>NZ_CP152047.1:0-5056798 GCF_038630885.1 Lysinibacillus sp. FSL K6-0057 | reverse complement strand
GCTGCTAATCTCCTTTACAGTGTTCAATACAAAAAAAAATCGCATTTATAGAAATGGTAAATACGTTCATTTTACAACTCGTCCACATAATCACAAGTTGTGGATAAAAGTTAACCAAAGGCTGTGATAAAAATTATCCACAGCATATTAACAGTTGTGGATAATTAAAATGTTCGTTTTAGTTTTCAACAAAGTGAAGCACAGTAATCGTATCAGAAAAACAAAGCCATTTCAATAGTTTGTGAAACTTATCCACATAGCTTATAGTTATGCACTTTGTAGTTGTCCACAAGCACTGCTTATGTGAAAAACCTGTAGATAATTGTTGTGGATAAAAAATAATGCAAAAAATACTATACACAACTCTGTGTAAAAAAGACAAGTACTCTGTGGATAATTATTTTTATATTTATGAATTAAAAATCTCGCTTGTAAAAATCTGAAGACTAAAAAATTGAAAATAGAATAAATACATAGTTCGACTGATTAAAAGAAATTTATGAAATTCATTGACAAAATAACTAGATACTTTATATAATATTCGAGTCTGTATGTTGAAAAATTCAACTCAATTCAGGAGGTGTCTATATACAATGAAACGTACTTACCAACCAAAAAAACGTAAGCACAGCAAAGTACACGGTTTCCGCGCACGTATGAGCACGAAAAACGGTCGCAAAGTTCTTGCTGCTCGTCGTCGTAAAGGAAGAAAAGTTTTATCAGCATAAAATAAGTCCACTGAGCCACATCAGTGGTCTTTTTTTTCTTTATTTTTGGTAAACCTAGAAATGAGGATCAAAAGATATTATCTAATAGCAGGTGAAAGAAATGAAAAAACGCCAACGAGTGAAGAAGAATGATGATTTTCAAAAGGTGTTTAAAAAAGGTAAATCTTTCGCTAATCGTCAGTTTGTTGTTTATTTTTTAGCAAAAGAGGGACAAACGGAATTTCGTGTAGGTTTATCAGTTAGTAAGAAGCTTGGGAATGCGGTAACACGCAACCAAGTAAAACGCTATATTCGACAAAGTATTCAAGAATTAAAAAATGATCTAAAGCCGAATATGGATTATGTTATTATCGCCAGACAACCGGCGGCCACTATGGATTTTCATGAAGTGAAGCAAAGTTTGCAGCATGTACTACGAATCGCAAAGGTAATGAAAAAAGTGTAATGTATGCAACCAAGTGGTGAAATTACGCCTGTACAGTTAGCAATAGAATAGAAAATGTGCAATTTTGCATACAATTATAAGTAAGTGAATTATACGTATAGGGGTATTTTTGGCGTGAGTTTTTGCTTAAATTTTGCTTAAAATATGTAAAATTCGCAACTTAACTCAGGAATAAGTGTATGTAGTTAGAATATTTAGTAGAGTGAACGTTATAGGCATGATAAAATAACTGATAACTTTATCTTCATCGAGGACTCTCAAAATTGGACTGAAATAAAGATAAGGTTACTGGCTGTTAACCGATTATGTCAGTATAAAAAGAAGCATATAGAAATAAGAAAAAGTGAATAGTAATTGTAGGGGGAAGAAGGTTGAAAAAACAACATTGGGTAATTTTGTCACTAGTATCAGTAGCCTTACTACTTTCTGGTTGTACAGAATTCAATGAACCAATTTCCAAAGATAGCACAGGCTTCTGGAATGAATTCATTGTTTGGCCGTTGGTATCAGCGATAAAATACTTTGCTGATCTGCTAGGTACGTATGCATGGGGGATCATTGCCGTAACGATTATTATTCGTTTAGCAATTTTGCCATTGATGATCAAACAAACAAAGAGTTCAAAAAAGATGCAAGAAATTCAGCCAAAATTGAAGGAACTGCAAAAGAAGTATGCTTCTAAGGATGCTCAGACACAACAACAATATCAGCAAGAAATGATGAAGCTAATGAGTGAATCTGGAGTAAATCCACTAGCTGGATGTTTACCAGTAATCATTCAAATGCCAATCTTAATTGGTTTCTATCATGCAATTAGCCGTATGAATGCTACATCTACATTTGATTTAGGGAATTTCTTTATCTTCCCGTTAGCAGATCCTGCACCTGCATTAGCCATTACTGCAGGTTTAATGCAATTTATCGTGTTACGTACAGGACCAGCAATGGATAATCCTCAAATGAAAATTATGATGTATATTATGCCATTCATGATTATTGGTTTTGGTATGGCCTTACCAGCTGCATTATCATTATACTGGGTGATCGGAAACATTATTTCGGTTTTCCAAAACTTGTATATTTATAAACCTTGGAATAAAGATAAAACACAACCTGCTCAAAATGGAGGGGCTAAAAAGTGAAACAACTTACGCAAATAGGCGCAACAACACAAGAAGCGGTCTCATTGGCGTTACAGAAACTTGGCAAAACCCGTGAACAAGTAGATGTTGAAGTTTTACAAGAAGGTAAAAAAGGATTTTTAGGTTTTGGTGCACGATCTGCAGAGGTACGTGTAACAGTAAAGGAAGTTCAGGTTCTGACAATTGAAAGTGACAATGCTGAAACGCAAATGGCAACTCAATTAAACGAACCAATAGTAGTAGATGATGTTGAAACACTAAGTTCACAAGTTTCTGAACAACCAAGTGAAATGGAAGACGTTCAACAAGTCGTTAAAGAACAAGATGAAGATGTAGACTCAGCAAATCCAATTGAAGAGGCAAAGGCTTATTTAATAAGTATCGCTGAACAATTGGCTATTCATGATCTTGATATTGCTACGACACGCGAAGGGAAATATGTATTATTTCAACTAAAAAGTGAGAAAGCTGCACTGCTTATAGGGAAACGTGGTCAAACATTAAATTCCTTACAGCAATTAACGCAACTCGTATTAAATAAAAGCGCTAAGCAGTTCTTAATGGTGAAATTGGATGTAGAAAACTATCGAGAGCGTCGACAAGTAGCTTTAGAATTACTTGCAGATCGAATGGCGGATAAAGCATTACGCTTAAATCAACGTGTGGCATTTGAACCAATGCCGTCTTACGAACGAAAGATAATTCATAATCAACTAGCAAATCGTCTAGATCTTGAAACGTATTCAGAAGGTACAGAGCCTAATCGTTATTTAGTAATTGAACCAGTAAAAAATAATTAGATGTTGCTCATCACCATACAGACAGACAATATATTTTGAAAGGTCATTTTATCTTCGAGATAAAATGACCTTTTTTAATGAAAAATAGCAAAGTTTGTCGAAAATAGGATTAGCGAAAAAATTGATTTTATCCACATTTGGAAATCATCCTTACTTTAGATTTTGCTGAAAATATGTTAGTCTAAGGTGTTAGTAAGTATTGGTCGGTTTTGATTATCCACATGTGGATAACGTCGAGGAGGTCATTAAATGGAGTTCGATACAATTGCTGCGATATCCACACCAATGGGTGAAGGTGCCATAGCCATCGTTCGTTTAAGTGGGGACGAGGCAGTGACGATTGCAGATAAAATATTCAAATCACCCGGGGGAAAAAGTTTAACAACGAAAGATTCGCACACTATTCATTATGGGCATTTAGTTGATCCTAAAACTAATGAGGTAGTAGAGGAAGTAATGCTATCGCTGATGCGCGGACCAAAAACATTCACGCGTGAGGATGTAGTTGAAATAAATTGTCATGGTGGACTAGTTTCAGTCAAACGTGTGTTGCAACTTGCCTTAACGAATGGAGCAAGGTTAGCTGAGCCTGGCGAATTCACAAAACGAGCATTTTTAAATGGACGCATAGATTTATCACAGGCTGAAGCGGTTATGGATTTAATAAGAGCTAAAACAGATCGTGCGATGAACGTTGCTTTGGGTCAAATGGATGGAAAATTATCGAGACTTATTGGTGATTTGCGCCAAGCTTTACTAGAGACATTAGCACAAGTAGAGGTTAATATAGATTATCCAGAGTATGATGATGTAGAAGAAATGACAGTACCTGTATTAGTAGAAAAATGTACATGGGTAAGAAATGAAATTAGCAAACTTCTACAAACATCTTCTCAAGGAAAAATTTTGCGTGAGGGATTATCAACTGTTATTTTAGGTCGTCCGAATGTAGGGAAATCTTCACTATTAAATAGCTTAGTACAAGAAAATAAGGCCATAGTGACAGATATTGCAGGGACTACTCGTGATATTATAGAAGAGTACGTCAATGTCCGTGGTGTTCCACTTCGTTTAGTGGATACAGCGGGTATTCGGGAGACAGAAGATATTGTTGAACGAATTGGTGTAGAACGCTCACGAGAAGCTCTTCGTGGAGCAGATTTAATTCTGTTTGTATTAAACTATGCGGATGAATTAACTGCTGAGGATGAGCGTCTATTCGAAACAATTGAAGCGATGGATTACATCGTCATTGTCAATAAAACAGATTTACCGCAAAAAATTGATTTGGCACGTGTCAAAGAATTAGCTGGTGAGCATCGCATTGTAACAACATCTCTGTTACAAGAGGAAGGTATTATAGAGCTAGAGGAAGCCATTGCTGTATTATTCTTTGAGGGACAAATCGAAGCGGGCGATTTAACATATGTTTCAAATGCAAGACATATAGCACTTCTGCACCAAGCGCAAGCAACGGTTGAAGATGCAATAGCAGCTGCACAGGATGGTGTACCAGTTGATATGGTACAAATTGATGTAACAAGAACATGGGAAATACTTGGTGAAATCATTGGTGACACTGTACAAGAAAGCCTAATTAACCAGCTATTTTCACAGTTCTGTTTAGGAAAATAATTTTAAGAAAGAAAGGAAGGTACGAGCATGCCAACAAAATATGAGGCAGGCACGTTTGATGTTATCGTGATTGGCGCAGGTCATGCAGGCTCTGAAGCTGCACATGCCGCAGCTAAAATGGGTGCTAACACATTAATGCTAACAATCAATTTAGATATGATTGCATTTATGCCATGTAATCCATCTATCGGTGGCCCAGCCAAAGGAATTGTCGTACGTGAAATTGACGCTTTAGGTGGCGTTATGGGAAAAGTGATAGATAAAACACATATACAAATGAGAATGTTGAATACAGGGAAAGGTCCTGCAGTACGTGCATTACGTGCACAAGCAGACAAAGTTTTATACCAACAAGAGATGAAACGTGTGTTGGAGGATACGGAAAACTTAACAATCCATCAAGGAATGGTTGAAGAGCTGATTATTGAGGATGGAGAAGTTAAAGGAGTCATTACACAAATTGGTGCCGTTTATCGTGCTAAAACAGTCGTTGTGACAACAGGTACTTTCCTACGTGGTGAAATCATTATCGGTGATATTAAATATTCAAGTGGACCTAATAATCAGCAACCGTCAATCCGCTTAGCTGATAATTTAAAAGAGCTTGGTTTTGACCTAGTTCGCTTTAAAACAGGTACACCACCGCGTGTGAATAACCGTACAATTGATTATGACAAAACAGAGATTCAACCAGGAGATGACGTTCCGCGTGCATTTAGTTTTGAAACAACTGAATTCATTATGGATCAGCTACCTTGCTGGTTAACATACACAAGCCCTGAAACACATGAAATTATTGAGGCGAATTTACATCTTTCACCGATGTACTCAGGCATGATTAAAGGGACAGGTCCACGTTATTGCCCATCTATTGAAGATAAAGTGGTACGTTTTAATGATAAGCCAAGACACCAAATCTTCTTAGAGCCAGAAGGCCGTAATACACGTGAGGTATATGTTCAAGGTTTGTCAACAAGCTTACCAGAGCATGTCCAAACACGTTTACTAAAATCTATACCTGGTTTAGAAAATGCGGAAATGATGCGTGCTGGTTATGCTATTGAATACGATTCAATTGTGCCAACACAATTATGGCCAACTTTAGAAACAAAACGTATTAAAGGCTTATATACAGCTGGTCAAATTAACGGTACATCTGGCTATGAAGAGGCTGCCGCGCAAGGGTTAATGGCGGGAATGAATGCTGCTGCCAATGTACTAGGTAAAGACGAATTAATTTTAAGCCGTTCTGATGCTTATATTGGCGTTTTGATTGATGACCTAGTGACTAAAGGAACAAACGAGCCATATCGTTTATTAACATCTCGTGCAGAGTATCGTTTACTATTACGTCACGATAATGCAGATCTACGTTTAGTAGAGTTAGCCTATAAAATGGGGATGATTCCACAAGAACGATATGCAAGTTTCAATGAGAAAAAAGAGCTGATTGAAAATGAAATTGCACGTCTTCGTGAAGTCATTATTAAACCAAATGAAGCGACTCAATCTGTTATTCGTTCTGTTGGTGGTAGTGAATTAAAAGACGGTATACGTGGCGCAGATTTATTAAAACGCCCTGAAATGCATTATGAGTTAATTTCTTCTTTAATTCCGGCAGAAATCGAATTGACGGATGAAGTGAAAGAACAAATTGAAATTCAACTTAAATATGAAGGCTATATCGAAAAAGCATTGCAACAGGTAGAGAAACTACACAAAATGGAAAATAAAAAAATCCCTGAAAATATTGATTACGATGCTATTTCAGGATTAGCAACAGAAGCGCGTCAAAAATTAAAACAAGTTACACCACTTTCTATTGCGCAAGCCTCTCGTATTTCTGGTGTTAATCCAGCTGATATTTCAATTCTTCTTGTTTATATTGAACAAGGTAAAATTGCGAAAGTAAGCAGCTGATCAACAACAGTAAGGTAAATAAGAGGCGGGCATACCATTGTGCCCGCTTCCTATTTTTAGGGCTATACTATTAATTGTAGTTGTATAGCTAGATCAACAAAGGAGACTTAACATGAACGAACAACAATTTATTGAGGCTCTGAAAGAGAAAGGTATCGAACTTTCTGATACGCAGATTGCTCAATTTAAAAAGTATTTTGAATTACTTGTTGAGTGGAATGAAAAGATGAATTTAACCGCTATTACAGATTTAGAAGGCGTATATTTAAAGCATTTCTTCGATTCAATTAGTCCTTCATTTTATTTTGATTTTGCAAAAGTAGTAACTGTTTGCGATGTTGGAGCTGGAGCTGGTTTCCCAAGTATCCCCATTAAAATCTGCTTCCCACATTTACATGTTACAATTGTCGACTCCTTAAATAAAAGAATTACCTTTTTAAATCATTTAAGTGATGAGTTACAATTAGAGAATATGCATTTTGTACATGCTCGAGCAGAAGAGTTTGGTCAAAATGTAAAATACCGTGAGCAATTTGATGTGGTAACAGCACGTGCTGTAGCTCGTTTATCAGTTCTATCAGAGTTATGTGTACCTTTAGCAAAACAAGAAGGGCATTTTGTTGCTTTAAAAGCCGCAGCCGGGGCAGAAGAATTAAAGGATGCTAAAAAGGCTTTAACAACATTAGGTGTTAAACTGAGAGAGGAATTTTCTTTCAAGCTACCTGTTGAAGAAAGTGACCGCATTTTATATATATTTGATAAAATAAAAGGAACACCGAAAAAATATCCGCGTAAGCCAGGTGTACCAAATAAAACACCAATTCAATAATTAGTGTTTCATGTGAAACTTCTCAAAGTGGAAAATATTTTTTCTATTTTGAGCATACATACTAGTTATGGATGGTTCACGCAAAAGACATCTATGAACTATATACATTTAAGGAAATATAATAAATAATAATAGAATGACACAGAGCAAGATAGTTACTTAAAGGTGGTGCCACTTGGATGAAAAGTCCTTTTTCACGTTTTTTTGGAGGCGGAAGTAAAACAGAGCCTATTGTGAAAAATGAAGTAGAACAAGCAGAGGCGGTTCATGCAGCGGAAGAAGTTATAAAGTTGCCTATTGATCAAATTGTACCTAACCGTTTTCAGCCACGTACTATTTTTGATGATGAAAAAATTGAAGAATTATCAAGAACCATTCATACACATGGTGTGATTCAGCCAATTGTTGTACGTAAAACATCAGAAAATCAATATGAAATCATCGCTGGTGAGCGTCGATATCGAGCGATGAAAAAGCTACAATGGACAGAGGTCCCTGCTATTGTACGTAATTTAACTGATAAGGAAACAGCATCTATTGCGTTAATAGAGAACTTGCAGCGTGAGGAGTTAACAGCAATTGAAGAAGCGGTAGCCTATCAAAAATTATTAGAGCTTCATGAGCTAACACAGGAAGCTCTTGCCCAAAGACTTGGAAAAGGACAATCCACTGTAGCCAACAAATTACGTTTATTAAGGCTGCCAGATGAAGTACAGCAAGCTATTTTGAAGCGTAAAATATCTGAACGACATGCACGTGCATTAATTGCTATTAAAGATCAACCATTGCAATTAGAAATTTTACAGCTAGCAATGGATAATGATTGGAATGTGCGACAGCTAGAGGAGCAAATCCAGGCCATATTACATCCTGTAGCTGACGAGCAGGAAGAAACAATCCCAAAGAAAGCTAAACCGAAACGTAAGGCCATAAGTAAAGATGTGCGTATTGCTTTGAATACCATCAAACAGTCGTTAACGATGGTAACGAAAAGTGGGATTACGGTGAAAACTGAAGAAGAAGATACAGAAGAATACTATCAAATTACAGTGAAGATTCCTAAAAAGAAAAAAGTGTAATAAATTATTTTAGTAAAGTAATTTATAATCAAATTCATCACTGTACAGGGGAGATATCTCAAAAGATTAATTGAGATATCTCCTTTTTTGTATATATTCTTAATATTTTATACAACTCTCTTCAATTTTTTTGATAGAATGAAAGTTAGATAGCGGATTAAATAGTGATTTTACAAATGATTTGTCAAAGTAAACTTTGATAGATGAAAGCAGGTGCTTTTAAATGGGTAGAATTATAGCAATCGCCAATCAAAAGGGTGGCGTAGGTAAAACAACAACTTCGGTCAATTTAAGCGCTTGCCTAGCATACTTAGGTAAGAAAGTGCTTTTAATTGATACTGATCCGCAGGGGAATACAACAAGTGGACTTGGTATTAATAAAGGAGAAATACAAGGGTGTATTTATGATGTGCTCATTGATGATGAAGATGTTGAAAATGTCATTCAAATAACCAATGTAGAAAATTTATCTATCGTGCCCGCAACCATTTCACTTGCAGGCGCAGAAATTGAATTGGTTTCGACTATTTCAAGAGAAGTACGTTTAAAACATGCTCTACAAAATGTGAAAGAAGATTTCGATTATATAATTATTGACTGTCCACCATCTTTAGGGCTTTTAACAATCAACGCTTTAACAGCTTCAGATGCGCTCATTATCCCTGTACAATGTGAATATTATGCATTGGAAGGGTTAAGTCAATTATTATCAACAGTTCGCCTCGTTCAAAAGCATTTGAATCAACAGCTTTACATCGATGGTGTTTTATTAACAATGCTAGATGCACGCACGAATTTAGGCTTGCAAGTTATTGATGAAGTGAAAAAATATTTCCAAGATAAAGTATATAAAACAATAATTCCTCGTAATGTGCGATTAAGTGAGGCACCAAGTCATGGTCAACCAATCATCACTTATGACGCAAAATCTAGAGGTGCAGAAGTTTATTTAGAGATGGCGAGGGAAGTGATTAAAAATGGCTAAGGGTCTAGGAAAGGGTATTGGTGCATTATTTCCAGGAGAGTCTTTAGAACACAGTGGACAAGTGGAAGAAATCCAATTAGATTTAATTGTTGCGAACCCATTTCAGCCTCGTAAAATTTTCGATGAAGAGAGTTTACAAGAATTAGCAGATTCTATCAAAGAACATGGGATTTTGCAGCCGATTGCCGTGCGTAAAAAAGCACGTAAGTTTGAAATTGTTGCTGGAGAACGTCGTTACAGAGCGTGCCTATTAGCAGGCCTAGAGGTTATTCCTGTTATTATAAAAGAGTTATCAGATGCACAAATGATGGAGCTAGCTATTCTAGAAAACCTCCAACGTGAGGATTTAACTGTAATTGAAGAAGCTGAAGCCTATCAGAGTTTAATGGAAAACTTACATTTAACACAGGAAGAGTTATCGAAGCGATTAGGAAAAAGTAGACCACATATTGCAAATCATGTTCGGCTACTTGCTTTACCAGAAGATGTACGTAAATTGATGAATGATGGAACATTATCGATGGGGCAGGGACGAGCTTTACTCGGCTTAAAAAATAAAAGAAGAATTTCAGAAGTGGCCAATAAGGTAATAAGTTTAGGATTGAATGTACGTCAAGTTGAATTATTAGTGCAAAACTTAAATGAAGAAGTTTCACGTGAAACAATCCCGCCTAAGAAAAAAGATATCTTTGTAAGTGCAAAGGAGTCACAATTACGTGATTACTTTGGCACAAATGTTCAAATTAAAAAAACAAATAATAAAGGGAAAATTGAAATTGAATTTTATTCTGAAGATGATTTAGAACGTATATTGGAAATATTAAACATACAGGAAGAATAAAATAATATTTCTATAACTTAATCAGAGCGCCAAGCAAACAGGCGCTCTCTATTTTTTAGAGAGAAAGAAGGCTTAAGTGTGGTATTACTAGGAGCTTTGATAAATGCTGTGTTAATTGTAGCAGGAGCATTAGTAGGGCGCATTTTTAAAAATATCCCTGAATCTATGAAGTCTACGGTCCTATCTATTATTGGTTTAGCCGTAACATTATTAGGGATAAAAATGGGCTTTGAAAGTGATAATTTTATTATATTGGTAGTAAGTTTAGTGGTAGGTACAGTAATAGGTGAGTGGTTAGATTTAGATAAGCAAATGAATCGTCTTGGTAAATGGGTAGAGAGTTTATTTCGTACAAAACGGGATGGCCAAAATCAAATTAGCATAGCAGAGGGCTTTGTTACTGCTTCCCTAATTTTTGTTGTTGGCTCAATGGCTGTTATCGGTGCACTCGATAGTGGTCTTCGTAATGATCATAATGTACTCATTACAAAAGGATTAATAGATGGATTTACATCCATAATTCTAGCATCCACATTAGGTATAGGTGTATTGCTATCCGCTGTACCTGTCTTTGTTTATCAAGGATTAATAGCACTTTTTGCAGGTGTTATAAGTTCCTTTATCCCTGATGCCGCACTACAAATGTTCATTACAGAAATGACGGCTGTTGGCGGGGTTATGATTATGGCAATAGGGTTAAACATTGCAGGCTTAGCTAAGATCAAAGCTGCTAACTTGCTGCCAGGTATCGTCATTGTTGGTATTATGGTGGCTATCTTCTACACTTTTTAGTGAATAACGATGAGCAGCCAGTAATAATGCTCTTGAAAGCTTTTCAGCCATTGCATAAGAAATATGAAGTCTTGTGTTTTGTAAAACAAGCATTTCCATAAAGCCTCCAATATTGACGATTCCTTTCACGGAAATGTCTCCAATTGGGGGTAATTCTTTTTTTACAGCTTTTCCAGGGAATATCGGTCCACTTTGAACGGAAATATGACCAACATTTTGCTCACTGCCAAGACAGGCATCAATCGCAATAATGAATGGTTTTGTAGTATGATTGTGTAGCTGTTGCATTGTAGAATCTAGGTTTAGAGCATGTAAAGGATCTTCTAAGGATCCTACAATTTCATAAGGAAAGCTAACAGATTTTTTTAAGAAACTACCAGTTAATGGCCCAAGTGTATCACCCGTACAACGATCACTGCCAATACAACAAAAAATTAGTCTTTCATGATGAAACGGTATATGTTCTAAAAATAATGTACTTAATTGCCAAACAGCATTTTTACTCTCGTGATGAAGGGAATAAGGTAGTAACAAATTTGGTATAGTATTCATAAAAAAACTCACTTTCTTTTTATTTTTAGAAGTGCTCAATTTTTATGCAGTATACGCAAATTTTTAGCAAGTTATTCAAGAGGTGGTAATGATGGAAAAGAATAAAAAATTAATGGAGAAATACTGGGATAAGCTCACATCTGAGGATCTTTGGGAACATGTTATTGATGCATCTATAGAAATTGTGCTCATTCTATTAGCTTCATGGATAGCGGTAAGACTAGGTAAAAAATTTATTAAAAAAGTGTTTTTAATCCGTATGCGTTCACCATTAAGCCACTCAGAGCGACGCCAACGAACAATTTCAAGATTATTACAAAGCGTGATTTCCTATGTTGTTTATTTCTCTGCAATCATTGGTATTCTTTCTTCCTTAAATATAAAGGTAGCAGGTTTATTAGCGGGTGCAGGAATCGTTGGTTTAGCAATAGGTTTTGGTGCTCAAAGCTTAGTAAAGGATGTTATTACTGGATTCTTTATTATTTTTGAAGACCAGTTTGGTGTAGGAGATTATATAAAAATAAATGCTGCAGAAGGTACGGTTGTAGAAATTGGCTTACGTACAACAAAAATTAATGGTGCTACTGGTGAACAGTTCATCATTCCCAATGGTGCCATTGGCGAAGTCGTCAACTATTCTGTTAACAACTCCAAAATTTTTATAGATTTACAAATGGCCACAGATGCTGATTTTGAAAAAGCAGAAGGGGTTATTAATAAGTATTTAGAGACATTGCCTAAGATGCATAAAGAATTAATTGCCGCTCCAGTATTTCTAGGTGTGCAAAATGTTAAAGGGACAGAAGTAACCATTCGTATAGCTGCTGAAACCTTACCACAGCAACAATATGGAGTAGCACGTATCATTCGTCGCGATATTACGAAACTCTTTGAAGAAAATAATATACCAATGGCCTATCCAAAAATGATGTTCTATGGCAAAGATGAGGGGAGAAGTGAGTAAGATGGAGGCAAAGAAATTTGGTTTAAATGATATTGTTGAAATGAAAAAACAACACCCATGCGGTACTAATAAATGGAAAATTATTCGTATGGGGGCGGATGTACGTATCAAATGCGAAGGATGTCAGCATAGTGTCATGATTCCACGTCGTGAATTTGAGAAAAAAATGAAAAAGGTTTTATTTTCTGCGAATGAGTCGTAACATCAGGCATATTAGACTTTTTCTGAGTGAATCAATATAATAGATAAGGTTATATGAGAGAAAATTTGAACTGAGTATAGAAAGGTTGTGTCCATTCATGGCATTAACAGCTGGAATCGTTGGTTTACCTAACGTTGGAAAATCAACATTATTTAACGCAATAACAAAAGCGGGCGCATTGGCTGCAAACTATCCATTCGCAACGATTGATCCGAATGTTGGTATCGTTGAAGTACCTGATGCACGTTTAGATAAATTAACAGAATTAGTTGTACCGAAAAAAACTGTACCAACTGCATTTGAATTTACAGATATCGCTGGAATTGTTAAAGGTGCTTCCAAGGGTGAAGGATTAGGAAATAAATTCCTAGCTCATATTCGTGAAGTAGATGCAATTTGTCAGGTAGTACGTTGTTTTGTAGACGAAAACATTACGCACGTTTCCGGTGCAGTAGATCCAATTGATGATATTGAAGTTATTAATCTAGAGCTTGCGCTAGCTGACTTAGAATCTGTAGATAAACGTTTACAACGAGTTAGCAAAATGGCGAAACAAAAAGATAAAGAGGCTATGATCGAAGAGCCAGTACTTCTAAAAATTAAAGAGCAACTAGAAAGCGGTAAACCAGCTCGTGCAGCTGAGCTATCGGATGATGAATTAAAGGTAATTAAAGGTCTTCATTTGCTAACAATTAAACCAATGCTTTATGTAGCAAACGTTTCAGAAGATGAAGTAGCAGATGCTGACAACAACGAGTATGTGAAAAAGGTACGTGAGTATGCATCGGCTGAAGGTGCTCAAGTTATTACAATTTGTGCTAAAATCGAAGAAGAAATTTCTGAGCTTGATGATGAAGAAAAAGCTATGTTCTTAGAAGAATTAGGGATTAAAGAATCTGGTTTAGATCAATTAATTCGTACTTCTTATGATTTATTAGGATTAGCTACGTACTTTACTGCAGGTGTACAAGAGGTACGTGCCTGGACGTTCCGTAAAGGAATGAAGGCACCACAATGTGCAGGTATCATTCATACTGACTTTGAGCGCGGCTTTATTCGTGCAGAAACAGTTGCATATGATGATCTACTAGAGGCAGGTTCTCAAGCAGCAGCTAAGGAAGCTGGTAAAGTACGTCTTGAAGGTAAAGAATATGAAGTACAAGATGGCGATATTATGTTAT
Organism: Lysinibacillus sp. FSL K6-0057; assembly: GCF_038630885.1. Taxonomy (NCBI): domain Bacteria; kingdom Bacillati; phylum Bacillota; class Bacilli; order Caryophanales; family Bacillaceae; genus Lysinibacillus; species Lysinibacillus sp. FSL K6-0057. The sequence continues at coordinate 5,042,703 of NZ_CP152047.1, read as the reverse complement.
TCCGCTTTAATGTATAAAAACTAACATGGGCAATCTATATGGTTGCCCTTTTTCGATTGCATAGTTATCAGAATTTTTAGTGTATGGAGGCAACCTTTGAATGAATGTTATGCAAATTAAGGAACGTGGTTTAGAGTTTGAGCAATTGGGGATGCTGCCACAAGATGTCTTAGATTATATTTATGAACAACAACTATTCAAATTGTTCACTTCAAGAGAATTAGGTGGTAAGGATTTAGATTTAGTAGAAGGTGTAAAGGTATTCCAGCAGATGTCTGCACTTGATGGCAATTTTGGGTGGCTCATTACGATTGGTACAGGTGGAAATGCATTTATTCCAACATTCAGTCAGGAAATCTGTGAAAAAATCTATTCTCCTAAAGAAGCAGTTATAGCAGGTAGTGGATATCCAACGGGTATAGCTGTCAAAACAGTTGGTGGCTACTATGTAACAGGGCAATGGAAGTATTGTAGTGGTTCTAATTATGCCTCGACATTTACGATGAATTGCTTAATTGAAGAAGATGGTATCAAAACAGAAAAAATTATTAGCTGCTCAGTGAATCCACAAGATGTTGAGATTTTGAATGATTGGTCTGCAATGGGTTTGAAGGCAACAGCAAGTCATACAATCCGTGTAAACAACGTTTGGGTGCCTCAGGAAGCTACTTTTCAATTAGGTACAATCAGAAATGATTATGGCAATTCAGTGCATAGCTTTCCATTCACCACTTTTGCGGAGGCCTCCTTTTTAGGTGTTTGTCTTGGGATTACAGAGAATTTTTTAGAAGAAGCTTTTGCTTTAATGAAGCAACGAAATGATGATATAAGCAGAACTGAACGAATTGGAGCCTTACAATTTTTATGGATGCAGCAGCAGAAACGTTTCAAGCAATGTGAAGAGCAGTTCTTTGCAACATTATCTGTCTATTGGCAAAAGCATCAAATAGGTGATGAATTAACAGAAGAGGAATTATCACAATTTACCCAAATGACTAAGGATATAGCTGCTGCTTGCTTAGAGCTAGCGAATAATTTAATACGCAGTCTCGGTATGGATGCTATTACAGAAACATCCACGATTAATCGAATTTGGAGAAATTTATATACAGCAGCCCAGCATGGATTTTTAACTCCTTAAAGTATAAATAGAATCTGTAGCTATTCATTTTAATCTACAGATTCTATATGTTTATGTAGTCTTACTTTACTGGGCATCCTTTTTCTTTGATGTATAAACATACAGCTTTGGTAATTTGGGATCATCCTGTACGATAGCATTTCTCGGATATTTCCGTAGTTCTTTATACATGGCAAAATCACCTACGGCACCGGCTATTAACACCGCCCCTATCAAGATTAAAACGGTGCTGTTAAGATAAAACCCAATGATAGTTGGGAGTACACCAGTTGTCCAGAATGGCAGTAATAGAGCCTTTTTCATAGCATGATTGTAGAGAGGTTGCTCAGTAGTTGCATAGGCAATACCCAACTCTAAATTTACGCCATATTTCAAAGCTTTATAGGGCACTTTGCCAAAAATCATAAAGCCAATTAAATGAAAAGCCTCATGTAGGATAATAAAAATTATATACAGTACGACAAATAGTGCTGTGCCACAAACCATATTCCAAAAAGAAAAATGAAAATCTTTAAAGCAAATATATTGAATGGCTATAAATAATATGACAAGACCACTTGTAATGACAAAATTGTCGATCATTAATTTTTTTAAATCTAATTCGATAACGATAGGTTCCTCATCATTGATGAACATGAAGGCACTCCTTTCATAGATAATTGAAATATACTGTTATTATATAATGAATTATTAGTTTGTGACTTGAAAGACATGTACCTATATGTTACAATTCATTGATGTGAGTAATAATTAATTACTTGCTCCTTGCTCCCTTAAATAGGAGAGCCTAAGTCCATAAGGAGGTGTAAACAGATGAGAAAATACGAATTAATGTACATCGTACGTCCGAACATTGAAGACGAAGCGAAGAAAGCTTTAGTTGAACGTTTCAATGAAATCTTAACTTCTAACGGTGCAGAAGTCATCGAATCAAAAGAGTGGGGCAAACGCCGCTTAGCTTATGAAATTCAAGACTTCCGCGAAGGTTACTACCAAATCGTAAAAGTAAACGCTACTTCAGATGCAATCAACGAGTATACACGTCTTGCTAACATCAGCGAAGACATCATTCGCCACATTGCAGTTCGCCAAGAAGCTTAATTATTAAATTTTTACAAAATGCTGAAAAGGAGGTTGTATTCTGATGATAAACCGTGTCGTATTAGTTGGAAGACTAACAAAAGATCCTGAGCTACGTTATACACCGAATGGAGTTGCGTCTACAAGATTTACAGTAGCTGTAAACCGTGCATTCTCAAATCAACAAGGTGAACGCGAAGCTGATTTCATTAGCTGTGTTGCCTGGCGAAAACAGGCTGAAAACCTAGCGAACTTCATGCGAAAAGGGAGTTTAATTGGGGTAGAAGGTCGTATCCAGACAGGCAGTTATGAAGGACAAGACGGTAAGCGAGTATACACAACAGATGTCGTGGCGGATAGCGTACAGTTTTTAGAACCCCGTAATGGTAGCGGTGCTCCTGCTCCTCAATATGGTGGTGGACAAACTTACGGTAATAACCAACCGTCATATGGCGGTGGTCAACCACAACAACAGTTTGGTGGCGCTATGCCAGGGCAGGGTTCCTATGGCGGCGATGCTTATCAGCAAAATCAACCACCTATGAATCAGCCGAATTATACACGTGTAGATGAGGATCCATTTGCGAATAGCAAAGGACCAATAGAAGTATCAGAGGATGATCTTCCATTCTAATGCTTCTAAAAGATAAAAAAAGATAAGGAGGAGACACACTATGGCACCACGTCGCGGAGGCCGCAAACGCCGTAAAGTTTGCTACTTCACTTCAAACAATATTACGCATATCGATTACAAAGATGTAGATCTTTTAAAGAAATTCATCTCTGAACGCGGTAAAATTTTACCACGTCGCGTAACTGGCACAAGTGCAAAGTACCAACGTAAATTAACTTCAGCTATCAAAGTATCTCGTATTATGGGATTACTTCCATTCGTTGCTGAAGATAAATAAAATTTATTTATTAATAAAAGCACAACAAGGTTTTCATAACCTTTGTTGTGCTTTTTTTATTTATACTGTTTTCTCAAAGATCGTTGCTATAAAGGAAAGTTAGGATTATTCCACAATCGCACCCGATTGTGGAAGATCATAAGCATATTTCTTCTTAAACTAAATCACCTGTTAATTCAATTAGTAACACATTATTTAAGCAACGGTTGAAGACCTATTAGCAAGGGTGCATACACGATTAATGGAATAAGCAAAATTACTGCACCAATTTCTTTAATTCCCTTTTGTAATAGTAAAAGAGAAGTAATGAAAAATAATGGGTAAATAATAAACGCAATTATTAATATACCATCAACTAATTGATATAGTTTTCCTGAAAATGCGCCTATGAATGGGATTGAAATCCATTCTAGTAAGCTAAACGTAATAACTAATATCCATAACCATTTGAGTGTCATCACTAATCACCTCTAAATCCCTGATTGGTCAAAAAAGTAAAAAACCTTATTCCACTTTACATAATTATTTCAATGCATTGTATTATATTACCGAGAAAACTGATTTTTGTTAAATTAAATTACCTCTTTAGTTTAAGTAAAAATCTTCACGATAGGTACCTAAAATCGACATTCTTATCTACTATTGCAAACGAATTACACAATTTAATAAGGTTAGATTCGGATATAAGCCTATTGGAAAATATTTTTTCAATTTTAAGCACTGATCAGTTTTTAGGTAAGATTATTTTCTAAAATTATTTTATATAAAATGTCACCAAATGGTATCTTCATGTGTGTTATAAGTGAAAGGAGTTGATGGGTGTTGCAACAATTAGTTTGGTCGAACGAACTAGATATAGAACGAATTGTTGATAAATATGGAAATATGCTTTTTAGAATATGTCTTGTTATTCTTTGCAATGAGAATGATGCAGAGGATGTCGTACAAGACACTTTTATTACCTACCTAACTAAATCTACACCATTTAACGATTCAGAACATGAGAAAGCATGGTTGATTACTATTGCTACAAATCGCTGCAAGAATATGAGAAGGTACAATATTATTCGTAAACATATGGATATCAATGATTTGCAACTATATTGTAAGGGTGATGAAAACTATGGTTTAATCGAACATCTTATGAGATTGCCAAATAAACATAAGATTGTATTGTTACTTTATTATGTAGAGGGCTATAAAGTAGATGAAATAGCAAAAATACTTGTCATTACTACTTCAGCAGTTAAAAAGCGATTACAACGTGGACGAGAGCTTATTCGAGAAAGATATCGAAAGGAGAATGAATGATGAACTTTGATAAGATTAAAGAAGCTGTTAATTCTATTGAAATGTCAAAAACTATGAAAAATCGCCTGAAAGAGAATAGTAATTTTATTAAAAAGAAAAAATCGGGACAATTAAATTTTAAAAGGTGGATTTCTGTAGCTTGTGCATTTGGAATCCTATTGTCAATTATGATAGGCATTCCACTTTTCAATAAGAATGGAAACTTTCAAGGCGCAAATTTTGCAATCACAGCTTATGCATTGAGTAATGATGGGAATCAGTCTAATACCAAACTTTCATCAGATAAAGCCACTTTTGAATTATCAACTGAAACTAGAGGTATTACAATTGATCGAACTGGTGATACAGGTGGTTTAATTTTTACAAATATTATGCTAAATATAAGTGGAGAACATATCGACTCAATTACTTATACCATTAACAAAGGCAAGTTTTTAGAGGATGTTATACTAACAGCTAAAGAATATGCAGACAAAGACTGGTTATTGTCAGAAAAGATAGTCACCATTGGAAATTCGCCTGGTTCAGATATATATTCTGCTACAAAGGACATTGGAAATACCTATACAGTTAAGTATAATGAACAGGATAAATATAAATATTCATTTGTAATTCATCATGATGGTAATTTGGTAATAGATGATGACATAATAATCAAAGTAATTATAAAATATACAGATGGAAAGTCTGAACAACAAGATATTATTGTAACTCAAGAATCAAATTCTATCGAATCAAAATCTATTTCATTAAAGCTAAATTAAAATAATCGAGATGATAATACTACTGTACAAAGAACTAAGTTAACTGGAGAAAAGAAGAACTAGTAGAAAAATCTACAGGATAGATTAGAAACCAAACATTGGCGAGGATACTTATTACTCTTGGTAGTATTGTTGGCTACGGAATTTATGTAGGATTTAGAAAGTTAATTAGTACGTATATTTATATTTTATAAAATATGTAGAAACTTTTCTCCAACTAAACCATCCAATAGTTTGTCAATATTTATTAATGGAAAATAAAAATAGTTCATTTTATACTAAATTTGGGCATGCCAAATAACCGCTAATAACATTACGCATATCGACTATAAAGATGTAGATTTATTAAAAAAATTCATCTCTAAACGCGGTAAAATTTTACCACGTCGCGTAACTGGCACTAGCGCTAAGTACCAACGTAAATTAACTTCAGCTATCAAAGTATCTCGTATTATGGGATTACTTCCATTCGTAGCAGAAGACAAATAAGATTGATGATGGTAAGGTAACTGACCTTACATCAATTTTAAAAACCAGCATATTACGATATTCGTATCGGGTATGCTGGTTTTTTGTTATGGTTAAAAAGGAAATTACCAACCACTTAGGTAAAAGTCTGAATTAAAATTGAAAAAATAAAGACAATGTACATAGTGATCTAAGTGATTTTTGTTCAATACTATGAAAAAATGGTACAATAAAGGGTAGTAAGTTTGACTGAAAAAAAGGAAGGTTTTCAATGCCGAATAATCAAACAAAAGCGCTTGTACAAGGCTCAATGATGGTTGCACTTTTTACAATTTTAATGTTAATTTCTGCATATGTACCATTCATCTTTATAGTAGCTTTATTATTCGCTCCACTACCGATTGCTTGGTATAGCGCAAATTACAAGCGTTCCACATCAATACTCGTAGCAATAGTAGGCTGTATCCTAACCACTATAACGAGTGGAATATCCATGCTGCCATTTGCCTTTATTTTAGGGTTATTAGGTGTCGTTATGGGTAACGCCATTTATCTGAAGAAGAGTAAGCTTTATTTATTTATGTCCATGGGGATTGCTAATCTTATCTCGATGGCAGTTGTTTATATTGCCTATGTAAAGCTTTCAGGAATTGACTTCATTAACATGAGTTTAGAGATGGCGCGTAAAAATTATGAGCAATCTAATGAATTTGCAAAGAATGTAACAGGTCAAGTAGCCATAAATCCAGAACAGCTTGAGGCGATGTTTAAAACAATTGAACTGACTATGCCTGCAACGATAACAATCTCAGCATTTTTTGCTGCATTTATTATCATTACAGTAAATTTACCAGCTCTAAAACGACTAGGAGTAGATGTTCCTAAATTTGCTCCGTTCCAAAATATGAGATTACCACGCTCTATTTTATGGTATTACATGATTGTTTTATGCATTAATTTATTCATGCGTCCAGAGGCTGGTTCTACGCTAGATATCATTGTATTAAATGTTTCTTATATTTTATGGTTGTTACTCATTCTACAAGGAATATCTTTTATCCATTATTTTATTTCTAAAAAAGGGATGCCAAACGGTGTTAAATGGGTAGCTACTTTGTTAGCAATTCCTTTATCATCCTTCATGATCTTACTCGGTATTGTTGATTTAGGTTTTGACGTACGTTCACTTGTAAAGGGGAAGACTAAAGAATAAGGGGCTGATTGTAATGGGGACTTTTAGAAAACGACCAATTCGCTATCCGCTTTTTGTTCTTTCCATATTTGGAACTGTGACGTTCGTGCTTCTATGTATTTGGAATATCGGGATAGGTATCGGTTATGGAGTAGGTTTTGTTTTACTGATGACCTACACATGGAAGGTAGAAAAGATAGCTTATGAAGAAACGGAAAAGCATATTGAATCTATTTCCTTCCGTATGAAAAAAGTAGGGGAAGAGGCATTGCTTGAAATGCCGATCGGGATACTTCTGGTTAATGAGCAATATGAAATAGAATGGTCTAATCCATATATGCAAGGTATCCTTAATGTGGAATCATTAGTGGGTGAAGGTATTGTCAATATATCCGATGATATCTACGTGTTAATGAAGACCGAGGAAACAAATGAGGCTACGATTACATTACGTGATCGGAAATATCGGGTTTATTATAAAAAAGAGGAACGACTACTGTATTTCTTTGATATAACTGAACAGATTGCCATTGAAAAGCAATACTTTGCAGACCGTACAGTAATCGCTATATTGTTTGTCGATAATTACGATGAAATCACGCAAGCCATGGACGATCAACCACGTAGTTTAACTAACACAATGGTTACTTCAATTGTCAATGAATGGGCTGCGGAGCATGGTGTGTTTGTCAAACGAATATCATCCGATCGTTTCCTAGCAGTATTAAATGAATCCATTTTAACGGAGCTGGAAAAGAAAAAATTTGCTATCTTAGATACCATTCGTGAAAAAACAGCTCAAAAGAATTTATCGTTAACATTAAGTATTGGGGTAGGAGCTGGATCATCCTCATTAGTTGAGCTTGGTGAGTTGGCACAATCAAGTCTAGATCTTGTATTAGGACGAGGTGGTGACCAAGTGGCGATAAAGCAACCTACTGGAAAACTTAAATTCTATGGTGGAAAAACAAATCCAGTTGAAAAACGTACACGTGTTAGAGCGCGCGTTATTTCACATGCATTACGCGATTTAATTCAAGACAGTGATCAAGTGTTTGTTATGGGACATAAAAATCCTGACATGGACTCCATTGGTGCGTCTGTAGGTGTACGGAAAATGGCTCAAATGAATGATGTAAAGGGCTATGTCATCATCAATTTTGATGAATTAAATGGTAGCGTTACACGATTAATGAATGAAATAGAGAGTAAATCAGATTTCTATGAAAATTTCCTTACACCAGAGGAAGCCGCTGGTAAAATGACTGAGAAATCGTTGCTCGTTATTGTTGATACACATAAGCCGAATTTAGTAATTGATGCACACCTATTGAAGTTAGCTGAAAAGGTGGTTGTAATCGACCATCATCGTCGAAGTGAGGACTTTATCGAAAATCCTACACTTGTTTATATGGAGCCATATGCGTCGTCCACAGCTGAGCTAGTGACAGAGTTATTAGAATATCAGCCGAAGCGTGCAAAGATCAATATGCTAGAAGCTACTGCATTGCTGGCAGGTATTATTGTTGATACCAAAAGCTTTACACTTCGAACAGGAGCACGTACATTTGAAGCTGCTTCTTATTTACGAACGAATGGTGCAGATACAGTATTGGTACAACGTCTCTTAAAGGAGGACGTGGACACATATATAGAGCGCTCCAAAATTGTGCAAACAGTTAAGTTCGTAAAACCTGGAGTGGCTGTTGCTGTAGGTGAAGAATCGAAAGTGTATGACTCTGTCTTAATTGCGCAAACAGCAGATATATTACTAACGATGAAGGATGTTAGTGCATCCTTTGTCATTGCGCATCGGGCAGATGGAAAAATTGGTATAAGTGCACGCTCACTTGGCGAGGTCAATGTACAGCTAATTATGGAGAGGCTCGGCGGCGGTGGACATTTAACAAATGCTGCCTGCCAAATAGATGCTAAATCCATTGATGGTGTGAAAAAACATTTAGAAGAGGCCATAAATGAGGTCTTTGAAGGGAGTTCTGACTAATGAAAGTAGTATTTTTAAAAGACGTTAAAGGAAAAGGAAAAAAAGGTGAAATTAAAAACGTAGCTGATGGCTATGCACAAAATTTCTTAATTAAGAATGGCTATGCAGCGGAAGCAAATGCGCAAGCTTTAAGCCAATTAGATGGGCAAAAAAAATTAGAGGCCAAAAATGCGGCTGCTGAATTAGCTGAAGCACAAGCATTAAAGGAAAAAGTAGAAGCACTAACAGTTGAGCTAAAAGCAAAATCAGGTGAAGGTGGCCGCTTATTTGGCTCAGTATCTACAAAGCAAATTGCTGATGCATTACAAAAAGTGCATGGCATTAAAATTGATAAACGTAAAATGACTTTACCTGATGGAATTCGTTCACTTGGCTTTACAAATGTTCCTGTAAAACTACATCATGAAGTATCAGCAACGTTAAAAGTACATGTAACGGAAGAATAAGGAGCGACGATCCATGAGTGAACCGATGATGGACCGCGTTCCACCGCATAACCGGGAGGCGGAGCAATCGGTTATCGGTGCTATCTTCCTTGAGCCACAAGCATTAATAACAGCATCAGAAATTTTATTGGCAGATGATTTTTATTTAAATGCCCATAAGAAAATTTTCGAAACGATGTTGCGCTTGAGTGATCAAGGAAAAGCGATAGATGTTGTAACAGTTACTGAAGAATTATCAGCTAAAAAAGAGATTGAGGACGTTGGCGGGCTTTCTTATTTACTAGAGCTCGCCAATGCTGTCCCTACAGCTGCCAATGTCGCCCATTATGCCAAAATCGTTGAGGAAAAGGCCCTCTTACGTCGATTGATTCGGGTCGCTACGAAAATCGTCGAGGACGGCTATACGCGTGAAGACGAAGTAGAGGCATTATTAGGTGAGGCAGAGAAGAAAATGATGGAGGTTGCCAATCGTAAGAATGCAGGAGACTTTAAGCATGTTAAAGATGTGCTAGTGGAAACTTTCGATAATATTGAGCAACTTCAATCACAAAAGGGAGAAGTAACGGGTATACCAACTGGCTTCCGTGATTTAGATAACATTACTGCTGGCTTTCAGCGCAACGACTTAATCATTGTTGCTGCACGTCCATCTGTAGGGAAAACGGCCTTTGCATTGAATGTTGCGCAAAGTGTTGCCGTACAAGCGCGTGAAAATGTAGCAATCTTTTCTTTAGAGATGGGTGCAGAGCAACTGGTAATGCGTATGCTTTGTGCAGAGGGAAATATAGATGCACAAGTTTTACGTACAGGTGCTTTAACTACAGAAGATTGGGGTAAACTAACTATGGCAATGGGTAGTTTATCGAATTCAGGGATTTTTATTGATGATACACCTGGTGTACGTATCAATGAAATTCGTGCAAAATGTCGTCGTTTAGCACAGGAAAATGGACTAGGAATGATCTTAATCGATTATTTACAGTTGATTCAGGGTAGTGGCAAGCCAGGAGAAAACCGTCAGCAAGAGGTATCAGAGATTTCACGTTCCTTAAAGGGATTAGCCCGTGAATTAAAGGTACCTGTTATTGCTTTATCACAGTTATCTCGTGGAGTTGAGCAGCGACAAGATAAACGGCCAATGATGAGTGACTTACGTGAATCGGGAAGTATTGAGCAAGATGCTGATATTGTTGCGTTTTTATACCGTGATGATTATTACGATAAAGAATCTGAGAGTAAAAATATGATCGAAATTATCATTGCGAAACAACGTAATGGTCCAACAGGAACCGTTACATTGGCTTTTAAAAAAGAATTCAATAAATTCATTAATGTGGATTGGTCACAAATGCCACCACCACCGCCACGTGATTAGTCATGTTATTCGTCATTCAGATAAGTTGCCTATCCGTAATGAAATATTACCCTTAGAATGAATTAATCTGAATGTTCGATAATATTCATACCATTCTGTTATTAAACACGAACGTTGAATCAGATTTCTTGATTTTATGTTCGTGTTTTTCACTATTTTTTATTGACGAGTTGTTTCTATCATTGTTACAATAATTGAGGCTTGAAATTTGAGATACAAAGGTATCTAACGGAGGTGCTGATTATGACATCAGTAGTAGTTGTAGGAACACAGTGGGGAGACGAAGGAAAAGGTAAAATTACAGATTTCCTTTCGCACAAAGCCGATGCCATCGCTCGTTATGCCGGTGGAGATAATGCAGGACATACCATTAAAATTGATGGTGAAACTTATAAATTACATTTAATTCCATCAGGGATCTTCTATAAAGAAAAAACTTCAGTAATTGGTAATGGATTAGTTGTGAATCCAAAATCACTGGTAACGGAGCTTAAAGGTTTACAAGAGCGCGGTATTAATACAGATAATCTACGTATTTCTAATCGTGCACATGTTATTTTGCCTTATCATATTAAACAAGATATAGCTGATGAAGAAAGTCGTGGAGACAATAAAATCGGCACAACTTGTAAAGGAATTGGACCTTGTTATCAAGATAAAGTAGCACGTATTGGGATTCGTATGGCTGACTTACTTGATAAGGAAATCTTTGAAGAAAAACTACGTCATAATTTAGCCATTAAAAATAAATTATTTGAGAAATTCTATGAAGTTGAAGGCGTAACATTCGAAGAAATTTTCGAGGAATACTATGGTTATGGACAAGAAATTGCAAAATATGTCGCTGATACATCTAAAATCTTAAATGATGTCCTTGATGAAGGCGGTAAAGTGCTATTCGAAGGTGCACAAGGAATTTTACTTGATGTCGATCAAGGTACGTATCCATATGTAACATCTTCAAATCCAGTTGCAGGAGGAGTAGCGATTGGCGCTGGTGTTGGTCCATCACGCGTGACAAGTGTTATAGGTGTATCCAAAGCCTATACATCTCGTGTAGGAGATGGTCCTTTCCCAACAGAGTTATTTGATGAAGTGGGTCAACAAATTCGCGAGGTAGGTCGCGAATACGGTACAACAACTGGTCGTCCACGTCGTGTAGGCTGGTTCGACACAGTCGTTGTTCGTCATTCACGCCGTGTAAGTGGCATTACTCATCTTGCCCTTAACTCTATCGATGTTTTATCTGGTTTAGAAACAGTAAAAATTTGTACAGCATATAACTATAAAGGTGAAACAATTACAGAATATCCAGCAAATCTTCATATTATTGAACAATGTGAGCCGATTTATGAAGAGCTTCCAGGCTGGTCAGAGGATGTAACAAGCTGCCGAACTTTAGAAGAGCTACCTGAAAATGCACGCCGCTATGTGGAGCGTATTAGCGAACTAACGGGCATTCAAATTGCTACTTTCTCTGTTGGACCTGCACGTGAGCAAACAAACGTGTTAGTGGACGTTTGGGAAGCATAATGAAATAAAATGAAAAGGGCGTGCCAAATGCGGCATGCCCTTTTTTAGTGAATATCCTTCTTCTTAAAGCGACCACCTTTTACCTCGGCGATATTACCGATGGCTAGAAACGCATTGTCATCTATTTCAGCGACGATTGTTTTCAATTTAGACTCTTCTAAACGAGTAATAACGGTAAATATGACTTTCTTGTCATTCCCCGTATAAGCTCCTTCTCCGTGAAGGAAAGTAACGCCACGACCAAGTCGATCCATAATAGTTTGTCCAATTTCATCAATGTCATCACTTATGATATAAACAGATTTCGATTCTTCCAATCCTTGAATAACAATATCAATCATTTTATAGGCAATATAGTATGCAATGATGGAGTACATGGCTTGTTCCCAATTAAAAATAAATCCTGCCACCGTAAAAATAATGACATTGAAGAGCATAATGATTTCTCCAACTGAAAAAGGTGTCTTGCTATTAAATAAAATAGCTAATATTTCAGTTCCATCCAATGAACCTCCATAACGAATGACAATACCGACACCAACTCCTAAAATCATTCCTCCAAAAACTGTTGCCAATAATGTGTCTTCCGTAAATGGATGGATATTATGTAAGGCAAGTGTTGCGAACGAGAGTACGGTAATACCTAGACCTGTCGACAGTGCGAAGGTTTTACCAATTTGTTTATAGCCTAAAAAAATAAAAGGTAAGTTTAAAATGAAGATGAAAATACCAAGGGGTAAATTTAATAAATGAGATGTGATAATGGAAACACCTACGATTCCACCATCCATAATGTGGTTAGGTACTAAAAACAATTCTAAGCTCAATGCCATTATAATCGCACCTAGCGACACCATAACAATTCTTGCAAAAACTTTCCGCATGCTATTTTTCTGAGGTCTCAACATTTTTGTTGTGTTCTCAGAGGTTTGTGAATCACTCAATTTAATCGCTCCAATCAAATAGTGTACCTTCTATATACATTTTATCGGAATATTAAAAAAGTAAAAAGTATTAAGCCCAAATTCACTTGAAAAAAATTAAAGAATAGTATACCCATGATATTTTTTAAATTGTATTTTAAGAACCAGTATATGAATAAAAATACAGTATTTATAAACTATATAAAATATATTCTATGTAACAATAAGTAGATAAATAATACATTTACATTACAAAAGAGCGAAATCGTTCAAACGTCATTTTCTTTATGGTACATTATAGGGGTGCAAAAAATCCTTGTGGGTAAATCATCCTACAGTAGGGTAAAGTTGGAAGGGGCTTTATTGATGAATTCGTTTTGGAATAGAAAAGAAGAAAACAATAGATTCACCTACAATTTTTCTTCTTTTAAAAAGGCTTCAATCATTGTAGTTTTAATGACAAGTCTAACGATTAATATGGGATTTGCTAAGGAATATAACAAAGAAAACTTAAATAAAATTTACCACGTTTATGTGGGGAATGAATATATTGGTGCAGTGTCTGATGAGAAAGCGATTCAAGAAATTATTGCATCAAAAGAAAAAGTAGCAAGTCAGCAATTCAAAGGTTTATCCATTGATGCTAGCTCAGCTGTTAAAATAATCCCAGAACAAGTATTTACAAATGAAACAAAAGATGCAGAAACATTATCAAAACTTAAGCAATCTTTAGTAGCTAAATCTGATGCCTTTACATTATTAGTAAATCATAAACCGGTAGTATCATTAAAGAATACGGAAGCTTATGAAAAAACGGTTCAAATGTTAAAGCTACAATATGTTTCTCAGCAAGAATTAGAGAAATTATCTAAAAACCAACAATCTAATAATAATTTACCAGAATTACAGAATGGTGAGTCCCGACTTCTAGATGTTTCTTTTAAACAAGGAGTTTCAGGATTATCACAAAAAGTTACACCAACTGATATTGTATCACCTGAGCAAGCCGTGAAATATTTAATGACAGGCTATCTTGAGCAGGAAACGTATAAAATTCAATCTGGAGATGTGTTAGGGTCGGTTGCTAAAAAACATAATTTAACAACAGGCGAACTGTTAGCTCTGAATTCTGATATTACAGTGGATACAGTTTTACAAATTGGACAAGAATTAAATGTTACTGTGGCAAAGCCGTTTGTAACACTTGAAGTAAAAAAGGAAAAGAAAGTTGCGGATATCATTCCGTTTAAAAAAGTAGTCGAAGAAGATCCTACTCTGTATAAAGGCGAAAAGGTCATCAAGCAAGAAGGTGTTAATGGAAAAAAAGAAACAACCTATGCATTAACATCTGAAAATGGTACGCAGACATCAAAAGTTGCCTTAGAGGAAAAAATCCTTCAACAACCAGTAGATGAAATTGAAGTAGTCGGTACAAAGGTTATTTCTTCACGTGGAACTGGTGAATTTGCATGGCCAGCAGTCGGGGGCTATATTTCAAGTGGTATGGGTGAACGTTGGGGAGCCTTCCATCGTGGTATTGATATCGCTCGACCAAGTAACTATAATATTTTAGCTGCTGATAATGGTGTAGTTGTTGCAGCTGGCACTTCTGGCACCTATGGTAATCGCATTGTTATTAATCACAATAATGGTTTTACAACACTTTATGGACATCTATCTTCAATCAATGTTGAAGTAGGACAAGTAGTGGAAAAAGGTTCTGTGATCGGTATTATGGGTTCCACTGGAAATTCGACAGGTACACATTTGCATTTTGAAGTTGAAAAGAACGGTTCATTAGAAAATCCGTTATCTTATGTAGGCCGATAAACATGTTGAATAGAAGGCAGTCCAAATAATGGACTGTCTTTTTCTATTATTTCCCGAGAAATAATTGTTGAAATACATCGCTTTATGTCACAGTATTAGAAGGATCGAATATCGATTAATGCATAGAATGCGAAAGCATGATAGAGTTAAGAGTAGTGAATTTACCAATACACATTGTTTAAGAATAGATAAAAAGCGAAAGGGAGAGAATGTATGAACAAAACAATTTTAGTTGTTGACGATGAGAAACCAATCGCAGATATTTTGCAATTTAATTTAATAAAAGAAGGCTATAAAGTTATTTGTGCCTATGATGGTGATGAGGCATTAAAGAAAGTAGAGGAAGAGCAACCAGATTTAATGCTTTTAGATATTATGCTGCCAAAGCGTGACGGAATGGAAGTTTGTAGAGAGGTACGTAAAAAATACGACTTCCCGATTATTATGCTAACAGCTAAAGGCTCTGAGATTGATAAAGTATTAGGGTTAGAGATGGGTGCAGATGATTATGTCACAAAGCCATTTAGTACACGAGAGCTGATTGCGCGTGTGAAGGCCAATATGCGCCGTTTACAAGTGGTCGCTCCAGCAGCAGAAGAGGCTGAGGAAGAGTCGAATGAGATTGTCGTAGGATCGCTTGTTATTCAACCAGATGCTTATTTAGTAATGAAGCGTGATGAGGCAATTGAACTGACACATCGCGAATTTGAGTTACTTCATTATTTAGGGAAATATATTGGACAAGTAATGACACGAGAGCACTTACTACAAACAGTATGGGGCTATGATTACTTTGGTGACGTACGAACTGTTGATGTAACCATTCGCCGTTTACGTGAAAAAATTGAGGATAATCCTAGTCATCCTGCTTGGATTGTCACACGACGTGGTGTAGGTTATTATTTACGAAATCCTGAACAGGAGTAATAGGAATGCAGAAAGTGAGCTTCTTTAAATCGATTCATGTCAAACTAGTACTGATTTATATTTTATTAATATTACTTGCTTTACAAATTATCGGTATCTATTTCGCTCGTGAATTAGAACGAAATTTGAAGAGCAACTTCCAAGATTCCATTTTTCAGCGAGTTGACTTGATGCAATATAGTCTTCGTGAAGAAATTTTAAAGGAACGCGATGAAAGCATGCCTAAACTAGAGGAAAGCCTAAAGTCAATTGTTATGGAGTTTTCTACTGGTTTAAGGGATGTTTCGAATGGTGATATTTTAGAAATCCGTGTTATTGATGATAGACAAAGAATACTTGCAACATCTGAGCTTGAAAATCAAAATTTAATAGGCCAACGCTCTAATACGGATCTTGTACGTCGAGCAATATCTGCTGAAACACTATTTGATATTATTAAGCTGGACAATAAAACGAGAAATCGTGTGTGGGTATTAGCGAACCCCATTCGTGCTGGTGCAGGACCAGACGATGAAATCATTGGTGTACTCTATATTGAAGCCAATATTGAATCCGTTTTTGAACAAATGAATGATATCAATCAGATTTTCCTTGGTGGTACGGCAATGTCCTTGGTCATTACCATCTTCTTAGGTATTCTTGTGGCACGAACGATTACACAGCCAATTGCTGATATGCGAAAGCAGGCTCAGGCAATGGCTAAGGGGAACTATTCTCGGAAAGTGCGTGTATATGGTACAGATGAAATCGGACAGCTAGCCGTCACCTTTAATCATCTAACCAACCGTTTACAGGAAGCACAATCGACCACAGAAGCTGAACGCCGTAAGCTAGATTCAGTTCTGAGTAATATGACAGATGGTGTTATTGCAACAGATCGTAAGGGACGTATTATTCTAATCAATGACCCTGCACTAGAATTACTGCATATTTCAAGAGATATTACATTAGGGCGTCCTATCGCCTCCGTATTGGGGATTGATCAGGAATATAGCTTTGAAGACTTAATCCATATGAATGATGCAGTCAATTTAAACTTCAGTACATCGGATGCACCCTATATACTTCGCGCTAATTTCTCTGTTATTCAAAAAGAGACGGGCTTTATTAATGGTCTGATTACAGTATTGCACGATATAACAGAGCAAGAAAAGATTGAAATGGATCGTAGGGAATTTGTATCGAATGTATCACATGAGTTAAGAACGCCATTAACAACAATGCGCAGTTATTTAGAGGCACTAGCAGATGGGGCATGGAAAGATGAAAATATTGCTCCTACATTTTTAAATGTAACGCAAACCGAAACAGAGCGTATGATCCGTCTAGTGAATGATTTATTGCAGTTATCTAGAATGGATAGTTCAGATTATGAGTTGAATAAAGATATTGTCTTATTTAATTCATTCTTTAACCGTATTATCGATCGATTTGAAATGTCTAAGTCTGACAAAGTACAGTTTGAACGATTATTCCCTGAAACATCCTTTTATGTAGAAATTGATACGGATAAGGTCACACAAGTCATTGATAATATCATTTCGAATGCTATTAAATATTCACCAGATGGTGGGAATATTCGCTTTGGCTTTACTGGACAAGAGGACATGCTGAAGGTCATGATTTCAGATGATGGCATGGGTATTCCTAAAGAAAACGTTGGTCGTATTTTTGATCGCTTCTATCGTGTGGATCGTGCTCGTGCTCGTTCTATGGGAGGAACAGGTTTGGGATTAGCTATTGCGCGGGAAATGATTGAAGCACACGGTGGTAAGATTTGGGCTGAAAGTGAAGAAGGACAGGGTACAACAATTTTCTTCACATTACCATATGATGCAGATGAATTTGGTGAGGCAGGTGAGTGGGAATGAAATATATAGAGCCGGTTAAATCTGTTGTATTATTTCTACTTGTCATGCTGAGTGTGATCTTAACCTTTTTAATTTGGACTTATACACCTGATTATAAATACATTGAAAAAACAGAGGGAGAGGAAATTTTAATTAAGCCGCAAAAAGATATGGAGGATATTATTCGCCCATACAAGGCTATTTTCCGTTCTGAAGAAGAGTTTACAGGTACGGTTTCTAACGCAGCTATGAAAGATATGATGAAAGTATTTAAAGGCTGGAATGTTTTAGATTTAGTGCCTGTAAACAACAATCTTTCTGCAAACTATGTGAATCAAATTATTGGTGCAGATCATCGGATGACTATCTTTTTTACCGGAGAGATTCCCTTTTCAGCTTTTAACACGACTTTTCAGTTCACTGATAAGGAATTACCAGAAACAACGTTCAATCGTATGATTATAGATTGGAGTAATTATAATAGCAAAGAATTAATGTTGTATTACATTAGTGGCAATAACCAATCATTATTCCGCTCACATGTCAGTGTGCCAAACATGAATCAATTTATACAGGAAGTCATTGAGCCTGCAAAAAAATATGAGATTTTTAAAGAAGTGGAGAGAGAGGGCTATACATCTCTTTATCTGGCAAACAGTAATATTGAATCTGTAAAATATACGTACTTTATTGAGGATATTACACCAGAATTATTTAAAAATGTGTTATTCCCAGATCCAAATATTGTGCAGCGTAATGTTGAAAGTGCATCCTCTGAAAAATATACAGATGGTATGTCATTAATGACCTTAGAAACAAATCTAAAATCATTAAACTATGTATATCCAGCTGCAGAAAGTAGTATTAGAGTCGAGCCTTCCAAGCTTTTAAAGGATAGCTTTGAATTTATTAATGAGCATGGAGGATTTACGGCAGATTTCCGCTATGCTTCATCCAATACCAATAAAAATCAAATAGATTATCAAATGTATCTGCAAGGTTTCCCTGTCTATAGCAATCATGTCATTACACGAATGACAACAATTTGGGGAGATAGTCGAATTTTCCATTATAAGCGTCCATACTTCTCATTGGATATGGATATATCATTAGAGAAAGAAATTAAAGAATTAGCATCTGGTGCGGAGATCGCAGAGAGATTAAAAAGCGCTAACAGTATACCTTTGTCTGATATTGATGAAATTGTCTTGGGCTATTATTTAACACAAAATCAAGAACAGAATATATTTATATTCGAACCTTGTTGGTTTGTTATTCGTAATGGTAGCTGGACTAAACTGACTCCTGAAGTATTAGGAGGTGTTAAAAATGGATTGGAATAGAACAAAATCTATTTTTATATTCGTTTTTTTAATACTTAACATCTTCTTGTATTCACTTTATGTCAATCGCTATAATGAAGCGAAAGATATTGAGGTACCTGGTGAAAGAACAATAGAAGCTCGTTTAAAAGATGACAATATTACATATGGCACATTACCAAATAATATTGAATCTGCTTCGTATATGACAGCTCAAGTGCATAAATTCACACCAGCTGAATTTAGTAATAACAACCAACAAATTAAATTTAAAGATGATAATAATACAAAGGCACGTGTTATTTTTATGAGGCCTATTAAATTACGTAATGTGAGTGATGATGCAAGCTTTACAGATTTTGCCCTTGCAAACATTATTGAAGGAGCATCTTATGCTTTATGGAAAGTAGATCGCGAAGAACGAGTAGCGATTTTTTTCCAAAAGACAAACAACCGAATGTTCTATTATAGCGGTTCATTAAAAATCAAATGGAATGCAAATAACGAAGTAACAATGTATGAACAAACAATGATTGATAATATTGAAGAAATGGAACAGCAGGAAACAGTTATTCCACCACTTCAAATTATTCAAACTTTGTATGCAAAAGGACCGCTCAAGCCAGACTCGCGCATTACACAAATGAAACTAGGTTACTCAACGCTTGTTAAATTGACACGTACACAGGTATTGGTGCCAACATGGGAAGTTCAAGTGAAATTATCTGATGGGACAAAAGAGGAGTACTTTGTGAATGCAGTAGAAGGAAAAGTCATCGAAATCCAGGAGGACAAGCAAGAGAGCGAAGAAGAAGACTGGGGAGTTGAATAATGCGATTTAGTGTTTTAGCAAGTGGCAGTACAGGGAATTCGATTTATGTAGAGAATGACGATCATGCTTTTATCGTCGATGCGGGTCTTAGTGGGAAAAAGATGGAGCAACTCTTTACAAAAATCGACCGTAATATGAAGCAACTCAGTGGTATCTTTGTTACACATGAGCATAGTGATCATATTAAAGGAATTGGTGTACTGGCACGAAAATATCATGTACCAATTTACGCAAACGCCAAAACGTGGCAGGCGATGGACGGGCTTGTGGGTGACATTCCTGTTGAGCAACGTTTTGAATTTGAAATGGATACAGTGAAGCATTTTGGTTCTTTAGCTGTTGAATCCTTTGCCGTTTCACACGATGCAGCAGATCCAATGTTCTACACTTTTCATGAAAATGATCGCAAGCTAGTCATTATTACAGATACGGGCTATGTTAGTGATCGTATGAAAGGAATTATCCGCGGCGCAGATTCTTTTGTCTTTGAAAGTAATCATGATGTCAATATGCTTCAAATGGGACGGTATCCTTGGTCTATTAAACGTCGTATTTTAAGCGATGTAGGACATGTGTCTAATGAGGATGCAGCGATCGCTATGAGTGAGGTTGTATTTGATAAGACGACCAATATTTATCTTTCACATTTAAGTAAAGATAATAATATGAAAGAGCTAGCACGTATGAGTGTCGCACAAACTTTGCAATCTTGTGGCATCCTTGTTGGTGAGCATGTTCATCTTTATGATACGGATGCAGAAGAACCAACAAAATTAGTCACAGTTTAATCATAAGCTATTTAGGCAAAACTTGAAGCTGTTCAATGCATTTAAAAAAATGCATTGGGCAGCTATTTTTATGCCCATTTTATTTGTTTTTCATCTGATTTTAATGTTTGAATCGTAAGATTAGGGTAACAATTAACAAATAGCAATCAAAGGAAAGGATGAAGAACATGAGCTATTTCCAAGATGATGATAAAAACAGTGATTTCTTAAAAAATGATGAAGTACCGAAATCACCTCTTCAAGAAAGACTAGAGCGTGAGGAGCAAGAAATGCAGACTAAGCGTCTTAAAAAGAAAGGTGGCGGAGGAAAAGGCGGCTATTTCTTTAGTGGTCTGATTGGCGTCATTATAGGTGCTTTACTTGTATGGCTTATGCTACCGGGACTTGTCAACCAAATGCCTGGGACAACATCAAGTAATATAGAGAAAAATAACCCAACAATTAATCAAGTAGCAACAGAAATAACGACAGATGTGACAACAGCAGTTGATAAAGCCTCACCCGCAGTTGTTGGCATCACAAACATTCAAGAAGTCACAAGCGGAGGCTTTTGGAGTCCATCATCAACGACAACAAAAGAGGCAGGAAGCGGATCAGGTGTTATTTATAAAATCGAAGGTGACAAAGCCTTTATTGTCACAAATAACCACGTTATTGAAGGGGCAAAACAGTTAGAGGTCACAATGCCGGATGGAACAAAAGAACCTGCACAATTAGTAGGTCTAGACGTTTGGACAGACCTTGCTGTTATTTCAATAAGCTCAAAGAATGTAAAAACAGTAGCAACTTTCGGTAACTCTGATGTGCTAAAACAAGGCGAAACAGTTATAGCAATCGGTAATCCACTTGGCTTAGATTTCTATGGCTCTGTTACAAAAGGTGTTGTTTCTGGTAAAGACCGTTCTGTACCAGTAGACTTAAATGGTGATGGGACAGAAGACTGGCAACAAGAAGTGTTACAAACAGATGCAGCAATTAACCCAGGGAACAGTGGTGGAGCACTAGTGAACTTAGCCGGGGAATTAGTAGGGATTAACTCCATGAAAATTGCTGAATCCTCTGTTGAAGGTTTAGGTTTCTCTATTCCTATTAACTCAGCTATTCCAATTATTGAGGAATTAGAGAAAAACGGTAAAATGGAACGTCCAACAATGGGAGTTTCTTTAGCAGATTTAACAGATGTGCCATCATTCTATCAGCAACAAACATTAAAATTACCTACAGAAGTGACAACGGGTGTTGTGGTAACAGATGTAATCAATAACTCAGCAGCATCAAAAGCAGGAATCCAACAATATGATGTTATTGTTGAAATGGATGGTCAAAAAATCGAAACAACTATTGATTTACGCAAACATTTATATAATGACAAAAAAATTGGTGATAAATTAACGTTAAAAGTTTACCGTCAAGGTAAATTAGTCGAACTATCACTAACATTAACAAACGGTAATACAATGTAAACAATATGAAGAGCGGTGGAGATTTAATCAATCTCCATCGTTTTTTTGTGAGGATGGAGAAAATACTTTTATGAAATATTGTGGATAACTAGAAAATTGTGAATACTAATGCTACACAGGAAATCGTGAGTAAAAGGCACTTCTTCCATACATGCCATTCCTTTGTTACAATAGATTGTGGATAACATAGACTGATTTGTGAATAAGTTTGTGGAAATTTCGGAAAATAAGGAGACATCAGAAAATGGAAAAATACAGCTGTGAAAGCCATATAAATCACGCTTTAGACATGTTTGTAGCAGAACAAAAAGTGTTCCCAATTATGGATAAAATCGAAGAGGGTAAAAAGTTATCCACAAAGTGTAGCTACTGTGAACAGCCAGCAGAATATATTGTATCAAGTAAATAACTTTACACAATATATAGAAGTAACATGTGGATATGTTGATAACTTTTGTGGATAATTTGTTTGTAAATGAATTGTAAAGGTGGATAACGTGTGAATATAACGATTGTATCAGTCGGCAAACTAAAAGAAAAGTACTTAAAAATGGGGATCGATGAGTACGTAAAACGTCTTGGCGGCTATGCAAAAATGGATTTGATTGAAGTGCCAGACGAAAAGGCACCTGAACAACTAAGTGAAGCTGAAATGGACATCGTCAAGAAAAAAGAGGGAGAACGCATCCTAGCGAAAATCAGTCCAGATGCCTACGTAATCGCCCTAGCCATCAACGGAAAAATGAAAACCTCCGAGCAAATGGCAGCTGATATCGAATCTCTCATGACCTACGGCAAAAGCAAAATCGCCTTCGTCATCGGCGGCTCCCTCGGTCTGCATGATGATGTGTTAAAGCGTGCAGATGAGCAGCAATCATTTGGTAAGATGACACTTCCTCACCAGCTCATGAAGCTCGTGCTAGTCGAGCAGATTTATCGTAGTTTTAGGATTATGAAGGGTGAACCGTATCATAAATAAGTGTGGTTTTAAGAAAATTTCTTAATAATTTACTTCCTTTTTTAGGAATGGAAATTAAAATATAAATAGAGGAGGTAGATTATTATTAATTATTTAAGTGAACTTTTAATAGGAACTATAGGAGAAAACGAAATTTCAGACGTAACAAAAATTAGAAATAATTTATCGGATACTATTAATAATTTTTGTATTGAATTATTGGATTTAGATTTAGAAAATAGTAAACAAAGGTTACTAGCTCCTTTTTATGCTAGAACAATTTTAGAAGCTAGTATGACTTTACTGTTATTAAGGGTTGACCCGTTTAGGATATTATCCATTTATAAAGTTCAATCTTCCTCAAAGTATGATGTTACAAAAAAGTCTAATGTTGCGTTATTATGGACAGGTGATATTATTGCCGTATCTAAAGCTAAAGAGGATATTTGGAATCCAGAAAATAAGGTTTCAGATTTTGATAGGGCTTTACTTGGGAGACACTGGGGAGAATTGTTATGGATTCCTACATTAACAAAATTACAAGATCATATTGCAGAAAAACAAATAGAAAGTAATTGGTTAAACAATTTCTTAAGTGAAGAAGCAATAGCATATTATGAACGTATAAAGACAGATTCAATGAAATTGTTCTCATTTTTTTCAAAAGGGATACATTATGAGTTCTTAATAGATATTGAAAGTGCATATGACAATTTAACAATGCAAAATAATTTATATTCTATGTTCCAAAAACTGGCCTTACTTGCATTAGTTAGTCATTTTGATCCTAGTGTAAATCATAATATAAATAAAGAAGATTCAACAACTTTATTTCTAAAAATAGAGGAGGAGATCGAAAAATGGTATACGAAAATGAAACCGTAAATTTATTACTAGCGGCTGAGGATTTCTCCAATGAAGAGTTTGTCCGAAATCACCATTTCCTTTCCTATGAAGAAAGTATAATAAAAAATTTAATGGCCCATGGACCAATTTTATTAAAAGGCGGGCGTGGTACAGGGAAAAGTGCATTATTAAGAGAAGCGGCTAGAAGATTAGATGAAGAACCATATAAAAATGAAGTTTTAGGAATTTATTTAAGTTTAAGACATCTCCCACTATTACGTACAAGAGGTAAGATTTATGAAGTAGAGTTACTAAGAATATTAAGTGATAAAGTTAATGAGGTCACACAACAAAAATATAATATAGAATTCCCTAGTGTCTATGAAGTATATGACATGCACAATAATTTAACCAATTTATCACTTAAAATTGATAAAAGAATAGTTTTATTATTAGATGATGCGGCTCATATTGGAAGAGAGGCATCTTTAGAAGAGTTTTTTGATATTTTTAGAACTTTATCTAGTAGTAGAGTATCTTGTAAAGCAGCAATTTATCCCGGAGTGACTAGGTTTGGCAGTAGATTTGATATTTATAATGATGCAACTGTAATTGAAATTCAGCGTAGAGAAGGAAAACCAGGATTCAATGAGTTTTTTCAAGCTATAATGGAAACGCGTTTTCCAAAATCAAGAAATAAGGATGTTTTTGTTAACGAGTTAGATATAAAAAAGGTTTCAAATTTTCTAGGTATGGCTGTAGTTGGAAATGTGAGGTCTTATGTTAAACTTTGTGGAACGTTATTTGCAAATGGTGTTTATAAAGGTATTGGTTACACCAAAATATCAGAGACTTTATTAGAAGTAAGTAGTGACTATTATTGGCCGATGATTGAGGAAATTAAATTAAAATTAGGAGTTTATGAACCTCTAATTGAGCCTGCACAAGAATTTGCAGATATAATTTACTCACAATGTGGTCAAAAAGAGGTTCCCACATGTATTATACATCGAGATATAATGCTGAAAACAAATAAATTATTGGAAATTCTTGAATATACCGGTTTTTTATCTAAGCGTGAAGCTTCAAGGGGAATGAAATCAGGGGGAAGAGGAGCTAGATATTTTGTTAATTTATGTAATTTATTGGAGAAAGTTCCTGGTTCACGTTTGACAAAAGAATTATTTGAAGAGTGGGAAGGAAACAGGAAAGAGGATATACAATTTTCTAAATCCAGTGTTTTAGGTAAATATGATTTTGATTTAAAAATTGATTCTGATGGTGTAGATGATGTGCTTAGTATTTTAGAGTTGCCGATTGATAAACTGAAAAAATCTAATGTATTTCCTTATGGAATTACAGATAATAAATTAGAATTATTAGAATCAAATGGTTATAAAACCGTTTACGATTTAGCAAATGCTAGTGATGGGGACATTTTAAAAATAGATGGAATTGGTAGTAAAACTTTAGAAAGATTTAAAAGTGTATTAGGTCAAGCGATTTGGATGTAAATTAACCGCTTATAGATCAGTCACGGAGAGCCTTATCATAAGTAACTGCGGAAAATTAAGAAACCAGAACTGTTAACTTAAATAGTTCTGGTTTTAATCGATTTATAATTTATTTTTAGTTGTATTTTCTTTGTTATTTAAGTATTTAAGAAAAATGGAATCTATAAATGTCTCTTCATCAGTGATAGTTATATCTTTTTCTACAGTGCTATCATTGATATCTAAAAAACGATTTTCTAAATCTAAAATAGCATAATCTAATTTTGACATATTTAATCCTCCTTAAAATATTTATTATAAAAAGAATGATTTATTTCTGGAGTAAAATAGTGTTTTCTTTTAATCCATACAAAACCATCCCCCTTAGTAATTAATGCGACATCGATAGGCCCACCTACAGTTTCTAAAGCATCAGATGACTTTCTTTTAAAAGAAGTTATATGTATTAATGTTTCTGCCATTTCACTTAATTCTTCTTTTGGAAGGATTTTTACAATGTTTTTTATTGGTTTTCGGAAATTATTTTCTTGATAATTCCTGCTTAATTCTATGAAGCTATTGTTTTTATTTTGTAATAAATGATTAGTTGTTTCAAGAAGTTCATTAACTTTAATAGGATTATTAAAAGTGGTCTTGATACTTTCTTCTAGAACATTAAGAATATTTTTATCTAACTGTTTAAGCACCCTTAGTTGATATCTTTCTAAGTTTGGGTCTATGCCATTTAGAAATAACTCAACAACTTCACTTTGAGCAAAAGGAAGAATAGTATTGTATTGTTCTTCAGATGAATCTGTAATTGAAGCGTCTGAAATTTTTAATGTTCCTTCAACAATACCATCAATTTTAAAATCAAAAACAAGTGGTAGTACTTCATCTTCACCAAATCCTGCAATAACAATTCCTGTTGAATATGGTGAGAATTCTTTAATTAAATGATTCCAAACATTATTAAGTATTTTAGTGAAAATTTCTTCGGAAAAAATTAGACTTTTGAATATATGATTAACTAAGCCATTAATATGACTTTCTAATTCATTTGAAATTGTATCGGTATCTTCAAAACAATCTAAAATATTTTTTTTATCTAATCGGTCAGTTTCATTATCTAACATTTTCTCTAGTAATTCTTCAGAAAAAATTAAAAGTTGTTTTCCGGATAAATTCTTTTCTTCAGAAGTAGCTTTTAAGCTTCGTATATACTTAGAGTAGAACTGTTCTAGATATGCATTAATTACTTGAAGTAGATGTTTATCAACTTCTCTATTGGTACAAATCTGAGAATAACCATTATCTACAAGAAATTCAATAAAAGCATTTCCATAGTCGATTAGATTAGGGTGTTTAGATTCACCTAAATTTTTCCTGAAAAGTTTTATAATTGTTTCGAAGGGAACCCCTACAAAACTTGCATTATTATATATCATGATTCCTACAGGAGCATATTTAGATAGAGCAAACAATTTATTGGCACTGTTATATATTTTTTTGCCATTTCCAATTGTTACAGCACTATCTGCACCTAATGCCACACCAAGTTTATTTATAACGCAAATCTCTGCTGTCATATTATACCTCCTTTTCTTTATAATAACTTAAGATAGTTTTTAATTATATAGTATATTTTTGGCCTTAGTCACATTAGGGTGAACTGTATCATAAGTAAGTGTGATTTTTAAAAAACAGTCATATTTGCATGAAGCGAATGTGACTGATCTGATTTGATTTGAATCTCTACTAAAGTATCTATTTAAAGGATGTTTTTAAGATTACGAGTGATAATGGTATAATTATAGCTTCAACAAATAACGTGAACTTTGAAATGAGAAAGTTTAAAACATTTATTGATAAAGCATTCAAAGAGACAAATACACGTTACAAAATACTAGAACAACATCAGATGCCTGAGGATTTTGCTGTTCCACATTATTTTATAGACAAAAAGGATGAATGTAATGAAATATAATAAATCAATTATGCTAAAGCTAATCAATGAACATCGAACGTTGCATGATGAATTAAAAAAGCTAAAATCCGAAATGGGTTTAGAGAAAAATTTTGCAGTAAAGGCATTGTATCATTCATATGTTGCAGAGGATGGTCCTTATATGAAAGAATATCAGGACTTAGAGCGATTATAAATCGGGGTGCTACTAACAAATGGTTAGAAGGATAAGTGGAAATCTTTAGTTTAAATGATTCAAGAATTTCGGAAACACTTTTTCTATTTTCATTAAAACCACACTTTATTATGATACAGTTCTCCATGACTAGTCTAAATGCAGTTTTCATATTGCTTGTAAGTCGTATTCCATAGGGTAAGATTTTATAAAAAATCTATTTGACGTGCTGTACTATTTTTTGTACGATATTGAAGAAAAGAATGCCCGGACTAGAACGGGAGAGGTTCATAGCTGATACCCTCTATAAAAAACTATGGAAACATGACAATATGCCATGTCCATATCGGACGTGGCTTTTTTATGTTTTTACTTATGTTTTAATAGACTGATTGGTGATGCCTCTCTTGAAAAGTGTTGGGAAACATTTTTACAAGGAGGTTTTTTTATGTCTGGCAGAAGTCATGAAGAAGGATTAAAGGATTTAACCCTATTAGGTAATCAAGGTACAAAGTATTCCTATGATTATGCACCTGAGGTATTGGAGGCAGTGGATAATCTACATGCCAATCGAGATTATTTCGTTAAGTTTAATTGTCCAGAGTTCACTAGTTTATGCCCGCTGACAAATCAGCCGGATTTTGCCACGATGTACATCTCGTATATCCCGGATAAAAAAATTGTTGAGAGTAAATCACTAAAATTGTATTTATTCAGTTTTAGAAATCACGGCGATTTCCATGAAGATTGCGTCAATATCATTATGAATGATTTAATTGCATTGCTTGATCCACGATATATCGAGATTTGGGGGAAATTTACTCCACGTGGGGGTATCTCGATCGATCCATGGTGTAACTATGGGAAGCCAGGAACGAAATATGAAGAAATCGCCAATTATCGTTTAATGAACCACGATCTTAATCCAGAAAAAATTGATAATCGATAAATGAAGATTTGAATAGTTCAATCAAGAAAGAGGTTTTTAGCTACCCTCTTTAAAAAACTAAGAAGAAAGCAGCACTTTTTCTTAGAGTGCTGTTTTTTTGATATAAGGGAGTTTTATAGATGAAGCAGGAAAAAGCAATTGTTGTATTTAGTGGGGGTCAGGACAGTACAACTTGTTTGTTTTGGGCAAAAGAACGTTTTGAAGAGGTTGAGGCAGTCACTTTTGATTATGGTCAAAGGCATCGTCTTGAAATTGAATGTGCAAAAGAGATAGCGAGTGAACTTGGAATCAGGCATCATATTCTTGATATGTCACTCCTGAACCAGCTTGCTCCGAATGCTTTGACACGACAAGATATTAAAGTAGAAGACGGAGATAATGGTGAGCTGCCATCGACTTTTGTTCCTGGTCGAAATCTTCTCTTTCTTTCATTTGCAGGTGTTTTAGCGAGTCAAGTAGGAGCTAAGCATATCGTGACTGGCGTTTGTGAAACAGATTTTAGCGGATATCCAGATTGCCGAGATGTTTTTATTAAATCCTTAAATGTAACGTTAAATTTATCGATGGATGATTCTTTTGTAATTGATACACCATTGATGTGGCTGAATAAGGCACAGACATGGGAGCTTGCTGATCAGTTCGGGGCATTGGACTTTGTTCGAGAAAGAACGTTGACTTGCTATAACGGTGTCATAGCTGATGGTTGCGGTGAATGCCCAGCATGTAAACTACGAAAAAAAGGACTTGATGAGTATTTGCGTTATAGGAAGGAGTCTTAAGGCATGTCAGATTTTAAAATCGTCGAGAGACTTCAAAAAATTGATGTGGATATTCAAAGAAATCAATTGAACTATCATGCAAAGCGTGTTCTCGTAAGCAAGGAATTTACCTTCGATGCTGCTCATCATTTACATGATTATGAAGGGAAATGTAAAAATCTGCACGGTCATACCTATCGTGTAGTATTAGGGCTGAGTGGCTACACAGATGAACGTGGTTTGCTGATTGATTTTGGCGATATAAAAGAAATATGGAAACAAAAAATAGAGATTCATTTAGATCACCGCTATTTAAATGAAACACTTCCACCTATGAATACGACGGCAGAGAATATAGTTGTGTGGATTTACGAAAAGTTGACAGTGGCCTTGCTTGATGAAGGATATAACGGTGCGCGTGTAGAGTTTATCAAACTTTATGAAACTCCGACAAGCTATGCAGAAGCGAGACGGGAGTGGATGGAAGTTGAGTAAGATACCTGTGATTGAAATCTTTGGACCAACAATTCAAGGTGAGGGAATGGTCGTTGGCCAGAAGACCATGTTTGTGAGAACTGCAGGATGTGATTACTCCTGTTCTTGGTGTGATTCATCGTTTACGTGGGATGGCAGTGGAAAGCATCTTATTGTCCAAATGACAGCGGAAGAGATTTGGGCTGAGTTGAAACGACTGGGGGGCAATGGTTTTTCATTTGTCACGATTTCAGGAGGCAATCCTGCACTCAATCCGAATTTAGCAGAGCTCATTGCCATTTTAAAAGAAAATGACATGAAAATCGGGGTAGAAACACAGGGGAGTAGGTGGCAGAAATGGATGTATGAGATTGATGAACTGACAATTTCACCAAAGCCACCTAGTTCTGGAATGACCACAGACTATTCTGTGCTTTCTTATATCTTCGAAAAACTTAAAGATCGAAACAGCAATCACCATGTATCCCTCAAAATAGTCGTTTTTAATCAAGAGGATTACGATTATGCTAAACAAATTCACCATCGATATCCAATGATTCCTTTTTATCTTCAAGTCGGTAATGATGATCTCACGACAACTGATAATTCACAATTAATTATGCATTTATTGGATAAATATCATGCGCTGATTGATAGAGTAATGAAAGATGAAGAATTAAGAGATGTTAAAGTACTGCCACAGTTACATGCCCTTGTTTGGGGGAATAAAAGAGGTGTATAGTGTGCCATTACGAAAAAGCTTTTAAATTTACTTGAGGAGTAATAGTATGAGCGTATTATTTTATTTATTATCTATTGTTATCGCTAATGTGGTAACGGCAGCATTTGCACCATTGCACTTTGGTATGTTTATTGTTCCAATGGGGACACTTTTAATTGGGGCGACCTTTATTTTTCGTGACCTAGTACAAAATAAATATGGTAGAGCAAAAACGTATGTATTTATTATTACAGCTTTAATTTTATCAGCAGTGGTATCATTCCTACTGGGAGATACACTTTTGATTGTAGTAGCATCAGCGCTATCATTTGTTGTCGCTGAAACGGCTGATACAGAAATCTATACTCGATTAAAATTACCAATGGCTTGGCGTGTGTTCTACAGTGGAATTGTTGGAGGCTTTCTAGATTCTGCAATTTTCGTAGTAATCGGCTTAAGTCCACTTGGCGCCAATATATTGCCATGGGAAGCGGTACCTGCCACTATTTTGGGGCAAATTATTGTGAAGACGATTATTCAAATGGTTGGTGCAATCATTTTAAATAAAGTTGGACCAATGAAAGAAAAACATCTCATTTCAGGATAATTCTTTGAAATAGCCTTCCTTATTATGAAGATTCGTATCACAAGTAATTGTTTTAATAACAGGCCCATTCACTTTATGCGAATGGGTCTGTTTGATTTATATTCTTACTAAAGTGCATCTTTATGCCATTTTCTTTTGTTTATGATCTAAATGATAACTAAAGAAAGTTAGCAGACTTGCACAGACGGCAACTATACCACCGACCCATGTGACATTCATCAAATTTCCTTGATGATACACAATTCCGCCTAATGCAGACCCAAAGGCGATGCCTACGTTACTTGCCACTGGCATAAGAGAAGCAGCGAGTCCTTTAGCATCTGGTTTATAAATTTCGGCCAAATCTATTAAATAAAGCTGAGTAGATGTTGTTAAGAGGATGGCCATTAGTGACATTAATCCGATGTTTGCTAGTCCTAAAATAAAATGATTTGTCGTCCAAAATAAAGTTGTCAGTACAATTGCTTGGACGAGAAAAACAAACCGAAGTCGACCTATGGCATTGTGACTGGCAATTTTACTGGCAAGAATGTTGCTGAAAATCGAAAGAAACCCGTAACCGAATAAGATTAAACTGATAGAATTATTTGGTGCACCCATCCCCTTTAAAATAGGAACAAGGTACGTAAAGACTGCATAGGTTGCACCAAACCCAAGCGCAGGAATGAAAAAGGCAATTAAAATTCGTGGTTGGATTAGTAAAGAAAATTGATCGCGTATCGAGCTTCGTACTTGGCTGAGTCGAGTAGGTAAGACAAAAAAAGATGCCGCAAACGCCAACCCTCCGAGAAGAGTGGTTAACATGAAAGTGGCATTCCAGCCGTACCATTCGGCGATAACAATTCCAATGGGTACGCCAACTACATTTGCCAGTGTGAAACCACCGAAAACGAATGATATAGCAAGGCCGCGTTTGTTAGTCGGCATGGTTTCGCTTGCAACAATCATGGCTAGAGAGATCAATACGCCTGTTACAATCGCTGTCATAACCCGAAGTATAAGGAGCATACTATAGCTCGTTGAAATTACGCACAGAGCATTTAAGGCAATGAAGGAACCTATCAAAAACAGCATCCATTTACGCTTTGGAAAATGGCTTGTTGCTGACATCACGAGTGGTGTGGCTATGGCAAATGTAATAGCGAACGCAGAAACGAGTGTGCCTGCTTTTGCATTTGTCATATGAAGGCTTGAAGAAATATCAGTTAAGATCCCGACAATAACAAATTCGCTTGTCCCAAGAACAAATGTTAATAATGCTAGTGTTAAGATAAGTAACCAATGTCGCTTGGATAACTGTGTATGATGCATAAATACCTCTTTCTTAGATGAATGTAACTGTGTTACTTAGTAGACACAATTTAAACATCATAGCATAAAATGTTTTTATGAGAAATTAGATTGGTTTTCCTTATATGTTGTCAGTATTTGTTTCCAACGATTCCCCTTAAGAAGGATTTTGTAAATATTACTCGAATTTTCTATTGGAAGATTAACTTTAAAATTGTTTGATGTGTATAAATAATAAGGGGAAAAGGGGGATTCACATGATTCAATTCCTTCAGATGGGAGAAAATACAGTTATAAGTTCCCAAAAAGGTAGTGTTACTATTAGCTACGAAATGTCTAATTTGGTCGATATTTCGTTAACTGCATTTCTTTTAACGGATGCAAACAAGGTACAAGGAGATAACGGAATTATATTTTATAATCAACCAACTAGCATATCTGGTGCAGCTACCCTGATACCATCTGAGAATGTAGGGAATATAAAAATACATAAAATGAATTTTGACATGAGTAAAATTCCTGAAGGTATTACTAAAATAGCAATAACACTTACAGAAGATAATAGCCGAGGTTTTTCAAATGTGAAAAATTTAAAGGCAGAGATATGTACTGATAGCACTGTTATCGATTTAGCGCCATCTAAGTTCGCAAATGAGAATGGAATAGTAGTATTAGAATTATATCTAAGGAATAGTCAGACAAAGGTGAGATCTATTTGGCGTGGATTTGATTCTGGGTTAGAGGGGTTATGTAAAAATTACGGTGTTGAAGTTGAACCTGATGAACAAAACAAGCTTTCTGAATCTACAACTATAAAAAAACAAACACCGAGAGAACCTGATAAATCACTAACTGTTCAGGAAAATACAAATAGACAAAACATGTTGTCACCGATAAATCTTGAAAAGGTAAAGGGGAATGTCAGTCTTACCAAAGGTCAAAAGCCAGTTATCATTGATAAAACGCCTGAAATTACTGCTACGGTATCTTGGAAAACTGGTACTGACTACGATATATATGCTTTAGTCTATACAAAGGATGGTCAGCAGATCGATGTAGCTATGTTTGGGGCGAAAAAAACACCTCCACTGAGGAGTTTTGGCAACGGAGTAGTCGAACACATGGGGGATGTTGGGAGAGCTGGTGGATCAACGAAAACTGAAGTAATCAAATTGAGACTAAATAATAATGTTCTGGCAGTTGTTCCTGTCGTTTACTCCGCTCAATCAAATGGCACAGGCTCATTCTACAGGTATAAGGTGTCCATGAGTATAGATAATCATAATGGAACCTCCGTTACTATTTTCGCTAAAAATGCCAATAATAATGATAGAATTTATTCCTGTGTGCCTGGAATACTTCATAATACTCCGGATGGCGTGATTATCAGTCCATTAGAGCTTTATAGTGAACCGAATTCAGAACGTAGACCTCAACTGAAGATGGGGTCCTCTAATATGGTAGAAGTTCTAATGGATAAAGGTCCAATCAATGATTACAAGTAAAAGCAAATACAAGGGAGATTGGCTATAGCCAATCTCCCTTAGTGTTGAAAAACAAAACCATCAATAGAATTTTTGTGAAAGGTGAAAATGGTTTCCGTTACAGGCTACTTGCTTTCCTGTGGGCGAGCGCCGAATCGCTTCCTCCGCTACCGCTCCGTTTAGAGTTTTGCCTGTCTCGCTATCCCACGGGAGTCAAGTAGCCCTCCACTCCAACCTACAAAATGTTAACTTTTTAGAAAAGGTCTTCAAATAAAGTGAAGGTCTTCACTACCCATTTTATGGAGGGTTTTTGACACTCATCACTTCTTCGCAATGAAATTAAGAGTCTATCCTTTCTCTAATCATACAAATAATAGGCTAATTTGATTACTACGGCTAGCTAGTATGAAAGATAAGGAAAAGCCACTTTTGCAGCATGGTTGATTGGAGTGGAGCCAGCGTCACAGAGGAGACCCTGGAGCGAACGGAAGTGAGTGAAGCGGCTCATCGGACGCCCCCTGGAAAGGACGCTGGCCGAACGGAAATCAACCCCTCACCTTGCAAAGTTGCTTTTTCTGCCGTTGACATCCTCTTTATTTGTCGCAACTTATAATAAAGGTTTACTCCGTTAGTTCGAGGGCAATATACGCAGCTAGTATTTCACGGACTTCATCAGTAGAATTTGCGTTCAGTAATTGAACTCTCAATTGACTAGCCCCTTTGAAGCCACGTACATATATTTTAAAGAAACGCTGTAATGCTTTAAATGAACGCGTTTCGAATTCCTTGGCATAGTGGTCATGAAGATCAAGGTGTAAGTATAGTAAGTTAAGGTATTCTTTGGCGCTATGCTCTTTAGGTTCCTTTTCAAAGGCAAATGGGTTTGAAAACACACCACGTCCAATCATTACACCATCGATACCGTATTGCTCAACCAGTTTTAGACCTGTTAAACGATCAGGAATATCACCGTTGATTGTCAGTAATGTTTGAGGAGCAACTTCATCACGTAGTTTTTTGATATCTGCAATTAATTCCCAATGTGCAGCGACCTTGCTCATTTCTTCCCGTGTACGGAGATGAATAGAAAGATTGGCGATATTCTGTTTTAAAATATGGGTAAGCCACTCACGCCATTCTGCTACATCCGTAAAGCCAAGTCTTGTTTTAACACTAACTGGTAATCCACCTGCTTTGGCTGCTTGAATAATATCTGCGGCTAGTTCAGGGTGAAGAATTAAGCCAGCTCCTTTACCTCTTTCTGCTACATTATCAACTGGGCAGCCCATATTAATATCAATTCCCTTAAAACCTAATTCCTTCATACCAATACTCATTTGACGAAAATGTTCTGGGTTGTCTCCCCAAATATGTGCAACAATGGGTTGCTCATCTTCTGTGAAAGCTAAGCGATTACGTACATTATCTAAGCCATCTGGATGACAATAGCTCGTCGTATTGGTGAATTCCGTAAAAAATACATCAGGTCTCCCTGCATCCTGAATGACATGACGAAATACAACATCTGTCACATCCTCCATAGGAGCTAAAATGAAAAATGGCCGTGGTAAATCAAGCCAGAAATTATTTTGATTCATTGATAAATATCCTCTCTTTCCAAAATACTACCTTGCAAAAAGATATCATATTTACATTATTTCTACATAGTTAATTGGCTTAGCTTAAGGATGGAAATGCATAATCGTATTTAGACTTAGGTTCTCTTAGATTAGAGGAAAAAATATAATAAGTTAGAATTTAAAAAATCTGGCTCTGCACTGCGGATTTAGTCTCAGGTAGTTTGCCTATATTTCATAAATATTGACATTTATTTTTTAGACAACTAAGCTTAATGGAAAATAGAGTTGGGAGGGCTGCCAGTGGAATTTATTAAATTAAATTGTCCAAATTGTAATGGGAAAATTGAATATAAAGAAGAGCAAACATTCAAATGTCCTTTTTGTGATACTGAAATCATGTTAAAAGAGAATAAAGTTTATTATGTAGATCAAACGATTAATAATTATTATGGAACAGCTTCTCCTAATACAACATCCCGTCCAAAAACAAATTTAAAGCTGCTCCTTCTGCTACCAATT
Organism: Lysinibacillus sp. FSL K6-0057; assembly: GCF_038630885.1. NCBI lineage: Bacteria > Bacillati > Bacillota > Bacilli > Caryophanales > Bacillaceae > Lysinibacillus > Lysinibacillus sp. FSL K6-0057. The sequence goes on along the minus strand of NZ_CP152047.1, from coordinate 5,006,722 downwards.
ATCATGATGTGCGTATTCCTTGGGTATTTCCTTTTAAGCAGTAATCAAACAGAGCATGGAAACCGTGAAGAAATATCTGTTCGAACAATGCCTGAAAGTGAAGTTCTTCTGTTCTTTTTAAAAGATATTTTTGATAAAGGTGGGGCGATGCCAGCAAAAGAAGAGATGGCAAGTATTCGATATTTGGCTGCCTACTATTCTGACGAACAATGGCATTTTGATTATAGTCTAGAAGATCCTTTTACAAATAAGGAAGCTAAAATTTCTACGTATATCATTATGGATAAGATATTAAATACGCAAGAAATCCAACAAAAGGACTTTGAGGCCTTTACTGGATTAACGGTTTTAAAGCTCATGAATGATTATGAAATATCACAAAGTGAAAAAGTAAGCTTCCAACATCTTAAAAACTTAAAAAGTTATACAGGTAGCTTTAATGAATCATTTAGTAAAATTGCAGAATATTTTAGTGATAAGTCAAATGTTAAAGAGCTCTCTATCCAAATTAGAAGTAATGATGAACTTGCTTTATTATTAGAGTTTCCTAATCTTCAATCACTTGAATTATCTTATGTGACTGAAGAGGTGACGGATTTCCAGATTCTAAATAAATTACCACTGAAATCACTGTCCTTAAACTCAATCAATGATTTAAAGTGGCTGTCTACATTAACTAATTTAGAGTCGTTAGCAATAGACATTAGTGAAGCTACAGATTTTAGCCCACTTTACTCACTGACTCAATTACAAGAATTGAAGCTTACATCAGTAAGAAATTTAAAAACGCTTGATTTTATACAAAACATGCCTAAACTACAATCTTTAGATCTTGAATCCATGAATATAATCAATTTAGATAGGCTTAGAAATATGTCATCTTTAACAAAGCTACGATTAGCCTCTCCTGGTCAAGTGGAATTATTGGATATTGTGAACAGTCTAACGTCACTAACGGAGTTATCGTTAACTGGTTATCATGGTGATATGTCATCGATTGTAGCACCCCATTTGAAAAAAGCAGAACTAAAGAGTTCGTTTTTACCAAAGTTAGAGGCACCAGCTTTAAGAGATTTGACGGTTTCTATAAGCGGTTCGGAATCCCAATTGAATGGTGCAGAATTATTGAAATATCCACAGCTAGAACAGCTTACAGTCATGGAGTATGGAATTCTTAAAGGTATTCGTTCATTAAATGACCTACCAGATTTGCAAACAATCAATTTAAATGAGACCCTCTTTTATGAAGAAACCAATGACTTATTCAATTTACAGCACGTAAAAACGTTAAACTGTTATGAATGTAATTTTCAAGTGAATAGTAAACCATTTACGAACAACGTGCTAGAGCATTTAACTTTGAAGGATGTCTCGATTCAAATTGATAATGACAATTGGGTACAAGAAGTGGATAAGATCATGCCTTACTTTGCTGGCTTTTCAAATTTGCGTTCTTTCACGTTACAAGATAGTTCACTACAATCGTTAAATTTCTTGGGAAATTGGCAACAAATAGAGGTGCTTCATTTAGAAAATAACGCCATTTCAAATGTAGAGCCATTAGTGAATTTACCTAACTTAAAAAAGCTATATATTTTAGGAAATCAGGTACAAAATCAATCTGTTTTAGACAAAGGGATTATCATTTATTGAGGTCATGCACATTTATAAAACAACTAAATTCCAAATGTGTAAGCAGAGAATATTGTCATTTTGCAACATACCACTTTAATAGAGTAGAAATAAAAAGTAGAGACGATGATAGGAATATCCTGTCATTGTCTCTCTTAGATTTGTCCTAAAGATTGGATAGTTTTATAATGAATTGATGTTTAACAAGAGGAGTTGAAAAGGATATGTTCGCACGTAATAAAGGTTTGTATTTTATGCTATCACTACTTGCCATTATTGTTGTTTTGACAGGCTGTGGTACAGCTAAGGATAGTGATAAAACAGAGAGTAACACGGCTAAGGAAACGCAAGAAGCAGTGGATTATGCGTCAAAGGTGAAGGAAAATCCAATTGTGACGATTACGATGAGCAATGATGAAAAAATTGTTATTGAATTAGAGCCTACTGTAGCACCGAATACAGTAGCTAACTTTATTGCTTTAGTAAAAGATGGATTCTATGATGGCCTTATTTTCCACCGTGTTATTCCTGATTTTATGATTCAGGGTGGAGATCCTACGGGAAATGGTACTGGAGGACCTGATTATACGATTAATGGTGAGTTTTCTTTAAACGGATTTGAAAATAATATGAAGCATGAACGTGGTGTTATTTCGATGGCCCGTTCAGATGATCCAAACTCAGCAGGCTCACAATTTTTCATTATGGTAAAGGAAGCATCACATCTTGATGGGAAATATGCTGCTTTTGGGAAGGTGATCGAGGGGATGGAAACAGTCGATGCCATTGTTGCGGTTGAGAGAGACGCCACAAATAAACCACTAGAAGATCAGCAAATGAAAAAGGTAGAAGTGGATACAAAAGGCTTTGATTATCCAGCACCTCAGGTAAACAAGTAGTTTGTGTCTCAATGCTATTTGCTAAAATCCAAAACTTAATATAAACATTAGAAAGGCTAAATCAATTGAGATTTAGCCTTTTATATTTGTTAAAAAATTGAAATTATAAATATTTTTGCGTAATATGAGAAGAAATTTAAGATTGAGCGATGTTTTATATAAAGGATCCTTTATGTTGGTGGAAGAAAGGGTGTTTGCATGAGGGTAACAGATGAAAATTTTATAAAACATCTTAAGAAAAAACGGGAAGAAGCACTTCAATATGTCATTGATGAATATATGGGGATTGTCAAAGCGATTATTTATAATGCTCTAAAATCCTATAATGATCCTCAAATAATAGAGGAATGTATTAGTGATACATTTCTAGGGGCTTATGAAAATGCTAAACAATTTAGAGGCGATAAAGAGGATTTTAGAAGATGGATTTGCACGATAGCAAAGTTTAAAGCCATTTCACAACAAAGAAGGTTGTCTAAAACGCCATATTTTTATGAGCTAAATGAAACAGGTGAAGCCGCAATATCGGCTGAAGAGGAATACTTAATCAAGACAACGACGGAGGAATTGCTCATAATGATGAAGCAATTAGAGCAGTTAGACCGAGATATTTTTACGATGAAATACTTTTTAAATATGAAAAACGAAGAAATTGCTATCCATTGTGGTTTAACAAAAGCTGCTATCGATAATCGATTATATCGTGGGAAAAAACGATTACAGCAAATTCGTTTGGGGGGAAGTATGACATGAAAAAGCTATATAAACAATTTAATGATTTAAATCTTGATATCAATATAGAGCCGATGGAAGTGAGCACGGTTGAAAAAGAGAGAGTTAAAAGAAATGTCATGATGGTCAAAAAGAAAAGGCATTTCATTAAAAATTTTATTGTTGCAGCTACTTTTTTTATTGCGTTCAGTATGACACTTGGTTATACATTTCCTACATTTGCTGCAAAATTACCGTTTATCGGAAATATATTCGAATTGTTTATTGATGATGAAAGGTATGTATTTAACAATTATGATCACTATTCTACAAGTGTTGGAGTGAGCCAAGAAAGTAATGAAGTTGAAGTCACCGTTACAGATGCTGTATATGATGGCGAAAATATTACGATTGCTTACACTATTAAAAGTGAAAAGGATTTAGGAGAAAGGCCAGTATTATATGGTGAGAATCGTGAACTAACTGCTGAGGAATTTGGTAATAGGTATCGATATGACGGCTATTCAACAAATTATTTGGTTCAAAAGATAAACAGCAATGAGTATGCAGTATTGTATATTTTTGAACTCATTAGAGGCTCAAAGCCCGAGGAAGTTCACATTAATTTTCAAGGAAATCAAATTGTTGATTTAAATAATGTAAATAATTCAGTAGCAGGCGACTGGGCATTTGAATTTACTTTAGAGAAGCTTGAAAGTGAAACAATAAAGGTGGAAAAGGATAGTATGAAAACAGAAGGGGAAGGTATAAAAATTGAAGCTTTTAAAATAACGAAAACACCTATCTCTACGACATTTTATCTTTCCGAAGAAGTTTTGGTGGAAAAAGAAAATGAAGCTTGGCGAGGAGTTCTTATTGACTATATTGTGACAGATGATTTAGGGAATGATTATAATGTCATTCATTTTAGAGGAACTAGTCATAATACTGATTTTAAAGGGCGTGGAAATTTCCCTCGTATTGTTGCAAACAACTTTGATGAACAAGCTACCTCGATTATGATCACCCCTGTAGTAGGTGTATACAAAATTAAGGATAGTACAGGAGCATTAGAACCGATAAAAGAGCCGTATACATTGAAGCCTATTGTTGTTCCGATAAAGTAAAAATATGAAAAGAGTATGTAAGAAGAACAACCTTACATACTCTTTTTACTTGTCAATTTCCCTTGGTATCGAAATAAGCCATAAAAAATCATCTTCTATCAAGATTTGAATGTCTTGCCCCTGACTCATTAGCTGCTCGGCTTTATGCTGCTTGGCGCTTATACCGCGACGTTTATCACCAAGAATGACGAAATCCGTTTGCTGTGTAACAGCTCCCTGTAAATACCCTCCATAAGCTTTTACTTGTTTGGCGGCTTCGGAACGTGTCATGGTGGAAAGTGCGCCTGTAAAAACGATTTGTTTATTATAAAAAGGGTGGGTTAGATTTTCAACTGAATCAGAAAAGAAAATGATTTCTGCGTTGTCCTTATTGATCATATTCGTTACTCCTTAAAAATTCACTTTTAGATGCAATTTAATCAATAAATAAATCCACAAAATTTTATATGTATGCTACATTAAAATTAAAAATTTAAAGAGGTACATAGACATGAATTCGCAATTGACTGCTTTCATTACTCTTAGCTGTACATCAGGTGTACTAAATTTGTATTTATGTTTATACGTATTTCTACAACGCTACAATTATACAAAAATTGCTCAATTGTTTATTAGTTATACCGCATTAATTGCGGTATATTGTTTTGCCTCTGCTTTTGGTTTAATCGCTACAACATTGGGCACCATCAAGGTTTGGACAGCCATCCAATATGTAGGTATGGCTTTTTCAACGCCTCTCGGATTATTGTTTATCATGCAATACCTGGGTTTTCGTCTAACAAGGAAAAAGATAATGGCCCTTCTTGCCATCCCTTTTATTAGCTTAATTATGGTTGCTACAAATGACATTCACCATTTTCATTATAGAGTATTTGAAATAGATCCTGTATTAGGGACGCCATATGTTTATCAGGAAATTGGCATATGGTATATCATTCATGGCATGTTTACTTTTGGCTGTATGTTCGTATCTTTTTTATTAGTATTAATCCATTGGAAAGAGACTACTAAGGCCTATCGGCAACAATTAATTGCCCTAATGTGTGGTCAACTTATTCCTATGATAACAGCATTCATCTATTTATTGGGCTTAACACCTCAAGGGGTTGATCCTGTTCCTATGGTATTATGGGCTTCTTCATTTTTGTATTTATGGTCTATTAATTCCTCACGGTTATTTAGGGTGATGCCTGTTGCCAAGGATGCAATATTTCATAGTATCAATGATGGGGTTATTGTGTTAGATGAATCTGAACGATTAATAGAGTTTAACCAAGCCTGCAGCAAGGTATTCCCTCAGCTAACCAGATCCATGATTGGTAGGGACATTAGGAAAGCATGGCTTGAAGTAACTGGGCAAACGATGCCCTTTACATTGGAGGCAGCGGTGAATACGCAAGACATCGAGATTGTGCTTTCGAATCATACTTATCAAGTGCGCATTACAGAACTACAGCATGTTAATCATGGTAAGGGATTATTACTCATTTTCACTGATATTACAGAGTTAAAGGAGCTACAAAGACAATTAGAACAACAGGCTTATTATGATGAACTTACACAAATCAATAATCGTCGAGCCTTTTTCCAACAATGTAATCAAGCTTACAGCGAGGCAGGAGAAGCATCATCGGCTTTTACTGTCATTTTAATGGACATCGATCATTTTAAAAACGTCAATGATACGTATGGGCATGCTATTGGTGATCAATTACTAGTTCATGTCGTAAAGGTTTGTCAGAGTGTATTGAAAAAAGGAGAACTGTTTGCACGGTATGGCGGTGAGGAATTTGTTCTTGCGCTCAAGGACCATACATTATCAGAGGGACAAGCATTAGCTAATTTGCTCTGCAATAGCGTAGAATCCCAACCGCTTATGACTACGGAGGGAGCAATTCGTGCTACCATTAGCTGTGGTGTAGCTGAAGGTACAACAGGACAAGAGACATTGTATCAGCTTTTAAACAATGCGGATAAAGCATTGTATGCGGCAAAACAAGCAGGACGTAATCGAGTACATGTTTATCTAGAATAAAAAAGCTAAAATATACAATCATTGAGGGAATGATGTATATTTTAGCTTTTTACTTACCAATTTGTATGGAAAACACCTTCTGCATCAATTCGCTCATACGTATGCGCACCGAAATAATCACGTTGTGCCTGTAACATATTAGCATTAGATGAACCTGTTCGATAACTATCGTAATATGTGAGAGAAGCACTTAAGCAAGGGAATGCATTTCCTGCTTGGATGCCTTCACAAACTATTTTTCTTAATCCATTTTGATAATCCTTCGTCTTTTCTGCAAAGTATGGATCAATTAATAAATTATCTAGTGAAGGTTGCTTTTGATAGGCTTCACTAATAACATTTAAAAATTCTGCTCGAATAATACAACCACTACGGAAAATTAATGCAATATCTTTTAGTGGTAAATGCCATTCATAAAGCTCAGATGTCATTTTATATTGTGTAAATCCTTGCGCATAAGCACAGATTTTCCCCATGTATAAGGCTTGGCGAACGTATTCAATCCAGACATCCTTCTCTAGATTTTGCTGATTGTAATTTGGTACAGATAGTATTGCCTCTGCTCGAATTCGTTCCTCTTTTAATGATGAAATATAGCGGGCGAATAAGGCCTCCGTAATAATTGATGTAGGAATTCCATTATCTATGGATTGCAGGCTTGTCCATTTCCCAGTCCCTTTTTGACCAGCTTTATCAAGAATCATATCAATCAGCGGTAATCCTGTTACCTCATCTTTTTTCCGTAAAATTTCAGCTGTTATTTCGATTAAATAGCTTTTCAATTCGCCTTGATTCCATGTTTCAAAGATAGTAGCAATTTCTTCAACGGATAATCCTACATTTTTTCTTAAAAACGTATAGGCTTCCGCAATGAGTTGCATATCGGCATATTCGATTCCATTGTGTACCATTTTGACGAAGTGACCTGCGCCTTTAGGACCTATATACGTACAGCATGGTGTATCATTCACTTGTGCTGCAATCTTTGTCAGAATAGGTGCTACTTTGTCATAGACCTCCTGATCGCCACCAGGCATGATAGATGGCCCTGTCAATGCTCCTACTTCACCACCAGAAATACCAATCCCTAAATAACCGATTCCTAAAGCTTTTAGTTCATCGTATCTACGCTCTGTATCTTTATAATGAGAGTTACCGCCATCCATAATCACATCGCCCTCTTCAAGGAAAGGCACTACTGATTGAATAACTGAATCAATGGCTTTACCAGCTGTAACCATTAAAAAAATCTTTCTCGGTTTTTCTAAAGCTTGTACAAACTCTTCAATTTCATAGTAAGGAGTAAGCGCCTGTCCTTCGACTTTTTGTAGAAGCTTGTCGGTTAAATCTCGTGTGTAATTATAAACGGCTACTTGCTCGCCCTTATTAGCCATGTTTAAAGCGATATTACTGCCCATAACACCTAACCCAATAACGCCTATTGTATTTAACATTGTGCTTGCTCCTTTTTAACATTTTTTAAACAAATAAACTAAGTAATAAAATAAACCCTAAACCAGCCACAGATACAATTGTTTCTAGCAAGGTCCAAGTAGCGAATGTTTCCTTCATGCTTAACCCAAAATATTCTTTAAACATCCAGAAACCAGCATCATTGACATGGGAAGCAATTAAACTTCCTGCACCTGTTGCCAGTACGACCAAGGCAAGATTCACATCACTTTGACCTAACATTGGAATGACTAGCCCTGCTGTTGTTAAAGCAGCAACTGTAGCCGACCCTAATGAAATACGTAATATAGCGGCAATAATCCATGCTAGTAAAATTGGCGATAAGGTAATGCCTTGGAAGAGTTCAGCTACATAATCACCAACACCACCATCGATTAATACCTGTTTGAAGGCGCCACCGCCACCAATTATTAAGAGCATCATACCAATATGCGAGATTGCTGTTGTACATGATTCCATTACTTGCTTAATAGGAATTTTCCTTGCGATTCCCATTGTATAGACAGCAACTAATAAAGAGATTAGCATGGCTGTACCAGCTTCGCCGATAAAGCGGATACCTGCTAAGAAGCCATTATCTTCAAAGCCAACTGTTTTTTGTAACAGTGTAACAATAGTAGCAATGGACATTAAAATAACGGGTAGTAATGCAGTGAAAACACTTATACCAAAACTTGGTGTGTCCTCTAGTTCAAATGTTTTTTGTTCACCTAGAGAGGCAATATTTCCAGTTTTGTTGAATGATTCAGGCACTAACTTTTGCGCCAATTTTGTAAATAATGGTCCTGCTAAAATGACAGTTGGAATGGCGATGATAAAGCCATAAAGCAATACTTCACCAATGTTTGCCCCAAATTCACCAGCGATGACGGTAGGCCCCGGATGAGGTGGCAGAAATCCATGTGTGACTGATAATGCTGCTGTCATCGGAATTCCTAAATATAAAATAGAAACTTTTAATTGTCTTGAAATGGCAAAGACAATAGGGATTAATAGCACAAGTCCTACTTCAAAGAAAAGAGCGATACCGATAATAAAGGATGCGGCTACTACAGCCCATTGGATGTTCTTTTCCCCAAATTTATTCACAAGGGTCATGGCAATGCGCTGTGCACCACCAGAATCCGCAATTAACTTACCTAGCATGGCACCAAGTCCAAATATTAAAGCTAAGTGACCCAGCGTGCCGCCTAATCCAGCTTCAATTGTTTTGACAATAACATCTAAAGGCATACCGAGGGCTAGTGCGACACCGAATGAAACAATGATTAATGAGATAAACGTATTTAATTTAAAGCCCATTATTAAAATTAATAGCGCAATAATACCAATACCTACAATAACTAATGGCATGTATTCTCCTCCTCTTTAGTCAGGCTTAATTAAGCTCCTTTGATACTGAGCAATTGACGCATAGTCATCTGCTAACACTCTAGATAAACGAATGAAAATTGGGAGTAGCTGTCTATATTCTTTGGCCGCCTCTTCGATTGGTGTATGCTTATAAGTGTCACCAACCATATCAGCGACAACGTCAAAGGAATCGATTTTTCCCATAGCATATAAGCCTAAAATACAAGCACCAAGACAGGAGCTTTCATAGCTTTCAGGGACTACCACTTCCGATTCAAAAATATCAGCCATCATTTGTCTCCAAATCTCAGAGCGTGAAAAACCACCTGTTGCTTGAATACGAGTGACAGGGCTTTCCATACATTCGAGTAAGGCTAAATAGACAGTATATAAATTGTAGATAACCCCTTCGAGGGCAGCTCGTATCATATGTTCTTTTTTATGAGACATGGTTAAACCAAAAAATGAACCGCGCACATCTGGATTCCATAAAGGCGCACGTTCACCTGATAGATAAGGATGGAATAGCAGTCCATCAGCACCAGGTCTAACACGTTCAGCGATTTTCGTTAACACTTCATATGGATCAATACCCAGTCTTTTAGCTGTTTCAATCTCAGAAGAGGCAAACTCATCACGAATCCAGCGTAATACCATACCACCATTGTTTACTGGTCCACCAATGACCCAATGGTTTTCTGTTAAGGCATAACAGAAAATTCTACCCTTCACATCTGTTTTGGGTTTATCAATTATCGTACGGATTGCACCGCTTGTCCCAATTGTAACGGCAATCTCACCTTCTCTAATGGCATTCACCCCTAAATTGGAAAGCACGCCATCACTTGCGCCAATGACAAAAGGTGTTTGTGGGTCAATGCCAATTTGTTTAGCTAAATGGACATTGCAGTTAGAAAATAACTTAGTTGTTGGTACGAGTGTCGATAATTGTGCTCTTGAAATACCTGCAATGGTTAAAGCTTCCTCGTCCCAATCCAATGTGTGGAGGTTCATCATACCCATACAGGAAGCTAATGAATAATCCACAACATATTGGTCAAAGAATTTTTTAAAGATATATTCCTTAATACCGATATATTTCTTTGCTTTATGAGCGATTTCGGGATGCTCATTCACCAGCCAAGTGATTTTGCTTAATGGGGACATTGGATGTATAGGTGTACCCGTTCTTTTATAAACTTCATGTCCATTCCATTCATCTTTAATTTTATGTGCCCATGCTTCACTACGATTATCCGCCCAAGTGATGACAGGTGTTAACGGTTGGTCATTTTCATCTACAGCGATAACACTATGCATAGCACTACTAAAGGAAACAAATAGTAATGGTTTGTCGGAATGGACTTTCATAATACTGGTAATGGCTTGCAGTACAGCTTGAAAGATTTCTTCTGGATTTTGTTCAGCTGTCGAAATATCAGGGGTATATAAGGGATACCCGATATTTTCTTGTTGAATAACCTTTCCGTGTTCACTAAATAATACGGCCTTTGTGCTAGTAGTCCCTATATCAACACCTAACATATAGTTAGTCATCTTGTTGCTCAACCCCTTTAGATAGCATTTGCTGTGAACGCCATAGATCTTCTACTTTGCCTTGAACATCATCAAAATTTTCATGTAAGGATTTAATCATGAGTTCTCGGTCTTTGGCTCTAATCGCATCAATATATAGTTCATGATTTTTCACAATTCGAGTGAAATCCTCATATTTTTCTTTAAAGCGCATGCGCATAGATAGCAAAATCAAGCCTTCCATTACTGGTTTTAAATTATTCCAAATCATTGTGATATAGGAATGTCCAATGGAGCGAATGATAGCCTCGTGGAACATAACATCCTGGTAAGAAAATTCGTCCGCATCACTATATTTAATGGCAACCTTCATCATTTCTAATGTTTTGCTAAGCTCCATTGCTAAGTTCGTTGTATCCATTTTAATTAGACGTTCAAACACGAATGTTTCAATCAGCAAACGAACATCATAAATTTCTTCTATTTCCTTTTCTGATAAACCGATGACAACAGCGCCCATTTTTTCTAATCGAATGATATTTTCAGAAGCTAATATTCTTAAGGCTTCACGAATGGGTGAACGACTTACTTCAAAATCAGCTGCCAGTTTGTTTTCAGAAAGAATGGTACCGCTTTCAATTAAGCCTGAAATAATGCGCATTCTAAGTTCATATGCTACGCGATCTCCTGTTGACGCCTTAGAAAGCCATTTTTGTGGATATAAATAGTCCTTAGATTCGCTCATAATATCACCTTTTTTAGTTTTGAGTATACTTGTATACAAGTATTATAGTCAGAAAGAAAATAAGATTGCAAGCGACTTACGAACAATTAGAAATTGAAAAAGCCTCAACACTATACTTAGCTAAATAAAAAAAATAATGCACATTGTTTTTTTCTCATTGGACAAACTTTAGAATGAAAAGTTCCTAAAACACATAAACAGTTTTAAAGCTTTTCAAATAATCGATGGAGGATGGTTATGTCAAATATGAATACAAATCGTAACAAAACAACAAATGGTACGAGAAGTGCAAATAAAACAAACCAACAGCGTCAGAAACTTCATCGTGAGGAGTTTGGTGCTGAGTTTGAGCTTGATTCAGCTTCAGCACAGATTAACAACTTTGCTGAAACACAAGGAAAAACAGGTAGCAAGCAACCAGCCAGTGAGAGGACTGCCTGGCACTAATTTATATTTGACAACTATTTTTACATTGAGGGGGGAACTAAGGCAGTAGCCTTAGTTCTTTGATTATAGCCTGGGAAATATTGTGTTTTGTAACTTGGCGTTATTTTCTTCCATACATATTTTCGGGGCACTTCATAATACTACATCTAGAACAATGAAAACTTTTTAAGAAGGGAAGATGTATACATTGGCTAAGCACTCCGATACAAGTTGGAAGCAAGATCACCCTAGTATATTGTTTAGTAACTCCGTGCTAAAGGCAGATCGTTTGTTGAAGCATGCTAAATCACATCCAGAGGAAATAGCGCTAGAACATGCTTTCAATCAAATTAAGCATGCTGAAAATGCACGTTTCAATGCAGAGCAATATGGTGAACATTTGGATATTGTGCAGCAAAATAAAGAAAGCCTAGAGCAAATTAAACAGCAATTACATGAAATGAAAGACGATATGAATAAGTAATAACAGATAAAAACGGCTTAAATTCTCATAGTGAGGTTTAAGCCGTTGCTCATTTCAATGATGAGGTTAACACCAAACTATGATTTCGTACGGTGTGGTTTGGGCAGGAATACTTCTAGTGGAAGGGCCATAAATGACAATGAGGTTTCGATTTGCAGGATTATTGGAAAAAGGCTGCCCATTTTTAAGTGAGATAACCGTAGTGGGGGAAAGTTTTAATTGTAATTGTCCATCACTACTTAGCAATTGATGATTAAAAAAATCTACCTTTACATTTTGATAGTTGCTATCTTTAACAATAATTAAAGCACGATATTGAGGTGGGTAAATCATTGGAACAGGTGCATCTCCATCATAATATCCTGTTACCCATTCACCCGTTGTAACAATTTCACGATTAACAAAATAGGTGGAGGGAGAAATAATAAAATTGACAACCCCGCCAGCACCATCTTCTAAGGTCATCATTTTATAACAACCGTTCTTATCCCCGTTTTGCCCTACAGGAAAATCACTGATTTGAGTGATGACACCTCGAAAAGATTTAAAATTGACCATAGCCATTCCTTTCTTACATATTTCTCTTTTGTAGCGTATCATTTTAGTTTATGTAGCATTGTAAAATTAGGTGACAGGCAGTTAATAGGGATGCTATTTCATCCCAATCCATCTATACTTAACATGCTTACTATTACGTCAGAGGAGTGGAATCTATTGAATTGGATTTCTAAAAATAAGAAAATCTTTCTATTATTAATTTTTGTTATCGTTGTCATTGCAGGTGTACTCGATATTAAATATGAGGGCTTATTCTTTCAGCTATTACCAACATCTATGCAAACATTTTTAGCTGGTTTATTTTAATATGTTGAGAACCGTACCTTATAAGAAGGACGGTTTTTTTATTAAGGAAGGTTTTTTAAAGAAATTTTTCATTACATGCAACCAATTGTTTGGATTATCTACTTTATAAGTAAGAGTACATAAAAGGAGAAAAAGCAAATGGACGATGAAAAAATAGTTGCTTTATATATACAACGCTCACAGCAGGCTATTTTGGAAACAAGGGAGAAATATGGAGCATACTGTAGAGTAATTGCGAGAAAAATCTTGTCAAATTTGAGGGATGTTGAAGAATGTGAAAATGATGCCTACCTAGCTGCATGGAATACAATCCCACCACAAATACCAAGAAAACTATCTATTTTTTTAGGGAGAATCATCCGTAATATTGCGCTAGATAAGCACAGCTATAATACAGCAAAAAAGAGAAGTAATGAATTTGAGATGATTCTCGCAGAGCTGGAAGAATGTCTAGCTTCCTCTCACACAGTAGAAACATCCTATGAAGCTGGTGAAGTTGCACAATACATTAGCCAATTTTTATACACCCTAGATGAACAATCTAGAAATATTTTTATTCTGAGATATTGGTACTCCTATTCTATTAAAGATCTCTCTTTACACTTTCAAATGAGTAGTAGTAAAGTAAAATCCAACTTATTTAGGACACGTAATAAACTAAGATTTTATTTGGAAAGCGAGGGGATACAGATATGAAAAAAGAGGAGCTATATCGAGAGTTTGGATTAATAGAGGAAGAGTTAATTGAAGCTGCCAAACATGATGTAAAGAAAAAAAGTTTTTCTAAAAAATGGCTGGCTGTGGTAATAAGTATGATGATCGTAAGCTCCGTTTCTACTGCCACAATAGCAGCAGCTTACTATAAACATCAAAATAATGAGCTTTATATTCGTTATTTATCGGCAGAGGATATGGAATTAATGCCGGCTACAGAGTATGATGCAGAGAAATTTCTAAAAGCGCTAGATAGCGACAAAGAGGAGTATATCTATATTGCAATCAATAGATTGATCGAGAGCTATAATAATGAAAAGTTTAGAAATAAGGCGTTAAAGGCTATTCAGCCCTTTATACAAAGTGATAACGAAAAAATTGCGAATGCGGCTATTTTTGCAGTAGATATTTTATCAGGAAGCTTTAAAAGTCAGTATGTATATAAATTAGCAGATGGGAGTATCTTTTTTACTTTATTCAATAATTACTCTGACTACGGAAGCCAAAATGTTCTTTGGCGGATAAAAGATGATGTGCTAGAGGCGTATTCCAGCTTCTCCAGCCCCTCTATGTATATTAAAAAAATAATCCCTTCACCTGATCAAAAGTTAGTCGCCATTGTCACCAATTCTAATAAAAGCGAATTTGTCGAAGTAATCAACGTGGAAGAGCGTATGGTAAGTCCAGAGTTAGTTGAATCTTCTAGGGTTAAATATGGTGCTGAACAAGGTTTAGATACTTGGATTCGAACAGATCATGAAAACTATAGCTATGTGGATCATCTTAAATGGAAGGGAAATGCAACGATAGAATTTGAAGCTAGCCTTTCCTATGATGACACAGCGATTATTAAAAATGTGTTAGTTACTTATGAAATTAACCAAAAGAAATTAACCGTGAAAGAAATTGAATAATGACGTGGAAAGTAAAACAGATTTTCTATTTTTTGAATAGTATTGTAGAAGAAAAAGGAAGTGAATGATTGATGGCAAAATGGACAATAGCCTTAGAAACATTCTTAAAAGATTGGCAAGACAAAGAGGAAGTTGTAGGAGCACTCGTTTGTGGGAGCTATGTTACTGGAAATCCTTCTAAACGCTCTGATATCGATGTCCATATTATTTTGGCAAATAATGTGGAGTGGAGGGAAAGGGGCAATCGTGTTATAGATGGCTTTTTAATTGAATACTTTGCGAATCCACCAGGTCAAATTCGGGGATATTTCCAAGATGATTTTAAAAAACGAAGAACCATGTCGATGGTGCAATTTAAAACAGGTAGAATTTTATTTGATTATACTGGAATAATAAAAGATTTGAAATTTGAAGCAGAAGAGCGCCTCAAAGAAAACTATAAACAAATGAATAAAACGCTCTTAGAAATAAAAAAATATGAATTATGGGATGCACTAGACAATTTAAAGGATTGTTATGAGCAAGAGAGAAAGGACTTTTCCTTTACCTACCATCACTCATTAGCCATTTTGTTTTTAGCGTACTGTCAGTTTTTAAATCTAGAAACGATACCCTTCTATCAAATCCATGCCTATCTGGAAGATCCAATATACCTGCAAAAATATAGTAAGTCGGCTTTTCCAGATGCTGACTTTAAAGAAATTTTTATGAGAGCAATGCAAGAGGACCATGCTGAAAAGATGATGGCACGATATGAAGCATTAGTGGATTATGTGTTAATACAAATGGGCGGTTTTCATATAGATGGATGGTATGTAAAAAGTGCAATCGATAGTTAAGCTTGAAGGATGGAAGTTAGTTCAGAAACAAGACGAGCTACATATTTTATGTTATTATACAGATATAATAATAAAAAGAACCTATTTTTTATGAAAATGTCAACCATTTTTAGGCCGATTATTCCATTAAGCTTAAATTATTCAATTTTTATTTAGAACAAAAAGTGATTTTTTTGCTTGAATTATGAATGGAAAGGCTCGAAAAAAGCTGATAACTCTCATATAAATAGTTGATATTTTATTCTTGAACTAATTGTGATAAACTGCAATAAGGTAATAATTGATACAGAAATGGTGTGCTCCAAGGTTGCTCCATGGCTACAGTACTTCTAAAGTGGGAGTGCTTACATCCTTTCTGCAAATCTTAATATATAAGGAAGGTAAAAATGAGTAACAGACAAATTAAATCAGATGTTATCTTAATTGGTGCCGGAATCATGAGTGCAACTTTGGGAACATTACTCAAAGAATTAGCACCAGATTGGAAAATTACAGTGTTTGAAAAGCTTGAAAAAGCAGGCGAAGAAAGTTCTCACGAATTAAACAATGCGGGAACTGGACATGCTGCATTATGTGAGCTGAACTACACATCAGAGAAAAAAGACGGATCAATCGATATCAAAAAAGCGATTAATGTTAATGAACAGTTCCATGTTTCAAGACAATTCTGGTCGTATCTTGTAAACAATAAGCTGATCAATAATCCACAAGACTTCATTATGCCTTTACCACATATGAGTTTAGTACAAGGGAAAGAAAATGTTGAGTTTCTAAAGAAACGTCATGAAACGATGACAAAAAATCCTTTATTTGAAGGAATGGAATTTTCTAATGACCCTGAAACACTAAAAAAATGGATTCCACTTATTATGGAAAATCGTCCTGCTGGTGAAGACATTGCTGCAACGAAAATTGACACTGGTACAGATGTTAACTTTGGTGCTTTAACACGTATGTTAATTGACCACTTAAAAGCAAAAGATGTTGATGTTAACTACAATCATAGTGTTGAAAGTTTAAAACAAGCTAGTGATGGTACATGGGAAGTACGTGTGCATGATTTAGACGGCTGTAAAATGGAATATCATTCAGCAAAATTTGTCTTCCTTGGAGCTGGTGGAGGAAGCCTAGAATTACTACAAAAATCAGGTATTCCTGAAGGGAAACATATTGGTGGATTCCCAATTAGCGGTTTATTCTTACAATGTAATAATCCAGAAGTGGCTGAACAACATCATGCAAAAGTGTACGGAAAAGCAAAAGTTGGTGCTCCACCAATGTCAGTTCCGCATCTTGATACTCGTTATATTGATAATAAAAAATCATTACTATTTGGACCATTCGCAGGTTTCTCACCGAAGTTCTTAAAAACAGGTTCAAATATGGATTTATTTGCTTCAGTAAAACCGCATAATATCACAACATTATTAGCGGCAGGCGTAAAAGAAATGGGATTAACAAAATATTTAATCCAACAACTTATGCTTTCAAAAGAACAACGTATGGAAGAACTACGTGAGTTCATTCCAAATGCGAAGAGCGATGATTGGGATATTACCGTAGCTGGTCAACGTGTACAAGTTATTAAAGATACAGAAGCTGGCGGTAAAGGAACACTTCAATTCGGTACAGAAGTTGTAAGTGCTTCTGATGGCTCGATTGCAGCTTTACTTGGAGCTTCACCAGGTGCATCTACTGCTGTACATGTTATGCTTGAGGTTCTTAATAAATGTTTCCCTCAACATATCAAGGAGTGGGAACCAAAAATTAAAGAAATGATTCCATCTTATGGTTTATCATTAGCAGAAAACCCAGAGCTTCTAAAAGAATTACATGCAACAACAGATAAAGCACTTGGCTTAAAATAAAAGTAAGTCATGTAAGCGTTTAAGAAAGAGCTCTCAATCTACTCAGATTGAGAGCTTTTTTAATGTTGAAAAACAAAACAGTCAATTGAAAGGTGAAAATGGATTTCCGTTGCAGGCTACTTGCTTTCCTGTGGGCGAGCGCCGAATCGCTTCCTCCGCTACCGCTCCGTGCAGGGCTTCGCCTGTCTCGCTATCCCACGGGAGTCAAGTAGCCTTCCACTCCAACCCACAAAAGTGTTATCTTTTTAGCAAAGGTTTTCAGCTAAAGTGAAGGTGTTCACTACTCTTTATGAAGAGGTGTTGTCACGCATCACTTCTTCACATTAAAAATAAGTGCCTCTCCTCTCTCTAATAAGACAAATAGTGGGCTATTTTGTTCACTACTACTAGTATGAAAGACATTTTCAGAATGGTTGATTGGAGTGGAGCCAGCGTCACTCCTAGGGGATTGAGCGTCACAGAGGAGACCCTGGAGCGAACGTAAGTGAGTGAAGCGGCTCATCGGACGCCCCCTGGAAAGGACGCTGGCGGAACGGAAATCAACCTCTCACCTTGCAAAGTTACTTTTTCTGCCGTTGACATCATCTTTTTTCAACAACATGAGAGCTCTCAATCTACTCAGATTGAGAGCTCTTTTTAATTAGAATATATCCTTTCCTGGGAAATTTTTAATCCAGTTGTGTTCTTTTTAATAAAAGAACCGTCAAAATTAATATAAATCTTGCCTTGTATTTTATGACACTATAGCTCTATGTCCCATTGTTTTGTAAGTGGTTGTTTTCTATACTTTTTATAAATGTTAGAAGGGAGCCCATCTATAGATGATTAAGCTACAAGATATTGGAACATTTCAAGAACTACCAGAGCTTGCAATGCATATCTATACTGGCAATATTACTGCTTTGCAGGCTGCGAGGGATAAAGGCTGGAATATTGAAGAAGAGATACGTTTAAGTCCGCATACATCATTAAGCCCGTTGGATTTAGCATTGATTGCACAAAGATTTGAGGTAGTAAAATTATTAGTTGAATATGGGGTCAATTTAAATGTGGAAAAAAATCCTGCTTTTTTAAGAGCTGTTCGATATTGTAAGGAAACTATCGTACGTTACCTTGTTGAACAAGGGGCAAGATTAGATGGCTGTAATCAAGTTGGATCTGGGGCCTACTCTCAGGCGTACTATGGCAATAAAAGAAATATCCCACTTATTCATGAATTGGGACTTGATATAAAGCTGCATGGGGGAGTTGTATTACGTCAGGCTGTGTCGAATTTTGACAGGAAAACGGTCACTTATTTACTTGATCACGGAGTAGATATTAATTATCAAAAGCCTGACATGGTCTATCCCTATGAGGCAACACCATTAACAATTGCAACACGAATGGGTAATATCGCTATGGTGAAATACTTGATTGAACGAGGTGCAAATGTCACTTTAGCGGAGAAAGATGGGGAGAGGGCTTATACAATTGCAGTAGGTATGAAAAATATGGAACTAGCAAATTATTTGAAGGCTCTAGAACCTATTGAATTTCATACTTTAGAGAACAAAAAAGAGGCATTAAAAAAATACAAATTACCAGATGAATTGGTGAATTTTCTGACAGGCGATCGATTGCATCTCGAACTTGCACCAAATGACTATGGCATTCACTATATCGATTTTTTTAAACTAACCGATACAATTGAGATGAAGTTGGGTCGTCGAAAGCTCCTTCTTCTTTCCGCAAATATCGACAATTATTCTGATTTGCAAATAGTCTGGAATCCAAAAGGAGAGGGGCAAGTGGGGTGCTATGATGTAGAGCATGAGGAATATGCTGATTTATGTAGTTTTAAAGAATTTCTTGCTAGACCAGAAATATACCTTATCCATTTTCTTGAGGGGGAGCTTTAGCCGTGCTGATAAAAATGTGAATCAGCTAATAAAATGATCCTTCATGCTGTTCAATATTTTATGTGTTCTTGTAATAAATTTAATTTAAAGTTGTTGAGAGTAAGCATACTCCGCCCAAAAATATGCTTACTTCTTTTATTGCTCTATATTCGAAGGTTTGATAAACAAAAAACTATAGAACGTTTAATATATGTGGCACAAAAGAACAGCAGTAGAGCTATTAACAGTGAGAAGGGGATGCTGAACATAACTGGAAGAGCTACACCATACCAGAGGCCCATTTTAATTTGTTCCAGTCCGAATGTTCGTAAAAAGCCAGCGATTATGGATAAGCCAGCACTGAAAAGTAATCCAACATAAAGTACAGATAATACCACTAAAGCTAATAAGCAAAAAAAAGTCTTTAGCATTTTTAGGAGTGTCACTCTTTTTCCCTCCGTATAATGTGATGCACCTTTGCACTTGAAGCAATCGAATAATCATCTGTGTAGGAAAGTGTCCCGATTACACAATTTTCCCCCACTTGTACCACTTCACCTTCCACAAACTCAGCCTTTGTATTAGAGAATTGTAGGTGTTTACCGCTTACCGTGTGACAACGTAACATTTTCTTAAATAATGGAAGGAGCGTCATCCTATCCTTTTCGATGATCACATTTTCAGCCATTAACCTGCCAATTTCACTTTCTCCTGATAACTTCAAATGAAAATGATGAGCGATTATTTCCGCAGCCTTCACTATACCTATAGCGTCAAATTGCTCGCTTTGTAATTCCCCCTCAACCATTAGTTTTCCAGAACTATTGATTTTTTGGATTAGACCATTACGTATTTTAATATTACCGGCATTTGTCAGTTCTTCGATTTCACAATAATCCTTTAATGCACACGAGCCAGTGCTGTTAAATACCTGCGCAGTAACTGGATAATAAAAGGAGCTATGACCATGTGTGGACACTTTTTTTAAGTGTACTTCTTGATGTAGCGATACAGCTCCTCGAATATTTAATTGTTCATAACCAGCATTCAAATGTTTAATAGAGCCATTCGTTTGTGTTAGGGTACGGAGTTTTTGAAACAAAAAATTCACCTCATTATAATTTAATTAATATATATTTTAATTATTAAAATATATATTAATTAAATTATATGTAACTTCCATTTGTCAAGAACAAAAGCATTGCCTAAAAGTTGAGCAATAAAAAAAGGATTTCAATTTGTTGAAATCCTAAAGAATTTTATTCATTAATTGGTTTACTTCACGTAAGATATTGGCCATGTCTATCAGTTTATCCTGAGAAAACTTTAAAAAGATTTCTTGGACTTTCATGTCACCAGTATTTGTTAAAGCCATGATGACCACACGTCGATCATTATTTTCTCTAATTCGTTGTATTAGCTCTAGCTTTTCCAATTTATCGCACATGGAAGTTACAGCTCCGGGGGTTACACTAAAGAAATCAGCAATTTCTGTTGCCTTCATCCCATCATTTATTTTTAGTTGCAGAAGCAATATTAATTGGTTTTGTGATAACGCTTCCCCTTCAGATAAAAGATCTACAAACATTTTTGACTTCTGCTGTATTTCTAGCATTTCTTTCATAATAATTTCTACATTGTTTAGACTTTCTGCCATATAATCACGTCCGTTAAAATATTTAATAAGTAAATTATATAGCAATTAAACAAACGATGTCCATGTTGGAAATACAAGTGCCAATAAAAGTAATGAGGTCATGATTAAGACAAGATATTTAATGAACTTTTTAAAAGTTTTCATAGAATACCTTCTTTACATGCGTTTCATAAAAGTAGCATGATACATTCTTCTTTTATACACATAAAAGTACATACTTAGAGGCCACCATAGCGTAACAAAAACAGGGTAGATTGCCCATATAACATTTGGTGAAGAAACAACGTTAACTGTAATGAAAAAGATACTAATTAGTATAGTAGCTGTAACGGAGAATGCTACAAAGGTTTTTCGTTGTGCGTGATATAAGGCTAGAGGCCACCATATCACTAAAAATGCAGGATAAATTGCCCAAGGGTATTGAGGAGATACAATGATATTCAGTATAGTGTAATAGATGATTGTAGAAGCACAGCCAATTAGTGCTGTTTTTAACGTTTTAGCCTTTTCATCTAAGTACATTAGGATTGGCCACCAGATAATTGGATAAATAGCATAGACAAACCATAAATGATTCGGTGCGTATAAATAATTTTCAACTATAAGAAACGCAATAATTAAGGCACTACAAACGATTGAGTATTGTTTATACAATTTTTTAGCCATAAAGAATAAAGTAATTGGCCATAGTAGTAGCAATAAGCATGGGTATATAAACCACATTGTTTGAGGAGATGTCGTATAATTAACAATCCCTAAAAAAACCATTGTCATCAAGCTCCCAGCTATAGAAAAGTTAATAAAGTTCCTCATGTTTATTCACCCCATTTCTTGCGGGACCACACAAAGTACATAGATAAAGGCCACCAAAGAATGGCGAAAATCGGATAGATTGCCCAAATTGTATGTGGTGTGTAATAAAGATTAATAAAAATAAAAAATGCAATGATTAAGCCACTACCCCAAATTGAAAATTCTAGATTTAATTTTGCCATGTTTTTCTTTGCTGGCTCTTTAACACCTAATTCTTGCTTTAAGTCTTCAATATCTCCAAATTCTACGATGGCTTTATTGATGGCATCTTCTTGTTCTTTCCCTTGATCCATCAAATAAAATACTTTTTCTTCGAGATTTTCAATGATTTCTTGTTTAACCATTTCCGTTTCGTTATTACGAGGAATGTCTTTAAAAAGCTCATCAATATGGTTTTTTATTCTTTTCATTCTAAGCCCTCCATAAATAAATCGATTATTTCTTTTACTTCCGACCATTCTTTCACTAGCTCATTTAAATAGGCTTTACCTAATGAGGTAATACGGTAATACTTTCTTTTGCCTCCGTGTGAGACATCTCCATAATAGGCTTCAATAATTTCCTTTTTTTCGAGACGTTGAAAAACAGCATACAAAGTTGCTTCCTTGATTTGAAACCGATTGTTTGTACGGAGACTTATTTCCTGAGAAATTTCGTAGCCATAACGGTCTTTTTCTGAAATTAGCCGTAAAATAATCGAATCCAAATGTCCTCGGATAATATCACTGCGAACCATAAGTCACCTACTTTAATTTATTGCTCTATCTGACAGAGTAATAGTAACAAACATTACTCTGTCTGTCAAAGTAATTTATTTCACTTTTTTAGCCATGACGAGACCTTCCTATAAAAAAACTCCATTCGCAGAAAAGCCCAAAAGGACTGTTTCTTAGTGAATGGAGTTTGATTACTCTTTTTACATATACAACGCAGCAAGAAAAATCCCTAAAGATTCCTCGTAAATGTCATCAAACTGACTGACTGGTAAAGGGTTTGTGCCACTGCCTAACTCAACAGTGAAGCCAGGTCTACGCCAATCCTGGATAAACCAATCCTTATAGCCAGCATAGCTTCCAGCAGATTGAACGGGCTCATAGC
Source organism: Lysinibacillus sp. FSL K6-0057 (assembly GCF_038630885.1). Classification (NCBI taxonomy): domain Bacteria; kingdom Bacillati; phylum Bacillota; class Bacilli; order Caryophanales; family Bacillaceae; genus Lysinibacillus; species Lysinibacillus sp. FSL K6-0057. The sequence goes on along the minus strand of NZ_CP152047.1, from coordinate 4,983,654 downwards.
CACTTACTCTACTAAATTCATTGACAAGAACCTCTGATTCGGGGGGCTCTAGATTTTCAAAGCCCCAATATATGACGCGTCCCTGTGTGTGAAAGGCTAATACTCTAGAAAAATCACGTTGCTTGGTCAAATCAGCCATTGCAATGGCTTCAGGTTCAGATAATGGTCTTTCACCTCCATAATCTCTTGGCCCTGGTGTTTTTGGATTACGGGCACTTTCAAGCTCCCATTCTGCAGGAAATTGGTCATTTAAATCAATTCCATGAATGTTTGCTTTCCAGCCAGAAAAATCAGCGCTATCATTATTCCATGCGATCAGTTGATTTCTTAACGCTTCATCATTTGGTGGGCCTTGTATCACTAAATCAACTCCATCAGGATTCACCATTGGTACGATGGAAAGGAATGCTTGCTGATAAAGAGAGAATGGAGAAATACCACGAATACTACTTTGATTGGTGAGAGCGAGCAAATAGTCATTTAAAAATGTTAGAATAATAGGTGTAGTAATCCATTCGTTCGCATGGAAGGAGCCATTATAGTGAACACGTTTTGCACCATGGCCAATTGTCAGCTCAGGTAGCTCTTTCCCTAAAACGGAACTGCCAATGTTTGAACTATGAAGAAAAGGATAGGCATCAAGGAGCTTTCTGAGATCATTCATCATATGGGTATACGTGTAATTTTGCTTACCTTCAACTAAACGCCATGTAATCCGTTGAGGTATGCGAATCATTTGACCGATTTGTAAGCGATTTGGATTGAGACCAGGATTAACGAGTAATAGGGCGACTAGGGGAAGGTTTCGACTCTGGGCAATCCGCCAAAAAGAGTCCCCTTGTTTAATTTGATAGTTGTTGGTCACAAAACCAGGAATACGAACGCGTTGTCCAACTCTTAAAAATTGGGGATTTATATTTTCATTGGAATCTAAAATGAGTTGAAGAGGTATTTTAAACACTTCACTGAAATGCCAAAGTGAATCTCCTGGCCTTACGATAATATCCACATGTTTTCTCTCCTTAATTAGAAATAGTTCAATATAAAATGTATATGAAAAATGCATAGACTTATTAATACAAAATAAGCAAAATTTCTTGTTACGAGTCCTAAAAGAAGAGCTAATCAGTTATTTTTGCATGTATACTAGTAATAATAATAGAGTTCAAGAAAGGTAAAGGTAGGAAAACCAAATGTTAAATAGATTGAAATTGGGTATACGCTCAAAGATTACATTAGGTTATATCGTAATCATTCTTTGCTTACTTGCGACGGTTGTCATATTAAATAATCAAATTACATCTCTGCAAAAGGAAAGAAATTATATTATTAAGTACGATTCCAATGTTCTATCTTTAACGAACGAAATTGAAAAATATATATTGGATATGGAATCGAGTCAGCGTGCTTTCATCATTACAGGTAAGCAAAGTTATTTGGAACCCTATGATGATGCAGCTGAGAATTGGAAAATAGATTTTAATGATCTCTATCAACAAATGAAAGATAAACCAAATCAGCAGGACAAACTAAAAGAGATTGAGGAAACAATTGAACATTGGATTGCCACTGCAGGCGAGCCGACTATTCAATATAAAAAGGATAATAATGTAGAAGCATTAAATGAGTTTTTTAAAGTAGATAATGGTCGTCAAGATATGGAGAAAATGCGCAAATTATTTGATTCATTCCGCGCCACTGAAAATGCTTATACACAGGCAAAGGCAAGTCAGTTAGACAAACAAAATAATAAATTAACAAGTGGTTTATTTGGGATCTTAATTTTAGTGTCTACAATAGCCATTGCAATAGCTAGTGGAATATCCCGTTCGATAGTAAAAACGATAACGGAAGTAACACAAACGATTCAGGAAATAGCCGCTACAAAAGGTGATTTCAAGAGAAGAATCCATGTGAATACTAATGATGAAGTGAATGAACTTGCTGATGCAACGAATAATCTTTTAGAGTCAGTGGAAAAGAGAGAATGGCTACAAAGTAATGTTGCTGAAATCGTGACAAATTATCAAGGCATTTCAGCAATTACAAAATTGGCGGAAACCTTCCTGTCAGAAGTAGCGCAGAAAACACAAGCATCACTTGGCGCATTCTATGTTCGAGAAGTAACAGAGAACCAAGTACAATTTGTGAAAAAGGCTGCTTTTGCTGACATGGATGATGGTGTTGGCATGGAGAGCTTTAAAATAGGACAGGGATTAATCGGTCAATGTGCATTAGAAAAAAGAGTATTATTCTATGATAATATTCCAAAAGAATATCGTTTAATTAGAACAGGAATAGGTGAAATAAGACCACAAAATATTTTATTGATTCCTATTATTTTTGAAAATGAAGTCATAGCGGTTGTTGAAATAGCAACAATGGCTAAATTCAGTAAGTTACAGCAAGAATTAGTTAGACAAGTCACTGAAACCTTTGGACTAACAGTGAATAGCGTTCTAGGGCGTATGGAAATTGTTCGTCTATTAAATGAATCGAGAGCAATGACAGAGGAATTACAGGTTCAATCAGAAGAGCTTCAGACACAATCAGAGGAATTACAAATGCAGACGGAAGAGCTGACAATGATTAATGAGCAGCTTGAAGAGCGCACGAAAGAGGCTGAGTCTAAATCAAGAGAGCTAGAGAAGGCGAAGAAGGAATTAGAAGAAAGTGCAGAGCAACTTATTCTTAACTCCAATTACAAATCCGAATTTTTAGCGAATATGTCACATGAATTAAGAACACCTTTAAATAGCATATTAATCTTATCAGAGATGTTAGCAGAAAATAGCCATCACAACCTAACAGACGAGGAAGCAGAATTTGCTAAAGTTATTCATTCTTCTGGAGAGGACTTGCTTGCTCTAATCAATGACATTTTAGATTTATCTAAAGTCGAGGCTGGAAAGCTTGATATTATTTTTAATGAAGTCAATATGAGCGAAGTACCTGTGCAAATTGAACATACCTTTGCACCAGTTGCGATGAAGAAAAACTTAGCATTCCATATTTCAAAGGCAGATCATGTAGTAGATATATTCTATACAGATGAAAAGAGATTCCAGCAAATCTTAAAGAATTTATTATCTAATGCCTTTAAATTTACTGAGAATGGATCTGTCACATTAGACATTAACCAGCTTACACCACAACAACTAACAAACAATATGCAGGATATAAGTACAGATTGGCTAGAAATTACTGTTTCAGACACAGGAATAGGTATTCCGAAAGACAAACATCAGCTGATTTTTGAATCATTCCAGCAAGCAGATGGAGCTACAGTTCGAAAATATGGTGGAACAGGCCTTGGACTTTCTATTTGTAAGGAGTTTGCCAAATTACTTGGTGGCTGGATTACGTTGCAAAGCGCTGAAGGTCAAGGTAGTAGCTTTAGATTAACAATTCCAAGTCTACCAAATGGAATCGAAGAGGAGCATTGCCAAAAGCTTGCCATGAACGAAGTGGCTGCTACGACGGTGAAAGAGGAAGAAGCACCAGAGCAACCACAAGCAATGGAAGAAGCTCTTCAACAAGAGGTAGAGGTTTTCCAAGGGAAGAATATCTTAATCGTTGATGATGATAACCGTAATATTTATGCGTTGAAAACAGCATTAGAAAAAAGAGATATGCATATTCTAGTTGCCAAAGATGGGCTAGAATGTTTAGAGGTCTTGCAAGCTAATCCTGATATCGATCTTGTTCTGATGGATATCATGATGCCTAATATGGATGGCTATGAAGCGATGACTATAATTCGTCAGCAAATGAAGCGTATTGATTTGCCGATTATTGCATTGACTGCTAAGGCGATGAAAAATGATCGTGATAAATCATTGCAGGCAGGTGCATCTGATTATATTAGTAAGCCATTAAATTTAGATCAATTAATATCAGTTTTAAGAGTATGGTTGGTTTCTAAGGGGAGTTAATGAACATGGAACAATTTCAGCCTTTGGAGCAAAATATACAATTAAATAAGCAGACAAATTTAGAAATTGATTTGTTACTAGAGGCTATTTATCGTTTATCTGGTTATGATTTTCGTCAATATAATCGTTCATCCATTTCGCGTAGAATCTACAATAGAATGGGGATCAATAACATTCCAACGATTTCTCGCGTACAGGAAAAGGTCATTCATGATAAAGAATTTTTAGAGCAGCTATTGAATGATTTTTCGATAAATGTAACGGAGATGTTTCGTAACCCTAGCTTTTTTAAAGCTTTTCGTGAAACGGTCATCCCAGTTTTGCGAGAATATCCAGAAATCCGTATTTGGCATGCAGGGTGTGCGACAGGTGAAGAAGTATATTCTATGGCCATCTTGCTGCAGGAAGAGGGGCTTATAGAGAGAGCTGTTATTTATGCAACAGATATGAATGAGCAAGTATTAGAAAAGGCTAAGAAAGGTGCTTTTCCAATTCATAAAATGCAGGCATATACGAAAAACTATATGCTGGCTGGAGGTGCCCATGCTTTTTCAGAATACTATCAAACAGATTATCAATATGCTTACTTCCATCCAACATTATTGAAAAATATTATTTTTGCTCAACATAATTTAGTAACAGATCATTCATTTAATGAATTTCATGTCGTCCTGTGCAGAAATGTTCTTATTTATTTTTCACCTAAGCTGCAGAGTCAGGTACATCAATTGTTTTATGAAAGTCTAAGTGACGAAGGATTTTTATGCTTAGGGGATAAAGAAACATTGCGATTTGAAGAGGTCATTTCAAAATATAGTGAAATTGCAGGCAACGAAAGAATTTATCAAAAAATGTATTAACGAGTAAGAGGCTATCTTTAATTGATAGCCTCTCATAGTGTTGAAAAACAAAACCATCAATAGAATTTTTGTGAAAGGTGAAAATGGTTTCCGTTGCAGGCTACTTGCTTTCCTGTGGGCGAGCGCCGAATCGCTTCCTCCGCTACCGCTACGTTTAGAGTTTTGCCTGTCTCGCTATCCCACGGGAGTCAAGTAGCCCTCCACTCCAACCTACAAAATATTAACTTTTTAGCAAAGGTTTTCAAATAAAGTGAAGGTCTTCACTACTCTTTATGAAAAGGTGTTGTCATTACACATTGAAAATAAGAGCCTATCTAATTATACAAATCATGGGCTAATTTGATTACTACGGCTAGCTAGTATGAAAGATAAGGAAAAGCCACTTTTGCAGAATGGTTGATTGGAGTGGAGCCAGCGTCACTCCTAGGGGATTTAGCGTCACAGAGGAGACCCTGGAGCGAACGGAAGTGAGTGAAGCGGCTCATCGGACGCCCCCTGGAAAGGACGCTGGTGGAACGGAAATCAACCCCTCACCTTGCTAAAAGGTCTTTTTTTTGCTAGTGACATGATCTTTTTCAACAACATAAGAGGCTGGGACAAAAGAAAAAATGTTAGACCATTTACAAGTTTGGTCTAACATTTTTTTGCGTTATTAGAACACATATACTTTAATAAATCGCAAAAATAACATTCATTTTTTGCTTTTTCTCAATAAAATGAGTTATGTCCCAGCCTCTGCTTTTTTATTTATATAGAATTAGTGCTAGCTTGAATCATTAATACACACATATCATCAGGCTGATTTTCTTGTTTATCCTTAGGTAATAGGTTATCGATTAGGCATTGTGAATAATCCCACTTGGAGGATGTTAGCGTTTGCAAATGCTTTTCGGATTCTATTTCACAAGGTCCCATCGCCTCTAATACACCATCAGTAAATAACACAATTTGAATATCATGCTCATATTGAATATATTGCTTTTTCACTTTAATTTCATCGAAGAAGCCGACTGCACAGCTACCCTGATCTAATGGAATACATGTTTTTTCATCGATTAGTGCATAGCCAGGAGGATGGCCAGCATTTATGTATTCGACTGTTTTGTGCTCTGTATCAATGATTAAATAAATCGCTGTAAAATAATAAAGATTATTCTCTTTACCATCTTGCAATAGTGTCATATAACGATTCAGTTCCTTGATGACAAGTTCGGGTTCGATCAATTGCTTAACCGCCTCTCTTAGAACAGAGGAGATGAACATACAAACAAGCGCTGCAGATATACCGTGACCCATCATATCCAATAGTATGATGGCATAACGATGATCGTCTATTTTGTACCAATAATACATATCCCCTGCTAAATTAGAGGAGGGTAAATAGGAAACCTCAATACGGATGTCCTTCTCATTTAATGGTGGACTAAGAAGACTTCTTTGTACATGGGTGGCTAAATCTAGTTCATATTGTATTTTCTTTTCATGCTGTGTGTGCCAGTCTAATTCCGCTTTTAAACGCAAGGCAACACGCATTCTGGCAAGTAACTCTGTTTTATTAATTGGTTTTGTAATATAATCTACGCCACCGATGTCTAGGGCTTCTGCCAGTTTATTTTTATCCTCGAGTGCTGTGACAAATATGATTTGAATATCTTTCAATCTCTCATTTTGCTTAATACGTTTGCAGGCCTCAATACCATCTACTTCCGGCATCATAATGTCTAACAAAATTAAATCTACTGAATTTCCTGTCGGATTGGGTGCATCTAATTGTAAATAATCAAATAGCTCATAAGCAGATGAAAGAGAAACACAGTTATCATAACCTGCATTTTTTAGTATTTTTTCAATGACAAATAAATTGACTTGATTGTCATCTACTAGAAGAATGGTCATAGTAATTTCCCCTTACTCTGATTGAATTGTGCAGATTATTTTCATGTATATAAAATACTTTCAACTTTATCATTATACAAAACATCAGAGAATAAAGGTATTTTAGCGATTTCAATAGGGGGATTTTATACTCTCGCTTTTTTAAATCCTTGATAGATATCAAATGCATTTGCTAAAACAGCAATAATTATACTAAATAGTAGGATTTTATCTATAGTAAAGGCAACCTTAGCTGATGTTGTTTCTAGGATAGCAGCCATGTATGGAATGGAGGCACTATGAATAAAATCTTGGTGCATCGCCATTAAAATAAACACGATCGTTCCTACACTTTGAAGTAGTGCATTAGTGATGGCGATAGGCACTGTCCACTGACCCGCACGCCATTTTAAAAAAGTTAAAGTGAGACTAAGGATAATACATAGTAAGACTACAGGAACAAACGATTGTAAAATATTTTGATTAAAGATTGGCATAACAAATTTCAAGCTCCCGTTGTCATTTGTTGTATAAATACCTAAAAGACGATAGGCATTCCAATAAACAAAAGAAAAAATAATGATTCCTAGAAGGCTAAAAATTGTGTCACTTAAAGTAATGATTTTATCTTTGGGAATCTTTTTAATCTGTACTAAATCATCAGGTGACCATTGCTTGGTATCTTTCAAAATGGGTAGGGAAATCTTTTCAGCACCAGAGCGTTCCTTAATGATAAAAATAACCGTAACCCAAAACAATACGTGAAATAATACAGCAATAATGGCAACAATGATTCCCACAAAGGCTGTAATAATGGCTGTGAGAAGTGCTTCTTCTCCCGAATAGAGCACCATTTTCTCTATTACTTGAACAATGATCGTAATGAGAATTGCCCAAGGAATAACTAGCTTGATGGTTCTTGTATATTGATCAAAAATCTCTGGACCAATTAAAAAACGGGGAGTATCCTGATAGCTTGCAGCAACCTCTACAGGGCTTCCAAGTTTCTTGAGTACTTCCTTCACCTCGGATTCTGAATATTGCTCTGGCAACATATCCTCAATTGTAGCTTTTAGTTCAATCTTGATTTTCTCACGTTTATTTTTTTGTAGCCTTTTAGACACTTCGTGAATATAAGAATCAATTAAAGTCATACATTTTCCTCCTTTACTCATTTTCAGTACTCATTATTTTGTCGTGGTAATATATGTTATTATGGGGTATAAAAATTCATAAATAACATGCAACAATGTGAAAATGGAGGGGACATGATGAGAGTTGTAGAGAAATTAGTAAAAGAACAAGATTTTGTATCCTTTGTGAATATCGTTATAGGAGCCTATCCAGGAAGAATGGATGGGGCACACACAACAAAAGAACAGCTGACAAAGCACTTTATGCAAAATCAAAGCAATGATGAATCTCTTCAGTATTATGGACTATGGGAAGATGACAAGCTCATTGGCGGTATGCGACTACATGACTTTCAAATGAACCTGTTCTCTACAATGCTACCAATCGGTGGGGTAGGGCTTGTTGCAGTTGACTTATTACATAAAAAAGAGAAGGTTGCAAAAGAATTAATCCAACATTTCTTTAACATCTTTTTAGAAAAAGATATTCATTTTGTGGCTTTGTATCCGTTTAGACCAGACTTTTATAAGAAAATGGGTTTTGGCTATGGACCGAAAATCTATCAATACTTGGTAGAGCCTTTAAGCTTCCCTAAAGGGCCAACCAAAAAGCACCTAAAATATTTGACAGTTGCAGATCAGCAACAGCTAATAGATTGCTACAACAGGGTAGTAGCTAAAAAACATGGGATGTTTTTTAAAACACAACCGGAGCTATCCTTTATTTTTAATAATCCAAACAACTATGTGATTGCAATGGAACAGGAGGGTACAGTACAGGGCTATATTGTTTTTTCTTTTAATAAGCAAAGCGAGAGTAATTTTATGCTAAATAATTTGGTGATTAAAGAGTGGATCTACGAGACTCCTGAGGCTTTGTTAGAGCTTAGTACATTTTTAAACAGTCAAGCAGACCAGGTAAACCGAATTGAATGGAATACACAAGAAGAAAATGTACATTTCTTTTTAGGGGATGTAAGAAATGGGACAAATCATTTGATTCCAAGTGTCTACCACGCAAGTGCTGTGTCTGGGGTTGGACTAATGTACCGTATTATTAATGTGAAAGGCTTTTTTGAAGAGCTAAGAACACGCAATTTTAACGGTGTCACCTTGACATTCAAATTGAATGTTACGGATTCGTTACTTGCTAAAAATAATCAGCAACTCATTGTTGAAGCTGTTAACGGCACAATTAAAATGATAGAAAGTGGTAGCTATGACGTTGAAGTCACGTTAGATGTGGCTGAGCTTTCATCACTGGTAATGGGTGTAGTAACGGTCCAAGAGCTATTTATGCTTAGTCAAATACAGATTAGTGATAATCAATATTTACAGGCTTTACAGCAATTTTTCTATGTGTTTGAAAAGCCTACATGTATATCGGCATTTTAGAATGGTAGTGAGAGCTTTTAATCTTTTTTGATGAGAATGGATGAACGTGTTGGTCTTTCAAGTGGCGTGATATTAATAATAAAGTAGCTTATGATTAGGATTAGGATAATTAATGAATAGATTAGAGTATTTAGAGGGTGGTCATGCTCCACAATAATTAATCGAATCATCGCTGTGATACCGATATAAATAAAGTATCGGAGTGGAAAATGGTAGTCCTCCTTAAAATATTTAATAATCATTGTGATGAATTCAAAATATAAAAAGAAAATAAGAATATTGGCAAGGAATAGTTTATAATCACCATCTTCCTTAGCAAATAGTAATATTTTAAGAAATTCAATTAGCTCCTTAAATAACAAAAAAGAAAGAATGAGTGCTAATAGTACAAGGCAAACATTGAGAAATAGCTGTAGAGATTTTGGCACAGCTTTAATGAGCTGTAAATAAGTCGTATTTTTTTGATTCATCCAATTCCTCCAATCGATTTTAGTAAATACATCATCCTATGGTTGAGTAGTAGAGTATTATGATATAAATATAACAATTTGCCGTAAATCTTTTCTGTTGTTTTTGTAAAGTTTTGGTATATTTTTATGAAAGAAAGTTTTCAAAATAATTTAGTGGTATGCTAAAATAGATGTGCATGAATATAAAATATAAAAGGGGTTTTTAAAATGGCAAAAGCTGCAAAAACTGATGCGAAAATTACACCAGAACGTTTAGAAGAAGCGTTAAATGTTCGTGATCGTCTTATTATCGAGCTATTGGTACAAGTACTTGATGAAAAATTAGTAATTGAGCGCCCTGTATTACGTGAACGTCTAGGAAACCTTGTAGATCTTGCTGATCATGATGCAGAGCTTAAGGAAACAATCCACGCAGTAATTAACAAACTATAATGTTAAGAAGAATGCTACGGATATGCGTAGCATTCTTTTTTATATGGTATTTTTCATGTAAAGCGTTCTACTAAGTCGTACATACGCTCTGCCTCAGTATGAAGCTCCATAGAGGAGTGCATGATAGACGTCACCGCTGACTTCTGTTCGTCAATGGAGGCGTTAATTTGTTCAGTAGCTGCGGCAGATTGTGTAGCGACACTTGCTATTTCATTAATAGCATTCATCACAACTATTCGATTTTCCGCCATGTCATTCATTCCTTTGTCTAGAGAAACAAGGTGCTTTGTAATATCATGAATGGAATCTGCTAGGAAAGTAAAGGCTCCCTTTACTTCCGTAATCGACATTGCCTGATTTTGTGAAAGTTGGAGCGTGTGTATCATTTTTGCATCTGAATTAGCAGTATCAACCTCAATACGCTGTAATAGATTTCTAACACGGTTAGTGGCTTCATTTGTATCCTCTGATAAATGGCGGACTTCCTCAGCTACGACAGCAAATCCTTTACCATGTTCTCCCGCACGTGCTGCCTCAATACTTGCATTTAGTGCTAATAGGTTTGTTTGTTCAGAAATGGATGTAATGGTTTGTACCACTTGATGAATTTCTTTCATTTGGCTCGTCAAGCTTGAGAAATTTGTACGTAACTCCTCAATTACTTGTGTAAATTCACTTGAATTTTGCAGTAATACATCTACTTTTTGTCTACCATTTTCTTGAGATTGATTAATGATATTCATATTTTCAGTAATCTCACCATATTTATCTGTAGCATTTGAGATAAGTGAGGACAGAGTTTCAACTTTACTAATGGCCATTTCTGCTTCTTCAGCTTGTACAACGGCTCCCTTAGAGATGTCATTGATTGCTTGATGAATTTCGTCAGCAGAAGCAGTAGTTTCCTCTGTAATGGCACTCAGCATTTCTGAAGAAACTCGCATTTGGGATGCACTATCCTTTGTGTTGTTGACCATTTCATGCAAGCTATGTTTCATATTATTCACGTTACTAGCTAGTATGCCTAGTTCATCCTCTGTAGTAACAGGTATGTCATCACCAGTTAGCTTGCCTTTAGCAATATCAGATGTGATCACCATAATTTTTCGTATATAGGTTGTCATTCGTCCAGAGAAGAACCAGAAGAGTGATACACCAATAATCGTTGCAAGGATTGTCATACCCAGTGTGTAATATAAAACATTATTAGTACCTGCATTAAAGTCCATTTCGTATGTACCAGCTGCTATAATCCAACCCCAATGCTTGTCCATTTCCACATAAGTAATTTTAGGCGCAACTATTTCAGGGTTTGAGGGAAGAGCCCAATCATAACGTACATATCCTCCTCCGGCTTTTGCTGCTTCAATCATTTCTCTTACAAAATAGCGTCCATCACCTGTTTGTAAATCTGAAATATCTTGTCCTTCAAGAGATGGATGGGTTTCAACCATACCGCTATCTTGGAAAGCATAGAAATAAAAATTATCTCCATATTTGACAGGATTATCGATGGATCGTTTATTATCTTCAATTTTTTTACCAACAATCTGTGTTCTTGCACTTTCCTGAGCTTCCTCTAGCGTTATTTTCCCATTTTGAACTTGAGTGTCTAACTGTGCAATTAATTCAAGTATGCCAAGTGTGCCATTTTTAAGACTATCTCGACCTACCTGATCGAGTTCTCCTTTCACCACAATATAATTGACGGTTCCAACTAGTCCTGTTGATAGTAGAATAACTATAATGGCAAGACTAACAAGTTTATTACGTACTGACTTCATTAGAAACAACCTCCGTCCCTTCATTACTTCAATATAGTTCTATTATAATATATAGTTTTTTAATAAAATAGAAAATTCTGAAAATAAATACCATATTTTAATTCATCACATTAAAAGAGATAGGTCTCCAAAAAATCACCCCAATCAAGAGTAAGTGGCTCTTGATTGGGGTGATGTTAGCGGGTATACACTAATTAGTACACTTTATCTCCGTTGAAAATAGAGTTTTTCACGATTACATAATCAACATTTCGAATAGCCTCTAGCTTTGTGCCACCAGCATAAGAAATAGATGACTGTAAATCTTGTTGCATCTCGATTAAAGTATCTTTGATGCTACCTTTATGTTCAACGTACATTTTCTTACCTTCGACGTTTTTACGTTCGCCTTTTTGGAATTCAGAAGCAGAGCCAAAGTATTCCTTCACTGTTCTACCTTCGATTTCGATTGTTTCACCAGGTGATTCTTCATGACCAGCAAATAATGAACCGATCATTACCATTGAAGCACCAAAACGTACAGATTTAGCGATATCGCCATGTGTACGAATACCACCATCAGCAATGATTGGTTTTGTAGCAGCCTTTGCACACCAACGTAATGCAGCTAGTTGCCAGCCACCAGTACCAAAACCTGTTTTGATTTTAGTAATACATACTTTACCTGGTCCAATCCCAACTTTCGTAGCGTCTGCACCAGCATTTTCAAGCTCACGCACCGCTTCAGGTGTCCCTACGTTACCTGCAATGACAAAGCTGTTTGGTAAATGCTTTTTAATATGTTGAATCATACGAATAACAGCATTTGAATGACCATGTGCAATATCAATTGTAATAAAATCAGGTACCAAATTAGCAACTGCTAATTCTTCGATAAATGTATATTCCTCTTCTTTTACACCAACGCTGATAGAAGCAATTAAGCCATTTCCTTGCATCTCTTGAATAAAGTTTCGACGAGTTTCTGGTTGGAAACGGTGCATGATATAAAAGTAACCGTTTTCAGCAAGTTTCTTAGCTAGATTTTCATCGATAATTGTTTGCATATTTGCAGGTACTACTGGAAGTTTAAATGTGTGTCCACCTAAAGTAACTGAAGTATCACATTCTGAACGACTTTCTACAATACATTTTGCGGGAATTAATTGAATATCCTCATAGTCAAATACGTTATCCATTATATACACTCCTAAAATACGAATATTTTTTAAGATTTAATTTAAATTGTTCGCCATTTGGTAATTTACATGATTTTTGAGTAAATGTCAAAGCTTTTGCGAAAATAAATAAAAAATTTAAAAAGTAGAGAAGCAAGCTTAGTTTGAAGATGAATTATTCTAGTTATAATTTGTGTTATGATTTGTAATCCATGTACAATAGAATTGCTTCAAAAAATGACAAAGGAGTGTTGGAAATGGCAGTAGAGGTTTATTTAAATTTTAATGGAAATTGTCGAGAGGCAGTAGCGTTTTATGAATACGTTTTTAATACGGACAAGGCTGAAATTATGACGTTTGGAGAGACACCACAAAATCCAGATTATCCATTACCAGAAGAAGCAAAAGATCTGGTCATGCATACACGACTTTCTGTATTTGGTAGTAGAATTATGTTCTCAGATACATTTCCAGGCATGCCATTTTCCACTGGGAATAATGTCACATTAGCTGTTGTATCCGATGATGAAGAGCAAATGCGTCAAGCATTTGATAAGCTTAAAGATGGTGGTAAAGTGAGAATGGAGCTTCAAGAAACATTTTGGAGCAAATGTTACGGCTCACTTACAGATAAATTTGGCGTTGAATGGCAATTTAGCCATGAGGTAAATGAATAATTAAATAGCATGATAAAAAGCACGATGATAGGGCTAAACCAAGTATCATCGTGCTTTCTTATTTAGTAATTAAAACGATCTACATAGCCTTGTAATTCATCTGCCATATCGAGTAATGTTTTAGCAGAAGAGGCGATTTCTTGCATGGAGGATAATGTTTGCTCCGTTGAAGCGGCAACTTCTTCAGATGCAGCTGCGTTTAGTTTTGCATGGTCTGACAGTTCAATAGCAGTTGCGGATACTTCCTCTACAACGGCAGACATTTCTTGTGCAGAAGCTGATATATCTTCCATTTTCGGAGCCATTTCTCGAAGGCTTTCAACGATACTTGTAAATTTCTTTTTCGTGTCCTCAGATAGCTGTAAACCTTGTTGAACGTCTGCTGAAGCTTTTGTCATCGTTTGTACAGATTTAGCTGTATCTTGTTGTATACCTGTAATAAGAGTAGAAATTTGCCCTGCTGATTGATGAGATTGTTCAGCTAATTTACGCACTTCATCTGCTACAACTGCAAAGCCTTTACCATGTTCACCAGCTCTTGCAGCTTCAATAGCAGCATTAAGAGCAAGAAGATTCGTTTGATCTGAAATAGCGCTAATGATTTCTATAATGGAGCCTATTTCTTTTGTTCGATCAAACAGGGATTTAATCATCATATCGGATTGAGCCACAGAATCATGGATGGAAACCATTTGATTAACAGTGTGCTCAACAGATTGACTACCTTCTTCCGCTAATTGGATGGCTTGGCTGGATAGGTCTGAAACTTGTAGTGCGCTATCTGCTACTTCTACAACGCCCTTTGCAATCTCCTCAATAGAAACAGCATTTTGATCGATTCCTGTTGTTTGTTTTTCAGTACTAATAGCAACCTGTTGCATAGCCTCTGTAACCTGCTCAGATGCAGCAATATTTTGCTCTGCGTTTGCTGAAAGACCTTGTGCAGAGGTTTGAACATGTTGTGAGCTTTGATCAACATTGCGAATTAGCTTTTTTAAGCTAACCTTCATTGAGATAAATGCTTCAGCAAGGTGTCCTATTTCATCTTTCGTATGAATATCAATATACTCCGTCAAATCACCCTCACTAATTTTCAGAGCACTCTGCTGTAGTTGTTTAATAGGGTTAACAATAGATTTAATCATAGAGAGCATAAAGATAATCCCTACGATAATAGAAATACCAATAATGAGTAATGTAATAGTAAAAGTTGCGGTAGCAGCATTAGTAGCCTCTGCAATGAACATTGTACCGATTATCTTCCAACCTGTGATTTCATTTGTTTCAAAGCGTAAATGACGGTCACCTTCAGTAATACTACCTTCCTGCTTTTCGTAAAGCTTTGAAACATATTCTTCTGTTGCCTCTGAGCCACTTTCCTTACCCTTTTGTGCAATATAGAGCTTATTATTATCTAACAGAGAGGCAAAACCAGTTTCTCCAATACGCGTTTGATCTGTCAGCGCACTTAGAAGAGAGATATTTAAATCTATGGCAATTACACCCGAATCATCAGGAAGAGTTTGCATGACTGTAACAACAATGTTATTTGTTGATTTTGAAATATAGGGAGAAGTGATGGATACTTGACCTTTATTATCAAGGGCTTCTATATACCAAGGTCGTTTCCGAGGATCATAATCACTTGCATAGTCATGGACGGGTTCATCAATGATTCGACCATCCGCAGTCCCTATATATAGCAGCTCCACTTCTGGATGTGTATTTACATATTCCTGAAAAAGAGTTTTCAATTCAGCTTTTTTATCATCTTGTAAATAAGATTCATTTATTTTCTTGGCAAAATATTCGATATCATGAACTCTAGGAGCAATTGTATTGGTAATATTACTATTAAGCATACGCACACTTTCCTTGGCGCTTGCTTGCTGCTCTTCTAAAATTTGGTTTTTGGTACTTTTAAAGGAGGTATACCCGATTAAAAGTGCGGGAATGAGAAGTATGACTAAAAATGCAAAGATGAGTTTCTTTCTTAAACTAATTCGTTTCATATAGTTTTCCTCCTTTAACGACATTATTCAATTGTAATACAACTAATTACTGGATTGGTTTTATTACTAGTAGTCTCCTAAGTCGTTCAAATGTTTAATCTGATTCTAAGAGGAAAATGAATAATAATCAACACAATTTTCTGAAAAATCTGGAAAATAAAGTTATGCTACGGCATTATTTGTAGAAAAATATCTTATTTTGTATTTGCCTTTGAATAAAAAAGATGATGTCAACTACAGAAAAGCAATTTTGCAAGGCGAGAGGTTGATTTCCGTTCCACCAGCGTCCTTTCCAAGGGGTGTCCGATGAGCCGCTTCACTCACTTACGCTCGCTCCAGGGTCTCCTCTGTGACGCTAAATCCCAAGGAGTGACGCTGGCTCCACTCCAATCAACCATTCTGCAAAAGTGTCTTTTCCTTATCTTTCATACTAGCTTCAGTGAACAAAATAGTCATTATCTGTAGTACAGAGAGAGGAAAGGCTCTTAATTTCAATGTGAAGAGGGATGAGTGACAACACCCCTTCATAAAGAGTAGTGAACACCTTCACTTTGTTTGAAATCCATTTCTACCTTTCAATTGACTGTTTTGTTTTTCAACACTAAAAAATCTGAGTTCAATACTAACTTGAACTCAGATCTAGAAGAGTATTAATATTTAAAACGATTCACATAGCCCTGCAATTCATCAGCCATATCAAGTAGAGTTTTGGCTGATGAAGCCATATCTTGCATTGAAGATAAGGTTTGTTCCGTGGAAGCGGCAACTTCTTCTGTAGCAGCAGCATTTAATTTTGCGTGATCTGATAGTTCAATAGCAGTTGCTGAGACTTCTTCCACCACTGCTGACATCTCTTGAGCTGATGCAGAAATATCCTCCATTTTCGGCGCGATGTTTCGTAGGCTTTCAATTATACTCGCGAATTTCTTTCTCGTTTCTTCTGTCAATTGTAAGCCGTCTTGAACATCTGTCGACGCTTTGACCATGGTCTGTACAGATTTTGCTGTATCCTGCTGAATAGTAGTAATGAGCGCGGAAATTTGCTCTGCTGATTGATGAGATTGCTCTGCTAATTTGCGCACTTCATCCGCCACTACTGAGAAGCCTTTGCCATGTTCTCCTGCTCTAGCTGCTTCAATAGCCGCATTTAGAGCAAGTAAATTTGTTTGGTCTGAAATAGCACTAATCATTTCTAAAATGGAACCGATCTCTTTCGTGCGGTCATAGAGTGCTTTAATCATTGTATCTGATTGCGTAACGGACTCATGAATAGAATTCATTTGCTGCACAGTTTGTTCGACAGATTGTCCGCCTTCTTCAGCCAATTGGATCGCATGGCTAGATAAATCAGAAACCTGCATGGAACTGTCTGCAACTTCTACAACGCCTTTAGCAATTTCTTCAACTGAAATGGCATTCTGGTCAATACCTGTTGTTTGTTTTTCTGTACTAATTGCCATTTGTTGCATGGCATCCGCCACTTGCTCTGAGGCAGCAATATTTTGTTCTGCATTGGCAGATAGATTTTGAGCGGATGTTTGGACATGTTGTGAGCTTTGATCGACATTACGAATTAGTTTTTTTAAGCTAACTTTCATAGCGATAAAGGCTTCTCCAAGCTGACCAATTTCATCTTTAGAATGAATTTCAATAAACTCCGTTAAATCACCGTTACTAATTTTCAACGCACTTTGCTTCAGTCGATTAATTGGGTTAACAATAGACTTTATCATGAAGAGCATAAAAATAACGCCAACGACAATGGAAACAACAATGATAATCAAATTTATATTCAATGTGGAGGCAGCAGCTTTTGCAGCTTCCGCCGTAAACATTGTACCAATTACCTTCCAACCCGTTAGCTCATTCGTAACAAATTGTAAGTGACGGTCTCTTTCAATGACAGTGCCGCTTTCTTGCTCATAAATTTTTGTAATGTAGCTTTCAGTTGCCTCTGTACCACTTGCTTTATCTGGCTGGGCAATGTAAATTTTATTACTATCTAAAAGAGAAGCGAAGCCCGTTTCTCCAATACGTATATTATTCGTAATATCACTTAATGTAGAAATATTTAGATCTAATCCTAAAACCCCAGAACCATCTGGTAAAGCCTGAGTGATTGTAATGACAATGTCACCTGTAGATTGTGTAACATAGGGTGCAGTAATTGAGGTCTTTCCATTATTATCTAAAGCCTGCTTATACCAAGGCCTTGTCCGAGGGTCGAAGCCATCAGGATACTCTTGAACAGGCTGGTCAAACAGTTTGCCTTCAGCAGTACCAATGTATATCAGCTCTACTTCAGGGTGCATATTTACATATTCACTTAATAAAGATTTAAGTTCTAAACTGCTATCATCTTGAAAGTAGGCTTTACTAAATTTTTGTGAAAAATATTGTACATCTTTCAACTTGGGTTTAATCATAGTTGTAATATTGGAATTAAGAATACGCACACTTTCAGTTGCACTTGCGTGTTGTTCCTCTGAAATCTGCTGTTCAGCACTTTGGTAAGAAACTATTCCAATTAATAGTGTTGGGATGAGAAGCATGGCTAAAAACGAAAAAATAAGCTTTTTTCTTAAACTTAGTTGTTTCAATTGTATTATCCTCACATAATATTTTTATTCTATACTTTTCCCTAGAAGGTAAATAATACTCATTCTATCAGAAATAAAGAAAAAGTTAAGTACTTTGAATTAATTATTTGATAGTAATATATATTATTGTCAATTGTTCGAAAGTTCCCTAAATTGAATTCCATAGAAGCTATATAAAGCTACTTTTTGATGTATACTAATGCTCAAAAGAGGAGGGAATGAAGTCATGATTCATCAAATTGGACAAGTAATGCTATATGTTAATGATCAAGATATGGCCGTGAAGTTTTGGACAGAAAAAGTAGGTTTTGTTGTTATTTCTGAACAGGAAGAGGCAGGTATGCGCTGGATTGAAATTGCACCAACCAAGGAAGCTCAAACATCCTTTGTACTTCATAACAAAGAAATGATTGCTAAAATGCAGCCTGAGCTAAATTTAGGAACACCTTCTATTATGTTTTACGCTGATAAAATTGAAGAGATGTACCAAGATTTTCAGGCAAAGGGCATTAAAGTAGGGGACCTAGTAATGATGCCAATGGGTAGAGTTTTTAACTTTGCTGACCCTGAAAATAACTATTTTGCCTTAGTTGAAAAATAAATGTAAATAACGGAATCTGCTTGTTTTTTGTTAGATTATTAAGTGAAAATGAGCAGATTCCAGCTTTGATGTTATTTAGTATTTAGATTTGACGTCTAGGATAAATCCTCTCCAAAAATCCCAACCGTTTGCCGATCTATTATAAATTCATGGCCATTCCATTTTAAAATATTTTGTACATAGCCTAATCCATCAGCATGATATCTACCTGCAATTTCTTGATACCCTAAAATTTCATATGTTCCATCTCGGTCATAATCAACAGGATATAGTCCACCAAAAGGATCTACCCAGCCTTCAATCGGTTGCTTTAAGGTACCGTCTGGATTATAAATTTCTGCTAAGTAATCAGCCCCTTTATACTGTAAATCGATTGTGTATTTTATAGCAGGAATGAAACTCCGAACAACAGCCTTGTAATGATCTACATAATTGACGTTATATTTAAGTTTGTTATTAAAAGACTCTGCATCAAAGATGGAACGAACTTGATTGTTGATGGAGGAAAAAATCTCACCATTAACAATTCCACCGCTACCCCCTGTATCAGACACAACTAGAATATCCTCAACATGATTACCAGTAAAATCGCCCAAAAAAATAGTCGGATTATAGCCCATATTTTGTTGCAGTGGAAGTTGTTCCATTTGACGTGTTTGCCCATAAAAAATAGTCAGTGTTAGGTTTCTCCATAAAGGACTATCTGGCTGTTTAGTGCCCATTAAAAAAATGGTTTCAAAAAAACCATCACCATTAATATCTCCAAACTTAGTTTGAATAACCTGTGGAGCCGAATGGGTTATGATTCCACCGTTTTGTGGAGAATTTATATTATTAGTCATCTATGCACCTCTTTCATTAGTCTTAGCATATGTTGTAAGCAAAGCTTGGTGCATAAATCAAAGGTAAAAGTTGAAACTTTATAATACATATTAAACTTACAAAAAAACTTGAATTTCACCCATTGACATTTTCTAATGCGAAAAGTATTATAAGTGTCAACGAATCAGAAAATTCAGTACCAAATAGTATCTCAACTACATTATGTAGCCAGAGATTTTTTTTCATTATCAATTCTTAGTAAATTTATATGATTTATATATATTAGGAAGAAGGAGATTCATTTGAAGAATTTATTTGTAAAAACTGAGCGACAACGATTTTGGTTAGATCAGCTAGCTACTATTGCTGAGCCAATCAAGGCAGAGGCTGTTGAGGTAGATGAACAATCTCGTTTTCCGTTTGAAGCACATCGGTTACTTTTGCAAATAGGCTATCCGCAACTCACTTTACCGAAACAATATGGCGGAGAAGGCTTATCTGTCTATGATATGGTCCTTGTACAAGAAACGCTAGCAAGCTATGACGAGAATGCTTCTCTTTCCCTTGGATGGACATTAGGCGTTGTCGGAGAAATATATGAAACTAAGCTATGGAGTGACGAGCTATTAACAGCGTTCGCTGAAGAAATAAAGAGAGGTGCCATGATTAATAGAGCTGTTAGTGAGGCAGCAACAGGTAGCCCAACACGAGGGGGGCGACCAGGAACAAATGCCATTTCTACAAAAGATGGCTGGTTATTAAATGGGCGCAAAATCTTTACGACTGCATCCCCAGTGCTAGATTATTTCCTTACTTCCGCTTGGATTGAAGAAAAGCAGCAAGTTGGTTTCTTCCTGATTCATAAGGATTCAGTAGGTCTATCCATTGAGGAGAATTGGGAAATGTCTGCAATGCGGGGCACAAGCAGCCATGACCTTGTGTTAAAAGATGTCATTGTGGCAACAGAGCATTTAGTAGAGTTACCAAGTCACCCGAGTGGTGGCAAGATAAATGGCTGGATACTTCATATCCCAGCAACATACTTAGGCATTGCACAAGCTGCTCGTGATTATGCTATCCATTTTGCCAATCATCATCAACCGAATAGCTTGAATGCTCCAATAAGTACATTGCCAAATGTACAACAGCTTTTAGGGGATATTGAATTAAAGCTCCATCAAGCACGATTTGTCTTATATGGAGTGGCCGAGGCTTACGATGACCCAGCTAGACGTGGATTAATAACAAATGAAATGGCTGTTGCGAAACATACTGTCACAAACATGGCAATAGATATAGTCGATAAAGCGATGCGTGTTGTAGGGGCAAAAAGCTTGCAGCTATCTAATCCATTACAACGCTATTATCGTAACGTTCGTGCGGGACTTCATAATCCACCGATGGATGATATGACGATTATTAAATTAGCGACTGCCGCTATTGAACACCAGAAATTAACTGAAAATTAATCATTACATTACGTGAAAAATAAGGAGAAATGACATATGAAGAAGAATAAGATATTTCAATTTGCAGCGATTGGTTTGGCATCTATAGCATTATTAACAGGTTGTAATTCAGGAGAATCTGCAGATAAAGATTCAGGTAATGGTGAAAAGGTTCGTACAGTAAAGATTGCCTACGATCAAGCGTCAAAGCCTATTAGTTACATCGACGATAATGGAAATCCAACAGGTTATGATGTCGAAGTAATGAAATTAGTAGATGAGTTATTACCTGACTATGAATTTGAGTATGTAGGTACAACAAGTGATGATTTGTTAATTGGTGTAGAGCAAGGGAAATATCAAGTAGGGGTTAAAAATGCATTCTTTACACAGGAGCGTACAGAGAAGTTTATTTTCCCAAAGGAATTTTTAGGTTTAAGTAGCGCTGGTCTAGTTTTACGTAAAGAGGATGAAGGTGTGAAAACATTAGCGGATTTTGCCAAAAAGGGCTATTCATTGGCACCAATTGCTGCAAATAATGCTCAATATACAATTATTGATGAGTATAATACGGCAAATCCAGATAATAAAGTAAAGCTTGAAGCTGGTGACGCATTTACAGTCGATGTAGTGCAGTGGGTAAATGAAGGTCGTGTTGATGGTGGTGTCATGATTGAAGGACCATTTAAACAACAAGTACTTGCAGAAGATGGCCCATATTATAACCTAAAAGATGATGTTGTCTATAACGAATTTGCTGTTATTAAAACATGGCCACTGTTCAATAAAAAAGAGCAGGAATTTGCTGACGCTTATGATAAAGCGATAGCTCAGGTTAAAGAACAAAAGAAAACAAATGAATTAAGTACAAAATTCTATGGCCGTGATTTATTTGAAGTACTGGAAAATGTAAATCGTTAGTTTATAACGGAACGAATTATAAGGCTGTTGAGTCAGTAAAGCTCAGCAGTCTTTATTCATAAAAACAAAAGTTGGTGAGGAAATGGATAAATATTTTGATGCAACCTACATTTGGAACGCAATTCCAGTGTTATTGCCATTTTTAAAAATTACGTTCTTAGTTGCAGGGTCCTCCATTATCTTAGGTACCCTATTTGGCTTATTGTTGGCGGCAGCTAAGCTATCTTCAGTGAAGTGGCTTATTAAATTCGCTAATCTGTATACAACGATTATGCGTTGTACACCATCCATTGTTTTGTTATTTCTTGTCTATTATGGGGTCCCAGCATTAGCAGAAAATGTTGGTCTTAATCTCCACTCAATTGAAACGGCCATATTTGTTGTCGTCACATTCACCTTACAATTCGCAGCAATAATGTCTGAGGTGATACGATCCGCCTACTTAGCTATTCCAAAAGGGCAGTTTGAAGCAGCTGTTAGTGTGGGGCTAACACCGTTCCAAGCCTATCGTCGAATTATTTTTCCACAGGCCCTGGTCGTAGCTTTGCCGAACTTTGGCAATGGCATGATTGCTTTATTACAAGAAGGTGCGCTCGCTTATACAATCGGTTTAATTGATATTGTAGGTAAGGCGAATTTAATTATTGCGAGTAACATCAATGCGCATGCTTTAGAAATTTATATTGCATTGGCTATTATTTATTGGGTGCTATCTATTATTATAGAAAAAATATTTACTATGTTAGAAAAAATATTTGGTAAGGGTAAGAAGACCTTAGAAACAACTTAAGGAGGCGTGAATGTGAATTATCAATTTTTACTTGAAACATTTTTCGTAGCATTATCTGGTGTTCCTATCGCACTCCTTGTCACAGTTGTTGCTTTGGCGATAGCTTTGCCACTTGGATTTTTGCTGGCACTAACTAGGATTAATAAAATTCCAGTTATCCATCATCTAGCAAAAATATATGTTTCTTTTGTACGAGGAACGCCGATTATTATACAAATTTTTATTATCTATAGCAGTATACCGTTAATGTTAAAAATTATTTTTGAAAAATATCATATTGCTTATGATATTTATAAAATCAATCCAATTTGGTATGCGTTTATTGTGTTTGCATTCAGTTCAACAGCGATTTTAATAGAGGTTTTTCGTTCTGCGTTAAGTACGATTGAAAAGGGACAATTAGAGGCAGCTCACTCAGTGGGATTGACAACATTCCAAGCATATACTCGAATTATCATTCCACAAGCATTAGTAGTGGCATTGCCAAATATTTGTACAGCTACGGTTAATCTCATTAAAGCTACGTCTCTAGGCTATGCAATGTCGCTTCCTGAAATTACGCTGAAGGCAAAAGTAGCCGCAAACGTTGGCTACAATTATGTGGAAGCCTATCTGGATATCTTTATCGTGTACTTAATTTTATGTAGCACGGTTGAATACTTGTTTAAGCGCTATGAAAAATATTTAAGCAAATACAAAATGGCAAATGCCTAAGGGGTGAACGAGCATGTTAGAAATTAAAAATATTCATAAATCATTTGGTGGCAATGAAATTTTAAAGGGTGTTGATTTAGCTATTGATAAAGGGGATGTTGTTGTTATTTTAGGCCCCAGTGGCTCAGGAAAAACAACATTATTACGTTGTATCAATTTTTTAGAGAAGGCTGATCAAGGCCATGCGACATTTGGAGAGATTCAAGTTGATTTTCAACATGTAAAGAAAAAAGATGTACATGCAATTCGCCAGCGTGTGGCATTTGTCTTCCAAAACTATAATCTATTCACAAATAAAACGGCATTAGAAAATGTAACGGAAGGGTTAATCATTGGACGTAAAATTCCGAAGGCACAGGCTGTGGAAATTGGTAAAAAGGCTCTTGATAAGGTAGGGTTAACAGAAAAATATAATGCCTATCCAAGTCAGTTGTCAGGGGGTCAACAGCAACGTGTTGGTATTGCACGCGCAGTAGCATTGAATCCTGATATTATTTTATTTGATGAACCAACGTCCGCACTCGACCCTGAATTAGTAGGTGAGGTTCTACAGGTCATGAAAAATATTGCTGCTGAAGGTACAACAATGCTTGTGGTGACACACGAAATGGGCTTTGCCAAAGATGTAGCCAATCGTGTAATTTTCATGGATGGAGGAGTTGTTGTAGAGGAAGGCAACCCTCATGATATTTTCGTCAGCCCAAAAGAGGAGCGCACAAAGAAATTTTTAAAACGTGTCATTCCAGAAGATTATACGTTCTATATATAAAGACAGCATGGAGAACAGGAGGATCTGTTATTTACAGATTTTCCTGTTCTTAGTGTTGAAAAACAAAACAGTCAATTGAAAGGTAGAAATGGATTTCCGTTGCAGGCTACTTGCTTTCCTGTGGGCGAGCGCCGAGCCGCTTCCTCCGCTACCGCTCCGTGCAGGGGCTCGCCTGTCTCGCTATCCCACGGGAGTCAAGTAGCCTTCCACTCCAATACATAAAAATGGTTCTTTTTAGTAAAGGTGTTCACTACTCTTTATAGAGCGGTGTTGTCATGCATTACTTCTCCACATTGAAAATAAGAGTCTATTGATTCTCTAATAATACAAATAATGATATATTTTGTTCGCTACGGCCAGTATGAAAGATAAAGCAAAGACACTTTTGTAGAATGGTTGATTGGAGTGGAGCCAGCGTCACTCCTAGGGGATTGAGCGTCACAGAGGAGACCCTGGAGCGAACGTAAGTGAGTGAAGCGGCTCCTCGGACGCCCCCTGGAAAGGACACTGGCGGAACGGAAATCAACCCCTCATCTTGCTAAAAGGTCTTTTTCTGCTAGTGACATGATCCTTTTTCAACAACATGACAGGAGGATCTGTTATTTACAGATTCTCCTGATCCCTATTATTGAAGGAAATAGGTTAATTTGTTGATGGAATAAATGTGCAATTCATGCATAGCTCTTGTACAGGCTGTATAAAAATAGTACCGTTCGCTTTCTCTTGAGTAATTAGCGGCAGATGCATTATAGATGATTACCGCATCAAATTCGATGCCTTTCGCCATATAAGCTGGAAGTAATAAAATACCCTTTTTAAATTGCTTCGTATTATGGTTGATCAATTGAATATCTACTCGATTGTTTAATTGTTTGTAAACAGCAGAGCATTCGGCTGCAGTTTTACAGATGACAGCAATTGTTTCAAATTTGGTAGATAAATGGTGGATGTTTTGAATAATTTGATCCATTAATTCGAGTTCATTTGGCACGATAGTAATCGATGGTTCAGGGCCAGTTCGGTTAAATGCTTCTACCTCACTACCATCATTCAAAATTTTGGAAGTGAGTTGAATGATTTGCTTTGTCGAACGATAGCTTTTCGTTAAAATCATTTTTTCTGCCTGCTCACCATATAATTGAGGGTCGAGTAGGGAAGGATTATTAAAGGTATGCGGGTGAATCGTTTGATGACCATCACCTAAAATGCTCATACGTGCTTTTGGAAATAACTGCTGTAAAACAGTCAGTTGGAAAGGCGAATAGTCTTGTGCTTCATCAATTAACACATGACGGATCATCCTATTGGTCTGCTGTCCTTCAATTTTGTCCTGTAAGTATAAAAATGGCGCAGCATCCTCGTAGGCAATCAAACGCTTTGCTAAATTAGGGAGTGTTTGCTGACAAATATCCCCCCAATTTTCTGGCATAAGGTGCTGTAAATCCTTGTTAATAGAACTATTCAAATCAAAGAGCTGTCGATACGTACCCA
This sequence comes from Lysinibacillus sp. FSL K6-0057, assembly GCF_038630885.1. Taxonomy (NCBI): domain Bacteria; kingdom Bacillati; phylum Bacillota; class Bacilli; order Caryophanales; family Bacillaceae; genus Lysinibacillus; species Lysinibacillus sp. FSL K6-0057. The sequence continues at coordinate 4,957,768 of NZ_CP152047.1, read as the reverse complement.
ATATATGGACAAACTTTAACTGGCTAACGGAGTTACGTAATGGTTTAAAGTGTTTTTTGACAATTTGTCTCGCTAATTTAGAGCGTTCTTGATCAAAATCATCAAATGAGTTTTCAGTATAGCGTCCCTCATATAAAAGCTCACTATAAGATTTGGAGTAGTCTTCTTTATCTAATAGCTCAGTTGCTTCTTCTACCCATTCCTTTGTACGTTCGGCCTTTTCCAATTTTGTTAGTTGTTGCAATAACCATTCTTTTACTAATTGTAGGCGATCCGGTATCGACATGGTGGAAGGGAAAGAATAAAAGTATTCATTAATTTCTTTTGCAGTAATAATTCGTTCTCCACGAAAAACGATATTTTTAAATAACAAATCTTTATGGGATAAATAACTAACATATTGATCCATCAAATGTTTGTAAGCAAGACTCGCTTTAAAAGAAATGATGCTTAATTTTGTTTGATAATGAGCACTATCTTTTTCTGTTAACAGGTCTTCAAGTTGCTCATAAGGATATTCCAATTGAAACTGTCTACCTAATCGTTTTTCAGCATATTCTATAAACGTTAATTGCTGCATATTGTCTTCACCTAAATCAGGTAAGACTGAATGAACATATTGATTAAAAAGTTGATTAGGTGTAATTAGCAAAATTTGATCGGCAGTCATTTCATCACGATAACGATACAATAGATAGGCTACCCGCTGTAAGGCTACAGCTGTTTTGCCACTACCTGCAACGCCCTCAACGATAAGATAGCGTGAATTTACATGGCGAATAATCTTATTTTGTTCTGCTTGAATTGTTGCAACAATACTACGAATATGCTCATTTGCATTTTGTGCAAGGATATCAAGCAATAAGTCATCACCAATTGTAAGGCCTGTGTTAAACATGGATTGTAGTTGACCATTTTTAATAATAAATTGCCGTTTTAACAGCATTTCTCCATGAATTTCTTCACCTAACGTTTCGTAGGAAGCATCGCCAGGTGTGTAATCATAATACATACTTGATATAGGCGCTCGCCAGTCAAAAATGACGATATTTTCATCCTGTTTATCCAATAATGTGGCTACACCTATATAAATTTTTAAAGGGTCTTGTTGACCATTTTGTAAAAAGTCAATACGAGCAAAATAGGGTGACTGTTGTAAACGTTCATACACCTTCACGTTGCGAATTGCACGTTCCCGTGCAAGCTCTGAGTCAGATAAAAGCTCCGCCTGTTGCTTAATTGCAAAAAAGGTTTCGTCGACATCCTCAGCAGTATCTAAATTGACTCTAACATCGTTCCAAAAGGATTTCTTTAAGGCGACAGCATTTTCTTTAAAGCCTTTTTCTTTGTGCTGTAACTCTTTAATTTTGTGAACAATGATGTTTAAAGAATCCTCAAGGTGATGCTTTTCTTCTAGCCATTCTTTTTGATTTTCCAACGTTTACTCACATTCCTCTCCATAGTTATTCGCTTCCTTTGACAGTAACCCTCACCTCTATAGATGGTGAGAAGAAGGTAATTGTGATACTTTTTTAACTGGTTGTCCAACCACCCTTTGAATAAAGTGAGAGTATTCAAACGCAGGTGATATGGGGGGATTGAAACAGGAAATTTATCATACATCTACTTCGGAAAGAAGTATAGTCTAGAAATTATTGTAAATTTATGCTATAATAATAATATAAAGAACATAGAATTATAACGATAAAGGCTGGTCCACAAATAGGTGGAGCAGTCTTTTTTATATGTAGAAATCACACACATTATTCCTATTTTTGAAGAAATTATTATTATTTTTTGTTTTTCATCATTTATTGAGGTAGTAAAAAATAATTTGACGGAATTATCAAAAAATATTGACATTTTCATTTCTATTTTTTATTCTTTGTATAAAGTTTCCGTTAATCGGAATGTTTTTCCGTTGAATGGAAATTTGGAGTTTCTAAGAAAGTAATTCATTGATATTTTGCCCTATGTCTCGGTTCAAAGATTAAAGAAAATAATTGTTAGGGGGAGAAAGTTATGGTAAACCTGCAGCAAGAAAAAAAGATAGATGAACCACGCATAAAAGGAATTAATGCATTTGTATTAATGTTTATTATTATTTTAGTTATGTCTTTATTGACCTATATTTTACCAGCAGGTCAGTATGAAAGAGTCGAGAGTAATGGAAGAATGGTTGTAGATCCAGAATCCTTTCAATATATTAGTTCAAATCCTGTTGGTTTTCTTGAAATATTTAATAGTGTGCATTTGGGGATGCTTGAAGGTGCTTCCATTATCTTATTCGTCTTTTTATTCGGTGGAGCTTTAGGGATTATGCAAAAGACAGGGGCGATTGATTCTTTTATTAAGGTTATGGCCTCAAAGTTTGGAAGACAAGAATACGTATTAATCCCTATTCTAGTTTTAATATTTGCTAGTTTAGGAACACTAATTGGTTCCGCAGAAGATACGCTTGTATATATAGCTATAATTATCCCGTTAACGATGGCGCTCGGAATGGATGCGATTACTGGCTTTGCCATCGTAATGCTAGGTACCTTAGCAACGGGCTTTACCTCAGGTATTACAAATCCTTTTAACATCGGTGTAGCACAAACCATTGCAGAGCTTCCAATGTATTCAGGGATGTCATATCGAATAGTGGTATTCATTGTGTTTTATATTTTGACTGTACTTTATATTTACAGACATGCAAAAAAAGTGAAGAGTGATCCATCGAAAGGAATCTACGGAAAGTTTAAACGTGAAGAAAGCATTAAAATTGATTTGGACTTTAAGATGAGTCCACGACATTTGCTAGCGTTACTGGTGCTTTTGGCGAATTTTGTAGCATTGATTGTAGGGGTAATAAAATTTCAGTGGTATATAAGTGAAATTGGCGGAGTCTTTTTACTAAGTAGCATTATCATGTCGATTATTTGTAAAATTGGTCCGAATAAAATGGCTGAAGGTTTTATTTCTGGTGCTCGAGATATGGTGGAAGGGGCATTGATCATTGGATTTGCGCAAACAATTCTGGTGATTACTACAAATGGAGGATTAATTGATACCATTCTTCATTTTGTTTCGAATACTGTAAGTGTGCTCCCTGCTTCGATTAACGCGGTAGGAATGTTTTTACTTCAGCTTTGCTTAAATTTCTTAGTACCATCTGGGAGTGGACAAGCAGCGTTAACAATGCCGATAATGACACCTTTAGCAGATTTAATCGGTGTAACTAGACAAACAGCAGTATTGGCTTTCCAGTTTGGCGATGGTATCTCGAATATGGTAATTCCCACAAGTGGCGTTTTATTAGCGGGATTAGCAATAGCAGGCATTCCATTTTCAAAGTGGGTTAAGTGGGTATTTCCTTATTTTCTGATACAGACAGGCTTAGCGATTAGTTTGTTAGTCATTGCTCATCTCATGAACTATGGACCGTTTTAATAGAATATATAATAGGGGTGTTTAAATTGATTGAAACAGTAAATTTAAAACAACAGGTTATTAAGTGGCGTCAACATTTGCATATGCATCCTGAATTATCACATCAAGAGTATAAAACAGCTCAATACATTTATGATCAATTAATAACGTTTCCACATTTAGAGGTGAAGCGTTTAACAGAAACAAGTGTATGTGCCTTTTTAAAAGGGACAAAAACAGACGGTAAAGGGCATACGATTTTACTTCGAGCCGATATTGATGCTTTACCGATTGAAGAAGAAACAGATTTGCCCTTTAAGTCGAAGAATCCAGGTGTTATGCATGCGTGTGGTCATGATGCTCATCCAGCAATGTTACTTGGTGCCGCAAAGGCATTGGCTGAGCGTGGAACCGATTTTAATGGAGAAATTCGTTTTGTTTTTCAGCATGCTGAAGAGGTAACTCCAGGAGGGGCTGCTCAGCTGGTTTCACTAGGAATTGTAGAAAATGTAGATTACGCTTTTGCTCTACATGTAAGTCCTGATTATGAAGTAGGGCAATTTGCTATGAAAGATGGTAAATTCACTGCTGCAGCAGATGATTTTGAAATTAAAATTTATGGGCGAGGAGGTCATGCATCGACACCAGAGGTCGCCATAGATCCATTGATGATAGGTTCAGAAATTGTCGTAGCTCTGCAAACAATCGTGTCGCGCAAAGTTCCAAGTACACATGCTCCTGTTTTAACTGTTGCAAAGTTTCATTGTGGAACAGCTTTAAATATTATTGCAGATACAGCAGAGCTTGGAGGAACGATTCGTTCGCTAGATGCTAAAATTCGTGTAGATGCACGAAAATATTTAGAGAAAATAGTTACAAATATTGCTTTTATGCACGATGCAAAAGTAGAAATTAAATGGGAGCTAGGTTGCCCTTCTGTGACAAACGATAAAGAATTAACGGCATTATCCCGTAATATAGCTAGCGAGATTGTAGGAGCATCAGGTGTAAAGGAATTACCTGAACCAATATTCGGAACCGAGGATTTCGCAGATTTTTCAGAAGCTGTTCCTTCATCAATGCAATTTATAGGGGTACATAATAGAGAGTTTGGTGATGCGTACCCATTACATCATCCTCGTTTTAAAATTGATGAAGAAGCGCTTATTTATGGCGTTCGTTACTTTGAAAATGTAGCACGGACACTGTGTCCATAAGTGCCCTTATCTAGTTAGTTAAAAACTCATATAATTATGAAGGCATGAGTACGGAACATGACTCATGTCTTTTCATTTTCTTACTGCTAGAAATCTAGGCTAAAGGATTGTTCTTTTAATACGATATAGACATTTGAAGGGAGGTGAAAATAATGAAGGTAATCTTTACAGTAGGGTTGCCGGGGAGTGGAAAAAGTACATTTGTGAAACAACTAGCCCAAAGGGAGAATGCAGTTGTTCTTTCTAGTGACGCTATACGACAGGAATTGTTTGGTGATGTAACTAAGCAGAAATCACGTGTGGTCTTTCGCACATTATATGAGCGTCTGAATAGCTTAGTGGCAAAAGGGTTTTCTGTTATTGTGGATGCTACTAATATTGAACGGGAGCGCAGGATGTTTGCACTTCGTAAAATACCAAGTACAGCTCAAAAGGTATGTTATTACTTTGATACATCTTATTCAATTTGTGTAGCCAGAAATCAGCAACGGAAGCGGCATGTACCATTAATCGTGATGGAAAAAATGAGAAAGCATTTAGAATTCCCGACAGTAGGAGAAGGGTTTGATGAAGTGCATATTGTACATGAATCAAGTCCCTATGATATTTCTCGACAACAGTTTATTTCACTCATACAAAGCAACCCCACTTATGATGAACTTTTTCAAACACTTCAAGCAGTCCCACTTTTTAAAGAAATTTATCAATTCGATCAAGAAAACCCATTCCATCAATATTTACTATGTCAGCATACGTATTTTGTGTATGCGTATATGAATGAGTACTATTTGGAAAGCGATAAACTTGCTCTTCAAATAGCCGCATTGTTCCATGATGTCGGTAAACCATTTTGCAAAAAATATAAACCATCGCAACAACGTTATGGTTATTTTGGGCATGAAAATGTATCTGCTCAACTGGTTTGCCATTTTCTATTAGAGTTGGGCTTTGAAAAGGAATTTGTATTAAAGGTTGTTCATTTAGTGCAATTTCATATGTTAATCCAGTATGGGGGCGATAGAGGCGGAAGCCAAATTTATCATTTATTAGATGGTGATTTATTAACAAGGCTTTATTTTTTCCGTGAGGCAGATCAATTTGCCAAATAAACAATAGGAAAAGGAAGTGAAAATATGACAAAATTCATGAAATACCCAAGAAGTTTTCATTTACCGTGGAGCAGAGGCTATACCCATGATGATAAAGTTGCTAGAAATGTGAATCATTTTATTGGAAAAGAGGTTGTTGTCACTGAAAAGTTGGATGGAGAAGGTACAACACTTTACAGAGACTATATGCATGCTAGAAGTATTCATTCGGCAAATCACCCCTCAAGAAATTGGGTGAAAACATTCCATGCAAGCTTTGCTTATCGAATTCCAGATGGCTGGCGCCTATGTGGTGAAAATGTTTATGCAAAGCATTCTATTTATTATCAAGCATTAACAAGCTACTTTTACTTGTTTAGTATTTGGAATGAAGAAAATGTTTGTTTGAGCTGGGATGAGACGGTTGCCTTTGCAGCAGAATTAGGTATAGAAACAGTGCCTGTTTTATACCGAGGAATTTTTGACGAAGGACAGATAAAACGTACATTTACTGGTAAATCAATCTTTGATGGTGAACAAGAGGGGTATGTCATTCGAAATGCTGGCTCATTCCATTACGATGATTTCCGATATAATTTAGGGAAATTTGTGAGACCGCAACATGTTCAAACAAGTGAACATTGGCTACAGGAAGAAATTATGCCAAATAAATTAAAATCATAACCAATTAAGAAGAGAAGGGACTGAGAACAATGTAATACTATAGCAAGCATTCAAAAATCATATATTACGAGGTAGTTGCAAGGAGTGCATATCCCTTTTCACAGGGATTACGGGTTCGATTCCTGTTATCCTCACCATAAAAAAATGAACTCTCTTCATTAGTACGAGAGTTCATTTTTATTTGTTTATTTCGTGTAATTATCGAAGTAACCTTGAATGTAAATCATAGGTGTTCCTTTGTCACCTGAACCAGATGTAAGGTCAGATAGGGAACCGATAAGGTCTGTTAAACGACGAGGTGTTGTTCCTTGTGCAGCCATTTGACCTGTTAAATCTTCATCTTTATTTTGAATGTATTCAGAAATAGCAGCTTTCAATTCTTCGCCTCGAAGGTCTGCGAAATCATTGTCTGCTAAATATTTCAATTTAACCTCGTTCGGTGTTCCGTGTAATCCAGCTGTGAATGCAGGTGAAACAACAGGATCTGCAAGCTCCCAAATTTTACCTACAGGATCTTTGAATGCGCCGTCACCATAAATCATGACTTCTACTGTTTTTCCTGTAGCTTCTTTGATTTTTGCTTGGATACCGTCCACAATTGGTTGGCAAGTATGCGGGAATAATTTAACACTATCCTCCGTCGCTTTGTTTGAGCCAAGAAGACCATACTCAGCATTGAAACCAGAACCATTAATAGATTCAGCTAAAATATTATCAAGGCTGTAAACTTTTTCTGCACCGTTCGCTGTTAGAATACGTTTTGTGCGGAAACGTGAATGAATATCACACGTTAAGATACTCTTTGTGTAATTTAAAATTGTTTTTGGATTATTAGAGAAGATAACCTCACACGTAGCCCCTTCTGCTTCAATTAACTCTTTATAGTATTCAATATAATCTACACCAGTAAATGTGTGTTTTTTATAGCCAAAATGCTCGCGGAATTCAACCTCATTTAGTGTATCCGTCCATGGGTTAATACCTTTTACATCGAGCTCATCAATATCTACAAGGTGATTACCAACTTCATCAGATGGGTAGCTTAGCATTAATACAACCTTTTTTACACCTTTAGCAATACCTCGTAAACAGTTTGCGAAGCGGTTTCGACTTAAGATTGGGAAGATAACGCCTACCGTATCATCACCGAACTTAGCCGCTACATCTACAGCGATATCATCAATCGTTGCGTAGTTGCCTTGTGCACGTGCCACGACAGATTCAGTTACTGTCACAATATCACGATCCTCGATTGCATATCCTTCAATTTTTGCAGCATTTAACACTGTATCTACAACGATTTGTTCAATATTATCGCCTTCGTTAATAATAGGACCACGAAGACCTCTTACAACTGTACCGATTACACGTTCCAATTTAATCTCTCCTCATTCTATCTAGCGTAAAGTGAAATAAAATCCATATGATTTTACTATAAGGCTCGTTAATGATATAAGTAAAATTAATAGTTCATATAATAGCTATAAGAGGTGCTTATATGATAGGGAAATTAGATTTATATCGTGTTTTTAGTGTTGTAGCAAAAAATAATAGCTTTTCAAGTGCAGCAAAAGATTTATATATGACACAGCCAGCTGTTAGTCAGGCTATGATGCAATTAGAAAATGAGCTTGGTACACGTCTTTTTAATAGAACCCCTAAAGGTGTGACATTAACAACAGAGGGAAGCCTTCTTTTTGAATATACAAATTCAGCTTTAGGGCTTTTAGATGCTGGTGAAGAAAAGTTGCTTGAATTTAAAAATTTAACAACAGGGCAATTAAAAATAGGGGTAGGTGATACTATTTCACGCTTCTTTTTAATGCCCTATTTAGAAGCATTCCACACAATGTATCCGAATATCAAATTGCAAATGCTAAATGGTACTACCTCTGAAATATGTAATTTTATTAAATCGGGTGAGGTAGATATAGGATTTTGTAATTTTCCAATAGAAGATTCAACATTACAGTTAACGGTATGTACAGATATTCAGGATATTTTTGTCTGTGGGGAAAAATATAAAACACTTTCATCTAAAAGTTTAAGCTATGAGGATCTTTTGAAATTTCCGCTTATCTTTCTAGAGAAAAAATCAAATTCACGGAAGTATGTGGAAGATTATCTCTTTGCAAGAGGGGTTCATATAGAACCAGAGTTTGAGCTAGGTTCACATGATTTGGTACTAGAATTTGCTCGTAGTAACCTCGGCATTGCATGTGTAACAAAGGAATTTTCAAAGGACTATCTTCAACGAGGTCTTCTTTATGAATTAACTTTAATGGAAAGTATTCCAGCAAGAAGTATTGGTATGTGTTATTTGAAGTCAGTGCCCCTTTCTAGAGCTGCGACGAAATTTGTCGAAATCATTGAAAATAAGCGTTTCAATACGAGAAGAACGATAAAAAAAGCTTAGCGACGAGAAAAGTCAGCTAAGCTTTCTTAGTTAAGACATCAATCAATATGTCGACATTGCGCTTATTTTTTATCGTTGGTGAGCAAAGATAAGAAAATGTTCGCATAAAGTGCTGCCCTTCAAGGGGCAAAATGGTCATATCTCCATTTTTTAATTCACGTTCTATAACACAGGCAGACAATAAGGAAAGACCAAGTCCCTGTATAACACTCTCCTTTACTCCCTGATTACTGCTAATGGTCAAAAGTGATTGAATCTGCAGACCATTTGCTCTGAATAAATGATTCAGATAATAACGTGTTCCAGAGCCTTCTTCACGCGCAACCCAGCTTTGCTGCTGGAGTTTATCAGCAGTAAGAGAATGTTGCTTTGTAAGAGGATGATTACTGGCACTGACAATAAATAGCTCATCTTGCATAAATGGCTTAATGACGAGTTCATTATCATGAGCCTGCCCTTCAATTAAACCAATATCGACTTGCAGTAATTTTGTATATTGAATGATTTCTTTTGTATTGCCAATAATAATTTGAAGTTCTAGTTGTGGGAATTGTTGCTGTAGGCTGGCTATGATTGGAGGCAATATATATTCACCAATCGTAAAGCTTGCACCAATGACTAGTGTACCTTGTACCTCTTGATGATAGGCAGCGATATCTTCTTTTGCAGCTTCAGTGATAGCCATGATTTGCTTTGCTCGTTTATAAAGAATTTCACCAGTTGGTGTAATTTGCACCGATTTTGGTGAGCGAATAAATAAGGTTGTTTGTAATTCTTGCTCTAGGTTCTTAATGTGTAAGCTAACACTTGGCTGTGAAATATGAAGTATTTCAGAGGTCTTCGTAAAATTATTGACCTCGACCAGTGTGATGAATGTTTTTAAAGCATCATATTGCATATCTTCACCTCTATTATTAGAAATATTAATAATAACGATTATATATATGTATTTTACTAATAGTGTGCTCTTTATTAAAGTAATAATCAACAAGGGAGAAAGAAGTGAACAACATGGTTAATAGACAGAATAAAGTAAAATCCACCCTTAATCCAAATTTCTTGAAGGGAATATTGTTAACACTCCTTATTGCTTTAGTAGCGAAATATATTGCTACATTTCCTTTCTTTTCGATATTGGGACAGTTGGTTATTGCCATTATATTAGGGATGGCTTGGCGAGCAGCATTTAAAGTACAGGATTCATGGCAAGTAGGTATTGGATTTTCCAGCAAGAAGCTATTACGCTTCGGTATTATTTTATTGGGCATGCGCTTAAATTTGGCAGATATTTATCATGCGGGAGCAAACGTTTTTTTAATTGCAGTCATTAATTTGCTATTTGCATTAATTGTTGTGTATGGGCTAACAAAAATATTTAAAGTCGATCAGAAGCTAGGGATTTTAACGGCTTGTGGGACAGCCATTTGTGGAGCTGCTGCAGTAGTGGCAATCGCACCTCAAATTAAAGCAAATGAAAAGGAAACCGCCGTAGGAGCCGCGATTGTTGCGTTATTGGGGACTATATTTACACTCATTTATACGGTACTCTATTCCATTATCGATTTAACACCTTCTGCGTATGGTATTTTCGCAGGTGGTACATTACATGAAATTGCTCATGTGATTGCAGCTGCCTCTGCTGGTGGAAATGAAGCAATTGATATAGCAGTTATCGTGAAACTAACACGTGTTGCCCTGCTCGTACCTGTAGCGATTATAATTGGTATTTTCTATCGAAGAATGGACAAAAGCGAAGAGAAAAAGGCGTTTTCATTATCGATCATACCGTGGTTTATTTTAGGCTTTTTAGCGATGAGTGCTATCAATTCTTTAGGAATTATACCAGCGAATGTATCGACAGCATTTGTAAATATTGCTTATATCTTAATTGCTATGGCAATGGCCGGTTTGGGATTAAATGTTGAGATTAAAACATTTAAGGAGCTAGGTGTAAAGGCATTTATTGCAGGTTTAATTGGCTCAGTCTGTCTATCCGTACTGGGCTATCTACTAGTCATTCTTTTATATTGATTTAGTCAATGATTCTTATAGCAAGAAAAAAGACCCTGCATGATTGTTCAACATGCAGGGCTTTTTAGATAGAATCAGAAGATAATGTATAAGTAATTTAATTGCCGTTCATTAACTTAAAGCTTCGATAGAAGATGCTAATTCAGCCACTACTATTTTGCTGCCGATAATTGGACTGTCAGCTTTTTCTCCCTCAGAACCTGAATTTGGACGTTGATGGGCTGCAGCAAATGCATCGCTATTACGCCATGCTTGGAAATGCTCCTTGGATTCCCAATACATATTAACACTCATTTCGTCATAAGTAGGATCATCGGTTGAAATTAAAACCTCTACTTTATGAAAGCCTTCAAACTGTTGTAGAGGACCTGGCTTTGTAAAATTTGGTGCCATTCTCGTAGCAAAACCGGGTTTTACCTGAATACGATTCGTTACAATAATCATGCTTTTACCCCCCTTAATTTCATTTACTAGGTTTTCGAATGAATTATCATTGATTATCATTCGCACTCAATGATAAGTGGCTTAGGAAGACATTGTCAATAGATGACCTCTATATATTCTCTGCTAGTAGTTTTTGAACGATGGATAGGCTGACATTTAACTGACATAATCCGATGCTATAATGAACATAAGAGCAAACTAGTAACGAGGTGATTGACTTTGGCAAACATTTTAGTAATAGAGGATGAATATGCAATAAGCCAGGTTTTAAAGGTGTATTTACAAAAAGTGGGTTATAGTGTGACACAATGTTTCAATGGTGGCCAAGCCTTGGACATGTTTCGTGAAACACAGCCAGACCTAGTGTTGCTAGATATTATGTTACCTGAAAAAAATGGTTGGTCCATTTTAAAAGAAATAAGAGAACGAAGTACCTGCTCTGTTATCATGTTAACAGCATTAGGAGAGGTTAATTACCGTCTAGAGGGGTTTGATCATGGAGCAGATGATTATATTGCCAAGCCTTTTATCGCAGATGAAGTTGTTGCAAGAGTGAGGGCTGTTTTAAGGCGTGCTGAAGGCAGCCCAGATGCATCTGTTATTAAGCGGTATGGGTCTCTAGCAATTGATTGTAAAGCACATAGAGTGTTTTTGGGTGGAGAAGAGATTGTATTAACGCCAAGAGATTTATCGGTGCTTATGTTTTTAGCTGACCATCCCAATCAAACATTTACCCGTGATCAGCTTATAGATCAAGTTTGGGGTTGGGAGTATGAAGGTAGTGATCGTGCCGTAGATTTAGCCATAAAGAGACTTAGGAAGGCATTAAAAGAATGGGATGAGGCAGAAGGAGAAATAAAGACACTACGTGGATTGGGGTATCAGCTAAGTGTTCCAAAAAAATAAGCGTATATCCTTACTCCAATATTGGACGAGCCGTTATTTACTAACACTTTTCATAGGCTTAGCTATTATTTCGTTAATCTCAGCAGCATGGATTCGTCATACAACATTTGAAAATCGATTAGAATTGATGGAGTTTTTAGCAGACGAGACGGTCTATCGTTTAACGGATACAACAAATCCTAATAATGGACCTATAAAGGGTATTCCAGGTTTTATAGGGGATCGAGAGCGTTTTAATATGAAAGAGATCGATCCGATTTTGTACGTTGTAGATACTGAGGGCAATATACTGACAAGTAACCGTCCAGTACCACCTGGTAGTGCCAAAAATGTAGCTGGCTTGTTGGATGGAAAAGAAGGTACTAAGGAAATAAAGGATGGACTTGAACCTGAATATGTGGTGAAAAGAAAGATAGAAAATAATAATGAGTTATTGGGCTGGGCCCTGGTGATGGAGAAGAAGGAGAATTTAACAAGGGTTAATCAAGCATATGGACAGCTTGCCATATTAATAGGAGCGTTAGCTTTATTAGGCTGGATCGCTATTTACTTTTTGTCAAAGCGCTTGGCCCATCCCATTAAACAAGTAGCAGAGGCTGCCAAGCATGTACAGGAAGGCAATTATGCAATTGATTTGCCTCAAGATAGTAAGGAAAAAGAGGTCTATGAGCTTGTTTCCTCCTTTAAAAACATGGCAAATAAATTAGAACAGCTGGAGAAAACTCGAACGGAATTACTAGCAGGTGTCACCCATGAGTTGAAAACACCTGTCACCTCTATAAGTGGTTTATTACAGGCGGTAAGAGATGATGTTGTAACGGGACAGGATGCTATGGAATTCATTGAAATGGCTATGGTTGAAACGACAAAAATGAAAACAATGGTTGGGGACTTACTTGCCTTTAACCATTTTGCTGTCGATGCTATCCCCGTGCAGATAGAGTCCGTAGATGTTAATCAGCTACTGAAAGAGGCGGTGGCACAGTGGGAAGTAATGCAGGAAGAGGAACATGTAAAAGTTCATTTACATTTGTTAGAACAACCTATGCTGGTACAGGTAGATATTGTTCGTGTCCAACAAATCATTACAAACCTTTTAACCAATGCTAAACAGGCGATGGACAAAGGAACCATCACCTTGACGTTGATAGATCAAGGAGAAACTCTGTCGGTGAGGGTGAAGGACACAGGTCATGGTATCCCTCTAGAGGATCAGGCATTTATTTTTGAGCGCTTTTATAGAGGAGAAAATAAAAAATATACTGTTCGCGGCTTGGGTTTAGGATTACCACTTAGTAAAATGATGGCCCAATCTGTCGGAGGCGATTTGCGATTAATCGAAAGCAATCCCTCTGGAACACACTTTGAATTAGTACTGCAAAAGGCTACTGCGCTATAAGAGCGTGGTAGCCTTTTTGAGGGTTTAACCCGTCTCTCAGAAATCTGCTTTGTATTGTAAAAGATAAATGAAGAATATGTAAAGCTGACATCTGCCTGACACAAAAGCCCTTTATAGTAAACGATGTAGACGAGAAATGAACAAAGGGACGAGCATCAATAAGGGTTTGTCGGTTTGACACTAATACAAGTAGGGAGAGTGATGAAATGCCAATCGTTACTTCATTTAATCCAAACGGTCGCCAAGAAATTAAACAAGCGATCTCCTATCCAGATTATGCGTTATTAAAAACCAAGCTTCAGCATGTTATGCAGCGGGACAAGCATGCGGGTTTAGACGGTAAATATTTGATACGTAGTACGTACTTCGATAATTTTTCCAATAAAGTGCTAAATGAAAAAAAAGAGGGCTTTATCAATCGAGACAAATATCGGGTACGCATATACGGCAAGTCTAGTGCTGTTATTAATCTGGAGCGGAAGAGTAAACGTAACAATGTTACCTTTAAAACAAAATGTGCAATATCTCAAGCTGAGTATGAAAAAATGCGTATCGGGGAGATATCCTGGATGGAGAATGATGACCGAGGGTTAATTCGAGATTTATATCAAGAGATGAATTACAACCAGCTAAGACCTACTACGGTAGTGGATTATGAGCGAGAGGCCTATATCTATCCGTTTGGTAATGTGCGTGTGACGTTTGATAGTAAGGTGCAATCAAGTCTACGCAACACTGATATGTTTAATCAAAACTTGCCGATGGTGGATGTACTGGAGCCAAATCTTGTGATCTTAGAGGTAAAGTACGATGAATATCTGCCAGACATCATCAAGTATTTACTACAGTCGGTGGATACTCGTGCAGAGGCCTATTCAAAATATCAGCTTAGTCGTATGTACGGCTAATAATAAAGGAGAATGAACAATGGATACAATTAAATTTAGTGATATTTTTAAATCCAACTTTTTAGAAAAAACAACCTCATTTTCATTAATCGATTCCATTATTGGTTTAGTAGTCGCGTTTTTTATTGGGCTTTTCATTTACGCTGTTTATAAGAAAACCTTTAATGGTGTCATTTACTCACATTCATTCAATATCTCATTACTTATTATGACAATGGCAACAGCATTAGTGATTATGGGAATCAGTTCAAATGTTCTGCTGTCACTTGGTATGGTTGGTGCTTTATCCATTGTACGTTTCCGTACACCTATTAAGGACCCAATGGATTTAGTCTATATTTTCTGGGCAATTGTTTCAGGTATTTTATGTGGTGCTGGCTTTATCCCATTAGTGATTATTGGTGCTGTTTTAATCGGACTTGTATTGCTAATATTCGTTAATAAAATAACAGTAGAAAACCCTTATTTATTGATTGTAAAGTTTGAAGAAGAGCTAGCAAACGCTGAGATCGAGCGAATTATTGCTGCACAAACAAAAAAGTTCGCTCTCAAATCCAAATCCATTATGCAACAGAATGAAATCGAAACTACTTATGAAATTCGTGTAAAACAAAATGATGCAAAATTGATGGATGAGCTAACAAAGGTAGCAGGTGTAAAATCAGCCATTATGCTGAGCTATGATGGGAATTTCACAGCGTAATGACCTCATTAGCAAAAAGGACTACGATGAGAGGTGACGGCTATGATTAAAACACGAATTGTCTACCTGTGCATGGCAATTTTACTCCTTCTCTTTGTCGTGATATATGCTGTACTTCCGAATGTAGGCATTGAAACGAAAAATTCAGAGTTCTCCTATGAGAATATAGTATTTAATAAAAATAAAGTAACAACAGTTGATATTGAAATTGCGGAGGAAGATTGGGCTGATATGCTCGAAAATGCTTCGGCTGAGGAATTAAAACAGGCAGATATTACAGTAAATGGCAAGAAAATTGAGAATGTTGCTATTCGTACAAAGGGCAATCTATCATTACGATCGGTTGTCAATAGTGACTCAGATCGCTATAGTTTAAAAATCGATTTTGATTATTATGATGATACACAAAGCTTATATGGCTTGAAAAAATTAAATTTAAACAATAATTATAGTGATTCTACATTAATGAGAGAGTACATCTCCTATGAACTGATGGAGCAAATGGGCTTACCAACACCAGCACACTCCTATATGTATGTCACAGTGAATGGTGAGGAACGAGGCTTGTTCTTAGGAGTAGAAGCAGTGGATGAGACATTCCTAGCTAATAACTATGGCTCTAATGATGGCTTTTTATTTAAGCCAGATGGGACAGGCAGCGATTTAAAATATATTAGTGACAATATCGAAGACTATACAGGCATCGGATTAAAAACAAATGAAGGTAATATTGATCAATCCAAGTTGGTTGAAATGCTAGATGCTATTAATAATGGTGGAGACATAGAAAAGTATATTGATGTTGATGAAATGTTACGTTATTTTGCCGTCAACACAGCTCTTGTGAATTTAGATAGTTATCAAGGGAATATGAAACATAACTATTATTTATATGAACAGAACGGTGTGTTTTCTATTATTCCTTGGGATTACAACATGTCCTTTGGTGGCTTTGGGGCTGGAGGAGGTAGAATAGCAGGAGGAAACGGAGAAAATCCAGCTGACGCTTCTACTAATATGGAAAAACCAGTGGCACAAAACAATGGACAACCCACTCAGGCAGGTGATGGGGGTATGCAACAACGAGGTGGCGGCTTCAACATGGGAATGGGCATGTCCGGCGACTTGTTAGCTGATAGTGCTATTAATTTTAGTGTGACAACCCCTGTTTCTGGCACAACATTAGAGGAGCGGCCACTCCTAAATGCATTACTTGCTAATGAAGAATACAGTGCCAAATATGAAGGGTATCTAGAAGAACTAGCAACAACCTATTTAACAGAAGACTATGTCCAATCTATTACTAAAAACTTAGCGGTGCTATTAACTACCTATGTGGAAGCAGATCCAACTAAATTCTCTACTACGGAGCAGTTTTTGGAAGCAGTTGAAGGTGAAAAAAGCTTGCCTGAATTTGCTAAACAGCGCTCGGCATCTATATTAAAGCAGCTGTCTGGGGAGCTTGTAGTGGAAGCATCTACGTCTTCTCAGGGCAATATGGGTATGCCAATGCCAAATGAAAATGGTGAAATGAATTCGATGCCAGACGATTTTGATCCAAGTCAGCTACCAGAGGACTTTGATCCATCAAAGAGCCCGCCTTTTAATAGAGAGGGCGAGGGTCCGAGAGCAGGACAAAATGGGGAACAAATGCAACGCCCAGATGGAAATGGAGGTCCAATGGGGATACCGGGTGCGAATGGTGAAGCAGCCAATCAGGAACCTGTTATTGATAAAAATATGGTGTTTACAGCCATTACATGCCTAGTGCTACTCCTTTTCGCACTTCTCTTTGTTGTTAAATTTAAACGCAGAGGTCGTTAAAAAAAAACCATATCCAATATCTTTGGGTATGGTTTTTGCTTTTTATCGTGTTAAAATAAAGCATTCTTTTCTGAGGGGTCTTTTCATATGAATGAACAGCAATTTGATAAACATTTGCACATTAAAACGGTGGGAGAGCAATATGGTTTTCCTAAGCTTGCACACTATCACCGTTATGAGCCAACGCCATACAGTGGGTTGGAGCAATTATTCGCAGCGTATGAGATGCCTGACAATCCAGTATTTATTGATATGGGGTGCGGGAAAGGGCGAGTTCCCATTTATGTGCACCATAAGTTCCATATTCCAACTGTTGGGATAGAAATGGATGCAGGATTTTATGCAGAGGCAGAAGAAAATAAACGTAGTTATCTTCAAAAAATGAGAGCACATGCACCCATCAAATTTATTCATACAATAGCAGAAGCTTATGAAATAAAGTCACGTGATAATGTGTTTTTCTTTTTTAATCCTTTTTCCATTCACATTTTTCGTTCAGTCATTCATAATATTTGGAAATCCTACGAGCAGCGAATGCGAGATATTCATATAATTTTATATTATCCGCCTTACGATTATTTACAATTTTTACATCATGGAACACCATTTGAATTGCTTCATGAAGTACATTTAGAAAATGAAACAAATATAAATGAGCGCCTTTGTGTGTTTGAATTAAAAAAAGCTTAGAGTATGGGGGAACCCACTCTAAGCTTTTTCCTATTTACAGTACAGAGATAAACAATTTGTTACTCTTATTCTCATAATTATTTTCAGGGAAATAATCGTAATAGATGGAGGAGGTGTTTAAATCAACTAGACTTTATTGTGAAAAAACAATTTCATCTGATAGTTTTGTACTAGTCTATGGTTTGAATTAAAAGATAATTCACAAATAACTAATTATACTGAAAAATCACTCTAGACTAAATATAAAGAATGTTTTACAATGAAAAAGGCTTATATGAATAATATTTTTCTTTTGTTTTTAGATAGTTATAAATAATTATTTTAGCTATTGAGTAAATGATTTTAATTGTTTATAATTATCAGAAATATCTAATATTTGAGAAATTTTCAGGGGGAATTTAATTATGAGAGAGAGCAAAAAGCTTAAGAAGTTCGGTTCACTTTTAGTAGCATCTTCATTACTTGCTGGTGTTCTTGCTGGTTGCGGTAACGGAGACGATTCAAGTTCTGGCGGAGGCTCATCTGATGGCGATACAATTAAAATTGGTGCCAACTTAGAACTTTCAGGGAATGTAGCATCTTATGGTTCCTCTATTGGGCTAGGTGCAGAGCTGGCTGTAAAAGAAATTAATGATGCTGGCGGTATTGATGGTAAGAAAATTGAACTGATTAAAGTAGATAATAAATCAGAGAACTCTGAAGCAACTTCAGCTGCTATTAAACTAGCAACGCAGGATAAAGTAGTAGCAATGCTAGCACCTGCAACTTCAGGTAATACAGTAGCAACTGTTCAAATTGCAAATGATAATAAAATTCCTATTGTTACTGGTTCTGGTACAGCACCAAATATCACAGTAAACGAGGATGGCAGTGTTAATGAATATGCTTTCCGTACATGCTTTATTGACCCATTCCAGGGGATTGTAGCGGCTAATTTTGCTTCAGGTGAGCTAGATGCGAAAAATGTAGCTATTTTCGCAGATAATGCATCAGACTATGCAAAAGGTTTAGCAAAATCATTTAAAGAAACGATTACGAAGAGTGGCGGAAAAGTTGTAAAAGAAGAAGCTTATGTAGCGAAGGATACAGACTTCCGTACACAATTAACAAATATTAAAGCGGCAAATCCAGACTTTATCTTTATCCCTGGATATTATGAAGAAGTTGGTTTGATTGTTAAACAAGCACGTGAAATGGGCATTGATGTACCTCTAATGGGGGCTGATGGTTGGGATTCTCCAACTTTAATTGAATTAGCTGGCGCGGATGCATTGAATAACACATTCATCACAAACCACTATTCTGCTGAAGACCCAGATCAAAAAATTCAAGATTTCGTAAAGGCATTTAAAGCTGCAAATGGTGACAAAGCGCCTGACGCATTCAACGCACTTGGTTATGACACAATTTACTACATTGCGGATGCGATTAAACGTGCAGGCTCTACGGATGGGGAAGCAATTAAAAATGAATTAGCTGCAACAAAAGATCTTTCTTTAGTAACAGGTACTTTCTCAGTTGACGAAAATCATAACCCAATTAAAACAGCAACAGTTCTTGAATTTAAAGACGGTAAACAAGTGTTCAACTCTAAAGTTAATCCTTAATGTTTTGTAAGCAAGGGGGAGGCGGGTAAACACGCCTTCCTTTTTTGTGTGCTAGATAACTAGAATCGTAGTGCAAAACATAACTATTAGTATCGATCTATGTACTTATTTTTCAATTTTCAGAAAATTTAAAGGAGTGAATGCGCATGGAATGGATACAGCAACTTGTGAATGGTATTTCACTTGGAAGTATCTACGCGTTAATAGCGCTAGGGTATACGATGGTATACGGTATTATCAAGCTGATTAACTTTGCTCATGGTGATGTCTTCATGATTGGGTCATTTATTGGCTTTTACGCAATTGCTAAATGGGAACTTGGATTCTTCCCAGCACTATTATTGGCGATGTTAGTTTGTGCGATCTTTGGTGTTTTAATTGAACGTATTGCCTATAAACGATTACGAAATGCTACACGTATCGCAGCTTTAATTACAGCGATTGGTGTATCGCTATTAATCGAATATACAACGATTTTCTTCAGAGGGGCTCAGCCAGCAGCTTATCCTGAAGTTTTCAAAAATAAATCACTAGATATTTTTGGCGTACAAATCAGCAGTACATCCATCTTAATTTTATCAGTCGCAGTTGTACTGATGATTCTTTTACAATTCATCGTACATAAAACAAAAATCGGTAAAGCAATGCGTGCCGTTTCCCACGATGCAGATGCAGCTCGCCTAATGGGTATTAACGTTGACAATACAATTTCTGCAACGTTTGCGATTGGTTCAGCTTTAGCTGGTGCAGCAGGTGTTATCTTCGGTGTTTATTATACAAAAATTGACCCATTAATGGGTGTTATTCCTGGTGTTAAAGCATTTATCGCAGCTGTTCTTGGTGGTATTGGTATCATCCCTGGCGCTATGGTTGGTGGTATGTTACTAGGTGTTGTAGAGTCCTTAGTAAGTGCACTTGGCTTCTCGTTATGGCGTGATGCAGCGGCATTCGTTATCTTAATTTTAATCTTAATCTTCAGACCATCGGGTATCTTTGGTAAAAATGCCCGTGAGAAAGTGTAGGTGAGCGGTTTTATGAAAAAGTCTAAAGTTTTCTGGGGCTATGCCGTAATAGCGCTAGTCATCTATGCAGTTGTACAATTATTGATTACGACGGAAGTAATTGATTTGTACTATAAAAATATGTTGATCACGATGTGTATTAACATCATGCTAGCTGTCAGCTTGCATATTGTTATTGGGGTTACTGGGCAATTCTCTATTGGGCATGCTGGGTTCCTTGCAGTTGGAGCATATGTATCGGCTATCATTACAACAAAGTTAATGCTGCCATTCCCATTGGCTATCCTTTTAGGGGCTGCTGCAGCAGCAGTTGCTGGTCTCATTGTAGGGATTCCAACGCTTCGTTTAAAAGGGGATTATTTAGCGATTGCCACACTAGGGTTTGCCGAAATTATTCGTATTATCTTTTTAAATACGGATTATGTTGGTGGCGCAGCAGGGATGCAAGTTAAATATTTATCTAACTGGACGTATGCATTCTTTGGCGTAGTGTTAACGATTCTAGTCATCTCGAACTTTACAAATTCTCGACATGGACGTGCGTGTATCTCCATTCGAGAAGACGAAATAGCAGCGGATGCTATGGGTATTAACACAACTTACTATAAAGTTGTTGCATTCGCTATTGGCTCTTTCTTCGCTGGTCTAGCTGGTGCTATTTTTGCACATAACTTTTACATTATCCAACCGACAACATTTGGTTTCTTAAAATCATTTGATATTTTAATTTACGTTGTACTCGGTGGTTTAGGAAGTCTTTCTGGTTCAGTGATTGCTGCGATTTTCTTAACATTCGTGTCTACTTATCTCGCAAACTTCCCAGAAACGCGTATGATTATTTACAGTTTAGTATTAATTATCGTAATGCTTTATCGTCCAACAGGCTTGATGGGAACGAAAGAGATCACGCAATTATTTAAGTTTGGTAAAAAAGGAGGTACAAAATAATGACTGGAAACCTTCTTATCAATGTTGAAAACATGGGTATTCAATTCGGCGGTTTAAAGGCAGTACAGGGTGTTAATATGTACCTTAATCAAGGCGAATTGGTAGGACTTATTGGACCAAATGGTGCTGGGAAAACAACGAGCTTTAATATGTTAACAGGGGTATATACACCAACGGAAGGTACAATTACTTTTAATGATATGAAAATAAATGGACTTGCACCCTATCAGGTTACACAGAAAGGGATCAGCCGTACATTCCAAAATATCCGCTTATTTAAAGAGCTATCTGTACTAGACAATGTGAAGGTAGCCAACCATTCTCTTGCTAAGCATTCAATGTGGTCTTCTATTTTTCGTTTGCCAAACCATTTCAAAGGTGAGGCCGAAATGGAAAATCAATCAATTGAGTTCTTAAAAATCTTTGGTTTAGATGTCTATAAGGATGAGCTGGCAAAAAATTTGCCATACGGGATGCAGCGTCGTTTAGAAATTGCTCGTGCGTTAGCGGCAAATCCAAAACTACTGCTATTGGATGAACCAGCAGCAGGGATGAACCCACAAGAAACACATGATTTAATGGAGTTAATTGCATTTATTCGTAAAGAGTTCGGCTTAACAATTTTGCTGATTGAGCATGATATGAGCTTAGTCATGGGAATTTGTGAACGCATTTATGTACTCGATCATGGACAATTAATCGCTGACGGGACGCCAGAAGAAATTCGCAACAATCCAAAGGTAATAGAAGCGTACCTTGGTGAGGAGGTTATCGGCTAATGCTAAAAGTACAAAATATCGATGTTTATTATGGCAACATCCAAGCATTAAAGGGCCTCTCTTTAGAAGTAAACGAGGGTGAAATTGTAACGTTAATCGGAGCAAATGGTGCTGGAAAAAGTACGCTCTTAAAGACATTGTCAGGTTTATTGAAGCCAAAAGGCGGCATTATTGAATACGAAGGCTTCTCTATTGCTGGGAAAGCGGCACAAACTATTGTGAAATCAGGAATTTCCCATGTTCCAGAAGGTCGTCGTGTTTTTGCCAATATGTCAGTTGAAGAAAACTTAGAGCTTGGAGCATATCTGCGTAATGATAAAGCAGGTATTAAAAAAGATATGGATCATGTTTTCGAGTTATTTCCACGATTATTAGAGCGTCGGAAACAGCAGTCAGGCACATTGTCTGGTGGGGAACAGCAGATGCTTGCGATGGGTCGTGCTTTAATGGCCAAACCAAAGCTATTATTAATGGATGAACCTTCGATGGGTCTTGCACCGTTAATGGTTAAAAATATCTTCAATATTATTGAGCAGGTCAATAAAGAAGGAACAACCGTATTACTTGTTGAGCAAAATGCTAATATGGCATTATCGGTCGCTAACCGTGCCTATGTACTTGAAACGGGACGTATCGTTCTATCTGGTTCAGCAAAAGAGCTACAAGAGAGCGAGCAAGTAAAAGCAGCTTATTTAGGCGGATTATAAAAATGGTAGGGCATCTCATTTAATTTATGAGATGCCCTTTTAATGTTGAAAAACAAAACAGTCAATTGAAAGGTAGAAATGGATTGCCGTTGCAGGCTACTTGCTTTCCTGTGGGCAAGCCGCTCGTTTAGAGGCTTGTCTGTCCTGCTATCCCGGAAGTCAAGTAGCCTTCCACTTCAACCCACTAACTTTTTAGTAAAGGTGCTCACTACTCATTTTATTGAGGGGTGTCGTAACGAATCACTTCTCCATATTGAAAATAAGAGTCTATCCTACAAATAATGGGCAGTTTTGTTCACTACCGCTAGTATGAAAGATAAGGAAAAGACACTTTTGCACATGGTTGATTGGAGTGACGCTGGTGGAACGGAAATCAACCCCCGCCTTTCAAAATTCCTTTTTCCTCCGTTAAAATCACTTTTTTCTTGCATGATGAAAGAAAATCAGAGGTAGCATTTCTACTTTACTTTTTGGTAAGGTTGAAAAAAGGAGTGATGCTTTTTGAAGAATTCAGCACAATATTTTATTGAACATTTAAAGTTAGTCGAACATCCAGAAGGGGGCTATTACATTTCATCATTTCGTGCATCAGACGATATAGCCGTGAGAGATGTTCAGAGGCCCATTTATACAAGTATTTATTTCCTCTTACGCTCACAAGATATTTCCCATCTACATCGCTTGCAATCGGACGAGCTATGGTATTATCATGCAGGCAGCCCACTAACCGTTCATATGATTTTCCCAGATGGTACATATGAAGCGAAGAAGCTTGGTTTGAATGTAGAAGCAGGGGAAGTACCTCAAATTGCAGTGCCAAAGCATACAATTTTCGGTTCGTCGGTGGAAGAGTCTGATACGTTTAGTTTAGTTGGATGTATGGTGGCGCCAGGCTTTGACTTTGAGGACTTTGAATTGTTTACACAGGAAGAGCTTTTAGCAGATTATCCTCAGCACGAGGAAGTCATTCGTAAAATGGCCTACAAAACGATTGAATAAATCATGCCGTCTCAATTATTTTGAGACGGCATGATTTATTCACCATAATATTTCTTCAGGATAATTAAGTTGAATTTGAATATCATGCAATGCTTGTTTCGTTGCAATAGCTGCTTCCATCAGGTGGGATTTTAATGCTACATATTCATGGTCCTCTATCATTAATCGGACAGCAAATGCCGCTAAATGTGCTTGACGTTCCTCTTTACTTAATTCAATATATTCTAGATTCAGAACATCCACGTACTGTGTTGCAAAACGGAAGGTAAATGGATTTTTAGCATGTAACATTCTTAAAAACACAACATAATCTTCTTCACTCACCTCTTGTTCCAAACAATCAGCAATAGCCGCTTGAAATTTGCGTATAATAGCTATTTCATGATTCCACATAGAAGCATTGTTTAATTTTTGGTGCAGATCAATAAAATCATTTAATGCGATTGCACTAAAGATAATCTCTGGCCAAAGAATTTCTGTTGAAAAATAGACATTCTTATTTGGAAAGATTAATTCATGTTGTGTTAGAACACTCTTATTAAGTCCATTACTAACAAAATCTAGGTGATGTTCGCCAAGCATAGCATGTCTTAGTTTATAGCAAACGCTTAAAATACGTAGTCGAGGACCCTGATAATCATAGTATTTATTTTCATCACCAGTTACTTTATAAATAGCATTAATTAGTTCATCTAAATCCCAATAATCGGCGCTAATTCGAACTCCTGTTAGTTGCTCTGTGCTTTGAATGGATATCATAGTCCTCGTCCCTCCTCTTGAATGCCTATTTGAGTGTGTAATTAAGTAGTTTGAATAGTTCTGTTCGTTCCTTCTCTGTTAAATCACGCCATTGCCCCACCTTTAAGTTACCAAGCTTAATATTCATAATACGAATACGTTGTAGCCGCTTAACGGAATACCCTAGTGCAGAACACATTCGGCGAATTTGGCGGTTTAAGCCTTGCTCTAAAATGATTTTAAACACCTTATCCGAAATCCTTTCCACATGGCATGGTAAGGTTGTTGTATCTAAAATATCGACACCACTACCCATTTTTTGGATAAATTGTGTCGTTATAGGCTTGTCAACTTGAACAATGTATTCTTTTTCATGATGATTTTCAGCACGTAGAATTTTATTGACGATATCGCCATCATTCGTTAATAACAATAACCCCTCTGATTCCTTATCAAGACGTCCGATATGAAAAATACGCAAGGGATGATTGACAAAATCAACCACATTGCCTTTTATATGTCGCTCTGTCGTACTTGTAATACCAACAGGTTTATTTAGAGCAATGTAAACAAGTTGTTGTTCTTTCTTTACCTCTTTTCCATCAACGCAAACAATGTCCCCTGCTTCAACTTGACTACCGATTGTCGCCAGTTCCCCATTAATCGTTACTTTTCCTTCTTCTATCCATTTATCAGCGCCACGACGAGATATGATGCCTGTTTCACTTAAATATTTATTAATACGCATAATGTTCTCCTATATTTTATATTATTTTTAAGTATACCTTAACGCCATGCTTACAGTGAATGCTAGAAGCTTTTCTAGCAAAAATAAATTAGTTGGAAAAGTTTTTGAAAAAGTTGAAATTATTTTATGTTTCTGACAATATATTAGATGAGAGGGTTTCTATGAAAATATTGTTATTCCGATATAAAATAACGTTTTTTCTAGATAGTTCTCATTAAATTGTGTAAAGGGGAGAAGTAAAATGGTTTATGCATTTCCAAACACTGAAGGATCGGTAGTTCAATTCAAAGAGAAATATGATAATTATATTGGTGGCGAATGGACACCCCCAGTGAAGGGTCAGTACTTTGATAACGTTACTCCTGTTACTGGACAAGTTTTTACACAAGTAGCACGTTCCACAGCTGAGGACATTGAACTTGCATTAGATGCAGCACATGCTGCTAAGGATGCATGGGGCAAAACATCACCGACAGAACGCGCAAACATTTTACTTAAAATTGCGGACCGTATCGAGCAAAATTTAGAAAAGCTAGCCGTTGCCGAAACATGGGATAACGGTAAAGCGGTACGCGAAACATTAAACGCAGACATCCCTCTTGCAATTGATCATTTCCGTTATTTTGCTGGGGTATTACGTGCTCAAGAGGGCTCAGTAAGCCAAATTGATAATGATACAGTTGCTTATCATTTCCATGAGCCAATTGGTGTAGTTGGTCAAATCATTCCTTGGAACTTCCCATTATTAATGGCTGTATGGAAGCTTGCACCAGCACTTGCAGCTGGAAACTGTGTCGTATTAAAACCTGCAGAGCAAACACCAGCATCGATTATGGTGCTTTTAGAATTAATAGAAGACCTACTACCTTCAGGTGTCATTAATGTTGTGAATGGATTTGGCTTAGAAGCAGGGAAACCGCTTGCATCAAATCCACGTATTGGTAAGATTGCCTTTACAGGTGAGACGACGACAGGTCGTTTAATTATGCAATATGCTTCTCAAAACCTTATTCCAGTAACATTAGAATTGGGTGGTAAGTCACCGAACATCTTCTTTGAAGATATTATGGATAAAGATGATGCCTTTTTAGATAAAGCTGTTGAGGGCTTCGTACTATTTGCTCTAAACCAAGGAGAAGTATGTACATGTCCTTCACGTGCACTGGTTCAGGAATCTATTTACGATAAATTTATGGAACGCGTATTACAACGAGTAGAAGCCATTAAAGTTGGTAACCCACTTGATCCAAACACAATGATGGGTGCACAGGCTTCTAGTGAGCAAATGGAAAAAATTCTTTCTTATTTAGATATTGGTAAGCAAGAAGGTGCAGAATGTCTAATTGGTGGAGACAAAAATAATGTAGGTGAAGGCTTTGAAAATGGCTACTACATTAAACCAACTGTTTTCAAAGGGCATAATAAAATGCGTATATTCCAAGAAGAAATTTTCGGACCAGTTGTTGCTGTCACAACGTTTAAAACGAAAGAGGAAGCATTGGAAATTGCAAATGATACATTATATGGCTTAGGTTCCGGTGTTTGGACGAGAGATATTAATACAGCATATCGCTTCGGTCGTGAAATCCAAGCTGGCCGTGTTTGGACAAACTGTTACCACGCTTATCCTGCACATGCTGCATTCGGTGGCTACAAAATGTCAGGTGTTGGTCGTGAAAATCATAAAATGATGTTAGCTCATTACCAACAAACGAAAAACTTATTAGTGAGCTACAGTGAAAACAAACTTGGTTTCTTCTAAATCGTAGGGAGGTGCATGAGCGTGGTTGAACGTGTATTAGCAACGGAAGAAGCGCTGGCACTAATCGATCTATTAAAAGAGAAACATGGGTCCGTTATGTTTCATCAATCGGGCGGATGCTGTGATGGCTCCTCGCCAATGTGTTATCCAGAAGGCGACTTGCTAATAGGTGATCAGGATGTGTGCCTTGGTGAGATTGGTGGTGCTTCCTTCTACATGCACAAAAATCAATATGATTACTGGAAGCATACACAAATCATATTGGATGTGGTGGATGGCAGAGGTGGCATGTTCTCACTTGAGGGCGTAGAAGGCAAACGATTTCTAACAAGGTCAAGAGCCTTCACATCAGAAGAGCTACAAGAGCTAGGGTTAATTTAACGAAGCATTGGTACAGCGGCAAAGTTCTTCTGCCGCTGTTTTTTATCTTGAGTCAGAAATGTGTATTGTATGGAAAGTGAAGCGTTAGGACACACGACTTTCTATTTTTTAGGAGAGATCAATAACTGTTTTGGTATTCAAGTGTCCTCTGGAAGCCTCGATATTAATTTTTATGAAAAAGAGTATGTAAAGCGATATTTTTCGATGAATTTCGTAGAAAAAGGAATAGATTTAATCGATCCTTTAAGGTCATAGCAAATAATAGTTTTCTTGTGGTTTTTGCTAACATCGGCAATGCCTCCTTTTTAGGTTGTTAATATTTTCTATTAAATCAAATAAAGTAAGTAACATACATTAAATTATGTTTACTTTTTATGTTAATTGTTACAAAGAGGGTGAATCTTTCTTACATTATGTAACGTAAAACGAGTAAAGGAGTGTGCTAACTATGGATTATGTGATGATTGAAAATGAATTTGCAACTACGGTAGAGGATGTATCAAAAGCTGCAGGATGGACAGTGGACCGTAAAATTGTTTTGGCTATTGCTAGTACATTTGTAGCGTCAGGAAAAACTTTTGATGCAGCGAAGTATAAAAATGTTTTACAAGAAATGAAGAAGCAATCCTCATGGATGTCTCCTTTACGAACAACAGTTGGGTATAGTATTGCTGCCAATTTGATGGAGCAAGATGATGCTGAAAAGGCAGTAAAGAATATACTAACAAACGTGAGCATCTTAAAGGAAGCAAAATTCAGAAGCGGCAATTTTAGCTATATCGGGGCACAATTCTTGACAGAGGATGAAAACGATAAAAAGGCGCATGCACAGGCAGCTAGAGCCTTATTTGATGCTATTCGTAAACATCACCCATTTTTAACATCTTATGAGGACATTCCTTATGCAATATTATTAAGTAGTCCATCTGATGATGTTGAGCTGCGTGCGGAAACAATGAATCGATACTATAAAGAACTACGAACATATAATTTCAATGCTGGTAATGAGCTCCAATGGCTTTCACAGGTATTAACATTTTTATCACCACAATTTGATGGTCAGCTAGTACCAGATGTTGTAACACTTCGTGATACGCTCAAAAAGCAAAGTGTGAAAGTCAAGGCCATGCATTATCCTTTACTTGGCTTTTTAGCCATACTTAATCTAAATAAAGCGCAACTTCAAGGGATGATTGATTTATATCATGAATTAAAGGCCATGAAATTATTAAAATGGCATCATGAATTTGTGCTCTTTATGGCTGTACAAATTGCTATTTATGATATGGCCAAGGTGCAAAAATCTTTGTCCATGACCATTATGTCTTCGATTGAGTTATTAATTCAAGCACAGCAAGCAGCAATGATCGCAGCGGTTAGTGCAGCCGCCATTGCATCTAGTTCAAGTTCTTCGTGATAGAATAAAGAAGAACTTAATTATTTGGAGGTGCATTTGAAGGATGAAGGAAACAAAACTGTGGATTAATGGTCAGTGGCAAGATGCAGAGGAAAGCTATGAGCTAGCTTCTCCATATAGCGGTGAGGTTATTGCTCATGTAGCAAAAGCATCTATTCAAGATGTAGAGAGAGCTATCGAAGGTGCACAGCAGGCATTCCAATCGTTTAAAAAAACAACAGCCTACGAACGTGCCGAAATATTATATAAAGTTGTTGATAGAATGCGACAACGAAAAGAAGAACTTGCAGAGATTTTAGCCTTAGAGGCAGGAAAGCCTTTAGTCGCAGGATTAGCGGAAATTGATCGTACAATCGCAACCTATCAATTTGCAGCAGAGGGAGCTAAACAGTCAAAAGGTGAGACTGTTCCAATGGATGCAGCCCCTGGAGCAGGGGATCGAATAGGCTGGACAAAAAGGGAACCCTTAGGTGTGATATCGGCCATTACGCCATTTAATTTTCCATTCAATTTAGTGGCACACAAGTTAGGTCCAGCATTTGCAGTAGGTAATACCGTTGTATTAAAGCCAGCAACACAAACACCACTAAGTGCTATCGTTATGGCTGAAATTTTCCGTGAGGCAGGATTACCAGATGGAGCATTGCAGATTGTGACAGGAAGTGGAGGCGAGCTTAGTGACACACTTGTCACACATCCATACGTCAAAAAAGTAACGTTTACAGGTAGTGGTAAAGTTGGTTTGAGAATCAAAGAAAAAGTCGGTTTACGTAAAGTAACTTTAGAGCTAGGTTCTAATGCAGCAGTAATTGTCGAACCCTCTACGCCAATAAATAAAATTATCAGTCGTTGTGTAAGCGGTGCTTTTAACTTTGCTGGACAAGTATGCATTTCGTTACAACGTATTTATGTGCATTCTTCCATTATTGATGAATTAACTAAAGCATTTGTTGCAGAAACTGAAAAGCTTATAGTTGGAGATCCATTAAATAAAACTACAGATGTCAGTGCCATGATTCATTCAGACGAAGTGGAACGCATCAGAGAGTGGATTGAGGAGGCACAACAACAGGGTGCCGTGATTGCAACTGGGGGCGTATTTACAGAACGTACTTTAACACCAACAGTTATGACGAATGTGACAGCTGATATGAAAATTGTCTGCCAGGAAACATTCGCACCAATCGTCTCAATTGTTTCATATGAAACATTAGACGACGCAATTCGACTAGTAAACGAGTCGGACCTTGGCCTAAATGCAGGTATTTACACGAATATATTGTCAGATGCTTTATATGCAGCAGATGAATTACAGGCTGGTGCTGTCATTATTAATGATATTCCGACATTCCGGGTAGATAACATGCCATATGGTGGTGTAAAGATGAGTGGTTATGGACGTGAAGGAATTAAGTGGGCAATAGAGGAAATGACTGACATGAAATTTATTTCGATGAAAAAATCGTTCTAAATTTGCATCAGCTCTTTTTCTGCGATACGATGACGAAAGAACATCATGAGAAGGGAAGTTGCAAGAATTATGCCAAACAACGCTGTACCAATGAGCCAATCTCGTACGGTTCAATCGCGTCTCGTATTACCCCCAGACACAAATAATCACAATTCTATTTTCGGTGGAAGAGTGTTAGCTTATATTGATGAAATTGCTGCTATTACAGCAATGAAACACGCAAAAGGTCTTGTAGTGACAGCTTCTATTGACTCGGTTGATTTTTTATCCGCTGCACATGTAGGAGATATTCTTGAAATTGAGAGTATTGTTTCGTCTACAGGACGTTCTTCAATGGAGGTTTATGTTCGCGTTGTTTCTCGCAATATTGAGACTGGCGAGGAAAAATTAACGACAGAATCATTTGTCACGATGGTTGCAGTAAATGAGGAAGGGAAACCAGTACCAGTTCCTTCGATTTACCCTGAAACAGATGAAGAAAAGCGTTTATTTGAAACCGGGCCAGCAAGACGAGAGCACCGTAAACAAAAACGTGCATTGCCGCATTAAGGAAAAAGGGAACTCTAAATGAGTTCCCTTTTTTTACATATTTAGCTCATTGACAACATTAATGAGTGAGTCAGAAGAAGAGGAGACTAGCGTAGCCCCTTGCGATAATTCCGTAATTAAATTAGAAATGGCTGAAATATCTCTTGATGTATTTACATATTGTTGTTGAATGCCAGAAACTGCATCAGCAATATCATTAAATGACTTGGATAAACTTTCTTGTGTATTGACACTATGCTGAATTTTTTGATCGACATTCACAACTGAATTAGCCATTGTCGTAATATTACTTTCCGTTTCCTTAATGAGGTGAGAAACATTTTGTACGGCGTTTTTAGTTTCCTCAGCAAGTTTACGCACTTCCTCAGCTACTACCGCGAAACCTTTCCCATGTTCTCCAGCTCGAGCAGCCTCAATAGAAGCATTTAATGCTAATAGATTTGTTTGATCAGCAATGCCTGTAACAAGCCCAACGATTTCGGAAATTTTTTGAGAAGAGGTACGTAATTGATTCATCGTTACTTCAAGACCGTTGACACTTTGCAAAATAACTTGGATTAAATCATTTTGTTCTTTCAACTGCTGTTGGCCCCGTCTTGATTTTTCTTGTGTATCTGCTACGAAGCTCAATCCTTGCTTGGTCGCTACAGCAATATCATCTGTTTGCGAGGAAATCACTAATAATGATGCGGCCGTTTCTTCACTAATGGCATTAAGCTCCTCTGCAGTACTTTGAATCGTCGTTACAAGGGAATTTTTTGTTGCATCCGCTGCAGAGCGAATACGTTCTTCCTCTTTTTCATATGCCTCAATCACAAGTTGTTGCTCAAAGTTAATGATTTTACAAAAAGCATTTATAGCACGAATAGCATCTGTTTTGGAGATATCTACTTCGTTCACAAAGTTTGCGAAAGTAGTAGTGAGTGACTGAAATGAGGCAATATACCATTTTGACTGCAAGCCAATTCGAACGTGGGCCTCAGCAATGGCTTTTCGTTCAGCAATGTAGGCATCATTAATACGACTTTCAAAAATGTCACTTAAATGTTTATGTAACGTAATCTTCAAACGATCAATATGTGATGTTCTATTAATAATATCAAGTAAATCTTGGCTCAAACTAATGGCTACATAAAATTTCTCCACCATTTCAGGAATTAAGTCTTTAGCTAAAGGCTGTAGTTGCTTAATGATGGCTAAATCTTCAAGTGTTAAATTTAAAAGTTGTAATTGTTTTTGAAGATTGGGGTGGTTCAATACATCTAATTGTACACCGCTCTTAAAATTTTCAGGTGTTAATGTAATTGAGTAGCTAGAACTACTGTTTTTTGAAAACCAACTCATTATTATTTGCTCCATTCTTAATATCCATAATAAATTGTAAGTAAATAAGCACTTTTAGAATTTGTTAGGTTTGTAAACTTAATAAATAAATGGGATTAAATCTATTTTACTATTATTTGCTGAATATTTGGTTAAAAAATTGGTTATTTCTTTATTTTTTTACTTTATTGTTAGTCCAAATGGTGAAGCGATGTAGATTTGAATTTAAAATAGGAAACCTGTAAAATACGAACTGTTTAGTAATAGAAAAATAGTACGTAAAAAGAATAGGAGGAGGGATGGTATGGAGAAAAAACGTTTTAAATTTGTTATTCCAGTCATGGTGATTGTCGCCATTGGTTCCGTTTATATGCTGCGAAACTATCATGCTGAGGTACCAGATGTTGATCAATTATTAATTACAATATGCGCATCTTTAGGATCAGGGGTACTAGCCTACTTTTTATTTCCACAGCAGGGCGATAATAAAATTGATGACAGAGGACCGTATTAATAGATTGAAAAAACTGCTCGTTTTCGCAACAAAACGAGCAGTCTTTTTTATGGTTTAAATAGTTTAAACCAGCCCTTATGTTTAAAGATGGCCAACATAAAGATAACGATAATAATCATAATCCCAAGTACAATAAAATAGCTATATTGTCCATGAAGCTCCGGCATATTATCGAAATTCATCCCATACACACCAGCAATGAAGGTAAGTGGGATAAAGATTGTTGAGACAATTGTTAAAGTCATCATAATACCATTCATGCGACTAGAACTCATAGCCATATAACTATCCCGCATATCCGCTGTAAGCTCTCGATTGGATTCAACCATCTCTGTTAGCTTAAGTAGATGGTCATAGATATCTCCAAAATAAGCTCTTTCCGATTTCTTTAGTGAGAAACGGTAAGAATTAAGAACGCGATATAAAAGATCACGCATTGGTAAAATAGTACGTCTTAAGTCAAGTAAGTCACTACGGAACTCGAAGACAATCTTCATGGCATTTACGTTGCTTTGGTATGTAAGTTCACCTTCTAATGCATTTAGATGATCTTCAATTTTGTAAACGAGTGGAAAATAACTATCAACAATTTTATCAATGGTTTGATACGTTAAGTATACGGTACCGCGCTCCCAATTCTTCGGTTGGTTTTCTAGCATCTTCTGCACCTTATCTATTTCAGGGACAGGACTTTTATGGAAGGTTACGATAAATTTATTGGAGGCAAATATATTAACCTCCTCTGCAGCTAACGTCTCTTCGTTTACTCGATGAATGACAAAAAAATGAAAATCATCATAAAAGTCGAGCTTCGGACGCTGTAATCTCATTAAGCAATCCTCAATAGCAAGAGGGTGAAAGTGAAAAAATGTATCCAACAATGATTCTTCCTCGGCTGTAGGACAATTAAAATCAACCCAATACCATTCAAATTCTTGCTGATGTATCTCCTCTAATGGAAAATCCTTTAACAGTTGTTGTTGTTTTGTAATGCCAATGGTGCTTATCACGGTTTTCACCTCAAATTATTTACTACAAAATATAGTTAGTGCTCCTCTTTAAAGCATACCCAACCACCAAACAAAGTAGTGGCAAAAAATCTAGAAGGTTTTGTAAAGCCCGCACTTTGTAAAAGTGTTAAAATATCCTCTTCACTCATAAAAGAAAGAGAGCGAATGGATTTCTCCATCTCTGCTACATCAGACACAGAAAGTCTAGTATGTTGTAGCCAATAGGAACGCCATAAATCAAATTGTAGCTCTGTTTCTAAAGAGCCTGGCTGACCATACTTTGCAACAAGGACAAATGGTGCTCCAGGTTTTAAATATTTTGCTATTTCTTTTAATGTCACCAGCTTTTCTTCATCATCCCGAATAAAATGCAAGACGAGAATACAGCTTGCTGCATCATACTGTGTGGAGGGCAGCGGAGCATCGAGTATTGTAGCCTGATGGAATGACATATTATTAGGTAGAGCGAGCAAACGCTCTTTAGCTATGTTAAGCATGGATTCTGATGGATCAATGCCCGTGAATGACCAGTGTGGTCTTCCTTCTGCAAGCTGTAAAATTTCATTGCCACTCCCTGCACCCACAACTAACATGTTAGCATTTTCTGGAAGTTTGGAATGATAAAAGGTTTGTATTAAACGCAGCATGGCATCATAACTTGGCAACGTACGGCGAATTCCCTTTTCATATTCATTTGCTAATGTGTTGTTAAATTCCACCTCTCATCACAGCCTCTCAAAAAAATTTTTAAAAATCCTTTTTAATGTGAAACTATTGCGGGTATAGTTCCGTAAATAGTAGTACATAAAACATAGATAAAGTTCAAAGAAAGGGTTGATATATATGGAGACTAAATGGTCTAAAGTAATCATACACGCAAGTGCATTTTTTGCGCCATGGTTAGTGCCCATTATTTTCTTTTTAATTAGTTCGGATGAGGAAGTTAAGGCAATTTCTATTCAAGCATTGCTATTCCAAATTGTCATGGGCGTTTTAATTGCTATCTCTGTTGTTTTAAGCTTCGTCCTTATTGGCTTACCATTTTTAATCATTTTCGGCATTATGCTATTTGTTGTACCGATTATCGGTATTGTAAAAGCATTGTCTGATGAACCTTGGCGTTATCCAATTGTTGGTCGCTGGGTATAATTTTCATAGACGCAAGTATATGCTAGTTGCATATGCTTGCGTTTTTTCTATGACTAATAAGGGTACATTAGGTATATGAGGAAATTATAAAACCGTACACAAATGATCGAAAAGGTGTTATTTTCGGCGCTTAAAAAGGTATTTTCAAGACTTTCCACTTTTCTATGGGCGAAATCATTGCAATTTTTTTCAAGCGTTTTGTATAATATACTCAAAGAAAGTCAAAGATAGTCAAAGTCAGTGAAGCAAGCGAGGTGTATTCCTAAAATGCGTAATATATCAGACATCATAGAAGGTTAC
The DNA here is from genome assembly GCF_038630885.1 of Lysinibacillus sp. FSL K6-0057. Classification (NCBI taxonomy): domain Bacteria; kingdom Bacillati; phylum Bacillota; class Bacilli; order Caryophanales; family Bacillaceae; genus Lysinibacillus; species Lysinibacillus sp. FSL K6-0057. Next base: position 4,922,620 of record NZ_CP152047.1, on the reverse strand, counting down.
TTAAAGCAAGTACTTGAATTAGGTGGAGAAGGGCATATTGAAATTAAACGTAGTGAAATCGCTGATAAATTTCAATGTGTACCATCACAAATAAATTATGTCATTAATACAAGATTTACTGCCGAGCGGGGTTACCTTGTTGAGAGCAAACGTGGTGGTGGTGGATACATTCGAATTTTACGTGTCCGCGCGAATTCACAGATTGATTTAATCGACGATGTTCTCAGGCAAATTGAAGGTGGGGCATCACAAACGATGGCAGAAGATTTGGTTTATCGACTGATTGATGAGCAGGTAATTTCAAAGCGAGAAGCGAAATTAATGTTAGCAGCAATTGATCGCTCCACGATCGACTTGCATCTCCCATTAAGAGATGTCATTCGATCAAAAATATTGCGAGCAATGCTGACAACAATTAAATATGAACAGCAAAAATAGTGAGGTGATGGAAATGATTTGCGAACATTGTAAACAACGTAATGCGACAGTTACAGTAACACAAGTTCAAAGTGGGCAAAAGGTGGAGCACCATTATTGTGACGTCTGCGCCTCACAATTCCATCCATTTCATGCAGAGTTTAAACAAGAGCCAGTATCTATTCAACAGTTATTGTCTAACTGGTTTGGCTCTCCTACATGGCAAAAGGTGGGGGAAAAACAACAGGTACAGCCACAACAGCAAACTTGCCCACAATGTGGATTTTCGTATAAGCAATTTTTAAAAGAGGGAAAATTCGGGTGCCCAAGCTGTTATGACACATTTAGTGAACATTTGCCGAAGCTTTTTAATCGCATTCAGGCAGGTCCACAACACATTGGTAAAATGCCTGGTGCTCGCAGCAATGTGTATGTTATTAAAAAGCAAATAGAGGATATCCGCAAGCGTATGAAGTCCGCCGTAGAGGAAGAACAATTTGAAGAAGCGGCGAAGCTACGTGATGAAGTCAAAGAGCTAGAAAAACATCTACAATTTGAAGGTGGTGATGTGTCATGATGATTGAATCATTCTTAGAGCGTGCGACGCCAACCTGGATGCATATCAAAGATGATTACTCAGATATTGTCATTAGCACACGGATACGCCTTGCTCGAAATTTAGATGGGTATCGTTTTCCATTAGCCTTTTCAGAGAATGAGGCATTGCAGGTGGAACAGGCCGTTACACATGCTGTAAGCGATAGCCCAACGCTTCAAAATGATTATGCTTATTTTGCTATAAAGGATTTAACGCCTTTACAGCGTCAAATTCTTGTAGAAAAGCATTTGATTAGTCCGCAACTGGCTAAAAAAGAGCAAGTGGGCTCTATACTACTTTCTGAAGATGAATCCGTTAGCATTATGGTGAATGAAGAGGATCATTTACGCATTCAATGTATGACAGCAAGTTTTCAACTTCAAAGTGCCTATGAACAAGCAAATAAGATTGATCGTATCCTAGAGAAAGTATTACCGTATGCTTTTCGAGATACTTTTGGTTATTTAACAAGTTGTCCAACGAATATTGGTACGGGTCTACGAGCGTCCGTCATGATGCATTTACCCGCTCTTACACTAACGGGGCAAATGAATCAAATTATAAATGCCATGACACGCTTAGGGATGACTGTAAGAGGTATATATGGTGAAGGAAGCGAAAATTTAGGGAATGTTTATCAAGTGTCTAACCAAATTACACTTGGAAAGACAGAGGAAGATATTTTAGCAGACATACAAAGTGTCGCTGAAAAGATTATTCAAAAAGAACGACATGCAAGAGGTAAATTAATGGAAAAGGCAGAGCTTGCTCTAGAAGATAGAGTATATCGAGCTTTAGGCACCCTTACACATGCGAGAATTTTGACAAGTGAGGAAGCCGCGACTTGCCTATCTAATGTTCGTCTAGGTGTAGATTTACAGATGATTGATGGTATACAAGCAACAACCTTAAATGAATGTGTTGTTTGTATGCAACCAGGTTTTTTACAGCACTATGCAGGTGAGGTACTGCCACCTGCTGAACGAGATCGTGTACGAGCGGAAATGCTTCGCGAGACATTATCTCAAGAATATGCGAATAAGCCTATAAATGGGGAAAAAGGAGAGGATTTATATGATGTTTAATCGTTTTACACAACGCGCGCAAAAAGTATTACAGCTTGCTCAGGAAGAGGCTATTCGTTGGAAGCACGAATCTATCGGTACAGAGCATATACTATTAGGGCTTATACGTGAAGGCGGCGGTATTGCTGCGAAAGCGTTAGAAGCCATTGATATTAGTCCTCAAATGATTGAAGCTGGAATTGAAGAATTAGTTGGTAAGGGCAAAGAAGATGTCGGTCCAATCGTTCATTATACGCCAAGAGCTAAGAAAGTAATTGAACTATCTGTTGATGAGTCACGTAAATTAGGTCACTCCTATATCGGCACAGAGCATTTATTATTGGCGCTTATACGTGAAGGCGAGGGTGTGGCAGCTCGCGTTTTAAACAATGCGGGAGTCGGCTTAAATAAAGCTCGTCAGCAAGTATTATTGCTATTAGGTAATAATGATAATGCACAATCTGGTCAACAAGCAGCTCAAGCTGCCAATACACCAACATTAGATAGTCTAGCACGTGATTTAACACAAATTGCACGTGAAGGTACATTAGATCCTGTTATTGGGCGAAGCAAGGAAATTACACGTGTGATTGAGGTTTTATCGCGTCGTACGAAAAATAACCCTGTATTGATTGGTGAGCCAGGTGTTGGTAAAACAGCGATTGCTGAAGGATTAGCACAGCAAATTATCAATAATGAAGTACCAGAAATCCTTCGTGACAAACGTGTCATGACACTAGATATGGGTACAGTTGTTGCAGGTACAAAATATCGTGGTGAATTTGAAGACCGTTTGAAAAAAGTGATGGATGAAATTCGCCAAGCAGGTAACATCATTTTATTTATCGACGAATTGCATACATTAATTGGTGCAGGTGGTGCTGAAGGTGCGATTGATGCATCGAATATATTAAAACCATCTTTAGCACGTGGTGAGCTTCAATGTATTGGTGCCACAACACTTGATGAGTACCGCAAGTATATTGAAAAGGATGCAGCTTTAGAGCGTCGTTTCCAACCAATCCAAGTGGATGAGCCGACAGTGGAAGAAGCTATTCTAATCATTCAAGGCTTACGAGATCGTTATGAAGCACATCACCGTGTAAAAATAACAGATGAAGCGATTGAAGCAGCGGCAAAAATGAGTGATAGATATATTTCAGACCGCTTCTTACCCGATAAAGCGATTGACTTAATCGATGAAGCAGGTTCTAAAGTACGCTTACGTTCATTCGCAGTGCCACCGAACTTAAAGGCACTTGAGGATAAGCTTGAAAATGTTCGTTCTGAAAAAAATGCAGCCGTATCAGGTCAAGAATTTGAAAAGGCAGCAGCACTAAGAGATACTGAGCAAAAGCTGAAGGATGAAATTGAAGCTACACGAAAAAATTGGAAAGAAGAGCAAGGCAAAGCCGAATCTAAAGTGACTGTGGATGATGTAGCAGCAGTTGTATCAATGTGGACAGGAATCCCAGTAGCTAAAATTGCTTCTGAAGAATCTTCGAAGTTATTACAGCTTGAAGAAGAGTTACACAAACGTGTAGTAGGGCAAAGTGAAGCGGTAGAAGCCATTTCTCGTGCAATACGTCGTGCAAGAGCAGGCTTAAAAGATCCAAAACGACCAATTGGTTCATTTATCTTCTTAGGACCTACAGGTGTTGGTAAAACAGAGCTTGCAAGAGCACTTGCTGAAGTAATGTTTGGCGATGAGGATGCGATGATTCGTGTTGATATGTCCGAGTATATGGAAAAACATTCGACTTCTCGCTTAGTAGGTTCACCTCCAGGCTATGTAGGCTTCGATGATGGCGGTCAACTGACAGAGAAAGTTCGCCGTAAGCCATATTCAGTCGTTTTATTAGATGAAATTGAAAAGGCACACCCTGATGTATTCAATATTTTATTGCAAGTGCTTGAAGATGGTCGTTTAACAGACTCTAAGGGACGTGTAGTAGACTTCCGTAATACAGTGGTCATTATGACTTCAAACGTTGGTGCGGATGCATTAAAATACCAAAAGAGCCTTGGTTTCAATGTAGGCGGTGCAGAGTCTAAGCATAAAGACATGAAGGGTACGATGTTAGAAGAATTGAAAAAAGCATTCCGTCCAGAATTCTTAAACCGTATCGATGAAATGATTGTTTTCCACGCATTAGATAAAGAGCATTTAAAAGAAATCATTGCAATGATGGGCAATGCATTAACAAAACGCTTGAAAGAACAAGATATTTCGTTAGAGTTAACAGATGCGGCACTTGAAAAAATTGCTGAAGAAGGTTATGACCCTCAATATGGTGCTCGTCCACTACGTCGTGCATTACAAAAGCAAGTAGAGGATCGATTATCAGAAGAATTACTAAAAGGTAATGTAGAGAAGGGTAATCAGGTTATCATTGATTATGTAAACAATGAATTCATTGTAAAGAAAAAAGAGGGAGTATCCATCTCTAAATAATTTCATGGAAAGACAGTGAGGCTTTAAGTGCCAAGCTGTCTTTTTTTCTGTACAATTAAGAATAAGAACAAATATTCGAGGTGAAAGCAATTTGGCAAAGAAAAAAACGAAATTTGTATGTTCAGGCTGTGGCTATGAATCTGCAAAATGGATGGGAAGATGTCCTGGATGTGGTGAGTGGAATAAAATGGTCGAAGAAGTGGAGATGGTTGCTAAAGGTCCACGTGGAGCATTTCAACATTCTGCTACAGTTACCCAAAAGGCAATTCCGATTATCCAGGTTGAAGCTACTGAGGAATCCCGTGTAGCGACGGAAATGGGCGAACTCAATCGCGTATTGGGTGGTGGTATTGTGCCTGGTTCTCTAGTATTAATTGGGGGCGATCCTGGGATAGGAAAATCAACATTACTATTACAAGTTTCCGCATTACTTTCGAATAAAGGGCATCGCGTACTTTATATTTCTGGAGAAGAATCCATTCGTCAAACTAAATTACGAGCAGAGCGTTTAGGGGTGATTTCTCAAGAGCTTTACATATACTCCGAAACGAACCTAGAGTTTTTAAACCAAACCATTGATGAAGTCAAACCTAAGTTTGTCATTGTCGATTCCATTCAAACGGTCTTTCATCCAGAAATAACAAGCGCACCAGGTAGTGTATCACAGGTTCGTGAATGTACAGCAGAGCTTATGCGAATCGCTAAAACAAAAGGCATTGCTATTTTTCTAGTAGGGCATGTAACAAAAGAGGGGCAAATTGCTGGGCCTCGTATTTTAGAGCATATGGTTGATACTGTACTGTATTTTGAAGGGGAAAGACATCATAATCATCGTATTTTACGAAGCCAAAAAAACCGCTTTGGCTCTACAAATGAAATTGCCATATTTGAGATGCTTCAAGGAGGTTTAAAGGAAGTTCTAAACCCTTCAGAGTTATTTTTACAGGAGCGTTCACAGGGTGCAGCGGGTTCAACTATTGTTGCATCAATGGAGGGGACAAGACCAATCCTTGTGGAAATTCAATCCTTAGTTACACCTACAAGCTTTAACTATCCTAAACGTATGGCAACGGGTGTCGATCAAAACAGAGTACAATTGCTAATGGCTGTACTGGAAAAGCGTATGGGCCTCATGCTACAAGCTCAGGACGCATATATTAAAGTTGCTGGTGGTGTCAAATTGGATGAGCCAGCAATAGATTTAGCGGTGTTGACGAGCATTGTATCTAGTTTTAAGGATCAGGCAGTGCGTGCAACCGATTGTTTTATTGGTGAGGTAGGGCTGACAGGTGAAGTCCGCCGAGTGTCACGTATAGAGCAGCGAGTCATTGAAGCAGCGAAGCTTGGATTTAAAAGAGCTTTCATTCCAGCTTCGAATATTGGGGGCTGGGAATTTCCACAGGGAATTGAAATTTTTGGCGTAGAGACGATAAAAGATGCATTAAATGCTTGTTTTAGAGAGTTGTAAAAGAAAGTGTGCATGTTGGATATCATTCTGACATGCATTTTCCTTCATTTTTGAAGATCATATCGGAAACTCAAATAAAGGAATAATCGTCCTAAATAATAGCTGATGAAGGGATAAAGGATTGTCATTTTATACGTACTAAAATAGAAGTTTGTAAAATTATGTCTAACTGACCTATTCTTGTTTCACAACATCAAAAATAATGAGAATTTGATTGAGCTCATGAAAGATTTTCTGCCTTAAACTATGTATAATCTTAACTAAACAATTAGGAGGTGACAGCTTGTGAAAAAATTTGTTCAAATTGCGTTTTTACTGATTGGAGGAGCATTGGGCCTTGTTTTCTTACCGCCATTATACGAATTGCTTCATTTATCATCTAATCCTTGGCTAGATAATCCTTATGTATCAGTAGCTCTAGGCGCACTTTTACTGTTTACACTATCTTTTGCATTTTCCGATTACTTTGTAAGGCTCATTAGCTGGATGGAAGAAGTGCTGTTTAAGGTTCCTATCGGAGATTTATTATTTGGTACGTTTGGTTTAATAATTGGGTTGATTGTCGCTTACTTTTTAGGCTTTGCCATTGATAGTGTACCATTCCCTGTTATTACGGAAGTACTTCCAATTATCCTGTCATTTGTATTAGGGTATTTAGGGTTCCGTCTAGGTTTTAGAAAAAGAGATGAGCTCATACAGCTTTTTACATTACGTAGTACCAATACGAAGAAAAAAGCTGCTGAAGGTGCTGAACTTCAAGAAGTTCGTGGGAGCTACAAATTGCTAGATACAAGTGTTATTATCGACGGTCGTATTGCTGATATTTCTGAAACAGGTTTCATCGAAGGCGTTCTAGTTGTACCCCAATTTGTGCTCACTGAGCTTCAGCATATAGCTGATTCTTCCGATACATTAAAGCGCACAAGAGGTCGGCGTGGTTTAGATATTTTAAAAAAATTACAAGATGAGCGTAAGACAAAAGTTGAAATTACGGACGAGGATTTTGAAGATGTACAAGAGGTAGATTTAAAGCTTGTACGTCTTGCGAAAAAAATGGGTAACGACACACAAATTGTTACGAATGATTTTAACCTGAATAAAGTCTGTGAGCTCCATCATGTAAAAGTATTAAATATTAATGATTTAGCGAATGCAGTGAAGCCTGTGGTCATACCAGGTGAAGATATGCAGGTTGTGGTTATAAAGGATGGCAAAGAGCATAATCAGGGAGTTGCCTATTTAGATGATGGAACGATGATTGTTGTTGAAGGTGGTCGTAGTTATATCGGACAGGCAATTACAGTTACAGTTACTAGTGTGCTGCAAACATCAGCAGGTCGTATGATATTTGCTAAGCCGAAGGACGATTAGGATGTGGGAAAATGCAATATGAAGTAGTTCTACCTGCAGCAGGAAGTGGGAAGCGTATGGGTGCAGGGCAAAATAAATTATTTTTAAAACTTTTGGAGAAACCTATTCTGATACACACGCTAGAAGTGTTTCAACAAGATCCCTCCTGCACAGGTATTTGGCTTGCCGTTAAACCAGAAGAACGTGCATATATTCAAAAGCTGCTAGAGCAGTTTGAGATTACGAAAGTGAAGGGTTTACCTGATGGGGGGGCTGAGCGTCAGCATTCAGTTCATTCATGCATGAAAGAGATGCAACAGGTAGATATTGTGCTTGTCCATGATGCAGCACGTCCGTTTATTACGCATGATATCATTGCAAAGCTTGTACAGAACGCGCATGATCACGGTGCAGCCATTGCAGGGGTTCGTGCGAAAGACACGATGAAAAAAGTATCAACGAATGGCATTATTGAGGAAACGGTTGATCGCGAAAGCCTATGGATGGTGCAAACACCACAAGCATTCCGCTTTGAGTTAATTATGGAAGCGGAGGACGTAGCTGAAAAAGTAGGTTTTCTTGGGACAGATGAGGCGATGCTAATGGAGCGTCTTGGACACCAAGTACACATCGTAGAAAGTAGTTATGAAAATGTAAAAATGACGACACAAGAAGATCTAGTATTTGGTGAGGCAATCTTGCGTAAGCGTGAATCATTCAATCTTTAAGAAATATTATTTATATAGGCTATTCATTCGAAAGTGTTAAGGATGAATAGTCTTTTTATATGTTGTGATTCGTAAAATTACCTCTTTGTTTCGAAATATGTCAATTCATATAAGTACGATAATGATATAGGGATAGTCGAATGAGAAACGGAGGCGTGGGAAGTGGATAAAAGTTGGTAGTGGCTTAAATAAATTGGGTTTTATCCATGTGATCGTCTTACGTGTAATGAAATAGTGGATATATGTTTAATAAGGTAATAGAATAGATGAAAAAGATGTGAGGGGTGTTTATTGTGTCATTAAATGAATGGTTAAATCAAAAGGTTCCCGAAATTACAGGTTCATTAACAAGTATAAATAAACAGTACATCGACGTTGACAACTCAATAGGCTTTGATGGACGGGATCGGGTTATAAAAATAATAGATAATTTCCATGAGGTGCTGTTTCCTGGCATTTATACAAAAAGACCTATTGATGAAACAAGAGTGAACGTAGTTTGCAGTAATAAGCTGCGAGAAACAGCATTAGATTTACGGGATATTATCGAAAAAGTATTGTTTTATAATATGGAGGACAGTGATCCTGCCAATTGCGAGAAGTATTGCCGTGAACAAGCAGACAAAATTGTTATGAATTTGATTAATCGGTTTCCTGCCATTCGTCAAGTGTTACAAACAGATATTCAAGCGGCATATAATGGTGACCCAGCTGCTCTTTCCACAGAGGAAATTTTGCTAAGCTATCCATCTATTGTGGCTGTTTATATTCACCGAATCGCACATGAGCTATATGAGATGGGCGTACAAATTGTACCTCGTATTATGTCAGAATACGCACATCGATTAACGGGTATCGATATTCATCCGGGGGCTACCATAGGAGAATCATTCTTTATTGACCACGGAACAGGGGTCGTCATCGGTGAAACTTGTACTATTGGAAAGAATGTTAAAATTTATCAAGGTGTAACATTAGGTGCACTAAGCTTCCCGTTAGATGAAAACGGTAATCCGATTAAGGGCATTAAGCGTCATCCGAATATTGCTGACAATGTTGTCATTTATGCTGGTGCTACGATTTTAGGGGGCGAGACGACGATTGGGCACGATTCCGTCTTAGGGAGTAATATTTGGCTAACACATTCTGTTCCCCCTTATTCACGTGTTTACAATTCACAGCCATCACCGAATATTAGCAACAGTCAAATGAAAAATATAGAGTATCATATTTAAAAAATGTTGGGCAGTCTAGGGAGTATAGCTTTCTAAACTGCCCATTACTGCTAGAGGAGGATAATTATTAAAGCGCTTTTCAAACACCCTTTGGTAAACTTTGATATGATAATGATAAATATTAATTAAAGGAAGATGAATATGTTTCGAATTGGACAAGGTTTTGACGTACATGCATTTGAAGAAGGGCGTCCATTAATTATTGGTGGCATTACAATTCCGCATGAAAAAGGACTAGTAGGACATTCTGATGCGGATGTTCTTTTACACACTGTCACAGATGCAGCTCTAGGAGCAATTGGAGAAGGGGATATTGGCCGTCATTTTCCAGATACAGACCCTGCATTTAAGGACGCAGATTCAGCAAAATTATTAGAGTACATTTGGAAAATTGTTGAGGATAAGGGTTATGCTCTAGGTAATGTGGATTGTACCATTATGGCACAACGTCCTAAAATGGCACCCTATATTGGACAGATGCAACAGCGCATTGCTGAATTATTACACGCAGAGCCTTCACAAGTAAATGTTAAGGCAACAACAACCGAACGATTAGGCTTTACAGGTCGCGAGGAAGGTATAGCGGCAATGGCCACGATTCTTTTGATTAAGAAATAAATGTGGATGAACTCCGCTTTTATTTCCTGTAACAGAGTGGTAAAATGAACAAAGTCAATTTTTTGATCGAAAATTTAGGAGGCTTTTAATTATGACGAAAGAAGTTCGCGTTCGTTACGCGCCATCTCCAACAGGTTTTTTACATATCGGTGGAGCGCGTACAGCATTATTCAATTATTTATATGCAAAACATCATAACGGTAAATTCATTGTACGTATTGAAGATACGGATATTGAACGTAATGTAGAGGGCGGAGAAGCATCTCAGCTAGATAACCTAAAATGGTTAGGTATTGAATATGATGAGTCCATTGATATTGGTGGACCTTATGCGCCTTATCGTCAAATGGAACGTCTTGATATTTATAAAGAGCACGCTGAAAAACTATTAGAGCAAGGTGTAGCCTACAAGTGTTTCTGTTCCTCTGAAAAACTTGAAGCATCTCGTGAAGAACAAAAAGCAAGAGGTGTAGCAGCTCCAACTTATGATGGTACATGCCGCCACTTATCAGCAGATGAAGTCGCAGCGAAAGAAGCGGCGGGTGAGCCATATACAATCCGTATGCGCATTCCAGAAAATGTAACATATGAATTTGAGGACTTAGTTCGTGGACAAGTTACATTTGAGTCTAAAGATATTGGTGATTGGGTACTTGTAAAAGCAAATGGTATTCCAACATACAACTATGCAGTTGTTTTAGACGATCACTTTATGGAAATCTCTCACGTTTTCCGTGGTGAAGAGCATTTATCGAATACACCAAAGCAAATGATGATCTTTGATGCATTTGGTTGGGAATATCCACGCTTTGGTCATATGACATTAATTATTAACGAAAACCGTAAAAAGCTATCTAAGCGTGATGAATCGATTATTCAATTTGTTACGCAATATAAGGATTTAGGCTATCTTCCTGAAGCAATGTTCAACTTCTTTGCATTACTTGGTTGGTCTCCAGAAGGGGAAGAGGAGATTTTCTCAAAAGAAGAATTTATTAAAATCTTTGATGAAAAACGTCTTTCTAAATCACCGTCTATGTTCGATAAGCAAAAACTAACATGGATGAATAATCAATATATTAAAAAACTATCTTTAGAAGAAGTGGTCGCATTATCTTTACCTCACTTACAAAAAGCAGGCTTATTACCTGAAGAACTTACTGCAGAGCAACATGCATGGGCGACGGATTTAATTGCACTTTATCATGACCAAATGAGCTTTGGTGCAGAAATTGTCGAATTATCTAGCCTATTCTTTAACGAGCATATTGAATATGATGAAGAAGCAAAAGAGGTTTTAGCAGGAGAGCAAGTACCAGAAGTAATGGCAGCGTTTAAAGCGCAATTGGAGGAACTAGAAGAGTTCACACCGGATGCGGTAAAAGCTGCGATTAAAGCTGTACAAAAGACAACTGGCCATAAAGGTAAAAATCTGTTTATGCCAATCCGTGTCGTGACAACAGGTGAAACACATGGACCAGAGTTGCCAAACGCCATTTGTTTAATTGGTAAAGAGAAAGCAATTGACCGTGTAGAAAAATTTGCGCAATAAAGAGAAATTTATTGACAATTCATTCTTTCGTTGTAAAATGTATTTACATTGAAAAAGCGTTGATAAGGAGAAGTAAGTAGCGCATGCTCTTAAGAGAGGACCATCATCGGCTGAAAGTGGTCTGAGCCTAGGCAAAACTGAAATGCACCTTTGAGCATAAAGCTGAACGATAGTAGGCTTTATCGAGTCGTCCCCGTTAAAGGATGTCCAAAGTGGAAGGATTTTTCCTTCAATCAGAGTGGAACCACGCAAATCAAGCGTCTCTGTCATTCCTTTTAGGAGTGATAGGGGCGCTTTTTTATTCATCAGAAAAGGAGAGTGAAATACAATGGGTATTCAAATTTTTAACTCATTAACAAGACAAAAAGAAACCTTCGTCCCGCTAGAAGAAGGTAAGGTGAAAATGTATGTCTGCGGTCCAACTGTTTATAACTATATCCATATTGGGAACTCACGTCCTGTAATTGTTTATGATACAGTACGTCGTTATTTTCAATATAAAGGCTATGATGTAAAGTTTGTTTCCAATTTTACGGATGTAGACGATAAAATTATTAAAGCAGCAAATGAGCTAGGTGAAGAAGTGCATGAATTAACAGAGCGCTTTATTGCAGCCTATTTTGAAGATGTTATGGCACTAGGATGCAAAAAAGCAGATGTTCATCCACGTGTGACAGAGCATATGGACGATATCATTCAATTTATTCAAGTGTTAATTGATAAGGGCTATGCTTATGAGTCTGCTGGAGATGTGTATTATCGTACTCGTAAATTTGATGGCTACGGTAAATTATCACATCAATCAGTTGACGATTTAAAAATCGGTGCTCGTATTGAAGCAGGCGAGAAAAAAGATGATGCATTAGATTTTGCTTTATGGAAAGCGGCTAAGCCAGGTGAGATTTTCTGGGAAAGCCCATGGGGAGATGGCCGTCCAGGTTGGCACATTGAGTGTTCTGTAATGGCTCGTGAACATTTAGGAGATACTATTGATATTCATGCTGGTGGGCAAGATTTAACTTTCCCACATCACGAAAATGAAATTGCCCAATCAGAAGCACACAATAATAAGACATTTGCTCGTTATTGGATGCATAACGGGTATATTAATATAGATAATGAAAAGATGTCCAAATCTCTTGGGAATTTCATTCTTGTGAATGATATTCGTAAACAAATTGACCCGCAGATACTACGTTTCTTTATGTTATCTGTCCATTATCGCCATCCAATTAACTTTGCGAAGGATTTAGTAGAAGCTGCTGCTGCAGGTTTAGAGCGCATTCGTACAGCTTACAACAACGTGAAACATCGCCTTACGACTACAGTAAGCTTAGGTGACCATTCAGAAGAATGGCTTAGCAAAATTGCGGAACAAAAAGCACAGTTTGAAGAGGCAATGGATGATGACTTTAATACAGCCAATGCGATTTCTGTATTATTTGAAATAGCTCGTATTGCTAATATTTACTTAAATGAAGCCAATACTTGCAAGAAGGTATTAGAAACCTTTATTGAAACTTTTGAAGTACTAGGTGACGTCCTAGGTATTGAATTCGCAAAAGAAGAAGAACTATTAGACGAAGAAATTGAAGCATTGCTACAAGAGCGCGTGGAGGCACGTAAAAATCGTGATTTTGCTCGTTCTGATGAGATCCGTGACCATTTGCAAGCCCAAGGTATCATTTTAGAAGATACACGACAAGGAACTAGATGGAAACGAGGGTAATTAAGTTGGATAAACTTCGCAATGAAGATGTTAAACAATTAAATGCGCTGGCGTTAGCCTATATGGGTGATGCTGTATTGGAACAAAAAATCCGAGAATATTTGTTACGCTCTGGTCGTGTTAAACCTAATACACTTCATCGAGAGGCAACTCGCTACGTATCAGCAAAAGCGCAATCTATGATCGTTCATCGCATGATGGATGGAAATTATTTAACAGAGGAGGAATTGGCTGTGTTCCGCCGTGGACGCAATGCCAAATCCGGCTCTGTACCAAAAAATACTGATGTCCAAACCTATCGTAATAGCTCAGGCTTTGAGGCGGTGCTTGGTAGTTTATATTTATTAAATGAACTAGAACGCGTCTACGAAATCATTGCATATGCTATTCAAATAATCGAGGAATCAAAAGGAGTGTCTAAATAATGGCAGAACAAAATGGTGAAATTATTGCCGGTAAAAACCCAGTGTTAGAAGCACTTCGTTCAGGCCGCGATATGAATAAAGTATGGATTGCAGAAGGAGTAAAAAAATCGGGTGTCAATGAACTGCTAGATTTAGCCCGAGAACGTGGTGTTATAGTTCAATTTGTCCCAAAAAAGAAAGTTGATCAATTATCAAGTGCCAATCACCAAGGAATCGTTGCTTCTGTTGCCGCATATGAGTATGCTGAACTTGAGGACTTATTTGCAGCAGCAGCTAATAAACAGGAAGATCCCTTTTTCTTAATCCTAGATGAGTTAGAGGACCCTCATAATCTAGGGTCTATTATGAGAACGGCTGATGCTATAGGAGCACATGGTATAATTATTCCTAAGCGTCGATCAGTGAGTTTAACAGCAGTAGTGGCAAAGGCATCTACAGGTGCGATTGAACATGTTCCCGTTGTACGTGTAAACAATCTTGCTCAAACAATCGATGAATTAAAAGAACGCGGTGTATGGATTGCGGGTACAGATGCGAAGGGATCTGCAGATTATCGAAAGATGGATGCAACATTACCATTAGCCATCATTATTGGTAGCGAGGGCAAGGGAATGGGTCGTTTATTAAAAGAAAAATGCGATTTTTTATATCACCTACCAATGGTTGGGCATGTCACATCACTGAACGCATCAGTAGCAGCGGCTCTTTTAATGTACGAAGTGTATCGTAAACGTCAAGAAGCGATTGAATAACAATGAAAAACATTTTGCTTGTTGATGGCTATAATATGATTGGATCTTGGAAAGAGCTGCGGCCATTGCGTGATACGAATTTTGAAGATGCGCGAAGAAGGTTGATAGAACTCATGGCTGAATATAAAGCGGCAATGGGTTGGCGCGTAATTATTGTTTTTGACGCACACCTTGTACCAGGAGTAGAGCAATCTTATATAGAAAATGATGTAGAAGTCATTTATACACGAAAAAATGAAACAGCAGATGAACGTATTGAAAAAATGACGCATGAATTAAAGGCTAGAAATGTACAAATTCATGTAGCAACCTCTGATATGGCAGAGCAAAGTGTTATATTTGGGAATGGTGCTCTAAGGAAATCGGCTAGAGAGCTAGAAATTGATACAAGTATTATCCAACATAAAATTACGCATGATGTGAAGCGAAAACAAGAAAGTAAGCCACCTTCTCGTATAGAATTAAAGCCAGATGTTGCGCTCGCCTTTGAAAAATGGCGACGAGGGATGAAATGATTGATTGACGCATATTTTCCAATTCCGTTATACTGATTCTAATTATCTGTTGTGGCTGAGGTGATACCATGTTTAAAAATAGCATTGTACAAGTGACACAAGATTTTGAACGATTCAATGATGAAGAGCTTATTGAAATGGTGCATCAAGGTAATACAGATGCGTTGGATTATTTAATTACGAAATACCGTTTGTTAGTAAGAGCGAAGGCAAGATCCTATTTCTTAATTGGAGCAGATAAGGAAGACATTGTGCAGGAAGGCATGATAGGCTTATATAAAGCGATTCGTGATTTTAAAGGAGATAAGCTTGCATCTTTCAGGGCTTTTGCAGAGCTATGTATTACAAGGCAGATTATCACGGCTATTAAAACAGCAACTAGGCAAAAGCATATACCTCTAAATTCCTATATCTCTTTGGACAAGCCTATATTCGACGAAGAGTCAGACCGAACGCTTATGGATGTGCTAACAGGTGCTATTATGGATGATCCAGAAGAATTGATGATTCATAGAGAAGAGTTTGGATATTTAGAAGAAAAGATGAGTGAGATTTTAAGTGAATTAGAGCTACAAGTTTTAGCCTTATATCTAGACGGTCAGTCTTATCATGAAATTTCCGCTAAATTAAATCGTCATGTGAAATCTATTGATAATGCATTGCAGCGGGTAAAGCGCAAATTAGAACGTCATTTAGTGCTTGAGGAAATGTCTTAGTCCGTATAGGCCTTTATTGACATTGACAAATATAGGTGTTAGTCTTAAAAAGACAAAGTGCCGAAAAAGGTGATTATATGGCAAAAAAAGTCGTGCTAAATTGCGAGAAATGTGGTTCGAGAAATTACACGTTCCCAGCTAAAGAAGGCTCAACTGTACGTCTCGAATTAAAGAAATTTTGCTCGCATTGCAATGAACATACAATGCATAAACAAACGCTATAAAATGATATGTAAATAGACAGATTTGATTGATTCGGAGGTTAAGCTAGAATGGGCAAGATCAAAGGCTTTTTCAGCGATGTAATGTCGGAAATGCGCAAAACAAGCTGGCCGAAAAGTAAAGAACTGACGAAATATACAGTCGTTGTAATTTCAACTGTTGTCATTATGGCTTTATTTTTTGTGTTAGTTGACTTAGGTATTTCATCATTATTCCGCTGGTACTTAGATTTATAATTTAGTAAATAGCATATTTTTGAAATAGCCCGTCCATTGCAATAACGGGTTTTTTCGTTTGTTTTATCTTCATTCAGCAGAAAACGCCATCTAATGGATCGATGAAGTGGGTGGAGTGAAGAGCAGAGCAGTAAATCTCCTCATTATGATAAATACTACTAGGAGAGTATGATAGTAGCGATAGATGACTATGCTAGTTTCGGTATATATCATCGAGCTTTCGCAAGCAATTAGCGAAAGCTATATTTTTCTAATGAGATGTTTGTGAAAAGAGTAAAAATGCATTGAGCTTATCGCGATTCATTTTCACTTTTATTTGTAAGGGAGGGACGGACGAGAAGTCCTAGTAGTTATGGAGAAAAATTGGTATGTTGTTCATACGTATTCAGGGTATGAAAACCGTGTAAAAGCAAACCTAGAGAAACGTGTAGAAACAATGGGAATGCAAGATAAAATCTTCCGTGTGATTGTTCCTGAGCATGAAGAAACAGAAATGAAAGATGGGAAAAAACGTACAATGATGCGTAAAGTTTTCCCTGGTTATGTGTTAGTAGAGTTAATCATGACAGATGACTCTTGGTATGTAGTTCGAAATACGCCTGGTGTTACGGGCTTTATCGGTTCGTCTGGTGGAGGAGCAAAACCAACACCTTTATTACCAGAAGAAGCGGATCGTCTACTGCAACAAATGGGTATGACTGATAAAGTTGTAGAAGTGGATATTACTGTTGGTGAAGCAGTGGAAGTATTAGAAGGGCCGTTTGCTCATTTCCAAGGGCGTGTTGAAGAAATTGACACAGAAAAAGGCAAAATAAAAGTGACGGTTGATATGTTTGGACGCGAAACAATTATGGAACTAGATTTCGAACAAGTTCAAAAGTTATAGTTCTAACAATAGAATGTTACATGCTGATTGGTAGATGTTTCGCAGATTTTGTTAATTACTACTTGCTTAAAAAAATTAAAAGTGGTATCATTTCATAGGTCAGACTGTCATACTTTTGTTTGACGTCTGTAATGATAATTTTAATGTTATCGGCAATTAGCTGACAGACAGATATTGAGTGGGAGGGGCAACCCAATTACCACATCACGGACTTAAGGAGGTGTGTCTCGTGGCTAAAAAAGTTATTAAAGTTGTAAAACTTCAAATCCCTGCTGGTAAAGCTAACCCAGCTCCACCGGTTGGTCCTGCATTAGGTCAAGCGGGTGTGAACATCATGGGATTCTGTAAAGAATTCAATGCGCGTACTGCTGATCAAGCTGGTCTTATTATTCCAGTTGAAATTTCAGTATTCGAAGATCGTTCTTTCACTTTCATTACAAAAACTCCACCTGCAGCAGTTCTACTTAAAGTAGCAGCTGGTATCCAATCTGGATCTGGTGAACCAAACCGTAAAAAAGTGGCAACGGTTAAACGTGATAAAGTTCGCGAAATCGCTGAAACTAAAATGCCAGACCTTAACGCTGCTTCAGTGGAAGCTGCTATGTTAATGGTTGAAGGTACTGCACGAAGCATGGGTATTGTTATCGAAGACTAATCCCATTTACTTGATGTTTTGTTTTTTGGAAGGTTGCGAAGTTTCTTTGTGAACACGCAACCTTTATTCGTGGGAGGTAAAATCCGCTATAACCACAATCAAGGAGGAAATATATAATGGCTAAAAAAGGTAAAAAACTGCAAGATGCAGTAAAGTTAATTGATCGTAACTCACTATACAATGCACAAGAAGCAATCGAACTTGCTCAAAAAACTAGCACAGTAAACTTCGACGCTACTGTAGAAGTTGCTTTCCGTTTAGGTATTGATACTCGTAAAAACGACCAACAAATCCGTGGTGCAGTAGTGCTACCAAACGGTACTGGTAAAACTCAACGCGTATTAGTATTCGCAAAAGGTGAAAAACTTAAAGAAGCTGAAGCAGCTGGTGCTGACTATGTAGGCGATGCAGAATACATCCAAAAAATCCAACAAGGTTGGTTTGACTTTGATGTAATCGTAGCAACTCCTGACATGATGGGCGAAGTTGGTAAACTTGGTCGTGTATTAGGACCTAAAGGTTTAATGCCAAACCCTAAAACTGGTACAGTTACTTTTGATGTAACAAAAGCTATCGAAGAAATCAAAGCTGGTAAAGTAGAATACCGTGCTGATAAAGCTGGTATTATCCACGCTCCTATCGGTAAAGTTTCTTTCTCAGCAGAAAAATTAGTAGAAAACTTCTTAGCTGTTTTTGACGTAGTGCAAAAAGCAAAACCTGCTGCAGCTAAAGGTACTTACATGAAATCTGTAAATATTACAACTACAATGGGTCCAGCTATTAAAGTTGACGCTTCTAACGTAGTAGTAAAATAATTTATATATATGTATTGACGATAGTGGCTATACGTGATAATATAGTTGCTGTTGTGAATTATCCATTTGTACCGTAGACAGTAGGAGTGACTTGTCACTTAATGTTCCTACCGAGGACATCGGAATTCAGATTCTTATTTAAAGATGATGACTTTCAGCCTCTGTGTCTATTTGACTCGGAGGCTTTTCTTTTGTCGGTATAAATGACCCATTCTAATAGGAGGTGTCATCATGAGCAAAGCAATCGAAAACAAACAAGTACAAGTTCAAGAGATTACTGAAAAATTCCAAGGCGCTGCTTCTGTAGTAGTTGTGGATTACCGTGGTCTTAATGTTGCACAAGTAACTGAGCTTCGTAAACAACTTCGTGAAGCTGGCGTTGAGTTCAAAGTTTACAAAAACACTTTAACTCGTCGTGCTGCTGAAGCTGCTGGCCTTGAAGGAATCAACGAAGTATTAGTTGGTCCTAACGCAATTGCGTTCTCAAATGAAGATGTTGTAGCTCCTGCTAAAATCATCAATGAGTTCGCTAAGAAAAACGAAGCTTTAGAAATTAAAGCGGGTATTATTGAAGGTACTATCTCTTCTGTTGAAGATGTTAAAGCACTTGCAGAACTTCCATCACGCGAAGGTCTACTTTCTATGCTTTTATCTGTACTTCAAGCTCCAGTGCGTAACTTCGCACTTGCAACAAAAGCTGTTGCAGAACAAAAAGAAGAACAAGGCGCGTAATTTAATACGCACTAAAACTTCTGCGGCATGACCGCAAAAAATAAAACATTATCCAATTAGGAGGAAATTATAATGAATAAAGAGCAAATCTTAGAAGCTATCAAAGCTATGACAGTTCTTGAATTAAACGATTTAGTAAAAGCTATCGAAGAAGAATTCGGTGTAACAGCTGCTGCTCCAGTAGCAGTAGTTGCTGGCGGTGCTGCTGCAGCTGAAGAAAAAACAGAATTTGACGTAGTATTAGCATCTGCTGGTGCAGAAAAAATCAAAGTAATCAAAGTGGTTCGTGAAATCACTGGTTTAGGTCTTAAAGAAGCTAAAGAAGTAGTAGATAACGCTCCTAAAGCTCTTAAAGAAGGCGTTTCTAAAGATGAAGCTGAAGCAATCAAAGTTAAACTTGAAGAAGTTGGCGCATCTGTAGAAGTTAAGTAATCTCGCGTTACTTTTTAACAAAAGGAAAGCTCGTCATTTTGGCGAGCTTTTTTCTTCATTCTGAGGAGGCGTGAAAATGTCAGATCACTATTATACAAGTAAGCCTCAAACTGAAAGTAAACCACGTCACTGGACATTCAAGTTACTAGGGCATACGTTTTCATTTGAAACGGATGCAGGTGTATTTAGTAAAAGCGAAGTAGATTTTGGATCCCGTGTTTTAATAGACGCTTTTCAAATGCCTGATATTGATGGTGCGATTTTTGATGTAGGTTGTGGATATGGGCCGATAGGGTTATCGATTGCCAAAACTAATCCAGATCGTACCGTTTTTATGATGGATATAAATGAACGTGCAGTTGCGCTTTCGCAAAAAAATGCGCAAGTGAACGGTGTTCAAAATGTGCGAATATTTGTGAGTGACGGCCTATCGATGGTTGATAAAGATGTAGAAGCAGCAGCTATCTTAACGAATCCACCAATTCGTGCGGGGAAGGAAACGATTTTCCGCTTTTACGATGGAGCTTACGATCGGCTAGTGTCTTCGGGTGAGCTTTGGATAGTCATTCAGAAGAAACAAGGAGCGCCATCGACAGTAAGTTACTTGGAAGAAAAGTTTTCAGAAGTCGATATTGTAGAAAAGAAAAAAGGGTACTGGATAGTACGCGCAAAAAAATAAATGAAATATGTATAATTTATTGACTTGACAAATCGGCTATGATAATATGATACAATGCAAAAATATTATTTTGAGGTCGTATGCCCTTTTTGTATAGAAATGTTTTAATATGGGTATACTTGCCAAGATAAGTTTAGTTAACCGAAAATGAGATCTTTTTGAAGACTCGTTTTCTTTTTGTCTTTCGAAATCATACACTATTTGTATGAATTTGCAAAGACCTAATATCGCTTTATTGAGGGGTGAATGAGTTGACAGGTCAACTAGTTCAGTACGGACAACACCGCCAGCGTAGAAGCTTTGCGCGTATTAAAGAGGTGCTTGAGCTTCCAAATCTGATTGAGATTCAAACGGCGTCTTACGAGTGGTTCCTTGAAGAAGGTTTACGTGAAATGTTCCGTGACATTTCGCCGATCGAGGACTTTACAGGTAATCTTTCATTAGAATTCATCGATTATTCATTAGGTGATCCTAAATATGATGTTGATGAATGTAAAGAGCGAGATGTTACTTACGCAGCTCCATTACGTGTGAAAGTACGTCTTTACAACAAAGAAACAGACGAAGTGAAAGAACAAGATGTCTTCATGGGTGATTTCCCGTTAATGACAGAAACAGGTACGTTCATTATCAACGGTGCTGAACGTGTTATCGTTTCACAATTAGTTCGTTCACCAAGTGTGTATTTCCATGATAAAACTGATAAAAACGGTAAAAAAGGTTTTGGAGCTACAGTAATTCCGAACCGCGGTGCTTGGCTAGAGTATGAAACTGATGCCAAAGACGTAGTTTATGTGCGAATTGATCGTACTCGTAAGCTACCAGTAACAGTGTTACTACGTGCGTTAGGTTTCGGTTCAGACCAAGAAATTATCGATATTATCGGTGATAACGAGTATTTACGTAATACGTTAGAAAAAGATAACTCTGAAAGTACAGAAAAAGCACTTTTAGAAATCTACGAACGTTTACGTCCAGGTGAGCCACCAACAGTAGAAAGTGCGAAAAGTTTATTATACTCTCGTTTCTTCGATGCAAAACGTTATGATTTAGCGAATGTTGGTCGCTACAAAATGAATAAAAAGCTTCACATTAAAAATCGTTTATTCAATCAAACGATTGCTGAAACGCTTGTAGATCCAGAAACAGGCGAAATTTTAGTAGAAAAAGGTACTGTACTAGATCGTCGTACTTTAGATAAAATCCTACCTTACCTAGAAGATTCATCAAAAGGTATTGGTTACCGCACTTTATCACAAGTCGGTGGAGTGCTTGAAGATGATGTAACCATCCAATCTATTAAGATTTATGCTCCAAAAGATGAAGCGCAAAAAGAAATTAATATCATTGGTAATGCGTACATTGATGAAGAAGTGAAGAATATTACTCCTGCTGATGTTTTATCTTCAGTAAGTTATTTCTTCAACTTACTTTACCAAGTAGGAGCAACAGATGATATTGACCATTTAGGTAACCGTCGCCTACGTTCTGTTGGTGAGTTACTACAAAACCAATTCCGTATTGGTTTGTCTCGTATGGAACGTGTAGTACGTGAGCGTATGTCAATTAACGACACAGCTGCAATCGTACCACAACAATTAATCAATATCCGTCCAGTGATTGCGTCAATTAAAGAGTTTTTCGGAAGCTCTCAATTATCACAATTCATGGACCAAACAAACCCATTAGCAGAGTTAACGCATAAACGTCGTTTATCTGCATTAGGTCCTGGTGGTTTAACGCGTGAACGTGCTGGTTTCGAAGTACGTGACGTTCACTACTCTCACTATGGTCGTATGTGTCCAATCGAGACACCAGAGGGTCCAAACATTGGTTTAATCAACTCATTATCTTCATTTGCCAAAGTAAATAAATTTGGTTTCATTGAGACACCTTATCGTCGTATTGACCACGAAACAGGTCGAGTAACTGAACAAATTGATTATTTAACAGCTGATGAAGAAGATAACTACTATGTAGCACAAGCAAATTCATCGTTAAATCCAGATGGTACTTTTGCTAATGATGAAGTTGTAGGTCGTTTCCGTGGGGATAACACTGTATTCAATAAAGCGCAAATGGACTACATGGATGTATCGCCTAAACAAGTAGTCTCTGCAGCGACTGCATGTATCCCGTTCTTAGAAAACGATGACTCGAACCGTGCACTTATGGGTGCCAACATGCAACGTCAAGCAGTTCCACTTCTTAACCCAGAAGCACCATTCGTTGGTACTGGTATGGAACATGTTGATGCGCGTGATTCAGGTGCAGCTGTAGTAGCGAAGTATGATGGTATTGTTGAGCATGTTGAAGCTCGTTCTATCCATGTTCGCCGCATTGAAGTTGTAGACGGCAAAGAGGTTAAAGGCGATTTAACAAAATATAAATTACAAAAGTTCATTCGTTCAAACCAAGGTACTTCATATAACCAACGTCCACTTGTAAAAGTTGGCGAACGTGTGAAGCCTCGTGATATATTAGCAGATGGTCCATCAATGGAAAAAGGCGAACTAGCTCTTGGACGTAACGTATTGGTTGCATTCATGACTTGGAACGGTTTTAACTATGAGGATGCTGTTATTATGAGTGAGCGCCTTGTAAAAGACGATGTCTATACATCTGTTCATATTGAAGAATATGAATCAGAGTCTCGTGATACAAAGCTTGGGCCTGAAGAAATCACTCGTGATATTCCTAACGTTGGGGAAGATGCACTTCGTAACCTAGACGAACGTGGAATCATCCGCATTGGTGCGGAAGTACGTGACGGTGATATTCTTGTAGGGAAAGTAACACCTAAAGGGGTTACAGAATTAACTGCTGAAGAGCGTTTATTACATGCAATCTTCGGTGAAAAGGCTCGTGAGGTTCGTGATACATCATTACGTGTACCACATGGTGCTGGCGGTATCATTCTTGATGTGAAAGTATTTAACCGTGAAGATGGCGATGAATTACCACCAGGTGTTAACCAATTAGTTCGTGCTTACATTGTTCAAAAACGTAAAATACGTGTTGGGGACAAAATGGCCGGACGTCATGGTAACAAAGGGGTTATCTCTCGTATCTTACCGGAAGAAGATATGCCGTTCATGCCAGATGGCACGCCTGTTGATATCATGTTAAATCCACTTGGTGTACCTTCTCGTATGAATATCGGACAAGTTTTAGAGTTACACTTAGGTATGGCTTCTCGCTACCTAGGCGTTCATATGGCAACACCAGTATTTGATGGAGCTAATGAAGAAGACGTTTGGGAAACAATGGAAGAAGCAGGGATGAACCGTGACGGTAAAACAATCCTGTATGATGGACGTTCTGGTGAACCATTTGATAACCGTGTATCTGTTGGGATCATGTACATGATCAAACTTGCTCACATGGTTGATGATAAACTTCACGCGCGTTCAACTGGCCCTTACTCACTTGTTACGCAACAACCACTTGGTGGTAAAGCGCAATTTGGTGGACAACGTTTTGGTGAGATGGAAGTATGGGCACTTGAAGCATACGGTGCTGCATATACACTTCAAGAAATCCTAACGGTTAAATCCGATGACGTTGTTGGTCGTGTGAAAACATATGAAGCCATTGTTAAAGGTGAAAGTGTACCAGAGCCAGGTGTTCCTGAGTCATTCAAAGTATTGATTAAAGAACTTCAATCTCTTGGTATGGATGTTAAGATGTTAACAGTTAATGATGAAGAAGTAGAGCTTCGCGATTTAGACGAAGAAGAAGATCTTCAACCAGCTGATGCACTTAACATTGCACCACAGCCAGATACAGAAGAAGAGCCAGTAGAGTCTTTTGAATAATGGAAACCCAAATTCACAATCGTGAATAAGGTCAAACTTATTTTTCAAATTAGCCGGGCAGGATTTAACGCCCTGCCTGGCTTTTTCTTTTAATAAATCATTCTATTTCTAATCCTTTGCCAAAGAAACAATTCTTTGCAAGCGATTATCGAGCTGCGTAAAAGAGTCTTTATAAAGACCTATACTAGAGGGAGGTAGGCTCCTTGATAGACGTTAATGAATTTGAATATATGAAAATCGGTTTAGCATCCCCTGACAAGATTCGTTCTTGGTCATATGGTGAGGTTAAAAAGCCTGAAACAATTAACTACCGTAC
This sequence comes from Lysinibacillus sp. FSL K6-0057, assembly GCF_038630885.1. Classification (NCBI taxonomy): domain Bacteria; kingdom Bacillati; phylum Bacillota; class Bacilli; order Caryophanales; family Bacillaceae; genus Lysinibacillus; species Lysinibacillus sp. FSL K6-0057. Next base: position 4,898,207 of record NZ_CP152047.1, on the reverse strand, counting down.
ATTAAAACCAGAAAAAGATGGTTTATTCTGTGAACGTATCTTTGGTCCAACTAAGGATTGGGAATGTCATTGTGGTAAATATAAACGTGTACGCTATAAAGGCGTCGTTTGTGACCGCTGTGGTGTTGAAGTAACACGCGCTAAAGTTCGTCGTGAACGTATGGGACATATCGAATTAGCAGCACCAGTTTCTCATATCTGGTACTTCAAAGGTATTCCTAGCCGTATGGGTCTAATTTTAGATATGTCACCTCGTGCCCTTGAAGAAGTTATTTATTTCGCTTCATACGTTGTGATTGATGCAGGTGCTACTAATTTAGAAAGTAAACAATTACTTTCTGAAAAAGAATACCGTGCATACCGTGAAAAATTCGGAAACACATTCGAAGCATCAATGGGTGCAGAAGCAATCAAAAAATTATTAGGCAAAATTGACCTAGAAGATGAAACACAATCTTTAAAAGAAGAGTTAAAGTCTGCTCAAGGTCAAAGACGTACTCGTGCCATTAAACGTCTAGAAGTTGTTGAATCTTTCCGTAACTCTGGAAACTCACCTGAATGGATGATTCTGGATGTGCTACCTGTTATTCCACCAGAGCTTCGTCCAATGGTGCAATTAGATGGTGGTCGTTTCGCGACTTCAGATTTAAACGATTTATACCGTCGTGTAATTAATCGTAATAACCGTTTAAAACGTTTATTAGATTTAGGTGCTCCAAGCATCATCGTACAAAACGAAAAACGTATGTTACAAGAAGCTGTTGATGCATTAATCGATAATGGTCGTCGCGGACGTCCTGTAACAGGTCCTGGTAACCGACCATTAAAATCACTTTCACATATGTTGAAAGGTAAACAAGGTCGTTTCCGTCAAAATCTACTTGGTAAACGTGTTGACTATTCTGGTCGTTCCGTTATCGTAGTAGGTCCAAACTTAAAAATGTACCAATGTGGTTTACCAAAAGAAATGGCTATCGAGTTATTTAAGCCATTCGTTATGAAAGAATTAGTAGAACGTGGTCTTGCTCATAACATTAAATCTGCTAAACGTAAAATCGAACGTTTAAACAACGACGTATGGGACGTTTTAGAAGATGTTATCCGTGAGCACCCAGTATTATTAAACCGTGCACCAACGCTTCACCGTCTTGGTATTCAAGCATTTGAACCAACACTAGTTGAAGGTCGTGCTATCCGTCTTCACCCATTAGTATGTACAGCCTACAACGCTGACTTCGATGGTGACCAAATGGCGGTTCACGTACCATTATCAGCAGAAGCTCAAGCAGAAGCTCGTCTTCTAATGCTTGCTGCACAAAACATCCTGAATCCAAAAGACGGTAAACCTGTTGTTACACCTTCTCAAGATATGGTATTAGGAAACTACTACTTAACTCTTGAACGTGAAGACGCACGCGGTGAGGGTACTGTTTTCTATGGTCCAAACGAAGTTTTAATTGCATATGATACAGGTCATGTACACTTGCATACACGTATCGCGATTAAAGCAAGTTCATTAAATAATCCAACATTCACGGAAGAACAAAATAATATGTTCTTATTAACAACTGTTGGTAAAGTAATCTTTAATGAAATCTTGCCAAAATCATTCCCTTATATTAATGAGCCAACTGATTTCAACTTAGAGCAAGTAACACCTGAAAAATACTTCGCTAAGTTAACAATTGATGAAGAAACACTAAAAGAGCTTGAATCAGATAGTGCTTATAATAACTTAGATGAAAAAGGGAAAATTGATGCACAACGTACAGCTGTATTGCGCAAATACTTTGCATCAGTCCCTGTTGTAAATCCATTCCGTAAGAAATTCCTAGGAAATATCATTGCTGAAGTATTTAAACGTTTCCACATTACTGAAACATCTAAAATGCTTGACCGTATGAAAAACCTAGGTTTCAAATATTCAACACGTGCGGGTATTACTGTAGGTGTATCTGATATCGTGGTATTACCTGATAAAGGTGAAATTTTAGCAGAAGCTCAAGAGAAAGTAGATAAGGTTCAAGCACAATTCCGTCGTGGTTTCATTACAGAGGATGAGCGCTATGATCGTGTAATCTCAAGCTGGAGTGCTGCAAAAGATGAAATTCAAGCGAAACTGATGAAGTCACTTGAGAAAACAAACCCAATTTTCATGATGTCTGATTCAGGTGCCCGTGGTAACGCATCTAACTTTACTCAGTTAGCTGGTATGCGTGGTCTGATGGCCAACCCGGCTGGTCGTATCATCGAACTTCCAATCAAATCTTCATTCCGTGAAGGTTTAACAGTATTAGAGTACTTCATCTCAACTCACGGTGCTCGTAAAGGTCTTGCCGATACAGCCCTAAAAACTGCCGATTCAGGTTACTTAACGCGTCGTCTTGTTGACGTTGCACAGGATGTTATTGTCCGTGAAGATGACTGTGGTACTGACCGTGGCTTAACGATTGGTGCATTAATGGAAGGCACAGAACTAATCGAGGCTCTAGATGAGCGTATTGTTGGTCGTCATACGAAGAAAACAATCTTCCACCCTGAAACTGGTGAAGTTATTCTTGCAAAAGACGGTTTAATCGACCAAGATATCGCTCGTGTAATTATCGAGACTGGTATTGAAGAAGTGACAATCCGCTCAGCATTTACATGTAATACAAAACATGGCGTATGTAAAAAATGTTACGGCATGAACTTGGCAACAGGTGAAAAGGTTGAAGTTGGGGAAGCAGTTGGTATTATTGCGGCTCAATCAATTGGTGAACCAGGTACACAATTAACAATGCGTACATTCCATACAGGTGGGGTTGCCGGAGATGATATTACACAAGGTCTTCCACGTATCCAAGAGATCTTTGAAGCACGTAATCCAAAAGGTCAATCTGTTATTTCAGAAATCGAAGGTACTGTTTCAGATATCACAGAAATTCGTGAAGGCTTAAAAGAAATCACTATTCAAGGTGACGTAGAAACTCGTAAATATCAAGCACCTTATAATGCACGTTTAAAAGTTATCGAAGGTGATAATGTAGAACGTGGTCAAGTTTTAACAGAGGGTTCTATCGATCCAAAACAATTGTTAAAAGTCAAAGACGTTTCAACTGTTCAAGAATATTTATTAAAAGAAGTTCAAAAAGTATACCGTATGCAAGGGGTAGAAATTGGTGATAAACATATCGAGGTAATGGTCCGCCAAATGCTTCGTAAAGTACGTGTAATTGAAGCTGGAGATACAGATTTATTACCAGGTTCATTACTAGATATCCACCAATTTGCAGAGGCAAACGCAGATGCTGTCATGAGTGGCAAAAATCCTGCAACTTGTCGTCCTGTTATCCTGGGTATTACAAAAGCTTCTCTTGAAACAGAATCATTCTTATCTGCAGCATCGTTCCAAGAAACAACACGTGTATTAACAGATGCAGCAATTAAGGGTAAACGTGATGAGCTTCTTGGATTAAAAGAGAACGTAATTATCGGTAAACTTGTTCCGGCAGGTACTGGTATGCAACGTTACCGTCAAATCCGCATCGAAAAAGATGAGCTTGACACAGAAGGCGTTTCTGCTGAATAGACATTAAAATAGGACCGAAGAGATGGAATTCCACCGTCTCTTCGGACTTTTTAAAGATATTAGTTGACAGTGTAAATGAGTAATGATAATATATTGAAGGTTGATAGTTAACTGTCTGTACTTCGGAGGATATGAAAATGTCTTATGATAGAGTAAGGGCTAGTCAAACAATCATAGGTACAAAGCAAGCAGTAAAAGCAATGCAAGCCGGTTCAGTGAAAGAACTTCTTGTGGCACTTGATGCAGACAATTGGGTAACCGATTCGGCCATATCTTTCGCGAGAGAAATCGGTATACCAGTTATTCTTGTTGAGTCAAAAAAGGAACTGGGCAAGGCCTGTGGAATCCATGTTGGAGCTGCGGTAGTTGCAATTACTGTAGAGTAGTTTTTGTGTATTAAACACAAAGACTTTGTTTTTACCCAAAAAATGAACCACCTGGATGTGTGGTATTAACAAGGAATAAATGAAGGGAGGAAATATCGATGCCTACAATTAACCAATTAGTACGTAAGCCTCGTCAATCTAAAATCACGAAATCAAAATCACCAGCGTTAAACAAAGGATATAACTCATTTAAAAAATCTTTAACTGATGTTAAATCACCACAAAAACGCGGTGTTTGTACTCGTGTTGGTACAATGACACCTCGTAAACCGAACTCAGCGTTACGTAAATACGCTCGTGTACGTTTAACTAACCAAATTGAGGTTACAGCTTATATCCCAGGTGAAGGCCACAACTTACAAGAGCACAGTGTTGTTCTTATCCGTGGCGGACGCGTAAAAGACTTAGCGGGTGTTCGTTACCATATCGTACGTGGAGCTCTTGATACAGCTGGTGTAAACGGTCGTTTACAATCACGTTCTAAATACGGAACAAAACGCCCTAAAGAAAAAAAATAATTTAACGTTAGATAACGCTATTTAATACTGAGCCTCATACTAATTGTCACAAATATCGAATCTTGCTAGCAGATTTGATATTTGATCGACAAATACGATAAGGTCAACTTTATAAAATAATCGATAACTATTCGAAAGGAGGAAAACACATGCCTCGTAAAGGTCCTGTTTCCAAACGTGACGTGTTACCAGATCCAATTTATAGTTCAAAACTAGTAACTCGTTTAATCAATAAAATGATGGTTGATGGTAAAAGAGGTACTTCTCAAAAGATTTTATACGGTGCGTTCGAACTTGTTAAAGAACGTTCAGGTGAAAATCCAATTGAAGTATTCGAAGCTGCTCTAAATAACGTAATGCCAGTTCTTGAAGTTCGCGCTCGCCGTGTTGGTGGTTCTAACTACCAAGTACCGGTTGAAGTACGTCCAGAACGTCGTACAACTTTAGGTCTTCGTTACCTAGTTAACTACTCTCGTCTTCGTGGTGAAAAAACTATGGAAGAACGTTTAGCTAACGAAATTCTTGATGCTTCTAACAACACTGGTGCATCAGTTAAGAAACGTGAAGACATGCACAAAATGGCAGAAGCGAACAAAGCATTCGCTCACTACCGTTGGTAATTTAGCCTATGTGTTAGCTAACAGGCTAACACAAGGTCTCTTATACAGTCTTTACCCCAATATGGAAGGAGAAATTTCCTATGAAACGCGAATTCTCACTTGAGAATACTCGTAATATTGGGATCATGGCTCACATTGATGCTGGTAAAACAACAACAACTGAGCGTATCCTTTATTACACTGGTAAGATTCACAAAATCGGTGAAACTCATGAAGGCGCTTCTCAAATGGACTGGATGGAGCAAGAGCAAGAACGTGGTATTACAATCACTTCTGCTGCAACAACAGCCCAATGGGCAGGCCACCGTGTAAACATCATTGATACTCCTGGACACGTAGACTTCACTGTAGAAGTTGAACGTTCATTACGCGTACTTGACGGTGCTGTTACAGTACTAGATGCTCAATCTGGTGTTGAGCCTCAAACTGAAACTGTATGGCGTCAAGCTACAACTTATGGTGTTCCACGTATTGTATTCATTAATAAAATGGATAAAACAGGAGCAGATTTCTTATATTCTGTAGGAACTCTACATGACCGTTTACAAGCAAACGCTCACCCTATCCAATTACCTATCGGAGCTGAAGATCAGTTCTCTGCAATCATCGACCTAGTTGAGATGAAAGCTACTTTCTATGGCGACGAAAAAGGTACAGCAGTAACTGAAGGAGAAATTCCTGAAGAATACCGCGAACAAGCTGAAGAATACCGTGAAAAACTAATCGATGCTGTTGCAAGTGTTGATGAAGAAATCATGGAAAAATATTTAGAAGGCGAAGAAATTACTGTTGCGGAACTTAAAGCGGCAATCCGTCGTGCTACAATCGCAGTAGAATTCTACCCAGTAATCTGTGGTACAGCATTCAAACACAAAGGCGTACGTCCAATGTTAAATGCTGTTATCGATTACTTACCATCTCCAGTTGATGTACCAGCAATCAAAGGTACTTCAGTAGATGGTGACGAAGAGTTAGAACGTAAATCTTCTGATGAAGAGCCATTCTCAGCTCTTGCATTCAAAGTTATGACTGACCCATTCGTAGGTAAATTAACTTTCTTCCGTGTGTACTCTGGAACATTAGATTCAGGTTCATACGTGCAAAACTCTTCTAAAGGTAAACGTGAGCGTGTAGGTCGTATCCTACAAATGCACGCTAACTCTCGTGAAGAGATTTCAAAAGTATTTGCTGGGGACATCGCAGCAGCAGTAGGTCTTAAAGACACTACTACTGGTGATACTCTTTGTGACGAGAAGAACCTAGTTATTCTTGAATCAATGGAGTTCCCTGAGCCAGTAATTTCTCTTTCTGTAGAACCAAAATCAAAAGCTGACCAAGATAAAATGGGTCAAGCTTTACAAAAACTTCAAGAAGAGGATCCAACTTTCCGTGCTCATACTGACACAGAAACTGGACAAACAATCATCTCAGGTATGGGTGAACTTCACCTTGATATCTTAGTTGACCGTATGCGCCGTGAATTTAAAGTAGAAGCTAACGTAGGTGCTCCAATGGTATCTTACCGTGAAACATTCCGTAGCTCTGCAAAAGTTCAAGGTAAATTCACTCGCCAATCTGGTGGTCGTGGACAATACGGAGACGTAACGATTGAGTTCTCTCCAAATGAAGAAGGTAAAGGATTTGAATTCGAAAACGCTATCGTTGGTGGTGTAATACCTCGTGAATACATCCCTGCAGTTGAAGCAGGTCTTCGTGACTCTCTTGACCGCGGTGTAGTAGCTGGTTACCCTCTAATCGACATTAAAGCGAAATTAGTATTCGGTTCTTACCATGACGTTGACTCGAATGAGATGGCGTTCAAAATTGCTGCATCTATGGCTCTTAAAGAAGCTTCGAAACTATGTGACGCTGTTATCTTAGAACCAATGATGAAAGTAGAAGTTGTAATTCCAGAAGAATACCTTGGCGATATTATGGGTAACATTACTTCTCGTCGCGGACGCGTTGAGGGTATGGATGCTCGTGGTAACTCACAAGTTGTTCGTGCAATGGTTCCTTTAGCAGAAATGTTTGGTTATGCAACAACACTTCGTTCTGCAACACAAGGTCGTGGTGTATTCTCAATGACATTCGATCATTATGAAGAAGTACCAAAATCAATTGCTGCTGAAATCATCAAAAAAAATAAAGGTGAATAATTGAATTTTCATCTTGCATAAAGTATAACTAATTTGTAAGCTATGATTGCAGGATAGGGGATGGGCCCGTTCTCTGTCGGCATTCATTCTATAAATTTCAAAAATAAAACATATAATTTTGAGGAGGCAATCTCTAATGGCTAAAGAAAAATTTGACCGTTCTAAAACGCATGCTAACATTGGTACAATCGGACACGTTGACCATGGTAAAACTACTTTAACTGCTGCAATCGCTACAGTTCTTTCTAAAAAAATGGGTGGTACAGCTAAATCATACGCTGACATCGATAACGCTCCAGAAGAAAAAGAGCGTGGTATCACAATCAACACTTCTCACGTAGAATATGAAACAGAAACTCGTCACTATGCACACGTTGACTGCCCAGGACACGCTGACTATGTTAAAAACATGATCACTGGTGCTGCACAAATGGACGGCGGTATCTTAGTAGTATCTGCTGCTGATGGCCCAATGCCACAAACTCGTGAGCACATCCTTTTATCTCGTCAAGTAGGTGTTCCATACTTAGTAGTATTCATGAACAAATGTGATATGGTTGATGACGAAGAATTATTAGAATTAGTAGAAATGGAAATCCGTGATCTACTATCTGAATATGACTTCCCAGGTGACGATATTCCTGTAATTAAAGGTTCTGCTCTTAAAGCTCTTGAAGGTGAACCAGAATGGGAAGAAAAAATCGTTGAATTAATGGACGCTGTAGATTCTTACATCCCAACTCCAGAACGTCAAACTGACAAACCATTCATGATGCCAGTAGAGGACGTATTCTCTATCACTGGTCGTGGTACAGTTGCAACTGGCCGTGTTGAACGTGGTCAAGTTAAAGTTGGTGACGTAGTTGAAATCATCGGTATCGCTGAGGAAGCAAAATCTACTACTGTAACTGGTGTAGAAATGTTCCGTAAATTATTAGACTATGCTGAAGCTGGTGACAACATCGGTGCTTTACTACGTGGTGTTGCTCGTGAAGAAATCCAACGTGGTCAAGTATTAGCTAAACCAGGTTCAATTACTCCACACACTAACTTCAAAGCTGAAGTTTACGTTTTATCAAAAGAAGAGGGTGGCCGTCATACTCCATTCTTCTCTAACTACCGTCCTCAGTTCTACTTCCGTACAACTGACGTAACAGGTATCTGTAACTTACCAGAAGGCGTTGAAATGGTAATGCCTGGTGATAACATCGAAATGACAGTTGAACTTATCGCTCCAATCGCTCTTGAAGAAGGTACTAAATTCTCTATCCGTGAGGGTGGCCGTACTGTAGGCGCTGGCGTAGTTGCTTCTATCCAAAAATAATTTTAGCTTTCGCTAATTTTCAAACCAATCTGTAGGGACGCTTACAGATTGGTTTTTTGTGTTAAAATAAGGGAAATTAAATGGTTTTAAATAGTGTATGTATACATAATAGCTAGCATGTCATCTAGGATAAATAAAGGAGAGGAGAATTGAATATGGACATGAAAATTTTGCTCATTGAAGATGATCCATCAATTTTTAATATGATTCAAGAACGTTTTGCACAATGGTCATTACAAGTGGTTGGTCCAAAAAACTTTCAAAAGGTGATGGATGATTTTATAGAGGAGAAACCACATCTTGTGCTGATTGATATTCAATTACCTGCCTATGATGGCTTTCATTGGTGTCGAGAAATTCGTCATTTATCCAAAGTACCCATCCTATTTCTCTCTTCTCGAGACCATCCAATGGATATGGTGATGGCTATGCAAATGGGAGCAGATGATTTTATACAAAAGCCATTCCATATGGAAGTGCTACTTGCGAAAGCACAGGCGATTTTACGAAGAACCTATGACTATGTTGAAGAGAAAATGGACGTTACACGTTTTAATAGTGCCGTTATTGATTATACAAGAAGTGAAATTATGTTTGATGGAGCCACTGCTTCCTTAACGAAAAATGAGCTTTTCATTTTACGAATTTTAGTAGAACAGGTTAATCAGATTGTTTCAAGAGACGAATTAATGAGAAAGCTTTGGGATGATGAACGTTTTGTTAATGATAATACTTTGTCGGTAAATGTTAATCGATTACGTACAAAACTAGAGGATATTGGTTTACCCGAAGTGATTCTAACAAAAAAAGGACTTGGATATATGGCAGTCAGCCAGGGGACGTGAAAAACATGCTATTATTATTTATAAGAGAACGCTTTGCATGGATCGGTTATTTCATTTTCATTTTTACACTTCTAAATGTACTATTTTCTTTAGATGTTGGTTTAAATAGTATTTCAATATGGTATGTAAACATTAGTTTGCTTGTTAGTTTTACGCTCTTTTTTATCTGGCGTTATGTCACTGAAGTTGGGAAATTAAAAGATTTCCTGGGAAATATGGACGGCTACCACCTTGATGAAGCACATAAAAATCGACTCGTTTTAACTCCTTTTCAGGAAGCAAGCTTTCGAAAAATAGAAAGTGTCTTTTATGAGAAGAACATGGAGTTAAATCAAGCTAAAGTGCTGCTACAAGAGTATTCAGATGAGTTGTTGGCTTGGGTTCATGAAGTAAAGGCCCCTTTAACAACTATTAATTTGTTGTTAGAGCATGTTGAGGATATATCATTGCGTCGAAAATTAGAGAATGAATGGCTGAGACTACATCTTTTAGTCGATCAACAGCTACATCAAACAAGATTAGCCTCTATTGAAAAGGACAACTATTTAAATGAGGTTGAGCTGAAACCGATTGTCTATAAAGAAATTAGGGGTATGCAGGCTTGGTGTATTGAAAAAGGCATTGGCTTTGAAGTCGCTGAGCTTACAGAGACAGTTCTGACTGATGGCAAGTGGCTAGCGTTTATTGTTCGACAAATTCTCTCGAATGCCATAAAGTATAGTCCAGCAAATTCTGAGGTCACAATTTTTACTGAACATGACCCAACAGGTGCGACATTATTACATATAAAAGATGTAGGTTTAGGTATTCCTTTAGAGGATTTACCTCGAATTTTTCAAAAATCATATACGGGAACAGCAGGAAGAGAATCCTCACAATCTACAGGTATGGGTCTTTATTTGGCATCTAATGTAGCTCGAAAAATCGGTGTTCGTATTTATGTTCAATCGAATGTTGGAGAAGGCTCATTATTTACACTACGTTTTCCCTTACAAAATGAATATGTCAAACTAACAGGTAGATGACGAAATTGTCACCTACCTTTTTATATTGTCATGTAAAACGCACGAATGATTAGATGTGTCAGGGTACACTTGTACTATAGAAAGGGGCGTTATCAAGTGACAGTTTTAATTGGTCGTAAAATAAAGAAAGTGTACGGAAAAAAATCAACGGCTCAAGAGGTATTAAAGGGTATTGATTTAGAAGTGAATAAAGGTGAATTTGTAGGCATTATGGGCCCTTCTGGCTCAGGTAAAACCACGCTTTTAAATGTCTTATGCTCAATTGACTTTGCGACAGAAGGTGTTATTGAGATAAACGGTCACAGTTTACGTGGTATGAAAGAAAAAGCTTTAGCAAACTTCCGACGAGAGCAGTTGGGATTCATATTTCAAGACTATAACTTACTAGATACCCTCACAGTAAAGGAAAATATCCTTCTGCCATTAGCTATCAGTAAGTTACCGAAAGCTGTTGCGGAAAGTCGAGTGAAGGAGCTCACTTCTTTGCTTGGAATCACGGAAATTTTAAATAAATACCCCAACGAAATATCAGGTGGACAAAAGCAGCGTACCTCTGCTGCACGCGCACTTATTACCAATCCATCATTGGTATTTGCAGACGAACCCACTGGTGCATTAGATTCTAAATCAGCCACAGCCCTTCTTCAAAATCTACAAAATATTAATGAAACAAAAGAGGCAACAATTATGATGGTTACACATGATGCTGTAGCTGCAAGCTTCTGTACACGTGTTTTATTTCTAAAGGATGGGCTTATCTATAGTGAACTTTATAAGGGCGATAAAACAAGGCAGGCCTTTTTCCAAGAAATTATGCATACACAAAGTGTGCTAGGCGGTGACGGGTATGAGTCTTAGTAAGCTAGTGCTTCAAAGTATGAAGAAAAATATGAAGCACTACTATCTGTATTTCTTTGCACTTATTTTTAGTGTTACATTATATTTTTCTTTTGTCACATTGCAAAATAATTCTGAAGTGTGGGCTGCTGTTCAAATGAGTGGAACAGCTGCGGCAGGATTTAAAGCAGCCACTTATATTCTCTATTTTATCGTTTTGTTCTTCGTTCTGTATGCAAATCATTTATTTATGAAGCGTCGAAGTAAGGAAATAGGCTTGTATCAATTGATTGGTATGACTAAGGGGCTAATCGTGCGGTTATTAGCGATTGAAAACATCCTCTTATTTGTTGGAGCCGTTATTATAGGTATGTTGGCTGGCTTCTTTAGCTCTCGTGTGTTTGCCATGATTTTGCTACGTGTACTTGAAAAAGAGGCTCTTGTAACCATGACCTTTAGTACACAAGCTTTACAGCAGTCGATGATTGTATTTGCTATTTTATTGATCATCGTTCTTATACAGATGGCCTGGATGATTCATCGCGTTTCATTGTTATCACTATTTAGCGCAGCAAAACAAGCAGATGAGCGTGTGAGACGTTTTAGTGCATTACAGATGGTTATTGGCTTTATGGGTCTTATACTGATTGTTTATGGCTACTATGCGTCTACAAAGCTGTTTGATATCGAATCTGCTGGTAATTTATTTATTAATATGATTATTATTTTAGCTACTACAATAGGTGGAACATTCCTTGTTTTTCGTTTCTCTGTAGCATTTATTATGAATACTATTCGCTTAAAGAAAAAAGGGCATCTATCCATCCAAGATGTATTAGCATTAACACCCATAATGCACCGCATGAAGAGCAATGCAAAGTCATTAACGCTGATCACCGTGTTAACGGGCGTTTCTCTAGGTGTGACGACGCTGTCCTATATTGCCTACTATTCCTCAGAGGCATCTGCATATAGCCAAGTACCTGGTGATTTCATATTGCTTGAAGAGCAGGGGCATTCATTCTTAGAGAAGTTAGAGGAAAATAACATTGCCTATAATAAAATAGACTATCGTTTGCAGGGAGTAACTGCTTCTGTAGGTCAATTGTTGTCTAAAAAGCAGCAGGATAACCCTTTATATACGATGGAGGGGACAATCTATACCATTCCCCTTTCTGATTATCAGCAAAGTGTTCCAGAAGCCAAGTTATCGGGCAACGAGGTTATCCTAACAAACTATGGTGGTTATATGGCTGAGATGTTCCCGTTAGAGAAAGATCATGATTTAGTAGTATCTGCAGGAGAACTTGAAGAAACATTTCATGTCGTTGATGTTCATGATAAGAGTGTGATAAGTGGTATTGTAACGGCTGGGGGCGGGGGACCTATCTTTGTTGTGACAGATGATATGTTTAAAAGTTTAACTACGCAAGCAGCGCTTTATCCTTGGCATCATCAAACGACGATTACTTTAAAATCGAATGAAGATATAGCAGCAGCAGAGAAATTATATATTCAATCAAATGCAGGCATTATTATGGCTGTAGATGATAAGGGGAAAACACAGCAATATACACAATCATCCTACGAAGGAAAACGTAAAGACAATATTGAATCATTAGGTCTTACAATATTTACAACAGCATTTTTAGGTTTAGCATTCTTAATGACAACAGGTAGTATTCTATACTTTAAACAAATGTCTGAGGCAGAGGAAGAACGTGGTTCCTATACAATCCTCCGAAAGATTGGATTTGCCGAAAAAGATATCATGAAGGGTATTTATATGAAGCAAGCCTTTAATTTCGGAGTTCCATTAGTTATTGGGTTATTGCATAGCTACTTTGCTGTTAAGTCAGGGTGGTTTTTATTCGGGACAGAGTTAACAGCTCCCTTGTGGATTGCGATGTGCTGTTATATAGCCTTATATACGATTTTTGCGATTCTTTCGGTAGGCTATTATAAAAAAGTTGTACGTGAATCGTTGTAATATTATATAAGTAGAAATTCGAAAACAGTGTGGTGTTTATACATTACACTGTTTTTTAGTGCAAAAAATATTGAAATCGCAAAAAGCCTTGACTTTCAATTATCAGAATAATAAAGTTTAACATGTTAGTAATTTAGTGTATGAAAGCAGAGTGTAACAATGAATGCAGTAATTGCGGCAGTCGCCGTTATGTTAATATTAAGCTTACTTCGTATCAATGTCGTTCTTTCCTTAGTTTTAGGCGCCTTTGTAGGTGGTCTTACAAGTGGGATGGGTATTGAGTCAACCGTTCAATCATTTACAGAAGGATTAGGAGCAGGGGCAACCATTGCATTAAGTTATGGCCTACTTGGGGGCTTTGCGATCGCAATAGCCAAAACAGGAATACCCGAATTAATGATAGCTGGGATGTTAAAGATTTTAAATGGTGAAAGTAATAGAAAAGGTCTAGTGAAGGTATTAATATTTTTCCTTATTTTTGTGATGTCTATTTTATCTCAAAATGTCATTCCTATTCATATTGCCTTTATTCCATTATTAATTCCTCCCATTTTAAAGATTTTAAATATGTTAGAAGTCGATCGACGTATAATTGCAACGTTAATTGCAGTAGGTTTAATTGGTACTTATAGTTTTGTGCCTGCTGGTTTTGGAGCAATCTTTCAAGATATCGTTGCTACACAAGTGTCAGAAGCAGGAATGGCCGTATCTTCACGTGATGTACCTGCAGCAATGGGGATTCCTGTATTCGGAATGCTAATTGGATTGATAATGGCCTTTGTTGTATACCGCAAGCCAAGGCATTATAAGCATAGTGAAGTGGAGACGGAATCTTTAAATGTAAATGTCAGCAAATTTATGATGTTTTCGACGGCGCTTGCATTAGTGGTATCACTATGCGCTCAAGTGTTAACAGATTCAATGATTGTGGGTTCGTTTGCAGGTATTATGATTATGTATTTTACAGGTGCACTTAAATGGAAAGAAGCCGATGATATTCTTTCTGAAGGAATGAAGATGATGGCCTTTATTGGCTTTGTTATGATTGCTGCAAATGGTTTTGCAGCGGTTATAAATGCAACAGGTGATGTGGATAGCTTAATTACAAGCTCGATCACCCTACTAGAGGGAAATAGAAGTCTCGCTGTCTTCATCATGTTAGTAATAGGACTAGTTGTGACGATGGGGATTGGTTCATCTTTCGCAACGGTGCCTATCATTGCAACGCTATTTGTTCCGTTAGCACAAGGTTTAGACATGAGTCCTTTAGCGATTCTATGCTTAATCGGTACAGCGGGTGCTTTAGGAGATGCGGGTTCTCCAGCATCCGATTCTACATTAGGACCAACAGCTGGGCTAAATGTAGACGGCCAGCATCATCATATTTGGGATACCTGTGTTCCGACATTTATCTTCATTAACATACCACTAATCCTGTTTGGCTGGATTGCCTGTGTGTTCTTTCTATAACAAAGAGGTGGTTTCTATAAAGATAGAAACTACTTTTCTTTTTTTGAGTTATTTGAAATGTGCGAAAATGTTGATATGACAACCTTTAGTGTTGCAATATGTAGAGAAATTTTATATACTAATAAACGGCTTAATAAAGCGAAGAAGTAGTAGTATTAAGAATATCTACAACATTTAAAAGAATTTAGCGAAAAGACTTGCTTATTCTTTTTTTATTGTATATAATGTTGAATGTTGGTCTTTGACTGCGATGAAACGAGAGGTTGCCGACACACCCGGCCGCTTTGCCATGGCGGTGTGTGGGAAAATTTTCGTGGAGAATGTCTAGAAAATAGGCGAGAAGGAGGGAAAATAATGGCAAAACAAAAGATTCGTATTCGTTTAAAAGCGTATGATCACCGTATTTTAGATCAGTCTGCTGAGAAAATTGTGGAAACTGCAAAACGTTCAGGTGCAAGTGTATCAGGTCCGATTCCACTTCCAACTGAGAAGTCTGTGTACACAATTCTTCGTGCGGTTCACAAGTACAAAGATTCTCGTGAACAATTCGAAATGCGTACGCATAAACGTCTGATCGATATCGTTAACCCAACACCACAAACTGTTGATGCGTTAATGAAACTTGATTTACCATCTGGCGTTGATATCGAAATCAAACTTTAATGGTAAAAATAATATAACTTTTCAAAATTTACAGGAGGTGTGACAAATGGCTAAAGGAATCTTAGGTAGAAAAATTGGTATGACACAAGTTTTCGCTGAAAACGGCGATTTAATCCCGGTAACAGTTATCGAAGCTACGCCAAACGTAGTTCTTCAAAAGAAAACTGTTGAAACAGACGGCTACGAAGCAATTCAAGTTGGTTTCGAAGACAAGCGCGTTAAGCTTTCTAACAAACCTCAACAAGGTCACGTAGCAAAAGCGAACACTGCTCCTAAGCGCTTCATTCGTGAATTCCGCAACGTGAACGTTGGAGAATACGAAGTTGGTCAAGAAGTCAAAGTAGAAATTTTCGCAGAAGGCGATGTAATTGATGTAACTGGTGTTACTAAAGGTAAAGGTTTCCAAGGTGTAATTAAACGCCACGGACAATCTCGTGGTCCTATGGCCCACGGTTCTCGTTACCACCGTCGTCCTGGTTCAATGGGTCCAGTTGCTCCGAACCGCGTATTCAAACAAAAGAAATTACCTGGTCAAATGGGTGGCAATGTAGTTACAATCCAAAACTTAGAAATCGTGAAAGTTGATGCGGAGCGTAACTTACTACTTGTTAAAGGTAATGTTCCTGGTTCTAAAAAAGCTCTAGTTACAGTTAAATCTGCAATTAAAGCTAAGTAATCACTTAAGGAAAGGAGGAAACAGGAATGACAAAAGTATCTGTACTTAGTCAAACAGGTGCTTCAGTTGGTGAAATCGAATTAAACGATGCGATCTTCGGAATCGAGCCAAATGAAGCAGTATTATTCGACGCAGTAGTAGCTCAACGTGCTTCTCTTCGTCAAGGTAATCACAAGGTTAAAAACCGTTCTGAGGTTGCTGGTGGTGGTCGTAAACCATGGCGTCAAAAAGGAACTGGTCGTGCTCGTCAAGGTTCTATCCGTTCTCCACAATGGCGCGGCGGTGGTATCGTATTCGGTCCTACTCCACGTAGCTATTCTTATAAATTACCTAAAAAAGTTCGCCGCTTAGCTCTTAAATCTGCTTTATCAGCTAAAGTAGTAGAACAAAACTTCTTAGTTCTTGATGCTCTAACTCTAGCAGCACCAAAAACAAAAGAATTCACAAAAATTCTTAAAGATCTTTCTTTAGAGAAAAAATCTTTATTCGTAACTGCTGACCTAGATGAAAACGTAGCATTATCTGCTCGTAACATCCCAGGTGTAACAGTTTTAACTGCAAATGGAATCAATGTTCTTGATCTATTAGGTCATGAAAAAGTTGTATTCACTAAATCTGCAGTAGAAAAAGTTGAGGAGGTGCTTGGATAATGGAAGCACGTGATATTTTAAAACGTCCGGTCATTACTGAGCGTTCTTCAGAACTTATGGCAGAGAAAAAGTATACTTTCGAAGTAGACACTCGCGCTAACAAAACTCAAGTAAAAGACGCTGTAGAAGAAATCTTTGGCGTAAAAGTTGAGAAAGTAAACGTTCTTAACTACAAAGGTAAATTCAAGCGCGTTGGCCGTTACGGTGGTTACACTAACAAACGTCGTAAAGCGATTGTTAAATTAACTGCTGATAGCAAAGAAATTGAATTATTCGAAGTGTAATCCTTAATGGATTTATGATTTGAACACTCAAGAAGGAGGGAAAACACAATGGCGATTAAAAAGTATAAACCTACCTCTAATGGTCGTCGTAACATGACGTCATTAGACTTTGCGGAAATTACAACTAACAAGCCTGAGAAATCATTGCTTGAACCAACTAAACGCAAAGCTGGTCGTAACAACCAAGGTAAAATCACTGTTCGTCATCATGGTGGTGGTCATAAGAAGCAATACCGTGTTATCGATTTCAAACGTGTTAAAGATGGCATTCCGGCAAAAGTTGCTACTATTGAATATGATCCAAACCGTTCTGCGAATATCGCATTAATCAACTACGCTGATGGAGCAAAAGCTTACATCTTAGCACCAAAAGGTCTAGAGGTTGGTCAAACAATCGTTTCTGGTCCAGATGCTGATATTAAAGTAGGTAATGCATTACCATTAGCAAACATTCCAATGGGTACTACAATCCATAACATCGAGTTAAAACCTGGTAAAGGTGGACAATTAGTACGTTCAGCTGGTACTTCTGCTCAAGTACTTGGTCGTGAAGATAAGTACGTAATCGTTCGTCTTCAATCTGGTGAAGTACGTTTAGTGTTAGCTACTTGCCGCGCTACAATCGGTCAAGTTGGTAACGAACAACACGAACTTGTACACATCGGTAAAGCAGGTCGTAGCCGTTGGTTAGGTAAACGCCCAGAAGTTCGTGGTTCTGTAATGAACCCTAACGATCACCCACACGGTGGTGGTGAAGGACGTTCTCCAATCGGACGTAAATCACCAATGACTCCTTGGGGTAAACCAGCACTTGGTTACAAAACTCGTAAGAAGAAAAACAAATCGGATAAATTTATCATCCGTAGTCGTAAAAAATAAAGTGGTTAAACTACGGTTCTATGTGAGAGCCGTGGTGGAATCACGGAGGGAGGTTCCTACATGGGTCGCAGCTTGAAAAAAGGACCTTTTGTTGATGACCACTTAATGAAAAAAGTGGAAGTACAAGAGGCTTCTGAGAAAAAACAAGTTATCAAAACTTGGTCACGCCGTTCTACAATCTTCCCGAACTTCATCGGTTTAACGATTGCTGTATATGATGGACGTAAACATGTTCCTGTATACGTAACAGAAGATATGGTAGGCCATAAACTTGGTGAGTTCGCACCGACACGTACTTACAAAGGTCACGGTGCAGACGACAAGAAAACAAGACGCTAATTTTGAGAGGAGGTAAATCCTAATGACACAAGCTAAAGCTATCGCTCGTACAGTACGCATTGCTCCTCGCAAAGTACGTCTAGTTGTAGACTTAATCCGAGGTAAGCAAGTTGGTGAAGCAGTTGCAATTTTACGTCATACTCCAAAAGCGGCGTCTCCAGTCGTTGAGAAAGTATTAAAATCTGCAGTTGCTAATGCTGAGCACAACTACGATCTTGACATCAACTCTTTAGTAGTTTCTGAAGTGTTCGTTGATGAAGGTCCAACTTTAAAACGTTTCCGTCCACGTGCGCAAGGACGTGCAAGCGCAATTAACAAACGCACAAGCCACATCACTCTAGTGGTATCTGAGAAGAAGGAGGGTTAATCCGTGGGTCAAAAAGTACATCCAATAGGACTGCGCGTTGGTATTATTCGTGACTGGGAGTCAAAATGGTACGCTGAAAAAGACTATGCAACTCTACTTCACGAAGACATCAAAGTGCGTAAATATATTGAAACGGCTCTTAAAGACGCTTCTGTTTCTAAAGTAGAAATCGAACGTGCTGCGAACCGTGTAAACATTACAATTCACACTGCGAAACCAGGTATGGTAATCGGTAAAGGTGGTACGGAAGTTGAAAACCTTCGTAAATACCTTAGCGAGTTAACTGGTAAACGTGTACACATCAACATCATTGAAATTAAACGTGCAGATCTTGACGCTCGTCTAGTAGCTGAAAACATCGCTCGTCAATTAGAAAACCGTGTATCATTCCGTCGTGCGCAAAAGCAAGCGATCCAACGCACAATCCGCGCTGGTGCAAAAGGAATTAAAACACAAGTATCTGGTCGTTTAGGTGGCGCTGATATCGCGCGTGCTGAACACTATAGTGAAGGAACTGTTCCACTTCATACTCTACGTGCTGACATTGACTATGCACACGCAGAAGCTGACACTACTTACGGTAAATTAGGCGTTAAAGTATGGATCTACCGTGGTGAAGTTCTTCCTACGAAGAAATCTGTGGAAGGAGGCAAATAATATGTTATTGCCTAAACGCGTAAAATACCGTCGTGAACACCGCGGCAACATGCGTGGCGAAGCGAAAGGCGGCAAAGAAGTATCATTCGGCGAGTGGGGCCTACAAGCTCAAACTGCTAGCTGGATTACTAACCGTCAAATCGAATCTGCCCGTATCGCGATGACTCGTTACATGAAACGTGGCGGTAAAGTTTGGATTAAAATCTTCCCACACAAACCTTACACTAAAAAACCTCTAGAAGTCCGCATGGGTTCTGGTAAAGGTTCTCCTGAAGGTTGGGTAGCAGTAGTAAAACCAGGAAAAATTATGTTCGAAATTGCTGGTGTATCTGAAGAGATTGCACGTGAAGCACTTCGTTTAGCATCACATAAGCTTCCTGTTAAATGTAAGATCGTAAAACGTCAAGAAACTGGTGGTGAATCTAATGAAAGCTAATGAAATCCGTGACCTTGCCACTTCTGAAATTGAATTAAAAGTGAAATCACTGAAAGAAGAGCTTTTCAACCTTCGCTTCCAATTGGCGACTGGTCAATTAGAAAACACAGCTCGTATTCGTGAAGTGCGTAAAGCAATCGCGCGTATGAAAACTGTTATTCGTGAAAGAGAAATCAGTGCAAATAACTGATAAAGGAGGTTTTCAAGTATGACTGAGCGTAATCAACGCAAAGTTTACACGGGCCGCGTAGTTTCAGATAAAATGGACAAAACTGTTACTGTTTTAGTTGAAACTCACAAAAAGCACAAGCTTTACGGTAAACGTGTAAAATACTCTAAAAAGTTTAAAGCTCATGATGAGCAAAACCAAGCGAAAATCGGTGATATCGTACGTATCATGGAGACTCGCCCGCTATCAGCTACTAAACGTTTCCGTCTAGTTGAAGTTGTAGAAAAAGCGGTTATTATTTAATAACTATTTCGGAACAACCATTTCCGAAGGGAGGTAACCTAAGTGATCCAACAAGAAAGTCGTATGAAAGTTGCTGACAACTCAGGTGCACGTGAAGTTCTTACAATTAAAGTGCTTGGTGGCTCTGGCCGTAAAACTGCTAACATCGGTGATATCGTTGTTTGTACAGTTAAGAAAGCAACACCAGGTGGCGTTGTCAAGAAGGGTGACGTTGTTAAAGCTGTTATCGTTCGTACTAAATCAGGCGTACGTCGTAAAGACGGAACGTACATCAAATTTGATGAAAATGCTTGTGTAATTATTCGTGATGATAAATCACCACGCGGAACTCGTATTTTCGGACCTGTTGCACGTGAATTACGTGACAGCAACTTCATGAAAATCGTTTCTCTAGCTCCAGAAGTTCTTTAATTTCATGATAGTGCCAATCAAGGAGGTGCGACAGCATGCATGTAAAAAAAGGTGACAAGGTTAAGGTTATCACTGGTAAGGACAAAGGCAAAGAAGGAGTAATCCTAGCTGCTTTCCCTAAACAAGATCGCGTTCTTGTTGAAGGTGTGAATATCGTGAAAAAGCACGTTAAACCTAACCAATTGAATCCACAAGGTGGGATTGTAAGCCAAGAGGCTGCAATTCACGTTTCGAACGTAATGCTAATCGATCCTAAATCTGGCGAGCCGACTCGTGTAGGTTATAAAATCGAAAACGGTAAAAAAGTTCGTGTTGCAAAAAAATCAGGTGCAGTAATCGACTAATTAGTAAATAAAAGAAGGGAGGTACACACATGAGCCGCCTAAAAGAAAAATATTTAAATGAAGTTTCTCCTGCTCTTATGAGCAAATTTGGATATAAATCAGTTATGCAATTGCCGAAAGTTGACAAAATCGTTATCAACATGGGTGTTGGTGATGCTGTTCAAAACTCTAAAGCATTAGATGCAGCTGTAGAAGAATTAACAATTATCACTGGTCAAAAACCAGTTGTAACTAAAGCGAAAAAATCGATCGCAGGTTTCCGTTTACGTGAAGGTATGCCAATCGGTGCTAAAGTTACATTACGCGGTGAGCGTATGTATGAATTCTTGGACAAATTAATCTCAATCTCACTTCCTCGTGTACGTGACTTCCGTGGTGTTTCTAAAAAAGCATTCGATGGTCGCGGTAACTACACTCTAGGTGTTAAAGAGCAACTAATTTTCCCAGAAATCGATTACGATAAAGTTTCAAAAGTACGCGGTATGGACATCGTGATCGTAACGACAGCGAACTCTGACGAAGAAGCTCGCGAGTTATTGACACAATTCGGTATGCCGTTCCAAAAGTAATTTAAACAAGGAGGGCGAAAACGTGGCTAAAAAATCTATGATCGTTAAACAACAACGTAAGCAAAAGTTTAAAGTGCAAGAATATACACGTTGTGAACGCTGTGGCCGTCCACACTCTGTATATCGCAAATTTAAACTTTGCCGTATTTGTTTCCGAGAACTTGCATATAAGGGACAAATTCCTGGCGTGAAAAAAGCCAGCTGGTAATCCCCTAATTTGGGAAGGAGGTAAATGTAATGACAATGACTGATCCGATTGCAGATATGCTTACTCGCATTCGTAATGCGAACATGGTTCGTCACGAGAAGTTAGAAGTACCGGCTTCCAACGTGAAAAAAGAAATCGCTGAAATTTTAAAGCGTGAAGGTTTCGTACGTGACGTAGAATACGTGGAAGACAACAAGCAAGGTATTATCCGTATCTTCTTAAAATACGGTAAAGATAACGAGCGTGTTATCACTGGCTTAAAACGTATTTCTAAACCTGGTTTACGTGTATATGCTAAAACAAATGAAGTGCCTAAAGTACTGAACGGTCTTGGTATCGCTTTAGTGTCAACTTCACAAGGTTTATTAACAGATAAAGAAGCTCGCGCTAAACAAGTTGGCGGCGAAGTTCTAGCATACGTTTGGTAATTAGCAATAAATGAATGGAGGTGCAACTAAATGTCTCGTGTAGGTAAAAAAATTATCGAGGTACCAGCTAACGTAACTGTTACTGTTGCAGCTGACAACACTGTTACTGTTAAAGGTCCTAAAGGCGAACTTGTTCGTTCTTTCCACCAAGATATGAAAATTGAGCAAGAGGGTAACGTAATCTCTGTATCACGTCCTTCTGAATCAAAAGAACACCGCACAAACCACGGTACTACTCGTGCGCTTCTAGCGAACATGGTTACTGGTGTTTCTGCAGGTTTCGAAAAAGCTTTAGAACTTATCGGTGTTGGTTACCGTGCGCAATTACAAGGCAAAAAACTTGTACTTAACGTAGGTTATTCTCATCCAGTAGAGTTCACACCTGAAGATGGTCTTGAAATTGAAGTTCCTTCTAACACTAAAATCATCATTAAAGGTATCAGCAAAGAGCGCGTTGGTGCTCTTGCATCTAACATCCGTGACGTTCGTCCACCAGAGCCATATAAAGGTAAAGGTATCCGTTACGAAGGCGAATACGTTCGTCGTAAAGAAGGTAAAACAGGTAAATAATGCTGCCTAAGCATTAGAAAGGAGTGACCCTTGTGATTACGAAACAGGATAAAAATCAAGTTCGTAAAAAACGTCATGCGCGAGTTCGTTCTAAAATTTCGGGTACTGCTGAGCGTCCACGCTTAAATGTATTCCGTTCTAACAAGAACATCTACGCTCAACTTATCGATGACGTAGCAGGTGTAACAATTGTTAGCGCATCTTCTCAAGAAAAAGGTTTTGAAGGTACTGGTAGCAATGTTGACACTGCATCAAAAATCGGTGAAACAATCGCGAAACGCGCTGCGGAAAAAAATATTACTGCTGTAGTTTTTGACCGTGGTGGTTACTTATATCATGGACGCGTAAAAGCTTTAGCTGAAGCTGCACGTGAGAATGGTTTAGAATTTTAATAAGAAGGAGGGACACATTTCATGAGTCGAATTGACGCAAACAAACTTGGAGAACTTGAAGAACGCGTAGTTACTATTAACCGTGTTGCTAAAGTTGTTAAAGGTGGACGTCGCTTCCGCTTCACAGCACTAGTTGTTGTTGGCGATAGAAACGGTCATGTAGGTTTCGGTACTGGTAAAGCTCAAGAGGTTCCAGATGCTATCCGTAAAGCTGTTGAAGATGCGAAGAAAAACTTAGTAGAAGTGCCACGTGTTGGTGGAACAACTCCACACTTAGTGCTTGGTCGCTTCGGTGCAGGAGAAATCTTAATTAAACCTGCTGCTCCTGGTACAGGGGTTATCGCTGGTGGTCCAGTACGTGCAGTACTAGAACTTGCTGGTATTACTGATATTCTTTCAAAATCTCTTGGATCTAACACACCAATCAACATGGTACGTGCAACTGTTCAAGGTTTAACTGAATTAAAACGCGTAGAGGACGTAGCTAAATTACGTGGTAAATCAGTGGAAGAAATATTAGGATAAGGGGGGAAAGATAATGGCTAACAAATTAGAAATCACCCTTACTAAATCTGTGATTGGTACTAAACCTGCACAACGCAAAACAGTTGAAGCTTTAGGTTTACGTAAATTACACCAAACTGTAGAGAAAGCTGATAACGCAGCTACTCGCGGCATGCTTGATAAAGTAGCTCACTTAGTTACTGTAAAAGAAATTTAATTTCCAATTATTGAACAAGGAGGTGCCACCCACTATGAAACTGCATGAGTTAAAACCAGCAGAAGGTTCTCGTAAGCAACGCAACCGCGTTGGTCGTGGTATCGGTTCTGGTAACGGTAAAACAGCAGGTAAAGGTCATAAAGGTCAAAACGCTCGTTCTGGTGGCGGTGTACGCCCAGGCTTTGAAGGCGGTCAGAACCCATTATTCCGTCGTTTACCAAAACGTGGCTTTACGAACATTAACCGTAAAGAATACGCTATCGTTAACCTAGATGCTTTAAACCGTTTCGAAGACGGTGCAGAGGTAACTGCTGCATTATTACTTGAAACTGGTCTAGTGAGCAATGAAAAAGCTGGAATTAAAGTTCTAGGCAATGGAACGCTTAATAAAAAGCTTACTGTCAAAGCTCATAAATTCTCAGCTTCAGCGAAAGAAGCAATCGAGAATGCCGGCGGAACTACTGAGGTGATTTAATGTTTCAGACAATCTCTAACTTTATGCGTGTTCGAGATATAAGAAATAAAATCATTTTCACACTTTTAATGTTAATCGTTTTTCGTATTGGAACTTTCATTCCAGTACCTAACGTTGACGCTAATGTATTAAAGGCAACTGATGAGTTTAACCTCGTTGGTTTCCTCAATACTTTTGGCGGTGGTGCTTTAAAGAACTTCTCGATCTTTGCGATGGGGATTATGCCTTACATCACAGCCTCAATTATTGTTCAGTTATTGCAAATGGACGTAGTACCGAAGTTTGCTGAATGGGCAAAGCAAGGTGAAGTCGGAAGACGTAAACTTGCACAATTTACACGCTACTTTACTATTATTCTTGCTTTCATTCAATCATTCGCAATGTCATTCGGTTTTAATAGAATGTATGGCGGGTCATTGATTAAGGAAGAAGGAGTTTTAACATATGTTATAATTTCTATTGTATTAACAGCGGGTACAGCATTCCTAGTATGGCTTGCTGATCAAATTACTGCGCATGGCGTTGGTAATGGTATTTCTGTTGTAATTTTCGCAGGTATCGTTGCGGCATTACCTACAGGTATCAACCAAATCTATGCACAACAAATCGAGGGTGCTGGTGATAAATTATTTATCAACCTAATTATCCTTGGTCTACTTGTTTTAATTTTGCTTGCGGTTGTTATTGGAGTTATCTACGTGCAACAAGCACTACGTAAAATTCCAATTCAATATGCAAAACGAGTTACTGGACGTAACCAACAGACTGGTGGTCAACAAACGCATTTACCGTTAAAAGTAAATGCTGCAGGGGTTATTCCTGTAATCTTTGCTTCAGCGTTTATGATGACACCTCGTACGTTAGTTCCGTTCTTCGGTGAAAATAATGTTACAACATTCATAAATAACGCGTTTGATCATACAAAACCTGTTGGAATGATTATTTATGTAGCATTAATCATCGCATTCACATATTTCTATGCATTCGTACAAGTGAATCCAGAAAATGTGGCTGATAACTTGAAAAAGCAAGGTGCTTATATTCCAGGTATTCGTCCTGGTGAAAACACTCAAACGTATTTAACAAGCGTGTTATATCGTCTGACATTTGTCGGCGCGATTTTCTTAACTGTTATTTCAGTAATGCCGGTTATATTCATAAACTTTATGAATCTACCTGCCTCAGTGCAGATCGGTGGTACTAGTATTATTATCGTAGTCGGCGTAGCGCTCGAAACGATGAAGCAGCTAGAATCTCAACTTGTTAAACGTCACTACAAAGGCTTTATGAAATAATGTTGGTTTTTAGGGAACGTTCCATCGTTTCCTTTAATCAGCAAACCTTTTGTGGGAGGAATATTTCCTAATGAATATCGTTTTAATGGGTCTGCCAGGTGCTGGTAAAGGTACGCAGGCAGATAAAATTGTTGAGAAGTACGCAATTCCTCATATTTCTACAGGCGATATGTTCCGTGCTGCAATTAAAGAAGGTACTGAACTTGGCTTACAAGCTAAATCGTTTATGGATCAAGGTGCACTTGTACCTGATGAAGTAACGATTGGTATTGTTCGTGAGCGACTGGCTAAACCTGATTGTGAAAAAGGATTCTTATTAGATGGTTTCCCACGTACTGTTCCTCAAGCTGAAGCACTAGATAGCATTCTTGCTGATCTAGGTAAAGCTATTGAGCATACATTAAACATTCAAGTTGAAAAGGATGAGTTAATTGCTCGCCTTTCAGGTCGACGTATTTGTAAAACTTGTGGTACATCCTATCATTTAATTTTCAATCCTCCTACTGAGGAAGGGAAATGTGATAAAGATGGTGGCGAGCTTTATACACGTGCAGATGATAATCCTGAAACGGTTGCGAACCGTCTGGAAGTAAATATGAAACAAGCACAACCTCTACTTGATTTCTATCAAGCTAAAGGTGTGTTAACTAATATAGATGGACAGCAAGATATTAACAAAGTGTTTGCTGATCTTGATGCTCTATTACAGGGCAGCCGCAGCTGATACCCGGCTCCGGGCGCAGAGTACTGCTTCCGCGGGAGGCATGCGGGAGCAACAACGAAACATAATTTTTTTGAGAGTTGCAAAAGCATATTGTGCCCGGTATATATTTCTTCTTAAAAGTGCAACATACCTTTTGGAGGAGTATAATGGGTTTCGTGGAAGCATCTGTGTAACGGGTATGAATATCTCATCCAAGACATTCCGGTATTCGTGTAAACATGGGAGATTCAGTGCCCTTACTGGTTCTGTATATTCCGTGGATTGTGTGAAGCGAAACCAGACGAGCGTCTTTCAAACATCTCTCATACAATCCAAACATATGTTGAAACGAGGTTGCTTCTAAAGTTGCAGCAGATATCCGTTTGATGTAACGATGAGAACTTTAATTTGCATATAGAGAGGAGACAGAGTAGATGGCGAAAGATGATGTAATTGAAGTCGAAGGGACAGTTGTTGAGACTTTGCCAAACGCGATGTTTAAGGTAGAATTAGAAAATGGACATGTGATTCTAGCACACGTATCTGGTAAGATTCGTATGCACTTTATCCGTATTCTACCTGGAGATAAGGTTACTATTGAGTTATCTCCTTATGATTTAACTCGCGGTCGTATCACATACCGTTTTAAATAATCTTTTGCGCTCCGGACTACTAAGGAGGTTAGGTTAGATGAAAGTGAGACCATCTGTGAAACCGATCTGCGAAAAATGTAAAGTAATTCGCCGACGCGGTAAAGTAATGGTAATCTGTGAAAATCCTAAACATAAACAAAAACAAGGTTAATTCTAAAGGAGGTGCACAACGTACATGGCACGTATTGCTGGTGTTGATATTCCTCGCGACAAACGCGTTGTAATTTCATTAACGTACATTTTCGGTATTGGTAAAACTACAGCTCAGAAAGTACTAGCTGATGCAGGTATTTCAGAAGATACACGCGTACGCGACTTAACTGAAGATGAGTTAAACAAAATCCGTGAACAATTAGATTCTTACAAACTTGAAGGTGACTTACGTCGCGAAACTTCATTAAATATTAAACGTCTGATGGAAATCGGTTCATTCCGTGGTATCCGTCACCGTCGTGGCTTACCTGTTCGTGGTCAAAATACGAAGAACAATGCGCGTACGCGTAAAGGTCCTCGTAAAACAGTTGCGAACAAGAAAAAATAATTGGTAAAGGAGGTTCCTTCTTAACATGGCTCGTAAACAACAAACTCGTAAACGTCGTGTGAAAAAGAATATCGAATCTGGTATCGCACACATTCGTTCTACATTTAACAATACAATCGTAACGATTACAGATATGCAAGGTAACGCTGTATCTTGGTCAAGTGCTGGTGCTCTTGGTTTCCGTGGTTCACGTAAATCTACACCATTCGCTGCTCAAATGGCTGCAGAAACTGCTGCTAAAACATCCCTTGAACATGGTCTGAAAACGTTGGAAGTAACTGTTAAAGGTCCTGGTGCTGGTCGTGAAGCTGCTATTCGTGCACTTCAAGCTGCTGGTTTAGAAGTAACTGCTATTAAAGACGTTACTCCAGTTCCTCACAATGGTTGCCGTCCGCCAAAACGTCGTCGCGTGTAATGGGTGCGTCTCATATTGTATGAGAACATCATTTTTTGTACAGACTGTCTTGTGCAGATAATAAACGATACGTCATTGACGATCGAATCTATGATGGAAAGAACCTATACATTCGATGTTTTGAAGGAGGGTAAATAAAATGATCGAAATTGAAAAACCAAAGATTGAAACGGTGGAGATCAGCGAAGATTCCAAATATGGAAAGTTTGTTGTAGAACCGCTTGAACGCGGATATGGAAACACTTTGGGTAATTCTTTACGTCGTATCCTTCTGTCTTCATTACCAGGAGCTGCTGTCACTTCAATTCAAATTGATGGTGTTCTTCACGAATTCTCAACTGTAGAAGGCGTAGTAGAAGATGTAGCTTCAATCATTTTGAACGTGAAAAAACTAGCTCTTAAAATCTACTCTGACGAAGAAAAAGTTATTGAGATTGATGTTAAAGGCGATGGTACAGTTACGGCTGCTGACATTACACATGACAGTGACGTGGAAATTTTAAACCCAGATCTATATATTGCAACAATCGCTAAAAACGGTCATTTACGTATGCGTATGTATGCACAACGCGGCCGTGGTTACACTCCTGCTGATCAAAACAAACGTGAGGATCTTCCTATCGGCGTGATCCCGATCGACTCTATTTACACTCCAGTATCACGCGTCAATTTCCAAGTGGAAAATACTCGTGTAGGTCAGTCTTCTGACTACGACAAACTTTCTCTTGATGTGTGGACAGATGGCAGCATCGGTCCGAAAGAGGCGATTTCGCTCGGAGCAAAAATTTTAACCGAGCATCTTAACATCTTCGTTGGCATGACAGATGAGGCACAAACTGCTGAAATCATGGTCGAAAAAGAAGAAGATCAAAAAGAAAAAGTTTTAGAGATGACTATCGAAGAACTTGATCTTTCTGTTCGTTCTTATAACTGTTTAAAACGCGCTGGTATTAATACAGTACTAGAACTTGCGAATAAATCAGAAGACGATATGATGAAAGTTCGTAACCTTGGACGTAAGTCATTAGAAGAAGTAAAAGCGAAGTTAGAAGAGCTTGGTTTAGGATTACGCAAAGAAGACTAAGCGATTTAAACACAACTAACAAGATCAGATTTTTTTCTATAAAGGAGGGAAACATCCATGGGTTACAGAAAACTTGGTCGTACAAGTTCTCAACGTAAAGCGATGTTACGTGACTTAGCTACTGATTTAATCATCAACGAGCGCATCGAAACTACTGAGGCTCGCGCTAAAGAAGTACGTAAAGCTGTTGAAAAAATGATTACTTTAGGTAAACGCGGAGATTTACATGCACGCCGTCAAGCTGCTGCATTCATCCGTCGTGAACTAGTAACAACGACTGATGCAGAAGGTAACGAAACAACATCATTTGCACTTCAAAAGTTATTTGATGATGTTGCACCACGTTATGCTGAGCGTCAAGGTGGTTACACTCGTATTCTTAAAGTAGGTCCTCGTCGTGGTGACGGTGCACCTGTTGTTGTGATTGAACTAGTTTAATCATAAGAGAAAACTTGTGGTGAAGAGGGTGGGAATCACCACCCTCTTTCTTTATAAATGATTTATACGACAAATAATTAAGCTGAGCGTTATGATGAGCGGACACTTAAGGGTGTGGCGTCTCGTTTAGCTCTCCGCACCTCATTCAGGAGAAATAAGGGCTTGAGCACCCGTATTTCTTGTAAATGTAACGACTAGCGCATTTCTATCGAATGAGGTGCGCGCTTTTTTATTAGATTAGATGGCGCCAATTTGTGGTGCTTTTTTTAATATATGGATGGTATTTTGTTATTTAATAAGCCATTATTAATTTGAGTTGTTATTGTAGTATTTTTCTTTTATCAACATACGGATTGTAGTAGAATTCATACATAAAAAAGTGTAAGTTAGTTAGTAGAGCTGAGCGTAGAGAGAGGAGTTCTAGATATGCCTGAAATTTTATCTTTAAATAATGTGACTTTTTCATATACACCAGAAATTCAAAACAGTCGTAATGCTGTTGAAAATGTTAGCTTTGCTGTTGAAGAAGGCGAATGGATAGCTATAGTCGGACATAATGGTTCGGGTAAGTCCACGATTGCTAAGCTGATGAATGGTTTATTATTTCCTCAGCAGGGAGATGTGCGAATACTACGAGAACCCTTAAATGAAGAAAATCTTTGGGAATCCCGCTCCTTAATGGGAATGGTTTTTCAAAATCCTGACAATCAATTTGTTGGTGCAACGGTACAGGATGATGTTGCATTTGCTTTGGAAAACAACGGCATCCCCTTTGAAGAAATGGTGAAGCGTGTACATGCGGCACTGGACCAAGTAAAAATGAGTCAGTTTTTAGACCATGAGCCACATCATTTATCTGGTGGACAGAAACAGCGTGTTGCCATTGCTGGGGCACTTGCATTAAAGCCAAAGCTTTTAATTTTAGATGAGGCGACATCCATGTTAGATCCTCAGGGACGTGCAGAGGTTTTACAAACTGTCCAAACATTACGTGCGGAAACAGGATTAACAGTTTTATCTATTACACATGATTTAGAAGAGGCAATGTTAGCAGATCGTGTTCTTTTTATGAATGATGGTAAGAAATTTGCAGAAGGCACACCTGCTGAAATCTTTGCACTAGGGGACAAGCTGGTTGAATTTGGACTGGATTTGCCATTTGCCTTAAAGTTATCAAAGCTATTGCAAAAGGAAGGTGTTCCATTAATGGGACAACATATGACAGAAGAAGAGTTGGTGAATGATTTATGGACATCAAACTTCAACAAGTAAGCTATGCCTATGCAAAAGGAACTCCCTTTGAAAAACGGGCATTATTCGATGTAGATTTTGACATCCCATCCCATACTTATCAAGCGATTATTGGCCATACTGGTTCTGGAAAATCAACGATTCTTCAGCATTTTAACGCACTTCTAAGACCTACTTCAGGAGAAGTACATATTGGGGATCGCATAATTGTGGCTGGTAAAAAAGCGAAGGATTTAAAAGCAGTACGACAAAAGGTCGGCATTGTCTTTCAATTTCCGGAGCATCAATTATTTGAAGAAACAGTGTTAAAGGATATTATGTTTGGTCCAATGAACTTTGGTATATCAGAGGAGGAAGCTGAAGCTCGTGCAAGAGAACTGGTCAGCTTAGTTGGCTTGCCTGATAACGTTTTGGATAAATCACCGTTCGATTTATCAGGCGGTCAAATGCGTCGAGTAGCTATTGCAGGTGTTTTAGCGATGGATCCAGAGGTTATTGTATTAGATGAACCAACAGCAGGCCTTGATCCACGGGGTCAAAAAGAAATTATGGATATGTTTTATCAGCTGCATCAAGAACGTCATCTTACAACCATTCTAGTGACCCATAGTATGGAGGATGCAGCTCGATATGCAGATAATATTGTGATCATGCATGAAGGAAAGAATGTCTTAAGTGGAACACCACGAGTTATTTTTAAAGATGTTGATACCCTAAAGAAATTTCGTTTGGAGCCACCACGCATTGTCCGCTTTCAACAAAAGATCGAGCATATGATGGGTCGTTCTTTGTCTAAGGTTTGTTTGACAGAGGAGGAGCTTGCTGCTGAAATTGCTCAAGCGCTTAGAGAGGAGCGTGCGGAGTCATGATGGAAAAAATGATCTTTGGCCGCTTCTTACCGGGTGATTCACCCGTGCATAAACTTGATCCACGGTCAAAGCTAATCTTTGTGTTCGCCTTTATTATTATTGTGTTTTTGGCTAATAATACGGTGACATATGCCATGTTACTCGCTTTCACGCTACTGATTGTCTTAGTATCGCGCATTCGCCTGTATTTTTTAATTAATGGTCTCAAACCTGTGCTCTTTTTAATGGCCTTCACATTCCTTCTCCATATTTTTATGACGAAGGAAGGTGTCCCTATTTTTGAATCAAAATTCATTACGATTTATGATGAAGGGATTAAACGGGGAATATTTATTTCAATCCGTTTTCTAGTATTAGTATTTATGACGTCAATTTTAACGTTAACAACATCACCTATTTCTATTACAGATGGTATTGAAGTTCTGTTGAATCCATTAAAAGCAATAAAAGTACCCGTCCATGAATTAGCTTTAATGATGTCCATCTCATTACGCTTTATTCCAACCTTAATGGATGAGACGGACAAGATTATGAAGGCACAAATGGCACGGGGCTCTGATTTATCATCTGGACCAATTAAGGACCGTATAAAGGCAGTAGTGCCATTGCTTGTCCCGCTCTTTGTCAGCGCCTTTAAGCGAGCGGAGGATTTAGCAACAGCGATGGAAGTAAGAGGCTATCGTGGTGGAGAAGGACGTACAAGATACCGTAGGCTAAAATGGGATATGGGGGACACATTTGCGCTTGTATTATTAGTAGCAATAGGCGTATTGCTATTCTTCTATAGAAGTTAAAGGAGTAGGCTTTATGCGAAGATTAAAAGTAATTATAAGCTATGATGGAACGCTTTTTTCTGGCTACCAAGTACAGCCAGGGGAGCGCACAGTGCAGGCTGAACTTGAGCGTGTTCTAGCCATTATGCATAAGGGAGAAAAGGTGAAGGTAACTGCAAGTGGCCGTACTGATGCTAGAGTTCATGCGACAGGGCAAACGTTGCATTTTGATACACCACTCGCCATCCCAACAGAAAAGTATAGTAAGGCTTTGAATGTGCAACTACCTAGAGATATTCGCGTATTATCGGTAGAGGAAGTGGCACATGATTTTCATGCGCGTTACAGCGTGGCTGGGAAGCGATACCGTTATATTTGGTCTTGTGAGCCTATTCAAAGTCCATTCCGCAGATATTACACTGTGGAGACAAATGGAGTTAAACCCGACGTAGAGGCAATGCAAGAGGCTGCTAAGGCTATTATTGGTACACATGACTTTTCTTGTTTTTGTGCAGCGAATACAAGCGTGAAAGATAAAGTACGCACAGTAACAATGCTGCAGTTTGAATGGCATGGAGAGGAGCTACATATGGTGATTGAAGGTAATGGCTTCTTATATAATATGGTACGTATTATTGCAGGTACTCTTTGGGAGGTTGGCATTGGTCGACGGAAGATCGACAATGTGTCGCAGGTAGTTGCTTCAGGGGATCGTGATAAGGCAGGAAAAACCGCACCACCACAAGGTCTATACTTAGAAAAAGTGTTCTATTAGTGGTGTTCTACAATTCTGAACAACTTCACCAGGTGTTTAATGAAATTGCTTGACTTTAAAAGTCATTCATTATATGATAACAGATGGTATTTTCATTACCACCACAAATAAGCCCCGAAACTTATAGTGTAGTCTAATGAAAAATAACGGTAATCGAATCGATTAGGAGGATATATACATGCGTACAACATTCATGGCTAAAGGTCACGAAGTAGACCGTAAATGGTTAGTAGTTGATGCAGAAGGCCAAACTCTTGGACGTTTAGCTTCTGAAGTAGCTGCAATCTTACGTGGTAAACATAAACCAACATTCACACCAAACGTTGACACAGGTGATCACGTAATCATCATCAACGCTGACAAAATCCATTTAACTGGTAACAAATTAGAGGGTAAACTTTACCGTCACCACACTCAATTTGCGGGTGGTTTAAAAACTCGTACTGCTGGTGAAATGTTAGATAAATACCCAACAAGAATGATCGAATTAGCAGTTAAAGGAATGCTTCCTAAAAACTCTTTAGGTCGTAAAATGTTCACTAAACTTAATGTTTACACTGGAACAGAGCATCCACATGCTGCACAAAAACCAGAAGCATATGAGCTTCGCGGATAATATAAATTAAGAGGAGGATATTACTTTGGCACAAGTTCAATACATCGGCACTGGTCGCCGTAAAAGCTCTGTAGCTCGCGTACGTTTAGTACCAGGTACAGGTAAAATTGTTATCAACAAACGTGAAATCGAAGAATACGTACCATTCGCTGCATTACGCGAAGTAATTAAACAACCATTAGTAGCTACTGAAACTACAGGAAGCTATGATATCCACGTAAACGTTAACGGTGGTGGATACACTGGTCAAGCTGGTGCTGTTCGTCACGGTATCGCTCGTGCTCTACTTCAAGTAGACCCAGATTTCCGTGCTGCATTAAAATCAGCTGGATTACTTACTCGTGATTCACGCATGAAAGAACGTAAAAAACCAGGTCTACGCGGCGCTCGTCGTGCACCTCAGTTCTCAAAACGTTAATATCGGCTTTTCAAGACTCTTTTCACTTATGTGGAAAGGGTCTTTTTTATTTTTAGGAGCGTAGGATAAAAATCTCTAATACAGAATGGTCTTCTTAGACACATTTTCCAATTGCTAAGAAGTGATTTATTCATCATATAGATTCAAAATTCTAAAGAAACATGAAGACCTTAATCTATGTTGAGTACTTATAAAAAAGTTATGATAATCATTTACTAAAAGGAATATCTTATTCCATACAAATAAATATGTAAAAAGGATCTTCTGCCGCTCTTATGGTTGCTAGCAATAAGCAGTCACCCTTATATTCAAGAATGATCTGAGCTGACACTATCCATTTAACAATCAGCCTGTACTTTTTCTTGCGATGGATGTTAAATCTAAATATTTTTCAGAAATATGGTAACTGATATTGATTATTATTCTCATTGATTCTACAACAAAAGATGGACTAAGTAAACTGATCCAATCTAAAAAGGAATGGAGGATTATCTGTATTTTTGGGTGTAAAAATGATTTTAGCGGTGCCGATGTGTTTGCTGCTTTCTTTATTATCGACATGCATGTCAACAGTACTAACGAGTAACATAGAGTTATCAAATGTGGCGTCTGCATAGTCAAAAACAAATAAAATATTAAATATGGAATGAACGGGAACACAAGTAGCGACGGGGATTGTTGTAACAGTATACAGGCGTGTGGAGGTGCCAGTTTTTTCACAGTGGACTATAATTGCACTTTTTACTCAGGTAGGGGGTGTTATTTTTTTTGCGAAGAAATGGGTAAGTTCGATAATAAATAAGAAGGGGTGTTTGTGGTATGAAGATTGCGTGGCGTATTTTGTATAGTGCTAAAAGATACTGGTTACAGCTAAGTTTTGGGCTTCTGGGTGTAGTTGTAGCAACAATATCCGGATTTTATTTGCCATGGGCGTTAAGGGAACTGACTAGTCTAGCGACAGAGGGAAGCGAGAATTTTGCTACTGGTGCGCTGTATATTGGTCTTGCCTTGCTTGGGGCAACCGCCTTACAAGCAATCGCCACTTCAGCGGCTGGCTATTTGAATCATTATGCGGGTATGCATTATGTATCGGATTTAAGGACAAAGCTTTACGGAAAGTTTCAGCGAATGAGTTTACGTTATTTCAATAAAAGCCGAACAGGTGATTTGACTGGTCGAGTAGTGAATGATGCGATGGAGGCAGAGATCTTTTTGGCGTATGTCATTCCTGAGTTTGTGATCAACGTATTGACTTTTATTGGCGTAGGAATTTTGCTACTAACGATCAATGTCAAGCTGGCTTTGCTTAGCCTCACTACCATTCCTTTTCTTTTAGCAATTACGATTTGGCAAAGTAAGCGCCTATCGCCGATGTGGAAAGAGAATGCCAAGGCACGTGGAGAAATATCGGGCAAAGTGCAGGAGAACTTATCTGGAATTAAAGAGATCCAGATTTTCAATCGTCAGCATGTAGAACAGCGTAGGATATCACAATTATCATTAAAACAAGCGAACACGTATTTAAAAGCACGCTTTCTCTATGAGACTTCGTATCCTTTGCTCGCCTTTGTAACAGCACTTGGAACCGTTCTAGTTGTCATTGTAGGCGGTAGATTGGTAGCAACAGGGGAAATTAGCATTGCTGATATCATCGGTTTTATTGCTTACTTAGGGCTGTTTTATACCCCAGTTAAGACGTTTTCGGCATTGGCAGAAAGAGCAGGGCAAGCGAGCGCGGGTTGCAAACGCGTGTTTGAAGTTTTGGATCAACAATCGGATATTCAAGAAAAGAAAGATGCGATTGTTCTACCTCGAGTAACAGGAAAAATTGATTTTCAGAATGTTTCTTTTGCCTATCAAGATGGGATACCTATTATAGAGAATGTTAATTTAACGATTGCCCCTGGGCAGTCCATTGCTTTAGTTGGTACAACGGGTGTAGGTAAATCGACGCTGGCTAGCTTAATCAACCGTTTTTATGATCCCCAAGAAGGTTCAATCGAAATTGATGGCATTGATCTTCGTGATGTAACGTTGGAAAGTCTACGAAGTAATATCTCGATGGTTTTGCAGGATACGTTTTTGTTTGATGGCACAGTGTATGACAATATTGCATATGGTTGGAAAGATGCGACGAATGAACAAGTTTTGGAGGCGGCAAAAGCAGCGAATGCCCATAGTTTTATTGAACAGATGGACGAAGGGTATGACACAATTATCGGTGAGCGTGGCGTGCGTCTGTCAGGGGGACAAAAACAACGGCTGTCGATTGCCAGAGCGATACTGCGCAATGCCCCCATATTGATTTTGGATGAAGCGACCTCTTCTTTGGATACAAAGACCGAAAAGGAGATTCAGCAAGCGCTCGATGAGATTGCTAAAGGGAGGACGACATTGGTGATTGCCCACCGTTTGTCCACAATTCGTCGTGCCGATAAGATTGTAGTGCTTGATGGAACGGGGATTGCCGAAGTTGGTACCCATGATGAATTAATCAGTCTCGATGGAATTTACGCACACTTGCATGCTACGGGAAATGACGAACATCCTGCAGTTACAATGGGATCAAGAGAGGAGAGTGGACCTCCGATTTTTCAGAATAGTTAATGAATAGATTGAGAATACGTGGTGTAGAAGTGACACACGTAGTTTGGAGGAGCTAGCATAAATAATTCTTCCTAACCCCTACTCAGCCACAGCACAGCACACATAGGGTAATGTTCCCCAGAAGTGTAAAACTGATGCTGTGCTTCTTTTCTTGACGCTCAGATTTCGAATGCTCAGCGTGCTGTTTATAATCCCCCGCTCTCAGCGCATTTTAGTAAGTTTAATACGCTTTAGAACCCCTCCTTAAGTTAACGATTACAACTGCGCTCAGATATCGCTTCTTTTAAAATCTGCTCAATTTCATAAAAACCTAGTTTTTTTGCATGCTGTAATGGTGTGACCCCATCTCGATTGCCAATAGTCATATCAGCACCATAATCGACTAATAATTGCACAATTTCTTGGTGTTTCTCCCCACCATTTCCTAATATGACTGCCTCCAATAGAGCTGTCCAATGTAAATTGTTAATGTGATTGACATGAATGTCTGAGTGATTAAGTAGCTCACGGACTACCTCCACATGCCCACGTTCTGATGCAGGGATGATGGCGATCCCGCCAAAGCGATTAGTCAGCTTTGTATCTGCCCCTGCCGCTATGGCAAGTTTAACGATTTCTAAATAACCCGATGCACCTGCATGCAAAAGTACGTTCTCAAGGTTATTATCTCTTATATTAATATCAGCACCATGTTGGATGAGTACCTTCACAGTATCCACCTGATTATGGTAAGTGGCAGCTAGGACAGCGGTTCTTCCATACGGATCCGTTGTATTAATATTGATGCCATTTTGCAGAAGTGCTAATACTTTATCTGTATCACCGTTTGCTGCTGCAAGTATCAATTGAGCAATCATTTTTCCACCTTCATTTCTTTGGGTTGTCCACTAGTGGTATAGAACTGTAGCCGACTTTTTGTTTATAAAAATATGGTAACACGTAGTGAATTGCACGAGTAATATTTAAAAAATATGCTAGGCTTAGCTTTTTCATATAATAAAAAATGATGAGGTAGTTGTTTGCGTTTAAGTATATCTAGAAAATAATAATTAGCTTTTTTACATAAACACCACTATTTCTGTACAGATTTAATATATATTAAAAATATTTTCGTATAAGTTTATGTTTTTTTAAGAAATTATTTAGGGGGAGTTTAACATTCCACTTTAATATAAGTTTCAGAAGGTACAACAAACCTTTTATTTTACTTGAGATTTGTCATTATGGGTTTGATGTAACTCAAAAATATAAACTAACCGATGGAGGTAAGTAGGTATGAAAAAATTATTGATAGTATCTGTTGCAGCAATGGCATTACTTGCAGCATGTCAAGATAAGGAGCCTGCAAAAGGCAATGCTACGAATAGTGAGGAAGTCAAAACAGAAAGTGCTGCAACAGAAAATACAGTGAAGGATCCATTAACGAAGGGACAAGAAATGGCCAATATCCTAGGTAGTACGAATTGGCAAGGTACAAAAGTTTATGATAAAGATAACAATGATTTAACTGAGGCGAACGCAAACTTCATTGGTTTAGCAAAATACGATACTGAGACAGGTCATTATGAATTCTTTGATGCTACTACGGGTGAAAGCCGTGACGATAAAGGGACGTTTTTTATCACAAACGATGGGAAACAAAGAATTTTAATTTCTGATTCCAAAAACTATCAAGCTGTTGTAGAGATTACTGAGCTAAACGATAGCATTTTTACTTATAAAAGAATGGGTAAAGATACTGCTGGCAATGATGTAGAAGTATTTGTGGAACATATCCCATATAAAGAAAAAGAGTTGGCATTTACAGATTCAGATAAAACGCTAGTTGCTTCAACAGGTGATATTGTGACAGATGTTGACGGAGACAAAATTTTAGCTGGCACACTATGGCATGGAACTGTTGTGTTAGATGAAGCGGGTAATGATGTAACAGAGTACAATTCAAATTTCATCAGTATTGCAAAATATGATGCAGATACAAATAAATATGAGTTCTTTAATCCTGAAACAGGTGAGAGTCGTGGGGACTATGGTTACTTTGATGTCATTCATGATAACAAAATAAGAGCCCATGTTTCTATCGGTGATAATAAGTATGGTGTTGCTCTTGAAATTACTGAAATCAATGATAAGAAGTTCACATATAAGCGAACAGGTAAAGACAAAGATGGTAATGAGATCACTGTATTTGTAGAGCATGAGCCATATGAAGGTGAACTTAACCCTACATTTACAATGCAATAAATTTGTTCTTCCTCCCTTAATATAGAAGAAATTAAAACTCTCAAGTTTGTGACTTGGGAGTTTTTTTTACTTTCTGGCATAGTTCATCCACTAATTTCGTACACTAAATGTAAAAGGGTGGTGGATATGGGTGAAGCGCTGGCTTGCACTAGGAGTAATTATGCTTATGAGTATAGTGGTCGTGGCATATGAAACAAATGCTTCGGACCGTAACTTCTTCTTACCGGACCCACTTGGTGGCATAAAAATTGTCATTGATGCAGGGCATGGTGGTGAGGATGGAGGAGCTTCAAAGGGCGAAGTGATTGAAAAGGATATTACACTTGCAATTGCTCAGCATGTGGAGAAGCAATTAAAGAAAAAAGGCGCAACGGTTATAATGACACGAACAAAAAATGGGGATGTAATTGATGAGCATGCGCCATCAGAAAAATATGGAACATTAAGAGAACGAAAAAAGCAAGATATCTTCCTTAGAAAGGATATCGTGGAAAAGGAAAAGCCTGATGTATTTATAACAATTCATGCTAATGCCATACCTGAATCAAAATGGCGTGGCGCACAGGTATTTTACCATAAGGAAGGACATGCTGATGGGGAGATTCTTGCCAAGAGTATTCAACAATCCATTCGCACTAATTTAAAAAATACAGACCGCGAAGCATTGTCTATTAAGCAAATTTATTTATTGAAGAAAGTGGAAGTACCTGCAGCATTAGTGGAGACTGGTTTCATTAGTAATGATGAGGAACGAGCATTATTAATTGACAAGAACTATCAAGAAAAAATGGCAGATGCCATAGTTGAAGGTATAGAAGAGTATCTATTAGCTAAAATTGAGTAGAGCAACATCTACAACGTAAATTAAATCATTATGATATACTAATATCGAGACAATATAAGGGGAGTGTTCGTCGTGATTACTGAACAACAAGTACGAGAAATACTAGGACAACTACAAGATCCATTTTTACATAAATCGCTTGCAGAAACAGATGGTATTACGAACGTAGCAATAAAAGAAGAAAAAAATCATGTCAGTGTAAAAATTGCGATTGCTAAACTGAATACACCTGAGCAATTACAGCTACAAATGAAAGTTGTTGAGGTGCTGAAAGAAGCGGGAGCAAATACGGTTGGTATTCGTTTTGAAGAATTATCGACAGAAAAATTACAAAGCTTCCGTGGCACAGCAACAGAGTCAGAAGCACAAGATATTTTGTCTCCACTCAGCACAGTACAAGTAATTTCAATTGCTTCTGGTAAAGGTGGAGTTGGTAAATCTACAGTATCAGTTAACTTAGCTGTTGCTTTAGCACGTCTAGGAAAGAAAGTCGGCTTAATCGACGCAGATATTTATGGATTTAGTGTGCCCGATATGATGGGTGTGACGGATATGCCTAAAGTAGTGGATAATCGTATTTTCCCAGTAGATCGCCTTGGTGTAAAAATGATTTCAATGGGCTTTTTTGTGGAAAATAACGCACCGATCGTATGGCGTGGCCCAATGCTAGGTAAAGTATTAGACCAGTTCTTCCGTGATGTTGAGTGGGGTGAGTTAGACTATCTATTATTAGATTTACCTCCAGGCACAGGTGACGTTGCATTAGATATCCATCAAATGCTACCATCATCAAAAGAAATCGTTGTAACAACACCACATCCAACAGCAGCATTTGTTGCAGCTCGTGCAGGGGCAATGGCGCTTCAAACAGACCATGAAATTTTAGGCGTTATTGAAAACATGGCTTGGTTTGAATCTAAATCAGGTGACCGAGAATTTGTCTTTGGGCAAGGAGGAGGACCTAAGCTAGCTGACGAACTACGTACAGAGTTGCTTGGACAAATCCCACTTGGGCAACCAGATTGGACAGATGAAGATTTCGCTCCTTCTGTATATGCTGAAAAACATACAACAGGACAAATATATTTAGACATCGCGACGAAAATCATTGATAAATTAAATAAATAATAAAAAAACGGATTTCCACCAATTTATTGGGGAAATCCGTTTTTACATGACCAAGGTTACTCGGTACTTTTTTGTTCCTTATCCGATCCGCCACCACTATCGCCACTTCCTGATGAACCTGTTTCGCCACTTTTTTTAATAAGTTCCTGCCATTTAGATTGCATTAAAGGGCTTTCGATTGTTTCCTTTACGACTTCCTCCATTTGCTTGCGCATATTGGATGATTTGAGGATAGTTTCTAACTGCTTTTGCATATCGGGTTGTCCGAAAAATGCCTCCATATCCTTTTGGAAAGTCGGATCTTTTATTAAGTTCTTCATAATATCCTGTTGCTGTTTTTGCATGCTTTTCGCAACAGTTTCTTTAAACTTTGGATCTTCAAAGGTTTTCTTCCAAAAGTCTTCGGCTTCCTTGGAAAGTAAAGTTTCCTCGGTAGCTTTTTTCACTTCATCATGCTCTAAAATCAAAAGCTCACGGAAACTCGGCTCTTCCAAAAGCTGTCGCAATGCCTTTTTACCATCCTCTGTTTGCAAAGAGTCAATCATGATTTTTTTTATTTCATCATAGGACATGGTAGAGGTTTTATCTTGTGAACAGGCAGCAAGAAAAAGCATTAGAATCAGTAATAAGGTGAATTTTCGCATCGACAATCAGTCCTTTCTCTAGATAGACTCTTTCAATTATTGTTCACATTTCTCTGGACTTTATGTATTGGTTAGGATGAGAAATAGCTTTTTTAACAAGGCATTGATAAAATAAGGACAGATATATTGAGAAATTGGGGGACTTTTAGTTGTGACGATACGAAATTGGGCAAAGTTTTTCTTCTTTGCAATGCTCGTTGGTGGTGCAGTCAACGGAGTTTTTAGTTTATTTATTCGCTGGGAATTCTTCCAACCATACATAGCAAACGGTCAATGGGGTGAATTCTTCGCAGGACTTTTATGGATGGTTTTCTTAGGGTTTACAATGAGTGTTATTGCACAGGCTGGCTTTTTTGCTTATTTAACACTTCATCAAGTAGGTGTAAATATTTTTAGAACACTGACATTATGGAATTGGGTACAACTATTATTAATTGCCATCACGGTTTTCGATATTATTTTCTTCCGCTTTATTCCTGGTGTGAAGGATGGGCAAAGCTGGTTATTCTATGTTGGATTATTAATTGTTCTAATCTTTGGTGCTATAGCAACAGCTGTTCAAAAAGTAAAATTAACGGGGAAAAAACATGTAATGATTTCGGCTCTATTCTTTATGATTGTCATTACAACGTTGGAATGGACAATTGCATTGATGGGTCGCGATGAAAATATTAATGAGTATGTTGCGCTTTTATTATTCCCATTATTGGCGGTTAACGCGTATCAGTTATTAGTATTGCCTAAATATAATGCAAAATCCGATGAAGATCGTCAAAAATTAGAAGCACGCCGCAAAGCTCGTCGTGAACAGGCTAAAAATGCATAAGAAAAAAAATTGCCCCACTTTGTGTGGAGGCAATTTTTTTTATGGGGCTTTTTTAGTTTGAACTTTATAACCAAATATATTTTCTTCAACTGACATAAACTTATGTTGTTGTATTAGCGTGTTAAGCTCTTTAAAGGATATTTGATTGTTTTGATGGAGTGGGAAAAAGACAAAATCACCTTTTTGTAATTTAGTAGTTTTCTCACCTTGCCAAATAAGAGAAGGAGACAGCAAATTCATTTGTTGTTGAAATAAAGATTTCTGTAAATCCTGTGAATATTGATGGTTTCGGGTAGCAAACCATAAAGGCTTTTCTTTTAAATATTTTTCGTAAGTATCAATATCTTTTTGAATGAGCGTAATATCAACGGGTTTTTCTATTGAATCATCTGGACCAAGTAACCCTGTTGGCAATTTTCGTTGTTGTATAATTTTTAAATGATCGGGTGAACGTTTAATCCAGTCAGCGTCCAAAAGTAGAAGCGGATAAGGCTCTCTCACCGTTTGAAGCCATTCTAATAGAGAGTCATCAGAGAAAGAAATCTCTACAATAAGAGATGTGCCATAATGTCCTTTTGTGACCACTACTGGTGCATTCGCAATATTAAATACAGAAATCATCGTTGAATTTATAGGCTTGAGAAAAGCAAAGAGCGTTACGATTAAAAGCAGTGAAATCAACGTTTTACGGACCATAATGATAACCTCGTTTCTAAAATTTAAAATAAAAAATGAATCTCTTTAAAAAAACTTATGATTTAGTGTTGACTTTCATGAATAATCGATGTTATTATGTATAAGTCGCCAAGAGATGACAACGAAATAAAGAACATGAACCTTGAAAACTGAACAAGCAAAACGTAATCAATAAAGTTTTAAGTAGCTAGCTTCGGCGAGTGAACGAAACAAAAATTTTGGACATCAAAATTGATGCCAGCAAAACAATTTGAGCTAATCAAATTTCTTTTATGGAGAGTTTGATCCTGGCTCAGGACGAACGCTGGCGGCGTGCCTAATACATGCAAGTCGAGCGAACAGAGAAGGAGCTTGCTCCTTCGACGTTAGCGGCGGACGGGTGAGTAACACGTGGGCAACCTACCCTATAGTTTGGGATAACTCCGGGAAACCGGGGCTAATACCGAATAATTTGTTTCACCTCATGGTGAAACACTGAAAGACGGTTTCGGCTGTCGCTATAGGATGGGCCCGCGGCGCATTAGCTAGTTGGTGAGGTAACGGCTCACCAAGGCGACGATGCGTAGCCGACCTGAGAGGGTGATCGGCCACACTGGGACTGAGACACGGCCCAGACTCCTACGGGAGGCAGCAGTAGGGAATCTTCCACAATGGGCGAAAGCCTGATGGAGCAACGCCGCGTGAGTGAAGAAGGATTTCGGTTCGTAAAACTCTGTTGTAAGGGAAGAACAAGTACAGTAGTAACTGGCTGTACCTTGACGGTACCTTATTAGAAAGCCACGGCTAACTACGTGCCAGCAGCCGCGGTAATACGTAGGTGGCAAGCGTTGTCCGGAATTATTGGGCGTAAAGCGCGCGCAGGTGGTTTCTTAAGTCTGATGTGAAAGCCCACGGCTCAACCGTGGAGGGTCATTGGAAACTGGGAGACTTGAGTGCAGAAGAGGATAGTGGAATTCCAAGTGTAGCGGTGAAATGCGTAGAGATTTGGAGGAACACCAGTGGCGAAGGCGACTATCTGGTCTGTAACTGACACTGAGGCGCGAAAGCGTGGGGAGCAAACAGGATTAGATACCCTGGTAGTCCACGCCGTAAACGATGAGTGCTAAGTGTTAGGGGGTTTCCGCCCCTTAGTGCTGCAGCTAACGCATTAAGCACTCCGCCTGGGGAGTACGGTCGCAAGACTGAAACTCAAAGGAATTGACGGGGGCCCGCACAAGCGGTGGAGCATGTGGTTTAATTCGAAGCAACGCGAAGAACCTTACCAGGTCTTGACATCCCGTTGACCACTGTAGAGATATAGTTTCCCCTTCGGGGGCAACGGTGACAGGTGGTGCATGGTTGTCGTCAGCTCGTGTCGTGAGATGTTGGGTTAAGTCCCGCAACGAGCGCAACCCTTGATCTTAGTTGCCATCATTTAGTTGGGCACTCTAAGGTGACTGCCGGTGACAAACCGGAGGAAGGTGGGGATGACGTCAAATCATCATGCCCCTTATGACCTGGGCTACACACGTGCTACAATGGACGATACAAACGGTTGCCAACTCGCGAGAGGGAGCTAATCCGATAAAGTCGTTCTCAGTTCGGATTGTAGGCTGCAACTCGCCTACATGAAGCCGGAATCGCTAGTAATCGCGGATCAGCATGCCGCGGTGAATACGTTCCCGGGCCTTGTACACACCGCCCGTCACACCACGAGAGTTTGTAACACCCGAAGTCGGTGAGGTAACCTTTTGGAGCCAGCCGCCGAAGGTGGGATAGATGATTGGGGTGAAGTCGTAACAAGGTAGCCGTATCGGAAGGTGCGGCTGGATCACCTCCTTTC
This sequence comes from Lysinibacillus sp. FSL K6-0057, assembly GCF_038630885.1. NCBI lineage: Bacteria > Bacillati > Bacillota > Bacilli > Caryophanales > Bacillaceae > Lysinibacillus > Lysinibacillus sp. FSL K6-0057. The sequence continues at coordinate 4,853,279 of NZ_CP152047.1, read as the reverse complement.
TAAGGATTATTTCGGAATACAAACCTTGGGTTTGTAAGATTACGTTTTGCGTTCAGTTTTGAAGGTTCATTCTTCTGAATGAAACACTTCAAAACTTGTTCTTTGAAAACTGGATAAAACGACATTGAAATTGTAACAAACACATTTATTTTTTAAGTTTTTTATAGGCTTAATAACTTGGTTAAGTTATTAAGGGCGCACGGCGAATGCCTTGGCACTAGGAGCCGAAGAAGGACGGCACTAACACCGATATGCTTCGGGGAGCTGTAAGTGAGCTTTGATCCGGAGATTTCCGAATGGGGGAACCCACTACGTTTAATCGCGTAGTATCTTGACGTGAATACATAGCGTCTTGAAGGCAGACCCAGGGAACTGAAACATCTAAGTACCTGGAGGAAGAGAAAGAAAAATCGATTCCCTGAGTAGCGGCGAGCGAAACGGGAAGAGCCCAAACCAAGAGGCTTGCCTCTTGGGGTTGTAGGACACTCAATACGGAGTTACAAAAGAGCGAGTTAGATGAAGCGACTTGGAAAGGTCCGCCAGAGCAGGTAAAAGCCCTGTAGTCGAAAGTTCGTTCTCTCCTGAGTGGATCCTGAGTACGGCGGAACACGTGAAATTCCGTCGGAATCCGGGAGGACCATCTCCCAAGGCTAAATACTACCTAGTGACCGATAGTGAACCAGTACCGTGAGGGAAAGGTGAAAAGCACCCCGGAAGGGGAGTGAAAGAGATCCTGAAACCGTGTGCCTACAAGTAGTTAGAGCCCGTTAATGGGTGATAGCGTGCCTTTTGTAGAATGAACCGGCGAGTTACGATTACGTGCGAGGTTAAGCTTTAGAAGGCGGAGCCGCAGCGAAAGCGAGTCTGAATAGGGCGAAATAGTACGTGGTCGTAGACCCGAAACCAGGTGATCTACCCATGTCCAGGGTGAAGGTGAGGTAACACTTACTGGAGGCCCGAACCCACGCACGTTGAAAAGTGCGGGGATGAGGTGTGGGTAGCGGAGAAATTCCAATCGAACTTGGAGATAGCTGGTTCTCTCCGAAATAGCTTTAGGGCTAGCCTCGTGATGAGAATACTGGAGGTAGAGCACTGTTTGGACTAGGGGGCCATCCCGGTTTACCGAATTCAGACAAACTCCGAATGCCAGATATTTATACACGGGAGTCAGACTGCGAGTGATAAGATCCGTAGTCAAAAGGGAAACAGCCCAGACCACCAGCTAAGGTCCCAAAGTAATCGTTAAGTGGAAAAGGATGTGGCGTTGCACAGACAACCAGGATGTTGGCTTAGAAGCAGCCATCATTTAAAGAGTGCGTAATAGCTCACTGGTCGAGTGACGCTGCGCCGAAAATGTATCGGGGCTAAACGATTCACCGAAGCTGTGGATTGACATCTACGATGTCAGTGGTAGGAGAGCGTTCTAAGTGCGTTGAAGTCAGACCGGAAGGACTGGTGGAGCGCTTAGAAGTGAGAATGCCGGTATGAGTAGCGAAAGACGGGTGAGAATCCCGTCCACCGTATGACTAAGGTTTCCTGAGGAAGGCTCGTCCGCTCAGGGTTAGTCGGGACCTAAGCCGAGGCCGATAGGCGTAGGCGATGGACAACAGGTTGATATTCCTGTACCACCTCCTCACCGTTTGAGAAATGGGGGGACGCAGTAGGATAGGGTAAGCGCGCTGTTGGATATGCGCGTCCAAGCAGTAAGGCGTGTGTGTAGGCAAATCCGCACACTGTAACGTTGAGCTGTGATGGCGAGTCCGTATGGACGAAGTTCCTGATTTCACACTGCCAAGAAAAGCCTCTATCGAGGTGAGAGGTGCCCGTACCGCAAACCGACACAGGTAGTCGAGGAGAGAATCCTAAGGTGTGCGAGAGAACTCTCGTTAAGGAACTCGGCAAAATGACCCCGTAACTTCGGGAGAAGGGGTGCTCTTGAGCGTGCAAGCGCATGAGAGCCGCAGTGAATAGGCCCAGGCGACTGTTTAGCAAAAACACAGGTCTCTGCAAAACCGTAAGGTGACGTATAGGGGCTGACGCCTGCCCGGTGCTGGAAGGTTAAGAGGAGTGGTTAGCGCAAGCGAAGCTGCGAATTGAAGCCCCAGTAAACGGCGGCCGTAACTATAACGGTCCTAAGGTAGCGAAATTCCTTGTCGGGTAAGTTCCGACCCGCACGAAAGGCGTAACGATCTGGGCACTGTCTCAACGAGAGACTCGGTGAAATTATAGTACCTGTGAAGATGCAGGTTACCCGCGACAGGACGGAAAGACCCCGTGGAGCTTTACTGTAGCCTGATATTGAATTTTGGTACAACTTGTACAGGATAGGTAGGAGCCAGAGATCTCGGAGCGCCAGCTTCGAAGGAGGCGTCGGTGGGATACTACCCTGGTTGTATTGAAATTCTAACCCATGCCCCTTAGCGGGGCAGGAGACAGTGTCAGGCGGACAGTTTGACTGGGGCGGTCGCCTCCTAAAAGGTAACGGAGGCGCCCAAAGGTTCCCTCAGAATGGTTGGAAATCATTCGTAGAGTGTAAAGGCACAAGGGAGCTTGACTGCGAGACCTACAAGTCGAGCAGGGTCGAAAGACGGGCTTAGTGATCCGGTGGTTCCGCATGGAAGGGCCATCGCTCAACGGATAAAAGCTACCCCGGGGATAACAGGCTTATCTCCCCCAAGAGTCCACATCGACGGGGAGGTTTGGCACCTCGATGTCGGCTCATCGCATCCTGGGGCTGTAGTCGGTCCCAAGGGTTGGGCTGTTCGCCCATTAAAGCGGTACGCGAGCTGGGTTCAGAACGTCGTGAGACAGTTCGGTCCCTATCCGTCGTGGGCGTAGGAAATTTGAGAGGAGCTGTCCTTAGTACGAGAGGACCGGGATGGACACACCGCTGGTGTACCAGTTGTCTTGCCAAAGGCATCGCTGGGTAGCTATGTGTGGACGGGATAAGTGCTGAAAGCATCTAAGCATGAAGCCCCCCTCAAGATGAGATTTCCCATTACGCAAGTAAGTAAGATCCCTCAAAGACGATGAGGTAGATAGGTTCGAGGTGGAAGTGTGGTGACACATGGAGCTGACGAATACTAATCGATCGAGGACTTAACCAAAACGTTTGAACCATTCAATGCACGTTTATCCAGTTTTGAAAGAATAATTCTTTCAACAAGGTTTTAAGATACTATGTATTTTAAAGCTTTCAAAAGGAACTTCTGCTAAGAACGCAACATCCGTGTTGCAACGCAGAAGCCAGCACATCCATGTGCAAGTCTAGTGATGATGGCAAAGAGGTCACACCCGTTCCCATACCGAACACGGAAGTTAAGCTCTTTAGCGCCGATGGTAGTTGGGGGCTTCCCCCTGTGAGAGTAGGACGTCGCTAGGCGCAAAAAGTCGCTACTGATACACTCAGTAGTGGCTTTTTTTTATTTAAGCTGATTTCTGGTAAGAAATATTTATAAACGCATAAAACAAGAAGGCATCCTCAATGGAGTGCCTTCTTGTTTTTGATATTTAACTTGTTTGAACTGGCGTAGCTCGTAGTTCGATACGGCGAATTTTCCCTGATGTCGTTTTTGGTAACTCCTCAATAAAGACGATACTACGAGGGTATTTATAAGGTGCAGTTAACGCTTTAACATGCTCCTGTAGCTCCTTTGTTAATTCTTCTTCATCACGCTCTTTGAAGCCCTCTCGTAAGATAACAAATGCCTTCACAATATGCCCTCTAATTTCATCTGGAGCAGCTACTACTGCACACTCTTGTACAGCTTCATGTTTGTTTAACGCATCTTCTACTTCAAATGGTCCGATCGTATAACCGGATGAAATAATAATGTCATCTCCACGACCTTCAAACCAGAAGTAACCGTCTTCATCACATTTTGCTTGATCACCTGTAATATACCAATCACCACGGAATGCAGCTTGTGTGCGTTCTGGTTCTTTATAATACTCTTTAAATAAAGCTGGTGAGGATTTGTGAACAGCAATATCTCCAACCTCGCCAACTGGTGCTTCGTTACCTTCATTGTCGATAATACGTACAATATTACCTGGAGTTGGAACACCCATGGATCCAGGACGTAATTCTGTGTTTTCGAGTGTACCGATTAATAATGTGTTTTCTGTCTGTCCATAGCCATCACGTACTTTGAGTCCAAAATGATTCATAAACGTTTCGATCACTGGGCGATTTAAAGGTTCACCAGCAGAAACGGCACTACGGAGAGATGATAGATTATAGACTTGTAAATTATCGATTTTCGCCATAATTCTGTATTCAGTCGGTGTGCAACAAAGGACATTTACTTTTTCATCTTGCATTAATTGAAGATAGGTTTTTGCATCGAATCCCCCATGGTAGACGAATGCTGTAGCACCGAGCATGATTGTTGATAAAAAAGGACTCCAAATCCATTTTTGCCAACCAGGAGCAGCTGTTGCCCACACTAGATCGCCTTCACGTACACAAAGCCATTTTGAAGCCGCTGTTCTAATATGTGCATACCCCCAACCATGTGAATGAACAACACCTTTAGGTTTACCAGTTGTACCAGAGGTATAGGAAAGGAATGCCATATCATCTCGTTTAGTAGCTACAGCTGTAAATGTAGCTGGCTGCGTGCTTGCCAAGTCATCTAGAGAAGTCCAATCTCCTTTTGCAGCACCGATGACTAGTTTATTTTTTAATGTGTCTACAGAAGAAGTAATTTGGTCAACTTCGCTAGTAAATGCCTCATAGGCAATCACTGCACTAGCAGAAGAATGCTCCATCCGATATTCTAAATCGCTTGCACGTAGCATCTCTGAACATGAGATAGGTACAATGCCAGCCTTTAAACAGCCTAGAAAAACGAAATAGGCTTCCGGTAGTCGAGGAATAATAACTAATACACGATCGCCTTTTTGAAGCCCCTTCTCCGTAAAAGCATTTGCGTATTGATTCATTTTTTGAATGAGCTCCACATAAGACACTGTACGTCTCTCTTGTTGTGTATTTAACCAGCGTATTGCTTGGCGATCACTATCTTGCGAAAATTTTTCTAATTCCTCTGTGATGTTATAAAATTCAGGTGCAATTAAATCGTTTGATACCATCTGAACATTCCTCCCCTGGGAAATTTGATAGAAAATTCTTAAAACTATTTTTATTTTAACAATTACAATAATATACAGCAACAATATTTAATACGTTAAAGAGAAATATTAGATTTAATAGAGAACTATTTATGCTCTCAGATGGATATATAGGCAAACTTCGACAAAAAAATATAAAAATTATCACAAAATGACTTGCATTATTTATAATGCTTGCTATAATAATAAATGTACTTAAGAGGTTGTCTAAAACCAAAGTGAATAGCATTGTTCCGAAGTAGCTCAGTTGGTAGTAGCACCTGACTGTTAATCAGGTTGTCGCAGGTTCGAGTCCTGCCTTCGGAGCCATTTTTTTGCCCTATTTTAGGTACTATAATACATAAAATAATTTATGAAAAAAGTATTGCAATTATGAATTAAAAATGTTATTATAATTCTTGTCTTGTTTAAGACATAATAATGGCCCCTTGGTCAAGTGGTTAAGACACCGCCCTTTCACGGCGGTAACACGGGTTCGAATCCCGTAGGGGTCACCATTTAAAACATAGGCTTTATAAAGAAAATAAACTGTGATATAACACCTGTTTCTATGGAGGATTAGCTCAGCTGGGAGAGCATCTGCCTTACAAGCAGAGGGTCGGCGGTTCGAGCCCGTCATCCTCCACCATTCTTATTGTGTTATTTCGGAGGGGTAGCGAAGTGGCTAAACGCGGCGGACTGTAAATCCGCTCCTTAGGGTTCGGCGGTTCGAATCCGTCCCCCTCCACCAGTTTTATAAATGATTGGGGTATAGCCAAGCGGTAAGGCAACGGATTTTGATTCCGTCATGCCTAGGTTCGAATCCTAGTACCCCAGCCATTTTTTCTTTTATGAGCCATTAGCTCAGTTGGTAGAGCATCTGACTTTTAATCAGAGGGTCGAAGGTTCGAGTCCTTCATGGCTCACTTTTTTAGAATAAAAATTATTCAAAAGTGTTATATTAACTACAGATAACTAATCTCTTACTGAAAACAGTAAGAGATTTTTTTATGCTATTTACAATTGAATAAATATGCAACTTTCTGTCGAGTTGAGCCAAGTGGTATGTAGGCTTTACAATAGTCTTATAACTTTTAGGGGGTATAAAAACATGAATAAACTTAATATTTCTATTATTGGAGTACCAACAGATTATGGACAAACACGCCGTGGCGTAGATATGGGACCAAGTGCTATTCGCTATGCAGGTGTTGTTGAACGTTTAGAAGCTATCGGACACGAGGTACAAGATCAAGGGGATATTCGTGTTAGTCAAAAGCTTGCAGACGCAGCAGTTGATGAAAAGTTACTTAATTTAGAGGAAGTTGTAGACGTTAGCACTGCTTTAGCAAATAGTGTGCATGAAGTAGTAGAACAGAAAAAGTTCCCACTCGTATTTGGGGGAGATCATAGTATTGCTATTGGAACATTAGCTGGATTAGGTGAGCATTACAAAAATCTTGGTGTTATCTGGTATGACGCTCATGCAGATTTAAATACACCTGAAACAACACCTTCAGGCAATATACATGGAATGCCGTTAGCAGTTAGTATTGGGCTAGGACATGAGCGTTTAGTTCAAATTCGCAACTTTGCGCCAAAAATTAAGCCAGAAAACGTTATTATTATTGGAGCTCGTTCAGTAGACCCTGGAGAGCGTGAATTGATTCGTCAACAAGGAATTAAAGTATATACAATGCATGAGATTGACCGACTTGGCATGACACGTGTGATGGAAGATGCACTTACTTATTTAAAGGAACGAAATGTTGATGGCTTACACTTATCACTTGATCTAGACGGACTAGATCCACTTTATACGCCAGGAGTTGGTACACCAGTTCCTGGAGGGATTACGTACCGAGAAAGCCATTTAGCAATGGAAATGTTACAAGAATCAGGGATGGTAACTTCAGCAGAGTTTGTAGAAGTAAATCCTATTTTAGATGAAAAGAATACGACAGCAAATGTAGCTGTTGCATTAATGGGATCTTTATTTGGGGAAACACTAGTTTAAAGAAAATTTGACAAAAAATTGCCTGTTGCCACATTGCATAAAAATCTTTTGCTATAATTGAAATAAAACGAAACTTTTCTTATCAGTGCGTCGTATAGTATAAGACAGTTGTAAAGGTGGAGAAGTTAACACAATGGATGCGTTAGTAAATAAGAGAATAAAACAAGTGCTTAAAGGCGATCAAAACGCATTTGCCGATATTGTGAGTCTCTATCAGCACAAACTGTACCAAGTATGCTATCGAATGTTAGGCAACAAACAAGAGTCTGAAGACATTGCTCAAGAAGCTTTTGTACGTGCTTATATGAACTTGCATACATTTGATCAGAAAAGAAAGTTTTCGACGTGGCTTTATCGCATAGCGACAAACCTCTGCATTGACCGTATTCGAAAAAAGAAACCGGATTATTATTTAGATGCAGAAGTAGCTGGTACAGAAGGTCTTGATATGTATTCGCAAATCGCAGCAGACGACCAGCTACCAGAGGAGCAGTTAGAACAAATGGAGCTGCAAGATCGCATTCAATATGAAATTGGACGATTGCCGGATAAATACCGTTCGGTTATAGTATTGAAATATATAGAAGAGTTATCGTTACAAGAGATTAGCGAGATTTTAGATATGCCGCTTGGAACGGTGAAAACGAGGATTCACCGCGGACGTGAGGCATTACGTAAGCAATTAAACAATCTGTAGGAGGGGGAGCGTCATGAATACTTGTCCAGAGCATATGATAGACTATATGCATGATTATTTAGACGGTGACATTAGTCGTGAGCATGAGCAAGAGTTGAAACAACACTTGCATACATGTAATGATTGTAAACAGTTGATGCAAGAATTGAGTGAAACAATCGCCTTTGTGAAGAGTGCTTCCCATATTACAGCGCCTCCGGATTTTGAAGCAGCAGTGATGGCTCGTTTACCAAAACCAAAAAGTCGAGTAGGTATACAAAAATGGATTCGCCGGCATCCGTTCTTTGTGGCGGCGGCAGTATTTTGCTTATTCATGAGTGCTACATTATTGGGTAGCTTCATGGATGACCAGCATTTCTCAGTAACCAAGCAACCTAATTTAGTTGTTGATGGTCAAACAGTGATTGTCCCTGAAGGAGAAGTGGTGAAAGGCGATATTGTTGTGAAAAATGGCGATTTGATTGTTGAAGGTGAAGTTGATGGCAACGTCACAGTGATTAACGGGCAATATATGGCATCTTCAGCGGTAGTTTCAGGGAGAATTGAAGAAATTGACGAAGTATTTGAATGGTTATGGTATACGATTAAAAATTCTGTAAAGACAGCCATGACATTTGAGGAAAAAGAAGAAACTAAATAACACTCTATACGTCCTAAAAAATAGTGCACGTGAGAGGCTGAAAGGTCTACTCTTCTGAGTAGACTTTTTATTTGAAAAAAGTTACATTTGTTAAGAATGTGATATACTTGAATGTGTATGGATTCGTAATGAAAAGTGGGGGATGCCACGTGCAAATTATCGAACATTTCACGGATTTAACGCCTGTGAATATTGTTATTAACTTCATTGATGTACTGCTCGTTTGGTACGTTGTTTATAAAGTCTTAACCCTCATTAAAGGTACGAAGGCTGTCCAATTACTTAAGGGAATATTCGTCATTATTATTGCGCGAATTGCAACAGACCTTTTAGGGTTACAAACACTTGGCTGGATGCTTCAACAAGTTATTGAATTTGGTTTCCTAGCGATTATTATCATTTTCCAACCGGAAATCAGACGTGGTTTAGAACAAATTGGGCGAGGAAAGCTATTCCAACGTTCATCTAGTCAAGAAGAAGAAGAACAAACAAGGCTTATTGAGGCTATGAAGAAATCTGTTAGTTATATGGCCAAACGTCGAATAGGTGCGTTAATTTCCATTGAAAAAGAAACAGGTCTTAATGAATATATTGAAACGGGTATAGGGCTAAATGCTGAAATTTCATCAGAATTACTGATAAATATTTTTATACCAAATACGCCGCTACATGATGGGGCGGTTATTATGCAAAAAGATAAAGTGACGGCAGCAGCTTGTTATTTACCTTTATCTGAAAGCCCATTTATTTCAAAAGAGTTAGGGACACGCCACCGTGCTGCTCTTGGCTTAAGTGAAGTCACAGATGCTATTACCATTGTTGTATCAGAAGAAACAGGTGCAATTAGCATAACATTAAATGGTAATCTCCATCGAAATCTTTCTCTAGAGGAGTTCGAAACATTATTACGAAAAATGTGGTTCGGATCAGCACAAGAATCAAATGCATCCTCTAAGTTGACTTGGAGGGGGAAAAAGAATGGATAAAATGATGGATAGCCCTTGGGTATTAAGAATCATCGCGCTATTTTTGGCATTTTTGCTTTTTTTCTCAGTTCGTACCGAGTTATCACCGTTAAATAAAGCTACCTCAAATGAACAAACGGATGTCATTCGCGATGTTCCAGTAGATGTTTATTATGATAATGAGAATCTTATTGTGACAGGTTTACCTGAAACCGTAGATGTAACGATAGAAGGTCCGATGGCATTGGTTTTAAAAGCAAAAGGGGCTAAGGATTTTTCTATATTTGCCGATTTAAGCAATTTATTGCTAGGAGAGCATGATGTCAAACTGCAATACGAAAATATTTCAAACAAGTTAAAGGTTACATTAGACCCTGCAACCGTTCATGTAAATATTGAGGAAAAGGTCACGCAGGAGTTCCGAGTGGACCCTGAAATGAACAATCGTCTAATCGAAGAAGGTTATATATTAAAAGATATGACAGCCAATCCACCAACTGTTTATGTAACGGGTGCAAAAAGTGCTATTGAAAGCATTAGCTATGTAAAAGCTACTGTTACAGGGGAGCAAGGCTTGAAGCAATCATTCTCGCAGGAAGCAGCGGTAAAAGTATTAGATCGAGATTTAAATAAGTTAGATGTGACTATTGACCCTGCAACTGTGAAGGTTCAAGTAGATATAGGGGAGTACAGTCGAGAGATCCCAGTTGTCCTCAAGGAAACAGGGCAAGCGGCGGAAGACATTATCATCAATTCATTAACATTTACACCGAAAATGATTAAAGTGTATGGTAGGAAATCAATTATTGACAGTTTAACGGCTATTCCAATAACAGTGGACCTGTCAAAAATTACTGAGTCCAAAACTTATGAATTTGATGTAAAATTACCAGATGGTGTGACAAAAATATCTGACAAGAAAATAAAAGTGAATGCAGATATTACAAAGGTTGAGCAAGAAGAACAACAGAAAACACCAGCTTCTACAGAGGAAACGCCACCTCCTACTGAAGAACCTGATGTGACAGATGAGAGCACTACAACTGATAAAAATACATCAACCGAAGAATCGGAAGATATTGATTCTTAAACAATATGTGACTATAATTTTATTTTGATTCTAAATCAAAAATCCAATCCAGGTTTGTCTTGAGTAGTAATTCAGGATTCATCAAACAAACTGACAGAGTGGAATATTAATAATTACCAATGAATGAATAAAAGCAGACTTTTCCAAAAGTAAGCGGACAAGTGTCTAATGCTTGATAGAAACTCATTAGGCGCGGTCTTGCATTGAAGGAGAGAATAAGTAGAATGGGTAAATATTTTGGAACAGATGGCGTCCGTGGCGTCGCGAATAGTGAATTAACACCAGAATTTGCATTTAAACTTGGACGTATAGGTGGCTATGTTTTAACAAAGGATGCAACTGAACGTCCAAAGGTTTTAATTGGTCGTGACACACGTATTTCAGGTGAGATGCTTGAAGGTGCACTTGTGGCTGGACTTTTATCAATTGGGGTAGAGGTAATGCGTCTTGGTATTATTTCAACACCAGGTGTGGCATATCTTACTCGAATTATGAGCGCAGATGCAGGCGTCATGATTTCAGCTTCACATAACCCAGTTGCTGATAATGGTATTAAATTTTTCGGTCCTGATGGCTTTAAGCTAACAGATGCCCAGGAAGCGGAAATTGAAGCGTTAATTGATGCGCAAGAGGACACATTACCACGTCCGATAGGAGCAGATTTAGGATCTGTAAGTGACTATTTCGAAGGTGGTCAAAAATATATTCAATACTTAAAGCAAACAGTGGATGAAGAATTTGATGGTATTCATGTAGCGCTTGATTGTGCACATGGTGCAACTTCATCATTAGCTACACATTTATTTGCTGATTTAGAAGCTGACATTTCTACAATGGGCGCTTCTCCAACAGGCTTAAATATTAATGCTGGTGTAGGCTCAACACATCCAGAAGGACTAGCTAAATTTGTTACCGAAAAAGATGCAGATGTTGGTTTAGCATTTGATGGCGATGGTGACCGTTTAATTGCTGTAGATGAAAACGGGAAAATTGTTGATGGTGACCAAATTATGTTTATCATTGGTAAGCATTTAAATGCGGTAGGACGATTGAAGAAGCAAACGATTGTTTCAACAGTAATGAGCAATATGGGCTTCTATAAAGCTGTGGCTGACAACGGGATGCAAAGTGTACAAACAGCTGTAGGTGATCGTTATGTTGTGGAAGAAATGCGTGCCAATGAATACAATTTAGGTGGCGAGCAATCAGGGCATATCGTCTTCCTAGATTTTAATACAACAGGTGATGGCTTACTGACAGGTATTCAGCTTGTCAACATTATGAAAGCGACGGGTAAAAAGCTTTCAGAACTTGCAGCTGAAATGAAAATCTACCCTCAGCGTCTTGTCAATGTGCGTGTAACAGATAAGCATGCTGTAACTGATAATGCGAAAGTCGCTGCAGTTATTTCAGAGGTAGAAGCTGAAATGGCTGGAAATGGTCGCGTTTTAGTACGTCCTTCAGGTACAGAGCCATTGGTACGTGTCATGGTCGAAGCGGCAACAGAAACAGATTGTGAGCGTTTTGTCGAGCGTATTGCGGATGTTGTACGTGCAGAAATGGGCTTAACAGAATAACAATATAGAAAACCCGATTTCCGTAAATAGGAAATTGGGTTTTACTTGTTTGAAAAGAATGTTTTAAATAAGCGAGATGGGGAACAGTAATTAGGAGTCACAATAACAAGGAGTGTTTTATTGATATGGCTAAAATTGCTACAGTTATAACAGATATGTTTGAGGACATTGAGTTTACAAGCCCTAAAAAGGCTTTAGAAGCAGCTGGACATCAGCTAGTAACAATTGATACAGAAGCGGGCAAGGAAGTTAAGGGCAAGCATGGAGAGTCAGTGAAAATTGATAAAGGCATTGATGAAGTAAAAGCTACTGATTACGATGCGCTATTTATTCCTGGTGGTTTTTCTCCTGATCTATTACGTGCGGATGATCGTGTAGTAGCATTTGCAAAGTCCTTTATGGATGAAATGAAGCCTACCTTTGCCATTTGTCATGGACCACAACTTCTTATTACAGCAAAGACATTAAATGGCCGTGATGCCACAGGCTATAAATCCATTCAAGTAGACTTAGAAAATGCAGGGGCAATCTTCCATGATGAAGAAGTATTTGTCTGTCAAAAGCAGCTTGTAACAAGTAGAACGCCAGACGATCTTCCAGCATTTAATAGAGAAATCGTTAAATTATTAGACAGTAAATAAAGGATAGGCACAAGCATCGTAATTGCTTGTGTCTTTTTTGTATGATCTATTGAATAACATTATATAGCTGTACAAAGCTAATCAAAGTACATGAGTATAACTTTGTCTACATATTTGTCACGAAAAAGCATTGGGACTAGGTGTTTTTTATAACGAAAATTTGACGGATAGCATATGATTGAGTATGATGGAGAAGTTGAAGATGAGGTCCGACCTTATCCTTTAACGAGCGCCCAAGGAGGGAAAGAAAGCGCAAAATCGGAAAACAATTATAGCGCCTGAGCTGAAGAAATCGGACGAAAAGATCTTCAGCAGACGAGGTGGAGGTTTATCGAAAATTCGGCGGATGCCTCCCAATCGACATACCCGATTGTCATTTTTCATTTTGAAAGCATTTGAGTGATTGAATGTACAGAAAATGGAGAAGGTATAGTAAAAGCAATAGATAAATAGAAGAAGCTTCACATATCGAAAATCTCTATTCAGTTGGCTGAGTGGAGTGAGTAGCTTGCATGTATAGGAGTGCTTTATTTTTTTATAAAAATAAAGCATCGCTTATCCATTCAAAAAAATTCGATAGGATGAGGCCTAGTTTGTCATTGCGTTAAATTGACAATATCGGAGGACGAGAATTATGTGTGGAATTGTAGGATATATTGGTGAATCAGATGCAAAGGAAATTTTATTAAAAGGTTTAGAAAAGCTTGAATACCGTGGTTATGACTCAGCGGGTATTGCAGTGCGTAATGAGGAAGGCGTAACGGTTTTCAAAGAAAAAGGGCGTATTGCAGATTTACGTGAGGCAGTAGACGAAGACATTGCAGCGAAAATTGGTATCGGTCATACACGTTGGGCAACACATGGTGTGCCAAACCGTTTAAATGCTCACCCACATCAAAGTGCATCAGGACGCTTTACACTTGTGCATAATGGGGTTATTGAAAACTATCATTTATTGCAAAAAACCTATTTAAAAGGCATTCCAATGAAATCTGATACAGATACAGAGGTTATTGTGCAATTAGTAGAGTTATTTGTGAAAGATGGTCTAAGCACAGCAGAAGCTTTCCGTAAAACGCTATCACTATTACATGGCTCTTATGCACTGGCACTATTAGATGCAGAAGCGGCAGATACAATCTTTGTAGCAAAAAACAAATCACCACTTCTAGTTGGGATTGGAGAAGGTTTCAATGTTGTTGCGTCAGATGCAATGGCGATGCTACAGGTAACAGATCAATACGTAGAGCTTCACGATAAAGAAGTAGTTATCGTACACAAAGCAAGTGTGGAAATTACAAAATTAGATGGTACTGTAGTAGAGCGTGCGCCTTATACGGCGGAGCTTGATATGAGTGATATTGAAAAAGGGACATATCCTCACTATATGTTAAAAGAAATGGATGAACAGCCTACAGTTATTCGTAAAATCATTCAGGCATATGAAGGGGACAATGGCGATTTAACAATTGATGCGGAGATTTTAGAAGCATTACGAGCAGCAGATCGTTTATATATTATTGCGGCGGGCACAAGCTATCATGCCGGTCTTATCGGTAAACAATATTTCGAAAAAATGGCGGGTATCCCAGTAGAAGTTCATATTTCTAGTGAATTCGGCTACAACATACCATTACTTTCAGAAAGACCATTATTTATCTTCATTACACAATCAGGTGAAACAGCAGATAGTCGTCAAGTACTTGTAAAAATTAAAGAGCTTGGCTATCCAACATTAACGATTACAAATGTACCTGGCTCTACGCTATCACGTGAAGCAGATCATACATTGTTATTACACGCAGGTCCAGAGATTGCAGTAGCTTCTACAAAAGCCTATGTTGCACAAGTAGCAGTACTTGCATTAGCAGCCTATGTAACGGCAAAGGCAAATGGCAAAGGCTTAGAATTTGATTTAAAACAAGAGCTTGCGATTGCCGCTAATGGCATCCAAACAATTATCGATTCAAAAGATGTGTTAGAAGACATCGCAGAAGATTACTTAAAAATCGCACGCAATGCATTCTTCATTGGCCGTAATATGGACTTCTATGTCAGCCTTGAAGGTGCCTTAAAATTGAAAGAAATCTCTTACATCCAAGCAGAGGGCTTTGCTGGTGGAGAACTGAAGCACGGAACAATTGCCTTAATCGAAGAAGGTACACCAGTGTTTGCGCTTGTCACACAAGCATCAGTAGGGTTAAATATCCGTGGTAATGTCAAAGAAGTAGCAGCTCGTGGTGCCTATCCATGTATTATCGCGATGGCTGGCATTGATGAAGATGGTGATCGTTTAGTCATTCCACATGTTCACGAATTACTAACACCACTTGTATCAGTAGTACCTTTACAATTAATTAGCTACTATGCTGCACTACATCGCCGCTGTGACGTGGATAAACCACGTAACCTAGCTAAATCGGTGACTGTTGAGTAAGAATAGAATATGAAGAATTATTGTATTGTAGCTTTGAAATAAAGTTGCGATGTTTATAAAAAAGTTAAGATGTTTAAAATAAAGTCGCGACGGTTGTAAAAAATTTGCGATGAAATGCCCCTTTAGATTATATTTGTCTAAAGGGATGTTTTTTATGTCTAAACGAGCAAGAACATCTAAAATCGAAAAATGGATTAAAGAAGGTCGAGGTTCTGGTATAGGGGCTGATTATAAACCTTGGTTAAATATTCAAGATGTTTCCTCATTGGGAAGGTCCACACGTTTAAGAGGCATTAAAACTAATAGACAACATGAGTTTTTATCGGATTTGGAACGAAACTACTTTTATTTAACTGAATATTCTAATTTCGTTATTGATATTCGAGAGCAATTTCCTTTATTACCGTTGGAAGAAACAATTGTCATTGCAGATGAGTTAGGTATTAAACATCCTACAGACCCAAAAACACATGAGCCAGTTGTAATGACAACGGATTTTTTATTAACAATAGATAAAGGCGAGGGATTAGTAGAACTTGCTAGAACAATCAAAATAAAAGATGAGCTTTTGAAAGAGCGGGTTATTGAGAAGTTTGAGATTGAAAGAGTTTATTGGGAGATAAGACAAATTGATTGGGGCATTGTAACGGAGCTAGAAATACCTAAAGAAATGGCGAGAAATATTAGCTATATTCATGATTACTACAGTCTTGAGCATTATGACGCTTTTCAAAGCTTAAATGATCAGTATATCGAAGACTTGTCTATGGCATTATTACAACGTCTTTTAACGAATGATGAAAGCGTAAGAGCTATTACAAGTGAATTTGATAAGGACACGCATATGCCTTTAGGGAGTGGGATAACACTGTTTTATCATTTACTCGCAACGAAAACGATTCGAGTAGATATGTTGGAGCCATTAAATGTGGAGCAACCAATTGTCATTGAGTCCATCGATGAAAGTAAGTTGAAGAAGGTGAAATATGGATGATTTATATTAACCAAGTATTACAGTATACTGCTGATTTGCAACGTATTCGGATCATTGAGATAGAGGAATCTTATGTCTATGTCGTAAATATTGATACAACGAGTGCTATGCCCAAAAGAGAATTATATAGCAACTTAGAATTAGAACTTATAGAGGGACAGTTACTCATCGTAGCGGATCCCTTTGCTAGAGCAATTCCAGATAGCGAATTAACGTCTGTACAAAAAAATAAACGTGATGAAGATTGGGAAATGGTCGAAAAGTATTTGCTCCCAAATATGAATGAGCTTTTGAAGAAAAAAGGACGCGAAGCAAAAATTATTGAAATTTCAGTACAGAGTGGTTTAGGAAAAACGAAGGTGAAAAAATTACTCAGCCGTTATTGGCAGCGTGGGATGAATAAAAATGCGATGCTCCCCGATTATGCAAATTCAGGTGGTCGAGGTAAGACAAAAAAGTTGAGTGATGAAAAAGTAGGGCGTCCACGTAGGGTGACAGTTAATGGAGAATATCGAAGCGGCATTAACATTACAGATGAGATTAAAACACAATTTGAACACGCGATAAATAAATATTACCGTAAAGCAAATAATTATTCGTTAAAGGATGTATATGAATTTATTTTGCGGGACTTTTACTCAGACCGCTATAAAGAAAATGGAGAAATCTATTACCGCATTTGGGAGCCGAATCGAATTCCGTCATACCACCAGTTTTATTACTGGTTTAAGAAATTAGAGGATCCTAAGAAGGACATCGAGTTTCGCAAAAGTGCAAAAGAATATGAGCTAAAGTATCGTCCGTTATTAAGTAATTCTAAAGTTGAAACAAATGGACCAGGCACACGTTTTCAAATTGACGCAACGATTGCAGATATTTATTTAGTGAGTTCTTTTGATGTAAATCGAATTATTGGTAGACCTGTAGTTTATGCGATTGTTGATGTTTATTCGCGCATTATTACAGGTATTTATGTAGGTTTAGAAGGACCTTCGTGGTTGGGAGCGATGATGGCTCTAGATAACATGGTTGCCGATAAAGTAGCATTTTGTAAGCAATATGACATCGATATTACAGATGAGCAATGGCCAACTCATCATTTACCAGAGATTATCATTGCAGACAGAGGTGAATTTGAAGGTTACGCAGTAGAAGGAATCATTAATAACTTAAATATTAAAATCGAAAACACAACAGCATACCGAGGCGATTTAAAGGGGATTGTAGAACGCAAATTCCGCACCATTAACGGCAAAGTGAAGCAAAAAGCCCCTGGTGCTATTCAAAAAGAATACAGAGAGCGTGGAGACAGAGATTACAGATTAGATGCTACGTTAAACTTAAAAGAGTTTACAGCGCTCATCATTACGCTAGTTTTGCAGCACAACCATAAAATTATTGATAAGTACCCAATGGAAAAAGAAATGATTACGGATGGAATTGTGCCAACGCCAATTAACTTATGGAACTGGGGCATTCAAAATCGTAAAGGGCGTCTTCGAACTGTGGACCGAGATATTTTACGATTAAATGTATTGCCTCGTGATAGAGCAACTATTTCACGAGCAGGCATTAAGTTTAAAAACTTACTATACGGTTCGAAACGAGCGATTGAAGAACAGTGGTATGCAAAGTTGAAAAATAAAAGTATTGATATTGTTTATGATCCGCGTCATTTAGAAAAAATTTATATCCCGAATGATAATGGAATGGATTACGAAACATGTATATTGCTAGAGCCAAGCCAGCAATACAAACTTGATTTTTTAGAAGATGTTGTGTTCCAGCAACAACTAAGAAATGAGCTAGAAGAAGAGGAACGAGCGAAGCAAATACAGCTAACAATTAATGCAGATACAATGATGGAGCAAATTATTAAAGCAGCGGAGAAAAAGAAAAAACAGGCACAGCATCAACCAAAAAGCAAAAAAGAAAAGCTCGATGCTATTCGAGATAATAAAACGATTGAAAAAGCCGCTAATCGTGAAGAAGAAAAATTTGATTTAGCCCCTATTGTCGCGGAGCAACCGGCAGAAATTATTGACTTTGCATCGCATACAAAGTTAGAACAGCAGCCAGAAAAGAAAACATCTTCACGCTTGATGGAAAAACTAAAACGGAAGCGAGATGAGCAGTTTGGAAAAGATGAATAATGTCGTTTTAAAAGGCGATGTAGAAGTAGCAAACTATAAGCCACAACAACTGACAGAATATGCTCAAAATCCGTTCATCGAAGCGCTCCCTCCTATTTTTAGTGAAGATGATGTATTGGACCGCTTTATGGTAACACCACGTATTAGCGAGCAAGATAAGCAAAGTGAAACGAACATTCGCTATCACGTACTAAAGCGAGTAAAAAACTTCATTCAGCCATTACCAATTCATTTTGAAGTAGAACGTCGTTTATCAACATTAATCCGTAGAGGTTATTTAGCACGTAATCCATTAGATAAATCATTCCTTGAACGAATTCGAGTGTTACACCACTTACGCGAAGATGAAGAACAGGCACACAAATATATTGATGAACGATTGAATCATATTCGCTCAACGGCAGACAGTTTATCCATTATAGGCATTTCAGGTATCGGTAAAACAACAGCGATTGAACGTTTGTTGTTAATGTATCCACAAGTGATTAAACACCAAACGTATGAAGAGCAGCCTTTTAATAATACACAAATCGTTTGGCTCAAAATTGATTGTCCTTACGATGGTAGCCTTTCAACATTATGCAAAAGCTTTTTTAAAGCAATTGATGATTTATTAGGGACGCGCTATTTAGAGAAGTTTGGCTATTTAAATCGTGTTACTTCAACAATGCTATTGCATATGACCTCATTAGCAAGCATGTACGGTATTGGTTGGTGTACTTGTGATTGATGAGATTCAACACTTACTACATGCGAAAAATGATCAAGAAGAAATGCTGAATTTCTTTGTAACACTTTCAAATACTGTCGGGATTCCAACTGTTTTAATTGGAACATCCAAAGCCCAGCAATTATTTAAAGGCAACTTCCGTCAAGCAAGACGCGCGGCGAGTGATGGTGCAATTATTTGGGATCGGATGGATGAGCAAAGTGAAGAATGGGAATTCTTTTTAGAAACGTTATGGGAGTTGCAATGCCTAAAAATACGCTCACCGCTTACAGAAGACGTTAAAAAGACATTTTACGAGGAATGCCAAGGGATAACGTCTGTAGCCGTAAACCTCTTTATACTGGCTCAGGAACGGGCGTTGTTTGATGAAAATAATGAAGATGAAATTATTACATCCAAAGTGCTTAAGCAGACAGCAAAAAAGGATATGAAAATTATCCAGCCGATGTTAAATGCCATTCGTAATAATGACTTTGCAGCGATGTATAAGTACGAGGATATTATGATTAATTTAGATGAGTTGATGATGAATCATAAGAGGAATACGCAGTATGAAGGGAAAGTTAAGGCTGCGATGCGGGAACGACAAAAATCGAATGAGTACAAGCGTATAGAACTAATAGAAACAATTAATTTTGAAATTAATGCATTAGGGATTTTTTCTACATTATCTTCAAAAGAAATTAATAATGTGATTAAAAAATTGTAGAGTCTACTGCTTTAAATATAGACTCCATCTCCTTAAAACAACAAATTATTGAGGAATTATTAGTTTTAAGTAAAAAGAGAGAAACAGGGGGGGTTACTTCTACGGGAACGGTATTGTTAGAATTGCATAAGAAAGCTAGAAACCAAAAAGTTCATATTTATAAGGTCTTCAGAGAGAATAATTTTATAAAAGATACCATACAAGAAATGTACTGAAAAAAGCGGTAATCAATCCGCTTTTTTTATTGACAAAAAAAGTTGGGAGTTATAAAGTTTTCATATATAAAACATTATTAGTTTTTAATTCCCGAATAAAAAAACTTTTGTTTTGAATAACTTATAGAAAAGAGATTGAAAATGAGTGTTAAACAATCTAAAAAGTTTTATGCTACTAGAATAGACCATGAATTATTACTGAGATGTGCAGAAAATAAAAATTTAAGCAAGAAGGCGTATCGAGTATTACTTTATTTGTTTTCAGTAGCTAATTCCCAAGATTTTGTAGAGGTTAGTCAAAAAGAAATTGTTATGAAAATTGATATGGATAAGACATCAGTTTCTTTAGCATTAAAGAACTTAAAAGAAGAAGGTATTATTTATCACTTTCCTTATGGGCAAAGTATTAAATTTGTTGAAGAAGATACTGAAGATGAGTTCTTTTACTAAAATAAATGAAAGTGAGTGATTGATTTTATGGTTAGTTCATTAGAAGAGAAAAGAATAAAGGATAGTCATCATGAATTACGGAATATTAGATTGAAACATGGAATTACTAAAAAAACAGATTTAGAGGAAGTGTTAAGTAGTTATTTGAATGGTAATTATAGACTAGCTTTTTTAGGAGCCTACATTTATTTGATCACACCTATAGCTATAAATTCGAAAAGACTATACAAAAATAAAAATAAAAGAAAATTTGACAAAAAAGAAGACCCATATAAATTTAATTTAATTAAAGCTTTGGAAGAATGTACATTTCTTAACTCAAAAGTTAAGGAGGAACTTGGACAATATCATGAGATACACTTAAAATCATTAAAAAATAATAAAAATTTTATAAAAAATTTATCCCTCTCTCGAATTAGAAATATTACAGTACATCCAGAAGATGACTTGCATAAGTTGTTGAAGGAACAGTTGGATTATAAAAAATTCACACTTTTATTACTACAATTAGCCCCAGTAGTTCATAGGGAGTACCAAAACTATTTTAATAGTAATAATGGTAAACTAAAACGCAAATCAAGAGAAAAGCAGCTTTATCTTGAAAGAATTTGTTAGAAATCTTAGTTGGAGGAACTAAAAAAGTGCTACCTTTCTTCACAAACCCATATCCGAATGAATTGTTGTATTCAGCCATTGCGCGTTACCACTTTTATAGTGGGAATCTTGATTGTAAAGATACGTTGGAAGAGTTGTTTGGCAGTCGTTGTGTGATACCGAGTGTGGAGATTGGTAGTTATTTTTCTGTTCTGGCGGAAAAGTTAGGTCCGCACTACTCGGTGGAATCGCTTTTAGCCAATCATACCATTTATCCATACTATGCTTCGTTTTTATCGAAAGCGCGGCAACAGGAAATTTTGCAGGATGTATTACAAGATGGACAGGCACTATATGCAAGACTTGGCATGATAGCAGGTAGCGTTTGTAAAAAAGATGGCTTATATTATTGTGCTGAATGTGCAAAAGAGGACAATGCAAAGTACGGAGAGCCATACATTCATAGGGAGCATCAGCTTCAAGGTAGTGATTATTGTCCACATCATGAAGTGCCGTTACGTAAATATCCAACCGTATCGGATAGTCGGATACAATACATTCGATTTGAATTGAAGCATATGAATTTAACAGCTATTTATGACGTTGATCCGTATCAAGAAATAGCTGTAACAATAGCAAAGCAAGCCTACCAATTATTGCAGTTACCATTGCATAGGCTTTCAAGAGAAGTCGTCACATCAAAGTACCGAGCATTATTAAGAGAGCAAAATTTAATAACAGCCTCTAATCGTATTCGACAAAAAGAGCTGTACCAAGCAGTAAGTTCACATTTTACCAACAGCTTTTTACAGCGTTATGAAAGTGAGCTAGATGAGGCGTATGAATACAATTGGTTGAAGGTGTTATTACGAAATAGTAAACGTCATGTTCATCCATTGCGTCATTTATTTTTATTGCATTTTTTACAACAAGATATAGAGCGTTTAATAACAGCTTCAACAGATAAAGGGGCATTCGGTTCTGGTCCATTTCCTTGTTTAAATAAGGCTGCATCACATTATAAGCAGTTGGTTATTCAGGATGTAGACGTAACAAGGGATTTTAAAACGAAAAATTTAATTGGTACATTTACATGTTCATGTGGGTTTATTTATGCAAGAAAACATACAACGGATATTTTTAAAATAGGACGAGTAAAGGCTTTTGGAGAAGTTTGGCTACAAAGATTAAACGAACTAGCGAATGAAAAACTAAGCATCCGAGCTATGGCTAGAGAATTAGGCGTAGATTCGAAAACAATTAAAAGGAATTTAAATGGAAATGTCGAATTGAAACACTGTAAGGATTCTAGAGAAGCAGAAGCCAAACTGGCATTATATAAAAATGAATTGCTGGATGGTATAAAACAATTTCCGTCTTTTTCAAGAACTGAGTTGAGACAGCAATTTGAGAAGCAATATATTTATCTATATCGCCATGATAGGGCTTGGTTAGAAGCAAATTTACCAGAGAGACAACTGAAGCAAAAACCAACGAAGTTTGTTGATTGGACGAGGCGAGACCAACAGTATGTAAAACAAATAAAGTTACTGTATAAGGAGTTGTTGCAACAGGAAAAACCTGTACGCATAACAACTACAACATTAGGTAAGCGTTTAGGGATATTAGCTAACTTGGAACTTCATTTAAATAAGCTTCCTCAAACGAAACAGCTACTACAGGAAATCACAGAATCTGTGCAACAGTTTCAATTACGTCGTTGCTACAAAATCATCGATGAACTACTACAAAATAACGAGCCAATAATTTTATGGCAAGTGCAACGAGTAGCAGCAATTAAATCACATCATTTTCATGAAATAAAACCTATATTAGAGCGTTATATAGCGATGAAACAGGAAGTGACGAACGATGAGCGAACAACCAGTTAAACTACAGCATTGGCCTTTCAATAAAGAAGAGCAAGCACAATTAATTTGGATTAGCTCTCCTTTTTGGCATGAGAAAAAAATAATGATTTATGTTTATTTTAGAGCAAACGGCAAGACTGAGAAAGTTTTAGCGGATTGGGGTACACTTCCAGCTTTAGCTATTCAGCATTATTATATGGGTGGGGACATTACAAAAAGTATTCCCCCTCAAGGTATCAACGAAATAGAGCTAACGATTTATCCAAATAGTGTGTCTACCCATGAGCGAAATTGGCAAGTGCAAGGTACTAATGATAAAGATGTATCGAGAAGTTTTGGTGTTAAGCAAGGAAATAAATATTACACATTGCCTGTAATAGAAGTAGTTCGTAGTATTCTAGCACCAAATCGCTTTTTACTTTACCGACTTTTTGAAATGAATTCATTTCCGCAATATTTTATTGAAAATTATTACCCAGACAAAATTCATTTAGATTTTTCATCACTCTATAATATTAAATATACAAAAACAACTTTCTTATATCAGCTTGTATGGCTAATTACAAATCGCGATTTAAGAAACGTATTTGAAAATGTTGCTTATACGTTTAATCAAAAAGGAACTCTAAAGTTTGATTGGTCTTTTACAAACTCAATTACGATTAGAGCTATCGTAAAACCGAATGCTATTGGTGGTACTGTGTTACGAGTGATAAGCGTAAAAAACAAACAGATTCCGTACAAAGAAATTACATACGAACATCCAGAAATAGCTCAATCTACTAAAGCAAATGAGCCGAAGAAATATACATTACAGACTAAAAAGAATTTAACTGGTCAGCAAGATGAAATAATTTTGGATGAAGAAATCAAGGGTACAACAGATGATTTTGATGTCATTGAAATGGACAATCAAATGCATGAATATATCGAAATGCCGAAAGTGACTAAAATCCCCCGTAGGACTAATAAAAAGCGTGAATTTGAAAATGAAAATACGAAGAAGAGATTTATTAATGCTGACAGCAAACGATCCACAGCAGATGTAGGAGGAAATCAAGTTGCTAGAGGATTGGAGCAACAGTCGTTAATCGATATTCAAATTGAAGGCGAGCTAGGCGAGTTTATAAAAGTAATGCGAGTGCTGCAAGATTTTCCAGAATTACAATCTATCAACATTATTCAAGGTAGTTTGAAAGAGTTTTCTGATACGAAACGTTTTGTTTATTTGAGTGATGGTTTGATGGAGAGGAAGTATGTGATTGCAGAAGTGAGGTTATTCTCAGGAAAGGTCGTTAATGTGATAGAAGTTGAAAGAGAAGAAAAAGCAATTTCAACTTTCATTTATTTTTCTAATAGACTTGAGGATAAACTGTACGAACTAAATGTAATACTCAAAGGTTTAATAGATAACAATGGTGTATGGGATAAGGCACAGTTAAGTTATAAGCGGATAAATTATTTAACTTTGAGACATGGGAAAAAGCAAAAAAATCACAGAGCAAAATTATTAGAGAGGAAAATAGAGGAATTATCTCGTGTGTGTGTATTAAATTAGATAATTGGAATATAATTGAATTTTGGTTAATAAAATTGATATAGAGGTGGAGTAGCGTGTATTTATCACAGATTCAAAATAATGAGTTAGATAAAATAGTGAAGAATTTTGAAGTAGCGTACAGATCATATATTGCGGAAAAAGTTTTTTTAAGTTTCACAAGTGAATTATTGTTTGAGCAACAGATAAATAATCTATTGAGTACAACAAGTCAAACGTCCATTATACAAACAGGTAAATTTGAATCGAAATTAAAGAAAATAAAAGCCAACAAAAAAGATTTTTATAAATCTATTCAATACAGTATCAATTGTTTAAATACAAAGGACTATGAATCTGGACAAGACAATTCAGTTTTATATGTAAGTGAAATTGTAGACCTGACATTGCTTTTATATAATCCTCTTTTTCTTGAGATTGGGCAACCTTTTGAAACAATAGAATCCTTTATATATTCATCGGAAAAGTATAAATCAATTAGGAATGATTTATCTCATCCTGCTTCAAGTAAAGTTTTAATGAAAGATGCTCAAGAAGTATTACTGTTCATAACACAAATTATGAAGGTCATAAAAGATAAATATTTTTGGTATTGTGATAAAAAAAATATTGAAAACTATATAAGTGATTTTTTTACTATAGGGAAAGAACAGGTTTTTAAAATACATAATTTAAATGAGATAGCTTGGGATACTAATACTATTTTGTTTAGAGAACCGGAAATACAAGAATTGCAGGAGGCTATCTTAGGGAAAGATGAGTTCTATAGGCGAGCAGGTTCTTTGGTGGTATATGGATATGGTGGAGTAGGTAAAACTTCATTAATTTTAGAATTTATAAGAGTTTTACATAGGAAAGCATTTGATAAGGAATTAAGAGTAGATTTAGATTTCTTACTTTATTTTTCTAACAAAAAGGAAGAATTATCGATAAATGATAGTACTGGTGATTTGAAAATAAACCAATTAAGATGTCAAATTCAAAATTCTAATGAATTAAAAGTGAATATTTTAAATTATTTAAAATTAAGTGCCATATCTGAAGCTGGAAGTACCTACAGAAATGGTGGGATAGTAGTTATTGATAATTTTGAAACTTTTTCTGAATTTGATAAACAAGAAGTAATGAATTTTATTCAACAAAGTCCACGGAACATCCAATATATCTTGACATCTAGAAATGAAGAATCATGTGAATATAAATTAAATTTAAAAGGTTTTAGTGAACAAAATAATGGTTTAGGATTTATAGAGAAGTATGCTCAAATAATGGGTATAGATTTAGAACATATTTCAGAAGAAGATAAAAAATCTTTACTTTATGAATCACAAGGAAATACTCTTATTATTTTATTAGCTATGGACAGAATTAGTTCTAAAAAGAAAACAATAAATGAAATAATAGCAGAGTTAAGTACAATTTCTACTGAAAATACAGAAATAATAGCTGAATTCATGTATAAGAATACTTTTGATCAAACCATAGCTGAGCTTCAGGAAAGAGATTTAGAAGCAGTGGAAATATTAAGAATAATTGCTTTATATGATGAACCTATAGATATTTTTTCTATAAGTAAAATAGCAGATTTAAAAATAAAAAATGTAGAAACTACATGTGTATATTTATCAACTAAATTAATTGTAACTAAATCAGCGGAGTTATATTCTATGTCTGAATTTGCAACTAAATTTATATTTTTCAATCTTTTACCAAATGATGTTGAAAAGAAGAAATTAGAATTAAAAATAGCAGAGCATAAACAAGAAGTGAAGCAAAATATCAGTTTTTTAGAAGAGAAAATAGAGAAGTTTACAGATTTAAAAAACATTATGGCAGATTGGAAGCCAACTAACTATGTTGATAAAATTGCCATTACAGAAGTTTATGCAATGTATCAACAGAATAAAAATAATCAAAGTATCTCGATGAAAAAGTTAGAGGAAATTGAATCAAAGATACACAGTATTGAAGTTAGAACCCCTCACCCGTATATAAGGTTTCAAAAGGCACGTATTTTTAAAATGTTAATGGATGAAAGAGCCAAAAATCAGTATGAAAAATTATATTGTTTAAATATAATAGGCGAGTCTTTAGAAAGAACTATTATGACTATTAAATACAAATATCCAAATATTAAAAGTACTAAGTCTTATGCAGCTGTTTTATGGATTCATGCTCTTTCATTAGATGATGAAAGAGGTATTGAAATAGGTGAAGTTATAAAATATTTGGAAGAGGCTTGCTTAATCTGTGAAAGATATAATCATAAAGGTGATATGTACCATAAGATTTTAATGAAATTATCAACTGTGAACAGAAAATATTCTGAGCAAGGTGGAGATAGAATATATTTAGAGAACAGTAAAAAGTGTTTAGAAAAAATATTAGCAGACAGTCCTAGAGGGAAAATTAAGCAATCTTGTAATAAGAAGATTAAAGAAATTGAGGATATGCTTTTAACAATTTAATTAATCTTTTTTACAAAAATCTACTTGTAATAAAAATCAGCCCAAGTGTTTTGATCAATCTTTTTTCAAAATACTTGGGTTCCTTCTATATATTAAATCAATGTTTGTAGCCTACATTTGATCAAACTTTATTCCAAATCAACAATTGTTGTGTCCATATACAACTCAAACGTGATGCACACAACTTAGTCTCGATGTAAACAACTCTATCGTGACATACACAATTTAGTCGTGACGTAAAACGTTTGGAAAATATAAAAAATGATTAGTTTAGATATGGAATAAAATTTTAATTTAACGATATTAACCTATATATGAGAAAAAATCTAAAGAGCATGTTTTGATTAATCTTTTTCCAAAACATGCTCTTTTTGTAGCTTTGGAATAAAAATTGATTAAAAAATATCCCTCACCTCTTATCTAATTGCAACTTCAAAAACTCCACTTTGAAAAAGGGTTGATCAAAATGGAGTTACTCTTTTTATATAAGTATGAGATTTTTATAAAAAAGGTTGATCATTTTCCAGCTATGTTACTCAACAATCGCGCCCGATTGTTGAATAGTATTATTGATAAATATGTCATTCATAACTTAGAAATGATTAAAATGATTTTTCAAAACAAACACATTGGTGAATACGTTTATTATTTGTAAATTGGTCAATATCTTTCCCAACGTAATGAGTAAAAGCATTAACTAAGTATAGATTGGGCATATTACTTTGAATTCGATGATTCATTTCATTTCCTTCAAAATAAACGTGATAATAGGAATCAACGATATTAAAATTCATTTTTTCATACCAGTTCTGAACCCATAAATCATCTCTTGTCCAAGCCTCAAAACGATTTAAATTCACTCTTCTAGCTTTAGTTTCAGCAGCATAGAGTAATTGTTGTCCTATTCCACGTCGGGAGAAATCCGGATGAACAGCGATATGCCAAATCATCCCTCCTAACCCTTCTCCTCTGGAGCAAACTGTTCGTTCTTCTATTTCATATTCTACATCAATAAGCCCAACGATTTGACCGTCCAACTCTGCGACTAGCTCGATTGCTGGATTTTCATAACATTCTTTCTTATTTAGTACATTATCAAAATAGGCAGTCTGTAAAAACGCAAGTGTTCGGCATCTTACCCAACCAGTCTCGTCATTAACCCTATAGTCTCTAATAATCACTTTTTTCCCTCCGGATTTTAGGGACCACGTAGTTTATAGGGGATTTATACGCTCGTCCCTTAAAATAGATTCACCCCATTAAATATGTTCGCGATTTTCATAATATACCGCCTCCTTCTAATTATAATTATTTAAATTTTATCAAATTCCCCCAAAATATACACTGACAAAATGACAGTTTTCATACACTATAAAATGGCTGCCAAAAAAGAAATAGCGCAATTCTTGCTACAGAATTGCGCCCGATTGTTGAATATTGTTTCATCTAAATCCCCAGCAATTAAAGTATAGGATTGAGAAAAATAAAGATTTACAACATCTCTATATGCAGTTTTTTATTCAGAAAATACCCCCTACAACGTTTTCTGCAAAGTATCGAAAAGTCTTATTGTGGCTATCTTTATATACCTTTGTATAAAAAGCTGTATAACCAATATCCAAAGAAAAAGCCAAGAAACGTTTGTTTTACAGCGTTTCTTAGCCCTTTGCGTCTGCCCAACTTTGATTTGGGAACGTTATTAAGATTTAGTTTGTATATATTATAATCTCTGAAACTTAAAGATTTCTGATAACAAAACATATAAATTTTTAACCAGTTTCCGTTGTTATTTGTTCAAGTGTTTTCCATACAACAATTTTTTCAACTTCTTCTCCGTCACTATCAAATTTAATTTTCAACCTCCGTGCTTTATCTGCTTTTACATCACCCAGCGAAAGCTTTATCACAATTTTTCCTTCACCATTAATTTCTAAACCGTTTATATTTTTTAACTCCCTATCATATGTTTCGCCGTGTATACCAGTTCTCCTTAATGGGTCTGCTCCAAAAATCTCATACTTTATACCATCTTCTTCGTATGTAGTAAGCGGGTCTGGATAATCTTTAACGAATTCAATCGATTTTAACGTTATCGGTGAATCACCCGTCCATTGAATTGGTACTACCACATGATAAGTTTCTTTTTCCAATCAGTACCGAATTGCCCTAATAAAAATTCACCGTCCAACTCCTTGACCTGCTCGCTACACCCCCCTAATAAAACTAAACAGAATAGGACACTTAAATACTTTAGAACTCCCTTCATATAAACACTTCCTTTGAAAATATTCTACTACAGCAAACTATATTCCATTATTAAATTTAAATTCCGTCAACAATCATTAATACCTTATAATGGTTTAATAAACTATATTTGTTGATGAAAGATGTGTAAATATGGACATAGGACTTGCTGTGGTTATTTTTGTTTGTTCATTTGCTATCTTTGATGCAATTAGAAAATTAAATAACAACATTATCGAACAAACAGAAGAAATAAAAAAGCTTTGGGAAGGTTATACTTCAACTAACGGGTGCAGTTGTTGAATAAGCGCTGTGCTTTAATCGGATTAGATTGAAAAAAGTGTATGTTAAAATTCGAACAAAATAAATTTATATGTAGGGAGATGACTACTTTATGAAAAAGAGAATTTCTATAGTATTAGCAACGATAGCTATTATTACTTTTGGTGTTTTTACTTATTATGGGTCTTTGACCGAGGGTAATAAGGAAACCGACAGTATTGTAATAGATAAAGATGGAGAAGTAGTAGAACCACTTAGTGGTAATAACGATAATATGGGTCATTAATACACATTAATATCGGCAGACATTTTTCTTGATGTTCTATTTGTACCAATACTCTCCTAAGCAATCGGGCGCTTTAGTGCAACAAGGACTTATAAGCTATACAAAACAATCATAATAAACATTCCCAAATGAAAGTTTGGAAACACATGAAAAAGCCACAAAATGAAGTTTAGTTATTCTATCTAAAGGGCGCTTTCCTTGAATAGGAGAGTGTCCTTTTTCATGAAAAGGGCCATTTAATTGAATAAAATATAATAATTATTGGATGCGGAGATTGTGAAGAAAAGTACTTTAACTAACGAAGAAGATTAGTGAAAGAAAATGGTTTTATTACATAGGGAGTAGCAAGGGAATAATAAAAGTTGGCTTGTTTCAGCATTAAACAACAATGAATAAAGCGGTAGTCAACTATGACTGATTGGCACTTTTTTCAAGGCCCTAAAGATAGATTAAGATGTTGAGAAAAAAATAAAAGAATGATAGACTTTGAACGGAAATGTAGTAAATACCTACCACGAAAAAGAAAGTTGATTAATAAAAATACAACAACAAACTTCGGAAAAATGCTATATAATAATGATTTTACTATGTTGCTTTATAGGTGGTCTAGGAATACAGCGCAAATTTATACAATATATACTTAACCGATTTTCTAGTGAAAGAAGAAATATTTTTCTTTATATTTAAAAGGGGTACAATCATGAAATTCAAAAGCAAATTTTTAATATTATGTGGCTTAGGCGCTGCATTACTTGTAGGGTGTTCAGATACCGAAACAAAAGATGGGAAAGAGTTAACCGATACACAATCAGAACTTTCTCAGGAAACAGTTACAAATCAAGAAGTCGTGGAATTAAGTAATTTAAGAAACAGTTTGCTTGAATTTGTTTGGGATTACAAAAGATACGGGAGTTACAATTTTGAAAATACAACAGTCTTTGAAAATGCTAAAGTATTAACAGAAGAAGAGCGTATACAAAAAATAAAACGGATTTATCAACATTTAAGCAATCTAAGCATGATCGATGACAAAATACTGCAAATTTATCAGGCTTCTTTAAAGGATGCTGCGATTCAATTAAACAAAAAGAATTTAGAGCTAATTGAATTAGAACCTAAAGTTTTTAAAGATGGCGGATACGGTCTTATGCTTAAAGCAGAACCTGAAGAAAAAGATTTAACTCGTTACAAAGAATTGTTAAATGAAATGATCAAAATAATTGATACGGAAAAAGAAAATATTTTACGATTGGAAATTGCGATCGTGAATACTTTTGATGTTTCCGAAGAAGATGTGAAGGATTTCATAGAATATAAAAAAATGATTCCGTCACAATTAAAAGACAAATACTCTCTTTATTCAGAAGATATATGGAATATAAACGTCAAACCAATGTTACCACTTGAGAAATATGCCGATTTATTGGCATATACAAGTGATGTGAAAGCAATTTTAGAAGATCACCTAGAAAATAAATATGCTAAAAAAGATTATGAATTCATCAGTCAATTGAAAACTATTGAAGAATATGAAAATATACTTTCAGCGTATAAAACTAATTTAAACGAAGAGACTTTTAAGGATTATTATAAAGCCTCTTTATCGATTCATAATTATTTAGTCGCAAAAGATTCTTTCCTTTTAACTAATTTAGACTTAACAACGTATTATGAAGTGATTAATTATGAAGGACAATTCTACAGTTTGAAATTATTCTAGCTCTTCAGTAAACAATAATAACCCCCGTACTTTATAAGAGAGTGATTGAAGAGAAAGTTTATTTAAATTAGGTAAACAGGTATGGATATTGAAATACGAAGAGCAACTAATGAAAGTTGGGATTATTTAAATATTAACTAATGAGAGTTCTCATTAAATAGTTGCGTTATTATCACTGTAAAGTTTATGAAAAAATGTACTTAAACTAACGGTGCAGGTTCATTAGATAAAAATCGGGTATATTTGGTAAAGTTAATAAAAGAAATTGAAATATAATGGATGACAAAGTGGAAAATGAGCTTTTACTTTTTGAGCAATCAAAAATTTAGGGGTGATTAGTGATGACACTTAAATGGTTGTGGATATTGGTTATTGTATTTTGCGTACTAGAATGGATTTCAATCCCATTCATAAGTGCATTTACAGGAAAACTGTATCAAGTAGTTGATGGTGTATTAATAATTACTTTTATTATTTATCCATTATTTTTCTTAACTGCTCTTTTATTATTACAAAAGGGGAATAAAACAATTGGTGCGGTAATTTTGCTTATTCCACTAATTGTGTACGCCCCCGTGTTAATAAGCCTTCAAACGTTGGTTAAATAATGTATTACTAATTGAGCTAATGGGGTGCTTTAGTGCAACAAGGGTTAAAAAATTATCGAACTTTTTTATAAAAAATTTAATCTATCCCATTAAATAAGAGCATGTTTTGATCAATCTTTTTTCAAAACATGCTCTTTAGCGTTGTTCTCATA
Source organism: Lysinibacillus sp. FSL K6-0057 (assembly GCF_038630885.1). Classification (NCBI taxonomy): domain Bacteria; kingdom Bacillati; phylum Bacillota; class Bacilli; order Caryophanales; family Bacillaceae; genus Lysinibacillus; species Lysinibacillus sp. FSL K6-0057. The sequence continues at coordinate 4,821,066 of NZ_CP152047.1, read as the reverse complement.
TCAAGGTTGATATCGTTGATGAAAACTTTACCATTGAATATTTATGGAGGTGAAAATCGTGCAGATGGCCCGTCCATTACTCCTATACAAACGCTGTGGCTATTGACATTTATTCAATTAAATAGTTGCGTTTTCTTTATTGTTTCCCCTATTTGTACAAGCTATAATAATGCTGTAAATGATAATCATTTTCAATTAAGGATTGGAAGGAAAGGGGCAACAAAGTGTGAAGAAATTACTTGAAAAGCGAATTATATTATGGGCAGGGGTGTTATCCCTGCTGTTGATATTATCGGCATGCAGCAGTTCTAATGGAAACGTGTCTGATGAGAAGGTAGAGGATAGTCAGGAAACAGTTCAATCTGATGAGTCAAAAGAGGAAAGTGCGACAACTGTTCAATATACAACAATTACAGGTGAACAGGTTGAAATACCTGCAGATCCAAAACGAGTGGTTTATTTGGGTCCGACGCTTGGCGATTTCTTGGTGATGGATATTCCAATTGTTGGTAGTAACCTTCTTCATGCTACTAATCGTAGTTACTATGAGGGTAAAACGGCTGGAATAGTTGATGTTGGAAATCCTGGTGACCTAGAGGCGATTTTGGCTTTAAAACCTGATCTCATTATTAATAGTTACCACAAGGATGCAGAACGGAATGAGGCATTGTCAAAAATTGCTCCTACTATCCCCTTTAACCCATCTCTACCTTATATAGAGCGTGTAAAGGAGATTGGAAATATCTTTGACCAACAGGAAGAGGCAGATCAATGGATTGCTAAGTTTGAAACTCAGTCGAAAGAAATGTTTGATAAGCTTCAATTAGCAGAAGGGGAGACAGCAACAGTTTTCATACAGGAAGGTAAAGCGCTTTATGTTATGGGCAATCGATCACTTGGTGCTTTTATTTATCAAGAGAACGGCTTCACCATACCACCTGCTATAAAGCAACATGTTATTGATGAAGGGCAAACTTTCGTTGCAATTTCAGAAGAGCTAATTCCAGAGTATGCTGGTGATCATTTGTTTGTACTTATACTCGCTAATGATGAAGAAAGTAAAAAAGGAGCTGACCAACTGCTGCAAAGCCCGATATGGGAGACTTTGCCCGCTGTCCAAAAGGGAAATGTTTACGTTACTTCTGCTGAATGGAATGCAGATAACTTGTTAGCTATGGAACAATTATTAAAAGAACTGCCACAATGGATGAACAAACAGTAAGAAACCGGATCTGCCAATTCAGTTCTTTAAACCGTTATTTTTCTATAATAACGCATACTCGACCGATAGTTGAAAGCGGGTCATTATATGTTATGATAATGATAATCACTTTCGATTATTGGAGAGTTGCTTATGAATCTTTCATCCCTGTATATCAGGCTACAACACTATGATCGGTTTCAAGTTGACCAGATGATGTCAGCGATTAGCCATAATGAGGGAGTTAATTACAATGAAAAAAACTTCTGTACATTATTAATAGCACTTAGCCATGACATACGGCTGTATGTAGACAAAATTGCAATCAATTTGCGACAAGGAAGTTGCATACTAGTTTTACCTGTACAAAGCTACACTGTGGAATCAACTAACAAAGAGGCACAGCTTGCACGCTTTACTTTTGAAACCTTTGAAGTAGAGGAATTGACTTTGAATAAGGTTGCTTATCCACCCTTGCTTTATGGTTATCCCTATAATCTGTTATTTTCTCAAGTCAAGCAAGTATTAGGAAATGAAGCTAATCGATTTTGTTCCTCTCTATCCATATTAGAAATGGCGATGATGCAAGGAAGACTTCAGCTAATTCTAGGTATGATGGCTCAATTAGATCAGCAAGCTACCCAGTTGCACAACGAAGAAAAGATAAACTTAGTTCAACAGACTGTACAGTATATGGAGCAGCATTATGATGAGAGCTTGACAGTAGAACAACTTGCTAACATGGCCGGAATGGTTAGATGGCAATATAGTCAACAGTTTAAAATATTAACTGGCAAAAAGCCAACTGATTATTTGACTCATTTACGTATAAACCAGGCTAAAGAGCTTCTGTGTAATTCTGCCGAGCCATTAAGAAAAATATCTCGGCAAATTGGGTTTAAGGATGAATCTTATTTCAGTCGGTGCTTTCATAAATTAACTGGAAACACTCCACGTGAATATGTGAATATCTATTTTCATACTCAGCAAAAGACAGTTATCGATTCATTTGGCAGAGAGATTCATGTCCCTAAGGATGCAACACGTATTGTGACGGATGGTAAATTTACACTTGGAGAATTACTCGTTCTAGGCATATCTCCTATAGGAGCAGCCATCTCTGTCATGAAAAATAGTTTGATTTATCACAATAAGCTGCGAAATATTCATAGTGTCGGGTATTGGGTAGATCCGGATAAAATAGCACAGCTGCAACCCGAGATATTATTGCTTAGCTATTTTCATCCTGAACAAGATTTGCAGAAACTAGATGCGATCGCACCTACTGTTATACTAGATAGTAAGTTTAGTTTATTTGAGCGGTTACGGTATATCGCTAAACTATTTGAACGGAGTACAACGGCAGAGAAGTGGATTACTACATATGAGGACAAAGTAAGAGTGGTACGTAGGCAATTAGCAGATGCTTATGTTGCTGGGGAGACAGCTGCTGTTTATCTCAAGTTGGGTGAAAAATTTTATATTATGGGCCAGAACGGATTGGCTGCTAGCTTGTATGAATCGCTTGGCTTTCGACCCTCTGCTAAAGTGATGCACCTAATCGAACAAAAGCAAGCATGGATAGAAATTCAGCAGCATCAAATGAATCACTATGCTGGAGATCGTAATTTCATCTTGGCTGCTCCACAAGAATTGCAAACTGTTGCAAACTGTCCACAGATTGCGGCATTAACCGAATTAACTCTTGGTAAGACTCATATTATAGATTATACATGGAATTATGATGATCCCATTACACGTGGACGATTGTTAGAGGTATTGCCGTATATTTTTAAGAAGAAAACGATGTGATTAGATTTAGCATCAAAAAGGTACATACTAAGCATGCTGAGTTTTATTTGATTTACTAGTTATTATTCACTCAACTTTCACAGCTTGAAAATCTAATTCTCAATGTGACTTGTAAATCTGTAAAAATAATTACATTAACAGAAATCCTGTGTTTACTATGCAGGATTTTTTTTATTATTGCGCAACAACAAGCTGGTTGGGCTGCGGCAACAATCTCTTGATAAGCCATAGTTAACAATTCAAGATGTGCCTTCTAGTGGATGTGTACAACGTTTTAGATAAAAAACCCATTAGATAAACAGATGATTTGTTTATCTAATGGGGGAGATATTAGCCAATCACTTATGTGTAGCTACAGCTTTATTCTTTTGTTGTAACGCTTCGTTTTTTTCAGCGAAGCGGTCATTGTGAGAAGAAACGCCTGCCATTTTTGATTCAGTAGGGTCGATGTATAATTTGGCGCTATTGACAGCAAGGACAGCATCATTAAATGCGCCTGCTATCAGTCTTATTTTCCCTTCATTCGTTACAATATCACCTGCGCCAAAGATGCCTGACATGCTTGTGCACATTTTTGGTGTAACGGAAATGCCCCATTCTTCAGTGGCTAAGCCCCAATCCATAATGGCGCCACCAAAGTGTCGGTCAAACCCATGATTAACAAGTACTTCGTCTACTTCAATCTTTGTCGTATCATCTGAATCAACATGATGTAATGTAACATGTTCGATTTTATTGCCATTGCCATGTAAACGCGAAACCGTATAAGGAACATAGGTTGTTGCCATAGATTTCATGCGTGTTACAGACGATTCAAAGGCACTAAAGTCATCCCGTCTATGAATGACATATACTTCTTTGGCGATAGGAGCCATTTCAATAGCCCAATCTACAGCTGAGTCGCCTCCACCAGAAATGAGTACACGTTTATCTTTAAACCTATTGATGTTCGTTACCGTATAGTGAAGGTTGTTTAGTTCATAACGGTCAGCGCCTTCAACTGTTAATTTCTGAATGCGTGTGATACCGCGTCCTGTAGCTAAAATAATCGTTTTCGTATAATGCTTCTCGCCTGTTTTAGCTGTTAAGACGAAAATGCCATCATCTCGTTTTTCCATACCAACAACTTCTTGACCAAATACGATTGTCGGATTAAATGTCATAGCTTGCTTGATTAAGGAGTGAATAATATCTTCACAGCGAACAGGCTCAATGCCACCAACATCCCAGACTAGCTTCTCAGGATAGGTGCGCATAAACCCTCCTAATTCCTGTTTTACTTCGATAATTTTTGTTTTCATTTCACGCATGCCACTGTAAAAGGCAGCATACATGCCTGCTGGCCCACCACCGATAATAATTACATCATAAATTTCTTGCTCCATTTAAGGCACCAACTTTTCAACTAAATAATCAAGGAATAGTGGAGAGCCAATTAAACCTTCACCTACAACATAATCTGCTGTTTTTAATGGGTAAACCTTGCCTGCTTTCACAGCATCCATAGCTTGCCACATTGGGCTATTCTCTAAATCTTTCATGGATTGTTCGCTACTATAATTTTGCATTTGACGTTGTTCGACAAAAATATGATCTGCGTCAAGTTCAGGAAAAACTTCTAAGGAAATAGGCGTGAACCACTCATTATTATCTTTCAACATAGTTGGAATATTTAATCCAAGTTGTGTGTATAGCATGTCACTACCAGGGCTACCCTTTTCAGTGCCTAGCACACGATATTGATTTTGTTCTACACGTAATACGAGAATTTTTTCGTCACCTATAGCATTGTGTAGCTTTTCTTTGGTTTCTTCTATTTTTTCCCTAAATTTTTCGAGAGCAAGTGTAGCTTCTTTCTCTTTATTGAACAGTTCACCAAGCACAGGAACATATTCATCTATTGCAACGCCTGCTTCAACAGCAACAGTAGGGGCAATTTTACTTAAAGCTTCGTATTTTTTAGCATCAATCGCTGCACCTTGAGCAATAATGACATCTGGTGCTGCTTCAAGAATAACTTCTAAATTCTCCTCATATTGCACAGTCGGAATGATTTTAACATTGTTGTCATTGAATAATTTGAAACGATACGCAGGTTCAATTTCTTCAACGACTGTCACCATTTGAGGCATTACACCGATTTCAATTAAGTTTTCAGCATAGTTAGAGTTAAGGACTAACATATTTTTAGGTTCGGTAGGGATCGTGACATCACCGTAGGCATCTTTCACAACACGTGTTGTAGGCTCGCTTTTTTCTTCTTGCTCCTTTGCCTCATTTCCGCTCTCTTTGTTAGTGCTTGAGCAAGCCACTAATGTTAAAGCAACTAACATAAAAAGTATATATTGCATCGTTTTTTTCATTGATTAAAGCTCCTTTTCTATTTGATAATGATTATCACTATCAAATAATAACAGGTTATGAGAGCGTCTAATATAGCATAAAGTGCCTTAAAAATTGGATTATTGTGTTTTAGGGTAAACAGCTAAAATTGATTGTTCAATCTGTTGCATAATTTTCCTTTTGCCAAATACACTGCAATTGTTAATCCATAAACCAGTATCCACATAAAAAACACGCTTATTTTTCACAGCATCTAAATTTGCCCACTGCTCACTTTTTTGTAGAGTAGCTAAGCTAAGGTCTGCAGTATAATAATCCATTATGCGCTTTTCAATAAACAAATAGGTAGGATTGGCTGCCACTAATTGTTGTAAAGAACATGTGTTGAAACTATTTTCATTTGCACGCAATATGTCAGGCATTTGTAGGCCAAGTTCCTGATATAAAAGGATAGCCGAGTCACTAGAAGACTCACCGAAATAGCGATAACCCAACTCCTCCACACGTAAATAAAGTACAGTAGCATCCTTTGCAATATGCTGTTGTATTTTATTTTTTAGAACCTCTACATGTGTCGCAAGTTCCCGAATGATTTGTATAGCTTCCTTCTCTTTATGAAACAATTCACCAAAATAACGAATGAGTGATTTTAAATCATAAGGTAGCCCAGTGATAACAGGGGCGATCGTTTGGAAATGTTGTTTGGTCTCTTCCGTTAAGTCGACACCGATAATTAAATCGGGTTGTTGCTGTACAATGGTGTCTTGTTGAATCACATATTGTGGCATTTCTAAAATGGTTATACCAACTTCATGAAAAAGCATCTTTTGATATGTTGGCGTTAGGGAGCTAGTCACAGTAACACAATGAGGTGCAACACCTAATGCAATCGCAATTTCTGCGTGTGCAGGTGAGAGAAAGCAAACACGATAATCACCAATGCTCTTTTTGAATTGCTTAGGTGGGCGACCAACAATGCGTTTAAACTGTCGACTAAAGTTTTGCACATCATCAAAGCCCACTTTCTTTGCGATGTTTTGTGATAAATCATCTGTTGTTAATAGCATTTCTTGTGCACGGAAAATACGATAGCTAATTAAATAAGCGATCGGTGTTTTATCATATAACTCAATGAACTTTCTCGAATAATACCATGGGCTGTATCCAGCAATAGCTGCTAGTTCATCTCTTGTCATCATTTGATTATATTTATTTTGCATATAAACGACAGTCTGTTCAATTCTTTGCTCAAGTGTGTATGCATCTGTTGGTCGCTCCTGTTGTAATTCCTTCAGCAAGCTGTATAAAATAAATTGTTTAATGGTGATAGGGAGAGGGTCTATGTTTTTAGCGAGCGACATGCGAATATCTGCGATGACCGTTTCAGGCACTCGTTGAATGGAGTAACCATTCATTGTATCGATAGACCAATTACAGATTGATTTCATTTCTATATCATACAGATCAAAGCTAATTAAATAGCCTGAAAAATCAAGCCGGTTTGTATATGTAAGTTGGATAACCGCACCACTATCAAGGGCAATTAAATGCCCAAATACAATATGTTCATTGTGCCCATTAATGGATAGAGTGGTTTGGCCATCCGTAATCAATAACAGAGCCGCACTATCAAGATGTATCGTTGATTTTTGAAATAATGATTTGGCTAAATCTTTTATTTCTGTGCAATGTGCCAGCCAATTAGGATTAGAATCAAGCATTTTTATACTCCTTTAATTCGTTGTGATAAAAGTATACTACGGAATATCACTGCAGCAGCATAAAAGCGGCAAGTCATTACAGAACGTTGAAATGTATAGAAACCTCCCTACGAAAAGGGAGGTTTCTAATAAAGCGAATATATGGGAATAAGAAATCTTAAACTCACCTTAAGATATATGGATAGGTTTGAGTTTTTTAAGCTTTTAGTGATGAGGTTATAATACTGTTCTAACAGGTTTGTTTGAAGAGTATGTGCAAGGTTGTCACATACCTTGATTGTATGAGTAACTCTATAAACCCTATTTAACTCTATAAAAACCTCTGTAAAAAACAGCGCTTTTCGGTTTAATGGCAATTAAAAATGAATTAATGATATCTGAAGCGGAAATGACTGCGTTAATCCAGCTTACAAATACTATGATTGGTTTGATATTACTTGGTACATATAAGGCCATAATGGCAGGGATTACTGATAATACAATAAAGGGTAAGCTCATAAAGAACCAAAATCTCGATTTGGATAAGACTGCGTTGGTATTTAGCCAAAAAAATCCACTGAAAGTTAAGCTAATATCGCCTTTTTTGTTTATGGTAACAATATGTATATACTCATGAATGATGAAAACTATAATAACGATTATAATGAGAGAAAAATTATTAATATAAGTGAAATGTGTTTCAAAGAAAAAGGGCATCAAAAAAATGATAAACTGAAGTAGATAGACAAACTTCATATAATGTTTGCGATACCAATCATTCTGTATGAAAGGAGTCCAATCTGATAAATCCATATCTATCTGTGGTAAGTGTCGAAACCAAAATATGATAAGTATTACCTCCTTAATTAAACCAATTCATCTCAATTATTTTAACATAAAATTCCATAAAAAATCAGGGGATTTGTATAATTAGCTCGATAAAGATAAATGCACCTATTTAGTGATCAGGTATACTTTAATCATTAGGGGCGTTAGTTCAAATAAAACATTGTTATCTCTTATATGAAACCTTCTACTGATTTAGGTGGAAGGCTTTTATAAATTCAAAAATCCCTTTGAATTATAGTATAATCAAGAAATTAAGCTGGATTCAAACTAGGCTTTCCTCTGATATTTTAGTAAGTTCTTTAGATTTTTCTAATTAAAACAATCATAACAGTCAAATTACCATGAACTGCGTCTGTGGTATCCTCTTAAATCAACAACAAAGGGATTTAAACCTTTTAGTTAAGCGCAATGGTATATTCTTAATAAAAGTAGGGTGAAAATTAATAATAATGAATTACACTAGTTGAAAAGGGTTAAGTATATTGAACAAAAAAAAGATTCCATTACAAACAAAAATATTGGGACTAATTAGCACGTTAATTCTTTTTATTGTTTTTCTTCTCGCCAGCATATTTGCTTATTTGCAATATGTTGATGCTAGGACTCAAGTTAAACAATTGGCATTGCAATCGGCTATGACTATCTCGCTTATGCCAGAACTGAAAGAATCCATTGAAAAAAGTGATTTAGAGCTACGTTTTCGCCCAATTGCTGATCAAGTAATAGATCAGGTAAATGCAGAAAATATTATTATTGAAGATCGGGAGAAGATTATTTATTCGCATCAAGACCCAAGTCAAGTTGGTCAGAAGAATTTTGATCATACAAATAATTATGGGTTAATATTTGGCGGTTCTAATAATTTTGAAGTGGAACGAGAGAGTGGTTCTGTTTTAATAGGGAAGGTTCCGATCATTGCAGACAATGGAGAGTACACTCGTGTAATTGGAACCGTAGCAGTTGAATACGCGGAAAAAGACATCTATCAAAATATTTACAAACGAATTAAATCCATTCTTATTGCATCTCTGATTGTTTTAATTTTAGGAATCATTGGTGGTATTTTTTTAACCAAAAGTATTAGAAAAGATACGATGGGGCTGGAACCGCATGAAATCTCCTCATTATATAGAGAAAGAAGTGCCATTCTATTATCAGTCAAGGAAGGAATCATTGCAGTTGATCAAAATGGATTCTTAACTTTAATCAATCATTCTGCAAGGTCAATGTTGAACCTCATGGATGAATCCTTGATGGGTCAACATATCCAATATGTCTCACCAATAATTAATATTGATCATGTATTACAGAAAGGTAAGCCCATTCATAGTGTAGAGATATTAATTAATGATAAAGTATTTATTTTTAATTTTATTCCAATCATCGAAAATGAACAGATTGTAGGTGTAGTTTCAAGTTTTCGTGATAAAACGGAGCTTAAAAAGCTTATTGATACGATCACAGAGGTTCGTGAATATTCAGAGGGACTTCGTGCGCAAACGCATGAGTACTCTAATAAACTTTACTTATTATCAGGATTAATCCAATTAGAGAGATATCAGGATGCATTTGAATTTATTCAAAAGGAGTCAGCCAATCATCAGCACCAGAACAGAATACTATTCAATCAAATTCATGATACAAATGTTCAAGCTATATTATTAGGGAAACTAGGCAATGCATCGGAAAAGAAAATTGCCTTTGAAATTGATCCCGATAGTTATGTAGATATCTTACCAAATCACATTGAAATCACGGATATCATTACAATCATTGGAAATCTTATTGATAATGCATTTGATGCCGTAGCCAATCAAAAAGAGAGAACGGTGAACTTTTCAATTACAGGAATTGGGAATGATATCATTATTGAAGTAGCAGATAATGGCAAGGGAATTGCTGAAGACATGTTAGATTCTATATTTGATTTACGTAGTTCATCTAAAGGAGAAAATAGAGGGTACGGATTATTTAATGTTAAACAAATTGTAGAATCTTTAGGTGGAACAGTAGAAGTAAAAAATGACAAAAATGGTGGGGCCATTTTCACGGTATTCCTACCGAAAAAATGAAACTTACTCAGTGAAATAATCTATAGTTCTACTGATGTTGAAATTGGGGGTTTACTCCCATCTAAGTCGGTTGTCTAAATGCCAGTAAAGCAAGATAAAAGAAGGAGAGGGAACAATGATTAAGGTTGTCATTGCGGAAGATGATTTTCGTATTGCACAAGTGCAAGAACAGTTTTTGCAAAAGCTACCAGATGTAAAGGTCGTTCAGAAAGCATTGAATGCAAAGGAAACGATGGACATACTAGAGAAACACGAAGTTGACTTGCTTTTTTTGGATATCTATATGCCGGATGATCTTGGAACAAATTTATTAGCAAAGATACGGGATCATTATCCAACAATCGATATTATTATCGTGACTGCTGCAACGGAAAAATCGATGCTTGAGACGGCAGTCAGATATGGTGTCAGTAACTATTTGTTGAAGCCAGTGACAATGGAGAAATTTGTGGAAGCCGTTGAAGAATATAAAAAAAAGAAACGGCTACTAAGCCATCGTGATGAGGTGGATCAAACATTGATTGATCGATACTTTGGTGTCGCTAATCAATCATCTGCAACTCAAAAGGATTTACCCTCAGGTGTAGATCGTCATACTTTGGACAAAGTGACAAATGTAATGAAAGAAATGAAAGGCGGCATTTCCATTGAGGAAATGGGTGAACAAATTGGGGCATCTCGAACAACTGCAAGAAGGTATTTAGAGTTTCTCGTTTCAATAGATGTCTGTACGGCAAAACATGAATATGGAGTTGTTGGAAGGCCTGAGAGGAAATATTACTATAAAGAATAACAAGGTTGACTCAAAAATAAGGACAAGGAATGAACAATGAGAAAAAAAATAATGAGTATTTTCGTGCTTGTTGTCATGCTTTGCTTTGGGTGTTCACAAGATGAGGGGCAAGAAGCGATAAAAGATACCGTAACAATCATTGCCCCAAGCTCTATTGGCGGAGGTTGGGATAAAACAGCAAGAGCCATACGGGACATTTTACGGAGTAACAACTTGATTGATGAGGACATTCATATACTGAATAAAATTGGTGCGGGTGGAGAGCTAGGGTGGAAATATACTAAACAGCAAAAAGATCATGTGCTAGCAATGAATTCAAGCCTACTCATTACCAATCATTTATTGGGGCAGAGTAAGTTAACCTATAAAGATTTTACACCGATTGCCACTTTGGCTACAGAATGGGATGTTGTAATTGTCTCGAAGGATTCAGAAATAAAAAGTGCAAAAGGTTTAATGGAAAAGCTGAAAGAAACACCCCAAGCCTATAAAATAGGTGTCTCCCCGAGATTAGGCAATGATGATCAAATTTCTTTTGTTTTAGCGAGTAAACAGGCTGGAGTACGCCCTGAAAAACTAGATTTTTTAGTGTATGAAAATAGTGGTCAAGTAGTTGAGGCATTATTAAAAAAGCAAATAGATGTGGCAACGATGACTTTATCCGAGGCTAAAAAATATTATGATTTGAATCAAGTACAATTGCTCGTCATTTCATCAGAGAAACGATTAAAGGAGCTCCCCGAAATTCCTACATGGACAGATGAAGGAATAGAGGTTGTTTTTAAACATTGGCGCGGTATTATGGGACCACCTAATATGTCAAAAAAGGAAATCGAATTTTGGGAGATGACATTTGCAAAAATGGTCAAAACCGAAGAATGGAAACATATTTTGCAAAAATATATGTGGGAAGATTTTTATATGAACAGTAGTGAAACCTCTAGATTTCTTGATGAAGAAAATAAGAAATATGAGAAATTATTGGAGATTTACTAAGTAGATTTATTCTTATTATGCACAGTAATATATTTGCTTTATTAGGTTGACTATTGAGACCTATGTGTTTGCTTTTTTACCGTTTCATACAGATGGTAGAGAGAATACATAGTCCAAGGTTAGCCTCTTTTTTTTTGCACATCTAAAGTAGACGGTACATGAATCGAATGCTTTTTCGTGAACAAAATGTACGAAATAGCTATAAAGAAATTAATAAACATTAATTTGTAAACGATTACATTTGCTCGATGTTATTTTATTATTAGGTGTAATATTCGGAAAATTAATTATTTATCAAATTGATAAATAATTTTGAGGAGCAATTGGGGGGAGTATTATGCTAGCAATTTTAGGCTTTTTAATGATAATAGTATTTATGATTTTGATTATGACTGGCCGTCTTACAGCAATGATTGCATTAATTGTAGTTCCAATTACGTTTGCAGTTATTGGTGGATTCGGAAGTGAGATGGGTCCTATGATGTTGGATGGGATTAAAGGTGTCGCTCCAACAGGGATTATGATTTTATTTGCCATTCTTTTCTTTGGTATTTTGATTGATGCTGGAGTCTTTGATCCAATCATTAAAACGATTCTTAGGTTAGTAAAGGGTGATCCTGTTAAAATTGCTATCGGAACAGCTGTATTAGCTCTACTGATTTCTTTAGATGGTGATGGCACGACAACATACATGATTACTATTTCTGCCTTTCTACCGCTTTATAAAAGAATTGGCATGCGACCAATTGTATTAGCGGGTATTGCCGTTTCAGCTTCAGGTGTGATGAACCTTCTACCTTGGGGAGGACCAACTGCAAGGGTTATGACCGCTTTGAATCTGGAAATGTCTGAGGTTTTTACACCAGTGATTCCCGCGATGATTGGCGGAGCTATCTTTGTTCTGTTCATGGCATTTACGTTCGGAAGACAGGAAAGAAAGCGGATTGGTATTATAGAATATGATTATGAAGCGGCAGCTCAGCCTGCTGCTACAGTCGAAGATGACTATTTGAAACGTCCAAAACTAATTATCTTTAACTATGCTCTGACAATCGTTCTTTTAGTAGCGTTAATTATGGAGTTATTACCACCTGTTACATTATTCATGCTTGGTTTTGCGATTGCGATTACTGTAAACTATCCAAAATTGAAAGATCAAAAAGAACGTGTTGCGAATTATGCTGACAATGCATTATCTGTTGTTTCGATGGTTTTTGCAGCTGGGATCTTTACAGGCATTCTTTCAGGTACATCGATGGTAGATGCGATGGCAAACTCAGTGATTCATTATATTCCAGATGCAATGGGTTCTCATTTTGCTGTTGTGACAGCCATCCTAAGCGCACCTTTTACATTCTTTATGTCAAATGATGCTTTTTACTATGGAGTACTGCCGTTACTTGCCAAGGCAGGAGCAGTATATGGTATCGACCCAGCCTTAATTGGTAGAGCTTCTCTTTTAGGAATGCCAGTACACCTTCTAAGTCCGCTTGTTCCCTCTACGTATTTATTAGTAGGTATGGTTGGAGAGGATTTCGGCAAACTACAACGTATCTTCTTAAAGTGGGCTTTCGGTTCTACGATTGTCATGATTATTGTCTGTGTAGTATTGGGGATCTTCCCCCTTTAAAAGCTATAGCACATGGGGTTACCTAATGAAAAACTTTTATCTATAAGTGTAGAAGAAGCCTTATTTTAATGGGCTTCTTTTTTATATTGCTATTGGGGTGCCAGCTATAAGGTTTATAGAGTTGTTTCAGAAAAGGCACTTTAAAGCGTTTTTGTTCGTAAAAAGGACCATCCTAATATACGATAAAAAAGATTAAGAAATAGGATTATTAGTTCATGTTAGTTATAGATATTTGCCAATGGTGGATAGTTTGTTGAATAGGGGGAAAAAGCTATTCAGCAATCAAAAAGAAATGATTAAAATTAGGAGAAAGGTGGTATGAAATATGAAAATCCGTAAGATTGATCATGTGGGGATAATCGTAAATGATCTTCCTGCAGCGAAAGCATTTTTTCTTGACTTTGGCCTTGAGGTGTTGGGGGAAGGAAAAGTGGAGGGTGAATGGGTGAAAAGGATGGAGCGGGTAATAGGGCTTCAAGATGTTAAAGAGGGCGTTGCAAGGTTGCGAACGTCAGATAGTGACGCAAATCTAGAAATAGTAATGTTGCGAACGCCAGACGGTGAGACGAATATTGAACTAGTAAAGTTTAACGCACCATCAAATGAAATAGGCATCCAGCATCCTTTAGCAAATACTCTGGGTATCCAGCATATTGCCTTCAATGTTGAAGATATTGAAGCCCTTGTTAGCAAATTGACAAAGAAAGGCGTAGAACTTGTTGGTGAAATCTATAACTACGAAAACGTTTATAAATTATGCTATGTTCGCGGGCCAGAAGGGATTATTTTGGAGCTGGCTGAAGAAATCAAATAGAATAGCCAATCAGAAAACTAATTGATAAGAAAAGAAACCACTTTGAGCTAATCCTTTTTCAAAGATGGTTTCCTTTTTGCTTCTAAAGGGAGCTAATACTTATACTTAAATTTCCCCATTTTCTAACTTGAAGGTCTAAATTGAACAAATAATCAATACAGACCAAACCCTATAATGGCACCAAGGGTATTTAGTCTAGATGCTCAGTTGCTTTCTAAATTTAAACTTTTCATATCCTGACTATTGACATTTATCCAAATAAATCGTTGCGTTTTTTCCATTGTTTACGCTTTTTATACCAACTATAATAATGCTGTAAATGATAATCATTTTCAATTAAAAGAAAGAAGGAAAGGGGCAATAATTGTGAAGAAACATCGTGAAAAGCGAAATATACTATGGGGAGGGAGTTTCCTCCTGTTATTGATGTTGATATTATCGGCATGCAGTTCTAATGGCAACGCATCTGATGTGAAGGAAAAGGAAAACGAGAAAACAGCTCAATCTGATGTGCAAGCAGAGGAAAGTGAGACAACAGTTCAATATACAACGATTACAGGCGAACAGGTTGAAATACCTGCAGATCCAAAACGAGTGGTTTATATTGGTCAGACGACGGGTGATTTCTTAGCGATGGATATTCCCCTTGTTGGTAATAATCTTCCTCAAGATCCTGCTAGTTACTATGGAGATAAACTTGAAGGCATCGTTGATATTGGAAATCCTGCTAGCTTAGAGACGATTCTGACTTTAAAACCTGATCTGATTATTAATGTTTATTACAAGGCGGATCCAAATCTTAACGAAGAATTGTCAAAAATCGCTACTACGATTCCCTTCAACCCAGCTCTTCCTTATGCAGAACGTATAAAGGAGATGGGGAATATATTGAGTAAACAGGAAGAAGTAACGAAAATTATTGCTAAGTTTGAAACACAGTCTAAAGAAATGTTTGATAAGCTTCAATTAGCAGAAGGGGAGACCGCAACAGTATTCTACCAGTTAGGTAAAATACTTTATGTTATGGGCGATCGTAACTTTGGTGCCATTATATATGGAGAAAACGGTTTTGCTGTCCCACCAGCTGTACAGAAGAATATTATTGATGTAGAAGGGGTATCTTTCCTTGAGGTTTCCGAAGAGGTACTTCCAGAGTTTTCTGGTGATCATTTGTTTGTAATTGTACAAGAGGATGAGGAAAGTGAAGCAGAAGCTGATCGACTGCTACAAAGCCCAGTATGGGGAACTTTGCCTGCAGTCAAAAAGGGAAATGTTTATGTTGTTCCTAATGAATGGAACACAGATAATTTATTAGCTTTGGAGCAATTGTATAAAAAGTTACCAGAATGGATGCACAAACAGTAAAAATTGTATTTGCCCAAGCAATTTTTTAAATCATTTGTATTCTAAAATAGCACATACTCGAACAATAGTTGATAGAGGGTCTTTATATGTTACAATAACAGTAATGAGAATCATTTTCAATGGTTGGAGAGTTGCTTATGAATCTAGCACCCCTATATATTAGGCTACAACAGTATGATCGATTTCAAATTGATCAGATCATGTCAGCCAGTAGCTACGATGAGGGAATAAATGGTAATGAAACAAATTTATGCACATTATTGATAGCACTCAGTCATGACATACGGCTGTATGTAGACAAAATGGCTATCGATCTACGACAAGGAAGCTGCATTCTAATTTTACCTGTACAAAGCTACACTGTAGAATCAAGTAACAAAGAGGCACAGTTTGTGCGTTTTACCTTTGAAACTTTTAAAGTAGAAGGAATGACTTTGAACCGGGTTGCCCATCCACCCTTGCTTTGTGGTTATCCCTATAATCTGTTATTTTCTCAAGTCAAGCAAGTATTAGGAAATGAAGCATGGATAAATAATCAACTTTGCTCCTCTCTATCCACATCAGAAATGGCGCTGATGCAAGGTAGACTTCAGCAGATACTAGCTATGATGGTCCAGTTAGATGAGCAAGCTAACCAGTTACTGAACGAAGAAAAGATACAATTGGTTCAAAAAACTGTACAGTACATAGAGCAGCATTATGATGAGGACTTGACAGTAGAACAACTGGCTAACATGGCTGGAATGGTCAGATGGCAATATAGTCAAAAGTTTAAAACGTTGACTGGCAAAAAGCCGACTGATTATTTGACTCATTTACGTATAAATCAGGCAAAAGAACTTCTGCGTCATACCACCGATCCATTGAGCAAAATAGCTCGACAAATTGGGTTTAAAGATGAATACTATTTCAGTCGGTGCTTTCATAAATTAACTGGAAGCACCCCACGTGAATATGCAAATATTCATCTTCATACGCCAGAAAGAACAGTTATCGATTCACTGGGCAGAAAGGTTCTTGTTCCTACAGGTGCAACACGTATTGTGACTGATGGAAAATTTACACTTGGGGAATTACTCGTTCTAGGCATAGCCCCTATAGGAGCAGCCATCTCTATCATGAGAGATAATGTGGTTTATCACAATAAGTTGCGAAATATTCATAGTATCGGGGATTGGGCAGATCCAGATAAAATAGCACAGCTGCAGCCGGAGTTCATATTGCTTAGCTATTATCCGCAAGACTTGCAGGAACTAGATGCGCTTGCTCCAACTGTTGTACTGGACAAGAAGTATAGATTGTTCGAGCGGTTACGGTATATCGCTAAACTAGTTGAACGGAGTAAAGCGGCGGAAAAGTGGATTACTACATATGAAGACAAAGTAAGGCTAGTACGTAGGCAATTAGCAGATGCTTATGTTGCTGGAGAGACGGCTACTGTTTATCTCAAGTTTGGTGCAAAATTTTATGTTATGTGTCAGACCGGATTGGCTGCCAGCTTGTATGAATCGCTTGGCTTTCGTCCGACTCCCAAAGTGATGCACCTAATTGAGCAAGGACAAGCATGGATAGAAATTCAGCAGCATCAAATAAATCACTATGCTGGAGAACGTAATTTTATCTTGGCTTCTCCCCAAGAATTACGAACTATTACTCACTGTCCACAGATCGCCACTTTAGCCGAGCTAACTCCCGGTAAGACTCATTTCGTAGATTTTTCATGGAATCATTGTGATCCTATCACACGTGAACGGTTGTTAGAGGTGCTACCATCTATTTTTAAGAAGAAAATTATTTGACTAGCAGAAAAAATAAAATCGCTCGATCCATTAGCTATGGGTCGAGTTTTTTTCCATTAATATTCAAATAGCGTACAAATAAACTAGTACAGAAAATATAATTTTACTAGATAAAAAGCTTGCTTAAAAATATCCTAGTATAAAATCTTTAAAGTTTATATGAAATTTCTGGTATAATTACATATATCTATGTTTATTCTAAGGGGTGATTTTGTGAAAAAACTATTTATCATAACAAGTTACTTAGGGTTTTTTATATTAGGAGGTTTGACTTTTACGTACTTCTCCACTACGGAAGCAGCAAGTGACATGAAAAAGATCAGCGTGTTTCAGGATCCAATCAATTACTATGTAGATAAGGTTGAAAAAGTCCCACCAGAAGGTCAATCTGGATTTAATTATCAAGGCACGATTTATGTCCCAATGCGTTTCGTCGCGGAATCTTTAGGTGAAAAGGTAACGTGGGATGGTAAAACAAAATCGGTTTATATTGGTGATGTTCCTCAATTTACCTCTTTAAAAGATGTAAAACCTATTGGGGGTGATGAAGACCACTTCTTCCATAACCCAAGCTCTATCGTTATTAGTACAGGTGAGAAGTTCGAGCGGTCCTATCAACTTGGTGGTTATCATGGGGGAGGCGCTGTTCAAGACCATACAGTGGAATACTTAGCAAATGGAAATTACAAGGGATTCGAAACCAATTTGGCACCAATTAAAAAATTATCAGCTAACTCTTTCGGAATAGGTTTCTTAAAAATTTATGCAGATAGTAAATTGGTTTATGATAGTGGAGCAATCAAAGACAAGGTAAAGGTTCATGTTAATTTAGATGGAGTTTCAAAAGTGAAATTTGAACTTGAAGGTAGTGGTTTAGGTATATTAGATCCTAAATTTGTTCAATAATCCCTCATACTATTAAACAAAAAGACGATGACAGCATAATTTGTCATCGTCTTCTTAGTGTTGAAAAACAAAATAGTCAATTGAAAGGTAGAAATGGATTTCCGTTGCAGGCTACTTGCTTTCCTGTGGGCGAGCGCCGAGCCGCTTCCTTCGCTACCGCTCCGTGTAGGGGCTCGCCTGTCTCGCTATCCCACGGGAGTGAAGCGGCTCATCGGAAGCCCCCTGGAAAGGACGCTGGCGGAACGGAAATCAACCCTCGCCTTGCAAAGTTGCTTTTTCTGCCGTTGACATCATCTTTTTTCAACAACATGAAGACGATGACAGCATAATTTGTCATCGTTTTATTAAATTTAACCTCTTCATAATTATTTCAAGAAAGATTAATGCCAATACATATTTGTCAATATTTTCACTTTTAAGTATAAAATAGTTGGATTTTATATGGTATAATTTCAAACGATACTGATACATATAATAGGAAAAGGGAGAGAAAAGAATTTGATGAAAAAGATGATGAAACGAACGAGTGCGGCGTTGCTTGGTGCCTCATTGATGCTGACGACAGTTGTACCTGTGATTCATGCAGAAGAGCAAACACCACCCCTAGTACCATCGATTAGCGAATGGGCGATAGAAACATTAAATGAGGGCGAAAAATACGGAATTTACTCAACTGAATGGTATTTTGATGGCTTCCTTCAAGAAATTTCAGTGGATAAAGTAAATGAACTTCTAGCTTTAACGGAAAAGAAAGTTGCTTCTCTAGGGTTAGCTGAAAATAAACAATATAAACCAATGAGTGTGAAAAACGATAACACACGTGGAGATATTGTGAAGCGTTTGTATAATATTGTTGCGCGCTATGATTTACCTGTTGGTACAGATGCTGTTCAATTTATGAAAGAGCATAATATATTACAAGGCTCTCCAAATGGACTGCAGTTAGAGAAAAAGGCAACGACTCAACAGGCTGTTTTACTAGCTGTCCGTTTTATTCAGAGTACATATGCACTTGCAGAGCAAGGATCTAAGGGGGTAGCCTGGACAGTAGAGGATGAGGATACACTTGTCTACTTATTAGGCTCTATTCATTTAGGAACACCAGACTTATATCCATTCGATAAAAAACTAGTAACGGCGTTCGATGAATCGGATGCGCTGTTAGTAGAGGCGAATATCTTGGATACAGAAGCACTTGAATACTATTCAGAAAAAGCAATGTATGCAGATGGCTCAACATTGAAAGATGCTGTTGCACCAGAAACATATGCGAAGCTTGAACAAGTGGCAAAGCTTTATGATCTTCCGATGGACCAGTTGACAGTGCAAAAGCCGTGGATGCTTTCTAGTGCATTATCAATGCTTGCAATGGACGATTCCTTTGGTATGACACCACAAGAGATGGCAATGCACGGTATCGATATATACTTTTTATTGAATGCACAGTTGCAGCAGAAGCCAGTGATTGAATTAGAAGGTACAAGAGCACAGGTTGATATGTTTGAAGCATTATCACCAGAGGCACAGGAGCAGTCATTAGTCGCTGTGTTGGATAGTATCATCAATCCATCTGAAGAGAATCAATCCGCAGTTCTTCAAGAGTGGTTTACAAGCTGGAAGCAAGGAAATGTTGAAGAGTTTGCAAAAAGCTTCCAAGCAATGGAAGGTACATCGTCTGAATTTAATGAAATGCTATTTGGTCTACGTGATGAACAAATGGCAAAGAAAATCATGAATGTACTGGAAGAAAAAGAAGGTAAGTACTTTGTTGTTGTTGGTTCAGGTCACTTCCTAATCGATAAAAATATTCGCTATCATTTGGAGAAAAACGGCTACAAGGTAAAGCCATTTTATCAATAATAATGAATTTCCCTCGTAAAAGGATAGATTAAATTCTATCTTTTACGAGGTTTTTTTATGCATGTAAGACAATAATGATCATTTGACGCTAACAATCTAAATAATCGGATTATTGTTGCAACGAAAAAAAAATCATGTTAGTATTAGTAAAACGTTTTACTAAAACGTTTTACTTGTGAAGGGGATGAAAATATTGAGAAATAAACGAATTGCAACGATTGGGGATGCAATGGTCGTTTTTAATCCATCTAAGACAGGTCCTCTACGTTTCGTTCCTTCCTTTGAGCGAGCTGTGGGTGGTGCAGAATTAAATTTTGCGATAGGTGTTACACGTTTAGATATGGAAGCAAAATGGATTAGTTGTATTGGAGACGATGAATTTGGCAAGTTAATTTATAACTTTGCGCGTGGTGAAGGAATCGATGTATCACATGTCTTACGAACACCACATATTCCAACGTCTATCTACTTCAAGGAAATTCGGGAAGACGGTGCAGGTAAATCGTTTTATTACCGCAACCCATCACCATTACTTGAGCTAACAGAAGACCGTATAGATGAGTCAGTACTTGATGATGTGGACTTATTACATATTAGCGGCGTGTATTTAGCGGTATGTAAACATAACATTCAAGTTGCATTGAAATTGATTGCTTTAGCCAAAGTAAAAAATATTCCTATATCCTTTGATCCAAATTTACGTTTAAAACTATGGTCTATAGAAGATGCCCGAGCGGTATACGAAAAAGTGTACCCATCTATCAATCTTCTTTTAACAGGACAGGATGAATTTGAACTTTTATTTGAAGGGCGTACAGTTAAAGACGTTCAAGAGAGTTATAAAATAGATGAAATTATTGTGAAAAAAGGTGAGCAAGGCGCCACAGTTTATACAGCTAATGAACAGTATGAACGAGAAGCTTTTTCCATTCGTGCCATTGATACAGTTGGAGCAGGGGATGCATTTGATGCAGCCTATGTCTATAGCTATTTAAATGGTGATGATATCGTAGAACGCCTCCGTTTGGCCAATGGGGCAGGTGCATTGGTAGCCACGATTAAAGGAGATAATGAAGGGCTCCCATCCTTGCAAGAATTAAGGCAATTTATCGGCGATGAAAAACTAATTGAGCGTTAGGAGTTGTCAGGAATGCAAAAAATCGAAATTTTGAAAGCGTTGTCAGATGCAAAAGTTGTAGCGGTCATTCGCGGAAATTCACCTGAAGAAGCGACAGAAATTTCAAAAGGGGCAATTACAGGTGGCATTCGAGCAATTGAAATAACGTATACAACACCTTTTGTTGAAGAAACCTTTAAAGCATTACGTCATAGTGATGCAATAATTGGAGCTGGGACAGTATTGGATGTTGAAACTGCACGCCACGCGATTTTAAACGGTGCAAAGTTTGTTGTTAGTCCGAGCTACAACGCTGCGATTGCAAAGCTTTGCAATCGCTATAGCATACCATATTTACCAGGCTGTATGACCATTACAGAGATGGTGACAGCACTTGAAGGTGGAAGTGACATTATTAAATTATTCCCAGGAAATCAATTTGAACCAAACTTTATTAAAACCGTTAAAGGGCCTCTACCACATATCACAATTATGCCTACAGGCGGTGTTGGCTTGGCTAATATGAACGAGTGGTTAGAAGCAGGCGCAGTTGCAGTTGGGATTGGTAGTGATTTAAATAAAGCATTTGCAAAAGATGGATACGCAGGTGTAGTTGAACGTGCCAAAGCGTATATTGAAAATCTATCAAACTAGGAGGTAATGAAGTATGAATATGACGTTTAGATGGTATGGTCGTGGCAATGATACAGTGAAATTAGAAGATGTGAAACAAATACCGAATGTAAAAGGAATTGTTTGGGCACTTCATCATCTACCAGCAGGAGAAGTATGGACTAAAGAGGCCATTCAAGATGAAGTTGATTATATACAGTCTTTTGGATTCCATACAGATGTTGTAGAAAGCGTCAATGTCCATGAAGATATTAAATTAGGATTGCCGACACGTGATCAATATATTGAAAACTATAAACAATCTATTCGCAACCTAGGCGAAGTGGGTGTTAAAGTCATTTGCTATAACTTCATGCCGGTATTTGATTGGACACGTACAGACTTATTCCATCCATTAGAAGATGGCTCAACGGCTCTCTATTTTGATAAGGAAAAGGTCATGAATTTAGATCCACAAGAACTGGTGAATGAAGTAAGCGCTTCTTCGGATTTAACACTCCCAGGATGGGAACCAGAACGATTAGCCCGACTTTCAGAATTATTTGAGCAGTACAAAGAAGTAGATGAAGCCAAACTTTGGAACAACTTAGCTTACTTCTTACAAGCCATTTTACCAGTTGCAGAAGAAGCAGGTATTCAAATGGCGATTCATCCAGATGATCCACCGTATTCTATCTTTGGCTTACCGCGCATTATTACAGGAGCAGAAAGCTATGAAAAAATAATTAAAATCTCTGATTCCATGGCGAATGGTTTTACGTTCTGCTCAGGTTCAATGGGAGCAGACCCACAAAATGATATGGTAGCCATCGCTGAAAAATATGCATATCGTGCTCCGTTTGCCCATATCCGCAATGTCAAGATTATGGAAAATGGTAGTTTCTTTGAAACATCGCATTTTACTTCGGATGGTTCAATCGATATTAAAAATATTGTACGCACATTAAATGACCAAAACTATGAAGGCTATGTACGTCCAGATCATGGTCGTCATATTTGGGGAGAACAATGTCGTCCAGGTTACGGTTTATATGATCGAGCACTTGGCATTATGTATTTAAATGGTCTTTGGGATGCTTATGAAAATCTAAAGAAATAGGTGACATGTATGAAGGCACTACAAGTAATCAAACCTTTTGAAATGGCTTTAATTGACGTAGCAGAACCAGTGATAACAGAGTCAACAGATGTCCTAGTTCAAACAGAATATGTTGGTATTTGTGGCTCAGACATGCATATTTATCATGGCTCGAATCCATTAGCGACATTGCCTCGTGTACCTGGGCATGAAGTTGTTGGACGTGTGTTAGAGGTTGGCCAAGAGGTACAAGGATTAAAAGCTGGTGACAAAGTTGTTGTCGAACCGATTCGTTATTGTGGTGAGTGCTATGCTTGCCGTAAAGGACAACCAAATGTCTGCGAACAGCTTTCCGTTTTTGGTGTTCATGAAGATGGCGGTATGCGTGAGCGCTTTGTTGTTGCTGAAAAGCAATTGCATAAAGTAGCAGACCACACTCCTTTAGAAGAGGCAGTCTTAATCGAACCCTATACAATTGGCGCACAAGCAGTATATCGTGGTGAATTACAGGCTGGTGAGACACTCTTGATTCAAGGAGCAGGGCCGATTGGCATTTGTATTTTAAAGATGGCTAAATTAATGGATGCACGTGTGATGATTTCTGATTTGGATCCAGCTAAGCTCTCATTCGCAAAAGAACTTGGTGCGGATGAAGTTGTCAATGTAAAAGAACAAGATTTATTAGAGGCTGTTAATCAATGGACAGATGGAGTAGGTGTCAATGTATCTATTGATGCGGTCTGTATTCCACTAACATTTAAGCAATCTATTGATGCTGTTTCAGTTGCTGGAAGAGTGGTAGTCCTTAGCTTTGGAGAGGAAGCCATTGAGCTTGCCCCTCTACCAATCACAAAAAAGGAATTATCGATCAAAGGATCACGTTTACAAACATTCCAATTTGAAAACGTAGTGAAGCTTGTTGATGCTGAAAAGCTACAGCATCAAGGATTAATTACACATACTTTCTCATTACATGAAGCAAAAGCAGCCTTTGAATTTATAGAAAAAAACCCAAATGAAGTACGTAAAGTTATTTTAAAAGTAGGTGAGTAAGGTGCATCAAGCATTACAAAATAAAGTGGCTGTTGTAACAGGTGGTAGTGGTGTTCTTTGCTCAGAGATGGCGAAGGAATTGGCTAGGCAAGGTATGCGAGTTGCTATTTTAAATCGTACGGCGCAAAAAGGCGAGGCAGTCGTCCAATCGATTAAAGAAAATGGTGGAGAAGCAATTAATTTTTCTGTGGATGTTTTAAATAAAGAGTCATTAATAGCAGCGAGACAAGCAATATTACAGCAATATGGTCAAATTGATGTACTGATTAATGGAGCGGGCGGCAATCATCCAGATGCCATTACTGCTGATGAAGTATATAAAGAACAATCAACTACACCAAATTTCTTTGAATTAACGCCAAACGGTTTTGAAAGCGTATTCTCGAATAATTTTACAGGAACATTTTTAGCTGCCCAAGTTTTTGGCGAAGCATTGCTGAAAACGAAGGGGACGATAATTAATATTTCATCCATGAGCGCCTATGCTCCTATGACAAAAGTGCCTGCATATAGCGCGGCAAAGGCAGCGATTAATAACTTTACGCAATGGATGGCTGTGCATTTTGCAGAAGCAGGCTTACGTGTCAATGCCATTGCACCTGGATTTTTTATTACCGAACAAAACCGTAATCTATTGCTGACAGAAGACGGCTCACTAACAGCACGTTCAGAAAAAATCATTACAGCTACACCACAAAAACGCTTTGGAAAACCACAAGATTTATTAGGGACATTATTATTTTTAGCTGATGATACATACTCAGCATTTGTCACTGGCGTAACGATT
Source organism: Lysinibacillus sp. FSL K6-0057 (assembly GCF_038630885.1). Taxonomy (NCBI): domain Bacteria; kingdom Bacillati; phylum Bacillota; class Bacilli; order Caryophanales; family Bacillaceae; genus Lysinibacillus; species Lysinibacillus sp. FSL K6-0057. Next base: position 4,796,258 of record NZ_CP152047.1, on the reverse strand, counting down.
CCTGTTGATGGTGGATTTATGGCATACTCAGGCGTTTAACAAAGGGGATCTATTTCAAATTTAGGGGTGAATGATATGAAACAACAAGGTATTTTTGGAGATGGCAAAACGGTTGTTATTGTCATGCTATTTTTAGCGGGTGTCATTAACTATTTAGACCGTTCAGCATTATCAATTGCAGCACCATTTATTCAAGAAGATATTCATCTAACGTCAACACAATTAGGGATTATCTTTAGTAGTTTCTCTGTTGGGTATGCCATTTTCAACTTTTTAGGTGGCATGGCTTCCGATAAATTTGGTGCCAAGTTAACGCTATTTGTAGCGATGATTGTATGGTCTTTATTCAGTGGAGCAATGGTATTAGTCGTTGGATTTGCTTCATTAATTATTGTTCGAATTGTATTTGGTATGGCGGAAGGACCATTGTCATCAACCATAAATAAAATGGTGAACAACTGGTTCCCTGCAGATAAACGTGCTTCTGTAGTAGGGCTAGCCAATAGTGGTACACCACTTGGTGGTGCGATTGCAGGTCCAATTGTCGGTTATATTGCATTAGCATATGGCTGGAAATATTCATTTATTGCGATTATGATCCTTGGATTTATTTGGGCAATTGTATGGTTTAAAGTGGTAAAAGAAAAGCCGAACAAAGAAGACAGTGTAGAATCAATGGCAAACTTAGAGATTGCAGCAGAAGATATCAATCATAGTCGTGGTCTATCTTACTATTTAAAACAACCAACTGTATTATTTACAGCCTTTTCGTTCTTTGCCTATAACTATATCCTATTCTTTTTCTTAACTTGGTTCCCAAGCTATCTAGTAGAAGCTCGTGGAATGGCTGTTAAAGATATGAGTATTGTGACGGTTATTCCATGGATTTTAGGGTTCTTAGGTTTAGCAATGAGTGGAATTGTATCGGATTTCATTTATAAACGTTTTATGCGTAAGGGAGTTTTATTCTCTCGTAAAGTCGTTCTAGTTACATGTTTATTCTTAGCCGCCGTATCAATTGGCTGTGCAGGTATTGTAACAACAACAGTTAGTGCTGTTGCGCTTGTTGCTACCTCTGTTTTCTTCTTATATTTAACAGGTGCTATTTACTGGGCAATCATCAATGACGTGGTGGAATCTAAATATGTTGGATCTGTTGGTGGCTTTATGCACTTCCTTGCAAACACGGCAGGTATTATTGGACCAACTTTAACAGGTTTCCTGGTAGACAGAACAGGAACGTTCTCTGCGGCTTTCCTACTTGCAGGTGGTTTAGCGGTCATCGCTTCATTAGCAGTTATTAAATTTGTTACACCAATTGTTCATAAAGAAATAGCTTAGAAATAGAAAGGATGGATTCAAATGAACAATCAGTCAGTTATTAAAATTCATCCAATGGACAATGTAGCCATAGCCTTGAGTGATCTTCCTCAAGGCTTTTTACTTCCATTGGATGGGACAGAAATAACTTTACAGCAACAAGTACTACGTGGGCATAAGATTGCCATCACAACTCTTTCTAAAGATACACATATCATGAAATATGGTTTTCCAATTGGTCATGCGACAGAAGAAATCTCAGCAGGTAGCTGGGTTCACTCACATAACATGAAAACCAATTTATCGGGTGAATTAAGCTATGAATTTAATCCAAAAACACATCCTGTAGCCGAACCTCGTCATGCACAGCGCACGTTTAAGGGCTATCGTAGAAAAGATGGTCAGGTTGGAGTGCGAAATGAAATCTGGATTATTAATACGGTTGGATGTATTAACAAAGTAGCTGAAAATCTGGCGAAGTTGGGCAATCAATTATTGAAGGCTGACAATTTTGATGGTGTACAGCATTTCGCCCATCCATATGGTTGTTCACAACTCGGTGATGATTTAACGTATACACAAAAAATATTAGCTAATTTAATTCACCACCCAAATGCAGGGGCAGTGATTGTATTAGGGCTAGGGTGTGAGAACAATTATATTGAGCTGTTTAAGAAAACAATCGGTCATTATGATGAACAACGCGTAGCCTTTTTAAATGTTCAAGAATCTGCAGATGAAATGGAAGAGGGTCAACTATTGCTTGAAAAAGCCTTTGACTATGTGACGACATTTGAAAGACAAGCATTACCTATTTCAGAGCTGAAAATCGGTTTGAAATGTGGCGGTAGTGATGGTTTCTCTGGCATTACAGCTAATCCGATGATTGGCGTATTTTCTGACCAATTGATCTCAGCAGGTGGTGCAACGGTGTTAACGGAAGTTCCAGAAATGTTTGGTGCTGAACAGATTTTAATGGAACGTGCAAAAGATGCCTCTGTTTTTGAGGATATTGTGCATTTAGTAAATAATTTTAAACAGTATTTTATTAAATATAATCAACCTGTCTATGAAAATCCCTCCCCAGGAAACAAAGCGGGTGGAATAACAACATTGGAAGAAAAGTCACTTGGCTGTATTCAAAAAGGGGGATTCCAAGAGGTAAAAGAGGTGCTTGATTATGGCGACCGTATGTCCACAAAGGGGCTACATTTACTAAATGGTCCAGGAAATGATCTTGTATCAACAACAGCACTTGCCTCAACAGGCTGCCAAATTGTCCTTTTCTCAACAGGTAGGGGAACACCGTTTGGAGGACCTACACCTACAGTCAAAATTTCAACAAATACACCACTTTATGAACGTAAAAAAAATTGGATTGACTTTAACGCAGGGCAGTTAGTGGAAGGTAAGCCGATGGATGTATTAGTCGATGAATTTATGGATTATATAGTAGCGCTAGCTTCAGGAGAAGTACAAACAAATAATGAGAAATATGGATTCAAAGAAATCGCCATTTTTAAAGATGGCGTGACGATGTAGGAGAGAAATGACATGAAACATCCTATTAAAATAATGCAAATAGGTGATGGGAATTTTATCAGAGGCTTTTTTGACCTAGCAGTTGAACAACTACAAGTCCCTTGCAGTATCGTTTCAGTTGCAGCAACAGCAAGAGGAAAAACAGTCAAACAGCTAGAAGAACAACAGTTGCAATTCACTGTGATGGAACGTGGGTTAAAAAATGGTGAGGTTGTAGAAGAAGAAACCACTGTTAAGATTATTCAAGATACGATTCATCCATATGAGAACTGGCATACATTTTTACAATATGCCCAGTCAGAAACATTAGAAATGATTGTGTCTAATACAACAGAGGCAGGAATTTATTACGAAAATATTCCTTATCCTACTGCCTGTCCAACAAGCTATGCAGCAAAGTTAACCGTCTTTCTAGAACAATATTACAATCATTTTCAAGGTGAAAAACAATTGGCAATTGTGCCTTTGGAATTAATAGAACAGAATGGCTCTACATTAAAAACAATTTGTCTACAGCATGCTAAAGACTGGAATTTGCCTACAGCATTTAATGAATGGCTTGCTACTTTAACTTTTTGTAATACACTTGTAGACCGTATTGTAACAGGTTATCCACAAGATTATCAGGGTGAGGATGCCCTTTACACAGTTTGTGAACCGTATTTCTTATTTGTAATTGATCAAAAAGAGCCATTTAAACATTGGCCAACAAGTCTTGATTTCCCTTTTGTCTTTGATGATTTAGACATGTATCGGAAACGCAAAGTCGCCATTTTAAATGGTAGTCATATTTTGCTTTCAGCATTCGGCAAGATTTTTAACTACACAACTGTAAGAGAGGCATTTTCTCATGCAGGCGTTCGAGTCTTTATTGAAAAAGTAACAAACGATTTTACTCAACGATTCCAAGTAGATGAACACTATCAGCAAGATGTCTTTGAACGTTTTTTAAACCCATTTATTGAGCATCAGCTATATGATATTCAATTAAATGAGTTATCCAAGTGGCAAACACGTATTGCTCCATATGCTGAAACAGAAATTTACTATCAAGCTTTAGCATTAGGGATGTATGCAATGAATCCAACACGCTTTTCCATGCGTGAATCGGATCAAGTTATTGAAAAACTAACTGAAATCCATAACCATTTTGAACAAGGTCAGACAGAGCCAATGCAACAATTCATCGAACAACATTTCCAGTGTGATGCAACCAAGGTTATTCAGCAATTATCCACAATTAATAGTTTATTGGAGGAAATAGCATGCGACAATTAATAATTAATGAACCATTTCAAATGGTAGAACGTGAAGTAGACAAGCCGAGTATTGAAGGAAGTCATGATGTTTTATTAAAAATCACACATATTGGCGTGTGTGGAACAGACACACATGCTTTTGCAGGTGAACAGCCATTCTTTAGTTATCCACGTGTGTTAGGTCATGAACTAGCTGCTATCGTAGAAGAAGTCGGTGAAGCAGTGAAGGACATTCAAATAGGTGATCGTGCAACAGTTATTCCATACATCCATTGTGGAGAGTGTGTTGCATGCCGTCGAGGTCAAACGAACTGCTGTAAATCCTTGAAAGTATTAGGTGTACATATGGATGGAGGTATGGGCGAATATATCGTAGTTGATGACAGTATCGTGATTACTGATAATGCTGTGTCAGGTGACCAATTAGCCATTGTGGAACCATTAGCTATTGGTGCCCATGCAGTACGTCGTTCAGAACTAACAGCAAATGATACGGTACTTGTTATCGGTGCAGGGCCAATTGGATTAGGAGCGGCTCGTTTTGCTAAATTACGTGGCGCAATAACAGTGTTAATGGACTTAAACGAAGAACGTTTAAAAGAAGGACAGGCATGGACGGAAGCGGATGGCGTGATTGTTGGTAGTCATGATGTAATGGCCCAGTTACATGATAAATTTAATGGCGAACTACCTACAGTTGTCTTTGATGCAACTGGCAATCAACAATCAATGGAATCTTCATTCCAGTATGTAGAAAATAGTGGCACATTAGTGTTTATTGGCTTAATGAAGAAGACCATTACTTTTAATGATCCTGAATTTCATTCCAAGGAATTAACGTTGAAAAGCAGCCGTAATGCGACGTTAGAAGACTTTGAGACGGTTATGAACTACATGCAGTCAGGAGCTATAAAGCAAGGCTATGTCACGAAAAATATTGCATTCGATGAAGCGATTTCTTACTTTGAGGCAAAACAATACAACACGAATAAAGCACAAATCTATTTTAAGTAATGGGGAGGATTTTCAATGAATATTTCTGTACCAGCATTAAAAGAAATCGTTGTTCGAAAATTCACAGCTGAGGGTGTTGACGCTGAAACAGCAGCGCAAGTAGCAGATGTTTTGATTTATGCAGATTTACGTGGTGTCAGTTCTCACGGTGTTATGCGTGTGGAGCATTATATAACACGTTTAAAGGCAGGTGGCATAACGAAAAACCCCCATTTTTCAGTAGAAAAAAGAGGCACAAATCACCTTCTTTTTAAAGGGAATAATGGTTTTGGGCATGTCATTTGTAAGGAAGCGATGGATGAAACGATTAAAATAGCTAAGGAACATGGCTCATGTACAACGATTATTCAAGAAAGTAGCCATTGTGGGGCGCTTGGCTATTTCCTTGAACAAGCAACGAGCGAAAATTTAATTGCTATTATGTGCTCTCAAACCGACTCAGCAGTCGTTCCTTTTGGGGGAAAAGAGCCTTACTTTGGTACGAATCCAATAGCTTACGGTTTTCCAACCAACGATAAACCGATCATTTTGGACATGGCAACAAGCAATGTAGCACTCGGAAAAATTTTATATGCACGTGAAAAAGGAGAGACAATCCCAAATTCGTGGGGAGTTGATGCACAAGGGGCGCCAACTACAGATCCTCACCAAGTCAAATCTTTAACACCGTTTGCAGGACCAAAAGGATATGGGATGGCACTTGTAGTAGATGTTCTTTCTGGAATTTTAGCAAGTGCAGCTTTTGGTCCACACATTTCAAAAATGTATGGTGATTATGAACAGAAACGAAATCTTGGACAATATTTATATGTATTAGATCCAAATATTTTTGGTGACGTCGAGCTATTCAAAGAAAATATTTCACAAATGATAAATGAATTACATGATACGCCAACAGCACCCAATTTTGATCAGGTACTGGTGCCTGGTGAGATTGAACAGAAGCGTAGTGCAGAAACAATGGATAAGGGCATTGATTTACCTGAACAAGTGTATAACTATTTGAATAGTTAATTTAACCAGTAAAGTATGCTATGCTACATAATACCAAGGAGAGTTTTCATATTTATAGGTAGGAGATTGATTTTAGTGAAAAAAACAACAATTGCCGATGTTGCACAATATGCAAATGTTTCGAATAGTACAGTATCGCAATATTTGAATAAGCGATATGAATATATGAGTGCAGACACTCGTAAGAAAATTGAAGAAGCTGTTGAAGCATTGCAATATCGTCCAAATTTAATGGCTCGTAGCTTAAAACAGAAATCTACCTTTACAATTGGTATTATTGTGGCGAATATTATCCATGACTTTTCAACGAAAATTATAAATGCACTGGAAGCAGAGTTCGATAAAGAGGGCTTCCATATGATTGTATGTAACTCGGCGGATAACCCTAAAAAAGAGAAAAAGCATATTGAAACTTTACTAGAAAAACAGGTAGATGGCTTAATCGTTTTTCCAACGGGAGAAAATAAAAATCTCTATATAAGGCTTCATCAACAAGCAATGCCAATCGTTTTTATTGACCGTTTTATTGAGGGAGTAGATATTCCAGCTGTGTTGCTTGATAATTTTTCTGCCATGAATACGGCAGTGGAGACGTTCCGCAAACAACCATTAGCCATTATCACTACCTCTTTAGCCTTACCGATTACTCCTCGTGTCGAACGTTTAGAAGGATTTCGTCAAGCGCTCAGAAACAGGAATCTGTTCGTTGATGAGCGCTATATAATAAATGGTGAACCAGCTGAGATGGCAGAGATATTCAATCAATTATTTACATTGGAACAACCACCAAAGGGAATCATTGCGGCAAATGATCGTATTTTTGAAGAATTAATGCTTTATATTAAAAAAAGAAATTTACATGTGCCTAATGATGTACAAGTAATCGCTGTGGACGATGTACCATATGCAAATTTTTTAACACCTTCCATTACAACATTGCAACAACCCATTTTACCAATGGCTCAGAAAGCGGCATCATTGCTCCTAGCAAAAATCAAAAAAGAACATCTTGCTGATGAACAAAAATTATATCGCTTTAAACCAATATTAATTCTGCGAGATTCAACTAATTAAAAAGGCAACCCAAAGCTATGATCTTAGCTAAGGGTTGCTATTTTTAGTTGCACCAATATTCATCGATAGATATGATTATCTAAAGGAATACTTTTATGTAAAAAAAGACCAATAATTCATTCTTAGGTAATGGAAAGGAGACTTATGCGTATTATTAGGAAGTATCGTCTCATTCTGTTTGGCTTTGGTTTCTCGTATTTAGGAAATTGGGTAAATCTAGTTGCACTCAATTTATTAGTTTGGCATTTAACAGAATCGCCTACTGCTATGGCTAGTATATTTATTGTAGGACCGATTGCTCGAATTTTAACAAGCTTTTTTGCAGGCTCCATTATTGATCGCTCGAATAAACAAAAATTAATGATCTATAGTGATATCATTCGTGGCATATTGATTTTATTGTTACCATTTACGTCTTCTATTTGGCTCATCTATTGCGTATTATTTTTATCTAATATTGCAAGTAGCTTTTTTGGGCCGAGTAGTACCTATTATATTTCGAAATATATTCCAGACGAAGATAAACAATCCTTTAATGCAATATTAGGAATGTTTAGCTCAGGCTCATTTTTAATTGGGCCAGCATTGGCTGGGTTTATCATTGCCATTTCAAATGTATCTGTAGCATTTTGGTTTAATGCCTTGACGTTCTTTATCTGTGCGCTCTCGATTTTTAAGCTTCCAGCAGTAGAAGATCATCAGGAAATGCAACGAAAACCCATTACTTGGAAGATGCTAAAAGAGGATTATGGTATTGTCTACGCTTATATTAAAAAAGAGCAAGTCTTTGCCAAAGTATTTCTATATTTTCAAGGTGCATTGATGATTGCCTTTGCATTAGACTCACAGGAAGCTACATTTATTAAACAAAAGCTACAAGCTTCAGATAGTCTATACGGTATCATTGTTAGTATCGCTGGGATTGGGGCGATCATTGGTGGAGCACTGGCTGCTCGTTATGCTAAAAGGTTTTCAACTAGACAATATATTGTCTATGGTCTGCTTTTGACCACAATTTCCTACACATTATTTTACTCTTCACCGAATGTGACAATAGCGATTATTAGCTTTATTGCATTAGGAATATGTATGTCATTTTGTAATGCGGGATACAGCACCTTTTATCAAATAAGTGTACCGACAGAAATTATGGGCCGTTTTGGTAGTATTTCCACAATGGTCATCAACGTGCTACAGATTGTCTTTACGTTAGCTTTAGGATTGCTAGCGGAATGGCTCTCCCTACAAATGGTATGTATTGCATTTGGAGTCATAGCTATTTTCATCGCCCTAGTTTTATCTGTATTTATGCATTCAAAATCGGCCTATGCAGGTCTGAAGGAAGAGATTGTTTGAATACAATGTCAGGTTATTATATGGGGAAACTTAATTGTTTCTAATTAAAGTTAGAATTATTGGATAGACCGCTATTATAAGATATTTTTTAGAAAAAGTTAGCACTCATATAATGACAAAATCATTCCAAAATAACCGTATGTCAAAATTTGAGGAGGTTAACATGGCTAATTCAAGACACCGAAAACCAGATGATCGATCCAATAATGTTGAACGCATGCGTGATATTGTTAAAAATACTGAAGAGAAAGTTCAGGAAGCAGAAATTAGTATGGAATTTGCAGATCCTCTAGAAAATAACAGGCTAAAAGAAAAAAATAAGCGACGTAAACAGTCAATTGAAGCATTAAAAGAAGAAATGAAAGATGAAATGGCAGCACGAAAAAAAGGTGAAGTTTAAAATTGGATTTTTAGAAGAATCAATTGTGATTCGGAATTTAGCCAAAAGAGATCTTTTAAAGGAAACCGAAAAAATCTGCATGTAACAATAGTGTCTTGAGTATTTGTTTACTATTTTCCACTAGGCAAAAACAGATGGATTAGATGTTCCATAATGGACCTCTATATTGCCATCTGTTTTTATTTTGAACATGTTTACTGGATTTTTTTACATAATCATTAGATTAAAAAGTATTTACATGAAATTCTGAAAAGATGAACCTTTTCTAGTAGTCAATTGTTTATAACGTAGAACAATTAGAAAGGAGTGCCTTGAATTGACAGAACGTGAATTATTCGATTCATACAACAAAGATGTATACCGTACCTGTTATTACATGCTACGGAACGCCCAAGATGCAGAAGACCTCTGCCATGATGTATTTGTCACCGTCTTTCGTCAGGATTGGAGAAGTGTAGAGCATACACGTGCTTGGATTTTACGAATTGCGATGAATCAATGTTTAAATTTGCTTAAAAGGAAGCAGGCTCAGTTAAAAAAAGTGAGTCAGGTACAGTTGCTGCAGGAGCAAACAACGGCAACAGTTAAATCTGTAGACACCATTGTATTGGAGAAGGCAGCAGAGGAGGAGTGGGATGCACTACTCAGACAGCTACCAGAAAAGTTAATGGCTGTTGTCACCCTTCGCTACATCGGTGAGCTATCATTAGTGGAAATTGCGGAAACACTAAAGATTCCGGTGGGAACAGTGAAATCGAGACTCCATAAGGCATTGAAAATTATGCGCAAAAAACTAGAACAAAATCAAAATCTATGGTTGAAGGGAGAGAATCAATTTGGAACGCATTGAAAAGAAATTGAAAAAAGAGATGAAGGCAGACCATAACATGAAGTATCCTGATTTTGAACAAATGTGGAGCAGTATCCAACAGGATGAACTAAAAATCATGGATGAACCGATCGAACTTCGACCGCGTAAAAGAAAGAGATTTGTTTTGGTTGCAGGATTAGCTGTCGCTCTAATGGCTACCCCTGTCTATGCAGCACTGAATTATGATTGGTCAACTATTCTTTCTTATAGAGCTGGTATTCAGTCTGCATTAGATCAGGGCTTAGGGCAGACGATTGAACAATCTGTTACGAAGGATGGATTTACGCTAACTGTACATACGGCGTTTATCGATGACAATAGAACCTTTCTTTTATATAGTTTGAAACCTGATGCCTCTTGGGATGGAGAGAATATTGGCTTTGAACTTACCGGACTTAAAGATTCCAAGGGTAACTTTATTGAAGGGAATTATACACATTCTTGGAATGAGGAGCTTGGTACCTTTCAGGGTTATTTTGAAACGGATTGGGTGGCTGAAGGACAGATGACAGAAGTGGAGCTTATGATGGAGAATATTCAGTTCATCAGCGATGAGAAATATTCTATCGACTATAATCCAAATGACTTGACTACGCAAGTGTTCCCTATTCAAAAGGATGGAGTTGACACAGTGTCTATTCAATCTTTTGAACAAGATGAAGGTAAAATATTGCTTAAAACGGCAGTTACACTTACAGATTTAAAAGTCCGAAATACAGGGATATTCATTGAGGCGATTAATAATACGAATCATTCAATTGAAACAGGGAAAAGATCTTTCATGGGAAGACAGGGAGCAAAAGGAGAATATTTTAGTCAGCAACTATTCGAGTCTGAAGCCTTACAAGAGGAGGGAACTAAATTCCAAATTTCTTATAACCGCATACTAGAAACAAAAGAAAGCACTTGGAATATGCAACTAAATCTCTCTAAAACACAACTGGAAAATACGTCATTTAAGAAAGTACTAGATATTCCAATTGACAACGTGCCTGGTGGAACTAAAATTCATGAAATGTCGGTTACACCGACCCAAGTTCGATTGATTCTTACTCACGAAAAATACGAAACTTTTCCTTATATGGATTATCAACTGGATGTAGGTGGAACTTTATTGACTGGGTATATTTCGAGTGAAGTTGGAGATCCTAATGAAACAGAGCTGCGCTTTGAAATAACTGGACTAAATGGAGCCTCTTTGGAAAATCAACCTGTAGCTTTCGTTGCTAGGAACCATGTTGAAGGTTTATACGGAGACGACAATTCAATCCAATTAACGAACATATCAGCAAAGCCTCAAAGTGTAACATCTAATATAGCAGGGTACTCAATTTCATGGACTTATTATATGAAGGACAATAACCTTTATGTGGAATCATTAAGCCCTGATCCAGAGTTTGCTGGAGTCAATCAAACCTATTATTTAGAGGGTAAAGAAAAAATCTATGGAACGCCTGAATATATGGGCATTCTTGAAAATAATAAAAGAATGGATGTTTATGAGAATTTTGACAAGAAGGAGCTAGAAATTCTCATTTTTAAATATTTAACTAACAAGCCAAATGATGAGCTACGTATACCCCTTACATTTGAAAAATAACAGCATTAATAACCCCATCTATTTGACTCTTCACGACTCAAATAGATGGGGATTTTTGTTTTCTTATAAAGATTAAAGTGCTTTACATAAAAAGAAATGTATAATATAGTTTAGTTAACTTAAATAAATTAATGCGCAGGAGAAGATACATGACCTCTAACGAAAAAACACAAAAATCATTTGCTTATAAGCTTGGATTAGGCATTATTATCTTTTCTCTTTCACTATGGTTAATCCCAATCATTACACCTTTCACACCGATACCTACAAAAGTAAAGGCTGGGATTATACCAGGAAGTATTATTGTAGCTGAAATCTTATTTTGGCTTGGTGCTTTACTTGTTGGAAAAGAGGTAGCTAACAAATTTAAAAGCTATCTAAATCCTAAAAAATGGCGAGAAAAAGGTGACACTCAAAAAAATGAAGAATAACAAGGTAGCGGAGCAAATTAATCAAACCATTGAAGATATTTGGATCATGCTTGAGAAAATGGAAAGGGCTTATACTAATTACTCCTTAAATAATCAGCAATATGTTCTTTTAACATTAGTGATTCGTCATCCGTCCTGTTCACCTTCAGAACTAGCAGATAAAATGGCTATTACGAAAAGTGCAGTGAGTCAGCAATTAGCTAAGCTTGAACAGGATGGTTATATAATGAAAAGGCAGCATGAAGAGGATAGGCGTGCATTTTCTGTTGAATTGGGTGAGAAGGGGCAACTATATAAACAGGAAATCGAAGCCTTTAATCAACAGATTACAGAAAAGTACCATGCTAATTTATCATCTGAAGAATTAGCTGAAATGTTAGCTACTCTAGAAAAAATGAAAAAAATACTGTATGAATTTTAGAAAAAGTTTGACATTTAATCTGGTGTGTCTTATAGTAACCCTTAATATTAAAGGGGGAATAAACATGGTCATTACTCTTGTCCAATCATTCACAACAAAACATCATCATCACTAGTCTTGCTATCTTTATTATCTTATTAATATTGAATAGGAAGACTATTTCTCATGTAATCGTATAAATAAAGCTGATTTGAAGCTTTATCGTTATACGGTTTTTTTATTGCTCAAAAAATGAGGAGGAGATTATGATGAAAAAAATGGACTATCAGAATGTTCGAGGAACACAAGATTATTTACCAGAGCAGGAGGCTACTCGTCGTGCGATACGCCGTACGTTAGAAGATACATTTATATCCTATGGCTGCAAGCCGTTAGAAACACCTATTCTTAACTATACAGAGTTGATGGCTTCTAAATATGCTGGTGGTGCTGAGATTTTACAGGAGATGTATACATTAACAGATCGAGGCGAGCGGGATTTAGCGTTACGCTATGATTTAACGATTCCATTTGCAAAGGTTGTAGCTATGAATCCAGCGATTGCTATGCCATTTAAACGATATGAGATTGGCAAAGTATTTCGAGATGGCCCCATTCAGGCTGGTCGTTTTCGCGAATTTACACAATGTGATGTAGATATTGTTGGGGTAGAATCACAGGCTGCTGAGGCGGAGCTAATGATGATGGCGATAGATGCCTTTGATCAGCTTAAACTTAAAATTAATCTCCAATATAATAATCGCAAGCTTTTAGTTGGTTTGCTGCAATTATTTGAGGTTGAACAGGATCAAATGAATCGAGTTATTTTAATTTTAGATAAGATTGAAAAAATAGACGAGAAAACAATGCTCGCAGAATTGCAGGCATTGGGGTTATTAGATAATAGCATTAATAAAATAAAGCGTTTTTTAGATGAACGTCCTCAAATAAGTATGGCGTATTTTGAAGGCTATGCGACCGAAAACAACTTTTTACAACAAGGTTTACAGGAATTAACGGAACTAACAGCTTATATAGAGGCACTTGGAATAAGTGGGCAATGTATTTTCAATCCATTTTTAGCGAGAGGACTTGAAATTTACACAGGAACAATTTATGAAATCTTTTTAGCTGATGGAACAATCCGATCAAGTATTGGTAGCGGGGGACGCTATGACAATGCAATTGGTGGCCTTTTAGAGACAGATCAAACCTATGCAACTGTTGGTATTTCATTTGGGTTAGATGTCATCTATACAGCTTTGTCGCTTTCGGGAAAAGTAGATCAAAACGCTCCTAGTGTGGATATTTATATTATTCCTCTGGGAACAGAAAAGGAGGCACTAAAGCTGGCAACTGTATTACGGCGAGAAAAATATAAAGTAGAAGTTGAGTTAAGTGGGAAAAAAGTGAAGAAGGCAATGGAAAAAGCCAATCGTGAAAACACACCAAAGGTCATTGTATTAGGAGAAAACGAGGTCAGTCAAAATATGTATAAAATAAAAGATATGAAAAGTGGTGAGGAAGAAATCGTTGCATTTACCTTTTAAACGCCATAGCATGGAAAAAACGGCTGATCCCACTCTATAATAGGATTTGAGCCGTTTTTTTGTTATTTTTCCGATTTAAAAACCAGTTTCCAAATCAAGATGTTGATGAAGAAAAACACAATGAAATATATAGTAGAGCCGTATGTTATCTGACTAGCTATTATATAGTGCAGCCCTACAAGTAAACCTAAAGGGAGCAATAACAAAAGAATCTTCCAGCCTTGCGCATCATTAACTTCATCATAGGGTTTGGTAAAAGGTAATTTGTTTGTCATCATGACGAAACAAAGGATGGTATACAACCAGCTTGTTACCAAAACAGCTAGTAAATCAGGGATAATTCGAATACCGTAAATATAGCTAAAGACTATACCTAGTACTAAAAATAACGGAATATACAAATTGATTAAAAATGCCTTTAAGCTACCTTTTTGTAAATCTGTATAGTCTTTAATCGGGAGCGTTTTATAAATCCAAGCAGCCTTATATTTAGCAGAGTGACCAAGCATAAGGACAGCGGATGGTATAATCATCATACTAAAGTAGATATTTAAATAGCCCATACTGCTAGCATAATCGACTTCTTCGCCCCTGCTAAAAGTAAATATGAAAATAAAGGGGATAATAAATGAAAAACCTAAAGATGGATAGACCTTCAACTTAAACTCTCGCTCTTGCTTCATCATCAGAGTGGCGAAGCGATAGAAAGCTCGTTCTTCGTGTGTTCTGCACACAATGGTTAATAAAAACGACTTTAATCGATTGTTCTTTTCTTTTTTTGATTTACTTGTACTTAGCAATTTTTGGAGATTGCGTTCAAAGGTTGGTATGAGCTTGATATATATCCAAATCGAAATAATAGGTACAATCACTGCTAAGAGGGTATAAATGACTGTCAATAAGGATGTGTCACCATGCAGTATGAGTTCATAAGGAGCAGCGAACCACATCGGTATTAAGAAGAGGCTCCACCAATGAAACGACACTACCATATCTAAATTGACGAATTCAAATGATCGAATAAGAACTTGATAGCCAACCATCAGCATTAGAGATAAAGCGATTTGTACATAATTAATCATATCCTTCAGCTTTTCGCCATCGAAGAATCGTAAAATGGCAATATATAAAATGGCTGTGATGGCAACTATAAATAAATTCATTAATAGAATCTCAAGACCTGTTAAAATAAAAAACACAATACCTTGAGTAAAAAGGCTGACTATTAGTGGGATGGCTGTTAGGGCCAATGTTAAATAGGATAAATAAATAAAAATATGCATAAATTTTGCTGCATTGATTGTTTTAGCTGAAATCGGCTTAGTTGAAAGTATGCTTTTATCTCGTACATCTAAAAGCACAGAAGAAAAATCAGAAATCAATGAAGTCATAATCAGAAATATAATCATTGCAAAGGCAATGCTCATTTGAAATAGAAAATTTTGACCAAATCCCATAAGCGGGATGAGTATAAGACCGAATAACGCATAAATCCATAGAGACTTAATATAACCGTACTTTTGATTGTCTTTCTTTTTGTTCTGATTAAATAGGGTTGGTACTTTCCGTTCATCCATCGTTAATTTAATATGAAGGATTCTTCTCATCATGTCATAATCAATGCCCATTTTTACAAAAAGCCATCGGAATTTATCAAGCAATTGTAGCGTTTTGAAATCTGTCATAATCGTCCTCCTTGAACGACGGACACAAATTTTTCTCCGATTTCCTGATGTTCATGAAATCCTGTTAACTGGTTAAAAATTCTTTCTAATGTTCCTTCGGTATTATCTGCTTGTAATTGGGCAAATGTTCCGTCCGCTGCAATTTTTCCATCATACAGCAGAATGATACGGCTACTGATTTTTTCAACTACATCCATAATGTGAGATGAGTAAAATATAGTCTTTCCGTTGGCAGCTAGTTGCGTTAGGATTTCTTTAAAAATCATGACACTGTTTGCGTCTAGGCCATTGATTGGTTCATCTAAAAATAGCAGGTCTGGATTATGTATGAGGCTTGCAATAATTAGTAGTTTTTGACGCATGCCCTTAGAATAAGAAGAAATTCTAGAATGGTACGCTTCACCAACTCCAAACAGCTCCATTAGCGATTTGGATTTGTCAGCCGCCTCCTCTAGCTCTAATCCATATAGCTGCCCGATGAAGGTTAAATATTCATAGCCTGTTAAGTTGTCATAAACATCAGCGATTTCAGGAACGTAACCAATTCGCCGTTTATAATCAATTTGGTCTTGCCTTATGCTTTTCCCAAAGAGCTTAATTTCGCCGCCATAATCACCTTCTAGGCCTAGAATTAGTTTTACAGTTGTACTTTTACCAGCGCCATTGGGGCCAATATAACCGATGATTTCACCTCTAGCTGCATGAAGGTCAATCCCCTTCAAGATTTCCTTGTTTCCATAACTCTTCGTTAAATTCGTAATCGTTAAAATTTCTTCCATTTTATAGCCCCTTTCAATTATTTAGAAAAATTAACCATAATTACACTATATCATATTAAAAGAGAGGATATTCTTTTTCTTGATATGAAACCAGTTAAATCAAAAATAGAGAGATTTTGTTATATAAAAGGAGATTGAAAAACGAAATAGATTTATTATTTTAAGGTAAATACGCATTATTTATAGTTGGCTTATTCCAAAAAGTGAGGTGAGCACCACTTGAAAAAAATTGAAGTGGTATTGTCAGAGTATGATGTGAATTGGGAAGAACAATTTTTATATGAGAAAAGAAGTATTCAAGAAGTTATTGGCCATGCAATATTAGGGATTGAGCACATCGGTAGCACATCTATCAAAGGTTTAAAGGCTAAGCCTATTATCGATATTCTTCTAGGCGTCCCAAGTATAGAAGTAGTCTCGGAACTAATAGAGGCGTTAAGAATTATTGGGTATGAATATGTTCCTAAACCAGAGCTAATGGAAAGAAGATTTTTTAGAAAAGGGCTATGGGGCCAAGGAACATGTCATTTACACATATGTGAATATAACAGTAGTGAATGGATTGACAAATGCCTGTTCCGAGATTATCTTCGATTAAATGCTCAAGCGGCGGATGAATATGAAACCTTAAAAGAACAGCTTGCTGATCACTTTCAGTATGATCGCCAAACCTATACCAAGAAAAAGGAACCGTTCATTCAAAAAATTATTGCTAAGGCGAAGAATAATGACTTTCTATAAAAGCCATTCTCAACAATATAGAGAATGGCTTTCTTCTATAGTATAGTAGCCTATCTAGCAAGTTCGACAACGGTATCATAAAAAATATTAGTTGCTACAACAATATCTTCATCTGAACTGTATTCTAATGGATTATGACTAATGCCGTCCTTTGAGCGAACGAATAGCATCCCAATCGGGGCAATTTCAGCAATATTCATTGCGTCATGCCCAGCACCACTTATGAGAGAATAAGGTCGTATACCTTGCTTTTCAATACTTGTAGTGAGTTGCTTTTGTAGTAAGGCATCGGTTTTTGCAGGCTTAATGCGTTGCAATACTTTTGATGCCAATGAGACATGTCTTCGTTCAGCAATTTGTTGCAGCTGTTGCATAATTTCTTGTTCTAGTGCGCTTACTTTATTTTCGTCAATATCACGAAGATCAATCGAGAACGTGACTTTACCTGGTATAACGTTTGTCCCATTTGGAGAGACCGTTAGCTTACCAACGGTTGCAACGGAATCTGTTGTATTGTTTAATAGTTGCTCAATAGCTAAAATCATTTCGCTTGCTGCAGTTAGAGCATCCTGACGAATCGGCATAGGTGTGGCACCAGCATGTTCACTGACACCCGTTACGGTTACCTCTAGCCATAAGGGGGCTGCAATACCTGTGACAACACCGACTGGTAGGTCTTCATTTTCTAACACTTTTCCTTGCTCGATATGCATTTCTAAATAAGCTTTAATATCATTACGCTGCACTTTTACTAAAGGATAAGGTGATAAATCGAAATCCTTCATGGCTTCTTCAATGGAAATGCCAGCTTCATCTGAGTGCTGTAACTGCTCCTCCGTTAAAAGACCAGCCATTGCACTACTGCCAAGGAGCCCGAAGCCAAATCTCGTTCCTTCCTCATCCTTAAAAGCGACAACTTGAATTTTTTTAGAGGGTAGCAACTGTTGCTCATGCATAGAATGTACCACTTCAATTGCTGCTAGCACTCCTAATGCTCCATCATATTTGCCGCCCTCTGGTACTGTATCGATGTGAGAACCCAGCATAATGGTTTCATTTCCTTCACCATATGTACCAATAAGGTTTCCAACTGCATCGATTGCGACATTCATTCCTGCTTGTTCCATATAAGTTGTGACTAACTCAATGGCCTGCTTTTCTTCTGGTGTGAACGAGAAGCGGTTAATGCCACCTGTCTTTTCATTGCGACCAATTTGACTTAAGTCTTGAAGATGCTGTACGAGCCTAACTCCATTAATCATGACCATCACTCTTTCATTTGGAATTGGAAGTGGCACTGTCCTTCACGTAAAACAAATTGATCATGTACCACCTCTAGATTTTTATTGTACCCTTTGGCAATAGAGGGGTCGATGACTTTGCAATATAAAATGCCGTATTTACCCATATCATCATCTGCCCATTGTTGACCTAGTGGGCAATGTGTAAACGTTTGTTCTACCTCATTTTCTTTATAGACGGTTTCTATTTCAAATAAATCACTACGACCCATATCATAGTTTGTTAAATAATGCTCTACTGAATTTTCTAGGCCGTTTGTGCGTGCACGTTGAGCAATACCTTGGCCTCGCTTATGGCCAAAACGTTCTACTGCCCGCATAATCACTTGTTCACCAGCTTCTCCATATTCATCTACAACTGGCTTGGCAATTTGTGCAAACATTTTGGAAAAACGGGCGAACGTTGTTAAATCCGCAAATTTCTCTTCACCCTCGACACTTGATGGTAAATATTCAAAGAAAGTATGATTTTCGCCTTCTGCTGTTGCCTTTTTTGCCATTGCTTCAGCGTCTTTTAAACCAAAGGCCTCCAACCCTTTTTGTACTAACCCCCGACCATGCTCTCCGTATTGCTCTGTAATGGAGAGATGTAATTCTGTAAACATTTTTGCAGTAATTATGTCCATAGATAAAGCCTTCATCATTAATTTTTCCTCTGCCATTTTATGAGCCCCCTCATCACAAATCATATTGATTTACTTGGATTTTATTTTTATTATAGAGGTGGCTAGTAATTTAAATCAAATGAATATTTACACAATCAAATATGAAAAAAAATCATAAAAGGGGCAGAATAGCATGGCTACATTAGCACAATATATTGCTTTCCATACACTTATCGATACAGGGAATTTTACAGAAACAGGCTTAAAGCTCAATCTCACACAGTCTTCAATCAGTCATACGATTAGTAATTTAGAGGCAGAATTAGGGCTTTCTCTAATTATTCGAAACCGCAATAATATTGTTTTAACGAGTGAGGGGAGAATAGTTTACGAACACATATCAAAAATATTGCAGCAACAGCAGCAACTTGAAACCTCCGTGGCAAATTTAAAAAATCTCATTGGGGGTACGTTATCGGTTGGTATTCTACCAAGTGTTTCATTGGTATTATTACCAAAGGTTTTAGCGTACTTCGAAGAGTATCATCCAGACCTACAAATTCGTTTGATGGAGGGAGACTATGACCAAATCGAGGACTGGCTTCATAATGGTATAGTAGATATTGGCTTTTTAGTACAGCCAAATTCTAAACATCTTGTATTTGATGCAATTTTTGATGATGAGCTTGTTTGCATTATGGCACAGGAGCATCCATTGGCGAATGAAGAGACGCTTTATCTAGAGCAATTGCAGGATGAACGCTGGATTATGCCTAAACGTACGATTGATCGGGATGTATCAAAGATTTTAGCTAAACATAAAATCCATCCCAATGTGGTATATGAACTATCGGTTGACCAAGTTATTTTAACAATGGTCAATGAAAATTTAGGCATTTCCATTGTGCCGAATTCCCTTTTACTACATGCACCAAGTAAGCTGATTAGAAAAAAATTTTATCAAGCATATATTAGACAGGTTGGAATTGCACACAAACACAGTATTCATCTTTCTCCGGGGGCTTTAAAGTTTGTAGAAATATCGAAATACTTTGCATCCTTTTTACAAAATTAGTTATTGACAATTAAAAAAACCCGAACTATTATCTGATAAAACCAATTGGGATTGTTTAGATTAATCAGATGGAGGACTTTGGGTATATGCATACAATTGTTTATGTTGAAATATTTATCTATTTACTCGCTATGCTAGGAGTGGGTATATACTTCAGTAAAAAAGATTTATCACATAATGATTACTTTCTAGGGGGAAATAAACTACCTGGCTGGGCGTTAGCCTTTTCTGAACGTGCAACTGGTGAATCCGCCTATATGTTTTTAGGGGCAATTGGCTTTATTTATGTGGCTGGGCTGTCTGGAATTTGGATTTTATCTGGCATGCTTTTAGGCGTTGTTGCATCATGGCTATTTTTATCAAAACGCTTTATGACAGAGCAACAAAAATATAAGGTGAATAGCCTAACAGATTATATTGCGGTTAAATTTCCAAAGCACGCAGATATAATTCGTTGGTTAGCTTCTGCAGTAATGGTGTTATTCTTTGTTTGTTATTTAGCAGCTCAATTTTCCGGGATGGGTAAAACCATTTATTCATTCTCAGGACTTAACATTACGTGGGGAACAATTATTATTGGAGCAATAATAATTGCCTATTCATGTATGGGAGGATTTATGTCTGTTGTTTGGACAGATACCATCCAAAGTTTTTTAATGCTGATCTCGTTCGTTATTGTACCCATTGCAGCTTATATGGAAATTCAACATCAAGGTTTAAGCATTTCAACAGAGCTTGCACAAATGGGCAATGGCGCAGATAGTTGGATTGGAGGCTTAAATGGACTTGCCTTAGGGGCGATGTTATTTACAAATTTATCATGGTTCTTTGGCTGGCTTGGAGGACAACCTCAATTGAGCTCTCGTTTTATGGCTATTACGACTGAAAAAGAGCGAATTACTGGCCGTAATATGGCGATTATTTGGACACTAATTGTCTATGTGGGTGCCTTTTTATCTGCCATTTTTGCGTCCACTTTGTATAAACAAGGCTCTATTGAGGACCCTGAAATGATCTTGCCACATATGGTATTTGAAATTTTACCTCCTTGGATTGCAGGAATTATTGTGGCTGGTATTTTAGCAGCTATTATGTCAACGGCTTCGTCTCAATTGTTAGTAATCACAACATCAATAAGTGAGGACATCATTCATAAAACATTACGTTGGAATATTTCCAGCAAAAAATTAGTTCACCTTTCGCGTCTAGTGGCTGTTATTAGTGGGATTGTTGGTATTATCATTTCACTCAAATCGGGTTCAGTGATTTATAGCTTAGTATCCTTTGCATGGGCAGGGATTGGCAATACATTTTCTGTTGTTATCCTTCTAATCTTTTTCTGGAAACGTGTTTCAGGCATTGGGGTCATTGCCACAATTATTGTAGGCTTTATTAGTGCAATTGCATGGTCCCTGTCACCTATGGAGGCCGTTGTGTCAGCCAAGGCAGCGACATTCTTTATTTGCTTAATTGTTGGAGTAGTCGTGTCTTTAGTATATCCTGATGAAAAAGGAAATACGGTCTAAAAAATATTTTAAAATAATAAAAATCTCCTCTTTTGAAGATGCATTTCTCAAAAGAGGAGTTTTCTTTTTATGCTTATGACCATATTGAAATATGATAGAAGGAAGAGCAACCACTCTAACAGGAAATTACATAATGTGTGGACCTTTTTGGTCATCATGGTTTATGCAAAAATGAAGCAAGGGGGTTAGGAAGTGTTTAGTGATTTTAAGCTTATGGATGAACGACCAGTTTATGTACAATTGAAGGATTATGTTCAAGACATGATTGTCAAAGGGCATCTGTTGGAACATCAAAAGCTTCCATCTACCCGTGAACTTAGTAAGTTATTAGCGGTCAGTAGGAATACGGTGCTGAACGCATATGCCGAATTAGAGCTAGATGGCATCATCTATGCAGTGAAGGGAAAAGGGCATTTTATCGGAAAGGTTACTACATTGAAAGCCTCTTCTATTGAAATAGATTGGAAGCAAAGGCTAAATGAAACAACTTTATTAGCAGATGAAATTGATTTAATACGGCAAGATATACACTGGCAAAAAGGCATGATTTCGTTTACTAGTATTGCTCCAGAAGAAAAGCTTTTTGATGTTGAAAATTTCAAAAGGGCGTTTCTCACAAGAATGTCCATTGAAGGAGATATTGTCTTGAACTATGGCTATGCCAAGGGGTATAAGCCTTTAATTGACTATCTTCTTAGCTATATGGAGATGAAAGGTGTAGACATTTCTAATAAAGATATTTTAATTACAAATGGTTTTACAGAGGGGCTAGATATTTTATTGTCCTCTTTAGCTAAAAAATCAGGGCGTGTACTATGTGAAAATCCTACACATCACGCAGCATTGAAGCTTTTCCGTTTACATGGGCTAGACATACATGGCGTCGATATGAAAGATGACGGGATTGATATGGATCAGGTGAAAAAAACGTTAGCAGATAAGGATTTTGATTTTGCCTATCTCATCCCGTCCTATCATAATCCAACAGGAATTGTCACTTCCTCGGAGAAAAGGAATGCTATTTTTCAACTTTTTTCCAAATATCAAATACCCATTGTAGAAGATGGTTTTAATGAGGAATTGAGGTATTCAAGCTCTCATTTGGCACCACTGATCGCTTTTAGTGGTATAGGTAATAACGTTGTCTATATTGGCAGCTTTTCTAAAATTCTTTTCCCTGGCTTACGTGTTGGTTGGATTTTAGCAGATAAGGCGTTAATTGATAGCTTAGAAAGCATGAAAAGAGCTCGAACGATTCATACATCAACACTGGATCAGGCAGTGTTATACCAATATTTACAGGATGGTTATTTTGAAAAATATCTGAAGAAAGCAAGATTTGTTTACAAGAAAAAATATGAGCTTGCTCGTCAAGCCTGTATGCAATACATTCCCTTTAGCAGGATAACAGGGGATGGAGGACTTCACCTCTTTATAGAGCTAAAAGAGGAAGTAGATGCACGTTTACTGTTGGAGAAGTGCTATGACAAGGGCGTGGTGTTTTATCCAGGAGATGTATTTTATACAAACGGGAGAGGCAGTAATACATTTCGTTTAGGTTTCTCTCGTTTAGCAGATGACGATATTGTTCGTGGTATTCAAATCATTGGTGATACATTGAAAACCGATATGAGGAGTTGAGAAAATGAAGGTTGGCGTAATTATGGGTGGTACTTCCTCTGAAAAGCAGGTTTCCATCATGACAGGTAAGGAAATGGTCACTCAATTAGATAAGCAAAAATACGAAGTTGTTGCCATTACATTAGATGATAACAAAGAGATAATTGACAAGGTGCGTGACATTGATGTGGCTTTGTTAGCACTTCATGGTAAGTTTGGAGAGGATGGTACAATTCAAGGGGTGCTAGAAACATTGGGTATTCCTTATACAGGAAGCGGTCTTCTAGCAAGTAGTTTGTGCATGGATAAAAATATGGCTAAAAAAATACTTCGATATGAAGGTGTTGCAACACCAGATTGGATACATCTCGTAAAGGGAGAGGAGCTGCCCTTACAGGATATAGAGCTTATTGGTTATCCGCTTGTCGTTAAACCAAATGCTGGTGGCTCTAGTGTAGGTGTCCACATTGTCCATGATCTGAGTGCCTTATTGACTGCTATTGCAGAGGTATTTAAGTGGGATAACGAAATTATTATTGAGCAGTATTTGATTGGTGACGAAATTACATGTCCAATCCTCAATGAGCAGCTATTGCCAGTCCTTTCAATCAAACATACGGCAGTGTTTTTTGACTACCAGGCAAAATATGATGATGCTTCTACAATAGAGGAACCTGTAGAACTCCCACTTGCGATTCATGATCGTGTGGCTAAGGCTGCGATGATCAGTTACAAGACTTTAAGATGCAGTGTCTATGCTAGAGTAGATATGTTGATTAAGGATGGCGTTCCTTATGTGTTGGAGGTTAATACATTACCTGGCATGACACAAAATAGCCTCCTACCGAAAAGTGCCCTTGCTGCGGGAATCAGCTATTCAGCACTATTGGACAGCATTATCGAAAGCTCCTTACAGATTGATAGAAATAGGTAGATAGAAAAACAAAACCATTAATAGCATTTTTGTGAAAGGTGAAAATGGATCTCCGTGGCAGGGGACTCGCCTGTCTCGCGATCCCACGGGAGTCAAGTAGCCTTCCACTCCAACCCATAAAAATGTTAACTTTTTAGCAAGGTTTTCAAATAAAGTGAAGGTGTTCACTACTGTTAGTATGAAAGAAAAGGAAAAGAACTTTTGCAGAATGGTTGATTGGAGTAAAGCCAGCGTCACAGAGGAGCCCTGGAGCGAACGGAAGTGATTGAAGCGGCTCATCGGACGCTCCCTGGAAAGGACGTTGGCAGAACGGAAATCAACCCCTCGCTTTGCCAAAAGGTCTTTTTCTGCTAGTGACATCATCTTTTTCAACAACATAAAACACCTTTTGTAAGTAATGACAAAAGGTGTTTTAGACTGTTTTATGATTTTGCTAATTCAATAAAGCCTTCTCCGAAAACGTCCCTTACATCATGAATGGCAATAAAGGCATCCTTGTCGACTTCTTTGACAATTTTTTTGAGCTTTACAACTTCTTGTTTACTAATAACAATATACAAAATTTCCTTTTGTTCCTTTGTATAATAGCCATGACCTGATAGAACAGTTACCCCGCGATTCATATAAGCAGTTACCTGTCCAGCAATGTCTTCAGGTTTCTTAGAGATAATGGTAACTGCCTTTTTAGGGTTAACCCCTTCAATAACAAACTCCATTACCTTTGTACCAACGTATAGCATGACAATCGTTAGCATTAATGCCTCCGCACCAATGATAAAATAAGACGAAAAAGCAACAATTAAATCGAAGAATAAAAGTCCATAGCTAATACTCCAGCCTAGATATTTGTTAGTGATTCTAGCTAAAATCGTAGAACCTGCTGTTGTACCACCAACTCTTATAATTAAGCCAATACCAACTCCAGCAAATACGCCACCAAAAATCGTATTGACGATAATTTCATCTGAGGAAATAGACCAAGTTTCTGTTAAATGTAAAAATAAAGAATGGAATGAGACCGCAATGATTGTGTAGATTGTTGTTTGTCTATTTAAAAATTTATAACCAACAATAAGTAAAGCTGCATTCATAACAAAGCTGACAATACTTGGCGACCATCCGAACAGATAATAAGCAATAATCGTTAAGCCTGTTACGCCCCCCTCACCTAAATCATTTGGAATAACAAATAAGTTAACTGCTAGGGCAAAAAGCAGTGATCCAAGCATAATCATTAAAATATCGATAACGTATTTCTTCATTCACATAACACCACCAATTCAAATTTTATTTTTTCTTAAATTCCATACTATATCAGGTTTTCACCAAATGGTATACTTTTTGGATGTTCATTTGTGATATATCGACAGTAATTAATGTGTCTTTAGAGAGAATTTTTGAAACTTGACATATTATAGCTTCACTTTACACGTTCAAGGGAAGGTACTATTACTCGAGGTCAGCTTCCAAATTCCATTAGTAAAAAAATTGCGCTTACGGGTAACAATGGTAGTGGTAAAAGTACATTACTACAACATATAGCCAATAATGGTGAGGGAATAGCCATTTCTCCAAAGGCTAAAATAGGTTATTTTCATCAGATGAGCTAACAGTTTACTGGAGAGGAAACAGTGCTGCAATTTTTAAAGAACCGCTCTGATGATAATAAAAAGATATATTAAGTGAAAAGGTGCGATTCCATTAGGAGAATCGCATCTTTTTTAGTGAATTTTTATTAGGAAGGAAGGTTAAAGGAAAATTTTGGCGAAGGTGTAGATAGACAATATGAAAAGGATGATGAACGATGATAAATACGGATGTGACGACGAAATTAAAAATCAATCAGCCAGCCCATAAAGTATTTGAAGCCATTATATCTCCTACTGAAATCGGGCATTATTGGTTTTCTAGCAGCTCTGAAAGATGGGGAGAGGGTAAAAGAATCACACTTAAATATGCTGAGTATCGTGCAGAGGGTGTGATCACCGTTCTTGAAATGGAGACGAATAAAAAAATTGTGTTTGTATGGGGAGAAGAGCATGGTGAAGTGACGATGGTTACCATCACATTTGAAGAATCACAAAGTGAAACAATTATTACTGTAGTAGAATCAGGGTTAAATGTACATGACCCAGAAATCGTGGCAAAAATGATGGGCCAAAAAGAGGGTTGGGTCTATACATTAACGTGCCTCAAAGGATATTTAGAAAATGGGATTAGCAATTTAAGAGCTTCTCTAATTCATTAAGGAGGTAAGATATGTCAGAGATCGATAGCATGGAGCAATTGGCAGATGTAATAGTTTGTGCTGCGAGAAAAACATTTCTGGATCTTTTTAAAAATGGTGAACGGTATTATTACTGCACGTTATGCACCACTGGAGAAGGGCATGCCCCGAGCGTTTCAGCTTGGTCATGGGAAGCGCTGGAACGACAAGCTGCTAAACAAACTAACAGTAACATATCTGAAAGAGCATCTCTTATCAAATGGTCTTATGCAGATTCTCCCTATTATTGCTATGGAGAAGAAAACTTTTCGAATGTTCGGCAGTGCTTTAATAAGCGCCCATACATCTATACTCTTGAAGGGGAAGCATGGCAGCAAGAACTGGCATTACGGCTAGCAGCAATGGAGCTAGCCATGAAAAAGCTTGATGAAGAGGGACTATTCGCCTTGAATCAAACAAGGGACTCTGTATGCATACTTGTAGAAGTGATGCCGCCAGAAGAAATAAACACCGAAATAGCATTACGATTAAATCACCAGTCGTCTACAGCACTACAGCAATGGTTGTTGGAAGCAGCCGAGTGATGGAGGGATGAATATGAAAAAGCTGTATTGGGTGATTGGCAGTATTTTGGTTTGTGTAGGATTTGTATGTAGCGTTATTTTTTGGAAGTTTCAAAAGGAAATCAAGAGGGACGATTCTGAATATATTGTGCAATTTATGAAGGAACATAAAGAGGATAAAAATATTTCCGTTGTCATTCAATATAATCAACAACATTGGGTGGAGCTAAACACCAAGGAACAGCTACCATTAGCAAGTACGGTTAAAATGATCGTTGCCATCGCCTATGCTCAACAAGCAGCAGATGGCAGCATTAATCCTCAAGAGCAGGTCCCACTAAAGGAGTTAGAGGCATTTTATATCCCTAAAACGGATGGCGGCGCACATGAAGCATGGTTAGCGCAGTTAAACCTTGAGGGGGCGGATCGTGTGCCTTTAAGTCAAGTAGCAAATGGCATGATTGCCTATAGCTCTAATGCAAATACGGAATATTTAATGCACGTACTCGGCTTTCAAACAATTAATGATGTGCTTACTCAGTTAAATGTAGAGGATCATGAACCTTTGTATCCAATTGTAAGTGCACTCCATATTCCTATTCACTTGATGGCGGAAAAAAATTTAACGAAAAAAGCAACATTAACGGCTATGCGAGAAATGGATATGGCTGAATATCGTGAGCGGGCAATGGCTATTCATGCGAATTGGATAGAGCATCCTTTGACAATTGAGGAGAAAGCAAAAGCACAAAAAATGCTCAATATGGATTTTCAAAGGATATGGTCAGACCGTTTAATAAGGGCCACAACAAATGATTACATCTCTATTTTAGAAAAATTGAATAATAAAAATTTCTTTAGTCCAGAGGTACATAAATATTTAGATCCCGTGTTGGAGCAATTAATGCAGAATCCTAGAAATCAAACATGGCTAAAACATGCTGGTCAAAAGGGAGGATCGACTGCATTTGTGTTAACACTAGCAGCCTATGCAGAAGATAAAGATGGAAATAAAACAGAAATAGCCTTTTTCGCTAATAACTTAAATACATTAGAGCAGATTAAACTCTCAAATAGTATGAATAGTTTTCAGTTAAAATTTCTTACAGATGATAAATTTCGTAAGCG
This sequence comes from Lysinibacillus sp. FSL K6-0057, assembly GCF_038630885.1. Taxonomy (NCBI): domain Bacteria; kingdom Bacillati; phylum Bacillota; class Bacilli; order Caryophanales; family Bacillaceae; genus Lysinibacillus; species Lysinibacillus sp. FSL K6-0057. Next base: position 4,768,243 of record NZ_CP152047.1, on the reverse strand, counting down.
TTTAAAAGAGGAATTTTCCGAGTTGTGAGTTGCCTCCATAAATAAGGCAACTCATGCTATTAACTACGTTCATCAATCAATTTTTCAAGAAATTCTGAGAAGGAAGAGGCATATTCATAGATCATGTCATTCATTAAGTCATAGCACATAACAGGAAATTCGCTGAGTTCATCTTTAGACGATCGATCAAAGAAGTACAATTCGTCAGCGTCTGGAACAAATAAATCTAATCTATTCGGATATTGTTTACACCAATCTTCATCAGCCAAGTTAAGACGATGGATATAGAGAATATCGTGATCATTGATGTCTCTGTATGCTGGTTGACCGATCGAGAGAATAGATCCACCATTCAGCTGCCCATTACCATAATTTTTTAACCACCAGCGATAGGATGGTGGTAAGTTGAATCCTAACTCTGCTTCAACTTCTACTATCCAATCATCTTCAGCACCGTGTCCAGGAAACCATTTAATCGCAGTAGTGCTTGCGAGTTTTTCTGCTAATCTAGCATACATGCCAACTACCTCCAGTCTATATTTAAATATTACTCAATTAAGAATTCAAAGTGCAAACTACATATGAGTACCTTCTTTCAATCAACTGCATACTATAGCGTTATCATGCATGAGAGGATTGAGATAAATGTATCACCCTTATTACGGTAATTATCAATCGTATAATTACGGTTATCAACCTGTTTATTGGGCCTATCCAAATCAGGTAGAACGAACGCCAAGAAGTAATATCCAGAATGATTTTGGACCAGGTCCATTCGTTGTCGACATTGAAGAGGCTACAAAGCGCAATAAAAATTATCGTACAGCACTGTGGACAGGGTCAAACCTACAAGTAACGGTGATGAGTCTCAATGTTGGGGAAGATATTGGCTTAGAAGTACACCCTCACGTCGACCAATTCATTTGTATTGAGGAGGGGCATGGATTAACTCAAATGGGGCCAACTAAAGATTATTTAAACTATCAGAGACATGTCACAGAAGATACGGCTATCATGGTGCCTGCTGGAACATGGCATAATGTTACGAACACAGGGGATAAACCACTAAAGCTTTATACGATTTATGCGCCACCAAACCATCCATTTGGGACTGTTCATGTGACAAAGGCTGACGCTATGGCTGAAGAAACGGGCTATGGACAGCATGAATAATAGATCCTAAAAGAAAGCATGTTTTCATACAAAAACATGCTTTTTTAGTGTTGAAAAACAAAACCATCCATAGAATTTGTGTGAAAGGTGAAAATGGTTTCCGTTGCAGGCTGCTTGCTTTCCTGTGGGCGAGCGCCGAGCCGCTTCCTCCGCTCCCGCTCCGTTTAGTGGCTCGTCTGTCTCGCTATCCCACAGGAGTCAAGTAGCCCTCCACTCCAACCTACAAAATGTTAACTTTTTAGCAAAGGTTTTTAAATAAAGTGAAGGTCTTCACTACCCATTTTATGGAGGGCTTTTGACCCTCATCACTTCTTCGCAATGAAATTAAGAGTCTATCCTTTCTTTAATCATACAAATAATGGGCTAATTTGATTACTACGGCTAGCTAGTATGAAAGATAAGGAAAAGCCACTTTTGCAGAATGGTTGATTGGAGTGGAGCCAGCGTCACAGAGGAGCCCTGGAGCGAACGGAAGTGAGTGAAGCGGCTCATCGGACGCTCCCTGGAAAGGACGCTGGCGGAACGGAAATCAACCCCTCACCTTGCAAAGTTGCTTTTTCTGCCGTTGACATCATCTTTTTTCAACAACATGAAAGCGTGTTTTCATACAAAACATGCTTTTTTCTTTAATTATGGTAGAATGTGTTTTAATTGCAGATAGTAAAGGTCCTGAATGAAGGGTGATGAATGATGAAGTATTCAAAAGCAACAAACTATGCTTTACATACAATGGTGTTTTTAACACGCAATCCTAAAGGGAAATCAATGAGTGTCGAGTCTTTAGCAGAAGTACAAAAATTATCTCCAACCTATCTATCGAAAATATTAACAAAGCTTGTGAAGGCAGGTTTAATTGAGTCGAATCCAGGTGTTAATGGTGGTTACCGTATTTCTAAGCGCCCCCAAGAAATTTCGTTTTTAGAGGTGATATATGCGATTGAAGGACAAACCTCATTATTTAGTTGTTCTTCTGATCACGAAGATTCCTTCCATCATCAAGGCTGTCTCATTGAGCAAGTGATGGTAGATGCTGAGAATAATATGAAAGAAGAGTTGAGTAAGAAATTTATTATAGATATAGCTAATAAAATCGATTTAAAAGGATAGCATATTGAATTGAGTGAATCGGAACTAGGGGTTTCTCCCCTAGCTCCTTATTATTTTAATTGCATAAGAGCACCAAAATATTGCTGTGCTGTCGTGAAGCAAATAAATGCTAGTAGCTCGCTAATCTCGGCTTCTGTTAAATAATCCTTTAAGACAGCCGTGACATTGGGGGCGGTGTGCCCCTTAGCAGCTAAGAATGCTTCCGCAAAACCTGTGCATACTGCCGTTTTCTCATCATAGTTCTGGGGATCAGGCTTGCCTTTTGCCTGACAATACTGACAGCCATTTTTTTGAGCTAAAGTTTTTCGAACCTCTTCTTTTAATGAAGCGGATAGATGCCCGTCTTTTTCGAGTACCTCCCCCAACTGCTGCCAGTGCAGCTGAATTCCCTTGTTGTAGCCTAATAATTGTTGAAAGGGTGTTAAGCCCTTGTCATATAATTGAATAAGCGTCATCAATCATTCCTCCTTCTATTAATTAGTGTAAAATGTTCATAACGAAGTTAACATATCAATTCGAAGGGAAATATGATTGTTTTCCTTCAAAAAGAAGGGGTATTTACAAAATGGATTTCATTAACGAAATGATACTTAAAGAATTAAAAGAAGATAGTCGAATTTCTATGAGCGAGCTAGGGAGAAGGGTTCACTTATCTGCACCAGCAGTTCGCGAAAGAATACGGCAATTAGAGGAACAGAACGTTATTAAGAGGTATACATTGGATATTAATAAAAAAGCATTGGGTTATCCAATTGACGCTATTGTTGAAGCGACAATCAAAAATAACCGCTATGCAGACTTTAAAGAACATCTGAAGGTTTATACAAATATAGACTTCTGCTATCGCATTTCAGGTGAGTCATGTTTTTTATTAAAGGGGCATTTTCAATCTTTTCCTGATGTAGAGCAGTTTATTGATGCATTACAGCCATATGCGCATACAAAAACTAACTTTATTTTTTCAGATATATGTGAGGACAAATAAAGGAAGGAAATAGTTATGGAAATCAAATTATTTAAAGAAGAAATTGATGATTTAGTTCATTTGTTAACGCAAAATAAATGGTTGTATCACACCAATCCATACATAAAAGAAGAGGCTGTTCGAGCCGCATACGTAGAGGGATACTATCAGAACAATCGTGAAACACATTGGATACTTGAAGATGGAGAAAAAGTTGGCGTGATCTTTATTCATGATATAAACGATACGATCCCTCTTTTTGATCTGCGCTTAGATGCAAATGTTCGAGGCAAAGGATACGGTGTCAAAGCACTTCATTGGCTACAAGAATACCTGTTTGGCGAAAGAGGGAAGATTCGCATTGAAGGCTAGACAAGAGTTGATAATATCGGAATGCGAAAATGCTTTAGTAAAGCTGGCTTTGTGAAGGAAGGGTATTTAAGAAATGCTTGGGAAAATGAAGATGGTACCGTGACAGATAGTATTGTCTATGGTGCCATTAAAGATGATTGGGTAGTAGGGAAATCAACGCCAATAAAAATGGATGAAGTCCCATTTTAAAGTGTTTGAGAGGAATTTTAGCATGGAAAAGACGTATTAACTGCTTTAAGAAAATCATGGTCCATTCAATCGAGTTCTAAATGATGTGTGGACAACCCTGCAAAAGGACAATGTAGCGTCACTTCATTAGTTGTACAGGATATTCTTGGCGGAGAAAATTAGAAAGACATTTCTCGAGGAGGGCTGGCACTTTTCTAATGTCATGAATGGAGAAAGAAAGGATTTCTCCATATCGAATCGACTACCAAGACATTGAATCAAATAGAGTAGAGGCTTTTCAAGATACCAATGATAGTCAATATCGTTATTTAACATCACATGTTTATAAGCTTTTAGGGAAGGCAGAGAATTAATTTTCTCTGCCTTTTTAAATTTAAAAACAAAGTTGTTGACGTTTATAAAAATATCGTGTTATCATTATCTCGAATTCAAGATATATAAATTCAAGATAAATGAATTCGAACCTTTAGCTTCGTCAGGAGGTATAATAATGGGGTTTTTTAATAAATTTTTTAGCTCAAAAAAAGAGGAGGAACAAACAATGGCAGAATTAAATATCGGTATTATTATTGGATCAACTCGTGAGGGTCGTGTAAGCCCCCAAGTAGCACAATGGGTAAAGGAAATCGCAGATCAACGCGGTGACGCAAACTATACAGTGATTGATATTGCTGATTATAAATTGCCATTATTAGGTGAGCCAGGGCAGGATGCTTCGGGCGCACAAGCTTGGTCAGAAATTATTGCTAAACAAGATGGTTTTGTGTTCATCGTACAAGAATACAATCACTCCATTACAGGGGCATTAAAAAATGCACTAGACTATTTACGTGTTGAATGGAATAACAAAGCTGCAGGAATCGTTTCTTATGGCTCTGTAGGTGGTGCTCGTGCAGCGGAACATCTACGTGGGATTATGGGAGAGCTTTTAATCGCAGACGTACGTGTTCACCCAGCCTTATCTTTATTCACAGATTTTGAGAATGGAACAGACTTTAAACCAAAAGATGTTCAAACGGATTCAGTGAATCAAATGTTAGATCAATTAATCCCATGGTCTAAGGCGTTATATACAATTCGCTAAGATTTACAGATTGAGGTAGATATTAATTGGGCACAGTATAGGTGAGAAAAATAGTCATGAAAGGGCTTGTTAACATGAAGAAACATACAGCAGGTATTCACCATATCACAGCGATCGTAGGACATCCGCAAGAGAATATTGATTTTTATGCAGGCGTATTAGGCTTACGTTTAGTAAAGCAAACAGTAAACTTCGATGATCCTGGCACATATCATTTATATTTCGGTGACAAAGGTGGGAAACCAGGAACAATCATTACCTTCTTCCCTTGGGCTAATGCTTATCAAGGACGTATTGGTGATGGTCAGGTTGGCGTTACAACGTATGTTGTACCAGAAGGGGCACTGCCATTTTGGGTTAATCGCTTAGCGAAATTCTCGGTTCCTTTCCAAAAAGCTGAACGTTTTGGTGAGCAAGTCATTCAATTCGATGATCCACATGGTTTGCATATTGAACTCGTGGCACGTGCGGAAGGCGAGTTCAACGAATGGACATTTGGTGAAGTGACACCAGAGGTTGCTATTAAAGGTTTTGGTGGGGCTACACTATACTCAAGTCATCCAGAAGAAACTGCAAAAGTTTTAACAGAGGTAATGGGTCTTGAAAAAGTAGCGACAGAAGGTGACTATACGCGTTTTACATCTAGTGCAGAAATCGGCAATACAGTGGATTTAAAAACGACTGCAGGTCAACGTGGTCAAATGGGTGTAGGGACGGTTCACCATATTGCGTGGAGAGCTCAAGATAATACAGATCATTTAGAATGGCAAGAGTATGTGATGAATCAAGGACAACATGTAACGGAAGTAAAGGATCGTCATTATTTTAATGCAATTTATTTCCGTGAACCTGGCGAAATTTTATTTGAAATCGCTACAGATCCTCCTGGATTTGCTCATGACGAGACACCAGAGACAATGGGTAGCCAATTAATGTTGCCACCTCAGTACGAGCAGCATCGTGAACAACTAGAAAGAACATTAATCCCGATTAAAGTACGTGAGCTTGAATAAGCAGGCTTGCGGGATCAAACTAAGCTAAAGTTGGCGGGATTTTGAGATAGAAAGTCCACAATAGATATACAATTAATGCGAAAATGTTGATAGCTAACATTTTCGCATTTTTTATCTTTTTATTAGAAGCCGAAGTGCTAATCAAAAATTGAGTGCGCGTGCCATGGCATCTAAATAATTCTGAATAGCCTGCTGACTTACTTTTGCTTCAGGCACAAAGACCTCAAAACAATGGTAACTGCCAGGGTAGAGGTGGAATTCAACATCGACTCCTGCCTGTGCAAGGCGTGTTACATAATCAATGGTTTCATCACGAAATAAATCAAGCTGGCCGATACATATATAGGTTGGCGGTAATCCTGCTAAGTTTTCAGCTCTTGCAGGGACCGCATACGGGGAAAGGGCATTGATGTCCTTTTCTTCTCCTAAGTACCAACGCCAAGCAGTCAAATTATTTGTTCTACTCCATGTTGCATGATCATCAATAATCTCATAGCTGGAAGGTGTTATATTTCGGTTATCAAGCATCGGATACAGTGGCATCTGGAATATAATTGCTGGTCCTCCTTTATCACGAGCCATTAATGCAAGTGCTGCTGTTAATCCTCCACCACCGCTTGCACCAGCAATTGCCACCCGTTTGACATCGATACCAAGTGATTGGTCCTTATTAGTCATCCAAACTAATCCAGCATAACAATCTTCAATAGCCGCTGGGTAGGGATGTTCAGGCGCTAGTCGGTAATCGATGGATACGACAACGCAGTTAGCTGTCTCAACAAAGCGTTCACATAAAACATCATCCATATCAGGGTGTCCCATGACAAAGCCGCCTCCGTGAATCCAAAGCATAGCTGGAAGTTTATCCTGTTTCCGTTTAGCTGGCTCATAGATTTTAACCAGCATTTCATTCCCGTCACCTCTAGGAATCATACGGTTGGTCGTAATTACATGTTCTGATTTTTTCGAAGGTGGATTGGACAAGAGACTTCGACTCCAAGTTAAATCCTCCTCCAATCGAAAGCCAGGAAATTCTGAGTAAGCCTGCCTTAATTCTGGTAAGACTCGGTTAATAATGGTCATATAAATTCCTCCTGTTGAATAATAAAATCTTAAAGAAATGGCTTTCCTTCTAGAGCCATTTCAGCTTCCCATTTGGCGACTTCCTCACGTACACGAGGAGCAACTTCTGTTCCAAGTAGTTCTATAGCTTGCATGACTTGAGCATGTGGCATGGTACTTAAAGGCACGTATAGCATAAACCGTGTAATTCCTACATGTTTACGAAGATGAATAATTTTTTCAGCAACTGTATTTGGATCACCAACATATAATGCTCCTTCAAAGCTTCTTGCAGCATCATAACTAGAACGGTCATAATAAGGCCAGCCTCTTTCCTTGCCTAATTTATTCATACCAGCCATTGTTGATGGGAAAAATGTGTCTGCTGCCCATTCCGTATTCGGTCCAACAAAACCTATTGAATGAGAACCTATCTGAAGTTTTGATAAATCATGACCTGCATGAAGCGCTGCCTTTTTATATAACTGTACAATCGGTGCAAATTGCATTGGGCTGCCACCAATAATTGCTAGCATAAGGGGTAATCCTAAAAGGCCAGCACGCATAGCAGATTGTTGATTTCCTCCACTAGCCACCCAGATTGGGAGAGACTCTTGAACCGGTCTAGGATACACACCTAAATGTTTGATTGCTGGTCGATGTCTACCTTCCCAAACTACTTTCTCAGACTGACGAATTTTGAGTAGTAAGTCTAAATGTTCCTCAAATAATTCATCATAATCCTGTAAATCGTAGCCAAATAAGGGAAAGGATTCGATAAAGGAACCACGACCTGCCATGATCTCTGCACGTCCATTTGATAGTCCATCCAATGTGGCAAAATCCTGAAAGACACGTACAGGATCAGCCGAAGAAAGGACAGTTACTGCACTTGTGAGTCGAATGTTTTTCGTTTGGGAAGCAGCGGCAGATAGTACCATTGCGGGAGAGGATGCAGCATAATCTTCGCGATGATGCTCGCCTATGCCAAAGACATCCAATCCTACTTGATCTGCAAGAATGATTTCTTCTACAACTTCACGTAAACGCTGTGCATGACTAATTACTTCACCACTGTGAACGTCTGGTTTTGTTTCTACGAAAGAAGTAATTCCTATTTCCATTTGTTATCTCTCCGAATCAATTGAATTTGTAAATCGTTTTGTAGTTGCCCAAAAAAGAAGAGCAATTGTACTAATCGAGGCGCCAAGTAAGCAAACTCCTCCCCAACCAAAATGCGCATACATTTGAGTTGAAGCGATTGAACCACTAGCACTGCCAATAGAATAGAACACCATATAGCCTGCGGTCAGTCGACTTCGTGCTTCTGTACGCAATGGGAGAATCATTGTCTGATTGGTGACATGTATCGCCTGCACTGCTAAGTCAAGCAACACAATCCCAATAATTAATGCCAAGAACGACTTTTCTAAATAATTAATAAATATCCAGGAGATAGGTAAAAGCGTTAAAGCAATACCTGTCGTTCGTTGACCATAGCCTTGGTCAGCAAATTTCCCCGCCTGTGCGGCAGCTAATGCACCAGCCACTCCAACAAGACCAAAAGCGCCAATTACAGTGTGTGATAGAGCTAATGGTGGTGCACTAAGTGGCAGAACCAGTGGCGTCCATAAAATACTGAAATCGGCAAAAATCAGCATAGCTAGAATAGAGCGGATACGTAATGTTCGTTCTTGAATAAACAGCGTGAACACGGATTGAATTAGCTGAAGATAGGATAGTGATTTTACTTCACGCTCGTCCCGTGGTAACACTTTTATAAACATCCCAACCATTAGAAGCATCAGAGCGGCGGAGACTAGATAGACAGAGCGCCACCCTGCAAGGTCTGTTACTAACCCAGCAAAGGTACGAGCAAGTAGTATGCCAATGACAATGCCACTTGTAACAATGCCTACGACACGACCTCGTTCTGTAGAGGAAGCTATAGTTGCAGCGAACGCCACAAGGGTTTGAGTCACGACTGCAAGTAGACCAACTAAGGCCATACCCACGAATAGCACTACAACATAGGAGGCAGTAGCGACTATAAACAAAGCCACGGTGGATAATAGCATTTGTCCAATAATTAAGCGTCGTTGGTTTAGTAAATCTCCAAGTGGTACTAGAAGTAGTAAGCCTAGACCATAAAAAATTTGCGTGATAGTAATAATCAAACCAATAATCGATTGATCAATAGCAAAATCATTAGATAATTCATCTAGCAGCGGCTGAGCAAAATAAATATTGGCGACAGACATTCCGCAGGCTGTAGCGAATAATAATGTTACAGCTCGGGGCATAGAAGACGGTTGATTTATATGAAGTGCATCATTTGCTTTGTCCACACTGTAACCTCCATTCCTAATTGAATTGTAATTATAACATACCGTTCGGTATAAAATAATTATTGGTAAATATATCTTAACTATATTTGTTTTGTCAATATTTATTTGGAATTTATTTTTTGTTTAATTCGATTGATGAAATGAAATTGACAATAAAAAGAGCCACATATAAAATAATTACATACTGTTTGGTATTGTAAAATATAGTGATTAACTTACTATTTCTTTCTAATGGGGGTGTATCAATAATGGCAAGAACTCGTGAATTTGATGAGGCAAAAGTGTTAGAGGCAGCAATGCAGTTATTTTGGGAGAAGGGATATGAAGCAACTTCTTTAAGTGATCTTACAGCTAGAATGGGGATTCAGCGTCCTAGTATTTATTCAACCTTTGGTGATAAAAAGGAGCTATTTGAAGCGGCACTTCGTAGATATACCACATCACGGGCGTCCGAAATACGGGCTAAACTTCAAAGTTATACCTCCGTAAAACAGGCGTTTTCTATATTTTTTGAAGAAGTAATTACTGCTGAATATACGAAAGATCTTAGTAATGGCTGCTTTTGTATCAATACAATGGTTGAATTAGCGCCACATGACGAGAAGTTCGAAATCTTGACGAGAGAGCATCAACTCTATCTATCAGTAATTTTTCAGGAGACAATTGAACGAGGAATTCAATCAGGAGAGTTAGAGGAAGACACGGATGCAAAATCTTTAGCGCAGGCATTAATTGTTGCGTTAATAGGTTTAACAGTTATGCTGAAATCCCAGCCACAACGTTCATTTGTTGATAATGCCATTGCAACGACGCTGACATTGCTTAAATGAATGGATAAAACTATTAAAAGTATAAAATTAAGTAGTTTCTGTAACCCTTTATAATAATATTTTAAAGGGTTTTTTGCGATTCATTTTCATGAGGAAAGAAAAAATTTAATAAAACAGATTGATTTATGATGGCACACAAATTATTCTAATAAAAATGAATTATTATAATAATCTAATCATTGACTATATTTAGAAAATTATATAATATACTAATTATTATTAAAAATGTATAAAAATGATAGAAACTATCTTTTAGTGAAAGTGGAGTGGTTATTATGGCGAATTTTCTACGAACAAAGTCAATCGAGCAGGCCAATAAGATAACTGAAGTAGAACGCTTTAAACTTAAGCGAGAACTGGGATCATGGCAGTTAATGCTATATGTTTTAGGGGCTACAATAGGGGCAGGGATATTTGTATTGCCTGGAACGACTGCTGCTTTACATGCGGGTCCAGGGGTAATTGTTTCTTTCCTCATTGGTGGACTAGTGACAATTGCTGTTGGACTAGCTTATGTTGAATTTGCAGCAATGGCCCCCGTCGCCGGAAGCGCTTACACCTATTCTTATATTGCATTAGGTGAAATTATTGCATGGATGATCGGATGGGATTTATTATTGGAATTTACCGTAATTGCTAGTACAGTGGCTGTTGGCTGGAGCGGTTATGTAGATTCATTTTTACAATCGATCGGTATCCATTTACCAGCAGTTCTAACAAAAGATATTGCACATGGCGGAATAGTCAATCTACCAGCAGTCATTGGGTGGTTGATCGTAGCTTGGATTGCGTTAAGCGGTATTAAAAATGTTGGTCGTTCAAATACATTATTTACAATTGCGAAGGTTGGAGCGATTATCTTGTTCCTTGCTATAGGAACTTTCCATGTGAATCCTGTAAACTGGACGCCATTTACACCATTTGGTTGGTCGGGTGTCATGGCAGGAGCAGCATTAGTATTCTTTGCCTTTACAGGTTTTGATGGGGTGACAACAGTACTTGAAGAGGTGAAAAATCCACAAAAGACAATACCAAAAGCATTAATTGGGGGACTAAGTGTTTTAACACTTATTTATGCTCTTGTAGCAGCAATTTTGACAGGGATTGTACCATTCCCTGATTTAGATGTTCCAAACCCAACTGTGTTTGCCTTACAATCTGTTGGAATTCAGTGGGGAGGTGCAATTATTGCTGTAGCAGTTATCTTTGGGTTACTTGCAACAATGATTGCTAATACAACGAGTGCTACACGTGTTCTGTTTGCGATGAGCCGTGATGGACTTCTCCCTGAGCGAATTGCACAAACTAATAAAAAGACTGGCGTACCTGTATTATCAATTGTCATTGTTGTATTGACAGGTATTTTATTATCAGGATTTTTATCTATCGGTGAATTAGCGGAATTTGCTAACATTGGGGGTCTAACAGCATTTGCTTTAACGACAGTTAGTGTAATTGTTCTTCGTTACACACGACCAGAACAACCACGTGCGTTTAAAGTTCCAGCAATCTGGCTTGTAGGAATCGTTGGGGTTGGGGGTTCATTAGCGCTAATCTTTAGTCTTCCACTATTTACAATTCTACGCTTTTTCATTTGGCTGTTCATAGGTTTAGTTGTTTACTTATTGTATGGCTATAAACATGCTAAAATAAGCTCTACTGATAAAGAGTAATAATAAAATGCGACCCCTTTAGAGCCATCTAAAGGGGTGTTTTCTATAAACAATTCACATATTTCTATAACATTCAACATAATATGAGCTTATAATTCCTTACAAGCCCATGCATCAATCTCAACCTTTAAAGCAGGCGTAGCGAGTGCAACGACATACATTAATGTTGTGCATGGAAGATGTTCCCCGAAAAAGTCACTGATCATTTCCTTTCGTTGATTAGCATCCATATCTCCCACTAAATAAAATACGAGCTTTGTGATATCTTGAACCTCCATATCGGCACTATCTAGATTTTTTTTAATATTTTCTAGTGCCACCTTCAACTGAGCTGTTGCATCTTCAGGTATAGTTCCATCTGGCATCATGCCGATTTGTCCAGATAATGTTAACCATCGCTGTGGGTCAGTCACTTCAATTTGATGAACATAAGGAGCAACGGGTGGATGAATGTTCTGAGGGTTTCTCGCAATTTTCATAGAATCAGTCCTTGTCTCTGTTTAATTTATATCTCTAATCAAAATAGCATAATGTAACAGTTGATAAAAGTTCTATACAAATACCATTATAAAAGAACATACAAATTGGATATGCGGGTTTAAAGGGTTATAATAGATTTATAGAATTTAGGCTAATACGCTGGTAAAGCTTTCACAAAGGATAAAAGTATCGACTTTTTAATTTGACAAGACATACAATTCACTTCACCCCCGCCTAAGGTTTTATACAGACACTTCTAAAAGAAACATAAATTTCGTCTTATTTTGAAGGTAGATGGCTATACTCATTAAATGAGAGGGAAATTTTTACATAAGAATGATGCGTATTGTTATAAATCAATTTTATAGTGTAGCCCTAGGTAGCAGAGGCAGCGAGGCCGTTTTGTAGAAGGAGTGAATAAATGAATAATTTCTTTCGGAGTAATGGATTTAAGCGTTTTATTATTCTAGTTGGGATTGCTCTTGCATTATATTTAATGCGTAGTATGATCAATCTAATTTTACTTACGTTTATTATTACTTATTTGATGAACCAGCTTACTACGAAGACTACGAAAAGCATAAGAAAATATACGCCGATGAATGAAAAAGCTGTGACGGTAACGTTATACCTTTTACTTGTTGCGGGTATTGTAGCAGTCATTTACAAATATTTACCGATTGTGACCCAGCAAATCACGCAGCTTTTCGACCTCATTGCAAGCTTTAATCTCGATCCAGATGACAATGAGATTGCGAGATACTTAGCACCAACTTTTGAGAAAATAGAGCTGGGGAAATATTTAGAGCAAGGTGTGGATTTAACTCTTAAAAATATTACGAATATTGGTAAAATCATTATGCAAATTTTGATTTCTCTAATATTAAGTTTATTCATCTTGTTAGAAAAGAATCGTATTATTGAATTTACAGCCAAGTTTAAGGATAGTAAAATTGGTGCGCTTTACGATGAACTTCATTATTTCTCAAGAATATTCATCCGCTCATTTGGAAAAGTAATTGAGGCACAATTTATTATTGCTGCAGTCAACTGTGTGTTATCAGTAATTGCCCTTTCTATTATGGGCTTCCCACATCTGATTGCCCTTGGGATTATGCTCTTTATTTTAGGCTTAGTTCCAGTCGCAGGAGTTATCATTTCGTTAATACCATTAAGTATTATCGCCTATAGCATTGGTGGCTTGATGTACATCGTCTACATTTTAGTCATTGTCATGGTATTGCATGCTATTGAAGCTTACTTCTTAAATCCAAAGCTTATGTCCGCAAAAACAGATTTACCGATTTTCTATACGTTTATGGTCATTCTCTTCTCTGAGCATTTCCTGGGTGTATGGGGACTAATCATAGGTATTCCACTATTTATGTTCCTGCTTGATATTCTAGGTGTAACTTCCTCGGAAGACCCTGTGAAGAAATCGGTGAAGGTACCCACTGAAAAACAAATAGAATAGTTCTAACAAAGAGGCTGGGACAGAACTCGATTATTTTGAAAAATAACGAAAACAGATAATAACTTTTTCGCTTCAATGAGTAGAGTGCTCCTTCCTAAATCAAAAAAATGTTAGACCCAAATGCAATCGGTCTAACATTTTTTCTTTTTGTCCCAGCCTCTATTTCTTACGATTAGTCAACTTTATTTAATGAATAATTTATATTTTTATGAGTGTGAAGTGGTGAGGGATATCCCTCATCACTTCACACTCATTTTTAGATACGCCAAAAAGACCTGACGATTTTTATTTTTTTCGAAAGGTCATTATGATATAGTTCTATGTAGGTGATTACGATTTCTGAGCTGGTAGTGCGGACTCATAATCGTAAAGAATGCCACGCGTCAGTAACTGAAATGTCACTTTCAGAAACTTATTGATGCAGGCGATGATCGCAACCTTATGAGGCTTCCTCTGAGGTTGCTTTTTTAATTTGTAGTAATAGTCCACAAAATGATTCGGTTTTCCTTTAGCCATAAGCATTGCGCACACCATAAAATATAAAATCTTTCGTAAATGTTTGTTTCCTCGTTTATTAATTCTGTCTCGATATTGCATATTCCCAGACTGGTACCGCATAATATCAATGCCTGCGTAAGCGTTCAGTTGTTTCGCATTTTGAAAGCGGTGGATGTCACCAATCTCTCCAATTAATCGGCACGCCGTTGAATCGCCAATTCCAGGAATCGATCGAAATACTAGATATTCTTTTCGTCCTTCCGACAATTCCACCATCTGTTTCACAAGCGTATCTTTCTTCTCTTGTAAATCCGCAATGCGAGCTGCGTAATCTCGTGCTTGATCACAACGAATATCTGTTGGTTTAATCGCGGGGTAACTATTTTCAGCTGCTTCTAATAATGTAATAGCTTTAGCCTCCGCACGCATTAGCGAGAGGTTTTTTCGCGTATTGGCCTTTAAACGATTTTTAATCATCGTTTTTGAATGGGCTTGTAAAAGTGCGGGGTGTGGATAGAGTTGTACAATATTTAAAAATAGTGCTGAACTCGGTGTAATCAGCTTTTCTAATTCTGGAAAACTCAGCTGTAAAATGGCATGCATTCTACTTTTGAGTAAAATGATTTCTTCATCAATTTCATCGTAGTAACGAGTCAGTGCACGCATCTGTTCATAATAATCGTCTTGTATGTACGTTATTTCGCGTTCCATTTTAAAATGAGTCTTCGCAAGTTCATGGGCATCACTAATATCGGTTTTATGACGACGCATCGTTGCCATCTGTAAATTCGCTTCAAGTGGATTCATGCGGCAGTATGCGTAGCCGTAATCTTTGAAAAATGCTTCGATAGGTTTTGAATAGGTACCTGTTGCTTCAAATACGATAGCTGGTGCTTGTCCATCTTGTTTTGACATCTCTACTATTCGTTCGTGTAATCGCTCAAAATCACCGCGTGTATGAAGTAGCACACCTTCGAATTCACATTGGCGGTGACCATCATAAATCGCAACAGTACTTTTTCCTTTACTGACATCTAACGCAATGACATGTTTCATCTCATTCTTCTCCTTTTGACCAATCATAGAAGCCTTCACAGTACCTTATCGATTCCACTTTCTTATACACGATCTCTTGGACCCAACATACTAAACTGATTCATATAAGGGCATGAAGTTAGCCGGTTTAATATACGGACTCACAAATGGTCCCAGAGGCTGGTCGGCTTTTCTTCACTTCTACTATAAAAAAATAGTAGCACAAACCATGGCCTTGGTTTGTACTACTAATGTTAGTATGTTTAATGCACAAGAGGTGTTTAGAATGATAAAAGGTCAACAGGTTTATTTAAGAGAAATTCGTGAGGATGATAGCGATAGTATTGTAAGATGCTTTCAAAATGAAGAAATCATGTATATGACCGGAACACGGAACATTTTAACAAAGGAACAAATCAAAGAGGCTATTATACGCTTTAAAGGAGATTCTTCTCGCTATGATTTTGCTATTTGCTTAGTCGATAATGATCAGGTGATTGGCGATTTGGCGATTATGGAAGTGGATTTAGATAATAAAAAGGCGATGTTCCGTATAGCTTTACATGGTATAGAGGATTGTGGTAAAGGTTTTGGGTCAGAAGCAGTTAGACTTGCTCAAAGATTTACATTTGAGGAGCTAAATTTGAACCGCTTAGAATTACAGGTCTACTCACATAATAGTAGAGGAATTAAATCCTATGAAAAGGTCGGGTTTAAAAAAGAAGGTGTTTTGAGACAGGCTCTGTTTATGAACAATACTTTTTCTGATGAAATCATTATGAGTATGTTGCGTGATGAGTATATGAAACTACAAAATTAGAAATTTAACCAGCACAGATTTTTGTGTTGGTTTTTTTTCTTAACGCAAGTATAATTGGTAAAAATTACTTATTACTTTATTTTTGTGTGAAGGACAGAAATAGTCTCGAAATTTTTCACTGCTGTATCATTAGTTAAAATGCATTCTAAATCTGATATAGCAAAACGAATAAAGAGACCTAGAATCGGTTTGCTGTTGTAGAAACAGTCACTTTTTTGCAGAGTAAAGGAGAGATGGTAAATGAAAATACAATATCCTACTTTAAAAATGCCTCTAACGATTGGCGTGACAGCACCATCTAGTGGAGTTGAACAGCATCTTCATCTATTAATAACAGAGGCTGAAAAACAATTAATACAAAGAGGAATGAAAGTTATTATTGGAAATACTACCTGGACGCAGTTTAAAGGTAGAAGTACAACAAAAGAAAAGCGCGTCTCTGAACTGATGGACTATTTATTGGATGAGAGTATAGATGTCGTTATGCCACCATGGGGGGGCAGTTTTCTAATGGAGATATTACCTCTAATCGATTGGGACGAATTAAAAAAAGCAGGTCCCAAATGGATATTAGGCTATTCAGATATTAGTACTTTATCTTTTGTATACACAACCAAGACAGGATACGCATCTGCACATGGAGTGAATTTTACTGAATTATCAGCACCTCAATGGGATGAACTTTCTTCTAAATGGATAGATGTGATTTCATGTAAGGTTGGTCATTCAATAACTCAAAGCTCTTCTAACTATTTTCAATCGAGCTGGGAGCAAGTTTATAAAAATCCAGCTACAGGATTCTATTTCGACAATGCAACCGAATGGAAAGTTCTAAACCAAGAGTTTAGTAATCGTATGACAGGTAGGTTGATAGGTGGCTGTTTAAATACATTGCAAATTCTTATAGGTACACCCTTCGATTACGTCCAATCCTTTATTAACGAATATTGTTCTGAAGAGGGAACAATATGGTATTTAGAAAGTGTTGGTATGGATGCAGCAAAAATTTACCGAGCTTTGTGGCAATTAAAGTATAATGGTTGGTTCAATAAATGTAATGGTGTCCTAATCGGGAGAGCAGGACTATATGAAAATCTAGGGGACTTTACATTAGCGGATGCACTACAAGATATCTTTGATGATATGAAAATACCAGTTTTCTATGAAGTAGATATTGGACACGTACCCCCACAATTAATTCTAGTGAATGGAGCAGTTGGTGAAGTAGTTATTGAAGAAGGAAGAGGCACACTAAAAATGCAATTTTGCTAGGCAACCTTCAAATTAAAGATGTACTTTATGTAGCATACAAGTTTAGATACTGCTGACGATAGTGGTAGTTTTACTAAAAAATGGCTGTTAGGAAATAAGAGGGGACCCTGATGAGGTCCCCTTTTATTTTAAGCATGTTCAGGAGAAGAAATGGTTCTTGGATTTTTCCTAATGTATAGGTAAATAAGCAAGGCTGTAATCCCTTCTGCTACTGGGAAGGTCCACCAAATGGCCTGTGAGCCAAGTATCTTGGGTAGTATGATGAGAGTAGGGATAAATAAAATAATACTACGTAGTAACATAATTGTTGTGGCAATACGAATTTTTTCAATGGATTGAAAGAATTCTGCGAACACCATGTTGATTCCTAAAAATACATAGCCAATGGCGAAATGCACAAAGCCTTGTGCTGCCATACTGCGAATTTCAAATGAGCTATCTCCGAATAAAGCCATTAATTGTGAAGGGAAAAGAAGAGCTATAAGGGCAGTCGTTAACCCTAAAATAAATGCAGTAGCTAAGGCGATTTTTAGTAAAGCTGTTAATCTTTCTAGCAACCTTGCCCCGTGGTGATAGCTAACTAATGGTTGTAGGGCCATACCAACCCCAAGAAAAATAGTTAGCAAGACAGTATGGATATAATTGACCATTGCATAGGCTGTAACGCCATTTGCACCTAGATAATGTAAAAAGGTAACGTTATACAAAATAATAATAACAGCAACAGAAGCTTCAACAATAAAGCTAGGTAAACCTACAGCAAACATTTTTTTTAGATCTGATAGATTAAAAAAGGAAGTGACAAACTTTAACTCAGCTTGTGGACGGAAAAAATGAAGACATAGCACAGATGTACCTATAATTGTAGCTATTGCTGTTGCTAAGGCACAGCCAGTCACACCATAATCTAGTACGAAGATAAAAACATAATTTAAGAGTATATTCAAAACAGACGTTGTAATTAAGCCCAGCATAGCTAACTTTGGGTTGCCATCATTTCGAATAAAAATACTTAAAAGATTTTCAATCGTGTAAAACACCCCAAAGAGCAAAATAACATGTAAATACTCCTGCACATAAGGATAGGTATCATCACTCGCCCCAAATATATAAGAAATGTCCTTTAAATTTAACGCGAGGAATCCAATAATCGTGATGACAACCACTAGCATTGTAGAGAACGACAGTGTAAATAGTTGATGAGCACGTTGCTTATTGCCCTCTCCTAAAGAAATCGAGAAAAGGGTAGCCCCTCCCATACCAATCCATAGAGAAATCGAAAGCAAAATGGAGAAAATAGGAACGGCTATATTCACTCCAGCTAAAGCTGTAGGTCCCACGCCATGACTAACGAAAATGCCATCTACCAAAATATTGATGGACATCAAAAGCATCCCGATCATTGCGGGGAATAAGTATGATAAAAATAATGGTTTCAGTGGTCTTGTTTCAATTGGATTAATGGTTGTCATAAGCATGCACCTCCAAAACCATTACTTTTTCCCCTTTATCATCTAGCTCACCATTAAATATAAAACCGAATTGTTTATACAACTGGACAGCTACAGCATTATTGTCATAAACACTTAAATATATCTGAAGACAGTTGAACTTTACTGTTAAATATTGAATAAGCTGCTGTAAAAAATGTTTTCCCAAACCTTGTCCTTGGTATTGTTCTGCAATTAGATAGCGATCAAGCCATACGCGTTGACTGTAATCATTATGAGGGAATATGCCATACATAGCGAAGCCTATAGCGGTGTTATCTTTATACAGACCTAAAGGTGTAAAACGTCGATCCATTTCCGCCTCTGCTAAGCATTGGTCTGTAGATTCAATAAAATGTTGCTGATTGTCAGCGATGCGTAATGCTAAAATTTCTTTCTTGTTAAAAGCTGTAATGTCACGAATCTCCGTGAACATAATGTCAAAACCTTTCTATTTTTATTTTGAATAGGTACAATCTAAAGTATATAGTAACTATATAGTCAAGGGAGGAAACTCAAAAAATGCTTAATAAAAATGTAAAATATTTTACAACTGGAGAATTTGCTAAATTATGTAAGGTAAATAAACAGACACTTATTTATTATGATCAAATTGGTTTATTATCTCCCATCATGAAGGATAGTAAGGATTATAGGTATTATTCACTTGCTCAATATGATTTTTTCGGTGTTATTGAATTATTAAAGGCAGTGGGGATGTCTTTAAAGGATATTCAGCAGTATATGGCAGAGAAATCACCTGAAAATTTTTTAGAATTGATGCATCAACAAAAAGAGCATGTTGCGAAGAAACGTAGAGAACTAGAAATGATTGAGAATATTATTGATGTCAAAATCAAAACGACAGAGGAAGCACTGCATCTAAATTTTAAGGACATTACGATTGAGTACTTTCCTGAAGATACATTATATTTGAGTAAAAATATCGAGAATTCTACAGAAGAGCAGTTTGTGAAGGCTGTATCTGACTTTATTGAGGAATTGGATCGCTCTCAATTAGATACGGGGTATCCCATTGGAGGGATAACAAGAAGAGAGCAAGTGTTAGCTGGAAATTACGATAACTATAGTTATTTATATATTGAGCAACCTCATCCAAGAGAAGGGCATCCTTATTTTAAGGCGATAGAGGGTGAATTTGTGATTGGTTATCATGTTGGCCCCTCTTCAAAACTTGGTGAGACCTACACACGGTTATTTAATGTCATGCATGAAAAGGGTTATGAGCTAGGCCAATATGTATACGAGGAATACATTTATGATGCCGTAATGAAAAATAGAGAAAACGAGTATGTAACCAAAATTATGATGGAAGTAAAAAAAGTGAAATAATTCACAGGGACTTAAAGTTTAGGAAATTTGGTAGTAATAAAAAAACATCTCCGTTTGTGAAGGGAACTAGCACAAATGGAGATGTTCGAATGCTATTTATAGTGATACGTACTTGCCCTTACATGGTTACGTTGAATTTGGTTAAACCACGCATGATCCTTTTCTTCTTGTTTTAATGTACCAACAATGGAGGAAGAGCAACTTACGCAAATTTTAGCTTGTGTAATCTGCCCACATCGTTCGCAAGGGGCTCCTAGATTAGGGAAAATGGAGTTCTTTAATTTCCCTGCTTTTACCCATTTGTAGAGCAATTCGGATGATACGCCTGTTAAAGCGACAACTTCATCGTTTGTTAAGTAGCGATTATTTTTTCTTAATAAAAAATGATGTAACTCTGAAAATATATCCTCTTCTCTCACGTCAATTTTCTTTTGAAATAGCAACATAACTAATCATCTCCTCGTCCCATTAATTAATGATTTCATTAATTGTTATAGGTTGTTCATCATATTTATAATTTTCCCAACGATTACGTGCAAGCTTGCGATATTTCGCCGAAACATTTCGATCAGCGATTAAGCGTGAAAATCCTTTTTTAGCTTCAGGGATATCACCAAGTCGAAGGCTTAATTCAGCATGTAAAAACTGAATTCTCTCTCCACCTTCTTGATTTGAGGCAAAGGATTTACTATAAAAGTCTCTAGCTGCAAAAAGGTAGCGCTTTTCGGATTCTTCGTCATTTTTTAATCGATAGAGCCAAGCAATTTTTAGAGCGAAATTCGCCATTAAAAGAGCTTCCTCCATTGATGCACGGGATACTAAATAGGCGAGCTTAAAACTGATAATGGCATCATCAATTGTACGTTCCTGACAGATATCCATAGGTTTCTGGAGCTCTTTAATGTATAGTTCATCAATGAGTAGCATGAAAGGTCCATATGTCCGTGTCATAGATTTATGATAGGCATAGCCACAATGTGGACACACGGCAACTTCATACAGCAAAGGGTTTAGGCCATCATAAACAGGCATGAAATCCGTTTGTTCTTCGATAATTTTATATCGATTAGGGCGAACTTTATATGTTGTAAACTGCTTTTTGCAAAATTTACAATCTACACTACTTTCATAGTAGTAAATGTTAAATGCCATAAGAATCAACTCCTTTGCGTGCTCTAGAATTTTATTTCTTTTGTTCTATTTATACGTAAGAATTTATCGTTCAATGTATTTAAGTGATTATCTTTTATTTTAACAATTTTGAGTTCTTTGGTATACTCCTTTAGAATTATTAAAATAAAAATATTCATGGATTTATTAGTTAAATATTATTATAAATACGCTTGTAATAGTTTTTATCGGTGTTGCGAATGGAAGTTATATAGTTTGCTGAAAGTTTGTCAAAATACTTTCACATATTTCATGGAAAAGAAATAATAAACTTGATTCTTGTGGTTCTAAATTACTATTTATGTAGGGGGACTCAAAATGAAATATAACATCGTGTTTTTTGATGTAGACGGCACATTAATTAATTATGAGGATGGCTGTGTGGAAGAAAGTACAAAACAGGCTATTCAGCTATTGCAAGACAAGGGAATCCATCTTGTAGCGGCTACCGGAAGACCTTTATCCATGTGCTCTGAGTTAAAAGAGCTGGGGATTGAAACCTTTATTACAGCAAATGGAGCCTATGTGAAACATAAGGATCTTGTCATACATAAAACACCCATTGCTAAAGATATTGTCCAAAATGTACAGGCTTTTGCGCAGGAACAACAGCATAGCCTAACATTTTTTACAGAGCAACTGTCCATGAATAGCATACAAAGTCCAGTAGCTTTAAGAGCGATGCAAGAAACTTTATCTTTACGGGATTTTCCACTTGTAAATGAAACAATTGTAGATGAAGAGGTTTTTCTCATGTGTCTATATGCAGATGAGCTGGCTGAAAAAAGATATGCTAGCCAATTTTCGAATATATTTTTGCAGCGATGGCATCCTTATATTGTGAATGTATTACAGCAGGATGTTTCGAAGTCATTAGCTATTAAAGCGGTACTGGATTATTTTAACATTAGCCCTGAGAATGCCATTGCCTTTGGCGATGGGGATAATGATATTGACATGTTAGAGTATGTAGGGTTAGGGATTGCCATGGGAAATGGTAGCACAGCTCTAAAAAGTGCTGCCAATTTTGTTACAAAGAAATCTACTGATGGCGGTGTCAATTTTGCTTTACGTCAACTTCAAGTCATTTAGAGTGCTGAGGTTAGACTGTCATGAAACTTATATAGCAGGTCGATTTTAATAAATTTTAGGTGGGATGATTTATGGCACAACACGTGCAGTCTCTAATTGAACATTACGGATACTTTGGGATTATCGTAATTCTAATTGGAGGCATTGTTGGGTTGCCACTTCCTGATGAGGTCTTTTTAACTTATGTAGGCTATAGTGTTTACCGAGAAAGCCTTGAACACATTCCTGCCTTAGTCAGTGCAATGATTGGTGCAGTTGGAGGCATTACTTTAAGCTACTATATCGGTTATCGTTTTGGCTTACCGTTATTGCAGAAATATGGCCCTAAAATTCATATTACAGAGCAAAAAATTGATTTTACGAAAAAGATGTTTACAAAAATTGGACCTACCTTATTATTAATTGGCTATTTTATTCCTGGGGTACGTCATTTGACAGCATATATTGCAGCTATTAATAATTATCCTTATAGGAAGTTTGCGCTTTTTGCCTATACAGGTGCATTTATTTGGACGTTCACATTTATATCATTAGGAAAGATGCTTGGGGAGAAATGGCGATTTGTTGGATACTATTTAACCCATTATAGTATCTATCTCATCCTATTGTTTATTCTAGGAATGCTTATTGCTTACTTTTTATTCAAAAAAAGAAATGGACAAAAATAAAAGTCGGTATACGCTATACCGACTTTTATGTTATGGCAAAATAGCAAATGAGCGCACAGGGAAGCCTGATGCTTTTTCTGGCTTAGGTACGATATTGAAGATGATAGCACCCTTCGCAGGTAGCTTGTCCAAATTAGTCATTAACTCAATTTGATAGGTGTCTTGTTCAAGCACGAAATATTCGCCATCTAGCTTGCCATTTTTACGAAAATCAGCGGCAGAGTCCGTATCGAATGTTTCATGACCAATTGCGCTTACCTTGCGTTCTTTTAGTAAAAACTGTAAAGCCTCTAAACCCCAGCCAGGGATGTGGTTATGTCCTTCTGCATCCTTATTACTGAATGCCTCCTTATCTGGCCAGCGCTTACTCCAATCTGTACGTAATGCTACAAATGTTCCTGCTTCAATTTCTCCATGCTGGGCTTCAAAATCACGAATATCTTCAACACTTAATGAAAAGTCATGGTTGCTAGCAGCCTCTTGTGATTTATTAATGACGACAAGGGGAAGAACGAGTTCTTTTAGTTCTAATTCTTCTAAGTACCGAGTGTCTCGTACAAAATGAATAGGTGGGTCGATATGTGTGCCATATTGACCAGGGAACGTAAATTGTTGGGCAAAAAAACCATCCTCATGAGAGAATAATGTTTCAAATTTAGCGTCCTCAAACATAAAAAAATGTGGTGAATTAGGGCCGAATGTATGTGTTAAATCAACCCATTGTTTTGATTTTAATAATTGCAAAGCTTGTAAAAGTTCATTAGACATCAATTTCCCTGCTTTCTGTTGAAATTAGTGGTAAATAAAAGGAGTCCCCTTATAGAAGAGGACTCCTGCATTAACAACGGTAGTTCTTCTTCTCATCTTCAAGGCGGATCATTTTGCCAATTGGAATTAGCACCATACTGTTGAGCTGGTTGCTGAGACTTCATCGGGCCAATCCCTCCGTCTCTCTTGATAAGAAAAGTGATATAAGAATTTTCAGAAATAACAATACAAATACTTTAGCATAGTTTTTTATAGTTTACAAGTTCACTAGGGATACAAGGTTAAAGTTTTTTCACCAATTTAAATTTAAGGTTACTCCACAACAATCATGATCAATAAGACGTATTCTAAAACTATCTGGTGTATAGTTTGCTTCAAATTTCATCGTGATGCCTGTTGATGTGATTAATCTATCAACCTCTGTTTTATTTGAAAGCTGTGCAGCATTCATTAGATCATGTGCAAATTGTTGGGAGCTATCAATTTTATCCGTAAGTAATTGAGCTTGCTGCATCATCGCCTTTATCCGTGTAGCTGAAATTTTCAATTTATGTGTGTCGACAGGTGGAAAGGGATTAGTGGTCGGCATTGCTAAATGTTGAGGAATAGGTCTTACGGCAAGCTGATGGACGGATGGCGACGTTGGATAATGATAGGGATGAACAAAGTACGGATAAGGATTGTAATACAATGTAATTCCTCCTATCCTATAGCTGATATCTTATCTTATGTAGCCAAATGGCTTTCGGTGTTACTTTCAGTATCAAGTTTGTCCTAAAACATTGAAAAAGGAAGCTATAGTGGGCTTCCTTTTTGTTTAGCCTAGGATATTCAAGACATCATCAATTTTTTTACTATGTGATAAAATGCCATAATTCATCCATGTTAAAAAGTCTACTTCATAGACACATTTACTTTTAACTGCGGCTAGGTTTTTCCAAGTGGGCGTTTTTAAAATAGCACGTTCCTCATTTTCATAAATAGAATGTTGTTTATCAAATGTAATAAACAAGTGATCTGCGTCTAATTGCAGCAATTGATCAAACGTCAGTTGTGCTTTACGTTGATTGTGCGGAATACTCCATACCAGTGGATGTGGCATTAAACCTAAGTCACGATATAAAATGGGCCCCGTATAGCCACATTCAGGACCAGCGTATAGGGTAATGCCAATGGCTGAAATACGGAGAAATGCCACACTTTGCCCATAAACGGATTTGCTAAGAATTTCTTTTGCTTGCTGTACCTTATCCTCATATTGTAGGACCACGTCTTGCATCAAGGAGGTCTTTCCTGTTAAATCAGCAATTTTAAATAAAGTAGATTGCCAGTTCTCACCAGGATGTGAGATATGGCAGACAGGAGCTACCTCATTTAAATGATGAAAGGATTCCCAACGCTCCACACCAGAATCTAGCATAATTAAAGTTGGTTTATAGTGAAGAAGTCGATCCATTTCTCTATTTTGTACATCAATATCTGGCACTTCTTGGAGACCTAAATAGTCTTGTTTTCCCCATTTTGAATGACTGAATTGAGCAATTGGCGTAATCCCAAGGGCGACAAAGAAATCTTCTAAAAATGGTGCAAATACACGTAGATTGCTGCTTTGATTTCTTCGATATTGCCCTGGAGAGATGCCGACCTGTTCTTTAAAACGACGATTGAAATAATACTCATTATTAAATCCGACAGACTGACTAATTTCAAATACTCGATCATTTGTCGTCATTAATAATTGCTTAGCTTTTTCAAGACGAATGTTATTTAAATAGTGAAGAGGGATTTGCCCCGTAATCTCTTTGAAAATGCGGGTGTAATTCCATCTTGGTACATCGGCTAATTCGGCCAACTGCTCAACCGTCCACTCTTTTTCAAAATGTTTATGTAAGTGGTTAATGGACTGCTCAACAGATTGGCGATCATTTTTTTGCACCTGCTTGGGTATAGCTTGATGTAAGAGCAATAACATCAGCTCTTGAAAGTGCACATGCTGCTCAAAAATCGTATGCTCATCCTCCGCTAGGCGGTTTTGATAAATGGCTTCTAGCAGTCTGTGACATTGCGAAACGGGGAGGAGACGTTGCTCTTTAACACGCGTAAAATGGTTAGAAATAGTCTGATTATTACTGAGATAGACAATGTTGAATTGTAATTGATAATAACATAGGTGCTTGCTTTGGATGTGAATACTAACCGTGTTATTGGGCGGTATCAATATGCACTTTTCTTCACTAAGATGTATGGTGTTAGGATCTATTTCTAGCTTTCCACTGCCACTCATTACGATGAAAAGTGTATAGAAATCACTACTAATCAACTGCGTGTTTGATGATTGAATTGCATAAGAGATATTTTGTAACGTATAAACATGTGTTAAGTTACCCATTGATGATTCACCCCTTTATGTTGAATTTGAAGAAAAACACAAAGAAAGCCCTCTTAAGAGCTTTCTTTTGAACATTATTTTACGAACCATTTCTCTAGATCATCATACTTTAGCAAGTTAGCTGTGATGGCACCTGATTGCCAATATGTTCGATCAGCAATATAGACATGCCCATTTTTTACAGCAGGTAGTGTTTTCCATAGTGTACTATCTAACCATTTAATTGCTTCTTGGTTTTCTTCAGACTCCCAAGAGCCGTTTGAAGGGAAAAGGATGATATGATCCGCATCTAATTCTGGAATAGCCTCTTCAGATAAAATCTCGTGGAACTCTGTCATGTCACGGGCTAATGGATGTGGTGTTAAGCCTGTCTCTGTGTAAATATAGCCAGTATAGCGATTTTTAATGCCAAATAACGCTAATGTATTATCTGCTACATTTAGACGTACAACAGCAACTGTTTCGTCTCCAATAGACTTATCTAAGTCTGCTTTTAAATTGGTTACACGTTGCTCATATTGATCAACCATTTCTTTTGCTTTATCCGGAATATTTAAAACATCCGCTATAGTTTTCACGATTTCACGTGGATCTTGTAGAATATCTTCTTTTAAGCGGTAAGTAGGCGCTATCTTCGAATATTCTTCATACTTTGCCTTATCCGCTGCACCATCTACAATGATTAAATCAGGCTTAGCTTGTAGTAATGTTTCTATACTACCAGTAATGTCGAACTCAGGAACATCTAATCCTAAATAGTCTTGTTTACCCCAGGATGGGTGATACCATTGCACTACAGGTTTTACATCCAAGGCAGTTAAATAATCTTCCAAATAGATAGCAGCTACACGCTGTGGGTTTGTAGGGATTTCTACTTTTCCAAACTCATCTTCTACAATTCTTGTATCTTTAGTTGATTGTTCCTCTTTAGCTGTATCCTCTTTTACTTCATTTGAGCCACAGGCACTTAATACGAACATTAGTGCAAATAAAACTACAAATGAAAAATATCGACCTCTACGCATTGCTATTCACTCCTATAAATTTACTAAAACAATAAGAATATCATTTTAATCTAGAATGATAATCATTCTCGTTTGATTCAAGTAAATTATAGGACACAATATATCAACAAACAATACACAATCTCTACTTCTTTTTTATACAAAATGAAATTTGGCTTCCTAATGTTTTTTATTATCGAAGGTTAACCATAATAATGTAACAATAGCTGCGAGCATAACCATTAAAAATCCATACAAGGGAGTATGTGCTAATGATTGATGGCGAATAATAAAGCCTCCAATATATGATCCTAAAAATATACCAATGTTGAAGGCGGAAATATTTAATGCAGAAGCCATAGAAATAGCTGATGGCACATATTTTTCAGCCAGTAGCACAGCATATAGCTGCAATCCTGGTACATTCATAAACATAAATAAGCCCATTACCAATACCATGATTAATCCGATAATAGGTGATTCGAGCGTGAAGCCAATGCCAAGCAACGCCAAGGCGAGTCCTACAAATATAATAAAGATCGAACGTAGCGGATTATGATTAGCAAAATGACCACCTAATGTATTACCGATCGCAACGCAAATACCATAGACCACTAAAATAATGACTACTGCATGAGGAGAATACCCCATATATTGCTCTAAAATAGGTGAAACATATGTGTAGACAACAAAGGCACCACCGTATCCAATTGCGGTAATGAACAGGATTAAGATCATACGAATATTGCCTAACACTTTGCCGATATCACGAATAGAGATGGGATTGCCTTTTGATAATTGGCTAGGTACTAAAATCGCATTACTAATTAAACCGATGATTCCAATTACAACGATAAAGATGAATGACATACGCCAGTCTGTTACTTGACCAATAAATGTACCAAGTGGAACACCTGTTACAGTAGCCAAAGTTAAGCCTGTAAACATAAAGGCAATAGCACTTGCTCGTTTATTTGGTTCCACTACATCGGCGGCTATAACAGAAGCGATGGACATAAACACACCATGTGCTAATGCTGAAATAATACGTCCGATTAATAGTAAAGCGAAATTAGGTGCTAAAGCGACTGCTAAGTTCCCCACTATAAAAATGGTCATGACAAGCAATAATACAGTTTTTCGACTAAGGCGGGATGTTAAGGCTGTTAATAATGGAGCCCCAACAGTTACCCCTAGTGCATATATAGAAACGGTTAAGCCAGCTGTGCTGAGAGAGATACCAAAATCATTTGTAATTAATGGTAGAAGCCCTACGCTGATAAATTCAGTTGACCCTATACCAAATGCACTGATTGCAAGGGCTAGCAAGGTTAATTTAGCATTTGGCTTTTTTGATTTTGACATACTACGACTACTCCTTTGATTTTTTTTATTGTGTGTAGTAATATTCATACATACCAAAAAGACATGTAGAGTACTTTTAGTTACTTTTGAATATTACAGGAGGTTTACGATGCAAAAAATTTATAATATTGGTGTTGAAGCTACGCTAGAAGTTATTGGTGGTAAATGGAAACCGGTTATTCTTTGTCATTTAAACCACCATGGTAAAATTCGAACAAATGAATTTCGACGATTGATTCCAGGTATTTCACAAAAAATGCTCACTAGTCAATTAAGGGAACTGGAGCAGGCTGGATTAATCAATCGAAAGGTCTTCAATCAAGTACCACCAAAAGTTGAATATTCATTAACACCCTATGGACAAGGGATGGAACCTATTCTGAACATGCTTTGCACTTGGGGTGAAAAACATGTTGAATTATTACAGGATAAAGGTGAAGATGTACTGTTAAAACAACGTGATGAAGATATCGCTATGCAGCAAACATCATAATGAGGGGAGAAAGAGACTGTCACATACTAGACAGTCTCTTTTCCCTTTTTAGTGCTTATAAAGCAAAGTCAAATTCATCTGGATTTGGTCCAACACGTTGCTCCAGGTTCATCTCATTGATCAAAGCCATTTCTTCGTTAGTTAGGCTAAAGTCGAAGATATCCGCGTTTTGCATCATACGCTCTCTACGTACTGATTTTGGAATCGTGATTACGCCATTTTGTATATCCCAGCGCAAAATAACTTGAGCATTCGATTTTCCATATTTTTCTGCGATTTTCGAAATTGTTGCATCTTCAAGAAGTCCACCTTGCATTAAAGGTGCCCAAGCCTCAAGCTGAATATCATGCATGTCACAAAATGAACGAAGCTCAGCTTGCTGTAAGCGTGGATGGAATTCCACCTGATTCACAACAGGCTTAACACGAGCAAATGATAGTAAATTTTCTAAGTGCGCAACAGTAAAGTTACATACACCAATTGCTTTGATCTTTCCTTGATCGTATAAGTCCTCTAACGCTTTCCAAGAATCAGCATACTTCTCTTTACCTGGCCAATGAATAAGGTAAAGATCTAAATAGTTCAATCCTAGTTTTTCTAGGCTTTCCTCATATGCCATAATGGTTTCTTCATAGCTTAATCCGTCGTTCCAGACTTTTGATGTTATAAACAAGTCTTCACGCTGTAAGCCTGTAGATGCTAATGCCTGTTTAATACCTTCCCCTACACCAACTTCATTGCCATAAATAGCAGCAGTATCAATACTACGATAGCCGACCTCAATAGCGTTTTTAACCATTTCAGCAGTAGCATCATTCTCTACTTGAAAAACCCCTAAACCCATACCAGGCATTTGTAGGCCGTTATTTAAAGTGATTGTATCTTGTAAATGAGTAATCATTTTTAGTCCTCCATGTTTTGTGATTGTTTGATTGCTTACTCATTATGCTGCTAACATACCCTCAAAAAAAGTACGTACTTTTTTGTGTCATAGAAACGTAGAGGTAACTTTTGTGAGCTGACAATGATTAGAGGAATAAAAATATTTATTAATGAAGCTATTAAATAAAAATGTAAACACCTGATTGGTCTTAACTACTAGTAAAAAAAATTGAGTGGTCTATAAAAAGTATTTGGACAGAAGTAAACGAATATTTTTCTTGGAGTAATAAAAGGAAATGTATGTTCGATAGAGAATTTAAATAGTAATACTTTAAAAAGGGGATTGGAAGATGAATCGATTAAATTTAATCACATTAGGTGTAAAAGATATGGTGGAGTCTTTAACTTTTTACCGAGAGGGGCTTGGCTTTGAAGTAGTGGTATACGGAGAGGAGACGAATCCCGATGTTATGTTCTTTAATAATGGAGGAACAAAAATATCGTTATTTCCAATTGAACGCTTGGTCAAAGATATCAATGAAGCTAATCCACCAGAAATTAGTCAAGGCTTTGGCGGAATCACTCTTGCCTATAATGGTAAATCAAAAGAAGAAGTGGATCGAGTCTTTGCATTAGCAAAAAAGGCCGGAGCCAAAATTGTTAAAGAGCCCGAAACGGTATTCTGGGGTGGCTATAGTGGCTATTTTCAAGATCCAAATGGCTACTATTGGGAGGTTGCCTATGGCGACATGTGGCAGTTTGATGAGAATGATATGCTGATTATTCAATAACTGTTC
Organism: Lysinibacillus sp. FSL K6-0057; assembly: GCF_038630885.1. NCBI lineage: Bacteria > Bacillati > Bacillota > Bacilli > Caryophanales > Bacillaceae > Lysinibacillus > Lysinibacillus sp. FSL K6-0057. The sequence goes on along the minus strand of NZ_CP152047.1, from coordinate 4,737,378 downwards.
AAAAAGATGATATCAACGGCAGAAAAAGCAACTTTGCAAGGTGAGAGGTTGATTTATCTGTATTCTTTAGAGGGGATAAGCTCTTATTGGAGAAGTGATGCGTGACAACACCCCTCCATAAAGAGTAGTAAACACCTTCACTTTATTTGAAAACCTTTGGCTAAAAAGGTAACATTTTTGTGGATTGGAGTGGAAGGCTACTTGACTCCCGTGGGATAGCGAGACAGGCAAAACTCTAAACGGAGCGGTAGCGGAGGAAGCGATTCGGCGCTCGCCCACAGGAAAGCAAGTAGCCTGCAACGGAAATCCATTTCTACCTTTCAATTGACTGTTTTGTTTTTCAACACTAAGAAAAGAGAGCAAACTAACGTTTCTAGTTTGCTCTCTTTTTTATTAACCGCTAACAATAGTGCTCCCTCATTAAATCCACAAAATTTTGAGCGGCTTTGGATAAGTAATGATTCTTTAGCCATACAAGTCCTACGGAAGTGGATAATTCTGCTGATGGGATTTTGTATGCATGAAGTGGTAAATCTTCATATTGCTTTAAAATGGTTTCAGGTACGATAGAGGAGCTAAAGCCAGAAGCAATTAAGTTCATTAACAGTGCCGTATCTGAACATTCTCCGACAATATGGGACTGCAACTGGAAGCGAGAAAATGCTTCTAATATCGAATAATGTACGCCTAACCCTTCTGTGCTTGGTAAAAGGATTGGCCAATTTTGTATTTCAGCTAAAGAAACATCGTGTTCTAACAAGTCGAACTTCTTGGACTGTATAAAGTAAAATGGTTCTGAGTACATATGAAGAACAGAGAAATCATCTAATTCTAAAGGTAAGCGAATGATGGCAAGTTCTACAACACGATCCCTTACTAATTTACAAAGATAAGAAGATTCGTTTTGTTGAATTTTATAGGTCACCTTTGGATAATGTTGTTGAAATTGTTGTAGCAATTGGGGCAGCTCAACAACTGAAAATGTATTAATGCCTAATGTCAATCGTCCATGAAGGCCTAATCCAACATCCTTAACCTCTGCTTCTGCCTCTTTCATTAATTGAGCAACCTGCAATGCATATTTATATAAGGTCTTTCCCGCCTCAGTTACTTCGAAATATTTCCCGCTTCTTTCTACCAATTTTGAACCGAGCTCTTCCTCCATCGTTTTTAAATGCTGGCTTAATGGTGGCTGAGAAATATGTAACCTTTCTGCTGCGGCAGAAATCTTCTTTTCCTCAACAATTGCAATAAAATAGCGTAGCTGTCGAATATCCAAATCCTAAACACCTCTTTATTATAGGTAAAACCTAAGTAAAATATATTTTTTTAATATTTTTCATATAGTTAAAGCCATGTTAGCATAGTTAGTGAAAAGAAAAAAGGAGAGCTTTTCCTTTTTTATCACTAGAAATTAGACCAATGCACCTAAGCGTGAAGGAGAAAAAATCAATGCAAACTAAAACAGTATTTTCACTTTTATTGGTTTATATGTTTCTTGCGATGCTTGGTGCAGGACTTGTCATACCTATTCTCCCTCAGCTTTTAATCGAATTTGGAGCAAGTGGTAAAGCAGCAGGTTACTTAGTATCTGCTTTCGGTTTAACGCAATTTTTATTCTCTCCTATAGCTGGGAATATTGCTGATAGATATGGTCGTAAGCCAATGATTATCGTTGGCTTATTATTATTTGCCTTATCCAATCTAATTGGCGCTCTTGCAAGCAATTTTACTATTTTTCTCGTGGCACGGTTTATTGGAGGGATGGGTTCTGCGGCATTAGTTCCGTCTATTATGGCCTATATTGTAGATATTACCTCGGATGAAAAGAGAACGAGAGCCATGTCTTTTTTAGGTGCATCTATGTCTTCGGGATTTATTGTTGGACCAGGGTTAGGAGGGCTTTTAGCAGAATTAGGTACACGTGCGCCATTTTTTACCTCGGCACTTGTTGGTCTTGTAGCTGCGATGAGCTGTCTAGTGATATTGCCCGAATCACAAAAAGCTCGTGTACAAATAGAAGCTACTTTCAAGAAAGAAAACATTTTTATACAGCTTGTTCAATCTATCAAATCACCGTACTTTATTTTGCTATTTATGGTGTTTTCACTGACATTTGGATTAGCTCATTTTGAAACAGCATATCCATTAGTCGTAACACAGAAATATGGATTTACAACTAGACAGATTTCCATTTTATTTATGATTGGTTCCTTAGGGGGAACAGTGACTCAATTATTATTAACAGGCTGGCTTACGAATAGATTTGGAGAAAAGCGGATTATTAGCAGTATGCTTCTTCTCTCGGCTTCAGCGCTTGTACTCTTGCTTCTATCAGCTAATTTTTTCTATGTAATGGTGATAACCATGCTCTATTTTTCGTTTAATAATATTTTGCGTCCTACCATTAATACACTATTGTCGAAAGAAGCAGGGAATGAACAAGGATTCGTTGCAGGTTTAAATAATGCTTATATGAGCCTCGGTCAAATTTTTGGACCAGTGCTAGCAGGATATTTATTTGATGTCCATATTAATTTACCTTATTTATTTGGTGCGCTCGTGTTAATCGTTAGTAGTGCGATTGCTACGAAACGAATAGGAATGAAGAATGAAGACCGTTTGCAACATAAAAGTTCAATACACTAGCAAAAAGCGGATGATTTAAAATAGGAGCTGAACATCTACATGTTGAAGAAATGGATTATTGCATGCTTAGCAATAGGTTTATGGCTACAAGCATGTGTTCCTAACGATCATAATGATACTGAAGTGGTAATTGAAGTGAGTGATCAACTACTTCAAGCAGCAGAGCAGGGAGATATGGCTAAGATCAATAAACTAATCACCCAAGAAGATATTGACTTGAATATACAAGATACAAAAGGGCGTACACCACTCATGATTGCAACCTATAACAATGATGTGGCAATGGCTAAGGTTCTGATTGATGCTGGAGCGGATGTTAATATTCATGATGATATGCAGAACAATCCTTTCTTGTATGCAGGTGCAGAAGGCTACATAGATATTTTGAAACTTACAAATAATGTGGGAGCAGACCCAGCACTGACCAATCGTTATGGAGGAACAGCATTGATTCCTGCATCAGAGCATGGCTATGTGGATATAGTTAAATTTCTCTTGGAACAAACAAAAATAGATGTGAATCATGTTGATAATTTAGGTTGGACTGCGCTTATGGAAGCTATTGTTCTAGGTGAAGCTGGGGAAAAGCAGCAAGATACAGTAAAAGTTTTACTTGCCCATGGAGCGGATATGAGGATAGCCGATTTAGAGGGTAGGACGCCATTACAACAAGCTGAGAAAAGAGGTTTGAAAGAAATCACTCAAATTCTAGCGACTGAAAGCTTTAATAGATTATCTGAATCTGAAAAAGTCCAAATAACAAAGCAATTCTTCAATGCAGTGGCACAGGGGAATGTTATGCAAATAACGGAGATTTTAAATAAGGGAATTGACATAAATATTGCCGATGAACAAGGAAGAACGGCTGCGATGCTTGCAACCTATAGAAATTTTCCGGAAATCGTAAAGGTTTTAATTGAACATGGGGCAGACATCAATAAGCAAGATAATATTGAAAACAGTCCTTTTTTATATGCGGGAGCAGAAGGATATTTAGAAATTTTGAAGTTAACGATTGAAGTAGGTGCAGACACTACTATTTTAAATAGATTTGGTGGGACGGCCTTAATTCCTGCATCAGAGCATGGCTATGTGGAGAATGTTCGAGAGATGCTTGAGCATACAGACGTAGATGTGAACCACATCAATAAACCAGGTTGGACTGCATTGTTGGAAGCAATCTACTACGGCGACGGTGGACCAAGATATCAAGAAACAATACAGCTATTAATCGAGCATGGTGCTGATGTAAATATTGCTGATGCAAAGGGAATCACACCACTTCGGTACGCACAGTCGCGTGGCTTTAAAGAAGTGAGTCAGATGCTTATACAGGCAGGAGCAAAATAACAAGTGTGAAAAGCAAAGTGTAGTGAGTCCTGAATGGGCTTCTACACTTTGTTTTGTTTAAATAATGTTCATTTATGTCTAAATTCTGACTTTCAGCTTAAAAAAATTGTGCATATATACCAAATTATCTAATGAGATTTCGGAATGTTTGTACAGGGACAAAATTTGACTAATCTTTAAAATAGAAAATGAAAGCGCTTTATTATCCGCGGATAAAGTACTGAAACATACGTAGGGAAGGGGTGATCAAATCAATTAATAAATGTTATGAGGGAATAGGCGGGTTCTAAGATGTTTAAGTGGTAAGGAAAGTGTTCTCCAAATGATTGAAATACTAAGTGCTTTCTCTTAAATACATAAAAAATTGGAGTGAAACCAATGTCAACGATAACTAATGATCAAAAACAAGGACTAGATCCAGAGTTTGAACACACGGCTGTACCAAAAGAATATCGAAAAAGCTTCTCCTCTGTTTCTGCGGTTTGGTATAGCTTTCCTCTAGTATTAACGAGTGCTGTTATTGGTGGTGTTGTGACAGCAATGCTTGGATTTAAAATGGGTGTTGCAGCAATTCTAACGGGTAATCTGTTATTGTGCATTATTGTTGGAGCACTGAGTTATCTGGCTGGGAATACAGGAGAAAACTTTGCTATTTCCGCAAAAAGAACATTTGGTCAACTAGGCTATTTAGCAGTTTCAGGATTACTATCAACCGTTGTAGTTGGGTGGTTTGCATTAATGGTAGGCCTTACTGGCGATACAATGTTTCGTTCATTTGGAGCCAACTTATTATTTATGACGATTTTAGGTGGCGTGCTTTATGTTGGAGCCACTTTTATTGGCATTAAAGCTCTCACAATTTTAGGCTATATTGCAGCACCCATGTATCTCATTCTAGGGATTGTCTCAGTAGTCATTGCCTTTAAAAATGGTTCTTCTGATATTATTCATTTCCAACCAATAGCAGGTGTAGGGGCTTTATCCTTTGGAGCAGCAGTAACAATGGTCTTTGCCACTTTTACTGACTCAGGTACAATGACAGCCGATTTTACACGATGGGCAAAAAACGGGAAACAAGGATTCTTTGCCGCATTTACAGCATTCCCCATTTCAAAATTTCTAGCAGAAGTAATAGGAGCTATTATTGTAGCAACTGGTATTGTGTTACAGCCAGAAGCAACTGGCGGAGACTTTATTATGATCTTAGCTGATGCCGGTCCGTTTCTTTCCATTTTAGCTATACTCTTTGTATTTATAAATTTAGGTGTAGGTTGTACACATTGCTTGTACAACGGTGCTGTAGGATGGTCTCATATGACTGGTGGTAAAATGAGAACACTAACAATTGTCCTTGGTATAATCGGAATTATTGTCGCAATTTCAGGTATATGGAATGCCTTCCAAACGTGGTTAAATCTACTTGGCTTAATTGTACCTCCAATTGCTACTATTATTATTATGGATCAGCTTGTCTTAAAGAGAAAAAATGATGAGACGAAAAAATGGCAGCCTTTATCATTCATCTCTTGGGGCTTAGGAGCGCTTGTTGCATTAACGGTAAATGAATATGCGCCTCAGTTATCTGTTGTCGTAGCAGGTATTGTATCATCAGCTATTTTCTTCTATATCGGTAATATGTTTACGAAATCCACTCCATCAAATCACGCATAATATCAACCTCTAAAACGCAACTTTTACAAGCTATTAAAAGTTGCGTTTTTTTATTTCTACGCAATAAATCTACGTTATCAAATTTTCTAAGAAAACAAATAGTATTTACCATATAATAACCATGTATGGCAATTATGTTTTAGTTAAAGATATCATGAAAAATATGGTATTTTAATATAGGTTTAGGTCATCAACGAGGAGGATAAACATTGATTCGTATATTATACATAGAAGATGAAAAAGAAATCGGACAATGGGTAAGCAAGGAATTAACTGAACGGGTTATGATGTGACGTGGCTAGAGTCGGGGGAGGGTCTTGAGCAACACATTACCACAAAAGATATTGCTATATTGGATGTGATGCTACCTGGATTGGATGGTTTCTCCATAGGTAAAAGAATTAAACGCGAAAATAAAGACCTGCCAATTCTAATGTTATCAGCACGAACGGCTGTTGAAGATAAAATTGAAGGGCTACATTTTGCTGATGATTACTTAACAAAGCCATTTCACCCTGATGAGCTAGTAGCAAGGCTGGAAGTATTATTGAGAAGATATCAAAAAAATGATGATGTACTGGCATTGCAGCATCTTAAAATTTATACGAAAGATATGCGAATTATCAATACGATAAATGAAGAAGAAATTCCTTTGACGGGTAAACAATTTTATTTATTGCAATATTTTATACGACACCTAAATCAAATTTTAACGAAGGAGCAACTCTATGAGGGGGTTTGGGGTGAGAGCTATATAGAAGGTGATAAAACCCTGATGGTGCATATACGGTACTTAAGAGAAAAGATAGAAATAGATCCTGCAAAGCCCATGATTATTGAAACAATCAGAGGAATTGGCTATAGGGTGAAACTATGAAATTTTTTCGATCATTATTAGCGAAATATATGCTCATTATTTTATTCGCCATATCCATTGTTCAAATTTCCTATCTTGGTGTTGCTATTTTCGTATTAGGCATTACAAAAACAGGGACAGGGGAATTTTCCAGCGGAGTTCTCGTAGAAAGTGATATTGAAAAGCAATGGCATGCTCAGGCTAAAAATATGACCAATGTGACAGATGATACTATTACGCAGCTTTTTCAAAAGTGGCAAGAGCAATTTCCTACTGCTTCTATGTTTTGGGTAAGTGAGGAGGGGAACTTACTGACTACTTTGAATGTAAAGGAGCAGTTGCCAGCAAAGTGGACACCAGCCTATACAACCCAATTTATAAAAGAGCGCTATGGAGGCGATCCATTTACTGTTATAGCCTTCTTAGACGATGATATGTCAAATGGCTTTATTGTACTAGAGATTTCAAGAGTAGCATTTAATCCTCCGCTTATTAAGGTCTACGATAACTATGGGAACTTTTTATTTTTTGGTGTTGTTGCCGTTATTCTATTTTTTATTGTGGTTTCGCTTTTGTTTTTCAAGGGAATTCGCAAAAGACTATTACATCTTCAAGAAGCTATGGAGATACGTGATGTAGATGGTTTACCTATTGAAATTCATGTGAAAAAGAGAGACGAAATTGGTCAACTGGAGCACAGTTTTAATAGAATGGTCAGCGAGCTGCGAGAAAGCAAGCAACGCCAACAAAAAGAAGAGCAACTAAGACGTGAACTGATTGCTAATTTATCACATGATTTACGGACACCTTTAACGAAAGTAAGAGCACAATCCTATTCAATTAGTAAAGAGGCATTATCAGAGGACGGGAAGCAGGCATTAAAGGCTATGGAAACATCCATAGTGAATATTGATGCTTTAATTGAAAATTTGATGTCCTACACATTGCTTATGGCAAGTAAATATAAATTTGAACCGAAAGACATCAATGTGATTCGATTTGTGCGGGAACACCTAACGACATGGTACCCAGTTTTTGAGCGAGAAGGTTTCACCATCGATATTGAACTGCAGGCATTTGAACCAGTTGAATGGCGTGTTGATCCATTATGGTTAGGACGAGTATTTGATAATATTTTCCAAAATATACTGCGTCACGCGAATAGCGGGAAATATATAAGCGTGAAAACGGTATCGACGGAGAGTTATACAGCATTTATTATTGAGGATCATGGGCAAGGAATGAAAAATGAATCAAATGCAAAGGGTGCAGGAATTGGCTTATCGATTGTTGATGTCATGATAAGGGGCATGCATCTAGAATGGGATCTCCATTCCGATCATTCCGGCACAAAAGTCATCATAAAGAATTCTGCGAAGCTTGAGAAATAAATGCTTCGCAGAATTTTTTATGTTAGAAATATTTTTTAAACAAAATTTAAACTTGGCCCATACCTGTTTTTAAACTTCCCTTTTTATGATAGTTAAAGAGGTGAGGACATTGGAATATATCGTACAAACACAAAACTTATCAAAAAGCTTTGGGAAAGAGCAAGCTGTATCAAATTTGAACTTACAAATACGTAAAGGTGAAATATATGGATTTTTAGGACCGAATGGGGCAGGTAAAACGACTACAATTCGAATGCTTCTTGGTTTAATGAAGCCATCTTCGGGGACAATTAAAATCTTTCAAAAGAATATTACCAAGGAACGCATCCAAATATTAGCGAAGGTTGGTTCATTAGTAGAAAACCCTTCCTATTATCCGCACTTGACGGCATATGAGAATCTGGAGGCACTAAGAAAAATACTAGGTGTACCGAAATCTCGAATTGATGAAGTTCTGGAAATTGTCCGTTTGAAGGAAGCTGCCAACAAAAAGGTAAAAGGTTTTTCTCTAGGAATGAAGCAACGTCTTGGTATTGCAGCTTCTTTACTACATCATCCTGAATTACTTATTTTAGATGAACCAACGAATGGTCTCGATCCTTCAGGGATTATAGAAATTCGTAATTTAATTAAAAGATTACCAGAGGAATATGGCATGACCATTATTATTTCCAGCCATTTATTATCAGAGATTGATCAAATGGCTACACAAGTAGGAATTGTTTCTAAAGGCAAATTGATTTTTCAAGATTCTATTGAGGCGATGCGCCGATTTGCCCAACCAAAGGTTACCTTTAAAGTGAACAATGGCGAAAAAGGATGGCGTTCCTTATTGGCAAATGGCATTAAGGCAGACTATCAAGATGGTGTGATTTTCTTAGAAGAATGCTCAGATGAAAAGGTTGCCCATATTGTCAAAGTTCTTGTTCAGGAAGGTATGTCAGTATTCCGAGTGGAGGAAGAGAAACGTTCATTGGAGGATATATTCCTGCAAATGACGATGGGAGAGCAGGGGATATGATGGGAAAGCTGTTAACTGCTGATTTCTTAAAAATCAAGCGCAAAGGATTATGGCTTCTAACGCTCATCGGTCCTTTAGGCGTGGTTGCTCTGCAAATGGTCAATTATGGAGTAAGAAAGGATTATCTCTTACAGCAAAGTGAGGATGATTGGGGCTATTTCTTACTAAACGTGCATTCATTTACACCGCTTGCCATTGTCTTGGGCATTGTCATTCTCACATCATTCATGGCGAGCATTGAAAATGAAACCAATGCTTGGAAGCAGCTCATCGCATTACCTGTTTCCAAATTAACCGTGTATTTGTCGAAATTTACGCTGTTAGCTATCTTACTATTTTTGGCTTCAACGCTATTAATGCTTTTTACGTTGAGCTTTGGGCTGTTTTTAAAATTAGGTGATACCGTACCTTACATGGAGCTAGCTAAATTTAGTTATTTCCCTGCTTTTGCAGCATTGCCTATCTTGGCTCTTCAATTGTGGATTGCGAGTGTAAGTTATAATCAAGGAATCCCTATAACTGTAGGCATTATCGGGGTGATTTTTGCCTATTCTTCCTATGTTCTACCTGATTGGATGATATGGAAATGGCCATCATTGATGAACCATTGGAATGAGCCGATAATCAATGTCTTATTAGGCGTAGGAATTGGTATTTTACTCTATGTAATCGGCATGATTGATTTTACAAGAAGGGACGTGAAATAATGATTGCTTTACTTCAAGCTGAGTGGTTTAAGTTACGTAAATCAAAAATGGTACCGATTATTTTGGCAGGACCCATGATCGGGCTTTTCATTGGTCTATCAGCTAATTTAGAAGACAACATACAGGGGATTGAAATCAATGAATGGTATATTTCTCTGTTTTCGATGAATTTAACATACGCTCTATTATTTTTACCTCTTATTTCAGGTGTTTTTACCAGTCTCATTTGTAGGTATGAACATCAGTCGGGTGGATGGAAGCAGCTTTTGGCACTGCCCGTAACAAGGGGGAAAGTATTTGTAGCCAAATACGTGTTGGTTATGCTGCTTGTTTTGGCGATGCAGATATTGTATTTAGGCTCTGTCTTTGCTGTTGGGATGGTAAAGGGTTACACAGATCCCTTTCCTATAGAAATTGTTTGGAAAAGCATAGTAGGAGGCTGGGTAGCGACCTTGCCATTAGTAGCCTTGCAATTATGGATGTCCATTATGTTTAAAAGCTTTGCTGCACCGTTTGCTGTTAATGTTATATTTACGTTACCTTCTATTTTAGCGGTGAATTCTGAACGTGTTGGTCCATATTATCCGTGGGCTCAACCTTTTTCAATGATGTATATAGGTGGCAAAACAGATGATGTGTTTTTTGTGCCGTGGGAGCAATTGTTAACAGTTGTAGGGGGTGGATTCATCCTGTTTTTCCTTGGAGGTTATTACTATTTCCAACGCAAAGCCATTTAACACCTTAAAGGAGAATTGATATGAGAATGTTGAAACGAAGCTTACGATTTTTAACTGCATCTGTACTGCTAGTAGCTTTAGCAGGATGTGGAGAAGGTGAGGTTGTAAAAGATGCCTCGCAATATACTAGTGAAATAAAAGAAATCAATATTCCTGACGAAGTGAAAATTATTGGATTTGGGGAAGCCACACATGGCAATATCGAATTTCAAACGTTAAAAAAAGATTTGTTTGAGACGATGATTAAAAATGAAAATGTCCATGTCTTTGTCTTAGAAGGAGATTTTGGTGGAGCCCAGCAGATTAATCAATTTATCATGAATGGTGCTGGAACAGCAGAGGAAGCTATAAAAGCTTTAGACTATGGCATCTACAAAACTGAGCAAATGGTAGAGTTTGTGCAATGGATGCATGACTATAATCAGACAGTCGATGAACAAGATAAAATTTATTTTTATGGCAATGATATGCAACGCTATGATTACAGCAAAAAAGGGTTGCTTGATTATTACGCCAAGGTACATGCTGACAATGCGCAGAAATTCACGACTGAGCTAGAGCATGTTTCCAATAAAACGATGAGAGATTTATCAAATAGTCAGCTAAACGAGCTGGATAAAACGATAGATACAATAATTAACGATTTACAATCAAACAAAGCGATATATGAGAAAAAATCATCAAAGGATGACTTCTCCTTTGCTGCACAATACGCACAAATTATGAAACAGCGTACACAATTATTTTTAAATGATGATAACTACATGAATTTACGGGATCAATATTTAGCTGAAAATTTACAATGGATTGTTGAGTACGAAGCAACACAAGGTCACAATAAAGTATTAATGTCTGCTCATAATGGTCATATTGAGAAAACTTCTGCTTCGATGGCAGGCTATCAATCAATGGGACAATATTTAAACGAGCATTTTAAAGATCAATATTTTGCAATTGGCACAGACTTTGTGAAAAATACATTCCAAGCACAAAATGGGTCTGGTGAACGAAAGGAATACACGATTGAGCATCATAATGCTTTAGTGGATGCCTTTAGTGACATCGATAGCAACATCTTTTATGTGGATTTTGAAGCTGCCAAACAATCGAAGGAGCTGGCGAATATTCTATCCAAAAAGCAAAGAATGGGCAATATCGGTGATGATTTTCGTCCATGGTATAAGCTGACACAAATGCTGTATACCATTAAAATGACGCCTGAGGAAGCTTATGATGGTCTCATTGTTGTGCAGGAAGCAACACCAACAAAAATAATTGATTGAGTTAAATTTAGCAACCTCCATCAAAAAATCTGTTTCCTTCTCCAGTATGATAAAGATGAGGTGAGTAACATGGAGTATAGTCAGGCAACACAAAGAACTATTGCCTATATCGAGGAGCAATTGATGGAACAAATTTCACTTGAATGTCTTCCTAATACTGCTGGCTATTCGAAGTACCATCTAAGTCGTATTTTTAAGCAAGAAACGGGAGTTACGATTGGTGAATACATTCGTATACGCCGGCTAGCCATGGCTGCGAGTTATTTGATGTACTCTAATGAATCGATATTAAAGATTGCATTTACACTTCAGTTTCAATCACAAGAAGCTTTTACAAGAGCCTTTAAAGAAGTTTATGCTGTACCACCAGGGAAGTACCGAAAATTGATGCAATCACTAAATATGTTGGAGGAGGAAAATTACATGGAAACAGTTGAACAGGTTAAAGGTTGGATGTTGAGTGGAGCGAATCCAGAATTATATAAATTTCATACAGATGACAAGGTGTTTCATTCAGGGAAGCGTTCAGGCGTATTGTATTCCACAACTGCATCAGCAAATCAGGGACAATTCGGTACGATGATGCAGGGCTTTCAGGCAACTAACTATAAAGGAAAGCGCTTGAAAATGTCATGCTATTTAAAGACGGCAGACGCTACAAAGTGTGGTGCATGGATGCGTATTGACAATGGTACGGGTGATACCATTCAATTTGATAATATGAATCAGCGTTCTGTGATAGGTTCTACTGAATGGAATCACTATTCTATTGTCTTAGACGTACCTGAAGAAGGTGACTCCATTTATTTTGGTGTGTTATTAATTGGTTCGGGTAAGGTATGGGCAGATGGTTTTCGATTTGAGGAGGTTGACGACAAGGTACCCTCTACAAATATGCTTACACAAGAACATTTATCGAATCATCCAACTAATCTAGACTTTAGTATGGAGTAAATCAGACAGCACTAACTAAATCGTGAGATGACTTTTTTGAATTACGTATTGATTACCTCGAATTTGTTAAAGATAACAAAGAGGAGGTGTGAGACAATGGCACAAGAAATTCTTTGTGAAGTCAATAACTGCACATTTTGGGATTCTGGTAACAAATGCACAGCCGAAAAAATTTATGTTGTCAGCCAAAAGGGACAACATGCTTCCAACAGTGAAGAAACAGACTGTAAAACATTCGAACCTGAAACGCATTAATGTAAAAGGGTAGCCATAAATATGGTTACCCTTTTTCCCTTTCTTTATTAATAAATATCCACCTTTTCTTTGTTAAATAAAAGAGCATGTGCATTTTTTACTTTTTCTTCTACATAATCTAACGAGTATTTACCAACGGAATCCGTTAAATCACCAATTGCGCGAGATAAATTATCGATGATTGGAATAAGTTTGTGCAATTCAATGCAGTCTTTGTCTTTGTGCATCTCATCCATGATTTCATAAGCAAGACGCTGAATTTTTCTTAATCGTAATTTTTCAGCTTGCATTGTATCCCCCTTATAGAAGCATTTAAGATGTCTCATTATATGAGCTACAATAAGGTTTCATGAATGCTATTCTTTAGAAGTAATGTTTAGGGCTATGAAGGGCTAGCACTATTTCCCTTATGCCAGCATCAATTTTGGATTCTTCTACATTCGATACATTTATTTTTAAAATACGTTCATGATAAAATACATCTAAATAATTGCGGTTTATAGGATCCAGCAAAATATTTTGTTGTGCCAAATGTTGAATAAGCTTATTAGTATTCACCTGCCTCGGTAGAACGATATGGCTATGCATACAGATTTCCTTAGAGGATGAATACTCTGCCAGATGAGTTGCTATAGATTGCTGAAGTTGATTCGCTCGGCTTGCATAAGCTTCACTGACTTTCTTTTGATAACGCTCAAACATGCCACTTTTCAAGTAAAGCTCTAATGCAGCCTGAGAAATCATGGAGCTATCAATATCAGTGGTATTTTTATACTGTTGAAAGGTATTAATCAAAACATTTGGTAAAACGGCAAGTCCAATACGTAAGCCAGGAAACATAATTTTAGAAAAGCTTTTTAAATAGATAACATGCTGCTGTGTATCATCTGTATAGATGGGATCTATTTTCGAATTTTGCTCGAAATCCGCTAAATAATCATCTTCAACAATGTAAACATTATATTGATAAGCAAGTTTACGGATTAGATCCTTTGTCTTTTTGCTATAAGATGTACCTAGAGGATTGTGCAGGCGTGGCATCGTGTAAAAAAACTTTATGTCATGTTTGCTGAAAATGCTTTCTAATTCATGTAAATCAATGCCATCCGTTGTTCTTTTGATGCCGATTGCTGGTATTCCATAGGTTTTTAAATAATCCATATATAAATGGTAACTAGGTTGTTCCACTAAAATGGTTGAGCGACCATTTGGAAATGGCATAATACTTAGCAAAGACAAGGATTGCTGGACGCCAGAAGTAATGAAAATATTATCTTCCTTTGTAAACAGTTGATAATTTGCTAATAATTTTTTTGCTTCCTCTATTAATGAAGGTAGGCCTTTTGGTGTTCCATATCTAAATAAATCTGCTTGGTATGTGTCGATGGCTTTGTTAATACAATGCTGAAAATCTTGGTATGGAAAAGCATGCCAACTGGGTGATGATGTAGCAAAATCTATGTAATTTTTCATTTTCGGTTGGATGGGCAGCTGATGATCGACAACATAGTAGCCACTTTTAGGCAATGCATAGATAAGATGCTGATTCTCCAGTTTTTTTAAAGATGTTAAAATCGTACTCTTACTACAGGAAAATTGTTGTGATAACTGGCGAATAGAAGGAAGTTTTGCACCTGCATGAAGAGAGCCTGTTTGGATTTGAGTCAGGAGCTGAGAATAAATCCATTCATATTTAAGCATATATAACCTCCAGCACATCTGTATCGGTACAGATGTGTTTTTTTCATATCGTCAATGTGTTCTCTTTTTAATACGATAACAATACCGGCCGGAATGATTTGAGAAGGAGCATTATCGTATGTCAGAAAAAAGAAAAGCCTATATAGCAGCGATTTCGTATGCATTTATCATTGGCCTTTCATTCATGTTTGTGAAAGTTACATTAACAGTGGCGAGTCCAATTGATACATTAGCCCATCGCTTTACGTTTGCCTTCATCGGTATTGTTATTTTAATGGTATTTACGAAAAATGAGCTAACAATAAAAAAATATGATGTACTAAAAATTTTACCGTTAGCCATATTGTATCCCATTGTTTTTTTCACTTTTCAAGTGCTTGGGCTTGCTAGAATTTCCTCTTCTGAAGCTGGAATTATTCAAGCAACGATTCCTATTTTTACATTAGCACTAGCAGGTTTATTGTTAAAGGAAAAAGCTACTCGTGGACAGCTTGTCTTCATTAGTTTATCTGTACTTGGAGTTATCTACATGCTAATTATGAATGGAGCCAATGCGACTACAGGAAATGTCATCGGAAGTGGATTCATTTTACTTTCAGCCCTTGCTGCGTCGCTTTATAACGTGTTTGCAAGAAGGCTTACAAAGCAATATTCATTACTGACCTTAACGTATGTGATGACATTATGTGGATTTGTCATTTTTAACGGGATGGCTCTTGGAAATCATTTGGTGAATGGTACAATCAATGAATTTTTTCAGCCATTAACACATGTTGATTTTGTCATCGCGATTTTATATTTAGGGCTATTATCTTCGCTCGGTACGTCCTATTTATCCAATTATGCGTTATCTAAATTAGAAGCTTCCCAAATGAGTGTCTTTAGCAATTTTGCTACGCTCATTACAATACTTGCAGGCGTTTTGGTTTTACAGGAAGTCTTTCACCTTTATCACTTTATTGGTGGAATCCTCATCATTATTGGCGTCATAGGAACAAATTATTTTGGGCATAGGAAGGTAGTGCAATGAGAAAATACAGCCTTTTGCTATTAATAAGTTGTATATGGGGCTCTCAATTTTTCTTCGTAGCATTAGTTACGAATGATGTGGGAGCTGTTACTTTATCTTTGTTAAAAGCTTTAATCGGTGCAATCTGCTTAAGTATCATGAGCTTATTTTTGAAAAGAGAAAACTACTTAGCAAATAGTAAATTATATATTGGGATTGCCATTTTTGAAGTAGTGATTCCCTTCGTCCTCATTGCGCAAGGTCAAAAATATGTATCCAGTAGTATTGCGTCTATGCTCATAGCAATGGTCCCGATTATTACGTTAGTGCTCTTTGTTTTTTTCTTTAACAAAAAAGTTAGTCCGTTTCAAACGGCTAGCATTCTATTAGGCTTTTTGGGGATCATCATTCTTTCTTGGCCAACACAAGGGATGGGTGGTTCAGGCACAGTACTAGGGAATGTGCTGCTACTATTAGCAGCATTGAGCTTTGCATTTTCGTTAATTTTAATGGAGAAGTTAGAGGATGGTTCGCCAATCGTTCATATGAGAAATATTTTAGGAATTGCCACTGTGATTTTATTACCAATGGCATTTATCCTTGAACAACCATTACTATTAAGCATAGATGGGATTCAGATCGTTTCCATTGTTATATTAGGCATTTTCCACGCAGGGATTGTGTATATGCTTTATAATCTTTTAATTAAAAGTGAGGGTGCTTTATTTGCCTCTTTTAGTAATTATATTGTTCCCATAGTAGGTGTTCTACTTGGATATTTGATGTTGAAGGAACCGTTATTAATCCAACATTTCATAGGGATATGCATTATTCTTTGTGCTCTTTTGTTGTCGAAAGAGCGGGTTGTTGAAAAGAAACAAGAAGTGGGGAATATCAAAGAAGTGAACGTAGGTTATAAAAAATCACCTCGATAGTGTACGAGGTGATTTTGCTATTTTTTCGGAAATGTAACAATGAAGGTAGCCCCTTTAGCAAGTTCACTTTCTAGGGCGATGGTGCCTCTATGTGCTTGAATAAGTTTATAAACGATTGCCATACCTAATCCAGTGCCTTCTGAAGAAGTATCTGTTGTTGTTCCACGATAATACTGTTGGAATATTTTATCCTGTATATCGGGAGTCATACCAACACCGTTATCCACAATGTGGATTTCAACATGTTGATCGCTATCAATAATCTTTGTATAAACATCGGTGTTCGGCGGATTGTGGATAATCGAGTTCATTAAAATGTTTTGCAAGATCCGCTGCATATATTTTGTATCAAAATCAACGTTTATGAAAGCTTTATCTGTTTGGAAATGTAATTTATATCCATCTGCTTGTGGGTAATTGCTTATATTAGCAACAATTCTTTTTGTAAATTCCACAATATCCTGATTTATTTTGTGGATAGGCAATGTTCCGTCTGTACTATTTAGCTGAATAACGAGGCTTAAATCTTGAATTAGTTCTTCCATATGACTCCCTTTATCAGCAATCTCCTGAATAAAAGAATGGGCTTCTTCTTTAGACCATTCATATTGTTCATTTAATAATAGAGTTGAATAGCCTGTAATATAAGTTAACGGTGTTTTCAAGTCATGAGAGATGCCAGCAATCCACTCTTGTTTCGCTTGTTCAACTTGCGCTCTTTCTATTTCAGCAGCCTTGAGCTTTGTTGATAAAGATTGTAGGTATTGTAGCACTTCTTGATAGAGCATAAAGCGCATACGGAGTTTGCCTTTACGGTTATAGACCTTAGAAAATCCATTTGGTTGTGTGTAGCTTTCCTGTGAAAGCTGCTGAATCCAGTTCATTATAAAACCAAGTGGACCTCCAAAATACCATCCAAATACAGCAATGCATATGAGTGTACTAAAACCAAAAATCCATAGTACCAATAAATTCTCATAATCCTCACTAACAGATTTCTTAAAGAGAGGAAGAATGCATTCAAGACTAATCAAAATGCAAAGACCACTAAAAAGTATCCACAAAATTATCCCCAATGCGAGATGCAATGTAAACCGAGTATTTATTCGCATAATAATTCCTCTTTGGGTGGGATAAATTTATAACCGATCCCCCGTAGGTTAACGATAATTTTAGGCTTACGCGTGTCGTCCCCAAGTTTTTTCCGTAACTTCGATATATGGATTGTAACGGTTTTCTCTTCGCCATAAACATCATGTCCCCAGACAAATTCGTAGAGCTGAGAAGTTGTAAAAATACGATTTGGGTTTTTACAGAAGAAATGCAGAAGCTCCAGCTCTTTAGCGGTACATTCCACATATTGATTGTTAACCGTTAACGTCGCAGATTGTGGATTGTAGGAAAAATAGCCGAAATCGAACTTAGCGCTTGGTTGCTGCTGAGAAGCTTCATACATTTTTTGACGTCGAAGAATGACCTTTATCCTTGCGATAACCTCTAACGGATTAAAGGGTTTTGTTATATAATCATCGCCGCCAATGCCTAATCCAGTCAATTTATCGAAATCTGTGGAGCGTGCGCTCACAAAAATAATCGGTGTGTTTGTATGCTTACGTATTTCTGTACAAAGTTCAAAGCCACTAATATCGGGTAGCATGATATCCAGTAGAATAACATCGTAATGATGATCTTTTACAAGCTGTAGAGTTCCTTTACCCGTTGAGGAAGTATCAATATTTGTAAAGTGTTCTTTTCGAAGTGTAATATCTAATAATTTCAAAATGCCAATTTCATCGTCCACGATTAAGACATTTGCTGCTTCCATTTTTATCCCTCTTTTCTTTTTCATCATAACAGCTTCTAGTTTTGATATCCTCTTTCTTTTAAAATATTACTGGCTTTTTCCGTTGTGTTTACTTTGTTTTTACTTTCCTTTATTAAGCTTAGAGTAACGAAAACAAAATGGCGAGGAGCTAAAACTGTGGAATCTGTTATAGAAATTAATCAATTAAGCAAAAGCTTTAAAGGAGTAGGGATTGTCTTTGGCGTCAATATGAACATTCAACAGGGAGAGATTTATGGTTTTTTGGGTCCTAATGGAGCAGGGAAAACGACAATCATGAAGATGATTTTAAATTTAATAAAACCGACCTCGGGTGAAATTAAAGTCTTTAATCAACCAATTACGAAGACATCCTATCAATATTTAAGCAAAATAGGCAGCATTATTGAGTATCCCGAATTCTATGAAAGGCTGACAGCAAAGGAGAACCTAGAACTGCATTGCAAATATATGGGCATTCACGAAAAGGAGGCAGCTGAGGAAGCACTCAATATAGTTGGTCTTCAAGGTGTCGAAAATAAAAAAATTAATGAATTTTCCTTAGGGATGAAGCAACGATTAGGGATCGCGCGTGCCATTGTTACCAAGCCAGAGATTTTGATTTTAGATGAGCCCATTAATGGTCTAGACCCAATTGGCATTAAAGAGGTGCGTGAACTGTTAGTGCTACTTAAAGAAGAGTATGGCATCACCATCTTAATATCGAGTCATATTGTTTCAGAGATTGAATCAATAGCAGATACAATCGGTATTCTTCAGCATGGGAAATTACTAAAAGAAGTAAGAATGGACGATATTCGAAAGGAAACCATGGAATATCTAGAAGTTACGGTGGGTGATTTAAAGAAAACTACGAATGTCTTAGAGAATTTAAAGATTCGAAACTATGAAATTGTTAGTCAGCAGAGAGTACGCATTTTTGATCAAAATAATTCATCATCTCAAATAAATAAGGAGCTTATTGCTCATGGCATTGTGGTTCATAGTATTGAAAAGCAGCAACAGCATTTAGAAGAGTATTTTATAAAATTGATTAATGGGGGAGCTCAACATGCTTAAACTACTAAGACTCGAATGGAAAAAGAATCGAATGGCTGGCTATTTTAAGGGTTTAATCATTTGCATAATTGGTATTTTTGTAGCTGTGACATTAATGGCAATGGGTCCTGAAGGAGATAAGGTATTTCTAAATTACACGGACTTTATGTCCTTAACGAACATTTTAATTCGAATTGTTTTTATTATCTTTTCAAGTGTCATTCTTTCCCGATTAGTTATAGATGAATATAAAAATAAAACCATACAATTATTATTTTCATATCCGTTGAAAAGGAAAAAAATTATAGTATCTAAGTTACTACTAGTTTTCAGCTTTTGTTTTATGAGCATCATAAGTGCCACAATCATCATCAATTTACTAATTTATTTTTTAAATCCAACATTGGGTCTATTTGGAGAGCCTACTGACATACAAGAAATGATTGCTACCATTCCTTCGACTCTAATGGTTGCTTTTATGACAGCTGGTGTAAGCTTAATACCTTTGTACTTTGGTATGCGAAAAAAATCAACCGCTTCTACCATTACGTCAGCTGTATTAATTGGATTTGTCATTAACGCAACAGTTTCTGATGGCTCTACCTCTTCCAGTTTATTTCAAATTATGGCAGTGCCCATTATTTTATGTTTACTAGGATTTTTTATAGGTTATTTATCATACCGCAAAGTTGATAAAGTGGATTTAACGTGAAATGAGGAGATTAGATGAAAACAACGACGATGGTACTGCTGTTGTTTATTGCAATTGGAGGAATCTTAGTTGTCTTGAAACTAAGTGGAGAACAAAGCTTTGAAAGTCAAAAATCGTTTGATGTACAGCAAATTCAACTATTAGAAATAGACAATGAGTCATGGAATATTGTATTAGAAGATACAGATGAAGAGGAATTAGTTATTGATATTAGTGGAAAAAAACAAAAGAAGCAAAGTGATCCTGTAGAAATAAAAGAGGATGGTACAAAAATTAGTGTTCTTCAGCATGATAGAGAGGAAGGTATTTTTAAGAATGTAAGCTTGGGAGAGAAAGGGACCGTACACATTGCCATTCTAACGAACAAAGTGCCTACTATTCGAGTAAAGAATAGCTATGGAGATGTAAACATTAATCATTTAACAACAAAGGATATTACAATCTCCAGTGATTCTGGTTATAAGGTCATTAAAGAACTATCAGCTGATAAAGGTGAATTTACATCCAAAGATGGTGAATTAAAGATGACAGATAGTAACATAAGTGAATTAACAATAGCTTCTACGAATGGTGATTGCTATATTACTAGCGTTTCGAGTCCAAAAATGAAAATTTCCTCGACGAGCGGTGAAGTAATATTAAAAGAAATGAATGAGGAAAAATCTTTATTTGTAGAAACAAAATCAGGGGATATTTTAGTTTCATATCGTACTGCTCCGCAATCATTAATGCTGATAGCAAATAGTGAATCATCAGATATCACAGTTAAATTAAAGGGATTAAAGATAGAAAAAAATACTAAGGACTCAATAGAGGGGAGAATGGGGGAAGCAGAAAATAGGGTAGAGTTAAAAAATAAGGCAGGAATAATGAATGTGCAATAATAGAAATGTATGACAAGCTCGAAATAATTCAGAGTTTGTCATACAAAATAGTATATTTTAATGTTGCTTTATTTTTATTTTTAAAATCATTTTATGATAAAGCGACAAAATTATATAGGCTATCATAGAAAACAGTCCAATGACAATTAAACTTACAGTGAAAGCATGAATATAATTTAAGAAAGAAGCGCTCTCTAAACTTGTTCCTAAATAATAAGAAAATACTATACTAATACCTGCGACTGCTAAGGAATTTGCTAAATACATAAAGGTTGTAAATAGACCAGCAGCAACCCCCATATGAATCTTTGGAATGTTACCCAATATGGCATTTGCTAAAGGTGTTGTAGCAAGACCAAGTCCAAGACCATAGACGAATAAAAGGATTATTGCATCCGTTCTGAGTAAATTATATTGCTTCATCCATAAGAAAAGGACAAGTAAAAAAGTACACATACTCATACATAATGCACCCATTTTTAAAACAATAAAACCATATTTATTAATAATTTTTGAAGAAACAATGGACGTTAAAAAAAATCCAATTCCTATTGGTAGAAAAACTAAGCTCGTTTCTCCTGTATCATACGTTAGACCATATTGTAAAAAGTAACTAAGGATAAAGAAAAAGGCAAACATACTTAAGTAAATAGATAGCACAGAACAAATGCCAAATACAAAAGGGCGATGCTTAAATAAACTTAGGTCTACGAGAGGTGACTGTTGAAGTTTTTGCTTAAATCGCTCAAGATAAATGAACAAAATAAGTACAACAAATGAAAGCAGTAGACAGCTAAAAATCCAAGTTTGCCATCCCTGTTGTTGGACTTCGGATAAAGGATAAATAAGTAGAAATATACTAACCATTAATAAAATTGAACCCATCCAATCAATATGATTGGATTTCTTATCCGTTGACTCCGGTATAAAAGGGAGCAAAAGGAGTACTGGCATGCCAATTGGAACATTGAAAAAAAATACAGTTCGCCAACCGCCGTTAAATAGATTCCAATGAACTAATAATCCTCCTAATATTAAGCCAAAGGTAAAGGCTACTCCAATGACAGCACCATACAAGCCGAAAGCTAAATTTTTTTCTCTAGGCGGAAAAATTTCCTGGATTGTTGATAAAACTTGAGGCTGAATAAGGGCTGCGGCTAAGCCTTGAACAAATCGAATCCCAACTAATAGCAATGGGCTTGAAAGAATTCCCCCTAGGAAAGCAGTAAGGGTAAAGAACAATACGCCAATCCATAATATTTTTTTTCTACCGTAAATATCACCTAGTTTGCCTCCAATTATTAAAGCAGTTGCAAGGCCAACCGAATAGCCTGAAAATAGTAATTGAGCGTGAGAAAATGATATATGCAAGTCGTTTTGAATTGCAGGTAATGCAATTTGTATCATGTAAGTATTTAAGGAGATTAATAATGTTGGAAGTAATATCACAGCTAATGCCAACCATCTATATGAATAGAACGTGCTTGATTTTTCTGATGGAATTGGATTCATAGATACTCCCTCCTTTTAATTGATTGGTTGTCAGTCAAAAATAACTTTAGTGATTTGGTAAAGCTGGATGATACGCGACGACTATATTTTTCGTATCATTATTTTGATAGATACTACAGTCAACCTCATAAACTTCTTTTACTAATGCAGGTGTTAGTAGCTTTTCGGGCTTGCCATGTGTTAGTATTCGACCATTTTTTAATACATATAGATATTCGCAATACATAGCAGCAATAGATAGATCATGTAATGCGGCCAGTGTACCAATTTGTAATGATTGCACTAGTGATAAAATTTGAATTTGATATTTAATGTCTAGGTGATTTGTAGGTTCATCCAAAATTAAAAACTTTGGTTCTTGAGCTAAGGCACGTGCGAGAATGACACGTTGTTTTTCACCACCAGAAAGATAAGAAAAATGTTTTAAAGCATAATGCTCTAAGTTTACTTTTCGTAATATGTTATCCACAAGTTCAATATCATTTTTTGTATCTGATTCCAACATTTTTTTATGTGGTGTTCTACCCATCATCACCATATCACGTACAGTAAAGTCAAAATTAGAGTTGTTAAATTGCCCAACGACCCCCATTTTTTTCGCGATTTCTTTTGGAGAGGATTTAACAATATCTATATCATCTAAAAAAATCTTGCCACTAGTGGGTTTTATGACTTTATAAATGTTTTTTAATAGGGTGGATTTTCCACAACCATTCGGTCCAATAATGCCAACAAATTGTCCCTCTTTCACCTTTAGCGAAATACTTTTGATTATTTCAACATCAGATACTGTGAATGAAACGTTTTCCACATCTAATTCCATATTAGTTACCCCCAAAACCATATTTCTTTTTTATTAACATGTGCATAAATACTGGGGCACCTAATAATGAGGTCACGATGCCAATTGGTAATTCACTGTTAGGAATGATTGACCTTGCTAATAAATCTGTCCATATTAAAAAGATGGCCCCTACTAAAATAACAATAGGTAGTAGTTGGTGATGATTCGAACCTGTAAAGATGCGTACAATATGTGGGATAATAAGCCCAACAAAGCCAATGATTCCACAAGTTGAAACTATAATGCCTGTCAAAGCAGCAGAAATAACTAAAAATACTTTTCGATAAGTATTTATATTAATACCTAGTGTCATAGCAGCATCATCTCCCATAAGCATTGCATTCATAATCCGCCATTGAGAGAGGAAAAATACAGCTATAATAATAATAATAGTAGCAATTAAAGGCAGGTCATCCCAATCAGCAGTGGCCAAACTTCCCATTGTCCAAAATGATACTGAACGTACACCTTCCGCATCCTTCGCAAAATATATAAATAGATTAGATAGAGCTGTAAATAGTGCATTGACAACAGTTCCGGCTAGAATAAGTTTAATAACAGACATTTTTTCTCCAATGCTTGATAGCAGCAAGACTAGAAAAGTTGCCAATAAAGCACCTAGGAATGCCCAAATCATTAAATTTGATTCTCCAAAAAGGCTGAACTGATATCCTAATATGATAGAGAATGTTGCACCTAGTGAAGCACCTGAAGAGATACCAAGTAAATAAGGATCTGCAAGTGGATTCTGAATGGTTGCTTGCATCACACTACCACAAAGTGCCAAACCACTCCCAACGAATAGTGCTAATAAAACTCTAGGAAAACGAATTTGCCAAATGATTTCGAGTGTCATGTTAGAAATAGTTGTATCTATATGACCTATATTTATTCCTGTAATTTGATATAAAACAATTTTGCAAGAATCAAGAAAGGGTATACTGACTTGTCCTATGGAAACAGAAGCAATTATTGAAAGGAAAACTAGCACTATCAAAAATAGAAGTAGGGTAAAAAAAGAAAATTTACTTTTGAGCATTTTTTATCACCCCAGGGTGGATAAATTCAGCTACTTCTTCATATAATTCAGCAATCTCAATGCCACCATTTATAGCCCCTGTATATTCTACGGCCATAACTTCATTATTTTGAATGGCTTTTACAGTTCGAAGCTTTTTATCATTCATTAAATTATTTTTTGTCTTTTCTTGATTAGGCTCTTGGAATTCTGTGATGATAATTTTATCTGGATTTGCTGCAATAATTGCCTCTGTTGAAAGTTCAATATAGTCTTCTTTCGAAAGTTCTAAATATGTAGCTCCAGCACCTTCAATCATCTCGTCAATCATGGCCCATTTTGGTGAGAAGTAGAAATACTTTCCTCTAGCTCCACTTATCAATAGAACAGTAGGCTTTTCCTTAGAATCTTTAACTTTAGAAGTAATGGCATCTATGCGTGTTTGTTGTTCAGTCAAATATTTATTTGTTTTATCTTCTATATTAAAAACCTTCCCGAATGTTTGAATTTCCTCAAAGTAAATATCTATACTACGTCCTATTGTAAAGTTGGTAGAAGAAACAACAGGAAGTCCACGGTTGTTCCAAGATGGGATACTTCCAATTAATTCCTCACGAAATGCAGAAGCAATAGAGTAGATTAAATCAGGTTCTAAAGCCATGATAGCCTCTTTAGATGGCCACATTTCACTAACTAAAGGTAGTTTTTCAATCCCATTTTTGTAGTTTGAATTTGTTAAATCACTATATGCAAATCCAACGACTTTTTCTTGCTGTCCAAACTTAACTATTAACTCTGCGACAGCTGAACCGATGACCATCACTTTATCTGGAGCATTGGGGATAGTCTGAGAGATTTTCTGTCCTTCATATGTGTAAGTATCTAGTGTTACTGGATAGTTTCCACTAATAGTTGTATTGTCTTTTTTCTCAGAAATAGTTTCCTGTGATTGTGCACAACCTAGAATCAGCAATAGAAGTGTGAAACTTAATAGAGAAAGGGTCTTTTTTAACATTTAAATCCTCCTAAAAATTAGTATTTGACTGACAGTCACTCAATAATGTTTCACAATATTTCTTCTCACTCTGATAATTTGACTAGTTATTAGTCAAATGCTTAAATGAAAAAAGGGGGTAGTTCAGAAAATGATTAGAGTAACAAAAAGTGCATCAGAACGACGAAATGAGATTTTAGATACTGCAGAGTCTCTTTTTAGTGAAAAAGGTTATGAAAAAACCTCAACTACTGATATAACCAAAAAGATGGGAGTAGCACAGGGAACGCTGTACTATTACTTTAAATCCAAAGAAGCATTGGCAAATGCATTAATTGATAGGCAACTTAAAGGAATAAAGCAAGAATTTACAGAAGTCATCTATAATGAGACACTTACGGCGTATGAGAAAATTGCATGGATTTTTGTTTATGAGCTCGATGATCCAACAGGCCATGTCGAAATCTTTAAATATTTACAACATGATAGTAATGCTACTCTGCGTCAAATATTACATGTACAAACAATTTGTCAGTTTACGCCACTCCTAACAGATTTAAATATACAAGGCAATAAAGAGGGGCTCTTTCACATTGAAAATCCAACGCTAGTAGCAGAATTTTTTCTATCGACAATCCATCATTGGGTAGATTCATCGTTATTTAAATGGAATAAAGATGAGCGTATTGCTAGAATTAAAGCCATTCAATCTACATTCGAGCATTTATTCGGAGTCCCTCATGGAAAATTTGATTTATCCCTCCTAAGACAAACTGTGAAAGTTAAATTTAATTATTGAGTGAAAGCATCTTAAATGATAATCAATATCAATTAAGATGCTTTTATTATAATTATTGACTGACAACCTGTCAAATTGTTTTTATTAGATCGAATCTACAGATGATATGGAGTTAACGCATAAAAATTTGGAAATGGAAACTTCTAAGTATAGTAACTGTTTGTTATTATTTTTAAAGTACAGCAAGTATGATGCAAATTTTCTATCATACTTTTTTAATTAGGGAGGACAACAATACGATGGAGAAAATTTTCCAAGAAATATTAGAATTGATCAAATTTGCGGATAAAAGGATTATAATCGGTATTTCAGGTCATGGGGCTGCTGGAAAAACAACGTTTGCTCAAAAGCTTATACATGCTTTAGATCAAGATGAAGTGAATTATATGAATACTGATCCGTATATTGTGGATT
This sequence comes from Lysinibacillus sp. FSL K6-0057, assembly GCF_038630885.1. Taxonomy (NCBI): domain Bacteria; kingdom Bacillati; phylum Bacillota; class Bacilli; order Caryophanales; family Bacillaceae; genus Lysinibacillus; species Lysinibacillus sp. FSL K6-0057. The sequence goes on along the minus strand of NZ_CP152047.1, from coordinate 4,710,801 downwards.
CGGATATTCGCAAACAAACAATGCTTGATTATACATATCAAAATGAGCATCATCGTTTTAAAATGACGGCTTGTCATCCCGCTGCTCATCATCTGCCATCATTGGAGCGAGATGTTCAGATGATAAGAGCAGGACTCGATTTAATGACAATCGATACCCATTATATGAAAAGCACATTAATTTCTTCAAAAAAACAGATCACGATAGTAGAAGGAATGTGTGTAGCATTTATAGATCCGGAGTTATTCGATATAAAGATTTATTTTTATACGGATGGGGCTACAGAGCTTAAGAGAAGATCGGGTCGTGATGTGCTTGAAAGAGGGACAGATATAAATTATTTAAAACAATCACATGATGAGCGACGTATTCAATATGAATTATTTATGCATCCATATTGCCAATATTTTGATATGGTTATTAAAACACAGGATGATGAAATCTTTATTGAAAAAAATATACTTGTAAAATAAAAAAGAGCCTTCTGCTATTTGACTAGTGGAAGGCTCCATGTTGTTGCAAAAAGAGGTTGTCAACGGCAGAAAAAGCAACTTTGCAAGGTGAGAGGTGGATTTCCGTTCCGCCAGCGTCCTTTCCAGGGGGCGTCCGATGAGCCGCTTCACTCACTAGCGTTCGCTCCAGGGTCTCCTCTGTGACGCTAAATCCCCTTGGAGTGACGCTGGCTCCACTCCAATCAACCATTCTGCAAAATGTCTTTACTTTTTTCATACTAGCATAGCAATCAAATAGTCCAATATTTGTATTCTTAGGGAGATGGGATTTTTATTTTCAATGTGGAAAAGTGATGCGTGACAACACCCTCCATAAAGAGTAGTGAACACCTTTACTTTATTTGAAAACCTTTGCTAAGAAGTCGGTTGAAGTGGAAGGCTCCTAACTTTAGTATTGAAATTTTACACGAACAGTAGCATCAATAGCGATTTGTCCCTGTTCTATAGGCGTAACTCCCGAGGAAACAGCCATAGAGCGATAAAGTATCGGTGTGTTAGCCTGCTCTTCCACAATTTCTATAGGAAGTGGTTGCAAAGGCAGGTGCATCGTTTCTGCAATTGTTTTCGCCTTCAATTGAGCATTCTGTAGCGCTAAACTTAATGCTTGCTGATAATAAGCATCGGTATGGTCCATTTTGAACTGAATGTTGGCAATTCGATTGGCCCCATTTTCTACAGCTGTATCAATGATTAAGCCCAAATTATTGGTATTCGCTACGTTGACGGAAATCGCATTGACTACTTCATAGCCATTAAAAATTTGTTTGCCATCTTCAAAATTATATAGTGGTGTGATCCTATAACTAGCAGTTTGAATTTGATCTCTTGGAATACCAAGTGCAATGAGTGATTGTATAACTTGATTCATAATCGTCGCATTTTCCTGTTGCGGACCTTGCACATTGTTGCCCTGTGTTTGGACTTCAATTTGTATTTGTGTAGAGCTAGGAGTAGCCATTACCTGTCCATTCCCGGTTACAGTCATAGTACGTGATGGATGATGATGTGCTTGTTGATTGACCTGTGCATAGTACATCTAATACCACCTTTCATAGGTTATATAATCATGCTATGCAAAAATATTTATGACTTGTTTAGTTTCTTTAAAAATTTGTCATGGAGCTTTGTGAATAAAAGTAAAGTTAAAATAGTTCCGAGCAAGGCCAAAAACATGTCCCATTGTGCATCCCATCGATCTCCTTGCATTCCTAAAAAATCCTTTGCTCCTTTACTACCCTTCGAGATTCTTGTACTTAACCATTCAATAATTTCATAAAAAGCAGCAATTGCGAGCAGAATACTGATTGTAATACCTGTAAGCCAAGCTCCTTTTACAAGTGGTGTTTTCCTGATTAGTATTTCCCTTATTACGATGGCTAGTAAACCTTTTAAAAAATGGCCAAAGCGATCATAGTGATTACGTTGTAAATGAAATTCTTCTTTTATCCAATTAAAAAGAGGGACTTCCGAATAGGTATAATGCCCACCTATAAAAGTAAGGATCGACAATAGAGCAATGATGATATAAGAAAATGTGGTGAAACGGAACTTATGATAGATACAAACAACGACTGTTATTGCCACAATTCCTGGACTAACTTCAGCTAGCCAATCTAAATAGGAGGATGGTTTTATAACAGACCAGATGAAAACAATTAAAACGATAATAAGTAAAATGACGTGTATTTTAAAATGTTGCCTCGTAGTCATAACAACAACTCCCTTTGTTCCACAGTATGGGAGATGGGGAATTTGCTTATTCAATATCGGTTTGTGGACAAAAAGAAAAGCGTCTAGTTGACGCTTTTTTCTAGCCAATTAGATCATTTTTAAAAGCGCCTCTACGCCAGTCATTCCTTCAGTAATACCAAGCTGCTCTGCTTCATATGTTACGGATTCTAATGGAGCTGTTAATAGCTCATCAATCGTTTTTACGCCTACTGCACGACCAGCAATAATTCTACGATCAACTAAGCGACTATTTAATAGGCCTACATCTAAAGCGCCACACATAATGTAGCCTGTATCATTAGAAATGGTTAGTAATGTTGTTTTAGGTAATTGAACAACCACTGCTGTGAAGAAATGCCCTTTAATCATAATAGGTTCAATTGTCACCATTGAAATCACTCCTTTTCTCTATATAAATATGGTGATAACTAGCAAGGTGTTCGACATTTTTATGAAAAAAATCATTACTAACCATGTTGCTAGATGTATAAGGATGAAAGTGAATAGGATGGATGATTAGTGGAAGCATGGGAGGCACTTTATTTATAACAAAAAAGGAATCTACTCTGATGAATAGATTCCGTTATTCTTTATCTTGTATAAGAAAGCAAAGCTGTTTGCTTAAAATTGTTTAATGCATTTGTTGCCTCACTTTTAGAACTATACTCAAACATGCGATAAGTATTTTCTTCAAATACTGTAATAACCCACATATATGTCATCCCTTTCGTTGTGTTACATAACATTTTATTTTTTATAAAACTGTTATATATCAATATTGATTTTATTTTACATCAATAAAGAAAAAAATAAAGTACTATTCAATGATTTTCACATAATGTTCAAAATTATAAATAACGCTTAAAATTTTCTTGAAATAATTAAAAGGAGAAAACAGACAGTCCTGCACAAGTATATTTCATTGCAATTCGTAAATAGTAAGTTGACGGAGTTCTGTGATTACGGACTTGGGAGGTGATGCTATGACACGTATTTATGTATTCATTTTTATGGTTTTCTTTTTAATCATCTCGGGATTTTTAGTGCAGGAAGGATACGCAGATAAAGGTCGTCCTTATTATGAGGAGACAGGTGAAGTTGTTTGGGATATCAATACAGAGGATAAAATTGTTGCACTCACCTTTGATGATGGTCCACATCCTAAATACACAGCGGCTGTGCTTGATTTATTAGCAAAATATGATGCAAAAGCCACCTTTTTTATTATTGGAAAAAATGCAGAAAAATATCCAGAGCTTGTTTTACGTTCTTATACAGAAGGCCATGAATTAGCAAATCATACGTATACACATCCATTTAAAATTTCCATCAAAAAATTGCATGAGGAGCTTCAACAGACAAATGACACGATTTATAGTATTACTGGTTTTTCCCCAGTTTTATTCCGTCCCGTTGGTGGAAATTACACGGATGCTATGATTAATGCTGCTGTTAAGGACGGCTACAAGGTTGTGATGTGGTCTTGGCATCAGGATACGCAAGATTGGAAAGAGCCGGGTGTAAAGAAGATTGTGCAAAAGGTGATGAAGGGGACAAAGCCTGGAGATGTTATTTTATTTCATGATGGTGGTGGAAACCGTACACAAACAATTAAAGCACTAGAAGAAATAATCCCTGCATTAAAAAAACAAGGCTACACATTTGTTACAATATCCGAGTTGATTGAAAGCAAACAGCAACAAGAGCAAGTTCAATAATGAAAAATGAGCCATCTCAACAAGGTTTGAAATGGCTTCTTTTTCATTTAAATAAAAGGTTTGGGTTAGAAGAAAATAATTGGAGCTAGCGCAATACCTAAAATTGTTCCTAAAGCAATTCCATAGCCAAAACCTTCTCCTCCATACCCTCCAAATCCCCAAAATCCTAAACCGTAACCACTATATCTTCTATCAGGTAGAATCCATACCTGTCTTCTATCTACCCTTGTGATTTCTCCAACATGTACTTTACCAGATGAATCCGAGATTCGAACACGTTTACCATGATATTTACAGCAAAGACTATAAGCATCAGTTGGATTCACACATATCCCCCCTTTCGATGTCATTACAAGCTAATATATGCGATTTAATGCATTTATCACTAGCCGATTGTCTATTCAAGACATATGCTGTGAAGAGGTGATGATATGGCTGTTGTGTCAACAGATAAGTGGTTAAATGAATTTATAAGTGCCAGAAAATCCACTGGAAAGGATGAGCTAACAAGCTTACAATGCTCGATTCTTTGTGATCGTTTAGTCAATCTATTTCGAGATGGGCTTCCCGAAGAAATTCACTATACATTACAGCAACAGGGGCTTTTTTTACCGCATGAGGAAGTCGATGTTGAAAAATTAAAGAAGCACAATGTGTGGGACTGCGTACAGCAGGAGTTTCTATACTTACAGAGGAAATGGAATGGACCATCAATACCTATTTATATTTTTCCGATTACTCAGCAGCAAACGATGACCAATAAAAATGGTGTCGCTTATCCTCATTCGCTTTTTTTATTTGTTGGTGATTTAGAAAAGCAGGAACTTCAAGCTTTACTAGCTCATGAATATAACCATGTTTGCCGTATACACATATTAAGAAAAACTTTAGAGGATATGACTTTATTGGATTCTCTTATTTTAGAAGGATTAGCAGAAGATGTGGTGAAGGAATTATACGGAGAAAAGTGGATAGCTCCTTGGATACAATCCTACTCAGATAAAGAACTTTTAGCTTTATGGGAGACTCATTTTTTACCGAATTTACAACTTCAAGGAATCGAACAACATGGCCCATTTCTATACGGGGGGGACCTCCCACCTTGGATAGGCTACTGTATAGGCTACAAAATTGTGCAGTCATATAAAATAAATCATTCATACCACCATCCTTTGTTCATTTCAAGCCAAGATTTACTTGTTGGTTCGAATTTTCCGCTACAATAGAGAAAAGGAGTGATTGTTGTGTCCAATGAATTAAAAAATGTATTATTACCAATCGTAGATTCAGCAACAAAGGTGTTAATTGTTGGATCGATGCCAGGAAAACAATCGTTAGAGAAACAGCAATATTATGGCAATCCACGCAATCACTTTTGGCCCATTATTGGTGAGTTATTAGAGACAGCGATTCCAGATGATTATACAGAGAGAATAGCCTTATTAAAAAGCAATGCAATCGGTCTTTGGGACACGATTGCAACCTGTGAGCGTGAAGGAAGCTTAGATGCAGCGATTCGCAATGAAAAGCCTAATGATTTTCAAACTCTTTTTGAACAATACCCTACTATCCAATTAGTGCTTTTTAATGGAGCGAAAGCATTTGAGGTTTTTAAAAAGCATATCGGCTTTGAGCTTTTAGATGGACGAGCTTATAAAAAAATGCCATCAACAAGTCCAATACCAGGAAAAAACATTAAATCCTTCACTGAAAAGCTAGAGGATTGGCGGATTATCCAATCCTATTTATTCTAATCAACAGGGCGAGATTAGCGTGATGAAGTAGCTGCCTTGGGGTGAATAGCATTCCTTGTGCTTTTAAACCATTGATAGAAGAGAATATACACAAGTAGGATTTCAATAGCATCACCACCGTAGTACATGATCTTAGCACCTAGTTCTGCCTCTGAGGTTGGTACATGATGAGGCGGATTTGCAAAAATAAATTTTGCCAATATGGCATGAGCTGCTAATGCTATTACTAATGTAAGGGATCGAAAGACATAAGAGTATGGATGTGGGGCAGGATCAATATAAATAAAGGCAATAGTGAACAAATAACCCGCTAGAAAAATGTGAAGATGAATGAATACATACAGTAGTATATGTTCATGCATCAAGTTGAAGAGTGATGTTGTATAGAGTAACCATAAGCCACCTACATTTAAAATAGATGCAATAATTGGATGGCGAATAAAACAAACATACGGTTTTTTTAATATCCGAGAAAGAGTACGTGCGTTGTTCACTGGTAAGGTTCTTAACAGTAGTGTTATGGGTGCTGCTAATACTATAAGTAATGGGGCAAGCATGCCAAGCAATAAATGCCCTATCATATGTGCGTCAAAATGGATATGACTAAGAGAAGCCAATGGGCCAACGAATGTAATAAGAGCACAGACATTCCCAACAATCCAACAGATAGTACGAAAATGAGGCCATTGTTTTTTATGTTGATTCGAAATAATAACAGCGAGGATATACAATATAAGAGCGATAAAAAATGGCAAGGCGAGTAGTAGCTGAACCATGATAGGAAAGTTTTGAGCATGAGCTTCATGAGCATGCAAGATGCGTCACCTCCTATCGTCCTTTTTGATTTGTTTGTAGTAATAAGACAATACCGATAACAATTAAAAGAGCCGCTAGTATGTTCCAAATGATATCATAGGGAAGTATTTCAACGTTGTAACGAATTTGATGAAGGTTCATGAATTTATGTTGTATGATTCCGTCGTAAAGCTGAAATACTCCAGCTCCAAGAAAAATACCGCCTAGCCATCTTTTTAGCCAAAATCCATGTTTTCTATGTAGGTCAGCCAATAAAAAAGCAGATCCAATCGTAGCAAAAAAGCTGAATGCATGAAATAAACCATCTGAAACTAACCCAACAGCAGCTGTAGATTTATCATAGAAATGATGCCAATGTAATAATTGGTGAAAAATTACCTCATCTATAAATGCCACAATCCCAAGCCCGAATAAAATCCCTGTCCACATGTTACGCTGCTTATACTGAAAGCGGTTTTCATGCTTATGTTTTTGTTCTTCATACATTTTCGTCATATCCAATCCTATCACCTCAAGCTGAATTTCTTTTAGTCTACCCCTGGTGAGCTCTTAAACAAACATCCCCCAAAAAAACAGTTGTTTGTCAGGGGGAAGCTATGATTATTGCCAGCTATTATAGTAAGAACCAGCAGGACTGTAAAAGAATTTGAAGTGATGCTTCTCAGCTAAAGCACGGCTTTTTGATTCATCTTCAAAACCAATTGTCATCACCTGTGTACCAAATTTATTGCGTATTTGGACAAGCTTTTGCATCATATCGAGTGACCATTCATCTTTTCCTACCACAGGATAAGAAAAATCCTCCCACATAATAAAGTCAACATAGGGCGCTGTATAATCGGCAAGTGTTTGAAAGCCCCAATTTTGAGCAACAGATAAATCGGAATGACGTTTTTTGATTTGTTGGATAAAAGATAACATGGCTTCATTTTGCCACTTTTGCTCATCTTCAGGTAAATAAGAATTGATATTACCGACCGTATCTAAAAACACGCCGTCTAAGCCTTTCTGAACAATTTGCTTCTTGATTTCTGCTAGTAAAATGTCTTGATAGTGCGTAGAAGTCATATCCATTAAATAAGAGTCCCATTCGGCAAAATACATTTTTTCACCCTGTTTGTCTCGATAAAAGTCTTCTTCTTTCAATTGATGATAAAGTGCTGTATTCCATTTGTCTGCCTCCATCGCATTTATATAGCCGTACACTAAAGTACCGCTTTTTTGAGCATTGACGATACACTTCTGTTGCATTTCAATTGGTTCTACAATCACTAAATCTAACTTCATCATGCTCTTGCCAATGGCATCATTGCCTTTATCTAAGTAGTATTTGTAATCTTTCACATCAGCAAGTTTTGCTTGGATACTAGTGGAAGGAGATACTGGATTTTTAGCAAGCAGCATCCACATACCCCCTGCGATAAGCATGGCTAGTAAGGGTAACAATAATTTTTTCATAAGGACTCCTTTTTGAAAAATATCCCTTCCATTATACAGTAATAGGAAATGGATTACCTTCGATAAATGGGCAATGGCTCAACGGTTAATCGCCCTTTTACATATATTGAATAATGTAAAAGGAGGGTTTGTGTGTATAATAATCCATTTAGAGAAGATAATTTTAGAAGACCTGGTTGGGGAGATTATAATGATTTTGAAACAACGTCATTTGGGCCAAGTCATTTCGGACCCCCTCCAGCAGGACAAATGCCAATGAGCACACCGCCAGGTTTTTCGCCACCTATTCCAGCTTGGCGAGTAGGATCAAGTGGTATACGTTCCTGTTTGTTTAGAAATACGTATATTTGGATGAATAGTGGTAGAAGTTTTTGGTTTTTCCCAACAGCTGTAGGAAGGGAAATCATTGCTGGCTTCCGATGGAGTCGAAGATATGGCTGGTATTTCCGTACCATTTCAAGAAATCAAATTCGCTCCTATGAATGTTTTAGATAGACTAGGGAGTTTAATTTTTAAAAAAATGATGTTACAATGACGGTAACGATAAATGAAGGGAAGATGGGTGGCTAATGAATAACTAATCTTAATTTTTGTATAGGAAATTTTATATTTCACGAACAACAAAAATAGGATTAGTCTGCCCATTTTTCATAAGAATTGCTTTATATTAGCAAACAGCTGCTGATATTTAGCTACTCCAAAGATTGTTTTCATAAAGATTTTGGAGCTTATTTGAGTATGATATTGTAGCGACTAATCCTTCCAAATTAATTGGAGGGATTTTTTTGTCCCTCCAACTGGAGAGGATGGATAATATGAAGGAACTTTTAAAATTACAGGATATACGTTATGAAATAAAGGATACATTACTATTTGAGCATGTGACAGGCACAGTAAAACAAGGTGAGGTCATCGGCATTATAGGGAGAAATGGTGCTGGGAAATCAACATTATTACAATTGATTCGAGGTGCATTATTGCCCACTAAGGGAGCAATACAGGAGTCACAGGCTTTAAAAATTTCATTTGTTGAACAGGAGCTAGCTCATTTTGACAAACTAGAAATATCCGCAAGAGAGGCTGATCTGCTGGCTAAATGGCAGGTACCCAATGTGTCATTTGCAGCGTTAAGTGGGGGAGAAAAGCTGAAAATGCGTCTTGCAGAAGGTTTTTCTCAGAATGCGCAAATTTTATTACTTGATGAACCCACTAATCATTTAGATGAACAAAGTACCGCATTTCTCATGAAACAAGTACAAAACTATAAGGGGACGATCATTGTGGTATCACATGATCGCTATTTTTTAGATAAGGTTGCTACAAAAATCTGGTCTATTGAGGATAAGCGTCTTATTGAACATGAAGGCAATTATACAAGCTATATGACTGAAAGAGAGCACCGAAGATTAACACAACAGCGTGCCTACGAGAAGCAGCAAAAAAACATAGATCGGATTGAGGCTCAAATGTCGGAACTGACGTCTTGGTCACAAAAGGGCCACGCTCAGTCAACAAAACTGGAAGGCTTTAAGGAGTACCATCGTGTGAAAGCAAAGCGTTTAGATTCGCAGGTGAAATCTAAGAAAAAGCGATTAGAAGCAGAGCTTGCAAAGACAAGAGTGGAGGCGGTGGAGCCAGAAGCAGAGATTCGTTTTTCTTTAGGCACGAATCAACGAGTTGGCAAGCGCTTACTGGAAATCAAGCACGTATCGTTAAAATTTGGTGAACGCACGTTATTTAACGATGTTAATATTACTGCTCAATTTGGAGATAAGATAGCCATTACAGGAAAGAATGGCAGTGGAAAAACAAGTTTTTTAAAAGTACTTTTAGGCAAGCTAGAAGCTGAGGGTGAAGTATGGCTATCACCAGCTGCAAACATTGGTTACCTGACACAGGAAGTATTTGATTTACCACTTGATCAGACACCAGAGCAATATTTTTATCAAGACACATTTGAAGAGCGTGGAAAAGTCCGCAACTTGATGAAGAATCTAGGATTTACACAGGCGCATTGGACATCCGCCATAGGCAAAATGAGTATGGGAGAGCGCGTAAAGTGTAAGCTGATGGCCTATATTTTAGAGGATAAAAATGTTCTTATTTTAGATGAGCCGACAAATCATCTTGACCTACCTTCTCGTGAGCAGTTAGAGCACACACTTGCCCAATATAAGGGGACATTGCTTGTTGTCTCCCATGATCGATACTTTCTAGAAAAAGTTACGAGTAGTGTTTGGGAGCTTCACAGTCAGCACCTCGAGAAAAAATGGACAGAAGTTACACCTGAAAAAGTGGATGATACAGCGGCACTTCGTTTAAAGCTAGAAACGGAAAGGCAAGAGATTTTAGGCAAACTAAGCTTTCTAACAGCAAAAGATAAGGACTACGCAATGCTTGACCAGAAGTTTAACGAGCTGACGAAGCAGATCAATGAGCTTCGATAATTGAAACGTTTAAGTTAACCTTTTCCAGGGGAAAATATGGAGAGAAATGGGGGGTTAACATGATGAAAAAGGCAGTATTTCTCTTTTTATTGTTAAGCATTTGTAGCATAAGTGCTTGTGCTGAACGGGATAAGAATGATCAAGAACATGAGAATGAAACCGATACATCTGTAACACAGTCTAATATGGATGAAAGTGATATTGTTCAAGTACAAACTGAAGCTCTTCAACAAATAAAGGAGCAGATTCATTTTGATGTACCAATAAAAATGCCAACAACGTTACCTATTGCAGAGGGTGCATTTTTAACAGCTACAACAAGGACACAGGGCGACCAGGTTGAAGTTATCTTTTATGAGAGCAAAGAGAATATGCCAATTAATGATATTCGATTAAAGAAGTCAGCGACTGTTATTGGAAGATTGCTCGTCAAGCAATATAAAAGTATGGAAGGTGCAAGTACACAGATAGCATTTGATAATTTTAATCAAAATGGTGGGCAAGAGGTTGAGCTTGGTTACAATATAAAAGGTTATCAAGATGCAGGTGCCGGCTCATTATGGACTGGTTGGAATGAAGGGCGATGGGCAATTGCCACCCATACACGAACTGATAATCCTGATGCAGGTATTAAGCTAGCTAAGCAGGCAGTAAAGTATTTAGAAAGTCACATGCTGCCTATCCCAAGGCAATATGGTATGGCTCAGCTAGATGTCTATCAATCAGGTAATTTAATTGTGTGGCAGGATGAAAAGCTTGTTTACACACTCGATTCAATCAAAGACCCTTTAAAAGCACTAGCCATAGCTACAGCATTTTATCAATAGTCGAAATCCTAGAGTAATGGATGCTCTAGGATTTTTTGTAGTATTTACTTTACAGCATTCAGAAGTTTTTTGTATTCGCTGAAGCGTTGTTGCCACTCTTCCATTGGGAAATATTGATGTTCAACGCTATTTAATAAATCTGTTAACATATCAAGGCATATATGCCACCCTGCTAAATCCTTCGGTGTATGCTCTGTCAGCTCTTGAAGTGTCTCCACTACTACCAATAATGAACCATCGTCAGTAGAAGATAGTTCAAATCTCACCGTATCTGTTCCCCAATCAAATTCTAGTACTTCTTTCTCAGCATAATCTGTGATGGTTATTTCCTCAAAGGTACCTGTTCCATCATTCATATTAAAATGTATTTTCCCGTTCTTACGAAGATCAATGATTTCTAGATTACTCATCCACTTTTGTAGGCTTTCATTGTTAGTAAGCACTGCCCAAACGGCATCTACTGAATGTGTCAGTGGTCGTTTGAATGTTGCAACATGACGATTGGATTGTTTCTCAATAGTAGCTAACATAGACATCCTCCATCTTTATAGTTTTGACTTCATTATAGGTGTTCTTCATTAGCTGTCCAAGCAGAAGGTCATTCAACAATTTTTATTTCTAAGAAGCCAATTTTAGGATAATATTGTTAAACAGGGGGAGTGAAGATGACACATCAACAAGCATTAGAACGTTATATACAAGCTACAAATACACATGATTTTAATGAAGTTAAGGCTATTTTGCATCCACAAGCGGTTTATTGGTTCTCCGATAAAACTTGCACAACTACAGATGAGATTGAGGCTTATTTCAAGCATGCATGGAATGTCATTAAAGAAGAGGTTTATTCAGCTACTGATGTAAAATGGTTAACCGTTGATGAAAAGACGGCTACCTGTCTCTATACATATCACTATGAAGGCTATCATAACGAAAAGTTTGTATCAGGTAGCGGTAGAGCGACAAATATTTTTACGTTAGTCAACGATGAATGGAAGATCATTCATGAGCATTTGAGTAATGGTCATTAAATTATTTTCAATGTAACTTGGACAAGCAACAATGTAATAATCAGCGTTAGTAGTATTTTGGCTATTTTTAATGGAATGTATGGGAGCACTAGGAGACCTAATTGGGAACCTATAATGGAGCCAAGTGCCATAGCAATCGCATAGTGCCATTGAATAAAGCCAGTGTGATAAAACACAACAAATGCTCCTGTACAGCTCCCAAAAAGGAGTACTCGAGTGAGCTGTACAGCCTTTATGTAAGTGTGGTGAGAACGTAGATAATGCAAAATGCTAAATGTCGAAGAGCCAGGGCCGAAACCACCATCATACATGGCGATGAAAAATGGTTGCCAAAAACGAGGTGCTTGATGTTCTAGCGAATCAGGAATCTCAGTCCACGCCTTATTCTTCAAAGTAACGACTAAAGCCAAAAGAAGTAGTACACAGGCAGAGTAGTTCATAGTTTGCTCAGACAGCGAAACGGCTAGAAGTGCGCCACAAATTCCCCCAACAATAGCAAGAGCTATATATTTGATGATAGATATGGGATGTAGCTCCTTCTGGTAGAGAAGATAGAAAATACTGGTTAAAGCCGAAATACCTGTCGAAAATTTGTTTGTTGCAATACTTGTTTGAATTGGGATACCGACAAGCATCATAGCAGGAAGCGTAATCAGTCCGCCGCCTCCCGCAAGTGTACCGACAAAAGCAGCTACTATTCCGCCGCAGACGAGTGTTAAAGAAATATTTGTATAGAAAAGTCCAATTAAGCTAAGTAGTACAAAGAACAACAGCATGATCATTTTATTCATAAGCTTCTCCTTTCACTTTATTAGCTTTAGGGTAAATGGTGTTAATGTATAAATCTAATATATTATTTTTGATAATTCATAAAATAAATTTATATAAATAGGGGTATTAAATGAATCACCAAATATATCAATGGGGAAATCCTCATAATCCATCTTTAGTTTTTTTACATGGACTTGGAAGCTCAGGTTTAGCATTTGGGGAGCTAGCAACGTATTTATCGGAGTACCATGTTATTTCCTTTGACCTACCTGGACATGGTTATAGAACCGCGTTAGAAGAAGAGGAGGGTTATCTCCCTTCCAATTTAATTAAACTAATAGAAGAAATAATAGGTACAAATTTAAAGAGTAAGCCCTTTTATTTGATAGGGCATTCTTTTGGAGCAGATCTGGCTATCCATTTCGGATCTAAATACCCGCAGCAACTTAAAGGCATGGTATTGCTAGATGGGGGATATATGTCAGGGAAAGATTTAGGTATCACTTTAGAAAAGGAATTAAAGGACGTAGCAAGCTTTTGCGAAAATGTCCGCTTCCCATCATGGGAAGAATTCTTTAAATCTGAGAAAGAAGAGCTTGCTCGATGGTCAGAAGAGTTAGAAGTAGCTTCAAAAGCACAAGTAAAGGAACAAAATGGCGAGATTAGACTAACTCTATCTCCCTTCACGGCACAAGCAATGATAAAAGGTATGAATGTGGAGCCAGTTGACCAAGTAGTGGGTATGATAAAATGTCCTACACTATTATTGCATGCAACGGTACCGGCAGAGCTAGGAACGAAAAGAAAAAATTGTATTCAGAAATTACAAGTAAAAATAGAACATTTAGATGTTGAATCTATTGAAGGAGCAGGACACGATATCTTTCGAGATGTCCCTGAAATAGTGGCGGAAAGATTAAATTTTTGGTGTAAAGTTTAATTGGAGGCTGAATGAATGAGATTGCTTCAAACGGAGGAAGAGCTGAAGAATTTAATAGCATCTGATAACTGGATGATGAGCATTTTATCCACAGTAGAAACCTTGCAACTCCCGGATTGGTGGGTATGCGCAGGAGTCATTCGCTCAAAGGTATGGGATTACCTTCATGAAAAAGAAGATAGAACACCAATTGCTGATATTGATGTGATATATTTTGATAAAGCAAATTTAGCAGAAGAAATAGAAAAACAGTATGAGCAGGAACTGAGAAAGGTATCTCCAAACGAGCCTTGGTCTGTGAAAAATCAAGCACGAATGCATGTCCTAAATGGTAGTAAACCATACCAATCTGCTGTTGATGGAATCTCTCATTTCCCAGAAATCCCAACGGCCATTGGAGTAAAATTATCAGATGGGTTGCTAGAGATTGCAGCACCGTATGGGATTTATCTTTTAGGAGCAGGCATTGTAGAGCCAACACCATTTTACCTCGAAAATAAGGATAACTATGCGATTTATCGCCAAAGAATTCAGCAAAAACAATGGCATTTAAGTTGGTCAAAATTAGAAATTAATCTTCAGTAAAAAATGAAAGAGGGGGACCAATTGCAACGAGATAAAACCTATGTCATCAAACACTATGAAAAATCAGTGGATTGGATAAATCATTTGCGAGGATTATCTGAGGAGCAATGGCGTATGCCCATCGAACCTGGGAAATGGTCAGTTGCAGAGGTAATTGGACATCTTCCTCCATGGGATAAGTTTGTGCTAAATCACCGAATTCCTTTTCTTCTTACAGATGAGCGTCTGCCGAAAGGGCCAGATGTAGCACATTTGAATACGATGGCTGCTAAGAAAAGTCGTGAACAAGCAATGGAGGAAACATTGAATGAATTTATTTTCACAAGACGTCAATTATTACAGACCATTCAGCGATGGACAGATGAGCAATGGCAACAGTCGTTTAAAATTGGGCAGTCAGAGATGACCATAGTCGATTATTTTGTAGGATTAATCAATCATGATTTACATCATTTTTCACAGATTCAGAATGTTATACATGTATAGGAGTTAGCATATGGATATCAAATATTTAATTGATTACTTTGCACATGCTTCTGTAAAATTTACAGATGTTTTTATTAAAAAAATGAAGCCTGGTGAAGTGGATGTTGGTAGAACAACAGCGCCAGAAAAATGTGGTTTAGTGGTGCCACTTGCAGGTAGTGCAATCTTTAGCTTTAATGGAACGCCCTATATGATGGAGCTAGGAATGATCGTCCATGCAGGACCCCAAATGCCGATAGAAGTGAGAGCGACTGGTCACAAAGGGTGGGAGTATGCAGTTGTGCATTATCGACTACCTACAGAGGAAATAGCTCTTTTTCCACTAGCTGAGCAACATTTTCTCATCAATACAGGTTTTAACACACAAATTATTAGCCATGTTCAGCAATTAATAGAAAGCCATTCCTATCCCGGTAATATGGCTATATTTAAGTCTAAGACATTATTTATGAATTTGCTGGAAGATATTCTTGTAGCGGCAAAAATGAAGGTTTTGGATAGTGCCAGCGAATTAATGGAGCAGGCATTACAATATATACATGAACATTATGCAGAGCAAATCTCCGTATCAAATATCTCGATGGAATTTGGCATTGAGCGTCGTCGTTTTGCTTATTTATTTGAGCAGCATACGGGCATGAATCCAAGCACTTATATTACGGAATATCGTATACGACGCGCAAAAGACTTGCTAGAATATGATGTAATTCCAGTAGCTGAAGTAGCAGAATGTGTCGGATATGTAGATTGTTTTTATTTTAGTAGAGTATTTAAAAAATGTACAGGTTTGTCTCCTTCAGCCTATCGAAAGATGAAAATAGAGGAATCCAACTATATGTAAAAACTGTTTCTTACAAAAAAGAAGCAGTTTTTTTATTAGTAAAATCGGCAAAAATCCATGTCATTTTCGAAATCGTCCATTCACAATCTTTTTTCACTTTGTTAGGATAGTATCCGTAAATGATAATGAGTATCAATTATATATTGACATATATATGAAAACGATTATCATTATCAATATGAGCTCGTTAGGGGAGAATATCTATGAATAAATATTTTAAAATGTGTGCTCCAGCACTATTAGCATTATCACTGGCTGCATGTGGAACAGATAAAGCAGAGGAGTCTACGTCAACAGCTAATACAGCAGAGACAAGCGCAACAGAATCACAGACAGAGCAAGCTAAAACAACACAGACAATTACGTACTTAGGTGAGCAATATGAGCTACCAGCAGAAGTAAAGAACATTGTCGCTGCAAGTCTTGAATCAATGGAAGATGCTGCAATGCTTGGTATTAAGCCAGTAGGTGTTCTTGAAGTAGGTGGCAAAGTTCCTGCCTATCTAGCAACAGATTTTGAAGGAGCTACACTTGTAGGAAATAAAATGGAGCCAAATGCAGAAGCCATTCTTAATCTGGATCCTGATGTAATCGTGGGTACTTCGAAATTCCCTGAAGAAACGGCCGAAAAACTGAACAAAATTCAAACAATGATCCCATACTCACATATTTCAACAAACTGGAAAGAAAATTTAACATTGCTTGCACAATTAGCTGGTAAAGAAGAGGATGCAAAGAAAATCATCTCTGACTATGAAGCAAAAGTTGCTGATGCACAGGTGAAAACCAAGGAGCAATTAGCAGATAAGCAAGTATTAATCATTCGTGTTCGCGGTGGTGTGATGTACATCTATCCAGCAGGTGTTTATTTAAACCCTGTACTGTATGAAGATTTAGGAGCACCAGTTCCAGAAGTTTTAACAACAGCGAAAGCGCAAGCTGAATTATCACTTGAAACATTAGCACAAGTAAATCCAGATGCGATTTTCCTACAATTTGAGGAATCAGAAAATACGGATTCTCCAAAAGCGTTAGAGGAACTACAAAAGAATCCAATTTTCACTAGCTTAAAGGCAGCACAAAATAATCAAGTTTTCGTCAACACAATTGAGCCATTAGCACAAGGTGGTACTGCTTGGTCTAAGGTGAAATTCTTAGATGCCGCAGCTGAAAAATTACTTAAATAGTATAAACAGGCTGGTAGTAGATTTGGTGGTATCACCGGGCTATTACCGGCCTTTTGTAAGATACCGTATTTTTCATTGCAAGCAGTTGTTTTTAAAAGGGTATACACTTAAGTGTTTGATATTGTGTGCCACGAAATGGATAAAGAAAAAGGTGTGAAAGTTGAAAAAAACAAACATAGTGTCATTTTCAATATTAGCGGTATCTCCTTTCCTTATTGCCCTTGTGGCACTTATTTCTGTTATGTATGGAACAAAAGATATTAGTGCCCTTACAGTGTGGCAGTCGATGACAGCATTTGATCCGTCCAATGTTGATCATCAAATTATACGGACAGGCCGTATTCCAAGAGTTGCCGCAGTATTGCTAGTTGGAGCATTTTTAGCAGTAGCTGGTGCAGTCATGCAGGGGATTACACGAAATTATTTAGCCTCCCCTTCATTAATGGGTGTCAATGATGGCTCTGCATTTGTCATCACATTAGCCATTGTGTTTTTCCCAGGGCTTCCTAATTATCAAATGATTTTATTATCGATGCTAGGCTCGGCATTAGGGGCAGGAATTGTCTTTGGTTTTGGCTCGTTAATCCGCAATGGCTTATCACCAGTAAGGCTAGCCATAATTGGAACCGTCATTGGTACATTTTTAAGTAGTATTGCTACTGCGATTGCGATGTATTTCCAAGTATCGCAAACAGTAAGTGCTTGGTATAACACAAAGGTACATATGGTGGATATGGATATGCTTATCCTTTCGATTCCATTTGGTCTAACTGGATTGATCTTGGCTTTACTATCTGCAAAAGCGATTACCATTACTTCGCTAGGTGAAGATATTGCCATGGGACTTGGACAAAAAACAAAAGCGGTGCGAATTATTAGCATGCTAGCTGTTGTATGTTTGACAGGGACAGCGGTTGCACTTGTAGGGAAAATTGCCTTTGTAGGGTTAGTCATACCACATATTACACGCTTCCTTGTTGGTGTTGATTATCGCTATATTATTCCTTGTGCAGCTGTCATCGGTGCCTTCTTCTTAGCGCTTTGTGATGTCCTGAGTCGCGTCGTCAATTATCCATTTGAAACGCCAATTGGTGTCTTAACCGCATTGGTCGGTGTACCATTCTTCTTATATTTAGTTCGTAAACACGGAGGTGAAAAACGTGCGTAAAAAAACCTCAAGTGTATTCTTTTTAACCATGTCGATGCTTGTGTTATTGATTTTAGTTGCGAGCTATTTACATATTACAAATGGTGTTTTTGATATGTCTGTAATGGATGTCATCAAAACATTATTGCGTATTGAGTCAAATCCAAAATTTGATCTTGTTATTTTTGAATTTCGTTTACCTCGGATTGTCATTGCTGGACTTGTCGGCATTGGCTTAGGTATGGCGGGAGTTGTATTACAAGGTATTACACGTAATGGATTAGCAGATCCAGGTATTTTAGGGATTAATGCAGGGGCTGGTGCAGCAGTCGTCATATTCATGTTCTTCTTTCAATTAAAATTAGTGAGTGCCGATATGAGCAGCTGGCTGTCAATTTTAATGATGCCATTATTCGGTTTTATTGGTGGAACGATTGCAGCTGTCTTGATTTTTTCATTTGCTTTAAAAAATGGTCATCTGGATATGCAGCGATTAATCTTAACAGGTATTGCTATCAATAGTGGATTTGGAGCTTTGTCTTTGTTTCTATCCTTAAAAATGAGTGCACAAGATTTTGAATCAGCAGCCATTTGGATGGCAGGTTCTATTTATAATGCGAATTGGATTTTTGCACTTACGATGCTTCCTTGGCTCTTGATCTTAGGAATATACGTGCATAGAAAATCGTATTTACTCGATTATTTTCAGCTTGAAGAGGATAGCATCACGAGTTTAGGAATAGCGGTTGAAAAGGAGAAAATGAAGCTGTTATTAGCCAGTGTAGGTCTTGTCAGTGCTTGTGTGTCTGTATCAGGGAGTATTGGCTTCATAGGTTTAATGGCCCCACACATTGCCAAGCAACTTGTTGGTATTCAGCACCGTTATGTTATGCCAGTGAGTGCGTTAATTGGTGCCGGTCTGTTAATTTTAGCTGATTTTATTGGTAAAACCGTTTTTGCACCATCGGAACTGGCTGTAGGAATTGTCGTTTCAATTATTGGGATTCCATATTTCTTGTATTTACTGGTGAAATCTAAGGCATAGGAGGAAATGGTGTGCAAACTGCATTTAGAATGGAAAACTTGGCTTCTGGTTATGAGCAGGTACGTGTCTTTGAAGGGTTAAATTTAACGATAGAAGAGGGCAAAGTGACTACAATCATTGGCCCGAATGGTTGCGGTAAATCTACCCTCCTTAAAACAATAGGACGTATTTTAAAAAAACAACAAGGTACGGTTTATTTGCAGGAGCAAAATATGCAAAATTTATCGACGAAAGATATTGCCAAGAAGCTAGCCATATTATCTCAAACACCTGTTGCTCCTGGTCAATTGAAAGTGGAGGAGTTAATTGCGTATGGTCGCTACCCACATCGAAACAATGTCAATCGTTTAACGAATAAGGATGAGGAAATGATTGAATGGGCGTTAACGGTTACCAATACAATGGAATACCGAAATAGGGAGCTTGCACAGCTTTCTGGAGGTCAGCGTCAGCGTGTTTGGCTAGCTATGGCCTTAGCGCAGGAAACAAATATTTTGCTGTTGGATGAACCTACTACTTATTTAGATATGGCACATCAGCTAGAAGTATTGGATATTGTGAAAAGTTTAAATGAGCAGCACAACTGTACAATTGTGATGGTTTTACATGATATTAACCATGCTGCCAGATATTCAGATCATCTTATTGCAATGCGTAAGGGTATTATTATGCAAACCGGCACTCCACAGGAAATATTAAGTGCAGAGGTGATGCGTAAAGTATTTAATATTGATGCGCGTATTATGGAAGATCCTGTAACAAATACACCTGTATGCTATGGCTACGACATTTTGAAGGAGGATATTAAATGAATACAGCTAAAGTAGATTACGTTACACAACAAATGACTTCAAAATTGACGAATTATACGTACACAATTAACATCTATGTGCCAGAGGAGGAAGCACCACAAGATGGCTTCCCTGTTTTGTATGTACTAGATGGTTCATCTTATTTTCATCTTGTAAAGGAAGCGGTACGTCTACAAAGTCGTAATGCACCAAAAACAGGTGTCCTTCCGGCTATCGTTGTTGGAATTGGTCATGGCGATGATATGCGTGAAAGAAGATTTTATGATTTTACAGCGCCGTCAGAGACATATATTTATCCAGCACGATTTAAAGGAAAAGGTCATGAAAAGCTTGGAGGAGCAGTAGATTTTAGTGGCTTTATAGAAGAAGAGCTAAAGCCAACGATTGAGGCACAATATCCAGTAAATAAAGCCCAACAAGCTTTATTTGGACACTCCTTAGGAGGTTATTTTGCACTTTGGCAACTATTTCATCATCAATCCAGCTTCCAACGATACCTAGCTATTAGTCCTTCCATTTGGTGGAATGAACATGAACTAGTGCAATGTGCGTCAGTATTTCTGAACGAGCATCAAGATATGAACGAAACATTGTTTATGAGCGCAGGTGAACTTGAAACCTTTATGGTGGATGATGCGCGACAAATGGCGACAGTGTTAGAAAAAATAATGAATGTTGATTTTTATGAGGCTTTAAACGAAAATCATGCTTCGATCGTACCAACTGTTATGAGTAGGGCAATACGTTTTATGCATATATCACAATAATAGGTAAACCGCATTGTCTTTTGATAATGTGGTTTCTTTTTTATTTATTAATAAAATAGTTGAATCGTACGCATAATAAAGGAAATTTGGTCATCTGTCTGGGATAAATGGAGGCGCTGTATGCAAAATAAAATTTTAAAAAACCCAGTATTTCTTATTTCTAGTGGAGCAATTTCTCTCTTAGTTATTATCGGAGCAACGATACCGGAAAAATTTAAGAACGTAGCAAACAGCGTATTTCATATGACAACGGATTATTTTGGCTGGTTTTATTTAATGTCAGTCTTTATTATCGTTATTTTTTTATTTGGCTTGGCAATTAGCAAATATGGTACCATTCGCCTTGGATCAGAAGATGGTCGCCCTGAGTTTAGTTTTCTAACTTGGATTTCCATGCTCTTTTCAGCTGGACTTGGTGTCGGTTTGGTCTTCTGGGGAGTAGCTGAGCCAATGAGTCATTATTTTTCACCACCCTTCAGTGACACAAAACCGCTATCAACAGATGCAGCCCGACTGGCGATGGGTTATTCATTCTTTCATTGGGGATTAAGCCAATGGTCTGTTTATGCCATATTGGGGCTTGTAATGGCCTATGTACAATTTAACAAAAAAAGAAATATGCTCATCTCAACTGCCTTAGAGCCTGTCACTGGAACAAATCCAGTCGTTAAAGGAACGATCGATATTCTCGCAGTAATAGCTACCGTTATGGGGGTTGCCACATCGATAGGGCTAGGTGTATTACAAACAAATGGAGGTTTGACCTTTGTCTTTGGTTTGCCGGATACATTTATCTTGCAGGTAGCCATTATTTTTATCATGTTTATTGGCTATATGATATCGGCAACAACAGGACTTCAAAAGGGAATGAAGATCCTGAGTAATGTCAATATGACCTTAGCCATTGTTTTACTTTTATTCGTTTTTATAACGGGTCCAACAATCTTTATACTTGAAACCTTTACATTAGCTATTGGTGATTATATTTCAAATTTTATTCAATATAGTTTAAGGATGCAGCCATATGTCGGTGGGACTTGGGTGAAGGATTGGACAATTTTTTACTGGGCATGGGCGATTGCTTGGTCACCATTTGTAGGCTCCTTTATAGCCCGTGTATCCAAAGGCAGAACCATTCGAGAATTTATCATAGGGGTATTAATCATTCCACCTCTCATTGCCTGCTTTTGGATTGCGACCTTTGGTGGAACCGCGATGTGGTTTGATTTACATCAAGATGCACAAATCGCTCAATCTGTTCATAATGATGTTACCGTTGCCCTATTCCAGTTGTTAGAACATTTACCACTTTCAACGATTGCCTCGGCCATTGGAATACTTTTGATCGTTATATTTTTAATTACCTCTGCTGATTCCGCCACTTTTATTATGGCAAGTATGACGACAAAAGGTTCTTTAAATCCAACAATATTATCAAAGCTAGTATGGGGTATTCTGATGGCGGCTATTTCAGGCGTTTTATTGTATACAGGAGGACTTGAAGCATTGCAAACGGCCTCGTTAATCGCTGCATTACCCTTTACCGTGGTTTTACTTTTGTTAATGATTTCTTATATTAAAATGATGAAGGATGAGATTATTCCTCTTAAGAAAAAGGATATCCAACGTTTGAAAATAGCAAGAAAGCATATTGAAAAGGAAGCAAAAACGAAAGAGAAAAAATAAAGCAGTAGACCGTATTAGTAAATAATGCGGTTTCTTTTTGTTTTAATATGCATTATTATGAATAAAAAAACATTAAGGAGTATGCTATGAAAATTATTTTAGCAGAGAGCAAGGATGCGGCAATTATACATCAGGTGATGCTACAGGCGTTTCAAGAGTATGAAAAAGCTATTCCACCATCCAGTGCACTAAGTGAAACGGTGGATTCAATTGAACAGGCAATGCAGCAAAGTGAACAGGCGTTTATTGGCTATATCGAAAAACAGCCAGTTGCCATGGTAAGGTTTACCCTCAGCGCACAGGGAATTTATTTTTTTAGACTTTCGGTTATCCCTGAAAGACAAGGACAAGGTTTAGCAAAAGCACTGATCTCTAAGCTTGAACAATATGCATTATCGAATGGTATAAAAATTAGTCAGTGCAAAGTACGTATGAGTGTCCCTCGCAATATTGAGTTATATCGCTCGTTGGGTTATGTTGTAACGAAAGAGGAAATGGTGAAGAATCGTAATGGTAAATCTCTACCAATAGTAACCATGGAAAAAAGACTTTCCAATTAGGAGGAGTTTAATTGAGAAAAAAGCTCGGCTGCTTGCATGCTCATCATTCCAATATAGAGTACATAGAGCAGGCCTTTGGAAATAATGAAGATATTGAGCTAATGCATTTTGTAGACCCTGGCGTTATACAGCATGTGTCTAAAGGTAGTAATGGTTTAGCACTTAAGGTTAAGGAGCAAATTGAATGGATAATTAGCTGTGGTGTGGATGCCATTTTAATAACGTGTACAAATTATATTGCTTTATTAGAGGATGAAACTTTGTTCGATCCCTCGATCCCTATCATAAAGATTGATGAGCCCTATTTTGAAAGTATATGTAGTAAGCAACAGCCTCAATTTATTCTTTTTACAAATCCTGCGACTGTTGAAGGAACGATGGCAAGACTTCACCAATATGCTAAGCATCAAGGAATATCAGTAGATGTGGAGGCAAAAATTATTGAGCATACATTTGATCTCATTATGCAGGGGAAAAAGGAAGCCTATGATGATGCTATTATAAGGACTTTACATACTTTGTCAGCTGAACAAAAATCCATATCGGTTGCCCAGCTATCGATGGTGGGTGCAGCACAACGATTTGAAGATCACACGGCGATTACAATTCTCCATCCAGTAAAGTCATTAGTTGATATTGTAAAGAGTACGATAAAATGATCGCTTCATAATTTACAGAATTATCTGTAACAATCTGGTTAAAGCAAACGTTTCATAAGAAAGGGGGATGTTATGAAACGAGTTGTATTTTTATGTATACTGCTATTATTCTTAGTGGGTTGTACAGATAAAGCAAAGGTTACAATGCCAGAGGATCTACCTGATTTTGTACAAGAAAATGATTTTGCATCAGTTGATTGGAATCGTAAGGCAGTGGCATTTGGTGATAGAGGTATTATTGGCAATGCCAATAAGTCGGGTGTCATTGGTGCGAATATGCCAAGTTTAAGCACCCAAAAATGGATGTGGCATCTATGGGGTATAGATGAGGTACGGGATACAGAGTTAACGATTATTGGATATCATAAAGATTCTAAAGTTGTACAACCCATTTTAGTGGCTGGTTGGAGCATAGGACTCGGTGGACCTGTTAATGGGGCAGATGCTCATACACCTTCTCATGTGAAAATTCCTCAGTTAGGTGAATGGGCTATTTTACTGTATACAAATGAAAAATACTTTGATACGTTGATATACGATATCCAGGAATAATAATAAACCCTTGTTTTGTAAGGTTAGGTGCTTACAAAACAAGGGTTTTATACATTTATTGTCACATTTTTAGTTTGTTGATTGTCTTTATATGTAAGGGGCAAAGGAGGTTGTATAAAGTGCATACGAAAGTTTTCGAACATGCTCTCGAAAACACGAGAGATGAATTAATTAGCTACTTACTAAAGGAATATTATCATAAGGTCTATGTGTATTGCTTTCAAATTTTAAGGAATGCACATGATGCTGAAGATGCCGTTCAGGAAGTATTTATCAAAGCATTTCAATACAAAAAGCTGTTGAACATAGAAAATTACAGTGCATGGTTGCATAAAATTGCCTATCACTATTGTTTAAATAAAGCGAAGAGGCAATCATTAATAAAGTTTATTTCTTTTGAAGGAAGAGTAAATGTGCAGGATTTAGATTATTTTTATAACCCTGACATAGACCTTGAGTTAGATGAAATTATGTCTAAATTAAAGGCGAAAGAACGGGCGCTGCTTGCCTTAAGAATAATTGAAGATAGGGACTTTGCAGAAGTTGTCTTAATATTAAATATTACGCCTGCAACTGCACGTAAACGATTTGAAAGGGTTAAAGCGAAGGTTCAAAAAATCATTGAAAGGAACAATCAAAATGAAAAATAACATAAAATCATTTCAGGATTTTGAAAATCGTTTGAAAAAAGAAGTAGTCCCTAAATCCTCATGTGATTCTATTTCAATTAGTAAGGCTCTAAGCCGAAAGCGGCAACAACCTACTGTTATTAGAAAGTCCGTTATCATCGCGTTTTTTACTATTTTTATAACCGCCACTTTGGCAACAGCAAACGAGTTAACAGGTTGGCGACTATTTGACAATGAGGGGAAGCAGCTATTAACAGTTGATTCGATGATAGAAGATGAAGCAGAGATGTATAAAGACATGAGGGAAATAATTGCTCCATATGAGAAGACAATCAAGGATTTAAAGACCGCCTTACCAGAAGGAAAATTCTTTTATTTTTTAGCTGTAGAGGCCTATGAAAAGTACGGCATGACTTCAGTATATGCCTATCAGAATGATCAACCATTGAAAAATATTAATGAACTTCCAGCGGAAATAAGAGAAAGATTTCATTTAAGTGAGGATTTACTGGGCTTAAATAGTTTTTCTGGGGGAGTAATTATATACAAACAACCAGACATGAATTTGGAAGAGGCAATCAGTAGAAATGAAGCCATGTATGTAGACGCAAAAAAGAAAAAAGCACCTTACATTATAAGGGAGGAGAATTTGACAACAGATATAGCATCCTTGAATTTAACATACAATAATGGATTAGAGCATGTACAAATTGCTATTGTACCCTCGACTAATAATGGACTTGCTATTATGTCAGAAACGAAACAGGACTATACTAAACTGGTAGAAAAGGATATTGAATTTCTTTTCAATCAGAAAATTCAAGAACTTTATTTTGTGAAAGAAGAAGAGGGTCAAAAGTATATGATTCATATACTAGGCTCTAAATTCCTAAATGAAGAGAAAATAGGCCCCGAAAAATTAATGACAGTAGCAAGGAAAATATTAAATTGGTAATATAAAAAATAAAACGGAGGAGAGTAATATGACAGGTTTACGATATCCCATTGGACAATTTCAATTCCCAAAAGAAGTGAATTCACAGCAAGTACTAGAGTGGATTGATGAAATCCGTTTATTACCAAAACAACTTGCTGAGGCGTTAAGTGGTGCAAGCGAGCAGGACTTAGCAAAATCTTATCGCGAAAATGGCTGGACCGTGACACAGCTAGTCCATCATATTGCCGATAGCCATATGAATAGCTATATCCGTTTTAAACTAGCGTTAACAGAGGATGTGCCAACCATTAAGCCATACAATGAGGCAGAATGGGCACAACTACCAGATTCTGAAATGCCAGTAGCCACTTCCTTTCATTTAATTGAACATTTACATGAACGTTGGGTTTATTTGCTGACAAGCTTATCAGATGAACAATTACAAAGAGCCTTTAATCATCCTGATTCTGGGTTGACGACACTTGAACATGCAATTGGTCTATATGCATGGCATGGCAAGCATCATTTGGCACATATTCAGAATGCTTTGGTTAATTTATAACTAAGTTGACCTCTTGATTATTTATTATTGCAAGAGGTCAACTTTAATGTGACAGTAAAGATACTGTTGATTATATTATTAGTTAGTATTATATTTAAAAATAGTTAATTTTAGGAAATTGTAATACCTGCACTTGCTGATCCTGTAATAGTTTGTGCTACAGTAACCCCTGTTGTTGAAATAATTGAAAATACCATGATCAACTTGTCACCCGCTACAACTGAAACTGGAGCGACATTAGCTGAACCGAATGTAATTTCTCCAGCAGTTAAAGGTCCACTAAGTGGAGGAGATAAGTCTACAAATGCATTTGTTGCAGTATATGAGTTACTTCCTGCAGGTGCAAGATAGATCTGAGCTCTTAATGTTGTTGTGCCAACAATCGCAGCGCCTACAAAAGAAGAAAACGATGCAGAAATAGCTGTTATGTTACCAGTACGTGGCACAACAAATGCTTCATTTATAATACCTGCTAAAGTTATAGTATTATTTACAATAGCTAATCCTGGAACGGCAGTACCGAATCCAATAATGCTAGGTACACTAATTACTCCAGCTCCCACTGTAGCTAATGCAACAGTAGTAAGACCTGAAGAAAATGGGATAATCGTACCTGTGTTAACTGGCGGAGTAATGCATGCAGCATCAATAGCTACAAAAGGACCAAGTGCGTTACATTGACCATTGCCATGACCGTTACCTGAGCAACCACACATAGAATTATTTAAACACATTTTTACACCCCCTTTCCTCATTATTCTATTCATTTTTGATTAGGGGGTAAGGGCAATTATCTACTTCACATATAAATTCAATGATTTCATGAAGCCAGCTTTTATTTGATGCATAAAGACATCCACGGTGTATGAAAATAAAACGTGGATGTCTTTTTAGAATTATAAATTTAACTCCATCTTTTAAAGAAATCGAAAAATGAGTTTTTTCCCTTTTTATATTCTTCCTCAATCGGCTTGTTTACTGGTTCAAGTTGTATAATCTCTTCTTCAATGGATGGATAGACCTCATAGGCTGCTCCACCATTATACACTTCAACGTATTCTTCTGTTTCTAATGAAGGGGAATGAAATGTGTCAGCATGCTCTTCTACAGCTTCTAAAATGTTTTGATTGAGCGGCTCACTAGCTATTGCTGCAATGTCTTGATTAACAGACTTGCTAGGTAGCTCCGATATAACTTGTTCAAACGATTCTTTAGGTACGTTGGAAATCTCAAGATTGTTATGTCCATTTTCAGTAGGCATAACCTCGATAGGATCGTCTGATTTTTCGGTTTCCATGTTATCCATTTCAACAATAGAAGATGGTAAGGTATCAATCTCGATGTTTTCTTCACTTGAAGTAGGCTGTACAGCAGAGGGATCATAAACACTTACTGGAACTTCCTTCGCATCCGTGGCATTTTTAAAATGGAAGGTAGATTCAACTGTCGTGTTTCGGTATAAACCATTGTATATTTGGCTCGGGTGCGTGTTAATGGATTGAAAATATTGCTGATTAAAGTGCCGTTCTTCAGGTTTAGCTGCCTGTAGATCATTGTGAGGAGTTGGAGCGCTATTATTTACATTTAGTTGGTGATTTGTGGCTTTACCTGCCAAGCTTTGCAGTAGTCTATAAGATGGTTGTGCTGAAGTAATCGTAGTTTGGTCTGCTGTCTGTGTCATTCTAGGTTGTCTAGGTAAATGAGTAGCTGAAGTTTGAGAAGGCATTTCAATGGAGGGAGGAATGGTTGTTTTATCATTTCCTTCGACAGTTAAAAATCGGTTTAAAATCGCTAAAATTTCTTGGTTCATTCCTTCAATGGTTTGATTCAGAGATTTAATCTGTATGGAGAGAAGCTTTATTTGATCATCATAGCCTTTTTTATAAGAGTTTTGTTTAGTATCTAATGTCTCTGTGATCGAATCTAAATGGGCCATCTGTGTTTTCAGCCCATCGAACTCTTGCTTCATATAAAGGAAATCTTCAATTGACGTCCCCATTTTTAATGAAGTTAACGATCCTCTATAACTCTCGATTTTTTGTTTTAACTTTTCAATTTCTTGAGTGGTATACAATTTTGACTCTTCCATTGTAGTTCACCCCTTTCAGTCCATTATTAGTTTATTAAAAATATTGACTTTCTGTTACAAATATACCGGTCCTTTCAACATTTTAGTCATCCTCTAGAGAAGAAAGCATATGTAAAAATTGATTCTTTGCTGATTTTAACAAATATCATATGGAACTATTTGTTAGCCCATGCACTTAATGCTGAAAAACATATGCTACAAACGAAAGATAAAAAATTTATGGAGGTGTCAAAAGGATGCAAGAACATATGCCATCCCAGGCGCAGGAACTAATTTGTATAAATGTCGATAAGGTATATGACTGGATTGTAAAGGAAATGTCATTTGATATTTCACCTACAGGAGCAATTACATTCCCAGGCGTAACGGCAGGAACAGATTTAACAGGTGCTATTGTTACATGTAGAGTAATTCCAGCAGCTACAAATCCAATTGTGATTCTGAACCGTGAGAATCGCCAATTCTCCATCGATGGATCAACTGTTTGTCTGCAACATCTAAACATTCAAAAGAACTTCATTCTAACGATTGTCGTTACTTTACCTACTGGTACTGTTTACACAAGTACGGAAATTCCAGTTTCTCGCTGTGAGCAAGTGACATTATGTGCTCCTAAAGGTACAGATGTTGAAATCTTATACACAGATTTAGATTGCTTCGTATGTACAACAGGAACACTTACGGCTGCAGCAGGCGCAATTACGTTTTCTGCGTTAACAATTACTGTTGCTGTTTGTCAAAGTATTCAATCTACATTCCCAGTTACAGTTGAATTTTTAGCAACTTTCTGCGAACCAAGAGCAGATTTACCATTCTCATGCCCAACTGCGGTTCGTCCACAGCAATGCCCTGTTATTTTCCCTACTTTAGGTTAATGGTGCTAATAAATAGAGGAAAGTCATATCATGAAGAGAGGGTAATCCTCTCTTTTTTTGATGGAAAATAACAAGGAGGTATGAAGTGACAGATCACATTGAAGACAAGATACAGGCACTAAAGGAACAAACAAATGCCTATGTTCATGAAATTAAAAGACTAGTTGAGGAGTTGTCGATTCCGAATAGGGTCAATCTCATTAGTTATTTTACAACCTCGTTTAATATTTCCTATGATCCTGAGCAAGAGAGTTTATGTTTAGGCTCCTATCATATTCATAATATTGGGAGTACAGCTGTCACGAACCCATCTCTATGTATAACAATACCTAAGGATTCACCGTTTTACTTCTCTGGGAGATATGTTCATGAAAATTTCACCCCCAACTTTAAGACACAGGGGCAGAGTCAGTGGGAGCGTTTTAATGACAAATCAAGCAAAGAGGAGTATTGGCTAAGACCAGTTGGAAAATCAATAATCGAACCGAATGAAACCATTTCATTTACCAATTTTCAAATAAAATGGTCCCATAATTTATCATATTCAGGCACGATTATGGGTTTTACATATTGCGATCAGCTCACAGATGGTGTTGTTGTTTTAAATCCAATTAATCTAAATGGAATGGGCCAAACACAGGAGGAAGACAATGGGTGATAATGAAAAACAAGAGTTTGGTAGTGTAATTCAGCAATTAGTGAAGGAACAGCTAAGTCGTCGTAATGAACAAGATAATAGCTTTGCCTTTCTTGAAAAAAGTACATTACAGCTTTTAATTGCCTACCTTGTTTCAGGTGAAAAGAGCCAAGTTGAACAAATAAAAAATCCACAATTAGAAGGAAAGTGGATGAAGCAGCTAGATGAATTACTAGAGGAAACCAAAGAGCAGTTTGAAGAGGTGGTCGATTTACTAAAAAGATATTCAGGTTAGGAGGTGTGATGATGGACAATGATATTGTGAAAAACAATGATCCAATACAGCTCCAACAAATGATTATTTTTTTACGGGCTGAATTAGCTAAGTATAAAAACGAAGTAAAAAAACTGAGAGATAGTGATTATTACGCTTTAGTACTCCGACTTGAACGAGAGAATGTACAATTAACAAGGCTTAAAAAAGATCTTTCTATGGAGCTATTAAAGTTGAAGAGAGACTTTGACAAGGACTTGCAAGCTTACGATGAAGAAATTCAGAGGAGAGAAGCGCAAAGAAAAAAACAAATTGCATCCATTGAGGCATTATTAAAGGAATTGGCAGAATTGCGAGCTGAAAATAAGTCGTTAAAGGACAAAATTCAAGCGTCGAATGATGCTTCAATCGATACAAATCATTGGTCGATTATTGAAGACATAGATAAAAAATTAAGTAACTATACAGCTACAGCAGATAAACATATGGAGAATATTATAGAGACACTAGAAAAATATCATTGTGAGAAAGTAGAATCGGACAGCCTTCATCAACATTTATTAAGTGAGTTAGAGACGAAAAATTTGGAAATAGAGAGGTTGTCAAATGAATTAGATGTATTGAAAAATCAATCTGATGGTAGCGGCACATCAATGAAACAAGGAGTTCATATTGATGAGCAAATAGATTTTAGATTACGCATGCTCGATGAATTAGATCAGAAATTGAATGAACTAGCGTTAGAAATCAATAGAAAACAGCTTTAACTGTGAAAATTTGATAATGACTGTTTCAAAAGTATCCTTTGAAACAGTCATTTTTTTATTGATTCGAATGGGAAGCTTCTAAGAAGGGTCCAACCGCTCGTAAAAGGGCCACAACCGCTCAAGAAATAGAGGAAGGTGCTCTAAGGCAGACCGAACCCGCTCCAAAAGAAAAGGAAGGCGCTCCAAAGCAGACCGAACCCGCTCCAAAAGAAGAGGAACCCGCTCCAAAACAGGTCGAACCCGCTCCCAAAGTAGAAGACAGCGCTCCAAAACAGGTCAGGCCCGCTCCAAAAGAAGAGGAACCGGTTCCAAAGCAGACCGAACCCGCTCCAAAAGAAGAGGAACCCGCTCCAAAACAGGTCGAACCCGCTCACAAAGAAGAGGACACCGCTCTAAAACAGGCCGAACCCGCTCCAAAAGAAGAGGAACCCGCTCTAAAACAGGTCAGGCCCGCTCCAAAAGAAGAGGAATCCGCTCCAAAGCAGACCAACCCCGCTCCTAAAGAAGAAGACAGCGCTCTAAAACAGGTCAGACCCGCTCCAGAAGATCTTATCTTGACCCCTATTCCAGCATTACTTTGTCTCTCTATGCAGGGTTACACGTTTCAGGCGAGGGGAGTATTTTTTCAGCTCCAATCTTTCAGGATTATTGCGTTTATTTTTAGTCGTAATATAGTTTTTATCACCTGTTTCAGTGCAGGCTAGTGTTACTTGTACACGCATAAAAGGACCTCCTTTTAAATAGTAATTATTACGATTTAAACATTATATTTCTCACAGGATATTGTCAAGTTTATTTTTACAAGTAATAAAAAGCTTTGCATTTTCAAAAGTTATATGATTTAATTACAAATTGTAAATAGTAATGATTACGATTTGAGGAGTTGTAGTAATGACAAAGAGAATTCCTGTTACGGTATTGAGTGGATATTTGGGTTCTGGTAAGACAACAATGATGAATCATGTATTGCAAAACAAAAAGGATTTACGTGTCGCTGTTATTGTGAATGATATGAGTGAAATTAATATTGATGCTGAGCTTATCGCAAATGGTAGTGGTATATCGCGTACAGAAGAGAAATTTGTGGAGCTTTCCAATGGTTGTATTTGCTGTACATTACGAGAGGATTTATTGCAGGAGGTGGAACGCCTTGCGAAGCTAGGTAATATTGATTATATTTTGATTGAATCGACGGGGATTAGCGAGCCGATTCCAGTTGCACAAACATTTAGTTATTTAGATGAGGAGCTCGGCATTGATTTAACAAAGTTTTGTCAATTAGATACGATGGTCACTGTCGTAGATGCACACCGCTTTTGGCATGATTTTCAGTCAGGAGAAAGCTTATTGGAACGGAAGGAAGCGGTTGGTGAATTAGATGAGCGCGATGTTGCGGACCTGCTCATTGATCAAATTGAATTTTGTGATGTCCTTATTTTAAATAAGTGTGATTTAGTATCAGCAGAGGAGCTTGAGCGATTAGAGCGTATTTTACGTGCATTACAGCCTGAGGCGAAGCTAATACGTACAACAAATGGTGTTATCGACCCACTTGAAATTTTAAATACAGGACGCTTTGACTTTGAACGTGTCTCCGAATCAGCTGGTTGGTTAAAGGAGTTGGAGCTTGGTCATGAAAATCATACCCCAGAGACAGAGGAGTACGGGATCTCTTCCTTTACCTATAAACGTAAAAGACCGTTCCATCCGATGCGCTTTGTAGAGTGGTGTGATAATATGCCAGATTCAATAGTGCGAGCGAAGGGGATTGTTTGGAGTGCAAGACATCAGGATGTTGCGCTATTATTATCACAAGCGGGGGCATCTGCAAAAATTGAACCTGTGTCTTATTGGGTAGCAGCTCTACCACAAGCACAGCAGCAGGATGTATTCCAGCAAAGCTCTGAAGTATTGGAAGATTGGGATGAAGAGTACGGAGATCGAATGACACAACTTGTTATTATTGGCATTGATCTAGATCGAGAAAGCATCACCAAACAGTTGGACAGCTGTTTGTTAACAGAGGAAGAGTTTCATGCCCCTTGGGAGCGACTACAAGACCCATTTAACTGGGAATGGCATTAAAGAGGAAAAGAAGATTTCGGTTAAGACTCCGAAATCTTCTTTTGAAATACACGATTATAATTAGTAGCATCTCGTAATGCTTTTTCTTCTATAGGTATTCGTACAGAAAGCATTGTAATATTTAATAATGTAAAACAAAATGCCGTAAAGTAAGCCTGAAACATGAGAGGTAGTAAAAGGATTTCCAAACAAACTACCGCATAATTAGGGTGGCGCATATATTCATATGGCCCTTTACGAACAACTTGTGCATCAGGTAAAATGAGAATTTTTGTATTCCAAAAAGTTCCTAAAGAACGAATACACCAGATCCGTAATGCCTGCACGGCTATAAATAATATAAAAAATAATGGAAATAAGGGCGAGATTCCGTTGTTATTTGTAGTGATTTCCACCATTAAAAACAGAAAAAAGCTAATATGCATGGCAACCATATAAGGATAGTGTGAAGCACCTACTTCATAGGCTCCTTGTGAAAGCATCCATTTTTCATTGCGCTTAGCAATGACAACCTCTGTCAATCTTTGTAGAACGACAAGGGTAAAAATAAGATAGAAGATCATGTTACTCCCTCCAGTTTAATAATACAGCTTCTGCACAAAAACCAGGGCCAAGAGCTACGAGCAAGCCTGTATCCTCCACTTGTCCTTCATGTAACATAAATTGCTCTAATACATATAACACTGTTGGTGACGACATATTGCCACGTTGCCGCAATATTTCCCGAGAAATGTCGGTTTTTTGGGGAGATAAATAAAGTGTATCTTCATAAGCTTTTAATACCTTTTTTCCTCCAGGATGCGCAATGAAATGAGTAAGTTGTTCGCTATACAGTCCTTGATCCATTAAAAATTGTTCAATGAAAGGTCCGAGCCAATTGGTAATAATGGAAGGAATACTTTTTTGAAAAATAACATGAAGCCCGTTATTTTTTACATCCCAACCCATCACATTTTCTGAATCTGGCATCCATTTAGAACCTGTAGCTAGAATATCAGGGATTGGTCTTTTTGTTTCGATAGCGACTTCATCTCCACAAACAAGTATACATGCCGCACCATCTGCAAAAAGGGAAGCACCGATTAAATTGCTTTTAGAAAAATCATTTGGCTGAAAAGTGAGGCTACATAACTCGACACAAACGACAAGTACCTTTGCTTGTGGATGGGCTTTACAAAAATCATAGGCTCTACTTACACCAGCAGCTCCTCCTGCACAACCAAGTCCCCATAAAGGAATACGTTTCAGTCGATCTGAAAAAGAAAGCTTGTTCATAACACGTGCATCAATGCTAGGTGTTGAAATTCCTGTACTACTAACAAAAATGATGGCATCAATTTCTTCAGAAGAAATAGGTGTGAATAAAAAGGAGTTATTTTCCAAACAAGATTGGATGACACTTACACTATATTGTGTAGCTAACTCAATATATAAATTATTACGTTCTTCAAAGGAGTGATTCGTACGATGCCATTCGGGTGGCACACAAAAATGACGTGTGTCGATGCCACCATTTTCAAAAACCTTTAAGTAGCGCTCTAGTTTTGGAATTTTTGCATAGAAAAGCTCTTTCGTTAGTTTCTCTGCGTTTTCTTGCTGTAATGTGAAAGGTGGTTGATATGTGCTAATTGAAATGATTTTAGGCAACTCAACATCTCCTCGCATTTAGTGGTTTTTTCATTGTATGCGTGGATGATTGGAATAAATGCTTATAATATTATAATTGACAATTTATGAAAATTTAGCTATATTGATAACAACTAAATGGAAAGTAGGTGATGTGACATGATGAATAGATCTGTAATTAGCGAACTGCAATTCGGTTTGTTCAATTTCACACGCCTAAAATATACAAAATGACGCCGTGCTATAACTCGGGGTATTTGTGTATCTTTTAAACGTGCCTGTGAAACCTTGTAACTGCCGAATTGCAGCTACAAGGTTTTTTTATCGTAGTTTAAAAAATGCTAAATTGCGATATGGCCTCTTGCGGATGACATAGAATTTTTCGCTGAGGCATCATTGATATGCACGTTTAGGAGGAAAATAAATTGAAATTAACAACATTAGGTTTTACAACATATTTTCAAGAGCAAATGATAGAAATGAAAGAACAGGCTAAATTAAAAAATTGTGTGCCTGCAAGGGTTACTTTAGAGCATAAGCATTCTTATCGCGTGTTAGCTGAGGAGGGAGAATGGCTGGCGACAATTGCTGGTCATTATGCGTATACGTCTTTAGCTCGAGAGGACTATCCAGCAGTTGGTGATTGGGTGCTAGTAGAGAAAATGCCCGGTGAGGAACGCGCAATTATTCATCAGCTATTGCAACGAAAATCTGTATTTTCACGTAAAGTTGCAGGAACGGAAATTCAAGAACAGATTGTCGCATCAAATGTCGATATCGTGTTACTTGTTATGAGCTTGAACGCTGATTTTAATATTCGACGTTTGGAGAGATATTTAGTGGCCGCTTGGGATTCAGGTGCAAAGCCTATTATTGTCCTGACAAAAGCAGATTTGTGCGAGGATGTTTCGAGCTTAGTGCAAGAAGTGGAGTCTGTAGCCTTTGGTGTAGATATTTTTGTAACGAGTGCTCTATCCGGCGAAGGTCTAAAGGAAATTCAGTCGTTATTCACAGAGGGAGTCACTGGAGCATTATTGGGGTCTTCAGGAGCAGGAAAATCCACATTAACAAATGCCTTATGTGGTGAGGTACTGATGAAAGTAGCAGGTATTCGTGAGGATGATGCTAAGGGACGTCATACAACGACCCATCGAGAGCTAGTAGTATTGCCTGCTGGTGGCTGTTTAATCGATACGCCAGGGATGCGTGAGTTTCAATTGTGGGATCAAGGTGATAGTTTAGCTTCAAGCTTTCAAGATATTGAGGAACTAGCAACAGCTTGTCGTTATCGTGATTGTACGCATCAAAAAGAGCCTTATTGTGCTGTCCAGCAAGCTATTGTAGATGGGGACTTAGATCAATATCGTCTACAAAGTTATTTTAAGCTGCAAAGAGAATTGGCTTACATGGAGCGCAAAGCAAATACCCAGGCAAAACTTGAGGAGCAACGCAAGTGGAAGCAAATAGCTAAGGGAATGAAAAAGGGAAAAAAATAAACATTGGGAGTACAGCTATGACAATTCAAAACATCAATCATTTACTGTTTTCAGTATCTAATCTAGAGGAATCCATCACATTTTATGAAAAAGTATTCGATGCCAAGTTGCTAGTAAAGGGGAACAGCACAGCCTATTTTGATGTAAATGGGCTGTGGCTCGCTCTTAATGTTGAGAAGGATATACCGCGCAATGACATCCATCAGTCCTATACGCATATTGCCTTCACAATCGCGGAAGATGACTTTGATAAGATGTATGACAAATTGGTGCAACTAAAGGTCAATATTTTAGCAGGTCGACAAAGAGATGAGAAGGACAAAAAATCGATTTACTTTACGGACCCAGATGGTCATAAATTTGAGTTTCATACAGGAACTTTGCAAGATCGTTTGGATTATTATAAGCAAGAAAAGCCGCATATGGCGTTTTTTGATAATTAATGAAGGAGTGATTCTATGAATAAAGCGTTTATTTTTGATATGGATGGCACACTATTTCAAACCAATCTTATTTTAGAGCCTGCGCTCGATGCAACATTTGATGTGCTGCGGACAAGTGGCTTATGGCAGGGCGAAACGCCGATAGAAAAATATCGAGAAATAATGGGTGTTCCTTTACCTGTTGTGTGGGAAACATTATGCCCTATGCATACGCTGGAGATACGAGAAGAGAGCAATGTATTATTCCATGTAAAGCTGATTGAGCAAATACGTGGACATAAGGGTGCATTGTATCCACATGCTGAACAAACCCTTGCAACATTGTCAGAGAATTATCCGTTATACATAGCGAGCAATGGACAGGTCGACTATTTACAAGCAATCGTTGAAACCTATCAGTTAGAGCGTTTTATAAAGGGAATCTATAGCATTCAAGCTATTGCAAGTGGGCATAAATCAGATCTGGTTAAAAGAGTTGTAGATGAAAACAAAATTGAGTACGGAGCAGTGGTAGGAGATCGTTCTTCGGATATCCAAGCTGCAAAGGATAATCAGTTACTATCGATAGGCGTTCGCTTTGACTTTGCACAAGACAGGGAATTAGAAAAAGCAGATATAGTGATCGATGATTTAACTGCATTGGTAAATGTTACTTTAGATTAACGCACGAAAGTGTATCAAAAAAAAGGGACGATTTAACGACAATCATTGCATTTCCTCACAAGAAGGCGTAAAATAGTGCCAATCCTATAGACAAAGCATTGAAAAGGAAAAGTAAATTGGATTAACATTTTGTAGAGAGCCTCTGTTGGTGGAAATGAGGTAAATGAACCCTTTTGAAAATGACCTTTGAGCTTCGTACCGAAAGCTTTTTAGCCAGTAGATTACGACGAGATGGGCACTCGTTACAACAGCGGCAGTATCTCTCTTTTTGAATGGAGACGTACTGATAGAGGCAAATAGTGTGAGCTATTTGTAAATATAGGTGGTAACACGGGTATACTCGTCCTAATCAGATTTGATTAGGGCGATTTTTTTTACCATTTTTTCTGTGAGGGGAGCAATTTAGAATGACGATTGTTATTGGAGGCGCTTGGCCGTATGCAAATGGCTCTTTGCATTTAGGGCATGTTGCCGCATTATTACCAGGTGATATTTTGGCTAGATATTACCGACAAAAGGGTGAGCAGGTTTTATATGTATCAGGCAGTGATTGTAATGGTACACCTATTTCTATTCGTGCCGCGCAAGAGAATACAACGACAGAGGCTATTGCCAATCACTATCATGATGAATTTACTAGATGCTTTCATGATTTAGGATTTACCTATGATTTGTACACAAGAACGGATGCGGAGCACCACCATGAATCCGTTAAGGCCCTTTTTTTACAGCTACTGGCTAACAATTTTTTATACAAAAAGAAAATTGAACAGGCTTACTGTGAGACGGATAAGCAATTCCTACCAGATCGATTTGTTGAGGGGCTCTGTCCAAATTGTGGAGCGAAAGCAAGAGGAGATCAATGTGATAACTGCTCAGAAATTTTAGACCCATTGGATTTAATTGATAAGCGCTGCAAAATTTGTGGGAATGAACCTGTTATTCGGGAAACGGAGCACTTTTATTTTACCTTTAGTCAATTTCAAGGAAGATTGGAGTCCTATTTAGCTCAAGCGAAAGCCGAGAAACGCTGGCGAGACAATGCTTTAGGGTTAACGGAGCGATACTTGGCAGAAGGAGTTCCTGACCGAGCAGTAACAAGAGATTTACCGAATGGCATAGATGTTCCAGTGCCAGGTTTTGAAGGGAAAAAAATATATGTATGGATTGAAGCTGTAGCAGGGTACTTAACAGCAAGTTTAGAATGGGCAAAAGAGCATCAAATAGCCATTGAAGATTTATGGAATGAAGAGACCATTTCATACTATGTACATGGAAAGGATAATATTCCATTCCATACAGTTATTTGGCCAGCCATTTTAATGGGAATTGGATCTAAGGCATTACCTACCCATATTGTATCAAATGAGTATTTAACATTAGAAAAACGCAAATTATCTACTAGTCAGAATTGGGCTGTATGGGTTCCTTATATTTTAAGTCGTTATGATGCGGATTCTATTCGTTACTTCCTAACGATGAATGCGCCAGAAAATCGTGATACTGATTTTTCATGGCGGGAATTTATTTATAGCCATAATGGTGAACTACTCGGAGCCTATGGTAATTTTGTAAACCGTACATTGAAGTTTATTGAGAAATCATTTGCTTGTCGGGTTCCACAAGCTGAGGTGGATAGCGACATTCGAAAACAAACCGTACAATTGTTTAATGAAGCGGGTATTCTTATCGAAGGTGGCCATTTCAAACAGGCGTTAGAGTCCATTTTTGAGTATATTCGCGGAGCTAATCGTTATTTTGATGAACAACAGCCATGGCTACAGGTAAAAGAAAACGTAGAGGCATGTAATCGTACATTAGCAACTTGCGTCTATATCATTGCGAATTTAGGACAGCTGCTGCATCCCTTCTTACCGTTTTCAGCAAAGAAAGTAAGAAACATGGTAGGTATAAATGAAATGATGTGGCATGAGCAAGTAGAGCTGCCTCAATTAATTCAAGAGGTGACGCCATTGTTTGAACGTCTTGATATTGAACGAATTGATGAGGAATATCAAAAATTAGTTAGGGATAGTCACTAGGATTGAAAAAGCAGTATGACTCATGGGCCATACTGCTTTGCTATTTTCATTTAATTCATAACAGGTGTTAATTTTGTCACTACAATGCTATTGATCGCATTAATATAGGCTAGAGCACTTGCCTTAAGAATATCTGTATCCGCTGCTTTTGCAATATACTTTTCGCCTTCGTGTTCAATCGTAATTTTTACTTTACCTAAAGCCTCTTTGCCTCGTGAAACACTATTGATATTATATTCCACTAGTTTTACATCCATATTTGTAATTTCTGCAATGGCTGAATACAGGGCATCGATTGGGCCAGAGCCTACTGCACTAGCTTTAAATATTTCGCCGCCTTTACGAACCTTAACACTTGCAGAAGGGAAGCTTGTATTGCTGACGACTTGTAGATCATCGAAATCAAAGAATTGTTCACTATAATGTGTAGCATTTTTATTATTGGTATCATGTTTTTCATAATAGCTTTCAACAATAACGTATAAGTCGTGATCGTATACTTCTTTCTTCGCATCGGCAAGCTTTAAGAATCCTTCAAAAATACCCTCAAATTCCTCTGTAGAAAGATTAGTAAACCCTAATTTTTCAAGAGCATTTTTCACTGCATGGCGACCAGAGCGAGCTGTTAGTACTAGCTCCATATCATCAAGACCAACATCCTCAGGATGGACGATTTCATAAGCATC
Organism: Lysinibacillus sp. FSL K6-0057; assembly: GCF_038630885.1. Taxonomy (NCBI): domain Bacteria; kingdom Bacillati; phylum Bacillota; class Bacilli; order Caryophanales; family Bacillaceae; genus Lysinibacillus; species Lysinibacillus sp. FSL K6-0057. The sequence continues at coordinate 4,670,658 of NZ_CP152047.1, read as the reverse complement.
ACGAGATTTTAACAAACCATCCTGATGAATACCAGAAGAATGGGCAAATGCATTATCTCCTGTAATGGCTTTATTGACCTGTACATCTAAGCCCATAAAGCTAGAAACAAGACGTGAAGTATTTATAATTTCTTTTGTATTAATACGCGTTTCGGCATTGTAGACGGAGCTGCGAGTTTTAAGTGCCATGACAACTTCTTCTAATGCAGCATTACCTGCGCGTTCACCGATACCATTGATTGTACACTCTACCTTATCTGCACCATTTTTAATAGCAGCTAGCGTATTAGCTGTTGCCATTCCAAGATCATTGTGACAATGAACACTTAAAAGAACGCTATCGTCTAAGTTTTTCATACGGTCATTTAATTTAAAAATCATCTCTCCAAATTCCTCTGGCTCTGCAAAGCCTACCGTATCAGGAACGTTAATCATGGTTGCGCCAGCTCTCATAACAGCCTCAATTGTTTTCCAAAGATATTCAAAGTCAGAACGAGATGCATCCTCTGTGGAATATTGAACTTGTGGTAATAATGTTTTAGCGTATTTCACAGCATCCACGCCAATTTGTAAAATTTGGTCTTTTGACTTGCTGAATTTTTTCTCCACATGAATATCAGATGTTCCTAGTACCATGTGAATCATCGGGTTTTGAGCGTATTTCACAGCATTATAGACAGCATCGATGTCAGCTTTTACAGCACGTGCTAATGCTGTAATCATAATGTCGTTTGTGTTGCCAACCTTTTCAGCTACAGCTTTGACGGCATCAAAATCACCTTGTGAAGAAGCAGGGAATCCAGCTTCGATAATATCAACACCCAATTTTTTCAGCTGCTGTGCAATTTCTACTTTTTCATAAAGATTTAGCTTTGCTCCAGGCACCTGTTCGCCATCACGTAAAGTTGTATCAAACACCCAAATTTTTCTTCCCATTTTCAAACACTCCTTTTTAGTGATTAGTATCTAAAATTTACACGTAGGCCAATAAGTCATTAAAAAATAAAAAAACCCGTCTCTATGTAAAAATAGAGACGAGTTTATGCTCGCGGTACCACTCTAATTGACCTTCTCTTTATAGAAAAAGTCCCCTTATCGACAGCTATCACTGTCTATCCTGTTAACGGGGGAAACCGACATCCCTTACTAAAAAGTTCAGGGAGTAGCTCATGGACGAGTTCAAAATGTGTGCCTACCGATTTACACCAACCATCGGCTCTCTACAAGTACACAACCACTTTTACTATTTCCAATCTTGGCCTGCAATGTGTTGTTGAAAGCAATATTACTTGGATATTAACTTCCTGTCAATAATATTCTAAAAATTTATTTAATTCTGTCTTAAGTAATGTCTATTTTATTAAATATTTGATATTTAGTGAAGTGTAGAACAAAGCACTAAAAAATGTATTTTCTGTGAGATAATAATGAAGTGAGTTAGCATATGAAAGGTAGGAAAATCATGAAATTTGTCTTTGATTTAGATGGTACTATTTGTTTTAAAGGTAAGCCATTAAGTGAAGAGATCACTAATGCATTGGAGGCATGTAGACGGCTTGGACATGAAGTCATTTTTGCCTCAGCCAGACCGATACGTGATCTACTACCTGTATTACCGGAATCGATGCGAAAATATCCAATGGTAGGTGGGAATGGCGCATTTATTGCTCGTGATGGTGAAACAATTGAGGTAACAGCATTTACTACAGAAGTAGCTGACGCAATTCGCCAGGTTATCACAGCTTTTCAATTACCATACCTAGTAGATAGTCATTGGGATTATGCTTATACAGGTAGTGAGGATCATCCGATTTACCAAAATATAGATCCTTTAAAAGCAGCTAAAAAGGTAGCCTTGCAGGATATTAGAGACATAGTAAAAGTTGTTTTATTTCCTGGTGAGAATGTTGATGCTGTATTATCTGAGCTACAAAAGCTTCCTGTTTGTCTATATGAGCATACATCAGAAAATATAGTGGATATAAGCCCTTATGGCATTGACAAGTGGAATGGCTTATCTAAATTGGGTGTTGAGGCAGGAGAGTTTATCGCCTTTGGCAATGATGCAAACGATGCTTCTATGTTTTTGAAAGCTAAGGAAAGTGTTTGTGTAGGAGGGCATCAGGTACGTGAAAAGGCCTCTTTACAAGTTGCGAGTGAGGAAGCTGCTGTTATTGAGATGCTTGAGATGTTAGGCGAAAAGTATAGCGGAAACATAGCAAATAGAAATACATAAAACATGAAAAAACTGCTCATTTTCTAGAGGCTATAAACCTAAAGAAAACGAGCAGTTTTTTATTCTACCTTAAAACGAGAGACTTGCGTGTGAAGCTCTTCTGCCATATTTGAAAGTGTTGCTGCTGAAGCTGCTACTTCTTCGATAGTAGCTAATTGTTCTTCGGAAGCAGAGGCAACATTTTGTAAATTAGATGAGGACATTTGGGCAATAGTTGCGATTTCATCAAAGGAAGCATAAATTTGCTCTGCACTGGAGGACATCTCCTCAGACACTGTCGTTGCTTCTTGAATTTGCATGGATACTTGCTCAATAAGCTCAACAATCTTAGAGAAACCTTCTTCTGCTACCTTCACTACTTGCATACCAATTTGAACCTCTTGAGTACCAGTATCCATCACCGTTACAGCACGGTTTGTATCCTGCTGTATTTCAGAAATCAAGGTAGCGATTTGCTCAGCGGATTTTTTTGATTGCTCTGCTAGCTTTTTCACTTCATCTGCAACGACTGCAAAGCCACGTCCGTGATCGCCTGCACGGGCTGCTTCAATTGCTGCATTAAGTGCTAATAAATTTGTTTGTTCTGCAATATCTGTAATAATGCCAATGATATTACCAATTTCAATGGAATGTCCGTCTAAATTTTTAACAACACTTGCTGACTCTAAGACAGCCGTATTGATTGTAGTCATCTGAGATATTACACGATGTAAAGAATCATTCCCTTTCTTAGCCTCTGAATTTGTCTCAATTGCTAGTTCAGAAACAGCCGCAGTAGTAGAAGCTAGTTGTTGTATACCTTTGGTCATGTTTTTCATGGCTTCTGAGCTTTCAGTTGCATTTTTCCCTTGAGCCTCTGAGCCACTAGCAACCTCTTGAATAGAAGAAGTGATTTGCTCTGTAGCCTGTATAGTTTGATCTGCACTGGCTGTTAACTCAGCAGCAGAACCACTTACTTGTACAGTGTTTTGGCGTACATTCGTAATTAAATCCTTTAAATTTGCAGCCATTTGATTAAAAGCAAGCGCTAAATCACCCACTTCATCACGATTCTTTATACGAATTTGTTCAGCTGTTAAGTCACCCTCAGCTATTTTTTTCGCAGCCTTGGCCATGCCGTTAATTGGGCGAGACATTAGACTACCAACCACCATAGCAATTATCAGACTTATGATAACAGCAAAGCCCCCAAGAAGCATCATTTGGAGTTTGATATCTTGAATTTGGCTTGATGTAGCAGCCATTTTTCCTTCAACATACTCATTTTGATAATTAGAAAGGTTTTCAACACGCTCGTCGAATTGTTTAATAATTAAGCGTCCTTGAGTGCTGTCCAATTTTTCGTACTTTTCTGTTTCTCCAGCAGCTTTTAAGTCAAACATACGATCTGCAAATTGTTGAACACTTTGCTCACTTTTATTAATAGCTTCAAGTAGCTTAATTGATTTTTCTGAATCCAAAGTAGCCATTAATTCTTCTGATTTTTGTTTAAATTCCTCGCGTGAGGCTTGATTGCTTTGAAAATTTTGTTTGTCTCCAAGTAGTAGGTAACCACGCATGCTGACAATTTCCTGTTTTGCAATCACCCGTAATTCCTGAATACTTATAGATTTAGTAGTTTGTTCCTCCAGTAATGTACGATAGGTCTTATTCACAGAATCAAGCTGTTTTATATTTAAGCCGATTGTTGTAACGAGTACTAAAATAACTATAAAAAAACCGAGTAATAATTTCTTGTAGATAGTAAATCGCATAGTTGAAATATCCTTTCTCAGTAATTAGTAGAAATGTTACAAAATAATGAAATATGTATATATATCATTTATATCAGATTATATGGATTTTACAAAGTATTATGAGTATTTCTACTGTAATTAGTAGTTTGAAAATGGGTATTATTAATATATGAAGTAATAAAAAAAGTAGATTTTATAGCTATAATGCTACTAATAATAGGGATAGTTAATGGTGAATGTTGAATATTAAGTCAATTTTCATAAATTTTGAAACTTTAATAGTAGTCATAACGTAGAAGCAGTAAAGGAAAAAAACAGGGGTGGAGAAAATGTTTAGGCCAATTTTAAAGTTACCTAAAACAAGATCAGAAAAGATATGGGACTATATTGGTGGTAGTATATTTATTTTATCCATCTTTTATATTATATTGGCATGGGGGAAGTTGCCTGACGAAATACCTGGTCATTTCAATGGGATGGGTGAGGTTGATCGCTGGGGTTCAAAAATTGAATTATTTATTCTTCCATTCATCGGTTTATTTTTATGGATTGTAATGGGCCTGCTAGAAAAAGCACCTCATATGCATAATTATCCAGCACGTTTAAATGAAAGTAATGTAAAAGCATTTTATTTGAATAGCAGAAAAATACTAAATGAAGTGAAGAATATCTGTCTCATTTTATTTGCTTTTATATCGGTTCAGATGGTTCGTATTGGTCTTGGTGAGGTAAATTCATTAGGCTGGTGGTTCCTACCCATTGTATTGATAGGTGTATTGATCCCAATCATTAAAGGGTTTATAACAAGCTACAAAATAAAATAGTGAGCCTTAAACGCTTAGGATACCCTTAAGCGTTTTATTTTTGTGAAAAAATTTTTTTAATGTGTCACAAATGGCTGTTGATTTCAGTTATATAGGCGAGGAAGGGAAGAAACAGCTTTAATGGTACGAAATAAAAGATTTCTCTAAGTAACCCGATGACATTCAGGATCTAAATAATAATTTTAAAATTTCTTTTCTAGTGTCACAAACTTCTATTAATTTCAGTTATATAGATTGGAAAGGGGGGAACAACTTTGACTGCACTAAATCAATCAAAAGAGCGGGCTGATATAGATATTCAATCCATTGTGGAGCAAGTTCAATCAGGTGACACACGTGCCTATGCAGAAATCATTCGTTGTTTTCAAAAGCAAATTTATATTTATTGTTACTATATGCTAGGAACCAAAGAGGAGGCGGAGGATGCTTCACAAGATATTTTTATTAAAGGATTAGAAAATATTCATAAATTTTCTTATACGGTTTCCTTGTCAGCATGGCTTTATAAAATTGCCCACCATCATTGTATTGATGTCATAAAAGCCAAAAATAAGGGCTATAAATTTTGGCTAAATCTGAAGCAAGAACAGGTGAAGCAGACGCAAGCTCCGATACCTGAATATGATGAAATGGTACATAGGCTATTGGAAAACTTACATGTAGATGAAAAAAGGATTTTATTACTTCGTTCTATTGAGGAGTATAGCTTTGATGAAATTGCTGCCATTATGGATATGAAAGCAGCCACAGTAAGAAAAAAGTATGAACGATTACGTAAAAAATTGATGAAGGAAAATATGTTAGGAGGGGATATTTATGGACACTCGTTCAAAACTGGAGGATAAGGAGTTAACTCAGATAGAAAGGTTTATTCGGGAAACACCTCTGGAAGTGGATTTGGTAAATCAGACAATGGACAAATATGAAAATAAACGTAACTCAAAGCAGCCAGAAAGTTTTAGAACCCATAAGAAAATGCGCCAAAGAGTGATGATGATGACAGCCTCTGCAGCAATGATTTTAAGTCTGTTATTTATCACTAGCTTAATTTCACCAACGATGGCTGCCACTATAAAAGAAGTTCCTTTACTATCATCTATTTTTAAACTTACGGGTGATCTTGGCCTGAAAGCTGCTGATGAAAAAGGGCTCTCAACGAAACTCCATACAAGTGTTACTAAAGATGGCTTTACATTAAGTGTATCTGAAGTAGTGTATGACGGTACACGTGTTTCAATTGCTATTGAACGTCTTCAAACAGAAGGTGAATTTTCAAAAAGAAATTTAATAGAACAAATCAGTGATATCGAATTGTTTATAAATGGTAATTCTGTTGATTCTTTTGCTGCGAATGATTCTAATTCTGTTCATCCTATGATACACAATGGTAAAGATAAAGATTCTGCTATTATTGAGTTTTCAGATTTGAATAATCAGGGAGGAGCTTCTTTCCCCGAGCAATTTGATTTGACGTTATCTACTTCAATAAATGGCATAGAAGATCCTTTGAAAATTGATATTCCTGTGAAAAATAAAGTTGAAGACTATGTGACCTTACAACCTAATGTAAGTAGGAAATACGATAATATACATTTTACTGTTGAACAGATTCAACTGACACCAATAACAACAGGAATAACTACAAGACTCGTTTTAATGGATAACTCAACTTTCACACTACCTTTACTAACGATGGGTATAGATGTTTTTGATGATCAAGGTCGCAAACTCAAATTAATTGGTGGTAATGGTTGGCATGCTACGAATGGAAGCGATAAGATTACGGATTCTCGGTACAACCCGTTTGAATCTGTTCCAAAAACAATAACCCTTAAGCCGTATATATACCTCTTTGATGAAAATGAAATGGGTGCATTTCAAATGGATGAAAATGGTGAACCAAAGATTCAATATATTCCTGAACTAGAGGTTACACTACCTATTAATTCACAAAAATAAAATAGTAGAGAAAGTGAGACAAAGCTCACTTTCTCTACTATCTAGTATTTCAAATTATCTAATTACTACAAAAGTATAAACGCCAAGGACAGATCCATCTGATTTAAAAGCTTTAACTTGAGCTGTACCTACATTTTTACCAATAGCCAGATTCCCTTTAAGTTCGATAGCATTCATTCCGTATAAAAGTAGATGGTGGGTACCCTGCATTTTGAATGGTTGACCAACAAATATTTCATGTGTAGCATCTCGAGGTTGGAAACCTATCTCTTCTCCATCCACAGGTACAAAAGTAACTGTAACTTTAAATTCATCTGTTGAGTTAATTGATTCTTCTAAAGCTGGTGCAGGAACCTCGTATGTATTTCCTATTGCATTTGTTTCTAATTCAGAAGCACTAGCATTGATACTGAATCCACCACCGACAATAGTTGTAGCTTAGGCTACAGAAGCTAACTTACCAAAATACTTCTTCAGTTTACTTCTTAATTTTGAATTAAATTCCAACAAGTGATAACATTACAAAAATACCATGTCAAAAATTTTGTGGAAAAAATTATATATTTTACAATAAGTGTTTTATAATGAAATGTTGCAAAGCGAGTAATGCATAAAATACAGTTGATCTTTTTATAGAAAGGAATAATGAATGCATTAATAAAGTAAACTTTTTTATAACTCGTTTGGTTGTAGTTTTTGTTGCCCTTATTTAAAGTAGTTTGTAAGGCTACAAAGATTATTACATTTTATGTATGTTCCAATCGATGAAAAAGTTTTTCGTAAGCTTTACAATAAAGAAAATGTATAGTTAACAGAAATAAAGGAGAATAGAAGATGACGGTAACTTTAGTGAGACACGATATCAAATATGCCGAGGCTATGCATGCGTTGTCTTCTATGCCACAGGTTCGTGATGCCCTTGGCTTACCTGCTGGCAAGGTAGAAGACACGATTCATTTTATTAAGCGTGAACGTATAGATGAAGAAGAAGGTAAAACCGTTCCTCGTGTGGTTTTAAATGAGGAGGGGCAAGTCATTGGTGTTACATCTCTGATGTTTATAGACCATCATAAAAAGAGCTGTCATATCGGCTCTTGGCTTGGCTATCAATTTTGGGGGAAGGGCTATAATCTTGAAGCAAAAAAGGCTATCTTAGATATTGCGTTTTTTGAGTTGGGATTATCACGTGTATTTGCAGGAGCACGGAAGGTTAATATCCGTTCACAAAAAGCCCAAGAAAAGCTACCTTTTGCTCGAGTAGGGGTGGAAAAAGATTATCCTGAGGAGCATTCTTGGTTAGAAGTGAAGGAAAAGCAACCATGTGTATTAAATGTTTTTGAACGAGAAGATTATGTCCGTTATCGAACATCACTAGAGAAGGTAGAAGGAGACAGAGAAGCTTTTTTACCTCAGCTTTTATTAGCGGATGAAAGTGAAGTGGCGGTTCGGAAATATTTAGATACGGGTACATTATATAAAATTAATTGTGGAGAAATGCTGGTGGGAGTGGCATTGGTCGTTCCTCAAACCGATACTACAATTGAATTGAAAAATATTGCTATTGTACCAAAGTATCAAGGGAAGGGAATAGGCAAAGAGATTTTGCGACAACTCACTGAAAAGTGCCAAAAGGATGGTTATCAAACGGTGTTGGTTGGAACGGCGAACTCAAGTATCGATAATATCGCTTTTTATCAAAAAGCAGGTTTTCGCATGGAAGCTATTGAAAAGGACTTCTTCAGTCATTATCCAGAACCAATTTATGAAAATGGTATTCGTGCATTGGATATGATTTTCTTTTCAAAGCAATTATAAGCAACTTCATAAAAAATACCCGTTCAACAAATGTTGAGCGGGCATTTTTATTTACCGAGCAGTAGAGCCATTAATTTTTCCTTAGAATGAAGGAAATCGTCCAAGGTGTATTGATCTAACACGTTCAAATAGGCTTGCAAAGCTTCATACAGCACACCTTTTAATTGACATTCTGGAGCTATTTTACATAGGTTATTTTCTTTATCGAAACATTCTACAAGATGAAAATCCTCTTCTGTATGACGCACAATTTCACCAATGGTAATGGTTTTTGGATCGATAGCAAGGCGAATACCACCACCGCGTCCACGAATTGTTTCAATGTAACCTAATAACCCAAGCTGGTGTGTCACCTTCATTAAATGGTTTTTCGATATATTATAAGCATCTGAGATCTCTTGAATAGTTGATAATTGACCATCTTCCTTTGCGCCTAAATAGATAAGTGTGCGCAGAGAGTAGTCCGTGTATAAAGTTAAGCGCATCCGAACACCCTACTTTCTATAATTCAAAATAATTATAGCATTTTTACATTGAAGTATAATATCTTCAACCTATTTTTAAAGATGTATTTAAAATACATCAAATATGTCTATTTTGTTAAAGATGTATTTTATATATTGCTTTAAGAGAATGAAAGCGTTATATTGTAATCACGAAAGGATGGTAAGCGATATGTTAAAACAAGAAACAATTCAAATCATTAAAGCAACAGTACCTGTATTAGAAGTTCATGGTGTTGCAATCACAAAGACGTTTTATAAAAATATGTTTCAAGCTCATCCAGAACTACTGAATATTTTTAATCACACGAACCAAGAGCAAGGTCGTCAGCAAACAGCACTAGCTAATACTGTTTATGCTGCAGCAGTTCATATTGAAAACTTAGAAGCAATTTTACCAGCAGTAATGCTTATTGCACATAAACACCGTAGTTTAGGAATTCTACCTGAACATTACCCAATCGTTGGGGAAAACTTATTAAAAGCGATTAAAGAAGTACTTGGTGATGCAGCAACTGATGACATTATTGGTGCATGGGCCGAGGCATATGGCGTTATCGCAGATATTTTCATTCAAGTAGAAGAAGAGTTATACCAAAAAACTGTGAACAATGGTGGGTGGCGTCTATTTAAACCATTAAAAGTGGCGAAAAAAGTTGTGGAAAGTGACTTAGTAACTTCTGTCTATTTTGTAAATGAAGATGGTTCACCTCTACCAACTTATGAACCAGGTCAATACATCTCCATTCGAGTGAAAGTGCCAGGAGAAGAGTATTTAATGAACCGTCAATATACACTTTCACAAGCAAGTGCAGAAGATGGCTATCGTATTTCGGTGAAACGTGAAAGCGATCATACGCCAAATGGTAAAGTGTCGAATTATATTCACGATCACTTACAAGTTGGAGATTTAGTAGATGTAAGTGCTCCAGCTGGATTATTTGTGTTAGAAGAAACGGTTGCACCAATTACATTTGTAAGTGGCGGTATCGGTGTAACACCTTTAAACAGTATGTTGCAATCTTTAAATGATAATGCAGCGAATGAAGTGAACTTTATCCAATGTGCTCGTAATGAGAAAGTTGTAGCGTTCAGTGATGACATTCAAGAGAAAGTAAACGTATTACCGAATGCATCATATACAGCTTTATACTCAGATGAAGACAAGCTTATTACAAAAGAATTACTAGCTGAAAAAGTAGCTGATAATGCAGATGTTTATGTATGTGGCCCTGTAGGCTTTATGGAAGCGGTTATTAAAAATTTACAGGAAATTGGCGTGAAAGATGAAAAAATTCACTATGAATTCTTTGGACCAGCCATGCAATTAGCTAAATAAAAAATGAATTCCCTGCTATGAGTAATAACTCGTAGCAGGGTTTTTTTGTTGAAATAATAAGGAAGCAGATAGACGGGGTTAACGCAATGGGGAGAACATTGTACCCCGGAATTGTAGCACGATAAAAAAGTTTGAAGCTTTCATATTGACAATATACCTATAGGGGTATAATATGAATCTCGTAAGGAAATCCAATCAATCGTTCTGAAAGGGGGCGTAACAGAATGGCATATGGTCCAAACACTGCAAACCGTGTGAAGCGTATGGAAGGTCAAATGCGTGGTATTTTACGCATGATGGAAGAAGGTCAAAGTTGTAAAGATGTGATTACACAGCTATCTGCCGTGCGTTCTGCTGTTGACCGGACGATTGGTGTCATTGTTAGTGAAAATTTATTAGATTGTGTATCGACTGCTGAAGGTAATGCTGAAAAAATGAATGCTGCTATCCAAGAGGCAATGGATTTGGTCGTTAAAAGTCGATAACTTGGATATACCCATAATCGTATAAAAGGAGGACAGATCATATGGAAATATGGATTATTATTGCGCTTATCGCAGCCTTTTTCTTTTGGCGAATGAAGCCAATAAAGGGCGTTCAATCAATTTCTACAGCCCAATTAAAAGATATGCTGGATGATAAGGATAAGCTATTTATCGATGTACGCACGCCTGCTGAGTATAAAGGTCGGCATATCTCCCAATTTAAAAATGTTCCGCTTGGATCGAGCTTTGAAAAACTACCGAAGGATAAAGAAATCATAGTTATTTGTCAAAGTGGCATGCGAAGTAGTCAGGCTTGTAAGCAACTGAAAAAGCAAGGCTTTGAGCGTGTTTCCAATGTTCGTGGTGGAATGAGTGCATACTAGGAGGAGAAAAAATGAAAGAAATTACAGCCAAAGAAGTGCAGCAAACGATGGAGCAAGGAGGGAAGCTGAATCTTATTGATGTGCGAGAGGTAGATGAAGTAGAGGATGGTCACATTCCAGGCGTTCTTCATATCCCGCTAGGTTTAGTAGAGTTTCGGCTACATGAATTAAATAAGAGGGAGTCGTATATTATGGTTTGTCGATCAGGCGGACGAAGTGCTCGGGCTACTCAAATATTAGAAAGTAATGGCTTTAACGTAACTAACATGACTGGTGGTATGTTAGCTTGGGAGGGCAAAGTACAGTTATAGATTATATCTATTTTTTTTTGAATAAAATAATACCTGTGTAGGTATATGAAGGATGTGGGAAGTATGAAGGCGGATTTTCAGCTAGATGCCAAGGGTCTTTCTTGCCCAATGCCGATTGTGAAAACAAAAAAAGCGATGGCTGATTTAGTAGATGGTCAAATTTTAGAAGTAGCTGCGACAGATAAAGGGTCAAAAGCTGATATTGCAGCATGGGCTGAAACTGTAGGTCATCAGTATATTGGTACTTTAGAAGATGATGGTGTGCTAAAACATTATATTCGTAAATGTACAAATGACCAAATAGAAGAAATGACATTTGAACAAACAATTGATCTAGAGCAAATCACAAGTCGTAAAGGATTAATTCTTGATGTACGTGAGGAAGCGGAATTCGCTTTTGGGCATATTGCGGGAGCAAAATCGATACCAATGGGCGAACTGGAAGCACGACTTCCTGAGCTTGATAAAGAGCAGGAGATATACGTTATTTGTCGTACTGGAAAACGCAGTGACATGGCTGCGCAAAAGCTGGCTACACGTGGTTTTACGAAAGTATTTAACGTCTTACCAGGTATGATATCTTGGGCAGGCGATTTAACAAAAAACATTTAAATTGGAGGAATTTTATTATGTCGAACAAAGTAGCAATCATTGCAAGTAACGGTGGTTTATTTGATGCGTACAAGGTGTTCAATATCGCAACAGCTGCAGCAGCTTCTGAGAAAGAGGTAGCTATCTTCTTTACATTTGAAGGCCTGAATCTAATTCATAAGCAAGGTATGCATGCATTACCAATGCCAGCTGGAGCAGAACATTATGCAGAAGGCTTTACAAAAGCAAATGTGCCAGCTATTCCTCAACTAGTGGAGATGGCACAAGAATTAGGTGTGAAATTTATTGCTTGCCAGATGACGATGGATGTAATGGGTTTAACTACTGAAGATTTCATTGAGGGGATTGAAGTGGGAGGAGCTGTAACATTCCTTGAATTCGCGAAAGACGCAGCACCGTCACTTACATTCTAGTGACCTACTTATAAAAGCGGAGAGGACACCCCTCTCTGCTATAAAAAACATAAAAATAATACCGATGGGGGTAAAGAGATGTCAATTCGAAAATGGAGCGCATCACAAGTAGCTAAAAAGGTTATTCACAATGAAGAGTTGTTTATTTTAGATGTTCGTAATGCGGATGCATTCGAAGATTGGAAAATTGATGGACATCGTTTTGAGTACTTAAATATACCGTATTTTGAACTGTTAGATGGTATTGAGTTTATTTTACCGAAAATCCCAGCTGATAAAGAAGTATTAGTGGTTTGTGCTAAAGAGGGGTCATCATTGATGATTGCTGAGATGTTATCAACAGCAGGTCGTGATGTTGCTTACTTAGCTGGAGGTATGAAATCTTGGAGTGAGTATCTAGAGCCGATCAAAGTTGGCGATTTAACAGGTGGAGGCGAGCTTTATCAATTTGTTCGTTTAGGAAAGGGTTGTCTGTCTTATATGGTCCTTTCTGAAGGTGAAGCAGCTATTATTGATGCTGTACGTTTTATAGATGTATTTATAAACTTTGCAGAGCATAAAAACGTCCAAATTAAACATGTTTTTGATACACATTTACATGCTGATCACATTTCGGGTGGTCGCCATATCGCAGAGATGACAGGCGCAACTTATTATTTGCCACCTAAAGACGCTGAGGAAGTTGTGTTCCAATATACTCCGTTAGCTGATGGAACAAATGTTCAAATCGGAGCATCAAAAATAGACGTAGGAGCCATTTATTCTCCGGGCCATACAATTGGCTCTACTTCATTTGTTGTTGACAGCAAATATTTATTAACAGGAGATATTTTATTTATCGATTCAATCGGACGTCCTGATTTAGCTGGCCTTGCTGATGATTGGGTTGGGGATTTACGAGACACTCTTTACAAGCGTTATCGAGAATTGTCTGATGACCTTATTGTCTTACCAGCACATTTTATGATTATTGATGAGCTGAATGAAGATGGAACGGTTGCGAAACGACTAGGGGATTTATTTGTACAAAACCATGGTTTAAATATTCAACATGAAGAAGAATTTAGACGTGTGGTAACAGATGAATTACCTCCACAACCAAATGCCTATCAAGAAATCCGTCAGGTGAATATGGGGAAAATAACACCTGCGTTAGATGAGCAAACAGAGATGGAAATTGGACCAAATCGCTGTGCTGTACGATAAAGCATGCTAAAGTGCAATGAGTATGCATGTATGCTTGTTGCATGTAAATTTCGTGAATTGAAGGCGCTCATCCTTCATGGAGATATAGAACAAGAAGAACCGGCAAAATCGCTTACAACCTTTGCCGAGTCGAAGGAGATTATGATGAAATCAAGTTTACAACTAGATGCAAAAGGCCTTTCATGTCCAATGCCTATTGTGAAGACAAAAAAAGCAATAGATACCCTAATGCCAGGGGAAGTTTTAGAAGTTCAGGTGACGGATAAAGGAGCTTTAGCGGATATTCCTGCTTGGTCAAAAGCTGGAGGCCATATCATTTTAGATCAATCTGAAGAGGCTGGCGTCATTACATTTTTCATTCAGAAAGCATAGAGCTGATTGAGGGTTGTCTATTACAGTAGAACAACCCTTCTTTCCTTTTGTCGAATACAGCCAGAAAGAAGGAAAAATAAATGGATATTGCATGGATCTTAACCATTTTACTTATTGGTTTTCTCGGTTCATTTGTATCAGGGATGTTAGGTATTGGCGGTGCCATCATCAATTTCCCAATGCTACTCTATATACCGCCATTACTAGGATTTGCGGCCTTTTCGGCACATGAAGTGTCAGGGATTAGTGCGATTCAAGTACTTTTTGCTGCTCTTTCTGGTGTTTGGGTCTATCGCAAAGGCGGATATTTAAATAAATCACTTATTATTTATATGGGGAGTGCCATATTAACGGGAAGCTTTATAGGTAGCTTCGGTTCAAAATTTTTATCAGAGTCTGGCATTAACATTGTCTATGGAATTCTTGCGTTAATTGCAGCTGTGATGATGTTCATACCGAAAAAGCAAATTGATGATCAACCGATGCAGGCTGTTACATTTAATAAACCATGGGCGGTCCTATTAGCTTTCATTGTTGGGATCGGTTCCGGGATTGTGGGGGCAGCTGGTGGATTTTTATTAGTACCAATCATGCTTGTTGTCTTAGGCATTCCCACTCGAATGACCATTGCGTCAAGCCTTGCTATTACGTTTATCTCCTCAATAGGAGGTACCGTCGGGAAATTGATGACAGGACAAGTTGAATATTATCCAGCCCTCATTCTAATTGTATCTAGTCTAATAGCGGCTCCTCTAGGTGCGAAAGTAGGGGGCAAGTTAAATACAAAATTCCTACAAATTATTTTAGCCGTTCTTATATTAGCGACGGCTATTAAAATTTGGATGGATATATTATAAGGGGGTATGGTAATGAAAATTGAAGTCTTTTCCGATTTTACATGTCCATATTGTTATATTGGTAAGCGAGAGCTTGAACGGGCAATTGACATTGCAGGCTATACAGGACAAGTGGAAATAGAATATAAAGCATTTCAAATAGGCCTGGATACACCGAAATTGAATGCACCATCCTTTTATGAGGCGATGGCTAAAAAATATGATGTTGCGCTAGAAGAAGTGGAAAATATGGTCAAGGGTATAGCTATGAGAGCAACGGAAGTTGGTTTGCAGTATGATTTTGCTAAGATGACAACAGCGCATACAGAAAAGGCTCATCGTTTAGCGAAGTGGACGCAGCAATTTGGTAAAGCAGCCGCTTATACTGAAGCACTAATGGCTGGTTATTTTAAAGATGGTGAAGATTTAAATAACGATGAATTTTTATTAAATGTTATTGTGCAATTGGATTTGGCTAGAGAAGTTGCGGAGGGAATATTAGCTTCAACTGATTTTAGTGAAGAGCTAGACAAGGATCGCTATGATGCACAGCAACTTGGCGTGCGGAGTGTACCGTTCTTTGTATTTGAAAATCGTTACGGTATTAAAGGTGCTGAGCCGAATGAAGTGTTTGTGCGAACTTTGCATCAAACTGCTGAAATAGCTGGTATTCAGCCAACTGTAACGATAAATGGTAATGGAGAATCGGCATGTGCTAATGGCCAATGTAAACTATAAAAAACTTTAAAAAATGTCGAGTGCATATTTGTACTCGACATTTTTTGATTAGAAATAAATGTATACTGCAAGAGGTATTAAGTCTTGTTTTCTGTGTTATAGAACAAAATTAAATGTATAATTTAACCATTTTTATCATCTGAATGGTTCTATTTTATTGTAGTGTGAGAAAAATCACATCCAATAAATTGTTATGTTGCTAAAATATAAGTGAGAATACAAAGGGGGGTATTATAGATGAAACCTATAGTAGCGGGAGTAGCAGGAACAGTACTGTTAGCAGGCGCCATTTTTGTTGGGACGTTTGTCAGTGACAAAATTTCAGTTGATTCGAATGCGAGTGAGAAAGAAGCGACAGTGCAAACGCATGTACCAACAACAGCAGCTGCTCAGTCAGTGGTCTATGCTCCGCCGAGTATTGATGAAGTACCAGATGGTCCAATGAAAGAAGCAATATTATATGGCTATGAACTTGTTAATAACACGCATGTTGCGGCAGATGAGTATGTAGGAAACCAACTATCCTGCACAAGCTGTCATGCAGGTGCTGGCTATGACGAGCAAGCCTCATCATTAGTAGGTGTAATGGCAAATTATCCACAATACATTGGACGCTCAGGTGGTGTGGTTACAATAGAAGAGCGCATTAATGGCTGTATGGTTCGCAGTATGAATGGTAAAAAATTTGAAATGAATAGTGATGAGCTAGAGGCTATGGTAGCGTATTTCGCGTATATTTCTGAAGGTGTTCCAATTGGCGCAAAACGTGAATGGGCAGGCACTAGTGATATGAAAAATGTCCCGATTCCGAATGTTGCCGACGGTGAGGAGCTTTATGCACAGTCATGTATAGCCTGTCATGCAGCTGATGGCGCTGGTACAGGTGCCAATACTGGTCCAGCTTTATGGGGAGATAATTCCTTTAATGATGGAGCGGGTATGGCACGTATGTCAAAAATGGCTGGTTATATTCAAAATAATATGCCAGTAGGTGCAGCTGGGACTTTAACAGATCAAGAAGCTGCTGATTTAGCTGCCTTTATTTTATTGCAAGATCGTCCAGAGTGGGCAAACCATGAAAAAGACTGGCCAAAAGGCGGGCGTCCAAATGATATCATGAATAAAGAAAAACGCGAACAAATTAAAAATGGTACGATTGATTGGGAAAAAGTACTGTCTACAAATTAACGAAAAGGGATGCTGTGTGAATGGCATCCCTTTTCGCTTAATTAAAATTATAAGCTGTAACAATTTTATCTCTGTTCGTTGTGATATCTGTAAAATATTCATATAAGCAAATGCCAAGGAATGATCCACTTACATTAAAGACATTAGAAAAACCGCTATTCTGAAGGGCCATGACAGCATTATAGCTACGTTGACCGGATCGGCAATGTACATACACTGGTTGATCCTTCGGTATCTCATTCATTCTTTCCCGAAGTTCACTTAAAGGTATATTGTGCGCATTGATAAGATGACCACATTCAAATTCATTCTTTTCGCGTACGTCTAGGATGTAGGCATGATTTTCAATGAGTTTTCTTACTTCATCAACTTTTACCTGTTTGAAGTGTCCGTGTAATAGATTTTGAGCTACAAGAGCTGCCAAATTGACAATATCACGAGCGGTGCTAAACATTGGAGAATAGCTTAACTCTAGCTCCTTCAAATCTTCTAAAGTACCGCCCGTTGTGATGAGGGTAGCTATAACATCAATCCGTTTATCTGCATTACCTTTACCAATAGCTTGGGCTCCAAGGATTTTACCTGTTGGTGTTTCATAAACAAGCTTGAAGTGAAGTGGATTACTATTTGGCATTAAACCTACTTTATCGGGAGCTATCAAATAAACACTGTTTGCCTGGAATCCATTTGCTAGGGCTGTTTTTTCATTCAAACCCGTTGTGGCACATACAAGGTCGAAAATTTGTACACTTGAAGATCCGATGACTCCTTTGTTGTGATGAGGGATGTTATACATATGATTAGCTGCAGCACGTGCTTGTCGTTGAGCGGGACCAGCTAAAGCGAGGCGTGTCTGTTTATGGGTAAGCTGATGGAAAACTTCAATCGCATCTCCAACGGCGTATATGGAAGAATCAGATGTCACGTAATTAGCATCAACTTGAATACCTCCGAGTTCGCCGATTGTTAGCCCGGCCTCTTGAGCTAAGCGGATTTCAGGGCGAACACCAATTGCTAATACAACTGCTTGTGCTTTCAATTGTTTGCCCGAATTCAACGCCACATAATCTGGTGCAACTTTTGCAAGACCGTCATTGACAATGACTTGAACCCCTTTATCGGTCATTTCTTTGTGTAATATTTGAGCCATGTTATAATCAAAAGGGGCCATAATTTGTTGCCCGAATTCAACTAGAGATACATTATAGCCTGCTAGCTTCAAATTTTCCGCTACCTCTACACCAATGAAGCCCCCACCAATCACTGCAATATCTTGTACATTATCTGTTTGTAGATATCGATTTAAACGGTCAATATCCACCACATTTCGAATGGTAAAGACGTGCTTAGAATGAATGCCCTCTAAGTCAGGAACGATAGGACTTGCTCCTGGGGATAGCACTAACGTATCGTAACTTTCCTCATAATCTCTATTCGTTTTTAAATCCTTAATGGTGATGGTTTTTTGCTTTCGATTAATGTGTACAACTTCTTGCTGAACACGAGCCTCAATATTGTATTTTGTTTGAAAGCCTTGAGGTGTCATTAAAATTAATTTGTCGCTATTTTCAACAATCCCGCTTAAATGGAAGGGTAGAGAACAATTAGAGAATGAAACATTCGGCCCTTTTTCGAACATAATAATTTCTGCCTTTTCATCGAGACGGCGAATACGTGCTGCTGTGGAGGCACCACCTGCAACGCCACCAACTACTAAAAATTTTTTACTCAATTGTAAACACTCCTTTTCTTAGTAAATACATAATGGGGTATTTAAAAGCTATTAAATAAGGGTTTTGTTTCAAATTACTAATGAAATATGTAGTTTAATGCTACAAATAAATAATATACCCTTATAGGTATTTTATCAAGGTATAGACTTAATAAATTTTCCGAGGTGTTCCTTGTTAAAGAAAGTTGGTGCACAAATTTGCTATACTAGCGGTAGTAGGAAATGGAAATGGCACAGGGGGTGACACTGTTGATCTTTTTGAAGTTTTTAATCCAAATCCTTGTAGTATCGGGTTTGATTTATATTGTGAGTGGACGATTAATTGGCTCAAATATCAATTTTGTGCGAAGAGTGCTTTCAGTCGTTATTAGCGTGACATTAACCTCTTTTGTTTACTGGTATTCTTATCTGCGCCATACAGATTTTTTGTCAGAAACGATGATGCAAACAGTTACAGAGGTAAGCACACTGATTTGGATTGGAAGTATGCTACTCATTTCGATGTTGCTTTATTTGGTATTTGAGCTTTTTGACCCAAGTGGCATTACAAATGGAGATCGCCGTAACGGCCAAAAATCTTTATTATTGCGATTGCGTAGCTATTGGCGACAGCAGAAACGTCTGCGTCAGGTATTAAAAATTGCTGTTACAAACGGTGTCGTACAAACGATTAAATATGCGAGGCAACGGGAAAATGAAAAAGAGCTTGCGATTGCTTTGCGAGCAACACTAGAACAATGTGGTGGGATTTTTATCAAATTTGGCCAGGTGCTCTCCACACGAAAAGAACTTTTTTCACCTATTTTTATTGATGAGTTAGAAAGGCTTCAACACCGAGTAAAGCCTTTACCGGAGGAGCAAGTGAAACAAATTTTAGAGAGGTCTCTTCCACAATCCATGGACGAAATATTTAGTCAATTTCAAATGGAGCCCATTGCAGCAGCTTCTATTGGCCAGGTGCATAAAGCGCGGCTTAAAAATTATGAAGAGGTGGTAGTCAAGCTATTGCGTCCAGAAGTAAAGGGAATTATGCGCGATGATCTTGAAATTTTAGAGGAATTTGCTAATTGGCTATCTACAAAATCGACCTGGGCAGAATCATTAGGCTTTCGAGAGTTGGCTGGTGGATTTGCAGATGGACTACGTGAGGAGATTCATTTAGATATTGAAGTACGTAATACGCTACAGGTGAAGAATGCGCTAGCGAAAAGTGATTACAAGGTTCGAATTCCTAAAATATTTACGCCTTACAGTAATGAAAATATCATTGTGATGGAGTATATTCGCGGACAAAGTGTGGCAGATGGGGCATCTGAGTTCAATCGTTTGTCTATTGATCGTAGGTCGTTTGCAAGAACAGTACTGTATTCATTTTTTGAGCAAATGTTATTCTCAGGTATTTTTCATGCAGACCCACATCCAGGGAATATCCACATAGATGAAACAGATGGCACGCCAGTCTTGCTTGATTTTGGGGCAGTAGGACGCTTAGGTGCAACACAGCAAGAAGGCTTGAAGTTATTTTTAATGGGCATTCAGCTGAATGATTCAAGCGTTTTATATGATGGTTTAACATTATTAGTGGAAAATGCTGATCATGCAGAACGTGCTAGAATGGAGCAGGCAATCGATCAAATATTACTGAAAATTTCCTATGTTGACCGTATACCTACTGAAGAATTAATTCATGCGCTATTTACAGTGGTAAGAGATTTTGGACTTGCATTTTATCCAGCGGTGGGATTGGCTCTCCGCTCCTTAGTGACGCTAGATGGCACACTACGGGTAATTGATCCACGTTTTGATATTTTTACAGAGGCAAAGGATTTTTCTGCTACATATATGCGTGCCTCTTTCCTAAAGCCATTTAAAGAACCGATGGCAACTAAGGAGCGTCTGCAAGAAGAATTATCCATGCTGATACCAACTTTACGTAAAATGCCTAGAAGAGTCGATCAGCTCATTCAGCGGGTTGAAAGTGGAAAAATCATTTTACATCATGATGTTTTTTCGGATGAACATAATGCCCGTTTTATTACACATTTGTTCTCTCGATTTGTATTGCTGCTGGTGGGGATAACCTTTGGTATTATATCTGTCGCTCTCTTAGCTATTTCACAATTTATCCATGATTCTTATGCGGTATATTTGAACACAGCGGCTTATTTAGGTTTATTTTTATGTGCTATTTTGTTAGTGAGATTATCTATACAAGCATTAAGGTCAATGAAGCAGTAGGTAGGGAAATTTTTCCCCTACCTTTTTTTATTTGATACCATGAAATATTACAAAACCATTACAAACTATTAGCTGGGTCTAATGTCGAATTAGCTAATAGTTTCCTTGTGTAGAAGAAAACAGTGTTTTGTAGAATAATGTAGTTTAAGTGCGAATGTTACAGAAATATTTCGAGTTTTACTAATGTATTAAATAGACATGAAATAGTATAAAAGTTATGTAGAAAATGCTAAACTTTAAAAGGCTAAAATAAATATAAGAACATTTGATTAAAATAGAAATCGTTCAAGTGATTACATAGAATATCGAGAGCGAAATTGATAGATGAAGGGAAATGAAGGTAACGTGGCTAAGCGTAACAAATGGCGTAAGTCGATGGTGCTAGCATTGGCACTAGCTGGCGGCTTATTATTTAATACAATTCAACCAACAGAAGTACAAGCCGAAGAAACTTCTCAACAAATGATTGAGAAAAAGGCTGAGATAGATGCACAAATTAAAAAATTACAAGAAGAACTAACAAAATTACAACAAGAGATCGACGCAAAAGTAAAGGTATTTAAACAAGTGCAAGCTGATATTAAAGAAGTGGATGCTAGTATTGTTGAAACACAAAAACGCATTGAGCAACGTTCAAAAATTTTAAGTGAACGTATGGCTGCATACCAAGCACAAGACAACACTGTAGGTGTTTATTTAAACGTAGTTCTTGAAGCAAAAAGCTTTGCAGATTTAATGGACCGTGTCGTAGCGGTAAAAACATTAATGGATGCTGACCAAGAATTAGTGGATCAACAGGAAGCGGATAAAGCAAGCTTAGAGCAACAAAAAGCTACATTAGATGAAAAACAAAAAGAACTTCAAAAACAATTCCAAGAGCTTCAACAAAAGGAAAGCGAAATGGAAGTGAAGAAAGCTGAAAACGAAGCGAAATCACTTGCATTAAAAGCTGAAATTGCAACGAAACAAGAAGAAGAACGTTTAGAAGCAGAGCGTAAAGCAGCTGAAGAAGAAGCAGCTCGTTTACGTGCTCTTCAAGCAGCTACACCAGTAGTACAAGCAACTCAAAATAATGGTGGTGGCGAACCACAAAAAATTATTGTTGGGTCAGGAGCTGGTACTGTCTCTTCAGGAGATGCCATTTCAACAGCTAAACAATTTTTAGGACGTCCATATGTTTGGGGTGGTAGCAACCCATCAACAGGTTTTGACTGTTCAGGTCTTGTACAGTGGTCTTATAAACAAGCAGGTGTTTCTTTACCACGTACAGCATCACAACAATATTTAGCAACACAACGCGTTTCAGCAAGTGAAGCACGTGTTGGAGATCTAGTATTCTTCAGCTATGGTTCAGGTGTAGCACACGTAGGTATTTATTTAGGTAACAACACGATGATCGATGCTCAAAACAATGGTGTTGTAATTGAATCACTTGATTGGTGGAATCAATACTTAGTAGGCTTTGGTCGTATTCAATAAGCCTCACTATCATATAGACGATTGACATACGGAAAAGGTCATCTTTGTAGAGAAAAATATACAAAGATGACCTTTTTATGTTGATTTTGAAGAGAGACTTTCGAACATATAGATTGCTATCAAATTTTAAAATTTACTTTGATGACACCTGTCTCTTTTAAAGCAATAAAGAATATAATAACAAATGGGCCAACGAGTAAGCCGATAATACCAAATAACTGTAGGCCTATGAACATGGCAATTAATGTCGGCAAAGTAGATAAACCGATATGGTCTCCCATTAATTTAGGCTCGACTACTCGACGAATAATCAGTAAAATAGCAGCTAAGATGAATAATTTTACAGCTATAGATGTGTTTCCCATCAAAAGGTGATAGAGCCCCCATGGCGCTAAAATAATGATGGAGCCTAGGAATGGTACAATATCTATTAACCAGATAATAATCGTCATCGTTACCGCATATTTCGGTTGGATTAATAGCAGTCCAATGAGTGTGACGCCTCCAATGATAAAGCTTACAAATAAGTGCGCCTTCATATAGCCAAATGTTGCATCTTTTAAGCGATTTAAAATAATTTTTATCTTTTTTGCCGTATTTGGCTTTAAATATTTATAAGTGATTTGCTTTAACTTAGGCAAATCAAGCATAAATAGGAATAGAGCAATCATATAAACGAGAAGACTGATAAATAGGCTGGGAATCTCTGAAAAGAATGCTGAAACTTTGCTATAATTAAAGAAGCTTAAAAAGAATTCTTCAACTTTCTTAATGAAATCCATTGTGGTTTTTTGAAGCGAAGTACTTACTTCAGGTGGAAAGTCTTCTGTGTATTTAGAAATATTTTCTTGCATATGAAGCCACATATCTGATAGCTTGGAAATATAATAGGGAGCTTGCTTAGACAGTAAAATTATTTGCGTCATGATTTGTGTAATGGAAAGATAGCAAATAATAGATATAACAATAACACTCACTATGTAAATAAAAGCAACTGCTATTTTCCGTGACATTTTCCATTTCCGCTTAAAGAACATGACAATTGGTTCTAAGAAAAATGCACTAATCCCAGCGAATATTAAAGGCATGGACACAGGGATAACAAAATAGGCAGCTATAAGTAGGGATAAAATCACAATCAACCGAAAAATCAATTTCCTAGCATTAAATTTATTCATAAACTCACCTTCTTTGCGAAAAAAATTAAGTTAAGTGTACCATAAATCAAATTTTATTACGTTCTGAAACAATAAAGGTAGGGATAAATTATGGAAAAAGAGATTCTGCAACTTTTTAATAATCTAACAGAGCATGATCGCGATATTCAATATGAATCTTACGAGGAATTATTGAAGATTATGCAGGAACCCGTAGATTGGACATATGCAGTTTGGGAACAGCTAATAAAAGCACTTACATACAAAAATGGATATTCTCGTGCACGTGCTGCACAAATTTTATGCGCTTTAGCTGCAAAAAGTGATCCAGAAGAAAGGGTATTGGAGGATTTCTTAAAGATTTGGGCTGTGACTTATGACGAACAATCCGTCACAGCAAGGCATGCATTACAAGCAATTTGGAAAATTGGGCAAGCAGGACAGGTACAAAGAGATCTGGTTGTGTCATATCTAGCTAAAAGATTTCAAACATGTATAGATGAAAAGCAGCCATCTCTCATTCGACAGGATATTATTATGTCATTTAAAAAGCTATATGATCAAACAAATGACTCGAAATTATTAGACATTGCCCATCGTTTAATTAATGAAGAGCAAGATGCTAAATATAAAAAGAAGTATAAGTCAGCCATCCGTTCAAAGTAGCGAGATGGTGTTTTTTTGGGCAAATTCTTTGATGATCTGTTGACTAGTCAACTATAATAAACGAAAAACTATAAGGGGTTATGGCATGAGCATTTATAATTATCTAGTACGGAAGCCTAATGGTGAAATTTTATCGATGGAAACATATCGTGGAAAAACAATGTTAATTGTTAACACGGCAAATCAATGCCGATTTACATATCAATTTGAAGATTTACAAAAAATGTATGATAAATATGGGAAAGAAAATTTTGTAGTCCTTGGCTTCCCCTGTGATCAATTTGGTCATCAAAATCCTGAAGATGGGGAGGAAACTAAGCATCTTTGCAAGGTGAACTATGGAGTCACATTCCCGATTTTTGAGCTTGTACAGGTGAATGGTGAGGCTACACATCCACTCTTTAATTATTTAAAGCATGAAGCGAATTTTCGAGAATTTGGTAAGGCAAGTATGCAAGAGAAAATGCTTGCTGAAGCAATTGTTCAACTTGCCCCAAGCTTTTTAGATGGTCGTAATATTCGCTGGAACTTTACAAAGTTTCTAGTAGATGCTGGTGGTAAGACTGTCGCACGCTTTGAGCCAACAGATTCTCAGCTCGATATCGAACAGGCAATTGAAACACTATTATAGTCTATAAATTTTTTTAATAATGTAAAAACTTATAAAATGGTTTTAAATTTTCTCTTAAAGTAGAAATATTGCTGGATGTTTAAAGTTATCCATGCGCAGCACAACTATTTTTTCTGAATCATATATGATAAACTGCTTTACAAATGAATTATTCTTGCAGAATAAAGGTGCTAGTTAGCATAATCGGGAATCCGGTGAAAAACCGGAGCTGTTTCCGCAACTGTAAGTACAGCCATTATAAAGATTTACCACTGTCTCAAAGAAGATGGGAAGGTTCTTTATAACTCATTCGTTTCATGTAATGAACTGTACAAGCCAGGAGACCGACCTTTATTTGAACGTATAAAAACTTCTCGGAAGCTAGGAGGATATACGGCAAAAACATAGGCTAAGTCGAGCTTGATGGCGATCATTATGTTATTTTTGTCGTTCCTTTGCAAAAGGAGCGGCTTTTTTTATGCCTTTCATGTAAGAATTTTTCATTATAGAAAGTAGGGGGGACAGCAAGTGAAAAAAGATGCACGTTATTCTTGTTATCCATTTATGCGTGAGAAAGCTTCAACGGTCGATTTTGAAATTCGAACGGATAGCCTCACAACACATCTAGGAGTTGCATTAGCTGCAGTAAAAAAAGAGGATATTCAAGTTGTTGAAGAGGATTTAATGCTTATTTTACCTATGGCTTATCATGTCAATGGCTCAGTTCGTGGAAAACTAGCAGTAACTGAAGAGGATTTATCTTGGTTAAGTGAGCGTTATGACTTTTACGTTGGTCATGTGAAGGAAGAGATTCAAAGTTTTGTTTTACCTCAAGGAACTGAGGCCGCTGCTGCTTTACATCTTTGCCGCAGTGAAGCAAAAAAATCATATCGTACCTTACACAAAGTATCAGAAGAACGAGCGGTTCCTGCTATTCTTTTCGATTACCTTGGCTTATTAGCTAATGTATGTTTTGTCATGGCTGTTTTTATGAATCAGCAAACAGGAATAGCTGAAATACCATTTATTAGTAAATCATACCCAATGAAAAAGAAAAAGGAGAATAATAATGAAGAAAGTATTTAAATTCCAATGGCTATCAGTGCTCTTACTTGCACTGATGTTAGCAGGCTGTGGCACTGCTGAAGATACAAAAAACAAAGATGCTTCACAGGATACACAACACACAGAGAAAACAAGCTATAAAGTGACAGATGACCGTGGTGTTGAAATAGAATTTAATGAAGTTCCAAAAACAGTTGTATCATTACAACCAAGTAATACTGAAATCTTGTTTGCTCTAGGTGTTGGCGATAAAATTGTAGGGGCAACTGAGTACGATACTTACCCAGAGGAAGCACAAAAAATTGAACGTGTCTCTGATACTACGAATTTTAACAGTGAACGAATTTTAGCGTTAAAGCCAGATGTTGTCATTGCTTATACAATCGGTGATAAGGATGCACTAAAGCCGCTTGAAGATGCAGGAATTAAAGTGTTTGTTATTCAATCTGCGACTACTTTCGATGATGTTTATGGAGATATCGAACAAATTGCTGCTGTGATGGATGTTGCTGATCAAGGAAGTAAATTAAACGAAGAGATTAAAGCGAAAATTGCTGAAGTACAAACGAAGGTGAAAGACGTAAAGACGCCGAAAAATGTTTATTTAGAGGTTAGCCCTAAGCCAGACATTTATACAGCGGGCTCTAGCACTTTCCAACAAGAAATACTAGATGCAGCTAATGTTAATAATGTTTTTTCTGAATTGAATAGTTGGGCGCAAGTTTCTGAGGAAGATGTGATTGCGAAAAACCCAGACGTTATTTTAACGACAGTAAACTATACAGAAGATCCAATAGGAGAAATTCTTGCGCGTGATGGTTGGAATACTGTGACAGCTATTCAAAACAAAGCGGTATTATCTCTTGATACAGATATCTCGAATCGACCTGGTCCACGTATCGGTGAAGCTGTAGAATTAGTAGCGAAGGCTGTATATCCAGAGTTATTTAAATAAGAAATGTTTCCATGCTAGCTGTAAGCCTTTCAGCTAGCATTTTTGATGTGGTTTTAATTATTACCTAGCGTGAAAATTGGAATTAATTTAGTTTGTTCTTTAAAATAAAAGTAAGTATGCTCGATCATTTTAGGAGGTGTAGTGATTGGAACAATTAGAGACAAAGGCGATTCCATTTGAGGCAGTCTATAATTTCCGAGACATGGGTGGGTATAAGACAAGTGATGGACGTAGGGTAAAGAACGGTTTATTTTACCGCTCAGCAGCTCTTGGGAAAATGACACTGGCGGATAAAGAGCTATTTGAAACGTTAGGGATTAAAACCATTTTTGATTATCGTGATAACAGTGAGGCGTATCATAATCCTAACCCTGTGTTCTCACACGCTCAATATATTCAAATTCCAGCGAAGGGCAATCATTCTTTTGAAATGCCTACAAATGCTGGGGGGAGAGATTTCTATAAAGTAGTGAGCCCTGAAATGTTCCGGGATTTTTATGCACAAATGCCGTTTAATAATCCTTCATTTAAAGAGTTAATGCTAACTATTCAAAACCCTGATAATTTAGGACTTGTTCATCATTGTGCAGTCGGAAAAGACCGAACAGGGATAGGAGGGGCCCTTATATTGCTAGCTTTAGATGTCCCTGAGGAGACGATTATGGAAGACTATTTAGATACGAATATACATTTACGTCCAATGGTAGAAAGAATGGTTCAGGCTATTCAGCATCAGTATAATGACCAAGAGCTACAGCAATTTTATGCATTAATGTCCGCTCGCGAAGACTATTTACAAGCAGCATTGGAAGCTATGGATCGCCATTATGGTTCAAAGACTGGGTTTTTAGAGCAGGAGTTTGGCCTAACAATTGAAAAACGAGAGCAATTGCAATCCTATTGCTTAATTTAAAATGGCCCCTTTCACACTTAAGTGAAAGGGATTTTTTACGTGGAAGCGCTGTCTTCCTATAAACCTCTTTACAGTCTGAAAATTTGTGATAAGATACAATAGATTTTTAAGAAAATATAGGAGAAGTGAAAGTATTGGCAGACACAATTAAAGAGACAAATAAGTTAAGTCTATTCCATTTAACATGGCCTATCTTCTTAGAAGTATTTCTATTTATGTTGATGGGACTAGCCGATACTTTTATGCTCAGTGCTTTATCAGATAATGCTGTATCAGGAGTAGGTGCAGCCAATCAATATATCCATATAGCTATCTTGATACTGGAAGTAGTGGGCAATGGTGCATCTATTGTTGTTTCACAGTATTTAGGTTCAAGACGCTTTTTTGAAGCAGCGAAGATATCGGCGTTAGCGGTCACAATGAATTTGGTCGTTGGACTTTTAATGAGTATTTTATTTTTCTTCTTTGCGAGACATTTGATGACGATGATGAACTTGCAGGGAGAAGTACTCCACTATGCACAAAGTTACTTAGTCATCATTGGGAGTTTTATTTTCCTACAGGCAATTATTAATGCACTTGCTGCAATTATTCGTGTTCATGGTTGGACAAAACAAACTATGTACGTATCATTTGGCATGAACGTCTTACATGTTGTGCTAAACTACGGTCTTATATTTGGGAATTTAGGTTTACCAGAGCTTGGTGTGAAAGGAGCGGCTATTTCCTCTGTCATTAGCCGCGCTTTAGCTGTACTAGTATTTTTCTGGTTGCTATATCAGGTAATGGAAGTGCGCGTGAAGTTACAATATTATTTTGAGTATTCAAAGGAATATGTAAGGAAAATACTAAACATTGGTTTACCATCTGCATTTGAGCAGGTACTTTATCAGTTTTGTCAGATCATCTTTTTATATTATGCGACTTACTTAGGCGCAGAAACACTAGCAGCACGACAGTATGCTATGAATATTTCGATGTTTACGTATTTATTTGCAATTGCCATTGGTACAGGAACCGCCATTATTATTGGTCGTCATGTAGGTGCAGGAGAGAAAGATGAGGCGTATCATCAGCTATGGAAAAGTGTTCGTGCAGCATTTGTTTTTACGATTATTATGGTCGCGGTCGTTACGATTTTCCGTAAGCCCCTCATGCAAGTTTTTACTGATAATCCAGAGGTCATTAAGATTGGAGCGTCCGTGTTAGCTCTAAGTATTTTACTAGAGACTGGCCGCACGATGAATATCGTTGTTATTAACTCTTTACGTGCTTCTGGAGATGCCAGATTCCCTGTGAAAATTGGTTTTCTATCGATGGTTTGCATGAGTCTTCCGCTTGGCTATTTATTTGTATTTGTGTTGGATTGGGGCTTGGTCGGAATTTGGCTAGCGATTTCAGCAGATGAATGGGTACGTGCAATTATCGTATACTTTAGATGGAAAAGCCGTAAATGGGAGCGTTATGCTCTCGTTTCACCGAACGACGAGAAGGAGGCATAGAAATGGGCGCATTATCTAAACGTGCTATAGGAGCAGCATTAATGGATCAACATATCACACTTTTTGCTTGTCCTATATGTCAGCAATCAATGCATGTCTATGAGCAGGGGAGATTGGTTTGTTCTTCTAATCATTCTTTTGATATTGCGAAGCAGGGCTATGTCAACATGCTGACACATAACGCTGCTTCTAAATATAGTAAGGGTCTCTTTGAATCCCGCAAGGCTGTTATTGATAGTGGAATTTATGATGCTGTAGAAGCGCGAATCGGTGAGCTTATAACCTCTGCAAAAACGGTGCTAGATACTGGTTGTGGAGAGGGATCACATTTAGCTCGCATTATGAAAGATACAGATCATGGTGTTGGCATTGGTATCGACATAGCAAAGGAGGGTATTTTGGCTGCCGCACGTCATTATCCACAACAAATTTGGTGTGTAGGTGATTTAGCCAAAAGTCCATTTGCTAAAGCAAGCTTTGATGCGATTTTAAATATTTTATCGCCTGCAAATTATGAGGAGTTTAAACGACTTCTTACACCGAATGGCTGTCTTGTAAAGGTTGTACCGCAAAGTGGCTATTTGCAGGAGCTGCGTGCTCAATTATATGCAGATTCAAACAAGGAAACTTACTCCAATGAACAAATTGTGGCTCGTTTTCAGGCTAGCTTTCGGGAGGTAAATGTAGAACGTGTAACTTATACTTTACCGCTTGCAAAAGAACTAGTACCTGCGTTATTAGAGATGACACCAATGGGCTGGCATAAAAAAGAGGAAACAGCCATTGTCTTAAATGAAATTACGATTGATGTGGATCTGTTAGTAGGGAAGGGTTAAGTTGGTCACCTGCAATTGCAGTATACTGGTCTTTTCGATTACAATGGGAATAAACATTGAATAAGGTAGGAATGTAACAGTGTATAAACTAGCAGCAAATGTTGTCAAAGTAATATTAAAATTAATGGGTTCAAAGGCTCGTGTATATGGAGAAGAAAACTTGCCGAAAGAGGGCGGGTTTATTATCGCTTGTACACATACAGGCTATGTTGATATTTTAAACCTTGGTGTAGCCATGTACCCTCGTGAAATTCACTTTATGGCAAAGAAGCAATTATTTGAAATGAAAGGGCTTGGCTGGCTTGTTAAGCATTTAAATGCTTTTCCAGTAGACCGTGATAATCCTGGGCCGAGCGTGATTAAAATTCCTTCACAGTTATTGAAGGAAGGTAAAATTGTAGGGATTTTCCCCTCTGGTACACGCAGCACAGAAGGAACGGATTTAAAGCAAGGAGCCATTACCATTGCACAATTGGCAAAGGCGCAAATCGTTCCAGCTGCTTACGTTGGTGCGCGTAATGCTGGTGATGTGATGAAGCGTGGCAAAGGCTATTTAATTTATGGTGAGCCATTTTATGTAACAGGTAAGGGCAAAGAAGGTCGTGAGCAGTTTACTCAACACCTTGAGCATGAGCTAGTCGCGCTAACAGAAGAATTACAAAAACGTATTCCCGTAAAATAAAAGCAAATGGCACTCAGAATCAAATTGATTTTGAGTGCTTTGTTGTAGGAGGAAAATAAAATGATTCGAGTACTTTTCGTATGTTTAGGTAATATTTGTCGCTCTCCCATGGCAGAGGCGGTCATGCGTGACTTGGTGAAGAAAGAGCATTTAGAAGAAAAAATTGAAGTGGATTCTGCTGCCACTAGCTCATGGCATATCGGTGAACCTCCTCATCGGGGTACACAGGATAAGCTTAAGGAATACGGTATTTCCACAATAGGCATGCAAGGTCGACAATTACTAAAGGCTGATTTTGAAAAGTTCGCTTATATTATTGGTATGGATGAAAGCAATATTCGCAATATCCGAACGATGCTAGGTAACCCTCACTCACCAAAGGTTTTTCGTTTTTTAGATTTAACAGCGCATGGCAAAGATGTCCCTGACCCTTACTATACAGGTGATTTTCAGGAAACCTATGATTTAGTACAAGAAGGCTGTCAGGCATTACTAGCAAAAATTAAACAAGAGCTGTTGTAAGGTGGCGCTAAAAACGTAAATTTTAACAGCGATTTCTTCAGAAAAATGCTACCTTAAACATTGGTATATCTAGCTTTGTAAGCATCATTGTGTTATTATTTGCAGAGTAAAGATACGATAAGTATTTAATTACCATTTACAGATATGCAACTGTGTATCTATTATTTTTATAAATTATCTTTTGAAAGAGAGTGGAAACAATGGGTCGTAAGTGGAACAATATTAAAGAAAAGAAAGCGTCTAAAGATCAAAGCACAAGCCGTATTAATGCAAAATTTGGGCGAGAAATTTATGTGGCAGCTAAATCAGGCGAACCAGATCCAGAGTCAAACCGTGCACTTAAAGTAGTGCTTGAACGCGCAAAAACATACAGTGTTCCAAAACATATTATAGAAAAAGCCATCGATAAAGCAAAAGGTGGCGGTGATGAAAACTTTGATGAATTACGTTATGAAGGCTTTGGACCAGCTGGCACAATGATTATCGTGGATGCTTTAACAAACAATGTAAATCGTACAGCCTCTGATGTACGTGCAGCATTTGGTAAAAATAACGGGAATATGGGTGTTAGTGGATCTGTAGCTTATATGTTCGATTCAACAGCAGTTATCGGCTTAGAAGGTAAAACGGCTGATGAAGTACTAGAGATTTTAATGGAAGCGGATATTGATGCTCGCGATATTCTAGAAGAAGAAGAAGCGGTTATTATTTATGCAGAACCAGATCAATTCTTTGCGACACAAGAAGCATTGAAAGCTGCGGGCGTAGAAGAATTTACAGTAGCAGAGCTTTCTATGCTTCCTCAAACAGAAGTGACTTTAACTGGCGACGATGTAGCGAAGTTTGAAAAACTAATCGATGCATTAGAAGATTTAGAAGATGTACAAAACGTCTTCCACAATGCAGATTTAGGCGAATAAACAGATCAATAACTTGAGTAAACCAGTAGCATTTAAGCTACTGGTTTTTAATTAGGGGAGGAAAGGAAAACGATGCAGACTGCTTTAGCTATTATTTTATTTTTAGTTACGTTATTTTTTGTCATAGTGCAACCACGAAAACTATCAATTGGCTGGTCGGCCTGTATAGGAGCAGCTATAGCACTATTAATAGGAGTAGTAACATGGCATGATGTGTTAGAGGTAACTGGAATTGTTTGGAATGCAACGCTATCATTTATTGGCATTATTTTAATTTCACTTATCTTAGATGAAATTGGCTTTTTTGAATGGGCGGCTCTACATATGGCACGACTTGCAAAGGGAAGCGGAATTCGCTTATTTGTTTATATTAGTTGCCTTGGAGCTGTTGTATCGGCTTTGTTTGCTAATGATGGGGGTGCTTTAATACTAACGCCGATCGTTTTAGCGATGGTGAGGAAACTGAACTTGACTGAAAAAATGATCTTTCCATTTATTATTGCAAGTGGTTTTATAGCAGACACAACCTCCTTACCTTTTGTTATTAGCAATTTAACGAATATCGTATCAGCTGATTTTTTTGACATCGGCTTTATAGATTATGCAGTTCATATGGTCGTACCGAATTTCTTTTCGTTAGTGGCAAGTATAGTAGTCCTTTACATTGTTTTTCGTCGTTCCATTCCACGACACTATTCTCTTGAGGCAGTTGAGCAACCAAAGCTGGCAATCCGAGATCCCAAATTATTTTCGATCGCTTGGTTTGTCATTGCGATTCTGTTAGTGGGATTCGTAGCTGGTGAGATTTTACATATCCCTGTATCCTTTATTTTATGTGGGGTCGCTGCTATTTTCTTATGGCTTGCACAGCGTAGTTCTGTTGTAGATACAAAGAGGGTTGTAAAAGGAGCGCCATGGAGTATTGTGTTCTTCTCAATTGGCATGTATGTGGTTGTCTATGGCTTGAAAAATGTAGGGATGACAGGATTGCTAGCAAATTTATTAGAGCAAGCTATACAGCAGGGGTTTGTAGTAGCAACGATGACGATGGGTTTTGTTGCTGCCATTTTGTCTGCTGTCATGAACAATTTACCTACTGTTATGATTGATGCATTAGCAATTTCCGAAACGAGTGCAACAGGCATGATGAAAGAGGGACTGATTTATGCCAATGTAATCGGTACGAATTTAGGTCCAAAAATGACACCGATTGGCTCACTGGCAACATTGCTATGGCTGCATATATTAGCCCAGAAAGGCATTAAAATTAGCTGGGGACAGTATTTTAAAATCGGTGTTATTCTTACCATTCCGACACTGTTCGCCACTTTACTTGCGTTAATTATGTGGATTTGCTTCATATCATAGATTGATTGTCGAAATAGTTAAAAAAATAGTACAATATGTACTATTCATGTTGTTGAAAAAAGATGATGTCAACGGCAGAAAAAGCAACTTGGCAAGGTGAGGGGTTGATTTCCGTTCCGCCAACGTCCTTTCCAGGGGGCGTCCGATGAGCCGCTTCACTCACTTACGTTCGCTCCAGGGTCTCCTCTGTGACGCTAAATCCCCTAGGAGTGACGCTGGCTCCACTCCAATCAACCATGCTGCAAAGTGTCTTTACTTTTTTTCATAGTAGCATCGCGATCAAATCGCCCATTAACTGTATTCTTAGAGGGGATGAGCTCTTATTTTCAATGTGGAGAAGTGAAGCGTGACAACACCCCTCTATAAAGAGTAGTAAACACTTTCACTTTATTTGAAAACCTTTGCTAAAAAGTCAGTGGGTTGAAGTGGAAGGCTACTTGACTCCCGTGGGATAGCGAGACAGGCGAAGCCCTGCACGGAGCGGTAGCGGAGGAAGCGATTCGGCGCTCGCCCACAGGAAAGCAAGTAGCCTGCAACGGAAATCCATTTCTACCTTTCAATTGACTGTTTTGTTTTTCAACACTATGAATAGTACAATATGTACTATTAAGATATTAATATATCAGTATATTAAAGGAGGAAAGTATGCGAGCGACAGGCAAATTAAGCAATAAAATAGTGTTAATGTCATTGGTAATGTTAGTGGCTTTGTTAACTTTTTTCATTATAACAACAATTTATACAGCAAAATCCTCTGTTAATAAAACAATGGGAACGCAGGCAGTTGCAGTTGCCGAGAATATTGCAAAACATTTAAATGCAGCTGAATATGAGCAACTCTCAAAGGAACCAAAAGAATCTGAGTTATATTGGCGACTTCGGGAAGAGCTCAACGAATTACGTGAAATAAATGGTGTTCTCTATGCCTATACTTTCGCAGTACCACAGGAAGATAAAAAGGTACGGTTTTTAGTGGACGGTATGCCAGTAGATGACCAAGAAAATGCTGGAGCTATAGGAGACGAGTCTTCTTCCACATACTACAAAGATATTGAAAAAGTAAAAAATACAGGAAGTTACTACTCCGATATTTTACATAGTGATTTTGGAGATTATTTATCTGGTACTGTTCCATTAAAGGATGTGGCAGGGAATATCGTTGCCTTTGTTGGGGTTGATATAGAAGCAACAGAGGTAAGTAGTGTTGCGAATGCAGTATTAACAGCCATTTTACCTGCTTTAATTGTTGTCATATTAGCTTTAACAGGTATTGTTATGTTTATCCTGTATCGTTATATAAATGGAGCATTAAAACCTTTAGCCCACTTAGGGATTGCAGCGCAAAGTTTTGCTCAAGGGGATATTGCTAAGGCAACGATAGAAGTAGAGAAAATACAGTTAAAAGGAACAAATGAAATTACTATATTTGCACAATCTTTTAGAGAATCACTACAAAAATTAAAAGAAACATTCCATACGATTCAACAACGCACATTTGCCTTACAAAATGTTGTTCAAAAAATTGATGAGACTTCTCAACATGTGGAAGCATCAAACGCTCAAATTGCTGATCGGATTATCGAAATCGCCGCTGGTAGTGAGCAACAGCAGCAAAACAATCAAGAGGTTGTATTGACTATGGATGAGATGTCGATTGGTATTCAACGACTAGCTGATACAACTTCAGAAATTGCAGAGTCATCATCAGCTATGACAGGGTTGGTTGAAACAAGTGTTAGTCATTCTCAAGAAGTTGTCTCTCAAATTCAGAATGTGGAATCTTCTGTTTTACGAACGGCTAATCATGTCGAGGAAATGGGTGAAAAGTTCCAATCGATTGAAGAGATGGTGACGATCATTACGAGCATTGCGGATCAAACAAACTTACTTGCTTTAAATGCTGCGATTGAAGCAGCAAGAGCAGGAGAAGCTGGAAAAGGATTTGCAGTCGTAGCGGATGAAGTGCGTAAGCTTGCAGAGATGTCTAAAGCATCAGCTGACGAAATACACATGCATTTAGAAAGCTTTAAGAAGATAACTGATCGAGCGTTACAAGAGATGTCTAGCAGTACGATAGATGTACAAGCAGGCAATAAAGCAGTACAACATATAGGTGTAAGTCTAGAGAAAATATTGCAGTCTGTTCTTGAGGTGAATAATAAAATTCAAGATGATTCTGCTGTGATTGAAGAAATGTCAGCAGGCTCTGAGGAAGTATTAGCTACTACTGAGCAGATGAATGCTATTGCGAAGCATAGTGTACTAGGAACAAAGGAAGTAGCAACTGCCTCCGATTTACAAGTATCTATGGTTTCTGAATTAAATGAAGTTGTAACAATATTAGATCAAACAACGAAAGAGGTTATAGAAACGATTAATACATTTAAATTATGATAATCTTAAAACTATTTTTCTATAAGCGTACGCCTTGTGGAAAAATAGTTTTTAAAATTTTTGACCATTAAAATATTACTAGTGGTTAGCATAAAAGTATTGAAATGAACCAGATTAAGGGAAATTAGAAAATAATTTGTGCTTTACCCATTGTGAAAACTTTCAAACCATAACATAATATAAAGTAATATATTGTTGAACGAAGAAAATAAGGGGGTTAAAGTATGAGGTTTTTACGTTCAATACAGGGGAAATTGATTATTATATCATTAGCACTACTAATTATTCCAAGTTTAATTATTGGTATAGTTAGTTATGGTAAGGCGAAGAATGGTATGGAGGATATAGGGGAGCAGGTTCTTTACAATAGTGTTGAATCCGCTTTGCAATTAATCGAGCTTGCAAATGAGAGTGTTGAAAAAGGTGACGTTCCTTTAGCAGTTGCACAGGAACGAGTACGTGAAGCGTTTCTTGGTCCGAAAGGTAGTGATGGAAAACGGCCTATTAATTATCCTGGTGATTTAGGGGAATATGGCTATATCTACGTATTGGATGATAAGGGAACATTAACAACACATCCAACTCGAGAAGGGGATAATCTTTGGAACGATCAAGATAGTAGTGGGAATTACTTTATTCGAGAAGTAACTGAAAAGGCACTTGATGGTGGTGGTTTTACACAATATG
Source organism: Lysinibacillus sp. FSL K6-0057 (assembly GCF_038630885.1). Taxonomy (NCBI): domain Bacteria; kingdom Bacillati; phylum Bacillota; class Bacilli; order Caryophanales; family Bacillaceae; genus Lysinibacillus; species Lysinibacillus sp. FSL K6-0057. Next base: position 4,633,976 of record NZ_CP152047.1, on the reverse strand, counting down.
AATTTGAACTACCAGGTCAGGATGTCTTAGCAGATAAAATTATTTATTCTGAGAAAGATCCACACTGGGGATGGATTATTGCATCAGGTACATACATGCAGGATTTTAATGCAGAGGCAAATTCTTTATTGTTAGTAATTGGTCTGACATTAGTTGGTGCCATCATTATTGGAACGATTGTTGTCATTCTAGTATCAAGACATCTGGCATTACCAGTTCAGAAATTATCAAAACGCGTGCGCGAAGTAGCGAAGGGAAATTTAACAGTAGATATTGAGCACTTACAGCGTTCAGATGAAATTGGACAGTTAAATGAGGGCTTTAATGAAATGGTAAATCAACTCAAAACGCTCATTTCAGATGTGGAGGAAGCAATTGTAGAAATACAATCGACATCAGCGAATTTAACTGCAGTAGCTGAAGAGACAAATGCCTATGGTGATGAAATCGTCAAAGCAATTAATGAAGTATCCAAAGGTGCAGTCAAGCAAGCATCTGATGCAGAGGATACAAACCGAACAGCTATCGAGTTTGCGCAGCAAATTGAAGGTTTGCATGATAAAAATGAATTAATGTCGGATGCATCACAGCATATGAAAAAATCAAATGAAGAAGGCCTAGTTAATCTAGACAGCTTAAAGGATAAATCACGGGAGTCTTCAAATCTTATTCAGAATATTCAGTCTGTGTTTGGTAGCTTAATTGTCAAGGTGCGTGAAATTGAAGGCATCGTGGGGACAATTACGGAGATTTCAGATCAAACGAATTTACTTGCACTTAACGCCTCTATTGAAGCAGCAAGAGCGGGTGAGCATGGTAAGGGATTCGCAGTTGTTGCGGAAGAAGTACGTAAACTTGCTGATCAAACATCTGTAGCGACTGAGCTAGTACGCACGACGCTAAAGGGCATTGAAAGTGAAACAAACTTAGTCAATGATGAAATGCAGAAAACCCATATCATTGTACGTCAACAAAACGATTCTGTCGTGGTAACAGAATCATCCTTTAAAGAAATTAAATTGGCTGTTGAAAAAATAATAGCTATCATAGGAGATACGACAGAGAGTGTTGAATATTTAAATAGCTCCAAAAATGATATTATGCAATCGATTGAAAGCATTGCGATGATTAGTGAAAAGAATGCTGCTGCGTCTGAAGAGGTAACAGCATCTGTAGATGAGCAACAGCGAGCGATTCAACTCGTTAGCGAATCTTCCAATGATTTAACCGATGAAATATCAGCCTTACAGGAGTCTATTAAACGGTTTATATTGAGATAATCGTTCAGGGTGCTTGGTCAACAAGCATCCTTTTCTTTTTATCCTCGTTAATAAAAGGTAAAGGAGGAATGATTTGTGAGAAGGTGGTTGATGACAATTGGTGTTATTCTAGTCGGTATAGGAATCGTTCTTTATATTTGGTTGGGAAAAGAAATAGATCAGGGTGTAGAACCTAATGCCAACGGTTCAGCTGATTATTTGATTATATTGGGGGCAAAAGTAAAGCCAGGTGGGGTGCCATCGCTTTCATTAAAAAGTAGATTAGAGGTGGCTGTTCCATACTTAACAAAATACCCACATGTTAAGGTCATTGTGTCAGGTGGACAAGGCCCTGATGAAGATCGAACAGAGGCATCTGTAATGCAAGACTATTTGGAACAGCATGGCATCGATGCTACAAGAATTATCATAGAGGATCAATCTACATCTACTTATGAAAATTTAGTATTCTCTAAAGAATTATTACCAAAAGATACAAAAAAAATTACCATCGTTTCTAATGACTTTCATTTGAAACGTGCAAAATATCTTGCTGAAACTTTAAAGTTTGAAGTAGATGTCCTATCAGCAAAAACACCAAAATCAGTAGAAGCGAAATTAAGAATAAGAGAAAGAGCTGCGTTATTAAAAACATATATTGTGGGCTATTAAAACAATAACGCCTTTGATTAAGGAACAGCTTCTTTCTCACAAAAAAATCATCACAACAGAATAGAGATAATTGTTTCTTAATAGATTCTATTTGGCATATAATAGAAATATTACGGGGTATAGGACAGAAAGAGGGGACTTTAATGACAACGTTTAAAGAATATGAATACAGCCGTCCAAATGTGGCATCGATGAAAGAGCAACAATTAGCACTCATTGAGCAATTTAAACAAGCACAGTCGATGGACGAGCAAAGTAATATCATTGAAAAGCACAATGCAATTAGTAATGACTTTGCGACAATGGCTAATTTAGTATACATTCGTGCTTCAATCGATACGAACGATGAATTTTATCAAGCAGAACGTGATTATTTCGATGAAGTAGGTCCTGAGCTAGAAGAAGTCACGACAGAATACTATAAAGCATTAATTGATTCACCGTTCCGTGAACAATTAGAAGAAAAATGGGGCCAACAATTATTTGATCTAGCAACTTATCAAATTAAAGGCTTCTCACCGGCAGTTATTGATCTGATGCAAAAAGAAAACAGACTTGTTTCTGAGTACAATAAGCTTGTTGCTTCTGCACAAATTGACTTTAATGGGGAGACATTAACGCTTGCTCAACTTGGTCCGTTTGCAGAGTCAACTGATCGAGAAACACGTAAGGCAGCAACGGATGCTCGTTTTGGCTTCTTTGCAAAGCATGAAGATGAATTCGATCGTTTATATGACGAACTTGTCAAGGTACGCCATGAAATTGCGATTAAACTTGGCTATAACAACTATGTTGAACTAGGCTATATTCGTATGAATCGTATTGATTACAATGCTGATATGGTTAAAAAATTCCGTGATCAGGTTCGTGATTTAATTGTGCCTGTTGCAACAAAGCTATACGAGCGTCAGGCAAAGCGAATTGGCATTGAAGATTTTAAATTTTATGATGAAGCACTTAACTTCTTATCAGGTAATGCTACACCAAAAGGGAATCCAGAGTGGATTGTAGCAAACGGTAAAAAAATGTATGAGGAGCTCTCACCTGAAACAGGAGAATTCTTCAATTTCATGATTGATCATGACTTAATGGATCTAGTAGCGAAGAAAGGGAAAGAAAGTGGCGGTTATTGTACGTTTATTGAAAACTATCATTCCCCATTCATTTTCTCAAACTTTAATGGTACTTCAGGTGACATCGATGTATTAACACATGAAGCTGGACATGCTTTCCAAGTTTATTCAAGCCGTGACATTGGCATTCCTGAGTATTTATGGCCAACCTACGAATCTTGTGAAATTCACTCGATGAGTATGGAATTCTTCACATGGCCTTGGATGGAGCTGTTCTTTGAAGGTGATACAGAGAAATATAAATTTACACATTTAAGTAGCGGTCTTCTATTCTTACCATATGGTGTGGCAGTAGATGAGTTCCAGCATGTTATTTATGAAAATCCAACAATGACACCTGCTGAACGTAAAGCTGCATGGAAAAAAATTGAGGAAACATATTTACCACACCGTGACTATGATCATAACAGCTACTTAGAGGCTGGGGGCATTTGGCAACGTCAAGCTCACATTTATGCAAGCCCGTTCTACTATATCGATTACACGTTAGCACAAATCTGTGCCTTCCAGTTCTGGAAACGTTCACGTGAAGAATTTGAAGCAGCTTGGAAAGACTATATCCACCTTTGTGGTTTAGGTGGCTCCATGTCCTTTACAAAGCTTGTAAAAGAGGCAGGCTTAATCTCACCATTTGAGGATGGCTGTGTTGAATCGGTTATAGGAGAAATTGAGGCATTCTTAAATTCAATAGATGATTCTTCTCTATAATTGATTACTTAAATTCGTTTCACTTCCACGATAACTATTGTGGAAGTGAGCGAATTTTTTAGTTTGTCAGAGGAGTTCTGTAAAAAAATACTAGGATACTTGCGAAATGGTTAATATATCAGTAGTATTTTCAGTAACTGCAATTAAAGGAAGTGAATGAAAGTGACGAGGAAAGTTTGGTTTCAAGTAGGGGTAGGGATACTACTTACACTACTAATCATTAAATATTTTATAGAAATTCATTGGATTTTTTCACCACTTGTCATCATATTAAAAGCCATTTTTGTGCCTTTACTACTTGGTGGTGTTCTCTATTATGTGACTGAGCCGATTCAGAGGTTTTTAGAAAAACGTAGGTTTCCTAGATGGGGAAGTATATTGACGATTTTGTTCGGACTAATAGCAATGGTAGGCGTTTTTGGCTGGATTATTGGTAACCCGATTGCCGAGCAGGTCAATAAATTAGTGAAGAATGCCCCTATGATTAGTACAAGTATTAGTACGAGCATTCAGCAACTAACAGACTATGTAACGCAAAATAAGGATAACTTCCCCCAGCAATTAAATGATGTTATCAAAAAAATGGCGAATTCGGTACAAGATATTGCAGTAGTGACGAGTAAAGGATTTGTGGCCTTTTTACAATCCATTGTATCTGTGTCGTTATTAGCCATTTTAATCCCATTCTTCTTTATTTTTATGCTGAAGGATCATGAGAAGTTTGCTCCATCCATCTATAAATACTTCAGTGGTGAACGTCAGCAATGGGTAAAGAAAACGTTAAGTGAAATTGATGATGTATTACGTACTTATATTCAGGGCCAACTGCAAATTAGTTTTTTATTAGCACTTATAATGTATGTAGGCTATTTAATTATCGGATTGGACTACTCGTTATTGCTAGTGATTTTTGCATTCTTTATGAATATGATTCCGTTTATCGGGCCTTGGATTGCCTTTGCGCCAGCTCTGATTGTGGCCGTTATTCAAGATCCGATTTTAGTGGTTTGGGTATCCGTTGTGACGCTAGTTGCGCAGCAAATAGACAGCAACTTTATTACACCTAATGTCATGGGGAAATCTCTTGATATTCATCCGCTTACCGTTATTACAATTATTTTAGCGGCAGGTAATATAGCAGGTTTTATTGGTATTATTATCGCTGTGCCATTTTATGCAGTCTTAAAGGTTATCGTATCCAATATTTATGATCAACGTAATGCGATTAAGAAAAAAGCGACGAAGTCAGTATAGGAGTCGAAACAATGGAACAAGAAATTGTAAAGGTATTTAATGAACAGCATGAGCAAATTGGGACAGCTACGAGAGCAGAAGTGCATGAAAAAGGGCTTTGGCATGAGACTTTCCATTGCTGGCTTGTCAATGAGGACTATATTTATTTTCAAGTACGCAGTTCACAGAAAAAGGATTATCCGGGGTTACTCGATATTACGGCAGCAGGACATCTTTTAGCAATTGAGACAGTAGAGTCAGGTATTCGAGAAGTGAAAGAAGAATTGGGCCTCAATATTGATGTCCATGAAGTTGTTAAAATGGGCATGACCTCTTGTAGTATCGTTTCTGAAAATATGATTGACAATGAATTTTGCCATGTCTACATATACCCTTTCAAGCATGATTGGGATTCCTTTGCTTTACAGTATGAGGAAGTATCAGGCGTAGTAAGAGCGAGGCTAAATGAGGCGGAGGCTTTCTTTTTAGGAGAAACGACGACACTGAATATTGAAGGGTATGAATATTTCCCTGATGGTCAACGTGTGAGAATTGTCAGACCAGTCGGTACCGCACAATTTGTTCCTTATCGGGAATTGTATGTAGCACAGGTGATAAAATTCACACGTGAAAAAATATTTAATCAAACCTCATAAGCTTAAATAGGATAAGCTATAATATTAGCTTGTCCTATTTTCTTGCGCAAAAATGATTTAGAAACGACACGATATAATAGGAAAAAATGAGTTATACTGTTAGATAGATTGTAAAGAAAAGGAGCATTTTTTATATGCTAACATTTGAACAAAAACAAGCGATTATTGAATCGTTTTCTGAGCTAACAAAAAAGGAAATTTCTTTAAAGCGCCTAAATTATCACTATATGGATAGTCTTTACGAAAAGACGATTGTAGTTGAAAAATTACACCCAAATGGCAATGGCTTTGTCTTTGTTGGAGATTTATTGCGCTACGAGAACGAAGCTAATGATAAAGGATTAGTAAATATCCGTGATTATGATGAACAACAACTTCGTGAAATTATTGAAGACGCTATCCAATATTTATCTGAAGAAGTAGAAGAGCAGGAGCCGATTGTAGAGATTTGGCATAGCCGAGATGGTAGTCAATTACAGCTAGCTTTTGAGCAACGTTCTTGGAATGTGTATCATGGAGACAATCTTGAAGAGGCATTTGGTACGTATGAGGCTGCGAAGGAATATTTACTCGAAGAAGGCTTTCGTACAAAGAAATAAGAAATACGGGGGATCATGATAGATGAACGGAAAAAAATTAGTGGGAATTGTTATTGTTGTTGTCATTGCGGCATGTTTATTTTCAGTTTATACCATTACTAATTTTTATAAAAACCACGAAGAGCAGCCAAATAGTGAAAATCGTGAAATTAATAAGTCAAAGAGCTTGAATTTAATTTTGCCACAGGCTACAATTATCTCGAATTCAAGATAATTGAGAGGTGACTGTCAGTGCAACATATTTATTATAAAGGAACAGACGAAACGAAACCGACATTATTATTGCTACATGGTACAGGTGGTAATGAAGAAAGTCTTATTGGGCTGGCAAAAGAAATAGATGAAACAGCTAATATTTTAAGTGTTCGTGGGAATGTACTTGAGCATGGAATGCCACGATTTTTTCGCCGATTAGCGGAAGGTGTCTTTGATATTGAAGATTTAATTTTTCGTACAAAGGAGCTTCATGAATTTTTACAGACGTCAGCACAGCAATATGGCTTTGATCGCCAACGAATTGTAGCAATAGGTTATTCGAATGGTGCTAATATTGCAGCAAGCTTATTATTCCATTATGACGATGCGTTAGCAGGAGCTATTTTACACCATCCAATGGTACCAAGACGTGGTATCGAATTACCGCAACTTTCTTCAACACCTGTGTTTATCGGTGCGGGCTCGAATGATCCGATGTGTACAGCACAGGAATCTGAGGATTTAGAAACACTTTTAAGTTCGGCAGGCGCAACGGTAACGACGAAATGGTTTAATTTTGGTCATCAACTAACAATGCCTGAAGTACAAGCAGCAAAAGAATGGTATAACAGCATCTACGCTTAATTGAAATATCCGCTTCCTTTTATCAAGGAGGCGGATTTTCATTATGTTATCTACTTTTCTTCGAGAATGGTAGCCACCAGTTCCAATCGCCAAATAGCTTCATAAGACTAGGTACAAGCATAAGACGAATAATCGTTGCATCAATAGCAACAGCAATGGCGATACCCAAACCAATTTGCTTCACAGGCATCACATCAGTAAAGGCAAATGCACCTGTAATAACAATCATGATAAGCGCTGCCGATGTAATAATACGGCTTGTGGAGGTCAGTCCATCAATTGTTGCGCGCGTATTGTCGGAGCCCTTTAAATATTCCTCTTGGATACGAGAAATTAAAAAGACTTCGTAGTCCATACTTAAGCCAAATACAAGACAAAAAACAATAACTGGAATGATCAGTACAATGGAGCCTGCTTCTATACCAAAATGTCCATATTGGAAAATATAAACGAGTATACCGAATGCAGATGAAAGCCCAATAATGTTCATAATGATCGCCTTTAACGGAATTAAGATAGAACGGAATGCCAACATTAAAATAAAGAATGTGGATACGATAATAATCGCTATAGCCAAAACAATTTTATTAGCAATTTCATCAAAGATTTCTTGGTTGAATTTAGCTGGCCCTCCAAGTGCAAAATCCACGCCTAGGTCTTTGTCCATCCATGTTCGAGCAAATTTTTGAGCTGTAGAGGAAGAACCTGCTGCATCAATTGTGATTGGGACAAATAGCTGGGTATCCTTCGAGAAGGAATTAATAACAGGTTCTAATTGTTCTGCAACCTGTGGAATAGCTAAAGAAGCAGAAAGCTCCTCAGGTGTTTGAATGTTAGCTGCTGTATATATAGTTGAAACATTAGTCACTAACGGGTCCTTTAATAGCTTTTCTTGAATAGAATAAATTAGCTCTCTACCTTCAGTATCCTCCCAGCCATCTTTTCGTTCAGCCAATAAATATAATGTAGAGGATTCACCTAGTCCAAATGTTTCATCTAATTTATCGTATGCTGCACGTGCATCATATTTCGTTGGTAAGGAGTCCACCTGTGGAATCGTTAATTGGATATCCTTTAAAGGAATCATACCAATGCCAAGTAACAATAATGCTGAAATCACTATAGCTACCGGATGTTTCATGACAAAACCTGCAAAGCCGCGCCAACGATTTGCGCCACCTGGTTTAACACGGATTAAGCGCCATTTATTAAGTCTATCTCCTAACAGCATCATTGTGGCAGGAAGTAATGTTAAGCCAGAAAGAACGGCTAATAGGACGACTATAGTGCCTCCTAGGGCGATATTATGAAAAATTTCTACATCAATGACAATCATCGCACCTAAGCCAATCATGACACAGACTGCGGAGAAAATGATAGAACGTCCTGCTGTCTGTATAGCAGTTTGAATGGCTTGTGCAATAGAAGTATGAGCGCGTTCTTCTCGGTAACGATTGATAAACAGCAACGCAAAATCAATGCTTAAAGCCAGCCCAAGCATTGGGACAATATTTAAGACGAAAATAGATAAATTTACATTCGCACTAAGTAGCGTCATGATACCAAAGGCGGTAACCACTGTTACAACACCAATGATAATGGGTAAAATAGAAGCTACAACTGTACCAAAAGCTAATAAGAGAATCACGATGGCAATGGGCAATCCAATGGCTTCAGCTGATGCTAAATCCTTTTGACTGGCTGTATTTATGTCAGAAGAAATAACAGGCCCTCCGGTAATACTAACACCGTCTTTTTCAATTAATGAACGGAATTCCTCAACAATATCAGGGAGGTTCTCCACGTCATTTTTTAAATGAACCATAGCATAGGCAATGCCATCTTTCTGTAAAGAGGAGTCTTCTAAGGGTGATTGGATTGAATGGATCTCTTTTATGCTATTTAATTTTTTTAACGTGTCTTCAATTTTCTGATCATTAGCTGGATCAAAGACAACCAAAATCGTATCAGATGGTAGATCAAATTTTTCTGCTAGCTCATTGGTAACATAGGTATGATCGGCTTCAACAAAAAAACCATCACCTTGAAGTTTGCCTGGAAGCTGTAAAGCAAAGTACGCCATCGCTAGAAAAATAATAAGCCATATGGCTACGATTGCTTTCGCATGTGCTGTAATAAAAGCTGAAAAAGTTTTCATAGTTGTTTATACATCCCCCTTTTCAATTAGTGTAAAGGATGTGTCACATTTTGTCGTGTGACAAAGTAAAGACTCCCATCCATTTTGTGGACGGGAGTCTTATTGTTAAAAGAATAATGATAATACAAAATAAATAACAGATGCCATAACGGCTGAAATGGGCATTGTAATAACCCAAGTAGTAACAATCTTACGAGCCATACCCCAGTTTACACCACGTACACGCTGTGCTGAACCAACACCCATAATGGATGAAGAAATAACATGTGTTGTTGATACTGGTAAGTGAATTAATGTAGCGCCAAAAATAACAGTAGCTGATGCTAAATCTGCCGCAACACCATTAACAGGACGGATTTTCATAATCTTACCGCCAACCGTTTTAATGATTTTATAACCACCAATTGAGGTACCTAGACCCATTGCTGTTGCTGCCGCAGCACGTACCCAGAAAGGTATTTCATCCCCAGTATGCAAGCCACCAGCGATTAAAGCCATCGTCATAATTCCCATTGCTTTTTGCGCATCATTTGTACCATGGGTGAATGATTGGATGGCAGCAGTGAAAATTTGCATTGTGCGGAAACCTTTATTTGTTCGATATAAATTTAAATTTTTAAACCATATTTTAAAAAGTGTCATCATAATAAAACCTGCACAAATAGCAAGCAAAGGTGAAAACACTAACGCCATAATGATTTTAGTAAAGCCGCCATAGTTTAACACATTGAAACCAGCTGACGCGATAGCAGCACCAGCAATAGACCCAATCAATGTGTGTGAAGAGCTGGAGGGAATACCGAAATACCATGTCAGTAAATTCCAAATGATAGCGGAAATTAATGCAGCTAAAATAACGACTGAGCCTGTCGTGTCACCTTCAAAAGCATTTAAAGCAAAAGGGTCTACAATATCTTTTGTTAGAGCTTTCGCAACCCCAACAAAGGTGATAGCACCGATAAAGTTCATAGTTGCGGCCATGATGATTGCCGTGCGAGGCGGCAATGCTCTAGTAGAAACCGAAGTTGCGATAGCATTTGCTGTATCATGGAAGCCATTGATAAAGTCAAATGTTAGGGCAAAGATGACGACCAGTACGGTTAATATAATGATTGTGTTCATTGTAAAGTGCCCATCTCCTAATTATGCGTTACGCATGATAATTGTTTCCATAGTATTTGCTACGTTTTGACAATGATCAGCGATATCTTCAAGTTGTTCATAAATATCCTTAAATTTAATGAGGCGGATTGGATCCTTTTCATTTAAAAATAACTTCTTAATAGAAGTACGTTGTACCTCATCACATTCACGTTCATAGTCTTTAATAAGAATTGCGTGCGGACGCATGCCAATTAGATTCTTTTTCTTTAACTCTTCTGTCGCTTTGACTATTTCATCAGCACTTTTTGAAATAAATCCTAAGAAAATGCGCATAGATTCATCAATCTCAGTGAGTGAAAACATTTCAAAGTGCGCAATACAGTGTTCTGTACCATCTAAAACATCATCCATACGAATGGCAAGCTCTAAAATATCCTCACGTTCAATAGGTGTCATGAATGATTTGTTTAACATTACAATCAGTTCATGAATAAGCTTATCACCAGCGGTTTCGTAATTTTTCATTGTAATGCTAATCTCTTTTAGGTCAGCCACACTGTTAATACGAAAATCATTTGCGTAATGTACAGCCTCTCTCATATTTTCAGCAATTTTATGCAATGTAATAAAGAAAGGGTCTTGTTTTTTTGAGTTAAGCATGTGAATCGAATCCTCCTGGATATAAATAAATTAATCGACCTCTAAACTTTACTATCATAACAAAATCTTTAATTTATCTACATAAAAATTTTATATTCGACACGAAAATTTACATTCCTGTAATATACAATTCGTTCACAAAAAGTGAGATGGTCAAGCTGTATTTATTTTTATAGGTACAGATAAAACCTTGTTATAATGGGCAATTTTTCTATAAAGGTGGCTTATTAGTACAGATAAAGACGCAAAAAATGATAAATAAAAATAAAAATAGCGAGTTTGAATTGTAAAGGTAATGTAAATTCGTTTGGAGACCAAAAGAGTACCTTCTTATTCTTAAGAATATCTTCATTTTTATCCTCTCTCTTTATTAAGAATTGTTTTCTACAATGAAAATGAATGAGAAAGGAGCGTTTATTAGCAAATGATTCAAGTTGAAAACTTACAGCATACATTTTTAATTGGAAAACGAGGGAAGGAAAAGCAAGTGCCAGTATTGAAAGGTGTGAACTTTGAGGTCAATAAAGGAGAAATTGTTGCCATTGTAGGTAAAAGTGGCTCAGGAAAATCGACTTTATTACAAGTTTTAGCTGGTTTTATGAAAGCTGAACAGGGCTCTATTAAAGTAAATGGAAAGGAAACAGCCCATCTAACTGAAACAGAAAGTGCTGCCTTCCGTTTACGTCAATTCGGTTTTATTTTTCAAAACTTTCAATTGATGCCTGGTTTAACGGCATTCGAAAATATTGAATTACCTTTAAAGCTACAGGGTTTGCGTAAGGCTATGCGCAAAGAAAAAGTAAAAAAATTAATGGACAAGGTTGGTTTGACAGAAGTAGCAGACCATTATCCAAATGAATTGTCAGGTGGACAGCAACAGCGTGTCAGCATTGCACGAGCCCTTATTACAAATCCTCCCATATTACTTGCAGATGAGCCAACAGGGAGTCTCGATTCAGAAACCGAGCAGGATATCTTACTGCTCATTCAAAGTTTAAATCGTGAATTAGGGCTAACTTTTGTCATTATAACGCACGATGAAGAAGTAGCTACTATCGCACATAAACGCTTCCGCATGTACGATGGAGAACTTGTAAAGGAGGAAGCTTAACATGTTATTTAAGGATCAACTAGGTTTTGTAACACAGCATATCAAGAAAAACAAGCTGCGTGTGTTTATGACGATACTAGCTGCAACGATGGGCTGTGCCTTTCTAATCGTGCTAGCATCCGTTGGTTTTGGCTTACAGGAGTCTTTACGCAATGAAATTCTGTCAAACGAAACCGTTACGAAAATTCAAGTATATGGCGATAAGCAATTAACTGAAGAGCAAGTACAAGAAATTAAAAAAATGGAGCATGTAGAAACAGTGCTTGAAACAATTAGTGTCAATGCTTCCGCGCAATCATTTTTCGAGGATCGTGATACAACTTCTAATTTAATATTGTCAAATATGCAGGACTTTGAGCAGGTAAATGGAAAGCTTGCAAAAGGGCACTATCCAACAAAATCCAATGAAATTGTTGTAGGCTATCATTTTGCTCAAACATTATTAAATGAAACAGAACGCAATCTCATTGCGGAAAAGAGTAAAAAGGCTGAAGCAGAGGGCACTTACTATGATGGCAGTGAAGAAGGCTATAAGGAATCATTGATTGGAAAAAATATTGACCTGTCCTTAGTTCCTCACACTGGCACAAATGATGAAACGCAAAAAATGAGCTATACAATTGTTGGCATAATGGAGAAACCTTCTTATGATTGGATGGTTGATAATGCTATTCATATGGATAAGGTACAAAAGGCAGTATTAGCTGAAAATTTATCTACAAGTAATAACATGGCAGAGGATGAGCTATTTTACTCCGAATTTAACATTTATGCGGATACTTTAGAAAATGTAAAGCCGATTTTAGAGAAATTAAAAGATAGAGGCTATAGCGTATATTCAGTCACTGAGCAATTAGATCAAATGAATGTATTTTTCCTTGTATTAAAAATTGGCTTAATCTTTGTAGGTACGATTGCTGTGTTGATTGCTTCCATTGGTATTTTCAATACAATGACGATGGCTGTCACAGAGCGTACTCGTGAAATTGGTGTGTTAAAGGCAATTGGGGCAAGTCCAAAGCTTATTCAACGGCTGTTTTTAATGGAAAGTACATTTATCGGTATTTTTGGTACGCTAATTGCAGTTATTATCTCATATGCCATCAGTTTTGCGGCTAATGCAGCATTACCATTGATTCTTAAGGCGGCAACTGGGGAAGAAGCATTCGCAACAAATGATATTACATTTTCTCTGATTCCATGGCAACTAGTTATTATTGCAGCGGCCATTAGTGTTGGCGTAGCGATGATTTCAGGCTACCGCCCAGCACGTAAAGCAACTAAAATCGATGTTATTCAAGCTTTGCGACAAGAGCTATAATAAAAAGGCGGTCCAATCAACATTGGATCGCCTTTTATTTTGATAGAAGTGCATTATAAGTACTCTTTTAACTCATTAGCTAAAAATGGTGTTGCATTGAGTAATTTTAAGAAGGCATCATAGCTTGCACGTTGCTCTTCATTTGGTTTTTTACCTGTTTGATATGCTCGAATTAAAATATTTTTAGGTGTATTCTCCATATCAATAAACTCTAAAAGCTGTGCCTCGTAGCCAACAAGAGATAAAATTTCAGCTCGAATAGCGTCTGTGGCAAGTGCTGCAAAACGCTCTCGAACAAGACCGTGTTGCAACATAATGTCTAGAGCAGGCGTATTTAGTTGACGATTTAACTCATGCTGACAGCAAGGAACACTTAGAATGACACTTGCGCCCCATTTCACAGCACGAGCCAAGGCCATATCTGTGGCTACATCGCATGCATGGAGTGTCACCACCATGTCTACAGTGCTTTCATCATTATAATCATTGATATCTCCTACAAGAAATTCTAGCTGGTCATAGCCTAAATCCTGTGCTATTCTCGAGCATTCTTCAATAACCTCTTTTTTTAAATCTAAACCAGTAACACGAATGTCTAAGCCTTTTTCGATTTTTAAATAATGATACAAAGCAAAGGTTAAGTAGGATTTACCTGAACCAAAATCTAAAATCCGCACCTGTCGATCCTGTGGTAAGTATGTTAAGGCGTCATCAATAAATTCAATGAAGCGGTTAATTTGTTTAAACTTATCATACTTTTGTTTTTTAACCTTTCCTTCTTCTGTTTGAACCCCTAGTCGAATTAAAAATGGATAGGGTTGGTTATCTGAAAGTAAATGATTTTTTTTACGATTATGGGCTAAATTGACTTGTTTAGGTGAAGTCGTTTTATCTGATTTCCAAAGGACTTTATTCTTTTTGGATAATTGCACATGTACCGTTTCATCTACGAAATCGATATGGGCTTGACGATACTCCTCAAAAAAGGCGTCAAGCTTGGAAGGAAAATGAGCCAATTGAATATTTTCATGTTTTAAAATGCGTTCATATTGGTATTCAATTTGTATATGGTACTGATTCTTTAACATTAATGGTTTTAATTTTACACGTTTTACTTCGTTTGATTTCATACGTGGTTGACTGATTGTAGCAGTCACAAGCTGTTGTTGCAAAATTTGCTCAGTGAGCAGAGTTTTCATTTCTTCAAATGTCATACATTTTCGCCTACTTTATTGTGTAATAGATGGCACTAGTTTAACACATTTTATAATAGACAATGTCTACTTTGGCATTCGGAAATAATTTAATAAAAATTCCGAGTATTTATAGGTAGAATTGTATATTCATGGTATCTTAAATATAGTAATTCTTTTTGAATTGGTGATACTAAGTATTAAAAAGGAGGAGAAAATATGTCGGATAACATGTATCAATTATTAGCAATTATTATTTATATGGTCGCCATGCTAGCAATTGGCTGGTATGCATTTGTTAAAACATCGAATTTAACAGATTATATGCTTGGCGGTCGTTCTTTGGGTCCAGCGGTTACGGCGCTAAGTGCGGGTGCTGCGGATATGTCTGGCTGGCTCCTAATGGGCTTACCAGGTGCAATATTTTTATCAGGTCTTGTGGAAGCTTGGATTGCGATTGGACTCACAATAGGGGCTTACCTAAACTGGCTACTTGTTGCACCACGTTTACGGGTATACACACAGGTTACGAATGATTCCATTACCATTCCAAGTTATTTGGATAACCGATTACGGGATAATACGAAGCTAATTAGGATTGCTTCTGGTATCATCATCCTATTATTTTTCACGTTTTATGTATCGTCAGGGATGGTAGCAGGAGGCAAGTTTTTCGAGAGTTCATTTGGTTATGATTATCACACAGGGTTATTAATCGTTTCAGGTGTAACAGTCGCCTATACATTATTCGGTGGATTTTTAGCTGTAAGTTATACAGACTTTTTACAAGGACTTATCATGTTTTTAGCACTTATTACTGTACCGCTATTTGGTTTATTTGCAACAGGTGGAATAGGAGAAACGATTTCATCTATTAAATCCGTTAATCCAGATCTTCTGAATTTATTACCAGCCACTGCTACAGCAGCGGGGATTATTTCTTCAGTTGCTTGGGGGCTAGGTTATTTTGGACAGCCTCATATCATTGTCCGCTTTATGGCGATTAGCTCTGTGAAAGAAACGAAGCAAGCACGACGCATTGGTATTGGCTGGATGATGTTAAGCTTATTTGGAGCTATTGGAACTGCCTTGGTGGGTGTAGCTTATTATCAGCAAAATGCTGGTGAGCTAAAAGACGCTGAAACAGTATTCATTGTACTTGGACAGATTTTATTCCATCCGTTTATAGCAGGTATTATGCTGGCGGCTATTTTAGCAGCTGTTATGAGTACAATTTCATCCCAATTAATCGTAACATCTTCAGCGCTTGTAGAGGATATTTATAAAGCATTATTTAATAAAACAGCAGACGATAAACATTATGTTTTTGTTGGACGTATGGCTGTATTAGTTGTTGCAATTATTGCAGCAATCCTAGCATGGAATCCAGATAGCTCCATCTTAAGCTTGGTTGGCTTTGCATGGGCAGGATTCGGTGCCGCTTTCGGACCAATTATTTTGCTTTCTTTATATTGGAGAAAGTTAACGAACTATGGAGCACTTAGCGGAATGGTGACAGGGGCTGTAACCGCGTTTATTTGGGGTAAAGTAGATGCTTTATCAAGTGCGTTGTACGAAATTGTTCCGGGCTTCCTTGTTTGTTTAATTGTTGCGGTTGTGGTCAGTATGCTGACATATAAACCAAATAAAGAAATTGAAGAAGAGTTCACACGCTCAGAAGCATTGCTAAAAGAAGAAAGAAAATAGTTGAGATGCGCCTTTCCTTGAGGCGCATTTTTTTAGAAAAGTGAACGATGTTCTTCAGATACGAAAAAGGGTATTTTATGGTAAGATGAAGAAAATTTGTCGTAGGGACACCAGGCTTTGGTGGGAGGTTTCTAATGGATAGAATTAAGGAAGTTGATGTATTAATTGAAAAGGCCATACTCGTTGGCGTAAATTTACGAAACGATGAGCATTTTGACTATTCTATGGAAGAGTTACAAAATTTAGCTGAGGCTTTGCATGTAGAAGTGGTAGGGATTGTCACGCAAAATTTGGAACGTGTCACACCTTCCCATTATGTAGGTACAGGTAAAATAGAAGAAATCAAAAATTTTTATGAAGAAGCACAAGCAAATCTTGTTATTTTTAACGATGAATTGTCTCCTTCGCAAATCCGTAATTTAGAGCGTGATTTAGCAACGAAGGTCATTGATCGAACAATGCTTATTTTAGATATTTTTGGAAGACGCGCAAAAACACGTGAAGCACAAATGCAGGTGGAGTTAGCACAGCTTCAATACATGCTACCTCGCTTAGTAGGTTTGCATGCCTCTCTAAGTCGTCAGGGTGGAGGTACTGGAGGTGGCTTTAAAAACCGAGGTGCTGGTGAAACAAAGCTGGAACTGGATCGACGAAAGATTGAAGATCAAATTGCTAAAATTAAAAAGGATCTTGAGCACGTTAAGGAGCAACGAGAAACGCAGCGTAAACAGCGTCGTAAAAATGCTCTTCCAGTTGTATCGATTGTCGGCTATACAAATGCAGGTAAATCAACAATTATGAATCAACTGCTCACACAAATAGGACAAGAAGAGCACAAGCAAGTCTTTGAGAAGGATATGCTTTTTGCTACCCTTGAAACTTCTGTTCGTCAGATTGAACTACCTGATAAGAAGACATTTTTACTGACAGACACAGTAGGTTTCGTTAGTAAATTACCTCACCATTTAGTGAAGGCATTTCGCTCTACTTTGGAAGAGGCACGAGATGCTGATCTTTTACTTCATGTGGTGGATGTTTCAAATGCTGAGCATGGATTTATGATGAATGTGACAAATGAAACGCTTAAAGCAGTTGGTGTTGAGGACATTCCAACAATCTATGTATACAATAAGGCAGATATAGCGGATGTTCCTTATCCTGTAGTAAGTGGAGATAATATTTGGATATCAGCAAAGCAGGGGATTGGTTTAGAGGAATTAGTACAGTTAATTCGTCAACACATCTTCTCGCATTATGTAAAGTGTGACATGTTAATACCTTATGACCAAGGGAACGTTGTTTCTTATTTAAATGAACAAGCCTCTGTTTTTAATACTGCCTATGAAGAAGACGGGACATTATTGTCTCTTGAAGTAAAAGCAGCAGACTATGCAAAGTATCAACACTATGTTGTTAATTAAATAAAATGGATTTCCCAAAGCATGCCAAAATATTTTTGGCATGCTTTTTATGATTAGAGGGAATAGTAGAATCTAGAACAAAGTGAAAGGCGTACCGTAGGTTGTAGATAAAATAGTATAAATTTGTAAATAAAGTAATAAATCTGAATTTTAAATATTTTAGAATAATTCAATGAGTATGTATTAATTTTTTGGAAAGAAAGTGTGAGAAAACTTAGATATATCAAAGGATTTAATATTTTCGCTAATAATCAATCAGAATTTATAGAAAAATGACAAATTTTCAACATTTTTTAAAACTCTTGCTAAAGTTTATAAAACGCTTTAGTATGATGAAACAAAGTTTTTTTATCCTTATTTTAGGGTAATGATATTTTTAGAGAATAATTTTTAATTGGGAGAGGGTATTGTATGTCTAGTAAAGATGAAGTTGTAAAATCTGTCCCTCAAAATGGCTTTGTTGGACACCCTAAAGGGCTCTTTACTTTGTTTTTCACAGAATTTTGGGAACGTTTCTCGTACTATGGTATGCGAGCAATTCTCATCTTCTTTATGTATTATGAATTACATGAGGGAGGCTTAGGTCTAGACCGCGGAACAGCAAACTCTATTATGGCCATCTATGGCTCACTTGTTTATATGTCTGGTATTATAGGTGGATGGATTGCCGACCGAGTTTTAGGAACACGAAGAACCATTTTTTATGGTGGCGTGTTAATTATGATTGGTCACTTACTGCTAGCATTGCCTGGTGGTGTAAGCATGTTATTTGCTTCAATGGCATTTATCGTCATGGGTACTGGTTTATTAAAACCAAACGTTTCAAGTATTGTTGGGGACATTTATGCTGAAACAGATAGCCGCCGTGATGCAGGTTTTTCTATTTTCTATATGGGTATTAATATGGGAGCATTCATTGCACCATTTATTGTCGGAACAATTGGACAAAAGTATAGCTTCCACCTTGGCTTTGGTTTAGCTGGTCTGGGTATGCTAATTGGTTTAATTGTCTATAAATTAACAGAGAAAAAATATTTAGGCTTAGCGGGCTTACAAGTAAATAACCCATTAAAGCCTGAAGAACGTAAAAAAGTCTTTTTACAATTTGGAATTGCAGCTTTACTTATTATCATTTTAGGTGCTATTGGTATTAAAACAGGTACATTAACAATGAATGTATTCAGTTTTATCATTACGGCCCTAGGTGTATTAATTCCAACTGCATTCTTTATTTATATGTATCGCAGTAAAAAAACAACGAAGGATGAAAAGTCTCGTCTACTTGCTTATATTCCTTTATTTTTATCAGCGGTCATGTTCTGGGCTATCCAAGAACAAGGGGCAACAATTTTAGCGACATATGCAGATGAGCGTACACAGCTAAGTATTGGTGGTATTCAGCTTCAATCTTCATGGTTCCAGTCATTGAACCCATTATTTGTTATCACGATGGCACCATTATTTGCGATGCTATGGCTTAAATGGGGAGACAAGCAACCAACAACACCACGTAAGTTCTCATACGCATTGTTCTTTGCAGGTTTATCATTCTTAGTGATGATGATTCCCGCACACCTATCTGGTGGAGAAACATTAGTGAGTCCTTTATGGTTAGTATTGTCATTCTTCTTAGTGGTTGTTGGGGAGTTATTATTATCACCAGTTGGTCTATCTGCTACAACGAAATTGGCACCACAGGCCTTCGCAGCACAAACGATGTCTTTATGGTTTTTAACAAGTGCGGCAGCACAAGCAATTAATGCGCAATTAGTTAAGGTCTATGAAGTTGTAAGCGAATTCACATACTTTGGCTTCTTAGGTACCTTATCTATTGTAGTCGGAATTATTATATTAGTACTTTCACCGATTATTTCGAAAGCGATGAAAGGTATTAATTAAATGAAAGATGCAAGTACAGTTTTATTAATAGCTGTACTTGCATCTTTTTTTGCTATCTAAATAAAAGTCTATCTAAGAAGTTGAGAGCGAAATATATTATCGTAAGTAGTTATTTTGCTGAATGTGGGTATAAGTTTCTATGTAGATAATTATCATTTTCGTTATAATAATTTTAATAATATGAAAATTTAAGGGGTTGGAAGCCATGAAAGAAGAGTTAGATCATTTGAGGCCAAGATTAATGGAGATTTTTACGTATTTACATGCGAATCCAGAAATCAGCTGGCATGAAGTAGAAACAACCAATTATATAGTGGAGCTATTAACGCAGGAAGGCTTTTCTCCTATACGATTTAAAAACTCCACAGGGTTATATGTGGATGTAGGCAACGGAGGTCCGAAAGTAGGATTAAGAACAGATATAGATGCTTTATGGCAAGAAGTTGATGGCCATTTCCGTGCCAATCATTCATGTGGACATGACGGACATATGACGATGGCCATTGGTACGCTATTACTTTTAAAAGAACTACAGCAATCATTTAATGGCACAATCCGTGTTATTTTCCAACCTGCTGAAGAAAAAGGAACGGGAGCGTTATCCGTTTTAGAAGAAGGCGTTATTGATGACTTAGATTATTTATTTGGTGTCCATGTAAGACCTGTTCATGAGCTAGAGGACGGCACTTATTGTGCAGCCCTATACCATGGTGCCTCTCGCTTACTTGAAGGTGAAATTATTGGGGAGGATGCTCATGCTGCAAGGCCACACCTTGGCATTAATGCAATTGAAGTAGGTGCAACAATTATCGAAGATTTGCGAACCATTCATACAGATCCTATGGTTCCTGTATCTGTAAAGATGACGAAATTCCATGCTGGGGGAGATTCAGGCAATATTATTCCAGGTAATGCATCGTTCACGATTGATATACGTGCACAGCAAAACAAGGTAATGGATGATTTAGCACAAGGAGTAAAGCGTGTAATAGATTCCTCTAAATTATTGCATAAGGTACAGATTGAATTACGTACGGTTGCCAATATCGTAGCTGCTGAAGTTGATACAAGTGCACAATATTTTATGGAGCAGGCAATTATACAGGCTGCTGGGTTATCAAATTTAAGAAAGCCAGTTCATACACCTGGTGGAGAGGATTTTCACCATTATGCTGTGAAACGGCCACATTTAAAAACGACCATGCTAGGCTTGGGTTGTGGATTAACTCCTGGGTTGCATCATCCGAAAATGAAATTTAAACAAGCAAGACTTGTCACAGGAGTTGAGATTCTTACAAGAGTAGTTTTATTAGCTTTGGAATCAGGGCATAAAAAGGAGGCGTCAGCGTAATGTTAGAGCAAGTGCGAATTCACAAAGTAATGACACCGAAAGAAATTGCAGAGATCCAAAAATTGAATGCTGAAATATGGGGCAGCCAAGCAATACCCTCCCATCAATTATTAGCTGCTGTACAAAATGGGGGAATCGTATTAGGAGCGTATTTAGACGAAAAGCTAATTGGCTTTAATTATTGCTTTGTTGGTTATCAAGATAGAGAAATGTACTTGCATTCGCACATGATTGGTGTAGAAAAAGCATATCGTGAACAAGGTGTGGCTGAATTATTGAAGCATGCCCAACAAGAATATGCAAAAGAGCATGGTTTTCAACTTGTCCGCTGGTTAATTGAACCGTTAGAAGCACGTTTAGCTAATTTAGCATTTCTAAAATTGAACGCCACTAGCTATCAATATGAAAATGATTACTATGGTCCGCTCCGAGACGATTTTAATGAAGGGCTCCCATCAGATAGGCTAGTTGTTGAATGGTGGATTGAGCGTGATCAAATGGCAGATAGCCTTGATGAATTAGAAGAGCTAGCGCAGGAAATTGTACCTTGGACATTAACCGTCGACGGATTGCCAGTTCTAGATGTAGAAAATACATTTCAGTTGGAACAATCCTTTTACAAGGACGCCTATCTCTTACCGATCCCTCAATTTCTACAGAAGATGAAAGTGGAAAGTCCAAAGCTTGCAGAGGACTGGCGTTATAAAATTCGTACAATCTTAACGACATTATTTAATCAAGATTATGCTGTTGTACGCATGAAGAAACATCCAGAATATGTTCATAGCTATCTGTTAGTCAGACGCTCCTTATTAGCCTTATAATAATGCTAGGGAGTGAATATTGTGAGATTAGAAAAGATTACATTAAGGCACTTGAAAATGCCTATGAAAGCACCATTTACAACGAGCTTTGGCACAGTTGATGAAAAGGAATTATTATTAATAGAAGCAAAAGATGAATCAGGGATTACGGGATGGGGAGAAACGGTTGCTTTTGTAGCACCTTGGTATACAGAAGAGACATTAAAGACAACATGGCATATGCTGCAAGATTTTTTGATACCCATCTTGTTACATAAAGAGATCGGGCATCCAGATGAGGTGACTTCCTTATTTGCGTCTATTCGTCGAAACTGCATGGCGAAAGCTTCAATTGAAGGTGCTGTATGGGATATTTATGCCCAACAAACGAAGCAATCACTTGCACAGGCATTAGGCGGTCAAAAACAACGTATTGAAGTGGGAGTCAGCGTGGGAATTCAACCCTCTATCACTCAGTTAATAGCTTTAATAAAAGGTCATATTGAAAAAGGCTATAAAAGAGTGAAAATAAAAATAAAGCCTGGAGAGGATGTCGAGGTAGTACGAGCAATTCGCGCGGAACTGCCAAATTTACCTTTGATGGTAGATGCGAACTCTGCTTATACATTAGACGATATAGAAATACTACAGCAGCTTGATGACTTTGATTTATTAATGATTGAACAACCACTAGCTACTGATGATATTGTCGATCATGCAGCATTGCAGAAAAAGTTAAAAACGCCTATTTGTTTAGATGAAAGCATCACATCCTATGAGGATGCCAGACGAGCAATTGAACTTGGAAGCTGTGGTGTCATAAACATTAAGATTGGACGAGTAGGTGGTTTAACGGAAGCGAAACGAATCCATGACCTATGTAAAGCAAACGATATTCCAGTTTGGTGTGGTGGTATGTTAGAGGCAGGAATTGGACGAGCACATAATATTGCCTTAACATCTCTTAGTCACTTTATTTTACCCGGCGATACAGCAGGATCTAGTCATTATTGGTATGAGGACGTAATTGATCCTGAAGTAAAAGTCAAAGATGGCTATATTGAGGTACCCCAGTCAGTCGGTATTGGTTATACGCCTAATATGGCTGTTATTGATAAATTAACGATTAGTAAAGAAATCTATCAATAAAGCATTACTTAGTCAATCATCTGGTATAAAGGAAAAACGAGGAGAGAACTGATTGAAAAAAAGCTTGCAAATCGGTGGTGCCTATGTAGGGATTATCGTTGGAGCAGGATTTGCATCGGGGCAGGAAATTGTCCTCTATTTTACAAGCTATGGCTTTAAAGGAATATATGGTGCACTGTTAGCTATGGTTGGTTTCTCGATTGTTGGAATGTGCATTGCTCAAGTGAGCTCAAGACTTCGCACAGCCTCCCATAAGGATTTGATTTATCAAATTTCAGGGAATACTATTGGCTTTGTATTGGATTTAGTCCTATCTCTTTTTTTATTTGGTGTAGCCGTAATTATGTTTGCTGGTGCTGGTGCAACATTTCAGCAAATGTTTGGATTTCCTATCTGGCTAGGGAGTATTTGCATGATCTTGCTTACAATAGCTACAGTTATGATGGATGTGAAAAGTATCATTAATATCATCGCGCTTGCCACTCCCTATCTACTAACAATTGTGTCCATCATCGCTATCTATGCTATAGCTACGATGGACCTTACCTTTGTAGAGCAGGCTGTTATTGCTCAACAGGCTCAAATAAGTGAGAAAAGCTGGTGGGTGACGGCTTTACTATATATGTCATTCAATGTAGGGGTTAGTTTTTCTTTATTAACGGTGATGTGTGGATCTATACGTAATCATAGGGTAGCTGGAATGGGTGGTATAATTGGTGGAATTTTGTTAGGGGCTTTAATTTTACTTGTGAATTTCTCTCTTCTAGCAAAAATGAATATCGTTGTTGGACTAGACATTCCGATGTTAGCATTAGCTAATGAAATTCATCCAATTGTTGGGCTATTAATGACTATTTCTCTTTTGGGAATGATTTATAATACGGCGGTAGGGATGCTATATTCCTTCATGGTTAGGTTTTTCGAACCCAATAGAGCAAGCTTTAGGGTTGCAGTCATATTTATAGGTGGTCTCGGATTTCTAGCAAGTCTTGTGGGATTCACAACACTAGTAGCTAAACTGTATGCGGTTATGGGCTATGTAGGTTTAGTATTAATCATATTCATTATTTCAGCATGGTTAAGAGGCATTAAGAAAATTATTTAATAAAAAATGGTAATTGAGAGATAGATTTTATTCTCAATTACCTTTTTATTTGGATAAAAAAATTGTAGAAATAGTGAATTATTTCTGTTGAAAAGATGAACGATTATGCTGATATTTCGTTAATTAGGCATATTTTTTAGTTAATCCTCAATAAAGCGAGAATAATTCTCATTTGTAGGTTGACTGAGAATAAAATCATGATTATAATGGAAATCGTGAGTAATGATAATCATTTTCACTAAAAAGTGAGTTACACACAAAAATGAAATCTACCGGGGATTACTATGAAAATAAGATATCTTTTAACAGCAACTGTTGTGCTGTCTATTGTGTCGCTATTTATCGGAGTAGTAGATATTAAGCCTAGCGACCTATTAGACTTCCAATCAGAAGAAGCTAGACTATTTTTAATTAGTCGTGTACCTAGACTTGTTGCAATCTTGCTAGCAGGTGCAGGTATGAGTATTGCTGGTTTAATTATGCAAAGCTTAAGTAGGAATAAATTCGTATCACCAACAACAGCTGGTACATTAGATGCCACACGGTTGGGCGTATTGATTTCAATGATGTTCTTTACGAACGTCACGTATTTCCAAAAAATTTCCTTCGCTTTCATATTTGCTTTAGCCGGCACATTACTATTCATGCAAATATTAAACCGAATTAAGTTTAAAGATGCGATTTTTATACCGCTTATTGGCTTAATGTTTGGGAATATTTTGTCCTCTGTGACAACGTTCTTTGCATACAAGGCAAATATTATCCAGAACATTTCTGCATGGTTACAAGGAGATTTCTCATTAATCATGAAAGGCCGTTATGAACTGTTATACGTAAGTGTACCGATACTCATTTTAGCTTACATTTACGCAAATCGTTTTACAGTAGCTGGGATGGGAGAGGATTTTGCAAAAAACCTTGGTCTATCCTATAAATTTGTGGTCAATTTAGGCTTAGTGTTGGTAGCTCTTATCTCCACGACAGTGGTGTTAACAGTCGGTATCATTCCCTTCCTTGGTTTGATTATTCCGAACATTATTTCACTGTTCAAAGGTGATAATTTGGCGAAAACCTTGCCGCATACAGCCTTACTTGGTATGTCATTCTTATTATTCTGCGATATTTTAGGACGAGTACTGATTTTCCCTTATGAAATACCAATTAGTATGACTGTTGGTGTAATTGGAAGTGCCATCTTCCTATTCATGTTGTTTAGGGGGAGAGCATATGCGTAATCGTACAAAAATGTTCATTTTACTAGGTCTCGCTGTTATAGCAATTGTTCTATATTTGTTTTGGGAATTAAATGGTAATTATCATTATGCTTTTCCACGTCGTGTCATAAAAGTAGTAGCAATGGCATTAACAGGTATAGCTATTGCCTATTCCACAGTAGTTTTCCAAACAATTACACATAATCGTATTTTAACGCCAAGTGTCATGGGTTTAGATGCTTTGTATATGTTAATTCAAACATGCATCTACTTTTTCTTTGGCTCTACATCCATATTAGTTATTAATATCTACTATAATTTTACGCTTGCGATTGGGGCGATGATTCTATTCGCTTTAATTTTTTACCGAGTATTGTTTAAAGAAGGAAAGCGCCCGATTTATTTTTTACTGCTTGTTGGCATGATTGTCGGTACGTTTTTAGGAAGTATTACTACGTTCTTCCAAGTATTAATAGATCCGAATGAGTTTTTAGGCTTACAAAGTAAAATGTTTGCAAGTTTCAATAATGTTAATTCAGATTTAGTTTGGCTAGCAGGCGTTATCATTTTAATAACGTTTTTCTATGGTGCTCGTCATATGAATCAATTAGACGTTATGTCCTTGGGACGAGATACAGCTATAAATTTAGGTGTACCTTACGATAAGTTGGTACTACGTATGTTAATTTTAGCTTCGATCTTGATAGCCGTTTCGACGGCGCTCGTTGGTCCGATCACATTCTTTGGTTTAATCGTTGCAAATTTATCGTATCAGTATTTCAGAACATACAAGCATTCGATCTTAATTACTGGCTCTTGTGTAATGAGTATTGTTGCTTTAGTCGGTGGACAATGGATGGTTGAACGTTTATTTAGTTTCACTACTACACTTAGTGTCATTATTAATTTTGTGGGTGGGGTCTACTTCATCTACTTATTATTAAGAGAAAGTAGGTCAGCAGGATGATACAAGTCAAAGAAATTACGAAGTTTTTTGGAAAAAAACCTGTCGTTCAAGATGTGAGTGTTGATATTGTTTCCGGAAAAATCACATCGTTTATTGGACCGAATGGTGCAGGGAAGTCCACGCTACTTTCGATGGTGAGTCGTTTACTGAATGCAGATACTGGCGAAGTACTACTCGATAAGGCAGATGTACGGAGCTGGAAATCAGATGATTTCGCTAAACGCGTATCGATTTTAAAGCAATCTAACTTTATGAATGTTCGTCTAACGATCCGTGAGCTTGTATCCTTTGGCCGTTTCCCTTACTCAAAAGGGCACTTAAAGCCTGAAGATGAAGAAAAAGTTGACGAAGCTATTCGTTATATGAATTTAGAAGATATGCAACAAAATTATTTAGATGAACTTTCAGGTGGTCAACGTCAGCGTGCTTTTATCGCAATGGTTATTGCACAGGACACTGAATATATCTTACTGGACGAACCATTGAATAATTTAGATATGAAGCATTCTGTACAGATTATGAAGATTTTACGTAAGCTGGTTGATGAGCTAGGCAAAACGGTGGTTATCGTTTTACACGATATTAATTTTGCTTCCGTTTACTCTGACTATATTGTTGCATTAAAAGATGGTCGTGTTGTTAAAAACGGTCCTACAAATGACATTATTAACTCACATGCCTTGAAGGAAATCTATGATATGGATATCCCTGTTCAAGAACAGGATGGCTGTCGAATTTGTATTTATTTTAATTCGTAAAAATAGTTCCAGATGGATAAACCATCTAACTATCAAATAAATTAATTAAAGGAGAAATTTCACAATGAAAAAATGGAAGTTACTTACGGTATTAATGGCAATGATGTTATTAGTATTGGCTGCTTGCGGTTCAAAAGACGAAGCAAAAGAAGAAGATAAAGGTACTTCAACTGACAAACCAGCTGAGGAACAAAATGAAGAATCATCACTTTACCCACTAACAATTCCAGGTAGCACAGTTGAAGGTCGCGATGGTAATAGTACTACATTTGAAGAAATAACACTTGATAAAATGCCAGAAAAAGTTGTCGTTTTTGATAATGGTTTCCTAGATACTTTAGATGCTTTAGGCGTTAATCCTACTGCAGTAGTACAAGATTCATTACCAGCATACTTAAGCAAGTTTAAAGATAGCACTTATGTAAATGCAGGTACATTATTCGAGCCTGATTATGAAAAATTGTCTGAAATTAACCCAGATATTATTTTCATCTCTGGTCGTGCGTCAGCAGCTTATGCTGAATTATCTAAAATTGCTCCTACAGTATACATTGGTGTAGATAATAATAACTTCTTAGAGTCATTCAAAGCTAATACAGAATTAGCAGGTAAAATCTTTGGTAAAGAAAAAGAAGCTGCAGATGCAATGGCTGCCTATGAAGCAAAAGTAGAAGAAGTAAAAGCAAAAGCTACTGCAACAGAAGAAAAAGCATTAATCGTTTTAGGTAGTGAAGGTTCATTATCAGTATTTGGTCCTGGTTCACGTTTCGGTGTGATTCATGATGTGTATGGTGTAAAAGCTGTAGCTGAAGCTAGTGGCTTCAAAATCGAGTCACATGGTGATAATGCAAGCTTTGAATTCGTACGTGAGAAAAACCCAGATATCTTATTCGTTGTTGACCGTGACGCTGTTGTAAATGAAAACGGTGAATCAGGTACAAAAGCTGCAATTGAAAACGAAATCGTAAGTGCAACAAACGCTGTGAAAAACGGTAAAGTATTCTACCTAGATCCAGAAGTTTGGTACCTTTCAGGTGGCGGTTTACAATCAGAAACACAAAAAGCTGAAGATGTGTTAAAGGCGTTTAACTAATATGTTTGTACAAATTAAACGTATTGTTGTGACGGAAGGGAATTCGGATAAGGTTGTGGAACGTTTTGGTGCTAAATCAAACGGTCCTTCATTACTTGAACAACAGCCTGGTTACATTGATAAGCAGGTACTTGTAAAGAAAGTTCGCCGT
This sequence comes from Lysinibacillus sp. FSL K6-0057, assembly GCF_038630885.1. Lineage (NCBI taxonomy): Bacteria > Bacillati > Bacillota > Bacilli > Caryophanales > Bacillaceae > Lysinibacillus > Lysinibacillus sp. FSL K6-0057. The sequence goes on along the minus strand of NZ_CP152047.1, from coordinate 4,605,711 downwards.
GGAGATGAAGAAGTGCTAGTGATGGTTCGTTGGGAATCAGAAGAAGCATGGAAAAATTGGGAGAAGAGTCCTGAGCATATTGCCGGCCATAAGGCAAGCGCAGGGAAACCAAAGCCTGATCATATCATTGAAAGCGGACAAGAAGTTTATTATGTAAAAGGTTAATCATCTAAAGGTGTCTCAAGAGATTGAGGCACCTTTTCATATTGTTGAAAAAAGATCATGTCACTAGCAGAAAAAGACCTTTTAGCAAGGTGAGGGTGTGATTTCCGTTCCGCCAGCGTCCTTTCCAGGGGGCGTCCGATGAGCCGCTTCACTCACTTCCGTTCGCTCCAGGGTCTCATCTGTGACGCAAATCCCCTTGGAGTGACGCTGGCTCCACTCCAATCACCCATTCTGCAAAGTGTCTTTACTTTTTTCATAGCAGCATAGCGATTAAATCGCCCATTATCTGTATTCTTAGAGGGGATAAACTCTTATTTTCAATGTGGAGAAGTGATGCGTGACAACACCTCTTCCTAAAGAGTAGTGAACACCTTCACTTTAGCTGAAAACCTTTGCTAAAAGTTAAATATTTATGGGTTGGAGTGGAAGGCTACTTGACTCCCGTGGGATAGCGAGACAGGCGAGCCCCTGCACGGAGCGGGAGCGGAGGAAGCGGCTCGGCGCTCGCCCACAGGAAAGCAAGTAGCCTGCAACGGAAACCATTTTCACCTTTCATAAAAATTCTATTGATGGTTTTGTTTTTCAACACTATGAAAGGTGTCTCAAGAGAGATTGAGACACCTTTTTTATGACACAAAAAGCAGGTCACAATCATTGTGACCTGCTTAGCTAGGTGTATAGGTTAATGTGTAATAGATGGTTTTCTCCATTTACTAAATGTCGAATCCATATTAAAGGATATGGTGTTCTCGTTAATGGACAACCCAGAGATACTTGTATTACACAGCCCATCCATACTATCTGGATTATTGTTATAATTAGATGCATTTGTCGCCATTACTAGCCCTCTAGCATTAATGATTGTGTACTGTGGTGTTACATACACTATAGGGGAATCTATATTTAATCCAAAAGTGAAAGGATTGACTAATGACATACTAGATATGCTTTCGTTTGATATTCTTATAATGCCATACTGCTCAATATAATAATCTCGTTTTTGTTGGAATGTATCCTCAAATCCAGGAATATCACTAATAAAATTTGAAAAAGTTGAAATGTTTTTATACGCAGCTAAGGTTTCTTGATAGGCTTTTAATTCTGATTGAATAATGATTTGTTCAATTCGTCGTTGGTCATTGTTAGGCTGTTTAATTGTAATTTCTTCAGCTGAGACAGAGATATTACATGAAAAAGTAGCCGTAAGTATGAAAACAGTATCATTCAATTTAAGTCACTCCCAGTACAAAAAGATTTCATGTTCATCAATCTATCCTGACTTTAAAAATATGATTTTATTATTAATCTAAGCGTAACATCTGTTAGAACGCCATTTCAATGGTAAGTTTACGCCACTTTAATGGCGGTGCTTGGTTCTCTACCGCCATTTTTTTAGTAATTATTAACAAAAATCTGGCGTGATTTGCATGAATAACGCCATTTTTTGGCGGTCTTTCGCTTTATAAAGGAATTAATGGTATTTAATGTATCATATAATTGTATGACTAGTATTAATTCCCACTAATCTATATAATATCCAGTAATATACTAGATAGGGGAGAGGACTATTGAAGGGTTTAGATGCACACATCAATGAATCATTAGACATCCTTATAGAAAATGAGTTATTACTTGGCTCTGAGCTAAAAACAATGTTAAAAGGCTTTATAGAAGAAAAAACAGCTGTAGGTTTTTCCTTTGGTAAATTGTGTTTTTGGCATTATGAAGCATTTTCAAAAAGCATAAATCAAGATATCTACAAGGTAGCTGCTGCAATTGAACTTCTAATACTATCTTTTGATATTATTGATGATCTGCAGGATAAGGATTCGGACTATAGTTGGAACAAAACTCCTGAATTATCACTAAACGTTGCTTTAGCTATGCTGGTCATGGCATCTAAAACAATAGATGAAACTTCTTTTGAACATAAAAGAGCGGCTATCAAGCTTCTTGAAGAATACGCTTTAAAAAGTATAAACGGGCAACAATTAGACTTACTAAATAATTGCCGTGATGAAGATTCCTATGTACAAATGATTACGTTGAAATCTGGTTCATTAACAGCAATGGGTTGTTTGATTGGTGAAGTACTTGCAAGAGGTGAAATATCTCAAGAAATAGAGGAGTATGGGAAATACATAGGCATCATCCAACAAATTAAAAATGATATACAAAGCTTAAAGGCGTGGGGCCCTAAAAATGATTTGCTAAATAAAAGGTATTCTCTGCCTATTATTTATCTTCTATCACAGAAAAATGATGTTTCAAAATCTGTTTCTAGCTATTATAATAATGATATAGTTACAGATTTGGATAATAATGCAACAGAAGACGAGTTGACAAATGGTGGTGCAATACGTTATGCCATTACGATAAAAAACGTTTACAAGTTTAAAGCATTGAACTATCTTGAAAATGTAGCTATAAATGAGTTAGGTAAAGAATACCTACAAAAATTATTGAGATGAGGAGAGATAAGAATGATTAATGTAATCCAATATTTAGAACAAAATCCAAGCCTAGTTGCACTATTAAAGGAACAAAAAGCCTCATTAGTAGGAGTTTCATCTGTAGAACAAAAAGCAATTTTAGAAGCTTTTAGCGGTGAAATGAATGCAGAAAGTGATATTTGGAACTAAAAAAATTGCGTAGTAAGTTGTTTTGGCCCGCTATAATTCTCTATTTAATTATTGGTTTTTATTTAAATTATGTGAATTATAGCGAGCCTTATATACAGATTGGTGTAGAAGAAGAGAATGACAAATGGGTCATTTCTCAACTTTATTATAAAGACTGGGCAGAGGGACAAAATATTTCTGTTGGTGATGCGATTTTAACTGTAGATAATGAACCCATCAATGAATTAAATCAACTGAAGTATAAATCAAAAATTTTATCTGCTAATGAAATAACAATACTGAAGCCCGATGGAGATCTAATCAATATACATATTAAGCATTTGGATATCCCTCAACAATTTATCTATGTTTTAATCATTCCGGCTTGTTATTATTTACTAACATTATTTGTTGCATTTTATTTACATTTCAAACAAAGGAATACTAAGTTAGCTGATTTACTAATTCTTTTTATGTTAACGGTTTCTTTGGCTTATGTAAGCAGTGGTGTCTCTGGTAGGATGGATACGATTGGCATTATCGTAAATCGAAGTAGTATGCTGTTATGTTTAGTCATACTATTACATTTTTTGAGAAATTATTATTCATTTGTGAAAACAAATTGGGTATTTACAAATAATATCAAGCTCTTTTATATACTACCATTCTTAGCTTTTATATTAGGGTGTGTGGGCACTATTTATCCTGCTTCAAATGATATTCTTTCCAATGTTATATTGGCTATTTTCTTTATTCTCCTTGTGATCATCCTTAGTATTTTATTAATAAGCTATTTTAAATACAGCTCACCTCAGTTGAAAATTTTATTAAATAGTATATTAATACCGTTTCTACCATTTCTTTTTTTATATGCACTCCCTAAAATCCTTTTTCACACGTATATACTTTCATCTGAGATAAGCTCATTATTTTTATTGCTTATACCTTTTAGCTTTATTTTTACACAATTAGCAGAAAGATTATTTGATATTGAGTACCATATTACAAGATTACGTTATTATGTTATATTCTCTTTAATCTTTACTGTATGGTTCACAGTGGGACTATATTTTATTGCAGGTCGTTATTTAACAATGACTGTCATGTCGGGGGTAGCTTTCTTTACATTTTCTTCATTAGTTATACTTTTTTACGTAAAAGAGAAGGTCGATTATCGAAAACGGAAAATATTATTTTCAACAAAGGGCGACTATATTCATCAGCTATATACAGCCGTAGATAAAATTGGGAAAACAATTAAAATCGACGAACTTCTAGAGAAGTTTGCTTACGAGGTTTCCATACATCTTGAGTTAGAGGACGTTTTTGTCTTAACATATAACTATGATAAAAATGAATTCATAACAATTGCTGGAGAAAGTATTGCGATTGATCCTGAAATAATGGAAGAAATCAGATTAGGTGAAATAAGAAAAATTGACAAAGTTTATATAGCATTTCTCCATCAGGATGCACATTTTAAAAGAGCATTAGTGCTAGGGCATAATAATACGATTCATTTAAAAGATGAGGAGCTTTTATGGCTTGAATTGCTCTTATTGTATGTGAATAATTTTATTGAGAATACAAAAATGGTGGAAGAACTGTTAGAGGAACTGAAGCATATGAAGCAAGCTGATGATGGTCAGTTACCATGGCTGAACAAGCTTTTATGGTTAAGGTTTGAAGAAGAAAAATACCAGTTAGCTCAAGAGTTACATGACACGAATTTACAGGAGCAACTACATATAGCCCGTGAGGTGGATGTCCTTGTAAATGCAAAAAATACAACAGATATACAGGACAAGCTTGCAAAAATTCATAAGCAAATGGTTGCATCCTTACATGAATTACGTACTTATTGTGAAAACCTAAAACCTCCGTTACTAGATACACTAGGTTTAAATGCTGCATTAGAAAAGTTAATCCGGAAAGTTCAGGAGAGAGCTAACTTCGTGCTAATTTACACAATTGATCGTCTTTATTTAGAGGATGAACGCATGAATTTAATGATTTATCGTTTGTTCCAAGAACTACTTAATAATGCGTTAAAGCATTCCTATGCAGCATCTGTTGAAATTCATTTAAAAGAAATGAACGATGGTTTCGAAATAATTTATAAAGATGATGGTGTAGGATGTAATGTAGAGGACATTATAGTAACAGAATCGATGGGCATTCAAGGCATGCAGGAGCGTGTAAAAGCGTTTAACGGACAATTTGCGATTGACTCAAATATCAATGAAGGGATGTTTATTAGAATAATGGTGAAAGAAGGGAGTGAAACACTTGATTACGATGCTCATAGTGGATGATCACCCTATAGTGTTAGAGGGAACTAAAAATTTATTTCAAGAGAATGAAGATATTATCATCGATACGGAAAGTGATGCAACTTGTGTCATTCAAAGGATAAAGAATAAACCATACGATATCTATCTGATAGATATCAATATGCCATTAGAGAATGGAATTAACCTAGCCCGTAATATTAAGGCTATTCAGTCAAATGCTTCTGTCATTCTTTATACAGGTGATGATATCACAGATTATTATCCACTCATTTTAGAAAGAAAAATAGAAGGCATTTTAGCTAAAACAGCTTCTAAAGAGCAAATTTTAAGAACAGTCAGGGCCATTGCAAACGGTGAAATTGTTTTACCAAAAAATTTCTTAGATTTTCTGGATGATAAATTTAAACTGCAAGGTGCCAAAGATATACATTTAAATGAAAAGGAAAAGAAAATTTTAAGACTCATTGCAGAGGGCCATACAAATAAAGCCATCGCTATTGAATTGAATATTCCTCAACGAACAACAGAGAGATATTTAACGCAACTCTTTTCTTTGTTAAATGTAGATTCACGAACAGAAGCTGTAAATCTTGCTGAGAGAATGAATTTACTCTAAACAACTTCTATGTTATACTGTTGGTATATTTTTCAATTAATAGGATGCATTTTGGGAATTGAATATCCTATATATTACCTTAGTAAAATAAATCCATATTCCTATACTAAATAGCCTATAAAATATTAGAGACACCGCCAAAAAAGTGGCGGTGTTTTTTTATACCCGCCAAATCACGCCAAAAATTTGTCTGAATCACGCCATAAAATTGGCGTAAACCCGAAGTTGAAATAACGGTATAAGTACTGGTACGCTTAAATTAACAGTGGTTAAGTAGATTTGCTATAGTCAGTAATATACAAATCATTTTATTAAAATAAGCAGCCTGACTATCTATGAATAAAGTAGCGTTAGTAGATTGTAGAATGTTACTAGCTAGTCAATATACTTCACCATAAAACTTTATAAAGGTAGGCGTGTATTGTGAAAGTAGAACTTGAAAATTTGTTTTCCATAGATGAAACTAGTCAAGATCAAGTTATTAACGTTTATAATCGTCATGGTATTGCTATTGGTGCGCCTGAAATGAGAAAAAGAAATTTAAAAACAAAATTTAATCCTATTTTTACATTAAATGAAGATGTAACATACGAGCAGGTAACAGCTTTATATGCGTCGTTAGAACGTGAATTTGGAATCGTTTCGATTGGAGAACGTTTTTATTTTGAATTTTCAGATATAGAGTATGAACGAGCACCATTATTTACTTTAAATTCAACAGGTAATTCACCAGAAATGTTCTTAGAGGATAAGGGGACATTATTTTCTTTGAGTACACATTGTAAGTATTGTGGGCTCATGGATAAAGAGCAGCTATCACCGATAGTTATCGATACTACGCAGATGAAAGATCGTCATTTAGTCCATGTAAATGGTTACTGGGTAGCTTCTGAGGAACTAGTATTACTAATGAAAAGAGAAAAACTAGAAGGCTATGAGCTTTTAGAGGTTATCCATCAAGGACCTATAGAAGATAAACAACCAGCTTATCAAATTATTCCTATACAAATGCTACCTGAGTGTAGTAAGGATAGAGTTAAATTATACTTTGCAACTGAACAACCACCGTGCAGTTGTGGCTTAAATGGAGTCATTAATGGTCCTGATATTTATCATCATGAAGATTTAGAGAACTTAAAAGGTGATGTTTTTTACTCTGCTGATTGTAGTCATGATGGAAGATATTTATATAGGAAGACATTGTTTAGCAAAAGATTTAGAGAAACTATTATAAAATATGGTATTTCTCGTGAGGTTAGAGGAGAAAAGGATGCAAACTTTGGTCCAAAAGATTGGCTATTTGATCCCGTGTTAATCAAGTAGTTAAATTTGGAGCAGTAAAAGAATAAGGGAGTGTTTAGGATGTTTAGAAGAATACTACCTATAGTAGCCATTTTATTTATTGTTGCATTGGCCGTTTCCAATTACTTTAACAAACCAGAAGCAGAAACGATCACTATTTATCAAGAGGTTAAGGGTGTAAACCTTTCTTAAAATGAAGGCCTATATTTCATTCAGAATAGACCTATTTATGTTATGATGTGAAGACCATAGCATGAATGTTTTTTGAGGTGAAAAAATGAAAAAATGGGCATATCCTTTAGCCATTGTAACGTTAATTGTCTTTATCGTATTAAGGGTCACTTATCAAAGTCAATTGATGAATACATTTGATGCAAAGATGGCAGAGATTCTTTTTGGCAATCGATTTATTGAGATCTTTCATTATATAGGGGAGCCAATATTTGTTGTCGCTGTTGCAGTAGTTTTAATGGTGTATTTAGCTTGGAAGGTAAAAAATTATCGAGGGATGCTATTTGTTGTACTAACTTTTGCAGCAGGCAATGTTCTGAATCAATTATTAAAGAAATGGGTGCAACGTCCAAGACCTGAAATTGAGGACCAGCTGACATCCTTTAGCTTTCCATCTGGACATTCGATGACAGGTATTTTGTATTTATTTTCACTTGCTTATATTTTAGCGGAGAATCGTAATAAAAGCCGTAAAATCCTTCTGTGGCTTGGCGCAACGATCTTGATGGTGCTTATTGGTTTATCACGTATTGCTGGAGCTCGACATTTTGCTACAGATGTACTTGCTGGTTGGAGCATCGGCTATACTTGGTTTATCATTTGTGTCATCTGGTACGAACGTCGAAAACGCTTATTTCCATCCAATCATAAATAAAAAGGCAGGTAGTATCTATTTTTTATGAATAGATACTGCTTTTTTACGTTTTATTGAGACATTGTAAAGAATGATATTTGCCTCATAAAAAAGAATTGCGTATAGGAAACTTCTACGTTAAGATGAGTACAATAAGAAAAAGAGCAAAGGAAGAAGGGAATGGACGGAAATGTTTTACTGGCACTAGGACTAACTCTTTTTGCCGGACTTGCAACAGGCGTAGGTAGTTTAATAGCATTTTTTACATCAAGAACAAATACAAAATTTTTATCATTAGCATTAGGTTTTTCAGCAGGGGTAATGATCTATGTATCCCTGGTAGAAATTTTTGTTAAAGCGAAAGATGCTTTAACCAATGCATTAGGTACAACAAATGGCTATTGGATGACAATCCTAGGATTTTTCGGTGGGATGTTATTTATTGCCTTGATCGATAAATTTATTCCAAAGGCTACTAATCCTCATGAAGTAAAGCTAGTTGAGGATGTAAATGCCATCAAACCACAGGTCAATGAAGAACATTTGATGAAGATGGGGGTTTTTACAGCTCTCGCGATTGGCATTCATAATTTTCCAGAGGGTATCGCTACATTTATGTCAGCTATTAATGACCCGAATGTGGGGATTGCTATTGCCATTGCAGTAGCTATTCACAATATTCCAGAAGGCATTGCTGTATCTGTTCCTATTTTCTTTGCGACGGGTAATCGAAAGAAAGCCTTTAAATTATCCTTTTTATCAGGATTAGCAGAGCCTGTCGGTGCATTAGTAGCATTTTTGCTCCTTATGCCATTTTTAACCGATGTCATGTTTGGAATTGTTTTTGCTGGGGTTGCAGGAATAATGGTCTTTATTTCATTAGATGAGTTGTTACCAGCAGCACAAAGATACGATGAAACACATTTATCGATGTATGGTCTAGTAGCAGGAATGGCGGTCATGGCCATTAGCTTAGTGCTATTAGCATAAATAAGTAGGGAAAGGGAGTCATCTTTGTAAAAGTGGCTCCCTTGTCTTTTTTCTACATTAAATTGAAAGAATAGCCTTTTTTGATTCCACTAGTTCTTGAACAATATTTAGACAATCATGAAATGTGGTAAAGGGTCTATATGGAACATGAAGTTCTTCACAGCGTTGGATAAGATGATCTCTAGCAAGAACGATATCGGCCAGTTTAGCGGCCTCGAAATCAGATAGAGAATCACCAATTACGATTTTATAATGATCTTCCTTGGCAACCTTTCGCATAACACTAGGCTTACAGCAGCCGCAACCTTGTGTGCTATATTTAGCACATTCCTCATCACAGCTATTTGGGTAAATCAGTTGTATTTGCTCACCAGAAAAATCTGCTTTATTACAGTAGATGCCTGAAAATGGACCAAATTTTTGAACTAAAGGCTCGATGAAGAAATCGACTCCGCCACTTACAATATAAAATGGAATATTGTTGTTTTGAGCATAGCGAACAAAATCTCCAAAACCCTCACGTATTACTGCCGAATCCATTAGGTATTGAATGACTTCATCTTTTTGTTGACTAGAAAGTAGATGAAACATAGCTGATAGGCCATCTTTAAATGAAATGGTTTGTTCCATCATCGCTTGTGCAATTTTTTCAGATTCCTCTGGTACAAATTCAGTCATAAGTGAAAAGATATTATCTGTTTCTGTTATCGTGCCATCGAAATCACAGAAAATAATGGGTTTCAAAATAGTCCCTCCTTAGAAAAGCAAGTATAGAAAGTCTAATTCTATACTTCTATAATATTAGTTTTATACGTACTTGCTTTCAAGAAAAAACGCCTACTGTTATAGTAGACGTTTCATACATTCATTGGCTTGTACACCATGTTCATCAGCTTTTGTTAAAATAATTTGGTGCTCTGGGAATTGCTTTGTCATTAGCTGAACGAAGTCAGAAGCAATAGCAGAGGGAATAATGGATATTAATGTTGGACCAGCTCCGCTTAAAGCTGTACCGTATGCGCCGTTAGCTTTTGCAGCAATACGAATTTCTTCATATGCAGGAATTAGCTTTGCACGAAACGGTTCATGGAATAAATCAGCCTCCATATAACGTCCAGCACGTTCAAAATCTCTTGCCATTAAAGAAGCCGCTAGCATATTCGCATTTGCTGAAGCATGAACTGCATAGGATCGGTTAAATTGCTCTGGTAAAACCGAACGGGATTCGCTTGTTTTTAATTCAACATCTGGTACATATACCACAAAGGAGGCATCGATATCATTGATATGAAATGTATCAACCATTCCTTTGTCATCCATTGAAGAAATCGTTAAACCTCCCAAGACTGAAGCGGTTGCGTTATCTGGATGTCCTTCAATTTGTGAAGAGAGATTAAGTTTATCTTGAATCGTTAATCCAAGCTTACATACTTGGTTAGCAAGTTCAATACCTGCAACAATAGCTGCTGCACTGCTACCAAGACCACGTGCCAACGGAAGTTCACTGGCCATCTCTACACGACAAGCAGGTAGCTGTTGACCATATTGATCTGCAGTTTTTTTAGCAATGACGTATAGTAAGTGTTCTTCAAGCTCAAACTCTTTAGGACCATTATCATCAAGATGGATAATTTCCCATTGTTCTTGTAAAGTAACAGAAAGCTTTAAGTAAAGAGACAAGCCAAGTCCTATTGAATCAAAGCCAGGACCTAAGTTGGCTGTGCTTCCAGGAACTGAGATTTGCCACATTTTACTCATAGTACACCCTCAATATATGCACGAATTTCTTCTTCATCGTTTTTAAGAGATACGACCTCTACAGTGGATACATTCATAGCTGTATCAGGATCTTTCAGTCCATTCCCTGTAAAGATAGTTACAACCTTAGCGCCTTGAGGGATTTTTCCATTTTCAACAGACTTCATAACACCTGCTAAAGAAGCAGCAGAGCCTGGCTCAACGAAAATACCTTCTGTACTTGCGATTAATTTGTAGGCTGCTACAATTTCTTCATCTGTAACAGAATCAATGATACCACCAGATTCATCGCGAGCCGCTTCTGCCAATTTCCAACTAGCAGGATTGCCAATTCGAATGGCAGTTGCCACTGTCTCAGGGTTAGCAATAGGCTCTCCTTTAACGATTGCTGCTGCACCTTCTGCTTCAAAGCCATACATTTTTGGTAAACCACTATTTTTTGCAGCGTGATATTCTTTAAATCCTTTCCAATAGGCAGTGATATTACCTGCATTACCAACAGGAATACACAGATAATCAGGTGCTGAACCTAAGGCATCTACAATTTCAAACGATGCCGTTTTTTGACCTTCGATACGGTATGGATTTACAGAGTTAACAAGTGCAACTGGTGTTGTTTCACTTACTTGGCGAACGATATTGAGAGCATCATCAAAATTACCATCAATTTCAATGATTTTTGCACCATACATTGTAGCTTGTGCAAGCTTACCAAGAGCAACTTTTCCTTTAGGAATAACAACGATTGATTGAATCCCTGCACGAGTTGCATAAGCTGCCGCAGCCGCAGAAGTGTTTCCTGTAGAAGCGCAAATAACGCATTGACTTCCATCCTCAATAGCTTTTGCAACAGCAAACACCATTCCTCGGTCTTTAAATGAGCCAGTTGGGTTTGCACCTTCAATTTTTCCGTAAAGCTCAATGCCTAGTTTCTTAGATAAATTCACTAAATGTATAAGAGGCGTATTGCCTTCGTTTAAAGTTAAAGCAGGTGTATTTTCAGTTACGGGTAAAAATTGTTTATATTCTTCAATAAGGCCTTTCCACATAACGTAACGATCTCCTTTTGTTCTTATAGAAAGAACAGTTGTTTTTGTATAAAAGACATTTTAACGCAAATAGCACTATTATTTCAATAGCATTTCATTAATTGTCGAAACAATTCGGTAATTTGAATAGTACTTGTCACTTTCTTGAAACAACTGTATAGTAATCTTGTAATGTAAAGTCATGTGTAAAGACAGGTGGTTGAGATGACAATAAATACAGCAGCGACAAATAAACCTCAGCAATCCATTTCTAGAAATAAGCTTTTGGGTGTAGCAGGGGTAGGATGGCTCTTTGATGCAATGGACGTTGGTATATTATCCTTTGTCATTGCAGCATTGGCCGCTGAGTGGGGATTATCACCAAGTCAATCTGGTTGGATTGGTAGTATTAATTCTATCGGGATGGCTGTAGGAGCTCTCTTTTTTGGTGTTTTTGCTGATAAAGTAGGGCGTAAGCAAATTTTTATGTGGACACTTGTCCTCTTTTCTATTGCAAGTGGTTTATCCGCTTTTACAACAACATTAACTGCATTTTTAATTTTACGCTTTTTAGTAGGGATGGGGCTAGGGGGAGAATTACCTGTAGCTTCAACACTAGTATCTGAAAGTGTGGCTGCCAAAGAAAGAGGGCGCGTTGTTGTATTACTAGAAAGCTTTTGGGCAGCAGGCTGGTTAATTGCAGCACTCATTTCGTATTTTATTATTCCTACATGGGGATGGCGAGTAGCCCTTATACTAACGGCACTTCCAGCGTTTTATGCTATTTATCTTCGTTGGCATTTACCAGATTCACCTCAATTTACTGTGAAGGAAGAATCAAAAAAACGTAGCATTGGCCAAAATATGAAAGAAGTTTGGTCGAAAAAGTATGCTCGCTCTACATTTATGCTGTGGCTACTATGGTTTACAGTTGTATTTTCGTATTATGGCATGTTTTTATGGTTGCCAAGTGTAATGGTAGGGAAGGGCTTTGATATGATCACAAGCTTTAAATATGTTTTGATCATGACTTTAGCTCAATTGCCAGGATACTTTACAGCAGCTTGGTTTATAGAAAAGTTTGGACGCAAATTTGTCCTTGTTTCCTATCTAATTGGTACTGCAGCAAGTGCTTACATTTTTGGGAATGCAGATACTTTAGGTGTATTGCTAACTTCAGGAATGTTTTTATCTTTCTTTAACTTAGGGGCTTGGGGTGCATTATATGCTTATACACCTGAGCAATATCCTTCCATTATTCGAGGAACAGGTGCTGGTATGGCGGCAGCCGTTGGACGAATTGGCGGTATTTTTGGTCCGTTGCTCGTTGGTTTTTTGTTGACGGCAGGCTATGATATAGGCTATATCTTTGCCATTTTCTGCGGAGCAATTATTATCGGTGTTGTGGGTGTCATCTTCCTTGGGAAGGAAACGAAGCAGCTTGAATTAGAATAAAATAAAATAGAATGTCCTGGATCAGAAGAAGTGATCCAGGACATTTTTGTCTGAATTCGCTTAAAAAATACATAAAAATGAGGAATTATTAATTTTTATTCGATTTTACAGATTTTTTTGTTAAAATGACAAATCAACATAAAATGGTTAAAGCTTAAATCAAATTGTTTTATTAGCAGGTTAATGCGATGAAGATTTTTCAGAAAAGTCATTGTATTCAAATTGTAATCGTGATACTGTATTTTTAATCGAATTTTGAGTCAGTAGGAAACAATCTCCCATTCGTGATAAGGTCATTGAAAGAAAGGTTGTTAGGAATGAGTATTCATGAGGATATAAAAAAAAGATTTGTAAGGTTGTCAAAAGGCCAGCGTAAAGTAGCACAATTTGTAATGGATAATCCCACTACAGTTATTGCTAATGGAGCAGCAGAGGTTGGCAGATTGGCTAATGTAAGTGAATCAACAGTGATTCGTTTTTGTTATGCTATGGATTTATCAGGGTATGTAGAACTGCAAGAGGAAATTAGAGGCTATATTATGTCTCAAGATGTGGGGGCAAATCTACAGCCTGCCTATACTGCTAAGAAGCTAACTAATTCTAGCTTTGGTAAGGTAATGCAACGGGATAGCCAAAATATTCAAGAAACCATTCAATTGATTAACGATCAGCAAATTCAAAAAAGCTCAAAATGGATGCATGAAGCAGATAATATCTATATTCTAGGTACTCGTCACAATGCATCTGTTACAAATTGGCTATCTAATACATTGAAAACACTTCGTTCTAATATTAAGCAGCTTCGTTTAGACTCGGAGGATCTAGTGAACCAAATAAATAGCATGAGCGAACATACAACTTTAATTGTGCTATCTTTTGATAAACAGATAATGGATATTAAAACGATTGTTGAAATTGCAAAGGTAAAGAAAGTGAAAATTATTGGGATTACAGGTTCCGCATTTTCGCCTATTCGAGAATATGCCAATGCATTATTTACCCTTGGCACCAAAAATCATTCTTCACTAGAAATTGCGCCAGTCTTGATTTCTTTTTTGCATGCCTTGATAGAGGAAATGATGAGTCTGGACAAAGGGCGCTATGAAAAATATCAGCAATCGTACGAGCAAGTAGAGAGTAATGTACTATTCTTAGATGCTATTAGAGAAAAGCAGGTTTTTTAATGTAACAACGCATAGGTAGTGTGTAATAACACACATGTCTATGCGTATTTTTGTCAATATAAAAAGATGTCCAAATAGTATTTAGACATCTAGGAAAAGTGAATTATAGAATTTTACTCAAGCTATATTCGTTCACATAAGTATCATTTAATTTAATCGCATTTTGTCGAATGCCTTCTTGATGAAATCCTAGCTTTGTAAAGAGATGTAAAGCTACATGGTTATGCTCCATAACAGATAACTCTAAACGAGAAATATCACGTTGTTTAGACCAACTTTCAACAGCCTTCATCAGTGCAGTGCCAATGCCTTTTTGTTGATGCTCTTCTTTCACAGCTAAGCGAACAGAGGCAACGTGTCTAGCTTTCGACTGTTTATATCCATGAATAACTGCATAACCTGCAAAAATCCCATTTAATACACATAGTAGTATTGTACGGTTTTTTAGATGCTTCCAATAGGTTAAATTTTTACGAAGTTGTTGGACAGTGAGATCTAGCTCATTTTGGATATTATACATGAAGTCGGTTTCTTGAAATATCTCCTCTTGCAAATGAATGAATGATCTAGCATCGGACGCTTCAATCCCTCGAATTATGTATGCAGATGAATGCTCCTCATTGTTTGAAGTGTTGCTTTCAGTAGACTTCATTTGAGTACGTGAGAAAGATACACTAGTACCTAGTTTAACATCAATGACATAATAACCTGCATTTGTCCATGATAAATAATGTGAGAGTGGGGGCTTAGTTTTTTTCCACCAGCTTTTATTTAAGTAGGCGGTGTTCGGTAATGCTTGTCCCATAATGTTTTCTAATTCGCTAAAGGATAAAGTAATTTCTTGTTGTAAAGCTACATCAAAATAGTTCGCTAAAGGAATGTACTTTTTTTCTATCTTCTTTGTCATCGTAATCCCCATTTCCTGAATATCCAAAAATATAGACTATCTGATGATAGCATAAAATTATGATGACTTAAATATGAAAACCCAACTAAATATCTATATAATCTAAATGTTTTAAAAAAAAGATGCATTTTTACTATTGAATGTTAAAAATAGGTTGGTAAAAATAGAGAATTTTACAGAAGTAATTAGACCTATTAAAAGTATACATAGCAACACAAGGTAGTTATAATGTATATATCTTATTTGAAAAGTATGTATTTGGAGGGCTTTCATTATTTTTATATATTAAAATTTAGACAGAAATGTTCTGTGTTGATTAAGCAATGTATTTTATACTGAAAGCGGGCATCAGTGGCATTTACACTAAGGCGAAATTGTTCCAAAGTTTCACTTTATCACTTGTCAGGCTATAAGGTATGATAAAATAAAATATAAATGTAAGTGCCATTTTAGGAGGAATTGATTCAATGAGTAAAGTATTAGTTTTTGGACATAAAAACCCAGATACAGACACAATCACGTCTGCTATTGTATATGCCTATTTAAAACAGCAAATGGGTGAACAAGCTGAGGCAGTACGTCTTGGAGATGTTAATAATGAAACTCAGTTTGCATTAGATAAATTTGGCTTTGAAGCGCCTCGTTTAATTTCTTCTGTTGTAGGAGAAGCGGACCAGGTAATCCTTGTTGACCACAATGAATTCCAACAATCAGCTGACGGTATTGAAGAAGTACAAATTACAGAGGTAATTGACCATCACCGTATTGCAAACTTCCAAACAGCAGATCCATTATACTATCGTGCTGAGCCAGTAGGTTGTACAGCTACAATTCTAAACAAAATCTTCAAGGAAAATGGAGTAGCGATACCAGCCAATATTGCTGGCTTAATGTTATCAGCGATTGTTTCCGATACACTACTTTTCAAATCGCCAACTTGCACAGAGCAAGATGTAAAAGCTGGCGAGGAGCTAGCAAAAATTGCTGGTGTGGATACTGCAGAGTATGGCTTAGCAATGCTAAAAGCAGGTGCTGATCTATCTGATAAATCATTAGAAGATTTATTATCGTTAGATGCAAAAGAGTTCCAATTCGGTGAGTACAAATCTGTTGTAGCTCAAGTGAATGCAGTTGATATGAATGATGTGCTTAATCGCCAAGAAGAGTTAGAAATCTTACTAAATAAAAATGTTGCAGAAAACGGCTTAGATCTATTCTTCTTCGTTGTGACTGATATTTTAAATAATGATTCAACTGCAGTTGCAATTGGGCAATTAGCAGAAGCGGCAGCAAAAGGATTCGGTGCTGAGCTTATCAACAACCGTGTTGTATTACCAGGAGTTGTTTCTCGTAAGAAACAAATTGTACCAGTATTAACGGAAGCTCTAAAATAAGAATAGGAAAGAGGTTGTCTATTAAGACAGCCTCTTTTTTAGTCGAGTTTTAATGGTTGTACGGCAGGGCCTTCAAGCACCTCACCCTTAGCATTAAAGCGGGAACCATGACAAGGACAATCCCATGTTTCATCAGCTTCATTCCATTTCGTTTTACAGCCTAAATGAGTACAGGTTGGAGCTGAGGCATTCTTCATATAACCCGCTATATATTCCTTTGCCACAAAGCCTCCTACTTTTAGCATTTGCATGAATTGGGCACCGAATTTTGTACGGGATGGTGAATAGAGAGCTAGGGCACCATCCTCAATCTTTGCGCCAGTTAAAAGAGAGGATAAGATATCACCAGCGACAAAGGAATTGGAGATTCCCCATTTACGATAGCCAGTGGCAATGAGTACGTTAGGTAAGGAGTTTGTAATCCTTCCAACATAAGGGACAATATCCGGTGTTTCTATATCCTGGGCTGACCAGCGATAAAGTGGCTGTTGTTCAAAATGCTCCTTCATTTCATTGGAAATGGCCTCATAATAAGGCTCGGTATGAACGGTTTCCCCAGCGATGTGATTCGCCCCTCCCAATACTAAATAATTTTCCTGATTAATTGTAGCAGTCCGTATCGAACGAGAAGGAAAATCAACTGATAGATATTGACCTTGCATGGTCTCTGAGGTTTTACTGGCAACCATATAGGAGCGACTATTGGATAATTTAAAAAGTTTGAGTCCTTTAAATGCTTCAATGGGATAATGTGAACACAAAATAAGCTTATTATATTGAACCGACATATTTTTTTCGGTATGTAAGTTATTTTGTGGTATGTTTAATTGCTGAACACGCGTATTTGTATAAAGTTTTGCTCCCATCTTCTGTGCCTCTTTAGCAAGAAAATTACTTACTTCAACAGGATTTATTTGGGCTTGTTGTGACATACATAATGCTTTTGTAATAGGGAATGGTAGCTCCGTGTCAGAGGTAAGGTTAGACTTAATATTTAAAACCTTGTAGGCATTCCATTCTTTTAATAATTGTGCATAGCCTTCTTTTGTTTGACAGTATAATAGTGAATCCACCGATCGAACGCTGTCTGGTGGAAGTAATTGTCTAGCTTTATCAATGGCTTGTTGATTGAGTTGATAATAAAGCTGTGCCTCTTCTACAGATAGTTTTTCTAAAAGATTTGCATAGACAATGCTATGCTGGGCTGTTAATTTTCCTGTTGAATGCCCTGTCGTACCATGACCAAAATGGGTATTTGCTTCAAGAAGAACTACATCCACACCTGCTTTTGCTAAAGTATAGGCGGTATATAAACCCGTTAAGCCACCACCGATTATACATACATCGCATGTTGTTGAGGAAGTAAGGGAAGATAACGAAACTGACTCAGTTGTAGCAAGCCAAAGAGATTGTGTCATATAGAAACCTCACATAGTTTTTATGTTCAGTATGTAGAAGAACTTGAAAAATTATGCAGTGAGGCATTAAAATTGCCTTGTGATTTCAACTATCGCTACAATGTAGCAAAAGGAGTGAGCAAGTAATGAAAATTGAAATTTGGTCTGACTATGTATGCCCATTTTGTTATATTGGAAAAAAACAATTAGAGAAAGCGATTGAGGATACTGGCTATGCGGGGCAGGTAGAGCTTGTCTATAAAAGCTACCAACTAGATCCAACGACTCCAGTAGATTCGCATAGTACTGTCTATGAATCATTGGCAAAGAAATACGGAATGTCATTAGAGAAGGCAAAGGAAATGACAATGGGTGTAACAGAACGTGCAAAAGAAGTAGGCTTAAACTACGACTTTAGCAATTTGATGGAAGAGAATACGTTAAAAGCACACCGTCTTGTAAAATGGGCTGAACAACAGGGAGATGTTACAGCACTTGTAGAGTCACTTTTACACAGTCATTTTATTGAAGGAAAGCGTATCGGCCAAGACGATGTTTTATTAGAGATAGCTGAACAAGTCGGGCTACAGCGTGATGAGGTTGCAAAGGTTCTTGCAGAGGATGTTTATAAAAACGAAGTAGAATCGGATATTCAAGAAGGTCTACAGCTTGGTGTTCGAGGAGTACCGTTCTTTGTCTTAAACCGTAAGTATGGTATTTCAGGTGCGCAACCACAGGAGGTATTTGAAGATACACTGCGTAAAGTTGCTGAGGAAGAGGGCCTACAACCAACGCTAAAGATGGCTGGTTCAGGTGATGCGGGTATTTGCACAGACGATAACTGTAAATTTTAGTTTACTAGAGAGGAGTAAAGCTTTAAACTCCTCTTGTTTGGTAGACGAAAGGATTTTAACATAATATTTCAGTCAAAAGTCTGAGGTAAGTAACATTGACATTTTAGATGAAATTTTTTAAGATAAACACATATCTTGAATTCGAGATATTAGATTCTGAAATTTAAGGGAGATTTTATATAATGAACGTTTTAGTAGTAAAAGCGAACAACCGTCCAGACGGTATTTCAACAAAAATGTATGATACTTTCATGGAAAATGTACAAGGTGTCAACGTGACAACTTTTGACGTATTCGCAGAAGATATGCCTTATTTTGGACAAGACCTTTTCAATGCATTTGGTAAAGTACAAAATGGTGGAGAGTTAACAGACATCGAATCACGTCTATTAGCTGCTAAACAAAAAACAATGGATGCATTAACTGCAGCTGATTTAGTTGTATTTGCATTCCCACTATGGAACTTAACAATTCCAGCCCCTCTACAAACATTTATTGACTACGTATACCAAGCAGGATTCACATTCAAATATGGTGAAAATGGTCAATTAATTAGCTTAATGACTGACAAAAAAGCGATTATTTTAAATGCTCGTGGTGGCTACTATTCATCACCAGAAGCTCAACCAATGGAAATGTCAGTAAACTATATTAAAAACGTAGTAGGTGGCGTATTCGGTATGGAAATTATCGAAGAAGTGATTATTGAAGGTCACAATGCTTCACCAGATAAAGCACAAGAAATTATTGCAAATGGCCTAGAAGAAGTGAAAAAAGTAGCTCAATCACTTCAAACTGTGAATGCATAAAAAATATTTTTTAATAAAAGTCCTCTCAATTTTGGGAGGACTTTTTTTATTTTGTCAACAGATGTATGGTGTGGTATGGAGGTCGGACATATTGACATTAACTAATTATTTAGAATTTACATTTACTAACATCCTATTAGATAGAGAATTAAAAAATGATAACAATTTATGATTTAGAGTGAAAGTGATTATCCATTCTTTTAAAAATACATATAATTAGGACTATTTATTCAGTAAAAATTAGAATGGTTTTAATATAATAGGATTTGTAGGAAAATACTAGATTATTAAGGAGGTTGTTGTATGAATAAGAAATTAATAACTAATTTCTTGGCGATGTTACTAGTCCTTTTCGCGTTTATACCATTTGGAGTTTCTGCTGAGGCTGCTTCTAATGATGTAACACGCGCAGACTATGTAAAAGAATTAGTAGAAAGCTTAGATGTAGAGATAGGTGATGGCTCTTCTCTTGCCTTTACCGATGTCTCTAAGGATTTAGCACCTTATGTAGAAAAAGCTGTTCAATTAAAACTTATTAAAGGTAAAACAGCAACTACATTTGGTCCAGCTGATAAATTAACACGTCAACAAGCATTTGTAATCTCTGCTCGTGGACTAGTTAGTGAAAACGCTTCTCTAACTGTTTTAGAGCAATTTAAGGATGCAGATCAAATTGCAGAGGCATATAAACAAGATTTAGCGAATGCTGTTGCAGCAAATATTTTGCAAGCATTTGAGGATAATACTATTCGCCCTCGTGACTATGTGACACAGGAACAAATGGAGAGTATTGTGGAACGCTTTGTAGCAGAATACAAAGCACCTTCAACTGGTGTATCAGTAGATCTTCAAATTTTAGGAACAACAGATATTCATACCAATTTAGCTAATTACAATTACTATTTAGATGCTCCATCATCTGAGGTTGGTTTGGCTAATACAGCGACATTAATTGAGCAAGCACGCGCTAAAAATCCAAACACATTACTATTCGATAATGGAGATTTAATTCAAGGTACACCACTTGGCTCTTATAAAGCATTAGAAAGTGTATTGAAGCCTGGTGAAGTTCATCCAGCTATTGCAGCACTTAACGCATTAAAATATGATGGTGGAACTTTAGGAAACCATGAATTTAACTATGGTCTAGACTTTTTAGGTGAAGTTTTAAACGATGCAAAGTATCCAGTCGTAAATGCTAATACTTATGATGCAAAGACAAAAGAACGTATGTTTACACCTTATGTTATTCTTGATAAAGAAGTGGTCGATAGCACTGGTAAAAAGCATACACTTAAAGTTGGTGTAACAGGGATTGTACCAACAAAAATTGTTGAATGGGATGCCATTCATTTAGCAGGTAAAGTTGAAATGCAAGAGCCAGTCGAAGCAGTGAAAGAGGTAGTACCAGAAATGCAGAAGGCTGGAGCAGACGTGATTGTCGTTCTGTCACATTCAGGTATCGGTGAAGATACTTATGTGAAGGGTGCTGAAAATGTTGGTTACCAACTAGCAGAAATCGAAGGCATTGATGCTTTAATTACAGGGCACTCTCATTTAACATTCCCTGGTGACTATAAGGATTTGAAAGATGTCGATCAAGAAAAGGGTACAATTCATGGTGTGCCTACTGTTATGGCAGGTAGCTATGGTAGTCATCTTGGTGTAATTGATTTAAAACTGGAACAGCAAGGATCAGAGTGGGTAGTGGTAGATGGTAAAGGTTCATTGCAATCCATCAAGCAAGAAGGTTTACAACCATCCACAACAGTTTTAGAGGCTATTAAAGAGGCACATGATGGCACATTAACGTATATCCGTCAGCCTGTTGGAGAAACAACTGCTCCAATCCACAGTTATTTTTCAATGGTGCAAGATGATCCATCTATTCAAATCGTAACACAAGCTCAAAAATGGTTTATCGAACAAGAGTTAAAGGGCACTGCTGATGAAAAGACACCAATTCTTTCAGCTGGCGCACCTTTCAAAGCAGGCTCTCGTAATAACCCATTAGATTATACAAATATTCCTGTGGGACCACTTGCCATCAAAAATATGGCGGACATTTATCATTACGACAATACTGTTGCAACAATTAAAGTAACAGGTGCTCAAGCAATTGAATGGCTAGAGATGGCTGCAGGTATTTTTGCAACGATTGATCCGACTAAAACAGAAGAGCAAAATATTATTGATGCAGAAGCGCGTTCTTATAATTTTGATGTGTTAGATGGCTTAACATATCAAATTGATGTCACATCGCCAGCAAAATATGACCGACGTGGTAATCTTACTGATGAAAAGGCAAATCGTATTAAGAATGTACAGTATAATGGTAAACCGATCGATTTAAAACAAGAATTCATCATCATCACAAACAATTACCGAGTTGGTGGATCATATGGTGCGACATTTAAAAATGCAGATGGCTCAAATATAACTAACTATGCTTATGAAAATCGTCAAGCTGTTGTTGATTATATTATGACGAATAAAACAATTAACCCTGCTGCGGATAATAACTGGTCATTTGTACCGTTCCCAGCCAATACAAAGGTTATTTACTTATCTGCGAAAGATGCGCAAAAGTTCATTCCAGCAGGTAGTGGCATTGAATATTTAGAAGATACAGAAGCTGGTTTTGCTAAATATTTAATTAAATAAAGGTATATGAAAGGAGAGTACGATTCAATCAATACTCTCCTTTTTATGTCTGTTGAATGAATGATACCGTGTACCTTGATAGGTTAAAATGCCGAAATCACCTTCTACAAGCTGACCATAATCGTAGCCATTCATCTTTAGTTCATGCCGCTCTCCGTTTAGTTCTTCAAACGTAACATAATAGGACGTAGATGCCCCAGTATTATTAGATCCCCCACGTATATTCGTACGCTTAGTCACAACCTTAGTGGGTACAGTTAAAATTGGGGAACGGTTATTTTTAGACCATGTGATAATGCCGTTCACAATTATAAAGGCTATGCTGCCAAAAACAATAAAGAAGATGATGGTAATAAAAGCGGAACCAAATAAAAATTGATTATCAAACCAAAACAAATAAATTCCCCCCTTCCTTTGAGATAGAAACTACACTTAAAGAGGATTTAATTCAAGATCTACTAGTACGTCTATTTCGTCGCTAATTAATACACCACCTGATTCTAAAATCGTATTATAGACTAAATTAAAATCACGGCGATTAATTTGTGCTTTGGCTTGGAAGCCAAAAACTTCTTGTGCCCATGGATTCACACCTTTTCCTGTATATACTGTTGTAAATACGATAGGCCTTGTTATGTTTTTGATGGTTAAATCACCATGAATCGCAAAATTTTTATCATCTAGTTTATCAATATATGTAGAGGTAAATACTATTTTTGGATAGACGTCTGCATCAAAAAAGTCAGGAGACACAAGGTGGACATCACGATCATGATTCTTGGTGGAGACACTAGCCACTATAATGGTAATCGAAATGTTTGCATCCTTCATTTGTTCGATATTGGCTGCAACTATTTCACCGCTGTACGATTCAAATGTACCGTGAATACGAGAAATCATCATATGTCGTACAGAAAAGCCGATCGTTGAATGACTGAAATCAATAGTAAATTTTTTCATTTGAAAACCCCCTAAACAGCATTCTACAACGAATGATAAAGTAAACAAATTGCATATTCAATGAGTTTTTCATAATTGTGGAAGTATTTCCCTCTATAAAAGTGTAATCTGTGAACATGAAACAAAACATATTTAAAATGAAATAGGCATATTATTGGAAATATGTGCATTTTATTGTGATACCGTTTAGGCTAAGACATTTTTTTGTTTCTTTGATAGTTAGGTCCATAATTGAAATTTAAAGTTACTTTTTGTAATTAAATATATAAAAGTTAATAGATTATTTTACGTAAATAAGTTACTTCAAATTTACATTTACTGCAATAATCGTTACAATAGTTACATAGAGGTGAAAAATTATGAATGAGACAACTTTGTGTCCTCGTTTAGCTAAAGCAATGGATTTAATCGGAAAACGATGGACGGGGTTAATATTATATCAATTACTAGATGGACCACAGCGCTTTAATGAAATCGAATCTGCATTACCTGTCAGTGGACGTTTATTATCAGAACGTTTAAAGGAGCTTGAAAAAGAGGGGCTTGTTGAACGTAAAGTATATTCTGAAGTGCCAGTGCGTGTTGAGTATTCATTAACAGATAAAGGTCGAGCACTTGAAGGTGCTATCCGCAATATTGAAACATGGGCAAGTAGCTGGCTCTAAGGTGAATGGATTATTTTACTAGGTAATTCAACTTAATAGTGTGCTAAAAACGACACTTGGAATGACTGTCAATTTTCTTTATAATATTCATCATCTCTGCACAGGTCTTACCTGTCTTATAATATGAGATAAAAATACCCTTCATTTTACTTGTCAAATTGGGGTTCTAAATCCATACTGGTGTAGAGTAAGAAGGACGTTAGAAAGGAATTAGCTCTCATGACAAAAGAACAATGGGCGATGGATTTAGCAAAAAGTATTAATCCTGCCAATATTAAGTTAGATGAATCATTACAGCAATACACAATGACAAAATTAGGTGGCAAAGCAGATGTTTTTGTTCTTCCTGAAACAGAAGAAGAGGCAGCATCCGTTATTCGCTATGCATATATAAATAATATTCCTTTATTAATGTTAGGTAACGGCTCTAATATGGTTGTTCGAGATGGCGGTCATAGAGGAATCGTTGTAACATTTTCACGCTTAAATGAGATTCGGATTAATGGTGAGCATGTTTATGCACAAAGTGGTGCACTGATCAAAGATGCATCAAAACTATCAGCGCAAGCTTCTTTAACTGGTTTTGAATTTGCATGTGGTATTCCAGGGTCAATTGGTGGCGCAATGGCTATGAACGCAGGTGCTTATGGCGGCGAGATTAAAGATATTATTGTTTCATCAAAGGTGTTAACAAGAGAAGGAGACATTTTAACATTAGGTAAAGAAGAGCTTGAGCTTGGATACCGTCAAAGCATTATTGCCAAAAAAGGTTATTATGTGTTGTCCTCTGATTTTCAATTAGCAGTAGGCGTGCAGGAGGAAATTGATGCGAAGATTGCTGATTTAACCTTCCAACGCGAATCGAAACAGCCTTTAGAATATCCGTCTGCTGGAAGTGTTTTTAAACGCCCACCAGGTTATTTTGCAGGAAAACTTATTCAAGATAGTGGTTTACAAGGCAAAGGTGTTGGTGATGCAGAAGTCTCTACCAAGCATGCAGGGTTTATTGTCAACAAAGGAAATGCTACAGCTTCAGACTATATTGAGACAATCCAAATGGTTCAACGTGTAGTGAAAGAAAAATTTGGCATTGAATTAGAGACGGAAGTCAAAATTGTTGGTGACGATCTATAATAGGATGCCCTTCGCATAAGCCGAGGGGCGTTTTTTTAGGAGTGTGGATAAAATGAAATTTATATCATGGAATGTCAATGGAATACGAGCATGTCTGGGTAAAGGTTTTTTAGCGTTCTTTCATCAAATAGATGCTGATTTCTTTTGTATCCAAGAAACAAAATGTCAAGCTGGACAAGTAGAGCTGTCCCTCGAAGGTTATGAGCAGTATTGGAATTATGCCCAGAAAAAGGGGTATTCAGGAACGGCCATCTTCACTAAGCACACACCGTTGTCTGTTAAGTATGGAGTGGGCGATGAAGATTCTCAGGATGAAGGCAGAATCATAACACTCGAATATAAGAATTTCTATTTAGTGAATGTTTATACACCAAATGCACAGCGTGATTTAGCGAGATTACCACTACGTTTACAGTGGGAGGATCGTTTAGCTAGCTATCTACAAGAGCTAAATAGCCAGAAGCCTGTGGTTTATTGTGGTGATCTAAATGTTGCCCACATGGAAATTGATTTAAAAAATGCAAAATCGAATATTGGAAATTCAGGCTTTACATACGAAGAGCGAGCGAAATTCTCGGCGTTATTGGAAAGCGGATTTGTAGATTCTTTTAGATACAAGCATCCCGAGGAAACGGACCACTACACATGGTGGTCCTATATGAATAAAGTGCGTGAACGCAATATCGGGTGGCGTATTGATTACTTTGTTGTATCAAGTCAATTGAAGGATCAAATTGAAAGCGCAACAATTCACCCACACATCATGGGCAGTGATCATTGTCCGATTGAATTGCAATTACAAGGCTAGTACTGAAATCGTATTTTCTAAATGAAAATACGATTTTTTGTTTTTGAAAATTAATAAGGGTGACTTTTGAAATTGGGGTTTTTGCAACACAGAGTAGGTAGCTCCATGTGTGAGGGAACCGTATCAAATAGATGTCGAAACGCTCATTCTAAGTGAGAATCCGCTCCAAAGAAAGGAAGAAGCGCTCCAACCACGAGAGCCCCCGCTCCAAAGTGAGGAAGAAGCGCTCCAACCACGAGAGAATCCGCTCCAAAGAAAGGAAGAAGCGCTCCAACCAAGAGAGAGTCCGCTCTAAAGTGAGGGAGAAGCGCTCCAACCACGGGAGAATTCGCTCAAAAGAGAGGAAGAAGCGCTCCAATCAAGTGAGCCCCCGCTCCAAAGAGAGGAAGAAGCGCTCCAACTAAGTGAGAATTCTCTCAAAAGAAAGGAAGAAGCGCTCCAACCAAGAGAGAATCCGCTCCAAAGAGAGGAAGAAGCGCTCCAATCAAGAGAGTGTCCGCTCCAAAGAGAGGAAGAAGCGCTCCAACTAAGCGAGCTCCCGCTCCAAAGAGAGGAAGAAGCGCTCCAACCAAGAGAGAATCCGCTCCAAAGAGAGGAAGAAGCGCTCCAATCAAGAGAGAATCCGCTCAAAAGAAAGGAAGAAGCGCTCCAACTAAGCGAGCCCCCGCTCCAAAGAGAGGAAGAAGCGCTCCAATCAAGCGAGCTCCCGCTCCAAAGAGAGGAAGAAGCGCTCCAACCAAGCGAGCCCCCGCTCAAAAGAAAGGAAGAAGCTTTCCAATCAAGCGAGCCCCCTCTCCAAAATGAGGAAGAAGCGCTCCAACCAAGCAAGATCCCGCTCCAAAGAGGGACAAAATTAATTAGATTGCAAGAAAACTCGCCCTTATAGAATCGTAATATCTATATGAACATACGAATTTTTAACATTACTCAGTAGCCTTCATAATTCCTATTGTTTATACTATTCTAATAGCGAATAAATATAAAATTTTGTATTTAAAGACAATTTTATATACATAAAATAAGAAATTTCGCTAAAAAATTTGCGTGACAAAACGGGTTTGGGAAGGTAGTAAGGGAATATAGTGCAAAGAGGGGGTAATTCAATGGGAAAGAGAAAGTTTAAATGGAAAAAGTGGCTCATTGTCATTGCTGGTGTAATAGCTGCTTTGGCTATCGTGGCTTTTATTGGGTTTACATGGTTTATGAATAAATCCAAGCCAGTGATTGATGGTGAGTTGGCTGTTACAATTCTGGATCAGGATGTGACAGTGACGAGAGATGAAAAAGGGGTTCCGCATATTTTGGCCAAGACAGATGCCGATTTGTATCGTGCGCAAGGTTATGTCCAAGCGCAGGATAGACTTTTTCAAATGGACTTGGCGCGAAGACAGGCAAGTGGTCGATTATCTGAAATTATTGGAGAAGCAACCATTAATACAGACAAACACTTCCGTACATTTAGCTTACGAGATGCGGCGGAGAAATCATTAGCTGCCTATGATGAAGAAAGTAAGCAAGTACTTGAAAGGTATGCTGAAGGGGTAAATGCTTTTATTGCACAGGCAAAGGAAAACAATACACTAAGTTACGAATTCGCTTTGTTAGGCTATGAGCCAGAGGAGTGGACAGTTGTTGATTCCTTAACAATTGGTAAATATATGGCCTATGATTTGGGTGGAAATTGGAATACATTAGCTTTTCGTCATTGGGCATTACAGAATTTTGATGAAGAAAAGGCAAAAGAATTATTTATTAAATATCCAGAAAACGCTTCGTCGATTATCGAGGCCAATATCCAAAACCCTGTTGCTGTGGCTGGGCAATTCAGTGCGGAAATGCTACCAAACGAATTTAACGGGAGTAATAACTGGGTTGTTTCTGGTGATAAAACGAAATCAGGAATGCCTATTTTAGCAGATGACCCACATTTAGGATTAAGTACCCCTTCTATTTGGTATCAAATGCATCTGCAATCACCACAACAAAACGTTAGTGGCGTTATCTTTGCAGGGATTCCAGGTATTATTTTAGGTCATAATGATGAAATTGCTTGGGGTGTGACAAATGTGGGTCCGGATGTACAGGATTTATATATTGAAATACCCAATCCGGATAATCCAACACAATTCCGATACGATGGTCAGTGGGAGCAAGCAGAGGTGCGGGATGAGTCGATTAAAGTGAAGGATGGGGAAACAGTAGATTTTGAAGTCGTTGTTACACGTCATGGCCCTATAATGACAGATTTGGCTTTCAAAGATACGGAGCCAACAGCACAATTTTCGATGCAATGGACAGCACTACAACCTACCGCTGAACTGAGAGCAGTGCTTGGTTTTAATAAGGCAAAAACTTGGGATGACTTTGAAAAAGCATTAGAAGACTTTAAGGCACCAGCACAAAATTTTGTTTTTGCATCAAAGGACGGTACGATTGCCTATAAAGCCAATGGTCAAATACCAATTCGTAAGCAAGGTGAAGGTCAATTACCAGTTCCAGGCGATTCGAGTGACTATGGTTGGGAGGGCTTTATCCCATGGGATGAATTACCGACTCTAGTAAATCCAAAAGAAGGTTTTATTGCCACGGCGAATAACCAAGTAATAGGAGAGGACTATCCTTATCACATAACTGATTTCTGGGCACAACCTTATCGTTTCGAGAGAATTAAAGAAGTGCTAGAGGCAAATGATGCGATTACAGTAGAAGATATGATGGCTTTGCAAATGGATCAGCACAATCTTTATGCAAGAGAATTTCTGCCTGATTTATTAACGTCGATAAAAGAGAAAGATCAGGATGGGAAGTACGCCGAAATTATTGCCATGCTAGAGAATTGGGATATGGTGGACGCAAAGGAATCAGGTGCACCACTTGTGTTCCATACATTAATGATTAAGTTACAGGAAGTTTTGTTTAAAGATCAAATGCCTGAAGATATGTATGGCATTATGTATGGGAAGTTTAATATTACAGACCAGCTCTTACGTACGGCATATGCTGGAGAGAAAAGTATTTGGATTGAGGAGCAGGGTGGCATTGATGAAACAGTATACAAGGCATTTGAACTAACAATTGCACAATTAGAAGATCAATTCGGTAAAAATGCCTCAAAATGGCAATGGGGTGATTACCATCAGCTTACTTTTGATCATACATTAGGAAGTGCATCACCTATTCTTGCAGCCTATTTTAACGCTAAAAAGGTTCCAATTGGTGGATCGAAAGTTACCGTACAAGCAGCAGATAATGATTTAGCTGGTAATGTAGATCACGGTGCATCTTGGCGTTTTGTGGTGGATGTAGGTGATTTAAGCTCAGCCTATCATATTGTTGGTCCTGGTCAAAGTGGGCACGTAAAGTCTGATTGGTATCAAGATCAGGTATTGGATTGGGCAAATGGTGATTACCATCAAACATTTATCAAACAGGAAGAGATAAAAGGGAAAACATTACAATTAAAAGCGAAGTAATAAAAGGTTGGCGTACATAATTCAGTACGCTAACTTTTTTTATTTAAGGATATACATCCTAACATTCAAATATACGTTTGAATATGATGGAATAATATGTTACATTGAATACAATCAAACGAATATTTGAATGAGGTGAGAAAATGCCAAAAGAAATATGTGAGGTGACGCATGTACATGAAGAAGCGGTCACAAAGGTGCAACAACAAATGCCCGATTTATCAGGTGTAGCCAAATTTTTAAAGGCGTTATCCGATGAAACTAGACTTAAAATTGCCTATGCTTTAACGGTGGAAGATGAACTATGTGTTTGTGATGTTGCGACTATTATTGGTTCTTCAGTTGCTACAGCATCACATCATTTACGATATTTAAAAGATAATAATTTAGCAAGATCACACCGTAAAGGTAAGCAAATGTATTACTCTTTAGCGGATGAGCATGTATATCAAATTGTAACAATTGCCTACGAACATGCGAAAGAGGGGATTGCGAATGGCAGCGACGCCAATTAAACAAGAATACAGACTACAAAATTTATCCTGTGCTAGTTGTGCTGCAAAGTTTGAGAAAAATGTGAAGGCTATCCCAGAAGTACAGGATGCACAAGTCAATTTTGGTGCTTCTAAAATTACAGTAATCGGTGCTATTAGTGTAGACCAAATTGAAGAAGCGGGTGCCTTTGATGGCATTAAGGTTACGAAATCAGCAGCAAAAGCACTTGAAAACACTACACCTTTTTACCGTAAAAAGGAAAATGTTCTAGCAGGAATATCATTGCTTTTTGTCATTCTAGGCTATCTATTTGTTGATATGCGTGGGGAATCGAACCCGCTACCGATTGCCATGTTCATTATAGCTATCCTTGTGGGTGGAGTAGGTATTTTTAAAATTGGCTTCCGAAACCTGGCTCGTTTTGAATTTGATATGAAGACGCTTATGACAATCGCCATTATAGGAGCTGCTATTATCGGTGAATGGGAAGAAGCGGCAGTGGTCGTATTTTTATTTGCTGTAAGTGAGGCACTTGAAGCGTATTCAATGGATAAAGCACGTCAATCTATTCGTCAATTAATGGATATAGCACCGCCAACAGCGCTTATCAAAAGAGCCCACGGTGAACACTTCCATGAGCTTGAGCTACCTACTGAAGACATTGAAATAGGAGATATTTTGATTGTAAAGCCTGGGCAAAAGATTGCGATGGATGGCATTGTCATTAGTGGATTGTCTGCGGTTAATCAGGCAGCTATTACAGGTGAGTCGATTCCCGTTAATAAAACTGTAAATGATGAAGTATTTGCTGGGACGTTAAACGAAGAGGGTGCTCTTGAAGTACGTGTGACAAAGCGAGTAGAAGACACTACCATTGCTAAAATAATTCATCTAGTGGAAGAGGCACAAGCAGAAAAAGCACCCTCTCAGCAATTTGTAGATCGCTTTGCAAAATATTACACACCAGCCATTATGATCATTGCTTTTTTAGTAGCTGTTATTCCACCTTTACTAGTAGGCGATTGGCAGCATTGGATTTACCAAGGTCTAGCTGTTTTAGTGGTAGGATGTCCTTGTGCGCTTGTTGTCTCTACACCAGTTGCCATTGTTACAGCAATTGGTAATGCAGCAAGGCAGGGTGTACTGATTAAAGGTGGTGTTCATTTAGAGCAGTTAGGACACATTGAAGCTGTTGCCTTTGATAAAACAGGTACATTAACGAAAGGGCAGCCTGCAGTAACAGATATCGTAACAGCTGAGAATTGGTCAGAAGACTATGTGTTGCAACTAGTGTCAGCGGTAGAAAAACAGTCACAGCACCCTTTAGCCAAAGCTATTTTAAATAGACTGCACGATAAAAACTTACCTGAGCTAGTGCCAACAGATTTCCAGTCAGTAACAGGCAAAGGTGCCTATGCTACCGTTGATAATCAGATTATTTATGTAGGTAGCATGAAATGGGCTACTACATTAACTTCTGTAGATAAAAATATAGAAAGTCAGGTTAAGAATCTGCAAGAACAGGGTAAAACAGTAGTAGCAGCTGTTTCGAATAATCAACTTATTGGACTGATTGCAATTGCTGATCAATTACGTCATGAAAGCAAGGACGTATTGAAAAAATTACATGCCTTAAAAGTAAAACATATGGTGATGTTAACAGGTGATGCAGAGCCTACTGCGCAAGCTATTGCTACTTCATTAAAGATGACAGATGTGCGCGCTGGTTTATTACCAGAAGAAAAATTAATGGCGATTAAGGATTTACGTGCACAATTTGGTGCTGTAGCGATGGTTGGAGATGGTGTAAACGATGCACCAGCATTAGCCACTGCTAACGTAGGAATTGCCATGGGTGGAGCAGGAACAGATGCAGCTCTTGAGACGGCAGATATTGCCTTAATGGGTGATGATTTAACAAAGCTTCCTTACACTATTGGCTTGAGCAGAAGAACATTACGTATCATTAAAGAGAATATTATATTTGCCCTAGTCTTAAAGTTAATTGCATTGCTGCTTGTCATACCAGGATGGTTAACATTATGGATAGCAATTTTTGCGGATATGGGTGCAACACTATTAGTTGTGTTTAATTCATTAAGACTAATTAGAGCAAAAAAGTAGTAAGTAAGGTGTAGAACGATCTGAAAAGGTAGGAAATTAATCTTGCTTTGCCATGATGGATTTTATGCGAATAGATGCTACTTGTGATTCTTGAAAAAGACTTTTTTTAAGGCTATTATAGTTTCAGGAGTAATGTAACAATTAAATATAAATGAGGCGAAAGTTTGAATATGTCAGATCCTATTTTAGTAAATGTTACAGAAGAAATTGTGCGTGGTTTAGTAAGCTTTTTACTACGAGGACCAGAATATCAAACATTTTGTAAATGCGAAATCTGTGAATTCGACACGGTGGCACTTACACTAAATGCATTGCCAAGTAAGTATGTTACATCTATGGAAGCTAGAGATGAGGCATTTAAAGAAATGAATACTCCTGGAAACATTGAGCGCATTAACAAAGAGATTATTCATGCGTTACATGTGGTAAATAAGTATCCTCGACACAAAGTAGAGCCTACTTCTTAATAGAAGAGGCTCTATTTAAGTTGTAAAGGAAGTGTTTTTCTAGGCTATGTATTTTCAGTTAACTTTTAAGCCAAGCTTGTAGTAAACTAGAGAGTAAGAAAAGGAAAGAGAGGGAAAAGGATATGCCAACACCTAGTATGGAGGACCATATCGAACAGATATATTTATTAATTGCCAACAAAGGATATGCGCGAGTGTCTGACATTGCTGAAGCATTATCTGTTCTTCCTTCTTCTGTTACAAAAATGGTTCAAAAATTAGATAAAGATGGTTATTTAGTTTATGAAAAATACCGTGGACTGACATTGACGCCTAAGGGCGAGAAGCTCGGAAAGCGTCTTGTGCAGCGTCATGAATTGCTCGAGCAGTTTTTACGAATGATTGGTGTGGATGAAGAACGTATTTATGATGATGTGGAGGGAATTGAACATCATTTAAGTTGGAATTCAATCGATCGTATTGCAGATCTTGTGCAAGTAATGGAAGAAAATCCAGACATCGTGAAAAAATTAGAGGCATCTAAGACACAGCACAATCTTTAAAATGATGGTGTGAAGGAAAGGGAGACAATATGAACGCATTAAAATCAGGTGAAGTCGTTACATTAACGGTATTAGAGCAACAAGCATCGAAATGGATTTTAACAAATGGAGTTGAAGAACTACCTTTAAATGCTTCAGAGGTAACAGAGCCACTAACAGTAGGTGACCGCCTTGAAGTATTTTTATTTGCAGACCGTCGTGGTGATTTAGCTGCAACAACAGCTATTCCAGCTTTTACACAAGGTGAATACGGCTGGGCACGCGTCTTGAAAGTAGTGGAACGTGAAGGTGCTTTTGTGGATATTGGTACATCTCGTGAAGTATTAGTAAAGGCAGAGGATTTACCTGCATTAAAAGAGGTGTGGCCAGAACCAGGCGATCATTTATTTATGACATTACGCACAGATCGTAACGGTGATTTATTTGGTCGCTTAGCAACAGAGGAAAAAATTTCGGAGCTATATGAAGGTGCATTTGAAGATATGCACAATAAAAACATCCAAGCACGTCCATATCGTTTGTTACCGATTGGCACATTTTTACTAGGTGTAGAAGTTCCTTACCGTATTTTCGTGCATGAATCTGAGCGAAATGTAGAGCCTCGATTAGGACAAGATGTAGTTGTTCGTATTATCGATGTAAAAGACGATGGTTCGATGAATGGCTCTCTTTTACCAAGAAAACATGAGCGTCTTTCAAATGATGCGCAACAAATATTGAATTATATACAGGATGTGGGTGGTAAAATGCCATTTGGTGATAAATCATCTCCTGAAGAGGTTCAAGAAATGTTTAATATGAGTAAAGGGGCATTTAAACGTGCCTTAGGAACATTAATGAAAGCTGGTAAAGTGAAACAACAGGATGGTTGGACTGAAGAAGTTTAGTGGATGATTAGTTTGACTTGCTAGATTAACATTTCAACAGGAAAATGACGAGAGACATCCTTGAAACCTTCTCGTCTTTTTTTCGTACTAATAATTGTATAGTGGCATACATTATACTTGCTAATTATGAAGTTTTAGCGAAAGGGGTCACACGATTTGAAAAAAACATGGATTAAAATACTAACTGCTACAATGTTGGTATTTGGAGTGATGGCACCAGCAACAGGATTTGCATCTGATAATACGCCTCCGAAAGCAATTGATGAAAAATTAGGCGTACCGATCGTCGTGTATGGCGCAAATTTATCTGAGGCTGAAAAAGAATCTGTCAAAAAATCATTAAAAGTAAGTGAAGAACCTGAAATCGAAGAAATTACTGTGTCTGGTGAGGATCTAGTAAAATACATTAAAGATAGTAATTCAAGTTCCCGTATGTACTCTTCTGCAAAAATTACACGCAGAGATGCAGGAGAAGGCCTAGTAATACAAATTGTCACACCATCTAATATTACGCAGGTAACTTCAGAGATGTACGCCAATGCGATGTTAACAGCAGGAATTCAGGATGCATCCGTACAGGTAGCTGCCCCGAAAGCCGTTACAGGGCATTCAGCGTTAGTAGGTATTTACAAGGCATATGAGGTCACTACAGGTGAAACACTGGATATTGATCGTACAGATGTAGCAAACGAAGAATTATCAGTAGCAACATCCATTGCAGAATCTGCAGGAGTAGACGATGCAAAAGTAGCGGAATTACTGACAGAAATTAAAAAACAAATTGCAGAATTAAAGCCAGCAACACGTGAAGATGTTGAAAAAATTGTACAAGAGCAATTAAGTAAGCTTGAAATTAATTTAAGTGAAAAGGACCGTCAATTGCTAGTAGATTTAATGGATAAAATAAGTAAGTTGGACATTGATTTTAGTAAATGGTCTGATCAATTAAATGATATCAGTAACACGATCCAAGAAAAATTTGGCTCACTTATGGAAGATAAAGGTTTCTGGGAAAGTGTGAAAGGTTTCTTTGCTAATTTAAAAGATACTATTTCTTCATGGTTTAACTAAAATTTATAGTTGATAGAAAAGAATCTGTCATGCCTTCTCACTTTGCTAGAGTAGGTGTACAGATTCTTTTTTTGATTCAGCTGGTGATAGATTTTGAAGTGAGATGTTCTTGACACAGGAAGTTAACCGATTTTCTAGTCTGGATATAGCTTCATTGATTGGATAAAAGAAGGGTACACAAATTTTGTGAAAATATAAAAAGCTATGGTACTATGAATAAAAGGAGTGGTGAGAAATGGAATTCCAATTACAACAACTAGCGGAAAATAAGTTTGCATTTTTGAATGAGCAAGAAGGGGAAAAACTAGCAGAAATTACTTGGCAGCAAAATGGCTCAGTAATGGTAATGGATCACACATATGTATCAGATAAGCTCCGTGGTCAAGGTGTGGCCAAACAATTACTCGATCAAGCAGCATCGTATGCACGTGAAAATGGCTATAAGATGGAGGCCGTTTGTTCCTATGTCGTAGCAGCATTTGAAAAATCAGATGCATATAATGATGTAAAACAATAAAAACTAAGGCAATCTGCTTTTAATTAAGCGGATTGCCTTTTAATTACTAGAGCAAATCATTTAAGCAGCTCCTTATAGTAGAATGACGCTATAAATTAGTACTGTTAAGAAGCCAGCCCCGCCAATTAATGAAGCCATATCTACCCAATCATATGCTAAATCGAAATCTTTCATCCTAACCACTCTCCTATTTTTAGTATTAATTCATTAATTCCCTTTACTTGCCTTTTATAATCATAAATAGTTACAAAATTTTGATGAATGCAAAAATTGAAGGTGTGAAAGCTAGATTTTAATAGGAGGTTGAGTGAGATTGTCTGCATTAAAACGAGACGAACTGCATTGAATTGGTAGAATGATTACTAGATAAAAGAGCAAGTATTAGCCTTACATTGATATATATGCTAGAAGGTATAAAAAAATAATGTTTATTCTTTTAAGAATAGGGAAAAACTATACTACAGAGCTAGTTTCTATATTTTTAGGAGGTAATAAACTATGGCAAAACGAAAAGGAACAGGTGTTGTCGTTGCAGGATTAGCAGGATTAGCAGCATCTTATTTCAGTAAAAAAGAGAATCGTGATAAAGCACTAACGATGTTTAATAGTATGAAAACAAAATTTGAGTCGTATCTTACAACAGGTCCTGATATGCACGACAATATTGCTGAACGTGTAGCAACAGAGGTAGCAACAGAGGCTGGTACTTCACCAACTAAAATTGCCTCGAATGAAATGGTAGCTGAAGGTGGAGGACATACTGGTGTCCATTTCTATAATGAAGAAATTCAAGATAAGGAAAAATAATTACAAAACCTTCTCATCTAAGCATGAGAAGGTCTTTTGTGTGGGATAAGAATAAAGCCTGCAAAGAGCAATAATACGATGCCAGTAAATACAAAGCCACTGACAGTACCAAGTGATAGCCAACCCAGTAAAGAAGAGCCTAAAACTACACCAAGAGAGAAAAATGCATAGAAATAACCGTATGCTTTTCCTCGTACTTCAGCAGTTGTAGAGTCAATTAGCAGCGAATTGACTGAAGGGAAAAGGAAACCAAATCCTATTCCATAGCAAGCCATCGCTATATAGAGTAAAGAGCTAGAATCTGCTTGGCTAATTAATAATTGGCTAATACCCATTAAGCCTATACCAAAAGATAGTGTTTTGAGTGGATTGACTTTATCAAAAATACGATTAGTAGGTAATAGGAAAACAAGGACAGCAATAATACCAAATGTACTCATTAAAGTGCCGCTTAAACGAGAATCAAAGCCTAAGGAGTGTACTTTCAGCGGAAGTAGATAGGCAATGACACCTTGAGAAAACATTAAGAAAAAGGCTCCTGAAAATGCCTTTAATGTTCCTTTGTTATTAAAAAAGACACTAATCGGAATGTAGTTACTCGGTTCAACCTTCTCTTTTTTTACTTGATTTGCTTTCAATATAAAGAACGCAAGTATTCCTAACAGAAGCATAAAGCTTGCTGTGATATTGAAAACAAATGGGACACTTGTTCGGCTAGCTAAAATACCACTAAATGCAGGACCTATAATGGCTGCTATACCAACAAAAGCACCTGAAATAGCACTGCCCTTTCCTCTTTTTTCCTGATCGGTAGCGTTTGCTAGAAATGTAAAGGCAGCAGGAACAATGAAGCCTGCAACAAGACCATGGATAAAACGTACAATTAATAGAGCAATTGGCTCTTCTACTAAATTATAAAATGTTAACGATAAACCTGTTGTTAGAAGACCTACTATTAATATGATAAAAGGTCCTTTACGATCCGTTAAAAAGCCAGAAATGATATTACCGAACGTATTGGAAAGCGAATACATGCCCACTGCAAGACCAGTTAGAAATGCCGATGCACCTAAAGACTCAGCATAAGTACTCATAACAGGAAGCTGGGTAAAAAGGTCAAAAAACGAAAAGAAAATGATAGCATAGATAAATTTCTTCATAGCTCCTCCGATGAAATAGAACATTATAGTCAATAAGATTGATATAGTCCTATTATAGCATTTTCTAATTGATTATACTTATCACTGATGTTTTGCTTTTACGCAAAAAAAACGTCTAATAAGTATTAACTTATTAGACGCATGAGAATTCTGTAATTAAGCTTTTGCAACTTCTTTTTTCATTGTTTTGTTTTTAGCAAGATTTACATGCCAAGAAAGTGCTTCCTCTAAAAGATGAGGAGTTTGGTGGTTGCCAGTTGCTTCCACTGCATGGTTGTAGTAATCCCATAATTGCTCTTTGTAATCTGGGTGTGCACAGTTTTCAATAATTAAAGGTACACGTTCTTTTGGTGCAAGACCACGTAAGTCAGCAATACCTTGCTCTGTTACGATTACATCAACATCATGCTCAGTATGGTCAACATGAGAAACCATTGGCACGATCGATGAAATTGCTCCACCTTTTGCATATGATTTTGTAACAAAAATACCAAGACGTGCATTACGTGCAAAGTCACCTGAACCACCGATACCGTTCATCATGCGTGTTCCAGATACATGTGTAGAGTTTACGTTACCATAGATATCTAATTCTAGAGCAGTGTTGATTGAGATTAGTCCCAAACGACGGATAAGCTCAGGATGGTTAGAAATTTCTTG
The DNA here is from genome assembly GCF_038630885.1 of Lysinibacillus sp. FSL K6-0057. Classification (NCBI taxonomy): domain Bacteria; kingdom Bacillati; phylum Bacillota; class Bacilli; order Caryophanales; family Bacillaceae; genus Lysinibacillus; species Lysinibacillus sp. FSL K6-0057. The sequence continues at coordinate 4,567,638 of NZ_CP152047.1, read as the reverse complement.
TGAACGTAAGCAAATTTTATCAGCGTATTTCTCTAAATTGCCGTATACTTTTTTCTGTAATTCTTCAGTAAGTGTGATTGAAGTTGCAGCGGCGAATTTAACTTTACCTGCATCGATTAAGTTAAATACAGCATCTTGAAGTACTTCAGATGCAACAATTAAATCTTCAAATTCTGAATCTGCAAAGCCATCAAGTACAGCGTTTGCTACAGAACCTACACCAGATTGTAATGGCATTAATTGTTTTGTTAAACGACCTGCTTTAATTTCATCACTGAAGAAGTCTAATAAAATGTTAGCCATTGTTTGTGTTTCTTCATCAGGTGGTACGATTAATGAAGGAGCATCTGGCTCTTCAGAAATAACAATTGCTTTAATTTTAGCTGGATCAACTTTGATACCAATATCACCAATGCGTTGCATAGCATTTGTCATTGGGATTGCTTCACGGTTACCTTGCTCACCTGGTACATAGATATCGTGGATACCGATTAAAGCTTCAGGATGTGAAATATTTAACTCGATAATAATGTTCTCTGCATATTCTGCAAAAATTGGTGAGTTACCTACAGAGTTTGTTGGAATGATTAATCCATCTTCAGTAATTGCAACAGCTTCAAGAATTAAATAGTTAATTGGTCCGATGATTCCTTGGCGTACTAGCTCAGCATTATGAGAAAGATGAGCATCTACATATAAGATATCCCCAGAATTAATTAAATTACGGATACCCGCGTCTCCTTGGAATGGTCCACGTTTACGAATTGCACCAGCTTCTGCTAAGTACTTATCTACTTCTGGTCCTAATGATGCACCTGTATATACATCAATTTTGAATTCTTCATTTTTTGCGCGCTCAACTAATGCCATTGGAACAACTTTTGCATCCCCAGCACGAGTAAAACCACTCATCCCAACTACATCACCATTAGAAATAAGTGCTGCTGCAGCTTCAGCAGTTACAATTTTACTCTCAAGTTCTTTTAAACCTAGGCGTTTTTGAACATTTGCATCCATAAAAAAATCCTCCCCTAAATAATTTTGATGGAAACCGATTACAAAACTAGAAAAAACATTTAAGAATTTTCTGTTTATTCAGTTGTAGTATGACTCCAACCATTTGAATAATACTATCACCAAATTGTCACAAAAACTTTAGAATTAGCATTAAATTGAGTAAAAAAAGGAAAATCGAGCATTAGCATGTTTTTTCGACAGAGAAAACGTTTTATTGTAGAACTGTATAAATTTAGATGTTTTCTACATTAAAAATAGTGTAAAAATAGTTAAACGAGGGGCCAAATGTGGCTAATTTGTGTACAAAAAAGAACAGCGAACAATTGATTAAATTGTTCGCTGTTCTTTACAAATTAGAAACCTAAAGAACGACGGAAATAGCTTGCATAGCGTTGGCTAACAGGGATGCGTGTACCATCTTTCATAATTAATAAAAACGTTGAGTGTGAATCTGGTTGAATTTCATCGATGTAGTCAATGTTAACGATATAAGAGCGGTGACAACGAATAAATGAGTCAGGTGCTAAAAATAGCTCTAAATCACTTAGGTTTAAACGGTGATAACCTTCACGAGTCATTGTTTTAACAAATGTTTTACGGAGTTGAGTTTCTAAATAAATAACTTGATCATGTTTGATTGGGTACCAGCAATCATCAATTTTGATTGTAATGTAGTTTGTTAAGAATGCTGATGGTTTTTGCGGGAAGATAGCAGTAATAGCTCCTTTTGTTTCGCCTTCCTCCATTAAAGGAATACTCATGCCATAATAAGCGACACCGAAGACATCGGGTTCAATGTAAGAGCTGATTTTTTGACCATAGCTTAATGCTTTGTGTGCGGCTGAGCCTTCTTTAATAGGGTCACCAGGTTTAATTTTTAAATCAACTTTCTTGCTTGGCTGGTAATACAAATATTCATTTGTATCAGAGATAGCAATGGACGTATTCTCAGGGAAGAACTCCTTAATGATCTCCATAATCTCTTCTATTTGTTTTGGATCCACTTTAAACACCTCGTCTAAACTTTTAAAAATAGTATTATCATCTATTTTACTACATATTCATATAAATTATATAGAGAAGATTTAGGAATAAAATAGAAAAATGTCGAATGATCCATTAGAATGATGTAAGATGTTTTGTATAATTTGTAAATAAATTTATAAAATGACTAATTTATTTTGATATGTATATGGTAAAATTTAATTGTTAGGAATAAGTTTACGAGGTTTCTACTATGCATATGTGATAAATTAGAACTAGAGTAGCAAGTAAAATGTGGTTGAAAGGAAATCGCAGAATATGGTAAAATTCACTGTATAGTCTATTTTTTTTAGATCTGGTGTTTTAGTAGGGTTATTTTTGATTTATTTGTTAATAAAATTTGTGAAATAGGACTCAGTTCTTATATTGAATAAGTAAATACTATTTTCTTATTTTTAATTCGTCGGGATTGGTGTCAAATATTGTCATGCAATTCGTGCACTCTGAGGAAAGATGGGGAAGATTATGCAACTACATCAACATTCTATGTCAGAAACGATATCCAAAAGATACTTCCAAGAAATCGATAATATTAATCAATATATCGGTGTCGAAGAATTTTTTAATATTGAATCGAAATTAATTTTTGAAATTTACCATTTAGAATCTGCAAAAGCGAAAAAATCTTTGCATGAGTTAATTGATATTCTCTCAATTCGTTTTGGCAAACAGGTCATTAAAATCGTTCGAAGTTATTTTTCTGTTTTGTCATCAATTGTTGCTCGTAAATTGCTGGACAATCAAGTACCTTCGAAAAAAGCATTTGCTTTCAATATTGCGTGTAACGATATGATAGAAAATCAGATGAAAGACGCAGAGTTTTTACAATTTGCTGATGATTTAATTGATTTCTTTGTTTACTTTATTGCAGATCGCAAACAACCGACTTTCCGACATCAAACTGTTAACAAAGTGATAATGTATATAAATGACGAGCTTGAAAATGATTTAACTGTAGAAAGTATCGCGAATAACTTTCATATAAGTACTAGTCACTTATCACGTATTTTTAGAGAACATGTAGGTATTACATTGGTTGAGTATTTAAATGTTAGACGTGTAGAAGAATCACAATACTACTTACGACATACAAACAAAAGTATTACTTCTATCTCAGATCAATTCCATTTTTGTAATCAAAGCTATTTTACTCGTATATTCAAAAAATATACGGGAGTTACGCCAAAACATTTCAGAGACGAACTTCATCATGAATTTTATCGTTTTGAAATGGCAGAGACTGAATTACAAAATGTCTAGATTTTGAGCATAGAGAATGAGAAGGTGCGAACATATTAGCGTTGCTAAAGCTCGCATCTTTTTTTGATGAATCATCTGAGGAAACAGCTTAAGGAATGAGTAGCACTTGCTATTTGATAAAGAGAGACCCTATAAGGTATACTTCACAGTAGTTGATAAATAATAGTAGGTGGAAAAATGAAAAATTTGAAGCTATTTTCAATGCTTGGTCTTGCCGTTTTTGTTCTTAGTGGCTGTCAAGCTGTGCAAAACAAAGAAGGTTTTTTCTATAGTATCTTTGTAAAACCTATGGAATTTTTATTGGAGTTTTTCGGGAATGATATCTTTTCAGGAAGCTATGGTTTAGCAATCATTGCGATTACGGTTCTAATTCGTTTAGTCTTAATGCCGATTATGTTAAAAAACTATCGTCAGCAGCAATTAATGAAAACGAAGATGGATGCTTTTAAACCTGAAATGGAAGCCGTTCAGAAAAAAATGAAGGAAGCTAAGACAAAAGAAGAGCAAACGCAATATCAACAAGAAATGATGGCTCTATATCAAAAGCATGGTATTAATCCTCTTAATATGGGTTGTTTACCGATGTTAATTCAAATGCCGATTATTATGGGTCTGTATTTCTCGATCTTGTATTCTGCAGATGTGAAATCCCATGAGTTTTTATGGTTTAGCTTAGGGTCACCTGATATTGTAATGACTATTGTGGCAGGGATTGTTTACCTAGTCCAGGCTCGTGTATCTTTATGGACTGTACCTGAGCAACAAAAAGCTCAGATGAAAATGTTTATTTATATTTCACCAATTATGATTGTCTTTATCTCTATGTCTTCTATGGCAGCACTACCTTTGTATTGGTCTGTCAGTGGTGCATTGTTGATTATTCAAACATATATTGGGCGTAAATATTATTCGGAACATCCCGAGAAAGCAAAAAAATAAATTCATCGATGTCGAGGCGCCTTTGTTGCCTCGATTTTTTTAGGAGGACAGCAAGATGAACAGAAAATGGCTATCATCTATTCTTGTCGCAATTTTTAGTATTGCGGCACTCGTGTTTATTATTTTAGGGAAATTTAATTTTGCCGTACTTGCAATGACAATCATGTTTGCCTTATCAAACGGATTTAGATCGAAAAGCTTTAAAGAGCAAGGCTATGTAAAAGAAGCGAAGTGGATGCAGTATATGGCAATTTTTTTCGCAATTGCGTCTATAGTCGTATTTGTCATCGTTCTAACAGATTAATTGAATATTTAGGTAGGAAATTTACACCTGAAAATGTGAACAGTGCTAAAATAAGAGTATAACTAGTAATACAATAAAATAGGTATTTTCAAGGTGAAATGCTATAAGAACATCATCCTTTTAGATACCTGATATTTTAAAAGGGGTATAAATAGTGAAAAACAATCGTCTTCCGCTTATCGTTGGTGCTTTCATATCTATCGCGTTAATCGTCGCAATTTTTGTCGTCTACAACTATAAGAATAATCAAGCAAATAGTGCAGCTGATGAGCAACCAAAAACAACAGAAACAAACAAAACAACTGAACAAGATACTACAGCAACAGAGAAACCAGACAATACAGAAACACCCGCAAAGCCAGAGCCACAACCAGACGAAAATGGCTATCTTCCAAATCAAACATTACCTACCGAACCAACTTATATCAATGGTATTCTGCTAGCCAATAAAATTTATCCGCTTCCTTCTACCTTTGCACCTGAAGAAAATCCAGAAGCAAGAGAAGCGTTAAATCAAATGTTAGCGGCTGCCAAGCAGCAAGGATTTGATTTAGTTGCATTTAGTGGTTACCGTTCTTTTGAATATCAAACAACACTTTATGATAACTATGTTAAACGTGATGGGCAGGCGGCAGCAGATCGATACAGTGCTCGTCCTGGCTATTCGGAACACCAGACAGGCTTAGCGTTTGATATAGGGGAGCGTGGAAAAGAAGACGTGTGGCTGACAGAAGAGTTTGGCGAAACCCCAGCAGGGCAATGGCTATTTGCGCACGCACAAGAGTATGGTTTTATTTTGCGTTTCCCTCAAAACAAAGAAGAGATAACAGGTTATATGTATGAGTCTTGGCATTATCGTTATGTGGGCAAAGAGGTTGCAAAAGACATTACAAAGAAAAATATTACGTTAGAAGAATATCTAGGCGTGAAATAATAAAAGGAAGAGAAGCGGTTCTTCTATGAACAGGCTCTCTTCCTTTTTATTTTTATAAAATGGGTGTTAATAAACGGGAAATAGATTCTTTAAATTTAATCAGTGTTGAACGGTTTTTATACATTTCCCATGTTAATTCCGTACAATCAAAAATATCCTTTTCAAACAGCTCCGCCAGTTGGTGCGATATATTGGCATCATATATGAAGGCATTGACTTCAAAATTTAGACTGAAACTTCGTACATCGATATTCGCTGTTCCAACAGTGGATGCCTCGTCATCAATAATAATAGCTTTCGCGTGAATAAAGCCCTTTTCATAAATGTAGACTTTGGCCCCTGCACGTAATAATTGACCCACATAAGAATAAGTTGCCCAATAAACAAACATGTGATCAGGCTTGTTAGGAATCATAATACGTACATCAATGCCTGACAAGGTTGCAATTTTAATGGCGTCTAAGAAACTAATATCTGGGATGAAATAAGGTGTTTGAATATAAATATATTTTTTAGCCATATTAATCAGCTTTAAGTAACCGATCTTTATTTGCTCCCAGTCTGAATCTGGTCCACTTGAAACAATCTGCAAACCAACGTCACCCTTCTTCGGAATGGCAGGGAAATAGCGATCGGAGTACCCCATTTTTTGTTGAGCACTAGCTTGGTTCCAATCGAGTAAAAAGCGTGTTTGTAATGGATGTACAGCACTACCTTCAATACGTAAGTGTGTATCTCTCCAATAACCAAACTTTTTTTGTAATCCTAAATATTCGTCACCGACGTTAAATCCACCTATATAGCCAATTCGGCCGTCAATGACAACGATTTTTCGGTGATTTCTAAAATTTAAACGAGGATTAAGAAGTGGCAAAATGGATGGGAAGAAAACTTCTACTTCACCACCAGCATGCAGCAATTCTTTAAAATGGCGCCTTTTTACATTACGTGAGCCCATTTCATCATAGAGAAGACGTACCTTAACGCCTTGCTTTGCTTTTTTTATCAATGCATTGACGATACGTGTACCTAAGTCATCAAGTCGGAAAATATAATACTGAATGTGGATATGATCTTTAGCTGCTTCAATGTCTTTAAGGAGTTGTTCAAACTTATCGGCGCCATCATCAAAAATATCCAGATGGTTGTCCTGCGTTAAAACCGCATTGTTTGTTCTGAGGTGCATATAAATCATCTCTTGATAATTTTCTGCATTGGCAATGCGAAATTCAAATGTCTCATCACGAATAGCATCCATCTGATAGTTGATGAGATTATCAATCCCAATATCCTTGCGTCCTTCCCAACGGAATAAATGCTTTCTTCGTAATTGTCTTCCAAGTAATAAGTACAAAATAAATCCAGCTAATGGCAGGAAAAATAATACGAGAATCCATGCCCATGTAGAGGTAGCATCTTTACGTTCTAAGAAAATGATGGTCAAGGCTAATAAAATATTAAAAAACAAAGTTAAAGGAACTAAATATTCTATATCTGTAAAAATGCTCATTCCTACACCTGCCTTTACTATTGTTAACAACATACTTAGTATAGCCTACTTCAAATGAGGAAAGAAGATATGAAATGGCTAGATAGCATGGAAAAGGATTATCCCTTAGACATATCAGAGATAATCCGATGGTTTAATTAGTAATTTCTCATTGAAATAAAATATCAGAGAAGAAGCTTTTCTCGGCTAACGAAAATTGCACCAACACATAAGGCCCTATATTAAATGTTTGATAATTGGGAAGTTAGGGTTCACAGGAAATTTATTTTCTGTGAACGCAGTTGAAAGTAACATCTCTCCAATTTTCACTTATGCCTCCTGAAAGCAATAAAGTGCAACATGTTATATATTTTCATGACGCAATGATTTACTGGATGCCTTATATATATAAATCAGACTTATAGAAAGGAGGGCTATCGCTGCCGAAATATAATAACCGAGACTTGCTTGTACAGTAAATAACCATGTGAAAAATAATGGGCCAAGAATACGTCCCAAGTTATCCATTGAATAGGACAGCCCTGCGGCAGTTCCATATTGTCCTCCAGATTCTTTAGAGGAGAGTGATACTACGCATGTTCTTGCGAGTGCGTTACCTGCTGTAAAGACACAAAGGGCAAGCCCAGCGATAAAAAGATTGGCTGTCAATGTGAATAAAAGCATGCCGATAGCAGTTACAATTTGTGCACTGATTAGCCATGTCGTCTCATTGCCATTTTTGATGCGTCGAACGACCCCGCCTTGAATGGCTGCATCAACAAAGCCACTAAACATGAATAAATAACCAATTTGTAATGGTGTAATGTGAATTTTTTCGATTTGAAATAGTTGGAATGTAGCCTCAATGCCCGCTAGCATAAACGTTACTAAAAATGAAAACATAAATAGATAGCGCACACGGTATTGTAGCATGGTTCCAGCACCTTTTGGCACGATAGCACGTTTATTTGAATCTTTTCGTTTTTCAGGTTCTTTTAGGACGAAACTTGCATAAATAAATAATAGTGCAATTAATGAGGCGGATGCAATAAATGGTAATTGCAAGCTATAATGACCTAACATCCCACCGATTGCTGGACCAAAAATAAAACCAAGACCAATGGACATGCCCATAAAGCCCATATATTTATTGCGATCCTTTTCACTGGACATATCAGCAATAAATCCTGTTACTGCAGTATATAATGCTCCAGAAAATAAACCACCAATTATACGTGACACATACAATATAGCTAGATTATCTATAAATAATGAAAAAATAACAAAACTAAGGCTAAAGCCAACTAGACCTGTTAGGATCAGTTGTTTACGCCCTACCTTATCTGATAGCATACCCCAAAATGGTGCTGTGAAAAAACTTGCAAGTGAATATACGGTCAGTAAACCACCTACGTGGAGATCATTCCAGTTTTGCTGCACAATTACCTCTGGTAAGACGGGAATAATAATGCCGAACCCTAGATAAACGAGAAATTGAACAGACATCAATAATAAAATAGCCTTTTTCATACAGTTCCCTGCTTTCATACATATTTCAATATGTATATTCTAACCTTCTTGTTCTTGCGATTACAAGAATAGGGAAGGAGAAGCTTGGATTAAGAGGAATTATTCAGTAAAGAAATAAAGCGTTTTAAGATTTTTTAAACCTATGTTCTGATCAGTGAATAATATGTAGCCATTTTGGGTAATTTAAATATGTTTGGTGGTAAAGTTAGATGGGTGTGAAAAATTTACAATGTAACAAAATTGAAAAATTTTAAAGGTAAGTTAAATGGTATGATAAATTTGTCAGACATCATACTCGTAGAAAAATGAAACTTTTTCGTAAATAAAACGTTATATAAAATCGAGGAAAGATTGAGGTGGAATGTATGACAAAAGAAGTAGATTTGAAAAAGATTGTTTCGAATTTATCTAAGTTGGGTGTAACAGCCACTGTAACAAAGTCTCGACTAGAACTTTTAAAAGTGCTCACACCACCAACGCAAACTCCGCAAGTTCAAGCTTAACTCGTTTCCAATAGAAAAAGGGAAGTCTCGCACATTGAGACTTCCTTTTTTCTATATTTATTCATCTTCATCATGTGTTGTAAACATATACGTTCGATAATGGAATCGCATACTAAAGACCAGTCCAATGGCTAAGGCATTTCCCATCAGAGAACTTCCTCCGTAGCTAATGAACGGAAGTGGAATACCTGTGATAGGTAATAATTGAATAGTCATTCCTATATTTTCGAAAACGTGGAAAGTAATCATGGCGATAATCCCAGCACAAACATAGGTCGAGAAGGGATCTTTCAATAAGAGTGTTGTCTTTGTTAGATGATAAATTAATAAGAAGAAAATACAAATAACAATACTAGCGCCAATAAAGCCCCATTCTTCACCTATTACGGTAAAAATGAAATCGGTGTGGTTCTCAGCTACATATACCTCTCGATTTCGGAAACCCTTACCAAAAATTTCACCTGATCCAATCGCATTTAAAGAAGTAATTAAGTGATAGCCATCACTAGATGAATAGGAATAGGGATCTAGCCAGGAATAAATACGCGCAAATTGATACGCCTTAAAACCAAATGTTTTCTCTAGGAAATCTTGCATATAGAGTGCCATCCACAGTAGTGCGCCACCTGCTACCATGCCACCTAAAAATGTCGGTAGAATTATTTTCCAAGAAATTCCTGCTACGATAATAAGAGCAGCAGTAATGGCAAAGAATACAAGAGCTGAACCTAGGTCAGGCTGCTTCAAAATGATAGCCAAAGGTACAATTAAAGTGATTGCGATTTTACCTAGTAGCAAAAAGTCTGTTTTAATAGACCTTAATGAATAAACTTCATGGTGCTTACTAATTAATCGTGCTAGTGCTAAAATGTAAAAAGTTTTCATAAACTCAGAAGGCTGAATATTCCCAATCGGCGTATGATACCAGCTTTTAGCACCATTTACAGGTGCACCGATTTGACCTTCTCCTTCAGGCATAAAAATAAGCAGTACCAGTAAGGCAATCCCTGCTCCATACATATACCATGACATTTTTTTATATTGATCTGGCTCAAAAAACATGACGATACCAATAATTACTGCACCAATCACATACCATTGCATTTGCTTTGGTACGTAGTTAATGCCATACTGACCTGATGTTTGGGCAGATGCAATAGCTAACAAACTAATGACTAGAAAAGTGAAGAGAATAAAAGCAAGGGTCCAGTCAAAACGATTTGCGAAATTTCGTTTATTTTCCATAAAAGCCACCTAAATTAAAATAGTATCTCAATATGAGTAAATGTGATGCGATTCTTCCTATTTCGTTTATAATTGGTCAAAGAAGAAAGCAAATTATCATCCAACAGTGGTGTAAGAATAGCTCATATCTATTGATAAGCTTGCAATTTGCTTTGAATATTGTCAATGGAATTTTAAGCAAATACTTGAACTCATTGAGTAATCTAAAATTTATATGCAAATGCATGTTTAACATTCCTAATTATAACGCAAAAAACACTTTTATGCCTGCGTATATAGTAGTGACGACAATTAACATAAAATGTTTCAAAAAATTCATGTTTAGACTTATAATGTAGTGAAGAGTGGGGTGATGGTTGTGGCTAAAAAATTAAAGTCAGCTGATGATTTTATGTATCATATTTATGTTCATATGAATGATGTCGATAAATTTGTCATTTTTAGCGGGTTAAAATTCTCGCAATTTGTGGCTGCACTTGAACCACTGCATCACTTACTGTTATTAAAACATTCCTATGAAGACGGTTCTTTTAATATGCATACACAATTTGAATATGTATTGGAAGAAGATGTTCCTCGTTTTGTGAAAAAATCAGCTGAATCAAAAGAATTATGCTGGATTGATTTTATGGACGAGAAGAGGCTAGATCATCTAACACCGATGGAACAAGGAGAATTGCTTTACATAAGTCATAAAAAAGAACCGATTACGTCAGCATTTTTTAACAAATTACAAAATAGATTCGTCTATTATTCTTCAGATTTAGAGAAAATGACGAAAGTTTATTTTCGTCATTTAAGTGATTCGGATTTATTGGTTGCCAATGTATTTAATAGTTTAATTCGTGAAAAGGAACGGAGCACTGGTTTTTGGCGTCGAAAAGTAAAATCGAGTATTCCTGCTGTATCTCCAGATTTTTTACGTTCTTACCGATCCTTTGCGAAAGATGGAGCATTACTATCTTTGTATCGGATTGAAAAACCAAAGGCAGCGTATGGAATAGAAGTTCGTAATTTGTCTGAATATTCTTTTCCCGATGAAGTTTGGGATGACTTAAGTACGATTTTAAAAACGGAGCACGATGAATTGATATATATTATTTAATCTTCATTGCAGCACAGTCTAAGAGCATTCACCTCTCTAAAATGAAGATAGGCCATTGGTAGATATTACGCATATTGAATTGTGTCTGTACAATTCAATGACAGGAAGTAATGATGTCAAGGCATAATTGATGAAATGTACACGCAAAATCTCACCGTCAAAAATACGGTGAGATTTTTATGTCATTTGTCAAGACGTTTCATGATAAACTAATAGTACTCAAGAAGTATGTGGAGGGCACAAAAATGAAAAAAAGAATCGGTTTATTATACGGCGGAAAGTCAGCGGAGCACGAAGTGTCATTATCAACAGCACGTGCAGTCACTGGAGCTTTGAATTTCGAGGAGTATGAAGTATATCCGATTTTCATTACATCTGACGGGGAATGGCGACGTGGAGAGCGTTTAGAAAAACCTGTAAGTGCAATAGAAGAATTACAATTTGGTGATGATACAACAATTTTAGAAAATAATATTACTGATTTTTTGATCGATGACAATGGCAATGAGGTACAGTTCGATGTCATTTTCCCATTGTTACATGGTACTAATGGCGAGGATGGAACGGTGCAAGGTTTACTTGAGGTTCTGAATTTACCGTATGTAGGAAATGGTGTATTAGCATCCTCTGCTGGTATGGATAAAGTGGTAATGAAGCAATTATTTGAAATTGCAGGGTTACCACAAGTGCCCTATACGTATTTTATTCGTAGTGAGTGGAAGAATGAGCAACAGGTAATCATTGAACGTTGTGAAAGCAATTTGAGTTGGCCAATGTTTGTGAAGCCTGCAAACTTAGGATCGAGTGTTGGGATTAGCAAAGCAACAGATCGTGAGGAATTAGTCAAAGCAATTGAAGTTGCTTTGCAGTATGACCGTAAAATCGTTGTTGAGCAAGGAATTGTCGCTCGTGAAGTTGAATTAGCAGTGTTAGGTAATGACTACCCTGAAGTTTCCGTGCCAGGTGAAATTAAACCAGTTACTGAATTTTATGATTATGATTCTAAATATAAGGACGGCTCTACAGCACTTATTATTCCAGCTGAGCTTCCAGTAGAAACTGTTGAGAGCTTAAAGGAACTGGCAAAGCGCGCATTTAAGGCTATAGATGGCAGCGGCTTAGTTCGTGCGGACTTTTTTGTAACAGCTGAGAATAACGTTTACATTAATGAAGTGAACACAATGCCAGGTTTCACGCCTGTAAGTATGTATCCATTATTATGGCAGCATACAAATGTGAGTTATCCAGAGCTGATCGACCGTTTAATTACCTTAGCAATAGAACGTTATGAAGAAAAACAACAGCTTCACTATAAAAAAGACTGAGTGGGATTATTGTGAAAAAAACATTAAAACAATTAGCTGCATGGTTAAATGAGGATATGGCGGCTTTTGGTGACACGGTTGTGTCAGGAATTTCTATTGATACAAGAACAATTCAACAAGGGGACCTATTTGTACCATTTCGTGGTGAGCATACAAATGGGCACAAGTTTGTGATTCAAGCATTTGAGAAAGGTGCCGGTGCTTCTCTTTGGCAAAAAGATGAGCCCAATCCACCAGAAGGTTACCCTTTATTATTTGTGGATGATCCAGAATTAGCTTTGCAAGAAATGGCTAGAGCCTATCGTAATGAACATAAAGCAAAATTTATTGGCATTACAGGTTCAAATGGTAAGACATCAACAAAGGATATTTTAGCTGGGACACTTGCTCCATTCTTTAAGGTACAAAAAACGATTGGGAACTTTAATAATCAATTAGGCCTGCCGATTACAATCTTACAGCTTGACGAAGATACGGATGTGGCCGTCCTTGAGATGGGCATGAGTGGATTTGGTGAAATTGAATTTTTAACTAAGCTTGCTCGTCCTCATATGACAGTTATCACAAATATTGGTGAGGCCCATATGCAGGATTTAGGGTCACGTGCAGGTATAGCAAAAGCGAAGTTTGAAATTATTCAAGGAATGCAACCAGATGGTCTATTATTCTATGATGGCGATGAACCTCTGCTTCAGGAATTAGTGGCAAAGGAACAGCACTTACAGGCAGTGCCGTTTGGATTAGAGTCAGATAATCTTTTATACGTAGAAAATATTCACGCTAATGCGGATGGTAGTCACTTCACTACACACGGTATGATAGAGGGTGACTTCTTTATTTCAGTGCTTGGCAAGCATCAAGTGAAAAATACACTTGTGGCCATGTTAATTTCTCATAAGCTAGGTTTAAACAATGAACAAATTCGTACATCCTTAGAGCATGTGGTATTAACAGATATGAGGATGCAACAAGTGCAAGGAACGAATGGTGCATTGTTTATCAACGATGCCTATAATGCAGCACCAACCTCGGTAAAAGCTGCCATTCAATTTATGGCTTCCTCTACAATTCGTCCTGAAAAATGGCTTGTGTTAGGAGACATGCTGGAGCTTGGACCAAATGAGCAAAGTTTCCACGAAGGGCTAGCAGAATATATAAATGAGCATGAAATCGATTATATCTGCTTATTTGGCCCTCGGATGGCATATCTTTATCAAGTATTAAAAGAGCGCTTTGAGGCAGAACGTTTATTGTATGCGGAAGATGATTATACGGCGATTATTGACAAGCTAAAACAAGCGAATGACGCATCTATTGTTTTACTTAAAGGCTCACGTGGTATGAAATTAGAGACGATCTTAAAGGCATTTACGTCATAGTATCAATGAAATCGGTGGGATATACGCTCACCGATTTATTCATGTAGAGTTATCTTGTTAAATGAGGTGAGGACGTTGTCAGTAGGTGTACTATGTATTCACGGTTTTTCAGGTGGACCTTATGAGGTAGAGCCATTCACAACATACTTGCGTGCACATACAGATTGGGTCATTGCAGAGCCGACATTGTCTGGGCATGGAGAAGAATTGCATATGAGTGGTTTTAAGGCAAAGCATTGGTTAATGGATGCAGAGTTAGCCTTCCGATCATTAGTAAAAAAAGTTGACGAGGTAATCGTTGTCGGTTTTTCAATGGGAGGAATCATAGCACTATACTTAGCTAAACGCTATAAAGTAAAAAAACTTGTATTACTGAGTGCTGCTGCAAAGTATGTGAGCCCTAAGCAGCTAGTCAATGATTTCAAAATGTTAGCTACTGAAGCATATCACCATAATTTGACTAATAACGAACTCTATTTACGATATCATCATAAGTTTAACAATGTGCCTCTTGCATCAACGGTAGAATTTATGAAGTTGGTAAGGATGGTGGCGCCGTATTATCAGCATATTCAAATTCCTGTATACATCGTGCAAGGTAAGTTGGATGGGATAGTGCCCTATCACACGGCACAATTTCTTTTTGATGAATTAGCCTCAAAAGACAAAGTTTTGTATTTTTCTGATAATGGCAAGCATCATATATGTTTTGAGGAAGATTGCTCTGAATGGTTTCCACAGGTTTTAATGTTTTTGAAGAACGAATAAAGTAGTCAGATTATTACGACTCATGCGTTATCGTTGCATAGGATTTAAAGCCATGTTAGACTAGTGTAAGCAATGGATACATTTTGTGCGAAGACTCTTCATATTTGGTTGAAGAGTACTTTTTTTTGAACACAACGGTTTTATTCTAAAGTTAATAATTACGACAGAATCGAACCGCTCGGTAAAGACCGGGCTTTCCTTTTCATATAAGAGAGCTCTATATGAACTATCATGTAGAGAAAATTTTTAAGTAACGGAAACGTTCCACTACACAGGCTCGAATTTGCCGACAACTTCATCTGAAAATGTAACCATTTGTCAACTTAAAAGGAAAAAAGGAGATTGAGAAGTTTGACAAATTTTTCAGAATTAAATATTAGCGAATCTACATTACGCTCAGTAAAGCGTATGGGATTTGAAGAAGCAACACCAATCCAAGAAGGTACTATTCGTTTTGCGATTGAAGGCCGTGATGTATTAGGTCAAGCACAAACAGGTACTGGTAAAACTGCCGCTTTCGGGATTCCACTAATCGAAAAAATCGATCCAAAAAACCCAAATATTCAAGCATTAGTCATTGCTCCAACTCGTGAGTTAGCGATTCAAGTTTCAGAAGAGCTATATAAAATTGGCTATGACAAACGCGTAAAATTATTATCAGTATACGGTGGTCAAGAAATTGGCCGTCAAATTCGTGCACTGAAAAATAGACCTCAAATCATTGTTGGTACGCCAGGTCGTATTATTGATCATATTAATCGTCGTACGTTAAAATTAGAAGATGTTCAAACATTAGTATTGGATGAAGCAGATGAAATGTTAAACATGGGCTTTATCGATGATATTAATTCAATCTTAGAAAACGTGCCTTCTGAGCGTCAAACATTACTGTTCTCAGCAACGATGCCACCAGCAATCCGTAAAATTGCAGAAACATTTATGCGTGATCCAGAAATCGTGAAAATTAAAGCAAAAGAATTAACAGTTGATAATATTGATCAATATTTTGTTAAGTCTGCTGAACGTGAAAAATTCGATGTTTTATCTCGTTTATTAAATGTTCACCAACCAGAGCTAGCTATTATTTTTGGTCGTACAAAACGTCGTGTAGATGAGCTTGCACAGGCCCTATCTATTCGTGGCTATTTAGCTGAAGGTATTCATGGTGATTTAAGCCAAGCGAAGCGTATCTCAGTATTACGCCAGTTTAAAGAAAATAAAATCGATATCCTTGTTGCGACAGATGTAGCCGCTCGTGGACTTGATATTTCTGGTGTAACACACGTTTATAACTTTGATATTCCTCAAGATCCTGAATCTTACGTTCACCGTATTGGACGTACAGGTCGTGCAGGTAAATCAGGTCTTGCCGTAACATTTGTAACACCACGTGAAATGGGTTACTTACGTATTGTAGAAGAAACTACGAAAAAACGTATGACACCTCTTCGCCCACCAACAACTGATGAAGCATTAGAGGGTCAACAACGTTTAGCTGTGGAAACACTGGAAGGTCTTATTGCTAATAACAATTTAGGTGATTACCGCACATTTGCAGCAGAATTACTAGAGAATCATGATGCAGTGGATGTTGTTGCAGCTGCTCTACGTTCATTAACGAGAGAGCCAGACGATACACCAGTAACAATCACAGAAGAACGTCCATTACCAATGCGTCGTGAACGTTCTAGCAATAACCGTGGTGGCGGTGATCGTGGCCGTGGTAACCGTAGCTTTGGCGGCGGACGTCGTGACAATGCTCGCAGTGGAGAACGTCGCAGTAGCAGTAGCCGTCGCGAAGGTGGACGCCGTGAAGGCGGACGTCGTGAAGGCGGACAAGGTCGTACTCGCTCTCCAAGACGTAACGAGGGATAATTTTTCAACCGAAATAAACTTAATCTTTATAGTAAACCTTACAGTCATGGTGGCTGTAAGGTTTTTTTTCGGCTATAGTTGAAACAAAAAGGTGAATGAATCCGTATACACCTAATGAAGAAAGAGGGGGAACGACAATGAGAGCACAACCGATTCATCAAATTTCTCGTAAAGGGCTAACTGTGTGGCGTTTATATGGGGTTATACAAACTTTGGTGCTATTAATTGTAGCGGGGCTGGTAAGCTATGGTACTTATTATTTTGAATGGCCGTCATTTATTTACTTCATAGCTGGTGCAGTTGTAGTACTAAGTGCGATACTGTCTATTTTTATATTCCCGAAAATAAGATGGGAAAGATGGCGTTATGAGGTACGTGAGCATGAAATCGAAGTACAACATGGTCTATTTGTAGTGAAACGCACATTAATACCAATGGTGCGTGTTCAGCATGTTGATACGACACAAGGGCCGATATTAAAAAAATACGATTTAGGTAATATCTCTATTTCAACAGCAGCAACTGTACATACCATTCCTGCACTTGTTATGGACGAAGCAGACGTACTGCGTGCTCGTATCTCTGATTTAGCAAGGGTGGCGGAAGATGATGTCTAAGGAAATTAATCGTTTACACCCAGTGTCTGCAATTATAACGAGTGTAAAAGCATTGAAAAGTATGATATTACCAATTGCCATTGTTATCATAAGTAACGGCTTTAATTTTTCTTTAAATTTTCGTAGTGAGCATTTTTTTGAGACTATTTTACTTTTCGGTGTATGGGGAGTTGCAGCACTTCTTGCACTCATTGGGGGAATCATAAAATGGCGGACATTTGTATACTGGTTTGAAGATGGGGAGTTGCGTGTAACATATGGATTATTTGTTAAAAAGAAACGTTATATCCCTTTTGAACGTATTCAAAGTTTAAATTACAATGAAGGTGTTTTTCATCGTATTTTTGGTTTAGTGAAAGTTCAGGTGGAGACGGCTGGTAGTAAGGGCGGAAAACCTGAGGTTGAGCTGACAGCCATTCGCAAAGCTGCGGCAGATGTTATTGAATTAGAAATGCGTCATGCTAAAAATGAAGTGGTTCAACAACAAGATCAAGCACAAGTAATAGAGGAAGCCGTATCAACCCCAATGATTTACCATATGTCTATGCGTGATTTACTGGTATTGGCAACAACATCCGGGGGAATTGGTGTCGTGCTATCAGGTCTTGCAGCTGTTGCTTCACAATTTTCCGATATTATTCCTTATGAAACAGTATTTCATGAGTTAGCTGATTTTGTGAAAATCGGAGCATTTTTAGTGGCGTTAACGGTGATGGTGGTTTTAATTGTGGCTTGGATTGTATCGGTGATCATCACACTCATTAATTATTATGATTATACAGTCCGCATTGAAGAAGACAAACTGATTATCACAAAGGGTCTATTAGAGAAAAAGCGTATTACTTTGCCGTTGAATCGAATTCAGGCAATTCGTATTGTGGAAAATCCATTGCGTCAGTTAACAGGCTTTGCTACAGTGGTCGTGGAAAGTGCTGGAGGCAACGGTGAAGATGGAAATGATAAAAAAATTACGCTATTTCCACTCATTAAGAAGCCAGATTGTATGCAAACATTAGAACAGCTTTTCCCAGATATGAATTGGCATCCTACATTTATTCGCTCACCAAAAAGGGCAAGACCATTTTTCTATCGAATTGATTTTATCTGGCTAGTTCCGATTATTGGTGCATGTAGTTATTTCTTTTACCCATACGGGCTATTGTCATTGCTGTTAATTCCATTAACGATTTTGCTTGGTATTTGGCAGCATAAAACTGCAGGCTATCAAATTGATGGGAAGCAACTGGCCATGCAGTATCGAGTTTTTAGTCGAATTACATTAATCATGGAGAAAAAACGCATTCAATCTATTGAAAGTACACAATCGTACTTTCAAAAAAGAAAGAATGTTATGTCTATAAAAGCAACCGTCATGTCAGGAGCAACTGGCACTACGGGAAGTGTATCCAGTTTAGAGCAACGAGATGCTGAAACAATCTTAACGTGGTATGAACATTCATGAACTAAAAAGCTAATCCTTTCAATTTTATGGAAGGATTAGCTTTTTTAACTATAAAAAAATAGAAATGCTGTTTATAATATAGTAAATAGAACAGAAGGGGTGAAGACATTGTTTAAATATGACATTAATGAAAGCGCTTATTTAAAGCTTCTGGATTTAAGTGATGTAGATGAGTTGTTTGCTTTAACCGACCGTTCGAGGGATACATTACGTGAATGGTTGCCATTTGTAGATGATGTCAAAACAGTAGAAGATACGGAGCAGTTCGTAAAAAAGGCTATGCAACAATATGCTGATCACAATGGCATACAAGCAGGGATTTACTATGATGGAAAGCTTGCTGGTGTAATTGGTTATCATCAAATCAACTGGCAACATAAGTGGACAAGTATTGGCTACTGGCTAGGAAATGAATTTGTGGGTAAGGGGCTCGTAACCAATTCAATGAAAGCGTTAATTGATTATGCTTTTAATTATTTAAAGTTAAATCGCATCGAAGTGCGTGTCGCAGTAGGAAATATTCGCAGTCGTACAATTCCAAAAGTATTGGGTTTCCATGAAGAAGGGCGTTTAAGGGATGCTGAGTGGCTTTATGACCATCACGTAGATCAGGTTGTTTATGGTTTAACAGCAGCTGAATGGAAAAAAATTAAGATGTCAAATGAAGCTACAGTAGTTTTATAATGGATGTCATTCTAAGGAAAGAGGAGCCGCTCTATAGGTGAGCAGCTCCTCTTTTAATTTTTAAAATTTTATAGTTTACCTGCCATCTTTTGTTTACGCCAACTTACAATTCTTTTTGGATGTAAATAGACAAGTCCAAGGATAAATCCTGTTACTAAACCGCCTAAATGGGCAAAGACATTCACATTTGGCTGAAGAAAAGTCATGATGACACTGATGACGATGATTGGTAAAATGAGCTTACGAAGCATTGGCATTGTACGACGAGTATAGTAAACTAATGCCCCAAATGCACCAAAAATGCCAAAAATAGCCCCACTTGCACCAAGACTCGCATAACTACTATCATAGAATATATAGGTTGCCATGTTGCCTACAATACCTGATACTAAATAAATTGTAATAAAGCGTGCTTTACCTGCGATTTTTTCTAACTCTGGTCCAAAGAGATATAAGGAAAACATATTAAAAAACATATGCAAAAAACCTGCATGTAAAAACATGGCAGAAAATACACGCCACCATTCACCACTTTGAATAAGGAAATTTGCCTGAATTCCGTAATTCCACAAGAGTGTTCCTATGCCGGGTATGAGAGACAATACATAAAGAATTAGATTTATGGCTATTAACGTTGAAACAATAGGGTAATACTTTGTATATTGGTTAAAATTTTCCGTTCTACTAAACATGGCTCCACCTCAATTTACAATTATTATACATGCCTTGTTGGAAATAGGTAAAGGAGAAGGTCACATGATTAAGGGAATTGGTCTCGATATTGTAGAAATGGATCGTATTGAAAAGGCTATGAAACGAACAGATAAATTTAAAGACCGCATTTTAACGGCAAGAGAAAGAAAAATATTTGACGGTTATTCAGAAACTCGTAGAATAGAATTTTTAGCTGGGCGATTTGCCGCTAAAGAAGCATTTTCAAAAGCTCTGGGAACTGGGCTTGGGGAACAATGTAAGCTGCATGATATGGAAGTATTAAGAGGAGAGGCTGGTAATCCTGTTTTATATTTTAAGGATGAACTTGTCAATGGATTTGTTAGTATTACGCACTCTAAGCACTATGCAGCTGCTCAAGTAATCTTATTAGAATAATACTTAACTTGTCTAAAAGGGTTGCATGTAAATTTAAATATATTGCTCTTTCTTCAAATGACATAACTGACAAATACGGTTCATATATTGTCGTAGTGGATTTGAAAGAAGAAAGGGTGAAAGCGTGGGCAACCGTATAGTTAAATGGCTCGTCTTACTTTGTACGATATTACTTCTGTCGGCATGTGGTGCAGCCTCACAGGAAAAAGTGTTGAAGAAAGTGAATGGTAAATGGGCAGAGACGAATGGTTATGAATTAAATGCAACGATGGAAATTAAATCTGGTGGGGAACCAAGAAATTATGATGTAACAGTATGGCACACAAAACCTGATTTCTATCGAGTAGAAGTAGTCGAAAGTGGGAAAGATGTTTCTCAAATGATTGTACGTAATGCTGATGGCGTTTTTGTCGTAACACCGACATTAAACAAAATGTATAAATTCCAAAGTGATTGGCCAAAGAAAAATAGCCAAGCCTACTTAATTGGAGCACTAGCAGAAGATTTAGCAGAAGATAAAAATCTTGTCATGAAAGAAGAAGAAAAAGCATATATATTTGAAGCGGCTACTAGAAATAGCTATAAGAACAGTATGCCACATCAGGTTATAACAGTAGATAAGAAAACTTTATTGCCAACCTCAGTAGTTATTATGAATGATGTGAAAGAAGAGCAAATTAAAATCACATTTAAGAAAATTAAACTAGGTGTGCAACATGCTGCAAAAGAGTATGCAGTTGAGCAATTCACTGATAAAGATAACACGAAAGGTGAACAAGCTACACCTTCTGACAAAGAGGGGCAAGAAGAAAATGAGGACAAGGAAGCAGTTGGTGCAGAAGTTGAATATCAAGAATTCCAAACACATTATCCTGTCGTAAATTGGGCACAATTAGCTAATGAAAAAGTTGTGCAGGAAAGTGGAATGGAACGTGTTATCTTAACATTCGATGGTGAAAAGGCATTTACCGTTATGCAGCAACCAGTAATGAAGGAAAACTCAATGTTACCTGTATCGTCACCTGGAGATCCAGTTGATTTAGGCTTTACGATTGGTGCTATTACAGATACATCAATTAGTTGGGAAAAAGATGGTGTTGAATTCTTTGTAGCTTCAAGTAAATTAACGCGTGAAGAAATGATTGAAGTTGCTACATCTATGACGATAAGTAGTATGAAGTAACTTTTCTGGCTACAGCTTTCTGGAATACGGAGGCTGTAGCTTATTGATAATATAAATGAACCTATAAAGTATAGGCTCAGGCAAAGGCTAAAACTTTGTGTGTACAAGCTAAATCGACATACTAAAACATACATGTATGTCCTACATAATGTTTTAATTAAAAATAAAGAGGGTATTCTTATGGAGACACAGCAGTATTTTCGACCAACCAAAGCAATAATAGACTTACAAGCAATCCAACAAAATGTTAAAAATTTAAAAGAATTTTTACGACCTCATGTTCAAATTATCGCTGTAGTAAAAGCAAATGCATATGGTCATGGAGATGTAGCCGTTGCACGGGCAGCTCTTGAAGCTGGTGCCACAGTACTTGCAGTGGCAACGCCCGATGAAGCATTACATATTCGAGCACATTTTGAAGAACCAGACATATTAATATTAGGTGCATCTCCAGTTTCGTTTGCTCCTTATGCAGCGCAGCAACGTATTATACTTACGGCGTTTGCCGGTGATTGGATTCAGCAAGCTGCTTCTCTTTTAGTGGATGAAGCACTTCCATTACGACTTCATATAAAAATAGATAGCGGAATGGGTAGAATAGGTATTCGCTCAGAGCAAGAATTATTAGAACTGTACCAAACAATACAGTCTGAAAAAAATGTTGAGTTGGATGGAATATTTACACACTTTGCTACAGCTGATGAAGAGGATACGATGCATTTTGATCAGCAAGTACAATTTTTTGAGAAATGTTTATCCGTAATACCTAATAAGCCGAGACTTGTTCATGCATCCAATACAGCAGCCTCATTAGTAAAAGATCCACATTTACAATATGATGCTGTTAGATTTGGGATTTCTATGTATGGATTAGCACCTTCTCCATATGTGGAAAGCATCTTACCTTTTCCATTATTACCAGCATTCTCGCTAGAAAGTGAACTTGTTCATGTGAAGCAAATAAAATCAGGTGATTCAGTTGGCTATGGAGCTACGTATGTTGCTCCCACAGATATGTGGATAGGAACGATTCCGATTGGCTATGCGGATGGTGTAATTCGCAAATTAGGTGGACAAGAGGTTTTAATTGATGGACAAAGAATGCCGATTGTTGGACGAATTTGTATGGACCAATGTATGGTTGCCCTACCAAAAGCATATGATATAGGTGTGAAGGTAACACTCATTGGTCAACAAGAAAAGAATAGGATTTCCATCAATGAGTGGGCAACAAAGCTCGAAACAATTAATTATGAAATACCATGCATTATCACAACAAGAGTTCCTAGAATATATCTTTAGTTGTCTTTCATTAGAATTAGTCAAATTTCAATGTAATGTCATGAGCAATGTTCCAAGTTGAATTTGGTAAATAAATTAGCACTGGAGAACTTATTTCTTTTCCAAAACGTTGTAAAGGCTCATATTTAGAAACGCATTGCAATAATAAATATTCAGCATATACCTTCGACAACCAACATATTTTTACAATTTGTACTTCAAATTGTCAGATATTTTGTCATTTCATGTCTTTTCAACAATATCTTTCAATGATAGAATGAGAAGTAATGAAAAGTGTATGGTTCCGTTGGAGGTGCTTGCTGTGTACGAGAAAAAGTTAAGAGAAGCTACAATTGCTGTTCAAGACAGACTATTTCTACAAACAAAGGAAGTAATTGAAGGTGAATCTTTTGTGCGTATTTTGGCGCGCAAAAATTTAATGCAGGAGCAACCAAATCAAATACGGGAAGCTATGATTAAAGGATATGTTGAAATGTCTCATATTAATTTAATGATTGCGAGCGAATGCTTGCATGCAGAGTATGAAGCACAACATATGGTGGAGCGTCTCGTTAGCGGGGGATGACACTTTGAATGTAAAACGTGGTGACGTTTTTTTTGCAGACTTATCACCGGTAATAGGTTCTGAACAAGGAGGCACTAGGCCGGTGCTGATTATTCAAAATGATATTGGCAATCGATTTAGTCCGACTGTCATCATCGCAGCTATCACTGCACAGATTCAAAAGGCAAAGCTACCGACACACGTTGAAATCAATGCTGAAAAGTATGGTTTTGAACGTGATTCGGTTATTTTGCTAGAACAAGTGCGGACAATAGATAAGTCAAGATTGACAGATCGTATTACGCAACTTGATCATGCTGTGATGGAAAAAGTTGATGGAGCGCTGATGATTAGTTTAGGTCTGGTAAAATTTTGATATACATATATGTATAGAAGCATCGAGATATTATAATCTCGATGCTTTTTTTGTCTTATATCCTTGAAACGTCTTTACCATAATTTGAATTTACTATATATCTTGTGCAATAAATTATTTTCGCAATGAAGGCTGAACTGTCAGAGGTAATTATGCCAAGGTGTAATTGATAAAAGTTACAAAAAGCTTTAAGATATACTCAAGATTTTTAATAAAAATAGATTTTTGAAAAAATTCTTAAAAGGTATATGAATATTTACATAGAATATTCCATTAATAGAGGCGAATAATTTATTTTAAATTATGACAAGCAGGTCGAACAAAAGTGTAAGAGTATAACTCCAAAGGAAATGGAGGGACAGCAGTGACACATAAGTCTTCGGTTGAAATTATTACAGAATGGGATATTGTTGCAGCTAGACAACTGGGGCGCAATGAAGCAAAAGCACTTGGATTTGGCACTGTTGATCAAGCCCGCATCACCACGGCAATTAGTGAATTAGCACGAAATATATATTTATATGCAAGTATAGGAGTCATTGAAATTGAAAGGATTGAGACAGATTCCGAAAAGAAAATAGTTGTTGTTGCAACAGATCAAGGGCCTGGTATTAAAGATGTTCGTAAAGTAATGGAGGATGGTTATTCCACCTCTGGGGGGCTAGGGGCTGGTTTGCCAGGTGTTAAACGATTGATGGACAGCTTAGATATTCAATCTGTAAGTGGAGTGGGAACAACAATAAGAGCGGAAAAATGGTTGCGTTAGGACGTGAAGAAACTGAAACAATTAGAAGCTCAGTATAAAAAAATATTAGCAGATTACATGGTCAACCAAACTGAAAGAAATTTATATATCGCTCAAAATTTCACACGTCAGTTAATTCAAAAAAATATCTCTCCTGAGGATGTTGTTAGCATTCATAAAAATGCTGTTGAACAAATATTCCCTCATCAGATGAATGAATCACAGCCTGCCTATGATTTTCTGATTGAAGTAATGGTGCATTATGGGATGGCACATAGAGAGCATCAAAGTTTACTTCAAAAGCAAGCTGAATATGAGATGGAAATGAAAATAGCGACAAACATTCAAAAAACTTTGTTGAAAACTTATGTGCCGGATATGCAACATATTGATATAGGTATGATTTCAGTTCCTATTCGAAAAATGAACGGCGATTATGTACATTTTTTTCATGATGGAGAAGAATATTTAAGTGTGGCTGTGACTGATGTTGTCGGAAAAGGAGTTCCTGCTGCTCTATGTATGTCGATGGTGAAATATGGACTTGAAACATTGGTATATGCATATAAAGATCCTTCATATGTTTTAGAAGTCATCAATAGGGTAATAGAAAAAGGTGTAGATGACAGTATGTTTGTTTCGATGTTTTATGGATGCTTAGATGTAGAGCAAAACATCTTTTCATATGCCTCGGCTGGCCATGAACCAGCTTTACATTATAGTGCAAAGGCTGATCAGTTCTTTACCTTAGAGGCTAAAGGTTTACTACTGGGTGTATTGCCTGAAACAAAATATACCTTTCATGAAATTGTTTTAGAAGAAAATGATTTAATTATTATGATGACCGATGGTGTGACAGAATTTAGAGTGCAGGATGACTTAAATTCGCGAGAGGTAATCACAACTTTAATAAAAGAAAATAGACATTTAACCGCCCAACAATTGTGCCAGCTTCTTTATAAGGAAATAGAGAGAGTGCAAAATTTTAAACTATCTGATGATTTTACTGTAGTTATTTTAAAAAAATAGGTTTAACTTTTAATTGAACAGGGTAGAGAAAATAGTCTAACAAATATGGTGGAGGTGTGCTATATGGACGTAACGATACATTTTAAAGAAATTGATCATAAATTATTTGGCTTTGTTGAGGGTGAAATCGATACTTTCACTGCTTCAGGATTACGAGAGGAATTAGAAGCGGTAAAGATTACAGAAGGATTAGAAATTGAACTGGATTTATCAAAGGTAAATTACATGGATAGTACAGGTCTTGGGATTTTTGTCGCCTTCTATAAAAGAGCATTACGTGAAAATGGTAAAGTAAAGCTTGTTGGTTTATCGAATAGGTTACAAAGATTATTTGAAATTACTGGTCTTAGTGATTTGATGGATATCGAAACTGATAAAAAGGTGGAATTAAGATAATGAAGGAATTTGACTATATTGAAATTAGAGTTCCTGCTAAACCGCAATTTGTCAGTGTCATTCGATTAACTGTCTCGGGCTTAGCGAGTAGGATTGGCTTTAATTATGATGATATTGAAGATTTAAAAATTGCAGCAAGTGAGGCTGTAACAAATGTTGTTCACCATGCTTATAAAGACGAAGAAGAAGGTGAAATTGTCATCGGGTGTGCGCTGTATGACAATAAAATGGAAATGATGATTGCAGATTACGGCAATAGTTTTAATTTTGAAGAGATTAAGTCTAAGATTGGGCCGTATCATCCTGAAGAAAGTATTGCAGGGCTAAGAGAAGGTGGTTTGGGACTTTATTTAATGGAAACTTTGATGGATGAGGTGATGATTAATAACGATGGTGGCGTAACTGTCTTCATGACAAAGTATGTCACTAGGGAGCAGGTGGAGAAAAATGTCGAAAGAATCACTACATAAATCTTCATCCAAAGAAGATGTACTAAAGTGGATTGAATTGTACCAGTCAACGGAGGATGATGAAGCACAAACCAATTTAGTGATTCATTATCGATATCTAGTTGAATCTATAGCTCGTAAATATTCGAATGGTAAATCTTATTATGATGATATTGTTCAAGTAGGGATGCTGGGATTGTTAGGTGCAATAAGACGTTTTGATCCGAATGTTGGTCGTAGTTTTGAAGCATTTGCCGTGCCAACAATTGTTGGGGAAATCAAACGTTTTTTACGTGATAAAACATGGGATGTTCATGTGCCTAGACGAATAAAGGAACTTGGGCCGAGAATTAAATCAACGGTGGAGGCGCTGACAATTGAATTGCAGCGTTCTCCATCCATTAAAGATATTGCTGAACGATTAGAAGTAGCAGAGGAAGAGGTACTAGAAGCTATGGAAATGAGCCGTAGTTATCAAGCGCTTTCTATGGACCATTCGATAGAGTCAGACTCAGATGGTAGTACAGTCACGTTATTCGATATTTTGGGCAGAGAAGACGATGGCTATGAAATAACCAATAAACGAATGATTGTTTCAGATGCGTTGGTCGTGTTGAATGAGAGGGAAAAACAAATTATTCAGCTTACATATCTAGAGCAACTTAGTCAAAAAGAAGCTGGAGAACGATTAGGGATTTCTCAAATGCATGTATCTAGGATACAAAGGAAAGCAATAAAGAAATTACAAGAGGCTATTCTAGCAAGTGGCAGTGTTTCGCTCTAAACTTTCGTGGGTGTTTACCTTTAAAATGAATGAACATAGTCTACTCATATTCGTCTGAGTAGACTATTTTTTTGCATTTTTAGTAAAGTGTAATGGTAAAATGAAAAGAAAAAGGTAGTGATGATGTGGAGCAAAAGCAAATGTTACAGCTCATTGCAAAAGACGTAGCAGTCAAACCAGGGCAAGTAGATGCTGTTATCAAATTATTAGAAGAGGGAAATACGGTACCATTTATTGCGCGCTATCGAAAAGAGGTTACAGGATCACTCGATGAGGTGCAAATTAAAGCTGTAGAAGATCGTTATCACTACATCCAGCAACTTGAACAACGAAAAGAAGAAGTTATACGGTTAATCCAAGAGCAAGAAAAGCTTACACCAGAATTAGAGCAGGCTATTCTTTCTGCAACAATCTTGCAACGTGTTGAGGATTTATATAGACCTTATAAGCAAAAACGACGTACAAAGGCGACGATTGCAAAAGAGAAAGGATTAGAACCTCTTGCAGATCTTCTATTAGCATTTAGTAAAGATTCATTAGAGCAATTAGCAATTGGTTTTGTGGACAATGAACAAGTTGCTAATACGGAAGAAGCGCTAATGGGAGCTCGAGATATTTTAGCAGAACGTTTTGCTGACGATGCCTCTATCCGTGAAAAAATTCGTGCTTATTCATGGAAGGATGGCATCCTTGTAACGTCTGTGAAAAATACAGAAATCGATGAAAAAAATGTTTTTGAAATGTATTACGAATATGAAGAACCTGTTAGTCGCATTGTGCCGCATCGTATTTTAGCGATAAATCGAGGGGAAAAAGAAGAGATTTTAAAGGTGTCGATTCATGTTTCAGTGGACCGAGTATTAATGATTATGTGGAAAGAATGGATACCTGCAACTGGTTCGTCCCCTGCTATTGCAGAAGTTAAACTAGCAATCGAGGATTCATACAAGCGTTTAATTCAGCCTTCAATTGAAAGGGAATTACGAAACGAGCTTACAGAAAAAGCGGAGACACAGGCTATTCATATTTTCTCTGAAAATTTACGTAACCTATTACTACAGCCACCTATGAAAGGTAAATATGTATTGGGGGTTGACCCAGCTTACCGTACAGGTTGTAAGCTAGCGGTTGTAGATGAAACGGGAAAAATGCTTGAGGTTACAGCTATTTACCCACATCCACCTAAACCAGATGTGGCAAAATCGAAAGCTACTGTGAAAGGAATTTTGGCAAAGTATCCAATAAGTATAATTGCTATTGGGAATGGTACAGCATCCCGTGAAACAGAACAATTTATCGCGGATGTATTAAACGAGCTTACTACTGACACAGCTTACGTGATTGTCAACGAAGCGGGGGCGTCTGTTTATTCAGCGTCTGATATTGCACGTGCAGAATTTCCTGATTTACAGGTTGAGCAACGTAGTGCTATCTCCATTGCACGTCGCTTACAGGATCCTTTATCAGAGTTAGTGAAAATTGAACCAAAAGCGGTGGGAGTAGGTCAATATCAGCATGATGTTTCTCAAAAAAAGTTAAATGAATCACTAACTTTTATAGTAGAAACGGCTGTTAACCAAGTTGGTGTTGACGTAAACACTGCTTCTTCATCACTCTTACAATACGTTTCTGGTTTATCAAAAACTGTTGCAGAGAATATCGTGAAGATGCGAGAGGAAAATGGTCAATTTACTACGCGTGCGCAATTAAAGAAGATTCCAAGGTTAGGTGCTAAAACGTATGAACAAGCTATTGGTTTCTTGCGTGTCCCTGAAGCAAAAAATCCGTTTGATGCTACAGGTATTCATCCTGAGAGCTATAACCTTGCTGAGCAAATATTAGCAGAGGCACAGATAGATAAAAAAGAGTTAGGGACTCAGAATGCAGAGGAAGCTATTGCAGCCCTAAATATCCAAAAGTTAAGTGATGTGCTTGGGGTAGGAGTTGTGACAATTCAAGATATCGTGGATACTTTAATGAAACCAAGTCGTGACCCACGTGATGCTTTCCCACAACCATTGCTTAAAACGGATGTATTAAAAATGGAAGATTTAAAAGTAGGCATGGAATTGCAGGGCACAGTAAGAAATGTAGTCGATTTCGGTGCATTTGTTGATATTGGCGTGAAGCAAGATGGACTTGTGCATATTTCTAAACTACAAAATAAACGTATTAAACATCCATTAGAAGTTGTGGCGCTTGGGGATATTGTAACCGTCTGGGTAGAACAAATAGATGTAACGAAAGGACGTATCTCTTTAACGATGCTTCCACCTAAAAATCAAACATTAGATTGAGTAATAAATTTTTACCACACTGTCTATACTACGCAGTGTGGTATTCTTGTTGTTAGAGGTGATTACTTTGGACAATCTAGAATTACAAGAGCTTGTTCGTCGCTTATCTTTGGAAAGCTTTCAGAAACCTTTTCTGCATCAAGCCTACTTTAATGCAAGATTACGCTCAACAGGAGGACGATATCTTTTACAATCTCATAATATTGAGGTTAATCCTAAAGCCTATGAATTATACGGTTTGGAAGAGATTCATGGTATTGTTCTCCACGAATTATGCCATTATCATCTACATATTGAAGGTAAAGGGTATCAGCATCGAGATAAAGATTTTCGAGAATTGTTAAGGAAAGTAGATGCCCCCCGATTTTGCTCAGTTTTACAATCCCCTAAAACTACAGTTGAAAAACACCGACGACGCTATACATATACTTGTGTCAATTGCCACCAATTATATGTACGGAAAATTAAAATGAATGTTGAAAAGTATTGCTGTAGTAAGTGTTTGGGAAAATTAAAATTAGTGGAATAAAAAAACTTTAAAAAATAGTTGACGTTTTATTGAGTTGTCCCTATAATAGTAAAAGTCGACAAGATAACGGCGACAACATAACATAAATTATTCCGAAGTAGCTCAGTTGGTAGTAGCACCTGACTGTTAATCAGGTTGTCGCAGGTTCGAGTCCTGCCTTCGGAGCCATGGCCCCTTGGTCAAGTGGTTAAGACACCGCCCTTTCACGGCGGTAACACGGGTTCGAATCCCGTAGGGGTCATTTTTTCATAATTTAATGTAAATAACATTTTGGTCCCGTGGTGTAGCGGTTAACATGCCTGCCTGTCACGCAGGAGATCGCCGGTTCGATCCCGGTCGGGACCGCCACTTATTGGGGTATAGCCAAGCGGTAAGGCAACGGATTTTGATTCCGTCATGCCTAGGTTCGAATCCTAGTACCCCAGCCATTCATTTCTTAATCCGAGCCATTAGCTCAGTTGGTAGAGCATCTGACTTTTAATCAGAGGGTCGAAGGTTCGAGTCCTTCATGGCTCATCTCTTTAAGAAAAAGAGTTGACTTTTCGAATTATCATAGTATAATGAGAAAGTTACTAATCGAATGCGGTCGTGGCGGAACGGCAGACGCGCTAGGTTGAGGGCCTAGTGGGGGCAACCCCGTGGAGGTTCAAGTCCTCTCGGCCGCACCAAGTCAATTAATTTCATAAGCGCCCGTAGCTCAATTGGATAGAGCGTCTGACTACGGATCAGAAGGTTGTGGGTTCGACTCCTGCCGGGCGCGCCATTTTTAAAAAAATATATGCGGGTGTAGTTTAATGGTAAAACCTCAGCCTTCCAAGCTGATGTCGTGAGTTCGATTCTCATCACCCGCTCCAAAAAAAAGTGTTGACAACCGATTGGTTGTATGATAGACTAAAGTAGTTGTCTAAACGGACAACGTCATGAACCTTGAAAACTGAACAAGCAAAACGTAATCAATAAAGTTTTAAGTAGCTGGCTTCGGCGAGTGAACGAAACAAAAATTTTGGACATCAAAATTGATGCCAGCAAAACAATTTGAGCTAATCAAATTTCTTTTATGGAGAGTTTGATCCTGGCTCAGGACGAACGCTGGCGGCGTGCCTAATACATGCAAGTCGAGCGAACAGAGAAGGAGCTTGCTCCTTCGACGTTAGCGGCGGACGGGTGAGTAACACGTGGGCAACCTACCCTATAGTTTGGGATAACTCCGGGAAACCGGGGCTAATACCGAATAATTTGTTTCACCTCATGGTGAAACACTGAAAGACGGTTTCGGCTGTCGCTATAGGATGGGCCCGCGGCGCATTAGCTAGTTGGTGAGGTAACGGCTCACCAAGGCGACGATGCGTAGCCGACCTGAGAGGGTGATCGGCCACACTGGGACTGAGACACGGCCCAGACTCCTACGGGAGGCAGCAGTAGGGAATCTTCCACAATGGGCGAAAGCCTGATGGAGCAACGCCGCGTGAGTGAAGAAGGATTTCGGTTCGTAAAACTCTGTTGTAAGGGAAGAACAAGTACAGTAGTAACTGGCTGTACCTTGACGGTACCTTATTAGAAAGCCACGGCTAACTACGTGCCAGCAGCCGCGGTAATACGTAGGTGGCAAGCGTTGTCCGGAATTATTGGGCGTAAAGCGCGCGCAGGTGGTTTCTTAAGTCTGATGTGAAAGCCCACGGCTCAACCGTGGAGGGTCATTGGAAACTGGGAGACTTGAGTGCAGAAGAGGATAGTGGAATTCCAAGTGTAGCGGTGAAATGCGTAGAGATTTGGAGGAACACCAGTGGCGAAGGCGACTATCTGGTCTGTAACTGACACTGAGGCGCGAAAGCGTGGGGAGCAAACAGGATTAGATACCCTGGTAGTCCACGCCGTAAACGATGAGTGCTAAGTGTTAGGGGGTTTCCGCCCCTTAGTGCTGCAGCTAACGCATTAAGCACTCCGCCTGGGGAGTACGGTCGCAAGACTGAAACTCAAAGGAATTGACGGGGGCCCGCACAAGCGGTGGAGCATGTGGTTTAATTCGAAGCAACGCGAAGAACCTTACCAGGTCTTGACATCCCGTTGACCACTGTAGAGATATAGTTTCCCCTTCGGGGGCAACGGTGACAGGTGGTGCATGGTTGTCGTCAGCTCGTGTCGTGAGATGTTGGGTTAAGTCCCGCAACGAGCGCAACCCTTGATCTTAGTTGCCATCATTTAGTTGGGCACTCTAAGGTGACTGCCGGTGACAAACCGGAGGAAGGTGGGGATGACGTCAAATCATCATGCCCCTTATGACCTGGGCTACACACGTGCTACAATGGACGATACAAACGGTTGCCAACTCGCGAGAGGGAGCTAATCCGATAAAGTCGTTCTCAGTTCGGATTGTAGGCTGCAACTCGCCTACATGAAGCCGGAATCGCTAGTAATCGCGGATCAGCATGCCGCGGTGAATACGTTCCCGGGCCTTGTACACACCGCCCGTCACACCACGAGAGTTTGTAACACCCGAAGTCGGTGAGGTAACCTTTTGGAGCCAGCCGCCGAAGGTGGGATAGATGATTGGGGTGAAGTCGTAACAAGGTAGCCGTATCGGAAGGTGCGGCTGGATCACCTCCTTTCTAAGGATTATTTCGGAATACAAACCTTGGGTTTGTAAGATTACGTTTTGCGTTCAGTTTTGAAGGTTCATTCTTCTGAATGAAATGCTTCAAAACTTGTTCTTTGAAAACTGGATAAAACGACATTGAAATTGTAACAAACACATTTATTTTTTAAGTTTTTTATAGGCTTAATAACTTGGTTAAGTTATTAAGGGCGCACGGCGAATGCCTTGGCACTAGGAGCCGAAGAAGGACGGCACTAACACCGATATGCTTCGGGGAGCTGTAAGTGAGCTTTGATCCGGAGATTTCCGAATGGGGGAACCCACTACGTTTAATCGCGTAGTATCTTGACGTGAATACATAGCGTCTTGAAGGCAGACCCAGGGAACTGAAACATCTAAGTACCTGGAGGAAGAGAAAGAAAAATCGATTCCCTGAGTAGCGGCGAGCGAAACGGGAAGAGCCCAAACCAAGAGGCTTGCCTCTTGGGGTTGTAGGACACTCAATACGGAGTTACAAAAGAGCGAGTTAGATGAAGCGACTTGGAAAGGTCCGCCAGAGCAGGTAAAAGCCCTGTAGTCGAAAGTTCGTTCTCTCCTGAGTGGATCCTGAGTACGGCGGAACACGTGAAATTCCGTCGGAATCCGGGAGGACCATCTCCCAAGGCTAAATACTACCTAGTGACCGATAGTGAACCAGTACCGTGAGGGAAAGGTGAAAAGCACCCCGGAAGGGGAGTGAAAGAGATCCTGAAACCGTGTGCCTACAAGTAGTTAGAGCCCGTTAATGGGTGATAGCGTGCCTTTTGTAGAATGAACCGGCGAGTTACGATTACGTGCGAGGTTAAGCTTTAGAAGGCGGAGCCGCAGCGAAAGCGAGTCTGAATAGGGCGAAATAGTACGTGGTCGTAGACCCGAAACCAGGTGATCTACCCATGTCCAGGGTGAAGGTGAGGTAACACTTACTGGAGGCCCGAACCCACGCACGTTGAAAAGTGCGGGGATGAGGTGTGGGTAGCGGAGAAATTCCAATCGAACTTGGAGATAGCTGGTTCTCTCCGAAATAGCTTTAGGGCTAGCCTCGTGATGAGAATACTGGAGGTAGAGCACTGTTTGGACTAGGGGGCCATCCCGGTTTACCGAATTCAGACAAACTCCGAATGCCAGATATTTATACACGGGAGTCAGACTGCGAGTGATAAGATCCGTAGTCAAAAGGGAAACAGCCCAGACCACCAGCTAAGGTCCCAAAGTAATCGTTAAGTGGAAAAGGATGTGGCGTTGCACAGACAACCAGGATGTTGGCTTAGAAGCAGCCATCATTTAAAGAGTGCGTAATAGCTCACTGGTCGAGTGACGCTGCGCCGAAAATGTATCGGGGCTAAACGATTCACCGAAGCTGTGGATTGACATCTACGATGTCAGTGGTAGGAGAGCGTTCTAAGTGCGTTGAAGTCAGACCGGAAGGACTGGTGGAGCGCTTAGAAGTGAGAATGCCGGTATGAGTAGCGAAAGACGGGTGAGAATCCCGTCCACCGTATGACTAAGGTTTCCTGAGGAAGGCTCGTCCGCTCAGGGTTAGTCGGGACCTAAGCCGAGGCCGATAGGCGTAGGCGATGGACAACAGGTTGATATTCCTGTACCACCTCCTCACCGTTTGAGAAATGGGGGGACGCAGTAGGATAGGGTAAGCGCGCTGTTGGATATGCGCGTCCAAGCAGTAAGGCGTGTGTGTAGGCAAATCCGCACACTGTAACGTTGAGCTGTGATGGCGAGTCCGTATGGACGAAGTTCCTGATTTCACACTGCCAAGAAAAGCCTCTATCGAGGTGAGAGGTGCCCGTACCGCAAACCGACACAGGTAGTCGAGGAGAGAATCCTAAGGTGTGCGAGAGAACTCTCGTTAAGGAACTCGGCAAAATGACCCCGTAACTTCGGGAGAAGGGGTGCTCTTGAGCGTGCAAGCGCATGAGAGCCGCAGTGAATAGGCCCAGGCGACTGTTTAGCAAAAACACAGGTCTCTGCAAAACCGTAAGGTGACGTATAGGGGCTGACGCCTGCCCGGTGCTGGAAGGTTAAGAGGAGTGGTTAGCGCAAGCGAAGCTGCGAATTGAAGCCCCAGTAAACGGCGGCCGTAACTATAACGGTCCTAAGGTAGCGAAATTCCTTGTCGGGTAAGTTCCGACCCGCACGAAAGGCGTAACGATCTGGGCACTGTCTCAACGAGAGACTCGGTGAAATTATAGTACCTGTGAAGATGCAGGTTACCCGCGACAGGACGGAAAGACCCCGTGGAGCTTTACTGTAGCCTGATATTGAATTTTGGTACAACTTGTACAGGATAGGTAGGAGCCAGAGATCTCGGAGCGCCAGCTTCGAAGGAGGCGTCGGTGGGATACTACCCTGGTTGTATTGAAATTCTAACCCATGCCCCTTAGCGGGGCAGGAGACAGTGTCAGGCGGACAGTTTGACTGGGGCGGTCGCCTCCTAAAAGGTAACGGAGGCGCCCAAAGGTTCCCTCAGAATGGTTGGAAATCATTCGTAGAGTGTAAAGGCACAAGGGAGCTTGACTGCGAGACCTACAAGTCGAGCAGGGTCGAAAGACGGGCTTAGTGATCCGGTGGTTCCGCATGGAAGGGCCATCGCTCAACGGATAAAAGCTACCCCGGGGATAACAGGCTTATCTCCCCCAAGAGTCCACATCGACGGGGAGGTTTGGCACCTCGATGTCGGCTCATCGCATCCTGGGGCTGTAGTCGGTCCCAAGGGTTGGGCTGTTCGCCCATTAAAGCGGTACGCGAGCTGGGTTCAGAACGTCGTGAGACAGTTCGGTCCCTATCCGTCGTGGGCGTAGGAAATTTGAGAGGAGCTGTCCTTAGTACGAGAGGACCGGGATGGACACACCGCTGGTGTACCAGTTGTCTTGCCAAAGGCATCGCTGGGTAGCTATGTGTGGACGGGATAAGTGCTGAAAGCATCTAAGCATGAAGCCCCCCTCAAGATGAGATTTCCCATTACGCAAGTAAGTAAGATCCCTCAAAGACGATGAGGTAGATAGGTTCGAGGTGGAAGTGTGGTGACACATGGAGCTGACGAATACTAATCGATCGAGGACTTAACCAAAATGTTTGAACCATTCAATGCACGTTTATCCAGTTTTGAAAGAATAATTCTTTCAACAAAAAGAGAACTTCAAGACACAGTAATACGCCGTGTATTGGAGGTCGAACATAGTCTAGTGATGATGGCAAAGAGGTCACACCCGTTCCCATACCGAACACGGAAGTTAAGCTCTTTAGCGCCGATGGTAGTTGGGGGCTTCCCCCTGTGAGAGTAGGACGTCGCTAGGCAAATGAAACAGTCAGTTGCATACTGGCTGTTTTTTCTTTTATAAAAAGAGGTTGGGACAGAACTAAGTAGGACCTTCTTAAAGCCAAATAGTCTCTAAGTTAGCAAAACATGATAACTAGAAAAACCGAACTATTCCGAAACACTTCGTGAGCGTTTCAGTGGATAGTTCGGTTTTTTTGTTGGCTGAAACACTTTTTTCCCAGCCTCTTTCTTACGATTAGTCAACTTTATTTAATGAATAATTTATATTTTTATGAGTGTGAAGTGGTGAGGGATATCCCTCATCACTTCACACTCATTTTTAGATACGCCAAAAAGACCTGACGATTTTTATTTTTTTCGAAAGGTCATTATGATATAGTTCTATGTAGGTGATTACGATTTCTGAGCTGGTAGTGCGGACTCATAATCGTAAAGAATGCCACGCGTCAGTAACTGAAATGTCACTTTCAGAAACTTATTGATGCAGGCGATGATCGCAACCTTATGAGGCTTCCTCTGAGGTTGCTTTTTTAATTTGTAGTAATAGTCCACAAAATGATTCGGTTTTCCTTTAGCCATAAGCATTGCGCACACCATAAAATATAAAATCTTTCGTAAATGTTTGTTTCCTCGTTTATTAATTCTGTCTCGATATTGCATATTCCCAGACTGGTACCGCATAATATCAATGCCTGCGTAAGCGTTCAGTTGTTTCGCATTTTGAAAGCGGTGGATGTCACCAATCTCTCCAATTAATCGGCACGCCGTTGAATCGCCAATTCCAGGAATCGATCGAAATACTAGATATTCTTTTCGTCCTTCCGACAATTCCACCATCTGTTTCACAAGCGTATCTTTCTTCTCTTGTAAATCCGCAATGCGAGCTGCGTAATCTCGTGCTTGATCACAACGAATATCTGTTGGTTTAATCGCGGGGTAACTATTTTCAGCTGCTTCTAATAATGTAATAGCTTTAGCCTCCGCACGCATTAGCGAGAGGTTTTTTCGCGTATTGGCCTTTAAACGATTTTTAATCATCGTTTTTGAATGGGCTTGTAAAAGTGCGGGGTGTGGATAGAGTTGTACAATATTTAAAAATAGTGCTGAACTCGGTGTAATCAGCTTTTCTAATTCTGGAAAACTCAGCTGTAAAATGGCATGCATTCTACTTTTGAGTAAAATGATTTCTTCATCAATTTCATCGTAGTAACGAGTCAGTGCACGCATCTGTTCATAATAATCGTCTTGTATGTACGTTATTTCGCGTTCCATTTTAAAATGAGTCTTCGCAAGTTCATGGGCATCACTAATATCGGTTTTATGACGACGCATCGTTGCCATCTGTAAATTCGCTTCAAGTGGATTCATGCGGCAGTATGCGTAGCCGTAATCTTTGAAAAATGCTTCGATAGGTTTTGAATAGGTACCTGTTGCTTCAAATACGATAGCTGGTGCTTGTCCATCTTGTTTTGACATCTCTACTATTCGTTCGTGTAATCGCTCAAAATCACCGCGTGTATGAAGTAGCACACCTTCGAATTCACATTGGCGGTGACCATCATAAATCGCAACAGTACTTTTTCCTTTACTGACATCTAACGCAATGACATGTTTCATCTCATTCTTCTCCTTTTGACCAATCATAGAAGCCTTCACAGTACCTTATCGATTCCACTTTCTTATACACGATCTCTTGGACCCAACATACTAAACTGATTCATATAAGGGCATGAAGTTAGCCGGTTTAATATACGGACTCACAAATGGTCCCAGAGGCTGGTCGGCTTTTCTTCACTTCTACTATAAAAAAATAGTAGCACAAACCATGGCCTTGGTTTGTACTACTAATGTTAGTATGTTTAAAAAAATCGTTTATCTAACTAGCTTTATTCAAAATAGGTGAGCTATCCTTCTGCTTTAGTAGCTTCAATGACATTCATATATATAAACCATCACTTAAAAGGCTATAAAATAATGAGTTCCTTAGGAGAGTGGGTGATTACTTCCACACCTTCTTTTGTAATGATAACATCATCTTCGATACGGACACCACCTACATTTGGTATATAAATACCCGGTTCTACTGTTAGTACCATATTTTCTTCTAAAATATCTTTACATACGGTAGACATAAATATATTTTCATGTATATCTAAACCTATACCATGTCCCGCACCGTGTCCGTAATTTTGTCCATAGCCTTTTGCGGTGATATAGTCTCGTGTATAACTATCTGCCTCTTGTCCAGTAATACCAGCCTTCATATTAGAAAGGGCATGTTGTAAGGAATCATGGACTATTTGATAGACTTCTTTTAATTGCTCTAATGGTTTTCCAACAGCAATCGTTCTTGTCATATCTGAACGATAACCTTGATAATAAGCACCAAAATCCATTGTCAACATATCACCTTGCTCCACTATTTTAGAGGATGCTACGCCATGTGGAAGTGCTGAACGATGGCCAGAAGCAATAATCATATCGAAGGCTGCGCCTGTTGCACCATTTTTCCGCATATGAGACTCTAATTCATGGGCAATCTCCAGTTCAGAAATACCTGGTTTGATGAATGTCAAAATATGATTAAATGCCTCATCGGATATCCATGCGGCTTTCTTAATTATTTCAATTTCTTCTGGTGTTTTAATCATTCGTAAATCTTCTACAATAGTAGACAATGGCTTTAATGTAGCTGTCAATTTACTCTTCATTAATTGATAACTGTGATAAGTAACATGATGTTGCTCAAAACCAACTGTTTGAATGGATTCCTGTTCGAAAATCTCCTGAATGGTTTCATATAAACGGTTGCGATCAATCTCTAGTACTTCAAAAGTGGTACATTGACTTGTTGCTTGCTGTGTATAGCGGAAGTCTACTAATAAAAGTGCGCGAGTCTTCGTTATGATAACTGTTCCTGCACTACCTGTAAAACCTGTTAGATAGCGACGATTTTGAGCATTGGTAATAATCATTGCATCGGTAGTATGTGCCTGTAGTGCCTCTTGTAATTGTGTTAGTTTTGACATGTTATTTTTCCCCCTTTAGAGTTAAATATACTGCAAAATTTGCATCATGTTTAGAGTATATATGAAAATAGACGTTGTTTGTGTGGATAATTCATTGCAGGGTAAATCCTATCCCTTGATAAAACCGTGTGGGCAAATATATTAAGAGAAAATATGAAAATAAATGTTGCATATCTATTTTTTTTATGATATATTTATAAATGTCTTAAAGAGGTCCCGTGGTGTAGCGGTTAACATGCCTGCCTGTCACGCAGGAGATCGCCGGTTCGATCCCGGTCGGGACCGCCATTTAAATTGATATTACAGTCCTTATGATTTTACATCATAAGGGCTTTTTTGTTTGATCGGATATTTATCCAATTCATCATGTAGAAGCTTATTAGCAAAATTGAGTAGAAATTACATGACAAGTGACTAACTCCTAAAGGATCAACATCTCCTAGTAGAAACAAAGGGGCTAAAAGTATAACATTCTGTATCGTCTCTAAGACCAACCTCCCTTTATTTTTTCACAAATAACATCTATTTCCCTAAAAACATATCAACCGTATCTAGAAAACAGCTAAATCCTTGTGAAATAATCGATAATATTGCCATGAACCTACCAAATTTCATCTATTTAACATTATCTAAAAATAGTAAAAATTACCGATAAATGATAGCGTTTCTATAAGGTAAAATTAGATGTGTTTCTAATAGAAAGATTATGGGTAAAAATGTAGAAGTAATCGGATTGGCTACGGAGGTGTTAATATGAGCAAAGATTATTCTTTTAAAAGTCTTTATTTACCTTTGCTTATTGGTTCCATGATAATGATGGTAGGCTGTGGAGATCCTATTATAGAGATTGAAGAATCAAATGCGTATCACTGGCAAAAAAATATGAACGAAGTAGAATTCGAGAAATTAAAAAATGATATGTCATATATTGAAGTAGTCGAAGCAGTAGGAGGCGCAGGAAAAAAGATTAAAAATAATGAATATCGTTGGAATGATGAGATCTTGATGACACAGGCCTATATAGTGAAGTTTAAGGATGATAAACTGATTGGCAAAGAAATCATAGCAGTAAAAGGTCATTCCAACAGATAAATAGTTGACACGTCTTCGTAAAAGAAGGCGTGTTTTTGTTTTCATTCTAATTAGCTAGCTATGTCATAGAATTGGGCTTCTGAACGACTACAATCTAAGTAAGACATAAATGATATTGGATGCTTTGAACATTTTCGCTAGTTTAGGTAAACTAGAGATAATGTAGTGATGAGAGGAAAAATGAGAATGTATGAAATAATCATGAATTCAGTTGATGATACAGAACGTTTTGCCATGGCACTTGCCAATTTACTAGAAGCTCAAGATACGATTACATTAGAAGGAGATTTGGGTGCAGGCAAAACAACATTTACGAAGGCCTTAGCAAAGGGCCTTGGTGTGAAAAGAACAGTCAACAGTCCAACATTTACGATTGTTAAACAATATGAAGGACGATTACCCTTCAATCATCTAGATGTTTATCGTCTGGCTGAAAGTGACGAGGACCTAGGTTGGGATGAATTATTTTATGGAGATGCGGTATCAGTGGTAGAGTGGGCGCATTTAATTGAACAGGATTTGCCACAGCATCGATTAGCAATAGAGATTTACCGAATCGGAGACAATGAACGACGCTTTGTGTTAATACCTAGTGGGGAACGCTATGAGGCACTATGTGAGGAGCTAATGAAATGATTTGGTTAGGAATAGAAACAGCGAATACACCACTTTCCATTGCCATTGTGAGGGATGGAAAAGTGGTAGCCGAGATGGTACAAAATATAAAATTAACGCATTCTGCAGGAGCGATGCCAGCTATTGAAGAGATACTAGCAAGAGTAGGCTTACAGGCAAGTGACTTGGATGCGATTGCAGTGTCTGAAGGGCCGGGTTCGTATACAGGTGTCCGTATAGGTGTAACATTAGCGAAAACCCTAGCATGGACATTACAGATACCTTTAGTTGGTGTCGCTAGTTTAAAGGCATTAGCTGCAAATGCCGCCCTTTATAATGGATTAATCTGTCCAATTTTTGATGCAAGAAGAGGCAATGTCTATACGGCTGTTTATCAAGGAGTGACATTAGAGACTCTTGTGGAGGATCATCATGCACATATCGCTGATTTATTAGAGCGTTTAAAGGCACTAGATGCACCTATTTTATTTATAGGAACAGATGTTGATATATTTTGGGATAACATTGTGGAGGTGCTTGGTGATAACGCAGTACGTGCACCGTTTAGTTTTGACTTGCCACGTGCAACGGAAG
This sequence comes from Lysinibacillus sp. FSL K6-0057, assembly GCF_038630885.1. NCBI lineage: Bacteria > Bacillati > Bacillota > Bacilli > Caryophanales > Bacillaceae > Lysinibacillus > Lysinibacillus sp. FSL K6-0057. The sequence goes on along the minus strand of NZ_CP152047.1, from coordinate 4,526,160 downwards.
TTATTCGTGTAGCGACTAAAGTGGAGTTACCGAGTGTTGAAGCTACTCATCACTTTGTCCCACAATATAAACGAATTGCAGAGGCTGAGGCTAATTGGCTGAAAGAACAGAAGGAGAAGGAACATGAGTAGGAATGTAACTTATCGTAAAATGGTTTCTGATGATGTACCAGCAGTTTATGAAATTGAAGTAGCTTCATTTCCTATACCCTGGACGCTGGATTCCTTTTACTATGAAGTGCATGAAAATCAGTATGCTCATTATGTGTTGGCTGTGGATGCAAATGGCAGTATTATTGGTTTTTGTGGGATGTGGATGGTAATAGATGCAGCCCAAATTACGAATGTAGCTGTTATGGAGGCAGCACGTGGTCGAGGTATCGGCGAGGGATTAATGCGTGAGGCGATGCAAATAGCTCGTTTACATGGAATGGAGGTTATGACATTGGAGGTACGTGTAACGAACACCGTTGCACAAAATCTTTATCGCAAGCTTCAATTCCAAGATGGTGGCATACGGAAAGGCTATTATACTGATAACGGGGAGGATGCCCTTGTCATGTGGGTGAATTTATAATGAATAATGGAATGATATTAGCAATAGAATCGAGCTGTGATGAAACAGCTGCAGCGATTATTCGAAATGGTCATGAAATTGTGTCGAATGTTGTTGCTTCTCAAATAGAGAGTCATAAGCGTTTTGGTGGCGTTGTCCCTGAAATTGCATCACGTCATCATGTAGAACAAATTACGATGGTAATTGAAGAAGCATTAGCTCAAGCAAACTTAAAGCCAGCAGATTTAGATGCTGTAGCTGTTACAGAGGGTCCAGGTCTTGTGGGAGCATTGTTGATTGGCATTAATGCGGCGAAGGCTTTTGCATTTGCGAACAACTTACCAATTGTTGGCGTACATCATATTGCAGGACATATTTATGCCAATGCGCTTGTTCAGCCAATGGAGTTCCCCCTATTAGCACTTGTAGTATCAGGTGGTCATACAGAGCTTGTGTATATGAAGGAACATGGCTCTTTTGAGGTCATTGGTGAAACACGAGATGATGCAGCTGGTGAAGCTTATGACAAAGTGGCGCGTGTTTTAAACTTACCTTATCCTGGTGGACCACACATTGATCGGCTTGCTCATGAGGAAGGTGAGGCTGTACCTTTTCCGAGAGTATGGTTGGAAGAGGATTCATATGATTTTAGCTTTAGTGGTTTAAAATCAGCCGTCATCAATTATAAACATAATATGGATCAACGAGGTGAAGCTATTTCACCAGCGGCTGTTGCCAAGGGCTTTCAGGAAAGTGTTGTCGAAGTGCTGACAGCTAAAACATTGCGTGCAGCTCGCGAGTATCAGGTGAAACAGGTTATTGCAGCTGGTGGTGTAGCAGCGAATAAAGGTTTGCGAACTTCTTTGGAGACCGTATTTGCAGAGGAAGGTATCCCGTTTTTTGTCCCACCCCTTAAATTGTGTACTGATAATGCGGCAATGATTGGCGCAGCAGCGATGCCGATGTTTGAGGCTGGCATTCGAGGAAACTTAATGATGAATGGACGCCCAGGAATGGAGTTAAAATCCTGGATATAGTTTAGGAAAGAGATATCTATATTTTTAGATATCTCTTTTTAATTGTCGAATAATTGTTGATAAATAAGAACTGTGGTAAGAGAATGTAAGTATCAAACAACGTAATTGACAAATTTTTCAGAAAATTATCCACAGGTAAAGGAGCGAACTAAATAGCGAACACGCGTACTTATGCACAAAATGTTGATAACTTGTGCATAACTTGTGATTATTCAATATGTAGTAGCGTGTTTTATACGATACAATGTGGATAAAATAATTTTTAATTGTGGACAGTGTGGAAAACTCTGTTGATATGTTGGTATTACTAGATTTATAGTGTGAATAAAACTGTGGGCATTTTTTGTCGAAAAATAGCACTTGACCAATATATATGAAAAATGAAGACAAGTAAAGAAAAAGCCATGTGACCCGTCACATGGCTTACATCAATTACATATTAATACTTTCAAGTTCTTCATTTAACTCAAGCCATTCTAATTCTAATAGCTCATGCTGTTCTTTAGCAGTTGCTAATTCGTCTTGGAGATTTGAAATTTTTTCATGGTCTGTGAAAATGGCAGAGTCGCACAGAGCTTCCTCTAAGCTTGCAACAATAGCTGTCGTTTCTTGCATCTTGCTTTCTAAATCTTCGATCATACGTCTAATTTGACGTTCACGTTTTTTTGCTTCTTTATCAATTTTAGATGTAGACGCTTTATCAGGTTGCTCATGCTGTACTTGTGTTTGGGAGGTAGCATTCATTTGTGCTAGCTCCAATAGTTCCTGCTTTTTCTCTACATAATAATCATAGTCACCTAAATATTCAAATGACCCGGTTCCAGATAACTCCACCACTTTCGTGGCGATACGATTAATGAAGTAGCGGTCATGTGAGACAAATAGAAGCGTACCAGGGTAATCAATCAAAGCATTTTCTAAAACCTCTTTGCTATCTAAGTCTAAATGGTTAGTAGGCTCATCGAGAATTAAAAAATTAGCCTTTTGCATCATTAATTTTGCAAGTGCAAGGCGTGCTTTCTCACCGCCCGATAAAGAGGATACTGCTTTATCCACATCTTCACCACTAAAAAGAAAACGTCCCAATACGGTGCGAATATCTTTTTCGTTCATAAGTGGCCATTCATCCCATAACTCTTTCAAGACACTCTTATTGCTTGATAGCTTTGCTTGCTCTTGATCATAATAGCCGATTTGTACATTCGTCCCATAACGAATACCACCTGCAAGAGGGGATAAATCTTTCACAATCGTTTTTAATAATGTCGATTTACCAACTCCGTTTGGTCCAACAAGGGCTATACGATCCTCGCGAAAAGAGCGAAGGTTAATCCCACTAGAAATGGTACGATCATTATAACCAATTGTTAAATCATCGACGGATAAAACATCATTTCCACTTTGACGTTCAATCGTGAAACCAAAACTAGCGGATTTCTCATCACCATCTGGCGATTCCATCCACTCTGTTCGTTCAAGCATTTTGCGTCGACTTTGTGCCATTTTTGTTGTAGAGGCACGTGCAATATTTTTTTGGATAAAATCCTCTAGCTTGGCCTTTTCATCTTGCTGACGCTCATAGAGCTTGACATCACGCTCATAATTTTTAGCTTTTTCATCTAAATAAGCACTATAATTACCTGGATATTTTGTGACACGATGACGGGATACTTCGTAGACAATAGAAACAACTTGATCTAAGAAGTAGCGGTCATGGGAAACAATTAAAATAGCGCCTTCATAGCTCTTTAAATAGGATTCCAACCAAGATAGTGTTTCGATATCTAAATGGTTAGTAGGCTCATCCAGAATTAAAAGGTCTGGTTTACTAAGTAAGAGCTTAGCAAGTGCTAAACGTGTGCGCTGACCACCAGATAAGGAACTGATGGGTTTGGCATAGTCTTCGGAATAAAATTGCATACCATGAAGGACTGACCGTATGTCTGATTCATATTGATAGCCACCTGCATCTTTAAACGTATGCTGTAATTGATCGTATTCCGACATAACTTTCGCATACATAGTAGGATTTTCATAAACAGTAGGATCAGCCATTTGTTGTTCAAGTGAGCGTAGCAGCTGTTCTTGGGCTAGAAGAGATTCGAAAATAGTCATCATTTCATTCCAAATTGTTAGCGTAGAGTTTAATCCTGCATGTTGCTCTAAATAGCCTATTTGAATATCCTTTGGGATAATGATATCACCTGAATCATAGGACATTTGACCAGCAATTATTTTTAATAAAGTAGATTTACCTGCACCGTTTCGTCCTACTAAGGCAACGCGGTCACGGTGTTGAACTTCTAATTTAACACCACTTAAAATTTCATCTGCAAGAAAGGATTTAGTTAGTTGATTGACCTGTAAAACAATCATTCTTGACACCTCAATTCTACCTTAGTGTAATGGATGAACGATTTGCATGCAATGTCCGTGCTTTACTTATTCCTAGCAGTCATGTAAGATTGAAACGATTTCTTTTTAGTTAGCTGCGTAAAAGGCGCCATTAACTAAAGAGAAATACAGCAGGGGATTGCAAAAATGTTGTATATTGTTAAGGATGAATGTATTAAAATTAGTAGTTATAGACAGTAAAATTGATGGAGGTACATCATAAGGAGGAAAAAGTTTGAAACAAGAATTAAAAATTCCGCAAGCCACTACAAAAAGACTTCCTCTTTACTATCGATTTATTCAAAACTTTGCACAAGAAGGTATGGAACGTATTTCGTCGAAGGAATTGAGTGAAGCGATGAAAATAGATTCTGCAACTATTCGCCGTGATTTTTCTTATTTTGGTGCACTTGGAAAAAAAGGATATGGCTACGATGTGCAGCATCTATTACAATTTTTTAGCCAGACGCTTGATCAACATGAAACGACAAAAGTAGCGTTAATTGGTGTGGGGAATTTAGGCAGTGCATTATTAAAATATAATTTTCAAAAAAACCATAATACACATATTGTGGTAGCATTCGATTCAAAAGCACCGAAGGATGGCAAAATGATTAGCAACATCCCGGTTTTTCATCCAGATTTATTGGAAGAAAAATATGCAGAATACGGTGCGGAGCTTGCTATTTTAACCGTTTCACCACGCTCCGCTCAAAAAATGGCGGACCGCTTAGCGGCCATGAATGCAAAGGGAATTTTAAACTTTACGCCAGAGCGTTTAACGGTACCTGATAGAATGCAGCTCCTAACCATTGATTTATCGGTAGAGTTGCAAGCGCTTATTTATTTAATACGTAATCAGGAAGAGTGAAAACAATACATATTTTCCAGTGTAATTCACCGTTTCTGTCAAATAGATAATTTAAATAAAATGCGGTCAAATCAGTGAGAGTGACGAAAAACTTTCACATATAATTAGTTAGCAAAATGGCGAAATATGCGTTAAAATGATGGATATAAAGAGGAGGTGGCTGTAATGGGTGGTATTGGTCCTATGAGCCTCATTATTATCGGAGTTGTCGCGTTACTAATTTTTGGTCCTAAAAAGTTACCAGAGCTAGGTAAGGCATTTGGTTCAACACTACGTGAATTCAAAAATGCTACTAAAGGTTTAGCCGACGAAGATGATGATGATAAGAAAAAGAAAGAACTAGATAAGTAAGTTAGGATGTTTGAGGAATGAACCCAAAAGATCTAACTGTTATTGAGCATATAGAAGAATTAAGAAAACGGCTGTTCATTGTTGCCGTTTTCTTTGTTCTAGCTATGGCCGGCGCATTTTTTGTCGCAAAGCCGCTTGTTAAATACCTTCAAATGACCGGAGCCGAATATAATATCGAGCTCCATGCATTTGACGTAGTCACACCACTTGCAATTTATATACAAGTTGTTTTTATAATTGCATTTATTCTATCATCACCAGTGTTGATGTATCAATTATGGTCGTTTATTAGCCCTGGATTAAGGGAAGTAGAGCGTAAAGCTACTCTAAGCTATATTCCGTATTCATTTTTATTGTTTCTTGCAGGGTTATCTTTTTCGTACTTTTTACTATTCCCGTATGTCATTAAATTCATGATGAATTTATCGAATGATTTGGAGATACAGCAAACCATTGGTATACATGAGTATTTTGCATTCTTGTTTAAGCTTACAATACCTTTTGGTTTCCTTTTCCAATTGCCAATTGTTGTTTTATTCTTTTCACGAATTGGCATATTAAGTCCGGATTTACTCATTCGAATTCGTAAATATTCGTACTTTGGTTTATTTGTATGTGCAGCGATTATTGCACCGCCTGAGTTAGCTTCGCATTTAATGGTTTCAGTGCCACTGTTTATTTTGTATGAAATTAGTATCATGATTTCACGAATTGGCTATAAGAAATATCTTAAATCAGAAGAAATTCGATTAAAAGAAGAACAAGAAGCGGAGCAAAAGCGTCAAATTGAAGAGGCGCTTGAGCAGCAACGACGACAAATAGAAGAATTGAATCAACAGTAATAGATAAAGCTCGGTGCCCCTAAATGGGACACCGAGCTTTTGTGTTATTTTTGCAACTTACAATAGCTTTACAAAAATTTATTGCATTTTTTCTAGTTCTTGAAGAAACTTTTGCAATGGTTCCGCATAGAATTGTACAAGTGTCACAAAACCATTAAGCATGACGTGTGCAATAATAGACGTCCAAATGCGCTTTGTTTTGTGATATAAAAAGGCGAAAATTAAACCACAAATGGTATAAAGCAAGATATGTGAGAAGTCGAAGTGGATAATCGCAAAGAATATGGCGCTAACAATAGCTGCCACCCAGAAATTTGTTGTTTGGACAAGCGAGCCAAATATCACTCTGCGGAAGACGAATTCTTCTAAAATTGGCCCGAATACAACAATTGCTAATATGGCAATGGGAGCGCCTTTAGCTATCGCGACTATATCAGCAGTATTTTGTGAGCCTCCTTCAATACCGAAAACAGCCATCTCAATAGCCGCACCAATCATTTGTCCAAAGAACACTAGGAAGAAGCCGATGATTCCCCACACAATTGTAAGAGGGATTGTTTCTTTTTTTCCTTGATAAATGTTCCAAAAGGCTTTATCTCGAGATGTGAGGATTAGGCTTAAAATGAGCGCTATAGCAAAACTTAAGGCAATATACCAACCTTGAGTAATGGGAGCCGCTTGTTCAGAAGCTAAACCAGTTATCTTCATCATGAGCTTATGGAACGGTAAGAGCAACCATCTGCTCGAGATTTGCATCAAGATATAGATCAGCAAAACATACAGGGCTGTTTTTTTATGTTTCGTTACTTTTTGAGAATTAGTCACAGTCAAAATCCTTTCCATTCATATGCTTCCTTTCTATTGTAGAGGAATATGGAAAGAAAACAAAATTTTTCGAAGTTCTGACTTGCAAAAAAAAGAGTGATTGATTATCATAATAATTGTGTTAGCACTCATTGATATAGAGTGCTAATAAATATCAACAATTATTTAATTATTAGGAGGTTGTTTCACTTGTTAAGACCACTAGGAGATCGTATTGTAATTGAACTAATCGAGGTAGAAGAAAAATCTGCATTCGGTATTGTACTACCTGACTCTGCAAAAGAAAAACCACAAGAAGGTAAAGTAGTAGCAGTTGGGACAGGTCGTGTATTAGAGAACGGGCAACGTGTAGAGCTTGACGTTAAAGTTGACGACCGCATTATTTTCTCTAAATACGCTGGCACAGAAGTTAAATTTGAAGGTAATGAATACCTAATTTTACGCGAAAGCGATATTCTTGCAATTATTGAATAAGAACATTAAACGCACCTTATGTAAGGTGGATGCTTATTGTTTGCTTAACAAATGTGACAATAAGATGAAATTGATATAAATATATTGAAGAAGCTTAACGAATATTCCATTTCAGGAGGGTAAATTCTCATGGCAAAAGATATTAAATTCTCAGAAGACGCTCGTTCATTAATGTTACAAGGTGTAGATAAATTAGCAAATACAGTAAAAGTAACATTAGGACCAAAAGGACGTAATGTTGTTTTAGAAAAAAAATTCGGTTCACCACTTATTACAAATGATGGTGTGACAATTGCAAAAGAAATCGAACTAGAAAACCCATACGAAAACATGGGAGCAAAATTAGTAGCGGAAGTTGCTTCTAAGACAAACGAAATCGCTGGTGACGGTACAACTACAGCAACAGTTTTAGCACAAGCAATTATTCGTGAAGGCTTGAAAAACGTTACAGCTGGCGCAAATCCTGTAGGTATCCGCAAAGGTATTGATAAAGCAGTTGCTGCAGCACTTACGGAATTACACGCTATTTCTCGCCCAGTAAGCAATAAAGAAGAAATTGCACAAGTTGCTGCTATTTCTGCTGCTGATGATGAAGTTGGACAACTGATCGCTGAAGCAATGGAACGTGTTGGTAACGATGGTGTTATTACAATCGAAGAATCAAAAGGCTTCACAACAGAGCTAGATGTGGTAGAAGGTATGCAGTTTGATCGTGGCTATGCTTCTCATTACATGGTAACTGACACAGATAAAATGGAAGCGGTTCTTGATAACCCATACATTTTAATTACTGATAAAAAAATTACAAACATTCAAGAAGTATTACCATTATTAGAACAAGTGGTACAACAAGGTCGTCCACTTCTAATGATTGCTGAAGATGTAGAAGGTGAAGCACTTGCAACACTTGTTGTGAACAAGCTTCGTGGTACTTTCAATGCTGTAGCTGTAAAAGCACCAGGCTTCGGTGATCGTCGTAAAGCAATGCTTGAAGATATTGCTATCCTGACAGGTGGACAAGTGATTACAGAAGAATTAGGCTTAGACCTAAAATCAGCTGATATTTCTGCACTTGGTCGTGCCGCAAAAGTTGTTGTAACAAAAGACAACACAACAATCGTTGAAGGTGTAGGCGGAGCAGACGCAATCGAATCACGCATTGGTCAAATCCGTGCACAACTTGCTGAAACTACTTCAGAATTCGATAAAGAAAAATTACAAGAACGCCTTGCAAAATTAGCAGGTGGTGTAGCAGTTATCAAAGTTGGTGCTGCAACAGAAACAGAGCTTAAAGAGCGTAAACTTCGTATTGAGGATGCTTTAAACTCAACTCGTGCGGCTGTTGAAGAAGGTATTGTATCAGGTGGTGGTACGGCTCTTCTAAACGTCTATGCAGCAGTGGAGAAAGCAGCTGATTCAGTAGAAGGCGACGTAGCTACAGGTGTGAAAATTGTTCTACGTGCTTTAGAAGAACCAGTTCGTCAAATTGCTAATAACGCTGGTCTTGAAGGCTCAATTATCGTAGATCGCCTAAAACGTGAAGAAATTGGCATTGGTTTCAATGCGGCAACTGGCGAATGGGTAAACATGATGGAAGCAGGCGTAGTAGACCCAGCAAAAGTAACTCGCTCAGCTCTACAAAACGCAGCATCAGTTGCAGCGCTATTCTTAACAACAGAAGCGGTTGTAGCAGATATCCCTGAAGCAGCACCAGCTATGCCAGATATGGGTGGCATGGGCGGTATGCCAGGAATGATGTAAGATTTAGCTTAAACTAAAAACACAATCTTTTAAGTAAACATGACCACTTTCCATCATTTTATGGGAAGTGGTTTTGTTGTTGAAAAAAATCATGTCACGAGTAGAAAAAGACCTTTTGACAAGGCAAGGGGGTTGATTTCCGTTCCACCAGCGTCCTTTCTAGGAGGTGTCCGGTGAGCCGCTTTACTCACGAAAGGTCTCATCTGTGACGCTGGCTTCTCAAATTGTTTCATTTCATTTCCTTAAGCAATCTCATCACAGATTGCTGTACTTATGGTTGCTCCACCTTTGTCTAATAAAAATGCCGCGTTTTTTCATTTTACATCTCCTATTTTTAGAAATTCCTAAATTTTCTCTTCTATATAATAATTGGGATTTATAACTAGCTGTTTTTATTTCCAAGGGAAAAATAATTTTAGTCAACTAAAGCGCCATTACTGGATTATTCATCTATTAAATGTATGAATAATCTATAATTAAAAATTTTCCTGTTGTTTTTCAATGGATTATCACTTACAATACAAAATGAAAATGATAATCGTTATCATTAACTAATAGTTTAATAGATAGAGGTGAAATCTTGGATAAACAGGAAGCTAACAGAATAGGAATGGGCAATATTTATTATGTTATTATCTTGCTTTTAATAGCCTCCATTTTAATATCTGCCGTTTTTTCTGTATCAATAGGACAAGTCAGCATTCCTTTCAAGCAATCGATGGATATTTTGCTACATACTATATCCAATGGGAAGCTTGGCACGCTTGATAGTGTGGAAAGTGAATCTTACTTGAATATTATTTTACAGGTCAGAATGCCGCGTGTGGTTTTTGCCTTATTGATTGGTATCGGACTTGCATTATGTGGAGCTGTCATGCAGGCAGTTGTACAAAACCCGCTTGCTGATCCATACATACTGGGTATTTCTTCAGGTGCGTCATTAGGTGCAACTTTTGCTATCCTAGTTGGTTTTGGGAGCAGTGCATTATTAGCACAATTTGGGGTAGCCTTTGGTGCATTTGCTGGGGCAATGCTTACCTCAATGGCAGTGCTTATCCTATCCAGCATTGGCGGCAAAGCAACTTCAGTAAAACTTGTTTTATCAGGGGTTGTCATCGGTGCATTATGTAGTTCATTCTCAAGCCTTATTATCTTCTTTGCCAATAATGCTGAGGGCATTAAAACTGTTACGTTCTGGTCTATGGGGAGTTTAGCCTCAGCTAGCTGGGACAAAACACCGATTTTAACAATTGTAATTGTACTTGGAGCTGCATTATTCCTTTTCCAACATCGCGTGCTAAATACAATGCTACTTGGGGATGAATCAGCTATCACATTAGGGATCAATTTAAGTGCTTATCGTAAATTGTATATGATTCTTACCTCACTAATTACAGGAACGATGGTCGCTTATGCAGGTATGATCGGTTTTGTTGGTTTAATAATTCCACATATCACGAGAGGTATCTTCGGTGCAGACCATAAACGATTAATGTTAGGAACATTGCTCTTAGGAGGACTTTTCATGATTTGGGCAGATATTCTGTCTCGAACATTAATCCAAAATGTAGAATTACCGATTGGAATTATTACTTCTGTCATTGGGTCACCATTATTTATCTATATGATTGTAAAAAAAGGTTACAACTTCGGAGGGTAGAACAATGGAATTAGTAGCAAAGGAAATAGAAGTAAAAATCGGCAAAAAGGAAATCGTAAAAAACATATCCATTCATGTGAATAAGCAACAATTTGTGGGCTTAATCGGACCAAACGGATGCGGAAAGTCAACTTTGTTGAAAAGTATTTATAAAAGCCTCGTGCCACAAAAAGGGATGGTCTTCTTAGATGATTTAGATGTTTTAAAAAGTCCTGAAAAAAAGATTTCTCAGCACTTAGGTGTAGTTGGACAATTCAATGAAATGCACTTTGATTTAACGGTACAACAAATGGTGATGTTAGGCAGAACACCTCATAAAAAAATGCTAGAGTCAGATAACCAAAAGGATTTTGACATCGTAGAAGAGGCATTGACAAGAACGAACTTACAATCTTATAGAGGACGTAGTTTTCTTTCATTATCTGGTGGCGAAAAGCAAAGGGTTATTTTAGCTAGAACGATTGCTCAACAGCCTAAATTTATGATTTTGGATGAACCAACAAATCATTTAGATATTCGCTATCAAATTGAAATACTATCCTGCGTAAGAAGTTTAAACATCGGTGTTTTAGCGGCACTTCATGATCTAGAAATGGCAGCACATTACTGTGATTATCTTTATGCGGTAAAAGATGGTGAAATCTATGCACATGGCACACCGCAAGAAGTTTTAACACCAGAAACAATAGAAGCTTTATATCATATTAAATGTCAAACATTTACTAATCCAGTGACGAATGGATTAGGATTTGCATATGGACTGTAGGAGGAAAACCATGAAGAAAAAATTATTATTAGGAATTGGTTTAGCTGCTTTATTAACATTAACAGCTTGCGGTAACACATCAAAAGATACATCTGAGGCAACAACACAAACGAAAGAGCATTATCCACTGACAGTTGAGAACTTTTCAAAAGCTGAGGGTGGATCAACATGGGAAAAGAAAGATCAAGTATTTGATAAAGCACCTGAAAGAATTATGGCAAATACACGTCCAGCAGCTGAATTATTATTACATCTAGGATTAGGCGATAAAATCGTTGGTGTTGGGGCAAACTTTGGTGCAGTTGATAAATCTGTAGAAGAAGAATATGCTAAGCTAAATATTTTAAGTGATGAATATGTTGGGAAAGAGGTTACATTAGGGACTGATCCTGATTTAGTATTTGGTCGTGGTGGCTTATTTGATAATGCTGAATGGGGAGTAGGAACAGTAGACTCTCTTAATGAAATGGGTGTAAAAACATATGTTTTAGAATCATCTGTAACAGGTGGCACATATGATTCTATTTACAAAGATATCGAAAATATCGGAGAAATTTTTAATGTTCAAGACAAAGCAGACAGCTTTATTAAAGAATTAAAAGGCCGACAACAAGATATTTCTTCAAAATTAGAAAGTATTAAAGAAGAAAAAACATTTGCATATCTGCATACAAATGATCCAAAAGAGCTTTTTGTTTATCCAGCACACGATGAAACATTCTTTAATGATGCATTCAAAATGGTTAAATTAGATAATATTTTCAAAGATGAAACAGGCGATGTAAGTGTTGAAACATTGATTGCTGCAGATCCAGATGTATTGATTCTTCCTAACTGGGACGGTTCTGATTTGACAAAAATACGTGAAGAAATTTATGCGAACCCTAAACTTTCAAGCATGAAGGCTATTAAAAATAAACAAATGTATATTGTAGACTACAATTACATGTTCGGCTATGGCTATAACACAATTGATGGAATGGAAGCCCTAGCGAAAGAAATGTATCCAGACTTATTTAAATAATACAGATAACGCTGTCCTAGTGGGTCGAATAAACGACACGCTAGCGCAGCGTTTTCTATTAATAATGAAAGGAGGAGAAATTATTCGATTTCTCCTCCTTTCATAGTGTTGAAAAACAATCAATAGAATTTTTGTGAAAAGTGAAAATGAATTTCCGTTGAAGGCTACTTGCTTTCCTGTGAGCGAGCGCCGAATCGCTTCCTCCGCTACCGCTCCGTTTAGAGTTTTGCCTGTCTCGCTATCCCACGGGAGTCAAGTAGCCTTCCACTCCAACCCATTAACTTTTTAGCAAAGGCGTTCACTACTCATTTTTTGAGGGGGTAGTAACGAATCACTTCTCCACATTGAAAATAAAAATCCTATCTCCCTAGGAATACAGATATTGGGCTATTTGATTGCTATGTTAGTATGAAAAAAGTAAAGACATTTTGCAGAATGGTTGATTGGAGTGGAGACAGCGTCACTCCTAGGGGATTTAGTGAACTGCACCCAAAATATTGGACTTGAAAATTTAATATAGGGGGTGCAGTTAGTGATTTCTGATGAACAAAAGTTAGCCGCAGTTCTAGCCTACTTTGAAGAAAAAGAAAGTACGTATCAGATTGCCAATAGATTACAGAGGGATCGACAGTACATTCGATTATGGATTGAATTATATCGCTATCATGGCATTGAAGGAATTATTCGTCCTCAAGGGTTCACGAATTACGAAGATTCTTTTAAAATAAAAGTAATTCAACACCTGATAGAGACGGGCGATTCGCTCCTTCAGACTGCTGCGAAGTTTAATATTCCTTCTCGTGAAACCATTCGGAGATGGAAAAAACAGTGGATGTCAACGGCTGGAGAGGTGCTCTATCAAGTAGAAAAGGAGCACCAATCAATGCCAAAAAAACAACCACCTTCGTCCGATTTAAATGAAAAAACAACGGAAGAGTTAAAAGCGGAAATTGAGTATTTACGGATGGAAAATGCCTATTTAAAAAAGTTGAAAGCCTTAGTTCAAGAAAAGGAAGCCTTCAAACCAAAGAAAAAGTGAGAGCTGTGTATGAGCTAAGGCTGGAATTTCCACTTCAAGCTCTATTAAAAGTCGCGAAACTTAAGAAAAGTACGTATTATTATCATCTTCAAAAATGGGTAAAACCAGATAAATATCAGGCGATTAAAGAACGAATCCAGACACTTTTTCATCACCATAAGGGGCGTTATGGCTATCGTCGTATTTGTCTTGCCCTCCGAAATGAAGGGATTTTCATCAACCATAAAACGGTCCAACGATTGATGAAAGAATTGGGCTTAAAAGGGACAGTACGCCCTAAAAAATATCGTTCGTATAAAGGAACGGTGGGCTATGTCGCAGAGAATGTCTTCCAACGTGATTTTGAAGCCACTGTACCCAATCAGAAATGGGTAACCGATGTCACAGAGTTTAAAATAAACGGTCAAAAAATCTATGTATCCGCTGTATTAGATTTATTCAATCGAGAGATCGTTGGATATGAGGTATCAAAATCACCTAATTTTGAGTTAGTTCAACAGTCTTTTAAAAAGGCGTTTATGTATACAAAGTTATCGAAAAAGAGTGGCTTAATCATGCATTCTGATCAAGGATGGTTATATCAAATACCACGTTTTAAAGCGTTATTGGCAACGCACGAAATCAAGCAAAGTATGTCACGGAAAGGAAATTGTTTAGATAATGCCGTGATAGAAAGCTTTTTTGGTATTCTGAAATCAGAATTTCTGTACACGACTACGTTTAAAAACTATGTAGAATTTACAAAAGCATTAGCAGAGTATATTTACTATTACAATCATGGGCGGATTAAAAGAAAACTCAACGGAAAAAGTCCCGTTGAGTATCGAAAAGCTTCGTAAAAAAGTTTATATTTTTGGGGTCAGATCATAGCGTCACAGAGGAGACCCTGGAGCGAACGGAAGTGAGTGAAGCGGCTCATCGGACGCTGGCGGAACGGAAATCAACCCCTCACCTTACTAAAAAGTCTTTTTCTGCTAGTGACATGATCTTTTTTCAACAACATAAAAGGAGGCGAAATTATTCAATTTCTCCTCCTTTGTTATAGCTGTAGAAGCTGCTCTTTATTTAACATGGTGATTATTACATTAGAACATGCATGGTTCCAGCAGATGGACACAGGGTGTTGCTGATCGAGATATAGTAGCTCAGTAAAAAGGTCTTTCCTTGTTCTTTTAATGTCGATTGTATCAAGCAAATGAGGTGATGTAATCGACATTAAGCCTGTTTTAAAAAGGGCTTCTTTTAATGTCCAAAACTCATAAAAAACATGTAGAGGCTGATGAGAGACCAATTGAAGCTCCGTCTCGGAAAGCGCATACGTCATCATATCTTCACTCACAGGTTTTATTTCTTCCACATCAATGCCCACTCGTCCGTTAGTAGCGACTGCCAGCACAACCCAATTACCAGAATGAGAAACATTAAAATCACCTTGCCAATGAGGATGTCCTGCAATATATGGGCGGCCATTTTCATCATAAGCTAGGTGTAGCATGACTTCATCGATATAGGGAAGGAGTGCCCACCTGATAAGGGTGCTACTTAGCAAGGCTCTTTGACGATCCTGCCAATGCTTGTATTGCTTAACTTTTCCTTGAACATCAGAAGGGAGTACTTTGAGAAAAGCATCCCATTCTAATGGCGTTAACTGTGCTCCAAGAGGCAGTGCAAATAGTTGTATATTTTGTTCTATCATCTTATATTGACTTGTTTTGGTTCTGGGAAGTAGCCTGTATCGATGCCGTATTGAATCATTCTGTCAATAAAGGCTGTATTTGGTACTGCACATTCAATCTTTGTATGGGCTAAAAATTCTATCGTCTTTTTGCAATTGAAGATAAATGGGGAGTCACTTGCTCCATCACCTTCAAGTTGAGCAATGGCTAATGATAAATATTCCTGTACATCTTTTGAATGATCGCCATTTAATAGCCAATCTGTATACTCTTGTGTTGATACAATTGTTAAGTCATAACCAATTTCCTTAAGCATATCGATTAATTCTAAATAAGTAAGCGATACAGGGTTACATAAATGGAAGACATGGCCGTTGGATGCTGGCTGATTTGCCAGAGAAACGAGTGCCTGACTAGCATAATTGATTGGTGTAAAATCAACATGCCATTGTGCAGTAGGTGTTTTACCTAAATAAAGCATCGATTTAATCATACGGTAAAAGGCATTGTCATCGATATTATGTTGGAATTTACCTGTTTCAGAATGACAGCTTAAATTCCCTACACGATAAATGGAAACAGGGATTTTATCATGCATAGCATTTCGAACAAGATTCTCTGCTTCTAGCTTACTTTGAGTATAAACATTATCAAGTTTTACATCGTAATTGAAGTTACCCTTTGCTTCATCTTGCCCCCATTGAAGGGCGGCTAACTCCTCTGGAATACCAATTGTTGATACATAATGGAAATGTACACCTGGTTTCTGTTTGGCTATTTCAAGCAAATAGCGAGTTCCATTTACATTGACATTATTAAAATGATCAGCGGCACCGAAATGACGCACATCTGCACCACAATGTATGATGGCATTGATTTCTTTCAGAATGATTTGTTCATCTTCATCCGATAAATGTAGTCGTTGCTTGCCTAAGTCACCTTGGATAACTGTGACACGGTCTTTCAACTGCTGAGCAATCGTATTGCCAAAATAAAATTGCATACTTTCTATTAGCTTGGCTTCAATCGTAGTTTGGGCACTTGGTCGAATAAGGCAATAAATATGCGCATTTGTTGTTGCTAATAGCTCATGTAATACATGACTACCTAAATAACCTGTAGCCCCTGTTAATAATACAGATGTCATTGGCAACGGCTTCACGTTTTGGGAGACTTGTAGCGGACTAGGCTCCATTAAGTCCTTGAAGACAATGTTAGTTGGTCGTTCTTGAACTTCAATAGCTTCCGGTTGATAATGACGAATATAATGATCAAGTTCTGCAATCGTTTGATATTGGAAGAAATCCTGAATCTTTAAGAATGGGATATGTTTTTTCACTTGTACAAGAATCTCGAGAACTTTTAGTGAATGCCCTCCAATATGGAAGAAGTTATCGTGAATGCCTATTGGCTCAATACCGAGTACATATTCCCATGCGTTAGCAAGCATACGTTGTGTATCATTTTCTGGAGCAATATATGTATTGCTGCGTGATAATGTTAATTCCAATGAAGCCAAGTGTTTTCGATCAATTTTCCCTGTAGGGGATAATGGCATTTCTTGCAATTCAATAAATTGCTCAGGCACCATATAATCTGGTAAAAGATTTGCCAAATAGTCTCTTAATAGATTTTCTTCAAGCTGCATACCACTTGTTACCGTATAGTAGGCAAATAAATGGTTATTCCCATCAGCCATTTTCTTCGCAATGACTACGGCTTCCTGAATGCTCGTATGATTGCTTAACACTGTTTCGATTTCTCCAAGTTCAATACGGAAGCCTCTTACTTTAATTTGAGAATCTTTACGTCCAACAAATTCAATGACACCAGTTGGTAATAGTCGAACTAAATCACCTGTTCGATACATTTTTTGATCAGGCTTTAAGAGATGGGGTACAAATACTTCAGCCGTTTTTTCAGGCTGATGTAAATAGCCTGCTGCTAAACCAGCTCCTGCAATACATAATTCCCCGATTACATTAACGGGACAAAGCTGTTCATCCGCACTGACAACATACATTTCATAATTAGCGATAGGTTTGCCGATAGGGATGCTGGATTGCATGTCTGTTATCTGACTTTTTACCTTAAAATAAGAGGACAATACTGTGCATTCAGTTGGTCCATATACGTTAATAATTTCTGAAGAAAGTCCAAATTTCTCTTGCCATTTTTGAACAACGGCAGGCAATAGGGCTTCACCACCAACAGATAAATAATTTAGTGTCGAGAGTTTTTCTCGATAGCTTACTGGTAAATGTGTAGCCAGCTGTGTAAAGAAAGCATTTGGAACAGTGGCAGTCGTTACTTGCTCACGGTCGATCATATCAGCAAATGCTTCAATCGATAGACGTTCTATACTTGTTAGCATATGAAGTCTTGCTCCTGAAAAGAAAGCAGTAAAAGTTTCTGTTACAGAAGGGTCAAAACTATAAGAAATAAACTGAGAATAAACATCTTCTTTAGTTGAATGGTAGATTCTTTGATTATCTGTTATCAAATTTATAACAGCTTCATGCTTAAGCATAACGCCTTTTGGCTTACCTGTTGAACCAGATGTATAAATGATATAGGCTAAGTCAGATGGAAGTAATTCACAGTGAATGTTCGCTTGTGAATAGCCTTGCTCGGTTTGGTTGATTGTTAATACTGTACGTGTTGGGGAATCATTATGTATGAAATCATTCAGTAGTGCTGTATGTTCGTTTTTCGTTATGATAAATGGAGCACCTGTATCGTTTAATAGGTACTGACAACGTTCTTTTGGATAGCTTGGATCAATGGGAACATAAACTCCACCAGCTTTTAGGATACCTAACAGACTAATGACTGTTTCTTTACTACGTTCCATTAAAATGGCTACATAGTTTCCTTTTTGTAGACCATTGGCAACTAACATATGAGCAACTTGATTGGATTGTTCATTTAGCTGACGGTAGGTTAGCTTGCCACCCTCATAGGATAATGCAATTCGTTCAGCAAACTGTTGTGCCGCCTGATAAAATACGTCAGGTATTGTGGTATTTTTATCGTAGTCAGCCATTGTTTGGTTTAACGTTTGATATGCGAGTAAGTCTTCTTCGTTCAACAATTGTGTTCTATTGGATGGTAGCGTTTGTTGCTCCAAAGAATGCATTTTATTCTGTGATGGGTGTACATCAAATTCTCGTTTATTATTCAATCATGACAACTCCTATTTTAGAAAAGGGCCGACACTTATGAAGGAGCGATTATCGTCATTAGGACCACAGCAGTGAATCAATCTGTGAGAGACTAACGGACATACATCTCCTTATAAGGGCAGCCCTTTCATTTTTTATTTCACTACAAAGGTATTAACAACATTCATTAATTCATCAGATAACTCGGATAATACTTGAGCTTCTTCAGAAACTCGTTGAACCGTATTCAATTGAGAGGCAGAAGTTGCTGCTACTGCTCTTGTATTGTCTTTTGAATTGACTGAGAAATCTTCCATATCTTTAACAGCAGACGTTACTTCTTCCATGCCAGCTGCCATTTCTTCAATCGTTGCAGAAAGCTCTTGAATTTGCCCTGTCACATGGTGAATGGAAGTTAAAATCTGGCTAAATGATTTTTCCGAATCATTAATCATGACAATGCCATGATCTACTTCTTCTACAGCGTGAACCATGATATTTACAGATTCGTTTGTATCATGCTGGATATGAGAAATAAGTGTGGAAATCTCTCTTGCGGATGCCTCAGATTGTTCAGCAAGTTTACGTACTTCATCAGCAACCACTGCGAAGCCACTACCAGCTTCTCCAGCACGTGCAGCTTCGATAGCCGCATTCAATGCAAGTAAATTGGTTTGGGAAGCAATACCTGTAATGATCCCTACGATTTCTTCAATTTTATTAGAATGTTCGCCAAGTAATTTAACAGAAGCTGCGGATTGATTAACAGCTTTACTAATAGCATTCATTTGTGTGACAGATTTATTTGTCGATTCATTCCCTCTTTCAGCTTCCTCTGATGCTAAAATGGAGGATTCTGAAATTTGATTGGACGTCATGGCAATACGCTGGATACCAATATTCATTTCTTCAATGGTAATCGTACTTTCTTTTGCCTTTTGTACTTGTAGATCAGCGCCACTTGCAATTTCTTGCATGGAAGAAGCTACATTATTGTATGAATCGGAAGCTTCCTGCATATTGACAGATAAAACATTGGCCGTGTTCGAAACACGTGCAGAAACATTCGTTGTACTTTTAATAACATTTTTTAAGTTTTCAATCATTGAATTAAAGTTTTGTGTGAGCATGCCTACTTCGTCAGTTGAAGTAACTGGTAATGGTTCAAGCTCTAAATTACCTTCTGCAACTTTTTTAGATTGTAAGGAAAGTTGTTGAATTGGTGTTAATTTTTTTCTTAAAAGCGTGTAAACTGCAATGGATGAACCTATTAAGAAAATAACAGTTACTAATAATGTCCATAGGGCTTCAGACATTGCTTTTCCTGTTACCATTGATACGTCATAGTCAATGGCATAAGCGGCCAGCATATCACCATTTTCATCCAAGATTGGTGTAAGGCCTGTTTTATAGCTACCGTATTCATCGCTATAAATATCTGTTGCTGTTGCTTTTTTTGTCTCAAAAACTTCTTTAATTCTTGCTAGGAAATCAGGAGATAAACCCATAGCAATCATATCTTGGTTATACTCAGCCCCTAGATCAAGTATACTAGATGAGAGAACAGGTGCATTAATATTTTCCCCGTTAACTGTAATTAAAAATAGATTGGTAATGCTATCGGAATTATCATTGATCGCATCCATTTCACTTGTTAATCGTAGAGCGTCAGGGTTACTATTTGTAGGATTCTCTAAAATTGATTTCAGTGTGGTAGTATCAATGGTTTTGGCTAGGATCATGCCTTTATCAGAGAGAGATTGATCCATGTCTGTTAAATTACTGTTTCTTACTATATAATAAGAAAGACCTAAAGTAACTAATCCAAATAATAATAAAATACTTACTACTATTGCAGTTAATTTCTTACTAATGGACATTTGCTGCTTCTTGCGTTTTTTCATGCTTTTCCTCCTAATATGATCTAACAAATATTTCAAGCTAAGGACTATAAATGGATAATTTAGTCAATGTACTACACATTGAAGATGTTGATGTTATTCGTAGAAGTCCAGATGCGTTTTAAATATTTTCAAATGCAAAATAATCTATTTATCCCCTATCATTTAACTACTATACTGCCAAAAAAATTGATTCACAACCCAGAAAACTTACTATTTAAAGTCATGATTTCTATGAATAAACAAAGAAATCTAGTTTTTTAGTCTATATATTTTTTAGGTTAGGTTAAATTTTTACAAAAAGCTTAACGGTTACTAGTATAAAAAAGAAGTATGCTCAGAACTAACTTAATTTCAATTGATTAAAAATTTGGCTGAAATGCTAATTTCCAATTCCTTGTTAGGGCTTTTTACTTATTTTGTCATGTCTTATATGTAAAGGAATTGGATGATTTTTATTATGGGAATAAAATGAAAAAAAGGTTATTTCTTTATTCTTGAATAAAGAAATAACCTTTTTCTAGTTGGAGCTATGGTCGGGGATTACCAAAAATTCCTGGTAAAATATTCGGAAGTCCTGGTATTAGTGGTGGTGGGAAACCAGGATATTGACCACCTGGACGTGGGGGATAAGGTTGCGGCGGATATGGCTGTGGTGGATATGGACGTGGCGGATAAGGTTGTGGTGGGTAGGGCTGTGGTGGGTATGGACGTGGGGGATAAGGTTGTGGTGGATACGGCGGTGGATAAGGTGGTGGGTATGGTGGCGGATAGGAACTACCAGGCGGTGTTCCTGTACCTGCAGCAGTGATTTGACTAACATCCACAGTCACTATTTGACCGTTATCTAGCTGGATTTCAGCTGTTCTTCCTCCAGTGCCAAATGTTCGAATCAATGTACCTGAATAAGTACCAGTAGGGAGTGTCACCCATATTTTCATACCTGGCCGAAATTGACTGTTAAAATCATCGGGGGATAATCTAGGATAAACCAATGAAACACACCTTTCTTCATTTTTTCTAACATATGCCTATTGCGATTTTTGTCATAGGCTATAGGCTATGGATGCTTATGTTCGAATTTGTTATAAAATATAACGAATTTCATTATAATAAGAGAAAAAGCTAAAAGGATGTTTAGCATATGGCAATTATTAAGATAAAAAAAATAAACATACAAAATTTACGAAATGTACGACAGGGTGAACTTGTACTCGCAGTAAATTTTGAGACATTTCTACAAGCGAATGTTGTTGGCCTATATGGACAAAATGGCTCTGGAAAGACAACCATTGTAGATGCATTCAGTTTATTGAAGACACTTCTATCAGGATGGCTTGCTGAAGTGAAGTTACCTTCACAAGAGAAGCGACTCCTATTGGCAGGAGAGCAAACAGCTAGTATGGATGTTGAATTTTTAGTTGAGAATCAATTCGGTACATTTTTTGTGAATTACTATGTGGAACTACAGGAGGATCAGCATCGACTATATACTACGCTGGAGCGCCTTACCTATCGAGAAAATACGAAAGGGAAGCGATCAAAGACTTTAGTTGCTGTGACAGAGAACGATGTGCAAATCCGTCAATCGAAACTGAATGATTTGAGTGAACAGGCACGTATCCAATTACTGGTTATTCAACAGTTAGCAAGAAAACAGTATATGTCATTTCTATTCCACAAAGATGTAAAGCCATTATTACAGGAACGACTTTCTGAGCAAGAAATGCAACTGCTACAAAATATTGCCGTTGATTTTAGTAGAGATTTACATGTTGTTAGTAATCAAAACATTGCACCACTATTTGAAGAACGGATCATGCCGTTTAGTATTCATTTAGAGAAAACGAGAGGCCTTA
This sequence comes from Lysinibacillus sp. FSL K6-0057, assembly GCF_038630885.1. Classification (NCBI taxonomy): domain Bacteria; kingdom Bacillati; phylum Bacillota; class Bacilli; order Caryophanales; family Bacillaceae; genus Lysinibacillus; species Lysinibacillus sp. FSL K6-0057. The sequence continues at coordinate 4,503,961 of NZ_CP152047.1, read as the reverse complement.
TTCCTTATGATTTAAATGGACCAGCTTTATTACCAGAGGATGCATTCTATGCATTATGTGAAGTAATTGAGCAAAGTAATCAAGTGCTCTCGGCAATTATTCCTGGTCTGACAATTAAAATTAATATCATCACAAAACAAACGATGGATAATGGAGAGCAGGGAATTCGTTTTGAGTTTTTGTCGCAGCGTGGGGAGCGGGAATTACCGCTACGAACAGAGTCAGAGGGAATCTTAAAGATCATTTCTATTCTTAGTGTATTAATTGCTGTATACAATAATCCGAATGCATGCGTGGTTATTGATGAATTAGATTCAGGTGTATTTGAATATTTGTTGGGTGAGTTGTTAACAGTGATAGATGAGGATGGAAAAGGACAACTTATTTTTACATCCCATAATCTACGTGTGTTAGAGGTGCTAGCTATTAAAAATTTATGGTTTACGACAACAAATGAATATCACCGCTATATGCAGCTAAAAGGTATTAAAGAAGTGAATAATGCTAGAGATGTTTATTTACGTGCTATCCAGCTTGGTGGACAGGACGAAGAGATATATAAGGAAACCAAAACATTTAAAATCAAGCGTGCTTTTCGTAAAGCGGGTGTTCAACATGACTAAAAAAGTGCTATTAATCATTGTGGAAGGGCAGACGGAGCAAATTATTTTAGAGGATTATTTAGATGCTCATTTTGCGAACTCGACAATACGCTTTGATGTACAACGTGAGGATATTTTAACAAAGTGGGATGCACACAAACGCATACCGAATATAAAAAACAGTGTTGTACGAGTGATTCAAAGCTATCTTGAAAAATATAAATTTTTAGCCAATGATTTAACTGCTGTTGTTCATATTACAGATGCAGATGGATGCTTTATTGCACCAGAATGCGTCAAGGTAGATGAGAGTATCGAACAAAACCTATTTTATACAGAGGATGCTATTTTAGTGAAGTCGGATAAACGTAAAGAGCAAATTGAACAACGCAATGATATGAAAGCAAAGAATGCCCGAATTTTAATAGCTAACGACCACTTTAGCATTAACCGTATGAAAGTACCTTATCAATTGTTTTATTTTTCTACGAATTTAGAGCATGTCTTATGGAATGAGCGCAATGAAATCCCTACAGAAAAACTACAAAAAGCAGATGAATTTATGGACAATCTATCAGGCACGATTGGGGAATATTTAAGCGCCTATCTACCGGTTAGTTCAGCGTTACCTTATAGGGAGAAAATCAAGAAAAGTTGGTCTTTTTTAATGGAGGACTGTCATTCATTGCAGCGAGGCACGAATGTACCGCTATTATTTGAAATGATTAAAACGGATGTACAGTAAAAACAGGTGACGAATTGAGTCACCTGTTTTTATCTAGTTTACGTTAGAGCATTTGTTCATAGCTTCGAATATGAGTTAATATGGCTGGATCTTTAATTTTTGTATCTTCACATAGTAATAAGAGCTTGGACATGATTTCAGCCGTACGTGGATCATCATCCACCATCGGTAAGAAAATCCGTCCACGATGCTGAGATGGGACAGCAATAATCGGGATCATGGAACCGCCTATTTGATGCACCACACCACTTCCTAAATGTAAGGAGTAACTGGCTAGCTTACCTTCAATGAGGGCATGCTGCTTTTTCACTTCCACATTGTGTAGCTTCAGTAATTTAGCTAATTCTTCTACGATAATACTACGCATTTCAACAGTAGAATGACTTGCCTCAGGGTCTACACCACCAACATGGGCAACACTGACAACGAGATCAATATCTCGCATAACCTCAGAGAATATCGCTGCTGGAATATCATCTAAAACGATATCTTTGCCTGTTAGTCGATCATAGAAGTAAACACCTTCGATTGCAGGTGCTTCAATTTCTGCTGGCGTAAACCAATCTGCCTGTGCATACAAAGATGCCACAATATTTTCCTTATAATATACTTTACGTGGTCCTGTTTCATAGCTGATTTGCCAACCACGTGTTTTCAACAAGGCTACTGTTTGTGAAGGATTTACTTGATGTCCTGCATAACGCAATGACTGTTTCTGTCCTTTTTCATCAGCATTGATGAGATATAACTCACGGAATACTTGCTTAAATGGCTGTTGTATTTTGTGCTCAAACATATAGGATTGCCACTGTCTCCATTGACCACTTTCTAGAAGATGGTAAGGATGAGCAATCTTTATAGAGGACGTAGGAGCAAGGTTCACAATGTCAGCCGATAGAAGCTGTAAACCTTCTGGTGTAAGCATTCCAACGTGCACATCACTGATAAAGACTAACCTTTGTAAAAGTGGAGCTAGAATCGGATGGGCTAATAAATGAATGAGCTCCTCGACCGAAAATACTGTTTCTAATTCCATTGCTTGCTCAAGCGCTGGGCGTGCTCTTTTATATTGTTCTTGTAAGTCTTTTCGGGCTTCCTGCAAGGTTACAATATCAGCATGCTTTTTTAATGCAGCAGGAACGTTCTTTAGACGTTTATCATCCTTTTCAACAATAATAGCTACAGAGGCATCATCTTCTATTTGTAGATGGGCCGTAATTTGCTCAATCTGTTGTGCTTTAAATAAATGTTTCATATCGTTAAAGGCTGATAATTCCATACGCCATGTGAAGCGAGTGGCTTCTCCATCACCTGCATTGCGCGCTAAATTTTCTAATGCAATACTTGCTGCTCGAGCCTCACTTGCGCGGCGTTGAGCACCAAATTGCTTACTTTCTTTTAAAAACTGTTGAATAAATTGATAGCGTGTTAGGGCGTCTTTGTCATCCGATTTCATTAAAGGAATAAGACCAAGTGCGCGCAGTTTATCTTTATTGCGTTTATCTTGAATTTCTTGCATTAACGGTTTTGGACTGAGTTTACCGATGGCTGTATCTGCATAAAGCTGTGCCCGACGATGGTTGGCTCCCTCAGAAGCATATTTTGCAGCATCATAGACAAGCTTGAATTTCTTTGCTCCAAGCGTTTGATAGGCGCTTTGGAACCAAGCTAAATCGAATGCACCATCACGGAAATCCTCAGCCGTTATGCTAGAGAAAAGGGCAATTTGATCTTTGGCAAAGTCAGATAAAGAATCTGTTGTGTGAGCGATAAAATACCAAGCAGATTCTTTTAGCCCATCCCAGCCAATTACTTCACTCACAAGGTCTATCCAATGCTGGTTATACATCATCGCTTCAATTAAACGTTCTTTAGAAATATCTGTTTTCTGCCATGCTTCTTTTAATTGCTGCGCTGTTTCTTCTTTCTTAGGGTAACAGCTAGTTAGCAATCGGGAGAATACATCCTTTTTCGTTTCTGCCTGCCAAATATACCCTCGTGCAAGCTTTTCTCCGTCAAGTGCCTGTAGAATTTGTAAGAAATAATCAATACCCTCGAAATAAGAAATGCTACTAGCAAGCTTGGTTACAGCAGTAGGTGTATCTCCACGTTTTAGCTCTATAGCTAAAATACGATCAATTGCTTGTTCACGAATAGCAAAGAAATCTGTTAAATCTTCAAATGACTGTTGATAGCGTTCTAGTAATTTAGTTGGCTCGTTAAATATTTCTGAAGCGAGCGTATTGGTAAATATGGCTTCAAATAAGTGATCTTGCGTAAATAAGCCAACCTTCATGGCGTCTAAATATTGGAATAAAGATAAATTGTAGACGTTTGGGCTATAGCTTTCATTTTTCATACGCTTTGTTAGCTCTTCATTGATAGCTAGCATTTTGACATATTCACCATAGGTTGAGTAATCAGACCCGCATCGATCCACGAATGTCTCCACAACATCTAAATCGATAATGGTAGATGTGGAACGATAGTAATAATAACCTTTTTCTCGAACATCAAGTTGCCACTGATCCACAGGGATTTGATCGAATAGCTGTAACATAATGCCTATTGCCTGTTCAAAGCGATTAAATTCAGGTGCATGCTTTTCTAATAATGAAAGTGCTTCCTGATGCAGCAATGTCTCACCTGAGATTTTATCGGTATCTTGAGATAGCACTGAGAAAATCTGTTGAATTGTATGGTCATATTTCAAGGAATTAAATTGAGCAACACGTGCTTTCATTTCTTTGTATTGGAAAAAAGGTTTAATTAGCGTTTGGGCTGCTTCGGAAAGATCATGGGCAGCAGGGTATTCTGATAGATTGTGATAAAAGTTAAAATAGGCTAAGTCCTCATTACTAAATAATGATGTCTTCATCCATTGAACAATTTCTTCAGGGATAGGATAAGCATCAAGACTAGCATGTCGTTGATTATCCGATTTAGTTGCTATAACACTATATCTTTGTCCTAATGTAGTGGTAATGGGCGTGTCATTCCATTGGTATGTTTCATACTCTAGTTCAGCGTGTTTATCTAAAACTTGAATAAGTTGGTCTAGCTTAGATAATAATTTTTCAATATCATATTGAAAGAATTTTTCAAAAGGTGTAGGTGTCTGTACATAAAGTGGAGCAAGCTGTTGCCAAGGCTCTTCACCATTCATTTGAATGGCTCCATCAGAAATACAGCCGTATTGAATAGGAGGATGTGGCGTATATAAACCAAAGCCATTGCTCTCGTTATACTCTGGGACATCCCTTGTAATTAATTGTTCTAACAAAACTTGCTCGTTTTTAGTTACTTTAGGTAATAAGGAACATAAAGCTGTAATTTGCTCGCTCGCTAAGCTGTATTCCTTAGAGGCTTCTAATAGTAATTCAAGCCCTCCAAGTCTCTTTAGCTGCTTACTATCTTTTATCAGCCTTTCAGCACTTTGTAATAGATGATTCTGTGGCTGAACTTTTAAGAGTGAAATAGCCTCTTTGCGAAGTGCGCCTGATTTATTAGCTAAAAGATCTTCAATTTTTGCTATTTCTTCTTCGGTTGGTGTTAGAGCATGTATTTTCTTTAACGCAAGAGAACGATTGATGGAACTGCGATCCCGTAAAGAATTAAATAAAAATTCGCGTTGACCTTGTGTGACGGGGTCAAGACAATAAATATTCAGTAGGCCGATTCTACTTGATGGTGAGTAAGAATCTGCATGCTCAATAATTCGTTGGAATAATGCCTCGTCCTGTACATGATGGGCTAAAATAATTTGTGTTGAAATTAAATCTTCTAATGACAAATGGACATAGACAAAGGATAGAGGTTTGCCTGTAATGATAAGCCCATCTTTCGTAATTTCATTCTTTGCCCACTCAAGCTGTTCAAATAATAGGTATTCAATGCCTTGTAGCTGTGTGTTTTCTTGCATGAAGTTTTGAAGGGTTTGAGCCCATTCATTGTCTCTTGCATACTCGCTATTAATATGGTGATTGGCATAGAGGAAATTGCCCCATGCAAAGGCAAACAACTCGATATCTTTTGTTGATAAGATTAAATCCTTCACAAATGGCGCTGTAAAGGAGATTTTCGATAAGTTTTTTAAAAAGGCAAGCGTTGTAAGTTGGATATGTTTTTCACGCTTTAAGAGTGTTGTTACAAGGTCATTTAATTGCGTATAGTCCTTTGTAGCAGTCGCCCATAATGCGACATAGCTATCAATTGTACGCTCACTCTTTAACAGTTGCCCAACAAAGTTGTCCTCTTCGATGGCCTGAATGGCTAACGTAAGAACTTCCTCTGTTATTTTTTGATTTTCGAAGCTATTATAGCCAAGTCCCATCCAAGTATCGACTGCTCGAACTACAGAGGAGAAGCGTGTTAGTTGATGTTCCTGAATAAGTTTCATCATTTTGAGCTGTGCATCAAGATTGCCATGGTCAATGTTTTCTACTATTGCTTGTCGTAGACCTTCTTGCCGTGCAGCTGCTATTAATAGTTTTCCAAGGGCATCATGCATACGGTGATTATTTGATTTGAAAATACCACGAATGAATGGATGACCGAAAAAGCTACTATGATGCTCATCAAATAAAATACTCTCTACTGCCTCTTCAATCGAAGGGTTTTGTATAGATAGTTCTTCAGCGAGCAACTGTTCAAAGACATTAAAGCCCATTACTTTTACATTTTCATTCTTCAAGACATAGGAGCTATAGTTTGGATAGGTACCATGCTCATATTGACGATGATTTGCTAATAACTCCTGCAAAGTAATTTCCTCAAATGTCAGCATTTCTTCTATTAATTGTAAGCATTGAAAAAGGTGGTCTTGCACTGGTTGAGATGAACGAAATGATCGACGTAAAACGCCAGTTTGGAACATTGTAGCATCAAAACGTAATGCTAATTTCTTAATCTTGAGTGCACGCTCTTGTGAGGAAAATAGTGCAAGCACTTCAAATAATGGTCCGCTCAATAGCTCTTCAAGTGATGAATACTGCTGAGTAGCTATAAGCTGTTCAATGTCATAGTCTCTATTGTCCATGTATTTTAATAATGCAGTTGCTAAAGGCTGTAAAGCTATAGGTGCAGAATCCACTATACTTTGAAAATGTGTTTTTTGTTCATGTGAAAGTGTCATAAAAATCCCTCCTTACCAAATTCGTCCTGCAAGCATAGTTAGTTTAATAAATGTAAAAACATCGTCTTCCTGTATGTTTAATGGTGTAGTAAGAGAATCTAAAGACTCTTCATTGTGAAGGACTAAGAACAGCTCGTCCTGAAAGGCTTGAAGCATTGTGGAGATAGCCTGATCAACTGACTGTAAAGCATCCTTTTTCTTTTCTCCAAAATGTACTTTGCCATACTGGGCAGCGTCTTCTAATTGCTGATCCGTTAAATATAGATGAAGTGGTGTATCTACCATTTTTTCATTAAATTGTTGTACCTGCTGTGTTACAAGCTGAACAAGTAAATCTTGTAACGTTGTGACAGGCTCTTCAATAGAAAATGGAATTTTTTCAAGCTTACGAGATTTCTTACCGATCACTTTTTGCTGGTAAAATAAACGCAATCTAACACCTCCTTACAATAATTTCATTATACAAGAGTGAGAACCGGGAAAAGAATAAGGCATATGACGCTAGTTGTGTAAAATATTTTGGGAAAAGTGTAACAAAAAGTAGCCTGTTGCAACTGTTTTGTAGGGTAGAAAGTGGGTGAAGCTTTGCTAAAGATTATGTAAAAAATAGAACATTTGTACGATTTGTGCTATCGAGATAAGTACCATTTTGCGCTTACTTATACAAATAACGGTGAAGAAGCGGAATATATTACTCTGATAACTTTATAGACATACATAGAAAACAAAAATTAGGCTTCACTTAAAAGAAACAATCCTACCATTAAATAGGCTCGCTTTGAAGTGACATTGAAATATATGAATAATAGCAAAGCATTCAGGGGCTTAACAGATATTTAAACCTCATGAACGAACAATCATCATACATCCACTATTGAAATAATTGCTGTAAAGAAGGTGACAAAATAATCAGTCCTAAAATCCATTCAGCGATGGATTTTTGTGGAGGTGTTGAGAGACATCTTTTCATCTCTGATTTCATAAGCTTTATAGGTATGATTTTATCAAGCTAGAAGGAGGCAAAATCATTCAAATACATGTTGTACGGGCTGGCGAGTCTTTATGGGGTATTGCGCAGGCATATGGGGCTACGGTTCAAAGTATTATAGATGCCAATCAAATTCCAGAGCCAAATCGTTTAGTTGTGGGGCAAGCTCTTGTAATCCCAATTGTCGGAAGCTTTTATTATGTACAGCCAGGTGATAGTTTATGGTCAATCGGTCAACGCTTCGGTATTAATTATCTAACACTTGCACAAGTAAATGGCATTAATCCCAATCAACCATTAGCTGTTGGGATGAGATTGTATATTCCACAACCGCCAAAAACAAGAGCAGAAACATTGGCTTATTTAGAGCCGAGAGGAACATCTGTTAGTGAGGCACTCTTGAATCAAGCGAGGGAAGCAGGTCCCTATTTAACATATTTAGCTTTATTTAGTTATGAGGCAAGACGTGATGGTACCTTACAGAGACCACCAAGTCAAGGTGTGACACAAATTGCAAATGATACAGGAGCATCAATTGCGATGGTTATTTCTAATTTAGAGAATTTTAGTTTTAGTGGTGAATTAGCGAGAGATATTTTTCAAAGTACGGCTGTTCAAGATTTATTATTTGATAATATTCTTGCGGAAGCAAAGCAACTTGGTGACGTCAAAGATATCCACTTTGATTTTGAAAATTTGCCAGCAGATCAACGACAAGCCTATAACAACTTTTTAAGAAGAGCTGTAGAAAAATTCCATGCTCAAGGATATACAGTGTCTACGGCATTAGCTCCTAAAACAAGTGATAGTGAACGAGGACCATGGACAGCGGCACATGATTATAGAGCACATGGGGAAATCGTGGACTTTGTTTTACTCATGACCTATGAATGGGGATATTCAGCAGGCCCACCAATGGCCGTCTCACCTCTCCCAGAGGTAGAGGCAGTTGTAAAATATGCGGTGAGTGAGATACCTGCAAGCAAAATCATGTTGGGGCAAAATTTATATGGCTATGATTGGACATTACCTTTTGTTCAAGGGGGACCGTATGCAGAAGCACTTAGTCCACAGCGAGCCATTGAAATTGCTAAACGTTATAATGCAGCGATTCAGTATGATTGGAGAGCCCAAGCACCATTTTTTGAATACTATGATGAGCAAGGTAGGGCGCATATGGTGTGGTTTGAAGATGCTAGATCTATTCAAGCTAAATTTAATCTCATTAAACAATATAACCTTCGTGGCATAGGTTATTGGAAATTAGGACTACCATTCCCTCAGAATTGGGTGTTAATTGGTGCCAATTTTGATGTGGTAAAGAAATGAGAAAATGAAGAAAAGTGGATATATTACCCAATATGTTTCTTCAAAGAGGAAATTATCTGTAAAATTCATATCTAAATATGGATAAATATATTATAATTATGGTAAATAGTATTATAGGAGGGATATTTTGGGTAGATTTAAAAAGTTAGGTATTATTTTAACGACTACGGCATTTTCTGTTGGGGTTCTAGCACCCGTTTCACAAGCTTCTGCAAATGTGAAAGAACCTTCAGAGCGTATTGAAATACAGTTAGCTGCTACAGAGACAAAAGTGACAAAGGGTATGCTAATTAACAAATTACGTGCACTATTCCCTGAAGAGTTCAAATTTGTAGCTGACAATGAGTTTAATTCTGGAGGCGGTCATTTCTTTAGAGATGATAAAACTGTCCGTTATGATTTAAACTTCCATAAAACGGTGAATGGTAAAGATGTTTATGGTGGTTTTACATTTAAAGGCGAAGATTTAGATTTAGAACATTTCTATTATCAACCAGCTAATATCGCTGAAGCAGTATATCCAGCAAAATATTCGGAGATTGAAGCCAAAAAAATTGCAGAAGATTTCCTGAAAAAATTTGCGAATATAGAGAACTATAAACTCCGTGAAGATGGCTTCGGTTATTACAATGATATCAATCGTCCATTATCACAGCCAATTACCTACTCATTTGTTTATTCACCAACTTATAATGGTGTCCTTATTGGCGATCAAAGTATTACCATTGATGTTCTTGCTAATGGCCAAATAACAGGAATGTACCGCAATACAGATTCTATTAGTAAAGCAACCTTTGATAGCTCAAGCCAGAAAAAAAATGAGGAAGAAATTGCTGCACAAGTACGTGATAACCTAGCAGTTGAACTTCGTTATGCTGTTGACTATTCTAACGATCAACGTAATGTGAAGCTTGTCTATATGCCAGCGACAGGGTTTAATGGTGTACATGCTTTAACGGGTCAATGGCAAACAATGAATGGCTTCTCTGCACAAGTTCCAAAGACGAAAAGTGCTCAGAAAATATCTTCACAGCAGTTACCGCCAAGAAAAAGTGGTATGACAGTAGCAGAAGTTGAGGAATTCGCTAAAAATTTCTTAAAGGTTGATGAAGACAAGGCAAAACTCTCTATTGATATGGTTGATGAACGAGAAAATGAAAGTGGCGAGACGGTTTATACAGTAAATTACATGTATATGTACAATAATGGTGGTTCCGGTACCTCTTTCGAAATTAATAAGGCAACAGGCGAAATCGTGCAGTACCATGATTTAAGGAGAGATTTTACAAACACCGACAAAACAAATACTATTTCTAAGGATGCTGCATTGGCAAAGGCGGTTGAATACTTAAAGCAATGGGCTCCATCCTATTTACATGAGTATTCGATGCCAATCGATGATGCTGTACATGATGACTATAGTAAAGATTATTACTTCTCCTTCCCACGTATCGTAAATGGGATTGCGGTTGTTGGAGATGAAATATACGTAGGTATTGGCTCTGATGGGTCATTACGTTCATTGAATGTTAATAAACAAAAGATTAATAATTGGCCATCTATCAGCCAGGTAATCTCAGCTGATAAAGCTAAAGAAGCTTATAGTAAGGCACTTACATTACAGCTACAATATGCAAAACAAGATACTGAAGGTAAACAACATTATGATCTAATCTATGCTCCAACTTACAATGGTAGTTTAGATAATCAGATTGATGCAATTACCGGTGAATGGTTGTATCAGGTAGATGGCTCCAAAGAGAAGCCATCCATTTCACATCCAACTGCAGCTAATGAATTAAATTATCTTTTAAATCAAAATGTATTAGAGGTAAAAGATATAGCAAACTTTAATGCTGATGCTGCTGTAACAAAGGGAGAAGCATTAAAGATTCTACTAAAATCTTTAACATATGGCTATTTTGGTAGCGGCGAAGGAGAAAAGCAATCCTTCAGCAATATCGATAAAAACCATCCATTATATGGAGTGGTTGAACAAGCTGTTAGAATGGGAATTTTACAGCCAGCGAACCAATTCGCTTTGGATGAAACATTAACTCGCCAAGAGCTAGCAGTTTGGGCTGTTAAAGTAATGCAATTGGAGAATGTTGCAAAGTATAAGGATATTTACAAATTAAACTTTGCGGATGCAGCGTCTATTGATCCAGCGTATACAGGCTATATAGCAATAGCAAATGGGATGGGTCTAATTGATACACAGCAAAATAACTTTAATGCTACTAAGAGTGTGTCATATGCCGATTTGGCTGTGTCAACAGTTCGTTTAGCAAAAGCAATTCAAGAAAATAAAGTGGATCGTAACTTCTATTATTAAGTCGTATTCCACGAAAAGGGTATCTCCTCATTGTAGGAGATGCCCTTTTTTTTAGGTTAGTTTGTAGAAGAATAGGGAAGTAATATGTAAGAAAGGAGTGAATCAATTGAAATTGAAATTTATCTTAGCGATTCCTTTAATGACTATTATTCTTTACGGCTGTAATAAGGATGAGGTAAAGGATGTGCCAGCAAATGCACCAGCAGATCAAAATGCTACTCAACAAACTGGTGATACACCAACTGACCAAGTGACCTTCAATTTTATAGAGTTTTCATTAGACGTTGACTACTCTGCAACGGAGTCTTATGAGGTAGAATATGAGGATAAAAAAACAGGCATAGAGGCAAAGTTACAGGATGATCGAAAAAATGAAAAACTACAGGGTGATGAAGCGTATACTAAATTAGAGCCGTTATTTAAGCAGTTGAATTTTGATTCTACAACACCTAATGATGAAGTGATTGATCAAGTAATCAAAGTATTCAATATTGAAGATAACTATCAATCCATTGAAGTGGATGTCGAATTTGTAGACGGCAATGAAAAGGAATTTAAACGAATTAAATAATAGAAAAAAGCCAGCTAGCTGATTGAATCAGTTAGCTGGCTTATGTTGTTGAAAAAAGATGATGTCAACGGAAGAAAAAGTAACTTTGCAAGGTGAGGGGTTGATTTCCGTTCCGCCAGCGTCCTTTCCAGGGGGCGTCCGATGAGCCGCTTCACTCACTAACGTTCGCTCCAGGGTCTCATCTGTGACGCTAAATCCCCTAGGAGTGACGCTGTCTCCACTCCAATCAACCATTCTGCAAAATGTCTTTACTTTTTTCATACTAGCATAGCAATCAAATAGCCCATTATCTGTATTCTTAGAGGGGATAAACTCTTATTTTCAATGTGGAGAAGTGATGCGTGACAATACCTCTTCATAAAGAGTAGAGAACACCTTCACTTTATTTGAAAACCTTTGCTAAAAAGGTAACACTTTTGTGGATTGGAGTGGAGGGCTACTTGACTCCCGTGGGATAGCGAGACAGGCAAAACTCTAAACGGAGCGGTAGCGGAGGAAGCGATTCGGCGCTCGCCCACAGGAAAGCAAGTAGCCTGCAACGGAAATTCATTTTCACCTTCCATAAAAATTCTATGGATTGTTTTGTTTTTCAACACTATGAGCCAGCTAGCTGATTTAATCAGTTAGCTGGCTTTTTATTCATTTACATTCACGTACCCAATGTCGATGTTTAGCAAGGGCATGTACGAAAGATTTTGGATCGCTTGCAACCCCATTTTTATTAGCAATATGCTGTAAAAACGAAACATTTTTCGTATAACCTATTGTTTTGCAGTGCTGATAGGCTTGTTCAATAAACCGTTCTGCTTTTGCTTGTTGATAGGAATCTTGAAAGGCTCCTGTAACATAAACGCCATCATAAAGAACTGAGGAGGTTGTAGCAAATGTTTCGTGAATTTCATAGCCACTTACTATGCCTTGCTTAGTACTTACTAGCTCAACTACTATATTTTCACTTAAAAATGTAGCAATAAGTTCGTTTAAATTTTCACTACTATTTTCTGTAACCACTACAGCTACTTTATTAGATTGGACACTTTCCTTTGCATTGATTACTTGGCTAACAGCTGGAGAAGTTTGGTGAATATGCGGTACTTCCACTTCTATAGGGGGAACTATACCAATTCGTTCAGCAATAGCTGAAGCAAGTGAGTAACTGACATGAGCGAACATGTCTACAACTTGTTTACGAATCGCTTTATTTTTTACCTTGCCAAGTTCAAAGCTAAAGGCATCGATAATATGCTTTTTCTCAATATCTGTCATACTAAGCCAGAATAATCGTGCTTGTGAAAAATGGTCGTTAAAGCTCTCACTACGTGCACGTACTTTATGCCCTTCGACTTTTTCTTCATAATGCTTATAGCCACCATCTGCTTCAGAAACAGGGTGTGGTGTATTATTGGCTAAGGAATTTTTATGGTAGCTAACTTGTCCCACATTAATGGTTTGTCGGCCATAGCCATCTCGTTGGTTATTATGGAATGGACAGATCGGTTTATTAATAGGAAGTTCATGGGAATTTGGTCCTCCCAGTCTTATTAACTGCGTATCTGTGTAGGAGAATAAGCGACCTTGTAATAATGGATCATTTGAAAAATCAATTCCAGGTACAACGTGACCAACATGAAATGCAACTTGTTCCGTTTCTGCAAAGAAGTTATCCGTGTTTTTGTTCAATGTCATTTTCCCAAGAAGGCGTACAGGAACCTCTTCTTCGGGCCATATTTTAGTGGCATCGAGAATATCAAAGCTAAATTTAAATTCATCTTCAACAGGAATAAGTTGAACACCAAGTTCCCACTCTGGGAAATACCCACGTTCAATCGATTCCCATAAATCTCTGCGATGAAAATCAGGGTCTTTTCCAGCGATGATTTGTGCTTCATCCCAAACTAAAGATTTTACCCCAAGTACAGGTTTCCAATGAAATTTAACAAAGTGGGCTTTTCCTTCGGCGTTGACAAAGCGATAAGTATTCACACCAAACCCCTCCATCATTCGATAGCTTCGTGGGATCGATCTATCTGACATATGCCACATGACCATATGAGCAGACTCCTGATTATTTGCAATGAAATCCCAAAATGTATCATGGGCACTTTGTGCTTGGGGAATTTCGTTATTTGGTTCAGGCTTTACGGCGTGTATAAAATCGGGGAATTTAATAGCATCTTGAATAAAAAATACAGGAATATTATTTCCTACTAAATCATAATTACCCTCTTGTGTATAAAACTTGGTAGCAAAGCCGCGTGCGTCACGGACGGTATCTGCAGATCCTTTTGACCCTGCAACGGTAGAGAAGCGAACAAATACAGGGGTTTTAGTTCCTTTCCCATTTAAAAATTGAGCCTTTGTAATATCACTTGCACATTCATATGTTTTAAAAATTCCATGAGCTGCTGAGCCACGTGCGTGTACTACTCGTTCAGGAATTCGTTCATGGTCAAAGTGGGTCATTTTTTCACGAAAATGAAAATCCTCTAGTAAAGTGGGTCCTCGCTCACCTGCTTTTAGTGAATGTTCATCTTCTGATATCTTTAATCCTTGATTGGTCGTGAGAGGTTGATCTTTATCACTTACTCGGAATGCTTCTAGCTGTTGTTGTTTTTGGTTTACATCTTTTATCATTTAGAATCCTCCTTTATAAGTTACAACTACCTTCTACCCAAACAAGAAGATGACAAACATGATGAAACAAAATGATTGCTGTTTAAAATTGTATATGTTATTATTATCTCGAATTAAAGATAATTAAATTCGAAGTAAAAAGAGGGAGTCGTATGAAGGAAAATAATCGTAACTTAAAAGCATTTACGGTCTTGTTCCGAGCATATCAAACGATTCAAGATGCAACTAAAAGAGATTTACTTCAATACGATTTAAATCAAACCGAATTTTCGGTTCTTGAATTTTTGTACCATCGTGGAGAGCAACCTATTCAAATGATTGGTAAAAAAATATTAATTGCAAGCAGTAGTATTACTTATGTGATTGATAAGCTCGAGCAAAAAGGCTATGTATATCGTAAGGCGTGTCCAAGAGATCGACGTGTTACGTACGTATTACTAACGCTTGAGGGACAGGCTTTGATGGAAGAAATTTTTCCTAAGCATGAACAAAAAATAAATGAGATATTTGAAATATTGGAATCTCATGAGCTGGACAACATGATTTTATCACTTAAAAAAGTTGGCAAGAACGCCACTGACCAATAAAAAATTTTTACACATATATCTCGATATCGAGATAAATAGGAGGAGCATTCTATGAATCATTTAAAAGGTGTACACCATGTTACGGCCATCACAAGTAGTGCTGAAGAAAACTATAAATTCTTCACCTATGTATTAGGAATGCGCTTAGTGAAGAAAACAGTTAATCAGGATGATATTCAAACATATCATTTATTCTTTGCAGATGATAAAGGTAGTGCAGGTACAGATATGACGTTCTTTGATTTCCCTAACATCCCAAAAGGTGTACATGGTACAAATGAAATTTCAAAGACTTCTTTCCGTGTACCAACGGATGCTGCTTTAGATTATTGGGTAAAGCGCTTCGATCGTTTAAATGTGAAACATACTGGTATGAAAGAACAGTTTGGTAAGAAAACACTATCTTTCGTAGATTTTGATGATCAGCACTATCAGCTTATTTCTGATGAGCATAATACAGGTGTGGCAGCAGGTACGCCTTGGCAGGATGGACCCATCCCACTTGAAAATGCTATTACAGGTTTAGGGCCAGTATTTGTCCGTGTAGCTAATTTTAAATACTTTAAAGATGTGTTAGAAAAGGTAATGCTCTTTACAGAGATTGCAGAAGAAGGAGACTTTCATTTATTTGAAGTAGGTGAGGGAGGAAATGGCGCCCAGATTATTGTCGAACATAACACGGTGTTACCCGTTGCTCGTCAAGGTTTTGGTACTGTTCACCATGCAGCCTTTCGTGTAGAGGATCGTGCGGTATTAGATGAATGGACTACACGTTTCGAAAGCTTTGGTTTCCACACTTCTGGCTATGTAAATCGTCATTTCTTTGAATCATTGTATGCACGTGTAGCTCCGCAGATTTTATTTGAATTGGCTACAGATGGTCCAGGATTTATGGGCGATGAGCCATATGAAACATTAGGAGAAAAACTATCATTACCACCGTTTTTAGAACCAAAACGTGAACAGATTGAAAGTCTTGTTCGCCCAATTGACACTGTAAGAAGTTCTATTATGTTCGATAAAGAATATGAGTAACATAATTTCATCCAGTTGGGAAAGAAAAGCCTCACTGGATGAATACATAACTGTATTGGGGGATAAAAAAATGGAATTTTCCAAGCTGATAGATAAGCGTCGCTCTGCTAATAATTTTATCAAGGACGTTAAGATGACTGAGGATGACATACGTCCTATTTTGGAGGATGTCAAGCTTGCCCCATCAGCATTTAACTTACAGCATGCCAATTATATCGTTGTGCTGGATGAGGATATGAAAGAAAAGGTGAGAGAGGCGGCATTTGGTCAATATAAAGTGCATTCAGCTTCAGGAGTAATTCTTGTATTAGGTGACAAGGAAGCTTATAAGAATACTGCTGAACTAAGTCAAGGCATGGTGGATTTAGGTATAATTACAGCTGGCGAACTAGAAGATATTGTAGTAGAGAATACAAAATTTTATGAAGACCGCGGTGAAGCATTTATGAAGGATGAAGCCATTCGGAATGCATCTTTGTCTGCTATGTTATTCATGCTAGCTGCTAAAAATCGTGGCTGGGATACTTGTCCAATGATCGGCTTTGATAATCAAAAAATGCGTGAGCTTTTCAATGTACCAGAAACACATGAAATTGCTCTAATGATCACTATTGGGAAAGAAAAAGAAAGCAGTCGTCGATTACGTGGATATCGTAAGCCAGTTGAAGAATTTGCCATTTATTATTAAAATGGTATAAAATACAATAGCTATACAAATACTATGAATAATGTACATTTAGGAGGAAACATCATGAAGGTAGTAGCAATCGTAGGTAGTATCCGTAAAGAATCTTATAATATGCAATTAGCTCAATTTATTCAAAAACGTTATACAGAAAAGTTAGACCTTGAAGTTTTAAGCTTAAAGGACCTACCAATGTATAATCAAGATATCGAAAATGAGGCTCCACAAGCAGTTCTTGATTTTAAAGCAAAAGTAAAAGCTGCAGACGCTGTACTTTGGGTTACACCAGAATATAATGGTACTGTTCCAGGGGTTATGGTCAATGCTATTGATTGGCTATCTCGTGTAGATAAAGTAATGATTGGCAAACCATCTATCATCATGGGTGCATCAATGGGGAACTTAGGTACTGTAAAAGCACAATTACATTTACGTGATATTTTGTTCTCTCCTGGCATTAACTCACCATTACTAAGCGGCAATGACGTTTATATTGGTGCTGTTCACACTAAATTTGATGCAGAAGGCAATTTAACTGATGAAGGTACAGTGAAATTCCTTGACGTAGTCATTGATAACTTCTTAAACTGGGCAAAAAAATACATTTAATTAAAATCTGACCCATAAGTATACAATATACTTATGGGCATTTTTTGTTTGGAAAGATGCTCCTTCTGCATGAAATCTTCACACTTTCACGTTATACTTTTAAGAAATTCTAAATTGGTGGTTACGGATGAGAAAATTATCACTAAAGCTTGGCATCATCTTTTTCATCACATTGTTTTGTATCGAAACATTTATGATGTTTTTTTTGCATGTTTCCTTGACCAATTCTAGAGTGGAAGAGGAATTAGCCAGTTTGCAAGCGAGAGGAAACTCACATCGTACTATATTAGAACAGAACTTCAATAATGAAACACTAGCACATGTCGTTCTTATGGAATCGGAAGCAAGTACAGACGTAGTGGTAACTGACCTTGAAGGAACAATCCTTGCCTCCTCACAACCACATCTAGAAATCAGGGATCTATTTCGTAAGACAGAGGGGAATATACCTTATGAGGGAAGAGTTTTACAAGACAATTGGCAAAAGGTTCAAGCTATTGCTACGATAAGCCCTATTCAAAATCAGCAAGTAACGATTGGCTATGTATTTATGTTTCAAAATACCGATTCCATCCATGCATTAATGAAACGTCTCAATAAGCATTTTCTCATTGTGGGTATTGTATCTGGTCTTGTCAGCATTGCAGTCATTATTGTTCTATCTCGGAAGCTTGCTAAACCACTTATTCAGATGAAAGAGGCTACATTGAAAATGAGTAAGGGTGATTTTACAGTCGCTCTTTCTACGAATGGAAAAGATGAACTTGGAGATTTATCGAATGCGATACAGCTACTATCGAATGATTTAAATCATTTAAGGCAAGAGCGTAAGGAGTTTTTATCGAGTATTGCACATGAGCTTCGCACACCGCTAACCTTTATTAAAGGCTATACAGACATTCTTGCGAAACGGGATTTAACAGAGCAGGATCGTCAAAAGTATTTAACTATTATAATAGAAGAAACCAATAGACTTTCTCGGTTAATCAAAGACTTATTTGATTTAGCAAAAATGGATGAAAACTCATTTGTAATTGAAAAACATTACTTACATTTAGATTCGTTTTTTACAAGCATTGAAGAAAAATTAAGCCCTGCTTTTCAAGATAAAGGTATCTATTTTGTTGTACGTTGTGATAATGGCTTAACACTATGTGCCGATGAAGCAAGACTGGAGCAAATCCTGATTAATCTATTAAATAACGCATTAATCTATTGTGTGCCAGGAGATACGACTACCGTCACTGTAAAAAAACACAATGAAGTTTTAAGCATCATTGTTGAAGATACAGGTAAAGGAATACCAAAGAAGGATTTACCATATATTTTTGATCGGTTTTATCGTGTGGAAAAATCCCGTAGTCGTGCTTTAGGTGGTTCTGGACTAGGGCTTGCTATTGTCAAGGAACTTGTACAAGCGCATGGTGGAGAAATAAAGGTTAGTAGTGAAATAAATAAAGGGACTACTTTTGAATTATCATTTAAAGGAGTAGAAATGAATGAAAACAATTTTATGCATTGATGATGAGCCAAGAATGTTAGAGTTATTAACCCTTTATTTAGAACCACTATTTCTTTGTAGAGCCATGTCTTCCATTCAAGAGGCATTGGATTTTTTAGAAGAAGAGCATGTGGATTTAGTTCTTTTGGATATTATGATGCCAGAGATGGATGGATGGCAGGTTTGTCAGGAAATTAGGAAATTTTGGGATGTCCCGATCATTATGCTTACTGCAAAAGGAGAACATGCTGATATTGTAAAAGGCTTAAACCTTGGTGCTGATGACTACATATTAAAGCCTTTTGATGAGGAAGAGTTATTAGCACGAATACATGCTGTATTAAGAAGATCGAAATCAGAAGAAAAAGTAATTAACTTTGAAGGGCTTTGTTTAGATAGAGAGTCCTTTGAAGTATATTTTCAACATAAGGCAATTCCATTAACACCAAAGGAATTTGCCATGCTTGCCCTATTTTTAGATCATCAAAATAGAGCATTTTCTAGAGAACACCTTATCCATACAGTTTGGGGATATAATGTGACGATTGAAGATCGTACCATTGATTCACATGTGCGTAATTTAAGAGAAAAATTAAGAAAAAGTGGTTTCCCTGCAGATGATTACTTGCAAACTGTTTGGGGCATCGGCTATAAATGGCATAAGTCTGCAAATAGAAAGCCAATGGAGCATAAGAGCTAAAAATAACCTCTACCAGAATTGAAGGTAGAGGTTATTTCTATTATTTTGGGCTAAGCTCTTCTTCTGTTACCCATTTATGATTTTTTACAGCTTCACCACTTGTAGTGGAAGTATAATCAACCATATATACAGTTGTTTGCACAGCCTCATCAATAAGGACAGTCGCACTTTCCATACCTTCCATATGTGCTGCATCCGTTTTTACTTCTGTTCCAGGAGCCAGTGGTGCTTCTTGTGGGTCAATCAATTCTTCATGAATCACCCACTTATGCTTTTCTATACGCTTTCCACCAGATGTGGGCTCATAGGAAATAACATAGGCAGTCGTATTATAGGCACCTACTATTGTTGCTTCGGCTCCTTTCATACCGTCCATATGTCCATCTGTAATAATGGCTGTACTCCCCACAGGAAATTTCGGGTTTTCAGCTTTTTTTAAGGTTGCCGGTATTTCGCCAGAACTTGAATGGTTCATCGCAGAATGATCGATTTCTTCAGAAGTATCCACAGAAGTGGATGCAGGCTTTGTTTGATCCTCTGTACAAGCCGATAAACTAATTAGAGCGACTACTGATAATAGTCCGATTGACCATCTTCTATTGAATGTCATGTGATATCCTCCTCACTATTTGCCCTTACTGTAGCAAATAAATGTGCAGAAATGATGGACATGACCTATGAATAAATTTTCCTCTAGTCTGACACGAAAGAAGTGAAGAGATATGTTATTGAATGGGCATGATTTTCAATGTTTTTTGTAATCTATACGCGAAGATACCAGC
This sequence comes from Lysinibacillus sp. FSL K6-0057, assembly GCF_038630885.1. NCBI lineage: Bacteria > Bacillati > Bacillota > Bacilli > Caryophanales > Bacillaceae > Lysinibacillus > Lysinibacillus sp. FSL K6-0057. Next base: position 4,483,724 of record NZ_CP152047.1, on the reverse strand, counting down.
AAAAATGGCTAAAATAATATCTTTTGGTAGTGGAGGCATCATCCAAAGCCAAGCTAGCTTATAAGAAAAATTCTCTGGCGCACTCGCCCAAAGCTTGTATGCAAAAAACATCCAATTTGTTCCTATCAAATAATTTATAGCCGTTGCTACTAAAGCAGCTACGATAAAGCTTTTCTTTGTCCCGCTTCGTTCCACGATCCACCCTGCAACAAATGCCGCTAAAATAAATGTAATAATAAACCCAAAGGTAGGACTTAAAATTTGACCAATTCCACCACCAAAGCGAGCAAAGACAGGTGCTCCTGCCAAACCCACACACATATAAATTGTACAGGCGAGCGCACCTTTTCTACTACCAAGAATAAGCCCTGCTAAAATCGCAAAAAAGGTTTGAAGCGTAATGGGTACACCACCAACTACCATAAAGGGTGCAAAGGAAGTGATATTAGCACCCACCATCATTAGCGTTGAAAATAATCCAATATAGGTAATGTCGACAGTTCTTAATTTATGATGACTATGTTGTGTAACAGTTGCCATGATTTCACCTCGTTTTAAAAGTTATTACAGCTAGTGTAAAAAACGAAAGTATCTGTGTCAACCTTATTATTAAAATTAGTTAACTCAAATGCTAGATGCATTTCTATGTAGACTAACTATCTATAAAAATGTATGATAGAATCGTCACAATTTTATAACTTCAAATACTATTGGTGTGATATTTTTGAATGTCACTTAAAAGGGAAGTCGGTGGAAGTCCGATGCTGTCCCGCAACTGTAACGAGGAATCCTATAATATTATTTGCCACTGTGTAAGAATGGGAAGGCAATTATAGGATGTTGAATCGAAGCCAGGAGACCTGCCAGTTAGTAATACCTGTAATGCCCACGAGGATGCAAGCAATTACGGACAATAGCTGGATATTTTCTGACTTTGTTTAATCTAGGGTATTTCTATGTGTATTTTCGCATGGAATACCTTTTTTTATTGCTTCATTCATCAATATTCAGTAGGAGTTTAAAACAGATGAATAAAAAATTTATGTTATTTTCCTTTGTACTTTTCATGGTATTAATTGTTTCAATGACATTTGCTGTAATGGTTGGCTCTGTTTCAGTTACACCATTATATGTATGGAAAGTTATTCTTTCTAAAATTCCTTTTATACAAAATGCTATCGAACAAGATTGGAGTCGCTCACAGGAAATCATCATTTGGCAAATAAGAGCACCTCGTGTTTTGCTAGCTGCTATTGTTGGAGCGGGGTTAGCCATTGCGGGGGCAGCGATTCAGGCGCTTGTACGAAATTCCATTGCTGACCCGTATATTCTAGGAATTTCTTCAGGGGCAGCTGTCGGAGCTACTTCTGTAATTATTTTAGGGGCCTTTTCATTTTTAGGGATTTACGCTCTGTCAGTATCCGCATTTCTTGGGTCATTACTTGCCATTGCACTTGTTTTTTTCTTATCACGTGTTGGTGGACGTGTCTCTATTTTCCGCTTGCTATTGGCAGGTATGGCTGTGTCCTTTATCTTAACGGCTATCTCTAACTTTATTTTAATGATGTCAAAGCAAGAAGGGGCTTTAAAGGCTGTTATGTTTTGGATGCTAGGTAGTTTAGCTGGAGCTAAATGGAATAATATTGTGATTCCAGCTTTCGTATTCTTCGTTGTATTTGGGCTACTGTGGCTACACTATCGCAATTTAAATTTATTATTACTGGGGGAAGAGGCGGCAGTGACATTAGGCGTGAATCTTCAGCAATTTCGTATCCAGCTAATATTACTCGTTTCTCTGTTAACAGGTGTGCTTGTCGCAGTTAGTGGTTCTATTGGATTTGTGGGATTAATTATTCCCCATATTGTGCGATTAATTGTGGGCTCAAACTATAAATATGTAATACCTATTAGTGCTTTAATAGGTGGAATATTCTTAGTGTGGGCAGATGCCTTTGCTCGAATCATCATCGCTCCTCAGGAAATGCCAATTGGTATTATTACAGCTTTTTGTGGAGGACCATTTTTCATTTGGCTACTCCGTCGTAACAACTATTCTTTCGGTGAAGGAGATTAATTTCCATGACATTAGAAGCGAAACAAGTATCATTCTCCATTTACGATCAGCGTATACTACATGATGTAAGTATTCAAATAAAAGAAAAGCAATTTGTTGGATTAATTGGCCCTAATGGAAGCGGAAAATCAACATTGTTAAAAAATATGTATCGTCTCCTAAAACCCGAAAGCGGTACGGTATTATTAAATGAGCAGGATATTTTAAAGCAAACAAGTAAAGCAATTGCAAAAAATTTGGCCGTTGTTAGCCAAGAAACACCCGTTTTATTTGATTTCACTGTGCATGATTTAGTCAGTATGGGGAGAACGCCACATAAAAAGCTATTAGAGCTTGATCAAGAGCAAGATTTCCAAATTGTTAAAGATGCTCTTAGACAAACGGGTATATCTCATTTAGAGAAACGAAGCTTTAGCTCTCTTTCAGGAGGCGAGAAAAAGCGCGTAATGGTTGCACGAGCACTCGCTCAACAAGCACAGGTACTAATATTAGATGAGCCGACGAATCATTTAGATATTCAACATCAACTTCAACTCATGGATTTAATTCAGACCTTACATTTAACCGTAGTGGCAGCTTTGCATGACTTGAATATCGCTGCTATGTACTGCGATCAAATTTACGTTTTACAGCAAGGGCGGATCGTTTGTCATGGTACACCAGAGGAAGTGCTGACGCCAGCATTGTTGCAAGATGTATTTGGTGTCTTTGCCGATATTCAAACACACTCACTGACAGGTAAGCCTTATCTCACATATGTCCCTGACCAATTTGCGAAGAAGGTCAGCCAAGTTTAGGAAAGCAAGATCTTCTATTTAAATACATATAACATCCTTTATAGGGAGTGACTGTATGCAAATAGCCTTTACGAAAATGCATGGTATTGGCAACAGCTATATCTATCTTGATCTTTTTCAATATGATTACAAGGAAGATATCTTTTTTGAATTGGCTCAGAAAATGGCCAATGTTCATACAGGTATTGGCTCAGATGGATTAATTATTATCCAACCATCCAAAATTGCTGACTGTTGTATGCGTATTTTTAATAAAGATGGCTCTGAGGGGACAAATTGCGGTAATGGTCTTCGCTGTGTTGCTAAGTATATCTTTGACCGTCATATTATGCGAAAAGAGCTAATTACGATTGAAACAAAATCCGGAATTATGCTGGCACAGGTAGTGGTTCAAAACAATAGTGTTATAGAAGTGATTGTCGATATGGGCAAACCTCTCTTATTGCGCAAAGACATTCCGATGCTAGGAAACCCAAATGAACATGTCATCAATGAGGTATTTCCGTTACCCCAACAATCTCTTTTGGTAACGGCGTTGTTTTTGGGGAATCCAAATGCCGTCATTTTTGTGAATGCTATAGAACAGGCACCACTAAAAACATTAGGGGGGATTATAGCAAATGATGTGAGATTTCCTCATCATAGCAATGTTGAATTCGTAGAGGTCGTTCATGCGAAAGCATTAAAATGCCGAGTTTGGGAGCGAGGTTCAGGTATAACAGAGGCATGTGGGACAGGTGCTTGTGCAGCGGTAGTGGCTGCTATATTAAATGGTTTTTGTCAGAAGGAAGAAGAGATAGTAGTCCAACTTAGTGGTGGTGATTTAGTCATACGATGGGCCGAAAATGACCATATCTGGATGCGTGGTCCAGCAGAGTTTATTGCGGATGGAATCTACGAATTTTTATCTTAATTACTTCAATACTTCTTCGCCATGCCATATTAAATAAAATGAATAAAGGACGCCTCCGATTTAAGAGTGGCGTCCTTTATTGTAGAAACATTAAGATACTGCTTTTAAGCCTGCTACACCTATGATAATCGCTAGGATACTAATAATACGTGATAGATTTTTGGATTCACCAAAGAAAATGATATTTACTAGCACAGCTCCAACAGTGCCAATTCCTACCCATACTACATAGGCAATACTTAACTGTAAATAGTTGAAAGATGCATATAAAAGAGCAAAGGACACACCAAAGCCACCAATATATAAAATAAAGTTTCGTATTGTTTTATGCTGACTATAGAAGCGTAAGCCGATTACACCTATAATTTCAGACAATGCAGCTAAAATAATAAATACCCAACCCATTATACATTCGCTCCTTTCGTTTGATCTTGCTCTTTAGAGGAATTATCCGCTAATTTTAGACCAATCACACCTAATATTAAAATAAACATAAACAGTCCTTTAATGGCATTAAACTCTCCTTCGAAAATGAAAATATCCATTAATGTAGTACCGATTGCACCTGCTCCGGCGAAAATAGCATAGACTGTTCCAGTAGGTAAGCTCTCACAAGCCTTCGATAAGAAGTGAAAATCTATAGCAATGATTGTCACAATAATTATCCAGTGCCACCATGAGCTTGCAACATTAAAGCCAAATACCCAAAGCAATTCAAATAAACTTGTTAATACGACGTACATCCATTCTTTTTTCATCATTAAAATCCTTTCATGGGATAAGATTAAATGACTGACGTTCAGTCATTTTTAGAATAAAAGAGAACGTCACTTTATGGGTGACGTAGGCCAAGTGCATGATATAGGAAATCGATAAGCTCCAGCTTGAGCAATTTCATTGTTTCATCCTTGCTATCATCAAATAAATAAATTTGTTCGGCAGCAGATTCAATTAGACCAATCATCAGTTTAGCTGAACGAGTTGGATCAATAGAATCACGTATCATTCCTTGTTGCTGGCCAGATAGTAAGAAATGACTCATCCAGTCATAATAGGGAGCATAGATACTTTCCCATTCTTTTAAATGCTCTGTTTGTGCAATACCCGCATAAATAAGGGCAACGATATCTCCATATTCTTTCGTTATTAAGAAAACCATTTCCACAACCTCTTCAAGTTGCTGTTCAAAAGGCCTATGACTTGAAATACCTTCGTCTAAGGTAGCTATAATTCTTTCTACCATATTTTTTGCAATAGCAGGCATAACAGAAAGGCGTGATGGGAAATAAAGATAAAATGTTCCTTGAGCGATCCCAGCAGCTTTAACGATATCTGAAACCTTTGTTTTTTCTATTCCTTTTTCACGAAAAACCTCAATGGCAGCTTGAATAATTTTTTCTTCCTTTGACATGCAATCCCTCACTTTTGCCTTACTTATTTAGTATGTTACAGAATAAGAAAACCAATGTCAACAAAAAAATGACTGATAATCAGTCATTTTTTTTGTTCAATGTTCGTTTGAAACGCCATTATACAATCAGACACCATTATGCGGAGCAGGAGTATATTTTCTATATTTCGGGGAATTTTATGATTGAAAGGATTGATGATCATGAAAGAAATTAAGTTTGCACAATTAGACCCGCAGCAACTCGAAAAAATTAATGAGCTTGAAAAAAAGATTGGTGTGACATTAGTTGCCTATGATGCTTCCTCCACACCATCACATGGTTCTGGCGCTTTTGAGGCAAATAATAGCACTACTCAAAATCATCCATCATAATAAAGTGAGAAATGCCTTGCAGTAATGTAAGGTATTTTCATTTTATAGACGTACTAAAAGGAGTGATTGGATTGAAAGAATTCTATGCGGATTTACATATTCATATTGGACGTACTTCTAGTGGAAGAGCAGTGAAAATTACTGGCAGTAAAACGTTAACATTAGCACGAATTTTAGAGACGGCTAGTGCGAGAAAAGGATTAGATATTATTGGGATCATTGATTGTCACTCCCCAGACGTAATTGAAGAAATGATGGAGATGATTGCACATGGTGAACTGCAAGAACTAAAAGAAGGTGGTCTACGTTTTCAAGAAACAACTTTGATTCCAGGATCGGAAATTGAAATTTATGATCAACATTGTCATGGTCCTATTCATGTGCTTGCTTACTTTCCTACACTAAAGCTTATGAGGCAGTTCTCAGACTGGATGTCACAACATATGAAAAATATCCATTTAAGTTCACAGCGTATTTATTGTGACGGCCAGACCTTGCAGCAAAAGGTGCATGAATTGGAAGGGATTTTTATCCCTGCACATGTATTTACACCATTTAAAAGCTTGTTTGGCAAAGGGGTCCGTCGTAGTTTAACTGAAGTCTTTGATCCACACCTGATCGATGGCATTGAACTAGGTTTAAGCTCTGATACAAATATGGTAAGTCATATCAAAGAGTTACAAGCATATACATTCGTTAGCAATTCTGATGCTCATTCGCTTGGAAAACTGGCAAGAGAGTATCAGAAGTTACGATTAGCAGAAGCGAATTTTGTGGAATTAAAAATGGCCCTACATGAGCAACAGGGGCGAGCGGTAATAGCTAATTATGGCTTAAATCCTTTGCTTGGCAAATATCATCAAACAGTTTGTGCAAAATGTAGTGAACAGCTAAGTAAAGAAGCTGCGGTTTGTACAGTCTGTGGAAGTACTCAAATCATCAAGGGAGTAGCTACACGTATACAGGAGTTATCTGAAGATATCCCCAATGAGCGAAATAGACCACCTTATATTCATCAGGTACCACTTGATTTCATTCCAGGTGTTGGACCTAAAATGATGGAACGTTTAATCGAAGCATTTGGTACAGAAATGAATATTTTGCATCGTGTAACAGTAGATCAACTTGAACAAATTGTGCCACGTAAAATAGCCCAATTAATCGATTTAGCGAGAACGGGTCAATTAGCCATCGAAGTTGGTGGAGGTGGAATTTATGGAAAGATACAGATTGACTAGATAAAAAATGAAAAGTTTCAAAAAGATTGTTGTAATTTAACCTATTTTTAACGCTCCTCTAGTAAAATAGTGAAAACAATGACTATTTTATAAGTGGAGGAGAGAGTAAATGCGATTATCAAAGAAATTTCGTTTTTTAGCCTCAAGTATATTGGCTTTGCAATTAGCTATACCTGTAGCAGCTAATGCAGAAGAAATACAAGGTGACCACATAGCACCAAGTTGGGTTGTACAGACCGATTATGTTGCACTTGGTGATTCATTAGCGCATGGGATGAATGAAGTAGGTGTAATTGGATTAGGTTATACCGATTTTATTGCACAGGCTTTACAGCAAGATGGTTTCCTTACTTCTTTTAATAAGGGCTTTGCTATGTCAGGCTACACAACTAAAAATGTTTTAGCAGATCTACAAAATGATGTAGCAAAAACAGTGACTGGTTTCGGTTATACAAAGGAACAAGCAAAGTTACGAGCTTCTATTAAAGAAGCTGAAATCATCACATTAACAGCTGGAGCAAATGATTTATTGCCAATATTAAAAGAATCTCAAGCAACGGGCATTGACACTGTGGCTATCATAAAAGCTTCTAAAGAAGCTGTATCGAACATTGCTACTATTCTATCTGAAATCAAAAAGATTAATCCACAAGCTGAAGTATATGTGATGGGCTATTATAATTCCTTCCCATACTATAGTGAGAGCTTACAAAATCAATTTAAACTGTTATTAGCTACATTGAATTCAACAATCAAAACAACGACTGAAAAAGCAGGCGCTATTTTTGTTCCTACATATGATGTTGTTGCAAAGGATGTTGCTAACTATCTACCAAACCCAGAAAATATTCATTTAAGTGAAGCTGGTTATTTAGCGGTAGCAAATGAAGCATTTTTACCAATCATTAAAACAAGCTCTTTATGGGATGTAACGCAGGCTATTGGAGTAGAAATAAAAGATCGTACAACGGTAGAGGTTAGTTGGCAAGAAGCGACAGATAATGTAGGCGTGGCAAATTACAATGTCTATGTGAATGGAAAATTAACTTCAACATTAAGTGCTGATACTACTACGATTACGCTCGAAGATTTAACAGAAAATACAGCCTACAATGTATCCATCAAAGCAATCGATGCTGCTGGTAATGAAAGTGTTCAAAATCCTACAGTTACTTTCACTACGAAAGGAACAGTAAGTTTTACAGATACACAGAATCATTGGGCAAAAGACTATATTCAAAAAGCAGCAGATACGGGTATAATGAATGGCTATACAGATGGGACATTTAGACCTGAGAGTAGTGTTACACGTGCCCAAGCTGCAGCTATTCTTGTAAGAAGTTTAGGCTTAACTACAGAAGAAAAAGCACCATTTACTGATATTACAAATTATGATGCAGCAACACAGTCAGAAATTGCGGCTGCATATGTACATGGTCTTATCAAGGGAACGGGTGGAAAATTTAAACCTGGACAGCCTGTGACACGTGCTCAATTAGCTTTAATGATTCATCGCGCCTATGAGCAGCAATTTAATCAGCCGTATATTGCAAAAGGTGATGTGCCATTTGCAGATGTAGCTTCATATAATGCAGAAACAAAACGTGCAATCACAATGCTGTATGAGTTAGGAATCGTGACAGGGGATGGAGAGAAGTTCTTACCAGAGGCTGTCACAACAAGAGGTCAAGCAGCTAAAATATTTACAAACCTTAGTCAGCACCTCATTCAATAATAATTAAAAGGTAGGGGGAGTGTCACCTCTACCTTTTGACGTTTTCGTAAAAAACGAAGTATAGTCTAACTATGCTGTTGAACGTCCATCGATAAAGGAGAATGGGATGCTGTCATTTATATTATCTGCTAAAAGATTAGTAAAAGGTTTGTGGAGGTCCTTTAAACGTCCACAGTTCATATCATTATTTACTACACTATTCTTAATCATTCTATCAGGAACTCTATTCTACAAGGGGACAGAAGGGTGGTACTGGTTGGATGCCATGTATTTTGCTGTAGTGAGCTTGATTCCAACAGGTGTAGAAACAGGGCTATACCCAACAACAGCTTATTCTAAAGTATTTACAATGATCTATTTAATTGTTGGTACAGGAGTCATGTTTATCATGTTATTAATGCTGGGCCGCTCTATCGTAGATTTTTCTCTTAATGAGGAAGAAAAAGAAGAGGTTAAAAAACGTTTGAAAAAGTAAAATAGCAGTACAATGAATCTTTTGGACGATTCATTGTACTGCTATTTTTTATGATAGTTTGGCAATAATGCCTTCTTCGTCATCTAAAACAAGCTCAATCCCTGTCGAGAATGGATCACCATGCAAAACATCCTTGATCCAAACACGTAAGGCACCAATCATGGCTGCTGTATTAAGCACTTCTATTTGACCATTAACTTCAACCTCTGCACCAAAGCCTGCGTCATCTTCGTAAGTCAATTCAACAAGAACATCCTCTGGGCGAATGTTTTGATAATAGGCTTGAGATAAACAAATAGCATTAATAATATCTTGTTCGTTGATTATTTGTGCCATTGTGCTTCCTCTTTGCGCTTTTTATCTTTAAACATATTCATTATTTTTACAACAAGCATTACAATAACCGCAATTGCTGCCACGTTAATAAGTAAACCTAAAATATTCCCCAATATCCCCATACCACCAAATAGACTACCGAATAATAAACCAGCAAGTCCACCAAGCATTAATCCTTTCATCAGACCGCCTGAGAAAAAGCCACCTTTTTTAGTAGTATCTGCTTTATTAGTAGATGTTGAGTTGTTTTTATTTGTTGTTGCATTGTTTTGATCTTTAGAAGTATCCTTCGATTTTTGGATATTCGAGCTATTATTGTTGTTAGAGAAGCCTTTTTTACCCGATTTATACGATTTTGCTTCTGCCGTTGGTGTATCAGTAATAAATAATGTTGCACCAACAGTTGAAAATATCAGTGTCGCTGCAAAAAGAGCGGCAAGAATTTTTTTCATTACATACATTCCTCCAATATAATTTTGAATTTAATCATAAACTAGTTCTTATATAGTAATATTACATGAACTATATTAAAAAATAAAACAAACGCTTTCAATAATTGAGCTATATCAAAAAATATGAACAAATAGTGGCAGATGTAATGATTGTGGAAATTATGCAATAGAAAGGAGTGAAACGATGCTACTAACTTTATCAATCTTCATCACCATTTTTATCATTTTGTACTTAACAGAAAAAAGGCGCTTCCTCAACGCGGTAGCTCTTGGTCTGATAGGTATATATATTGTCAGAGCGCTTATTATTCATTATCCTTTATTGCTGCCAAATAATCAGGGAATTATTTCTGAAATGGGGATATTTATTATATTAGGAAGCTTTCCAAGCATTATGTTTATTTTATCGATAGCCATGTTTTTCAATAGTAAAGTATTATTAGAAAAGGAAGGGCGTAAATTTCGTAATTTAATGTTAGCCATATTGGGGCTAAGTTTTGTTATTATGATGATATGGTATGTATTTGTCATTTTTATTCAAATTGAAAATGTATTTTGGCATATTCTTTTCTTCTATGCGTTTTTGATTTTTGGCTATACAATGTTCTTATATACTAGTGTCCTTGCTTATGCGACATTGTATCATTTTACACCTATACGTTATGAACCAAATTACATCATTGCATTAGGCTCAGGGTTAATTGGCGATAGAGTACCTCCGCTTTTAGCAAGTCGCTTAGATGAAGCAGTAAAGCAATATATAAAGTATGCGAAGAAGCCTTTTATCATTGTCTCTGGCGGTCAAGGAAATGATGAAAAGGTATCAGAAGCATTTGCAATGAAACAATACTTAATAGAAGTTCATCATATTCCGACTGACAAGATTCTAATGGAAGATCGTTCAGCCAATACAGAACAAAATATGATCTTTTCAAAGAAAATGATGGACCACCATTCTCCTGAAGAGAAGTATCGTTCCATTTTTGTTACGAATAATTTTCATGTGTTTCGCGCAAGTATTTATGCTAGGAAAGCAGCATTAGATGCCGAGGGCGTTGGCTCAAAGACAGCTTTTTACTATGTTCCCAATGCATTTACGCGAGAATTTATAGGTTTATTAGTAATGTATAAATGGACCCATATCACAGTATTTTTAATTATTACGCTATTCGTAGGCTTACTATTGAGAGCATATGTGTAACCAAACTTCAACTGTCTTCCATATAATAGTGGCAAGGCAGTTTTTTTACATAGTGTGCAAGGGAGGAAAATAATGTACGAGCAAATTTTAGCCAAGCGAAATAAAGAACGAATAGATTCCCTACAAAATCTTACACAAACAGAAGATCCATGGTTTGCTCAAAATATAAAATTACTTACATTCGCTGAAATTAACCTAACAGCCTTGCAGAAAATTCTGTATCAAGTAGTGCGGGGGCTATTAAAAGAACAGCAACAGCGCCATTTGCAGATTGTCCATACAGCACAATCTCAATCCATACAGGAGAATGTATTAACGCTGTTAGCAGAATATGATGATGTCTTACGTGATGCCATATCCCAGCCTATCTATATACTTATCTGGCAAATTTCTTCGCTAGAAAAGTTAAAAAACAGTATAGAAGTAGTAGATGATGTGCTTGATATTGTCGAGTGGTACTTTTGCCATCAAGATGAACAAATCGCTATTTTAGATGAAGAGGATTTAGATCATGAGGTCATTATTGATTTGTATAAAGAGGCGGTTGAAGAGCAGGATGGAGATGCACAATATCAACTGGGAGAATATTATAATTCTAGAGAGGGTAAACATTTTCAACCAGAAAAATCATTGAAATGGTTTGAGCTAGCAGCAGCTCAAGGAAATGCAGATGCTCAATATGTGATGGGGAATTTTTGCTTTGGGGGCATAGGTATGGAGGAGAATTATTCCCTTGCCTTTTCATACTATGAAAAAGCGGCTTTACAGGGACATGCGGATGCCGCCAATAATTTAGCGGATATGTACTTTAATGGCGAGGGCGTACCAACGAATTATACATTAGCAAAAAAATGGTTTGACTATGCTGCAAAAAAGAATGTGGCAGAGGCAATGTTTACGTTAGGCATTATTTATGAGCAGGGGTTAGGCGTTGAGATAGATGTGGAAGCAGCTTTTAATGCCTATAAAAAATCAGCTGAGGCAGGGTATGTCGAAGCACAATATCGACTTGGTGGAATTTATTTAGAGGGGCGCTTAGGTCAAGCGAAAGATGTCAATCGTGGACTATTTTGGTATGAAAGAGCTGCGGAACAATATCATGTAGATGCCTTTTATGATTTAGGCTATATATGGAGTAATGGTCTAACAGGAATACGCAATATTGAAAAAGGTATTCATTGGTTTAAGCAGGCTGCCCTTCAAGGGGATGTGGATGCCAAGTTACAATTAGGACATATTTTCAATAAAGATAAAGGAATAGATAGAAATCTGAAAGAAGCTATCAAATGGTATGGACTCGCAGCAGATGCTGGCTCCGAAGAAGCGGCTAAAATATTACAGGAACTTAAAGGTTTGTAAATTTAGTGTTAAAAAGTATAGGTTTTTAGAATGATTTATACAGCAGTAGCGAATGGGTCTTTTAGTCTTGTAATGACTACTGTTTATGGGTATGTAGATAGATGTTAGTTGAGGGTAAAAAATATTAATATAGTGAAAATTAAAGATAACCAATAAAAAAATAGAATAAATATAAAACAAGTAAGCATAATAAACAAAAAAATGGTTAAAAAAGCTACCGAATAGTATTGTGGTAGCTTTTTTATTGTTTAGTACGGTTTATTTAACAACAAGGACTTTTTATACATTTTATGTAAAATAATGGTATTAATAAGATTGACAGCCATTTATAAAATGATTAATGTATATGAGTGATTTTGAAAAGAAGCATACGTAAATAAATTTACTGCTAGTCATGTAGTGACTATATCTGTTTGTTGAGAACAAATGACCTTATGAGGATTGAACAAATGGGTACTCGACACACTTTTGGAGGCAGTGTGTCATTTGAAATTGTACGAACCGATGTAACCATTAAATCTGGCCAAAGTTATTTTATCGGTATTTTTTCATGTATTCATCAATATGTTAAAAGGGATTTGATGTTTCTCAGCCTGATGAAAGTAAACGGAATGAAAGAGGGAAGATGTGTGATTTTTCAAAAACAGAGAAAGACGAAGGTATTGGATTTACAGCAATACACAGTGAAAATGGATTTGTCTTCTCGCCAATCAATGGCGAAGCAAATTGATATGCTGAACTTAACGAAGAAAGACTTACAATATTTAAAAGCTTTCCAGCCATATGTTATGGACAATGTAGATCACATCGTAAACCGTTTTTACAACATGATAGGAACAGAGCATCATTTGGTAGATATTATTAGTCATCATAGTTCTGTAGAAAAGCTTAAAGTAACATTACGGCAGCATATTATTGAAATGTTTAACGGAACCATTGATGAGTTGTATTACCAAAGACGTGTAAAGATTGCAAAGGTGCATGTCCACATTGGGCTTAGAACACAGTGGTATATCTGTGCATTCCAAGATTTATCGATATCATTTATTGATTTAGTCGAAAAAAATATAGAGTTTCCACAAGATCAATTCAATACGATCAGAGCTATATCGAAAATTTGTAATTTTGAGCAACAACTTGTTTTAGAAGCTTTTGAAAACACGGTGGAACAGCTGAAGGAAAAAATGGTGCATGAAAAAGATGCGATTGAACGACAAATTGTAGATTCTTCGGAAGCTCTTGCAACAATCTCGCAGGAAACAAATGATTCATTTTGCTGCTTAAGCAAACAATCTGACGAAATTAAACAATTGGCCAAAAAATCACTCGAAGTGTCTACATTGGCTGAAAATCAAGCACTTGAGGGTCGCGAACGTTTAAAAAATCAATCACAAAATATGCTCAATATTATTCATTCTCTTCATGATATAGAAGAAAATATTGAACAATTATCAGGTATGTCTAGGGAAATGGAAACAATCATGAGTGTTGTGACCAATATTGCGAATCAAACGAATCTGTTGGCTTTGAATGCTGCAATTGAAGCAGCACGCGCTGGGGAAGCAGGGAAGGGCTTTAGTGTAGTGGCTGACGAAGTGCGTAAATTATCGATTCAAACAAAAGAATCAGTTACAGCGGTTGCTTTGTTATTGAAAAAAACGGGTGAACGAACCGAGAAATTAGAGCATTCTTTGACAAATATTCAAGATGAAGTAGCAGCTGGTGAGGAAAATATGTTACAAACTGAAGGTCAATTTACGAGTATATTGGGAGCCATGACAGAAGCAAAAGATCAAAATGATTGTATGGCAACGAAAATACAAGCAATTGTAGGCATATTAAGTGAATTAGGCACTTCATTTACTGAGGTAACGAATTCAGCAGAAAAATTAGCGAACTTTGCGCAAAATTTAAAAGGATAGACTACTAACATTTACATCTATTTGTATTTTTAGAAGTATTAAACACTATAGTACCTATTAAAATGTTTGTTGTGTAAATATTGCAATAGAGGATGGATCTTTTAGAGATTCAGAAAGCAAGAGCTATTTCACTGATGAAATAGCTCTACATGTTGTTGAAAAAAGAGGATGTCAACGGCAGAAAAGGCAACTTTGCAGGGTGAGGGGTTGATTTCCGTTCCGCCAGCGTCCTTTCCAGGGGGCGTCCGAGGAGCCGCTTCACTCACTTCCGTTCGTTCCAGGGTCTCCTCTGTGACGCTAAATCCCCTAGGAGTGACGCTGGCTCCACTCCAATCATCCATTCTGCAAAGTGTCTTTACTTTTTTTCATAGTAGCATAGCGATCAAATCGCCTATTATCTGTATTCTTAGCGGGGATAAGCTCTTATTTTCAGTGTGGAGAAGTGATGCGTGACAACACCTCTTCATAAAGAGTAGTGAGCACCTTCACTTTATTTGAAAACCTTTGCTAAAAAGTTAGTGGGTTGAAGTGGAAGGCTACTTGACTCCCGTGGGATAGCGAGACAGGCGAAACCCTGCACGGAGCGGTAGCGGAGGAAGCGATTCGGCGCTCGCCCACAGGAAAGCAAGTAGACTGCAACGGAAATCCATTTCTACCTTTCAATTGACTGTTTTGTTTTTCAACACTAAGGAGAGCTATTTCACTGATGAAATAGCTCTATTTTTGCTAAATTTGTAAAGGGTTTAACGTAATTTTCAATGAAAAAAAGATTATACTGTAGAAAGAACTAAAAATAGGGGCGGTTACTATGAAAACAGTTGTTGTTTTAGGCGGCGGAATTACAGGACTATGTACAATGCATTATTTACAACGTCAAGTGAAGGAGAATAATTTAGATGTTCGTCTAGTGCTTGTAGAAAAAAATACATATTTAGGAGGCAAATTATATTCAGCACATGAACAAGGTTTCATCATGGAAACAGGTGCTGATTCTATTGTAGCCCGTCATCAAGGCGTTATGGAACTCGTACAGGAGCTTGATTTTGAAGCGGAGCTAGTTTACAACGAAACAGGTATTTCTTATATTTATACGAATAATGAGTTACACGCTATACCAACAGATTCAACATTTGGTATACCGATGAGTTTGGCATCCTTAGAAGAAAGTACACTTATTTCAGAGCAAGGAAAAAAAGAAGCGTTAAAGGATTTGACATTACCTAACAACGGCTTCACAAAGGAAAGTTCAATAGGAGAATTTTTAACTTACTATTTAGGGGAGGAACTGGTGAAAAATCAAATTGCACCAGTACTTGCAGGTGTTTATTCAGGAGATTTACATCAGCTTTCCATTGGCTCTACTTTACCGTATTTAATTGATTATAAGAATAATTATGGAAGTATTATTAAAGGATTTGATGCGAATCGTGAGCAATTTGTTAAAGCAGCGAACAAAAAATTTATATCCTTTAAAAATGGTTTATCTTCTTTAATTGATCGACTTGAACAAACATTATCAGATGTAGAAATCATCAAGGGCGTTACTACTCTAAATGTTCAAAAACAAGATAAAAACTACACAATTTCCTTAGCTAATGGTGAAAATATTGAGTCAGATTATGTCGTTTTAGCATTACCGAATGATGCTGTTCAAAATCTACTACAGGATGAATCTTTAAACCGCTATTTTGACCAATTTACGACAGCGTCAGCCATTACCATCTATTTAGGCTTTGATGTGCCAGACTCTAGATTGCCAGCAGATGGAACGGGCTATATTGTTTCGCATAATTCGGATGTTACTTGTAATGCAGCAACCTGGACGAGTCGTAAATGGAAGCATACATCGAAAGAACATAAATTACTTGTACGACTCTTTTATAAGAGCATCAATCCAGCCTATGAGCAACTACGTGCCATGACGGATGAAGAATTGGCAGCTGTAGCTTTAGAAGACGTGAGGAAAAGCCTAGGAATTGAGGAACAGCCAACAGTTGTGAATGTAACAAAATGGATTGATCAAATGCCTAAATATGATCTAGCTCATCGTGAAGCGTTACAAGGATTACTACAGGAATTACATGAAAAGTATCCACATTTATCGATTGCTGGGTGCTCATATTTTGGCGTAGGTATCGGTGCTTGCATTCAAAACGGGAAAAAAATTGGTGAAGAGCTTGCGAAGGAACTTGCCAATTTCTAAGGTTTTAAGTGGAAAAAAACTTTGTTATGTGAAATAGTCTTGACTCATTCGTCAGTAAACGATATGATTCTTTTAATTATTTAAAAAATTCATACTTAATTCTTATCAAGAGAAGCAGAGGGACTGGCCCATTGAAGCTTCAGCAACCAACTTTATTGTCAGGTGCTAAATCCAGAAGACCGTTGAGTCGAAGATGAGAAGGAACAACAATGATGAATCGTTAAAGCCTTCTTTTTTTATGAAAGAAGGCTTTTTATTATATAGAGACATAGGAAGAGAGGCTAGTTTTATGGGATTGCTTGAAAGGTTAAAAACGCATGTATTGACAGCAGACGGTGCAATAGGCACAGTGCTATATGGCTATGGATTGGAGTATTGCCATGAGGAAATGAATGTTCAGAGACCTGAGTTAATTGAAAAGATTCATAGAGAATATATTGCAGCTGGTGCTGACATCATTCAAACGAATACGTACGGTGCAAATGCCATTAAATTAGCTCGCTATGGATTAGAATCACGGGTCCAACAATTTAATGAAGCGGCTATTACCATTGCAAAACGAGCAGCGGCAGATGGCGGTCAATTTGTCTTAGGGACAATTGGAGGTATTCGAGGAATTCGTAAAAGTGATGCAACATTAGATGAAATATTAGCGACAGTTGAAGAACAGGCAAATGTTTTACTTGCAGGAAATCCAGACGGCCTTTTACTTGAAACCTATTATGATTTTGAAGAATTAACTGCAACCTTAAAGATGCTACGTGCCAAAACAAATTTACCGATTATTGCACAAGTATCTATGCATGAGCCTGGTGTTTTACAAAATGGAATGTCTTTAAATAATGCCCTGCATGAGCTAGAAACACTCGGTGCAGATATCGTGGGTGTCAATTGTCGACTAGGTCCACATCATACGATTCAAGCATTTGAAGGTGTAGAACTTCCTAACAAGGCATTTATGTCTGCCTATCCGAATGCCTCACTTCTTGACTTAGAAGATGGACGTGTCGTTTATGAATCAGAATCGGATTATTTTGGTCGAGCGGCTGTCGAATTACGTGATCAAGGCGTACGCTTAATAGGGGGCTGCTGTGGTACGACACCGAAACATATTGCAGCAGCAAAGAAGTATTTAGAAGAGTTATCACCGGTTCAGGAAAAGCATGCGAAACCTGAAAAGATTGAGATTGTTCGTGAAGCAGAGCCACCAAAGTATGAGCCTCTTCATGAAAAAGTAAAACGTGAACGCTCTGTCATAGTAGAATTGGATACACCTAGACATTTAGAGATTGATGGGTTCCTTGAAGGAGCAAAGCAACTGTATGATGCAGGTGCAGATGTAGTCATGATGGCAGACAATTCACTGGCCTCTCCACGTATTAGCAATATTGCAATGGGAGCATTGTTAAAGAGTACACATGGTGTACGCCCACTAACACATATTACATGTCGAGACCGTAACTTAATTGGTCTACAATCGCATTTAATGGGATTAAATGCTTTAGGTATTCATGATGTGTTGGCCGTTACAGGTGATCCAACAAAAGTTGGAGATTTCCCAGGTGCGACAAGTGTTTATGATGTATCTTCAATGGAGTTAATCCAATTAATTAAGCAGTTAAATGAAGGGGTTTCTTTCTCAGGCAAGCCACTTCGTAAAAAAGCAAATTTTTCAGTTGCTGCTGCATTTAATCCAAATGTCCGTGTGTTAGATCGTGCTGTGACACGCTTAGAGAAGAAAATTGAGCATGGAGCAGACTACTTCATTTCTCAACCAGTGTACACGAAAGAAAAAATTGTAGAAATTTATGAGGCAACAAAGCATTTACAAGCACCAATTTACATCGGCATTATGCCTGTTACGAGTTATAAAAGTGCTGAGTTTTTACATCATGAAGTGCCAGGTATCAAATTATCCGAAGATGCCTTAGCAAGAATGAAGGCATGTGGGGAAGATAAGGAACGGGCAACATTGGAGGGAATTGCTATTGCCAAAGAATTAGTAGAAGTGGCTGCGCAATATTTCAATGGTATTTACCTTATTACACCGTTTTTACGTTATGATGTGACCCTAGAGTTGATGAAATATATAGAGCAATTGGATGAACAGAAAAAAGGAGTAAGTATACATGGCTAAGCACTCGATTGAAGAGCAACTAGAGAAACGTATTTTAATTCTTGATGGCGCAATGGGAACAATGCTACAAAACGAAAATTTATCAGCAGAGGATTTTGGTGGCGAGGAGCTTGATGGCTGTAATGAAAATCTTGTCCTTACTAGACCTGATGTCATTGAGAAAATTCATCACAAATACTTAGAGGCAGGCGCAGATATTATTTGTACAAATACATTTGGTGGGACGCCTCTTGTGTTAAATGAATATGATCTTGGCGCAAAAGCCGAAGAAATTAATAAGCGTGCAGTGGAAATTGCTCGCCAAGCAGTGGATAGTTATTCGACATCGGATTGGCCACGTTTTGTCGCAGGGGCTATGGGACCAACAACAAAAACGTTATCAGTTACAGGTGGTATTACATTTGATGAGCTAGAGGAAAATTTCTTTGTACAGGCAAAGGCATTAATTGAGGCAGGAGCCGACGTTCTGTTATTAGAAACAAGTCAGGATATGCTCAATGTCAAAGCAGGCACCCTAGGCGTAAAGCGTGCTTTTGAGAAAACTGGGAAAGAACTACCAGTCATGATTTCTGGAACAATAGAACCAATGGGTACGACACTTGCAGGGCAAACAATTGATGCCTTTTATATTTCAATCGAGCATATTAAACCATTATCAGTTGGCCTAAACTGTGCGACAGGACCAGAGTTTATGACAGATCATATTCGTTCATTAGCAGAGCTTTCAACAGGCTATATTAGCTGTTACCCGAATGCAGGCTTACCAGATGAAGAAGGATGTTATCATGAATCACCAGAATCGCTATCGCAAAAGTTAAAAGGTTTTGCAGATAAGGGTTGGCTTAATATTGTAGGTGGATGTTGTGGAACGACTCCAGCTCATATTGCAGCCATTCGCGAGGTTTTAAAAGATGAACAACCTCGTCAATTACCTGAAAAAACACATGGTCATGCGGTATCGGGAATCGAACCCTTATTGTATGACGATTCTATGCGTCCGTTATTTATCGGGGAGAGAACAAATGTTATCGGCTCTCGTAAATTTAAGAATTTGATCATTGATGGAAAGTTTGAGGAGGCAGCAGAGATTGCACGTGCACAAGTAAAAAATGGCGCACATGTTATCGATATTTGTTTAGCCAACCCTGATCGTGATGAATTAGCCGATATGCGTGGATTTATGCAGGAGGTTGTAAAAAAGGTTAAGGTGCCTCTTGTGATTGACTCGACTGATGAAAAGGTTATTGAGGAAGCGTTAAAGTTTTCTCAAGGGAAAGCCATCATTAACTCTATTAATCTTGAGGATGGTGAAGAACGATTTGATGCAGTAATGCCACTCGTGAAGAAGTACGGAGCCTCATTGGTAGTTGGAACCATTGATGAGATAGGAATGGCCGTTGATCGTCATCGCAAGCTTGAAATTGCTGAACGTTCCTATAAACTATTAACTGAGAAATGGGGACTTGCACCGGAGGATATCATTTTTGACCCGTTGATGTTCCCTGTAGGAACTGGGGATGAACAGTATATTGGTTCAGCCCTTGAAACGATTGAAGGCATTCGTCTCATCAAAGAAAAATTGCCGCAGACATTGACGGTACTTGGCGTAAGTAATATCTCATTTGGTTTACCACCAGTTGGCCGTGAAGTACTGAATGCTGTCTATCTCTATCATTGCACACAGGCAGGCTTAGATTATGCCATTGTGAATACAGAGAAACTGGAGCGTTATGCATCCATTCCTGAAGAGGAAATTAAACTTGCAAATGACTTGCTATTTAATACAAATGATGAAACATTAGCTGTGTTTACAGATTTTTATCGTGATAAAAAGAAGGAAAAAACGGAAGCGGATATTCCGAAAACGGTTGAAGGTCGTTTAGCTTACTATATATTAGAAGGTACCAAAGAAGGCCTAATAGAGGATTTAGATGCTGCACGAGAAATCTTTGAGGCACCGCTGGATATTATTAATGGCCCTTTAATGGAGGGCATGGCTGAGGTAGGTCGATTATTTAATGATAACCAGCTCATTGTAGCGGAGGTTTTACAATCAGCAGGTGTAATGAAGGCCGCTGTTGCTCATTTAGAGCAATTCATGGAGAAGGATGAAGAGAGTGCTGGTAAAGGGAAAATGGTACTTGCTACCGTAAAAGGTGATGTCCACGATATTGGGAAAAACCTTGTTGATATTATATTAAGTAATAATGGCTATAAGGTTGTCGATTTGGGCATTAAAGTAACGCCTGCCCAATTGATTGAAGCGATTCGTAAGGAAAAACCAGACTTTATTGGGCTGTCAGGTTTACTAGTGAAATCAGCGCAACAGATGGTCATTACTGCTCAGGATTTTAAAGAGGCGGGGATTGATGTACCTATTTTAGTTGGTGGAGCTGCACTTTCTCGACGTTTTACTGAAACAAAAATTGCAGATGAATATGGCGGTCCTGTTATTTATTCAAAGGATGCCATGCAAGGCTTAGAGCAAGCTAATTTATTAATGGGTGAGGGGACACGTGCAAATTTCTTAGCAGAAATTGAAGAATCCCGTCAAAAACGTTTAGAGGCTGATGAAAAAAGAGCTGCTCGTCCTGCAAAAGAGGTAACAATAAAGCCTGTACGAACAGTAAAGGGAGCGCCAGTATTTTTACCAGCCGATTTACGACGTCATGTAAAAAAAGACTACTCCGTATCGCATTTATATCCTTATGTTAATATGCGTACATTACTGGGACACCATTTAGGCTTGAAAGGGCAAGTTCAGCAATTGCTTGAAGCGGGCGATTCAAGAGCAACAGAGCTAAAGGATTTAGTAGATGATTATTTAAAAAGTGATCTATTAAAGCCATCAGGTTTGTATCAATTTTTCCCTGCTCAAGCAGATGGTGATGATGTCGTTGTGTATGATCCGGCTGATAGTAAGATAGAAATTGAACGTTTTACCTTCCCTCGTCAGCAGGTTGAACCATTTTTATGTCTTGCAGATTTCTTAAAAACAGTAGAGAGCGGTGAAATGGACTATATTGCGCTCATGGTAGTAACAGCAGGTCAGGGAGTTATGGCTAAAGCTCGCCAGTTAAAAGAGGATGGGAAATTCCTTGAAAGCCATGCCTTACAATCGACTGCATTAGAATTAGCAGAGGGCTTTGCTGAACGTATGCATCAGGAAATTCGTGACCAATGGGGCTTCCCTGATGCAACAGATTTCACTATGAGAGATCGTTTTGCAGCAAAATATCAGGGACAACGTTTTTCATTCGGTTATCCTGCATGTCCTAACTTGGAGGATCAAGAAAAACTATTCGGCTTATTAAAACCCGAGGATATTGGCGTTCATCTTACAGAAGGCTTTATGATGGAGCCAGAAGCATCTGTATCTGCAATCGTTTTTGCTCATCCTGATGCTCGCTACTTCAATGTTTAAGACATAAAATAGGAGGAGATAGATAGTCAATGCCATGACTGTCTATCTCTATTTCATTGCGGATGATGACAATTTGGTTAAGGGAAGTGAGCAGGATGATTCGATTCATGGAAGAAAAAGATATACCTGAGGTTTTGGACATCTATAATGATATTATTTTAACAAGCAAGGCGGTCTATCGATATGATATACAAACTTTAGATGAAAAAGTACAATGGTTTAAGGAGCAACGAGTATTAGATAATCCTTTGCTTGTATTTGAGGAAAATGGGCTTGTCGCTGGCTTTGCTACCTATAGTCAATTCCGTCCTTATCCAGGTTATCAATATACAATGGAGCATTCTGTCTATGTGCATAAAGAGCATTATCAAAAAGGGATTGCGACAAAGCTTATGCACAAGCTGATAGCGATTGCTGAAGAAAATGGTGTGAAAACGCTTGTCGCTGGCATTGATGGAGAAAACATTGGTAGTATTAAAGCACATGAAAAATTAGGTTTTGAATATGCGGGAACAATCAAAAATGCAGGTTATAAGTTTGAGCAATGGCTAGACCTTGTGTTCTATCAATTGCATTTGACTGGACCGAAATCATAAAAGGATATGACAAATGTCATATCCTTTTTGTGATGTTTGCGTCTGTTGCTGACTTGTACTCTTGTTTTATGATGAGGTCATAAGAAAAAAAGAAACGAGGGAGTAAAAGATGGCAACTATTAAAGAAAAAACAAAAAAGTTACGCCAAGATGTAGCGCCATTTGCTAAATCAGATACGCGTAAAAGTGTTTTTCAGATTATAAATACAATTGTTCCGTTAATTGCATTATGGGTGGCTGGTTACTTGTTAGTGGATGTATCACCTTGGCTAACAGTCGGCTTAAGTGCCATTTCAGCAGGTTTTGTCGTACGAACTTTTATTATTTTTCACGATTGTACACACGGGTCATTTTTCAAAAGTAAAAAGGCAAACGACTGGGTTGGATTTTTTACTGGGGTGCTAACATCATTCCCCTATGAAAAATGGAAACGTGAGCATACAATTCACCATGCAACAAGCTCAAACTTAGACAAGCGTGGTATTGGTGATATTGATATGATGACAGTGGAAGAATATATGCAAGCCTCAAAAGGTCAACGTCTATGGTATCGCTTTTATCGTAATCCATTTGTGATGTTTGGTTTAGGCCCACTTTATATGGTACTTGTTTTAAATCGCTTTAATCGTAAGGATGCTAAGAAGAAGGAACGTTTAAACACAATTTTAACGAATATCGTCATGGTTGGAATTTGTGCAGCTTTAATTTTCTTCATGGGCTGGCAAGCGTTTTTATTAGTGCAAGGCGTTACTTTATTTATTGCTGGTTCTTTAGGAATTTGGTTATTTTACATTCAGCACACATATGAAGATTCTTACTTTGAACATGATTCTGAGTGGGATTATGTTAAAGCCGCAGTAGAAGGTAGCTCGTATTATAAATTGCCAAAAATTTTACAATGGGTAACAGGGAATATTGGTTTCCACCATGTTCACCATTTAGCCCCTCGTGTACCTAACTATAATCTTGAAAAGGCACACAATGAAACACCGCCATTACACATGGCAACAACGATTACTTTACGCACAAGTTTAGAATCACTACGTTACAAGTTATATGATGAAGAACAAGGTAAATTTGTTACGTTTAAAGAGGTAAATGAAATTATAAAACGCAAAGCAAGAGGCAGTATTGCCGCTTAGTTGATAACAGCCATCTCTGCAAGGGAGATGGCTGTTTTATGTAAAGAGAAGAGTCTTAGTCAAAGCGTGTACAGGCATAAATTTAATTTTCTTGTTATAATAAGGGAAAAGTAGGAAAGAGCGTGAGATTATGTTGAGGAAATGGCATAGTATTATTCCGAATAGTCCTATGCTCAGTGTATATTTGTGGATTATTTTTTGTTTCCTACCGTTTTTCTTCATTTTTAGGAAATCATCTTATATTGAAATCTCGATAGGGATTACGTTTTTAATGCTTTATTTTATTTTCTATCGATTTTCCATGAATTCGAAAAGCGGTTTAGTTTATATGTGGATCAGCTTTGAAATGGTCATCAATATTATCATGACCATCTTATATGGCTATGTGTATCTATCCATTTTCACAGCATTTTTTATTGGCAATATCCGAAGACCCGTCGGCTTTTATATTATGTATGGTCTACATATTGGGTTTACAGTTATTTCTACCGGAGCTGGCTTCTTTGTGGAGCTTCACCTATTTTTATCGCAGCTACCTTTCGTTGTGTTAACCATTTTAGCTGTTGTCCTTTTACCGTTAACGATTTATTCCAAAAATAAACGTGAAAATTTAGAGGGGCAGTTGGAAACGGCCAATGAACGGATTGCTGAGTTAATTGTTTTTGAGGAGCGACAACGGATAGCTCGAGATTTACATGATACATTAGGGCAAAAATTGTCCATGATTGGTTTGAAGAGTGATCTAGCTTCTAGGTTGATTGAACGAGATCCTCAGCAGGCTTTGATTGAGATTAAGGATATACGCCAGACGGCAAGTATTGCTTTAAAAGAGGTTCGGGAATTAGTGTCAGATATGCGCACGGCAAAATTTGAAGATGAGTTAATGCGTATTTCACAAATACTAAAGGCGGCTGAAATGGAGTTTGTCTTTGAGGGTGATAAAAACGCATTGCAAGTTCCACCACTTGTAGAAAATGTTTTATCTATGTGCTTAAAAGAGGCGGTTAATAATGTTGTTAAACATAGTGGGGCAACAAAATGCGAAATTGCTTTCCATCAAAATTTTAAAGAAGTTTACTTAGTAGTGCGCGATAACGGACAAGGCATTACGAAAAAACAAGCATGGAGAACTGGTAACGGATTGAAAGGAATGCGGGAACGTTTAGAGTTTATTAATGGGTCCTTTAAAATTGAAAGTGTTGAGGGCACTACATTAACGGTAACTATCCCAGTAGCTATTACGCATCAGAATGTCAAAGACAATCTGAAGAACATATAGAAAAGAGGATTGTGACATGATACGAATTGTGATTGCTGAAGATCAGGGGATGCTATTAGGCGCGCTTCGCTCTTTACTTAGTATGGAGGAGGATATGGAGGTCGTTGGCTTAGCAAAAAATGGTGAGGAAGCATTGATGCTTGTGGAAGAGCATCGACCTGATATTTGTATTATGGATATTGAAATGCCAGTTAAAACTGGACTAGACGCTGCAGAAGAAATACATAGCACTGGCTCAGATTGTAAAGTTATTATTTTAACTACATTTGCTAGACCAGGTTATTTCGAGCGTGCTAGAAAAGCGAGTGTAAGAGGCTATTTATTAAAGGATAGCCCTATAGAGGAGTTAGTAAGTGCAATCCGTACAATAATGGATGGTAAACGTATTTATGCGCCAGAGCTCGTTGATTTTGTCTATGAAGATGATAGTGAGAACCCTTTGACGGAGCGAGAGAGTCAGGTACTGACACTTGTGGCAGAGGGCAAGACGACAAAGGAAATTGCTGCAGAGCTGTTTTTGTCTGCTGGAACGGTTCGTAACTATATTTCAACGATTTTAGAAAAATTAAATGTTGGCAATCGAATTGAGGCCATTGCGCGCTTTAAGGAAAAAGGATGGAATAAATAAAATGAGAACCTTATCGCATCATAAGCGACAAGGTTCTTTTTAATTTTACTTTTTGCTTTTTGTTAAACGTCCCAGAACGAATGCACCTGCTGCTACTGCAAGAACTGTATTCGTTTTTTTCGTAAATACTTGTTTTGTGACAAGGTTAAGATTTTGAGGACGCTCAGCTAAACGGCGCATGAAATAGCCGTACCAATCTTCGCCGAATGGCACGTACACACAGAAGTTATAGCCTTCTTTTGCAAGTTCTTTTTGCATATCAGTACGGAAACCATATAGCATTTGGAATTCGAATTTATCTAGTGGGATATTATGATCAGCTACAAAGCGTTTTACGTGCGCAATAATATTGTGATCATGTGTTGCGATTGACGTAAATTTGCCGTTTAGTAGGTGATATTCAATTAACTCAATAAAGTTTAAATCAATATCTAATTTATCTTGATAGGCCACTTCTACTGGCTCTTTATAAGCACCTTTTACAATACGTAAACGGTAGTCCTTGAATTTTTCAATATCGTCTTTTGCACGGTAGAAGTATGACTGGATGACTGTACCAACATTATTAAATGTTTTAGATAATTCTTCCACCATATCAAAGGATGTTTGTAGACGGCCATAGTCTTCCATATCAAAGTTAACAAAGATATCATATGAAGCGGCTTTTTCTACAATTTCATACAGATTGTCATAACAAAAATCAACATCAATATCTAAACCTAATTGAGATGGCTTTAAAGAAACATGTGCAGCTACACCGTTTTCATGAATAGCTTCAATCACAGCAAGGATTTTTTCTTTAGCAGCAGTTGCTTCTTCTTTACTTGAAACAAATTCACCTAGGTTATCTACTGTACAAGAAATATTATGTGCATTTAGTTCTTTGATGCTTGCAATTGTTTCTTCGATATTTGTACCAGCTACTACACTTTGTGCTCCTAATTTTAGGCCATATTTCTTTGCAGCACTATTTAATAGTTGGTTCTCAGATAAATGGATGAAAAAATCGCGTAATAACATGGTCATTCTCCTAACTGCATTTTCTTTTTAGTATAACATAAATTATTTAAACTATATTCATTTCAGCCTAACAATTATTTCATTTCAAGTAATTGCATACGTTCATTAAATAGCGCAGGATAGCTTAAAAAACCAATCATAATACTGGATAATGTTGCAGTTGTTAAGAGAGCAAAGATGATTAAAAGTTGAAATTGGACCGCATGAATAGGGTCAGCTCCCCCGATAATCTGACCACTCATCATACCTGGTAGCTGTACTAAGCCGATTGTTTTTTGACTCTCAATAGTAGGAATCATACTAGCTTTTATGGCATTAATCAATTGGCGATGAATCGCTTGTTTTGGAGTGCCACCTAGCGATAAAATTAGTTCCATTTGATCTTTCTGACTAGTAATTTCAGCTATAAAACGATTTAAGAATAAAATGGATAGCACCATGGAATTACCGATTAACATCCCGCTAATAGGGATGATATACTGAGCAGTTGCTGGAACAATTTTAAAGCCTAGCAAGACACCTTGTGTAACCATTTCTATCACAATAAGCGTAAGTGCTATTTTCCAGGTGATCCCTTTTATACCTGTTCCTTTTTTCCTTGCATTGAAGGTCGCAACGATAATCATTAGCGCTACCATAAGAAAAATATAGATGTAACTATTTGCGTCAAAGACAAATTTTAATATATAGCCGACAGCAAGCAATTGAAAGATGGAGCGCAATGTTGCAATGAGCGTATCTTTTTCAAGCTCTAACTTTAATATTTTGGATAAGAGTAAAGGAATACAAACAAAAATTAATGTCAGTGATAAAGCTGTATAGGTCATTTGTTTACCCCCTGTACAAACTCTGCAACACGTGGATTCGTTGGTGCACTGAGCAAAGTACTTTTACCAGTTTCAATTAACTCCCCATTCATCATAACCCATGTATAGTGACCAATCGTTAATGCTTGTTGCAAATTATGCGTAATCCAAATCATGGTGACATTGTATTTTTTATTAATGGTGACAATCAATTTTTCTATGTCCTGTACGGATTGACGATCCAGGGCAGATGTTATTTCGTCTAATAATAAAATAGAGGATTGATTGATAAGCGTCCGTGCAATAGATACCTTTTGACGTTGTCCGCCTGATAGTTCATTTGTAGATTGATGTAAGAAGCTTTCGTTTAACCCAACGTCCTCTAAATATTGAACAGCCTCCTGTTGCGAAAGTTTTTGTCCTTGCAGTGTACGGGGAAGGGCAAGATTCTCTAACACTGTACCTGCTAGCATAGGAGCTGCTTGTAAAGCAATGCCAACATGTCTTCTTAAAGCTGTAGGCTCATATGTAGAAATAGGCTGATTATTAACGAGTATATGCCCATTTGTTGGTGAAAGAAGGCCATTACATAATTTAAGTAACGTTGTTTTACCAGCACCAGAAGGGCCAACGAGAGTGGTGATTTGCCCTTTTGGAAATGACCCAGTAATTGACTTTAAGATCATTTTATCATTTACTGAAAAATGAACTTGTTGAAAGTGAATGGCAGGCTCATATAACGTATTCATCTATTGAAACTCCTTTGTTATAGTCAATAAAATAACTGTAGCATGAAATGACTGGAAGTTGCAGTTGAAATAGAAGAAAGAAGGGGATTTGGGAATGGAAATATTGTATTTCGATACATTAACGTATGCACAAGGTGATATGTATGTAGTGGCTTCAGACAAAGGCCTTGTTTATATAGGCACCCCCAATGCATCATTCGATGAAGTGCAAGATTGGGCTAAAAAACCCTTTAAAGGATATTGCTTTGAAGAGAGTTCAGAAAAATTGCAACCATATAAAGATCAGCTAACAGCTTATTTTAAGAAGGAACTTACTGAGTTTGACCTGCCAATCCATGTGAAAGGAACAACATTTCAATTAGCAGTTTGGGATGCTTTAAAGGAATTACCCTATGGAACAACAACGTCCTATGGAAATATTGCACAACGCATTGGTAATCCGAAAGCAGTTAGAGCTGTAGGGACTGCAATTGGAGCAAACCCAATACTAGCGATTATTCCATGTCATCGCGTCATTGGCAAAAATGGTCAATTAACAGGCTTCAGAAGTGGACTAGCTATGAAGCAGTTTTTACTTGAATTAGAGAAGGAATAGATCGATTGAAGCGAAATAATTTATTATAGAAGGTAATCGGTTGCTAAATTAAAGGAAAAGAGCGGTTCAAACAAAGGAAAGAGCACTTTTGGTAAGGAAAAGAGCGGTTCTAACAAAGGAAAGAGCGCTTTTGCTAAAAAATTGATCGCTTTTAGCAAAATAAAGAGCACTTTTTCTATAGATTCGATCACTGCAAACAAAGAAACTTGCCTCCTCCGTAAATGAACAAGGTAGGAGTTCACCAAAAAGAAATCTGCCCCACTATCCAAAGATAAAGGAGCAGATTTTTCTATTTGCTATACATGTTGTTCTTCTTGAACATTATTCTGTGTTTTACCGAAATGTGTTAAACGATGAGCAAAGGTTTCTCCTCGTACAGCAGAGCTTTTGAAAATATCTTGGTATTCATAGGCAGGCGTTCCGTGTTCCATTACATCTAACCCAGCAATTTCTTCTTCAGCCGTTACGCGTAGTGGAATAAATGCTTTGATGATCAATAAGCCAACTGCTACTGATACACTAACCCAAGCAATAGTTGCAATAACACCGATTGCTTGAATACCAAATAGACCAATACCACCGCCGTAGAATAAGCCTTGACCTCCAACATCAAATAGACCAACTGCCAGTGTTCCCCAAATACCACAAATACCATGAACAGCAATCGCTCCAACAGGATCATCAACTTTTAGTTTCCACTCTAGGAAGCGTACTCCTTCGACAAGTAGGGGTGCAGCAATTAAGCCAATGATAAGCGAGCCAAAAATGCTGACATTTGCTGCACCAGCAGTAATCCCTACAAGCCCTGCTAATGCGCCATTTAATGTAAGTGAGCCATCGATATGTCCGTAACGGAATTTTGTATAGAAGGCAGTAGCCACTACACCAGCTGCTGCTGCAAAAAATGTATTGGCAATAACACTAGGAACTAGCTCTGGATCGGCAGCTAACGTAGAAGCACCATTGAAGCCGAACCAACCAAACCAAAGTAAAAATACGCCTAAGGCTCCTAATGGAATACTGTGTCCTGTAATAACATTTACTCGACCATTTTCATATTTACCAAGTCGCGGTCCAACCATGACAGCTGCGACAAATGCTGCCACAGCACCTGTTAAGTGGACAACTGTCGAGCCAGCAAAGTCAACAAAACCTAAATCTGTTAACCAACCTTGCCCACTCCAAACCCAGTGGCCTACTACAGGATAAACAACTAAAGACATAAGTATAATGATTCCGACATAAGCAAAAATATTAGTACGTTCTGCCACAGCACCCGATAAAATAGTTGCTCCTGTTGCAGCAAACATTGTTTGGAAGATAAAGAAGGAAAGATCATCCACCCCTTTTAAAGCAAAGCCACTAGTGCCGAAAATGCCACCTACTGTGTCGCCAAACATAATGGCGTAGCCACATAAAAAATAGACGATGCCACCTAGGGAAATGGTAAGGAAATTTTTCATGATGATATTGACTGCATTTTTCGAGCGGGTAAAACCTGCCTCGACCATGGCAAAACCTGCGTGCATAAAGAATACTAAAATAGTGCCAAGCATCACCCAAATTAAATTAACAGATAATAGTACTTCATCCATCTATATCGCCCCCTTTATTCTACTGCAATCGATCCGACTTCTTTTGTTCGGATACGAATTGCTTGTTCTACTGGATAAATGAAAATTTTCCCGTCCCCAACTTTACCAGTTGCTGCTTCACGCAATAAAATCTCTACGATGGCATCAACTTTTCTGTCGTCCACAATCATTTCTAATTTTAATTTAGGTAAAAATTCGATTTCATACGTATTGCCGCGGAAGAGTCCCGTTCTACCTAGCTGACGTCCACAACCAGCAATTTCAGAAACGCTTAACCCTGCAATTCCTTCCTGTGCAAGTCCATCCCGAACTGCTCCAAAAACTTCAGGTCGAATGATTGCTTCAATTTTTTTCATGTGTACCAGCTCCTTGCGTGAATTTAATTTACATGTTAAAACGGTATTAAAAACAGTGCAATTGTTTTTTTAGAATCTATGTAAGGTTACTTAACATAAAATATTTCTATACTCGAAATATTTTAGAAAAAAGGTTTTTATAAAGGGAATGAAAGCGGTACTAAAATTTGTGTCTAAAATATGTACAGTTCTAAATTTTCTGACTATTTATGTTAGAAAACCTAACATCTATAAGAGGGAATGTAATACGCAAGAATTTGGGTATATAGTGTATACTAGGACTAATTATCAAAGCGGAAGAAGGGGTTTCTTTTGAGATCAAACTATGCAGATGATAGCTTAGCGCTACACACAGACTTATATCAAATCAATATGGCAGAATCCTACTGGGCGGATGGCATACATAATAAAAAAGCAGTTTTTGAATTGTATTTTAGAAAATTACCTTTTGGTAATGGCTATGCCATATTTGCTGGGTTAGAGCGAATGCTTGATTATCTACGTGACTTTCATTTTAGTGAATCGGATATTGCGTATTTACGTGATGAAGTAGGTTATAAAGAGGATTTTATCGAGTATTTAAAAAACATTCGATTCACAGGGGATATGTATTCCATGGTAGAAGGGGAGTTAGTTTTCGCTAATGAACCAATTGTCCGAATTGAAGCTCCGTTAGTGGAGGCACAGCTAATTGAAACAGCATTACTTAATATTGTTAACTATCAAACATTAATTGCCACAAAGGCTAGCCGTATAAAGCAAATTATCAAAAATGAAGTGGCGATGGAATTTGGGACAAGGCGTGCACAAGAGATGGATGCTGCTATTTGGGGAACGCGTGCAGCGTTTATTGGAGGTTTTGCTTCCACAAGTAATGTTCGAGCAGGTAAACTTTTTAAGATTCCTGTCTCTGGTACACATGCCCATGCGTTAGTACAAGCTTATAAAAATGATTATGATGCATTCCGTGCTTATGCTAAACGTCATCGTGATTGTGTTTTTTTAGTAGATACTTACAATACATTGAAATCAGGTGTGCCAACTGCTATTAAAGTAGCTAAAGAGCTAGGAGACAAAATTAACTTTATTGGCATACGTTTAGATAGCGGTGATATCGCGTTTTTATCAAAAGAAGCTCGTCGTATGTTGGATGCTGCAGGCTTCCATGATGCCAAAATCATTGTCTCGAATGATTTAGATGAATACACAATCTTAAATTTAAAATCTCAAGGAGCAAAAGTAGATGTTTGGGGAATTGGTACAAAGCTTATTACAGCTTACGACCAGCCTGCATTAGGTGCTGTTTATAAAATGGTGGCTATCGAAAATAGCGAAGGGCAACTTGAAGATACAATCAAAATTTCGGCTAATGCGGAAAAGGTATCAACGCCGGGATTAAAAAATGTCTATCGTATTATCGATAAAAAGAATGGAAAGGCAGAGGGAGATTACATCACAATGCACGATGAAAATCCTCAAGCTGAGGAACGTATTAAAATGTTCCATCCAATTCATACGTTTGTCTCAAAGTTTGTCACGAATTTTGAAGCAAAAAATTTACATCAGCATGTTATTAAAAACGGAGCTATAAATTATCAAAATCCTACATTAGAGGAAATGCGTGATTATGCTGCGGAAAATTTAGAGTTGTTATGGGATGAATATAAGCGTGCGATGAATCCTGAAGAGTATCCGGTCGACCTCAGTCAAAAATGCTGGGATAATAAGATGCGTAATATTGAAGAAGTGCACGCGATGGTTAAACGAATGTAAAAAAGGAGTGACAGGTGCAATGACTTTACAACAACAAATTATTGAGGAATTACGTGTATTACCTAATATTGATGTACAGGAAGAAATACGTAAATCCATTGATTTTTTAAAGGAATATGCAAAACGCTATAGCTTTGTAAAAGGATTTGTTCTTGGTATTTCTGGTGGTCAAGATTCAACATTGACAGGAAAACTAGCGCAGTTGGCGATTGATGAATTAAATGCAGAAGAGGAAGAAATGAAGTATTCATTTTTCGCTGTACGTTTACCATATGGCGTACAAGCTGATGAACAAGATTGTCAGGATGCCATTGATTATATAAAGCCAACAAAAGTTTTTACGGTAAATATAAAAGATGCTGTTGATGCTAGTGTGAAAGCTCTAACAAATGCTGGTGTTGAGCTGAATGACTTTGTGAAAGGGAATGAAAAAGCTCGTGAGCGTATGAAGGTCCAATATTCAATTGCTGCAATGAATGGAGCGGTTGTGTTAGGAACGGATCATGCTGCGGAAGCTATTACAGGCTTCTATACGAAGTTTGGAGATGGTGGAGCAGACTTAATGCCAATCTTTCGTTTAAATAAACGACAAGGAAAACAATTGTTGGCAGAACTTAAGTGTCCTGAGCATCTTTATAAAAAGGTGCCGACAGCAGATTTAGAAGAAGACCGTCCCTCATTACCAGACGAAGTGGCGCTAGGTGTGTCGTATGATCAAATTGATGATTATTTAGAGGGTAAAGAAATTCCTGAAGAACCTCGCCAAATATTAGAAGGATATTATTTGCGTTCCCAACATAAAAGGCATATGCCGATTACAATATTTGATGATTTTTGGAAGTAAGATGAGCGAAAAGAGTTATAAAGAAAGTGGATTCCGCTTTTGAAAATAGCTCTTTTCACTCTTTTTTTATGCATTTTGGTTCTATGTTGTTAATTGTCAGCATATAATGTCGATATAATTACCTATAAGGATAATAAAATGTAGGGGAGGGTAACTTTTTATGAGGACTTCTAGAGTGAGTGCAACGACAAGTAGTGTTTTTCGGCAGGAACAACAGTATTTACATGCGGGTGATCTCAGCCATAATTTTAGTCAAAATCCACAAAAGCAATTTAAAAATAGATTACAAAAAAATAAAGAGAAGACGCATAGTTCAACGATTGCTTCAGCAAATTCACAACCACATCAACAGATCGCACCTAGCCATGTAGATAGTGCTAGTGATTTGCAAATTCGTCGTGAATTAAATGAAACGGCATTAAAGCTAAGTCGTTTAAACAAACAAAAGAAGCGACTCAATAGTTACCGTTCTTCCATATAAGCCAAACTCTCCACATCCGTGTGGGGAGTTTTTATTTTTGAGGAGGAAGTAAATGAAAGCACTAAATTCAAAATATTTGAAGTGAAGATGTTCATTTAATGTTCAAGAAAATTTTTCCAATATTTCACTGCGATTTTTAACTAATTTCACAACTAATCTGTAATGTAGGATATGGCAACAGAAAAATGAAATTTGGAGGAAAACGTTGTGAAAAAATTATGGTTACCTGCACTAATATTATTATTTGTACTTGCAGCATGTGGCAGCGAAAAAGCCCAGGTAGAAGAAAATGAAGTTGGGCAAGAAGCGACGCAAAATGAATCAGAAACTGTGAAAAATTCTGTACAAGTTGCTTCGCTAGTAGATACACGATTACAAGAGCCGAAGGAAGATACAATTTGTGAAATGTGTAACATGAAGGTTTATATGAAAGATCATGAGATGGGCGTATTTTCAGCACAAGCAATAAAAGAAGATGGAACCATCGCTTTTTATGATGATATTGGCTGTTTATTAAATGCAGAGGTTGCAAATGAAGAAAAAAACGAAAAATTTGTGCGTGATTTTGTGACGAAAGATTGGGCAAAGATTGAAGATGCAACCATTGTAAAAACAGAGCTGAAATCTCCGATGAATTGGGGCTATATTTATTTCGTGGACAAGGCTGAAGCAGATAAATATATGCAAGAAAATCCGAAAGCTTATGTGGAGGAACTACAAAAAATTAAAGATGACGCATTGGAGAGACGGAAGAAAATGATGCAAAAAAAGGCTGAGGAAGAAAACGATGCATCTGGATCCATGCATTCGAATGAGATGAATCAAGAAGGACACAGTCATTAAATCATAGACTAGAGAAATTCCTCTAGTCTTTTCATGCTGAATGAGGAGGTAAAGAGTGATGAAACAAATAGGCTTACTCTTTTTGTTTTTTCTATTTACAAGTCAAACGGCATATGCGGAATTTGATATTCAATTTGCTATTGATCAAGCAAAAGCTGGAGATAGTATTCATATTCCTGCTGGTCGTTACCAAGGGAATTTTATCGTGAGGAAACCGATCAAACTGTACGGACATAAAGGGACTG
Source organism: Lysinibacillus sp. FSL K6-0057 (assembly GCF_038630885.1). Classification (NCBI taxonomy): domain Bacteria; kingdom Bacillati; phylum Bacillota; class Bacilli; order Caryophanales; family Bacillaceae; genus Lysinibacillus; species Lysinibacillus sp. FSL K6-0057. Next base: position 4,448,724 of record NZ_CP152047.1, on the reverse strand, counting down.
AGCTTTATTCTCAAAATGATGAACCTGCATTGAAAATTGACCATGCAACAAATGTTTCGATAGAAAATATAAGGATAATAGCAAAAAATAAAGGAATTGTTGCAAATGAGACGGAGAATTTAGAGCTGAGAGCGATCGAACTAAAAGATGTCCAAGCTGGTATACATATTCAACGGTCAAGGCATATTCGAATTTTAGAAAATAGGATCATTGGTAATGAGTCACACTTTGCTGAAAAAGGAAATGGAATTGCGGTTTTTAAAAGTGAGGATGTCGCGATCGAACAAAATACGATTGAACAAGTGCAGGATGGTATATACGTTGAAGAAGTGAAGCGAATTGATGTACAACGAAACAAAGTAACAAAAAGTCGTTATGGAACACATTTTATGTATTCAAGTGGTGTGAAGGTGCTGTTCAATACATATTTACATAATGTCACAGGTCTTATGGTCATGATGACTACTGATTTAGAAATAAGTAGTAATACAGTGAGTACTCATAATGGTTTCAATAGTTATGGAGTTTTGATGTATGACACACAGGAGGCGATGATAAGAAAAAACAGCTTTCAACATAATCGTGTGGGAGTAGCTTTGCAGAAAAGTTCCATCATTCAAATACAAGAAAATCGCTTTCAAATGAATCAAACGGCATTAGAAGGTACAAAAGTCGATGAGCGTTCAACCATTATGGATAATCAGTTTACAGGAAATATATTAACGGCAAGGTCAGACAGTCAAGGTTTACGTCTAAAGCATAATTTTTATGATGATTATACAGGGCTAGATGTTGCAGGTGATGGTTTTGGAGATGTTCCCTACGTGGCTGTATCAAGTTTTGGACAATGGATGGTGAGACAGCCAGTTTATCAATTTTTTGTGGCATCACCAAGTGTTGTTATCCTGACGTCACTAGATCAACAGATTAATAAAACAGAACGAAACCTACTGGTAGATAATGAACCGAAATTAATGAGTAATATGAAAGAGACAGAACTTTCGTTAAATAGCGTACAATTGCTTATCGGTTTAGTAGTATCTATGTGTAGTTTATGGCTTTGGAAAAGAGGGATACGAGTATGACTAGATGGATAACGATGCTAATTTTATGTGGAGTTATTTTAGTAGGTTGTGGTGAAAAAACATATCCTCCACGGGAAATTATTAGTGAAACAGATGTTTGTAAAGTTTGTAATATGAGCATTGTTCATAATGAATATGCTGGACAAATTGTATTGAAAAATGGAGACTATGAGATTTTTGATGATATTGGATGTCTGCTAGACTACCTTGAGCTAAATGGCGAGAATGAAGTTGGCGCAGCCTATATTAAAAATAAAGCAAATAATGAATGGATTGACGTTTATAAAGCGATTTATGTGTACAACAAAAATTATTGGACGCCAATGAACTATGGCGTTATTGCATTTGCTACAAAAGATGAAGCGCAGGTATGGATGAATGATGAAGGAGAGGGTCAACTATTAGCCTATCATGATTTGCTGACATTAAATTGGGGGATTCATGAGTGATGTTTGTAAAAATAGAGCTGAAGCAAATTTTAAGAAGTAGATGGATGCAGCTAGTAGCTTTTCTTTTTACGTTTGTTTTCGTTGCCATTATCGTCATTCAACAAATGGCTTTACCAGATATGGAGGGCTTTACGCGTCAAACAGCATCGTTTTTAAATGTGTTATTGTTTCTGTTGCCATTATTTATCTTAACCATTGGCAGTATGAGTATAGCTGGTGATATAGAATCTGGTTGGTTTTCATTATTAAAAACATATCCAATGAGAAGTATGCAATTTATTATAGGCAAATATGTGGCTACAGTACTTGCGTTTTTATTAGTGGTACTAGTGGCATTGGGTGTTGTGTTAACAGTAGGTAGTTTACTAGTTGGCGTACGGTTACCGATTGTTTTAGTTATCCTTACGCTATTATGTATCTTTATCTTTGTGTCTTTAGGAATCGTGCTAGGGGCATTTGCCAAAACAAGATTATTTGCGCTTGCATTATCCCTTGTTGTATGGTCCTTTCTTTTATTGCTCATTTCTTATGCCTTAATGGCTCTAGGTGCAGTGGTTCCCGGTCATATTTTGCAAAAGCTTACCATCATAACGATACATATAAATCCAGTAGAATGGCTGCGCTTTGGTTATTTTATATTCAGCAATCAAGCTAGTGTGCTTGGTCCTGCCTTTTATGGTGTAACGAAGTTCTACTTATCACCTTATGGTCATGCAGTGTATGGAATCGTCACGATACTTTGGATTGCACTACCGCTAATACTTGCTTCGAAGTTATTAAAGGAGGATCATCAGCGATGATTCTGTTAGAAGGAAAAAATGTAGCCAATGTTTATGAAAATGATAGAGGATTAAAAGATGCCTCCTTTGCGCTGCATGCTGGTCGAATTCTCGCATTGGTTGGAGGAAACGGGGCTGGAAAGAGTACCTTGATTCGTTTATTAACTGGTCAAGAGCAGCCGCAGTCCGGTGAAATGATATGGCATATACCACAAATAATCCGTTACATGCCTGATGATATAAATTTTCCAACTATGCTAACTGCCGCTGAAATATTAGAGCTGTTGGCATCTTTAAAACAAGTAGATAAATATCAACAAGAGAGTGTGTTGAAGCGTGTTTCCTTGTGGGATGTTCGGAAGCAAAGAGCGAAACACTTTTCCAAAGGGATGCTACAGCGACTAAACCTAGCTCAAAGCCTACTTGGTAGCGGTTCTTTACTAATATTAGATGAGCCAACCAATGGCCTAGATCCATTTTGGATAGCACAGTTGAAAAATATGATGTTGGAGGAAAAGGAAAAAGGGAATACGATTATATTCTCTACTCATTTGCTGTCTTTTGCTGAAGAAATAGCGGATGATGTGTTAGTTTTACATGAAGGAAAAATTATTATTTCTGGGGCGATAACTGAAATTTTTTCACAAGAAAATTCTACATCTTTAGAAGAAATATGGTTAAAAAGATTGAAATTGTAACATTCTAATGGATAATGACGTTATATAATAAGGATTGGGCTTGTTTGGATGTTGTCAAACAAGCCTTTTTTATGAGTGCTAGTAGGAAGTAGAAGTTTCAGATAATTGTTTTACAAGACAGATTTCGCTATGCTTAGAATAAGTTTGCTTGCAATTCACGCAATTGCTGGATGGAATGGGAGGCTTTTCGATAAATGAATGCTCAAATACAGAACGTTTTAGAAAATATAGAAAAAGTAATGATTGGTAAAAGAGAAGTTGCTGAGCTCAGTATTGTCGCATTATTAGCAAGGGGACATGTATTGTTAGAGGATGTACCTGGAGTAGGAAAGACAATGATGGTGCGAGCACTTGCAAAATCTTTTGATGCACAATTTAAGCGTATTCAATTTACACCGGATTTATTGCCTTCAGATGTAGTTGGTATTTCAATTTATAATCCAAAGACTATGGAGTTTGAATTTCGTCCTGGGCCAATCATGGGGGATGTTGTATTAGCCGATGAAATAAACCGAACGTCGCCAAAAACTCAATCAGCCCTGTTAGAGGGAATGGAGGAGGCCTCTGTTACAATTGATGGAAAAACGCTGATAATTAATCAGCCATTTTTTGTTATGGCCACACAAAATCCGATTGAACATGAAGGTACCTATCCTTTACCTGAAGCACAGCTAGATCGATTTCTCTTAAAGATAAAAATGGGTTATCCATCTAGGGGGCAGGAAGTTGAAATTTTGCGAAGAGCTGAGAATGGTAAAGCCATTGAAAAAATCGAAGCAGTGTTATCTGTGGCGCAATTAATTGAATTACAGGAACTTGTTCAAGGTGTGTATGTAGAAGATTCTGTTAAAAATTATATGGTGGAGCTTGCTGCCCAAACAAGGGAAAATAATTATGTCTATTTAGGTGTGAGTCCGCGAGCAACAATAGCGCTAATGAAAGCTTCTCAAGCTTACGCATTTTTGAAAGGTCGAAGCTATGTAACACCTGATGATGTTCAATATCTAGTGCCATTTGTCTTTAGCCATCGCTTAGTTTTAAAACCAGATGCACGCTATGATAACGTGACACCGGACGAAATTATCCAGCGTATCATTGCCAAAACACCAGTTCCAACAAAGAGGTTTGCAGAACAATGAGGCGATGGAAAGCTTTTGTAGAAAAAAGTAAGCATTTCCTATTAATCGCTTTCTTGATGATCGTAACATTTTGTTATGCAATGTTCCAAGGTGGTTTTGTCAGCTGGTTTGTATTTTTTACAGTTAGTCCATTTTTAGTGTACGCATTCCTGTTCTTTATCATTAGAGAAGATATTTTACTAATAGAACGTAAGATTGACCCGATGCATATAGAACGGGGTCAATCGGCGAAGGTGTTTATTACGATAGAACGAAAAACACGTTTCCCATTTGCCTATATCATAATGGAGGAACTTGTAGATAGTGAAGGATTAGTGCAAGCTAAAATACAAAATGCGAATGCTATTAAGTTCGTTGGATTTAAAAAAAACTTTAGCTGGCATTATGAATTAGAGAATATGCCACGTGGAGAACATCGCTACCTGGGAGTTACAATTGTTTTCTATGATTTCTTTGGCTGGGCAAAAAAGATTGTTGTAGCAGAAAAGGAACAAACTATTTTGGTCTATCCAAGAATACAAGAGATGAAATACGCTGCGCTTCAAACAAAATATGATGTTGGCCCTATGATGTCACCTTATTCTATTGTGAAGGACACGTCTATGGCTGTTGGTTTAAGAGAGTATGTTCCAGGAGATCGTTTTTCATGGATTCATTGGAAATCGTTTGCACGAACACAAACCTTACAGTCTAAGGAATTTGAGGATCGACAATCATCTGAATTAATGTTAGTACTGGACGCTACAAATTCCTTAATGTTTGAAGAAAAAGTGGAGTTAGCAGCATCAATGTTACAGATGATCGTTCAGGAACGTGGAGATTTATCATTTATTTCCGCTGGAGAAATGACGAAAGTATTCCCTGTTATACAGGGTAACAAGCAGTTGGATCAGGTTATGTATCATTTAGCTGCTATAAAACCTACAGAAAATGTGAAATTTCGATTCCATGACCAACAAGCCTTTAAGCAAGTTGCCACACTACTTTATGTGACAAGTAATGTTTCGGATGAATTACTACATATGCTTGCAAATATAGTAAAAAGCTGTATTTGTTTTGTAGTGGCAAAGCAGCCACCTGAGCAATCTGAACATACGATGCGGTATAAACATATTCAAGTTATCTATGTAAATCCAGCAGATTTCTATCATTTATTCACGGAGGTGATGAAACCGTGAAGCAATCATTGGGAGAATTTTTAGAATTAGCCATCGCTTATGTTATTGTATTTTTTATTTTGCGTGAATGGCTTATCCCTATTATGCAATTAACGAGTACTGGTGGGATGCATCTTTTCTTAGTCTTTATAGGCATGTCTCTTGCGCTAAGTTTATTCCGCGTACATCCTTTGTTATCGGGATTAGTGAAGTTTGGTTATATTACCTGGTTTATCGTTTTTATCTATAGCCCTAGTCCTGTATTATCTGGTGATACTTTGCCTTTCTTATTGGCTGAATGGAAAGGAAATATGGCGACTATCTTGACGGGTGACTTTGGACAGGTTTCAGATTCTTTTAGAACAGTCTTATTTCTTGTGTTGATTTGGATGTTGGTTTATTTAATTCACCATTGGGTTTCGGTACGGAAAAATATATTCTACTTTTTTGCTATGACCGTTTTCTTTATTGCCACTTTGGACACATTTAGTGATTATGATGGTAAAGCGGCAATTGTGAAAGTCGTTGTTCTAGGATTAATCATGACAGGCGTACTATTTGTCAAACGTTTATGGCTTCAAGTGGAAACGACAAGTACGGTAATAGAGAAATGGAAAATTGTTATTCCGATGCTTGTATCCGTATTGCTTGTAAGTTCTGTAGCGTTCTTTTTACCGAAGACTGGACCAACATGGGCTGATCCTGTGCCGTTTATCCAAGGAGTTACTGGACAAGATGGAAGTGGGAATGGTCAAAAATCAGTTGGTTATAGCCAAGATGATAGTCAGCTAGGTGGCCCATTCCAAGGAGATAATACATTAATTTTCACTGCCTCTTCTCGTGATCGTCACTATTGGCGCATTGAAACAAAAGATACGTATACATCAAAAGGCTGGATTGTTTCAGAGGGGAACTTTGGGAAAAACGTTTATGAGTCAAACACACCGATTCTGACATCTTTACAAGTAGGACCACCCGAAAATGAACGTCAGATTCAATTAGACATTGCTGTTCCAATGCCATTTTTAATTCAAACATATGGTATGATTTCCGTTTCTGCTCAAGATTCCACGCTATTCATTCAAGACGAGCAAACTGAAAGAATGAACATAGAGCAACAGGTAGGGGAATCAAAATCATTATCAAACTATTCGTTGGCATATAGCGAACCAGTTTATAGTATGGAGCAACTCCAATTGTCATATCCTGCAACACTTGAAACAATGGACTCTTCTTTTGATCGATTTTTGCAGTTACCAAACCAACTTCCCCAACGTGTAAGGGACTTAGCTTCTGAAATAACACAAAAGAAAGATACGGTTTATGAACAAATTAAGGCTGTAGAAAGTTATTTTAGAACAAATGGTTTTAAGTACGATAAAACGGAAGCTGCAATTCCTGCTGAAAATCAAGATTACGTCGATCAATTTTTGTTCGATACAAAAGTAGGGTATTGTGATAATTTCTCCACTTCAATGGTGGTACTCTTACGTTCAGTAGGGATTCCAGCACGGTGGGTGAAAGGTTTTGCACCTGGAACTGCAGGGCCAATGTCAGATGGATTACGCGAATATCGCATCACAAACGACAATGCACACTCTTGGGTAGAAGCATTTATACCTGGAACGGGATGGATGGAGTTTGAACCGACAATCGGTTTTTCGGGGAATGTGAACATTGATTATGATATCCCATTAGATACGTCTGATGAGGAAGAAGTGTTGCAGCCAGAACAAAAGCCTGAGCAACCACAACCGGAAGAACAGGTAACTGAGAAGGAACAGCTGAAATCAGCCTTTAGCTTTGATGCAATGTGGATATGGCTGAAAAAGTTTACTTATGTTTGGGTGATAATTCTTGTAGTATTAATAATCACGAGTATTTCTTTATTCTTACAGCGTAAAACATGGATTCCAAAGATGCATGTACGAGCATACCGTAAAAAAGTAGCGGATTGGTCAAATTTCGATTCTTCTTACCTTGTTTTACTGAAGCAATTATCTCGTATTGGTTTGCGCAGAAAAGATGGAGAAACGCTAAGTGCATTCGCAGAGCGTGTAGATGCAGCATTAGAAACAGATGAAATGCAGAAGTTGACGGTAGTCTATGAGCAACATATTTATGGGAAAGACAAAGAAGATGTTGATTTTGTAAAGCTGAAAGAAAGTTGGGAATATTTAATCAATCGCACTATCAGTTGATTTTAGCGTAGACAAAGAGTAAAATGAAAAAAATTAAATGCAAGGATTGCTTTCATATAAGTTCGATAATAGGGTTCGGATGTTTCTACGAAATCACCTCAAATGATTTCTCTATGAAGGCGGATGTTTTCGCTAGGTGAAAAGTATAGTAAATCACTTTACTTTGCTACGCATTCGCCTTTATCAATATTCTAGAGCTTATGAACGCGTAGAAGGTTTTTTTACTTTCTTCGCGTTTTTCTTTGAACAAATGAAAATATCCTTTAAAAATAATAGAAGAGGTGGAAATTTTGACAGCTAGCCCTTTAATAAAAGAGCAAGAAAAAATCGTTGTACTGGACTTCGGTAGCCAATTTAACCAATTAATCACACGTCGTATTCGTGAATTTGGTGTTTTCAGTGAATTACATCCACATACGGTGACTGCAGAAGAAATTAAAGATATGAACGCAACAGGTATTATTTTTTCAGGTGGTCCAAACTCTGTTTATGACGAAAATGCTTTCCATGTGGATCCAGCTATTTTCGAATTAGGTTTACCGATTTTAGGTATTTGCTATGGTATGCAATTAATGGCACATACAAACGGCGGTAAAGTTGAAGGTGCTGAAACACGCGAATATGGTAAAGCTGAAGTTCAAGTAACAACGCCAAACAAATTATTTGGTGAGTTACCTACAGAACAAATCGTTTGGATGAGTCATGGTGACCATGTAACAGAAGTTCCAGCTGGATTTGAAGTCATCGCAACTAGCGCATCTTGTCCGATTGCTGCAATGGCAAACGTTGAACGTAAGCTATATGCCGTACAATTCCATCCAGAAGTACGTCACTCTGTATATGGTAATGATCTATTACGTCAATTCGTATTCGACATCTGTGGAGCGAAAGGCGATTGGTCAATGGCAAACTTCATTGAGCTTGAAATTGCAAAAATTCGTGAAATGGTTGGCGATAAAAAAGTATTATGTGCTCTTTCTGGTGGTGTAGACTCATCGGTTGTAGCAGTGTTAATCCATAAAGCAATCGGCGATCAATTAACTTGTATGTTCGTAGACCACAACTTAAACCGTAAAGGTGAAGTTGAACAAGTAATGAAAACATTCACAGAAGACTTTGACATGAATCTTATTAAAATCGATGCACGTAAACGCTTCATGGACAAACTTGCTGGCGTTTCTGATCCAGAGAAAAAACGTAAAATTATCGGTAATGAATTCATTTATGTATTTGATGAAGAAGCATCTAAGCTTGAAGGTATGGATTTCTTAGCACAAGGAACTCTTTACACAGATATTATTGAATCTGGTACTTCAACTGCACAAACAATCAAATCACACCATAACGTTGGTGGTCTTCCAGAAGATATGCAATTCCAACTAATCGAGCCACTGAAAACTTTATTTAAAGATGAAGTACGTGCACTAGGCTTAGAGCTTGGACTTGACGAAAAAATCGTTTGGCGTCAACCATTCCCAGGTCCTGGATTAGGTATCCGTGTGCTTGGTGAAGTAACAGAAGAAAAATTAGAAATCGTTCGCGAATCGGATTTCATTCTACGTGAAGAAATCGCAAAAGCTGGCCTTGATCGTGACATTTGGCAATACTTCACGGTATTACCTGATATCCGTTCAGTTGGTGTAATGGGCGATGCACGTACGTATGACTATGCAATCGGTATCCGTGCGGTAACATCTATCGACGGTATGACTTCTGACTGGGCACGTATTCCTTGGGATGTATTAGAGAAAATCTCTGTCCGCCTAGTAAACGAAGTAAAACATGTTAACCGCGTACTGTACGATATTACATCTAAGCCACCTGCAACTATTGAGTGGGAATGACCTTGTGAATTATAAGGTTGTTTATACGCTGTAAATGTTGATGTATCAACGTTTATCTTGTGTTCTTAGTTAGTGAAATCACTTCTAACGTGCAACTATTTATATGTAAATTTAAACTCTCTTCTATTTAGTTTCAGCGACTAAAATAGGGGGAGTTTTTTTTATTGGTTAAAATTATGGAACTGATAGATGATTTTGAATTGAATCAACAGGTTCAGGAACGGAAGAAGGAATATATTGCACTTTGTAGGTATCGTTTAAACCGCTGGAAAGACTACATGGAAGAACAGTTTAACATCACTGAAATTGAAGGCGTTAAAACCATTCATATTAAGCGATACATTCGTTTTTGTCAGGAGTTAGGTAAAGAGAAGGCAATTACAATCAACGGTAGTATAGCCACGCTAAGGGTGTTTTTTAATGACCTAGTAGCAGAAGAGTTTCTTGATGAAATGGATAATCCAATGAGAAGGATTAAGAACTTAAAAGAGGAACGTAAAGTCATTCATACTTTTAATGACGAAGAAGTGAAACGGATTTTACGTGATGTAAAGGAGTATACGTATTCAAATGTACGTGACAAGTTAATTCTTATCATTTTATTCGATACAGGCATCCGTGTTAGCGAACTGTGCGACATTAAAGTACAAGACATTACTAGTAAGCACATCGTCATTCACGGTAAAGGTTCGAAACAACGGTTAATTTATGTATCACGTATTATGAGAAGATATATGCGGAAGTACGAAGCGTTAAAAAAGTTACGATTCAAAAATAAGCATCCTGAAGAGATAGCAGACTATTACTTCTTAGACCAATCAGCTGAAAGGTTATCTAGGTCAAGGATAAATAAAATTCTGAAAGAACATTGTAAAAATGCTGGTGTTAGGAAAGAAGTAAGGTGTTCACCACACGATTGTCGCCATTATTTCGCACATAAGCAATTAAGGAATGGTACAGACATCTATAGCCTTAGCCGTCTAATGGGGCATTATGATACCCAAATTACGTCTAACTATTTACGAGGATTAGAAGAAGAAACCATACTACAAATAGGGAGGATAAAGTCACCTTTAAACAAAGTACGACTATAAAAAGAAAAAAGAGAGTGCTAGGAACACCCTCTTGAAGAAGTGCACTATATGTTTTGCGACATAGTAGTGCGAACCCATTAACAAATCGACCAACAATCGATAACTGAATATGAGTTTTATTGCCTTCATTTTACTGCAAAAAAAGTTAAAATGCAAAGGTCTAGTTTCCTATTGTCTTTTTTAGGATAAACTCTTTCGAGGTTGCCCACTAACTCGAATCAAAACAAAACTGGAAAGGTTATGACTTAGCCGACGCATTAAATAGGTCTAGGATACCACTACAAGCTTCCTTGTTGGCTTGGGTATCTGAATGTGGTTGACGCACAAAATCGGTCAGGAGTGGAAGGTCTGAAGGCTTAAGGGCTTGCAGAACACACCATACATTGTAATTATTGCTGAATTCCCCATAACAGTAGGATAAGCATTTACGATACAAGCAGAAGGCGAGTAAAACGGATTATAAGAACTATCGGGGCAGAAGTAGGTAGTAGGTGTGTTGTTCGAGAGAACGCATTTAACAAGGGCATACATACACGGAATACCTCAAATGACGGATTCATGTACATACATAATGCAATGGCTGTCTATATTTCAGATTCTATTAATTTAGTTTCTGAAATGTAGGCAGTCATTTTTGCACCAAGCCGTTTTCCTCAATTCTGGCTTCATGGTGAAGGGAACTGTTAAAACTGTAAAGAACTATATTACTGAGATTTAATGAAGTGGATTTATAATTGTGACAAGGTTGTGCAGTCGATTTGTCTCATGTACTATCGTTATACGTTATATCGTATTGCTAGAAAAATAAGATTGTACTTTCATTAAGGATTCAAATTAAGATATAGGTGTATATGTTTTTATTTATGAAGGAGAGGGCATTTATGTACTGGAATTATAGAGTTGTTGAATTTACTAATAAACAGAACAAACCATACTTTGAGATATGTGAAGTTCATTATGATGAAAACGATAAGCCTTATGCGTGGGGTGAAATAATGCCTGCTGAATCATTTGATGAATTAAAAGAAGATTACGAGTATATACGTAAAGCATTTGAAAGTCCTGTATTGAAAGTAGTTGATGATAAATTAGTACAAGTGACAGATTAAAAGAGAAGTATCTACCTGTAAGGATATATCTTTAGGGAATCTATTATGGGTGAGTGGGAGTGGAAATGTTGGATAAAGTTATAGATGAAAAGCTGGAGTATTTAACTTGTGAAGTTACAAAATTTTTTATGTTTTGTGTTACTTTAGTGGATGGTGAAAAAAATTCTATGCAGTTATACCCAATGGAATTAGGAAGTAAGATACTTGATTTCTACGAAAAAAATAAAAATAGCTATAACAAACATCAGTTAGTGAATCAATTTATTAAAACTTATATGGGAATAGCACTGATAAAGGAGTATTCAAAGGTTAAGGGACATTTAGATAGTCTGTTTATAAGAAATGAAAATGGACCTATAGATAGGATATTTGCAACAACCGAGTTTGTTAAAGGAAATCACAAGGGGTTTTAAGTTCCTTATGATTCTTTCTTTATGGCTGTTGTTACTATTAAACTAAACTGCCCAGTTATTTTAATAAGAAATAATTATAAATTTACATAAATATTCCATTGTTTACTTATATATATCGTTTAGTACTATAATAATGAAAAGAAATAGTTTTAATACTTAGGGGGTATCTATATGATTCTTGGATTACATCATGCACAGATAACTATTCCGAAAGGTGCTGAAGAAGAAGGTAAGAAATTTTATTGTAATGTGTTAGGATTAGAAGAAATTGAAAAGCCCGTTTCACTTCAAGGGAGAGGGGGCTTTTGGTTACAAGTTGGTGATAAAGAGATACATGTAGGAACAGAAGATGGCTTTGATAGATTAACAACGAAAGCCCACTTAGCATACCAAGTAGAAGATGTATCATATTGGAGGAGAGTATTGGTGGAAAATGATATAAAAATATTGGATTCAGTACCAATTCCAAATTTTGAACGTTTTGAGTTTAGAGACCCTTTTGGAAATAGAGTAGAGATTATTAAAGCAATTTAAGATTCATTTATTATTCAACTAACAAGTGCTTTAATTCAATAAGATTCAATAAGAAAAGTCGATTCCTTAACATACTGGAACTCGACTTTGTTTTTTATGATTATTGCATGAACTCTTGAGAGTTATTACATATGTGTTTCTATCTATACTTACATCAGATAAGTTCAGGGAACAAAGCCAATACTTTCTTCGGTTCACGTTCCATGTAGTCCATAAATGAATAGTAACAGTCTTTTCTGCTTTTCCCATTTACAATGTTTTTAATGGTTGCCTTTGATACTGGAAATTGTGTTTCTATCTGATATGGAAGAAGCTTTTTAACCTTGGTTAGATATAGGATTTTGTAAACATCCTTATCAGTGAGTTTTACGTTATATATGCTATTTGACATACTACAAGTCCCCTTCCAAATAGTCAGTCAGAAGTGTTCTCATACGCTTTGACGGGATATACAGGTTTATTTGTTGCCCATGTCTGATACGGCTTCTAAACAGCCACTGAAGCAATTCAGAAAGGGCAAAAGTATCTTCATCAACCTGAACGCCATGCTTAAAGAAGAAATTCTTTGTTACTGGATTCATAAAACGATTTGCTAAATAAATACATACAGATTTATCTTGATATTGATTGGTAGCCCTACAATTCACGGAAACAAAGGAATTTTTCAGACCCGTTGGTGTTAATGTATCTTGAAATTCTTTGAATGTTGTCCACATGACTTCATCCGTTGAAACCTTGCATTTATTGCGGTAGAAATTATAAGCGTTATCTTTGAGTACCTTTTTTATTGCTGTTTGTTTGGTTCTTGTTCGCAAATTACTCATGCTGAAATCTATACGCTTATCGCCAACTTTGTTCATATCCTTTCTATCAGCTGGTGAAGGTGTGTAAATATTAATGTTGTCCCTGATATGTGCAAGCTGTTCGTTGTGATATTGGTTGTATTTAGTAAGTTGATATGTGCCTTCAATGTTGGCAACAGAATAATAATTATATTGAACTCTGAACAGGTCAAAATATGCCCGTTGAATTTGCCCATCAAATAAATATGTCAGTAAATAAATTTCATCAAAACAATGGAAAGATTCTGCTGGAAATGTCCAATACAAGACAACGGGTTGCCCTTCATCATTCTCATACATCATCAAATTTCCAGCGTTAGCAAGGTTGCGTATTTTAGTGAAATAACCGTCATCGCTATCGTATTCAGGCTTATTCCAGCGTACAAAACCCCCATCATCCACCTTTATAATTCCTTCACTGTATAATAGCCGTAAATCGGACTTTGTATATTCTTCTAATGGTGCAATTACATTCATTACTTCATCCAAAATAAGTGTATAGTTTTCGCTTGCTAATAAGTCTAATAGTTCCGCATCCACACGCTGGAATAACGAATGAGTTGAAGCAATATCAGCACCTTCAGAAATCAGGCGTTTAATATCTTCAAGTTTTGTGCCATCTTCATTTGATGGCTGAACAAATTCTCTACTGGTACAATCTGAAATGATACGTTTCACTTCATCCCTGAATGGTGTTATGTAGATGAATTTTTGCCGTGCTGGTGCATTGTTCATGTGATGGATAGCCCAACTGGATTTCCCACTTCCCATAATTGAATCAATTACTTTGATTGTTGGAGTGTTTAGTTGTCGTACTGGATTGATTAGATTCATGGTGATATTCCCCCGATTTCGTAAATGTTTCTTCATACCTTTAAACAAGGAAATGGGGATATTCAGACAAGTAATTTGATGTTGAAAAAAATCTTTACTTTCACTGCTTAGTAAACGATTGCTGAAACCCTTGATATGACTGGGTTTGTAGCAAATCCCCTTTAAAAGAGAAGAGTATAAAAAAAGAAAAAAGAAGATGCTTCGCACGTGGAAGAAAAGCACTTCCACGCTAAAATGAAAACATAAAGTAGTAATCTGAAAGGAAGACATGCATTGTTCAGAACAAGCAATTCAATGTTTCAGTTTGAAGATGCTTCGAGAACTTTGTTCGAGAAGAATGTTTTGAACTATTACGCTTTTAAAGGTGGGGGGGTGTTCAGGCACAAAGTAGAGTGACTATGTGGTGTCACATGTATAAAAATATTTAACGTGTATGCGGTTTGTGTCTGATGTGTGTCTACGTGTGCAGTGAATATCGGTGTGAATCCTCCATGTATCGTGCCGTGTGTGTGGAAAAGGAAATAAAGTATAAAGTGGTTTCCCTTACTGTATTAAACCATTTCAGCTTATTAGACTCAACGCTGGTGACGTTATACGAGGTGCTGAAAGCTACTAGAAAACAAAGAGAGAACCAGCAAAAGCCGATTCTCTACAGTTTAAAATTCAACAAGCTGTTTTCAATTTCTTCTTCAGTGATGCCAATATACTTTAATGTTATGTCAGGGTGTGAGTGGTTGAGTATCATTTGTAATTTAGCTACATCTTTGGATTGTTTATAGTACCAGTAGCCGAATGTTTTACGCATTGTATGAGTGCCGATTCCGTCAGGTATATCCACCATGTCAGACGCTTTATTTAGCTGTCTGTACGCTTGGATTCTACTTATAGGCTTATCACCTTTACGAGAAGGGAAAAGCCATTCAGTGCCATGTAGGGTGTCGATATAGGCATTTAATTCTTCATAAACGTTATTTAATTGAATAGTTCGTTGTTTCTTAGTTTTCCCTTCCTTAATGACAAAATCCTTCTTCTTCTTCACGTCATTAATTTTTAACGCCAATAAATCACTTACACGTAAACCAGTATTGATTCCTAAAAGGAAAAGTATGTAATCACGTTCTCCACACCACTTCTTCAATGACCATTTCATGTCCTCTAACTTTTCTAATGACCGTATCGGTTGCACATCTTTAATCTCATCTTTTTTACTTGCCATTACTGTAACCCCTTTAAAATCAATGTTTTGAATGTAACATATTTTTTATTAAAGTTAGAATACCACTTAATTTCATGGGAATCCAGCATTTTAGGCAAAATGAATGTAACTTTTTATGTATTTTGTTACATTGAAAAAATAATCTGTTTATTCATTTACACAATCAGACTGATGTGTTACATTAGCATCATGGTACACATCAGTCATATTGGTCTGATGCGTAAAAATTAATGGGGGTGTAAACTTTATGGCAACTTCTGCTAGAGTACAGGTGATAAATGAGATTGCTTACGATGAAAGCAAGGTAGGAAATGATTGGGTTCTTTGTTTACAGTGGTGTCGTTATATTTATGATGATGGCACTATGCAAATGGGCTTTCGATTTATCTGGAGACGACCAGACGGAACTCTACAAGCAGCAAGGGGGCAAGCAAGAATACCTGATTTAGGTATTGCTACAACTCTTATGGAAAAAGCCAACGAATTGGGGTGGGGTCATAACGCAGGCAGTAGCGACAGAACTGATAACACTTGATACGTGGAGGTGCATTAATTGCACCTCTTTTTTATTACACTACTATAAAGCTACAAAGTTTAATTATCAGTAGAAATATTAACCTTTAAACTTGCTTGAGACCAATCGAAGTGCAGTTAAGTGGGGAAGGCATAGTCTCAATTATTCCCACATAGATTTTGATGTTTTTTTGCTATAATAGGAAAGCAATTTACATAAAAATTTTGCGAAATTATCTTTATAATTTTTTGGAGGTACATCATGACTGACATAGAATCTACAAATAAAATCGAGTTAGACCAGTTCTATCAAAAGGAAAAACAAGTTGAAAAGAAACAGGTGTCTATCTACTTAGACATTGACGTTATCGATTCTTTGAAACAGTTCGGTAAGCAAAAGGGAAAGGGTGCAAAGAGTGACCTTGTTAACAACTTTTTAAAGAATGTTTTCGGTATTAGACAAGGGAAGCAGTTAGAAGTGTCTAAGACAAAAACGTCTAAGACAGCTGAACAAATGATTTCATTAGTTAAAGATATGGAGAATGGAGAACGTAATAAATTTTTAGAATACCTTTTCCATGCCCATTTTGATTCGAGGTCTACAGATGATTATGACTTAGCAACCTTAAATCAAATTGAATATAATTTAGACCGTGATTTAACGGAAGAAGAGATGCTTATTATGAATATAGCCTATGGGAACGGATACTTTAGAGGTGGGAAAGATGGTATAGATAAAGTACTGAAGGGATATTCTAAGAAATAGGGTTATTCCAATCCAACTAAACCCCTTTTCAATCAATTTGAAAGCCCGCCAATTTCTACTGGTGGGTTTTTCTTATAGCTTAATATTTAAAAGGGGCACTGATTCTATATTACCCATACCCCAGTCACTTTCCTATTATCCAGAACCTACCAGCAACCACATAAGATACTGCATAATATTATACTAACCCACTGAACAACACCTTTTATTATAGATGCGTATTCCATTACGGAACAAGAAACTATACAGCGTGTTCGCATAAAAGAATCCTTATTGTTGTGTTTAGTTCTTTCGTGTTCCTGTTGTGAATTTGAATATATTCGTTTCGTGTTCCATTTTGAAAGAATGATTTGTTTTTCAGTTGAAGAATGGTTTCGTGTATAGAAGTGAATTGATAATTGAAGATTAATATTCAAAACTACTAAAGGGGCATCATGGGTGGAAGGGGGGCTGTTTTTCTAGTTTAGGTGTTTCGAGAGTATAACCCCCATTTTTTCATTGTTTGCTTTTCTGAAATCCACGAGAACATCATGCTTTCTTTTGGGGGGTACACCCTGTACCTCTATTTCAATTCTTCAAAATCAACTTCAAAATTTTTTTCTGAATTTTTCACATAGAATCCTTTCCCTAGGCAGAAGCATAAAAAGGCTGATACACCGAATACCAAACATATTCTTTATCGTTCCATAAAAATTTTTATAAACGTCTTACTTTCACCTGTTTTCGAATACCTAATAGTAGGAATTAATAAGGTGAAATGTTTCCCCTAGTAATTGGTGTGGTCGAAAGACTGCACCTTTTCTTTTTAAGTTGTACTGCCAATTTGAACAGTAAAGGAAGTGAAATGAAAGACATGATGTCAGCTGAATTATTAAAACAAATGCGGATGTTTGTGGGCTATTCCCAGCAAGACTTAGCGAAAGCTACGAATTACAGTCGCAGTTATATAAGCAAAATTGAACAGGGTACAGTTGAACCTTCTTCAATTGTCCAGTTGCATATATTGCAAGCTTGTAGACGTGCTGGAATGGGAGATTGGCAATTTGCCATGTTAAAAATCATCGTAGACGGTAACGAAAAAGAAATGGAGGAATTATTGAATGGGCAAAATTAACGAGATACCAGCACCACCTTCGCTTTCCGAGAACATGGTCAGCTTTGCTAAGAAGTACGTGAAGCTTCGTATAGTTGATGGTTTAAGCATTGGCGACATCTGCAAAGAGTTGAAAATTTCCACTCAAACTTTTTACAAGTGGGATAAGATAGATGCCTTTAACGAATACCTGAAGGCGTTGGAAGCTACTTACGTTAGTGCTGACGAGGTAGACGCATACAACCGAGTTAGGCAATATATTCTCAAGATGGTAAGCAAGGATTCGCCCTCCGATAAGCATGTGGATATGTTTATTAAGCACTTCAGCTATGTAGTTGAAGCTGAAAACCATAAGAGGATGCAACAGCTTGGTATCAATACAAACGCAACTTCTAGCAACTTTAAAACAGTTGAAGAACGTAAAGCAAGCTTACTGGGAAGGTTGCAAAGTCCAACTATGAAGTAATGACTAAGTGTTGAACTATTGAAAATTAATATTCAAAAAGGGGAATAGAGACTATGAGTGCATACATGAACATACTAGCTGGGGTAACAGAACAAGCAAGAAAGCGTGCAGAAAGAGAAGCAGATATTTTAAACCAACGTGAAAAAGAAGCTAAAGCTGAAGAAGTTACTGAAACAGTTGAAGAATTGAAAGAACAACTAAAGGCACTAGAAAAGGCTACTGTTGAAGTTACTGAAAAGCTAAAAAAGGCTGGTGCTAAATAATGGCGACTTTAAAAGAAAACTTTCTTTCGTTAATAGGCAAGGTAGGTACAGTTGAATCAAACTACGAAAAAGCACTTGAAAAAAAGCATACTGAATTGGTTGAAACACAACTGGAAAGACAAACGAAAGAAGTCGAATATAAGGAATTAGAGAAGATGGTTTTACTTGGTCAAGTAGTAGAAAGTACCTTCGATAAAGAAAGAACAGCACTTGAAAACCTACATGAAAAAGAAGCGAAATTGACAAAGGAAATTCAGCTTATCCAAGAATACAAATCAGACGATATAGAAAAGGTACTTGCTGAACTTACCAAGGCAAAGTCTGCATATGCTGCTGATGAAAGTGATGCGGTTACAAAACTACGTTTTGAATTAATGGAAGCTAAACTTGCATACTTTAAAAAACTAGTAGAGGTATCAAATCAGTATAAAACTATTGCAGAACCCGAACATAAATTTCAAAATATACTAGTGAAGTTTGGTAAAAAGCGTGGAGTTTATATGTCAGATGCACATGATGCTTTAAGCATGGTGTCTGTGCCAAACGGTGGTTACGTAAATCTTCTTGTAGATTCACATGCCGTATATGAAGCATTAGCTTATGGTAGAGTTCCTTATGATGTTAAAACCCTTGTAGAGAAGGGAAAGAAACAGGACTGATTATCTAGTTGAATATTAATAAACAATCACACCTATTAGTTCGTTATGAACTTTTGGGGGTGAATTTTTTTTTGTATTCTTTTTGGTCTGAAGTGGGCCAATACGTTGTTGAAAGGGGGAGAGGTTAAAAAACTTACAAGAAAAGGATGATTAAAAATGAAAACAAATATTAAAAATGGCATGTTTATTTATGGAATTATACCAGTTGACACAGCACAAATAAAAATAGGCGATGCTTTAACAAATGAAGGAGTGGTATTTGAAACTGGTGCAGATGGTTTATATACAATTCTTGCAAGTACTGATGAAAACGGCATTGTTAAAGAACTTACAATTGATATTGGTGAATATAAACATTCAGTTTTTCATGGTGAAATTGAAGTTGATGATTTATATGTACTCGTTAAAGACGGGGAACCGTTCGTAATTGAAGATGATGATTTATTCGAAATTGAAGAGTAAAAGAATTAGACCTTCTAAATTGATGCTAGTACGGATGCATTAAAGCTGATGTATCGGCATCTTTTTTTATGTCCAAAATCTCTAATTTAAAAATATCCCATAATTAAAATTAAGCAATCTTGCTTACAGATTAAAATGTTATTATTGAATTTGGGGTGAACTGTTTTGGAAAACGAACTTAAGCAGATTATGGAAATGCTTCAAGATATGCAAGCTGAAATGAAACAACGCTTTGATGGTTTGGAAAAGGAAATCAAAGAACTACGAATTGAAGTAAATGAGTTCAAACAGGTTTCTACGGAAGAACACAATAGAGTAGTTGAAAATGTTGACACTATCACACAGAAAACAGCTAAACATGCAAGGTATATTAATTACCTAGCTGGTGAAGTTGGCAAGCACAGCATGATTTTAAATGTAATAGACAAGAAGTAAAACAAGGCATTCAAATGAGTGCCTTTTTATTCCGACTGAAAGGGGAAATTAACAATGGATGATATGAACGATAATGAAGCTAAAAAAGCGATTATGGGCATGTTGAAGGAACTTCAAAACAATATGGATAGCTTTCATGCAGATATAAAAGAACTAAACACTGAAATGCATACAAGCTTTGATTCACTGGATAAAAAGCTTGATTCGATAGATGGGCATTTTGCGTCAATGCATACAAGTTTTGATTCAATCGACTCTAATCTTGATAAAATCAGTCAACTAGCTGAAGAAGAAATACAACGTGAAAAGAACCGAACGGCACAGTATGCCGAAATGTTGGAAAGACTAAAGTTTCCTGAATAGATAGAGGAATAACAAGAAACATCTTAGGAGTGGTCAAAATGACAAACGAAAACTTAATTATTGAAATGCTTCAAAACATCACTAAAGGCATGGACGACATGAAAGCTGAATTGAAAGCTGAAATGGCTGAAATGAAAGCTGAACTTAAATCTGAAATAGCTGAAGTGAAACAAGAACTATCTGAAGTGAAAGGTAAGGTCGACAGTCTTGGTGAAATGGTTGAACATACCGTGAAGCTACAGCAAGATTCAGATGAACAACTATCTAATACATTGAAATACATCACTGATAAGATTTTAGAACACGACATCGCAATCCATACTTTACGCAACAAGCAATAAAACAGGGCACTCTTTCGAGTGCATTTTGTAAATATAATGATAGGTTGTTGACCCATAATGAGTAGTTTCCTTATTAATAATCTAGATTTTTTATGAAAAACGTGCTACTATTTAGAAGTTGAAATTAAATAGAAGTTTAACTTACATATAAAATTAATTGCCCTGACATCTGGCAATACTTCACGGTATTACCTGATATCCGTTCAGTTGGTGTAATGGGCGATGCACGTACGTATGACTATGCAATTGGTATCCGTGCCGTTACATCTATCGACGGTATGACTTCTGACTGGGCACGTATTCCTTGGGATGTATTAGAGAAAATCTCTGTCCGCCTAGTAAACGAAGTAAAACATGTTAACCGCGTACTGTACGATATTACATCTAAGCCACCTGCAACTATTGAGTGGGAATAGTAGCAAT
Organism: Lysinibacillus sp. FSL K6-0057; assembly: GCF_038630885.1. Classification (NCBI taxonomy): domain Bacteria; kingdom Bacillati; phylum Bacillota; class Bacilli; order Caryophanales; family Bacillaceae; genus Lysinibacillus; species Lysinibacillus sp. FSL K6-0057. The sequence goes on along the minus strand of NZ_CP152047.1, from coordinate 4,427,546 downwards.
AGCCCTAAAAGCCCTGAGAGGTTTTTAGGGCTTTTTTTGATTTAATTCTTGCTGAATTTATGGCCAAATGAAGTATCTCAACATGCAAAAATTGCTGGTAAAGTGTTGTGTGTAGTAAACTAAAAGAATGCAAAAGAAATTATACTATTTAGATTAGGGGGGATTTAAATGGAGAAAAATATACCAATGATTCATACATTAGCTGTTGGGATGCCAAAAGAATTGGTTGATAGTAAAGGGCGTTCAATGATTACAGGGATTGAAAAGCAACGAGTGCAAGAAGTTTATTTGTCCTCTCAAGGCTTTGAAGGGGATGATGTGGCAGATAAAAAACATCATGGTGGCCCTGACCGAGCAGTTTGTTTATATCCTGCGGAGCATTACATACAATGGGAACAGGAACTTGGAAAAACGTTACCCACTGCTGCATTTGGGGAAAACTTAACCGTAACGAATATGTTAGAAGCAGATGTTTGTATTGGTGATATTTATAAAATTGGTGATGTTGTCATCCAAATTACACAAGGACGTATTCCGTGTAGTACGATTGATAGATATACAGAGGCCAACATATTACTCAAACGTTTAATCGAAACGGGCTATACAGGCTTCCTTGCGCGTGTACTAGAAGAAGGAACAATTTGCGCAGATTCATCAATTGAGCTTGTAGAAAAGCATCCTGCACGTATATCAGTTTTGTATTGCAATGAAGTGTACTTTAAAAACAAAGATGCGATCGCTATGAAACAAATACAAGCAGTAGATGCACTAGCGGAAGATTGGAAAGAGAAATTAGAAAAAAGAATTCAACTCTTGCAAAGTAAAGTGATGAGCTAAGGCATAAATTCAAAGGAAGGATCCTCTAGAAATCTAGGGGGTTTTTTGCTTTATATTGGTTGGTGGAATGTTCAGTACATCGTTTATTTAGTAGCGATTTTAGTAGAACATGAACATTAAATAAGAATTTTACACGAACTTTCGTATTTCTTTTTAGAAAAATGTTCGGAAATAGGGTTGAAATCTAAAAAATGAAATGATATATTACGAATGTAAATTAAATACGTCGTCGTATAATGTCGGGGATAAGGCCCGTGAGTTTCTACCAAGTTACCGTAAATAACTTGACTACGATTTAGGTTTATACAAAAATGTATAAACACTAATTTGTTTCACACACTATTTGTGATGAAACATATCGTAGACATGCGACTAGTAGAGTAGTCAGCGTGTCTTTTTTGTTTTCGATATTGAAGACGACCACACGGAGGATTTTTTGATAATGAAAAAATATTTCATGTTCGATGAATTAGGAACTAATTATCGCCGCGAAATCATAGGTGGTATTACAACCTTCCTTGCAATGGCATATATTCTAGCTGTTAACCCAGGTATTCTAGAAAATGCAGGGATGGATAAAGGTGCTGTTTTCGTAGCAACAGCATTAGCAGCAGCAGTCGGTTCTTTGATTATGGGGATTTTCGCTAAGTTCCCGATTTCACTTGCTCCTGGGATGGGGCTAAATGCATTCTTTGCATTTACTGTAGTCGGAGCATACGGTATTCCATGGCAAACTGGTTTAACAGGTGTATTCTTCTCGGGGATTATCTTTATTATTTTATCTTTAACAGGTATCCGTGAAACCGTTATTAACGCTATTCCGGTACAACTTAAATATGCTGTTTCGGCAGGTATTGGTTTATTTATCACATTCGTTGGTTTACAAGGTGCAGGGATTATTGTTGATAGCCCAGCGACATTAGTCACTTTAGGAAGTTTCACAGGCGCTACATTATTAGCAGTATTCGGAATTATACTTTCAGTTATTCTTATCATTAAATTACGCAGTGTTGGTATTTTCTTAGGGATGGTGATTACTGCAGTTATTGGGATGATTACAGGTATCATCGATCCTCCAACAGCGGTTGTTTCAGCTATCCCAAGTGTAGATTCTACATTCATGGTAGCATTAGAACCACTTGGTGACTTCGGTACATTATTTAACGTGAAGTTTTTAGTAGTAGTGTTAACATTCTTGTTTGTTGATTTCTTTGATACAGCTGGTACTTTAATGGCTGTAGCAACGCAGGCAGGCTTAGTAAAAGATAATAAATTACCACGTGCAGGACGTGCTTTAATGGCAGATGCACTAGCAACGACAATCGGTTCTTTATTTGGTACATCTACAACAACTGCTTATGTAGAGTCAACTTCTGGTGTTGCAGCAGGGGCTCGCTCAGGATTCTCTGCAGTCGTAACAGCAGTACTATTCTTAGTTGCTCTATTCTTCTCACCATTATTAGCGGTTGTAACGCCAGCAGTTACTGCTCCGGCTTTAGTAATCGTAGGGGTACTGATGGTATCGTCATTACGTTTAATTGATTGGGATAAATTCGAAATAGCAGTACCTGCATTCTTTACCGTACTAATGATGCCACTCGGTTATTCAATTGCTACTGGTATTGCAATCGGCTTCGTATTCTACCCAATTACAATGTTATTAGCAGGTCGTAAAAAAGAAATTCACCCGATGATGTATGGTTTATTCTTTGTCTTCCTTGCATACTTCATTTGGGTACGGTAGTTAAACAGACACTTCAATTGTTAGGTAAGGTACTAACAATTGAAGTGTTTTTTTATTGTTTAAGGAAATCGAAAAAAGTGTAAATCCTAAACAAAAGAAGTTATTATTTTTATACATTATATAGAAGAAACTCGATTTTTAATAATGTGAATAGTTTTACTTTAATGAAACACTTGCAAACTTAAATTTATGATGATATATTTAAACACGTTGTTACGAAACAAACGAACAACTTAAAAAATATTAACATAAACGGTTGACAGTAAGTTAACATTATGTTAAATTATAAAAAGTTACTTAGTATAACTACTAAATGAACCTTGAAAACTGAACAAGCAAAACGTAATCAATAAAGTTTTAAGTAGCTAGCTTCGGCGAGTGAACGAAACAAAAATTTTGGACATCAAAATTGATGCCAGCAAAACAATTTGAGCTAATCAAATTTCTTTTATGGAGAGTTTGATCCTGGCTCAGGACGAACGCTGGCGGCGTGCCTAATACATGCAAGTCGAGCGAACAGAGAAGGAGCTTGCTCCTTCGACGTTAGCGGCGGACGGGTGAGTAACACGTGGGCAACCTACCCTATAGTTTGGGATAACTCCGGGAAACCGGGGCTAATACCGAATAATTTGTTTCACCTCATGGTGAAACACTGAAAGACGGTTTCGGCTGTCGCTATAGGATGGGCCCGCGGCGCATTAGCTAGTTGGTGAGGTAACGGCTCACCAAGGCGACGATGCGTAGCCGACCTGAGAGGGTGATCGGCCACACTGGGACTGAGACACGGCCCAGACTCCTACGGGAGGCAGCAGTAGGGAATCTTCCACAATGGGCGAAAGCCTGATGGAGCAACGCCGCGTGAGTGAAGAAGGATTTCGGTTCGTAAAACTCTGTTGTAAGGGAAGAACAAGTACAGTAGTAACTGGCTGTACCTTGACGGTACCTTATTAGAAAGCCACGGCTAACTACGTGCCAGCAGCCGCGGTAATACGTAGGTGGCAAGCGTTGTCCGGAATTATTGGGCGTAAAGCGCGCGCAGGTGGTTTCTTAAGTCTGATGTGAAAGCCCACGGCTCAACCGTGGAGGGTCATTGGAAACTGGGAGACTTGAGTGCAGAAGAGGATAGTGGAATTCCAAGTGTAGCGGTGAAATGCGTAGAGATTTGGAGGAACACCAGTGGCGAAGGCGACTATCTGGTCTGTAACTGACACTGAGGCGCGAAAGCGTGGGGAGCAAACAGGATTAGATACCCTGGTAGTCCACGCCGTAAACGATGAGTGCTAAGTGTTAGGGGGTTTCCGCCCCTTAGTGCTGCAGCTAACGCATTAAGCACTCCGCCTGGGGAGTACGGTCGCAAGACTGAAACTCAAAGGAATTGACGGGGGCCCGCACAAGCGGTGGAGCATGTGGTTTAATTCGAAGCAACGCGAAGAACCTTACCAGGTCTTGACATCCCGTTGACCACTGTAGAGATATAGTTTCCCCTTCGGGGGCAACGGTGACAGGTGGTGCATGGTTGTCGTCAGCTCGTGTCGTGAGATGTTGGGTTAAGTCCCGCAACGAGCGCAACCCTTGATCTTAGTTGCCATCATTTAGTTGGGCACTCTAAGGTGACTGCCGGTGACAAACCGGAGGAAGGTGGGGATGACGTCAAATCATCATGCCCCTTATGACCTGGGCTACACACGTGCTACAATGGACGATACAAACGGTTGCCAACTCGCGAGAGGGAGCTAATCCGATAAAGTCGTTCTCAGTTCGGATTGTAGGCTGCAACTCGCCTACATGAAGCCGGAATCGCTAGTAATCGCGGATCAGCATGCCGCGGTGAATACGTTCCCGGGCCTTGTACACACCGCCCGTCACACCACGAGAGTTTGTAACACCCGAAGTCGGTGAGGTAACCTTTTGGAGCCAGCCGCCGAAGGTGGGATAGATGATTGGGGTGAAGTCGTAACAAGGTAGCCGTATCGGAAGGTGCGGCTGGATCACCTCCTTTCTAAGGATTATTTCGGAATACAAACCTTGGGTTTGTAAGATTACGTTTTGCGTTCAGTTTTGAAGGTTCATTCTTCTGAATGAAACACTTCAAAACTTGTTCTTTGAAAACTGGATAAAACGACATTGAAATTGTAACAAACACATTTATTTTTTAAGTTTTTTATAGGCTTAATAACTTGGTTAAGTTATTAAGGGCGCACGGCGAATGCCTTGGCACTAGGAGCCGAAGAAGGACGGCACTAACACCGATATGCTTCGGGGAGCTGTAAGTGAGCTTTGATCCGGAGATTTCCGAATGGGGGAACCCACTACGTTTAATCGCGTAGTATCTTGACGTGAATACATAGCGTCTTGAAGGCAGACCCAGGGAACTGAAACATCTAAGTACCTGGAGGAAGAGAAAGAAAAATCGATTCCCTGAGTAGCGGCGAGCGAAACGGGAAGAGCCCAAACCAAGAGGCTTGCCTCTTGGGGTTGTAGGACACTCAATACGGAGTTACAAAAGAGCGAGTTAGATGAAGCGACTTGGAAAGGTCCGCCAGAGCAGGTAAAAGCCCTGTAGTCGAAAGTTCGTTCCCTCCTGAGTGGATCCTGAGTACGGCGGAACACGTGAAATTCCGTCGGAATCCGGGAGGACCATCTCCCAAGGCTAAATACTACCTAGTGACCGATAGTGAACCAGTACCGTGAGGGAAAGGTGAAAAGCACCCCGGAAGGGGAGTGAAAGAGATCCTGAAACCGTGTGCCTACAAGTAGTTAGAGCCCGTTAATGGGTGATAGCGTGCCTTTTGTAGAATGAACCGGCGAGTTACGATTACGTGCGAGGTTAAGCTTTAGAAGGCGGAGCCGCAGCGAAAGCGAGTCTGAATAGGGCGAAATAGTACGTGGTCGTAGACCCGAAACCAGGTGATCTACCCATGTCCAGGGTGAAGGTGAGGTAACACTTACTGGAGGCCCGAACCCACGCACGTTGAAAAGTGCGGGGATGAGGTGTGGGTAGCGGAGAAATTCCAATCGAACTTGGAGATAGCTGGTTCTCTCCGAAATAGCTTTAGGGCTAGCCTCGTGATGAGAATACTGGAGGTAGAGCACTGTTTGGACTAGGGGGCCATCCCGGTTTACCGAATTCAGACAAACTCCGAATGCCAGATATTTATACACGGGAGTCAGACTGCGAGTGATAAGATCCGTAGTCAAAAGGGAAACAGCCCAGACCACCAGCTAAGGTCCCAAAGTAATCGTTAAGTGGAAAAGGATGTGGCGTTGCACAGACAACCAGGATGTTGGCTTAGAAGCAGCCATCATTTAAAGAGTGCGTAATAGCTCACTGGTCGAGTGACGCTGCGCCGAAAATGTATCGGGGCTAAACGATTCACCGAAGCTGTGGATTGACATCTACGATGTCAGTGGTAGGAGAGCGTTCTAAGTGCGTTGAAGTCAGACCGGAAGGACTGGTGGAGCGCTTAGAAGTGAGAATGCCGGTATGAGTAGCGAAAGACGGGTGAGAATCCCGTCCACCGTATGACTAAGGTTTCCTGAGGAAGGCTCGTCCGCTCAGGGTTAGTCGGGACCTAAGCCGAGGCCGATAGGCGTAGGCGATGGACAACAGGTTGATATTCCTGTACCACCTCCTCACCGTTTGAGAAATGGGGGGACGCAGTAGGATAGGGTAAGCGCGCTGTTGGATATGCGCGTCCAAGCAGTAAGGCGTGTGTGTAGGCAAATCCGCACACTGTAACGTTGAGCTGTGATGGCGAGTCCGTATGGACGAAGTTCCTGATTTCACACTGCCAAGAAAAGCCTCTATCGAGGTGAGAGGTGCCCGTACCGCAAACCGACACAGGTAGTCGAGGAGAGAATCCTAAGGTGTGCGAGAGAACTCTCGTTAAGGAACTCGGCAAAATGACCCCGTAACTTCGGGAGAAGGGGTGCTCTTGAGCGTGCAAGCGCATGAGAGCCGCAGTGAATAGGCCCAGGCGACTGTTTAGCAAAAACACAGGTCTCTGCAAAACCGTAAGGTGACGTATAGGGGCTGACGCCTGCCCGGTGCTGGAAGGTTAAGAGGAGTGGTTAGCGCAAGCGAAGCTGCGAATTGAAGCCCCAGTAAACGGCGGCCGTAACTATAACGGTCCTAAGGTAGCGAAATTCCTTGTCGGGTAAGTTCCGACCCGCACGAAAGGCGTAACGATCTGGGCACTGTCTCAACGAGAGACTCGGTGAAATTATAGTACCTGTGAAGATGCAGGTTACCCGCGACAGGACGGAAAGACCCCGTGGAGCTTTACTGTAGCCTGATATTGAATTTTGGTACAACTTGTACAGGATAGGTAGGAGCCAGAGATCTCGGAGCGCCAGCTTCGAAGGAGGCGTCGGTGGGATACTACCCTGGTTGTATTGAAATTCTAACCCATGCCCCTTAGCGGGGCAGGAGACAGTGTCAGGCGGACAGTTTGACTGGGGCGGTCGCCTCCTAAAAGGTAACGGAGGCGCCCAAAGGTTCCCTCAGAATGGTTGGAAATCATTCGTAGAGTGTAAAGGCACAAGGGAGCTTGACTGCGAGACCTACAAGTCGAGCAGGGTCGAAAGACGGGCTTAGTGATCCGGTGGTTCCGCATGGAAGGGCCATCGCTCAACGGATAAAAGCTACCCCGGGGATAACAGGCTTATCTCCCCCAAGAGTCCACATCGACGGGGAGGTTTGGCACCTCGATGTCGGCTCATCGCATCCTGGGGCTGTAGTCGGTCCCAAGGGTTGGGCTGTTCGCCCATTAAAGCGGTACGCGAGCTGGGTTCAGAACGTCGTGAGACAGTTCGGTCCCTATCCGTCGTGGGCGTAGGAAATTTGAGAGGAGCTGTCCTTAGTACGAGAGGACCGGGATGGACACACCGCTGGTGTACCAGTTGTCTTGCCAAAGGCATCGCTGGGTAGCTATGTGTGGACGGGATAAGTGCTGAAAGCATCTAAGCATGAAGCCCCCCTCAAGATGAGATTTCCCATTACGCAAGTAAGTAAGATCCCTCAAAGACGATGAGGTAGATAGGTTCGAGGTGGAAGTGTGGTGACACATGGAGCTGACGAATACTAATCGATCGAGGACTTAACCAAAACGTTTGAACCATTCAATGCACGTTTATCCAGTTTTGAAAGAATAATTCTTTCAACAAAAAGAGAACTTCAAGACACAGTAATACGCCGTGTATTGGAGGTCGAACATAGTCTAGTGATGATGGCAAAGAGGTCACACCCGTTCCCATACCGAACACGGAAGTTAAGCTCTTTAGCGCCGATGGTAGTTGGGGGCTTCCCCCTGTGAGAGTAGGACGTCGCTAGGCACTTTAAGAAAGTCATGGATTTATTCCATGGCTTTTTTTATTTTGTGAACTATTCATAAAATGATATAATAGATTAAATACTTCCATACGATTTATGGGCAAATTCATTAAACTAGATACATATTGGGTTTAATAATGGAGGAATCACAATGAGGCAGAACATTTTTTCTGCAATTTCGATCTTGAGTCTACTACTCACATTCTTTATGTTTGGTTATGATTCAACGAAATGGTATGGAAACTTTTTTACATTTCTCTATCATGTAAATATGTTTATGCCGTTTATTTTAGGTGGTTTAGGCATCGTCAGTGCCCTATTAGGCATCAAAGGGTATCGTATGGTTCTTGTTGTCCTTCATTTATTCCTACAGCTATTATTTTTTTGTATCTATTTAAAAGCTTTTTATGGTTCATGAGCCTTAATCAAAACTGCGGAGAGAAATATCTGCAGTTTTTTCTATTTATTTAAGTTCTTACATACGTCTGTAAGCAACAAAAGGTATAATAAATTACAAATTAGTTGTGATTTAAAATGTACTGTGGAAAGGAAGAAAAAGTTGGGAAAAAAGCAAATTTGGTATGAGGTACAAGAAAACGAGTCAATCGAGGATTGTTTGGCAAGAATGCGGAAAGACGGCTTTATGGCCATAGGACGAAAAGAAGAGCCGCTTTTTCATATAGTAGATGGCGAACCAGCTTATTTACGGCAGAAAATCCAGTTTAAAGCTATACCTGCTCAAGATATCGAATGAATTTGACTAAAAACCGAACGTTTTTTTTAACATAATAAAAAATGTTCGCATTTTTGCATTGACGATAAGACAATCCCTTGTTAAAATGTGAGAAGGAAAAACAAATAGATCCCACATATATGCTAGAGAATTGGCTCTAGTGTCTCTACCCGGCACCGTAAATGCTGGACTATGCGGGAAAGCACTTTTGGCATATGATGAGAAGGTCACTGTACAGCTAGCTATGTACATGGAGATGTTCTTGTCCTAATAGTCCTCAAGTAAACTGCTTTCACGTGTAATGGTAGAGAGTAGTTTATTTGAGGATTTTCTTTGTAAATAGATAAGAATTGCAGTAGCTATTCAAAATAGTTGCTTGCACAATAAATAATTGATCATTTTTCTATCGTTTAAAAGGAGCGACAATTTATGAATCCGAAAATCGGTGTCATTATGGGTAGTTCAAGTGACTGGGAAACAATGAAACATGCATGTGATATTTTAGATGAATTACAAGTACCGTACGAAAAGAAAGTTGTTTCTGCACATCGTACACCTGATTTAATGTTTGAATATGCAGCGACAGCTCGCGAACGAGGCATTCAAGTAATTATTGCTGGAGCAGGTGGGGCTGCACATTTACCAGGAATGGTGGCAGCTAAAACAACATTACCTGTCATTGGTGTACCAGTTCAATCACGCGCACTTAATGGACTTGATTCACTATTATCCATCGTTCAAATGCCTGGTGGCGTACCTGTAGCAACTGTAGCGATTGGCAAAGCAGGAGCGACAAATGCAGGATTACTTGCAGCTCAAATTTTGTCAACAACAGATACAGAACTTGCAAATAAATTAGATGCTAGACGAGAAGCAACAAAGCAGCAAGTATTAGAAAGCACAGGTGACTTAGTGTGACGAAGATTATTTATCCTGGACAAACGATAGGTATTATAGGTGGAGGACAACTTGGTCGAATGATGGCGCTTGCTGCAAAGGAGTCTGGTTTTAAAGTGGCTGTTCTTGAGCCAGCAATGGACTCGCCGTGTGGGCAGGTAGCTGATATTCGTATTGTAGCTCCATATGATGATGAAGCTGCTTTAGAAGAACTTGCAGAAGTAAGTGATGTTATCACATATGAATTTGAAAATATTGATTATGAAGGCTTAAAGCGTTTATCACAAATGGCTTATGTTCCTCAAGGAGCGGAGTTGGTACGTATTACACAAAACCGTATAACAGAGAAAGAAGCTATTGTGAAAGCTGGTTGCCCAGTAGCACCATATATTGTTGCAAAAACTTATGAAGAATTAGTAGCCAATATTGATTCGATTGGTTATCCTTGTATAGTCAAAACAGCAAGAGGTGGTTATGATGGCAAGGGACAGCAGCTTTTAAAATCAACTGAAGATTTACCTTTAGCGAAAGAATTATTCAAGCATTCTCAATGTATTGCAGAAGGATTTGTTCCTTTCGTAAAGGAAGTATCGGTCATTGTTCAAAGAAATGGTCATGGTGAATCGTATTGTCAGCCAGTTGGTGAGAACATTCATGTTCATCATATTCTACACGAGACAATTGTGCCTGCTCGCATAACTGAAAGCACAGCTCAAGCTGCTGAACGAGAAGCTTTAAAAATTGCAGATTACTTACATTTAATAGGAACGCTAGCGGTAGAAATGTTTGTGTTAGAAGATGGTGGCATTGTTATTAATGAATTAGCGCCAAGACCTCATAATTCTGGTCACTATTCAATTGAAGCATGTAATGTTTCACAATTCCATCAGCATATTCGTGCTGTTTGTGGATGGCCATTACGTAAGCCACAACTATGGGCACCATCCATTATGGTCAATGTATTAGGGCAGCATGTCGTGCCACTCAGTAACTCAATTGCTAAATATCCTGAATGGTCTATACATCTTTATGGGAAAGCTGAAGCTAAGGTCAACCGTAAAATGGGCCATGTAACGATTATGACAAAAGACTTAGAAGCAACACTACAACAAATCGAGAGTTCTGGCATTTGGTCAGAATAGAAGGAGATACGCGATGATTGAACGTTACACAAGACCCGAAATGGGCGCAATTTGGACAGAACAAAATAAATACCAAGCATGGCTAGAGGTTGAAATTTTAGCTTGTGAGGCATGGGCAGAGTTAGGTGATATTCCAAAAGAGGATGTTGCTAAAATTCGTGAAAATGCTTCATTTGATGTGAATCGTATATTAGAAATTGAACAAGAAACTCGTCATGACGTTGTAGCCTTTACCCGTGCTGTTTCTGAAACACTTGGTGAAGAACGTAAATGGGTACATTATGGTTTAACTTCTACAGACGTAGTAGATACAGCCCTTTCTTATTTAATCAAACAAGCAAATGATATTTTACGTAAAGATATCGTAAATTTCATTGATATTATTGCTGTTAAGGCAAAAGAACATAAACATACAGTTATGATGGGACGCACACATGGTGTTCATGCAGAACCAACAACTTTCGGTTTGAAACTTGGTTTATGGTATGAGGAAATGAAGCGTAACCTTGAACGTTTTGAAGCAGCTGCCAAAGTAATTGAAACAGGGAAAATGTCTGGAGCTGTTGGAACATATGCCAATATCGATCCTCGTGTTGAGCAATATGTTTGCGATAAATTAGGCCTTGCAGCATCACCGATTTCAACACAAACTTTACAGCGTGACCGCCATGCGCAGTATTTAGGTGCATTAGCTTTAATCGCTAGCTCAATTGAAAAATTTGCAACAGAAATTCGCGGGTTACAGAAATCTGAAACACGTGAAGTGGAAGAAGCTTTTGCAAAAGGTCAAAAAGGATCATCAGCAATGCCACATAAACGTAATCCAATCGGTTCGGAAAATATGGTTGGTATGTCTCGTTTAATGCGTGGATATATGGTGACAGCTTATGAAAATGTGGCTTTATGGCATGAACGTGATATTTCGCATTCATCTGCAGAGCGCGTTATTTTACCGGATGCAACAATTACTCTTAACTATATGTTAAATCGCTTCGGTAATATTGTGAAAAACTTAACAGTATTCCCTGAGAACATGAAACGTAATATGGATCGTACATTTGGTCTTATTTATTCTCAACGCATCTTACTAGCATTGATTGACAAAGGCTTAGTACGTGAGGAAGCTTATGATACAGTACAACCTTTAGCAATGCAGGCTTGGGACGAGCAAGTTCAGTTCCGTGCATTAGTTGATGCAAGTGAAAAAATCACATCTTATTTAACGAAAGAAGAGTTGGATGATTGTTTTGATTACAACTACCACTTACAGCACGTTGATATGATTTTTGAACGACTAGGACTTAACTAATATTTATTTAGCCATCTTAAAATAAATGTTAGAGCCACCAGTAAAAGTTTCAGAGTTGAATCGTAGAAATACGGTTCAATTCTGAACATGATTACAAGCGTATCTCATAATATCAGGGGGAAAACGAAATGACTAAAGGTCAACTTTTGTATGAAGGTAAAGCAAAAAAATTGTTCACAACAGAGGAGCCAAATGTGCTACTTGTTGAGTACAAGGATAGTGCAACAGCATTTAATGGTGAAAAGAAAGAGGAAATTGAAGGTAAAGGCATTTTAAATAATCGCATTACTTCATTAATTTTCGAAAAATTACAAGCTAACGGAATTGCGTCACATTTCGTAAAACAATTATCAGATACACAACAACTTGTAAAAAAAGTAGAAATTATTCCGATTGAGGTTGTTGTTCGTAATATCGCTGCTGGAAGTTTAGCAAAACGTCTGGGTCTTGAAGAGGGGACACCTTTAAAACGACCAATCGTTGAATTTTATTATAAAGACGATGAATTAGGCGATCCACTTATTACGACAGAGCATATTGATGTTCTTGAACTTGCCACACCTACTGAAGTAACAGCTGTTTATGATGGTGCACTAGCCGTTAACAAAGTGCTACAGCCAATCTTTGCAGATGTCAATGTGACATTGATTGATTTTAAATTAGAGTTTGGTCGTGATTTGGATGGTCATGTATTACTGGCAGATGAAATTTCACCAGATACATGCCGACTTTGGGATGCAACAACAAAGCAAAAGTTAGACAAAGATGTTTTTCGTCGAGACCTTGGTAATTTAACTGAAGTTTATACTATTATACTTTCTAGACTCGGAGGCAAATAACAATGAAAAAAGTAAAAATCTATGTAACATTACGTGAGAGCATTCTTGATCCTCAAGGCTCTGCAGTACAAGGTTCTTTAGCTAAAATGGGCTACGGTGAAGTAGAAGATTTACGTATCGGTAAATATCTTGAACTATCAATTAAAGATACAGAACGTGACATTGATACGCTAGTAAAAGAAATGTGTGAAAAGGTTTTAACGAACGTTGTAATTGAAGACTACCGTTACGAAGTCGAGGAGGCTAATTAATCATGAAATTCGCAGTACTCGTATTCCCTGGGTCAAACTGTGATATCGATATGTATCATGCGATTAAAGACGAGCTAGGTGAAGAAGTAGAATATGTATGGCATACAGCAACAGATCTAAGTGGTTTTGATGGCGTATTAGTACCTGGAGGATTCTCCTATGGAGATTATCTTCGTTGTGGTGCAATGGCTAATCAATCTAACATTATGGCAGAAGTTAAGAAAGCAGCAGATGCTGGTAAACCTGTATTAGGTGTATGTAATGGCTTCCAAATCCTAACGGAAGCAGGTTTATTGCCAGGAGCTTTATTGCGCAATAAAAACTTAAAATTTATGTGCCGTACAGTGCAGCTTAAAGTTGAAAACAACAATACATCATTCACAAATCAATATGAGCAAGGTCAAATCATCAATATTCCAATCGCACATGGTGAAGGGAATTACTACTGTGATGAGGAAACTTTACAATCACTAAAAGATAATAATCAAATCGTATTCACATACTCAGGTGACAATCCAAACGGTTCTTTAGAAGATATCGCAGGGATTATAAACGAGCGCGGCAATGTATTAGGGATGATGCCACACCCAGAGCGAGCTGTTGATGCACTGGTGGGCGGCGCAGACGGTCTAGCAGTATTTAAATCAATCGTGAAGCAGTGGAGGGAAAATCATGTCAACAACTAAGTTTGAGCCAACAGCACAGCAAATTAAAGATGAAAAGCTATACGCTGGAATGGGGATGTCAGACGAAGAATTTGCAATGGTAGAAGGTATTTTAGGACGTCTACCTAACTGGACAGAGACAGGTCTTTTCTCAGTAATGTGGTCTGAGCACTGCTCTTACAAAAATTCAAAGCCAGTACTACGTAAATTCCCTACAAAAGGGCCTCAAGTTTTACAAGGACCAGGTGAAGGTGCAGGTATTGTTGATATTGGTGACGAACAAGCAGTAGTGTTTAAAATGGAATCACATAACCATCCATCTGCAATAGAACCTTATCAAGGAGCTGCAACTGGTGTGGGTGGTATTATCCGTGATGTTTTCTCAATGGGTGCACGTCCAATCGCCATGTTAAACTCATTACGCTTTGGTGAATTAAAATCAGCGCGTGGTAAATATCTATTTGAAGAAGTAGTTGCTGGTATTGCAGGGTATGGTAACTGTATCGGAATTCCTACAGTAGGTGGCGAAATTCAATTCGACCCTTGCTATGAAGGTAATCCACTTGTAAATGCTATGTGTGTCGGTTTAATCGACCATAAAGATATTCAACGTGGTATTGCGGCAGGTGTCGGTAATACAGTGATGTACGTTGGTGCGAAAACAGGTCGTGACGGAATTCATGGTGCAACATTTGCCTCTGAGGAATTAACAGAGGAGTCAGAAAACCAACGTCCAGCAGTACAAGTAGGGGACCCATTCATGGAAAAACTTTTACTTGAAGCATGTTTAGAAGTTGTAAAATCTGATGCTTTAGTTGGTATTCAAGATATGGGTGCAGCTGGTCTTACTTCTTCTTCGGCAGAAATGGCTTCAAAGGCTGGTTCTGGTGTAGAAATGAACCTAGACTTAGTGCCTCAGCGTGAGACAGGTATGACAGCGTACGAAATGATGCTATCTGAGTCTCAAGAACGTATGCTATTAGTGGTGAAAAAAGGTCGCGAAGATGAAATTAAAGCGATTTTCGATAAATATGATTTAGATGCTGTAGCAATCGGTCGAGTGACAGATGACAAAATGCTTCGTCTTTTACACAAAGGACAAGTAGTTGCAGAGGTATCTGCAGACGCGTTAGCAGAAGATGCACCTGTTTATCATAAACCATCTGCAGAGCCTGCATACTATGCTCAGTTCCAAGCAATCGAAAACACTGAACCTGTTGTGACAGATTACAAAGAAACATTAAATGCTTTATTAAAAGCACCGACGATTGCTTCTAAAGAGTGGGTTTATGATCAATACGATTATCAAGTACGTACATCAACAGTTGTTAAACCAGGCTCTGATGCTGCCGTTATTAGAGTACGTGGCACAAATAAAGGGTTAGCAATGACAACAGACTGTAACTCTCGTTATATCTATTTAGATCCAGAAGTGGGTGGTGCTATCGCGGTAGCCGAAGCAGCTCGTAATATCGTGGCAACTGGTGGTACGCCACTTGCGATTACAGACTGCTTAAACTTTGGTAATCCAGAGAAACCAGAAATCTTCTGGCAAATTGAAAAATCTGCTGATGGTATTTCGGCAGCTTGTACGGCATTAAATGCTCCAGTAATCGGAGGTAACGTTTCTCTTTACAATGAACGTTCAGGCGAAGCGGTGTATCCAACACCGACAATTGGTATGGTTGGTCTTATTGAAGACTTAGCACATGTAACGACACAGGATGTAAAAGCTGCAGGAGATATTGTCTTTGTTATTGGTGAGACAAAAACAGAATTTGGTGGTTCAGAGCTTCAAAAACTATTAAATAATGGTGTTATTTCAGGGAAAGCGCCAGCTATCGATTTAGAAGTTGAAGCGACACGTCAGCAAGCTTTATTAAAGGCGATTAAAGCAGGTCTTGTTCAATCTGCTCATGATGTAGCAGAGGGTGGTCTAGCTGTCGCGATTGCTGAAACAACATTTGGCGCTAACGGTCTTGGTGTGGATGTAACATTAACAGGCTCTGCAACAACTGCGTTATTCAGTGAGAGTCAATCTCGTTTTGTTGTCACTGTTAAAGAAGAAAATGCTGCAGCATTTGTAGAAATCATCAAAGATGCTCAAAAAATTGGTGTCGTAACAAACGATGCACTTGTGAAAATCAACGGGGACAAAGGTGTGCTTGTAGAAGGTACAGTGGAGGAATTCCGTTCTAATTGGAAAGGAGCAATCCCATGCTTGCTGAACTCAGAGGCTTAAACGAAGAATGTGGGGTGTTTGGTATTTGGGGTAACCCAAATCCAGCACACCTTAGCTATTACGGGCTTCATGCTCTTCAACACCGTGGACAAGAAGGTGCTGGAATTGTCGTTTCAGACGGACAGCATCTTCGCGCGGTGAAAGGCGAAGGACTAGTTAATGATGTTTTCAACGAAGATAAATTAAAAGCAGTGAACGGCAAAGCAGCTATTGCGCATGTTCGTTACACGACTGCTGGTGGTGGCGGTATCGAAAACGTACAGCCATTATTATTCCACTCCTCAACTGGTAGCCTTTCAATTGCCCATAACGGTAACTTAGTCAATGCGACACATTTAAAACAATATTTAGAGCGACAAGGTAGTATTTTCCATTCGAGCTCTGATACAGAAGTGTTGGCGCATCTTATTAAGAAAAGCTCGCATTCACCATTCCGTGCGAAGGTGAAAAATGCCCTATCTCTTTTAAAGGGTGCGTATTCTTTCTTAATTATGACAAAGGATGAAATGCTTGTTGCACGTGATCCACATGGTTTACGTCCATTATCTCTTGGAAAGCTAGGAGATGGCTGGGTGGTAGCTTCTGAAACTTGTGCATTTGATTTAATTGGTGCAGAATTCGTTCGTTCGGTAGAACCAGGCGAACTAATCATTATTAACGATGAGGGTGTAAAATCGGATCGTTTTGCTGACATGGAAAAACGTTCGATGTGTGCGATGGAGTATGTTTATTTAGCTCGTCCTGATTCGGATATTGATGGTATTAACGTTCATATGGCAAGAAAACGTATGGGTAAACAGCTTGCTCGTGAATGTACGCATATTGAGGCAGATGTTGTAACGGGTGTTCCTGATTCAAGTATTTCCGCAGCGATTGGTTTTGCAGAAGAAAGTGGAATTCCTTATGAATTAGGTCTTATTAAAAACCGTTATGTTGGGCGTACATTTATTCAGCCGACACAAGAGTTACGTGAACGTGGTGTAAAAATGAAACTTTCACCGGTTGTTCAAGTCGTAAAAGGAAAAAAAGTAGTAATGGTGGATGATTCCATTGTTCGTGGTACAACATCTCGTCGCATTGTCAAAATGTTAAAAGATGCTGGCGCAGCGGAAGTTCATGTTGTGATTTCTTCACCGCCAATGACAGATCCTTGTTATTATGGCATTGATACATCTACGCATGAAGAACTGATTGCTTCTAATCATAATGTAGATGAAATTCGTGAAGTAATTGGTGCAGATTCTCTGACTTTCCTTTCTGTTGAGGGGATGGTAGAGACTATTGCACGACCGTATGAAGATGAAAACCGAGGACTATGCCTAGCATGCTTTACAGGCAAATATCCAACAGAGATTTTCCCGGATACTATCTTGCCGCATGAAAAAGAATTATTACGTTAAGAAAAACATCGCAACAAATTAGTGTTCTCTAGTAGGTTTTACAGTCATTTCTATCTAGGAAACTTAGGCGACTTGGATGATAAGGAGGAACTCTGCGTGTCAAAGGCATATGAACAAGCAGGTGTAAATATTGAAGCGGGCTATGAAGCCGTAAAACGAATGAAGTCTCATGTTGAACGTACAAACCGTCTAGGTGTAATGGGGACGTTTGGTGGCTTTGGTGGCATGTTTGACTTGTCAGAACTGAATCTTAAAGAACCTGTTCTAATTTCTGGAACAGATGGTGTTGGAACAAAACTAAAACTGGCTTTCATGGTGGACAAGCACGATACAATCGGTGTGGACTGTGTAGCAATGTGTGTAAATGATATTGTTGCACAAGGAGCAGAGCCACTTTACTTTTTAGATTACGTAGCGCTTGGAAAAGCAGAGCCTGCAAAAATCGAACAAATTGTCAAAGGCGTTGCAGATGGCTGTGTGCAATCTGGTGCGGCACTAATAGGTGGCGAAACTGCAGAAATGCCTGGTCTTTATGAAGAAGATGAATATGATTTAGCTGGTTTTGCAGTTGGCGCCTGTGAAAAATCTGCCATTGTGACAGGTGAAAAAATTGTAGAAGGCGATGTACTTATTGGGATTGCTTCAAGTGGTGTACATTCAAACGGTTATTCTTTAGTGCGTAAAATTGTCTTTGCAGATCATCAATATGCGGTGGATGCGATTGTAGAAGGCTATGAAGATCTAGGACCAATCGGTGAGGCGCTTCTAGTGCCAACAAAGCTATATGCTAAACCTGTACTAGCAGCTTTAAAGGCAGCAGATGTACATGGTTGTGCACATGTTACAGGTGGAGGTTTCTATGAAAATCTACCACGCATGATGCCAGAAGGACTAGCAACGGAAATCGACTTAGGTTCTTGGCCTGTATTACGTATCTTTGAATTCTTAAAAGATAAAGGGCAGCTAGAAGATAAAGATTTATATAATGTGTTTAACATGGGTATTGGCTTTGTAATCGCTGTGCCAACAACTGAAGCTGATAAAGTAATCGCTGCAGTAGAAGCAAATGGTGAAAAGGCTTATACAATAGGACGTGTTATTAAAGGCGACGGGGTAGTATTTAATGGCTCACATGATGGGAGTTTAGTGTAATGACTGCACCAACAAAAATCGCCGTGTTCGCGTCAGGCAGCGGTAGTAATTTTCAAGCCATTCAAGAGGCCATTGAACGTGGTGAATTACATGCGAAGGTCGAACTTGTGGTCACAGATAAGCCTGGAGCATTTGTAGTAACACGTGCTGAAAACTTTGGGATTCCAGTATTAGCATTAAATCCAAAAGAGTTTACCTCGAAGGCAGCTTATGAAACAGCTATTATCGATGCTTTACATGAGTGCGATGTGAAATGGATTGTGCTTGCAGGTTATATGCGCTTAATCAGTGACGTATTATTAGCAGCCTTTCCACAGCGAATTGTGAATATTCACCCCTCCTTATTGCCGTCTTTTCCTGGAAAGGACGCTATTGGACAGGCCATCAATCATGGTGTGAAAATCACAGGTGTAACAGTGCATTTTGTTGATGAAGGAATGGATACTGGACCAATTATCGCTCAGGCAGCGGTACCTGTTATTGAAGGAAATCGTGAAGCAACAGAAGCTGAAATTCACAAGCAAGAGCATCTATTATATACAAAGGCTTTACAGCAATTATTACAGTAACTGAAGAAGGAGTTAGGTCGAGAACCATACTCAACAAGTAAGACCTAACTCTATGAATCTATTGAAGCAAGTCAGTTCGTGGACAGCACGATAAAAATTAGGAGGATATTGTTGTGACAAAACGTGCATTAATCAGTGTTTCCAATAAAGATGGTATTTTAGAATTTGCAAAGGAATTAGTAGCATTAGGTTATGAAATTTTATCAACTGGCGGTACAAAAAAAATGTTACAGGACAATGCAGTAGCTGTAACAGCGGTAGATGAAGTAACGAAGTTTCCTGAAATTTTAGATGGTCGTGTGAAAACATTAAATCCAATGATTCACGGTGGTCTATTAGGAAAATTTGACGATGCGTCTCATCAAGCACAGATGAATGAGCATGGAATTGAGCCAATTGAGATTGTTTGTGTTAATCTATATCCATTTGTTGAAACAATTTCAAAGCCTAATGTAACTTGGGATGATGCAATTGAAAACATTGATATCGGTGGTCCAACAATGTTACGTTCTGCTGCAAAAAACCATCAATATGTAACAGTAATCGTGGACAGCAATGACTATGCAACAGTATTAGAAGAACTAAAAGCAGACGGCGCAACAACGATTGAAACACGTCGTAAACTAGCTGCGAAAGTTTTCCGTCACACAGCCGCTTATGATTCTTATATCTCAAACTACCTGACTGAAGAAGAGTTCCCAGAGAGCTTAACGATGACATATGAATTAAAGCAAAATTTACGCTATGGCGAAAACCCTCATCAAAAAGCGGCTTTCTACCAAAAGCGTCTTGGCTCTGACTTTTCATTAGCCTATGCTACACAATTACATGGTAAAGAGTTATCTTACAACAATATTCAAGATGGTAATGCAGCATTGCAAATTGTGAAAGAATTTGAAATGCCAGCTGCTGTAGCAGTGAAACATATGAATCCATGTGGTGTTGGCACAGGTGTCACATTAGAGGCAGCTTTTGATAAAGCATATGAAGCAGATCCAACATCAATTTTTGGCGGTATTATCGCATTAAATATGGAAGTGGATGCAGCAACTGCAGAGAAGCTAAGCCATATTTTCCTAGAGATTATTATTGCACCTGCTTTCTCACAAGAAGCATTAGATATTTTAACGAAAAAGAAAAATATCCGCTTACTAACAATTCCTTTCGAGCAAGCGAAACAAGATTCATTCAATGTAGTATCAGTTGAGGGAGGCCTTCTTGTACAAGAGCCAGATCGCTATGGCTTTGGCAATGCGGATATTAAAGTAGTGACAGATCGTGAACCAACAGAACAAGAATGGGAAGCATTACAACTTGGTTGGTCTGTTGTCAAACATGTGAAATCAAATGCGATTGTTGTAACAGATTCTCAAATGACACTTGGCGTTGGCGCAGGTCAAATGAATCGCGTAGGTGCTGCTAAAATCGCCTTTGAACAAGCTGGAGAAAAAGCAAAAGGTGCTGCATTAGCATCAGATGCATTTTTCCCAATGAGTGATACTGTGGAAGCTGCAGCCGCTGCAGGAATTACAGCAATTATTCAACCAGGTGGTTCGATTAAAGATCAAGATTCCATTGATAAAGCTAATGAATACGGCATTGCTATGGTATTCACAGGCGTACGTCATTTTAAACATTAATTGTTGAAGCATATAGGAAACAAAACAGACCGAGATGTTGGTTCATCTCGGTCTTACTTACAAAGAGGAGGATTCTCTAAAATGAATGTATTAGTAATCGGAAGCGGCGGTCGTGAGCATGCAATCGCTAAACAATTTAGCATCTCTCCATCAGTTAACAACGTATTTGTAGCGCCAGGAAATGATGGGATGCGAGGCGAAGTAGAAGTTGTTGCTATTGATACAATGGATTTCGCAGGTCTCGCTCAATTTGCTAAGGAAAATGATATTGCATTAACATTTGTTGGCCCAGAACAGCCGCTTGCTGAAGGCATTGTCGATTTCTTTACAGCAAGAGGTTTACGTATTTTCGGCCCTACAAAGGCTGCTGCTCAAATAGAAAGCAGTAAATCCTATGCGAAAGAAATTATGAATAAATACAATATTCCTACAGCAGCACATGAAACGTTTACTGAAGCAGAAAAAGCCATAGCCTATATTAAAGAACAAGGGGCGCCTATTGTAATTAAAGCAGATGGTTTAGCGGCTGGTAAGGGCGTTGTTGTGGCAATGACAGAGGAAGAAGCAATTGAAGCTGTAGAGGATATGATTGGGAATCAACGCTTTGGTGAATCTTCTTCACGTGTTGTCATCGAGGAATTTTTAGACGGTGAAGAATTCTCCTTCATGTCCTTTGTACATAAAGGACAAATTTATCCAATGGTTATTGCACAAGACCATAAACGAGCTTATGACGGAGATAAAGGACCAAACACAGGAGGTATGGGTGCTTATTCTCCGGTACCACAAATCTCACAAGAGGTAGTCGATATTGCTTTTCAAACGATTGTAGAACCTACTGTTAAAGGGATGGAGGCAGATGGTGCTTCCTTTACAGGGATTTTATATGCAGGGTTAATTTTAACGAAAAAAGGCCCTCAAGTTATAGAATTTAATGCTCGTTTCGGTGATCCAGAAACGCAAGTCGTATTGCCACGTATGGTTTCAGATTTTGGTGCATTTATGATGGCATTAATGGATGAACAGCCTTTTGATTTACAATGGTCAGAAGAAGTAATGCTTGGTGTAGTCATTGCAGCAGAGGGTTACCCAGGAGACGTTGAAAAAGGTAAGGTATTACCGAATTTAGAGGCACTTTCTACATCACATGCAGTTTTCCATGCAGGTACAAAATTAGTAGACGGCCAATTCGTTGGTAACGGTGGGCGTGTACTGTTAGTTGGTGCAAAAGCAGCTACTTTACAAGAAGCACAGGAAAAGGTTTATGAAGGTATTGCAACGGAAACATGGGATCACTTTTTCTTCCGTAAAGATATTGGCTGGCGTACATTGAAGTAATTATTATTTTCACTAAATATTTTTTATCGTCTTTTGAAACCTCTTGTTGTTTCAAAACGTAAGAGGTAAGAGCCGTCTCAATAATAGATTGGGACGGCTCCTTTGACTAAGAAGGATTCTGAGCTTTATTCGTTGAAGAATCGCTACTATTTGAGGAATTTTGAGTTGAAGTACTGGTGTCAGATTGTTTTGAAGCAGTAGCTTGTGAACCTGAAGAATTGCCAGCTATAGCAGAGGAAAAATCCTTCATGAGCTTATCGATTTGTTCAGAAGACATAGAATTTTGCCCGCTGAACATACTTTGCATAGAGGTGTTCATGGCATTTTGCATATTGGAGCTTAAAATTGCTTTCGTTGGACAATATTTAAAGAGTCCCTCAGCCATTTTCATGGCACCTAATGCAATCATTAATCGACCTTTTGTACAATTAGGATTTCTAGAAACTTTAGCGATACCATATGCGGTCAAACTCGTCCCCATGGCAAAACGACAAAATGCATTCTTTTCGCTTAAATTTGCTTGCTGCATCATCATACTTCCTCCTTTAGTCATTGTGGAAAAAATAAGCGAGGTGCACTTTGCTTTATGAAAGTGCTGTGTTACGATTGAAACAAGATGATTGCATAAAGCATAATTTTTATGAAAATATGCGATTATGCAGTAGTAGTATGTGATTTCAAGTTGGATTTACACAATGAAAAATTACGTAATTTAGGAAGGAGCGAATAGCATGGATCCAGTATGGAAAATAACAAAAATACGTCAGCAATTAGCAGTAATCGATGGGAAAAAGGCACCAGATATCGTGCTGAAGAATGCACGTTATTTGCATAGTATGTTAAAACAATTTGTAGTAGGAAACATTTGGATTTTGGGAGATCGCATTGTCTATGCTGGTGACAGAATGCCTCCTTTATTAGAAGGAACAGAAGTGGTGGATTGTACAGGAAAAACAATTGTTCCAGGCTATATTGAACCACATGTACATCCATTCCAGCTTTATCATCCACAGTCATTTGCTGATTTTTGTGGTCAGCTTGGGACAACGACTTTTATTTCAGATAATTTAAGTTTTGTTTTAAATTTAGAAAATAAGAAAGCGTTTTCAATTTTAGAGAGTTTGAAAAAGCTACCATTTTCTTTTTATTGGTGGACGCGCTTTGATTCACAAACTGAATTGGAGCAAGAGGAAGAGGTTTTCTCTAATACCTCTATATTAGAGTGGTTAGAGCGAAGTGATGTCTTGCTTGGTGGAGAGTTGACAGGCTGGCCTAAGCTGTTGCATGGTGACGATCAAATGCTTTATCGTATGCAAATGGCTAAGGGACTGGGTAAAAAAATTGAAGGACATTTCCCAGGAGCTTCAGAAAGAACGTTGGCACGCATGAAACTGCTTGGTGCTGATGGGGATCATGAGGCAATGACAGTGGAAGAGGTAGAGCGTCGCATTATGCAGGGCTATGCTGTAACTTTACGTCATTCTTCCATTCGACCCGATTTACCACATCTACTAAAAGGAATAGTAGAAAAAGAACTTCCGATCTTTGATCACTTAATGATGACAACAGACGGTTCGACACCTTCATTCCATGAGGATGGTGTGATGGATAAATGTATTCAAGTAGCTTTAGATGCAGGGGTATCTCCTATTGATGCTTATCAAATGGCTTCCTATAATGTGGCACGTTATTATAACATGTCCAATTTACATGGTTTTATCGCGACAGGGCGTTTTGCTTCATTGAATATTTTACAAGATGAATATCACCCTGTTCCAGAAAGTGTTTTATCAAAGGGTGTCTGGTTGAAGCGTGATGGGAATCGTGTGCATAGATTAGCGACAATTGATTATTCTGCTATTCCAGCATTAGATTTAGATTTTTCATTAGATTCTCAAGATTTTCAGTTTTCTATGCCGTTTGGAATTCAATTAGTTAATGATGTGATTACAAAGCCTTATAACTCTTTAATTACGAAAGAAGGGCAGTTGGCGAATCATGATGAGTGTTATTTAATGCTAATTAATCGAAAAGGTAACTGGCATGTAAATACAATGATTAAAGGATTTGCAACAGATGTTCAAGGCTTTGCATCCTCTTATTCCAACACAGGTGACATATTGTTAATTGGAAAAAATAAAGAAGATATGATCAAAGCCTTCGAAGAAATGAAGGTAATGAATGGTGGTATTGTTCTTGTTGAAAAAGGTGAAGTGATAGCGGATATCCCATTAACAATTGGTGGACTTTTATATGATGGAGACTTAATCACATTAACGGAGAAAGAAAAGGCTTTAAAACAAGCTTTAGCAGATCGAGGCTATCAATTAGGAGATGCGATTTATACACTATTATTTTTACAATCTACTCATTTACCATATATTCGTATAACACCACAAGGGATTTTCGATGTGATGAAGAATAAGTTATTATTACCTGCTGTTATGCGCTAATTGATGAAAGTGTTTCAGTTGTTTAAACAGTTACAGATATGTGTAATTGTTCAAAGGAGAGATATGCTTGTGTTCAAATCGAAAAAATTATGGATTGCTATAGCATTTAGTGCTTTGGTAATCGGGGGATGTTCAAAGGATACACCAAAAGTCAAAGAAGATGATGAACCCATTGTAGAGGAAGAAACAGTAGTGGAGGAGCCTGTGCAACGACCAGCATTCGTCGCACCACTTACTGGGGAGGCTGTACAAGAAGAAATTACACAGAGACCTATTATCGTAACAATTAATAATCATCCAGCAGCACGTCCACAATCAGGATTAGCTGCTGCGGATATCGTTTATGAAATGCTTGCAGAAGGTAATGTAACACGCTTTTTAGCAGTATATCAAAGTGAACTGCCTGAAAATATTGGGCCCGTTCGTAGTGCACGCTCTTATTTTATCGATATGGCAAAGGGATTTGATGCCTTTTATGTAGCGCATGGCTATAGCCCAGAGGCGAAAACGATGCTTGATCATCGTATCGTCGACAATATCAATGGTATGGCTTATGATGGTATACTTTTTAAACGCTCTAACGACCGCGTTGCACCACACAATTCCTATATTACATCAGAAAACATTCTAAAAGGTGCTGAAATGGTAGGCGCTTCAATGAATTACAGTGAAAAAGTGCTTCAGGCTTTTTATGAACCTGATGAACGTGGTAAAATAGGTATTGAAACAAATCAAGTTGATATTTACTACGGAAATAATGAAGATTTCCATAACGCGTATGTGTATGATCATCAAAATAATCACTATGAACGACAATCGGCTGGCGTGGACACAAAAGATATGTTAACAGGCGAGACAGTGTCATTGGCAAATGTTCTATTTTTTGAAATGAATCACCGAACAATTGATGATATTGGTCGCCAAGCAATTGATTTAACGTCTGGTGGAAATGCGTATGTATTTCAAAATGGCTATTTGAGGGAAGTCAAATGGGCAAATGTTAATGGAATACCAATGGCTGTAGAGCAATCAGGGGAGCCTGTAAAGCTTGTACCAGGAAAGTCGTGGGTTCATTTCGTACCATCTTCACCAGGGTTACAAGCAATGGTGAAAACGCAGCCTTAAAGGGAGGAAAATTGCATGCAAATCGAAAAAATTCGGGGGCATCAAACAGATCAATTATTTAAAGCAGTGTTAGAGTTAAAGGACATCGAAGAATGCTATAAGTTTTTTGATGATTTATGTACGATTAGTGAAATTCAATCGTTGGCACAACGCTTTGAGGTCGCACATTTATTACGTTTAAAGAAAACCTACGAATCCATTAAAAAGGAAACAGGGGCAAGTACAGCAACGATTTCACGCGTGCGTCGCTGCTTTGATTATGGGAATGATACATATGATGAAATGTTAGGTCGTTTGTATCCTGATGAAAAACCGTTTCAAGCACCAAAAGAATAGTCAGACAAAAGGCTGAGTAGAAGTTCTACTCGGTCTTTTTCATTTTTTTGTCGTGAATCATAAGCTATACTTGTAAACGAATAGATAGAAAATGATAGGTGGTAAAATAGATGGATTATTTAGAATGGAGACATGTGTTCAAGCTAGATCCAGCGAAGGATATTTCAGATGAAGCACTAGAAAAAATTTGCGAGTCTGGGACAGACGTTATTTTAGTTGGGGGAACAGATAATGTAACGTTGGATGGCGTATTAGATTTACTTGTTCGCGTGCGTCGCTTTGAGGTACCGATAGCACTTGAAATTTCTACGATTGATGCGGTAACGCCAGGGTATGACTATTATTTCATTCCTACTGTATTAAATAGTGATGATCCAAAATGGATTAAAAATTTACATCATGAGGCTATTAAGGAATACGGCGATATTATGGTATGGGATGAATTGGTAGCGGAAGGATATTGTATTTTAAATTCTGATTGTAAAGTAGCCCATGTAACGGGTGCGAAAACAGATTTAACGATAGATGATGTGGTAGCTTATGCACGCATGGCAGAAAATTTCTTTAAGCTTCCTGTCTTTTATTTAGAGTACAGTGGAATGTATGGCGATCTGGAGGTTGTCAGTGCTGTGAAAAACGAACTGAAGCATACCAAACTCTTTTACGGTGGGGGCATAACATCTGCAAAGCAAGCAGAGGAAATGGCACAGATTGCAGATACGGTAGTAGTTGGAAATATTATTTATGAAGATTTAAAAGCTGCACTTGCGACTGTTAAGGCTGTTAAAAATACGTTATAATTTTAGAACAAATGTTTGTAAGGCGGTGCAAAATGGAACAGTTAACAAAAAATTTACTAGCAGGTATGAATCCTGAACAGGAAAGAGCGGTTAAAACAACTGAAGGACCATTACTCATTATGGCGGGTGCAGGGTCAGGGAAAACACGAGTTTTAACACATCGTATTGCTTACCTAGTTATCGAAAAGGAAGTATATCCTTCCAAGATTTTAGCGATTACATTCACAAATAAAGCAGCCAGAGAAATGCGTGATCGTATTGATGGCATTCTTGGTAATGGTACTGGCGATAGTATGTGGGTATCGACTTTCCACTCCATGTGCGTAAGAATTTTACGTCGTAATATCGATCAACTAGGCATTTCTCGTAATTTCTCTATTTTAGATTCGACAGATCAGCTTTCAGTCATTAAAAATGTGATGAAGGAAGAAAATATTGACCCAAAACGTTTTGAGCCACGAGCAATTTTAAATGCTATTAGTGCAGCAAAAAACGAGTGTATAACAGCGGATGAATACGCTGGACAAATGAACGATAAAAATCCTTATGAACAAACAGTTGCACGTGTCTATAAAGGCTACGAGAAAAGATTACGCCGCAACCAATCCCTCGATTTTGACGATTTGATTATGACGACGATTACGTTGTTTAAGCGTGTACCTGAAGTGCTTGAATATTATCAAAATAAATTTCAATATATTCATGTAGATGAATATCAGGATACCAATAAATCTCAGTATTTACTTGTGCAATTACTGGCAAAGAAATTTAAAAATATTTGTGTTGTAGGGGATTCAGATCAGTCTATTTATCGTTGGCGTGGTGCAGACATTGGGAATATCCTATCCTTTGAGAAGGATTATCCAGCTGCAAAGGTGATTATGCTTGAGCAAAATTATCGTTCAACTCAACGCATCCTACAGGCAGCCAATGACGTCATTCAAAATAATACAACACGATACCCAAAAGAATTGCGCACAGAAAATTCAGAGGGTGAAAAGATTGCACTATATAAAGCTTATAACGAGCAAGAAGAAGCGCAATTTGTTGTACAAACAATTCAACAGTTAATTGAAAAAGAAAATCGTTCATTTGATGACTTTGCTATTTTATATCGCACAAATGCTCAATCTCGTGTAATGGAGGAAGTACTAGTTAAATCCAATATGGCCTATCAAATAGTAGGCGGAACAAAGTTCTATGATCGAAAAGAGATAAAGGACTTACTAGCATACTTACGACTGATTGCCAATAATGACGATGATTTATCACTAGCACGTATTATTAATGAGCCAAAGCGCAGTATTGGCGCAACATCCTTTGAAAAAATGGCACGTTATGCGATAGATCAGGATCGTTCGATTTTTGACGCGATGAATGATCTTGTCTTCATGGGGCTATCAGGGAAAGCGGCAAATTCAGCTGAGCAATTTTATGCGATGATTAAAGGCTTTACACAAATGCAGGAATATTTATCTGTCACGGAAATTGTGGAGCAAGTTATTGATAAATCCGGTTATCGAGCAATGTTACAAAACGAAAAAACAATTGAAGCAGAAAGTCGTTTAGAAAATATTGAAGAGTTTTTATCTGTCACAAAGGCTTTTGAGGAGCGCAGTGATGATAAAAGCTTAATTGCCTTTTTAACAGATTTAGCTCTTATTGCTGATATTGATGCACTCGATAAAGAAGATACATCCAAGGGTAATATTATTTTAATGACGATGCATGCCGCTAAGGGCTTAGAGTTCCCAGTTGTCTTTATTATCGGTATGGAGGAAAACATCTTCCCACATTCTCGCTCACTAGACGATCAAGATGAAATGGAAGAGGAACGTCGCCTTATGTATGTTGGCGTGACACGTGCTGAGGAACGTTTATACTTAACATGTGCACAAAGCCGAACAATTTTTGGTCGTTCAAGCTTTAATAATGCATCACGATTTTTAGGTGAAATTTCTCAAGATATTACAGAGTCTATTTCTAAGGCAGGGACAAAATCAACAATACCATTTGCTACTAACAATCGTTCAACAGGTGGCCATCAAAAGCGTACACTTGGTGCTACTCAGCAAACACAACCTGCTACAGCACGTTTACAAGCAACGGGTGGAGATCAATTTGGGTGGAAGGCTGGAGATAAGGCGATTCATAAAAAATGGGGAACAGGTATGGTTGTTAGTGTAAAAGGTGAAGGTGATAGTACAGAGCTTGATATCGCATTCCCACAACCAATTGGTATTAAGCGATTACTTGCTCAATTTGCACCGATTGAAAAAGCGTAAGCGGAGGAACATAAATGAACGAAATAGAACAGCGTATAGCGGAGTTAAATAAATTATTGCATGAATATGGTTATGCCTATTATGTGTTAGATAAACCTGTCGTAGCTGATAGTGTCTATGACCAGTTATTACAGGAACTAATTGCATTAGAAGAAGCGAACCCATCACTCATATACCCTGATTCTCCTACGCAGCGTGTTGGTGGAGCAGTGGTAGAGGGCTTTAAAAAAGTGACTCATGATTACCCAATGCTTAGTCTTTCAAATGCTTTTAATGAAGCAGATTTACAAGAATTCGATCGTAAAGTTCGTCAGGCAATCGGAGATCAATTTTCATATGTATGTGAGCTGAAAATAGATGGTTTGGCTATTTCATTGAAGTATGAAAATGGCGTGTTTGTACAAGGGGCAACAAGAGGAGACGGTGTGGTAGGAGAAGATATTACTGCCAATTTAAAGACTATCCGAGCGATCCCACTACGTTTAAAAGAGCCTATTACAATCGAAGTACGCGGTGAGGCGTACATGCCGAAAAAATCATTTGAAAAATTAAATACGCAACGTGCTGACAATGGGGAAGAATCATTTGCTAATCCACGGAATGCCGCTGCTGGCTCATTGCGTCAATTAGATCCTAAAATTGCAGCAAGTCGCCAACTATCAACTTTTATCTATGCCATTGGTGGAGATGGTGAGATTTATGGAATGGATGGACATGCAGAAATGCTTGATTATTTAGAGGGGCTAGGCTTCCCTTCTAACAAAGAGCGCCAACGTTGCACAACCATTGAAGAAGTAATGGCCTTTATAGAACATTGGACAGAAAATCGTCCGAATTTAGCGTACGAAATTGATGGCATCGTGATTAAGGTGGATCGTTATGCGCAGCAAGACGAGCTAGGCTATACAGCAAAGAGTCCACGTTGGGCGATTGCTTATAAGTTCCCTGCAGAGGAAGTTGTGACAACGTTGCTGGACATTGATTTAACAGTAGGACGTACAGGTGTTGTTACTCCTACGGCTATTTTAACGCCAGTACAAGTTGCAGGGACGACGGTTCAACGTGCTTCTTTACACAATGAGGATTTAATTCGAGATAAGGATATTCGTCTTGGAGATACAGTTATTATTCGAAAAGCTGGAGATATTATCCCTCAAGTTGTAGGTGTGCTAATAGAGCAACGTCCTGAGGATTCAGCACCTTTTGTCATGCCAAAAAATTGCCCTGTTTGTGATAGTGAATTGATACGTATTGAAGGCGAAGTGGCCCTGCGCTGTGTAAACCCTGCTTGCTTTGCTCAAATTGCAGAAAGCATAAAATATTTTGTTTCTCGAAACGCGATGAATATCGATGGTCTTGGGGATAAAGTAGTGGAGCAATTATTGCGTGCAGATTTAATACATGATGTTTCGGATCTCTATCATTTAACGGTTGAGCAACTCGTGGAATTGGAACGCATGGGCGAGAAATCTGCAATGAATTTAGTCAATGCCATTCAAGCCTCGAAAGAAAATTCAATGGAGCGTTTATTAATTGGCTTAGGAATTCGACATGTGGGTGAAAAAGCAGCCAAAATCGTATCAGAGGAATTCGGTTCGATGGAAGCGGTGATGGCAGCAACGGAAGATCAGCTTGTGGCGATTTATGAGATTGGAGATAAAATGGCCTCATCGTTAGTGGAGTATTTCTCCAATGAAGATGCACGAGCAGTCATTGAGCGTCTTGCTGAGGTAGGCGTGAATATGACATATAAAGGTAAAAAAGTAGAAGTGGCGATAGGTGATAGTCCTTTTGCAGGTAAAACAATTGTCTTAACTGGTAAACTTGAGCAATTGACACGCAACGAAGCAAAAGCGAAAATAGAAGAGTTAGGTGGTACAGTCACGGGTAGTGTCAGCAAAAAAACGGATCTTGTGATCGCAGGTGCGGATGCGGGCTCTAAGCTAACAAAGGCTGAGCAATTAGGTATCGACGTTTGGACTGAAGATAACTTAATTGAACAACTTAACCTCATCTAATAAGTGCATGATGTCCTCCCCTTTATGAATTAGGAAGCGATGTCGAATGCACAACAGTTACATCAAGGCGTCGAGTAGTTTCGTCGACCTAAAATTGACTATTAGTAAAGGAGCACTAAATAATGAAGTCTTTTCGACTCATTCCAGCAATCGTAGCTGCTGCAATGCTAGTCGGCTGTGTGCCTTCTGACAAGAAGGAGACAGAGCTTACACAGGAAACGCAACAGAAAGAAAAAGCTGAAACAACAATTATCCCAAGCATACAAATTGATGAATCTTATTATAAGACGCTTATCCCTTATAAAGAGAGTGCAAGTAGAGGTCTAGTGGTATCTAACATTTATACGAAATACGATATGAAGGAAGTTGAATCGGGTTTAATGCGTCTATCTCAAAATGAGTTCGACACAGAAAACTACTACTTCCAAGAAGGTCAATATTTAGCTGAAAGTACAGTAAGCTCTTGGCTTGCTCGTAGTTCACAAACAGAAGATGGATTAAATCCACCGACAACAGACACAATGACACCAGAGGAACGAGCAATAAAGGCTCCAGTTTATTTATCCCATATTGTAGAGCAAAACTACTTAACAAAAACGAAGGATAATAAAGTGAAACTAGGTGGGATTTCAATTGGTCTTTCCTTAAATTCTATTTATTATTATCAAAAAGAACAGTATGGCGAATATTACGAGGAACCAATTTCAGAGGCTACTCTTATTGAGCAAGGCAAAAAAATGGCTGCTGAAATCGTTTCACGTTTACGTTCACGTGAAGAATTAAAAGATGTACCGATTGTTGTTGGTTTGTTTAAGCAGCAAGCCCGCAATCAAATTATTCCAGGAGCATATTTTAGCTATGGTGTAGCAAAAGCTGGACAGAACAACATTGCCGATTGGGAAGGAATAGATGAAAATTATGTCTTGTTCCCAACAGATGATTCACAGGATATATACCGAGATGTCAACAATAACTTCAAGAATTTCAAACAAGATGTTGATAAATATTTTTCGAACTATACAAGTGTGATCGGTACTGGTTTCTATCGCAATAAGCAAATACAAAATCTTTCGATTGAAATACCAATTCAATTTTTCGGCAAAGCAGAAATAATCGGATTTACGCAATATTTGACGGGTATTTTAATCAATCAATTTGATAATATTCATGTGGAAGTGAGCGTTACTTCAGTGAATGGTCCTGAGGCATTAATCATCAAAAAGGCCAATGATAAGGACCCTTACGTGCATGTCTATGATTAATATAGTCAGCCTTTGTGCTGACTATATTTTTTATTAGATGGATAGAAATAGAGGAACACAATAGGGAGATAGAGACAACACTTTGTTATAGTAGTGAAAGTTTCTATATTTTTAGTGAAAGTTGTGATTTTTAATATGAAAAATGTTATGATTATTGGCATGGTTAACTTTATTCAACCCTATTGTTATCAATAAAAACAATGAATTGAACAAGTATTCGGAGGTGTGAAAAATGGCTAAATTAACAAAAGAAGAAGTAAAGCACGTGGCAAATTTAGCACGTCTTGCAATTACAGAAGAAGAAGCAGAGAAATTTGCTGAACAGCTTGGAAAAATTACAGACTTTGCGGAGCAGTTAAATGAACTGGATACAACAAATGTTGAACCAACAACGCACGTTTTACCATTAGTGAATGTAATGCGTGAAGATGTAGCAGTAAAAGGTTTAGACCGCGAAGTAATGATGTTAAACGTAAAAGAACAAGAAGATGGTCAAGTAAAAGTACCAGCTATCATGTAATACTAAAACATAGGAGGATTCCTCATGACGTTATTTGAACGTTCAGCTAAGGAGTTACAAGCGGAAATTAAAGCGGGTAACTTATCAATCGCTGACTTAACGAAAGAAGCATACGAGCGTATTGCAAAGCTTGATGGCGATGTACAAGCATTCCTTGCTTCAAACGAAGAAAAAGCAACTGCACAAGCTGCTGAAATGGATAAAGTACCATTTGAAAAGCGTGGACCATTATTCGGTCTACCAATCGGTGTGAAAGACAACATCGTAACAGAAGGCTTAGAAACAACTTGTGCCTCTAAAATTCTGGAAGGCTTTATGCCAATCTACGACGCAACTGTTGTCAACAAGCTACGTGAAGCTGGCATGATTACAGTTGGTAAATTAAACATGGACGAGTTTGCAATGGGTTCTTCGAACGAAAACTCATACTATAAAACAACAAAAAATCCATGGAACTTAAACCACGTACCAGGAGGATCATCAGGTGCATCTGCAGCAGCAGTAGCAGCAGGTGAAGTACCATTCTCTCTTGGCTCAGATACAGGTGGTTCAATCCGTCAACCGGCAGCTTACTGTGGTGTTGTAGGGATGAAACCTACATATGGTCGTGTATCTCGTTTTGGTCTAGTTGCATTTGCATCTTCTCTAGATCAAATTGGACCAATTACACGCAATGTTGAAGATAATGCGCTATTACTAGAAGCTATTGCTGGATTAGATCCAAATGATTCGACTTCTGCAAATGTTGAGGTGCCAAATTACGCTGCAGCTCTTACTGGTGATGTAAAGGGCTTACGTATCGCTGTACCAAAAGAATTCCTTGGTGAAGGTGTTGGCGAAGCAGCTCGTCAATCAGTGCTTGCAGCATTAGAGGTATTAAAAGGCTTAGGCGCTACTGTAGAAGAAGTATCACTTCCTCATTCGAAATATGCACTTGCTGCGTACTATATCCTATCATCATCTGAAGCGTCTTCTAACTTATCTCGTTTTGATGGTATCCGTTACGGTTTCCGCGCAGAAAACGTGACAAATTTAATAGACCTTTATAAAGAAACACGTGCACAAGGCTTTGGTGATGAAGTAAAACGCCGTATCATGCTTGGAACATACTCACTAAGCGCAGGTACGTATGATGCGTACTACAAAAAAGCACAACAAGCACGTACACTGATTAAAGCGGACTACGATAAAGTATTTGAAGACTTTGATGTCATCATTGGACCAACAGCTCCAACACCTGCATTCAAAATTGGTGAAAATGTTGATGACCCAATGACGATGTATGCTAACGATATTTTAACAATCCCGATGAACTTAGCGGGCGTTCCAGCGATTTCAATTCCTTGTGGCTTTGAAAACGATCTACCACTAGGTTTACAAATTATTGGTAAATACTTCGATGAAGCAACAATTTACCGTGTAGCTCATGCTTTTGAACAAGCAACTGAGTTCCATAAACAAGTTCCTCAAATGTGGGAGGGAAAATAACATGAACTTTGAAACAGTCATTGGTTTAGAAGTACACGTTGAGTTGAAAACAAACTCAAAAATCTTCTCACCAGCACCAGCTCACTTTGGTGCTGAACCAAATACAAATACAACAGTAATCGATTTAGGCTATCCTGGTGTCCTACCAGTCCTAAACAAAAATGTAGTAGATTTCGCTATGCGTGCAGCGCTTGCACTCAATATGGAAATCGAACAAGAAACAAAATTTGACCGTAAAAACTACTTCTATCCAGATAATCCGAAAGCTTATCAAATTTCACAATTTGATAAACCAATCGGTAAAAACGGCTGGATTGATATTGAAGTAGACGGCTATACAAAACGTATCGGTATTACACGTCTTCATATGGAAGAAGATGCTGGTAAGCTTTCACATGCTGGTGACCACTCATTAGTCGACTTTAACCGTCAAGGTACACCGCTTGTTGAAATCGTTTCTGAGCCAGACATTCGTACACCAAACGAAGCATATGCCTACCTAGAAAAATTAAAATCAATTATTCAATATACAGACGTATCTGATTGTAAGATGGAAGAAGGCTCACTACGTTGTGATGCCAACATTTCTATTCGTCCTTATGGTCAAGAAGAATTTGGTACAAAAACAGAGCTTAAAAACCTGAACTCCTTTAACTATGTTCGTCGTGGTTTAGAGCATGAAGAATTACGTCAAGCAGATGTATTATTATCTGGTGGTGTGATTGAGCAAGAAACACGTCGTTTTGATGAAAAAACAGGTAAAACAATTTTAATGCGTATTAAAGAGGGAACAGATGATTACCGTTACTTCCCAGAGCCAGACTTAGTTCGTCTTTCAATTGATGATGCATGGTTAGAGCGTGTGAAATCTGAAATTCCTGAGCTTCCAGATGCTCGTAAAAAGCGTTATGTTGAAGAATTAGGCTTAACACCATATGATGCTGGAGTTCTTGTTATTTCTAAAGAAATCTCAGACTTCTTTGAGGCAATGATAGTGAAAGGTGCAGATGCAAAGCTTTCTGCTAACTGGTTAATGGGTGATGTTTCTGCTTACTTAAACGCAGAGCAAAAAGATCTTAAAGATACTGCACTAACACCAGAAAACCTTTCTGAAATGGTGAAATTAATCACGGACGGTACAATTTCTTCTAAGATCGGTAAAAAAGTATTTGCTGAGTTAGTAGAAAATGGCGGCTCTGCACAGGATATTGTGAAAGCAAAAGGCTTAGTACAAATTTCTGATGAAGGTGCATTACTAGCAATCGTAACAGAAGTTTTAGATAACAATGCACAATCTATCGAAGACTTCAAAAATGGTAAGGACCGTGCTATTGGCTTCTTAGTTGGTCAAATTATGAAGGCAACAAAAGGTCAAGCCAACCCACCAATGGTTAATAAATTATTACAACAAGAAATTGCCAAACGATAATACTCGTTGTAACATAATAGCCGAGAGAGCTTCATTGCTCCCTCGGCTATTAATTTTCAAAAATGTAACAAATTTGCATTTTGCGAAACTTAATAGTTGTTTAAAAAGAGTATTCATAGCAAAATATAGAATAGACAATAATAAGGGGGACGAGCCAATGAAAACAGAACAACAATATTTTAACGAAGCTATATCAATACAACAATATATGGAGAACATGACGACATTGAAAGAAGAAAGCTTTCGTATTTATGATGGCTTTGAAGTACCAACAACTGATGGCTTTATCGAGTTATTAAAGGATAAGCAACCAAAGATTTTAACGATTACAGAAGATTGGTGCGGCGACGCAATGCTAAACAATCCGATTATTCGTCGTATTGCTGAAGCGGCAGGATTAGACATGCGTACCGTTTTCCGCGATGCAGATACAGAGCTAATTGATCGTTATTTAACAAATGGTGGTCGTGCAATCCCAATTTATCTATTGTTAGATGATGCTGGTGAGGTTGTTGGAAAATGGGGACCCCGTGCACCTGAATTACAAGAGTTAGTCGTAACGAAACGAGCAAGCTTACCAGATAAAGAAGATCCAACATTTGAAGAGGCGCAAAAGGCTCTTTATGCAGAAATTCGTGAGGAAAATATCTCGAATCAAACATATTGGACATATGTTTATGAGGATTTTAAAAAGCAAGTAACAGAAGCATTACAAAAATAACAAGAGCATTGCAACATTTCAGCGTATAAATCGTTGAATGAAGTAGAATCTTATGAAGCAGGAAGGTATGTTATGAAACGAGCAAGAATCATTTATAATCCTACATCTGGACGCGAAGTGTTTAAGAAACATCTACCAGAGGTGTTGGAAAAACTAGAGGTAGCAGGCTATGAGACATCCTGTCACGCAACAACATGTGAAGGCGATGCAACGCTTGCAGCAAAAAATGCGGTAGAACGCGGTTTTGATATCATCATCGCAGTTGGTGGAGATGGCACATTAAATGAAGTTGTTTCAGGTGTAAGTCCATTTGAAAACCGTCCAAAAGTTGGTCTAATTCCGATGGGCACTACAAATGATTTTGCCCGTGCCGTGCATATCCCTCGAAATATTGAAGAGGCTGTAGACATTATTATTCAAGGCGACACATTACCAGTGGATGTAGGTCTCTTAAATGGCGAACGCTATTTCATCAATATTGCTGCTGGCGGACGTATTACAGAACTAACTTACGAAGTACCAAGCAAAATGAAAACAATGCTTGGTCAGTTAGCCTATTATGTGAAGGCGGTTGAGATGATTCCTTCCATCAAAGCCTCACATATGCGTATTGAATATGATGGCGAAGTATTTGATGGCGACGCTATGATGTTCCTATGTGGTTTAACGAATTCAGTAGGAGGCTTTGAAAAACTAGCGCCTGATGCAAGTATTAATGATGGTTACTTTACTTTAATCGTACTAAAAAAAGTAAGCCTTCCTGAGTTTATTCAACTAGCTGCCATGGCATTAAGAGGCGAACATTTAAATGATGATCGTGTCATCTATAAAAAAGCTAGCGTTGTCAAAGTCACTACAGAAAATGAAGTCCACCTTAACCTAGATGGCGAATATGGCGGAGACGCTCCCGCTACATTTGAAAACCTGAAGCGTCACATCGAAATCTTTGTTCCTCTCGCAGATATTCGAGAGGAAGACCGTATTTAATGGTTAATGAACCCGAAAAGCTCATCCGATTTTATTGAGGATGAGCTTTATTTTGTATTTCTATTTGATTGGTTGCTTGAAGTTGGTGTACTTCACTCGAAAGGATGTCTAGAACACTCCAAAAGGTGAGGACTCCTCTAGGGAAGTCGATTGAAGCGCTCATATAAGTGAGGAAGCCGCTCCAGAAGTTGATTGAAGTGCTCAAAAAGGTGAGGAAGCCGCTCCAGAAGAAGTGAAAAGTGATCAAAAAGATAAGGAAGCCGCTCCAAAAGAAGTGAAAAGTGATCAAAAAGATAAGGAAGCCACTCCTAATGATGTGAAAAGTGACCAAAAAGGTGAGGGAGCCGCTCCAAAAGAAGTGAAAAGTGATCAAAAAGATGAGGAAGCCGCTCCAAAAGAAGTTAAAAGTGATCAAAAAGGTGAGGAAGCCGCTCCAAAAGAAGTGAAAAGTGATCAAGAAGATAAGGAAGCCGCTCCAAAAGAAGTGAAAAGTGATCAAAAAGGTGAGGAAGCCGCTCCAAAAGAAGTGAAAAGTGATCAAAAAGATAAGGAAGCCGCTCCAAATGATGTGAAAAGTGATCAAAAAGATAAGGAAGCCGCTCCAAAAGAAGTGAAAAGTGATCAAAAAGGTGAGGGAGCCGCTCCAAAGGAAGTGAAAAGCGCTCCAAAAGGTAAGGACCCCGCTCAAAATCCTCTTAACTGAATTTCCAGCACTAGAATAAAACTGGCTAAATCCCATAAACGAAGCTTTAGAAGTAAGATTGTGAATGAAATTAGAAAAATGTTTGGCAAATGTGCGTATATTACTTGAACAAAATTTGAAACCTTAATAATAGACTGAAATTTCGGTCCGTTATTAAGGTTTTTTTCGTTGGAATAGTGGAAAATGGGGGTATGGATAAGGGAAAGGAAGTGTTGCCTTTGTATAAGTCACAAGAAAAGAAGCTTATATGGCTAAGCTTTGGTGTTGCAATTATTATGCTACTTTCTATTCTTGGAAGAATATTCGGAAGTTAAGGGGGGCAATGAGATGATTAATGAATCAGCGGTCTATTGGAGTCGAGCATTAACGGAGTTAACATTATCGTTCCATATTATTTATGCAACGATTGGTGTGGGCGTCCCCTTAATGATTATGATTGCTCAATGGACTGGGTATAAAAAGAATGATGAGCATTATATCTTAATGGCAAGACGTTGGGCCCGCGGTTTTGTCATTACTGTAGCAGTTGGTGTTGTAACTGGAACTGCAATTGGCTTACAACTTTCATTATTGTGGCCAAACTTTATGCAACTTGCTGGTCAAACAATTGCGTTACCACTTTTTATGGAAACGTTTGCATTTTTCTTTGAGGCCATATTCTTAGGCATCTATTTATATACATGGGATCGCTTTGATAGTCAGAAAAAGCATATGCTACTGTTAATCCCTGTTGCTGTGGGAGCATCGATGTCAGCAGTATTCATTACAATCGTCAATGCTTTTATGAACGCACCAAGAGGATTTGATATTGTAGACGGAGAACTTGTTAATATTCAACCTTTTCTTGCAATGTTTAACCCCGCTATGCCAACAAAGGTTGCACATGTACTTGTGACAGCGTATATGACATCGGCATTTGTGCTAGCAGCTATTGCAGGATATAGAATGCTAAAAGGCTCGAAGCATGTATACCATAAAAAATCATTACTTTTACTAATGAAAATTGGCTTGATTTTCTCCATTGCAGCAGCTATTATAGGAGATTTTTCAGGAAAATACTTAGCTGAATATCAACCCGAAAAACTAGCCGCAGCAGAATGGCATTTTGAAACAGAGGGTAAGGCATCACTTGTATTATTTGGTGTCTTAGATGGGGAGGAAGTAAAATATGCTATCAAAATTCCGTATGCTTTAAGTATTCTTGCACATTTTAATCCTAATGAAGAGGTAATCGGCTTAGATCAATTTGAGGAACAGGATCTACCGCCACTCTATATTCACTATCTCTTTGATATCATGGTTTCCATTGGTATGTTTATGGTGCTAGTTTCATTACTTTATGTTGTAGGGAAAGCACGGGGCTGGCAGTTTATTCATTCACGATGGTATAGATGGATTATCGTAGCGGGAGGACCACTATCAATTATCGCGATTGAAGCAGGTTGGTGGCTTGCTGAAGTTGGACGTCAACCATGGATACTTTATGGCCTAATGCGCACACCTGAAGGAGCTACGACGAGTGACCATGTGGATTTAATGCTGCTTTTATTCGCAGGAGTCTATGCAGTATTAGCAGTGGGAAGTATTGTCGTATTGGTAAGAATGTTTAAAAAGAACCCAATCGAACGCGAGATTGAAGATCGCCACTCTGAAAAAGGCGGTGACATCCTATGACGTTAGAGATTTTAGGTATTTCAGTATTATGGATATTCCTATTCGGCTATGTCATTGTCGCATCGATCGATTTCGGTGCTGGTTTCTTTAATGCATACAGCCTACTTATTGGAAAAAATCATATTTTAACAAATATTATTAAACGTTATTTATCGCCTGTCTGGGAAGTTACCAATGTCTTTTTAGTGTTCTTCTTTGTAGGAATCGTAGGATTTTTCCCGCAAACTGCTTTTTATTACGGAACGATTTTACTTGTGCCAGTCAGTATTTCGCTTGTGCTATTGGCAATTCGTGGCTCCTACTATGCCTTTGAATCGTATGGTACACGGGGACATATCGGATATACGCTGACATATGGTGTAGCAGGTTTATTAATTCCCGCTTCTTTATCGGTTGTCTTTGCTATTGCAGGAGGAGGCTATGTTGATCTAATTAATGGGCAACCTGTGCTAAACTACTGGACTTTATATACAAGTCCATTTGCTTGGAGCATTGTGGTACTGAGTATCGCCGCTGTATTGTATATTTCAGCCGTATTTTTAACATGGTACGCACATAAAGCAAATGACATCGAAGCAACAAAACTGATGCGAAAATATGCACTTGTGTGGGCAGCACCGCTAATGATCAGTGCACTTGGCATTATGTATGAAATGAAATCCATCAACCCAGAGAGCTATAGTCATATGGTAAATTTATGGTGGATGTTTGCGATTTCAGCTGTCTTATTTATTGTCACAGTCGTACTCATTGCCATGCGTAAAAAGTACGGACTTGCAGTTGGACTCCTGATTGCTCAATTTGCTGTAGCCTTCTTTGCTTATGGAATTGCTCAATATCCGTACTTACTGTATCCGTATTTAACAATTTACGATAGCTTTACAAGCACACAAATGGCGATTGCTTTAGTTATCGCATTTATTTTAGGGCTATGTCTCCTTCTTCCTTCACTTTATTTATTGATGAAATTATTCTTGTTCAATAAAAATTATGTGACAGGAAAAGAAGACAATCACGCATAGGAGGAAAGCAGATATGCAAAGTTTTTTAATTTTTTATGCACCTTTTATTGTCGTCATTCTAGGGATCTTGTGTGCATTTTGGTGGGCACCAAGGGATTATCATATTACAAAAGAGCAGGAAAAGAGTCGCGAATAGCGACTCTTTTTTCAAGTTAATTAGCAGAGATACGTAACCACCATGTCTTGTTCTTTTTTCATTCGCCAACACATGCTACAATAAGGAGATTGAAATGGAGGATGTACGAATGTCAGCACCCGTGAAAAAAAATGAAAGACTTTCAGTTTATATAGAAGATCTAACGCATGATGGCAATGGTGTCGCAAAGGTTGGTGGTTATCCACTATTCATACAAGGCGCACTGCCAAACGAAACGGCCGAAATCCATGTGGTAAAAACCTTAAAAAACTACGGCTTTGCAAAGGTAATAGATATCATCAAGCCATCTCCAGACCGTGTTGAAGCACCTTGTGATTACTTCAAGCAGTGTGGCGGCTGTCAATTACAGCATTTATCCTATGAGGGACAGCTCAAATGGAAAGAAAATATGGTGCGCAATGTGATGCAGCGCATTGGTAAAATTAATGCACCTGTCCACCCAGTAAAAGGTATGAAAGAACCTTGGCACTACCGTAATAAAGCGCAAATTCCTTTCTCTGAAAATGAAGCAGGACAAGCGATTGCAGGCTTTTATAAAACAAAAACGCATAGCATTGTGGATATGGATCGCTGCTTGATTCAAACAGGAGAAGCAGATGCTATCCTTGCAGGCTTGAAAAAAGAATTAGCAGCGCTAGGTATTCGCTCTTACAATGAGCATACACATGAGGGCATGTTGCGTCATGTCGTTATCCGTAAAGCACGAGCAACAGGCGAAGTCATGGTTGTTCTTGTAACGAAAAAGAAAAAGTTCCCACAAAAAGAGGCAGCTATTGCAGTAATTCAAAAGCTAGTGCCAAACGTTACATCGATTATGCAAAATGTGAACAGTGAGAAAACCAATGTTATTTTTGGTGATGACACAATCAACCTTTGGGGTAAAGACGTTATAATTGATACAATTGGTGACGTACGTTTTGAAATCTCTGCTCGTTCCTTCTACCAAGTCAACCCAGAGCAAACAGAGGTCCTCTACAAGCAAGCATTGGATTATGCTGACTTGCAGGGAGATGAACGTGTCATTGATGCGTATTGTGGAATTGGTACGATCTCTTTATTCCTAGCACAAAAAGCCAAGGCTGTCATGGGCGTGGAAATTGTCCCACAAGCAATTGAAGATGCCAAACGTAACGCACAGCTTAATGGTTTTACAAATACTTATTTTGAGGCAGGCCCAGCAGAGGAAGTTATCCCAAGATGGTATAAAGAAGGCAAGGAAGCAGACGTACTAGTAGTTGATCCACCGCGCAAAGGCTGCGATGAAGCACTGCTAACTACTATTCTAGAGCAACGCCCAAAACGAGTGGTCTATGTATCCTGTAATCCAGCCACACTAGCACGCGATCTTCGCATTTTAGAGGACGGCGGCTATCAAACACAGGAAATCCAGCCAGTGGATATGTTCCCGCATTCGACGCATGTGGAGTGTGTCTCGCAACTCATTTTAAAAGAAGGCAACTAACCATGGCTAGTTGCCCTTCTAAACAGTTTTTATTCTACTTGTAAGGGGTTCATCCGTTGTACCTTTTTATGATTGATGACATAGCCTTGTACTTTTAATTCAAATAAAATGCGGCGATATCCATATTTTCCTTCATGTGTTTTAAAAAGTTGTAAAATAATTTCTTTCCACTCTTTATCTGGCTCTTCTTTCTTAAGTTGGTGTACTTGATAATGATACGTTGCTTCTGGAATGCCTACTACCTGAAGTATATCGATTAATCGGAACCCTTCTTCTTTGAGTTCGAATGCCATCGCTGCTTGTGCTTTTCGAGGTAGGCACTCGGGTTCTCCTGAAAAGCGTCTAACTTTTTTAAATAGGCAATTTCTAAACGCGAAGAAGCTCATTTTCACGTTCTAATTGTTCTTCACGAGATAATTCTTTTTCTACGTTCACTGGTTTCACTTTTTGTTTTTTAGATATAGGAGGTTGTCCTTTCGCTTTTTCTTTTAGACTTTCTATACCTACTTTTAGAAAAATACTGTTCCAGCCCGCGATTAAAGAGGGATTATTCATGTTAAATTCCATCGCTGTATCTAGGTAAGAAGCTCCTGTTTGCTTCATAAAGTTTAATACATCTAATTTGAATTGAACAGAATAAACTTGCTTTGTCCGCTTTCTACATAGCCCATCTTCACCAAATTCTTTATTGGCACGTACCCATTTTTTTAGTTGAGATTCAGCTGGAATACCATATTTAATGGCTAATAATTTATAGCCTAAAGTACCTTCTAAATATTCTTTAACAACGATTAGTTTAAAATCATCGCTATATTTTGCCATATGAAAACACCCCAAAAATTAGATTTTAACTCTAACTTTTAGGGTGCAGTATAAAATGGGCTTCTTTTTTGTAGGCACTTCTATCTGTTTTTTCTACTTATTAAACTTTCTAATAATATAGTATATGCTTTTTTGTGTAATTAATTTTTATTTTTTCATATGGAGTTAATAAATATATAGAATTACCTTCATTTAACAACTCCATATCTAATTCACCAATAGATGAAATCGAATTTAACGACTCTTCTCCAGTAACATTTGTACCCACATTTGTTCTTAATGGATATTTTTTATCGTTAATAACGATATTTAATTCCTTCCAATTTGAGGGATTTCCTAAAGGACTATTTAATTTAATTTTTACAATATCATCTTCAAGCGTAAAATTAGTTAATTCGATATAGCTATCTTTATGATGTATTTGAATTTTATCACTTAACATGAAAATATCTGCATCACTGAATATAACATTTTTTTTAATAAATACTACGGGTGAAGCTATTACGCAAAATATAATTACTATAAATAATAGATTTCTTTTATTATTCATCTTAGGCATATTAAGAAGTCTTTACAGAAAATGTAATTTGTCCTGAAGTATTGCCTGTATTACGAATGTATAATTTATAATCTGCAAGCCCTGAATCTAAATTAAATGTAAATTCACCC
The DNA here is from genome assembly GCF_038630885.1 of Lysinibacillus sp. FSL K6-0057. NCBI lineage: Bacteria > Bacillati > Bacillota > Bacilli > Caryophanales > Bacillaceae > Lysinibacillus > Lysinibacillus sp. FSL K6-0057. The sequence goes on along the minus strand of NZ_CP152047.1, from coordinate 4,383,523 downwards.
GTGCTATTAAAATTTGTAGAATCCACCGTTGCTCCAGTATCTCTGTTTATAAGAGTTACCTTTAAAGGTAGTGATGGATTTTTTTTAATAGTCACTTTAACTTTTGAATGTGTACCCCATAATACTCCACTATTGTCAAAGCTTACTAATGTATCCATACCCGCTCCTAAAGTTACAGTTAGAGTATCATTATAACTTCTCGGGCCAATCTCGATCGGTTGCGCAACATATTCTCCCTCTACAGATGTTTCAACTAATGTATAGGATACTTCAGTCGATTGTTCTTCTTGTATTGAAGATGTGTCTAACTCACTAGCAAATGCTTGTGGAGATAAACCTGGAAAAGTTAGAGTAGCTAATCCTAAAGCCATTACTGTTTTAAATTTTTTCATTTCTAATCCTCCAAAATATGTTTTTTGCCCACATATAAATATTACAATAATGTAAATTTATTGTAAATATGTATTTTGATTATTTTTGTATAAAATTGTCTTTTTGTGTCTAAGTTTTGCACATGCTCTGCTATGTTCTGAAGGATTTCATAGTTTGATGAATTTACTAACAATCAAATATAAAGACTAAATAATAGTTATATAAGTAATAAAAAACCCCATAAAAGGCCTGATAAGCTCCCCAATAGGTAGACAGATTATAAAATAAAATCTGTTTATCAGATGGGGAGTTTTTCTCATGCCTAAAAATCATTTTCATTAGATATAAAATTATTAGCACTTCAATATTTTGATTGGATAGAAGGAAAACTTAAAGATTTTAAATTAACAGATATACTTATCTTTTTAATGAAAAATAAAGAGGTAGAAAAAGTAATTAATAGGTATAAACTTCGAAAGGTTTGGGATGATATTGGTATGAATCTAAATAACTTTGTACATGCAAATGTTTTTTTGTATGTTCGGATGAAATATGCTAATTTTAATTCCAAAAGTATAGAAAGAATTTTAAAAGATATTAAATTTAAAATGGAATATATCATTTCAATATTTGTTATATTAATAATTTTAATAAAACCAAATTTGATAGCAGCTAGCGATTATGTAGATGCATTAGATTTGGGTATTCAACCCGAAATAGGTAGCCAGTATTTTGTAGCACCTTTCATTCAAAATTATCTTGATGAACATATTGTAAATCTTAATCCGGAGATAAAAACTTTATTAAAGATAGTGTGTATATGGATATTAATTAGTACTTGTTGATTGGAAATTCATAGGGAATTATTTCACTGAGCGACTTGAGAACATTGAATGGAGCCAAATAAATAGATCTGTTATAACCGCATTAACAAAACACTCTAATTTAACGAAGTATTATATTTGTGTACCTAGGGATTTTAACGACAGTAGAAAAAAAGCCCGAATGGAAAGTCTATTACTTCCTCATTGGGTAAATGGCAGCAGTACGTTAAAGAGTGGACTGAATTAGCTCAGTCGAAAAAAGTGAATGTGGAGTTTATTTATTCGCGACGCCACGAGTTGAACATGATGTTACAAACAGAAGATACTAATTATATCGGAAGATAAATTATTAGAATTGTTAAAAGTTCAGGAAGAAAAAACGAAAATAAAATTATTGAGGCTTATGAAATTTACTGAAAAATAAAAGAGTAGATACTTGGATGCTCGTATACTATTTAATAAATCATCAAACAAAATTTCAGAATCAAAATTTAAATCTAAGTAGAGAGTTATACTTTGAGTATAAAAATAATTCAAATATTTTTAACGTAAGAAAAAATATGCTGGTTGCTAAAGATTTATAGGGAGAACATATTAAATCAGTTTCTGAATGATTGTAGGTGTTAGCTCCGTTATTGGTTGTTTAGGGTTAAGTTGTCGTAGAATATGTGTTTTTTAATTCGGCAACATCTAAATTTGCATTATTATCCTCAAATTGAAGTTGATAATCATTATCATTTATATTACCATACAAATATGATGTGGATTGAAGGAGTCGAGATATATGTTGGAAGATGTGGATTCAACTAATCATTTTACAAAAGAAATGATCGATATGGCTGTACAGTTATGGACACGCTCATCCATTTCATTAATAGATGTTCGTTACAAAATGCTTCATCCAGACAAGCCGATCCAAAGTTACAGGATGCCGACTAGTATGTTGGTATATACCTGTGGGGGAACGGCTAATGTAAAACTGGATCACACATTATATCAATCGGAACGCTTTGGTATTTTTCATGGAGGGAAAGGAACGGAATTATCGATTCATCCTACTAGCAGAAGTCTTGAGACTTACATGGTGCTGTATAGAGCAGAAACTCCTCCAATTTACAAAAGACAAATTTATCGTTTGTTAGAACATATTAATCCGTTTATACAAACGTATGGATTCTCACCAGGGAATCCCATTTTTTTTAAGGAGAAGTTTTTGAATATGAAAGACCATTGGGATCAGGAATCTGTGTTAAATCAATTTTATTCAAAGATTGTTCTGTATCAGATTGTCTATGAGATTTACAATGAGTTGGAGAAGGGAGATATTCTTTATTTCCAGCCCGATTATGTGGCTTTAGCCAAGCAATATCTGGAGCAACACTATAGCGAACCTGTGTCTATTCAACAGCTTATTGAAATGCTACCCATTAGTAGGAGCCAGTTAATTAGGCTTTTTAAAAAACGCGAGCATAAAAGCCTTCAGGAGTACTTGAATGAGATAAGGCTGGATTCGGCAAAGCGGCATTTGCAATACACAAATGCTACTATTCAAGAAATCGCAGCTGGGTGTGGATTTGTGGACGGATTAAATTTAATCCGCATGTTTAAAAAATATAATCATATGACGCCAAGTGAGTATCGGATAAAAATGATAACTGAAATGGACATTAATGATATTGATAATGATTATCATCCTCATTACAATGAGAGAGTACTAGATAAATTAGTCAAATCTAAGGGAAATGAGGAATTATTAATGTTCGGAAAGATAAGAAATAAGGAAATAATATTGGCGGCAGCCATGAGTTTGATGTTGTTGTTATCGGGGTGTTCATCGACTGCGCCTGTCAATAATGGAGCGACGACGAGCCCGTCAGAGACGCAAACACAGACAACATCAAATGCTGATACTAAGGAGACGCCGCAAACGAGAATTGTACCCACGCTCAAAGGAGATGTGGAAGTGCCTGTTAACCCACAGCGGGTCGTTGTCTTGTATTTGATGGGCGATCTGCTTGCTCTAGGAATAAAGCCTGTTGGTATCTCCACTCTGGTGGGAGAAGGTGATGCGGCTATCGCTAGCGAATTGGATGGTATTACCACTTTGGGAGATGGGCAACCGAGCCCAGAAGCGGTGCTTGCCCTAGATCCGGATCTCATTATTGTTACAACAGATGAAATTTACGACAATCTTAATAAAATCGCCCCGACTCTTTATATACCATATGATTTACCTGTAGAAGAACGCATGGAAATCTTGGGGAAAGCATTTGGTAAAGAAGACCAGGCCAAAGAACTTTTGGACAATTTTTATAATAAGGTGGAACTAAGCAAGCAGAAGTTGCAGCAAGCTGGTATTTTGGACAAAACCGTCACAATTATGGAAAGCAACAAAGGTTCTATGGCTGTAATGGTGGGGATGGGTTACGGACGTGGGTCACAGATTATTTATCAATATTTAGGGATGAAAGCACCTGAAATTGTGCAACAGAAAATAGAAACCTCCAAAAATGATGCTACTAGCATGGATGTTTCCTACGAAGTATTGACTCAGTATGCTGGTGATTATGTCTTTCGCTCTGCCTTTGAAGGAATGGAAGATTTATCAGACAACCGCATTTGGAATAACATTCCGGCAGTGAAGGAGGACAGACTTATCGATATGAGCTTTGGGTTGTTCTTCTACAATGATATCTTTTCGCTAGATAAGCAGCTTGACTTTGTCGTGGATAGCTTGCTGAATACTGTGAAATAAGAGGAACCCCAATGAATGTAATAACGTAGATAATTAATCTGATAACGGTATCCTTAAAATCAAAAAAATTCTGCCTACAGTTTAATTACAGAATAGATGAGATAAAATTGACCATGGATAGATTGTGAAGCTGTCACGTGCTTGAAGTGGGTATAATAAAAGTAGATGAGATAGAGAAAATCTATACCATCTGCTTTTTTGTTTTTTAAAATACCATTTAGGACTGATTTTCGTTAAAATTAACATTGTTGATTTTTACATTGGCTAATGAGATAAATGTAACATTTGACTTTATAATTTTTAACTGAGAGCATAGAGTTTTATCCATAGTGAGAGGATTTGGAATTAACATGATAGATAATTTTTGGCGTGATTTACCAAGACCATTTTTTGTGCTTGCACCGATGGAAGATGTGACAGATGTTGTTTTTCGTCACGTTGTAAGTGAAGCTGGTCGACCAGATGTGTTTTTTACTGAGTTTACAAATTCGGATAGCTACTGTCATCCAGAGGGAAAGAAAAGTGTGCGTGGCCGTTTGCTCTTTACAGAAGATGAGCAGCCAATGGTGGCACATATTTGGGGAGATAATCCCGAGTATTTCCGTGAAATGAGTATTGGTATGGCAGAGCTGGGTTTTAAAGGAATTGATATTAATATGGGCTGCCCTGTACCGAATGTAGCATCAAGAGGGAAGGGGAGTGGCCTTATTCTCCGTCCAGATGTCGCGGCAGAATTGATTCAAGCAGCAAAAGCGGGTGGACTGCCTGTCAGCGTGAAAACGCGACTTGGTTACAAGGATGTAAATGAGTGGGAGGATTGGCTAACGCATATTTTAAAGCAGGATATTGCGAACCTTTCGATTCATCTGCGAACAAGAAAGGAAATGAGCCTAGTAGATGCGCATTGGGAGCTTATTCCGGAAATCAAAAAGTTACGTGACCGTATTGCACCCAATACGCTACTAACAATCAATGGAGATATTCCTGACCGTCAAACGGGACTGCAGCTAGCTGAACAATACGGTATTGATGGCGTGATGATTGGGCGAGGTATTTTTAAAAATCCTTTTGCTTTTGAAAAAGAGCCAAAAGAGCATAGCAGTAAAGAGTATCTTGATCTTTTAAGACTGCAGCTAGATCTTCAAGATCAATATGCGGAAGAACTACCATGTTCCATCACAGGGCTTCATCGTTTCTTCAAAATTTATGTCAAAGGATTCCGTGGAGCAGGCGAATTAAGAAGTCAATTGATGAACACAAAATCAACGGATGAAGTGCGTGCCTTACTGGATAACTTTGAATCAAACAATATTGAATGACAATGAAATAATGGAACTGCCAATAAAGTCGTAGTAAATAACATTAGAAGTAGGAGCAAAGATTTGGAGATAAGATTTTCCTTTCTTTGCTCCTTTTAATTTATCGCTGTTGGGGCGGCTTTTTATTTATACAAGCCCTACTTTTAGTCATACTAATTTAGAAAGGTGAAGAAAAAGTTCAATGTAGATTTGAAATAAAGTCACGATATTTATAAAAAGATTTGATTAAAAATCCTGTGTTGCTATGCAGGATTTTTTACTTGTTCCACAAACGGGCCAGATTGTTGAATAACATTATTTTACGCAATGGTACAAAAATCCGCTTATATGTTATAATTTACCAATAATATTAATTGAGGAGCGATTATCTTTTGAAAAAGCGATTTTTACATAGAAATGATTGGACTAGAATTATACAACGCGACTATTCCATAGAGCAGATAAATGACAAAGATTTTAATGGATTTATTGCTCTTATAAAAATGAATGAAGTAAAAGAACTGTTAATAACTGAATATTTAATTAAAAATCTTTGTATTGTTGATAACAATTACTTATGGTTACAACAACTACCACTCAATGAAAATTTCGCTATTACATCAATGTTTAATGAAAATGGAGAAATTATTCAGTGGTACATAGATATCACATATGAAAATGGCGTTGAGAATGGAGAACCCTATATGATGGACTTATTTTTAGATATTGTTGTATTACCAACTGGAGAAATCATTGAAAAAGATAAAGATGAATTAGAAGAGGCTCTACACAATGATTGGATTACAAAATCACAATACGATTTTGCCTATCGAGTTTTTAATCAAGTGTTGAAACAAATACACGAAGGTACTTTTAAATACTTTGATTTAAGTTTGAAGCATCGAGACTATTTATTAGGTAAGATTCGTGAATAAATCATGCTTTAATATTTCATTACCAAATGAAAGTTTGAGTTTTACTTTAGGGGCAGTTTAAAAAAGGATGTTCAACAATCGGACGCTATTCTTGAAGGTGAATTGTGACTTTTTCAGCAACTGGGCTATTTAATTGAATAAAATACAAGAATTAAATTGGACGTGGAAATTGTGAAGAAAAGTACTTAAACTAACGGCAATTTAGTAGAATAAGAATCATTATATAAGGAGGTTTTTTTATGGAAAATAATTCATTTCGCAAGTTTCTTGATTTTTATCTAGAAGTTTGGAGAAATTCATCATTAACAGACTTGAAAAATATAATTTCCAAGGATTATAAAGCAAGAGAGATTTCAAGTGGCGAATTAGTAGACTTTGGTTATGAAGAGTCAATAATTGGTTGGGAACAAGGCTTTAATTTCGCAAAAGAAAAAGAAAATAAATGGGATTTAAATGAAATTTCAATAATTCCTTTACGGGAAGATGAATTTATGGCTATCTTGTCTGCTACATTAGTTATCGGTGGAAAGAAGTTAGAGAATGTTAGCTTATTTTTTCAAACGTTTAAAAAGAAAGAAAACGATGATTGGAATTTGATACGAAGTTACATAGAAACAGGAGTACCTAATGATAATGTAAAAAAAATCCAATGCAACTAACGTGATTTTAGTTCAATAACAATCTTCAACAATCTGGCCAATAATTAAATTGGACGTAGAGGGTGTAAAGAAAAGTACTTAAACTCCTCCGAACTTAATCATCTTTCATTTTCTGTGATGTAGCGTTGGTTTTTAAGCTACTTGGATGGCTAAAGAGGCAGTTTAGTTCAATAGGAGTCGTTTATAGTGACAATTTTTTATAATAAGTAAAAAAATTTTTTATTGTAAATTATAGGTAAATTTGATAAAATACATTAATTTGTGTATTTGGCGATGGATCGCACGAAATCGCAAATTTTATGGGGGGAGACGTTTCGTTGGAATTTAAGGGATTTAGCGTTTACGATCAAACGAACTTTTTAAAAAATTACATGACTAGAAGAAACAGAAAAGATAGTCCGAATAATGCCATTGAAGGTCCGATTATCTATGAATTAATTGGGAGCTTTCAAGATAGTAGTATTTTAGATTTAGGGTGTGGAGATGCATCGTTTGGTAAAGAACTCTTACATTTAGGAGCAAAAAAATACACAGGAGTAGAAGGTTCAGAACAAATGGTTGAAGTGGCGCGCTCTAACATACTTGGGCAAAATGGAGAAATACACCTAGAAACAATGGAGTCCTATAATTATCCAATAGAGGCATTTGATCTTGTAACGTCTCGATTTGCTATTCATTATGTTTCAGACATTGACCGCCTGTTTCAAAATGTTCATAAAACACTTAAAGAAAACGGAAGATTTGCTTTTAGTATCCAACATCCACTTACAACTTCGTCTTTTGCTAGTAAGCAATCAGGGGATAAACGTGGCAATTGGATTGTCGATGACTATTTCTGTGAGGGGGAAAGAAAAGAGCCTTGGATTGACCAAATAGTGGTGAAGTATCATCGTACAATCGAACATTATTTTATAGCACTTAAACAAGCTGGTTTTTCAGTTCTAGATTTACGTGAAGGTACACCAAAGCGTGAACATTTTAGTAGTGAAGATGAATTTATTAGAAGACAACGAATTCCGATTTTACTGGCTTTTTCTTGTGTGAAGTAAATAAATTTCCTAATATTGATTCTTGAACTAATAGGGGCTTTAGTCGAATAACGATCTTCCACAATAGGGCGCGTTTGTTGAACAACATAGCTGGTAAATGATCAAACTTTTTTTCAAAAATCTCATACTTATAATCAATCTTTACTCCAAAGCTACGTCCAATTCTTTATAGAGTTGGGCTTTTTTGTTTGCAACGAATAGAGGATTTAGAGAAACATCAGAGAATTGTATATAAGTACCATTATATGTAATGACGTGCTTATAGGAGTTGTATGAAGATGATTGTGACAACTAGACCGTTAAAAATTAAATATAAAAAATCAGTAAATACTTTTCAGGAGTTTATGCAAATTAATCACAACAAACATTCCCTTACGAAGGAAGTTGTTTTTCTACGATATATAGGTATACCTGATTCTGTAGATTTTTATAAAGAAGATATTCTAAAAATGGAGGAGTATTTCTCCAAGCAAAACGTATTTTATTTACGACTACATAAGCTTGAGATCATCCGCAATAAGGAAGATGTAGATAGATTGTCGGAAAGTTGGAGAACGTGGCAGACCGCTGCTGACAACACGCAATTACTGTATAAGCTACCTATGTGCAGTAAATTAGCGAGCGATCAACTTGAATGGACAAAAAAGCTAAGCTTTAAACAGATGATTCAACTATTTAAAGAAAATCAGCCTTATCCTAATGAAACGTTGTTAAAAAATTTTGCAGTTAAATTTTTATACTGGATGGATTATTATTTACCACAAATTTTTTCTGAGGAAAATCAAACGTCCCAAAAAATTGTTTTTATAGGTGACATCACGCAGCATGAATTATTGTTTTTATATTTCTTATCGACACTGGGGTGCGATATTTGTTACATGAATCCTAAAGGAGATATGGCCAATTTGTACCCTATTATAGAAACGTCATCTACCTTACATATGTGTCGTCATTTCTATGAAAAAGAAATACCATTGCCTACTAAAAGTACTACAAGACAATTGAACATTCCGGCTCAAAATACGAATACGACAGAGGAGTGGAGCTATGAGCAATTAGCTTCCTTAGCCACATCTGTTGTGATGATTAAGACATTCGGAGAGGATGACAAGGTTTTATGCTTTGGCTCTGGTGTCGTTCTCCATCAAGCGGGTTATATATTGACGAACTTGCATGTTGTGGGCGGTGGAAAATATTATTCTGTGCTATATGAAAATGATACCAACGAGTATATTACCCATCAATTTGTGAAATATCATGATATGCATGATTTGGCTATTTTAAAGGTAGACAGAATAAGCCATCCTTTACCTGTTAAAATGGATGGACAATTAGTTCGAGGGCAAAAAATTGTGGCGATTGGCAGTCCTTTAGGATTGTTTAATTCGGTTTCTGATGGGATTGTTTCCGGCTTTCGTGATATACGACAAATGTCTATGATTCAATTTACGGCTGCTATTTCAAACGGCAGTTCGGGTGGTGCTTTATTGGATATGCATGGTCGATTGGTCGGATTGATTACAGCAGGCTTCGATGATGGTCAAAACCTTAATTTGGCTGTACCTGCCTATTTAATTTATCAGTTTGCTCAAAACTTTATAGAAATAGCGACTTAAATTTCCACTATTCAACCATTGCTTTTTCATTCGAAATCTTATAGAATGTAGAACGGTATAAATGAACGATATAAAAATCCTTTAATACGGTCCAGAGAGGCTGAAAAGGGCTATGTGATATTTTTAAGCTAATATCTTTGCTTTGTCATGCCCTTTTGTCCTCTGTGACGGAAGGGCTTTATTTTGTTCCATACCCCTCTTTTAAAGGAAGTCCCGTGAGGCTTCAAAAGAGAATGGACAAGACAGCTATAATCCATTCACTAAAAGAGATCGACAACTAGAAAATTGGAGGCTAGAAAGAATGGATTATCGTAAAAAAACCGTGGTCGCTTCAGTGGCTGGGTTAACGCTAGAAGGAATGGACATTATGTTTATTTCTTTTGCTATGACAATGATTATTGCAGAATTTAATATTGACCTTGCAACAGGTGGATTGATTTCATCCATCACGAATATTGGGATGCTACTGGGTGGTATTGTTTTCGGAGTGTTAGCAGATAAATATGGTCGAGTAAAAGTGTTTACGTATACGATTATTTTATTTGCCATCGGAACGGCCTTAACAGGAGTAGCAACAAGTATTGAACAAGTTTATGTGTATAGATTTATTGCTGGCTTAGGTGCAGGTGGGGAATACGGTATTGGTATGGCGCTTGTGGCAGAGGCTTGGCCAAAAAATAAACAAGGCAGAGCATCCTCCTACGTCAGTGTAGGTGCACAATATGGAGTAATTTTAGCAGCTTTGTTAAGTGCTATTATTTTACCAACATTAGGATGGCGAGCATTATTCTTTGTAGGATTACTACCAGTCATTTTCGCCTTTATCGTACGTAAAAATATTGATGAATCACCAGAATGGTTAGCAGCGCAGAAAAAACAAAAAAATAAGCAAGAGAACGGGAAATTGACACAGTTATTTGCTTCACCACGTATCACCATGACAACACTCTCTCTGATTCTAATGGCTACTGTTCAAATTGCAGGCTATAATGGTCTGATGATTTGGCTACCATCGATGTTACAGAAATCGCAAGGTTTATCGGTCTCAAGCTCAGCATTGTGGACAATTAGTACCGCAGTCGGCATGATCATCGGAATGCTGACGTTTGGTAGATTTATGGATCGTTTTGGTGCAAAGCGAACATTCGGTATCTTTTTATTAGCCTCTGCATGTGCTGTATTCCTTTACTCATTTGCAACAGGTGCAGTAGCGATATTAGTAGGCGGTGCGGTTGTAGGATTCTTCTCTAATGGCATGTTTGCAGGATATGGTGCATTAATTAGTAGCTTCTATCCAGTACAAATTCGCAGTACAGCAACAAACACCATTTTTAACTTTGGTCGAGCTATAGGTGGATTTTCACCAATCTTTGTCGGCTATATTTTACAAAGCTACGATATGACTGTCGTTATGATTTACTTAGCAGCACTGTATTGTATTTCCTTTATCATCATGCTAACGCTTAAGAGCTCAGGTAAGGAATTGCAAACAGCATAATTTTTTAGAGCACGAAAGAACGAATTCCATTTCTTCAAATGGCATTCGTTCTTTTCTTATTAGTATTTAATTATAATAAACCCTTTGAACGTTTTTCAGCGATTTCAACAAGGCGTTTTGTAATCTCTCCTCCAACGGAACCATTTGCGCGAGAAGATGCTTCTGGCCCAAGCTGAACGCCAAACTCTTGTGCAATTTCATATTTCATTTGATTGACAGCTTCATGTACACCCGGTACTAGAAGTTTATTTGAACTGCGGTTATTATTAGCCATTGTTCTCACCTCCTTGACCTTAGAATGGTTGTGATTAAACTTTTCATACATTTAAAAAGTAGGAAATGCACACGCTAATTGCTAACAACAACAACTTGTGGAAAGCTAGTAATAATCAGCAAACTCTCTGTTATAATTAAGCCTGGCTCTTTACTATATAAGGTTAATTAAAGGAGGAATAACATAATGACGAATAACGATATCTTAATTCGTTTACGCTATGCGTTCGATATAAAAAATGTAGATATGGTAGAAATTTTCAAACTAGGTGGCATGGATTATACAAAGGAAGAAGTATTAAATATGCTGATTAAGATTAATGATGAGGAAGAAGCGCCGGAAGAATACATCAAATGTAATAACAAAATGTTAGAGGCTTTTTTAAATGGATTAATTACTTTTAAACGTGGGCCTCAAAAACCAAAGGAAGGACAGACAGAGGGGCCGCTACCTTTGTCTGGTAAAGAAAGCCCAAATAATATGCTATTAAAGAAAGTGAAAATTGCTTTAGCTTTAACAACTGAGGAGATGCTTGAGCTTTTATACGATGGCGGCATAAAAGTTACAAAAGGTGAATTAGGTGCTATTTTAAGAAATCCAAGTCATCGTAATTATAAAGAGTGCGGCGATTCATTCGTACGAAATTTTTTAAGAGGCTTAACATATAAATATAGAGCGTAACGCACGAAGGATATCAATCATAAAGTGCCATTTTTTTCTTTGAAACTCGTTGACATTTTGTGACGAAATTGTGTACAATAAAATTATCACAAAATGTTCACAAAAAAGATGAAAAATGTTCACAAACAAAGGGGTGCTTGTATGATTTATTTTGACATCTTATTAGTAGCTATTGCATGTATTACAATGCCTTTTATTGTTGCAGTTATGTTAGATATTTTTTATGCGGAGCGAAAAAAAGTACGCTTTTCATTACGTCGTACTTCAGTATGGTATATCGCTATGTTTGCATTATCCTTTATACCATCCGTATTACTTGTCACACAAAATGTATAATTTATTCAAACACTTAGGGGTAAGTGAAATGAAAATAGACAGTTACAACGTTAATTGAGGTTGTAGCTGTTTTTATTTTGTTCAATAAGATGAATAAAAACTTCTTAATGATGTATTTTCAAACACAAAAATAATTGTTATTGATGGATAAGATAGTATAAAATATGTATATTTTAAATGGCGAGCATTGACTACTTTTACCTATTGTGTTAATTTTGGTATGGAAATATAGGCAAATTTACTGAAAAGTAGAGACGCAAAGCTACAGGTCTAAGGCAATAAATGCTATGACGGCTGGGTTGCAAAAGAGTGCTAGTTGTATCATTCCAATTCTAGTTTTTGTTCTTTTATGCCTATTTCTTTTGAAATAGGCTATTTTTTTTTTGTAAGAAAAATTCAAAAGGGGAAAAGGGGTAATGAAGTTGTTAAAAAACACATCATTAAAAAACAAGCTTTTACTAACAGTCTCTATCGTTGTTTTACTGCTTATCGCCATTATTACAACGCAAAGTATTAGTGAATTGAATAATCGGATGAATGTGGATTTGGAGCAGGAATTAAAAAGTGTTGGCTTATTAACAGCTATGAATTTAGACAGTGATGAAGTGAAAGACTTGCTGTCCGAAAAAGGGGAAACAAACGCAAAGTTTACAAAAATCCAAAAGCAACTTGATATGATTCAAGAACAGCAAGGTATTATGAGCTGGAGTTATATTTGGGATGTAAAGGATGAGGGTGGTGTCAACCCCATTGGCTATACCTCTAATCTAAATGAAGTATACGAAGCTGGTGAAATTTTTACTGAATTAGCGGATGAACATGTAGAAACAGCAAAATTAGCTATTGAAAATAACAGTACGGAAGTAACAGATATTTTCGAAGATCCTTTTGGCTCTTGGAGAACTGTTTTTAGTCCCATTAAAGATGATAGTGGACAACTGATTGCCCTATTAGGGATTGATTACTCCGCTGATTATATCAATACGATTATTAAAACAAGTGTAATCAAACAAATTGTCATTGCCATTATCGGCATTTTAATTTTATTAGTTTTAGTTTACATAATTATAGATCGACTTTTAAAACCACTGAAAAAAGTGGTGAATGTTGCCAATCAAGTGGCAAATGGTGAATTAATAGATGTTGACTTAGAGACATCAAAGGATGAAATTGGAAAATTATCTGAATCCATTCGGACAATGGTGGCTAATTTGCAACATATTATTTTAAACATACGAAATACATCCAATCATGTGTCTTCAGCAGCTAATCAGCTCACTGTACATGCTGGTGAAACCTATAGCAGCTCCACAAATATTGCATTAGATATGAATCAAATTACGCAAAATGCTGAGGCCTCGATGACCATGACCGAGGAAACAGCCGCTGCTATGGAGGAAACAGCAACAGGTATTCAGCAAATTGCGGATTCTGCAAACACTGCTGCGGAATCGTCTATCTCAGCATCACAGGCTTCTGAGCGAGGCAATGAAGTTGTACAACAGGTTATTGCACAAATGGAATTAATTAATGATTCTGTTGAACAAATAGGGACAACCATTAATGGACTACATGTTAATACTAAAAAAATAAGTGAAATTGTTAGCTTAATTACTGCTATTGCCGATCAAACAAATCTATTAGCATTAAATGCTGCCATTGAAGCAGCACGAGCAGGTGAGCATGGTAAAGGCTTTGCCGTTGTTGCGGATGAGGTGAGACGCTTAGCTGAACAATCCTCTCAATCAGCAACAGAAATTTACAATCTAATTAGTTCTATTCAATCTGATTCAAACGCTTCTATTACGGTCATGGAGAAGGGCAAAGAGGATGTTAAGGTAGGGATGGCATTTACGACTGAAGTAGGAGAAATCTTTAAAGAAATTCTTACTTCCTCAGAAGAAGTGGCTAGCCAAATACGTGAAATTTCTGCAGCCTCACAACAAATTTCCGCATCCTCAGAGGAAGTGGCGGCATCTGTTAATAATATTAAACAATCTGCAGAGCAGTCAGCGGAATTCTCTTCGAATGTATCGAAATCTACACAAGAGCAATTATCTACCATGCAGGAAGTAAAGGATGCCTCTTCGTCACTGGGCAAAACAGCAGAAGAACTGCAAGGTCTTGTGGCAAAATTCAAATTGGAGAATGATCATAATGGACATTAATTTTACAGGAAAAAATGTTTTAATTACAGGCTCTAGTAAAGGAATCGGCAAAGCCATTGCATTAGGATTTGCGCAACATGGAGCGAATATTTTAATCAATTATATAGGGAATGAGCAAGAGGCAGAAGCGGTTCGTAAAGAAGCAGAAAAGCTTGGTGTAAAAGCTTTAACATTCTATGCCGATGTTTCTAATTCACAGGAAGTAAAAGCGATGTATCAATTTATGGACGAGCAGTTTGGAGATATTGATATTCTTGTGAATAATGCAGGCTTTGCACAGGGTTCAAGCATTACAGATTTAACGGACGAGCAGTGGGATCGCATGATTAAAGTTCATTTATATGGTTGCTTCTACAATTGTCGTGAAGCAGCTAAAAGAATGAAAGAACGTAATAGAGGAAAAATCATAAATATTTCATCTGATATTGGTAGCTTAGGTTGTGAGGAATTCTCACATTATTCAGCTGCGAAGGGTGCTATTAATGCTTTTACCAAGTCTTTAGCAAGAGAATTAGCACCTTCGATACTTGTCAATGCAGTTGCCCCTAGTGGAACATTTACGGACATTTTAAAAGAATTTGGCGATAACTATGTGGAGGAAGAATCAGCAAAATATCCATTAAAACGTTTAGCGCAACCAGAAGAGATTGCGAAAAGTGTTTTATTTTTAGCCTCTCATCATGCTGACTTCTATACAGGTCAAGTTTTAACGCCTAATGGTGGAGTCGTGATGAACGGATAATGGAAAACTAAGGAGTAAACAATGTTAAATATTATTATCTTTTGCTTATACTTATTATTTATCTATTACATTGGCTATAAAGGCTATAAGCGTGTCAACACAGCTGAGGATTTAATTGTTGCTGGCTGGAGCATGCCTTTATCCGTTGTAACGGGTAGTTTAGTCGCTGCCCTACTAGCTGCCCCATTCTTTTTTGCAGCAGTAGGTTCAGGTTATACAAGCGGTGGCTTTGAAGGATCGGCAACAATGGGTGGTTTAGGGACTTGTATGATTCTTGGAGCACTCATTTGGACAAAACCATTACGACGTTTGAAGGGCTGGACTTTAGCAGATTACTACGGTTTACGCTATGGCAGCAAAAAGCTAGGAGCCTATACAGGAGTCGTTATGGCAATTGCTTTTGGTGTTTTTAATGCAGCGGCGTTAACAGTTGGCGGTACCTATATTATTCAGCAATTGTTGCAAATTGATTTTATTCCTGCGGCACTTCTATTTGTATCGCTAACGGCTATTTATTCAGTTATTGGTGGTTTATGGGCAGTTGCCTATACTGAAATCGTGCAAGGTGCGCTTGCAGTAGCCGGTATTTTGGGTATTACCATTTTTATTTTGTTTTACTATCCAGACGTTACATTTAATCCTGATTGGTGGAATATCGGTACATTATTTGAGAAGGCAGGAGCAGAGTTTTGGACTTTATATCTTGTACTAGCACTTGGAGATATCCCTGCAGTTGATCTTGGGCAGAGGGTAGCTGCAGCGAAAAGTCCACGAGTGGCACAGCGCAGTATGATTATTGCTGGTATTATTGTCATTGCAATTAGCTGGATTCCAGGGATGCTAGGGGAAGCCTTCAAGTCAATTTATCCTGAAAGCTCTAACCCAGAAACATTGATGCTTACCTTTGCACAAGGTTATTTTCCGCCCTTATTAGCAGCTATTTTCTTAACAGCCATGGCAGCCATGGGGATGTCTACAGTAGCTGCATGTTATGTAGCGACTTCGGGGATTGTGACAAAGAATATCTATTTAGATTTTATTAATCGTAACCCTGATCCTAAGAAGCTATTAAGATTTTCACGATCTATTATTCTAGCTAGTGCTTTATTAGGTTTAGTGCTAGCTGTAAGCTTTCAAAAAGTCATTGATTTAGCTTATTTAGCATGGGATATTATTTTCGTGACAATATTCTGGCCAATCGTTTTAGGACCATTTTGGAAACGTGTGAGTACACCGGCAGTTTGGGCAAGTATTTCTGTTGGCTTAGTTTATTACATTGTAACATCACTAACATTCGTACCTAGTCTGACAATCCAATCAGAAGGCTTCATAGGTCTATTAAATGAATTATGGCAGGCTCCTGTATTTTCAGGTGTTGTGATAACGGGTATCACGATTGTCGTGGTGAGCTTACTAGTACCACCATCTGAGCATGTTCTTGAGATGCACAAAATAGAAAAAGATAAAACATTAGACGACGTAAGTAGTAAAGAAGAGTTAATGGGTCGTTAAAAATGAAAGCACGGGTTCATTGAAAAGTTCAATGGATTCGTGTTTTTTATTAGAATGAAAAGCTAGAATCAAGAATACTATTGCTAGTACATCAACTGAATTTTTCTAGTGAGTATCTTGATAAAGGCGGGATTTGGATGAAAAATATTTTCTTCATTTTATTAGGGATTGTCTATCTTTTTCTAGCAAATGCCATTGGATTAGTCATTATTAAGCAGCTATTTTTTTTAATTGGGCTAGCTTTAGTCGGTATAGGTAGTATTCGTTATTTAAAAGAGCGTTATATTGCTGCACAAACTTTGGCAGCCATGACAGAAGCTAGTGAGGAGGAGATAATGGCTATTCCTCATACCCAATGTACACTTTCAGGTGATGCGTTGAATGCCTTATTGTTAAATGAACAGACAAACACGCTTATTTTCGCACGTAGAGAAGCTTTAGACGAAGAACTGAAAATAATAGAGATTCCGTTTAACAAAATATATGAAGTGGCCATCATGGAAGATGAGGTGTTTATGGTTAGAACAAAGAATCACCTAATGAGTGGGTCCTTACTTGCAGAGGCGGATGAAGTAGAAGAAGAGGTAGAAGAAGATACAATCTCACAGCTATCGTTAAAGCTAGTAGTAGATCATTTATCAGAGCCTATTCAAGAATATATGTTTATGGATAATAGTGAAGAGCCCATCTCGAAAGAGGAAGATGACTATAAAGAAGCCATGGAGCTTTGTGAGAAATGGTTTCAAAAGATAAGTGTCATTATTAAACGTCATGAATTGGAACGCGTTCCGATAAGTCATTGGCAATAATAGAAAAGGCTATCTCAAAATAGAGAAATTTGAGATAGCCTTTGTTGTGTAGTTGATTAAATCTTAAATTGCTGTAGCTGCGTATTTAATTCCTCGGCCATGCCAGCAAGCTGATTTGCACTTCTAGCGATTTCATCCATTGTAGCGGCCGTTTCCTCTACAGTCGCTGTTGTTTGCTCAACACCAGCAGCAGATTCTTGCGAAATAGAGGCCATATCATCAATAGAAGCATTAATGGTTTCAGAATTTTGAGCAAGCTGATTTAAATTCGTTGATATGGTTGTAATATTATCGATCATATCCTCAACAGCATCAGAAATTTTTTCAAATGTTTCATTTGTTTGATCGAGCTGGGTTGTTCCTTTTTTTACTTCCTCATAGCCAGTTTGGAGGGCAGATGTAACATTGCCCGTCTCACCTTGAATACGATGGACAATTGTTGCAATATCCGTGACAGAGAACTGTACTTGTTCAGCAAGCTTTCGGACTTCATCTGCTACAACAGCAAAGCCCTTGCCATGCTCACCTGCTCGTGCTGCTTCAATTGCTGCATTTAATGCAAGTAAATTTGTTTGGTTTGAAATATCATCGATAACAGACACAAGCTTGGAAATTTCAGCAGATTGCTCATTTAAATTTTCCACCTTTTTCACAGAGTCTAATACAATTTCATTTATTGTAGCCATTTGTTTGGTAGATTGCACCATTAAGCTTTTTCCGGAAACCGTTAAATTTTGAACATGACTAGAATGTTTGCTTAACTCAATGCCCTCTTGTGTAGTTTCATGAATGCTACGCTTGAATGCTGTCATTGTCTCTGCCAAATCACCTGTTGTGGAGGCTTGTGTTTCTGTACCTGATGCAAGCTCTTGCATCGTTACTGTAATTTGCTCAGTACCTGCTTGTACTTCATTCCATACTTGTATTGGAATTGTAAGTGTAGGTTGTAAAGCTAACTACTAAAACTAACAAAAGAATAAATGCACTTAAAATTCGAGCTTTAAGTGTTTTAAACTTGATAATGCCCTTCATTTTCCCATCCCTTTACTATCTCATTGAGAAATTTTTTCAAACACAAATACTATTTTATAACTATTTATGCATATTAATAAGCCTTTCGATAGAAATATTTAAAAATAGTTTTTTAGTACAATGATATAATTGTTTTCCTTTTATTAATAGTTAAATATATATAGATGTTTAATAACAAATTCATGTATTTATGTAGAATTTCCTATGTGGAAAGAAAATGCACCTGAAGCAACATGCTTCAAGTGCCATAAGTAAAAAATTATCTACTGTTTTTGTTTTTTTGCTTGCCGCTCCCATTGTAGTAAGGAAGGATAAGGATCGAAAGCCCATTCGGTTCTTCCGTTAAATTTATAAATCCCATAATGAAGGTGTGGAGGGAATTTACCAGATGTACCTTCTTTTCCGTATCCAGAGCTTCCCACATAGCCAAGAACAGTACCAGGTTTTACAATTGTACCGACTTCAATTTCCTTATGATAGCTACCGAGGTGGGCATAATAGTGGTAGGAATTATGATTGTCGCGAATACCAATACGCCAGCCACCAAATTGATTCCATCCTTTTACCTCGACAATTCCATAAGAGGTTGATAACACTGGCGTTCCATAGCTTGCAAAAATATCAGTTCCCTCATGAATTCGGCGACCACCCCAACCTCGATTGGCGCCCCATGTGCCCTTGTAACTGTAATCAGAGCGAATATTTAGTGGGAAAGTATGTGCGTCAAGTTCAATTGTTTTAAAATGTCTGTACAATGTGGAGATGGTAAATATTTGATTGACCGCTTCTTCGCTCCCATAATATTCCCATAATGCTAATTTAAAATCTTCATCAGTCGTTCCAAATTTTCCTAAATAACTAGCCATCGAAAAAATGACATCCTCATCATCCTTTGGACTAGCGAGCCCATCGTGATTACCATCAAGGCCCATTCCTCCGAAATAGCTAATTGTCTCAGGAGAAGTGTCTTCTTTTACAGGATTTAAAGCGCCTGACCAGTATTCATCAGAAAATTGGATAGCCAAATAGCCTTCTCGTTTAGGGATGTCTTTACGGACAGATTGTAAATTTCTTTCATACTGATCGATAGCAGCCAAAAAGTTCCAAGGAATGAGTAATTCATCGAATTGTACATAATAGGACATACGCTGCTGTAAAATTTCTTCTTCTGTTAGATCCTCCTTTGCCAAAGAGGCAGTAGGGTACAGCATTATCCCTAAAAATAAAAATGTGAAAAGAAATGTAAAATGGCGATGCAATGATGGACCTCCTTTCTAACGTTAGAATAACCGAAATTTTTATCTTCATTCAGTAAGGTTCTATGTATTAAAACAGTTGATATATCCGCAATCTTTTTGCCAAAAAAAATAGAAATAATAAGAAGAAACTTCATCAAAGAAAAAGTAATGGTATCATCATGCCATTAACTTCATACTATGTTATAAATCAAGCCCTGAATGGAGGGAAGGCTATTAACATTTTAGATAAAGTGAAAAACTATCGCGAAGAAGAAAACAGGCTGAAGTGGGAAGGAACATTTGCAGATTATTTAAACATCATTAGGGAAAGACCTGAAGTTGCTCAAACAGCCCATTCACGCGTCTACAATATGATAAAAAGTTCTGGTGTAGAGGAACGCGATGGGCAAAAAATGTACAAATTTTTCGGACAAGAAATTTTTGGGCTTGAAACAGCAATTGAAAGACTGGTGGAGGAATATTTCCATCCAGCAGCGCGCAGGTTAGATGTTAGAAAACGTATTTTATTATTAATGGGACCAGTTAGTGGTGGTAAATCAACAATCGTTACCTTACTGAAACGTGGATTAGAACAATATTCGCGAACAGATGAGGGTGCAGTTTACGCAATTAAGGGATGTCCAATGCATGAAGATCCACTCCATTTAATTCCACATCATTTGCGTAATGAGTTTTTTGAGGAATATGGTATTAGAATTGAAGGAAGTTTATCGCCTTTAAATACAATGCGTCTTGAAAAGGAATACGATGGGCGCATTGAAAATGTGATGATTGAACGTATTACGTTTTCAGAAGACAAACGTGTTGGTATTGGGACATTTACACCATCAGATCCTAAATCGCAGGATATCGCTGATTTAACAGGAAGTATTGATTTTTCCACAATAGGTGAATTTGGTTCAGAGTCTGATCCTCGTGCTTACCGCTTTGATGGGGAACTGAATAAGGCCAATAGAGGAATGATGGAATTCCAGGAGATGTTGAAGCTTGATGAAAAATTCTTATGGAATTTATTATCTTTAACACAGGAAGGGAATTTTAAAGCGGGAAGGTTCGCTTTAATTAGTGCAGATGAGTTAATTGTTGCCCATACAAACGAAACTGAATATAGATCATTTATTTCGAATAAAAAGAACGAGGCATTACATTCTCGAATTATCGTTATGCCCATTCCCTACAACCTAAAAGTTAGCCAGGAAGAGCATATTTATGAAAAGATGATAAATGAGAGTGATATGGCCCATGTCCATATTGCACCGCATGCTTTAAAGGCCGCAGCAATCTTTTCGGTTCTCACTCGATTGGAAGTACCGAAAAAACAAGGTGTGGATCTGATTAAAAAAATGCGCTTGTACGACGGAGAAAATGTGGAGGGATTTAATTCCGTTGACTTAGAGGAGCTGAAAAAAGAGTTCCCAAATGAAGGCATGAACGGTATTGATCCACGCTATATTATTAACCGTATTTCTTCTGCTATTATTCGCAAAGAGATACCATCAATAAATGCATTAGATGTTTTACGAGCATTGAAGGATGGATTGGATCAGCATGCGTCTATTTCTCAAGAGGATCGTGAAAAATACATGAATTACATTGCGGTTGCTCGTAAGGAATATGATGAAATTGCTAAGAATGAAGTACAGAAGGCTTTTGTGTACTCATATGAAGAATCGGCAAAAACATTAATGAACAACTACCTTGATAATGTAGAGGCATTTTGTAATAAAAATAAAATTTACGATCCTCTGACTGGGGAAGAAATGAACCCAGACGAAAAATTAATGCGCTCGATTGAGGAGCAAATTGGCATTTCAGAAAATGCTAAAAAGGCATTCCGTGAAGAGATTCTCATTCGAATTTCTGCCTATGCACGAAAAGGTAAACGTTTTGACTATAATTCTCATGAAAGATTGCGAGAAGCTATTCAAAAGAAATTATTTGCAGATTTAAAAGATATTGTGAAAATTACAACTTCTTCTAAAATGCCAGATAAATCGCAACTGAAGAAAATTAATGAGGTCGTTGCAAGGCTTGTTGATGAACATGGCTATAATACAACATCGGCAAATGAGTTGCTACAATATGTAGGAAGTTTACTCAATCGATAGCTTGATGTTGATTGTTCCAAGTCAGTTAGGAGTGTCCCATTTTAGGGCACTCCTTTTACTATCAGGATGAGAGATTTAACTTGATTCAGCAGAAAATATCCACCTCTATAGGTGGTGAGATAAAAGCCCCAGCGGATGTCATAGATATTGAAGCGGAGCTTTTCGAGCAAGCTCGAAAAAAATCTGGACGCAATTACGCTGAGGCGTGATTAATAGGTGCACAATTGATTTTATGAAAAAAGTTCAAAAATTTGGCTCACAAGCATAGTATAGAAAAAGCGAATTTGATAGATGGGTGAGGATAAAAATGACTGAACACGAAAATAAACGCTTTGTCATTTCTCAGGAAAATTGGTCCCTCCATCGTAAAGGGCACCAGGACCAGGAACGCCATATGGAAAAAGTAAAAGATGCGATTAAAAATAATTTACCAGATTTAGTTAGTGAAGAAAGTATTGTGATGTCCAATGGTCGCGAGGTTATTAAAATACCAATTCGGTCACTTGATGAATATAAAATTCGATATAACTATGATAATTCTAAGCATGTTGGGCAAGGACAAGGGGATAGTAGTGTCGGGGATGTAGTAGCCCGGGATGGCAGTAAAGCCAATCAGGCTCAAGGCCAAGGAAAAGAAGCAGGTGACAAGCCTGGCCAAGATTACTATGAAGCGGAAGTCAGTATTGAGGAAATCCAAAATGTCTTATTCCATGAACTTGAGTTACCTAATTTACAGCAAAAAGAAAAGGCAGATATTAAAACAGAAAAAATAGAGTTTAATGATATTCGAAAAAAAGGGCTAATGGGTAATGTTGATAAAAAGCGAACGATTTTAAATGCATTAAAGCGCAATGCAATGCATGGGAAAGCGGAAATTACGCCTATCCACAATGACGATTTACGTTTTAAAACGTGGGATGAAGTGGAGAAACCAGAATCCAAAGCCGTAGTACTCGCCATGATGGATACAAGTGGCTCGATGGGAGCTTTTGAGAAATATTGTGCACGAAGCTTCTTCTTTTGGATGACGAAGTTTTTACGATCAAAATATGAAACCGTAGAGATTGAATTTATTGCCCATCATACAGAGGCAAAGGTTGTCACTGAAGAGGAATTTTTTACAAAGGGAGAGAGTGGGGGAACTATTTGTTCTTCAGCTTATAAAAAGGCATTGGAGTTAATTCAGGATAAATATCATCCGTCTCGCTACAATATCTACCCTGTCCATTTCTCAGATGGTGAAAATATTTCGATGGATAATGAAAAGTGCTTGAAACTGGTAGGAGAGTTAATGGATGTATCCAGCATGTTTGGCTATGGTGAGGTGAATCAACATAACCGTTTCTCAACGCTTATGTATACGTATAAAAAAATTGATGATCCTAAATTCAGATACCATATTTTGAGAAAAAAAGGCGATGTATATGATGCCTTAAAGAGCTTTTTCAAAAAAAATGAAGAATAACATGGATGTTTGCACAGTACGACGTTCAAAGGAGGGGGCGTAAAATGGACACAAAAGAGCTTCAACGAGCAATAGATGAAATTACCGAAATTGCCTCAAGCTTTGGCTTAGATTTCTATCCAATGCGTTATGAAATTTGTCCAGCAGATATTATTTATACATTTGGCGCCTATGGTATGCCTACGCGTTTTTCCCATTGGAGCTTCGGGAAACAATTTCATAAAATGAAGCTTCAATATGATTTAGGACTTAGCCAGATTTATGAGCTTGTGATCAATTCAAATCCTTGCTATGCGTTTTTACTCGATACCAATACATTAACCCAAAATAAACTGATTATTGCTCATGTTTTAGCACACTGTGATTTCTTTAAAAATAATGTGCGTTTTTCCAATACAAGAAGAGATATGGTAGAGAGTATGACCGCAACTGCCGAGCGAATAGCTGGTTATGAAAGAGAATACGGCAAGGATGAGGTTGAGCAGTTTTTAGATGCAGTTTTAGCTATTCAGGAACATATTGATTCATCTATTTTACGACCGAAGCTAACCTGGAGTGAGGACGATGATCTTGAAGAGGAAAAATCTCCAACGAAATCACCATATGATGATTTGTGGAGTATAGAAGAAAAAGAAAAAGTTTATAAACCAATTAGACGAAGATTAAAGCAATTTCCGCCAAAGCCAGAAAAAGATTTGTTGCTATTCTTGGAGGAGTATAGCCGTGAATTGGAGGACTGGCAACGAGATATTTTAACAATGATGCGGGAGGAAATGCTTTATTTTTGGCCTCAATTAGAAACAAAAATAATGAATGAGGGCTGGGCGTCCTTCTGGCATCAACGCATCATGCGGGAGTTAAAACTAACCACTGCTGAGACAATTGAATATGCCAAATTAAATGCAGGGGTTGTGCAGCCATCCAAAACATCGATTAATCCATATTACCTTGGAATAAAAATTTTCGAGGATATTGAAAATCGCTATAATAATCCTACAGAGGAAATGAAGCGGCTAGGTGTACAGCCAAATACGGGGCGTGAAAAGATCTTTGAGGTAAGAGAAATAGAATCGGATATTTCCTTTATTCGAAACTATTTATCAAAGGATTTAGCGAAGCGTGAAGATTTGTATTTGTTCCAAAAGAAAGGCAATGAGTATCGTATAACGGATAAGGATCATGAGATGGTTCGAGATCAGCTTGTATCCATGCGTGTAAACGGGGGCTTCCCATATATTGTAGTAAAAAATGGTGATTATTTGCGTAATGGTGAGCTCTATTTAGTACATGGTTACGAAGGGATGGAGTTAGATCCTCGCTATTTAGAAAATGTATTGCCTTATATTTATCAGCTATGGGGACGGCCCGTTCATTTAGAAACCTATGTGGATAAAAAGCCGATGCTTTATTCTTATGACGGCACTAAAAACTATAAACGCAATGTATGACAAAAAAACTTCTATCTGTTGACGGTATCATCAAACAGATAGAAGTTTTTTTCATAGTGTTGAAGAAACGGGAGTTAAGTAGTCTTCCACTCCAATCCACAATGTAGCAAAGGTTTTCAAATAAAGTGAAGCTGTTCCTACTCATTTTATGGAGGGGTATTGTCATTCATCACTTCTCCACATTAAAAATAAGAGCCTATCCTTTCACTAATTATACAAATAATGAGCTATGTTGATCGCTACGGCAAGTATGAAAGATAAGGAAAGGACACTTTTGCAGAACGGGAAACAATCCATCGCCTTGCCAAAAGGTCTTTTTCTGCTAGTGACATGATCTTTTTTCAACCAATCTCTTAGTGTTGAAAAACAAAACTGTCAATTGAAAGGTAGAAATGGATTTCCGTTGCAGGCTACTTGCTTTCCTGTGGGCGAGCGCCGAATCGCTTCCTCCGCTACCGCTCCGTTTAGAGTTTTGCCTGTCTCGCTATCCCACGGGAGTCAAGTAGCCTTCCACTTCAACCCACTGACTTTTTAGCAAAGGTTTTCAAATAAAGTGAAGGTGTTCACTACTCTTTATGAAGAGGTGTTGTCACGCATCACTTCTCCACATTGAAAATAAGAGTTTATCCCCTCTAAGAATACAAATAAGGGGCGATTTAATCGCTATGCTGCTATGAAAAAAGTAAAGACACTTTGCAGCATGGTTGATTGGAGTGGAGCCAGCGTAACTCCTAGGGGATTTAGCGTCACAGAGGAGACCCTGGAGCGAACGTAAGTGAGTGAAGCGGCTCATCGGACGCCCCCTGGAAAGGACGCTGGCGGAACGGAAATCAACCCCTCACCTTGCCAAGTTGCTTTTTCTGCCGTTGACATCATCTTTTTTCAACAACATGATTTACTCATTTTCTTCAGTTAATACATCAGTTTCTTCATTACTTTCACTATGATTAGAGGATGAATGTATATCACTTTCAATGACTAGGCTATCTCGTACTTTTATGCCTTGTTGGCCACCAGCCTCATCATTATGATTACCAGCAATACCGCTTCTTCCATTACCGTCAGCAAATTGCGAATTGACATTTCGTGTATGACTACCGTTACTAGCATTTTGTCCACCTTGGTTAGCATTTGTGCCTACATCATGATTGATTTGACCTCCACCTTCCGCTCGTTGCTCAAAGTGGAAATCGGTGTTTCCTATATTGAATGTAAAATTGATCGTTATATGATTTTTCCCTTGCTTGTTAGAGGATTCCTGCTCAGGTTCGTCAGGTCCATAAAATTTTTTAGAATTAAAACCAGACATCGTTTCTCCTCCCTTCGTTTCATCTTACTATTAAGATATTAGCGCTTCATGAACCCACTTGTACGTGTAGCCATGTTACCTAGAGAAAAGGTAGGACTGCCCAGATGAAAGCTCAACGATTTTTGCTATCTATCCAATAAATTTGTTAGAATGAATGAGATTTGATTATTTAGTGAATGGGAACGGAGAAGCAACATTGAGAACATTTAAAAAGGTTTATATAGAAATAACGAGTGTTTGTAATTTAGCCTGTAGTTTTTGCCCACCTACAGCTCGTGCAAAGGGGCTTATAAAAGTCGAACAATTTAATAAAATATTAGATGAAATTCGTCCACATACAAAATATATTTATTTGCATGTAAAAGGAGAGCCATTACTACATCCAAGAATCGATCAGCTATTAGATGCTGCCCATGCAAAAGGGTTTAAAGTCAATATTACAACGAATGGTACGCTAATAAAAAAGAACCGTGAGAAAATATTAGGAAAACCAGCATTACGTCAAATTAATTTCTCGTTGCATAGCTTTGATGGGCATGAGGGCTCTGAAAACCGTGAAAAATATTTAGGGGATATCTTGAACTTTGTGCGAGAATCAAGGGAATACAATACGATTATTTCCTATCGTTTATGGAATCTACAACAGGATCATGTTTCGGATGTTGCAGCACGTCGTAACCGTGAGACTTTAGAAATATTAGAAAATGAGTATAATCTTGATTACCGCATAGAAGAAAAAGTAGAGCCTGGTAAAGGAGTAAAAATTGCCCCCCATGTTTATTTAAATCAGGATCATGAATTTAGATGGCCAAGTCTCCTTGAGCCAGAGGATGAAGGGAAGGGTTTCTGTCATGCTCTGCGTAGCCAAGCGGCTATACTTGTGGATGGAACCGTTGTGCCTTGTTGCTTGGATGGGGAAGGTGTCATTAATTTAGGGAATGTACACGAAAAACCCTTCTCAGAAATTGTTGAAGGGGAACGTGCCAATAAGATTGTAGAGGGCTTTTCACGAAGAGAAGCTGTTGAAGAACTATGTAGAAAATGTGGCTATCGTCAAAAGTTTGGTATGTAGCTACTAAAAGATAATTTTAATAAAGAAACAGCTCCAATTGTCATTGACCGTTGGAGCTGTTTTTCTTCGATTGAGAATCAATTGTATCTAAAAAATCTTTCGTAATACGAACTACATATTTTACCTCGTCTAAATTTCGTTCTCTTAGTAATGAGCGATGAATGTCTAGCATGAGGTTTTTTTCCTCAATATCAGTAACGCCAGATAGTTTTTGAAAATTAAATAGCTCCTCAGGGGTAATGTCTAATGCCTTCATGATTGTTTCCAAAGTACTTAAGGTAATATTAGATTGTCCATGTTCAATATTAGAAACTCTTCCTTTACTGAAACCTAACTTCCCTGTCCGTTCAGCCACTTCTTCCTGGCTAAGTCCTTTGGATAATCGAATAATCCGAAGTTGTTCACCTACTAGCTTTAAAAAATCTGACATATGATTCACCTCTATGTTAAAAGCTAGTGAAAAACAAGGGAAATGACTATACTATTATAGTGGTATAATGGAGAAAAAGTTCCATTAAAATGGTACAATTATTAGAGCAATACTTTTCATCAGACAAATGACCTAAATAAAAAGCTAGGTATAATGCGTTAATGAAGATTGTATTAAGGGTATTAATTGGGACAGAGGATTGGAGGGTTCATACATGGTGAAGCAGTTTTTTTTAGAAGAAATAGCAAAAATACAAATTGGTCATTTGATTGTGAATGATCAATGTTTTACTAGGGAAGATACTCCTTTTATCACCGAAGAAATGCTAATGCAATTATTGAGAGAAGATGATTTTAGTCAAGTGCCAAAGGTTGATCACACAGTTGATTCATTTAATTTGTCAATCGTACCTGCTAAAAGCATTCTTCTAAATAAATTTAATTTACAGGAAACCTTGATTTATCAATGTAAAAAAGCTGTGTGTATCGGTCATGATATCATTGCCATTATTCCGAATGAATCCATTGTTGTCAGTGATTATTTATTTCACTTTTTTAAATGGTTTCAAATAAATAAAGAGAGACGTAATATCTTTCGTTTAAGAATTACATTACCTCCTCTTGATATTCAGCATAGAGCAGCTCAATTATTAAATGCTGTTCAACATTTATTAATGAATAAAGATTCTTTAGTCGCAGCGATAGAGGACCTTCCACAGTACTTCAATAATATTTCAAACCAAGTAAATCAGCATTCAAAAAACTTACATCATAGCTTTGAACAGCTCCAACATGTATATGCTGATATGTTACATAAAGTTTTTAATGGAGATTTTCTAAATGATTCCTTTCAAAGGTTGAGCAATTAACATAAGTCGGTGCAAAATGGATTGGACAATCCTTGCACCGACTTATTAAATTTCAATAATAATCGGTAAAATCATTGGCTTTCGTTTGGTTTGGGTAAATAAATATTGTCCAACAGCTCTTTTAATTTCTCGGCGTAGGACATGTATTTGCTGTCTGCTTTCTTCTTGAAGCTCATTTACGATTTCTTTGGTAAGCACATTGACCTTAGTTAACAGTGCCTCGAAATCTTTAGCATAAACAAAACCACGTGAAATGGTATCAGGTTCTGAAATAAAAGCACCATCTGCTTTATTGAGTGTTAATACAATAACAAGCATTCCATCTTCTGAAAGTTGCTTGCGATCACGGAGGACAATTCCCTCTACTTCACCTATGCCAATCCCATCAACGTACGTATCACCAGCTGGGATTTTACGCGTTTGTCTTGCCTTCGCATTTTCAATATCCACGACATCTCCATTTTTCATAATAAAGGTATGTCCCTTTTGAACGCCAATAGATTCCGCTAATAAACGATGTTGATGTAACATGCGATACTCACCATGAATAGGAATGAAAAATTTAGGTTTCATAAACGTCAGCATCAGCTTCAAATCTTCTTGATGACCATGTCCTGAAACATGCATACCTGTATGACTGGAAGAACCATAAATCACCTTAGCACCAAGCTGAAACAAATTGTCTACAATACGAGAAACGCCCTTTTCATTACCTGGAATCGGAGAAGCCGCAAGAATGACTGTATCATCTGGCAGAACTTTTACCTCACGATGGTTGCCATTTGCTAATCGTGCAAGTGCTGCTAGAGGCTCGCCTTGGCTACCTGTGCAGAGGACCACTACTTCTTCTGGGGGTAAGTATTTAACTTCTCGTGCATCAATTAACAGATCTTCTGGCACAAATAAATAACCTCGTTCAATCGCGACATCCACAACATTGACCATGCTGCGCCCAACTAAAGCTAACTTCCTATTGGTGGCAATTGTTGCATGTACGATTTGTTGGATACGATTAACATTTGAAGCAAAGGTAGAGATGATTACTTTCCGTTCAGCATGTAAAAAGGCTTCCTCAATATGATGCCCTACCAGTTGCTCAGAAGGTGTCAAACCTGGTCTTTCTGCATTTGTACTTTCCGAGATCAGAACTAGCACACCCTTTGAACCGATTTCCGCCATTTTATGAATATCAGCAAACTGGTTATTAACGGGCGTTAGATCAAATTTAAAGTCTCCCGTATGGACAACATTTCCTTCAGGAGTGGCTAAAACGATTCCTAAACAATCGGGTATACTATGATTGGTTCTAAAGAAATTAATATCAATTTGTCCTAAATGTAGAGCTGAGTCAGCGTGAATTTCAATTAAATCCGTTTCTCTTAAAAGCTTATGTTCCTTGAGCTTTAATTCAATAAGTCCGAGAGTGAATCGAGTAGCATACACAGGGACATTTAATTTTTTTAGTAAATAAGGAATCCCACCAATGTGATCCTCATGCCCATGTGTGACAATTAATGCCTTAATTTTTTCCTTATTATCAAGTAAATACGTAATATCAGGAATGATAAGATCAATTCCAAGCAGGGTTTCATCTGGAAATTTTGCTCCGCAATCAATAATAATTATGTCATCTGCATATTGTACTACATACATATTTTTACCAATTTCATTGATGCCACCTAGGGCGAAAATGGATAATAACTGTTTACTTGTGGACAACGTATTCCCTCCTATAGTTTTAAATAAAGCTATCAAATAATTGCTTTTGCCATAGGTAGTATAGCTTTTAGCATTTCATCCTATACGAAATTTGCAATGCTTAATCTTACTACTATGAGATGTAGCATTATGAAAACGTTTTAAGAGAATGGGGAGGATTGAAATTTAAAGCTCCGATGGCGGATTATATGTGGCGGGAAGAGCAATACTATTTAACGAAGCTTGCGCAGACTAGAGGATAAGATAATGAAAACAAGAGGCTATCTAATTTGTATAGATAGCCTTTTTAGTTAGGGATGAATCACCACTTCTGTACCGATTGGCACAATACTGGCAAGCTCTTCAACATCTCGATTATGCATACGGATACAACCATGTGAAACAGCATGCCCAATAGAGCTAGGATCATTTGTGCCATGAATTCCGTAATGTTCTTTAGAAAGACTCATCCACATCGTGCCAAAAGGACCGCCAGGGTTTGGCGCTTTATTAATGATAATAAAACTACCTACTGGTGTTTCGTGAAGCATGCGTCCAACTGCAATAGGGTATTGTTTTTGAAGGATATTGTTTCTATATAAACGTAGCCAGCGATTATTGGTAGAGATCTCGATACGGTAAGGAATTGTCTCGGGGTCGGGCAAGCCAGGGATGACGATTTGTTGACCAATGACAAGATGATCAGGCTGAATTCCTGGGTTCGCAGCGATAATGGATGCTAAAGGTGTACGGTAATCTTGAGAAATTTGAGCAAGGGTTTCACCAGCTTTGACTGTATGAATCAATTATTGTTCCCTCCAATGCAAAGGTTTATTGCTCTACTATATGCATCATATGTTTTATGTAATTTTAGGAATGCAAGGTTTTTCAGTTTCTGGACAGAATAAGCGGTGACATTGCAGGATTAAGGGGCATAAAGATGAAGGAATTTAAAATTACGTATTTTTTTGATGAGATACATTATGTACGAAGATTCATTTATCTTGATTCAGCAGAAAACGTCCACCTCTATAGGTGGTGAGATGAATGTAAAAATGTTCTCTTTGATTTAGTGGGTGTCCAAACACCAACTGAATCAAGATAAAAGCCCCAGCGGATGTCACAGATTTTGAAGATGAGCTTTTCGAGCAAGTTCGAAAAAAAT
Source organism: Lysinibacillus sp. FSL K6-0057 (assembly GCF_038630885.1). Classification (NCBI taxonomy): domain Bacteria; kingdom Bacillati; phylum Bacillota; class Bacilli; order Caryophanales; family Bacillaceae; genus Lysinibacillus; species Lysinibacillus sp. FSL K6-0057. Next base: position 4,352,141 of record NZ_CP152047.1, on the reverse strand, counting down.
CTGGACGCAATTACGCTGAGGCGTAATTGATATTGAATCACAACAAGAGGCAGAGAAATTAGTGAAAAGTGAACGCGATCAAGATATTTCCTTTACCGATAGTAGGGGTATATACCATGAACTGCACACAAAACATGTACGAGTTATTCAAATAGCTGAGTATCACCGAATTGATAAAAGCGCACAAGGGAAAGACACATAATCTGTCCAGCTTTACACACATTATAGGAAAAGGAGTGTGATAGAATGGATATCGAAAAAATACCACATGAAAAGAAAATATTCATGAATTTAAATAGCAAGGACAAGCCTGACATGGTTGAATCAGATACAATTAGTCTTTTCGATTTGCATGAGGATATGCAAACTGTAGATGCCATTCCTATAGAGGAGCTCAATAAGCGAGTAAAAAGAGAAGGCGATGAATTGATTGAAATGCAGCCAGATGAATTATAGGAGGTAGAAATACAATGAATCATGAAAAAGAAGTCCAATTTACATCTGCAGGCACGAATATTAATGAAGTGAAGCAAAAAAATGCAGACGCAGGATTATCCTATAATGAAGTGAAGGCATTGTTAGCAAAAAGTGGTGGGCATGGAACATCCATTTATAGTGACACAGATACTGAAGAAGTAAAACAAGACATACACAAGCATCAACAATAAGTGTTTTGGGAGGAGCAAGGTATTGAGTGCTCTTCCTTTTTTACTTTACAATGGGAAAAGTAAAGGAGTTGTAGGAGCATGTCAACTGGAGAAATGAAATGTCCATTATGTGGGGGAGAAAATCATTGTGGCGTGGCAAAAGGCGAAAAAGAGTGCTGGTGTATGACAGTTAGCATTCCAGAACATCTGTTAAATGCAGTGCAGGGAGAGCCAAAAATATGCATTTGTTCTACATGTATAGATACATATAAGAAAGAGCAAGTATAATTTTTTACGATGATGATGGCTGGTAAAAATTGAGCAATTGGTACAATTGTCTATCGCACAACAACCTAGCAGGCATACATTACTCTGAAAGGAGTGTGTCTAATGGCTAAACCAATTGAACTCAGTAATGTGACTAAGGCATATCTAGAGGAATATCAGCGAATCCTCAAAAAAATGATGCAGGGTATGACCTATGTTACCATTACTTGTAGTATCTCAGAAAACTTTATTAAACAAATCCTCCCTCATCAAGTTGCAGCAATCCAAATGTCTGAAAATATTTTACGCTATACAACGAATATCCCTGTACAAAATCTCGCATTAGAAATCATTCGAACACATACAGAAATGGTTGAGAGTCTTGAAGCGATACAAAATCGTTGTTGTGTCGTGCAAAATTCAGAGTATGAATTATACGAGTATATGTGTGCTTATAAAGAAATTACAGAAGCTATGTTCAATGCAATGTGTGCACCGCCAGTCTCCAACAGCATTAATATCAATTATCTGCGGGAAATGATTGTCCATCATCAGGGTGGTATACGACTGGCACAAAATGTGCTTAGATTCTGCATTTGTCAAGAATTAATTCCAATCCTACGATGCATGATTCAAACGCTATGTGAGCAACTAGAAGCCATGGAAAAGCTACTGGATAGCTTACAAAATTGCGATTGCGAGTGCTAGCACTAACGATAAGTTTATATGGGAAGAAGGCGCTAGGATCAAACGTGATTTTAGCGCTTTTTCTGCGTAAAGACAGTGTTTAACTAGGAAAATAAGAAATTGTCAATAAAGTGGACGAAAAAATAATAAAGTGTAAAGAATTAAATGAGAATCTATTTTTGTCTTTCTATTGTTGGTAGAATATATATGTTTTATTAGTTGAAGGTAATGAAGAGAGATCTATTATTGGCTTTGAAATATTGGTAATTTTATTTTACTTTAATTTAATACAACTAGGAGTGGGAGCAATGTTCAAAAGGAAGAAGATTAATCAAAGTTATGATTATTTCTCGGCTACAAAAAATTCAGACATCGAAACAAATGAACGCTTTAAAGAAAAATTAGATTTCCTTGCTTTATCAAGAATTAGAAGAGAATCTGTTGGATTTTTACGTAAAATTTACGAGAATAATCGACAGTATATACTCGATAATTTTTATGCTCGTCTACTGGAAATTCCAGAGTTTAATCATGTCATCAATACACATTCAACCGTAGAGCGCTTGAAAGGGTTGTTTGATTCACATTTTATTAGCTTATTTGATGATGAATTAGATTTAGATTATGTCTTTAAGCGACGTAAAATTGCCTATGTTCATGCTCGAATTGGGGTACTACCGAACTGGATGATTTCTGCCTATACACTGATTAACCAATTAATCATTCCGCTTATTGTTAAAGAACTATCACGTGATGAAGAAAAAATGCTGGATGTTTTATTGTCCTATGATAGTTTAGTAACAATTGATCAACAAATCATTTTAGAGACCTATATTGAAATTCAAGCAGGATCTGTTGTGAATGGGTTAGGTGAAATTATTACTTATAATACACAGTTAGATACCATTAAGGAACTGATTGAATTTCAAGAGATTCAGCAACAGGAGATTGTCGCAGCAGATCAATTAATGCATGAGTTAGATGAGAGCATTGAAGAAATTGCCACATCAGTTGGTGATATCTCAGAGCAAACAAAGCATGCCTTTAAAAAATTAAATCAGGATTTGGAATCATTACAACAAGTATCATCTATTTTACAGACAACCGATGAAGGCCATAAATCAATGCAGGAAGATATTAGGCGTTTAGTTGAGCGTGTAAATAGTGTAGCGAAATTAATGGAATTAATAAAAAAAATAGCAGATCAAACAAATTTGTTGGCTTTAAATGCATCAATAGAGGCCGCTCGTGCTGGAGAAGCAGGAAAAGGTTTTGCGGTTGTTGCAGAGGAAGTTCGGAAACTTGCTGATGATACAAGTACATCTGTCAAATCTATACATACAGATATACAGGAGTTACTTCATATTACCCATAATATTAGTTCATTGACGACTCAATTTTCCCAAGATTTACATCAAGGTGTTACAGATACCTTATATATATCACAGACGCTAGCTGAGCTAAATAAAAACTTACAGCAGCAGGGGGCGCGCTTTGAGGAAATAGCTACAATGACAAAGGTTCAGGCACAATCTGCTACTACTATTTCTGAACGTAACCATACAATTACAGAGAGCATGCAAAAAAGTAAGGTAATCGTTTTTGATATGGGCTCCGCCATTTATAAATTAAGTAAAATGATTGATGGATACCGATCCACAACAATTTCTAAAAACTTTATTATTAGCCAAGAGGATATTATTGAATTAGCTATTACCGATCACCTATTGTGGAGATGGAAAATCTACAATTTGCTACTAGGCTTTGAAACGATGACGGAGCAGGATGTAGGGTCTCCAAAAGAATCACGCCTTGGCGAATGGTACTATGGCACAGGAAAGAAACTGTTAGGTGAGGAGCGTGTCTACGCAGAGTTAGAACAACCATTTATTCACGTGCATGATATAGCAAAAAAAGCAGTGCGTGAGTACAATGTAGGGAATAAAACGGGCGCTGAAAAATACCTGAAAGAAATTACGGATGAATCGTATGTTGTAATTGAAAAATTAAAAGAGTTAAAGGAAATTTTATTGAGTGAGAAAAAGCAATATATTCATTAAAAAATGGAAAGCAAGCTAGTCTACATACTAGCTTGCTCTTTTATAGATTAATAGGTGGAACACACATAAATGTCACTGTACGCTTTTGGCTATCATAAAGACACCATTCACGGTGATTGATAACAGAGCCTACATTCACACCATATTGTTTGTCTTGTAACGCAATTGGTTGCCCATAGCGAATACGAATCGGCAGCTTTTTTTGTTGATGATAAAGACCTGATTCGTGACTATGCCCGAAGAAAAATAATGGTTTTTGAAAGGGTGGAAAAGTCGGTTGCCAGCTTACATTCCACCTAAATTGATGTCCATGCATAAGCGTGGCTCCATCAATCTCTATTGTCTCTGGTAAAGCTTTAAAACGTTCAATGCCAGTGACCTGAGTAATACGTTCTTCTTGATTGCCTCGAATAGAGGGGAAGGTTAGCAGTTTTTCAAATTCACTTTCTACTATGGCCGCCTTTTGCAAAGGTAAGCCAGATATGGTTTGTGCCTTTTTCTTACTTACAGTGCATTCATATAAATCCCCTAACCCAATGATTGTTGCTTCCTCTGCTGTTTGTTGAATATGAGCTAGAACAGCTTTAGTGTCTTCTATATTAGAATGTAAATCTCCTAAAAGTGCATAAAGCATTTAAACCCGGCCTTTCCTAATAATAATCGTACAAGTATCATACACCTAATAGAAATTACTAGAAAAGTAAAATGTCTAAGAATATTTCGTTACTTCAGCTACATATTTTGAATGTGTGGAAAAATTGCCAAGAAATACATTGCTTGATAAAATATAATCGTAATTTTCAGAATTTTAAGAAGTTTAATAGTTTCCCATTCTTGTTTATTCAATAATAATAAAATGAAAGTATGGAGGGCTTATAATGACGAAGTTGATGACAGATATTCTTGAAGACTATGCAGGGCAACAACCAAATGCAATTGCAACATTGTATGATGGAAAGGCAATAAGCTATCATGATTTTTACCAACGTGTAGAAAGATTTGCGACTTACTTGCAGGAACAAGATTTTAAAAAGGATGATGTGATTGCCCTATATACGCTCAATTCAGATTTATTTTTAATCGCATATTTAGGTGTCCAATTAGCTGGATTTATTGTGATGCCAATTAACACTAAATTAGCTGCTCCTGAGGTTGATTTTATTTTTAATCATTCACAAGCAAGGGGCTTAATTTTTGATGAAAGATTAACAGAGGTATTAGAGGACGTTTCTTATTCATTCCAACATACAATCGGATTTCAAGAAATGAAAAACATAATTGAATATGATAATCGTGCTAGAAAAATTGTGCAATTAGAGGCTGACGATACGGCAGTGGTCATGTATACGTCGGGAACAACAGGTAAACCCAAAGGCGTCATGCTAACGCATCAGAATATCGTGGCTACAGCAGATATTTGGTCGTCTTCTATGAATATGTCTAGCAGGGACAAAATGTTTATTTGTACGCCTTTGTTTCATTGTGCAGGTCTTCATGTATTTGCTATGCCTATGTTTTATAGAGGGGGAACAGTGGTCATTGAAGAAGCATTTTCAGGAACTAAAACGTTAGCTCAAATTGTAGCTACTGAGGCGACAATTTTCTTTGGTGTTCCATCTATGTATACCATTATATTAAATACTCCTGGATTCAAGGAACATAGCTTTAATCATTTACGTTTATTATGTTACGGTGCTGCCCCGATGCCTTATGAGCTTGTAAAGCAAGTGAAAGAAGCATTTCCAAATGTAAAGGTTCAAAATCTTTATGGTCAAACTGAAAATTCACCTGCAGCTACCTCTTTATTAGATACGGATGCATTGACGAAAATTGGCTCAGTTGGAAAACCATTAGCACAGACAGAGGTTTGTGTAGTTGATAGTGACGGAAAGACCGTACCAGCTGGAGAGGTGGGCGAAATATGCGTAAGAGGACCACAAGTAATGAAGGGCTATTTACGCAATCCAGAGGAAACAGCAAGAGCGATTAGGGATGGCTGGTTGTACTCAGGCGATTTAGGACGCTTTGATGAGGAAGGCTATTTATATATTGTAGATCGAAAAAAAGATATGATTATTCGTGGTGGAGAAAATATTTACCCAATCGAAATAGAAGAAGTTCTATATCAAATGCCGGAAATTTTAGAAGCAGCAGTGGTTGGATTGCCACATGAAGTATATGGAGAAGTACCAAAAGCATTTGTTGTGTTAAAGGAAGGGAAGTCTCTTGATGAAAATTCGATACTATCCTATTGTCAAACACGACTTGCCAAATACAAAGTACCTTATGAAATTGAATTTTTAATAGAATTGCCACGAAATGCCTCTGGGAAGGTACTAAAGCATACATTACGGCCGAAAGTGACAACAATTTAAGACAGTTCAATTATCCTTTGGCATAATTGCTATCCAGATTTTTGGGGTTCACTGTCTTGTGTAACTCGATATTAGTACAAAAAATAGTTACTAAATCAAGATAAAATAGGAACGGCTATGAAAGTATCGTATAATAGAGTCTACGACAAATTGAATAATGAGAATGGCGAAGGGGCTGCTCTTCGCCTTAGAATAGGAGCGGAATTTGTCTTGTGGACGGGGTATAAACGCCTTTTACTTATTGGCATTTTGATTATTATGTTACTTTCAGGCTGTCAGCCATTTTCTCAGCAAGATGCTGAACAAAAAAATCAATTAACGGTTTTAACAGTAGAATTTAATAGCGGGGCACCTATTCCAAATCTCTTCCTTACGGTTACAGATGTACAAACAGGTGAAGTAGTGGAAGAAGCGATTGGTTCAGAAGAGGGAGAAGCTATATTTTCGAAGCTCAAGGCAGGGAGAGAATATGCAATTGCGGCAACAACACTTGAAAATAGTACGACAAATAATGGGTATACAACAATCGAGAATTTCACTTACGATACAACAAAGCCCTATTATCGATTGCAAACACACTTTTTAAGAGACGATCAGGAGTTAGATGTCCCTGTTGTCATGCAAAACCCCGAGCTGCCACATGGCTGTGAAATTACTTCACTTACAGCCGTATTAAATTATTTTGGAATGAATGTGTCGAAGCTCGAAATGACTGACAAGTATTTACCAAAGCAAGAAATACGAACAGTAGGCAATCAACGTTTTGGACCAAATCCCAATGATGCTTTTGCAGGTAATCCTCGTGATAAAGCTCGTGGCATGTATGTTTTTGCTGCTCCAATTGTCAAAGCGGCTGAGGCAGTTATTACAGATAAACAAGCTGGCTTACATGTCAAAAATATGAGTAACGCCTCACAGGATGATATTTTACAGCTTGTGCGTGAAGGTATTCCTGTCGTGACATGGGTAACGCTAGATTTATCAAAGCCTAAACGAAAAGCAGAAAGAGGCTGGATTTATACAGGGGAAACGACTCGACATGATGCTTTTATGAACTTACATGCAGTCGTCTTAACGGGACATTTAGGTGATAAGGTAGTCGTAATGGATCCTTTAAAAGGGTATGTTACTTACAATGTCGATCAATTTTTCAAAAGTTATCAGGAATTAGGCAAACAAGCTGTAGCTGTTCATAAATAAGCTATAAATCATTAGTATGTTACACTAATAAAAAAGTAAAAGTGAGTTGAGTAGAATGGCCATTGAGCACGTTTTTTTACCTGTTTTACTTGGAGATGAAATGAATGCTTATGGCATGGCCAGAGCATTTTACGAAGCCTATGGTGTGAAGCCACTTGCACTAAACCATACGAACATGGAAAAAATTCAACAAAGTGATTTATGGACTTTTCGCGAGATACCGCGACTTCATATCGAAGAAAGATTTGTGACCGCCCTAAAAGCCATAGCGGAGGAGTTCCGAGACAAAAAATTACTGCTATTAGCCTGTGATGAATTTTATGTCAAAAGAATCGTAGAACACAAAGAAGAGTTAGCAGAGGATTTTCTAGTTCCCTATGTAGACGCCACACTTGCGCATCAACTTTTAACTCGTGAAAGCATGTATGAGCTATGTGCACAATTTGGTTTTCAATACCCTGCTACACATGTATGCACGGTGAATGATTATGAAGACTACAACATGCCATTTGATTATCCAGTTGTCATTAAGCCCATGAATATGACAAAATATGCTACTTGTATTTTTCCTGGTAAGAAAAAAGTATATATTGCATATGATAAGGACGAAAAGGACAGTATATTATGTGCTATCTATAAAGAATCAGCTTATCGTGATGATCTGATGATTCAACAATATATACCAGGTGAAGACGCTAACATGCGTGTTGTTAATGCATATATAGGACAAGATGGGAAGGCAAAACTTCTTGCAGTAGGAAACCCTATTTTAGAAGAGCATTCTCCAGAAGGGATAGGACGTTATGTAGCGATTATGACAACCTATCATCAGGAATTAATGGATAATGTTAAGCTATTCCTTGAAGCGATACAATTTCAAGGCTTTGCCACATTTGATATGAAATATGATGATCGTGATGGTCAATATAAATTGTTGAGTATTGAATTACATAATGAACTTTCCAATTATTATGTGACGGCCAGTGGCTTTAATTTAATGCAGTATGTAGCGAACGATTATGTTCGAGGAAGTAAACAACAACTAACATATGTGAGGAACAAGCATCTTTGGACAATTGTACCGAATGGTGTGCTGTTCAAATATGTGCAAAATGAACAACTAGTAATGGAGGCGAAAAGTTTAATTCGTCAAGGTATGGCTACAGATTCTATTTTTAATTATAAGGATATGAATGCAAAACGTTGGTTGAATGTCACGCTTGATAATTTAAGCTTTTATCGTAGCTATAAGAAATATTTTAATAACAAAGGTCTGTCTAACACATGAAAAAACAAACTTTAGGTATAATTGGTGGCGTTGGTCCACTTGCAACAATGTTTATAGGAGAAATGATTGTAAGACGTACGAAAGCACAAAAAGATCAGGATCATTTACATACCATTATTGATAATGATACAAATATTCCTGACCGTACGGCCTTTATTTTAGATAATACAAAGGACAATCCAGTTCCAGTCATTATTGAGGATGCAAAAAAACTAGCTTCGGTAGGAGCAGACATAATAGCGATCCCATGTAATACGGCGCATACGTTTTATCAAGAAATTGAAGAGGGTTCTCCTATACCTATCTTGCATATGATTCGCGAAACAGCGAAGCGTGCTGCTGATTTAGGAGCAAAGCGAGTAGGTATTTTAGCAACAACAGGCACGTTAACATCACGGATGTATCAGGAAGCACTTGAGGAGTTTGGTATTACACCAGTTGTTCCAGATAATGAAATGAGATCCTATGTGATGTCGATCATTTATGATTATGTCAAGGCTGGGAAGGATGTTACGCTAGAAGATTGGCAACCGATAGAAGAGGCGATGCTAGCACTAAATTGTGATCGAATTGTATTAGGTTGTACAGAGCTATCTGTTGTAAACAGAGATTTAAAGCTAAGTGACATTTATATTGATTCATTAATCGTTTTAGCTGAATGTGCCATTTTAGCTTGTGGTTATGAATTAGTCGATTAGTTGAATTGAAAAGAATCTGCTTGCTTTTCACGGGTAAGCTACAATTCTTGAAAGAGTTGTGGACAGGCTTACTTTCCGTGTTGAGTGAAGCAGATTTTTTATGAAAGGAAGCAATGTTCTCTTGAAACGATTAGAAAATTGCTTACGTACATATAAAGTAGGAACCTACGGAGTGTGTTAAACTAGTGTCAAGTAGATAGAAGGTGGGAAATAACATGTCAGTCATAAATTTATTAAAAGAAGAACTACAAGCAAAATGGAACTTTGAAACACCCATGAAAATTCAAGATGAAATGATACCAGCTATGCTTGAAGGCAAAGATATTGTGGCGGAATCACCAACAGGATCAGGTAAAACGTTAGCATATGTCTTACCATTATTAAATAAAGTGAATGGGGCAAAAAAGCAAACACAAGGACTGATCGTAGCTCCCTCGCAAGAGCTCGCTATGCAAATCGTAGAAGTTATTCGTGAGTGGACAGCTGGAACAGACATTACTGTTCAACAGCTGATTGGTGGTGCCAATTCTGCTCGTCAAATTGAAAAGTTGAAGAAAAAGCCAACGATTGTTGTTGGCACACCTGGTCGTTTAAACGAATTAGCACGAGCAGGAAAATTAAAACTCAAAGAAGTCGAAACAGTTATTTTAGATGAATGTGATCAATTACTAAGTCGTGAATACCGTGTTGTTATCAAATCCTTTATCGAAGGTTCTGCCTATGGCCGACAAGTTGTTGTTGTGTCGGCTACGATTACAGAGGAAATTGAATTAGTGGCAAGTCGTATGATGTTTGAGCCACTGCGTTTTAAAATTAAGCCTGAGGACATGTTAAAGGTCGGTAAAGTTGTCCATTCTTTTGTGAAGGTAGAAGAACGTGATAAAACGGATTTCCTGCGCCGACTTTCCCATACAGAGGGTTTAAGAGCGTTGGCTTTTGTTAATAATATCGATCAATTATTAATGAAGGAAACAAAACTACAATACCGTTCAGCACCGATTGTCACGCTCCATTCTGATATGAAGAAAGAAGAACGTAAAAAAGCGTTAGATGCATTCCGTAAAGGAGATGCGCGTATTTTAATTGCAACAGATATTGCAGCTCGTGGTTTAGATATTGCTGGTTTAACACATGTTATTCATGTTGATGTCCCACGAACTATTGAACAGTATTTGCATCGTTCTGGTCGTACTGGGCGTGCTGGAGCTGATGGTGAAGTATTAACCTTATTATCTTATCGTGATGAAAAAACCTATAAAAAATGGACAAGGGAAATTCCGGGCAAGCCTGTGCAAAAAATATGGCATGATGGCGAGCTGATTGAAGGTAATTCTAAAACAATTGGACAGAAGCGAGGGAAATAGTATGACATTTGAAGAGAAATTACAGGCATATGCAGAGCTTGCAGTAAAAGTGGGTGTGAATATCCAACCAGGTCAGTACTTATTAGTCAATACATCTGTGGATGCTTTAGATTTTGCCCGTTTAGTTGTAAAAGAGGCTTACAAGGCTGGAGCAGGCCGTGTTCATGTAAACTTTTCCGATGATGAATTGGATCGTGCTTATTTTGAGCATGCATCCGATGAGGAATTTAATCGCTTCCCTGAATGGGTTGTGAAAATGCGTGATGAACTGATTGAACGTAAAGGAGCTCTATTATGGATTGATGCAGCAGATCCTGATAAGCTAACAGGAATTCCAGCAGACAGACTAGCAACACATCAAAAAGTATCAGGGGCAGCATTGAAAAACTATCGCAATGCAGTCATGAAGGATTTAATTGCTTGGTCCATCGTAGCAGTTCCTTCAGCTAAATGGGCATCAAAGGTTTTCCCTCAATTAACAGAGGAGCAGCAAGTACCTGCATTATGGGAAGCTATCTTTAAAACGGTTCATATTGGAGAAGGCAATGCCGTTGATAATTGGCGTCAGCATGTAGCTAATTTAGAATCTCGTGCACAGCTTTTAAATAATAAAAAGTATGCAAAGCTTCACTATACAGCACCTGGTACAGATTTAACAATCGCTTTAGCACCACAACATAAATGGCTAACTGGTGGTAGTAAAACACCAGAAGATAATGTCTTTGTGGCCAATATGCCAACAGAAGAAGTTTATACACTGCCAATGAAACAAGGTGTAAACGGTTATGTTAGTAATACGAAGCCATTAGTCTATCAGGGCAATATCATCGATGGCTTTAAATTAACATTTGAAGAGGGCAAAATTATTAAGGCAGAGGCTGAAGTAGGACATGATTTATTGCAAGAGCTTATTCAAGTGGATGAAGGCTCAAGCTACTTAGGTGAAGTAGCACTTGTCCCTCACGAGTCACCAATTTCAGCGTCGGAAATTTTATATTTTAATACGCTGTTTGATGAAAATGCTTCAAACCATTTAGCTATTGGTGAGGCATATCCGACTTGCTTAGAGGGTGGTAGAGACCTAGAAAACGGTCAACTTGAAGCATTGGGTGCCAATATTTCTGTGACACACGAAGACTTCATGATTGGCAGTGGTGAAATGGACATCGATGGTATTTTACCAGATGGTACGGTTGAGCCAATTTTCCGCAAGGGTAGCTGGGCATTTTAAATTTTTAGTCAATAAGAAAAGAGGGAAGCAGATGAAACGATTTTGTAGCTTGATAGGTATGACAATAGTATTCATGACAATTGGGGTTTCATCTGCTTTTGCTCAAACAGAAACCTATGTGGCTATTGGCGATTCCTTAGCAGCAGGTCAAACACCCTACAAAGAAATTGATGTAGGGTATAGTGATTTGATTGCCATGAAATTAAGTTCGATTGGTCAATTATCATTTTATACAAAAGAACTTGCTTTTCCTGGCTTTACTACGACAGATGTATTAGAACGAATACGATCTGAGGAAGCGCAAAATTTATTAGCAAATGCGACGCTTATTACAGTTTCGGCAGGGGCTAATGATTTATTACGTCTTGTCCAGGTAAACCCAAATGCAGGGACCTTAGCTTTTTCACAGCTTCAGGCAGATTACGCTTTAAATTTGGCAAGAAAAAATATGCTATCGATTTTGGATGAATTAGAAGAACGTGCGCCTAAAGCAAAAATCTATGTTATAGGGTATTATTTTGCTTATCCAACAGTTCATCCGACGCAAAAAGAAGGAACCAATGCCCAGCTAGTTAGATTAAATACGATTTTACAACAACAAGCAGAGATAGCTGGCGCAGCTTATATAAATGTCTATGATGCCTTTGGATTGAATGCAACCAACTACTTACCAAATAGTGCTGATGTTCATCCAAATATTGAAGGCTATCGACAAATGGCTAACTCATTTTTACAAGTTTATAGTGGTAGTGATGCTTTAAACATCTCTTCAGCAGAATTGCCAAAGCCAAATCCCAAGTCATTTGAGGAAATCCTAAAGCAACAATCATCAGCGAAACCTCAGAAGCAAAATGTGACACAACATCAATCTCCTCGTATGACTTACGTAATTCAGGGATTCCCAGGATATAAGGCATTTATCAAATATATCTAAATAGCAGGTATCTAAGGCATCTTACTTATAAGATGCTTTTTTCTATGAAAACCAATTTTGGCTAGAACTACTAAACCTTTAGTGTTCACTAGATTGGGAATAGTCATGCTAAAATATAGAGAAGACTAGGAGGTACTAGAATGAAAATATTTCATACAGCAGATTGGCATTTAGGAAAGCTTGTTCAAGGTGTCTATATGACAGAAGATCAACATTATATTCTTCAACAATTTATACAAGCGATTGATGAGAAAAAACCAGATGTAATTATCATCGCAGGTGATTTATATGATCGTTCGATGCCTCCTATTGAGGCAGTTAATTTACTAAATGATGTATTAGCGAAAATAGTATTAGAGAAGAAGATTCCTGTTCTAGCAGTGGCGGGAAATCATGATAGTGCAGGTCGTTTAAATTTTGGTAGCCGTTTAATGAGTGATAGTGGTTTATATATTAAGGGCCAATTTACAAAAAATCATGCCCCTATTGTTTTGAATGATCAACATGGGGAAGTACATTTTCACCTAGTGCCCTATGCAGAGCCAGCTGCTATTCGCAACATCTTTGAAGATGAATCAATCCGTTCTCATCAAGACGCCATGCAAAAAATTATTGAGTATATCACGGAAGACATGGACACAAGTAAGCGTCATGTTTTTGTTGGACATGCCTTTGTGACGAAGTATGGTGAGGAGGAAGCAAATACTAGTGATTCCGAGCGACCCCTTTCCATTGGAGGCTCAGATTGTGTGAATGCAGCTTTATTCAAACCTTTTCACTATACGGCGCTTGGGCACTTACATAAGGCACATTTTGTTTTAAACGAAACCATACGCTATGCAGGCTCTATCTTAAAGTACTCGTTATCTGAGCATTTACATGAGAAAGGATTTTTAATCATCGAATTAGATGAGCAAGGTAACACCACAGTAAGTAAAAGAAAGCTTGTGCCAAGAAGAGATCTACGAGTAGTAGAAGGTCAATTAGAGGAGTTATTAACGCTCACACCAAGTGAGGATTATGTATTTGTTAGATTGACGGATAAAATATCTGTGACTTCACCGATGGAACGTATTCGTAGTGTATTTCCGCACGCTATGCATGTGGAGCGGAAGGTACTAAGACAAGATATGCCACGTGAACTACAAGTAGTAGAAGCTGAAAAACTAGAAGATATTGATTTATTCCGTTCATTCTTCACCAATATTATTGGCATTCAGCCTGATGAAGATACGGAACGCCTATTCACAGAGATGTTACAGGAGTTATTAGATGAGGAGCGAGAGACTGTAAAATGAAGCCTTTAAAGTTAACAATTACAGCGTTTGGTCCATATAAAGACACGGAAGTAATTGATTTTCAAGAGCTAGGGGAGCATCGATTGTTTGCCATTTCTGGAAAAACTGGTGCTGGTAAAACAACCATTTTCGATGCTATTTGCTATGCTCTTTACGGATCAGGTAGTGGGGAGGACCGGCAGGATACAGCTTTACTAAGAAGCGGCTTTGCACATGATGAAGTTTATACAGCTGTAGAACTCGTCTTTGAAATGCATGGAAAAGTCTATCAAATAGTACGACAGCCAGGTCATATTAAAGAAAAAAATAAAACGGTTACTGGAAAGAAAATAGAGCTAGCAGAAGTAAAAGACGGAAAGCTAGATTATAGCATTGTAGAGAAACAGCAAACGCTTGAAGTCGATAAGAAAGTGCAGGAAATCATAGGTCTCACAAAAGATCAATTTAGCCAAATTGTCATGCTACCTCAAGGTGAATTTAGAAAACTATTAACCTCTGATTCAACAAATAAAGAAGTAATTTTACGGAAAATCTTTAAAACAGATCGTTTCGGTGTCATGGCGAAAAAGCTTGATGCCAAGCGTAAAGAAGCAGAAAGTGATCTTGAGCGTGCCAAACAATTAAAAGAACATTTACTTGGTCAAATTGTGGGCGCCTTACCACAACGTTCTTCCGCTTTATTTACATTGATTGCTGATAATACCGAAAATTTACATCAACTGACAGAGGCACTTGATGAGGAGCTTAACTACTATAAGAAATGTGGAGAAGATGAACAGTCATACTATGAAGAAGCGTATAGCCTTCATCAAAAAGAGCAGGAATATTATCGCTTAGCAAAAACGCTAAATGAGCAATTTGATGAACAAGCTAATCGACAGCAACGGCTACAAATGCTTTTACAACAGCAGGATTTATACCAAGCAAAGGAGAAGGAGATTGCTTTAGCAGAACAAGCAGAGCGACTTGTGCTGCTCGAACAACAATGCAAGGATTTACGTGCTGAACTGAATGTTAAAGAGATAGCATTTCAACAAGCAAAGGTTAAGCAACAGCAGTCACAAGAAAAGTTGCAAGAAGCGCAAGAAAAATATGAGATAGAGCAGGCTAAAGAATCTGAACGACAGCAAATCTTACAGCAGGAAATGCAGATGCTAGCGCTTTTACCGAAATTTGAAGCCTATGAAAACAATATACAGCAGCTGCAAATAGCGGAGCAATATGCTGAAAATGCAAAACGAGCAGTAAATGATAACGTCAAACTTTTGGAAAATGAACAAGAGCAATTACAGCATTTTTCTCAATCATTAGAAGGCTATGAAAAACAGGTTGAACCCTATGAAAGCTATTTAGAACAATTACCGAAACTACGGGAACAGGTTGCTTTAATCAAGCAAGCGGATAAATATAAACATGCCGTAGATTTAGCTAAGCAGGATGTAGTTGCTTCAGAAAGTCTCTATCAAGAAAGTAAAGAGGCTCTTCAACTTTTGCAGCAACGATGGCTGGCGAGTCAAGCTAGTATTTTAGCAGAACAACTGAAGGAAGGAGAGCCCTGTCCTGTTTGTGGTAGTATGACACATCAGAAAGCACACAATGAGCAACTGGAAGTTATTGAGCTTGCTCAAGTGGAAGCATTAAGAGCGAAGGCATCATCAGACGAGCGTAAGTATTTGGAGAAAGAGGCATTTTTAGCATCAGCGCAGCAACTTCTTCAAGATACATGGCGACAACTCGAGGCTCAGCATATTAAACAAGAAGACCAACCACAGATCACCGCTACTTTACATGAAGTGGAACAAGAGCTTGCTGCATTAAAAATTATTCAACATCAATTAGCTGATGTGCGATTAAAAATAAAGCATCAGCATGACCGAATAGAGCAGCTACGAAATAAGCATATGAAGCTAGAGCAATATTTAGCAGAGCAGATAAAAGAATGGACAAAATTACAAGCGGTTGTAGACGAACAACTTAAGCAGATGCCCGCTAATTTACCAACTTTACAGCAATTAAAGCAACAACTTAATGAAGTTAGTAAACAGAAAGAAGAGCTTCAAAAAAGTTGGCAAGTGAGTCAAGAAAATTTGCATGCAGCAAAGGAAGCAGCTAGCAATGCAACACTAACTGTAGAAATTGCCAAACAGTCCTTTGAGGAATTACAGCTTAAAATGAATGAAAAGCTTCAGCAATTTTCAGCAGATATGCAAGAAATAGGTTTCGAAAGCTATGAGGCTTATGCAACTGCTAAACGGAGTACCATACAATTGGATGCACTTCGAAAAGCATGTAGCGACTATGCTTTACAAGTACACACGTTGCAAATTCAGATTACCGAAGGGGCTACATACCTTCAAGGAAAAGAGAAGCAAGATTTAGAGGCGATGGAAGCAAGAGTAGAACAGCAGCGAATTTCCTATGAGGAAGCATTTAAACGTTTGCAACAGATGAATGGCTTTATACAAGCATGCCAAGGCTTTAGTGAAAGGGTGGAAGAAATAGCGAGAGAGCTTCATTTACTTGAACAGGAAGCAGGGCGAGTAAAGGAACTCTATGGATTATTAAATGGACAAAACGCGAAAAAGCTATCCTTTGAGCGTTATATACAAATTAATTATTTAGATCAAATTACAGAAGCTGCCAATATACGGCTGTATCATTTATCAAACGGTCAATTTGAGCTCAGACGCTCAGATAGATTGGAAAAGCATGCAAAGCAAAGTGGACTTGGTCTTGATGTTTATGATGCCTATACGGATCAATTACGAGATGTTAAAACATTATCAGGAGGCGAAAAATTTAATGCTTCGCTAAGTCTTGCTTTGGGAATGGCAGATGTGATTCAAAGCTTCCAAGGTAATATCCATATTGAAACGATGTTTATTGATGAGGGCTTTGGTTCACTCGATGAGGAATCACTAAATAAGGCAATTGATACATTAATTGATTTACAGGATTCTGGTCGTATGATTGGCGTTATTTCTCATGTACCTGAATTGAAATCTGCGATGCCAGCAGTTTTACATGTAGAAAAAACATTGAATGGACATAGTCAAACACATTTTGAAGTGAAATAAAACGAAGGCGTATTTCCGAAAAAAAGGAATACGCCTTCGTTTTATTTTTTTCGAGGTGTGGCTGTAGGCGTTGTTCCCTTTTTTGCAGCCATTACTTTTCTGACGATAGGAATAACAATCGGTGCTAACTTTACGGCGGTTTTCACAACGTTTGATACTTTCATCCAAAAACAGCTCCTTTTACAATTACTACTACCTGTTTCTCTTAAAAATAAAACATTAACGGATAACGCGAACAGCCTGAATAATATTCCAGATCACAATACCAAGTGAGACGAGGGCATAGATGGCGAATGAAGCAAACCAAATAATCATCACTGTATTATTACTGGAGGTTGGATCTAAACTAAATGTGGAAAAAACAAAGACAATAAAGAACAGGATGCCAAAAACAAAAGGAATTAAATGAGAGACAAGTGCACGAATCGAATGTTTTTTTACATCACTATCTTTTGTCACAATGTACACAATTAATGGAACGATGAAAGGGGCGAAGAAAATACTAAGATAACTAAAGGCAGCTAAAATTTTTTGATTCTCCATAGTTGTACCTCCTTTTTTAATATTTACGCATGAATAATAGCAAAGTTTCAAAAAAATAATGTATGGAAGAGGTTGTAATCCTCCTAGCCTTTGCGTACAATGAAAATGTTCAAATAAATTCAGATGTAACGACCACAAGGGGAGCTGATGATGTCAGCTGAGACTGGGCACGTAATGCCTTGACTCTTCGAACCTGTAAGTTAACGCTTGCGTAGGGATGTGGATAGAAACCGACACTTGTACGATGTGAGGCTCTGTCCTGGCATCGTTTTTTCATTCTTGGGGGAAAATGGTGTCAGAAAGAGACATATCAGCGCATTTCTATTCCTGCTCTTGTATCCTACATCGGAACAAAGGAGAGAATATGTATGGACAAAAAAAGACTGTTAATGCTAGTGGAGATTGCGATATTTGCAGCAATTGGGCTAGTACTTGATCAGGTATCCTTTAAAGTATGGGCACAAGGCGGCTCAGTTAGTCTTGTCATGGTACCTATTATGTTAATCGCGTTTCGTTGGGGCCTAGTAGCTGGGCTAACAACGGGACTACTTGTGGGTGTTATGCAAACAATGTTTGGTTCCTATATCGTGCACTGGCTACAAGGATTACTAGATTATGGTGTTGCTTTTACAGTTGTAGGATTAGCGGCAGTTGTACGTGGACCAGTGTTGGACGCTGCTAAACATATGAACAAAACAAAAATGGCACTTTATATTATAATAGGTACCGTTTTCGCAGGCTTCTTACGATACGCGGCACATACAATTGCTGGTGCTGTATTTTTTGCAGAATATGCTGGCGATCAAAATGCTTGGATCTATTCCATCATCTATAACGGTACATATATGCTACCAGCAACTATATTAACGGCTATCGTTGGTGTTCTTTTATTCACAGCCGCTCCACAATTAATGCAAAGAAAAGCTTAATGCAAGTCCCTTCACATGAGTGGGGGGACTTTTTTGTTGTGAATAGCTCTTTTAGCACTTTGCAAAGTAGGAAAGCATACAATATTTAAAGCGTTTATCGTTATACGCATAAAAAGTTATGTTATATTAAAGAATAGATATTAGATGAAAGGGACGTTATACATGATTGTAAAAACACAAGAAGAGATTGAAGCTTTTAAAAAAATAGGACGCATTTGTGCTGAAATTCGCGAAGCGATGAAAGCTGCAACAAAACCAGGTGTTACAACACTTGAACTAGACGAAATTGCTGGCCGCATGTTTGCGGAGGCAGGCGCTATTTCTGGACCGAAGGGAGAATATGATTTCCCTGGGTATACATGTATTAGTGTCAATGAAGAAGTGGCGCATGGTATTCCAGGAAAGCGTGTTATTCAAGAAGGAGATATTGTGAATATTGATGTTTCTGGCTCCTTAAACGGCTACTTTGCTGACACAGGTATTTCATTTGTTGTTGGTGAAGGCTATGAAGACAAAGAAAAGCTATGCCGTGTTGCCAAAAGTGCCTTTGATCGAGCAATGACAAAGGTAAAGGCTGGATCTAAATTAAATCAAATTGGTAAAGCAGTTGAACGTGAGGCGAATGCTAATGACTTAACTGTTATTATGAATTTAACAGGTCATGGCTTAGGTAAATCTTTACATGATGAGCCAAATCATATTTTAAACTATTATGATGCATGGGATTCTACCATCATGAAAGAAGGTATGGTGCTTGCGGTTGAGCCATTTATCTCAGCAAAAGCAGAGCATATTGTAGAAGCTGGTGATGGCTGGACATTCGTGACACCTGATAAATCACTTGTAGCTCAAATCGAACATTCAGTCATTGTGACAAAGGATAAACCAATTATCCTAACGTCATTAGACGAAGAATAGGATATAATGAAAAATCCTGCTAACCAATTTATTTTTGGTAGGCAGGATTTTTTTTAATAAATAAAATGCCAACAAAGAGAACACCACATAAAAATAAGGCGGCTGTAGTGACAAGTAGCTCATCAAAACCATTATGTATGGCGATTCCAATATAAGCCCAAATAAAAACACTTGGATACATAACATCAAAGTGATGGAAACGGATATGTAGCGCAATGGCTCCTCCTAATGTTAGTAAAATCACTGCCCAAAGAGGCGTACTAAGACCAAAGCCGTTCCAACCATAAGCCGTTAATGTAAAGCTTGTATTTGTGATAAAAATAAATGTCATCCATGCTAAATAAATGGAGAAAGGAATACGACCAGACAAGGCTTTGTCCTGAAGAGGGTACGTATTATACAGCATAAATAAATACAAGACTAAGAGTAATGTAATGCCAAGAGAAACAATAAATAACTCATGATGCCAGACGTATACCGTCAATGCTTGCAATATATTTATGCAACTAAAGAGCGCAGACTGTTTCAAAGTTGTCTTTTTGATGTTCATAACTAACCAATAACCGAGTAATAAATAAATGATAATCCAAATTACATGACTTATACTAACCGGTGCAAATACTACAGAAAAACGATTAGCGATTTCTAGCGAAGATTGACCGTTGATGTTCACGAAAAAGGATGAAAAGGTTAGGATGATTGAGACAAGATAAGAGATTGTCATCATGATAAACCGAGGCATGTTTTCCTCTCCCTTCGTGTTAGATTGTATAGGGAAAAGACAAATAAGTATAGTACTGTCACTTTTTTTATTATAACGGAAATTCCTAACAATGTATCGTGTTGTTTTACTAATAATATCTACAATTTACCATGCCTGATAGGCATCCATATATTTCTTTAGTACAATAAGAATATCCAAATAAAAGGAGTGAAGTTTCATGGCACAAAATTTGAAAAATCTAGACCTATCCATTGAACTAGACAAAAAGATGTATAAAAAGAAATTAAAAGTACTCCAATATGAAATGTTAAACGCGCAACAGTTTTTATTAAAAAACAAAATTGGCTTAATCTTGGTATTTGAAGGAATGGATGCGGCTGGTAAAGGTGGCGCTATTAAACGATTAATCGAACGCGTCGATCCACGCGGTTATGTTGTACACCCTATATCTGCTCCTCAAGCACATGAATTACGCTACAACTATTTACAACGATTTTGGAGAAAATTGCCTCAACATGGACAAATCGCTATTTTTGATCGCTCATGGTATGGTCGCGTATTAGTAGAACGCATCGAAGGATTTGCAACGAAGGATGAATGGTCTCGTGCTTATGAAGAAATTAATAATTTTGAGAAGATCTTAACTGCAGGAGATTACATAATTATTAAGTTCTGGCTTCATGTTTCAGATGAGGAGCAATTAAAACGCTTTAAAGAACGTGAACAAAACCCTTATAAATCTTGGAAGCTAACAGCTGAAGATTGGCGCAATCGTGATAAATCGCCACAGTATATTGAAGCAGCAAATGCAATGTTTGAAAAGACCGATAAAAAAGATGCTCCATGGATCTTAGTCGCTGGAGATGACAAAAAGTATGCACGTGTTCAGGTGCTTCAAGAAACAATTGCACACATTGAACGAGAAGCTCAAAGACGTGGTCTTCATTTAACAAATGTGTTAGACAATGCACAACTAGAGGATGCTGAATCATCCAGTTTGGAAATAGTAAACGAGAACAAGAAAGAACAAAAAACTAAATAATTGAATTGTGCTGCTATGACAATAAGACATGAGCTGTTTTGGTTGTAGCAGCATCTTTTTTTACATACAATAAAATATAAATAGGGTTTTCAATCAATGGATTGTAGCCAATGTAACAAAAAGGAATGTATTGATATTTATTGGAAGGCTAGTGTGGAGAATGGTGCTTAAAATTTGGAATCTATTAAGAAAAAAGGGTGGGAATGTGGTAACGATAAAGGGGGAAAAATGCTACATCCGCACATTCCAAGAAAAAGATGCACGAAGTTTAATGGGTCTCGTAAGCCGTAATAAATACTTTTGGTCTATATATGAGCCACTGCAAAGACCTGAATACTATACAGTTGACGCTCAATACAAAAAAATTCAAGAAAGTCTCTATTTAATGGAGTCAAAGCGAGAATTTACGTTTGGTATTTTTGAGCATGGTACAAACAATCTAATAGGACATATTGCACTTTATGCTGTAAAACGCTTACCGTACTCAAGTGCATTTGTTGGCTATGCGATGGATGAAATTTACGTAGGGAAGGGCATTGTCACAGAAGCTGTGAATATGGTGGTTCGATTCGCATTTGAGCAAATTGGTCTACATCGTGTAGAGGCATATGTATCGACACAAAATAGCGCCTCCATGCGTGTCTTAGAGAAGGCTGGATTTCAACAGGAAGGTCTGCTAAGAAAGCTGCTGTATATCAATGGTCACTGGGTAGATCATTATATGTATGCACGTTTAGAGGATGAGTAGAATAACAAGTGCCTATCTCCCGTAGTGAGGGGTAGGCACTTGTTCATTTATTACTGTACATCAAAAAGTCATTTTATTGTTTGTTACCGTCTTCAATTATATCTAGATGACCTGTATTCGGATCAATAATTAAACCATGGACAGGCACGTCTTTTACCATTAAAGGGTGATTACGAATTGTATCGACACTTTTCTTAACACTTGTTGCTACATCACCGAAACCTCGTAAAAAATCCTTTAAATCGAAACCAGAATATTCCAACATTTTGATGGTTTCTGGATCAATGCCTCGCTTCACCATTTCGCTTAGCATGGCATCAGGATCAACCGCACTCATACCACAGTCATAATGTCCCACTACATACACTTCATCGGCTTGTAGGCCGTAGACAGCAACTAATAAACTACGCATAACTGCACCGAAAGGATGGCTCACTAACGCACCAGCACTTTTCACTATTTTTACATCGCCATTACGCAAATTCATCGCTTTTGGTAAAAGCTCTACAAGACGAGTATCCATACAAGATAAAACAACAATACGTTTATCAGGATATTTCGTAGTGATGAATGGTTCATATTTTTTTTCTTGTACAAACTCTTTGTTAAATTCTAGAATATCTTGTAACATTGTCATGAATATTGCTCCCTTCCTTACAAAAAATATTGTAGAGCAAAATTTTCAATATGCAAACAATAAAGACTTTATTCAGATAATTTTTACAATAAAGGAGCAGTTTCATACGCTTTAGTAGATTAAATAACTTGTAAGCGATAAAAAAACAGCTACCTATATAGTAGCTGTTTTTTTACACATTAAAATTTTTCGTTTGGCTTTGGATCTACAGTTACTGAAGACTTGCTATCTAAACCAACTTGTAGGTAGTGGATGAAGAATCCCGTTGAAATTAATAAAACTGCTGAAAAGCCAAGAACAGTTGTAATGAACATTATTAGAGCTCCTCTCTACTTAAATGATCTACTAAAATTCCCTAAAACAATTATACAATAGGTTACTAGGAAAATCTAAGGATAATTTATGACAACCTTAACATACTTAGCCTAGAATACTACTAGTAGGAATGGATTATTTAGAATGCCCAATTTCCATCGCGGAATATTGGGTCTATTTGATCATCCTGTGTTATTCCATCTATATTCATGTTGCTCGAGCCGATCATAAAGTCTACATGTGTCAAACTTTGGTTAAGACCATGCGCACTTAGCTCCTCAGTAGTCATTTCTTTACCACCCTCAATGCAAAAGGCATAAGCACTACCAATGGCTAAATGATTGGATGCATTTTCATCAAACAATGTATTGTAAAATAATAAGTTCGATTGTGAAATAGGTGATTTATGTGGTACTAATGCTATTTCCCCAAGGTAATGAGCACCCTCATCCGTTTCAATAAGGGAAGCTAAAATTTCTTGGCCTTGCTCCGCCTTGACGTCAATGATCCGACCATCTTTAAATGTTAATGTGAAATTGTCTATAATATTGCCGCCATAGCTTAAAGGCTTAGTGCTTGTTACATAACCATTAACACCTGTTCTTAAAGGTGCTGTAAAAATTTCTTCAGTTGGCATATTGGCCATAAATGTTTGGCCCTGTGTGCTAATACTACTACCGCCTGCCCACACATGATGTGGAGGCAGCTCAATTGTTAGATCCGTGCCTGGAGCAGTATAGTGTAGTGACTTAAATTGCTTTGCATTTAAATAATCAGCTTTGCTATGTAATTCCTGATCATGGGCATGCCAAGCTTCAACAGAGTTTTCAACGTCAATACGTGTTGCTGCAAAGATAGCTTCCCATAATGCATCTATTTGTTGCTCTTCTGGTAAGTGAGGAAATACTTTCGCTGCCCAAGCCTTAGAAGGTGCAGCAATGACTGACCAGCTAAATTTATCTGCCTGTAGCCACTGATAATAGTTTGCAAGTGCTTGACCAGATGCTTTTTGGAATGTCATGATTCTATCACGTTCAATTCCTTTTAATAAATCTGGATTTTGAGAACTAATGCTTAAGAAAGCAGCACCGTGTTCAGCTAACCATTCACGTTCCTGCACTTTCCAAGGTGGGAAGAAATCAAATGAGTCTTTTGGTGCTCCCTCATAGCGAGCACGTACAATTTCATCATCGGATATATCGACAAAAACTTGTTTTGCACCATTTTTATAGGCTATTTTAGTAATTATTTGTGCGAGTTTTAGATTATCAGTCGAACAGCTTATATAAAGATACTGATCTTTTTGGATATTTACTCCTACTTTCACCGCTAACTCTGCATATTTTAGTAATTTTGTGTCCAACGATAATAACAAAATCATATCCCCTTTCAATTTAAGACAGTTAAGTGTAATATTCTTAATTCAATATAATCAAAAATGGTCGAAATGTGAATAAAAAGCATTAATTACATCGAAAAATATATGAAATACATTTATACTAGGATTATATATTTAAAATATGGAAAAAAAGACGAAATAACATTAGATAGTAGATTTGGAGGTTCTAGAATGGATAAGTCGTCGATTATAGGGTTAATACTTGCTTTAGTAGCATTATTAACAGGGATGGTAATGAAGGGTGTTAGTTTATCTGCATTTTATAACCCTGCAGCTATCCTAATTATCATTTTTGGTACTATTTCCGCAGTAACAATTGCCTTTCCGATGCAGGAGTTAAAGCGTGTACCAAAGCTATTTAAAATTCTTTTTAAAGAAACAAAATTAGCGAATGATATAGAGATTATTAAAATGTTTTCACAATGGGCTGACTTAGCTCGTCGTGAAGGGTTATTAGCGCTTGAAAGTAAAGCCTCAGAAATTGAAGACCCATTTTTGAAAAATGGTCTTACATTAGCAATTGATGGTCAAAATGCTGACTACATACGTGATGTTCTAACGGAAGAAGTAGAAGCGATGGAAGAACGTCATACTAGTGGAGCAGCTATTTTTACACAAGCAGGTACATATGCACCTACTTTAGGGGTTCTTGGTGCAGTAGTAGGGTTAATCGCCGCATTGGCTGATATGAACGATATCGAAAAGCTAGGACATGCTATTTCAGCTGCCTTCATGGCTACATTACTCGGTATCTTTACAGGGTATGTTTTATGGCATCCATTTGCGAACAAGCTAAAGCGTAAGTCTGCTTTAGAGGTAAAACAAAAGAGAATGATGATTGAGGGTATCCTTTCAGTATTAGAAGGGGAGGCTCCTCGTGTAATTGAACAGAAACTTTCATCATACTTAACGATGGAAGAACGTCGTCAAATTTCTGGTGAAAGCGGGGCGGGTGGCCTTGGCAAAGAAAGCTAAGAAAAAAAAGCATGATGAACATATTGATGAATCTTGGTTAGTTCCATACGCAGATATTTTAACTTTACTGCTAGCCGTGTTTATTATTTTGTTTGCCTCAAGTTCAGTCGACCAAGAAAAGCTAGAAAGAATGTCGGCAGTTTTTAATCAAGTATTTGATGGTGGAACTAGTTTTCTAGAGCAACCTGCACCAGTGCCTACTCCGAATGCGGATAGCGACCAAACGCCACAGCAAAACTCTGCCTATTTAAAGGATCAACAGGAGTTAGCTGAAATAAAAGATAGTGTGGATAATTTTATTGCAGTCAATGAAATGGAAGATCAATTCGCCACAGAAATGACCGATGAAGGGCTGCTTGTGACAATCCGTGATAGTATTTTATTCGATCCAGGGCAAGCAATAGTTAAGCCTGAGTATGTCCCTATTGCCAAAGAGCTATCAACTATGCTGGTATCTGATCCAGCTCGAAATATTGTTATTACAGGTCATACAGATAATGTACCAGCAGGTCCGAACTTCTCATCAAACTTTGAGCTATCTGTATTGCGTGCAACGAATTTTTTAAATCTTCTTATTGAAAGTAATGACCAATTAGATCCTACGCGCTTTAGTGCAAAAGGAAACGGTGAGTATCGTGCGATTGCACCGAATGACACAGCCGAAGGACGCGCGAAGAATCGTCGTGTAGAAGTATTAATTCAACCGTTAGTTACTGAGGATGGTTCAGAAACGAAGAGTACACAGTAATAAAAAAGCTATTAGCAGCAGACAAATGTCTTTGGCTAATAGCTTTTCATTTTACCTATTTACGTAAAGATCCTAACTCAGCAACAATCGCTTGCATTTCACTTGGACTAAAAGTTTCTCTTTTCATAACCATTTCATATAAATACACTAAATCTTCATAATTGGCTTCATCGAAGTTTTCTGATTTCATCGCATCGACATTCACCATGCGAAGCTTGTCCTTCATTTGATCGACCATATACACAACGTTTTCTTTAGATGGAACAGATAAATCCATTTTTTACCCTACCTTTCATAATCCTCGCACATATCATTTCATTGAATAAAAAAAATGTCAACTCCGTATTTGGGCATTGCTTTAAAAATAGACTGTTATTGGGTAGAATAAGTGCAGTAGACTGTTTATTTATGAAATAATAGGGAATATGCAACTATACAAGCAGGGGGTTTTAATATGGGTCAAAGTAAATTATTCGCATCTATTGTAGCAGGAGCAGCAGTAGGAGCAGCATTAAGTATGTTAGATCGTGCTACACGTGAAAAAACAATTGCCTCAACAAAAAAGATGAAGGAAGCCATCTCATACTATGCAGCAAATCGAGAAGAATTGCAGGTTTTGGTTGAGGAAAAAGTATTAGCGGCAAAGGTGCTTTGTGAAAGCGTGTCAGATAATGTCAACACAATTGCTGAAAAGGTGGATGAATTTAAGGATTTACCTTCCACGATACAGGGAATGATTGAAGATACGAAATCAGCCTTTACTTTACCTGATAAGGAGTAAAGGTCGTTTTAGGAGGAATTGTATGGAAAAGAATAAAGCAACATTGCATAACGCTTTTGGGTTTGTAAAATCGTTTGTCTCTCCAGAGGAGGGAGCGATTGATATTATGACATCCAAGGGCTTTATCCAAGATTTAATAGGTCGGCTCAAGCGAGTTGAAATATCTGCGCTTGCTGCACAATTGGCTTATTTCTTTTTACTATCGTTCTTCCCCTTACTTATTTTCTTAGTGACACTACTACCATATCTTAACTTAGAAACGACACAGGTCTATGCATTTTTAGTGAATGTATTACCTGATGAAGTGTATAAGCTTATTGAAAATACACTGAATGAGATTTTAACGAATCGAAACAGTAGTTTATTGTCCATTGGGGTTCTTGGTACAATTTGGTCTGCATCTAAAGGCATTAATGCACTCATTCGTTCTTTAAATAAAGCCTACGATACAGAGGGGAGAGCAGGTATATTAGATAGGGGCTTATCATTAGTTTTTACAATCGCCCTCGTCATTGTTATTGCTGTTGCTCTCTTATTACCTGTCTTCGGACAGCAAATTGGACATTTCCTATTCTCAATCGTCGGAATAGAGGAGCAATTTGAATCGGTCTGGCATAGATTAAGATGGTCGATACCGCCATTACTGATTTTTGTTGTTTTAATGGGCATCTATTGGTTTGTGCCAAATACCAGTCCACGTTTGAAAGTAATGGGCGTATGGCCAGGGGCGATGTTTGCTACACTTGCTTGGTTAGCAGTCACATATGGTTTCTCTTTTTATATTAATAATTTTGCAAATTATTCTGCTACATATGGTAGTATTGGTGGCGTCATTATTTTAATGCTCTGGTTATACTTTACGGGAATCATTTTAATCTTTGGTGGCGTATTAAACGCTACCATGCAGAAAAGAGCACTTCAAAAGGAAATTCGCCGATAAGAAAATAATAAGCATTAACAAAAGCCTCGCTAAACTCATAAAGAGTAGCGAGGCTATTTTAAATGCACCAATTGTTCAATGGGTGTCTACACAACGACTGAAACAGTATTGAAGCCCCAGCGGATGTCACAGATTTTTTCGAGCAAGCTCTAAAAAAATCTGGGCGCAATTACGCTGAGGCATGATTGATGTTAAACATTTTTATTGAGCATACGTAAACCATTTAGAATAACTAGTATTGTACTACCTTCATGGCCGATTACGCCTAAAGGTAAGTCGACTACTTGTAAAAAGTTAGAGGCAATTAATAACATAATGACCCCAATAGAGAAGAAAATATTTTGTTTCACAATACGTTGCATTTTACGTGATAAACGAACAGCATAGGCGATTTTCGATAAGTCATTTTTCATCAGCACAACATCGGCTGTTTCTAGCGCAACGTCTGTTCCTTCACCCATAGCAATGCCAGTAGTTGCCGTAGCCAATGCAGGGGCATCATTAATACCATCGCCTACCATGCCAACGAATTGATGCTGTGTAAGTAGGCGTTTCATTTCAGTAACCTTCGTTTCAGGCAGACATTCTGCGACATATTCAGTAACGCCAGCTTCCTTCGCAATAACTTTGGCCGTTTTTTCGTTGTCACCTGTAAGCATCACTACTTGAATACCAAGCTCTTTTAATAATGTTATAGCTTTCTTAGCCTCGTTGCGTACAGTATCTTTTAGCGCTGTTAATGCAACAATCCCATGTTGATCCCGAATGAAAATAACTGTTTTGCCCTCGGCTGCAAGTTTTGTAGCCGCATTGTTGGCAAAATCACTAGCAAGCTGTGCACCAACAAACTCTGGTTTACCTACTTGATAAGCTTCATTATGAATCGTTCCTTTTATCCCCCAGCCAGGAATATCTTCAATCGTTGCTTGTGGCAATGCGTGGATTCCCTCAGCCTTAGCATACGAGGTAATAGCTTGGGCAAGGGGGTGATTGGATTGAGATTCGATTCCTGCAAGAATTGCTAAAGCCATATCACGCTCTACGCCATCTCGGACAATAAAATCTGTAACAACTGGTTTACCTTGAGTTAAAGTACCTGTTTTATCGACAGCCAAGGCACGTAATACACTAAGATGCTCTAAATGTAAACCACCTTTAAACAGCACACCATTTTTTGCACCATTTGATATAGTAGCGAGTGTGGCAGGCATAATGGATGCTACGAGTGCACAAGGAGAAGCAACCACTAATAACACCATTGCTCGGTAAAATGTTGTTGTCCAGTCCCAGCCAAGCAAGAAGTGGGGAAGAAACATCATAATGGCAACACCTAGTAAAACAAATTTTACATAGGTCCCTTCAAACTTTTCGATGAATTGTTGAGAGGGAGATTTTTCACTTTGAGCACTTTGGACGAGCTGTATAATTTTTTGGAAAAGTGTTTCTGAATTCGCCTTTGTCATTTCCATTGTAATTGCACCATTTAAGTTTACTGTGCCCGCAAATACTTCGTCCCCTTCGCTTTTTGAGATAGGCAGTGGCTCTCCACTTATAGCTGATTCATCAATGGACGACTGGCCTTTGAAAATAATACCATCTGCTGGAATACGTTCACCTGGTTTAATCAATAAATGATCACCGATTTGTAATGTGGACACTGACACCTTCATAGGCTCAAATCCACCACGCACTAACCAAGCTTCTTCTGGCTGTAAATTCATAAGGGCTGATATTTCGCGATGACTTTTATTCATCGCATATGTTTCTAGTGCACCACTTACCGCAAAAATAAATATAAGGATAGCGCCCTCTGTCCAATAGCCTATTGCTGCTGAACCAATTGCCGCTAATACCATCAACAGCTCAACATTTAGCTTTCGTTCTTCTATCGTTTCTTCAATACCTTCTTTTGCTTTCGCGAAACCACCCACACAAAAGGCAATTAAATACAGTAGAACAGAAGCCGTTGTTTGTCCACCAGTGTCTAAACGCCATGCAAGTAAGATGAAAATACCGGCCATCAATGCAGCGATTAATTCTGCATGTTCTTTTATTTTCTCAATTAAATTTATATTTTCTCGATTAGAGTATTCCATTCATATCCCTCCTGATAATGAAAATCAATATCAAAACCTTTATTAAATAACATTTTATAGAGATGTTCAATTGAAAATGGATTTCATTTACCATCTCTTTTATTTAGAATTATTATAACAAAGGAATTTGTAAAAATAAAGTAGGAAGTTTGAAGGAGATTGAAACAATTTGAAAAAGACTTTTAAATAGAAAAAGCACAGTCTATTCACTAGGAATATTCTGTGCCTTACAAAATTGTGCAATAAAATGGGTTACTGCTACCTATTATTTAATTAGAAAACTCTTTCCGCATGCAAAGCAAGCTTTTCTAACGATGATTTATCCACATCTGCATGTAGTGAGTTACCATGTGAGTCCATTGTTACAACTGCTGTAAAGTTTTCAACATTTAAGTGCCACATAGCTTCAGGAATACCAAATTCCATTAAATCAACACCATCAACGCCTTTAATGCAGTCTGCATAGTACTGAGCTGCTCCACCGATTGCATTCAAGTAAACGCCACCATGTTCATTAAGCGCTTTTAATGTTTTTGGTCCCATTCCACCTTTACCAATGACAGCACGGATACCGAATTTTTTCATGATATCTCCTTGATAAGGCTCCTCACGAATAGAAGTAGTTGGACCAGCAGCTTTTACTGTCCAATTGTCTTCTTCATCCTTAGCCATTACAGGTCCACAGTGATAAATAACTTGTCCATTTAAATCAACTGGTGCATCGTGGCTCATTAAATGGTGGTGGATGGCGTCACGGCCAGTATACATACGACCAGTAATAGAAACGACATCACCAACTTTTAGTGAACGAATCTGTTCTTCAGTAATTGGCGCAGTAAGCTCGACTACATCTGTAGTTGTATCTTCTGTTGTAGCAGCTACTTCATTTTCTTTGAAGGTAATTTTTTCACCTTCTTGGTAGTGCCAGTTCATAATTTCGCCAGTTTGAGGATCGATGTCCACAGCCATACGACGGTAAGCCCAACAATTATACGCTACTGATACATAGAAAGAAGCAGGGATACGGTGCATTACGCCGATTTTACATCCTAGTAATGTTGCTTCACCACCGAAGCCCATTGTACCGATACCAAATGTGTTAGCTGTTTTAACTACATACTCTTCTAATTTTGCAAGATCAGCATTTGGATTTGTATCTTCAACATGACGGAATAATTGCTCTTTTGCTAAATCATAGCCAGAAGAACGGTCTCCACCAATACCTACACCAATGAAACCAGCAGAACAGCCTTGACCTTGAGCTTGGTATACAGAATGTAAAATACATTTACGAATACCATCTAAGTCACGACCTGCACGACCAAGACCTTCTAATTCACATGGTAAACTGTACTGAATGTTTTTGTTTTCACAGCCGCCACCTTTTAGAATTAACTTAATTGTAATGTAATCTTTTTCCCATTGCTCAAATTTCATTACTGGCAAACCATCTCCAAGGTTGTTCCCACTGTTTGCACCAGATAATGAATCCACCGCATTTGGACGTAATTTAGCATCTGCAGTTGTATCATTGATTGCTTTTTTGATTGCAGCTTTAATTTCTAATTGGTTTACGCCAACAGGAGTATAGATTTTGAAAGTTGGTAATCCTGTATCCTGGCAAATTGGTGACACGTTATCTTCTGCCATAATAATATTATTCGCGATTGTGTCTAAGCTCATTGCTGCACGTGTACCAGCATTCTCAGCTTCTTTTGCTTTTTTAATAGCACGACGTACATCCTTAGGTAAATTCGTAGATGTTTCAGTAATTAAATCGTAAAGACTTTTCTCCAAAGTTTGTAGATTCATTGGTATTGCCCCCCATAGAAAAATTGATTATTTCCACGTTACATTATACTCTTTTCAACTAATGAAAAAAAGAGTCCTTATTTGGTAGGAGAGTATTGATTTTATAGAACGTTTGTTCTAAAATGAGGATAAATCCATTATTAGGAGGAACTTGTATGGCTGCTAAAACATTACTTGAAATACCAGAAGCGTTTGAACAATATAGACCGTTAATAGAAGGAACAGTGAAGCCTGTTGTATTGGTTGATACGAAGATAAGTAAAACATCTTTGTTTCAAAGTAAGTTTGCAGGAGATCCTTATTTTCCGTTGGCGATGGAATATCCAAAAAATACGAAGGGACAACCGTTAAAGCTATTAGCTCAAATTAACTTTGCAGAGGTACCAAAGCACCTACCCCATTTCCCAGAAGAGGGAATACTGCAGTTTTATATTGATGGTTATGACGATGTTTTAGGAATGGATTTTGATAATGGGCAAAATCAAGAAGGCTTTCGTGTAATTTTCCATGAACAAATTACGCAAGATGAAGCACAGCTTATTCAAGACTTTTCATTTGTAGAAATAGATGATGAGGAACTATATTTTCCCGTGGAGCGTGAAATGGCATTATCCTTTAAGGCAGATGTTGAACCGATGTCGATTGATGATTTTAGAAGCAATGACATGTACGCAAGTATCTTAACAGCTTTGGAGAATGACGAGGCATTAGAAGACGGCTTTTATGATGCTATGACTGGTGATGGTCATAAAATAGGGGGATATCCATTCTTTACGCAAGAAGATCCACGAGCATACGGTGATTATACAGATTCAATCATTATGCTGTTACAGATAGATAGTATCGGCGATAATATTCTTTGGGGCGATTGTGGTGTAGGCAATTTCTTTATCACAGAGGAAGAGTTAATCAATAAAGATTTTAGCAAGGTACTTTATAATTGGGATTGCCATTAAAAAACAAGCGAGCACACGATGCTCGCTTGTTTATTATTCATTATTGTTCACGAGCATGAAACTGCTCCATTTTGTCCTCTAAATCATCCATCATTTGGATTAAGCGATCAATATCTTCTAACTCAGCTGTTTCAGGGTCAAGGGCATCTAATACTTCTAAAAACATCTCAAGACGCTCTTTTAAATAGGTTACTTGCTGCTCTTTATCAGTGATTGGCTTTGACATTCGTACACCTCATTTCATCCCTTTCATCGTAGCTGATTTGAGCTTAAATTTCAATGTTTAGGTAAACACCTAGGACTAAAAGATTAATTTCAAAAAACAATAGACAGAATATTTACAATATTGAGGATGTATGTTAAAGTTGTTTTAAGATAAAGTAAAGGAGCTGATCAAAAAAAAGTCATTTGCAACGCTAACTCGAAAAGGAGGGAGTTTAAACAAGTACTCGGTAATACTCAAAAGCCGAAATTCGTGTTTATACAATTAAATGAGGATAAGTATTAGTTAGGCCTTAGCGTAAAATCACATGTGGTGAGCGCTAAGGCTTTTTGGTATGCTGTTCTTTGGAAGAATGACTTGATGTTGGAGGAAAAAATGACGTACTTCTCAGATTACAGCAAAAAAAGATTTACCATTTTAGTATTAATTGTATCCATATCAGGCTTTTCACAAGGAATGCTATTACCGCTTATTTCGATAATATTTGAACGAGATGGGGTATCCTCTGCATTGAATGGCTTGAATGCAACTGGCTTATACATAGGAACATTACTAATTTCACCATTTATCGAGCAGCCCTTACGCAGGTGGGGCTATAAACCGATTATTTTAATTGGTGGAGCACTAGTTTTTGCGTCTTTACTTGCATTTCCTTTATGGAAAAGTGTGACTTTTTGGTTTGTCCTTCGTTTATTAATTGGTGTTGGCGATCATGCCCTGCATTATGCAACACAAACATGGATTACAAGTACAGCAGATCATAAAAGCTTAGGGAAGGGAATGGCTATCTATGGCTTGTCATTTAGCATAGGTTTTGCTGTTGGACCACTGATGGTGAAGCTAATTGAAATTGCTGAAGCCCTACCGTTTATCGTATCTTCCATTATGTGCCTATTTGCATGGTCCTTTGTATTTTTCTTACAAAACGAAAAGCCTGAGCGTTTAACAGGTGACTTAAATGCCAGAGGATGGCAACGGTATAAAATGGCTATTTTATTTGGGTGGATTGCCTTTTTAGGTCCTTTCGTTTACGGTTTTTTGGAATCTTCGTTAAATGCCTTATTCCCTGTTTATGCATTACGCAAAGGTTTTGAAGTCGGCATGATTCCTATTATTTTATCTGTGTTTACATTTGGTGGTATTTTAACGCAAGTGCCGCTTGGTGCACTAGGAGATAAAGTAGGGAGAAGGAATATTTTGATGTTTGGGTCATTTGGTGGCGCAATTATGTTCGCGATTGCAAGCTTTTTAGAGCATTCACAATTCGCTGTGGCTGTCGTCTTTTTCTTAACGGGTACGCTAGTTGGCTCGATGTTTTCTTTGGGGATTACATTTATGGCTGATTTGACACCAAAGGAGCTACTGCCTACGGGGAATTTACTTTGTGGAATTGCTTTAAGTATTGGTAGTTTAACAGGGCCATTTTTAGGTGGGGTTTATTTAGAATATGTAAAAAATTATAGCTTCCTTTTACTAGTGGCAATGCTTTTGCTAGCTGTTGCAATAGTTTTACTTATATTTGGACGCCAAAAGCATCAACAAACAACGATGGCAAAATAAAAAGAGCGGGGCTCATCTCCCGCTCAAAAAACAAAAAACGCCCAGCAAATCCGTGCTGTTATGGCGTTTTTTGGCGTAACAAGGATGTTCCGTCCAAGTTACATAGGTTTGGCACCTAGAAAGTTATTATACAGGCTTGTTCTAATGAAATCAATAAAAAAGAAAATGGGGAATTTTGGACATTATTCATCTTTCTATTTATAATGAAAGAACACTTGCTTAAAAAGGAGGTTTTATTATGACTGAAATGAAAAAACTATCTATCCACCGTGCCTTAACAGAATTAAAGATGCTGAATCTACGAATTGAAGCAGCCACAAATGAGGTTAGCGCAGTCGTAGCTAATCGAAAAAGCAATTGTAAAATTAATGGTGTAGACATTCATGAATATGAAAAGCAAATGCAAGCATCCTATGATAAAGTAGTAGGCTTAATGAGCTATCGAAATAAAATAAAAGCGCTAGTTGTGCAGTCCAACGCAAACACGAAGGTGATGGTGGGCAAGGAGGAAATGACTGTAGCTGAGGCAATTGAGCGGAAACAATCCATTCAATACGAAAAGAATTTGCTAGAAATTATACAGCATCAGCACCGCTCAGCAATCAATACCGTTGCCAAAGAAAATGATGCATTACCTGGAAAACTGGAAACCTATTTAATTAACATATTGGGCAATAAAGATAAACAATCGCCAGAGGAAGTCAAATTACATACCGAAACATTTATGAAAAGAAATGAGTTTGAAATCATTGACCCCCTAAATGCTAAACAGCAAATAGAGAGATTGAGCAATCGGATTGAAGAATTTGAAACAGAGGTTGACGCTGTCTTATCAGAATCGAACGCTACAACCTTTATTGAAGTGCAAGTTTAACAAGATTTGCATGGCCTAGCGAAAATGGAAAACGAAAAGTCGCTCGCGCTTCAAGGCATGTGTGCGAGTTAAAACGTAAAACATGCCTTACACAAATGGTAACTTTCAACTAAACTGATTTGAAAGCTCAAAGGTGAAAGATGAAAGTACAAAGCTTACGTGTCAAAGTTCTTTTGATAAAAGCTGAAAGTTTAACATTTAAAAATCATTTAAATCCTGGGATATCGGTTAAGGTATCGACTTTTCTGGACCATCCATCATCCACCAGGCAGCTTGTGCTGTGCATTAGAAAAAAACGTTTCCTATTATATGGAAACGTTTTTTTTTATTTGAAAACTAGTTACTTAAGAAAAAAGCAAATTATAATCTATGTCAATCATCTAATTATTTTACATAAAAAAAATAATAAGTAATATATGGTTTGATATACCATAAATGACAATCAAATCAGAATAAACTAGTACTAATAAAGCAAAAAGGAGGTGGATAATGATGTCAGAAGAATTTTTTGAAATGAATCAGGTTGATATTGAAATAGACTTATCTCAGCAAATGAAAGATTTATATGATGAGGAAAAAATGAGCTTTGTAGGCTCAAAAGAAGAAATGTGGGAGAAATATATCAAACATCCTTCGAAATGTAATAGCCCTTGTAAGAAAAAGTTCTCTACATGTTTTATAAAAGAGGCACCTGTGAATTTACTTGCTGTTTCTAAATATGGATTCAATGCATCAGCTGATTTTTCAAGACTTCATTGTATAGTGAAGCCGTGTACTACTTATGCAACAATAAATATTCCAGGTTGTCCTCCAGAAAAAGTGAAAACTAAATTAAATGCTGTTCATATTTGTGGACAATTAGGTTATTGGTTTAATTTTAAGGAAGTTTTTATAGATGGTTGTAAGAAAAAACTTGACTTTAGAACTGCAGCTGGTCAAGGATCAACATCTGTAGATCAGGTATTGTGCTATTTACCTGAATGTGAATCAGATTGCCCGATAGACCTTTGTCATTCAAAAATTTCAGTTCATTTAAGTGATTTTATTAGATGTGAAGATAAAGTGTATTTAGTTTATCATATCGAATTTACTCTCCCACCATGCCGTAAATATAAATGTCATGATTGAGAAGTTAGAATATGACAAAGAGAATGTAATAATTGTTTTTTATAAATATAAAATAGCTATAATAAATTATAAATGAATTGACTAAGGGGGACCTAAAGTTCAGTCCCTCTTTTTTTATGCACTTCAATTAACTTAAAAAGGTGCAGTCCGCAGTTTGCAGAACAGCACCTTTTAGTCGTTATTTCATTTCTGTCTATCGGTTTTAAGAATCATGGAACAGACGTATTCCACCTGCATTGTTCGAATCCTCTTTTTAGTTTTAAACCATCAAATGAAATTGTATTCCTAGTCCTGAAATCCCCATTTCACTAAATTGCTCTAATTGGGTCGGAATTTTGGATAGTATAGTAGGATATAAGGAACCTATTGCAATGATTCCAATCTAAAGATAAATAATTCTTTAATACTTGTTTGCTTTGTCATAAGCAACCTCCTTAATAGTTATTAAATTATGTATCTTTGTTCATTTTGTTATATTAATAATGTAACAGATGTTGATAGAGTTCAATAATACCCATCTATTTGATTTACTTCCAAATTTGTTAAACACACAAAAAACAGATAACTGTAATTAGTTATCTGTTTATAGCCGCCAATAATTTTATGATTTCTTCTGATAATCTGATTTAAGAACCATGGAGCAAACACATTCCACCTGCGCAGTCTGTGCGAACATATCGACTGGCTGAATATACTCAACATCATAAAGCTTCGCTAATTGTTGTAAGTCCTTTGCCAAAGTGGATGGGTTACAAGAGGTATAAACAAAACGCTTAGGTTTTAGTTTAAGGACTGTTCGAATAAATTCAGGTGCTAGTCCTGTGCGTGGTGGATCTACCGTAATCACATCTGGAGTAAATCCTTCCTTGCGCCATTTTGCTAGGACACTTTCCGCTGTACCAACTGCATATTTCGTATGCTTGAGGCCATGGTTGCGAGCATTTTTACGAGCATCCTGAATGCTTTCAGGAATGACATCCATTCCACGAACTTCTTTCGCTTGATCCGCTAACCATAGTCCAATTGTGCCAACGCCACAGTATGCATCAACTACTGTTTCTTTTCCTGTTAAAGCAGCAGCCTTTTTTATTTCATCATAAAGATGAACTGTTTGTGTTGGATTTAGTTGGAAGAAGGCGCGTGCTGATAAATCAAAAGCCAATTCGCCAAGCTCTTCATGAATTGTTTCTTTGCCATCAAGTACAATGGTTTCATCACCGAAGATTAATGATGTTTTTTCACGATTAATATTTTGTGCAATGGATACAATACTTGGATCGATTTTTTTAATACGTGTAATCAATTCAGCTAAATGAGGGATTTCTTTTCGTGTTGTGACAAGAACGACTTGTGTCTCACCTGTACGAATCCCTGTACGTACAACAATCGTACGCACTAAACCATCTAGCGTACGACCATCGTAAATAGTGATATTTAGCTTTTGCAAAATTTTTCGAGTGGCTACGGTAATTTTAGAAGTAATGGGGTGTTGAACAAGACAATCATTAATGTTTAACAGCTTATTGCTTCCTTCAGCGAATAAACCTGCGTAAACACGCTTGCCTTCTTTACGCACTTGGAATTGGCTTTTATTACGGTAATGCCAAGGGTCATCCATACCAAGTGTTTTTCGTACTTCAATCGTTTCAACTAAAGGTTTGGCATAACGCTCTAATGCTTGCATAACAATGTCACGCTTTTCTATTAGCTGTTTGTCATATGTCATATGCTGAAGCTGGCAGCCGCCACAGTCATCGTACACTGGACAAGGTGCTTCCTGACGATGCTTTGAAGCTTTACGAATGGCTAAAATCTCTGCTTCAGCAAAATTACGCTGTGTTTTCGTTATTTGAGCTGTGATTTCTTCTCCAGGAATAGCTCCCTTTACAAATACCACATTACGTTTATAAAATCCTACACCTTCACCATTAATGCCTAGCCTTTTTATTGTGAGTGGGAATTTTTGTCCCACGGTCATTGTTGTTTGCTGTGTCAAACATTCCACGTCCCTGCTCTATAATGTCATCTCCCCATTATAACGAAGGAGCAGGCGATTGCAAAGCAACAGGGAAATCTTCATATTCTAATACTAAATCGTCAAGCGATAAGAAGGTATAACCCTGTTTTTTAGCTTCTGCAATAAACATTGGTAAAGCTTCTGCATTATCCTGTGCCACTGTATGCATTAAAATAACGGCACCTGGATGCAATTGTTCCATAAGTGCATTATAAGCATAATCTGCACCACGACGCTCATCCTTCATCCAATCCTTGAAGGCCACAGACCAGAAAATATGACGATAGCCTTCAGCATTGCCCACCTCTAACACTTTTGCATTAAAAATACCTTCAGGTGGACGAGCATATGTGGTACGATCGATGCCTGTCAGTTCACGTAACTTGCCATCAAATTTTTTCCATTCGGCACGTATGCCATCCTGTGAGAGTCGTGCCATATTAGGGTGACCATATGAGTGATTCCCAATAATATGACCATCCTTCACCATGCGTTTCACTAAATCGCTGGCACTGTCTAAGTAATGGCCTGTTAAAAAGAAAGTTGCAGGTACATTTTCTTTTTTCAATGTATCCAAAATACTTTCAGTAAAGCCGTTTTCATAGCCATTATCAAATGTTAAATAGGCAATTTTTTTATCTGCCTTCCCTTTATAAATCGCACCATATTTGTCGAGTAACTGATCGAGCTGTGCCCCTGCCTCTGCTTGTTCACCGTTTTTAGCTCGCTTAAAGCCCCAATGATGTTCATCAGAACCAGCAGCAAAATATGGATTAAAGCTAATTCCTGCGGCAATAATAAAAGTAGCAATTACCGCACCTACAATATGTTGTTTCCACATAAAAAACGCATCCTTTCTTTTTCATTAGAATGCGTAATTACTAAAAAAATTATCCAACTTAATTTTTTCTAATCTTGAGCCTTTAACAAATTTTCAAGTGCTTGCTTTAAATAAGGGTATTTAAATATAAAATGTTGTTGTTCTAAAAGGGTTGGCAGCACATGTTGTCCTTCTAGTACAAGTGTGCTTTGTTCGCCGAGAGCACAACGCATCGCAAAGCTAGGAACAGGTAGCCAATGACGTCTGTCCATGACTTCTGCAATCGTTTGACCAAATTCCTTCATTCTCATCGGGTGCGGCGCTGTTATATTAAATGGACCGTGAACATTTTCATTTGTAATAGCGAAATAAATCGCACGTGCTACATCTTCAATATGTACCCATGAAAGCCACTGCTCTCCAGAACCAATCGTTCCACCCACATGCATTTGATAGGGCAATAGCATGGGTGGAAGTGCACCACTATCTCTCCCTAAGATGACACCAAAGCGTGCAAGAGCCACACGTATACCTAACGCTTCTGCTCGTTTCGCATGGCGTTCCCAATCATGAACAGTAGTGCCCAAAAAATCAGTTGCATAATCTGTAAAATCTTCATTATAGATGGCTTGAGTGGAAGTAGGATATATACCAACTGCACTAGCATTGACAAGTACTTTTGGCTTTATCTTGAGCATGTCCATTATCCGTACTAATTCCAATGTTGCATTCATTCGGCTCCAATAGATAGCTTTCTTTTGTTTTTTTGTCCAACGACCATTATTTAATGAAACACCTGCTAAATTCACAAAGGCATCCACATCTTCAAATATTGCCAAAGGTTGCTCGTGCTGCTGCAGCCATTGTACATAGTGAACGCCATTTTCTAGCTTTGACTCATGACGTGTTAAGACAAAAAGGTCATGTCCATTGTTCTGCAATAGCTTTATAAGTGCCTTTCCAACAAAGCCAGTGCCACCTGCAATAACGATTTTCATAACAAGCACCTCTTTTCTAATCGAATAAAAACGCTTCCTAATAAGTTTATCATGTAACAAGAAAGTAAACATCTTTAGGCATTCATTGCAGAGCATGAGAATTACTCGCGGAAGGGAAGTGAATACTCGCGAATGAAGGCAAAATACCCGCGCTAAATATCAGAACCCCCATAAAGAAATGCTATAATGACAATAGTGAGGTGTTTGCTATGCGTATGATTACGAAAATTGCACGTCAAAAAAACAATCCTGAACGCTATAATATCTATTTAAATGAAGAATATGCTTTTCCGGTTGATGAAGCCATTCTCATTCAGTTCGGTTTAACAAAGGGGAAGGTGCTCGATGAATTCGAAATCCAGGAGATTGCCTATGAAGATGAGATACGTAAGGCATTTAATAAGGGGTTAAACTTTCTCTCTTATCAAATGCGAAGTGAGCATGAGGTAAAGAAAAAGCTACTCGCATTAGAATTTGGAGAAGCTGTGGTGTTAGAGGCGATCCAAAAGTTAAAATCCTATGGCTTTATTAATGATGAAAACTATTCGAAGGCATTACTTGATACTAAGAAAGCTACGATGAAAAAAGGACCAAGAGCCATTAGACAAGACCTGATTAAAAAGGGCATTGAGAAAAACTTGCAGGATGAGGTGCTTGCTACATATAGTTTTGAGGAACAATTAAAACTGGCAATGCAGTTAGCGGAGAAAATTATTCGCTCAGAGAATAAGAAAACGCCAACCCAAATAAAGACCAAAATCCAGGATTTTCTTTTAAGAAAAGGGTATGCATTTTCGATCGTGGAAGAGGTGCTTAGCCAAGTGGAGATAGCGCAGGATGATGACAACTGGCAGCAGTTGTTAGATACTCAAGGCGAAAAAGTTTGGAAAAAGTACGTATCGAAGTATACTGGTTATGAGCTAAAAATGAAGGTTAAACAGGCGCTCTATCAAAAGGGTTTTCCTATAGAAGTAATAGATTGTTTTATAGAAGAGAAGGAGAATGAAGAATGAGTGAAAAAAATTATGCAGCTATGTCTGAGCATGAACTGCGAGAGGAAATTGCTTTTCTAAAAGAGAAAGCTCGAAAGGCAGAACAGCTAGGAATTATCAATGAGTTTGCTGTTTATGAGCGCAAAGCTTTAATGGCTGCGGCTTATTTGGTAGATCTGGATACGATCGTTCCAGGAGAAATGTATCGTATTGATGGTTCAGATAATGAGTTTTTCCAAGTAGATTATTTAAAGGGACGTTTTGCTTGGGGACACCGTTTAGGCGGGGACAAGTACCAAGAGGCATTACCAGTATCTATCCTTTCCCCTGTAAAGGTGGGCAAATAAATGGATGAGAAAATTGAAAAATTAACAGCAGAGTTATTAGCAAAGAATCCACAGATGTCTGTTGGACGGGCACGGGTTTGGGTGGAATTGCTATGGAGTGACTTTGAATCAACTGCCGCAAAAGCAGGGTATGATTATCGTGGAGCAGCGTATACAGAAAATCTTGTTCGTCAATTAATTGCTAGCTACGGTGATAAATTACACGCATTTGCAGGACGTAATCCGAAGTATATACATTTACTAGATGCTAGTGATGATATGGCACAATAATAAAACCCTGACCAATCTTGGTCAGGGTTTACTGCTTAATTACTTGCGCCAATTTGTAGTTTTCTCTGGAGCTTATCTTCTGTAAAGATCCAGCCTGTGTAAGACGTAACAATGTCATTATCATCATTTAAATGTGCAACAGCCACGAAAGGATAGCGATTGTCACTGCGGTAACGCAAATCGATTAGCCTTACTTCTATTAGGCCGTTTTCAAGCTCTGAAATCTCCCATCGGTACATTGGAGAGAAGGACACAAATGCAGCTAAGTTAGGATCTTTCATTGCGGCATCTATAAGCGCAGTTTTAGGTAAAGGCTTAATTTCGAATTTATCGTAAATATTAACAGTCCTTCCATATGCACGCCCAACGTAATAATGTGTTTTAGATTTGGCTGCGATACGCCAGTGGAAGAAGCGCATAGTAGGCGCTACAATGACATATTCTTCATCTTGAATAGTATGATGCACTGCATTTTTTACCGCTTTTTGAACGGCAAATCGTAAAATATAGTAAATCACGATAACCATATACATGATACTAAATGTCCATACTGGATTTGTACCGAATGCCCATAACACAATACCAACACAATGTAATGAAAAGATAATGGGATCGAAGGTATTAATGACACCTAAAGCAACCCATTTTCTAGAGAATGGTCGAATTGCTTGCGTACCATACGCATTAAAAATATCAACAAAGACATGAAGACCAACAGCCAAAAATGTCCAAAGCCATAAATGAAACACATTTACGTCTTGCAAAATAAGTGATAAAACAATTGTAATTAAAATAGGCCAAATAGCTACAGCTGGTAGTGAATGTGTAATTCCTCTGTGATGTCGAATATAGATGGCGTTATTACGTAGTTTTAACACAGTGTCGACATCTGGAGCTTGTGAGCCAATAATTGTACCTGCCATTACTGCTGTAAAAGTCATTGAATGATCGGCTACTACAGGGTCGGCTAATGCAAGACCGCCAAGGGCTATACCCATAACGAAATGTGTACCTGAATCCAAAAATATCCACTCCTAGTATGCATTAAAATCGAGTACAATGTGCATACAACTTTATTTCGAAAATGATAAAAGGTATATTGAACTATTCTGACATTCGTGTGAAAGAGACAGTTTTTGTCGAGTATACACGAATATTCTTTTCTTCATTGTATACCCTTTTCATCATAAATTAAATCGTAAAAACAACGGAGGTCACTGTGAATTACCCATATGTAACAGAAT
This sequence comes from Lysinibacillus sp. FSL K6-0057, assembly GCF_038630885.1. Lineage (NCBI taxonomy): Bacteria > Bacillati > Bacillota > Bacilli > Caryophanales > Bacillaceae > Lysinibacillus > Lysinibacillus sp. FSL K6-0057. Next base: position 4,308,979 of record NZ_CP152047.1, on the reverse strand, counting down.
TTCGACAATCTTTAGTCGACTGGTTTAACACGGAGAAACGTGATTTGCCGTGGAGACACACAACAGACCCTTATAAGATTTGGGTATCGGAAGTGATGCTGCAACAGACACGTGTCGATACAGTTATTCCTTATTACAATCGTTTTATGGAAAGTTTTCCAACATTAGATTTGCTGGCGGAAGCACCACAAGAATACTTATTAAAGCATTGGGAAGGTCTTGGCTATTATTCCCGTGCTCGCAATTTACAAGCAGGTGCTCGTGAGGTTTTAGAAAATTACGGCGGTATAGTACCTGACAATCGCCATGAAATATCTAAATTAAAAGGTGTTGGTCCCTATACTGCAGGCGCTATATTAAGTATTGCCTATAATAAGCCTGAACATGCAGTTGACGGTAATGTTATGCGAGTTCTCAGTAGGGTGCTTGATATACATGATGATATAGCTCTTCCAAAAACGAAGAAGATTTTTGAAGTGGCGGTTGAGGAACTAATTGATCCTCATCATGCTTCATCGTTTAATCAAGGCTTAATGGAGCTGGGTGCACTTATTTGTACACCTACCTCTCCAAAATGTTTATTATGCCCAGTCAGAGAGTATTGCACGGCTTTTAATGAGGGAGAACCAGAAAAATTACCTGTCAAATCAAAAAAAATAAAAATGAAGCATCTCACATATGATGTACTCGTATATGAAAATGACAATGGACAATTTTTAATGCAACAACGTCCTGAGGAAGGCCTGCTAGCTAATCTATGGCAATTTCCCATGATGGAAACGAGCCAAATTTCAGCAGAAAACTATACAAAGGAATGTACAGAAAATGGACAGGCCAAACAGGAGCTGCTTACATTTAAACATGTTTTTTCACATTTAACTTGGCATATAAATAGCTATTATATAAAATGCGAATCCGCTGAGCTGGGTGATTGGCTAAGTCGTGAGCAAATAGAACTTTTGCCGATGCCTGTTCCGATGCTAAAAATTTGGGAAGAAGTAAAAAAGCAAACAGCAGGAAAATAAAACCTTCTTAAAATAATCAATTCATGAGCATAAAAGTCATCACCTCCGTACACAATAACTAGCGTGGAGGTGAATGAAGGATGAAAAAACAAAACAACCAAAATTTCCAACCGAATAAAAACATGCAACGTCAAAGTGAAGAGTTTGGTTATGAGACGGACGTAAATGAAGTGCAAAAGCAAAATGCGAAAGCAGAGCAAAAGAAAGCTCCAGCTTCAGGTCGTTTCTCTAAAACTAACCAAGATTTAGGTGAGTAACACTTTGTAACTGCATAATTGCATTTACCTCTAAGGGGCTGTCTTAAATCCGAAAAGATGAAAAAGACAGCCCCTTTCAAATTGTTCAGTTAAGTAAATCATCAGCTGTAAAGGAAATCCTCTAGAGGTGGAATATTTGCGGAATTAACTAAAAAATCCCATCAAAGCTGACATTATAATAAAATTCGCTTATAATTGACTAAATTTTATACAAATTCAAAATAGCGTAGTGAAATTTGTGGTTTTCTAACTACACCTTTCGCGTACACATTGCTATAATATACTAGAGACTGCTAGATTTAGGTAGCATAGACGAAAAGGTGGGCTAACAAAATGGCATTACCGGTAGAAGGAGAAACGATACAAATACATAGTTATAAGCACAATGGCCGTATCCACCGTGTTTGGCAAGAAACGATGGTTTTAAAAGGAACGAAAAATATCGTAATCGGTGCGAATGAACGGACACTTGTGACAGAATCCGATGGTCGTACATGGCTAACGAGAGAGCCCTCTATTTGCTACTTCCATGCGGAACACTGGTTTAACATCATCTGTATGCTACGTGAAGACGGTGTGTATTATTATTGCAATCTAAGCTCACCATTTGTTTTCGATAATAATGCCATTAAATATATCGACTATGATTTAGATATTAAAGTTTTTCCTGACATGTCTTATACCCTTTTAGACGAGGATGAATATGAGCTCCATCGTAAGGAAATGTCTTATCCTGATGTCATAGATAAGATTTTAAAGCGCAATGTCGATAAATTAATAAGCTGGATTCAACAAAAAAGAGGACCATTTGCACCCGATTTCATCGATGTCTGGACAAATCGTTACAAGTTCCAGCTTGATATGCAGTCAGATGATCGTTAATGACACCTATTAGTTTAACTAATAGGTGTCATAGTGTTGAAAAACAAAACCATCAATAGAATTTTTGTGAAAGGTGAAAACAGATTTCCGTTGCAGGCTACTTGCTTTCCTGTGGGCGAGCGCCGAATCGCTTCCTCCGCTACCGCTCCGTGCAGGGTTTCGCCTGTCTCGCTATCCCACGGGAGTCAAGTAGCCCTCCACTCCAACCAATAAATATTTAACTTTTTAACAAAGGTTTTCAAATAAAGTGAAGGTGTTCACTACTCTTTATGATGTCACGCATCACTTCTCCACATTGAAAATAAAGGGCCTATCCCCCTAAGAATACAGTTATTGGGCTATTTGATTGCTATGCTAGTATGAAAAAAGTAAAGACATTTTGCAAAATGGTTGATTGGAGTGGAGCCAGCGTCACTCCTAGGGGATTTAGCGTCACAGAGGAGACCCTGGAGCGAACGTTAGTGAGTGAAGCGGCTCATCGGACGCCCCCTGGAAAGGACGCTGGCGGAACGGAAATCACCCCTTCATCTTGCTAAAATATCTTTTTCTGCTAGTGACATGATCTTTTTTCAACAACATGACACCTATTAGTTTAACTAATAGGTGTTTTAGTGTTGAAAAACAAAACAGTCAATTGAAAGGTAGAAATGGATTTCCGTTGCAGGCTACTTGCTTTCCTGTGGGCGAGCGCCGAATCGCTTCCTCCGCTACCGCTCCGTGCAGGGCTTCGCCTGTCTCGCTATCCCACGGGAGTCAAGTAGCCTTCCACTCCAACCCACTGACTTTTTAGCAAAGGTGTTCAAATAAAGGGAAGGTGTTCACTACTCTTTATGAAGAGGTTTTGTCACGCTTCACTTCTCCACATTGAAAATAAGAGCTCATCCCCTCTAAGAATACAGTTAATGGGCGATTTGATCGCGATGCTACTATGAAAAAAAGTAAAGACACTTTGCAGCATGGTTGATTGGAGTGGAGCCAGCGTCACTCCTAGGGGATTGAGCGTCACAGAGGAGACCCTGGAGCGAACGTAAGTGAGTGAAGCGGCTCATCGGACGCCCCCTGGAAAGGACGCTGGCGGAACGGAAATCAACCTCTCACCTTGCAAAGTTGCTTTTTCTGCCGTTGACATCATCTTTTTTCAACAGCATGACCTATTAGTTTAACTAATAGGTGTTTTTTTATTGGAGGGGATCAGAGAGCTGTAAAGACAAATGTAAAATAGTTCGCTATAAAGTCATCATAACTGTATTCTAATCGAAATATTGCTATAATACTTAGGGCATTCATCATCGAATGCCTGTTTCTTTTTGTAAGGATGTGATGATAAATTGGGAAGCATAAAGCGATATATGCGCTTTGTAAAACCATATACATGGGAAATTATTTTAACGATTATCATTGGTATAGTAAAATTTGCTATTCCTCTATTTATTCCACTGCTCATTAAGATTGTATTGGACGACATTATTGCAGCAGATGACTTAACAGATGTAGAAAAAACAAAAGAGCTATTTTATTGGCTGGGTGGAACTATTATTGTGTTCTTTATTATCCGTCCACCTATTGAGTACTATCGACAATATTATGCACAACACGTTAGTAATAAGGTGCTGTTCGATATTCGAAAAGAGATTTATGCACATTTACAGCGCCTAAGCTTAAGATACTATGCCAATACACGTGCAGGTGATGTTATTTCAAGGGTTATTAATGATGTTGAGCAAACGAAGACCTTTGTTATGACGGGCTTAATGAATGTGTGGTTGGATCTTGCGACGATAGTAATTGCAATTGCCATTATGCTAACAATGGATGTGAAGCTAACACTAGTAGCTTTAATCGCATTTCCATTTTATGCATTCAGTGTGAAGTACTTTTTTAGCAAATTGAGGGATTTAACACGGAAACGTTCTCAAGCACTTGCAGGTGTACAAAGTTATTTACACGAACGTGTAGCTGGTATGAGCATTATTAAAAGCTTTACTTTAGAAAAGCATGAACAAAAATTGTTCGATTCAGCAAACGGCGAGTTTTTAGAAAAAGCACTTGATCAAACAAAGTGGAATGCAAAATCATTTGCTGTCGTAAATACAATCACGGATGTTGCACCATTGTTAGTGATAGCCTATGCGGGCTATCAAGTAATAAATGGGTCACTTTCAGTTGGAACAATGGTTGCTTTTATAGCTTATATTGAACGTCTGTATGGTCCACTTCGTCGTCTTGTTAGTTCTTCCACCACTTTAACACAGTCTATCGCTTCAATGGATCGAATGTTTGATTTAATAGACGAGCCTTATGAAGTGAAAGATAAGGACTACGCTCGTGAACTCCCACGCGCAAATGGGGCGGTTTGCTTTCACAATGTAGCCTTCCAATATGAAGAAACTGGTTCACCTATTTTAAATGCAATTGATTTAACGATTAATCCCGGGGAGACTGTTGCCTTTGTAGGGATGAGTGGTGGTGGTAAGTCCACGATTATCAGTTTAATTCCTCGCTTTTACGATACAACAAGTGGGAAAGTGACCATTGATGGATATGATGTACGAGACGTCACTTTACATTCGTTACGATCGCAAATTGGTATTGTCTTGCAAGATAATATACTTTTTAGTGATTCTGTCAAAGAGAATATCTTAATGGGGAGACCAGATGCAACAGATGAACAGGTCATCCAAGCAGCGAAAGCGGCAAATGCCCATGACTTTATTATGAGTCTGCCTAACGGTTATGACACAAAGGTTGGAGAACGAGGAGTAAAGCTATCCGGCGGACAAAAACAAAGGGTTGCCATTGCACGTGTGTTTTTAAAAAATCCACCGATTTTAATCCTTGATGAGGCTACTTCTGCGTTAGACTTAGAAAGTGAAGCACTGATACAAGAATCATTAGACAAACTTGCTCATGAACGAACGACTATTATTATTGCGCACCGTCTTTCTACAATTACCCATGCTGATAAAATTTTTGTCATCGATCATGGACAATTAATCGAAAGTGGAACACATGAGCAGTTAATGGACAGCCAAGGAACATATTATAATTTATTCCAGGTGCAGCATTTAGATTGAAAATTAACGTAAATTCCACGATTTATAAATTTTTTTTTAAAAAAGTCTTTCATTTTTTTGAAAATGGAAGGCTATTTTTTTTTGATAAATGTAAGAAATTATCTCTTTATAAGATTTAATTATTATCGAAGACGATTATTGTAGAAATTCTATGTAATTTGCAGAATATTAATGATTGAAAGAGTCGGGATTTTTAGTTAGAATTATCTGAAAATAAGGAATTTAACGAAAGTTATAGTATTCTATTAATATTATTATACATTTAAGTAAAATATAGGTAGGGTGGGGCGTTACACATGAGGAAAAAACTACTAGAAATAAAAGGTTTGAAAACGACCTTTTTCACAGATAATGGGCAAATTCCTGCTGTAGACGATATCGATTTTTCTGTCCATGAAGGAGAAATTTTAGGGATTGTAGGAGAATCGGGAAGTGGTAAAAGTGTTACGTCGCTGTCCATCATGGGATTAATTCCATCACCACCAGGAAAAATAACAGGTGGAGAAATTTTGCTAGATGGCAGAAATATTGCTAAATGTACGGATAAACAAATGCAAAAAATACGTGGTAAAGACATTGCAATGATTTTTCAGGAGCCAATGACTTCGCTAAACCCTCTGTTTACGATTGGTGACCAGTTAAAAGAGGCGATATTAATCCATAATCCAAAATGGTCGAAAAAGGAAGCGTTTGCAAGAGCGGTTGAAATTATGAAATTAGTGGGTCTACCACGTGCTGAGGAATTGCTAAAGGATTACCCACATCAGCTGTCTGGTGGTATGCGTCAACGTGTGATGATTGCTATGGCACTTGTCTGTGATCCTCAGGTATTAATTGCGGACGAGCCTACAACTGCATTGGATGTTACGATACAAGCCCAGATTTTACAGCTTATGAAAGACTTAAATAAACGCTTGAATACAGCTGTGTTGTTAATTACACATGATCTGGGTGTTGTCGCAGAAACTTGTGAGCGAGTGATTGTTATGTATGCAGGACAAATAGTGGAAGAGGCACCGATTCATGAAATTTTCACTAATCCTAAACATCCCTATACGCAAGGACTCATTCAATCAGTACCTGATATGCGTTATAAAAAGGATAATCTATACTCCATTCCTGGGAGTGTACCGAAACCAGGAAGTATTCAGGTTGGCTGTCGTTTTGCAGCACGCTGTGAGTATGCGATGGAACGTTGTTTACAGGAAACACCACCTTTATTTGAGGCAGCTGAGAATCATAAATCGAGATGTTTTTTACTAGAGAAGCAGGAGGTGGAGCAACGTGTCGAAAGCGCTATTAAAGGTTGAGGGGTTAAAAAAGTATTTTCCGATTCGAAAGGGAGTCCTTAATTCGCATACGGGAGATGTAAAGGCAGTAGATGATGTTTCATTTGAAGTATTTGAAGGAGAAACATTAGGGATTGTTGGCGAATCAGGCTGTGGTAAATCGACAACGGGTCGCTTGTTAATGCGCTTACTAGAGCCAACTGGAGGTAAGATAGAATTCGCAGGTAAAATGATTTCAGAATTATCCAATAATGAAATGAGGAAGGCGCGTAGAGATATTCAAATGATTTTTCAGGATCCCTATGCCTCGCTGAATCCACGCCATAACATCGGCAAAATATTAGAGGAGCCTCTTATTGTTCATGGGATAGGTAATGCCAAGGAGCGCAAACAGAAAGTGTTGGAGCTACTTGAGATTGTTGGATTGAATGAATATCATATCAAGCGTTATCCGCACCAATTTAGTGGAGGGCAAAGGCAGCGTATCGGCATTGCTAGAGCCTTAATGACCAATCCACGCTTAATTATTGCGGACGAGCCAGTATCTGCGCTCGATGTGTCCATACAGGCACAGGTTTTGAATTTATTGCAAAAGCTGCAAAAAGATTTAAAGCTGACTTATATTTTTATTTCCCATGATTTAGGGGTAGTTCGCCATATCAGTAATCGTGTTGGCGTTATGTATTTAGGTAAATTAGTAGAGTTGACAGCGAGTGAGGACTTATATGCTGAACCGCTTCATCCATATACACAGGCACTTTTATCTTCGGTTCCTGTTCCAGATCCTACGTTTGAACGGGAACAGATTATTATTACAGGAGATATTCCAAGTGCATCAAACCCGCCAAGCGGTTGTACGTTCCATACGAGATGTCCATTTAAAAAGGAACAGTGCTCACAGGTAGTACCTAAAATGCAAGAAGTGAAACCGGGTCATTATGTTGCTTGCCATCTTTATGAGGCACTCCAACATTAAATGATATAAAAACTCATAGGGGGAAATTCGATGAAGAAAAAGAAGTTTTGGACTTTAGGTGTAATGCTACTCCTTATCCTCTCGACAATCTTAGCGGCTTGTGGCGGCTCAGATACTAAGGATACGGGTAGTAAAGATACTTCAACTGGTGGCGATACAGCTGGCAGTGGAGAACCAAAAATTTTAGTGTATGGTCGTGGTGGAGATTCTGTAGCACTAGACCCTGCTGTTGTTACAGACGGTGAATCCTTCACGGTAACAGCTAATATTTATGAAACATTAGTAAACTTTGGTGAACGAGATGTAACGATTCAACCAGGCTTAGCAAAATCATGGGAGGCATCAGAGGATGGTTTAACGTATACTTTCCAGCTAGAAGAAGGTGTGAAATTCCATGACGGCACAGATTTCAATGCTGAGGCTGTTGTTAAGAATATTGAACGTTGGAAATCAGGTGCGGATAAACACCCTTATTTTAGTTCGCAATTTGTCGTTGGTGACAAGCAAGTAATTGAATCAGTAACTGCAGAGGGTGACTACACAGTTGTCTTTAAATTAAGCCAACCACAAGCACCATTCCTGAAAAATTTAGCAATGTCTCCATTCGCGATTGCTTCTCCAACTGCATTTGAAGCAGATGAAGAAGGTTTATCTGCAAATCCTGTAGGAACAGGTCCATTCAAGTTTGTAAGCTGGGTACGTAATGATTCAATCACAATTGAAAAAAATCCAGATTACTATATTGATGGCTATCCTAAATTAGATAAAGTGATTTATCGTTCTATTCCAGAAAACTCTGCACGTTTAAATGATTTATTAGCAGGCAATATTGATGTAGCTGATGGCTTAAGCCCATCTGATAAAGCAACAATTGAAGGCGATGCTAATTTACAGTTAATCGAGCGTCCATCTATGAACGTTGGTTATCTTGGTTTAACAGTTACTCGTCCTCCTTTTGATAATGTAAAAGTGCGTCAAGCAGTTAACTATGCAATCGATAAACAAGCATTAGTGGATGCATTTTATGAGGGGCTAGCTGAGCCAGCGAAAAACCCAATGCCACCAGTAATTTCTGGTTACAACGATGACGTTACAGGCTATACGTATGATCCTGAAAAGGCGAAAGCATTACTTGCTGAAGCAGGCTATGATGGTAAGGAAATTGAGCTTTGGGCAATGCCAGTACCACGTCCATACATGCCAGACGGTCAAAAAGTGGCAGAAGCGATTCAAAAGAATTTAGAAGATGTGGGCATTAAATCTAAAATTGTGTCATTTGAATGGGCTACGTATTTAGAGAAAGCACAAAATGGTGAAGCAGATGCGTTCCTACTTGGCTGGACAGGCGACAATGGAGATGCGGATAACTTCCTATACACGTTATTAGACGGCGATAATATTGGCTCTAATAACTATACATTCTATGATAATCCTAAATTACACGAAATTTTTGTTAAAGCTCAAACTGAAATTGACGAGGACAAGCGTAATGAACTTTATAAGCAAGCTCAAGTAATTATTTCTGAGGATGCTCCATGGGTTCCACTTGCTCACTCAACACCAATTTTAGCGGCTAACGTGAAAGTGACGAATTATATTGCGCATCCTACTGGCTCTGACCGTTTAGATGCAGTAGATATTCAATAGTAAATTTCATCATTTTCAATTGAACAAAGAAATGTGAAGAATCTGCTTGCTTTTCTGCGGGTAAGCCGTGGAAATCTCGCAGATTCTTTTCAAGTAACGATAATGATTATTTCCTGTATGAAAGAACTCAACTAAACATTCAAAACCGTTTAGTGAAGGCTCAACCTTTCAACAGTATATAAAGACTTCAAAGTAGATTATGAAAATCATAGAGAGGTGATGAAAATGCTTCACTATATGGGGAGACGTTTACTTCAACTAATCCCAGTTTTGCTTGGAATGACTTTTATCGTCTTTATGTTGATACGAGCAATTCCTGGAAATCCAGCACAAGTTATTTTAGGACAACAGGCGACAAAAGAGGCGGTCGAGGCGTTAAACGCAAGTTTAGGATTAGATAAGCCGTGGTATACACAATATTTTAGTTACTTAGCAGGTATTTTTCAGGGGGATTTAGGGGTTTCCCTACGTACGAAACTACCTGTATCAGAAGAAATTTTTCCATACTTAGCAGCAACGGCCGAACTTGCACTATTTGCGATGATTATTGCGATCGTTATTGGTGTGAATGCCGGCATTATTTCTGCATGGTTCCAAAATTCATGGTTTGATTATACAGCGATGATTATAGCATTAATCGGTGTTTCTGTACCTGTGTTCTGGCTTGGCTTAATGGAGCAGTGGACATTTAGTAGTAAGCTTGGTTGGCTGCCTACCTCTGGTCGAGAAGATGTGCGAAATCCAATAACCGCCATAACCCATTTTTATTTACTAGATACGCTCATTCAAGGTCGCTTTGATCAATTCGTCGAAGTCATAAAGCGATTAATATTACCAGGAGTAGCACTTGCAACGATTCCGATGGCTATCATCGCAAGAATCACAAGGTCTTCAATGCTGGAAGTTATGCGCTCAGATTATGTACGAACTGCAAGGGCAAAAGGCCAAAAAATGTTTATTGTTGTTTATAAGCATGCATTAAAGAATGCGGTTATCCCTGTGTTAACGGTAATTGGTCTACAAACAGGATTACTGCTAGGTGGAGCCATTTTAACAGAGACGATTTTTAGTTGGCCAGGAATTGGTCGTTATATTTATGATGCGATTGGCTTTAGGGATTATCCTGTTATTCAATCAGGTATTCTAATCGTTGCATTTATTTTCATCATGATTAACTTAATCGTGGATTTACTGTACACAGTAGTCGATCCACGTATTAAATACAAATAGAAGGGAGTTGCAATGATGACTGGAGCAATTGATATAAAAAAAGAAGCAGCACCAGTTCGAGAAAAGGCAGTAGGTCCATGGCTCGAAGGCTGGCGTAGCTTTAAGAAGAGCAAAGTATCCCTCGTAGGAGCAGGAATTGTTATATTTTTTATTTTACTGGCTGTCATTGGTCCATACATTGCACCACAGGGCATCAATGAACAAAATTTAACAAAGCGTTTACTGGCACCATCCGCTGATCATTGGTTTGGAACGGATGATTTTGGACGGGATATCTTTTCGAGAATCATTCATGGTGCAAGGATTTCGTTATGGGTAGGCTTTTTCTCAGTTATTTTATCCGTCATAATTGGCAGTTTACTTGGCATCATTGCAGGCTATTATGGAAAATGGATTGATACGATTATTTCGCGTATTTTTGATATTATGCTAGCTTTCCCTAGTATGCTACTAGCGATTGCAGTAGTGTCAGTGTTGGGTCCATCTTTACAAAATGCATTAATCGCCATTGCCATTATTAACGTACCGAATTTTGGGCGCTTAATCCGCTCTAAAGTTTTAAGCGTCAAGGAAGAGGAATATATTGTAGCAGCAAAAGCAATTGGCATGCGTGATGCACGAATTCTATTTTCTCATATTTTGCCAAATTCCATAACTCCAATAATTGTGCAGGGGACACTAGCGATTGCGACAGCTATTATTGAAGCTGCGGCATTAGGTTTCCTAGGATTAGGAGCACAAGCACCAGCACCAGAATGGGGAAAAATGCTGGCGGATGCACGGAAGTTTTTATTAAATGCTCCATGGACGATGATTTTCCCTGGTCTAGCTATCATGTTAACCGTTCTAGGCTTTAATCTAATGGGTGATGGACTACGCGATGCACTTGATCCAAAAATGAAAAGTTAGTAAATAGGAACAATAGCCTTCTACAAGTTAGAAGGTTTTTTCAGCTGTTTTGGCGAAACGTACAAATGGATATAAAAGGAACATTTTTAACGCAAAAACGTTCTAAGATATATAGATGTGTGAATGGCTTTCAAAAATAAGTGAAAACACCTTTTCGGAGCCATTAATTGAATTTTTTGTCACGTTATTTTAGACTTAATTTAAGTAGAAATCTTTTAGCTTAGTAGATTATTGCTTACCATAAAATCTTTCGTTTGAAATACATATTTGAGGAGGGTGTTAGAGTTGGGGATTAATTTACAAAAAGGACAAAGAGTTGATTTAACAAAAGGTAACGCAGGTTTAAATAAAATTAAAGTAGGTTTAGGGTGGGACCCTGTAAGTCAAGAGAAAAGTGGCGGCTTTTTAGGTGGTTTATTTTCCAGTAGAAATAGTGGCAGTGGCAGAAGTATCGACTGTGATGCTTCGGTATTAATGTTACAGGATGATAAGGTTGTAGCGGGTGACGATGTTGTTTATTTCGGGAAATTAACAAGTAGCTGTGGTTCTGTTCGACACTCAGGTGATAATTTAACAGGTGATGGCGATGGTGATGATGAGGTAATTACAATTGAGCTATCATCTGTACCTACGCAATATAACAAGCTTGTGTTTGTTGTAAACATTTATGATGCGGCAGGTCGCAATCAACACTTCGGCATGATTCATAATGCATATATTCGTGTGTATGATGACAGGACAGGAAGTGAACTAATTCGCTATAATTTAACTGATAATTATTCGAATTTAACGACGTTAGTATGTGGAGAAATTTACCGTCATAGTAATGAATGGAAGTTTGCTGCGGTTGGTACGGGAACAAATGACATAAAGCTTGGCGACGTTGTTCGAAGATATCAATAAATAATTGACTAAATAGGAGGAATAAAAATTATGGGCATTTCACTACAAAAAGGTCAAAAGGTAGATTTAACAAAAACAAATCCAGGATTAACAAATGTTGTGGTAGGTTTAGGCTGGGATACAAATAAATATGATGGTGGTCATGATTTTGACTTAGACTCATCTGTATTTTTACTTGCTGATACAGGCAAAGTAGCAGATCAAAATGATTTTATTTTTTATAACAATACTACAGGTGGTAATGGCTCAGTTGAGCATTCAGGCGATAATTTAACGGGTGTAGGCGAAGGTGACGATGAAGTGGTGAAAGTGGCATTAACTCAAGTACCTGCACATGTTCAGCGACTAGCCTTCACTGTAACAATCCATGATGCAGAGTCTCGCAGTCAGAACTTTGGCATGGTGTCTAATGCCTATATTCGTATTATGAATGCTGCTTCCAACGAAGAAATTATTCGCTATGATTTAGGTGAGGATTTCAGTATTGAAACAGCTATTGTTGTAGGGGAATTATACCGTCATAATGGGGAATGGAAATTTAATGCGATTGGCGCTGGCTACCAAGGTGGTTTAGCTGCTTTATGTAATGATTATGGCTTAAGTGTAAATTAAAATTTCATCTTTGAACAGAAAGGGAGATTTTGAATGGCTATACAATTAAGTAAAGGGCAACGTATCGATTTAACCAAGCAAGATCCAGGCTTAAATAGCATTGGCATTGGGTTAGGCTGGGATGTAAAGCAATTTGATGGTGGACAAGACTTTGACCTGGATGCATCTGTATTTTTACTAGATGCTTCAGGAAAATGTCGTAATGAACAGGACTTTATCTTCTATAATAATTTAGCGAGCCCAGACCAATCTGTTGTCCATACGGGTGATAATCGTACAGGTGCAGGAGATGGGGATGATGAAAAAATTCTTGTCAACTTAAAGCAAGTATCACCTCAAATTGAAAAAATTGTTGTGACGGTAACAATTTACGATGCAGAGGGGCGTCATCAAAACTTTGGACAAGTCTTAAATGCCTATGTTCGATTGACGAACGAAGAGTCGGGATCAGAGGTATTGCGTTACGATTTAGGAGAAGACTTCAGTATTGAAACAGCCGTAGTATTTTGTGAACTGTACCGTCATAATGGTGAGTGGAAATTTGCTGCAGTAGGCTCAGGTTACCAGGGTGGTCTAGCTGCATTAATCAATGCATATGGACTACAGTAACTAGTAGGATATAGGTACATGACGGAGGATTTTGTGTGGATGTAATAAACGAGATATTAAATACATATGCACAGTTTTTTAACTGGCAGATGTGGGGACAGGTTTTAACAGATCCAGTATCATGGGGCCTTATTTTTTCGTTGATTATTATGGAGGGCCTATTGTCTGCAGACAATGCGCTAGTTTTAGCGGTGCTTGTTAAGCATTTACCGCAACGTCAGCGAAGAAAAGCATTAATGTATGGGATGTTTGGGGCTTATTTTTTCCGATTTCTCTTCATCGGTATTGGTGTATATCTCGTAAAATTCTCTATTGTTAAAGTAATTGGAGCGACTTATTTAATGTGGTTAGTCATACTGCACTTTAAAAATAAAAGCACTGATGAAGGAGAAGCACACGAGTTTAAAAAGACGGGTTGGATGGTTCGTGTCTTTGGTACTTTTTGGGCGACTGTTATTTCAGTTGAATTAATGGATATTGCCTTTTCAGTAGACTCTATTTTGGCGGCATTTGCGATCTCAGATCAAGTATGGGTTCTATTATTAGGAGGCATTTTAGGTATTATCATGATGCGTACCATCGCTGGTGTATTCCTATCATTAATCGAACGAATACCAGAGCTTGAAACGACTGCCTATATTTTAATTGCCATTATTGTACTGAAAATGTTTGCTAGTATTTTTGGCTACCATCTTTCACATGAAATCTTCTTTATTATTTTAATTGCTGCATTCTTATTAACATTTGTTGTTCACAAGTTGAATAAGAAAACAGCAGTGTAAACAAGGCACTGTATTGGTCTGTGTGGAACAGGCTGATACAGTGCTTTTTTCACAAAAGGCATAGTTATTGGGGAGAGGATTAGATGCAACACTTTGCAACAGAAGCAGAGACGATATTTTATAAGAAGCCACAGCCATTTACTAAGTGGGAATCGCCAGATATTTTGTCGTATGCCTTAGGTGCGACTTTGTATATGCCCGCTTCCATGCCTACGATTGTGAGTTTGATCCGGTCACAAAAATATAAGGAACTCACATCACTCGTCATTGATTTGGAGGATGCAGTAGGGGATTCAGAGTTAGTAGATTGTGAAGCTAAGTTGATCGAGGATATTAGTGAATTATATGCACTCTATCAGCAAAAACAGCTATTGCTTCAGGAGCTCCCATTACTTTTTATTCGAGTACGACATGTTGAGCAATTTCAAAAGTTAACGACTGCTTTAGGGAAAAAGCAGGAAATATTAACAGGCTATGTCTTTCCGAAGTTTACTGCAGAACAGGGTGCCCGGTATTTTGAGTTGCTTGAACAAACCATTTTAGAAAATGATTTGATTTTATATGGTATGCCGATTTTAGAGAGTCGTGAGGTACTATATAAGGAATCTCGTATGGAAGCATTATTAGGCATTAAAGAAGTTCTACATCATTACAGAGCCCGTGTATTAAATGTACGAATTGGTGCCACGGATTTCTGTGGTATTTACGGAATTCGTCGCCGTATGGACTCCACCATTTATGATATTAGTGTGATTCGAGATTGTATCGCAGATATTGTCAATGTCTTAGGTCGTGAGGAAGATGGGTTTATTATATCGGGGCCTGTGTGGGAGTATTTTAATAATCAGCGTGTATTAAAGCCCGCATTAAGAGTGACGCCATTTAGTGAGAAAGGTGCTCTCGATGCAAGGAAAGCGTTGTTAGATGATTGTTTAGATGGATTAATGAAAGAAGTTTTAATGGATAAACAAAATGGCATAGTGGGAAAAACAATTATTCATCCGAGCCATATTCGTGTTGTGCATGCTCTCTATGCCATTTCGTATGAGGAATATCTAGATGCCCTAAGTATTATAGAAAATAATGATGGACGTAAAGGTGTTATGAAAAGTCACTATGCCAATAAGATGAATGAAATCAAGCCACATATGAGATGGGCACAGCGAATATTAAAACAGGCTCATGTCTATGGTGTTTATCATGAATCTGTCGATTTTGCCTCACTTTTATTACAGTCTGAAATAGGTGGTAGTGTGTATGCAACAACAAATGAGTAAATTAAGCATTTTACCGAATTATTCAATTGATATTGAAATTACCTACAATCCGCATAATTTTGCGCTAACCGATCTGTTTAGAATGGCAGCTCGGATTAATAAGAAGAGACAATTTTTGTTTGTAAGCACGGTTCTAGGCAAACATTTGGCTGTGCATCCGCAAATCCCCTTACTGACAGGAACTCTTCTAGCTATGCTGTATCAGCAGCAACTTATTGGACAAAAGGAGATGGCTTTGTCAGCTGTCGTAAAAGCTTTAAAAGACGGAGCAAATTTGGATGAAGTACAAAAATCCGTAGAAGGAACCATAGAGTTAACGGAAGAGACATTGTTTATTGGGTTTGCGGAGACGGCTACAGCACTTGGTCATGCAGTATTTAATGCCTTCCATTCGAATGCTATGTATATCCACACAACAAGGGAAGTGCTTCCTGACTTTGAACCGTTTATTACGTTCGAGGAGGAACATTCACATGCGACAAGCCATAGAATTTATACGGAGGAGCCAGAATTTTTACTGCAAGCTAAGCGCATTGTGTTAATAGATGATGAGATTACTACTGGAAATACGGTCATTAATATTATTGAGACATTAAGACAGAAGTTTCCTTTAGTGAAACAATATGCGGTACTATCTATTTTAGATTGGCGTTCTGAACAGCAGCAATCAATCTTTAAGCAATTAGAAGTACAATGGGATATCTCTATCGAATTCATCTCCATTATGTGCGGGAATTTTAGCTGTTCAGGTATTCCAAGCTTAACAAGCACGCAGCCAAATTTACGAACACAGGCTACAGAGGACATGGCACTATGGCCAATTCAAGTGCCTGTTGATCGAAAATTCTATCGATCTGTCGCTGAGAATGGTTTAGTAAATAATCAGCCTTATCTAGTAGCGACAGGGAGGTTTTTGCTCACGTCAAACCAGCATGTTGCACAAAAGAAATCGTTACAAGCTATCGCTAAGCAATTACAAGAGCTAAGAACAAATGGTCCAGCGCTTGTTATTGGCACGGGTGAGTTCATGTATGTTCCTATGCAAATTGCCTCTTATTTAGGAAATAATGTTTATTTTCAATCAACTACTCGAAGTCCAATCTATTGTACAGACGATTTAGGATATACGATTACCGAAAAAATAGCCTTTGAGAGTCCAGAGAATAACGGGGTTACTAATTATTTATATAATCTACAAAGCCTGTCCTACACGGAACTTTTCTTCATTGTGGAACGTATAGCAAGTGAAGAGGTAGTTGCTCGTGTGGTAAAGGCATTACAAGAAGCCACTAATGCAAAAGTATATGTGATTAGTATGGATGAATTGGAGGTAGAGCGATGATATCGACTTTGCAGCCAGATAAAATGGGGAGTTATGCACCAGAGGACGTTATTTTTTTATTGCGTGATATTGGAAGTGCATTTCTTGAAATGGATAATGAAAAACGTGAACAGCTCATTCAATCAGGCATCCATTATTCTGAAATGCTGCCAGTGGAGAAACAACCATCTAATACCTACATGAATCTTTTTTATAAAGCGCTAGATGCTCATGCAGAAAGAATAGCAATCGCCGTTGGAGTGGTAGCAGAACAAATCATTGAGACTAGAGGGTTAGAAAATTTAATTCTTGTGAGTTTAGCTCGTGCAGGTACACCTATTGGCATTTTAATCAAA
Source organism: Lysinibacillus sp. FSL K6-0057 (assembly GCF_038630885.1). Classification (NCBI taxonomy): domain Bacteria; kingdom Bacillati; phylum Bacillota; class Bacilli; order Caryophanales; family Bacillaceae; genus Lysinibacillus; species Lysinibacillus sp. FSL K6-0057. Next base: position 4,291,830 of record NZ_CP152047.1, on the reverse strand, counting down.
CGGTATATATCCATGCGTTATCGTGTGAATGTCCCTCATTACTCCATTTCTATACTGCGTGGTCGCGGGTTTGATGAAACGGCGATTCGTTATATTTTGACTCAGCACCCTCTAGGATGTCTTCAATTTATTGATGGTTGGACAGGAAAAGGGGCAATTACCAATGAATTAATCCAATCCTGCCAAAAGTTTAATTTACAATATCAAAAACAGTTAAGTGCTGATTTAGCTGTTTTGGCTGATCCGGGACATTGTGCCGCTATTTATGGAACTCGTGAGGATTTTTTAATACCATCTGCTTGTTTAAATTCGACTGTATCTGGATTGGTGAGTAGAACGGTGTTAAATTTGCAGTTTATGGATGCGAACGACTTTCATGGTGCAAAATACTATAAAGAATTAGAGGCCGTAGATGTCTCCAAGCTGTACATAGAACGTATCGTCACATGTTTTGAACAAGTGCAGAATACAATCGTGCAACAAATTCAAGAGGAAGACACCTCTCCGATTACTTGGGAGGGCATGAAGTCCGTGCAAACAATTCAACGAGATTTTGGTATTGATAATATTCATTTCATTAAGCCTGGTGTTGGTGAAACAACAAGAGTTTTGTTGCGAAGGATACCTTGGAAGATTTTAATTAATCCACAGTACATGCATGAATTGAAACATATTTTATTACTAGCGCAGGAAAAAAATGTATTGGTTGAAGAATATTCAAATATGTCCTATGCATGTTGTGGTTTAATCAAAGAATTATAGAGGAGAATATGATGATACTATTTACATCTGACTTAGATCGAACACTTATTTATTCTAAACGCATGATGGAGATGTTTCCGCCCGCTACAGAGACAATGGTCGTTGAACACAAGGCTGAAAAAGCAATGAGTATGATGACACAGGCAACAGCACCCCTATTGCAACAGGTACACCAACAAACATTATTTGTACCTGTTACGACAAGAGCATTGCATCAATATAAGAGAATCCATTTTATTCATGATTTATGCCCTGCTTTTGCAATTACAAGCAATGGGGGTACAATAGTAGAAAAGGGTCAGCCATATGAAAAATGGACGCAAACATTATCTAGACGTATTGAAGATTCTTCGATCCCTCGTAAGGATATGCTAAAGCTATTTGATAGGGTTAAATCTGATACATGGCTACAACGCTCTTTGTATATAGATGATCTTTTTTACGTACATCATGTGGATATTGAAATTTTACCTTCCGATGAATTACAAGCAATGATTCAAGAGTTCGATGTTCATGGTTGGTATGTGCTTCTACAAGGTAAAAAATTATATTTTATGCCTAAGGTACTGACAAAGGAAGCGGCCATAGAATATATAAAAGAGTTCTGTACATATGATGTGCATATCGCAGCAGGTGATTCTATTATGGATTATGGAATGCTTGCAATGGCTGATTTAGCTTATACACCAAATCATGGAGATTTAAAGGATAAACAGCCAAAAGTTTTACAAAATACAACTTACTCGCCTCACAATGGTGAAGCATTTACAAAAGACCTATTGGAAACGGTTTTACAAATGGCTTCACAACAAACGGTCGTATAGATGTTCAAATATTTTTCGTTGTCATTAGGTAGAGGCATTCAATGACAAATGAATGCTTCAGCATAGGCTGAGGATGATTTTTAGGAGGTGCGTTTGTATGCAAACAATCACAATTAAATCAGTGTTGGAGCGTCATCCTGATGATTGGCTACAGGCGTTTCAAGATTCACCAAAGGATCGTGCATTTTATGAAATAACAGAGCAACAAGTGAGCTTTAGTAGAATTGCTGTTCGTGTATTAGGCGTACCAATCGAAGAAGATGATTATTTCAATTCATTATTTACATTGTCACAAAACGCTAACATCCATATTTTAAGTGAGGAATTAAATAAACATATTGAACCAAAAGACTTTCAAGCAATACAAACGATCCTTTCGCAGCATCAACAAACACCACAAGGACTATCTATTAATCGTTTAGTGGCAATGATGTATGGTTATCAATTAATTCCTAAGCATGATGACAGTGTAATGAATCGCCATTTACAGTTAGCAACCATTAAAGTAGTAGAGCTCTTTCAAAAACAGCAATCGTTAGGTTTACTAGCAAATGACTTTCGCCGTTTTTTAATTGATATGGTGAAATGGCTAAAAAACCATTGGATTCTATGGACAAAATCCATGAAACCAACAGATGATTTTCCTAAAGTTGTTTGGTACGGGGAAGCAACTCTTAGTCAGCGCTATTTTTTATTACTATTAATGGAGCTTGGCTGTGATGTATTGATTTTTCATCCAACTAAAATAGATGAATTGGCAGAGATTGATCCTAATGATACATTCTCCATCACTTACGCATATACCAATCAAACAACTTTACAGCCATTCCCTGATAAGTTGCGTGACCGGCAGGCAACGGTCGGATATCGTTCTAGTCAGCATTTTGAACAATTAATGCATGATCAGCAATCAGGTGTCTATAAGCCTTGGCAGTTTAAAGATTTTATGCCGCGTTCCTTAACATTACGGATGACATATGATGATATTTTTATTTATGCAAAAGAGAAAGCTTTGGTTCGACCACAGTTTGAAGTGGTTGGGGATGAGATTGCCATTCCAGTCATATTTGCAAAAATTAGTGGGGTTTCGAGCCAACGTGAAGAATACTGGCATTATATGCATCAGTTATTAGCAAATCCGCAAACTGTTTTTGTCCAGAAATTCCCTTATGCAGCAACGAGCAGAGCCAATTTCCACTTTCACTATAAGCATTGCCTAGTGAATGGAGAGCTGTCAGTAGAGCGTATTATGCAAAGTGATTGGTGGCAATATGGTGAGTTAACATTGGAGCTACAGCGTGCGATTGCCCACACGATAAAAACTTCCTGTGAGCAGCCCATGCTGAAACAACAACCAAATGAGACCTTATATGATTTACAGTTATTTTTATTTAAACAAATGACGATGATTCCACAGGAGATTCTACGATTACTACAAAGCTTTGATTATTCCCAAGAGGTACCGAAGCTGGTATTATACCAAGCACCTCAACAACCAGCTTTATCACGTGAGGATATGGCGTTATTGGCCTTTTTAAATCGATTTGGTATGGACATTGTTTTTTACAATCCGACAGGTCAACTAGATTTAGAAAAGCATTTGCAAGAGGATAGTTATGATGTACACCGATTAGAACATATGCTATTTGACTTGCACTATGAAGAACCAAAGCAGCAAAAAAAAGCACCCGACAAAATCATAAAAAAACTCTTTAATCGTTTTTTCTGATGATAGGAAGGAGGCGACACGAATGTCAAATAACTCGTTGACGCTGGAGCAGCTGACACTAGAAACAGCAGAAGCCGTCAAAGAACAGCTACGGGACCATGCAGAGGTACAGCAAATTGCCAATCAAATCAATATAAAAAATCAGATAGAGCTATTGGCATTGGGAAAAGAGCCAGCAACAAAATTAGCTACATTTGCCGATCAAATTTTAGCAATCATCACCCAGTCAACAACTTTCGAATCAAATGAATTATTTAAGCAACTTGAAGCACTTATGCAGACATTCGACAAACAAGATTTTGCTGAACAAAAGGGCTTTTTTAAAAAGCTATTTGCACGTAAGACTAAAAATGATGGCGATCTATTTACGAAATACAATGGACTGGGTAGAGACATTGAGAAAATCCATTATCAATTTGTGCTGATGGAAGAGGAATTAGCAAAGGATAATCGAGTACTTGCACGCTTATATCAAGAAGACCTAATGTACTACCTTGAACTAGAAAAGTATATCGTAGCAACTGATATGAAACTACATGAGGTCCAAACAACATTGATTCCGATGTATGAAAAACAGAGCGACACAGGTAATCAGCTGGCGAAAATGGAGCTAAATCGTTTGCAAGCAATTGCAGAGTTGCTCCAGCAAAAAATAGATGAGTTAGATAAATCGCGTATGGTGGCGATTATAACAGCCCCTCAAATCGAGATGCTACGAAATGGCAATCGTGAATTAATTGAACAGATTAATGGTGCTTTTGTTAAGACCATACCTGTTTTTAAAATGGGGTTAATAAATGCAGTGAATGACAGGCGTCAACAATTACAAAGTCAATCTGCATCAGCGTTTGAAAACCGTATGAAGCAATTTGGAGGAGCCAGCAATGAAGCAGTGCAACTAAGTACTGCCATGGCTCAACAATCAAGCACAACGCAGACTCTTGAAGAAATGTGGGATACTATTGTTTCAGGTATTGCCAATTATCAGCAATTACGTGATGAGCAAACGGTCAAACGCCAGCAAGCAGAGCAACAGCTGTTAACATTGCGTCATTAGCTTCTATTCCTCTAAGTAGAGCACTACTTGGAGGTTTTTTTTGTATAAAAAAAGCAACAGAGTGATCTTCATTCAATGGGTGTTCAAAAGCCCCCCTGAATCAAGGTAATCTGTTGCCATAAAATGCTAGCTAAATGAATTCTTCTTCAAATTCTACATTGATTTCATGTCCATGATAGCTTTGGTAGGACACGATGAGTGTATCTAGATGTTCTAGGTTTTCCTCATAATCTAAAATACGCGATAAAATATAGAGTAGGTGATAGCTAGAAAACTCCGTATCGCCCTCTTCACGAGCAAAGTTGACTTGTTTAATGAAAATTTCCATTAATTCATTACGTTGGACATAGTCGATGCTTTTGCTCCACTCGGAATGCTCAGGTTTTAATTTCCCTGTATATTTTAACAGCAATTGTTCGTGGTACGTTAGCAAGGAATCAAGTCTCTCCTGAATCATTAAGTGAAATTGTGTAGGGAGCTGAGCTAATTCGTTTTCGTGATTATGCAAACGCTGTAGCAATTCCAAGCTTTTCTTGGAAGTTAAAATCATTTGTCGATAGACTACTAGTTTGCGTGCTTTCACATATTTTTTATTTTTAAAGTAATTACGCTCTTCCTTATATAAATCATACAGCGTATCCACTCGTAACATACGGTTCTTAAACTTACTTAATGCTGTCTTTGTGGATGTATGCTCAGAAGCTTGACGTACAGCCAGTCGTGTCCAACGAATAATATCATCTTGTAAAATATAAATTTTGCGAAATAGTTTTATCTCATATTTTGGTGGTAAGAACACAAGGTTAACAACAAATGCTGCTAATACCCCAACTAATATCGTAACAAAGCGTATCAAACCAAACGTTAAAAAGTCATCCCCTTGAAATTCCATAATAGCTACGACTGATACCAACGCTAGCGAAAGTGATTTTTCAAGTTTAAACTTCAACATTAAACCAATAGCTATTATGACGGCTATACCAATGGCAACAACATGATGGCCAAAAAGTAAGCCGAAAATGACGGCAATTGTCGCACCTATAATATTCGCTTGTACTTGCTCTACAATGGTTTGATAAGAACGATAAATAGAAGGCTGAATAGCAAAAATGGCTGCAATTCCAGCAAAAACAGGTGAAGGCAGTTTTAACAACTCTGCTATAAATAATGCAAATACGATAGCTACACCAGTTTTAAATACACGGGCACCTAATTTCATAAAGATGTCCTTTCTGTCTAATATTTTTTAGCTTCTTTACATTATAGAAGGAAGTGCTCATAAAATACATAGATTTGCACGGATGAATAATAAAAAGGCGACTTCTACTAGCAAGTCGCCTTTTTATTGTCATGATTACAATTGTGAAAACGCAGTATCTACTGCTTTAATTGTTTCCTGAATGTCTGCTTCTGTATGCTCAGTTGTTAAGAACCATGCTTCATATTTAGAAGGAGCTAGATTAATGCCTTGTTCAAGCATAAGTTTAAAGAAGCGTCCGAATATTTCACCGTCAGAGTTTTCAGCTTGCTCATAGTTTTCTACTTTCACGTCTGTAAAGTAAATAGTCAGCGCCCCTTTGAGACGATTTAACGTGATGGTTACGTCATGTTTTTTAGCAGCAGCTAAAATGCCTTCTTCTAAAATTCCACCCAATCTATCCATTTCCTCGTAAATGCCTGGTGTTTGTAGCACTTCTAGGCAGGCAATACCCGCTTGCATAGATGCGGGATTTCCAGCCATCGTACCCGCTTGGTAGGCTGGACCGAGTGGGGCAACAGTATCCATAATCTCTTTACGTCCGCCATATGCACCGATTGGTAAACCACCACCAATAACTTTACCAAGTGCAGTTAAATCAGGTGTGAGGCCAAGTAAATTTTGAGCGCCACCATAGTGGAATCGGAAGGCCGTGATGACTTCATCGTAAATTGTTAAGGCCCCTTTTTCTTTTGCAGTAGCGTGTACTAATTCAAGGAAGCCAGGATGCGGTTCAACAATACCAAAGTTTCCTACAATTGGCTCGATTAAAATAGCTGCAATCTCTTCGCCCCATTTATTCATGGCTTCTGTAAAGGCTTCAGGATTATTAAAAGGTACAGTAATAACTTCTTCAGCAGTCGAAGTTGTCACACCTGCTGAGTCTGGTGTTCCTAATGTTGCTGGACCTGATCCTGCAGCTACTAATACTAAATCGAAGTGACCGTGGTAGCAACCAGCAAATTTCATGATTTTTGTACGCCCTGTATAGGCACGTGCCACACGAATCGTTGTCATAACAGCCTCTGTACCAGAGTTGTTAAAACGTACTTTATCCATTGAAGGAATGGCTTCCTTTAACATTTTTGCGAAAGTAACTTCATATTCAGTCGGCGTCCCAAACAATGTACCATTTTCAGCTGCATGCGTTATTGCTTTTGCAATATGAGGATGGCCATGACCAGTAACGATTGGTCCATATGCTGCTAGATAGTCGATATAACGATTGCCGTCTACATCCCAAAAATAAGCGCCTTTTCCTCGAGCCATAGCTACAGGAGAACCGCCACCTACTGCTTTATATGAACGAGAAGGGCTGTTTACACCACCAACAATATGCTGTAATGCCTCTGCATGTATTGCTTCAGATTTTGCATGATTCATAGAATTGCCTCCTAACTTTTTATACGTAATCTATTGTAGACCTATCGCTGTAAGAAATCCAAAGAAATTAAGAGATATGACTTGATTTGTTACTTAGAGTAAAATAGAACCTACAGAGGAGGAGATTGTATGACTTTACTAGAAGGACAAAAGGCGCCGGATTTTTCTCTAATGAATGAAAAGGGCGAGATGGTGCATTTAGCTGATTTTAAAGGAAAGAATGTTATTTTATACTTTTATCCAAAGGATATGACACCAGGCTGCACGACAGAGGCATGTGATTTTCGCGATAAATTTGAGGACTTCAGTCATTTAAATGCTGTTGTTCTTGGTGTTAGCCCAGATAATGCAAACAAACATACAAAATTTATTGATAAGCATGGTTTACCATTTTCATTATTAGTTGATGAGGATCATGCAATTGCTGAAGCATATGATGTATGGGTTTTAAAGAAAATGTATGGACGTGAATATATGGGCATAGAGCGTTCAACGTTTTTAATTGATACGGAGGGTAAGCTTGTAAAAGCTTGGCGTAAAGTTCGAGTAAAAAATCATATTGAAGAAGTTTACACATATTTAGCAGAACAGGAGGCAGCACAATGAGAATCTATTTTACATTTGAACCTAGACCAGATTTACGAGAGCCATTATTAGCAGAATTTCCACAGGTTGAATTTATCTTCGAAAAGGGCTTATCAAATGAAGAGCTTCAACAAGCGGATGTATTAGTTACATATGGTGAAGATTTAACAGAAGAAAGTATACAATATGCGACAAAGTTAAAATGGATTTTCGTTGCATCGGCGGGTATAGAAAAAATGCCAGCTCAGGCTATTATCGAACGTGGGATTCTAGTCTCAAATGTTCGTGGCATTCATAAAACACCTATGGCTGAGTCGATGCTCGCCCATATTTTAGCGATTAAACGAGCTTTGCCTTGGGTGTATGAGCAGCAAAAGAAAGGTGAATGGTCGAAAAAAGCGCAGCAAACGGAATTACGAGATAGTACGGCACTTATTTTGGGACCAGGTGCCATTGGTTCGGAAGTTGGGCGTTTATTGCAAGCTTTTGGCGTGAAGACGATTGGCTGTAACCGCTCTGGAAAAGAAGCGGCTTATATGGATACGATGATTAGCTTTGCCCATTTAAAAGAAGCGCTACCTAATGCGGATATTGTTATTTCTGTGCTACCAAAAACAAAAGAAACGACCCATTTATTAAAAGAAGCGCATTTTGCTGCAATGAAAAATAGTGCGATTTTCATGAATTTTGGTCGAGGTAATTTAGTTGATGAAAAGGTGCTCATTCAAGCGATTGAAACAAAGCAAATAGGACACGCAGTTTTAGATGTATTTGAAGAGGAACCTCTGTCATCTGACAATCCATTATGGACATTACCAAATGTCATAGTATCACCTCATGTATCAAGTCATTCTTCTCGTTATGTTGAGCGCAGCTTAGAAATTTTCAAGCCAAGCCTAATAAAATGGCTAAAGGGTGACACTGATTTAGAAAATGTTATGGATTTATCAAGAGGATATTAAGGAATAACCATTGATTTATTGAGAATAAGCAATGTGTGATTGTTGACGAAGTAGTACGAATTGGATACACTATTTATAACAATTATAAATTAATAATACTTATGGAAGAGGTGCATGACGATGTCTGCAACGCATTTACAAGATGCACTGGACACGTTGAAAACAACTGGTGTACGTATTACTCCTCAGCGTCATGCTATTTTGGAATATCTAATTCAATCAATGGCACATCCTACTGCCGATGAAATTTATAAAGCACTTGAGGGCAAGTTCCCTAATATGAGTGTAGCGACTGTTTATAACAACCTGCGTGTATTTCGTGAAGTAGGTCTTGTGAAAGAGCTAACTTACGGGGATGCTTCAAGTCGCTTTGATTTCGTGACAAACGATCATTACCATATGATTTGTGAATGCTGTGGTAAGATCGTCGATTTCCATTATCCTGGACTCGACGAAATAGAGCATTTTGCATCACAGGTAACAGGCTTTGATGTGCATTCGCATCGTTTAGAGATATACGGCACTTGTCCATCATGTAAAGCAGCTACTGCAAAAGTACAATAAAAATCCTAGCTCTTAAAAAAGGGCTAGGATTTTTTTGTTTTACTATTATAGGATTGATCAAACTCTTTACCTTCTAGAGTAGGATCAAGTGTTAATGGCTCATTGCAGTACATGCACATATCTACTCGGCCTAAAACCTTTGTATGTTTATGGCAATTAGGACACTCAACTTGAACAGCTCTTGTTGATAGTAATCCGATCCAAGCATATACAACTGTACTACCGATAATACAAAGAACACCTAAAGACATGAAAATTAAAACTAATATCGGGCTATTTTTAAAGAAAATGCCTCCGTACATGACAATAAAACCAAAAAAGATTAGTGCTAATGCGAATGAACGTATTTTATTAATTTTACTTTTATAAGGTTTCATATTTCATCTTGCCTCCCAATCTAAAATCTACTATAACATATAAGGGCAAAGTATTTTAGCTTTGAACTGAATGAAAGAAGGAATACTTTTAGAGTATGTCGAATTTTTAACGGAACAAAAGAACCTATATGAATAAAGGGGGGCTGAACATGGAGCAAGTACTGCGTCCAATATATCAAGAACGTGCGAGTCAGTCGAATACATTAGGCGTAATTTTAGTGGAAAAGCGTGAAGAACAAAGTAACGTTACAGATACATTTGATACAGTTTTACTCATTATTGTAAAAGAAGCAGAGCAACCAGTCTTTTCAAAACATTACTTATATGAAGGAAATAAAATCGCTCTACATACTGTTACGGAGAAATTAATTCGAAAATGGTTACTCATCGGTTCAAATAGGAAGGTCGTCGATTGGATATTCTTCGGTAGAGTACTATTTGATCGGAATGAATTTCTGCATAAATTAAAAATAGAATTGCAGGAATTTCCGTATAGCGGCCGTAAAATTAAAACAGGTATTCAATTTTCAAAGTTAATTCGGCGCTATTTGGAAGGGAAAGAATACTTCGATAAAGGAAGTTACTTAGATGCTTATAATCACGTTGTTGATTCTCTACATCATCTAGGCCGTTTATCTATTATCGATAGTGGCCTGTATCCTGAAGTAACTGTTTGGGCACAAGTGAAAAAAATTGAGCCGGCTATCTATAAGCTGTATGAAGAGCTAGTGACAAGTAATGAACCAATAGAAAAGCGCTTAGAATTGTTGTTTTTAGCAAGTGAGTTTTTAATTCACTCTCGTACACGAGATGGAGCACAGCATATATTAGAAGTTATGCAAACAAAAGAAATGTGGACCATTCAAGAACTGCATGACCATCATGAGCTCGTAAATTACTCAGTAGATCTAGAAGTGTTTGTTGAGTATTTAGTGGATAAAGGCTATATTCAAATAGAACCAATTGCTGCGAAAAATGATAGAATATTTCACCGTCATTACAAGGTAAATAAAGATGCTCTAGAAATGGGGTAATGACTGTAGTATGCTTGTAATCGAGGTATTTAAAAATACCTCGATATTTTTTGTGTGCTTTGAAAACCCCCTGCTATGCAGGGGGTTCCGGAAAGCTTTTAGCTATGGACAATAAAAAAACTCCAAACGTACAATAAAGTCAGGTCTAGTCAACCGACTTCGTACGAAAGGAGCCACCATAAATGGATAATAAAAGTTTAGCACATACAACGTGGAATTGTAAGTATCATATCGTCTTTGCGCCAAAGTATAGAAGGCAGATTATTTATGGTCAAATTAAAGCAGATGTTGGAAGAATATTGCGCCAATTATGTGAAAGAAAAGATGTAGAAATCATAGAGGCAACAGCCTGTCCTGACCATATTCATATGTTGGTAAGTATTCCTCCGAAATTGAGTGTATCTGCGTTCATGGGTTATTTAAAAGGGAAGAGTAGTCTAATGATTTTCGACCGACATGCAAATTTAAAGTATAAATACGGTAATCGTCAATTCTGGTGTCGAGGATACTATGTGGATACAGTCGGCCGAAATAAGAAAAAGATACAGGAGTATATAAAAAATCAATTACAAGAAGATATCCTGCAAGATCAAATGACGATGAAAGAATTCATTGACCCATTCACAGGAGAAGAAATCAAGAGAAAGAAAAAATAAGTAAGCCGCTTTAGCGGTTTGTGTGAAAACGGAGTGCGGTTGACGGACCATTCAGAATGTCTTTAGACATGGGCCAGTACCCCAGCGTTTCACGCGCAGAGCAAACCACCAGTTATACTGGTGGTTCTGATTTTAGAAAAGTAGTTGACGGATGGTATTTTAGTATTGTATTATATTAATTGTCGCTAAGACATAACGAACAACTCAGAAAGAAACACAAAAAACTTTTTAAAAAAGTTGTTGACATGTTTTGAATGAGATGTTAATATAAAGGAGTCGCTGAAAAAAACGACTTAAACAATGAACCTTGAAAACTGAACAAGCAAAACGTAATCAATAAAGTTTTAAGTAGCTAGCTTCGGTTAGTGAACGAAACAAAAATTTTGGACATCAAAATTGATGCCAGCAAAACAATTTGAGCTAATCAAATTTCTTTTATGGAGAGTTTGATCCTGGCTCAGGACGAACGCTGGCGGCGTGCCTAATACATGCAAGTCGAGCGAACAGAGAAGGAGCTTGCTCCTTCGACGTTAGCGGCGGACGGGTGAGTAACACGTGGGCAACCTACCCTATAGTTTGGGATAACTCCGGGAAACCGGGGCTAATACCGAATAATTTGTTTCACCTCATGGTGAAACACTGAAAGACGGTTTCGGCTGTCGCTATAGGATGGGCCCGCGGCGCATTAGCTAGTTGGTGAGGTAACGGCTCACCAAGGCGACGATGCGTAGCCGACCTGAGAGGGTGATCGGCCACACTGGGACTGAGACACGGCCCAGACTCCTACGGGAGGCAGCAGTAGGGAATCTTCCACAATGGGCGAAAGCCTGATGGAGCAACGCCGCGTGAGTGAAGAAGGATTTCGGTTCGTAAAACTCTGTTGTAAGGGAAGAACAAGTACAGTAGTAACTGGCTGTACCTTGACGGTACCTTATTAGAAAGCCACGGCTAACTACGTGCCAGCAGCCGCGGTAATACGTAGGTGGCAAGCGTTGTCCGGAATTATTGGGCGTAAAGCGCGCGCAGGTGGTTTCTTAAGTCTGATGTGAAAGCCCACGGCTCAACCGTGGAGGGTCATTGGAAACTGGGAGACTTGAGTGCAGAAGAGGATAGTGGAATTCCAAGTGTAGCGGTGAAATGCGTAGAGATTTGGAGGAACACCAGTGGCGAAGGCGACTATCTGGTCTGTAACTGACACTGAGGCGCGAAAGCGTGGGGAGCAAACAGGATTAGATACCCTGGTAGTCCACGCCGTAAACGATGAGTGCTAAGTGTTAGGGGGTTTCCGCCCCTTAGTGCTGCAGCTAACGCATTAAGCACTCCGCCTGGGGAGTACGGTCGCAAGACTGAAACTCAAAGGAATTGACGGGGGCCCGCACAAGCGGTGGAGCATGTGGTTTAATTCGAAGCAACGCGAAGAACCTTACCAGGTCTTGACATCCCGTTGACCACTGTAGAGATATAGTTTCCCCTTCGGGGGCAACGGTGACAGGTGGTGCATGGTTGTCGTCAGCTCGTGTCGTGAGATGTTGGGTTAAGTCCCGCAACGAGCGCAACCCTTGATCTTAGTTGCCATCATTTAGTTGGGCACTCTAAGGTGACTGCCGGTGACAAACCGGAGGAAGGTGGGGATGACGTCAAATCATCATGCCCCTTATGACCTGGGCTACACACGTGCTACAATGGACGATACAAACGGTTGCCAACTCGCGAGAGGGAGCTAATCCGATAAAGTCGTTCTCAGTTCGGATTGTAGGCTGCAACTCGCCTACATGAAGCCGGAATCGCTAGTAATCGCGGATCAGCATGCCGCGGTGAATACGTTCCCGGGCCTTGTACACACCGCCCGTCACACCACGAGAGTTTGTAACACCCGAAGTCGGTGAGGTAACCTTTTGGAGCCAGCCGCCGAAGGTGGGATAGATGATTGGGGTGAAGTCGTAACAAGGTAGCCGTATCGGAAGGTGCGGCTGGATCACCTCCTTTCTAAGGATTATTTCGGAATACAAACCTTGGGTTTGTAAGATTACGTTTTGCGTTCAGTTTTGAAGGTTCATTCTTCTGAATGAAATGCTTCAAAACTTGTTCTTTGAAAACTGGATAAAACGACATTGAAATTGTAACAAACACATTTATTTTTTAAGTTTTTTATAGGCTTAATAACTTGGTTAAGTTATTAAGGGCGCACGGCGAATGCCTTGGCACTAGGAGCCGAAGAAGGACGGCACTAACACCGATATGCTTCGGGGAGCTGTAAGTGAGCTTTGATCCGGAGATTTCCGAATGGGGGAACCCACTACGTTTAATCGCGTAGTATCTTGACGTGAATACATAGCGTCTTGAAGGCAGACCCAGGGAACTGAAACATCTAAGTACCTGGAGGAAGAGAAAGAAAAATCGATTCCCTGAGTAGCGGCGAGCGAAACGGGAAGAGCCCAAACCAAGAGGCTTGCCTCTTGGGGTTGTAGGACACTCAATACGGAGTTACAAAAGAGCGAGTTAGATGAAGCGACTTGGAAAGGTCCGCCAGAGCAGGTAAAAGCCCTGTAGTCGAAAGTTCGTTCTCTCCTGAGTGGATCCTGAGTACGGCGGAACACGTGAAATTCCGTCGGAATCCGGGAGGACCATCTCCCAAGGCTAAATACTACCTAGTGACCGATAGTGAACCAGTACCGTGAGGGAAAGGTGAAAAGCACCCCGGAAGGGGAGTGAAAGAGATCCTGAAACCGTGTGCCTACAAGTAGTTAGAGCCCGTTAATGGGTGATAGCGTGCCTTTTGTAGAATGAACCGGCGAGTTACGATTACGTGCGAGGTTAAGCTTTAGAAGGCGGAGCCGCAGCGAAAGCGAGTCTGAATAGGGCGAAATAGTACGTGGTCGTAGACCCGAAACCAGGTGATCTACCCATGTCCAGGGTGAAGGTGAGGTAACACTTACTGGAGGCCCGAACCCACGCACGTTGAAAAGTGCGGGGATGAGGTGTGGGTAGCGGAGAAATTCCAATCGAACTTGGAGATAGCTGGTTCTCTCCGAAATAGCTTTAGGGCTAGCCTCGTGATGAGAATACTGGAGGTAGAGCACTGTTTGGACTAGGGGGCCATCCCGGTTTACCGAATTCAGACAAACTCCGAATGCCAGATATTTATACACGGGAGTCAGACTGCGAGTGATAAGATCCGTAGTCAAAAGGGAAACAGCCCAGACCACCAGCTAAGGTCCCAAAGTAATCGTTAAGTGGAAAAGGATGTGGCGTTGCACAGACAACCAGGATGTTGGCTTAGAAGCAGCCATCATTTAAAGAGTGCGTAATAGCTCACTGGTCGAGTGACGCTGCGCCGAAAATGTATCGGGGCTAAACGATTCACCGAAGCTGTGGATTGACATCTACGATGTCAGTGGTAGGAGAGCGTTCTAAGTGCGTTGAAGTCAGACCGGAAGGACTGGTGGAGCGCTTAGAAGTGAGAATGCCGGTATGAGTAGCGAAAGACGGGTGAGAATCCCGTCCACCGTATGACTAAGGTTTCCTGAGGAAGGCTCGTCCGCTCAGGGTTAGTCGGGACCTAAGCCGAGGCCGATAGGCGTAGGCGATGGACAACAGGTTGATATTCCTGTACCACCTCCTCACCGTTTGAGAAATGGGGGGACGCAGTAGGATAGGGTAAGCGCGCTGTTGGATATGCGCGTCCAAGCAGTAAGGCGTGTGTGTAGGCAAATCCGCACACTGTAACGTTGAGCTGTGATGGCGAGTCCGTATGGACGAAGTTCCTGATTTCACACTGCCAAGAAAAGCCTCTATCGAGGTGAGAGGTGCCCGTACCGCAAACCGACACAGGTAGTCGAGGAGAGAATCCTAAGGTGTGCGAGAGAACTCTCGTTAAGGAACTCGGCAAAATGACCCCGTAACTTCGGGAGAAGGGGTGCTCTTGAGCGTGCAAGCGCATGAGAGCCGCAGTGAATAGGCCCAGGCGACTGTTTAGCAAAAACACAGGTCTCTGCAAAACCGTAAGGTGACGTATAGGGGCTGACGCCTGCCCGGTGCTGGAAGGTTAAGAGGAGTGGTTAGCGCAAGCGAAGCTGCGAATTGAAGCCCCAGTAAACGGCGGCCGTAACTATAACGGTCCTAAGGTAGCGAAATTCCTTGTCGGGTAAGTTCCGACCCGCACGAAAGGCGTAACGATCTGGGCACTGTCTCAACGAGAGACTCGGTGAAATTATAGTACCTGTGAAGATGCAGGTTACCCGCGACAGGACGGAAAGACCCCGTGGAGCTTTACTGTAGCCTGATATTGAATTTTGGTACAACTTGTACAGGATAGGTAGGAGCCAGAGATCTCGGAGCGCCAGCTTCGAAGGAGGCGTCGGTGGGATACTACCCTGGTTGTATTGAAATTCTAACCCATGCCCCTTAGCGGGGCAGGAGACAGTGTCAGGCGGACAGTTTGACTGGGGCGGTCGCCTCCTAAAAGGTAACGGAGGCGCCCAAAGGTTCCCTCAGAATGGTTGGAAATCATTCGTAGAGTGTAAAGGCACAAGGGAGCTTGACTGCGAGACCTACAAGTCGAGCAGGGTCGAAAGACGGGCTTAGTGATCCGGTGGTTCCGCATGGAAGGGCCATCGCTCAACGGATAAAAGCTACCCCGGGGATAACAGGCTTATCTCCCCCAAGAGTCCACATCGACGGGGAGGTTTGGCACCTCGATGTCGGCTCATCGCATCCTGGGGCTGTAGTCGGTCCCAAGGGTTGGGCTGTTCGCCCATTAAAGCGGTACGCGAGCTGGGTTCAGAACGTCGTGAGACAGTTCGGTCCCTATCCGTCGTGGGCGTAGGAAATTTGAGAGGAGCTGTCCTTAGTACGAGAGG
Source organism: Lysinibacillus sp. FSL K6-0057 (assembly GCF_038630885.1). NCBI lineage: Bacteria > Bacillati > Bacillota > Bacilli > Caryophanales > Bacillaceae > Lysinibacillus > Lysinibacillus sp. FSL K6-0057. The sequence continues at coordinate 4,275,780 of NZ_CP152047.1, read as the reverse complement.
ACCGGGATGGACACACCGCTGGTGTACCAGTTGTCTTGCCAAAGGCATCGCTGGGTAGCTATGTGTGGACGGGATAAGTGCTGAAAGCATCTAAGCATGAAGCCCCCCTCAAGATGAGATTTCCCATTACGCAAGTAAGTAAGATCCCTCAAAGACGATGAGGTAGATAGGTTCGAGGTGGAAGTGTGGTGACACATGGAGCTGACGAATACTAATCGATCGAGGACTTAACCAAAACGTTTGAAACATTCAATGCACGTTTATCCAGTTTTGAAAGAATAAAATATTATAATATACTTGTAATTTTTATAAGATATGTTATAATAAGTATTGTCTTTCAAATAGTCTAGTGATGATGGCAAAGAGGTCACACCCGTTCCCATACCGAACACGGAAGTTAAGCTCTTTAGCGCCGATGGTAGTTGGGGGCTTCCCCCTGTGAGAGTAGGACGTCGCTAGGCTATATACTAAAATTATTCCGAAGTAGCTCAGTTGGTAGTAGCACCTGACTGTTAATCAGGTTGTCGCAGGTTCGAGTCCTGCCTTCGGAGCCATTCTTGGAGAGTTGTCCGAGTGGCCGAAGGAGCACGATTGGAAATCGTGTAGGCGGTTAACACTGTCTCAAGGGTTCAAATCCCTTACTCTCCGCCAGCACTTTGATTTGTTCCAATAGTTGGCCCCTTGGTCAAGTGGTTAAGACACCGCCCTTTCACGGCGGTAACACGGGTTCGAATCCCGTAGGGGTCACCATTTAAATACCCAGATGGAGGATTAGCTCAGCTGGGAGAGCATCTGCCTTACAAGCAGAGGGTCGGCGGTTCGAGCCCGTCATCCTCCACCATTATTTTTTACAATAGTATATATCATTATCGCGGGGTGGAGCAGTGGTAGCTCGTCGGGCTCATAACCCGAAGGTCGTTGGTTCAAATCCGGCCCCCGCAACCAAATGGTCCCGTGGTGTAGCGGTTAACATGCCTGCCTGTCACGCAGGAGATCGCCGGTTCGATCCCGGTCGGGACCGCCATTTATTTTAATAACATGGGTCAGTAGCTCAGTTGGTAGAGCATTAGATTGAAGCTCTAAGTGTCGGCGGTTCGATTCCGTCCTGACCCATCATGTTTTTTTGCCGGTGTAGCTCAGTTGGTAGAGCAACTGACTTGTAATCAGTAGGTCGTGGGTTCGACTCCTATCGCCGGCACCATGTATTCCCGGAGGGGTAGCGAAGTGGCTAAACGCGGCGGACTGTAAATCCGCTCCTTAGGGTTCGGCGGTTCGAATCCGTCCCCCTCCACCAGTTTTAATCTAATAGGGGCATAGTTTAACGGTAGAATAGAGGTCTCCAAAACCTTTGATGTGGGTTCGATTCCTACTGCCCCTGCCAATTTAATTTTATGGCGGTTGTGGCGAAGTGGTTAACGCACCTGATTGTGGTTCAGGCATTCGTGGGTTCGATTCCCATCAGTCGCCCCATTTAATTTTAAATTAGAATAATACCAAATAGTAATTATGGCGGTTGTGGCGAAGTGGTTAACGCACCTGATTGTGGTTCAGGCATTCGTGGGTTCGATTCCCATCAGTCGCCCCATTTTTATCTAATTATCTTTTGGGGTATAGCCAAGCGGTAAGGCAACGGATTTTGATTCCGTCATGCCCTGGTTCGAATCCAGGTACCCCAGCCATTTTTTGCGGAAGTAGTTCAGTGGTAGAACACCACCTTGCCAAGGTGGGGGTCGCGAGTTCGAACCTCGTCTTCCGCTCCAAGTATGATGGCGGCATAGCCAAGTGGTAAGGCACAGGTCTGCAACACCTTTATCACCGGTTCAAATCCGGTTGCCGCCTCCATATTTTAACTGCTAATCGGTTTATCCGATTTTTTTTATCGCCATTATGCCGGTGTGGCGGAATTGGCAGACGCGCACGACTCAAAATCGTGTTCCTTTGGAGTGTCGGTTCGACCCCGACCACCGGTATCTAAAACTAGCAATAGAATGCTACGTATCAAGGCTTCACACTTAATTGTGTGGAGTCTTTTTTGTGTTCCTTTACACTACAAAATCAATTCAAGTAGTGTGCGGAGGTAGTGTAACAGAGCCTTTGTATGCAACAATTGCTGTTAATATCCCGACTTCGATAGTTGATTGTCCAATAGAATAATAGGGAATATAACCCAAAAGAAAAAACGTCACTACGGTTAAGTAAATGACGTTTTGTGATGTTATTGATCTCGTGATTTATTTGTGGTCATTTCTATTAAGTCTTGAATAAACTCAGGAGTCTCAATGGATGTAAAAATTTAGAAACTTGTTGTCGCGCTTGTTTCTCATTGTATGGGAACGGTCATGGGCCAATTTTATCAATTCAATCGCCAAACTCTTCTTGTACACGTTCTTCAATCCATAGGCTTTTGCGTTCAAAGCGATATTTAAGTGATAAAGTTCTTTGTCTGTTAGCGGTCTTTCTTCCATATATAAAACCCTCCGCCGATAATTTTTTTGTATCTTAGTAATTGGTGGATTTTAGTAATTAGTATTATGATAATAAATTGAAAAATAGCAGACAAATAGAAAATTTCCCTATTTTTTATTTTCGAAATATTCTTTTATATAATACCCTTCCTCCTCTGGCGTTGACAAACGAGTTGCTTTTCCTAGGGCTTCTTCACCTCCGCCTTGTTGTAATTTCCAAATTTTATTATGGTCGTCAACGGCGTTTGAAAAATCACCTTTCGACCATCTTTCCAATATTGGAATGTAAAGATCGTTATGTTCATAATCGTTCATTTTACATACAGCCAACAATCGGTCAACCTTTTCTTGTGTTATTTGCTCGTGACCCCATTGAGCACCAGATTGAACCTTTTGGTGAGACATGCTGTGAATGGCTTCATTTATTTTGTCTTCTATTAAGTTGTCAGGATAAAGCAATTCTTCTTTTGTTTTACTTTCGAGAATTGCTCCGTCACCTTCAACAACAATTGTTTTTGTTGAAAGTGAGCAGGTTGAGCAGGTTTTTCTATTGGATTTGTGAATTGAGTGTAAGCAAAAGCTGCACCGATGATGGCTGCTATTACAATGATAATAGTAGTCGATTTTGTTTTTCTTTTCATTCTATTAACTCCTCATTGTAATTTGTATGATTATGTAATTATATATTGCTTTATATTATGTAATTAGGTTAATAATAACAGATTATTATAATTAAACGGGATTGATTAAGGGAAGCAAAACAAAAAAAGTCCATGTTTATTTTTCAAACATGAGCTTTTTTAATAAAATTTAATTTGGACATTGTAAGGCGTTTATTGTTCTTCTACTGATACATTTCTGTAAAAGTATCGATTGCCAATTGATCGTTTCCTTCAATGGTTTCTTTTAGAAGATGTGCATAAGTTCTCATTGTTGTTTCAATGTCTTCATGACCTAAGCGTCTACTTATGTATTCCCCGCAAATCAAATTTTCTGTGAAAAGTGTGAAGTAAAAATGTTCCCTGAGGGCTATTGTTTGCCTGTTACCACATTTGAAGTGGAGACGGACAAGTGTGGGTGCTTTCCCCTCATTTATTTTAATTAGGAATAGTATACTTTTTCTACTTTATATAATGTTTGCTCGATAGTCGAGCAGAGAACGGCATCTACATTGTAAAATTTAACTCGAAAGTATAAACTTTTCAAAAAGTTCTTTATATTATTTTTTTGCTTAAAGGCAGGGAGAAATTCTGAATTTTTCTCCACATCACCAAAACTTTGAATCCATTGCTCTACATGAGTCTGACTAAGTATTTTTCTATTTAATACACTAATTATACATTTTACCATTCTTTCATCTTCCCCATCGGAGTAAACTCGATCTGTTATGGTCATCTTTTCGTAAACCAAATCGAGGATAGTTAAGAGGTCACTTTTATCCAGTTCGGAGCATTGGGCCAAATCATCTAAAGCATCTGCTGCATGGGCTATAGCATGAGCCCAGCCTTTTTCTTCGTCATACCCACGGTAATCTCGCTCTTCCTGTACATTGTAAAATACTTTCTCTTTTATCTGATGAATTTGCTCTCTTGAGAGAAATGGTGATTCTCTATTCCTTGTGAAGAGGAGCGGTATGACTAGCATGGAGAAAGATCGAGTGAAGACAGAGTCTGTATTTGTTTCACCAAGCTTAAAAAGCAGATGGTTTTTATCCAAAACAACTGGTAGAAGTTGTTCTAGTTCGTTTGCTGTTAGAGAATTATCAGGAATCCAATGTGATAAGGTCGTATAAATTAGCTCATCACGTAGTTGGGCATCCAAAGAACCGATGTTATTTATCATTTCTAGCATCAACTGGAATGTATCGGGGGGTGCCTGGTATCCATTTTCTTTTATTAATATCAACTTTTCTTTTAAATTCATTTTACACGCTCCTACTAGAAATTTTCTGAACTAACTTTTTCAAGGGTTTCTACTGATTATACGGCTTCTTCCCTTACGATGAGGTACAGATAGGATCAGAGACAATCCGCAATAGCAGAAAGGAATAAATTATTTCCAAGCGGTTTATTTCCTCATAAAATCCATAAAATTCCTCCTCCTTCGATTGTATTTTATACGATAACTTACTATCTAAAAAACTTTCCCACCCGATTTTAGGATAAAGAACCCATATAATAATATTAAAAATTTTCATTGTAAGTTAATGGTTAGATAGTTATCATTTGTATGTTAAATTAAATTAATACAAAGTGCAATAACTAATGGAATTTAAATTTTGGGCGTGAACTTCTACTGAAGTAATAATTACAATCGATCTAATAAGAAAAGACAATATTCAGGAAATATTATCGTTGTCACCTACACAGCAAGGACTACTCTTTAAATATCAGATGGATCCTAAATCGAGCGAATACATGGAACAGGTTGTCCTAAAAATTAAAGGAGATATAACTGATAAAGAGATTGAAAGAGTATGGCATTACTTGATTAGCGCTTTGAAGAAAGAGTGAGAGATTGTACTACCATATTAAATGAAATACGGGATAATGAGCTGAAAAAAGGGATTGATTTAGCAATGGAGAAATAAAAAGCAAAACACAAAGAGGAGAAAGTTTAGCGGAATGTCTCAGCAAGAATTAGCAGAGAGCAACATGTACTGGGATTATGACTAGTCCCAATGCAGAGTATACATGTGGAGAAATCTGGACTAAGCGAAATTGTCGATAAAGCATTTATAAAATCATGATATAATGAAATGGAAGGATAATGAATTCATTCCCTAATATTACATAAATCTGTGGTGGAGGGAAATTTATGATTAGAATTAAAAAGATCATAATTCTTTTGAAAGGGTGATCATAATGAAAACAATTTATATTTATCCAAAATTAGCAATGGGATTTAGGGGATTTGCAACAGGTTTAGATAGAGAAGGATTCTTTTTGAAGAAAAGGTCAACGAGGCTAAAAAAAAGTATAGACAATTCATTGAAAGAGAATAATTTGAGTTTTAATGTAGAAGTTACTCATGGGTTTGAATCTCCAGAGGAATTATTAGAAAATGATGGCGTTTTGGTTTTGATTTCTCCATACTTAAAAAGTTTACTTGGTCACATTGATTTTTCTAAAAGTGGATACTATCTTTTATCAGAGGCAGAATATAATTCTGAAAATATTGATAACATCTTAAAGTATATAAAAACGCTATAAGAGTAAAAGAAAACTATTGAAATGCTAAAAAATCCAGTTTAGCTATTAGAAATATATGTAAAACAAGAATGTTTATATTAGCATTCTTGTTTTTTTTGTGTGATACAACCAATTTTATAATAAAAGGAAAAGTAGTAGATAAGGAATGATTCAATTTCAGACGGGAACAGGGAAGTTAAACTCGAAAGATTATGTCATCGAGGAGCTTTTCAACTTATTAACTACTCCAGTTCATTCACATAATTTTAGTAAAATTTGATAACCGTTTAAGACAGATGTATTATATAATTAAGACAATTGACTTAAATGGAAAAGGGGTGAGTATATATGAAAAAATTGCCTGAAGCAGAATTTGAGATTATGAAGATAGTTTGGGAAAGTAATCCTCCAATTACTACAGGTATCATAATGCACGAAATAGGAAATGAGAAAGGTTGGAAAATCCAAACCGTAGTATCTCTTATGAAAAGATTAACTGAACGTGGATTTCTTCGCAGTGAGAAAAAAGCTAAGGAGAGATTTTATTACCCTACAGTAGAAAAAGATGCCTATCTAAGTTTTGAAACAGAACAATTTATGAAGCTCTATCATAAAAATTCCTTTATGAATTTAGTAGGTACACTCTATAAATCCGATACTATTTCTAATGAAGATTTAGCTTCGTTAATTAAATGGGTGGAAGAAAAGAGGGATTAATATGCACAGTATCATGGTAGGTTTATTCTTTAAATCAGTAGTTATGTCCTTTATTGGACTACTCTTTATGGCTGTAACGCCTTTCCTTTTAAAACGATACAGTGCTAGGTGGCTTTATTATGGCTGGCTTGCTATCCTTGCAGGTTTTATTTTACCATTTACAATCAATAGATCGACCCCAGTTATCAATCTATCAGAATCGGTGCAAGTACCATCTAAAGAACCTATTCCGACTAACAGTAGTCACATAACGCTTGTGTCCTCATCCGTAGATACAGTGACAGCACTTTCTGTTTGGCAGATAGTGATGATCATTTGGATTTTAGGAATCGTTGTATTTTTGGCAGTTCATCTTGTAAAACATTATCGATTTATGTACATGGTGAAAAGATGGGGGCAAACGATATCTGAACCAAAAACCCTTCATTTGCTTGAAAAAGTTAAAAGCGAAATGAATATCACGAAGGAAATCACATTGAAAGCATGTAGCTGTATCCATTCCCCCATGTTAGTGGGATTTACTAAAGATACTATCTGGCTACCTAATAATGCTTATCGAGAAGAAGAACTAACCTTGATATTGAAGCATGAGTTAGTTCATTTAAAACGGAAGGATTTATGGTATAAAGCTTTTGTATTGCTGATTAGTAGTATTCATTGGTTCAATCCATTGTTCTATCTATTCGCTAAAGAACTGGACAACCTTTGTGAACAGGCTTGTGATGAGGAAATAGTAAAAAATACTGACCTCCAACTTAGAAAAACGTATAGTCAGACGATACTACATGCCGAGAAATTAAAAAGAGGTGAGGGTGTTTTTTCTACAAATTTTCTAGGAGGTACACAAATTCTAAAAAAGAGAATACTCTCCATTATGGATATGAGTAAGAAGAAATCAGGAATCGTTGTGATGGCACTATTAATTTTATTTACAACAGGTGGAATGGCTGTCAGTTCAGCATTTGCTATTTCCAGTAAGCCATTGAACTATTTAGACGAAACATTTATGAAGGAATCCATTTTAACTGGTGCATCAAGAGGCTACTTTGCAACAGACAAATTTATTATTTACCCAAAGAATATGAGTGATAGAAAAACGGTGCCACCTGAGCCTACTATAAACAAAGAGCTCTATCGAGATGTGTTTTCAGCGGGTGTTATTGGAACTGAAGCAAGATACCAATACCCAATTGAAATTGTGCATAAACAGAATGGACAAAAATATACAACGGTAATTCATATTGAATATGACTATGAGCTACTAGCACCTGTTGAATATGATGAGCTCAATACCCTTATCGAAGCCTATTTGTTGCCATTTAATGAGTTAAAGGCTATACCCTATGCAGATTTCATCGCACCGAATTACCTAGAAAATAGATTGAAGGACTATATGCGAGATATTGATACACAGAATACAGACGCACGAGTGGAATTCACATTTCGTTTTGGTGGTTGGGTAACGAACAATGATCATCTGCCTTTCCCAAGCCAGGATTCTATAGGTACTACACCACGATATATGAAGTCTACACCATAGAAATCGTGTTGTAGTCTTCTTCTTACAAAGAAGATAACGTTTTACTTCATTTGCATGGGATTTATAGATTTCACTTAAAATCTGATTAGATATCTATTCCATTATTTATATTTACATGCTTTTATATAGAATGAAAACGAGATTCGTTACAGGAAATACCGAAATATTCCTATAAAATGAAAAAGTATATTATGTATGGATTTTCCAGCACATAATATACTTTTTATTTGCTTAGCATCACTACACATCTTCATTTAACTTTAAAAGTGTTCTCTTTATGAATTCGTCACTGAAACAGGGAAGTCATCCGAGTCCAAGTTTTTTTGAACAATAAATTCGACAAGCAAGTCTTCACCTGTGATCTCCTTTAATACTACTTTAAACAAATGGATATAATGATTATCGAGCCAATCACGAGCAAACACATTTGGCGCACTAATACTCAAAGTTGACCCATTATATGAAAATAGTTTAGTAGATTTCATCCACGTTTCGAAGCTTGGTTTAGAAACCCTTTGTTCAATTTGAGCCAGGACAGTGTTCCATAGTTCTTCTAAACTATTAATCTCTAATACTACGTTTTTCAAGTTTTCCTCTGGCATTTGTTTATTTACTTGTTTTTTCGTTGTAGGTTTAGGTTCGCTCATTGTTGGAATAATTGTGTTCATACACAGTTTTCCTAGTTCGCCAGCAATGTAACTGAGGTTTTCATCCATTTCATCAAAACGTTTGTCCAATTTATCTAGGCGTTGATTTATCTTTTGTTGTTCTTGCTTTATTTCTCGTAACAATTCAATCATAATTTTTTCTGTTTCGTTTTCCAATTTAGTTCACCTCCAGTTCTATAATATCACTTAAATCTGTAAGTAAAATTGTTTAGTTTTACTCATGTTAGAATATTAAATTGGAGATTTATGGCCACTTAGAAGGTATGACTAGCTTAAGAAAAAGGCTGAGAGGAAGCAAATCAGTGGCTATTAAAGAATAAGCGCCTAAGTAAATTTCTGAACAAAATAATACAATGAGCTATTTTTTAAAACGATCCCTCTAAAGGATAATAAATGCCCTTTAAAGAGCGGTTTTTTTATATTATCCCTACATTTTAACGATTAGTTCATGCTCTGTTCATTTAACAATTTTAAGCTATGAGTAATCAAAGAAATGGAGGGGTTAGTGATGAATCTTGCCTGGAAAGAAATGAAGAAGAATAAAGTACGGTTTTTAATCTTGGGCTCCATTATCTTCCTAGTTAGTTTTTTAACGTTTATTATCTCGGGATTAGCAAATGGTCTGTCACAGGATAATGCAGCTTTAATTAAGGATTTACCGAAGGGACAATTTTATATGGCTGAGGATGCAGATGGGACGTTTAATCTTTCAAGAATCAATAGCAATCTGCAGCAGGAAGTCATTAGTCAAGAAAAAGAGGCAGTAGCTTTTTCGATACAGATGGGCTTTTTAAACGATCAGGATGATAAACAGCAAAGTGTTGCCTTTGTCACATCTACGGAATCAACGCTATTTAGCAATGTGCATCAGGGTGAGGTACTTTTGGATAGCTCGCTGCAAGATAAAGGAATTCGAGTTGGAGATATATTAACGAATAATCAATACAGTGGAAAGTTCATTGTAAAAGGTTTTGTAGAGCAAAAGAAATATAGCCATGCTCCTGTCGCTTATATTAGTGAAGAGGCTTATGAGGAGATGTATCGAGTAAATGATAAGCAGTTAATTTATGTACCCAATAGCGAGCCGAAAGATTTTAAGGGGCTACAAGCATATAGCAATAAAGAATTTCTCAATACAATTCCTAGTTATAGTGCGGAACAGTTATCTTTAAATATGATTATATGGTTCTTAGTTGTGATTAGTGGGATGTTGTTTGCTATTTTCTTCTATATGATGAATGTCCAAAAAATTGGCTTGTATGGCATCTTAAAAGCGATTGGTTTAAAGACAAGTAAGCTATTTAAAATGATCTGGACACAGATGGCTATTATTACAGTCTTCTCACTTGTGGTATCTGTCAGCCTTAGTCAGCTATTTAATGTAGTTGCTCCTAAGGGGATGCCTTTCACCTTATCAATAGGTACTACAACACAGTTATCCATTGTGTTTCTTATCATTGGCTTTATCGGAGCTACACTGTCAGGAATGCAAATTAAAAAAATTGAACCGTTACAGGCTATACAGCAAGGGGAGGCTTAATCATGACGTTATTTACAATTGATGAAGTACGAAAAACGTTTAAGAATGGTGAAGTCGAGGAGGAGATCTTAAAGGGCATCAATCTTTCTTTACAAGAAGGAGAGATTACAGCATTGGTAGGTGCTTCTGGCTCTGGGAAAAGTACATTATTAACGATAGCTGCAGGACTACAACCAGCAACAGATGGGCAAGTGCTATTTGAAGAACAAAATCTAACAACGATGAGCACCGAACAGATACGAAAATTACGTGCAAGTAAATTCGGCTTTGTCTTTCAGTTTGCACATCTCGTCCCATTTTTGACAGTTGAGGAACAATTGCTATTAATGCTAGATGTTGCTGAATCTCCATTAAAAAAGAATGAACAAAAACATGAAGTCAATCGTCTATTGCAATTAGTTGGAATGGCTCATCGTAAAACCGCTTATCCATCCTCCTTGTCAGGTGGAGAGAAGCAACGCGTAGCAATCGCACGTGCTATTATTCATCAACCGAAAGTATTGTTTGCTGATGAACCAACGGCTAGTTTAGATTCCCAGCGCTCCAAGGAAATTATGTTGCTGCTAAAAGAATTAACCAAAACATTAAATATTACAACATTAATGGTGACACACGATGAGGAAATGCTTGCTTACACTGATCGTATTATTAAAATGAGCGATGGTGTCGTGTTACCAAATACTATGTACTAATAGGAATGACCACAATCATATAATAAATGGTTGTGGTATTTTTGTTTGAAGAGTAAGAGATAGCTTAGAAGGGTAATGAATGGAGGAAGGAGGGAAAACATGAAAAAACCATTGAAACTAGTATTTTTGATCCTAATGACGGTTGCCATATTACCTAAGGAAGCACAAGCGGCAAACTTTATAGATTTAGCAGATGAAACATTATCAACAGAGATAGATTATTTAGTGGAGCAGGATATTATGAAGGGCTATTCAAATAAACTATTCAAACCAAATGAAAATGTTACGAAGGCACAGGTAGCTGTTATATTAACTCGTGCCTTAGGATTAAATACAATCAATATAGAAAATCCAAAATTTCAGGATGTAACAACCACACATAAGTATTATAAAGAAATTGCAGCGGTACAAAATGCGGGGATCTTTGAAGAGGGCCATATATTTAATCCAGATGCAATCATGACAAGAGGACAAATGGCCATTGTGCTACAAAGAGCCTTCCAGCTTAAGGGCTCCGCGCCTGATTACTTTACAGATGTAACAGAACAAACACCAGGATATAAAGAAATTTTAACCCTAGCTTATAATCATTTAGTAAGGGGCTATGAGGATGGTACATTTAAACCAGATGAACCTGTTACACGTGCTCACTTTTCAGCATTTTTAGCACGTGCTATGACGCTATCTAAACCAGATTTGCTAAAAGATCCTGCTTTTATTTATACGTATGCCTATTATTCTTTAAATGATCATCAACGTTATACGTTAAATTATCAATACGACCACCATGACGGTAAAAATGATGTATGGGTAGTCGAAAATTTAAGTACAGAACAAACCTTTCCTAATGAACTGATATACGGCGATGATCGTATATACGGTCAAGCCATTGCTCGTGATGGTAACACACATTATGATTTATATTTGGAGCTACCGCTTAGAATAGGTGTTATATTACATGAGGATGATGCAGGGGTTACGTCAGGTGTACGAGTGACAGTCAAAACGACTAATGGTATTGTTCAAGCTGGAGAAGTGCAATATTCAGGTGTCGTCATTCTAGAAGAAAAATCCATCATTAATGGTACAGTGAAAACCTATTGTTTTGTGGATGGAATAGGTTTAGTGAAAGAGTTACACAATGACATTGTCGTGTTTGAACTGCTTAATCGAACAATGAAAAAGTAGAAAGCAAGCCTGCTTTTCGAAGTGGGCTTGCTTTGTTTTTAGTCGTGTAATGTAATATGAAAAAAACGCTGAAGGGCTAGCAACCATTCCTTCTCAGTTTGTGTTGTGTAGGTTGTTAAAGAAGAACCTTCATAGATTCTAAATTCATTGTTCATCATAGTATGACGACCACGAGTGGTGCGAATCATAGCAATTTTATTTTTTTGCTTGGAGAGTCGTGGTGCAAATTTTGCATCATTGGCATCGTCGTGAAAACTATATAGCAAACGCCAACTATGTTTAGTTTGTTCCAACAGCATCCAACCATTCGCTTCATCATAATCTATTTTATATAACTCTTTACCTTCACGATGTTGATAGCCAGCAATCAATGGCACTGGTTTACAGGGCGCTAAGGCACCGACACCTACATCTGAGATATAGAATTGACCACCATCGTTCACTAGCAATAGTTGATGCATGGGGATTTCCTCTGGAGGAGTATTTTCCGTTATGTTGCGCCAAAACTGGGCATAACGATTGGTGACAGAATAGCCAAGCTCCCGCAAAAGCCAGCTGAATAAGATATTTAGTTCAAAACAATTGCCACCACGTTTATCAATAATTATTTTTTGAAATAAATTAGGAATAGCGAAGGAGATACCACGGTTCAAGGCAACATCTAAATTTTCATAGGGAATGGTTAATAGATGTTTAGTTTGTAGTTGTCCAAGTAACTGGATAGATGGCTCTAACGTTCCTTGAAATTGAATATGCTGTAAATAGTGCTGAATCTGTTCATTCATAAAATCGCCTCACTTCCTTATTAATAACATAACCGAAATAGTCTTGGATTACACGCATAAACTGAAGGAGGAAATGATAGAAAAATAGCTAAATAACTAGTAAGATTAATATATTAGCTACTATATAGTGAAATATTTTACATATTAGTTAATAATATTAATGGTGAGGGTAGGTATCGTATAAAGAATGAAATGGATAGAAGTGAATACATATGAGGAAATGAGTGAAGTGGCAGCTAACATTTTCTCGAAGCAAATACAGGAGAAACCTGATAGTATTTTAGGTTTAGCAACTGGTGGATCACCTGTTGGTATGTATAAGGAATTAGTGACACGACATCAGGCTGGCCGTTTATCTTTTAAGGAAGTACAAACTTTTAACTTGGATGAGTATGTAGGTCTTGAGCAAACAAGTCCAGCAAGTTATTGGACATTTATGCATGAGAATTTATTTAATTTTGTAGATATACAGCCAGAAAATATTCATTTACCAAATGGGAAGGCAACCAATTTAGCTGATGAATGTGCTACATATGATGAACGTATTGAAGAAGCGGGAGGCATTGATTTACAACTTCTTGGCATTGGTGTTAATGGCCACATCGGTTTTAATGAGCCAGGAACATCGTTTGATTCTAAGACGAATATTGTGGAGTTAACAGAGTCCACAAGAACAGAAAATGCAATTTACTTTGATGATCCGTCTGAAGTGCCAACACATGCGATTACAATGGGCATTCACTCCATAATGAAGGCAAAGGAAATCATCCTCATTGCCTTTGGTGAAAAAAAGATCCCAGCGATTGAAAAATTGAAAAGTGGTCTTATTACAGAAGAATTCCCAGCAAGCCAATTATTAAACCATCCGAATGTTACCATAATTTATGGTGGTACGAATTAGAAAAAATAAGCAAAGACTTCTTAGGATTGAAGTCTTTGCTTGTTTGTTTTTCCTGATAGAATAACCCCCGCAACAACGGCTAGCCCACCTATAAGCTGAAATGAATGCAATTTTTCATCAAGAAAAAGGACGGCAAAAATGGAGGCGAAAACAGGAATGAAATTTAAATAAATACTTGCCTTGTTCGCTCCAAGCTGGATAACACCACTGTTCCAGCAGAGAAAAGCAACGATGGAAGCGAAAATACCAACATATAAAATAGCAGCAATAGTTGACCATTCCCAATGAATTACAGTTGCGCTAGACAGTGTTTCATAGAGAGAAAATGGGAATAACACAATAGCCCCAAGTCCAATCGTTACTAGAAAGGTAGATTGCCCTGGTAAACGAGTGGCATATTGTTTAATGAGCAATGAATACACGCTCCAACAAAATACCGCTGCGATCACAATTAAGTCCCCTTTGTTGAAAGTAAAATCTACCATCCTTGTAAAAGAGCCTCCCATTATAATAAAGGCAACTCCACACAGAGATAAAACGGTCCCTATTAACTGAAATTTTGATAGTTTTTCCTTCAAAAAAATAAAAGAAAGTATGTAAATCATTATAGGTGTAGAAGAGTTCATCAACGATGCATTAATGGACGTTGTGTAATGTAATCCAATGTAAACAAGCGTGTTAAATGCTGCAACACCTGTTAACGATAAGATAATGACAATCAGCCAATGTCTTTTCAGTATCCGCCATTCACGCTTTAATTGGCGAAATGCTATGGGAAAAAAGATAATAAATGCGACACACCAGCGTAAAAAGGCAAGTGTTAGGGGAGGGATATCTCCGCTAACGGCACGTCCAATAACAAAATTACCACCCCATAAAAGAGTTGCGAGTACTAATAATATATATGGTGGTATTTTCATGAAGCCATAACCCCTTTATTAATTGAATAGTAAAGTTAATTATAGGCAATCAGCGTAGCAATAATCAATGCCTCTGAAGTTTTGCTATGCTAAAATAAGGAAAACAAGAGGAGGAATAACTGTGAAAAGTACCGTACCATGTTTACAAAAGGGAGATTTAGTCGGTGTTGTTGCACTTTCAAGTCTTGTAGAGCCTGAAAAACTAGGAGAAGCAGTAGCCTTTTTAGACGAATTGGGACTTCGTTATATTGTGGGTGATACGATTCATGCAAAACATGCATATTTGGCAGGTAGTGATGAAATCAGACTAGCTGATTTTCATGACATGGTGAAAAACCCAGAAGTGAAAGCAATCTTTTGTGTAAAGGGAGGCTATGGCTCTGCCAGAATAGCTGAAAAAATTGATTATGCCTTAATAGAGGAAAATCCTAAAATTTTCTGGGGCTTTTCTGATGTTACATATTTACATTGTGCCATTAATGAATATGCCAATATGGTGACATTTCATGGACCAATGCTTATGTCAGCTAATGAGATGGATGATTTATCGAAGAAAATGTTTTTACAACTATTTTCCCCTATGGAAATTCAGTATACAGAGGCAATTTCTCCGTTAACAACTATTGCTGAAGGCATCGCACGTGGTGAAATGATTGGAGGGAATCTCTATCGTCTTGTCAGCACACTAGGAACCAAATTTGAAGTGCAAACTGAGGGCAGGATTTTATTAATAGAGGATGTAAATGAAACGATTCCGGTTATTGATTCGATGCTTCAGCATTTAAAACAAGCAAGGAAGTTCGAGCAATTAGCAGGAGTCATCATTGGTTCATTTACACAGACAGGAACTGATGAAGCAGCACTTCATTCATTAATGAAGGAGTATTTTGCAGATTTAGGGATTCCAGTCGTGGCTGGTTTTAAGATCGGACATGAAGCAACGAATATTGCGATCCCATTAGGAACAGAGGCTATTTTAGACGCACAGGAAAAGGTGTTGAAGATACTACCAGGCGTGCATGAATGATAGGGAGAGGGAACTATGGATATTGAAAAAGCACTGTATGAAGCTGCGGTTGCACTAGCAGTAAAAAGATATCCCTCCGGATGGGGAGGAGCTGCAGCTTTATATACCGAAGATGGTCGGATTTTAACAAGTGTTGCACCAGAGGTCATTAATGCAGCTACTGAATTATGTATGGAAACGGGTGCCATTCTAGAGGCACACAAATTTAATACAAAGGTTACGCATTCGATTTGTGTTGCTAGGAAAGACGAAACATCTAAATTTGTAGTGCTAACACCCTGTGGAGTCTGTCAGGAAAGACTTTTCTATTGGGGAGAGAATGTAAAGGCAGCGATTACGAATGCAGATGGTGAATTGATATTTAAATCATTAAAGGAAATTCAACCATATCATTGGTATAAGGCATATGAACAATAAAGCAAAAGAGGCTGGGACAAAAGTGTTTCAGCCAACAAAAAAACCTAACTATCCACTGAAACGCTCACGTGAAGTGTTTCGGAATAGTTAGGTTTTTCTAATTATCATGTTTTGTTAATTTAGAGATTATTCGGGTTTAAGAAGGTCCCAGTTAGTTATGTTTCAGCCTCTTTTTTAGCTTAGTTAATAAGGCTCGGCATCGTGTCCTTTATTCATAGCATCTTGTGGGGCTTGATCACCATTGATATTGCCAAGTGGTTTTGATGCAGAGGAGCCTTTTCTAGCGTTGTGCAAACCTTCCTTGAGTAAGCGACCATATTCTTCATCGGCTTCTTCTGCCAAAGCAATCATGGCGTTTTGAATGTCCTCATGACAGACCGATAGATCATTTATTAAATTTTCAAGAAGTTCATCGCGCTCCCACTGTTCAAAGTTACGATAAGTCTCACCAGCCTGTTTGGTATTACTTTGACGATCAATCGATTCGCGAACAAGGTTTCCTTCAATGTATGGTGTGTATTCTTTACCCGCTTGTGTTGCTTCCTTTAATCCATTAAGCATGGACGGCTCATAATTAATATGTGGATTTTGGCCAGGTGCCAAATCACGCTTGTACATCATTTGCCCACCATGTTGATTGGTTGCTACACGTTTTTTAGGTGCGTTAATTGGAAGCTGTAAGTAGTTGGCTCCTACACGATGGCGTTGTGTATCAGAATAAGAGAAAGTACGACCTTGCAACATTTTATCATCAGAGAAATCTAAGCCATCAACAAGTACCCCTGTGCCGAAAGTAGCCTGTTCCACCTCAGCAAAATAATCTTCAGGGTTTTTGTTTAACACCATTTTGCCGACTGGATACCATGGGAATTGATCGTTTGGCCAAAGCTTTGTGTCATCCAATGGATCAAAATCAAGCTCAGGGTGTAGGCCATCCTCCATAATTTGAACGTGTAGCTCCCATTCAGGGAAGTCTCCACGTTCGATAGCATCATATAAATCTTGTGTAGCATGATTGAAATTTTTCTGTTGGATTTCTTCTGCTTCTTTTTGTGTTAAATTTTTAATGCCTTGTAGTGGTTCCCAATGATATTTGACAAGGACTGCCTTGCCTTCACTATTCACCCACTTGTACGTATTAACCCCAGAGCCCTGCATCATACGATAATTAGCTGGAATCCCCCAAGGAGAGTACACGAATGTTACCATATGGAAGGTTTCTGGTGAGCTAGCGCAAAAATCAAAGAAACGTTCAACATTTTGAATATTAGTAATGGGGTCAGGCTTAAAAGCATGAATCATATCTGGAAATTTCAGTGCATCCCGGATAAAGAAGATTTTTAAATTATTACCTACTAAATCCCAGTTGCCATCCTCTGTATAAAACTTTACTGCAAAACCACGGGGATCACGTAATGTTTCTGGAGAGTGACCACCATGGATAACAGTTGAAAAGCGCACAAAGACAGGCGTTTTCTTCCCTTTATCCTGAAAGACTTTTGCGCGTGTATATTTAGAAATGGGTTCATTGCCAACAACACCATAGGATTCAAAATACCCATGTGCCCCAGCACCACGAGCATGCACAACCCGTTCTGGAACTCTCTCTCTGTCAAAGTGGCTCATCTTCTCTAGAAAATCATAATTTTCAAGTGTTGCAGGACCTCGATTACCAACTGTTCTTAAATTTTGATTGTTCGTAATTGGATGTCCCTGTCGATTGGTCAATGTCATATCTTGCTCATGTGTTGAATCATTTTGCTGTGTCATAGTATGACCCCTTTCCTATAGATACTTCCATTTTGTCCTTGAATGGGTCAAACTAGTCATCCAAATTATTCTTTGAGCTAATAAAAAAGCTCTCCATACATAAATGTAGGAGAGCCTTGGATGGCGTTTTCAAATGGAATCAAGTTGTTTTGAGTATGGCCATTGCTTATAGTTGGTCATGAGTCATCGGTCATACAGTAACAGGTAACTTGTCATTGGTTTTTAACTAATTAGCCGAAAAGCTAGATTTGAAAACAGCACATCCAACTCGGTTTGGAGTCTCACCGCCCCGAGGCTAGAAATAACGGGAATCGTCAAAGTTAATTTGAATACTGTAATTTTTTGAATTGATAAGATTGGATAGTTTATGTGCATCTTTTTCAAGCTTCGTTGCTCGTTCTCGATATTCATCCGGCTCATACAAAGCGATTTCATATAACATTGTATTTTCGCCATAGCCAAATCTTACACTCTCTTTTTCTCGCATACTGAAATCTTTACACAAATCAGCCTCAGCACGGAGTTGTGTCGCTAGTTCGATGGCTTCTACTAGTGCCAGCTTTTGACCTTTAAAGTCTACTGTGTTTTGGATGTTTGCTTCATAAACTAGGCGGTCTAATGTACGTGTATCTAGACGAACTTGTGCTAAGTCAGCTTCAATAAGGGGGAGGGCTCGATTACTTGTTTTAGGAGCTTGTCCCTTTTCAACTGTTACAAAAGCACTGCGATGTAGTTCACTTACTAGCTCTTGAGTTTTCTTTCCTAAAATACTTTTTAGTTTAACAGCTTCTGCAAGATTAATCACGAAAACACGTCCTTTTTATAGTGTTATAGATGGCTCATCATTCGACATGAGGGCGATTTGATAGTGTCCGCCATGAATTTGATTAAACATTTTCCCTGCTGATGCAAGTAGTTCTTTCGATGCGTCATTTGTTAAAGATGGTCGGAGATAAAATATATGTAACGCCTCTGTTGTTTCCTCTGTGACAGCTGTGCGTTTAGAATCAACAAAAGGTGAGCCAAATGCTCCTACCTCATCACGACTGTAGAGAATATTAGCTAATGTATTAAAGCGCCCATTCAAACCATCATAACCAATTTCGTCATGACCAAGATCAATTTCTACAAATTCTTTGATTTGAGCGATATCATAAAGTCCAATAGGCATTTCATATTGGAGTGAAAAGAAATTATTTAAATCAACACCTGAATGAATTGGCGTTAAGTAGTTTTGCTTACTAATTCGACGCATTAGGCTTTCTGCTGCGTGACGATAACGGTTTGGATCAGCACCAAGCTTTTTCCAGAGCTGTCGCCATTCTACAATACCCTCACGCTGTGTTACAGGAAGTTCCTGCATTTCAAGAAAGAGATTTTCCTGATACAATTGCATACGCCCTTTAATCATTTGAGGAGATTCCGCTACGGCAATTTTGGTATAATGAATAATGCCGATTTTTAGCTCGGGATGTTGTGTTAATAGAGATTGGTTAATGGAAATTTCCAATGAACATCACCTACTTTATCTATTTCTATTATTGTACCATGTAAGGAGTTGGAAATAAAATGAACATACACGACCTACAACATGATTTTGTGGCATATGCGATGTCCATTGGTGTTGATAAAATAGGTTTTACAACAGCAGCTCCCTTTACAGAATTAAAAAACAGATTGCGTCGACAGCAGGAGCTCGGCTATCAGTCTGGATTTGAAGAAAGTGATATTCAAAAACGTACAGAACCCCTTCAACTACTAGATGAAGCAGAGAGTATTGTAGCAATAGCTGTTGCTTACCCTTCACGTATGCAAAATGCACCAATTGGTAAAAAGGGTGCGCGACGTGGGATTTTCTGCCGTGCTTCATGGGGTGTCGATTATCATACAGCATTACGCGAGCGTTTAAAGTTATTATCTGCTTGGCTTGAGGAACATGTCGAAGGTGTACGTATTGAATCAATGGTAGATACAGGAGCACTTGTAGATCGGGCGGTAGCAGAACGTGCAGGCATTGGTTGGAGCGGCAAAAATTGCTCGATTATCACCCCTGAATTTGGTTCCTATGTGTATTTGGGAGAGCTCATCACAAATATTCCATTTGCGCCAGATAAGTCAATGGAGGATGAATGCGGAGATTGTCGCCTATGCTTGGATGTTTGTCCAACGGGAGCCTTAATCCAAGGTGGACAATTGAATGCTCAGCGCTGTATTGCTTTTCTGACTCAAACGAAGGGAACATTGCCAGATGAGTTTCGTAGTCATATCGGTAATCGACTGTATGGCTGTGATACATGCCAGACCGTATGTCCTAAAAATAAAGGGAAAATTAATTGGATGCATGAAGAATTTATGCCAGATCCAGAGCTAGCCAAGCCATTACTGACACCGCTTTTAACGATTTCCAATCGAGAATTTAAGGCGAAGTATGGTCACGTCTCAGGCTCATGGCGTGGGAAAAAGCCTATCCAACGTAACGCCATCTTGGCACTTGCTCATTTTAAAGAGGAAGCCGCCATACCAGATTTGATTGCTTTACTTCATAAAGATGACCGTCCTGTCATTCGAGGAACAGCTGCATGGGCTTTGGGCAAGATAGGCGGAGAAACGGCCCAATCAGCTTTACATGAAGCGGAAGCTATCGAGCAGGACGAAGAAGTACTGAGTGAAATTCATAAAGGGTTGCAGTTTTTCAAGTAAGATTGGATCTAGGGACAATTGGTTAACTACATTTCAATGTAGGGATGAAATCAGTTGATTGGAGTCCCTATAATTGGGAGAAGAGTCGCTCCAAAAGAAGAGTACCCCGCTCAATCTGTGAGAGAAGCCGCTCTAAAAGAAGAGGGATCCGCTCAAACTGGAGGGAGAGTCGCTCCAAAAGAAGAGAACTCCGCTCAACGTGTGAGAAGAACCGCTCTAAAAGAAGAGAACTCCGCTCAACCCGAGAGAAGAGCCGCTCCAAAAGAAGAGAAGCTCGCTCAACCCGAGAGAAGAGCCGCTCTAAAAGAAGCGAATCCCGCTCAACCTGTGAGAAGAGTCGCTCCAAAAGAAGAGAACTCAGCTCACCCCGAGAGAAGAGTCGCTCCAAAAGAAGAGAAGCTCGCTCAACCCGAGAGAAGAGTCGCTCTAAAAGAAGATGAATCCGCTCACACCGTGAGGAGAACCGCTCCAAAAGAGGATGAATCCGCTCAACCTGTGAGAAGAGCCGCTCCAAAAGAGGATGAATCTGCTCAACCTGTGAGAAGAGCCGCTCTAAAAGAAGCGAATCCCGCTCAACCTGTGAGAGAAGCCGCTCAAACTGGGGGGAGAGTCGCTCCAAAAGAAGAGAACTCCGCTCACCCCGAGAGAAGAGTCGCTCTAAAAGAAGAGAAGCTCGCTCAACCTGTGAGAAGAGTCGCTCTAAAAGAAGAGAACTCCGCTCAACGTGTGAGAAGAGTCGCTCCAAAAGAAGAGAACTCAGCTCACCCCGAGAGAAGAGTCGCTCCAAAAGAAGAGAAGCTCGCTCAACGTGTGAGAAGAGCCGCTCTAAAAGAAGAGGGATCCGCTCAACGTGTGAGAAGAGCCGCTCTAAAAGAAGATGAACCCGCTCAACCCTGTGAGAAGAGCCGCTCTAAAAGAAGCGAATCCCGCTCAACCTGTGAGAAGAGCCGCTCAAACAGTGAGAAGAGTCACTCTGAAAGAAGAACAACCCGCTCAACCCGTGAGAAGAGCCACTCTAAAAGGAGAGAAGTTGATCCAAAAGAGTCAGACTTCGTTTAATTCTTAAAAGAGCTAGCTTAAAGAAATATTTAATAAGGAAGTGTGTCGTTATGCCATTGCATATCGTTTTATATCAACCAGAAATACCGGCCAATACAGGAAATATTGCTCGTACCTGTGCGGGTACTAATACATCGCTCCATTTAATTCGTCCACTAGGTTTTTCAACGGATGATAAAATGCTGAAACGAGCGGGCTTAGATTATTGGCATAGTGTGAATATTGTCTATCATGATTCACTTGATGATTTTATAGAGTACTCTAAAAATGGAGATGTTTATTTAATCGAAACGTATAGTGACGAGCCGTTTTCGACACATGATTTTAGCGATCAAGACCGAGATATTTATTTTATGTTTGGGAAAGAAACAACTGGTTTGCCGAAGGACTTTGCTTACGAACGCCGAGATATGTGCTTGCGTATTCCGCAAAGTGATCATGTGCGATCACTCAATTTGTCCAATACGGCTGCGATTGTTATTTATGAGGCATTACGTCAGCAAGGATATCCAGGTTTACATTAAAAAGCAGTTCTCCACATGTGAGAACTGCTTTTTTCATACTAAAACTTTAATAGCACGACATTTCCAGCTGGGTCCTCTGTTTGGAACCCTCCATCGATTTCCGTAACGGGTGCCCCCATTACACGAAGGTTTTCTTTCATTGTTGCTGCTTGTTCTTCATTATCTAAGCGCAACGAGAACGTTTTTAAGCCGACCTGGTTTTGTCCAAGTTTTGGCGCATTTTCTGAGTGCCAAGTGTTTAAACCAATATGATGATGATAACGGCCTGTAGAAATAAATAATGCTTGGGACCCGTAGCGTGTGACAATATCATAACCTAATCCCTTTGTATAAAATTGCTCAGCTTCAGCTAAGTTGGAGACCGATAAATGAATATGGCCCATCACTGTACCAACAGGAAGTCCATTCCAGTTTCCATTGCCTTCTTCTAAAATAGAACGAATATTGAGTGGTTCTGTCACCATATGCACATGATCGTTATGCCATGTCCATTCACTTTCAGGACGATCTGTATAAATCTCGATACCATTATGATCAGGATCATTTAAATAGAGTGCTTCGCTAACATCATGGTCAGAAGCCCCAAGGTAAACGCCCTTTTCGTGGAAATGAGTAATGATGTTAGCTAAGTCACGGCGAGTTGGTAATAATAAGGCAAAGTGATAAAGACCTGCCGTCATGCTAAGCTTTTCTTCCACTGTTTCAGGCTGAACAATGGTTAATAGAGCTGTTTCTCCATCGGCAGTTAATGTGGCTTTATGTGATTCTTGTTGTAAAATTTTAAAGCCGATGATTTCTTGATAAAAGGTTAAGGAGCGCTGTAGATCACTTACTTTTATTTCAACATTCGTTACATATGTGTTGGGTTTTTCATGAAAATGCATATAGGATTCCTCCGATTAGTTATTATTTTTCATTAAGTTACTTTATGTAAGTTAGTTTATTTTAAAAATAAAGGAAAGTCAAGTATTTCTATTGTTCCACAAAAAAAGAAAATCACTAAGCTTTTCTAAATGCTTAGTGATTTTCTTGAGATATTATTTGTCAGCTTTGTAGTCGCCTTCGTATCCAGCAGTGAAAATAGCTGTTAAGAAAGCAACTGTTACACCAATGATTAATAATAATTTCATGGAAGTAACCCTCCTCATGTTATAAAGAAATCTCTTTTTAGTATAGCCTATCTACTTTAAAAATGAAACGACATAGCAGAATAAAATATGTCAGAAATGGTTCAAACAGATTAATATCGGGAAAACTATTAATGAGGTGATCATTATGGAAAAAAAGGTGCCAAATATTGAAAATGGGACAATGGTGAGAGATATGAAGGAATTAAAAGATTTGGGCAAACAGATGGAGCATTTACGTGATGGTCTAGAGCTTGCAGAGGATGAGCGCATCGCTGATCCAATTCAATTGGAAGATGTTGAACAAAAGAAAAAGTAGTATATAAAACAGCCGCTTTATTTTTCTTAAATCCAATTTTTTGTATAATGGTACTAGGAAAAGAAAGGGGTTGTGCTTTTTGAATTTACAATCAACGAAAACATTATTAAATGGTATAGAAATGCCTCGTTTTGGCTTAGGTGTTTACAAAATGACAGAACGTGAGGAAACATTACAGGCTATTGATAAAGCAATTCAATACGGTTATCGAGCTATTGATACAGCATCCTTATATGGGAATGAGGTAGAAGTAGGAGAAGCAATTCGTCATTCAGGCATTCATCGTGAAGATATTTTTGTTACAACAAAAGTATGGAATAATGACCAAGGATATGATGCAACATTACGTGCTTTTGAGGTTTCGCTAAAGAATTTAAATATGGATTACCTAGACTTATATTTAACTCATTGGGCTGTCCCAGAAACATTTGAAGAAACATATCGAGCTATTGAACGCCTTTACGATGAAAAATTAATTCGCGCAACAGGTGTATCGAATCATCATGAGCATCATTTAGAAAAAATATTAGCAAAGGCAAATATCGTGCCAATGGTCAATCAAGTGGAGATGCATCCATATTTACAGCAGCAGCCATTAAGCGCATTTTGCAGTGAACATCAAATTGCTGTTACGGCATGGTCACCACTAGGACGCGGAGGTGTACTTGCGGATCCTACCATTATTGAAATCGGGCAAGAAATCGATAAAACCCCTGCTCAAGTAGTGCTACGTTGGCATTTACAAAATGATACACTCGTTATTCCAAAATCAGTGACACCGAGCCGAATTGAGGAAAATGCAAAGATTTTTGACTTTGAATTAACACAAGAACAAATGGAGAAAATGGCAACATTAAATCGTAACCAACGTTTTGGGCAAAATCCAGATCATTTCAAATTCGATTTTTAGAAAATGAGTAAATCCCGCTCTCCAACAGAGAGGCGGGATCTTTTTTCTTATTGCTCGTCCTTGACGATAATTCGTTTATTTAAAAATGGATGTTCAAATTCTAATTGAATGGCATGCAGTTCGTAGTCATCACTTGCTGTTTCTCGTGCACCATACATAGTATCCCCAATAATTGGATGGCCGATATAGGCTAAATGTACACGAATTTGATGTGTTCGTCCAGTCTCAAGTATAAGATGAACAACACAGGAATTTTTGTAGCGGGCCACCACTTCATAGTGTGTTACAGCATGCTGTCCAGTTTTAGATACAACACGTCTTGTGGCATGATGGCGGTCTTTGCCAATTGGTTCAGCAATCGTTCCAGAAGCTGTTCGTAAATTACCTTGCACTTCTGCTGCATACGTACGAATAATGGTTTTTTCCTCAATCATTCGATCAAAAATGGACTTTGCTAAAGGGTGCTTTGCAACTAGTAATAAGCCTTGTGTCCCTTTATCGAGACGATGAACATGCTCAGCATAAATACCACCTTGTTCTTTGATATGTGCCATGACATGGTTCATACATGTATGTGTATCACGAGCATCATTAGGATGTGTTGCCATACCTTTTGGCTTCGATACGATTAAACAATGGTCATCCTCATAGACTACATCAATAGCACATACAGGTGTTGGTTTGTAGCTAGATGTTGGAATAGGAAACGTAAATTTGATAATTGTTCCAGTTTGTAAAGGTGTTTTCCATTGAATCAGCTCATCATTTGCCAATGTGACAGCTTTGGCCATACGCAATTCATGAACGAGCTTTTTACCAAGTTGCCACTGATTACGTAGCAATTCTTCCACACTTAAGTTATCTTCAGCGATTTCATAATGAAACATAGATCTTCCTCCGTAGAAAAAACCGTATTCCAAAGGTAGAACACGGTCTTCCGATTATTTTGCAGCTTTAGAAGCTTTTATTAAATAAAAGCTTGCCCCTGCGATTAAAATAAATGCAGTTAATGCTAAAAACGGAATCGTAATAAAGCCTAACCAGTTAATATATTGTCCTGTACAGGAAACTGCGCCACAGGAAGGGGCATTTTCAGCTAAATAGCTAAGCTTTTGAATTCCGTAATGGTAAAGTGAAATACTGCCGCCAATGACAGAAAATACAGCTGTTGTGACAGCAATACGTGCATTTTTTTGTATAAATGCTACTGTCGTCATAATAACAATTGGATACATAAAAATACGTTGAATCCAACATAATTTACAAGGTTCATAGTGACGAATTTCAGAAAAATATAAAGAACCTAACGTTGCTATAGCAGAAACAATCCAAATAAATAATAAGCCATTTTCCTCTTTTTTAGACATATCCAATCTTCCCTTCATAAAACCATGTCCTTGTTCGATTATAGTGGTTCTAGTTTTATATGTAAATCAACTTACACAAAATAAGGTATGTGATGAAATTCAGTCTAAAGTATGAACGGCGGAAGCAGACGCTTTCAATAGCTTAATGGTATCATTAACAATAGTAATGCTAAAGAAGAGGTGTTTTCGTGAGGGAGAATGAGCATTCCAATATCAGTATTTTAAAAGAAATTGCTGAACTATTAAATGAAGAAACTGAAATTGTCACAATGCTAAAAGGTGCACTCATCAAATTTTTAAATGGCACCAACTTTGAAACAGGCTGGATTTTTTTTATTGATGCAAAGGGGCGCTCAGAGCTTGTTGTCCATGAAAATTTACCAGAGGCATTAGAATATAACAATTGTCATTATTTAAAAAAGGGTGGCTGTTGGTGTGTATCACGTTATCGCAATGAAGAGCTAAAAAAAGCCTCCAATATTATCGAGTGTCAGCGTATTGAAAGTGCCATAGCCGCAAATGTTGGGGATCATGAAGGAATTACACATCATGCGACAGTACCTCTACAATCAGGACAAGAACGTTTTGGGGTATTAAATGTCGCATCTAAGGATACAGTGCGCTTTTCAGAGGAGGAGCTAGCTTTATTAGAATCAGTTGCCTTTCAGATGGGGTCGGCTATTAAGCGAATTTTACTGACAAAGCAGGAGCAGGAAATGGCACTTGTGAAGGAGCGTAATCGTCTAGCTCGTGATTTACACGATTCAGTCAATCAACTACTCTTCTCAGTCACGTTAACAGCAAGAGCTGGCATTGAGATGACGGATGATTGTGAAGTAAAAGAAACATTTAAAGAGATTCAGCATTTAACACAAGATGCACTAACAGAGATGCGTGCGCTAATTTGGCAACTGCGACCTAAAGGGTTAGAAAATGGTTTACTTGAGGCCATGAAAGTATATGCTGAAATGCTTGGCTTGAAACTACATGTTACGGTTTCAGGTGTATTGCAATTTCCCTCACGTATTGAAGAAACATTATTTCGCGTAGCGCAAGAGGCTTTAAATAATGTACGTCGCCATGCAGGTGTATTAGAGGCAGCATTGTATATTACTGTTACATCAACAGATATATTGTTGGTTATTCGTGATGAGGGACGAGGCTTTGTTATTGATAACAATACAAAGTTGCTGTCGATGGGCTTACAATCTATCAAGGATCGTGCAAAATCAGTGGGTGGAACTGCTGACTGGGTAAGTGAAATTGGCAAAGGTACGGAGCTGCTAATCCGCTTGCCGTATTAAGGGGGAGAGGACATGATACGTGTATTAATTGCAGACGATCATCACGTAGTGCGAAGAGGACTACTGTTTTTCTTAAAGACACAAAAGGATATTGAAGTTGTTGGAGAGGCGAAAAATGGGCATGAAGCCGTAGCATTAGCGGAAAGCATCCAACCAGATATTATCTTAATGGATTTAGTCATGCCTGAAATGGATGGCATTCAGGCAACTAAACGCATCAAAGCAAAGTTTCCGCAAATAGAAATTTTAATGCTTACTAGCTTTTCTGATCGAGATCATGTGGTCCCAGCAATGGAGGCAGGAGCGGCGGGCTATCAGCTAAAAGATATCGAGCCAGATGAATTGGTCTTATCCATTCGTCGTATAATGCGTGGCGAAAACACTTTGCATCCTGAAGCAACGACAACGCTTGAAATGGATCGCCAAGAGTCACAGAATGCCCCCCATTTATTAAATCCGCTGACACCTCGTGAGCAGGATGTGCTAGCAGAGCTCACCAAGGGCAAGAGTAATCGGGAAATTGCATCCTCACTCTTTGTCACAGAAAAAACGGTGAAAACCCATATTTCAAATATTTTTACAAAGCTACAAGTACAGGACCGTACCCAGGCAGCGCTATATGCTGTTAAGCACGGGCTAACTGAGGGTAGCGGTATGTAAATAAACGGCGAGCTTCTACTCACATAGTAGCACTCGCCGTTTTTTACATTATTTATGTTGAACAAATAGTTTTTTTGATATCTCTAATAATGTAGAGCTTGGTGTTAGTGCTAGATCTTCCTCTAGTTTTTGTTTATATGTTTGGAAAATTTTATGCGCCTGTTCATGAAGCCCCGCCTGTATTAACGTATATAAATAGTGCTCAAGTTTTTGTTCATTGTATGGATCATATTCTAATAATGCATGTAAAAATTCCATCGCTCTTTCAGTATCTGAAAAGATCGTTGTTTGAAATCCCTTTTCTAATAACTCTATGTATGATTTCATTAATTTATCCTTATAGGCAGTTGACCATTCATAATCATCAAAAACAAAAAGGCCATTCTTATAAATAGAAAGACATTGATTAATCAAAGAAATAGAGGGGAATTCCAGTCGTGAAAAATCTTCATGAAGTTTTTGAAAATCGTATAAATCACACACAATATTTGGCCTTTCAAAGATATAGTATTTATTTGAAAAGACAATACAGTTTTCATAGCCAATTGTATTTAAAGTTTTCCTTAAATAGGAAAGAGCCGTATGAAGATTGGATTTGGCCCGCACATAATCTAAATCTGGCCATAGAATTTCAATTAAATAATCGCGATGAATCGGTATATTTGGGTGCAAAATAAAATAAGCAAACAATTCCTTCGTTTTTTCAGTTTTAAATGCCACTAAACTATTGTTACTATAGACGGCAAATTGATCAAAGCACTGTACATTTAATAAAGTTTGTGTAGCTTGTTGAAGCATTTGCTGTATAGAAAATTCATGCTCAATACGGGCTATTGTTTTTTCTAAACGGGCATGACTAATAGGCTTTAATACATAGTCAAGACTACCAATCTCATAGGCTTGTAATGCAAATTCATGATAGGAGGTAATAAAAATAACACTGACTTGTGGACGCTCTGTTTTAATAATATCAGCTACTTCAAGTCCTGATAATTCTTGAAGTTTTACCTCTAAAAAGATAGCCTCAAACTCCATAGTCGGCAACTCGTTCAGAAATACTTCTACACTTGTAAAGGTTTGAATCACCTGTATTTGTTGAAAGGCATGTAGTTTACTTTGAAAATAGTGTAAAGCTAAAGGTTCATTGTCTATTAAAACGGCTCGAATCACATCAAACTCTCCTTTTTACAATTAAATTAAAAACATTAAACTCTAGTTCATTTTGGGTGAAAAGGCTTTCTATATATAGTGAAGGGCAAGAAAAGTGGATATCACTCAACTTTTCTATTAAAAATTTGATACTAGAAAAAGCAATTTGTGTTGTAGTACTTCCACAGGTGAGAGTCCATGAATCCTGATGTGTGTTGTTACATCACGTCAAATCCATTCAAAGAAAGTTTCGCCGTTCAATATATAGAAGATAAAAGTTTTGTATGTTGTGTTAAGAGAATTGAAATAATTGTTTAGGCGTTTAAATCAAACTATTCTTATACAAAAATAAAACAACATAGTATTTGGAATGAAAGTTGAATAGGGGCATAAGCCTTGTTTTTTCTTATATTGCTAAAATAGTATAATTGTTGTAACAATAATTAGGCGTTATTATAGTACATTTGTCTTAAAAAATACTCAAAAAGTACTTAAAAAATACTTAAAAAGATAGGATATTAATTAAAATAGAAGTGTATATAGGAATAATGGGATAGCATGAAAGGAGATTTTACCATGAAATTAGAGCGTCTTCTAACAATGACGATGATTTTAATCAACCGTAAAAAGGTGAAGGCTCAGGAATTAGCAGAGCTGTTTAATGTTTCCGTTCGTACAATTTATCGAGATATTGAAACACTGAGCTGTGCAGGTGTACCTGTTATTAGTCAACAAGGTGTAAATGGTGGCATCAGTTTAATCGATGGCTATCGTGTTGATAAGCAAGTGTTGACGAAGGACGAGCTGACGTCACTTTCTATTGCGATTAAAAGTGCTTTGACTACTTATGAAGATGCCCACGCTGAAGCTGTGCTTGAGAAAATAACGAGTATTGCTGATGATCATGTAAAACAATCAATGGACCACCTATTTGTCGATCTTAGTCCGTGGGGCCCAAACGTTCTTTTTAAAGAGCATATTACGACACTAAAGAAAGCTATAGAGCGTAAGCATTGTATAAGCTTTCATTACTCTACTACGTATGGGGAGCAAACAAGTCGAATAGTTGAACCACATACAATTGTGCAAAAAGGTAAGATATGGTATTTATATGGCTATTGTACATTAAGAAAGGATTTTCGTTTATTTAAGCTTGCGAGAATGAAAAACTTACTACAAGTTGATTCTACCTTTGAGCGGAAGGAAGTGAATTTAAGTGAACTTCCTTGGGGGAAAGAATGGCATAGACCACAAAACGTAGTCGATTTAGTCATTTCTTTTGATAAAGACATCACGACATTGGTGGAGGAATCCTTTGGTGCAGAACATATAGACCATGACTATTCTATGATTAATATAGCTATACCCGAAGATGAATGGCTTTATGGCTTCTTGCTCAGCTTTGGGCATCGCATTAAAATCATTGAACCACTTTATATAAGAGATATTATTCAAAAACGCGCACAAGAAGTTGTTCAATTATATAAAAATCTAGACAATTGATGACAGACAGTTGTCAGGTTTCCTTTGGTATAGTAAGGACAAATAAAGCGAAAGGTGGAATGACGATGCAAAGCTATTGTCAAAGCTGTGGTATGCCTTTAGTAGACGAGGCGTTATTGGGCACTGAAAAGGAAGGGGACAAAAGTCAGGATTATTGTACATATTGTTATGAGGGAGGCGAGTTTAAACAACCTCATTTAACAGTGGAAGAAATGATTGAAATTTGTGTACCACATCTTAAGGAAGATGGTATGTCTGAAAACGAGGCACGTAATATGCTGACTTCCTTTTTGCCAAGTTTAAAGCGATGGAGAAAAAATGAGTGGAAAGAACCAAAAGTGGTTGAATTGAACGCATTTAATATCGTAGGCATTTCAACTCAAACAAGTAATGCAAATGAAATAACAGAACAAGCTAAAATTCCGCAATTATGGGATCACTTTTATCAGCAAAATATTGCGGGCAAAATAGCAGAGCCAAAAAATGGTAATGTCTATGGCTTGTATTCGGACTATGAAACGGATGTGAATGGTATTTACAACATTACACTTGGTGTAGAGGTAAATAATGATAACATTCCAGCTGATTTAGTAGTGAAAATGATTCCGGCAGCTAAGTATTTAGTTTTTACATCTGATAAAGGAACAATGCCAGACGTTGTCATTCAAACTTGGCAAGAAATTTGGGCGTGGTTTGCAAATTCTAAAGTTGAACGAACATACACAGGCGACTTTGAACTTTATGATGAACGATGCGCTAACCCACACGAATCACAAGTGGATATTTATATAGCTATTAAATAAAAATAAGTCTCTTACCAATCAATTGGTAGGAGACTTATCGTCGTTTTGTGGAGGGATTATATGTGGCTCAATATGCACGAGAACCTGACAAAAGCGATTTTCACGCATAATGGTATGCTCAATTTCTTCTGTAATGCGGTGACTTTCAAAGACATTTAAATAAGGATCCACTGTGACAGTAACGTCGATGAAGTACATATTGCCATGTGCACGTCCTTTAAAGTCTAAAAGCTCCATTACTCCGTCTACGTTCCGGATTAAGACCGATAACGTTTCAACTTCATCAATATCAAATGCATCTGTAAGGCTTTGAACAGCTTCCCAAAAGATTTCTACTGCTGTTTTAATAATTAAAAAGGCAACAATGAGAGCTGTAAGTGAATCAATGATTGGGAAGCCGAAAATGGCTCCAAAAATTCCAATAGCTGTACCGATACTGACAAGTGCATCAGAGCGATTGTCAAAGGCGGCTGCTTTAACAGCGGCACTTTTAATTTTTTTAGACAGTGCTAAATTATAACGATAAACCACATACATGACAGCGGCACTACCGATTGCTACATATGCAGTTAACAGAGAAGGTGTTGTACCAGTAGGCGCCCATAAGCTTTTTAAAGAACTAACTAATACTTGAAGACCAACAACGAGCATAATGAACGATGCTACTAAAGAAGCAACAGTCTCAGCACGTAAATGTCCGTATTGGTGGTTGGAATCAGGTGGTCTTTGGGCAATACGTAATCCAATCAATACGGCGATAGATGCAATGATATCAGTGGTGTTGTTTAAACCATCTGCTTTCAACGCCTCAGATGTACCAATGTAGCCTATTGTAAGCTTGGCAGAGCTGAGGATTAGATATGTACCAATGGATAGCCATGCACCTTTTTCCCCTTGACGTAAATTTGTATAGAGCTCCATTTTGTTTCCTCCTCGCAAAACTTTCGGACATTAGAAAACGACCCCCTTTTAAAAGGGAGTCGCTTTCATCTATTTATTACGGTAGTTGCTCCCACCTATATAAGGTGTGAAGGAAAGACCATATTTATAGCTTGAATTATACAAGCGTGCTTTTTAAAGTACCACGACCAGACAATTCAATTTTAATCAATGACTGCGTCATATTCATTTGATAAATCACTGTTAGGTAATTTCAGAACTTCTAAGTATAAAATATGGTGACCATCTAATTCTTTTGCGATAAATTCAAAACCTTGCTCTTGAATACTGTCTCCTTCGACCGCATCAAAACGCTTCGTCATGAACCAACCACCGATAGTATCAATATCATCATCTTCTATGTCAGTACCTAGCATATCATTCACATTTTCAAGAAGCATCTTAGCATCTAAAATAAAATGATTTTCTGCAATTTCTTGTACTTCCGGGATTTCGTCTTCATCAAATTCATCTTGAATATCGCCGACAATCTCCTCAATAATATCTTCAATCGTCACTAAACCAGATGTTCCGCCATATTCATCCATTAAAATGGCCATATGAATACGTTCACGTTGAATTTTTAGTAATAAATCGTTAATTTGCGTCGTTTCCATCACTCGAATAATAGGTTGCATATAATCAATGACTGGCTTATCACCATTTTTGGAATCTTTAATGTAAGCGGTTAATAAATGCTTCATGTTAACTAAGCCGATAATATGATCTTTATCTCCATCCAGAATTGGATAACGAGTATATTGCTCAACACCCATTAAATCAAAAACTTCTTTAATCGTAAGCTCTTTTTCAATGCCGACGATTTCAGTTCGAGGAACCATGATTTCTTTTGCAAGACGATCTGAGAACTCGAAAATACTGTTAACATATTCATATTCTGAGTTATTAATTTCCCCACCTTTTAAACTATCCGATAAAATCATACGCAACTCTTCTTCTGTATGAGCCACTTCTGATTCTGACATCATTTTTAAGCCAAAAAGACCTGTTAAACCGCGGGCAGATCCGTTTAATAACTTAATGATCGGATACGTAATATTGTGGAATAAAATTAATGCGCCAGAAAAGTTTAATGTGACAAATTCTGCTTTTTGGATGGCTAATGTTTTTGGCGCCAATTCCCCAATAACAACATGCATAAACGTAACGATTGAGAATGCAAGTATAAATGAAAGGATAGATGTTATACTACCATTCAAATTTAGAAATTCAAACACTGGGTGCAGTATGATTTCAAATGTAGGTTCACCTAACCAACCTAAACCAAGTGCAGTGATGGTAATACCTAGCTGACATGCAGATAAGTACTCATCTAAATCTGAAACAACACGTTTTGCATTTTTCGCTTTCTTATGCCCTTCTGCGAGCAATTGATCAATGCGGGTAGTTCTCACTTTAACAATTGCAAATTCTGTTGCAACGAAAAATCCTGTCATTATAATTAGTAGGGCGAATGCCGCCAACCTAATGGTTATCTCCAATATGTCTCCGTCCAAATAATTCCTTTGTTCCCGCCCAAATGAGGGAAGTAAACAAAGTGTACACCTCCTATGATTTAAAAAATTGTTGGATGTTTCAATAATAAGTTATTTAAAAGAAAAACACAAATATTGACAACAACTTTTTCGCTTGTTTTTCACGTATCTTTTTGAAAAAAAGTAGCTAGATTCAAATATCAAAAGATTGTATTTACTATTGCTATATGCTAACTTTAAAAAGAGCAAAGATAGTTTGTTTAGGGAAAGAAGCATTTTGCATCTCATATAATACGACACGTCAAAAATCTCAAGAGTGCTTTAGCTTGCGGATTTTTTTAAATGAATTATTTTTTATAGCTAAAGGGGGAGTCTCAATATTCATTTGAGACTCCCCCTTTCTAAACGTTTACCATCACTACTATTCTTGTTGGAAGCGTAATTTTAAGCACGCTTTCTCAACATCATGAACGGTTTCCTTTAAAGGAATATCACCTGTAAACGGTGCGATAGAGACAGGTGCTTTTTCTGTAATACCTTGCTGTGTTAGAACATAGTTCTTATTGTTGTACGCCAAATAGAACGTTTTGATCGATTTCTTGCCGAAGGAGCTAGCAGAAGAATCAAACAAGCCCTTTAATTGACTGCAATACTCATTGTAAAAGTCGCTTTTATAGCCAGAAAGTTCCTCGAATTTTTTACTATTAACAGCCCCCGCTTCATCCGCTAGTTCGAATATTTTAGCGGAAAATTCTGAAAACAACTCTTTTACTTTTACACGAATTAACGCTTTTGAATTATAGCTATTTAAGTCATCCGAAAGTGTGACTTTACTCATTGAAATGGCCCCCTGCATAAAAAACATTTACTATATAAGCTGATATCATAAATGTATAAGAAAAATATACAAATTTCAACATGATTCAACATAAATAGCTTAAAGGACGTGCTATTTATAGTAAATATAGGTATTTTTGTGCGGGATTAGGGCGAAAAAGTGACTACAAATTTTAATCGTATACATGGAAAAGCATAAGCTCATGTATCATTTTTTTAACATCCTCTTCGTCTGATGGAATGGCTCCTATCCACTGAATCGTACCATCCTTTAAATATTCCGCTTGGTATCGTTCTCGTTTATAAAAAAATGAAATGGCCCACCCTGGTAGTTGAGTGTTTTCAAATAGTGGTTTAAAACTAAAATGCTGAATCATCATCAAACCTCGTTTCTATAGTATGTAGTTCATATTATTTAAGTAGAACGATAATTTTGCAACTATTCACTTCTCGATAGAAGTGAATAGGGTGTGATTGAAATTCTAAAGGGGTATTTCTTTCGTTGAAAATCCTTGCTCTGCTATAATGAGTGCAGAAGGCGACAAAATACGCCAATTGTGAATACAATTGAAATGAGAGGATACTAATGGATAATTTTATAGTGACATTACTTTTTATGGCTATAATTGGAGCTGCAATTGGGGGCGTAACAAATCACTTAGCCATTAAAATGCTTTTTCGTCCACATAATGCAATATACATTAAAAACTGGCGTCTCCCATTTACACCAGGTCTTATCCCAAAACGACGTGATGAATTAGCGAAACAGCTTGGTCTTACAGTAGTAAATTATTTGCTAACTCCTGAAACATTTAAAAAGAAATTTTTCTCAAAGGATATTCAGGACAAAGTAGAACACTTTGTGCAAACAAAAGTTGAAGAAACAATCTTTACAAACGACAAAACAATTCAGGATTGGCTAAACTTAGCGGGGTTTTCGCATATGCCTGCTACCATTGAGCAGAAGGTTGAAGCGATTGTTGAGGGACAATTTTCGTCAGTAAAGAATACACTATCAACAAAATCAATTCGTACGCTGTTATCTGATGATATTCAAAATACGATTGATGCTAAAATTCCAGTAGCGGTTCAGCATATTTTAGAAAAAGGCGAGGATTATTTTTTATCACCTGAAGGCGAAATGACGATTAAGGCGATGATTGATGACTTTTTATCATCAAAAGGGTCTCTTGGTGGCATGATTAATATGTTCTTAGGTGATTCCTCCTCACTTGTTGGGAAAGTTCAACGTGAGCTTGTGAAATTTTTACAAGCACCAGGAACGACAACATTACTAACTAAAATATTTACACAGGAATGGGAAAAATTCAAAGATCGACCAGCTATGGACTTTTTGCAAGATGTTCAATTTGAACCCATTTTATCGAAATTACAAGTGTACGTGAAAGAGCAATTAGCCATCTCAGAACGTTTAAATCAGCCGATTTCTTATTATTGGCCTGAAGGAAATGAGTGGGCGAAGTATACCGTGATCCCACAAGTGATAGAAAAAGCTTTTGTGAAGGCAGAGGAAAAACTTGAGGATGTACTAAAACGTTTAAATTTACAAGAGGTCGTTCGAGAGCAGGTGGACTCATTCCCAGTAGAGAAATTAGAGGAGCTTGTATTAGGTATTTCAAAACGTGAGTTTAAAATGATTACCGTATTAGGTGCGGTGCTTGGTGGATTGATTGGGATTGTGCAAGGCTTGATAGTTTACTTTATTTAAAAGGAGATTGTATGAATGATTAATATTTATAATGACATTAATGCGCTAGAGGCAACTTTCCGTAAGATTCCAGAATTTGAAGCATTAAAAGCTGCTGTTGAAGTTGTTAAACATGATGAAGAGGCATTAAATGTCTTTAAAAACTTCCGTAAAATCCAAATCGAGTTACAGAAAAAGCAATTAGCTGGTGAGGATATTTTGGAAGATGAGCTTGTCTATGCACAAAAAGCGGCACAGCTTGCACAGCAAAATGAAAAAATTTCAACGATGCTTGAAGCGGAAATGAAGCTTAGTAAAGTAATCGAAGAAGTAAATCGTATTTTAATAAAACCTATCCAAGGTTTATATGAAGGAATTCAATGATTGCAATGTAAAAAGGAATAATTTTTCTAGGAATTGCACATATAACAAGTAAGAGGAAAACGTGTATCCGTTATTGGTCGGTACACGTTTTTACTTTATGTACCAATTAGAGAGTATTGGAGGTTATGATTATGCATGTCATCATTGAATGGACCTATAAAACACCAAAAGGAGCAACAACGGTTTTACGTTCAACTGAAATGCCTGCAGCTCAAGCACTATTACTTGCAGAGGATATGGAAAGAACGGGAAGGGTAAAATCGATACATTGCGTTGATCGACAAGATACAAATTGGTCACTTAAAGAGCTAAAAGCATACTTAAAGGAAATTGATACAGAGCCACATAATATTACGGTCTATTTTGATGGAGGCTTTGATCGTGGGACAAGGCAAACAGGACTAGGCTGCGCTATTTATTATGAACAAAATGGTAAACCTTTACGTTTAAGAAGAAATGCGTTTTCGTCTGAATTGAAATCAAATAACGAGGCAGAGTATGCAGCGCTTTATTTAGGCTTAGTAGAGCTTGAACTGTTAAATGTCCATCATTTACCTGTTCGTATTATAGGAGATTCACAAGTGGTCATCAATCAGCTAAATGGAGAATGGCCAGCATTGGAAAAGGAATTAGCAAGCTGGGCAGATAAAATTGATGCAAAATTAGAGCAGCTTCACATCCAAGCAGAATACCAGCTTGTTTCACGTAAGGATAATTCAGAAGCGGACCGCCTTGCTACACAAGCATTAAATGGCATAGATATTACAGGCTTGAGCGAGATTGTAAAAGATTAATAATGAGAGGTGACAGTAGATACTGCCACCTCTTCATGTTGTTGAAAAAAGATGATGTTAACGGTAGAAAAAGCAACTTTGCAAGGTGAGGGGTTGATTTCCGTTCCGCCAGCATCCTTTCCAGGGGGCGTCCGAGGAGCCGCTTCACTCACTTCCGTTCGCTCCAGGGTCTCCTCTGTGACGCTAAATCCCCTAGGAGTGACGCTGGCTCCACTCCAATCAACCATTCTGCAAAAGTGTCTTTACTTTTTTTCATAGTAGCATAGCGATCAAATCGCCCATTAACTGTATTCTTAGAGGGGATAGGCTCTTATTTTCAATGTGGCGAAGTGATGCGTGACAACCTTCACTTTATTTGAAAACCTTTGCTAAAAAGTCAGTGGGTTGAAGTGGAGGGCTACTTGACTCCCGTGGGATAGCGAGACAGGCGAAGCCCTGCACGGAGCGGTAGCGGAGGAAGCGATTCGGCGCTCGCCCACAGGAAAGCAAGTAGCCTGCAACGGAAATCCATTTCTACCTTTCGATTGACAGTTTTGTTTTTCAACACTAAGGAGAGGTGACAGTAGATACTGCCACCTCTTTCTCATTAAATCCTTATTTACACTGAAACTTTTTCCATTTTAAAGCTACTACTCCTATGAATCCAAACAATAAGGAGAGATTTTATGAACATGAAAAAAATAGCACCTGCAGCTATGACTGCATTATTATTTGGAAGTGCCCTTGTACCGGTAGCTTCAGCAAATGAGCAGCATTCTACAGGAGCAGAGGTACCGCAAATACAAATTGATCCTGTACATATTTTCAATGATACTCGCGGTACTGTGGAAGATGTTCGCGTTGGGGAAAATATTACATACTACACAGTAAAAGAAGGCGAGCAAACAAATGTATTAGAAATTACTAAGGATACACTTGTGTTTGACAATACTGGTAAGAAAGTGGACCTTCAAAAAGGTGATAAAGTATTAGCTTATACATTTGCTAACAAACCTCAAAAATATATTTATCCACCACAATTCAACCCTGAGGTTGTCATTGTTGAATCAGAGGAAGTTGGCTTTGTAGAAGTTGATTATTTCTTTGAAGATTTAACAAATACGTATGATATTTTAAAATTAAATATCGGTAAAGATACAGAGCTATTCGATGTAAAAGGTGAAAAGGTAGAGGCTAAAGATTTAGCAGAGAAGCACCTTGTTGTTTTCTATACAGCCTCTACTAAAAGTATTCCAGCACAAACAACACCATCTAAAGTGATTGTACTGGACGATTATCCCGCAACTACGGTGAATCCAGTAAATGAAGAAATTGATAATATTATCGCATCAGATTCTTACGAAGTAGCTGGTACAAAAATGGTGCCATTACGCGTGATCGCTGAAAAACTTGGCTTCAAAGTGGACTCTACAGGTAAAGGGGCTATTCTTTCAAAGGGCAATATGTCTTACACAATTACTCGCGGAGAAAAAACATTTGGCTATAATAAGGCATTACTTACACTAACAGTTGCACCGACCTTGAAAGATACAAAGACATATGTACCTATTGAATTTGTGGATGAATATTTAAAATAATTGAGAAAATAGTATGCCAACAGTGCTTGGCATACTATTTTTATTTGAAGTTATTCAGCCATTGCTAGCGTGTAATGGCTTTTTGAGGAAATATAGGTTGGATACTTTTTCGCAAATTGCTGAAGACATTGTTTAAAGGATACTGTATTCATAAAGCTTTTGGCCAATGTCATTTCATCTGAATACAATAAAAATTGCTGGAAGTGCTGTTGAATAAATACCCTTGTTTTTTCATAATGCTTGTTGATAGAGATAGCACCATAGATTTCCTGTTGGTCAACAATGTAAATAAAATCACAAAGTACTTTATGTGTGCCATATTTAAGTTTTACCGTGACGTATAATGTTTTTTCGTCACATCGCTCTAAATCAAAATGGTGGAATGCTACTTCTACTTGATGTATAAAGCTCGAAACAGATGTATAGTTGCCATTTTTTAAAATAAACATTCTCGACACCACCTTTTCTGAAAATTATAATGACAAAAAAATAGTTTGTCTACATTTAAACTGAATATTCTGTCATTTTAGAGATTCTAATTGTTATTTTGCTTAAAGTCATAGAAATTTGTTAAACTTAAATCTGCAATATATAAAAGAAGAGAGCGAAACAAAATGAAAATTATTCACATAGATCAAAAATATCCTGAAGATTGGATTCGTGTATTAAATCATATTGCGAATTTATTTTTTGAGGATTCCAAGTTGAAGATTGAACCAAAGGGAGCAGACATGTCTGCTTCATTTGACTATCAGACTGGAGATGATTTTTCCATTTCTACAAAAGCAGTCTTAATTGTAGATGGTCAGCAATATACAAATGAATATCGTATTCAATATGAAACACCAGCAATAGGTCGTGAGCTAAATATTCGTATAAAACGTGCATTGTCACATGTATTTTTAGATGTTCTTGAACAACATACTGGGGTGCATCAACAATGGGGGATTTTAACAGGTGTACGCCCGACAAAGCTATATCATAAATTTAGAAAAGAAGGTAAAAGTGAGCAGGAAATTGCTGATCTATTAATTCGAGATTTCCGCTTATCAAAGGACAAAGTGGCACTATTAAAGGAAATTGTGGACCGACAACTAGTAACCATTCCTGATCTTGATGCGATTGGACAAGAGATCAGTGTTTATATCGGTATTCCATTCTGTCCTACCAAATGTGCATATTGCACTTTCCCAGCCTATGCGATTGGTAGCAATCGTAAGCAAGGGCGTGTTACAACTTTTTTAGATGGCTTGCATATTGAACTACGTGAAATGGGCAAATGGCTGAAGGACAATCAAATGAAAATCACCTCCATTTATTGGGGTGGTGGTACACCAACTTCAATTGAGGCGGATGAAATGGACGCCTTATATCAAACGATGTATGAATCATTCCCTAACCCTGAAACCATTCGAGAGGTTACAGTTGAAGCAGGAAGACCGGATACAATCACACCTGAAAAATTAGAAGTACTTAAAAAGTGGGGAATTGATCGTATTAGTGTAAATCCACAATCTTATACAGATGAAACATTAAAAGCCATTGGTCGTCATCATACGGTTCAGGAAACCATTGATAAGTTTTGGCTTGCAAGAGAATCAGGTATGAACAATATCAATATGGATCTCATTATTGGGCTACCGAATGAAGGAATCGAGGAATTCCAACATTCATTAGAGGAATCGGCAAAGATGCAGCCAGAGTCATTAACTGTTCATACACTATCATTTAAACGTGCGTCAGAGATGACACGCAATAAGGATAAATACAAAGTAGCCGATCGTGATACGGTTGCTGAAATGATGGAAATGGCACAGATTTGGACAAAAGAAAATGACTATGTTCCATACTATTTATATCGCCAAAAAAATATATTAGGTAATTTAGAAAATGTCGGCTATAGTAAAGCGGGAGAAGAAAGTATTTATAATATCGTTATTATGGAAGAGGTGCAGACAATCTTAGGAATTGGCTGTGGGGCATCTTCAAAATTTGTGCATCCCGAAACAGGAAGAATTACACAATTCCATAATCCGAAAGATCCTGCCGCCTATATCATGACCTTTGAAGAGGCTATTGGGAAAAAAATCGAGTTTTTAAATGAATTATATAACGAGTAAGATGAAGGCAATCTGATTTGTTCAGATTGCCTTCATTGTTTGTAGTGCTCGTAATGTACAGGCCATTTTTAGCAGAACAGCATCCTCAAAATATTGCGGATCATAGCCTGTTAATTCTCTTATTTTATTTAAGCGATAAGTAAGTGTATGACGATGAATATTCAATTGTTGTGCACAAAGCTTTAGCTGTAAATTACAGTCAAAAAATGATTGTAATGTTTCTAATTGTTTAGCGTCCAAATTTTTGAGTATACGACGGTAGAATGCTTGTACTTCCTCCGATTCACGAGGTTTAAAAAGGGAAAATAACTCGACATCTTCAAAAAAAGTCAATTCATTATGGATTGCAGAAAATTTTAGAGCTGTTCTGGCTCCCTGGTAGCTATAGGGAAGCTGGGATAATTGCTGTACCACGGGCCCTACACCAATTTGAAGGGAGGGTAGTTTTTGCTTCTGCTTGCGAAGTGCTTTTATAATGGGACGGCAATTTTGCTCCTCACAATTTGTTAGCAGGATATAGTATTCCTGTAATTGGCTATGACCTGCAAGAATAGGCTGCTTGTAAAATAAATCCTCAAAAAAGAACGGAATCGTATTTTCTACGTAAGATGCTTCACTTAAGCTTACTAAAATCACTTGAAAGGGTGCCGCTAGGGCAAAGGGTAATTTTTGAATTCGTTCATTTAAGGTTCCTTCTAGCTTACTCCCATGAACGAGTGCTTCAAATATGTAATCGTTATTCTTTCGTTGCCATTCGCTTTTAGATTCAACAATCGCTTGATGGGTCATCATCTCTGTTGTGAGTTGCACGAGATTAGCAATTTCAAGCATCTCCTCCGACTCTCCTGTTATACCAATAACACCTACTACCTCATCCTGATACATAATAGGCATATTAATGCCTGGTTTTGTATTCGGAAACAGCGCTATATTCTCTTCGTTAATAATTAAAGTCTTTTTTGTTTGTGCTACATAAAGCGCACCTTCATGAATATTTTCCACCCTCATTTTATCTCCGGAAGCTAAAATGACTCCACTTGGGCTAATGACATTAATATTGTGCCGCAAACGCAGCATCGTTTGATGGACAATTTCTTCTGCTAACTTTTTTGTCAACATGTTTATACACCCCGCATAAAAAACAGCCTGTTATATGACAGTTAAATTGTACACCTATTATAATGTTTTCTGAATTTATTGTCATTATAATAAATTGTAAGCGCTTAACATTGGGATATGAAAATTTACGTAAATATCAATGGACGACATAAGTGGAGGTAGAACATGAAAGTCATAATTAGTCCAGATTCCTACAAGGGTACTCTGTCAGCAGTTGAAGTAGCAAAAGCAATGCAGAAAGGAATTCTGGATGCAAATCAATCGATTGAAACTATTATATTACCAGTTGCAGATGGCGGAGAAGGCACACTGCAATCACTTATCGCCTCTACAAATGGTCAATATTTTTCCGTAACTGTGCTTGATCCATTGGGAAGAGCTATCCAGGCCCAATATGGTGTATTGGGCGATCAAGTAACATGTGTGATAGAAATGGCTCAAGCATCCGGGATTATGTTGTTACAAGAAAATGAGAAAAACCCTGAACTTGCTACATCTTATGGCACAGGACAATTAATTAAAGCCGCACTCGATCAGGGCTTTAGAAAATTTATTATTGGCATTGGCGGAAGTGCTACAAATGATGCGGGTATTGGCATGTTACAAGCATTAGGTGTGCGTTTAATAACAGCGGAGGGGTTAGAGCTTGAGGCTGGTGTTTCTAACCTCATGAAATTAGATGCTATAGATAGTAGTCAGTTAGATGCTAGATTAGCAGAGGCAACATTTACGATAGCTTGTGATGTTGATAATCCACTCATTGGTGAACAAGGGGCAACCGCTATTTTTGGTCCGCAAAAAGGTGTTCAAAAACATCAGATTGCCGAATTTGATCGCTGTTTAAAGCATTTTGCAGATATTGTTGAGACCGAATTTTCTATTCGATTACATGACTTTAAAGGTGCAGGAGCTGCTGGGGGAATGGGCGGCGCATTAATCGCATTTTTAAAAGGAACCTTTCATGCTGGAATTGATATTGTGCTGGATGCTGTACAGCTACAGGCTCATTTAGCAGAAGCACAGTTAGTGATAACGGGTGAGGGAAAATCCGATCTCCAAACATTACATGGTAAGGCACCATTGGGTGTAGCGAAGGCTGCTAAGCAAGCGAATGTAGAGGCAATGCTGTTATCTGGAGGAATCGATGAAAAAGCGAATGCAGCATTGCAAACGTATTTTACTATTGTTGAGTCATTGGTAGATGAGGAGATTAATGTACAACAGGCAATGCAAGAACCTGCTCACTATATTCGCTTAAAAACAAAAAGAATGATTGAGCGTTACATACAAAAGGGGGTTGACTAGATGTTGTTCATCATTATTTTAATAGGGGTATTATTTGTTGTTTTGGGAACGGCTAAGTTGAAGCTTCATCCGTTTTTAGCTTTATTAATTAGTGCTTTCTTTGTTGGGATTGCTTCAGGTATGCCATTATTGACCGTTGTGGAAAGCATTAATACTGGATTTGGAGGCTTGATGACAAGTATTGGTTTAGTCATTATCGCTGGTACCATCATAGGTTTAATATTAGAAAAATCAGGTGCTGCTTATCGTATGGCAGAAGTAGTGTTACGCATTGTAGGACCTAAACGCCCGCAATTAGCGATGTCTTTAATCGGTTATATCGTTTCCATACCAGTATTTTGTGATTCAGGCTTTATTATTTTATCTAGCTTACAAAAATCATTGGCAAAGCGAGCAAATGTCACGATTGCATCCATGGCAGTAGCTTTAGCAACGGGCTTATTTGCGACGCATGTATTAGTACCACCAACTCCAGGGCCTATTGCAGCAGCAGGAAATATTGGCGCAGCGGATTATTTAGGAACAGTCATTGTTATTGGTTTACTAGTAGCGATACCAGCGACATTTGTAGGTTATCTCTGGTCAGTGAAAGTAGCGACAAAAATTCGAGTACCTGAAGATGAGGTAGAGGCATTAGATTATGAGGAAGTCATTAAATCCTTTGGTAAAATGCCCTCAACATTTAAAGCGTTTTTACCAATCGTTCTGCCGATTGTGTTAATCGGTCTTGGTTCTATAGCAGCATTAGTTGGTGATACGGAATCCACTTTCAATACAATCTTTAAATTTTTAGGTTCTCCAACAGTAGCTTTATTTTTAGGTGTAGCATCTGCATTTTTATTATTGCCGGAAATTAGTGAAACGACATTAACAGGTTGGATTGGCGAAAGCTTAAAAGAAGCGGCACCTATTTTACTTATTACAGGGGCTGGTGGTTCATTTGGTACTGTTATTAAAAACGCTGGTGTTGGAGAAATGCTTCAGGAAATGGATTTAGGTATGTTTGCCTCAGGTACGTTATTCCTTCTCGTGCCGTTTATAGTAGCAGCAGCATTGAAAACAGCCCAAGGTTCTTCCACAACAGCTCTTGTGATTACATCTACTTTAGTAGCCCCTATG
Source organism: Lysinibacillus sp. FSL K6-0057 (assembly GCF_038630885.1). Taxonomy (NCBI): domain Bacteria; kingdom Bacillati; phylum Bacillota; class Bacilli; order Caryophanales; family Bacillaceae; genus Lysinibacillus; species Lysinibacillus sp. FSL K6-0057. The sequence goes on along the minus strand of NZ_CP152047.1, from coordinate 4,231,136 downwards.
CTTGTGACACTTGGAATTGAGGGAGCGGTACCATTAGCATTAGTGGTGATGGCAATAGGTGCAGGAGCAATGACCGTTAGCCATGTGAATGATAGCTTCTTCTGGGTGATTACGCAGTATAGTGGTATGGAAGTGACACAAGCCTATAGAGCGCAAACAGTGGCCACATTATTACAGGGACTTGTGACTATTATTATTACGATGATTTTATGGTGGATATTTGTTTAAAGTAAAAGGAGAGCAGCCCATGGGTAGCTCTCTTTTTGTATAATAGGAAAATAGAAAGGAAGTTAGTAGATGAAAAAAATAATAGTATTACTCCTTTGCATTTTTTTATTAGCTGGCTGTACCGAGGTAGTCAAGACAGAGAAAATTCCTGTAACAGCTGGTCATGAAATGCAGGTTCATTTTATTGATGTGGGTCAGGGGGATTCTATACTGATTGAATCACCGAATGGTAAAACAATGCTTGTAGATGGCGGAGTGAAGGGCGCAGGACAACAGATTGTTTCTTATTTAAAAGAACTTGGGATAAATAAGCTCGATATAGTAGTGGCGACACACCCAGATGCTGATCATATCGGAGGCCTTATTCCTGTATTAGATACCATGCCGATTGAGCAATTTTATGATTCAGGAAAAGTACATACCTCGCAAACCTTTGAAGAAATGCTAACACGCATTGATGAAAAAAATATTCCTTATCATGTACCGAAAACTGGTGATGAGATTGAATTTGATAAGGAAGTGAATGTGAAAGTATTAAATGCGAATGAACAGGCTACAGATAATAATGATGCCTCCATTGTCTTAAAAATGACTTATGGCAATGTCTCCTTTTTATTGACGGGAGATGCTGGAGTAGCATTAGAAAAGGACATGCTGCAGTATGATGTGACAGCAACGGTTTTAAAAGCAGGACACCACGGCTCTAACACAAGCAGCTCAGAGGAGTTCGTTCGGGCTGTAAAACCAGAAGTCACGATATTAAGTTATGGAGAAGATAATAAATATGGTCATCCACATACAGAAGTAGTAGATCGTTTGCAGGCTATTGGTAGTAAAATCTATGCCACAGCGGATTTAGGAACGATTACGGTATCCACAGATGGGGTAAACTATGCGGTGAATGGGAAGGAAACTTCTAAAGTAGAAACTGGCACAAAACCATCTAAAGTAGAGGCACCGCCAATAGCTATTGAGATCGTTAGCAAGGATCTAGTCACTGAAATTGTAGGTATTAAAAATAGTGGACAACAAGCGGTATCTTTAAAAGATTGGCAGCTTATTTCAATTGAAGGACATCAAGTTTTTAATTTCCCTAATTTTTCTTTACAGCCAGGGAAAACAATATATATTACTAGTGGAACCAATGCGCGAGAAGGGCAAAATTATTTGAAATGGACAACTAAACAGATTTGGTTAAATGATGGAGATGCTGCGCAATTACGCAATGAGAAAGGGGAACTTGTCAGTGAGCTCGAATAAATACACATTAGACCGTATTGAAGATGGCTATGCGGTTTTCTTAAAGTTTCCAGAGGAAGAGGAACAACTCATTATTTCACAGTCAGCCATGAACAAGCCAGTGCGAGTAGGTGATCGTGTTCAGATAGAAGAAAAAGATGGCATTTACTATATTGAAATTTTACAAGATGAAACACAACAAAAAAGAGCAGACATTCAAAGTTTAATGAACCGTTTGCGTAATAAACATAATTAATAGATGACAAGCTGTGAAGATTTGACGCACAGCTTGTTTTTAGATAGAGGAATTGTACATAATTTGTTATCCTAAATATTTTGAAAATATGCTAAAATAGTAGTATTAATCGGGAGCTAGGAGCGGACAAAATGTCGATAAATACAATTATTTTTGATTTAGATGATACACTACTATGGGATAAAAAATCGGTCAAAACAGCTTTTGAAAAAACATGTGACTATGCAGCAACAGTACATAATGTGAATCCTGCTGAGTTAGAGGAAGCTGTTCGCCGAGAGGCACGTGCTTTGTATGAAGGGTATGAAACATATGATTATACGGTTTTAATTGGTATCAATCCATTTGAAGGGCTTTGGGGAACGTTTGACGACTCGACGGATTCCTTCCAAAAAATGAAAGAAATTGTTCCTAGTTATCGTGCAGCGGCTTGGACAAAAGGGTTAGCTACTCTTGGTATTGAGGATACAGCGTTTGGAGCAGAGCTAGGAGAGCGCTTTGTAGCCGAGCGTAAAGTAGCGCCATTTTTATACGAAGATACTTTTGCAGTGTTAGATGAATTAAAAGGAAAATATCAGCTTGTATTGCTAACAAATGGCGCACCAAGTTTGCAAAATTTAAAGCTAGAAATTACACCAGAAATTGCACCATATTTTGATCATATTATTATTTCAGGAGACTTTGGTAAAGGTAAGCCGGACGCATCTATTTTTGAGTATGTGATGGAGAAAGCAGGCATTACAGCTGACGAGGCAATTATGGTTGGTGACAATCTTAATACTGATATTTTGGGTTCATCTCGTGTCGGAATGCGCAATGTATGGATTAATCGTGAAAACAATATCGCCAATGGGGCTGTGACACCTACCTATGAGGTAGACTCTTTGACAGCATTGTTGGAGCTTATAAATAAGCTATAATATAAAAATGTACTGATCCCTCATGGAGTCAGTACATTTTTTTGTTAAAAATAGACATTCAGTCCAAGATATAAACATGTAAAAGCTATAGCTATACAAAGCTGGACAAGAGCGCTAGCTATTAAGTAACCCTGAGGTTCACCAGCCTTTTTACGATAATAGATTTGCATAAAGGAGTAGAGTGAGAAAAGGCCATAAATAATTACTGCATGAATAGTATGGTGTACAAGATAGATACCAAATGAAATACCTCCAAACAACACGAGCATGATGGCATTGGCAATAGCATGCTCAACTGTCGCAGCGAAAAAGCGACGTTCTGTATGAGGCATTCTTTTTTTAGCAATCCATAGGATGAAATGCATAAGTAGGATGAAACTGTTCCCAATAATAAGTTTCGTCGACCGCTCCTCATCATAAAAATAGCGTAGTGAGTCAAATGACTCTTCAATCACAAAGGCTTGCTTAGTTTCAACATTGAAGAAAATCTTATTATTGAGTACCTTCCATTTCTCTTGTGTACGGTCATTATAGAGAACCAAAATATCATAGATAGTACCACTTTTCCACTGACTAGCGGATATTGTTACAGGAGAAGCGTTGTCCCAATTTTGTTGTAGCTGTGTGATAGCCTTTGAATGAGCATAGCATTGCTGAGGAACATACAGGCAAGAATCCTGTGCTATAAAGGTTTCCTTGTTCATATTCTCCTTTAAATAGATTCGTTGGATTGCTTTGGAGGAATCCATTGTTGTTGGAGAATTAGTAGAACTTTGAACAAAAGATAATAGTAATATAGAAAGAACTACTATAAATAGCACTGACACAGAAGGGATTTTCCATCTATTTTTAGTCGTTTGTTTACTAATTACTGAGGGCTCTGCCATATTGCGTAATAATTTTTTTTGCTGCTGATCCGATAACATTAAATCATCTAAGTGTTGCCATGTATTCTTATCATTCTTCATCCATCTCACCTCCTAACTGTTTTTTTAATGCGATGAGTGCTCGTTTTAATGTGTTTTTTACTTTTCCCTCATTCCAGCCAAGAATAGCGCAGGTTTCCTCGATGGAAAGCCCCTCTATTTTGCGCAGAATGATCACATCACGATAGGTGATTTTTAGTATACGAATAGCAAGATATAGCATCTTGGCATCTTCTTGTTGCATCAGCCATTGATGAGGAGAAGGTGACGCTTGTTCTTCATGCTGTTGTAAAAAAGGGACAAATTGAATAATCCTTTTTCGACGATAATGATCATAGGCAAGGTTCCGTGCAGTGCACCGCAACCAAGCGAGATCGGCTCCTTCTTTTATTGTTTGGTGATGTTTCAAATAACGGACAAAGGTTTCCTGTGTATAATCCTCCGCTAATTTTTCATCATTTAGTAAGTAATATAAGTATTTAAAAATGGTGTGATTATGTAAGTAAAATATTTCTTCTATCTTCAAGCTGAACACCTCCTTTTCTTTAAAGACGAAGAACCCTTAGAAAAGTATCATTTTACCAAAATAAAAAGCAGAGAGTAGAGACTCCCTGCTTCTTGTTATTATTCATTATAGGTTAATGGCTTTTACCTCATCAATGTTTTCAAGCTGTGCCACAAAAACTAAATCTTCTTCTGTTACAACATTGTCAACCGTTAGCATCATAACCGCTGTACCACCAACCTGCGCACGACCAACCTGCATTGTCGCGATATTGATTTCTTTTTCTGCAAGCTTTGTTGCTACACGGCCAATTGCACCTGGTTTGTCAGTATTTTTAATGTAAAGAAGGTGGCCTTGTGGAATGACGTCGACAACATAGTCCTCTACTTTTACGATACGTGCACCTAAACCGTTTAATAGTGTACCCGCCACAGTATGCGTTTCGTTAGCAGTAATAATTTCAATCGTAATTAAGCTTGTAAAGCCTTTTGCTGTTGTTGTTTTGTGCTCATTAATTTTCATACCGATACGTTCAGATAAGTAACGAGCATTAACATCATTGACATGATTACCGTGATTTTTAGACAGTAAACCTTTTAACGCATTTGAAGTTAATGGACGAACATCATAGTTTGCTACTTCGCCAGCATAAGATAGGTTGATTTCTTTGACCGGCTCTGTTGTTACTTGTGATAGGAATGAACCAAGCTTTTCCGCTAATTCAAAGAAAGGCTCAACTTGTGCAAGAAGCTCTTTTGGTATAGATGGCATGTTCACTGGATTTGTTACAGTACCTGTTTTGTAAAATTTAATGATGTCATTTGATACGTCAACCGCTACAGATTCTTGTGCCTCGATTGTAGATGCTCCTAAGTGAGGCGTTGCGATCACCTGTGGCAAAGTCAGTAGCTTATGATCTGTTGCTGGTTCAGAAACAAATACATCAAGAGCTGCTCCAGCCACTTTTCCTGCTACAATTGCATCATATAAATCGTCTTCATTGATGATACCGCCACGTGCACAGTTAATAATACGTACGCCATCTTTCATCATCGCAAATTTATCTTTATTAATAAGATTGCGAGTTTCAGGTAGAAGTGGTGTATGAACTGTAATGAAATCTGCAGCTGCACAAATTTCTTCAACTGTCGCTTTTGTTACACCTAATTCTTTTGCACGCTCATCTGTTAGGAAAGGATCGTAAGCCATAACGTTCATACGTTGACCTTTTGCACGATAAGCTACTTCAACACCGATTCGACCAAAACCTACAACACCTAAAGTTTTATTTTTTAGCTCCACGCCAACATAAGATTTGCGATCCCATTTTCCATTCTTTAATGTATTAAAAGCTTGTGGAATATGACGGGCAAGTGAAGTCATCATCGCAATTGTATGCTCGGCAGCTGAGTTTGTATTACCATCTGGTGCGTTGACCACGATAATGCCATGTTCAGTAGCAGCAGCTAGGTCAATATTATCGACACCAACACCAGCACGACCAATTAATTTTAAGCTTTTAGCTGCTTCAATCACTTCACGTGTTACCGTTGTTTGAGAACGAACAAGTAATACATCTACATCTGCGATTTTAGCGATTAATTCTTCTGGTGCTAGTCCTGTGTCTACAATAATGTTTAAATCTAAATCTTGTTCCTGGCGTAATGGGAAAATACCATCCTCACTTAGTGGATCAGCGATAAATACGTTAATAGTTCTTGTTTTTGTTGCAATAGTCATTATAATTAGCTCCTTTTTCCTCATTATTGGTAGGTTGTGGCTTTTTCTACGACAGTCTGAAATTTGTAAAATTCGAACATCTTACAGCATGCAAACAATCTCCTTTCTAAATCGAAAACAATATAAAAAGCCTTCCACGCCTTACAAACACAGTTATTGTGTTGTAAGGGGCGAAAGGCTGAATAAACATTGGTTCGCGGTACCACCCTTAATCACTGCTGGAAAATTTATTCTGGCAGTCTTAGCTATATGCGTAACGTGCATGGGACGGATAAGCTTACTTTAAAGTTGTTCGGCCTATCTATTCAGGAGTGGAACTATTATCGTAGAAATCACTGATTTGCACCAACCATCAGCTCTCTTTGGATTTTCTTGCGACTAGTGTGTCTCCGTCGTTATATTTTGTGTGATTAAATTTGTTAACATCATAATCCCTATTGTTCACCTTTGTCAACGATATTTCTTAAAAACTTTAAAAATAGTGACTTCAAAAGTCTGAAAAATAACTAAAAACGAACGTTTTAAATGTTTTATCGTTTTATTGTTCGTCTTTTTGGAGGATACAATGAAAGCGCTAACGATATTTGAAAAGTCCGATAGTATCAGGTTTCTGTGCAGTTTTAGAATAAAAAAATATATGGGAATTAAATGGAATAAAATAGAGGATTTATGCTAATTGTCGATGGTTTTGTTCCAAGAAAGCGAACGTTTTTGTTTGTCACATTTTAGACAAAAATATGAATGGTAGAAGGTAAACAGACTGTGAGAGAAGAATGTTAGTTAAGGATGATTGATTTGGGGGTGTAAGAATGAAGTACGATGTTGCAATAGTTGGTGCTGGACTTGCAGGATTAGTCGCAGCTTGTGAATTAATCGATGCAAAGAAAAAAGTTCTTTTAGTAGATCAAGAGCCTGAAAATTCAATCGGGGGACAGGCATATTGGTCTTTCGGTGGAATATTTTTAGTAAATTCTCCAGAGCAAAGAAGGCTTGGGATTAAAGATAGTAAGGAACTTGCATGGCAAGATTGGCAAGGAACTGCAGGCTTTGATCGTTTAGATGATGAGGATTCTTGGGCATATAAATGGGCAAGAGCCTATGTCGATTTTGCTGCAGGGGAAAAATACGACTGGTTAAAGTCAAAGGGGATAAAGTTTTTCCCCGTTGTTGGATGGGCAGAGCGAGGAGGTTCGTTAGCAGGAGGTCATGGCAATTCAGTACCTAGGTTTCACATTGTCTGGGGAACAGGACCTGGCATTGTAAAGCCATTTGTAGATAAAGTAAAACAGGCGATGAAAGAAGGGTTTATTGACTTCAAGCCAAGACATCGTGTGGATGAATTTGTGCAGCAAGAAGGAAAGATTACAGGAATTAGCGGAACTGTACTAGCTGAAACCTTTATTAATCGAGGTGAAAAAAGTTCGAGATTAGGGATTGGGGAATTTTCCTACGAAGCGAAAGCTGTGATTGTGGCAAGTGGTGGCATTGGGGCCAATTTTGATTTAGTGAGAAAAAATTGGCCTGCTCGATTAGGGACACCTCCAAAAAATATGGTATGTGGTGTGCCGGCTTATGTTGATGGAAGAATGCTAGAGATCGCGGAACATGCTGGGGGACGTATTGTAAATCGTGATCGCATGTGGCATTACACAGAAGGATTAAGAAATTGGGACCCGATATGGCCCAACCATGGAATTCGGATATTGCCAGGTCCTTCATCCCTGTGGTTTGATGCAGAGGGGAATCGATTTCATGCACCCAATTTTCCAGGGTTCGATACGCTCAGTACGTTAGAGGCGATTCAAAAAACAGGTTACGACTATTCCTGGTTTATTTTAACGGAAAAAATTATTGAGAAAGAATTTGCTTTATCTGGCTCAGAGCAAAACCCAGATTTAACAAACAAAAGCATTGGCGATGTGCTAAAACGCATTTTGCCAGGTCCACCTGCTCCTATCCAAGCTTTTAAAAATCATGGAGAGGATTTTGTGATTGCACATGATTTAAAAGAACTCGTAGATGGAATGAATAAGCTTGCTGGGAATGACTTACTTGATTTCATGAAAATTAAAGAGCAAATCTTGGCAAGAGATCGTGAAATGGATAATAAGTTTACGAAGGATTTACAGGTAAACGCCATTCATGGGGCAAGAAATTATATTGGTGATAAATTGGTACGCGTTGCCAAGCCCCATAAAATTTTAGATACTAAAAATTGGCCTTTAATTGCCGTTCGCTTAAACATTCTAACAAGGAAAACTTTAGGTGGCTTACAAACAAATTTAAATGGCGCTGTATTGGGCATGGACGGTCAGCCAATACCTGGTTTATTTGCCGCTGGTGAAGTAAGTGGTTTCGGTGGCGGTGGTGTCCATGGCTACCGCGCTTTAGAAGGGACATTTGTCGGTGGCTGTTTATTTAGCGGACGACAGGTAGGGCGTTATTTAGCACAAGAATAGAGTGTATTTCTTTATACGAGTAAGAGCATCGTCTTGATGAACGATGCTCTTTTTGAATGGGTTGATCATGCTGAGGTAGGATCACTAAGCTGAAGTTTTTGAGCGGCAATCGCTCTGAAATGAGCACTTAGGTCACGATATGGAGCGGAAATCCACTAGAAATGAGCGCTTAGGTCATATTTTGGAGCGGAAATCCATCAGCAATGATCACTTAGCTCAAATTATTGAATGGATTAGAAATCTCATTTGCTCAAACTACAGAGAAACCATCTTCTAACAATGCATTATCTCTCCAAGTATTAACAACTTGATTGTTGGACCTCTGCAATCTTAGCAATTTGCTCTTCAACTTGTTCCTTTGTCCAACCGTTTTCCTCCACGAAGAAGTTGCGTTCGGCACGACGACAATCATCTGAACAGCTACGCATGTAAAATGCCTCATGTTTTTCTTCACACAGCATTAATTTATGACACTCTGGGTTTGCACAGTTTGTATATCGTTCAGAAGGTTCCCCAGTGAAATAATCCTTCCCAACAATGACATGCTCCACCTGATTAATCGGTACACTTCGACGACGGTCAAAAACAAACATTTGACCATCCCATAATTGGCCTTTTACTTCAGGATCTTTCGCATATGTAGCAATACCGCCATGTAATTGACCTACGCTCTTACCATAGCCCTCACGTTTTAGCCAACCAGAGAATTTTTCGCAGCGAATACCACCTGTACAATAAGTTAAGATTTTTTTATCTGCAAAATCTTCTTTATGTGCCTCCATCCAAGCAGGGAGGTCACGGAATGTTTCGATATCAGGTCGTACAGCACCTCTGAAATGACCGAGATCATATTCATAGTCATTACGGGCATCGATAATCACTGTGTTATCTTCTTGCATTTGTTCCATAAATTCTTTAGGTGTTAAATAATCACCTGTGATTTCTAACGGATTGATATCCTGTTCTAAACCTAGGTGAACAATTTCCTGACGAGGACGTACATGTATTTTTCTAAAGGTATGCCCTTCAACCTCATCAATTTTCCACATAATATCATTAAAACGAGCATCAGCCTTCATATGGTTCATGTAAGCATCTGTTTGCTCAATGGTACCTGATACAGTTCCGTTAATACCTTCGTAGCCTACTAAAATGCGACCAAGAAGCCCAATTTCTTTACACAATGCTAAATGTTCTTCTGCAAAAGCTTCAGGGTCTTCAATCGTAATATATTTATAATAAAGTAATACACGATAGTCTTTTTGTGTCAAAATACGTTACCACCTTTATGTCGATATTCGTCCTTTAATATAGCATAACAAGAGCAATTTTGCTTAGCGTAGAAGGAGTTTTCAAGAAAAACACGAATTATACATAGTGAATGACTATTCATAATTGGGGGTTATAGAGATGGAATTTTCAACGATTACTTTAGAGAAGTTAGAACGTCGTGCAACGTTAACGTTGAATCGTCCACAGGCGATGAATGCTATGGATGATGTCATGATGCGTGAACTTGCAGAATGCTTTGAGGCTCTACAACAGGAACGAGATATTCAGGTGCTTGTTATTCGGGGAGAAGGAAAGGTCTTTTCTGCGGGTGGCGATATAAAAGCAATGCTAGATGAAAGCAAACCGCTGAATATTGATGAAGCAATGGTTTATCTGACACGTATCGTGAAGGCATATTATCAGCTACCGATGATTGTGATTGCAGCAGTTCATGGTGCATCAGCAGGTTTAGGATTTAGTCTAACACTAGGGGCAGATATTGTTGTAGCCTGTGAAAATAGTAAACTTGCTATGAATTTCATTGGAATAGGACTCATTCCAGATGGTGGCGGTCATTTCTTCATGAAGGAACGTGTAGGAACGGTTAAAGCGAAACAAATGATATGGGAAGGGAAGGTATTAACAGCAAATGAAGCATTAGATGTAGGGTTAATTGATTATATTGCACCAGAGGGCACTGTATTTGCAATGGCAGATCAGCTTGTTGGGAAAATGCTTGCATCCCCTATCTCTTCCATGATTACGACGAAAAAAATTCTGCATGCACAAAATATGCCACAGCTAGAAAATATCTTAGCATTAGAGGCTGAGGGCCAGTCTGCAATGCGTAAAACAATAGATCATGTTGAGGGCATTCATGCATTTGTAGAGAAAAGAATGCCTATCTTTGTAGGGAAATAAAAATAATAAAAGGCGCGTAGCAAATAATTGACTACGTGCCTTTTATTAGCCACTAAACATGGAATAAAATTAATTTACCCGAAGCGTTTACTAGACGATGCGTTTTATCGGCAACACCTTTTTCCTCAATTTGTTGTTGTCCATTTAGTTTAGCAGCCTCATCATTTTCAAAAGTCCAAGTTTCATCAAACAATGTTTCCCCTGTTTTTTCAAAAGCTGTAAAACGATAATTCTCCATACAGACCCCACCCTTTTACTTGAATATATTTCTATTATACATAGAAGATTTATAAACTTCACGGTAAAACTAGTGAATTTTTTGATAAATTACGAAAATTGTGGAAAAAGTAAGGCAATGTTGTTTTTTTCCGTAATAGCATTTTTCATCAAACAGGAATTATGATAAAATAGAACAAATATTCGGTTTCGATTAGTCAACATATTATTACTTTGGTTTGTACGAAAGAGAGAATTATCTACTATTTGAGGTGATTGGATGTCAGCAATTCGTTTTTTCCATATGGCAGATTTACATTTAGATAGTCCATTTAAGGGCTTATTTGGCCTACCCGAACACATTTTAAAGAAAATTCGGTCAAGCACTTTTGAAGCATTCGATAAAATTATCCATAAAGCGATTCAGGAAAAACCTGACTTTTTACTAATTGTTGGAGATATTTATGATGGTGAAAATCGTAGCTTGCAAGCACAACGAAGATTTCAAGATGCAATGGAAAAGCTTTTTCAACACAATATCCCTGTGATTGTGAGCTACGGAAATCATGATCATTTAAATGGCACTTGGACACGGTTTGCTTTACCAAGTAATGTCTATGAATTACCAGCTGAGACGAGTGTGGTTCAATTAAAAATACGTGGTCAGCAAGTGAATATATATGGTTTTAGTTATCCTGAACGTCATTTAAAGGAGTCCGTTATTGAAAGCTATCCAACTGCTCAGGATCAGCAAGCCATTCATATTGGTATGCTACATGGCAGTGAGGCAGGCAATAAGACACATGATGTGTATGCCCCTTTTACAAAACAGCAGTTACTTGAAAAGAACTATCATTATTGGGCGTTAGGCCATATTCATAAACGACAGCTTTTACATCAAAACCCAGCCATTGTTTATCCAGGCAATATTCAAAGTCGACATCGTAAAGAACAAGGAATGAAAGGTTTTTATGATGTGATGTTATCCCAAACATCGACTGAACTTGATTTTATCTCTACTTCTGCTGTTGTTTATAGCACGATAGAGGTGGACTGTTCGAGTGTGGTACATGCCAATGAATTACTGAAAAGATGTGCAGAAGCCATCACAGCCAATAGGACGAAATATGGGGCATCGGTAGTAGAGCTTCATTTGCAACATATTGATGAGCAAACGGAAGCTTTATTTGAGCATGCAACAGTAGATGCTTGGTTAGAGACTATTCGAGAGGCTGAGGAAGGCATTGAGCCAATGTGTTGGGTACAAAAAATGGTGTTGCAAAAGGCAGCGAGATATTATGAGCATACAGCAACAACTCAATCCGTTGTGAGCTTAATGGAGCAGTGGGACAGTAATGAATGGAAGGATATTCTAAAAGATTTGTACCAATATGCCGGTGGTGCTAGGCTGATAGAGCCACTAAGTGAAAAGGATATTGAGAAGTTAACGCATCATGCACAAACATTATTAGCAGAAGAAATTCAAAGGGCGTGATTACATGCTGACAATACAGAAAATCCAAATATATGGCTTTGGTAAGCATGAAAATATCTCCATCTCCTTAAGTGATGGCGTCACTATTTTTTATGGATTAAATGAAGCAGGAAAAACGACGATTCAGCAGTTTATATTACAAATGCTTTTTGGTTTTCCTACAAGGCAGCAGACACAGCGCAAATATGAGCCGAAAGTTTCGACGAAATATGGGGGTCAGCTGACAATTTTGCACCCGATTTATGGCCAATGCACAATTGAACGTGTGAAAGGAAAGGCTGCTGGTGATGTTACTGTCTATTTTGAGGATGGTACAACGGGGCATGAGGAGTTGTTAGTAAAGCTTTTATATGGTTATTCTAGGGCTTCCTTCGAATCCATCTTTTCTTTTTCATTGCATGAGCTACAAGGTATTGAAAAAATGTCTGAGGAGGAGCTAACCCATTTGCTACTTGCCTCAGGTACAACAGGTATTCAGCATTTATCCACCCTTGAAAAGAAAATGGATAAAGAGGCTAGCGAGTTGTTTAAAAAGACAGGTAAAGTGCCATTGATTAATCAAAAGATTGAACAATTAAAGCAGCTTGAACGAACGATTAAACAGGAACAAGGGAAGATTCAAACATTTGAGGACAAACTACAGCAATTACAACTACTTGAGCAAAAGTTAGAGCAGCTATATGGTACGCAAAAAATGCAACAGCAACAGTGGCAGCAGTTAACTATTCAAAAGCAGGCACTACCTCTTCTTAAGCAGCAACAGACTTTACAGCAGACATTGACCAATTATCAACATGTTCAGTTTCCAGCAGAGGGTATCAGACGTTATGAACAATTAAAGGATCGTCTGTTACATGAAAGTCAACAGCTGATGCAATTAAAGGAGCAGTATCAAACATTGCAGGATAAAGTACTTGCAACAGTGGATGAGCAAACGGTCAATGAAATGGCTAGACTTATGCAAAAAGAGGCAACATGGCATCAACTGATGGTGAAAGAGCAAAATTTACATGATGATCTCTTTTTGCTTGAGCAAGAAATCGAAGCACAATTTCGTTTATTAGGTGTAAAAGAGAAAGAGGCACAAGATATACTTCTGCAAGAAACAGTTTCACTCCAACAAGAACAACAATTTCAGCTTCAATTAGGTAAGTTAGAGGAGACAGAGGAGGAGTTAAAGTTTCATCTACGTTCTCTTGAGCAGGTTCATCTAGAATTAGATGCAATTGCTAAACAGAAGCAGCGGGTCATGCAGGAGTCATTAACAAGTGAAGAAGAACATATTTTAGCACAGTGGCCCCAACAAAAACGAAAGCTTGAGCAATTACGTACTGCCAAATCGCTACGTATTAAGCAGAAGCAACCTCATTACTTTATCTGGCTTGTACTACTGCTTGGTTTCATGTCGTTTGCCTATGGTGTATTTGAAAAAAATCTAGTTGTAATGATCATCGGAGCAGTTTTATCATTGCTAACCTTTTTGTTTATTCGATATGGTAATCGAGCAGATGAGCCTACTAGTAAAGAGCACAGTTTCCTCCTACGGGAGTTAGAGCAAGAGGAAATGACAGTACAAGAAATGCTTTTAAAGAAGCATAGATACGAAGATCGTTGGTTACATGTCAATGAACAGCAAAAAGAGAAGGAGCAGCAATACACTTCTCTTGAATATAAAATTCAACAAGCGGAGGTAGAGAGTGAAGAAGCCACTCAGACACTCCAGCATTTTTTAAAGCGTTATCGCTTACAGGGAACGATAGCCCGCACGTTAATGCCCGAATTATTTATGCGTATCCGTGGTGTACAAGAACTAGCAGCTAAAAGAAACAGTACCCTAAGTCTTTTGCAAGAAGCTCAGGTAGAAAAGAACAGCATTTATGAGCAACTACAACGGGTTTTAGATGGAGCTTATGATGAACATGAAGTCTATATATATTTACGTACAGCCTACCTTGAAGCACAGCAGCATCAACAGCAAGCACAGCATGCAAAAGATCAGCTAGCTAGCCTCCAAATAAAAATGGAAGGTGGACAATCAAGAATTGATCGTTATTCAGCAGAAATGTCCGAGCTATTTAAGGAAGCGCAAATTCAAAACGAGCAGGCATATTATGAAATGCATGAGCAATCTGAGCAGAGAAGAAAAATTGTGACAGAGTTGCAAACTGTTCAGGCTCAATTATCTTCACTCAATCTTCAACAGCCAGCGAGTCTGATTGAGGACACAGTTAACGAGGACATACTTGCTTTAGAACAAGAGCAGCATTCATTGCAACTAACAATTGACCAATGTCTGGAACAACGCGCTTCTTTGCTTATGGAAAAGGAACAGCTATTAAATGATGAAAAGTATGGCCAAGTGCTTCAACAGTTTGAGCAGGAGAAAACAGAATTACAGCAGCTAGTTGAGCAATGGGCAACTAAAAAAGCTGTAGCGACAGCTATTCATGAAACCTTATTTCGTCTTCGCGAAGAAAAATTACCGCATGTGCTTGCAGAGGTAAATGCCATTTTTCGTTTACTTACAGGCGGAAGCTATGACAAACTTTCGATTCATGAGGAAGGTTATTTTGTAGCACAAGATGCTGCAGGAATACGTTATCAAATGGTCGAATTGTCACAGGCTACCAAAGAGCAAGCATATATTGCATTGCGAATGGCCCTTGCAAAAACCCTAGTGAACACGGCTCCATTTCCAATGATTATGGACGATCCTTTTGTCCATTTTGATCGAAACCGCACAGACAAAATGGTACAATTAATGAAAGAAGTAGGATATGAACGTCAAATTTTATATTTTACTTGCCATGACACAATGCTCAAACATTGGCAGCGAGAGCAAATTGTCGATATAGGAGCATTAGCAAATGAAAGGGGAGTGACGTCAACATGAAAGGGATAACGACGCTCCAAGTTGGAGAAGCAGTTGATCAATTTTTATTAATAAAACAAGCGACAAAAGGTGTTACAACCGTTGGAAAGCCATTTATGTCGCTATTATTACAAGATAAGAGTGGAGATATTGAGGCAAAGCTATGGGATACCAATGAGGACCATGAAAAGCTGTATCATGCGGAAGCTATTGTGCGTGTAGGTGGAGAGATTCATGACTATAGAGGGAAGAATCAATTGCGTATCAAATCGATTCGTGTTGCCAAGCCAGAGGAAGGAATCGCTATCCATGATTTAGTGCCGTCCTCTGCAACACCGAAAGAACAACTATATGAAGAATTAAACCAATTTTTCTTTGATATTAAAAACCCTAATATTTCTAGAATTACAAGAGCAGCTATTAAAAGGCATCAAGAGGCCATTTTAGTTTTTCCAGCAGCGACTAAAAATCATCATGACTATGCGTCAGGTTTATTAGATCATATGGTATCCATGCTCAAACTAGGTAAAGCTATTGCTGATTTATACCCAACACTTAATCGTGACCTATTATATGCAGGAATTATCTTACACGATATAGGCAAGGTTGTAGAATTATCAGGACCAGTTGCCACAACGTATACAGTGGAGGGCAATTTGTTAGGCCATATTACAATTATGGTCAATGAAATTGCTAAGATTGCTAGTGAGCTTGAAATTGAAGGTGAAGAAGTCATGCTGCTACAGCATATGGTATTGTCTCACCATGGGAAAGAAGAGTGGGGAAGCCCAAAAAAACCTATGCTTCAAGAAGCGGAAATCTTGCATTATATAGATAACATCGATGCGAAGATGAATATGTTAACAAGAGCATTAGGAAAAACAGCACCGGGTGAATTTACAGAGCGACTCTTCCCACTGGATAATCGTTCATTCTATAAGCCTACTATTTAATAGTAATATAATTCAGACCATAAACTGTTGCTACTTACTAGCTATTCGCTTTTAATTTCTCTAAGTCTAAATATTCATATGTGTAATAATAGTGGCTAACTATTGTACCAATATTAGTATTTCTTTTAGAATAGAGAGAGAAATTATAGGAATGGGGAAAAGCAATGGATACAGAGGGACTTTTTTCGCGGAAAATTAAGTTTTGGAAAAGTTTGATTTTCAAAATGATACTAGCTATTGGTATAAGTTTGTTTATAAGCTCCCATATTTCAGAGTTTGTGAGTCGTCAATTCGAAAAGGTAGTGCAATTAAATGGTAGTGCGGGTGTTGTCATTAATACATTTATTTCGTTGTTTATTGGCACAGTAATTATTTCGTTATGTACAAGGTATATCGTCTTAAGGCGTGTAAAGCGTGTGTTAAATGCTATGACACAGGCTGCTGATGGCGATTTAACAGTACGAATTGATGATCATTTGAAAGATGAAATTGGTCAATTATCGACTGAATTTAATCATATGTTGGAGCAAATTGGCACGGTCATTGAAAAGACGAATAAAGCATCTACAGATGTATCGACTTTTACAAAGGAATTTACAACGATTACAGAGCAAAGTAGTCAAACAGTTGAAACCATTTCTAATGCAATTGGGGAGATTGCCTCCAGTGCAGAAGGACAATTGGGGCAAATGGATTTATTATCTGAATCAGCACATTTAATTACTAAAGATATGGATCATGCATCTTCTGCTGTACAGGCAGTTGCCTCTATAGCGAATGAAACAAACCAAAAAGCGGATTTAGGCTTACAGTTAATTGAGCAAACGATTGATAAAATGAATACAATTAATGAATCTGTCCATCAGTCAACAGCAGTTGTGAATGCTTTAGGTGAAAAATCAAAGGAAATTAGTACGATTGTAGCGCTGATTACAAGTATTACAGATCAAACAAACCTCCTTGCATTGAATGCCTCTATTGAAGCGGCACGTGCTGGAGAGGCTGGAAAAGGATTTGCAGTTGTAGCGGATGAGGTAAGAAAGCTAGCAGAGGAATCTGGAAGGGCTGCAGACAATATTCGAACATTAGTAGATGATATCTTAAAGCAAACCTCCAGTGCTGTTTATGCTATTAATAGTGGAACACAGTTTGTGGAGGAAGGGCGTGAGGCTGTTGAACAGACAGGCGATGCCTTTAAAAATATTGTCGTATATTTGCAACAGATTAGTCATCGTACAAAGGAAGTAACGGATATTGTATTGCGTGTCAATGAAAAGGCAAGCCAAACGGACGATGCTGTAAAAGAAATTGTAGGTATTGCGAATGGTACGTCTTCAGGCATACAGCACATAGCTTTATCAATCGAGCAACAAAGCGCCTCTAATGAGGAAATCGCAAGCGCGGCAAATGTACTTCAAACAATGTCAAATGACTTACAAGCTGAAATTAGTCAGTTTAAAGTAAAATAGAGAAGAAAAAAGAAGCATCTGATGTGTCAGATGCTTCTTTTCATGTTGTTGCAAAAAGATGATGTCAACGGCAGAAAAAGCAACTTTGCAAGGTGAGAGGTTGATTTCCGTTCCGCCAGCGTCCTTTCCAGGGGGCGTCCGATGAGCCGCTTCACTCACTTCCGTTCGCTCCAGGGTCTCCTCTGTGACGCTAAATCTCCTAGGAGTGACGCTGGCTCCACTCCAATCAACCATTCTGCAAAAGTGGCTTTTCCTTTATCTTTCATACTAGCTAGCCGTAGTAATCAAATTAGCCTATTATTTGTATGATTAGAGAAAGGATAGACTCTTAATTTCATTGCGAAGAAGTGATGAGTGTCAAAAGCCCTCCATAAAATGGGGAGTGAAGACCTTCACTTTATTTGAAAACCTTTGCTAAAAAGTTAACATTTTGTAGGTTGGAGTGGAGGGCTACTTGACTCCCGTGGGATAGCGAGACAGACGAGCCACTAAACGGAGCGGGAGCGGAGGAAGCGGCTCGGCGCTCGCCCACAGGAAAGCAAGTAGCCTGCAACGGAAACCATTTTCACCTTTCACAAAAATTCTATTGATTGTTTTGTTTTTCAACACTAAGAAAAGAAGCATCTAAAATGTCAGATGCTTCTTTTTGTTATAGATATTAACACTAGTCTCTAATTTATTTAGATTCCTTGTCAGTATCTTCTGCTTTGTCTTCAGAATCTTCTTTTGCAGCATTTTCTTCAGCTTTTTTAGCTGCTTCTTCAGCTGCTTTTGCTTGTTCTTCACTTGTTGTTGTGAAGAATTCTAGTGAATCTTTTAAATCTTTATCAGAAGTTTTAACATCTGCATCTTTTGCCATTTTTGCAATGATGTCTTTTAGAATCGTTTGAGCTTCACCAGTTTGATTCAGTTTATTTAACATAGTTGAGCGAATGTTTTCTTCTTCATCTTTAAATGAACCAACACCCTTAACATCACGCTTGTCCGTAATTTCAATTACGTGATAACCAAAGCTAGATTTTACTGGCTCACTTAATGTATTTAATTCAAGAGCATAAGCAGCATCGTTAAACTCGTCTACCATTGAACCTACAGAGAACCATCCAAGCTCTCCACCTTTTTGAGCAGAGCCAGTGTCAGTTGAGTACTCTTTTGCTACGTCCTCAAACTTAGCGCCACCCTTGATTTTTTCAATCACTTCTTTAGCTGTTTTTTCATCTGCTACTAAAATATGACGACCATTTAGTTCTGTTTTCATTTGCTCGTAGTATTTTTTCACATCTTCTTCTTTAATAGCTTGATCTTTTAAAGCTTTTTCTTGAAGAAGTTGGACACGTAAAGAATCTTTAAAGCCTTGTTCTGTTAAGCCACTTTCAGCAAGTGCTTGTGTAAAGCCATCACCAAATTGTGATGCAGTTGTGTCATAAGCTTCTTTGATTTCTTTATCTGTTACTTCATATTTGTCAGCTAAAACTTTTTCAGTCACCATTTGCTGCATTACATATGAGCCTGTTAAAGCTTTTGCCTTTTCATTAAAATCAGCTACTGAAATATCGCCCACTTTAGAAGTAACGATTGCTTTGCTGTCTCCGCCGCTACAAGCACCAAGCGCTAATACAGACGCAGCTAAAGTTAAAGATAAAACTGTCTTTTTCATAGTGGATATTCTCTCCTAACATGGTTTCGTCCATTTTTTACTATAACATAAACGATTTAAAAACAAAATGGTTCCCCCTTGAGTATTGCCTATATTTCAAATTTTGAAGCGCATAGGATATAGAAAAGAAAGGGGGTGAAGTTATGGGCAACGGAGGATACGGTGGCGGTGGCTACGGCTCAGGCTTTGCTTTATTAGTTGTGTTATTTATTTTATTAATTATCGTTGGTGCAGCGTTCCTATACTAATTAATAAAACAGTGAAAAGCTAAGAGCTTTAACTCTTAGCTTTTCTTAACAATGTTAGACATTCGCGCCGCATGCCTGAGATTCTAGCCAATCTGATTGGCTAGAAAAAGTTGTTGCATGGGGGGCTCGACTTATCTTCGAGCGTGCGGACGGGCGCGGATGTCATAAATTTTTAAAAAAAGCCTGGAAAAATTTAGAAACCATTACGCCGAGGCGTAATGGATTTTTCTGTTATACTGCATATAAAATTTCAATGTAGAATGAGACAAGTAGGATCGTAATAAGTATATTTATAGTTCGGAATATTTTTGGTTGGTTTTCTTCGGGAATTTCACGTCGCATGCATAGAGCATATGTCATGCGGTTAATTTGAAATAAATAGAATACCGAGAATAGAACTACAATCATTAATAGCAAGTCTATTCCTCCCCTCTTTCAATAGTAATAGCATAACAAAGAACGCCAATAAAAAACAAGTACAAGCATTTAGTGAACAGTTGGTGGAACTAAAATTTCATAGCCTTTAGGTGTTTCTTCTATTTGCGAATTTCTAGGTGAATTCAATAGATACTTCACGTAAAGGATATCAATCAGACATAGACTACAATGATAGGCTAACAGCAATGTCCCATAATGTGTATAGGCTGGTAAAAGCCATGTTCCAACTATAATACTAGTGTTTACAACGATAAAAGGCGTAAGTAATGCTAAGATGTAACGATTTTTAGATAAAGGCTCTCGAATTCGCATGTGTAAAACAGGAATTATATAAAATTGACTACGTACGCGTAATTTTAAATGCTGGCGTAAATCGTATAGCGCCAAAAAGTGCAAAAATTTGTGAATGGGATAGAGTGTTAACACAGCTATTACAAAGAGCCAGAATAAACGATCTGTATAATGCTCTTCATTGAATAAATTAAACGTTACATACGAAACAGAAAAGACCACTAAAAAAGTAATGACACTCATTATAATAATACGCGTAGTACCGTAATGATGTTCTAAATTTAAAATTTTCCAGCAATGCATGGTTATTATCAACTCCGAAATAGGAAGTGTCCTATTTAATGTAAATTGAATTATGTTAGAATGCAAGAAAAAGGAGGTACTTCAGAAATATTTCTGAAATACCTCCTTTCACATGACTTATTCCTGAATGAACAGTAGTATAACTCATTATGTTCAACTTATAAATAATTGCAGGAAAAATTATGTGCAGTTTGAAGCTTCGTCTTATCCTTTTACAGGTGTGCGTTCTTCTAGCGTGTCAAAGGAATCGCGGAAATGTTGGAAGGAGCGTTCGAAAATGTCGATGAAATCCTCACCATAGATATTTCGAATAACAGCCATTACATCTAAAAAATCAGGGAAACGGCCATATAAATCTTTTAATGCTAGTGATCCTTCCAGTACGGAATGATACGTATTATGGTAGTTTTTATTCATCTCTATAATGAGCTCTGTGCCAGCTTCGGTAAGCTCAACATACGTATTACGTTTATCGTCATCACGTTTGGAAAACTTAAGAAAGCCACGCTCTTCTAGTTTTTTGGAGAAATTAAATGCTGTAGAAACATGCATCACGCCAAATTTTGCAACATCAGAAATGGAAGCCCCTTTTAAATGGTATGAAATCCATAAAATATGGTGTTCATTAATATTTAAATCATAAGGTTTAATCCATTGTTGCCAATCCTTTTCAACCGCTTTCCACAGCGCTTTTGATAACTGCGCGATTCTTTGACTATAAAGCATCGCTTCTTTTTGTGTATATAATTCCTCTGACAAAGCCATCACCTACTGCTTTCTTTCACATTTTTAAAAATATTATAGCAGTAAAGGAAAAAAGTTTAAAGTTAGAAAAATTAAAAAATTGAAAAGTGGCTAAAAAATAATATTATAGCAATAGTTTTTAATAAAAAAATAGATTATTCATCTATTACCAAGGACTTTAGTCGCTAACTTTTTCTTGCGGTTTTTTCTTGTTTTCTGTGATTTGTGCAATGTTTTTCTCGATTTCGCTTATCGAATTCTGTAAAGCATCTAATTCTTGTTGTAAATTATTTTTTGTAGGTTCAATTTCTTCCGTAAAAGTCGTTATTGTTTGCTTTAAATCATTTATTATTTGCGGGATATTATTTTTAACTTCATTTGTTAATGTATTAACAGATTGTTTAACAGTCCCTACTTGTTGTTTTACATCAAGGAGCATACCTTTTGTTTGGTCAACATTTTGTTTGACAGAAGCACGTAGCTGTTGTCCAGATTGCGGTGTTGAGAAAAGTACAGCGATTGTTCCACCGATAATGCCTGTTGTTAGTCCAAGTAAAAATGGTTTTGCTTTCATATTGGATACCTCATTTCTAGTCATGTTTATCTACTATTAAACCATGAAATGCACAAATACAAAAAGAAAAAAGAAACTAAACGAGTGATTTGACCGTCACAGTTTAGTTTCTTTTGATTATTTAAAGTGTTTATTTATGAAATTTGAGAAATAGCTGTATTGAATTTAGAGCGCTTCACTAATTTTGCAATAATTGGATAAATAACAGCAAACGCAACAACGTTAAATGCGACAGCTGGAAGGACAACGCCAATAAATAGCATCGCAAATGTTGCACCAACATTTGCATTGAACACAAAAAGCGCTACTGCCAAAAAGACAGTTCCTGAAAGAATCGTTCCCAAGCCAACTAAGACAGCAGATACGGCGAAATGACCTGCCAGTTTTTTGAGAATGAGTAAAGCAGCTAAAAATACAAAACCAGTAACAGCTTTATCAATAATATTTGGAACTAGACCTGCTGGGAATGTTGTAAACAAACCTGAAAGCACCCCTGTTGAAAGAGAAAGTAGGAACGTTTCTTTCACAGTTGGGAACAATAAAATGCCAATAAACATCATGGTTAACATAAAATCAGGCTTCATCCCATTCACCATTCCTGGTGTAACCACATAAAGTGCAGCACCGACACCTACTAACAGTGCCATTAATACTAAATTCTTTGTATTCATTTGAATCTCTCCTCGACTATGCTAATCTATTTGTCTCCTAGCGTGTCCTCTTGACCGCTAGCGAAACTTATTTGTGATTGTACGCTAAATTTTTAAAATTTGCAATACAGCATTCTGAACATTCCGATGTTAATATATTACAAATGGCTTATAGATTGGCTTTAATATTTTCTGCTACTTCTGACAACTGCTCTGGTGAGTACTTTTGTGTTTGCCAAATTAGGCCTAGCCCTTCTTTTTCATCGTAACGCGGAATAAAATGTAAGTGGTAGTGGAAAACAGTTTGTCCAGCGGCAGCACCGTTGTTATTAATCGTATTTAAACCTATTGGCTGAAACGCTGCTTTAATAGCATTCGCGATTTTTGGTGCAACAGCATATAGATTACGTGCCACTTCCTCTGGCATCTCGAATAGATCTTGGCAGTGATGCTTTGGAATTAATAGTGTGTGTCCTTTTGCAACAGGTGAAATGTCTGTGAATGCATAGACATGATCGTCTTCATAAACTTTTGTACTTGGAATGGATCCGTCAATAATTTTGCAAAATAGGCAATCGCTCATAAGAATTTCCCCCTTAACGTATATGTAAGTACATTCTATCATACTCAAACCTGTATCATTTGCTAATTTTTGATAAAATATAAAACAAGAAGAGGAGTGAGGATATGTCAGTATTAGAGGTACAGCATGTGACAGGTGGTTATACAAGAAAACCTGTTATTAAAGATCTATCTTTTACGATTGGAAAAGGTGAATTAGTTGGCTTAATCGGCTTAAATGGAGCAGGTAAAAGTACAACGATTAAACATATTATAGGAACGATGTTGCCAAAGGAAGGGGACATTCGTTTAAATGGTGTGACATTAAAGGAAGATACGGACAAGTATCGTACAGCTTTTTCTTATATTCCTGAGACCCCTGTATTATACGATGAGCTAACATTAAGAGAGCATTTAGAATTAACAGCAATGGCTTACGGTATAGACAAAGCAACACTCGATGCTCGTTCTGAGGTGCTGTTAAAAGAGTTTCGAATGGAGAAAAGATTAAATTGGTTCCCTTCACACTTTTCAAAGGGAATGCGTCAAAAAGTCATGATTATGTGTGCCTTTTTAGTGAATCCAAGTCTATATATTATTGATGAGCCTTTTGTGGGATTAGATCCACTAGGTATTCAATCGTTATTAGACCAAATGGATGAAAAGAAAAAAGAAGGCGCTTCTATATTAATGTCTACACATATTCTATCGACAGCTGAAAAGCATTGTGATCGCATTATTTTATTACATGAAGGAAGAGTGCGAGCACAAGGAACAATGGCTGATTTACGTCAATCATTTGCTATGCCGTATGCGACATTAGATGACCTTTATATTGCTATGACAAAGGAGCGGGACCATGAAGAACTTGCGTGATGTATGGTCCTCTCGCTTCATGCATTATATAGGAGAAGTACAAAAATATATGCAATTTATATTTACAGGGCATATTGCCATTGTACTTGTATTTCTAATAGGAGCAGGGGGCTATCAATATAGCGAATGGCTGAAAGTTGTTCAACCAGACTTTCCAGCAGAAATCGTGGTAGCTGTTATCATAGGGATTTTATTGGCCTTTAGCCGTCCGACTACACTGTTGAGAGAGCCAGATCAAGTATACTTATTACCTTTAGAATCAAAAATGTCTCTGTATTTCAGCAAGGCGCTGGCTTGGACGTTTTGGTCTCAGGTGTGGATTGTAGCGATTGTCTATATTGTTAGTATCCCGTTATTAAAAGCTGTGACGGAATTAACAACGGTGGAAATATGGACGATTTTTTTACTTACCATTGTATTGAAATATCTAAGTGTTCGAGGAGAATTCAGCTATCGTTATAGTGAACGAGGACAAATGGTTTGGGTGGATAGATTTATTCGAGCTGTTATATTTGCTGCTGCTCTATATATGGGGCTTCATGCGCAGCTGCTATTAGCGGTAGTCGCTACAGTTATTAGCATTATTTATATTATTGTTTTTAGAAAAAAATCAGTTGGCGAACCTGTGCCGTATGAGCATTTTGTCAAGCTCGAACAGAATCGTATGATGAGCTTCTATCGTTTTGCAAATTATTTTACAGATGTACCCCATCTACACGGAAGCATTCGGCGTCGAGGCTGGATGGACTGGCTCTATCGGTTTGTACCGTATGGTAAGGAGAATACTCAAAAGTATTTGGTGTTTCGTACCTTTATCCGGACAGATGACCATTTCTATTTATGGCTTCGTCTTACGGCCATTTCTGCCGTCATCGCAGCTTTTGTAGATATTCCTGTCGTTACATGGATTGTAGCAGGCGCACTAAGCTTTGCCACAACAATTCAGTTAAAACAAGCGCTGCTATCTAGTGGTGAATTTCGAATGGACATGCTCTATCCGTTACCAGATCATGCTCGTCAACTAGCTGTGAAGCAAATTGTACGTTTAGCAATGATTACCCAAGCAATTATTGTTGGTTTATGTGCCATTACACAGCCCATGTTTTATATTGCCGTTATCCTAGTTTTAGTGATTAGTGAATTAACAGCGAAAATATCCAAATGAAGAGGCTATAGCTGACAAATTGAAAAGCTCATTTTCCAATGCTCGCATTCGGAAAATGAGCTTTTTTATTATCTATCTACTCTGTATCTTCTTTCGGTATAGCACTGTAAGTAGTGACATAGGAAGCTGCTGAAAAGATATTTTGCTGACGTACGGCTGTTGAATCGTCTGTTTTTGCATGGGCTGATTCAAACGCTTTGGAGCTCTTCCATGCTTCAAAAGAATGTGGTCCATTCCATTGCGTCATAACAATATAAGTCTCACTCTTGATTGGACGTAATAAACGGAATGCCACAAAGCCTGGCTCATTTTCAATAGCGCGTGAACGCTCTAAAAAGCGGTGCTCGAAAACTGGACGCCCTTCATCTGTTACAGGAATATTGTTGAAAACAAAGAAGCCACGTTCCTCTATATCATTTACTGAATCTAGCACTTCAAATTTACGGGGCGTCGCAAATACTGTTTTTCCTTCTGTTTCATGTATCAATACAGAATTACCTTCCCCATGAATTAAAATCATATGGTCATTAGGATACTTATTTTTTACTTGCTCTAAAAAATCGCCAGTACCAGAAGTTAAATAAATATACATGAATTTATCCTCCTTATGAATCTTACTAATATAGCGTGATTATACCCTTTCTAGCGGAAGTCTAACGCTCCGTTCAAAAAGAATATGTCGAGAAAGAACAATTTTATGACATTTCACTAGGAAAACTATACAATTTCAGAGGAAGCGTTTACTATTGGAAACGGATATCAATAATAAAGGAATAAACAAGCGATTTTTTTATAGTAACAATTTAACGAGGGGAAGGAACTATTCATGACAACTTTTAATGATACACTTCTACGTGCTGCACGTGGAGAAAGGACCGCACATACACCTGTTTGGTATATGCGTCAGGCAGGACGATCTCAGCCAGAATACCGTGCCATTAAAGAGAAATATTCCTTAGAGGAAATTACACATCAACCTGAACTATGTGCGTATGTTACTCGTCTGCCTGTAGAAAATTATAATGTTGATGCAGCGATTTTATATAAAGATATAGTCACACCTCTCCCTGGAATTGGGATAGATGTAAAAATCAAAGCAGGCGTTGGTCCTGTTATTTCAAATCCAATTCGTTCAGTAGCTGATGTAGAAAAATTAGGTGAATTTAATGCCAAAGAGCATACACCATTTGTATTAGAGACGATCAAGATACTTGCCGAAGAGCAATTGAATGTTCCTTTAATCGGTTTTGCTGGGGCACCATTCACACTTGCAAGCTACATGATTGAAGGTGGTCCTTCAAGAAACTATAATAAAACAAAATCATTTATGGTTTCAGAACCTCAAGCTTGGTTTGCTTTAATGGATAAACTAGCTGACATGATTATTGCAGATGTAACAGCTCAAATTAAAGCTGGCGCAAAAGCCATCCAAGTGTTTGACTCATGGGTTGGGGCTTTAAATGTCGAGGATTATCGCGTATTTATTAAACCAATTATGACGCGTATTTTTGCAGAGTTGCAAAAAGAAAATGTACCATTAATTCAATTTGGTGTCGGTGCTAGCCATTTAGCAAAAGAATGGAATGATTTACCGATCGATGTTGTAGGCTTAGACTGGCGTTTACCTATTAAAGACGCACGTGCGAATGGCATTACAAAACCTGTACAGGGTAACTTAGATCCATCCCTATTACTTGCGGACTGGTCAATTATTGAAAAAAGAACAAAAGATATTATCGATCAAGGTTTAGAAATGCCAGGTCATATCTTTAATCTAGGACATGGTGTTTTCCCAGAGGTTGACCCTGATGTCTTAAAACGTCTTACAACGCTTATTCATGAATATAGTGCTCAACAAATTCAAGCTCGTTCTTAATAGAAGTCAATGAAGTGTAAATAATATGAATAATATGTCCTTTTCTATATAGGAAGTTTTAATTTCCATGTAGAAAAGGAGCTGTCCAATAATAAAGATTGGGCAGCTTCTTTTTATCACATAATGTATGAAAACATAAAACAATTTTAGAGGTGAAAAGGGTAATGAAAGAAGTTAAAGGCTTATTAGTAATGGCATACGGAACACCTTATAAAGAAGAAGATATTGAACCTTACTATACGCATATTCGTCATGGACGTAAACCTTCCGCAGAGCATTTAGAAGATTTACGTAGTCGCTATGAAGCAATCGGTGGTTTGTCCCCATTAGCTGCGGCAACTCAAGCACAAGCTGAAGCATTATGTGCGCGTTTGAACGAAGTGCAGGATGCTGTAGAATATAAATTGTTTATTGGTTTAAAACATATTCATCCATTTATTGAAGATGCAGTAGAGCAAATGCTGGCAGAGGGCATAAGAGAAGCAGTTTCTATTGTTTTAGCTCCTCATTTCTCTACGTTCTCTATTAAGTCTTATAATGGTCGTGCTGAAGAAGCAGCAGGAGGTCGCTTAAAGATTACTTCTGTGGAATCTTGGTATGATGAGCCGAAATTCATTGAGTACTGGACACAACAAGTGAATGAGACATTCAATGCAATGTCAGAAGAAGAACGTGAGAAAGCTTGTCTAATTGTGTCAGCTCATTCATTGCCTGAAAAAATTAAAAACTTAGGTGATCCATATGAAGATCAACTAATTGAAACAGCACGTCTTATTCAAACTGCGACAGGTTTAAAAAATGTAGAGGTTGGCTGGCAATCAGCAGGCCAAACACCAGAGCCTTGGATTGGTCCAGATGTTCAAGATTTAACACGTGAGCTATTTGAAGAAAAGGGCTTCCGTTCATTTGTTTATACACCAGTAGGTTTTGTAACAGAGCATTTAGAAGTGTTGTATGACAATGATTTTGAATGTAAAGTAGTTTGTGATGAACTTGGCGCAAAATACTACCGTCCAGCGATGCCAAACACACATCCATTATTTATTGATGCGATGGTAGATGCAATTCATAAAAAATTAAGCTAAGCGAAAAGAAAGTGATGATGTTGGTGACTCAGAAAAGACGAAAGGTAGTTGTCGTAGGCGGTGGCATTACAGGCCTTACAGCTGCGTTCTATATGCAAAAAGAAGCAAGCGAAAAAGAATTGCCATTAGATATCGTACTTGTCGAGTCGTCATTACGTCTTGGCGGAAAAATTCAAACACTAAGAAAAGATGGCTTTATTATTGAGCGTGGGCCAGAATCTTTTTTTGATCGTGAAAACTATGTCAATGCTTTAGCAAAGGATCTTGGGATTGAACAGAAACTATTAACAAGCAATGCAGGGCCAAATTATGTTGCTGTTGGTAGTCAGTTATATCCAATACCTAGTCATCTCCTATCAGGAGAGACACCCCATATCTCCTCCTTCATAACATCAGGCTTGTTTTCACTTAGCGGTAAAGTTCGTGCGGCTGGGGACTTTTTCATCCCTCGTTCAGCACAGGATGACGATCAACCGCTAGGCGCGTTTTTTAGAAGAAGATTTGGTGCTGAGATTGTGGAAAATCTAGTAGAACCATTACTAGCGGGTACATTTGCAGGAGATATTGAGCAATTAAGTATGAGCTCAACCTTCCCACAGTTGTATAGTTTAGAACAAAAATATCGTAGTTTGCTGATTGGTATGAAGAAGTCAGGAACAAATTTTTTAAGCAATCATCAGATAGCTGAAAATAAGGGAATCTTTCAAACCTTTAGCAATGGCCTTGAAACACTCATTGAAAGTATAGAAGAATCACTACTTCCTGGGACAGTTATGAAGGGTGTCAAAGTAGAGGAATTAGAGCATGGCAAGGATGGTTCAGTTCAAGTGATGCTCAATAATTTCTCGCATATCAAAGCGGATGCTGTTATTATTGCTACCCCTTTTAATATGGCTGAAAAAATGTTTAGTAAGCAAAGTCTGTTACATGAATTGGGGACTATGAAGGCTGCAACTATTGCAACCGTTACAATGGCGTTTAAAAAGGAACAGCTCGGTGATTTAGATGCACTGTCTTTTTATGTCTCGAGAAATAGTGATTTTTCGATTACTTCTTGTACTTGGATGAATCGAAAATGGCCAGGTACCTCACCAGACGATTATGTATTATTACGTAGTTATATTGGTCGAGTGGGCGACGAAGCGATAGTGGCGTTATCGGATACGGAGATCGAAAAAACCGTGCTACAGGATTTAAAGAAAACGATTGGTATTGATGGGGAACCTATCACAACAGTTGTAACACGTTGGAAAAATGCGATGCCACAATATACAGTTGGACATGAAGCGAAAGTTCAACGTATCAAGCAGGAATTACAAGAACATTTTCCAACTGTCAAACTTGCAGGAAGCTCGTTTGAAGGAATATCGATTCCAGAGTGTGTGCAGCAAGGTAAACATGTTGCGGATGAAGTATTAATGGAAATACTTAAGTAATGGAAAGAAAATAGTACAAACATTTATTATCAATGTTTGTACTATTTTTTTGTATATTTCTACTAAAAACTGTATTAGCTATCAATGTCCTCGCTCTAAGAAATTCGATGACATGACCAAACGATACCACCAGAGTTAGCGCCGCCTAGTGTAAGACCGATTGTCAGGCCATTGGCTTCATAGAATAGATCAATAGTATCTCCAGCGTTTAGTTGTACCTCACCTGCCAAAGTCACAGTGCCATTTCCAAGAATTGCACGCAATGTTAATACAAGTGCAACGTTTACATTTAATACAGGGAATAATCCGCTAATTAAATTTGTTGATGTATTTCTTCGGATTGCAAATGAAGGATTTACTCCTACTCCTAAAGCAACGGTAATGGCCGCAGTAGTAGAATAGTTGATAGTTGCTTCAAAGGAATATCTACCCGTAGTTGGTACAGTGAATACGCCAGTTGTCGGATTAAAAGCAGGAGTAGTAAAGTAAGGCGATGCTATACTCCAGTTAGTGATAGACGTAGACGCACTAACAGCTAAAGTGTTTTTAAATGCTGAGAATCCTTCGGTAAAAGCTGGTCCAGTAGCGCCGGTTACGCCAGTAGAACCGGCAACCCCAGTCGGTCCAGTAACGCCAGTAGCCCCAGTAGTGCCAGTAGAACCGGCAACCCCAGTAGCACCGGTAGCCCCAGTCGCGCCAGTTACGCCAGTAGAACCAACAACCCCAGTCAGTCCAGTAACGCCGGTAGCCCCAGTAGTGCCAGTAGAACCAGTAGAACCAGTAGCCCCAGCGATCCCAGTAGGTCCAGTAGCCCCAGTAGAACCAGCAATCCCAGTCGCGCCGGTTACGCCGGTTACGCCAGTTGCGCCAGTAGAACCAACAACCCCAGTCGGTCCAGTAACGCCGGTAGCCCCAGTAGTGCCAGTAGTGCCAGTAGAACCAGTAGAACCAGTAGCCCCAGTAGGTCCAGTAGGTCCAGTCGCGCCGGTAGTCCCAGTCGGTCCAGTAACGCCGGTAGCCCCAGTAGTGCCAGTAGAACCGGCAACCCCAGTAGCACCGGTAGCCCCAGTAGGTCCAGTAGCCCCAGCAATCCCAGTAGGTCCAGTCGCGCCAGTAGCCCCAGCAATCCCAGTTGCGCCGGTAGTCCCAGTCGTGCCAGTAGAACCGGCAACCCCAGTTGGTCCAGTAACGCCGGTAGCCCCAGCAATCCCAGTAGGTCCAGTAACCCCAGTAACCCCAGTAACCCCAGTAGAGCCAGTAGCCCCAGTAGAGCCAGTAGCCCCAGTAGGTCCGATATCTCCAGTAGAGCCAGTGACCCCGGTAGGTCCGATATCTCCAGTAGAGCCAGTAACGCCGGTAGCCCCAGTCGGTCCGATATCTCCAGTAGAGCCAGTAACGCCGGTAGGTCCGATATCTCCAGTAGAGCCAGTAACGCCAGTAGGTCCGATATCTCCAGTAGAACCAGTAACACCAGTCGGCCCGGTAACCCCAGTAGAGCCAGTAACGCCGGTAGAGCCAGTAACGCCAGTCGGTCCGGTTACCCCAGTAGGTCCAGTAACGCCGGTAGAGCCAGTAACTCCAGTAATCCCAGTAACGCCGGTAGAGCCAGTAGCCCCGGTAAAGCCAGTAACGCCGGTAGCCCCAGTAGCCCCAGTAGCCCCAGTAACGCCAGTAGAGCCAGTAATGCCAGTCAGTCCGGTAACCCCAGTAACCCCAGTAGAGCCAGTAACCCCGGTAGAGCCAGTAACGCCAGTAGCCCCAGTAGCCCCAGTAGCCCCAGTACTACCTGTTGGACCAGTTATCCCACCAGTCGGTCCTGTAGGCTTTACTGGCCAAATTGGACAACTTGGAATAGGGCCAGTTTTACAACAACAAGGAAATGAATGACACTTACTGCAAACTCTATCTATAAAATTTCCAAAATGCATAATCTCACCTCCTCTCTCAAATATCGTATTCTGAATAATGATAGGGGAGGTAGACACATAACTATTAATTACTTGTAAATCGAGAGTTATTTATAGATTCGTTGCAACTGTTTTTAAGATAATTGGATGTTTATCATATGAATATGAGCTAAAACTTTTTAGATGGTTATTGAAATTTTTTAAGAGTCATTTTGATTGATTGTTAAAATACGCTTGAAATATTCTTTATTGTGTAGAATTTTTGGGTCATTTGGAATGAACGAGCCGGCTAATTCATTATGTGCATTGGCTAGTTCATATTGTTGTAAGCGGTCGTATAGCACACAGAGCTGTAAGTGAGGGAGCCATGTAGAAAAGCTTTTGTTTTGAAAAGGAGCGTTTGATTTTTGTTTAATAACAAGTGCTTGCTCGTACCAAAAAACTGCTTCGTAATTCTTGAATTGCTCCATGAAATGATAGCCTAGGCGACAGCAGGCTTCGGGGCGGGGAACATCGTATTCGAAGCTTCGTAAAATAGCATTGAAGTTGTTTTCTTTATCATTTAAATGGGAATAGCAATCTGCTAATTTTAAGCAGGCACGAATATTATCTTCTACCCAGCCTAATTTGGAGGTTAAAAATAATTCATAATGGTAAATAGCTTCCTCAAATTGACCATGATCTACTAATTCATTAGCAAAATAAAATGTATCACGTGGTGATAGTGTTTCTCCTGCTTCAATCAGTTGTCTATAAATCGTAATATTACGGGCGTGATCGTGGGTTAACGGTAAATGGCTAACGGCGACATCACTATCAAACAACACGCCACCGACTTCTAAATATTCATGAACTGCACCAATCCATTGAAATTGTTTTTCTCTTCTGACTAGACGATATCTTCTTATTAAGGCGTCTGCATTACCCTCATGATCGAAACTTAAATGATAATTCATTGAAACAGCATCTACATTAGAGGTTAGAGATGCTTTGAGTGCCTTTAATTTTTGTCGATCTTCCTCTAGAAAAACATCATCTGCATCTAGCCAGAGGATGTATTCCTTTGTTGCTTGTTGAAAGGAATAGTTTCGTGCTGCTGCAAAGTGATGTATCCATTTAAAATCAAAAACTCTGTCTGTATACTGTGCAACCACTTGTTTTGTACTATCTGTTGATCCAGTATCGACAATATTAATTTCATCTACTAGATCTTTGACGGATTCAAGACATCGACCAATAACATCTTCTTCATTTTTTACAATCATACATAAGCTAATGGAAATCATACTATATTCCTCCTTACCATTATCTTTGTAATATATGTAAGGACGGAAATATTGGTTGGATGATTGAACTGATAGAGGGATTGTGAGCCTGAAATGTGAAATGTATTTTCATGGTTTGTCATAAATTCACCTTCCAAGTTTCACCCGAATTTCACAATTGTGAAGTATAGTAAAGGGGCAGAGGTGATAAAGTTGAAAAAATGGGCATTCTTCATTTTTTCGTTACTACAAATTCTATGGTTAGCGGGTTGCGCTGAAAAGTCATATGAACCCATTGAAAGGGAACGAAGTTTTATAGCTTCATTAAACATACAAGAACCATCATTAGATTTTATTGATGAGGATGGCAATGTACTTGCAACATGGTTATTTGATAAAGCTTATTCAGGGGCCATCCTATTAGGAGATGACCAAGTTTTATTATATGGACACCAATTAAATAACATCGACGTCTATACAATATCAACTGGAGAAAAGCTCTATTCAAAAAAAGTAGAGATTGGTACGACCAATGTATACTACGATGACAACATCAAGCAATTTTTTATCACGAATAGTAAAACCAATACAGTGACAAGCTTTGATCAAGAAGGCAATCAGTTAGCTACACAACAGCTTGGCAATTACCCGATGTCAATGGCATCGTATAGGGATAAACTGTATGTTATTAATTTTAAAGATACAAAATTATCTGTGTTAAATATGAAGGATTTGACTATTGAGCAAGAGTGGCCGATTAAAAAATCTGCACATGGAATAGCTGTCCTAGAAGAAACACATGAACTATGGATAGGCGGTCATGGAGAAGGAAGTAAGCCAAATAGTTCAGTTAAAAAATATGATTTGACTACAGGCCAACTGCATGGAGAGATTGACATGCCTTTGATGCCAGTAGGGTTAAAAAAGACTAAAGATGCCGTTCTTGTTGTAAGTCATGGTCACAACGAGTTATATGT
This sequence comes from Lysinibacillus sp. FSL K6-0057, assembly GCF_038630885.1. Lineage (NCBI taxonomy): Bacteria > Bacillati > Bacillota > Bacilli > Caryophanales > Bacillaceae > Lysinibacillus > Lysinibacillus sp. FSL K6-0057. The sequence continues at coordinate 4,197,612 of NZ_CP152047.1, read as the reverse complement.
GGCTGATTTTGATGGTCATATCAAATGGCAGCAAGAGGTTGGAGCAAATCCCTTTGTAGTGAATCAGTTTAAAGATTATATTGTTGTCGCTGGCTATGACGATCATACATTGTACTTTATAAAGGATGGCCAGAAGGAAAAAACAGTTGATGTAGGGAAAGGTGCTTTTCAGCTGTTAGTAAGGGAGGAACAATGATGACAACTGTATTAATAGTTGACGATGAGCAGGATATGCGTAATTTAATTGAAATGATGCTCAATAACTCTGATATAGAGACATTTACTGCCGCTAGTGGAACTGAGGCTTACGATGTAATAGTACGTGAAAATATAGATTTAGTATTACTTGATGTAATGATGCCACATGAGGATGGTTTTGTTGTTTGTCAAAGCATTCGTGCTATGTCCAATGTACCGATTATTTTTCTGACTGCACGTGATGCGAATGAGGATAAGGTGAAAGGTCTTACACTTGGTGGGGATGATTATATTGTTAAACCATTTACACATGATGAACTGGTAGCTAGAATTTATGCTGTATTAAGAAGAAGTGGTGCGAATATTACAGAGCTACAGCAGAAGTACGTGATTTTTGGCTCTATTAAAATAGATGAAATAGCACGAAAAGTATCTGTTGATGGAAAGAGTATTCCACTTACTTTAAAGGAATTTGAGCTATTGCACTTATTTATGAAAAATCCAGGTAATGCCTATTCCAGAGAGCAATTACTAGAACGGATTTGGGATATTGATTATGTAGGTGGTACGCGCACGGTTGATACACATATTAAAACGTTACGAATAAAGCTTGGAAAGGATGCGGCTGCACATATTCAAACCGTTTGGGGAGTGGGCTACCGCTTTGATCCTGGCGAATGAAAAAGATTGCCACTCGCATTTGGTTGTTAATTTTCGCTTTTTTAATTATTACCGTTGTCTTTATGTATGTTCTCACAAATTTTTTGTATCAACGTTTATATGTACAAGATACAGAAGATACAATGGTCGAAGTCGGTTTGAAGCTACAGACAATGTATGACAATGGAAAGGTAACGGATGAATTTATCGCAGATATCGAACAATTTAATGATTATTCAAATTTGAATATATTTGCGGTAAGGAATCCACGTGAATTAAGTGCCTGTGTTCCATTTGATATAGATTATGAGACATTGATTGGTCCTGAGGAAAGACAGAAATTATTAGCAGGAAAATATGTGCAAAAAATTGGGTACGAGCCTCGTTTTGATCGACAACTTATTTCGGTGGTTGTACCACTTGTTGATCAAAATCGATTAGAAGGTATTATTTATATTTATTTCCCATTGGCCAAAATCAGTGAATTGGCAAATAGTGGCGTTATTTTATTGTTTATTAGTGCCTTCATATTTTTAGTAGTCGCTAGCTATTTAATTTATAAAGGGATTCGACATATTATGCGACCATTAAGCGATTTACAGCGTGCAGTGGAACAGATGTCCTATGGGAATTATGAGACACGTGTGCCTGTCAATTCACGAGATGAAATCGGTAAACTATCTAGTACCTTTAATAAAATGGCAGAGGCAATTCAGCAAGAGGATGAAGCACAAAAAACGTTCTTGGCAACAGTCTCACATGAATTACGAACACCCATAAGCTATGTAAAGGGCTATAGCGAAGCCATGCAAAACGGCATCATTACAGAAGGCCAAAAAGAAGAAACCATTCAGCTAATCGTCCGTGAGGCCAACCGCATGGAACGCTTAACAAACGAATTACTTCAACTGGCAAGAACAGAAAATGAACAAACCGATATTGATTTATATCCAATTCCGTTAGGTGAAACATTACGAGAGGTTCAAAAAATCTTAACACATCAAGCAAATAAAAAGAACATAACTTTATATTTAGATGTAGATGATGCACTAATTATTGAAGCGGATGAAGTGAAGCTAAAACAAATTTTTATTAACATTATTGAAAATGCGATTAATTACTCGCATGAAAATTCTAAAGTGGAAATTGTTGCGGCTGAAAAGGCTGGTAGTGCCCAAATTACTATTAGGGATTATGGAATCGGTATTCCAGCAGAGGATATATCACATGTTACAGAGCGATTTTATCGTGTTAACAAAGCACGAAGTCGAGCGGACGGTGGTAGTGGACTAGGCTTATCTATTGTTGAACAGTTACTAAAACAGTTACAAGGTACGTTAGAAATTGAAAGTGTTGTTGAAAAAGGCACAGCCGTGAAGATACGGTTGCCATTAATGGAGGATTAAAAGATGAAAAAGTGGTTATTTGCGCTAATTGCAGTCCCTACATTATTAGTAGGGTGTGGAGAAAAAAAAGAGGCTTTACCAGAACCAGAAGTACCTCAAATCCCCGAAGTTGAGATTTTAACACCAAAAGAAGTAGCACTCAATGAAACAATTGAACTGGCAGCACATGTTGAACAAGGTGGAGAAAATGTCGATGATGCTGTTGTAGAATTTGAAGTTTGGGAATCAGGGAAACGTGATGAAGGACAAATGATTGATGGGAAATTAGAGCAAGACGGTGTTTATAAAGCAACGACTACATTTGATCATGACGGTGTTTACTTTATGTATGCACATACAACAGCAAACGGTGTTCATAATATGCCAAAGCAACAAATTATTGCTGGAAACCCAGATATGACAAAGGTTGTACCAGAAGATGAAAAAGCCAATAACAGCATGGATAATAATATGATGAATCATAATTCTGAAACATCAGATGATACGGATCATGGTGACGAAAAAAAAGATGAAAAAAATCATCATTAAAGGCTTGCAATTTTTTTGAAATAGGAATATGATAATGACCAGATGACCGAAATGGTTTTCTGGTCATTTTTATTGAAGTGTACAATAGATGTACATAACCTAACAAGAAAGGATGTTACTAATGGATCGTAGGCAGGAAATTCTTGAAGCAGCTGCAAAATCTTTTACGTTGTTTGGCTACAAGGCAACAACGATGGAGCAAGTGGCGAAAATTGCCAATGTCGGTAAAGGTACGATTTATACATTCTTTGCAAATAAAGAAATTTTATTTCAAGAGATCGCTATGTCACTTGTACGAGAGATGAAAGCGGAAGCGGATGCAGTGTTGGATGCATCAGCAAGCTTTATGGATAATGCGCATAATGCTTTAATGAAAATGCTACAGTTCCGAGAAAAACATCTTTTATTTGCAAAGCTAATCGAGGAAGAAAAAGAATTACGAACACCAGCAGTTAAACAAGTGCTATTACGCATTGAGACTGAAATCTTATCGTATGTCGCAGAGTTAATACAACGACGTATTAATAAAGGTGAAATTAGAGAATGTGATGCGGAACTTGTTAGTTACTTATTGCTGAAGGCATATCTTGCTTTTGTTGTCGATTGGCATGAGTTACACGGTGATGTGATCCCTGAAGATAAGATTCTCAATCTTTTTAAGGAAACGATCTTTCGAGGTTTGATTCTAACTTGATTCGATAAAATACAGCTGTAGAAGTATCGAATCAAGTGTTCTTTTTGCAATATTGTCGAGGTTGACTATTTTTTTTGAATGAAAATGACCAAATGACGTTTTCGGTCAAATAGTTTAGGAGTGAGGATATTATATGATTAAAGCTGAGTGGCTGAAGATCTTTAAAACAAGAAAAATGCTTGTTTCCATCATTGCTGTATTATTTATTCCAGTAATGTATGCGGGTATGTTTTTATGGGCGTTTTGGGATCCTTATGCGGGGCTTCCTAATCTACCAGTAGCCGTTGTCAATGAAGATACTGGTGCTGAGATGGATGGTGTTAAATTAGACTTGGGGGATACCTTAGTCGATAAATTGATAGATAGCGAACAATTTAACTTTATAGAAGTTTCAAAGGATGAAGCTGAAAAAGGCTTAAATAGTCGTGATTATTATATGATTTTAGAAATTCCAACAAATTTCTCTGAACATGCAACAACACTATTAGATGACAAACCATCAAAATTAGTGATGAACTACATTCCAAACGAGGGATTAAACTTCCTTGGTGCTCAAATTGGTGAGACGGCAATGGATCGTGTACGTGCTGAAGTAAATTCACAAGTATCAGCGACTTATGCTGAAAAATTATTTGATTCGATTGCAACACTTGGAGATGGCTTTACAGAAGCAGCAGATGGCTCAAATAAGCTAGATGAGGGTGCGCAAAAAGTAGCGAATGGTGCAAAAGATTTAAAAGGATATCTGGAGCAGCTAGCATCAAGCACAGTTGAATTATCAAATGGTACAGATAAATTAACAAAAGGTGCTGGGGATGCAGCAAAAGGCGCAAATGACTTATCTAGTGGTTTAGTCAAACTACAAGATGGCACTGTTCAATTACAACAAGGTGCACAGCAAGCTGCAAATGGTGCAACGAGTCTTGAACAAGGGTTATCACAATATACACAAGGTGTGGCAAAAGTTGGTGCTGGTTTAAATACTTTAAACGACAAACAACAGCAAATTAGTGCAGGTGCAGCATCTATTGCTGAGAACGCTGGTGCATTGAATGGTGCAGCAACCCAATTAACAGCAGGATCTGCAAAAGTGGAGGCAGGCATTACAGCCCTATCCAACCAATTACAAACAATGATGGCTTCAATGCCTGAAGAACAAGCAGCAGCATTAAAACAAACATTAGCGGAACTACAGGCAGGTAGTGCTAGTGTGCATAATGGTTTAACATCTTTATCAGCTGGTACAGAAAAACTACAAGCTGGTGCCAATCAAGTAAGCTCTGGTGCAACTCAAATTGCAGCAGGTCAGGCAGAAGTATTAGCTGGTGCGAATGCATTAACAGCTAAAAGCAATGCTTTATTGGAAGGTGCAAAAGGTCTACAAGCAGGTAATGCTACATTAGCTGCAAAATTAGGTGAACTACATGCGGGTGTGAATACAGCTGTAACAGGCTCAAAAACATTAGCATCTGGATTAAATGAATTAGCGAATGGTACAACAACATTAAATCAAGGTACTTCTACACTTGCTTCAAAATCTGGTGAGCTAGCACAAGGTTCTGCAACACTTGCAGATGGTTCTACGGAGCTTGCAGATGGTACAGCTACTTTATCTGGTAAACTAGGTGAGGCGAGTGAAAAAGCAAATGAAGTCAAAGCAAATCAAGACACGTATGATATGGTAGGTAGTCCAGTTGAAGTTGAAAAAGAGTCTGTAAACCATGTTCCTAACTATGGAACAGGTTTTGCACCGTACTTTATTTCTTTAGGCTTATTCGTAGGTGCATTATTAATTTCGATTGTGTTCCCACTTGTTGAACCTGCAATTCGCCCTAAAAACGGAGCATCTTGGTTTACAAGTAAAGTGACTGTACTAGCAGTCGTAGGTTTAGTGCAAACATTACTAACAGTAGTCATTGTAAAATGGGGTCTAGGACTTGAAGTGAATAATATGGGCTACTTTATCTTAACAGCATTATTAACAAGCTATGTATTTTTAGCCTTAATTCAAATGCTTGTTTCGATCTTTGGTGACCCTGGACGTTTCATGGCAATTGTTGTGTTAATTTTACAATTAACAACAAGTGCAGGTACGTTCCCATTAGAATTAATTCCTTCACCATTACAAGTATTTAACAAGCTATTACCGATGACATATACAGTTCAAGCATTTAAATCAAGTATTTCTACTGGCGACACGTCATTCTTAATGCAAAACTATGGTGTTCTAGCTGGTTTCTTAGTAGCATTCTTAGCTATCACATTTGGTTATTTCATGCTACTGCACAATAAACGTTACTCTAAAGTAGCTGAAGAAAACTAATCATGAAGCACTCACCCAATGTACGGTGAGTGCTTTTTTTGTTCATAGGGGTTATGTAATAATTCTTCAGCCTCAAAGGACATAAATAAAACAAAACCATCAATAAAATTTTTGTGAAAGATGAAAATGGATTTCCGTTGCAGGCTACTTGCTTTCCTGTGGGCGAGAAGCTTCCTCGCTACCGCCTCGTGCAGGAGTCCGCCTATACTCACTAAATTAGATTTTTAAGTTCAATATTTTGAGTGCAGTTCACTCATAAGAAGCTCTTGGAAAGGACGCTGGTAGAACGGCAATCCCCCCTCAGTGACATCGTCCTTTTTCAATAACAAAAAAACAACAGCTGATATGAGCGTATCAGCTGTTGTTTTTTGTAAGTGTAAGAGATTTAATTAAGGGTTCATCAAAATATGATGAAGGGTGTCATGATTACTACGTGTGGGGCACGTATATGACTATATCAGAATAGGCAAATGCTTATAGGTGGTTACATTTTTCACAAGTGTTGCTGTAGCATTCGCTTTGTTCTTCCATTTTTTCACCGCACTCAGTACATTGCTTTGCAGGTAAATTCTTGAAAAATTCAACTACGTTTTCTAACATTGTGGACTCCTCCTTTAAGTTCATCTGTACTATTACTGTTTTGATATTCCCTAGTGTATTATAACAGATGCTTTTCGTCAACACAAAATGCCTAATTTACGGTAAAATAAATATGGATATTTTGTGAAGGAGGAAACGTGAACTATGATTTTCGTTGATAATAAAGGGATCCATGATCCACGCATTAACCTTGCTATTGAGGAGTATTTGTTAAAAACAATGGACGTTGAGAAAGAGCCAGTGCTCCTTTTCTACATTAATCAACCGTCCATCATCATTGGTAAAAACCAAAATACGATTGAAGAAATCAATACAGACTATGTAGAGGACAATGGCATTATTGTTGTGCGCCGTCTGTCAGGTGGTGGTGCTGTTTATCATGATTTAGGGAATCTTAACTTCAGCTTTATTACAAATGATGATGGCGATAGCTTTATGAACTATAAAAAGTTCACACAACCAGTAGTTGACGCTCTAGCGAAAATGGGTGTGAATGCAGAGCTATCAGGACGAAATGATATACTAGCAGAAGGTCGTAAAGTTTCTGGGAACGCCCAATTCTCTACAAAAGGGCGTATGTTCAGTCATGGTACATTGATGTTTGATACAGAAATAGATGCGGTGGTCTCTGCCCTAAAGGTCAAAAAGGATAAGATTGAATCAAAAGGTATTAAATCGATTCGCTCACGAGTAGCAAACATTTCAGAGTTTTTAACCGAGCAAATGACGGTTGAGGAATTCCGTCTTGAAATTTTGAAATCCATTTTCGATGGAGAAGAAAATATTCGTTATTATGAGTTAACTGAGGAAGATTGGACAAATATCCACAAACTATCAGAAGAGCGCTATCAAACATGGGAGTGGAATTTTGGGAAATCACCACGCTTTAATATTCAAAAAACACATCGATTCCCAACAGGAGGCATTGATATTCGCCTAGAAGTAAATCATGGTGTGATGGAAGAAGCGCATATTTTTGGAGATTTCTTTGGTGTAGGTGATATGGCTGATATAGAACAGCGCTTAGTTGGGACAAACTATGACAGAGCGGCTATTGCTAAGGCATTAGCAGACATTGATATTCCTACATATTTTGGTGGAATTTCAACTGAGGACTTTTTACAATTAATTTATTAAGGAAAATACGGTTTCGTGTAATGATTTAGCCTAAAGGTTCGCTGACAATTATGTCGTCGAACCTTTTTTTGATACAATATAGAAAGAAAGGAGTGTTGATATGGAAAAGCATCGAATATTCATAGTTGAAGATGATGTCAAGATTGCATCATTACTAGCGGAAACGCTTAGAAAATATCAATACGAAGTTGCAACAATTCAAGAATTTGATCATCTCATAGAAGAATTTACAGCATTTAATCCACATATGGTGCTGCTTGATATAAATTTACCTGCTTACGATGGCTATTATTGGTGTCGCCAGCTACGTCAGCATACAACATGCCCGATTATTTTCATTTCTGCTCGCTCAGGAGAAATGGACCAAATCTTTGCACTTGAAAATGGTGGCGACGATTTCATTACAAAGCCTTTTAACTACGAAATTGTGCTGGCTAAAATCCGTAGTCATCTACGCCGTACATATGGTGAATATGCAGCAAGGCAAGAAGAGCGGACAATCAAGCAAGGACAGCTTGTACTTCATTTAGAAAGAATGGAGCTACATAAAAATGATTTAGAAATTCCACTTCAGAAAAAAGAATGTATCATTTTAGAGCTGCTGATGGGCAATGCACCGAAAGTAGTGTCACGTGAGCAATTGTTAGAGGAACTTTGGGACGATCAGGCATTTGTCGATGAGAACACATTGAATGTGAATATGACCAGAGTTCGAAAAAAGTTAGCGGATTATCATATATCGTCCACAATCGAAACGGTACGTGGTGCAGGCTATCGATTCATATTAAGTGCAGGTGAGCTATAGTGGGCTGGAAGCTTTTTTTACGTGATTATGCATCATTTATTGTGTTTCAGCTCATATTAGTTGGCTTTATCATGATTATCTATGCGCTAGACGGTTTTCGAAATATTGATACAGCTATTTATTCCTTTTGTATTAGCCTTGTACTATTAGCCTCATTTTTACTTGTCCGCTATTTAATGCGACAACGCTACTTGCTGAAGATAACCCAGCTTCCGACAGCAATGGAGGATGTGCTACAAAAAAATGCAAAAACGCCAGAAGCTATGCAAAGCGAGAAGTATATGCATGAGTTGTATCGACTTTATCAACATGAGCTGCATGCGTTATATGCAAGTCAAAAAAGACATGATCAGTTTATGAACCAGTGGGTCCATCAAATGAAAACACCTATTTCGGTAATTGAATTATTATTACAGGATGACCGTCCACTTGATAAAAAGAATGTCCAGGAGGAAATTGATCGCTTGCGTAGGGGTTTGGACATGGTACTAGTCAATGCACGATTAGAAAATTTTGAGGATGACATGCAAGTAGAGCGAGTTGCGCTAAAAGCCATAGTAACTGCAACTGTTAATGAAAATAAACGTTTATTTATTACGAAAAGAGTTTTCCCTGAAATTCATATTGAGGATGACCTTATTGTTGCCAGTGATTCGAAATGGCTTCGCTTCATTCTTGGGCAGTTTATCACCAATGCGGTGAAATACACGTTTGAAGCCAATAAAAAAATTGTTATTTCTGCCATTGAAAAGGATGACTATGTACAGCTAGCTATTTGTGATGAGGGTATTGGGATTCCAGCTTCCGATCTTTCACGTGTTACGAAAGCCTTTTTTACTGGCGAAAATGGGCGGAAAACAGGGGAATCTACTGGGATGGGCCTTTATTTAGCCAAAGAAATCTGTGAAAAGCTAGGGCATGAGCTGGCTATTACATCAGAGGTAGGAAAAGGCACGATTGTGACAGTAACATTTACAAATTAGGGGGCATTCGGATGGTAGAAGTATGTATAGAAGATTGGAAATTAACGATTGATAAGGAGAAAACAAAAGCTCTTTATATGACGCATCTGCAAACGGGAGATCCATTAGCCTATCAAAATTTCCTCATGGCAAATGAAAAGCTAGACGAAGAGCTTCTGCATTTTTCAACTAGCCTTGGGTTAAACTTACAGCAACCAACATTATTGAATGCCTTTCCTGTCGATGGTCAACAGATCATGTACAGCGGGTATTATACTGTATGTGGGGAGATTATAGAGGGAGAAACGGATGCGTGGGATGTGATTGTTGGGGAGCATTGCTTTAGTTTAGTAGAGGAAGAGTCACTGCTGGCTTTAACAGAGCCTCATTTTCACATCGGTTTTGAGGTCGTATTACCGTGGCTTTTACCCCAATCCTTAGAATTAATGAAGAAATAAGGTGAATGAAGTATGCCTATTTTACAAATTAAAGATGTAACAAAAGTGTACGAAGGCAAAGTCACACATCGTGCATTAAATCAGTTGAGCTTTGACGTGGAAGAAGGCGAGTTTTTAGCTGTTATGGGTCCCTCAGGAAGCGGTAAAACGACATTACTGAATATTATTTCGACCATCGATGAACCAACTAGTGGAGAAATTATACTAGATGGAATGAATCCACATAAATTGAATGCAACAGAGCTTGCTTACTTTAGAAGAAGACAGCTCGGTTTTGTGTTTCAGGATTTCAATCTTTTGCATATGCTGACGGTCGAGGAAAATATCGTGTTGCCTTTAACATTAGATCAGCAGCCGCTAGAGGTAATGGAGGAGCGTCTGGCAAGTATTGTAGAAAAGCTAGACTTAACTTCTTTCCTTCATAAACGTCCAAATGAAATATCTGGAGGACAGGCACAAAGAACGGCAATTGGTCGAGCGCTTATTCATAATCCAAGTCTCATTTTAGCGGACGAGCCGACAGGTAATTTAGATTCGAATTCTTCACGTGATGTGCTTGAACTATTAACAAAAGTGAATCAGGATAAACAAACGACAATTGTGATGGTCACGCATGATCCGATTGCAGCAAGTTATTGTGATCGAGTGTTATTCATTAAAGATGGTGAATTTTTCAATGAAATTTATCGAGATGACCGTCGTCAGATGTTTTTCCAACGTATATTAAATGTTTTAAGCTTACTAGGAGGAGGGCAAGTAGGTGACCTTTCGACAATTCGCTTACCGTAATGTCGTGCGGAACAGCCGGATATATGGTGCCTTTTTCATGGCGAGCTTTTTTTCTGTGGCTGTATTTTTTATCTATTCTATGCTGATGTTTCATCCTGATATTGAACGTGGGATATTAGGAGAAATGTCTCTCATTGGGATGGTGGGGGCTGAAATTGTTCTGGTCCTCTTCACATTATTCTTTTTATATTATTCCATGAGTGCCTTTTTAGAGGCCAGATCACATGAATTTGCCATTTTATTGCACTTGGGAATGGAAAAGCGTCAGATGAATAAACTTGTTTTTTTAGAGACAATGATTATTGGCTCTGGCTCCATTATAGTAGGGATTGTCTTTGGTTTCTCATTTTCAAAATTCTTTTTTATGATTGTACGAGAAATTTTACATTTAGATGATTTACCGCTATATGTATCATGGGAGCCATTTTTACTGACGATTGGTGTTTTCACAAGTGCGTTTTTCGTTATTTCTTTTATTAGTGTGTATTTTACACGAGAGAGAAAATTACGAGATCTCATTAAAGGCAGTGATTATTTAAATAGCTTAACAACTTATTCCAAAATACGAGCTGTCTATGGTATTGCTCTAATAGTAACGACGTATATTCTAGCGTTTGTTGTCGGACATACATCATTAATCGGGCTAACGCTGTTAATACCATTTTCAGCAACATTTGGCACCTATTATTTTTTCAGTGATTCCGTCCCTTGCTTTTTAGATTTAGCGCGTGGGAAACGGAAGTATCATTGGCAACGCTACCGTCTCCTCTCACTAGCTGAACAAACTCATATTATGATGGACAACGTGAAAATGTTTTTCGTTGTGACGATGGTATCCACACTTGCATTTTTATCTGTGGGTGTTTTAGCGACGATGTCCTCTTATACAACTCAATATGATCGATTAAATCCACTCGGACTGGTTTATAAGGGGGATGTCGATAATCCATATGAACGGGAGCATATCAATTCTTTAAGGCTGCAATTAGAGGAGAAAGGTTTATCTTATCAGCTATCCCGTTTTATTGTTGTGAAGCAAACCTCTTCCTTCACTCGAAACGAAGTGGAGGTTTTTCGGGAGTCCGATATGAACGTCTTGCTGTCTTCCTATAGTTATCCATTATTGAATCTGGGAGCAGGTGAGGCAGTATTCATTCCTTATTCGGAGGATTCCCTAAAAAAATTAAAAAATCGAATTGTGCATACTGTTTTGGAAGAAAACAATATATCGCTCACCATTGATAGTGTCTATCCCAAAATAGTGTTTCCGGGTTCGATAGTAAGTGTCAATTCGATTGTCATTAGTGATGAAGACTTCGCAAAGCTTATTCATCCGATTTCCGACCAAGATATTATTCAACCAAGCTATCATCTATTTACATTTGTTATTCCTCAATGGATGGAAACAAAAGATATTGGTAAGGATATCGATCATCTAGAATCCAATTTATATTTTATTAAGAAGGATAAATTTAGCCCTTTTTACTTTGAAAATGCAGGATTAAATTATTCTTATATACTAGCTACCTACTCATTATTTACATTAGTGGGTGTCTTAGTTGCCACTGTATTTTTACTTGCGGCTGGAAGCTTTATCTATTTTAAACTGCATACATCCCTCGAACGTGAAAAGCGTAAATTTGATGTATTAAAGCGTATGGGGTTAACAGATACCGAGCTAAAAAAGCTAGTTAATCGCCATTTATTTCCCCAATTCTTTTTACCTTGGGGTGTTGCGATGATGCATAGTGCCTTTGCTTTTCTAATGGTTCAAGGTATTTTGAAAGACTTTGCAAATATTTCGATTGTAAAAGAAGTATTCTTTGCTTTTGGCTTTTTTGTATTAATACAAGTAGTTTATTTTTATTTAATTCGTTGGCGCTATATCTCTCATATTCGTTCATGATGTATTTGTTTAAAAGAGAAAAAAATGAATTATTTGACGTAATTTATGACATGAGATAAAAAGACTCATTGTTTTTTAGATATATTTCTTATATAATATTACTGAATAGCGATTCATTTTATACGATAAGGGGATGGTGTAATTGAATTTAGTTTCACGTGTTCGTCAACAGGCAACAGAACAACCTGAAAAAGTGGCGTATCATTTTATGGGGAAAGATACGACTTACGGGGAATTTGAGCATACAGTTGGCCGCTTTGCAAAGGGATTACAAGATTTAGGCGTTGAAAAAGGGGATCATGTGGCGTTTTTACTCGGCAATACGCCACACTATTTAATTGCCTTATATGCAACAATGCGCTTAGGGGCAACAGCAATACCTGTTAATCCAATCTATACACCGGATGAAATTTCTTACATTTTGCATAATGGAGATGTAAAAGCGGTTATTGCTCTGGATATGTTGCTTCCTTTGGTTGAAAAAGGTGTACAAGCATTTCCACAAGTAAAAACATTTATAGTTTGTGAAACAACACCAGATATAGCGGAAAAAGTGGGAGCTTTATCACCACAAGCACAAGAAAAAACACATTTATTTACACAGGTTATCGCCAATGCTTCTCAATCTTTACAACCTGTTGAAGTAGCAGATGATGATAATGCTATTATTTTATATACGTCAGGAACTACAGGTAGTCCAAAGGGGGCTATGCTGACACATGGCAATGTGTACTCAAATGCACGTGATGTTGCCCATTATCTAGGAATTAAAGCAGAGGACCGTGTCATTGCAACATTACCTGTGTTCCATGTTTTTGCCTTAACGGTAGTGGTTAATGCACCTTTATTAAGTGGAGCAACGGTTTTACTTGCACCACGCTTTAGCCCTAGCGAAATTTTTGCTTTAGCACGAGAGCAAAAAGCAACGGTATTTGCTGGTGTTCCTACCATGTATAATTTCTTATATCAATTACCTGAAGGCAATCCAGAAGATTTCTCGACAATTCGTTTAGCGATTTCAGGTGGTGCCTCCTTGCCTGTTGCACTATTACATAATTTCGAGCAGAAATTTAATGTGCGTGTGTCAGAGGGATACGGCTTATCCGAAGCTTCACCCGTTACATGTTTTAACCCATTAGATCGTGATCGTAAAGCGGGCTCTATCGGAACATCCATTAGCAATGTCGAGAACAAAGTTGTCGATGTCAATGGTCAGGAAGTGCCTGTTGGCGAAGTTGGAGAGCTGATTGTACATGGTCCAAATGTGATGAAGGGTTACTATAAAATGCCTGAAGAAACGGCGATGGCGATTCGCGACGGCTGGCTCTTTACAGGAGATTTAGCAAAGGTAGATGAAGAAGGGTATTTTTACATTGTCGATCGCAAAAAGGATATGATTATTGTAGGGGGCTTTAATGTTTATCCTCGTGAGGTGGAGGAAGTGCTGTTTGCCCATAATAATATTGTGGAGGCAGCAGTGGTAGGCTTCCCAGACCCGAACTTAGGAGAAGCAGTTCATGCCTATGTAGTGTTAAAAGAAGTAGCGGCTACTACGACAGATGATCTTTTATCCTATTGTGCTAAGCATATGGTGAAATACAAGGTACCGAAAGTAATTGAGATACTGGATGAACTACCAAAAAACACAACAGGAAAAATATTAAGACGTTCATTAAAAGAAAAAGTTTAAACGAGAAAAGCTACTATTGAAAAATGGTAGCTCTTTTTTTGTACATTATTCGTATAATAGTAAAATCAGTTGAGAGTAGATGTCTGTAAGTGATAAAATCAAACTTGTGAAATCTTCTACATACTTTTCAAGGGCTTGTCATATAGTGAGGAAGTAATGTAAAAAGACGTACAAAACTGGAACCCTTTGAGGTGAAGCCACGTCAAAGCTTTTAGGTAAAAATACTATTGAAAGAGAGCATACAAAAACATGTTAGAGCTCATTAAGGAGTTAATCAGTTTTATTGTGCATATCGATGTGCATTTAGAAGAAATTATTCGTGATTTTGGCAATTGGAGTTATCTTATTTTATTTGCGATTGTTTTTGTAGAAACAGGCGTTGTTATTTTCCCATTCTTACCTGGTGATTCCTTGTTATTTGCAAGTGGAACATTAGCCGCTGCAATGGGCGCGTTTGATATGTGGATTTTAATCCCTGTATTTTTAGCAGCAGCTATTTTGGGAGATACGATGAACTATCATATTGGACATAAGGTAGGGACATCTATCCCACCAAAGAGCCTCCTTGGTAGAGTTGTAAAAAAAGAGCGGATGGAAGCAGCAGAAAAATTCTTTAATACACATGGTGGGAAAACGATTGTTATTGCACGTTTCATGCCATTTATTCGTACATTTATCCCGTTTGTGGCGGGTGCAAGTAAAATGAAATATAGTTATTTCTTATTCTTTAATATTTTTGGTGCCATTTTATGGGTATTCAGTTGTACATTATTAGGTTACTTCTTTGGAAATATTCCAATTATTAAAGATAACTTCTCAGTTGTACTTATTTTGATTATCTTTATATCAGTTGTGCCTGCAGTGATTGGAGCAATCAAAGCCAAAGTGGGTAAATAATAAGGACAGTCCTAAAGTGATGAATTATCACGGGACTGTCTTTTCTTTTAAATTGTCTAAAAAAGCCAATGAGACTATGCTAAGTTAGCTTGAAGTATAAGCTTCAGGTCGTAAAAAATGTTATACTATAAATTACTAGAAAATGGAGAAATGGGGGCAACGAAATGGAAGTATTCATTGGCAGACAGCCTATATTTAATCTGCATGAGCAGGTCGTTGCATATGAATTGTTATATCGTAGCAAAAACGTAAATGCCTTTCCAATGGTTGATTCAGATGCAGCAACGATTGACGTACTTGTGAACTCATTTCTTTCAATTGGCTTTGAAGAGGTAACGAAAGGTAAGCCTGGTTTTGTTAATTTTACTGAAAACCTACTGATGAGCTCTATACATGAATTTTTAAATCCCTCACAGGTAGTGATTGAAATATTAGAGGATGTTCCACTTACCTCTCAGTTAGTGGAGCGTGTGATTGAGCTAAAAAAACATGGGTTTCAAATTGCTTTGGATGATTTTATGATGGATGATCAAGTGGAAGTTTATGATGAATTATTCGAACAAATTGATTATATTAAGGTAGATTTTTTAGCCTCTTCCATCGTAAAAAGAATGGAAATTGAAAATAAAGTAAAAGAGAAATTTCCACATATTCAATTGCTTGCTGAAAAGGTAGAGACGCGTCACCAATTTGAAGTCGCAAAATCCTCTGGCTATGTGTTATTTCAAGGTTATTTTTTTGAACAACCGCAAATAATACGAGCAACAGACATTCCAGCGAATGCGATTCAATATATTCACATTATCTCCTTACTGAAAGAGGAAGAACCGAATATTCAATTATTAGCGGAAAATATTGAACGTGATATTTCATTGACATACAAATTATTGCAAATGATTAATAACTCATCTAAACGCTCTAAATCTAAAGTGCGCTCCATCAAACAAGCGATTGTATTACTAGGCGTATCGAATTTACGAAAATGGATTTATTTATTGGCCATGCGTGAAATTGATATCGATGCCGATTCCGATCTTTTTAAAGAAGTGATGTGTACATCTTTATTCCGAGCTAAGGTTTGTGAGAAACTAGCTAAGCTATCTTATAAAAAGAATTTCTCAGAATATTTTTTAGTCGGCATGTTTTCACTTATCGATACATTACTTCAAAGACCGATGAATGTTATTTTACAGCAACTACCATTCTCAGAGGATATTACGAATACCATTTTGGGCTTTGAAACGGAAATGTCCCCTTATTTGGAGTTTAGTGTTGCGTTAAGCAAATTAGATTGGCCGCGATTAGAAGAGCTAGCTGTACAGTTGAATATTCAGTTAGTTGATATTGATCTTTTATATTATGAAGCCATCGAATGGGCAGAAAAATCATTTTAAACCAAATCAGCAAAAGCTGTCTTATTGATTACAGTAAGATAGCTTATTTTATATCTTCCTCAATAGAGTATCCCTTCATCAAGATGAAGTTCTCAAGGCTAAAAGTATTTGCTATAATCATCTCGTCTTTAAAAAATTCTGATAGTTGAAGTGGGCGTGGGGAAATGAAACATGATGTGAGAGATAGCATTGTGGAGTATGTGTATGTCATTGTAGGAGCGGCAATAATTGCTGTTGGTTTTAATGTCTTTTTATTACCAAATCAAGTCGCTTCAGGTGGGGTAAGTGGGATTAGTACGATTTTACATGGTTTATTTGGTTGGAATCCGGGAATTGTTCAATATGCATTTAACATTCCGCTTTTTATTGCTGGTGTGTTATTTCTGGGCAAAAAATTTGGGATAAAATCCTTTATTGGGACAATTACGTTACCGTTTATTGTCTTGTTAACAAATAGCTGGGAGCCTTGGACTGATAATCCTTTATTGGGTGCTCTTTTTGGCGGAATTGTTGTTGGCTTGGGGATAGGACTGGTCTTTAAGGGGAATGCTTCAACTGGTGGCACTGATTTACTAGCGCAAATCATTACGAAATATACAGGATTGTCGCTTGGAACAAGTGTGCTGTTAATAGATGGCGTTATCGCAATTAGTGCAGCAATTGTTTTTGACTTAGAAAAAGGTTTGTATGCTCTGATTGGACTTTATGTTACCACAAAAACGATTGATATTATTCAGCTAGGTTTTAGTCAATCTAAAATGGTCTATATCATTACATTGAAACAAGATGAGGTAAGGGAAGCCATATATGCTGAAATCAATCGTGGTGTAACGAAGTTACCAGCAATCGGTGGGTATACAGGAGAAGCACGACCAGTTCTGATGGTTGTTGTTTATCAAACAGAATTCACAAAGCTGAAACAACTCATTAAAAGCGTTGACCCATCAGCGTTTGTTATCGTTTCTGATGCTTATGAGGTATTAGGAGAAGGTTTCAAACGTGCATAAATTTGGTATAATGGCGGCGTAAGGTATTTATTATGAGGAGGGGTACTAATGAAAAAAGCAATGTTAACATTAGTGTTCGGATCAGCAATCTTCTTAGCTGCATGTGGTGGCGGAGATAAAACTGCAACTAATAATGAAAGTGCTACAGAGCCAGATGGCGAAGCAATTGCGATGAAATCTTGTGTTACTTGTCATGGTGGCGAGCTACAAGGTGCAAATGGTCCAGCATTAAATGATGTAGGTTCTCGTTTATCTGAATCAGAAATTTTAGATATTATTAATAATGGTAAAAACGGCATGCCTGCAGGATTAGTAAAAGGTGCAGATGCTGAGGCAGTTGCTAAGTGGTTAGCGGCTCAAAAATAATAGCTTTTTAAAAACTAGCGGGCTGGAGAGCCGCTAGTTTTTTTAGTGAAAGTAAACATTGTATTGAGAGTAAATACATTTCTTTTACACATAGACATGCTAAAATAAGGAGAACCTTATCCATTGATTGGAGGCTTTTTCATTGGTCGTAGTATTAACAAGAGATGTTATGGAGAAATTTAAGTTAGAGTTATTAGCTGGTGAAGAAGGAATTGGCAGGACCATTGTGACAAGTGATATTTCAAGACCAGGTCTTGAAATGGCAGGATACTTTACCCATTATCCTGCAAATCGTGTACAATTGCTTGGCAAGACGGAACTTTCCTTTTTTGAAATGCTACCAGCAGATGTCAAGCTTGAGCGTATGCGTTTACTTTGTTCACAGGATACGCCTGCTATTATTATTTCTAGAGATTTAGAAGTACCAGAGGAGCTTATTCAGGCCTCAAACGAAAAGCATGTACCTGTGTTTAAAACACATATGACCACAACCAAATTCTCGAGTAGATTGACGAACTACTTAGAGGGACGCTTAGCTCCAATGACAGCAGCGCATGGTGTGCTTGTCGATGTGTATGGCATCGGTGTGCTTATTATTGGTAAAAGCGGTGTAGGTAAAAGTGAAACAGCACTTGAGCTTGTAAAAAAGGGTCATCGTTTAGTAGCTGATGATTGTGTTGAAATTCGTCAAGAATCAGAAAACCTATTAATTGGAAGTCCACCTCCACTTTTAGAGCATCTATTGGAAATACGAGGCATCGGCATAATTGACATCATGACACTCTTTGGTGCAAGTGCAGTACGCCCCTATAAACGGATTACCCTCATCATTGAACTAGAAATATGGGATCCACAAAAAGTTTATGATCGATTAGGCTTAGAAGAAGAAAAAATGAAGATAATTGATACGGAACTAACAAAATTAACAATTCCGGTAAGACCAGGACGCAATGTCTCCGTTATTATCGAAGTGGCAGCAATGAATTATCGTTTAAAGAAAATGGGCGTCAATGCAGCAGAGGAATTTTCAAGACGTTTAGATGAAGTGATCACATCTAATGATGTGTTAGATGATTAAAAAAGTTACAAACAACATTGTTCATGACATATTGAGAGGAGTAGAAGATGGATTTATTACTATTACAGATTGACCCGATCGCCTTTCATTTAGGCCCCATTCCAGTTCGTTGGTACGGACTGCTAATCGTGTCGGGAATCATTTTAGCCTATATTGTTGGACAAAGAGAGACAGTTAAGCGAGGTTTGCCTGAAGACTTTCTTGCAGATTTATTATTATGGGCAGTTCCTATATCCATCATCTGTGCACGTATTTACTATGTGTCAATGCGATGGGATTACTATAGCGAAAATCCAGGAAAAATCATTGAGATATGGAATGGTGGTATTGCCATTCACGGAGCACTCATCGGGGCATTTGTTACAGCTTACATATTTACTCGTATAAAAAATGTAAGCTTTTTACGAGTAGCAGATATTGCAGCACCTAGTATTTTAATCGGGCAGATTATTGGGCGATGGGGCAACTTTATGAACCAAGAGGCTTATGGTGGTGAGGTATCGAAAGCATTTTTAGAAAACCTAATGCTACCAGATTGGATTATTAATCAAATGTATATCGAAGAATTAGGTTCTTATGTACATCCCACTTTTTTATATGAATCGGTTTGGAACCTGATTGGGCTTATCATTTTATTAGCTTTGCGTAAAGTGAACTTACATCGTGGTGAAATTTTCTTTAGCTATTTAATTTGGTATTCAATCGGTCGCTTCTATATCGAAGGGATGCGTACAGATAGCCTCTACTTAGTTGGAGATTTACGTTCAGCACAGGTTGTCTCCATTATTGGTATTGTAGTTGGTCTAGGTGCAATTATTTATCGTAGAATAAAAGTGAAACCAGCCGTGAAATACTTGGATAATAAATAAGGGGTTGTAAAAGATGGCTGTAAAGGCACTACTATTTGATTTTGATGGAACTTTACTGAATACAAATGATTTAATCATTCAAACATTTATGCATGTATTAAATGAGCGATTTCCCGGGCAATATTCGCCAAAAGATTGCCTGAAATTCATTGGTCCATCATTGAAACAGACATTTAATGACATTGCACCAGGTGAAGAAGAAGCTTTGATAGAAATGTATCGCGCTTGGAATATTGAGCACCATGATGAACTAGTCAGCCAATACCCTGATGTTGTGTCAACACTAGAGCAATTAAAAGCTCAAGGTATACGATTGGCTATTGTTTCGACGAAACGTAATGAGACCATTGATCGTGGACTTGCTATTCTTGGGGCAACGCATCTATTTGATGTGCGTATTGGTACAGATGATGTGAACAATGTGAAGCCTGATCCAGAGCCAGTATTACTTGCTTTGGAACGATTAGGAATAGAAAAAGAATACGCCATTATGATTGGTGATAATTCGCATGATATTGAAGCAGGACATCGTGCTGGTGTAAGAGCAGCTGGTGTTGCTTGGGCAATTAAAGGTGAGGCGTACTTACAGCAGTATCAACCAGAATATATGTTACAGCATATGTCAGATTTATTTGATATTGTGAAAGAGGGGTAGGGTAGATGGCGCGTAAAACAGAACGTTACCGTGTCGAAGGAGCCAA
Organism: Lysinibacillus sp. FSL K6-0057; assembly: GCF_038630885.1. Taxonomy (NCBI): domain Bacteria; kingdom Bacillati; phylum Bacillota; class Bacilli; order Caryophanales; family Bacillaceae; genus Lysinibacillus; species Lysinibacillus sp. FSL K6-0057. The sequence goes on along the minus strand of NZ_CP152047.1, from coordinate 4,177,144 downwards.
TTCACTTTGGAATATATATGATACGGTGTCCTTTTGGAAGGTGATGAAGTGTTTCATTGTCATTCAGATTGGACGCTTCACACCATTTTTACGTGTGAAAAACTGGCTTTATCGTACATTTTTAAACATGACAATTGGTAAGCAAACGTCATTAGCCTTAATGGTCATGCCAGATACCATGTTTCCAGAACGAATTTTCATTGGAAACAACACCGTAATTGGATTTAATACAACCATTTTAGCGCATGAATATTTAATAGAGGAATATCGCTTAGGTGATGTTCATATTGGAAATGAAGTAATGATAGGGGCAAATTCAACCATTTTACCAGGTGTAACAATTGGAGATGGTGCCATTGTTTCAGCTGCCACTCTTGTACATAAGGATGTACCAGCAGGTTGTTTAGCAGGGGGCAATCCGATGCGAATTATTTATACTGCTGAACAAATGACAGAGCGCAAACGCAATGAGACTGTAGAGTGGTGTACACCAAAAAAATAATAGAAACTCACGCAGTATGGGTATATACTTCGTGAGTTCATGTTGTTGAAAAAAGATCATGTCACTAGCAGAAAAAGACCTTTTAGCAAGGTGAGGGGTTGATTTCCGTTCCGCCAGCGTCCTTTCCAGGGGGCGTCCGATGAGCCGCTTCACTCACTTACGTTCGCTCCAGGGTCTCCTCTGTGACGCTAAATCCCCTAGGAGTGACGCTGGCTCCACTCCAATCAACCATTCTGCAAAGTGTCTTTACTTTTTTTCATAGATCAAACAGCCCATTATCTGTATTCTTAGAGGGGATAAACTCTTATTTTCAATGTGGAGAAGTGATGCGTGACAACACCTCTTCATAAAGAGTCGTGAACACCTTCACTTTATTTGAAAACCTTTGCTAAAAAGGTAACACTTTTGTGGGTTGGAGTGGAAGGCTACTTGACTCCCGTGGGATAGCGAGACAGGCGAGCCCCTACACGGAGCGGTAGCGGAGGAAGCGGCTCGGCGCTCGCCCACAGGAAAGCAAGTAGCCTGCAACGGAAATTCATTTTCACTTTTCACAAAAATTCTATTGATTGTTTTGTTTTTCAACACTATGAACTCACGTAGTATAGGTATATACTTCGTGAGTTTTTTGCATAAAAAAGCTACTCCAAAAATCATTAGTTTTTGGAGTAGCTTTTACTGTTTATGCAAGAGCTGCGTCATAGTCTGACTTGAATTCACAAGTGTCGTGATCACCTAAGCAAGTAGTTTCAACAAAGGTTGATTTAATTGCAGTCCCATCAATGTCTTCAGTTGTATGAAGTGTTACTTTGTCACCAGGATAAAACTCGCCTTTACAAATACTAACGATCATTTGCTCACTAAGTTGTACGAATGGACATGCCATAATAAATCCCTCCAATGTGTAGTGTATATGGTTCTTTTTGTTATTAATGCTATTCTATATTAAGTTTTTTAAAATGTAAAAAGAAAAATAGAATGAGAGTAATAATCAATCAGGATATTGATAGTAAAGTATTCTTGATGATAATGAGATTGATAATCATTTTAAGTGAGAGATGAAAAATAATTATTCTGAGATAATTTATCAATTTCTATATTGAGAATAGTCTATTGATAAATCTTTATTTTTAATAATGATTTGTTAAGAGAGAATCATTATCAATTTTTTAGCGAATACTTTAAGTGATTAATAATTGATTTGTCACATTTTAGACACATTCTCATTCTCAGTAAAATATTTTGTCAAATTATAAGAGAAATGAGTCATGCTTTTTATGTAATTCTTTTCTACTTAATGTGTATAATTAACGGAATAATAAGTATTTAAAGATTTTGATAATTAATAAGGATAGCGTTGACTGTTTAATTGAAATAAGTTAAAATTCTTTCATAATCTAATTCTCTAATACTCTAGTGAGTTAAAGTGAAATGTAAGGAAGTGTCCATATGTCGTCAATAAAAATGTTTGAAAAACCACTTGGAATGCGCGATACATTTCCGCAAATCTATGAGAAAGTTGAAGCTGTTAGACATGCTGGCAGAGACTTTTTATATAAAAGGGGTTATGAGTTTATTAAAACGCCTGCTGTGGAGTATTTCGATACAGTGGGGAAGGCTTCGGCTATTGCTGATGCTCATTTATTTAAGCTAGTGGATAGCCAAGGAAACACGTTAGTGCTACGACCTGATATGACTACACCGATTGCTCGAGTAGCTACATCAAAATTATTGAAAGAAATGATTCCCCTACGTCTTGCCTATTTCGCGAGCGTTTTTCGAGCTCAGGAAGCAGAGGGTGGAAGACCAGCAGAGTTTGATCAAATGGGAATTGAGTTAATAGGTGATCAATCCGTATTTGCCGATGCAGAAGTTATTGTAACGGCAATGGAGCTATTAAAGCATTTTAAATTAGAAGAGTTTAAAATCACGATTGGACATGCTGGCATACTAAATTGCATTTTACAAGATTACACAGAGAGTATCGAACAGCAAACAATTCTTAGAACATTGCTTGTCCAACGAAATTATGTAGGGTTTGAAGAAGCGGTGGAGTCTTTTGACCTGCCAAAAGCAAAATCTGATGCCCTCTTACAATTTATTGAAGAAGCCATGAATGTTAAAGATATCCGAGATATTGAAAAATATGTCCGTAAAAATGATGCATTAGAATACATGCAACAGCTTGCTCAACTATTGGAAATGGCTGACTTAGCTGATTATGTAGCATTTGATTTCACACTTTCGAGTCATATGAGTTATTACACAGGCATGCTTTTTGAAGTATTTGCTGTAGGAAGTGGCTTTTTATTAGGAAATGGAGGCCGTTATGATGGCCTGTTAGAGGTATTTGGTTCGAAAGTTGGTGCTACAGGATTTAGTATTCGAGTAGATCGTTTATTAGAAACTTTAAATGGGCAAACAGAGAAACGACAGGAAGCAACCGTTGTACTTTTTGAGGAAGAACAATTTGAGGCGGCTTTACTAAAGGTTAAAACATTACGAGCAGCAGGAAAATTAGCTACTTTACAGTTACGTAGTAGTCTAGTCGATGAAGCGGCCTTTTTAGCATACTTTACAGAAGTGGTGGTAGTTGGACAGGAGGAAGTTGGCGGTGAATGAATTAACGATTGCAATGCCCAAAGGACGAATCTTTGAAGAGGCATATCAAATGTTGTTAGAGGCAGGCTTTAATTTACCTGAAGAAGTAGAGATGTCACGTAAATTAATGATTGAAATACCCGAGGAAAAAATTCGCTTTATTTTATCAAAGCCAATGGATGTTCCTGTCTATGTTGAACATGGTGTAGCTGATATTGGTATTGCTGGGAAGGATGTTTTGTTAGAGCAACAGCGAGAGGTGCATGAATTACTTGATTTGAAAATTAGTAATTGCTATATCGCTTCTGCAGGCTTACCAAACACTTCAATGAATGAGATTGCACCTAGAATTGCTACGAAATATCCGAATATTGCAATGAAGTACTACAAAGGCATTGGAGAGCAAGTGGAAATAATCGAGCTTAACGGTTCTATTGAATTAGCACCAATGATTGGCTTAGCTGATCGAATTGTCGATATTGTTTCTACGGGTCGTACATTAAAAGAAAATGGCTTAGTAGAATATGAATTTATTACCTCTGTCTCTTCTCGACTAATTGCAAACCCAGTAAGTTATCGTATGAAAGGTGAGCGTATTATTGACCTCGTGAAGCGATTAAAGAAATGTGTGAATGAGCAGAAAAAGTAATCATTTTTAGCTACATAGACTAAAGGGGATTCATCCTATGAAAATAACAAAACTTGAAAAAGGCATTTCCTTAAAAAGACCACTTGAAGGGGGAAATGAGGAACAGATAAAAGTTGTGCGACAGGTGCTATCAGATGTTAAGGCACAGGGTGATGCAGCATTACGTACCTATACTGAGAGATGGGATGGTTATGTACCTGAGAGCTTCCGTGTCTCTGAAGAAGAAATACAGGAAGCAGTAAATGCACTTGATCAACAACTCTATAAGGACTTAGCGGAAGCTGCGGAAAATATCCGTTTTTATCATGAACAACAGATACGTTCAGGTTATCGATTAGAACTGGGAGATGGTTCTTGGCTAGGTCAACGGGTGACAGCCTTAGATGCAGTAGGACTATATGTTCCGGGTGGCACAGCAGCCTACCCTTCATCTGTATTGATGAATGTGATACCAGCACAGGTTGCAGGGGTGAAACGTATTGTTATTACTTCCCCTGCAGGGCAGAATGGGAAGCTACCAGCAGGTGTCCTTGTGGCGGCTCACCTTTTAGGGATTGATGAAATTTATAAAGTTGGTGGAGCACAAGCCATTGCAGCTCTTGCCTATGGCACAGAAACAATTTCCCCAGTTGATAAAATTACAGGTCCAGGAAATATTTTTGTGGCACTTGCCAAACGTGAGGTATTTGGAGAAGTAGCGATTGATATGATTGCGGGACCAAGTGAAATTGCTGTGCTGGCTGATGATTCAGCCTATCCTGATGAGATTGCTGCAGATCTATTATCACAAGCAGAGCATGATCCGCTAGCCTGCGCCATCCTTGTCACAACCTCAGAGTCATTAGCCAAAAAAGTAGCTGAGGAAGTAGAGAAGCAATTGCTGAACCTACCACGTCAAGAAGTAGCTCGTGCTTCCATAGAAAATTTTGGGGTAATTTATGTAGCTGAAACGTTGTCAGATGCAGTGGAGGCCATTAATTCATTGGCACCTGAGCATTTAGAAATTGTGACAGAAAATGCAGAGGGGCTAGCTGAGCAAATAAGACATGCTGGCGGTATTTTTATAGGTCGGTATAGTTCTGAGCCAGTTGGTGATTATTTTGCAGGGACGAATCATGTGCTACCAACCAATAGTACGGCTCGTTTTGCAAGTGGCTTAAATGTCGATGATTTTGTGAAAAAATCAAGTATTGTTTACTATAGTGAAAAAACATGGAAAGACAATGCACCAAAAATTGCACGTCTAGCGCGTATGGAAGGCTTAGAGGGCCATGCCCGTGCAGTGGAATCACGTGGATGGGAGAAGGAATAGGACGATGACAGAAAAGAAACGATATGCAAAGATAGAGCGCACAACAAATGAAACGCAAATTTCAGTAGCAATTGATTTAGATGGCGAGGGTAAGGCAGATATTCAAACAGGCGTGGGGTTTATGGACCATATGCTTGACTTATTTATCAAGCATGGATTATTTAATGGCACAATACATGCAAATGGTGATACCTATATTGATGATCACCATACAACAGAGGATCTTGGTATTGTCTTAGGACAAGCTGTTCGAGAAGCACTTGGTGATAAGAAAGGCATAAAACGCTATGGTAACGCCTTTGTACCGATGGATGACGCACTCGCTCAGGTGGTGGTAGATTGCTCAAATCGCCCTCATCTAGAGTACCGTGTGCCAACATTAAAAGAAAAAGTAGGAACGTTTGATACAGAATTAGTACATGAATTTTTATGGAAATTTGCCCTTGAGGCACGAATGAATGTTCACGTAATTGTACCCTATGGACAAAATACACATCACATTATTGAGGCGATTTTCAAAGCATTAGCACGTGCGATTGATGCTGCAGTGGAAATTGACCCACGTGTGAAAGGCGTACCATCGACTAAGGGGCTGTTAACGTGAAAATAGGTGTCATTGATTATGGTATGGGCAATTTATTTAGTGTGGAACAGGCATTAAATCGTCTAGGCTGTGAAGTTATTGTAACGGCTGATGAGAAGGTGTTAGATACAACAGATGCCCTATTGTTACCAGGGGTGGGCGCATTCCCTGATGCCAGAAAGCGTTTAGCAGAAACAAAATTAGATCAATATTTACACAAGGCACAAAGCGAAAACCGTCCTCTTTTGGGAATTTGTCTAGGTATGCAATTATTGTTTGAGCAAAGTGATGAAGTAACCTCAACAAAAGGGCTAGGTTTTTTCAAGGGGTGCATTAAACGCTTTAGTGGTATCCAGGAAGGCCAAGCATACCGAGTGCCACATATGGGTTGGAATGAGCTAATTGTGACAAATCGTCCTGCCTGGTTAAATAATGAAGTATCAGCGAAGCATGTCTATTTTGTTCACTCATTTTATGCAACAGATATAGCAGAATCAGAGCTTGTTGCCTATGCGGATTACTACGGCATTAAAGTACCTGGTATTGTGACAAATGGTTCAGTGACTGGCATGCAATTCCACCCTGAAAAATCAGGAGAATTAGGTGTTTATTTATTAGAGCAATGGCTGAAAGGTGTGAAGGCATGCTAACAAAACGTATTATCCCATGTCTTGATGTGAAAGAAGGTCGTGTTGTAAAAGGTATACAATTTGTCTCTATCCGAGATGCAGGAGATCCAGTGGAGCTTGCGAGGTTCTATGATGAACAAGGAGCAGATGAGCTTGTATTTTTAGATATTTCTGCTTCACATGAAGGTCGAGAAACGATGGTAGACGTTGTTCGTCAAACAGCAGCTACGCTTGCCATACCCTTTACTGTTGGCGGAGGCATTCGTACATTGGATGATATGAAGCGTATATTACGTGCAGGTGCTGATAAAGTATCCGTGAACACGTCTGCGTTGGAGCGGCCCGCTCTTATTCAGGAAGGCTCTGATTTTTTTGGTGCACAATGTATCGTTGTTGCAATAGATGCTCGCTATAGTGAAGAAGATGGCACATGGATGGTTTATACACATGGTGGACGCAACAAAACAACTTGGTCAGCCATTGAGTGGGCAAAAGAGGCTGTACGGTTAGGAGCTGGTGAGATTTTATTAACAAGCATGAATCAAGATGGAGAAAAATCTGGCTTTGATTTAGCCTTAACTAAAGCAGTACGTGATGCTGTGACAGTCCCTGTGATTGCTAGTGGTGGAGCGGGGCATGCCGAACATTTTTACGAAGTATTAGCACATGAGGTAGATGCAGATGCTGCACTAGCAGCCTCCATTTTCCATTACAAAGAAACAAGTGTAGCGCAAGTAAAAGAATACTTACGTGAAAAAGGAGTGGCAGTAAGATGATAGAGAACATTCAATTTGATGAGAGAGGCCTTGTTACAGCTGTAGTACAAGATGCCAATACAAAAGAGGTATTAACAGTAGCTTATATGAATAAAGAGTCATTAGCTAAAACAATTGAATCAGGGGAAACTTGGTTTTACTCTCGTTCCCGTCAAGAGCTTTGGCATAAGGGCGCAACAAGTGGTCATACACAAAAAGTAGTGTCAATCAAAGCAGATTGTGATCAAGATGCGTTAGTAGTGGAGGTTCTACCGACGGGGCCAGCATGTCATAATGGTACAATTTCTTGCTTCACTGAGGTTATACAGCAAAAAGAGAAGGTCGGCTCTGTGGACATCGTTTCTAAACTTGCTCGTGTCATTGAAAAGCGAGAGCAAGAAATGCCAGAAGGAGCTTACACTACATATTTATTTGATAAGGGCATCGATAAAATCTGTAAAAAGGTTGGAGAAGAAGCAACAGAGGTAGTCATTGGTGCTAAAAACCGAGATGCAGAGGAAGTAAAATGGGAGGCAGCTGATTTAATTTATCATCTCCTAGTACTATTACAAGAACAAAAAGTAAGCATTTATGATGTTCTACATGTGTTGGAAAAACGTCACGAGGAGAAATAACAGCATATTATTGATTGTGTGGTATAATAGGAATTACTGTGTAAAGGAACGTAAAATACGTTCCTTATTTCTTGTTTCGGAGGAAATATATTGGAAAAGAAACGTCAAAATGAGACTCAATCGAATATAGTGTCGTTCATTCCAACAGGCGACTATTATTATAAGAAATCAATTCAAGCAATGAACAGTGGACAAATGAATAAAGCCTATAAATATTTACAGCGTGCGGTAGATTTAAGTCCCGACGATCCAATGATTATCTTGCAGTTAGCCATAGTAGAGTTAGAAGGTCAACGTTTTGAGGAAGCGTATGATCTGCTTCGTCGTGCCTATCAACTTGATCCAGATAATCCAGAAATCATATTTTATATGGCAGAAGTATCAGGATGTGTGGGCATCATGCATGATGCTAAACGCTTTGCAGAAGAATATTTAAAGCTAGAACCTGAGGGTGCTTATGCTGATGAAGCAGCAGAAATATTAGAGTTTGTCGCTTTTGAGCAAGATGATTTTGAAGAGCTTGAAGGATCTGGTGAGGATTTATATCGTCAGGAACAAGCTCGTCGTTGTATGGAAAAGGGAGATTTTCCAGAAGCTATTACTATTTTAGAAGATTTAATTGAAGATCGACCAGCATTTTGGTCAGCCTATAATAATCTAGCACTCGCTTATTTTTATGTTGGAGAAGAAGAGCAAGCTAAGGCGCTCTTGCATACAGTGCTACGTGAAAATAAGGGCAATCTACATGCATTATGCAATTTAACGGTGATTGCGTATTATGAAAAAAATGAAGAGGATTTACAAGAACTGTTAAATGTCCTTGTTAAAATTCAACCCTATACATGGGAGCATCGTTATAAACTTGGTGCGACATTAGCCTTAATCGGACAGTATGAATTAGCCTATAAATGGTTGCGCAGTATGCAAAAGAGAGGCTATTTAGGAGATGCAGGATTTTACTTTTGGTTGTCACATGCTGCCTATTTCTCAGGTCATGAGGAAATTTCGAAAAGTGCGTGGGATCAGCTTCTAGAGCTAGACCCAGACAAAGAGGGCTTCGAACCTTGGCGCCAACAAGAAAATGAATTTGGACTTGATGCGTTGGAGCATGACCGTGATTTTATTGTTGAAAAATTAGAGAGCACGTATACAAGTGAGCGCATTTTTGGTTTGTTTTTACTGAAAGGTACAGCGCATAAGCAAGAAATTATCGCCCATCCGAAATGGATTGATATCGAACAATTAGGCTCTTTTGAGAAATTGTTTTTGGCTTATGCACTTGGACATGAATTTGATAAGAAAAAAAAAGTAGAAGCAAGCTTTTTACGGGCAGTACAGGTCTCAGAAATTTTATTAGAACAATATGGAAAGCTATCATCATTAATTGTCCCGATGTTTCAAATGTGGTTTGTGCTATGTGAACAAGCTTTAGTAGAAAATTATCGTTTTACAAATCCAACAGCAATTGCAGGAGCAAATGATTATTTATTCAGATCTTCACAAATGCTCAAAGTGACAAAAAAGGAAATTGCACAGCAATATGGAGTATCGGTATCTACTTTATCGAAGTATATTGACGAAATCTTAACGTTTTTGCCAAACAGTCATAATTAATGTGTGAGCAACATAGTTGAATAACTTTATACTTTCACATACGATGAACATACTAACGCTATCACCAATTTTTCCTTAGCGTCATTGATCTTCTTCTATAGATGACGTTACACTTATTGGTTGAATGAAGATAAAAAGTATTCTGTTTAGGGGGAAGTATTTATGTCGGAAGAAAAAATTTATGATGTAGTAATTATTGGTGCAGGTCCTGCTGGGATGACTGCTGCTGTCTATACATCTCGTGCGAATTTGTCAACATTAATGATTGAACGTGGTATCCCTGGTGGACAAATGGCAAACACAGAAGAAGTAGAAAACTACCCAGGTTTTGAGACAATTTTAGGACCAGAGCTTTCTACAAAAATGTTTGAGCATGCTAAAAAATTTGGTGCTGAATATGCCTATGGTGATGTAACGGAAATCATCGATGGAGAAGAATATAAAACAATTAAATCAGGTGCAAAAGAATATAAAACACGTGCCATTATTATTACAACTGGTGCTGAGTATAAAAAAATGGGCGTGCCTGGTGAAAAAGAACTTGGTGGCCGCGGTGTCAGCTACTGTGCAGTATGTGACGGTGCATTCTTTAAACAAAAAAATCTAGTTGTCGTAGGTGGCGGAGATTCGGCTGTTGAAGAGGGTGTCTATTTAACTCGCTTTGCTGATAAGGTGACAATTGTCCACCGTCGTGATAAATTACGTGCACAAAAAATTCTACAGGATCGTGCCTTTGCCAATGAAAAAATTGATTTCATTTGGAATACAACTGTAAAAGAAATCAATGAAGCAAATGGTAAAGTTGGCAGTGTAACGCTACAATCAACTGTCGATGGTACGGAATCTGAATTTGCAACAGATGGTGTCTTTGTTTATATTGGTATGTTACCTTTAACTAAACCATTTGAGTCATTAGGCATTTTAAATGATGCTGGCTATATTTTGACAAACGACACGATGGAAACAAAAATCCCAGGTATCTTTGCAGCTGGAGATGTTCGTGAAAAATCACTTCGTCAAATTGTAACAGCAACTGGTGACGGTAGTATTGCCGCGCAAGCTGTTCAACATTATGTAGAAGAGTTATTAGAGAAAATTAATGCCTAACATGGCTATTTTAAGGTAAAAAATACAATTTTAATGTGGTTTTAATATTGCTGTAACTTGTATGACATATAAAAGGTGTATCATTAAAAATGTAATTAGCAATCCCCCTTTTATTTTGTTTAGTAGGTTGTTTCCGCCTCCATTAGGTGGGAGCAACCTACTTTTTTATGTGTAAAAAATCAAATAATCCTATCAGGAAAAACGTAAATTTCGCCCAAGATAAAATGGTTATCTTTGAATAAAACTAAATTGTTAATTGTCTGCGTACAAGAGTTGTAAATGAGGACAAATCTTACAAGGTCTTGTTATAATGAAGAGTAGAATGCAAAAGTGATTAGAGGTGTGCCTATGCAAAGAATTGCAAATTTAATTGCCGTAAAAGACGGTAAAGTATTATTACTTCAGAAACCAAGACGAGGCTGGTATGTAGCGCCAGGAGGGAAAATGGAGAGCGGCGAGTCAATCTTTGAGGCTGCTTTACGTGAGTTTCAAGAAGAGACAAATGTTACACCTTTACATGTTCATTTAAAGGGTGTTTATACGATGGTCATTAAAGAAAACAATGATGTAGTGGATGAATGGATGCTCTATACATTTGTTGCAAAGGATGTAGAAGGTATACCATTCGAAGAAACAAGAGAAGGCAAGCTTGCATGGCACCCAGTAGAGGATTTAGCACATTTGCCAATGGCTGAAGGAGATCGAACTAATTTACAATTTGCTGTTTCGCAATCAGGCATTCAGTATGGCACGTTTGACTATACAACGAATTTTGAATTACTTCATCAGAAAATACAAATTTCAAAAGAACAATAAAGGAGTTGCATGACAGTGGTGGTTGAAGGCCAACAAAGTACACATGAATTGGTTATTATTACAGGAATGTCTGGGGCTGGAAAAACTGTAGCTATTCAAAGCTTTGAGGATTTAGGGTATTACTGTATTGATAATTTACCACCTGCGTTACTTACAACTTTTTTAACTTTACTGAGAGATTCTGGTAAAAATAGTACCCGAATTGCGGCAGTAATGGATATGCGCGGAGGCGACTTTTTTGATGCTCTAATTGGCGCATTGGACCATATACTAAAAGAAGGCGATATTGTTGCTCGTATTTTATTTTTAGATGCAGATGATGCCACATTAGTCAGACGTTATAAAGAAACAAGACGTGCCCATCCATTAGCAGTGAACGGTTTACCTCTAGATGGAATTAAACAGGAACGAGTACTTTTATCTGAAGTAAAGGGCCGTGCTAATTTTGTTTATAACACATCTAATATGAAACCAAAGCAATTGCGTGAAAAAATTGTCAAAGAATTTGCGAGTGAGGCAGATACTATTTTTACCGTTAACATTATGTCCTTTGGCTTTAAACATGGTATGCCGATTGATGCGGACTTAGTGTTTGATGTTCGTTTTCTTAAAAACCCATATTATGTGGAGGAGCTACGTCCAAAAACGGGTCTTCAAACAGAGGTATCTTCTTATGTTTTAGCTTTGGAAGACACGCAAATCCTCATACAAAAACTAACGGATTTATTAGACTTTATGATTCCTCTCTATCGACAAGAGGGCAAATCACAGCTTGTTATTGCTTTTGGTTGTACTGGGGGCCAGCATCGCTCCGTGACATTAGCAGAATTTTTTGGGGCATATTTTGCGGGCAAGGAAAATACGGTTATTACGCATCGTGATATTAATCGTAGAAAGGAATGAGTGAATGGGGAAAAAGCAAACAAAGCTTGTGGTAATTGGTGGTGGCACAGGGCTCTCCACGTTACTTCGCGGGCTGAAGCACCACCCATTTGATATTACTGCTATTGTGACAGTAGCAGATGATGGCGGTTCTTCAGGGCGTTTACGTGATGATTATGATATTCCACCACCTGGGGATGTACGCAATGTAATTGCAGCATTATCAGATATTGAGCCCCTTGTAGAGCAAATGTTTCAATATCGTTTTTCAGCATCTGAAGATTTACGAGGTCATTCCTTAGGGAATTTAATGCTTACGGCACTCACTGACATTACTGGAGATTTCAGTCATGCTATTAGTGAGATGGGAAAGGTTTTAAAAGTTCATGGTCGAGTAATACCAGCTGCTAATAAAAAAATCGCCTTACATGCTGTGCTTGAGGACGGTTCAATTATTGAGGGCGAATCAAAAATCCCGACAGCGACAAAACGCATTAATCGCGTTTTTTTAGTACCTGAAAATGTGCAACCGTTACCAGAAGCTATTCGTGCTATACTTCGTGCCGACTATATTTTAATAGGACCAGGAAGCTTGTATACAAGCATTATTCCGAATTTGCTTGTTAAGGAGATAGGAGAAGCAGTTGTTAAGGCTAAAGGAAGAAAAATATATGTTTGTAATTTAATGACACAAAAGGGTGAAACCATTTCTTATACAGCAGGCGATCATGTAACAGCTATACATAAGCATGTTGGCCATGACTTTATCGATTCCATTTTAGTAAATGATGAAGAACTCCCTAACCCTGTAAAAGAACTGTATAAAGAAGAAAGAGCGGAACCAGTGACATTTGACGTAGCAAAGCTTGAAAGCATGGGATTAGAAGTTATTAAACGAGACATTGCTACAATTCGTCCAGATGGCACGGTTCGGCATAATGCTGCGAATGTTGCAGAATGGCTGGTAGATTATGCTGATATTTACCATCAAAAAGTAAGAGGACCAATAATAGAAACATAATGGCTTTATTGTATATGGTAAGATGAACATATACATAGAAATCAGGATTGAAAGGGGGGCGTGATATGTCTTTTGCTTCTGAAACAAAAAAAGAGTTAACACAAATAGAAGCGGACAATCATTGTATGAAAGCAGAAGTTTCTGCCCTAATTCGTATGAATGGTTCATTATCCTTTGCAAATAAACAACTAAGCTTAGACGTGCAAACCGAAAACGCTGCAATTGCCAGAAGACTATATACGATTATGAAAAAATTGTATCCGTACAATGTGGAATTACTGGTTCGTAAGAAAATGCGACTGAAAAAAAATAATGTGTATATATGCCGTGTAAGAGAAGGTGCGCGTGAGCTGTTAATTGATTTAGAAATCATCTCAGACGACTTTCAATTTAACCATACGATCTCAAGAAAGCTCATTCAAAAGAGTGGCCAAAAAAGAGCTTATTTAAGAGGTGCATTTTTAGCAGGAGGTTCTGTCAATAATCCAGAAACATCAGCTTATCATTTAGAGGTGTATTCTTTATATAAAGAGCATGGTGAAGCATTAATGGATTTGATGAATGAATTTGAACTCAATGCCAAAACAATCGAACGTAAAAAAGGTTTTGTGACTTACTTAAAGGAAGCAGAAAAAATTTCGGATTTCCTTAATATTGTTGGTGCACATCAGGCTATGATGAAATTTGAAGATGTTCGCATATTGCGAGACATGCGCAATAGTGTCAACCGTATTGTAAACTGTGAAACAGCCAACCTAAATAAAACCATTGGTGCAGCATTACGGCAGGTAGAGAATATTCGATTTATTGAAAATTCAATTGGTCTTGATCAACTACCAGAGAAGCTTCGTGAAATAGCACGTCTCCGTGTAGAATACCAAGATGTGACATTAAAAGAGCTTGGTGAAATGGTATCTAGTGGAACGGTTAGTAAATCAGGTGTCAACCATCGATTGAGAAAAATTGATGAGATTGCTGATGCATTAAGGCGCGGTGAAAAAATAGGTGGTTAAGTTATCATACTTTTCAGGTATGAATGTCATGCTAATCGCTTATTGTTCTTTTGCTAGTAAGTGAGGTAAGATAAAACTAATAGATGAACGGTAGTGAAGGGGAGTTTTGAGAATGATTGAGAGAAGAGTCCAGGTTAAATTAAAATTAGGACTACAAGCTAGACAAGCAGCACTATTTGTGCAGGAAGCAAATCGTTTTAGTGCTGATATCTTTCTAGAAAAAGATGAGAAAAAAGTAAATGCCAAATCCATTATGGGTGTCATGAGCTTAGCTGTTGCTAAAGGTACTGAAGTTACTTTAAGTAGTGAAGGTAACGATGCTGAGCAAGCGGTTACAGCATTGGCAACAATTATTGAAAATGAAGATTAACATTCATTGAACACAAAAGGCATCACAGAGCAAATCTGTGATGCCTTTTATTTTTTATTTATTATCGCTACGATGCATAATGTGGTCAATTAAGCCATATTCTTTTGCACGTTCAGCAGTCATGAAGTTATCACGATCTGTGTCTCTTGCAATGACTTCAAGTGGTTGACCTGTGCGTTCAGATAAAATGCCATTTAGTTTTTCACGTAAGAATAAAATACGTTTAGCAGCAATTTCAATTTCTGTCGCTTGACCTTGTGCACCACCTAGTGGTTGGTGAATCATCACTTCAGCATTTGGTAGAGCAAAACGTTTACCAGGTTCACCAGCTGCAAGTAGGAAAGCACCCATTGATGCAGCCATCCCAATACAAATTGTTTGTACCTGTGGTTTAATAATTTGCATTGTGTCATAAATAGCCATACCAGCCGTAATGGATCCGCCAGGTGAGTTAATGTAAAGTGAGATATCTTTATCTGGATCTTCTGCTTGTAGGAAAAGAAGCTGAGCGACAATGGAGTTAGCAACATTGTCATCAATGGCACTTCCTAAAAGGATAATACGGTCTTTAAGTAGGCGTGAATAAATGTCATATGCACGCTCACCACGACTTGTTTGTTCAATAACTGTAGGAATTAAATTCATGTTAAATCCTCCTTAAAAAGCTAAATTCGAATACCTTTACTGAAAATTTCCTTTGTATTTCAGCTGTATCCTTATCATACACATTATAGTCAGGGAAGGTCAAATATTAACCCTGCTAAAGTGAAATTAAAAAAAATAAATTGTTTTTGCATTCTATGGTTGAATTATATAGGATGGGCTTGTATAATAATTAAGGTTATAAGTTTAAAGTACAGGACACTATTTTGCAGGTATGCTTCAAATGAGGGTTATCTACATCATGCTTTTCGTAAGCCTAGAGTGAGTACTTTTTTTTTGTGTCTTTTGCCCTCGTGGTGTAATGGATAACACGTAAGATTCCGGTTCTTGCACTGGGGGTTCGATTCCCTCCGAGGGCGCCATTTTACTGATGAATTGATATACTGTAATAGCTCATCTCCTAATAAGTAGTTTAGCAGCCTGCTTACTGGAGATCGAGAGGAAGAATAACGTGAATACTGTCCTAGTTGGCATTATTCCCCTATTTATTCCTTTCAAACCTTCAAAAAAGCAATAACTCCAAATTATTTTTTAGTGAACATACTGTACGTGAGACTAGCAATAGTCGAAAAAAAGAATCCTATCTGAGGGGATTCTTTTTTTTTGCCTAAATTTATCGAAATTTGGCATGGTTCTCATTGTATATATATTAGTTTTAGGTTTAATTTCTTGTGATTTATACATGTTTTTTCAAATTATATGAATTAATTATAAATTTATATGAAAAAATATTTAGTTTTATGCGAAAAGTTGTTGTCTAAATACTATATTGTTAATATAATTGACCTAATAGTCTAACATTTCCGAATTGCGAAAAATAATACGTATTTTGGAAAATTATCGAACTAGGGGGAAATACAATGAAAAAAACAGGTTGGATGTTACTGATGATTATCGCAGCTTTAACATTAGCACTTGCAGGATGTGGTACAAAAGATGATGCTTCTTCTGGTAGTACACCTTCAGAAGACGGCGGAGATGGCAAGAAAGTATACAAAGTTGGTACTGAGGCCACTTTTGCACCATTTGAATCTGTTGACGATTCAGGGAAAATTGTAGGGATTGATGTCGATATTTTACAAGCTATTGCAGATGAAATGGACTTTGAAGTTGAGTGGAATAATATCGGGTGGGAACCAGTTTTCCAAACAATTAAAAATGGTGAAACAAATATCGGAGCTTCAGGAATCACAATTACTGAAGAGCGTAAAGAATCATTTGATTTCACAGAACCATACTATGAGTCTCAATTATTAATTGTTGTGAAAGAGGATTCAAAAATCAAATCTCTTGATGAATTAAAAGATAAAAAAGTATCAGTACAAATTAATGCTACTGGTCATATGGCGGCGAAAAAGCTACAAGGGGAAGCAAGTACAAATATTATGGCATTTGAAAGTCAGCCAATCGCGATTCAAGAGATGCTAAATGGTAATGTTGATGCAGCTATCGGAGATAATGCGGTAGTTTATGAATATATGAAAGCTCATCCAGATCAAAAACTAAAAGTAATTGAAGATGACGCATTCGATAAAGAATACTATGGCTTCATGGTTCAAAAAGGGAATAAAGAATTGTTAGATAAATTAAATGAAGGTCTTAAAAAGATTAAAGAAAACGGTAAATTAAAAGAAATTACGGGCACTGATTTTGAGTAACAAATGAATGACATGATGCTACTAACATAGTAATTTTGCTAGCGGCTCATTTATTATTCGTAATTTAAAGGGGAATGGGGTTTTCGGATGGACATCTTTGACTTACGCTGGGACATTGTCTGGAACTACCGAGATATGTTTATACGAGGTATTGGCGTAACACTTATTTTGACACTTAGTGGTTATTTTGGCGGTATTCTATTAGGGCTATTTTTAGGTCTTGGAAAATTATCGAGTAAAAAATGGATTTATTGGCCATCTAAACTATATATCGATTTATTCCGTGGAACACCGATGCTTGTACAAATCTTGTTAATTCACTTAGCAGTTATTCCAACAATTTTTGGTCATTCTTTAGGTTATATGGTATCGGGGATTACAGCGCTTATTTTAAACTGTGCTGCTTACAATGCAGAAATTTTCCGTGCAGGGATTCAAAGTATTGCAAAAGGGCAAATGGAGGCTGCACGCTCTCTTGGGTTAACACATAACCAAGCGATGCGTAAGGTCATTTTACCTCAAGCATTTAGACGTATGATCCCACCATTAGGGAATGAATTCATCGCATTATTAAAAGATTCTTCACTCGTAACAGTTATTGCCGCACCAGATATTTTATATGCTAGTAAGGTAGTAGCTGGTGCAAGCTTCCGCTTCTGGGAACCGTATATCGTTGCAGCATTATTGTATTTAGTTTTAACATATGGTGTAACGAAAGTTGTAGCATTTATCGAGAAACGATTTAGCAATAGTTATGTCCCTCGTAAAGCTAAGGTAGAAGGGCGGGAAGCAAGATGATAAAAATTGAAAACCTACACAAGTACTTTGGTAAGCTTGAAGTATTAAAAGGAATCGATTATGAAATTCAAGAAAAACAAGTTGTCTGTGTCATTGGGCCATCTGGATCAGGAAAAAGTACATTTCTACGATGCATTAATATGTTAGAAGAAGTAACAGATGGTGCTATTTATATTGAAAATGTAAAGATTAATGATCCTAAAACGAATATCAATGAAATACGTGCAGAAGTGGGCATGGTGTTTCAACAATTTAACTTATTCCCGCATATGACTGTTATCGATAATGTCACGATGGCACCTATGCAAATTCGTAAAATGAGTCGTGCAAACGCAGAAGAACTAGGACATGAGCTATTAAAAAAAGTTGGACTCGACAGCAAGGCCTATAATTATCCTGAGCAGCTATCGGGTGGTCAACAGCAGCGTGTGGCAATTGCTCGTGCCTTAGCGATGAAGCCAAAAGCTATTTTATTTGACGAGCCAACTTCAGCACTTGACCCTGAAATGGTAAAAGAGGTGCTAGATGTTATGAAAAACCTAGCGGCTGAAGGGATGACAATGGTGGTTGTGACGCATGAAATGGGCTTTGCTCGTGAAGTAGGCGATCGAGTAGTCTTTATGGATGGAGGCTATATCGTAGAAGAAGGTTCTCCAGAGGAACTATTCGGCAATCCACAAAGCGATCGAACAAAGGCGTTTTTAGGAAAAGTTTTATAAAGCTGAAAAAGCGAACGACATGCTCGTTCGCTTTTTTGTGCTAAAAAAAGCAGTCCATGATGAGTATTCACCATGGACTGTTCTTATTTAATGAAGGGGATTAGATGTTGTGTCGTATGCATTTAGCATCGTTTGCATATCCTGTTGGGAGTACTGAGGCACCTGATAATAGCCGTGTTTATTTTGATAAATGGATAATTCGTATCCCATTTCAATGCAGTTAGGAATACTATCTGCAACAACGCGACGAACAACAGGGTTTGTTGTCTCCAACGCAGCGGTTGTCATACATTTTGCTGCGCCTTTTTGAGCACCAAGTAAGAATCCAGAAATGGCTTCATCATTTATTTCATTAGCATTTTGCATTGGCTTTTTCGGTTGACCAGGATTTAAGCCATATTTGAAGTCATTTCCTGTTTCCATTTGGTAACGTCCTGTTGGAACAGATGGATCGTGCCCTGTTTTAAAGGACTCTACGATTGTATTATACATACCTAGAGTGAAATTATATTGACGATCCAAAATGTTGAGTAATTCAGGGTCTTTTACATGGGGACGCAAAATAATGGCTTGGTTCATACCTGCAATAATTTCGCCAATTGTTTCATGCATGTCCATCATTTCATGGCCACCATGATTTAGGCTATGCTGTTGGTTGAAATTTGTTTGATTGGATGATTCGTTGTAAAACGATTGTGACAAAAAAAACGCCTCCTCAATAATTTTTTGTTGCAGTATTTAGTATGTCGAGTCAATTCAATTTCATACGGTATAAATGTAAAGGTAAAAATGTAGACTAATGATAGAAGGAAAAGCAAGTCAAGGAGGCTAAAAATTGAAAAAGTTGCTTGGACCAATTGGAATAATTGTCATTATTCTTGTTGTAATCGCCTTATTATTCATACCTAAATATAATAGCCTGGTGACAGCCGAGGAAAATGTTGATTCTAAATGGGCACAAGTTGAAAATCAGCTCCAACGTCGCTATGATTTGATTCCCAATCTGGTGGAATCTGTGAAAGGCTATGCCAATCATGAGCAAGAGGTGATAACGAGTATTACGGAGGCGCGTGCCCAAATGGGGAGTGCAAGCTCACCAGAGGAGCAAGCTGTCGCCAATGATGCATTAACGGGCGCTCTTAGTCGTTTACTAGTCGTTGTGGAAAATTATCCAAACTTAAAAGCAGATGCAAACTTCCGTCAGTTAATGGATGAGCTAGCAGGTACTGAAAATCGCCTGGCGGTAGCACGTGAGGATTACAATAATGAGGTGCAGCAATTCAATAAACATGTTAAACGTTTTCCTGGTAATTTGATGGCAGGGATGTTTGGCTTCGAACAAAAAGAATACTTTAAAGCCGCAGCAGGAGCTGACAAAGCACCATCTATCAACTTTAGTCAATCAGGTACACATTAATGAAACGTTGCATTGTACAGATGATCATCGTTTGTTCGGTGCTTCTTTTTTTCTCGGATATAACGAAAGCAGCTATGCCGTCACCCATGAAAAATACGTATATACATGACTTTGCCAATGTAATTTCAGCGAATGTCAAAGAAGAGTTAAATCATTATTCAGAGCAATTGGATCAAGGTACGGGTGCTGAAATCATGGTAGTCACAGTTGATAGTCTTCATGGACAAGAGCCAAAGATGTATGCAACAAAATTGATTCGGTCATGGGGCATAGGTGATAAGGAGAAAAATAACGGTGTCTTGATTTTAGCTACTTTTGGTCAAGGGGAAGGGAATAACGACGTTGTAATCGCTGTGGGCCAGGGCTTAGAAGGAGCATTACCAGATGGTAAATTAGGACGCATTTTAGATAATGCCTTTTATCCTTCGGCAAGTACGGGTAATTTAGATCAAGCTTTTCAAGCGACCTATACTGAAGTTTTTCGAGCTGTTGCCCAAGAGTATAATTGGAACGGTGAATTACCAGCACATACAACCGAAGGGGAAGACATGCCCACTTGGTTAATTATCTTAATCATTATCGTTGTCATTATTATTTATTCGTTCTTTTCGAAAGGCGGCGGAGGTCCTCGCAGTGGAGGCTATGGAGGCTATCCAGGTGGCTTTGGTGGAGGGCGTTCAAGTAGAGGTGGCTTTGGCGGATTTGGTGGAGGATCTTCCGCCGGCGGAGGAGCAAGCCGGAAATTTTAATAGGGGTAGTGGCGAACTAATTAGTTTAGTTCGCTTTCATTATGAATCAATTAAATTCTCTCAATTATTGACAATAATGCTAGAATTGTTATAATTTAAATATATCGACAATCGATATAACGTAAACTGATATAGGGAGGAATCATTTTTGAAAAAAAGATTTTTATCCGCATCGTTAGCAATTATTTTAACAACCTCTGTCGTTATACCTGCAACAATGCAAGAAGTTCGTGCTGCCAACGAAACAACTAGCACCGTGATAGCACAAGAAGAACGATTGACAGCGCAGGAATTTTTGAATTTAGCTGTAACAACTTTAACATTCCAGCACGGCTCAGATTCAATGCGTCAACAAATTATTGATAAATGGGTAAAGGCTGGGGAATTCACAGATTTAAGTTTGACGATTAAACATGATGAAGCGGCTCGAATTTTAGTAAGAGCGTTAAATAAAGAAGAAAAGGAGGCTTCACTTGCTGAGTATTTAGAGAAAGCCAATAAAATTGGTTTATTTAATGGCTTATCATTAAGTAGTGAAGCAATATCAAAACAAGATGCAGTAAAAATTTTAAACAATGCAAAACAAGAAAAAAATGGTTCCAATCATGAAGGTGTAAAGGAAATTTCAGTTGAAGACTTTATGAAGAATCCTGGGAACTTTGGTTATGAACTTTCACCTGATGGCAATTACATTACTTTTTCCTCTGCTTGGGAGAACAGATCCAATGTTTTCGTGAAAAAGATGAATGATGATAGTGAGCCCGTTCGTGTTTCTAATTCAAAAGATCGTGATGTTGCAGGATTTTTCTGGAAAGATAATAATTTACTATATTTAAAGGATAAAGGTGGAGATGAAAACTTCCATATTTATTCTACAACATTTAATGGCGCTGAGGAAAAAGATTTAACACCATATCCAAACGTCACAGTTGGCATATTAAGTGGTCTGCAAGGTGTTAAAGATGAAATACTTATCATGATGAATAAGGAAGATGCAACAGTTTTTGATGTCTACAAGCTGAATGTAAAGACTGGTGAAACAACTCATGTTGCAAAAAATCCTGGTAATATTACGAGCTGGCTAGCAGATCGCAATGGAAATGTGCGAATTGCCGTAGCTTCAGATGGTGTGGAAGGAACGATTCTTTATAGAGATTCGGAAAAGGATGAATTCAAGCCATTTATTGAAATGGAAGCTGGCGATGAAGTAATGCCACTAGCATTTTCTAAAGACAATCAATACATTTATGCTACATCAAATAAAGGTAGAGACAAAGTAGAAGTGGTGAAATACGACTTAAAAGGTAATGAAGAAGTCATTATGTCTAATGATCAAGTAGATGTTTCGGGTGTCTTATATAGTGCTGAACACGATAAATTGCTATATGGTGCATATATAACAGATAAACCACATTATCAATTCTTTGACGAGAACTTTGAAAAGCTTTTCCGTAAAATTCAAAGCAAGCTGAATGTGCATGAAAGTGAGCTTGGTATCAACGATTACAATAAAGAAATGACAAAATTTATTGTGAGTGTTTCAAGTGATACTGTCTATGGAAAATATTATTACTACGATTCAACAACAGATGAATTAACAGAATTGGCCACTTTAAGTCCTTGGTTAAATCCGAATGAACTTGCTGAAATGCATCCAATTTCTTATAAGAGCCGAGATGGTTTAACAATTAATGGCTATTTAACTTTACCGAAAAATAAAGAAGTGAAAGATCTCCCTCTTATTGTCAATCCACATGGTGGACCATGGGCACGTGATATGTGGGGCTTCAATCCAGAAGTACAATTGTTAGCTAATCGTGGCTATGCAGTGCTACAGGTGAATTTCCGTTCATCAACTGGATATGGTAAAGAGTTCCTTCAAGCTGGAAATAAGCAATGGGGTCTGAAAATTCAAGATGATATTACAGATGGTGTCCAATGGGCAATTGACCAAGGCATTGCAGACCCTGATCGCATCGGTATTTATGGTGCATCATTTGGAGGTTATGCAACATTAGCTGGTATTACGTATACGCCTGATTTATATGCTGCAGCAGTTGATTATGTAGGGGTATCTAACATATTCACGTTATTAAATACCATCCCACCTTACTGGGAAACTATGCGTAACATGTTTTATGAGCGCGTAGGTCACCCAGAGAAGGACAAAGAATTATTAACAGCTGTTTCACCTGTTTTCCATGCAGATAAAATCAAAACACCATTATTTGTCGCTCAAGGTGCAAATGACCCACGTGTGAACAAAGCAGAATCCGATCAAATTGTGGAAGCCTTACGTGCTAGAGGTGTGGATGTAGAATACATGCTAAAAGATAATGAAGGACATGGCTTCGCTAACGAAGAAAATAGAATTGAATTCTATAATGCCATGGTGAAATTTTTCGATAGTCATTTAAATTAATCTGAAACGAAAGGCATTGATGTGTAGCTTGCTCACAATCAATGCCTTTTTAATTACATAAGGTGAATAGAGTTTGTCTAGCGTTTCTTACGATCAAATGGAGAAATATACAGAGCCTGTTTCTCAATACCATTATAAATTTATTGTTCATCCACTTGAGAAATACTGAAACGAATAAGATTATGCTTTTTAAATTCTGGTAAAAACATTCTAGAGGCGTCATCCATCAAAATATAAATCGTCAATGAATAGTAGCCATAACTTCATTGTACTTTCGTTTATAATAAAGATGGGAGGTGCTATCTATGAAGATTAAATTTTTTAGTCGGGCAAATTGTCCTTTATGTGTAGAAGGATTACAGACATTAAAGCTTGTTCAGGAAGATGTTCCCTTTGAAATTGATGTGATTGATATTGAGCAAAATGATCGCATACATGAAAAATATATGCTAATGATTCCTGTAGTTGAAAAGGATGGTGTCGTAATCCAGTATGGTAATTTAGATTATGCCACCTTGATGGAGCAATTAGGCAGTTAATTTACTGAATGTATAAAAGGTTATTAACGGAAAAAATGACTCTATTGTTAGCTGT
The DNA here is from genome assembly GCF_038630885.1 of Lysinibacillus sp. FSL K6-0057. Classification (NCBI taxonomy): domain Bacteria; kingdom Bacillati; phylum Bacillota; class Bacilli; order Caryophanales; family Bacillaceae; genus Lysinibacillus; species Lysinibacillus sp. FSL K6-0057. The sequence continues at coordinate 4,153,638 of NZ_CP152047.1, read as the reverse complement.
AATTCACACAATTCACAAATTGTTCAATGAAAGCGTTTTGAATTTGAACAGTTTGTGAAGACCTTCACATTAGACTTTCTTTTCATAAAAAACGGAGTAGAATAGGTATCAAGTAAGAAGTTGTTATAAAACAGTTCAGCGAATGTATCACAAATTTTAGTGGTTGTTATATTACAAAAATGAATGATGTGAAGGGAGATTTTACAATGTGGGTTATTACAGTATTTGAGAAAAAGGATGTTCGTATTTTTGAATTTACAAATAAAAGTGAAGCAACAAAAGCTTTAGAAGGTTTTAAAAAGAACGCGATTTTATCTTTCACCAAATAAGTACAAAAAAGTCTCGTAGCCATGTTGATGGCTATGAGGCTTTTTTGAATATAAACAATTCAACTACTTGCACTTTAAAACAATGCATATTATAATAAAAGCATAAGTGGGACGCAAAATAATTGAGTGGGATAAAAATAAACCCACAACTATTAATTAAGGGAGTAGATAGATATGTTAACTGTTCCAGAGGCACAGCAAAGGCTACTTCCTGAAATGTATCCGCTTCTGCAATCAAGATATCGAATTTTGCAAGCCGTTCAACTTATGCAACCAATCGGACGACGTGCGCTAGCCGATTCACTGAAAATGACAGAAAGAGAAATACGTAAAGAAACTGATATTTTACGTGAACAAGGGTTATTAGATGCGCAAAAGTCGGGTATGGTATGTACAGATGATGGTGAAATAGTCATTGAAAAATTAAGAGTCATCGTTTACGAATGGTCTGGTTTAACACAGCTTGCAAAAGTGCTCGAAAACCATTTTGGCATCCAGCGTGTAGTCGTAGTTCCTGGTGATTACAATGAGGATCATACAATCCTGACCATGCTAGGCAAAGAAGCAGCATTGCAATTTATGTCGACTGCTTTTGATGAGCAAGTAGTAGCTGTCACTGGTGGAAAATCTGTTGCCTCTCTTGCACAGTTTTTACATCCTCTAGATGGACAAAAGGATATCACTTTTGTAGCTGCACGCGGTGGGATTGGACATGAAATGCAAATGCAGGCCAATACACTTGTTGCAACATTTGCCATGCAGATGGAGGCACAGTACCGTACTTTATTTTTACCAGAGCATTTAAGTGAGCAAGCTTATCAAGCGATGTTAACAGAGCCGATGGTAACAGAAATGATGGCATTCTACGATCAAGCAGATTGCGTCATTCACGGGATTGGCTCCGCAGAGGAAATGGCGATTCGTCGTAATTCATCTCCAGAGGATTTGCGAATTCTTGAGGAGAAAGGCGCTGTAAGTGAAGCATTTGGCTATTATTTTAATGCTAATGGTGAAATTGTTCATCGTATACGTACGATTGGTATTCAACTTGAGCAGGTACAAAATAGCCAGCAAGTCATTGCAGTTGCAGCAGGAAAACAAAAGGTCAATGCAATGCTTTCTTATTTCAAAGTAGCGCCTAAGCAAACCATATTTGTAACAGATGAAGCAGCAGCCAAAGCAATTGCTGCCCAATTATCTTCTATAGAAAATAAGCATCTTGAATGATGGTAAAGTATCAAACATGTCACTCGATCTCAGAAAGTGCTAGAACACTTTTTGAATGAGCATAAAGTAAATTTTGATGTCTCTATTCATAGAGACAGACAATACACATTATTGGAGGAATTAACAATGGCATTAAAATTAGCGATTAATGGATTTGGACGTATTGGACGTTTAGTATTTCGTGAGGCAATGAAGCATGATGAAATTGAAGTAGTAGCCGTAAACGACTTAACAGATGCTGGTCAGCTTGCGCACTTATTGAAATATGATTCAGTACACGGTATCTATGATGCTGAAGTCAATGCAGATGAAGATTCTTTCGTAGTAAATGGCCAACGTGTAAAAGTATATGCTGAAAAAGATCCTACACAATTACCATGGGGCGAATTAGGCGTAGACGTAGTGCTTGAATGTACTGGTCGATTCCGTTCAATGGAAGAAGTAGGCAAGCATATTGAAGCAGGCGCGAAAAAAGCCATTCTATCGGCACCAGCAAAAGGGGCAATGCCTACATTTGTTATGGGTGTAAACCATGAGGATTATAACCCAGCAACTGATGATGTAATCTCCAATGCTTCTTGTACAACAAACTGTCTTGCACCAGTAGCTAAAGTGCTTGATGAGAAATTTGGCATTGAACGCGGTATGATGACAACAATTCACTCTTATACAAATGACCAACGAATTCTAGACTTCCCACACTCTGATCCACGTCGTGCACGTGCTGGGGCGGTTTCTATGATTCCAACAACAACGGGTGCAGCAGTAGCAGTTTCAAAAGTATTACCACAATTAAAAGGTAAGCTAGATGGCTTCTCTATGCGTGTGCCAACACCTAACGTATCATGTGTTGACTTAGTTGTGGAGCTAAAAGCAGATGTATCGAAAGAAACGATTAATGCAGCATTAAAAGAAGCTTCTGAAAATGAATTAAAAGGCATTTTAGATTACAATGAGCTACCATTAGTATCAATCGATTATAACGGTAACCATCATTCTTCTACTGTAGATGGTCTTTCAACAATGGTATTAGAAAACAAAATGGTGAAGGTTTTAGCTTGGTACGATAACGAAATTGGTTACTCTACTCGCTTAATGGACCTAGCTTTATACATTGCCGAACAAGGATTAAACCATAAATAAGTATCATATTTCGACATTTTGAGTAAAAAGTGTGACATATTACTGCTTTTTATGCACAAAAAGTATAGCCTTTATAATATCGAATAGATATAATATACAAGGGTATTGGGAGTAAGGGATAACCCTTACTCCTTTTTTAACTAAATTCAGCAGAAAACGCCCACCTCTATAAGTGGTGAGATGAATACACAAATTGCTCTCTTTGATTCAGTGAGTGTCCAAACACAGACTGAATCAAGATAAAAGCCCCAGCAGATGTCACAGATTTTGAAGAGGAGCTTTTAGAGCAAGTTCGAAAAAAATCTGGACGCAATTACGCTAAGGCGTAATTGATACATGGTGATTGCAAGACATAGAAGGTAACTTTTGCTACTATAAAAACAAGTATTAGGGTTCATTATCAAAAGTTGGAGAATCATAATCACACTAGATAGTGACCCTGAAAAAGTACCAAAATGACTTTTCAATTTAGTAAGCATGGTGTAGAGCCAAGATGGGTAAAACACAAGGGTGTAAGACTAAAACAAATTTTGAAGGGAGTTTCTTCATGTTAAATAAGAAAACAATGAAAGATATTGATGTAAAGGGTCAACGCGTTTTTGTACGTGTAGATTTTAATGTGCCAATGGCAGATGGTGCTATTACGGATGAGACACGTATTCGTGCAGCTATTCCTACAATTGAGTATTTAGTAGAGCAGGGTGCTAAAGTTATTCTAGCTTCTCACTTAGGTCGTCCAAAGGGTGAAGTAAAAGAAGACATGCGTTTAACAGCTGTTGGCATTCGCTTAGCTGAATTAATGGGCAAGCCTGTTACGAAGCTTGATGAATCCATTGGGCAAGTGGTGGAAGAAGCCGTTGCAAACATGCAAGATGGAGATATTCTACTGCTTGAAAATGTACGCTTCCATGCTGGTGAAGAGAAAAATGACCCGACATTAGCACAGCAATTTGCTCAGTTAGCAGATATTTATGTCAATGATGCTTTTGGTGCAGCCCACCGAGCACATGCTTCTACAGAAGGAATTGCTAAGCATATTCCAGCTGTATCTGGATTCCTAATGCAAAAGGAATTAGATGTACTAGGTAAAGCCTTGTCTAACCCTGAGCATCCATTTACAGCCATTATTGGTGGTGCCAAAGTAAAAGATAAAATTGGTGTTATTGAAAGCCTGTTAGAGAAAGTAGATCACTTAATTATCGGTGGAGGTTTATCCTTTACATTTATTAAGGCACAAGGCCATGATATCGGTAAATCATTGTTAGAAGAAGATAAAATTGAACTAGCAAAGTCATTTATTGAAAAGGCAAAAGTAAAAGGCGTGCAATTACATATGCCAGTCGATGCTGTTGTGGCAAATGAATTTTCACAGGATGCTGAAACACAAATCGTTGATGTAGATGCTATTCCAGCTGATTGGATGGGTCTAGATATTGGACCAAAAACAGCTGCAAACTATGCAGAAGTTATTAAAAACTCTAAATTAATCATTTGGAATGGGCCAATGGGTGTCTTTGAAATGGACAAATTTGCAAACGGCACAAAAACAGTTGCTGATGCAATGGCAACAACTGCAGGCTACACGGTAATCGGTGGCGGTGATTCGGCAGCGGCAGTTGAAAAATTTGAAGTAGCAGATAAGATGGATCATATTTCTACAGGTGGAGGTGCTTCCTTAGAATTAATGGAAGGCAAAGAGCTTCCAGGGATTGTAGCACTAAACGATAAATAAGCTAATCGGAGGCAAAATGATGCGTAAACCAATTATTGCAGGTAACTGGAAAATGTTTAAAACATTTGAAGAAGCTATTCAGTTTGTAGATGCTGTACAGGAAAAACTTCCTTCCAATGACAAAGTAGATGCTGTTATTTGCGCACCAGCTCTTTACCTACCTACACTTGTGCAAGTTGCTAGTGAATCAGAGCTGGCGATTGGTGCACAAACAATGCACTATGAAAATGAAGGTGCTTTTACTGGTGAAATTAGTCCAGCACAGCTAGCAAGTGTAGATGTTGACTATGTCATTTTAGGGCACTCAGAACGTCGCGAATACTACAATGAGACAGACGAAGCGATTAATAAAAAGGTAGCAGCAGCACTTGCACATACTATCGTACCTATTATTTGCTGTGGTGAAACGCTAGAGGAACGTGAAGCTGGCACAACAGAGCAAAAGGTTGCTGGTCAAATTAAAGCGGCACTTGCTGGGTTTGAAGCACAGCAAGTAGAGCATATGGTCATTGCATATGAGCCGATTTGGGCGATTGGTACTGGTAAAACCGCTACGGCAGACGATGCAAACCAAGTATGTGGAGCGATTCGAGCAGTAATCGAAGAGCTATATAATGCTGAAACTGCGAATGTTGTGCGCATTCAATATGGCGGTAGTGTGAAGCCTGATAACATTCAGGAGCTTTTATCGAAAGAACATATTGATGGTGCTTTAGTTGGTGGAGCAAGCTTACAACCAGAATCTTATTTAACATTATTGGAGGCGGCAGCAAATGCCTAAAAAGCCAGTAGCATTAATTATTTTAGATGGCTTTGCATTTCGAGATGAAACATTCGGGAATGCAGTAGCACAGGCGAATAAGCCAAATTTCGATCGATATTGGAGCCAATTCCCTCATGCGACATTAACAGCAGCGGGAGAAGCCGTTGGATTACCTGAAGGACAGATGGGAAATTCCGAGGTGGGGCACTTAAACATCGGTGCTGGACGTATTGTTTACCAAAGTTTAACACGCTTAAATAAATCCATTCGTGATGGAGATTTCTTTACGAATCAAGCCTTTTTAGATGCAGTAGCACATGTTAAAGCTCATCAGTCAAAGCTACATGTTATGGGCTTATTGTCAGACGGTGGTGTTCATAGTCATTATGAGCATATGTTTGCGCTATTAAAACTAGCTAAACAGCAGGGATTAGATGAAGTTTATATACATGGCTTCTTAGATGGTCGTGATGTTGGTCCAACAACGGCATTAGACTATATCGAAGAAACAGAAAAGCAAATGGCTGAAATAGGCATAGGGCAATTTGCTTCGATTCATGGACGTTACTATGCAATGGATCGTGATAAACGTTGGGATCGTGTTGCACTGACTTATAATGTACTGGTGGATGGCGTTGGTCAAACAGCAGAAAGTGCCAAAAGTGGTGTAGCAGCATCCTATGAGCGTGAAGTAACAGATGAATTCGTCATTCCATTTAGCATTCAAGAGCATGGTGAGCCAGTAGCAACAATTGGCGATCATGATGCAGTGATTTTCTTTAACTTCCGTCCTGATCGTGCGATTCAGCTATCAAAAGTGTTTACAAATGAAGCATTCGATGGTTTTGCAATATCTGCAAAGCATCCAAAGAATTTAAAATTTGTGTCCTTCACACATTATAGTGATGAAGTCAACGCACAGGTTGCTTATGAAAATGATAACTTGAAAAATACAATTGGTGAAGTATTAGCGACGAATGGGAAAACACAGTTGCGCATTGCGGAAACTGAAAAATATCCACATGTTACATTCTTTATGAGTGGTGGACGTGAGGAAAAATTCCCAGGTGAAGAACGAATTTTAATTGCTTCTCCAAAGGTGGCGACATACGATTTAAAACCTGAAATGTCTGCTTATGAGGTGACAGCAGCCTTACTTGCAGAAATTGCGGCTGAAAAATTTGATGGCATTATTCTTAACTTTGCCAACCCTGATATGGTTGGTCATAGTGGAATGCTGGAGCCAACAATTAAAGCCATTGAAGCAGTAGATGAATGCTTAGGGAAAGTAGTAGATGCGCTCCTTGCAAAAGGTGGAGCAGCTATTATTACAGCTGACCATGGCAACTCTGATGAAGTGTTAACTTTAGCAGGTGAGCCAATGACAGCTCATACAACAAATCCTGTTCCAGTAATTGTGACAAAACCAAATATAATGTTAAGAAATGATGGTATTTTAGCCGATTTAGCGCCAACCATGTTAGAATTATTACAGGTGTCACAGCCTACTGAAATGACAGGACAATCATTAATTGAAAAAGAGGAGAATTAATTATGCCATTTATTACACAAGTTTATGCGCGCGAAGTTTTAGACTCACGTGGGAACCCAACAGTAGAGGTTGAAGTATTTACAGAATCAGGCGCATTTGGCCGCGCAATCGTACCATCAGGTGCATCAACAGGTGAATACGAAGCGGTAGAATTACGCGATGGTGACAAATCTCGTTACCTAGGCAAAGGTGTATTAAAAGCAGTTGAAAATGTAAACACAATTATTGCGGAAGAATTAGAAGGTAACTATTCTGTTCTTGATCAAGTGGTCATTGACAAAGCTTTAATCGAGCTAGATGGCACAGAAAACAAAGGCAAGCTAGGTGCCAACGCAATTCTAGGTGTATCCATGGCAGTCGCACATGCTGCGGCAGATTATTTAGATGTACCTCTTTATCAATATCTTGGTGGGTTCAACTCTAAACAATTACCAGTACCAATGATGAACATCCTAAATGGTGGTGCTCACGCAGATAACAATGTAGACATTCAGGAATTCATGGTTATGCCTGTTGGTGCAGAATCTTTCCGTCATGCAGTACGCATCGGTGCTGAAATTTTCCATAGCTTAAAGGCTGTTCTAAAAGCAAAAGGCTACAACACAGCAGTAGGTGATGAAGGTGGTTTCGCACCAAACCTTGGCTCTAACGAAGAAGCGATTACAGTGATCTTAGAAGCGATTGAAAAAGCGGGCTACAAACCAGGTGAAGAAGTAAAACTTGCAATGGACGTAGCATCCTCTGAACTATTCAATAAAGAAGATGGCAAATACCACTTAGATGGTGAAGGCGTTGTGAAAACTTCTGAAGAAATGGTTGATTGGTACGAAGAGTTAACAGACAAATATCCAATCATTTCAATTGAAGATGGCTTAGACGAAAACGACTGGGCTGGACACAAGCTATTAACAGACCGTATCGGCAGTCGCGTACAATTAGTAGGTGATGATCTATTTGTAACAAATACGAAAAAATTATCAGCTGGTATTGAGCAAGGCGTAGGAAATGCGATCCTGATCAAAGTAAACCAAATCGGTACGTTAACTGAAACATTTGAAGCAATTGAAATGGCGAAACGTGCAGGCTACACAGCGGTTATTTCTCACCGTTCTGGTGAATCAGAAGATGCAACAATTGCTGATATCGCTGTTGCAACAAATGCTGGTCAAATTAAAACAGGTGCTCCATCACGTACAGACCGTGTAGCTAAATACAACCAACTTCTTCGCATTGAAGATCAACTTGGTTCAACAGCAGAGTATCTTGGTTTAAATTCATTCTATAATATAAAATAAGCATTTGATTTAAGAAAAAATGCTTTGAACTTAGTAATACACAACCTTTTTATACAATTTGAACTATGTTGTACATTTAGGTGAATTTAGCAATACGTATGTATTGTTTCAACCTCTGATTTATAAGTGTGATAAACACTTGTAGATTGGGGGTTTTTTATTTGCTTATCAAAGATTGATTAAAAGAATTTACATGCTAATTACAGATTAAAATTATTCAATTAGAACAACAGAAACTTATAACTACAATACAACTCACTTCATTCAATATCTGGACGAGTTTCATGAGGTGAATGAAATTGAAGACGTTTCTACAGTTCATGTGAAAAAATATATTCAACATCAATTAAATCTTGGTAAAAAGGCGACTTACATTAACACTGTAATTAAATCGTTGAGGTCGTTTGACACGTATTTGGTGGCGGAAGAATATGTCACATTAAACATCATGGCACGCACCGAATCGTTGTGTGATGAAAGGTATGCACATTACGCACACCCTTGGTGAAAAGGATACGAATAGTAATTAGAAGGTTCGTAACATTATTCAGACCCTTGGAGGGAGTCGCAAAACACGACCCCCTTGTAAAAACGTTATGTACCTAGCAAAATGCTATATACCTCAGCAATGTTTACGCATTGAGGTACTCTCCTCTATAGAGAGCACCTATGATGGACTTACCTATATTAACGCATACAAAATTGTATCAGTTGTATTTAATCAACGAACGCAATTTTGCGTTGGTTAACATGCTGTATACAATGTATATACCATTATCTAAGAATAGTGTTTGTACTATAGTTTTTCATTGAACCTTGTTTCAACATTCTGTTATTATTATCCTAATTACATAATATAAACCAATACATAATTGCATAATGATATAAATTACAAGGAGGAGTTAATAACATGAAGAGAAAAACAAAATCTGCAATTGTTATCACTGCAGTATTGGTCATTTTTGGAGGGATTTTTGGTTACATTAAATCCACCGAACAAATGGAAAAACCTGTTGCCAAAAAAGAAAGAGCCACTATAACTGTTGACGGAGTAGCGCTTGAAGATAAAAAAGTTACAAAAGAAGAATTGCTTTATCCTGATAATTTAATGGAAATGAAAGTAAATGAAACCATCCATAGCATGTCTCACCAAAAAGTGAAAGCTGCTTCTCAATGGGGTCGTGAGCGAATAACACAAGAAAAAGTTGACCGATTGTTAACTGTAGTTAAAATGAACGATTATAAATATAAAGATCTTTACATTTCAATATTGGAAAGATGGTCGAAAGGTGATTTTTCAAACGCCGTTGACGACCATAACAAAATTTGGGAAATGCAAGGTGGCGATGACACAACAAATTCAGGAAGAGCAACTCGTTTATTATCGCCCGAGGAAGAAGAGCAGTATATTGAACAATTTTACACAGATGAAAAATAGGTGAACCTTTGAATTGTATGTAAATTTTTCTGTTTGTTATCATTAATTTTTATTACACAAAATCCACCAATTACTAAGATACAAAAAAATTTTCGGTGGAGGGTTTTATTTATGAATGAAGAAAGACCGCTAACAGACAAAGAACTTTATCATTTAATTATCACTTTGAACGCAAAAGCCTATGGATTGAAGAACGTGTACAAAAAGAGTTTGGCGATTCAACTATTCATGCGAGGTCACAAGTTGGACCATACAATGCGGAACAAGCGAAATCCGAAATATCAAGTTTTTGTGTTCACTAAGACTCCCAAATTTATTGTAGACTTCATAGAATTGACCATAATAAATCAAGGTTCATGCACAGGTGCTCCATCACGTACAGACCGTGTAGTAAAATACAACCAATTTCTTCGCATTGAAGATCAACTTGGTTCCACAGCTGAGTACCTTGGTTTACAATCGTTCTACAACCTTAAATAATAGACAAAAAATACCTCAAAGTATGTATACCCTAAGCAGTCAAGTATAATAAAGAAAAATAGAGGGGGATAGAGATATGGGGATTATTCAATCATTAGAAGAGACGTTGCCGATTTTTCATGAAGTCTTTAAGAAGGAAATAGCGATGACCATTAATTGTGCAGAGGAAAGAAAAGTCCTGTTTGTATTAGAGGGGACAAGAGTCAAAACGAATTTACAAGTAGGGACTATTCTTGAGGATACACCTGATTTTCATAGTGTCACAAAAGGACAAATTTTAAAGCGTAGCATTCCAAAAGAGTATTTTGGGATTGCAATGAATAGTGAGCTTTATCCTGTGCGTGAAAATGGTAAAGTTGTAGCCGTATTAAGCCTACTCTTCCCAGTTGATGCGCAAGAAAAAGTGGAAGGTTTTATGGGCAGTTTGCAAGCTATTATTCAAGAACTCCAAATAAAAGTACATACGATTGCTGCACATTCTGAAGAATTGTCTGCAACGAGTGAAACTATTACAGAAAAATCTCGACATGCTTTAGAAAATTCTTCTCGTTCTAATGAAGTAACAGATTTTATTAAAACGATTTCGAGACAGACTAATTTATTGGGCTTAAATGCCTCGATTGAAGCGGCACGAGCAGGCCAATACGGTGCAGGTTTCAACATCGTAGCGCAAGAGGTAAGGAAGCTTTCTAGTGAGACAGCAACAGCAACAGAACAAATTGAAACCTCTCTTAAAACGATTACGAGTAATATTCAAGCACTTATGGAAAGCATGGAGCAAATTGAAGCAGCCTCAAATGATCAGGCAGAGCAGGTTCAACAATTTAGTGAAGCCATTGAAAAACTAAATGATATAAGCGAGCAAATGGCGGTTTACATAAAAGGTCTCTTACGATAATAAGAAGAGGCTGGGACAAAAGGAAAAAATGTTAGACCGATTGCATTTGGGTCTAACATTTTTTTGATTTAGGAAGGAACACTCTACTCATTGAAGCGAAAAAGTTATTATCTGTTTTCGTTATTTTTCAAAATAATCGAGTTCTGTCCCAGCCTCGATTATTTTTTATGGCTGTGCCCAATGTTGGTCTAGCTCTTGATCAAGATAGACCCAGCCCTTCCAGGCAATATGAATCGTATCCATTATAAAATAAGGATCATATTCATGATCTGAAAAATCAACATAGGCAACATTCGCGTCCTGTAATACTTGCTCCATTTTATCGTAGTACTTTTGACGACGCTCTTCAGGATAGCCATTATAATCATACCAATAGCCATTAACCGGAATGGATACGAATAGTGGCTTGGCACCTGCATCCTTTAAAACATCTATTACTAGTTGGAAATCCTCATATTCAGGAGAGTTTGTATAATCCTCTTTTTTCCGTATATCTTTAAACTTTGAAAATTTAGCATTTACAAGTCGCTGATAGGCACGATCTTCAATCATATAGTCATTGGATACACGTTTCTCACCATATGCCTCTGCATGCTGCAATTGTTGTTCAAAGCTTTGATTGGCAATGAGCTTGTCATTACTTTTTAATGCATGACCTTTACGTGGGAAAAGGGAATAATATAAATCCTTCTTTTCTAGCAATTCCTTGTGGAAACGACCTGCGACCATGGCCATACGTCCAGTAATTGGCTTTTCCTTGCCGTTAGACATTTGATATTGAAACATGGTCTTTAAGAGACGGTCCCGTTTGACTGTATCAAATTCTAGCAGACGCTCCATTGCTCGTTTACGAAGAGCGGCATCCATCTCCTGATTAAAAGCTAAATCATAGGCATGTAACATGGAGTAATTCGGTGAAAAGTGAAATTCACCCATGCCCTTCTCTGTAAACCACTGCGGGGAGGTGATAAAGACCACTTTTTTATCCTTTAAATTCTTTTCTTGTGCTGCAAAATTCAGGAAGTGGGTAATGGACTGCATGCCCCCACGTCCAATCATAAATGTCGAATACGGAGCGTTAATTGCTCGCGTATAATTATATGGATGGAACGGGTCAAAACGGTTTAATTCCGAGGAGCCATATAGAGGCATGGAACTAGGCTCCTGCAACATTCGCTCCTGTAAATATGTGCCTTGAAATACAAGTGGAGACATGTTAGTTTTGGCTTGCTCCACATCCTCATTGGATATCCAGGCTTTAATCCAAGCATTAGGAAAGAAGACAAAGCCAGTAAAAAGAGCGAATGCAATAAATAAAGAAAGAAAGCCTTTTTTGATCATTGTCTTTCAGCTAATTTCCCTGCTATTCGATTAGGCGTATTCCATTCTTCACGATTGAAATCAGTAATAGGTACTGAAATATTAAAACGATTTTCAATTTCAACTAATAAATTAATTGTTCCAAACGAATCTAGTAAACCTTCTTCAAATAAATCAATATCTGGGTTTTCTACAATAATTTCATCTTCACATAACTCGACTAGCATTTCTAAAACTTGTTGTTGATCCATTAATAATTCTCCTTTAGTGAACAGGCTCTTACAGCCCTTTGTTTAAAATAATGTGCCAGAAAAAATATAGAAGCCAAAGCATATGGCATGAAACGTAATGATTACGCCAATAGCATGCGTCCATTTATTTTTTGGCCAACGCTTATGCTTTTTATTCCACCGTTCAAATTTATCAAAGCTGATAATCAATAGGGCATGATAGAGTCCATAGACCACAAAGTGCCATTCGAGACCATGCCAAATACCCATTAAAAAGAATAGTAAAAAGAAGCCTATATACGAAATAGCAAATTTATTTTTCAACCACTTTTTCTTTGTCATCCAAAGGACAAAGCGCATATAGACGTAATCCCTAAACCAAAACGAAAGGCTCATATGCCAACGATTCCAAAAATCTTTAATATTGCGGCTGGCGAATGGACGGTTAAAGTTAATCGGTGTTTGGATACCCATTATTCGGCTCACCCCAACAGCAAATGCACTATAGCCAGCAAAATCAAAGAATAAATAAAAGCTATACATATACATATACGCTAGTTGCCCCTGAAAAGGTGTCAAATAGTTATACGTATGATTAGGCAAATAAATAAGCGTGTAGTTATAAATTAAATATGCCAAAATAAATTTATATAAAAAGCCGACAAAAATATAGTTAATTCCACTCAACAGCAGCTTTTGGTAATCCTCCGAGGAAGGCACGGCATGAAAATCCTTCGTAAAACGACGCCAACGATCAATAGGTCCCGATGATACGGTAGGAAAGAATAATAAGAAATAGACTAGCTCTACTACAGAAATTTTCTCCTTCATCAAGCCGTCACGGGTTTCTAAAATCATTTGCACCGCTTTAAACGTAATGTAGGACACACCAAGGAAGCCGAATAAATGATGTAACCCGAGAATCGGTAGAACCTTCACAAGGATAAGCGGTAATATGGATAAAAGCACAGCTATTATAAAAATAGTGCCGCTATTTTGCTGAAGTCGGTAACGCTGATAAGCCACAATAAGGACTACCTGAAAGACCGTGAATAGTACAAGCGAAATGGTCCCATTCCATGAATGTCCGAAGATCAGTGCTAAGACAATTACCGAGACAAATAGATTATAGCGTTTCGAAGATTTGCCTCGTAACCCTAATAGGATGGTAGGTAGTAATAAAAGTCCGATGATCACAAAAAATGCTATATTTCCATAAGGCGTCATACTGTTTCCATAACCGCCAATCCTTTACGATCAACCTTACCATTTGGATTTAATGGTAAAGCATCCATATATTTAAACGTTTTCGGTATCATATAGGCAGGTAAGTACGCCGATAAAAGTGTCTTCAATTGCTTTGTCGTTTTGAAGGCAGCGTCTGTTAATGGCTCACGTAAAACAATATGGGCATTAAGAGAAATGATTTCCTTCTCTTTATAAACAGGTACAACGACACAGCTTGAAACTGGTGGCAGGTTACTGATTTGTTTTTCAATCTCTTCAATCTCTAAACGATAGCCATGTAATTTCACTTGGAAATCCTTACGACCTGAGAAAAACAAATAACCATCCTGCTCATAGCCGATATCACCAGTTTGATAGATGCGATCGCCATCAACGATTGGGAAAGCTTTCGCTGTTAATTCAGGCGCTCCCAAATACCCGGCACTAACGGTTGGCCCTGAAATCATAATTTCTCCATCTCCTGCTACGGATACGTTTGGCTCCGTTATAGGGGCAATCGGTAATTGTTCGAAGCGTGCTGCTAGCTCTGTCGTCACCTTTACATAGGATACAGCGACGGTTGTTTCTGTAGGGCCATATAAATTATAAATTGTTGCCTGTGGAAAACGAAGCATCAACTCGTTACATACCGCTATCGGTAAAACCTCTCCGCAAAATAAAAAAGTATCCAATGCAGGCATGAGTTTTTGATCCCATTCTTTGTTCATCAAACACATCTTGGCAAAGGAAGGTGTAGAAGTCCATACCCGAGTATTTGACGTTGCTAATGAATCAAACAATGCTTTTGGATTAGCAATTTCTTGCTGTGTAATCGCATAAAGGGTGTGTCCACCAACAAGAGCTGGGTAGAGATCCATAACAGATAAATCAAAGGAATAAGGTGCTTGATTTAAAAATACGCCGTCTTCCTGTAAAGGGAAGTGCTCCTGCATCCACATAACAAAGTGTGTTAGATTACTAGCTGTTATTTGTACCCCTTTTGGTTGACCAGTTGAACCAGAAGTGTAAATAATATAATGAATATCCTCATCTTGAACCCATGTTGCGGATGATAGGATTACGTCCTTTGAGGAGGTATCCAGAATATCATGCACTGCCATAACTGGAATGTTCATCTGCATGTGTAATGGCTCTGTTGTCAATACTAAACCTGCTCCAGAAGCTTCTGTAATGAGCTGTAATCTTTCAGATGGTGTTGATGAATCAACAGGAACATATGGATGGCCGGCCTTTACAGCTCCTATAAAGGCAACAATTTGTAGGGGGGACATATGTCCATAAATGACAATAGGTTGCTGTCTCCGTAAGTTAAGCTTCATCAAATAATCGGCAATACGATCCGATAAATGCCAAAGCTCACTATAAGTTAAGGAGGCATTGTGTGTCTGATAAGCAGTTTTTTGTGGCTGCTGGATGGCCACACGTTCAATAGCTGCCAAAATACTTAACATATTTTAATCTCCTTTTATTTAAAATTCCGTATATATAAATGGTCCAGCGTTCATATCATGGAAGCCATGTATAAGAAACAACAGTACCAAAACAATCAAATAAAATAGCGTAAAGCCAATGAAGCGTAAATACTCATTATTTTTGATGGATTGCATTTGTCCACCTCCAATGAAAAAAAGTATAGGATTAAACTTTCAAAAAATAGTAATTTACTAGTTAAAAATCCTTACCTTATGTTTTTAACACTGATTTGACGGAATGTGGAGAAAAATGTTGCTGAATTAAGATGAATTCAGTAAATCATAAGATTAATTTAAGGTAAATTTAAGGTTCTGGGGGAATATGTAGGTTTTTCAAACTATTGGCTGGTTATCTTATGTAAAAAAAGCACGAACATAAGGGAATAATCTCAACTTATGTTCGTGCTATTCATTTTATTTCACTTCATTAATCACTTTTTTAGATACATAAAATTCAGAGCCATTGTAGACATTGATTGTATCAAATGTATGCGTCTTTGCCGTGTTTGTAGAAGTTTGTTCATATATCATGGTGTTTTTATTGACCGGAATTTTCACTGTAATATCTGCTTTTTGTGCAATAAATGTTGGGTTTTCTTTATCCGATAAATCGATTTTTGTTGTAAACCCTTTTTCCGTAAATGCCTTTGTCGCTGGCACATATAAATCATTCGTTAATGTATTTAAGTCAAAGCCCATAAAGCCTGCCATTGTATGGGCTAAATCAGTGTTTTCTACTAACCCTGTCAATTTAGAAGGACCAAATGAATATAAAAATACATCTTCACCCGTATGACCACCTGTTGTATAACCAATGTTCGCACGATTAGCTAGCATTTTTACCATTGCATTGCCCAAGTCTGTAGCTGACTGTAATGTCTTGAGCTCGTCCTCAGTTAATGAATCTAAGCCATAAAGGGCAGCAACCTCTACTAAATTAGAGCGATCTTCTTTCAGTTGACTTAATGCTCCCTCAACAGTCATTGAAGCCTTTTTTAACGGATCAATGTAAGCAGAGACTGGAATGCTTGAATAAGTACTAGTTGTGTTAGCGTTCCCCATCGTAATGCCGCTATTTCCATGATCAGTTACTGCAATGACTAACGTATTACCGTCTTCCTTCGCAAAATCAACCGCTTCTTTCACTGCATCATCAAACGATAAAATATCACTAATGATACCAATTGTATCATTGGCATGTGCTGCCCAGTCAACCTTGCTACCTTCTACAAAGAGGAAGAAGCCGTCCTCATCCTTTTTCAGCATATTAATTGCTTTATTTGTCATTTCTGCAAGTGTAGGTTCAGACGCTCTTGTTTTAGCTCGATCTAAATCATAAGCAAGTGCACTTGGTGCAAAGCTTCCCCAAATTTTTGAGGATTGACTATTGAATAGCTCATCACGTGTTTTAACGAGATCATAATTTTTTTCATTCAGAACCTTGATTAAATCCTCACCATCTTGACGAGCATTTTTCGTTGTGCCTGGTGATAAGGATTCTAGACCACCACCTAAGACAACATCAATATTTTGATAAACCTGCTGCTCTGCAATATCCCCATATTGACTTCTATTATTGACATGCGCAGAAAAACCAGCTGGTGTAGCATGTTGAATTTCAGAAGTAGAAATTAATCCAGTCGCCTTACCTTGCTGCTTAGCTCCTTCTAGCACATTGGCTACAGGTCGGAAGGCATCTTCCTTAGCGATTTGCGCTAATCCAGGGGAGTTAATCACAGATGGGAGCACACCTATATATTTATCGTTCGATTTATGGCCAGTTGCTAATGCCGTAGCAGCAGGCGCAGAATCGGTAATGGCTGATTCAGCAGAATACGTGCGCATAGCACCAGATAAAATTTCATCCATTGCGAGGCTTTCACCTTTATACCAACGAGAAAGGGTTACAGCATTATTACTGCTACCATCCATCACAAGCATAATGACATTTGTCGGTTTTTTTACTTCGGCTGCGTGTACCTCTTGTTGTGGGATACTAACTGCGGATAAAGTCACTGCACTTGCTAAAAACAATGAAGTCCATTTTTTTGCGTATTTCATGATTTTCCTCCTTTAGATGAATTCAACTGTAAGTGTAAAGGAAGGGTGTAAAGCTAGCGTTAAAGGTTTGTTAATGAAGTATGGTAATTCTGTAAATAATGAGGAAGAAAAGAATCTATGTAGAGGTCACACAGATTCTTTTGGGGCATTACAAATTTTCCTGATGTTGTGTACCGTCTATCGTTTCATAATATAAAGTGCCTGCTTCGATGTACAAATTGAGGACTTCATCTTCGAGTAAGACTTCTTCGGAGCCGTCCTGGACATCAATTTTTGTTAGATAGCCAGCATTGTCATAGTCGCTGCAATAAATGGATTCTTGATAAGTAGCTAAATAATAGCACGCCGTTTCTGTAATATGATGGTTTTCATTGGTGTCAAAATTATAAGAATAGACCATATTATCGTTGATACTATTATAATAAATCACATCATCTACAGTATTGGCATACCACATATCATGCATAAAATCATAATCATTATTTGTAGCAGCAAAATAGTTTTCATTTGCCCATAAATGATCTTGGCTTAGTTTTTCATCATTGACTAAAAAGTATTCATAGGAAATCGCATAAGGCTCCGCTGAATCCACATCATTCCATGTTGTATCAAGGTGATACCAGTTGCCATCGATACTGACTAAATTCCAAGCATGCAGCTGATCCTCGCTATAGCCATAAACATATTTCGCTTCTACATTCGAAGCCAATAGTAGGCGATAAGCTAGTAGGGCATAGGCCTGACATACAGCAGTTTCCTCATCTATTAGCTCAAAAACCGTTTGTCCCTCAGTAGAGCCTTGTTCTGTATAAGTGGCTAACTGTACGACAGTATCATTAATGATTTTAGCACGCTCAAAATCTGTCATTTCCTTCGTAATATACTGGTCAGCAAAAGCATCTACATATTGATCGACCTTTTTCTCCTTCTTGGCATCTGTTAAGTAATCAATCGACAACTCCACCAAATAGCCATCATCTGTTTCCCAAGCAGTCCATTCATAAGTAAGAAAATAACCAGCTGTATAGGGGTCAACAAAGGTAAGCAGGCTATTTAAGTCATTCAACTGCACTTCAAAATCTTCGAAAGCTAGCTTCCCTGTATAAGGGACTTCAAAGTGCTGTTCAAACTTTGCTACTTGTTTTTCTACTTTTTTAGTGAATTGTAGTAAGGCAGGATCATCCTTAAATAATGAGGTAGAGAAAAGATCATTAGGTGAAAAAGAAGCAGATAACGCTTTACTTTCTGGCTTCTTTATATCATTCTCTGTTTCTTCTGCTAAGGTCGTAGTCGTTACATCATCCTCATCAAGAAGTATGTCAATGGCCTTTGAGCATGCCGTAAGAAAGGGAATCATGCAGCATAGTACAAGCAGCGCTGTTAATTTTTTATTCATTTTCCCATCCTCCAAAAAAATTCATTTTTGCCATTATAATTTAATTTATAGGGAGTGACATCCACAAATAGTAGCATAAGTCGACAAGGAGAGAGGCATGAAGCGGAAAAAATCCCGCAAAACATAAAGCTAAGTTTGTCATGGCAACCTTTTTTTGTTATAATGTAGTCTGTTGTGATGTTTCAAAGTTCGGGAGGTGCAGTGAATGCATACAGTAGTATTAGTTTCATTAGTTATCGTATCATTAGCGTTAATCGTTGTGGTATTACTTCAATCTAGTAAAAGTGCAGGCTTATCAGGTGCCATCTCGGGTGGAGCTGAGCAACTATTTGGAAAGCAAAAAGCGCGTGGTATGGATTTAATCCTTCACCGTGCAACAATTGTGTTAGCTATAGTGTTCTTTATTTTAGCAATCGCTATTACAAAAATCTAATAGTTGAAGATATATCGCCTAACCGAATTGGTTGGGCGTTTTCTTTTATCATTGTTAAATGGTAAATCCTCTCTCTGTAGTAAAAAATGAATTGTAACGCAATATCCAAATGTCAATCGCTGGACATCATCGAGATGACTATAATGGGTATAGTATGTATAAGTGTTTTAGAATGAAGGAGTGCTTACAGTGAACAAAACATTATCACAGCCATTTTTCTTTCAAGCAGGATCACGTGCTGTTTTATTATTACACGGCTTCACAGGAAGCTCTGCAGACGTGCGAATGCTTGGTAGATTTTTAGAGAAAAAAGGGTATACTACATTAGCACCTCACTATAAAGGTCACGGTGTGGAACCAGAAGAACTAATCACAACAGGACCAGCAGACTGGTGGCAGGATGTCGTTGCCGCCTACAAACAGTTGCAGGATGCTGGCTATCAGGAAATTGCCGTTGCTGGCCTTTCATTAGGCGGTGTCATGGCGTTAAACATTGCATTAAATAATCCTGTTAAAGGAATTGTCACAATGTGTGCCCCCATGACAATGCGTACAACCGACGTTATGTTTGAGGGTGTCTTGAAATATGCAAGGGACTATAAAAAGTTCCAAGGGAAACAGGAAGAAGAAATTGAATCTGAAGTTGCGCTCATTGCTGAAAATGGCATGCCATCTCTACAGCAGTTGCGAGAATTTATAGCCCGTACTCGTCAAGAAATTGACATGATTTATGCGCCTATTTTTGTCGTACAAGCTACAAATGATGAAGTAATAGAGACAGAATCTGCCAACATTATATATAATCAAACTGAGTCACTTGAAAAGCACATCAAGTGGTATGAAAACTCAAAACATGTTATTACATTAGATCAAGAAAAAGATCAATTACATGAAGATATTTATCGCTTTTTAGAAAGCCTAAATTGGGCACAATAAATAATAAATTAGGATTTTCTCATGAAGGAGGGAATATGTATGAAAGACCAAAAAGATACACTACAAAGTCGTTTACTCGATTTTTTCAGCAAAGATGATTATAAACCACTAACTGTTGGTGAAATCGAGGATGAATTCGGCTTTGAGGATGCGGAGGAGTTCAAGGAGCTTGTGAAAACACTTGTCCGCATGGAAGGGCAAGGCTTAGTTGTACGTTCTCGCTCCAATCGCTATGGCCTACCAGAGCGTATGAATTTGCTAAGAGGTAAATTTATCGGACATGCGAAGGGCTTTGGCTTTGTGACACCTGATGTCGAAGGCATGGATGATGTGTTCATTCCACCTCACGAAATTAATGGTGCTATTAACGGAGACATCGTGCTGATTCGTGTTTTAAAGGAATCATTCGGTGATCGACGTGAGGGTACGGTTACAAAGGTCGTCGAGCGTGGTCAAACAAGCTTTGTCGGCACATTCCAGGCTAACCGTGGCTTTGGCTTTGTTGTTCTAGACGATAAAAAGCTACCAATGGATATCTTTATTGCCAAAGGAGATACATTAGGCGCTGTCGATGGACATAAGGTTGTTGTCGAAGTAGCAACATGGCCGGAGGATTTAAAATCTGCTACAGGCTATATTACGAAAATTTTAGGGCATAAAAATGACCCTGGTGTGGACATTTTATCTATTTTATATAAGCATGACATTCCACCTGAATTCCCGGATGAAGTCATTGCTGCTGCCCAGCGCGTGCCAGATGAAATTACCGAGGCCGATTTAGTAGGCCGTCGTGATTTACGTCATGAAACAATTGTGACGATCGATGGTGCAGATGCAAAGGATTTGGATGATGCCGTAACCGTAACAAAAAATGTAGATGGTACTTATAAGCTTGGCGTACATATTGCAGACGTAAGTTATTATGTAACGCAAGGCTCAGTCATTGACATTGAAGCTTATGATCGTGCGACAAGTGTTTATTTAACGGACCGTGTAATTCCAATGATTCCACATCGTTTATCGAACGGCATTTGTTCATTAAATCCACAGGTTGACCGTTTAACACTATCTTGTGAAATGATTATTGATGCGAATGGTAATGTGATTGCACATGAAATTTTCCAAAGTGTCATTAAAACGACAGAGCGTATGACATATAAGGACGTTTACATGATTTTAGAGGAGCAGGATGAGGCACTAATCGAACGCTATGAGCCACTTGTTCCAATGTTTAAAAACATGGCTGAGCTATCTGGTATTTTACGTCGTAAACGTGAAACACGAGGGGCGATTGACTTTGACTTTAAAGAATCCAAGGTGCTCGTGAACGAAGAAGGATGGCCAGTGGATATTGAATTACGTGAACGGACAGTAGCGGAGAAATTAATTGAAGATTTCATGCTAGCTGCCAATGAAACAATCGCTGAGCATTTCCACTGGATGAATGTACCGTTCCTATACCGTATTCACGAAGATCCAAAGCCTGAAAAGCTTCAGCGCTTCTTTGAATTTGTCACAAACTTTGGTATTTTAATTAAAGGTACTGGTAATACGGTTCATCCTAAGGCATTACAGGATGTATTAAAGGCCATTGAGGGTATGCCAGAGGAGCCTGTTATCTCAACAATGCTCTTACGCTCGATGCAGCAGGCGAAGTACTATCCTGAAAGCATTGGTCACTTTGGTTTATCAACTGATTTCTATACACACTTCACATCACCAATTCGTCGTTATCCAGACTTAATCGTACACCGTTTAATTCGTACGTATTTAATTAATAAGGATACATCTAGAGAAACAATTGCACAGTGGAGTATGGCAATGGATGAAATTGCCGATCACACATCTGAGCGTGAACGCCGTGCTGTTGATGCAGAACGTGATACAGATGCTTTGAAAAAAGCACAATATATGTCCGATAAAATTGGCGAAGAATTCGAAGGAATTGTTTCATCGATTACAAACTTCGGTATTTTTGTGGAGCTACCAAACACAATCGAAGGACTTGTCCATATTAGCAATATGACAGATGATTATTACCGTTTTGATGATCGTCAAATGATTATGATTGGGGAACGAACGAATCGCCAATTCCGTATTGGTGATGAAGTAACAGTTCGTGTGGCCAATGTCATTATTGAGGAGTCATCCATTGACTTTGAAATCGTAGGAATGGTAACTTCATATGGACGAACACGCAAAGCAGCACCTACTGTTATTCATGCACGTAAAAATTACAGCGATAACAAAGGTGAACGCAGTCGCCGAAGCACACGCAGTGATGAGGAACGAGGCAGCCGTGGGGGCAATCGCAGAGGCGGTCGCCAAGAGGAAGACCGAGGAAGTCGTAGCACTAAGCAAGGTGAACGACGTGAAAGCGATCGTGACCCGCGTGGTCGCCGCAAAGATGACTCAAGCCCAGGTCCTAAAAAACGCGTGAAGCAAAAGCAAAAGTTCTATGAGGGCATTGCCAAAAAAGGCAAAAAGAAAAAATCAAAACGTAAATAAGCCTAAGCGAAAGTGTCCATTGAGAGGTGCTTTCGCTTAAGCTCAACCTTTTAAGTAGAGGGTGAAAAATATGGCAAAAGGTACTGGTAAAGTATTAGCACAAAACAAAAAAGCAGGCCATGACTACTTCATCGAAGAAACAATCGAAGCAGGCATGGTACTAACAGGTACAGAAATCAAATCCATCCGTGCAGGCAAGGCCCAACTAAAGGACTCCTATGTCCGAATCACCAATGGCGAAGCATGGATTAGCAATATGCATGTTAGCCCCTTCGATCAAGGCAACCGTTTCAATCACGACCCACTGCGCGCCCGCAAACTGCTGCTCCACAAAAAGCAAATCGGCGAGCTAGTCGGTGCCGTAAAGCGTGACGGCTACACAATCGTCCCATTGAAAATGTACATCAAAGACGGCTATGCCAAGCTTTTAATCGGCGTCGGCAAAGGGAAAAAAGACTACGATAAACGCAACGACATGCGCAAAAAAGAAGCCAAACGTGAAATGGAACGTACCTTCAAATCCAAAAATCAATATTAATAGATTTCGAGAAAGCTCACTGCAGATAGCGGTGAGCTTTTTTCGGTTGTTGGGTGGCAGTGGTGCTGGGCGTGGCGGATAGAATGGCGAAAGTGACGGATAGAGGTTGAAAAGTGGTGGATAGAGCAACGAAAGTGATGGATAGCAAGCCCAATCTAACGGATACCCTAAGTATCTAAGCCAATTTTTTCTACGATAGCGGGATACTTGAACTATCAATAGTTTTGTTTTATAATATGTATTACTGATTGCCAGATTTCATGGAAGCGTACTTTTAAGCTCCCACCGTACTAGAAGCAATTCTAGCTCTTTGTTTGAACGAGGCCCAACCGCTTCGATTCATATTCAAGGGGACGTTACGGATTCGACAGGGATGGTTCAAGCTTTAGTCGCGCGTCGGAGGGCTCGGCTCCGTCATCAACGACAGTTATATAATAACTGGCAAACAACAAAACTTAGCTTTCGCAGCGTAAGCTCGTAAGCGCTCTGCCTCTCTATCGCCCATGTAGAGAACGTAGGGCCCAACTTTAGTGGGATACGGTCGATGGTACCACCTGAGTCATCGGCAAGAGATTTCCAGGTTAGCGTACAGGACGCCTGTTTGTCGGCATAATGTTACGTGAATCCTAAATAGGCAAACTACACGCGTAGAAGCTGAAGTATTGGAGTCTTTGGACGCGGGTTCGACTCCCGCCGTCTCCATCAGCAATACCCAAACACAGCAACGATTATTTTGTAGTTAAAACTTTTATATACAAAAGCAGAGTTGGTAAGATTGGGAAGCAAAACAAAAAGGACAAAGAGGATTAATTTCCTCTTTGTCCTTTTTGTTTTATTTAGTTATGCATTAATGACTTCAAGTTCAAACATATCAATTTGCTCATCTTGCTTTAATACTTCTTTCGCATGATCTTTGTTTTCGACATAGTCGGTAATTGCATTTGCTACATACTCAGCCATTTTAACTGGAACTGCATTTCCAATCATTTGTTCTAAGTTTGTTTTTGAAATACTTAAGAAGTCAAAATCCTTCGGGAAAGTTTGAACATAACTTCTTTCTATTGTAGTTAATGGACGAACTTCCGCAGCAGGTGCTGTATCATTGTGATGACCCGGATAACCTGCAGGAACTGGTCTATTAACTCCACGGATTGTAGGCGAAGGTTCGTCTATGCTAAATACTCCTCTACGATTATAATTTCGAGGGTGTCTATAATAATGTTCAAGACCTAAACTATCCCCAAAGTAATCACGTAGTGTCATTGGCTTTTTAGTTAAATTCTTTTCTAAGAAAGGTAAAAATAAATCGTCTATTCCACCTAGTTCACCAAATAAGAAAAAGCGTTTTCTTTTTTGCGGAACACCACATAAACTTGCATCTAATACCTTTGATGATAATCCATATCCTGCATTTTTAAAGATTTCAACTGCTCTTTTATATACATCGTATTTTTTAATTTGATCTACATTTTCCATTAAAAAATACTTAGGTTTTACATTTACTACTATATTTGCAAAATCTGTTGTTAAGTTTGCATTATCTTTAGCAATTCGATTGCCTGAAGAAGAGTAGTCCTGACAAGGTGGTCCACCGATAATAATGTCTGGATTTAATTGTTTAAAAACACTATAATCTTCTACTTGTGATAAGTCTAAATTAACGCAAGAGTGGTTAAAGTTTGCATTATAAACTTCAACTGCTTCGTCCCAATTTTCAAATGCAGATATAATTTCGAAACCTGCATTTTGGAAGCCTAAAGACATACCTCCACAACCTGAGAATAGGTCTACTACTTTCAAAAAATCACTCCTCTTGTTCGAAAATATCCGATGCGTAATAAATCGCTGCATCAAAACGGCGTTCAGGACTTAATAGCAACTGCCCATCGTTAAGAATAATATTTCCGATTTCCTCCCTTGTAATCCTCGGATTTAATAATTCATCGCAAGCCATATATGGGTTAGTTTTACTTCCATTAACTGCAAAGGCTTTATCTGTTTGAGAATTAAAAGGCATAGTGTAAATTTCACTACTGTTTATTTTATCACGGATTGTGTATTGATGTAACAAGTAAAGCAACCAAACAAGAGAACGTGAATATCTATCTATGCTTTTTTTACTAGTATTTATGGAATTTATAAAAAGTCTAGTGACTGCAAAATCAGACCATACAAATAAATCTAGACAATTATCAGCAAGAGCAGAAGACTTACCATTGGTCTTCCATATTGGGTTTAAAATTAATGGAGATTGTTTATCAATATTTTGTGTAAGTATTTCGTTAAGAACATTTATCATCGTTGGTAGCAAAGGTAAAATAGTCTTTTCGTCATTCCAGTCGCTAATTATACTTGTTACTGGATTGAGAATAGCGGCTAAATCTTTCTTTTTATTTTCATAAAGTTCTATTAAATTTACGGCTAAGTGAACTATTGTTACGGATCTTACAACTATTTCGCAACCGAATTTATCTTCAGTTTTGTTAAAAGTAGCACTGTCAGGTAAAGTTGTTAATTTCACTTCGTGATGGGAAAAGTAAGTATCCTCCAAGCCATCAGTTGGAATACTTTTGATTACTAAGTCGCTTCTTAATAATGTTTCATCATATTTGTTGTGTGGCTTATAAATACCTTCGAACTCAAAGTACACATCACTAATATCTACACCCGCTGGTATTTTAAACAACTCAGGCACTTCTATGTAGTCCTTGTATACAACATATTGACTATCCATTTTTAGATAAACAGGCTTTACTACTTTTTTGCCCATATAGCAAGCAAGTGCTGCGGGAAAACTGCTGTTAAATTGATTTTTACCCCAATTATCTTTGGATGAAAAATCTCTATTCGAGTTCTTTAAGCCGAACAAACTGGCTTTTCTTTCTTCTGTCATCATGTATCCTCCTATTAATAGATTCCAAATATAAGGGTACATGAAGTTGACGATTGGTTCCATAGTATTAGTAAATAAAATAACAAAAAGGACAAAGTGAGTTAATTTCCTCTAAGTCCTTTTTGTTTTATTCTTAATTATTTGTATATTCCTCTATAAACTCTCTTGTAATTTTATCTATTTTGTTTTTTAATTCACGTGCTTCTTCATATAAGTAGGGGAGCAGGTAGTGTGTGCTACCTAATTTCTTAGACCGTATTGAATACTCTCATTTAAGTGCCTCTTCCAATCTTTCGTAGAAGTAAGTTTTAAACAAACGGCTCTTTTTAAATGCTGCCTTTGCAAAAACTTCTGCATCATTGTAGTAATCACTTTCACGCAGTAAATTTAAAAACTGATCAAACTGTCTTCTTGTGGCATATAACTGCAAATATTCTTCAATTGTCTGCATAACAAATTCTTTTGTGTATTTTTCTTTTAACATATTAATAACCCCTTTCGGTCTAGCCAAGTTCAGCCAAACAGAGTAGTGTGTGCTACTCTAAATAATCCTACTAGTTATTTCAATATGCCTATTTACTTTCCTTTTTTTATTTCAAAGAAAATAAAGTTTTTACTTGTAGATGAAATAGATTCACGTTTTACTTAAAAAAAAGAAAAAAGGAAGGAATGATTGAAATGATAGAAACGCAAAAAAATATGTATTATAAGGCTTTTAGTAATGGTGGGTTAATGTTTGTTATGCAAGGGCGTAAAGGCCAACATTTAAATATGCAAAAGAAACACGAAAATACGTTCGTATTAAAAGTTGAAAGATTTATTGATTTTAGCACAGTTAGAACACTTGTTTTTTGCGGTAGAAAATTTGTTAGAATTAGTGGCAATATTTTTATGGATGATAATTTTTGCTACAAGATTCTTATTGAAGATCAATTTACCGTTTATAGTGGATTAAATGTGGCTTTTCTAAAGATTGTGGAATCGGAATATCCAGCAAGATTCTTCAAGAAGGGGGCAGTAAAATGATTCCAGTTGCAGAAGATACTATTTTTAAAAGTATTGTTGTTGATAAGTTTGTTGGTAATGGGAAAGTTCTGTTTCTAACTCCTAAATATAAGGCTGTAGGTAGACTTTCGTTGGAAGAAACGCTTTTAATTTACATTCTAGATCATTTTGAGATTGACAACGTAGACATGATTGCCTTAAATGGATTTGTTTTAAAAAGGAGAATGAGTAATGTATTTTTACAATTCAAATGGAGAATTTTTTTATGTAACTCTTAATAAGTTTATTAAACTAGAAGAAAATAAGGTTTGTTTGCTTAATTTTTACAAGGTTGCACAATAAAAAAGAGGCTTATTCCTATCACATTTTAGGAGTAAGTCTCTTTTTTATCAGCAAGTTTGTTTCATTGCTTCTATTTTTTGTTCAACAATTTTATTTAAAAGTGTTTCTTTTTCTTCATCTGTCATACTTGTTGGCAAGAAATCTTTAAAGTTATCTGGAGTCATGTAGCCTTCCCAAAACATATTACACACTGTAAGTGTAACTTGTCTTTTTTCGGCAATTTCTTTTTCAACTGGCTTAACTACTTTCAGAATATTACTCATATTCTCCACCTATTTTTACTTGTTTGTGAACAAATTTCCCGTATGCTGTTTCAGTGTATTTATTAAATCCATCTTGTGTCTTTTCCATCAGGTGGGTGTTTTCTTCTGTAACGGATACCTCTGGGACTAACTTGAAAGGTTTTTGATTTAAACCTTCTTGATAGTCTAACTCTTCTTTAATCGCTTTTTCAGAAGCAAGTCTTTCAAGTTCTTCTTCGATTTCGTGCTTAGTAATTGCTGCTTTTAAAAGAAGTTCTCTTTCTTTTTCCTCAGACTCTAGATCTATTTCTTTTTGTTGGTAAGTGTCAATAAGATCCATTGCTTGTTGCTTTGTTAAGTCCTGAACTATTTCGTCTTCACCGAATTCTTTCTTAATTTGAATATCATATAAATTAGCAGTATTTAAATCTACATTCACCTCGACATTCCCCATCATCGTTTTAAACTTGTTATTTTCTTTTAACATAATAATTGCCCCTTTCGTGTTGCCTACTGCAACAATGCAGTGTGTGCTGCATTTTATTAATACTTGTAATTTCGATACTTTAAAACAAAAACCTTTTTTTATTTTAAAACTTTTATTGAAAATAAAAATTTTTTTTGTTATAATATATAGTTTTTCTTTTCTAACAAAAAACCTTTTTTTATTTTAAAACTTTTTAAAAAAGATTTTAGAACTTTAAAACTTACTACTTTAAAGAACATTTCTTTTTTCAAAGTTAAAACCCTCTTTTTTAGAACTAAATTTCTTTACTACTTTTGAGAACTTTTTCTTTTTAAAATAAAATATCTTTTTAGTTGCTTTAAATAAGTTATTTTGGTTAAAGAAAAGAGTTTCTTCCTATTAAAAGAACTAAGGGTTTAGAATTTGGTTTTTAACTTTGAAAAAAGAAAGTTCTAGAAAGTAGATAAGCCTAAAGATCTTTAAAAATAGTTATTGTAGTTTTGGAGCAAAAAGTTCTCTTTGGAATCTAAAATTCCACTATCGTCTTCGCATCAGATGATTTATTATATTTATTAGATTTATTATTTATGATGGGGTAACTTTTTCTTCCGAAAAACAGCCTTTTTTGGAATCTAAGATTCCATTCTCAGAATAAAAGATTCCGTTTTTGGAGGAAAAAATTCCAAATCAATTTTCAAGGGTAATAAAAAATTCCGTTTTGGAATAAAAAATTCCAAATAAAAAAAGGAATGTTTATTCTGAAGAAGAAATGATATACATAAGCATATTATTTCGAAAGGGGGAGTTTATATGCAATTAGTAAAAACATACAAACAATTTTCAGACTTATATTCAATCTTAGGGTGGGAGGTCATCTTAAAAGGTTCGGATTGGGCTGTACTAAGTCTTTTAGTGAGATTAGAGCAAGCCATAGCATTAAAGAAGAACCTCGTTAAAGGGCAAATAGACTGGAACCAGAAGGCGTTTGACTTTTACATAACTGATCAACATATCGCAGATCTAACAGGTCTACATATAAAGTCGATTGGGAAGATAATTTCAAATTTAGAGGAATTAGGATTAATTAGTGCAAAGTATAGAGTTAATTCTAAAAAGGCGACAGAATACACTATTATTAAACCTGTTCCACTTCCTGCTGAAATTATTATTCCTAAGTTTTGGAGCGAGATTATTTTTACAGAAGGTCGTGCTGAACAGTTGGTGCAGGAGTATGTTGATTTTGTAAATGGAGGACAGAATAGCAAGGAAAAAGTAGATCTTGAAAAAAGACTATTAGAGGCAGGTTATCCTTCTTCTACTGTTGCTGAGGTGTTAGCATTAGATAGTTTCAGAATCGTTGCTAACGGGCTTTTAAATGGCTTAAAATGCAACTCCAAAGAAGAGGTTGACACTAATAAAGAAGAAGAGGTAAAGCCTAATATAAAGGCTTTTAAAGAGTTTTTAGACAGTAATAATTTAGATTTTAATGGATATAAAAAATTTGCAGAAAAAGACGAGAATGAACAGGAAGTAATTCTTCAAATATTAAGTAAATCGAACTTAGAAAAGGTTCAAAATTTAGGAGGTTTTATTTACTCCTTATGTAAAGAAGATCTTGCTAAATTAAATGAAAGACTTGCACAAGTAAAGTCATTTAAGGAAGTTGTTAAGAAAGAAAAGAAAGAAGAAGCAAATGACAGAGATTACTATAAGCAATTCTTTAAGTAATTAAAAAAAAGACTTACAGCGAACACTCATTCCTGTAAGTCTTTTTTTGTTTATTTGATGAAGAAAAACGGATGTTTTCCGCCATCCGTCTTTCATTTGTATTTTATTATCACTACAGAAAGGAGGTATTTAATATGACACTCAAATAACCACTCAAACAACCACTCTAGAAAGATTTATAAACCATATTATTATAGACAGTTATCCATAAAGTATTTTTAATATTAAATTCTTAGATTTAACTATTAAGTTATACGAAAATAACGAAAGCCTGCTCTATGCCTCCGACCACCACTGTCCTAAGTGATAACTTTATATTACCATCAGAAGGAAAAGATATCCAGAAAAAACTTTAAAAATAAAATAAATAAACAAAGGTATTGGTATTGAAAAGAAGAAATTATATATTATAGCAAAAAGATTTCTGAATGTAAATAATTTTATTGGAAATAAAAAAGGTATTACATTGGTTAAATCGAAAAGTTAGTTATTAATACATGTAGCACACACTACATTATTTGCGAACAGCAAATCGAAAGGGGATATTTATATGAACAATCAAGTAATTAATCAATTCGGACAAGGTAATCAAACAGTGGTAATGGAAAATTACTATATTATAGATAGTTACTATCAAAGTTTTTCAGACATTCCACAAGCAAAGATCGTTGAGGTTTTTAACTTCTTAAGAACTCCATTTGAATTCAACGAGTTGAAAGCCGATCACAAAGGGAATTACAGTGTAATTCCTACTTACTGCAGACAAAGACTTTATAAAGCATTTCTTCCTGTTAATATTCAAGAAGAATATAGCGAATACAAACTGAACGGTGGCAGTATGTATTGCACTTGCACAATAACAGTATGTGGTGTTCAATTCACAGGTGTTGGTGGTGCTAAATTAAATGTAAAGACAGCAGAAGGTGTAACTTACGACCATAACACACTAAAAAGTATTCAGAGTTCTGCTTTCAAGGACGCTTGTAAGCGTTTAGGAATGCCTACAAGCAGTGAGGATATGGCTTTAGTAATTAAGGGTGTTAGAGGTAAACAACAGGCTTATAAGCCAAATAACCAACCTGTAAGAAAAGAGCAGTACAATAACAATAACAATAGTAGACAAGAGCCAAACTTTGAGCAAATGAATAATCAAGATCCATTCAATAATCCAAATTTCGAACAAATGAATGGCCAACAAAATATAGTTCAAATGCCAAATCAAAATAATCAAAACCATTCCATTCCTTGTTCAGGTTGTGGATATGAGATTACGAGTCAAAATGTAATTCAAAAATCAACTAAGATCCACGGAAAGCCATTGTGCTGGAACTGCCAAAAAAAGAAACAAGCAAACTAAATAATTAATAAAAAATGACTTGAATAATTTATCAAGTCATTTTTTATTTTCTTCTTCAAAAAAAGAAGGTATTCGTCCTCCTATCCTCAACTATAGATGCAGGAGGTGTTTATTGTGGCTAAAAAATGTATTTACAATGGCATAGAGTTTGATAGTGAAACTGAAAGAGATTATTATATTTTTCTTCTAAATCAGAAGGAAAAAGGATTGATAAAAGACTTTGAAAGACAAGTAAGATATGTCGTTCAAAAAGGATTTATATTGCAAGGCAAGAAGAAATTAGACAGATTTTACACAGCAGACTTTGTGGTTGTTTTTAACGACAACAGTAAGATTTTAATTGATGTTAAAGGACATTTAAAAGACGAAAGAAACTTAATCAACAACACTTTTTCAGTTTTAAAACAGTTCACAGAAGCAGGTGAAAATGTTGATTTTGCGATTGTTTATCGCAAGCGAAGTCGATGGTTTTGTAAAGCAGTACATACTAGATTGGACTATCCTGATTTGGGTTTAAATTGGTATAAAAATAAAAAAATAAGGTAATAAAAAAAGGTTCGTTATTAGATATGTTGAAAAGACATACAGGAGGTGTTTATTATGACTAAATCAATAGAGCGAATATTAACAGAAAGTAGAAATGACCTATTAGAGCCAATTTTTGACGAAATACTAGAAAAAAGAAAAGAGGACATGTTTACTCACTTTGACTTAGATCGTTTGTTATACGAGTACCAAATACTAGTAGAACAGAAAATGAAGGAGGTTGAGGAAAATGACAAAACTTGAAAAAGAAACAGAAATATTTCTAAAGGCAATTAAGCAATTTAAGGAGGTTGTAAATTCTGACGAATGTTGTACTGAGTTTGAACTAATGTATAGAATGTCAGACTGCTATTACTATCTAGTAGGATTAGAGTATATTTTGCAAGAGTATTAACTAATTTCAACGAGGCATCCCCGCCTCTGAGGGGAGGTAGGTGGAGGCAGAGGGAGGAAGTGGTTATATGCCATTTTTTACAACAGATGTATCAAATTTTACATGGGTTGAATTTCTAACATGTGCTTGTCTTGGAGTTGTTGTATGTATTGTCTTTTACAAGATTTTTATAGATTGAAAGCAAAAATGCTCGGCTCGGCAAAATGAGCAGGTAGGTGGAAGAGGAGGTGTATGTGTATGTATATGACTACTTTAAAATACTTGGGTTTATTTTGTTCATTAAACCTTGTTTATCTAAAGGCTGTAGAAGGAGATTGGTATTTAACTACCTCATGGATAGCCATATCTTTATATTATTTAAGATTAATAGTGCAAGAATAGAAATGGAAGGAGGAAATAAAAATGAGTAATTGGAAAGTTCCATTTGATCAAAATGGTGATTTATTAAGATATGACAAATGGGATTCTTATGAAAAGAAAGATAACTTCGAGTTCGAAGTATCTACTGCTGAGTTCATAGGATTTGAAAGAGGAAGAAGTTCTGCAATTAGTTTATGGAGACTAGACGGGCGAGAGTATCCTATGTTTCTAACAGACTTAAAAGACTTGTTGCTAAAAGTAAGAATTGAAGAAGGTTTTATAAGTAGTCCTTTTAATTTAATATTTACATTCTCAAAAAAAGGCTCTAATTTAGGTGTAAAACTTTCAGAAAATAACTTTATAAATTAATAATACAAAAATAGAAAGGGGAGATTTATATGTTAACAAAAGAAGAATTGTTTAACTTAATATATGACAACAAAAAATACAAGCAGTGGGTGGTTATAGCGGTAAGGAAGGCTTGTTTAACCAACAAAAGTAACTTATCCTTTAACTTTTTGGAAGAGGATATGGTTTCAGAAGTTCAATTCCGATTAATTAAATTCTATTTAGAGAATAAAAATGAGAGTCTAAAAACGAGTCATTTTTACACAAAAGCCTATGATTTTTCACGTGATATTCTTCGAGAATTTTCTAGAAAAAGTAAGCATTTAAAAGATAAAGATGTAACTATTACACACGAAGATATGAATGACGAAAAAAACACAAATAAATTGAAATATATACAGGAGGTAGATTTATTCCTTCCTAATGGACTTTCGGTCAGACAGCAAATTATCTGCAGAATGTTAGCATCAGGATATGCAAGAATTGAAATCGCTGAAAGATTGAAGGTAAATAAAAGCACAATTACACGCGAAATAGAAAAACTAAAAGTATCATTGCGATAAATAAAAAGGTTTTAACTTTTTTAGAAAAATAATTCTAATTTAGTTAAAACTTTTTTATTTTCTACGCAACAGAACATATGTTCTTGTCGGGGTATATAGTGTAAGGACTAAAGATAAAATCATGTAAATTGAACCCCTTTCGATTGATGGTATTACTCCTTATAGATGAAAATCAAAACGTTACAAATATACCACTTGCGAGAGTGTTGGCTCTCCTTCATTCTTGCAAGTTCTCGTACTGCTGGTGCTTAAAGACAGGTTCAATCCCTACGAGTACGACCAAAGAAAAAAACACCTCCTAAAGGTATAAATTCACAAGACTGTCCGGGCTGAAAGGTTCGGACTTCTTGCATGAAAAATATAAAACGATTATGGAAATGAAATGAAATGAAATGAAAGGAAGGGATATGAAATGAAGAAATTAGAAATTAAAGATAAAAAATATTTAAGAAGTTATGAGTTTATGGAAAAAGGATTTTTAGAGTTTGAAGGTGGTTGTTATAACCATATACCGTTGATTGGATATGGTTATTTTGAAGACACAAGCACTATAGTTGTTTTTTCAAAACACACTATATATAGGGGTGTTAAAATCAAATATTCATACTATGTGGAAATTTCAGATGAGGATCTAAGTATTAATTTGATGAAAGAAGATTTACAAGGAAATAGAAGATTTACATCTTATTTAGAGACTTTAGCAAGTATGAAGAATGGTAACTTGCTTACAACTCAGATTGAAAATGTAGTTGATTTATATAAAACATTAGACCTTTCAGAAGAATTAAAAGAAGAAATCTACAATGAGTGGGTTGAAAAAGAAGTTAATGACCAATCAGAAAAGACTATGAAGGAAGTTATTAGAAAGAAAATTAGCGAACATTTTGAAGAAATATTGGCATCTTCGCATGAAAAAAGCATTATTGAAGACAATGAAATAGATAAATTATTGTCTACTTCATTATTAGACAATCTTAATAAAGACGGTTTTTATGATCAACTTGCAGAAGGTTTATATGAAAATTTTATCAAATCAGAAGAAGAATCAGAAACTCCACCTAAAGGTGCTATCATACAATATGAAAATAGTTGGAAATTAGACAATGAAGAAGAACCACAAAACTCATTATATCAACTACTTCAAATTTTAAATAGAGTGCATGGTAAAGAAGGTTATTGGTTTGATTAATCTAATTAAAGTTGAATATAAAAAAGGAAAAGAAAAAGCAATAATTATGGTTGAACGAGTAGGAATTAATGTTACTTTAAAACTATTTTCTACTGACCTCTTTAAGCGAACTAAACAAGAATTTATGCTTGCTGTTGCATTTAAAGATTACACAGACGAACTAGAAGGTATCGAAAAAATGCTTGTTGAAAAGGGGTATTCATTTAAGAGTACCGAGGGGAGATTTGAGCCACCTGAGAGTGATTTTAATGAGTGAAAATATTAAAGAACTTTTAGAGCAACTAGATCAAGATACCATAAATCGTATAAATGAGTTTTTTGAAGAAAGTAGTACACAGAGGATAATAAAAGAAGTCGTCTTTAGATTTACTGAAAATGACAAAGAAGATATTCTACAAGAAGTTCAAGAATCTCTTTTTAAGTACATAGTAAAAAGGTCTATTTGGGATAATGGATATTTAAATTTATTATCTACAGAAGAGTCTTATCTAAGAAAAGCAATTCAGTTCTCAACATATTCCAAAAAGAATACTAAAAAATACAAGCAAACCTTTGTGGAAATACCTTATGAGTTTAAAAGCGAGGTGGCTAATGGTGAAAAACACAGAAAAAATAAGCCAGTTCTGCAGAGGAATAGTTAGCAATTCAGAACGAATAGAAGATAGTCAGTTTCTTCTTATTCTTGACGAAGAACTTAAAGAAGTAAACTTACGAGATCAAGAGATTTTAATATTTGAACTCGTTACAATCGAAAAATTATCTTACGAAGAAGTTGCTGCACAATTAAATTTATCTGAAAAGAGAATCAGAAATGTTTATTCTGAGGCTAAAAAGAAGATAAAAAAAGCAATAACAAACTGCATATAACGGGAAGATTTAAAAGAACTAATGTATTTAATAGGTGTAACATTTCTGATTAAATATTTCTTCATTTTTAAATCCTCTAGTGTCTTCCATAAAAAAAGAAGACAAAAAAAGACACTGTATTTATTTATAGTGTCTTTTTTTATGTATGCAGAAAGAAGGTGATTTTACATGCAAAAAAAACAAACAAAAAGAAAGGTTTATGACTATAAAGTTTTACCACGAATTAAGGAAATTAGAGGTTGGGTTACAGAAGGATTAACTCAAAAGCAAATAGCCTCTAATTTAGGTATTTCACAAAGTAGTTTTTATAATATTTTAAACGAATATCCAGACTTTAGAAAGGCATTAGATATGTGGAGTCAACCTGCAAATATTGAACTAGAGAACAGTATGATGAAATCTGCAAAAGGCTTTTACTACACAGAAAAGAAAGAGTACTTTGACGCAGACGGAGAGTTAGTCAATTTTATTGTAGATACTAAGTTTTCTAAACCAGATACCCAAATGCAGAAGTTCTTGGCTTTAAATAGAATGTCAGAATTTTATCGTGAAAAGATTGAGTTTGAAAACAACTCTGATACTGAATTTGTTGTTCGTATTTTTGATGAAAATGAGAACGAAGTTGATTTATTAAATTCAGAAGAGGAAGAAGAATGAAGAAGAACGGACAGATAAATTTAAATTTACATACTAGTATATTTAATAAAAAGTATCTTCCTTTTCTTGCTAGTCAAAAATATTTAAATGTTATTTACGGTGGCAGTGGATCAGGAAAGTCTGTATTTATGGCAGATAATATCATCATCAGAAGTGTTAATAAGAAAAACTTAAGAACTCTTGTAATCCGAAAAATTAAAGAAACGATACGAGAATCAGTTTTTGCTGAAATTGTCGATAGACTTGAGTTTTTTGGAATAAAGCATTTAGTAAAAATAAATAAAACGAATATGAAGATTGAGTTCCCAAATGGCTCTACGATTATATTTAGAGGTATTAGTGATTCTGAGGCTCTAAAAGGTATTTCTAAGATTGATTTAATTTGGCTAGAAGAAACAACGGAAATGCTTGAGAGTGACTTTGAACAAATGGTTAAGCGTCTTCGTGGTACAAGTATTGAGAATGGAAGAATATATGAAAAGAAGTTCCAAATATTTATAACTTTCAACCCAATTGATGAAACACACTGGTTAAAGAAAAGGTTCTTTGATAAGAAGCCAGAAGATGCACTTGTCGTACATAGTACATATCTAGATAACAGATTTGTTGGTAAGGATTATAAGAAACGACTCGAAGAAGGGCGAAGGCATAACGAAAACGACTACAATATTTATGCTCTTGGTCAGTGGGGTGCTGTTGGATCTGTTATTTACAGAAACTATGTAAAGATACGAAAAGACGAAATACCACCTAATCACGACTTTAGCCGTGTTGTTTGTGGTTTAGACTTTGGAGTTAATGACCCTAACGCTTTTTTAATCATAGGGATTAAAGAGAACGATGTTTATATATTAGAGGAGTTAGTCGTTAACGAAATAACAAATAAAGAATTGATCGAGATTATAAATGAAAAATTCCCTTATGTAAGAGGAAATAGAATTCCTGTAATTGCCGATTCTGCGATGCCCGGATACATTATGGAGTTTGCCCGTGCAGGATTTAATGTAATTCCTACTAAAAAAGGTGCTCATTCTGTTACAGAAGGAATCGACAATGTAAAACGTAGAAAGATTTTCATTGCTGATCACTGTGAGACTTTCTATAAGGAAATTGTTTCTTACAAGTACATTGTAAATAAAGAAGGGCAATCTCTGAATAAACCAAAAGACGGAAATGATCACTGCATGGACTCTTTACGTTATGCAGTGTATGAATATGTAAAGATTTTCGACATCATGGACGAATTAATAAATCCAGTAAACGGGCGAGTTGTAATTAACGGAATTAAACGTGGCCGTGGAAACTGGTGAGGAAAAGGAGGAATGAAAAATGACAAATAACTACGAATATGAAACTCCTATTATGGTAATGCGAAACTTAGATCAGGAGAATATGCCATATACTCAAAAAGAAATAAATGCTCTTGTAAAGTCCTCTAGTGCTTCACTTGGATCTAAATTAAATATTGCATATGAAAAATATGAAAACATTTACAAAGGACAATTAAAAGAAGCATTTACAACTGGATATAGTTTAGAAGATAAAAACCGTTTTATTAATGTGAATTTAGTAAAACCTGCAGTTCGAGAACTATCAAATTTATTCGTATCTTCTAACCCATCTTTTGCTGTTCAGTCAAAAGATGCTCAAGAGTGGCTAGATAAGTATTTAAAAGACAATAAGTTGTATAGTAATCTGTTCGACATTGTTGTTTCAATGCTAGTTCTAGGCGGTGTAGTAATTAAAACAGGAATGAGATCAAAAGATAACGGTGAAATTGATATTTTTACAGAATATGTTCACCCAAAACACTTAGAGGTGATTCAAAATCCTTGGGATATTTCAAAGCCTAAAGGATATAGATTAACTTATAATGTTGTCTATGAAGGTGTAGAGTATAGACGTATTGAGGAGTATAAGGATAACTTGTACACTTATTACAATTTAGAAAGAAAAGACGGACAGGCTGAATTTGAACTTGTTGAATTTAAAGAAATAAAACACAATGCTGGTATGTTGATTCACTATGTACCATTCAATAGAGATCCTTTCAGTTTTTTTGGTAAATCCATTATTGCTGATGTTGAGGATTTACTAAAAGAGGTGTGTAATCGTTTTACATTTCTAAAGCGTGTCCTTGATATTTTTTCTTCACCTAAATTAATTGTTCCTCCTCACATTTTCGCACAAATGAAAAAAACAATGGGGATAGAAGTTAAAGTAGACGGTTATGGCTCAGAATATATGTCAGTTGAGTCAATAATGGGTCAACATGATATATACTGCCACAACCCTGCAATTGACGGTGAGAACCCTCCTGAGTACCTTACATGGGACGCTAATACAGAAGCAGCCTTTAACTTCTTATTTACTAATATTTCAGCAATGGCATTAATTATGGGTGTTCCAGAACATGTTCTTTCAATAAAAGATGGTAGTGTTTATCCAGAGTCTGGTAAGGCTATTTCTTTACGATATATTCCTTCATTAATAATTGTTAAGAATATCCAAAACCTTTTATCAGATGCATTGGAATTGTCTTTCTATTCTGCTCAAAAATTGGCTTATTACTACGGTTTAATTGCGTTTGAGGCAGAATGGGTTAATACAACATTTAGCAATGCATTCCCATTAGATGCTGAGGACGTTGCAATCGAGATTACTAAACAACAAGCAGGACTTCAAAGTGAGGAAACAACAAGAAAGAAAATAAATAATACTAACAGCAGACAGGATGCAGAAGAAGTAGAACGAATTAAAGAAGAAAAGGCTGAAAAAGAATCTAGTCATAGTCACGATAAGACACCTGAGCCTTTTAATTTAACTGATCTACTAGAAATGAATAAAAAAGAAGAGGAAACTAAAGAAGGTGAAGAATAATGAGTCAAAAACCTTATTCTTTAGCAGAGTATAACAGAAGAAGTAAACAAGCCGAGGATA
This sequence comes from Lysinibacillus sp. FSL K6-0057, assembly GCF_038630885.1. Lineage (NCBI taxonomy): Bacteria > Bacillati > Bacillota > Bacilli > Caryophanales > Bacillaceae > Lysinibacillus > Lysinibacillus sp. FSL K6-0057. The sequence goes on along the minus strand of NZ_CP152047.1, from coordinate 4,114,742 downwards.
TTCACCAAAGTCTAGTGAAGGCTTATGAGACTTCTAGAACATATATTCAGATGCAGTTAATGCAATCTGCAAGTTTCGATATTGAAAATACAGACAAGTTAAGGACTCGTAATGAACAACTCCTTTTAAATATTAATAATGCACTAGATAAGTTAAAGGAATATGAGAATCAAAACCTACCTCAATTATTGCTAGAACGTCATAGTTTAGGTAAGTATTGGGCCTTATTCAATCTTCAACAGAGTGGTATTGTCCTTCCTGATACCTCACAACGGTTCACTAAGATAGATGAATATGCTATCAGTCATGTTGTTAACCAAACTATGCAAAGTATGGAAGCAGCACGTGCAGGTGTGATTTCCAATGCTACATATAATATGCAAACTACTCTGAATGAAGCCGTTCTTAGAAACCTAATAACAGGTAAGTCTTTAAAAGATAGCGGTCCAGAATTGGCTGAATTATTGAAGGCTAAAGGAATTGATTCTATAACTAAGAAAAACGGAGTTCAAATGGACTTAGTTGAATATGCTAAATCTAAACTTCATCAAGGTGTAATGGTTGCCCATAATAAGGGTACAGAGGCGATGCTACTTGACGAAGAAATTTACTTTGTAACTTACACAACTCATAAAACGGAATGCGAAATCTGTAAAAAGGAAGTGTTTAGTGGTGGTAAGAAGGTTGTTTATTCCATTCACCCAGATATTACAGAGTTAGAAGACGGTAGAAAAGTTAAGTATTTAGGAAACACAAAAGGAGGAAGTGGACAGATACATTTTAAATGTAGGCACGTTCTAGTTCCTTTCGTGGTGGAGTTTGAAGATCCTGATAATTTTGCAACAACTGGAAAAGATGAAAAAGAAGAGGAATAATCCTCTTCTTTTTTGTTTTTAACGGGAAGCATCTTTGCCTTTCTTATATTTAATGTAAGAGGTGATAACTATGGAGGAAATTAAAAATGAAGAAGTTGAAACAACAGAAGAAGTAGCAATAAAAGAGGAAGTTGAGACTACTACTAATCCTGTTGAAACTGAGGAGGTTAAAACTGAGACTGAAAAAGTTGAAGAAGAAACTCCTAACGAAGATAAAGTTCTTATTGAAAGTCTAAGTCAAGAACTTGATTCATTAAAATCTTTATTAAATGGTCAAGAACTTTCTTCAGTTCTAGAAGAACTTGAAACTTTAAAACAGTATAAAACAGGCAAAGAGGAAGAAGAAAAAAAGGTTCAATTTGATAAGGACATTAAGGAAGCATTAAATGGAAGGGAATTACTTGAGGCATATAAAGGTCAAGTTGAATTTTCGACTGACAAGGAAAAGATAAAAGAACAAGTAAACTCTGTTTATGCAAAAATGATGAACGACTTAAAAGAAAAGAATCTTCTTTCTACCATTGGTGGTCAAGGCTCTAATCCAGCACCTACTAAAAAACAAGGTTCAGGATTGTTAGATTTTGCTAAGGAATTATTAGGTTAATACCTAAAGGAAAGGAAGGGATTATATAATGCATACACTATTACATAGTGCAGGATTGCAAACGGATCAACGCCTGTCCGAAATATATGGCGCGATTGCTAAAGGATCTCCTTTAACGGCTCGTTTCTTGTTCCAACCTATTAAAGGTGCAAGTATTACATTTAGTCGTAAAGACGGTTTAATGGGTGCAGGTACACGTTATATTGGTCAAGAACCAGAACAAACTAAATTTAATTACAAACCAGTAACAGAAAAGACTTCTATTTTCTATGCAGATTTCCGATACGACAAAAATGAATTAAGCCGCATGGTTAACCCGGAGGCTTTCTTAAAATCTGCTTTAGAAGACCAAGCGGCTTCTATTTCACGTGCATTTGCGGATGAAGTGTTAAATGGTACTGGTGACGATTCAGGACTGAGGGGTGCTAAGTACCGTGTTGATCCAGAATTATTATTTACTGCAATAGAAGGTAAGATTAATATTGCTCAATTACAAATGGCTCAATTAGCATTACAGCCTGCTAATGTTACTGACGTTGTAATTCTAGTTTCAGATCAAACTTATGTGCAACTAGTTGATTTATTGGCTTCTAAGCATCTTTTAGAACGTAGTAAAGATCAGTTCGAAAATAACATTGTTTCATTTAACGGTTCTGAAATTATTCGTATGAGTACATTCCAAAAGCAAGTTGATAATGGTAATGGTAAATTCTCTACAATTACTGTAAATCCATTACCATTCAACGAAACTGTTGTGGTAAATGAAGGTACAACTTTAGAAAATACAGGCTCTATCTACTTAATGAACCTTGCACCACACCGTTTCAACGGTATTGAAGGTGAAGCAGGTATCACAACTGAACCTTATGCAGTTGGTGCTATCTACAAGGGTGTACATATGAGTTGGGATGCAGGTATTGCAGAATATTCTGCTCGTTCTGTTGCTCGCATTCAAGGATTAACTAGTCCATTTTAACAAAAAAGTGAAGGGTAGGAGTAAATCCTTCTTCTTCACTTTTTTGTTTACAAAAAGGTTCATAAAGAAAGGAGTGATTTTATGAACACTTATATAGTTAGGCTATTCAACAAATCAAGTGACACTGTTTTAGGTCTGAAGTTTGAAGAAGGAATAGCAGAAACAACAGATAAGGAATTAGTCGAAAGATTTAAACGATACGGCTATTCAGTAGAAATAAAAACTCCTGCGAAACGAAAAAGAGGTGTTGCTAAATGACAGTAATTAGAGATTACGACTTAGTTCCTTTAGAAACTGCTGATAATTTCGTTCAGGACGTCCTAGATCATTCTTTTAGCAATTGGTTTAACTTCACAGAAGAAGAAAGACATAAAGCCCTTAAATCGGCTTGGAGGACTATTTTTAGAAGTGTTGTCTTTAAGTACACTATACAGGCTAAAAAATACAAAGATTCAGCAGTTTTTGAAGCCGTTATTATTCAAGCCTATCACGTATTAACTGATATGGAAGCCCAACTAGCAATTATAAATAAACGAAATGGAGTAACAAGCCTTTCAGCAGGTGACTATTCTGCTTCTTATGATACTTCTTCTATCCGTTCAATATATCCTGATGCTTACGAAACTTTACTACCTGTTATCGTTCTTATGGGGAGGTTTTAATATGTACAATCTTTTCAAAGAACCAATTAAAGCATACCCTGCTGTAAGAAATGCTAAAGGTCAAAAAGTTCCTATTTACGAAAAAGAGCATATTGAATATGGATATCTTACATATGAAAACAATTGGGATATTGACGGGAACAACCAAGAGCAATATACAATCTATGCATATTTGCACTGTTCAGCAGATTCTCCAATTGATGAATCATGGAGGATTTTCTATGACGACAATATGTACACTTGCTGGAGAGTGTATTTCGTAAGACACCCTTATAGTTTACGAATTATAAAGAAGATCGTGTACTTTGGCTAGACGAGCATCAATGGGTGTCAATATTGACCTTAGCGGTCAAAAGGAACTAGTAAGGAATAGTAAGGATTTAAGGAAAAAGTTAAAAAAGGAAATTGAAAAGACTTTAAGAAAAGCCAGTTTTAAACTGCTTGCTGATGCAGTTAATAAAGCACCTATCTACCAAGGTGAAATGGATGAAAACGGTGATTTGTTAAAGGACGAGGAAGGAAAAGTAATAAAAACACATGACGGTGGTCAGTTGAGGGCTTCTGGAACTATCGTTAAAAATAATAAAACCATTATTGCTACTTCTGATGAGAATGGATCTGTTACTTCTGGAGGTTCTAGTCCTTCTAGTTCTAATAAGATAGAGAGTGAAATTACACTTGATATTGGGTTTAATGTACCATATGCAGAACCTCAGCACGATAATAACTATCGACATATAGACGGTCAAATGGAGTACTTAGAGCAGCCATTTAGGGAGTTAAAACCAAAGATAGTTGAAGAAGTAGGAAAAACATCAAGAAAGACGATTCACAAGGCAACACGTGGAAATCAAACAAATTAAAAGGAGGAGTTGGAAATGAATTATCGAGAACTTAATATTCCTGCAGAGGAACTTGAAATTAATAGCGGAATCTTTCCTTCTGTTCCTTTTATTTTGCGATATTACTTAGCAGAAGAAGGCATTGAAGAATTAATGAATATCCAAATAGATTCTGCAAATACAGAATCTATGATATTTCTATATGAATCTGGATCTAATCCCGGACCACGAACTGCAAGATATATTCGTTACCCTGTTGTTACTGTAAAAATTAAGTACTATAACCATACAGAGGACAGAGATCCACGTGAAGTTGCTGATATGGTAGTAGATTCATTAGATAGTATTAGAAATATTAGATATAAAAACTACTTAATAAAAAACTGCTTTGTTGAAAGTGAACTTGAATTTTTTGAACAACAAGATACTTCACTTGTATACAAAACAATTTACTATGTGACTCTAATTGACTTAAAAAAGCAGGCAGAAGCACACGGATATGAGTATATTCCTTCTAAATTAGAGTTAAAAGAGCAAGAAAATGGCTCATAAAATGGAGTCGATTTACCTAAAAACACTTAATCTACGTATTTTATAGGTAAAAAAGAAAGGAGCGAATTGTAAATGATTAATGAAGAAAAAAGCATATTAAACGAGTCATATAGTATGTTTAAAGGCACAATGACAGGTGCAATAGCAACACGTGGGATTAAATTAGGAACAACTTCAGAAGACGGATTAACAGTATCATTTGAATTTGGAGATTTTGAAATCCCAAACGGTGAAAATCTAGCAACAATTGGACATACACGTAGACCAAAATACGCAACAGCAGAAATTGCTTTCATGGAATTTGACCGCACTACATTAGAGACTTCACTACCTATGCTTGAAGCGTTAGGTAATGGATATTCTTTAAAAAGCGGGGCTTACAAGTTGCATAATTTAACTGAGTGCTTTATATTTGCACCTTCGGAAGATCCTGATAATAAAGATCGTTGGATTATCTTCCCAAAGGCAGTAAACGTAGGTTCTCCTGTATTTGAATTTGGACCAGAAGTTGTAACTGTAATCGGGTTAGAACTTCGCACATTCCAAAATGAATCAAAATATCATGTTTTATTCGGAAATACAGGAAATGTCGGGGCTTAATAGAGATTAACCTATATATAAATAGAAGGAAGGAAGGATTAGGATTTTTATTCTTTCCTTCCTTTTATTTTGTATTTATTCGTCAACTAACAAAAAAGGAGGAAATGAAAATGAATAACAATGTAGCATTTTTAAAAGCAAAAAAGGTTGATTATATCAATGTAAATGGTGATTACGATTCGGTAATTGTAAAGCGTGTTTCAGTTTTTACAATCCTTAATCAGATTTCAGAATTAGTGCGTGATCCAGAAATTGGTGAGGAAGTAATAAGTAAATTAACGGCAGGAGAATTAGATACTGAGTCAGCAATTGATGCACTTGTGTATGTAATTCCTAAAGTTCCTTCCTTATTAAATCCTTATTTAACAGAGGAATTTGATTATGAGAATGTGGCTGATTTTGACGGATTGAAAGACATCCTCTTAGCAATCTATGGTGTAAATATGAGTCCTAACTTGGCACAAATAAAAAAGTTCATGGGGGGATTCAAGAAAAAGGAAAAGGACAAGACGAAGGATTCAATCTAGAAAAATTACTAATGGAAATCAGCAATTTCTTTTTAAATAAAGGAATTCCCCCGTCTGTTTGGCAACATGATTTTTCCTTTGCTGAAATTATAGAGCAGATGGAATTAGAGCGTAGAAGTAAAACAATTTCAGACGCTAATGATTTTATGTTGGCTATTGCTCCTATGCAAGCATTAAGTAAGGAAGGTTCAAAAAATATCAAGAAAATATTTAAAGAGTTTGAGCGTGAACAAAGTAAATATGATCTTAGTAAAGGAAATGAAAAGAAAACAAATATTAAAGAACAAGAAGAAGCATTTAGAAATAAACTTCTTGCTCTTAAACAACAGAAGGGAGGTTAGATATAAATGGCAAGTAAATTTGGATTAGGTTCTATCATTGCTCGTATTGGAGCAGATTCAAGTCAGTTTGAAACTGTAATGGATTCTGTTGAAGATCAAATTAAGAATCTTCAAGGGGCATTTAGTAAGGCTGACTTAACAATGGGTGGCGCTGCTGTTGCTCTTGGTGGAATTGCTAAAGGTGGCGCAGGTGCAATTGCTAGTGTTGTAAAAGCCGCTGCCGAAATGGAAGACGCTATGAATAGAGTTCAAGCACAGACAGGCTTACCTGATAATATGGTTCAAGGATTCAAAGACGACATGCGAGAATTGTTCGTTGATGGGCTGGGCGAAACATATGACGAAGTTGGTAAAGGATTAGTATTAGCAGAACGCTTATTTAAGGATGACGACAAGAAACAAATAGCAAGAAGAATATTGGAAATATCGAAAATTTTTGAAGTTGGTTCTGACGAGGTTGCTAGTACTCTTTCTAAAATGACAGTAGGCTTTCAAGTTCCTTTTGAGGAGGCAGCAGACGGTCTTGTTAAGGCTTTACAAGCCTCTGGTGGTTCGTTCAATGAAACATTAGGTGCATTCGAAGAGTACTCTGAGGACTTCCATAATAGTGGATTTGACATTGGTGATGCTATTGCAGAAATGGAATATGGAATTCTAGAAGGTGGTTCATTCAACCTTGATAAGGTAGGAGATTCCGTACGTGAAGTTATGGATAGAAGTAAGGATCTAACTGACGATTTCCTTGATATGATTCGTGTTTTATATGCAGAAGAAATCGAAAACGGCTCAATGTCTGTTGAGGGAGTTATAAATGCTTTAAAAGCAAGGGATAAAGGAACAATGAAGCAATATCAAGACATTATGATGCGTATTGGAAACGTTGGTGACTCCTTTGTAAAACGTAATTTCATGGAAATAGCAGGAGGAAGTATTTCGACTGACGTTGGTGAAATGTTCTTTAATAATTATGAAAAAAGGATAGGAAAGTTCGTAGAATCGACAGGAACGGCAGATAAGGCCTGGAAGGACTTTACCGAAGGCTCTTTTGAACACTCTTCATTAAAACTAAAAAACTCATGGACGGATTTGAAGGCTACTATTGGTCAGGAACTCCTTCCTACTGTAATTAAAATCATGGAAGGATTAACAAAGGCAATTAATACAGCAAACACTTTCCTAAAAGAGAATCCGGGCTTTGCTAAGTTTCTTGCTTGGTCTTTAGTTATAGGAACAGTTCTTTCAAGCATTGCTTCTGCAATTCTTAGTTTAATGGTTGTCGTTAAAGCAGTTCAAGTTATCCTTTCTAAGTTTGGTACTTCTTTAGGATCTCTTTTAAAGCCGATAGGAAACTTCTTTAAAGGTCTTTGGGGAAATGTTGCAAACTTCTTTAAAGGAGTAGGAGGATTCTTTAAATGGATATGGAACGGTCTTAAAAGTTTAGGGAAATTTCTTTCTAGATTTATTAATCCTATCGTTGGAATTGTTTTACTCGTTCTATCTGTCTTAAAAGGTGCTTACTGGCTTATCGAAAAAATATTTGGGAAGGATTGGGCAAACATATTTGCAGGAATGGTTACTCCAATGACACTCCTACAAGACGGCTTCCATTCTCTTCTTAATTTCCTTGTTTCATTACTTCCTAAATCAGTTCAAGGATTTGCTCAGAAAGTGGCAGATATTATAAGTTGGTTGACTAAATTGATTGCACTACCTGCTCAAATGCTTCAAAACCTCATTAAAGGTGAAACAATCAATCCATTTAAGATAATGGCTCAATACACTGATGGGTTGAAGAATGGAAATGCTACTGGTGACGTTTATAATTTTGCATTTAATGGTTTAGTAGATAAGCATAATGCTCAAGCAACTGGTAAAGGTTTAGCAAAAGGATTAAAAACTGCTAACGGAGGGACGTTTTAATGAAAGGAGGAATTAATAATGAGTTACTACTTACCAAGCGATGAAGTACTATTCTATTTGGAAAATACAGATGGAACAGGACGAATAAATTTTATAGGAACATATGACGATTGGAATCCGCGCTCTTGGGAAGGAAACTTTGCAGTTAAAATTCCTTTAGATGGAAATATAGAAAATGCATTATTTGAATCATATGGAATGGTTAGTCGAATTTCAATTGAGGCTATTATCCTTCATGAAGACCTTCCTTCATTCCTTTCCTCTTTGCATAAGAAGCGTAGATTTAAGGACCCTCATGGACGCTATGAAGTTATGGTTGAACGTGCGGAAGCGGTAAAAGGAAAGCAGGTTTCAGACTTAGATACGATAGGATTAACCTGCATTGTAATTAAAAAATTATAAGGAAAGGAGGATAAGAAAATGAATTATTATTTAGGACCAGATAGGACTGTTGAAATTAAACTAGTCGCAAGAGGTGGACGAGTTATCGAAGATCGCTATATTGAAAGTCTTGACTATACAGGGGCATATGGAGAACCTCAAACCTGTAATATTCAATTAATTTCACATTTAGATAAATTCACCTACTTGAAAGACACTAACTTTAAGGGGATTTTAAATAAAAGAGGTGAGATTATTGAGATTTCAATAGTAACAAAGGGAAGCAATCCGAAAGAAGACTTCTTAATGAAGGGGATTGTTAATGCTTGGGGCATGACGGCTGAAACAGGAGATTACACACTTATTCGTGTTGAAATGACAGATAGAAATACGGATATTAATAGTTCTATTCTTCGTGGAACAAACGTTTCTGCTACTGGAAATATTTACGAGAATGCTGCTGAATTACAATCGACACAAGATAGAGATTTAGAGAATTTAAGTAATGTTCTAGGAAAGATAAAAGAAAATGATCCTTCCTTTAATTTCAATATAGGTACACCACAGTTGGATTTAGATTATGGAACAACAGAAAAGCCAGACGGTTGGGGTGGATCTGGTAGTAATCCTCCTCAAAACAACACAACAACTCCTGTATATGGAGATTGGGAATTGGTTTTAAGTGGAAGTAGAAAACTGTTTGAAACTAAAAATCATAACAACACAAAAATGGCTATGACAAAAAACGGACTCCTAATTGTGTTAAATCGCTACAAAGATTCTACGGGTACTTTAACTTCTTTCTGGGGTATTCGTGTCATTGATATGAATGAAAGGAAGGAAGTTACAAATCAATTAGGGTTTGGTGGTAAGGCTCTAGATTTAACAAACAGTAGTGCTGACGTTAATATTGTTGGTGACTTAAAGGCTGATCGTGCAATGGTTGTTGCAGCAGGTAATTGGGGTCGTGATGCAAAAATGATCATGATAGATTTAGAAGATAAGTCAATTAGGAAGTTTAAAATGAAGAATCAAAATGGTGTTGAGGTTAATAGAATAGGATCTTCTGATTCTATATCTTCAACAAATCATTATTATTTCGAAAACAACACATTAATGTACTGCTATTCGATAAACCGAGTTTTATTTCTAGATTGTTGGGACTTGCGAGGAACTACGGCTACTTATTTCTATGGAAAATCATTTTCAACAGGTGATGGTTGGGAAAATTTTAGATATATGGTAAGTGGGAATTATGTTTATATGCATGTTTACTATGTGGATAGAACTGTTATCGGTTGGAATTGGTATAGCAGAAGATATGCCTTTAGATACAGTGATGGGTTAAATATACAAGAGGAGGATTTACCTCAAATCTTTAGATCTTTATATGACACCTCTAAGGAGCAAGGAATTGACTATATTCATGGTTCAGCCGCTACATTTAACTTTGGCTACTCGATGACATATAAAAGTGACTCTTATAATATTTATGACCCGATAAATCTAACAACAGTAAAGGAAATAAGAACTACAAGTCTATACGATGTATATACTAAATCATTGATAGGAAATTATTTTTACTCTAAGGGCTATGTCTATTTCATTCCAATTTACACAGAATATGATGCGAATGAAAACAACAGGAAGAAAAGAGGATATGATGAAATCATTCGTTTTAGAATTAAATACCAACATGACACAGTTCTTGAAAACGGAGGCGAAGCAATAAAAAACTGGCTAGACGAAAGCAATAATCAGATCTATAAAGACTTTGCAAATGGTACTTCAACTCCTTCTGTTCCTCAAATTCCTAATACTCCTTCCTTTAATGATTACTTTAAGGATGCCTATAAAGATTCTGAACAAGTTGTTCCTTCCTATTCTACTGCAGGATTAACAAATGGAGATCTATTAAAGGACTTAGCAGATAGTACAGGAATGCAAATGCTAAGTGTAGGAAATCTTCTAATTTTTGAAACCCCTAAAGTGAAATCAATTCCAGACTTTGAATTAAGCACAGCATTTTCGTCAGAACCTATTGAACATTTAAAATCTGCCACTGTTTTCAATTCGGTTAAGATTACATATGGCCGTGGCGCTAAAAGTGGAGTTGTACAGGTGTTTAGGGATGAAAATGTATATGCAGGAGAATCCGCTTCTACGTACGAACAAATAAGACCAGAAATGGATAAGGCACAGGCTGATGCATATGCCAGAAGTATTTTAAAGAACGGCATTAAGGAAGAGTTAATATTTAGTTACCCTTATGTTCCGGGGTTGAAGCCCGGTCATACTGTTTTATTAACAAGTCAACGACTTTTAGGTGGAAGTTACAAGGGAGTTTGTACGAGTGTAACTATAAATATAAGTAAAGGAAACGGGGCTTCGGCTACCTATACACTTACTGATTATTCTTAATCATTCCTTTCCTTTATTCGTTATAAGATTGGTCCACTTACGGACAGGCAGGTTGGTGGAAAAAGGAGGTTTAAACATTGGAAGAATATCATTATATAAGGGAAATACAAAAGGAAATAACAAGCATGATAGAAAAGGAATCTAGACGACAACAAATGAAAGGAACGAACCGCTATATTTTTGACGGTGAAAAAAATATAGACATACTGCAAGAGTTATATGTTATTAAATCTGTAATTCAAAAAATAATGGGTAATTACAAGCCGAATGTAGTTGCAGAAGTAGAAAAAGAAGAAGTAAAGAGTTATGCAAGCACAGCAGCATTAGAAATAGTTAATACTTCTTTAAAGCAGGTAGTTGATGAATTAAATAGACTTAAGGGACTTGTGAACAATCTAAATAATTATGTAACAAAGGAAGAGTTCAATACTGCTATTTCTAATATACCAAATGGTAATGTTACTACTCAGGACCTCTTGAAAGTAAAGGACTTAATAAGAAGAACTAATGTAAATTTAAGCAAAGAGGTTTTAGAAAGAAAAACTGCTGACTCTGCTTTAGGTTTAACTACTACAAATCTATCTACCTTCGAAGGTTTATATGTAACTGTTTTTCAAGAATATATTACTTATATAAACAATTATATTGAAGAAATTTCAAACACTACATTTAGTGTTAGTGATAAAGCCTTTAGTTTTATTAATAACAAAATGGTATCTTATAATGCTCAAGATTATTACAATACATCAGAGTTTTCACATGACGATATGAAGGTAAAAAGTTATTCTGGAGGTCTAAATACTTTCACTTCTGAAAAGAGTATTGAAGATATAAAGCAAATCTTAGACCCAAATAATGAATATTATTTTGATTCATTTGGTGTTTTTACTGAAAAAAAACTATTCTGGGCGTTTTTTAATAATTCTATAAAGGTGGTTCTCTACGATACGGAGTTTGATACTTATGTTAATATTCCGATTGATGATATTCTTGCATTTTTACCAACAAATTCCTATATAGGTGCAATTGAAGTTATAGGTTCTAATTTTGAAAGTGGGCTTATAAAAGTTTCCTTTGTAGATCATTCGAAATTTTCTTCTGCTATTTTAGAAATTGATTCTTATGGAATTATTCTTGGATTACATTGTATAACAAATAATATATCCACAGCAGTCAAGAAAGATGGAAAAATATATGTTTTTAGCCATCAGAAAGACATATTGATTTATGAAAATCAAGTTCTTATAGAAACAGTTCTTTTTGGAAGTAGTAACTATATAGATACTGCTAAATTATTTTTTCCAAAATTAAAACTCATAAATTTTCATAAAAACAATGGAAAGATACAGGAGGCATATGCAACTGCTTCTGCTTTAAATATTGTAAATTTCAATAGCAGTCCTAATGTTTTAGGTTTTTATGAGATTTCTTCTTATGACTTAGGTCCTGCGATAGATTCTGATTTAGATAAGATAGTAGATGTTTCAAGCGAAGAAAGTGAATATATTTATGTAAGCATATACTTCTTCCCAGATTTGTTGGTTACTGGAGTTGCAGTTGGATACAGTTGATGAAAGGAGGCTTTAAAATGAAGCGGATTAATACATTAAAGAATCAGAATGACGAAAAAATACTTCTTGAGCAAAAGTTGATAAATGTTGAAATAGAATTAACTGAAATAAAAGACCTTCTTTTGATTCTAGTAAACAAGGAGAGTTCAGACTCCTCTACAACTGGTAGTTAATTTCTGAATTAGAAGGCGGTGAATATTAAATGGAGGTATTAACTTCTGTATGGAGCAAGTTAATTAGTTTATTAAGTAACATTTTTATATGGTATTACGGGTTAATTGTTAGTTTATTGGGGATTTCCTTTACAAGTGACACAGCAGAGTTTTATGTAGTTATGGGTACAACTATTTTTTTAGCGGTACTGTTTGATTTTACGTTTGCTGTTACTTGTGCTTGGTTAAATAAAAATGCAGTAATAAAAAGTAGACGAATTCGTGATACATTCGACAAATTGGTCGCGATGATTATTCCTTTCGCTTTCCTTTCCTTATTTTCATTAACTTCAAAATCTTTCGAAAGTCTAGGTTTACTACATAATATCTTAGACGGTATAATCATTTTTTATATTGTTGTAGTTGTTCTTTGCGAATTGATTTCAGTCTTGGAAACAAGTGCTGATATGGGATTTCCTCATGCTAGAGTTATTAAAAATAAAATATTGAGGATTTATGAAAATTATATAGAAAAGGAGGATGAGGAAAATGAAGATAAATAAAGATTATATGTTAACAGATTCTGAAGCAATACAAGTAACAGGTGGAAAAGGAAACACAAAGAAGTTCCTTACAATCCACGAAACAGGTAATCTAAATGCAAGTTCCTTGAATCATGCAAAATTACAGAAAAGGCTAGGCATGATACGAAGTAAAGCAAGTTGGCATTATAGCGTTGATGATAAAGAAATCCACCAAAACTTTGAACATTCTTGGAAGTGTTGGCATACAGGCACAACAGCAGGAAATAACACAAGTATTGGAATCGAAATTTGTTGGGTAAAAGATTTTGATAGTGCAGTTAAGTTAGCCGCGCAACTAGCAGCAAAGATCTTAAAGGACGAAAACATTCCTTTAAGCAACATGAGGCAACATTATCACTGGAGTAAGAAAAACTGTCCTGAAAGAATTAGATCCGGAAAGTTTTGGTGGACTTGGGACAAGTTTGTGGCCTTAGTTAAATCTTATTTGAATCCAACAGTACAAAAGAAAGAGGAAGTAAAGCAACCTGCGGTAGTTAAGGAAACAACATATGTACAAGTTACTGCAGATAATCTTTGGACTTACAATACGGCAAATTGGACTGATAAATACATTTCGTACAAAAAAGGTACTACATTTACAGTAGTAAGTACACATACAGTAGCAGGTGCAAAAATGTACAAACTAAAGAGTGGAAAGTATATAACGGCAAGTAGCAAGTATGTCAAAGTTTTTACTAAGTGATTAGTCTAATTATGTTTTATTAATAACACTTCATAATATTTATTAATAAAAAACAATTGTTATTAATAAAGCATAATTACCAACAAGTGAGCATAAAAGGAGGTAATTATTATGCAAGATTTACTGATAATCTTTATTGTTTTCCTCTTACTCCTAATCTCTTTCGTTCTTGTTTATAAGTTCAGTAAGAGTCAGAAGTTGAAGGAAATAGCATTTAATGTAGTTGTAGATACCGCTTCTGATACATTACAAGAGTTGCTGAAAGTGGTTAAAGAAAGAATTGATGAAAAAACTTCTGATCAAGAAAAGGTTGATGTTGATAAGGTTTTAGCCGAAATTAGTGTTGAGTATCGTCAAAGATTGGTTAAGGCAGGGCTAGACAAAGAACTTATTGAGCAGTTGTTTTTAGATTTAATTAACAAATCTATTGAAAGTGAGTAGTTCTTACTACCTATCAAATTCGCCAGAAATAAATCATTTTATTCGCCCAGAAATAAATCCCTATAAAGGAATAATAGAAAGAAGAAAAAAATAAAAAATAGAATAAAATAGAATAAAGGAGATTAAATTCTTCTTTAAATTATTAAGGCCATAAAATAGAGTAATACAGGCTATTTTGGACGACTTTAGCCGTTTTTAACAAACAGACATAAAAAAGACTATAAAAGAGTTAATCCTCTAATTATAGTCTTTTTTTGCTATTAAGATAATTTAAAATCTCTTGCTTTTTGAATACTTTCGAAGGCTTTACCCAATGGTTCTGTATCATAATCGTGCTGATTGCATACTGTTTCAATATCTTTTAATGCTCCTTCAATTCTATTTAAAAGAACCTTTACTCTGTTTTCCGCTTCGTTTGTCATATTTATTTCCTCCTAATCCTATTCCTTTTCTTTTAATTATAAAGGAAGGAAGGATTGGCGCCAATTAATAAAAGACCCCCTATTAAAAGGAAGTCTTTTATCTTTACCATATAGATACTGCATGACTATAAGCACTAAAGAATATGTGGCTTAATTCCTTGATCGTTTGCTTATGTGCTAACTTATAGTCCTTTTCTTTATGTTCTATTTTTTGTAGTGTACATACTACATTTTCAAAACTGATTCTTAAATCTGTAATTGTATCTAAAAATCCATTTGGCAATCCTTCCTTTTCTGCAATTTGGTTTAATTCCTCAACACTTTCCATGATAGTTGTTAAACTAGTAAGAAATACATTGTAAACTCCTGCAGGGATAACACTTCTAGAATATCTTAGTGCGAACTCAACTCTTTCTTTTGCTGATTCTACCTCTACTGTCTTTTGTTCCATTGGTAATTCTACTTCGATTCCATTTTCATTAGTTCCATATTTTTGTCCTGTGTGCTTTCTTGTTAACATTTGTCAACAACTCCTTTTCGTCTTTAGTTTGTTTTGTTTTACATATATACATTTCAATATAAAAACACTAAATACTCTTTTTTATTTCTGTTTATTTTGTAGGTAATTATACTTATTTTTAACTACCAATGGTTAATAAAAATAAGCATATAGTACTACTTAATTAATAAAGGAAACTACCTATCGCTGGTTAACTGTTTATACAGGTCATAACGCGAAAGGGGTTGATTTTATGACATTTGTACAAGAAAGAAGTAAAAGGAATATGTTTGAAAAAGAGGTGTTTGAGTTAATTGATCAAGTAGCGAATAACAGTAGTTTAGACTTAGAATTCGTTACAGGTGCAGTTTCTGATCTAGATGAAGATGATAAAGTGGAAATTACAGAAGAGGAGCATTGGGAGGCTAAAACAAAATCTGATCTGCTA
The DNA here is from genome assembly GCF_038630885.1 of Lysinibacillus sp. FSL K6-0057. NCBI lineage: Bacteria > Bacillati > Bacillota > Bacilli > Caryophanales > Bacillaceae > Lysinibacillus > Lysinibacillus sp. FSL K6-0057. The sequence goes on along the minus strand of NZ_CP152047.1, from coordinate 4,099,221 downwards.
ATTAAAGCAAACTTTAAGGTTTTGGGTATGAAAGAATCCTTATGTATTCCAATCTCATTGAAATATGCAGGAAATTATGAAACAAAGGTTGCTAATAGATTTAAGAAGGCTATAACTTATCAGAATGTGCTGAATGGCAATCCTAACGATTTTTTAGTAGCAGACACACATCAGTTGAAATTGGCTATAAACGAAGGTTCACTAGGTTTAACTTTATTTAAAGACTACTTTGATAATAAAGTATATATCTATTCAAATACTCGACTTGTAGCAAGTATTACTTCTGAATGCTTTATAGATACCGAAGGTGGGATTCTTAATTTCAAGAAGTTTAAAATGGGCGATATTTTTCATAGTAAGATCAATAAAGAGGAAGGCGAATTTAAACGAAAAAATATTATTAAAAAAGTATCTACTGCTTGTTCTACTACAAAACTAGCATTAGAAGCAGTTATTAAGGAAATTGAAAAGAAAATTGAAAAAGAAAAAAAGCGAATTATTGCATTAAGAAGTGACCCTCGATTTGCAGAATATGAAAATCTAATCAGAGACTACACTTCAAGAAATCCAGTTGTTGCTTGTCGTACTTTTGAAAGAATTTCTTCAACAAATCTTTCGATTTGCACGAATGTTTATTTTGAAAGCAATCTTCCAGAAATGCTTTTGAAGAAAGAGCAAGTTGACGAAATTATAATAAAAGACAATCTACTAACGAAAGAGTATTTCGATATGTTTGTTGCAGGATTTGATATAAGACAGATAATTAGTTATGCTATAAACTATAAATCAATCGAATCTTACAACAAGCATATTGAACTTAGAAAGAAACTATACATGAAAGCAGACGGACAAATACAAGATAGAATAGCAGTTGTAAGTCCTTCCTGTAAGAAGTGTCCTAATGCTCCTTGGAGACCTACTATTTGGACTAAGTTTATATTTGGTTATAAAATATTTTTAAGATAATTATAAGGAAGGATTGACGGTCTTGCTATTAGACTATCAATCCTTTTTTATATCCTTTATAATTCCCTTATAATCCTATTATAAAAGGAGGTTATTTCCAGTGAATAAAGGTAAACGCGCGGTAGGATATGTTCGTGTAAGTAGCAGCCGACAGGCCGAAGAAGGACATAGTTTAAATCACCAACATCAGAAAATAATACAGTATGCAAATGATAATAAGTTTGAACTTGAAGATGTTTATGAGGACGCTGGAATAAGTGGGTATTCCGACAATAAACTAATAGAATACGAACAAGGAAACACAAGAATAAATTTAAAAAGAAAAGGTATGATACAACTTTTACATGCCATAAAACACCTAAAAATTGATTACATTCTAGTTACAAAGTCTGACCGTTTAGGTCGTGATTCAAACGAAAGAGCCTTCCTAAAAAGGTTATGTGTAAAGTACAATGTGGAAATAATTTATATAGATCAACCCGGTTTCCGTGGTGCATCTGACGACCCAATGGAGCAATTGATAGATGCTATATTCCAAGCGTTGGACCAGTTTTACAGCATGAATTTAAGTATGGAAGTAAGAAAGATACACGAAGATCTAGCACGAAAAGGGTTGTATACAGGCGGTAAAGTTCCTATTGGGTATAAACTTAAAGAAGTAAAAATAACAGAAAAGAAATCTGAAAAATATTATGTAATTGACGAAGAAACAGCACCTACAATTAGGCTTATTTTCAAAATGTATTTAGACGGTTATGGTTATACAGCGATAGCAAATCACCTAAACGAAATTAAAGCACCGGGTATTGCCTTTTGGAAACATGCGAACATCATGACGATTTTGAAAAACGAAAACTATTACACGCGAGTATGGAATAAATCTCAGTCCTTCCAAAAAGCAGGAACGGTTAAGCCGAAAGAAGAATGGATTTTCGCTAAAGAGGGAGAGCATGAAACTATAGTTTCGGAAGAAGATTTTATTAGAGTTCAAGAAATAATAAAGTCAAAAACGAAGAACACAAATAGAGGAAACAACCTAAACGAAGATAGAGACTATAGAGGAAAGGGTAAATACCTTTTAACGGGCTTTATTAAGTGTGGAAATTGTGGGAAGACTTATACAGCAAATAGAACAACAAGCAAGCGTAGCGGAACTGTTAATTACTATTTCACTTGTCCTTCAAACAACAGTCTTCCACGCGGAAGTAAGTGTTCAAACAACCTAAACATGGCAAAACTGGACTTCATGGTATGGCAAGAATTATGTAAATATCTATCAACAGATTCAATAATTGATGAAATTGACAAGTATCTGGCAACAAAAAATGAGGAAAACCGTGTCTTAAATCAAAAACTTTATGGATATCAAAAAGAATTAAAAGCATTAAAAAAAGAACACGATAATATTTTTAAATGGATAGGTAAATTAGATCCAGACGAAGATGAAGAAATCTTCAAAGAGTATAATGAAAAACTATCTAGCAACAGAAAAGCAAGAAAAGAACTTGAGTATTTGATTGAAGATTATGGAGAACCGTTGCAAGAAGACATGAAGTTTCCTAGAAATATTAAGCAGATTAAAGGCGAATGGCTATTTGAAGAGATTTATTACAACCACTTAAAATTCGAGGTTATTGTTTCAATTTTTGAGCAATTAATAGATCATATTAAGGCAACGAAAATAAATGATAAAGAAACACAAATTGATATATACTTTAAATTTAATCATCCATCAGTTCATGAGTTGGTAGATTTCAGAGCAGCATTAAATAAGAAGAAACTCACAACGAAGACAAGAACAAAAGAGGAAAAAGAAGCGGTTACAAGTAAAATTATCGGGTTTATAACTGACCTGTATTTGGGTATTGCTAACAGAGTGCCGTCTCCATTTTACAATTTCATTGAGTTTCAATGAACGTCAAAACCCTTGGTATTCAAGGGTTTTTTCTTTTTCACTGTTTCATTGAAACTCAATGGATTTCAATCAACCATAGTCAAAACCATGGTCAGTAATTGCCTTTACATACTCAAATAATTAGCAAATTTATTAATTGCTCCGTCTTTAGCTTGTTGAGAAACATGAGCATAGATGTTCATCGTTGTTCTGATATCTGTATGTCCCAGTCGGTCTTGGACTTCTTTAAGACCAGCGCCTGCTTCTAATAATAGAGAGCAATGCGTATGGCGAAATCCGTGCGTTGTTATTTTAGGAAGCTGATATTTATTTAATACGTGCTCAAGCCATTTACGTGTTTTGGTAGGCTGTAAAAATTTGTTTTGCTCATTGCTGAACACCAGTTGTTTTGGCTGCAATGTGTTAAACCCTAAAAGGAGATAGTCTTGTTGTTGCTGCTTTTTCCAATCTTTTAAAGTATCCATTGTTTTTTGGTCCATTTTTATTGTACGAGGAAAACGTGTCTTCGTGACTTTTTCATATATCCTATTTTCTTTGCCTTTGGAAAGTGCTTTATTAATGCGAATCTCATTCTTTAAAAAATCCACATCGTTCCAAGTTAATGCAAATGCTTCGCCTTTACGCATGCCACTGTAAGCAAGGAGTTGAAACAGAGTATATGCTTTAAAATTTGTTTCTTGACCCATGTACTTTAAAAATGTATTCAGTTGCTCTTTAGTGTAGAAATTTCCAAGTACATCTGCATCATAAAGATGAGTGTTTTTTAGATTTTTTGGCATTTCTATTAGAGCGAAGGGATTCGCTTGTAAATAGCCACGTTTGATTGCAAAATCAAGCACTTTTGCAGCATATGACTTCACCATACGGAAATTTTTCAGCTTTGTAGCCCATTCATCAACATGACGTTGACATACGTCCACATTCATCTTATCAATTTTATAATTCCCAAGTGCCGGTAAGATATGATTGCGGAAAATACCAGTAGTTTTAACGAAGGTACTTTCTTCAACGCGTTTCTCATATTGTGTTATCCACAAATCGTATACATCTTGATAAGTTTCAGCTTGCTGCTTTCTGAATGAACCTTTACTAATTTCAAGCTTGATACGAGCTAATGCAAGGTCAGCTTCCTTTTTTGTTTTGAATCCACGGCGAGTTGTATATTGTTCTTTGCCAGTTAGAGGGTCGACTCCAACATAAAGTTTGAACATGTAACACTTTTCGCCACTTTTTTTTGTATAAGGTTTAATGATGCTAGTTTTTCTCATTGTATATTTCCTCCTCGTTATCCATACGGAGGCAAGATAAAGAGGGTGTTAGTCTGCTACACTTTATAGCATTGTCTTTATCATACAAGATAAAGTTGCTGACAATCTACTCTAGAATATCGTTGCCTCATTTTTTGTTTTGTAAATTAAAAACTATGTTCACTGAAAAACGTGTCAATTTCTGATTTTGAAATACGTTTTACCCCTTCAATCTCGCAAACCCTTAACCCCATTTCTCGGTACTTCATAAGAGTGTTATAGGAAACGCCTGCATAAGCGGCTCCTTCTTTTAAGCTCATCCATTCTTTATTTTGGTGTTGTTGCTGCAAGTCCTGAATCGCCTGTCTTAATGTTGTTAAAATAACAGTTTGCAATTCTTTTTCTAATCTTGCAGGCATGTCCAGTTGTAAAGTCAATGAAATCCTCTCCCTTAGACTTTGATTACAATTTGTTTTTTTATCCTAATCGGATAAATTTAACATCATAATACAATAAATCTTAGAGCTGAAAATCAAAAACATGTCGTACCCCTTTAAAAATTATTTTTCATGGTTTTGGTAATAGATGAAATTCAGCATTTACAGAATCGTGCTATTTAGCAAATGATGAATTATTTTGTTACATTAATGTATTCATTTTGGTGGTCCTATTTTATTTATAGGGACACCAGCCTCTTATTAGATTTTCCAACAAGAATTTCGAATTGCGCGGCGAGTATCAGGTAACAATGAGATTAGCTGGAACAACATGGAGCATGAGATTAAGCCGGTAGTTGGGAAGCAACAGAAGAAAAAGAACAGTAGAGTCCCGATTTATCCAAGTGATGAAAGGAAAGCACAATGGTTAATGTTGCTTGCCGAACATCCAAATACAAATCGAAAAGAATTAAGCAAAATAAATAATGGGTTATTTGCATGACTACGAATACATGAACGTGAGTGGTTCGATGAGGTAACACTAAGAATAAGAAAATCAAATAGAATTTAGAAAGGGAGTTCGTGCGGATTCGCACGAATTCCCTTTATCATTCGGTAACATTTTGCATTTCTAGCTCGGCAGAAAGTTTATGGAAAAGATTTGTGAACTCTTCGAATAAAAATTCGTTTGTTTCAATAATTCCATCAAAGAATTCTTTACTTAAAGAGTAATTAAGTTCGGATACTGATGGATGTCCAATATTTTTAAAATCATCTTTTGTCAACATACCAGTGTGCATAAGGCTATTTCTTAATTTGAATACATCGGAAATACATTTAGCTGCTATAGGATTTTTTTCAGATAGCGTGGTATTAAATAAGTAATAGTAAATGAGTTTAGTATATGTTTCTTGGAAGTTGTTTTTACCGCTATCTATAAATTTTTTTAACACAACATCATGGCTTTTGAAATTAAAGAATTCTTGGACGCACATTTTGAAAAGGGTTTCTATTGAAATAGCAAGAAACATTATCATTTCTGGAAATTGATGTGTATTTAATGCAAAACGAGCTTTATCTTCGTAAATTATATAAGTTAAAGAGTCATATAAAGAACCGATTCCTTTTGCTTTATCTAAAATGTCTGCTGTCACAGGTTTAATATCATCTGTGTAATTTTCAATTATAGAATCGTCTTGTATAAAGAAAAATCTAGCGTTAGGTGGCACTTTAGCATTGCTAGGGATAAATACATATTCGGTGTTTACCCCAATACATCCACTTAAATGGTTAAGCGGTAAAGGTTGAATCCAATACATACCTGTTAAATGTCCTAAAGCGGATAAAAAACCGTTTAGTTTATTTCGGACATTTAAAAAATAGTGTTCATAAGTATCTCGTTCGAGTTCGTAGTAATGCCCGAATATTGCGTTGTCTATTTTTAAAAAGTTAGATTCATCAATAAATTTAGCTATAGTTTCTATTTCGAGAGCATCCACAGTTGATTTTTCTTCATCGAAAATAAAGTCTATTTTGAAGTAAGAGAAATAATCGTCTGCTCGTAATTCGTATCTACTTAAACTTTTACTATTGAAAATCAGTTTATAAGGTAAATGAATTTTGGCTAAAAGTTTCATATGATTCGCTCCTAAATAATTAATATGAAAACAAAAGATTTATATAATTATACAATAATTGTAATTCGTGTTCTTTTTTGTTTATGATAATTATTAAGCATTTATTTATTTTCTATTCTGCGGTTTGAGAGGAAATCTAATGGCGCATCGTAAAAGAGGTGTTTTTCAGCACATTATGGCTGACGAATCTATTAAGTTGATTAGAAGTTATTTACCTTCAGAATGGGTTATCAGAGAATATAATCATGACTTCGGAATAGATATAGTTGTTGAAGTGTTTAAATATGTGGATGAAGAAAATTTAATTTGTGAAGCGGTTGTTGACATGTTCTTTGTTCAACTTAAAGCTGTTAAAAAAGCAGATATATCATTAGTGAAGGTTTACTCAAGAAAGAATGGGAGAAGTATCGTAATATATTGATAGAAGTGAATCGTTTAATTGAAGAAGGTAAATTTGATGATGAATCATTTCGAATATAAGGTTTTGATTGGTCACCCATTAATAATTAATGAAATAAAAATGCTTTAGGATTGTCTTGTAAATCTATCGGACATAAACGAAGAGATATGTAGGGAATGGTGTTTGCCTACCTATTTAGCGAAAGAAATGAGAAGTTAATTTAATTGGGAGTGTTGTCAAATGGTTAATTATTCTTGTTATGTATGTGATGAGCTGTTAACAAAAGAAAATGAAACATCAGAGCATATTATTTTAAATGCAATTGGGGGTAAATTAAAGTCTAAAAGATTAATTTGTCGGATTTGTAATTCTAAATTTGGTAGTAACATCGATGATGAATTAGCGGAGCAGTTGAGTACATTTTCGACACTTCTTAATGTAAAAAGAGATAATGGGAAGCCGCGTAATATTAAAGGTGAATATAAAGGTACAGAGATTTATATTGAACCTAGTGGGAAGATGAAGAGAGCAAAGCCTAAGATTCATATAGACGGAAATAAGTATGACATTACTACGTCAACAATATCTGAAGCTAGAAGTGTTATGAATGGTTTAAAACGTAAATATCCTAAGTTGGATGTTGAAACAGAAATTGCAAAGGCAAAAGTTGATGAAGTATATTTACCAGAAATTAAAGTTAACTTTGGTATTGGTGGAGAAAATGCATTTAGGTCTATTTGTAAAGCTGCAATAAATTATTATATTTTGTGTGGTGGTGATAGTTCATTTATCAAACATCTTATTCCATATATAGAAGGGCATTCAGAAAACGAAAATGTATACTATTTTTATCCCCAAAATGAAGTGTTTTATAAAGGTAAAGAAGAAGTTTTTCACTCTTTAATATTAATAGGGGAGCCGAAGAATAATAAACTATTTGTATATGTTGAGTATTTTAATGAAATAAAGTTTATTGTGATGTTAAATGAAAATTATGAAGGACCAAGTATTTATAATTCTTATCATTACGATGTGGTTTCTAATAAAGAAGTAGATTTTGATAGGAAATTCATTATTACGACTAGAGATTTAAAAAGATATGCAAAAATAGAACCGGACGTTGATGCAATAATTAAACGAGTATCTCACTTGTTACAACGTATAGATAAGGTGAAAGTGAGCCGGAGAATAAGTGAAATAACATCTACAGCTATGGAAGTGGTGAAAAGTAAATATCCAGAAAGTGAGTATGAATATTTTACTCCTGAAATGATTAATCTTTTTACAAATGAGGTTGTTAATAAGTTTATGTTGTCGTTTCAACATAGAATATTTGATAGAGACAACTTAGAAAATGTAAATTTTTAATGTTGTTTATACTATGTGTTTGCAGAACAAAGAGCTGCTTGAGCGAATAAAGTCGAATCAAAATTAGAACAAAGAACTGCTCGATGCTGGAGCAATGAAGGAAGAACAGGAGAATCCCCCACGGATTCTCCTGTTTTTGCGTAAAAAGGAAGTAAACTAGATGCATCGAGGGATTTTATGTGGATTAAATTGGAATTAAAGACTTCACTTGTTATTATTGGTATAGGTAGTGCCTAGTATATGGAAAATTATAGAAAGGAGAGGATGGTTTGGGTATTTATAGAAATTTTGCATTGGGAAGATATTGAGACAGCAAAGAATGATTGAAAGAATATTAGATAATCCAGCTTTAAGAATGATTCAACAACAATAGGATATGATGTCAAGAATTATTCAGCAACAACAAATTGCACAGCGTTTTTTTCGATGAGAATGTTTTTAGTGCAACAAATCAAATAATAAGTCAGTACGATAGTATTCAGCATCTAGTAACACAGCCTTATTTGAAAATTATGAATCGGCAAGCACAGCTAATAAATAACATACTCCCAATGGTTTCTACACTTACAATTGAGAGGTATTGGAACAAGTTGAGGAATTTGAGCAGGAGAATCTAGAACTCCGTGAACATGGTTCTAGTGATATAGCCGCTGAAATAACTGTAAATAATAGCATTTCACAAGTAGGATTTATCCCAGAAGAAGTAGAAAAATTAAAAGAAATTGGTAATAAGAATAGTGGTAACTTGAAAAGCTTTTTAATGTAAGTTTTCGTAGGGCTAGGTCAAGATGCTGTGAAATATGTTATTACTAAAATTATCATGCCTATTCTTCTAGTGAGATGAATCAGTTGAAAACATGGTTAAGGGTTTTGAAAGTGAAACTACGGAACAAGTTCAGTATTCTCAAGAGCAAGTAAAAGTAAAAAATGAGGTTCAAGCGAATTTTTAAGCCATATATGGATGAGGCTAATCAAGAATTTTTGTTGAGAGCTGGGAGAATGAAATCTGCACCAGTTATATATTATGAAAAAGTACAGCCTTTTTAACAAGTAAAGGTGTTAGGTTATAGACGGAAATGGTTGAAGGTAAGATTGGAACAACGCAAGGTAATATAACGGGTTGGGTTGAAGGTTACAAAATAAAATAGATGATTTGTGATTAATTACAGTGCAAACAAATTGGTCTTTGGAGAAATAGAGAATGGAGGGGAAAAGATGAATGAAGAAATAGTTAAAAGTTTGATGAAACAGCATGGATTCTCAACTGTAGAGGGATTATATAAACATTTCAATCAAATTAGGGCAGAAAGTTTTGCTACTAAGGATGGATTCTATGATGAAGATATGAAAATAAATGAAGAACTTGAGCGAAGATTAAAAGAGATTGAAACTTCTCCTTCACAAACAGATTATGAGCGCTATGAAGCTTTAACGAAAAATAGACCATATGTAGTTTTATTAGGAGCTGGTGCTAGTGTAGCTGCAATTCCAAATGGAGATAAAAATGGGATGAAGACATCCGTTATGAAAGGCTTTATTGGAAAGTTAGGGATGAAAGAAATAATAGAAGTGTTCCAATAGACTTTCAAAGTGATAATTTAGAAGACATATATTCGTCATTGTCGGAGTCTGAAGAATATGAAGCGATTCGCATCGAATTAGAAAATAGGATTTATGATTATTTTAATAAGTTTGAAATACCTGATGAGCCTACTATATATGATTTTTTAATTTTATCTCTTACTAATAAAGATTTGATTGCAACTTTTAATTGGGACCCATTATTGACGCAAGCATATCAAAGGTGTTCGAATATCACACGGAACTTACCGGAATTAGTTTTTTTACATGGGACTGTTTCTTTAGGTATTTGTTACAAAGATAAGAGTGCAGGACTTATCGATGAGTGTTGCTCAAAGTGTAGAAATCCATTTGAGAAAATTCCTTTGTTATATCCGGTTAGGGAAAAAATTATGAACAGAATCTATTTATCAAAGACCAATGGAATATTGTTAGACAGTATTTAGAACGTGCGTATATGTTTACTGTATTTGGATATAGTGCGCCTAAAACTGATAAGTCTGCAATTGAATTATTGAAAATGGCGTGGGGAGATGTTGAGAAAAGAAATCTTGAAGAAATAGAAATTATAGATATAGCTGATGAGGATACTTTAAAAGATAGTTGGAATGAATTTATTCATACTCACCATTATTCGATACATACTTCTTTTTTTTGATTCAACATTGGGTATTAGTCCTAGAAGAAGTTGTGAAGCTACATTTGATAGATTAATGAAAGTACGATTTTTAGATTGTGAAAAAGGATTTAAACTGGGGCTGAAATTCGAAGAAATAGAATCTTTATTATTGCCATTGTTCGATGAGGAAGATTTAGAACTAGAAATGTTAAGTAATACGTATCTATAGCATGTAGAAATTAGGTGTAACATGGACTTGTATCAAATTTTTATAGATTATGGTGTTCCGAAAGAACATTTGGATTCAATGAAAGAGGAACTAATAGAAGTAGATAAATACGAGTATTATTACGAAGAGGTAGGTGTAACACAATCTGAAGATGTTAAAATCTCTAAAGTAAGTAGTGTTAGTAGACATCAAGGTGATTCTTGGTTCAATACGATGGAAAAAGTATTGAACGATGAAGATAGCGATATAAATTTAGAACCGTATAGGTTTGAAAAATTAATAAAGTTAATGAAAACTTATACTTTAGAGGAGATTCGTCTTTTATTTAATTCAAAAGAAATGGGTTCAAACATGCATTTTAATTATTATATAGAAGATGATAGGTATGTACAGCATACTGATGGTAACCATAGGACTATCCTAGCAAAACTACTTAAAGTGGAACAAATTAAACCTCTTGAAGTTACCAAATGTAAGCGAAATGAACAAAAATACAAACAATATATTGAAAGTGAGAATATTTACTCTGTTATCAAAAAGTTTGCAAAGTTAAATAGCTTGATTGTGTATGGTGATTTTTATGACTCTGTATTCGAAGTAAGGGATGAACAAAGCTATATTTTGTTTGAATTTAAGGGTATTAGCGTATCTGAATCCTTACAAATAAGAGAAGACAAGGTGAAGTTTAATAATGAGCTGTTTAAGGGTTTAATAAAAGAAGTTCAGGCAAAAGATAAGTTTGAGAAGGTGTTTAAACGAACTCCATTATTATTTTTAAGGGTTTTTGGGGAATTAATAGTAAAAAAAATTTCAAATAAATATGTGAGAATGGGTGCATGGGCTGCTCTTCGGAAATGGGAAGATAAAAAAATTGAAGAATATATTAAGAAAAGGGGGTTACGTTAAACTTTCCTTACTATGTCCAAACATAAAAAAGCACTGTTTCTGACAACAAAGAACTGCCAAAATTAGAACAAAGCCCTGCTCCATCATTGGAGCAAAGCCAGAGAAATAGGAGAACCCTCACGGATTCTCCTGTTTTTGCGTGGGTAGGGCAAGAAAAAACTTAGGCGACTGATAATAAGGAAAGAACTCGGAAAGCGCGTAACGAAATCCCATACAGATAATTATTGAGTTAAAACTAAAATATTCTGAAGTGAACATTGAAATCACTTATAATAAAATTAGAGGTACACAGTTACTGTTGTATTGCATATCATTTTGCAATAATTTTGCGGTACTGTTTATTTATATAAATGGAATAATATCACAAATGGAGGAAGTTCAAATGGCTCAATTAAAATTACAAGAATTAGAATCGCATCTTTGGAAGTCTGCGGATATTTTACGTGGGTCGGTGGATTCTAGTGATTTTAAAAATTATATATTCGGTTTACTGTTTTTAAAGCGTTTAAGCGATGTATTTGAGGAGCAACGTGAGGAAATTATCGCAGAGCATGGGGAGGAAATTGGTGCGTTATTAGTAGACGACCAAGACCAGTACCAGTTTTTCGTGCCAGAAGCTGCACGTTGGTCTGTTATTCGTACAAAGGCAGAAAATATCGGTTCTGCTATTAATGTGGCATTTGAAGCACTTGAAAATGAAAATGTGACTCTTGAAGGTGTACTTACGCCAATAGACTTTAACCGTAAAGAAGTACTAACAGATGGCGTGCTACAACGTTTATTACAGCATTTTGAACTACTTGATTTACGTAACGGTAACTTATCAGAGCCGGATATGCTTGGCCGCGCTTATGAGTATTTAATTAAAATGTTTGCCGATGATGCTGGAAAAAAAGGTGGCGAGTTCTATACGCCATCTAAAGTAGTAGAGCTAATCGTAAAGCTCATTAAGCCAGAGGAAGGCATGCGTGTATACGACCCAACATGTGGTTCGGGCGGGATGCTTATTCAATCTGTTGACTATGTAAAATCTACAGGAGGTAATCCACAGTCACTTTCATTGTTCGGACAGGAGAAAAACTTAGGTACTTGGTCAATTGCGAAGATGAATTTACTGCTACACAACTTACCTGACCATCGCATTGAAAAAGGCGATACAATCCGTACGCCAAAGCTTGTAGAAGATGGAGAAATTATGCTATTTGACCGTGTAATTGCTAATCCTCCGTTCTCATTAAAGGAATGGGGACGTGAAGAAGCAGAGCATGACACTTACGGACGTTTCCTATACGGTTTACCACCGAAAAATGCGGGGGATTACGCATTTATCCAGCACATGATTGCTTCACTAAAAGCAAATGGGATGGCTGGTGTTGTTATGCCTCATGGTGTGCTGTTCCGTGGTGGTGCAGAAGGAAAGATTCGTGAAGGTTTATTACAAGCTGATGTTGATTTATTAGAAGCAGTAATCGGGTTACCTTCGAATTTATTCTATGGAACGGGTATTCCAGCGTGTGTACTTATTTTTAATCGTGAAAAAGACGAGAAACGTAAAGGCAACGTCCTATTTATCGCAGCAGAGGATGAGTACCAAGAAGGTAAAAACCAAAACACGTTACGTGATGAAGATATAGCAAAAATTGTCGCAACATTTGATGCAAATGAAGACGTTGAAAAATACGCGCGTATTGTGTCATTAGACGAAATCAAAAATAATGATTACAACTTAAATATTACACGCTATATTGATAAAACAGAGCAGGAGGAGCAGGTAGATATTGTAGCTGTTTTACAAGATATTCAAGCAATCGAAGCTAAACGTAACGAGACAAAAGTGAAGTTAAATGAATACTTACGTGAACTTGGGGTAGGTGAAATTTAATGAGTGAAGTGCGTGAAGGGTATAAAATGACCGAGCTTGGGGAGATGCCGATTGAGTGGGAAGTAACAAAAATAGAAGAGTTGATTAATAGTAAATTTATTACTCACCATATCGATGGTAACCATGGCTCGCTTTATCCCCGTTCTGATGAATTTATAGATGCAGGCGTTCCATATATCTCTGCTAACAGTATTAAGAACGGTCGTATTGATTTTAATATGGCTAAGTATTTATCTGCAGCAAGAGCCGCAAAATTTAAAAAAGGGGTAGCTGAAGATAATGATGTGTTATTTGCCCATAATGCAACAGTTGGACCGGTAGCATTACTGAAAACGAAAGAAGATTTTGTCATATTAAGTACATCATTAACACTATTTAGATGTGAAGCAGATAAACTTTCTTCGAACTATTTAATGTATTACTTAATGTCCCCAACTTTTAAGCATCAGTATGAAAAAATAATGGGACAAACAACACGAAATCAAGTTCCAATAACAATACAAAAACAATTATTATGTATTCTCCCTGATGTAAGAGAGCAACAAAAAATTGCTTCAATTCTTTCTACAGTAGACAAGCAAATTGATGAAACCGAGCAGTTGATTGTGAAAACTAAGGAATTGAAAAAGGGTTTAATGCAGCAATTGCTAACAAAAGGGATTGGGCATACGGAGTTTAAGCAGACAGAGCTTGGGGAGATACCGGTTGAGTGGGAGATATTTCTTTTGGAAGAAATCGTGTCGGTATTAGATGGTATGAGAAAGCCAATAAAAAAGAATGATAGACTTAGTGGTCCTATACCTTATTATGGAGCAACAGGCATTATTGATTGGGTTAACGATTTCATATTTGATGAACCATTAATTTTGGTGGGGGAAGACGGAGAAAATTTAAGGTCTAGGGTACTTCCGATGGCTTTTAAAATTCAAGGTAAGGCATGGGTTAATAATCATGCACATGTTGTAAAGCCTAATCCAAATGTGAATATTGATTATTTAACATATTATCTTGAGTCAATAAATTATGAAGATTATATTACAGGGAGTGCGCAGCCAAAGTTAAATCAAGCTCAATTGAAAAGGGTGAAAACTTTACTGCCTAAACTGAATGAACAACAAAAAATTGCCTCAATCCTCGCAACAGTAGACGAGCAAATCGGGGTTTGCGAGCAGGAAAAGGCAAAGTATGAGGAATTGAAAAAGGGATTAATGCAGCAGCTTCTGACAGGTCAAATTCGTGTGAAAATTTAGTTCAAAGCAAAGGGGATTTGTATGACGAATTTTCAAAGAGTCGGTTCAATTAGTAATGCACATATTGGGCGAGATTTTGAGGATATTGCCTTTGCGTATTTACGGAGCTAGGTTATCAAATCATCAAGGATGTCGGCTTGCCGATGGGGCTTGCACGCAAGAAAAATCATCGCTTTGATTTAGGTACGCCATCGTATGCAGAGGAGAAAATCATAACTGAATGTAAATCGCATCGCTGGACTTCTGGAGATAATGTGCCGAATGCGAAGCTAACCGTTTGGAATGAGGCAATGTATTATTTTCATTTAGCATCAACAGGATATCGCAAAATCTTTTTCATTTTACGTGATTACAGCAATAAGCGTCATGAAACATTAGGTGAATATTATTTCCTTACATACGGGCATCTCATTCCAAACGATGTAGAAATTATGGAGTACGATGAGGCCGATAAATCGGTTCGTATGTTGTAGGGTGTAGGATAGCAGGTGAATGTAGATGAGTGGATTAGAATATATCGAGGTAGAGCTGCCGTTTATTGAGCAGCTAAAAGGCTATGGCTATATTCATATGCAAGGGCCAGAGCTTGAGGCAGAGCGTTCATCAAAGGCAGCAATTGTACTTGAGCGGCGCTTTGCGAAGGCAATTCAAGCTTTAAACCCTTGGATAAATGATGCCAATGTTGAAAAGGTTGTGAAGCAATTTGTTTCGCTTCAAGCAGAGGATACGTGGCATGCTAATAAAACGATTTTTGAATGGTTATTTGGGCAAGGGATTTCAGTATTACAAGATGTCGGTGGTGGTAAGAAAAATCAGACCGTCGCTTTGTTCGATTTCGAAAGTCCAAATAATAATGAATTTCTTGCAGTCAATCAGTTAAGCATTGAAAGTGCGAACGGTACAATACGTCCAGATATTGTGCTGTACATAAATGGTTTGCCGCTTGTGTTAGTGGAATGTAAAAGTCCAAAAGTACAGGTAGACAAGCAGTTGCCAGAAGGTGTGCGTCAATTTGAGCGTTATATGCAAACGAATGACAAGCTGTTTTGGTACAACCAAATTTTAATTGTCACAAGTCGTGACCGTGCAAGAGCAGGAACGGTATTTGCTAAGGCGCAGCACTACGGCTTATGGAAGGACCCGTATCCTTTAACTATAGAGGAAGTAGGTTCTACACGAGCACAGGAAGTATTAGTTGCAGGAATGCTCCGTAAAGAGGCGTTACTCGATTTAATGCGTAATTTCATCGTCTTTGATGGCAAGGTGAAAAAGCTGGCACGTTATCAGCAATACCGTGCTGTAAACAAGGCGATTGACCGTATTTTAACAGAAGATAAGCCAGCCCTTCGCGGTGGGGTTGTATGGCATACACAAGGCTCTGGTAAATCATTAACGATGGTCTACTTAGCTATGAAGCTGCGTCGTCAAACGAAGCTCCAAAACCCGATGCTCGTTATTGTCACAGACCGTCAAGATTTAGACGAGCAAATTACAGCGACCTTTACACAATCGGGCTTCCCAAACCCAACACAGGCAACGTCGGTAGCAGATTTAAAGCAGCAGCTAGCTAAAGGTGCAGGTAGTACAATTATGACACTTATTCAGAAATTCCAAGGAGACGATGAGAAGCAGTTCCCGGTCATTTCTGAATCAGAAAATATTATTGTCATGACCGATGAATCTCACCGTTCACAGTATAAAGGTTTAGCAATGAATATGCGTAAAGCGTTACCGAATGCAACATTCATTGGCTTTACAGGTACACCAATCGAGAAGGAAAAGCGTTCAACAACGGGTAAGTTTGGTGCTTATATTGATAAGTACACTATCGAACAAGCTGTTGAAGACGGAGCCACTGTTGCAATTTTCTATGAATCCCGTTTACCAAACCTACATGTAAAAGGAGATTCATTAGATGAACTTTTCTCCCGTTCCTTCCATGAATACGATGAGGATACACGCGAAAAGATTAAACAAAAATACGTAAATGATGAATTATTACTAACATCACCAGACCGTATGCGTGAAATTGCATTAGATATTGTACGTCATTATGAAAGCAAAATCTTAATGAACGGCTATAAAGCACAGGTTGTAGCAATTTCTCGTCATGCAGCGGTTGAATATAAAAAGCTGGTTGATGAGTTTGCAGCTGGTCAATTTGAAACAGCTGTTATTTTCTCTGCCGGTCAAAATGATTCGGAGGAAATGCGTAAATATCATATTTCCAAAGAGGAAGAGAAAAATCTCATTGCTCGCTTCAAAAAGCCAATGGACGAGGACAAGCTAGCTATGCTCATCGTATGCGATAAGCTGCTGACAGGTTTTGACGCGCCAATTGAGCAAGTAATGTACTTAGATAAGCCAATAAAGGAGCACAATCTATTACAAGCGATTGCGCGAACAAACCGTAAATACGATGACAATAAATCGTATGGTTTAATTGTCGATTACTTTGGGGTTTCTCGCTTCTTAGACCAAGCACTAGAGATTTTCAGTGCGAATGATGTGAAAGGGGCATTAAAGTCAATTGATGATGAAATGCCTCGTTTAGAGCAACGGCATCGTGCAGCACTGCGTTATTTCGATGGATTAGCCCCTTCAAATTTAGAGGATGCCATTTTACGCTTAACAGATGAAGATGTACGTGCAGATTTCGATATCTCATATAAACGCTTTGCGCAAAGTATGGATAAGGTGTTACCAAGTCCGAAGGCAGAACGATTTGTAGGGGATTTAAAACGTCTTGGAGCAATTCGCCAGCTAGCGAAATCACGTTTTGCGATTGATGATGGGATGGATATTTCAGAGTGCGGCGAAAAGGTGCGCCGCCTTGTGCAGAACTATCTATTTACAGAAGGTATTGATGCACGTGACCCAGTTTCAATTTTAGATGTTTCTTTCAAGGAAGAAGTGGAGAAGAATAGGAAACCTGAAACAAAAGCAGCTCAAATGGAGCATGCCATTAAGAAGGAAATCTCTGTACGCCTTGATGAAGATAAAGTGTTTTACACATCTCTAAAGGAAAAGGTAGAGCAGCTAATCGAAAAGTACAAAGAGCGTCAATTAACGATTTTTGAACTGTTAGAGAAGCTAGAAGAGGCGCGAGAAGCTATTGTTACCAAAGTTAGCGGAAAGACAGAAAGCGGCTTAACAAGCTTGCAGGAGCCTTATTATAATAAACTCTTTGAAGTTCATGAAGAAAGTGCAACGTACAATTTAAAAGAAATTGCTGTAGACGTTCATAAGTTTATAGAAGATACCGTTACGCCAATTAGCGATTGGTCATCCAAAACTGATTTTAAGCGTAAATTAACGGCTGATTTAAAAATCAAACTGCTTAAAGAGAAAATGTCGATGAGTGATGCATCGATGCTGACGGGGTATTTTATTGCGTTAGCAGAGAACCAGTATGGTAAGAAATAAGAATTACTTCCATTAACCTATTTTAGGAGTGAATAGTTCATGCAAACATTGGAGTCATTAAAAAGCATTTTTAAAGATAGAATCTTTAAAATTCCGGATTATCAACGTGGGTACTCTTGGCAAAAAAGACAGCTAAAAGATTTTTGGGAAGATGTCATAAATTTACCGAATGATAGATTTCATTACACTGGCTTATTGTCATTAAAACAAGTTTCAAAAGAGGATTATAACAGTGACAAATGGATTGCGGAAAGGTGGTTGATTAATGACCGTGGTTTTAAACCTTTTCACATAGTGGATGGCCAACAACGTTTAACTACTTTAGTTATTTTTGTTAGTGAAATAATAAATTTAGTTAAATCACTCCCAGAGAATATTGGAAAAAAGGACTCTGAAATCTATTTAGGAACATTTAGTCTTCAACAGATTAAAGAAGAATACCTTGTAGTTCAAATGCCCCCACAATTCATTGTGAATACGTATAAGTTTAGTTATGAAACAGATAATCCAAGCTTTGAGTATCTAAGACATAAAATTTTAGGTGAGCCGGATGCAGGCACAATTACTGAAACATTTTATACATTGAATTTGGAAAATGCTAAACAGTTTTTTGAATCTAACTTAAAGAATTTTTATGAAACTTATGGGTTGAGTGAGATTGAAGGATTATTTAAAAAGCTTACGCAAAACTTGATGTTCAATTTGCATGAAATCCAAGACGATTTTGATGTATTTGTCGCTTTTGAAACGATGAATAATCGAGGGAAAAAACTGTCGAATCTAGAGCTATTAAAAAATCGTCTAATTTATTTAACAACATTGTACGAATCATATGAGTTATCTAATGATGAGCGGGACATACTTCGTTCAGATATTAATAACGCTTGGAAAGAAGTATATTATCAACTAGGGCGTAATAAAAAAAATCCTTTGTCAGATGATGACTTCTTAACGGCTCATTGGATAATATATTTTCAATATTCGAGACAAAAGGGTGACGACTACATAAAGTTTTTACTTGATGAAAAATTCAATCCTCAAAATGTCTTTAACAAAATTGAAGTGAAATTAGATTCGATTACAGAAGTCTCCGAATTAAAAGATGGAGTGGAACCAGAAGAACTAGAAGAAGTTACTGTTGAAGAAAAATCTAAAACAATTGCTAAGCTTTCACCAAAAGAAATTTCAGATTACGTTAAAAGTTTGCAATCAACTGCCGTACATTGGTACAACTCGTTTAACCCCTTAAATAACAATGATTTAACTTCTGAAGAACAACTCTGGCTAGATAGGTTAAATCGAGTAGGAATTGCCTACTTTAGACCGTTAATTTCAGTGTCTTTTCTGCGTTCAGATATAACTATAGCTGATAGAATAAAACTATTTAAAGCTGTTGAAAGGTTTATATTTATTGCGTTTAGACTTGGGAGAGCATTATCAACATATCGTAACAGTGAGTTTTATAGATTAACAAAAAGATTAAACAACGACGATATTACGATTGATGAAATCTGTCAGATACTAAATGATAGAATTGAAAATTGGTTAAGTCCAACATCTGCATTTGATTATCAACCATTTAAAGCGTATATTACAAGACATTATACTAATGGTGGAGGATTTTATTGGTGGAACGGATTGCAATACTTTTTATATGAATATGAGCATGAAAAAGTATTGCAAAATGGAAATCAGAAAATAGATTGGAACTTATTTGTTAAAAGTGAGAAAGACAAAGTATCTATAGAGCATATCTATCCTCAAACACCTACAAATGATTACTGGACAAAAGGTTTTCAACAATATTCTGATGAGCAAAAAGGAATATTAACGGGCACTTTAGGTAACTTATTACCATTATCGAGTAGTAAAAATTCAAGCATGCAAAATGATAGTTTTCCTGATAAAGTTTCCCCATTAAACAGGTCTCATAAAGGTTATAGGGACGGTTCTCACAGTGAAATAGAAGTTGCAGCATACCCTGACTGGAATGCGGAAGCAATTTTAAAACGAGGATTAGTTCTTTTGGAATTTATGGAAAAAAGATGGGGCATCAAGTTTGAAAATGATGAAGCAAAGAATGATTTTTTATTCTTGAATTTTATGTAATAGAATCAAAGCCATGTATCTGCTATTTAAGCAATACATGGCTTGTTTTTTTATATATACAACGTCTTCCCATTCATTCGAAGCCATTCTTTCTTCTCTTCATAATTCGACATAAGCATTCCTAATGTATCCCAAAATTCCTTTGAATGGTTCATATGTTTTAAATGAACTAATTCATGAGCTAATACGTAATCCACTACAGATACAGGTGCTAAAAGGATGCGCCAATTAAGTAACAATTGTCTATTAGGTGTACAGCTCCCCCAGCGTTGTTGCTGTTCCTTAATTTTTACAGCAACCGGTTCCTCCTGCAATTTCACTGTAAAACGTTGCATACGTAATTTGATAAATACTTCACCTGTAGTTTTTATCCATTGCTCATATAACGGTAGCAATATATCACGGTGATTTTCCATTGCAATATCAGCTGGTAACTGACCAATAAAAGTACCTTGCTGAAATTTAAACGATGGAGATAAGATAGACTCTCCTTTTTCTATTTTTAAACGATACTGCCGACCTAAATAGGGTAGTTTCTCACCAGCTAAAAATGAACGATGGTGCATACTGTCATTCAATTCGTTAAAATGCGCTAACTGTGCGCGAATCCATTTCGCCTTTTGGTACACAACCGAAACTATTTTTTCTTGAGGTGTATTTGTCGGCGCGGTCACATAGACACCGTTACTATCTACTGCGATTGAGATGGTCTTTCTGCGATTGCTCCACTTTACTTCATATGGGATTATAGCGTTTCCGAATTGAATGGTATGCAATACAATCCCTCCAACCAAATTATTATTACATTATTTTATCATGAAGACATTTATTTATAAGATTAATTTGGCTTAATATTTTTAAAAAGCTGTTTAACAAGTATGAGTGATAATTATCATGCAGCAAAGTTAAGTTGAGTCTAAAATATTTTAGAATCTTATTAAAGCCTTTGAGAATGGTTGGTGTAGTTTTTCTTAGAAATTACATATTAAAAACTAGAAGTACTTATTTAGGTATTTTATTAAATCTTAAAAATTCATAAGGTATGAACAAGCTTCAAGCCTTGAGAACACTAGTTTTTTAATTTTTAAATCGGAAAATTTCATAATAATAATAAAACAGAGAGGAGAGCGGAGGGAAGGAGGGGCTAATGTAATATATAAATAAACTTAAAGATGATAAGAAATATTGTTAAACCGAATTTTTGTGATGTACGACCGCTTTTTGTCCGCAAATGTAGTGTTTTTTTATATTATGCCTTTAACAGTACAGTTGAATGAATTGAGGTATATAAAGTGAAAACAACTACACCTATGACACTTTCTACTTTTAATGAAAAACAAATTGACAATCAGCTCAATAAAATTGTTACATTTTTACAGACTATTTATCCGTTTTTAAAAGAGGACACTTGGAATAAGTGTGCCATAGAATTACGACCTCTTAAGAGAGATGAAAATGCTAAATATATAAGAAGTTATAATACCTGGAGATTACAGCAGAAAGATAAAGACGAATTACGCAAGTTTTTAAAGCTTATCAATGGTGAAGGATATTGTATTTACTACAGTACATTTGCTTTTAACTATCAAAAAGAGGTAAAAACTAAAGACGGTAAATCAATGCAAAAAGGAAAAGTGAACAATCAAAATGCTGTATTTACATGTATTTTACCGATGGATTTTGATGATATAACCGCTGACGAATTTCTGAAAGAAAAGGAAAAATTACAACGGTTAGGTATTGAAACAATGGACATTTTTACAGGGCATGGTTTTCAATCAATTATTCTCTTGAAAAAAAGCGTGTACGATACAGAAATTCTAAAGAAATTTACTACATTGCTTATGCAAAAAGGTTTTAAAGTGGATAGTAATATTAGTGATGCTGCGCGTGTAATGAGATTACCATTTACTTTCAACTCGAAATCCCTTGATAAAAAAAATAAATATTATCAAGAAGGTAGTCGAGAAGTTATACCAGTTTGTATGAGTAATGAGACTGAAAACCGATATGATGTTGTGGAAGTATTTGAAAAGCTACAAACTATGCCAGATATATTAGAAAATCAAATAGATATATCAGAATTACAAACCCTGGGAAATATTGAACAGAAACCGCATTTGAATGCTGAAAAAAAAGCAAAAAAAATAGAGAAAAAAGAATTAACATATTATCGAGAACAAGTAGAAATAAAAAATCTTGCTGAAAAAGGCACATCTTTATATCCTACAGTGCCTTTTGAAAGATTACCTTTAGCAATACAAAAAATGCTTATGGGGACAAAAGAAGGGATACGTAACGATACTATGTTGTTCCTAATTCCGTTTTTAAAAAATACTTTAGGGCTTAGTCTAGAACAAATCATAAATGTATTAACAGTTTGGGGAGAGGTATGCAATCCAATAATTGATGAAGCAACAATTAATTCAGAAGTGAAGAGATTATATCGTTATGATATTGAGGCTAGATATGGGAAATATACACCAGAAATGGCTAAATTATATGGGTATTTAGAATTTGAAAAGTTTTCCAAAAAGGACAAGGTTATTTTACCGAATATGCTATTTGATAACTATGCAGATTTACCAGATAACTCGATTCGCATCTATTTAGCAATGCATATTGTAAAAAAGAAACAGGATATATCAAATTTCACTTTAACACATGCATTTGGCAATCAAAAAATGTAATAAATGGTCATTAATTTTGCGACCACTTGCCAACACTATTTTTACTTATTTTCGAATACTAGAATTACGGTATCGATAGCTTTCTCCAGTAAAGATGATTAAATGTGAATGATGGATTAAGCGATCGATTACCGCCTCTGTTAAAATTTGATTCCCAAATACATGATTCCATTGTCCAAATTGAAGGTTCGTCGTAATAATGATGCTACGCTTTTCATAACACATCGAAATCACTTGAAAGAGAAGCTCTGCCCCTTCTTTTCCTAACGGAATATAGCCTAGCTCATCAAGAATAAGGAGGTCTAATTTATCAATTTGGTTCATTAATTTATTCAGCTGCCCTTTTTGATTCGCATCAATCAGTTGATTAACGAGTCCTGCAATTGTGTAAAAGCGTACTTTATGACCAAACTTAGTAATGGCATTTAATGCAATGCAACGACTTAAGTAAGTTTTTCCAGTGCCTACACCACCGTAAAGAATAAGATTCTCCTTTTCAGAGATAAACTGTCCATCCCATAAATCCTCTTTCGATAATGTTTTGGCTAGTTGCACATGCTGCCAATTAAACGGCTCATGACCACTTTGAGGCAACTGCGCCTGCTTTAATAATAAATTCAGTTTTGTTGCTTCACGATGCTCAATTTCTCGTGTAAAGAGCTGCTCTAGAAACTGAATTTGATCAGCGGTTAATTCCGCAATATGTGAACGTAACTGACTTAATTTCAAACGTTTTGCACAATCCTCTAGTAGCTGCGTCATGATTTCTCCTCCATTTTAAAAAGATCATCATAGTGACTTGAACCTCTAGTCACTTCTGGCAGTTTAGGGATTTCCTCAGAGGTTTGAATGTCCTGATAGAGCTGCTGATTGAATTTTTGTGCATTAAAAGCCTGCCTAATTTGTTCAGCCGAAGGATGCCCATTACTAGATGCGGTCATCAACGCTTCGTTTAGTTGACCAAATGTAGCTACGGTCATTAATTCTGCTAAAAGTGATAGTGCTGCCTTTTGCTCATCTTCCGTAGAGGCTTTTAAATAGGCTTGCCATTCTGATGGTAAATGATCATATACACCCGAATATTTAATCGCTTTTGGCCGTTGTGCCAATAATTTTAAATAAGGTTGCCAAACCATAGATTTGGCCTGATTGCCATACAATCTCGGATGCTTTACAATGCATTCATAGTTTTCGTTTAAAATCCGAATTTCATCATACAGAACTTCTACGAACACTTTCTTTTGCGCAAAACGCGGGGAAGTAGAATAAAGTTTTGAATCGATGTGCACAAATCCAGATTTGTCTGCTTTCGCAGTCATGATACGAGCGCAATTAAACTCCTTTTCTGGTAAAACTAAATGTTTTGCGACGGACTCTAAATGAAGTTCAGACTGCTTTCGCTTCTTTTCATAGTGAATCCGTTCCCAGTCTTTCTCAGCCTTTTCCCATAATTGCTCATTCAATTCATTTAAATCTGTAAGCGATAGCGCAGGTAATAAATAGTTGTTTCGTGAATACTTCACCATGTTTTCAACGTGTCCTTTTTCATTTCCCTTGCCAGGATTACAGAATTCATATTCGAATCCATAATGTAAAACAAAACGTTCGAACATGTCCGTTAACTCACGCTCTCCCTTTGCGTGAATCTTTTTAACCGCAGGTGAAAGATTGTCAAAACGAATTGTTTTAGGTACGCTACCTAACCGTTTAAATATACGTTGCAGACCTTCTAATAGACATTCTGTATTTTCGGATGGAAATACCTGAAAGTAGAATGTATTTGAATAAGGAAAAGACATTACTAAAAATGGTAAATCTATTATTTCCCCTGCATATTTAAAAGGGGCTTTCCCAAAATCAACTTGTGCAGTACCTTTATGCGCCTCTAATGGAAGTACAGCACTTTCTGCTTCTTTCTTTAACTCTTCTTTTCGCGAGCTAACATAACGTCTTACAGTTCTTGCTGAACCTTTAAATCCATGTTCCTCAACTAACTGCGTATACATGCGTTTTGCAGTACGCTGGAACTTCTTTTTCATTTTTAAATCTTCTTCAAGCCAACTATTTAAGATCGGTTTTACGGCATCTAATACGGGCGATTTGCGTTTTTGCTTTAACTTTTGTGGAAACTCTTCTAAATCAGCGTACTTTTTAACTGTACGTTGATCATGATTTACGCTTTCTGCAACTTCCTTGTAGGAACGCCCTTTATGATTAACTTCATGTCTGATATAATTAATTTCTACCACTTGCAACATCTCCTATATTACCTCCTGTTAAACGTTGTTGGTCCAACGAGGAGTGTAACTTTATTGGATAATGTTGACAAGTGGTTTTTTCATGCATAAATTAATGTCCGAAAGGTACATTTTTAGTTTGCCATAACCAACACAATTGTTAGAGATAGTAGGAGTATCAATTTCAACTTTACAAAAGAATATAAAGCCGTTACTACAGAATCAATTAATTATAAAGAAACGGATGAATCGGAGAGAGGGAGAAGGCTACGAATACTATGTAAATCCATACTTTAATACAGCGGATGGGTTTACCATGATTCCAATGGATGTTGCTGACTGGTTATTAAAGACTCTTACTGGAAGCGAATTAAAGTTGTATATCTATTTTGTTAGAGCAACAGGTAATTTAGGTGGGAACTGTTGGGAGAGTCAAAAAGAATTGGCTAAGCATTTGGGGAAGAAGAGTCAAACGTCGTTGTCGAAGCTTACTCAAAGGCTGCATGATAAAGGCGTTATTTTTAAGGAAACGAAATGTATTCGCAATGTGCCTCATACGGTTTATCACTTGATTGATTTAAAAATGGAAGCAAGATAAAAAGATTAAATATGAATAATTCATAGGGTATGATTTATTCATACTTAATCATTTATTATCTCATTTGATTTAGATAATAGCTTCCTTTATTGTGCCAATCGACAATTTTCAATGGATGAAGGTGTTCAATGACATCATCTTTAGAAATAGGAGAGGTAGATTTAAAACCACCGCTAGTGTCTTTGTTTTTTATGTTATCTTTCAAACATTTTAGGTACTCAGTAGGAATAGTTTCAATAATTCTTGCTTTGAAACAGTGAACCAGATACTTTTTCTTTCAATAGCTTCCGACTGCCAATGTTTTTCAAATACCTCTATAATGCTTTTTTTATCAAGGAAGATATCATTTAAACGATATAATGTTTCATGCAGTAGTTGTTCCTTATCAAGCATTTGAATGCCTTTGGAGTAGTAAGTATGTATGTCTAAAGGACGACAACCATGAAAACCGCGGATATGTGTAAATTTATTTTCTAAAGTAAAAGATTTAGGTATCTCACTTTTTATTAATTCGTCGATTATTGCTACTTTTTTCAATTAAATTTCTCCTTTGAAAACAAGACTTTATTGGTTGTATCGTGAGGTTTAAAGGTTCGAATACTTTTCTTCCACAAGCTAAAAAATAATTAGTGTAATGTGAATATCATTAGGAAGAGGTTATCTTTAGTTAGATAATCTCTTTAATGCTTCCCCATTTTTCTTTACAGCTTTATCGAAACTTGCTTTAATTTTAGTGGATTTATCAGTGCTCGTTTTTGGCTGAAGACCTTGATTTACTTTTTTGTCCTTGGTCATGATAATATCACCTCACACTTTTAATGTTGTATTTAATGTAATAAAATAACAAACCAAAAAGCAAGCAGAATCATCTACTTGCTATTGGTGAATTATTCATCTGTTAAACTATTAATTATAGCAGCAAGCATTAATTCTTTTTGTTCAGAAGTAAGTGGCGAACCATTATAATGCAGTTCTTGCATTAAGAAAAAATCGTGTAAATCCATAGGATGCATAAGCTTTGATTGTAAGTCCTCGTCTAAAAAAATTTTAGGATTTGCATTGAGTGCTCTACACAACATTGAAAATACAGCTAAACTAATATTTGTGTTGATGTCATTTTCTAATTTTGATAAATAT
This sequence comes from Lysinibacillus sp. FSL K6-0057, assembly GCF_038630885.1. Lineage (NCBI taxonomy): Bacteria > Bacillati > Bacillota > Bacilli > Caryophanales > Bacillaceae > Lysinibacillus > Lysinibacillus sp. FSL K6-0057. Next base: position 4,072,587 of record NZ_CP152047.1, on the reverse strand, counting down.
GAGGCGGTAATACCTGCTTCATTTGCTAATTCGCGAAGAGAGTAGCCACGGTCCTTTCGTAAAATCTTAATAATTGCTCCAGGGTTTAATTTTGTTGTTACATCTACTGTCAACTTCATTTCCTCCTTATATTTCTCAAATCGAGAATCCTCTGTTATTAAAAACAAGCTATTATAGTTGAGTTATTGATGAATTATTCATTTGCTATAAAAGATTTATTAAAGTATTTAATATGTTGTATAAATCAGATAACTATTGATGACATTAATAGCTAATGACCATCTATTGTAAAGTTATAAAAGATTCATATAAATGATAAATAGCTACCGTTGGAACGGTAGCTATTTATGACTAAGGTCTATTTGTAATACTGTTAAATACTACATGTAGAGAAATTGTTCTTTTTAAATCAGGAACCAGCGTATCAACAGTCAACCCTGAAATAAAACAGAGTGTTGCTAATCGCTCGATACTTAAACCACTAAAGTAGTCTAGCTTATTTTTTAAATGCTTTTTTTTAATATCACATTTACATTCCTTTAAATCCATCTGTAACTCTCCAAGTAATTGATTACGAATTGTTTTGATACGAGCAATATGCGACTCGCGTAACTTTATTGTGATTGCCTCTCCTTTTGCCATGTTGCAACAACTCCATTTTATAGATTGCTACATCATATGCAAAAATACAATAGATATAACGCTATAGATAGTGTTATCTAATTAAATTAACGCCGGCGAATACTTCGTGAAGTACGTTGAGGTTGAGCAATTCAATTTCATTCAATACCGAGTGCTCGCAAAGAGTGTTATATGCTGAATTATTACGATAGGACATTTCTGTTTTTGCATCCTCTACAATGATTTTGAATTGAATGGTAAAGCCCTGTGGCGTATTAAGAAGAGAATCAAAGTAATCTCGAATTTCTTTTATTAGTTTCTCAAGTTTCGCGACATCTCGATATTTATTGTTAGCATCAATAATATAGATAATGGGGCCATGTAGCTTCACTCTTTTATCATAAACAGTGTAAGCGTTAGAATAGTGCCAACCGCCGATATAGACGCCTCTTGATTGGATGGCATTAAGGTTAAAATCGTAATAATATATACTTTCTTTAGTAAGGGGGTGTTGATTCAATCTGTTAATATTGTTCTGTCTAATTTCTTCTAATACTTCTAGCTCTGAACGAATTTTTTCCCATCCATTCTTGTAGAAAGGGTTTTGCAAAAAAGGCCTCAGTATATGATGGTTGCTTTTATCCTTCGCCAGTAATGTTGTATTACTTTTAATCATTTTGATATACTCGTTTACTTCCATATCGAGTTCGCGTTGGTGTAATTCATAGAGCAAAATAGCATTAATAAATGCACTCTTTAATACTTTAGTCGTTGTAAAAGTAATACTCGCGGTATTCTTTCTTGTTTGTTTGGTTAAGAAGTAGATACCAAACTTTTTAAGACGTAAAACTTGTCGATTGCAGTAGCGGTGTATATGGATAATGTCAGCATCCTTTAGTGCAGCTATTGCTGAAGCAATTTTCTTATCCGTCATTTGCAAGAAGTATTGCAGATACTGTTTTAACTGTGTTCGCCACATAATCCCTTTTCCGAGAAAATAAATGATTTTAATGACGTCTAAGTGTTCTTCCGCAATCTTTTGTTTGTATGTTGTTGATATCATAATGACTCCTCCCTTCATCTTGTATATTTCATTTCAATTTGGCAATTTAAAGCATCGGTAAAAAGTAATTTTGCTAGGATGTCTTCAAATGTATAGTTGCGAGTAATTACTTCAAACAGTTGTAGCTTTCCTTTAGATTCATAAGCTCCATCCGTAGCGCTAATCTTTTTATCTTTTATTAAACCAGTTATCTCTTCTACTTTTTCGTAATCCTTTAGTTGTTCATAGCTTTGTAATGTTTGGTTGAGAACATTTTGCAGTTCCTTTTCTGTTTGCCATGTTAGCCTTGCTTCCAATGGCAATGACATGTACTTCTTCAATACCTCAATATCATGCGATACGGATGCAGACCGATACCACTGTCCAGATATACCAACCTTCAACGCTAACCTTTTACCTTTAGCAGACAGAAAATAAATAAAGAAGCTGCTATTGCCATGTAGAAAAGTAGAGGCTTTTTTGATTAGCCCACCTCTTATAAATACCGAGAGTCGATGATTGGAGATGTAGCTAAGGATGTATTCGTGAAGCATTACTCCACAAGATTTAAAGGCATGAAGTAAATTAATTTCCTGTTTGGTAATTGTTTTAATAGTTGTTATTTGAGCCACCTCCTTTATTTGCATTGTTTCGGGAACGGGAATGAATCTTAAACCAGCTGTCTCTTAACTTGTGTTCCCGTTGCGAAATAACAACCTATTGTATGGGGATATGGGGGGAGTTATAACTTTTCGGAAGTCTTATTAATGGCTAAGGAGTTCGAAGAGCTAAAAACTTGAAGGGAAAGCAGAGTAAGAAAAAGTATTATTTAGCTTACTTTAATAGGGGTTAAACATACTTTTGTTTCGCAAAAGTAATATTTTGTAGAATGGTTGTATATGATACACAATCAAATGTAAATGGAGGTGAGAATGTGAAAGGATATGAATATCGAAAGTTATCAGTAGAAGACCAAGTGAAATGGTTAAATGAAGAATTGCAAAAGCAGGAGTTGAAAAAAATAGCAGCAGAATTAGGCATGTCTACCAGTACATTAACTAATGGTATACGAGCAGCAGGCTATAAATTTGATAGAGCCTCTAAACAGTATGTAATTGCTACATTAAATAGTATAAATGAAGATAAGCAATTAATGGTTTATTTACATGAACATTTTGCGGAATTGAAAATGCTGGTAGAAATGCAATGCTTTGAGGTAAACCAAGATGTAAAACTTGATAAAAGGATAGGTTCTATAGATGCAAAGTATGTAGCTAAAAGTATTAAGGTTCAAGATAATATATACGAAGAGTTCGAGGAATTGTATAAAACAAAATTTCATCAATGGAAGATACAAGATGTTATGACGCAGATGATGTTGGAATTTGTAGAGAAGTACAAAAAAATAAGTAACTAATGTTAAGATGGTGATGTTATTAAAATACAATTTTTATACTTAATTGTCATCTTGTGAACATTTTTATTTGGATTGTTGCCATATTAATAGAAAACAACATACTTTAAAAACCTAAATAATCACTGAATGAACAGGATAATTCGAACTAAATAAGTAGAAATCTTACACATAGCTCAGTTCATTCAATTACATAGCTTCTATAGAGAATAGCCATTCCTTTTAGGAATGGCTATACTTTTTATAGTTTGTATTCTAATGTTCCAGTAAGTTTTTGTGGTAAATTTTTTGAAGTTATCTCATACTCAATATTTAGTGAATTTGAAGATGTAAAAAGAATATAGCAAGGAAACCACATACTAGTTGAAGGGTTTAATTCGTCAAATTGGAATTTCAAAATCTGTTTTTCACCGTTTTCATAGAGGTCAAAAAATAAAATTTCTTCTGCTTTATCTTCAAAATTTCTCTTTCTTTCATCCCATTCTTCTTTATAAGAGCGATGTAAAGAGAAGTTTGCAAAAGCTGAAGATACACTAGGCGAGTATTGAGTTTTTGAATAATATTCCAAAATATTGCTATCTTCTTTTGGTTGGAGTATGGCACTTAAAAAATCATTAGTGAAAGTTTTAATTGTCGCATAATTAGGTTTTTCGAAGTTTTGATAGTTTAAAATATGGACTTCCTTAGGGAAGCTTAATTTAACTGTTATCGATTCATTAAACTGCTGACCCGAGTTAACTAAAATCAACGGAGCAATATTAAAGTTTTCAAGGTAAGCGAAAGTTTCTAAGTAACCCTTTAATTCATCAAGCTTCTTTTCGAATTTGGTGTATAAATTATACTTTTCCCTTTCTTCTACTGTGCCTTCATAAGAAGGGGAACCTCCTAAATAAGTAGGAATTTGTAATGAAGATTTTTTGAGATTTCCAAAACTAAAAAAATTTGCATCTAATTTAATCCCAAGATATTTTTCACAAAGGGCACTATACTCCTGTTGTTCTTCGGACGAAATAGAAACAGGTGTATTCAGAAAATCTGCTTTATCTGAATTTCTACCTGCACTGATAGGTAGTTTTGTCGTACTAAGTTCATGAGTTAATTGACTTAGAACTTCCTTTTGATTATTAATAAATTCGGATGTAGTGAGGTGATTCCATTTTAATAAATCGAATACATTCTTTGCTTTCTGAATTTTAGGGTGATAAAACGCAACTGAAAGTTGATTCGTTGTTATTAAGTCGTTCGAAATAGGTTCATTAGAGTTAGATTGTGCAAATAGAGTTAAATGATTTAACAGTTTTTCTTCTAGGAGTTCGGATGAATCATATGTATCATACAAACCTTTTGATTGACAATGTATACGGAACTCTTTTAATTTTTTATACTGTTCAGGCTCTATAGAGTCCGGCATAACTGGCTTTATAGAAAAATAAAGCATCACTTTTTTAGAACTATTCATAAATTCTTGGATTTCTTCGACTGTTCCAGACTCTGCAACACCAGTATGTGTTCCTAATTTAGTCCAAAATGTTCCGATTAAAATATCAGATGAATTAACTATTTGTGAATTGATAAGAGCTTGAGGACGTTCCCCCATCTCTGGAATAGTGTGTGTTTCCCACTTTACGGGAAGAAAGACGATTCTGTAATGAGCGGAGTTATTAGTATTCCATTTATGTAGTACTTTAGGTATGAGTTCTCTTTCTTCAGAAACATCAGAAGGAGAAGCAATTAATACACGATATACTTTTGCAGTAAAGGACATACTTTAACCTCTTTTCTGGAATATTATTAGTTCGAAATATATTATACAGGTCTTTAATTAATACAGAGTATGAGTGTTTTAGAGAAAAATAGGGTGGTAGAATTTGAGAGTACTTGTATTCTGAAGAGTCAAAAGTTATTTCATTTTTCCACCAATATTTTTATTGATAAGTATATAATTAATAGGAGAATATTGGAATAGCGAGGGATGCTTTTATGAAGAAAATTATTTATTTTGATGAAGGGTCTGCAACAGATATTTTACTTATGGAACATGGGGGACAAATAACTGAAATCAATGAACAAACCGGTTCTGTGAGTCTAAAAGGTAATGCTGAAGGTAGCGTTGATGTAGGGGCAGGAACTGGTTTTTTAACTATTGTTAAAGCTGCTTTTAGTACAAAAGTAAGTACCAGTGTTTCGCATGAGAAAGATTCCTTAGCAACTAAGACTGTTACAAATACTATTTTAACTGACTTTTTGACATTAAAAGGGAAACTTTTGGATGAAAATAAGGTTGTAGAGCTCAAAGATTATAAAGTATATGCTTTGAAGGATTCATTCGCGTATTTAAAAATGTACGCCCCTTATATGAAGATTCTAAAAGAGGACTCGGGTGCAATAGAAGGTATTCGAGATTTTAATCTTCAAAACGTAGATGAAATCTTATCAGCAGCTAAAGGATACTATGAATTATTAGCTTTTAAAGGGGAAGATAAAGCTATACTTCGTTTTAATATTAATGTATTTAAAAATGCATATATGTTAACAGATTTACCTAAAATGAATCTTATGTATATAGCAGTTGAAGTAGGAGATTGCACAGAAAATGAATTACTTATACAAAATGAGCTATCTGGGAGTAATTCAACAACACCACAAGAAACAATAGATGTAGATAGATTAATGAATGTTCAAGGAGCAAATATTCCGAATAATAATCGTATCAAATTATACGATGTGATTTTAGGTGGTGTAGGAAATAATGAAATTTAATATATTCTATGGACCACAAAGTTATTTTAATTCAGTTATACCTACCGAAAAAACAATTAACTTATCTGAATTAGTTAGATGGAGTGATGCAAGAAGAACAAACCCTATAGAAGATGATTTAATAAATACATATGATTCTTTAATTGTATCTACAGAAGAATATGGAGGAGTGACTAGTTCTTTTATTGAAATGTTTATAGTAGGGATTCTTTTATATCAACCGATTTTAAAATATGACCAGATTTACCTTCATAATCCACCAACACGTATTTATAATCAACTTCAAATATATAGTAAAGAATTTGAAGTTGAGATTGATAGCTACAATTATTCAAGGGTTGATAAGTATTCATTAAAACAATTAAAAGAAGAGTTTAGTCTTAAGATATTTGGTCAGGAGCATGTTAAGAAAGATATTCTACGCTCTTTATATGACTTAACCGTACCTAATGATATAAAACCGAAAATAATAATGTTATATGGACCTCCAGGAGTAGGAAAAACAGAAACAGCCTATTTAATTAATCAAATAGTAAATGAAGGTAAAAAACTATTAAGAAAACAGTTTTCAATGTACCATAACGAAAGCTTTTATAGTTATATCTTTGGGGATAGAAGTAACTCGTTTGCAAAAGATTTAATAGATAGAGAATCTAATATAATTCTATTAGACGAATTTGATAAGTGTAATAGAACTTTTTTTAGTGCTTTTTATCAATTGTTTGATGAAGGAATCTATTCTGATAAGTATTATGAAGTGAACTTGAAAAATGCAATTATACTATGTACTTCTAATTATTTGTCGGAAGATGATATTCGTAAAAATTTGGGTGAGGCTATTTATTCTCGCTTCGATGCATTCATTGCATTTTCACATTTTTCTAATGAAACAAAAGAGAAGTTAATAGATAATATATATGAAGAGGAGTTATTAAAGTTTACGCAGGCAGATAGAGATATCATAGAAAAATGCGAAATTAATGGGAAATCTATTCCTGACTTGTTAAAGAGTCAAGTAAACCTACTAAATAACGCACGAGACATAAGGAGATATTTAAAACAGATGATAGCGGTTCCACTTATTGATAACCTCTAGTGTCTTACTATGTCCCGACACAATAAAGTACTACTTGGCATATATTCCTGGATAGTAGCCTTGATGGCGCCATAGAGCTAGTATATTGGCTAGAGCTGACGGAAAAATGAATTCTTATATTCCCTCCGAACAATATAAAATTGCAGAAGGGCTTATGCAAGAAATTATGCAATTTTTTTTATAGGAATAATGAAAAAAATGTCGTGACAGCGTGATGTCCTTGCTTTTGTTAATAATCTAAGTATTTTGTAGCCTTTGATTCTATCTATAAAATATTTTTATGAAAATTTGTGTTATAATATAAATATGCACAAATTATAATGTGCTACCAAATCTATGAATAACTACTTCAATTAGCATTCGTGCTTATAGATTTACAGTTTTAAAAAAAACTGTGTTTCCTATATGTAACGGATGCTTTTTTTGTCGTGTTTTTTAAGAAAGGAGAGATGAGAAAAGTAAAAAAAGAAAATAAATTAAAGGTTAATCAAGGGAGGTTGTGGGCAAGTGTAAGCAATATTTTACGGGGGTAAATATCTGATTATTACGATAAAAAGAGATGTGCGCTTGCGATTAGAAAAATATAGAGAAAGAAGATGATTTAGGTGAATTACTTTGAGATTGGAATAGAAATGACTGAAGAAAGCCTTTCTTATTATAAAAAAATAATTGAAACGGAGGACTTAGAACTGATAAATGAGAAATATCTGCAAGTAACTGTAAATTGTTTATACGACGCTATAGAAGCTTTTAACAAACATATATTGACTGATTATAATACGCTACTCACTTTAAAAGACTTATCTGATATTGATGTATTAAAAAATGTAAAATTAGACGGAAGTATTTCACATCCTATTTTGTATCAAGACAGTCGAAAAATTGATTATACAGAATCACTTAAACGTGTTCAACATCTTTGCGATATTAGTCGTTATACTTTTATAGTGCTTAATAATTTCTATCAAGGAAAGATATATTTGGTTAACAATAGACGTGCAGATGTAATATCAGTAGTTAAAATACTAGATTCCATTAACCAAGCATTTATTTATATTAATGAAATATTAATGAATTTAGATGGATATGAAGATGATGTATATGATTCGGGCTATGTTGAGGCGATGATTTCAAATATAAACAACATTATTAATTTAGGTAAGTCGTTGTCGTACCAGTATTGGTTTTGTTTTTATGGAGATACAATTGAAACGGTTTATGAAATATTAAATAAATGGGAAAAAGAAATTTTACCAGTTTCCAAAAAGATAAAAGTTAGTAAACAAAAGCTTGAATATAATAATTCAGTAGTTTATACAGTAACGAATACTTCTAATGTAAAAGAGAGCTGTGAAGTATATTTCTTCATGATACCTATGTTAGAGATAAGTGTATTTGCACTCAACGATATGCAGGGGCCAATTTTTGCTTTAATTAACCATCGGCAAAGAGATAAAGGAAAAGTAATCTTCGAATACTATCTCTTTGCATCACCAATTGAACAAAGTGAATTATATGGAGAAGAGTTAGGTGAATTGAATTTAGAAGGAAAACAATATGAAAAAGTTATTTTGAAAGAAACTCAAATAACTAAATTGTTTAGCTATTTATTTGAATTGTAAAAAGCCCCCTTCTCATTTTTGCTTTTCTTATTGTAAATTTTTTTAAAAAAGTGGTTGATAAAATCTCTATAACGTTCCCATTAACAACAAAAGAAGAAATTCGATGGGAGAATATGAATGTAAAAGGGAGGGTTTATATTTGAATATTAAAGAGTATCGAGCATTGAATTTACAGTCACAAATCGAGGTTGCTAATGCTAGAATGCTTGAGTTGAAAGCTGAAGGTAAAACTACAAAGGATTTTAAAAATGGTGAGTATAATGTTTCTCATCAGTTCGTGCAAAGCATTTTAAAAGAACAGGGTTATTTGTACGATGTAAAAATAAAGCAGTTTGTTCCAGAAGACAAAATTTTTCACAGTAATCTAATAATCGGAAGTAGAAAACAAAAAACAATAGAATCAAAGTTGGAAGATGAATTGACAACTACAACAACAGAATCAATTAATGACACACATACAATGCCGAATGATGTAGATTGGGATTTATTAAAACTCATGTTGGTAGATTATAAACAATTGCAAGGGGATGAGCATAAATCTTTTGAGCCGTTGTTACAACAAGTGATTGGTCAAGATGCTAAAGCGACGAGTTTCAAACTTCGCTCGAAAGTTCTCGATGATTGGACTCAATACGTTAAGGATTGGGGCTATGTAACGTCGATTGATTTGACTTCTGCTGCTTTGTTGCATTTCATGCAGCAGTTTCCGTTGCCTAAAAAATGAAACCTTTATTTATTATTTGAGCGATTATTAAATAATCTTGGTTTGATTCTATGATACAGAAAGCATTTCAAACTGCTAAAGATTATATCAGGGAGGATAGTACCGATGTGTTATATAATACTATTCGCAGACAATATCCTAAATCGACTCCATCTCAAGATTTTACTTTAATAATAAATAGAAATAAAGGAGCATTGTTGGACTTATAGGTTCAGTAGTGCTCCTTTTCATTTATTAAAAAACCTATATTTACTCGGTCTAGACACTGTTGATTTTAAAAAATGTAAAAAATAATTTACGGAAAAATGTATTTTTTTATAAAGAAATGAGAATAATAAATACTTTTTGTATAAAATTTATATCTTTTTAACAGAATGTCCTTATAGAAAAGTAAGGAGTGACTTAAAATGAGCAATGAATTGGGAGCAAAAAAGAAAATGTTATCATTATGGGCAACCGAAAAAAACAAAAAAGTAATTGGGAAATGCTTTAATGAGATTACGGTAAAAGATAAATACAGTGCATTCTGGAAGTGTGATTTTAATAATCCTAATTGTCCATTGACAGTAAAATCACCGGAGAAAGTTTACCAAACCATGGTAAGAGGAGGTGTTGTATGTCAATTTTGCAAAGGCACAAATATAGAAGCAAGTGTGCAAACGAAAGCTAAGAACGAACATATTGAAAAATACTGGCACAAGGAAAGAAATAGTGCAATGGGGTATCTCCCTTCTATTAAAGCTGCAACTTCTAATGATTACATTTATGTGAAATGTGAAGAACATCATTGGGGCATATACGAAGTGAAAAAACAGAAATGTGCGGATTTCACATATGGTCATATTGCATGTCCAATGTGCAATGGCAAACAAGCAACACCATATAATAATCTTAAAGTTAAATATCCAGATTATGCTGAAGAGTTACATCCTGCATTTGATTCTGAATTGATATTACCAAGCACTTCAGATAAATATCCATTTTGGTGTAACCTGTGTGGAATGTATTATTTAAAAGAAGTACGACACAAAACTTCACAAAATCAAGGGTGTCCAATCCATAACTCTTCTCATAAGTTTTCGAGGGCGGAACGATTGTTAAAATTAATACTAAATGAAATAATCGGAGATTTTGATAAGAAATATTTAGATATAACATGGGAAAAAGGGCATCGTATTGAAATAGATTTATTTGAATGTTCCTTACTTATAGGAATTGAATTTGATGGTAATTATCACAAAAAAAGAATACAAGTTAGAAGAGACCAAACAAAAAATGACTTGTTACATAAACACCGTGAAACTATAAGCATGGCGTTGTTTATAAGAATACGCGAAAGAGGATTACCAGAATTACAATATCACGAAAATCAAGAACTAATTATTTGTGAAAAACATAGAAATAGTTTCAAATTTCTAATACCCGCTATCCAAGAATTAATTATATTAATTAACAACCGTATGCAGTTAAATTTAAAATCTTACTCAGACACCGAACTTTTAATATTAATAAAAAAGTATCTCCCATTAACAAGGAGCTAGGTGGAAAGGGTGGATATTTTATTTCAGAATAGGGCTATAAGAGTTGTTAAATCAACGTTTTAGCCCTATTTGCTTTTTTTTGTTTAAAAATATTTTCTGCTATTTAAAAAATTGCGAAAATAAATTTTGAACAAGCAGAAGAAATAAACAAAAAAATGTCTATAAAACCATCGCAGAAAAGAACGATGAATTGCTCTCATTTTCTTTTGTGTTCAAAAATTGGGTAGGTACAAGGAAAATATAATGTAGCCGACCGTCTAGGAACAGATAAATTAATGAATTAATTAAAGGTATATTTTCTATTATTAATGTCCGAAAAGGATAATATATGGGGGACGGAAAGCAGCTTTAAGAATAACAAAGATAATGGATTTGCTGATGAGCTAAAAGAAATGAGTAATAAATATATTCAAAAATCAACTAGTTGCATATTGGTTGTATGGATTTACTCTCATTGGATTCAGATTTACTTTCAAGTTTTTTATCACAATCCCCTTTATGAACAAGGTGACCGTCAATCGAGTTTTATTGAACTCCTTAAATTGGTAAAATAAAATTATTGAGTAATTGTTACATTGGTATGTTGGCGATATTTGCACAATTTGAGAGAAATATTATCAAGAAACGAACTAAACCCGGATTAGTGGCAGCACATAAACGGGTTAAAAAAGGGAGGAGACCTGTTATTGAAGAAAAGATAAAATAGAAAGTAAGGGTTCTATTTAAAGGTGGAGAAAGTACAAAGGAAATTGGATTGGACGGGCGACGGTTTACAAAATAATTAAAGAATAAATATATTATATTTAGAGGTATTCCAATGTCATTTATGTAATAATATTGAATGTAAGTATATTATTCGGGGAGGTTATTTTGTGAGTGAGAGAGGAAAGGTAATTTCATTAATTAATATGAAAGGTGGAGTAGGTAAAACTACACTTTGTAGAGAAATAGCACTTTATCTGTCTACATATTATAATACTGAAGCAACAGATGGTACTCAAAATCCTACAAAGGTTTTATTAATTGATGTTGACCCGCAAGCTAATCTAACACAATCTTTATTAGAAAAGTATTCAAAAGATACTAATTTTTATACTAGAAACGAAGCTGGTGAAATGGTTTTAGAATATAAATGTTCTGTGGATAATATATTTAAAGAAGATATGGTGGGAGCAGATAGAAAGCGAGTAATACTTAGTTTAACAGAAAATTTAGATTTAATGCCGGGAGAATTAGAGACTATTTTTATTCAAAGACAGAATAATCCTAGCACACCTAATAAGTTAATGGACTATATTTTAGAAGAGAGTTTACGTAGTGAGTATGATTTTATATTTTTAGATTGCCCACCCACATATTCTGTTTATACAGAAATGTCATTTTATGCGAGCGATTATTATTTTGTACCAGCAGTTCCAGATGCGTATTCAGTTTTAGGTGTAGATTTATTAGAAAGAGTAGTAAAAGACATAGTAAAAGCACAGAGAAATGGTGTATTTAAAGAAAGACAGCCTAAGAATTTAGGCGTAATATGGACGGGAGTAAATTTAAGTAGACGACCAAGACAAGAAGATTACATAGAGGGTTTAAAAGATTCAGATATAGTATTAGAAAATAAAATACATATTTTTGAAAGTATTTTTTATGAGTCAAATAAATTAGCTACAGCTCCCTTCGAAAAAAGTATTGTTGATAGGCAAGATAAAAGCCTAGACGATATTATGACTAAAATTTGTGATGAATTGATTGTTAGAATTGAGGAGATGGACAATGAAACTTCTTTGGAGAAGGATTCGACTTCTGGAGCCGAAAGCTGAACTAGACCAAGTTAAAATGGAATTTTATTCGGTTCTTATACCAGTGCTTTTATCAAAAAAAATATTTGAATATAACAAAGATATTAAAGATATGTTGGAACTATTTAAATTAAAAAATCCAATAGGTGAGTATTTATATTCTAATAGGACGGCACTTATAGCTAAAGTTATAAGAGAAATTGATAAGAATGAAATTGAAGAAATTAATTTTAATTTATCTACCTTTAAAGAATTTGTGTTGAAACAGATGGAAGAAAAACAATTAATAGACTCATCAGAAACAACTAAATTTATAAATAAATATTCAAGAAATAAGGGTTAGAATATGCAAAAAAAATTAATGTTCAAATCATATTTAGATTTTTTGAAAGATAACTACCCACTATATATGCAAAATATGCAGAGTGAAGAATTAGAAAATATGGAACGTTTGTATTATTTAATAAATGATGTTTATATTTCTAGTTCATTTTTTAATAGAGATGAATATCTAACGAGAAATTTTTATAATTTGATGAAAGAATATAGAACATACTATAGTAGAATTTTACTATTAATTCCTTTAAACGATAAGTATTTAATTGATGCTCTCATCAGATTATTAATTGAAAAATTGTATAGAATAATTTATGGAAGCTATCATCTGCATTTGGAAGAAGGCTCAATTAGGAGACACGAGCGTCGTAAAATGTCCGAAAGACTTGAAACCTTTGATGTTAAAGATAAGGAGTTACTAGATACACTATATAATGATTATTCTAAATTAATTCATCATACAGATAGTACTGAAACGGATTTGTTAAATTTTAAACAACTAACTAAGATTGACGTGGCTTTAATTGATTATGTTATTGAAGTTGTAGAGAAATTAAATTTAATTTATATAAAAAATGTTTTTGTAATAATAATTAACGAAGGGAACTTAGATTTAGCATCAAACCTTACTCTCAAAGATGTTATGCAGGAAAATTTTAAAGATATTTTAAAAGAAGAAGGTATAACAGTTTAACTATTTTTAAGATATAGTATTTAAAATAAAAAGCGGTGTCTAAATTGTTAGACGCTGCTTTTTCATTAAACTATAATCTTTAAAGAATTAGATTGTTTGTTGGATAGTATTTTACGGTGATAAATAAACGAAATAAATGTTAAATGGAGCTTGAAAAAATTTTTAAAATGTTCTCTCGTTAACATATAAAACCTTTAGTTAGAATGAGTATATATCCACGCTTATTAAATTGTAAGTGATTGCAATAAAGAGAAAATCTTATCACCTAAAATCTTGCCTCCGTATAGTGATGTAGTTGTAAGTTGTAATGCCAACAGAAAATCGCGTGTAAAAGCGAGATTCTCTAACAATTGGAGGTGCACTTGAAGTAGTGTTTCAACAGATGCGTATAGCAGGAAAAAGACAGCGAACGATTGAGAGCTATCAATATATCATTGGGCTGTTTAAGGCAATTAACAAACTTGTATATTTAGAAGACATTACAGTTGAAACGTTGTATCACTATCTTTATGTACTAAAGGTAACACCTGCAACAACGCTCATACGCTTGAAGTCAACGAAGGCTGCTCTTAGCAAGTTCTATAACAACGGTTGGATAATAGAAAAGTTTTGGTGCAATATTAGTTTTAATTATACAAAACATAATCGTGTCCAACATTTATCGCCTGGATAAAATCCTCCTCTGATTTTACTCTGTGTGTAAATAAAATCGGAGATTTATTTAGTAGTATAATAGAAAGTAAAATATTATTGGTGATATTAAGATAATAAAAACAAGGTGGTATGGAAATGGGAAAAAAAATCACAAAAGAAGGACTTACAAAGAAAGGTTTTTCGGAAAAACAAGTACAACTAATTTTAAATATGGGTTTTACGTTTAATGCAATTAAATATATGCCAGATGATTGGTTCATCAGCAATTTTGATGAAGAAGCTTGTGAGATTATAAAAATAGTTAGAGCAGAGGGCAGACCTCCTATTCCAACTAAAACCTATAACAAGTTAATGTTAGAATCTAGTAGGTGTTGTTGTATATGTTACAACTATGGAAATGGAGTGATTTTACATCATATCCATCCTTGGGAAGATAGTACGAGTCACGATGAAGAAAATCTTGTGGTTTTATGTTCCAATCATCATGCGGAAGCGCATATTGGTTTAACAAAAGAAAATCTATTGACAGATAAGTTAACTCCTCAAAAATTAAAAACGTTTAAAGATGCCTGGGTGAAAAAAGTAGCAGAAATTGCAAAAAATAATGTCTTGAAATTGATGAAAGAAACCACTGATTATTGGTATTATTTTCATCCTGGTTTTTTGCAATGGATTTCAAATAATAAAGTTGATGTAACTCAAGCTGATTCGTATGAAATATTATTAAAAATGGGGGTTATTAGCAGGGAAGGGCACTTAATGCCTGGAATAAATGAAAATATAGAAAATAGTAAATTGTGGATTAGTAAAGATTTTGGAACAGCAGTACACCTAAGAATTTACTATGCTTCATTAATGGAACTAGTAAGCCAAAAAATAGATTTTATCAATTTAAATAATTCCTGGGGGAATATAGAGGAAGTAAAGAATATTTTAGAACAAAATAAAAGCTTTATATACCAAGGGAAGTTTAACTTTGGTAACGATAAAAGCCGTACAAATAAGAACCAAACAGGTATGGAAAGGATTAGAAGGGGTTGTATTCCGAATACCAAAAAATATAAAAACCTTTCAATTACATTTACATATGATGAGTTTTTTTGTATGAATAGTTCTGCTGTTAGTTATCATTTATCGGGAACCAACAAAGAAATAATTTTAATCGGAGTGTGTAGAAATATAGAAGTTGTTGATAATAAGCTTATCATTAGTCCAACTGTATATGCTATTGGCTCAGGTGGTTCACTAAAGAGACCTTTCGAGATTAATGATTCAAATAATATTTAGTTTAAACATAAAACCTTCGTTTAATAGACGAGTTAAAGATTGAGCATAATTCAACGTTTATGCTCTCTTTTTTTTGAATTCGTCTATAAACTAGTCTGTTAAAAAGTATAAAAAATGTATAACTATATAGAAAAGAGGGTTTTTTGAGTCGAATTATTGGTTATTATCGTGTAAGTACTGAAGAACAGAATGTAGATATGGAGGAACGAGTAATTCAAAATTATGCAGACCTAAAAGGAATAAAGATTGTCTAATATGTAGAAAAAGTATTTAGTTGTATTACAATGAAGGCAGCAACCAAAATCGATTTATTCGTTATGTGTGTAAGTAAGACCGTTTAGCACTAGGTACAAAGTAATTGTACGAGCTTACTGAGCTGTTAAAATAAAAAGATGTGGATTTCATATCTATATAGGATTCATTCGATACTTCAATACCAACTGGTAAAGTTATGTTACTGTTTATAAAACTTAAACGATTCAAAGTAAATCATTTTATGTTAAAATGTGGTTATAATTGTATAAAGGATGTAGATTATGTCGAAAGATATTCAAGAATATTTAAATGTTATAAGAAGACAGTATAGAGACGAATTATACTTCCAAAATTTTAGAAAAAGGTATATTGAATGGCTAGAGAATTCAAAAGTGGATGGAGATGAAAATCTATTAACCTCTTTGTTATTTAATTTAGAGTTTTATCCTAAGGTAGTGATAAAGAAAAAATTAAAAGAGAAAATCTCTGAACTCAAAAAACTTAGTAATAATTTTTATTCAACTGTAATTTTACCTTTAACACCTACTGATGGAAGACATAGTGGTTCAAACGATATGATACAAATTATAAAAGAGATTGAAAGAGAAGAAGTCATGAGGGGGAGTAATTTTCTTCCATATAGAGACACTATCTTAACGGATATAAAATACTCAGAGGAGTATAAAAACTTAATATTTGTTGATGATATTTCTGGAACTGGAGATACAGTTAAAGAATTTATTGGTGAGCATCATGAACTGATGAAAGGGAAAAAAGTTACTTTCTTGTTTATAGTAGTAACAAAAAAATCTTTGGATAGTTTTGAAAATATTATTAAAGAATACGGAGATATACAATTTGAGTTTATTTATTGTGATTTAGCTAAAGATTTATCTGCAGCAAACGTTTTATCAAAAGAACAATACGAGAGATTATATCACATTGAAGAAGGTTTATGGGGGAAAGGAAATAGGAATATTTTGGGTTATAAAAACTCTGAATTATTAATTTTATTTTCTCATAATATCCCGAATAATACTGTAAGTGCTTTTTGGTATCATTCAAAACATAAACCTGATAAATGGAAGAGGTTATTTGTAAGAATATCTGCTCCTAATAGAAAGCGTCAGAATTACGAGAATAGAAAAGTAACTAATAGGTAGGTTTGAATATGGGATATAAAGAAATCTTAATTCTTCATTATTTTAATAACGTTAAAGCAAGTTATTCTTATGATGAAATATTAAAAATATTTGGATTACAAACTGAGCAGTTAGATAATATTTTATCAAACTTACTGAAAGACGGTTTAATAGAACTAGAAAACTATTTTAAATTAACTAAGATAGGAGTACAGATTCTTAAAGAATTAAATTTATATCGAAAAGAATATGATGATGTTGGGGAAGAGAATCTTTTTGTAAATGAGCCCTTAAGATTTGATGAAATTTATATACCGAAAAGATTTGACAAAAAATTCAAGGAAGATATAATATAATTGTCTAGTTTCTAGATTGACTGAGAGTCTCAGTCATCGTTAATGCCACTTTATTGCTTTAGTGATTAAAAAGAAGAGCACTTTTTAATCACTAAAACAAAAATTGCTTTGCAATTTTTATTTGTTACATCGACAAGCGATGAAAGTGTATAAAACAATGAATTAAGGTAGAAACTAGACGTTTTATTTAGGAGATTAAATTGTAATGGAATATATTAATAGATTAAAGGAACAAATGGAGAATGGACCCAGAAGGTTTTCCAAAAAATATATCGATAGATGTCTAGCATATGCTAGTAACTTAATTGAAAAAGACCTACCTGTTATTTTTGATATTAAACATCTCTCTAAACTAATGGGTATTAAATATTCTGTTCTGTCTCATTATATTGCTAATACTGAATATTTATACAGTGAATTTAGTATTCCTAAAAGAAATGGTGGGTACAGAACAATTGATTCTCCAAGCTTAAATTTGAAAAAAATTCAAAGATGGATATTAGATAACATTTTGGTTTATTTAGAAGTGAGTCCATGTGCTACAGGTTTTAAAAGAAATTCAAATATTTTAGTAAATGCTAAACATCATATTGATAAGAATGTTGTTTATACAATAGATATTAAAGATTTTTTTCCGAATATATCTGATGAAAAAATATATTTCCTTTTTTATAATCTAGGGTATTCTTCTGAAATTGCATATGCATTAACTAATTTACTAACATATGAAGGTCATCTACCTCAAGGTTCGCCTTGTAGTCCTATATTATCTAATATATATTGTAAAGAAATGGATGATTCGTTGCAAAAAATAGCGGATAGATTTAATTTTTCTTATTCTAGGTACGCGGATGATATGACTTTTTCTTCAAATGATGTTTCTTCGCTTATTTCTAAGACAGATACTGTTAAAAAAACTCTTGCATTTTTTGGTTTTGAATTAAATCAAGGGAAAGAGCGTTTTCAATATCAAAATCAAACTCAGATGGTCACTGGATTAATAGTAAATAAGGGTGTTAAAGTTAGAAGAGTCTTCAAAAAGGAAGTTGAAAAACATATTTACTTTTGTGAAAAATATGGAGTGTATAATCATTTACAAAAAATAGGTATGTCTGAAAAATCATTTTTTAAAGAATATTTATATGGCAAGGTTCACTTTATATATAGTATAGAACCGGATATTGGTAAAAGATATTTAGAAAGATTGGATAAAATTAGTTGGTCCTATTAAAACTTCATTCATAAAGGTTTTTTATCAACGATTGAGTGGGAATATTAATTACTGAGAGAACCTATAGAGAATCGTAGGTTCTCTTTTAGTTTGTAATCAATTAATATATACTAATTATTAGAAGGTCCCCGAACCAAATTCGTGAAAACTCTATAAACTTGCCTCCGTAAGGTAATTTATTAAACCTTGGTCAAAGCCTTGGTCAAAGATTTTTATTAACAATTAAAAACCATAATAAGCGAAGCTATTATAGCACTTTAAAAAGACGCAGGTTCGACTCCCGCCGTCTCCATTTTTTGCCAGCCTATAAACGGCGGTATATCAACGATTTTCGAGGTTAGGGATATTGAACGGGAGTTGTACTCTTGTTGAATATCCCTATTTTCATCCCTATGGAAAAATAACATATTTGAACGATTCTTAGACCTTCTAATTAAAAAATTGGGAGGTTTTTTGTATGTCCAGAAGTAGAAAACATGGCGTATTTGCAGTAAGTGGTGATGTGGTAGCTATATCGAACAAACAAAAAGAGCTAAGGAAAGATGATAAAGAAATTCAAAAAGCACTTGAAACGATTTTTCATCAAATGCGTATTGCTGGCAATAGACAACGCACAATTGAAAGCTATGCGTATATTTTTCAGCAATTTATAGAAATGTGCCATATCAAATATGTAGAGGATATTAATATTGATAAGCTGTATCACTATTTGGATGTTTTAGAGGTTACACTAGCGACTAAATTAATTCGATTAAAATCAATTAAAGCCGTATTAAGTAAGTTTTATAATAATGGTTGGATTAAAGACCGCTTCTGGAGCAATATTCAAATTAAAATTGATAAAGAAGTGAAAAAAGGAGCAAAGGAATCAGATATAGATAGGCTTCTTCGATTGATTGACCAAACTACCTTTATAGGCTTTAGAGATGCCTGCGCAATTAAGTTGATGTACAAATCAGGTATTCGGATTCGCACATTGGGGGAGCTTAGAGAGCGCCATATTGAATTTAAAATTCCGAACACAGGGAAGCGTGTCGATTTTATTATTGCAGGTAATGACGGAGTAGAGGACCATGCAGTCATTGTTGAACTGAAGCAATGGGAAACGGTAGAAAAAAATGATCGCCTTGATGCCGTTGTGGTAGAAACTTATTTGGGTGGCTCAAAGCGTCCAACGACACATCCGTCTTATCAGGCTTGGAGTTATTCTTGTTTAATTGAAGACTTCAATGAAGAAGTCCGAAATGTACCAATTCATCTTCAGCCATGTGCGTATCTACATAATTATTTCATTCAAGAAAATGATCCATTATTAGATGAACATTATGCAGAGTATATTGAAAAGTCACCGGTTTTCCGAAAAGGCGAAATGGAGCAACTTCGCCAATTTATAAAAAAATATATTAAATATGGTGATGAAAATGGTATCATTGCAAAAATTGAGAATGGTCGAATTAAGCCTTCTAAATCGCTTCAAGATAGTATAGCTGCAATGCTTCAGGGTAATCCAGAGTTTGTAATGATTGATGATCAAAAGGTAGTGTATGAGCAAATTTTAGATTATTCAGCAAGCTGTATTGCAGAGAATAAAAAAGGTGTTTTCATTGTAATAGGTGGTCCAGGTACAGGGAAATCTGTATTAGCAATCAACCTGTTAGTACAGCTGATTCAGGACGATTATTTTGCAATGTATGTAACGAAAAATAGTGCGCCACGAGATGTCTATGCAACAAAGCTGAAAGGTACAATGAAGAAGAAAAGTATCGATAACCTATTTAAAGGTTCAGGAAGTTTCCATGCTACTGATAAAAATGAATTTGATGTTTTAATAGTGGACGAGGCACATCGATTAAATGAAAAGTCAGGCTTATTCAGTAATCTTGGTGAAAACCAAGTAAAGGAGCTTATGAATAGTGCGAAGTTCAGTGTGTTTTTCATTGATGAGGCACAACGAGTGACATTAAAGGATATTGGTAGTGTGGAGCTAATTAAAAGATTTGCTGATGAATTAGGTTTGCAAGTATACGAAGGAGAATTAGCTTCGCAATTTAGATGTGATGGTTCGAATGGCTATATTGCGTGGTTAGATGATGTCCTTGGAATTCGTGAAACAGCAAATAATAATGATTTAGGGATGGATTACGATATTCAAATAGTAGACTCGCCAAATTTGCTACGTAATATGATTAAAGAGAAAAATAAAGTTAACAATAAGGCTCGAATTGTGGCAGGCTACTGCTGGGAATGGATTTCGGGTGAGAAAAATAATCGTGACGTACATGACATCGTCATCGAAGAGTATGATTTTTCAATCAGCTGGAATTTAGGGAATGATATTTGGGCAATTGCGGAAGCATCCGTGGATGAAGCGGGCTGTATTCATACATGCCAAGGTTTAGAGTTTGAGTATGTTGGCGTCATTATTGGCGACGATTTACGCTATGAAGATGGCATCGTTATTACCGACTATACAAAACGTGCGAAAACTGATCAATCTGTTAAAGGCATTAAAAAATGGATGAAGGAAGAACCAGAGAAAGCAGCGGTGGCTGTTGATGCGATTATTCGAAATACGTATCGTACATTGATGTCACGCGGGCAAAAGGGATGTTTTCTGTATTGTACGGATGAAAAACTTGCGGAATATTTGAAGCAACGTTTATTAAAAGTATATGATGAGCGAAGTGAAATGAAGAATTTACTAGTTGCAGAAAAAGTAGAGGAGTACAAATAATGAATGCTTCTCGCGAGGTTATTTGGAAGAATAATATATTTATGTAGATGAATTAGGAAATCTGAATTTAAAGGATTACGAAGGAGAAGACAGTAGTAGGTATTTGCAGGTTGGTGCAGCAAAATCACATTTGTACATAATCGACGAAAATGATAATGGGCAGCGTTCAAGATAAGACTTAGTAAAGGCGGGTTAGGGAAACTTTTTGAAAAATTTTTAGAAAATTATGATCCAAATGATCCAGTACAGGTGGATTTATTTAATGCTTTAACAGCTTTACCTAGATAAAATTATTCCCCACAACCTATAATTTTAATTAAACATAGTCAAAAATTATCTATGCCCCCCCAAAGCTTGATATAATAGCATTCTGAGATGGTGGGTTCGACTCCAATCGTCTCCATTTTATGGAATTAAATGATTTCAATGAACGTCAAAATCCTTGATAAATAAGGATTTTGACGTTTTTTCTATATCATGTGACTTCATTGAATTTCAATCGAATGTAGTCAATTATGTTACATATTAATATAGTCAGCGAACTTTAATATTGCCTCTTCTTTCGCCTTTTGTGTAACATGTGCATAGATGTTCATATCATTATGTTCTAACGATTCTGTACTTCCTTCAAGCTAGCACCCGCTTCAAATAATAAGGAGCAATGTGTATGACGTAAGCCATGTGTAGTAATTGTTTCAAGCTGATATTTCTTTTGCACATGTAAAATCCATTTACGAGTTTTTGTTGGCTGTAAATATGCATTCTTCTCATTGCTAAATACAAGCTGCTTTGGCTGCATTGTGTTAAAGCCTAGTACTAAATAATCCTGCTTCTGTTTTTTCTTCCACTCTTTTAAAATAGCCATTGTTTTATCGTCCATTTTAAACGTGCGAGCAACGCCTGTTTTTGTGGATTTAACATACAGTTTATTATTTTTCCCTCTTGAAAGTGCTTTGTTAATATGCAATTTATTTATCGAGAAATTTAATTTATAGGGAATGTAATGAAATATACAATCAAGTATATATTGGTGAAGCATTTATGTATACTCTCATATTTAATTCATTTTAAAATGTTAATAATGTAGATATAGATAGATTTCATATTTTGGATCTAAGTCAAGATTCCGGACACATTAAAGTTAAGTTTTTGTTTTGTAGCAACCACCATTTATGGAGTGTTCCACATCCCGAGTAGCCAGTCAAAGTGAAAAGAGCCTTTGACAGACTACTCGGGATGTAGAGCGAGAAATCCATGGAGGTTGCGCATCAAAAATGTGAAGGGGAACATTTCTTGTATTCCAAAATGTTACGCCATAGCTCGGCACATATCTTCACATTCATCAGGCGTTAGAAAGCCTATAGCACCGTGAATTCGTTTGCGATTGTACCAACCTTCAATGTATTGAAATAGTGCCACTCTAGCTGTTTCATAATTTTCATAGCGTGTTCGATAGACTTCTTCTTTTTTCAATGTCGCATGAAAAGACTCGATACATGCGTTATCATACGGGCATCCTTTACGGCTGAACGACGGAATCATTTCGTGTTTTTTTAGTTTTTCTTGAAATGTTTCACTCGTATATTGCGTACCTAAATCGGTATGGATGATTAATCCTGAGGATGGATTTTGAGCTTGTACAGCGTAATCCAATGCTTCAACGACCAAATCTACGGTCATTTTTCGTCCGAATTTATACCCTACAATTTTCTTCGAATGTAAATCAAGAACCGACGCCAAGTAGCACCATCCATCTCGGATTGTATGGATATACGTAATATCAGCTACCCATTTTTCATTAATCGTCGTTGTATGGAAATCTTGTTCAAGTATATTTTCACGTTCTTCCACGGGCTTTTGTGTTGGCGTCGGACGGTACTTTTTTGTGATGTTTGAGCGAATACCAGCTTTTTTCATGAGTCGTTGTACGCGTTTAATACTAACTTTCACGCCTTCTTTGAGTAACTGTGCATGTATTTTCGGCGCACCGTATCGTCCATCACTTTCTTTGTGAATGGCACAAATACGTACTGTAATTTTTTTGTTTTCAACTTCGTACACGCTTGGTTTCTTGTGGAAAGACTGATAATACGTACTTTTGGGTACCTTTAAAACGCGACACATTAATTGAATAGGATAATGTTCGCTTTCGTTTTCAATATGGTCAATGAGTTCTTGTTCTGTTACTTTTTCGCGAATATGGTCATAGCCTTTTTTAAGATTTCAATCTCCTGCTTTAACCGAAGATTTTCTTTTTGAATCGAAGAAACTTCCGCTGCAGTTAATTCTTCTGCACCTTCGATTGGAGAATGTAACTTAATCCATTTATAAATAGTTACTTCAGAAACGCCATATTCGCTAGACAGTTGACTGACTGGTGTACCAGAGTGATAAAGCTCCACAACAGTTTGTTTAAATTCTTTATTAAATCTTTTTTGACTCATAAAAAAGACACGTCCTCTCTTGGTTATAATAATACTTACTTAACCAGGATGTGTCCATGACTCCATTCTACATTCATTTTGTAAGTTGAAAGTTGATAATGGTATAATATTTTAAAGAAATGTAAATCACTAATGTATGTATAATTGGTATAGCGTAACATGAAAATGTCCTTTAGCTAGAGGTGAATCTAATAATGAAAAATGTCTTGGAATTTTAGAGACTTAGAAGATTTAACCTTAAAATTGAATGGTAAAGTGCTGTAATAGTTGGAGCTAATGATGTGGGGAAATCATCCATTATCAATGTAGCCGTAACCTCGCTATCAGTGATGATGGATAAAATTTCATATAGTGTTTCTAAAAAGGTGGTTTTGATGAACGTCAAACTTCTTGATAAATAAGAGGTTTGGCGTTTTTTCTATAGCAAGTGATTGCATGAAAGGGGTTGTGAGTATGACTATTCAAAAAATTCAATTGAGTAATTTTACCGTTTTTGAGCAGTTAGATATTGAATTTTGTGAAGGAATTAATTTATTTATCGGTGACAATGGTACAGGGAAGACACATTTAATGAAGCTAATCTATTCTGCTTGTAAGGCGGCAGATCCAAGAATTTCATTTTCACAAAAAATCGTAAATACGTTTAGACCAGATGATTTTAAAATTGGAAGACTCGTTCATAAACGACATGGGACAACTAGTTCAAGTGTGAAAATTTATGCCAAAAAAGAGGAACTGCTTAAAACATTATCAATAAACTTTAGTACGAGAACAACTAAATGGGATGCAGAAGTGAAGAATGAAGAAAACTGGGAAAAGACGTTAAGTAACATCGAGAGTACCTTTATTCCCGCAAAAGAAATTTTATCGAATTCGTATAATATTATTTCGGCAAATGAAAAAAATAATGTTGATTTCGATGATACGTATATTGATATTATTCATTCTGCAAAAGTGGATATTTCAGTTGGACGAAATGCACAGGGTAAAAAGAAACAACTTGAACGACTTGAAAAAATTATCGAAGGCAAAGTATTCTTTGATGTGCCAAAAGATAAGTTTTATTTAAAATATGGTCAATCGAAAGTAGAGTTTAATTTGGTGGCTGAAGGGATTCGCAAAATTGCTTTACTTTGGCAATTAATGAAGAACGGAACCCTAGAAAAAGGATCTATTTTATTTTGGGATGAGCCTGAGGCAAATATTAATCCTGTGCATATTCCGCTACTTGTAGATATGCTTTTAGAATTACAAAACGGTGGTGTACAAATCTTTATTTCCACACATGATTATACATTATGTAAATATTTTGATATCAAAGCAAGGACTGAGGGCACAGTCAAATTTCATTCGCTCTATAAGACAGAGCGTGGTGTGAAATGTGAAAGCAATGAAAAATTCAAAAATTTAGAGAGAAATACAATTCGAGATACATTTATTCAGCTCTATAAAGATGAAGTCAAGATGGAGATGGAATCATGATACAGGTCAGAGAATCGAATATGTTATTTGAATTTGTAGAAGATAAAATTTTCCCTATTGAAAATTCTCAGTTGCATACTGAAATTGGTGAGGGCATTAAATCAGTTGAATTGGTTGTTTCGTTAAAGGAACAGGAATTTGCTTTTATTGAAGCGAAATCAAGTTCGCCTCAGCCCACAAAGGACAATCAAGAAAAATTCGATACCTTTATAAAGGATGTATCAGATAAATTTGTTCACGCCTTCAATATGTTTTTAACGGCTATTTTGCGAAGATATCATGATGAGGCAATCCCTACAAATTTTTTAGAGATGAATAAAGAGCAAGCTGTGTTTAAATTTATTTTAATCATTAAAGGGCATCGAATGGAATGGCTGCCACCACTTCAAGATGCCTTTTCAAAACATTTACTATACCATCGTAAAATTTGGGGAAGTCATGTAGTTGTGATGAATGAAGAACTGGCGAGAGATTATAGCTTAGTGAAAGAATGGATATAGATGTTGTATATTTAGTGTTCGAGTGAATAAATTGTCTCTACACCATATACTTTATTAATTGAAGTCAAAAATCCAAGAAGTGCTGAAATAATTGATATTAGTGTAGTGATTAATATTTTTTACTAAAAATGGTAGAAGGAACTTGCATGAAGAAATTTCATTTGGAATCGCAGGAGTACAAACGTGTTGAAAAAAATTAAACATTAGAAAATTTTCAAGTTGATAAACGGCTTACATTGAAGGCAATTGAAATAGTAAACTATGGAAAAATATTATCACTAAAAATGATTAAAGAAGTGATTCAGTTTGGAAAAATATAATTTTGGTGAAGATGAACAGTACTTGCTTAAACAATGCCATATAGCATTTGATAATTTTTATGATTTAGAACAGGCTGAACAATTGGCTTTTACAGTAAGGTCTTTAGAACTTTAGCAAGGGAAATATACAATTCAACAATTTGATTTTGATTCACACTTAAATTTATAACACTATTTACTTTAAGATATATACAAGTTTGCTGGTAAAATTCGAGATGTACAGTTAGTAAAAAGGAAGTACCTGTTTTTGTAAAAGTGGTTTATTTTAACTATGTGTAATGGAATTTTATCTAAGTTGCAAGAGGAAGGAACTTGGGGAACACTTGAGGAAGCTGCAAAAAAACTAGCATACTATAAAGCTGAATTAAATCTACTTCATCCTTTTAGAGAAGGAAATGGTCGAACAATACGTTTGTTTATTTACTTGTATGCTTTAAATAAAGGTTTTTTGTGGGAGTATGTGGATTTGGGTAGCGAAGAATATATGCAAGCAATGAATTGCTTCAAAGACAGATGAAACGATGTTAGAATGGATTTTTAAAAAGACATTAAAAGGGCTTGATAGATAATTTATGACGTTCTTTAGAGATAGTTCCATATAAAGAAATTTTACTAACTTAGTCAAAAGCGTAGTTAGAAAAATCAATTGCCCAGTAATCATTGATATAATAATGTTTTAGATGGTTGGTTCGCCATTACATTCTCCATATAAAAAAAGAATAGGGGGATTTATGTATGCTAGTAAATGGTAATACTGATCTTTACAACAGAGAAACTGAAGAATATATAGTAGCTTATATTGATTTATTGGGAATAAAATCAGAAATGAATAAAGGTAATAAAGAGCAACAATTAGCCATGAATAAATTGTATAACTTATATACTCACTCCATTGATACAACAAGAATGATAGCGTGGGAAGAAAATAAGGAGATAAATTTTAAAATTTTTTCGGATAATATTTTGATTAGTAGAAAATTATCTAAGGATAACGACAAACGCAAATTAGAGGTTAAGACATTAATTTATTGTGTTGCACACTTTCAAGCACTTGCTGCTTCAGACTCGGTTGGGTGGCTTTTAAGGGGAGGGATAGCAATCGGTCAGTTATTTGTTGATGATATTATGGTCTGGGGTCAAGCGTTATTAAAAACCTATGATTTAGAAAGTAATATAGCTATTTATCCAAGAATAGTATTGGATTCTACTGTTGTTAATGAAGTACAGAAAAATGACGAGTTATCTGATTTTATAAGAAAAGATTTTGATGGAGTATATTTTTTAAATTACCTATCTATGTGCCATTTTTATGGGGAAATGCTTTCAAGTGGATTTGAAATGATACAAGAAAACAATTTACTTTATAGAAATGAAAGGATATATCAGAAGCTTTATTGGCATATGGAGTTTATTAACAGGGAACTTGATAGAAAAAATGAGCAAAAAGATAAAAAATACAGATTGAAATTTTCTCCTGATTATTTAATAAAATAATTCATACAATAGAGATTGAATGCCTCTCCAAGCATAGGAAGTACATTGATTTCTTGAAATTTGAAGGATAAGGGGGTGATGTTGTTTTTTTCTGCTTTCGCAGTTCAGTGATATATCGCCGAAATGCAGAGAGTTTGGTTAACCCTTCTTCCATCAATTGCTCATACATAACTGGAATCGATTTTCCGTCTAACTGGATAGTGCATACAAGGTGTATATGAATGAAATACAGAAAAACACTTAATACATTGGTATGACAACGTTTTAAGTGTTTTATTTCGTCCCAAAATTTCATTTTGGAACTTCTTTGTGCTTAACGTTGTAAATGCGTACATGCCACCCTTATATAATAATCGGGCGCAATTGTTGTATAAGCATCGAGGTTCTTCTTAAACTCCTAGAAAGAACTTAATCATCTTTCATTTTCTGTGGTGAAGAGCATATTTTAGCGCTTCATGGATGGCTAACGGGGTGCGATTGTTCAATAAGAGTAGTCACTTCTTATGCTAATAGACAGATCAGTTAAACAAGGGGGCTGCCCCAAAAGAGCCTTTTTAACCAAAAATGAATAAAAAGTGAAAGGTAGAAACGCTGATTTAACAACGTTTTTGCCTTTTCAACTTCATGTGATTTTACTCCAAAAGAATGAGACAACCCCCGTTTTTCAATGATAATTCTTTTACTAATCTTTACCTCGCAATTTTTTTTATCTCGTAGTCAAAATCGTAGTCAAAAATAATCTATGCCCCCGCAAACCTTGATATAATAACATTATGAGTCGGTAGGTTCGACTCCCGCCTTCTCCATACATAAAAATGAGCAATATTGTAGCGGTAAATAATGATAAAAGTATCATCATCTAAAAATGGGTGGATACTGATATTTTAAATACATTTGGCTATGGATTATTTACTAAGCTTTTACCGAAATTAAGATTAAGCAGTACACCAATATAGGAAAAAGGTTTACATCAACAAAATAAGGTATACTATATTTGTTGAATAGATTTCTTTAAAGGCAGGAAAAGTAGGTGAACCAAAGTGGGGAAATATCAATTGGATACTAAAGGTAAGGTGGCTGTGGCAAAGTATCATGAAAAACACAAGCCAGCCAAATTGGATAAAAAGCAGCAACTTGAGAAAATACGTGCTGAGTATTTAAAAAAGAAGCAAGAACAAACAGATCAATAATTGAATGAAAACATAGGAAGACTAAAATCTCCCTATGTTTTTCTTTGTTATTGGGGGTAGAATTTATTATTTTCCTAAATTGCAGATTCGTGACAGAAAACTTGTCATCAGATATCCATTCCTCATTATTCGATTTTGCCATTTCTTGTACCGCCCTAACATTTTTTATTTGCTGCCATAGGGAAGACAAACTCATTGGAAATACAAATAAATGATTTAATACATGGGAAAGTGATGACTTTTGAATGAACTCATTATTTATATCGTACTAAAGCATAAGAAACCATTGAAAGATTTAGAGAATTTATGAATGAAGTAAAATGAATTAATCCACCTCAATTGCAAAGGTGAGAACGAGCCAACTAGAGTGAACAACCTCAACCAGCAGTAAAATATAGCATGAATTTACTTAGTGTAGATTTGGTGTGTTCAAACTATAGACAAATTCAGTGAATTTTTTACAAAATACCTCCCTTTTTTACTAAGCTCCTATTATGATACAAAATCCTCTTATGTAGAAAATATAATTATTGTAATTTAGTATAAATATGATTATTTTTGAAGACAGAGGAGCGTTATATGAGGAAAAAGTTATTATTACTAATGATTGTTTTAATTATTGCGATTAATAATCTTTACTTTGCATCAAATGTTTATGCAGCTGAAATGATTTTTAAAGATGTGGATCAAAAGCATTGGGCAGGCAAGGAAATCCAATACTTATCTCAACAAAATATTATTCAGGGAAATCCTGATGGGAGTTTTGCACCTAATGATAAATTAACGCGATTACAAATTGCGTTAATGGTTACGAGAGCGAAGGGATACAGTGTGATCGATCGACCTGACCCACAGTTGGTTGATGTAAAAAATGAAGATGCTCATTTCGATATCATTTCTGCCGTCATGGCTGAAGGGGTTTTTGATGATGTTGTAAAGGGGCAAGAATTTAAACCGAACGCATTTGTGACAAGGGCAGAAATGTCATCAATTCTAACAAGAGCTTTTGAATTAAGTGGTCTTTCTTCACTTCAATTTAAGGATGTTACAACGAACGATTGGGCGTATTCGTCTATTCAGGCATTAGTGAAAAATGAAATTGTTTTTGGTTTTGCGGATGGGACGTTTCAACCAGAACGCTTTTTAACGAGAGCAGAATTTGCCGTGATGATGGCGAGGGTATTAGATGAAACGTATCGTGTAGCACCAGAGCCGCCAAAAGCGCAAGCTCCTGCAGAAGAACCCAAGCTAAATAAAATGTACATAACGGTTCCAATTGTTAAGCAAAATCCAGAATTGCCAAATGGCTGCGAAATAACGTCTTTAACAGCTGTATTAAACTATTATGGATTTTCAACAAACAAAATGGAAATGGCAAATAATTATTTACCGAAGGAATCATTTACCTATCAGAATAATAAAAGATACGGTCCAAATCCTTATAAAGCCTATGCAGGAGATCCTCGTTTAGGGACAGGCTTCTTTTCTTATGCACCTCCCATTGTTGCCTCTGCTGAAAAATTTTTCATTGGAAGAACGACAAAATACACAGCGACTGATGTAAGCGGCAAGGAAAAAGAGTTTTTCTATGAGAAAATTAATCATAATGTTCCAGTAGTCATTTGGGTAACCTTGGATTTAAGTGCGCCAAAAGTATCGTCTTCTTGGTATTTCAGTGATACAAAAGAATATTTTAAAGCACCGATTAATCTCCATGCTGTTGTGCTTGTTGGCTATAATGAGCTCAATAATACCGTTCATGTGATGAATCCGCTAAAAGGAAGAGTCTCACATAATGCCGATAAGTTTTTCAAAAGCTATAAAGAACTTGGAAGTCACGCGATGATTGTTGAGAGAAATAAATAGAGTGGATCAAGGGGCAAAATAAAGTTTTCGGAAGTAATGGAATGGTAAGGTGGTATAGCTATAGGAATTATCTTTCTAATAGTATTCGGGAATATAAAAAATGACGATTGCAAGATAGGATTGAAAAGAGAACATTCACATATTAGTAAGAGTGATAAAATGTATTACAACTGATTCTTAAAAGTATTCGCTGTGGAGCAGGATGCAACAATGACGAAAATTATGATTGGGAGTATACAGACTAAGAAGATGTGAATGTCATCACTATAATGGTATAAGGGTGTGCTAAAAGTTTCGCTACTTTTAGCACACCCTTTTGTATTTAGTTGAACAGACGAAAAGGATGGGGTGTTATACTCTCCGTATTTTTCTATCCATCATTTAAAAATATAGTATAGTTATTGTAAAAAACGAAATGATTGAGGGGACTGGAATAGATGAACTTACTAGAAGTTGGAGTAAAAATAAAGCAGATGCGAAAGAAAAATAAAATGTCTCAGGATGATTTAGCTTCGCAGATTAATTTAACGAAAAGCCATATTTCAAAAATAGAAAATGGCAAAACGACACCGAGTCTGGTGACATTGTCCAAGATTGCGGAAATATTTGATGTGCCAATGGCTTGGTTTGTTATCCAGGATCAATTTGATGGCATTTCGATTGTCTCGAAAAAAGAGCGCAATGAGACTGTTGAAACGAATGAACTTGGCTATCAATATGAGCTGTTAGCGAATAAGAGCTATATGAGCAATATCAATCCTTCTATTGTCACTGTACATAATGGAGCTGAAAATTTAGCCCCTTATACACATGATAATGATGAATTTATTTATGTCATTTCGGGTAGTATCGTCTTGAAATACGATCATAAATTTTACAATTTAGAAGAGGGGGACTCTGCGTATTTTTCTGGGAAAAAGGAGCATATCTTTATCAACAATTCTGCGGAAAACTCAAAGGTATTAACAATTTATGTTGAGGATTAAATCTTTCTTTTAAACGTAAATATTATCGAAAATACAAATTTCTTGTTTACAATACTATTCAGACAATTTACAATTGGTGTAATGTTATTCAACTAAGTTGAATTATATTACACTTTTTATTTTTGGGGGTATAGGGATGACTTCACGAATTAAAGGATTTTATTTACTTTCAGTAGAAGAGCGAATTAAGTTAATCGCTGAAAAATCAAATTTAACCAACGAGGAAGTTGAAGCTTTAAAAAGTGGAATTTCATTAGAGCTTGCAGACGCAATGGTTGAAAATGTTATTGGACATATTTCAGTGCCTCTAGGGGTAGCGGCCAACTTTAAGGTGAATGGCAAAGAGGTATTTATTCCGATGGCTACGGAAGAGCCGTCAGTAATCGCTGCGGCTAGTAATGCGGCACGTGCAGCATATGAGTTAGGGGGTATTTTTACTTCCAGCTCGGGAACAGTTATGCGTGGACAGATTCAGGTATTAAATATTGAGGACCCTCATGCAGCGAGAGCGAAAATTTTTGAACATAAAGATGAGATCATCGAGCATTGTAATGAAAAAGATCCAACGTTAGTCAAGTTAGGCGGTGGAGTGAAGGATATAGAAGTACACTTAATCGACACAGCAAAAGAAACAATGGTTGTTGTCCATTTAATCGTAGATACGAAGGATGCAATGGGGGCAAACGCTGTCAATACAATGGCAGAATCTGTGTCACCATTAATCGAACGGATTACAAATGGACGAGTTGTGCTACGGATTATTTCAAATTTAGCAGATAAACGTATTGTCCGTGCGCGTGGTGAATTCTCAACAGATATGCTTGGCGGTATAGAAATTGCTAAAAATATTGTAAGTGCTTACGAATTTGCAGATGCTGACCCGTATCGGGCTGCCACACATAATAAAGGGGTTATGAATGGTATTACAGCAGCGGTATTAGCATCGGGTAACGATACACGTGCTGTTGAGGCTGGTGCTCATGCCTATGCTGCCCGTTCCGGTAGATATCGTTCTTTAACGACATGGGAGCTAAATAAAGCAGGCAATCTTGTTGGTACATTGGAATTGCCATTAGCTGTTGGTATTGTAGGAGGGGCTACAAAGACTCATCCTGTTGCAAAAACAGCGCTAAAAATAATGGATGTGCAATCGGCAGAGGAGTTAGCCAGTTATATTGCCGCAGTTGGATTAGTAGAAAATCTAGCAAGCTTACGCGCACTTTCAGCAGAGGGTATTCAATCTGGTCATATGCGTCTGCATGCGAAAAACTTGGCTGTAATGGCTGGGGCAACAGGCGATATTATTGATCGTGTTGTGCAGCAGGCGGTAGAAGAGAAAGATTTCCGTTATGATCGTGTTTTAGAGATTACAAACTCTCTGCGAGGTGAATAAAACATGGCGAATACTCCATACAATGAGCAAAAAAATGTAGAGGAAAAAAAGTTTATTGAAATTTTAGGTGACACAGTTTCTGGTAATCAGTTAATTCTTTCAATTATTTTAAGCGTTGCCGCAAGCTTTTTAGGCTATCAGTTTGGCCAGTGGGTTTTTCCGAAGTTTGCAGACCCTCAAATGATTAACTCGTATTCATTGTTAACAGGCATTGCAGGTATTCTGATTGTTGTTGCTATTAATACGATTCTTTTTAAACCAAAACGTATTTTAGTAGAAGATGAAGCATCCAGTCATTCTTTAAAGGAAGCATTTGAAGATTTACAAATTGATATAGACGAGGAAATACGCTTAATCGAGGAAGATCCGGTGACAAAAAAAGAGCTCGAGGATTTTGGTATTCTTTCTAGCTTACAGGGCTTGAAAGGAGCGGATAAAAAATGAGTATTTATTTAATTGCTCTTCTATTTGCCCTTTTGGGTGCAGCAATCTTTACTGTCATTGGGCTTATTTCAGGTACAGATGAAACAGCGATTATGGTACCAATTACGCTGTTAGTTATTTTGCTGGGAGCGCCTCCTGAAGGGGTATTCGCCTTTTTCATGGCAGGCGTGTTAGCTAAGCACTTAACACATGCTGTACCAACTGCATTATTAGGTATTCCTGGGGACACAACAGCTGTACCTTTAATTGACCATGCCAATACATTACGCCGTTTAGGGATGCCGCACGTGGCGCTACGTAAAATGATTTCCGGTGGCGTTATCGGTGCATTTATCGCCCTACCAACCGCAGTACTTTTAGGTCAGTTTTTAGGCCAATTTGCCGACTTTTTTAAATCTTCATCAGGCATCATTTTTACACTTGCCGCAATTTTAATCGCATTCTTTTCAAAAGGAAAATGGGCAAGTATTTTAATCATTATCCCATTTGCGTTTTTCATAAAAGCTTTAGATAGCGTTAGCTTTGCGATGCTGGATAAACATTTAAGCATTACATTCTTTTTAGGAATTGCCATTGGACCAATGTTTTGTAATATTTTAATGGCAGCATCTTCTGTTGCTAAAAATGATCTAGCACGTAGTAAGCCAAATCAATATAACCTTGCTCCTGAAACGAAATCATGGAAAGGCTATTTCCCAAATCCATTTAAAATTTTATCGAAAAGACAGACCATTTTTACGAGTATTACAACGTTTCTTTCCTCCCTCACATTTGTCTTCAGTCCTGTCGGGATGACGTCATTGATGGGGGAAATTGTAGGCTCTCGCACAAAAGGTGCCTATAAAAAATCAACAACGAGTCTTACTGTAATGAATGGTGTAACGGAATCGACTTATATTGCTGAAGCGATTATTCCATTAATTGCATTCGGTATTCCGTTAAGTCCAGTTGCACTTGGACCGGCATCACCTTTATTTAATGCACCACCGATTTTTACAGTAGATCCAGTAAACAACTTACACACGCTAATGTCTTCATGGGATTTTTTCATTTTTGGGTTAATCGGTATTAGTGTAGCTGCTTTAATTGCTTATCCATTTGCGATGAATTATGCACGTAAAGCGTCTGTATTAGTATTGAAATATATTAGCCAGGAAGCAATCGTAGCGATGTTCATCGGTTTAGCATTCTTGCTTGCCTATAACGAGGCACAATTGCTAGGAGTAGTGTTAACATTTACAGTCGCAACTGTTGGTGGTTTATTAAATCGAATTTTAGGTGTAGGGGCTGGTGTGCAATTCATGGTATTCTACGCTTCGAGCTGGATTATGCTACAGCTGTTCGGCATTTAATTAAAGGAAGTGTATCTTGATGAATTTACCAAAAGCAGTGGAAATAAGAGAAGTAGGTCCGCGTGACGGCTTACAAAATGAGAAAATATTTATTCCAACTGATTTGAAGGTGCAATGGATTAACTTAATAAGTGAAACAGGTGTCCGTCATATCGAGGTATCCTCTTTTGTTAGTCCAAAGTGGATACCGGCTTTAGCCGATCATCATGAAGTATTCGAGCAAATCACACGTCATGAAAAAATAACGTATGCAGCTCTTGTGCCCAATTTGAAAGGGATAGAAGGGGCCATCCAACAAAAGGTTGACGAAATTGCTTTATTTATTTCTGCTTCTGAGGAACATAATCAAAGTAATGTAAACGCTTCAATCAACCAATCTTTGCAAAACTTAAAAGCTGTAGCTGAAGTAGCAAATCGTGAAGGTATATCGTTAAGAGGCTATATTTCAACTGTATTTGGCAGTCCGTTTGGTGACGAAGTAAAGTTTCAAAAAGTGAAGGAAATTATTGATGCCTATCTAGAAATGGGCGTTTCTGAAATTTCACTCGGCGATACAATTGGTATAGCAGACCCTGTACAAGTAAAGGCTATTTTATCAGAGCTGCTCACTCGATACGACCATGATTTGTTTGCCCTTCATTTTCATGATACGTATGGCCGTGCTTTAGCGAATATTTTTGCAGCACTTGAACTCGGGATTACAAAATACGACAGTGCTATTGGTGGTTTGGGGGGGTGCCCCTATGCCCCTGGTGCAAGCGGCAATGTGTCAACGAATGATTTAGTAAATTTCCTACATCGTTTAGGCGTGCAAACGAATATTGATGAAGAAAAATTGTTTACTGCAACACGATTTTTACAGCAGGCAATAAATAGACAGCTTGATAGTAAAGTGTATAAAGTACAAAGTAATAAGTAAAAGAATGGGATTTGTACCCCTATAGTTAGAGTCAAAATCAGAACTGCACCACCAATTGTTAGATACACTCTACCAATTGATGATGCAGTTTTTTCTATGGGGAAATTTCCTGATGAGAAAAAATAGAGGCTGTTTTAAGCTATTTGAAATCATAAATAAATTACACACAACGGTTTAACAAGCTACGTCCTTAATTGGAATTCTTCATCTAGTCAGAAATGATTTGACTGTCCTTGACATATCTTGAAACAAAAATCAAAATGAGAATGATTATCACAAATAATTTCAATTGTAATATGCATGGGAAGGAGCAATCTAATGGATAGGGTAGATAGTAGTCGTTACGTGGTTTTATTATGAATATAGGTGAACAAATTCAATTGTGGAATCAAGTTGACATTCGTGTACTCGACATTCGGATAAAACGAATAGGGCGCGGCGATGTGATTTGTGATTATGTAACACCAGCAAGCATGTTTATGTTTGTGGCAAATGGCCATGCTGAACTGTGGACAAACGATGAAGTATGGCTATCCGAGCGGTTTCATTTAATACATATCGGCAAGGGGCAGCGGATAACGGTTCAATCCACTGACTTTCTTGACACCTACATGATTTTATACAATGCTTCTTTACCCGCTTCAGCATTGCGGGAGTTTCATATGATGATGCAAACAGACAATCCATTTATGCAAAGCTGGGCAGTGTCACCATCCGAACCACTCGTTATGCTGGAGATGCTAGAAACAATGCTTACCGACTGGCCAAAAATAGACAATGGGCAGATAGACAAAGAGAAAAACATGAAGGATGTCCATGAATTGAGAAGACTGAAGGCCAAGGGGGAATTCATCCGTTTCGTACATGCAACGTTACAGGAGCGGCTGGAGCATGCTCACGCCCCATCTCTAACCGAACAAGTTGTCCGCTATATCGCAAAAAATTATCGTGGTATGATTTCTATGGAGCAGTTGGCCCAGCAAATGAATTACACTCCACAGTACGTTTCGAGGAAATTCAAAGAGCAGATGGGATGCAGTCCACTTGATTATACGATTCGATTACGCATAGACTTGGCGCGAAAATTGCTGTGTGATACCGAAGCGACGCTACAGGAAGTAGCTGCTTATGTTGGATATCCAGACACGGTCTATTTTAACCGTATGTTTAAGAAACAAACAGGCATAACTCCAGGAGAATACCGCAAGCAATATCAGTATATAGGTTCGAAAGATACAATGAATAGGTCAAATCTGTCCATTGTTGCACCACATCCAGCAATGTATCATTTAAATGGTAATGATATTCATTATCAATTAATGTTAGATGGAGGAAATGATATGGCAATTAGAAAGAAAAATCTATTAGCGATGGCACTATTGTGTCTGACTATGGTCGCATCAGGATGTGGAACATCATCAGAAGGGGCTAACGGAAATAGTGGTGCAACAAAATCGAATCAAGTAAAGTCAGAGGCACCTGCCAACATCCAAATGCGAACAATTAAGACGGCACTCGGAGATGTAGAAGTGCCTATACAACCACAACGTATAGCAGCACCTGCCTATTTAGGAACCGTCTTGGCACTTGATGTCCAACCAGTTGCATCTGATTTTTTATTGATGGAAAGCCCGTATTTAGAAGGGATGCTTGATGGTGTAACGGATGTAGGAGATTCTCTAGAGGCACTGGTTGAATTGAAACCAGATTTAATCATTACAAATATTAATAAAGAAGAAACAGTGGACAAATATTCACTCATCGCGCCAACCGTGGCTATGCCTTATAATAGCTTTGAAACGATTCAGGAGGAAATGCGTTATTTCGGTGATTTATTAGACAAAAAGGATGTAGCTGAACAATGGATTACCGATTTTGAAAGCCACACAAGTACATTACGTGATGAAGTTCAAGCTGCACTTGGTGAGGGAGAGACAGTTTCCATCATGCAGGAGTATGATGGAAAGGTATTCTTATTCGGATCAAAGTCTGGACGCGGCGGTCGAATTATGTATGAAATATTAGGTGCGAATCCACCCTCAACGGTTCCAGAACATATGCTAGCTGAATCATTTTACGAGTTTTCGCTAGAAATGCTTCCTGAATATACTGGAGATTATTTGGTTTTAACAACAAAATCAACGTTGGAGGAACTGCAGGCTGATCCGATTTGGGGTAACTTGCCTGCGATTCGAGATGGAAAAGTATACTTGTGGACTGAAAGTGAGTCATGGTTTAGAGACCCAATTGCAGTAGAAGGACAAATAGACAATTTAGCTAAATGGATTATTGAAACTGCCAAAACAAAATAAAAGTGTAATATCAAACATGATAGAAAAGAGACATTTCGATCTTGGAAATGTCTCTTTTTTAATGTCAATTTAGAAAATATTATAGATACCCTTATAGTCCAAATGACAAATCATTTCTATTTAATAAGAGAAGGCTCCAAGTTGTAGAAGAGTTCAATGTCACAATATGTGGGGATCGAACAGGAAATTATTCTTTGGAGGAACCTACTAAACATGATCAATATACTTCAAACACTTTGCTAGTAGCTGGGTGCGATTGGTTACTTGAAACTTTCTATATAGGTTTTGAAGATGTTTTTTAATCGTATTTTCACTGATGAATAATTGCTGGGCGATTTCTCCATTTTTCAAGCCTTTGAAAACAAAGTTTAAAACTTCTCTTTCTCGTTCCGTCATTTTAAATAGGATGGAGGGCTGTGAATAGTGATGAAGGGAATACATGTTTTCGATATTTCTTTTCAAATACACTAATTTTAAAATATCTTTTTCATTAAATAACTTTTCTCCTGTTTTCCTTAAAAAGCCAATAACCGCTACGAGCTTATTGTCTACCCTCAAATACATCGCCATTTCATCTTCATAGCGATTTTCTTTTAAAAAAACTTCTTTATAGTGAGTTTGTTTTTGCAGACACATAACTTCATTCCTATTCATTAGCTGAATGGAATGCTGTGTACCTATATTTTGAGGGTGTAATGGATCAAATTTTTGATATATTTGTAAATAATCATTAATCGTATGACCCTCTATATTTAAAAGCACAGGAGCATTTAATTCATTATTCGATATTTCCCAAAATAACATATGGTGATAGCCGAGATGCTGACTTAATGTATGCAATAGTTCATGTTTAAAACTCTCATTACTTTGTTTCACATTCATATTCGAAATATGATAGCTCGCTTTAAGAATGTTTTCTAAATCATTTTCCAAAAACATGAAAACACCTCGTTTCTCTATTATGCATTTATATTCTACTTAAAACAGAATTATCCTTTCGGGTAATATCTTAATTTTAGAATATTCAGTACATTGTAATTGCAAGATTACTACTATACGAGGTGATGATATGAATTTACAAGAGTATGCATCATATGACGGTATTGGGTTGGCAGAGTTAGTAAAATCAAAGGAAGTAACACCACAGGAGTTAAAGGAGCTAGCGTTAGAAGGAATAAAAAAAGTAAATCCATCCATTAATGCAGTCGTTAGTGTGTTAGAAGAGCAGGCTGACAAAGCAATTGAGAAGGTTGACGAAAATGCTCCGTTTGCTGGTGTTCCATTTTTAATTAAAGAGCTTGTGTTACATGCAGAGGGTGTACCGCATAGTATGGGGAGTCGTATAGGGGATAATACGATTATTCCGGTCGATAGTGAATTAATGGCGCGTTTTAGAAAGGCTGGCTTGATTTTAGCAGGTACTACGACAACACCTGAGTTTGGCTATAATGCAGCTACTGAAGCGGTTATTTATGGTGCAACGCGCAATCCATGGAATTTAAATCATAGTCCAGGTGGTTCGAGTGGTGGATCAGCAGCAGCTGTTGCGAGTGGTATTGTGCCAATCGCTCATGCCAATGATGGCGGTGGTTCTATTCGTATTCCCGCTTCCTGTAGTGGGCTAGTTGGATTGAAACCTACACGAGGAAGAGTTCCAGCTGGTCCATTCAATAGCGAGCCTTTAAATGGTATTGCCATTGAGTTCGCTGTGACTCGTACAATTCGTGATACAGCGGTGCTACTGGATCAAGTAGCAGGTCCTGATTTAGGGAGCTATTCCAAATTAGAAGTAACGCATGCACCGTACGGACAACTTATCCAAGAAAAAGTGCGCCCTCTAAAAATTGCTTGGACAACTGAAGCAAATTCTGGGGCATTTGTCGATCCGGAATGTATAGAAGCAGTTCATAAAACAGCCCAAGTTTTAAAAGACCTAGGACACGAAGTAGTAGAAGCGCGTCCGAAATATGAACAAGCATCATTTACAAAGGCGACGGTTGATATTTGGACAGCGAATATTTATCAAATGATTAAGGGTGCCGCAGCAGGGACTGGTAAAGCAGTTTCTCCAGACAATATTGAAGCAGCTATTTGGAAATGCTATGAATATGGTGGACAGTTAAAGGCGGCTGATTTATTGGAAGCTATTCATACAAATGCAGTCGTTTCACGTCAAGTTGCAGGCTTCTTTGAAGACTATGACATTTTATTGAGTCCAACAATTGGCACGCTTCCTGCTAAAATTGGTGAATTAAATGCGAACAATCCTAACATTTCAGCTGTTGAATGGACGGAGCAAATTTTCACGTATGCACCGTTTACAAATTTATTTAATGCTACAGGTCAGCCATCCTTATCATTGCCTTTAGCAGAAAGTAAATCAGGCTTACCAATTGGTCTACAAATGACAGGTAAATTTGCAGATGAATTAACGTTATTACAGCTAGGTAGACAATTAGAAGAAGCAATGCCTTGGAAAGACCGTAAGCCAGTAATACATGTCAGTGAACAGCCTCAACCAGCAGTATAATATAGCATGAACGCACTTAGTATAGACTAGGTGCGTTTTCTTTCTGTCGTAATTTTGAAGCTTCCTCAAAAGCAGGTCTTCATCCTGACCTTAAACTCATATACATAAAATAAAAGCTAATAGGAGTAGTGATTATTGGACAAACAACAACATAAGTACAGATGGATTGTGTTTGTTGCTGTATTGTTTACTTATTTGTTAATGGCAAGTCAGCGAACTGCTCCAGGGTTAATTACAGATCAATTGATGAAGGATTTTGGGGTAACGGCATCGACAATCGGGTTATTGACGAGTATCCAATTTTTTGTGTACACGAGTTTGCAAATTCCGATGGGGATTTTAGCTGATCGATTTGGGCCAAACTTTTTCCTCATCATCGGTGCCACCCTTACAGGAATAGGAACCATTCTTTACAGTCTAGGTACACATGAAGTTGTCCTATTCTTTTCTAGAATGCTTACTGGCGTAGGAGATGCGACCATATGGGTGAATATGGTGCTTATTTTGGCACAATGGTTTCATAAAAAGGAGTTTGTCCGATTAATTGGCTTTGCAGGAATGACTGGAAGCTTAGGCTTCTTATTGGCGACAGTACCTTTTGCTACATTGATCCTTTTATTAGGTTGGCGAATCACCTTTTTTTCAACGGGATTATTATTATGCTTATGTGGTGTACTTCTTTATTTTGTGCTTATAAAAAACACGAAACGTATCTTTTCAAAGGAACCCATAAGCATAACTGAAGAAATACAACGTGAAAAAAGCTCCATATTATTACGAAGAATATTTTCAAGCAGGCAAGCATGGGCTTTATTTTTTTGTCATTTTGGCGTTGTTGGAGGTTATGTTGGTTTTATCAGTTCGTGGGCAGTACCATATGGGATCAATATGTATGAGATGTCACGATCAGAGGCTAGTCAGCTGATTATGATTGGATTAGTCGGGGCGCTTATAGGAGCTCCTTTAATGAGTTGGATTGCCGGCTGGCTAGGAACGATTAAAAAACCATATATTGTTGTTCATATTACAGTTTTATTGAGCTGGTTTTCATTTCTTTTATTGAAAGGACATCCTACATTTTTCATGCTCATCGTCCTATTCTTTCTCATTGGCTTTGGCTATGGCGCAAGTGCTTTAACCTTTGCGGCAGTTCGTCAAACTTTCCCTCTAACTGAATCGGGCATTGTTTCTGGGTTTGCCAATACAGGTGGCTTTCTAAGTGCTGCATTGTTGCCCATTATTTTTGGCAATATTTTAGATTACTTTCAAGCTGCCACAGGTAATGTAAGTGATGGGTACTACTACGGCTTCATTTCGCCTGTTATATTTTCTATAATTGGCTTGATTGGTGTGATAATGTTTAAGGAAAAGCTTTTAAAAGTAATGGATTAAGCCATGCTAAATAATAGGAGAATAAAGGGAATACCTGCAATTGAGGTATTCCCTTTACAACGATGAACTAACTATCCCATATATACACTAGCACAAGTATCTGGAGCGGGTTCATAGAAGCAATGATTTTTAAATTGCCCTGTAAACGGCTGGCCGTACCATGTTGGGGGACATGGGGCATATGGATTGAAGTACCAAAGTGCGTATTTTGCTGGATGATCTCGCCAGAAATCTAAGTTCTGTTTCGCTAATCTTTTTTCCGTTTCTCTCGCTCGTTGGTAAAACATATTGCCTTTTTGAACGGCTTCGAAAGAATAATTTCCACCTTGAACCTGGTAAATAACCTGCTCAATCGTTCTAACATCGTTGAAGTCTAAACAAGATGCTACTGCACGATTGACAATGACATTGCCCACGTAAAGCATGCCTTGTTTTCCTTCACCCTCAGCTTCTGCTCTCATCATCCTTGCCATTAAAGCAACGTCTGCATCACGGTATTTTACTCTTGGCATTTTTACACCTCCACCCTATAGTATGAAAAAAATCAAGGCTAGTTTCGCTTTATCTTGAAATTCATTGTTTCTGCATAGCACACCATAAAAAACGCCATCTGTACTGTGTAAAACAGCAAGATGGCGTACTTCCATTAAAAATTCTTTTTGAAGTATGGTGTTTTTTTCAGTACAACACATACTGGGATAGCGATAACTAAACCTACGATGTTTTGAATGACGTCTCCTGGAATGGATGCCATCGGGGCAATCCAGCTGTTGAACATAATGGCTTGCCCAACATAGTAAACAGCAATCATCACGGGCATTGATACTACTGCTCCTAAAATATTCAGCCCAAGATTATCACCTTTATGTCCTTTTGACCAAGCAATTTTACCGACAATGAAGCCTTGTAATGCGCGTGAAATAATAGTCGTGGGTGCCCAAATTAACCAGCCACCTACGATATCGAATAAGCCCATTCCAATGGCTCCAGCAAGTGCACCTTTTTTAGGTCCGAATAAAATAGCAGAAATAAACAGCATGGATGTTCCTAAGTGGATAAGTCCACCTTGCCCGATCGGTAGCTTAAGATTGATAAACATTGTAGCAACAAAAACAAGTGCTGCTAAAATGGCTGTAATGACTAAATCAAATGTTTTAGTGCGTGATTTTGTATAGGATGTTGGCCTTTGTATATTTTGCATTTGTCTCTTCCTCACTATGATGAATATTTTGATGATTTTTACTTTAGCAAAGGACTGACTGTTGTAAAAGTGTCAATTTTATAAAAAAGTTAAGGGTCAGTTTGAGGTTATTTTCGCATTTATCTAATTGTGATACGATGAGGAGAGTAAAAGCAGGATGAGTTAGGTGGAATGAATGATGAAAAAAGTTGCGGTAATTCAAGATATGTCGTCCTTTGGAAAGTGCTCGTTAACGGCTGCGATGCCTGTGCTGTCTGTGATGGGTGTACAGGCTGTGCCACTACCTACAGCTATTTTAACG
Source organism: Lysinibacillus sp. FSL K6-0057 (assembly GCF_038630885.1). NCBI lineage: Bacteria > Bacillati > Bacillota > Bacilli > Caryophanales > Bacillaceae > Lysinibacillus > Lysinibacillus sp. FSL K6-0057. The sequence goes on along the minus strand of NZ_CP152047.1, from coordinate 4,029,156 downwards.
GCACAAACGGGGTATTCGAGCTTTTATTGCGAAGATTTAACATCAAAGATGGACTCTTTTATAGATGAGTGGAGCAAGCTTGGAGCTACCTTTGATGGTATTCACACAGGCTTTGTTACAGGTGAGGAGCAAATCGATAATATATTTCGCTTTTTAAACGTGTTTCACTCAAATAAGACGACGTTGCTTGTTGATCCAGTGATGGGTGATCATGGTGAAGTCTATAAAATGTTTACGGGTGAATTGCTTGATCGTATGAGAGCGTTAGTAAAGTGTGCGGACATTATTACGCCAAATGTTACGGAATGTTGCTTACTTACAGGTTTATCCTATGAGAGGCTACAGAGCTATCAAAATGAATTAGATTATATTCATGCCCTTGAAGAGGCAGGTCAGCAGCTACAGCAAGCAACTGGAGCAAACGTCATTATTACGGGTCTGAATCCACCAGCAGCAGATGCGGACAAGCGTTATGTTGGGAATATGTTTGTCGACTCTGAGCGGTCTTTTCATAGTATCCGCAACTATAATGGTGAGAGCTATTCAGGTACAGGCGACCTGTTCGCATCCATCATGATGGGCGGCATGATGCGTGGACAAGATTTAATGGAGTCAATGAAACTAGCGGAAACATTTTTAGCCGCTGCGATTGAAGCCACATCGAAAGACCAAGTACCCCGTGAGGCAGGCGTGCATTTTGAAAAGTTTTTACGCATGCTGATGTAAAAGTTAATAAGTCTTTAAGTAAAAGTAAGCGTAATAAAAAATTCGTAAATGTCAGTTTTATAGTGACCTTTACGGATTTTTTTGTTGGAGAAAAATTAAATAATATAGGATGATCTTAGTAGATAAGTTGGTTAATTTTATAAAATAATTAGTAATATTTGTATGAATTTATGGTATTATGATGGGAATAAATTTCTTGATAGAAGATACCTAAGCAATACAAGCTTGCCAATCAGAGTTGCTAGAAATATGAAGTTTAGAGGAGGATTCCCCAGAAATGAGTCAATGTAATATCAATACAATCCTGTACGGTCCACCAGGAACAGGGAAAACGTATAATACAGTGAACTACGCGGTTAGTATTATTGAGAATAAAGAATTTAAGGCGATTTGTGCAGAAGCGTATCAAGACGTTTTTGAACGTTATCTTGCGTATAAAAAGCAAGGTCAGATTCGATTCGTTACTTTTCATCAATCATATGGATATGAAGAGTTTATTGAGGGAATCAAGCCTGTTTTAAACGATGAAGCAGAGGAGAGCATTCAATACAAAATTGAATCAGGGGTGTTTAAAGAATTTTGTGAGCAAGCGCAGCAATTAAAATTAACTGCTCATAATCAGGTGATGGAAGGAAATAAAAAAGTTTGGAAGATTTCTCTAGGAGGCAGTGGCAAGAATTGGCTGAAAGAAGAATGCTTTAAGGACAATCAAATTCGTATAGGCTGGGATGAGGAAGGTACTGACTTTATTGAGGATGGGGACTATCCTTCAGATACCTTGTACTATTTCTATGAGGGAATGAGTGTTGGAGATATTGTCTTTTCTTTAGGTGATCAAAAGCATATTGATGCAATTGGCATTATCACGGGAGAGCCAGAATGGTTAGAGGATGAGGAAGATTTTAAAAGGAGTCGAGAAGTAGAATGGATTGCCACGGATATCTATGAAAATATTTATGAGCTAAATGGTAAAACGAACTTAGTGCAGCAAACCATTTATGAGCTTTGGAGGCTATCGATTAATGATGTAAATAATTTAATTTTAAAATACTCGCAAAATGATCAAATCGATGTGGAAGAAAACACTAATAATTATGTCTTTATTATCGATGAAATTAATCGAGGCAATATATCGAAGATTTTTGGTGAACTTATTACATTAATTGAACCGACAAAACGAATTGGGGCGCAAGAAGAAATGCATGTAAAGCTTCCCTATTCTAAAAAGGATTTCGGCGTACCTCAAAATGTCTATTTATTGGGAACTATGAATACAGCCGATCGTTCGATTGCCCTGATGGATACAGCACTTAGAAGACGCTTTGACTTTATTGAAATGCTGCCAAATTTGAATGCAGTAGCTGATATAAAAGTAGGAAATATCCATATTCAACGTCTAATGGAAGTCATGAACGCTCGTATTGAAGCGCTATATGATCGTGAACATACTATTGGCCATGCATACTTTATGAGTTTAAAAGAAGACAATTCATTAGAAAATCTAGCTACTATTTTTAAGAATGCGATTATTCCACTTCTCCAAGAATATTTTTATGAAGATTATAGTAAGATTCAGTTAGTTTTAGGAGATCATTTAAAACCACAGCAATATCGATTTATTTTGGATGAGAAATTAAGTATAAAAGGATTATTTGGTCGAGACATTGATATAGACCTCCCAGAAACAAAATACCATCTTCAAGCAAGTGCATTCCAGGAACCATCAAGCTATATCGGGATATATGGAAGGGTCGAGAATGAAGAGGTTAATTGAAATGAAGGAATACGATATCCTAACATGCAATAAAGCTTATAAAGATGAGTATATATACTTAGACAAGGATTCTTTCGAGCAGCTTGAAAATATGATTTTGCACTGCAATGAAATGGTAGATGTTGATGCATACGATTTTTTCTCTGTTTCCACAAAGCGACATGTTGGAAAGGTCATTCGTGCAAAAAATTATGTTGGTATTGTGCAATTGAAGAATGGTACACAAATTCAAATTTTGCCAAAAATATATGGGAAAACAGCCATTGACCCTAAAAAAACATTTGTGAAAATGCTTAAATCGCTACAAGATTTTCCTAGCAAAACCTTTAATGAGACTAGCCTTCGGACAGATCGTATGACATTATTGGAAATTTTCATTCGATTGTACATTCAAGAAGTGCAAAAACTGATTAAAAAGGGGCTTAAATCATCCTATTATGCGATGGAAGATAACTTAAACGTATACAAAGGTAAAATGGTATTTTCACAGCAATTAAAATATAACCTTGTTCATAGAGAACGTTTCTATACACGCTACGACGAGTTTGGGATGAATCGGGCCGAAAATCGCTTAATCAAGGCTACATTACTTAAACTGCTAAAACAATCAACAAGTAATGACAATATAAACGAAATGCGTAAACTGCTCGTACACTTTGAACTCATCGAGCAATCAAAAAACTACAGCAAAGACTTTTCAAAGGTAAAGATTGATCGTAACTCAAAAGATTATGAAACGATTATGCAATGGTCTAACATTTTTTTAAATGATGAAAGCTTTACAACTTTTTCGGGAAATTCATTTGGAAAAGCATTATTATTCCCAATGGAAAAAGTTTTTGAGTCTTATATTGGCTTTCATCTGAAAAAGCTACTAAGTAATTCAGCATGGCAGGTGCAATTACAGGATAAAGGCTATCATTTATTTCAAGGAAAATTTGCATTACGACCAGATATAGTGTTAACTAATGGCGCTGGCAAAATTGTTTTAGATACAAAATGGAAAATGCTAAGTAATACGCCACACAATAACTATGGAATTACACAGGCAGATATGTATCAAATGTATGCTTATGCTAAAAAATATCACGCTAAAGAAATTTGGCTTATCTATCCATTGAATACTGAAGTTGAACAAATGAAAGAAATCTACTTCAACACAAATGAAGGTGATCAAAGTACCGAAGTGAAGGTATTCTTCGTCGACTGCCACCATGTAGAGGACAGTTTGGAGAAACTAGTAAAGAAGTTTACTCTAGCGACGCAATAGTAAACATACGAGTAGACATCCTATCAGGGGGAAATCTATGGGAGTTATAGTTGAAAATAAACGTAATCTATATGCAATAGGGGTAATAAGTTTACTATTGTCAGCCATTTTAACGTCTATTAGCCAAGTGTATTACTCGAACCGTGTACAAGCGGTGCATCCATTTCTTTTCACAGGCATTAGTTTTTTTCTCACGACTGTCTTCTTTCAATTAATCACAAGTAAGCAAAAGGTAGAGCCCTGCTGGAAAGAGGCACGATCATCGTTATGGAAGTTAAACGGTGCTTCCATACTAGCCTTTATGGGGTTTTACTTTGCATTAAAATATATTGAACCTGCGATAGTGAGCTCTCTTGAAATGGGACTAGGCCCATTGTTTGCATTGCTACTTGCAATACAGCAGAAAAAACGAGTGATAAATGCACAGTGGGGTATTGCAATTGGCATATTTGCAGCTAGTTTATTACTGATTGGTGCTATTTTTACAGGGAAATCGGCTGTACAAACATGGGACCAATCAAGCATTTTAGGAGTCGGGGCAAGCATATTGTGTGGACTTGGTGCTGTATTATGTACAGTTTATTCTAAGCAGCTGAGTCAATTAGGATGGACAAGCTCGATGATTTTATCAAAAAGATTTTATGGTATCATTTTGCTTTCATTTTTCGCTACATATGATGTCATGTTTACTTATTTACTTGAAAACATTGGTTGGATTTTACTGATGACAGTCATCGGTGTTTTGATTCCAATGTATTTATTACAGAAGGGTATTCAATATTGTGAAGTATTTCTAGTCATGATGTCACTGTGTTTTATTCCTGTATGTACCTTCTTTTTTCAGCTTTTTGATACAAGGTTACAATGGTCAAATATTACGTTAATGGGCGTCTTATTACTGTTATTGTTTGGAATTTTAAGTGTTATTGTAGAGCAAAGAGATCGTAGCATTTCATAATAAAAACATCTATTTTTTATAAAATATGCAGAGCCAGTTTTGATGGTCGTAAAATCAAATTGGCTCTATTTTACTGCATTTTCCTAGCCAAACCTACCATAGCTTTAAAGTGATGTCTCTCATGAATAGCCAACAATTGAATAGCTTGAATGAGATTAGGATAATGCGCAATGGGATCAGGAAAAACAATGTGTCCTGCAACATCCTCGTCTATATTTTGTACTAACTTTTGCAAAGCAAGTGTCTCGTTGATAAGTAATTGCTCGATATCATAACTATTTAAGGCAAAGCGTATTTTCTTAGATGGAACTAAAATACTTGGTGCTCGCATTCCTTGTCCTTTTTTAGATTGATATTCTTCATAAATATCATGTATTTCAGTAGCGAAGGGCTTGTTTCTTCGCATTTTGGCAAAAGGTGTGAGGAAGAAAGAATATTTGATTGCTGTATGTAACATTTTGAGAATCAAATAGAGGTGATAAAAGTGTTCACCAATGGACCATTTTCCTTCATGTCCTTGCTGCCATAGTTCCTCCTGTGGAAGCGTATGAATAGCTGGTAGATAGTGTGCTCGTTGCTCCTCTAACGTAAGAAAATGTTTCACCATACTAGTAGATTTCATAGATTTTCAACTCCTTTATTTCCATTTTAAGGATTGTTATAGGAAAAGTACATTAAATGCTAATCGTTATGGCCGATAAATAGGAAAAGTACGATGGGAGGGAAAGGCATGGAAATTAGACAATTAACAGCAGCAGATGCTGAGGTATATAGAGATTTAAGGTTAGAGGGATTGCAAACAAATCCAGAAGCTTTTGGCTCTAGCTTCGAGGAAGAAAAGGATTTGTCGCTTGAGTCGTTTGCAAGTAGGCTCGAAGGACAAGGAACATTTACATTTGGGGCATTTGACCAGGAGGATTTACTCGGTGTGACGACATTGGTGCAAGCAAATAAAGTGAAGCTAAAGCATAAAGCGAGCATTTTTGCCGTTTATGTTTCTCCAAAAAAGCGAGGGTTGGGCATAGGAAAACAACTAATGGTAGAGGTCATCAATCAAGCAAATACACTAGTAGACGTCGAGCAAATTAATTTAACAGTTGTGTCTTCCAATGAATCAGCAAAGGGATTATACACATCGTTAGGCTTTTACGTTTTTGGAACAGAACGAAACGCCTTAAAAATAGGACAGCAATATTTTGATGAGGATTATATGGTGCTGTATTTCTAAAAAGCCTTTGAAGTTTCTATCTTCAAAGGCTTCAATTTATTATGATGAGTATCAATGGAACAATGAAAATAAAGCAATGAAGAAAAGAATCCCTGTAATAACAAGAATAAGTAATGAGCTAACAATGCCCACGTTCTTTATAAGTAACCATATACTTAGCAAGATAATAATGACCGATAAAGGGAGTGCTAGCCAAAATCCAAGAATCCCCAAGTATTCAATCGTAATGGGGAATGAATGGTGAAAGTAATTGTAGGGAATATCTAGCATGAGAAAAATGGTCAAAATCAGTTCCATAAAATCCCCCCATCTACATATTTGTTCTTACATATATGGTATGCAGATAAACAGGTAAGTCACACGGCAGTACTTTTAAAAAGAGTGCTGCCGTCATTTCGGATTAAAGCTCTTACAAATAAATACCTCAGTGCCTGTTGCCTCAAGAGTCTCAGGACATACTACAGCGGTGGCTGGTATTCGTGCATTCTGCGGACTACAAGCATTACTCTATAGGTCTGAAGGTACGCTCAATAAAAATATATAAATATAAACACATACATAAGAGTAATATGCCTAAGCTTATAACAAATAAGCCCATTTCTGACCAACTACCAATGATCAACGACAGAAGAACAATGATTCCGAAGAAAATAAGTGTTAGCTTTGATGCTTTTCTTTTATCTTTTATAACAAGTATACTTATTCCAAATGCTAACATATTAGCGAAAAAGCCTATTCCTATTGGAAGTAGAATATCCATCTCCTTATTCAAATCCTTTCAATTAATAAGTTTTTGCTAAATACCTAAGGTTTCAAATATTAACAGCTCTTACTGTTTATTATACTGAGAATGGTAATGAGTAGTACAATGAACTAAAAACAAGAAAAATACTCCTCTTAAAAGGAAATTGTTGATGTTTACCTTTTAAAGGGAGTAATTAAATTGCCATTGTTACCACAAATTATTTCAACTGAATAAAACCATTCCCTACCTGATTAATGGAGAAATGATCCAATGAAAGAGCATGAGTTAACAAGTAGTCAAATACATACATTGGAATCAAATGGGGTTCACAATGTTTGATTATTTTTATGATAAGTGCAGCCGCACCGGCAACAAACGGAGCTGCCATAGAGGTTCCTGTCAATTCTACATAATCACTGTTTAAATGCGTTGATAATATATTTTCACCAGGCCCTACAAAATCTAAGTTAACATTCGTATTAGAAAATTTTGAAGGCGTGTCTGTTTCAGATATAGAGCCGACTTGAATTACTTCCTTGTAAAAACCAGGGTATGATATTTCGATAGTTGCGCTTTCTCCATCGCCCTCATTTCCCGCTGCTGCAACTAATACTATACCTTTTGAACGGGCATATTTTATGGCTTTATGCAATTCTTCATTTGGTTCTGGGCTGCCAAGTGACATATTAATAATGTTTACTTTTTCTCCATTAGGTCCAGTCCAATTAACTGCATACATAATCGCCTTAATCAAACTTTCAAAGCTTCCTCTTCCTTTGTGATTTATTACTTTTAATATAAGAAGTTTACTTTTTGGCGCAATACCTGTGATTCCCTTGCCATTATCAACAGCAGCTAGAATTCCAGCTACATGTGTACCATGTCCAAGATAATCTTTAAATATTGAAGGATTACCTTCATCATCATCTGTGAAATTATAGCCATCAATAATATTGTCCTTTAAACTCGGGTGGTCAACCTGAACACCACTATCTAATACAGCAATAACAGATCCTGAACCTTGATCTGTTTCTTGCCACAATTCCCTTGCTCGAATCTTATCTAAATTATCAGGAACTGCATTTAAAACTTTAAACAACTTGACCACTTTTACCCGCTCTAAAATGATTTCATATTTCATTTTGTCATCTCCTTTTAAATAATAAAGTGTTAGAAGGAAGATGATAATAAATAAAAAGGAGAAATTCGCTCAATATTAAACAAAAATCTACCCCTGAAATGTTAGTAAAAGTCTAACATTTTCGGAGGTAGATTAAATTTAATATTTCTCTTATAAAATTGAGTATTCTGTTACTATTATTAAGCAATATTAAAGAATAAATCTTTAGCTTTTTGGACCAATTTTCCCACCTTTTACTAACCAATTCCAATACCTTTCGAAAAACTTCGACTTTGTTTGAAATGCATAAGGTAGTCCAATAAACAACCAAAAAAGAGAAGCATACACCAATAAAAATATAAGTAATCCTATCCATATACCTTTTATCTGAAAACTAATAAAAATGCTAGAAAACATAATAAGTAAATGTATTATAATTATTCTCTTATAGGCTAACAAGAATCTCCCCTCCTATTTTAATTATAACATTATTGGTGGGGAGATATTAACTTTATAACTTGTTATTTCTATTTAGCAAAACCCTAATGATTTACAACCTGGTCCACATGTGATCTTATTTTCGCTAAGGCACACTAATCCAAAAACAGCTGCACAAATAAATGGACACGCTACAGTACCGATTGGAGCACAAGCTACCATACAAGCTGCTGTACCAGCTAAGGTACATCCTAAACCTTGGATAGTGTCACAAACAGTAGTACAGATAGTACAATTTGACCACATTAGATTAAGTTCATTATTTTGTGTAGAAGAACGTAATTCATTGACATCATATAATGGGTTTGTGTGCCATTCATAATCGAAATACTCTCCATTAATCTTAATAGTTACAATTGGGAATAAATTTACTCCAACAGATTGTGTAACTTCGATAACACTTGAATGACCATGGAAATGCGAAACAGCTTTAAATTCTGCGTTTTCGACAGTAAAAGTAATTACTGTCTGAAGTTCTTCCATAACTAAAGTAAGAACTTGTACAGGGGTAGTTCCTTTAGTAAATTCTCCGCCTAATGATTGTGTTATTAAAGCTCGAAGATCAGTATACTTAGCTTTAATAGCAGGGTAATGATTTAGTGAGTTGTTGATAAGCGTCTGCACACTTTCATTTGCCAATGCTTTTTCAACTAAATTGTTAACCTCATTTTTCGATAACTCTTTAATTCCTGATTTAGCTTGTTTTTCAGTCATTGTTTTCTCTCCCTTTTAAAGTATTTGAAGCAACATTTAGTATGATGTGCTTCATTACTATGTAAAGTGAAATACAACTGGAGATTTAAACTGCATTTTTAAATTTTTTTCAGGAAATATAAATTAAACCTATAAAACGAAATTATATGCTTTTGAATGGTTTGTTACGTTATAAATAAGGAGGCTAATAGCTCGAATCTATGGAACTTGATAAAACGATTAAAGTAGTACATTTAGAATATAGGTAATATGCATTATAATTAATAGTTATTTTAATTAAATAGAATAGAATGATTAAGAAAGAAATAAAAAGTACAATTTTTTCTTTATATTGTTCTGAAAAATAATTTAGGACCTATTCGCGCATTTATTTTTAACCAATACTAAAACATCTCAAAAACTACGCCTTTTTGGCATTTATAATGAAGGCTCATAAGCACCAAATACAAAAAAGCAAGACCCGAGAATCCAATTATATACTTTTCATCTATATAGCCTAAAAAATACTATGGATTATTATAAAGCTATTCTTTGTAGACTATTATAAAATTCCTATCATTCTGACTTTTAAAGATAAACTTTGCTTCTTTTAAGGTTTATTAAATCCATAAAAAGCCATTAGATAAATCACGATAAACACTACTAATATAAACGAATTAAGGACAACTAAAATCATACGAGTGGGTCCCTTTATCCCTAAAATAGCAAATATTAGTCCTGAAATTCCTAAAATAAATGGAATTGTTATGCCAATTCCCAGAATATATTGAGGAGCCAATCCAATAAGAAATGTTAAAAACAAGAAAATTATTGATAAATACGTAAAAATTTTTCTTTGCAAATAGCACCGCCCCTTTGTATGTAAATGAAGGTTTGACTTTATTACAATTATACCACACGTGTTATTTACAGTTTTCATCACATCGAATAAACCATTCCTTGCCTGAAATCAACTTTTCCTTTTTTGTTTATAATAGTCAATACTTAAAGATTATGAAAAAACCTTATTATCGACATTACATAATAATATAAAAGTTGCTCCATAAATGTTGATTTCTTGTTATTCGACTGTATAAAAAGTGGTATGGTATGAGATGCGGTAGTAGAATTACTTTTAATTATCCTCAATTCCATTTTGCTAATAATATTTCTAATAGCATTTTTAATAGGAACGTTTGGATTTAAAGAAGCTTAAATCACTTATTAAAAATTAAAACCCATCAAATAAAATTAGGTAGTTCTTAACCTAAATTATTTGATGGGTTTATTTTGTTAATAGATCATATTTCATTAGCATGAATCTGACAATATTCCCTCAATAAATTAGAAGAAATACTAGTATTTTGTATAAGATTTATTAGTAAATCGCGTTCTTTTGGGGACAGACTGTCACTCGCTAAACAATTTGTATAAAATGATTGAACTTCTCTTGCTTTACAGTAACAGGCCATTAATTTTTCAATTTCCATGTGGATTACCCTCCTTTCTTGTAATTAAGAGATTTTATAACTTCAGATAACTCCATGATGACAGCTTCTAATTTATCTATTTTCCTTTCAAAGCGAATGAACAGATAGACTGTTATGGCAATAGGGAATCCAAAGTTTCCTATTAGGCTAATCCAAATTGGAACATTTTCTGGTGTCATAATGTAAATCACCCTCCCTCTTACTCCAAATTAGTAATATAAGGTGATACTCGGATTCGAACCGAGGAACCAGGTTTTGCAGACCCTTGCCTTACCGCTTGGCTATATCACCAAAATTGTAACTGTACTATGTAAAGAGGATTCTTCTGTAATAAAAACAACCTGCCTATAAAAAAATATTATTTTGTCATGGTTTCATTTCTTATGTTTTAATCCTCTTTATAGAAAAAAGGAGGTCTCTAAGATGAAGTATGATATAACGGTATATTCAAGCGATGGATGTCAATATTGTGTTAGGTTGAAGGAGTGGCTAGAGGAAAATAATATTACTTATATTAATAAGGATATTAATGAAGAGCACGTATTAATGGAGTTTAAGCAATTTAATAGTAGCGCTATCCCATTTACTTTATTAGTCGCTGATAATAAAGTAGAGAGAATTATTGGTTATCAGCCAGAAAAAATAAAAGCTATATTAGAAATTTAACTAAGTTGGATTAAATCACCTTTTTTGTATAAAAGGTGATTTTTTTTATCTTTCTAAGAACACTTGTTCTTATTTTGGTTTATAATATAGATACAACATTCACTTTATATAGAAAGAAGGCGGATAATAGGAGGGATTATTAAATGAAGAATGATAAACAAAAAATAGAGGAATTTTTCTATAGAAATAATGAGCAGGTTAACAATCCAATTATTAAAAGCTTTTTGTCGGATTCCCAAAATCTTTATTTGGTGCAAAAAGCGATCTTATATCCAACTGATTTGAATAAGAAACTCGTTGATGAATCTTTTCAATCGCACTATATAAATGTTAGGAAGATCAAATATGTAAGTAATTTAATTTATTTCTTTAGTTTAGATTTTGATAAAAAAAGAAGAAGGCTGCAAAATCGGTCTTTATTAATATTAGATAAGGGATTATCAGAGGAGGGGGAGACGACCCTAAAAGAGCTAATAGAAGATACACGCAATGAAAATGGTCTAGATCATTTAATTGGTGGAGGATTATTGGACAATATAGAAGATGTACAGCTCTTAAAGTCCTTGCAAAAACTAACGGTAAAACAGCTTCAAATTTTAGAGATGATTTATGTAAAAGAGCTTTCTATAAAAGAGATAGCTCAACTATTACAAACAACTCCCCAGAATATATCCAATCATCATAGAAAGGCTTTAAATAAACTCAATCATTCACTCGGAAAAAAGGAGGAATAAATTATGGGAAATTTAGAAAATCAACATACTGAAGAGACGCTAACAATAATCGAGAATTTCATCCCAAAAATTAAACTTTGTTTACACAATACAGACTATCATGAAAGGGAAGACCTAGAACAAGAAATAAAATTAAAAATTATAGAAAAGCTTGCAACAGTAAAATTTCAAGACGCGCCTAGTTTTTGGGACTTTTTCTTGTGAAAGCTACCAGGCGATTTTCTATTCTAGTGTTCGAGTAGTCACCAGATTACATATACTGTTGTTGCCAGAGTTCATTCCTACATGCGTGATGGAATAACTTACGCGGTTTATCTGAAGATAGGATTGTCACTACGAACATTGGAAAAGAAAAAAAGATGCACATAGTAAAAAGTACTATGTACATCTTTTTATCGATTAAGCTTTTAGAAAATCTGGTTTAGCAAAGCTTGGGTTTGGATATGTGTAGAAGCCTTCACCTGTTGCGCGACCAAGTTTGCCTTTGTCGATATACTCTGTTTTTAAGAGGTTGGCTAATTTTTTCATGTTTTCATCGCCAGTGGCAGTTGCTTTCGCTTCCACAATATTATAGGCAGTGTTAATGCCAACGATGTCTAGAATAGCAAATGGTCCAAGTGGAGCGCCTGTACCAATCATCCATGTTTTATCGATTGTTTCTGGATCAGCCACTTCTTTTACAAGTAAGGATTCAGCTGCATCTAAAAACGGCACTAGTAATGAGTTTAAAATATAGCCAGGTTGCTCTTTATGCAATGGTAGTGGTACCATGCCGATGGCGCGTGCAAATTCAACAACTTCATCAAATACTTTCATATCTGTACCAGGGTGTTTCATTATTTCAGCAGTATTGTTTTTCCAGATCGTATTAGCAAAGTGTAGAGCTAAAAATTTCTCAGGACGGCCAGTTGCTTCAGCAAATTGGCTTGGTAATAAAGTAGACGAGTTTGTTGCAAAAATTGTTTTTGCTGGTGCTACTTTTCCAAGATTCGTGTAAAAATCTGTTTTGATGCTCACAACCTCAGGAATTGCTTCTATAACAAGATCAGCATTGGCAACGGCTTGAGCCAAGTCACTATTAAATGAAAGACGTGCATAGGCTGCATCCACTTCTTCTTGAGTTGCACCTAAGTCTTGTTGATAAAATGGTTTTAATTTTATAATACGATCTTGCGCATTTTTTAGAGCCTCGTCATTAATGTCGTAAACGGTTACATTAAAACCTTTGAAAGCAGATTGATAAGCAATTTGACTCCCTAATACACCACTACCTGCAACTGTAATGTTTTGATAATTCATCGAAATTCCTCCTTTGGAATTGTTACATTAATATAATAGTGTGGATATGTAGATAATCCTTCGTTACAATTCCATACTACTTCTACCCTTGAATAAAAATCAAATGAAAGCCTCTGATATTATATAAATATAAAGTTTTTTGCGCGAAGTTCCTTTTCAAGTATGTACCCACTATTAAAGAAATATAACGTAAAAAAGAACAGCTTTTAAGCTGCCCTCATTTTAGAGGTAATTCACCGTGGTAAACATGCCCCCAATACCAGGCGCGCCGTTATTTGTTACGTGATGTGGCATATGACAATGGATGGGCCAGATACCAGGGTTATTAGCTGTAAAGCATATATCCCAAGTTTCACCAGAGGCCACAAGAATGGTGTTCTTGGCAATTTGCTTGTGACTAGCGATAGGAAAACCGTCTGCCCCAACAACATGAAATTGGTGACCATGTAAATGGATGGGGTGGTGATGCATTTGAATATTGCCAAAACGAATGTTTACAGTATCACCGAAATGTACGGCTAATGGTTTTGTAAAAGGATAGCATTTGCCATTGATCGTAAAGAAATTAAATTCCGGTTTGATAAAATTTAACGGATACGTACCTTTTGTAAGCTTCCCCCAAGGCAATTGGTCGACGGCCCATTCTTGTAATAGGCATAGATAATCCTTATGCTGATGAGTATTTTGTAAGTTTGGATCTTCAACGATCAAGCCACCTAATAGACCAGCATTATCTTGCACAGCAACATTTACATGGGAATGATACATATACGTTCCTGGAGGATTTTTAATCGTAAAATGATAATCGAAATAATGTCCAGGTTCAATAAAGGGTGATGGTTCAATTGGGGGGACACCGTCCATTGTGTTCGGTACGATTAAGCCATGCCAATGCACACTAGTTTTTTCAGGCAGTCGATTAATGACACGAATACATACACGATCACCAGGGTAAACACGAATGGTTGGTCCAGGAGTGGAACCATTGTAGCCCCAAGCCTGAATGAATATCCCATCGACAAGCTCCCATGTTATTTCTTCCGCAATTAAAGTGAAAAACTTCGAACCATCTACCTGCATACGATAAGGCAAATCTTTTATACCAGGGGTGATAACCATTTGAAACCTCCTGTAAGCTTGATTTCCATTAATGTATGTCTATAGTGATGGGATTTAGGACCACATTCGTCTTTATATCTAATTAAATATGTAATGTGGCTTGTCGTTTGTTCATCTGCTCAACTAGCTCCAAATTCAAGAATAGAAGTAGGATTCTCACGCTTGCTTTAATGCCAGTAATTGAAGAATAAAATAACAAAGAGGTGTCTCAAGTGCAGAGACATCCCTTTGTTATTCAACAAGTATATGGAAAATATAGCTTAGAAAATAACCTAAAAAGAGATACATAAAAAATGCTTTAAATGAGACTTTTTGTAGCTGATGTAAAATGAATTCAGAAATACTAGCTGTAGCAATCAATCCTATCGAAATGCCCATTAAGATCCCTTGTGCTTTGTCTGGTAAAGCCCAATATTGACCAAACCAGATGAAAATACTAAAGAAAATAGAGAAGATAAAGAAATAAATGAAAAGTCTCCATAGCCTTTCGCCCTGAGAGATGAGTGCGGTAGATAGAGCAAAGCCCTCTGGAACATGGTGAAGAATAATGGAGGCAGTGAGAGAAATACTTAATGCAGCATTTCCAAGTAAATTTCCGACAGTGAGACTAATGGGTATTGTATGGATAATCATAGCAAGGGTTAATAGAGAGACCGAGGGATTTTGTGTATGAGAAGCATGAAATAAGGTGTCTAGTAGTTGAAAGATGAAATAGCCAATAAAAATACCCAGTATAATACCGAATGGTTGATAGATTTGAAATGAGGATGGGATGATATCTAGCACAAGTAAGCCTACTAAAAAACCCCCACATAATAATGATAATCCTTGTGTTGTATGCTGAAATAGCTTAGAGAAAATCCAGGCAATCGCGCCCCCAATGCTCACACTGAAAAATAGAAAACCGCCAAGTATCATTGCACTCACCTATAAAATTTCTCCGCCCTATCATCAACTTAATGTCTTTTTCAAAATATATGCTAAGTAGAAATGAATATGCTTGCAGTCGATTTGGCAGCGTAAAAACATGATGTGCATACTGCGTTAGACAAGGAAAGAATAGAGTCAGAATCTATGCTAGTTGTAATGATACTTTACAGAGGGAGATGATGATATGAAGGCTGTAACATATCAGGGAATTGCAAGTAAAGCTTATTTAGTGAAGTGGAAGATAATTGTATAAAGGTGATTCTAAAACCTTAAAGTGAGCGATTATGCTCTTTTTTTGTGGAAATATAGGGAACGGTATAAATTGACTGAATATTGGTTTAATTCTATACTTTTTAATAGAAAGGCCAGATTCATCGATTTAGCTCATACAGGGAGGAATGGTTGAATGAAATGGGATGCAAGTTATGATGTAGTGGTAGTAGGCTCTGGTGCAGCGGGATTGACAGCAGGCTTAACAGCAAAGTTACAAGGAATGAAATCATTAGTGATTGAAAAAACAGATCGCTATGGTGGTGCTTCTGCTATTTCAGGCGGTGCCTTATGGATTCCTAATAATCATGTCATTAAAGGTGCAGGTGTTCCAGATACACATGAACTTGCACGCCAATATCTAGATTCAACAATCGGTGATCGTGTGCCAGAAGCGTTAAAGGAAGCTTATATTACGAGAGGACCTGAAATGTTACGCTTTTTATACAATAAAACAAAGCATATGCGGTTCCAGTATACAAAAGGCTACTCGGATTATTATCCAGAAAAAACAGGTGGCTTGTCACAAGGACGCTCCATTGAACCACTTATTTTCGATTTAACGAAAATGGGTTCTTTAGCAAATTCTATGCGTCGAGCAACTCTATCAACAAAAGGCTTCACGATGAATAGCTACGAGTTTCATAAGGTGAACATGATTACTCGGACGTTAAAAGGAAAAACAACTGCCCTGAAATTAGGAGCGCGCTTAGTAAGGTCAAAGGTGACTAAGAGTGACCCAGTCGCATTAGGAGAAGCTTTAGTTGCTCGTTTACGACTCTCTCTTGCAGAAGCAAATGGTGAGCTTTGGCTATCAACTGCCTTTAAAGATTTCATTATGGACAAGGAACGAGTGAATGGAATTATTGTGGAACGTGATGGACAAGAGCTGAAAATTGAGGCAAAGAAAGGTGTTGTTCTTTCTTCAGGTGGTTTTTCACATAATCAGACACTCCGAGAAAAGTATTTACCAAGTCCAACGAAAGCTGCATGGACTTCTTCACCAGAAGGGCAAACAGGTGACATCATTGAACCTGGCGTAAAAATTGGTGCTACGTTGGATTTAATGGATAAAGTGTGGGGAGCACCTTCAGTTATTGATCCACAAGGACATCCATTCTTCCTTGTGGCAGATCGCGGTGTACCCAATATGATGGTGGTGGATAGTACAGGACAGCGTTTTGTCAATGAAGCGGCACCATATCATGAATTTGTGGATACGATGTATAAGCATCAAGAGGCAACCAAACAGGCGGTTCCTTCCTGGATACTGATTGATGCCTCTGCTAAAAGCCGTTATATTTTTACAGGACTGTTCCCTGGACAAGTCTTCCCAAAAAGTTGGTTTGAGCATGGAGTCGCAAAAAGTGCGGAAACGATTGAAGAGCTTGCTAGACAAATGGATGTGCCAGCGGAGAGTCTAGTAGCGACGGTGAATCGTTTTAATGACTTTGCGAGGAACGGACATGATGATGATTTTTATCGAGGAGATAGTGCCTATGATAATTACTACGGGGACCCGACACTACCAAATCCAAATTTAGCAGAAATCAAGAAAGCGCCATTCTATGCATTGCGTCTTTATCCTGGAGATATTGGCACAAAAGGAGGCCTCGTAGTGGACGAATATGCTCGGGTGATAAAGGAGGATGGTCAACCCATTGAAGGATTGTATGCTTCAGGCAATTGTTCAGCGTCTATCATGGGAGAAACGTATCCTGGCCCAGGCGCAACCATTGGACCTGGTATGACATTAAGCTATGTAGCGACAGCACATATGGCCAATGCAGTGACAAAAGGTGAGGTATCACTTGTAAACGTATAAATGAGATATAACCCTTCCTTTCTAATGAGGAGGGGTTTTTATGTTGGTGTAATGTTCTAATATTTTCTTGCTAGGAATATAGTGGCTACTAAATGTATGGATGATAACGGAAAAAGGAGCGATTTAGTACATTGCTAGCTTATAAACTCATCACGACTATCGAAGAGTTAGAGCCCTATAGAAGTACTTGGTCAGGGATACTTGAAAAAGAGCACAATAATAATCCTTTTATTGAGTACGAATGGATTTCAACTTGGTGGGCAACGCTTGGGGTTCAGGAAAATGTAGAGATTTACATAGTGGAACATCAGGGTGTGGCAGTGGCTTTTTTTCCGTTAGTGCATTGTATACGATTTGGTACAATCCATTATTTTAGCTTTTTAGGACAAGGTTTTGCGACCTATATGGAAGTGATCGCTGATAAGGAGTGGCTAGAACATTCCATTACGTTTCTATTGAAGGAGTTTTCGCGAAAATATAAGCGTTATTTAATCGTGTTACATGGTTTAGTAGAAAGTAAGAAAACCTCTCAAGAATTAGAGAAGTATGCGATCGAATACCAGATGCCCCATTCGATTTTTCGGACTGTCACATCCTATATCGATTTTCAATCCATTACAATAGATACATTTCTACAGAAGCATCGCAAGAAATTCAAAAGCCTTAAACGTCGTGAAAACAAATTAAAGTCACTTGGTCATGTCGTCTTTCAGGAAGTAAATCCCAATTATCTGCAAGACATGTTTACGTTGTTCACAAGAAGATGGCAAAAGAAAATTGATAAAAGTGGCTTTACAGAAAAGCAAACACGTCTATTTTATGAGCGGCTAGCTAAAACCAACAGCAAGGTGCTTCGGGTAGAAGTCGATAGCTTACAATTTGAAAGGCAGTGGATTGCTTTTACAATTGACCTATGCTGTAGAGAGCGTAATTTTTGCCAGGCAATGGGCCATGAGCCTGATTTTAACCTATTTGGCCCAGGGCGCCTTATTGAAAAGGAAAACATGCTAAAAGCACATCAATCTGGCTATCGTTATTATGACTTAGGCAGTGGCTATGAGCCATATAAGTTTGAATGGTATACACATATTGATTTCACTAGAAAATTTGTCATGAGTACAAAAGGAGTTAAAGAGCGTAATATTCGATTATGGATGGTCATACGTGATCGGCTAAAAGGGTTATTAACGAATAATCATCAGCTAGTGAAACTGAAGCGAGACAGATTAGGAGAACTGCGTTATTTTTTGAAGCATGCAAATACAAAAGATTGGCTAAGAGCTGTTACGAAAATGTTCCAACGAATACTATCGGTTCATATTTTAGACGTTTATATTGCAGAGCAAAAACAAGATAGCGAAAAAGTGAGATTTCAAGAATTACCAATGAAGGATATCATGACGATGAAAGAGCGAGCGAACAATGTTGCAGACCTCTATAAGGGGTATCGACTCTTTGCAGATGGCGATCAAGTCATATACAAGAGACACGATAAAACGGCAACGGAAGAAACGGTTGACTATTCCTATGAGCTGTCAGATAATATGTCGTTTATAAAAGAATATGACAGCCGGCGACTAGTTGAGATTGTTACTGAAGTGCAGCGTGAAGGGAGGGCAGTTTGTACAATAGCCCCATGGTATGATAGAAGCAGCCGGCGAAAGCTCGTACAGGCAGGTTTCCATAAAGTAGCCAAAATCAACATAATAAAGATTTTCAAATGGCAAAAAATATATCATGTCTAAACAACAACACCCTCAGCTTTTTTTCACTGAGGGTGTTTCATTAAAAATGGATACCAGGTTTATCGATTAGCTTACAGCCTGTACCATACTTAGCTTTTAAGGCACCTTTGAAAAGAGTATGCTCCAGCTCTGGGAATGTCTGTTTCCAAAGTTCAAAAACATTATGGCTAGATGCTTTGCCGTCCTTCGTTAGTCGTGCAATATGGAAGCCATATTCATCATTGCAACGAGCCAATGGGCGGTTTTCACGTACCGTAATAATTCGACCGCTCGTCGTCATTTCATATAATCCTTCATAGCCAGCAATCGCACGTCTTTCCTCTTGACCTTCAACTAAAGGTTTTTCATCGATTGGCGCTACTTTTTCTTCTGTCGTGTCTTCCTGTTCAGAAGATTGAGTTTCTTCAGCACTGTTTCTTGCTGGTAGTTGTTCAACAATCACAAAATCTTTCTTGGAAGCTTTATCGCTCATTGTCGCCATAACGTTCATGATAGAGCCTACATAACGTAATGGTTTCTCTCTTCCTTCTTCAAAAACAAAAATATTATATTCGGTTTTATTTATCTTTTTCATAATAATATTGCCTGTTGTAATAGTAAAACCGATGAACTTGTTCTTTTTAAGTGCCTGTATTGCTTCTTGCTTTGTTAAAATCATTTTGAAAATCTCCTAAAGAATTATTTATTCTATTCTACCATAAAAATTATCACATTGTTTTTCGTAAAATAATGGTTGTTTTTGTACAATGCAGGGAAATATCCCTATTTTCTCAAATTTAATAATGGTACTATTAAGAATGTTTGAGGAATAAAACTCCTTTAAAAAGGGAGTCGTTCATAAATAGATACAATTTTAGTAGGGAGTGTTGATAGGTTGATCAATGTGCTTGGGGGCATCGGTTTATTTTTACTTGGAATGACGATGCTAACGAACGGTTTAAAGGAATTGGCAGGGGATGCCTTAAAAAAATGGCTCAATCGTTTTACAGGTGGAACCATTAGCTCGGTCTTATCGGGTACATTCATGACAATGATTGTACAATCCTCCACGGCCACAACCCTGATTACGATTGGTTTTGTCAGTGCGGGACTCCTCACGTTTGTCCAATCGATTGGTGTCATTATTGGTGCGAATATCGGGAGTACAAGTACTGGCTGGATTATTTCATTAATCGGCTTCAAGATAAATATGCAGACAATGTCACTGCCTTTTATTGCACTTGGTGTATTTGTACAATTGCTCGCACCACGAGATTACAAAGCAATTGGAGGGCTAGTTACTGGTTTTGGTTTATTATTTTTAGGCATCGATGTTCTTCAGGGAGGAATGGCTGCTGTACAAGATAAAATCCCATTCGATGCATTTAGTGCAAATACTATTAGTGGAAAACTAATTTTAATTGTTTTGGGTCTTATCATGACCGTTATTATGCAGGCTTCTAGTGCTGCAATAGCAGCCACTTTAACAGCCTTATATGCAGGTGCCATTGATTTTGAACAGGCTGCTTATTTAGTCATTGGTCAAAATATTGGAACGACTGCTACAGCATTATTTGCAGCGATTGGTGCATCTACAGCTGCTAAGCGAACAGCTGTGACCCATGTAATGTTCAATGTAGTCACTGCTATACTAGTGACATTTGGTGCAACGTTTATGTTTGCTCTTACAGAACTCGTCACAAAATCCATCAATGGTAGCTTTGATGAAACACTGGGCATTGCTGTTTTCCATACATTATTTAGTGTGATTGGCGCGATACTTTTTGTACCATTTGTCCGTCCTTTTGCAAAGGCCATTGAAAAAATGATTCCTGAAAAAGGCAATCATTTAACACGTAATTTAGATAGTAGTGTTGCCAAATTACCTGGGGTTGCTGTGGAGGTATCCTTTAATACATTACAAGATATTACCAAGGAAATGACGACTGTACTTGTTTCTCTTATTCAAGGGAAAAAACGCACAGCTGAAACAGACAGTAGATTGGCTCAAATGGATGAGGCGATTGAAAAAACACGTTTATTTATGGATGCTATCCAATCTTCCTCACAAAAGGAACGTTATAAGCATATAGCCCTTTTACATGCTTTAGACCACCTCTATCGTTTGTCAAAGGCATTACGCGAACAACATCCTAATGCCTTTCAGTTACAGGAGACATTAACTCAAAAGTGGCTAGAGGTATTGGAAAAAGTACTATTAATCATCGATGAGGATGAACGCCTACCTGAGATAGCAACCTTGCTTGAGGTTACTTCCTCTGAAATGGCGGCCGTGCGACGTGATAAACGAAACGCATATTTTGAGCATACTGTTGAAAATGTGGTAGAGTTAGAGACAGCCGTATCGAAAGTGGAGGCTTTGCTGTGGATTGATCGTCTTGTCTATCACTATTGGCGTACAACGGCTCGCCTTGCTGAGTACCAGACTGTGACCAAAAAAGGTCGCCATAATGAAACAGAAAAAAATACAGTAACAGTTGAATAAAAGGAATGCTCGCCTTACGTTTGTAAGCGAGCATTTTTCTTAGCTACACAAATAAAGGGGGATCTAGAATGGTTCAGCATAAATTCACAATGGACTTAACTTGGTCTGAGGGAAGAAATGGTACAGGAAACATCAAAGCAAGTAATCTGCAAACACAAATTTCTATTCCTCGGGAAATGAATGGGCCTGGCATTGGTACAAATCCAGATGAAATGCTTTTAGGTGCAGCCGCAACTTGTTATTTAATTACATTAGCTGCTCTACTCGAAAGGTCAGAAATAGATGTGGTGGAATTATCTATGCAGGCACACGGATTTGTCAGTGTAGAAAATGGCGTTTTTACGTATGAAAAAATTGTGCATAAGCCGATCATTACTGTGCAAGAGCTAACAGAACAACTTGAAAAAAGAATGATACGCTTAGCACAAAAGGCGGAACAAACTTGTATGATTAGTAAAGCATTAAAAGGAAATGTTGTGATTGAATGTGATGTTCAAATTTTGGAAGCAAGCATATAATAAGACAACAGGAGTTATTCAGCAAGTGTCGCTGATATAACTCTTTTTTTCATAAAATAAGCACTTTTTCTAAAATAGTTCTAGAAATGTTCAAAATGAATATATAGAGTTAAGTGCTAAAAAAATGCAAAGGATGATGTATTGCACGTTCAGACAGCCCAGAATCTCACATTCTATGGTCAGTACGGCAAAAGAATATTTGATATTGTTGGGGCATTATTTTTGCTTTTTATGACGATTCCTCTAATGCTAGCAGTATTCCTCATTTTACTCATAACAACAGGTCGCCCCATTTTCTTCAAACAAATACGAACTGGCCATGATCATCACCGCTTTGTGATTTGGAAGCTACGAACAATGTGTATCCAGGCAGTTCCGGTAAATATGCCTTCTCTTTGTGCCAACGGTATCCCTGATGATTATTATTTTAAAACAGAGCAAGATACACGCATCACAAAAGTAGGCGCTATCCTTCGAAAGCTCAGTATTGATGAAATTCCACAACTTTTAAATGTGTTAAAGGGTGATATGAGCATTGTAGGTCCACGTCCTGAGGTTCCAGCGATTACGAATGCATATAATTCCTTACAGGTTCGGCGTTTGGAGGTAAAGCCAGGCTTAACAGGTCTAGCTCAAATTAACGGTAGGTCGAATATTTCACATGGACAAAAAATATCATATGACATTGAATACGTTGACCATTATTCCTTTTGGTTGGATGTCCAAATTTTGTTGAAGACAATTTATGTTGTAGTTGCACGCACAGGTGCTTACTAAAAAATAAGGAGTGGCCATACTGAAAATCGTTCAGCTTATTACACGAATGGATAAAGTTGGAGGTGCACAAAAACATGTGGAGGCACTTGCTATCCATTTAAAACAGGATGGGCATGATGTCACAGTAGTGACGGGCTCCTATCAACCATCACTATGGCACTTACAAGAGCATAAAATTCCTGTTATCAGTATACCTGCTCTTCAACGGGCTATTCATATAGCGAAAGATTTTCAAACATTTTGGCAATTAAGAGCCGTTTTCAAACGTCTACAACCAGACGTTATAGCCACCCATTCATCCAAGGCTGGTGTGATTGGTCGAGTAGTTGGTAGTTTATTACGAATTCCAACTATTTTTACGGCACACAGTTGGAGCTTTACAGAAGGTGTTCCTCAAAAGAAAAAGCTGTTCTATCATCGGATGGAAAAATCAATTCAGCCATTCACGACAAAAATTATTACGGTGTCTGAATATGATCGGGAACTAGCACTACTGAAGAAGGTTGCTCCTGCTCATAAATTGCTGACCATTCATAATGGCATTGAACCGATAGAGAGAAATGAAACAACTGAAAAGATATGCATGGAGCAGCCAGTCATTGTCATGGTTGCTCGTTTTGAAGTGCCTAAAAGACAGGATATTTTACTAAAGACTTTAGCGGAACTGACGGATATCCCTTGGCACCTTCAATTGATTGGGGATGGTTCCCTGAGACCGGCTCTAGAAAATATCGTTGAACAGCATGGCTTAACAAATCGTGTAACATTTTTAGGCAATCAATTAGACGTTCATTCTTATCTTGAGAAATGCCACTTGTTTGTTCTGTTATCAGATTGGGAAGGCTTGCCGATTTCGATTATTGAAGCGATGCGTGTAGGTCTTCCTATTATTGCAACCAATGTAGGTGGTGTGAAAGAGCTCATTGTTGATCATGACAATGGATTTTTAGTGGAGCGAGAGGATAACGCATTATTGAAGAAGAGACTGCATCAACTGTTAATGGATACCACTTTAAGAGAGCAAATGGGGACTGCAAGTGAACATCGTTATTTACAGTATTTCACCTTTATCCCCATGTATCAAAAAACATTAACGGTTTATCAACAGGCTGTTTCAGAACTAGTGAAGAAAGGGGATTAAATTGCAATTAATTCGCATTAGAACTGATGATGAGCTTATGTGGTACAAGGAAATTTGGGATGCCATTTTAGAAGAAGAGGACAATGATAATCCATTTATAGAATTTGCTTGGTTTTATAATTGGTGGCAAATTGTAGGACGGAAAGAGCGTGTAGAGCTTTATGCCATTGAACATGAGGGGACGATTATGGCTTTTTTCCCCTTTACAGTGTCAATTCGGTGGGGGATTAGAGTGTATGCTTTTGCAGGAGAAAACATCGCCAATTATACAGGGATTGTGACTAAAAAGGAATGGTTACAGCAAGTAACAACCTTTGTATTCGATGAGCTTATTAAAAAGCATCGGCATATTATTTTTTCCTTGCATGGTTTATTAGAAAGTAAACAGTCTACTAAAACCCTAGAGCAATACTTTGTAGAAAGACAATTACGTACAAGTATTTTCCGTATTGTGACACCTTATCTCGCTTTTTCAGAAATAGATTTTCAGCACCATTTCAATCAACGTCGCAAAATGCATGGCGTTGATCGACGGGAACGAAAACTAAGAAATTTAGGCTCCTTAGCAAGACGTGTGCCTTCACAAGACGAGCTTTGGCAAATGTTTCGGTTATTTGATCGGCGATGGGCAAAAAAGCTGGATACAAGTGGCTTTACAAAGGGGAAGAAAAGAGATTTTTTTGAGCGTTTAACGATGCTTAAAGGTGAGGCATTACAGGTAGAGGTCGATGCACTTGTCTTTGAAAACCAGTGGATTGCTTTCACCTATGGACTTTGCTGTCGAGGCCGCTATGTAACGTATGCACTTGCACATGAACCAACATTTAATTTATTTGGTGCTGGACGGATAGTCAATCAGGAAACCATTCAGCGAACGTTTGCTGCTAACTATCGCTTATTTGATATGAGCATAGGCTACGAGCCATATAAATTTGACTGGCGCTCGGACATTGATTTTACAAGACAGATGCTTGCTAGCAGCGGTACGAAACGTACAAATCTACTGGCAGGTTTTTTATCGTTAAAGCAACGACTCAAGGAATATGTGAAAGGGAACCAAAGAGTCGTAGAGTGGAAGCGTAACACACTAGGTCATTTACGTTATTTAGTAAAGTATGGAAAGGTAAAAGATTGGCTAGAATATGGACAACAATTCGTAGAAAAATTTATTCGTTTGAAACAAGTGGAGCTGTATGAATTATCCCCATCAGAGGACATATCACCACAGCAGCCTGTTGGAAACTTATTTGAAAAAATGTCGATTCAGGAAGCGATGCTGCTTGATCAGGAAGAAGTCATGGCTCTCTTTTATAAGGGCTATACGATCTATAAAGACTCCTTTGCGGAAACGAATAAGCCAGCGTTTGCATTGCATGCCACAAATTGGCGTGTAGATTCAATGCAAATTGTAGAAGCCTTACCAAAGCAAACCTATTTTTTAGCCTATGATGTTTTCAAGCAAATCGATATTATTACAGCTTTCTTCCGAAAAATAAATCCATCACAAACACTGTGGGTAACGGTAAGTTTTTGGCAATGGCGCAAGCGGAAGCGCTTAGTACAGCTAGGCTATAAACCTATTTCTCGAATGAAACATTATAAAATCGCTCGTTTTGAGCGACACCATGTAGAAAAATATACAGAGAGTGGGGGCGATGTACATTCTGTCCATTAAAAGTAAGCGATGGAATATCGCAATGCATCATTTTTATTTTCTCGAAAAGCCAGCCAATGTTCGAAAGTCCATGAAAGTTGTAGGCTATACGCATTCACTAGTACCTAGTCGGAAACTTGTGAAAAGAGAAACAATTCACATTGATTTGCAAGAACACGAGCTTTCATTGTATTTAGCGCTTTCTGAAGGAAATCGCAAAATCCTACGACGTGCCCAAAAGGAATTTTATCAAGTCATTTTATATAAAGAGCCATCCATAGAAAACTTGCGAGCCTTTCAGCAATTTTACAATCAATTTGCCAAAAGAAAAAAGATTGAAACAATCGGTAAGTCGCAAATGGAAATCATCCTGCTCCTCAATGAACAGGGCGCATTATTATTATCTGAGATCCAAAGTATTTGCGGACAAACACTGTGTTATCGACTAGATATTGTGCATGAAAAAAAAGCGATGTCCTTTTACGAGGCAACATGTCATGCATCCGCTATGCCTGCTCAATTAAAACGACCGATCCGTTATGCAAATCGTTTTTTAATTTGGCATAACCTGCTACACCTAAAGGAGCACGGTTTTGTTTTATATGATATGGGCGAGTTAACGGACAATCGAAATGTACGAGCCTTTAAATTGTGCTTTGGTGGCCAGATTGTTCATGTTTACTCAGGCTACATTATCCAATCAAAAATACGTGCACTATTACTAGGTGTGCAAAAATGGAGGAAGTAGCAACATGAATGGTGGGGGTCTCGTTATTTCATTAGATTTTGAGCTGAATTGGGGTGTCCATGATGTATTTCGTTATGGACAATACAATAAAAACCTATATGGTGTACGTAAAGCCTTGCCCAGGATACTAGCACTATTTGACCAATATGACATCCATGCAACTTGGGCAACCGTCGGATTATTGTTTGCTGAATCGAAGGCAGAAATGGCTCATTATTTACGAGGTGTCCCTGTGAAATATGAAAACATGCGCTTTGCAGCACATACACAGCTTGCAAAGGTGGGCGAAAATGAACAAGAGGACCTCCTGCATTTTGGTAAATCTTTAATTGAGGAAATTAAACGTACACCACATCAGGAAATAGGAAGTCATACATTTTCTCATTTTTATTGCTTGGAAAAGGGCCAAACAGAAGCTGCCTTTTGCGCAGATTTACACGCAACCAAAACAATCAGTGAAGGTTATACTACGCCTATGAAGTCCATTGTTTTTCCTCGTAATCAAGTAAACAAAGACTATTTAACAGCTTGTCTAGAAGCGGGCTATGTTTGCTATAGAGGTACAGAAAATCATGCATTATATGACGCTCAAAAGTTTACGAAAAAGGGAAGACTTTTAGGTGCAAAGAAGTGGCTAGATAGCTATTGGAATATAACTGGCCATCATATAGCCACACTGGAGGAAATGCAAGAGGAGCAACTGATTAATATTCGATCAAGTGCTTTTTTAAGGCCATATTGTAGTCCATTGCGTGCATTCGAAAGTTTAAAAATAAAGCGAATAAAGGAAGGCATGCTCAAGGCTGCACAGGCACAAGCTTTTTATCATTTATGGTGGCACCCTCATAATTTTGGTAAGCATATTGAAAAAAATTTGGCGATGCTAGAAGAACTATTACGTTATTTTGAAGAATTGCGTAGCCAGTATGATTTTCAAAGCTATTCCATGTATGAGGTAGCAGAACTTTGCGAAAACCTTTCGAAACAGCAGAAGTAGTCAATTCGAGAGGTTCTAATAAAGAGGCGAGATGTTGAAATGGTGGAGTTTCCTGCTTGATAAAGGGTGATTTCTGGTCAAAGAGCTGAGCTAAGTGCTCGTAAAAGAGTAGAAGCTGCTCATAAAGAGTTTCGAAGTGATCACAGAATGGTGGAAGCTGCTCATAAAGAGTGTTGAAGTGATCAAAGCAAGGTGGAAGCCGCTCATAAAGAGTGTTGAAGTGATCAAAGCAGGTTGGAGCTGCTCATAAAGAGTGTCGAAGTGATCACAGAAGGGTGGATCCCGCTCATAAAGAGTGTCAAAGTGATCAAAGCAAGGTGAACCCCGCTCAAAAAGGGTGTCGAAGTGATCACAGAAGGGTGGAAGCTGCTCATAAAGAGTGTCGAAGTGATCAAAGCAAGGTGAAACTCGCTCATAAAGGGTGTCGAAGTGATCAAAGCAGGTTGAACCTCGCTCATAAAGAGCGTCAAAGTGATCAAAGCAGGTTGAATGCCGCTCATAAAGGGTGTCAAAGTGATCAAAGCAAGGTGAATGCCGCTCAAAAAGGGAGTCAAAGTGATCAAAGCAGGTTGAACCCCGCTCATAAAAGGTGTCAAAGTGATCAAAGCAGGGTGAAACTCGCTCATAAAGAGTGTCAAGGTGATCAAAGCAGGTTGAACCCCGCTCATAAAAGGTGTCAAAGTGATCAAAGCAAGGTGAAACTCGCTCATAAAGAGTGTTGAAGTGATCACAGATGGATGGAAGCCGCTCATAAAGAGTGTCAAAGTGATCAAAGCAGGTTGAATGCCGCTCATAAAGAGTGTTGAAGTGATCAAAGTAGGTTGAACCCTGCTCATAAAAGGTGTCAAAGTGATCACAAAAGGGTGGATCCCGCTCATAAAGAGTGTTGAAGTGATCAAAGCAGGTTGGATCCCGCTCATAAAGAGTGTCAAAGTGATCAAAGCAAGGTGAAACTCGCTCATAAAGAGTGTCAAAGTGATCAAAGCAGGTTGAATCCCACTCCAAAAGTGGAGAAAAGCCACAATCTCCTAATAAAAGATATATGTAATTTCTGAGCAAACTGATTTCAAGTTTGCTTTTTTTGTTGGATCAAAAGAAAATTTCCAAGAAAAGAGGAAAAAAGAAAAACTTTGACGAAAATCATTGTACGAATGGTACTATTACTATAGAGGAAATATGTTAGGACATTTATAGGGGAGCAACAATTGATTTAGGTCAATTTAACTTGAATGAAAAGAAGGTGGTAGATGAATATGTTTATACAGTCAGAATGCCAATGGAAGCAGGAAAATGGATCAGCGATGCATCAGTGGATAAAGCAGCAGACAAATCCGAATCCAAATGAGGTGGATATTGTTGTATATGGCGCCCTTTTATCGTATGCCAATGGTGCGTCGTCAAAAGCACAATACCCAACAGCCTTTCGTAAGGCTTGGCCAGGTTTTCAATCGTATAATTTAGATGAGCAGGTGAATTTACGCGCTCTTTCGGTTGTGGATTTAGGGGACGTGGCAATTCTAGAACAAGATAGAATGCTTTCGGAGTCTGCCATCGAGGCTGCTGCGGAAAATTTAAGTATAGCTTTTCAAAGAAGCTTTACTTGTTTGATTGGTGGAGATCATACTATTACCGCGCACTCCATAAAAGGGATAAAAAACGCCTTCCCACAGGATCGCATTGGCATTATTCAGATTGATACGCATTTAGATGCAAGGAACCAAGAGGAGATTGGTTTAGCGCAAGATTCTCCAATTCATCAGTTAATTGCCGCAGGGGTTGTAGAGGGGAGACATGTCTATAATGTTGGTTTGCATGGATTTTTCAATTCACCAGAAATGATTCATTATGCTAAAGAACAAGGCATTCATATGATTACGTTAAAGCAGATGCGACGAGATGGTATTCAGCTCACAATACGTGAAATGCTGCGTCAGCTTATGTATGAAGTAGATCGCATTTATGTGTCAGTGGATTTAGATGCACTTGATATTGTATTTGCATGTGATGTTCCTGCAGCTTCACCTGGTGGTTTAACGGCTTATGAATTGTTTGATATCCTTAAGCTTATTGGTGAAAATGAGGGTGTTCGTCATATTGATTTTGTTTATGCTGATCCTAAAGAAGGCATACTGCGTCCAGAAACCGTTAAGATTGGTGTGACGGCATTTTTACAATGGTTAACTGGCATTCAACTAGATCATCGCAATCGTATCTCGAAAAAAGGGAAGGTTACGTTGTAGAGTAAGTGTATTTCCGAGTATTAACAATGCTGATTATTGAAAGTTTGCTATAATGTTTAAGTAGACAACACTAAATAGATACAAACTTTGTATTGTAATAGAGAGGAAATTATTCATGACAACAAAACCAAAATTATTGATTGTTGACGGTATGGCACTGTTATTCCGTTCTTTTTTCGCTTCGGCTGCCATGGGGCATTTTATTCGCTTGGCAGATGGAACACCAACGAATGGAGCCCAAGGATTTGTGCGACATGTTCTAACAGCACAATCAATCATGAAGCCTACACATATGGCTGTTTGCTGGGATATGGGAGCACATACATTCCGCAATGATTTATTTGATGGTTATAAAGCAAATCGCCCAGCCCCACCAGAGGAAATGCTGCCACAATTTGATATGGCGAAAAATTTATCACAGCAAATTGGCTGGCAGAATTTCGGAGTGAAGGGCATGGAGGCAGATGATTTAATTGGCTCCATGATTACGAAATGGCAGGACGAGGCAGACATTACGGTCATTAGTGGTGATAAGGATTTACTTCAGCTTTTAAGACCATCTACAGAAATTGCGTTTATGAAAAAGGGCTATACAGAATACGATATTTATACACATGCACGCTTTAAAGAAGAATATTGTATTGAACCTTCACAGTTTGCACAGGTGAAAGCCTTTATGGGTGATTCAAGTGATGGCTACCCAGGTGTGAAAGGTATTGGCCCTAAACAAGCGTTAACGCTTA
The DNA here is from genome assembly GCF_038630885.1 of Lysinibacillus sp. FSL K6-0057. NCBI lineage: Bacteria > Bacillati > Bacillota > Bacilli > Caryophanales > Bacillaceae > Lysinibacillus > Lysinibacillus sp. FSL K6-0057. The sequence goes on along the minus strand of NZ_CP152047.1, from coordinate 3,998,763 downwards.
TTCAAACATATGGCTCGATTGACAAAATACTAGAGTCGCTTGGTGAATTAAAGCCAGGTCAACGAACAAAAATCCAAGATAATTTAGATATGTTGCAGCTATCACATGAGCTTGCAACGATTCAAACCAATGTACCAATTGACGCCGATTTTACGAGCCTTGTGTTACCAAACTATGAACCACATATTATTAAAGAAATAGAAGAACGTGGCTACACGCTAATTGCCAAGCACGCCCGATCTTTGTATACCCTTATTTAGCTGATCATCGCAGAGTATAGCAATATGCTCTGCTTTTTTTATTGAAATTTTTTGTAACCTTTTTTCACTTTCAAACGAATTATAAGTGACCATACATGGAGGAGGGGAAAGCTTGTTTGATTCGCCTAATTTAGAATCAAAAATAGTAGAAATTTATAATTTGCATTATTTGGATGTGTATCGGTTTTTGATTTATTTTATGGGTAATCAAAATGATGCAGAGGATTTAACACAAGAAGTATTTATTCGAGTTTTGAAAAGCTTACCGAAATTTAATAGTAACTATCCTTTAAAGACTTGGATTTTATCAATAGCAAAACATGTAGCAATCGATCATTATCGAAAAAGGAGGTTTACGGCCCTGTTTAAAGAGGGATTTTTTAAACAGTTATCATCGAGTGACAAGAAACCTGATGAAGAATTTGAAATAACAGAAACGAAAAGATTAATTCATGAGGCTATTGCAACATTAAAGCCTGATTTCCGAGCAGTTGTCATCCTCCGAGGTATCAATGAATTTTCAGTAAGTGAAACAGCAGCCGTTTTACAATGTAGTATGGCGAAAGTCAAAGTGGATTACCATCGAGCCTTGAAAATTCTGAAAAAGAAACTGAATATTGAAATAGAGGGGGCTTTGACAAATGCGAAGTGAGCAGGAATTAATGGATGAGCTAAAAGAAATGTACCCTCAGTATCCATCAAAAGAGTTCAAAAGCTCAACAGAAAAGTTGCTTCGAATGAAAGCGAGGGACCTAGAGAAAAAAAGAAAAATTATCAGATTTACGACAATTATTTCAAGCGGAGTTTTCGTATCTATTTTCATTTTTTGTTTGCTAATTCTTGAAAGAGAAGGGATCAACCATACATTTGGACAATCTGCACAAACGTTATCAAAGCCTTTAGTTTACATTTATCATACACATAATCGAGAATCTTATTTCCCTGAGCTTGACGCACAAAAGGAAAAGGTGACGGCAGTGAGTGAGACGAAAAATGTTACGCTTGTTGGGAAAAGATTAAGTAAAGCATTAAATGATATGCAAATTAATGCCATTCATGATAATACAGATATCTTTGGCGTCTTAGAAAAATATAATAAGCATTACCCAGAAGCCTATACATTTTCCGGTTACTATTTAAAAAAAGCGTTAGAAGAGAATGAAAGTATTCAGATGGTGTTTGACATTCACCGAGATTCCAGTAGTAGAAGTGATTCAACGATCGAAATAAATGGCAAATCATATGCGAAAATTCAATTTATTGTTTCGGAAATCAGTATCAATTATGAGCAGAATAAGCAATTTGCTGTACAGCTTCATGAACAATTAGAGCAGCGATATCCGGGTCTATCGAGAGGAGTTATCGAAAAGGGAGAGAGGACCGCCAATACCTATAATCAAGATATACATGAAAATTCTTTGTTGTTAAATATTGGTGGTGTAGAAAATAGTCTAGAGGAAACCTATCGAACTGCTGATATTCTTGCAGAGGTGATTAATGACACATTAAAAAAGAGCAAATAATTAGCTAATGGTTATTTGCTCTCGTGAGGTGCCAATTTAACAAAGGATAATACCTTCTCGTTGTCCTTATAGAGAGCCTGACGAATTTGGCTATCACGATGTGGCCCCCCATTATCATGGAATATTAACCATAGCTCATCATTTTTTATCTCATAGCCAATAAGTGGTACCCAATGATAGGAAAAGGTTGATTTCTTATCTCGCCACTGGAGGCTAAAATAGCGGTCAAAACGCATAGCAACTGGGCGACCTGCATCAATTTCCTGTAGAGCTTCCTTTAATGAACAAGTTCGAATATCCCAGGTTGGTAGCAGTCGACGAAGGTTACGAATCATTCTCCATTTAAATAAGCCAATTTTTGTGCCACCAAGCAGTTTATACAGCTCATTAATGGAAGGCGTTGACTCGTTTAAAAAGTTTAAGATGACGTGAATCGTAGTAGGTCCACAGGCAGAATTGCGATAGCTTGGTGCAATGGAAACCTCATATTGTGAGGTTCCTCGTAGTGGCAAATGTTGACGCATAATAGGCTCCTTTCAAAAAGAGCTGCATTTCACGAAGAAATGCAGCTCTCTATTCATTATTGCTGAGCAGATAAAAATTCTGTTACTTGCTGTGGTGTTTTGGCATTTGCACTATGTAAGTGTGCAAGTTTTTCACCGTTTTGGAAAATCAATAAGCTTGGAATTCCCATAACATCGTACTTATCAGCGATTTCTGGAAGCTCGTCACGGTTTAGCTCATACCAGTTATATTGGTTGTACTCTTCAATGATTGGATCGATGAACATATTCATACGTGTGCAATCTGGGCACCAGCCAGCATAAAATTTTACTAAAACCTTTTGGTCGCCAGCGATTAGTTCATTAAATTGTTCTGCAGTAGTAATAGTTTTCATTAAGTATTCACTCTCCTTGCTTTCCATTCTACACATTTTTCTTGCAATCTGAAAGTTTTCTGTTTGGCCGTTTCGATCGCTACTTCTTGTCCGCTTTTAGCTCGCTAAAAACAAAAAAAAATGTATATTGCAAAAATAATTCTTGAAAAAAGATTGCTAAATTAGACAAAATAATCTACACTAAAAACAGAAAAGTAGTTTTATCTTCATTCACTGTGAAGTGTTGTTTTGGAACGAAGATAAACCTTAGTCGTGCTTGGTTGAGTGGAGAGAATCTCATTCAACAAAAGGACAAAAAATTCACTAAGGTACACTTGATATTTTTTTGGCCAAAAAATGAATGGCTATTCATTCAATGGGAGAATAAGGGGGAATTGCTTGTGACTTACAACATTAAAAAAGCAGCTGTTCTAGGTTCTGGGGTGATGGGCTCTGGAATTGCAGCACATTTAGCAAATATCGGTATACCAACATTACTATTGGATATTGCACCAAAGGAACTGACGCAAGAGGAAGAGGCAAAGGGTCTTTCTTTAGCGCATCCAGCTGTAAGAAATCGTATTGTAAATGGAGCTTTGCAAAAGTTATTAAAGCAAAAGCCAGCACCACTTACTTCTAAGAAAAATTTATCACTACTAACGGTTGGCAACTTTGAAGACGATCTAGGAAAACTAAAAGATGTAGATTGGATTATTGAAGTTGTTGTAGAAAATTTACCAATTAAACAAAGTCTTTACGAAAAAATTGATGCTGTTCGTACACCAGGAACAATCATTAGTTCAAATACATCTGGTATTAGCATTAATGCGATGGCAGAGGGACGTTCAGATGATTTCCAAAAGCATTTTCTGGGCACACACTTTTTCAACCCACCTCGCTATTTAAAATTATTAGAAGTGATTCCTGCCAATACAACTGCACCTGAAGTAGTTAGCTTCATGAAAACGTTTGGGGAAGATGTGCTTGGTAAAGGTGTTGTACTTGCAAAGGATACACCAAACTTTATTGCCAACCGCATCGGAACATATGGTTTACTTATCACCTTACAGGAGATGTTAAAAGGTGGTTACTCTGTTGGTGAAGTAGATTCTGTAACAGGTCCGCTTATTGGTCGTCCAAAATCTGCAACTTTCCGTACGCTAGATGTAGTGGGGTTAGATACATTCATTCATGTAGCGAAAAATGTTTACGATCAAACAACAGGTGAGGAGCAGCAAGTATTTGCAGTACCTGAATTTTTACAAAAAATGGTCACAAACGGTTGGCTAGGTGCTAAATCGGGTCAAGGTTTCTTCTTAAAGCAAGGAAAAGAGATACATGAAATCGATCCAACAACCTTAACGTATAGTCCAGCGAAAAAATTAAAAACACCTTCTATTGAAATGGCGAAACAAACTCGTGGATTGGCCAATAAAGTTAAGGCATTAACCTATGCGAAGGATCGTACAGGTGAGCTATTATGGGGAATTTTTGCACCTACATTACTTTATTCTGCACAGTTACATGGTGAGATTGCAGATGATATCGTAGCCATCGATAATGCGATGAAATGGGGCTTCGGCTGGCAACAAGGACCGTTTGAAATTTGGGATGCTATAGGCGTAAAAGATTCCGTAGCAAGAATGGAGGCTGAAGGTCGAGAGGTACCTGCATTTATCAAAGAGATGTTAGCAAATGGCTTTGAGACATTCTATACAGAATTAGATGGCGACTTAGCTTATTATAATGGTTCACAATATGTCAAAGTACCAGTCAATGAAAAAGAGATTAATTTAAAACGTTATAAGAAAAAGCATGGTGTGATTAAATCAAACACAGGTGCTAGTTTAATAGATTTAGGGGATGGAATTGCATTACTTGAGTTCCATTCACAATCCAATGCAATCGGTCTAGATATTATTCAAATGATTAACTTTGCGGTAGATGAGGTAGAGGCTAACTATAAGGGCTTAGTCATCGGTAATCAGGGGAAAAACTTCTGTGTTGGCGCAAATCTAGGAATGATTTTAGTAGAAGCACAGGATGATAATATTTTTGAACTAGATTTCGTAATTAAGGCATTCCAAGATGCTATGCAAAAAATTAAATATTCACGTAAGCCTGTTGTAGCAGCACCGTTTGCCATGACATTAGGTGGAGGGGCAGAGGTTTGCTTACCGGCTGCACATATTCAAGCAACGATGGAAACATATATGGGCTTAGTGGAAGTTGGGGTTGGGTTAATTCCAGGCGGCGGCGGAAATAAAGCGCTCTATCAAAAATTCCTAAAGGGCTTACCAAATGGCGTAGAGGTAGACTATCAACATATTGCTAATAAAGTATTTGAAACAATTGCGATGGCGAAGGTTTCAACATCTGGTGAGGAAGCACGTGAAAATAATTTCCTAAACTTTGCGGATGGTATTTCAGTTAATCCAGATCATCAATTATATGATGCGAAGCAGGCGGCATTAGCGCTTTACGAAGCAGGCTATCAACCACCTGTACCAACAAAAGTGCCAGTGGTCGGTGCATCAGGCTATGGAACATTACTCATCGGTGCGCAAGGGATGTTTGAGTCAGGCTTTATTAGCGAACATGATTTAAAAATTGCTAAAAAATTAGCCTATGTTATTGCAGGTGGTAAGGTTCCGTATGGCACTTTAGTCGATGAACAATATTTATTGAACTTAGAGCGTGAGGCATTCCTTAGCCTTGTTGCTAATCCGCTTTCACAGCAAAGAATGCAACACATGCTGTTAAAAGGTAAACCACTTCGTAACTAATTGACGAAATAGATCAATCTTGCACATGAAACAAAGGGGGATTAATACGATGCGTGAAGCCGTTATTGTAGCAGGAGCACGAACTCCAATTGGAAAAGCAAAAAAAGGTTCTTTAGCAACAGTAAGACCAGATGATTTTGGTGCTGTCGTAGTCAAAGAAACATTGAAAAGAGCAGGCTATGAAGGGCCGATTGATGATTTAATTTTAGGCTGTGCGATGCCAGAAGCAGAGCAAGGGATGAATGTGGCACGTAGTATTGGTGCACTTGCTGGATTACCAGATACAACGCCTGCCCTGACGATTAATAGATTTTGTTCATCAGGTTTACAGGCGATTGCCTATGCAGCAGAGCGAATCATGCTAGGACACTCAAAGGCCATTCTTGCTGGTGGTGTAGAATCCATGAGTATGGTGCCGATGGTGGGGAATACACCACGTTTAAATCCGACTTTAGCGGAAACGGCTCCACAATACTATATGGGCATGGGGCATACAGCTGAGGAAGTAGCTCGTCAATACAATGTTAGTCGTGAAGATCAAGATGCTTTTGCTGTTCGCTCACACGCGCTTGCTGAAAAGGCGATTAAAGAAGGTAAATTCAATGATGAAATTGTACCAATCGAAGTGGAACAGCATTACGTAGACGATAACAATAAACCACAAGTAAAAAAATTCACATTTAGTATGGATGAAGGTGTACGTCCAGGTACATCAGTTGAAGGTTTAGCAAAACTGCGTCCAGCTTTCCATGTAAAAGGCAGTGTAACAGCTGGTAATGCCTCCCAAACTTCTGATGGTGCAGCAGCCGTACTAGTAATGGATCGTGAAGAAGCTGACAAGCAGGGACTGACACCAATGGCAAAATTCCTAGGCTTTGCAGTTGGTGGTGTACCTCCTGAAGTAATGGGCATCGGCCCTATCGTGGCAGTGCCAAAAGCATTGGAAATTGCAGGTTTATCCATCGATGATATTGATTTATGGGAAATCAATGAAGCATTTGCTTCACAGTCACTAGAGGTTGTACGTCATTTAGGCATCGACCAAGATAAAGTCAATGTCAATGGTGGAGCGATTGCATTAGGTCATCCACTAGGCGCAACGGGAGCTATTTTAACATTAAAGCTGATTCATGAATTAAAGCGTCAAGGTAAAAAATATGGCGTCGTGACAATGTGTATTGGTGGCGGTATGGGCGCTGCTGGCGTATTTGAAATTTTATAATTTTAGCTAGATCAGCTTGAGGTGTACTGTTTACGGTTGCCTCCGAACATTGTATACATCAAGCTTTTCTATACATGATCATTAGGGGAATCAACTAACAAAACGATATATTGGGAGGAATTTATCATGACTGAAAAAACAACTGATTTCATTAAAGGCGGCGGATTTCTTATTGAAGATGTGGAATTAGATCGTGTATTTACACCGGAAGATTTCACTGACGAGCATAAAATGATTGCTAAAACAACAGAGGAATATGTGGCAAATGAAGTCTTACCAGTAGTTGAAAATTTAGAGCACCATGAATTTGAGCATTCAGTGCGTCTCCTAAAAAGTGCAGGCGAATTAGGCTTACTTGGAGCAGATGTACCTGAAGAATACGAAGGGCTTGGATTAGACAAAGTTTCTTCAGCTTTAATCGCTGAAAAAATGTCTGTTGCAGGTGGTTTCTCTATCACACATGGTGCCCATGTTGGTATTGGGTCATTACCAATTGTTCTATTCGGTAATGATGATCAAAAGAAAAAATATTTACCTAAGCTTGCTTCAGGTGAATTAATCGCTGCTTATGCATTAACAGAGCCAGGCTCAGGTTCTGATGCTTTAGGTGCAAAAACGACTGCGAAATTAAATGAAGCTGGCACACATTATATTTTAAATGGTGAAAAGCAATGGATTACGAATGCAGGCTTTGCTGATGTATTTGTTGTTTACGCAAAAATTGATGGCGATAAATTTTCTGCATTTATCGTAGAACGAGCATACACTGGTGTTTCAGTAGGCCCAGAAGAGAAGAAAATGGGGATTAAATCATCATCTACTCGTACATTAGTATTAGAAGATGCGGAAGTACCTGTAGAAAATCTATTAGGTGAAATTGGTCGTGGTCATGTCATTGCGTTCAATATTTTAAACATTGGTCGTTATAAACTTGGCGTGGGCACAATTGGTGGATCTAAACGTGCATTGGAGTTAGCTATTCAGTATACAAACCAACGTCAGCAATTTAAAACAAAGCTTTCTGATTTCAATCTGACAAAAGAGAAATTATCAACAATGGCTTCTCAATTGTATGCTTCAGAATCATTAAACTATCGTACTGTTGGTCTATTTGAAGATCGCTTAAGCCAATTAAGCCTAGAAGAGCAAAAGCAAGGAAAAGTGATTGCAGGTGCAATTGCTGAATATGCTATTGAATGCTCGATTGCCAAAGTATTCGGTTCAGAAACATTAGACTATATTGCAGATGAAGCAGTACAACTTCATGGCGGTTATGGCTTTATGGCTGAGTATGAGGTAGAGCGTATTTACCGTGATTCTCGTATTAATCGAATTTTTGAAGGCACAAACGAAATTAACCGCATGATAGTACCTGGTACATTTATGAAAAAGGCACTAAAAGGTGAGCTTCCTCTATTACAAGTTGCTCAAAGTTTACAGCAAGAGCTGCTCATGCTAATGCCAGAAGATATCGGTACAGAGCCGCTAGCGCAAGAAAAATATTTAGTGAAAAATGCGAAGAAGATTGCGGTATTAGCTGCAGGCTTAGCAGCACAACGCTTTGGCGCAAAACTTGATCAAGAGCAAGAAGTATTGGTGAACATTGCCAATATCGCTAACCAATTATTTGCGATGGAATCAGCTGTCTTACGTACAGAAAAGGCAATTGCTCGTGACGGCGCTGAAAAAGCTCATCAAAAATTGCTATACACACAAATCTTCTGCCAAGAAGCATTCGCAGAAATCGAAAAAGAAGCAAAAGATACAATTCTTGCTTCAGCAGATGGCGATGCAGCCCGTATGACATTATCTGCACTGCGTAAGCTAACGCGCAATAATCCATACAATTTAATTGCGAAGAAGCGTGAGGCTTCAGTTAAACTAATTGATGCTGAAAAATATATTGTTTAATAGCGCACACCTAGCCTAGCTATCTGCAAAAGATAGCTAGGTTTTTTATATGCGATGGATAGAAGTGCAAAATTGGTGGATAGAATCGTAAAAGAGACGGATAAAAATGTGAAACTGATGGATAAACTTACAAAAAAGAGTGAAGTTCACCATTGAAAACAACGATGATGGTATACTACAGAAAAAGACAGAAGAGGAGCATTGTAATGACGATTCAATTTTTCCATTATCCGAAATGTACAACATGTAAAAAGGCACAGAAGTGGTTAAATGAGCATGAGGTTTCCTATGAAGAGGTACATATCGCAGAGCAACCGCCAACTAAGGAAGAATTAACAGCTATTTGGCAAGCTAGTGGACAGCCTTTGAAGAAGTTTTTTAATACTTCTGGTATGAAATATCGTGAGCTTGGCTTAAAAGACAAGTTAGGGGAAATGACTGAGGATGAACAGCTTGAGCTACTTGCTTCCGACGGTATGTTAATTAAACGTCCCATCGTCACAGATGGAAAAAAAGTTACTTTAGGTTTTAAAGAAGCAGATTTTGAGCAAGCTTGGAAATAACGTATTTAACCTTGTATTTATAGGAGAAGTATGGCAAACTGAAAGTGAATATATTACATATTTATGGAGGGGTTTTTTGCATGAGCACACCTAAAGACTTACGATACTCTGAAGAACATGAATGGGTAAAAGTAGAAGATGGAAAAGTACGTATTGGTATTACTCACTTCGCACAATCTGAATTAGGAGATATCGTATTCGTTGAGCTTCCACAAGTTGGCGACGAAATCAAAACAGATGATCCATTCGGTAGCGTAGAATCAGTAAAAACTGTTTCTGAATTATACGCACCAATCTCAGGTACTGTAGTTGAAGTAAATGCAGATTTAGAAGATAGCCCAGAATTCGTTAATGAATCACCATATGAAAAAGCATGGATGATCGTTGTTGAGCCTGCTGATGCATCAGAAATTGAGAAACTAATGACAGCAGAGCAATACGAAGAAATGATCGCTGAATAAGACAAGCCATAATCAAAAAACGTCGGAAACTACCGGCGTTTTTTGTTATATAATGACTTATAAGTGGGATCTCTAAATGGAGGTGGCGTAATGTTCGAGGGAAAATGCTTGATAGTAGAAGGACGCTCAGATAAGCTACAAATTGAGCCTATTTTAAATGAGAATGTTACAATACTATGTACGAACGGCACAATTGGTGTGCATCAATTAGAAGAACTACTTGATCCCTACGAGGGCTGTGAGCTATTTACTTTTTTTGATGCAGATACTTCTGGTGATAAGCTACGTGCATTAATGGACAGACATTATCCAGAAGCTGAGCACCTTCGTACAATGCCAACGTACAAGGAAGTAGAGACAACACCAAGAAAAGTGTTAGCAATGATTTTACTGCGTGCACATTTCTCAATCCATAATGAATATATTTTGTAAGGTTGCGTGAAAAATGGAAGAATGGTCAACAGAGCAGTGGGCAGCGGCCCAACAGTCGGGAGAGACAGCTGCATTTTATTTATATACACCAATGTGTGGAACGTGCGCAGTGGCATCCAAAATGATGTCCATTATTGAACAATTACTGCCACAGCTACAAATTGGCAAAGCGAATATCAATTTTTTGGAACACATAGCCTATGAGCATCAAATTGAAAGTGTTCCATGTCTACTCATCAGTGATGGCGAAAAAGTGACAGAAAAGATTTATGCTTTTCAATCCGTACCATTTTTATATGAATTGTTAAAAAAATCAATTGACTGAACTTTACTAGCGTGGTAAAGTATCAAATATATTACTAAAACATTAAATATATCGAACTCTTATGAAGAGTGGCGGAGGGAAGTGCCCTATGAAGCCCGGCAACCATCACAATGTGAAAAGGTGCCAAATCACCCAAAGATTTTTCTTTGAAAGATGAGAGAACGGTTTAACGTATAATACGTGACCCCTTCTACTTGTCTGTGAGTGAAGGGGTTTTCTATATGAGAAAAGGAGTATTCGCTATGATCCAGCTTCAAAATATTACAAAGAAATACAAAACAGCAAATGGCGAATTAACGGCAGTCAAAGACGTCAACCTTACCATCAATAAAGGTGAAATTTTTGGCATTATCGGCTATAGTGGCGCTGGTAAAAGTACCATGATTCGTTTATTAAACGGTTTAGAGAAACCGACAACAGGAACAGTAACGGTGAACAATCAAGAATTTTCATCGATAAAAGGGCAAAAGCTTCGAGCAGCTAGACAAAAGGTAAGTATGATTTTCCAGCATTTCAATTTACTTTGGTCGAGAACAGTGGCTGAAAATATTGCTTTCCCTTTAGAAATCGCTGGTTTTCCAAAGGCTCAACGTGAAGCACGTGTAAAGGAATTAATTGCACTTGTAGGCCTAGAAGGACGTGATAAGGCATATCCATCCCAGCTTTCTGGTGGACAAAAGCAACGTGTAGGGATTGCCCGTGCATTAGCGAATAATCCAGAAGTTTTACTATGTGATGAGGCGACATCGGCACTCGATCCTGAAACGACGGATGCCATTCTCGATTTACTCGTTGATATAAATGAACGCTTAGGCTTAACAATCGTCCTGATTACACACGAAATGCATGTCATCCGCAAAATTTGTCATCGTGTAGCGGTGATGGAGGCAGGCGAAATTGTGGAACGTGGTGAGGTATTACAAGTCTTCCAAGCACCACAAGCGGCCATTACCAAAAAGTTTGTATCTCAAATTACAGACACAAAGGAAACACAGGATACGGTGGCACAAATCAAAGCAAACTATCCAACTGGACAACTTGTCAAACTGATTTTTGTTGGTGAAAAAACAGAACAACCTGTTATCTCACATCTTGTGAAACAATTTGATGTAGAGGTAAGTATTGTTCATGGTAATATTTCACAAACAAAAAATGGTGCATACGGTACACTGATTGTGCAAATTGATGGCTCGAAGACAAACGTGGCTGAAGCCCTTCGTTATTTAAATACAGTCGAAGTACAAACGGAGGTGATTGCAAATGCTAACTAATCTCTTTCCGAATGTAGACTGGGAAAATATGTGGCAAGCTACATATGAAACATTGTATATGACAGCTATTTCTACAGTTGTGACATTTATTCTTGGGTTAGCCATTGGTATCATTCTATTTTTAACTAGTCCCAATCAGTTATGGGCAAATAAAATCGTTAGCTTTTTAACAGGATCACTCGTTAATATATTCCGCTCCATTCCATTTATCGTATTAATTATTTTATTAATTCCATTTACGAAGTTTTTACTTGGTACAATTCGAGGAGCTAATGCGGCGTTGCCAGCATTAATTATCGGTGCAGCACCATTTTATGCTCGTATGGTATTAATTGCGTTACGCGAAATTGATAAAGGTGTTATAGAAGCAGCCCGTTCAATGGGGGCAAAAACTTCTACAATTATTTGGAAAGTATTGATCCCTGAATCATTACCAGCTTTAATTTCTGGTATCACTGTAACGGCTGTTGCCCTTGTAGGTTATACTGCGATGGCTGGAATTATCGGTGCAGGTGGTCTTGGTAACCTAGCGTTCCTAGACGGCTTCCAACGAAATCGCCAAGATGTGACATTAATGGCAACTATTTTGATCTTAGTAGTCGTATTTATTATTCAATGGATTGGTGATTTATTTACTGAGAGAATTGATAAACGCTAGAAAGAAAATTGAGGTTATTCCGGTTCTTACCGCTAACATATTTTAAACAAATAAAAGGGAGTGTCATAAATGAAGAAGTTATTAGCAGGATTATTTTTATCAATACTTGTACTAGCATTAGCAGCTTGCGGTACAGATAAAAAAGAAGACGAAAAATCAGCATCTGGCGATCAAACAGATAGTAAAGAAAACGTAACATTAAAAGTAGGTGCTTCTAATACACCGCACGCAGTTATTTTAGAAAAAGCAAAACCGATTTTAGCTAAAGAAGGCGTCGACCTTGAAATTGAAACGTATACAGATTATGTTCTACCAAACCAAGATTTAGAGTCAAAAGAAATTGATGCAAACTATTTCCAGCACATTCCTTACTTAGAACTACAAATCAAAGACAATGGCTATGATTTTGTCAATGCTGGTGGCGTTCATATTGAACCAATCGGTATTTACTCAAAAAAATATAAAACGTTAGAAGACCTACCTGAGGGCGCAACAATTTTACTTTCTAACTCAGTATCTGACCATGGTCGTATGCTGTCATTATTAGAAGCTAAAGGCTTAATTAAATTAAAAGAAGGCATTGATAAAACAGCAGCAGAATTAAAAGATATTGATGAAAATCCTAAAAACTTTAAATTCGATGCAAATACTGCACCAGAAATGCTTGTACAAATGTACGAAAATGATGAAGGCGATGCAGTACTGATCAACTCTAACTTTGCCATCGATAACGGTCTAAACCCAATCGAAGATGCGATTTCTCTTGAAGATAAAGAATCTCCATATGTTAACATCATCGCAGTACGTGCAGGTGATGAAACAAAACCTGAAATTAAAAAATTATTAGAAGTATTAACATCTAAAGAAATCCAAGACTTCATTTTAGAAGAGTGGAAAGGTGCAGTAGTACCAGTTAAATAATTATCCAGACTGTAGACAAACTCAATGAATTTTGAGTTTGCCTGCAGTCTTTTTCTTTTACAATGAAATATAATAAAGCCGTTGATTTTCACTACGGGCGGATGCTTTCCGCGGGCGGGGTCGAGCTGCTTCCCTCGCTTCCCTCAGTCCAGGATCTCGATTTTCCCGCAGGAGTCGCCACCCCATAGCCGTGTCCTTAAGAAAATATCAGACATCCTATGCCAGATTTTCGTGTGTTTATCTTCTGTTTAAAATGGGTATTACACAAGGAGTGAGGGAAAAATGGCCTCACTAAATAAACTATACAAATTATCCATCCAAATATTGGGTTTACATCGACTTTTAAGAAGTTTTGCGTTTTTTACACTTTAGGCAAAATGACGAAACGTTTCGGGTGAGCGTATCGAAATAGACATATAGCTGTTTTTTCGAATGCCACATACTTTTTAAAAGTCGATTTATTTGTTTCGCAATCAACCGGACCGTCTTTCTTTCACTAATCCTCCGTTTTCTTGTCACCCACAGATCATTTCTCATCATTCCCATGATCATTTCAGTCAATAAAAGCACAATACTTTGAAGATAGAAATGACATAACCATCGTTCAATCTTCACCTTCTTCATCTTATCGACTTCTAAATCTGATTTCCATGTTTTAAATAAGAGCTCGATTTGCCAGCGTAATCGGTAAAGTTCATGAATTTCACTTGCTGGCATATCCTCTGGTACATTTGTTAAATAGATGACCACTCCAGGTATTTGTTCTACTTCATTTTTATGGACTTGCCCTTGTTTCTTTTGACGTCTTCTTTTTTCCCGCTTGTGTAGCTCTTTTTCCTGTTCCTCTGAGAGGCGATAGAGAATACAACGTGCAGGCATTTTTTCGTGTCGTCCTACAAATAATTGGGACCACTCTTTGTATTCGCCACGTACCATTTCTAATGCGATTTCTTCTAAATGAATTTGTTTGTAACGGCGACTTTCAATCAATTTCCCATTTGGATGACGAGGTGGATGACTTACTTCGACAAACAATTGCGTATCTTTTTTCGTTTTTGTGATATAGAAAGCACCTTTTGCGTGCACCTTTTTAAAAAAATCGAATTGAAAATAGCCTAAATCCTGTAGAACCAGTTCTCTCTCCTGAATCAAAGGTAATCGCGTCATTCCTGCTGGATTATCGGCATCACGTCCGTTCATTAAATCAAAATAAAGTAGCTGTTGGGTTAAATAATCAAACTCCACTTGCACTTTAACAGACGAACAATGGACACCCTGAAAATTTCCCTGATAGGCATCTGGCAATTTGATCGTTGTGCTATCTAAAATACGTATTCGAGTAAATGTGTATCCCGTTAGCTTGGGGAAGGCGAGTTGAAGCTGCGTTTTGAATAATCGTCCAAAAATGGTTTCCAAAAAAGTAACAGCCCGTTCATCAAAGCGTTTATTAAGAGCCGATTTCGTCATAAATATATCCTGCTCCGCCAAGTCCGTACAAAGCGTTTCAAGCGAATCACTGATAATCTCACTCTTTTTCAAAAACAGAAAGTGTAAAAATTGTGCCGCACTAAACGAACGCTCGCGTTGAATAAAACCCGATAATCTACCCACCTCTTTTACTTCATTTTTCCCAAGTATCTGAAAAAGTGGCGCAAGTAATTGAATATTTTCTGGTTTCATTTTGCTGGACCTCCTTTATCAAGTGTACTTATCTATACCTTGATAAGAGAAATATTAACCCACGAATAAAGGAAATCACTAAGGACACGGCTATGGCTACTTGACTCCTGTAGGATAGAAAGACTCAGCACAGAGCGTTAGCAGCAAGTAAGTAGCCTGCAAAGGAAAGTCTTTTCGCATTATACAAAAATTCTATACGAAGGTATGTGAGTCATATGACTCACATACCTTTTTATGTAATCCCTTAAGTATTGGTGATACTTAGGGGATTTTTTGCATTTATTTATTATTTAGCATGAACTAGTAGTTATGAATTTATTGATAAATATAATGTAAATTATTGCACTAATATTGTCGAATTTTGAGAAAAATAGGCGTTTTATAATGTATTTTTGAAATGTTTAGAAATTGTTTAGTTTCAATTAGTACTATATAAACGTTAGCAAATTGTTGAAGGTTTTTGATTAATCGTTTTCATTGAAAAATCATGAGGAAGTCGGTAGCAATGAAAGGAGTTTGATCAAAATGATAATGAGAAATACTCAATTACTTTGTAGAACGCTTACCATCAATAAATCATTGCTCAAAAATCTTTAAAATCCGTTGGAAGTTGAAAATTGTTTTAGATAGAGGAGTCATTTTTTATGAAAATAAAAACGCAATCACGAAGCTCAGCTTTATCGAATAAAATCAAAACAAAAACTGCGACTATAGGGGTTATTGGACTTGGTTATGTGGGGCTGCCATTTGCTGTTGAGATTGTACAAAGTGGTTTTCATGTTATAGGGTTTGATAAAAATCAAGATAAAATCAGACAGATACAGGAGGGTGATAGTTATATAGCTGATTTACCTAAAGAAAATTTACAGCGAATCATAAAAAGTAGTCGATTTGAAGCAACTAATGATTTTTCCAAACTTTCGCAAGTTGACGTAGTAGTGATTTGTGTGCCTACACCTACAGCAGTAGATGGAACGCCTAATATGTCATTTATAAAAGAGGCAACGCATGACATCGGAAGAAATATTAAGACCAATGCGCTCATTATTTTAGAAAGCACAACTTACCCTGGGACAACAGAAGAATTTGTTCAGCCCATTTTACAAAAAAATGGCTTTGTCATCGGTCAGGATTTGTTTTTAGCGTATTCACCAGAACGTATAGATCCAGGAAATAGCAAGTTTTCCGTTTCGAATACACCGAAAGTGGTTGGGGGAATAACAGCAGCATGTCTAGAAGTATCAAAGGTCTTTTATGAAACAGTCATTCATACCAGTATATATACTGTGTCGAGTCCGAGAGTAGCTGAAATGGAGAAATTGCTGGAAAATACGTTTCGACAAATTAATATTGCCCTTGTCAATGAGTTAAGTCAGATTTGTTATAAAATGGATATTGATGTTTGGGAGGTTATTCAAGCAGCTTCTACAAAGCCTTACGGATTTATGCCATTTACACCTGGACCTGGAGTAGGGGGACATTGTATTCCAGTAGATCCTAAATACTTATTATGGGCTGGGCAACAGCATGGCATCTCTGCAACATTAATTGAGGCAGCAGACAAAGTCAATGATTCAATGCCTAGCTTTGTTGTGAATCGATTAGAAAATTACTTACGTAGACAAAATAAAGAACTAAGTAAGGCAACGATTGTTGTCATTGGTGTTACGTATAAGCCTAATATAAATGATCCACGTGAATCTCCAGCACTTCGTGTTATCCAGCAGTTATTAGATAGTCAGTGTGAACTAAAGATTATCGATCCGTTTATTCAAACATTCTCTGTACAACAATCCCTTTTAAATACAGTTCCATTAACAGGAGAAATAGTCCAACATGCAGATGCAGTGTTAATTTTAACGAATCATTCAGAAATTGATTATTCTTTAATTGATCAACAGGCTTCCTTAATTTTTGATACACGTAATACCAATTTTGTGTTTGAAAATAAAAATTATCACAAGTTATAAGGGGAATTCATTGGAAATGAAACTACTTAAAATCTGTAGTCTGCTTATGTTATTACTTCTAACGGGATGTCACCCCGCTACTAAAGAAACGATTCATCCAGTAGATTCTTCTATTAAAATCAAAAAATCTAATGGTACAATGAGTGATTTAATTAGTCATGCCAACATTGTCGTGTCGAAAGTTGCCTTAACATTTAATGGCTTCGCAGATAACGAAACAATGGAGCAATTACTAACAAAATTAGATGAATCGAATATGAAAGCGACTTTTTTCTTGGAGGGAATGCGTGTTGCTCAGGAGCCAGAGCTTGTGAGAGATATCTTAAAGAGAGGTCATGAGGTACAAAACGGTACATTGACGTTTCCAAATGTAGCAACTTTAGATTATGACCAGACGTATGAAGAAATTTTTTTAACCAATCAAATTTTTGAAGAGCATTTAGGCTATACTCCGAAATATGTTCGAAGTCGCTCAGGTGATGTTACCGAAAACATGCGTTTAGTAGCAGCCACACTAAACATGAAGGCAGTTATTGGATTATCTATTAATCCACTTGATAGAAAAATGCAAAGTGCTCAAGAACTAATTGACTATATCAGCCAATATATTGATAGGGGCTCTATCATTCATCTCAACACATACATTAATCCTGCCATTATTGATACCATCCCCTTACTAGCGCAATTAGCTAAAGAACATGAGTACACGATTACTACGTTAAGCGATGTGTTAGATGAACGTTATTTAACAAAGTCAGTAGAAGAAATAAAAGGGTATGACGCTGTTAGCCCCAATTTAAATTATGAGCATGCCAAGCCCAATATATATTATCGAAAAGAGACTTCCAAAAAGGAAATAGCTATTACTTTTGATGATTGGGCACATGAAAAGCGCGTAAAAGAAGTACTGGACGTTTTACGGAAATATAATATCAAAAGTACATTTTTCTTAATTGGTAGCGGAGTCGAGAAGAATCCACAATTAGCAAAAATGATTGTAGAGGAAGGTCACGAGGTAGCAAGTCACTCCTATTACCATTTAGATGTGACGAAGATGACACCTGAAGAATTGCAGGATGATTTAGTGAAGGCTCACAGGGCTCTGACCTATGCATTACAAGAGCCACCACTTTTATATTTCAGACCAGCACAAGGCATAATGGATGAGCGAACGGCCAAAATTATTACTGCCGCTGGAATTAAAACCATTGCCATGTACGATATTGCTTCTTTTGATTGGAATTTAGATTACAAGGCGCAGGACATTTATGAACGAGTGATCGAAAGGGCTGCACCAGGGAAAGTCATTGTCATGCATATTTTAGATGGGACAAATACGGTAGAAGCATTACCTCTAATTATTGAAAAACTACAACAAGATGGCTATAGCTTTAGTAAAATGTCGACTTGGATTGAGGAAGATATAAATAGGGATGTGAATGAGTGATGAAAAAAGAGATTTTAATGACACCACGCTCTGACCGCCGAATTCTATCAAATATTCCCGATCCTGAAAATGTACGAAACCTAGTGGATCGACGTGGTGCATCCTACCAGAAAGAGGAGATTGATCCTACAGATGTGAACGAAGTTTATCGTCTCCAACGAATGAGTTTACGCTACGAAACAAATTTTGAGGTTCAGCTTAAAAGACCTAGACGTCCAGTGAGTTCTAATAAATATTATGCGGAGGATATTTCGGTAACGGGTATCCTTGTTTACTCCCATCAGCCCCAGCATTTATTGATCGATGAAATACTAACTATGGGATTCACAATACCAGGTGGGGCAATGCCAGAGGGCTATGAGTCCAAAGTCAAGTTAAAGGCTAGGGTTATACGTTGCTTTACTAAAGAAGTAGATGAACAAACCCGCTATTATGTTGCATGTGAATTTTTGCATCCTTTAAATGAGTATATGATAAAAAATCGGTGGGGCGTTTCTATTTTTGTAGCCAGCTTATTTTTCTTGATTGTGTCACTATGTGTCATATTAATGAGAGCCGAAAGTTTGATTTATTTCAGGTTTAATAAATTTTTATATCTTTATAGTATTATTGCCGCAACGTTTCTGTTAAGCAGATATGTATTTGGTATGCTCTACAAAAATATACCAATCAATCCGAAGTTTGAACCAGGTGTATCCATTATAATTCCTGTGTTTAACGAAGAGGAATGGATTCATCGCACGGTATCTAGTTGTATTAATCAATATTATCCAGTGGATAAGTTAGAAGTAATCGTCGTGGATGATTGTTCAACAGATCGCACAGAAGAAAAGGCAAAGGATATGATTAATCTTATACATGGTGAGGGTGAACGTTTTAGGACAAATGATCGCTTAAAGTTTTATAAGCTACCACAGAACGGAGGAAAGCGAGAAGCCTTAGTTGCTGGGGTTCATCAAGCCAAGCATGAATTGGTTGTGTTTGTGGATTCAGATAGTTTTTTAGAGCCACATGCCATTCGCAATTTAGTTCAGCCTTTTCAAGATCCCAAAATGGGCGGTGTGGCTGGTCGAACGGAGGTTGAAAATAAATTTACCAATTCTCTTACAAAATTACAAACCGTCCGTTATTATATTGCCTTTCGTATTATGAAAGCAGCCGAATCATGGTTTGATACGGTTACTTGTTTATCGGGGCCATTAGCATGTTATCGGAAAGAGCTTATTTTAAAAAATGAAACAGCCTGGCTCAATCAAAAGTTTCTCGGTCAGCCAGCCACATTTGGGGATGACCGCAGCATGACCAACTATATTTTGAAAACACATCGAACAGGCTATCAGGATAATGCCATTTGTTCTACGATTGTGCCCTCTGATACGAAAGTTTTTTTAGCACAACAAATGAGATGGAAACGTTCTTGGTTAAGAGAATCATTACGCGCATTTATATTTATGTGGAAAAAAGAACCTTTTATGTTTCTTTTCTTTATCATTGGTTTAATTGTGCCAATCGCTGCCCCGATTATTGTTGTGTATAACTTAATTTATGTACCACTGGTATATGGCATTTTTCCAACAACATTTTTACTAGGCTTACTATTAATGGCAATGTTAATGAGTTTGGCACATTTATTCTTTAGAAAGAGCACACTATGGGGGTTTGGTTTTATTTTTGTTCTCTATTATGAATTTATTTTGCTTTGGCAGATGCCAGCAGCCTGGGTAACTTTTTGGAAATCTACATGGGGAACAAGAGAAACCCCTCAAGACGTTCTAGCGAAAGAAAAGAAAATGGAAAAGCAGAAAGTACGAAAATCCCGGTTTTCGATGTTGAAAAATAGAAAAATGGGTGAGAAGGAATGAAAGGAAAAAGTATAGAACTCCAGCCAGCTAAAAAAAATCGTCGGAAAATCATTCGTTCGATCGTACAATTAATCATTGTGTTCTTATTAGCTGTGATTTTAATAAAAGCTATATTTTTGACAGAGAGGCGAACGGCTGAAGCGGTACCATTAAACAATAAAGAGGGATTTATTGCCCTTTCTTATTTTGGGCTGAGTAGAAATGATTCTCCCAAATATGTGTCTAAAAAGAATTTGGAAGAACAATTAACATTGCTGAAAAAACAAGGCTATCAAACGATTACACAAAAGGATATTTTAGATTTTTATCAAAACGACAAACCATTACCTAAAAAAGCATTGTATTTATCCTTTGAGGATGGTCGCACAGATTCTAGTATTTTTGCTCAAAATATTATGGAAAAATTAAATTATAAGGCGACGATGTTTACGTACGCTAATAAAATGGCTACGAGGGATAGTAAATTCTTAAAGCCTAAAGATTTAAAGCTGATGAAACGAAGTGGGTATTGGGAATTAGGATCTAATGGCTATAGGCTAACCTATATTAATGTTTTTAATGATATAGGACAATCACTTGGTGTTATCGATGAAAATGATGTACCCAATAAAACAACGATAGAATACTACAACCACTATTTAATGGACTTTATTCGCAATCCATATATGATTCCAAGTGAAACACGGCAAGAGATGGAAGAACGCATTAAGAAGGATTATACGCTGATGGAGGATATCTATCAACAGGAGTTTGGTGAAGTGCCAAAAGCCTATGCGATTATGCATGCTAACTCCCTTTATAACAATATGGACCCATTAGTACAGAAAATCAATGATAAGGAAATTAAAGACAAGTTTCGTCTGCATTTTAATTTAGAATTGGGTGCCTATAATGATCGAGAGGCAGATCTTTATAACTTAAATCGTTTACAAGTTTCGCCGTATTGGTCAACCAATCATGTCATGATGAAAATTTTTCAAACTAGTAAACAAAACATTGAATTTAAGATAGGAGATCCTCAAATAGCACAAAATTGGCATGTGGTAAATGGGGCGGCAGAATTTGAAAATAATGAAATTACGTTAACCTCACCCCCATCTAGTGAAGGTAGAATTCTCTTAAAGGATGCATTAACCGAAAGCTTTCAAGCAAATTTTACATTCAAAGGAAATGTTGTAGGTCAGCAAGCTTTCTATACCAATTATGATGCAACAACAAACAGCTATTTGAGAATTGCATTAGTAGATAATGAGATTGTGGTAAGTGAAAAATTACCAGAGGCAGGGATTGTTGAGAAGGAACGATTTCAGTTAAATGAAGTAAAATGGAATGAAGAGGAATATGCCTTTAACAAGGCGACCGTTTACACCTATCATGATACTCAAAAAGGTTCTCGTATTAATGACAAAGAATGCCCAAGAAACTTAACGAAAAAGAGAGTATTTAACATTACCGTCCATCAGGATAAAATAGAAATAAATGTAGATAATTTATTATCCGAAACCGTTCAAATAAATCCAGCATTACAAGGGGCACAGATTGGATTTGGTGCGCTGTACAGTAAAAAGGATACTTCACATGAACAGTATGCCGATGATATTTACGACACATTCATAGAGGATATTTTGATTACAGATAGTAAAAAGCAAATCATTTATACAAACCAATATACGAATTTTGAGAAGGTAAGGAATAAAGCCATGGTTATGTTAAATGATGTGGTGGATTTCTTTATTGAAACCTTCTAAACTGAGGTGAAATTTAATTCAAGTGAAGAATTTTGTATTGTTTATCTGTATAGCGCTCCTATTTATTACGGCTTGTAGTCCTAGTAAGGAGCCAGCAGCTGTAGCAAAAGTTGATACAAAGAATAAGGAGAAGCTCCGATTGTCTATCTGGTTACCCGAATGGCAAAATAAATTGGCTATGGAGGATGTGAAAAATTCTCAGCAAGGGTTACAAGATATAAGAGTTTTCGGTGCTTATTTTAATAGTAAAGACGAATTGCTTCTAACAGAAAATGCAATTGATATGCTGCAACAAACACAGCAGCAATTTACCAATTCACATCATGTGATCCTAACGCTTATTAATGATTATGTAACAGATAACGCTCCATCTGTTCAAAAGGATAGTAAGCTTTTGCACAGATTGGTATATGATTCTGCTGCTAGAAAAAAGCATATCAGCCATATTATAGAGGTAGCAGAACAGTACCAATTGGCTGGTATTGAGATTGATTATGAAAAGGTAGCGCAAGAAGACCTAAAAAAATATATCCTCTTTTTAAAAGAGCTGTACCAAGCGCTTTCTAAAAAGGATATGACATTGCATGTTGTGCTTGAGCCGAGTTTTCCATTTGATGTAAAATTACCAAATGGACCGAGCTATACTGTAATGGCCTATAATGTTCATGGCTATCATAGTGGGCCAGGTGCGAAAGCCACTTTTACTTTTCTTAATGATTTAGTGAAAAAGATCAAAAAGTCAAATCAAGATTTAGCCATTGCATTTGCTACGGGCGGTTTCGATTGGGGAGCAGAAGGTAAAACAGTTGCTTTAACGGAGCTGGAGGCTGAGCAAATATTAGCTGAAACGCAAGCAGAAAAGAAACGTGATAAGACAAGTGGAGCCGTGTATTTTACGTATATAGATGACAGCCGAATTAGCCATGAAGTTTGGTATGCTGATCAAGTAACGCTTGAAAAATGGGTGAACTATGTACAGAGGAGAAACTATCATGACGTGGTGTTATGGCGTGCAGGAGGCTTAGGCGCAAAAACATTACAATGGATTGGTGAGCATTCAACTAAATAATGTGAAGTCAAAAAAATCGCCCAAAAGGCGATTTTTTATTGGAATTGAGAAAGACGAGAAAAGAAGTTTTTCACAAAGTCTAAGAAAATGATTTCTGAAGGGGCAATTTCTCGATTTACAGGTGAAATAATACCAACAGTTCTAGGGATTGTAGGTGATTCAATAGGAACCTTTATGGTAAAGCGAGCCGCTGAATCATAAAGAGAGCTTTCTGGTAATAGACTAACACCTATGCCAGCAGCAACTAAGCCCTTCAATGCATCCAAATCTTCCCCCTCTGAAATGACATTTGGTAAAAAGCCTGCAGCTCGACAAGCATCCATCGCTACCTTATGCAAAATATAGCCATCTGGAAATAACACAAAGAGATCATTTCGCAACTCTGCAAGCTGTATACTTTCCCTTTTAGCTAATGGATGATTGGCTGGTAGGAGTGCAGCAATATTTTCAGTAAACAGAATTGTTGATTGAATGGATTCGTCCTTTGGGGGGAGGGGTCCTAAAAAGGCTAGGTTCAACTCCCGATTTTTGACTGCATCAATCAAAAATCGATAAGATCCTTGACGTAGTTGAAATTGTAAATCAGGGTATTCGCGTTTAAAGGCTGAAATAACGGTTGGTAGAACATAGCTAGCTAAACTTGTTGGAAAGCCGATTTTAATAGAGCCTTTCGCAGGATTAAGATATTCTTCCACTTGCTTTGCTGCAAAATCAATGGCCTTTAATGCCGTAATGGTATGCTCAAGAAATGTCTTCCCTATTGGGGTTAATTTAACATTTCGTCCCACTCGCTCAAATAACGGGGTGCCTAACTCATCTTCAAGATTTGCGATTTGCCGACTAATGGCAGATTGGGCTACATGAAGATGCTCAGCAGCCTCTGAAATATGCTCACGTTCAGCAACCTCTACAAAATAGCGTAATTGACGTAACTCCACTAACAATTCACCTCTATTAATCTAAAAATAAGATTGATTATACCTTAATTATATATTATTGAGGATGAAAAATGACTGTTAATGTCAAAATAAAAATTATAAGCTGTTAGATATTTGAGAGTTTATTTTTGTACGATAGGGATGAGGTGGGTTTCATGATAAGAAAAGGATTAAGCTGGTTATTTATTTTAGTAGCAATTGCCATGTTAGCATACTTAATTTTTAACGATCAAGATACAAGTCATACTAAATTACAGGCGACGGATGGTTTATTAGATTTATCAGAAATAACAAAAGAGGAAGAGATTGTAGCATTGTCTGGAGAATGGCGGTTTATAGGCAATAAATTTCTTGAACCTGCTAATTTTCCTGATCACGCTCCGATTGAAAAGGTTCCCGGACCATGGCAGGATGATGCAGAGTACGGTACTTATCAACTTAAAATTAAGCTACCACCTCATTTCAAAAAAATAGGTATTCGGGTACGAAATATTTGGTCATCTCATCAACTTTTTATTAATAATGAGATCGCTGCATCCTATGGTACACTTACTACTGCTCGAGAAGCATCAGTACCAAGTAATCCTGTTTATGAAGTGTATTTTTCACCTTCTTCGGAATCATTAACTATAACAATACAAGTGGCAGATTTTTATAATGCTAGGCATGGCATTATATTTCCTATAGATATTGGTGAAGCGGATACTCTTGCAAAAGATGTAATTCAAGATGTGTACTTAGAAAAAACAACCATCATCATGTTATTGATATTTTCAATCTTTCATTTTAGTTTGTATTTATTAAGAATAAGAGATAAAGCGTTTTTTTATAGTGCAATCTATTTTTTTACATTAGCAATTCTAGTATGTACAAGGGGTGAACGAACTCTTTATAGGGAGTTTCCTTCTATAGCATTTGAGTGGTATTTTCGTTTGCAAGATTTTATAACGTATTTGAATGCAGTGATGTTATTCCTGTTCTTCGTCTATACTGTAACAGCCATGATGAAGCGTAGGACAGCTATGTTATTTGTGTCACCTCTTATATTATATGGAGTTGGAACGCTCCTTTTACCAGCCAGATCCTTATCAAATCTCCAATATCTATTTTTCACCTATATAAATTTTTTAGCATTATTAATAATTGGACGATTATTGTATTTGATGATGACGAAAAGTGCTCATGTACCAAAAAATGAACTAGCCATATTAAGTGCAACGATAATATCTCTATTTATTTTTAGCGTAAGTGGAACATTTGATCAGCTTTTTTTCTCAGGACGAAATGTTTTTAATCGCATTGGCCTGCTATTTTTTGTAGTAAATATGAATGTTTTCTTGGCTATGCGACTAATTAATCGAACAAGAGACGCTGAATTATATAGCCAACGTCTGGAAAAGGCAACAATTGGTAAGGAATCGTTTTTAGAGGTAACAACAAATGAATTAGAACAACCTCTTTATCATGCATTAAATATCACAAAATCCTTGTCAAATCAATCTATGACAGGTGAGCAACAATTACTAGAACAACAACTAGAACGTTTATTATATTTAGTAAATGACTTGAAGGATTTTACCCAGATAAGATTCCAAGATTTACAAATAACTGTCCATCCAGTCAATATTCAAATGATTATGCTGCATGTATTGACCATGCACGAAAAAAAAATAAAGAACAAAAATATTTGTGTATACAAGCACATTAATCCAAAATTATTAGTACAAGCTGATGAGCAGCGAGTAGGACAAATCTTATACAGGGTGCTTGAAACAGCTATTTCTCATGCTGTGAATGGGGATGTCATTTTAACGGTTTTACATCTTAATACAGACGTCAGAATTTCGGTTGAAGGAACTGGGGCAGAGCCTATAAAGCAAATTGCAGCAGATGAAACGGGCCAGTCCATTGGGAAAGCCATCATTGAACAGATGAAAGGCACATATTCAATAGATTTATTACAAAATGGCATTCGTTTCAACATCACTTTGCCATTTGGGGGTTATGAGGAAGTGCTAAAAGATAATGAAATGAATGTCATATGGAACAAACAGACACCGTTCAATGAAAACTTGCCGAAGTTACTCATAGTTGAGGATGATGTCATACATGCAGAAGTGTTACAAACTCTTCTACAAAGTCAATATTTTATAGAGGTTGTGCATTGCCCAGAAGAAGCACTTACTATTATTCAGCAAAAAAAACCTGATTTTTTATTGATAGATGAAGTGATGCCTGGAATGGGAGGTATTGCTCTAACGAAACATATAAGACAGTATTTTAGTTATATAGATTTACCGATTATTATGTTAGTATCCAATGAATATCCAACCAATATTTCACTTGTCTTAGAATCAGGAGCAAATGATTATATCCGTAAACCAGCTACAAAAGAAATGTTAATTACACGTTTATCTGCCATTGCATTAACTAAAGAGGCTATGGGCAAAGCGATACAACACGAAATGGCTTTTCTACAGGCACAAATTAATCCACATTTTTTATACAATGCACTCAGCAGTATTATTTCGTTTTGTTATACAGACGGTGAGCGTGCAGGACATTTATTAACGATGCTATCTACCTATCTACGTTCTATATTAGAATCAGGTAAGGATGAACAACGCGCAACATTAGAGAAAGAGCTTGAAATCATACGTGCTTATGTAGAGATCGAACAAGCTCGCTTTGGCAATAAGCTAACTGTTATATTAACAATAGAAGAGACATTAGATGCATCAACGGTAGAAATTCCAAGTCTACTGATTCAGCCGTTAGTAGAAAATGCCATTCGTCACGGGATTTTTGAAAAGGATGGAAATGGAACAGTCACTATTGAAATAAAAAGGCAGCAAAATCATCTTAGCATTCGAGTGATGGATGATGGCGTTGGTATGACTGAGGAACAGGTAAAAGCTTTAAACGATGGTGAAACTATATTTTCAAATGGCATCGGCCTTATGAATGTTTTACGTCGAGTAAAAGAAATACCGCATGCTACTCTTTCGATTACTTCTAAGAAAGATGAAGGGACAACAATGGTATTTATACAACCTTTAAAGGAGCTTCCATATGTGGAGAATTATTATGGTAGAGGATGAACAGCCGATTTTAGATTTGCACAAACTATTACTTGAAAAAGAGGGGATTTTTAAGGTTATTGCTTCCTTTACATCTCCTATAGAAGCGACAACTCAAATTTTGACCATTAAAGGTGAATATGATGCGATTATTTTAGATATTGAAATGCCTAAGATGAATGGATTAGAGCTTGCGGCTCATTTAGTAGAAGAAGGCATAGATGTTCCAATTATTTTTTCAACAGCATATGCAAAATACGCTGTTGATGCTTTTCGAGTGCAAGCATTAGATTATGTATTAAAGCCAATGACTCCGAGTATTGTACTGCAATTAAATGAAAGACTGACGAAATATTATGGACGTCAAACGAAGCAAAATGCTACGAAGTTGGAAGTTAGATTGAAAGGTGAAGTTGGAGCAAGGTTAAATGACAAAGCTATTAAATGGCGAACAAAGGTCACAGAGGAACTTTTTTATTATCTATTAGTCAATGAAGGAATTGTAGTATCAAAATATCGTATTTTAGATGATATTTGGCCCAATTTAGAAGAGAAAAAGGCGTTAGCCAATCTTTATAGTACAATCTACCGTCTGCGTCAGCTTTTTATCGAGCTAGGTTTACCCATTCAGATAGAACGTGTAAATGATGGCTATGAGCTGAAGACGAATGATGCAATTATTGTTACTTCCACTTCAGATGCGGATGCTTTTTTACTGGAATCAAAAGGATATTTATGGGCATATCATCTAGGCTGATTGAGAAAAGGTAGAAATGTTGGATACCATCAACGTTTCTACCTTTTAATTTATCCACGCTTTCCTTTCAAGATATGGTTCATTTCTTTATAGCAAAATTTCTTTCTTACAATATGGGCTTTAATTGATTCCATTTTAATGAAATAGGTTATAGTATAGATATGGTTGTTTATGCTAATTTGTCACAAAACCGCTACAATTAGCACTTTTCATGAGGTTTTCACTATGTAGCTAGATGAAATCGATTCTCAATTAGAGATATTTCATTGAAAATGAAGAAAGTCTATTCTCATTGTTTAGGTGAAGTAGTAATAATCTGAAAATGCTTACAAAGTCTTTATTTTTCAAGATTTTATTTGAGGAATGGGAAAGTAATTGAAATGGTTTGCATAGAGAACGATTTTCAGTTAAGATTAGAATGATGATAATTAAGGAATGGTTGACCCATTCACTGAACACTATGGAGGTATTTTCATGTCAACTTTAGTTATTAAAGATCTTCACGTTGCTATCGACGGAAAAGAGATTTTAAAAGGCGTAAATCTTACAATTAATACAAACGAAATTCACGCAATCATGGGACCAAACGGAACTGGTAAATCAACACTAGCTTCTGCTATTATGGGTCATCCTAAGTATGAAGTAACTTCAGGAACTGTTGAGCTTGATGGCGAAGATGTGCTTGAAATGGAAGTGGACGAGCGTGCTCAAGCTGGTTTATTCCTAGCAATGCAATATCCATCTGAAATTGCTGGTGTAACAAATGCTGATTTCTTACGTTCAGCAATTAATGCGCGTCGTGAAGAAGGCGATGAAATTTCATTAATGAAATTTATCCGCGAATTAGATAAAAACATGGAATTCCTTGAAATGAATGAAGATATGGCTCAACGTTATTTAAATGAAGGTTTCTCTGGTGGTGAGAAAAAACGTAATGAGATTCTTCAATTAATGATGATCAAACCAACAATTGCGATCTTAGATGAAATTGACTCTGGTCTTGATATCGATGCATTGAAAGTTGTATCAAAAGGCATCAATGCAATGCGCGGTGAAGGCTTTGGCTGCTTAATGATTACACACTATCAACGCCTATTAAACTACATTACACCAGACCATGTACACGTAATGATGCAAGGACGTGTTGTGAAATCAGGTGGTGCAGAGCTTGCACAACGCTTAGAAGCAGAAGGTTATGACTGGATTAAAAAAGAATTAGGAATCGAAGAAGAAACAGAAGAACAAGAAGCATAAGAAGGAGGACGAACTAGCATGACAGTGGAACTTAACTTGCCTGTAACAGTACAGGACGTGCGCTCGTTCTCAGAAGCAAATGGTGAACCAACTTGGTTTACAGAGCTTCGCGCGGCAGCACTAGACAAAGTAACTGGTTTAGATTTGCCAAAACCAGATAGAACGAATATTACAAAATGGGATTTCATGAACTTCCCAGCATTGGCAGTTCATAGTGAGGCATTCTCTTCATTGGATGCTCTACCTGAAGAAGCAAAAGGTTTAATTGACCTTGAAGCACAAGAAAACCTATATATTCAACGTAATAATACACCAGCGTACATTAAGACATCACAAGAATTAGCTGATAAAGGTGTTATTTTTACTGATATTTTTACAGCTGTTCGTGAACATGGCGAACTTGTTCAAAAATACTTTATGACAGAAGCTGTTAAAGTAGATGAGCATAAGTTAACAGCACTTCATAAAGCACTTGTTAATGGTGGTGTGTTTGTATACGTACCAAAAAACGTAATCATTGAGCAACCACTTCAAGTTGTTTTTCTAAATGACAATGCAGAAGCTTCATTATATAACCACGTTTTAGTAGTAGCAGAAGCCAATTCAGCTGTAACATATGTTGAAACATATGTTTCAACAATTGAACAGGCAAAAGGACAAGCGAATATTATTGCGGAAGTTGTTGTTCAAGATAATGCACAGGTGACATATGGTGCAGTAGATGTCCTTGCAAAAGGCTTTACGACTTATGTAAATCGTCGTGCACGTTTAGCACGTGACGCGAAAGTTGACTGGGCTCTTGGTCTAATGAATGATTCAGACACAATCTCAGAAAACATTACGCATCTAATTGGTGACGGTTCTCATGCAGATACAAAAACAGTTGTGGTTGGTCGTGGAGAACAAAAACTTAACTTCACTACTGAGGTTCGTCACTGGGGTAAAAACTCTAACGGGCATATCTTAAAGCATGGTGTAATGAAAGATGCAGCTCAGTCAATCTTCAACGGTATTGGCTATATCGAGCACGGTGCAACAAAAGCAGATGCACAACAAGAATCACGTGTATTAATGCTGTCAGAAAAAGCTCGTGGGGATGCAAACCCAATTTTATTAATTGATGAAGATGATGTAACAGCAGGACACGCAGCATCTGTTGGTCGAGTAGATCCTCTACAGCTTTACTATTTAATGAGCCGTGGTATCTCGAAAGCAGAAGCAGAGCGCCTTGTTATCCATGGATTCCTTGCGCCAGTTGTTACGCAATTACCAATTGAAGGCGTTCAAAAGCAACTGACGGAGGTTATTGAAAGGAAAGTTCGCTAATGATGAATAAAGACATTAAAAGCTATTTCCCAATTTTAAATCAGGATGTAAATGGTCATAGACTTGTATATCTTGATAGTGCAGCGACGTCACAGAAACCTGTTCAAGTGATTGAAGCCATTAAAGCTTATTATGAATTTGATAATTCCAATGTTCACCGTGGGGTGCATACATTAGGAAACCGTGCAACAGATAAATATGAAGGTGCTCGTGAAAAGGTTCGTAAGTTTATTAATGCACAATCAACACAGGAAATTATTTTTACGCGTGGTACAACAACGGCTTTAAATACAGTTGCATCAAGTTATGGACGTGCAAATGTTGTCGAGGGTGATGAAATTGTCATTACTCATATGGAGCATCACTCCAATATTATTCCTTGGCAACAATTAGCCAAAGAAAAAAATGCAACTTTAAAATACATTGAGCTTGAAACAGACGGCACTCTTAGCTTAGAGAAAGTACGTGCGACTGTCACACCTAAAACAAAAATTGTTTCGGTGTCAATGGCATCAAACGTACTTGGAACAATAAATCCAATTAAAGAAATTGCTCAAATTGCACATGCTAATGGTGCTGTCATGGTAGCCGATGGTGCACAAGCTGCGCCGCATATGAAAATTGATGTGCAAGATTTGGATGTAGATTTCTTAGGTTTCTCAGGGCATAAAATGTGCGGACCAACTGGAATAGGTGTACTATATGGTAAAAAGGAACACCTTGAAAAGATGGAGCCAATTGAGTTTGGTGGCGAAATGATTGATTTCGTTGGGCTTTATGAGTCAACGTGGAAGGAATTACCGTGGAAATTTGAAGGTGGAACGCCTATTATTGCAGGTGCAATAGGTTTAGGAGCCGCTATTGATTTCTTAACTGATATTGGGTTAGATAACATTGCAGAGCATGAGCATAAGCTTGCAGGCTACGCAATGGATCAGCTTGAGACAATTGACGGTTTGAAAATTTTCGGCCCACGTGACCCGATGAAGCGTTGTGGATTAGTGACATTTAATTTAGATGATGTACATCCACATGATGTGGCAACGGTGCTTGATATGAACGGTATTGCTGTTCGTGCAGGACATCATTGTGCACAGCCACTAATGAAATGTCTTCAGCAAGTAGCGACAGCGCGTGCAAGCTTCTATCTGTATAATACAGAGGAGGATATTGACCGTTTAGTTGCAGGGTTACGTTCTGCGAAGGAGTATTTTGGCGATGTCTTTTAATAATTTAGATCAACTATATCGTTCAGTCATTATGGATCACTACAAAAATCCTCGTAATAAAGGCTCTTTAGAAGAGGATGCTGTAACGATTGATATGAACAATCCTACATGTGGCGATCGTATTCATTTAACATTAAAAGTGACTGACGGTGTTGTAGAGGATGCGAAATTTGACGGTGAAGGCTGTTCTATTTCTATGTCCTCTGCATCCATGATGACACAGCTCATCAAAGGAAAAAAAGTAGAGGAAGCTATTGAGCTTTCTGATATTTTTTCTAAAATGATGATGGGTGAGGAGTACAGCGATAAATATGACCTTGAGGATGTTGAAGCACTGCAAGGTGTTTCACAATTCCCGGCACGAATTAAGTGTGCGACATTGGCTTGGAAAGCAATGGAAAAAGGTGTGAAATAAATCTTGCTTCCTTGTTGCATGAGTGAAAGCTACTAAGTTTTCACTCAGGGCAAGGGATGAATACCTCGAAAAATACATCTCAACGAACGGAGGAGAAAAGATGGCTAAAAAAATGCCTGATATCGGCGATTACAAATACGGTTTCCATGACAAGGACGTATCAATTTTCCGTTCAAAACGTGGTTTAACAGAAGAAATCGTCCGTGAAATTTCAAATATGAAAAAAGAGCCAGAGTGGATGCTGGAGTACCGCTTAAAAGCTCTTGAAACATTTTATACAAAACCGATGCCACAATGGGGTGGCGATCTTGGTGATTTAGATTTTGATGAAATTACGTACTATGTAAAACCATCAGAAGCTACACAAAAGTCATGGGATGAAGTACCAGATGAAATCAAAGCAACTTTTGATAAATTAGGTATCCCAGAAGCAGAACAAAAATATCTTGCAGGTGTATCCGCACAGTATGAGTCTGAGGTAGTTTATCACAACATGAAAAAAGACCTTGAAGATCTTGGTATTGTGTTCAAAGATACTGACTCTGCTTTACGTGAAAACGAAGATATTTTCAAACAATATTGGGGCAAAGTGATTCCTTACACGGACAATAAATTTGCTGCATTAAACTCAGCTGTATGGTCAGGTGGATCATTTATTTATGTACCACCAGGCGTTAAAGTAGAAACACCATTACAAGCTTACTTCCGTATTAACTCTGAAAATATGGGTCAATTCGAACGTACACTTATTATTGTTGATGAAGGCGCTCACGTACACTATGTTGAAGGTTGTACAGCTC
This sequence comes from Lysinibacillus sp. FSL K6-0057, assembly GCF_038630885.1. Taxonomy (NCBI): domain Bacteria; kingdom Bacillati; phylum Bacillota; class Bacilli; order Caryophanales; family Bacillaceae; genus Lysinibacillus; species Lysinibacillus sp. FSL K6-0057. The sequence goes on along the minus strand of NZ_CP152047.1, from coordinate 3,965,978 downwards.
CTGTTTATACAACAAACTCTTTACACTCAGCGGTTGTAGAAATCATTGTACGTAAAGATGCATATTGCCGTTATACAACGATTCAAAACTGGGCGAACAATGTTTACAATCTTGTAACGAAACGTACAGTTGTAGAAGAAAACGGTACAATGGAATGGATTGATGGTAACATCGGTTCTAAATTAACAATGAAATACCCAGCATGTATCCTAAAAGGTGAAGGTGCTCGTGGTATGACATTATCGATTGCATTAGCAGGTAAAGGACAACACCAACATGCTGGCGCAAAAATGATCCATATGGCACCAAACACATCTTCAACAATCGTTTCTAAATCGATTGCTAAACAAGGTGGTAAGGTAACGTATATGGGACAAGTTCGTTTCGGTCCTAAAGCAAGTGGTGCACGTGCAAACATTGAATGTGATACGCTGATCATGGATAACCAATCGACTTCTGATACAATTCCTTACAACGAAATCTTAAATGATAATGTATCTTTAGAGCACGAAGCAAAAGTTTCAAAAGTATCTGAAGAACAATTATTCTATTTAATGTCTCGCGGAATTTCTGAAGAAGAGGCGACAGAAATGATCGTAATGGGCTTCATCGAGCCATTTACAAAAGAACTACCAATGGAATACGCAGTAGAAATGAACCGTCTGATTAAGTTCGAGATGGAAGGTTCTATCGGTTAATTTACTAGCAACCCCTAGTCACAACAAAACTTGTGACTAGGGGCTTTTTTGTGTTTTTACGTTGCGAATGAAAATGGATATTTATAATATATCGAAATAGTACTGGATTTTTGAAAGAATACATACTAAAATGATAATGAGAATCAATATCAATTGAAGGGGCTGATAAAACTATTAAGATGTCCAGTACTTCAATATGCAAGATGACATAGCTAATTGTCATAACAATAATCATTCAAAGGAGAATATGTAAATGAAAAAGAAGTTTCTATTTATTAGTTTTATAGCATTATTTATGCTCATTCTTGCCGCATGTGGAGAGAAGAAGGCAGTAGAAGAGGAATCGTCCACTGATGCACCAAAAGAAGAAGCGACACAAACAAAAGAAGAAACTACAAATGAAAATGGCACGAGAACGATTGAATATCTTGGTGAAAGCTATGAAGTGCCAGAAAAGGTTGAAAGAATTGTTGTAACAGGTGCTATGGAAGCGATGGAGGATATGGTTGTGCTGGATGTTCATCCAGTAGGAGCTATTGCTGTTGGTGGCAAGTTCCCTGAGCTATATGCTTCCGTAACAGACAAAGCAGAATCAATTGGTGAAAAAATCAAACCAAACTTTGAAAAAATACTAGAATTAGATCCTGATGTTATTTTAGGTTCATCTAAATTCCCGGAAGAGGTACAAAGTAAATTAGAAAAAATTGCTCCTACCATTTTAGTATCACATATTTCGACGAACTGGGAATCTAATTTGAATTTATTAGCTGAACTAACTGGTAAGCAAGCAGACGCAGAGAAGATATTGTCTACATATAAGGCTGATATTGAAGCTGCTAAAGCTACGTTAACTGAGAAACTACAAGATCAAAAAGTGGCGGCTATTCGTATTCGTGGAGGACAAGCATATGTTTATCCAAAAGAAGTATTTTTAAATGCTGTTCTTTATGGAGAGCTTGGTTTAGCAGTACCTGATGAAGTTGCTAAAGCTAAATCGCAAGAGGCCATTTCTGTGGAACAGCTGGCAGATATGAATCCTGATTATTTATTTGTGCAGTTTTCAACAGATGAAAATGCGGATGCGCCAAATGCTTTAGAAGATTTTAAAAAGAATCCAATCATCCAAAATATTAATGCATTTAAAAATGACCAAGTATTTGTCAATGTACTAGATCCATTAATGGAAGGCGGCCCTGCATACAGCCGTATTAAGTTTTTAGAGGCTATTCAGCAAAATCTTGTGAAATAAATGGTAGCCCGTTTAAGTAGCATGAGTTCAATGGTATATGGACTCATGCTTTTTCTTTTGCATGGAGACAATCCTGCTATTCGATTAGACAAAAGAAGCTATATTTTTTACATGATGTTTATTTGTAGTGACATACTGTGTGCTATGATTATGTACATAGAGGAGGATGTCACATGATTGTAGTTGGATTAACTGGTTGGGGCGATCACCCTTCACTTTATAGTGGAGTGACTACCTCAAAGGATAAATTATTTGATTATACTGGTCATTTTTTAACTGTCGAAGTCGATACTTCTTTTTATGCCATACCAGCCAAAGAGCATGTTCGAAAATGGTGTGAGGATACACCTGAAAATTTCCGTTTTGTTGTCAAGGCTTACCAAGGCATGACGGGGCATTTACGTGGAGAGATTCCTTTTGAATCAAAAAATGATATGTTCAATGCTTTTATTGAATGTGCCAATGAATTTAAACGTTATGGAAAGCTAGCCATGATATTAGCACAATTTCCACCATGGTTTGATTGCCAAGGGAAAAATGTGAAATATTTATTGTATATCCGGCAACAGCTCAAGGATTTTGAAGTGGCGATTGAGTTTCGAAATCAAACATGGTATGCAGAAAATGTTGTCCAGCAGACGATGGATTTTTTACGAGAACATCAATTTATCCATACGATTTGTGACGAACCACAGGCTGGTGTAGGATCTGTTCCTTTCTATCCTGTAGTGACTGCTAATAAAGCGTTGATCCGTATCCATGGTCGCAATATACATGGCTGGCGGAACACAGGAAATGCAGAAAATTGGCGTAAAGTTCGCTTCTTATATGATTATAATAGAGAAGAATTACAGCAGCTTGGGCATAGGATGAAAAAGCTTGAACCAGAGGTCAATGAACTCTTCGTATTATTTAATAATAATTCAGGTAACCATGCAGCGAAAAATGCAAAGGAGTTACAAGTTATGTTGAATATTAACGATGTTGGGTTGGCACCTAAACAATTAAACATGTTTGAAGGGGAACTATAATGGAGTTTATTTTATTAGTCATCATTGCATTGTTTGCTGGTCTACTTGGCTCATTAGTTGGACTAGGTGGTGGAATTGTTTTAGTACCAGCCACATTATACATCGGCTTAAATCTAGGAATGATACCAGATATTACACCACAAAAAGTAGTTGGTTTATCAGTTGTGATGATGATTTTCACGGGACTTGCCTCCACGCTAAGCTATATGAAAGCTAAAACGGTGGATTATAAAAGTGGTTTTATATTCTTTATTGGAAGTATTCCAGGAACAATCCTTGGCGCTTGGGTCAATAAAGGATTAGATTTACCATCCTTCAATTTATACTTTGGTATATTGCTTATTATTTTATCGATTATTTTGCTTGTCCGTGACAAACTGAAGCCTGTAAAATGGTTTGTAAAAAATGGTATGCAACAAGAATTTACTGACTCTGAGGGGAAAACCTATGTATATGGCTATCCCATTTGGTTTGCCATTACAATAACATTTGGTATTGGCTTTGCTTCTGGGCTGTTTGGTATTGGTGGCGGCTCCATGATTGTGCCAGCAATGATTATTCTGTTTTTATTTCCACCACATGTCGCAGTGGCAACGTCCATGTTTATGGTGTTTTTAACGTCCATCGTTAATTCTGCAAGTCATGTTTATTTCGGTCATGTCCCATGGCTCTATACTATTCCTGTTATTCCAGGAGCTTATATTGGAGCAAAACTCGGTGCAGCGTTAAATAAAAGAATTAAATCCGATACACTTGTACTGGCATTACGGATTATTCTATTATTATTAGGAATTCGTTCTATTATAGAAGGCATATTAGCTTAATATTTGAAGTGAGGTGGCTTTAATGCTTGAAAAAATCCATATTTTTCACACAAATGATTTGCATAGTCATTTTAAGTATTGGCCACGAATGCAAAGCTATGTGAAAGAGATAAGAAATAATCTGGCAAATATAGGGGAAACAAGCTTTTTGTTTGATGTTGGAGATCATTTAGATCGTTCCAATATTTATACAGAAGCAACAGTTGGAAAAGGCAATGTGCAATTGCTCAACGAGGCGGGTTACGATGTTGTGACAATCGGTAACAATGAAGGCATTACATTGTCTCATGAAGAGCTCTTTCACTTGTATGATCATGCAGATTTTGATGTCGTTGTGGCAAATGTATATGCCTCTGACGGGAAGAAACCAGCATGGATGAAACCTTTTGTAATAATAACAACAGCAACAGGTACGAAGTTGGGTGTCATTGCTGCCACTGCCATGTTTGAAGTGTATTATGAAGAATTAAACTGGCACATGGACGAGGCTCGCAGTACATTGCTCCGTCTAGCTCATCAACTACGTGAAGAAGTAGACATTGTAGTATGCTTATCCCATTTAGGTATTACCGAGGATGAGCTCTTAGCGGAAGAATGTCCAGAAATTGATGTTATATTCGGCTCTCATACACATCATGTCCTGCCAGATGGCAAAATCATTAATGGTGTTTTACTGACTGGTGGAGGAAAGTTTGGACAATATACTGGACATCTTGTCATAGAATATGATAAAAAATTGAGGAAAATTGTTGAAAAAAAGGATACTTTAATTCATAATAAGGATTTGCCAATTGTTAAAAATGAACAGGAAATGGTGCAGTTTTTGGAGGATGAAGGAAACAGAATATTGGATACTCCAGTTTTTACAACAAAGAAAGCCTACAACAAGGAATGGTTCCATTATTCACAGCTATCTGATTTATTTGCACATGCAATTTTGGAAAAAAGCGGTGCCGACTGTGCATTATTCAATGCAGGGATATTTTTAGATGGGCTTCCTAAGGGAACAGTGACTGCCCTAGATTTGCACCGAATTTTTCCTCATCCAATTAATTTATGTACAATTGAATTATCTGTTGCTGAAATGAAAGAAATATATATGCAATCTAAAAATGAAGAGTGGCCCTATATCGAATTAAAAGGACTAGGGTTTAGAGGCATCATTTTTGGGAAAATATTGACATATGGATTTTCCATGAATGAAAATCGCCAATTATTGATTAATGGTAAGCTAGCAGATCCAGATCACATTTATAAACTGGTCACATTGGATCTGTTTACATTTGGTTATTTTTATCCAAGTTTTAAATATGCAAAAAAACAATATATTTTACCTGAATTTTTACGAAACATTATGATAGATTATGGTCAAAGATTCTTTAAACAATAGAGAGAGTTTAAAGAATGGAATGGGGAAGAAGTCATGCGATTAATTTCAATCGATGTATTAAAAGAAGGAATGGTATTAGGAAGAACCATTTGGAATGAGGCAGGTCATCCGCTTTTAAAGAAAGATGTTGTCATTAATGACCGTATTATTCAAAGACTTCAACAGTTAAATACACATTATTTATATATTGACGATGAGATTTCTGAAGGTATAGAAGTAGAAGAGACTGTACCACCTGCTATGCGAAATAAAGTAATCAAAACGATAAAAGATTCATTCCAATCCATTGATGGTTTAAATCCAGTAAATGCTTCTTATATATTAGATCAGCAATCAAAGACAATTGTCTCAATTGTAGATGAACTACTTTCCGCAGTTACTGGAAATAATGAAATTTTAACGATTTTAACAGATGCTTATTTATTTGATGAATATTTATATCAACACTCCTTCCAAGTGACTTTGTATTCTATTGCAATTGCCAAAGAGCTTGGATATTCTGCTGAGGATCTTCGCTTAATCGGGATCGGTGCATTATTGCATGATGTTGGTAAACTCATGGTACCAAAAGATATTTTAACAAAGCCAGGACGTTTAACGAATGATGAGTTTGAAACGATGAAAATGCATGCTCGTTATGGCTTTGATTTATTGCGGAATTTACATTCAATCTCTCTGCTTGTGGCGCACTGTGCTTTCCAACATCATGAGCGTATTGATGGAAGCGGCTACCCAAGAGGACTTGTTGACTTTGAAATTCATCCATTTGCCAAGATTATTGGGGTTGCAGATGTTTTTGACGCTGTTACGACAAATCGTGTTTACCGTGAGAAGATGCTACCTTCACAAGGGCTTGCTATTGTTGAAGCTGGCTCTGGTACTCTTTATGATGCAAGGATTGTAAAAGCTTTAAAAAGAGCTGTCGTCCATTATCCAAACGGTGTTATTTTAAAATTATCTGATGGACGCCGTGGTATTGTATCTAGACAAAACACATTGGATGCGGCATTACCGTGGATTCGTATTTTTGAAGAACAAGATCAATTGCTCGCAGCTACATATGAAATGAATTTAGTGGATTATCCTGGTGTGACAATTGAAAATGTTGAGACCGATTATGTGGTTCCCGCTAAAGTAGAATAAATTGCTCCTCCTGTTCATACGTTATGGAACAGGAGGAGATTTTTTTGTTTTTCCCTCGAAAAAGAATGAAATTACGCTCATATGGTAGAAGGGGAATGCGTCTTAATAAATTAACGATTTTAATTGTTAGTGTGGTTGTTTGCCTTATATTATTTATTTATTATTTAAATGAACGGCTCATGCCAACCTATTTGCAATATGCTGAAGTACAAACTACGAAGATTGCATCTTACGTTGTGAGTAAGGCGATTAATTCGCGCACCTCAAATGTATTAGATGTAAATGATATCATTGAAGATATTCCTCCAGGTACGTCTGAAATGATGACGACTAAGTTTAATACAGAAATCATTAATCGTGTTCGAGCAGAGACATTAGAGCTTGTTAAAATGTATTTGGAGCAAGCTGAACAAGGAGAACTAGCCCATTTACCTGAATTAGATAATGTTGAATATGATATTAACAGAATTCAAGATGGTGATGGCATTGTCTTTTTTGTACCGCTTGGTCAAGCAGCTAATATTCCTTTGCTTGGAAATTTAGGGCCAAAGATCCCGATTCGCTTCCATGTGATTGGTAATGTTCATAGTAATGTGACATCCTCCATTCAAGAATTTGGGATCAACAGTGCTTATGTGGAGGTAGGGATTCATTTAGAGGTAAATGTCCAGATTATTGTCCCATTTGCTAGTAAATCTTCAACCGTTGCGCAGGATATCCCTGTAGCGATGGGCCTAACAAGGGGACCAGTTCCAAACATTTATACCAATAGTAGTGACGCGCCTCAGCCTTCCATAGAAATACCTGTCCCTTATAAGTAGAAATGTTTGTTGTGATAGTTGTTGGAGTGCCTTGAATATGTTACATTGACAACAGTGAAGATAGTTAATATTAAAAAATGCATATTTTTGATAGGGGCGATATTCGTATGACATCTTGTAAACCTACAAGTAAAGAAGAACATGTAAGAAAGCCAGACTGGCTAAAAATAAAACTAAACACGAATGATGAATATAAAGGGCTTAAAAAGCTGATGCGTGAGAAAAATCTGCATACAGTATGTGAAGAAGCTCGTTGTCCAAATATCCATGAATGCTGGGGAGAGAGACGTACTGCTACCATGATGATTCTTGGTTCCGTTTGTACACGTGCTTGTCGTTTCTGTGCAGTGAAAACAGGTTTACCAAATGAACTAGATTTGGCAGAACCTGAGCGCGTTGCTGATTCAGTAGCCATTATGAATTTAAAGCACGTTGTTATTACAATGGTAGCGCGAGACGATTTAAAGGATGGCGGTGCCCAAGTTTTAGCAGAAACAGTACGTGCTATTCGACGTAAAAGTCCTTTCACATCTGTTGAAGTATTGCCATCAGATTTAGGTGGAATGAAGGAGAACCTTCAAATGTTAATGGATGCAAAACCAGATATTTTAAATCATAATATTGAAACGGTACGCCGTTTAACACCAAGAGTGCGTGCTCGTGCCAAATACGACCGCTCTCTAGAGTTCCTGCGTTTAGCCAAAGAGATGCAACCTGAAATTCCAACGAAATCATCATTAATGATTGGATTAGGCGAAACACATGAAGAAATATTAGAAGTAATGGACGATTTACGTGCGAATAACGTAGATATTATGACGATTGGTCAATATTTACAGCCAACGAAAAAGCATTTACCAGTTAAAAAATACTATTCACCAATAGAATTTGGTAAACTGCGTAAGATTGCGATGGAGAAAGGCTTCAAACATTGTGAGGCTGGCCCACTTGTACGTAGTAGTTATCATGCAGATGAACAAGTAAATGCTGCAACGAAAGAACGTCAATTACAAGCAGAAGTGTAAACGTCAAGGCTGAACGAAAAGGGTGGTGTCACTTTGATCATAGTTGAAGAATTAGAATATGAACTATTAGAAGATTATCGAGAGGCCTTTCAGGAGGAAGTTTTTCAGGAAAGGTACTCAGATATCTTAGCTAGATACGATTATATTGTAGGTGATTGGGGCTATAATCAATTACGTTTAAAGGGCTTTTTTGATGATAAAAATCAAAAATCCACTTTTGATACGAAAATAAGTACGCTTCAAGATTATCTATACGAATATTGCAATTTTGGCTGTGCTTATTTTGTGTTACGTAAAATAGGAAAAGTCATGAAACAGCCGGAAGTAGTGGATATGAGTGAAGTAACAAAGCCAACAGACCATGAACCTTTAGCAGAATAAATTATTATACGAAAAAACCTGATGTGATAGGCATCAGGTTTTTTCTTCGTCATTGTTAGCTTTTGCGTAATTGGGGAAAACTTAAGCACAAAACAGCTTATTGAAGGTGTGTTGCAAATGAAAAGAGCCGTATTTTTAGATCGTGATGGTGTCATCAATGAAGTACTAACGAATCGTGTGAAGTTTGTGAATAAGCCTAAGGATTTGTATTTTTTACCACAAGTGCCTGAGGCAATTAGGAAGCTAAATAAGCATTTCGATTATGTGTTTGTCGTGACAAATCAAGGTGGTGTCGGTTTAGGTTTCATGAAGGAAACGGGTTTACAGAAAATTCATGAGCATATGGTGAAGGAGCTAAAGAAAAAAGGGGCAACCATCCATGAAGTTGTTTATTGTCCCCATAAGCCTAAGTCGGGCTGTGCATGCCGAAAGCCCAATAGCAAATTAATTGTGGATTTAGGAAAGAAATATAACATTGATTTAGCAAAATCCTATATGGTAGGCGATACGGATACGGATATTATTGCAGGAAAACAGGCAGGAACAAAGGGCGTATTCTTAGGGCAACAAGACCCTTTAGCAGATGCTGTCTTTCCAGATTTAATAAGCGCTGCCCAGTGGATTATTAAGGATGCAACAGCTTAAAAGTACTGCAAAAAAGGAAGTATAAATTATTTAAAAAGGGATAATTTATGAGTGGAGGTGATGATGTTGGCAAAAGAAAAGCGCAATAAAAAGCCATTAGATCGAGAGGAATATGGATATGGTTTTGATATTAGTGTAGATGATTTAGCTGTGATTGGTCAAAATCAACAAGCGAAAAAGCAAAATGATAATGAAAATAAAGACAAGCCTCATAATAAAGATAATCCATCCACTTTAAATAAATAACAATTCATAAAAAGATTTCGCAACTGCCTATGGCTAGCGGAATTTTTTTATGCCATATAAAAAACACCCAATAAAATGGGTGTTAGTTCAATAATTCACGTAAATATTCTCGTAATTCGATTGTTTCTTCTTCTGTGCGATTGTACACATGTTCTAAGTAACCAGGCTCTTCTACATCATCAGGACCAATAATAGCAAATCGGCCAAACTGGATATCCATGACAAGCACTTTTCCAAAGAAGCGGCCAGATTGTAATATAGCTAAATCATAACGCAACTTTTGTCCAGCAAAACTAACAAATCGTGTTTTTGTATCTTCTACATCATCATATAAAAAAAAACGTTCCATCTTTTAATCTCCTTCCAATCCTATAGTTATGGTACTATAGAAGAGAAAAGACTATCAACTTTTAAAGATTTTGAATGGGGGCTTTCCTTGTGTATTTTGTAGATCGTAATAAAATCACAAAAAATTTACAGTACTTAGATGAGCTATTAACTATTTTGGAGACAGAAGATAATTGGCTTCAGAATGATATAAAGAAATTAGCGATCGAGCGAATTGGACACAACATTATGGAGTCAATGATGGATGTAGGAAATTTAATGATTGACGGTTTCATTATGCGTGATCCTGGAAGCTACGAGGATATTATTGATATTTTAGTCGATGAGAAAGTTGTAGCTGCTGAAATGGAAGCACCATACAAAGCAGTTGTTGGCTTGCGTAAAATGCTTGTGCGTGAGTTTATAGAGGTAGATATCCAAGAGGTTATCCATGTTCTAACAGCCAATTTAACACCTTTAAAGCAGTTCTCGCCAGCAGTTCATCATTATTTAACAAATGAATTAGGACCTGTTTCTGCATTTTTGCCAGAGGACCATCAATGAAACAATATAAGGCCTATTGCTTTGATTTAGATGGCACTGTCTACCGTGGGAAGGAAGGTATTCCTTCTGCGGTTGCTTTTATTCATCGTTTACAGCAAGCAGGAATTGAGCCATTCTATGTAACGAATAATTCATCGAAGACGCGAGAACAACTGCAAGAAGCTTTACTTTCTATTGGTGTGAACGCCCCATTAGATCATATTTATTCAAGTGCATTGGTAACCGCAAAGTATGTGGCCCTACATTTCACAGGCAAAAAAGTAGCGATGATGGGTACAGATGGTATTCGTCAGGCATTACTCAATGAAAATATTGTACCTGTTGAGGAGGAGCCGGATGTATTTGTCATGGGGATTGATCGTACGCTTGATTATATGGCACTTGCCAGGGCAACGGTTTTTGTCCAGCAAGGAGCGACCTTTATTGCCACGAATCAGGATATTAAATTCCCAACAGAATACGGTTTCTTACCGGGCAATGGTTCTTTTGCTCGCTTGGTAGGAGAGGTTGCAGATGTTGAACCAATCTATATTGGTAAGCCATCGCCAGCCATGCTGGAAGTGATTGCTACCGAACATGGGATTGCGAAAGAAGACATGGTAATGATCGGAGATAATTATGATACGGACATTATGTGCGGCATTCGTTTTGGCTGTGACACTATTCATGTGAATACTGGTGTTACGCCTACAAAGATTGTCCTCGAAAAAGAATGCCAACCTACATATGTAGTGGACGTATTAAAGTAATAAAAGGATGTTTATGCTGATTTTTAGCATAACATCCTTTTTATTTGTTCAAATTTATTCATATAGGCATTTTAGAAAACTACCATAATGGATTTTCTTCAATAAATTGATAAATGGCTTTCGTTAATTCATCAGGAGAATCAGCTTCTACTAATTCACCGTTTACTATTGCATAAAAGGATTCTGAGCACTTTGTACAATAACTGAGGCAGCCATATTCCAAAACGTCGATGTTTGGATCGCGTTCGAGTACTTCATAAGTTGCTTGAGAGCCATTTGCTAAATTACTTATACAAAATTCAACCATTGGATTCATCCATGTCACCTCACCAAAGTAATGCTACTCGGTTTTACGATTTTCGTCAATTATTTACGTTTAAGGGAAAAGAAACGTTTTTTTATAAAAGATAAAGGGAATTCGTTATTAATGGCTTAAAAATCAATTGAAATGAACAAGTTCTCGTTTGTTTTGTGAAATCTTTCACAAATTTTCATTCTGATATTGTGAAACTTCTCACAATCGGTTATACTCGTTTGTGGATACTTTGTGAACAATTATTAAAAGAGATATAAAAGGAGACTATTATGGGAAAATTAGTACTTTTAGGTGGCGGCTACGGCAATATGCGTGTCATGCTTCGTCTATTAAACAGCCTACCGTTAGACAGAGAGGTAGTTATAGTAGATAGAGCCCCTTTCCATAGTTTAAAAACAGAGTTTTATGCATTGGCGGCAGGGACTGCAACAGATAAAGAAATTCGTGTAAGCTTCCCAGAGCATGAACGTTTAACAGCCGTATATGGAGAAGTCGTTGAAATTAATCGTGCGGAAAAAGTAGTCATTCTTGAAGACGGACAACGTATAGAATATGATGATTTAGTCATTGGGCTTGGCTGTGAAGATAAATATCATGGTGTACCAGGTGCGGAAGAGCACACGTACAGCATTCAAACAATGGGCAAATCACGTGCAACATTCCAAGCACTTTGTGGTTTACCAGCCGGATCTACAGTTGGAATTATAGGGGCTGGCTTAAGTGGAATTGAGCTTGCAAGTGAGCTACGTGAAAGTCGATCAGATTTAAAAATAAAGCTATTTGACCGTGGTCAACGTATTCTAAAAGATTTTCCAGAAAAATTAAGTAAGTATGTAAAGGATTGGTTTGTTAAGCATAATGTTGATGTCGTTGCCAATTCCAATATTACAAAAGTAGAGCCAGGTAAAATTTTTAATCATGATGATGAAATTTTACTCGATGCGGTTGTATGGACTGCGGGTGTACAGCCAGTCAAAATCGTTCGTGATATGGATGTCGAGAAAGATAAACATGACCGTCCACTTGTCACACAGTATTTTAATGTACTTGATGATGAACATGTCTATGTTGTAGGGGATTGTGCTTCATCAGATTTAGCTCCAACAGCACAGTTAGCGGAGGAACAAGCGGAGCAAATCGTGAAAGTACTTCGTATGCGTTGGAAAGGTGAACATTTACCAGAGAAGATGCCAGATATTAAATTAAAAGGCTTCATGGGGGCTCTTGGTAAAAAACAAGGCTTTGTGTACTTAGCTGATACAACAGTAACTGGACGTATCGCTCGCTTAATGAAATCAGGATTATTGTGGTATTACAAACGTCAAAATGATTAATTAGCTGAAAGGGATTGTTTCAACATCATTTTGAAACAATCCCTTTGTCTTTGTTATACCGTTTCGTCTGGGACAAAACCTAAATTTTCAAGCGCTGTAAATACAGGCTTTAATTGCACGTAGCCTTCCCCAACAACCTCATTGTTAATGAGGACAAGAGGGTAGAAAAATTCATCTTCTTGAATACGTGTCGCATACTCTTGATCGCGTTCATTCTCAATTGGACCTTCAATATCAATATAGCGAATATCGTATGCGTGATCTGGATATTTGCGATTGATGGCTGCTTGTAGCCATTCATATGTATCCTTTGAAGATGGGGCATTGACACAGCTGGCACAGATGACAGCTGTTCCATAAATTTCAATCATAGGTTTTGTTGATAGCATAGTATTTTCTCTCCTTGTGATTCAATATTGGATTTTTTCTGTTGCTAACATTATAATCATTATAAGGAAAGGAGTCGAGATAAATGGCAGAAGCAACAATTAACGACCAAGTTCAAGAGGTATTAGATAAATTACGTCCATTCTTACTACGTGACGGTGGAGACTGTGAATTAGTAGATGTTGAGGATGGCGTTGTGAAATTACGTTTGTTAGGTGCTTGTGGCAGTTGCCCAAGTTCTACGATTACACTAAAAGCTGGTATTGAACGAGCATTATTAGAAGAAGTACCAGGTATTGTGGAAGTAGAGCAAGTATTCTAAGCCTTTGTAAAAAGTTCTAGCTGATTTCCAAGCTAGAACTTTTTTATTTACCTATACATGACGTGCATGTTCTTTTTCTTCACGAATAATGGCCCACTGTTCTTTCGCCATATCTATAATTTTTGCCTCGCCACCGACACTTTGTTTTTCAATGACTCTAGAAAAGAAGCGTGTCGCATTTTCAATATCTCCAATGCGTCTAGATAATTCAGCAATCATATACATAATTCGGACAGCTGACATTTGTGTAGAACTGTAATCCTCGGTAGAATAAGATTCCATATAATAATCACGTGCTAATTTCATAAAGCGTTCCTCTTGTCCACTATTGTTCAAAGAACGATAGAGCCATGCAAGACGTAAAGTTAATCCAGCAATCGCTACATTTTTTTCCTTTTTAATTGTGCCACAAAGAAAAGCTAATTTATAGGCTTGGATCGCCTGAAATACAGTACGTTCACCCTTGAAATCATGATGTACCCATTTTTCTGTAATTTGTGTGCGAATATTATCTTGAATACCTGGCGCAAAATATTTTGTAAAGTCTTCTGTAAAGGAAAAGCCGCAATGCTCACAAACAAAAACATTATAATAGAGAGCATTCACTTCATCTGCATAAATAGGTTGAAAATCCGTTTCTGTATGATCTACTTTAATAAATTTTGAGCGGACTTTTAGCGTTGGAAATTCTTTTTTGCAATTTAAACATTGAATTTTTTTTTCATAATATGGTGAAATCTCCATATATATTACCCCCTGCCAAGAATTCGTTGTAACTATTATACCAATGATGCTTTTATTAACATGAATAAAAAATACTATTAATGTGAAAAATATTAGAATTATGACTTAAAATCGACTTGAAGCTGAATGTTTGTCATACAATGGTCAAAATTGTTATGATAATACGTAAGAAGGAAGGTGATTGGGATGACAAGTACAAAGCAAGTAATTGAAGTAACACAAGCTGCTGGCTTTCATATTAATGAAATGATGAAGCATAATGAAGAACAAGGTTCTTTTTTACGTGTAGTGGTGAATGGTGGTGGCTGTAGCGGGCTATCCTACGGCATGCATTTTGATAAAGAGAAAAAAGATGATGACTTTGAAGATGTACAGCATGGTTTAACAATTCTTGTTTCCCGTGAAGATGCGCCGATTTTGATGGGAACAAAAATTGACTATAAACAATCGCTAATGGGCGGTGGCTTCACCATCGATAATCCAAATGCCATTGCATCATGTGGCTGCGGTACTTCATTCAAAACAGCAAAACGTGAAGGTACGCCTGAGGTTTGTGAATAAAATTAAATAAATTCCATTCGAATAATGGGCTAACAATAATAGGCTTCTTTGATTGATGATGTTGCAAAACATGATGAATGAAAGGAGCTTTTTTCTTTTTATTTTTTGTTTGATAGAAACTATTTTAAAATTCATCTATTTTAATGGAATTCCCAACAACTTTTTATAACAGTATTTGATGAAATTGCAGTCTACAAATGCTTCTTTCATTGAGTGGTTGAATGAAAGAAGCATTTTCACTGTCGATTAGCTGTAAAATTCTGAATAAATGCTTCATTCCAGTGAAAGCAAGCAGGTATAATAGGTAGATAGAGGTGAGGGTTATGAAAAAAGATCGAGGGAAAATATGGTTAGGCGTATCAGGAGTTACGGTTAATGGGCTTGGGCAATGGTTGGTTGTGAAAAAGGCTTACAGCGGCTTGAAGGGGCGTTGGTCATTACCAGCAGGATTTGTTAATGCAGGTGAAACGGTGGATGAGGCGGTCATTCGTGAAATCAAAGAAGAAACAGGCATCGATTGTAGAGTCTCGGGCTTAATTGGATTTAGAACAGGTGTCATCCGTGATGACATCAGTGATAATATGGCCATTTTTTATTGTCGTATGCTAGATGAGCAGCAGCAGGTATGTATTCAAGAAAAAGAAATTTTAGAAGCCAAATGGTTGTATCCTCAGGAGCTAGCCCAAGATGAATCAACATCAGTGATGTTAAAGGAAATGGCATCCAATCAATTTGAAAGACATCAATTAGAAGCGATAGAAGGGATTAATCCAGGTGATATTTTTGGCTATACCTCTTATCGTTTATTCTTTAAAAAATGATATGACTTTAGGAGGTGACCTTTGATGGAGCTATTTTTATTTATGTTAGAGCGAGTTGGGCTGATTATTGTGTTTGCCTTTTTAATGTCAAGATGGCGACTCTTTCGAGAAAAGCTGTTTCAGGAGCAAGGAATGAAAGAGAAAATATGGCTCATTATTATTTTTAGTAGCCTATGTATTATCAGCAGCTATACAGGGATTAAAATTGAAAGTGGGACCATCCATCCTTTAAATCAGATGATACATAGTACAATCAATGCAGAAGAGGCGATTGCCAATACAAGGTTAATCAGTGTGGCCATAGCAGGGATTTTTGGCGGACCACTTGTTGGTGTGTGTAGGTATTATTGCAGGTATTCATCGCATCACACTCGGCGGTTTTACAGCAATAGCCTGTGGTGTTTCATCGATTCTTGCGGGCTTTATTACAGGTGGTTTAAGTAAACGCTTCAAGATAAGTCAAACTTTTTCATGCTAATGCTTGGCTTATTAATTGTGCTGATAGCATTTAAAAAATGGGCACAGCTTTGGAGATTACCGAAGTTTTTATTAGCCCAATCAACCTCATAAAATAGTAGAAACTATTGAAGATAAGCACTTGTCTTCAATAGTTTTTTTGATGAAAAAAGCATTTATTTAACTTGAAAATAGAGAATACCCGCGAAGGAGAAGTGAATACCCGCGGAAGGAGGGAGAATACCCGCGAAGGAGAAGCGAATACCCGCGGAAGGAGGGCAAATACCCGCGAAGAAAGCAAATATCCCTAAATTTAAAGATCAATTGCAGATGATCGATTAATGATTTTCTGAAATATGACGAACAAGCGAAAACAAGGATATGTTCATTGAAAGCGGTGTCGTAATCATGTAAACTAATGAGAGGAAAACGGAGGTTATACATACATGGATGGTCCAGTTTCATTAGTACAGTTAATCATTTCTATATTGTTATTTTTCGTCATGTTCTTTGGTATCGGATTCTTGTTAAATATGCTGTTACGTATGACATGGTTAATGGCAATTGTGTATCCAATTGTTGTCATCTTTATTGTAGATGAAGTAAGCTTCTTAGATTATATTTTTAAGCCAGGCTCTGCCTTCCCAGCATTAATCGATAAATTACAGGCACTTCAATTTGTAGATATTGCTATTTTATCAGGTGGCTTTGCGGGTTCTATTGTGGCGGGTATCGTCATGATTTATTTACGAAAAAGTGGATATCGAATGTTCTAACGTGCTTAGTATTCTTCTTTCAATTGAAGGAAGAATACTTTTTTTATACAAAAAAACACAACCTCCTTCTAGAGGATGTGTTTATGTCTGTTAGATGAAAAACTCGTAGGTTATGATGGCGATAAAAATACCCGTGAGAGCCCCAAAAAATACCTCACTTCGTTTATGGCCTAATAATGTTTTTAATTCCTCCATTTTCTCTTGCCCATCCATCTGTGGCCATTTTTTTAAATCATGGAGCAATGTTTGGAAATCCTTACGCAGTTGATTTAATATCGCTGCATGCTGCCCTGCCTGGTAACGAACACCACTGGCATCGTACATAACGATAATGGAAAACATAGCGGCTACCGCAAAAATGGGGGATTCCAAACCCGTCTCATAGGCAATAGAGGTTGCCAGTCCAGTGACAGAAGCGGAGTGAGAACTAGGCATTCCGCCCGTTGAGGTAAAAAGGCCCCATTTTACTTGTCTGGTCATTAAAAAATGGATGGGGATTTTAACAAACTGCGCAAAGAGAACCGCAAAGAGGGCAATTAGTAATGGGGTATTTTGGAGTAAACTCAATTTCATCACAACCTTCGCAAATAATTGCTTTTATTATAACATTCATTATTTTCTAAAAGAAGATATAGGCAAATATTACGCGCTTTTCAGAAACTTCGTTATAATAGTATATGGAATGGAGGAATTTACATGCATATTGTAAAAGAAGCAAAAACATTTGAAACGATTTCTACTGAACTATTAGTGGTGGGAGTCACAAAACATCGTGAACAAATGCAGGACTGGGCAAGCTTTTCATCATTTTA
The DNA here is from genome assembly GCF_038630885.1 of Lysinibacillus sp. FSL K6-0057. Taxonomy (NCBI): domain Bacteria; kingdom Bacillati; phylum Bacillota; class Bacilli; order Caryophanales; family Bacillaceae; genus Lysinibacillus; species Lysinibacillus sp. FSL K6-0057. Next base: position 3,948,356 of record NZ_CP152047.1, on the reverse strand, counting down.
CGGTGAGGCCATTGATACTTGGATTAGTGGTGGGGACGTCTCAACTGAATTAAAGAAACTAACAAAATTACCATTTGTGAAAGACCATGCCAACCTCAAACGTATTATATTTGTAGGCTTGGATGAGCGTAAAAACCTAACAGAAGGTGATATTCGCACAGCATTTGGTTTAGTAGGGAAAGAATTAAGATCTTTAAAAGTGAAAGAGTATTCCATTTGGGTTGAATCATTTACAACAGAGTCAATTTCAACAGCAGATGTAGCATTTTTAGCGGGTGAAGGAATTGGCCTTGGCTATTATGCTGTTCCACATTACAAAACTACTTCGAACGAGGTAGATAAACGTATTGATGCGGTTCATCTTGTGACAACAGCAGAGGATTTAGATGAAGTGGTGGCAAGCTTTGAAGTAGGTGTAATTTATGCAGATGCTGTCAATGAAGCTCGTAGCTTAATTAATTTACCGCCAAATCTACTAACAGCAACGGATTTAGCTAATTATGCACAATCTCTAGCTGTGGAATATGATTTAGAAGTAGAAATTTTAGATAAAGCCCAATTAGAGGAACTAGGTATGGGTGGTATTTTAAGTGTTAACCAAGGCTCTTATGAAGAACCACGATTAATTACCTTAAAATATAAAGCGACTGAAGATTTTGAAGATCCGATTGGCCTTGTTGGTAAGGGTGTAACGTATGATACAGGCGGCTATTCTTTAAAACCAAAGGATTCCATGGTTGGTATGAAGGGTGATATGGGTGGCGCTGCTGCTGTGCTTGGTGCGATGAAAATTATCGGTGAATTACGTCCAAATAAAAATGTTGTAGCCGTTATCGGTTCTACAGATAATATGGTGTCTGATACAGCGTTTAAACCAGATGATGTGATTACGACGTACAGTGGGAAAACGGTAGAAGTATTAAATACGGATGCAGAAGGGCGTTTAGTTCTGGCAGATGCAACTACATATGCTAAACAGCAAGGGGCTACATCACTGATCGATGTTGCGACTTTAACTGGAGGCGTTATTACTGCGCTAGGTATGGATAAAACAGGTGCTCTTGCAAATGATGATGCATTTTTTGAAGCATTTATGGAAGCCGCAAAAGAGACAGATGAATTTGTTTGGCGTATGCCTTTAACAGAGAATGATAAAAAACGAATTCGTAAATCAGATGTAGCTGATTTAAATAACTCTCCAGGTCGTGATGGACATATGATTTTCGGCGGAGGCTTTGTAGGCGAATTCGTTGGTGATACACCGTGGATTCACCTAGATATTGCTGGCACATCTGATGCAGTAGCTGTTCATGATTTAGGACCTAAAGGTGGTACAGGAGTTATGGTACGTACGCTTGCGAATTTTGTCCAACGTTTAGGGGAAGAAAAATAATAAAGCTTATCAATCAGCGGGAGTTTATTCTCGCTGATTTTTTGTGATTTATGCACTAATCCCGATAGAATAGGCATTCTACATATGATAGATGTATCTTCCTACATACGATAGAGTAAAAAGGGGAGGTAGCATATGCGCAATTTCGGAGGTTATCCAGGCGGAGGATTTGGCGGCTTTATTTGGCCATTTGGCGCACCGTTTTTTGGTGGGTTTTTAGGCAGTTTCCTTGGCTCTCAATTTAATCAATATCCTTACAATCCATATTATCCAAACTATCGACCATATCCACCGGGTCCAAATTTTAGACCAGGTCCGCGCTATCGTAGACCATGGTAAGCACATAAACTGATCAACCAGTTGTCGGTCTTGAAATCGGCAGCTGGTTTTTATTGTGTCTTACGAAGTGGCAAATTTGGTGTTGACAGAATATACTAAATTATTTATTATTCTTATTATATTACTAAGAATTAAATATGTGGCTGACTAGCAAACTAGAGGCTTTTATTGTTCATAGGCATTTTTGTGCCTAAGGATAATATTGGCCTTTTTTCTTTATCTTTATTTAGTAAATGTTTTTTGTACCGAAAGCAAAGCGTCGGGTATAGAAGAATCTCGCTTCTATAGGGAGGGCCTTTTCGAGCAAAATCGAAAAAATCTGGAAGCCATAACAATGAGGTGTAATTGATAGAAGGAGTGAAATAGAATGGGGAAAGTTTATATCGTCGGTGCAGGTCCTGGAGATGTTGACCTCATTACGATCAAAGGATTACGTTGTATTGAATGTGCAGACGTCATTTTATACGACAGACTCATTAATAAAGAGCTATTAGCCTATGCCAAGAAAGACGCTAAATTAATCTTTTGCGGGAAATTGCCACAGCAGCATGCCATGATTCAGGAGCAAATTAACCAAACACTTGTTGATTATGCTCAGCAAGGATATGTCGTCACAAGATTAAAAGGAGGAGACCCATTTGTTTTTGGAAGAGGGGCAGAGGAAGCAGATGTGTTAGCGAAGCATCAAATTCCCTTTGAAATTGTACCTGGTATTACGTCAGGTATAGCAGCCCCAGCATATGCAGGTATTCCTGTCACACATCGTGACTTAGGCTCAAGCTTTGCTATGGTTACTGGGCATATGCAGGACGGGAAAGAAGATGCTATACGTTGGGAAAGTCTTGCAAAAGGGATTGATACGATTGCCATTTATATGGGGGTTGGTAATCTACCGTATATCCGTCAACAATTACTCAAATATGGTCGTGATGAGCAAACGCCTGTGGCTGTTATTCATTGGGGAACAGTTTCTACTAAGCAAAGAACTGTTACGGGTACTTTAGCTACAATTGAGGAAATCGTGCGTACAGAAAATATTCAAAACCCTAGCATCATATTAGTAGGGAAGGTTGTGACCCTAAGAGAAACCATTCAGTGGTTTGAGCAAAGCCCAGCGCAGCCAATCCAAATAACGGGATAAGGTTGTGGAATCATGCAGGCTATTTTATATATTGCACATGGCAGTCGTGTTAAGGAAGGGGTAGAGCAAGCCGTAACCTTTCTTCAAGGTGTTCAAAAAGAAGTGGATGTAGCCATTCAGGAAATATGCTTTTTGGAGCTTGCAACACCGACTATTGCAGAAGGCATTGCTAGCTGTATTCAAAAAGGGGCAACAGCGATTGCCGTGATGCCTATTCTACTACTAGCTGCTCAACACGCAAAGCAAGATATTCCAAAAGAAATGGCTAAAGCTCAAAAACAATATCCATATGTAAAGTTTACATATGGGGAGCCCCTTGGCATACATGAACGATTAATTGACACGTTACAAGCTAGAATAATAGAAAAACAGCAACCTAACAGCAATGCAAGTGTTTTACTCATCGGACGTGGGAGTAGTGATCCAGCCGTCAAGAGGGATTTGGCGAAAATCGCCAAAAGGCTACGTGCTAAATATCACTATAAAGCAGTTGATACATGCTTCTTATATGGAATGGGACCAACCTTTGAAGACTGGCTACAGCAAGATAAAGGAAAGCAACAGCAAGTTTTTATTGTCCCATATTTATTATTTACAGGCATTTTAAGACAAAGTATTGCCAAGCGATTACAAGGCTTTGATAGCCAAAACATCATGTTATGTGAAAGCTTAGGCTATGACGCCAATGTAAAAAAAGTGTTAGTGGAACGTATTGATAAATTACTACATTTTAAAGAGGAAGGTGTTTCGTAATGGTAGATAAAAGGACTGAAAATGTAAATCTAGCATTAGATAATGTCCGCCAAATGTTAAATACTGTGAGCCACGGATCAATTACATTGATTGTTCAAAATTCTTACGTGGTTCAGATTGAAAAAAAGGAAAAAATAAGGCTTCGATAATTTTAAAAATATGAAATGATGATGATTCGTGAGGTGGCAAAGATTGAAATTGCAAGTAATAAACAGTCCATTTAATGAAGAGCAGGTGAAGTTATTAAACGAGCTTCTCCCTAAATTAACCATTGAACAAAAAATTTGGCTAAACGGCTACTTAAGTGCACCCCAAGCAACTCTTGAAGCAATTGTTGAACAGGCACCACCAGCAGCCCAACCTGTTACAAAAACAATAACAATTTTATATGGTTCCCAAACGGGCAATAGTCAAGGGTTAGCTGAAAAATATGCAGCAGCTTTAAAAGCACAACAGGTAGATGTAACTGTCTCATCATTAGGGAAATTTAAAGCAAGTAATTTAAAAAAGATTAACAATCTATTACTTATTGTGAGTACACATGGAGAGGGAGATCCACCAGATCAAGCGATACAATTTTATGAATTTTTGCATAGCAAACGTGCGCCTAAACTAGAGCACCTACAGTATTCGGTCCTTGCCTTAGGGGATAGCTCCTATGAATTTTTCTGTAAGACAGGTAAGGACTTCGATGAGCAATTTGCAAAATTAGGGGCAATAAGAATGGCTCCTCGAATTGATTGCGATGTGGATTATGATGACGCAGCTGCACAGTGGTTCTCTGGGGTTCAACAGGAATTTCTTCAGCAGACAACTTCAGGAACGTCTACTTCAGCACAGAATGAAGGCGCGCAAGTACTTGAAGCATCTACATATTCAAGAAAAAATCCATTTTACGCTGAAGTACTTGAAAATATGAACCTAAATGGTCGTGGCTCAAACAAAGAGACGCGTCATCTTGAATTATCTATTGAGGGAGCTAATTTCCAATTTGAACCTGGAGATAGCATTGGTATTCTGCCCGAGAACGATGAACAATTAGTCAATGCATTGCTGACAGCACTTCAATTCGATTCAGAGACAGAAGTGACTGTTTTTGATGAAATAATATCAATAAAAGATGCACTACAGAAAAAATTAGAAATTACGGTGTTATCTAAGCCGTTACTCGAGAAAATTGCTGCTTATACAGAGCATAAAGAATTTTCTAAGCTATTTGAAGAACCAAATGCATGGAAGGACTATGCAAAAGGAAGAGACTTACTGGATCTAGTAGAGGCGTTTACACCATTTACTTGGAGTGCACAGCAGTTTGTAGAGTTGCTACGTAAAATTCCAGCGCGACTTTATTCTATTGCTAGTAGCCAAAAGGCCAATAGCGAAGAGGTTCATTTAACGATTGGTAAGGTAAGTTATGAGACAGCTGGTAGACAACGTCTTGGTGTTTGCTCTGGAAGTGTGGCAGAACGCATTCAAATTGGTGATACATTACCAATCTATGTTCATAAAAACCCGAATTTCAGGTTGCCAGAGAATAATGAAACACCAATTATTATGATTGGTGCAGGCACAGGTGTTGCACCATATCGAGCTTTCCTAGAGGAGCGAGAAGAGTTAGGGATTGAGGGGAAAGCATGGCTCATCTTTGGTGATCAGCATTTTGTTACGGATTTCCTCTATCAAACGGATTGGCAACGTTGGCTTGCTGATGGCACGTTAAGTCACATGCATGTAGCCTTTTCACGTGACACCGACAAAAAAGTCTATGTTCAACATAAATTGCTAGAAAATGCGGCAAGTTTTTATGAATGGCTAGAGCAGGGGGCAGTCATTTATGTATGTGGTGACGAAAAATCAATGGCATCTGATGTGGATGCAAGTATTCATCGAATCATTGAGCAACAAGGGCAGAAAACACTAGAGGAAGCAAAAGCCTATGTGAATGAATTAAAACAGCAAAAACGCTACCAACGTGACGTTTATTAATTGAATTCAGCACAAATTCCCATAGAAGTGGTAGAAAACCTTTCCTATTCAGGAGCTTATATCTTTGCTAGCAAGCGCAGCCTCAGATATGCGCCATAAACTGAGATATAATGGATTAAAGGAGCGATAAAGAATGACAGAAAAAATAGTTTTACCTCCACAGCCTGGGAAACCAAGTGATGTAGAGCGTATTAAGACCGAAAGTAATTACCTACGTGGAACGCTCGAACGTACCATGAATAATCCATTAAGCTCTGGTATTCCAGAGGATGATAATCGCTTAATGAAATTCCATGGTAGTTACTTACAGGATGATCGAGATCTTCGTAATGAACGTCAGCGACAAAAGCTAGAACCGGCTTATCAATTTATGGTGCGTGTACGAACACCAGGTGGAGCAGCCACACCATCACAATGGCTTGTGATGGATGAAATGGCTAGAAAGTATGGCAATGGCTCTTTAAAATTAACAACACGTCAAGCATTTCAAGTACATGGCATTTTAAAATGGAATGTCAAAAAATATATGCAGGAAATCAATGACGTGCTATTGGATTCTCTTGCGGCCTGTGGGGATGTAAACCGTAATGTGATGTGTAATGTCAATCCCAATCAATCTGCATTACATGAAGAGGTTTATAATTGGTCTGCTAAACTAAGTGAGCATTTACTGCCACGAACACGCGCTTATCATGAATTGTGGTTGGATGGAGAAAAGGTAGTAGATAGTCAGGATGTAGAAATTGAACCGATTTACGGAGCTCAATATTTGCCACGTAAATTTAAAATTGGGATTGCGATTCCACCGAGTAATGATGTGGATGTTTTTTCGCAAGATATTGGACTGATTGCCATCGTTGAAGATAATCAGCTTATTGGCTTTAATGTAGCGGTTGGTGGAGGCATGGGCATGACGCATGGTGATCATGAAACCTATCCACAGCTTGCTCGTGAAATTGGCTTTATAACGCCAGATAAATTACTGGAAACTGCAGAAAAAATAATTACGATCCAACGTGATTATGGGAATCGCTCTGTCCGTAAAAATGCACGCTTTAAATACACAATCGATGCGAGAGGACTTGAATGGTTCCAAGAAGAATTAACGCGTCGTCTAGGCTGGGAAATTCAGCAGGCTCGTCCCTATACATTTGAACGTACAGGTGATGAATTTGGCTGGATTAAAGGGACAGATGGTCATTGGCATTATACGTTATTTATTCAAAATGGTCGTTTAAAAGACTTTGAAGATTATCAGTTGTTAACAGGATTACGTGAAATAGCCAAGGTGCATACGGGCGATTTTCGTTTAACACCGAATCAAAACTTAATGATTAGCAATGTAACACCTCAGAAAAAGAAAAAAATTAATACACTTATTGAACAATACAAACTAACAGACGGTGCGCATTACTCTGCTTTACGTCGTAATTCCATTGCCTGTGTCTCGTTACCGACATGTGGCTTAGCCATGGCAGAAGCAGAACGCTATTTACCATCTCTTATTACAAAAATAGATGCCATTATCGATGAAGCGGGATTAAATGAAACAGAAATTGTTATTCGCATGTCTGGCTGTCCAAATGGCTGTTCACGTGCAGCCATGGGTGAAATCGGCTTTATTGGTAAAGGACCAGGAAAATACAATATGTATCTAGGTGCAAGTTTTACAGGCAACCGATTAAATAAAATCTATCGTGAAAATATTGGCGAAGAGGAAATTTTAGCAGAGCTACGTCCAATTCTTCTGCATTTTGCCAAGGAGCGTTTAGAGGGCGAGCATTTTGGAGACTTTGTCATTCGTGCAGGCTATGTCACAGCTGTTTATGATGGAAGAGAATTTCATGCACAATAATAAAGTATAGATTAGACGAAGGCTGTAAGGAAGGTATTACTTTTCCTTACGGCTTTTCTGTGTTGTTAACTAAGCCTTGTTCCAGTGCTTTTACAACAGCACCTACACGTGATTGAACACCCAGTTTTCGTAGAATAGAGGAAATATGATGTTCTACAGTCCTCTTACTAATAGAAAGCTCTTTACTAATAACTTCACTTGTTTTTTCTGCTACAATAAGCTGTAAAACTTCTAGCTCTTTTGGTGTAAGTAGTGTTTTTTCAAAGGAAGGAAACAAAGTATATCCCGCATAGACCTTCTTCACTGTCGCAATTAAATCCTCATTAGACTGTTCTTTTTTTATAAAGGCTTTAGCTCCAGCATTTTGTGCAGCTTGAATATAGGCATCATCATCGTAGCCGGATAAGATAATAATCGGCATCGTAGGTATACTTTTTATAATAGCTTTTGTTAAGTTTAGCCCATTATATGTCTTGATGCGAATATCCATTAAGAGTACGTCAGGCTGTAATGATAAGATATCCTCTAAAAGTTGCGAGGGGTCAGTGATCGTACCAACTACGTGAATAGTTGGCTCAGCTTCTAGTATTGTTTTTAGGCTTTCTACTAATAATAAATGATCATCTACTAATAATACTTTAATGGACATGCTGTTCACTCCATTTCAATGGTAATGTGATTGTAGCGGTTGTATGTTGGTTGAACTGGGATTCTATTATAAATTCCCCATCTAGTTGCTCTACCTTTTTTTGAATAGTCAACAACCCAAAGTGTTCCCCTGCATGCAATGTCTGTTGTTCAGGAATAGCAAAGCCCTTTCCATTATCAGCTACAACCATTACTAGCTCATGCTGTTTATCGTAAAGAGCGATATGAATGTGTGTTGCTTCTGCATGTTTTATACTATTATTGAGGAGCTCCTTTAGCATACGAAATAAGTGAACTGCAAAAAAAGAGGGGATACGTTCATCTTCTATATCATATGTTAGGTGCACATCAATAGCGTGTTGTTGTTGAATTTTTTGCTGTAAGGACTGGATACTTAAACCGAGCCCTAAATCTTCCACCATTATTGGATGCAAATCATGACACATAGTACGAATAGTTGTAATAGTTTCTACTAACGGCTGCTCGATTGTGTCAACTGAACCTATCTGTATTTTACGTACTACTAATAATAGTTGCTGTAAAACATCATCATGAAGAAAAAGTGATAATTGTTTACGCTCCTCCTCGATCGCCTCTAGTAATTGTCGATTATAGTTTGTAAGTTGCTGTGAGGTTTGTTGTGCTTCCTGTGTAATTTTATCTATTTTTTGGATGGTTAGTGCACTAGCAAATAATTGTACTGCCTCTACATGAATATTTTTTAGTAATGTTAGCTCCTCTTTTTCCCATTTGGTGAAATTACTTTTGCGACCTACAATAATAATACCGTTAATTTCTGTACCATTCCTTAGCGGCAGTGTGTGGTAAAGTGATTGTTTCAAAATTTCAGCATGATTTTGCTGTTGTTGTAGGTAGTATTGTATATCTTGCTGAGCTGTTGGAGAATGTTGAAATAAGCCTGAATCATAAAGAATTGCTGGAGTAGGCTGTGACCATATGATACATACACCTTCTACATCAAACATTTTATGAAGTAATTGTGCAATACGTTTAGCACAGATGGGCAAAAATGCTTCTGAATTCATTTGGTTCAAAATATGCTGTTTTTCTTGCTGGATGGCTTGAAGCTTTGCCACCATCTGCTTTTCTTCGATGTGTTTAAATAATTTATAAAAAAATGTAAATATTCCTCCGCCAACGATAAAGGCTGTGAACTGTTGAGTAGAAAATTGTAATAATCCTATTAAGATAGCAGATGTGATCAGACAGGCTAAAAATACAGGAAATAGTTGTCTGATAAGGTAACTGAAATTTATAATTTCCTGTTTTGTTAATAAATAAGCAAGTGTAATAGGGAACAGAGTAATGGAAATAATCGAAAATTCATAGGGCACACTTGGAAGATGGAAAATAGAGAGTTGAATCATACTTATTAAAACAGGTGTAAAAGATAGGACAAGGCTAATGACCAATATACGCAATTGATTCTGCACCCATTTTGTATGTGACAACCATTGTCTACTAAGAAAATAGCTACATAATATAATGGAAATCAAAATATTGAGAATGATCATAATCGGTATAAGAGTTGCCGCCCAAGGTGTTAATAGAACTATGTCTAAAATAGTAATCGCTATCGCTATTATTAAAGTTAACCATTTAAAGAATGATAAATGATTTCTTGCTTTAGGGATAGGAAAGTATTCAAAAAAATGCATAAGAAAAAAAGGTGCTAGACTAATTGCCAATGTTTCAATGGAAGATGCAATCTGAATTTGATAACTTGATAGTTTAGCATAAGTTATGGCTATACCAGTGATACACATCAATTGAAAAAAACGTTGAACGATCACAGCTTTAGGCTTTTTTAGATAAGCGTAAAAGCCAATGCATAAAAATAATAGACCAATAAAATTTGTTGAATGATTATATAAAATAAGCAATATCGCATTAAGGTAGTCATTTCGATGGATTTGTGCATTGACTAGATGAAAAGGTTGTGTGCGGATAACTGCGAAAATCCAAAGACTAGACAAGACAAGAAATAATAAAATACGCTGATACAATATAATGAATTCTCCTTTAATCTATTAAGTGAATAATCTGTTTTATATAGGGTGATTTATCATTAAAATAGTGTTGTAATAATGATTTAGCTTTTTTTGTATAATATTTTGCTAAAATAGAGCAGTAGTCAATAGCTCCTGTTTGATATATATACTCTCTAATTGTAGTTAAATGCTTTGTAGCTACATCTTGACTACGGATTAATTGTAGCTGTTTCAATAACCAACCATGATCATATGTATTACTATGCTGTACGGCTTTAATTAAAGGAAGTGTAGCTTTTTGGTGAAGTAAATCACTTTTATGATCAGCAAAAATATCGCATATATCATTTTGAAGTTGTAAGCCGTAACCAATATAAATAGCGATTTCTTGCAAAATAGGAGATGGAACAGTTGAACTATGTAATTCAAATATAAGTTGTAGAAATGAACAAGACTTTTGTTGGACAATATGAAAATACTGCTCCTCTGTTGCTGCTGGATGTTCCATAGTAAGATGGAAATCTAGCCATTGCCCATTACCAGCAGTGCGTAAATAGCGGTGAATAATAGCAAATCGATCTGATGTAGAGGAAGCAGTATTTGGCATTAGCAAATGCAATGCCTCCACTAGTAATAAATTTCCAAGCATTAATAATTGGGGTTTGGCTATAGGAGTGTCTAAACTGTTGTCATGATCTATAACATCGTCAAATAAATCTGTAGCCAGCATTAATAATTCAATCCCAGCAGCTTGTTTCATTTTTGTAGTATGTGATACTTCAGTTTCAGTTAAGAGAGAGAATACATAGTAAGAAAATTCTCCCCAAGTAAAATCCTCTTTATTTTGACTAAATATTTTCCCACTTTGATGTAATAATTGTAAAGTAAGCTTTTGGATATCATACTCTAAGCCACTGGTAAGTAAGATATCTTTAATAATAAATTGAATAGTAGTACGCATATCTATTTCCAACCTGGTGAGCCTATAACCATCTTTCCATCACGTTGTAATGTTAATAATTGAAATACCTCTGGCTCTAGTACTGATTCTGCGTAGATCCAATCCTCTATAGTAAGCTCCTTTTTTTTCTTAAATAATTGAATAACTTCCCATAATTTTTGATTCATTTCCAAAAACCTCACTAATAATCAAATTTTTCCCTATTATAATACTATAAAAATAAGCAATAGTAAAATATTATTATTACTGTATATCATTGAATAGGTAAATCCCGCAAAAACATGGCGGGATTTACGGATTTTTTTTTTATTATATTTTGTTATGATTTAGTAAATCAAATTATTTTTTACCATTATTTGAAATTATATTAAGCACTCCAATATGTGCTTTCTAGAAGGCACACTATGAGCTGTTTTAGCCAAATATCTACTAGATTTTAAAATAGTCTTAACCTAAATTTTGGTGATGAACTTATATGCTGAAGGAGGTACGTGTTGAAAAAATTCTTTGACATGTAATAGAGCAAATTAATTATGGATATGTCAAGATTTATAGAAGCATTCATTTTCAGTAAAATATTTAATAAATAGGGAGTTAGAATTGAAATGGTTTATGTGCTTGATGTTGGATTAGCATTTATTCTCTTAACTGCACTATACATGAAAGTTATAGACTATAATAATGCTCGTTATGATATATTCTCATACGGCTTAATCCGATTTCATTATACGGGTATTATCTTAGGAGTCGTTTTAGGGATCGAAGGAAGTTTAGCTATAATGTTTGTCTTAGGTAAATATGTTATGGCTAGCAGTATAGGAGCAGTTGTTTTATTTACTTGTTTTTGTTTTGCTCAATTGTATAAAAAAAGAAAACAAGGTACTAGCAAATGTCACTGTTTTGGGAAAATAGAATGGTTAAATCGTATGCCTTTAACCAGAAACATTTGTTTTATTGTACTTGCTGTCATTAGAGCCTTTTTACCTGAAAGAAACGACACAATTCAAACAAGTTTGATTTTTCTTCTATCAATAATCATTTTCATCCTATGTATGGAATTTGTTCAAGGTATTATAAAAAGCAAAGATAAGGGAATGACAATATTATGATTGCTTTGATGCTATTAATATTATTATCTGCTTTACTGTTTGTGGTGAGGCAAAAATTGAATCAAAAAAAATACGAAAAAAAGTATCAATTACTTAGAAGATTGAAAGAAGAAGGATTTGTAGAAGTGGACGAGGGCTACCCAGTTTTATATTTATCAATGGAAACAGCCTTCTTTGAAGAAATAGCGAGGATATTAGGTGAAAATACTTGTAGACCAATGATAATAGTTTTAGAAGCACCGTTATGGTATGCTTCTTTGCAAAAAAAGCAATGGGCACAACATCTTGTAATTCCTCATATTGAATTAAAAGAATGGTTCAGTGTAAAGAATGATAGCTTCATATTGGTTAAAAAAGGAGTTAAAATTCTTGAAATAAAATTTATTAAAGAGTTTTTACAAATAGAAAATGCATTAAATGGTTTGTGATTATTTAAAAAGTTAATAATTTCATTTTTTGAAATAAATTATAAAAGTACTTTGTAATTGAAAGGAGGTGATAACTATGGCATGTCCTTCTGGAACAATGAAAGTTGCTAGTAAAGGGGTAGTTTTGTGCGTAAATAACGGTTGGTGTACTTGGTATCCTTTGGATAGTACTCGTTCAAATGTAGAACATCTTTACGATGTATGTAAAGACAATAGTACTGGAACAACTTCTGATTACTACTCTCATACTAGAGATATGAATACTTGTTGCTAAAACATTTATGCATGGTGAAAAAGAAGGGAATTTGTAAGTATAAGACACTAGCAAACCTGTAGCTAGGCATATAATTATGCCTAGCTGATTTTCTTATGACGGTTAGAGAAAGGAGCAGATATTTATGAGTGAGATTAACAAATTGAGTTCTCATTTAAAGTTTTTAAAAAGTAATCCTATAACTCAGTTTGAAGTTGGGAGTTATGTTCCCCAAGATTTGCAAGTTGATGAAGACCCGATTGACAATGCATTTTGCTTCAACATAAGTGAAAAAGGGTCAGTTATCTTCATAATTAGTGTTTCTTGTAGCGTGTGTAAAATTGATTCAATTCAATTGCTAACTAAACTTTATCCTGAATTCCAGTATATCCTATTTACAGATGGTACAAAAGAGGATGTAGAACAACAACGTCTATTTCTTAATCAAGTAGAAATAGTACGCGCTAATATTTTCCATATTATACGTCAGCTTGGAATACCAGGTGTTCCGTATGCCTTAGGGATTAATTCAGATGGGCAGATAGTATCCGGACGCCCTTTTGATTCTATTGAAAGTTTAAAAAAAGCAATAAGTCCATTACTTGAGGTTTATTATAATGAGGTACTATAAAATTATTTTAACATATATTTGGACAACTATAAAAGTAGTAAGAGATATTTACCATTACAAAAAAGGAATTGTAGTGATGGGGGTATTATTTAGCTTGTTTTTCTCCCTTGCTGCTCTAGCTAATATACATACTTCTAAGTGGCTTATTAATAGCTTAAATAATACCCAATTTAAGTTGAGTGTTCTAATATTCTTACTTATTACACTACTTAATCTAGTTAAAAATATAATTGCCGATTATCAGGAATTAAAGTATGAAGAGTATGCTTTTAAAATATCATTATTAAATCAGGAAAAATTGATTAAAGCTACTCAAAGAATCAGCTTACGTGAGAAGGAACATTCAGTTTTTCAATCTGAGTTGAGTATTGCTTCCAGAGGTGTAACGATGTATTTTGGGTATTTTCGCGGATTTATACAAATGGGCGAAAGTATTCTTACATCTGTTACTACATTGCTTTTTTTATTCCAGTATTCTTTATATTTAGGGTTATCTGTTGGTGCCATTGCTTTATGTAAAGCGATAATTATATCAAAAATAGTTAACAAAAAAGTGGAGCTCACTAGAGATTTGCAAGAACATGAGCGTGAGCCTCAATATTTTTATAATTTATTGACCAACGTACCTACCCAAAAAGAGCTGAAAGTGTATGGAATTAATGATTTTCTTCTTAAAAAGTGGAATGATGTCAACTATCAGGTACAGAATCTTAGAAGAAAACTCCACTTGATAAAAGTCAAAAACAATTTAGGTCAACATTTATTTTCACAAATAAGTCTAGCGGCTGTTGTCATAATGATTATAGTTTTGCTGAGTGAAAATAGACTAACTCTCGGAGATTATTTTGCATTAACTTTGGCATTGAACTTAGCAGATAGTAGTATGACTACTCTAATTAGAAATATAGTTCAAGGTGTTGAGGACACTTTTTATATTCAAGATTTTCAAAAGTTTATTAGAAAAGAGATAGACGTTGAAAACGACAATGAACAAAAATCTGCCTTTCAATTTAATAACGAAATAGAGATTAAAAACCTTTCTTTTAGATATCCTAACTCTATTAGAAATTCGTTAGATAATATAAATCTGAAAATAAAGAAGGGGCAGAAGGTAGTCATATTAGGTGAGAATGGTTCAGGAAAATCAACATTACTTAAGCTGATCGCTGGTTTATACGAAGCTCCTGAGAATACAATTTTTTATGATGGAGCAAGTCAACATTGTATAAATAAATCAACACTATATAAAAATATGTTTGTAGCATTTCAGGATTTCACAAAGTACATGCTAACTGTTAAGGAAAATATTACTTTTGGTAGAGATGAGGATAATGAGGATAGTGAAAAATTACTAAAAGCAATCCATCGAGCAGGCTTTAAAGATTTGCATATTTTACCCGATGGTTTAACAACACGGCTAGGATATCTAACAAAAGGATCAGTTAATTTATCTGGTGGTCAGTGGCAAAAACTAGTTTTAGCAAGAGGATATTATAATGAATCTAATTTCTTATTATTAGATGAGCCTACTGCTGCAATTGACCCTGAAAGTGAAATGAACTATTTGGAAGATATATTTTTTGACAAAAGTAAGACAGTTATTGTTATAACACATCGTATAAATATAACAAATAATGCAGATTTTATAATTCTCATGAAAGATGGGCGAATTGAAGAATCAGGGACCCATAAGGAGCTACTTCGTAACGAGAGTGGAGTTTATAAAAGAATTTGGGAGAAACAATCAAGTATATTGCATTTAGAAGAAAGAGAAAGGGCGATTACATATGGATAAACTGCCTAACATTAATTTGTATAATTTTGACGGTGCTTTGCTAGAGCTGAACAATGCTTTTAGAGAAAAAGAAGTTTTATTCGTCTTTGTCTCTCTATATTGTAAAAGGTGTATTGAGTTACTTCCAGATATAGAGGGGCTTTTGCAACATGGGCTGGATTTGGTCTTAATAACAAATGGCGAAGTTGAAGATAACTATGAAATGGTAAAATATTTTGGTTGGACTTTTCCAGTATTGACAATGACTAATTCAAATATGGCTGAATATTTTCATGTTTATGAAACTCCTGCTATTAGGATTTATAACAATCAAGGTTTACTGCTAAATCAAGGGATTATCAATGTGTCAAGTGATATATTATTCTATATCAAAAATATGGATTCTCAATTTTCGAAAAGGGGAGATGTCTAAATGAATTCACAATTACTTTGTTGTGATAGTATTGAATTTAATAAAGAAGAGTCTTGTCATATTTTAGGGCGTGTTATTAATAGATTAGATATTTCAACTATGCCAAAAGTAATCGAATTTTATGTGTTCATCAAACTGTTTAACATTGAGCCTGCCAAAACCTATGAGGTTGAACTGCAATTAAAGGATAGTGCAAAAAGGCGTTTTGCTCACACAGAAAAAGTTATTCTTTATAATAGACGTATTCCAGAACAAGTTCAAGGGGTAGATTTCAGTACACCTATGAAGGCTGTAATAACAAAATGCGGGAATTATACGATAGAGCTAATAGTTGATGAGAAAATAACTGCTTCATATCCTATTTATATATGTGATTAAGGGGAATGTGAATGAAACTTCAAATGTACATAAAGCTATTGTATAAATCAATGCTACGAAATAAAACGGTTATGACAGTTCTAACCTTACAAATGGCAATTTCACTTATGCTAGTTACTGTCATATTTTCTTTTTTGAATGGAAGCTATCATACAGTACGGGAGCAAGTGGAGAGGGAAAACGGAACAACAACAATTATGCTAACATATCCGGTTTCACTCAGTACTTTGGCTAAACTTGAAAGGGAGTGGCGAGCAGAGTCAAAGGTTCAGCGATTTTCCTATTTCGCTACGACTGATGATCAGGTGAAATTCGGATCGCACGTTGTTGTTTTGCCGTTATGGGGTGTTAATGAAGACTATCCCTATTTCTATGGTTTTCCCTTTGAGCAGTTAAGGGAAGGTGAGACAGTTTTGACTGTTAATGCAGCCAAAAAAGTGTTCCCCAATCGCAGTGCTGAGAGCGTTGTTGGTGAGTTCATTGAAATTAATAAGAAAGTCTATACCGTTATTGGTGTGGAGCAAGTAAGTTTAGTTGACCGTGTTTATATTCCCCATGCAGATTTCGAGCAGGCATATAACAAGATTGACGGGGTTCGGGTAGGTTCATTAGAGATTGATAAGGATTCCACATCAATAGTGTTAGAAGAATTAAAACCGTATGGACCAGTAGAACGGGAACCAATTGCTCAGTCGAGATACCAGGGTATTATGTTCTTCATCTTAGTAGCAAGTCTGGTTACGGTTTTTTTAGTTCTCTACTCGGTTCTTAGTTTTATTCAGCTATACAGCTTTAAGCTCATTAAGGAGCGCGATAAGTGGAATATATTGTTTTTGCTAGGTGCTACTCGCGGTAACTTAAGGTCTTATTTGTATACTGAAACAGCGAGCATGACAATCGTATCGCTTCTAACTGCTGCAATTGGCTATTGGGCTATTGCACATGCTGTTAGTCTAGAAGGTATAACTTTCCGAATAGATGTAGTTGTGATCTTAGCTATTGCAATAATTGTGATGACAATGATCCTCCTATCAGTGGAGTTAACCCTTCATAAATTGAAAAGAAATGTATTTAAGTGAGGTTTAATTATGAGGGATTTGTGGAGAATTGCATCAAAAATGCTTAATCGTAATAGAAAAATGACATGGTTAATACGCATTCAATTTTTAGTTATGTTTTTGCTCGTCTTCATTTTAGTTAGTTTCCTTTTCAAGAATCAAGATCAAATGCAAGTTCTTAGAGAGCAAATTGGCAAAGATGTTTGGATGATTATGCCTACATTCAAACCTAATTCAAACTCTGGCTTGACCGATGATTGGACCCAAGAACAACTCGATTGGTTAGAACACAAATTTACTGGTAAGGTCGGTATCATTTCTTTAAGCCCGAATCAAGAGGGTGACTCGCAAAAAGTTTATGTAAATGATGTTATTGAAAAGTTAGTGTCTGATAATGATCAAAGGCAAGCGAGGGAATACCTTCAATATTTTCTTTTATATGATTCAATTCAGCCTCATGCACAGATTCTTCCTATTGAAGAAAAAAATCTACAGGATATATGGGTGTATGTTGTAGGGGTAGAAGATGAGGAAATACATGTTAATACTTTAGATGCTGAGCTCTCTAAACTGAATCCAATCTCTAACTATGATGTTCGGCAGGTAATTAATACAAAAGAGCAACAAACAGAAATCAATTTAATTTATGCGAAATCGCTGCTATTCTTTATTACCATTGCTTTCATACTCATTATGATCTGTATTACTAGCTTTGTCTTGCTGCAGAATCAATACCAGACTGCTAAGCTACAGCTATTTAGGCTTTTTGGCGCTACTAGGATGGATATAATAAAGATCTTTGTATTCACTAACTTATTGTTAATGGGACCTTCTTACATGATTGCACTTCTTTTATTTATCTTGGCAGGTGTGCTTTGGCTGACATTCACCACATGGATGCTTACTTTTTTAATAAGTTTCTGTTTAATTGTTATTCTATTGCTACTTATGACAATTCCATCAATATCTTTAGGTCGTTAAATTAGTTGTTCATTTGTTGAATTAAGGAGGGAGCATGCTATGAATTTAATCGAACTAGCCCATATAAAAAAAACATATCAAGGACGGAATATTGAGTCAATCGTATTTCAATCTTTGGATTTAACGATTGATAAAGGAGACTTTATCGCTTTTTATGGAAGATCAGGTTCTGGAAAGAGCACATTGCTGAATATGATTGGACTTGTTGACCGACCAACATCAGGTGAGATTACTCTTGAGGGAAATAAAATTAATACATTAAGTGATGATAAATATGCCTTCATACGAAATAAATATGTGGGTTTTATCTTCCAAGATTTTAAATTGATTGAGGATATGACTGTCTTTGAGAATGTAGAGGTGCCAATGCTCTTTGCAAAAGAGAAACTTTCCAACATGGAACGTAGGACACGTATCACTGAATTATTAAAAAAACTTGGTCTCGAAGGAAAAGATACAGCTTTTCCTGATGAATTATCAGGGGGACAGAAACAAAGAGTAGCAATTGCAAGGGCGCTTGTTAATCAACCGAAATTACTTTTAGCCGATGAACCTACAGGTAACTTAGATAAGTCTTCTGCCGAAGATGTAATGAAAATGATCACTCAGATTCATAAAGAAAATGAGACGACAGTGGTTATCGCAACACATGATCCTCATGTAAAGGAATATGTCAACCGGGTTATTTATGTTGATGAAGGGTTTTTAAGAGAGGAAGAATAAGAATGTAGCTATTTTAGATGGACCAGGCACTACACCATAACTTGAGCTGACCCCTAAAAACTTTTTAAGTAGCCCTTCGAAACTCAACTGGAATTTTTCCGTTGAGTTTTATTTGTATTCGTTCATGATTGTAGTAGTGGATAGAGTTTACTAACGCTTTTTTGAATCTTTTATAGTTATGTGTGGAAATTTATGTAAAAAAACTTTCTGTCAGGGCATTGTTACATGCTTTGCTTGATTTCATAAGTTGCCAATAACTCTCTAAATCGTGGTATTTGATATAACCCTCCTTAATGCGAATGAATAATAAAGTGATGGGTAAAGCCCATAACGATTCCTCCTCCGATGTTTGTGTGGTAACTAACATGTTACACGAGGTCGTTATGGGCTTCTTTTATTTTAGAGGTGTTGCACTTAATATGACAATTCATTAAATGGAGTAATCCTCAGGAATAAACACCTTTAATTGTTTCGGCTTTACAAATACTTGGTCGCCCACTTTCAGTTGAAGAAGATGATATTGTTCTTTTGATAACTCGGCCTCTAAAAATTCATCAAGATCCTCACGGCGTAGCTCAATTTGGACGATAGGGCCTAGCAAATGAATATGGCTGATTTTAACAGGAACTGTACCTGAAATACTTGTTTTCTCAATCTGAATATCATGAGGACGTACATAGCCTATCGCATTGTCATCTGAATGTGTTAGGGCATCAGGTACATCAAGTGCAACTTCGCCATGCATGAGCTTACCATTATGTAAGCGACCCTTAAATAGATTGACATTGCCCAAGAAGTCATAGACAAATGGACTTTTTGGATTTGTATAGACCTCGTCTGGACTGCCAATTTGCTCGATTTTGCCATTGTTCATAACGACAATGCGATCTGCAACATCGAGAGCTTCCTCTTGGTCATGAGTGACAAAAATACTTGTAATATGAAATTCATCGTGCAACTTTCGGAGCCAGCGACGTAACTCCTTACGTACTTTTGCATCCAGAGCTCCAAACGGTTCATCTAGTAACAGTACCTTTGGCTCTACGGCAAGCGCTCTTGCCAGTGCTACACGTTGTCGCTGTCCACCTGAAAGCTGTGTTGGATACCGATCTGAGAAATTTTCAAGTTTCACAAGTCGCAATAATTCCATCACTTTATCTTTGATTTCTTGTTTTGAAGGTCTGCTTTTTTGAGGGCGTACCTTCAGCCCATAAGCTACGTTGTCAAAGACCGTCATATGACGAAAAAGCGCATAATGTTGAAAGACAAAGCCCACATTGCGTTCCTTTGGGTGTCGATCTGTTATGGATTGCCCATCAAATAAAATGTTGCCGACATCACTTGTTTCAAGCCCAGCAATCACACGTAACAAAGAGGTTTTTCCTGATCCAGAAGGGCCAAGCAGTGCTACTAGCTCCCCAGACTGAATATGTATGGATATATCCTCTAGTGCCTGAAAGGTACCATATTTTTTGGATACGTTTTGAATTTGTATACTCATTGAGACCATCTCCTTTTAACTAGATTTTGATTTCCAAGCAATAATGTCTTTCACAATTAATGTAAAGATGGCCATAACGCTCATTAAGGAAGCAACTGCAAAGGCTGCTGCAAATTGATACTCATTGTAGAGAATTTCAATATGAAGCGGCATCGTATTAGTCATGCCACGAATATGGCCGGATACAACAGAGACAGCTCCGAATTCTCCGATGGCTCGTGCATTACATAAAATCAAACCATAGAACAATCCCCATTTAATATTGGGTAATGTGACATACCAAAAGGTTTTAAAGCCACTTGCCCCTAATGAAATAGACGCTTCCTCCTCAGATGTGCCTTGGGTCTGCATCAGCGGTATTAATTCACGTGCAACAAAGGGCAATGTGACGAAAATTGTGGCAAGGACAATGCCAGGAAGTGCAAAAACAATTTTAATATCATGTGCAAACAACCACTCACCAAACAGTCCCTGTGAACCAAACAATAAAATAAACACTAAACCTGCGATAACAGGGGAAACGGCAAAAGGTAAATCTACCATGGTAAGTAATAGATTTTTCCCTTTAAAATTAAACTTTGTGAGTGCCCATGCAGCCATTACGCCAAAGATCGCATTGAGTGGTACAGTAATAGCTACGACGATTAATGTAAGCTTAATAGCAGCTAATGCATCTGGATGTGTAATCGCAGCAAAGTAAACGTCGGCTCCTTTTTGAAAGGCTGTAATAAAAATAGATACTAAAGGTAGTACGATAAAGAAAGCTAAAAAAGCTAAAGCAATAAATATTAACGTATAGCGAATAATACGAGGCTCCTGTAGGGCAGCAGACTGTGTGGCTGCTTTATTTTTTTCTGTACTAGCCTGCTGAATAAAAGTTGATTGTTCCATATAGTACCTCCTAATGTACAAACCGACGATTGGCTAGCCATTGTATCAAGTTAATAGTGAACAACAAGATAAAGGATGTCACAAGCATGACAACAGCTATCGCTGTTGCCCCCGCATAATCATATTGCTCAAGCTTTGTCATAATAATTAATGGGGTAATTTCCGTTTTCATCGGCATATTTCCTGCAATAAAAACAACGGAGCCATATTCACCTAAAGCACGAGCAAAGGCCAAGGAAAAGCCAGTTAAAATAGCTGGTACTAGCTCTGGTAAGATGACTTTACGAAAGGTTTGTAAACGATTAGCACCAAGGCTTGCCGAAGCTTCTTCGACCTCAGCACTAATATTTTGTAAGACAGGCTGGACCGTACGTACAACAAAGGGTAGCCCGATAAAGGTTAAAGCAATAATGATGCCAAGAGGTGTAAAGGCAATTTTAAAATCAAAAAATTGACCGATCCAACCATTTGGCGCATAGAGAGATGTTAAAGCAATACCAGCGACAGCAGTAGGTAATGCAAAGGGTAAGTCTACAAGCCCATCAATGATTCGTTTAAAGGGAAATGGATAGCGAACGAGTACCCATGCAATAATCGTACCGAAAATCACATTTAGTAAGCCTGCGATCAGCGCAGTGCTGAAGCTCACTTTATAGGAAGCAACAGCACGAGGATCTGTAATGATAGCGATAAATGCCGACCAGCTTAAGGACATGGTATGAATGAAAATCATCGAAAGTGGTAGTAACACTAGTAAACTAACGTATAGTATCGTATACCCAAGAGATAAATGAAAGCCTGGAATAATTCGACGCGATTTTTTAGGAATGATTAAACTACTCATCAAAACGCTCCTTATTGTGGTACGTATATTTCATCAAAGGTACCACCATCTTTAAAATGGGTTGCTTGTGCTTGTGCCCAGCCGCCGAAATCATCAATGGAAACAAGTTCAAGCTGAGGGAATTGCTCTTTATATTTTTCTAAAATCGTTTCATTACGTGGTCGATAATAATTTTTCGCCGCAATTTCTTGCCCAATATCACTATATAAATGCTGTAAGTAAGCTTCAGCGACTTCACGTGTCCCTTTTTTATCTACGATTTTGTCTACAACGGCAACTGGTGGCTCTGCTAAAATGCTTAATGAAGGCGTGATGATTTCAAACTCATCCTTACCTAATTCATTGAGAGAGAGGTATGCTTCATTCTCCCACGCAATTAAGACATCTCCAATTTTGCGTTCTACGAATGTTGTTGTTGCCCCACGAGCTCCAGAGTCAAGTACTTCGACATTGCTATAAAGTGATTTCATAAATTCTTTTATTTTTGTTTCATCATTGTTATATAACTTTCCGGCATATGCCCAAGCCGCTAAATAGTTCCAACGTGCACCACCAGATGTTTTGGGATTAGGCGTAATGACAGACACGTCGTCTTGAATCAGATCATCCCAATCTTGTATGTTTTTTGGATTCCCTTTGCGTACTAAAAAAACAATTGTCGATGTATAGGGAGTGGAATTATTATCAAACTCTGTTTGCCAATCTTTATTCAGCAGCTCGCGTGTTTGAGCAATTTCATCAATATCGTAAGCGAGTGCGAGGGTTACAACGTCGGCTTCAAGACCATCAATAACTGCACGTCCTTGTTTGCCAGATCCACCATGTGATTGATTAATTGTGACATCTTGGCCGGTTTCATCCTTCCAGTTCTTTATAAAATCTTTGTTGAACTCATCGTAAAGTTCGCGTGTTGGGTCATAGGAGACATTTAGTAGCTCTACAGACTTTTTGTCTTCTTGATCACTTCCTTTTTCATCCGAGCTGGCACTTCCACAGCCAGTTAAACTAAGCGTTAGAATAGTTAGTAATGCCAATGATTGGAGAACATAGCTCCTTTTTTTCATAATTAATTCGCCCCTTTTCTGTCTAAAGAATGCAAAAAGCCATCACCCACAATGAAATGACAACATGGGTAGATGGCCTTCAGATCCTCTGATCAGCGCTTTTTTATTTAGGTCAAAGCTTTAATAATACACTAAACATATATTTCCTATTAGTCAACAAGGAATTGAGAAAAAGATTATTTATTTCGAAAATTAATAAGGGTGTCCCTAGATACCACTCATCATATGCAACAAAGAACCGAAAAAAGTGGGTGTATGAAAAAGATATTCAAAAAACCTAGTTGACTGCTTGGTGTACACTAGTATATATTTGGTAATAAGAAGAATGATTGTGGTACGAGGTAGCAACTACTAGTGAACAATCATTATATAAAGAGCTGGCTAGTCAAACTAGAGGCGTTTTAACAAAGACCTGTTTTCCTGTGTCTTGTGTTAGAACGCCTTTTTTGCTATGAGGGGGATTCGATGTTAACTTACGAAAATTGGCAAGAACCGATCATTGATTTTCAGGTCGATGATTTGTATAAGGCTGCACTAGAGGTTTTACAGTGGAGCTATCAACAATATGGAGATGAAATCGTCTATGCATGTAGCTTTGGTATTGAGGGCATTGTCTTAATTGATCTCATTTCAAAGGTAAAGCCTAACGCTACGATTGTTTTTTTAGATACAGATGTACATTTTAAAGAAACATATGAAACCATTAATAAAGTCAAAGAAAAATATCCACAACTCAACATTGTCATGAAAAAGCCAGCCCTTACACTAGAGCAACAAGCTACACAACATGGTGACAAACTATGGAAATCTAACCCAAATAAATGCTGTGATATTCGTAAGATAAAGCCTTTGCACGAAGCCTTGTCAGGTAAAAAGGCTTGGATATCAGGCTTACGTCGTGAGCAATCACCAACACGTCAACAGACAAACTTTCTAAATCGTGACGATAAATTTAAATCGATTAAAGTTTGTCCTTTGATTCATTGGACTTGGAAGGATATTTGGCGCTATGTTTCAAAGCACAGTCTGCCATATAATCCGTTACATGATCAAGGCTATCCAAGTATCGGCTGTGAGCATTGTACGAAACCGGCATTTACGATGGAGGATTTACGTTCAGGTAGGTGGCAAGGTTCTGGTAAAACCGAGTGCGGGTTACATGAATAAAGGAGTTCTGCCATGCTTGAATATTTTGCAATAGCTATTAGTTTATTTTTTGCAATGAACATCGGGGCAAGCGGAGCAGCCGCCTCAATGGGTGTTGCTTATGGTGCAGGTGCCATCAAAAAAGCGTGGCAAGCATTGCTATTATGTGCGATAGGCGTCTACAGTGGAGCTGTATTAGGCGGAGGAGAAGTAGTCAAAACGATTAGCTCAGGCATTATGCCTCAGGAATATATTACGGTAAAAGTTGTCATCATTATCTTAATTTCTGCGACAAGTTCGTTATTTTTCGCCAATCTTTTAGGCATCCCCTTATCAACGAGTGAAGTAACAGTGGGTGCTGTCGTGGGTGTAGGAATTGCTTATAAAGTATTATTCGTCAATTCCCTGCTCGTCATCATATCATTTTGGGTGATTGTACCGCTTGTTGCCTTTGTCATTGCTCTTGTATGTGGAAAGCTATTATATAAATTACAAAACAGAGGACTGCTTAAAGATCGTCCGATTTTAACTGTTCTTCTCGTATTAGCTGGATTTTTCGAAGCATTTTCAGCGGGAATGAATAATGTTGCCAATGCAGTTGGACCGCTGGTAGGAGCAGGAATGATGGATGTGACAACGGGCATTGTGCTTGGCGGTGCATTTGTTGCAATAGGTGCTATGTTACTTGGTAAACGAGTGCTTGAAACAAACGGTAAAAAAATTGTGCGCTTTCAAAAGGCAGAAGGCATTCTCATTTCAAGTACAGGCGCACTGCTTGTTGGTGTAAGCTCCATCTTTGGGCTTCCAGTACCATTAACACAAGTAACTTCTTCTTCCATCATCGGG
Organism: Lysinibacillus sp. FSL K6-0057; assembly: GCF_038630885.1. Lineage (NCBI taxonomy): Bacteria > Bacillati > Bacillota > Bacilli > Caryophanales > Bacillaceae > Lysinibacillus > Lysinibacillus sp. FSL K6-0057. The sequence continues at coordinate 3,923,208 of NZ_CP152047.1, read as the reverse complement.
ATGGGGATGGCGAAAAATGGTAAGCAAATTTTCCATCAGCATATTGTGAAAAAAATTATACGTATTTGGGTTGTATCACCTATCTTTTCATTAGTCATTTCTTATTTTTTAGTGCAGTTGTTTTTAGAAAAGGACCTTTATGCCATTATTTTGAATGGCAGTATTATCATAGGGACGCTAGGGGTTATTAGCCTGATGCGCATGATGCGTGAAGAAGAGCAAGCTATCTATGATGCAGGGGAAGGCATTTAAATTGAATCGTATCATCACTATATTTTAACTATAAAACTTAGTATTTAACTAGAATTAGGAGGAGATTTTAATGAGTTTACAACCACATGGTGGGCTACTTGTGCAGGCATTTTATCCAGAAAAAGAGATCACAACTATTCACAAGGAAATTGAGCTAGATGCGATTTCGTTGAGTGATTTGGAGCTAATCGCTGTAGGGGGCTATAGCCCAATCGAAGGCTTTTTAACACAAATAGACTATGAGTCGGTCGTGGAACAAAGTCTTTTAGCTTCAGGTATAGTATGGAGTATTCCGATTACATTACCTGTTACAAAAGAGAAAGCGGCCACTTTACAGCCTGGTGACGAGGTGAAATTAGTTTATGATAATGAAGTTTATGGCGTTATTGAAGTAGCCGATATTTATGAACCGAATAAACGAAAAGAGGCTTTGCTTGTATATGGGACAGAGGATTTAGCACATCCGGGCGTTCAAAAGCTCTTTGATCGTCCTGCCATTTATGTCGGAGGAAAAATTACATTAATTAAACGTCTTGCACAAAAGTTTCCTGCGTATTCATTTGACCCAGTGGAAACGCGCCAATTATTTGCTGACAAGGGATGGAAAACCATTGTCGGTTTCCAAACACGTAATCCAGTCCATAGAGCGCATGAATATATTCAAAAGGCAGCACTTGAAACAATTGATGGGTTATTTTTAAATCCACTTGTCGGTGAAACAAAGTCAGATGATGTATCAGCGGCTATACGTATGGAGAGCTATGAGGTTTTATTGAAAAACTATTATCCTGAAAGCCGTGTACAATTAGGTATTTTCCCAGCCGCAATGCGGTATGCAGGACCAAAAGAAGCTATTTTCCATGCCCTTGTTAGAAAAAATTATGGGTGTACCCATTTTATTGTAGGCCGTGATCATGCAGGGGTTGGTGATTATTACGGCACATACGATGCACAAAAGATTTTTGAACAGTTTACTGAAGATGAATTAGGAATTGTCCCACTAAAATTTGAGCATAGCTTTTATTGTCAGCAATGTGAAGGCATGGCTACGACAAAAACGTGTCCACATGATAGCTCTGCCCATGTCATTCTATCAGGAACGAAGGTACGAGAGATGCTACGAAATGGCGAAGTACCACCAAGTACATTCAGTCGTAAAGAAGTCGTAGACATTTTAATTAAAGGTATGAGTAAGGAGGTAGTGAAATGAGTTCAAACATTGTTTGGCATGAAGCCTCCATTACAAAAGAGGAACGCCGTTCAAAAAATAAACATCAAAGCTTTATTTTATGGTTTACGGGTTTATCGGCTTCAGGGAAATCATCCGTGGCCAATGCCTTTGCCCGTCGATTATTTGAAAGGAGCAATCAAGCCTTCGTATTAGATGGTGATAATGTGCGCCATGGCTTGAATAGTGACTTAGGATTCGATGAGGCAGGGCGCAAAGAAAATATTCGTCGAATAGGTGAAGTTTCTAAGCTATTTATAGAAAGCGGTCAAATTGTGCTAACAGCTTTTATTTCGCCTTATCGGGAAGATCGTCAGGTAGTCCGTGAGCTTGTAGAGGATGGCGAATTTTTAGAGGTCTATGTAAAGTGTTCAGTAGAAACATGTGAAAAAAGAGATCCAAAAGGTTTGTATAAAAAAGCAAGGAATGCAGAAATTACTAATTTCACAGGGATTAGTGCTCCATACGAAGAACCAATCAACCCAGAAATTATTTTGGATACCGAACAGCATTCTATTGAAGAATGTGTGGAACAGCTGACGCATATTTTAACTGACAAGGGATATATTTAATAAAAAAATCTGCTCGATATTATTAATCGGGCAGATTTTTACTGTTTATTTTACACCTTGTTCCTTTTTCATTCTGTCAATTTCAGGACCTAATTCATCACGTACTGTTCCTTTCCATGGCTTAACACCGGCTATATAGGAAGAACGTGTCATAATGTGTCCTCCAACAGGACCAGTGATGAAAAGGAATAATATCCCTAATAAAATACGAGGGTTGAAATGATCTTCAATTAGCCAAAAGTGAAAGAATACACCGATCAGCACACACATGACGCCAAGTGTTGCACTTTTTGAAGCAGCATGGGCACGTGTATACAAATCAGGTAAGCGGACAAGTCCAATAGCTGTCACGACAATAAAGAGTACTCCAACAGTAATGAAAAAGATAACTAAACTATTAGCGAGAATTATCACGTTTAATGATATCTCCTTTCTCTATGAATTTAGAGAAAGCCATCGTACCGATAAACGATAAGATTGCTAGCAATAAAATGATTTCAAGAAAGAAGCTTGTTTCCACTAAAATCGAAAATAGTCCGATGAGGGAAATGAGTGAAACACCAAGTGAATCCAAAGCTACAACACGGTCAGATGCGGAAGGACCTTTTACCATTCGATAAATGACCGCTATCATCGATAAGCAAATCACTACGATTACAGCAATAATAAATGTTGTCATGATTTACTCACCTCCAAAATTGCTTTTTCAAATGAATCTCGAATGGAAGCAATGGCTTCATCCACATCGTTAATATCAATTGCATGTACATACAGTGTTTTCGCATCATCCGAAACATGCACTACGACTGTTCCTGGTGTTAACGTAATAAGACTCGATAATAACGTGATTTCCCAGTCTTGCGTTAAAACAGTTGGATAAGCAAAAAAGGCAGGTTGCATGTCCAGCTTAGGCTTTAACACTACTTTTAACACTTGAACATTTGCTAAAATTAACTCTTTAAAGAACAACAACGTTAATTTTAGAAGGGCCCATAATCGATAGACATAAAGACGAGACTTGAAAAACCTCCGCATGAGAATAAGTAAAAGTATTCCCATAATGAATCCAATGATAAAACCAGTTGCTGTGTAATTAGAGGAAAGGAACATCCAGACGAAGGCAAGTACAAAATTTAAAATCATTTGAAATGCCATAGTGCTAATCCTCCTTCATTACAGCATCTATATAGATAGATGGATCATTTAATAGTTTTGCTGCATCATCCATAAATGGCGTAATCCATTCGGAACCCACACCATAGGCTACAGTAATAAGTACTAACAAGGCAGCCGGCATAAACAGCATCTTATAGATAGATTTGTCGACTGTACCTTGTGTTTCTTTTTCCTCACCCCAAAAGGCATAGAGGAAAATACGGATCACGGACAATAGGACAAGCAGTGAAGATGCTAAAATGAAAATACTACTCCACATACTTCCAGCCTCAAAGCCCCCCTGTACAATTAACAGCTTTCCAACAAATCCGCTAAGTGGTGGAATTCCAGCTAAGCCAAAAGCTGCGATTAAATAACACCAACCAAGTGCAGGGTATTTTTTCATGAGTCCACCCATCTTACGCAAATCCGATGTACCCGTAATATAGATGACAATGCCGATTAGCATAAAGAGCGCGGCCTTAATCAGCATATCGTGAATTAAATAAAACATAGCACCTTTTAATGAAGTCTCATTCATTTGAGAGACACCAAATAAAATGACACCAACTGCAATGACAATGTTATAGATAATAATGAGTTTTACATCAAAATAAGCGAGTGCTCCAATGCATCCAGCTACAATTGTTGCAATAGCTAATGCCATTAGTAAGTTGTGCGTATAGGACAAATCATGTACAAAAAATAGTGTATAGGTACGTGTAATGGCATATACCCCAACCTTTGTAAGCAGAGCGCCAAATAATGCTAAGACAGGAATAGGCGCTGCCGCGTACGAAGTAGGAAGCCAAAAATATAATGGGAAAATGGCCGCTTTTAGTCCAAATACCATTAAAAATAGTACGGCAATAACAGTAATAATTCCTGGTTGATTAATCTCAGCAATTTTCACCGCAATATCGGCCATGTTTAATGTCCCTACAACAGAATATAAATAGGCAACGGTAATAACAAATAAGGCCGAAGAAATAACATTAATTAAAATATATTTAATAGACCCTTTCAGTTGCCCCTTCTCACCACCTAAAACGATAAGTAGATAGGAAGCCATTAACAATACTTCGAAGAAAACAAATAAGTTAAAAATATCGCCTGTTGTAAAGGCTCCATTGACCCCAGTTAAAATAAACATAATACCTGGGTAATAAAAGAAGCGTTCACGCTCCTTCGTAATGGAACCAAAGCCATACCAAACAACAAATAGCGCAATCAGCAATGTTGTTGTAACGAGCAATGCAGATACCATATCAGATACCATTGTAATACCGTATGGAACGGGCCAGTTTCCAAATGTGACCTTTTGAATACCATCTTGTTTCACTTTTAAAAGAAGTGAAAGGGCAGAGAAGAGGGCTAGTCCAATTCCAAATAATGAAAATGATCGTTGATAGGTTAGATTTTTTTGTCCAAACATTAAAATCATACCGAAGAAAAATGGGATGATAATCGGTAGTAGCAGGAAGTTATTCATCCTCATCACTTCCTCTCATTAAGCTAATATCATCCGTGTTAAGCTCCTGATAGGAACGATAGGCAAGTACAAGGAAGAATGCTGTTACCCCAAAGCTTATAACAATCGCAGTTAAAATAAGTGCTTGGGGTAAAGGATCAGCAAACGTTTTGGCTCCTTCGTTTAAGACGGGTGGAGCTTCGCCACCAAGACCACCCATCGTTAAGATCAGTAGATGAGCACCATGACTTAACAGACCTGTTCCAATAATAATGCGCAATAAACTTTTCGATAAGATTAAATAGACCGCTGCCATAAAGAGAAAGCCGATCACAAAGGCCATAATTATTTCCATTATTCATCCTCCCCAATCGTTTGAATAATGGTCATCGTAACACCGACAACAACCAAATAGACACCGCTATCAAAAAGCATAGCCGTGTGTAATGACTGTTTGCCTAGAAGCGGTAAATCGAAATAATCAAAGAAATGTGTGAAAAACGGTTTGCCCACAAACATTGGGTATGCCGCAGTAGCAAGGGCTAATAGTAAGCCAATGGCTGTTAAATACGTGTAATTAATAGGTAGAATATGACGGACTGTGTTGATATCATAGGCTAACACTAAAAGAACAAGTGCACTTGATGTTAACAGACCCCCAACAAAGCCTCCACCAGGCGTATAGTGACCAGCTAAAAAAATATGAATGGAGAAGAAGAAAATAATGAAAAATACAATTTTAGCTGTAAATTGTATGATCACATCATTTGTTTTCATGAGTGTTCTCCTTTCTATTCATACGTAACTTAATCATAGCTAAGATGGCCATGCCAGCTATGCCGAGTACTGTAATTTCAAATAATGTATCGAAACCACGATAGTCTACTAAAATTACGTTTACAATATTTCCGCCACCAGCTAATGAATACACGGTTTCCTCGTAATACTTAGCAATAGAAGGAATTAGTTTTTGGGAATGAGCTGATAGGGCAACAAGAGTTACCATCACACCAACTGCAATCGAAACAACGGCACGATTTAACTGGAATCTCATTCGCTCCTCGCGTTTACCAAGCTTAGGTAGATGGTAAAATGCTAATAAAAATAGTGCTACTGAAATCGTTTCAATAACGAGCTGTGTCAGCGCTAGATCAGGTGCGTTAAAAATGACAAAGAATAAGGCTACAGTATAGCCTACAGTACCAAGCCCAATAATGGCCGTTAAACGTGACTTGGCCAAAATGGTGATGGCAGTACCAATTAGTAAAACGACGATCAAGATTATTTCGTATAGATTTATTGGTGAGGCTCCTTGGAATGAAATGCTAAAAGCATCTTTCATGAAAAGAGAGCCGATAACAATTACCGTAATTCCACTAAACATGTAGAGTAAATAGTGACGCATAGAGCCTGTCATATAGCGTCGAGATAAACGATTTAAGCCAACGTCTAAACCCTGCATGATTTTGTCATAGGCATTGTTTAATGTTAAGGCTTGCGGGAATCGCTGATACATCCCTTGCCATTTTGGTAAGGCGACAAATAACAATACCCCAACAATGATAATTCCAATAGTCATCAGTAGCTCAGGGGTGATGCCATGCCAAGCAGATACATGAATATCCACTGCTTGAGGTGTATCATACAAAAATGGCTGAATCGCTTGGACAGCTGGTTTTACAAAGGTATTGCCAATAAAGTTAGGGATAAAGAAGATTGTCACAACTAAAGCCGCTAAAAGTATTGGAGAAATTAGCATGCCAATCGGTGCCTCATGTGGTTTATGAGGTAACTGCTCAGGTTTGTAATTTCCATTAAATGTTCGGAAAACAAAATAAAAACTATAGATAAAGGTGAAAATACTAGCAATCCAAGCAACAATAGGGAAGAGTGCTCCCCATGTTTCAAAGCCGAAAAATTCAAACTTTTGAAGGGCAAGCATGGCTGTTAAAAACATCTCTTTACTTAAGAAGCCATTAAATGGTGGAAGACCAGCCATTGATAAGCTTCCTATTGCAGCCACAGTAAAACTAATTGGCATGATACTCATTAATCCGCCAAGTTTACGAATATCTCGAGTTCCTGTTTCATGATCAACAATGCCTGCAATCATGAAAAGACTGCCTTTAAATGTAGCATGATTGATAAGGTGGAAAATGGCAGCAAATGCAGCAAATTTAATGGTATCGACTGAGCCATTTGTATGAAAAGCAACAGCGCTTGCGCCGAGTAGTGACATAATAAGACCAAGCTGACTGACTGTAGAGAATGCTAGGATACCTTTTAAATCTGTTTGCTTCACTGCAAAGAAGGAACCCCAGAATAAAGTTAAGATACCTACACCTGTTACAAGCCACACCCAAAGCTCAGAGGCTGCAAATATCGGCGTAAATCGTGCAACTAAATAGATACCTGCTTTGACCATTGTTGCCGAGTGAAGGTATGCACTTACTGGTGTTGGCGCTTCCATGGCATCTGGTAACCAAATGTAAAATGGGAATTGCGCGGATTTTGTAAATGCGCCCAAGAGTATTAGGATAAGTGACCAAGTGAATAAAGGTTGATCTACTAAATTAGGTGCCATGACAATCAATTCTCGAATGGAATAGGTCCCTCCCATTAAATAAAGCAGAACAAAGCCACCTAGCATCATTAAGCCGCCGCCAACTGTGATCATCATAGACTTTAATGCACCGAAGCGTGAGGCATCCCGATTATACCAATAGCCGATGAGTAAAAATGATGATATGGACGTTAGCTCCCAAAAGAAATAGAGTGTAATTAAATGATCAGACTGTACTACTCCCAGCATGGCTGACATAAATAACAGTAAGTAAACATAAAAGTTATGTAATTTTTCTTTATGTTTATCTAAGTAAAAAATGGAGTAAAGCACAACTAACGAGCCAATTCCAGTAATGAGTAATGAGAATAATAAGCTGAGTCCATCTAAATATGAGATGATGGAAATATCAAGCGATGGAATCCAAGGGAGCTCTGCAGTAAATACTTCCCCCTTAGCCACTTGAGCAATATATGTTGCATAAATAATCGCAAGCGTAGCAGGTACAGCAAGAACAAACCAACCTGTGTGAATATTTTTCATGCGTTTATATAATAATGGCACTAATATTGCAACAAGCATTGGAATAAAAATATAAAGTACTTGTAACAAAAAAACCCTCCTTTATGCAGGTAAGTATCCCAATTATAACGTACTTTAATTGAGGATGCATATGTACTATTGGGATTTAGCTTGCGGTCGTTAGAGAATTTTCGTTATATTATAAATAGGAAGTTATCAATAAAAATAGAGGAAAAAAATTTTTTATGAGGAACCCATATATCTATGGTTATCTACCATTAATTACAATTTTATTGTTTAGTTTGACATTTGGTATGTATGCTGTTGGTAAATCATTACAGATTTTTCAAGCCATCGGTGTGTATTCAGGTATGCGAGAGTTTTTATCTGATTTTGAATTACGTGTATTTTTACTCATTGTTTTTGCCATTGTTTTTTTTATGTTATTTTCGGCTCTTAAACTTGTAGGGGAAACCATTCATGAAGTAGGGATGCTGTTTTTTTCAAAGGATAACGAAGGAGCCACTGTAAGTCAGGCTCGTGGCGGCTATATAATCTTATTTGTAGGTGCCATGTGTTCCGCATTTGCCATCCAATTTATTTATGTTTTAATTGGTATTTTTGTGATAACGATATTTGCCTACTTTATTTATCTGATTTATAAAATGAGTCATTTTATATCAATGGGCGGCACAATTGGTCTATTAATCTTTGAGCTATTTATGTGGACGATTCTTTTAACGCTTGTTATTTATGTTGTGTTGAAACTATACAATGGTATTTTGGCAAGTTTGCCGTTTGCAAATTAATACATACTATTAAAAAGGTGATGTCAACAACGGCAGAAAAAGCAAGTTTGAAAGGCGAGAGGTTGATTTCCGTTCCACCAGCGTCCTTTCCAGAGGGCGTCAGCTGAACCGCTTCACTCACTAACGTTGGTTCCAGGGCCCCATCTGTGACGCTGTTTCCACTCCAATTAACCATTCTGCAAAAGTGTTTTTTCCTTTTCTTTCATACTAACAGTAGTGAAAAATGTGGAGAAGTGATTCGTGACATCACCTCTCCATAAAATGAGTAGTGAATATCTTCACTTTATTTGAAAACCTTTGCTAAATTTGTGGGGAGGAGTGGAGCGGTAGCGGAGGAAGCGGCTCGGCGCTCGCCCACAGGAAAGCAAGTAGCCTGCAACGGAAACCATTTTCACCTTTCACAAAAATTCTATTGATGGTTTTGTTTTTCAACACTATGAAAAGGTAGTAGTCTCAGCGACTACTACCTTTTAGTTGTTTCACTACTCAAGCAAAACATTAAATAATTGATGGTGGATTTTGTATTCCTCTAATTGCTGCATCGACTGAGGTTTATCATATCCTAGCCAAACGGCGGCAGTATAATCATCATTGAGCCCCGCAAGCCAGTAGTCTCGATAGTCATTCGTTGTCCCTGTTTTTGCACCAACGTAGCTGCTGTTACTATAGACACCTTGACCCGTACCGTTTGCTACAACATCTGCAAGGAGTTCACGCATGTATTTTACTGTTTTAGGAGACCAGATCTGATCACGCTGTGTATCCCAACTATAAAGCTCTGTTCCATCTAAAGCTGTAACTTTTCGTATACTATGTGCAAGAACATAAGAGCCATCAATAAAGCTTGTATAAGCATCTGCTAGTTCTAATGCTGTCACACCATAGGTTAATCCTCCTAATGATGCTGCATAGTTATGATCTTTCTCTACAATGGAGCGGAAGTGAAAGCGATTAAGGTAGTCAAAGGCTGTTTCAACGCCAACTGTTTGAAAGAGACGCAGTGCAGATGTATTATAGCTGTGTCGAAAAGCAGTACGAATAGTAACATCACCATACGTATAGCCTCCATAGTTTTGGGGGCAAAAGGAGCCCACACAATAACGACCACCATTGACAATCGAATCAGGTGTATGGGATGTCGTTTCGAAAAATGGTGCATAGACTGCCAGTGGCTTAAAGGCAGACCCTGGCTGCCGTGTTCCTTGGAATGCACGATGAAAATCAAATTTTTCATAGTTCTTTCCTGCATACAGACTGACTATTTCTCTTGATTGGTTTTCAATGACCGCACCTGCTGCTTGCAATGGGCTAGCCTCAAGAATAGCTGACATTTTTTCCTCATCATGCTGCTGTTTAGTTGGATCAAGCGTCGTTTGAATGATGAGTCCATTTTGAAATAATGTATGAAGTCGATTATCTAATTGTACTTTAATGTTTTTCTTCTCTTCCTCATTAACTGTAATGCTTAGTCGATCCGCATAACCTTCTTTTTCTGCAACTAGCCATTTTAGCTCTTGAAGAACATAAGTGCTATACATTGGATAACTTTGAATTTTATCTTTCACATTTAATGTAATGGGAGTAGCCTTATTTTTTTTTGCCTCTTCCTCTGTAATCGCCCCATTTGCTGCAAGGGTATCTAACAATCGTTCCTGCCTCGCTTTAGTTTGATCAAAATTTTTTAAAGGATTGTAAAGGGAGGGGTTATTTGGGATAGCAGCAATGAAAGCTATTTCAGCAATAGATAATTCTTGGAGTGGCTTTTGAAAATAATAAGTGGCTGCTCCGCCAATGCCATAAACTTGATTGCTAAAATAGGATTCATTCAGGTACATTGTTAAAATGGCATCTTTATCAAATTCTTTTTCTAATTCATATGCATAAAAAAGCTCTGTCAATTTCCGTTCATATGTTTTTTCCTCAGATAAATAACGCATTCGAACAAGCTGTTGTGTGATGGTACTACCACCTTGAGAGGTGGTGTTACTATTTGAATTAGCTACAACCGCACGAATAATCGCACTTAAATCAAAGCCGATATGCTCATAAAAATCAGCATCCTCACTTGTGATGAATATTTCCTGGGCAATTTGTGGAATTTCTTGTAAACTTAGTGGCTGCCGCCATTCGACATATTCCTCACTAAATGTTTGCCCATTTCGATCAATAAGGGTAACAGGTAGCTGGGCCTCTACCTCAGGTAAATGTATAGCATTTGTCATTTGTTCCTCATGTGCTTGTGCTATATTGATTTCTGTTTTAATGTTTGTGCTAATCCACCATAAAGCAGGAAGGGATAGAACGATAATAAAAAAACCAAAAGCCTTTTTCATGTGTGCCTCCACTCTTTCTATAAATCCTTCATCAGAATAACATATTTTGGATTGATTCCAAATACTCGCTCGGACCTATTTACTTCGTTTTAAAAATGAATAGTAAAAGTGCAAAAATCGTCAATACTTTGAGGGAGAAAACCAATAAGAAGTATGTTAGACTAAAATGAGGTCAGAAAGGATGCACAGGCATCTTTTTTATTGAAACTGAAATTTATCATTAAAGGAGAGACTTCCATGTTTCCACAATTAACAACAGACGTACAAGCAGGCGAAGTGCTTGTAGAAATGAACACAACATTAGGTGCTGTCAAAATTAAATTATTCCCTGAGCACGCACCAAAAACGGTTGAGAACTTTTTAGGGCATGCTAAATCAGGCTACTATAACGGCATTGTTTTCCACCGTGTTATTCAAGACTTCATGATTCAGGGTGGCGACCCAACTGGTACTGGTATGGGCGGAGAATCAATTTGGGGTAATTCCTTTGAAGATGAGTTCTCAGATCAATTGTTTAACCTACGTGGAGCGCTTTCAATGGCAAATGCAGGTCCAAATACAAATGGTTCTCAATTCTTTATTGTACAAATGAAGCACCTTCCAAGTGATATGCTTCGTCAATTACAAGGGGCAGGCTTCCCAGAAGAGATCATCGAAGCTTATGCTCAAAATGGTGGTACACCTTGGTTAGACCATAAACACACAGTATTCGGTCATGTTGTAGAAGGTATGGACATTGTGGATAAAATTGCGGATGTGGAAAAAGATTTCCGTGATAAACCATTAGAAGATGTGAAAATTGAGTCAATTACAGTCTTTGAATAATACTTATAAGGACGTGTAGAACATGCAAAACTTTATGTATCAATTTTTATATTTCCCAGAAGACAAATCAGGTTATATTCCAGCAGCATTTGAATTTTTAATTATGCTTATTTTATGTATTATCGTGTTTACGCTTTTCAGAAAAATTTCTAAGAAACAAGAATTGAAATCAAAAGAAATTGAAGCACGTATTCTAGCGGATAAGAAAAACACAAACAATCAACAGAATATCTAAAAAAAGGAATCTGCTTGCCACGGAGGGCGAGCAGATTCTTTCTTTGTATCATTTTTTAAAGCGGCGAATACTATTTTGCAGTGTTTTGAGGACAGTGAAACAAACCAGTACGAGTGATAAGCCAATCCCACTCAATGCAGTAATAAAGGCTACCCATTCAAAGAGTGTATAACTACCGATGCTATCGAAATCACTGCTATCTTTCCAACCTTCAATGACTAAGTTCATACCGTAAATACCGGATACAACAGTAAAAACTGTTAAAATAAACAGTAAATTATTACTTCGATTATCAGATTGGTCTTCTTGTATACGATACAAACTGTCCAATGTTGCTTTAGTTTCCAGATAATGTTCATTTATACGGAAATACTTTCGCAGCATTTGAGAAATTTCTCTGCCTTCTGTTCTTACGATGACTTCTTCAAAATAATAGCGTGCAGAGAACTTTGTAATCAGCTCGATTAGTTCATTGATAACCTGCTTATCTTTGCCCCATTTTATTTCACTATACTCATAGGAAAGCTTTAAGAGCATCATTTTATAAAAATAATGAATGAACAAGTTGTAATAGTGCGTACCCATAAATTCTTGAATACTATGAGTACATTTATCAAACGGCCTATTTGTAATTGTCATCTGTGCCTGTGACGAGGTGATAATATAACTATTAGGTGCCCAGCGTGTATGGGCGTGCTCTTGTACATAATTAGAGATATAGTGAGGATTCGTGCTAGAAATAAAGGGCTTGCCATCTGGTGTCCTACCATCAACTTGCCCTAATCGAAATAAATGCTCAGGTAATAGTTTAGCCTCTTCCTCAGCAATGAAATAAGCTGAGGCAAACATTCGCTCATCTTCAAAGAACGGTAAGCCTTCGTAGCTGTGGTCTTGTTGATGTAATAGAAAAGGCTGTAAATAAGGTATAAAATACTTAAATAATAATTCACTTGTAGAAGAACAATGACCAAATGAAAAATGATGACTGGCACCTTTCTCCTCTCGTAGCTTAGCCTCTAATACTCTAAAATAATGAACAAAATTTAATATATCACTTAGATCATGTGATTGATCTGTAATATTTGTTCTTACTGTTATAATGCCATTCCCAAAAGGACATAATGTCACATCGATACTCATCACTTCGTAATTATAATTGATTTGACTTTCTTGAAGATGTAAGGAGCCTTGTGTATAAAATGCTTTCGAAAAACGAATAAAGTCAGGGCTATTCATTTCGTTTGGAAATAGTTTATCCTCCAGAAAAGGATAGAAAAATTGAGCAAGCTCCTCATGTATAATCGTCATGTCACTGTAAAAGGCGTCTTCAAGAGATGTGTTTTTCAAGGTGAAAAAAGAAAAACCTTCCTTTAGTAGTACATCACCAATTTTTTGACGATTTTTTGTGGAATAGGCGAAAGGAAATAGGAATGTCATATAGGCACGTTTAATCGTTAATGGAACGATGTCCATGTAAAACACCTCTTTTAAAATCCAACTGATAAGAAACTTTTCCACAAAATTATGATTTTAAACATAAAAAGGCTATCTCCAAAAGTAGAGATAACCTTTCAACCATTTTTATTCTGCAAAGACCTTTTTAAAACGCTCGACTCCATCTTTCACAGTATCAAATGAACAAGCCAAATTCATTCGTAGGAAGCCACGACCTTCTTCTCCGTATTTTGTCCCTGGTTCTAGTGCCAGCTTGCCGATTTCTAGTAAGCGATTCATGATATCCTTCTCTTCAAGCGCTAGCTCTCGGTAATCAATCCAGATTAGATAAGTGGATTGAGGAATCGTAACACGAATGCCTGGAATCTGTTCTAATTCAGCTTTCACATAATCCATGTTAGCAGAAATATAAGAAAGTAATTCATCTAACCAAGGAGCCCCTTCTGTATAAGCAGCATGAAGGGCAACAGAGGCAAATGTATTTAATGAGCCTTGTCCACTTGCCATATTGATGGCCTCTAGCTGCAGGCGTTTTTTCTTATCTGTTACGATCATATATGACACTTGAATGCCTGCTAAGTTAAATGTTTTAGTAGGAGCCATACACGTAACAATGCGATTGATTTCATCCCCTGCAACTTTAGCTAAAGGTATATGCTTATCCCCATTGATCATTAAATCAGCATGGATTTCATCAGAAATAATGATGACATCGTATTTAGCACAAAGTCGTACAATTTCCTTTAAAGTAGCTTCATCCCATACATAGCCTCCTGGATTATGAGGGTTACAGAATATGTAGGCTTTCACATCTTGTGCTAAAGCCTGCTCGAAGGCTTCAAAATCATAGACAAACATTCCATCTTCTTCAACTAATGGGCAGCTTACAACTTCACGACCATTACTTTTTGGTATGTTAAAGAATGGCGGATAAACTGGTGGTGAAATGAGTACTTTGTCACCAGGATTAGTTAGTGCTACAATGCTGTTAGCTAATGCAGCGACCACGCCATTACAGAATAGGATGGCTTCTTTCTCAATGTGCCAGTCATGGCGAGTACTTTGCCAGTCTACAATGGACTGGATCGCTTCTTCGCTCATAAAACTATAGCCAAAAATAGTTTGTTCAGCATGTTGTTGTAAAGCCTTTGAAACAGCTGTAGGTGCAGCAAAATCCATATCAGCTACCCACATTGGCAAGATATCTGCCGCATCGTTTAGGCCATAAACCTTTTCCATTGCGTCCCATTTTACAGAGTTTGTACATCGACGTTTGATAGTTTGATCAAAAATAGACAAGCAAATCACTCTTTTCTTTTTTTTTTACTATGGTATCATACGAGTATGATCAAAGGATAATAGGTGAGTATTTTGGAAAATATTAAGATGAATCAAGCAGCTGTCCATCTGCTAGAGGAGTGGGATCCATTCCACTTAGGTCCAGACCATTATGATACAGAAACAGCAGATGTAGTAGCAGCCTTGCAAGGAATTGATGATCCATCGACACTTGCAAAAGTTATTCAAGAAACATATGAGCATTCGTTTGAACAATGGATACCGTTTGAAGATTGTGTAGCCATTTCTTACAAACTAATTGCCATTAAATTTGAAGCGAAATGTATTATTTAAAATATTTTGCATATTCCTTATAAAAAAAGGGGTTGTCAATGGACAACCTCTTTTTTAATGGAGTGATTGAGGTTAATACTTATTTAAATAAAGGTAAAATCCCCTGAATGAAAATGACCAAAATGGCGAGTGGGGAGACGTAGCGAATTAAAATGTACCAAATATTAAACAGTAAGCTAGATGCAGCTAATTCCTTACGTGAAATATCCTTAGTATAATAATAACCTGCAAAAATTGAAATCAACAAAGCTCCTATCGGCATACCGATGCTATTGGTCATAAAATCAACAAAGTCAAAAATAGAGCGATCTAATATTTTTACATCGGATAATATACCAAATGAAAGGGCACTTGGAATACCAACGATGAAAATAATGATTCCACCAATCCAAGCAATCTTTCTACGTTTTTCTGATTTATCACCAATGGCGATAGCCACGACAATTTCTAACATGGAAATGGAAGAAGTCACTGTAGCAAAAAGTAACAGAATGAAGAAGATTGTTAAGAATAAGCCCCCAAGAGGTAACTGTTCGAATACAGCTGGCAAAATAATGAATACTAAGCCAGGCCCTTGATCGGGTGTATAGCCAAGTGCAAATACTGCTGGGAAAATAACAAGGCCCGCCAGTAAAGAAATAATAATATTCATGGATGCTACATTTATCGCAGAGTTACCAATCTTCTCTTTTTTAGACAAATAGGAAGCATATGTAATCATAACGGCAATACCTACACTTAATGAGAAGAAAGCTTGTCCTAAAGCCATTAAAAATGTTTCAGCATTAAAATAGGACCAATCAGGTAAAAACATAAATTTAACGCCTTCCATGGCCCCGTCTAAAGTTAAAGAGCGGATAACTAGGACAATAAAGAATATAAAGAGGAGAGGCATCATCCATGTGCTGGCTTTTTCAATACCACCCTTAATACCTGCTGACACAATGACTACTGTTAATAACATAAATAGTCCCTGTACAAGAATGGCTTCAAATGGACTTGAAATAATCTTGCTAAATAAATCGGTGTAGTTGATGTCAGAGCCAGCATTCGTTAGCTTAAATGTAAGGGCACGACCCAAGTAGCTTAAAATCCATCCACCAACAACGCTATAGAATGATAAGATAAGGCCGGCAATCACCATACCACCCCAACCAATCAAATACCATGGCTTTCCTGGCGCTTGTTCCTTAAAGGAAGTGACAGCATCCTTTTGACCTCGGCGACCAATCATAAACTCAGCAATGAGCACTGGTAAACCAATAAAAAATGTACATAAAATAAATAATAAAATAAAGACACTACCGCCATTCGTACCTGCCATATAGGGAAATTTCCAAATGGCTCCCAGCCCTATAGCACTTCCTGCGGCAGCTAAAATAAACCCAATTTTAGTTGTAAATTGATCCCTCGATGACACGAAAATAAATCCTCCTTATACTAAAGTTTTATTTTACCTCAATATTCTCATAACACAAGCAAATATCAGAAAATTGATGATAGATCGGAAGACATTTGATGGAGTAAAAATATAGAATGATGACATATAAGGAAAGACATCTAATTTATGTAACAATTAGGCAGATTGCATCGTTCCATTAACAAAAAGGGGGGATAGCCATGATGGAGGTTGAATTAATAGCAAGGGCACAGCAAGGAGATAAAGAGGCCTATATCGAGCTTATCCGCAATCATCAACGAACCGTTGAAAAGTTTGCCTTTCAATGTGGTGTACATACGAATGATTTAGCTGATGTTTCGCAGGAGGTATTTGTCAAACTGTATCGCTTTTTACATCAATTTAAACAGGATCGATTTACAACGTGGCTCTATAAAATCACATTAAATGCTACTCGTGATTATTATCGTAAGGAACAGCGACAGCAGGCAAAAGAGGACAAGCTACATGCCCAGCAGCAAAAGACCTATTCATCTGCAGAAGAGAATGTTCTTTTGTTTGAAGAGGACAGGCATCTACACAGTGCCATTCAGGCCCTTGATGAAAAATACCGTTATCCTCTCGTGTTGTATTATTTCCACGAATTAAAATACGAAGAAATCGCTGAAGTCTTAAATATTTCACTATCGACGGTGAAAGTGCGATTATTACGTGCGAAGGAAAAGCTAAAGGCAGCATTAATGCAAGATGGGAGTGTTGAAAATGGATGATAAGCAATTTAATCAACGTATGGCACTACTAAAAAAATCCTATGATCGAATGGAATCACAGCTAGACCCACAACGAGTTCTTCAGCAAATTGAAGCTGAGGATAATGTAAGAGAGTCTCTAGAAAGTATGAATACGGTGCGAAAGCCTTCTGCAAGATGGCAAAAATCGGCTGTATGGATCGCAAGTATTGCCAGTGTGCTTTTGGTAGGTATTCTAATTTCGTCTTATATGTTCCATCCTTCAGCACTCGTTCATTCAGATGAAGAAAAGGAGATAGAAAGCAACTATGAAGATTGGTTTTCTAGATTTCAAAAGAAGTATCATGAAAAACGTGAAAAAACACGCCTTGAGCTCAATATACCTGAGGAAAACTTTAAGAAACTAACATTTGTTGTATCTGCTGATTATCTATACAATGATAAAGCTAAAAATAAAAAAATAGTTTTAAACAGAATGGCTGATGATCCAAAATATTTAACACAATTAGAGCAAGAAATAATAGACCGTTTGCAAACACCTCGAGAACTGATAGAGCAAATTGAAACCTACGAAAACCCGATGTCATTTGCCGAATCTAGATATTTCTTTAGCATATATTACTACGCAACGAAAGATGTTTTGACATATTATACAAATGAACTTTCCCAGTTTAATACCGTACTTCCACAAGCAAAGAAAGATTATCCTAAAGAACTAAAAGAATTGATTGAGACGACCAAAAAACAATATTTCGAGTTGTCACATGATGGGAATATCTATAGTTTTAAAACAAATCCTCTATTTATGAAAGATGCACCAGCCTCTATTGACCGTCTTCATCCGGATATCTTAGGCTATTTTAAATATTTGGCTACAGGCTCTTTATTCAATGGTGAGGATTTACGATTTTCTGCGGAAGAATCTGCTCGTATTTTAAAATTATACGAAAGAACATTAATAAATGACCTATCAACATCAGGACTCGATTTCCAATCACGCAATTTAAAGAAAGAGTTTGAAAATGCGTGGCTTGCACTATTAAAAGGTATTGATGATAAAAGTAGATACTCACCCGAACATATAAAGCTATTAAATGATACGGCAAATGGAAAGTATGGAGAATCGATGCGCTTAACCGCACAATTCATCCTCGAAGAATTTAAGGGAAAAGGAACATCCAAAACAATAGACAAACTGACAAGACAGGATATGGGGATAGAGCTTTCATATTTAACTAACGAAGTCTATATAGAATCAGAAGATGGTTCGACAAGCTTACAAATTGATTACCGCTGGATTATCCAAACGGAAGGCCTATACAATGCGTATACGTCAAGCAAAGCTGATACCATCCTAGATTCATTAAATCCAATGAACGTTGTAAGCCTCTTCTTATATGCGCAAGGAAAAGGAGATCAAGAAACAGCTAAACGGTTATTGTCTCAAGATGTAGATTTGAATAAAGTGGTTCAATTTGATGGGATGGAACATTTTATAGTTCTTTATGCCATAGATGCCTCCCAAACAACCATTAAAGCAGGTGTTAAGCCAGAATCAGTTCAGATGATTGGGCAGCATTTAACCTTCCAGTTAGGTACAGTGACTACAGGAAAAGGTGAAAAACGTTACATCATTACAGCCATTTCCGAGTAAGGAGATTTTTTGCCCCGTATTTACACGTATGTTATAATTTAAGCGATATATACGTAGCAAACAAAAAGAAAGTGGGCAAAGGTTATGGTAAAAAAATATGAATTAGGAGACGTGTTGACCGGAAAAGTTACAGGTATTCAACCATATGGTGCATTTGTTGCGCTAGATGACAATACGCAAGGCCTTGTGCATATTTCGGAAATAACATACGGCTTTGTGAAGGACGTTAGTGAATTTTTAGCGGTTGGGCAAGAAGTAGAAGTCAAGATTCTTGAAATCGATGAAGAGGCCGAAAAAATTAGTTTATCGATGAGAGCGCTACAGGATCGCCCAGCAACAGTAAGAAAAAAAGATGCACCACCACGAAAATCATTGCAGGACCGTGTAGATGAATCGGATGCGAATGGTTTTAATTCCTTAAAAGATAAATTACAGGACTGGATTGAACAATCTGGTCAATAAAAAAACGAGGATGCTTTCGAATGAAGGTATCCTCGTTTTTTGCTATTGTTTTTTTATTTTGCGGATTCGATATTGTAGGTTTTGTCTGCTCATACCAAGTGCATTCGCTGCCTTTGTAATATTGCCCTCATATAAATTTAAGACATTTTGCACATAATATGATTCGGCTTCACGCAAATAGGCATCGAGTGGCATGACATTGTGATTTTGATGGAACATAAAAAATTCTGGTTCACGATTGTTTGTATCTTGCTGCTGCACTTTGAAGCGGAAATGTAAAGGTAATAAATCTGAAGTAACAGTGGACTCCGTAGTCATAAATGAAACAATCTCATCCAGTAGTAGCTCAAGTTCCTTTAAATTCCCTGGCCAATCATATTGTAAAAATAATTCCTGTACATCTGGTGCAAGTTCAGTGACTTGGGAGGCAAAGCGTTCTCGATGTCGACTAAAATAATCATCGACAAATGGAAGAATATCTTCTTTTCGATCCGTTAAATTGGGAATGGTAATAGCCATTGTTGCAAAAAAATAATAAAGAGATTTAGACAGCTTTTTTTCGGCAATCAATGTAATAGGGTCACTGCCCACACTTCCAATTAGCATATATTTGGACTGTGGAAGCGAATGCAGTATATCTAAAAGCTGCTCTTGAATGTCTAAGCTTAAAAAATCGATACGTTCAAAGAAAAAGGTATAATCTTTATCTTCTTCTAATAGCTGTTGTAATTTATCAAGCACCGATTGAGCTGAACGGCGACTAACGAGTGTCACAAAGGCGTCAGGGTCGGGGGAAGCTGCGTGGTGAATTCCTTCAGCTACTAGATCTTTCCCTGTGCCAGATTCGCCAATTAATAATACTGGTAATTTTACAGCGGCTGCTTTTTTAGCGTTTTCGATAACCTGCTTCATTGATTCAGAATCAGCTTTAATCATATCAAATGTTAATGGTTCATCGTAACGACGAAGGGGTTGATAAACAAGCTTTTCCAGTGAGGTAATATCACGTGCAAATTCGATTGCGCCAATTAGTTTACCTTCAACAAAAAGTGGAAAAGTATCATTGATTGTTGTAATTTCATGGCCATTTTTATTCCAGTAGGATTGTTTAACATTAATTTCTTTTTTTCCTGTTTGTAAAACACGCATTAATGTACTTTCGTGTTGTCGGAAGGAAAACATTTCAATAATGGAACGATCCGCAAGTTCATCAAAATGAAATCCTTCAATTTCTTTCATTTTTGTATTATAAATAATCGTTTTGCCAGAGAGGTCTACTGCATGAATACCAACGGATACATTTGTTGCAATAAACTCATAAAAAGGTAGTAAAGGTTCAGAATTTTTCATAAAAATGTGCACCTCAAAAATTTTTTACTTGAAATATGCAACGAAATTTTGCATTATAATAAGTGTAAGGATATTTTATACGCAAAGATATTTTGCGTCAATGTTTTTTGCATACCCAAATACATTTCACAAGGGAGGATTAAGTATGATTCCATACAAACACGAACCATTCACAGATTTTTCACAAGAGGCAAACTACAATGCTTATGTAGAGGCTTTAAATAAAGTTGAAGGTTACTTAGGTCAAGACTACCCACTAATTATTGGTGGCGAGCGCATTACAACGGAAGATAAAATCGTTTCGTACAATCCTGCAAAGAAAACAGAAGTCATTGGTCGCGTTTCGAAAGCAAGCAAAGATTTAGCTGAAAAAGCAATGCAAGCGGCAGATGAAACATTTAAAACTTGGAAAAAAGTTGATCCAGCGATTCGTGCAGACGTTTTATTCAAAGCAGCAGCGATCATCCGTCGTCGTAAACATGAATTCTCTGCTTTATTAACAAAAGAAGCTGGGAAACCATGGGCAGAGGCAGATGCAGATACAGCGGAAGCAATCGACTTCTTGGAATACTATGGTCGCCAAATGCTACGCATTAAAAACGGTCAACCAGTAGAAAGCCGTCCAGGTGAGTACAACCGTTATGACTATATTCCACTAGGAATTGGTATCGTCATTTCTCCTTGGAACTTCCCATTTGCAATCATGGCTGGTACAACAGTAGCTGCTTTAGTAACAGGGAACACAGTTTTATTAAAACCAGCTTCAACAACTCCAGTTGTAGCGTATAAATTTATCGAAGTATTAGAAGAAGCAGGTCTTCCAGCAGGAGCTGTTAACTTTGTACCAGGTTCTGGTGCTGAAGTGGGCGACTATTTAGTTGATCATCCAAAAACTCGTTTCATCAGCTTCACAGGTTCACGTGATGTTGGCTTACGTATTAACCAACGTGCATCTGTGTTAAATGACGGTCAAATTTGGATTAAACGCGTTATCGCTGAAATGGGCGGTAAAGATACAATCGTAGTCGATAAAGAAGCAGATTTAGAATTAGCTGCACAATCGATCGTGAAATCAGCATTTGGCTTCTCTGGTCAAAAATGTTCAGCATGTTCTCGTGCTGTTATCGTAGAAGATGTGTATGACCAAGTGGTGAACCGTGTAGAAGAGTTAACAAACGCTTTAACAGTGGGAGATCCAACTGATTTCAGCAACTTTATGGCAACGGTTATTGACCAAGCGGCATTCAATAAAATTACGGAATACATCGAAATCGGTAAAGGCGAAGGTCGTCTAGTAGCTGGTGGTACAGCGGATGATTCAGTCGGTTACTTCGTACAACCAACTGTCTTCGCGGACGTAGAGCCTTCTGCACGTATTATGAAAGAAGAAATCTTCGGACCAGTCGTAGCGATCGCAAAAGCAAAAGATTTCGACCACGCGATTGAAATTGCAAACGATACAGAATACGGTTTAACAGGCGCTGTTATCACAACTAACCGTGTGAACCTAGAAAAAGCGCGTGAAGAATTCCATGTAGGAAACCTTTACTTCAACCGTGGCTGTACAGGTGCAATCGTTGGTTACCAACCATTCGGTGGCTTCAACATGTCAGGTACAGATTCAAAAGCAGGTGGCCCAGACTACCTACAACTGCATATGCAAGCAAAAACAACTTCAGAAATGCTTTAATTTTCACATTGACGTGAGGGCTGTTCAAAGTAAGTAGAAATTGAGGCATTTTGAATGAATTTGTGACACTTCTCTAGGTAACGCTACCCTGGCTATAACCGTAGACATCCATGACGTAGTTTACCTTGGAGAAGTTAGCAAATTTATCGTTTGAATTGTTGTTAAATTCTTAATCATTCTACTTATAGTGATACATAGTCCCTTTCTATTAAAAGTTTTTCATCATGATTTAGTAAGGAGAGAATAGGATATGACAAAAACTCAACAAGTTATTGAACAAACACAAAATTTTGGTGCAGCAAACTATCATCCACTGCCAATCGTTATTTCAGAGGCTGAGGGTGCTTGGGTTAAAGATCCAGAAGGCAACAAATATTTAGATATGTTATCAGCTTATTCAGCTGTTAACCAAGGACACCGTCACCCAAAAATTATCGCTGCTTTAAAAGAGCAAGCTGATAAAGTAACATTAACTTCACGTGCTTTCTACAGTGAAAACCTTGGAGAATGGTATGAGCTAGTAGGGAAATTAACAAATAAAGAAATGGTATTACCAATGAATACTGGTGCTGAAGCAGTAGAAACTGCGTTTAAAGCAGCTCGCCGTTGGGCATACGATGTAAAAGGCGTAGAAGAGGGTAAGGCTGAAGTTATTGCATGTAATGGTAACTTCCATGGTCGTACAATGCTAGCTGTATCTCTATCTTCTGATGAAGAATACCGTCGTGGTTTTGGTCCAATGCTACCAAACGTTAAATTAGTAGATTACGGTAATCTTGAAGCTTTAAAAGCTGCTATTACACCAAACACTGCTGCATTTTTAATTGAACCAATTCAAGGCGAAGCTGGTATCGTAATTCCAACAGAAGGCTTCTTAAAAGCAGCTCGTGAACTTTGCCGTGAAAACAATGTACTATTCATTGCTGACGAAATTCAAGCTGGTTTAGCACGTACAGGTAAAATGTTTGCTTGTGATTGGGAAGAAGTAGAACCAGATATGTATATCTTAGGTAAAGCACTAGGTGGCGGCGTATTCCCAATTTCTTGTGTGGCTGCAAACCGTAGCATTTTAGGTGTATTCAACCCAGGTTCACATGGTTCAACTTTCGGAGGTAATCCTTTAGCTTGTGCAGTTTCAATTGCATCTATTAAAGTTTTATTAGATGAAAAATTAGCAGAGCGTTCACACGAACTTGGTGAATACTTCAAAGGTAAATTAAAAGAAATTAACAACCCTGTTATTAAGGATGTACGTGGTCGCGGTTTATTTATCGGTATGGAGCTAACAGAAGCAGCTCGTCCATACTGTGAAAAACTTAAAGAATTAGGTCTATTATGTAAAGAAACACATGATACAGTAATTCGTTTTGCCCCACCACTTGTTATTTCTCAAGAGGATTTAGATTGGTCAATTGAACAAATTGAAAAAGTATTTAAACTTTAACAAAATGTTCACATTTTAATTCGGAAGTATGTTACAATGATGCCGATAACTATCATTAAAAAAAACAAAGAGGCGATTTAATAATGTCTGAAAACTTAAATCTTTTCACATCAACTCAAGATGTCATTCAAGATGCTCTAAATAAACTTGGCTATGATGAAGCAATGTATGAATTACTAAAGGAACCGCTTCGCATGCTACAAGTACGCATTCCAGTGAAAATGGATGATGGTACAACAAAAGTATTTACAGGTTACCGCGCACAACATAATGATGCTGTAGGACCAACTAAAGGTGGGGTTCGTTTCCACCCGCAAGTGTCTGAGGAGGAAGTTAAAGCGCTTTCAATGTGGATGACATTGAAATGTGGTATTGTCGATCTACCTTACGGTGGTGGTAAAGGCGGTGTCATTTGTGATCCTCGTCAAATGTCTATGGGCGAAATTGAACGCTTAAGCCGTGGTTATGTACGTGCAGTAAGTCAAATCGTGGGGCCAACAAAAGATATTCCTGCGCCAGACGTATTTACAAATGCACAAATTATGGCATGGATGATGGATGAATACAGCCGCATGGATGAATTCAACTCCCCAGGCTTCATCACTGGGAAGCCACTAGTACTTGGTGGTTCTCAAGGTCGTGACCGTGCGACTGCACAAGGTGTTACAATCGTAATCGAAGAAGCAGCTAAAAAACGTGGTATTGATATTAAAGGTGCTCGTGTTGTTATTCAAGGATTTGGTAACGCAGGTAGCTTCCTTGCGAAATTCATGCATGACTTAGGTGCAAAAGTAATCGGTATTTCAGATGCTTATGGTGCCCTTCATGATCCTGAAGGTTTAGATATCGACTATTTATTAGATCGTCGTGATAGCTTCGGAACAGTAACTACTTTATTTGAAAACACAATTTCAAACAAAGAATTATTAGAGCTTGATTGTGACATTTTAGTGCCAGCTGCTATTGAAAATCAAATTACAGCTGACAATGCACACAATGTTAAAGCAAATATCGTAGTAGAAGCAGCAAACGGTCCTACAACTGCTGAAGCAACTAAAATCTTAACAGAGCGTGGCATTTTACTTGTACCAGACGTATTAGCCTCTGCTGGTGGTGTGACAGTTTCTTACTTCGAATGGGTACAAAATAACCAAGGTTATTATTGGACAGAAGAAGAAGTGGAAGAACGTCTATACAAAAAAATGGTTGAAGCATTTGACAATGTTTATACAACAGCTACAACACGTAACATCAACATGCGCTTAGCGGCTTACATGGTAGGTGTTCGCCGTACTGCAGAAGCTTCACGCTTCCGTGGATGGGTTTAAGTAATCAAAAGATAAGATAATGAGTCATTCCTAAATTAATGGGATGACTCATTTTTTTCATTTTTATTCGATTGAATAAGGTGATCTAGGCGCTGTTCTAGTAGCATCTTTTTTTCTTTCCTTATTTTTTGGATTTTGAAAAATCTTAGCAGAAAAAAGCCCAAAATAATGGTTACAGCAGCAATTATAATAATAAGCATGTGCAAAATTTCCTTTTATTTTATGTATTAAATAGTACTATACAACTATTATCTGAACAAAATCTGAACAGTTTGATAAAACCTTTAGAAATAGCAAAGTGTTGCAGCGTTTAATCTTTGCTTTCTCTAGCGCAATTATGAGAAAATCCAACTAGAAAGGGGCGAATTAGATGGATTCATTTACTTTTTTTAACCCAGTGAAACTACATTTTGGTGAGGACGCACTGGAAAAATTACCGAAAGAATTAGAGCAATTTGGGAACAAGGTTTTAGTTGTATATGGTGGCGGAAGCATTAAAGCGAATGGTGTATACAATGCTGTTATAGAGAAATTACAACAGGCGGATAAAACGATTTTTGAATTAAGCGGTGTAGAGCCAAATCCACGAGTAGAAACAGCTAGACGTGGTATTGAACTATGTAAAACAGAAGGAATTGACTTAGTTCTGGCTGTTGGTGGTGGTTCAGTAATCGATTGTTCTAAATTAATCGTTGCTGGTGCAAAATATGATGGCGATGCTTGGGATATCGTGACACGTAAAGTGTTAGTAGAACAGGCCTTACCACTAGGAACAGTGTTAACACTTGCTGCTACAGGGTCTGAAATGAATGCTGGATCGGTGATTACAAATGCTGCTACAGAAGAAAAACTAAGTTGGGGTAGCCCAGCAGCCTTCCCAAAATTTTCAATACTAAATCCAGCATATACAGTGACTGTACCTAAAAACCACACTGTCTATGGAATTGTTGATATGATGTCACATGTATTTGAGCAATATTTCCATAACACAACGAATACCCCAATTACAGACGAAATGTGTGAAGGTGTATTGCGAACGGTTATTACGACAGCTCCAAAATTAGTAGAGGACCTAGAAAATACGCAGTTACGTGAAACCATTCTATTAGCAGGGACAATTGGTTTAAATGGATTCTTATCCATTGGTTCTCGCGGGGATTGGGCATCCCATAATATTGAACATGCTGTATCGGCTGTATATGATATTCCACATGCGGGTGGTTTAGCAATTCTTCAACCACATTGGATGCGTCTAAGTGTACCAGTAAATCCTGCGCGTTTTGCAGGTATAGCAACACGTGTATTTGGAGTCGATGCAACTGGTAAGACAGTTGAAGAGGTTGCTTACGAGGGAATTGATTGTTTATCTGCATTTTGGACATCATTAGGAGCGCCTAATCGTTTAGCTGATTACGATATTGATGATTCGAAATTCCAACAGATTATTGATCATGCTATGCAAAATGGACCTTTTGGAAACTTTAATAAATTGCAAGAGCAAGATGTAAGAACTATTTTACAAAATTCTCTTTAAACATAAAGTATGAGGCTATGTTGATAGCCTCATACTTTTTTATTGCAAGGTTAAGAAAAATTAACGATAAATGTTGAATTTTGTCGTAGAAGTTTCTTTAGTCCTGCAATATAATAAAATAGATAGATAATAAAAGGGTTAAAAATATATTTTTCTTTGTTTTAAGTGAGAAAAGTCACGTTTTTTATTGAGTCATTCAACCTATATTGTCGGTTGTTTTACTATAAGGCGATTTTTGAATGATAGAAATGAACAGTTTTTTGTCGTAATCACTCAACTAATATGTCGATGTTCAGAAGTTGTTCAGTCACCTTTATTAAAATAATTACAATATTAAACAAAGAGGAGAGGGATCAAATGTTGAAACAATTGCTAGAGGACCGTATTGTTACATTAAGTTGTGTAGAAATGCCATTTCAGCAGCATGTATATAAAATGCAGAATTGTGTAGAAGTATTGGGAATTGAAGCGAAATCATTGCAGATTGAAAATGATAAAATAATCACTGGATACATTGTAGATCAAAGTATATTTTTTAAAAGCTTACGTTTTGGGCAAACGAATATTATTTTTTCGGATGGTGTAAATAAAGCAATTGTACAATTATTTGTTCGTCCTTCTGGAGAAATTGTTGTAGAAGTTAAGCCGTATTTGGGGGGTGCTGAAATTGTTCCTGTTTATTATCGAACGATTTTAGCAGATACAGCTATTGCAATTGATTTAAAAGGTGCTTTAAAACATTATTTGGTAGCCCATCAATTCATGAATATAGAAGATTCAATTGCTGAAGTACATTATCAATCCATGCATCCGAATGTATTAAAGGATTCTTTTGCAGGGAATTTCGTGTTGGGTTGTCATGTGGATGGCAGAAACATTCTAAATGCCGAAGAATATGCGTTAGCCAACCGTCAAGCTTCTCTACAATTTTCAAAAATCGTTATTCAACAGAATGGTAAAAGAAAAACGATTGCTTGTAACAAATTACTTACGTTTATGATTACAAACCATGTCTTTGTAGGTTATGAGGATATTCCTAATTATCTAAATGAAGTAAAAATTAATGACGGACGAGATTATTTAAAACTAGTATAATAAATAGCCAACTGCCTGGAATACGGCAATTGGCTATTTATCTTTATAAAGTATTAAATGGAGTTATTTGGCTTTTCACCAACATGTATCCAGCTTGTTTTACCATCATCTTCGTCGAATAATATAGCTACTTTCGATACCCCTTTTTGGCTTAAGATGACTTCTGTTAAATGATCTCGAACATCGTCTAAAAAAGCTAGCGATAAAAGGGGATCAGCTTCAGCTACTAGTTCTACATGTAAAAACTCCCCTTCTTTAACCACTTCAAGGCGCACAATATCTTTAATGTTCGGATCATCCATTACAAGGTGAGCGATATGGTTTAACATTTCCTCATCTGTCTCACCAATGACGCCACGTGCATTATCGAGGAACACTTTACCAACTACATAAAACATCATGGCTCCGATTATCATCGAAACTAGTCCTTCTATTCGACCCCAACCTGTAAAATAAGCAATTAAAATAGCTGCAAAGGCTAAGAAGTTACCCGCAGTAGCAACTAAATCTTCCATAAAAACTAATTTTGTTGCCGGTTTTGCTCGATTTAAATAAGAGAATGCTTTTGGAATCGCTGTGATACCTGCCTTTTCTTGACCTGCTTCATGTAGTACCTCTGCAGCCGCTTTAGCTAGCACGGTTCCTTCTAAAACAATCCCTATGAATAGTACTCCTAGGGCAATCAGTATCCCACTAGACTCACCAGCAGGATGAATAAAATGATGCCAACCTTCTTTTATTGTTTCATAAGAAAGTATAGCTACAATAATAACAGCAAAGAGGCATACTAAGTTGACAATACGGCCAAAGCCACTGGGAAATTGTTTTGTAGGTGCCTTTTTAGAAAGAGCTGAGCCTATATACACAAATAATTGGTTAGCTGCATCCCCTAGAGAGTGCATCATTTCTGCAAACATGGCAACATTACCTGTAAAGAAAAAGGCGATCCCTTTAATAATCCCTAAAAAGGCATTTACACATGCAGCCATTAGAGAGGGTTTATTGCCGTCTTTTAGTAGTTTTAATAGTTCTGCCATAAAAAATCCTCCAACTAGTTTAAAATTTCCATTTCGATTTTTTCTATATAAGATAGTGCTCGTAATGAACGATAAAATGACAACAAATTATCAGAGACAATTAAGGATAGACGTAAATCTAATTCATGTAAAACACTATCATTTTTTAAAGGTACATCTTTGATGCGTATGTTTTCGATGATAATGTTGTTGTCCTTTAAAAATAATAGAAATGATTCTGTATGATTGTCATCATCAATTTGAACTTTTAATAAAATTTCTCGCATACGAATTCGCTTTGGCCCGATTTTCATAAGGAAAGGCGAGAGTACTTCAATACCAAAAACAATGATCACAACAGCTAATGTTGCATCCATGTAAAATCCCGCACCAACTGCAATACCGATACCAGCGGCTCCCCAAATCATGGCAGCAGTTGTTAAACCCGTAATACTGTCATTACCGCGTCTTAGAATGACTCCTGCACCAAGAAAGCCAATTCCGCTAACAATTTGTGCAGCTAAACGAAGAGGGTCCATCGTAATATTGATATCTTCTCTAGCAGGGGTTGAGTAGGCTGTCTCAATGGAGATGATCGTTAATAAGCAACTGAAAGTAGCAATAACTAAACTTGTTTTTAATCCCACTGGTTTTTTCTTTAATTCCCTTTCGATACCGATTACTAAACTTAATGTGGCTGCAATAACTAATTTTATGCCAACTTCATATGTAATCATATTTTCCAATAGTGTTTCCATACACAACCCTCCATTGATATTTCGTATTGCTAAGAGATATGCAAACTGTCATTATTATATGTGCATCACTTTTTTGTATTGTACAACATGAAGTGAGGACATATAAGTATTTTTTCAGGGAGGTGGGGTTTTATGGAGCAGCCTAAAATTCATCCATACATCCCGATAGTTATTGGTGTAATTTCAGTATCTATGTCAGCTATTTTTGTGAAACTAGCATCGGCGGAAGCGGGCATTATCGCATTTTATCGCATGTTATTTTCTGTTTTAATAATGGCACCATTGTTTTTGAGAGGATATACAAAGGAGTTAACTACTTTAAATAGACGTGATTGGCTATTTTCTTCAGTTGCGGGGATTTTTTTAGCATTTCATTTTATATTATGGTTTGAATCACTCAACTATACTTCAGTAGCAAGTTCTACAGTTTTAGTAACACTACAACCCTTGTTTGCATTTGTGGGAACATACTTTTTCTTTAAAGAGAAAATAACGATGAAAACAATCGTTGCAGGATCAATTGCCATAATAGGAAGTGTTTTAATTAGTTGGGGTGATTTTAAAGTAAGTGGAACAGCCTTTTATGGAGATATACTAGCACTCATTGCTTGTGCCCTAGCGACAGCATATTTTCTATTAGGACAGGATGTACGAAAGAGATTATCTTTAGTGACCTATACAATGGTTGTATATGTTGTGAGTACCATTACTTTATTTATATATGTATTGGTTAAAGGGGAATCTTTTGGTCCATACTCTTCGATGGATTGGTTATGGTTTATTTTATTAGCATTAATACCAAACTTACTTGGTCATACTTTGTTTAATTGGTCTATTAAATATGTTAGTACGAATGTTGTTTCAATTGCTATATTATTCGAGCCTGTAGGAGCCGCTCTTTTAGCCTTGTTGATATTTAAAGAGTATTTAATCATGACACAAATCATCGGTGGATTGATTGTATTAGCAGGAATTCTATTGTTTGTAATAGATATTAAAAAGATTTTTAATTTTTTTACGAAAAATGCTTGATTTTTAAAATGCTATATTATATATTATTACTTGTCCTTAACAAGAAGGAACGCTTGAAAAGAAAGTTTTAAAAAAGTTGTTGACTTCTTGTTGTGAATGAGATATGATAATAAAGTCGCTGAAAACGACTTGAAAAAATGAACCTTGAAAACTGAACAAGCAAAACGTAATCAATAAAGTTTTAAGTAGCTAGCTTCGGCGAGTGAACGAAACAAAAATTTTGGACATCAAAATTGATGCCAGCAAAACAATTTGAGCTAATCAAATTTCTTTTATGGAGAGTTTGATCCTGGCTCAGGACGAACGCTGGCGGCGTGCCTAATACATGCAAGTCGAGCGAACAGAGAAGGAGCTTGCTCCTTCGACGTTAGCGGCGGACGGGTGAGTAACACGTGGGCAACCTACCCTATAGTTTGGGATAACTCCGGGAAACCGGGGCTAATACCGAATAATTTGTTTCACCTCATGGTGAAACACTGAAAGACGGTTTCGGCTGTCGCTATAGGATGGGCCCGCGGCGCATTAGCTAGTTGGTGAGGTAACGGCTCACCAAGGCGACGATGCGTAGCCGACCTGAGAGGGTGATCGGCCACACTGGGACTGAGACACGGCCCAGACTCCTACGGGAGGCAGCAGTAGGGAATCTTCCACAATGGGCGAAAGCCTGATGGAGCAACGCCGCGTGAGTGAAGAAGGATTTCGGTTCGTAAAACTCTGTTGTAAGGGAAGAACAAGTACAGTAGTAACTGGCTGTACCTTGACGGTACCTTATTAGAAAGCCACGGCTAACTACGTGCCAGCAGCCGCGGTAATACGTAGGTGGCAAGCGTTGTCCGGAATTATTGGGCGTAAAGCGCGCGCAGGTGGTTTCTTAAGTCTGATGTGAAAGCCCACGGCTCAACCGTGGAGGGTCATTGGAAACTGGGAGACTTGAGTGCAGAAGAGGATAGTGGAATTCCAAGTGTAGCGGTGAAATGCGTAGAGATTTGGAGGAACACCAGTGGCGAAGGCGACTATCTGGTCTGTAACTGACACTGAGGCGCGAAAGCGTGGGGAGCAAACAGGATTAGATACCCTGGTAGTCCACGCCGTAAACGATGAGTGCTAAGTGTTAGGGGGTTTCCGCCCCTTAGTGCTGCAGCTAACGCATTAAGCACTCCGCCTGGGGAGTACGGTCGCAAGACTGAAACTCAAAGGAATTGACGGGGGCCCGCACAAGCGGTGGAGCATGTGGTTTAATTCGAAGCAACGCGAAGAACCTTACCAGGTCTTGACATCCCGTTGACCACTGTAGAGATATAGTTTCCCCTTCGGGGGCAACGGTGACAGGTGGTGCATGGTTGTCGTCAGCTCGTGTCGTGAGATGTTGGGTTAAGTCCCGCAACGAGCGCAACCCTTGATCTTAGTTGCCATCATTTAGTTGGGCACTCTAAGGTGACTGCCGGTGACAAACCGGAGGAAGGTGGGGATGACGTCAAATCATCATGCCCCTTATGACCTGGGCTACACACGTGCTACAATGGACGATACAAACGGTTGCCAACTCGCGAGAGGGAGCTAATCCGATAAAGTCGTTCTCAGTTCGGATTGTAGGCTGCAACTCGCCTACATGAAGCCGGAATCGCTAGTAATCGCGGATCAGCATGCCGCGGTGAATACGTTCCCGGGCCTTGTACACACCGCCCGTCACACCACGAGAGTTTGTAACACCCGAAGTCGGTGAGGTAACCTTTTGGAGCCAGCCGCCGAAGGTGGGATAGATGATTGGGGTGAAGTCGTAACAAGGTAGCCGTATCGGAAGGTGCGGCTGGATCACCTCCTTTCTAAGGATTATTTCGGAATACAAACCTTGGGTTTGTAAGATTACGTTTTGCGTTCAGTTTTGAAGGTTCATTCTTTTGAATGAAACACTTCAAAACTTGTTCTTTGAAAACTGGATAAAACGACATTGAAATTGTAACAAACACATTTATTTTTTTAAGTTTTTTATAGGCTTAATAACTTGGTTAAGTTATTAAGGGCGCACGGCGAATGCCTTGGCACTAGGAGCCGAAGAAGGACGGCACTAACACCGATATGCTTCGGGGAGCTGTAAGTGAGCTTTGATCCGGAGATTTCCGAATGGGGGAACCCACTACGTTTAATCGCGTAGTATCTTGACGTGAATACATAGCGTCTTGAAGGCAGACCCAGGGAACTGAAACATCTAAGTACCTGGAGGAAGAGAAAGAAAAATCGATTCCCTGAGTAGCGGCGAGCGAAACGGGAAGAGCCCAAACCAAGAGGCTTGCCTCTTGGGGTTGTAGGACACTCAATACGGAGTTACAAAAGAGCGAGTTAGATGAAGCGACTTGGAAAGGTCCGCCAGAGCAGGTAAAAGCCCTGTAGTCGAAAGTTCGTTCTCTCCTGAGTGGATCCTGAGTACGGCGGAACACGTGAAATTCCGTCGGAATCCGGGAGGACCATCTCCCAAGGCTAAATACTACCTAGTGACCGATAGTGAACCAGTACCGTGAGGGAAAGGTGAAAAGCACCCCGGAAGGGGAGTGAAAGAGATCCTGAAACCGTGTGCCTACAAGTAGTTAGAGCCCGTTAATGGGTGATAGCGTGCCTTTTGTAGAATGAACCGGCGAGTTACGATTACGTGCGAGGTTAAGCTTTAGAAGGCGGAGCCGCAGCGAAAGCGAGTCTGAATAGGGCGAAATAGTACGTGGTCGTAGACCCGAAACCAGGTGATCTACCCATGTCCAGGGTGAAGGTGAGGTAACACTTACTGGAGGCCCGAACCCACGCACGTTGAAAAGTGCGGGGATGAGGTGTGGGTAGCGGAGAAATTCCAATCGAACTTGGAGATAGCTGGTTCTCTCCGAAATAGCTTTAGGGCTAGCCTCGTGATGAGAATACTGGAGGTAGAGCACTGTTTGGACTAGGGGGCCATCCCGGTTTACCGAATTCAGACAAACTCCGAATGCCAGATATTTATACACGGGAGTCAGACTGCGAGTGATAAGATCCGTAGTCAAAAGGGAAACAGCCCAGACCACCAGCTAAGGTCCCAAAGTAATCGTTAAGTGGAAAAGGATGTGGCGTTGCACAGACAACCAGGATGTTGGCTTAGAAGCAGCCATCATTTAAAGAGTGCGTAATAGCTCACTGGTCGAGTGACGCTGCGCCGAAAATGTATCGGGGCTAAACGATTCACCGAAGCTGTGGATTGACATCTACGATGTCAGTGGTAGGAGAGCGTTCTAAGTGCGTTGAAGTCAGACCGGAAGGACTGGTGGAGCGCTTAGAAGTGAGAATGCCGGTATGAGTAGCGAAAGACGGGTGAGAATCCCGTCCACCGTATGACTAAGGTTTCCTGAGGAAGGCTCGTCCGCTCAGGGTTAGTCGGGACCTAAGCCGAGGCCGATAGGCGTAGGCGATGGACAACAGGTTGATATTCCTGTACCACCTCCTCACCGTTTGAGAAATGGGGGGACGCAGTAGGATAGGGTAAGCGCGCTGTTGGATATGCGCGTCCAAGCAGTAAGGCGTGTGTGTAGGCAAATCCGCACACTGTAACGTTGAGCTGTGATGGCGAGTCCGTATGGACGAAGTTCCTGATTTCACACTGCCAAGAAAAGCCTCTATCGAGGTGAGAGGTGCCCGTACCGCAAACCGACACAGGTAGTCGAGGAGAGAATCCTAAGGTGTGCGAGAGAACTCTCGTTAAGGAACTCGGCAAAATGACCCCGTAACTTCGGGAGAAGGGGTGCTCTTGAGCGTGCAAGCGCATGAGAGCCGCAGTGAATAGGCCCAGGCGACTGTTTAGCAAAAACACAGGTCTCTGCAAAACCGTAAGGTGACGTATAGGGGCTGACGCCTGCCCGGTGCTGGAAGGTTAAGAGGAGTGGTTAGCGCAAGCGAAGCTGCGAATTGAAGCCCCAGTAAACGGCGGCCGTAACTATAACGGTCCTAAGGTAGCGAAATTCCTTGTCGGGTAAGTTCCGACCCGCACGAAAGGCGTAACGATCTGGGCACTGTCTCAACGAGAGACTCGGTGAAATTATAGTACCTGTGAAGATGCAGGTTACCCGCGACAGGACGGAAAGACCCCGTGGAGCTTTACTGTAGCCTGATATTGAATTTTGGTACAACTTGTACAGGATAGGTAGGAGCCAGAGATCTCGGAGCGCCAGCTTCGAAGGAGGCGTCGGTGGGATACTACCCTGGTTGTATTGAAATTCTAACCCATGCCCCTTAGCGGGGCAGGAGACAGTGTCAGGCGGACAGTTTGACTGGGGCGGTCGCCTCCTAAAAGGTAACGGAGGCGCCCAAAGGTTCCCTCAGAATGGTTGGAAATCATTCGTAGAGTGTAAAGGCACAAGGGAGCTTGACTGCGAGACCTACAAGTCGAGCAGGGTCGAAAGACGGGCTTAGTGATCCGGTGGTTCCGCATGGAAGGGCCATCGCTCAACGGATAAAAGCTACCCCGGGGATAACAGGCTTATCTCCCCCAAGAGTCCACATCGACGGGGAGGTTTGGCACCTCGATGTCGGCTCATCGCATCCTGGGGCTGTAGTCGGTCCCAAGGGTTGGGCTGTTCGCCCATTAAAGCGGTACGCGAGCTGGGTTCAGAACGTCGTGAGACAGTTCGGTCCCTATCCGTCGTGGGCGTAGGAAATTTGAGAGGAGCTGTCCTTAGTACGAGAGGACCGGGATGGACACACCGCTGGTGTACCAGTTGTCTTGCCAAAGGCATCGCTGGGTAGCTATGTGTGGACGGGATAAGTGCTGAAAGCATCTAAGCATGAAGCCCCCCTCAAGATGAGATTTCCCATTACGCAAGTAAGTAAGATCCCTCAAAGACGATGAGGTAGATAGGTTCGAGGTGGAAGTGTGGTGACACATGGAGCTGACGAATACTAATCGATCGAGGACTTAACCAAAACGTTTGAACCATTCAATGTATCGTTTATCCAGTTTTGAAAGAACAACACTTTCAACAAGTTTTTAAGATACTATGTATTTTGAAGCTTTTAAAAGGAACTTCTGCTAAGAACGCA
Organism: Lysinibacillus sp. FSL K6-0057; assembly: GCF_038630885.1. Taxonomy (NCBI): domain Bacteria; kingdom Bacillati; phylum Bacillota; class Bacilli; order Caryophanales; family Bacillaceae; genus Lysinibacillus; species Lysinibacillus sp. FSL K6-0057. The sequence continues at coordinate 3,887,596 of NZ_CP152047.1, read as the reverse complement.
ACATCCGTGTTGCAACGCAGAAGCCAGCACATCCATGTGCAAGTCTAGTGATGATGGCAAAGAGGTCACACCCGTTCCCATACCGAACACGGAAGTTAAGCTCTTTAGCGCCGATGGTAGTTGGGGGCTTCCCCCTGTGAGAGTAGGACGTCGCTAGGCATAGTACCCAGGAGGATTAGCTCAGCTGGGAGAGCATCTGCCTTACAAGCAGAGGGTCGGCGGTTCGAGCCCGTCATCCTCCACCATATGCCGGTTTAGCTCAGCAGGTAGAGCAACTGACTTGTAATCAGTAGGTCGTGGGTTCGATTCCTATAGCCGGCACCATTTTTTCGAGCCATTAGCTCAGTTGGTAGAGCATCTGACTTTTAATCAGAGGGTCGAAGGTTCGAGTCCTTCATGGCTCACCATTTTTGAAATAATAATAAGCGGGTGTGGCGGAATTGGCAGACGCACTAGACTTAGGATCTAGCGCCGCAAGGCGTGGGGGTTCGACTCCCTTCACCCGCACCATTATTTTCATTGCCAGATAAAAAAACTTATGCACATGCGGAAGTAGTTCAGTGGTAGAACACCACCTTGCCAAGGTGGGGGTCGCGAGTTCGAACCTCGTCTTCCGCTCCAAATGTGCCGGGGTGGCGGAACTGGCAGACGCACAGGACTTAAAATCCTGCGGTAGGTGACTACCGTACCGGTTCGATTCCGGTCCTCGGCACCATCTTAAATGCGCCCGTAGCTCAATTGGATAGAGCGTCTGACTACGGATCAGAAGGTTATGGGTTCGACTCCTGTCGGGCGCGCCAAAAGAACAACGGGAAGTAGCTCAGCTTGGTAGAGCACTTGGTTTGGGACCAAGGGGTCGCAGGTTCGAATCCTGTCTTCCCGACCATTTCCTAAAAATTTATGGGGCCTTAGCTCAGCTGGGAGAGCGCCTGCCTTGCACGCAGGAGGTCAGCGGTTCGATCCCGCTAGGCTCCACCATAAGTAAATTAACCAGTATAAAGATCCTGGCGGCGTAGCTCAGCTGGCTAGAGCGTACGGTTCATACCCGTAAGGTCGGGGGTTCGATCCCCTCTGCCGCCATCTTAAGGACCTTTAGCTCAGTTGGTTAGAGCAGACGGCTCATAACCGTCCGGTCGCAGGTTCGAGTCCTGCAAGGTCCACCATTTATATATTGTAACGGAGGTATACCCAAGTCTGGCTGAAGGGATCGGTCTTGAAAACCGACAGGCGGGTAACACCGCGCGGGGGTTCGAATCCCTCTACCTCCTCCAGTTTTAAATTTTTATAAATGGTGCTTTAAAAACTCGAAACAGCATAAAATTATCGCGGGGTGGAGCAGTGGTAGCTCGTCGGGCTCATAACCCGAAGGTCGTTGGTTCAAATCCGGCCCCCGCAACCAAAAGGTCCCGTGGTGTAGCGGTTAACATGCCTGCCTGTCACGCAGGAGATCGCCGGTTCGATCCCGGTCGGGACCGCCATTTTTAAAATAAAAGTCATGAGAAGCAAAAGAGTGAGCAAGCTTAGCATGGACGAAATGGGTCAGTAGCTCAGTTGGTAGAGCATTAGATTGAAGCTCTAAGTGTCGGCGGTTCGATTCCGTCCTGACCCACCATTTATGCGGGTGTAGTTTAATGGTAAAACCTCAGCCTTCCAAGCTGATGTCGTGGGTTCGATTCCCATCACCCGCTCCAAGGGCCTATAGCTCAGCTGGTTAGAGCGCACGCCTGATAAGCGTGAGGTCGATGGTTCGAGTCCATTTAGGCCCACCATTATTCCGAAGTAGCTCAGTTGGTAGTAGCACCTGACTGTTAATCAGGTTGTCGCAGGTTCGAGTCCTGCCTTCGGAGCCATTTTTATTTTGGGGAAGTACTCAAGAGGCTGAAGAGGCGCCCCTGCTAAGGGTGTAGGTCGGGTAACCGGCGCGAGGGTTCAAATCCCTCCTTCTCCGCCATGGGCCCGTTGGTCAAGTGGTTAAGACACCGCCCTTTCACGGCGGTAACACGGGTTCGAATCCCGTACGGGTCATACTAAAAACAGTAGATGCAGTTGCATCTACTGTTTTTTTATATTCATAGATATAAATTTTACGCTTGATTCAATGCATTTTCGTCCATATAAACTACTTCCCAGATATGCCCGTCTACATCTTGAAAACCCCAACCATACATAAATCCGTGATCTTGTGGTTCACTATAAGGTTTACCACCAGAGGCAAGTGCCTTATTCACTAATTGATCTACTTGTTCTCGATTTTCGACAGAAAGGCATAAGATTGCTTCTGCAGAAGTAGTAGTATCTGTAACTTCTTTCTTACTAAACCCTTTAAATCGTTCTTCCACCATTATTAATACAAAGATATTTTCACTAATAATCATTGAGGCCGTTGTTTCATCACTGAATTGTTGATTGAACTCAAAACCTAATTCCTTAAAAAAGTTGATAGATTTGTTTAGATCTTTCACTGGTAAATTGATAAAGATATTTTTCGATTGAAAAGCCATTTAGTATCACCTCCAAATCGACAGTATCATAGCGCCTTAAGTCATGTCAATTTTAGCATTGTGGGCAAAAATGGCAGACATTTAAATTATTTAAAGCAGATGTTATATCACCATAAAAAACAGAAAGGTTATTTATACAACCTTTCTGTTGATAAAGCCTATCTATTTATCCTCTAGCTAGCATTCTTTCAAGTGAGCTAAGTGCTTCAGCAGTAGTATGTTCATCTACTTGTATACGGTTATGAGGTTGCCCCTGCTCAATACTTTCGAGGCTCCATAACAAATGCGGCAGGTCAATACGATTCATTGTTAAGCAAGGACAAAAGTTTTCATTTAAAGAGACAATATGTTTATCTGGATGCTGCTTAATAATGCGATTGACTAAGTTCATTTCTGTTCCAATGGCCCATGAAGATCCGCTCGGAGCGCGATTGATTGTGTCAATAATGTATTTTGTGGAGCCTGCATCATCAGCTGCTGCTACAACTTCACGACTGCACTCAGGGTGAACAATAATTCTCATAGTTGGGTGTGCTTTGCGAATAATCTCTGTATGTTGAACTGTGAAACCTTCGTGCACAGAGCAGTGACCCTTCCAAAGAATAACCTGAATATTTTCAAGGGGCTCTGTTGTTTCGAGCATGTTCTTATGAGGATTCCAAACAGCCATATTTTCAAGAGGAATACCTAAGTCATAGGCAGTATTTCTTCCTAAATGTTGGTCAGGTAAAAAGAAGATACGCTGTTTTTGTGTAAATGCCCATTGAACAAGCTCCTTAGCATTCGATGAAGTGACACAAGCACCACCATGTCTTCCAGTAAAGGCTTTAATAGCTGCAGTTGAATTGACATAGGTTAGAGGGATAATCGTATCACCAAAGAGTTCTTGAAGAATCGGCCAAGCTTGTTCAGTTTGATAAATGTCTGCCATATCAGCCATTGAACAACCAGCACGCATATCTGGCAAATAGACATATTGTTGTTTCGTTGTCAGCATATCAGCAGTCTCTGCCATAAAATGCACGCCGCAAAATACGATGTGTTCAGCTTCCTTATTTGCTGCGGATAATTGAGCTAACTGTAAAGAATCTCCAGTTGCATCAGCAAATTGAATGACCTCATCTTTTTGATAATGGTGCCCAGGAATAAATAATTTAGGACCTAATTTTTTCTTTATTGATAAAATACGAGATTCCATTTCCTTTACGGATAGTGCCCGATAATGCTCAGGAAGTAGTGTCGTTTGTTGTAATAAACTAGTGATGGACAAGGGAATGATCTCCTTTCATTTGAACGAGTGCACTAATGTCAAAAGCTTTAACTGAATGTGTTAAGGAGCCAAGTGAAATCCACTGAATACCCGATTGGGCATATGCCTTTAAATTTTCAAGTGTGATGCCCCCAGATGCTTCAGTTGCAATAGAAGGAGGGACAGTAGGAAGCCATGCACGTATCTCTTCTGGACTACGGTTATCAAACATAATAATATCTGCTCCAGCGTTGATAGCTTCTTCTAGCTGTTCTTTTGTTTCAATTTCAACTTCGATTTTTACAGTATGACCAACCTTCGCTCTAGCGGATTGAACTGCATTTGTTATGCTACCAGCAAAGGCAATATGATTATCCTTTAGCATGATTGCATCATACAGACCATTACGATGATTAAAAGCACCACCGATTCGAACAGCATATTTATCCAGCATACGCAGTCCAGGTATTGTTTTACGGGTATCGCATATTTTTGCATGCGTACCTACGGTTTCTTGAACGGCAAGATGGGTCGCCGTTGCAATAGCAGACATACGCTGAATAAGATTTAAAATGACACGCTCACCTATTAATAACTTTTGTAAGGGCCCTTTAATCACAGCAAGCACATCACCTGACTGAACCATCTCTCCATCTTTTTTATGAAGAGTGACTTCGATTGATCGATCGAGTAGGAAAAAGCCATGCTCAATAATGAGAGCTCCACAAAAAATCCCGTTTTCTTTAGCATAAAAGGAAAAAGACCCCTGCTGTTCGGCTGAAAAGATAAATTCACTCGATAAATCCCCATCTCCTAAATCCTCATTAAAAAATTGCTTGAGCATTTCCTCGAGTTTGATGATATTCATACAATGAGTTCCTCACTTTCATTTGTCCTTGCGAAAAAATAATCCATCGACTTGCCCATTGTGCATCCATTTCGGATTTATCCGTACGAATGTGGGCACCACGTGTTTCCGTTCGTGTAATGGCTGCATGTGCCATTAATGTTGCGACTACGTGCATCATAAATAATTCCAACTTAGCTTGGTCTAGCCCTTCTAAATTAACGTGAAGAAGAGATTGCATGGAAGGTAATTGCTGAGCAAAACGCTGCAAATCATCAATATTCCTGACAATACCTAAGAACTGCATCATGTGCTGCTGTAATTGCGGTTTGCTAAATAAAGGTGGCATCATATCGGTACATTGTTGGTTTTCAAGTAAAAAGTTTTTTTGATGACACCCTTTTTGAATAATGAATTGCGCCATTTTTTGACCAAATGTAATACCTTCCAATAGTGAGTTACTTGCTAAACGATTCGCACCATGTACACCTGTACAGGCAACCTCACCAACTGCATATAAGTTTGGTATAGTAGTTCTTCCTTTGTCATCAGCAATAACACCACCCATTAAGAAATGACTTCCTGGAGCCACGGGGATTAGGCGATCTTGTAAATGAACTTGATTGTCATGACAAAGCTGAGCAATTGTTGGAAATTTTGCTTCAAAGTCTTGTATGTTTGCAATATCAATGAACGTTTCTTCACCTGCAGCCCGTTTTGTAAATAGTGCTAGTGCCGTAATATGTCTTGGAGCTAAGTCAAGTTGGGCATGCAAGCCCGTCATAATCGGCTGACGTTGTGCATCGACAAAGATACCGCCAGCTCCCCGGACAGCTTCAGAAACTAATCCCTTTGCTTCATTTTTGCACCAAAGCAGACTTGGGTGAAATTGCATAAATTCCATATCACTGATGGCAGCACCTGCTCGAAATGCTAATGCGATCCCATCGCCTGTATTGGTTGGAAAGTTAGATGTACTTGAATAGAGGGCACCTGCACCGCCTGTCGCTAAAATCACATGATGTGCCCAATAGCGTTTTGTACCTTTTTCTCCTTTAGTGAGTACTCCCACACAGTCACCATCTGTATTACGTAAAAGCTCATAAGCCATTTCATAGCAATTTATCTTCGTTTTTGGTGAAAGTTGATGAAGCAAGTAATCTATGAAAACCTGACCTGTACGATCACCACCTGCATGTAGAATACGATGGTGACTATGTGCTCCCTCAAGTCCTAGAGCAGGTTTTCCGTCAACCTGCCGATCAACTGGGAGCCCATTCTTTAGATATTTCTGCATAATTGCAGTGCCGTTTTTTATAAGTGTTTCAACATGTCTTTTCTCATGATGATACTCTCCAGCTTTTAATGTATCAGCAATGTGGTGTTGAATATGATCTTCCTCACTTGTAACAGCAGCAATGCCACCTTGTGCACGATAAGAGCTACTCATATATATAGATGATTTTGTAACAATTTGTATTTGAAAATGTTTTTCAAGCAGTAAAGCAGCCTGAAGTGCAGCAATACCACTACCAATGATAAGGACGTCTGTCTTTACATCCATAGTTATACCTTCTTTACAGTTGTCTTGACACCTATCTTTACATAAAATAAAAAAGAAAACAAGACCTGATGAACTAGAGAGGAAGAAGACAATGATTTATATGGATTATGCTGCAACGTCACCTATGACAAGGAATTCTCTTGAGGCATATGTAGAGGTTGCACAACGTTATTATGGAAACAGTGCAAGTCTGCATGATCTAGGGGGACAAGCCCTTTATTTTGTCCAGCAGTCAAGAAATGTTGTAGCCCATGCTCTAGGCGTAAATAGTGATGGTGTAATTTTTACAGGGAGCGGAACTGAAGGAAATCTCATAGCCATCTTGTCATTAGCGCTAGCCTCTAAAAAAGGAAAACACATTATTTCATCTCAAGCCGAACATACGTCTGTGCATGCAGCTTTGAATACACTTGAGAAAAAGGGCTTTGTTGTAACGAAATTACCATTGCAGAAGGATGGTTGCGTTGATCTGGTCCAATTGCAACAAACAATTCGTGAAGATACAGCTTTGATTACCATTCAACATGTCAATTCTGAAATTGGTTCTATCCAGCCTGTGAAGAAAATTGTAGAGATGGCAAGAAAGTCAAATATTTTCTGTCATGTTGATTGTGTGCAATCATTTGGCAAACTACCTATACCAAAAGGAGCAGATGCGATTACCATCTCAGCTCATAAAATAGGTGGACCAAAGGGGTGTGGTGCTGTTTATCTGAATCCCGCAATTCGTGTACCTTCATTAACACCAGGTGTAACCCATGAGAGAGGGCTAAGAGGGGGAACATTAGATACTCCTGCAATTGTGGCCTTTGCGGCGGCAATTGAAAACTATCAATATGAATTGCAACATTACGAGACTTTAAGAAATTTTTTCAAAAATGATTTATCTGAAACATGTCAACTTGTTGAGTGTAAACAGCAACTACCTAATATTTGTGGGGTAATGATGGAGAAAGTAGAGGGGCAATATGTTCTTTTAAAGTTAAATGAAGCAGGAATTTGTATTTCTACGGGTAGTGCATGTGATATTCATAGTGAATCTGGAACAAAGGCCATTTTATCAATGGGTTTCTCTTTAGAAGCGGCACGCCAATTTTTTAGAATATCTTTTGGTCCTTCCACCACACTTGATGATATTACAAAATTAAAAATAGAGCTTTCAAATATTTAATGAAAAGACGAGTGGAGGATTTTCTATGTTCTTCACTTGTTTTCAAATAGATTATAAGTTAAGAAAATATACAAAATAAAATAATTGTTTTCTTTTGAAACAACAATTGCTATAATATTTTGCAGGGCAATAATTTCTCTTACTTAACAAAAATATCTTCAAAACGTAATAATTTCTTTTTTTTTATAAAAAAGTATTGCATAATGTTAGAAAACGTTATACAATAATTCTTGTCTTGAAGGACAGGTAAACAACTTCAAAACGAGATACATAACAAAGTCTAGTGATGATGGCAAAGAGGTCACACCCGTTCCCATACCGAACACGGAAGTTAAGCTCTTTAGCGCCGATGGTAGTTGGGGGCTTCCCCCTGTGAGAGTAGGACGTCGCTAGGCATAGTACCCAGGAGGATTAGCTCAGCTGGGAGAGCATCTGCCTTACAAGCAGAGGGTCGGCGGTTCGAGCCCGTCATCCTCCACCATATGCCGGTTTAGCTCAGCAGGTAGAGCAACTGACTTGTAATCAGTAGGTCGTGGGTTCGATTCCTATAGCCGGCACCATTTTTTCGAGCCATTAGCTCAGTTGGTAGAGCATCTGACTTTTAATCAGAGGGTCGAAGGTTCGAGTCCTTCATGGCTCACCATTTTTGAAATAATAATAAGCGGGTGTGGCGGAATTGGCAGACGCACTAGACTTAGGATCTAGCGCCGCAAGGCGTGGGGGTTCGACTCCCTTCACCCGCACCATTATTTTCATTGCCAGATAAAAAAACTTATGCACATGCGGAAGTAGTTCAGTGGTAGAACACCACCTTGCCAAGGTGGGGGTCGCGAGTTCGAACCTCGTCTTCCGCTCCAAATGTGCCGGGGTGGCGGAACTGGCAGACGCACAGGACTTAAAATCCTGCGGTAGGTGACTACCGTACCGGTTCGATTCCGGTCCTCGGCACCATTTTAAATGCGCCCGTAGCTCAATTGGATAGAGCGTCTGACTACGGATCAGAAGGTTATGGGTTCGACTCCTGTCGGGCGCGCCAAAAGAACAACGGGAAGTAGCTCAGCTTGGTAGAGCACTTGGTTTGGGACCAAGGGGTCGCAGGTTCGAATCCTGTCTTCCCGACCATTTCCTAAAAATTTATGGGGCCTTAGCTCAGCTGGGAGAGCGCCTGCCTTGCACGCAGGAGGTCAGCGGTTCGATCCCGCTAGGCTCCACCATAAGTAAATTAACCAGTATAAAGATCCTGGCGGCGTAGCTCAGCTGGCTAGAGCGTACGGTTCATACCCGTAAGGTCGGGGGTTCGATCCCCTCTGCCGCCATCTTAAGGACCTTTAGCTCAGTTGGTTAGAGCAGACGGCTCATAACCGTCCGGTCGCAGGTTCGAGTCCTGCAAGGTCCACCATTTATATATTGTAACGGAGGTATACCCAAGTCTGGCTGAAGGGATCGGTCTTGAAAACCGACAGGCGGGTAACACCGCGCGGGGGTTCGAATCCCTCTACCTCCTCCAGTTTTAAATTTTTATAAATGGTGCTTTAAAAACTCGAAACAGCATAAAATTATCGCGGGGTGGAGCAGTGGTAGCTCGTCGGGCTCATAACCCGAAGGTCGTTGGTTCAAATCCGGCCCCCGCAACCAAAAGGTCCCGTGGTGTAGCGGTTAACATGCCTGCCTGTCACGCAGGAGATCGCCGGTTCGATCCCGGTCGGGACCGCCATTTTTAAAATAAAAGTCATGAGAAGCAAAAGAGTGAGCAAGCTTAGCATGGACGAAATGGGTCAGTAGCTCAGTTGGTAGAGCATTAGATTGAAGCTCTAAGTGTCGGCGGTTCGATTCCGTCCTGACCCACCATTTATGCGGGTGTAGTTTAATGGTAAAACCTCAGCCTTCCAAGCTGATGTCGTGGGTTCGATTCCCATCACCCGCTCCAAGGGCCTATAGCTCAGCTGGTTAGAGCGCACGCCTGATAAGCGTGAGGTCGATGGTTCGAGTCCATTTAGGCCCACCATTATTCCGAAGTAGCTCAGTTGGTAGTAGCACCTGACTGTTAATCAGGTTGTCGCAGGTTCGAGTCCTGCCTTCGGAGCCATTTTTATTTTGGGGAAGTACTCAAGAGGCTGAAGAGGCGCCCCTGCTAAGGGTGTAGGTCGGGTAACCGGCGCGAGGGTTCAAATCCCTCCTTCTCCGCCATGGGCCCGTTGGTCAAGTGGTTAAGACACCGCCCTTTCACGGCGGTAACACGGGTTCGAATCCCGTACGGGTCATACTAAGTGCAGTAGATGAATTTACATCTACTGCACTTTTTAATTTACTTAAAAATAGCTAGATAATAATAAACCTTTACAGAAATTAGATCCTGTAAGGGTTTATTGTTTTTCTGGAGGTTTAGATTGGAATTCTCGGTGTTTGTAGGTCCAAAACCAATGTATAACTGATATATTTGCTTGCTCTGACTACCCCTGTTTAATTTTGGTAATAAATTTTGTATTTTAAAGCTAGATCGACTAAGCTATTGGTAAAGGGGGAGATAGGTATGAAGGAAAAATTAAAGTGGGTGCACAATCAGCTAGACAACACAAACCAAGGCTCACCATTACTATCATATTTTACACTGGAACAAGTAAAGAAGGTTGGTCAATTTCAGCGTACATATGAGCGATTTGAGCAGACACCTCTCCATCATCTTGAGGCACTTGCTTCATATATGGGTGTAGAAAAAATCATGGTTAAAGATGAATCTTATCGATTTGGTTTAAATGCCTTTAAAGTATTAGGCGGTATTTATGCAATTGCGCAATATATTGCCAATAAGCTTGGGAGGAATATAAAGGAGCTATCGTTTGAACAGTTAAAATCTCCGGAAGTAAAAGCAGAAGTAGGCGATTTAACATTTATTTCAACGACAGATGGTAATCATGGTCGTGGTGTTGCATGGGCAGCTAGAGAACTGGGTTTTCAAGCGCGAATATATATGCCAGCTGGCAGCGCGGCTGAGCGTTTACAGCATATTAAAAGTGAAGGGGCTTTTGCTGAAATTACGACAATGAATTATGACGATACTGTTCGTTATACCTCACAGCTTGCACAAAAAAATGGCTGGGTTCTGGTTCAGGATACAATGTGGGATGGCTATGAAGAAATTCCATTATGGATTATGCAAGGTTACACAACCATTGTGCAGGAGATTGTTGAACAGATACAGCTAGCCCCGACACATGTATTTTTGCAAGCGGGTGTAGGATCCTTTGCAGGAGCAGTAGTTGCGTTTTTACAGCAATACTATGAGCAGGAAGTTACTTTTGTATTGGTTGAGCCTCATGTCGCTAATTGCTATTATGAAAGCTTTAAAAAAAATACGGATCAATTTGTCTCTGTTGGCGGGGAGATGCAAACGATTATGGCAGGGCTTGCTTGCGGTGAACCGAATCCACAGGCTTGGCAAATCTTAAAAGCCTCCACAAAAATAAGTATCTCCTGCGAGGAAGAAATAGCAGCTACAGGTATGCGCGTTCTTGGCAATCCATTAGACACAGACACTCGCATTATAGCTGGTGAATCAGGAGCGGCGCCATTTGGTTGCTTTTATGAAATAATGACAAATGAACAATATAAGGAATTAAAAAATGCCTTACACCTAAATGAACATGCGAGGGTGCTGTTTATTAATACAGAGGGTGACACAGATAAAGAGAACTATCGACAAATAGTATGGCATGGGAAATATGCGAACCAATAGCAAACTAGTGATGAACTAGCTTGCTATTTTACTTTGTAAAAGGTTTTATTGGTGTATCTTAATGTTGGCAATTTTATAAGCACCATAATCATCCGTAATAACTGTATAAGTTTTATAGCGATCATAGAATTGGTAATTACCTTGTGCATCATAAAAATCAAAAGTTTCATTCATGTCAACATAATATTGACCATTTGAGTATTGTACATCTAGCACATCATTGTTTGTAAAATAGAAGTAATGACCCTGGTAGGCAATCTCATTAATGTATTTCTCCAATTCTTGATATGCTGTACTGCCAGGTGAAAGCATATCAGCTATCCAATAAAAATCACCATCATTGAGTGCCATTTCATAATAGAGACGGAATGCTTGCACGAATTGACCTGCTAGTAAGGCGTCTGTTTCGTTGGTGGGTTTTGTTTCAATAGTAGATTGTTGACTACCTTCATAAACATTCGCAATAGCCCGAACCTCATTTGCAGAAAGTGGTTTAGCAATCCATCCATCAAATTGATCAAGCATACTATAAAGGGGAATGGAAAAGGCAAAGTTAGTACTTGTATCAGTTGTATAAAGTAGTGAGTTAATTCCAATTACTTTGCCTGTATTAACATCAACTAATGGGCCACCGCTGCTACCTTTATCAATTTGTGCATCTACCTGATAAATTTGCTTATAAATAAAATTTTCAAGTTTCATATCACGTTTATTACCTGTTATATAGCCAATAGAAGCCGAATTTTCAAAACCTTGTGGACTACCAAATGCAATGACTTCTAGACCTATAGGTGATTCTGCAGTCTCCATGCCTAATGGCTCTGTGTCTTGGTAGTTAGGCACCTTTATTAAAGCAATATCATAGTGATCAGATATACCGATAACAGTACCTGGAGATTCTTGACCATTTACATTACGAATCATTACATCAACTTCACCTTGGATAACATGAGCATTTGTAATAACATATCCACCCTTTTTATATAGGAAGCCAGAGCCTTGACTATTGTTAGTTAGGACAGTGAAGACTTTTTGTTGTATTTCCTTTATAAGGGTGACACGATCAACCTGCTGTGCATGAGCTTCTTGTTTTTTGGTGAGTTCTTCTGAAGAAACTTGTTGTGCATTTATCTTTTGATTATCGTTAATTTCCGAGTAAGCGGTGGTATAGCTCTTTTTATCATTAAAAAAATCCCAATATGCATAACCTAGACCGCCTATTGCAATAAAACAGATTGAAAGTACGATAATTGCCCATGTTGGGATACCTTGTTTTGGAAATGATGGATTTATGAGCTTATTACCACAATCCGAGCAAAATTTACTGTCTATAAGATTTTCATGCTGACAATTAGGACACTTCACCTTATCACACCCCTGTGAAATATTTACTATTCATATCGGCTTGAAAATATAGCTTTATAGGTATTTATGGAATTATATTAATTCGAAGGGTGTATATGGAATAAAAAAATTTTTCATTCTGCTCTTGACCTTAACGTTGCGTCAAAGCTTACAGTAGCATTAATGGAGGTGATTACATGGAATATACCATTCAGGAGCTTGCTCAGTTGTCAGGTATTAGTACAAGAACATTGCGCTATTACGATGAAATTGGGTTGCTGAAACCAGCAAGAACCAATGAGGCGGGCTATCGATTTTATGGCCAATGGGAGGTCGATATGTTGCAGCAGATTTTATTTTACCGCGCATTAGACATGAAGTTAGTGACGATTCAGGCTATTATTCAGGCACCTAATTTTCAGCATGCCGAGGCGCTTAAAACACATAGAGCAGAGTTGCTTCAACGCAAGGAACAGTTGGAAACAATCTTACAGACAGTAGAAAAAACAATACAATCCATTGAGGAGGAACAACCAATGTCAAATGAAGAAAAATTTAAAGGTTTTAAAGAAAAGTTAATCGAGGATAACGAAAAGCAGTACGGCCAAGAAATCCGTGAGAAATATGGGGATGAAACAGTGGATGCATCTAATGCTAAGCTTATGAATATGACAGAGCAACAATATCAGGCGATGCAACAGTTAGAGCAGCAAATGTTTGAGCGTTTAGCAGAAGCAATGGAGCTTGGAGATACTACAAGTGACATTGCGATGGAAGTAGCAGAGTTGCATAAACGTTGGCTGAGTTTTACGTGGAAAGAATATTCCAAAGAGGCACATGCTGGGCTGGCACAAATGTATATAGCTGATGAACGTTTTACGGCTTATTATGATGAGCGAGGGGCAACAGGAGCAGCGCAATTTTTACATGACGCCATTATAGCTTATACAAGTAAATAAATAGGTCTTCCTTATGCTGACATGTTTTAGAAATCGTAAATTAGGAAAAAATAAAAGCATGAGGAGGAGATTTTTGTGGATCAACAAGTAATGCAACAATTAAAAAGACAACTCGAGCAAGAATTACAAGAAATAGAACAGCGACTTGAGGAATCTGAGCGTCCTCAAGCGACAGAGCTATCTAATTATGATAATCACCCCGCTGATAATGCCAGTGATTTAACGGATCAGTTGACAGAAATGGCTATGGATGAGCATCGTGAAGACACTGTGGAGGAAATTAAAAAGGCCCTTCAAGCAATGGCAGACGGAACATACGGTAAATGTGTTGTCTGCGGTGAAGAGATTCCATTAGGACGCTTAGAGGCTATGCCTAAAGCTCTGACCTGCGTGGAGCATGCAGAGCAGAAAGAAGAAAATTTACGACCAGTGGAAGAAGATGTGCTATCCTCAACCCCAAAATCAGATGATTTCATTGAGCTTGAGGAATTTGGCTCTTCTGATACACCACAAGATAAAATTTAGTAAGTTTTTCCTCACGAAAGCAGTATAATAACTGTAGAGGTGAGGATATGAAGATCATTGATTTACACTGTGATGCACTTTTAAAATTAACTACTCTTGAAACGGCGAATTTTGCTGAGGATGTGCGTATACATGCCAATCAAAAAAGATTGCAATTAGGGCAAGTAGAGACTCAAGTGTTCGCCATCTTTATTGACCCAAAAATCCCGCAAAATTTGCAATTTCTTGAGGTCATGCGTCAAATCGAAGCATTCCATACTCATGTTTTACAAACAGAGGGCATGGTGCATATTACAGATTGGGCACAGTTAGACCAATTAGCTCCACATGAAATAGGAGCTGTTTTAAGCTTAGAGGGCTGTAGTGCCATTGGCGAAGATTTAACGAAGCTAACAGCTGTACTGGATGCGGGCGTGAAATTAGTAGGTTTAACGTGGAATGAAGAAAATGCTGTAGCTCATGGTGCTGAACAGGATGCAACCCTTGGATTAAAGCCATTTGGTAAAGAAGTTATACAATTATTAAATGAGCGCGATATGATTATTGATGTCTCCCATCTAAATGAGCAAAGCTTTTGGGATGTCTTGCCGTTAGCGAAGCATATTATTGCAAGCCATAGTAATGCACGTGCACTATGTGACCATCCACGCAATTTAACAGATGCGCAGGCAAAGGCACTTGTAGAGCATGGAGGACATATCCATGTTGTTTATTTCCCACTCTTTATTGGAAAAGATGCAACACTAGACCATTTAGTGGAGCATGTGGAGCATTTAGCGGAACTAGTAGGTGTAGAGCATATAGGGTTAGGCTCCGATTTTGATGGGATTGATAGGACTGTTAGTGGCTTAGCACATGCAGGAGAAGCGCAAAATTTACTAGAGGCATTACGCACACGTTTTTCAGATGAAGAAGTGTATGGTATTGCAAGTCTAAATTTCCGACGCTATGTAAAAAAAGCAGCAACCCGTTAAGGCTGCTGCATCTTTAATAAAAGAAATAATGAAATAATAAACCGATTCCTAATAGGAAGCCAAAGAATGTATTTGTTTGCGCTGTATATTTCATCGCAGGCATTACCTCTTTGGCTTCTTTTTTGTCTCGGAAAATTTGAATGGCACGTAATGGTTTTGGAATACTTAGGAAGATGATTAAAGCCCAAAATGTAATACCATCAACTGCTACAAGAGCGATCACCCATAAATAGGAGACGATAAAAAAGCCTGATAACACGGAAATTGCATTATCACGTCCTACCAAAATAGCCAAGGTCTTTCGTCCGCCCTCTGTATCACCAACAATATCACGAATATTGTTTGATAGCATAATGGCACCGACTAAAATCATGCTTGGTACAGAAAGCAACACAGCATCCAGTGTTACTGTAAGCGTTTGAATATAAAAGGCAATTAATACAATGCCCATACCCATTACTGCGCCAGAGACAATTTCACCAAATGGAGAATAGGCGATTGGGTACGGTCCACCTGTATATAAGAAGCCAATAAGCATACAAACAAGTCCGACAGCTGCTAACCACCAAGACGTTGAGGCACATATGTAAATGCCAAGAAGCATGGCAATAGCATAAAAGCTTAATGCAATCATCATAATTGTTTTTGGCTGTACACCATGACGGACAATCGTACCGCCAATCCCAACAGAATGCTCGTTATCTAATCCTAATTTGTAATCATAATATTCATTGAACATATTCGTTGCTGCTTGGATAAGCATACTTGCAATAAGCATAGCAAAAAATAGTCCAAAATCAATTGTTTCTTTATCAATTGATAAGGCAATAGCTGTTCCTAGGAATACTGGAACAAATGAAGCGGTTAAAGTATGTGGACGTGTTAAATGCCACCAAACTTTAAAACCCCTATCAGCTTCAATGACTTTGGTCATAAGGTCTTTCTCTCCTTCAAATGTTGTCGACTCTTCTTATTTTAAACGAAGATTGAGAAAATGGGTAGGTTCACAGCTTATTACATACTGTTTAATGAAAAAAAGTGATACAATAGAACATGCATTTATGATCTGAAAATAAAAAAAGAGCGGTTAGCAACAGTACGAATAACTGCGTTGTCGACCAAAATATGATGTGTTTTAACCATCATTCATTATGTACATTGCAACAACGGAGGTAATTTTCATGCAACAGAAGTGGTACCAAGCCACAGAAGTAGAAGTGGACTCTTTGGGCCAAAGCCTTCATTTTTATATGGAAACAATTGAAGTAAGTCGCCTTTCTGCACTGGCGTTCTATGCAGCAGGCGAAGAATGTTATAAAGGTGAACGATTTTATTGGCAAAATAGAGAAAAAACAATGACATTAGTTGGACTAGGACATGCTCATACCATTCAAAACAACGCTAAAGATGACCGCTTTGATGCTGTAGAAGCGGAATGGAAAAAATTAACGAAAAACTGTCTAAAAGGTCAAAGAGAGCTACAACCTATTTTGTTTGGTGGCTTTACATTTGATCCTCAAAATAATGTGGATGGGGAATGGACGGATTTCCCAGAGGCTTATTTTGCATTAGCAACGTTTCAGCTTGTGATACGTGATGATAAAGCATACGTGAGTATTCATCTTTTGACACAAGATCAGCAGGCTGAGGAGCAGTTCGAAGCTCTAAGAAAAGAGCGAGATCATTTAATTCATGCGGCTCAGGTTAAAGAAGTGAAAACGTATACAAAACCTGAAATCACAAGTTATTTTGAGCCATATAAGGAACCTTATCTAGCCTCAATTGATCAAGTGACGGCATTAATTAAGGAGAAAAAGGCAGATAAAGTGGTCATTGCACGCTCGCTTGCTTTGCAATTTAAAGAGTATGTAACTGCACCACAAGTGCTTTCCCAAATTATTCATGAGCAACCAGAAAGCTATTTATTCGGCTTAGAGCATAGAAATTTATTGTTTTTTGGAGCATCACCCGAACGGCTTGTGAAAGTAGAAGAGGGTCGTGCATTTTCTTCTTGTATTGCTGGCTCGATTAAACGAGGTAAAACAGCTGAGGAAGATGAGGCTTATGGACAAAGTTTATTAAATGATCCTAAAAATGGCGGAGAACACCAGTATGTTGTCGATATGATTGCGGATACATTCCGTAAAAATTGCATGGACATGACGGTGCCAGATAGACCACGCTTATTAAAAATACGGGATATTCAACATTTATATACACCTATAGAAGGTCAGTTAAATCAGGACGCAACAATCCTACAACTGACTAAATCATTACATCCAACACCCGCTTTAGGTGGTGTACCACGCACAGAAGCATTGGCGGCCATTCGCAAATATGAGCCGATGAATCGAGGGCTGTATGCTGCGCCAATAGGCTGGCTAGATGCAGAGGGTAACGGTGAATTTGCAGTTGCCATACGTTCAGCTGCCTTACTAAGTGATAAAGCTTATTTATATGCGGGCGGTGGGATCGTCGCAGATTCAGAACCACAATCTGAATATGAAGAAACATTAGTCAAATTCCGTCCAATGCTTCGTGCGCTAGGGGGACAATTGCATGAGTGAACGAAAAATACTAACAGATTATGTTTATAAAATGGTCGCATCGCTAGTGCAGGCTGGTGTAGAAAATGTTGTCGCCAGCCCAGGCTCACGTTCAACACCGCTTGCTTATGCGGTTGCTTCCACTAAACAGGTAAAAATGTATCGGCAGGTAGATGAACGCTCAGCTGCGTTCTTTGCGCTAGGGCTGGCTAAGGCAACTGCTAAACCAGTAGTTCTCTTATGTACATCTGGTACTGCGGCAGCAAATTATTTTCCTGCAATTGTGGAGGCAAGCTATGCACGAGTACCATTGATTATCATAACAGCTGATCGCCCACATGAATTACGTGAGGTAGGCGCTCCGCAGGCTATCAATCAACCTAATTTATATGGTTCACATGTGAAATGGAGTGTTGATTTTCCGTTAGCAGATGGTGCAGAACCAACATTGCCTTTTATTGAGCGTCATCTTGCTCGTGCGGTAGCCATTGCAACGAGTGCACCTTTTGGACCAGTACATATCAATGTACCTTTCCGTGAGCCTTTATTAATTGATTTACAGCAGGATCTACCAGCAGTGACGTTTAAGCACAGCAGTATGGGACAATTAACCCCTACGACTACTGATCAGCAGGAACTTTCCTCTATTCTACAATCAACTAAAAGAGGCTTTATGATTATTGGTGAGTTAGCTCTTGGTACAGATTTATCCATTGTTTGGCAATTTATGCGTCAGCTGAAGTGGCCTGTCATTGTGGAAAGTTTATCGAATATGCGTACATCCGTACCAGAGGATTGTTTACCATATATCGTGACAACCTATGATGCCATTATGAAGAGTGATGACTTCAAAGCACTGGTGCAACCAGATACAGTAATCCGAATAGGAGCACAGCCTGTTTCGAAATTTATTATGCAATTCATAACAAAAACACAGCCCAATGCCTATGTGATTATTGATGAAGACCCTATGTTTAGAGATGCTACGGGCGTATCTACGCATTTTATTCATGCGAATATCGATCAGTGGCTGACAGAATTAGCGATTACTGAAACAGCTATTGAGGAAACCTACTTAGCTGAATGGCAAAAAGCGAATCAGCTCGCTACAATGCATATTGAGCAATACTCAGAGGTAGAAAAAGATGAAGGAGCCATAGTCAGTCGTTTACTCAAAATGATTCCTGACGGTAGTGATATTTTCGTTAGCAGTAGTATGCCAGTACGTGATATCGATACATTTTTATTGGCTACACCGAAAGATCTACGTGTTTTTGCCAATCGAGGCACGAACGGAATCGATGGGGTAGTATCAACAGCTATCGGTTTCAGTCAAGGAAATAATCGAGAAAGTTATTTACTGATTGGTGATCTAGCCTTTTTACATGATGTCAATGGACTGATTGCTTCCAGATATCAGGAATGTAACTTAACGATTATTGTGATGAATAATGATGGTGGAGGTATTTTTTCTTACTTACCACAGTCAACTGTTGAAGATCATTATGAGGATTTATTTGGCACACCAACAGCCCTTGAATTCCGTGATATTGCCCATATGTATGATATGGACTATGTACGTGTGGAATCAATTGACGAGCTTTCCGAGAAATTTTCAACAAGTAAGAAACGTTCTTTACGGTTGGTTGAAATATTTACAGATAGAACCGAGAATGTGAATGCACATCGAGGACTTTGGAATCGAATTAATGCGGAGTTAAAAGCATGACAAAATGGATGATTCGGGGGCTTGAAACCCATGTTGACATATGGAATGAAAATGGTGAACACACGCTCGTTGCGTTGCATGGATTTACAGGTAGTACGGCAACATGGCATAGTCTAGCACAAGCTCTTCCTCATGTTCGTGTTATTGCCATTGATTTAATTGGGCATGGTCAAACAGCTATTCCACAGCACGTACAGCGTTTTTCTATGGAGGAGCAATTACAGGATTTAGAAGAACTATTTTGCCAACTCAGTTTAGAGAAATTTACGCTGTTAGGCTATTCGATGGGTGGAAGAATCGCTTTATCCTATGCCATTACGTATCCAGGTCGCATTCATCAGCTCATTTTAGAAAGTGCTTCTCCTGGCTTACGAACAATCGAAGAGCAAAATGAACGTTGTAAGCGAGATGAAGCACTGGCACAAAAAATAATGACAAATGGTATACGGTCATTTGTCAATGCATGGGAAAACATACCGCTTTTTGCTTCACAGCAACGTCTATCTAAAAGTGTAAGAGAAGCCATTCGAGTCGAAAGGCTTTCACAGAAAGAAGAGGGACTCGCAGGAAGCTTGAGAGGTATTGGGACAGGAGTTCAACCTTCAAACTGGGATAGACTGGAGCAACTAGAAATGCCTGTCCTGTTAATTACCGGGGCATTGGATGAGAAATTTTGTAAAATTGCACTAGAAATGAAAGCGCTCTTAAATACTGTTAAGCATTTAACAGTAAATGACGCTGGACATGCAATTCATGTGGAAAATCCCGCTGAGTTTGCTACAATAGTAGAGGAGTATTTAACGTAATATAACGATTACGTTAGCGCCTCGCTAGAAACGAGACGAATTTAATGCTATAGGAGGCAATTCAATGACACGTCAATGGACTACACTACATACTTATGAAGACATTAAGTATGAGTTCTATAACGGTATCGCAAAAATTACGATTAACCGTCCAGAAGTGCGTAATGCATTCCGCCCAAAAACGGTTATGGAAATGATTGACGCATTCTCACGTGCACGCGATGATAAAAATATCGGTGTTATTATTCTAACTGGTGAAGGTGAACATGCTTTCTGCTCAGGCGGAGACCAAAAAGTTCGCGGTCACGGTGGCTACGTAGGGGATGATGAAATCCCACGTCTAAACGTTCTTGATTTACAACGTTTAATCCGTGTGATTCCAAAACCTGTAGTGGCAATGGTTGCAGGCTATGCAATTGGTGGAGGACATGTTTTACATGTTGTCTGTGACTTAACAATTGCTGCGGACAATGCTCGCTTTGGACAAACTGGACCAAAAGTAGGTTCATTCGATGCTGGTTATGGCTCAGGCTATCTTGCTCGTATTATTGGTCATAAAAAGGCACGCGAAATTTGGTACCTTTGCCGTCAATACGATGCACAACAAGCACTTGATATGGGCTTAGTCAATACAGTTGTGCCTTATGCGCAATTGGAAGATGAAACAGTTCAATGGTGTGAAGAAATGCTTCAAATGTCACCAACTGCACTACGCTTCTTAAAAGCAGCGATGAATGCAGATACAGACGGTTTAGCAGGTCTTCAACAAATGGCTGGTGACGCTACACTTCTTTACTACACAACTGATGAAGCAAAAGAAGGTCGCGACGCATTCAAAGAAAAACGTCAACCAGATTTCGGTCAATTCCCAAGATTCCCTTGATTAGTAAAGGGTGTAAAGCTCGTATCTTTTTGGAGATACGAGCTTTTTGTATGTGCTGGAGGAGGATTGGTGGATAGAAAGCTAAAAGTTGCGGATAGAAGCGGCTAAGCAGTGGTTAAAATGCTCAAAGTAGCGGATAGCATCTGAAATGTGAAGGATAGAGTAGGGTTGTAATAAGAGTGTTGGATAGAAAGCTAAAAGTAGCGGTTAGAAGCAGCTAAGAGGTGGTTAAAAAGCTCAAAGTAGCGGAAGCATCTGAAATGTGAAGGATAGGGTAGGGTTGTAATAAGAATGGAGGATAGAAAATTAAAAGAAGCGGTTAGAAGCAGTTAAGAGGTGGTTAAAAAGCTAAAAGTAGCGGATAGCATCTGAAATGTGAAGGATAGGGTAGGACTTGTAATAAGAGTGTTGGATAGAAAGTTAAAAGAAGTGGTTAGAAGTAGTTAAGAGGTGGTTAAAAAGCTCAAAGTAGGGGATAGCACGTTAAAATGTAAAGGATAGAGTAGGGTTGTAATAAAAGTGTTGGTTAGAAAGCTAAAAGTAGGGGATAGCACGTTAATATGTGAAGGATAGAGTGACTTGTAATAAGGGTGATAGATAGACACACTAAAGTGGTAGATACCCCGTGGATTAATAGACAAACTAGACAGGAAAGCGTTAAGATGTAGGGTGATTGGAGTGACAAAGATGTATCCTAATTGGATTTTACAACGAGCTTATTTAACACCATTACGCAAGGCACTGACTTTTAAAAAGCGAAGCTGGACTTTTCAAGAATTAAATGATGAATCGATAAAACGTGCTCGACAATTAGTGGCACTCGGTATTCAACAGGGTGATCGAATTGCGATCATGGGGCCAAGTAAGCCTGCGCTTGTGATCATGATGTATGCCTGCATGCATTTGCAATGTGAGATGGTGATGCTTAATCGCAGACTATCACAGGAAGAGCTGGCTTATCAGCTAGAGGATTCAGAGGCTGTGGCAGTGTTGATTGCAGATGAGGATGTAGAAAAGCTGCCATCTGAAACAGCCTATCATTTATTTTCAGCGATTGAAGAAGGGGCAGAGGGTGCACTAGAGATAGCCAAGGAATGGCCTCTTCATCAAACAACAACGATTATGTATACTTCGGGTACAACGGGCTTTCCAAAAGGTGTTCGCCAAACGGTTGGAAATCATCAGGCTAGTGCGACTGCCTCCGTTTTAAATATTGGGCTGCAGGCTCAGGATGTTTGGTTATGTGCTGTACCTTTATTTCATATTAGTGGATTTTCCATATTAGTGCGGTCGCTGCTATATGGCAATCAAGTCGTTTTATATGATCAATTTGATGTGGAAGCTATCGCGCAAAATATTATGGATGGGGATGTTACCCATATGTCTGTTGTAGCGGTGACCTTGGAACGTATTCTACATACACTAGAGCAATGCAATGCGAAAGCTTCACCTCATTTTAAGCTGATGCTAGCTGGAGGTGGGCCTGTACCCGTGGATTACTTAGCGAGAGCGCATGCGTTAAATTTAGCTGTCGCACAAACATATGGGATGACAGAAACCTCCTCACAAACAGCCACATTGGCAAGTGAAGACGCTATGCGGAAAATTGGTTCTGCTGGAAAGCCTTTATTTTTTAATCAAATAAAGATTGCTGAGCCAAATGCTAAAGGTGAAGGGGAAATTTGCATTCGAGGTCCTCATGTCACACCTGGCTATATTGGACGTTTTGCACAAAAAAATGCAACGATGGCTGGCTGGCTTCATACTGGAGATATTGGTTATTTAGATGAGGAAGGTTACTTATTTGTCATTGATCGAAGGGCAGATTTAATTATTTCTGGAGGAGAAAATATTTATCCTGCAGAAATAGAAAATGTGCTACTCACACATCCAGCAGTCAAAGAAGCGGGTGTATGTGGTATGCCTGATGAGCAATGGGGACAGGTACCTATTGCATTTATCGTGTTAAATGAGCAGGTATCTGTTGAGCAATTACAAGCCTTTTGTATACAGAAACTTGCTAAATATAAAGTACCTAAAGAAATGATTATCACAGACAGTCTTCCACGCAATGGCGCGGATAAATTACTGAGACGAAAATTATTACAATAAAAATCTTGTGAAAGAAGTCTTCTTACAAAGGAAGGCTTCTTTTTTATTTGAACTTTTAGCATGAAATTAATCATTTATTAACATAATAAAAAAAGAGAGGCATAAACTATTTAGTAAAGGAGAATGACTCATATGAGGAAATATATATATAATGTTGTCATTATATTATTTGTTCTACAAATGAGTCATGTGCAAGTATTTGCAAACTATGAAAAAGAAGATGTAGCAACAGCTCATACAATTGAAACACTACAATCTCTCATTAATAAAGAAGTTATGCAACTATCGTCCGAATTCTCGATTCGTTATACTGGTGATATAGCCGAGATAAAAGATGAACTAACGGAAATTACTAAAAATGCGATTGAAAACTCTTATATTTATACTAATATTTCAAGTTTCCAATGGAAGTACGAAGGGTATAGCAATAATATTGTCATTGCATTTGCATTTACGTACCATCTATCACAAACGGAGGCGGTATTTGTAGAGCAAACCTTGGCGAATATTATTGCGCCTATGCATGGATTAAGTGACGTAGAAAAACTACAGGCTGCACATGATTTTATTGTCTTATCTGCGGAATACTCCAAGGAAACAGAAGGAAGTCAATATTCTCCTTATACATTATTAACGGAGAATAAGGGCGTCTGCCAGGCATATGCTTTAGTGTTATATCGAATGTTAGAAATGCTGGGCTTTGAGGTACAATATGTACCTGGAAAAGTAGGAGAACAGCTACATGCCTGGGTATTAGTGAAGCTTGATCATGCTTGGTATCATATTGATGTGACATGGGATGACCCTTTGCCAGATCGGAAAGGGGAAGTTCGCTATCAATATTTTTTAGTGTCGGATCGCCAATTAGCACAAGATCATACCTGGGACTATGCAAGCTTCCCTGCTGCAACAAGCGAGAAATATACGGAATTGCAGGAAGAAACGAAAAGACAAAGTTTAGCAATGCCAATACAACATCGTTTCAATCAAAATATGGGATTATCAATTATTGGCGAAAATAGGTTAGCAGTACAACAATTAGTGGAACAGCCGATGAAGCTTGTTACACAAAAAAACAATAAGCAAGACACTTTAGTTCAGTTTGACTTTATTGAATGGGCACCGATGCTAGTAGAAAGTAGTATAACGGCCTATGTTGCAATTCAGCCAAAAGCGAAGCATATGACTAAGCAAAAAACAACAAAGTGGCTAGCGTCTTTTTATCGAGCGGAGAAACGAATGCCACAAGAAAAATATGTCATAATAAAGGAGGTGTCCCATCCATTGCGGGGCACCTCCTTACTCATATTATTGAACGCTTAAAGCTTTTTCTAATGTTTGAATATTTTTTTGCATCAATGTGAAATAGGTTTCCTCATTTTTTTCATCATCAGCTGTTAATACACTTAAATTATGCAAGACAAGAGATTCTGCACCTACTTCTTTTTGAATAACCTCTGCTAATTTTGAAGAGACATTTTGTTCAAATAAAATATAGTGAATATGCAATTCATTTGCTTTGTCTACAATCTTTGTTAATTCCTTTTGGGATGGCTCATTTTGTGAATTCAAGCCAGCAATCGGCACTTGAGTTAAGCCGTATTGACCTGCAATATAGCCAAATGCAGCATGTGATACAAAGAATGTTTTATTTTGTGCTTTGTCAGTCATTGCTTTAAAATCTTGATCTAAATCCTGTAACTCTTTTACTAATGCATCATAATTTGTGTTAAAAGTTGCCTCCTGCGCCGGCATTTTTTCAACTAATGTGTTTTTAATAGCCAGTGCTAAATCTTGACTAATTGTAGGAGATAACCAAACATGTGGGTCGATATCGCCATGCTCATGCTCGTCATGTCCATGCTCTTCACCTTCATGTTCGTGCTCATGCTCTTCCTCTGTGGCACCGTGCTCATGCTCGTCATGTGTGTCTGCTTCATGTTCTTCATCTTCCGCATGCACATGCCCTGTGCTGACAGCTAATTTTTCATCTGAAACTTCATCAGCAGTTGCCACCATTGTAACATCTTCGTTCTCTAATGTTTTTTTAGCGTTTTCTACAAAGCCTTCAAGTCCTAATCCAATATAGAAAAAGATATCAGCATCTGCTAATTTCATCATATCTTTTTGTGTTGGCTCGAAGGTATGTTCATTTGCACCAGCTGGATAAATAGAAGATACTTCAACATAATCGCCACCAATGCGCTGTGCAAAATAGCTTAACGGATAAACCGTTGTATAAATACTTAACTTATCTTTTTCCTCAGTCTTTTGGGCTGTGGACGATTTGTCTCCACCTCCACAGGCGGCAGTAAATAAAGCAAGAACTGCGACTAGCAATACTAAATACAGTTTTTTCATATAATAAGATACCTCTCTTAAATAGTAATCATTACGATTTATTTTTTAGAACAGTTATTATGATAACGCACAACTTAAAAAAGTACAAGAAAAAAATGCCCTGCGAAAATTAATTCTTTTTCGAAGGCCATTTTTCAGGCACAGGATCAAAGCCACCAGGATGAAATGGATGGCATTTGGATATACGTGTAATCGTTAAAAGGAAGCCTTTGAATGCACCGTGCTTTTGAAAAGCTTCGAGGCCATAAGAAGAACAGGTAGGATGAAAACGACAAGTCGGTGGCGTCATAGGTGAAATGAATTTTCTATAAAACCGAATGAGCCAAATAAAGGGGTATTTCATCGCTGCTCTTCCTTTTGCTGAGCTGTGATTTGTTCAGGCTTTGGATCAATTGTTTGTGTAAAGATATTATTTTTTTTCTTCATAATGATAATGACGGAAACGCCAAACATTAGCATCATCATGGCAATCATAATGATAATTGGTAAAGGTACGCCCATTGCTTTCACTCCAAATTCAAGTAATGATAATTAATTCTCCTCTTGATGATAGCTTTGCTTCGGTTTTTCATCAACAGTATGTTTAAAGGCATAGGCACGGTTGACACTGATAATCGTCGCAAGGGTGATAAAGATAACGATGATAACTGCGACTATTAAGAGCGTAGTTAAACTCATAGTATTCACTCCGTTCTTTATTCATCATACCTATTATAAATTATCTGGTCCTATTAATTGTGAAGGAAGTTTGACATAAAAGCGAATAAAACAACACCTATCACTCCATACTATGGAAAAAGGAGTGAATCATAAAGATGGATCGTCAGCGCGTATATTTTTCACTTGCCAATAGAACTTATTATACAAATCCATATGCAGGACCATGGAATTTTGAACTGAATGTAGATCGACAAGCATTAGATGTTTTTGAGAGGATCTTTCAGCAAATGCAGCTGTTGGAAATTTCGAATGCATGGCGTGCACAGTTACCGTATATACAGTATCACCTAGATAGGGAAAATGATGAAATAGATAAAAGATTAATGAAAATCTATGCACTTGTTCATGAATATGGGGATGATGATACGAAGGCATTCGTTGAGCAGCTTCCTTATTTTAATAAACGTGTCTAGCGAATAAGGGAAAAGGTCACTAATTCAGAAGTGACCTTTTCTTCTATTAACAAATGGCTTTTAAAATTGTAAAAACCGCCTCTCGAGGGACGATGATGGGGATAGTGAGTTGATCTTTAATCATGTTTTTCATCGTTGTGGAATAGCCCATACAATCAAGGATAAGCAAATCCGCTCCTCGCTCTTCTAATCGTTGTGCATTTGCCAATAAATGTTGCTGATCAAAGTGGTATGGGGAGCTAGCTGAAAAGGTTACATCGAACTGTGCTTTTTGCCATTTCTCTGCAACTGTTCGTTGTTGTTCTGGTTCAGGACCTATTAAACCAATGGCTAATTCTGTATGTAACCCTTTCACTAAATTCGTCATCATACGATCAGGCAGTAAAAGATTTTTATAGGATAATTTATTCGAAAAATCTCCTGTACACATAAGTAGTATCCAAGTGAATTCATGTAGATCATCAATGCATCTCTGAATATAGGGCATAAGCTTTTGTTTACTGAGCTTTACTTGTTGACCATTGGTAAGAAGTGTCACTAACACATCAGTATCTTCACGAGAAGGAGAAAGGGTAGCAATTTCCTCTAAGGAAAGTGAATCCAGTACACCGAATTCATGAACATGTAAACCTGCTTCTCTTAATTGCTGTATATCCTCTGCCATATCTTTGCGTGGTGCCTGACCAATTGTTACAACGGCAATTTTCGAATGTTGCATTGTGCTCACTCCGCTTCGTAATATTTTTGTCCATTTACATAAGTTTGTAAAACCTTTGCTTCTGTTTCAAAAATAGGATGTGACCAAACAACAAAATCAGCATCTTTGCCTTCCTCAAGACTACCAATGCGATGATCTAGCTGTACGAGCTTAGCTGCATTGATCGTAATACTTTTGAGGGCTGTGTCTTCATCTAAACCATAACGAATCGCTTCTGTGGCACAATATTTTAAGTATTGAATTGGTACGAATGGATGATCTGTCATGATGGCGAACGGAATATTATGCTCTTTAAAAATGGCTGCAATTGCTGGAGTAGAATGACGCGTTTCATATTTAGATGGTGTTAACATATAAGGGCCAAGCGTTGCATGAAACCCACTATTTTTAACGGCATCGACAATGAGATAGCCTTCTGTGCAATGCTCTAAATGAAGCTGCACATTAAATTCTTTGGCAATTCTTATAGCTGTCATAATGTCATCTGCTCTATGACAGTGAAGGCGAAGGGGCATGTCGCCTCGAAGTACCTCAATAAATGGGCGTAACTCAGCATTTTGTTTAATTTGTTCTGCTCGTTGTTGTTCATTGAGTTGACTGGCACGTTGGAAACCATCCCGTAAAAGCTGTGCAATGGCCATGCGAGTCATTGGCTTGCGTTTATACTGATTGCCAAAGACGTTTTTCGGATTTTCCCCTAGGGCGCCCTTTAAACCACTTCGTTCTACTAAAACTCGAGAGGCAAGGGTAGGTCCTGCTGTTTTAAGAATACTCCAAATGCCACCAATGACATTGGCACTACCTGGACCGGTTTGTACAGTGGTTACGCCACCTTCTAACGCATGTTGAAAGGAAAAGTGTCGGATATCTACACTATCTAAAGCGTGCATAAGAGGTGTAAAGGGTTCGCTATATTCATTGGCATCATTAATGTCTTCAGTAACTTCAGCCCACGTTCCAACATGGGCATGAATATCAATTAACCCTGGTGTGACATAAGCTCCCTGTAGATCAACTAGCTCTGCTTGTGGGGGGATTTCTTTCGCTGGACCAATATAGACAATACGCCCATCTTCGATCCATAACTGCTCACAAGTATCGTTTTGTTCATTGACTGTAAGAAACTTTGCATGATGATAAATAATCATTGTGTAAACCCTTCTTCCCGTGCATAAACTTTTGTTCCTTTAATATAGGTTGCGACAACCTGTGCATCTAAATCTAATGGATGCTTATCCCAAATCACAAAATCAGCAAAAAGACCATTACAAATAGCGCCTGTTTTGTGGGCGATACCAAGGAAATTTGCAGCTCCTGTTGTTAGAGCATATAGCACGTCCTGACGTGTCATACCTTCTCTTACAGCCAAACAACCTTCTAACGTTAGATGAGAGGTGCTACTAACAGGATGATCTGTACAAAAAACAAATGGAATATTGTGTTTGGACAGCTGGTTATACAGTTTTGGTGATAGCGCCATCATCTCATTATGCTCGATATATCGAAATGTTGGACCAGCAATAATTGTATTGAAGGATGTCTCCTGAAGGAGCGGAACTTCAGTGCCATGGATAATATGAAAATCAAAGATCGAAGCAAATTCTTGTTGAAGGCGGCTAATGAATTCAAGATCAACGGCTTTGTGTGCTCGAATAACGATTTTTTTAATCGACGGTTCTTGCCGCTGAATTTGTTGTAATGTTTCTCTTAAAATTTTGGCGATGCCCATGCGAGTGAGTGGTTTTTTCTTTTCAGCGAAAAATGTACTTTTTGCCTGATGTCCAATAGAGAAGGAATACGCCACATCTTTTGAAATGACCATTTCATCAACGGTTGTATGTGTATGATGAATAATAGCCGTTTTTGCACCGATCAAGCTTTTAGGAGAGGGAACAATATGAGAGGCTGTCACCCCATGAGATATGGCTTTTTGAAATGCAGTATCAAATGGA
This sequence comes from Lysinibacillus sp. FSL K6-0057, assembly GCF_038630885.1. Taxonomy (NCBI): domain Bacteria; kingdom Bacillati; phylum Bacillota; class Bacilli; order Caryophanales; family Bacillaceae; genus Lysinibacillus; species Lysinibacillus sp. FSL K6-0057. The sequence continues at coordinate 3,858,489 of NZ_CP152047.1, read as the reverse complement.
TAAATACCATCAACTACAGAATATTGCAGATGTGAATCAAATTCATAGCTATCATCACCCTCCCAACGAATTCCTATTTCGGCTAAACCGATTTGTGAACAGCTATCGATAAAGCCAGGTGTAATATAGTAGCCATCTAAATCCAATTCTGTTTCGGCTAGGCTAGTAGCGGATTCAAAGTATTGCCCTTGTACTTGAAACGATTGTTTAGTAAAGCTACGAGTCTCGGAATTAAAAACAAGTCCATTTATATATCGAGTCATTGGATCAGATCTCTCCTTATGAAGAGAAAAGCGGAGACGATCATCTCCACTTTTCCAGTTTAATTATTTAGTAATGGATACGTTTGTACCATTCGGATGTACAATTTGTACGGAGTTATCAGCAGAAACCTCAAAGCCCTGTACTTTTTTGTTTACACCTGCAACCGTTTGTGTCGCCTCTAATTCAATACGTGGCACATCAGCTAAAATCAGCTTTAATGCTTCTTGGTATAATTTTGCACGCTCTTCTTGCACCACTGTTTCAGATACGGCACGCTCTAATAATTTATCCACTTCTGGGTTGCTGTAACCTTTACCATTTCCTAACGCACCAATTTGATTTGTATGGAATAACTGATAAAGGAAGAAATATGGATCTGGATACCAAGTCCAGCCACCAATATTCATTGGCGCATTACCCTTTGCGACAGTATCACTGTAAGTACCCCATTCAAGCACTTTAATTTCCACATCAATGTTTAAGTTTTTCTTTAACTGACTTTGGAAAATCGTTGCGTAAGGAACACGTGCTTCTGATACGAAAATGTCTGTCTTGAAGCCATCAGGATAGCCTGCATCAGCTAGTAATTTTTTTGCTTCTTCTGGATTATATTTTGGTACTAAATCAACTAACGATTTATCATACCCCCATGAACCAGGTGGTAATGGTAAGTATGAAACATCACCGCCACCCCATTGGTTAACGCCAGAAATGATTTCCTCTACATTTGTTGCCATATAAATAGCTTCACGAACGCGTTTGTCAGCAGTCGGACCTACTTTGTTATTAAGATCAAGGTAAACAATGGATAGACCTGGATTTGTTAAAAGCTCAAGGTTGCTATCTTGGTTGATGATTTCACGGTTTTGGCCTTTGACATCCATGGCGATATCAATATCTCCAGAACGTAATGCATTCGTCATCATATTTTGATCGGAGATAAACTTCATTGTTAAGTTATCGATATTCGGCTTATCACCCCAATAATTTTCGTGACGAACTAATTTTACCTCTTGATCTTTTTTCCACTCTGTTAATTGGAATGGACCTGTACCAATAAAGTGTTCAGAAAAATTATCGCCCCAGCCTTCAATCTCTTCTTTTGGAATAATGATATTCCCTGCATCCGTTAGCATAGCAAGTAGGGCAGCATTCGGTGTGGCTAAGTGAACCTCTACTTCATAATCAGATAGCACTTTCACCTCTGTCACACCACTTAAACGATTCATAGCGGATTCTTTGGCAGAGCGTTCTAAAGAGTATTTCACATCTTCAGCTGTCATTTCACGGCCATCTTGATATTGACCTTTTTGGAATTTTACACCTTCGCGTAATTTGAACGTGTAAACTAACATATCCTCTGAAACATTCCATTCTGTTGCTAATGAAGGGATGATATCGGATAGATCTTTGTTATAAACAACTAACGTATCACCCATTTGACGCATTACCTGTGATTCATAAACCCCCGTGTATTTGATAGGGTCAAATGTTTTGGCATTGGCTGACAGACCGACATTTAATGTGCCGCCTGAAGTAGCTTCTCCGTCTTTTTCATCTGTTGAAGTACTTTTTTCATTGTTCCCACCACAAGCAGCTAAAACACCAATTAGTAAAGTTAAAAAGAGAAGTAGTAAAGACTTTCTTACGTTTAATTTCTTCATATGCACTAGCCTCCTTAGTTTTTGTTTCACAATATGAACCGTTGATTCAAAAATGGTAGGTTCGAGAATAAAATTAGCACACTTGTAAACAGAAAGTAAATAAAAAATTACAAAGATTCAGAAAAAATATATTTACAAACAATTATTAAGTGGTGTAGTATGTGGTTATTCACAATATGAACCACTGATTCTAATAATGAAAAGGAGGTCTTGCTAAGATGGGCTCATTTATTTTAAAAAGGTTAGTTAACCTCATCCCCACACTGCTAGTAGTAGGGATTATCGTCTTTATTATTACGCGAATGATTCCTGGTGACCCGGCTTCAGTCATGCTTGGACCACAAGCTAGTGTAGAAGATGTAGAGAATTTAAGAGAAGAGCTAGGATTAAATAAATCCATGCCTTCGCAATTTATTTCATATGTAGGAGATCTAGCACAGTTAAATTTAGGATATTCCTATTCTTATAGTGAGTCTGTCATCGGGCTTATTCTCGAAAGGTTCCCTAACACAGTGATACTGGCATTGGCAGCATTGTTAATAGCAGTCGTGATTGGTATTCCAGCAGGAATATTTGCAGCGAGAAAGCAAAATACAATGATTGATTATGTTGTTATGCTTGTGTCATTAGTTGGTGTATCCATGCCAATTTTCTGGTTGGGCATCATGCTTGTTTTATTCTTTAGTGTTAACCTTGGTTGGTTTCCTGCGACTGGGATGGGGAATATCAGCGATGGCCTATGGACCTATTTGAAGCATTTAATTTTGCCAGCATTTGCTTTAGCAACAATTCCAATGGCGACATTTGCACGGATTACCCGTTCAAGTATGTTAGAGGTTATTTCGCAAGATTATATTAAAACAGCTCGGTCTAAAGGTATTAAAGAATATTTAGTGATTGGTAAACACGCATTTAAAAATGCCCTAACACCGATTTTAACGGTGCTAGGAATGCAAATTTCTAATTTACTGGGCGGGGCGGTATTAACAGAAACGATTTTTAGTTGGCCTGGTATGGGTCGATTAATTGTAGATGCCATTGATAAACGTGACTTTGTAGTCGTACAAGGTACTGTTATTTTCATTGCGTTTATCTTTGTGCTTGTTAATTTAGTAGTTGATGTGCTTTATAAAGTGGTCAATCCTAAGGTCAATTTAGAATCGGATGGAGGGAAAAAATAACAATGACTCAAGCAATCGTCAATGAAACGAGAAAAAGAAATACGTTATTGCGCAAGTTGCTAAAAAATAAATTAGCGACAATTGGGTTAATCATTGTCACCTTAATGGGCATTGTTGCTATTTTTGCCCCATTGATTGCTACCCATCCACCGAATGAAATGATTGTCGGTAAATCATTTTTACCAATGAATACAGAGGGACATTTGCTAGGAACAGATAACTATGGCCGTGATCTGTTTAGTCGCTTAGTTTACGGTACACGCATATCGATGATTGTTGGGATTGCAGCGGTGCTATTTGGTGCTGTATTTGGCACACTGTTAGGTTTAGTAGCAGGGTATTTTGGTGGTCGCATTGATTCGATCATCATGCGCACAATGGATGGTCTTTTCGCATTTCCGTTTATTTTACTAGCTATTACGTTAATGACGGTTTTAGGGCAAGGACTTGTCAACGTTATTGTTGCGATTGGTATTGCTAATATTCCAGGTTTCGCACGACTTGTTCGTGGACAGGTTTTAAGTGTAAAAGAGGAAGAATTCGTTGAAGTGACGCATTCTTTAGGTGCTACACATACGAGAATCATTTTTAGCCATATATTACCGAACTGTTTAGCTCCTTTAATTGTCTATGGAACGATGAGTACAGCTGGCGCTATTATTTCAGAGGCTGCCCTTAGCTTTTTAGGATTAGGCGTTCAACCACCGACAGCTTCATGGGGCAGTATTTTAAAAGATGGTAAAGACTTTTTAGTATTAAATCCCCAAATGGCGACATTTTCAGGCATCTGTATTTTATTAACAGTTCTTGGGATTAACCTTTTAGGGGATGGATTGCGCGATGCATTAGATCCGAAAATGAAAGTTTAATGGAAGGGGGTGGAGTCATGACTGAACGTTTACTAGATGTAGAAAACTTAACAGTAGAATTTAAAAGTGGCGGCTCTACAATGAAAGCTGTTAATGGAGTAAATTTACAATTAAATAAGAAGGAAACACTAGGTATTGTGGGAGAGTCAGGATCAGGAAAAAGTGTGACAGCCACTGCTCTCATGCGTTTAATTCCATCTCCGCCAGGAAAAATAACGAATGGAAAAATTCTATTTAATGGCCGCGATTTAATAGGAATTTCTGAAAAGGAAATGCGCAATGTGCGAGGCAATGACATATCAATGATTTTCCAAGATCCAATTACAAGTTTGAATCCTGTATTAACGGTGGGCAATCAAATTATTGAAGTCATTCAAGCACATGAAACAATATCGAAGAAAGATGCAGCTATCAAAGCCGTTGATATGTTAAAAATGGTTGGTATTCCTGAGCCAGAGAAACGATTAAAAATGTATCCTCACGAATTTTCAGGAGGAATGCGTCAGCGTGTCATGATTGCTATTGCCCTTGCTTGTAACCCGAAACTACTCATTGCCGATGAGCCAACAACTGCACTGGATGTCACTGTACAAGCTCAAATTCTTGATTTAATGAAAAAGTTACAACAAGAACACGATACAGCCATCATTATGATTACGCACGATTTAGGTGTGGTTTGGGAACTATGTGACAAAGTAAATGTTATGTATGCAGGTCGTACAGTAGAGTCTACTACAACAAGACAGCTCTATGAAAAACCGTTACATCCCTATACGTGGGGATTATTAGAGTCTCAAATTACAATGGGGACACAAGAGCAACAAAGGTTGCCAGCCATTCCAGGTAGCCCGCCAGATTTAACGATGCCACATAGTGGTTGTCACTTCTCAGCACGCTGCCCTTTAGCAACAGATATTTGTCGTAGTACGGTGCCTGATTTAGTGGAAGTACAGGACAACCATTTTGTAGCCTGTCATTTACAAGCAAAAGATCGAATTGTCGCAAGGAAGGAGGGAATTTTTAATGCAACAGCACAATGAACTTGTCTTAAAGGTAAGTAATTTAAAAAAGCACTTTCCCATTAAAAGTTCAATTCCTTTTAAAAAATCAACACAATTTGTGAAAGCGGTAGATGGTGTAAGTTTTGAATTATATAAAGGGGAGACACTGGGGATTGTGGGCGAATCGGGTTGTGGTAAATCGACGGTTGCTCGTTTAATCAACCAGCTAATCTCACCAACAGAGGGAATGGTTGAATTTAAGGGGACAGATTTAGCAAGCTTAAATACAAAAGATATCCGCGTTGCTCGAAAATCCATACAAATGGTTTTCCAAAATCCTTATGCATCACTCGATCCTCGGAAAACGATTGAATACCTTATTGCTGAGCCACTAGTTATCCATGGTATTGGTGATGAGGCATCACGTAAAAAGCGTGTTATTGAATTACTTGAAACAGTTGGATTAAGTGCATACCATGCAAAGCGCCATCCACATGAGTTTTCTGGTGGACAAAGACAACGCATTAATATTGCTCGGGCCCTTGCACTCAATCCAGATATTGTTGTATGTGATGAACCTGTTTCAGCATTAGATGTCTCTGTACAGGCACAGGTGATCAATCTATTAAAAGATTTACAGAAAGAATTCGGCTTAACCTATATTTTTATTTCACATGATTTAAATGTCGTGAACTACATGTGTGATCGGATTGCCGTCATGTATTTAGGGAAAATAGTGGAAATTGGCACATACAAGGAAATATATGAAAACCCTCAACATCCCTATACACAAGCCTTGTTATCAGCCATTCCTAAGGAAAATCCTTTTGATAAAAAGGAACGCATTATTTTATCTGGCGATGTTCCAAGCCCAGTAAATCCTCCTAGTGGCTGTGCATTCCATAAGCGTTGTCGTTTCGCTACAGAAAAATGTGCAGACGTTCAACCGACACTTGATACAGTAACAGCTACACATCAAGTATCATGTCATTTATTTACGTCAATACAGCAAGAAGTATCATCGATTTAACGAAATGTAAATTTTATTGAAGCAGAAAAAGGAGCGGACTGATTATGTCATTGAAGCATGTTATTGAATTATACGAGGTAATGGATAGTATTTATGTAAACGGAGCCACGATTAAAGAATATTTACACAATATTGATTCCACAGCAGATGTCAAGGTAAAAACTATTCAAGGCGAAAGCGGCTCAACTGATTTTGTTCGCGTCCTCGTGAAAGGAAAGAACGGCAAATCCTCAGGCGGGAATGCACCTACATTAGGAATTATTGGACGCTTAGGTGGTATTGGGGCGCGTCCTGAAATGACAGGCTTTGTATCAGATGGAGATGGCGCACTGGCATGTTTGGCAGGGGCAGCAAAAGCTATTGATATGGCCTTAAAGGGTGATCAATTAGAGGGTGACGTTATTTTCTCCACACATATTTGTCCAACAGCTCCAACCTTACCACATGAGCCAGTGCCATTTATGAACTCTCCAGTGGATATTAGTGTCATGAACGAAAATGAAGTAGAAGATACAATGGATGCTATTCTATCCATTGATACAACAAAAGGCAATCAAGTATGTAACCATAAAGGATTTGCTATTACGCCAACAGTCAAAGAAGGTTACATATTAAAAATTAGTGATGATTTATTGCAAGTGTATACACAATCAGCTGGCATTTCTCCAGTTGTTCTACCGATTACGATGCAAGACATTACACCATATGGTAATGGTTTATTCCATATCAATAGTATTTTACAACCGGCTGTTGCAACATCTAGCCCTGTTGTAGGTGTAGCGATTACAACTGAATCTGTTGTGGCAGGCTGTGCAACAGGTGCAACGCATGTCACGGATGTAGAAAATGTTGTGCGATTTGTATTAGAGGTAGCAAAAACTTATGGTGCTAATAAATGCTCTTTCTTTGATGAAACACAATTTACACATATGAAAGGCTTATATGGTAGCATGAGTCACTTACAAACGAAAGGAAACGAGGTACACACACATGAATGATTTACAAGCACTTAAAGCTCAATTAGTAGATGCAGTTGAAAATCATCAAGATGAATTGATAGCGTTTTGCTCGAAACTTATTCAAATTCCTAGTGTCAATCCTCCGGGGGATACGACTGAAATAACAGCTTTTATCGAAAACTATTTAAATGATGTTGGCATTACTTATCAAAAATATGAAGCTGCAGATAAAATGTTTAATTTAGTAGCTTCCATTGGGAATGGTGAAGGAAAGGAACTCGTTTATTGTGGTCATACAGATGTTGTTCCTGTCGGTGATTTATCAAAATGGGATTTTGATCCGTTTTCAGGAGAAGTGAAGGATGGCTGGATGCTTGGCCGTGGAGCAAGTGATATGAAAGCCGGTTTAGCGGGTATTATTTTTGCAACAAAGCTATTAAAGAAACTGAACATTGAACTACCAGGGAAATTAACTTTGGCGATTGTACCAGATGAAGAAACGGGCGGCGAGTTTGGTGTTCCTTGGCTGTTAGAGCGCGGCTATGTGCAGGGAGATGGTTGTTTAATCGCTGAGCCATCTTCACCTTTAAATCCAACAATTGGACAAAAGGGCTCCTACTGGTTTGAATTAGAAGTGCGTGGGGAACCTGGACATGGAAGTCTATCACCTTTGGCTGGACGAAATGCCATTGTCGATGCTATTCGAGCTATTCAAGAGATTCGTACACTATGGGATGTAGAAATTACGATTCCAGAAGAGGTACAGCCACTTATCGAGGTATCAAAAAAATACATGCGTGAAGTGGAGAAAGATCGCTTGAAATATCAAGAAGTTTTAGAGAAAATTACTGTAAATATTGGTACAATTGAGGGAGGTACGAAGTCCAACGTAATCCCAGATTACTGTAAGGTTCAAGTCGATTGTCGCTTACCATTTGGTATTACACAAGAAGAGGTAACAGAAATCTTGACAAATAAACTAGATGGTTTGGCTATCGATTATTCGATCCAACGTTTTGGCTTCAAAAGTGTAGCCAATTATACGCCTGCTGAAAATCCTGTGTGCCAATCGATAGTGGAAAATATTTCGTACGTCACAGGGCAAGAGGCATATGGTGTCATGCAATGGGCAAGCAGTGATGCTCGTCATTTCAGACAATACGATATTCCTGTATTGCAATACGGCCCAGCTTATTTACCAAGTATTCATGGTTATAATGAAAAAGTGCGTGTTGAGGATATCGTACGCTGTGCAAAAGTTTATATAACTGCTGCTGTTGATTTCCTATATCAAAAGTAAGAGATTAGCTACTCTCTTACTTTTGATAAAGTGATATCAGGTGCTGACGGCTGCTAAATCTGTCGATTATTTCCCCCTTAAGAGAGAGATTTGCAGCCGTTTGTACAGATAAATAGATCAGAAGGATGAGAGATATGCTAAAGACATTAAATTTATCAATTGCGGTTTTAAAAATGTTTACAAAGGAAAAGCCAACATGGGGTGGACGAGAGTTAGCACTGGCGATGAATATGAATCATACAAATTTATATCGCATTCTTGAAACCTTCGAAAATAATGGGTTTATTACAAAAGATCCTATAACGAAAAAATATTCACTTGGTATAGCATTATGGGAAATAGGTATGAATATGTATGATTCATTAAACATAGATCAGCTATGTATGCCAGTTCTTGATAAATTAAAGGATGTCACTGGCGAAACAGCCATTTTTACCGTACTGAATGGACTGGAAGCGTTAACTTTACTAAAAGCAGAACCTGTAAATAAGGTGAAATTTACAGTTTCAAGAGGAAGTAGATCGCCACTTTATGTAGGAGCATCTTATCGTTCGATGCTTGCTTTTTTAAATGAAGAGCAAATTGCAAAGGTCATAGATGAACCGTTAACAGCTTATACGAATAATACGATGACAGATGCTACAGAAATACGGGCAGAGCTAGAAAAAATTCGATCATGCGGCTATGCCCTTAGTAATAGTGAGTATTCTGTTGATGTATTGGCGCTAGCTATGCCTATATTCAATAGTGAAGAACAGGTCGTAGCATCTATTACCGTTTCTGGACCAATCTATCGTTTTACAGAGCAACGTGTTCCAGAGTTTTTGGGACCTCTGACGGAAGCTAGAAATGAAATAGAAGGAATTATTCGTAGATATCATTTGAATTTTAATTAAGGAGTCCTATTATGCAGCATTTACATGACATTGCACTAAATGTTTTAAAAGGCAATTTAAATGTTCAATCATCAGAGTCACTATTAATTTTGACAGATAGTCACAAACAAGACATCGCAAAAATCTTTTATGAAGCTGGACTGTCAATTACAGCAAATACAATGCTCATGGTGATGCCCCTGTTAGACAAATCTGGACAGGAGCCCATCCATGCAGTTTCTGAGCTTATGGCGAATGCGGATGTTACACTTTGTATTACCTCCCACTCCTTAACACATACAATGGCTCGTAAATATGCCTGTGAAAAGGGCGGACGTGTAGCGACAATGCCAGGTGTGACATTGGAGATGCTGGAGCAAGGTGCCCTTCATGCAGATGCACAGGAGATTGAAGCCATGGTAGAAAAATATGTCCTTTTACTTGATACGGCAAAAGATATTCGCATTGTCAAGGATGGCCATGAGCTGACATTTAGTGTAGAAGGCCGTTTAGGAATTCGATCCACAGGTGTTATTCGTCAACCTGGTGAGTACGGGAACATTCCTTCAGGAGAATCATATATTGCGCCAATTGAAACATCTGCAAATGGAGAGATTTTAGTAGATGGTTCTATTGCTAATATCGGTGTCTTAAAGGAGCCATTATTATTAAAAATTAAGAATGGTCGTTTAGAAGAAGCAATTGGTCCTGATGGTCCACGTCTACTGGCCTTACTTGGTGAAGGAAATGGTAGAATCATTGCAGAGTTTGGCATCGGAGCCAATAAAAGTGCCATCCTATGTGGCAATGTATTAGAGGATGAGAAGGTATATGGGACAATCCATATTGCTTTTGGCAGTAATGCGCCATTCGGTGGAGCCAATGCGTCAGATGTTCATATCGACTGTGTTGTGAAAAGCCCTATCGTCTACTTTGACGGTCAGCAAGTAATTTAAAGAAAAGCGTGTCTTCCTAGGAAGCACGCTTTTCTATGTTGTTGAAAAAAGATCATGTCACTAGCAGAAAAAGACCTTTTAGCAAGGTGAGGGGTTGATTTCCGTTCCGCCAGCGTCCTTTCCAGGGGGCGTCCGATGAGCCGCTTCACTCACTTCCGTTCGCTCCAGGGTCTCATCAGTGACGCAAAATCCCCTAGGAGTAACGCTGGCTCCACTCCAATCAACCATTCTGCAAAGTGTCTTTACTATTTTTCATACTAGCATAGCAATCAAATAGCCCAATACCTGTATTCTTAGGGGGATAGGATTTTTATTTTCAATGTGGAGAAGTGATGTATGACAACACCCCTCAATAAAGAGTAGGGAACACCTTTACTTTATCTGAAAACCTTTGCTAAAAAGTTAAATATTTATGGGATTGGAGTGGAAGGCTACTTGACTCCCGTGGGATAGTGAACTGCACCCAAAATATTGGACTTGAAAAATTTAATATAGGGGGTGCAGTTAGTGATTTCTGATGAACAAAAGTTAGCCGCAGTTCTAGCTTACATTGAAGAAAAGGAAAGTACGTATCAGATTGCCAATCGATTAAAGAGGGATCGACAGTACATTCGATTATGGATTGAATTATATCGCTATCATGGCATTGAAGGAATTATTCGTCCTCAAGGGTTCACGAATTACGAAGATTCTTTTAAAATAAAAGTAATTCAACACCTGATAGAGACGGGCGATTCGCTCCTTCAGACTGCTGCGAAGTTTAATATTCCTTCTCGTGAAACCATTCGGAGATGGAAAAAACAATGGATGTCTAAGGCTGGAGAGGTGCTCTATCAAATAGAAAAGGAGCACCGATCAATGCCAAAAAAACAACCACCTTCGTCCGATTTAAATGAAAAAACAACGGAAGAGTTAAAAGCGGAAATTGAGTATTTACGGATGGAAAATGCCTATTTAAAAAAGTTGAAAGCCTTAGTTCAAGAAAAGGAAGCCTTCAAACCAAAGAAAAAGTGAGAGCTGTGTATGAGCTAAGGCTGGAATTTCCACTTCAAGCTCTATTAAAAGTCGCGAAACTTAAGAAAAGTACGTATTATTATCATCTTCAAAAATGGGTAAAACCAGATAAATATCAGGCGATTAAAGAACGAATCCAGATACTTTTTCATCACCATAAGGGGCGTTATGGCTATCGTCGTATTTGTCTTGCCCTCCGAAATGAAGGGATTTTCATCAACCATAAAACGGTCCAACGATTGATGAAAGAATTGGGCTTAAAAGGGACAGTACGCCCTAAAAAATATCGTTCGTATAAAGGAACAGTCGGCTATGTCGCAGAGAATGTCTTCCAACGTGATTTTGAAGCCTCTGCACCCAATCAGAAATGGGTAACCGATGTCACAGAGTTTAAAATAAACGGTCAAAAAATCTACGTATCGGCTGTATTAGATTTATTCAATCGAGAGATCGTTGGATATGAGGTATCAAAATCACCTAATTTTGAGTTAGTTCAACAGTCTTTTAAAAAGGCGTTTATGTATACAAAGTTATCGAAAAAGAGTGGCTTAATCATTCATTCTGATCAAGGATGGTTATATCAAATACCACGTTTTAAAGCGTTATTGGCAACACATGAAATCAAGCAAAGTATGTCACGGAAAGGAAATTGTTTAGATAATGCCGTGATAGAAAGCTTTTTTGGTATTCTGAAATCAGAATTTCTGTACACAACTACGTTTAAAAACTATGTAGAATTTACAAAAGCATTAGCAGAGTATATTTACTATTACAATCATGAGCGGATTAAAAGAAAACTCAACGGAAAAAGTCCCGTTGAGTATCGAAAAGCTTCGTAAAAAAGTTTATATTTTTGGGGTCAGATCATAGCGAGACAGGTGAGCCCCTGCACGGAGCGGTAGCAGAGGAAGCAGCTCGGCGCTCGCCCACAGGAAAGCAAGTAGCCTGCAACGGAAATCCATTTCTACCTTTCAATCGACTGTTTTGTTTTTCAACACTATGGAAAAGCGTGTCTTCCTAGGAAGCACGCTTTTTTACATGCTTTACCAGACTGTAGTTTAGAGTTGCTTGTCTTTGTAGAATTACACTATAGTTATTATAGATAGGAATAGGAATAGGAATAGGAATAGGAATAGGAATAGGAATGATGATTAAATTCTGTCCATAAATATAGAAGTAATGAAGAAGAGAGTAACTTTTGTTTTGCAACAAGAAAGAACGTGAGGTTGAAGAGATGTTAACATTTACAGATTTACATGGCCTACAAGTAGATTTGAGTTTTACAAGAGGCGAATTTAAAGTAGAACCTAAACACGTCCTTGTCCTTTTAAAGCATGAAAATAAATGGTTATGTACGGTTCATAAACGACGTGGTGTAGAAGTACCAGGGGGGAAATTAGAAGAAGGCGAAACATTAGAGGAGGCGGCGATTCGAGAAGTTTTTGAAGAAACGGGTGTTCATGTGAAAAATCTTCAATGGTTCGCAGAGTATGCAGTGCATGATGAAATCGTTTTTTGTAAAACCGTTTTCACTGCACAATTTTTAGCGCAAGAGGACATCGAATTTGATTTAGAAACGTCAGGCATGCTTTGGTTAACAGATGAAGAATTTACCCAGCATCCTAACTTGAGTTTTCATATGAAGGATGAGGGAATGAAGAAAATGCTGGAGGAGTTGAAAGACCGTGACATACAAGGGTGAAATTGTGGAAAAACGTGCCTATCCCTCACCCAATCCAGCCATACGACTAACAGAAATAACCTATCTATCACAGGGCTTACGTATAAAAGGATTATTAGCGGAACCAAAGACAGAAGGTACATATGATGGCTTTTTATATTTAAGAGGTGGCATGCAAAGCATTGGAATGGTAAGACCCTCTCGTATTGCTCAATTTGCGGCGCAGGGCTTTATCGTCTTTGCCCCATACTATCGTGGAAATCGTGGTGGAGAGGGTCGCGACGAGTTTGCAGGGGCAGATCGTTATGATGCTGTCTATGCCGTAGATGTACTCAAGCAATACTGTAATGACAATATCCATGTTTTTGGCTTTTCTCGTGGGGGAATTATGGCTCTTTGGACAGCCATTTTAAGAAAAGATATTACCTCGGTTGTCACATGGGCAGGTGTTTCGGATGCAACGGCCACTTATTGGGAACGCACAGATATGCGAAGGATGATGAAACGCATTATTGGAGGAACACCGAATCGTGTCCCAGAAGCGTATGATGCGCGAACGCCACTATTTGAGATAGAGCAGATAACAGCTCCTGTACTGATCATTCATGGCTATCGTGATGAAAATGTGGATATAGAACATGCCAGACAGTTGGCATTTTTTTTAGAGGATGCAAATAAATCATTCGAAACGTGGTATGATCTTAACTACGCACATCAATATCCACCAGCAAAAAATCGTGAAACTGTTCGTGCTCTTTGCAAGTGGATGAAACAACAATAAAGCATAGAAGAAAACAAAAAGACAAAGGGAACGAATAATTTGTTCCCTTTGTCTTTTATTTAGTCGTTATTTTAATGGGCCACCAAGTGTAGTGATAGCTTCAGAAACGTTTGAGAATTTCTTGAAGTTTTCGTTGAATAAGCCTGCAAGCTCAGCAGCTTTTGCATCGTATGCAGCTTTATCTGCCCAAGCTTCACGAGGGTTTAACACTTCTGAAGGTACACCTTCAACCGCTGTTGGAATGTGTAAACCAAACACAGCATCTTGTGTCGTTTCAACACCTGCTAATTTACCATCGATTGCTGCACGTACCATTGTACGTGTGTAAGAAAGTTTCATACGGCTACCTGTACCATATTCGCCACCAGTCCAACCAGTGTTCACTAGGAATACTTGTGCGCCGTGCTCGTCAATTTTTTGTCCTAACATTTCTGCGTATACTGTTGCAGGAAGTGGAAGGAATGGTGAACCGAAGCAAGTAGAGAATACTGGTTCTGGCTCAGTAACACCACGTTCAGTTCCAGCAAGTTTAGAAGTGAAACCGCTTAGGAAGTGATACATTGCTTGCTCTTTTGTTAATTTACTGATTGGAGGTAACACGCCAAATGCATCAGCTGTTAGGAAGATGATTGTTTTTGGATGACCTGCAACAGAAGGATCAACAATATTTTCGATGTATTGGATTGGATAAGCTACACGTGTATTTTCTGTTAGTGAACCATCATCATAGTCACAAATACGAGTTTCTGGATCAACAGCTACGTTTTCTAAAACAGAGCCGAAGCGGATTGCATTGTAGATTTCTGGTTCTTTTTCAGCAGAAAGGTTGATTGTTTTTGCATAGCAACCACCTTCAATGTTGAACACACCATTAGCAGACCAACCATGTTCATCGTCACCGATTAGCTTACGATCTGGATCAGCTGATAATGTCGTTTTACCAGTACCAGATAGACCGAAGAATAATGCCACATCGCCAGCTTCACCAACGTTTGCTGAGCAGTGCATGGAAAGAATACCTTGTTGTGGTAATAAGTAGTTCATGATACCGAAGATAGATTTTTTCATTTCACCAGCATATTCAGTACCACCAATTAAGATAATTTTCTTTTCAAGTGATACGATGATGAATGTTTCAGAAGCAGTACCATCAACCGCAGGATCTGCTTTAAAGTTAGGAGCTGAGATGACAGTGAAGTCGGCAACATGAGAAGCTAATTCATCTGCTGTTGGACGGATAAATAATTGATGAGCAAAAAGATTGTGCCAAGCGTATTCATTAATGACTTGAATGCTTAATTGTGAATCTTTGTCAGCACCTGCAAAGCCTTTGAATACGAATAACTCGTCACGTTCTTTTAAATATTTTATTACTTTTACGTATAGGTTATCGAACACTTCAGAGGAGATTGGTTGGTTGACTTTACCCCAGTCAATTTGATCTTTTGTGCTTTCTTCTTCTACCGTATATTTATCTTTAGGTGAACGACCAGTGTATTTGCCAGTTTCTGCACGAACTGCGCCATCTACTGTTAACATTGCTTCACCACGAGAGGTAGCTTTTTCTGCTAATTGTGGTACTGAAAGTTGAACATTAATGTTACCGCCGTTTAATAATTCCTTCAGTTCGTTTGCAATTTCTACTGAATTCATCGATTAAATACCATCCTTTTTTATAGTATTCCCTTGATTTAGAGGGATTTTTTCTTAATTTCAAAAATAGTATAACACAATTGCTTAAATAATCTATACTAATTAAGAAATTATTTTAGAGTTTTTATCACTTTTCAATAAACTGACAAAAAATAATGTTTTTCGAGTAGAATACCATCAATCCTACAGTAATTAGGCGCGAAAATTGAGCCACACATATGTTACCACAAGTAGCTAGGTATGTTGTAGGGATTAATTTGCTTCTATTTACATCATCATCCAAGTATGAAAAGTTTTTGTTTAATCTGTTCTTTCCTTTTTATACAGTAATACATAAGAAAATATTTGACAACGTTCGACCTTTTCAGTAACATGAGATTGAACGGATACTCTTATCCCGAGCTGGTGGAGGGTCAGGCCCTGTGAAACCCGGCAACCTGCATGAACTATTTCACGACATGCGTTGGTGCCAACCTGATGCAAGGGAACATCCCTTGAACGATAAGAGTGAAAGGTTACGCAGTCATTATTCCTTTCCTCATGTAAAGTAACGTGAGAAAAGGATTTTTTTATTGTTAAAAATCAATGTAAAGGTAAGTATATGTAGTTCTTTCCTTATTATAATGACGGATCTTTCGAAATCCTCGTGTTAAAAGCAGCAGTAACGGCTTGAGAGTTCAATCCTTAGGAGCGGACTTGACATGGGTAATGAGTACCGTATTCATACACAACTACTTATTGTAAGAGTATTTAGGAGGAAAACCAAATGACAAACCGTCGACTGTTTACATCAGAGAGTGTAACAGAAGGACATCCAGATAAGATTTGTGACCAAATCTCGGATGCCATTTTAGATGCTATTTTAGCAGAAGATCCAAATGCACGTGTAGCGTGTGAAACAACTGTAACAACAGGGTTAGTATTAGTAGCAGGAGAAATTACTACCTCTACTTACGTAGATATTAAAGGTATTGTTCGTGACACTGTAGCAGAAATAGGCTACACACGAGGTAAATATGGCTTTGATGCTGAAAACTTAGCGGTGCTTGTGGCGATTGGTGAACAATCACCTGATATTGCACAAGGTGTTGATCAAGCATTAGAGGCACGTGAAGGCTCTATGACAGATGCGGATATTGAAGCAATAGGTGCTGGTGACCAAGGCTTAATGTTTGGCTATGCATGTAATGAAACACCAGAGCTAATGCCATTACCAATTAGCTTAGCACACAAATTAGCACGCCGTTTAACAGAAGTACGTAAATCAGGTGAACTTGCCTATTTACGTCCTGATGGGAAAACGCAAGTAACGATTGAATATGATGACAATAATGTACCCGTTCGCGTGGATACAATTGTTATTTCAACACAGCATGATGAAGAAGCAACACTTGAACAAATTCAAGCGGATTTAAAAGAATTTGTTATTGCTCCAGTCGTGCCAAGTGAATTATTAGATGCTAACACGAAATACTTCATCAACCCAACTGGCCGTTTCGTAATCGGTGGGCCAAAAGGAGATGCTGGTTTAACAGGACGTAAAATCATTGTTGATACATACGGTGGTTATGCACGTCACGGTGGTGGTGCATTCTCTGGTAAGGATGCAACAAAGGTAGACCGTTCAGCGGCATATGCGGCACGTTATGTAGCGAAAAATATCGTAGCAGCGGGCTTAGCAGAACGTGCTGAAGTACAACTTGCCTATGCAATTGGCGTAGCTCAGCCTGTTTCTATTGCGGTAGATACATTTGGTACAGGTAAAGCGAAAGAAAGTGAGATCGTAGAATGGGTACGCGAGCTATTCGATTTACGCCCAGCAGGTATCATTAAAATGCTTGATTTACGTCGTCCAATTTATAAACAAACGGCTGCGTATGGACATTTTGGTCGTACAGATTTAAATGTACCATGGGAACAAATTGATAAAGCAGATGCACTACGAGAAAAAGCACGTTTATAAACTATTGAACTAAAGTAATGAAGTCGTTAGAAAATTATTCTAATGTATTAATAAGAAAAGGGGCAACATTGCCCCTTTTGTTTTTTTACAAAAAATGCCTCGCTAGGATTCGTGAACAAATTCGTTACACGGAAACGCGAGGGATTTTTTCGTTAGTATTGATTTTTTGTGTATGTTAGTTATTTCTGAAGCGATTTATAGTATTGACCTTTTTCTGCGTATTCTCGTACGATGCGTTCCATATCCTCTTTATCTTCTGCATTTAATTCACGGACAACTTTTGCTGGACGGCCTAATGCTAAACTATTCGGAGGAATGACTTTACCAGGAGGTACTAGGCTTCCTGCTCCAATAAATGCACCTTCTCCAATCTCAGCTCCGTCTAAAATAATGGAACCCATACCAATTAAGGCATTTTTGCGAATTGTACAACTATGTAAAGTGACTTGGTGTCCAACTGTTACCTCATCTTCAATAATGAGCGGATACTTTGGGCTTTGGTGTAAGCAGCAAAGATCCTGGATACTGACACGTTTACCAATAATCGTTGAGGAAACATCACCACGAATAACCGTATTAAACCAAATGGTTGTTTCGGCACCAATTGTTACATCGCCCGTAACAGTTGCGTAATCAGCAATGAAAACGGACGGATCGATCTTTGGCATTTTATCTTTAAATGGATAAATCATGAAAATCGCCTCTTTTCTTTCTATAATGTAGTATTATCGTATCAAATACGCAACTTTATGGAAATATAAAATTAAAATGTGCTATTTATTTCGCTATAATTAAAGTGTAATTATTTTTTAGGAGGACTATGTAAATGTGGAAATGGGAAGCTGATGGACAAGCAAAAGCTGTGATTGCTATTCTTCATGGTGCTTATGAAAATCACCGTTGGTACGCATGGCTGATAGAAAAATTAAGATTGGAAGGCTTCCACATAGTCATGGGAGATTTACCGAATCATGGGGTGGATGCAAGGTTTGCCCGTGTCCATGATGAGGACTTCAAATTGTACAATAAATATACAAGAAATCTGATTGAGAATGCTTTTTCATATAATTTACCAACTTTTGTAATAGGGCATGGGCTAGGCGCAACATTAATTCTCCATACAATGCAAAAGAGGCAATATGAATGTGCGGGTATTATTTTAACATCACCTTGGTTGCAACTAAAGCTATTACCAGGTAAATTAACAAATGCTTTAACGAGTTTAAGTGCATTAACAGCCAATGTCAAATTGACACATGACATTACTTTAGAGAAATTAACGCGTAATGTTGAAGGTAGAGAAGAAATGAAAGATGATGTACCGCTCATGTCTGTTGTTTCTGTGAAATGGTATCGAGAGCTTCAGCAGATGATGAAAAATTTAGTGATGCTGCCTAAAGGTGAAATGCCAAATATGCCTATGCTCATTATGACGGCTGAGAAAGATAAAATTACGGACACACGCCAAACTCGAAACTGGCTACATCAACAAGAATTTACGGAATTTCAGTTTAAAGAATGGGAAAATTGTTATCATAATTTATTTCATGAGGGAGAGCGTGAAGAGATTTTTATGTATATACGTGATTTTATTAATAATGCTCTTCGAAGAATTGGTTATATAATTAAATAGTTTTATACCCTTCCATTTACTAGGTTACTTACTTAAATATTGTTACTTGAAAATAATATTGTAATTTTCTGAAAAGTGTAATACTATAATGACTTAAAGTAAGGTATTTCAAAATTGGAGGGGTAAAATGGATGTAATTGTGGAGAAATTGAATGGGATTTTATGGGGACCATGGTTTATTTACGGTATTTTATTGATTGGGTTATTTTTCTCAATCATCACGAGGTTCCTACAAGTACGACACATCAAAGATATGTTTGTTTTAATGTTTAAAGGGGAAAAATCGGAAAAGGGAATCTCTTCATTCCAAGCAATGTCTATCGCATTATCAGGACGTGTAGGTACAGGTAATATTGCTGGTACTGCGACAGCGATTGGAATGGGAGGACCTGGTGCTGTCTTTTGGATGTGGGCAATTGCTTTCATTGGTGCGGCAACTGCGTATGTAGAGTCAACATTAGCTCAAATCTATAAAGAAGAGAAAGATACAGAATATCGTGGTGGACCGGCCTTTTACATAGAAAAAGGAATGGGCCAAAAATGGTTTGCAGTAATTTTTGCTGTGGCTGCTTTAATTGCAATGTTAGTTTTGATGCCTGGTGTGCAGTCTAATGCCATTGCAGGTGCTGTTGAAAACGCTTTCGGTTTGGATACATGGATCACAGGACTTATTATTGTTGTTTTATTAGGTGCCATTATCATCGGGGGTGTTAAATCAATCGCAAATGCGGCCCAGATTATTGTACCGTTTATGGCATTAGCTTATATCATTATGGCAATTGTCATTATCTTTATGAATATTTCACAAGTACCAACAGTTTTTGGTTTAATTTTTTCTAGTGCCTTTGGGGCTCAAGAAATTTTTGGCGGCATTATTGGTTCAGCGATTGCTTGGGGTGTGAAACGGGGAATTTACTCCAATGAAGCTGGTCAAGGAACGGGGGCTCACCCTGCAGCAGCTGCGGAAGTATCGCATCCTGCTAAGCAAGGAATTGTACAAGCAGCATCTGTGTATATTGATACATTATTAATTTGTTCTGCTACGGCATTTATGATTTTATTTACTGGTATGTACAATGTACACGATGAGAAGGCAGCTGAAGGAGCAGATCCATTTATTCATGTTGGAGAATTTAATAGTGGTGGATTAGCAGGCGATGAGCAAATGACTTTTGCAAAAAGTATTGAAGCAGGTGCAGCGTATACACAATATGCAGTTGACTCATCATTACCTGGCTTTGGCGCTCCATTTGTAGCCATTGCGTTATTCTTCTTTGCCTTTACAACAATCATGGCTTACTACTATATTGCAGAAACCAATGTCGCTTATTTATTTAGAGGTAGTACAGAAAAGATTTTCATTTGGATTGCGAAGATTGCCATTTTAGTTGCAGCCTTCTATGGTACAATCCGTACGTCTGGTTTAGCGTGGGCAATGGGCGATGTAGGGCTTGGTCTGATGGTTTGGATTAACGTTATAGCTATTTTAATTATTATGAAACCAGCTATTGTCGCATTGAAAGATTACGAGAAACAGAAAAAAGAAGGAAAAGATCCAGTCTTTGATCCTCGTAAACTAGGAATTAAAGGTGCAGATTTCTGGATTGACTATAATGAAAAACGTAATAACAAGTAGATAAAGATAAAGAGCAAGGCGATCAACTAGTTTCTATAAAACTAGTTGATCGCCTTTTAGCATGTCATCATTAAATAGGATATTCTTTCATTTTCTCTAATGCAATGACGAATGGTGGATCATTTTGTTGATTAAGAAAT
This sequence comes from Lysinibacillus sp. FSL K6-0057, assembly GCF_038630885.1. Lineage (NCBI taxonomy): Bacteria > Bacillati > Bacillota > Bacilli > Caryophanales > Bacillaceae > Lysinibacillus > Lysinibacillus sp. FSL K6-0057. The sequence goes on along the minus strand of NZ_CP152047.1, from coordinate 3,837,889 downwards.
GCATATTTTAAGACATGGACATATTTTTGTGGAAGCTGACTTACATATTCAATGACCTTATCACGTTCTTCTTTTCCACCTGGATGACCATGATAAATAACAAGAACAATCAAACCGCCCACTTTCAAGAGCTTCAATAAATTTTCAATTGCTTGGATTGTTGTATTAGGTCTTGTAATAATATCATGGTTGCTTCCAGGTAAATAGCCAAGATTAAAAATAGCCGCAGTTACTGGCTTGTGTACAAACTGTGTGACTTCTTCATGACCTTTATTTAAAACGAGTGCGCGGTGTTCTAAACCATGATCTAAAAGTCGAAGGAGTGTCGCATCAACCGCCTCTTTTTGGACGTCAAAGGCATACACTTGTCCTTCATCCCCAACAAGTTGTGCTAGAAACAACGTGTCATGACCGTTTCCTGCAGTCGCATCAACAACCGTATCTCCTTCTTCTATACTATCCGTTAGTAGCTGCTGGGCATATTGTAAAACGCGTTGTAGTTTCATTTCGTAACCTCAGCCTTATAAAACTTCCCTTGCCAACTACCACGTCGTTCAAGCTCAGCGTCAATGCCATTCAAAACTTCCCATTTATTGACACTCCACATCGGTCCAATCATTAAATCAATTGGTCCATCACCCGTAATACGATGAATGACCATCTCTGGTGGTAAAATTTCTAATTGATCTGCTACTAGTTTTGTATACACATCTTGATCTAAAAATTCTAGCATACCTTTTTCATATTGCTTCACCATGGGCGTCCCTTTTAATAGATGAAGTAAGTGAATTTTAATGCCTTGGACATCTAATTGTGCGACTGCTCGTGCCGTTTCCATCATCATGTCATAGTCTTCAAGAGGCAAACCATTAATGATATGTGAGCAAACACGAATGCCATGCTTACGCAATTTTTCAACGCCTTCTACATAGGTTGCATAATCATGGGCGCGATTAATAAGATTGGCCGTTTTCTCATGCACCGTTTGAAGACCAAGCTCAATCCATAAATACGTTCGCTCATTTAACTCTGCTAAATATTCCACAACATCATCAGGTAAACAGTCCGGACGGGTAGCAATAGAAAGACCTACAACACCTTCTTGCGCTAAAGCAGCTTCAAATTTTTCTTTTAAAACCGGCAATGGAGCATGTGTATTTGTGTAAGCTTGGAAGTAAGCCATGTATTGGCCATCCTTCCATTTCTGATGCATTTTGTCTCGGATTTCAGCAAATTGAACATCGATTGGGTCTACCTTATTGCCAGCAAAATCACCAGAACCTGCAGCACTGCAAAATGTACAGCCACCAAAAGCGACTGTACCATCACGGTTAGGGCAATCAAAGCCTGCGTCTAATGCCACTTTAAATACTTTATGACCAAATTGATTACGTAAATAGCGATTCCATGTATAGTATCTTTTCCCCTCTGAAGGAAAAGGAAAATTCATCTCTGTCATTTATTTCACTCCTCTAACGCTCTATTCTATCATGTGCTTTTCGTTCCGTCATGGGGGAAGGGTATTATCATGATTTGGATGAAGAAAAATGGGAAGGAACAAGAGCAGGGGGCAACTAAATACGAATGAAAATAGGATGGAAGTCTTGTAAAAAAGGTAAAATTATTTTCCTTGTGCTTTTAAGTATTTCAGCATACACTAACTATTTAGAGAAGCGAAATAATGGAGGTCATCCTATGCCAAAACGTGTTTGGTTTTTAATTATCGGAATGCTTGTGAACACAACAGGCAACTCTTTTTTATGGCCTTTGAATGCCATTTATATGCATGATTATTTAGGCAAATCTTTAGCAATGGCTGGTTTTGTCTTAATGCTGAATTCTGCTGCTGGAGTACTAGGCAATCTATTAGGTGGCTATTTATTTGATAGAATTGGTGGCTATAAAGCTATTATGCTTGGCATCCTGTTAACGATTGCTTCATTAGTTGGCTTAACAATTTGGCATGGCTGGCCACATTATGTGTGGTTTTTAACGATACTAGGCTTTAGTGGGGGCATTGTTTTCCCAGGAATGTTTGCCTTGGCTGGAGCTGCTTGGCCAGAAGGTGGACGTAAAGCTTTTAATACTATCTATTTAGCACAAAATGTCGGTGTTGCAGTAGGGCCAGCACTTGCAGGTATAGTGGCAGATTATCAATTTGACTATGTGTTTAAAGTTAATTTAGGCATGTATATTTTATTCTTTTTTATTGCCTTATTTACATTTAAGCGTTTGGAGGCAGGCAGTATTGCACCTAAAAATGTCTTGAGCGAAAGTAAACGAATCGTAAACAAGGCACCTTTCTATGCTTTGTTAATAATTAGTGCATCCTCCGTTTTATGCTGGCTAGCGTATTCTCAATGGAGTGCAACCATTTCATCTTATACACAAGATTTAGGATTAGGATTAAAACAATATAGCCTACTCTGGACAATAAATGGCCTGCTGATTGTCATTGGGCAACCACTCATTGCACCGCTCGTAAAGCGTTGGGAAAACAATTTAAAGCGTCAGTTAGTATTTGGCGTAACGCTGATTGCTTTTTCCTTCGGCATTATTGCCTTTGCGAGTGATTTTAAAATGTTTGGAGTAGCGATGCTTGTCTTAACATTTGGCGAAATGTTTTATACCCCGGCATTACCAACGATAGCTAATCAACTGGCACCAAAGGGTCGACAAGGGTTCTATCAAGGCATTATCAATAGTGCTGCCACTGGAGGACGGATGATTGGTCCACTATTTGGCGGTATTATGGTGGATCAATTTGGCATGATTCCTCTTGTTTTAACATTAGTGGTCATTGTACTATTGGCAATTATTCCATGTCTAACTTACGATTACCCTTTAAAGAAGAACAAAATAGTAACAGATTAATCGTGTCGCAATGAAAAGAGCAAAAACGAGTGTTAAGCACTTGGTTTTGCTCTTTTTTTAATAGTAGATATTGAAAAATTCTTGTGACAGGATTACAATCATACATATTCAAATATTTGAATATGTAGTTATGTGGAGGGGTTTTTATGGAAGAGGGCTTACAACAGTTTAAGGCGGATTTTTTTAAAGCATTAGCACATCCGTTACGCATCAGAATACTTGAACTCCTTGTGGATGGTCATAAAAGTGTCAATGAGATTCAAGATTGCTTAGAGAAGGAGGGTTCCGCAGTTTCTCAGCAATTAAGTGTATTACGTGCCAAAAATATCGTTTATGGCGTGAAGGAAGGAAAAAAAGTTTATTATTCTTTAAGTGACCCAATGATTGGTGCATTACTTGGGGTGGCAAAGGATATTTTTAATAACCATTTGGTTCATACCATTTCGAGATTAGAGGAAATGACAAGTAATGAAGGTGACGAAGAGAATAAGTAAATCAATGATGATGAAAAATTGGGCTTTGCTTATTATTTCGAAGGGAAGATTTATCTATGAAGTCACTGTTTACAGGACGCTTTGAAGGGTATTCAGTTCATCATGTAAAGAAGGATTTATTGTCAGGAATTATTGTCGGAATCGTTGCTATTCCACTTGCCATGTCCTTTGCCATCGCATCGGGTGTGAAACCTGAATATGGGATCTATACGGCATGTATTGCAGGTATTATTATTTCTCTTTTTGGTGGATCCAAATATCAAATAGGAGGGCCAACTGGGGCGTTTGTGCCAATTCTATTGGGCATTGTTCTTACTTATGGCTATGAAGATTTATTGCTTGCGGGTTTAATGGCAGGGATTATGCTTTGTGTCATGGGCTTTTTTAAGCTAGGGACTTTAATTAAGTTTATTCCACGTCCTGTAACAGTTGGCTTTACAGCAGGTATAGCTGTGATTATTTTTACAGGTCAAATTGCCAACTTTTTAGGACTATCAAATGTTAAAAGGCACGAGTATTTTATCGCCAATATTCAGGAAATCATGAAGCAGCTTGGTACGACAAATATGTATAGTATTCTTACTGCCGTCCTATGCTTGGTGACAATATTGATCACACCAAAATTTTTTCCAAAGGTTCCTGGTGCATTAGCGGGTATCGTTGTCTCTACACTTGTGGCAACTTTCTTCTTTTCAGGACAAGTTGCTACCATTGCAACAGCTTATGGTCAAATTCCTAATACATTACCTCATTTTGCCTTACCGAACATCACGCTTGAACGATTACAACAACTTATTGGTCCAGCGTTTGTCATTGCGATGCTAGGTGGCATTGAGTCTCTATTATCCGCAGTTGTTGCGGATGGGATGACAAATAGTAAGCATAACAGTAATCGTGAGCTAATTGGTCAAGGGATTGCTAATATTGTGACGCCCTTGTTCGGTGGTATTCCAGCAACAGGGGCCATCGCACGCACAGCAACCAATATAAAAACAGGGGCAGTATCTCCTATGTCGGGTATCATACATGGTGTGTTTGTTTTAGTCACATTATTGTTATTAGCTCCATATGCATCTCATATTCCGTTAGCAAGTATGGCTCCGGTTTTGATGGTCGTAGCTTGGAATATGAGTGAACGACATCATTTTGCACATATCGTAAAATTAAAATCAGGCGATTCACTGGTGTTATTGATTACCTTTTTATTAACGGTATTCACTAGTCTCACATTAGCAGTTGAAGTGGGGCTTGTGCTGGCTGTGCTATTATTTGCGAAACGCATGAGTGAAAAGCTTGTTGTCACGAAGGTACTTCCAGACCATTCGAATAAAAGTGAGAAGGTACAGCCACATGTTGTGCATCAGCAGCATGATTGCCCGCAAATTAGTATGTACACAATTGAAGGGCCGTTGTTCTTTGGTGCTGCACAAATGTTTGAACAAACAATTGAAAGTACTTTGCATCAGCAACCAAGAGTTTTGATATTACGAATGGGGAAAGTGCCCTTTATGGATTCTACTGGAGAGGCATATTTTAGCAATATCATTGAAAACTATAAGGCACAGGGCGGTACTATTTTGGTAACGGGTGTGCAAGGTGATTTAAAGGATGCTCTTCAGCACAATGGTCTTTACGATAAAATAGGTGCGCAACATTTTTATCAACATACTGGAGAAGCGATTACAAAGGCTTTCAATTATTTAAACGCAAATCAATGTATCGGATGTCAACATTTTGCATTTCATGAATGCAAGGATTTATCAAAGCCTAAGGAAAAAAAGGAATTAATTGTTCAGTAATGGGTAAGCTGTAAACAAAGGCTTGTGCTTTTCAATACTTTCCATTAGAATAAATGCAATATCATGTAAAGACTGTGATGAGGAATAGTAGATTTGTGGTTCTTTTTAGAGAGCTAGCGGTTGGTGGGAGCTAGTAAGAAAGCAAGTTGAACTCGCCTTCTGAGTCTGCCCGCGTGAAACAGCGTGTGTCGTTTCTTCCGCGTTAAGGAAGCTTGAGCCGAGTGTAATCACTAATCTGGGTGGTACCGCGGGAGTACAAATTCTCTCGTCCCTTCTTTAAGAATGGGGCGAGTTTTTTTATTTTTTAAATATTTTGTCAATTATGATGGAGAGCAGCATGATCAATCGAAGGAGGAAAAAGAATGAGTTTTAATCATGAACAAATTGAAAAAAAGTGGCAGCAATATTGGGCTGATAACAAAACATTCAAAACTGAAAATGAAATAGAGAAGCCTAAATTTTACGCATTAGATATGTTCCCATATCCGTCTGGCGCAGGACTCCATGTAGGCCATCCAGAAGGGTATACGGCAACTGATATTCTATCGCGCTTTAAACGTATGCAAGGCTACAATGTACTACATCCAATGGGCTGGGATGCTTTCGGTTTACCAGCTGAGCAATATGCGCTTGATACAGGGAATGATCCAGCTGAATTTACAGCTAAAAATATTGCGACATTTAAACGTCAAATTCAAGAGCTAGGCTTCAGCTATGATTGGGATCGTGAAATTAACACGACTGATCCAGAGTATTATAAATGGACACAATGGATTTTTATCCAGCTTTATAAGAAAGGTTTAGCTTATGTGGATGAAGTGGCTGTTAACTGGTGTCCAGCACTTGGCACGGTCTTAGCTAACGAAGAAGTGATTGATGGGAAATCAGAGCGTGGTGGTCATCCAGTAGAACGCCGACCAATGAAGCAATGGATGCTTAAAATTACAGCCTATGCTGATCGTTTAATCGATGACTTAGAAGAAGTTGATTGGCCTGAGTCTATTAAAGATATGCAGCGCAATTGGATTGGCCGTTCAGAAGGGGCAGAAGTGACATTTACCATTGACGGTTCAGATCAAAACTTCACCGTTTTCACAACACGCCCTGATACATTATTTGGTGCTACATACTGTGTGCTTGCACCAGAGCATAAATTAGTGGAACAAATTACAACAGCTGACCAACGCCAAACTGTTGAGACTTATTTAGAGAAAGTTAAAATGAAATCTGACCTAGAGCGTACAGATTTAGCGAAAGAAAAAACAGGCGTATTTACAGGTGCTTATGCAGTGAATCCGATTAACGGTAAAAAAGTGCCGATTTGGATTGCTGACTATGTGTTAGTGTCTTATGGTACAGGTGCTATTATGGCGGTGCCAGCACATGACGAGCGTGACTATGAATTTGCGACTGAATTTGGCTTAGACATCGTTCCTGTACTTGAAGGTGGAGACATTAGTAAAGAAGCGTTTACAGGTGATGGTCAACATATTAACTCTGAATTCCTTAATGGCTTAAATAAAACAGATGGCATTGCAAAAGCCATTGAATGGTTAGAGGAAAAAGGTGTAGGAGAGAAGAAAACTTCTTATCGTCTACGTGACTGGTTATTCTCTCGTCAGCGTTATTGGGGTGAACCAATTCCAATGATTCATTGGGAAGATGGCACGATTACGCCAGTTCCAGAATCAGAATTACCATTAATGCTGCCAAAAACAGATAATATTCGTCCATCGGGTACTGGTGAATCACCGCTAGCTAATATTGCTGAATGGGTGAATGTTGTCGATCCAGAAACAGGCAAAAAAGGACGTCGTGAAACAAATACAATGCCACAGTGGGCAGGTTCTAGCTGGTACTTCTTACGCTATATCGATCCTACAAATACAGAAGCCATTGCAGATCCAGCGTTACTAAAACGATGGTTACCAGTTGATATTTATATTGGTGGCGCGGAGCATGCCGTATTGCATTTACTTTACGCTCGCTTCTGGCATAAAGTTCTGTATGATTTAGGCGTTGTTCATACGAAAGAGCCATTCCAAAAATTATTTAACCAAGGAATGATTCTAGGTGAAGGTAACGAGAAAATGTCTAAATCGAAAGGCAATGTCGTCAACCCAGATGAAATCATTACGTCACATGGTGCTGATACATTACGTTTATATGAAATGTTCATGGGACCACTTGAGGCATCTGTTGCATGGTCTACAAATGGTTTAGATGGAGCACGCCGCTTCTTAGACCGTATCTGGCGTCTATTTGTCAATGAAGAAGATGGCGCAATGTCAGCAAAAATCCAAGTGTCTAACGATCAATCACTTGAAAAAGCATACCACCAAACAGTGAAAAAAGTGACAGAGGATTATGAAGGCATCCGCTTTAACACAGCTATTTCACAAATGATGGTCTTTATCAATGATTGCTATAAAGCAGATGTGATTCCAACGGCTTATGCTGAAGGCTTTGTTAAAATGATAGCACCAATCGCTCCGCATATTGCAGAAGAACTATGGCAACGATTAGGGCATAAATCAACACTTTCATACGAGCAATGGCCAACATATGATGAAACGAAACTTGTAGATGATGAAGTGGAAATTGCCGTGCAAGTGGCTGGTAAAGTACGTGCGAAAATTGTTGTAGCGAAAGAAGCGTCAAAAGAGGATATCGAAAAAGTAGCGCTTGCTGATGAAAAAGTTCAAGAATACATGGCAGGAAAGAACTTAGTGAAAATCATCGTTATTCCAGGCAAACTTGTCAATATTGTCGTGAAATAAAGAAATATAAATTAAAAATGTACATTACTAAATTCAATTTTAGTGATGTACATTTTTTAATTTGGAGTAACCTTATAGCGATAAATGAGGAAAAAACTACACCCAGCTATCTGAGTGCAGTTCAAATAATAGTTCCTTATTCAATTTAAATAATCAATCCAACAATAATAGCTGTTAGGATACTTACAAGTGTAGCGCCGTACAATAATTTTAAACCAAACCGAGCAACGACATTTCCTTGCCTTTCATTCAAACCTTTTACAGCTCCTGAAATAATACCAATTGATGAAAAGTTGGCAAAGGATACGAGGAATACAGAAATAATGCCTAGTGTACGTTCACTCATGGATTCAGCAACGTCACCAAGGTTGATCATAGCAACAAATTCGTTTGTCACCAATTTGGTTGCCATAATACCGCCAGCAGCAACAGCATCTGCCCATGGGATACCCATTAGGAAAGCGACTGGTGCAAAGATATAGCCTAATATTTCTTGGAACGATATACCAATTATCATATCGAATAGTGAATTGATTAAATCCATTAATGCTACGAAACCAATCAGCATAGCACCAACAATGATGGCTACTTTGAAGCCATCCATAATATATTCACCAATCATTTGAAAGAACGCTTGCTTATGCTCATCTTCAATTGTTAAGATATCTTCTTTTTCATCAACAGTATAGGGATTAATGATGGAAACAATGATAAAACCACCAAACAGGTTTAACACAATGGCTGTTACGACATACTTTGGCTCAATCATCGTCATATAAGCTCCAACAACTGACATCGACACAGTCGACATAGCTGAAGCACATAGTGTATACATACGTTGTGGTGCAATTTTATCTAATTGTTTTTTTACAGTAATGAACACTTCAGATTGGCCAACCATAGCAGAAGCAACAGCATTATAGGATTCCAATTTCCCCATGCCACTTACCTTGCTTAAAAATAATCCTACCCATTTCATTAGGAAAGGAAGAATTTTGAAATGTTGCAAGATTCCAATCAGGACGGATATAAAGACGATTGGTAATAAAACAGCTAAAAAGAAGGGAGATTCTCCTTCATTTGCTAAGCCACCAAACACAAAGGATATACCCGCATTTGCATAAGACAATAAGTGATCAAATACTTTGGTGATTCCTTTGATTAGAACATAACCAACTGTTGTATTGAGTAGTAAAGCTGCCAATAAAAATTGGATGATCAACATAATCACTATATATTTATATTTTATTTCTTTTTTGTTTTTACTCATTAATAAAGCTAAGGCAAAAACAAGTAACAATCCACAAAGGGATATTAAGTATCTCATAAGTTCCTCCATAAGTATCTGTGATATTTTGTCCTGATGTTCCAATTTCAGAAGAACAGCTAAAGATCTTAATTAGTCAGACGTCAGACAAACAATCTCACTATAACAGTTTTTTCGCTAGTTATTCAATAGATAATAGAAAAAAAGTATGCGACATGGCATACGAATAAATTCAGTGTAAAAAATGTTCGTTCTATCTTTGGTAGTGGCTATCCATATTTATGGTTGCCAGAACAATTCAAGATAAAATACCCTTTTATTGTGTGAAGATTTTTTCATTTTATGACCATCGTGTTAATGAAACTTTTTGGTTTTTTTTGAAACCAACTAAGATTGGGTTACGACTATAGAGTGAATGTGAATAGGAGGTGTTTGGGTGAGTGAGCATTTAGCGGCCATTATGGAAGAACACGGAGAATATTGCTTACGAGTAGCTTATCTTTATGTAAAGGACTGGGCAATAGCTGAAGAAATAGTCCAGGATGTCTTTTTTTCTTATTATCGGCAACAGGATCGCTTTGAACAAAGAGCATCCCTAAAGACCTATTTAGTTAAAATCACGGTACATAAAAGTCATGATTATCTGCGAAGTTGGAAAAATAAACGCCATCTACTGTTGGAAAAATTACATATTGGTGCAAGTAAACAAACACCAGAAACGATGTTACTAGCCCAGGATGAGCGGGCAACCATAACGAAAGCGTTATTTGAGCTACCTATTACTTATAGAGAAGTCGTCATTCTTTATTATTATCAGGAATTGAAGGTTAAGGAAATTGCAGATATTCTTCCATGTGCAGAAAATACGGTTAAAACCAGATTGCATCGGGCGAGGAAAATGTTACAGGAACGATTAGCGAATAGTGAGTGGGAGGTGTTAGTGGATGACAGCTTTTAAAGAGAAGTTGGATCAAGAGCTTGGCGAAGCACCACGATTTACGAAGTCCTTACAGGAGGATATTTTACGGCAAGTGCGGCAAACAAAAAAGACAAGACGCTGGTCTTATCCATTGATCATCATAGGCACGATTGTCATGCTTCTATTGTTAATAGAAATGGGTCCGTTAGGGCAGATGGAGCAAACGAAACAGGCTTCAATTGTTCAATTAGCACAGCAGGAGACCATAAAAAAATATACAATGATTTTCAATTCGGATGAGGAAATTTTTAAGGCTGGAAGACCTGGGTGGGTCATTGGTCAACAAGTGATTAAGCAAAGTTCAGAAAAAGCGCTGCTACAACAACTATTACAGCAAGCTACAGTGACACAAACGAATGAGCGCACTTTTTTTAGATTACAGCGTGATGTCTGGGTAGAATTTGAAAAAGGGCAGGTTATTAAGCTGAAGATGTTCATAAACGAGGAGGATATCGGAATTGTTGATTATGACAACCATTCATTTTATAAAGTAGATAATAGAGATTTGGCAAAGGCTTATTTAGATCTTGCTCTCAAAGATGAGGCTAAATTTGGCATGACAGGTTTAATCGTTATGCTAGTTATTCTCTTAGCTAGCCAACTACTTGTCGATAAACTAATGAGGATAAAGTTTAATATACCAAAGGACTACGTCAATAGAGGACATCGACGTGCTGTTTGGGCTATTAAAATTTTGAATATCATTATGCTTCCGCTACTTATGTTAAAAGGATGGATTTTATTTACTGTTATCATCGGAGGATATTTAGCTGTTATCCTTTTCAGCTCTATTTTTATCGACTATTACTACGGTCGAGAGGAAAAAAGACATTATCTTTCCATTAGTTCAGCCTTTATCGGAGTGCTATTCCTAATCCTATTCATTTATTATAGCAGTTAAATAAACGAATAAGCCTGAACCCGAATAATCGCGAGTTCAGGCATTTTTTTCTATAGTTTCAGTCTGAAGCATTAATTGATAAATACTCGAAATCATAAAGCTGGCAGCTAATCCGTATAGCGCATTGAAGCTTATACCAACGCCAATTCCAATGATGATGGATAGCAGGATGACAAGCCAACTATGTTTATGAATACGGCGATTCGTAAATAAAAGGATTAACATAAACGGTAGCAAGGTAATGTGCAGGAAGGCAAAAGAATAAATAACACCTAAAATTGTTAGATCTATAGATAAGAAGCAGGTAAATAAAATCACCATAAGGCCAATCAAATAGAAATAATAGGGTCTTTTCTTTACAAAAAAACGTTTCGTTGCCCGCATGTCTACAAGCAAGGTTGTGATAATGGCTAATAGGACAATGACGAGAAAAGCAAATGTAAGAAATCCAGGCTGTACTTCATATAAAAACGTGAAAATCAGCACTTGAAACTGACCAAAGGATCCGCTATATAAGGCAATCATTAAAATCGCAGTAAATGATAGTGTTAATAACGCTAAAATCACACCTGAGGAAAACAGGCTACGTCGTACTTTTTTGGGCTTAATAAATGCAATTAAATACCATGTTGATTTATCAAAAAATACTTGTCCTAAAACGGCTAGTTGAATAATGACATAGAACAGCAGGATTTCGCTATTTTTAAAATAAAATAAATAAGGGTGGTATAAGCGAATCCCCTCATATACGGTGCTTGCTCCATTTTGTACAAAGTAATAAATGGGGATAAAAATAAGTAACGAAAAAAGAGCAATAATAAATAAAATTTCCAGCCATAGTATACTTTTCACAGACATGATGCGATCAAGAAGTAACATGCCAATTAAAAAGAAGAAAAGGGTAATGGGTACTGGGATATTTAACATAATTTCAGACAATACACTAATACTTATTAATTGAATGAGCCAAAGTTCAATACCTGTCAGCAGGTAAAATAGCCGTATAACCTTTAAATTCATACCAGATAATTTTCGCTGTATGGTAAAGAGCAAAAAACTTTGGGTATGCTGGTGTTGCGTATAATCACTCTTATTCAACAATGAGCCAAGTACGATAAATGAAATAGCTGTTGCTAATGTATAACAAATGCCTGCCATAAAACCAAAAGAAATAAGGGCTGAAGGAGAAGACAATAATAAGTTACCATTAATCCATCTTGCTAAAAGAATAATGACACCTGCTGCTGTGCTTAAACTTGCAAATGGTACGAGCAATGAAAATTTCCTTAGCATACAATCAAATCCCTTTACTCATTTTAGAGGATTTATATTGTCGCGGTGATTGATTATATTTTTTCTTAAACGCTACACTAAAATAGTGTTGACTATTAAAACCACAGCTCTCAGCAATCGCAGACATACTTGCATCCAGATTTTCATTGATTTTCTTTACGGCCATTTCTAGGCGATAATTATTAATATACTCATTAATTCCGATAGACTGCTCCTCCAAAAATTTACGACTTAAATAGCTTGGATTCAAATGAATTTTTTCAGCAATGATATTTAGACTCAATTTTTCATGATAGTTTTCATGGATATAGGAAAGCGCGCTTTGAATCGCATCATGGTTAGAACTCCATACTTTATATTTCTCCACAATCGCATCTAATTCACTTGCAATGACAGGTTTTGTAAGATAATCTTTTACCCCAATCCGCAATGCTTGTTGGGCATATTCAAAGGTCTGATAAGCGGTTACCATAATGATATCTACCTCATAAAGCGCTTTTAATTCCTTGCTCAACGTGATTCCATCTTTCCCAGGCATTTGAATATCCAAAAAGGCGATAGTCATACGGTGCTTTTTAGCTAATTGCAGGGCCTGTGAGGCATCTTGAGCAGTATGGAATGTCCAATTCGGAAAATGTGGCTTTAATAAATAAATCATTTGCTCAAGCTCTAATGGCTCATCATCTGCGATTAAAATATTCATGGTGAGATTCTCCTTTCTTATTCAAATTGATAGAAAGCCTAAGCGGGAACATGGATGGTAACAGTGTAATGCTGTTCATTGTTTTGAATCGAGAATAAAATATTTTCGAGACCATAAATGAGCTCAAGTCGTTTTCTAATATTTTCGAGACCATAACCTTGCTGCAATTCGTCTACTACCTGCTCAGTAGTCATTTCTATTTTTTCTAATGGTTGTGTATTTTTTATTTCTATTAATAAGACATTCTCCATTTTTTTAATTGTAATGGATAGCTCTGCAGCTCCTATATGTTTTTCAAAGCTATGTTTATATGCATTTTCAATAATGGTCTGCAGAATAAATGGAGGTATTTGAACAGATAGCGCTTCATCATCAACATATTTATTTACAGTCAAACGATGTCCAAATCGTAACTGTTGAATATTTAAATAACTATCAACAAATTGTACCTCGTTCTTTAACGCAATTAAAACCTCATGATTATTGTATTTAAATTTAAAGAATGTTGCCAAAGCCTCAATGCCCGCAACCAAATCTTCCTTTCGATTGATGCGGGCTAGGCTAAGTAATGAATTTAATGCGTTAAAAAAGAAATGTGGCTGTATTTGCTGATTTAACTGGAGAATATTCGCTCTTTGTAAATCCTGCTCAAGCTCTAAGTTTCTTTTTTCCTCCTCAAGGCTATCGATTTGTTTTTCGAAAATAAATATAAAAGTAAGCAGAAAAGCTCCAATAATTGGAGCAATTACACATAGGAGAATATATATGTTGAAGGTTTCTAGTTGTAACATCATGACCTCTCCGTTTATTTTATAAGTGTATGATACATTAAACTAAATTTTCTGCGAAATGGCAAGCTACCTTATGTGTTGAAGAGATTTCTCGTAATGCTGGCACTTCTGCTTTACATTTATCTGTTGCGAATGGGCAACGTGTGTGAAAGCTACAGCCAGTAGGAGGATTAAGAGGGGATGGTAGGTCACCTTTTAAAATTATACGCTCCTTACGATGCTGCTTATCAATAACTGGTATAGAAGAAAACAGTGCTTTGGTATAAGGATGATGTGGCTGTGTGAAAAGGGAATGCTTATCAGCAATTTCTACTACTTTTCCGAGATACATCACCATAATACGGTCTGAAATATGTCTAACAACACTTAAATCGTGTGAGATAAATAAAAAGGTTAAATCTAAATCTCTTTGTAGTTGCTTCAGTAAATTGAGTATTTGAGCTTGAATGGAAACATCTAGGGCAGAAACGGACTCATCACAAATAATAATTTTAGGATTAACAGCAAGGGCTCTTGCAATGCCAATACGCTGACGCTGCCCACCAGAAAATTCATGTGGATAACGCTCTAAATACTCAGGACGTAACCCAACAAGGGACATTAATTCAATCATGCGTGCTTCTTGTTGCTCAGGCGGTACAATTTTTTGAATAGACATGGCTTCTGTTAGCATTTTACGAATCGTTCTTCGTGGGTTAAGGGACGCATAGGGATCTTGGAAAATTATTTGAATGTCCTTACGCGCAGCACGAAGCTCTTTTTTGTTCATATTCACTAAATTTTTACCTAATAACAATACCTCCCCAGCAGTAGGCTCATCTAATCTTAAAATAGAACGACCTGTCGTTGATTTTCCACAGCCAGATTCTCCAACAATGCTGAGTGTCTCACCAGGCATAATATCGAAAGACACACCATCCACAGCTTTTACAACTTGCTGTGGACCGAAGAGCTTTTCTTTTTTTAAGAAAAAATGCTGCTTTAAATCATTTACTTCTAATAGTGGTTGTGTGTGTTGCGCAGTTGTCATACTGTCAGCTCCTTCATAAGTGTTTCTCCTTGCCATTCATTACTGTACATCCAGCATCTTACTTTTTTTCCTTGCTCAACAGTCAGAAGTTCAGGCTGTTGTTCACGACATAAATCTGTAGCAAATGGGCAGCGTTCTGCATAACGGCAGCCAATCGGGTAATTATAGGGACTTGGGACAGTCCCATGAATAGTAGATAATTCTTCTTGGTCCTCATATAGCTTTGGTAGTGATTGAATTAATCCATTTGTATAAGGGTGTAACGGTTTTTCAAAGAGACTTTCTGTTGAGCTTTCTTCTACAACCTGCCCTGCATACATAACAGCAATCTTATCGCAGATTTCTGCTACAACACCAAGATCGTGGGTAATGAAGATAATGCTCATGCCTAATTGTTTTTGCAGGTTTTGAATAATATCAATAATTTGAGCTTGAATGGTTACATCTAATGCTGTCGTCGGTTCGTCAGCAATTAACACATCTGGTGTACACGCTAGTGCCATGGCAATCATTATGCGTTGTCGCATCCCACCACTTAACTGATAAGGCTCCTGCTTCGCTCTTTTTTCTGGTGCAGGAATCCCAACGAGGCGAATCATATCGACAGCCTTTTGCCATGCTTCTTTCCGTGACAAGCCTTGGTGCAAACGAATGGATTCAGCAATTTGCTCTCCAACGGATAATACAGGATTTAAGCTTGTCATAGGCTCTTGGAAAATCATCGATATTTTATTGCCTCGAATTTTACGTAGCTCTTCATCTGATAGTTTCAGGATGTCCGTATTATTTAATAAAATTTCACCATTGATGATTTTACCAGGAGGAGATGGTACTAAACGAAGTAATGACAGGGAAGTCATTGATTTCCCACAACCAGATTCACCAACAATGCCTAGTGTTTCTCCTTTTTGAAGAGTAAAGGACACCCCATCCACAGCTTTGGCAACACCTTCACTCGAATAAAAATAGGTTTGTAAATTTTTTACTTCCAACACGGTTTCTTGTTTCATCCGATTTTCCCCCTCCTTAGTTTAAATCCATTCGTTTATTAAAGATTCGGTACAAAATGTCTACAAAAAGATTAATGAAAACAAATATTAATGAGGCAACAAGCACGCCACCTTGAACGACAGGTATATCACGTGTCCGAATGGCATCTACAATCATTCGTCCTAATCCATTCACAGCGAAAACAGATTCAACTAAAACTGTTCCACCAAGTAAACTACCAAATTGTAAGCCTACTACTGTAATAACTGGAATCAAGGCATTGCGTAATGCGTGCTTTAAAATGATAATGTATCCTTTTAAGCCTTTTGCTTTCGCTGTTCGAATATAGTCTTGGTTTACAACCTCTAACATACTAGAGCGAGTCATACGTGCTACGATGGCAGCTCCACCAGCACCAAGTGTGACAGCAGGAAGAATAATATGCTTGGCACTATCCCAACCTGCTACAGGAAGCCAATGTAACTGTACGGAGAATACATACATTAATAAAATACCTAACCAGAAACTTGGAAGGGAGATCCCTAATAAAGCGACAACCATTAATCCTACATCCATAAACGAATAAGGACGGATAGCGGAGATAATACCAGCAATAAGCCCTAAAACAATGGTGATTAAAATACTATAAAAGGCAAGCTCTATTGTAATCGGTAAACGAGACGTAATTTCCCCAAAGACAGGTTGGTTATTTTTTAATGAATGACCCATATCTCCTTGTAGAAGATTTTTAATATACTCTGTATATTGAACGGCTAATGGTTTATTGAGCCCTAAATTTTCACGTAATTCTGCAACCGTTTCTTGAGAAGCTCCTTCTCCTGCTAAAATGATCGCTGGGTCTCCAGGAATCATCTGCATAATTAGAAAAACAACAAGCGTTACACCAAGTGTCACAGGAATAATTTGAGCTAGTCGTTTTAAGATAAATAACGTCATATGTCTTCTCTCCTTTAATTTTTCATTCTTGGATCTAGCGCATCGCGTAAACCATCACCAAATAAGTTAAAGCCTAATACAAGTATGGAAATCATAATACCTGGGAATAGCGCCATATAAGGAGCGGTAAATAGGAAATCACGTCCGTTAGATAGCATGGCACCCCATTCAGGAGATGGTGGCTGAGCACCTAAACCTAAGAATGATAGACCGGCTGCAGATAGAATAGCCGTTGCTAAGCGCATAGACGCTTGTACAATAATAGGTGACAAAATGTTTGGAAAAATATGCTTAATTAGAATTGTCATATCATTTGCTCCAAGTGTTTTGACAGCATCGATATATTCTAATTTTTTTACTTCCATTGTTGAGCCACGTACAATACGAGCAAACATAGGAATAGAGAAAAAACCAACAGCAATTGTGACATTGATAAGGCTTGGCCCTAATGCACTAACAATAGCTAAAGCTAGCAAGATACCTGGGAAGGCAAGCATGATATCTAAAATTCGACTAATAATAGAATCAACCCATTTGCCATAATAGCCAGCAATAAGTCCTAAGAAAGTGCCGATTGTACCACCGAATAAAACAGCTGAAATACCAACACCAATTGATAAACGTGATCCATATAAAATTCGACTTAAAATATCTCGCCCTTTGTCATCTGTTCCCATTAGATGATCTAAGCTGGGTCCTTGTAATTTTTGATCTAACTGCACGTCGTATGGATCATAAGGGGCTAAAATGGGCCCGATAAGAAACATCATTATACATAGAAGAATGATGATGCCTCCTGCGACAGCTGCTTTATTTTTCTTAATTTTGTTTAGGAAAGAAACAAGATTCTTTTTTCTAGATGCCTTGCGTGCATTCACTAAAACAGAATGATCGATAGTAGTTGTTACTTTATTCATATCGAATACTCCTTTTCTATTTGATTTGATTTCAATTTAGTGAAAAGCGTAAAGAATGTAAATATTTTATGGCTTATTAGTCAGAAAATTTAAAAAACACGTAAAGATTTTAAAAAACAAGTGAAATTTATTTCTTTATAATTCGAAATGTAAGGAACAAATCACACAAGGAGGAAATGTTGATGAAGAAAATGAAGTTGTTTTTATTCATGGCACTAATGATAGTACTTATTCTGCAAGCATGTTCTACTGCTAGCAATAATAGTACGGAAGGTTCCAAAGAGGGATCGAAAAGTGTAGGGGGAGAATTAGTCGTTCTAAGAGCAGCAGATGCGACAAGCCTAGATCCTCATTTTATTACAGATATTCCATCAGCGAATATTATTCATGGCAAGGTATATGAAACACTTGTTGCTTTTGATAGAGATCGTAAAATTGTTCCACTACTTGCAAAAGAATGGGAGCAAAAAGATGATGTCACTTGGACATTTACATTGAATGAAGGTATTAAATTCCATGATGGTGCAGATTTTAATGCAGAGGCTGTTAAAGCTACATTCGATCGTATTTTAGATCCTGCAACTGGTTCACCGCAGCGTGATAAATTATCAATGATTAGTGAAGTAGTAGTAGATGATACGTATATTGTTACATTGAAATTAAAAGAACCGTATGCCCCGCTGCTATCTATTTTAGCAAGTCAAGAAGGTAGTATGATGAGTCCAAAAGCTATTGCTGAAGCGGCTGACGAATTAGCAACACATCCAGTAGGGACAGGCCCATTTGTATTTGAATCTTGGAAATCAGGTCAAGAAATTACATTAAATTCGAATAAAGATTATTGGGGAACTGTACCGAAAGTAGATAAAGTAACATTTAAAGTTGTACCAGAGGATTCTACGCGTCTAGCAATGATTGAAAGTGGAGAAGCGCATATTGCTGAACAAGTACCTGTAACAGAGATTGATCGTATTGAAAATTCTTCAACGATGACTTTATTCCGTGCAGAAGGACTTGCAGTAGAATTTATCGGATTCAATGTGAAAGATACCCTATTATCAGATGTAAAAGTACGTCAAGCAATTAGCTATGCTGTTGACCGCGAAGCGATTATCAGCGGTATTTATGATAATGTAGGAACACTTGCGAATTCGGCAATGAGTCCAAAAATTATTGGTTATTCTAGTGAAACGAAACCATATGACTATGATGTAGTGAAGGCAAAAGAATTATTAAAAGAAGCTGGCGTGAAAGAAGGAACAAAAGTTAAATTACTGACAAGTGACCGTAAAGAGCGTATCAATATGGCTGAGGTGATTCAATCTCAATTAAAAGGAATCGGATTAGATGTTGAAATTCAAGTAATGGAATATGGTGCATTTATTTCTGAAATCACGAAAGAACAGCACCAAATATTTATTAGTGGCTGGGGTAATGCTACTGGGGATGCTGATTATAACCAATTTAATCTATTCCACACTGCTTCTATGGGACCTCCAGGAAACCATTTCTACTATTCAAATCCAGAAGTTGACAAACTAATTGAGCAAGGACGCTCTGAAGCAAACCAAGAGGCACGTAATGAAATCTACAAAAAAGCAATGCAAATCGAGTTAGATGAAGCTGTGTATATCCCAGTGCGTAACTATGAGCATTTAGCAGTCCATAGCAATGCTGTAAAAGGTTTCTGGTTAGATGCATCTAACTACACGATGATTAGTGGCGTTGAAATTGTAGAATAATCGAATTTGGTGATAGACGGAAAATACCAATTGGGAGGAAACTATGAGTAAACTATTGCTGAAAAATGTGAGATTAGAAGAAGCATATGAGCGCGAAAATGAACACATTGTTGCAACTCGTACAGGTATTTATGATGTCCTAATCGAAGATGGGCATGTTCAACAAGTGGATAAGAATATAGTGGCTGATGGAGATGTAGAAGTAGTAGATGCGCAACAGCAACTATTAGTCCCTTCATTCCGAGAGATGCATATTCATATCGATAAAACGTATTTTGGTGGAGAATGGCAGGCGCCAAGACCCATTACTAAAGGGATTTTAACACGTATTGAAGAAGAAAGAACGCTACTACCAAAGCAATTACCGACAGCTGCTTATCGAGCTGAGGAAATGGTGAAGTGGCTTATTTCACAAGGACACACACATATTCGTTCACATTGTAATGTTGACCCGCAAATTGGGACAAAACATATTGAAATTACAAAACACGTTTTAGAAAAATATCAAGATCAAATCACCTATGATATTGTGGCCTTTCCACAGCATGGCTTATTACGCTCCAATGTAGAGGGACTAATCCGTGAGGCAATGGCAATGGGAGCAACGCTTGTTGGGGGCGTTGACCCATCCATTGTAGATCGCAATATCGAAAAGTCATTACAAACAACAATGGGCATTGCTCAAGACTATAATGCAGGGATAGATATTCATATTCACACTGCTAACACACTAGGTGAATTTGAATTTTACAAGCTGATAGCGTTAACGAAACAGGCAAAAAAAGAAGGACAAGTCACAATTAGCCATGCGATGGCACTTGCTGATTTAGAACAGTCACGCTTAGAAAATTTAGTTCAAGCAATGGCTGAGGTACAAATAGATGTAACAACAACTGTACCAATAGATTTGAACCGTTCGACGATACCAATTCCTTATCTTTATAACAATGGTGTAAAGGTATCTGTGGGGCATGATAGTTTAACAGATCATTGGTCACCATATGGTACGGGTAATACCATCATGAAATTAAATGTGATGGCGGAGAGATTCCGTTTTATTGATGAATATTCATTAAGTCGAGCTTGGAAATACGCTTCTGGTGGTATCACACCGTTGAATGATGCTGGAGAACGTGTTTGGCCACAAGTTGGTGATAAAGCCAATATGCTGTTAGTGGATGGCGTGAGCACTGCTCATGTGATAGCAAGAAGATGCCCAATTACTACGGTCATTTCACAAGGCAAAATGATTCACCAACAGGATGTAGGAGAGTTGAAAGGAGAATTCAGATGAAGCAATGGCTTACAAATGTTCTACTTGAAACAGGAGAATATCTAAAGGAAAATGACACAGTTGGTACGAAAGTGGAGCTTTTTCACCTTGAAATTATAGATGGCTTTATTTCTCAAATTGTACCTGCAACACAGGCAATCGATTCACCAAATGAAGTTACAGATATGAATGGAAAGCTGCTATTACCTGCCTTTAAGGAAATGCATAATCATTTAGATAAAACATACTTATCTTTACCATGGAAGGCTTGTGTTCCCGTAAAGAATTTAAAGGAACGACTTGATCGTGAAGCACAAGAGTTATCCGTTCTTGCTACAACTGGTAAACAACGTGCAGCTGCAATGATTGAAAAAATCCTTAAGAATGGTGCAAATCATATTCGTACACATGTTAATATCGATCCATACATTGGATTAAAAAATTTAGAAGGTGTACTAGCGGCATTGGACGATTATAAAGATGTCGTGACATCCGAAGTTATTGCCTTTCCACAGCATGGCCTATTAAGAGATGATGTCCCTAAATTATTGCGTGAAGCTTTACGCAATGGAGCGACGATGATTGGTGGCCTAGATCCAGCTGGCATTGATAACTCGATTGAGCCTTCTCTATATGAAGTGATGGATATCGCACAGGAATTTAATGTAGATGTCGATATTCACCTACATGATGGTGGCCACGTTGGGTATTATACAATCGATAAATGGATTGATATCGTGGAGGATGCCAAGTATCAGGGTAGAACGGCAATAAGTCATGCCTTTTCACTTGGTGATGTATCGGTCATGGAACAACATAAAATTGCAGATCGTTTAGCGCAACAACAAGTAAAAATAATGTCAACTGTGCCATTTGATTTGCGACGATTAATTCCACCAATTGAATTACTGACTGAGCACGGCGTGGATGTCCACTTTGGTTGCGATGGCTTTTATGATTCCTGGAGTCCCAATGGCTCAGGAGATATATTAGAAAAAGCGACTACTTTTGCAGACATTTCTCGCAAGCTTGATGAACGTTCGATTCGACAAACATTAAAATATATTACAAATGGTGTCACACCATTGGATGCGAATGGTCAGAAGGTTTGGCCGAATGTGAAAGATGAAGCTAGTTTTGTATTCTTTGACGCAGTATCAAGCGCTGAAGTCATAGCGCGTAAACCATCCAACCGAGTGGTTATGTCTAAAGGTAAGTTTATCAACTAAGTATTAATCTAAATCCCCCTTATGGATCTAAGTCAAGATTCCGGACACATTAAAGTTAAGTTTTTGTTTTGTAGCAACCACCATTTATGGAGTGTTCCACATCCCGAGTAGCCAGTCAAAGTGAAAAGAGCCTTTGACAGACTACTCGGGATGTAGAGCGAGAAATCCATGGAGGTTGCGCATCAAAAATGTGAAGGGGAACATTTCTTGTATTCCAAAATGTTACGCCATAGCTCGGCACATATCTTCACATTCATCAGGCGTTAGAAAGCCTATAGCACCGTGAATTCGTTTGCGATTGTACCAACCTTCAATGTATTGAAATAGTGCCACTCTAGCTGTTTCATAATTTTCATAGCGTGTTCGATAGACTTCTTCTTTTTTCAATGTCGCATGAAAAGACTCGATACATGCGTTATCATACGGGCATCCTTTACGGCTGAACGACGGAATCATTTCGTGTTTTTTTAGTTTTTCTTGAAATGTTTCACTCGTATATTGCGTACCTAAATCGGTATGGATGATTAATCCTGAGGATGGATTTTGAGCTTGTACAGCGTAATCCAATGCTTCAACGACCAAATCTACGGTCATTTTTCGTCCGAATTTATACCCTACAATTTTCTTCGAATGTAAATCAAGAACCGACGCCAAGTAGCACCATCCATCTCGGATTGTATGGATATACGTAATATCAGCTACCCATTTTTCATTAATCGTCGTTGTATGGAAATCTTGTTCAAGTATATTTTCACGTTCTTCCACGGGCTTTTGTGTTGGCGTCGGACGGTACTTTTTTGTGATGTTTGAGCGAATACCAGCTTTTTTCATGAGTCGTTGTACGCGTTTAATACTAACTTTCACGCCTTCTTTGAGTAACTGTGCATGTATTTTCGGCGCACCGTATCGTCCATCACTTTCTTTGTGAATGGCACAAATACGTACTGTAATTTTTTTGTTTTCAACTTCGTACACGCTTGGTTTCTTGTGGAAAGACTGATAATACGTACTTTTGGGTACCTTTAAAACGCGACACATTAATTGAATAGGATAATGTTCGCTTTCGTTTTCAATATGGTCAATGAGTTCTTGTTCTGTTACTTTTTCGCGAATATGGTCATAGCCTTTTTTAAGATTTCAATCTCCTGCTTTAACCGAAGATTTTCTTTTTGAATCGAAGAAACTTCCGCTGCAGTTAATTCTTCTGCACCTTCGATTGGAGAATGTAACTTAATCCATTTATAAATAGTTACTTCAGAAACGCCATATTCGCTAGACAGTTGACTGACTGGTGTACCAGAGTGATAAAGCTCCACAACAGTTTGTTTAAATTCTTTATTAAATCTTTTTTGACTCATAAAAAAGACACGTCCTCTCTTGGTTATAATAATACTTACTTAACCAGGATGTGTCCATGACTCCATTCTACATTCATTATTTAGATAACATAGCAAACTAGAAAATTTCTAGTTTGCTATACTTATGTTTTAATAGAAAAGATGAATAAAGGAAAGGGAAGTAGATTTTTATTAGTTGATCCATAACTTATATAGAAGTCTCTTTATATGCAGGTGCGATAAAATATGAAGCAACTTACAATCTATATGATTTTATTTAGCTGTGTATTTTTTTGGGCCAGTAACTTCATTATTGGCTCTATTTTAATTGAACATTGGGACCCTTTAACGGTCGCCATCTTTAGATTGATTGTCATAGTTCTGTTTTTAGGGGGGATTAGTTGGAAAGCAATTAGCAGAACAACATTTACGCGCAATGAGCTATTGTTGTTGATCCTTGCAGGAATACTGGGTGTTTCCATTAATCACTATAGCTTTTATGCTAGTCTCCAGCACACTTCTCCTATTACTGCGGCTTTAATATTAGCCTGTGCACCGATTGTCACTTCTCTACTGAATAAAATGATTTATCATGAATCACGTAACGGCATATTTTGGTTAGGTGCGATAATTTCATTTGTTGGTGTTGGTCTCATCATTACAAAAGGAGCACTTATCACCATTTCCATCGGTAAGGGTGAGGTGCTGAGCTTAATTACAATGCTAAGCTTTGCTTTGTTCCTCATTATTGTCAATCATCTTAGTTTGAAAATGTCAGCCCAGTCGATTACGTTTTATACAAATTTAATTGGTTTACTAGTGCTTGTCCCATTTTCTTTTACTATTTTGCCACAGACGAATTGGCATGTTGCAATGCCCTACTGGTTTTTGCTCATTTTATCAGCGATTATTATTCACGGGGTAAGTAATTTAATGTGGAATCAAAAAATGAAGGAAATCGGCTCGACGAATGCGTCACTGTTGTTAAACTTTGAGCCGGCTATAGCTATGCTATTGAGTGCGGTATTTTTAAAACAATTCCCTACAAGTGTTCAAATATATGGCTCTTTATTAATTTTAGTAGGAATTTTGCTCTGTATTTATTATAAAGAAATTAAAATGTTGCTTTTGCTGAAAAGAAAAATAAATTAAAAAATGCACTTTTCTGTACAGTATGTTAGAAATGATTTCTAACATGCTGTTTTTTTGTAGGTTGTATGTATTGTTTTTCTGAAAAAATAATATTACTTCAAAAATATCCACTTTTAGAATATTTCTATCATGTAGAAGCAATTGATACTGAATTAATAGAATTTTACCTATAATTTTTTGTATTAAAAATATATATTTGGATAATAAAAATCTTGAGGTATTGAAAGCGTTTTATAAAATATACATCCACTGTATTGTGAAAAATTTGTTTTTTTATTAATTTAAGTAAAAATATATTTGTTTATAAAAAATGCGAACCATTTCTAAATATAAAAATTTCGTCTATTACATTTGTAAAATGCTCTTTTGTTCTATAAATTTCTATATACTATTGATTTACTGTGCTTCTTCTTATGAGAGATACACATAATAATCCTGCTGGCAAAATAAGACGTATACATTTGATGAATGTGAAAATATGCACAAATTTAATTATATCAATATAATTAAATGTTGTTTGTGTAATAGAGCAGAAAAGTAATATTAGCTAAAAGGTGTTATGTTTTCTGTAAGATAAACGTAGTTATACTTAGAGGCTGTAAGGTTTTCTGGATAGAACGTAATAATAAAAAAGAGAAATACTTTTTGGAGAAATAATATTTTTTAGAAAAACATCTTGCATTTGAATAATTCTAAGTGGTAAATTGTTTAACATGGACGTTCATAGAATTTTCACAGGTAGCAAATGAGGGGAGAAATGAGAATTTATGAATAAAAATAGATGGTTAATTGCATTATCTGCAATCGCTATTCACCTTTCAATCGGTGGAGCCTATGCATACAGTGTATACAAGCTACCGATTGTCACAGAAATGGGATGGAGTGAAACAAAGGTAACGATTGCCTTTACCATTATGATGGGGTTAGCTGGTTTCTCAGCCGCATTATTTGGTAGTTTAGTAGAAAAAATGGGACCACGTAAATCGGCGATGGTAGCAGCTGTCTTATTTGGAGCAGGACAAGCTGGTGCTGGTGTAGCCATTTCAATGGATTCTGTTGTCATGTACTGGTTAACATATGGTGTTCTTAGTGGATTAGGAATGGGGATTGGCTATATTGCACCTGTATCAACACTTGTAAAATGGTTCCCAGACCGTCGTGGACTAGCAACAGGTATGGCCGTACTTGGTTTTGGATCGGGTGCACTTATTACAGCACCAGTCGCAGCCAACTTAATGGAGGCAGTTGGCATTTCTACAACATACTTTATTCTAGGGGCAAGTTATTTCACGTTAATGATTTTAGGGGCTTCATATATAGCACCACCTAAGCCAGGTTATATGCCTGCTAATATGAAAGCAGCTGCCAATAATGGCAAGGATGTAGTGAAGAAAGATTTAGCTGTTATGTCAGCACGAGAAGCTGTTAAAACAAAGCATTTCTGGATGCTTTGGTCAATGCATTTAGTTAATGTAACGGCAGGGATTATGATGATTTCTGTTGCTTCACCAATGGCACAGGAGATTGTCGGTCTATCTGTTGCAGGTGCTGCAGCAATGGTAGGAATTATGGGGTTATTTAATGGTGGTGGCCGTTTAATTTGGGCTGCTGTGTCTGATTATATCGGTCGTTCAAATGTTTTCGTTATTTTCTTTACAGCACAGCTAATCACATTTATCGTTTTACCACATACAACTAACGAGATTATTTTCCAAGCACTTATTTTCTTAGTTGTTAGTTGCTATGGTGGTGGGTTCTCAAATCTACCTGCTTTTGCAAGTGATTTATTTGGAACAAAGCAACTTGGTGTTATTCATGGTTATTTATTAACAACGTGGTCATTGGGTGGAGTTTTCGGACCATTGTTAGTAAGCGCAATCAAAAATGCTTATGGAAGCTATATTCCTGTATTCTATGTATTTGCTGGGTTAATCGCAGCTTCGTTAATTATTTCCTTAACGTTACGTGCAGATGTACGTAAGCAAACAGCTTTAAAAGCAGCGCAAAATGTTGGAGACGTTTCCGCTACGCAATAATTTGAACTTTCAATTTACTATATAGGTGTCATTTCGTACATGGCACTTATATAGTTATTTTTTTGAAGTGATTGTTATATAACAATTATGATTTCTTTGTTTAATGTATAACAGCACATGTCTGATGTCAATAACATTACTGGAAATAAAGTGATTTCGTAATTAAAAGAGAAATTTTGTAACGAAATGCACAATCCGTTAAAATTTGAATCTTTTCTCATAGACTAACGTATATAAAGTAACTAGGGAGGGATCAATCATGGGGAAATTTTCTTTAGATGAATTTGTTCATAAAACACAGCAGGATGATAATGAGAATGATTATTTTGAATTGGAAACTGAACGCGTATTAGAGGTTAATCTAAACGGTGAAGTATGGTCAAAAATGGGCGCTATGATTTCCTATACAGGTAATATTAAATTTGAACGTGAGCGCGTGTTGGAACATGGCCTTGGCAAAATGTTTAAAAAGGCTTTAACAGGTGAAGGTACGCAATTAATGAAAGCCAGCGGAAAGGGCCGACTCTATTTAGCTGACCAAGGAAAAAAAGTAACGGTTTTTGATTTGAAAAACGACAGTATTTGTGTCAACGGCAATGATTTACTTGCCTTTGAGCCTAGCATCGAATGGGATATCCGTTTAATGCGGAAAATGGCTGGCATCATGTCAGGTGGTTTATTTAATGTAACACTTCAAGGAACAGGCAAAGTTGCGATTACAACTCATTTTGAACCATTGACATTATTAGTGAAACCAGGTGAAACAGTATATACCGATCCACATGCTACTGTCGCATGGTCAGGCAACTTAACACCTGAATTTAAAACAGATATTAGCTTCCGTACATTTATCGGTCGAGGCAGTGGAGAATCCATCCAAATGGCGTTTTCTGGTGAGGGCTTTGTCATTATCCAGCCATTTGAAGAAGTTTATATGTCTAGTGAAAGCTAAAAAAGCGTGTCCGTCTTCCACGGATACGCTTTTTCTTCTATTATAATGCAGCATGCATTCCTGCAATTCGTCCCGTTACGAGGGCTGAAGTGATGTTATAGCCACCTGTATAGCCATGAATGTCAAGAATTTCTCCACAGAAGAACAGTCCCTCTTTTTTCTTTGAGGCCATTGTTTTGGGCTCGATTTCTTTTACAGAGACACCACCACCTGTAACAAATGCTTTGTCAAGTGACTGTGTGCCGCTCACTGTTAATGTGAAGTTTACTAATAAACGTGCAAGCTGACGGATTTTCTCTTGGGATAATTCCGCACCCGTCAATTGAACATCAATCTGTGCTCGCTCACATAAGAACAAGAGCCATCGTTCAGGGGCTATGCCTTTCCAAACATTTTTCACAGCCTTTTTCGGATCTTCCTTCATTAATTTATTTAAATATTGCAGACATGTTTCTTCATTATAATGAACCAGTGTTTGAATACGCATTGTTACAGGCTCATAGCCAGTCTTCATTAATTCTTTCACAACGAATTGACTACAACGCAAAATAGCAGGACCGCTTAAACCAAAATGGGTAAAGAGCATATCCATTTGATGGGTGACGAGTGTCTTGCCTTTTTTATTTAGCACAGAGACAGCAACATCACGTAACGCTAGCCCTTGAAGTTCACGGTCTTGAATAAAGTCCTCTTTTGAAATAACCGGTACTTCTGTTGGGAATAAGGTTGTGATTGTATGACCGGCACGCTCAGCCCAAGGATAGCCATCACCTGTTGAACCAGTTTGTGGGACTGCCTTGCCACCAACGGCTACAACGACTGCTTGACTACGGACTTCGGAGCCGTCTGCAAGACGTACACCCAAAATTTTATCTTCGTCCATCAGAAGCTTGCTAGCAGCTGTGTGTAAACGAACTTCAATATGAAGACGTTGAAGCTGTCTAATCAGCGCATCAACCACATCTTGGGCGCGATTGGATACAGGGAACATTCTGCCATGGTCCTCTTCCTTTAGGGCGACACCAAGCCCTTCAAAAAATGCGATGATATCTTCATTATTATAAACGGTAAAAGGACTATAGAGAAAACGACCATTACCAGGTATATGCTTCACGATTTCTTCAACAGGCAAACGATTTGTCACATTACAGCGTCCTCCGCCAGAAATGGCCAATTTCTTGCCTAGTTTTGTGCCTTTTTCTAACAATAACACTTTCTTTTTACGCTCTCCAGCAGCAATCGCCGCCATTAAACCAGATGGGCCACCACCAATCACGATTACATCATACATAGTTAGAAACTCACTTTCTGTTCAAATTAGGAATCTTTCCTATTATACATGAAGTCTATATAGAGAGGGGCTTTCTTTGACGTTGAAAATAATAGAAAAGTGTTTTATAATTCTTTATCTCATCTTTCAGGATGAAAGGCATTTCTAGTAGAATGAAACACAATATTCTTTGTTATACAATTGCATTAATGAAAGTTTTCCTTTATTAGCATTGTCGGCATGAAATGAATGTCTTTTCGTGCTATTATGGTAAAGGTTATGCACTAAATTATGAGGTGAAAAATAGAATGTGCGGATTTATAGGTTATATTAATGGAACAAATGTGATTGATCATCATCAAACAATAGAAAATATGATGAATACAATTATTCACCGTGGACCAGATAGCGGTGGTATTCATAGTGACGATAAAGTGACGTTAGGTTTCCGTCGATTAAGTATTATTGACTTATCTGACGTAGCGAATCAACCATTGTATAGTGCAGATGGCAATATTGTGCTTGTATTTAATGGTGAAATTTTTAACTTCCAAGAGCTGCGTGCAGATCTTATTGAAAAGGGTCATACGTTTAAAACTCAGTCAGATAGTGAAGTCATTATTTATGGCTATGTAGAATATGGCGTAGATTTTGTGAAGAAACTGCGTGGGATGTTTGCTTTCTGTATTTGGGATAAAAAGAATGATTTACAATTCATTGCGCGCGATGGCTTTGGAATCAAACCATTGTACTACTCTGAGCATACAACAGACGGTACGTTTATTTTTGGCTCTGAGATTAAATCGTTTTTACCACACCCTTCATTTATTAAAGAGTTAAATAAACAGGCACTACGCCCCTATTTAACGTTCCAATATTCATCTATGGATGAAACATTCTTTAAAGGTGTCTTTAAATTACCACCAGCTCACTATATGCTGATTCAAAATGGACAAAAGCAAATCGTGCAATATTGGGATAAAAAATTCCATGCAAAAGAAGCGCCGATTGAAAAATATATCGAAGAAATTCGTTCAACTGTTAAAGAATCGGTAGAGGCTCATCAAATCAGTGATGTAAAAGTGGGTTCATTCTTATCAGGTGGTATTGACTCTAGTTATATTACATCTTTATTACGCCCAGATAAATCCTTCTCAGTTGGGTTTGCTGACTATGAAGATATGTTCAATGAAACAAATCTTGCAAAAGACTTATCAGATACGTTGAATATTCAAAATGAACGTAGATATATTACTGCGGATGAGTGTTTTGAAGCTCTTCCTAAAATTCAATGGCATATGGATGAGCCACAATCCAATCCATCTTCAGTGCCACTTTACTTCCTATCCGAGCTTGCTTCAAAAGATGTAACGGTTGTCCTATCAGGTGAAGGTGCCGATGAAATTTTTGGTGGCTATGCTTGGTATCAAAACTCAGGAAGAATGCAAAAATACGAAAAATTACCATTAGGTCTACGTAAAACATTACGTGGAATGGCAGAAGCCCTACCGAAAAATCAATACACGAACTTCCTTATTAAAGGTGCTCAAACAGTAGAAGAGCGTTTTATTGGGGAAGCGGTAGTATGGGATGAAGTAGATGCCATTAATGTTTTGAAGCCAGCTTATAAAAATGCGCCATCTGTAAAATCGATTACAAAACGTATATATGATGAAGTGCCTGGCGATGATGATGTGACAAAAATGCAGTATCTAGATTTAAATCTTTGGATGCCTGGTGACATTTTATTAAAGGCAGATAAAATGAGTATGGCGCACTCAATCGAATTACGTGTACCATTTTTAGATAAAGAAGTAATGGAGTTAGCGAAAGAGATTCCATCAAGATACCGTGTGAATGATATCGATACAAAATATGTTCTACGTCAAGCTGCACATCAGGAACTGCCAGAAGAATGGGCAAAGCGTCCGAAACTTGGGTTCCCAGTGCCGATTCGTCACTGGTTACGTGAAGAAAAGTATTACAGCATGGTAAAAGAAATGTTTACAACTGACTTTGCGAATGAATTCTTTGATACAAAACAATTAGTTGGTTATCTAGATGAGCACTATGAAGGGAAAGCAAATCGTGGTCGTTATATTTGGACTGCTTATGTATTCCTAGTATGGTATAAAAAGTTCTTTGTGGACATGGTATAAAGAAATACTTGAATCGGTGGGGATGTTCCATTCCTCACCGATTATTTTAAGGTCTTTTTTCATCAGATTTTCTTTTGAATGAACTTTTTGATGTATTTATGCGTCTCATTTCCTATAAATATGTTAAGATTACAGATGGTTTACTTTTATTGCTCTTAGGGTGACAGCGCTTGCATATATATTAATTTAAAACGAAAAAAGTTTTATAAGTATCCTTTGAAGTGTTACGATAATAATATTGATTTTACAATGAATGGATGGGTATGATGTCCAATTTAATGAAAGGTACTGCGATATTAACAATGGGGATGTTTTTATCGAAGGTACTCGGATTAATTTATATTTTTCCGTTTTATGCAATTGTCGGCGAGAAGAACATTGCGCTTTACCAATATGCATATATTCCCTATTCAATTATGTTGGCAATCGCCATTTCGGGTGCGCCAATTGCCGTCTCTAAATTTGTCTCTAAATACAATGCAATGGGGGATTATCAATCAGGTCGCAAGCTGATGAAATCCGGCATTCTGATTATGATGGTGACAGGTTTCGCAGCATTTATTGCCCTTTTTCTACTTGCAACGCCAATTGCAGGGCTAGTTATTAAGAGTGAGGAACAGGTCTTTACAGTTGAACAGATTGCTTCAGTAATACGATGGGTTAGTTTTGCCTTAATCGTTGTACCATTTATGAGTTTATGGCGTGGCTTCTTCCAAGGCTATGACAAAATGGAACCTACCGCCGTTTCACAATTGGTGGAACAAATTGTGCGAATTGTTGTATTACTTGGTGGTTCGTTCTTAGTGGTTATTGTGTTTAAAGGGAAACCAGAGACAGCCATCTCCTTTGCTGTGTTTGCTGCATTTATCGGGGCAATCGGTGGATTAGGTGTTCTTTACTATTACTGGAAAAAATATCAGCCTGAATTTAACCTATTACGTAGTCAAAGTGTGACTTCCACACAGCTACCGATGTCCAATATTTATAAAGAAGTGATTACCTATTCCATCCCAATGGTGTTTGTAGGGGTAGCCAATCCGTTATTCCAATTAGTCGATATGCTTACGTTTAATGGAGCAATGACGTCCATTGGTTTAGCAGGAGTAACAGATACTTATTTATCGATGATTAACTTTATGACACATAAGGTTGTCATTATTCCCGTTATGCTAGCGACTGGATTCTCAATGGCGCTTGTACCAACGATTACAAAGTATTTTACACAGGGTGAGTATTTAGCGCTACGCCATGCAATGGATAAGACCTATCAAATTTTAATCTTTATTACATTGCCAGCTGTGGTTGGTATTTCTCTATTAGCCAATGAAATTTACTTTATGCTATATTCTGAAAGTGAAATGGGGGCAACCATTTTAGCGCATTATGCACCTGTTGCGATTTTATTTGCGTTATTCCAAGTTACAGCAGCCTTACTTCAAGGAATTGATTTTCAAAAGTGGATTGTTTTCAGCTTATTATCAGGGATTTTCGTGAAGCTAGCATTAAATATTCCATTAATTCGTTGGTTAGAGGCAGATGGTGCTATAGTGGCAACAGCTATTGGTTATAGTGTTTCGATTATCATTAATATGCTTGTGTTACGAAAAACGTTGAATTATCGATCAGAAATGGTTGTGCGTCGTGTCATGCTAATTGCTTTATTGACAATGGCAATGGCCATTAGCGTGCTGATTGTGCATAAATTATTGGAATTACTAATGGGTCCAGTTGATAGTAAATTCTCAGCATTACTATTCTCAATTATTTGTGCGGGTGTCGGTGCGGCTGTCTATGGCTTTTTATCATTACGCCTAGGTTTAGCACAAAAGCTATTGGGTGAACGATTAACCCGTATGATGAGTAAACTGGGATTGAAATAGGAGTGGAACGATGCGTTTAGATAAATTACTAGCAAATATGGGGTACGGTTCTCGTAAGGAAGTGAAGCAGCTATTAAAGCAAAAAGCTGTCACAGTAGACGGTGCTTATGTCAAGGACGCAGCTTTACACGTAGACCCAGAGCAGCAAATGGTATCAGTGTTTGGAGAGCGCGTTGTTTATACAGAATTTGTTTATCTTATGATGAATAAACCGCCTGGTGTTATTTCTGCCACTGAGGATTTAAGAGATGAAACAGTTATTGATTTATTAGAGCCATTACAGCAGCATTTTCAACCGTTTCCTGTTGGTCGACTAGATAAAGACACAGAAGGCTTGCTTTTATTAACAAATGATGGTGTATTGGCTCACAATTTATTGTCTCCCAAAAAACATGTGCCAAAAGTTTATTACGCTCAGATTGAAGGGGTTGTGACAGAAGAAGATGTCGAGAAATTCGCAAATGGTGTTGAACTCGATGATGGCTATGTTACCAAGCCTGGAAAGCTTGTGATTTTAAAGTCTGCACAGCAATCTGAAATAGAGCTAATGATTCAAGAAGGAAAGTTTCATCAGGTAAAGCGAATGTTTGAGGCTGTAGGTAAACGTGTAACATATTTAAAGCGAATTTCTATGGGAAGCCTGACATTAGATGAAAATCTAGCGTTAGGTGAATATCGCGAGCTAACTACAGAAGAGCTAAACGGTTTACAAAACAATCATTAAACATAGTATTCCTCGATGCCTCACATAGCATCGGGGATTTTTATATACAGTAATATAACAGTAACTGTATAATATGAAATGAGTTATTGTGATATAGTCAAAGAACGTATCATGTTCTAAATGTTTACGAAAAGACGATGGTATAAATAAGTAGAGGACAATTAAATGAAGAACCTGCGTATTAAATTATTACTATCTTTAATAGCTTTTGCAGTCATACTCGTTGCTGTTATTTCATATGTGAACCGACAAATATTGATAGCAGAAATTGAAAAGCAAGTGAGTATGAATAAAGTTTTAATTGAAAACCATATTCTTACAGATATGCAAACTGTCGATAATGCCCATTTTTATTTTGATAATAATATTTCAGACAAAATGGAACAGGAGCTTAGACAGTTAAAAAACTATTATCTTGAAAACCCTGCTGTAGCTACTTGGGATTTGCAGCAATTGAAAAAGAAACATGGTATGGATATTTACATAGTGGATCAATCCAATACAGTGGTTTACACGACTTTTGCCAAAGATATTGGCTTGGATTTCTCGCGTTGCTGTCAACGTTTTTCTGCTTTATTAGATGAACGGCGAGCTAGTGGCGAATTTTTTACAGATGGAATTGATATTTCAACATCGACAGGAGAATACCGGAAATTTGGCTATCTGGCAACAGAGGATAAAAAATATCTGCTTGAGTTAGGTTTAGACTTACTGAATGATCCTGTTTTTCAAACCTTTAATTTTGAAAAAACTGCACAGTACTTGATTGGTAAATATGCTGATTTAGTAGAAGTGCAGACGATTAATGCAGGGGGAGTTTTCTTTGATGATTCGTCATTAAAGAAGATTACTGTAAAAGATCAATCCAAACAGTTCCAAAAATACTTTGAGCTGGCAAAGAAAACAATGGAGCCAGTTGAGTATCAAAAGGCTTTAGCCAATGGTTATCTAGAAACACATCGTTTTCTGCCATATGAAGCAGAGACAGTGAGAGGGGAGTCTTCAAAAAGAATTGTCTATGTGAAATTTATCAATTTCACTAAAATGGAAGCACTCCAAAAAAATACGAAACAATTTTGGAGCTTACTGTTCATCGCCTTACTAACATCCTTTATTATGCTGCTCGTCATTAATAAAATTTTATCTAAAACAATACAGCTAGCTACTTTCGATCCGTTAACTGGTGTCTATAACCGTGCTACCTATATTAGAAAGATTGATAATTTATTAAGGAAAAGAAAAATGAATGTGCCAGGTTTATTGTTAATCGATTTGGATAACTTTAAACAAGTGAATGATCAATTTGGGCATGTAGAAGGAGATCACATCCTGATTGAAACAGCGAGAATTTTAAAGCATGTTGTGAAACAAAGTGGTTTTGTCGTACGCTTCGGTGGGGATGAATTTGCCATTGTTTTATACGATACAACAGAGCAACAGATGCAGCACATGGCAGAGGCCATTTTGGCTCAAATAAGGTCCGTTGAATATGATGGCCATGCTAGCGAGAAATGGTCTGTACTATCTGTGAGCATGGGCGGAGCCATTTATAACCATGATGAAGATACAGAAATGAGCTTATTTGAACGGGCCGATAAAGCGCTTTATCAATCGAAAAATGCTGGTAAGGATCAATACTCTAGTTATGCAGAGGTTGCTGCTGACGAAGGTTATAATAGTTAAAAAAACGCCCCATTATATCGATAGCAATGGGGCGTTTATTAATGAGCCGCTGTTTTGGTTCTATAAAAGATACAACTACATAAAACAAGAACAGCGATGACAGGAAACATAGCATTCATATAATGAGTCAATAGCCAACCGCCTATTATGGGGCCAATAAAACCACCTAAATTTTTAAATTGCGCAGCACCTAAGTAGGTTGCCTTTTGAGTATCTGGCGCAATTTCATCAATCATGACATTCATCGTAGGGAAGGCAAAGATTTCACCTATGGTAAAAATAATCATGGCAATGATATAGAGCGTATAATTAGTGGAGAATCCAAACATAAATAGTCCAATAGCAAAGAACAGTACGCCTACTAATAATGTTGCTGTGGATGAAAAGCGCTCTGATACTATACTAATTGGTAATTGTAGTAGTAACACAACCGCTGCATTGAGAGAGATTAATAACGAATAAAGTTTCGCACCTTCATCAATTTTTAATTCGATAATTTGTGGTAGCGTTGAGTCAAATTGCGAGTAGCCGATATTGATTAAAATGGCGCCCAAAATAAAGCTAAGCAGCACACGATTTGTCAAAAGAATCGTGAATGTACTGAGTATCTTTGTTTGAGTGACAGCTTTAGGTTGCTGCATTTGATAGCGATTTAACACAAAAAATAAAAAGACAGCGTAAATAATATACATAATCCCTGTCAGCATAAAAGGGATACTTGGACTGGATAGCTGTGAGATATACACGCCAATAATAGGACCAATAACCGCTGCAATATTGATGGCCGTATAACGTAAGGAAAATAGTCTTTTTCGTTTTTCAGCAGGTGTAAAATCAATCATTAACGCCTGTGTGGAAGGTTCAAAAAATGAACGACAAAGCCCATTCAAAGCATTGAATAGGACAAAAAGCCAAACAACATGAACCGTTGCAAAGCCAAAGAACACAAGACTCCAAACAATAATCGTTAATAGAATAACGCTTTTTCTACCAAAACGATCGGTTAGATAGCCACCAAAAAATCCACCAACTGTGGAAATGAGTGGTGCAATACCAATGGTCAATCCAATTTGTAATGGAGAGGCTTGAATTTCATTATGTAAATAAATAGCTAAAAAGGGCATTGCCATAAAGCTTGCAATACGTGTGAATATTGTTCCACCTAAAATGATCCATACTAATGGATGAAACAACTTTGATAATGTCATATCAAATCCTCCTCTCAACATTTAGAATGTTTCGAGTTTAACGGATTGTTAAGCAACTGTAAATAGTCAAAATTATCTTGAACGAGAACAATGCACCCTTTTTCAGTGTGAACGGTAAAGATAATGGCGCAAATATTTATGTTTCAATGCTACGGAAGTGAGGCACAGATTGAAGAACAGAAGAGTATGATCGCTTTGCGCGGATAGATGAGCGGAAGAGAGAAGAGTATGATCGCTTTGGCCAGATAGATGAGCGGAAGAGAGAAGGGTATGATCGCTTTGCACGGATAGATGAGCGGAACACAGAAAAAAATGATCACATTGCCCAAATAGATGAATGGTAGCGAGCTGAAGAAGGCAGTAAATACGTCTCTTCTTCCAAATAGGGAAAAAATCTAATAATCTTCTAACGACAAAAAAGAATGACCCCGACGAAAGGTCATTCTTTTTCCATACACAATGCTTTACGTACAAGACGTAAAACTAAGACGTCAATTTTACTTTTTTCTTCGTCGTTGTCCATCTGCCTCGACTTGGACTTGTCACCAAATCGTTAAAGGCTAACACGTTCAAATCTCTTTGAACGGTGCGAGGAGTGATACTAAACTCTTCGACTAAATCCTGTGTAGACACGGTTCCTTTGTCTAAAATAAACATGTACACGTCTTTAATACGATTAAGCATTCGATCAGTAGTTGGTTTCATTAAATGAACCACTCCTTCATCTTAATTCTCTTGGCAAAGACTAGCGGACGACAATATGTGCGGAGTGCACTTAGGCTAATAAGTAGCTGCCTTAGACATCCCCTTTTCTAATTTTATAGTCAGAACAATTATTCTGATAACTTTATTATATAGAAAAACGACTTGATTTTCTAGTGAATGCAATAGAAATTTACAATTGACATATAAATTTTATACTGTATTTTGTGGGAATACGTGAAAAACATGCTATATATGGTAGTGACAGTAGAAGTTACTGAAAATAGTTGTCAGAAAGCTGATTGTCATATATGTTGTAAGGTGTAGAATAATGTTAATACTTTGAAGGAGGTACATGGTATGGATTGGTTACAAGCTGCAAAAGAAAGGCAAGATGAATTAATACAAGAGTTACAGGAGCTTGTGCAAATTAATAGTGTGCTCGATGAGGATACAACAACTACTGAAGTACCTTTTGGAGAGGGTCCACTTCAAGCACTGAAATGGTTACTAGCAAAAGGTCAGAATGAAGGCTTGCTCACGAAAAACGTTGATAATTATGCTGGACATATTGAAATGGGTACAGGTGAAGAGTTATTAGGTATTTTATGTCATGTTGATGTTGTTCCAATTGGAGAGGAAGCGGATTGGACATACCCTCCATTCAGCGGCACAGTAGCAGATGGTAAATTATTTGCACGTGGTGCGATTGACGATAAAGGACCTACGATTGCGGCATGGATGGCCATGAAGCTTGTGAAAGATGCAGGTATTCCATTAGAAAAAAGAGTACGGATGATTATTGGTACGGACGAAGAAACAGGATTCCGCTGTGTCGACCACTATTTTAAACAGGAGGAAATGCCGACAATTGGTTTTGCACCAGATGCGGATTTCCCGCTCATCAATGCAGAAAAAGGCATTGCAGAGCTTGTGTTCTCTCAAAATAAAGTTGGTGATGCAACGAAAGAACAACTACTACTATTTAATGCAGGAAAACGCCCAAATATGGTACCTGATTTTGCAAAAGCAACGATTCAGCATGTATCAGCATCATTCGAACAGAATTTTCAAACATTTTTAAGCAAAAATCAGCTAGAAGGCTCTTTATTAATGGAGGACTCTCGCTATATAATAACTATCAAAGGTAAAGCAGCCCATGCAATGGAACCAGATAAAGGTGTCAATGCAGCTGTTTATCTTGCAGCATTTTTACAACAAGAGTTGACGACAGAAGCAAGTAAACAATTTGCCGACTTTATTGCAGATGTTTTTTATCAGGATCATTATGGCAGTCAGCTCGACCTACAGTTTGAGGATGCAATGTCAGGACAAACGACATTAAACCCAGGGATCGTCAGCTATGATGTTCATAAAGGTGGCAGTTTAGTAATTAGTATGCGCTATTCTGTTTCCTATCCATTCGATGAAAAAATAACGGCAGCACAACGCTTAACGGTAGAAAAAGGGTTTTCTCTTGATATTCAAGACGACTCGAAACCACATTATGTCAGGGAGGATGATCCATTTATCCAGACATTAGCAGCTATCTATAGACGTCAAACGGGAGATACAGAAACACCTTTATTATCAACTGGTGGTGGAACGTACGCACGTGTGATGAAAAAAGGCGTGGCATTTGGCATGCTGTTCCCAGGAGAGCCAGATGTAGCGCATCGAGCGGATGAGTTTGTTGTCGTTGAAAACCTCGTGAAAGCAGCGGCAATTTATGCTGAAGCAATTGTTGAACTTGCAGGAAAAAAATAACTCAAAGACGAAAAGGATGAACAAAACATGGCATATTCATTATGGAATGATCAAATTGTGGAAGAAGGATCCATTGCGGTATCACCAGAAGATAGAGGCTATCAATTTGGTGACGGCATTTATGAAGTAATCAAAGTTTATAACGGAAATATGTTTACAGCACAAGAGCATATTGATCGTTTCTATGCAAGCGCCGAAAAAATTCGTCTTGTTATTCCTTATACAAAAGACGTTTTACACAAATTA
The DNA here is from genome assembly GCF_038630885.1 of Lysinibacillus sp. FSL K6-0057. NCBI lineage: Bacteria > Bacillati > Bacillota > Bacilli > Caryophanales > Bacillaceae > Lysinibacillus > Lysinibacillus sp. FSL K6-0057. Next base: position 3,798,754 of record NZ_CP152047.1, on the reverse strand, counting down.
TTACATGAGCTAATTGAAAAAAATAATCTAGATACAGGGCATGTTTATTTCCAAATCACACGTGGTGCCAATTCACGTAATCACGTTTTCCCAGATGCAAGTGTTCCAGCTGTATTAACAGGTAATGTAAAAGCGGGTGAACGTGCATATGAGAACTTTGAAAAAGGGGTAAAGGCTACGTTTGTAGAGGATATTCGTTGGTTACGCTGTGATATCAAATCGTTAAACTTACTTGGTGCAGTATTAGCAAAACAAGAGGCTGCTGAAAAGGGCTGCTATGAAGCAATTTTACATCGTGGGGATATCGTAACAGAATGCTCATCAGCAAATGTTTATGGGATTAAAGACGGTAAGCTTTATACACATCCAGCAAATAACTTCATTTTAAACGGTATTACTCGTCAAGTGATTTTGAAATGTGCAGAGGAGATTAGTTTACCTGTCGTGGAAGAACCAATGACAAAAGCTGATTTATTAACAATGGATGAAATCATTGTATCATCTGTATCTTCTGAAGTTACACCTGTTATTGATGTGGATGGTAACCAAATTGGTGCAGGAGTGCCAGGTGAATGGACGCGTAAATTGCAACAAGCTTTTGAGGCGAAATTACCACTTTCTTTGAATACAAAATAAAAGAATCGTTTAAGAGAACTATCGATAAGGGTAGTTCTCTTTTTTATGGATGTAATGTTTGGTGTCGTCATGTAAAATAAAAAGGATAGTAATGAATAATTTTACAGATTGAAATTTGTAGAATAATTGTCGATGTATTGAATACAATGCCTCTTTTCTACCAAAGCAATCAAGATAAAAAGAGAACTATAGATATGGTGAGTAAGAATGGAGTGACCTTTACATGGCACAATTGGTGAAATTACAAGATTATATTTCACGCTATCAAATTGATTTAGCGAGATACCCAACACAGTTTGTGCGCCTAAAGAAAAACCAATGGGAGCGCATTAAGCGACAGTGGGAATTGGGAGAAGATATTAGCGAGTGGCAACATGTCGACAATGAGGCAGAAGCGGAGGCTTACGAGGAAAAAGAACGATTTTCCTTCATAAAAAAATGGTTTGCTGGACGGCAAAAGGAAATAACAGAGGATGTTGAAGAAGTAGAGATATCAAATGAGCTTGTCAGTGATGAGGATATCATTCCAGAAGAAGAAACGACGCTCACATTTGAACCTAAAATTGTGTATGCACCACAATCCATCCATGAGCTGAAACGAATGTTTATTGATCAATTTTTTCATTTTCAAATGAAATGGGCCAGTTCAACATTACGAGAAAAATCATATGTAGATCCTCGTTTTATGCGTGACTCATTGCTTCGTATGTTATTGCAAACATTACCAGATAATTATCTATTGTTTTATTATCCGATACTACAAATTAGAAAAGCCCCTATAGAGCTGGATGTAGTGTTAATGTCCCCAACTGAGTGTATTTGTATTACGGTCTTAGAGGCTGACAATCAAGCTGTTTACGTAGGTGGCAGTGATCGCTTCTGGATTAAAAAAGTAGGGACGAAGGATTCTAAGGTTTTGAATCCAACGATTAATTTAGGTCGGATGGAATCGGTACTGTCGCAGTTATTTAAACAAGAGGATATTGATATGCCTATCCGTAAGGTTGTGCTAACTCGTAATGGATATTTTGATTATCCTGGTTCACCATTTGGGGTTCGCTTTGTTGATCGTCGAAATTACCATGAATGGATAGAGCATTTAAGAAAAGTTTCCTCTCCTATGAAGCACATGCAAATCCGAGCTGCACAGACAATTTTAAATACAGTCCAAACGACTTCCTTTAACCGAGATATTTGGCAGCAAGCTCCTCAGCCAACAGAGGACTGATGTATGAACATTCTATTTATTGTCAATGAGGCTGCAGGAAATGGAAAAGGAAAAAAAGTTTGGCTCCAACTTCAACAGCAACTAACGATTCCCTATCAAGTGGCTTTTACAGAATATGAAGGACATGGACAGGAAATCGCGCAACAATGGGCACATCAGCAGCAAGATAAAAAGTTACTTGTCGTTGTTGGTGGTGATGGTACCATCCATGAAGTGGCTAGTGGCGTTGTACATAATGAATACATCATAATTGGTGTTGTTCGTGCTGGCTCAGGTAATGACTTTGCACGCTATTTTCACTCATTTTCCAATGCTCAGCAAATCGAGGACTATGTAAAGACTACCTTGGCCAATGTGAGGATGGATGCAGGAATCGTTCAGCTTGGGAATAGAAGAAAAGAAATATTTGTCAATAATGCTGGCATAGGCTTCGATGCCTATGTGACAAAATCAATTAATACTTCTCGTCTTAAGTTTTATCTCAATAAGATTGGACTTGGAAAACTTTCGTATGCTGTCGCTGTTATTAGAGGGCTATTTCGTTTTGAACGTTTTGACATAACGATACGCTCAGGGGAACAGGAATGGCAATTTCAGCAGACATGGTTTGTGGCAATGAGTAATCAACCTTATTTTGGGGGAGGCATGAAAATATCACCTGCCGCAAAAGCAGATGATGGCCAAGTGGATATAACGATTGTACATGGGATTTCACGTATCAAATTATTAGTTGTATTTGTCACTGTGTTTTTTGAAAAGCATACAAAATTTAAGGAAGTTACTTTTTTACAGGGACAGGATTTTGATCTTATCGCAGCAGATAAGGTTGATTGCCATGCGGATGGTAATTATATTGGCATTGTCAATCAAGGGACCAATATCCACTGTACAATACAACAAAATGCTTGGCAGGTTATTAGCAAGGATTCATAAAAAATATCATTGTGCAATAATTTCATGCGAATTATAAGGGAATACGTTATACTATAAAAAAATCAATAATTTCACAAGAAAGAAATGAGGAACAACATTGAGATTAAGAAATAAGCCTTGGGCAGAGGAAATGATTACAGATCATCCAGAGGTGATTATTCCAAATCCTGAAGACTTTAAAGGAAATTGGCAGGCCGTTTTCGGCAATGATAACCCTATCCATATTGAAGTAGGCTCTGGAAAAGGGCAATTTGTGACAGGTATGGCTTTGCAAAATCCTACGATCAATTATATTGGTATTGAACTTTACGATAGTGTGATTGTTTGTGCATTAGAAAAAGTACTAGAGGCAAAATCTCCAGCGAATTTACGTTTACTAAAAGTAAATGGCGCAGATTTATATAAATTCTTTGACAAAAATGATGTATCACGAGTATACCTGAATTTCTCAGATCCTTGGCCAAAAACACGCCATGCAAAAAGACGTTTAACGCACGGGGATTTTTTGAAATTATATGAGTCGATTTTAGTGGATAATGGGGAAGTCCATTTTAAAACGGATAACCGTGGTCTGTTCGAGTATTCTTTAATCAGTGTGTCTGAATATGGGATGTTATTAAAGTATGTATCTCTCGACCTACATGCAAATATGCCAGAGGATAATGTGATGACAGAATATGAAGAGAAGTTTTCTGCGAAGGGGCAGCCGATTTATCGCTTAGAATCGCAATTTATCACTAAATTGTAGGGGGAGTATGGATGGATCAGTTACAGTTTCACAATATGTCATTATCATGGCTAAACGGGGGTGTCACGTGCCTAGATGGTGGTGCGATGTTTGGCGTTGTACCAAAGCCACTTTGGTCTCGCAAATATCCAGTCAATGAAAAAAACCAAATTGAATTACCAACAGAACCGATCCTCATTCAATATGAGGGCAAAAACTACCTCATTGATACGGGTGTTGGTTTCAACAAATTAAATGAAAAGCAGTTACGAAACTTTGGTGTAACAGAAGAATCTTCGTTAGTAGATAGCTTACAAGAGTTAGGCTTAACGACAGCAGATATTGATGTAGTGTTAATGACGCATTTACATTTTGATCATGCTGGTGGTTTAACGCAATGGGAAGGGGATGTACTTGTACCAACTTTCCCGAATGCTAAGATTTTTGTAACGAAAATTGAATGGGATGAAATGCGTAACCCAAATATTCGCTCTAAAAATACCTATTGGAAAGAAAATTGGGAGCCCGTACAGCATTTAGTTGAAACTTACGAAGGATCGTTGGAAGTAGTACCTGGAATCGAAATGATTCATACGGGTGGTCATAGTGAGGGACATGCCGTAATCAAGCTAACGCAAAATGATGAAGTGTTATTGCACATGGCAGATATTATGCCGACCCATGCTCACCAAAATCCACTATGGGTATTAGCCTATGACGATTATCCAATGACAAGTGTATTTGCAAAAGAGCGACTGATGAAAGAAGCTCTAGCGAATAACTATGGCTTTATTTTCTATCACGATGCTTATTACCGTATGATTAGATGGGATGAATCAGGCAAAGAGATGGTGGATAAACTAGAGCGTAGTAGACAAGCTGTTATTACATTTTAATAGAGCAAGCAAAGACGAGGTATTTGGCACATAAAATGTCAATGCCTCGCGTTTTTGTTCGTGAACAAGATAGAAAATATGATACACTTAACACGATACTAAAATACAAAAGAGAGTTGAAATAAACATGGCAACTGAACAACCATTTTTACCAGTTTTACTAGGATCAGATATGAATGCATATGGTATGGCACGTTCGTTTTATGAAGCATATGGTATTAAACCACTTGTCTTAGGACGTTCTCATTTAACAGCAACACAAGATAGCCATATCCTACAATTTCAAGAAATAGACCGTTTAAATGAACAGGATGTTTTTGCACCTGCTCTTGCAGAAGTTGCAAAAAAATATGCTGATAAAAAACTATTATTGTTAGCATGTGGGGACGATTATGCCAAGCTGATCATCAAAAATAAGCCAGCGTTACAAGAGCACTTTACCGTACCTTATATCGATGAATCGTTGATGGATGAAATTTTATTGAAAGAAAATTTCTATAAAATGTGTGATCAATATAATTTTAAATATCCAGGTACAACAACGGTGACAGCTGACAACTATGAAAACTTTACACCACCATTTGCTTACCCTATTATTTTAAAGGCTTCAAACTCTGTAGAATATTGGGCATGTAAATTTCCAGGGAAGAAAAAAGTATTTGTTGCACATGATGAAGCGGAAAAAACGGCTATATTAAAAGCAATTTATAGCTCGTCTTATCAGGATACAATGATTATTCAAGAATTTATTCCTGGGGATGATTCCTATATGCGCGTGTTAAATGCTTATGTAGGGAAAGATGGAAAAGTGAAGCTGATGTGTCTAGGTAATCCTATTCTAGAAGAACATTCTCCTGAAGGGATCGGAAGTTACGCAGCCATCGTGACAACCTATGATAAAGAATTAATGGATCAAGTACGATTCTTCCTAGAGGATATTGGCTATACAGGCTTTGCGAATTTCGATATGAAATATGATATTCGGGACAAGCAATATAAGCTATTTGAAATTAATTTACGTAATGGTCGATCTAGCTACTATGTAACGGCAAGTGGTCATAATTTAATGAAGTATGTTGCGGATGATCATATGTTAAATATCGAGCAAGAAGTCACATATGTGCAGGACAAGCATTTATGGATGATTATTCCGAAAGGTGTATTATTCAAATATGCATCGAATGAAAAGCTCAAACTAGAGGCGAAAAAATTAATTAGTGAGGGCAAATACACAAATTCTCTTTATTATAATGAGGATATGAATGCGAAGCGTTGGGTGAAGTTAACGCTTAATAACTTAAATTATTATCGTAAGTATAAAAAATACTTTAACAATAAAGGTTTATCCGAATAACATAGAGAAGCCATCTCCAATTCGTGAGATGGCTTCTTATGTTGTTGAAATAGATAGTATCACTAGCAGAAAAAGACCTTTTCATAAGGCGAGAGGTTGATTTCCGTTCCGCCAGTGTCCTTTCCAGGGGTCGCCCACAGGAAAGCAAGTAGCCTGCAACGGAAATCCCTTTTCACCTTTCACAAAAATATTTTGTTTTTCTACATTATAAGAAGCCATCTCCAATAAATGAGATGGCTTCTATTGTCTATACATGATTAAACTTCTATTAGTTCCACGACAACACCAGAGCGTGCATCGGCAGCAAATTCGAATGTCTGCATCTCACCTTCATGCATACGCGAGATCCCCCCGCGATATACTGGGATGGTAATAATACCATTTGAGAAATCTTCAGTTTTCATAAAAATCCAAGAACCATCAATCGGCGAATCCTTTTTAAATTCTCTTTTTATGTTTTCAAGTACTTGTCCTGCAGGTACGAACGGAGAAACTTTTTCACTAGCTTCTTTAATAATGACTGCGGCAGCTAAGCCAGTTGCGACACCAATTAAAAAATCACGTAATTTCATACTTTTTTCCTCCTTTTTCTATACCCTTATTTTAGCATAGCCTATGGAGTGAATGCACGTTCACAATTTAGCGGATTTAGGAAATGTATCAATATTTCGAATTCGGAAATAATTGTGTTACAATAGGCAAGGAAGAATATTCTACTTCGTGGGGAGAGAGTCATCATGAATGAGGAAACATTACAATTATTTAAAACATTAACAGAATTACCAGGCGCTCCGGGTAATGAACACGCTGTACGTGCGTTCATGCGTTCTGAGTTAGAAAAATACTCGGATGAAATTGTTCAAGATAATTTAGGTGGTATTTTTGGTGTTAAGCACAGTGATGTTGCGGATGCACCGAAAGTTTTGGTTGCTGGTCATATGGATGAGGTAGCATTTATGGTTACGTCTATCACAGATAATGGGATGATCCGTTTTCAAACATTGGGCGGCTGGTGGAACCAGGTTATGCTTGCACAGCGTGTAGAAGTATATGCGAAAAATGGTGCAATTCCTGGTGTTGTTTCATCCATCCCACCACATTTATTAACAGATGCAGAACGTGCGAAGCCAATGGATATAAAAAATATGCTCATCGATGTTGGTGCTGACAATAAAGAAGATGCAATGGCTATGGGTGTTCGTCCTGGACAATCCATCATACCAATTTGTCCATTCACACAAATGGCAAATCCGAAAAAAATTATGGCCAAGGCTTGGGATAACCGCTATGGCTGTGGTCTAGCGATTGAATTAATGAAAGAAGTACAACACGAAAAACTAGGTTCGCATTTATATTCAGGTGCAAATGTAATGGAGGAAGTTGGCTTGCGTGGTGCACAAGTATCAGCAAACATGATTAAACCAGATTTATTCTTTGCGCTAGATGCTTCTCCTGCCAACGATATGTCAGGAGAAAAAAGTCAATTTGGACAACTTGGCAAAGGAACTTTACTCCGTATTTTAGATCGTACAATGGTTACACATCGTGGTATACGGGAATTTATTTTAGATACTGCCGAATCAAATCATATCCCTTACCAGTATTTTGTCTCCCAAGGTGGAACAGACGCTGGACGAGTGCATACAGCGAATGATGGTGTTCCAAGTGCAGTTATCGGCGTATGCTCACGTTATATTCATACTTCAGCGTCTATTATTCATATTGATGATTATGCGGCTGCCAAAGCGTTAGTTGTTGAATTAGTGAAAAAAGCAGATCGTTCGACATTAGAGACAATTCGCGCTAATGTATAAGAAGTTAGGAAGATGCCTTTTAGGGGCATCTTTTTCTATGGAAAGAAAGTAGGGATTAGATGAAGATAGCAATTGGCACAACCAATAAAGCCAAAACAGAAGCAGTTGAAGTAATTGCTCGAAACTACTTTGAGGGTTCTATCTTTACTCATGTGAAAGCTGCTTCTGAAGTATCAGATCAACCAATAAGTAATGAAGAAACCCGATTAGGGGCAATGAATCGTGCTAAAAATGCTTTGATTTTAACAGGTGCAGAATTATCATTCGGTTTAGAAGGTGGCGTAACTGAAATCGATGGTGACATGTATGTTTGTAACTGGGGTGCCTTAACGGTGTCAGACGGGACAATGTTTACAGCTGCTGGTGCACAAATTATACTACCAAAAGAAATTGCCCGGGAAATAAGAACTGGGGGAGAACTTGGCCCTATTATGGAACAATATACAAAACGCCGAGATATTCGTCAAGGTGCAGGTGCTGTAGGTATTTTTACGCAAGGTTTAGTGAGTAGACAGATGATGTTTGAGCATATTGTATCACTTTTGATCGGACAATATTTGTTCACATTTTCACAAAAATAGTTAAATAGAATTAGTGATAACAGGATAGTTAGGTTGCATCTTATGAATAATTTTTTTAAAATAGAAAAAAGTTCGTAGTGAAAGGAAGAGAGACATGTCGTTTTCATGGCTAAGAGCTATTGGCCTAATGCTTTTACTTCTTGTCCTTTCTGGCTGCAATCAATCTATAGATGATCAAATTGCTAATGGCCTCCAATTAACGGAGACGGTTTTTGCTGAAGAGCCAGAAGAACATACAGTGGAAATTGGGGATATTAAATTATACTTACCTTCAAACTTTAAAGTTGAAGACAGTTCAGATGCTTATAATATTGTGATTTCAAAAGGAAAAGAAAGCTATATTCTTTTTATCAATGATCGTGAAGCACAAGACAGTAAGCTTTATTATAGTCTTTTAAAAGAAAATGAAGCTGACAAAATTATCGAAGAGTCAACTTATGATAAGGACGGTCGTTTTGGCTTCACTGCGGTTCTAAAAACAGACGAAGAAAATGAAATGGAGCTCATTGTTAGTAGTGGTGGTGTGAAGATGACAACCATTTCAAAGGCTAAACAAATTGAAAATAATTTGCGTGAGATGACGAAAATCGTTCATTCGGTTAAGATGAAGTAAATAGAAGGATTGAACAGAACGGTTCACAAACATGTGAGCCGTTTCATTTTGAAGTTAGGATGTGAAAAAGATGAAACAAATGAAGTCCGAACAACTAGTCGAGCTATTAAAAAAGCAATTAACGGAAGAGAAATATGAATTTCATTTTGATAAAAAGCATGATAAATTACGTTTGAATCATAAGACGATTGAAAAAGGAATGGAGCTTTCCTTGCCTGGAATCTTAGCAAAATATAATGAGAAGCAAGAGGCGGCGATTAAAGAAGTCGTATACACGATTGAGCAAACCTTTAATGCGATGGAGCGAGAAAAAGAACAGGGTTTCCAAACGACTACACATATTTATCCAGTTATTCGTGCCACTTCTTATCCCCAAGCATCGAAAGAAGGACATGCCTTTATAACAACTGAGCATACAGCTGAAACACGTATATTTTATGCACTCGATTTAGGTAAAACCTATCGCTTTATTGATGAATCCATGCTAGAAACATTACAATTAACTGTCGAGCAAATTAGAGAAATGGCACGCTTTTCGGTGAAGCAATTACCAACCGCTTATAAAAAAGATGAGGTAGCAGGTAATATTTTTTATTTTGTCAATGTGAATGATGGCTATGATGCTAGCCGTATTTTAAATGATAGCTTTTTGAAAGAAATGCATGCACTAGTGGAAGGTGATATGACATTATCTGTGCCACATCAAGATGTATTAATTATAGGTGATATTCGCAATGAAACAGGGTATGATGTATTAGCACAGATGACGATGCATTTCTTTGCTGTCGGTACGGTACCGATTACGTCATTATCTTTTATTTATGAAGATGGGGAACTAGAACCGATCTTTATCTTAGCCAAAAACAGAGTGAAAAAGGAGCAAGAATAACAATGAACGTATTTTACAACAAAGAGCATGTAGGAGATGTCTTACTAGTTCAACTAGCAACGGAGGCTATTGTGAAAACAGTAGTAGAACGCGCTGGAGATATTGCTATTTTAAAGGAAGCTCAAACAGGAGAAATTAAAGCCTTTAATTTATTTAATGCAAGCAGTTACATCCAAACAGAAGCAAAAGGCTTAGTGGAAGTGACACCAGAATTAGTAGCGCAGCTAACAGCAGCAATCGAAAAAAATGGAGCTAGTATCAATCTTGATGTTGATTTTTCTCCAAAGTTTGTTGTTGGTTATGTAGAGACAAAGGACAAGCATCCTAATGCTGATAAATTGAGTATCTGTTCAGTGAATGTAGGAGATGAGACATTACAAATTGTTTGTGGTGCTCCGAATGTAGAAGCAGGTCAGAAGGTAGTTGTTGCGAAAATTGGTGCCGTAATGCCTTCAGGAATGCTTATTAAAGAAGGAAATTTACGTGGTGTTGATTCTTACGGCATGCTTTGTTCAGCACGTGAATTAGCGATTCCTAACGCACCATCTGAAAAAGGAATTTTAGTATTACCAGAGGATGCTATTGTTGGTAGTGCTTTTGAAGCACCAACTAAATAAAAATTCCTCTATTTTAAAAAGAAATTATTAAAATTTAAATGTTTTATCATGATATTATTCCTTGTATCAAGGTGAAATGCCCTAAATCGTTATGTTACTAATATGCTAGTAGCATAACGATTTTTTTGTTTAGAATGAGCCTCTAAATGCAAGTTTCAAGACCGTTTTTATGGTATGCTTTTTCATGTAGACATTGAGCTATGGAATAATAGAAAACTAGACAATGCTATAAATGAAGTGTAAGAGAAATGAGTGAAACGAAGTGAACTGGTTTAAAAAACAAATTAGTAAATTTATTAATAAAGAAGACGAAGATTATGAGTATGAAGAATATTATGAGGACTATGGAGAAGTACAGTCAGAGCAATTACATACACATAAAGAACCACCAATGGCTAAGCAAAAGACTTTCCGTTTCCCTTTGATTGACGATGATGAAGGTGGGACATCATACACGCCATCAAAAGAAATGTTTGACCAAATGGATGAGGATGATTATGGACAAATTGGAGATTTATCGTTACCAAAGCATTTAAATCATCATATTGTCGACTCTAGTGTTTATGATGTAGAGGTTTCAGGGATTCGGGATTTACTAGCAAACCGCTCTAAACGAACAGGTAGAAAAACAATGATGAAAAGTCAGCCTTTAGAACAGGAATATCGTTCAAGAGCAAGCTTAGTGTTTCGAGATGCACAAAATGAGACTGCTAATATAAACCCTACACCTGCACCAAAAGAAAAGAGTCAGCGGAAAGAACAAAAAGTTGAAAATATTTTACCTGAGAATCGTAAGCGTTTTGTGCCAACAGATGTGCCTTCACCCGTCTATGGTTTTGCAAAACCAAGTCCAATCAAAGAATTATTAGATAAAAGAAAAGAAGAATATGAGAAGCAAGAAACTGATGTACAGGCAGTTGAAAAGATAACTGCTGTAAAGCCTTTAAAAGAAGCGACAACAAATGAGGTAAATGAAAATATACTAGAAGAAAAAGAGCCGGCTAGCACAATCCAAACGGTTGTTACAGAGCATCATGAAATCATTCAACCGAAAGAGCTATCGACAGTAAATGAACCCATTATTTTTGAGGACGAAGTGTTGGTTGAGCATAAAGATGAAATGGATAATTTGTCATCAAATGCAGCTGTACCTCAAACGTCTTCTTTTGCAATGGATTTTGAAGATCAAGTGAAGGAAGCTGTTGTGCAAGGTCAAACTGTTCAACAACTTTCTGCAGATTCATCTGAAATCCATGTCAAGGAAATGATTGTGGAACAAGTACAAATCGAAAATTCTACGATCCATATTGGAGAAGTTACAGTCGTTCAACCGTCAATGGATGACCAATCTCCTGATACTGCATCGAGGGAAGAAAAAAGTCGAATCCCATTTAATGTACTCATGTTAAAAACAGATAAAGAAAGATGGAGAATTCAACAGCAATTAAAGGTGGCCCAGCAGCCTATCCGTGTAGAAAGCAAGCCTGAAGCAGTGAAAAATAGGCTAGTGGGTGTGACGACAGAAGAATCATCTTCCTTAGACAGCATTACAACAAATGAAACTTGCGTAACAAAGCCAGAAGAGGACATTGATTTGCTTATGACAGAGAATGTTCAATCACAAGCAGATTTTCCAGTCCAACTTGATATAAAAGATGATGTAGAAAGTGTCACTTCAAAATACAGTGCTGAAGAGCCTGTAGCTGTGATTACAATGGCCCCTGTTACATCAATGTCAGGTATCTCCACGAAAGAAAGAATAGCAGTCGAAAAAGCAACCGCTGATGAAATTTCAGCAACGATTGAGCTAGAGCCTGAACCTGAGCTAGAACCAGAACCAGAACTAGATTCGGAACTGGAACAAGAGCCAGAACTTAAGCTAGATATGGAACTTGAGGTAGAGCCAGAACTTGAGCTAGAGCCAGATCTTGAACCAGTACCAGCTCCCGACATTGAAGTAGTTTCAGAAATTGTAGAGGCTGTTCCAGTAGAATCGGTTGAGGATCAAGTAGTAGAAATGGAAGCTGTAATAACTGCGAAGCCAGTTCATGTCTATCAAAAGCCAACGGATGAATACCTAGAGCCACCAGAGGAAAAAACACAGGATACGGATTGGATGGAGCAACAGGGCGATACATTAGTCGAAGCATTATCTTATTTCCAAGTTTCTGCTCAAATTGAATCGATTATGCAAGGCCCAGCTGTTACTCAATTTGAAATAACGGTGAGTCATGGTACGAAGGTTAGTAAAATTCGAAACTTGGCAGATGATTTAAAACTTGCCTTAGCAGCAAAAGATATTCGTATTCAGGCACCAATTCCTGGGAAAAGCTCAATAGGTATTGAGATTCCAAATCGAGTATCTCGAGCTGTTCGATTATCTGAGGTAACAAATAGTGCCTCTTTCGTTGAGTCGGATTCGCCATTAGAGGCAGCTTTAGGTCTTGATTTAACTGGAAAGCCTGTTACGTTAGATTTACGAAAAATGCCTCATGGCTTAATTGCTGGTGCAACGGGTTCGGGTAAATCGGTTTGTATTAATTCTATTTTGGTTAGTTTATTATATAAAGCTGCACCTCACGAGTTAAAACTCATGCTGATCGACCCTAAAATGGTGGAGCTGGCGCCATTTAACCATATTCCACATTTAGTTAGTCCAGTCATTACCGATGTAAAGGCTGCAACGGCTGCACTGAAATGGGCTGTAGAGGAAATGGAGCGTCGCTATCAACTATTTGCACATGCAGGTGCACGTGATATTACACGTTATAACGCAATAGCGGATAAAAATAATGAACATAGTCTGAAGTTGCCTTATATTTTAATTGTCATTGATGAGTTAGCTGATTTAATGATGATGTCTCCAGCAGATGTAGAGGAAGCTATTTGCCGTATTGCCCAAAAGGCGCGTGCATGTGGTATTCATTTAATTGTTGCAACGCAAAGACCTTCTGTGGATGTTATTACAGGGTTAATCAAATCAAATATCCCTACACGTATTGCCTTTGCTGTTTCCTCTCAAATTGATTCCCGTACCATTTTAGATGGGCAGGGAGCAGAAAGGTTACTTGGTCGAGGGGATATGTTATATTTAGGTAATGGTATGTCAGCGCCAGTGCGCCTACAGGGAACATTTGTTACAGACGATGAAATTGAAGCGATTATTGAGCATGTTCGTGAACAAGGAGAGCCTGATTATATTTTCGATCAAGAGGAATTATTGAAGAAAACAGAGGTGTCCGCAGAACAGGACGATTTGTTTGAAGATGTTTGCCGATTTGTCTATGAGCAAGGGGGCGCTTCTACTTCATTGATTCAACGAAAGTATCATATTGGCTATAATCGTGCTGCTCGTTTAATTGATATGTTAGAATCACATGGTTTTGTTTCGGAAGCGAGAGGAAGTAAGCCGCGTGAAAGTTACATTACAGAAGAAGATTTAATTACTATGTTTGAATAAGAATTGCATTGTTTTCGTCTAGATTATCTAATTTACGTCGAATTTAGTTTTTTTAGAAAAGTTACACATCTATCCTTATGCATAAAAAGTGCTATAATAGACAAGATGTGTTGAATAGTACGTATTTTTTAACACTTGTGAAGGTATTAATACCTAACCATTCGTAAAATAATACGATACACCTAATAGATGATAGATGGGATATTGAAATTCCCGGGGGGTTTAATTAATGACAGTTTTTCATTTCACAGGCATTAAAGGTTCTGGCATGAGTTCGCTAGCGCAAATCTTATTTGATGCTGGTGAACAAGTACAAGGCTCAGATGTCGATAAATATTTCTTCACGGAGCAACCGTTACGTGAACGTAATATTCCAATTTTTACATTTAATGCAGATAATATTAAAGAAGGTATGACAGTGATTGCAGGAAATGCATTTTCCGACGATCATCCTGAATTAGTACGTGCTCGAGAAATCGGTGTAGAAGTCATTCGTTACCATAAATTTTTAGGTGAATATATTGGCAACTATACATCCATTGCTATCACAGGTGCACATGGTAAAACATCTACGACTGGCTTAATGGCACATGTGGTAGGTGGTTATAAACCAACATCTTATTTAATTGGTGATGGTACTGGTGCAGGTCATGAAAATTCGGATTTCTTTGTCATGGAGGCATGTGAATACCGCCGTCACTTCTTAGCCTATAATCCTGATTATGCTGTGATGACGAACATCGATTTTGATCATCCAGACTACTTTGCTAATATAGAGGACGTATATTCTGCCTTTCAATCATTAGCATTACAAGTGAAAAAAGCAATTATAGCATGTGGCGATGATGAACAGCTTCAGCGTATTCAAGCAAAAGTGCCAGTTGTGTATTATGGATTTGGTGCTGAAAATGATTTTGAAGCTCGTAATGTAGAAAAAACAACTGAGGGTACAAAATTTGATGTTTTTGTACGTAATGAATTTTATAGCACTTTCTTTATCCCGTTATTTGGAGATCATGCTGTTTTAAATACATTGGCGGTGATTACGCTATGTGAATATGAAGGCATTTCACCAGACATTATTCAGGATCGCTTACACACGTATAAAGGTGTAAAGAGACGTTTTACTGAGACCGATATAGGGGATAATGTTTTAATAGATGACTATGCACACCATCCAACGGAAATTCGTGCGACAATTCAATCAGCACGACAAAAATTCCCTGAACGTGAGCTAGTTGCAATTTTCCAACCACATACATTTACACGTACACAAGCTTTTTTACAAGATTTTGCGGATAGTTTGAGCCTTGCGGATACAGCCTATTTATGTGATATATTTGGCTCTGCGAGAGAAACGCAAGGTGCGCTTTCTATTCATGATTTAGCATCACTTATTGAAGGCAGTGCAGTGATTACCACTGAAGGAATTGATATATTAACAAAACATAATGGCGCGGTATTCCTATTTATGGGCGCTGGTGATGTTCACAAGTTCCAAGATGCTTTTGAAGACGTGCTTAAAAACAATGAAACAGCTTAGTCCGTAGGGGTTAAGCTGTTTTTTCTCAAATTTAAGCAGGAATTCCGTTTTTTTTGTCGAAGATAGGGAAAGTAATAGTAAAGACAATTTACTAGCAGGAGGTCAACTTATGGAAGTGATTTTGTATATTGCAGCCATTATTGCTGCAATCGGTTTTTTAATTTTATGTGTGAGCGTGGGCATGACTTTATTCTCACTCAAGTCCATTCTAAACAGCTTAGCTGGGACTTTATCTGGGATTGAAGGCCAGATGGAAGGCATTACACGCGAAACAACGTCTTTATTATCAAAAACAAATAGCTTAGCAGAGGATATTCAACATAAATCTGAACAATTAAATTCAGTTGTTCAAGCTGTTAAAGGTATTGGTGACTCCGTGAATGGTTTAAATAATTCTGTTCAGCAGATTACTTCTTCTGTTTCTAAAAGCGTAGAACAGAACGAAGAAAAAATTGCACAAGTTGTACAATGGAGTAATGTTGCGATGGGTATTGCAGATAAATGGAAAAAACGCAAAATCATTGAGCAAGAATCGGTATCACCTGATGCCTATGCATTTGAGACTGTGCAAGTAGAAGAAACACCAAAAAGAAAATGGGGTCGTAAAAAATGATGATTATTCAGTGAGTATTCCATGCTGACTGAATAAAAATAAAGTCTTAGACATAAGTTGAAGATGCATCTGTGAAAGTAGATGGACAACCAGTCTAGACAAATTTGATAATTAGATGGGGAGGAATTGTTGCATGACAACTCAAAAGCCAAATTTTAACGAAGTAAAGGAACAACAGCTTGAAAGTTCATTGCCTCAGCTTTATCATCCGCAAGACTCGATTTATGAAGAGGAGCGTGTAAACATGAAGGATTTTGTGATTGGCGCATTAGTTGGAGGAATCGTAGGTGCTGCTGCAGGTCTACTGTTAGCTCCAAAATCAGGAAAAGATTTACGGAGTGATGTGGCTGTACAAGCTGTTCAGTTAAAAGATAAGAGTGCAGACTTCTCGACAACTGCAAAAGATAAAACAGTGCAACTTTCTAAACAAATTCAAGAGCAATCTACACAATTAGTGGAGAAAGTAAAAACACTAAAAACGGCAAAAGCACCAACTGTTTTTGATGATGGTACGGTTTCCTTTGAAGGGGAAGAACCGCTAGAGGATTTTCTTCCAAGTGAGGAACCAAAAGCCGAAGAGACGACAGAAGAAACAGAACAAAAAGAAGAGACAAATGAAGAAGTTCGTGCTTAGTGCATAATATAAAGGGATACGTTACAAGATAAAGTTGTAACGTATCCCTTTTTTAAATGATTGGTGAAGTTTCTAATAGTATTTCTAATTGATCACCACCGAATATTTCTGTATCAAAGCTTGCTGGCTGACCATTTCTTAAAATCGTAAAATTCCCCTTAAAGGCGCTTGGTAGCTGCCAATTAGAGAAACGGAAAACATCTTGATAAATCCAACGACTGCGATCCTTTTCTTTAAATACTAAAGTCGCCCCATTTGGTACAGTGGACTGTGGTGACACAACCATTTTATTGACAATCGCTTCATTTGCTGTTTTCCTTAGTTCCAAAACTTCTTGTTGAAAATGAATGATGATTTTATCCTCTAGCAAAAGGTTCATTTGGTCTGCTATATGTTGTACGGTTGGTAAAGATGGTTGTTGGAAGCTAATCACATCTCCATTTTGTACAGCATAGCTCAGTTTGGCTACTTTTCCATTAATCATTAGCTGTGATGAAAATTCTGGTAAATACAAAGGTTGTCCATCAACTTGAATCGTATAGGATTCAAATTGCTTTAATAAATGCCAATTATTTGTGATTTTAAATACATCCTCGATTGTTTCGGCTATGTCAAAAACGACAATATCACGATCGTTTAAAACCGTTTCAAGAGATGCTGAAGAGGTATTCACAGTAATTTTCGGCTCAATCACATATTTGGTATTTTGAATAGTCACCGTCTTTATTGCTGCTTCATCTATAAGATCTCTTACTGTAGCCGTTGCCTGTTGCCCATCTAGCCCTTCTATTAGCTGAATGGCATCTCCAGTTTTAATCAGGCTTTTTGTTGATGCCTGTTGCCCGTTTACAAATATTTCTGCTGGCTGGCCATGCCCACCTGGTATAAAAATATCCTGTCCGTTGACACTGATAGAAAGCCCATGACCTGGTTTTCCATATAATTGCTTTGCGCGAATATTGGCAGCTAAAAAAGCATCTGCCACAGTCATTTCTTTTAGTTCAAAAAGGCGAACCACTTGATTATTGACCGTTAAACTCATATATTGAATCGGCATTTTTTTAGCAGCAATGGCAATACCGATTGGCGTGACTAATTCAGGTGAGGCTTTGATATGTTCTTCCTTTGTTAAGTTTTGAATAGCATCAATACCTCGAACAGCAATACGATTTGCTGGTAAATCCAGAACTTGGCCAAGTTCTGTAGTTAGATTTGGTGTTAAGCTACCTCCACCAACGAGCATAACGGCTTTGGGTGCTACTCGGTTATTGAGTCGTAAAATTTCTTCTCCGATAGACTTTGCCAACTGTTTCACTGCAGGCTCAATCGCTAAAAAAACTTCCTCCTTGGGATAGAACTGATCAAAGCCTAGTATATCTTGAATCAGTATCTCCTCTGCTGTTTGTAGTTGACGTTTTGCCTCTTCAGCTACAGGGAAGTCTAGCAAATAGTGATCGCTTAAAGCTTCTGTTATTTCATCGCCAGCTGTTGGTACCATGCCATAAGCCACAACTGTACTTTTATCCGTAATGGCAATATCCGATGTCCCAGCTCCTATATCAACAAGTGCCACGTTTAAGCGACGCATCGTTGGAGGAATTAGCACATTAATGGCAGCAATCGGCTCTAATGTCAATGCTTCCATTTCTAAATCCGCCCGTTTAAGAGCGGCAATCAGTGATTCCACCACTACCCGAGGTAGAAACGTTGCAATCACTTCGATTTGGGCTTCATCACCCTGTTGATCTAAGAGGCTGCCAATTTCCTCGCCATCCAAGCGATAATAGAGGACTGAGTAGCCTACACAATAATAGTGGCTAATTTTTGCATCCTCTTTTTGTTGCAAGAGTTGTTGCTGTGCTTGTTGCACAGCCTGAAGTTCCAAGCGACTAATATCTTCTTCAGTAAAAATTGGTCGATTACGTATATTGATGGTCACACTAGCCTGTTCCGTTTTCAAAGATCGACCTGCTGCAGCAACACTTACCTTTGTGAGAGGCCCGTGTTTCTCTTCAAGTTCACGTTTTATTTCATTAATTAAATCTGCCACATACATGACATTATGTATTTGTCCATCTACCATGGCACGTTCTTTATGCTCTTTTACTAGAATATCTTCCACATGAAAATGGTCATTTTCTTCTTGTAGAATAATCCCGACCACTGAGCGTGTGCCAATATCAAGTGCGAATAGTTTAGAACTCAATGTAATCGCTTCCTTTCGCGTCATACTTGAAAATAATTTAGCGAGTTGAAGCGCTAAATTAAAAATGCGTGACATTCTGAACAACATTGATTATAATAATGCTATTATCTAAAAATGTAACATACATTTCAGAGTTCTGAAAGTGTCTGTCATGAGGAGAGGAGCAAGAAAGCATGAGCCAAAAAGATTTAGAAAGCTTACGTAGTCAAATAGACGGTTTAAACTTAGAAATTCTTCGTCTAATTAACGAACGTGCAGCTGTAGTTGATGAAATCGGTAAAATTAAAGAAAAACAAGGTGTGAATCGCTATGATCCACTGCGTGAAAGACACATGCTTGATCTTATTAAAGAACACAATCAAGGTCCATTAAACCAAATGACGGTTGATTATATATTTAAGCAAATCTTTAAAACAGCTTTAAAACAACTTGAAGCTGATAAGAAGAAAGAGTTGCTTGTATCTCGTAAGAAGAAATCAGAAGATACAATTATTAATATCAATGGTGAATTAATTGGACAAGGAAAACCATCTTTCGTATTCGGTCCTTGTGCGGTTGAGTCGTATGAGCAGGTAGCAGCTGTTGCCGCTTCTATTAAAGCAAAAGGTGAAAAGTTAATTCGTGGTGGTGCTTATAAACCACGTACTTCTCCATATGACTTCCAAGGTCTTGGGTTAGAAGGTCTGAAAATTTTAAAACGTGTGTCAGAGGAATATGGTTTAGGTGTTATTACTGAAATCGTGACACCAGGTCATTTAGAGGAAGCATTAGATTATATTGATGTTATCCAAATCGGTGCACGTAATATGCAAAACTTTGAATTATTAAAAGCAGCAGGTGCAACAAATAAACCTGTCCTATTAAAACGAGGTTTAGCTGCAACAATTGATGAGTTTATTCATGCGGCAGAGTACATTATGTCTAAAGGAAATGAAAACATTATCCTTTGCGAACGTGGTATTCGTACTTATGAAAAAGCAACTCGTAATACATTAGATATTTCAGCCGTACCAGTTTTAAAACAAGAAACGCATTTGCCAGTATTCGTAGATGTTACACATTCAACAGGGCGTCGTGACTTATTATTACCATGTGCGAAAGCAGCTATTGCTATCGGTGCTGATGGCGTCATGGCAGAAGTACATCCAGATCCATCTGTTGCATTGTCTGACTCACAACAACAAATGGATATCCCAACATTTGACGCATTCTATGAAACACTACAAAAATTCATGAAAAATCATGAAATTCATGCGTAATTGTTAACAGCGAACACCGCTTGCTTATTTCGGCAGGCGGTGTTTGTTATATCGTGACAAAATAATGTCTAGAATAGGACTATTAGTACTTGGTTTTTACGTAGTTCTTCTTGAAAATAATATGAAAATTATCGTATGATAAGGCTATAATAGGAAAAAAGGGAGGCACGTACGATGACTGTTACAATTTATGATGTTGCAAGAGAAGCAAATGTTTCCATGGCAACGGTCTCTCGTGTAGTCAATGGTAATCAAAACGTAAAACCAGCAACACGAAAAAAAGTACTAGAAGTAATTGAACGATTAGAATACCGTCCGAACGCAGTAGCGCGAGGTTTAGCAAGTAAGAAAACAACAACAGTTGGCGTGATTATCCCAGATATTGCAAACAATGTTTATGCGGAGCTGGCTCGTGGTGTAGAGGATATTGCCACAATGTACCGTTATAATATTATTTTAGCCAACTCGGATCAACATGAAGATAAAGAGTTACAGCTACTGGATACAATGCTTGGAAAACAGGTTGATGGTATTGTCATGATGAGTGACGAGGTCACAGAAAAAATGCAGCAAACGATGGATCATTCGCCAGTACCGATTGTGCTTGCAGGCTCTGTGGATGAATCCCAAACAATTGCAACTGTGAATATCGATTATTTTCAGGCAGCTTATGAAGCAATTTCATTACTTATTCAAAATGGACATACACGGATTGGTTTCGTGACTGGCCCACTTTCGTATACAATTAACGGAAAATTCAAGCTAGCAGCCTATAAGAAAGCATTGCAGGATGCTGGTTTACCAATAGATGAAGCATTAATTGCCGCAGAAGAGTCCAGTTATGATATGGGCTTAGAGGCTTGGGAGATTTTATCTACTCTTGAACAGCCGCCAACAGCTTATTTTGCAGGTAGTGACGAGTTGGCCATCGGTTTAATTCATGGTGCACAAGACGCTGGAAAAAATGTTCCAGAGGATATTGAAGTTATCAGCTTTGAGAACTCAAAGCTAGCACGAATGGTTCGCCCACAGCTAACAAGTGTCGCACTACCGCTTTACGATATTGGTGCTGTTGCTATGCGCCTGCTGACAAAGTTAATGAGCAAGGAAGCAGTCGAGGATGAGGCGGTAATTTTACCACACCGTATTGAGCATCGACAATCTGTCAAAAGTAAATAATGATTCCTAACACGTAAATCGCTTCTGAAGGATTTGCGTGTTTTTTATTGATTGATGGAAAGAACATCAGAAATAGAGGATAGCAGTTCAAAAGTGCTGGATAGAACGCAAGAATGGATGAATACACCACCAAAAGCGGTGGATAGCTCTCCGATTCAAAGAAAAAACCCCACGAATATCGTGAGGCAAAGAGGTTAATCTCGTTTTTCATTCCGAATAATATGTAGCGACTTTGCTAACATTTGAGCATTCTTTTCCTCTATTTCCGCTTTACGAGGAATGTGTTCATATAAAGGAATTGGGTCCTCCCATGTTGGAATAAAAGGAACAGGTGCTTCTGGTTGCCAGCGATCAAGCCATGCTTGAGGGAGTGGTCCTGTTGGTAACGCTTGTTCAGTCATTTCCAACCATAACATGGACCAGGCACGAGGCACCACTCGCCAAATATCATAGCCACCGCCACCAACAGCAATCCATCTACCATCACAATACTCATGTGCTAATTGATGAGCAAGCTTTGGAATTTCACGATAAATATTCATGGTTCCATGTAAATGTGTTAATGGATCAAAGTAATGGGCATCAGCACCATTTTGCGTTAATACTACATCTGGCTTGAAAAATTCAAAAATCTCTCGCATGGACTGTTCATAGATTTCTAGAAAGCTTTCATCCTCTGTAAAAGCATCCATTGGAAAATTAAACGAGGTACCATAGCCTTGGCCATTACCACGCTCGGTAATATTACCTGTTCCAGGGAATAGATAACGACCTGTTTCATGAATGGACAGTGTACAAACATTAGGGTCCTCATAAAAGCTCCATTGGACACCGTCTCCATGATGAGCATCTGTATCTACATAAAGTACACGAGCATTGTACTTTTCCTGCAAGTAACGAATAGCAACCGTGCTATCGTTGTAAATACAAAAACCGGACGCACGACCACGGAAACCATGATGGAGTCCACCGCCAAGGTTAAGGGCGTGTTCGGCTTTCCCTTCCATTACATAATCAACAGCCGTTAAAGTTCCACCAACTAGCTGTGCACTTGCTTCATGCATATTTTCAAAAATGGGGGTATCTTCAGTGCCAATACCATAACTTTCACATTGAGCTTCTGATAATTCACCATGTCCTGCTTTTTTCACGATGTCTATATATTTTGGATCATGTGCTAGCAACAATTCTTCTTCCGTTGCAACGCGTGCTGGCACAATATCTACATCATCGAGAGCATTAATATTTTTTAGTAAATCCATAGTTAGCGTTAAGCGTTTATGATTGAAAGGGTGTGTATCTGAAAATTTATATCCGAGTTGTTCCGGCGAGTATACGAATACGGCCTTTTTCATTATAGCGAAACACCTGGTAAATTAGGCCATAGGACATCGAAGCCCTCTTTACGTAGATCTTCAATCATTGCTAAAGGATTTAGTGTTTTTACTCGGACACTTAAAATTTTGTTTTGTGTATTTTCAGAGTCAGGATAAACTAAGACGCTTTGGACATTGGCATGATGTTGGTGAAATATTTTCGTGATTTCAAATAAAACTCCCGGTGTATCTGATACTCGAATTTCGATTTTGGACCCAGGCTCTGTAGCACCAGTCAGCTCTATATAGGTATAGAGTAAATCTGTTGTCGTAACAATGCCTACCAATTTTCCGCCAGAGACAATAGGTAAACAGCCTACTTTTGACTCATAAAACGTAAGTGCTACCTCTTCAACAAAATCTAGTGGATGACCTATAAGAGGGTCTTTCACCATAATTTCCTCTACTTTTGCATTAAAAACAGGAGAGTTTGGTTCATCCTGTAAAGATGAAGGCAAGACCTCTTTAATATCTCGTTCAGTAATTACACCTAAAACGTGGCGTTCGTCATCTACAACTGGTAAATGACGAACCTTTTTTTCACGCATTAACTTCAGAGCCTCATGCACTGTATTGGTAGGAGCTAATGTGTAAGGCTCATCATTCATAATTTCTTCTACAATCATATATGCATCCCCTTTGTATTGGTTTTAATACATGAAACGATTTCTAAAACGAAGCCTATCAAATCTTTCCATTGTCTCAGGAGGCACACGTTTTCCTTCGCGCGCCATAAGGCAATTGGCTGGATGTGATGTAATTTCGGGATCATCCGTGGCAAAATATTCGAAACCAGCGGAGCTCATCATTTTCTCCATCATTTTGCGGTAATCCCAAACATTTAAACCAGTTCCTTTTAAATCCCAATGCCAATAGTACTCGGTAGTAATCACAAGATAATCTTCCATTTCATCTCCCATAAATGAAACGGCTAGTAGTGCCTTACCAGCACCAGTTCCACGGTAGTCTGGTATGACTTCAATGGCGCCTAATTCAATCATGTCATCGATACGATCTTCTGCCCATCGTTCAAGTGGATCAGGATAAAGATAGGTAACATAGCCTACGATAATATCTTCGTTTCGAATAATAATAATTCGGCCTTCAGGAAGTCCTGCAATTTCTATAATGGCCTGCTGCTGTTGTTTTGGAGGTCTGAAGGCAACCAGGCCTTCATGGAATGAATATGTAGCTAATTTTTCTGGAGGCACAGGTCCTTCCACATACACAGTACCATGCTTTGTTTCCTTTGTGACAGAAAAAAAAGTTTTTTTATGTTCCATAATTACACCACCTGAGTTTAATAATTCCATTATAGCTGATTTCTTGCGTAAAAACGCTTATTTTTGCAAAATATACCTGTATTTTTGGAAAAATAAAAATATTGAGACAATCTATCTGAATTCGTGTAAAATAAGATTATATTGCTTCTGTTATTCAACAGATAAAAGTAGTGCTGTTGGGAATTCGAACATTATTACTATGGCTAACTGTTATATAACAAGAGCTACATATCAATTTTGCTTTTGAAATATTTTCTGAATTTCAACAGGGGGGATTGTTGAAATTTAGTCAAAAACAAAAGCGAAGAAAGGGGTATTTTCATGGGGATGAAAATGAAGGAGAAGTTAATGGCTTTACCTGGTCAACACCATTTAATGAATTATGAAGAAGTGGCAGAGTCTCATAATTGGGCAGATACGGAAAAGGCATTTAGCTGGTTCGAAACAGGTTTAGTGAATATGGCGTATGAGGCTATCGATCGTCATACAGAAACACATCGTAAAAATAAGGTGGCACTTTATTTTAATGATGGTAAACGGAAAGAGGCATACTCATTTAATGAAATGAAAAGGTTAACAAACAAAGCTGCGAACGTTTTTAAAACGGCTACTAATTTGCAAAAGGGTGACCGTTTATTTATTTTTATGCCACGTTCACCTGAGCTTTACTTTTCATTATTAGGTGCGTTGAAAATGGGTGTTATTGTTGGACCGTTGTTTGAAGCTTTTATGGAAGGTGCTGTGTATGATCGACTTGCTGATAGTGAGGCAAAAGTATTAGTCACGACACCAGCGTTACTTGAACGTGTACCTTTAGCTAAATTGCCTAAATTGGAGCATATCTTTTTAGTAGGGGAGGATGTTGAGGAAACAGCTCAAATCCTAGACTTTACTAAACATTTAAAAGAAGCTTCAGCTCATTTTGAAATAGAGTGGGTAGACAGAGAAGATGGGATGATTCTTCACTATACTTCAGGTTCAACAGGTGCTCCAAAGGGGGTATTGCATGTCCATAATGCGATGGTTCAGCAATATCAATCGACACAATGGGTACTTGATTTACGCGAAGATGATATTTATTGGTGTACAGCCGATCCTGGGTGGGTTACAGGAACAGCTTATGGCATCTTTGGCCCGTGGTTAAACGGTGTAACAATGCTAATTGTTGGGGGAAGATTCTCACCACAAGCATGGTATCAAGCTATTGAAGATTATAGTGTGACAGTTTGGTACAGTGCACCAACTGCGTTCCGTATGCTGATGGGTGCAGGAAGTGGCTTGCTTGAAAGCTATGATCTAACGTCTTTACGCCATGTACTATCTGTTGGTGAGCCTTTGAATCCAGAAGTTATTCGCTGGGGAGTAGAGGAACTAGGACATCGTATACATGATACATGGTGGATGACAGAGACAGGAGCCCATATGATTTGTAATTATCCTTCGATGGATATTAAGCCAGGTTCAATGGGGAAACCTATCCCTGGTATTCATGCGACAATTGTAGATGATGCAGGTAATGAGGTGCCACCTTTTACAATGGGCAATCTTGCCATTCGTCGTGGTTGGCCTGCCATGATGCGCCAAATTTGGGGCAATCCAGAGCGCTATGAATCTTATTTCTTAAAAGGAGAATGGTATGTTTCTGGTGATTCAGCCTATATGGATGATGAAGGTTACTTCTGGTTCCAAGGACGTGTGGATGATGTCATTATGACGGCTGGTGAGCGCGTTGGGCCATTTGAAGTGGAAAGTAAACTGCTTGAGCATCCAGATGTAATTGAAGCAGGAGTTATAGGGAAACCAGATCCGGTGCGAGGGGAAATCATTAAAGCCTTTGTATCCTTACGAGAAGGTGTTGAACCTTCTGATGCATTAATTGACGATATACGTGATTTTGTTAAGAAAGGTTTATCTGCACATGCAGCACCACGTGAAATTGAATTTAAAGATAAATTGCCAAAAACACGTAGTGGTAAAATTATGCGTCGCGTATTGAAAGCTTGGGAATTAAATTTACCGACTGGTGATTTATCAACGATGGAAGATTAATCATCTCTACTAAGACAACAATTGATATTTATACAACATGTGCATAAAAAGAAGGCAGGGATTCATTCGATGAGCGAAGGGATTCTTGCCTTCTTTTTTCTGAATTTACAAGTGGTGTGAAGGTGAAATAATGTCTATTTAAAAAAACAGGTAATTAAATAAAAATTCAGTTGACTTAATAAATATGCAGACGTATACTATTTTTAACTTATTTCAGAGGTGAGTGCAGTGAAAGTAGGTATTGTTGGAGCAACTGGATATGGTGGACTAGAGCTTATTCGGTTTTTACATAATCATCCAGCTGTAGATCAGATTGATTTATTTACTTCTTCAGAAGAGGGTGTTCTTTTTTCTTCGAAATTTGGTCATCTTGTTAGGATAGCTGATACACCGTTACAAAAGATAACGTATGACACTTTAGAAAAATTTGATGTTGTTTTTACGAGTACACCATCCGGGGTAACAAGTGAGCTTTTACCGCCTTTGGTTGGGAAAGGACCAAAAATAATCGATTTATCTGGTGATTTTCGGTTAAAAGATCTCGCAAGCTATGAAACCTGGTATGGCAAAAAAGCGGCACCGTTCCATAGTGTTCAACAGAGTGTATATGGTTTAACAGAGTGGAATGCAGAGCTTATACGTCAAGCACCACTCATTGCTAACCCGGGTTGTTACCCGACAGCGGTCTTATTATCCTTACTACCACTGGTAAAAGAACGCTTAATTGATCCTAGCTTTCTAGTGATTGATGCAAAGAGTGGCATTTCAGGAGCTGGCAATAAACCTTCACAAACTACCCATTTTAGTGAGACAAATGAGAATTTCTCAATCTATAAAGTAAATACACATCAGCATATACCAGAAATTGAACAGGCACTTTCCATGTTTGCTCAAGTAGAGACAACGCTTACTTTTAATACACATTTGGTTCCCATGACACGGGGAATTTTGGCGACATCTTATGCCCCTATAATGCCGGGTATTACAGAATCGCAATTGATCACTTGTTTACAGGCAACCTATGAAAATCATCCATTTGTTCGGATCGTGACTGATGCATCAAGTTTAGGGACAAATCGTGTCAAAGGATCAAATTATTGCGATATTTTAGTGAAAGTAGATTCCCGTACAAATCGGGCCACAATTGTTAGTGTGATTGATAATCTTGTTAAAGGGGCAGCAGGGCAAGCTATCCAAAATATGAATGTGCAATTTGACTTACCACAAACGACAGGACTAGATGTCGTGCCGTTCTTTATTTAACAGCATGCAGGAAACTGTATGCTTCTCTTATTTATTAAACTAAGGAGGAATTTTGAATGACAGTAATCACTTCAACGAATGTAATGAAAAAATTATCAAGTAAAAATATCGTTTCACCAAAAGGCTTTAAGGCAGCAGGATTACATTGTGGTTTAAAGCATAAGAAAAAGGATTTAGCTCTTTTAGTAAGTGAAGTACCAGCAAGTGTAGCAGGTGTTTTTACAACAAACGCTGTGCAAGCAGCACCATTAAAAGTCACGAAGGAGGTTATTTATACAACTAAGAAAATGCAAGCGATGATCGTAAATTCTGGCAATGCCAATGCTTGTACAGGTAAGCAAGGTGTAAAAGATGCCCAAACGATGCAAGCGCTAGCTGCTGAAAAATTAGGGATTGCTTCAAATTTAGTAGGAGTTTGCTCAACAGGCGTTATTGGGGAAATGATGAAATTAGAGCCAGTAGCGAACGGTATTCAACTGTTAGAGCCAAAGGACAGTTTAGAAAGTGCTATTGACTTTGCACAGGCTATTTTAACGACAGATACTGTCATGAAAAACACGAGCTATAGTACAACTGTGGATGGCAAGGAAGTTATTATCGCTGGTGTTGCAAAAGGTTCAGGTATGATCGAACCAAATATGGCAACAATGCTAGGCTTTATTACAACAGATGCCAACATTGAATCTGATGTGTTGCAGGCAGCTTTATCGACTATTACTAATTTAACATTTAACGCGATTACAGTTGATGGGGATACATCCACAAATGACACAGTGGTGATATTGGCTAATGGCTTAGCAGGAAATGATTCATTAACACCTGAGCATCCAGATTGGCAAAACTTCTATTACACATTGCAAACAGTAGCGGAAGATTTAGCAAAAATGATTGCCAAAGATGGTGAAGGGGCAACGAAGCTCATCGAAGTGGAAGTTGTTGGTGCATTTTCAGACGAGGAAGCACGTAAAATTGCAAAAACAGTCGTTGGTTCACCACTTGTAAAGACTGCTGTTTTCGGCTGTGATGCTAACTGGGGGCGTATTATTGCAGCGGTAGGATATAGTGGTGCAACAGTTGATCCAGATAAAATTACCATCCAAATTGGTGGGGCTACGATGGTAGAAAACGGTGAGCCGATTCCTTTTTCTGAGGATGAGTTAATACAAATATTAAAAATGCATGAAGTAAAAATCTATGTGTCTCTTGGTGTGGGTGATGGTAAGGGGCATGCTTGGGGATGTGACTTAACGTATGACTATGTCCAAATCAATGCATCATACCGCTCGTAAACGTATGGTCATTAAACTTGGGGGCAGTACACTGGAAGGTTTAAATGAGGCTTTCTTTGATAATTTTAAAAGATTACAAGAGAGTGGAGTAGAGCTAATTATTACCCATGGGGGTGGGCCAGCCATTAATCGTGAACTAGCTGCTCAAGGCATACAATCTCATACGTTAAATGGAATACGTGTCACAAATGTGGCAGCTATTAAGGTTGTCCAGTCGACCTTAATTGGCCAAGTGAACCCTGCGTTAGTTCATGAATTAACAACCGCCGGTATAGCAGCCATCGGATTAAATGGCTTTGATGGTCAGTTGATGGTTGCGGACTTTTTGGATCAAGATATGTATGGCTTTGTCGGAGCAATAACAAACATCAATACATCCTTATTAGAAGCTTTAATGGGTGTAGGAATTGTACCTGTTATTGCCTGCGTAGGTGCTACCGAAGCAGGTCAGGCTCTTAATATTAATGGCGATACGGTGGCAAGTGAAATTGCTTTAGCGGTCGGAGCAGATAGCTTATTACTCGTGACGGATGTGAGTGGTATCCGTATTCAGGATGAATACCAAACAATAGCTACACCTTCACTCATTGATCAATGGACAGAACAGGGTCATATATACGGTGGGATGATTCCGAAAGTACAAGGAGCCATCGACTGTTTACGGGCAGGGATCCCTTCCGTACAAATCGTGG
The DNA here is from genome assembly GCF_038630885.1 of Lysinibacillus sp. FSL K6-0057. Lineage (NCBI taxonomy): Bacteria > Bacillati > Bacillota > Bacilli > Caryophanales > Bacillaceae > Lysinibacillus > Lysinibacillus sp. FSL K6-0057. The sequence goes on along the minus strand of NZ_CP152047.1, from coordinate 3,769,620 downwards.
GCGCAACATTAATTGGGACGACGATTGTAGCCTCAAGTGAACTTCATTCTTCCTAGTGTTCTAATAGGATAGCTTGAGAAGTATAGTTGTTGAAAGAAACTATTTTAAATGATAGTGGAGATGATAACATGAGTGTTTTATTCGAGAACTACGGCAAGCGTCGTGCACAAATTGTCAAAGGTCAGGGGACAATTGTTGAGGATTCTACAGGGAAGCAATACTTAGATTTTACAAGTGGCATTGCTGTGGTGAGTCTTGGTCATGCCCATCCAGCCGTTGTACAGGCGCTACAAGAGCAAAGTGAAAAGCTATGGCATATTTCAAATCTTTTTGATATACCAGGTCAGGAAAAGGTAGCAGAAAAATTAATTGCTAATACGCACTTTGCCCATGCCTTTTTCTGCAATAGTGGGGCTGAGGCTAATGAAGCGGCCATTAAATTAGCACGAAAACATACAGGGAAACATCATATGATTACGTTCGAAAAATCATTCCATGGTCGTACCTTTGGAGCTATGTCTGCAACAGGTCAAGGCAAGGTACATAATGGCTTTGGACCACTCGTGGAAAAGTTTACGATTTTACCATTTAATGATGTTGCTGCACTTGAAGCAGCCATTGATGATTCTGTGGCAGCCATTATGCTGGAGATGATTCAAGGAGAGGGTGGCGTTAATAGCGTCTCAGCAGAATTTGCTACAGCTATTGCAAAAGCCTGTGAGGAGCAAGGGATACTACTAATTATTGATGAAGTGCAAACAGGTATTGGACGAACAGGAACGCGCTATGCCTTTGAACAAACTGTATTAAAGCCACATATCATGACATTGGCAAAAGGCTTAGGTGGTGGATTCCCTGTGGGTGCAATGTTAGGGACTGCTGAGCTTCATGCTACATTTAGTCCAGGAACACATGGTACAACATTTGGTGGGAATCCTCTTGCGATGAATGTGGCACAAGCCGTGTTGAGTCATGTATTTGAGCCAGCCTTTTTACAGCAGGTACAAGAAGTATCTGCCTATTTTGTGGAACAACTAAAAGCTCAATTACCTTCTAGCTATACCGTTCAAGGACAGGGTCTCTTGTTAGGGATTGGCTGTGGTGACACGGAAGTAGCGCCTTATATCTCGGCAGCAGAAGAGAGTGGTCTTTTGCTAGTGGGTGCAGGACCAACTGTTATTCGTCTCTTACCTCCATTAACGGTCACAAAGGAAGAGATTGATAAAGCAGTAGCTATTTTAAAGAGCATATTACCGTGATAGACTTCAGTTCAGCAATGCAAGTGAAGCATCTGCGGCAAAAACGCTGATGCATAATGGATGAACAAAGAATCTGCTAATTATCTAGCAGATTCTTTGCGTTGTTAAAGCTATTGTAGCTGTTTTACTAATGTTGTCACTAATTTTGGTAGCCAATCTTCAAGCTGGCTAAATGTAAACCCTGCCTTCTCTGCTTTTGCGTTGGACATATACCAATCAGCAGGCACCCCATAAGGCGATGGTGATTCCTCATCGCCACCAATAAGGGAAATTTTTGCACGCTGACCACTCGCTTCTTCGATTAGAGCAATGAGGTCTTTGAGAGACATAGCACCAGATGCGGTAGCATTGTATGGCCCTTCAATAGGCGTAACGCCAGCAAAATATAAAAATTCAGCTGCTTCCTCATCTGTAATATAACTCATCTTTGCATCAATGTTCGGTAAAGTAATCGGCTGATTCTGTAAAATACGTTCAACGTGGAAATGTAAACGACGTGTATAGTCATCCTCGCCCATCACAATGGGGAAACGTATAGCAACGACTGGGAATGAAGCTTCTTTAAATAAGACAGCCTCCGCTTGTCGCTTTCCTTCTCCATAAGAAAATTCCTCTTGATGTCCCATGCGAATTTGATACTGGAATGGATCAAAGTCTTCTTCCTTTTTCATCTTACCATCTACTTCATAGGTTGAAAGAGTAGAAGTAAAGACCAGCTTTTTCGTTTTCCCTTTTAATATCTCGCAAATTGCTTGTGCCTCGTTGGGAGAATAGCAAATATTATCATAGACAATGTCCCATGTTGTATTGGCTAGTGCCTGTGCTAGAGCATCACGATCATTACGATTTACTACTAACTGCGTAACATTTGTACCAAAGGGATTGCCACTTTGACCACGTGTTAAAATCGTTACATGATGTCCATTTTGAATACAAAGATCCACTAGCTTTTTTCCAAAAAAACGTGTGCCCCCTAAAATCAATACGTTCATATATTTCCACCCCTTCAAAATAGTAGTCTTCTTTATAATGACAAAAAAACAGACTTACTACAATTCATAAGTAATATGTAGTAAGTCTGTTATTTGATTATTTAATACAAATGCTTTTTGCTAGGGCATAATGGCTTATCGCCTTGATGTGTCAGGTGGAGGCGTGGTATTTTCTCCTCCGTTTGAGCCATCTCCAGGGTTACCAGAGCCCTCGCCATTGCTTCCGGATCCATTGCCATTATTGGAGCCATTGCCGTTGTTACCAGATCCCTCACCGTTATTGGAGCCATTGCCGTTATTACCAGACCCGTTTCCGTTATTGGAACCATTGCCGTTACTACCAGAGCCATTGCCATTATTACCAGACCCGTTGCCATTCCCATTAGTTGGTGGCGTTGTAGGTGGTATTGGTTCTTGGTCGTTTTCCTCTGGGTCAGGTTCATTTTCACTACCGCCAGTAGAAACAACATTGGATTGAGGTGATGATAAGCCTGTAATATCTACTGCGACTACTACATAAGCTTGTCCACTAGCAACCGTAATGCTTTGTGTTGATTCTAGTACGGATGTTACAAGCGTATTACCGCCATTTGTAACGTTGTAGATACGATAACCAACAACATCATTCGATGACTCTGACCAAGATAATGTAGAGCCATTTACTGAAGCTGAGACAGCTGCTGGTGGGCTGCCATCTGCTGGGAAATCAACAGCTGATACAGATGAATTCGACAATGTTGAATTCTTTGGTAACAGACTAGCAGGGTTACCGCCAAGTCTACCTAACATTCGTTTAATAAAGTCTTGATTAATGCCTGCACCACCTGCTTTGACAAATTCTGCTGGTGTATTTGGCAGCGCATTATAAGTTTTACCTTTAATCGTCACAACACTTGAAGATGCTAAGCTATCATCAGGTTGAGATGGTAAAAATACCTTCGCATTAAATAAATCGGAACGTACAAGACCTGCGCTAGCGCAAGCTGCAGAAGGGGCCATGCCGGAAATACCACAGAATGATGCAGTCACAACATTTTTAGGCGCCTTAAAGCTTGTTGGTGGATCGATTAGCTGAGGGTCCGCATCGTAAACGGCATTCATTAACGTACCCCAAAGCTTATTCACACGAACGCTTGGCTGTAAGTAGGTGTTGTTAAATGCATAAAGTGTACGAGGTTGATCGTAACCCATCCAAACACCAAGAGATACATTTGGGTTATAACCAACTAGCCAAACATCTTTATACTCTTGAGAAGTCCCTGTTTTTGCAGCGAAATCAGAAGAGAATTTTAAGGTATTTCGTGCCATTGTCCCTGTACCTTTAGTAAGAACATCACGTAACATATCTGTCACGATATAGGATGTTTCTGGGCTAAATACTTGAACAGGTTCTACCTCATGTTTGTAAATAATATTGCCTTCTTGGTCTTCGATACGATCAATCATATAGGCATCAATGAATTGACCACCATTTGCAAAAGTAGCAAAGGCATTTGTATTTTCTTCTACAGTAGTCCCTTCACTTAAAGCACCAATACCAGTTGCTAGGTTAGTGAAGTCATCTGGGTGTAATTTTGTGAATCCCATTTTTACTAACAAATCAGCGGGGCGTCTATTAATAATATCATTATATAAACGTAGCGCTGATATGTTTTGAGAGTCTGCTAATGCCTCACGTGCAGGAATAAGTCCTCGCTCATCACTTGTAATATAGTTGCTTGGACTCCATTTACCAATAGAGAATTTCACGTCAACTAATGGGCTACCTGCACCAATAACTCCATATTCTATAGCAGGACCATAAACAAGTAATGGCTTCATTGTAGAACCGTTAGAACGGTAAGCTTGTGTTGCGTGGTTTACTTGAATTGTTTTAAAGTCTCGACCACCGACAAAGCTTAAAATGCGACCTGTGGTATTTTCTATTAAAATACTACCTACCTGTACGGGCATCTCAATATCAATTTCTTCACCAGTAACAGGGTCTTTCCCTTTACCAGTATACGTATGTCCATAATACTGGAAGTCCTTTGCTGCTTTTTGCATCGCATCATACATATCTTTATTAATAGTTGAGTAAATGCGATAGCCCTTAGAACGAACATCACGATCTGCTAAAATCGTATATTTATCCTTTAATTTTTTTTCTGACTTTAAGCGCTCTGGGTCAATCCCATCATCTTTTGCTAGTTTTTCAGCAATAATGTCATTTGCACGAGCTTCAAGCTCATAAGTCAGCCATGGATAACGATCCTCCGCACGCATTTCTGGTCCGCGGAAATCTGCAGCAATATCATAGTTTAACGCTTCATTATATTGCGCATCGTCAATATAACCAGCTTCTTTCATACGATAAAGTACTGTTTTCATACGATCAATACCTGGTTTCAAAGCTTCTTCACTTTTCAGTTCACCTGTATTCGTAAATGGTGTATAAGCAAATGGTGCCTGTGGAATACCAGCTATGTACGCAGCTTGAGGAAGAGACAATTCTTTTGCTTTTACGCCAAAAATCCCTTCAGCAGCTGTTTCAACACCTGCAATATTTCGTCCTGAAGAGTTACGACCATACGGAATAATATTTAAATAAGCCTCTAATATTTCTTCCTTCGTCATAAAATGTTCTAAACGCATCGCCAGTAAAATTTCCTTAGCTTTACGTTCATAGGATACTTCATTTGTTAGTACTTGGTTTTTAATAAGTTGTTGGGTAAGTGTAGATCCACCTGTTTGCGTAGCAGAATTTGTGACATCTTGTAATAACCCACGAATAACCGCTTTTGGTACAATTCCGTTATGCTCTCGGAAATATTCATCTTCTGTTGCCAGAACAGCATTCACAACCTCTGGTGCAACATTGCTAAGCGAAGTTTCACGTCGGTCTAAATCTGTCCGCAATTTCCCAATATAAATATCGTTGGCAAAATAAATTTCACTGGTTTCTTCATAACTAAAAATTTGATCGCGCAGCTCTTCTTTTGAGCGTAGCGGTTCTTCTTTTACAAGAGAAGCAAAATAACCAGCTCCAACTGAACCGACAAATACAGTACCAACCAATGCAAAGACTAAAAATAGTAAAAATAAGTTCCAGGTAACACTACCTGAAATACGTAATTTCTTCATCCATTTTTGTTCAAGTAATTCATCGATCTTTGCATTGATTTTTTCAATCCAATCTTTCAATGTATCGACCTCCTAAAATCTTGTCTATTATAGCACATATTGTTTTAGCACGAACATAGTTATTGACTTTGAAAAAGAATCGTATAGAATTATGTTTATAGTTTTCTGGTGATGAAGAGTTTGCAGTAGTGTCTATATTCCCTGTTTAGAGAGCCAGTGGTTGGTGAAAACTGGTCATAATGTAGAGACGAATTACGTGCTTGGAGCTTAGACGTGCGCGCCTGCGATAAAGGCGATTGAATGAAGTGGAAGGTGGATGACATCTTCAAGCTGGGTGGTACCGCGTTAGTTTGCAACTTAACGTCCCTGCATGCAATTGTTTGCGTGTAGGGACTTTTTTATTTAAAAATGTCCATGCACGTAACGAATTTCAACCATTTTAGGAGGAATGAACATGACAAACGAATTATTACAAGATTTAGAATGGCGTGGTTTGCTCTACCAACAAACAGATGCGGAAGGTATGGCAAAACTATTAGATGAACAATCAGTATCTTTATACTGTGGTGTAGATCCAACAGCTGACTCCATGCATATTGGACATATTGTTCCATTGTTAACACTTCGTCGCTTCCAAAAAGCGGGTCACCGTCCAATTTTACTTGTTGGTGGTGCGACAGGGATGATCGGTGATCCATCTGGTCGTTCAGAAGAGCGTCAATTACAAACGGTAGAGCAAATCGATAAAAACGTTCAAGGAATCCGTAGTCAATTAGAACGTATTTTTGATTTTGCGGAAGATGGCAATGGTGCTCAGCTTGTGAACAATCGTGACTGGATTGGTAATATAAACACAATTGAATTTTTACGTGATTACGGGAAATTAATTAACGTGAACTATATGTTAGCAAAGGATACGATTGCTTCTCGTCTTGACACAGGAATCTCGTTTACAGAGTTTGCCTATACATTAATTCAAGGTATTGATTACAATCATTTATACAATCACTACAATTGCCGTATTCAAGTAGGTGGCTCTGACCAATGGGGTAATATTACAACAGGTTTAGAGGTTATTCGTAAAACACACGAGGAAGAAACGAAAGCCTTTGGGATTACGATTCCATTAGTAACAAAGGCAGATGGCACAAAGTTTGGTAAAACAGCAGGTGGTGCTGTATGGCTAGATAGTAAGAAAACATCTCCATATGAGTTCTACCAATTCTGGATCAATGCTGCGGATGCAGATGTCATTAAATACTTAAAAATCTTCACGTTCCTTTCTCGTGAAGAAATTGAAGCATTAGCAGTCTCTGTAGAGGAGGAGCCGCATTTACGTAAGGCACAAAAAGCGCTAGCTGAAGAAATGACTCGTTTAATTCATGGTCAAGAGGCATTAGAGCAAGCCATTCGTATTACAGCAGCTTTGTTCTCAGGGGATCTAAAAGCACTTTCAGCTGAAGAAATGAAGGATGCTTTTAAAGATGTTCCTTCTATTGAAATGGCTAAAGAGGACAAAAACATTGTTGATCTTCTTGTAGAAGCAGGCATTTCATCTTCAAAACGTCAAGCACGTGAGGACGTATCAAATGGTGCAATTAGTATAAACGGTGAAAAGGTAACGGATTTAGAATACGTAGTCGATGCCAAGGATCGTTTAGAGGATGCATTCGGCATTGTCCGTCGAGGTAAGAAAAAATATCATATGGTGAAATTTGTATAATTTCTATTAGCAAAACCACATTCCCAAAAACGAGGGGATGTGGTTTTTTAATCATAAGAAACTCGGCGGTTTTATTTGTTCATATTCTTTAGGATGCAGTATTTTTGCAAGCTTGATGGCACCTTCAATAAGACGTGGAGAAGGGCGACAATACAGCCATTCTTCCATTACATGAAGCTGTTCCGATTGAACGGCATGTAGCTCTTTGGCATATGGACGTTTTAATAAATGAGCAGGTTGTATACGTTCAAATGCTACACCAACCCAAGCCATCATGATGTAGTCGGGCTTACGTTCAACAACATCTGTCCAATCAGTTTGAACACTGGCAAGTTCTACATCTTGAAATAGATTGATGCCACCAGCAAGAGCACTAATTTCCGTTAGCCAATTTATTTTCCCAGGAGTAAAAATAGGATTTGGCCACCATTCCCAATAGAGGGTAGGTTTCTTCGGGATGGTTTGTGCAATGGAATGCATTTTTTCGATGGAATGTATATACTCTTCAGCAATGTTCTTTGCTTGTTCTTCCACTTGACAAGCCTTACCGAGGGTTATAAGATCCTGCGCAATTTCCTCTAATGAGTTTGCGTTAAAAATAATATGAGGAATATTTCTTTCTTTTAATGCCTCAATGTTTCTTTCCATACCGGGTACACTCAAGGAAGCCAGGACAAGATCAGGCTGTAATGCCTCTAATGCATCCATATTAATCGATAAATCTGGCCCAAGCTGCGGTAACTCTTTAACCGTTGCTGGCCAATCCGAATAATCATCGACGCCAACGAGCTGGTCTGTCAGCCCTAAATAGGCGACTAATTCTGTATTGCTAGGACAAATTGAAATTAAACGCATATCGTTTTCTCCTATTCTTTTTAAGAAAAGTATAGCGAGAGTTTCTAGGATAGACAATGTGTGTATAAAAAAGGTGGAGAAAACATTTGTTTTCTCCACCTTTTGTCATGAGAGGCTTATAGGAAACCTTCGATTAAGAAAGGGCAACTGCTTCGAGTGACTCTTCTTTTTTCACAATAGGTCCCATTGCGTTTGTAATGATTTGTTTGATATCCTCTAGTGTTGCTTTACGAGGATTCGTCTCAGCACACACATCTAACAATGCATTTTTTGCTAGGATCTCAATATCCTCATCTTTTGCACCTAATTCACGGAAGCCACTAGGAATATTTAAATCTTGTGATAACTTCTCAATAGCTGTAATAGCCTTTTCAGCGGCATCGCGCTTACTTAAACCTTCCACATTTTCTCCTAATAATTCAGCGATACGAGCAAAGCGCTCTGTACGTGCTGTTACATTGAATCGGCAAACATGTGGCAATAAAATAGCATTGCACACGCCATGCGGTAGATTATAGAAACCGCCCAATTGATGAGCAATTGCATGTACATAGCCAAGTGATGCATTGTTAAAGGCCATTCCCGCTAAAAATTGTGCATATACCATTTGTTCACGCGCTTCTATATCAGCTCCATTTGCATAGGCACGTGGTAAAAATTCAGGAATCAGTTGAAGTACTTTTTCAGCACATGCATCTGTAATTGGTGTGGCATTCGTAGAAACGAATGATTCGATGGCATGTGTTAATGCATCAACACCAGTTGCCGCAGTTAGAGCAGGAGGTAAGCCAATCATAAGCTCAGGGTCATTAATGGACAGTAATGGTGTTACATGCTTATCAACAATGGCCATTTTCACTTTACGTGCTGTATCTGTAATAATGGTGAAACGAGTCATTTCACTTGCAGTGCCTGCAGTTGTATTGATCGCAATTAATGGCACAAGTGGATTTTGTGATTTATCAACGCCTTCATAATCATGAATGCGTCCACCATTCGAAGCAATAAGTCCGATACCTTTTGCTGCATCGTGTGCGCTACCTCCTCCAAGAGAAACAATAGAATCGCAGTTTTCAGCATGATACACTGCAATGCCATCTTCAATGTTTTGATCTGTTGGATTTGGTTCTGCTTTAGGGAAAATTGCTACATCAATTCCAGCAGCTGTAATGATATTTGCAATTTGTTCTGAGAGACCTAATTTGTGTAGGCCCTCATCTGTTACGATTAATGTCTTTTTCACTTCTAAATCATTTAAGCGCTTACCAACTTCTTGAATTGCTCCAGGTCCAAATAAGTTTGTTTTCGGCATAACAAATTGCTTTAGAACGTCTGACATATTTCCAACCCCTTTTAAAAAATTATTATTGCTTGAATGATGGTGAACCACCTTTCGCAATTCATCGTATTCTATTTTTTGTTAAAGTTCAACTCGTATTTTTATTAAAATTGTTAATTTTATTCATGTTATTATTTTACAAAAAAGTTAAGGGATCAAAGAAGGTGTGAAATGTTGTTTTGTAGTAGAATATTTAATTTAATAAGGTTTGAAAAATATTTTACTATGAAAGTAAAATATATTTTTTGGAAAACAGTTCTATTTTGATGACCTGTTGAATAGTAAATAACTGATATTTTGTTTTTATTATTAAGGTAGTGATTATGTTATTTTGAAACTATGTAATTACTATTTTAAAGTACATAAAATTGTCACAATATGTGGGGATAATTATTGTAGGTTATAATAATTAAGGCAATGCGTCTGCACTAAAAAAGTAGTGGCTTTATTTTGAAGAAATTTGTGGAAATAAAAGTTCTTGCCTTCGATTAAATTTATAGTTAGAATGGTTGATAGTTAGATAATCTAATTAAAAGGTGATTCAATGACAAAAATTAAGAAAACGTACACGAATGAAGATGATTTGCCAGTATTAGGGGTAGAGCCGTATATTGAACTGATTCAGACATCTTCTGCCAGTGATACAAATCAAGAAGATGCGAAATTGGGATTAATATTGTTATGGTTAAGTGATCATGTTTTAGATGTAGTAGACAATGAGTTAGCTCCTTTTGGAATTACAGAAAGTAAATTAGACTTATTACTATTGCTGACACTACATGGAGAGAGACGTGCGACTCCGTCTGCTTTAGCTAAACGATTGGGCATTACGAGAGCATCCGCAACGTCAATGCTTGATTGGCTAGAAAAGAGAAATCTTGTTGTACGGAATCATAGTAAAGAAGATCGGAGGAAGATCTATGTAAGTTTAACGGATGAAGGTCGTATTTTTATTGCTGAAGTTTTACCGACTTATTGGTCGTCATGCGCTTCTAATGTAAGCGATTTGGAACCTGATGAACGACAAGTATTTGAGAAGTTAGTGAGTAAATTATTAAAATCTATACAAAGAAAACTAAAGGTGGAACGTTAAACTGTAGCTATATTGATACAGTTTAATTTTCAGTCATTTAATTAGATTATCTAACTATAAGTTAATCGAACTAAAAAGGGTGATTTATTTAATGAACATTGTAATTTCAGAAAATCGCACAAATTATGCTTTAATGACAACTATTTTATCCTGGACAGGTATGGTAGTGATGTCGAGTCTTTATTTAACAATACCGCTGATTAGTGTATTCAGTGATTATTTTAATATTTCATTGACTAAAGCGGGCTTTACATCAAGTGTTTTTTCACTTGGATTTGCACTAGGGTGTTTTTTCTATGGTGCGATATCAGAAAAATATGGACGTAAAAATGTCATTGTATTCGGGCTTTTTTCATTAAGCATGATAACGTTACTTCTAGGTTTAGTTAATGATTTTTCTTTTATCCTTCTATTAAGAGGATTACAAGGGCTCGCGGCAGCTACATTTTCACCCGTAGCGCTTGCTTATACTCTTGAGGTTTTTCCAAATGATCGAAAAGTTGGGACAGTTGGTTTTATCAGTACGGGATTTCTTGTAGCGGGTATAGTTGGGCAGGTGTTTAGTGGATATGTAAGTGAACATAGTCATTGGCACGTCATCTTTTATGTGCTTGCTGCAGTGTATGTTATGACTGCTTTGCTAGTCATGTGGATCTTACCGAAGGGAATAATTCAGAACGAAACTAAAAATATATGGGCTCCTCTGAAGAGAGTCGGTATTATTTTCACCAATAGAAATTTGATATTTAGTTATCTCATTGCGTTTGTATTATTAATGTCATTTGTCAGTATGTACATTATTTTAGGTGCATATTTAACGAGTGATTCCTTTGGTATGAAAAGTCAGAACCTCATTTACATTCGTGGCTTTGGGATAATCGGAATGGTTATGTCACCATTTGCAGGGAAATTAGCAAAGCGTTTTAATGTGCTGTTTGTACTGAAAATGGCCTTATCTCTATCGATTATCGCACTAATCCTGATGAGCTTTATTTCAACTATAGCTGGTTTAACGATCATTAGTATTTTATTTGTTAGTGGGATTGCACTTGCTGTTCCTTCATTAGTAACACTTGTTAGTCAGTTAGGCTGGAATATGGGAGGGATTGCAGTCTCGATGTATACAGTCATTTTATTTGCTGGAACAAGTGTTGCACCGTTCATATCTGTTTATTTGATACAATCTGGTAGCTTTGCTGTAGCCTTCCTTCTTCTTGCTATAACACTTAGTACGGGATTAGTCTCTGCACTAATGATTAAAAGCGGAAAAAACGTAGGTTCGAATTGATTGTCATAGGAATTAGGATAAAATGGTGAAACAATAAAAAAAGCCCTGAAACCTTGATATACAAGGGATTTCAGGGCTTTTGTTGTCATTAACGAGAGTAGTACTCTACGATGAATGATTCGTTGATTTCAGCTGATAATTCAGAACGCTCTGGAAGGCGAGTGAATGTACCTTCTTTTTTGTCAGCATCGAATGTTAAGTAGTCAGGTACGAAGTTGTTTACTTCGATAGCTTCTACTACTACAGCAAGGTTTTGAGATTTTTCACGAAGAGAAATCGTTTGACCTGGTTTTACGCTGTATGATGGGATATCAACGCGTTTGCCGTCTACTAAGATGTGACCATGGTTAACTAATTGACGAGAACCACGACGAGTACGAGCTAAACCTAAACGGTAAACTAAGTTGTCAAGGCGAGTTTCAAGAAGGATCATGAAGTTTTCACCGTGAACACCTTTCATTTTACCAGCACGGTCAAATAGTGTACGGAATTGACGTTCGTTCATACCATACATATGACGAAGTTTTTGTTTTTCTTGAAGTTGTAAACCGTATTCTGATAATTTTTTACGTTGGTTTGGACCGTGTTGACCTGGTGCGTAAGGGCGTTTTTCGATTTCTTTACCTGTACCGCTTAGTGAGATACCAAGACGACGTGATAATTTCCAAGATGGACCTGTATAACGAGACATATTGTTGTCTCCTCCTTTAAATTTGGTTTTTTTGTTGTAAAACAAAAACCAGTAGTACCCGTTCTTACACGCATTTTATTTTCATGTACTTTCGCCTATGCAGCCGTTAGGTTACGCAATACACCATCTAATTTTCATTACTGAGAATCTCAAGTAGTTGTATATCAGAAAATAGAGGAATAAAATACAATCATAAGCTTATACCACTGCTGCGTTTATTTTACACAACCTCCATTGTAACTGCTTAGGATAAGGACGTCAATTATTTGCTTTTAAAAATTTGTAAAAGAACATAGTAGGAAATTCCTCACTATCTATTTTAAATGATATAGGAATAGTTAATGATACGCTGTGTAATGTAAATTGTAAAAGTAAGGGATAATTACATAGTCAAAATGACACAAATTATGTATAATATATTATAAGTTAATAGTAATTGATTTGGACGTTATATAGAAAAGGTGATTTCATGACAGACCATTTACAAACGCTAAAATATATAAAATCTGATGTTTTGAGCTTTTGGGTGAGTTCTTATGAAGAACAAACTAGTTTTAATGGGTATTTTTGTTCATTGAAACAGTTTCTAAAGAAGCGCTTGAAAATTGACAATGCTGCTTTTCTCAGTTTTGAAGGTAATTCTTTAATACCTATTGAAGAGATGGCTTCATTAACAATTGAAACAAAGCTAAATGCTGTGTCATGGCTGATGATCGAAGCTAGTTTTTATCAACAAAAAGTAGTGAAAATTCCTTATATATTAAAAGCAAGACAAGCCTATTCAATGATGACAGATATGGTGCTTTTCCAAGCAGAGGGCAAAAATCCCATTGGTGTATTACTTGTGGAGGCAACAGAGTCTTGGACAGACTTTATGACCTCGGAGTACGGTGAAGAGTGTATAGAAATACTTTCAAAGGTTCTTCAAATGATTAGAGACAATTTAGATGTCAAAATAAATGAAGACCAATATAGAAAACTATATAACATGACTGATTTATTTCATTCAACAATGGATATTGATTTAATTTTAGAAAATGTATTAAAAAATATACGGGATAATTTCCCTGAATTTAATGTGGAGCTGATATTATCGAATGATCAAGATCGACACACGACCATCGATATTAAGCTTTTTGATTATTTATCTGAAAGACCTGCTACAATTGAAGCCTTTGTATCAGGAGAGTTAACGACAGAGTTAGCGAGCGATTTAAATTGTCGGTTGTTAAATGCACCTATTAAGGGCAGGCAAGCTATCTATGGCATCTTGCAAGTAAGTGCTCCCACGACTTATCTTTTTTCAACAACTGAAAAAGATTTTGTACGGATGCTGGCGCAAGCGTCAGGAAATGCTCTTGAAAATGCAAAATTATATCATCAATCGCATCGCCTCGTAAGTGACTTACAGCTCATTAATGAAACATCGCATCGTTTAAATATGCGAATTGACATTCATGAAATGTTACTTTTCCTACAAAAGCAGTTACTGAAATCTTTTCAGCCAATGGAAGTTTGTTTCGCATTTAAAAAACACGATACATTTGAAATAACAGGTGCAAGTACCTCCTTGTTCCATTCAGAAAATGGTCAAAGTTATATAAAACATGTTGAACAGCATTTTGCTCAAACGAATGATCCACTATTTGTTGCCGATTTCAGCCGTCTAACTCCTAATCAAATTGAGTATCGTTCTATTATGGCGATTCCTATACTTATGGAGGAAAAGATTAATGGTTTTAGTATTGTCTTACATAAAGAGCCATATTTCTTTTCGTTCGATAGTTTCAAATTAATGCAATCTTTAATTCACCATTCATCATTAGCCATTGCAAATTCAATTTTACGAACACAGCTTCAGGAAATGGTCGATTTGGATCATTTAACGAAACTATATGCTCGCAGTTACCTCGATCAGTTTGTAGAAAAATCACTTGAATATGATCAATCTGGTATGTTTTTGTTAATTGATATTGATAATTTTAAACGTATAAATGATACGTACGGTCACCAAGTTGGAGATAAAATTCTTGTACAGATTGCGGTTCAATTAAAAGAGACGATTGGAAGTCGTGGGATTTGCGCAAGATGGGGTGGAGAAGAAATGTCTGTCTATGTGCCTAATATCAATGAAAAAGAAGCTTTAGAATTAGCATCAACCATTGTGAAAGTAATCCCAAGTGCCACAGATCCACAAGTTACAATTTCTGCGGGGCTTATAACATGGGATGAGCGAGATCGACCAGCATTCCAATCTGTGTTTTTACATGCTGATACAGCCTTGTATGAAGCAAAAAATAGTGGGAAAAATCGCTTTTGTACTCATAACGGTTCGTATCAAACAAATTTATAGGTTTGATGAAGCAAAATATAAATAGTTGTTTAAATAAATTACCCTGAAATGACAATATAAAACATTTCAGGGTAATTTTTGTTGTTTATTATAAATGATTGAGTAGTGTTTTAACAAATTCCTCTAAGCCATTGCGATCTTCCTCTGAAAAGCGATTCACAATAGGACTATCGATATCTAATACACCGATGATCTCACCTTGTTTCAGTAGCGGTATAACAATTTCAGACTGTGAGGCCGCATCACAAGCAATATGCCCTGGAAAATCGTGTACATCTTTTACAACAATTGTTTCTCTCGTTGCCACAGCTGTACCACAAACACCACGTCCAATAGGGATTCTAACACAGGCAGGAAGACCCTGGAATGGCCCTAGCACAAGTTCATTATCCTGTAAGAGATAAAAACCAACCCAGTTGATGTGCGTTAAAAACTGATTTAATAGAGCAGAGGCATTACTTAAATTGGCAATTTGATTGGTTTCACCAGTGAGTAGTGCATCTAATTGTTTTGATAATGTTAGATATTGGTCAGCAATGGATCCTTCGTAATTAATTTGTGTAAACATATAAGCACCTCGTTTAAAAATTATTTATATTGGTAATATAACATTATAGTGTTGATGTAAATCCTCTGCGCTATGGGCATCCGAACCAAATACATATGGTAGTTGAATAGCTTGACTATAATTGATAAAGGCAAAAGGTGGATAGGGCTCCTGACAATATTGTTTACTTAAACCAGCACTATTTAAATCTAATTCATAGCCCGCACATTTCATGCTGTCCAATACTTCTCTAATACGTCGGGCATCATCGATTTTTTCGTTGTGCGCCAGTTGGAATTTATGAATAAGTGATGGGTGCCCAATCCGTTTTGGTTTGTATGGACCAAGATCTGCTCTAATTGATTGTAGGACAGTATCATAATATAAATCATAAACCTGTTCAACAGAGCCAACTTTTTTTGAAAAATCAATAAAGCATTCAGAAGAAAAGTCGATACATACAAAGGTATCTTGCCATTTTAAAAAATGAACTGATAAAATAGCGTCATCTAAAAAATGTCCATATGTATCAAGGAGTTGACGAGTTTCTTGTTCGTAACCTTGGATATAGTCAACCTCTAATCCGATACGGATGCGAATATCCTGTGCATACCGTTGTTGCAGGTGTTGCAATTCTTCAATGTAAGGCATGAGATCATCGGGGTTCATGCCACTATCTTGTTGAGGGGTTGGATCAAAAAAACTTTTGGGCAATGGGGCGTGTTCTGTAAATGTTATATCTGTGAAATGATGAGAAATTGCTTTTTCAATATATTGGTTGAATGAGTCCGTAGTGCCATGTGGACAAAAAGGACTATGTATATGCCCATCACGTTTCATAATTTACCACTCCTTTAGCTCTATAGATACGCTATTTAAATATTTCACAATAGCGAAAATACAGTTTTCTGAAAAACACTTAAATTTTAGTACAAAAGGCGAAAACATAGTATATAATAAATACAACTAGCCAATTCGTTTATTGTAGAATAGGAGGCTTACGATGGAGTATATCATCATTCCGATTATCCTACTATTAATTTTAGCCATAGTAGGATTTATGATGCGAAGAAAACATGTTGCAATTATTGCAAAACTTGAAAATGAAAAATTACAAATACAACATAATCCTATAAATGAAGAAATTTCAAAAGTTAAATCTTTAAACATGAACGGTGAAACGGAAGAAATGTTTGAACGATGGCGCAATACTTGGGATGAAGTCATCGATGTACATATGACTAAAATCGATTCTCTTCTATTTGATGCTGAGGATCAAATTAATCGACTTCGTTTTAAAAGGGCAACCTTAATAGAACGTGAAATTGAAGATTATATTGAAAAATGCGACCAAGATAAAAATAATATTTTAGAAGAACTGAATGAATTAATTGGCAGCGAAGAAAAAAATCGAATTGAAATCGAACAATTAAAAGAATACTATCGCTCTGCAAGAAAGACATTGCTGGCTCATCAGCATTCATTTGGTGTAGCACTACCTGCATTGGAGAAAAAGCTGGAGACATTTGTTCAAAAATTTGAAGAGTTCGATGTATTGACAAATGAAGGCAATTATTTGCAAGCACGAGAAATTGTTATTAGCTTAAATCAAGAATCTCAGCAGACATTCGAGTATATTAATGATGTTCCTACTATTTTAACGGAAATTCAAGTTAAGTTACCAGGTGCGGTTCAGGAATTGCGTAATGGTCAGCGAGAAATGGAAGACCAATCTTACTATTTACAGCATTTAGAATTGACAGATGCACTTAATAAATATGAAAAAGAATTTGATGCATTAAAGCTGGACCTTGCAGAGCTTAATTTAAAAGTTGTTAAACCTCGTGTGACAGAAATTAATGAAGAAATCGATCGTTTTTATGATTTACTTGAAAAAGAGGTTATTGCTAAAAATTATGTAGATCAAAATTGTGATCGTTTATTAAGCTCTATCACCAATGTCATTTCTTCTACAAAGTTAGTGAATGATGAGGCAACGTATGTGCAACAAAGTTACCATTTAAATGAAAAGGATGCTGAAATTCCAAAAGCCGCTTTAAAACAATTGGAAGCACTGCAACGTCGCTATGATTTATTAGCCATGCGAGTTAAGGAAGAAAAATCGGCTTATTCTAGCTTACAGGAAGAGTTAATCGAAATTAGTGAAGAGCTAGAACGAATTCATGAAGAACAAGGGCATCTATCGAATACAATGAAGAAACTTCGAATAGATGAAAATAAGGCACGCGCTCAAGTCGAAAACTTAAAGAAAATATTACAAGATACCGATCGTTTATTAAACAAGGCAAATATTCCAGGGATTCCTGAGGAGATGGATGCACGTCTTGATGAGGCTGCAGAGCACATCTATGTTGTCATGCAAAGCTTGCAAGAAGTACCGCTTAATATGGGAACGGTTCATAATAATCTAAATGCAGCAACACTTTGCGTAGAGGATGTTAAAGTAAAGGCACATGAATTAATAGAAAATGTGATGCTCATTGAACGCATTATTCAGTACGGTAATCGTCACCGTGCATCGAACCCGAAATTGAACGGACGTTTAAAAGAAGCAGAAGAGGCTTTCCACCAATTCCGTTATGCGAAGGCTTTAGAAGAAGCAGGTACAGCAGTGGAAGAAATGGAGCCAGGTGCTTTAAAGCGTATTCAAGAAATGGTTGCTGAACAATTCACAGTAAAATAATTCGAATAACATTTTGAGCTGTCTAAAAAGTATAGCGATTACTTTTTAGACAGCTTTCTATTTATTGCATAGATGAGGATGTGATTCAGTGTGAAGCTGTCGATAAAAAAAATGAATGAACAGTTTGCAAGTGATATTTTACAATGGCAATATGCAGAACCTTACGATTTTTACAATAATGAGTTATCGGATGAAAATGTACAAGAAATGCTTGATCATCCCTACTTTGCTATCTTGAATAATCAGGGGGAGTTAATCGGCTATTATTGCACAGGTTTGGCAGCACAAGTGCCAAAGGGACAGGATATTGGTGCATATACAGAATGCTGTGTAGATATTGGAATTGGTATGAAACCAAATCTAACAGGTCAAGGATTAGGAACGGCATTTTTTTCGTTTATTGTACAAACAGTTCAACAAGAGCATCATCTACCACTTCGCTTAACAGTCGCCCTATTTAATAAGCGAGCAATCCATCTTTATGAAAAATTAGGTTTTGTTAAAGCGATCGAATTTAGTACGCCCACAGAGTTTATCACGATGTTGAAAAAAATGTAGGATACCAATTAAAATTTAAAGAATCGTTAAAGTTAGTGGTCAATCGCCAAAGATTGCGTTATGATAAATACCGTTAAATCAACGTTTTGAAAGTGTGTGAAAAGTTATGGTTAATACAATTTATTTAGATAATAGTGCAACAACAAAGCCTTTAAATGAGGTTATGCAGGCATTCATGGCTGTCAATGAGCAGTATTATGCCAACCCTGCTTCCATCCATGCCATGGGTGTTGAAGCAAATGATTTATTAATGCGTGCGCGTGAGCAAGTAGCAGATATTTTGCAGACAGAGGCAAAAAATGTGCTATTTACTTCAGGTGGTACAGAATCAAATAATGCAGCTATTTTTGGCATAGCACGTAGTAATACGCATATAGGAAAGCATATTTTAACGACTGAAATTGAACATCCTTCAGTGCTAGAAACGATGAAACAGCTTGAAAAAGAGGGCTATGATGTTGAATATCTTCGTGTTGATCGAAATGGTGTGATTTCTCTCGATGAGCTTCGTACTAAAATACGAAAAGAAACCATTTTAGTTAGCATCATGCATGTGAATAATGAAATGGGTGCGATTCAGCCTATAAAGGAAGCAGCAAAAATGATTCATGAAATGAGTCGTGCAGCCTTTCATGTTGATGCTGTTCAAAGCTTTGGGAAATTAGCTATATCCTTTAAAGAAGAAGGCCCAGACTGTATTTCTATCTCTGGTCATAAAATTCATGGCTTTAAAGGCTCAGGTGTATTAGCATTCCGTAAACCCGTGAGATGGCAGCCTTTTGCTCTTGGTGGTGGTCAGGAATTTGGAATGCGCAGTGGTACTGTGGCAGTTCCGCAAGCTGTTGCTTTAGCGAAAGCGGCTCGATTGGCCGTTGAAACAATGAACGAACGCACAAATAAATACCGTCAATGGCATGATGAAATTCGAGCTCAGCTAGACGGATATGGAGAAGCAGTCCATGTTTTATCGACCCCACAAGGAGCTGCGCATATTATGTCATTTAGTGTTCGTGATTTAAAAGGGGAAGTTATTATTAATGCTATGCAAAAACGCGGTGTCATTGTGTCAACATCAAGTGCATGCTCATCCAAGCAAACGAAAACAAGCCATGTAGTCGAGGCACTACACCTTGATGAGCATTATAAAAAAGGTGTGATTCGCATTAGCTTTGGCGCACATAACACAATAGAAGATATAGAAAAGTTTAAACAAGTACTTGCAGAAGTAATGTTGGAACTCAAAGGAGAAAATAAGTAAATGATTTGGAAAGAAATTTTAATTCGATATGGTGAGCTTTCTACAAAAGGCCGCAACAAAATGGATTTTATTCGCCGCTTACGTGAAAATATTCGACATGCTTTTGCTGATTTAGGTCAACTGCATATTCGTACAGAACGTGATCGTATGTTTATTGCTATAGAGGACGAAGCACAAATGCAGACGCTAATTACAGGTTTACCTAAAATTTTTGGTATTCAATCATTTAGCCCTGTAGCTGCATGTGAAAAAGAGATGGAAAGTATGAAAAAGCTCGCTATCACGATTATGGAGACATTTAAAGACGAGCAACATACATTTAAAGTAGAAGTAAAACGTACTGATAAAACATTTCCATTAGAATCTCACGCCATCCAACGTGAGATCGGTGGCTATGTTTTACCGCAATTTCAAAATTTATCTGTCAAAGTGAAACAGCCTGATATTGAGCTACGTGTAGAAGTTCGTCATGATGCAACTTATATGATGGCACAAGTTATTCCTGGTGCAGGTGGAATGCCAGTAGGATCTAATGGGAAGTCTTTATTAATGCTATCAGGCGGTATTGATAGCCCTGTCGCAGGTTATTTAATGATGAAGCGTGGTGTGCGATTAGAAGCGATTCATTTCTTTAGTCCACCTTATACAAGCCAAAATTCATTGGAAAAAGTTAAAGTGCTTGCTAATGAATTAACGAAATTTGGTGCTAGTATTCGTTTGCATGTTATTCCTTTTACTGAAATACAAGTTCTTATTAAAGAAAAAGTACCTTCTAACGTATCGATGACAACAACACGCCGAATGATGCTGAAGGTTGCTGATCAGGTGCGTGAGGAAATTGGTGCACTTGCTATTGTAACAGGTGAAAGCCTTGGACAAGTAGCGAGTCAAACGCTTGAAAGCTTAACAGCAATTAATGCAGTAACAAATACACCTATTCTACGTCCGCTGATTTCAACAGATAAATTAGAAATTATCGATATGGCTGAGAAAATCGGCACATACGAAACATCTATTCAGCCGTTTGAAGATTGCTGTACGATTTTTACACCAGCAAGTCCTAAAACAAAACCAAAGCTTGAAAAGGTGGAGCATTATGAAAGCTTCTCTGATTTTGATGAATTGATCGGGCGAGCAGTGAAAAATCGCGAGGTCTATATTTTCCCTAAGAAAGAAGAACAGCAACAAGATAAATTTGCAGATCTATTATAAGGTTTTAAAAGCCGTCTCAAAGCCCATTTTGAGACGGCTTTTTTGCGTGATTAACGGTATTCCAATAGAGGTACAATTTACCTCTAAATTTTTTGTATTAAAAATCTAATATCGCACATTCTATATTCACAAGGAGGTGAGAGACATGACTTCAAACAACAACCGCAGTTCAAACAAGCTTGCAGTACCTGGTGTACAACAAGCACTTGATCAAATGAAATACGAAATTGCACAAGAATTTGGTGTTCAATTAGGAGCTGAAGCTTCAGCTCGTGCCAACGGTTCCGTTGGTGGTGAAATCACTAAACGTCTTGTACAAATGGCAGAATCTCAATTAAAAGGTATGCCAAACAACCAATAAATGCTGATTAAGCATTTATAAACTTAAAACCAGTGACCGTAAAAGGCACTGGTTTTAGTTTGTTTATTGATCATTTATTTATACGACATAAAGACTTAAACGTAGATACTGTATGTTCAATATCTTCGCTTTGACAGATAGCTGAAATCACAGCAATACCATCAGCACCAGCTTGAAATACAGCATGTGCATTTGTACAATTAATTCCTCCGATTGCTACAATCGGTAATTCAGGATGAAGATAATGAGCCTGCTGTAAAAAAGATGTGCCACAAGGTGGTTGTGCATCACTTTTAGAAGATGTTGCAAAGATTGGACCAATCCCTACATAATCAGCTTGATGGTTAATAGCCGTTTGCAATTCGTCCTGTGAATGGACAGAAACACCAAGAATCATGTTCCCAATTCTTTTACGTGCTACTCCAACAGGTAAATCATCTTGTCCGATATGAACACCATCAGCACCGAGTCGCATCGCTAGCTCGACATCGTCATTAACGATAAAGGGTACACTATACTGATGACATCGTTTTTGACATTGGCGTGCAAACTGTTCATAGGCTAATCCAGTTAACGCATGAGGACCTTTTTCGCGAAATTGAAACATTGTAATGCCTGCTTGTAATGCCTTTTCTAGGATATAGATCGATTGTTCATGATGAGGAACATTGCTCGTACCCATAATAAAATAAAGCTGCAAATCCTCACGTTTCATGAATAATCACCTCACAGGCTTCCTTATGCTGTTGATAAGCAAAATGATTTGTGGGTCCATGACCATTTCCAATCGATAAATCATACATAATTGCTAATTGGATAAACTTTTTAGCTTCAATAATGGCTTCTTCCATAGCAAATCCTCGTCCAAGAAAAGCAGTAAGTGCTGCTGAAAATGTACAGCCAGTACCGTGCGTATTTTTTGTTTGGATTCGAGGAGATTGCATCGAAAAAGATCGTCCATTTTTGAAAAATACATAATCAATGGCATATAGTAGATCTGTTAAATGTCCACCTTTGATGATGACACATTGTACACCAAGTTGTAACAAGCTTTGAGCTACTTCTTTCATATCTTCAAAATGATGAATAGATCTCCCTGTAAGTGTCTCTGCTTCGGGTATATTGGGCGTAACAACCGTAGCAAGTGGTAGTAAAGTTGAGCATAGTGCATCGATAGCTTCTTGCTGCAATAGGCTTTCTCCACCTTTTGCAATCATCACAGGATCAACAATCAGTGGAATGTTTAGCTCACTGATCATACTTGCGATTGTTTTGATAATAGCTGAGGAATAAAGCATTCCTGTTTTAATCGCAGTTATTGAAAAATCTTCTACTAAGGCCTCGAATTGTTTTTTTATAAAGGAAACGTCAATTGGGTAAACGCCTGTTACACCCAATGTATTTTGTGCAGTTAATGCTGTAATGACAGAAGTGCCAAACACTTTTAATTCCTGAAATGTTTTTAAATCAGCCTGTATACCAGCACCGCCTCCGCTATCTGAGCCAGCAATCGTCGTTACAATATGCATGAAGCTTCACCATCCTTTGACAAACGATGTATAGCATTAAGTAAGGCGATTTGAAAATCACCGATATCTGCAGTAAATGCTGATGCTAGTACACCTGCTTTTTTATAGTAAGTAAGTGTTTCTGTTAATTGCTGGTAAGGGTTAGGTCCAACACGATAGGCAGCACCACAAATTGCGCTTAGTAAACAACCTGTACCCGTTACTTCCGTCATTTGTGGATGACCGCCAGCAATCCATTGGCTATGCTTACCATCAGTTATAAAATCACGTTCCCCCGTTACAATAACTATGCATTGATAGCGTTGAGCCAATAATGTGGCTTCTGCTTCCATAGCGATGGAGCCATGACCACTATCGACCCCCTTTTGTTGCCAATCTACACCAGCTATTGCAGCAAGCTCGCCAAGATTACAGCGAATCACAGCAAATTGTATGTTCTCAAGTAAATGTTTGACAGTTTCCTTACGATAAGTTGTGGCTCCAACTCCAACAGGATCTAAAATAACAGGAATACCAAGTGCATTCGCTTTTTTACCTGCTAATAGCATGGCGCTTTTTGTACGATCATTAAGCGTTCCAATATTAATTAATAGTGCTTGAGCAATCGCTACCATTTCCTCTACCTCTTGGCTGTCATCAGCCATTACCGGTGAGGCACCTATTGCTAATAAACCATTTGCTTGAAAATTTGCCACTACATAATTGGTGATGCAATGGACGAGTGGTTGCTGTTGACGAATTGTTTGAAATATCATTGTAGTCCTCCTCTGTGGATGGACGTAAGCATGCAAAAAAGGCTCTTTTTGTGTAAAAATGCACGAAAAAGAGCCTTTCATCTGTAAAAAACGATGTCTATTGCTCCCTACGTCAGTATTAACTAACAGGTTCAAAGGGTCAGGTTTTACCTTCTCAACTCTTGCGAGTCCCCCTGCAATCTTGTATTTAGTTGACCAAAATGTACCATACTTTTCATATGTATTCAATAACTAGTTTTCCTATAAACAAAACGTGACTGATGCCATATAGCAAAGTATGATAGTTGTCATGACTTTAACGAAATTGAGTGTAAACCATTGAAAATAATGAAAAAGGAGTTTTATAATGTGTCATAGCAAAAGGGGGCATTTGCCATGAAAAGACAAGATTTAGTTGCACCAGAATGGTATAACATAGCAGAGGAAATTGAAAAATATGCGCAGGATGCAACAAAAAATGCTTTAATCATTTATGAAGAAAATCAAGACGTCCAATTTATTACATATGCACATTTATTGGAAAAAGCGAATCAAGCAGCACATGTTTTCACCAAGCAAGGCTTAAAGAAAGGTGATGTCATTTTAGTGATGGTACCACGTTCAGTGGAAGCCTATATTGTGTATATTGCTGCATTGAAAGCGGGTTTAACCATTATTCCAAGCTCAGAAATGTTAAGAACAAAAGATATTGAATATCGTATTCACCATGCCAATGCTAAAGCGGTTATTGCATTTGAACCTTATATTGAACAATTTGATGAAGTGGGGAATTTACAAGGCATATTGCAATTTGTCATAGGGCATGCACACGAACCTTGGCAGAACATACTTGAAAAAATGCATAATCAACCTACAACCTACATAAACCCTATCCCGACTAAAAGCACTGACAATGCATTTTTAGCCTATACAAGCGGAACAACAGGAAATCCGAAAGCAGCGGTGCATACTCATAGTTGGGGCTATGCACATTTACGAACAACAGCACCACATTGGCTGGGTGTACATGAAAATGATATTGTTTGGGCAACTGCAGCACCAGGATGGCAAAAATGGATTTGGAGTCCGTTTCTTGCTACTTTGGGTAGTGGTGCTACCGCATTTGTCTACAAAGGTAAATTTGAAGCAGCTACTTATTTAGCATTGCTTGAAAAATTCAAAATCAATGTACTATGCTGTACACCAACAGAATATCGTTTTATGGCAGCGCTTGAAAATTTACATGAATATGATTTAAGTGCAATTCGCCAAGCTGTATCAGCTGGTGAGCCTTTAAATAGTGAGGTCATTAAAGTTTTCTTGGAAACATTCAAATTACAAGTACGAGATGGCTACGGGCAAACGGAAAATACATTATTGGTGGGGACAATGGTGGGGATGGAGGCGCGAGTTGGCTCTATGGGGAAACCTACTCCTGGCAACACCGTTGAGATTATTAATGATTTGGGCAAACCCGTTACTGTGGGAGAAGTGGGCGATATTGCTGTGCATCGTGAAACACCAGCCCTCTTTAAAAAATATTTAAATGATCCTGAACGTACAAATTTACAATTTCGTGGGGATTGGTATATTACAGGAGATCGTGCCTATAAAGATGAAGATGGCTATTTTTGGTTTGATGGCCGGGGCGACGATGTCATTATTTCCTCAGGCTATACGATTGGACCATTTGAAGTAGAGGATGCCCTAATGAAGCATCCGACTGTGAAAGAGGCTGCGGTGGTTGCGAGTCCTGATAAAGTCCGTGGAAATATTGTCAAGGCATTTATTGTTCTTCGCAACGATGAAAAAGGTGATGAAGCACTTATTCAAACACTTCAAAGTCATGTGAAATCACTGACTGCTCCATACAAATATCCACGTGCTATTGAATTTGTAGAGGAGCTACCGAAAACATCTTCAGGGAAAATTAGACGTGTCGAATTACGACAACAAGAAATCAAACAACTTCAATCATGATCATTTCCTAGGAAATAATGTCGAAAATCAAAGTTCATGCAAAGGTATGGACTTTGATTTTTTTAATTTTTTTAGGTAAGGTAGGATAAGGAAATAAATAGCATAAAGCTTTTTGCATAGTATTATTGCAAAAAAAATGAAACAAATGTGTAATTCATACGTATTACGTGTTAAGGAGGCGGAAAGACATGAATGTAAAAAGGTGGGTTGCTTTAGTAGTTGCAGGTGTTCTTTTACTATTTTCATTAGGAATTAACACCATTTTTGCGCTCTTTAAAGCAGATTTCCTAAGTAATTTTGATAGTTTAATGGCAGGTAATAATTTAGATGTATATGAAAATGTCATTGAAGGGGAAAATTTTGATAAGCGAATTGCTTATTTAAAGGTAGATGGAGCGATTCAAGATATTGGCTCAAGTACATTGTGGCAACCAGTTGCCTATGATCATCAATTTTTCTTAGAACAATTGGATAATATTTTATATGATGAGTCCATACAGGGTGTTGTTTTAAGCGTCAATTCACCTGGTGGTGGTGTGAAGGAATCAGCAGAAATCTATAAAAAGCTTCTGAAAATTAAAGAAGAACGACAAATTCCAATTTATGTATCAATGGATTCTATGGCAGCTTCAGGTGGTTATTATATTTCGGCACCTGCAGATAAAATATTTGCCCATCGTGATACAATAACAGGTTCTATTGGTGTCATCATGCAATCCATTAACTATCAAGAGCTGGCTGAAAAAGTTGGTGTTAAATTTGAGACGTTTAAATCGGGGGAGCATAAAGATATGCTAAGCCCAATGCGTGAAGTGACAGCAGAGGAACGTGCAATGATGCAAGATATGATTAATGAAACGTACGAAGAATTTGTAGACATTGTAGAACAGGGACGTAATATGTCTGAAGCAGAAGTGAAGAAGGTTGCAGATGGTCGTATTCTTGGTGGTACAAAAGCGCTTGAAGCAGGATTAATTGATGAAATTGGTGATGAAGAAGCGGTCATTGCAGCTCTTCGTGAAGATTATGGACTTGAAGATGCGGCTTTATTTGAGTATTCATATGATATGGGTGGCTGGCAATCATACGTTGGTATGAAAATTGGCTCCATGTTTGGTCCATCTGCAGAAGAGAAAATGCTAATGAAAATCATGACGGACTATAGCGCACCGAAAATGATGTATCTATACGGGGAATACTAAGGGGGGAACACAATGACAAACAATGAAATTGTTATGCAAGGTTCACCCTCTATGGAAAATGGCTTTCTTATGAAGACATCAGGAGAATCAGCAAAGCATAAAAACTATGCATTAAAAACTGCTGGTTTTTGGGTACGATTTTGGGCATTTTTATTAGATGGATTCATTATTTCTGCTGTAGGTGGAATACTCGTTAATCCTATTTTTTATCTGATGGATTGGTCCTTATCTGATTCTGTTTGGTACGCGCCGATTTCTATTATTACAGCAATCTTCTACTATAGCTATTTTGTGTTGATGACAAAGTTCTTTGGGCAAACATTAGGGAAAATGGTATTTGGATTACGTGTGATTTCATTAAAGCATGATCAGCTAACTTGGTCAGATGTGTTATTCCGTGATTGGATTGGGCGTATCATCAATAATATTTTTATGCCACTGTATATTTTGGTAGTGATTTTACCAGAAAATCAAGGTTTACATGATTATTTTGCCGATACAACAGTGGTGCACGAAAAAATCTTTGTTGAAAAGGATTCAACACCAACTGCTTTACCAAAGCAAGAAGAGATTATAGAAACTACTGAACAGGAAGAAAAACTAGAACTAGCCAAGCTAGAGGAAAAAAATGAACAATAAACAAATGGCTGTCTCAAATTAGGAGACAGTCTTATCTATTTCTAAGTATGTAAGCTATCATAGTTGCAATTAATTCCCTTCATTTAGTAATATTATGTACATATGAAGATTAGGAGGCGTTTGTATGGCACAAGTAACATTTAAAAATGGTCCAGTGACACTAGTAGGAAATGAAGTAAAGGTGGGCGATCAAGCTCCAGATTTTACGGTATTAGCGAATGACCTATCACCTGTAACATTAAATGATTCAGAAGGAAAAATTCGTTTATTTAGTGTTGTCCCATCATTAGATACTGGTGTATGTGATGCGCAAACACGTCGATTCAATGAGGAAGCAGCTAATTTAGGTGACAATGTAGTTATTTATACAGTATCTGTGGATCTTCCATTCGCTCAAAAGCGCTGGTGTGGTGCAGCAGGTATTGATGCAGTTCAAACTGTATCAGATCACCGCGACCTTTCATTTGGTGAAGCATATGGTGTGTACATTCAAGAATTACGTCTTCTGACACGTGCAGTATTCGTTGTGGATGCAAACAATAAAGTAACATATGTTGAATATGTACCTGAAGCTACAGATCATCCAAACTATGAAGCGGCCATTGCAGCTGTCAAAGCACTAGCATAATAAGCTGCTTTTAGGCTAAGATAATACTAGACAAAGGGGCTGTGACAAGTGTTTGTCACGGCTCTTTTCTGCGTGAAAGGAAGTTAGATATGGAAAATATCGAGAAGTTATTTGGTTTGCTAAATGAGCATGCCGAAAAAATCGAAAAAGAACACAATATAACGTTACTAGAAGGATTATTAGATGGGTTAGAGGCATGGCTTGATGGCGAAGTTGATTTTTCTCAAAAAGGTGCAACAAAAGAGGATATTCGTAAAGCTATTCAAATTGCTATTTTAAAAGGGATGCGCAAAGGCTCACAACCGAATCATCAAATGACTCCTGATACGTTAGGGTTGTTAGTGGGCTACTTTGTGGAGCAAATTTTTGCAGAGCGTCTTGAAAATGAAAAGATTTCGATCATGGACCCAGCAGTAGGCACGGGCAATTTATTACTAACGGTTATGAATTTATTAGATGGGAAAGTGGAAGCAACAGGTGTAGAGGTTGATGAGCTACTTATTCGCCTTGCTGCGGCTACTGCTGATTTAACAGAACAGCCTATTTCTTTATACCGTCAAGATGCCTTAGAAGATTTATTGGTCAATCCAGTTGATGCCGTTGTTTGTGATTTACCTGTAGGTTATTATCCAAATGAAGAAGTGGCGCTCGATTATGAATTATGTCCAGCAGAGGGGATGAGTTATGCCCACCATTTATTCATCGAGCAATCAATGAACTATACAAAGGCTGGCGGCTATTTATTTTTCCTTGCACCATCTCATCTTTTTGAGTCAGAGCAGTCTAAGCAATTACACAAGTACGTTCAAAAGCATGCGTGGATTCAAGCGATTATTCAATTACCTGATGCCATGTTTGCTAATAAGACACTTGAGAAGAGCATTGTGATTTTACAAAAACAATCGAAGGAATTGAAAGCACCTAAAGAAGTTCTATTAGCTAAAGTGCCAAATATGCAGAATAAGCAAGCTCTTGCGCTATTCTTTGAAAAAGTGAAGATGTGGAAAGAGGGCAAGTAATTGCTCATGAAGTCAATACAAGTAAAAAGGTATCCTATTCAAGGATACCTTTTTATGTATTACAAATTAGTTTTCTGGTGTACGGATAACTAGTACGTCACATTTAGCTGAACGTACAATAGCTTCAGATACAGAACCGATTAGGAAGCGTTCTACTGCATTTAGACCAGTTGCACCACAAATGATTAAATCTGCGTCTACGATGTTAGAAAGCTCTTTTGTTATGATATTTTTTGGAGAGCCATACTCGATGATAAGATTAACATTCGCTAAACCTTCATCTTCAGCTTGCTTTTTGTAACCATTTAATAGTTCTTCAGAAAATGCTTGAGCACGTTCTGCGATGGAACGGTCATATGCTTCGATAGCAGCAAATGAACGAGTATCGATTACATTTACTAGATTTAATACTGCACCTTCGTTTCGTTTTGCAACATCAATTGATTTACGAAACGCGTATTCAGCTTCTTTTGAACCGTCTACTGCAACAACAATGCTTTTATAATGATTAGCCATTTGAAAAACCTCCCTGATTTGTATATGTTGATTATACCAAATGATTTTCTAAAGGAAATACTTTCCGTAAGAAAAATTATGAAAATGTGAAGGCATTTCATAAAGAAATGCTAATTAAATATAATTACTTAATTCCCACTATTTGCAGTGTGCAAACGTTTTTCGTGCTTTTGCAACTGCTCATGAATGAGCCACATTAACTTCTATTTAGTCTCCTTTTTAGTTTCTAAATATAATAATTTATCATGTTATACAACGTTTGAATATTTGTTATTTTGTAAATCTTATAAATTTTATCTGTATTTGCATTAGTTAAAGCTTTTTTTTCAATTGTTTGGTAATATGGAATGGCAAGGGGTGCATCAAATTTAGTTACATAAATGATGCTTATTTCTTACGTTATGGAAGGGGATAGGAAACAATGAAGATTGGTATTCCAAAGGAAATTAAAAACAACGAAAATCGTGTAGCAATGACACCAGCAGGAGTTGTCACTTTAACACATGCAGGTCATGAAGTGTACATTGAAACAGGAGCGGGGCTAGGTTCAAGCTTTACGGATGCTGATTACATTGCAGCTGGTGCGCATATTGTTCAAACAGCTAAGGAAGCATGGTCACAAGAAATGATTATGAAGGTAAAAGAACCAGTTGCTTCTGAGTATGATTACTTCTATGAAGGCCAAATTTTATTCACGTATTTACACTTAGCGCCAGAGGTTGAATTAACTCAGGCACTTTTAAATAAAAAAGTAGTAGGAATTGCCTACGAAACAGTACAATTAGCAAATGGTTCATTACCTTTGTTAACACCAATGAGTGAGGTTGCTGGTAAAATGGCTACACAGATTGGTGCTCAGTTTTTAGAAAGAAACCATGCTGGTAAAGGTATTTTACTAGGGGGCGTATCGGGCGTACAACGTGGGAAAGTCACAGTAATCGGTGGTGGTATTGCAGGAACAAATGCTGCAAAAATCGCTGTTGGTATGGGTGCTGATGTGACAGTTATCGATTTAAGCCCAGAACGTTTACGTCAATTAGAAGATATGTTTGGGCGTGATGTTCAAACATTAATGTCTAATCCATATAATATTGCAGAATCAGTGAAACATTCAGATTTAGTCATTGGTGCTGTGTTAATCCCAGGCGCAAAAGCTCCAAAACTTGTATCAGAAGAAATGATTCAGTCCATGCAAGCTGGCTCTGTTGTAGTCGATATCGCCATTGACCAAGGTGGTATTTTTGCTTCTTCTGATCGTGTGACAACACATGACGATCCAACATATGTGAAGCATGGTGTAGTACACTACGCAGTTGCAAATATGCCTGGTGCAGTACCACGTACTTCTACAATTGCTTTAACAAATAATACTATTCCATATGCACTTCAAATTGCAAACAAAGGCTACAAACAAGCTTGCCTTGATAATGCAGCACTGAAAAAAGGTGTGAATACATTAGATGGACAACTTGTTTATAAAGCAGTGGCAGATTCACAAGGTCTACCATTTGTCAATGTGGATGAGTTAATTCAATAAACCATGCAGGACATAGAAAAAGGAAGCACACTAGTTGCTTCCTTTTTTTGCATTATAGAACGATTAAATCTTTCGGGAACTTTGTTAATACCTCAACGCCATCTTTTGTTACAACAACATCATCCTCAATACGTACGCCGGTTACATCTGATTTATAAATACCAGGCTCAATCGTAAAGACCATACCTTCTTCCATCGTCATTTCATTAGCACCTGTAACAGATGGGAATTCATGCACAGAAATACCAAGACCATGTCCAAGACGGTGCGTGAAATATTCACCATAACCAGCCTCTGTAATTGTATCACGTGCAATTTTGTCTAAATCCATCGCACGAATACCTGGTTTCACTGCTGCGACAGCATTAGTGTTGGCAGCTAAAACGGCATGATAAATTTCTTTTTGAGCTTCACTTGGCTCACCAAAAGCAACAGTACGTGTAATATCTGAGCAATAGCCATCGTAAATAACACCAAGATCAAATAGTACCATATCGCCTTTTTCAATTTTACGTGCACCTGGCTTCCCATGAGGAGAGGCAGTCTTTGGACCACTCAATACCATTGTTTCAAAGGACATTTTACAGCCTTTATCTTGAATGGCACTTTCGATCGCTGTTAGAATTTCCATTTCTGTTTTACCTTCAGCGATTTCCTTGCAACCGATTTCAATTGCATAATCAGCTAACTCTGCAGCTTTACGTAATTTTTCTAATTCACTTTCATCTTTGATTACGCGCATCGCATTAATCTTTTCATCAAGACGCACAAAGCTAGCTTGAGGGAAAGATTGCTGTAAAGCTTCCAAACGCTCAACGATGAGCTGTGCCTTTTCAATAGCAAATGTAGCTGGATTGATTTGACGTGCTACGATGGCCTGGGCAAGAACTTCCATCGAATTTTCTGTATCTTGATGGCCAATCACCTCATAAGACCAACCAGCAGCCTTCGCATCTGGAATCTCCATTTGTGGACAAATTAGAAAAGGCTCCGCATCTTTAAAAATCATGACTCCTAGTAATCTTTCATGTGGATTACTTTTAAAGCCTGAAACGTAAAAAACATTGTCAGGTGTTGTTACGAATGCTGCATCGATGTGATTTTGCTGCAAGTAACGTTGGATTTCTTCAACCTTTGACATCAATATGTCCTCCTTTTATTACATGGAAAATTTTACGTAAGAAAACTTCGACTGCTTAAAAAGTAGCGAGAATTCTTATCTAGTACTGAATAATTGTGCTCTAACAGGGTATAAGGCTGTTAGAGAATACGACGATTATTCTCTGTACAAGCATATCAAAAAAAGGGAAAAAGCGCATGGGTAGCGAATTAAAATGTTGGACTGTACTTTGTTAATCGAGGAGGATTTTAAGATGGAAATAAGTTATCATGGGCATTCAGTTGTCAAAATTCAAACAAATGGAAAAACGATATTAATTGACCCTTTTATTAATGGCAATGGGCAAACAGACTTAAAAGTAGCTAATGAAGCGCCAGATATTATTTTACTTACACATGGGCATAATGATCATGTTGGAGATACAGTAGAGTTGGCGAAGAAAAAAGATGCGTTAGTTATTGCGCCAAATGAGCTGGCTAATTGGATTTCTTGGCAAGGTGTAAAAACACATCCAATGCATATAGGTGGTGCGAAGGAATTTGACTTCGGTAAAGTAAAGTTTACACAAGCCTTTCATGGATCTTCCTATGTAACAGATAATAACGAAATAATTTATATGGGCATGCCAGCTGGAATTTTATTATTTGTTGAGGGATTAACGATTTATCATGCTGGTGATACAGCTCTATTTGGTGATATGAAACTAATTGGTGAACGACATCCGATTGATATTGCATTCTTACCTATTGGTGATAATTTTACAATGGGACCTGAGGATGCAGCTTGCGCAGTTTCGTTTTTAAAGCCGAAAATTGTCGTACCGATTCATTACAATACATTCCCACCAATCGAGCAAGATCCACAAATTTTTGCAGATCTAGTGCAAAATACAGAGGTTCAAATTTTGAAAGCTGGAGAAAAAGTAAACTGTTTCTAATCGTTGGTAATGCTGTACTATATGAATTGACACCACGCTGGTAGTTGAAATGATGGGGAAAGTTAAACAATTTCATCACTTTATATTAAATATTTTCTTAAAAAATATGGTACACTAAGAGCAGAATTGAAGCTTAGGAAATAGGTGATATTTTGTCTACAAAACATGAGAAAATTTTACAATACATCGAATCACTACCCGTGGGCGATAAAATTTCAGTACGTCAAATTGCAAAGGAAATGCAAGTGAGTGAAGGGACGGCTTACCGTGCTATAAAGGAGGCCGAAAATCGTCGCTTAGTAAGTTCGATTGAACGTGTTGGAACAATTCGTATTGAGAAAAAAAAGAAAGAAAATATTGAGCGCTTAACTTTTGCAGAAATTGTCAATATTGTAGATGGCCAAGTTTTAGGTGGAAAATCAGGTCTACATAAAACATTAACAAAATTTGTTATCGGTGCTATGCAATTAGAGGACATGATGCGTTACACAGATGCAGGTAGCTTATTGATTGTTGGTAACCGTATTAAAGCACATGAAAATGCCCTTCGAGCGGGTGCAGCTGTTTTAATCACTGGCGGTTTTGATACAACGGAAGATAATAAGCTACTTGCAGATTCATTAGATTTACCAATCATTTCAACAAGCTACGATACGTTTACGGTAGCTACAATGATTAACCGGGCAATTTATGACCAATTAATCAAAAAAGATATTTTATTTATTGAAGACATTTATGTCCCAATGACTGACACAGCAGCGTTAAAAAATGATGAAACGATCTATCATTTCCAGAAGCTGAATGAACGTACGACACATGGTGCATTTCCTGTGGTCACACACCAAAATAAACTCGTCGGTATGATTACCGTCAAAGACGTTATTGGGCGTGAAGAAAACGAGCTTATCGAAAAAGTGATGACGAAAAATCCGATTGCTGGCTCCATGAAAATGAGTGTCGCTTCTGCTGGACATCGAATGATTTGGGAAGGAATTGATCTTCTACCAATTGTTAATGATGACAATATTCTGCAAGGTGTCATTAGCCGTCAGGATGTGCTGAAGGCATTACAATTAGCACAAAGGCAGCCGCAGCATGGTGAAACGATTGATGATTTAGTGAAAAATGAAATGAAGGTACTAGGTGATGAAGAACTCATTGTTGAGTTTAAAGTCACACCACAAATGACCAATCAATATGGGGCAATTTCATACGGTGCTTTTACAACTTTACTAGCTGAGGTCGGTTCATTTGCATTAAAACGTCGTAAACGTGGGGATGCAGTGGCAGAGAATATGACGATTTACTTTATAAAGCCTGTTCAAATGGAAAGTACGCTTACTGTTAAGCCTCGAATTTTAGACATGAGTCGTAAGTTTGTGAAAATGGATTTTGAAGTGTATAATCAACAAATACTTGTTGGTAAGGCAATGATGATGTTCCAACTATTAGAACGTTAAGTATTGAAAAGGGATGGCCTAGCGCAATTGCTTGGTCATCCCTTTGTTACATATATTATTGATTAATGCGGAATTCTTCCTCAACAAATTGTCCATAATGGCGTGCTTTTTTTATATTTTCTAAAAGAACTAAGATGCCGAGCGCGACAAGAATTGCTACAATAATAAATGTAAATAAGCCCGGGAATAAATAAGCTTGATTTAAAGCAAAGGACAAAATTAAGGAACCTAAGCCGATGTTCGCTTTACTTTTATACCAGTTTTTAGCAATAGGTAATGGAGAACGGAACTGTTTTGTTTTAAAATAAAAATAAAAAACAAAAGATATGATTATCGCAAACACAAATATTAAATTGAGCATAGTAAACCTCCTAGCATAACTAGACATTATTGTAACGATAATTATGTAAAAATGCTAACGGTTCTTACTATCATTTTGGGGGAAATTATTGTGAAAAGACAAATCATCGACACAATTGAGGCCAATGAAACGATCATTATTCACCGTCATGTACGTCCTGATCCTGATGCTTATGGCTCACAGCAAGGCTTAAAAGAGATTATTTTAGCCAATTATCCTGAGAAAAAGGTTTTCGCTGTAGGGGAACATGATACGTCCTTATCTTTTATGGCACAGCCGGATGAAATAGCGGATGAAGTGTATGACAATGCTTTAGTAATTGTCACAGACACGGCTAATACAGAACGTGTTGACGATCAACGTTATACAAAGGGCAAAATGGTGATAAAAATTGATCACCATCCAAATGATGATGCTTATGGTGATCTTTTATGGGTGGACACAACAGCAAGCTCTTGTAGTGAAATGATCTACGAATTATATGAAGAAGGCAAGAAAGTAGCAAACTGGAAACTTTCAGATGCTGCTGCGCGCTTATTATTTGCAGGAATAGTAGGCGATACAGGTAGATTCCAATTCCCAAGTACAACAACGAAAACATTTAAAGTTGCTGCTGACCTGATTACATATGATTTTGATCGAAATCAACTATTTGATGGCATGTACGAAATGGAGCAAAAGTTACTTAATTTACAAGGGTATATTTATCAAAACTTTACAATGAACGAGCATGGAGCTGCCTATGTGAAGCTGACAAAGGAATTACTGGCAGAGCATGATACTGTGCCATCTGAGGCTTCTTTATTAGTAGGTTGCCTTGGCAGCGTTAAAGGTATATGTTCATGGGTTGTGTTCATTGAAGAAGGGGATCAGATCCGTGTACGATTACGTTCAAAGGGTCCCGTTATCAATACATTAGCGAAGGAATTTAACGGAGGCGGACACCCGCTTGCTTCTGGAGCTACTGCTTATTCGTGGGAAGAAGCAGACCTCGTTATTTCAAGATTACAAGAGATTTGTAAAGCGTATCATTAACAGAGAAAAGGAAGGGATTCATTTGACACATGTATATACAAAGATGCATACGAGCGCGGATTTATTGAAAAGCACAATTCGGCTTGAGCAATTGATTCCTTTTTTACAAGAACAAAAGACACAAGCCTGTGCAATCGTTAATACGAAATTGTACGGGCTTTTGCCTTTTTGTAAAGCATTGCAGCAAGCAAATATTCATGCTGTTATTGGGCTTTCGGTTAACATACAGTGGCATGAAACAACGCTTCCCCTCGTACTGTATGCGCAGACGCAGGAAGGCTATCAACATTTATTAAAGATTAGTAGTGCGATATCCATTAGACAAGACGAGGTGCTGCCATGGAAGTGGCTTGAGGGGTATTCAGCAGGCTGTGTAGCTCTACTTTCTGCTAATGATTTAACGGATTTAGATGACTGGCAGGCAATGGTTTCTGCATTGGTTCAGCTATTTGGTCATCAATTTTATATGGGAATTGCTAGACCAGGAGGGGAAAAGACTCAACATGAAGATGAATTCGTTTTCTGGTGTGAAGAACATGCCGTTCCGCTTGTGGCCTCTCAAAGCTGTTATTTCTTGCGTCCAGAAGATCATTTTGCTTATGAAGTAGCAAGAGCAATTGATACAGGGGAAAAGCTTGGAAATACTATGCAAACGGCTGATGTACAAGGCTATTTTGCCCCAACAGCATATGAATGGCAAAATTGGTTTGCTGATCGACCAGATTGGCTTGATTCCAGTATGAAAATGCTTGCTAGCTGTAAAGCTGATATACCTGAAATGCCTGTGCAAATGCCTAAATTTCCTGTACCTGAAGGTGAAACGGCTGAAAGCTTGCTTGTTAAAGAAGCATTTGCTGGATTAGAAGAGCGATTTAAGCAAATCGCAATACCCGTTGCCTACCGTGAACGCCTACAGTATGAGCTTGAAATCATTTGCTCTATGGGCTTTGCTGACTATTTTTTAGTTGTGGCGGATTTCATGCGTTATGCA
The DNA here is from genome assembly GCF_038630885.1 of Lysinibacillus sp. FSL K6-0057. Taxonomy (NCBI): domain Bacteria; kingdom Bacillati; phylum Bacillota; class Bacilli; order Caryophanales; family Bacillaceae; genus Lysinibacillus; species Lysinibacillus sp. FSL K6-0057. Next base: position 3,732,576 of record NZ_CP152047.1, on the reverse strand, counting down.
AAAGAAAATCGAATTTTGACTGGACCTGGACGTGGTTCCTCAGCAGGTTCACTTGTGGCGTATAGTCTTTCCATTACACAAGTAGATCCACTTGCCTATGGTTTATTATTTGAACGCTTTTTAAATCCAGAAAGAATCACTTTACCAGATATTGATATTGATTTTGTTGATAGTAAAAGACATCAAGTAATTCAGTATGTTGCCCAAAAATATGGCAAGGCAAATGTAGCGCAAATTATTACATTTGGTACATTGTCTGCAAAAGCAGTTGCAAGGGATGTTGCGCGGGTTTTTGGCTTTGATGCGGAGATGCTAGAAAAAATTTCGAAGATGATTCCAAATAAGCCAGGAATGACATTGCAAAGAGCTGTGGCTGAGTCACAGGATTTTCAAGGTTGGCTAGCAGAAAATGATAACCATCTGCGTTGGTACGAGGTAGCGCTAAAATTAGAAGGTCTACCAAGAAATTCTTCTACACATGCAGCTGGTATTGTGATCGCTCCATCACCTTTAGTGAATACTGTACCGATTGAAGAAGGGCATGATGGTATTTATAGTACGCAATGGCCAATGGGAGATATTGAAGCGTGTGGTCTCGTTAAAATGGATTTCTTAGGCTTGCGCAACCTTACTATTTTAGAGCAAATACGTTGGTCTATTTATAAAGCGGGGGGTCCTTGGATAGAATTTGAACGAATTCCGATGCATGATGACAAGACGTTTCAGCTTTTACAAAGAGGGGACACGCTGGGGATCTTTCAATTAGAATCAGACGGTATGAAGCAAGCTTTACGTGATATCAGTCCTACAAGCTTTTTAGATATTGTAGCTGTAAACGCACTTTATCGTCCAGGACCAATGGATTTTATTCCTGTCTATGCAAAACGGAAAGCTGGCAGAGAAAAGGTGACGATGCCACATCCTGTGCTAGAGCCTATTTTACAAGAGACCTTTGGTGTGATCGTTTATCAAGAACAAATTATAAAAATTGCATCAGTACTGGCAGGCTTTACAATGGGACAGGCAGATTTACTTCGCCGTGCAGTGAGTAAAAAAAATCGTCAAGTTTTAGAGGAACAACGTACTGCCTTTGTTCATGGGGCGTTAAGCCAAGGCTTTGATCAGCGTGTAGCAGAAGAAGTCTATGAATTGATTGTACGCTTTGCGGATTATGGTTTCCCTAAAAGTCATGCTGTGGCCTATAGTGTTATTTCCTATCAAATGGCCTATTTAAAGGCACATTTCCCTCAAAGCTTTTATGCAGCTTTATTATCCAATGCAACGGGAAATGTAGAAAAGATTCAACAACTTGTCCATGAGGCAAAAGATAAGGGCATCCCATTTTATCCACCTTCTTTAAAAAACAGTACCAAGTATTTTACTGTAGAAAATGAAGGCATTCGCTACAGCTTATCAGGAATCAAAGGTGTGCCCCATACTTTGATAGAAAAAATGCATGGGCTCCGTCAAACAAATCCAGAGGTATTAAATAACCTATTTGACCTGGCGGTTGCCTTAAGTGCACAGCATTTTAAACCAAAAGTGATGGAATCATTAATTTATGCTGGGGCGCTTGATTATCTAGAAAAAGACAGAGCAGTCCTCATCATGACAGTAGACGCAGCTTTGAAACACGCAGAACTTTTACGCCCAACTGAAGACATTGATATGGCGTCGGCTATGGCATTTAGTTTTGGTAAGCCCAAATATATGCAGGCAGAAGAAATGTCCCAGAAGGAAAAATTGATGCATGAGAAAGAGAGCTTGGGCTTTTATATTTCTACACATCCAGTAGCACAAGAAAGACTATACTGGGGGGATGTCAATAGTACTTGCCGAGAGTTAAAGCAGAAGCGTGATGGTACTTCTATAAGAATGATTGGTATGATTGAAGAAGTGAAGAAAATTCGTACAAAAAAAGGTGAGCAAATGGCTTTTGTTCAGCTACAGGATGAGTTTGGAACGGTTTCAATTACATTTTTCCCACAAACTTTTCAATTGGTCCAAGACCTGCTGTTAGAGGAGGAAATGCTGTTGATTGATGGTGTCTTGGAGAGACGTTTTGGCAAGCCACAAATCAAAGTAAAACATGCGCAAACGACGAAAAAGATATAAAATGAAACAAGAATTGAGAAACTGCATTAAATTTTATGCAGTTTTTTCTTTACTTTTGAACAGTTATTTTGTAAGCTAGAGACAACGTTAAAAAGTGGTCAGACCACTTTTTTGATAAGGGGAGTTAGTCGTATGGATAAAAAAACCGAACAAAAGAAAGTGTTTTTAGAAATCGTCCAACAACTACGTCAACTCATTAAATTGGAAAAAATTCAAGCAGGTGAAAAACTGCCTTCAGAACGAGTTCTATCAGAGCGTCTAGGTGTCGGGCGATCCTCTGTGAGAGAGGCATTGCGAAGCTTAGAGTTGCTAGGGCTTATTGAAACGAGACATGGTGGTGGTACTTTTCTTGCGTCCACACATAAGCATCAGCTCGTAGAAATACTGTCGATGTTTATATTAGAAGATGAAAAATCAAAAAAAGATGTCGAATTAACGCGACAAATTCATGAAATGGAAGCAATCCGCGTAATAAGTTGTACAGAGATTCTTCGCACACTACCTGTGTGGGATAGTTTTTTTGTGAAACTAGAAATAGAAGGTACGATTAATTGTCGAGATATTTTGCGAGAATTATTAATTACGACAGGTAATCGTCTTTCATTAAAAATCTGGTTTCAATTAGCAGCTTATGATGGCGACCGTTTAAATCGAAACTCAACAGAAGATGAAAAAATAATCATTCAAACAATGTTGAAATCGATGCAGCTTGGTTACGAAAAAGAAGCATTAAAAGCTTATGAGCAGTGGATGAGTACTGTACAGAGCATTTAGACAACAACAAAGGGGGAGTCGAACATGGCAATACGTAGCTTATTTAGTGGTAATCGAAAAAAGAAAGAGGATGGGCAAGAAAAGGCATTTCCGGAAGGGTTAATGACAAAATGTCCTGAATGTCGTCACATTCAACTGACAAAGGAATTAGAAAAAAACCATAAAGTATGTTCAAAATGTAGTCATCATTTCAAAATGACGGCACAAGAGCGTGTGGAATATTTCTTAGATGAAGGCTCATTCGAATCAATGGATGACCATTTACAAACTAGTAATCCCCTGAATTTCCCAGCATATGTTGAAAAAATTTCAGCAGACCAAGAGAAAACAGGCTTGAACGAGGCTGTTCTAACAGGTGTCGGTACATTAGATGGAGAAGAAATTGTCGTAGCGATTATGGATTCTCACTTCCGTATGGGTTCAATGGGCTCAGTTGTCGGAGAAAAAATTACACGAGCAGTGGAAAAGGCAACTGAACTAGGTGTACCATTTATTATCTTTACTGCCAGTGGTGGTGCCCGTATGCAAGAGGGCGTCTTATCGTTAATGCAAATGGCGAAAACAAGTGTGGCTTTAAAACGTCACAGTGATCAAGGGTTATTGTTTATCTCTATTTTAACGCATCCAACAACAGGTGGGGTTTCCGCAAGCTTTGCTTCTGTTGGTGATATAAATATTGCAGAGCCACAGGCATTAATTGGCTTTGCAGGTCGTCGTGTAATTGAAGAAACTGTACGAGAAAAATTGCCAAGTGATTTCCAAACAGCAGAATTTTTATTAGAGCATGGTCAGCTTGATGCCATTTTCCATCGCAAGGATTTACGTAAACAAGTTTCATTACTTGTAAAAATGCATACGAAAGGCGGCGTGCAACATGTCTAAAAATTTAGCATTTGAAGAACCAGTCGTACAATTACGAGAGAAAATTGATGAATTAAAAACAATTGCTGCAGAAGCAGAAGTAGATATGTCAGGTGAAATTGAAAAGCTTGAAACACGTTTATCGCAATTAGAGCAATCGATTTATGCCAATATGAAGCCGTGGGATCGTGTACAAGTAGCAAGACATCCAGAAAGACCTACAACACTCCAATATATTGAAGCGATATGTGAAGATTTTATTGAATTACATGGTGATCGTACATTTGGTGATGATGCAGCCATTCTTGGTGGGATTGGCATTTTTGAAGGGCAACCAGTAACGATAATTGGACATCAACGTGGTAAGTCTACAAAGGAAAATATACGTCGTAATTTTGGAATGCCTCATCCAGAGGGCTATCGAAAAGCGCTGCGCTTGATGAAGCAAGCTGAAAAATTTAAACGACCAATTATTTGTTTTATCGATACAAAAGGTGCATACCCAGGGAAAGCTGCTGAAGAACGTGGTCAAAGTGAAGCAATCGCTAGAAATCTTGTTGAAATGGCTGGTTTAACTGTGCCCGTAATTAGTATCGTTATTGGTGAAGGAGGAAGCGGTGGTGCACTAGCGTTAGGTGTAGCAAACCGTGTCTTTATGCTAGAGAACTCAACATATTCTGTTATTTCTCCAGAAGGGGCAGCATCTATTTTATGGCGTGATGGTAGTCTTGCAAAGCAGGCAGCGGAAGCAATGCGTATTACAGCACCTGATTTAAAAGAGCTTGGTGTAATTGATGGCATTATTCCTGAAATTATTGGTGGAGCACATCGCAATGTAGCGAAGCAGGCTCTTTCTATTAAAGAATGCATTAGTGACACACTTCATGCATTAAATTCTCTAAATGGAGAACAATTAATTGAAGATCGTTATGAAAAATTTAAAAAAATTGGACAATATACAGAAGCGTAATTCTGTTTGTTCGTAACAGATGAATGTTCTTTACCTTAATAGTGTATAAAAATCTAAAGCTATAAATTTGCTCGTTAAGAGACAGAATTTGTATCTTAACATATTAAAAAGCTATAAAAATGAAAGAAGAAAATAGCGCGAAATAAACGCCAGACTTCTTGAAAAAATGTTAGATTTAGGATGTTTTAAGGTGGAAAGAGTGTGTGAAAGCGCATTCTTTTCATTTTTTATGTAAAAGTTATGTTTTTGTATCCTCAGAACCCTTACATAGTTTGTTTTTTCATGTTAATGTGAATAATAATAGTAACTGCAGGAGGTTCGACAATGAAAAAAATTGCTGTATTAACTAGTGGTGGAGATGCGCCTGGAATGAACGCAGCTATTCGAGCGGTAGTTCGTAAGGCAGCATTTCATGGAATCGATGTTGTCGGAATTAAGCATGGTTATGAAGGCTTAGTAAAAGGTAATATGGAAGAACTTGATTTAGGTGCAGTTGGTGGTATTATTCAACGCGGTGGTACGCATTTGAATTCAGCAAGATGTCCAGAATTTAAAGAAGATGCTGTCCAGCAACGAGGTATTGAAAATTTACGCGCTGCTGGAATTGAAGGACTTGTTGTCATTGGTGGTGACGGGTCTTATCGAGGTGCGATGGATTTAGTGAAAAAAGGCTTCCCTGTTGTAGGTGTGCCTGGAACAATCGACAATGATATTCCAGGAACAGAATATACAATCGGCTTTGATACGGCCCTTAATACAGTCGTAGAGTCCATTGATAAAATCCGAGATACTGCTACATCTCATGAGAATTCTTTCATTGTAGAGGTCATGGGACGGGATGCAGGAGATATCGCTTTATGGGCAGGTCTTGCTGCCGGTGCTGAAACAGTCTTAATTCCAGAAGAAGATTATAATTTAGACGATATTGTCGCACGCTTAGATCGTGGTGCGGCACGTGGTAAAAAGCATAGCATTATTATTGTTGCAGAGGGTGTTATGTCTGGAAATGAACTGGCAAAGCTGTTAAAAGAAAAAACAGGAAAAGAAACGCGTGTTTCAGTATTAGGTCATATTCAACGTGGTGGTTCACCAACAGCACGAGATCGTGTACTAGCAAGTCAGTTTGGCGCACATGCAGTTGAATTACTAATGGAAGGCAAAGCTGGTAGAGCAGTAGGTATTCGCAATCATCAAGTCATTGATTACGATATGCCAGAGGCTTTTGAAAAGAATCACGAGGCAGATGTAAGCCTTTATACACTAATGAAAGAACTATCAATATAATTTGTTATAAAACGGAGTGGGCAAAAATGAGAAAAACTAAAATCGTATGTACAATTGGACCTGCAAGTGAGTCACCAGAAACTTTAGAAAAATTAATCGAAGCAGGTATGAATGTTGCCCGCTTGAATTTTTCACACGGATCTCATGAAGAACATGCAGGACGTATTCATTTAATTCGCGAAGTGGCACAAAAATTAAATAAACCAGTGGGAATTTTACTTGATACAAAGGGTCCGGAAATTCGTACACATAACATGAAAAATGGCGAGCTTCATTTGTCAGCAGGTCAAGTAATAGATATTTCAATGACTGAAGTAGAAGGTACTGAGACGAGCTTCTCTGTCACGTATGAGCGCTTAATTGAAGACGTTGAGCAAAATTCAATTATTTTACTTGATGATGGTCTTATTCAACTACGTGTATTAGCAACAGATATGGAAAAAGGATTAATTCATACAATTGTTGAAAATGCTGGCGTCCTAAAGAATAAAAAGGGAGTTAACGTCCCAGGTGTTTCTGTACAACTACCAGGTATCACAGAAAAAGACGCACAAGATATTTTATTTGGTATCGAACAAGGTGTTGATTTTATTGCCGCTTCATTTGTTCGTCGTGCAAAAGATGTTCTTGAAATTCGTGAATTGCTTGAACAAAATGGTGGTAGTCATATTCACATTATCCCAAAAATCGAAAACCAAGAGGGTGTCGATAACATCGATGAAATCATCCTAGTATCGGACGGTTTAATGGTTGCTCGTGGAGATCTTGGTGTTGAAATTCCAGCAGAAGAAGTACCACTTGTACAAAAGAAATTAATTCTAAAATGTAATCAAGTTGGTAAACCAGTAATTACGGCAACACAAATGTTAGACTCCATGCAGCGTAACCCACGACCAACACGTGCAGAAGCAAGTGATGTAGCCAACGCAATTATTGATGGAACAGATGCTATCATGTTATCTGGAGAAACTGCCGCAGGTCTTTATCCAGTAGAATCAGTACAAACGATGAATAAAATTGCACAACGCACTGAAAATTCATTAGATTATAGATCAATTGTTTCTGCACGTAGTCGTGAGAAAGAAGCAAATATGACAGAGGCCATTTCTCAAGCTGTAGCTTATACTTCTATCAATTTAGGGGTGAAAGCCGTATTAGCACCAACTGAAAGTGGCAATACAGCGAGAATGATTGCAAAATATCGACCAGGAGTGCCAATTGTAGCCGTAACAGGCTCTACAAATACAGCTCATACATTAACACTAGTATGGGGCGTATACCCAATTGTGTGTCAACGCGTGACAACAACAGATGAGATTTTAGAGCTAGCTGTAGATGAAAGCTTAAAGCATAGTTTTGTTACTCATGGCGACGCTGTTGTCATTACAGCAGGGGTGCCTGTTGGTGAAGCGGGTACAACAAACTTAATGAAAGTACACATTATTGGTGATTTACTTGCTCGTGGACAAGGAATTGGAAAAGCATCCGTTGTTGGTAAAACAGTGGTTGCTAAAAATGCAGCTGAGGCACTTGCCTACGATACAGATGGATGCATCATTGTCACAGTTGGTTCAGATCGTGATATGATGCCAGCTTTAGAAAATTGTATTGGTCTGATTACTGAAGAAGGTGGGCTAACTAGCCACGCGGCAGTTGTAGGGCTAAGCCTAGGTATTCCAGTAATCGTTGGCGTAAAAGAAGCAACTACATTAATTCGTCATGGTCAAGAAATTACAATGGACGCTGAAACAGGTGTTATTTACAAGGGGCATGCAAGTGTTCTTTAATCATTAACAAAAAGCTCTAGTGCGGTTTGTTGTACTAGAGCTTTTTCATAAAGGTTGTACACACTCTTTCTGGAAACTATTTAATTCTTCCTCTAACAGAAGTTGCTTTCTCTTTGAATAGGTGTATTCATTTTTTTATGAAACTAAACGGGCTATAATAACGTATAAAAGGTATAGCTTTTCAAGTAGAAAGGAGAAAAATATGCGAAAAATTTTTCTTGGTTTCATTGTCTACGCATTAGCCGAATTGGCGTTATTAATAGTCATTGGACAAAATATTGGCGTTTTAAGTACTTTATTGCTCATTATGGCTACGAGTATTATTGGGATTTATGTCATGAAGAATAAAGGTATGAATTCTGTTCAAAATGTAAAAAATACATTGGCACGTGGAGAAGCGCCAGGAGCTGCATTAGTGGATACTTTCTTAACTTTTGGTGGTGGTTTGCTTTTAGCGTTACCTGGATTTTTAACAGATGTCCTAGGTTTATTCCTACTCATGCCATTTTCTCGAAAAATGTTCCAACCCATTGTCTATTACTGGATGCGTAAAAAAATGAAAAAAGGTCAATTCATTATCGTTCAAAGATAGAGTTTTCCTTAAGTTTTACGGCTAGAAATAAAAAGATAGGGCTCAGCAAGATACCATAAAAGCCAAATAATAGAATAGAGGCAGCACTGATAAAGAATGTATGGAACGTGCGTAGCTGAAGCGTATTGGACCAAAGCATGGAATCAGCTAGCTGCCTTGTTAATTGTACAAATAAATATAGTAGTAAAATGGCTACACATAAAAAGGTATTGCCATTGAAATAAAAATAAATGCTCATTGGCACAAGAAAAACGCCGATTCCGAAAAACGGTAGTACATCTGCAAATGCTACAATAAACGCTTTAATGATGGCTTGTTCAAATTGAAGAATTATAAACCCTGCACAAAGAATGAGTAGGGTAATCGTAAATAATTGAAACTCCACAAATAAGAAGTAATGAAAGAGCTGCATGATTTTTGCAAAATGAGATTGCCACTCTTGCCGATATTTTTTAGGCACATATTGAAAGAACCAATAGCGTGATTTACGAGTTTCTAGAAGCGCAAAGTAATAAGCGACTAAAAAGATGAATACCTCAATGACATGCTTCATTAATAATTGGAAAAGATCTGCTGTGTAGATGATGATAGAATCGAAAATGGACAGTGACTTTTCTTTTAATACTTGTACAAACATGGATTCATATTCACTGAAAAGCGGGAAATTTTGTAGTGTCTCTCGAATTTCTGGAAAGATAACGATAATACTGTTTATCGTTATGACAACTAACAGAAAAATACATGTTAATATCAATACTTCCACAACAATTGCTGCGATCCAATACGCAATCCTACAATATTTATGTAAAAAATTTATGATAGGATACGTTGAAAATGACAAAAAAATTGCAAGTGAAACAGGTAATACAAACCAAAGTATGACTAAATAAAAGATAAAAAACAAAACACTTGTAGTTCTTTCGTATGAAAAATACTTTAAATTCCTCATTTTTACAAATTCACCCCAAACCAATTAATAAATTAATGTCAAAATATACAAAAAAATCTCTTTAGGACAGTTATATAGTCGTTCGGACGTCTTTTTCTTTATTTGGAGGATTTTCATTCACAAAGCTGTCAAAAATGATTATAATAGCAATGTAAGCGATTTACTTAATGGTTCATATGAGCAAAATTCGTAAATGCAACATAAAAAACGCATTTGCAACAAAAAAATAAGTATGAGGGAGCGATAATTTATGTCAGCAACTAAAGGTTTAGAAGGTATCGTAGCAGCGGAATCTAAAATCAGTTCAATTATCGATGACACACTTACATATGTTGGTTACAACATTGATGATTTAGCAGAAAATGCGTCATTCGAAGAGGTAATTTACTTGTTATGGCATACTCGTTTACCAAAAGAGGACGAGCTAGCTGAATTAAAACAACAATTGGCAGACAACATGTCAATTCCGCAAGCGATTGTCGACCAATTTAAAACATACCCACTTTCAACTGTACATCCAATGGCTGCATTGCGTACTGCAGTATCTTTACTTGGTGTATTCGATGAAGAAGCGGATGTTATGGATCCAGAAGCAAACTACCGTAAAGCAATTCGTCTACAAGCTAAAATTGCGACAGTAGTAACTGCATTTGCACGTGTTCGTAAAGGTTTAGAGCCAGTTGCGCCAAAACCAGAACTAGGATATGCTGCAAACTTCTTATACATGCTAAAAGGTGAAGAGCCAGAAGCTATTGAAATTGAAGCATTTGACAAAGCATTAGTATTACACGCTGACCATGAATTAAATGCATCTACATTTACAGCACGTGTATGTGTAGCTACATTATCAGATGTTTATTCAGGTGTAACTGCAGCAATCGGTGCATTAAAAGGACCACTTCACGGTGGAGCAAATGAGCAAGTTATGAAAATGTTAACTGAAATCGGCTCACTTGAAAATGTTGAATCTTACATTCAAAATAAATTAGACAACAAAGAAAAAATCATGGGCTTCGGTCACCGCGTATATCGTAAAGGCGACCCACGTGCTCCGCATTTACGTGTAATGTCTAAAAAATTAACTGAACTAACTGGTAAACCAGAGCTTTATGAAATGTCAGTTAAAATCCATGACATGATCGTAGAACAAAAGAAATTACCTGCAAACGTAGATTTCTTCTCTGCGTCAGTGTATGATTCTTTAGGTATTGATCATGACCTGTTCACACCAATTTTCGCAGTATCACGTACTTCAGGTTGGGTGGCACACATCCTTGAGCAATATGCTAACAACCGCCTAATCCGTCCACGTGCTGAGTATGTTGGACCAGGCATGCAAAAATATGTTCCAATCAGCGAGCGCTAATTTGGAAAATATGCTAGAATGTTTGGGACTGTGTTATCACTAACACAGTCCTATGATTATGAATTTAGGAGGCAACAGAATGTCAAACAAAATTGTAGTTGAAAATGGCGTACTTAATGTACCAAACAATCCAGTAATTCCTTTCATCGAAGGTGATGGAATTGGTCCAGATATCTGGGCTGCAGCATCACGTGTAATCGACGCAGCTGTAGAAAAAGCTTACAACGGTGAAAAGAAAATTGAATGGTTAGAAGTTTTAGCTGGTGAAAAAGCATTTAACCAAACTGGTGAATGGTTACCACAAGAAACTTTAGACAAAATTAACGAATACTTAATTGCAATCAAAGGTCCTCTTACTACTCCAATCGGTGGTGGTATCCGCTCTCTTAACGTAGCATTACGTCAACAACTTGACTTATATGTATGCTTACGCCCAGTACGTCACTTTGATGGAGTGCCTTCTCCAGTTAAACGCCCAGAAGACGTTGATATGGTTATCTTCCGTGAGAACACAGAAGACATCTACGCTGGTATTGAATTCGAATCTGGTTCAGAACAAGCTCAAAAAATCATCAACTTCCTACAATCTGAATTTGGTGTAAACCAAATCCGCTTCCCAGAAACTTCTGGTATCGGTGTAAAACCTGTATCTAAAGAAGGTACTGAGCGTTTAGTACGTTCTGCTATTGAATATGCAATTAAACATAAACGCCCATCTGTTACTTTAGTTCATAAAGGTAACATCATGAAATTCACTGAAGGTGGATTCAAAAAATGGGGTTATGAATTAGCAGAAAAAGAATTTGCTGATCAAACTTTCACTTGGAACCAATACGATGCAATCAAAGCTGAACAAGGTGAAGAAGCAGCAAACAAAGCACAATCTGATGCTTTAGCAGCAGGTAAAATCTTAGTGAAAGATTCTATCGCTGATATCTTCTTACAACAAATCTTAACTCGTCCAACTGAGTTCGATGTAGTAGCTACAATGAACTTAAATGGTGACTATATTTCTGATGCACTTGCTGCACAAGTTGGTGGTATCGGTATCGCTCCAGGCGCGAACATTAACTATGTTACTGGACATGCGATCTTCGAAGCTACTCACGGTACAGCTCCAAAATATGCTGGTTTAGATAAAGTAAACCCATCTTCAGTATTACTTTCAGGTGTATTAATGCTTGAACACTTAGGATGGCAAGAAGCTGCTGACATGATCACTCAATCTGTTGAGAAAACAATTTCTTCTAAAGTTGTTACTTATGACTTCGCACGTTTAATGGACGGCGCTACAGAAGTGAAATGTTCAGAATTTGCTACTGAGTTAATCAAAAACCTATAATTTTCTATTCTACAATAGAATTTATCACTAAAGCGGATGCTTTTTTCTGCCGATATAATTAGGGTGACAGTAAATTTTAATTTAATATTTACGATAAACTTGTTTAAAATGAGGGAGTGAGATGGATGTCTCCTCCCTCTTTTAAAATATATAACCTAATTTTAAAGGAGCGTATTCAAATGTCTCTGAAACGTAAAAAAATCTCAGTAATCGGTGGCGGTTTTACAGGCGCTACGGCAGCATTTTTAGCAGCTCAGAAAGAACTTGGTGACGTCGTATTAGTGGATATTCCACAAGCGGAAAATCCAACAAAGGGTAAGGCGCTAGATATGTGGGAAGCAGCACCAATACAAGGGTTTGACTCTTATGTACAAGGTACTTCCAATTATGCAGATACGGCGAATTCTGACGTAGTGATCATTACCGCTGGTGTTGCACGTAAACCAGGGATGAGTCGTGATGATCTCGTTCAAATCAATCAGGGTGTCATGAAAACAGTTTCGAAAGAGATTGCTACACATTCACCAAATGCTACAATCCTTGTACTGACAAACCCAGTTGATGCTATGACTTACACAGTATACAAAGAAACTGGCTTCCCTAAAAACCGTGTCATTGGTCAATCGGGTGTTCTTGATACGGCTCGTTTCTGCGCATTTGTGGCAGAAGAACTTAATATTTCAGTAAAAGATATCACTGGTTTTGTATTAGGTGGTCACGGTGACACAATGGTACCATTAACACGTTATTCATTCGCAGGTGGTATTCCATTAGAAACGTTAATTTCTGCTGAACGTTTAGAAGAAATTGTTGACCGTACACGTAATGGTGGAGCTGAAATCGTCAATTTACTTGGTAACGGTTCTGCTTATTATGCGCCAGCAGCGGCACTGATAGAGATGGCTGAAGCCATTATAAAAGATCAAAAACGTATTTTGCCATCTATCGCTTATTTAGAAGGCGAATATGGCTATCATGACTTATACTTAGGTGTTCCTACATTACTTGGCGAAAACGGTATTGAAAAAATCTTTGAGCTAGAATTAACGGACAAAGAAAAAGCAGCTTTAGATCAATCGGCAGAAGCAGTTCGTAATGTGATGAAAATTTTAGTGTAAAATTTCGGTTTGAATCTTAAAACGAGTAGGGATTGTTCCTGCTCGTTTTTTTATGTTTCAAGTGTTGAGAAAGGTAAGGTTCTTCTGCTTTTCATTGTACTTTTAGCATAAAATTGATACTATGAATGTAGTATGATAGAAAAGGGGTTGGCGTATCTTTGCTTCAAAAAAATAGTAAACTTGGTCTCACAATCGATGAAATTACAGTTGGCGAGAAGATCCATATAACTGAAAAAATTGAAGATCGGGATCTATTGCTGTATTTAGGGCTTACAAACGATAGTAATCCGCTTTATATTCAACATGATTATGCGGCTATGACACCTTTTCAAAAACCAATTGTGCCGACAATTATGTTAAATGGTATTATTACTTCAGCTGTGTCAAAGTATATTCCAGGACCAGGTGCACGAATTATTGAGCAACATTTAAAATATTTAGGACCTCTCTATCATTATGAACTGTTCGATACGCTATTAGAGGTTACAGCAATCAATAAATATGACAATACCATCACGGTGTCTGTACACTCATATAATGAGCAGAAGCAGCTTGTAATTGAAGGTTTGTTGCTTGTGACGCCACCACTTGCGCTATAGACGTCTTGAGATTTGAAATGGGGGTTTCAAATCACTAACGGAGGCATTAGATATGACAAAAACGATTTTAGTAATTGAAGATGAATTTTCGATTGCAACATTATTGAAATATAATTTAGAACAGGCAGGCTATGTAGTTGAAACGGCTGCTGATGGTCAGGAAGGGCTTGAAAAAGCAATCGATTTACAGCCAAATTTAATTCTTTTAGATTTGATGCTTCCAAAACTCGATGGTATGGAGGTCTGTAAACAAATCCGACAGCAACGTATGAATACGCCAATTATTATGTTAACTGCAAAAGATGACGAATTTGATAAAGTTCTTGGTCTTGAGCTGGGTGCAGATGATTATATGACTAAGCCTTTTAGTCCACGTGAAGTATTAGCGCGTGTCAAGGCTGTATTAAGACGTTTCACGCAAAACGTTGTGGCAGATGATAAGGATGAGCCGCAGGAGAAAATGTATGAGTTTGGACAATTGCGAGTGTTCCCAGAGCGATTTGAAGTATTTTTACAAGATGAGGCACTGGAATTTACACCAAAAGAGTTTGAGTTACTCATCTATTTACTTGAAAATAAAAATCGTGTATTAACACGTGATCAGCTATTAAGTGCTGTATGGAAATATGATTTTGCTGGCGATACTCGAATTGTGGATGTACACATTAGCCACCTTCGCGATAAAATTGAAGAAAATAGCCGTAAGCCGATGTTTATTAAAACAATTAGAGGCCTTGGTTATAAATTTGAGGAGCCGAAAACGACATGAAATCAATGAGCAATCGCTTATTCATGACATTCATGCTTTTACTTGGAACGATACTAGCTGTCCTAATGATTGTTATAGGTCAGCTTTTTCCTGTTTATATCGAGCAATACAATGAGCAAGCAACCACACAAATACGAGCTTCAATGGACCAAGTAATCGATGAACGCAAAATGGATTTAACGCAGGAAGATCAGGAAGCCTTGTATGCAGCCCAGGCTATGGAACAAGACGAATCCTTATTGAACTACGTACGCGCTCGACTTTACGGAGTACTGGCTATTCTTTTCACAATTACTTTGATTTTAATAGCGATTATCAGTCGCTATATGATACGTAATTTTACGGCACCGATTGATAATGTGACAGAAACGGCTCTTGAGCTTGCAAAGGGTAACTATCGTGCGCGTGCCCAAGAAAATGAACATGAACGCATGATACCACTCAGTCATTCCATAAACATCTTGGCACGCAATTTGCAGGATATTACAACG
Source organism: Lysinibacillus sp. FSL K6-0057 (assembly GCF_038630885.1). NCBI lineage: Bacteria > Bacillati > Bacillota > Bacilli > Caryophanales > Bacillaceae > Lysinibacillus > Lysinibacillus sp. FSL K6-0057. The sequence goes on along the minus strand of NZ_CP152047.1, from coordinate 3,717,559 downwards.
ATACGTGAAGTAGAGGAAGAAAGACTGAAAACCTTAATTGAAAATATGGGGAGCTCTCTTATGATGATTGGTCGCGAGGGGAATATTTCCATTGTGAATCGAGTATTTCTAGAGCGCTTTGGGATGCAGCTTGATGATGTGCAAGGAAAGGTATTTCGTACAATAGGCTTACCGAAATCATTAGAGCAATTTATCGATCATGTCTTTCTGACAGAAATGCCCTATCGACAACAAATTAAAATGGAAGTACAGCAGGAGCTTTATAATAAAGAAGTTTATGGGGCACCTGTCATCGGAGACCATGGACGATGGCTAGGCGTTGTTATCGTTATGCATGACATAACGGAACTAGTTCGATTAGAACAAATTCGGAAAGACTTTGTTGCGAATGTATCGCACGAGTTACGAACACCTATTACTTCTATTAAAGGCTTTTCTGAAACTTTATTGGATGGGGCCTATAAAGACGAAAAAATGTTGATCTCTTTCTTAGAGATTATTTATAAAGAAAGTAATCGACTACAAATGTTGATTCAAGATTTACTAGAGCTATCAAAGATAGAGCAGCATGGCTTTACTGTCAATATTATGCCGATGGGCTTACAGGATGTTTTAATTCGTGGAGCAGAATTGACAGCACCGCGATTGGATGAAAAAAATATGAGCTTCCAGGTGGATATCGAACGAGATGTCCAAGTCATGGGGGATGCCAATCGTATTATTCAAATCGTGACGAATTTAATTACCAATGCGATTACATATTCTCCTGAAAACACGACTGTTTCTATTCGATTAAAAGAAAATGAAACACACGGCATCATCGAAATAGAGGATCAAGGAATAGGTATTGAAAAACATGAAATCGCCCGCGTTTTTGAAAGATTTTATCGAGTGGATCGAGCAAGAAGCCGTAATTCTGGCGGAACAGGCTTAGGCTTAGCGATTGTGAAGCATTTAGTAGAGGCTCATCATGGCCGTATTCAAGTAGAAAGTGAAGTCGGCATAGGAACTAAAATGATTGTCACGATTCCGAAAAATTAACAAATCCTTTACATGAACAACATGTTACATTCATATTTGGGCACTATACTTATTACTAGAAACCCCCAATATGATTGTTAAGACGATACCATAAAAATCTAATATACTAGAGGATTTTTAACTGCTTTATATTCGCCACAGAAAGAATTTAGTGTTTTCTTTTAGACACTAGGTTCTTTTTCTGTTTTACAGGGAACGTAAATAGGTGTAAAGTATAGTAGCATAAAAGTTTAACAACCATCTTATAGCGATTGTCTGTTAGACGAACGCTTTTACAGTCAGTGAATCAACCTTCTTTTCATTTGAATCTTGTTTTTCTGACTGTTGAGGCAGAGAAAAAAATGAGAGAAGGATGACCATGAAAATCGTCAAAAGTATCGTGCAAATCGGCTATCTTTACATCCTATTATTAATCGGAAATACTATTGCACGCCTACTTCACTTGCCGATTCCAGGGAGCATAATAGGGCTCGTCCTATTATTTTTACTGTTACAGTTTCATATAATCAAGCTTGAATGGATTGAGTTAGGAGCAGCCGTACTATTAAGTGAACTCTTACTATTCTTTATTCCATCTGCCATCGGTGTTATTGATTATCATGCCTTATTCGGTGTGCAAGGAATGAAGGTTGTGCTGGTCATTGTTGTGAGTGCGATTGTCGTAATGTTTGTAACGGGCTACACGGCACAATGGCTAGAGCAGCGAAAGAAGGGTGATGCTGTATGACGTTATTCATCGCCATTGTCAGCTTACTTGGGACCATTGCTATTTTTTATATTTGTAAAATGTTTTATAAAAAATATAAAAAAGAATGGCTGACACCTATGCTGATTACACCTTTAGTGATTATAGGCATTTTACTGCTGACAGGTATACCTTATAAATCCTACAATTCAGGAGCCAATATCTTAACAAATTTACTAGGGCCAGCAACTGTTGCGTTTGCGGTTCCTATTTATAAAAATGTCAATCTATTAAAAAAACACGCATTCGAAATTTTCATCAGCATTGCTGTTGGTTCTGCAGTTGCTATTGTGTCATCCTTTATGATGGCTCTCGTGGTAGGCTTAAATGATGAGTTGGTGCATAGTTTAGTGCCACGCTCCGTAACAACACCTATTGCGATGGATATTTCAAATATGATTGGTGGTTCTCCTACGCTTACAGCTGTTTTTGTTATGACGACTGGTATTTTAGGGAGCTTGTTAGCACCCATCATTATTAAAGTATGTCGTTTCCATAGACCTTCTTCTAGAGGCTTAATGCTTGGTATGGGGGCCCATGGAACGGGGACATCTAAAGCATTTGAATTTGGAGAGCTAGAAGGTACATTTGCTAGTCTAGCGATGATCGTTGCTGCATTAATTAGCATTGTATTATCCACTACCATTTTCCCTGTATTTGAACATCTAGTTATCAATATCCTGTTGCCATAAAGGTAACAGGATTTTTTTGTATTGCTTCAGAAAAGCTTTTGTGAAGCGGAAAAGAAAGAAGATTCTCTCCTCTACAAGCTTTATATGAAAATATTTTGAAACTTTTTATAAAGGTCCCCCGTAAACAATAGTACTAAGCAAAAGGGAGGAACAGACATGAGTGTGAAAAGGACACTAATGCTAGTTGGACTTGGAATATTTGGAATTATTGCACTTATTACAGTTTTTACTTCATGGTACACGGTAGATGAATCAGAACAAGCTGTTGTTGTTACATTTGGTCGTGCCGATGATATGGTGACAAATCCAGGTCTTCACTTTAAATTACCTTGGCCAGTGCAATCGGTCGAAATTTTGTCAAAAGAAACATTTAGTTTACAGTTTGGCTATAAGCAAAATAAAGCAGGAGAGCTTGAAGCCTATGATGCTGAAACAAAGATGATAACAGGTGATGAGTATATTGTATTAACAGATCTTGTAGTACAGTGGAAAATTACTGATCCTCGTAAATTTTTATTTAACGCACAGAGCCCAGAGGAGATTTTACATAGCGCTACATCGAGCGCGATTCGTTCCATTATAGGTAGCTCAACAATTGATGCTGCATTAACGGACGGTAAAGCAGAAATTGAAGCAAAAACACGTGATCTACTTGTTTCATTAATAGAAAAATATGATATTGGGATTGGCGTGTTAGGTGTGAAGTTACAAGACGTTGAATTACCGAACAAAGAAGTTCGTGCCGCATTCACAGCTGTAACGGATGCACGCGAAACAAAGAATACTAAAACCAATGAGGCAGATAAGTATAAAAATCAGCGCATAAGTGAAGCTAACGGTGAAAAAGATGCCATTATTTCTAAGGCTCAAGGTGCAAAAACAGCCCGTATTGAGCAAGCTCAAGGTGATGTCGCTGTATTTAATAAAATGTATGAGCAATATAAAGGTAATCAACAAATTACACGTGAGCGTTTAATTTTAGAGACACTTGAAAATGTATTACCAAAAGCGCAAATATATATTATGAACGATGATGGCAGTACAATGAAGTACCTACCATTACAAGCATTACAGCCTCAGCAGGCACAAACAGAGAAAAAAGAAGGGAGCGGTAACTAATGGACAAAAAAAATAAGGATCTAGATAAATTCCTCAATTTTTTATCCGGTAAAGGTAAAAAAACTGCTCCTTCAGAAGGTAATTCAGGGGAGAATGTAGTGGAAATGCCAAAAAAAGGACCCCTGAATCCTAAAAAATTTCTTTCTCTTGCTGTTACGCTAACAATAGTTTTTGCAGCGGCCATCATTATATTTGCCAATGTTTATATTGTGAAAGAATCTGAATACGCAGTTGTTCGACAGTTTGGGGAAGTTGTGAAATTTGAACGAGAGCCCGGTTTGAAAATGAAAATACCATTTATACAAAGTGTTACGAGACTACCTAAAAATCAAATGACCTACAATATCTCAGAGGAAGAAATTAATACAAAGGACAAAAAACGTATAATTATTGACAATTATGCTGTTTGGCGTATAACAGATCCGAAAGCGTTGATTTCTAATGCAGGAACACTAAGCAAAGCAGAGTCCCGAATGGAAGAATTCATCTACTCTGTTATCCGAACAGAGCTTGGACAATTAAGATATGATGAAATTATTAATGATGAGGACTCTTCACGAGGTAGCCTAAATGATCGTGTAACAGCGCGAGTAAATGAATTATTGCAAAACGATAAATATGGAGTAGAAGTAGTAGACGTGCGTATTCGTCGTACAGACCTACCAGCAGAGAATGAACAATCCGTATTTACACGGATGATTTCAGAACGTGAATCAACTGCTCAGCTCTATCTGTCTGAGGGGGACGCTCAGAAACGTCGTATTGAAGCTCAAACTGACCAACAAGTACAAGAAATGCTAGCTACTGCTAATAAGGAAGCGGCTATTATTCAAGCTGAGGGAGAAGCAGAAGCTGCAAAGATTTACAATAAATCATTCTCTCAAGATCCTGAATTTTATTCCTTATACCGCACGCTAGAATCTTATAAGAAAACGGTTGGAGAAGATACGGTTATTATTTTGCCATCTACTTCACCATATGCCAATATCTTGTCTGGTTATATAAAATAAACGCAAATTAAAGTCGTCTCTGTAGTGAAAGAGACGACTTTTTTTGTTTCTATATAATTATAACTATCCATTAAATCAGATTATTATAGTATGAAAATAATAGAAATTTATAAGTTTGTATTCCCCAATCAACGATAATTTGATAGAATGATAATGTTTAAAAAAGAATAGTTGGGGGTAAGGGCTTTGAAATTACAAATTAGCAAATGGCTCCAAAATTTAGGGATCGCTTGTAGTATAGCATCGTTATTGACGCTTTTCTTCCGTCTATCCGATTTTTCATGGATGACGAAGAGTGTTTATCATATACCAGTATTTTTTGTTAGTATCTTTTTAGTTAGTATCATTATTGCAGATGATGTAAGAAACCTTTTTAAGAAATTATTTTGGTATGAAAAACGAAAGGTTAAGCGTCCTATTTGGCAAGTTGGAATTGGCTTAATTTTCTTTTTAGCACAAATTAGTACAGTGATGGTATTTAATCAAGAGTTAACACACCCACAATTAGGTGGCATGCCTTTATTCCTCGTGTTTGCCTTTATGAATGCATTTATATTAACTGTCATATATGAAGAAATTTTTTATCGTGCATCAAATCAATAACATCTAATATGGACTTTCATTCAAAAAGCTATTCTTTCTGAATGAAAGTCTTTTTTTATGATTAAACAGCGGTAATTACACTAAGGACAAGTTAGTAGGCTTCACATAGCGGAGATAAATATTTATTTTTTAACCTAATTTTAACCTTCATTATTTATGATAAATGAAATTGCACTTTACTATGAGGAGGAATAAGATGAAGAAAGTAGTATTTGGAAGCGCATTAGCAGTAGGTTTATTATTTAGTGGGGCAGGGCAATCCTCTGCCAATGGCCAAATTCAACCAATTGATATTCAAGGCATGGATCTAGAATCGGCATTACAGGCAGTTCAATCACAACGAGCACAGTTGTTAGAAAACCAACTTAAAGATCAACTAGAGGGTGTTCAACAACGAAATCAACAGCTAGCTGATTTGAATACACAGTTAGCAGGGTTACATCAGGAAAGAGCAGCTATACCTGTAGAAGATCAAGACACACATTCAGCGCTTGATCGAGAAATCCAAGATGTTAAAGGTCAAATAGATGGTTTAAGTAATTCACAGCAAATGGATATGCTACGTTTACAAGGTTTGAGTAATAAACGCAATGAAGCTTTTGATACAATGACGAACTTTATCAAAAAAATGCAAGATAGTCGTTCATCTATTATAGGTAATATGCGTTAATGATGTTAGAATATTTTTAAAAAAGTCAATCGCTATGTGCGATTGGCTTTTTTTGAATGGATAGGAATGCTAAAGTGGCGGATAGACCATTAAAAATGACGGATAGCACTGTAAAAGTGATGGATAGGATATGAAAAGTAACGGATAACCTTGCGAAAGGACGCCTGCTTTTTTTACTTGAAATGTATTGTTATGATAAAGTAGAAGTAGAAGACAACGCAGGAGGATAAAATCATGACCAAGGATAAATTACTATTATTGGACGGTAATAGTTTAGCGTATCGCGCGTTTTTTGCGTTGCCATTGTTAACGAATGATAGTGGCATTCATACTAATGCTGTATACGGCTTTACAACAATGCTACAAAGAATATTAGAGGAAGAACAACCAACGAAAATATTGGTTGCTTTTGATGCTGGGAAAACAACATTCCGCCATGAAACCTTTACAGAATATAAAGGTGGACGTCAAAAGACACCACCAGAATTATCAGAGCAATTTCCTTATTTACGAAAGCTCATTGATGCTTATGGTATCAAGCAATATGAACAAGAATTATATGAAGCGGATGATATTATCGGAACGCTTGCTAAAGAGGCTTCATCACAGGATATGGATATCATCATCGTTTCTGGAGACCGTGATTTAACACAGCTGGCGACAGAGCAAGTAACCGTTTATATAACGAAAAAAGGTATTACTGAAATAGAGAAAAATACACCAGCCTTTATTGCAGAGAAATACGGGTTAACGCCGCTCCAAATTATTGATATGAAAGGCTTGATGGGGGATTCCTCCGATAATATTCCTGGTGTACCAGGCGTCGGTGAAAAAACGGCTGTAAAATTATTAAAAGAGCATGGCTCCGTTGAAGCACTTTATGAAGCAATGGATACATTGAAAGCTTCTAAAATGAAGGAAAAGCTGGTAGCTAATGAAGAGCAGGCCATCATGAGTAAGCAGTTGGCAACGATTTATACGGATGCCCCAATCACGATTTCACTCGCTGATCTTGCGTATAATGGGCCAAAAGAAGATGAATTAATCAGTGTGTGGCGTGAGCTTGGCTTTAAATCACTGCTTGATAAAAGTGACTTTACAGTGCACGAAGAAGAGCAAGCACCTTTCGACTATGACCTTGTTCAGGAAATTCAACCTGAGGACTTACAAGATGTGATGGCTGTGCATGTTGAACTGGAGAATGAGCATTATCACACTTGTCAGCAGCTAGGGATTGCGTTGTCAGATGGAACAAAGACACAATATATTCCTTTTGAAAGTGCAGCAAAATCAGATACTCTCCGTCGTTGGTTAGAAGATGCCACAAAAATAAAATATATGTCCGATTCAAAGGCGGCTCAAGCATCATTGAAGCGAGCAGGGATTCAATTAGCTGGCGTTGACTTTGATTTGCTACTTGCCTCTTATATAAATAATCCAGCATTAAGTGGCGACGATATCGCCACACTTGCAAGAGAATTAGGCTATTATGATGTTCAATTAGATGAGGCGGTTTATGGAAAAGGTGCCAAGCGTGCAATACCTGACTTGGATCAGCTTGCACAGCATGTAAGTCGCAAAGCCTTTGCTGTGTGGTCATTACAGCCGAAGCTGGAAGCATTATTAAAGGAAAATGAACAATTCGATCTTTATAAAAACCTAGAGCTACCATTGGCAGGAATTTTAAGTGAAATGGAAAGTGAAGGGATTACAGTTAACCGTGCTACATTAGAGAAAATGGGGCAAGAGCTTAATGACAAGCTTGTGGTGATTGAGCAAGAAATTTATGCGGAGGCTGGAGAAACGTTTAATATTAATTCACCTAAACAATTAGGTGTGATTTTATTCGATAAGCTAGGGTTACCTGTAATTAAAAAGACTAAAACAGGCTATTCCACTGCTGCAGATGTACTGGAAAAATTACAGTCAGAGCATGCAATCATTGAACATATTCTGTTGTATCGTCAGCTTGGAAAATTACAATCCACGTATATTGAGGGCTTACTAAAGGAAATTCATGCATCAGATAGCAAGGTGCATACGCGCTTCCAGCAAGCTTTAACTGCGACAGGGCGTTTGAGCTCTACAGACCCGAATTTGCAAAACATCCCAATCCGTTTAGAGGAGGGGCGCAAAATTCGTCAAGCCTTTGTACCATCAAAAGAGGATTGGATACTATTTTCTGCTGACTATTCGCAAATTGAATTACGAGTACTTGCACATATGTCAGAAGATAAAAACCTTGTTGAGGCTTTCCGAGAAGGAATGGACGTTCATACACGTACAGCTATGGATGTATTCCATGTATCGGAAGATGAGGTGGATAGTAATATGCGTCGCGCAGCGAAAGCTGTTAACTTTGGCATTGTCTACGGTATTAGTGATTATGGTCTTTCACAAAACTTAGATATCACGCGTAAGGAAGCAGCCAATTTTATTGAAAAGTATTTCGCAAGTTTCCCTGGCGTAAAACAGTACATGGATGACATTGTTCAAAATGCGAAATTTAATGGTTATGTTACAACGATATTAAATAGACGCCGCTATTTACCAGACATTACAAGCTCCAACTTTAATTTAAGAAGCTTTGCAGAGCGTACAGCAATGAATACGCCAATTCAAGGAAGTGCTGCTGATATCATTAAAAAAGCAATGATTGATATGGATGCTCGATTGAAAAAAGAAAAGATGCAGGCCAAACTACTGCTTCAGGTGCATGATGAGTTAATCTTTGAAGCACCTAAGGAAGAGATTGCATTGCTGGAAAAAATTGTACCAGAGGTCATGGAAAATGCTATTGAGCTTTCAGTACCGCTAAAAGTAGATTTTAACCATGGTTCAACATGGTACGAGGCAAAATAAGGAGGGGTTCAAATGCCTGAATTACCAGAGGTAGAAGGTGTCGTCCAGGCATTGAAGCCAAAGGTTGAAGGACGTACCATTCAACAGGTTCAACTTTCTGAAAGAGTACATTTCTCTTTTAGTGAGGGTAAACAATGTATTGTCAAACAAGCAGAGCCTGATACTTTTGAAATAACGATGTCCCAGATGACAATTACCAAAATTGAACGACGAGCAAAATATATTTTCTTTCATTTGCTGAAGGATGATGTTCCATATGTCCTTGTCAGTCACTTAGGTATGACAGGTGCATGGTTCGTTGTGAATTCACCCGATGAAATTAATGAGGCGAAATTTCAAAAGCATATCCATGCAACATTTGAAATGGCAGATGGAGGATATTTGATTTATTCAGATATTCGCCGTTTTGGTGAACTTCGTTTTCTGACAAAAATTGAAGATCATGCGCCATTGACAAAAATGGCACCAGAGCCATTCGATGAGCATGCTTGTGACTTTTTTATAACAAAATCTAAGCTACCAAAGTATGAAAATAAAGCAGTAAAAGAAGTGATTATGGATGGGCAAGTCATTTCAGGCTGTGGCAATATTTATGCAACGGAGGCATTGTTTGCTCAGAATATTCACCCTGCACGCAAAATGAATCGCATTAGTGAAAAGCGAAAGCGGGCATTATTTGAGGAGATTGTTGCTGTCCTACGTCAAAGTATTGAAGCAGGTGGTTCAACTATTTCTGATTATCGAAACATTAATGGGGAAGCCGGAAGTATGCAGAATCGACTAAAAATGTATGGGAAAAAGATATGTCCAGCATGTGAAACGGCAACAAGTCAAATGACAATTGGTGGGCGTACCTCGGTTTATTGCCCAAATTGTCAACATTAAAGGGGATTTAGCAATGATTATCGGACTTACAGGAAGTATTGCAAGTGGAAAAAGTACAGTAGCTAAAATGATGAGCGAACTGGGATTACCGATTGTTGATGCGGATATTGTAGCACGAGATGTCGTAGAACCTGGAACGGAGACATTAGCCCTCATAGCTGAAAGCTTCGGACAAGCTATCTTGCTTGAGGACGGCCATTTAAATCGAACAATGCTTGGAGATATCATTTTCCATGAGCCTGCCAAACGCAAAACGTTAAATGATATTATGCATCCAGCAATCAGAAAAGAAATGTTACGTCAGCGTGATGCCTATTTAGAGGCAGGACATGAGCATGTTGTGATGGACATCCCATTGTTATTTGAGAGTAAGCTGCAGCATTTTGTGGAACGTATCATTGTGGTATCGGTCAGTGAAGAAGTTCAGCTTCGACGCTTAATGGAGCGAAATAATTTAACAAAAGAGGATGCATTGGCACGTATGCACTCACAGCTGCCGATGTCTGTCAAAGAAAAGGGTGCACATGCGGTCATTTATAATAATGAAAATATAGAAAACACAGAAGAACAATTAAAAAAAATCCTGCGCTATTGGGGTGTTATTTAATTGGTTCTTTTACGATGCGTAGCAAGCCAACTTTGCTGCGCATTTTTTTATGGGGAAACGCCATAATAAAGAATAATTTTTCAGAAAATAAGAACTTTTATATTCTCAATATATAATGTTCATCTTTTTTAAAATTGTGTTATACTAATCACCATAAAGTATATAATTAATTAATCTGAGTATGTACTCACAGGAGGATATTTTAAATGACAGTATCAATTGCTATTAATGGTTTCGGACGTATCGGACGTATGGTTTTCCGCCAGGCTATCGTACAACAAGATTTAAACATCGTTGCAATTAACGCAAGCTATCCTGCAGAAACGTTAGCACATTTGATTAAGTATGACACAAATCACGGAACATTTGAAGGTACGGTAGAACCAGCAGGCGATGCTTTAGTTGTAAATGGTAAACGTGTTCAAATTATTAGTGAACGTGATCCATTAAAATTACCTTGGGCGACAATGGGTGTAGATATCGTTATTGAAGCTACTGGAAAATTTAATGAACGTGATAAAGCAGCCATGCATTTAGAAGCTGGCGCGAAAAAAGTAATCTTAACAGCACCTGGTAAAAACGAGGACGTAACAATTGTTTTAGGTGTTAATGATGATAAACTTGATATTGCTAAACATGATGTTATTTCAAATGCTTCTTGTACAACAAACTGCCTAGCGCCAGTAGCAAAAGTATTGAATGACACATTTGGCATTGAAAATGGCTTAATGACAACAGTTCATGCCTATACAAATGATCAAAAGAACTTAGACAATCCACATAAAGATTTACGTCGTGCACGTGGATGCGCACAATCTATTATTCCAACATCTACTGGTGCTGCAAAAGCATTGAAATTAGTTTTACCTGAATTAGAAGGTAAAATTCATGGTATGGCACTTCGTGTTCCAACACCAAACGTATCTTTAGTGGACCTTGTAGTAGATTTAAATACAGATGTAACAGTTGATGCTGTCAATGCAGCATTTGTAAAAGCGGCAACAGAAGGTCCAATGAAGGGTATTCTTAATTTCTCTGTTGAACCATTAGTATCTGCTGATTACAATACAACAACTTATTCTTCAACAGTTGATGGACTTTCTACAATGGTTTTAGGCAACCGTAAAGTAAAAGTACTTGCTTGGTATGATAACGAGTGGGGCTACTCTGCACGTGTTGTAGATCTTGTGAAAAAAGTGGCAAATGCTTTAGAAACGGTAAACGCGTAATAATCTTTATAGAGAGCACATTGAAATCGAAAAGGTTTCAATGTGCTCTTTTTTTGCAGAAACTTTCCTTGTACTTTAGGTGCTTTAGATTTATCATGAGCACACAAACGTGAATGCACTTTTCTTACATGTAGGAAATTTGTTATAATAGATATATTAAATTGTTGTAAACCAGGAGAGTAATTATATGAGATGTCCATCTTGCCAGTTTAACGGAACGCGTGTTGTGGATTCGAGGCCAGTAGATGATAATAAAGAAATTCGTAGACGTCGTGAATGTGAGTCATGTGGCTTCCGTTTTACAACGTTTGAAAAAATTGAAGAGACGCCATTAGTCGTTGTGAAAAAGGAAGGTTCACGAGAAGAGTTTAGCCGTGAGAAGGTACTTCGTGGGCTTATTCGTGCTTGTGAAAAACGTCCAGTGGCACTTGGTGTACTGGAGGAGCTTGTCCTGTCAATTGAAAAAGATCTTCGTCGTATTGGAAATTCGGAAGTACGCTCAGAAGATGTAGGTGAAATGGTTATGGACCGTTTAGCTAAAATCGATGAGGTCGCTTATGTGCGTTTTGCATCGGTCTACCGTCAGTTTAAAGATATCAATGTCTTTATTGAGGAAATCAAAGACATTATTCAACGTCAAACGGAGAAGAAATCATAGCAAACAGAGAGGATGAATGACGTTGATCCATTTATATAAGGAATTGCAGCCTGGCGATCCTTTCGACATTCGTCTACCTCATGCATTTTCTACACAGGAGCGTCAATTAGTTACATTATTGTATCAACCATTAACGGGATCAGAGCCAATTAGCCTCTATCTAACATTATGGGCAGAAGCAGAGCAAATGCCAAAGCAGCAAATGACACATTATTATTTAATGAATGTGCTAGGGTTGCCCATTGGTAAAGTGTTTGAGGCTCGTATTGCACTAGAAGCAATTGGTTTGCTGCGTACATGGAAAAAAGAAGATGCTGGTGAACGTAGTTTTTTATATGAGCTACAGCGCCCATTAGATGCAGATAGCTTTATGAAAGACCCGCTGCTGTCGATGTTTTTGTTTAGCAAAATTGGAGAGCAGGCTTATCGCAATTTACGTCAGCGCTTTATGTCACCTGTAAAGGACACGGCGTTTAAGGATGTATCTCGTGCTTTTATCGATGTCTTTAAGCCCGTACATGCTAATATTCCATCAGATTTACAAGTAGATACGAATCATAAGGATAAACAACAAAAAGTATATCCTTTTTATTTGGAGCAATTTGATTTTGATTTATTGCAAGCAGGTTTGTCCGAGCAATTGGTTCCTTCCAATTTGTTGACATTCGAAGTGCGTGAAGCCATAGCCAAGCTGGCCTTTTTATATCATTTAACAGCCCTTGATATGCAAAAAGTAGTGATACTTGCTTTAGATGATGATTTAGGGATTTCTCAGGAACGTTTACGAAAGGCTGCTGCTGATTTTTATAAATTAACAGTGTCTAAGGAGCCGCCCAAACTTGCGCGCGTTACTGAACCATTACCAGCAGCAGAAGCTGGACTAAAAACCAAGGATCAGGAGCTCCAACACTATTTAGAAACAACAGCGCCTGTCCAAGTGTTACGTGATATAAATAATGGTAAAGAACCATTGCAAACATCTGTTCAGCTTGCGGAAAATTTAATCGTTCAGCATGGCATGCCAATTGGAGTGGTCAATGCATTGTTAGAATACGTTATGCTAACGACAGATATGAAGCTGCCTAAAAAATATGTGGAAACGATTGCTGATCACTGGGTACGAAAAAATGTCCAGACGGCTAAGGAAGCAATGGAACTTGCCCGCCAAGAGCATGATAAATATACAGCTTGGAAAAACAAGCCCCAAACTACCAATAAAACGAATCAACAGACAAAGGGACGTTCAAGATATCAACGTGAAGAAAAAGTGCCTGAATGGTTTTATAAACGGAATGAAAGACAAGAGGAATCTACCTCTAGTACTATAGATTTTGAAAAAGAGCGACAAAAAATATTAGAGATGCTAGGAAAAAGCGAATAGTAAAGAAGGTGAGCAATAATCGAACCTATAAATGGACCATTAAAACGAGCAATTAATGTACCCTCGTTCAAAGAGCGCTATGAAGCCATGCGACGTGAAATTTTAGAACATCCGCATGTGCAGGAATTTTTAGCACAGCATGCAGATGAATTAAGCTATGACAATGTTGAGCGAAATTTACCTAAGCTTCATGAATTTATTAGTCAATCTACTGAGTGCTGTGGCTGTGATAATACAGAACATTGTACAAATTATTTAAAAGGGTTCCTACCGACATTAAGGGTAGTTCGGAATTCTATTGAAATGGACTATGTGCGCTGTGAGCAAAAGATACGGGAAGAAGAACGTCGAGATGTTGCGAATATGATTGCAAGTATGCATATGCCAAAAGATGTGCTACAAGCAACCATTCATGATTTAAGTATTGACGATGAATCCCGTGTGGCGATTGCACAAAAAGCAGCTCAATTTGTAAAATTGACAAAAGAAACTGGTCAATTACCTGCAAAAGGTTTTTATCTATATGGTAAATTTGGTGTAGGGAAGTCCTTTGTACTTGGTGCATTGGCCAATGAATTAGCGTCTATTAAAATTCGCTCTGTTGTAGTTTTCGTTCCAGAGTTTTTACGAGAAATGAAAAATGCCATTGGCGATAACACATTGAATGAGAAAATAGATTATATTAAAAAGGCTCCTGTCTTAATGCTAGATGATTTAGGAGCGGAAACCATGACTGCCTGGACACGTGATGAGATTTTGGGGACTATTTTCCATTATCGTATGGCAGAGCAATTGCCAACTTTTATTACGTCTAATTTTAATTATGATGAATTAGAGCATCATTTAGCGCAGTCACAAAAAGGTGATATTGAGGTAGTTAAAGCGGGACGAATTATGGAGCGAATTAAAGCCTTAACCGTGCCGATCGAAATGCAAGGCAAAAATCGTCGGATGTAACATTGATAGTTGCATTTTTCGACAATCGAGCGTATACTGACTCATATACTTAATATCAATATGCATTGATGAGGACATGAATTTTGTGTATCGGCTTATAGAGAGGGAAGTCAACGGCTGAAAACTTCCTAGTGTGAGCACATCATTTACTACCTACTGAGCAGCGAAAGGGATAATCTTTCGCCGGTCCCTAGCCCGTTAGCTAGCCTTGAGCTTCGTCTGACTTTATGTAAGTCGGAAGGAAGAAGGGTGGAACCACGAGCATACGCTTCGTCCCTTTTGTGAGGGACGGAGCTTTTTTTATTTTTCTCAGATTTCTTTGAAATTGTTGTGAGAAGTGGTGGCTCCGCTCATATAGAGAGGGAAGTCGCTCACGAAGGTGGCTAACCCGCTCCTAGAGAGTAAGAAACCGCTCAGAAAAATGAAGATTCCGCTCCAATCGAGTAAAGAATCGCTCAAAAAAGTAATGACTCCGCTCAAACTAAGCCATCGAGTCATGCAAACAATGGCTCCAGCCAATCATCAAGCATTATGTATTTAACCAAAACGAAGGAGTGCAAAGAATATGTCAGAAATGATTAAATTAACTTTCCCAGATGGCGCCGTAAAGGAATTTGCAAAAGGCACATCAACTGATGACGTAGCATTATCCATTAGCTCAGGCTTACGTAAAAAAGCTTATGCAGGTAAAATTAACGGTGTGTTAGTGGATTTAAAAACACCAATTGAAGAAGATGCAACAATTGCGATCATTACACAAGACGATGAGGAAGCACTTGAAATTTTACGTCACTCGACTGCCCATTTAACAGCACAAGCTATTAAACGTTTATTCCCAGATGTAAAGCTTGGTATTGGTCCAGTGATTGAAGGTGGTTTCTACTATGATATAGACTCACCAACACCAATCACTGCCGAAGATCTACCAGCAATTGAAAAAGAAATGAAAAAAATTATTGCTGAAAACCTAGAGGTGGAACGTAAAAATGTAAGTCGTGCAGAAGCACAAGCACTCTATGAAGAAATTGGCGATGAGTATAAATTAGAATTACTGGAAGCCATTCCTGCAGATGAGCAAGTATCTATTTATTATCAAGGCGAGTTTTTCGATCTTTGCCGTGGTATTCACGTACCATCTACAGGGAAACTTCGTGAATTCAAGCTTTTATCATTAGCAGGTGCCTACTGGAGAGGGAACTCTGATAACAAAATGCTACAACGTATTTATGGTACAGCGTTCTTCAAAAAAGAGGAATTAAAACACCACCTACAAATGCTAGAAGAAGCAAAAGAACGCGATCACCGTAAAATTGGGAAAGAATTAGACCTGTTCACAACTTCTCAAAAAGTAGGTCAAGGGTTACCGCTTTGGTTACCAAATGGTGCAACAATTCGTCGTGTCATTGAACGTTATATTGTCGATAAAGAATTATCACTTGGATATAAGCATGTTTATACACCAGTATTAGGTTCAAAAGAGCTTTATCAAACTTCTGGTCACTGGGATCACTATCAAGATTCCATTTTCCCACCAATGGAAATGGATAATGAGACATTAATTATGCGTCCAATGAACTGTCCTCACCATATGATGGTGTACAAAAACAGCATGCATTCATATCGTAACCTACCATTGCGTATTGCAGAGCTTGGTACAATGCACCGTTATGAAATGTCAGGCGCGGTTTCAGGTTTACAACGTGTACGTGGGATGACATTAAATGATGCGCATATTTTTGTTCGCCCAGACCAAATTAAAGCGGAATTCCAAAAAGTGGTACAGTTAATTTTAGAGGTTTATAAAGATTTCGATTTAAATGATTACTCATTCCGTTTATCTTATCGCGACCCTGCAGATACTGAAAAATACTTCGATGATGATGCTATGTGGGAAAAAGCACAAAGCATGCTAAAAGAAGCAATGGATGAGCTTGGCTTAGACTACTTTGAAGCGGAAGGTGAGGCTGCATTCTATGGTCCTAAACTTGACGTTCAAGTAAAAACAGCAATTGGTAAAGAAGAGACTTTATCTACAGTTCAATTAGACTTCCTATTACCAGAACGCTTTGACCTAACTTATGTTGGGGAAGATGGTAAACCTCATCGTCCAGTTGTTATTCACCGTGGTGTTGTATCGACAATGGAACGTTTTGTTGCCTTCTTAATTGAAGAATACAAAGGGGCATTCCCAACTTGGTTAGCACCGGTACAAGTAGAAGTCATTCCGGTATCAAATGAAGCTCACTTCGACTATGCAAAACAAATTGAAGAGCAACTTACAGCAGCTGGTTTACGTGTGGAAATGGATGATCGTGAAGAGAAATTAGGCTATAAAATCCGTGAAGCACAAATGAAAAAGATTCCTTATATGCTTGTCATCGGAGATAAAGAAGTAGAGGCAAATGGCGTAAATGTTCGACGTTATGGCTCAAAAGATTCCGAAACAATTAGCTTTGAGGATTTCCTAGCAGCTATTAAAGCAGAAATTACAAAATAAGCTTCAACTAGAAACTCTCGCTTGCCAAAGTGAGGGTTTCTGTATAAAATAAATCTTGCATTTGTATAGAATATTTTCATTTTGGTTATGTTAGCAGTGATAAGAAAATAAATATTTGACAGCTTATCATATACATGCTAATATAATTAAGGTTAATGAATACAAAGTTTGTGGTTGAAGTAGAGGCTGCCCGCTTCTCACCTGATACAACGCTTTAAAGGCTGTGAACAGGTATGACACGTTGAATTGTTTTGCGTAGACTTGCGCATGCACATATAGCGGGCGGACATCTTCAAAAATGTCCGTCCTTTTTTTATGGACATGACGAGAGGATGTACCGTTCAACCGGGCAAGGCTTTGCCCAAACCATGTATTCGCGACAACTACTTGGAGGTGGATTACTATTAGCAAAGACATGTATGTAAACGAAGGCATTCGCGCACGTGAACTTCGATTAATCGATCACAATGGTGACCAGCTTGGTGTAAAGACACGTAATGAAGCGCTAGAAATCGCCGCTCGTGTAAACTTGGATCTTGTCCTTGTGGCCCCTCAAGCCAAGCCGCCAGTCGCTCGTATCATGGACTATGGTAAATTTAAGTTTGAACAGCAAAAGAAAGACCGTGAAATTCGTAAAAATCAAAAGGTCATCGTAATGAAAGAGGTTCGTTTGAGCCCAACAATCGATGAGCATGATTTCCAAACGAAGTTACGTAATGCGATTAAATTCCTTGAAAAAGGCGATAAAGTAAAATGTAGCCTACGTTTCAAAGGTCGTGCGATTACACATAAAGACATTGGTCAACGTGTGTTAGATCGTTTTGCTGAAGCTTGTGCTGAAGTATCAACGGTAGAACAAAAACCGAAGATGGAAGGCCGAAGCATGTTCTTAGTTCTTCAACCAAAGAACGAGAAATAATATTAGACGAACAGTTTAGGAGGAATTCGACATGCCAAAAATGAAAACTCACCGTGGAGCTGCGAAACGTTTCAAAAAAACGGGTTCAGGTAAATTAAAATACGACCGTGCTTATGGAAGCCACTTATTCGCAAACAAATCTACGAAACAAAAACGTCACCTACGTAAAGCGAACATCGTTTCATCTGGTGACTTCAAACGCATCAAATCTTTACTTGTTTACATGAAATAATTGACTACAAAAAAATACTAACATTCATTTTTTAATGAAAAGCAGGAGGTAATTCATATGCCACGCGTAAAAGGCGGAACAGTGACGCGCAAACGTCGTAAAAAAGTATTGAAATTAGCTAAAGGTTACTATGGTTCAAAACATACATTATACAAAGTTGCTAACCAAGCAGTGATGAAGTCAGGTTCATATGCATACCGTGACCGTCGTCAGAAAAAACGTGATTTCCGTAAATTATGGATCACTCGTATCAACGCAGCTGCTCGTATGAACGGTCTTTCTTACAGCCGTTTAATGCACGGTCTAAAAGTTGCTGGTATCGAAGTTAACCGTAAAATGTTAGCTGACCTTGCTGTAACTGATGCTGCAGCATTCACTCAATTAGCAGACGCTGCTAAAAAAGCAGTAGCTAAATAATAGTTGACAACATTAACTATTATTTCTGCACTGAAAGCATAGCGACAAGTGCAAAAAATGACTGATGGATTTTTCCATCAGTCTTTTCATGTTGTTGAAAAAAGATGATGTCAATGGCAGAAAAAGCAACTTTGCAAGGTGAGGGGTTGATTTCCGTTCCGCCAGCGTCCTTTCCAGGGGGCGTCCGATGAGCCGCTTCACTCACTGCGTTCGCTCCAGGGTCTCCTCTGTGACACTAAATCCCCTAGGAGTGACGCTGGCTCCACTCCAATCAACCATTCTGCAAAGTGTTTAGAGGGGATAAGCTCTTATTTTCAATGTGGAGAAGTGATGCGTGACAACACCTCTCCATAAAGAGTAGTAAACACCTTCACTTTATTTGAAAACATTTGCTAAAAAGTCAGTGGGTTGAAGTGGAAGGCTGCTTGACTCCCGTGGGATAGCGAGACAGGCGAAGCCCTGCACGGAGCGGTAGCGGAGGAAGCGATTCGGCGCTCGCCCACAGGAAAGCAAGTAGCCTGCAACGGAAATCCATTTCTACCTTTCAATTGACTGTTTTGTTTTTCAACACTAAGAAAAGACTGATGGATTTTTCCATCAGTCTTTTTTGTGTTAGATTAATAGTATCACGTTTTTAAAGGAGTAAGGAATGGGACAAGCATTATTAGCTTATATGGGCATTGTATCAATTGTATTGCTCATTTTAATGGGAATGGATAAATCGCGTGCAAAAAATCATGAATGGCGTATAGCAGAGCGCACGTTATTTACACTAGCCATAGCAGGAGGGGCAGCTGGCGGTGTATTGGGTATGTATTTATTTCGTCACAAAACACGCCACAATCGTTTTGCATTTGGTTTTCCACTACTCGCAGCCATTCAAATTTTTATCATTGTACAACTGTGGACATAAATAAAAATAATTAGAAACACATCCTCATGATGGGGATGTGTTTCGCATAAGCTGTTCAATGGGCTGCTTCCAATTGATTTTGGCGCTTGGGTAGTTCAATAGTATTTCTTGCTGCAAATATTCAAAGTCGCTTTTGCTGAAGCCTTGCAACGTTGCAGCATCTCGTGCACCGACGAAAATGGTAACAACCTCAAATGCATCCTCTGTTGTGCCTAGGTATTTTTCACCTTCAAAAAGCGCACCCTTATAGGAAATAAAGAAATTTTTTCGGACATTTTTAACGTCATCATAGAAATAATACTGGCCTTTTTCATAGGCTTCATCCAGTTTGCGTTTTGGATCGGTTATATAACGAATCGCTTTGTAAAATACATAGATAATAAGCGCTATTACAGCAAGTCGAATTAGTAACGGCAACATGTTTAAATTTCCCCCTTGAAGAAAGGTTATTCTTTCCTATACGATTAGGAAGGTCAAATAGTTTCACTTTATTTAAAATATTTTTTAGAAATTTAGGAGAAAAAAATGAATTTACAACAATTGTTTACCATGCAAAAAGAGCTTGATGATTTTATCGAGCAAACACAAAATGTTCAGCAAGATGTGTTTCAGGAAAAGGGCTTAGCCTTACTAGTGGAGCTAGCTGAGCTTGCCAATGAAACGCGTTGCTTTAAATTTTGGAGTACAAAGGGACCATCTGCACGTGAAGTCATTTTAGAGGAATATGTGGATTCCATTCATTTTATCTTATCGCTTGGCTTATTAAAGGACTATACATCAATTGCAATGTGGCCTGTAGTAGAAGAAAATAGAGATTTAACGACAACCTTTTTAGAAACACAAAGTGTTATTTTAGCATTTATCCATGAACCTACAGAGGAGCGCTATTTAGCTATTTGGCAATACTACGGAGTACTAGCGTATAATCTCGGTTTTACATTTGAGGATGTGGTTGGCGCTTATCTTGAAAAAAACCAAGAAAATTACAATCGTCAGCGCTCAGGTTATTAAATTAAGAAATACACCAATTTTCAGACGATTAAGCTAGGAATATTTCGGTAAACGAAGTATAATAAAATAGATATAAGAAGTAGGAGGCAAAAGGATGACACAACTAGATCCAACATTACAAATGTTTAAAGATTTAACAGACGCAAATGGTATCGCAGGTAATGAACGTGCACCACGTGAGGTCATGAAAAAATACATTGCACCATATGCCGATACTGTAGAAACAGATAACTTAGGTAGTGTCATTGCTAAAAAGGTTGGCGATGAAAACGGTCCTAAAATTGTTGTAGCAGGACATTTAGATGAAGTAGGTTTCATGGTTACACAAATCGATGACAAAGGCTTTATCAAATTCCAAACGGTAGGTGGCTGGTGGAGCCAAGTTATGCTTGCACAGCGTGTAACGATTACTACACGTAAGGGCGATGAAGTGATTGGGGTTATTGGTTCAAAGCCACCTCATATTTTACCTGCTGATGTACGTAATAAGGTAGTAGACATTAAAGATATGTTTATCGACATTGGTGCTGCTTCTAAAGATGAAGTACTTGAGTGGGGCGTATGTCCTGGCGATATGGTAACACCATACTTTGAGTTTAATGTTATGAAAAATGATAAGTATCTATTAGCGAAAGCTTGGGATAACCGTATTGGTTGTGCAATTGCGATTGATGTTATGAAAGCGTTACAAAATGAAAAGCACCCTAATATTCTTTATTCTGTAGGGAATGTACAAGAAGAAGTTGGACTTCGTGGTGCTAAAACTACAACACATAAAATCCAGCCGGATATTGGATTTGCAGTGGATGTTGGTGTAGCAGGAGATACTCCAGGAGTTACAGCAAAAGAATCAACGAGTAAGATGGGGGCTGGCCCTCAAATTGTTGTATATGATGCATCTATGGTTTCACACCGTGGCTTACGTGAATTCGTATTAGATGTAGCAGATGAGCACAATATCCCATATCAATTTGAAGCGATGGCTGGCGGCGGTACTGATGCTGGCTCCATCCACGTAACAGCAAATGGCGTACCAGCACTATCAATCGGTATTGCGACACGCTATATCCATTCACATGCAGGTATCCTACATCGTGATGATTATGATAACGCCGTTAAATTAATGGTTGAAGTCATTAAAAAATTAGACCGTGATGCAGTCAATAAAATTACATTTGAATAATTAGAAGAAATGGACTTGCCCTCTAACTAATTTTGTTAGGGGGCTTTTCATTGTTTTTAGTGTCAAAATTTCTTCCTCTGATACCAATAGTCACAAAGCCCGCAATCTATTCTTTACACATTGTGCCATTCATACATTTTTAGTTCCTTCTTTACTATCGCTAAAAAATAGTCGTGATCTAAATTGAACATTTATGCATAAATATTCTGTATGACGAATTTTTGTCACATTTCATAACAAATGAATAATAATTAAAATTAATTATAAAAATTCAGTTGATTTTATATTTATGCATGATATACTAATTTCAACAGCAACGATATAAGGAGCGAAGGCTATGAAATTACTTGAAGAAGTACAGTTAAAGTTAGTGTCTAGTTTAAAAGGAAAAGATCTTCTAACTTTGCTAGACTATACAAGTCAAGAGGTTCAAGAACTTATTGAACTAGCAACACAGCTTAAAATGATTACAAAAGAGGGGAAATGTCCAAGATTACTAGAAGGAAAGACACTTGGCATGATTTTTGAAAAACATTCAACTCGTACACGTATTTCATTTGAAGTGGGCATGAATCAATTAGGTGGAAAAGGTATGTTTATGCATGCGCGTGATTTGCAAATTGGTCGTGGTGAGTCGATTTATGATACTGCACATGTATTATCTGGCTATTTAGATGGTATTATGATTCGTGCAAATTCTCATGCGATGGTCAAGGAGCTTGCAGAGCATGCAGTAATTCCTGTCATCAATGGATTAACGGATATTTATCATCCTTGCCAGGCATTAGCTGATTTAGAAACGATTGCAGAAAATAAAGGCATGTTAAAAGGACTTAAAATTGCCTATGTAGGAGATGGCAATAATGTAGCACACTCACTTGTAGTAGCTTCAGCACACGTTGGCATGAACGTCGCAGTGGCCACTCCTGAAGGTTATGAATGTGATGCAGAAGTGATTGCCAAGGCACAGGCGATTGCAGCAGCAAATGGCAGTACAATTATGATCACAAATGATCCTGTTGAAGCAGTGTTAAATGCAGATGTTGTCTATGCAGATGTTTGGACATCCATGGGACAAGAGGAAGAGGCAGCAAAACGTTTACAAGACTTTGCTGGCTATCAAATTAATGATGAGCTAGTTGCCTATGCAAAACCGAATTATATGTTCTTGCATTGTTTACCGGCACATCGTGAGGAAGAAGTGGCAACATCTGTTATTGATGGCCCTAATTCTTACATCTTTGAGCAAGCTGAGAACAGACTTCATGCACAGAAAGCGGTTCTTGCATCGATCCTAGCTTAAAAGCTGACATATACTTCTCGGGTTGAGAAGTACGATAGATAGAGTTTACATGGGCAACAGAGGGTGCCCGTGTGAATAACATACAAGTGGTTGGCAGACAGAGGGATGTTCACCACGCGCGATGTTTGTTGTCAAGATGGATGGCTACATCGCTACATAGTAAAGTAACCTGGGAGACGCTAGGTTACTTTTTTTTTGTCAAAAAATTAAAACATAGTTTTCCTATAAATTATAGAGAATATGAAGAATTATTTATATAATAGGATAAATAAGTAATGAAGGGGTGAACTCCTCGTGAATATAGATCATATCGAGGCATTTTTATATGTTGTCCATTACAAAAGTACCCATAAAGCAGCCAATGCTTTGTTTCTATCCCAACCGACTGTAACTGCACGTATCAAATCATTAGAACGAGAGCTAGGGGTTGAGCTATTTTACCGAGATGGACGAAGTGTGAGCGTATCAGAGAAAGGGAAAGATTTTTTACCATTTGCTACACAAATTGTGCAAACATTTCAGCAAGGAAAGAAGCAATTAGAAGAAACGCAGGAGACAGATGAGGTATGTATTGGGTCAAATGGGGTGACAGCCCAGTATTTCTTAGCCTATGCATTGCCTAAGTGGAAAGAGCAATTTCCTTATTTGCGTTTTCAACTAATCACAGGTTCCACAACAATGATTTTAGAAAAACTGCAAAGCCACCAAATTCATCTAGGTTTTATTCAATATGTGCATAGGGATGGCATTGAGAACGAACTTTTATTAAACAATGCCGTGAAACTTGTCAAACACCGTGATCACCCATTGCAACTACATGAACTTATCCAAGCAAAAGAATTAGCCCAACAGAAAATGGTGTTTTTTGAATGTGGGGCGTTTGATTGGAATTATGTGCATAAAATGTTCGAGGTAGAGGGTGTGGCAGCCAATATTGAAGTACGAGCAGATCATTTAGAAGTTGCTAAAGAATTCATTCGGACAAAAGACTATCTAAGCTTTTTACCACATCTTTGCGTCAAAAAGGAACTGGAAAGTGGTGAATTTGTGGAGATAGACGTCAAGCATTTGCTGGATATGAATCAACATATATTTTTAACCTATAAAGAGAAAGACACATTGCCGTCAGCTTTTTGGCAGACGATTTGTGAAACAGCTAGACACTTTGAAGGCATGCGGGAAATGCATTGATAAAATATTTTATCCGAACATAAAAATTTTTCTATTACTGTACCTATTGCATATCGTCTGAAGGAACGGTAATATCATTCTCAATCCAACAAAACATACTTAACCACTATGTTTAGTAAAATAAGATTGAGGAGGAATTGACATGGCTAGACAGGATAAAATTCGATTTGGAGCAATTATTCATGGGGTAGGGGGAAATATTTCAGGTTGGCGTCATCCAAAGGTGGCGAGCAATCAAAGTGTAAGCTTACCTTTCTATATTCAACAGGCTCAGAAGGCAGAGCAGGGAAAATTTGATGTAGCGTTTATTGCGGATGGTTTATTTATTAATGAAAAATCCATTCCTCATTTTTTAAATCGTTTCGAGCCTATTACGATTTTATCAGCTTTAGCTGTAGCGACGAAGAACATTGGGTTAGTTGGCACCGTTTCAACTTCCTATAGCGAACCATTTACAGTAGCACGACAATTTGCTTCATTAGATCATATTAGTGCTGGGCGTGCAGGATGGAATGTTGTAACCACACCATTAGAAAGTACTGCTTTGAACTACAATAAAACAATCGATCAGCATCCTAGCCATGCAGAGCGTTATCAAATTGCAGAAGAATATTTAGAGGTTGTCAAGGGCCTATGGGACTCGTGGGATGATGATGCGTTTATTGCAGATGTCGACAATGATCAATTTTTTGATCCAGAAAAATTACACACATTACATCATAAAGGGCCACATTTTTCCGTCCAGGGTCCACTCAATATTGGTCGAACAAAGCAAGGTCAGCCCGTTATATTCCAGGCTGGGTCGTCTGATGCAGGTATTCGATTGGCTGCCAAGGATGCAGATGCTATTTTTACACATGGTGCATCCATTGAAGAGGCACAAAAATTTTACACAAGAGTAAAGACAGAAGTGGCGGCATTTGGAAGAAACTCAGATGAAGTGAAGATATTCCCAGGAATTTCGCCGATTATTGGCGATACAGTGGAGGAAGCAGAGGCGAAATATCAAGAAATCGTCGAGTTAGTTTCCATAGACCGTGCTCTTGCTTATCTTGGGCGTTACTTCGACCATCATGATTTTACTCAGTATGATGTGGATGCACCGTTTCCTGAACTAGGTGATATTGGGGCCAACAGCTTTAGAAGTACAACAGATTATATTAAACGATATGCTAAGCAAGAGAGACTTACATTACGTCAAGTTGCTTTACGCGAGGCTACACCAAAAACAGCATTTTTTGGGACAGCTGAGCAAGTAGCGGATCTTGTACAGGAATGGTTTGAAAAGGAAGCAGCAGATGGTTTTATCATTGGTGTGACAGTACCTGGTGCTCTTGAAGATTTTGTTGATAAAGTAGTGCCAATTTTACAAGCAAGAGGGCTTTATCGTAAAGATTATGAGGCAGATACTTTGCGCGGGAATTTAGGTTTACCCTTCAAAGAAAGTCGCTATGTCAAACAATCTGTCTAAAAACTTAGTAAATTTATTCGAATAAAAGAAATTAGGAGGTATTGTATGAGTTATACATTAGGCATATTAGATCAAAGCCCTATCATTGAAGGAGCAACCAATGAACAAACATTACAAAAAACGGTGGCATTGGCGCAGCGAGCTGAGCAGTTAGGCTATTCACGATTTTGGGTATCGGAGCATCATAATACAGATTCATTAGCAGGGACATCTCCTGAGGTATTAGTGTCTTATTTACTAGCTAAAACAAAAACAATCAATATTGGATCAGGTGGGGTTATGCTACAGCATTATAGCCCCTATAAAGTAGCGGAAAATTTCCATGTTCTAGCATCTTTGGAGCCAGGGCGAATAGATTTGGGGATTGGAAAAGCACCTGGAGGCTTACCCCTTTCTACAAAGGCTCTCCAGTATGGCACGCTCAATAATGGAGAAGATTTTGAAGAAAGATTAACATTTTTACAGCAATTAATTGAGCAATCCATACCAAAAGAGCACGAATTATATGGCATACAAGCAACGCCGATTCCAAAGAAAAAGCCAACATTATTTTTACTTGGTGCTAGCCCAGAAAGTGCTGCTCTTGCAGGAAAACTCGGCATTGCATTTGTCTTTGCTCGATTCATTAATAGTGATAATAATGTTTTGGCACAAGCGGCTACAACCTATCGCAGTCACCAGCCAAATGGTCATTTTGCGATTTCCATTGCTGCACTTGCTGCTCCAAGCAAAGAGGAAGCGAAAGAGCTAATTGGAGATCAAAAAATTACAAAGGTGCATTTAGCAAGTGGCAGAAGCCTGACATTACAATCAGTAGAGCTAGCGGAGAAATTTGGTCAGGAATCTGGAGAGGAATATACGGTGGAGCAGTATGAGGCCGATATTTTATACGGTACATCAGAAGAAATTAAAGCCATTTTAGATGACTACCATGAGCAATACCAAGTAGACGAATTCATTTTGCATACGCCTATCTTAAAGGATTTTGAACGTGAGCGATCTTTTGAGTTATTGGGTCCAGTACATTTACAGCAAAAAGAAGCGGTAAGCTGAGGAGGAAAACGTAATGACACTAAATAAAGATGTAATCGTTTGGTCGAAACAAGGCTGTAGTTACTGTAATGAGGTGAAAACGTATTTACAAGAAGAGGGTATACCTTATAAAACAGTGGATGTAACGCATAATGATGCTTTCCGTGACATTTTAGATACAAAATATGGAATTCGTTATGTACCTGTTGTAGAAATTGGTTCAAGCGAAGATGGTATCTATCAAGCGGTTACAGAACTTGGTCTTGAGCATTTAAAGGCAGCACTAGCTGGAGAAAAAATACAGTCGTAAAACGCACTATAGAAATGGGGTGTATAAATGATAAAATTAATTGTTAATCGTGGCTTAGTAGCACTATTTGTACTACTAGGTGCCCTTTTTTCAGTTTTTTCAATCAATTATTTTTTACCCACTGATATCGTTGATACATTACTAGCTGAAAATGCTGCAAGTACTGAGGTAGCAGAAAATTTACGTAAAGAATTAGGTTTGGATTTACCATTTACAAAACAATTCTCTAATTATTTAGTAGATTTAATGCATGGTGATTTTGGGCAATCAGCCATTGATGGTGAATTTGTGATAGAAAAAATATGGACACAATTACCTGCAACTGTTGTTCTAACAGTTGCAAGTCTACTTATTGCCGTCATTGTAGGTATTACACTTGGAGTGTTAGCCGCTGTTCATCGCAACACGGTAATTGATTATATTGCACGTTTAGTTGGACTCTTTGGGATTTCCATGCCTACATTTTGGTCGGGAATTTTACTAATTTTAATTTTCTCCATTTCGTTAGGCTGGTTTCCTGCGTTGGGCTCAGATGGTTGGCGTTCTGTTATTTTGCCTGCTATTACATTAGGTCTTCTAGGTGCAGGGTTTATTGTTAGAGTAGTTCGGAATAGTATGCTAGAGGTTTTGAACGAACCTTATATACTGACGCTTAGAGCAAAAGGACTGACAGAGCATATCGTTTTATACCGTCATGCCCTTAAAAATGCATTAATACCTGCAATGACAATGATTGGTGTGCTACTGGGTGATTTTTTAGGTGGGACGGTGGTCATCGAAACAGTATTTGCAAGACAGGGGCTTGGAAGAATGGTGGCAGATGCCATAACAGCTAAGGATCTACCAATCATACAAGGTGTTGTATTTTTTATTGCTATTGTGTATGTAATGATTAATCTATGTATTGATATTTCATATTCCATCATTGATCCTCGAATTCGAAGTAGGCAAGTAAAGGGAGGATAAGGATGCAAAAGTTAGAAACTATTAAAACGAAACCTGTTTCAAAACTTAAATTAAAGCGACTTAGTAAAGGTATTTTTCACCTAGAAAAGATGATGTTAACAGTTGCTATCCTCATCATTATCTTTTTTATTATTTGTGCCATAGTCCCACATTGGGTAGCAATGTATTCACCTACAAAGATGTTTCCTACTGCTATTTTACAGCCTCCATCATTCAAGCATCTATTTGGGACTGATTATTTTGGCAGGGATGTATTTAGTTTAGTTGTGTATGGAAGTAAAACTTCTCTTTTACTTGGCATAAGTGCTGTTGTTGTAGGTGGATTCATTGGTGCTCTTATTGGAACTTTAGCTGGCTATATCGAGGGCATTATTGACATTATATTAATGAGACTGATTGAAATCATACAAACAATCCCAAGTGTTTTATTAGCGCTTGCTATTGCCGCTGTATTAGGTTCTAGCTTTACCAATCTTGTCATTGCCATCTCAGTATCAGCTATTCCGACGTATGCTCGGGTAATGAGAGGCCAAATATTAAGTATAAAAAATCGTCCTTACATTCTAGCGTCAAAATCGATAGGGATTAGTAATCCTGTAATTTTCTTAAAGCATGTCCTACCGAATGCTTATTCACCATTATTAGTTATGGCTTCAAACGGTTTAGGAATGGCCATTTTAACAGGTGCGGGTCTCAGCTTTTTAGGATTAGGTGTGGTGTCAGAAATTCCGGATTGGGGTTTTTTATTATCACAAGGCAGAAACTATATAGCAGCGGGTTGGTGGATTTCAACGTTTCCAGGATTAGCAATCGCACTCTTTGTGTTAGCCGTCAATATTTTGGGGGATAGTTTACGTGATAAGTTAGATCCTAAAAAGCGTTTGTCTTAAGGAAGAGGTGTTTATGATGGATAATTTATTGACAGTGGAAGGGCTAACAGTAGATTTTAAGTCTAAATCTGCTGTTCTAAACGCTGTATCTACTATTTTTTTTACTATAAAACCTAGTGAATCAATTTGTTTAGTTGGCGAATCTGGGAGTGGGAAATCAGTCACCTCGAAAGCAATCATGCGTTTAATTGAATATGAAAATGGTGTGATTACGAATGGGAAAATTACATTAGGCAACAGAGATATTGTCAAGCTTTCAAATCGTGAGCTGTTAAATATACGAGGTAAGAAGATTGCCATGATCTTTCAAGAGCCCTCTATCGCCTTTGACCCAGTGTTTACTATTGGACAACAATTGGTGGAGATGATGCAAAGGCATTTAAATTTATCCAAAAAGCAAGCACATGAACGAGGGATTCAATTATTAACAAGAGTTGGATTATCAGATCCTATCGTACGTATGGGACAATATCCTCACGAATTGTCTGGAGGCATGTTGCAACGAGCCATGATCGCTATGGCTATAAGTTGTAATCCTGATTTAATTATTGCTGATGAACCCACTACCGCGCTTGATGTTACCGTTCAAGCACAAATTATTGCACTACTTAAGGAGCTGAAAGAGGAATATCACACGTCCATTTTACTAATTACACATGATTTAAGTGTAGCTTCGCAGTTAGCTGATCGAATTTTTGTTATGTACGCGGGAGAAATTGTGGAGCAAGCATCAATAGGGCAGTTATTTTCACTGCCTTATCATCCTTATACAAGGGGCTTATTACAATCCATTCCAAATGAACAACATATCAAACGAAAGAGACTGCCCTCTATAGAAGGTACAATTCCAAATCTTGCTGAGATGCCAGCTGGCTGTCGCTTTCATCCTCGCTGCGCATTCGCCACTGAAAAATGTAGAGAAGAGAGACCTCCTCTAAGAAATTTTCAAGGACGGGAAAGTGCTTGTTGGCATATAAAGGAGCTAATTCAGAAACCGGAATGGCTCGTCGAAAACAATTCTGTTATAGAGGATGAGGTAGACTACAGGGAAAATCAAGAGCGTGAAGTATTGCTAGAGATAAAGTCTTTACACAAATATTATCCAATTAAACAAGCAAACAAGAAAATAAAAGCAGTGAACAACGTTTCATTTCAAATTTTTAAAGGTGAGACAGTGGGATTAGTAGGTGAATCTGGCAGTGGAAAATCTACTCTAGGCAGAACGATATTACAGCTAGAAACACCTACTGCCGGAGATGTTCTATTTAATGGTCAATCCATCGTGCATTTAAGAAAGTCGGCTATGCGAGATAGAAGGAAACATATGCAAATGATTTTTCAAGATCCTTATGGTTCCATCGATCCTAAATGGACCATTAAGGAGATTATTGCAGAGCCGCTAAAAGTCCATCTTAAAGGAATTTCGGCTAATGAAATGGAAGATCGAATACAGCAATTATTACAAGTAGTGGGGTTAAATCCAGAGTGGAGCTCTCGTTATCCACATGAGTTTTCTGGAGGGCAACGCCAACGAATTGGTATTGCTAGAGCTATTGCGATCAATCCTAGTTTTATATTAGCAGATGAAGCAGTATCTGCATTAGATGTGTCCGTGCAAGCACAAATTATTAATTTATTGAAGGATTTACAGCAAAAGCTAGGTCTCACCTATTTATTTATTGGACACGATTTGAATATCGTTCGTCATGTTGCGGATCGGGTGGCGGTAATGTATTTAGGGAAAATCGTCGAAATGGCACCAAGTGAGCAGCTTTTCCAAGATCCAAAACATCCTTATACAAAAGCCCTTATTGCTGCTATGCCTAAAATAAATCGTTCCCATAGTACAGAGCCAATTTCACTAGACGGAGAAATTCCATCACCAGCTAATCCACCGTCTGGTTGTGCATTTCGAACACGTTGCCCTTTTGCGACAGAACATTGTAGTCGAGAGGAGCCAGCCTTTGTAGAAATAGCGCCAAACCATAGTGTTCAATGTCATTATGCTTAGAATTAAATCAATGACTTATAAAAAAAGGAAGATGTCTATGTTTAATAAGAAACCATATAGTCTGATTATTACTGTAATGGTTATTCTATTAGCGCTAGCAGGTTGTTCATCAAGCACCTCTAAAACAGAAGTGAGTGTGAATAAAACTACTGATTCAGAAAACAAGGATAAAGAGCAGTCAGTGCAAGCGGGTGGCGATTTTACGTTCGCTTTATCAACAGCACCTGATACACTCGACCCTCATGCAAGTGGTATGGCAGTAGCAACACGAGTAATTAAAAGTATTTTTGAATCACTGGTCTATCAAGAGAAGGATAATACGATAAAACCATGGCTGGCTACGGAGTGGTCTGTATCAGATAACAAAAAAGAGTACACATTCTCATTACGTGAAGGGGTTAAATTCCATGATGGCACAGATTTTAATGCAGCTGCCGTAAAGTATAATATTGAGCGAATTTTTGATGTCAAAACAAAGGCCTTCACAGCTGCTACCTATCTGTCAGATGTTGAGTCTGTTGAGGTTGTAGATACTCATAAGATTAAATTCATTTTAAAGCAACCCTCTGCAACATTTTTAACAATCTTAGCCCATTCTAATTTATCGATTGTGTCGAAGGAAGCGGCTGAAAAGGCTGGAGATAAATTTGGTTTACATCCTATTGGAACAGGTCCATTTAAATTTGTAGAGCAAGTTGAAAATGATCGGATTGTTTTAGCAAAGTTTGAAGAGTATAACGGCGCTTATCCATTTGCTAAACACGATGGTCCAGCCTATTTGGATAAACTAACGTTTAAAATTGTACCAGAGGAGGCTACTCGAGTAGGAAGTGTACAAAGCAATCAATTACAGGCGGCAGAAACGGTGCCACCACAGGATATTTTAGCGATTGAAAAGAGTGGTCAGTTAAAATTATGGGAGGTAGAGACAGGAGGCTTACCATATACACTCTTTGTTAATAATACAACGGCTCCTTGGAATGATGTAAAAGCACGCCAAGCACTAAAGGCTGGAATTGATGTTGAGAGTATTGTGAACACCCTGTACCTAGGTACATATAAAAGGGCCTGGTCTGCACTTACTTCTACAACTTTTGGCTATGATGACAGCTTAGAAGGTAAAGATGGGTTTGATGTGAAAAAGTCTAATCAATTATTTGAAGAGCTGGGTTGGGAAAAGGGGAAGGATGGTATCCGAGAAAAGGATGGCAATAAATTGACATTGCGTATTTTAAATGATGCTGTTAATCGTGAAAAACGCCAAGATATTAGCATTATGGTAAAAGAGCAATTAAAGGCTGTCGGTATTGATGTCATCATAGAAACAACGAGTGAGGCAAGATCAGTCTTAGCGGACGCTGCAGCCTACGATTTACGTGGGAATAGCCGTGTAGCGATTGATCCTGATGATTTACGCTTGTTTTATCATTCCAAGCAAACTACTGATAAAGGTGGCATTAATTTAGCTTGGTATCAAAACGCGGAGGTAGATCAATGGTTAGAGGCGGCAACGACTGAGCAGGATGCTGCAACACGAGAAAATTTGTATAAACAAATTCAAAATAAGCTTATTGAAGAAGTAGCTATTATTCCTATATATGTTTTTCCTTATACAGTAGCAACTTCACTTCAGGTGCAAGATTTAGCATTTGATTCTATTGGTTATCCATTATTTTATGACGTTAATCTTACACAATAAGGAGAGGGATTATGAAATTTATTGTTGGTAATTTGATTAATAATCTACCAAATATAAAAACTGGTCGTATATTAACAACACAGGAGGTTTTTACACATTTAATTGAGCAGGCTGTGCTAGCTGAAAATCTAGGGTTTGATGGATACGGCGTAGGAGAAAGACACGGTGCACCATTTTTATCCTCATCTCCTACTGTGTTATTAAGTGCACTAGCGATGAAAACCTCAAAAATTCGACTATTAACAACCGTGACTGTGTTGAGCGTTCTTGATCCTATACGAGTTGCTGAGGATTATGCAACGCTGGATCATTTATCAAAAGGACGATTAGATGTCGTTATTGGCAAAGGGAATGACCCTAGACACTATCCTTTATTTGATGTCAAAGATGAGGATCAATGGGCAGCCTTAGCTGAAAAATATGAGCTTTTAAAACGCTTATGGAACGAAGAAAATATAAGCTGGCAAGGTAAGTTTCGTTCGAAAGTTGATTCTGTAACGACTGAGCCTCGACCTTATCAGCAACAGATACGAATTTGGCATGGCAGTGCTTCAAGTGAACTATCGACAGAACTAGCAGCAAAAAACGGAGACCCTATTTTTTCCTCCAATACCTTTCATGAATTAGAAAAATATCAAGCCCTTATAGATCATTATCGTAGACGTTTAGATCATTATGGCTTTGATCCACAGCAGGCTGTTGTAGGTGCGGGTGCGAGAGGTTTATACATTGCTAATACCAATGAGGAAGCGATTGAGAAGTATCGACCTTATTATGAAGGTTTTATGAGCACTGAAGCCTCCAAGGTAAATAATTCGCCATTCAAAAACCTAGAGGACCATATTGAGCGTGGCTCCGCATTAGTTGGTAGTCCAGATGCAATTATTGAAAAAATCATCAAGTATCATCAAGCTTTTAAGCATCAAGTCCAGATGCTTAGTGTGGAAGGGCTTGAATTGTCTGAGCAAAGTGAACAATTAGAGCGTTTTGCAACTGAAATCATGCCTGTACTCAAAAAAGAGCTACCAAGCACGATTTGGGACCAAAACAAAGCATTCACACTGCAATAAATACTACTATTCAACTAAGTTTACAATGATAAAAGTGAGGGATAATATGAAAAAAATTATATTTTTAAGTTTGCTATTATTAACGTTGCTTCTAACGGCTTGTGCAGGCACTGAAAAGCTTGAAGGAGATACGAGTAAAAATGATACAGCACAGAGTGGAAAGGATGTTCAAAAAATTATTGTAGGTACAGGTACACAATTTCCAAATATCTGCTTCTTAGATGACAAGGGAAATTTAACTGGTTATGATGTGGAGCTTGTTCGCGCAATTGATGAGAAGCTACCAGAATATGAGTTTGAATTTAAGACAATGGAATTCTCAAATTTATTACTAAGTTTAGAAACAAGAAAAATTGATTTTATTGCCCATCAAATGGAAGTCAATAGTGAGCGCGAGGAGAAATTTCTATTTAATAAAGAGCCTTATAATGTATTTCCATTAAAAGTAACCGTTAATGCAAAAAATAATGATATCCAATCAATTGATGATTTAAAAGAAAAAAATGTGAGTGTTTCTCCAACAAGTAATTCAGCAGTCTTTATTGAGAAATACAATAAGGAACACGATCTAGGTGCTAATCTCGTCTATTCATCAGGGTCAGTGGATGTAAATAATCAACTTGCGACAGGTCGTGTGGATGCTATTATTACAACGCCATTTGCCGTGAAGTATTATAACGAAAACAATGAAGCACAGCAAAAGGTAGTGGGAGACGCATTATTAAATTCAAAAGTATATTTCTTATTAAATAAAGATGAGGTTACCCTACAACAACGCCTTGATGATGCTATTCGTGAATTGAAGGAGGATGGTGTTGTTAGTGAGCTAAGTAAAAAGTGGCTAGGTGATGATTATACGGTAGACTTTTAAAAAATCAGAGAGGATGAAGGAAGTATGGCAAATGACTTTGACATCGTGCTTATAGCAAAAGTACTTCCAATATTACTACAATATTTACCAGTAACATTTGAAATTTTAGTGTTTTCTATTCTTTTTGGGATGCTGCTTGGTATAGCTATCGCTATACCGAAGCTGCTCCATATCAACGTTTTGAGGCAAATAATAACAGTCTATATTTCGTTTATTCGTGGCACACCGATATTGGTACAATTATTTCTAGTGTTTTATGGTATACCCGCATTATTAAAGATTGTGCATATTGATGTAACTAGAATGGATGCCATGTATTTTGTCATTATCACCTACACCTTAAGTAATGCTGCTGCATTTGCAGAAATTTTTAGAGCCTCCATTTTAACGGTGGACCGAGGGCAAATAGAGGCTGCATATTCAGTTGGCTTAAACGGTAAGCAGGCGTTTGTACGGATTATATTTCCTCAGGCTCTTCGTGTTGCCTTTCCAAATATAGCGAACACAATGATAAGCTCCTTAAAAGACACTTCGCTCGCATTTTCAATTGGGGTCATGGATATGGTCGGGAGAGGAGAGACGCTTATTGCCTCCACGACAAGAGCGCTAGAAATCTATTTAGCACTCTCTATTGTCTATTATGTCATTGTGCTGTTGTTAGAAAAGGTATTAAAGAGCAATGAGCGCTATCTTAATCGCTATATGCCGAAGGAAGCTGTATCTAGCTAGGAGGTAAGAGTTATGACCATAGATTTTGCATTTATTTTCGAAGCTTTTAAAGAAATTAGTAAGGTATTGCCGTTAACATTATTTATGACAGCTACACCTGTCTTACTGGGTATTCTCATCGGTGTCATTGTTGCCTTTGTTCGAATTCAGCAAACTAAATTTTTTGCACCGTTATTAAATTTTTATGTGTCTTTTTTTAGAGGTACACCTATTATTATGCATATAATGCTCGTTTATTTCGGAGTACCTATTATAGTGGATGTCCTTGCGAAAGCATTAAAGCTAAATATTCAATCAAGCTCTATCCCCATATTATTTTTTGTTTTACTTGCTTTGACATTGAGTGCAGGTGCCTACGCCTCCGAAATCATTCGATCAGGCATTTTAAGTGTACCTAAGGGGCAGCTAGAGGCAGCTTATGCAGTTGGTTTAACATTTTCACAGGCAATGCGTCGGTATATATTACCTCAGGCATTTAGTAAATCTATTCCTAATTTCACCAATGTATTTATAGGCTTTTTACATGCTACATCGCTTGCTTTTTTTCTTTCAGTGAAAGAATTAACAGGTATGGCAAATATTGTAGCTTCTATAAATTTGAAATTTTTGGAGGCATTTATCGCTGTCGGTCTTATCTATTGGGGTGTTTCAGCCATTGTTGAATGGCTC
Organism: Lysinibacillus sp. FSL K6-0057; assembly: GCF_038630885.1. NCBI lineage: Bacteria > Bacillati > Bacillota > Bacilli > Caryophanales > Bacillaceae > Lysinibacillus > Lysinibacillus sp. FSL K6-0057. The sequence goes on along the minus strand of NZ_CP152047.1, from coordinate 3,681,716 downwards.
GCCCATCGCCTTGAAAAAAGAGTAACTTTCTATAATAAGGGAGGCATTTGACGAAATGCCTGTAAATTCGTTTGACAAAAAGAAAGGGGAATAAACAATGACAGTAGTGGAAATAGTGATTGAACAGTTGAAAGAGGAAGACCATGCACGTTATTTAGAGGTTCTTGTAGAGAGCTATTCACAGTATGAGAAAGAATACAATAACCCTGAAGATTGGGCTTCATATTTAAGTGCTATTCGTGCATCTGTAGGCAATCCTGATGCAGAAACAATTTTAGTGGCAAAGCGGGGAAATGAGATTTTAGGAGGGCTTCAGCTATTTACGGATTCTGAAAAGGCTTATGGTTTGCCAGAGCTTATTATACATTCTACCATTGTACGTTTACTTGGCGTACACCCTCAGGGAAGGGGATTAGGCATTGCGAAAAAATTATTACATGAAAGCTTTGCCTTCGCACGCGCTCGTCAAGATCAAGCTTTATATTTACATTCGGGCGATATCATGCAGGTTGCCATCAACCTTTATTTATCATTAGGCTTTGTACGTGATGAATCTAAGGATTTTCGTAAAGGAGATACGCTAGTAAAAGGCTTCCGTTATGATTTGTAATAAAGAGTTAAGTTTCGTACAAATACCTCATTTAAAAGATTATTGACTCGGTATTGCCAAACCGCTTTTCAGAGCCTGAAGTTTTGATTTTAGATGAACCAGAACCCCATTTGGATTTTCAAAAACAAAAACGATGAGCTAGGCAGAGTGAGATTACTTGTATCCTTTCCCCTAACCATGTGTTTTATCTAGCGCATCAGATGTTAATGATGGCGAAAGATGACAAAGGGAAGGATTAAGGGATATTGTGTAGTATGATTAAAATATAAAAGTTGAAGAGGAAGATAATACCACGTAACAGAGTGTGTCAATTGTTCTAGCAATCTTTAATAAAAAAACACACGATTTCGTCTTCATGACGAGATCGTGTTTTTTGCAAGATTACATAGTGAAAATTTTCCCTGGGTTCATAATATTATGGGGATCAAGTGCTGCTTTTATACTTTTCATAACGGCTAAAGAGGTACCGTGCTCAGTGGCTTGATATTTCATTTTGCCAATGCCAACACCATGCTCGCCCGTACAAGTGCCGCCTCGAAGTAAAGCATATTGGACGATTTGCTCATTGAAGCGATCCGCTTTTGCCTGCTCCTCGGTATCTTTTGGATTTAACATTAAAAGTGCATGGAAATTTCCGTCGCCCACATGGCCAACAAGCCCGCCTGCTAATCCAACATGATCAAGCTGTTCACGCGCATATAAAATGGTTTCAGCAAGCACAGAGATTGGTACACAGACATCCGTTGACATAAGCTTCTTACCAGGATAAGCATGAATATAGGCATAGGCCAAAGAATGACGTGCTTCCCAAAGCTTATTACGAGCAGCATTGTCTTGTTCAAATTCAACAGATAGACAGCTAAAATCCTCAAATATTTCTGTAGCAAATGCGATGTCTGCGTGCATACCCGCTTCATTTCCGTGGAATTCTAAAAATAATGTTGGTTTTTCGCTATAGGAAGTATCGTTATAGATATTGGCTTGTTTCATAGAGGCTTCATCGACCAATTCTACTCGACCAATTGAAATACCAGCCTGTAATAAGGCGGTAACTGCACTGACAGCATCGCTAACTGTGTCAAAAACAGCTCGCCCCGCCGTCACAAATTCAGGTATACCATAAACTTTTAACGTTAACTCCGTAAAGCAGCCGAGTGTTCCTTCAGAGCCGACAAATAGGCCATTTAAATGATAACCAGAAGAGGACTTCGCGGCTAAATTGCCCGTATGGATGACAGAGCCGTCTGCAAGGACAACCTCTAAATCACGAACTTGATCACGCATAACTCCGTAACGCACAGCAGTCGTACCACTAGCATTCGTCGAAGCCATGCCACCTAGTGTTGCATCTGCACCTGGATCTACTGTGAATTGTAAACCATGTTTTTTTAACTCCTTATTCAATTGAGAGCGTGTGACGCCAGGCTGAACTTTTACAAGAAGGTCGTCAGGTCGAACTTCTAAAATAGTATTCATTTCAGAGAAATCGATAGAAATACCATGTGCAATGGGAATCGCGTTTCCTTCTAGGCTGGAGCCAACACCGAATGGTACAACTGGTACACGTTGTGCATGCGCAATTTTTAAGATCGCACTGACATCGGCTGTGGAACGGGGAAAGACAACGATATCAGGTAAGCTCATCATATGATGAGATTCATCCTTCCCGTGTAGCTGTCGTACCGTTTCGTTTGTTGACACTTGTTCTTCTAATAAAACCTGTTTGAGTTGATTGACAAGTAATTCTACTGCAACAGTCATTCCAATCCCTCCAAATTTTCTGATAAATAAAACTTTAACACGCATTTATTGGAAATGGAATGCACTGTTCATTAAAAATCAGTTAGCAAATACTTTTTCTAGCTTTTGAACAAATTCATCCTGTTCAGATGGACTGGATTGCTTCCACCATTTTTCAAAAAACACCCCAAGCCCTGGCAGTAAATGCTCTTCTCCACGATTAATGGCATCTTCCACAATATCTTTAAATTCTGCGGCAGATTGACCATGTACATTCGCTGTAATTGCGTCTCTTATTTGGAAATTCAACTATATCGCCTCCTTAGTAGTAATTTGTCCAACTATCGTTTAAATATGTATGAAATACCAAAGAAAATAGATGATTTTTGCCATAACCTAAGAGGATTTTGACTAAATATGACAAGCATTTTATTCATTATGCACTATGTAATGATGAAAATGACTATTCGCTTCAAGTAACGTAACGGTCTAAGATGATGTCACCTAGGAATATTGGACTGTGCATAGTCGATAGGAAGAGTAGAATGTCCATTCAAAACGATCAGAATCTCTCATCGACACAATCTTTTGAAGAAATTTTAGAGGCTGTGCAACCAATGATTACTACCATTCTTACACAGCTTCATATTTACAAGGATTTTGATTACTATCGTCATATTGCTTCCATTGCTGTATGGAGGGCATGGCTAAAAGCAGATCCAGCTAAAGGACAGTTTTCCGCTTATCTTTATTCTTGGATAAAAGGAGAGATTTTAAATGAATTATCAAAGGAAAAAAACTATACAGAAAGAATGACAGTTGTTGATGATGAAACACTCAATTATATTCTTAGTGAGCTGGAGGAAAGGACCAATCAAAAAAATCCTAGCTCCCTTGAAATCATGTTGTCCCAGTTAAAGCAAATAGAAAGGAAAATATTACTCCTTTATTATGCAGAAGATTACAGTGATCCAGAAATAGCCAATGCGCTAGGTCTATCTGTTGCTGCTATCAAAAAAAGAAGGGTTAGGCTCGTCCAGAGGCTGAAACATCAACTTTTCAGAGTGGAATAAAGCACTAAAAATATCAAAAGTATGCTAATATTGAAATAAAATGAATATTAGCATACTTCACATGGATGCATACAAATTCCGATAAAAGTGTTATGATTTGTAAGAAGTCAAAGAAATATACAATTCAAAATTGATTATTCGATATAGATAGATAAAATTTCCTAGTGAATGTTTATATAGTAGTATGGAGGGTTTGGAGTGGAGAGATGGTTTAATCAGATAGAGAAAAAAGAGATTTGGTACATGGTATTACCATTATTACTTGTCATACCATTATTAAGCTTTAGCAATCAAATATATGGTGTTTTCCAGGGTGGCATGTATCAAAATTTAAAATTGGTGATACAAGTTTTAATCATTGTTTTTACAATGGCAATTGCGATCCAATCCTATTTAGTATTTTCACACTTATTATCCAATCAAACTTTATACATAGGAAACATGTTTTTCATTATTGCCTTACTAGAATTAGTCAGCTTGTTCTTTAGCCAATCTAGTGAATGGAGCTTTTTGGACGAGCCCTTACATATATTGATGCGTTTGTATCTATCCATTGGATTTTTACTAATTATTTTATACCCTAAAAAGCGATTAACCATGAATCATCGGATATTGACATATGGTAGTTCTGTGCTTTTCGTATTAGGAACTGTTTTTCTAGCGTATATATTGCCAAAACATTGGTTCGATTATATTGATAATATGGTACACTTATTTGCTATTATTCTTCAAATTATAACCATTGTTATAGTTAGTAAATATGTTAAAAAATTACCGAAGCGTTCTATGTGGCTAATCAGTGCCGCTATTTCTCTTATTGTAAGTGATGTCTTCTTTATTGTTAGTCAAGATCAAAATGCAATATGGGATTTCTCGGCATTGATCTATCAGTTTTTAGCATTCTATTTTTTCTTAAAGGCGATTTATTACACATCTGTGGAAAAACCATTCCAGCAGCTGTTGAAAATTAAGAAGGATCTTGAACAATCTCAACAGGAACTTCGATTTCAAGCTTATCATGATGACATTACACTGCTGCCAAATGAACATTTATTACTTAAGACGTTAAAAGAAAATTTACATGATAATAAAGCACAAAAGGCTATCATTGCCATAGAAATTGATCGCTTTGCGGCGATTCGTTCTTCCATTGGGATAAGCAACTCTAATAAAATGATGAAGCTTGTAGCAGAGCGTATACAAGCGATCGTACCTCCTCATTATTTTGCCACTAAACTTCGTGAGGAACAATTTGTTATTTATATTAACCATGTAAAGACCATCGAAGAATTATTACAATTTTGCTTAAATCTCAAAAGTGCCATGACAGATCCTTTACAGGTACAATTATTTTCATTGAATGGCAATTTAAATATAGGGATTGCGCTCTATGAGGATAAAGGGACGGGTGAAGAGCTATTAATGCATGCACAGTTAGCGATGCAAGAGGCTAGACAAATACCTCAAAGATTTCTTTTCTACAAGCCCTATATGTCTAAAGGCATTGCAGATCGAATTTTGTTAGAGCAAGACTTACATAATGCGTTAGCCAATAATGAATTTTATTTAGACTATCAACCACAGGTAAACTTAAAAACAGGCACAATTGAATCGGTCGAAGCATTGGTACGCTGGCGTCATCCAACGCGTGGCTTTGTTCCACCTGATGTCTTTATTCCTATTGCTGAAGAATGTGGCCTTATTATCCCGCTAGGTAAGTGGATATTAGAAACAGCATGCACACAAGCAAAAACATGGGAGAAACAAGGTTTACCTCCGATGAAAGTGGCAGTGAATTTATCACTTGGACAATTATTTCAGCAGGATTTAGTAGAAATGGTACTAGAGATTTTACAACGTACCAAATTGGATCCGAAATTTTTACAATTAGAAATTACGGAAAGTATGACGATGAATATTGATCAAATGACGCAGCTATTACATGAGTTAAAGGCATTAGGCATTCAAATTGCTGTAGATGATTTTGGAACAGGCTATTCCTCTCTATCTTATTTAAAGGAATTCCCAATTGATTGTTTAAAAATTGATCGAACTTTTGTGAGAAATGTGCCGCATAATCCAAATGATGAAGCACTTGTTTCCATGATTATTTCAATGGCTAAACATTTACGTTTGAAGGTTGTGGCAGAGGGCATTGAAGAAGTGGAACAGTTATCATTTCTAATAGATGGTGGCTGTGATTATATTCAAGGCTATCTATTCAGTAAGCCCATCTCTCCACAGCAAATAACGGAAACCTATAAAGATTTACACCATCGTGTGGATGAAGTGTTAACACAGCTTCAATATATTGACGATTATATTATTTAAAAAGAACCTGCTTATTGATATTGAATAAGCAGGTTCTTGCTGTTTAGTGAACGAGATATTCTTCCTTTAACTCGGATATAGCTACTTCAGACCGCTCTTCTAAAGAACGGCGTAGGTGAACGGTCGCTGTTTTTTCATCATCATGAAGTTGATCAATCCAGATGGAAACGCCATTATAGCTCACTTCAAATTCTAACGGTGAGGCGACAATTTCTTGTGCTCGCTGAAAATCCAACTGAAGCCCCCCTTATTTTTTCTGCTTATTCTTATTTTGCGTGACTGTATTAATTAGCTCCATAAACTCTTGAGAAAATTCCTCACTCACCTTATTTGGTGCAATTTTTTGGTTTTTTGGTGTTTGAGGTAACGAGCCTTTATTATTGCTTTGACCTTGTTTATTGTCTCTTCCCATGTGAGTTGCTCCTTTCCTGTTGATATCATTTAATATGGCTTTGAAATGAATTTTTTATCCCGTTATCACAGATAGCACTTCACATGGAAAAGTCGCATAGCTCTTTGTTTTTTGAGAACAATAATGCGCATTAAGATTTTTTAACAGAAAAATTATCGTTTAATAAAACCCAATTTTGAGGGAATGGGAATCCTAATGCCCAGTAACTAATGCCTCTCAGGTTATAATGTTTAGTCATGTCAAATTTGGCTTGTGCACTTCTTGCGTCCTCAAACCATACCTCATGATTCCTTCCTTGCTCATCAACATATCGATAAAAAGGAGATTGTGCAGTTGGATCAAATTGGATTGTTGCCCCGTACTTGATGGCTCGATTGAGAGCTTCCTGAGGACTAAATGTTTCGGCTTCTTGGCCTTTGACATGAGGTAAGAGCCAATCACGCGCATACAACTCAAAACCCAATAAAATTTTATCTGCTGGTATTTCAGTTAAAGCATACTCCACAACTCTTCGCATTTCATTAATGGGGGAAATGGCTTGTGGGGGTCCAAGACGATATCCCCATTCATAGGTCATTAATACCAGAAAATCAGCTATTCTTCCATGTGCCTCGTAATCATGCGCTTCATATAATGTTCCAGTTTGTGAAGCACTTGTTTTAGGTGCAAGCGCTGTTGACACTAAATAGCCCTTTGGATGAAGTGTATCCACAGCTAATTGAATAAAGGCATTGTAATTTTCGCGATCAGTTGGCAAAACATTTTCAAAATCAATATTTAATACTTGGTACCCTTTATCTTGCATCACCTGTAACACATTATTCATGACCTTTTTCCGTAGCTCTGCATTGGACAAGACGACATGTGCTAAATTAGAGCCTTCTTCTGTAGAAGTAAAATTAGTGAGCGTTAACATAGGGATGATATGTTTAGCTTTTGCTGCCGCTATCATGTTTTCATCATTGATGGGCTGTAATGTACCATCTTCCTTCATCTTATAAGCAAATGGACTAAAATAAGTGAGTAGATGACCAACAGCATTAATGGAATCTACAGCTTCTTCAGAAGGCTGGTAGGAATAAGCATTGACCTCAATCATCGGTAATTCTCTTGGGATCATCAATTGAGCGCCCACATAAAGCATATTGGGGTTGTTTATTTGATTTTCTACAGCAATGGCTTGAATAGTCGTACCATATCGCTGTGCTATTTGCCATAAAGTTTCTCCTGGCTGCACGATATGAACAATGGGTGGAATAATTAATTTCGTTCCTGGTGTTAATTGATCGGGATTAGTTAGATGATTCTCTAATATGATAGATTGCAAGGGAACGCTAAATTTCTGTGCGATGGACCATAACGTATCTCCCTTTTGAACCGTATACATTGTATAAGGAGAAGGGATAGTCAGTGATTGTCCGATGGCTAGTTGATCGGGAGTAGCTAATGCATTTAATTGACTAATAGATTGAACTGGTACAGCATAACGATTGGCGATTTGCCACAGTGTTTCGCCAGCACTCACTACATGAATAAGCATAGAACACCTCCAACACAATATTATTAGTGCATCATATGTTTCAATTGTGAAAATGAGTATTTTAGTGTGTGTCCAATAAAATAGTTGAAACTTCAAATTCTTTTTAAATGAGTTGCATAGGATAAGTATCATTGTGAGGAAGGGGCTTGATATTGAAAAAGGCAAAGCTCACGGGTAGAATCGTGACTCCTGAAGATTCGGATTATGAACAAGCGAGAACGAATAATAATTTAAATAACCCGAAATATCCGAGTGTCATTGTGTTTTGTCAAGAAACGAAAGATGTGGTTAATGCATTAAAATGGGCAAGAGAAAACAATGAGACTTTTAGAATTCGAAGTGGTCGTCATAGCTATGAAAATTTTTCCTTAGTAAATAAGGGTCTTGTCATTGATGTAAGTGACATGAATAAGGTTTCGATTAATCTTCCAGAAATGACAGCTAGGATTGATGCTGGAGCCAATATGGGAAAAGTCTATCGTACATTATGGGAACATGGTGTCACCATTCCTGCTGGCACAGAAAGTAGTGTTGGGGTGGTCGGTTTGACCCTTGGCGGGGGTATTGGGATGTTATCACGTCCCTTCGGTTTAACTTGTGACAATCTCATTGAAATCGAAACGGTGGTTGCTAGTGGACATGAAGGTGCTCAGGTAATCAGAGCAAATAAGCAACACAATAATGATCTTTTTTGGGCAAGTCGTGGTGGCGGTGGTGGCAATTTTGGTATAGTCACTTCATTGACATTCAAGTTACATGCGATTAAGGAGGTATCACTCTTCTCCATTACATGGGGATGGAATGATTTTGAAGTGGCCTTTGATGCATGGCAAAAATGGGCTCCTTATACAGATAAGCGTCTGACTTCACAGATTGAGTTAAAAACAAAGGAAGTAGGTGAAATCGTTGCACAAGGTGAGTTCATAGGATCAGCAGCTGAATTAAAGAAGTTGCTTCGCCCTCTTAGAAAGGCAGGTTTGCCAACAAGTATTTGGATAAAGGAAGTGCCATATATCAAGGCAGTAGAATTTTTTGATTTACCAAGTGGCAACCAGCCTGCCCTTCGAAAAAGATCAGGGTCATTTTTGGAGAGACCGTTTCCATTTAAGGCGATTCAGCGAATGAAAGAATTTTTAGCTCATGCACCTAATTCAAATACAACGATCTGGCAACAATCTTTAAGAGGAGCGGTCAGTGAAATTGCTCCAAATCATACAGCCTATTACTATCGCAATGCGTTAATAGCGCAAGAATATAATACTTCCTGGGAAAATTCGAATGAGGAAGAACAAAATATGAAGTGGGTAGAAAACTTACGACGCGCTTTATCACCTTATACGTCTGGTGATTATGTGAATTTTCCAGATCGATTTATTCAGGACTGGCAGACAGCCTATTACGGTCGCAATTTTAGAAGGCTGCGAGAAGTGAAAACAAAATATGATCCGTATAATGTCTTTCAATTTCCACAGAGTATCCCACCTATTAGAAAGTGGCTGTAGACTGAGTATTGAGCAGAGTGCAGAGACATTACTGCTCCTTTTTGTTTTTCATGTTTTAGCTTGATAATTACTGTATAAGGGGTCACAATAAACCTATTACATATATTTCTAAAAGGAGTAATTAGAATGGAAAATATTGTTGTTCGTAATAATGTAAAAGTATTCGGACAAGGAGACCAACCGATTATTTTTGCACATGGATTTGGCTGTGATCAAAACATGTGGCGTTTCATTACGCCTGCATTTATGGACAAATATCAGATTATATTATTCGATTATGTCGGCTCAGGTAACTCAGATATAGGTGCCTATTCATCTGAAAAATATCAAACATTACAGGGCTATGTACAAGATTTATTGGACATTATTGAAACGCTATCATTACAAAATAGTATTTTTGTAGGGCATTCCATTAGTGCCATGATAGGACTGCTCGCATCTATCCAGCATCCTAATTATTTTAAAAAGTTGATTATGATTGGTCCTTCTCCATGTTATTTAAATGATGATGGTTATCGAGGGGGATTTGAGCGAAGTGATATTGCGGAGTTATTAGACATGATGGAAATGAACTTTGCAGGTTGGGCTAGCTATATGGCGCCTATTGCAATGAGTAATCCTGAACAACCAACATTAACACAGGAACTGAAGCAAACCTTTATAGCAGCAGACCCTATCATCGCAAAAGAATTTGCTGAGGTAACATTTTTATCTGATCATCGAAGTGATTTATCAAAGGGAACAGTTCCTTCGTTGATTATCCAATGCTCGGAAGATAGTATTGTGCCAATTGGTGTTGGAGATTATTTACATCAGCATCTCAAAAACAGCACGTTGCAATTAATGAAAGCGAAAGGACATTATCCACATATTAGTCACCCGAATGAAACAATACAGTGTATTACAGATTTTTTGTAGGGAACAATGAAAGGATTATCAACAATGGACAAACGACTCAATAACGCACCATGTGGTTTTCTTTCCATCACACATGAAGGGCTTATTTCAGAAATCAATCAAACCCTGCTAGATTGGCTCGGCTATGGACAAGAGGAATTATTACAGAAGCATCTAGAAATTCTTCTATCTACGCCCAATAAGATGATTTTTCACTCTTATTTTTATCCTACGATTAATTTAGAGGGACAAGTAGAGGAATTATTTATTCATCTCAAACAGAAGGACGGGATGTCAGTTCCATTTTTAATGAATGCTAGATTGTACACGGAGGATAGGGTAGAACGAATTGATTGTATTCTAGTAAAGATGAAAAAGCGCATAGATTATGAACAGGAATTACGATCAGCCAAAAAACTACTGGAGGCTGCCTACCAAGAAAAGGATCGAGCATTAGCTAATTTGGAGCAAATTCATGTAGAAATAGAACAACAGCAGGCGAAATTATTAGAGATGAATGCTGCTTTAGTAGAATTATCGATGACAGATAAACTGACTGGTTTGAAAAACAGAAGATTTTTCCAGGAAAAACTTGAACAACATTTCAATTATTTTCACGAGACGGCAAAGCCTTTTTCGTTATGTATTTTAGATATCGATCATTTTAAAAAGGTTAATGATACATACGGTCATCAAGTTGGAGACGATGTCCTTGTTCAATTGGCGCAGCTATTACAGCAACAAGTACGTACAGAAGACACCGTCGCTCGTTACGGCGGTGAGGAGTTTATCATCATCTTACCCACGACCGAGAAAACTGTGGCAAAAGAAATCGGCGAGCAAATTAGACACACCGTGGAGCAGGATGATTGGCCAACAGGTTGTATTACGATCAGTATGGGGATTGCCACAGTAACGTCAGAAGATACAGACACGACATTCATAAAAAAAGCAGACGAAGCATTGTATGTATCGAAAGCGCATGGACGAAACCAAGTTACCCATTTTCATGAAATGAAGTGAATAGCTTTTACATTTCGACTAACAATTTTCGAATGGAAGGCAGATCTGCTGGAGCAAATGGAAGGTCGAGCAATTGCTTGCGGGGAACCCATCTTGCTTCAGCATGTTCCAGTATTTGGGGTGTACCTTTTATAATAGAAGCTTTGTATGTTTCTAAGTGAACGAAAAATTGCTCGTATTCATGGAGGGTTATTTCAACTAGCTCACCTACTTGAATCGTACAGTTAAATTCCTCAAGGATTTCACGATAAAGCGCCTGTTCTGGTGTTTCACCTTGCTCTATTTTACCGCCAGGGAATTCCCAATAATTTGCTAGTACCATTTGTGGATTTCTTAAAGCTCAGAAAATTTCATGTTGTTCATTTTCAATGATGGCTCCGACTACATGTATCGTTTTTTTCATCTATTTTCCTCTCTCCTTGTTTTAATTAGATGTGTATGATTATAGCATGTTTAATTGGTTCCTCACTTGCCACCAAAAGAAAATAACAGTTTTCTCACTTAGCTATGAAATTTGCCATTTCCTAAGGTATAATAGTGGTCAATATATAGGAAAAAGGCGGTAAGAGGTAGCGATGAAGAGAATCGAATCTACGCAAAATGCGTTAGTGAAATATTGGAAAAAATTAGCGACGACAAGAAAAGAGCGTGAACGTTCAGGTGAATTCCTTATAGAGGGCTTTCATCTTGTTGAAGAAGCATTAAAAAATAAAGAGCAAGTATTACAAATTATTGTACGTGAAGGTATAGATTTACCAATGTTGTGGCCAATTGATGATGTAGCTATTGTAGAAGTATCGACTGCGGTAGCGAAGGAATTCGCGGAAACAGAAACTTCTCAAGGTGTTTTTGCTGTATGCAAACAGCCAATTTTAGAGGATAAGGTGATGACCACTTGGCGAAAAGTGTTATTAATTGATGCTGTCCAAGATCCTGGTAACATTGGAACAATGATTCGTACAGCAGATGCAGCAGGTTTAGATGCTGTAATTTTAGGAAAAGGCAGTGCCGATCTTTATAATCCTAAAACACTACGTGCTGCCCAAGGCTCGCATTTCCATATTCCAGTAGTCCGTGGGGATTTAGCTGAATGGGTAGATTTACTACAGGATCAAGGTGTACCCGTATTTGGCACCGCTTTAGATGAGGAGGCAGTGCCGTATAGCGACATTCAACATACAGGTGCATTTGCGATTATTATGGGGAATGAAGGAAGCGGCATTCAACCTCAAATATTAGCAATGACAGATCAAAATATGATTATTCCTCTTTTTGGACAGGCTGAATCATTAAACGTCGCAGTGGCAACAGGGATTGTTTTATATGGCTTTGCCAAGTAATTGACGGATCTTTGTGGGACACAGGCAGTTGTCTCTTGATTTGCTACAGTTCATTATTGTATAATCTATTCTAAAATGTATGTTTAAATAGTAAATGCTTTGACCGGGAAGTAGTAAAGATTGTGAATGGACGACAGGGAGCGTAGGCCAGAGATTGAGAGCCAACGCCGTACCAATGCAGTTTTGAATTCAACCTGCGAGCAGCTACCGGGACCAGCGTCATGCTGTAAAGGTGAGCCGGCTTTATCAAGTCGTTATGTCAATGAAGTGATTGTAAGGCGCTTGCCTTGCGATAACTAGGGTGGTACCGCGAATATGTCCTCGTCCCTTTTTAGGGGCGAGTTTTTTTATGCCTAAAATGCAGGCATTTATTTTCTAAGGAGGTTTTAACATGGAAGAGCAATTAAAACAATTAGAGCAAGAAGCACTTGCTAAAATTGAAGCAGCTGCAAATTTAAAAGAATTGAATGAAGTACGTGTTGCATATTTAGGAAAAAAAGGACCTATCACGGATTTACTAAAAGGGATGGGAAAATTATCAGCTGAAGAACGTCCAAAAATGGGAGCTTTAGTGAATAATGTTCGTGAAAATGTAACAGCAGTATTAGAAACAAAGGTAACGGTTTTAGAAGAAGCGGCCATTGCTGAAAAATTAGCAAGTGAGTCGATTGATGTCACATTACCAGGTCGTGAAATTAAAGTAGGGAACCGTCATCCTTTGACGCGTGTCATTGAAGAAATAGAAGATTTATTTATCGGAATGGGCTATGAAATTGCTGAAGGCCCAGAGGTTGAGAAGGACTACTATAACTTCGAAGCACTAAATTTACCAAAAGGGCATCCAGCTCGTGATATGCAAGATTCATTCTATATTTCCGAGGAAATATTGCTCCGTACGCATACTTCACCAGTACAGGCCCGTACAATGGAAGCCAAAAAGGGTGAATCAATTCGTATTATTTGTCCTGGTAAAGTATTCCGCCGTGATAATGATGATGCAACACACTCACATCAATTTATGCAAATTGAAGGTTTAGTCATTGGCGAAAATATTCGTATGAGTGATTTAAAAGGGACATTAGATACTTTAGCAAAAAAAATGTTTGGTGCAGACCGCGAAATTCGACTTCGTCCGAGCTTCTTCCCATTCACTGAGCCATCTGTAGAAATGGATATTTCTTGTTTCAAATGTGGTGGTGCGGGCTGTAACGTATGTAAGAGCACAGGCTGGATTGAGATTTTAGGAGCAGGTATGGTGCATCCAAACGTATTAGAAATGGCTGGTTATGATCCGAAGAAAGTTTCTGGTTTCGCATTTGGTATTGGTGCAGAGCGTATTGCGATGTTGAAATATGGTGTTGACGATATTCGTCATTTCTATACAAGTGACACTCGCTTCTTATCACAATTCGAGCGAACAGAAGCGTAAGGGGGATAAAACATGTTAGTATCATTAGAATGGTTAAAAGATTATATCAATACACAGGACTTAGCACCTGAGCTATTAGCAGAAAAAATTACACGCTCTGGAATTGAAGTAGATGCAGTCATCGATCGGGCTAACGCTATGGATAAAGTTGTAGTTGGTTACGTTGTGTCTAAGGAAAAACATCCAGAGGCTGATAAGTTAAATATTTGTCAAGTTGATGTTGGAGAAGCAGAGCCACAACAAATTATTTGTGGTGCACCAAATGTCGATGCTGGCCAAAAAGTCATTGTTGCTCGTCCAGGCGCCCATTTACCAGGTGGCATTAAAATTAAAAAAGCAAAACTTCGTGGCCATGAATCGAACGGGATGATTTGTTCCTTACAAGAGCTTGGAATCGAAGGGAAGCTTGTTCCTAAGGCATACTCAGAAGGCATCTTCGTCCTACCAGCAGATGCAGAGGTAGGCTCAGATGCACTGGCTATTTTAGGCATACGTGATACAGTGTTGGAATTAGGACTAACACCAAACCGTTCAGATGCCCTTTCGATGCTTGGTGTAGCCTATGAGGTAGGTGCCATTCTTTCAGAGGAAATCAAATATCCAGAGATTGCCTATCAAACTGCTAGTGAAAAAGCACAGGATTACCTAAAGCTTCACGTAGAAGATCTACAAGCAAATCCAATGTATGTAGCAAAAGTGGTGAAAAACGTAAAAATTGGTGAGTCCCCAATGTGGCTCCAAAATCGTTTAATGGCAGCGGGTGTACGCCCACACAATAATGTGGTGGATGTAACCAACTACGTATTGATGGAATATGGTCAACCACTGCATGCTTTTGACTATGATAGCCTAGCAACAGGTGAAATCGTTGTTCGTAAAGCAACAGAAGGTGAAAAAATTACAACATTGGATGACCAAGAACGCACATTAAAAGCTTCAGATTTAGTGATTACGAATGGCAAAGAACCAGTAGCGATTGCTGGTGTAATGGGTGGTGCTAATTCTGAGGTAACAGATTCTACAACGACTGTTGTCATTGAATCAGCCTATTTTGATGGTTTAACAGTGCGTCAAACATCTCGTCATCTTGGCCTACGTTCAGATGCATCGGCTCGTTTTGAAAAAGGGGTAGACCCGAACCGTGTCTTACCCGCAGCTGAACGTGCTGCCGCTTTACTTGCTGAATTAGCTGGCGGTGAAGTGTTAGAAGGTACATGTTTAGTAGATGAGTTAGATAAAACACCAGCGCGAGTAGTCGTTTCCCCAGATTTTATTAATGAGCGCTTAGGTATGAAGATTGCATTAGAAGATATGCTTTCTATTTTAGAGCGTCTAAAATTTGGTGTAGAGGCTGCAAATGGTTTATTAATTATTGATGCACCAACACGTCGCCAAGATATTAAAATTGAAGAGGATATCGTCGAGGAAATTGCTCGTCTTTATGGTTATGATGAAATCCCAATGACATTGCCAGAGGGTGCAACACAAGTAGGTAATTTATCACCTTACCAAGCAAATCGCCGTGTAGTTCGTCATTACATGGAAGGGGCTGGCCTATTTCAAGCGGTGACATATTCATTAACATCGGATGCATTGTCACAACGTTTTGCCTTGAAAGCAGAGCCAGTAACTCGTTTACTCATGCCGATGAGTGAGGAGCGCTCTACCTTACGTCAAAGCCTTCTTCCACATTTAATCGAAGCAGCTGCGTATAATGTTGCACGTCAAGCTGAAGGCGTGGCTTTATATGAAATTGGTTCAGTGTTCCTTGGTCAATCAGACGAGGGGCAACCGTATGAGGAAGAGCATGTGGCAGCAGTACTAACTGGCAAATGGCTAGACCATGCTTGGCAAGGCGAGAAAAAAGCCGTAGATTTCTTTGTGCTAAAAGGTATTGTCGAAGGTGTCATTGTCAAACTTGGCTTAGAAAATCGCATGACATTTGTGAAATCACAAGTGGATGGCTTACATCCAGGACGTACGGCTAGCATTTTATTAGATGGCGAGCAAGTCGGCATTATCGGTGGACTTCACCCAGCAGAGCAAAAAGCATGGGGTGTAAAAGACACGTATGTAATGGAAATGAATTTAGTGGCTCTGTTAAATGCAACGGCACAAGAAGCACCACTTGCCTACACACCAGTGCCTCGCTTCCCAGCTATGTCTCGTGATATCGCCCTTATTATGGACCGTTCAACTACTGCTGGCGAAGTAATGGAAGCTATTGACGCAGCGGGCGTGAAATTATTAAAAGATATCCGCGTATTCGATGTTTACGAAGGAGAGAAAATGGAACTAGGTAAAAAATCGGTTGCCTTCTCTCTCACATACTTTGATCCAGAACGTACTTTAACGGACGAAGAAGTAGTGGCCGCACATAACAAAGTGTTAAAAGCCATTGCTACGATTGCAGGTACAGAAGTACGCTAATAGATGTGAAAAAAGACTGTCTAACGAGGCAGTCTTTTTTTGTTTGAGAATGTGAAGGTGAATGTGATTTGAGAGAGGGTGAGTCTGCTCAAAAGAGAGTGAGAGGTGATCCCGAAAGTGTGGAACCCGCTCAAAAGGAAGTGAGAGGTGATCCAAAAAGAGAGGAATCCGCTCAAAAGAGAGTGAGAGGTGATCTAAAAAGTGTGGAACCCGCTCAAAAGAGAGTAAGAGGTGATCCAAAAGGTGAAGAAGCCGCTCAAAAGATAGTGATTCTAAAAGAATCGAAGCTACTAAAAATATAGAATGAAAGATATCCACAAAAAATTATTAAAAAACTATATTTAGAGCAGCAAAGTTGATCAAATAAATAGTTTCACAAATAGTCTAGGAATGGTTAATTTTCCTTGCTATAGTCTTTTAAAAAGGAGTGTTGAGATGTTTATTAAACCGTATGAGGAAGCAAAAATGACATTAGGTTTGCGGGCTTTAGTTAGAAGACTCCCAGCAAAAAATCCTTTATATGATCAAATGGCAAGGGAGCTATTACAGGCTGAAGCAGGGGAATATGGTGAAAAATATATTTTGAAACAACTGGAGAAATTATCTTTTACGAAGAATTTTCAAGTTTTACATAATATCACTATTCAGCATCCATTCTCATTACAATTAGATGTTGTGGTGATAACGCAATATGAGGTAATAATTATTGAAAGTAAGAATATTCGAGGGGACGTGGAATTAAAAAACCGACCACGTCAAATGATTCGGACTCTTGATACGGGTGAACAGCGCGTATTTAATCATCCTGAAGTCCAACTTGAGGAATATGTATATAATTTAAAGGACTTTTTCAAGCAACACCAAATTGAAGTACCTATCAACGGTATCATTGTTTTTCCTTTTAATAATGCTCGAATCAATTATGAGGATGGATTATTTCCAGTGTTAATGGCAAGAGAGTTAACGAGCTTTTTGCAACAACGTCCAATGAAGTCAAAAACTATAGATTGTCAATATATTAGTGCATTACTTGTGCAACACAACAAACCGTATGAGGGCTTCCCGCTTTGTCGTTACTATGGGATAGAGGTTGATGCGATTCAAACCGGTGTGATCTGTCCAAAATGCGAATTTGGACAGATGCATTGGTTGAAGATGAAGTGGACCTGTTCTAGCTGTCTTTATTCTAGTAAAAATGCACATTTATCTGCTCTACAAGATTATGGAATGCTCATTAATAAAAATATTACGAACGCACAAGCACAGCGTTTTTTACAGTTAAACAATCGCCATACGATAAAAAGAATGCTAATGGCTAATTGTTCTCGGAAAACGGGAGTAAAAAGATCAAGAGATTACCAAATTTTTTTATGACGTTAATAAAAATGCTAGAAGCGGTTTATCTAATTGGAGGCCCGCTCTGAAAGGTGCCTGAAGCGCTCACCCCAAATAGGAAACCGCTCTAACTTAGTAACGAAGCGCTCAACCCGAGTAGAAAGGCGCTCTAACTTAGTAACGAAGCGCTCACTCCAAGTAGAAAGGCGCTCTAAAAAGGTAACGAAGCGCTCACCCCAAGTAGAAAGGCGCTCTAAAAAGGTAACGAAGCGCTCACCCCAAATAGGAAACCGCTCTAACTTAGTAACGAAGCGCTCAACCCAAGTAGGAAACCGCTCTAAAAAGGTAACAAAGCGCTCAACCCAAGTAGAGAGGCGCTCTAAAAAGGTAACGAAGCGCTCGCTCCATGCAGAAAAAAGCTCCAAAATGTATCTGAAGCACTCACGCTTCTCAGGAACCCTAAAAAACCCTCACCTTACTTAACTCTCACAAAAGTACCTCACCATTTTAAACAACCAATAATACTATTTATTTCATCTTCCATGCTTTATCGATATGGGCAAAAGGCCATTTTGTTATGGAGCGTAGAAATTCTTCGCCTTGATTACGCCAGATTTGAGCTGCTTGCATATCTACCGCACCATTTTAAGCCACCATTAATACTATTTATTTCATCTTCCGTGCTTTATCGGTGTTGGCGAAATGCCATTTTGTTATGGAGCGTAGAAATTCTTCGCCTTGATTACGCCAGATTCGAGCTGCTTGCATGTCTACCTTGTTAGAAGCGCCCTTCATTAATGTAAGCCCTGCGATGTCACTCAAACGGTCCATTTCCTTTAAAAAGGCAGCACGAGCTAAAATAGATGCTGTAGCCACAGCTACATGTAGTTGTTCTGCTTTGGTAGAAAAGTAGACGTTTTCTTGTACAAGCTCACGTTCATTTTTTAAGTAATTATAATAAACACCACGTTCGGCAAACTGGTCAATTAAAATAAATTCAGGTTTTTCAGGTGCCATTTTTGATAGCGTGTTTTGTAGGGCCTTGTTATGCATCATAGCTTTCATCTTACCTTGGGAATAGCCTTTTGCTTGTAAGCTGTTATATTTCTCATTGCGTAAGACGAGGACACTATGGACACAGGCTGCACGTAAATCAGGTGCAATCTTCCGCATATAATCATCTGTTAGCATTTTTGAGTCTTTTACGCCAAGCTCATTGATGAGTTCGATTTTGGAGGTAGGCACATATACTGCTGCTACTGTGATAGGACCAAAAAAATCACCTGTACCTGTTTCATCTGAGCCTAAGACAGACATGGTTGCGAAATTGTTAGGCAGTACATCACCTTTTGCCCCGATAGCTGAGGCGGACGGGGTAGCTGTTTTTTCAATAGTTCCCCAACGCGCCGCCTCGCGTTCAGCACCGCCCCCTTGGAACATTAATTTTCCTGATTTATACATAGTTATGGCTGTATCTGGTAGTTTTGCAGCAAAAATGACACCAGGTGCCTTTCGCTCTATAAAATGTGTTGCATAGTAAGTCATCACCTCTTTTTGAATATTTGTTGAAATGGAAAGCACAATATTTGCCATTTAATCGTTCCTTTCTGTCCTCATTGTTCACAATTTTATACCTTTCATGGTATGATAATAAATAGCTTTTTTGTGTGATGGTGCTCACAGGCCTCTAAAATCGTGTGTGCATCGAATTTATAGGAGGGTGCGACTATGGAAAAACAAGAAAAGAATAAAATTTCTGTGGAAATATATGGTCATACATATAAAATGGTCGGCTCAGAATCCATTGGCCATATGCGACTTGTTGCTTCGATTGTTGATGACCGGATGCGCGAGATGAGCGTACATAATCCCTCACTTGATAGCACAAAACTTGCTGTTCTGACAGCAGTAAATACAGTACATGATTATTTACTGTTAAAAGAACGAATGGAGCAATTAGAAGAAGAATTGAAAAAATTAAAGGGTTGAAGAGAATGTTAGATTTAATCATATTAGTGGTACTGTTAGCTGGAATTGGCATCGGTGCAAAACGAGGTTTCATTGTACAAATGATGCATATTGTCAGCTTTGTAGTAGCTCTAATTGTTGCGTATATTTATTATAAGCCATTAGCACAAAAATTTGTATTTTGGGTTCCGTATCCGGGTGTCACTGATACAGGCAGCCTTGGCGTTGTTATTGATAGTCTAGATTTAGACCGCACCTTTTATCGGGTGATTGCCTTTGCTGTTATTTTCTTTGCAGTAAAAATAACGTTGCAAATCGTGGCATCGATATTTGACTTTATTGCGTATTTACCTGTGCTAGATACAGTAAATCGTTGGCTTGGGGCGCTACTTGGCATGATTGAAAACTATTTAATTATGTTTATTTTGCTATACGTGTGCGCCTTATTACCAGTAGATGTCATTCAAAATTTAATGTCGAAGTCATTGTTAAGTGGTCTCATGTTGGAGCATACGCCGATTATTACAAAGATGTTCCAAAACTGGTGGTATATTTATATGCAATAGTAACTGTGCACTTCTCTCTGTCTTGAGGGAAGTGTTTTTACGATAGGAGGAATTACCAATGAATAAAAAAACAATTATTCGCACGCTCGAAAAAATTGCTTTATATATGGAATTACAGGGAGAAAATCCATTCAAGGTATCGGCCTTTCGAAAAGCTGCAGCAGCACTTGAGGGGGACGAGCGTTCATTAAGCGAAATGGATGATGTAACAAAACTCAAAGGTATTGGCAAGGGTACTGCGGCTGTTATAGAGGACTTAATGGCAACAGGTGAATCGAGCTTGTTAAAGGAGTTAGAAGAAATTGTACCTAAAGGGTTACTGCCATTGTTAAAATTGCCTGGCTTGGGAGGAAAAAAAATTGCGAAACTTCACCAAGAGTTAGGCATTGACTCAGCAGAAAGCTTGAAGGCAGCATGTGAAGCAGGGAAAGTACGTGAATTAGCAGGATTTGCAGTAAAAACTGAGGAAAAAATTTTAAAGGAACTAGCCAATTTAGCAAATCGTTCAGAACGTCTACCAATTTGGCAGCTAGAGCCTGTGGTTTTACAAATTGAGGCGCTTCTAGGTAGTATGAAGGAAGTAGAACGTTTTTCAGTGGCTGGCAGCTTCCGTCGAGCGCTAGAAACAAGTAAAGATATTGATTTTATTGTCGTGACAGAAGAAGTTGAGCAAGTACGCGAAAAGTTGTTAAAGGGCTTGGCCATTCAAGAAGTAGTGGCAGCAGGAGATACTAAAATTTCAGTGATTTTAGAATTAGAAGAGCCAGTTAGCGTTGATTTCCGATTAGTGAAGGACAATGAATATGCAACTGCCCTACATCATTTTACAGGTTCCAAAGATCATAATGTCCGTATGCGACAACTTGCCAAAGCACGTGGTGAAAAAATAAGTGAATATGGTGTGGAACAGGAAGATGGTACTGTTTTGACGTTCCAAGATGAGGCAGCATTTTTCGCTCACTTTGATCTACCTTGGATTCCACCAAGCTTACGGACAGGAACAGTGGAATTTGATAAAACAAACACGATTCAAAACTTAGTTCGACTAGAAGATATTAAGGCTGATTTGCATATGCATACGACATGGTCGGATGGTGCATACTCTGTTGCAGAAATGGGCGAGGCGTTACTAGCACGAGGCTACCAGTATAGTGTTATTACAGACCATTCACAATTCTTAAAAGTTGCAAATGGTTTAACGCCAGAGCGTTTAGAAAAGCAGCGTGTAGAAATTGAAGCGTTTAATGCGGCACATCCAGAATTTCATTTGTTTAAAGGGACAGAGATGGATATTTTACCAGACGGCTCCCTTGATTTCGAAGATCAGGTGCTAAAAGAGCTAGATTTTGTTATTGCTTCAATTCATTCTAGCTTTACACAATCACAGGATAAAATTATGGCACGTTTACTAACAGCTATGCAAAATCCCTATGTCCATATGATTGCCCATCCAACTGGTCGAATTATTGAAGACCGTGATGGCTATAATCCAGATATGAAACAGTTAATTGCCTGGGCGAAGGAATATGGTAAAATTTTAGAGTTAAATGCAAATCCGTATCGTCTCGATTTATGTGTAGAACATTTAGAAATGGCTTTTGCTGCAGGTGTGCCAGTAGCTATCAACACAGATGCTCATGATATTGCACATTTACGTTTTATGGATATT
Source organism: Lysinibacillus sp. FSL K6-0057 (assembly GCF_038630885.1). Lineage (NCBI taxonomy): Bacteria > Bacillati > Bacillota > Bacilli > Caryophanales > Bacillaceae > Lysinibacillus > Lysinibacillus sp. FSL K6-0057. Next base: position 3,659,851 of record NZ_CP152047.1, on the reverse strand, counting down.
GGGGTTCGCTATGCAAATAGAGCATGGTTACCGAAAGATATGATTGTGAATACATGGACGCGTGAACAGTTTGAAGCGTTCATACGACGAAATAAATAGGTTGAGGAGGTGTTCTCAGTGATTGCAGAACGCGCATTGAAAACACTAGAATACGATAAAGTTAGGCAACAAGTGGCTTCCTATTGCACTTCTTCCATTGGTAAATCTGCCATTGAGGAGCTTGTGCCACAAACAGATTTTGATAAAGTAGTACAATTATTAGAGGAAATGGATGAGGGATTATCCATTTTGCGTGTTAAGGGCAATGTGCCAATGGGAGGGATTTTTGATGTCCGCCCATCTGCCAGACGTGCTCAAATAGGAGGCATGCTAGCAGCAGTAGAACTAATGGAAATTTCGAGCACGATTCGAGCGAGCAGAATTCTACGCAATTTTATTGAAGATATAGAGGCTGATGAAGTAATTGAAATTCCCCATTTCATCTCCAAAAAGGAAGCGATACCTGTCTTAACAGGATTGCAACATGAAATCAATAACTGTATTGATGATAATGGAGCTGTCTTAGATTCTGCTAGTCAAACATTGCGCTCTATTCGCCAATCTTTGCGTGCTGAAGAGGGGAAAGTCCGTTCTAAGCTGGAAAGTCTAATTCGTGGAAGTAATGCTGCGAAAATGCTTTCTGATGCACTTGTGACAATTCGTAATGACCGCTTTGTCATTCCCGTAAAGCAAGAATATCGTCATCATTATGGTGGGATTGTCCATGATCAATCTTCTTCTGGTCAAACCTTATTTATCGAGCCAGATTCTGTCGTCCAAGCGAATAATGAAATTCATCGCTTGAAAATGAAAGAGCAGGCGGAGATTGAGCGTATTTTATTAGCTTTAAGTGCAATGGTGCAAGAAGTAGCATCAGATTTATTTAACTTAGTGAAGGTTTTAGGCGATATCGATGTCATTTTAGCAAAGGGTAAATATGGACAAGCGAATAAATGTACAATGCCTAAAATGAATCAGGATGGCTATATCCGACTAGTACGTGCACGTCATCCACTGCTACCAATGGATTCAGCTATTCCGAATGATATTGAATTTGGCAAAGAGATAACAGCCATTGTCATTACAGGTCCTAACACAGGTGGTAAAACCGTGACATTAAAAACGGTTGGCCTGTGTACATTAATGGCGCAAGCTGGATTACCAGTGCCGGCATTAGATGGCTCAGAGCTTGCAGTATTTGAGCAATTGTTTGCTGATATTGGTGATGAGCAATCAATTGAGCAGTCACTTTCTACGTTCTCATCTCATATGGTCAATATTGTAGACATCCTACAAAAATTTGATCATGAATCACTTGTTCTTTTTGATGAGTTGGGCGCAGGTACTGATCCACAGGAAGGGGCAGCCTTAGCTATCTCAATCTTAGATGAAGTACATGGACGAGGTGCTCGTGTAATGGCGACAACTCACTATCCTGAACTTAAAGCATATGGCTATAATCGTCCAGGTGTTGCTAATGCCAGTGTCGAGTTTGATATTGAAACTTTGAGCCCAACCTACCGTCTACTTATCGGAGTACCTGGGCGCTCTAATGCATTCGAAATCTCCAGTCGTCTTGGTTTACCTGAATCCATTATTGATCGTGCTAAAGGCTTTACTGGGACAGACCGACATGAGGTTGAATCCATGATAGCCTCATTGGAAGAAACACGTCGCCAATCCGAAGATGATGCAGAACGTTCGCATGCATTACTGTTAGAATCGGAGACATTACGTCAAGAGCTTCAAGATAAAGTACAAGCCTACGAGGAGCGGAAAGAGGCGCTTGATAAGAAAGCGAAGGAAAAAGCACGTAAAATTGTTGATGAAGCGAAACGAGAAGCGGAAGCGATTATTGCAGAGCTTCGAGAAATGCGTAAAAATGCTAATCAAGTTGTCAAGGAGCATGAATTGATTGAAGCACGTAAACGCTTGGAAGAAGCAACACCACTTGAAGACAATAAAGTGCTGAAAAAAGCGGCACAAGTCAAAGCCCGCGCACAAAACTTAGTTGTCGGAGACGAGGTAAAGGTGTTAAGCTATGGTCAACGGGGTACTTTGTTAGAAAAGGTGTCGAATACAGAATGGGTTGTCCAAATGGGGATTTTAAAAATGAAAATCTCGGATAGTGATTTGGAGTATATTAAACCTGAAAAAGAGCCTATATTACGAACAGCTGGTGTGAAAAATCGAAATAGTCATGTGAAATTAGAATTAGATTTACGTGGTGAACGCTATGAGGATGCAATATTAAGAACAGAGAAATATATTGATGATGCGTTACTCTCTAATTATGGTCGTGTGTCCATTATTCATGGCGTTGGTACAGGGGCGTTACGTCAAGGTATTCAAAGCTATTTGAAAAAGCATAAGCGCGTAAAATCCTTCCGTTTTGGTGAAGCCGGTGAAGGGGGCTTAGGCGTCACAGTTGTTGAATTGAAATAAGCTATAAAGGGGACGGAGAAAAATGCTGAATTCTGGCTTTTGGCGATATCCAATTATCGAAACGGCAGGATATTTTAGTGTTGTAGTATTATGTTTAGTCGTCTCGATGGCATTGTTCGAAGTCGTTACGAAATATAAAAATTGGGAAGAAATTAAAAAAGGTAATGTCGCTGTGGCTCTTGCAACAGGTGGGAAAATACTCGGGATTTGTAATATCTTTCGCTTTTCCATTGCTCGTCATAGCACATTAAGTGAAATGATCGGCTGGGGTCTTTTTGGCTTTACATTATTGATTGTAGCCTATTTTTTATTTGAATTTATGACACCTCGTTTTAACGTTGATCAAGAGATTGCCAATGATAATCGCTCAGTTGGTTTCATTTCCTTTACCATTTCAGTCGGTCTTTCGTTTGTAATTGGGGCAAGTATTGCATAGGAGTGTCATGACATGGAAAAATTAGCAAAAGTACTAATCGTTGTCTGTATTGCATTTTTGGCAGTAGGTGTCTATTATATGTTAACGGTTTAAACAAAAAACGTATTCTCTTTGTGAGGATGCGTTTTTTTGTTTACTTAAGCTGCGTGAATTTCTACTAAAACCTATTAATTTTCTCCCATATCACTCTACTGTAGGGTAGAAAAAATATTTTTATAATATAGAAATAAGCTAACATTTTTGTATGGAAGTTACTTAAGAATGAATGAGTATTCATAAGGTCTGCTCAAACAAATCCCGATAAATACCAATCATATTAATGTTGTGAATTGCATAATAATTAATCGAAAATGCATTTATTTTCTATTTTCTGTTTGAAACTGTATTTCTTTTTCATTATAATAAATATAAGAATTGACAAAGTTTGGGACAAAGGGGAGAGGACGTATGACAGCAAAACCATGGCTAGCAAATTATCCTGAAGAAGTACCATCGTCTTTAACGTTTGAGGAAATTCCAGTGCAAGAGTTTTTGACACGTGCCTATAAAAAGAATCCATCCAAAGTAGCGATTCATTTTATGGGAAAGGATTTGACGTACACCGAGCTATATGAGTCAGCTTTAAGGTTCGCAAACTATTTACAAACACTAGGTGTGGAAAAAGGAGATCGAGTAGCGATTATGCTACCTAACACGCCACAAAGTGTAATCGCTTACTATGGTGCCATGTATGCAGGTGCTGTTGTAGTACAAACAAATCCACTTTATACTGAACGAGAGCTTCAATACCAAATGGCTGATTCAGGAGCAAAGGTTATTCTCGTAATGGATATTTTATATCCAAGAGTCATGAAAATTATGAAAGAGACGTCACTTGAAAATGTCATTGTAACAGCTATTAAGGACTATTTACCATTCCCGAAAAATTTAGTCTATCCATTTATTCAAAAGAAGCAGTATGGCTTTAGTGTTAAGGTTGAACATAGCGGTCAAAATCACCTATTTTCAGAAATAATGCGCTCTGCACCGATTAAGGTGATTGACAATATTCCATTTGATTTTGAAGAGGACCTAGCATTGCTTCAATATACGGGTGGAACAACAGGCTTCCCAAAAGGGGTTATGTTGACCCATAAAAATTTGATTGCCAATACGACAATGTGTGATGCATGGATGTATAGATGTGTGCATGGTGAAGAAACCATTATGGGCATTCTGCCATTCTTCCACGTCTATGGTATGACAACTGTTATGCTTTTATCTGTATTCACTCAAAATAGAATGGTGCTTTTACCGAAATTTGATGCAGAAACGGCATTAAAAACGATTGATAAACAAAAACCAACACTGTTCCCCGGTGCACCAACCTTATACATCGGCCTTTTAAATCACCCAGACATTGCGAATTATGATTTATCATCCATTAAGGCATGCCTCAGCGGTTCTGCTTCATTGCCGATTGAAGTGCAAGAGAAGTTTGAAGCCGTTACTGGCGGGAAGCTAGTAGAAGGGTATGGGTTAACTGAAACCTCACCTGTAACACATGCTACGCCAATTTGGGGTAAGCGGGTGATTGGCTCGATTGGTTTACCTTGGCCAAATACAGAAGCGGTTATTTTACGTACAGGGGATACGGAAGTGCTACCCATTGGTGAGGTGGGTGAAATCGCTGTTAAAGGACCACAAGTGATGAAAGGCTACTGGAACCGTCCAGAGGATACAGCAGCGACATTTGCCGACGGTTGGTTTTTAACAGGTGATCTTGGTTATATGGATGAGCAAGGCTTCTTCTATGTAGTAGATCGTAAAAAGGATTTAATCATAGCAGGCGGCTTTAATATTTATCCTCGTGAAGTGGAAGAAGTGTTATATGAACGTGAAGAGATTCAAGAGTGCGTAGTGGCAGGCATACCTGATCCGTATCGTGGTGAAACAGTAAAAGCTTATATTGTTTTAAAAGAAGGATATTCGATTACTGAGGACGAATTAAATAAATATTGCCGTCAGCATCTAGCGGCTTTTAAAGTTCCGCGTTATTATGAATTTAGAGAAGAGCTGCCAAAAACAGCTGTTGGGAAAATTTTGCGTCGTACTTTAGTTGAAGAAGAAAAAACAAAATTAGCGAATAAAGAAGCGAAATAAATACGTGTGAAAGTATTGACAAGCGATGCCGTAAAATATAATATGAAAATATGAATGAATGACCATTCATATTTTCATATTTTTTTAGGTTCACACGTCATATCGATCATATAGACGTGCGCATGTTTTTTAGGTGGTGATATATAAGTGAAACGAGATAAGCCAAAATATAAACAAATTATTGATGCAGCTGTCATCGTTATTGCGGAAAATGGGTATCACCAAGCGCAAGTATCGAAAATCGCCAAACAGGCAGGGGTGGCCGATGGAACAATCTATTTATATTTTAAAAATAAAGAAGATATATTAATTTCTGTCTTTAATGAAAAAATGGCTGTTTTTGTAGAGTCATTACAAGATATAATAGAAAATGGGAGTACGTCTAAAGACAAACTTTCACGAATGATTGAAAATCATTTTAATGTTCTAGCGACAGATCGATACCTAGCAACTGTCACACAATTAGAGCTTCGCCAGTCAAACAAAGACTTACGATTAAAAATTAATTCGGTATTGCGTGAGTATTTACAGCTACTCGATCAAATTTTAATCGAGGGTATGCTTACAGGTGAGTTCAATCAGACGATGGATGTACGCTTGGCACGACAAATGGTTTTTGGAACAATTGATGAAACTATTACGTCGTGGGTTATGAATGACTATCGATATGATTTGATGGAACAGGTTCCAAAGGTTCAGGCATTAATCCTGAACGGCATTAAAGCTTAAAAGGATGTGGAGAAATGGAATTTCTAAGTTGGAAAGTAGAAGATGGAGTAGCGATTATTACAATTGCACGTCCACCAGCAAATGCATTATCTCGCGGTATTATTGCAGAAGTTAACGCTGTGCTAGATGCTGTAGAACACGATGATGCTGTAAGAGTCCTTGTACTTCATGGTGAAGGCCGTTTCTTCTCTGCAGGGGCAGATATTAAAGAATTTATTGGGGTAGAATCTGGAGAGGAATTTACAAAGCTAGCTAGCAACGGGCAGCAGGTTTTTGAGCGTGTTGAATCATTTTCTAAGCCTGTAATTGCAGCCATCCATGGTGCGGCATTAGGCGGAGGGCTTGAGTTAGCAATGAGCTGTCATATGCGATTTGTCACTGAATCTGCGAAACTAGGTTTACCTGAATTACAATTAGGCCTTATTCCTGGTTTTGGCGGTACACAGCGCTTACCACGCTATGTTGGTGTAGCAAAGGCTGCTGAAATGATGTTTACAAGTGAACCAATCTCTGGTACCGAAGCTGTTCAGTGGGGCTTAGCGAACCGTTCATTCTCAGACGAAACACTACTAGAAGAAACGTTAAAAATTGCTAAGAGCATTGCTAAGAAAAGCCCAATCGCTTTAAAAGCGGCTATTCAAACATTGCAATATGCAAAGCATGCATCATTCTATGAAGGCATTGAAGCAGAGGCGAAATCCTTTGGGACAGTATTTGTTACAGAAGATGCCAAAGAAGGAATTCAAGCATTCATTGAAAAGCGTGAGCCTGTGTTTACTGGCAAATAATTTTCCAAATGTCGATAGCAACGTTAAGTATGTTATCGGCGTTATCGAAACTGAAAATATATAATATTTATAAGTTTACTTAGAATTATAAAACGTTCCAGGAGGTATGGATATATGAACATTTTTGCATTAATTAAACGTACGTTTGATACAGAAGAAAAAATCGTTGTGTCGGGTGGCAAAATCCAAGAGGACGGCGCAGAATTCATTATCAACCCTTACGATGAATATGCCATTGAAGAGGCAATCCAAGTTCGCGATGCTGCTGGTGGTAAAGTAACAGTAGTGACAATTGGTGGCGAGGATGCAGAGAAGCAATTACGTACAGCACTTGCTATGGGTGCTGACGAAGCAGTGCTTATTAACACAGAAGATGATTTAGATGAGCTAGACCAAAATGCAGCAGCTTATCTATTAGCTGAATACTTAAAAGATAAAGATGCAGATTTAATTTTAACAGGAAATGTTGCGATTGATGGTGGTTCAGGGCAAGTTGGTCCACGTGTTGCTGATTTATTGGATATGAATTATGTAACAACGATTACGAAACTTGAAATTGACGGAACATCTGCGAAAATTGTTCGTGATATCGAAGGAGATTCAGAGGTAATTGAAACTTCTTTACCGTTATTAGTAACAGCTCAGCAAGGTTTAAATGAGCCACGTTACCCATCTCTACCAGGTATTATGAAAGCGAAAAAGAAACCGCTTGCAGAGCTTGAGTTAGATGATTTAGATATCGATGAAGATGATGTAGAAGTGAAGATCGAAACAGTAGACATCTTCTTACCAGCTCAAAAAGCAGCAGGCCGTATTTTAGAAGGCGACCTTTCTGCACAAGCAAAAGAATTGGTAAATCTACTTCACACAGAAGCAAAAGTAGTTTAATTATTTGATGTCAATCGAATCTTAAAGGGTAACGGAGGGAATATGCTATGTCAAAAAAAGTATTAGTATTAAGTGAAGTTCGTGAAGGAAGCTTACGTAATGTTTCTTTCGAAGCAATTGCAGCTGCAAAACAAATCGCTGATGGTGGCGAAGTTGTTGGGGTACTTTTAGGGGATGCTGTAGCAAGTTTAACAGGTCCATTATTTGAATACGGTGCTGATCGTGTAGTAACAGTGGAACACCCACATTTAAAACAATATACATCTGATGGCTATAGTCAAGCACTATTAGCTGTTATCGAGCAAGAACAACCAGCTGGTATTGTCTTCGGTCATACAGCAAATGGGAAAGATTTATCGCCAAAAATTGCAAGCAAATTGCAAGCAGGTCTAGTATCTGATGTCACTGCTATTGAAGGTGCAGGCGATGATGTAGTATTCATCCGACCAATTTACTCTGGTAAAGCTTTTGAAAAAGTGAAAGTGAAAGAAGGCGTTGTTTTAGCTTCTATTCGTCCAAATAACATTACACCTTTAGAAAAAGCAGAAGGTAAAACAGGTGATGTGTCTGCAATTACTGCAGAGATTACAAACCTTCGTACAATTATTAAAGAAGTTGTTCGTAAATCTTCAGAAGGTGTAGATCTTTCAGAGGCGAAAGTAGTTGTTGCTGGTGGTCGTGGCGTGAAGTCAGAAGAAGGCTTCGAGCCATTAAAAGAGCTAGCAGATTTACTAGGCGGTGCAGTTGGCGCATCACGTGGTGCATGTGACGCTGAATACTGTGATTATTCGCTTCAAATCGGACAAACAGGTAAGGTCGTAACACCAGATCTTTATATTGCAGCTGGTATTTCGGGCGCAATTCAACATTTAGCTGGAATGTCCAATTCAAAAGTCATTGTTGCCATTAATAAAGATCCAGAAGCAAATATTTTCAAAGTAGCGGATTACGGTATCGTTGGAGATTTATTTGAAGTCATTCCGCTTCTAATTGAAGAATTTAAAGCATTAAAAGTGAACGCGTAAAGCAGATGCAGGAAGGGATAACTCTTCCTGCTTTTTTATATGGTTTTCTTTACAAGCAGCACTATTTGAAAATTATTGCAAAATAAAATATTGACATAATTAACGTTAGACATTATAGTGATGGATACAATAATGATTTGAAACGCAAAGATTAGGAGTAGTAAAAGTTCATTATTCGGTAAAGAGAGCTGCGGGTTGGTGCAACGCAGACCAATAAGACTTTGAACTTGCCTAGGAGTGGTAACACAAATAGAATTATCAGATTATTCTATTTGTTTGACGGTTAACCTTCGTTACAAGGTTTTTAAGCTGGGTTCTCAAGAACCAATTAGAGTGGTACCGCGGTTTGCTTATAGCATATCGTCTCTTCTTTCATTTGATGATGAAGGAATAGACGATATGCTTTTTTGATTTTTAGGAGGTAAGAAAGTGGAAAACAACAAGCAACAATTAACAAGAACAATGACCTCGCGTCATATCACGATGATGGCGTTAGGTGGTGCCATTGGTGCGGGATTATTTAAAGGAAGTAGTGCAGCCATTGATATGGCAGGGCCATCCGTGTTGATTGCCTATTTAATAGGTGGCATTATTTTATTATTTGTCATGCAAGGCTTAGCAGAAATGGCCGTTCGTAATAAAGAAGCAAGAACCTTTAGAGATTTAGTGCAATCAGTGTTAGGCAAATACCCTGCGTATTTCCTGGATTGGATCTACTGGAAAATGTGGGTTTTAAATATTGCAGCAGAGTCTGTCGTTGCTGCTATTTTTATTCAATATTGGTTACCAGAATATCCAATTTGGATACTCGCACTATCTGTTTCAGTGTTAGTAACAGCCATTAATTTATTATCCGTAAAAATCTTTGCAGAAACAGAATATTGGCTAGCATTAATCAAAATTACCGTTATTATTGTCTTTATCATTGCAGGACTTATTTTATTGCTTGTTACGTTTGGAAACCATAGTGCTGTTGGTTTTGCTAACTTAACGGAGCATGGTGGTTTTTTCCCTAATGGATCAAAGGGATTAATTGCTGCTATGCTTGTAGTTATCTACTCTTATGGTGGTACAGAAATCATCGGGATTACATTAGCTGAAACGAAAAATCCTGAAAAAGTAGTACCGAAAGCTGTTCGCAGTACATTAGTACGTATTGTTACTTTTTATTTACTGCCTTTCTTTATTATCGTAAGCTTGATTCCTTGGAATGAAGTAAATGGGGTTCCTGAAAGCCCATTTGTCATGGTTTTTAAAATGGTTGGTATTCCAGGGGCAGACCATATTATGAACGCTGTTGTTTTACTGGCCATTATTTCATCGATGAATTCAGGACTTTATGGTTCATCACGTGTACTATATACACAGGCTGTAGACGGACGTGTGCCTAAAGTCTTTGCTCATTTATCGAAACGAAAAGTACCGGTATATTCCATTTTAATGTGTACATTAGCGATGTATTTAGGCGTCATTTTATCTTTATATGCTGGAAGCAAAACCTTTGATTTCTTAATGGGATCACTTGGTTATACTGTGCTATTTATTTGGTTAATTATTGCGATTGCTCATTTAAAATCACGTAAAAAACAAGCAGAGAATACAAGTGCCTATGAAGTAAAATGGTTCCCTTATACCACTTGGATAGCCATACTGGCGTTAAGTGCGATTCTCATTGGCATTATTTTTACCACATCTATTATCGTGACAAGTATTACGTTATCTATCTATCTTTTTATTACGTTAACCTATGTATTGAAAGGTCGTTATCAAGTCAATTAATGGCTGTAATTTAATTTTTCAACACAGTTTTGCATAAAAAATACATTGTAGGCAGATTGTTCGCTCAAGTGAATTTATCCATGCTATACTACAATCATAGTAAGTTTAAGGAGGATTTCAAATGGCAATTGTACATGCAACAGATGCTACGTTCCAGGACGATATTAAAGAAGGGTTAGTACTAGTAGACTTTTGGGCTGCTTGGTGCGGACCATGTAAAATGATTGGGCCAGTTCTTGAAGAAATGGACGCTGCAGGTAGTGCGGCTAAAATTGTAAAAGTTGACGTTGACAATAACCAAGGTACTGCAGCTCAGTATCAAATTATGTCAATCCCGTCTTTACTATTATTTAAAGATGGAGAATTAGTTGACAAAACTGTAGGCTTCCAACCGAAAGAAGCTTTAGAAGCATTTATCGCAAAACATGCGTAATGAATGAAGTTCACAAAGCCGAGCCATCAATAGATGTGTTCGGCTTTTTTTCGTTATATAATAAAGAAAAATAACTAATAGGATTCATTGAGGGGAATTTTTACTTAGGGGGGGCAGGTAGGTAATGAACGATTTAATAAAGCGAAAACTGGATATTTTACCGGATCAGCCTGGCTGCTATTTGATGAAAGATCGACAAGGGACAATCATTTATGTCGGTAAAGCAAAAGTTCTGAAAAACCGTGTACGCTCCTATTTTACTGGAACACATGAAGGGAAAACTCAAAGACTTGTAGGTGAAATAGAAGATTTTGAGTATATCGTGACATCATCTAATATTGAAGCACTTATTTTAGAGCTGAATCTCATCAAGTTACATGATCCAAAATATAATGTCATGTTAACGGATGATAAGACCTATCCATATTTAAAAATTACGAATGAAAAACATCCTCGTCTGATTACAACACGGAGGGTAAAAAAGGATAAGGCTAAATATTTTGGTCCTTATCCGAATGCCTATGCAGCGAGCGAAACGAAAAAACTATTGGATCGATTGTATCCGTTGCGCAAATGTGTACAATTACCCTCCAAGGTTTGCTTGTACTATCACATGGGTCAATGCTTAGCACCTTGTGTTAAGGAAATTGATGGTCAGGTTTATCAAGAGATGATTGAGGATATGACGAAGTTTCTCAATGGTGGTGTGGAGGCAGTCAAAAAAGAGCTTGAAGTTAAAATGCTTGCAGCCGCTGAAAACCTAGAATTTGAACGAGCGAAGGAATTTCGAGATCAAATTGCCCATATTGATACGGTCATGCAGAAACAAAAAATAGTATCAAGTGATACAACAAATCGCGATGTATTTGGCTATGCCGTTGAAAAAGGGTGGATGTGTGTTCAGGTTTTCTTTGTACGCCAAGGTAAACTGATTGAGCGTGATGTCTCGATTTTCCCGATCTATCAAGATGCAGAGGAAGAATTCTTAACATTTGTTGGGCGCTTTTATGAAAAGCCAGAGCATATTAAGCCAAAAGAAATTTTTATTCCACAAGCCATTGATGCAGCCATCTTAACGGAATTATTAGAGATCAAAGTTCTCACACCAAAAAGAGGTCAAAAGAAGGAACTGGTTGAATTAGCAACCAAAAATGCCGAAATTGCTGTGGCAGCTAAATTCCAGCTGATAGAACGTCAGGAAGAACGTACGATTGGCGCTTGTGAGGCACTTGGTGAAGCAATGGGTATTAGTGCACCTTTACGAATTGAGGCTTTTGATAATAGTCATATGCATGGAACAGATGCAGTATCTGCCATGGTTGTTTTCATTGATGGGAAGCCTGCGAAAAAGGAATACCGAAAATATAAAACGCGTACAGCAGCCAAGCATGATGATTACGGTGCAATGCAGGAGGTTATACGTCGGCGATATATACGTGTTTTAAAGGAAGGTCTACCATTACCAGATTTAGTGTTAATTGATGGTGGTAAGGGGCAAATGGAAGTAGCCCGTGAAGTACTAGAAGATGAGCTTGGTCTTGTCATACCGATTGCTGGCTTAGCCAAGGATGACAAGCATAATACATCTCAGCTATTGTTTGGTGATCCGCCAGAGGTGATTGCCTTAAAACGTACAAGTGATGGCTTTTATTTATTACAACGAATTCAAGACGAAGTCCACCGCTTTGCTATTACCTTCTTGCGTCAACAGCATGAGAAGCATGCCATTCAATCTGTACTAGATCATATTGAAGGGGTAGGACCAAAACGTAAGCAACAGTTGCTTAAATATTTCGGATCAGTCAAAAAAATTCGAGAGGCGAGCGAGCTAGCTTTACAGGAGGCAGGGATGCCCGCTAATTTAGCAAGCCAAATTTTTAGCTATTTTCAGCAAGAATCATTGTCAAAGGAATAGGCATGTGCTATGGTTGTAAATAACATTGTTTTCAATGTTATGGAGAGATAACTGGCGTGACTAGCTTGTTTACGCTAAGGCTTAATGAATTGAATACATTCACTTTAAGGTGATGATAGAGGTGCAAGATTCAAGAGTAACACAATGGAGGATGGACAAGTCCAGAGATATTGTGTGAAAGGGGAGCTTGCCGAAGTACAGCGTTGTTGTTTCCATTGCTGTACTGGTTTTGCATTTAAGAAATGTAAGACTGTCGATTCTAAACGTTTCGGAGAGCTATCACACATGCGCAAGTTACGATTATTGTACATGTTATAGGCAGCTTTCACGTTATGTGGATGCTGCCTTTTAGTTTTTCTAGAAACGGTTTTGTCTCCTGTAATTAGGTGAAATACATGGACTGGAAGGGAGAACGAAAGAAATGGCTAAAATCGTGATGAAGTTTGGAGGAGCTGCATTAGCTTCTACTGAACAAATCCAACGGGCAGCTCGGAAAGCGATTGCTGAAAAGGACAGAGGATTTGATGTAGTGGTAGTTGTTGCAGCAATGGGACATACTGCCAAAGAAATGAAAATGATGGTACATCAACTAACTGACGATGTGTCAAAACGAGAATTAGATGCAGTTTTGTCTACAGGCTCTCAATTATCTAGTGCTTTATTTGCCATTGCCTTACAGGACGCGGGCTATCAGGCTGTGTCTCTGACTGGATGGCAGGCAGGTATTCATACGGATGGTATGTATCGGCATGCGCGTATCGACTATATTGATGTTAGTCGAATCGAAGAACACTTTGCACAGGGACAAATTGTAGTCATTGCTGGGGAACAAGGGGTTGACGAAGATCACAATATCACCATGCTTGGGAAAGGTGGAGCTGAAACGGCAGCTGTAGCGCTTGCCATCGCATTGGAAGCGGAGCGAGCTGATATGTATACAAATGTGGACGGTGTTTATACAGCAGATCCATGTTATGTGACATATGCCCAAAAGCTACAGGAAATTTCCTATGATGAAATGTTGGAATTATCTCATTTAGGATCTCATGTCATACATCCACGTGCGGTGGAGTTAGCAAAGAAATTTCAAATGCCTGTTATCATACGCTCAAGTTTAGTAGAGTCGGTAGGCACTTTATTGAAGGAGGAAGTGGAAATGGAAAAAAACTTAGTTGTTCGTGGCGTGGCCTTTGAATCAGATATTATTCGTTTAACAGTAGGGTATGATGCTTTCTCTAATGCTTCATTAGCAGATATATTTACTATTCTTGCTGAGAACCGCATTAATGTAGATATTATTGTTCAAGCCATTATTGATGGGCTGAAACCAACTGTTTCGTTTTCCATTTTAAAAGAGGAATTTGCAGAAGCATTACGTGTTCTAGAAGATAGTAAATTATCACTCGGATTTAGTTTTGCAGACTTCGAAATAGGGTTGGCGAAAGTTTCCATTATTGGTTCAGGCATGGCCTCTAATCCAGGTGTTGCTGCTCGTATGTTTGATCGGTTACGTTGTGAAAATATCCCTGTAAAAATGGTAAGTACTTCTGAAATAAAAGTTTCTGTTGTTGTACCACAGGATGATATGATCCAAGCAGCTAATGCACTGCATGATGAGTTTAATTTAGAGCAAGCACTTTACATATAATAATAGAAGAAACAGCATTTTATGTAATTGTCCGAAATTAAAGGAAGAAAAAAGAAGGATTGTCATCCCGTTAGGGGGAGACAATCCTTTTTATTACTCTGAGGGAATGGTATTCATAATACGTTCTTTGACGTCCCATTTGACTGTAAACATGACGTATTGTTGCTTTTCTCGCTTTTCATTATAGCATTCTGTAAGATAGCCTTTAGCTAGTTGAATTTGCTCTGCTATAAATCCTGCTTCAAGTTTAAAGCTACGTTGTTTAATTTGCAGAATTTCAGGGTCGTTTGTCAACTGGAAAATGCGTCCATCCTTTGATTCCTTCATAAGCTCTAATGTACCCCAGCAGGCATCTGCGAAAAATGCGATAAGTTCATCTTGACTTTTACATGGGAACTTGCGAGCAAGCTCTTTACCTGCCCAATAAAGGACATCATCTTCATGTTTACCGAGTATAGAAGATAGAATATGATCACGAATGATCTCATAGCCAAATGATGAGATTGTAGGAGATGGAGTGTTTAACATTGTTATCCTTCTTTCTTAGAATTTTCTTAAAATTTAAGGGTAATAAAGTAATGATAGATTTTTCGAGAAAAAACGACGCATCATGTACTAGATTAGTTCTTTAATAAGCTCTATGAAAAACTCCGAGTTGCCTTGACGCTCGTAGCTCTTGAGAGTACAATAAACATGTCATAATATTGTACCATGATGAAATACACAGTCAATGAAGTATCATTTACAAAATGATGACTTCTTTTGTTGTGCTATTTTAAGTACTAAGGGGGGTAACAGTCTTGTCGAAAGATCGAGAGTTTTTATGGCGTCGCTTACATTCTCTACTTGGGATCATTCCAGTAGGTCTGTTTTTAACGATGCACCTGTTCATTAACTTTACAGCAACAGGCGGGGCAGAAAGTTACAACGATGCTACCGCAGTAATGGAAAAGATTCCATTCCTTATCCTAGTTGAATGGATTGTCATCTATATTCCATTAATGTTCCACGCATTCTATGGTGTCTACATTGCATTCACTGCTACACCAAACACAGGACGTTTCAGCACGTACCGTAACTGGATGTTCTCTTTACAACGTTTTACTGGTGTATTCTTAGTGATATTCATCGCATGGCATATTTTCCAAACTCGTATTCAAAAAGCACTTGGCACACACGTTGATTACGACATGATGGCGAATATCGTTGCTAATCCATTCATGCTTGGATTCTACATTGTTGGTATTTTATCAGCAACTTTCCACTTATCTAACGGTTTATGGGCATTCCTAGTAAGCTGGGGTATTACACAATCTCCTCAGTCTCAAAAGATTGCTACTTACGTAACAAACATTATTTTCGTAATTCTAAGTGTAGTTGGTGTGGCAGCTATTTTAGCTTTCGTATAATTCAATAGAAGCTACGATAGAGCACATGCAATCATTGCAATTTTTTAAGAGGAGTGAGAAATAATCATGGCGAAAAGCAAAATAATTGTTGTCGGCGGTGGTCTTGCCGGTCTGATGGCAACGATTAAAGCAGCTGAAGTTGGTACTGAAGTTGATTTATTCTCATTAGTTCCTGTAAAACGCTCACACTCTGTTTGTGCGCAAGGCGGAATTAATGGTGCGGTAAATACAAAAGGTGAAGGGGATTCTCCATGGATTCACTTTGATGATACAGTATATGGTGGGGACTTCTTAGCGAACCAACCACCAGTAAAAGGTATGTGTGACGCAGCACCTGGCATTATTCACTTAATGGACCGTATGGGTGTTATGTTCAACCGTACACCAGAAGGACTTTTAGATTTCCGTCGTTTTGGTGGTACTTTAATGCACCGTACAGCTTTCTCTGGTGCAACAACTGGTCAACAATTACTATATGCGCTAGATGAGCAAGTTCGTTCTCATGAAGTAGCTGGTTTAGTAAATAAATATGAACACTGGGAATTCCTTGGTGTTATTATCGATGAAGACGGCGTTTGCCGTGGTATCGTAGCGCAAGATATGCGTACAGAAGAAATTAAATCATTCCGTGCAGACGCTGTTATTATGGCGACTGGTGGCCCTGGTATTATCTTCGGTAAAACAACAAACTCTGTTATTAACACAGGTTCTGCTGCTTCTATCGTTTATCAACAAGGTGCTTCATATGCGAATGGTGAATTCATTCAAATTCACCCAACAGCGATTCCTGGAGATGACAAAAACCGTCTAATGTCAGAATCAGCTCGTGGTGAAGGTGGTCGTATTTGGACTTATAAAGACGGTAAACCTTGGTACTTCTTAGAAGAGAAATACCCAGCTTATGGTAACTTAGTACCACGTGATATTGCAACACGTGAAATTTTCGACGTTTGTGTAAACCAAAAACTTGGTATCAATGGCGAAAACATGGTATACCTAGATCTTTCACATAAAGATCCACATGAATTGGACGTTAAACTTGGTGGTATCATCGAAATCTACGAAAAATTCGTAGGGGATGACCCACGTAAATTACCAATGAAAATTTTCCCAGCAGTTCACTATTCAATGGGTGGATTATGGGTTGACTACAATCAAATGACTGAAATTCCTGGTCTATTTGCAGCAGGTGAATGTGATTACTCTCAACATGGTGCAAACCGTCTTGGTGCAAACTCATTATTATCTGCTATTTACGGTGGTATGGTTGCAGGACCAAACGCAGTAGATTATGTAAAACATCTTAAAAAGCATGCTGAAGATCTTCCACAAGAGATTTACGATGCTCGTGTAACAGAGGAACAAGCGAAATGGGATGCTATCATGAAAATGGAAGGCACAGAAAACGCTTACTTACTGCATAAAGAGCTTGGTGAAATGATGACTGCTACAATGACTGTAGTACGTTACAATGATCAGCTTGAAGATACATTGAAAAAACTTGATGAGCTTACTGAGCGCTGGAACAACATCAACATCAATGATACGCAAAAATGGAGCAATCAAGGCGCGCACTTTACACGTCAGCTTAAAAATATGTTAGTGCTTGCAAAAGTAATGACAAAAGGTGCACTATTACGTAACGAATCTCGTGGTGCGCACTATAAACCTGATTTCCCTAATCGTGATGACGAGCAATTCTTGAAAACAACAATGGCGAAGTTTGACCCAACTACTGGTAATCCAATCATCACGTACCAAGAAGTCGACGTTTCTTTAATCCCACCACGTAAACGCGACTACTCTGCGAAAGGAGACTAAAAGTTATGCAAATCTCAGCTAATACTGGAAGAATGGTTAAAGTAGAAGTCTTACGTCAAGATACACAGGGCGGCGATAGCTACTGGCAAAAATTCCAAGTGCCTTACCGTCATGGTATGAACGTAATTTCTATTTTAATGGAAATTCAAAAAAATCCTGTTACTGAAAATGGTGAAAACACATCGCCAGTATCATGGGATATGAACTGTTTAGAAGAAGTTTGTGGTGCATGTTCAATGGTGATCAATGGCCGTCCACGTCAATCATGTTCAACACTTGTTGACCAATTGACTGAACCAATTAAATTGGAGCCAATGAAGACATTCCCTGTTATTCGTGACTTACAAGTTGACCGTGAACGTATGTTCAACGCGCTTAAAAAAGTTAAAGCATGGGTACCAATCGATGGTACGTATGATTTAGGTGAAGGTCCACGTATGCCAGAAGGTAAACGTCAATGGGCTTATGAATTATCTAAATGTATGACTTGTGGTGTATGTATGGAAGCATGTCCGAACGTATCTGAAAAAGCTTCATTCATCGGGCCAGCTCCATTATCACAAGTACGTCTTTTCAACACTCACCCAACTGGTGCAATGATTAAAGACGAACGTTTAAATGCGATTATGGGCGATGGTGGCCTTGCGAACTGTGGTAACTCTCAAAACTGTGTTGCTGCATGTCCAAAAGGGATTCCTTTAACAACATCAATCGCTTCATTAAACCGTGCTACTTCAGTGCAAATGTTCCGTAACTTCTTCGGTTCTGACCACTATGTAGACTAATATACGGACAAGCTAAACTCCCTTACACTTTGTGTGAGGGAGTTTTTTATAGTTATAGAAATGAATAGTCAACAAGATGATTATTCGTGTTTTTTCTATGATAATATAGCATTTTCTTTTATAATGAATATGGATTCATTTTGTTAACCGTCATCATAACTCGGTTGATGATCAGACGGGCAATTATATGACAGGGGATGGTATATCATGAAGGCAAATTATATCGATAATTTTCAAGAGTGGGAAAAGGGATTTTCATTTTATAGTGAGGTACGCGTGCGATTTTCAGAAACAGACATGTATGGTCATATGAACAATACGATTAGCTTTACATATTTTGAGCAAGCAAGAATTGATTATTTCCGACATTTAGGTATTTTAATGCCTTCTGCAGGGGATGATATACAATCTATACCAATAGTAGCCGATTTACAATGTGATTATGTAAAGCAGGTTTTCTTTGATGATGTTCTACGCATTTATACAAAAATCGCACAAGTTGGGAATTCGTCGATGGATATTCATTATCTAGCAAAAAATCAAAAGGACGAAATTTGTTTCACTGGTCGTGGAACGATTGTGCAAATGGACCCTCGCACAGGTAAAAGTGTGCCGATCTCAGAGGAAGAAAAAACGAAATTAATTCAGTTGGCTATTCTACCTCACTAGTTCAATATGTAACTATATGTAAATTTATTAAAATAGTAGGAATTACATTTTACGTAAAATTTACGAATGTATCTATGTAATTTTCGAAATTTTTAAGGAAACATGGAATAATCATGCAAATAGCCGTCACCGCTTCCTGCCCCTTAACATAAGTTACAATACGTGCGGGGGAGGAGGGTGTAACTGAATGAATGGCTCTCATCATCGTTCTCTTTTAACAAACCGAGAACGTGAAATATTTGCGCTTTTATTAGCTGAAAAAACAACGAGAGATATTGCAGAGCAGCTTGGTATTAGTGAAAAAACAGTGCGAAATCACATTTCCAATACAATTCAAAAGCTAGGTGTAACGAATCGATCTCAGGCGTTAATTGAGCTGTTACGCTTGGAAGAATTTAAATTAGACTAATGGACACTTGCTATTTCGTGAAAAAAACGACAAAATAGAACTATTCAACGTATTTTTAGGAGTGAAATAGTTATATGTCGGATGAAGTAACAAAGCACTCACCTGAAACCGTTGCAACGGTTGAAAAGGAATTACGCTATATAGCGGCCATCGTGAAGCAAAAGGGAAGAGAAATTGTTTCCGATTATGCGATTACGCCGCCACAATTTGTTGCATTACAGTGGTTAGAAGAGCTTGGTGATATTACAATTGGCGAATTATCAAACCGTTTATATTTAGCTTTTAGCACGACAACAGATTTAGTGGACCGAATGGAGAAAAATGAATTAGTCAAGCGTGTGCGTGATGAAAATGATCGCCGTGTCGTTGTCGTTCATCTTCTCGAAAAAGGCGAACGTATTATTCAAGAAGTTATTGAAAAAAGACAGCAATACTTGCAAGAGATGCTTGTTGGTTTTAATGAACAAGAAGTCGCGCAATTATCAAGCTACTTAGAGAAACTACATGTACACATGAAACAGGATTGAGGCGGAAAGTATGAATGCCCCGATAGGCGTTATTGACTCAGGAGTAGGCGGTTTAACCGTAGCAAAAGAAATCATGAAGCGATTGCCAAACGAAACGATTTATTATATTGGCGATACAGCAAGGTGTCCGTATGGTCCAAGAAGTCGTCAGGAAGTACGGAATTTTACTTGGCAAATGGCAAAAGCACTCGAAAAAATGAATGTTAAGATGCTCGTTATAGCTTGTAATACAGCGACTGCAGTAGCACTCGAAAGTTTACAAAGAAATATGCCTTTTCCGGTACTAGGTGTTATCAATGCTGGCGCACGTGCAGCTGTAAAGAAAACGAAGCGACATGAAGTCGTTGTGCTTGCAACAGAAGGAACGATTAAAAGTGGGGCGTATGAAGAAGCCTTGTTGTCACTCAATACGTCAACACATATTATTCCACTAGCTTGTCCAACATTCGTGCCACTTGTAGAAAGTGGCGAATATAAAGGTGACTTTGCAAATAATTTAATAGCTGAAGGCTTAAAGCCGTTGAAAAATCGACAATTTGATACGGTTATTTTAGGGTGTACACATTATCCTATTCTACAAAAACAAATTGAAGCTGTTGTCGGAGAAGATGTGAATGTATTATCTTCTGCGGAGGAAACAGCAAAGGATGTTCAGGAAATGTTAGCTTATAACGGCACTTTAGCAAATGCAAATGCGGTGCCTGTTCATAAATTTTTTGCAACTGGTTCTGTTCCAATTTTCCGTTCGATTGCTGAGAATTGGTTAGAGCAAGGTACTCTCGACATAAAACGTATCACATTAAAATAAAAAATCAGCTTAGCAACAGGCTAGGCTGATTTTTGCCGTTTTCAGCATTGTACATAAGCCACCATCGAGTACTTTTTTGATGGCACAAATTATGATAAGATGAGGGCGCGAAAGTTTTTAGGAGGAACGAAAAATATGACAAGATTTGATGGTAGAAATGCAGATGAGCTAAGACCTGTGAAAATAGATAGTGAGTATCTATTACATCCAGAAGGCTCCGTATTAATTCAAGTAGGCAATACAAAAGTAATTTGCACAGCAACGATTGAAGACAAGGTACCTGGCTTTTTACGTGGGCAAGGGAAAGGGTGGATCACAGCCGAATATTCCATGCTGCCTCGTGCAACCGCTCAACGTACACAACGTGAATCCTCTCGTGGGAAAGTCAATGGACGTACAATGGAGATTCAGCGCTTAATTGGGCGTGCATTACGTGCTGTAGTCGATTTAGAGGCGCTAGGCGAACGTACTGTATGGATTGACTGTGATGTCATTCAAGCTGATGGTGGTACTCGTACAGCATCCATTACGGGAGCATTTGTTGCCATGACACAGGCCATTGCTAAATTTGCTGAAGAAAAGCCATTCGAAAAATTCCCAGTAACAGACTTTTTGGCAGCAACAAGTGTTGGGATTGTAGAAGATCAAGGTGCTATTCTCGATTTAAATTATGTAGAAGATGTGGCTGCAGCTGTTGATATGAACATTGTGATAACGGGCGCAGGACGATTTGTAGAATTACAAGGTACTGGAGAGGAAGCTACCTTTTCTCGTCAAGAACTAAATGAATTGTTAGCACTAGGTGAAAAAGGCATACAACAATTAGTTGAACTTCAAAAAATAACGCTTGGTGAACTAGCAAACAAGGTTGGAGGGAATCAATAGTATGAAACAAGTAGTCATCGCCACAAAAAATAAAGGAAAAGCAAAAGATTTTGAAGCATTATTTGGCCCACTTGGTTATGAAGTCGTGACAATGTTTGAAGTGGCACCAGAAATGGAAATAGAAGAAACAGGAACAACATTCGAAGAAAATGCCATCTTAAAAGCAGAAGCATTAGCGAAGGAGCTTGGTACCATTGTTATTGCAGATGATAGTGGTTTAGCAGTAGATGCATTAAATGGTGACCCAGGCGTGTATTCTGCTCGCTATGCTGGTGACCATGATGATGAAGCAAACATGATCAAACTGTTAGAAAATTTACAAGGTGTCGAAGATGACAAACGATCAGCACGTTTTTGCTGCTGTATTGCAATTGCAGGGCCTGATTTTGCAACAACAACGGTATTTGGCACATGTGAAGGTGACATTGCCCATGAAAAGCGTGGAACGAATGGCTTTGGCTATGATCCAATCTTTTTCGTGCCAAGCTTAAATCGTATGATGGCAGAGCTTTCACCAGAGGAAAAAGGCTCTATTTCTCACCGTGGCAATGCCATCCGCAAGTTAAAGGAGCAATTACCGAATCTTATCAAATAAGAGGTGATATCCATGAAAATACTTGTTATGAGCGATACACATGGTGATAGCCATGTCATCGAAAAGGTTAAAGGTTTTTATCCTGAAATAAATGTTGTGATTCATTGTGGAGATAGTGAACTTCCCTACTCACATACGGCATTAGAAGGATTGAAAAAAGTTCGGGGAAACTGTGATCATGAGAAAGCTTTCCCTGAAGAAGAAATTTTCACTGTCCATGATGTAAAGATTTTTGTGACACATGGTCATTTATTCAATGTGAAAAATTCCATTTTATCATTATCCTATCGTGCAAAAGAAGTAGGTGCACAGATCGTTTGTTTTGGTCATTCTCATATTCTCGGTGCCGAAATGATGGATGATATCTTATTTTTAAATCCGGGCAGCTTATTAAAACCACGTGGTCGTAAAGAGAAAAGCTTTGCTGTTGTGGAAATCAATGCAACATCTTTTAAAGTCGATTGCATGACAGATGACAATCAATGTATGGCTACATATACATTTGACCGACAATAATAGGAAAAATCCGCATGACTATCAAAGTATGCGGATTTTTATTTGGGCTGCTGATAATGGTAAAATTGACTAGGAATGATTAATGCTGAAATAGCAAAAATAAATCGTAAAGGCAATAAAGGAGAAAACATGGAAAAAACAATTGGCTGGCATTTTGATAATAGTTACGTTCAACTACCAAGTATTTTTTATTCCGACATATCGTTAAATCCTGTTCGTTCACCAAAATTGATCTTGTTAAATGAAGCAGTTGCAGCATCACTCGGATTAGACATTCAGACTTTAAAGAGTGAGGAAGCTTTAGTCGTTTTAGCTGGTAATACAATCCCAGAAGGTGGCGAACCGATTGCACAGGCCTACGCAGGGCATCAATTTGGTCATTTTAATATGCTAGGTGATGGTAGAGCTCTATTATATGGGGAACAAATCACACCTCAAAACGATCGATATGACATCGCTCTAAAAGGATCAGGTAGAACACCTTATTCTCGTGGAGGAGATGGACGAGCCGCATTAGGTCCAATGCTAAGGGAGTATATCATGAGTGAAGCGATGTTTGCGTTAGGGATTCCCACTTCACGCAGTCTAGCAGTAGTAACTACAGGTGAAATGATTATCCGAGAAACGGAACTACCAGGCGCTATTGTCACACGAGTTGCAAGTAGTCATTTGCGAGTGGGGACCTTTCAATATGCCGCGCAATGGGGGACAGATGAGGAGCTACAGCTCTTAGCTGATTATGCATTAGAACGACATTACCCAGCTAATATTGGCGGTCAAAATCGTTATCTTTATTTGCTACAAGAAGTCATGAAGAAACAAGCGTCCCTTATAGCCAAGTGGCAGTTAGTGGGCTTTATTCATGGCGTCATGAACACAGATAATATGACCATTAGCGGTGAAACCATTGATTATGGTCCTTGTGCATTCATGGACATCTATGATCCCGCGACTGTGTTTAGCTCTATTGATCGCCAAGGACGTTATGCTTATGGAAATCAGCCCAACATTGGTGGCTGGAATTTAACTCGCTTAGCTGAGTCCTTACTACCTTTAATTGATGATGATCAAGAAAAAGCCATTCAACTGGCACAAGATACGCTACAACAGTATCCAAAATTATATGTAGAAAATTGGTTGGAAGGAATGCGTGCAAAGCTAGGCATTTTTAATGAGGAGCAAGAAGACATCAAGCTTGTTGAAGAGCTTCTTCAGCTTATGCAGCAATACCAAGCTGATTATACCAATACATTTATCGCCTTAACGTTTGAGCAATTGGAGGATTCTCCATTATTTAATGCCTCAGCTTTTAAAGACTGGCATCACAAATGGCAAGCTCGATTAGCAAGACAGCAGCAAACAAAAGACATGTCACAACAATTAATGCGTCAACATAATCCAGCTGTTATTCCACGTAATCACAGGGTAGAAGAAGCTTTGGAAGCGGCTGTTGAACGAGGCGATTATAGTGTGATGAACAACTTCCTAAAAATCCTTGCTCAGCCCTACGCTCATACGAATGAACAACAAGAATACGCTTCATTACCTGAACCGACGAATCAACCATATCGTACGTTTTGTGGCACATAAGTAAAAACGAGAGCTATTTATTCTCTCGTTTTTATTTATTTGTATAAAGGCACTCTCCTGTACTCAAACGCATATTCTATGTATGAATAAAGAAAAAGGAGAATAGGGTCGGTGTATAAGTATTCAAAGGGTTGGTTTGTCAAAGTATTACGTGCTCATGGAATAATGGTTCATCCTCAATTTAAAAATCATTTAGGCTTATATAAAGAATCTGAATTACGAAATTTATATTATCGTTATGTCGAAATAGAGTCTGCTGAGCAGGATCAATAGACCGTTTGTTTGAATAACTCCTTTCTAGGAAAAACTAGTGATTAGAAAGGAGTTTTACTATGTGGATGATGACTCAAACATGGCAAGATGTTTTATTTTTACATTGGCCGATAGCCCCTCAAGAACTCGAAAAACATGTACCTCAAGAACTGAAGCTCGATCTATTTGAGCAAAATGCTTGGATCAGCGCTGTCCTTTTTAAAGTTTATCGTCATCGGCTACGCTTTCTACCACCTCTTCCTGGGATGAACACTTATTTACAATTGAATGTCCGAACATATGTGGAGTACAACGGCATGAAAGGTATCTATTTTTTTCATTTAGATGTGACGAATTATTTCCTATCAAAAATCACTGCAATAGGGAGCTTGCCATATCGCCATTCCAACATCTTAGTAAAACAAAGAGGGGATCACTATTCATATACAAGCCATTACAAAGTAAGTGATGAAAGATTGAGGGTTACTTGTACAATAGGAGGCAAGACCAATACTAATTTCGACCAATGGATTGTAGAGCGTTATCATTCATGGGCGAAATGGAAGGATACACTTTTCCGCATTGATATTCACCACTCCCCATGGGAATTAAAGCGAGCGACAGTAACGATTCAAAGCAATACATTAGCTTCTTTTATGAAGGGGAGCTTCCAAGGCATGCAGCCTCATGCACATTATGCCAAAAACAAAGTGGCGAGAGTTTTTCCTCCAGCAGTTGAGCGTAAAATGGTCATAAATGCATCAAGATTTTTACATTAAAAGAGGTAACAAAATTGCATCACGATGGCGCTGGCAATCATATCTGACATCGCAAGTGCCTCTGCTTCAATTTCATCAAATACATCGACATCTGCCTGATAATCTTTTTGTATCATGGTGACCGCTTCATTTTTCGTTAAAGCTAAATGCGTATAAAACATTTTTTGTACTGCCTCTCTACTTAGGTATGGATTGATTGTATGCAAAAAGAAAGCAATATCATCTGCATTACGATACCATTCCTTCTCTTTTGCTTCCGCTGTGGTAGCGTCTCCTTTTGTTGCAGCTGTCACTAATTGAGCCGCAATTACCAGATGCTCTTTAATTAAAGCTGCATAATGATCTGCCACGGAGTCGCCGTAAAAGGGGCGTAGACAATTCCCTAAATCGGTTGCATTGCGTAGCAAACGCTGCTGCACAAAGGGTAAATCAGGCAAATTAAATACAATGCTAATAATGGTCATCCGTGTCCAATTCACATGCTCCATCCAAAGTAAGCGGTTCATAGCCATAAAATCCGCTTCGCCTTTACTAATACAGCGTCGGTAATCATTATTAGACTGTAAAAAGTGACGAATCGGAGCTGTATAGTGCGTATAGGGAGCGTGATACAGTTGGCTTAATGAAAAACCATTTGCATAGGGGTACAAGGCTTCACTCCTTCTTGTTCTTTTTCCTACAGTAGCATACTCCAAGGTATTACTGAATATGAAGAACAAGAAAGAAAAGAAGAGACGACAAAATTACGCTTCATACATCATTTTCTTCGTCATGCCACCATCAACTGTAAGATTAATCCCTGTCACAAAGTTATTCATCGGGTTTGTTAAATAGAGACAAGCCTGTGCAATATCTTCAGGCAGACCCACCCTGCCTGACAAATGCTGCGCATGGTCGATTGGCCGTAGTGTCTCGTAATCACCTGTTTCAATCCACCCAGGTGAAATACAATTCACAGTAATTTGATCTGGCCCTAAAGACCGCGCTAAAGCATGTGTTAACGCCACAATCCCACCCTTTGTAGCCGCATAAGCTTCTGTATGAGGCTCCGACATTTCAGCTCGCGTTGAGGCCAGCGAAACAATGGAACCACCCTTAGCATTATGTCGCATCACTTTTGCAGCCTCTCTGGCACAGAAAAAGGTACTCGTTAAATTCGTCTGCAACAAATCATGCCACTCATCAAACGTCACCTCGTAAGGAGATTGATGCTGAAACTTCCCAGCATTATTAATTAAAATATGAATGGTCCCATATTGCTCAACAGCTCGCTGCATCAAATGAATGATATCCTGTTCCTTTGTCACATCCGTTGGAACAAATAATGCAGAGTAGCCCTGAGCAAGCATATCCTGTGCTAACTGTTGACCTAAGCCTGCATTCAAATCAGCAATCACCACTTTTGCACCTTGTTGTGCATATGCAAGCGTAATGCCCTTACCAATTCCTTGTGCACCACCTGTGACAATAACGACTACATCTTTAAACATCCGCATACCTCCTACTTTTTTATCGCCAATAGTGTAGCAAATATTTTGCTATTCGTCCTGTTAAGAGGGTGAAGAAATGGTATAATGGATGCTGTGGCAGCATATGATAAAAAATATGAGGCAAACCTTGCCTACATAGTAAAATTAATGTTGACTTTATGCTATAAATTACATATAATAAGTATTGTCCTTCCTATGGAATACATAAGAAACGACATCATGTCTCAGTAGCTCAGCAGGATAGAGCAACGGCCTTCTAAGCCGTCGGTCGGGGGTTCGAATCCCTCCTGGGACGTCTTAAAAGCAGGTCTCAGGCCTTTAGGGATAAGGGTTTGAGAGAAATTAGGGATACGGTCAGGGCTTCGGTCCGAGAGGTTGAATCCCTTTTTTCGTTCCTCAAATATTTATGAGTTTCCGAAATCATCTTCCAATCAAAATTTTGAATGGAGGATTTTTTTATGACAAAAAAGTCTGGATTGTTTGAAGTAGATATTGATTTAGCTTTATTAAAGCTTGAGTCAGAAATATCGGTTGAACCTAAAAAAGAAGCATCGAAAAAGATTGATGAAGCGGTTGAAATTGTGATTAAACAAATGGAATCTAGTGGCTATCGACCTCGTACCATAATAGATTATGAAACGATTGTGGGAAACTTTAAGAAAGCCCAAGCTATCGAGTATTTATCAGAAATCACACTAGGTACTATCTATAACTGGCTGGACCAAATGCAAGTGTGTAATCAAACAAAACAAACACGATTAAAGGCTCTGAAATCATTTTTAAGTAAGTGTTTTAATAATGGTTGGTACAATACAAAGTTTTGGCAGACAGTTAATGTGAAGGTTGATAAAAAAGTAAAGAGTGGAGCGAATGAGAGTGATGTGAAATTATTGTTATCACTTTTGGATGTGAATACATTTGTGGGATTGCGTGATGCAGTTGCCATTTTGACCATGTATAAAACAGGCATTCGTATTAATACATTAGGGCAGTTAGAAGAAAAGCATATTGATTTAGAAGAGGGATTACTAAAGCTTGATGGTGACATTTTGAAAAATCATAAATTACTAAAACTACCTATTGATAATCAATTACTCCAGCTATTTAAAGTACTTATTCACCAAAACAATAAAATTAGAAATCATTATGGCGAGAAAAATGAAAACATCTTCGTTTCTAATAAAGGGACGCCAATAAATACAAAATCAACGAATAATGCTATCTCCAAACAACTCACTAAATACAGTAAAAAATACGGTTTGAAGAATATTAATGCACATGCTCTAAGACGTGCTTTTGCGAAAAACTTATTGAATAAGGGTGCGAATATAGCATTAATTTCTAAAGCTTTAGGCCATTCAAATTTGGAGGTAACGACGCAATATTTGGATTTAGATGTTGAGGAAGTTGCGAGTAATCTACGAGATTATTTGTGATTTGTAAATTAAAGTAAATTTGGTAAATGTGTTATCAATGATAATTCAGGTTATATTATTATTCCCAACTGCGACAAATTGTTTCAATAAAAGATTTTTTTGCCTTGTTGTCAGAACATAGCTCTGTCGTCGGAGCAAAGCAAGGGGAACAGGAGAAACCTCACGGATTTACCTGCTTTTTCGTGTAGAGGGCACGATGGTTTGATTTATAGCCAGTCGGCTATAGTAGTAATTTTTATATTGATAGATTACGAGATGAAGAATTAGCATCCTATATTGGCAATATATAAATGGATGCATTTCTAACAGCATTTGTCGGGCATTATACAAATGACTTTTTAAACTCATGTAAAGTGTGATTTGCACAGAAGAGAGAAATAGTTGGACAAAGCTTTTTGTACGATACACTCCTCAAAACAGAAGCACATTGCGACATCTTTAATGCTCCAATTTAAAGATACATCTAAAGCAGTTATTCGAAATGAAGTAAGTAGTTGGAAAGCGTAAGAAAAAGCAATCACTAGAATCCCTATTTACTGAAAGAAAAGAGCAATGGTTAAAGTACTATCTAAACATCTAATAGCTACACGTAAAGAATTAAGCAAAGTCAACTATAGTTTGTACGCATGGTTATGGATTCATGAACGCAAGTGGTTTGATGAAGTGATACCGAAAGGTCAACGTAATAATGTGTGAATGTTAAATGGAGTGTATGTTGTGTTAGCAATGATGATATCTTCAAAGAGTTGAAAACACCATTGGTAAGTTTGAAGCACCAAAGTATAAAAAATGGTGGATAAAAATGGCGTTTTTGAATCGGCCTTGATATAGTTATAAGAAGAGATATTACATTTAAAATGTAAGATTATTTAAATATTGATAGGTGGCTGAAATGAAATGGCGGAAGTAAATGAGGTATCTAGTTTAACTGATTTTATTAATAATGATAGTTGTTGTTTGATTTTTGATACAAATATTTATCTTAATTTATATGAATATTCTCCAGAAACAACTGATTTCTTTGTGAAATTGTGTGAGCATATCAAACATAAGCTATATTTGCCAAGTACAGTTAAAAGGGAGTTTGATAATAATCATCATTCTTCTTTAAGTAGACAAAGAAATAAATTTAGAAATGCTGTATCGAATTTAATTAATCCATTGAATCAGATGGAAGCTAAATTAAGCCACCAATTTGAGATTTTAAGGTCATTTAATTTTCCGAGTATAGATGATTTACAAGAAACTGTTAATGCAAATATAGGAACTTTAAATAGGACTTTAAACACATATATTGATTCACATCAAGAGTTTGAAGAGATAAATAGTCGATTTTTAGATAGTGACATTGTAAATGAATTGATTTGCGAAATAATAGAAAATGACCGTATGCTAGAAGCTTTTACAATTGAAGAAATATATCAACATTGTAGTGACGGGGAGAAAAGATACAAAAATAAAGTGCCACCAGGATATAAAGATGATGAAAAGAAAAAAGGAATTAATGCCTTTGGCGATTTTCTAATTTGGAAAGAAGCTTTAAATTTTTGCCAAGCAAATAATAAGAACCTAATATTTGTTACAGATGATGTTAAAGAAGATTGGTATAGGATGGAAAATTCTAGAAGAATCGGATTCAGAGAAGAACTCGTAAATGAATTTAAGAGGATAACATCTTGTGAAGTAATAGGTGTTACTTCGAGTGAATTATTTAGTGAACTAGCAGAAGTTTATGGAGAAGAAATTCCATCAACTGCTGAATGGATTATCGGATACGATGTGGAAAATTATTTGGATGCGGTTAAAGATTCAGGCATAGATATGGATATTGAAGAGTTATTGTTAAATTCTTTAGAAGGTTATATAGATACGTCATCATTATCTAGCTATGATGGGACAAATTTTGAGTATCAGGATGATTCGTTTGAAATCGCATATATTTCAGGAGCTTTTGAAGGGTATGATGATGGAACAGCAGAATATAACCTAACATTTGATATAAAGGCTAAATGTGATACTAATGAATATTACGGGAGAGATGGAGATTCTAAAGAAATCCTCCTTTCACCAACAAGGACTCATGATATAGAGGGAAGGTTTGAGGTACGATTAGTTAGAAGGATTGATTCATATTTAGATTACTGGGATGATGTAAATCTGTATGATGAAATTGAGATAATTGATGGTTTATTTGTGGAAACTTCAATTCTTAGAAGTGAAGATATTTGTATTGAGTGCGGTGTACGGAGAGGTATTTATTTAGATTATAATCAAGAGCCTATTTGTGAAAGATGCATTGATAATAACGAACATGGAGAGATATGTACAAGTTGTGGTTTTAAATATCCTGTAGAGCATATGTTTGATGAAAGTACTTGTTATGGGTGTTCTTCCCGTGAATTTGATTGAACCTTAGAGATTTGCCCGTTTTCCTACTATGTTAGAGCATAACAAACTTGCGCAAAATTAGTACAAAACTTGCTACAATGTAAGATTAGAGCTAAAGTAAAGAGACTAGGACAAAAGAAATTTAACAAGAAAAAACCCCGGACTATATTACGGAATATTAATTCAATATTTCGTAATATAGTTCGGGGTTTTGGTTTATATGTTTCGTTAATTTAAAAAATTATCCGAATTTTATAACGGTTTTAGTTATGTCCTTGTCTCTTTTTTTTGTGAGAAATACATTAAATGGCTATTCGATTTCTTTTTTGTCTTTGTTCCTCGAAACGCCATTTTGTTAATGCTTCTGCTTTTACGCCACTAACTACGTGTGTAATATCTGTTTTTAATAATGTATAAACGACTTTTAAGCATAAATTTATATCATTGGTTGTATAAGGAGCTGGCGGCTCATCACCATGTGCGGCGGGATTTCTTAAATCTCTATAAATTACCGAAAATCTTTTGCATTCAAATTCAGTAAAGTACCCTTTTGAGTTACTTAATGCGGATAATCTAAAACTAAAAGGTATATTTTCCTCGTGTTTTGTATAATCTATTTTTCTATTTACTATACGTTCAGTTATGCTACCTGTTAAAAGGAAAATTGTTAAATAATCTTTATTCCAAATGGCATTCTTTAGTGATTTTTTATAACTCCATTTCTTTTTATTTAATATTGATAGAGTAGTGGGATTTGCATTTTTTATTGCATTATTAAATTGCTTTTTCAATTGTTTTTTCTTTAACATTTTGAATACCTCCCTGTTTATTCTATATTAAAATTCGTCTTTTTTTACCATCTTTATAATTTCCTTTAAGCCAAAACTGTACTCTATAAGGTCAGTATTTCGCTCATAAAAATTGTTTGTCGCGTCATTTAAAGAATCAAAATAACTGAAATCAAATATTATATCACGTTCTCCAAAATAAAGAGCTGTAGCATATTCTTCTTTACTGATTTCAATTAAGAGAACTGCATCTGCTATTGGAGTGAATTCGTCTTCGTCAGTTTCGTATTCCTCAATATTAATATCTAATATTTTGTAATTCGTATTAGTTTTTTTTAATTGGGCATGGATTTTATCCTTAATATTTTCTGATACATATCCATTGTCTATTAAGTATTGTTGGAATTCAGAATCTGCTGTGGCAGTCTGATATTCTTTTCTAATTAAGTTACTAATAGTATGGGTTCTATTGCTTGTAACATTAATCAGATAATCGTTTTGTTTTTCTATTGAGTAAATATTATAGATGGTTAGGTAGTCAAGTTTTTCTAAATCTTCTTCAGATAGTCTGAATCCAGTTACTTTATTTTCGGGTTTTTTCATAAAATATTTGCTCCTTTCCTATATGTTGTTATAAAGTTAACATTATAACAACATGCAGTCAATGTAAAAGTTAACTTTATAATTATTTTATTGAAAGTATGCTATTTGTTTTTATATAGATAAAGCCATACATAATGCATTGGTTTTTTTATGTGGAAAATTATACAAAAAATGATGTCGTTTAATGTGTAACTTCTGTTAACAAAAGTTAAGTGTATGAAATTTTAAAGGTGTTGGCCAGTTGAGTTGAGGGGATTTAAAGTCTCTAAAAATTGAACAGTTGAAAGGGGAAAGCTCTTTCAAGAATCAAGCCGATAAAACCAAAAAGGGACCGTCTACTTAAATAATTTGATGGCAGATATTGCAGATTATATTGAAACACTACCAGGGAGTGAGGTGAATCTGTTCCAAAATAACGAAATTTATATTACTAAGTATGATAAAAAATTAAATGAATAGGCTACTAAAAATTTTTTAGAAGAAATCAGAAAAAATGAAGGATTATAAAAATTTAACCATGTATCGAAGTTAGTTTTGATACATGGTTTTATAGTATTACTTTTCTGAGAAATTCTTTGAACTTGAAATGCATTGCATACTTAGAAAGTATGGCAATCCACCAGATTTGAAGAAAGAAGCTGTAGAGACTGTTACCAAGCATACGGAACTGATGGCGCTCCTTTTTTTGTAACGGCTGAATTGACACTATTCGATAAAAACTTATCTGATTTGAATGCCGTCTTGCAAGTTTGAACTAAATTAAATCTGAGACAGAAAAGACGGCAAATCAATTTATCGTGAAGTATTAAATGCCCATCAATATAAAACCTTATAACTATTTATTGTGAAAAAAGTAGACGTTTTTTTTAGTATATATTATATAAAAAGTTTGAAAAAGTGTATACCTTCTAACAGTAGAATAAAATAGTAAAAAGCGAAACAAACAAATCTCCAAATAAGGAGACTATTTCGCTTTTATTATTAAGCTTCGAATGTACATAAAACTGTTTCTAGCTGTACAAGTAGAGCAGTTTTATTTTTAGTATATTCTTTTTGAATGAACATTTTTAATATATCGTGAAGCTCATGTAGTTCTAGGTTGCCGAAGTCTGCTAAATTATAGGGTGTTAATTTATTTATAATACGGTAACGAGCAACTTTCTTTGATTTAAATTCCACATGAAAATATTTTTTCACCATTTTGTTTAGGTCATTATAATTTGTAAATTCAAGTTCGGAACTAATTGTATTAAGTATCTTATTATATTCGTCTTTGGACAATGAAACATTACAATATTGTTCTAACTTTTGTATAGCAACTTTTGTTGGTACAATTTGCTTAGTAACATCCCACAATAATAATTGAATATAACCATCTAATTTTGTTTTTAATTGATTAACTTTTTGAGTAGAATCTAAAGATGGTACAATTTTTAAAAATACCTCGTACGCAATATACGGTCCGATACTAAGCAATACTTTTGCTTCTAGTTTTGTGAGAATGCTTTTAGTACGGATTTTGTCCCCGTTATCAAATTTTGTCGTCAGCTCTTTATATTTCTCTGGAGATAATCTCTGTTGAAGAGGAATGGATTTTAATTCTGCTTCCGAAACTTCTAAAAGGTGGTTGTATGTGTCGGTCCAATCATAAGACAAATAAGTTAATTCATTATGAGTGAATAGATTAGCAACATCGCAAATAAAAGAATTTCTTTTGCGTTCATATGCGTATTCTTTTACAGTAATTAGTTTATTACAAATGGCAAATTTGTCTACCTGTAACAGGTTATTTTCAATCGTTAGAAAATTGTTTTGTTCTAATATAGATAACGTTTCAAGGTGAAAATATCCAATATCCTTGTTTAATAGAGCTACTAAATGAGAGGTTTTGTTTAGTAACAAATCATAGATTTTCTGCGTATTATGAATTTCTTCATCTATATCACATTTTTGATATAAGATAGTAAATTGTTCGAATTGTTGACGGAAACGATGACTCATTTGCTCAACTGTAGTTAAATTGAATAATCGGGAATTGTGGTTAGCAACTACGACTGTTTCAAACAAATCATTTGATACATTTTCTAAGCTAACACCTTCTGCTATTACTGAAGTGGCAAGTATTACCTCATAATTTTCAGGATATAATCGCTTGTCTTCAATTGTTTTATAGGCAGGCATTTCTTTTTTTTCTGAATCAATTACTGCCGTTTTTATATTGAGTTTATTTAGCAATAAAGCTACATGTTCATTTACGTCAATGGATTGGCAATAAATTAATAATTTATGCTGCGGTAAACGTGTTAAAACATAATTTACTATAGCGTTCACCGCATCTAACTCCATCGGATAGGATACAGCAACTAAATTATTGAAATGTGGTGAATCAGGCTTTACAACGGTGATGATTGTTGTAAATTCATCTTTAGGAATTTCACTTGTGGTGCCACTAAGTGCTATCATAGATTTTGCTGTTTTTTGAATAGAATACATATTTGAAATGGTTTGATAACGAAAATCAGTCTTATAATCCAGAATAAGTCGGTGGAACTCATCAATTACTAGATGATATATCATTTCAGGACGCTCTGCTTTTAGGGTATCTATCAAAAATGGCAGTTTGTCATATGTGCAGATAAAAATCCGATTTCCTTCCGCTAGATGATGAGTAATCTCCATTTTTAAATGGTTATTACCACCCTGTACTAAGAGAGAAGACTTAGTATGTTTCTGATAAGATTGTGAGCCAATAAAGCGAGTGGGGGTCGTGAGAATAAAGAATTCGTCTTTTGTCTCATCTGATAGTTTTTCAAATGCATTTAGAATACTAGTAGTTTTCCCAGAATTAGGAGGCGAATCAATTAGTATTCTTTCGTTGCGTGTAATCCATTCTACTGCTAGTTTTGTTGGGATTTTCCCCTTTTCTAATTCCGTTTGTTTGATAATTTCTTTTTTCATTGGTTAGTCCTCCATTAATGAATGTTTTTTGGCATACAAGACGATTCAAAAAAATGAAGTAACTATGGCTTCTGATATAAAATATCGTTATAATTGAGTTAGTTTTTATGGTTAGCACATAGCTACCGTATTTTGAATGATTGTCATTGGGGAATGACAGTCTTATAGTTGAACCTCTACGTTGGCGCTTAGAGGTTTTTTATTTCCCAGATATTATAATGCAAATTTTGATTTGAAAAATCGAAAACATGTTCTAGCCTGTGTTGAGTAATAGTAACATGGTGTTTCGTATATGTAATGAGAAAAAATAACTATTTTATAGTATAAAATACTCATATGTTCAGAAGTGAACATATGAGTATTTTGGTGTTTGAAAGATAATGTATAAAAACCCGTTCTTATTTTGTTTAATGTTTGAAAGTAAACATTTAAGGAAGAAGAATGTTTATATTTTATTAAAATAGATTTCCCCTCCATTATGCCAATCAATAATTTTATTTGGGTGAATATGCGATATGACATTAGTTGCAAGAATAGGTGAATTGGTATGATATCCACCGCTAGTGTTTTTTTGAATGATGTTACTTTCTAAACATTGAAGCCAATCTACAGAAATATTTGATAATGGAATATCAATAGAAAAAATAGTAGGAATACCATGATTCTTTAATAAGTCATGGCTCAATAAATCAGCAGCTACTGCTTGTATAAACTCACTTCCATAAATCATATAGTGTCCAGAATTCAGCAATTCTTCGATGGAAACAGTGAACCAAATACCTTCTTCGGAAGAGAGTTCCGACTGCCAACGTTTTTCAAAAGCATTTCTTATTTTTTTATCGTCAATGTAGGTACCTTTCAAGCGATGAAGTGTTTCTAAAAGCATATCATTCTTAGTAAGCGGTTTTATCCCATTTAAATAATAGGTCTCAACATCTAGTGGTCGGCAGCCGTGATATCCTCGAATATGGGTATATTCCTTGGACAAATTAAAAGTTGATGTTAATTTTGCTTCAGCCAATTCTTCAATAATTGCTATCCTTTTCAATTTAATTTCCTCCTTCAAAATATAAAGTTCATTAGGTGTAGCGATAGACTTCGGGGTTCGACCACTTTTCATCCACAAAGTCTATTATTTCTCTTATACTCAATATATCAAAATAGAAAAGTTGATATTTATGGAATGTAAAGATTTTAATTAGGCAGTACAATATTGAAATAGGGCAGAATGTGCAATGATAATGCTAGTTAAAGATACGGTAGGGGTTTGGACAAACGTTTTTGGTTGCAATTAGTAGGATGCCTAGCATAGCAAGTTTTTTGATAGCGTTATAGGGGAAAAAGTTAACTTCCTAGCGCAATTTATAACAACATGTGAATTAACGTGATAATCGATAGCCTACTTTGATTCTACAAAAAAAGTAACCAGGAATACCGGTTACTTTAAGTGGACTATTATTGATGAACAGATAGTATAGCTGCATTTATCATCATTTCTTTTTGTTCTTCTGTTAAAATTTTCCCTTCGTAATACAATTCCTGAATTAAAAAGAAATCTCGTATCTCTAGTGGTTGAACCAGCATTGATTGCAACTGGTCATCTAAAAATAGGTTTGGATTTGCATTTAGTGCTTTGCAGATTAATGAGAAAATTGCCAAACTCATATTTGTATGAATTTCATTTTCTAATTTAGATAAATACGATGCGGTGACGCCAGTTTTGTTTGCTAACTCTCTTAAAGATAATCCACGGTCTGAACGTAAAATTCGTATGATGTTACCACAGCTAAGTTTTCCAATTTCTTTTGACATAGATATTACCTCCAATAATGTCTCGGTTAGAGAACCCCTTTTTTCTCGAAAGATTTTTCATTATAGATAAAAGTGAAAATAATTATTCCTATGTATAAAAGAATTATTGAAGATTTATTAAACTGTTATAAAAGTATTAAATGCTATACGTTAGTGTACTTTATTAAAGATTTTAATAAGAATTAATGTATTGATAATTATGAGCTACTAAAGAATTATATACAAAATCACCACCTATGATGGCAACCATTAGTTTTCTAATTTAAATTGCCTTGCGGAAGGTCTGTAGTTGGGGGCTTCTGTTTTTGTGCTTATGTTTACATAGTAGGGTCTATATGGTAATTTAGAGGTAATTATTAATAAAGGTGGTAAAAAAGTGAAGTCGATTCATGTTTTGGGCATCGTTATTTTAACAGCAATATTGAGTATAAGTGGTACGTTTTTGATTATGAAAAAGAACTCTGACAACGAAACTACTAAAACCGAGAGAGAATCAGATAGCGGTCAATCAAATTCAAAAGGCACTGCTAAAAAAGAGTTTGTATCAACAGTGGATACAAGCGGTATGGGGTGGGAAAATGCTACTTATTCCAAAAGGATTGATGAATGGAAAAGTGGAGATGAACCCTTCGTTGACAATCTAGTATCAGAAGTGCTTCAACAGATGGCGCATCAAAAGATTATCGCTGAACTGAAAGAAGGTTCTATTATGATTACGCCAGAAAGAATCAACATTCTATTACAGATGGTCGAAGCAAACAAAGATAACTATGAAAATTATGAAACGTATCTTGATATATTACAACGTTGGAAAAAGGGTGATTTTTCAACAGTTGATGATGACCATAATGTTTTGATGCGTAAGCAAGGGGGCAAACTCCCAGAAGGTGCAGCGACAGGTATTGCTTCAGAAGAACAAGAGAAGGATTATATATTCCAAGTCTTTTCTAAAGAGGTAGATGCAGTTTTTGGAACGACAGAAAAGCGTAATTAAATTATGTTTTTTCATAAGAAAGGCAGTAATGACAAGGGTTTATTCTTTGCTATTACTGCCTTCTTCTAATGGCAAGTAAAGTAACAATGTATGAACATGAATAAAACTTTAAAAAAAAGGTTGTTAAATCGAATAATATTCCCCTTAGGAGGATAACCTCTCTGCTATTCTGCTTCCTCTCACGTGGAAATATTGTTTAACGGTGTATGAAGGTCAATTGTACGTTTTAAATATCTTATATTCTCATCATTTGATAAGGAAGAGGTGAATCATAATATAGTTATTTGTGCGATATTTAATCCTTTAATATACATTAGTTTCTTCTGAATCTTTCTAGAATGGCAGTTTTACAAGGTTAAATATAACTCACCAATTAAATGTTTTTTGATTGTCATTAATTTAGTGACATGTGACGTTCTTAGCGTGATTGTAATATCACTTCCTTTTAACATGTGAATAACAACTACTTTTTTGTCAGATTTCGACATTGTATACAAATGAGTAGTTAAATATTACAGCTATTTAAGTAGATGTACGCCACCAAATACATCGTTTAATATATTTAGATTCAGGATTTCTATTTCATCTAAAACAAGGTTCTCTACAAAGTTTTTATATTTTTGATTATTCCTCAATTTATTCTCCAATTGCATATCTTCAACAATAAGTTTGAACTGAATCGTAAATCCTTGAGGTGTGTCTAAAAGATAACTAAAGTATTCACGGATTTGTTTTAAGTTTTCTTCTAACTTTGGAATGTAGTTATATTTTTGATTGATATTGAAAATATAAATAATAGGGCCATGAAAGCTAACACGAGATTCAACTTTATTTTCAATGACCCAACCACCGAGGTAAATATCCCGCGCTTGCATAGCATTCAAATTGAAA
This sequence comes from Lysinibacillus sp. FSL K6-0057, assembly GCF_038630885.1. NCBI lineage: Bacteria > Bacillati > Bacillota > Bacilli > Caryophanales > Bacillaceae > Lysinibacillus > Lysinibacillus sp. FSL K6-0057. The sequence continues at coordinate 3,621,179 of NZ_CP152047.1, read as the reverse complement.
TTGTAGTAATAAAGTGGCTTTTCGATTGCCTTAACGTTTTGCAATTTTTGTATATTTGTCAGGCGTATACGCTCTAACTCCTCAATTTCAAATCTAATTTTCTCCCAGCTATGCTTATATGATTGTATGCTTAACAGTTTAGTCAAAATATGATGGTTTGATTTATCTTTAGCTAAAAGAGTAGTTCTTTTAGCAATCTCCTCAATATACAGGTCTAACGATTCTACAACTTCTAGTTGCATAAGATTGTACAATAATACTGCATTGATATAGGCGCTTTTAATCGCTTTTGATGTAGTAAAAGTAATACTGGCTACAGACGCTCTTTCTTTACATGTTAAATAGTAAATAGCAAATTTTTTTAAACGAATGATATGACGATTACAGTAACGATGAATATGAATAATATCTGCATCTGTTAAATCCTTTAGAGCAAGAATGAATTCTTTTTCAGATATTGCAAAAAATTGCTGTAGGTATTGTTTTAATTGTGTACGCCACATGATGCCTTTTCCTAGATGGTAAATGATTTTTAAAATGTCACTGTATTGTTTAGCGACTTCCTCTTTCTTTTGTATTGTTATCATACAGATTCCTCCTTTCTATTTAAGTAGTAAAAATCTACTGGACAGTTAACCATCTCTGCAAATATCTTTTTGGCTTTAATGTCTTTCACTGAATAATTTGACGTAATAACCTCGTAAAGACAAAGCCTACCATCCAATATATATCCTCCATCTGTTGGGCTAATCTGCTTACTTCGGATTAAGTCCTCGATTTCATCAGCTCGTGCATATTGTTGTGTTTCTTCATAAATCTTTAACGTTTGGTACAAAACATTTTGAAGTTCCTTTTCTGTTTGCCAATTCAGACGCACTCCTAATGGCAAATTCATATATTTTTCTGCAACAGCTAAATCATGTATTACAGATGAGGAACGATAGAATTTTGTAATATTAAATTGTTTTGCTAATCTTTGTCCTCTCTGCGTTAATGCATAGATAAAAGTAGACATATCTTTTTTTACAAATGTAGCTGTCTTATTTATATAACCATTTTTAATGAAGGTTAGTAACCGGTGATTTGAGATGTACTGAAGAATATGCTCTTTTAGCAGCACACCACATGACCGTAAAGCTTGAAGCAAGTAAATGTCGTTTTGGTAGATTGAATGAATATTTTTCATTTGCATGACCCCTTTCTACTTAGAATGAGAGCGTGGAAAATGTGAAGACCTGCATTCCCACACCTGCGCTCCTGTTATTGATAGAACGCCATATTCTATACAAGTATGGGGGTAGATATAACATCTCTTCCTGAAAAACATGGGAAATTATGTGTTAAATAGAGTTTATAAATGTTTACAACCGTACGTTTTTGTATTAATTTAAAACATTTTTTGATGAAAAAAAGTAATAATTTGTAGTGACTTTGTATACGATGAAAAAACTTATTTAGAGAGGGAGGGAAATAGGGTTGGAAAAATTACAGTATAAAATGTTACCGATTGAAGAAAAGTTGGTATGGCTTAATGAAGAGTTACGAGAAAAAGAACTCAAGCAAGTTGCTAGTGAAATAGGAATGTCGGCCAGCAGCCTAACAAAAGATATTTGTATAGCAGGTTATCGCTTTGACAGAACTGCTAGACAATATGTTGTTGCAAAAGTGAAAGAGGAAGACGCTACTGATGAAGTGTTAGCTTATATAATGCAGCACTTTAACGCTATACAAGCTTTAATAGAGGAAGATAGGAATAGACGGAATCTATGTTTAGAGATAGATAATCGTTTATACGCTGCGCCAACAGAAGCATATCAAACTAGAAGTTTTAAAATACATCAAGAAATTTACAATGAGTTTGTTCAACTGTATGAGGAACAATTTCGACATTTAAAAATGCAACATGTGGTTTCGTTAGCGATTACAGAATTTGTGAAAAGGTATAAGTAGAATTGATTATTTCTGAATATAAATAAGAGCCAAAAGTGTAATGAAGTGAACATTTTGAATATAACAGCGTTATTTAAAAAGGGAATTTTTCTATTAAAGTTTATTTAAAATCAAACTGGAAGCGGGAGCAATTTCTAAAATGAGGTTGCTTTTTTTAGTTGGAATAATTATGGTAATAAGTTACAATCTGAATTAAGGATAAGGTTGGAGGGGTTAAAATAATGGGAGATAAGTATTTACCTCTATATCAGTATTTAGCAAATAGAAATGATGCAACAGTAATGCTAGATTTCGAAAAAATCGAATCAATCATAGGGTGTAAATTGCCTAATTCAGCTTATCAACATCCAGCGTGGTGGGCTAATCAAAAAAAGCGCCATAGTCAAACAGGTGCATGGATGGATGCAGGTTATTTTGTCCAATCTGTTAGTTTTGGCAAAACCGTAACGTTTGTAAAAGAGGCTGTTTCCATACAACTAACAAAGAAAAATGTAAGTGAGACCAATACACAGCACCCTATGGATAAGATAGCGTTAAAAGTTAGTGCACTAAAAACTATAGTAATAGAAGGAACTCCTAAATTTGATGGAGAGAATCTAGATGAACAGTTCCATTTCATTAGAAAATTGTCTCGTACAATTGGGAATATAAGCAATGATTTAAGTTATTTGAGTTGTCATTATATAGAGGCATTTTTAAATAAGAACTTTAAGATGGATTCTTGCTCAGTCTTAACAAAAGCACAAGGAGCAGCGGGGCTAGATGTAGATGAGATTACTGTTGATGGACAGAGAATTATAGGTGAATTAAAGACCACATATCCATACGCAGAATATGATTTGGGAGCAGCTCAAAAAACGAATTTCAAGAAAGATTTTGAACGTTTGAAAACTGTACAAGCAGATTTTAAATATTTTTTTGTCATTGAAGAAAAAACATTTGAAATACTAAAGGAAAAATATCGGCATTTGTTGCAAGGTATTACATTGGTCTTGTTACCAGATGCACTAGATGACTATAATGCTGTTGTATTGATAAATGAACAGGAGGGGATTAAATGAAATTTGTATATTATAACGATACAGGGAGAAATGTTTCTATCCATTCGGCGACCAAAGAAACTTATAATGTAGAATGCGATATGAGTGCTATTCAGCCCTTGCAAGAACGTATATTTTATTTGCCAGCTAACACTTACCCTTGGGTTAAAATGTGGGATTATGGAGAGAAACGAGGTCTTAGTATTATAGTAATACCACAAACTGATGAGTAATCTAAAAATGCCTCATCTTATTTAGCCTAAGGATGCTGAATGTAGAATGGAGTCATGGACACATCCTGGTTAAGTAAGTATTATTATAACCAAGAGAGGACGTGTCTTTTTTATGAGTCAAAAAAGATTTAATAAAGAATTTAAACAAACTGTTGTGGAGCTTTATCACTCTGGTACACCAGTCAGTCAACTGTCTAGCGAATATGGCGTTTCTGAAGTAACTATTTATAAATGGATTAAGTTACATTCTCCAATCGAAGGTGCAGAAGAATTAACTGCAGCGGAAGTTTCTTCGATTCAAAAAGAAAATCTTCGGTTAAAGCAGGAGATTGAAATCTTAAAAAAGGCTATGACCATATTCGCGAAAAAGTAACAGAACAAGAACTCATTGACCATATTGAAAACGAAAGCGAACATTATCCTATTCAATTAATGTGTCGCGTTTTAAAGGTACCCAAAAGTACGTATTATCAGTCTTTCCACAAGAAACCAAGCGTGTACGAAGTTGAAAACAAAAAAATTACAGTACGTATTTGTGCCATTCACAAAGAAAGTGATGGACGATACGGTGCGCCGAAAATACATGCACAGTTACTCAAAGAAGGCGTGAAAGTTAGTATTAAACGCGTACAACGACTCATGAAAAAAGCTGGTATTCGCTCAAACATCACAAAAAAGTACCGTCCGACGCCAACACAAAAGCCCGTGGAAGAACGTGAAAATATACTTGAACAAGATTTCCATACAACGACGATTAATGAAAAATGGGTAGCTGATATTACGTATATCCATACAATCCGAGATGGATGGTGCTACTTGGCGTCGGTTCTTGATTTACATTCGAAGAAAATTGTAGGGTATAAATTCGGACGAAAAATGACCGTAGATTTGGTCGTTGAAGCATTGGATTACGCTGTACAAGCTCAAAATCCATCCTCAGGATTAATCATCCATACCGATTTAGGTACGCAATATACGAGTGAAACATTTCAAGAAAAACTAAAAAAACACGAAATGATTCCGTCGTTCAGCCGTAAAGGATGCCCGTATGATAACGCATGTATCGAGTCTTTTCATGCGACATTGAAAAAAGAAGAAGTCTATCGAACACGCTATGAAAATTATGAAACAGCTAGAGTGGCACTATTTCAATACATTGAAGGTTGGTACAATCGCAAACGAATTCACGGTGCTATAGGCTTTCTAACGCCTGATGAATGTGAAGATATGTGCCGAGCTATGGCGTAACATTTTGGAATACAAGAAATGTTCCCCTTCACATTTTTGATGCGCAACCTCCATGGATTTCTCGCTCTACATCCCGAGTAGTCTGTCAAAGGCTCTTTTCACTTTGACTGGCTACTCGGGATGTGGAACACTCCATAAATGGTGGTTGCTACAAAACAAAAACTTAACTTTAATGTGTCCGGAATCTTGACTTAGATCCATGCATTTAAAATTAATGTTGCTTTTTATATATTTAGTATGTTAACTTTAAAGAAGTACTTTTAACATTTTTTTAGAGTTGTTAAAGTAGTTTCGAATAATTAAGAAAAAACAATGTTTTGTTATTTAGTGGTATGATTAGAATGATTATATAAGTATTATAGAAAATATATTAAATAAGTATCTGTGCATATATGCAAATGGTTTTAAAAAAAATCCATTTGTTGTTTATATGTAACAGATACTTTTTTTATTGTCTTATAGAGAACACAATTTCATTTTTATGTAAATATATGTAAATTATGAAGCTTGCTAGTTTTGAGACACATAATCTTTAAATAATTAAAAATTGTATTTAATATCAATTATTGTGTAAAATAATGTAAAAATATGTTTGGTGGTGATGAAAATTAGTCTTAATTTGTTTACAAACATACCTAATAACTTCTTTTCAATCCTCTCAGGAAATCTAAAAGAAGTCCATACGGATTTGCTTTATTTAGTTTACGAACATTATAAAAAAACGATTTACGTCATCGAAAAAGATGTTGTTATTGATTTATTTGTCGAGTATTTAGAAATCAATGACGATACAGATAAGTATACAGAAAATGAGGAGTTTATAAAAGACTTACGTGAAAGAGCGCACCATTATCTTCTGAAATTTTGTCAACATGGGTGGTTGTATCAAGAACAATATTTAGATTATAGATATAGAATTTCTATACCAGATTACTCTATAAGACTCCTAGATACCTTTGAGAAAATTTCATCTGGATACCAAATGGAGTTTAGTGGAACTGTACTTGCAATCTATCAAAATTTATCGGGAGAAGCGGGTAGTTCTTATTATGCCATTCAGCAAGCATATGAGAATACCGTTTCATTAATAAATGGTTTAAAGGAACTCAATCACAACATCAAAAATTATATAGAAAAGTTAATGGAGCAAGATAATGCTAAGGAAGTATTAGAGCAACTATTCAATGAGTACAACGAAAAGGTATTAGGAAGACATTATTATAGGTTGAAATCCTCGGATAATGTATCAAAGTATAGGACAAAGACCATAGATAGAGTGAGGAATTTAAGGCATCAGCTACATAATATTGAAGACCAAGCTCAGATTATGGTCAAAGAGCAATTTGCTAATACAGTAACAGAAGCTGAAAATATGTTATTTGATTGGTTAGAAGCTATTGAAAATGCCTTTGAAAATATCTATGCAATAATGAGAGAAATTGATGAAAGGAATAGGAAGTATCATAGAGCTGCTATTACACAAATTAATTTTCATCTTAATAAATCCGGCAACTTTACATCAATGGTAAATAACATTTTATGCTTTTTAGCTAATGCTTCAAAAGAAGGAGATAGTTCTTTTAAAAATCAAATTGAGGATGAATTAGAGCAATTTATTGAGTTATATACTCAACAGTATATAGATGGAAAAAGTATAAAAACTATTAATAAAAGAAAACAAGTAATTCAACAGACTCCTATGAAAAATAGAACAGTTAGTGAAGATGTAAAAAACAAAAAAATTAAAGAATATAAGCAACAATTACAAAATGAAATCACAGTACAAAAAGTTAATAAATATGTAAATACAATTTTAACGGATAGGTCTAGTCTAAACTTATCAGATTTTCCTTTCAATAATAAAGAAGACTATATCAATATGATATTTACTGTACTACACAGTACTAACAATAAAGCTACTTATTTAGTGAAGCTGAAAGATGAAAAAATAAAACATTTAGATGTTGAAAAGGGGACTATTCCAAATATGGAAGTAGAAAAAAGGGAGGAATGAAATGGTGGAATGGGTAGAAGAATATTCGAATTTGACTGAGAAGGAAAAATCAATGTTTGAAGATTGTGCTAATAGATTATTGGCGCATTCAATATTGGTTGCTAAAAAGGATGAAGATAAACCATATTATAGATTTTGCGAACGACATCTTGAAATTTTTAAAGGGTATTTTTTAGTTGCCGGATGGATATTAAATTGTTCGAATAGCCGGGTAATATCCCTGAAAAATAAAACAGGAAAAAATCGAGTACAACTATCGTTATCAGAAAGTATTATGCTTTTTATTGTATGTAAATTATTTTATGAGAAATCTAGAGAATTAAAGCTTACGAATGGAGTACATATTACGAATTTAGAAATCAGAGAACAATATATGGCACTGCAAATCAATAACCGCTTACCGGCTAGAGACGAGGTTAAAAGGGTGCTGAAAAGATTTCAACGACATTCATTAATTGATTTGGTTAGTGGTGAGTGGGGTGAAGAAAATGCCGTAATAGTAATATTTGATTCCATTACTGAAGTAATAACAACAAAATCACTCTTTGAAATGGAGAAATGGATAGATGATATGAACGGAAAAGGAGAGGATGATGTAGATGAGAATAGTTTCGAGATTGAAAATGATTAGATGGCATTATTTTGATAATCAAATTATAGACTTTAAAGGAAAAAGTACGATTCTAACTGGAGATAATGCCTCTGGCAAATCAACAGTTATCGATGCAATGCAAGTGATATTAATCGGGCATTTAAAAGAAATAAAGTTTAACTCTTCTGCCCATGAACAGAAGACAGAAAGAACATTATTATCATATTTAAGAGGGAAAATTGGAAGTGGTTCTTATGCAGAAGAAGGAGATTATTTAAGAAATGAAGATTTTACTTCGTATCTAGCTATAGAAATTGAAGTGACTAATAAAAAATCAAATTCACCTCAGTATTACATATTAGGGGTAGTTTTTGATTATCATTATAAAAGTAATATAGAAAGCCATAGTTTTTTTAAGATAGACGGGCAGCAGCTAGACGATAGTTTATTTTTTATTGAACCAAATCTTCCAAGAACAAGAGAACAATTTATGTTCTATTTAAAGAATCAAGGATATGATTTTGAAAAATATCAGACGATAGAAAAGTATAGAAATGATATACGACACTTGCTAGGAGGCGTTAAGGATACTTTTTTCACTCTTCTTTCTAAAGGTATTTCATTTTCTCCTATAACCAATTTACGAAAATTTGCATATGATTATATACTAGATGCTCACGAAATAGATATTTCTTTAATGCAAGATTATGTAGAACAGACAAATGAATTAGTTGATAGTATTAAAATAGCAGAGGAACAAATTGACCAGTTAAAAAAAATAAAAAATAAATTCGATGAGATAGAACATATTAATAATGAGATATTAATTACGAATTATATGCAAAATAAAGCTGAACTCGAAATATTAGCGGAAGAAATAAGTAAATTAAAACAGCAGCTATTAGATGAAGAGCAATTATTAATTGATAATAATAAGGTTAAGGACGATTTACTAGCTGAACGAGAAAAGTTGGACAATAGAAATACTCTACTTAGTAACGAACTAAATAAGCATGATATTAAATTAAAGCAAACCTTTTTAAATGAACAAATTGAAAATCTCATTGCGAAAGTAGAAGAGTTTAAAAGGAACAATAAAAATATAAAGCATAAATTGAAAAACGAATTGATTGAACTTGAAGAAATGATAAAAATATTAAAATATGTTGAAATAGATAAGCAAGTAGTGATGGAGTTATCTAGACAAAAATCACTGTTTGAAAATGTAGTTAATAGTTCTGAGTATATTACGTGGTCAAGCGAAATGTCTGAATTTAATAAACATTGGGAAATCGGTTATCGATTTATTTTACAAAAACAAATTGAATGGAATTCTGAAATCGAGAATTTACAAACAAAGAAGAAAAAAATTGAATTAACCATCTCAGAGCTGAATCGTAATCAAATTTTATCTTCAAGTTCATCGCAAATGGTATTGAAAAAATTATTAAAAAATGAGTTTAATTCAATGGGGCATGATATATCTGTGGACTTATTGTGTGAAGTAATAGATGTTAGAAGGCCAGAGTGGAGAAATGCTATTGAAGGTTATTTACACACACAGAAGTTTAATATCTTAGTTCCACCTAGTTACTTTAATCAAGCTTTAAATATATATGAAAAAAATAAATATAAGTATAATCTTGAAAGTGTTGGCTTAGTGGATACGGATAAAGTACTAAAAAATATAAATGGACGAAAAATAAATAGCTTGGCAGAAGAGATTGTTGTAGACATCACTAAGGATTATGTAATTGCTTATATTGATTATTTATTAGGCTCTTTGATTAAATGTGAGAATGTCAATGAATTAAGGAATTATAGTAGAGCGATAACCAGAACTTGTATGGTTTATCAGGGATACACGGCACGACAAATCCCTAAAAATAGGATTGAACAATTTTATATAGGTAAAAATGCAATACAAGCAATGTTAGCAAAAAAACAAATCGAGCTTATTGAAGTAGAAGCTTCTATGAATTCTGTAACTAATAAGCTTAAACTTATTCAAAATGTTTTGGGCTATACTTCATCAAAACACGATAGATTAATCCAGTGGAAGAATAGTTGGGTAGAGGAAGCTGAACTAATAAGTTTAGAAGGAGAGTGTGAAAGGCTAAATAAAGAATTATTTAGTTTAGATACTTCGGAAATAGAGGAGTTAGAAAAACAAATAAAAAATAATAAGGTTAGATTAAATGAAATTGCCACAATGTCTGAGAGTATTAATAAAAAGATTTGGGATAATGAAACTGCAATTGCTGGTATGAAATCAATGATAAAAACAAATTTAAATGAATTAGAAGATAAAGAAAAAGTATTCAATGAATTTTGTTTAAAACAAAACGAATCTATATTAGCAATTGCATGTGAGAGATGGGTTAAAGAAGAGAAAAACCCATTGTTAATTTTAACTAAATGTAAAAATAGTATAAATAAATTAGAAAAAAATAAGTTGGAAGAGAGGACAAATTTAATTGAGGTTAGAGTAAATTATAATAAGGATTTTAGATTTTTTGCTGATGTTAAGAATGAGAGTAATTATGAATACAATGAAATGTTAAGAATATTGGAAGAGTCTGAAATTACAAAGTATAAGGAGAAAGCTGAGGAAGCACGATTAAAGGCACAACAATCTTTTAGAGAAGATTTTATAGCCCGGTTAAAAGACCAAATTGAAAAGGCTAAAAGTGATTTTAAAGAATTAAATAATATTTTAAGAGGGCTTAAATTTGGAACAGATAGATATCATTTCAGAGTCTCCCCAAATGAAAACTATATTGACTATTATAAAATGCTGACAGATTCTAATTTAGAAAGTGGCTATTCGATATTCAGTGGCACATTTGATGATGAATATGGACATATTGTTGAAGACTTATTTGAGAAGATAAGTGGAGAAAACAGTGAAAAGAATCTAGATTTACTGGATTATAGGACTTACTTAAGCTTTGAATTAGAAGTGACTGATAATAGTGGGAAAATAACTCGATATTCTAAAGTAGCCCTTGAAAAATCAGGAGGAGAAACACAAGTACCATTCTATGTATCAATTTTGGCGTCATTTTACCATACGTATCATATGGGGAGAAAAGATGATTCTTTTAGATTAGTGATTTTTGATGAAGCGTTTAATAGGATGGATGCTAATCGTGTAGATGAGGCTATTCAGTTCATTAAAGATTGCGGATTCCAAACAATTATAGTTGCTCCTACAGGTAAAGTAGCTCTGTTAGCACCACACTTTGAGAATTCAGTAATAGTTATGAAAGAAAATTATCATAGTTTTGCAGTACCTGTAGCTATTAATGAATTACTAGAATTTGAAGTAGAGGAAGATTATCATGAACCTTTCCAAGACGCAGAAGTTACTATTAAATGAGTTAATTGATAAGTACGAAAAAAAGCAAGGATATGGAACAGAACAAGCAAATAAGCGTGGCACTATTATTGATGTTAAAAAATTTTTTAAGAATTATACTCATGTAAGTAATAGCATATTTAAAAATGAGATTAATTTTGAACTTGTAGATTTAGAAAAAAAGCAATTCATAAAATTACAATGGGAAAAATATTATGAGGACGAATATCTTGAAAAAGTTTATTTAAATGAAGCCATTTTAAATGAAATATACAGTGTTTTGGGGAGAGTTCCTAAAATAGAAAAATGTAAGGTGATGCGGCAAGTATTATTAGACTTCAGAAAGACAGCGATGGAAACATTATATACTTTCATTGATGCTAATATCGAAAAGTTAGAGAGATTTGAAACACCTAATACAATGATTGATTTAGATAATATCTCATTAAGCTTAGACCTTTTAAAAGGATTATCTGAGCTAATAACACCAAAAGATAAAGAAATAAGTAAAAGACAATGGAGTATTCTATTATATAATGACTCCAAAAGATGGGAAGCTTTAGAAAGTAAAATAATTTCAGTTGTAAAAAAAGAGATATATCCTGAATATGATGGACTTACAACAGGCACCATCTTGGGAGAGTTTGGTATTATAGAAAATCCTAAAGCAATAGATATATGTGGGTATTGTGTTATGAGTAAAGATGGAAAGGAGGTAGATTTTTCGATTGATGAAAATGGGATTGGTATGTATCCATCTTTCTTTAGACACTGTGAGATAGTATCAATCGAAGTTGAAAGAATCGTAACGATTGAAAACAAAACTAGTTACCATGACTATCTGGCTTGCTTCAAGAATAGTAGAAAAAAAGAGTTGGTGATTTATCTAGGTGGTTTTCACAATCAAATAAGAACTACTATTTTAAAGAAGCTCTCTAAATTTGTTCAGATGAATAATTTAAATATCCCTTTTTATCATTGGGGAGACATTGATTTAGGAGGTTTATCAATACTAGTCAATTTAAGAAATAAAATAGGTGTTGAATTCAAACCTCTTTTAATGGATGAAAAAACATATTTGGAAAACATAGAGTATGGTAAGCAGGTTAATGATAGTAGCTATTTTAAAAAAATTGAGAGCTTATTAGAAAGTGAGCCTTATAGGGAATTTAAAGATTTAATAGAGCTGTTACTACTAAATAAGATAATAATTGAACAAGAGAGCATCGATATTGAAAAATCTCTTGATGAAAAGTAAATAATAAATTTATAGAAGCTAAGTAGCTAAGAGAGTTGAGTTTTTAAATTCAACTCTTTTATTATATCGTTGTGAAATGCCTAATAATGTAGATATAGAAAGAATATTTCCAGGAATAGAAGTCTCATTAAAAAACGTATTAGAGCGTAGTCTCTTCAAAATCAATAGATAAGATAGGGTGATATGGTGTGAAATTGAATTTTCCAGGACCAGTGACAAAAGATGAGTTTTTAAATAGAATGTATTCTTTTTTATCTGAATGGGGAAATGATTCTTCAACTAGAGTAGATGGCAAACAATATGATGTAATCGGAAAAGATAGAAAAGAAGCTGTTTTTCATATTGGTTTCGAATCAGAAGAAGTGAATGAGGAAGATTCTTCGGTTTTAGATGAGAACCAGCCGGAAAACGAAGATTGTTTCATAGAGTTGGGTGAACTGAAAGAGTGGATGTTTATCAAAAGCTTTAACGTTTTGAGTGATATTGAAGATGAACTAGTATATGTTGGTGATACGAAATGTCTATATGATGATAGGGTTCTGCCCGTTTATTCAATTGAAACTTATTGTCATAAAAGAGGTTTGGCTTTTATTAAAGAAGTAGATTACACATATGTCCAGAAGGCTGTAGCAGCTGAGTTGATTTCTAAGGATTTGCTAAATACTTTGAAAACTACAGCTATCTACTTAAAAGATGGCTTGGAGGAATGCATAAATAGAATTGAGCTAGAAGAGGCGTTGGGGGAAAAAATATATACTAGCCTTCCAAAAGATAAATCCCTAGTAACTATAGATAATATTGTTAAAATGACTCCTTACCTTAATATAAAAAGTTCTATTGGTAAATTGTACAGACGTTTCTATAAAGTTACTGAATATAATTGGAATTGCTTCGAAAACATCTATGATTTAAATTCCCTTATGGAGGAAAATTCCCTTAGTTTTTTGTCCGAGGAAGAATATAATAAAAAACGTTTTATCGAATTTATATCTTCGCAGGATTTAAACGCTTTTCCTAAAAAAATGCAAGTTAAAGAAAAGGCTGATGTTTTTGGAGGTAGGATTGAAAAGTCGACTTTTGGATATGAGGTTAAACCTTTCTTTAGACTCGACCAAATTCTTAATGACTATTCTGATATTTTATATAAGGAAGTATTAATGAATGAGCACCTTTGTTGTCCAATACGCTATTTACATAAATTAAAACAGATAGCGAATAAAGAGGGGTTCGAGTACAATAATCTACTTCCACTTGGAGTCATGACACATAATCATTTAGTTTTTGATAATATTCCAACTGGTATAAAAGTAAAAATGGAGCAGTTTCTTAATATAAAAGAAATGCAAAATGAAATCGAGGCGCTGAAAAGAAATTTTTATAAATAGTTGGATTTGTAATTATTATTTTACTATATTTCCATTTTGAGAGAGTCAGTCTTTCTAGAACCGTTTTTAGAAGGGGTAGAACACAATTTGACTCCCAACATATTGATTTTATTATAAAATATAGTTAGAGCTTGTTTAGAAACAAACTGATGATGAATAATACTTAGAATCTACTATTAAATGGAGGAAAATAAAATGGAAGTCATAAAAGAAATAAAAGTCATAAAAGAAATAAAAGTGAAAAATCCAAGAAGTTTAACAGTCTATAAAAAGTGTATGGACCTAAACAAAATGGTATATCAACTTGTGAAGCGATTCCCTAATGAAGAAAAATATAGGATGGAGTCACAAATTATACGGTCTTGTACAAGTATAGGAGCTAATTTGACAGAAGGAAATGGGCAAATTTACAGTGCGAAGGAATTATCTTTCCTAAATAATAGCCTTGGTAGTGCTCAAGAGACAATTTATTGGTTAGAGTTGGCCAAAGAGAATTCTTATATCTCTTCTGAGCAATTTAAAATTGCTGAAGGGCTTACGCAAGAAATTATGCGAATGTTAATTGGAATGATGAAAAAACTAAAAAGTGAAGAAATCGCTTAATTGATATTTACTTTTTTTACAATTGTTCATTTATAAATAGGCTTGGTTTGCTGGAATTGAACCAAGCCAATTTTTTATTTAAAGTAAAAACATTGAGAGATATTTTGTCTAGCTTTTTTAATATATGTTTTGTATAAAGGAATCCTTATTATTTGCCATCAATACTCCAAAAGGATTGAGCAAAATTTATAAGGTGTTCGGTACGAGTATTAATTTTTTGATAATCCCAATCTGAATATAGCTGACCAATTTCTTTAGCTGCATTTATATCAGATGAATTATAAATTTCAACCTTTGTTTTAAAATCAGAATTACTAGCTTTAGAGTTAAGTCTTGATGGCAATAAAATTAGATTACCTAAAACATGTCTGTAATAATCCTTATTTTTTATTACTTTACCTTTCCAATTATCTGAGTCTTGTTGAGGGTAAATATGTTCTATAGTATTATCTATATTTTTACTCCAGATAATATCCCAATTTTTCTCCGAAAAATAAAAATTTTGATTTTTAGATAATTCTTTTTCATAATGATAAAGAAAATATCTCAATTCTGAGTTCCATATACCATATGACTTTTCCTCTTTTAAAATTCTACCTATATCCTTCAATGGATGTTGGTGTGCTATTTCAATTAATTTTTCTTTAGTTTTTACAAATCTTGCATTTGCATATTGATTTGGTGTTGTATCAAATCCCATTATAAAGTGACCTGAACGAACATATTCTCCAACCAAATGTCTACTATCTTTCCTATAAAGACCAAATACTCTAAAAGTAGTTAGTTCCCAAATTTTAAGTAATTCATCTTCTTCGGCTGGTGAGATATGGCTAGAAAGTTTAATTGCAACTTGAAGAAAACGAGCTTGAATTACTTTATTAACGGCTTTTTTCTTATTATTTTGTTCAATTAGTTTTAATTGATGTGTTACATCGTAAAGCCATTTTGATACTTCTAAAACATTCTCAACATCTTCAATACAAACTGATTTAAGGTATTCCATAGCGGCATCTATTTTCATAATTTTGCTATTTTGATGTGGATTGTATAATGTTGCAGTAAAAGTAACTATATCTTTGCCATCAATATTTAAGACGCCAATTTCTTCATATATTCTTGTCCAATATTCACGTAACCAATGCAGTTTATCTTCAAGCATAATTCTATTATTATTAGATTGTTCAAAAGCAATACCCATTAACATACTCTTACATTTATCTAACCAATCTACTGCCAAACCTCTACTATTTAGAACTTCAAACACAGTATAAACTGTTGCTTCATCTTCTATTATATGTAGTATAAAATACAGGTCGTTTCGTATTAGGATTAATAAATCTGTAATTTCATACTTCTCACACCAGTCATCAACAAATGATTCACAGTCTTTAAAACCACTATTCAACGCTTTTGCAGCATGAGTGTTAATTTCTCGAGGATAGGTACCTTGTATTAAGTATTCTCTTAAAATAGTGGAACTTGAATGATTAGTTTGGATTAATACTAACCTTTTATTATCATCTTTCACCAATATATCCCGAATATAATTTAAAGACCTATTATACTTATTATCCTGATTTATAGCATCTAACTTTTTTTCTATTGCCTTAAGTAAAATTATTAAAGTAGTTATACGTTGTTGTCCGTCTACAATATTTACAACATTATATAGTTCAGTATCATATGTTTCGTTTCTATTATCATTATGGCACACTACCGTTGCCATAAAATGACTTTTTCTTTCGGTTGTATCATTTGAATTATGTAATTTTTCAATGTCATTAAATAAATCTTTACGTTGTTTAGTGTCCCAGCTATATGCTCTTTGATAACTAGGTATTTCAAAAAGTCTTTTTTGGAGCAGTTCATCAAAACTTAGGTATTTAGGTGTTAACATTGGGAACCCCCTCAAATCTATATTTTTATATCATTATAACATAATTTGGTAAAATATTTCCGAATTATATAAGTCTATTTAACCTTCGTTTAGTAGACAAATTGAAGACTGAGCGTAAATTAACGTTTATGCTCTCTTTTTTTATTGTTTTCGTCTATAAACTCGTCTATTATCTAGAGTATATAAAACGTATGAGAAAATAGAAAGTGGTGTAGATATTGAGCAGAATTATTGGATATTGCCGTGTAAGTACCGAAGAACAGAACTTAGATATGCAGGAACGAGCTATTCAAAATTATGCAGAGCAAAAGAAATTAGAGCTTGTGCTATATGTAGAGAAAATTTCAAGTCGTAAGAATGAACGGACTGAATTAATAAATGCAATGAAGGCAGCTACAAAAGGTGATTTGTTTGTGGTGTATAAGTTAGACCGCCTAGCGCGGAGTACAAAGGAGCTGTATGAGCTTACAGACCATTTAAAAGAAAAAGAAGTAGATTTTGTTTCTGTGCATGATTCATTCGATACTTCAACACCTACTGGTAAAGCTATGTTTGGAATGCTTGCTGTTTTTGCGGAGTTTGAGCGTGATATTATCCAGCAACGAACAATAGCTGGGTTAGAAGCTGCTCGTAAGCGTGGGAGAGTAGGAGGAAGACCAGCGATTGATGATAAGGTAAAAAAACATGTAAGAGCATTGTTCAAAGCGGGGGAAAGTGCTACAGATATTGCAAAGGAATATGGGATTGGTAGAGCTACTGTTTACAAAATTGTTAATGAAGGTTAAAAAACGAGTGGTTGTATTTATGTAGTTGGAAATTCATTAATTATATCTTATTTAATCTTTTGAAGTTAATTTGTCTAGTATTATATTATCTAAGAAATGAAATAACTACTGAATTACAGCTTTAATAATTAAGATTCAGTATGTGTGAATTGGGATATATGGTAAAATAATACTAAAAGGGGTTGATTTTGTGAGATTAATAAAATTTAGTGTTAAAAATTATAAAGTTTTTAAAGATACCTTTACCATGGATTTTTCGAAAGACTCTATTGCAATTTTAACAGGAAGAAATAATACAGGTAAATCAACTATATTAGAAGCTATCAACTGTTTTTTTCAAAAGGAAACTAAACCAAAAACTATTCCTAACGATTGTTTCTCTGAAAGGCATAAAGAAATAATTTTAATAGCTACCTTTGAGTCAGATGAAGAATTTACAATTGTGAAGAAATATAAAGAAGAAGCTGCACCGAGTTTTTACGATGAAAGTGGTATTGAAATTAAAGGGTCGCATGCTTTGAAAGATAAGCTAGAAGAAATCCTAAATAATAAGCCTTTTTACATTACCCCATCAATGCTGCCGGATGATATTAATGGTTTAATTCAAGAAATTTATTCAGAAATAATAAAAAATGATTTGAGAAATATTGAAGGGTTTGATATTGAAAATGCTACTGAAGAAGAGAGAGACTTGTTAGAATTAGCAAATGAGTATTCAAAAATCAGAGAATCTTACCCGAAATTCTTAAAGAAACTTAAATCAAATACCGATGGAATCCTTGAACAAATAAGCAGTGATGTTTCTGACAATATAAAAAATTTATTTTCAAACGAATATTTATCATTAAAAGTTATTGGTGGCGAAAGTGCAGGGTTTTCATCAAATGATATTTTAAAATCAACAAATTCAAGTGTTTGCATTAATAGTCAAAAGCAATCAGAAATGCCGTTAGCTAATCAAGGCACTGGTTTGCAACGAATGAGCTTAATATATCTCATTCAAAATATGATAGAAAAAAAACTCATGGGAGAAAGTGATGAGAAGCTATTATTAATTGATGAACCAGAAGCTTTCTTACATCCAGAAGCCGTTCGAGCCCTTAGTAGTTCTCTTTATAGCATAGGAGAAAAGATGCCCCTCATGATTTCAACACATTCTCCTATATTAATAAATTTATCTGAGAATCATACATCTATACAAGTTTTCCGAGTTGGTGAACAAGAAGCCATTGAACTATTTGTATCTCATAGTGAACAATTTGAGAGTGATGATATTAAGAATATGAAGATTTTAAACTACGTGGATTCGTATGTTAATGAATTTTTCTTTGCGGATAAAATTGTTATTGTTGAGGGAGATACTGAGTATATTGCTTTTAAACA
Organism: Lysinibacillus sp. FSL K6-0057; assembly: GCF_038630885.1. NCBI lineage: Bacteria > Bacillati > Bacillota > Bacilli > Caryophanales > Bacillaceae > Lysinibacillus > Lysinibacillus sp. FSL K6-0057. The sequence goes on along the minus strand of NZ_CP152047.1, from coordinate 3,603,430 downwards.
CCTTGCAAAGGTAGAGAATGAAAATGTGCACATAATTCGTGCAAGAGGTAAATCTACAATTGGAACATTAATGAAAATTCTTAATCAGTTTAAAACAAAATATGATGTTTTGCATGATGCTGATAATCATTTAAGGTACGCATCTACCACGTTAAAAGCTCAAAAAACAAATTGTATTAACATATTTAAGCTAAAAAGTAATAGTGAAACAAGAATCTTTACGTCATTATCTAATTTTGAGAATGCTATTGGTATTGGAGATATAGAAAATGATAAAAAAACTCAAACAATATATCAAATTTTACATGGAACTAGTGATGAAGATGGTTTCGGCGAAGCGAGAAAATTAATAAAAGACTTATTCAAACATATTATAAATCGTGATGAAGAAACCGTTATTATTGGAGGATTTAGAGAAATATTCAATGAAACAGATTACGATGATTTATTTAATGAATTGATTGAACTAAAGGTTTCAGAAGAACAGGAAGCGAAAAGGCAAAAAGAGAAGGAAAAAGAAGGCTCTCCTCAAGGATAGTGCGGAAGGTCTGAATAGTTACGGCAATTGCATAAATACCTCTCTCATTAAAGAAGTTTCAGAGTGTTGTTAAAAACTATGGGGGAGGTGTATTGTTCGAGACGAGGTATTTAACAAGGGCATACATATATGGATACCTCAAATGACGGATTCATGAACGAATGCAAATGTCTTGTTCCTAGTACAATATTTCTTGTTTTAGAGACTTAGACAATATTTTTAGCTCCAAATCCTTAGCCTCAACTCTGATTTCAAGTCTTGAAAAATGCCCTTATAAATGTTCTATATATGGAATTAAATATAAATATAAAGGAGAATTTTTAATGAGTAATTGTCCAGTTTGTAATTCTAAAGCAAATGTTCATAGTACGGATGCTTTAAGTAGGGTAGACGTTGTTGAATGTGAACTTTGTGGTAGATATGTTATAACCGAATTTGTTCATGATGAATTGGGTGATAATAACAAAAAAAGATGTAAATTAAAAGCTATATTGCGTGAAAGAAGTTTAAAAGGTTATGAGCCCATTGCGATATATAAAGATAAACCGAAAGAAGCAACAGATTATAGGAATACACCTATCGTTGTTTTAGATGAATTATTAAAAACATTTCCTAAAAATATTTTTGAAAAATTTGATAGAACATTATTGAATTTTTCTAATTTGATTGCACATCCTGGGGATACAGTTTACATTGAAGAAAAAGATAGTAGTTTATTTTTTGTTGAAACAGAAGATGAGTATGAACTAGTAGGTATGATTACATATATGGTTGAAAATGGTATGATTTATGGTTCCAAAGGGTATCCTGACAATTTTAAAATTACTATAAAAGGTTGGGAACGTTTAAATGAACTCAACAGTTCGGAAGTAGATAGTAAACAAGTTTTTGTAGCAATGTGGTTTAACGAAGAAGTTGAAACTGCATATACTAATGCTATTGAACAAGCCATTAAAGATAATGGGTATGAACCAATTAGAATAGATAAAGTGCAACACAATAATAAAATAGATGATGAGATTATAGCGAATATAAAGAAAAGTAAGTTTGTTGTTGCTGATTTTACGGGGCATCGTGGCGGTGTATACTTTGAAGCCGGTTATGCGATGGGACTTGGATTACCTGTTATTTGGTGTTGCAGAAAAGACCACTTAGATGATTTACACTTTGATACTAGACAATATAGTCATCTTGTTTGGGAAACAGAAGAAGAACTGTATTCTTTATTAGATAATCGAGTTAAGGCAACTATTAAATAACAGCTATAAATTTAGTCACAATGATGTTGATGTAAAAAATGTTGTTGAGACAAGGTTTTAAGAATTAATTATAGCAAGGAACGGCAAAAATATTTAAGGAATCTTTTAAGGTAAAGGGTAATAAAAAGAGTGAATGAAATTGATAAAATTTCATTCGTTTTTTATTTCCAAACGTCGGGTCTAATTCCATCGTCTTTAGATAGTATCAACTTTTAGCCTTTATGGGATGGGTAATAAAGTTCTTTTGTACTTTATGGAAATGTTAAAATAATACATGATATATGATTTTAAAAGGTGGATAAAGAATGAGTGAATATGATTTTTTAGTTCTTTCTTCAGATGAGTTTGAGTTATTTTGTAAGGATATATTAGAAATTGAATTAGGTATCAAATTAGAAAACTTTAAGACAGGAAAAGATGGAGGAATTGATTTAAGATATGCTCCATCAGATGATGATGTTTTAATAGTCCAATGTAAAAGATATAAAGATTATAGTAGTTTGTTTAGTACATTGAAAAAAGAAGTAGCAAAAGTAAAAAAATTAAAACCAGATAGATATATCTTAATGACTTCGGCACCTTTAAATCCAAATGAAAAGATTTCTATAAAAAACTTATTTGAAGGATTTATTAAAAGCACTGGATATATATATGGAAAAGATGAATTACAAACAATCTTAAAGAATCATCATAGCATTGAGCGTAAACATTATAAATTATGGCTATCTAGTACAAATGTGTTAAGTACTATTCTACATAGTGATGTTTTAAATCGTTCAAAATTTACTGAAGAGCAAATAAAGGAAAAGATTAGTTTATATGTTCCGAATGAAAGTTTTGATTTAGCATTAAAACATTTAGAAAAGAATAGAGTTATAGTATTGTCAGGAGGACCAGGGGTAGGTAAAACAACACTTGCAGATATGTTATATCTGGAATATTCAGGGCAAGGCTATGAATTTATTGAGGTATCAGATGATATTAATGAAGGAGAGCAATTATTTAAACCTGAGATGAAACAAGTATTTTATTATGATGATTTTTTAGGGAGGAATTTCCTTAATGATAAATTAACAAAAAATGAAGATAGAAGAATCGTTAATTTTATTACAAAAGTAATGAAATCTGATAATACAATTTTTATAATGACCACACGAGAGTATATATTAAATCAAGCACGAATTAATTATGAATTATTAGATGATAAGAGAATAGATATTAATAAAGTTATCTTAAACGTAGAAAATTATACAATAAATGTTAAAGCTAAAATTCTTTATAATCACTTATTTTTTTCAGATTTACCTGAGGGGTTTATTCAAATTTTAGTAAAAGAAAGAGCATATAAAAAGATAATAACACACCCTAATTATAGTCCACGTTTAATTAGTAGAATGACTAACGAATTGACCTATTCTAACATTTCTAATAAGGAGTACATTAATTCTTTTATAAATGAATTAGATTATCCCTACAGCACTTGGAGACATATATTTGAAAATCAAATAAATGATTATTCTAGATGGATTTTAAAGTTATTAATGATTATGGGAGACAACGAGGTGCTTTTAACAAATCTGGAGAATAATTTTAATGCGTTAAATCTATATCTTGGTAGACGATTTGAAAGTATAGCCTTTAAACAGGGAATAAAAGAGTTGGAAAAGTCCTTTGTTCAAGTACACAAAAGTCTATTTTCGGGTAAAGAAATAATTGTTTTTTTTAATCCATCAATTGTTGATTTTTTAGTTCAATATAATACTAACAATATAGATATTACTGCTTTATGGAATACTACAAAATATTTCCATCCGATGTTTGATGTATTCTCATTTTCAAATGTTCAAGGAAAACTTCTAATTCCTGAAGATTTAAAAAGAGAATATATAGATATAATAATTAAAAGATTAGATGAATTTGAAGACTGTCAAAATGTAGATGGAAAAATTCAAGCTATTAGTAAATTAGATAAATTTGTAGATTTTAGGACAGGAATAGCTAAAGAAGTATTGATAAAGGCTTACGATAATTATAGTATTGATTATTCAGAAGAATTTGTTGACCTATTAATTAAATATAAAGATATTCTTACTTTAGAGGTAGATATTGTGGGAACACTAACAATGTTGATTGATAACACAGGAAGTTATGATAGAGTTATCAATCTCATTAAATTGTATGATTTTTATCAAGACGAATTAAAAGAAATCTTTAATAAGATTGATAAGCAAAAGATGTTGGGAATGAATGTAGAATGGAGTCATGGACACATCCTGGTTAAGTAAGTATTATTATAACCAAGAGAGGACGTGTCTTTTTTATGAGTCAAAAAAGATTTAATAAAGAATTTAAACAAACTGTTGTGGAGCTTTATCACTCTGGTACACCAGTCAGTCAACTGTCTAGCGAATATGGCGTTTCTGAAGTAACTATTTATAAATGGATTAAGTTACATTCTCCAATCGAAGGTGCAGAAGAATTAACTGCAGCGGAAGTTTCTTCGATTCAAAAAGAAAATCTTCGGTTAAAGCAGGAGATTGAAATCTTAAAAAAGGCTATGACCATATTCGCGAAAAAGTAACAGAACAAGAACTCATTGACCATATTGAAAACGAAAGCGAACATTATCCTATTCAATTAATGTGTCGCGTTTTAAAGGTACCCAAAAGTACGTATTATCAGTCTTTCCACAAGAAACCAAGCGTGTACGAAGTTGAAAACAAAAAAATTACAGTACGTATTTGTGCCATTCACAAAGAAAGTGATGGACGATACGGTGCGCCGAAAATACATGCACAGTTACTCAAAGAAGGCGTGAAAGTTAGTATTAAACGCGTACAACGACTCATGAAAAAAGCTGGTATTCGCTCAAACATCACAAAAAAGTACCGTCCGACGCCAACACAAAAGCCCGTGGAAGAACGTGAAAATATACTTGAACAAGATTTCCATACAACGACGATTAATGAAAAATGGGTAGCTGATATTACGTATATCCATACAATCCGAGATGGATGGTGCTACTTGGCGTCGGTTCTTGATTTACATTCGAAGAAAATTGTAGGGTATAAATTCGGACGAAAAATGACCGTAGATTTGGTCGTTGAAGCATTGGATTACGCTGTACAAGCTCAAAATCCATCCTCAGGATTAATCATCCATACCGATTTAGGTACGCAATATACGAGTGAAACATTTCAAGAAAAACTAAAAAAACACGAAATGATTCCGTCGTTCAGCCGTAAAGGATGCCCGTATGATAACGCATGTATCGAGTCTTTTCATGCGACATTGAAAAAAGAAGAAGTCTATCGAACACGCTATGAAAATTATGAAACAGCTAGAGTGGCACTATTTCAATACATTGAAGGTTGGTACAATCGCAAACGAATTCACGGTGCTATAGGCTTTCTAACGCCTGATGAATGTGAAGATATGTGCCGAGCTATGGCGTAACATTTTGGAATACAAGAAATGTTCCCCTTCACATTTTTGATGCGCAACCTCCATGGATTTCTCGCTCTACATCCCGAGTAGTCTGTCAAAGGCTCTTTTCACTTTGACTGGCTACTCGGGATGTGGAACACTCCATAAATGGTGGTTGCTACAAAACAAAAACTTAACTTTAATGTGTCCGGAATCTTGACTTAGATCCATAAATTTAGTTAGTGATATAATTTTTAATTTAGACGACCAAGGCTCGTACTATTCGACAGAAGTAGTTGGAGAGCTAGGTAGGATATTTGATACAAGTGTAGAAAAGGAAGTGGGAGAAATCCATGAAAAATGCGATGAAATTTCACAAGCACTTGAAAATGTATCTGATGATGATTATATATGTCTTCGTAGATATAATAATTTAGATATTGATGATGTCTATGTAGATGATTTATTCGAGAGTTTGATTTAGCAATAGATATCGAGGGAGTATATTATTATTTGTCTCCTATCAAGGCTAGTGAACCATTATTTGGGTTTGGTAATGATGTAAAACACCCCTTCACCTGGGGGATGTTACAGGATAAAATGTGCTTTGATTGTATTCGAATGTATTATTACTATGAAAAGTGTATTTAAATTATACTAGCAAAACCTAACTTACTAGACATGGTAAGTTAGGTTTTTGTTTGGTAAAATTTAGTTATGTATTTGTAGGGAGTGATTAATGATGACAGAGAACCTTATTGTATTTTCGCATTTAGATAAACACCCAGAAGAAAATACGTTTTTTGCGGATTGGCTCATATCTGAAGATATTTTTATTGAAAATGTGGATAGCACATATAAAATACATCGTAAATTAAATGTTAGGCAGGATGTGGAGAACCCTTTTGATGAATTTGTATCTTTAATAAAGAAACATCATATTTCGCCAGAAAGAATGGCTTCCTTAGAAAGGAAAAAAAGAGTATTAGATAAATATGCTTATGGAAAGTATTTAGAAGGTCAGCAATTACTCCCAAAAAGTAAAAAGACTCAGAGGGGAAATTTAGGTGAGATACTATTAGGTGAATATCTCGAAAAAGTTACGCCTAATAGATTATTTATCTATAGGCTTCGTTATAACACAAATGTAGAGCAATCAATGAAAGGCGACGACGTATTACTTTTAAATAAAGAAGCGCCTTTTTCAAAAGTATATACAGGAGAGGCGAAATTTCGTACTACACCAAATCAACAAGTTGTAAATGATATATGCGATGACTATGGTAAAAGTATTGTGCGCCCATTATCTTTGGGGTTTACAATTGAATTGTTTTACGGCATGGGAAAAATCGAGGAAGCTGAAATCCTAGAAGAATTGTTAGATAAAGTTGCCAAGAGTGAAGTGGAGATAATCAATATAGGACTATTATTAAGTAACCATAACACTGCTAGAATTATTGATACTCATATGAAATCTAAAAATAAAAATTTTGGAATTATTTCATTAAGTATGATGGACCCGGCTATATTTGCAGACATCAGCTATGATAGAGCATTTAAAAATTTAGGAGTGGATACAGATGACTAAAGTTCTAGAAAACTATAATCGAATTAATAGTGACGATTATTTTCAAAATTTAATTGCTCAATCATATTCAAGAGCCGTTCTTAGAGATGTTAACGAACCACCTGAAAATTATCCAAAATATGATGAAGACCTAGATACAAAATTAATAGCTATATTCCAGATGTATTTAAATACAGCATTAAGAGTTGATTTTGATGAAATGGATTATGAATTAATCAGTATAAGAAATAACTCGTTTAAAATGGCAGCGGATATTCTAAAAAATATGTACCATTATGGAACTAATAAAGCTGAAAAGGACTATTATTTACTTATTTCTTCGATGGCGTACTATATTTCTGGAGATTATTCAAAATCATTTGCAATAATGAGGTATTTCGATGAGAAAAATGAAATTACGAAAATGGTGGCTTATTATCTGAAGAAAGAGTATAACCTTTTGTATGAAGAAGTCTTGTTTAATATGAACATACAGAAATCTGATTTCGATAGTGACATTGAAAGGGATAGCCATATTTATTTAGGTATACTTTCGATTGCGATGAATAATTATTTAAGATATATAAGTACAGGAAATGACGAATTTATTTATGCAGCTATAGAAAATACTGCTGATTTGGTAGAACTGAGTGAAATAGATAATGATGTTTTTGCATGGTATATTTTTAAACTATTAAATTACTTATTTAAGACCTTTCATAGAGCATCTTTGTGGAAAGTAATACCACCTTTGATACAAGACAGTGAAATAGTTGAAAAGTTTATTTTACAAAATTTATTTAGTTCACCAAGCATTGTTGAATTATTTCCTTTTCAAATTGATGCTTTAGTAAAAAGCATGAATCCATCGGGTTCAGTATTAGCCTTACCTACAAGTAGTGGGAAAACTAAGATAGCGGAAATAAATATACTGAAAACAATAGTAGAAGAGCCTACTGCAATTATCATGTATTTGGCACCATTTAAATCTTTAGCTTTTGAAGTAGAAGAGACATTAAAGAAAAATTTAAGTAGTTTAGGAATAAAAATTTCTAATATGTATGGCGATGGTACAGAGTCTTTATTTGATGAATTTTTAATAGGTGATTCAAACGTTTTAATTGTTACCCCAGAAAAAGCAAAAATGATTCTTAGAAATGATAATGACATTAAGGCTCGACTTAAGTTGATTATTTTAGACGAAGGGCATTTAATTGGCGGAGATATAAGATTTACTAGGAATGAATTATTCTACGAAGAACTCAAATATTATGTGATGAAAGTGAATGGTAAGTTTCTTGTTTTATCAGCTATCTTGCCAAATTCTTCAGAAGTCGCAAAATGGATTACCCAAGCTGATGGTAACGAGTATGTGTTAAATCAGTCTATAAATGAGAAGAGATATGGCGTTCTTTTGTTTAAAGGAAGCAATGTCACTATTAAATGGAAAGGTGAAAATAATCCTTATAATCATAACTTTGTAGAAAATATAAATCTACCAAGAAAAGTTGTTTTGCCTAATGATAAAAGAACTGCTGTGATGCTAACTGCACTAAAGTTTTCTGATTCAGGAAAGGTATTGATATACCTAGCTAGGAAAAACATGGTGAAGGGGTACATTCAGTGGTATCAAAGAATTCTAGATTATATTGAAGACCATACGTGGGAAAATATTTTCTGGGAAGATTATTTATTTTCTTTAAAAGCGTATTATGGGGAAGACAGTATTTACGAGAAAGCTGCTTTGAAAGGAATAATAGTTCATCATGCTTCTTTACCAAACGATTTGAGAATTGCTACTGAAAAAATCCTTAGATATTCAAATCCAAAGATTATTGTAGCAACAAGTACCTTGGCTCAAGGTGTTAATATAGGTGTTTCAACCGTTATAATTGCTCATTACCGAATGACTAGAGACGTAATTACTAATGGTGAATTTCACAATATCATTGGTCGTGCAGGTAGGTCTTTTATAGATGTTGAAGGCAGGGTGTTATTTGCTATAGATGGAACTAGGGGAAATAGCAAATGGGAAATAGGGATTTTTGAAAGTTTTATAAATGGGACAATCGAAAGAGTAGAAAGTGGAGTTTATGATGCTTTAAAAGATATTTATGACATTGCATTAAACAATGGTGTTGAATTTGAAATATTGCTAGAAATTATTTCAAATGAAGAAAGATTTGAAGATGATTTGAATTTATTTGTCATCGATGATACTTTATTGGCGATTTTAAATGAAGAGAATTTTGAGCTGGGTAGCTTAGATGAATTTATTACAAATAGTTTTGCGATGATATCAGCTGGAAATAAAGCAGGCGATTTTGACGAAGAAAAATTAAAAAGAATAATAAAAGCTAGAGCGAATTATGTTAAAGCAGCATATCAAAATAGCGAGAAAAAAGAGCTCTATTTACAATCGGGCATTGCTTTATCATTCATAAGGTTACTAGAAGGAAAAATACCTGTTCTTCATGACATCCTAATGAAAGAGGACTTTAAAGATGATTTAATTTCTTTCTTATTAGATATAGCGAATTCTAAATTGAATATGTATCGAAGCGATAATAGAGATATAGTATTTGAACAAATAGCTCAGTGGATATCTGGTGAGAGATTAAATGAAAGAACATTTGATAATTTTAATTGGTCTAAATTATATTATGAGTTGCCTTTAATAGTTAATACTTTCTCTAAAATTTGTGCATATAGTAAACTTGAGGAATGTAATGTAAAACTTCTTGAATTTAACGAACTACTAAAATATGGTCTGCCTAACTTGGAAGCGGTGAAGATTTATTTAATGGGACTAAACTCAAGAGAAGTAGCTGCTAAAATTTCCAACAAATATCGCGATACAATCAGGGTGTATGATGATAAGCTGATGCTTAAAATATTTTTGATTAGAGTTTCGTCTAGTATTCTTGAGGAATTCAGAGAAACTGAATATTTTGCTTTGATAAAATCGTGGTATGAGAATGAGTTATCGAATAAAGCAGTTAAAGATAAATCATTTAGTTACATATTGAAAAATATCCCTCATGAAATAAATGAATTCCGTTTAATCAAAAATGATGGAATGTATTATTTGGTAACCCTGGATTTAAAAAATAAATATAAATTAAACTTATCAGTTGATGAGATGAAGGAAAAAGAGTTTGCTATAAATAACTTTAAGTATTCATTAAAACGGAATAGTGATGACATATTTGTATTGAAAATTTATGGTAACTAAATTTACATTTTCTCTGTAAGTAGTGGTATAGAGGGAGTAGAAAAAAGTTATTTTTAAAGTTACTGCAATAACAACTATCAAAAATAACTGCTTAGAACGTTGGTATGACAGTATGTACAATTTATAAGGGGTATAATCCACCGTCTCCATACATAAAGTGGCTGTGGATTGGCTCCTGGTATTGTTATGAGTATGAAATGAATAGATGTATTAGTTTGTCCTTATATATGAATTAGGCAAGGGTTATATAAAATGTGATTAAATGTGTGATTAAATTATTGAAAGTACTATATGTATTGAAATGAAAATGAATTTACAGAGGGCCTTTTTAAAGGTTCTCTTTTTATATTTGTGAAAAATTTAAGGGCATTATTTTAAAAATTTCGGATAAAATTGTGAATGAGAATTAAGTGAGAAGGAAGAATCCCTAGTGATTTTTACTATAAAGATAAGAGATAGAGTAAATAATGATAAGCAGAGTTTGGGGAAAAAGTCAGGAAAGAACTTGATAAATTTGAGAAACGCGTGATGTGCGATTTAGATAATGTACTTTCAATGGGCGAGATATGATGATAATATGATATTAAAGATGATTTCGGTCCGAGTTCGTAAATTGAACGAATCCCGCCTTGAGAAGAAAAGACCTTTTAACCCGCACCATTACCGCTTTTGTAGATGATAAAGTAGTGGAACCTCTATAGAGGAGTTCGGGGGTTCGAATCCCTCCTGGGACGTCAAGCAAAGCCTTACAGCCACAACGGTTGTAGGGCTTTTTATTTTTATACATTGATGTATAAATCTCCTGATGGTGCCCAAGTCACTTTTTTTCATCGAAAAGTTTATCAAAATGAGAACTAGCCCGTTGATCTGTTTCTTGTAAAAAGTGTAATGAAAAATTATTCTTATAATGAAACAGTATATGTAGAAATTTGATTTTAACATAACACAAAGCCCAGGTACTCATTAATTTGAGCCTGAGCTTTTTTGTTTCAAGGTTAGTCATTATGCCAATATTCCTTTTTCCTTTGCTTCTTGTAGCCAAGAAGGGAACTCATCTAATAGGTTTTCGTATAGCTGTTCATCGGATACTGTTTCGATGTCTTCGAAGTGGAAGAAGTTTGCGTTGTCGATGTAGCGTCCTTCCATAGTATCTAACTTACGTAATACATCAAAATTAGAATCGCCGATGCCCACAAATTGCCAGAAGATTGGTTTCGTTGAGGATTCCACAATGAATTTTTTAATGCCAGCTTTACAACCTCCATCATTGATGAAAATCAGGAAGACAGGTACATCACTAGGTTCTTCAACTGTATACTTTTTGATTACATCAGCCATAACTTGAGGTTCATCGTTTCGGCCGAATTTATGGACCTCATCATTATTAAGGATGTTTTTTTCAACATAGCCTAGTAAGTTGTACTCGGTTACTTCAGATAGACGGGAGAATTCATTATCATAGACCCAGATATCTAAAGCACCATCGTCATCAAACTGGGAAGCTACTGCTGCGATTCGCTCTACTGCTTCTTGAACCTCGCCAATTTTGTACAAGCGTCTCATTGAGCCTGAGATATCCAATACTAGACCAACTTTTGCACGAACACCGGTTAACTTTTTCTTTGTGAGTACGATTTTTACTTTATCTTTTCTAAGTGAAATAGTAGACATTTCGTTCCTCCTATGAATTGTAATGAAAACCACTTTTATTTACATATATACCATAACATAACTATACGAATTTTGAACTATAATCGATTGACGATAAAAAATATTAAATGATAAATGTCGTCATTTTGCTAACAGAAGGTTAATGAAACAGTATATTTTAAAAAGATTTGATTTGTTACGAAATAAGTTTGAGAAACCTTATAAATTCACGCTTTAGAGGGGTTTTTAATGGTTGGAAAAATATAATAAAACACCAAAAATCGTTAGAATTAGGAGACAACTAAAGCAGCAATGCGTGATTACGTTAAACAGGCTGTAGATAAAGACAAGATTGATAAATCGAGGCTTTGTAAATTTGATTCAGGTATCATGAAAAGTGGCGATTTCGAAGGTTTGAAAATCATTATTACACAGAGATATACAGTTTGAATAATATTTCATATACGAATAAGAGTAAATTTAATAAGCTATTAAATTAAAGAAACATAGCAATGATTAGACTGCATTATACTATACTTTAATTCGGTCTTATTTCGAGAACTATAATATTGAATTAGCTTAAAATACAACGATTATCTAAATAAAATTTAACTAGGTAGGGGGTTCGAATCCCTTTTTTCGTTGCTCAAATATTTATAGAGTTCCCAAATCATCTTCCAATCAAAATTTCGAATAGAGGATTTTTTTAAGACAAAAAAGTATGGGGTGTGGAAAGTAGAAATTGATTTAGCTTTATTAAAGCTTGAGTCAGCCAGAAATATCAAATGTTCAGGGATTAAGGAAAATCACGAGTTTATTTATTGGTGAACATTTATTGTCCCTCTATCATACAGAGCTATCGAGATAAAAAGAGGTGCTAAAATTAGAATATAGAGAATTGCATAATTAAGAATTAAAATGAATAAACAGGTGTGAAGTGCTGAGGAGCACCTTCACACCTGTTTTATCTTTAGAGAAGCAATCTAATAAATAACTACTTTTTTATTAGAAAACCATAGGTATTGCTGAAGTGATACTTTATGATACATAGCGTAGACAGTCCTGCTAAGAATGTTTTTAAAATAAACTAGAAAAGAAATTTTTCGTAGTATTAACAATTGAATTAAAAGTAGAGGAAATGAAATTAACAGCAGCACTTATTGCATTTTTTACAGTTTCCACAACTTTAACAAAAACATTTAAAACTTTATTCATCATATCTTGTATAAAGGCACCGACTTTATCAGCAAGAGTAAGGATTAATGTTTGGGCTGCAGGATGCTCTTCACCAAAATCTATCAACGAATCGTAGTATTTATTGATCATGTCTTCAGACTTTTTTAAAGCTTCATCTTTTTTCTTACGCATATTTTCAAAAAAAGCTGTTTGGTTTTTATCATTTTCTAATTGCTTAACATTTTCTTTTAAGTCTATTTCTTCTTGTACATAAAAATGATTAACATTCTCTTGATATTCTTGTGTTAGTTTGTGCAATTCATCAGGTGTGTCTGATAATGAAGGAGCTTGAAGTCCAATGAACGCTGCTAAAGAAAATTCTTTGGTTTGTTCTCCCGTATAAGCATCTCTCATTTGGTTCATAATACTACTAAAATTTTTTACAGCTACTGTCATAATAATTCCTCCTAGTAATTTTAATATTGAAACAAATATAGATTACCAATAAAAGGTTAAAATTAGGTTAAAAAACATAAATTTCTTTTTTTACCTTAATATATATATTGACGATGATATGAGCTAATAAAATAGTATGGATTTAATAGATAGATGAAAGACCACTCTGTTAGGTCCTACCCCCTTAAAGTAGATTTCTGACTCTAACTTTAGGACCTTATGGATGGTCTCAATTTTTTGTATGATGATACATGATGAGGAGATAATTAAAAAGACCACCCATAATAGAGTGGTCAAAATAGTTAAAACGCTAAATTGTCTTATCTTATAATGAAGTTGACTTACCTTTTTTCTCATCAATTATAAGGTCTTCTTCACGTTGTGGGCGTGGGGCTTCCGTATATTCTTTGCGCCCATTAGGTTTTTTGGGGTCTGCTCCACTAGCAAATGATTGTTTTGTTGGCTCGTCTGTTGCAAACTCTGTATTTTTTTTATCTCGTTTCATGTCAACACCTCCTAAAGATATTATTTAACTTATCCTATAAAATATCCCTTGTTTATTTCAACTTCATACTTAAAATTTCAGATCATGCCAAGATAAATTGATTAAAAAAATGTAGGATAAACATTCAAGCTGTAAACAAAAGCCCATTATTCTAATAGGCATTTTCTGGTGTTAGGATTTCATATAAAATAATTGATTATTTAGAAAAAAAGAATTTTTATGTTAAAATAAACCAAAGAAAACATTTTAGAAAAGTATCGGCGCTTTGATTGGAGGTTGAACAGATGGATGAGAAGAAAAAGGGGAAATTACAAATCCTCGTCATAATTTTAATGCTATTACTTTTGGTTGCAACGTTTGTTTTATTTTTCATAGGTAAATATATGGTGGCATTTATTTTATTTGGAATTTTTATGCTAATACTAAATTTTATTAGTAGCTGGAAAAACTTAGATAACGCAGATTACGTTTATAGAAAAATTCATAATAGTAACCAAAAGTGGTAATTACTAGACGTTGCTCTTAGGAATGTTGCTATACTTATGTTACTTGCAGTGCTTATTTGGTTATCTGAAAAGAGCAAAGAAGGAATCCTCACTTTATATGAAGAAATAGTGAGTTATAATATTTTTCAACAACTACGGAGGTGCTTTTTTGCAACTATTTTTTAAATATAATTGGCTAGTTCGGGAAGATTGGTTTCGTTGGTGTGAAGAGTTGACTGAAGAAGAACTTTTGCAAAACCGAACTGGAGGAATGGGCAGTATATTACACACACTTTTCCATATCATTGATGTTGAATGGAGTTGGATTCGTCTATTACAAGGGAAAACAGATTTTCAGGAGAGCTTTGATGAATATAATAGCTTGGAAAAGGTTCGTAAATTGCAAGCTGCATTTCATTTAGATGTCGAAAGCTTTGTAAATCAATGGGATGACAGTACGGAAGAGCGTTTACATCATAATCCATTAGCAGATGGTAGTATGGAGACGCATACATGGGGTGAAATCATTCGTCATACCATTGCACATGAAATTCACCATATAGGACAACTATCAATTTGGGCGAGGGAAATGGGGAGAGCACCTGTTTCTGCAAATTTAATCAGACGAGGTCTTTCTTCATCATTGAAAGATTCAGTAGGTGCTCAAATAAATATAGAAACATCTAAATAGAAGAAATGTATAAATGCTAGAAAACGATGTCATAGAATCCATTGTTTTTAGCCAAAAGTGAATAGCGTATCAGAATATCTTCCAATTCATTTGATATGGGAGATTTTTTGATGCCCAAATAAGAGAAATTACGAGGCAGATTTCATACAGACATTTAAAGAACCAACCACCTCTATTATGGCTTAAAATACCCAGTAAATTTTAGTTAAAAACTAATGTTTACTGGGTATTTTTTGGACAATATTTAGGTTAATTAGAAATATTTATATGAAGAATAGCTAACAACTTGACAGAAGTTTAAATGGGGAGTACTATACATTGGTCGCGAAAAAAGCTATTGTAACGTAACATTTGTTAAAGTGCAATACAGTCCTTATCATTTAAGTTCATATACATCTAGATTTTAATTTAATCAGTAAAAGGTAGGTGCAATAATGAAAAATCTAGTAAATAAAAAAGATAACCTATTACACAACTTTTTAGGAATTTATATAGTAGCAGTATTAATGTTATGGATTAAAACATACATCTCTCAATTATCACAATTTGACTTAGGTGTAGAAGGAATCATTCAACAATTCCTTTTACTAATAAATCCACTAGGCTCAGCAATGCTATTTCTAGGATTTTCATTTATATTTAAAGGAAAAAGAAAATACACATCACTCGTTGTAGTTTACACATTGATGTCCATTGTTTTATATGCCAACATTGTTTATTACCGATTCTTTAGTGATTTCATTACATTACCTACACTTTCCCAAACGCAGAACTTTGGGGATTTAGGCGGCAGTGTTCTTTCTTTACTAAAACCTTATGATATCTTATTTTTTGTGGATGTATTTGTTATGTTTTATCTACGATTCTCTAAAAGAATCCAAAAAGATACGAAGCGTTTTGGCTATAAAAAAGGAATGGCAATCATTGCCTTTGCATTAGCGGTATCGGTCCTTAATTTAGGACTAGCTGAATCTAATCGTCCTCAACTTTTAACACGTGGTTTTGATAGAAACTATATTGTGAAATATCTAGGAATGTATAACTATACGATTTATGATTCAGTTGAAACGATGAAAGCATCTTCTCAGAGAGCTTTGGCGGACAGCAATGATATTACAGAAGTCATTAACTATACAAAATCAAACTATGCCAAACCGAATGCTCAATATTTTGGTGCAGCAAAGGGAATGAACGTTATCTATTTACATTTAGAATCATTCCAAAACTTTTTAATCGACTATAAATTAAACGGTGAAGAAGTAACACCATTTTTAAATTCATTAGCAAAAGATAAGAATACATTGTATTTTGATAATTTCTTCCATCAAACAGGTCAAGGTAAAACGTCTGATGCAGAATTTATGCTTGAAAACTCTTTATTTGGATTACCACAAGGATCTGCTTATATTACAAAAGCACAAAATACGTATCAGGCAGCACCGAGTATTTTAAAAGATTATGGTTATACATCGGCTGTATTCCATGGTAATAACGGAAGCTTCTGGAACAGAAATGTGATTTATAAATCATTTGGATTCGACAAATTCTTTGATGCTAGTTACTACAACACAGGCACTTCAGAGGACATGGCTGAATATGGTTTGTTAGACAAACCATTCTTTGAACAATCTCAAAGTCTTTTAAGCTCCTTACCACAACCTTTTTATACAAAATTAATTACGGTAGGGAATCACTATCCATATAAAATGAATCAAGACTTAGTGACAATTGATAAAGCTAATACAGGCGATGCAAGCGTTGATAATTATTTCCAAACAGCTCGTTATGCAGACGAAGCAATCCAACAGGTCTTCCAACAATTAAAAGAATCAGGTTTATATGATCATTCGATGATTGTTCTTTATGGTGACCATTACGGTATTTCCGATAATCATAATAAAGCGATGGAACAAGTCATTGGAAAAGAAATTACACCATATGAAAGTGCTAATTTACAACGTGTACCATTATTTATACATGTTCCAGGCATACAAGGTGGTACTAACCATAGCTATGGTGGCCAAACAGACCTACTCCCAACGTTATTACATTTACTAGGGATTGAATCACAACAATTTGTTCAATTTGGTTCAGATTTATTATCAGAAGAGCATGATGAAGTTGTACCATTTAGAAATGGCGATTTTGTCAGTCCTACGATTTATTCAATTAATGAAAAATTTTATGATAATAAGACAGGCTTACCATTAGACGAGAGTCAAGTAGAGGAAGCGAAAACGATTAAAAATGAAGTAGATCATAAATTGGCGTTATCTGATAGAGTCGTAAATGGTGACTTATTGAGATTCTATACGCCAACAGGTTATACGCCAGTTGATCCTTCTCAATATAATTACTCTCATGATGAGAATGAGAATGTAGAATCTAAATAATTTAAGTAATTTACTTTGGCAGTTCAAGGAAATGTGTAAGATATCAGCGTGTATATGATATCTTACCATTACCTTGAATTGCTTTTTTTAACGTTATTTTGAGAAAATATTGAGAATTTATATTCCTCCTTGGGACATATCGAGGTTCAAATAGAAAAGTTGGACTAACTGCAAAAGCGATTCAAATCCTTTAATAGTAAGGGGTTGAATCGCTTTTATTAAGGAGAGGCAAGAATAACCATTAGGGTACTCTTCATCCTTCCTTATTTCTTTTTAAAGAATAATTTATATGAAAAAAGGAAAGAAATAGGTGTAAATTGTAGGAGTTGATTGTGATGGAATTTTATAAGGATATTGTCATTTACTGTTACAGTTGTCGTAAAAGGACTGTGTTTACATGTAAAGATACGCATGAAAAAAAGGGTGTCGATAGTCACTGCAGTGAATGTACAGGTATTTGGTTTGAGTGGCAAAACCGAGCTGTAGAGAGAGAAATGGAAAAGTGGGTTGCATATAATAAAGACTTAGTAAATAATATGAACCATTGATCTGTATTTTTTACCCGAAAGTTGTGTTGAATTCTCCTAGATTATGAAGCGGAAAATTAGAGAAAAAGCTATTTTTCAAGTAAGTACGATGAGGCGTTGAAAGAACCATTTTCATTTAAGAGAGTGGTTCTTTATCTTTTAGGCACATTCAGATAAAAAGAGGGTTTGATCGACAAACACTCTAGCATCTTAAAATACTGTTATAAAATCTAAATTAATCTTCAAAACTTGAATCTATATCATTGTATACTTGATTAACAATTTTAAGAAACGCTTTTAACGCGAAGGTTTGATATGATTTTCCATTAGTAACGACTCCAATATTCCATTCAATCGTTGGGTTAGTGAGTGGAATGGATACAATATCAACATCATTCAATTTACTAGCTAAGATTTTGGGAATTAGTGTAATCCCTAACTGGGCAGAAACTAATTCGATGATCAAATCCCATTGCTCACTTTCAAACGCAACTTTAGGAATAAATCCTACATCCTTACATGCATTGACAACTAGTTCATGTAATGCCCATTTCTTGGAGAAGAAAATAAAGTTTTCATCTATTAGATCGACTAATGATACAATCTTTAAATTTGATAAAGGATGTTTAGACGAAACACATAATACAAATTCATCATTGTAGATTGGAGTATGTTTTAAATGTTCGTTCTTCTTTGTCAATACGACAAATCCTATATCCACCAGTCCCCTTTCGATATGTTTTTCAATTACGAGTCCACCTTCCTCAAATATCTCTAATGTTACTCCTGGGAATTTATTTACATATACTTGGGCTACTTTGGGAAAGAATAAAGTTCCAACTATATGGGATACACCCACTTTTAAATTTCCAGTTACTAATTCTGATAAATCAGCAATGGAAGTAGAGATACTTTCTAAAGTTGAAAGGATAGCTTTACTTTTCTCATAAACAATCATTCCAACCTCAGTGAGACGTAATTTTCTATTGGATCTATCAAATAAGGTTACATTTAGTTCCTTTTCTAATTTTTGAACGGATTTACTTAATGAGGGCTGCGCAATAAATAATACCTCTGATGCTTTTGTGAAGCTGTTGTGTTCAGCTACTTTCACAAAAATATCTAAGTCTTTTAGTTGAATTTGCATGTATTATCACTCTCTTAATATTCTTTTTTAGAATAGTTTGTATGATGATTATGTATTTTACTAAATAGTAGGGCAAATGTAAAATTAAAATGCAATTGTATACACCTGAGTCGCTTTCTATATAAGAGTGAATAAGACCAACTTAGGTTATTCAAAAAAATACTTTAAGAAAGGATAAGATAAATTAAAGAGCACTCATTCTTAGATAGGACTTCTTTGAAAAAGCATATGGAGTAAATAGAGTTTGACAGTTTACTATGTTGATATAAGGAGCATAATTTCAATAGTAAATTTAAAAGACTGAATATTCTTATATTAATAGGGGGAAAATAAAATGACTAAAAAAGAGAACAATGTACGAGTAGCGGTGATCCAAGCAGCATCTATATTTATGGATAGTGAAGCATCGACTGAGAAGGCAGTCTCATTAACTATGCAAGCAGGTGAAAAGGGAGCGAAAATTGTTGTATTCCCGGAAGCTTTTATCCCTGGTTATCCAAGGGGATTCTCTTTCGGCACAAAAGTAGGAAGTCGTGCTCCTGAAGGGCGAAAAGACTGGCTACGTTATTGGGAAAATTCAATTCTAGTTCCAAGTGAAACAACGGATAGATTAGGAGAAGCTGCACGGGATGCAGGTGTATATCTCATTATTGGAGTAATTGAAAGAGATAATGAATCAAGTGGAGGCACCGTATTTTGCACCGTATTATTTTTCGGACCAGATGGGACTTTACTTGGGAAACATAGAAAATTAAAACCTACTGGCGCCGAACGATTAATCTGGGGAGAAGGCGATGGAAGCACACTTCCTGTATTTGATACACCCTATGGCAAAATAGGCGCTTTAATTTGTTGGGAAAATTACATGCCATTAGCTCGAGCAGCGATGTATGCAAAGGGTGTTCAATTATATATTGCCCCTACAGCAGATGCAAAGGATACATGGCAGCTATCGATTCGTCATATTGCTTTGGAAGGAAGATGCTTTGTTTTATCATGCAATCAATATTTCACAAAAGATATGTACCCTACAGACTTAGCCTGTTATGACGAATTAGAAACTTTTCCAGATGAAATGTGTATGGGCGGGAGTGCGATTGTTGGTCCATTAGGGGATTATGTGAAGGAACCTGTATTCGGCAAGGAAGACATTTTAATTGCTGATCTTGATTTACGCGATATAGCCTACAGTCAATTTGATTTTGATGTGGTTGGGCATTATGCAAGACCTGATGTATTTAAGCTAATTGTAAATGAGGAAAAAAAGGAAAACATAGAATGGGAAAATAAAGGCTATTCGAACAGTAAATAAGAAAATAAAATGGGGCTGAAAAGGAGAAGGCAATGATTCTAGGAAGATTGTTTTCTCCTTTCTAGATAGATAGGAAGATAAGAGGTTATTCAAATGAATATAGAGAATATTGAGGCATTCATTTACGTATGTCAGCTAGGAAGTTTCAATAAAGCAGCTGAAGCTCTTTATTTAACTCAACCATCTATAACTGCACGAATTCAGTCTCTTGAACGAGATATTAATTTAAAACTTTTTCATCGAAATGGAAATAAAATTTCTTTAACTGATAAAGGCGAATACTTTCTTTTACACGCACAAAAAATACTCCAATCGTATAAGGAGGCGAAGTACGGCTTACAGCAAGTAAATATCCCTTATGATTTAGTAATTGGAAGTGCTTTATCAATTTCGAATAATGTTCTTCCAGATATCTTGCCGGCCTTTATTTCAAAATTTGAGAATGTTCGAATTAAGATTTTAACAGGACATTCTAAAGACATTTTAAACAAGGTCATAAATAAAGAGGTAGATTTTGGTATTGTGCGAACGGAAAATCATCCCCAAGTAGAATCTATTCGTCTTTATAATGATCCAATTCGTCTTTTTGTTCCTAAAAATCATGTATTTTTAAAAGAAGAAAGTGTAACAGTTGAAGATGTTAGTAAACAACCACTTATTTTTTTTGATTATGGTTCTATAGAATGGCTTGCCATACATCGACTATTCTTAAATAATAATCTAAATCCAAATATATATTTAGAAGTGGATAATATGGAAACAGCAAAAAAACTTGTACTCCAAGGAGGAGGCATCTGCTTTCTACCTGAGCATTGTGTAAAAAAGGAATTGGAAAACGAAGAGCTTTTTCGAGTTGAAATGACGCCACCTGTGAAAACAAATATTAGTATTGATTTTATTCATTTAAAAGGTAAGGCTGAATCTGTGTTTATGGATTTCTTAAAGGATAAAATGTTTGAACAGCACTAAACCATCAAAATTTGTTGGTTTAGTGTTTTTTTATTGTTCTGATGTACATTTCATTGTCCCATATAATTCCGATTGATATCTTCTATAACCATATAACTTACTTCTATAACTCAACTTGCTGAGGGGATTTTATAATGAATGAAACTTTAAGAAAAATTCAATTATTATACATGATTTTGTCTCTTCATTTGAATGTTCAAATGAAGATGACATGTTTAAACCGAGAGGCACTTTGATGTCGTTTTGTTGAACTTATTGAATAACAAAATGAAAGGGGCTGCAATACCGTATGAGCCCTACTTTTTACTTTAAAGGAGGTGACTAGATTAGAAATTAGAAATTTAAGTGTTATCAGATGATAGAAGTCCAAAGCTTTTAGATATTTAAAGGGGGACATCATAACTATTTCAGAAGAATTTTCTTGATTTAATTATCTTAATATTCAAAATAAAATGGAGGTTTTTTTATGAGAAAGAGTATTCAAATTGCAGGAGCGTATATTGGTACAATTGTTGGTGCAGGATTTGCTTCCGGGTTAGAGGTTTTGCAATTTTTCACTAGTTTCGGATGGCTTAGTTTTTTCGGAGTAATAGTGGCGACATTACTATTCGCATTTTTAGGAATGAATATTACACAAATAGGAAGTAGGTTACAAACACATTCTCATAAAGAGGTTGTCTATAGTATTTGTGGAAGATACTTAGGAATAGCCGTGGACATAATTATTACTTTTTTCTTATTCGGCGTAGCTGTCATTATGTTCGCTGGAGCGGGATCTACATTCCAACAACAATTTGGAATCCCGAGTGCTGTCGGAAGTTTATTCATGGTGGCATTAACAATTACGACTTGCTTATTTAATGTTGAAAAGGTAATCAATATTATCGGCAGTATTACGCCTGTACTTATTGCTTTTGTATTAATCATTGCCATGTATGCTTTGTTTACAATGGATACAAGCTTTACAGAGCTTGATAAAATAGCTCAAATGCAAAAATCTTCAACATCGAACTGGTTTATATCTGGTTTATTATATGTATCATTCAATATTACTAGCGGAGTTGCTATGCTGGCTGTTATGGGAGGGACAACAAAAGACGACAAAGTTGCAGGGTTTGGCGGTATTCTGGGGGGCTTAGGTCTAGGGTTAATGCTGATTTTAATTAACGTTGGTATGTTCACTAGAATTAATGATGTTGGAAGTTTGGATATTCCAATGCTTTATCTTGCAAATGAAATATCACCTATAATTGGTGTGGGCATGACTATTGTTCTTTTGGCAATGATTTTTAACACGGCTGTAGGTATGCTTTATGGATTCTCCGTTCGAATTGTAAAACCTTCTAGCCTTAAATTTAAAGTGTTTGTTCCGATAATTGGACTAGTAGGTTTTGCTGCAAGCTTTGTTGGTTTTACAAAGCTTGTAGGAACGCTATATCCTATTACTGGATATTTAGGGTTTACGTTAATAGCAGCCATTATCATTGCTTGGGTTCGAGGAAAACAAAATTCACATATTCAAACAATAGAAAATAAGGCTATATAATTATTACTCCAGGAATAACAATTTATTTGTTAATCCTGGTTTTTTTGTGCCATATCTCTTACTAGAAAGTAAATTATGAAGCATATAGATAGCACTTTCATTAATAGTAATCCATTTATACTTTCTATTAGTGTATAGAATGTTTTTATAATTCAACATCTAGCTTAAAAATTATAATAAAGTAAAGTTTCAAAAATATATGAAAAAGAGATGAAGAAAATGAAAAAAGTAGTTGGAATTATTGGTGGGATGGGCCCATTAGCAACTGTAGATTTAATGAATAAAATTATTCTTTTTACACCAGCAAAGAAGGATCAGGATCATCTTCATATTATCGTGGACAATTATTCTCAAATACCTGATCGAACAACTGCCATTTTAGGTAACGGTACAGACCCTACCCCATTCATTGTTCAATCAGCGCAACGATTAGAAAGTGCAGGAGCAGATTTTCTTGCCATTGCATGCAATACAGCACACTTTTACTTTCAATCAATAAAAGACTCTGTCAGTATTCCGATTCTACATATGCCTTTAGAGACAGCTAGCTATTTACAAGACAATAGTATTAATAAAGTAGGTTTATTAGCTACTGATGGAACAATCAATACTAAACTATACCAACATAGCTGCAAAACTTATGAGGTTGAAGTCATTGAACCTCATATGAAAATGCAAAAAGATGTGATGGAAGGAATATATGCTATAAAAGGAGGGGATTTAGAGAAAGGTCTCTTATATCTTTCGAAAGTAGCAAATAATTTAATCACTAGAGGGGCAGAAGCTATAATAGCAGGTTGTACAGAGATTCCTCTAGTACTGAAGTCAACCCAAAGTATTCGTGTTATTGATCCAACAGAAATTTTAGCGAAGTCCATAATTAATAAGGCATCTGGTTTAAGAAAGAAAGCCCATTCTGAAAACAAATATTAGTATTATTCCATTTATCTAAATAAATTATATGTTCAAACGACACTAAACACACAAAAATTATTTGGTTTAGTGTTTCTTTTTATATTTAATTCCAATTTAATACTTCTATAACATGATAGGTTTCTTCTATAGTTCAAGAGATTAAAAGAAAATTATAATAATCTAAACTGAACTTTAACTAATTTAATCAATGGGTATCGCGTAATGAAGTTAGGTGATTTTTAAATAAGGAGGAACCATCATGATAAATCCAAAAGAAAAACGAGCTGTACGAACTGAGAATGACTTTTTAGGGTCAAAAGAAATTCCTAAGCACGCTTATTATGGAATACAGACATTACGTGCTGTGGAGAACTTCCCAATAACAGGATATAGGGTTCATGAAGAACTTATTAAAGCTTTAGCAATAGTGAAAAAGGCTGCAGCTCTTGCTAATATGAGCGTGAAACGTTTAAATCAAAAACTTGGCAAAGCAATTGTTCAGGCAGCAGATGAAATCATAAAAGGGAATTGGCATGAGCAGTTCATTGTTGATCCTATTCAAGGTGGAGCAGGCACATCCATGAACATGAATATAAACGAAATTATTGCTAACCGTGCATTGGAATTGCTTGAGTATGAAAAAGGGTCATATAGAACGCTAAGTCCAAATAGTCATGTAAATATGTCGCAATCAACAAATGATGTATTTCCTACTGCTATCCATATTGCAACACTTAATTTATTAAATAGACTGTTAAAAACTATGACCAGTATGCATAGTATATTTAAACAAAAATCCAATAAGTTTGACCATATAATAAAAATGGGACGTACCCATTTACAAGATGCTGTCCCTATCAGACTTGGTCAAGAGTTTGAAGCATATAGTCGAGTAATAGACCGAGATATTAAACGAATTAAACAATCAAAAGAAAATTTATATGAGGTAAATATGGGAGCAACTGCTGTAGGAACAGGATTAAATGCAGATCCTGCTTACATTGAAAATGTTGTAAGTAACCTTGCACATTTGAGTGGGTTACCATTGCAGGGCGCAGATCATCTTGTTGATGCTACTCAAAATACTGATGCTTATACAGAAGTTTCAGCTACATTAAAAATTTGTATGATTAATATGTCTAAGATAGCGAATGATATCCGATTAATGGCGTCTGGTCCTCGTACAGGATTAGCTGAACTTATCTTACCTGCACGTCAACCTGGCTCATCTATTATGCCTGGAAAGGTTAATCCAGTAATGCCTGAAATGATTAATCAAGTAGCTTTTCAAGTAATCGGGAATGATCATACTATTTGTCTAGCTTCAGAAGCGGGTCAGCTTGAATTAAATGTTATGGAGCCAATTCTAGTATTTAATTTATTACAGTCAATCAGTATAATGAATAATGCATTTCATGTTTTTACAGAACATTGTTTAAAAGGAATTGAAGCAAATGAAACACGGTTAAAAGAGTACGTTGAAAAAAGTGTAGGCATTATTACAGCTGTAAACCCACATATTGGATATGAAGTAGCAGCAAATATTGCAAGAGAGGCAATTTTGAATGAACAATCCGTACGGGAGCTATGCTTAAAAAGGGGTGTATTAACTGAAGAGGAGATGGAATTAATTTTAAATCCTTTTGAGATGACTAAACCTGGAATTTCAGGAGCTTCTTTAATGAATAAGCATTGAATAATCAAGTAAGACTAAAAAAGTTATAAATAGCATTAACTATAGAAAGAGTAGGTTTATATGATAAAACAAGTACAACAAAAAATACAGAAAATTGTTCGCTATCTGAATCCTGACGATCAAATATATTATGGAATTGTTGAAGGGGAAGAAATTTTACAATTGACTAGTAATTTTACTGAATTAATAAATGATGAATTGAAATTTGATGGTTTAAAATTTAAGTATAAAGATGTTAAAATTTTGGAACCTGTAATACCCTCAAAAATCATTAACTTTGGCTGGACATATGCTGAACATGCAAAAGAAACTGGAGGTAAGCCTTTTCTTAAGGAACCATTTCTATTTTTAAAACCAACATCTTCATTGATACCAAATGAGGGCGAAATTATTCTTCCTTCCAGTAAATTAACTAAACAGGTCGAAATGGAAGGAGAATTGGCTCTCATTATAGGGAAACGTGGAAAGAATATAAAAGAAGAAGAAGCAATGGATTATATTTTTGGCTGTACCATTTTCAACGATGTAACAGCGAGAGATCTTACAAAAACTGATCCTCAGTTTACACGTGGTAAAGGTTTCGACACGTTTGGTCCATTGGGTCCGTGGATTGTAAAAGGTATTGATCCTACGAATTTACGAATTGTTACAACCTTGAATGGCAAAGTTGTTCAAGAAGGGAATACTAGTCAGATGTCATTCTCTATCCCTTATCTTGTTAGCTGGATTTCACAAGTTATGACCTTAGAACCAGGAGATGTTTTGGCTACAGGATCGCCATCTGGGAGTTGCCCAATGAAGTCAGGTGACATTGTATCTGTTGAAGTAGAGAATATAGGTAAGTTAAGTAATTATGTAATTTAATCGTATTTTAAATGATCTAAGTGAAATAGGGATAGGGTCAGGGCCTCAACTAAATGACTTTATCCCTTTTGTATAATAAGATAAATTTTACAATCAATTCTTGAACGAGAATCTTTTTGTAGAATGCTCAACAAAACTTGCCCTTGCCTCAATCGTATTGGTACAAAAAATCAAATGATATTCTTTTGAGCAGTTTTTTAATTAAAAACTTCTCCAATAAATCTTCCAATCCCTCTAAACAACCAATAAATGATTCTAAATGGGAGGAAAAGCAATTCTGGTATCCAACCAAGTACGTCAAGAAATAAGTCAAATAATGAGTATTGATCATTCCTTCTCTTAACGCTTCTCTTTTTGTGTTTCCTTCCTTGCCACCATTCCTTCATAGTACTCTACTCCTTTTCAAAAATAGTTCTGATAAATATACGATTCAACGTTTTAGTTGGTTTCATTTTAAGAACTTTATGGAGCAAAAGCGAAAATGGGGCGTAATTTGAAGTGAAAGTGTTGGATTATTATATTTTCCCTAGCGTTCTGTAAAACCGAAGATGTGGTAGATGGAGAATTTAAAATTGAACCAGATGAAGGGTATACAGGTTTAAAAAGGGTCACTAGGCTGGGAGTGACCCTTTTTTGCTATTGAATGTGTGGATGTATCGACATTATTGTTAGCTGCCAATAATGAAGATCATCCCTTTTTCATGTTTTTTCACGTACTATCAATAAATATTAATATTCTTTTTGCACGAATGCTGCGCCTACAATAATGAGAAGTATGAATAGTACAACGATTAAAACGAATGTTGAACTATTATTCTTGCCGCCATAGTCCATACCACAACTCATGCTATAACCTCCGCTATAGTCATTACCATAGCCTCCATAACAACAATTGAAATTACCCATGTTTCCAAAGTATCCCATCAAAATCTCTCCTTTCTTCAGTTTATTGTATGAATGCCTTTGAAAGGGAAAAGGGTATTCGTCTAATGAATCGTATTTCGGTAATTTTAAAAAGGGTCATGAGCGAATGAGGAGTATCACTAAACACTTGATATGAATAAAACCCAACGATGCTTGTTACAGCATGAAGATTAGTTGTAATCCATGATTGTGGCCTTCTCGTTTAGCCTATCATTGAGAAATGGGAACGTCATTGCCAATCCACTCATCGTTATTGTCAGTAGCTTTTATTAGGATTTGATAATAATTTTTTTTATGAATAACGGTGGAACAGGTTTAAAACAGTAAAATTCATGTTATTCCGTTTCTATTTTTAACTACATAGCGCTGTGGAAAGGAATCATTTATATTTTTAATTAAAAATAAAGTGAGAGTTTTCTTTCGTTTGCTCGTTATTACTTGTAGAGAAGAAAGGAGGTTTTCTAACTTCGTGTATTCATTAATTAATCAGCTACAAAAAAAGGATGAACAAGCTTTAAGAGAAGTGATTAACAGATATGGAGGGTATGTTAAAGCCATTGTGTTAAAAGTGTTACAACCTAACCATACAGCTATTGAAGAGTGTATCAACGATGTATTTCTAACCATTTGGCAAAAGAGTACGCAATTTACTGGTGATGAGGTTGATTTTAAAAAATGGATTGGTGTTATTGCAAAATATAAAGCGATTGATACATACCGAAGCCTTCAAAATAAACCAAAAACAGTCGAGTTACTCCCATCAATTTCAAATAACAAGGACCTTCCAGAAAGCATCATAGAACGAAGAGTACAAAAAGAGCAGCTATTTATCAGTATTTTAAATTTAAATAAAAATGATCAGGAAATTTTTCTTTTGAAATACTACTTAGGATATTCGAACAGAGAAATCGCAGAGATATTTGGTCTAACTAAATCAGCTGTTGAAAATCGTTTATATCGAGGGAAGTTAAAGTTAACAGAAGAGCTGGGAGGTATCTAAATGAACGAAAAGGACTTTATCAAATTAGATGTTGAAGAGATTGAACCAGTTGAATTATCTGATTGGGAAAAGAGTAATATTGAAAAAAGTGTTTTACGATCAACTTCAACCAAGAAGGATGCACTTAAAAAATGGAAATGGGTTAGTGTGGTCGCCATGTTGACATTCATTTTTACTAGTAGTGTCATTTGGCTACCAGCCGTGGCTAATCGTTTACCGATTGTACAGCAGCTATTAAAAAGCAATGATAATCCTCAATTACAAGTATTTAATGATTATGCAACAATCATTAATCAAATAGACGAAAGTAACGGCACTTCCATTGAATTAGCTGAGGCTTTTTTCGATGGAACGATTGTATCGGTTAGTTATGAAATGAAGCACGAAGAACCGATAAATGAACCTCCGCTATTTTGGAGTGGGGATTTAGAAGTCAACGGAAACAAATTAGACGTACGTAGTCATCAAATCATTAAAAAGAATGATGATACTTGGATTGGTATGTTTACGGCGAGAATTTCAGACAAAGTGATTGATGAAACGATAAATGTTCAATGGCGTCCTAAAGATTTTAAAGGTATCGAGAATACGACCCTTGTGGAAGGATCATGGAACTTTCAATTAGAACTTACACCAACCGGAGCCTATTCGAAAAAAGTAAATATACCATTTGGTAATGAACAATACCAGTTATTATGTAATCAAATAACAGCAGGAAAATATATAACCACTCTTTATTTTGAGGGCAATCTAGATTGGAATACAGAATTTTTAATGGTGGACATACAAGATAATCTTGGAAATATATATGAAAATGTAGGAACAACAACCATCAAAAGCGATTCAGGGCGAGTAAAGGGCTATATTGAGGTTTTTATACCTGATCCTTCTATTCGAACGCTAGTCATTACACCCACTATAAGAATTGTAGATGAAAAAACATTAGAGCGGAAAGAGCTAGTTCCGCTCCCCAGTATTAATATTTCTCTAGGGTAAACCATCGATTAACATGACTATTTCAGGGATAACATGACAAAATTGTCACTTCAAAAAGGGCCACTCCTAAACCAATAGGAGGGCCCTTGAAATTTTATTTAGTTTGTTCTGGCTCTGGAAGTAAATCTTGCCCGTTAAATGTTAATTTAGATGCTGAGATGAGAATTTCTCTATTAGCTTCGTAGTAAGGGTCTAAAATTTTGTAGAAGGCTTCCCATTGCTCGCCAGCTTTTTCATCTTCACCCTTTTGTTCAAGGGCAACTGCTTCTTCATAGTGTTGTTTTAATTTTGCGTAATCCGCATTACTAATGCTGAATTCGATATCTGTCATATATTCCTCGAAGGGAACAGGTTTAAAGTGTGGGCGAAGTATTTCATAGAATTGATCCCATTTCTTCATGGCCAACTCATCGTCATTATCTTTTTCAGCTTTTTGTGCCTCTTCATAGAGGGTTTTAAGTTTTGCAAGTTCCTCTTTTGTTAAATCGACGTTCATATCTGCCATGTACTCTTCAAAAGTTAATGGAGGATATAATTCTTGGTAATAAGGTTCAAGAATAGTGAAAATTTTATCAATGTTTTCTGATGCCTCATCCGTTTTATTTTCTTTTACATACTTAATCCAGTTACTATAAAGTGTTTTTAGCTGTTCTTTATCTTGCGCTTTGATAACGATATTTTTTTCAGCGAATGCCGCTTCATTGATAAATTCTTCAAATGGCTCAGGTTGCCAATTTGCTAATTCATAAGGTCTTGTGATGTTATCCATCGCCTCATAGATTCGTTCCATTTCCTCATAATTCTCTTCTTTTTCAGCCTTTTTTATGTCAGAAAAGAGCTTTTCTAGTTGGACTAATTCTTCTTTTGTGACTTCTTTAGGTAAGCTTTTTTTATATACTTCAAAGGTAAAGAAGTCTGAGTAATCTTTCAAAATACTACCCTCAACTGAAATTTCCTGCCCCTCCCTTAGCTTTAATTGCTCAATTTGCTTATCAGAGAACTTATACAAACCAATGAAGTAGTTTTTTCCATCTGTTCCTTTAAGGGTAATGCTACTACCATCAAAATATTTAATGGTACCTGTTATTTTTTGTTCTATTTGAATCGTTATATTATTGGTTGTATCAACAGATGTTGCACCAGCTTGAAGCGGTGTTAATACGGCCATCCCAAGTGTTAGTGCTGAAGCCAATATCCATGTTTTTTTAGCAGGTTTTTTCATATTTATCAATTCTCCTTTAGGTTAACTTCTGTTACCAATTATTAGACGTTTTACCAATTGAAAAAGTTTTAATTTTTTTAGAAATTTTTAAAAAGATTGTTTTCCGAAAAAGTATAGATTACATGTATTTCATTTTTTATTACCCGATTTCGTTGAAAATAGTCATTATTTACAGTACATAATGCACAACAGAGGGGAACTTATTTTGGTTTATATAGCTAATGACGGTATATAATGAAAAATTTACAATAGTGACAAGAAAGCGCTTTCTATGAAATGAAGAAGTACAATGCGTTTACTAGATGTGCACATTCATCCTTTTTTGCTAAAAGTGGGAATAGGTTTATTTGAATTACTCAATACACGAGTAAAGGGGAGATAAACATGAATCAAGTGTCATTTAAAGAAATGCTTTGGAAACGAGGCGATTGGGCAGGATATTTTGGTTTATTAGCTAACAATTTAACGAATTTGTTGACGATGGCTTCACTACTTTTATTTGTTGTAGGTTTTCCAGATGATCTTGTTTATGGAAGGGTTGTCCCTGCATTTGGCCTGGCCATTTTCCTTGCGAGCATTGCCTACACTTGGTTTGCGCAGCAGCTGGCTAAGAAAACGGGGAGAACCGATGTCACGGCTTTACCATCTGGGCCAAGTGCTCCATCTATTTTTACAGTTACGTTTTTAGTATTGATTCCCGTCTTTAGAGAAACTGAAGATGCTAATCTTGCTATTCAAATTGGCTTAGTTTGGTGTTTCTTTGAAGCAATGATTTTGGTTGTTGGGTCGTTTCTAGGAGACTTACTGCGTAAACTAATTCCTAGAACAGTGCTGTTGTCCTGTTTATCGGGACTAGGTTTATTATTGCTAGCTATGAACCCCATGCTACAGTCATTTGAAACACCTATTGTGGCATTTGTTGTATTAGTGATTATTTTTATCAATTGGTTTGGAAAATCACCGATCTTTAAGAAAATACCAACAGGGTTTTTACTGCTTGCTTCTGGGACTGCTCTTGCGTGGGTGTTTGGCTTACAGAGTCCTGAGGCAATTACAGCAGCCCTTTCAAATTTAGGCTTTAATCCGCCAGAGGTACATATTGTCGGGTTATTCCAAGCAATTCCCTATGCTTTACCCTATTTAGCATCTGCCATTCCTTTAGGTTTAGCAAACTATATTTTTGATTTAGAAAACATCGAAAGTGCTCATGCGGCAGGGGACCCCTATAATACGCGCAATGTGATGTTAGTGAATGGCGTGGCTTCAAGCATTGGCGCTTTTTCTGGAAATCCATTTCCTGTTACAGTCTACATTGGACATGCTGGATGGAAGGCAATGGGAGCAGGCATCGGTTATACAATTGCCTCAGGCTTTACAATGCTCATTATTTGCTTGTTTGGAGTTGGAGAATTACTACTAGCGATAATACCAGTGGTAGCCATTGTACCAATTCTTGTTTATGTAGGAATTGTGACAGCGAACCAAGTAGTCCGCGAAACACCAAGTTTAGAAGTACCTGTTATTTTCATTACATTATTCCCTTGGATTGCCAACTGGGCCTTAACAATGGCTAATAATATTTTTTCAGCTGCAGGAACATCAGCGGCTTCTGTCGGTATAGATACACTGCTAGGGAAAGGCGTCTATTATAATGGACTAATTCATTTAGGTAATGGTGCACCACTTAGTAGTTTAATTTGGGGCTCAATCACCATTTTTGCTATATTAGGTAAGCCATTACGTGCTGCAATATTTGCCTTTATTGCCACAATACTATCCTTCTTTGGAATTATTCATGCACCTACAGTAGGAGTTGCTCAACCTGAACTGATGCAGTTTGTCTATGCATACTTAATGGTTACAGGCTTATTCCTTTACAAATATTTTGTTGATCGGAAAGACCCTGCACAAAATTTAAGTGAATAGAGTGCCTATAAAAATAAGACTTTCTATCAAACAATAGAAAGTCTTATTCTTAGTGTTGAAAAACAAAACAGTCAATTGAAAGGTAGAAATGGATTTCCGTTGCAGGCAACTTGCTTTCCTGTGGGCGAGCGCCGCTTCCTCCGCTCCCGCTCCGTGCAGGGGCTCGCCTGTCTCGCTATCCCACGGGAGTCAAGTAGCCTTCCACTTCAACCCACTAACTTTTTAGCAAAGGTTTTCAAATAAAGTGAGGGTGCTCACTACTCTTTATGAAGAGGTGTTGTCACGCATCACTTCTCCACACTGAAAATAAGAGCTTATCCCCGTTAAGAATACAGATAATGGGCGATTTGATCGCTATGCTACTATGAAAAAAAGTAAAGACACTTTGTAGAATGGTTGATTGGAGTGGAGCCAGCGTCACTCCTAGGGGATTTAGCGTCACAGAGGAGACCCTGGAGCGAACGTAAGTGAGTGAAGCGGCTCATCGGACGCCCCCTGGAAAGGACGCTGGCGGAACGGAAATCAACCCCTCACCTTGCCAAGTTGCTTTTTCTGCCGTTGACATTATCTTTTTTCAACAACATGAATAAGACTTTCTATCAAACAATAGAAAGTCTTATTGACAGTTATGCCATGATAACAGCTGTTGCTTGAATTGCTTTAGGGGGCACTAAGTCTTGAGGAATTAGGGCTTCATACGTTTCACCATCAAGACGCTCCACTAACTCGGCCTTTGCGTCTTCGATTAATGACGGATTTTCCAGAGCTGAGATCGCTGTACAAGCAATCGCCTTGCCAGCAAGCAGTGTTGCCTCATGAGCATAGGCTGATTTTCCTTGTGCGACAGCCTGCCATGTATGGAATGGTGTTCCGAATGCCCATGTGGCTGTCGTGCATTGGGCAGTTGGAACATTCCAGCTGACATCCGCCACATCGGTTGAGCCACCCATGAAAAATGGTTCTTCTGGAAGGGGGGCAAGAAAATCAACAATAGGCTTGTCAATGAGAATTTGCGCCGCTTCTTTACCAACCTGTAAAGCTGCTACATTCTTTTCTTCGTCGGAGAGTGTATGATAGATTTCCTTAGCAAAATGAATATCATCCTCTGTGATTTTAGCGCTACCTAAGTCCTCCATATGCTGATGCATAACCTTCTCCAATGTTTTGTTAGGAATTAAATTATGGCAAGATCCCACAATTTGCTCTTCTACCGTTGTATCGGTCATTAAAGCAGCACCCTTTGCACAATTGAGGACACGTTGATATAAGTCTTTTACTTGATTTGGTTTTGGTGCGCGAATCAAGTAAGTCACTTCAGCCTCAGCTTGTACAACATTTGGCGCAAGTCCACCTGTATTGGTCACGGCATAGTGGATTCTTGCTTCATCTACGATATGTTCTCGTAAATAATTTACTCCAACATTCATTAACTCTACTGCGTCTAATGCACTTCTTCCTAAATGAGGGGAGGCAGCAGCGTGTGAACTGCGTCCTTTAAATTTAAATGTAGCGTTAATAACCGCATTGGCTCTAGCATGCATAATGGCATTGACTGTGCCAGGATGCCAAGAAAAGGCAACATCTACATCTTTAAAATACCCATCTTTAGCCAAAAAGGATTTGCCGTAGCCACTTTCTTCGGCAGGGCAGCCAAAATATTTTACAGTTCCGGCTAAGTTATGTTCCTCGAAGTACTGTTTTGTAGCAATGGCTCCTGCAAGTGCCCCGACACCTAATAGGTTATGACCACAGCCATGACCATTGCCATTTTGGATGATTGGCTCATAGTTCGCGCTCCCTGCCTGTTGACTTAACCCTGCGAGTGCATCATATTCACCAAGTATAGCGATCACTGGCTTTCCATTTCCAAAGGTTGCAATGAAGCCTGTTTCAAGATTTGCAACACCTCTTTCGACTTGAAACCCTTCATTCTCTAATGTTTTACATAATAAATCGGCAGAGCGAACCTCATCAAATCTTGTTTCCGCATAGTCCCAAATGCGATCGCTTACATTTTTATATAGCCCGCTTTTTTGATCAATATAGTGTGCAATTTTGTCTGTTAAACTCATAAACTATCACTCCTTAGTCGATGATTTCATTTATAGAAGGGGAATTCAACACAACCGTATTTTTATTTGGGCGGATCATAAATAATGACACAGCACACACAATTGTAAAGCCAATCAGCATCGTGAATGCAGCACTATAAGAACCACCAAAAGCTTCCACTAAAAAACCAATCAGCATTGGTGTAAGTACCCCTGCGAATTGAGCGCCTGTATTAATAAAGCCATTTGCTGTTCCTACTACTGCCTCTGGTAAAATTTTCAGTGGAACAGATGTTATTAAAATAATATTAAAGGACAGCATGACCGTCACGACACTTTGACATATCGTAAATATGAGCATGCTTGGTGCATTCGCCATGAATAATAGCCCTATACCTGCAATAATGGCAAAAATGCCAGCGACCAGCTTATCTCGTCCTTGAGGCATTTTATCTAGCACATAACCGCTACAAAGCATAGCGAAGATCCCAATAAATGGAGGAATAGCTGAATAGATACCAACAGCAGTCAATTCTAACCCTTTTACTTTAGATAAATACGTTGGCATCCAAGATGTTAAGCCCCAGTTCACTGCATAAATACTGAAATAGGCAATAAACAGCTTCCAAATCATTGGTGTCTTTAAGACGTCTCTTAATGGAGCTTTTGAAGTTTGTGCCTTTACTTGCTCTGTCGCAGGTGTATTTTTTTCCTTTACTAAGAAGAAGAAACTAAGTGCAACAACAATACCTAGTGCGCCTACAATGTAGAAAATATCTCGCCAACCAAGTGCTAGCATTAGGTATGTTCCTACAATCGGTGCCACAACGCCCATAATTGAGCCAGATGTTAACATAATAGACATGGCTTTACTACGTTCATCAACCGGAAACCAATTGGCAATGCCCTTAGAGGCAGCTGGGAAATAGCTTCCTTCACCTACACCGAATAGGAATCGAATTACAATGATAGATAGAAACGACCATGCAGCACCCGTTAAGACAGTGAAGATGGACCAAACTAAGATCGTTGATATGAGCACCTTTCGATAGCCAAATCGATCAGCTAACCAGCCACCTGGAATTTGCATTAAGGCATAACCAGCAAAAAAGCTACTTAAAACAATGCCCGTTAATGATTCAGTCAATTGTAATTCCTTTGAAATATCGAGAATGGCGAAGTTAATAATGAAACGATCAAAGTTCCCTAATGACCACCCTAGAAACAACATAGCAATTACAAGATATCTAGCATTTTTAGCAGTTGTTGTTGTCATTGTTTTTTCCTCCTAGCTATAGTGGATTTGTTTATATTGCAAAGTATAAAAAATTTAGACTTTTCTAACAATGTGTGTTTTCATATAATAAATCTAATAAATGTAGATGTTTATCCATATAAAGTGAGGTATTTCAGCATGACGATAGTAGATAGACTACAACAATTCCTCTTTGATTTTTGCAAGTTAACACAATTTCAAGTATGGAAAAATATTAATGAGGATCGTTTTTCTCTGGTGCTTTCTCAAGGGGTAGAAAATCATCTGCCACCTTCTTATGACAAGAAAGTGGCAGATTTTCATGATTATTTCTTCGAATTCCATGAAAGGGGACGTTTGGTCATTCGGATTAATAGAGTGCTATTAGCAACGGAGCAACAAATTATCGAAACAGTACTTCATGCATATTACTTAGAATTAATGCTGGAGAAAGAACAATTTATTCGGGAGAAAATGATGGAAAGTATACGGGAAATTTCCGTTTTAAACGATATTCATATTCTACTGACCACGATTTTAGAGAATGCGCTATCTGTTATACCGGCTGCAGATTTTGGGGTACTGTGGATGTATGAGGAAAGCGAAGCAGCACTTGTACCAAAAGCATGGGCAGGGGGACCTGGTGAGGACATTAAAAATATGCGCATGAAGGTCGGAGAAGGGATTATTGGAAAGACCTTTAAAGAAAACCAGTCCATGATTTTGACTTCGTATACAGACGTGCTAAAAGCTTCTTCATCTGTAACAGAAGAGAATCTACGTCATTTATTAAACGCCTACACGTTTGAGCATTTACAATCGGTTATTGCTGTTCCGATTGTGGTTGAGGAGCAAACACTATGTGTGGTCATTATTTATCAAAATGGGGAACATGCATTGCTAACAACAGAAGATAAACAGCTTTTAGAAAGTTTTTCTGATCAGGTATCTATTGCATTGACGAATTCAAAACTGTTTCAGCATTTGAAGCTTCAAAATGAATTACTACTGCAACGAGATCAAATTCACCATACTTTTATGAAGCTTTCTTTGCAAAATGCTGGTATGCAAGTCATTGTCAATGAAATAAGACATATGCTGAATTTGCGACTCGTCATTAGAGATTTAATGGATGACTCCATTTATGCAAGTCCACGTCATTGGATAGACAATGATGATGTAGACATATTACGATCTTCCATTCATTTAAAAGAATCTCCAGCATTTTATACAATTGAAATCGAGAATGAATGGGTGGATTACTATATTCAACCGATTGTTGGTGTAGGTCAAATCCTTGGCTTTCTACTTATCGAAGTAAGTGAACAGGAGCTAGAATCGATTCATAAATTAATTATCGAGCAAGCTAGCTCCGTTATTGCTCTAGAAATGATACGGAAACAAACAGTTGTGGATTCGTTTTATAAAAAAACACATGATCTATTTCATGATTTTTTAATGTGTAAGGATCCTGGACAGCTTATGAAAAAGGGTGAAGAGCTCGGACTTGAGTCAAATACCTATTATGCTGTCGTTTTAATTCAATTATCATCGAGTATGGATAGTCAAGTGATGGATAGGCAAGTTCATCTATTAATTGGGGAAATTAAAAAACATTTTCAAGAGCATGCACCAATAGTATTTGGCTTTGGCCATAAAATAACAATTCTTTGTCAATTTAAACGAATGGGTAATGAAGTGCTGCAACTTGTAAAGCAATTGCAAGCGAACTGGGAAAAAGTAAAAAGCAATACGTTGAAAATTGGAATCGGTTCATTATATCTGGGCATGGACCATATAGCGAAAAGTTATCATGAAGCGGATAAAGCACTGTCGTTTTTGATCACTCGTCAACGCTGGGGCATCATGCATTATCAGGAGATTGGGGTGAATCGACTCTTTATTCATCAAACACAGGAGGAGCTATTGAGTTTTGTGAATGAAGTGTTCCAACCATTGCGCAATGAAAAAACAAAACATCAGCTGCTGGAAGAAACTTTGCTGGTATATATTAAGCAAAACGGCTCTGTAGGGGAGACAGCTAAACAACTACACATTCATGTCAATACGTTGTATCAGCGTTTGAGAAAAATCGAAGAAAAGCTAACCATATCTTTTCAAAATGCTGAAGATGTCCTAAAGCTTCAGCTTGCCTGTTATTTAAGGGGGATGGTGCCTTAACAAGAAGAGGATAAAGTAATAGATGAATTTTAGTGTTTTAAGCAAAAGATGATTGTGTAAAGAGAAGTTGTTTTCCGTTCCGACCAAGTGCTTCCCTGTGAAGCTTAATGAGTTTCTCACAAGAAGCTTTACTCTGTACGAAAGCGAGGCGTCAATGGCAAGCATATAGCCTGGAACGGAAATCATTTACTTATTGTTAAATTCGTTGATAAAAATAGGAGGTACCTTTTCTACTGTTCATCCTGAAAATAGATTTTATAGAATTTGCGATTCGTTGCCTCATCATAGCCTACTTCAATTAATTCATCTATCTGGTCGATATGCTGAATATTTACTTGGATTTCAATATTGGAATCGAGTTTAATTTTACGTTTGTATTTCTTTTCAGCCTTTTCTAAAGCACTATCAGAAATGACCGTCTCATAGGGTTTGACCGAGTTAATGATGACATCTTTTTGGGTAGTGTCCGCTTGCTCAAAAACGGTTTCGATATAATGATTTACCTGAAATTCCTCTTCATTTCTAAAGTAATCCAGTGTTTTATTCAAAAGCCCAAGCTTTTCTGTGCTTGTATAATTTTCTTCCTTTAAAATAATTTTTTTGCATTCTGTTAGTGCTAAATTGGTTTTATAATAATGCGCATCTGCTGCTTGTATTTTTAAAAATCGTTCTTGCCAATAAACGATATCTTCTTTCCGTTTTGTTTTGATATACACAGCAGGAAATTGATCAGGTCCCATATCAATAATAATAGCCATATTATTAATTTTCTTGACGTTAATGCCATCCACGCCATTAACAATCATTTGATTGTGTTCATTTTTTACATCTAAAAACATTTCTTTTTCATCAATTTTGACAATGGCGATAACCTTTTTAGCCTCATTCAATAGTAAACAATTTTCAAATAGGCCAATAAACAGTTCTCCGCTTTTGATGTTTGGGTGCTGTGACACACTATGTAAGTGCTTGGCTATATTTTGTGATTGTTCGAGGAAGTTACTTTCCTGTTCGAAAATGGCTTTGGAATACGTAAAAACTTCATTGAGTGCAATATTGCTTTCATGGAAAAATTCATATTGCTGTTCCATATCGATTTTATTAAATGCAAGCTGCGTAAAGGCTGCTTCTAACATAACTTCAGGTTGTGTAAAAACTTCTTCTCCTAAAATAAGCGTCTCACTCAAAAAATGCAGACTATATTGTGCTAATTTACTTTCACTGACTTCTAGCATAAATTTCACCTTCTAATTTTTCATAGTAGCTAGTATACCATAACCTAAAGATTGCTTTTATAAGTACCAGTACTCAATTTGAGGCTGGATTTTTTTATGTCCAGCAAATATTAGTATCTTGTTATGAAAGAATGTTGAGGATTAGAAGTTTAAAATACGGTTGCTTAGATAATGATAAAAACATGTAGATATACTCTGTACAAGTGTACTAAAGAGGGTGATCAATATGTGGGAAAAGGTAATTTCCTACATGCCGCATTGGCAAGTTTTTTTACAAGGCTTTTTAGCATTTTTTATTCCATATTTAATTTATAAATTGTTTCATGTTTTTTTATTTGTTAATAAGAGCAATGGCAAAATTGATATGAAAGAAAATAGTGAACAAAGTGAGACAATACAAATACCTGTTCAAAAAAAGTTAGAGCAATTTACAGGTGATTACAGTGAAGATTTTTTACAAATGAAAAAAGAGCTTGGTCATAATTGGGATATCCATTTTAGAGAATTTCAAATTGGGAATACGGATAATCGTGCAGCCATCGTTTTTCTTAAAGGTTTATGCGATAAAGAGTTGATTGACAAACATATTTTGAAATCATTAATGAATGGACTTTCAGAAAGATCCACTTTGATAAGAGGTTATGAGCTACAGCAATTGATTGTAAATGAAATCCTACCAGTGAGTGATCTGCTAGAGGAAACGAAAGTTATGAAAGCTGTTGGGAAAGTATTAACGGGATCCACTGTATTAATTGTGGATGGGATACAGAATGTATTTATTATTGGTACTGCACATGGAAAGACTCGAAATCTTGAAGAGCCCGTTTCTGAGGCATTGGTACGTGGACCAAGAGTGGGCTTCACGGAAAAATTAAGTGTGAACACTTCTTTATTAAGACAACATGGAGAAAATCGAAATTTATCCATAATTGAGATGGAAGTGGGCGAGCGTACAAAAAAAGAGTTGGTTATAGCCTATATAGATGAGATTGTGGAGCCTAATCTCGTCAAAGAGGTGAGAAAACGAATTGAAACAATCCATTTGGATGATGTAGCTGAATCAGGATATATTGAGCAATTAATTGAGGATAATTATCTTAGTCCGTTTACGCAAGTACAGAGTACCGAGCGTCCTGATCGTGTTGTTGCCGCTTTACTGGAGGGACGAGTGGCAATTTTATTAGATGGAACGCCCTTTGCGCTAATTGTGCCAGTCACGTTTAATATGTTACTGCAATCACCAGAAGATTATTATGAACGTTGGTTGTCAAGCTCACTTATTCGCTTGCTTCGCTACTTTGCTGCCGGTATCTCCTTATTTGGACCATCTCTGTACATTGCTTTTGTATCATTTCATCAGGGATTAATTCCCACTAAACTAGCCTTGTCTATGATGGCGACAAGGCAGGGGGTACCGTTCCCAGCATTAATTGAAGCCCTCATTATGGAGGTTGCCATTGAAATATTAAGAGAAGCGGGACTTCGCTTGCCGAAGCCAATCGGTCCGACAATGGGGATTGTGGGAGGGCTTGTCATTGGAGAAGCAGCAGTACAGGCAGGAATTGTTAGTCCGATTATGGTCATTGTTGTTGCACTAACAGCGATTTCTTCTTTTGCTATCCCTCAATACAATGCTGGAATCACGCTACGAATGCTGCGTTTTGTCGCCATGTTTTCTGCAGCTTTATTTGGACTATATGGCATCATCCTGTTTTTCTTATTCCTTTGCAGTCATTTAGTGAAGCTAAAGAGCTTCGGTGTATCATATCTAAGTCCTACTGTTCCGTATCGAGCAGGTGATTGGAAAGACTTTATGGTTCGTATGCCGTTCAGGATGATGAAACATCGTCCTAGATTGTTAAAGCCAAAAGATTCTATCCGTAAAGGGGAATAAGAGGAAAGGAGAAAAACAGTCATGAACAGCAGTTTGAAAGATAAAATAACGACCTCACAAGCAGTTGTTATTATTATTAACTATATTCTTGCCACTGGAATTCTTACCTTACCTCGTGCCTCTGTAGAAAAAGTAAAGACCCCGGATGTTTGGATTAGTGTATTTTTAGGTGGAATCGTTGCGATGATTGCAGGGGTAATCATTGTCAAGCTAAGCCAACAATACCCTGATAAAACATTTTATCAATATAATCAAGACATCCTAGGGAAGTGGTTAGGCTGGTTCTTAAGTACGTGTGTAATAGTCTACTTTTTTACCATTTCTGCATTTGAGGTTCGCATAATGGCTGAAGTAACCTCCCTCTTCTTATTAGAGGGTACCCCTACATGGGCCATTATTCTTCCTTTTTTATGGGTTGGGCTTTACTTAATAAGTGGTGGTATCAATACAATCGCTCGTCTATTTGAAATCATTTTTCCTATTACCTTTGTTATTTTTTTACTTGTGGCCTTTTTAAGCTTAGGGATTTTTGAAATCGATAATCTTAGACCAGTATTAGGCTTGGGCGTTGTACCGATGTTAAAGGGGATCAAAACAGCGACACTAGCCTTTCTAGGACCTGAAATTATGTTGCTCCTCGTGGCATTTATGTACCCATCAGATAGATCAAAAGCTGTAAAGGTTGTGCTGGTGGGCATCACCATTCCTCTGCTTTTTTATGTCATCACGGTTGTGATGGTCATCGGTGCTCTATCCATTGAAGGGGTTATGACAAGGACATGGCCAACGATTGAATTGATGCGAAGTTTTGAAATTCCAGGATTAATTTTTGAACGCTTTGAGTCGTTTCTTCTTGTAATTTGGATTATGCAAATATTTGCTACCTTTACGATTACTTATTATGCCGCTGCTTTAGGATTAGCCCAACTTTTTAAAAAAAGTATGCATCCTTTCTTATACGGATTGTTGCCAATTATTTACATTATTGCGATGACGCCAAAAAATATTAATGATCTTTTTACATTTGGCGATAAGATTGGTCATGCTGCATTGATTTTATTTGGTGCCGTACCTATCATTTTACTCCTTATATCGAAATGGAAAGGAAAGAAAGCATGAAGCGAAAACATCGATATAGCCAATACCTTCTAGTAATGACTGTACCCTTCTTTCTTACTGGATGCTGGAGTAGTAAAGAGATTGAGGATTTAGGTCTCATTGTAGGTACATCCTTGGATTTAGAAACGGGTGATGTATCTTCTGAGGAGCAACAAGATGCTAGATATGCAAATAGGGAGCTGTTAACGATTACCAATCAATTTGTTACGTCAGAGACAACGGTTTCTGGAACAAGAGAGGGAGCATTGCCAGAAAAAGCGTATAAAAATGTTTCTGAGACAGGTGATGCGGTTTTACCAACTTTACGAAATATGCTTTTAAAGGTTGATAAACATTCCTTTGCTGAACATTCCAAAGTGATTATCATTGGAGAAGAATTAGCCAGCACCGTCAACCTGCAACAAACACTAGATTTTTTTCTAAGAGAATTAGAAATACGACCTAGTGGCCTTCTCCTTATTGCTCAAAATCAGGCAAGTCAGGCACTTGAAACGAATGAACCAACGAAAATTCCAGCCTTTCAATTAGTAGAAATGATGGAGGGGCATGAAAGGACGACTAAGATTTTACCACCGATGACCGTTGCAAAGCTAGAAGGGAAGCTATATTCAGATTCCAGCTTTTTATTGCAAAATGTGATAGCGGAAAATGGAGAAGTAAAATTTGCAGGCGCTGCTATCATTGAAGGGAAAACCAAAAAATTACGAGGGTTTTTAAATGAGAGTGACATAGAAGGAATTGCTTGGATGTCAGGGGATGCAAAAGGTGGCCTAGTCAAAGGGTTTGATGAGGAGTCAGGTGCACCCATTGTATATGAAATTATTTCAACTAAAAGTAAAATTATTCCACATGTGAAGGGGGATCAAATCTCCTTTACGATAAAAATTCAATCAGAGGGAAGAATTGCTGAACATTGGGTTCTATCAGATAAAGCATTTGACAATCAATTTTTGAAAAAAGCAGAGAAAGTATTTGAAAAAGAGATTGAGCGATTGGTGATGAAAGTTTTAGAAAAAACGCAACATGAATTTCAAACAGATGTTTCAGGGTTTGGCAATAAACTCAGAATCAACTATCCGAGAGTATGGCAAAAAATAAAAAAAGAATGGGATCAAACATTTAGTGAGGTTCCGATTACATGTGAAGTGAATGTATCCATCAAGGATTATGGCACATCAGGTGATTAACATCGTTAATCATCTTTTTTCCTGTCTATTTAGTATATACTGGCATTAAAGACCGTATAGTAGACATTCGAAAAGATGGGGGATAAAAGGCATGCAATATACCGTTCAATCAATCGCTACAGTTCGTAACAATCGGCAAATGATAAAAGATGATCATTGGGGAGAGATTATTTCAACCATTGAACTTGCTGCTCATATCCAGGAGGCATCCTTAAAAGGAATAGAAGATTTTTCTCATCTAGAAATTATTTTTTATTTTGATAAAGTTACAGACGATCAAATCCAATATGAGGCTAGACATCCTAGAAATAATCAAGATTATCCCGAAGTGGGTATTTTCGCGCAAAGGGGTAAGAATAGACCCAATAAATTAGGAAGTACAATCGTTGCGTTGTTAGAGGTCAAACCTAGAGCATTAATCGTTCAAGGGCTAGACGCCATAGATGGTACACCTATACTAGATATAAAGCCTGTGATGAAAGAATTTTTACCTAAAAAGGATGTTAAACAGCCCGCGTGGTCAATAGATTTAATGAAGGCCTACTGGGAGTAATAAAGTTGTTAAAGCGAAGACAATTGTGGATTTCTAACAAAGGGGAGTGACATGCTCCCCTAATTTTTTATAGAATAATTCCCTCTTGATAAAGAATGCTAATGGCATGGGAACGATTTTTGGCACGCAATTTTTTGATAGCCGATTTTACATATTGTGTAATGGTTAATTCACTTAAATTCATAACATCTGCTATTTCCTTTGTACTATCTCCCTGCGCTACCTGTCTCATTACCTCTAGCTCACGTTTGCTAAGAAAACCCTCTTTTTTACTATTTCTAGCTTGCATGATAAGCTGTCCAATCATATGTCCAAAGGTCGTCATATCATCTAATAGCTTTTCATTTACATCGATTGCCTCTTCCAATTGAGTACTACAAATATAACCAAAAACATATTGCCCTATAAAAATAGGAACAATTAAAAAAGAATTATTTTGCGAGGGAATAGAATATTTAATACTGATATTTTTTAAATAGTCCATTCCTGTACAAAATTTAGCCTTCTTATCTTCAATAGCAGCATAAATAATAGGGAAGCTGCGAATCTCCTCACGAATTTCACCGATATGA
This sequence comes from Lysinibacillus sp. FSL K6-0057, assembly GCF_038630885.1. Classification (NCBI taxonomy): domain Bacteria; kingdom Bacillati; phylum Bacillota; class Bacilli; order Caryophanales; family Bacillaceae; genus Lysinibacillus; species Lysinibacillus sp. FSL K6-0057. The sequence continues at coordinate 3,558,958 of NZ_CP152047.1, read as the reverse complement.
CTACCACCCGATTCATTCAAGAAAATGATTCCTTCAGCGACAAAGCCTATTGGAGAATACCTTAATAAATAGGCATCCTTGATAGGAAAAGAATCTAAATATACCTGCAAAATGTGTATCAACAACTCTTCATGGTTGACATAGCTTTGTACCGTGTCGAAACGTTTTTGAATGGTATAAAGATTGGACATGACCTATCCCCTTTTTTAAGTATATACTACGCTTAAAATAAGGAATGTTCAATATTTTCTGTAAGTTGTAGTATTTAAGTTAAGTAAATCCATATTTTCCTATTTTGGTGTGAGGGGGAGCGGCAGATGAGTAGTCAAACAATTAAAGAGGTGGATGCAGTTGTTCTAGGTGCTAGGTTTGCAGGTCTGTATATGCTACATCAGTTGAGGAGTAAAGGCTTTTCGACCATTGTATACGAGGCTGGAGATGGTGTAGGTGGTGTTTGGTATTGGAATCGTTATCCTGGTGCTAGATGTGATATTGAAAGCATCTATTATAACTACACGTTTTCAAAGGAATTATATGAAGAATGGACTTGGACATCTAGATTTCCGGAACAAGCGGAAATATTACGCTATTTAAATTACGTAGCCGATCGCTTTCAATTGCGAGCAGATATCCAATTTAACACAAGAGTCACTGCGGCTCATTTTGATGAAGAACGACATAAATGGATAATTCATTTAAACGATGGACAGTGCATTTTAACAAAATATTTTATTACAGGAATAGGCTGTCTATCTGCTGCAAATGTTCCGAACATCCAAGGATTACAACAGTTTAACGGAAAATGGTATCACACGGGGCATTGGCCACATGAAAAGATTGATTTTACGGGGAAGCGTGTAGGAATTATCGGGACAGGCTCCAGTGGTATTCAAGCAATACCTGTTATTGCAAAAGAAGCAGAGCAGCTCACGGTGTTTCAACGCACACCGCAATATACGATTCCCGCTCGAAACCATGCATATGATGAGGACTTTATCAAAGAAACCAAGCAAAATTTCGAAGCGATAAAGCATTCCATGAGAAATTCTGTTTCAGGTACACCTTTTGCACAAAATCAGCAATCTGCAATGGAAGAACGGGATGATAGGAGACAGGCGGTTTTTGAGAAAGCATGGGCACAAGGCGGCTTTGCCTTCTCAGCTACTTATCATGACTTGTTAACGAATGAACAGTCCAATGAAAAAGCGGCAGAATTTATTCGCTCCAAAATACGACAGATTGTGAAAGACCCTGTGGTACCAGAGAAATTATGTCCAAAGTATATGTATGGCACGAAAAGACAGGTTTTAGATAGCGATTATTTTGAAACCTATAATAGGGAGAATGTTTTACTGGTTGATGTCAAAGAATCACCCATTCAAAAAATAACAGGAGAAGGTATTCAAACGGCGGATAACCATTTTGATTTAGATATCATCATTTTTGCGACAGGCTATGATGGCATGACAGGACCTTTATTTAAGATTGATATCCAAGGAAGGAATGGCGTGTCATTAAAGGAGAAATGGGAGGATGGGGCAGCGGTTCAAACCTATCTTGGACTCACAACAGCAGGTTTTCCTAATTTATTTATGATTACGGGACCAGAAAGCCCTTCTGTCCTCGTGAATATGCCAATAGCTATTGAGCAGCATGTCGAATGGATTGCCGAGTGCATACAATACTTGCGTGAGCATGACATTGACCTTGTGGAGCCAGCTATAGAAGCAGAGGAAGCTTGGAGCAAACATTGCCGAGAGGTTGCTAATGCAACACTCTACGTCAAAGGTGATTCTTGGTATACGGGAGCTAATATTGAGGGCAAACCTCGAAGTTTTTTAATTTATCTAGGAGGATTTGATTATTACACAAAACATTGTAATGAGGTGGCTCAAAACAATTATGAAGGCTTTAAGTTAATGAAATTAAAATCTATATCATAGTTTGTGAGAGAGGAGCATATATCAATATGGAGCAACAAGTAGTCATTATTACAGGTGCAGGAAGTGGTATAGGAAGAGAGACTGCAAAATTGCTTGCAACTAAGGGCAAAGCATTAGTTTTAGTGGATTTTGATGAAAAAAGTGGACAAGACACACTACATGCTGTGAAGGAACATCAACAACAAGCAATTTTTGTCCAAGCTGATGTTTCACAAAGCCAAGATGTCAAAAAATATGTGGACGCTGCAAAAGAAACATTTGGCAGGATTGATGCTTTTATTAATAATGCAGGCGTTTTAAGCTCACCAGCACTACTGGGAGATTTAGAAGAGGAGACGTTTGATAGAGTGATCTCGGTCAATCTTAAAGGGGCATTTTTAGGCTTAAAATATGTGTTAAAAGAAATGGAGCAACAGCAATCAGGTGTCATTGTGAATACATCCTCAGCAGCTGGTATACAGGGACAACCTTATCTAGGTGGCTATGCGGCAAGTAAGCATGGTGTAATTGGGTTAACTAAAACGGCAGCCATTGAATATGGACCTAAAGGTATTCGAGTGAATGCAATTTGTCCTGGTGGCGTGATGACAAACATGACGAAGGGATTGACATCGAGTCCAGAAGAAAATGGACCATTACGAAGATTAGCAGACCCTACTGAAATCGCAAATGTAATTGCTTTCTTAATTTCGCAAGAAGCTTCTTATGTGAATGGCGCTGTCGTTCCAATTGATGGCGGTTTAACATCGTAAAAAACATTTTAAATAAGAGAGGAAGAATTTTAATGGAACATCGTATTAATTCAGAACTAAAAGAAACGTTAGCAATTTTTCCCCCATTAGATTTGGATAATGTACAAGCTACAAGAGAAGGAATGGCAGCCGTTGCTGTACCAGCTCCAATAGAAGAGCATATCACAGTAGAAAATAAAGTGATTCAAGGGCCTGATGACAACGATTCTCTTCGTATTCGTATCTATAAGTCAAAAGAGCAAAATGAAATTTACCCAGGCCTGCTATGGATTCATGGTGGGGGCTATGTCTTAGGAGCTCCCGAGGGAGATGATGTGCTTTGTCAGCGTTTTGTCAATGAAGCGAAATGTGTTGTTGTATCTGTAGACTATCGACTTGCACCTGAGCATCCTTATCCAGCCCCACTTGAAGATTGTTATGTAGCGTTAAAATGGGTAGCGGATCATGCAGACGAATTAGGGATTGATCCTTCCCGTATAGGAATTGCTGGAGCTAGTGCTGGTGGGGGGCTCACAGCTGCACTTGCATTACTTGCTCGTGATCGAAATTATCCGAAGCTTAGTTTCCAAATGCCGCTCTATCCAATGATTGATGATCGTAATAATACACCATCATCATTAGAAATCACAGGCCACATGATCTGGAACCACTCACTCAATCAAAAGGGGTGGGAAATGTATTTGAATGGAGAAAACGGTAGCGACAATGTGCCACCATATGCCGCAGCAGCTAGAGCGGATGATTTATCAGGTTTACCATTTACGTATACATGTGTTGGTCAACTTGATCCGTTTCGTGATGAGACTTTACAATATGTAACCAAGCTATGCCAGGCTGGAGTAGATGTTGAATTCCATTTATACCCGGGCTGCTATCATGGCTTTGAGAGTATTGTGCCCACAGCCATAGTCAGTCAAAGAGCTGTCACTGAGTATGTAGAAGCCGCTAAATATGTGTTGCATCGAAATATTTCAGTGCCTTTATAAAAAACTTACGAAAATCCCGAAACCATAAATTCCTCAGGTTTCGGGATTTTTTTTGTTAAGCAAAATGATCTTATAGCTAGTTTGTAATATCCTCTTTTAGGTTAAACTTTTATCGAGTGAAAGGAGGAGAATATAAATTGTTACAATTTGATTCAAAAATTGTTGGAAAAGAGATAGGGTTTGGCTATTTACGAGATAAAATTGCCAATCGAGGTTTCACGATCGGCGGGAATTGGGAGTATTATAAAGGTAGCTTCGACTCGGTATTATGGAAAGAGGCAGGAGAAACGATTTATTTACGCGTCCCTTTTATCGTTACATCAGGGGAGCTTGATAATGAAGATGCTCAAATTCGTTTTCAAAAGCCATTTGTCATTAAGCATGTTGAAAATATTGGTCTAGATTATGATGAGGGCTCCTTACTAGATGCAACTGGTGCTAGCCAATTTCAAACCCCGCTTGATAAAGACGGATACATTCATGATAAAAGTAGATGGATTCAAGCAGGTGAACAAGCTGTAGAAGAAAAAGTACTACCATTTTTCATTCACTAGTTAGATAAATTTAAATAGCTGCTGGAAGAAATCATAAGTCTTTTATCCTTGTTATTTTGGGAACTTGTAATCAAAAATACAAATAGAATTGTCGTAAGAATTTTCCAACATTATAATGGTGTTAGCATGTACTATTATATGAGGTGAGTTTATGGACAAAATAGCTATAGATGATTTTCAGCATTCCTATCAGAAATTGCACCAAGAACGACTCATCCATCGTAAAGAAGCCTATCTAGAGGTGCTAGAGAAAACAAGAACATTTGGTGAAATAATCCTGTTTGAAAGTATAAAAAGTAAGAGAGGCGTCTAGGTGGCGTCTCTTTCTATTTTTCATAAATGAGAGGATGATTAATCATGAGACGTTACATGCCTTTATTACTGCTAACGATGATTTTTTGTGTTGCTTGCACATCAACGAAGGATAAGAACAATAAAAGGTTAGAAAGTGAGGAAAATCACCCTATAGATTCAATGAATTCCTCTATTGAAATAATAGCAGATCAATTGCAGACACCTTGGTCGATTCAAAAAAGTGGTGATGTCTTTTACCTAGCAGAAAGGCCAGGAAGTATTGTAAAGATTGCAGAAGAAACCGTTGATAGGCAACAGATTATCCTGAAAAAGGAGCTTTCATCCGCGCCAGAAGCTGGTTTATTAGGGTTTGTACTAGCCCCTAATTTTCCTACCAGTCAGATTGCCTATGCGTATTATACGTATGTTGAGGAAGAGGAACAATTTAATCGAATTGTTACGTTAACGTTAAGCGATAATAAATGGCTAGAACAGGATCTTATTATTGATCGAATAAAGAGTGGTACATATCATCATGGTGGACGTTTGAAAATAGGTCCTGATGAGAAGCTGTATGCAACGGTAGGAGATGCGACACAACCTTCTTTAGCACAGGATGTGGATGCTTTAGAAGGGAAAATTTTGCGCATCAATTTGGATGGCTCCGTACCGAATGATAATCCTTTTCCGCAATCCTATGTATACAGCTATGGGCATCGAAATCCACAAGGTTTAACATGGTCTACTGATGGTACGATGTATGCCAGTGAGCATGGCAATGCAGCAAATGATGAAATTAATATCATTGAGAAGGGGAAGAATTATGGTTGGCCACTTATTGAAGGAACGGAGAAAGAGCAAGGTATGATAGCACCTCTCTTTACATCCGGTGCTTCTACCACATGGGCACCATCAGGCATTGCCATTGTAAATGATCAATTATATGTCGCCGCACTAAGAGGTACGGCAGTCCTAGCATTTGATATAAATAAGAACAAACACAATGAACTACTATCAGAATTTGGTAGAATTCGTGATGTCTTTGTGGATGAAAAATTTCTTTATTTTATTAGCAATAATACAGATGGCCGTGGAAACCCGCAACCGCAGGACGATAAACTATATCGAACGCCATTGTGATATAATATTTGAGAAAACATGGAATGGTATGATGAATGGGGAGGACGAACATGGCTAATTATCTTAAAATCGCAGTAGCAATTGATTTCTCAGAACAATCATTAAAAGCATTGGACAGAGCGAGTCAATTAGCAAGAGAATACAATGCTATTTTGCAATTAGTGAATGTAATTGATACGAAATCGTTTGGAGCAGTTTCAGCATATGACTTAAAATATGCGGAGGAATTGAAGAAGGAAAACATTCTTAAAATGGAAAAGCTAGAAAAAGAGGCATTACAGACAGGGGTCAAAGCGGTAGAATCAACGGTAGAAACAGGTTCACCAAAAGGTATTTTAACACAATTACCTCAGGTTGATTTAATTGTTTGTGGTGCAACAGGATTAAATCGTATGGAGAAAATGATGTTAGGCTCTGTTGCAGAGAAAGTCGTACGACATGCGCTATGTGATGTGTTAATTGTTCGTTAGTTTTTAAAATAGTTTAGAATAAAAGAACCTGCTTGCGCTAGTTAGCACATGCAGGTTTTTAGTGTTGAAAAACAAAACAGTCAATTGAAAGGTAGAAATGGATTTCCGTTTCAGGCTACTTGCTTTCCTGTGGGCGAGCGCCGAATCGCTTCCTCCGCTATCGCTCCGTGCAGGGTTTCGCCTGTCTCGCTATCCCACGGGAGTCAAGTAGCCTTCCACTTCAACCCACTAACTTTTTAGCAAAGGTTTTCAAATAAAGTGAATGTGCTCACTACTCTTTATGGAGAGGTGTTGTCACGCATCACTTCTCCACATTGAAAATAAGAGCTTATCCCCTCTAAACACTTTGCAGAATGGTTGATTGGAGTGGAGCCAGCGTCACTCCTAGGGGATTTAGCGTCACAGAGGAGACCCTGGAGCGAACGCTAGTGAGTGAAGCGGCTCATCGGACGCCCCCTGGAAAGGACGCTGACGGAACGGAAATCAACCTCTCACTTGCAAAGTTGCTTTTTCTGCCGTTGACATCATCTTTTTTCAACAAAAAGAACCTGCTTGCGCTAACTAGCACAAGCAGGTTTTTAATTATTCGATTGTTTGAGCGTTATCAATAATGCTTTGGGGAATATCGATTGTTTTTAGATGATTAAATTCAGTATACGTAACGACTGATTTTGTATTCATTAACAATTCGTCACCTTCTACGGCCATTTTTAAATCAAAATTCATATCCATTTTGTTCGTATCGAAAGTCTCTTTATCGATGTGCAGCACATAATTGATTTTTTCAATTGTTAGTTGATCCAGAGGGTTTTCTTCTAGACCCATATCTTGCATAGACTTATTAATTTCAGAATCGATAAGCTCTTTGAATTTATCGCCTTTTGCATCTAATGTAAGGACATATTCATCATCCGTTTGTTCAAATGTAAAGTCATTAATGAATTTTTTCAGTTGTTCTAGCTGTTCCTTCGCGTCAGCAGAAGCCGCCGTTTGATCTAAAATAGCATCAAAGTTCTCATCAGGAAGCTTTAACCAGCTGTCTGTCGTCATATCTTTCATAAATAGGCCAGCATCTTTTTTCATATACATTTCTATTGGCATGTCCATTGTTTCTTCGCCTTCACTCATCATATCTGGCATCGACATAGACCCTGATAAATGCATTGCAAGTGGGTCAACGATGATATCCATCTCCATTTTAGAGTCGATCGAAAACTCCATTGCCTCTTCACCAGATCCAACCTTTGTCACCTGTGTCATATCCATTTTCGCACTTGCACTTTTAATATCAGCCTGACGATCCACTGCTTTGTCATACACTTGTTCTAAAGTGAGTTTGCTTTTATTCGTTGTGTCTTTCGTAGGCGTAGCACTTGAATTACAAGCGGCAAGTGTCAACGCTAGTGTTCCGACTGCTAATACTTTAAAAATTTTCTTCATTACTTTCATCTCCTATTCTTGGTAAAAAACACTATCTACTACTATACGCACTAGAAAAGGAAAAGTTTCATAAATTGTTAGAAAAGAACTAATTTTTTATTAAAAAAACGACATTTTCCCTACTTCTTTTAGCGGTAAACGTGAAAATTATCAAATGAATAAGGATAAAACAAAAAAGCTGTCACGAACTTATCGTACAAAGACGATAAGTTGGGACAGCTTCTTGTTTACACCGAGGCGTAATGGATCAATTATAACCCCAGATCATAGCAAATAATGTACCGATGATTGTCACAACACCTACGAATACTGAGTATAAAATCGTTGTATATAACGTTTTCTTATCTTCAGATTCACCGATGTGCATGAATAATACTAATTGTACAGTTGCTTGTGCAAGGGCAGTTACTAGTAAAATTCCAAATGCCATATTAAGAGACATATCGAATTTAACAACTGCTAAAGCTATAATTGTTAGTAATAGTGAGAAGCCGAAGCCCATCACATGTTGTTTTGGGAATAATTCCTTCATCAGCTAATCAGTCCTTTCAAGTAGACGAAGCTGAAGATGAAAATCCAAACAACGTCTAGGAAATGCCAGTACAATGAGAAGATAAACGCTTTGTTCGCTGTTTGTGGATTTAAACCACGTTTAGCTACTTGGATTAAAATAGCTACGCCCCAGAAGAAACCAAATGTTACGTGGGCACCGTGCGTTCCAAGTAGAGTCATTAGTGACGATAAGAATGCGCTTGTTTGAATCGTCGCACCTTCGTATACATAAGTGACAAATTCATCAATCTCAATAGCTAAGAAGCCAAGACCTAGTAAAAGAGTGATGATAAAGAATGTCATCATCGCTTTTTTACGACCGATACGCATTGCATGAACACCAAGACCAATTGTGAAACTACTTGTTAATAATAAGAATGTTTCCCATAGAACTGGAGTTAATTCGAAAATTTCGGCACCATTTGGTCCACTACCTGTACGTGTATGAAGTGTGAAATACACTGTAAATAATGTGGCAAATAACACGATTTCGGCGCCAAGGAAAATCCAAAAACCAAAGATTTTTAGACGGTTTTCCTCTGTACTATATTCTAATGGAAGTGAAGAATCGATTTTCATATTATTTATCACCTCTCAAGCTTTTCTCAGTTGCCATTACTTCCTCAACTGAAATGTAACGACCATGATCTTTTTCGAATGAACGATGGATCATGAAGCCAAATACACCAAGCATACTGATGATGGCTGGAATCCATAGATTGAATACAGCGAAGAATGCTGCAAGGAAGAAGAATCCACTCATCCAGAATGGTGTGCCTGTATTATTTGGCATGTGAATTTTTTCGATTGGACCTGCAGTAATATCGCGACCTTCTTTTTTGGCGAACCAAAACTCATCTAAGCGAGTAACAGTAGGCACTACGGCAAAGTTATATTCTGGTACTGGAGAATGAGTAGCCCACTCAAGTGTACGACCATCCCAAACATCTGCCTTTTCATTGCGAGGCATATGTTTCCAGCTGTAGTAAATGTTATAGACAATTAATGCAAAGCCGACTGCAAGTCCTAGCGCACCGACGAACGATAACATGTTCAATGGACCATAACCAGTAGACTCAGAATAAGTGTACATACGACGAGCATAACCATCTAAACCTAAAATGAATAGTGGGAAGAATGTTACGTTGAAGCTGATGGCAATGAACCAGAAACCAGCTTTCCCTAATTTTTCATTTAGACGGAAACCGAACATTTTTGGCCACCAGTAGTGGTAACCTGCAAGCACACCAAATACTGTACCTGGAATTAATACATAGTGGAAGTGGGCAACTAAGAACATCGTATTATGATATTGGTAGTCGGCACTTGCCATCGCGAGCATAACCCCTGTAACCCCACCAATAGTGAAGATAGGAATAAAGCCAAGTGCATAAAGCATCGGTGTTGTAAATTGAATTTTCCCGTGCCTCATTGTGAGTAGCCAGTTAAATATTTTAACACCAGTAGGAACTGCGATTGCCATTGTTGTAATAGAGAAAACACTGTTAACCATTACACCGTGACCCATTGTATAGAAGTGGTGGGCCCAAACTACGAATGATAGTAGGGAAATGACCACCATACTCATCACCATTGATTTGTAACCGTATAAGTTTTTACGTGCAAATGTTGCAATGATTTCTGAGAAAATACCGAAAGCAGGTAGGATAACGATATAAACCTCAGGATGTCCCCAAACCCAGAATAGGTTGGCCCAAAGCATATCCATACCACCGTCTTGCATCGCAAAGAATTTTGTGCCAAATTGACGGTCAAACATCATAAGTGCAAGCGCTACAGTTAATACTGGGAACGCGAATACGATAATAATGTTTGTAATTAAAATAGACCAAGAAAACATTGGCATTTTCATTAATGTCATACCAGGGGCACGCATTTTAATGATCGTCGTGATAAAGTTAACACCTGTCATTAAAGTACCAATACCTGATAATTGAAGTGCTAAAGAATAATAGTTATTCCCTACAGTCGGACTAAATTCCGTACTTGCAAGAGGGAAGTAGGCTGTCCAACCAGCGTCTGGTGAACCACCGATAATGAATGATAAGTTTAATAAACCAGCACCTGCTGCAAATAGCCAGAAGCTGACAGCATTTAAACGTGGGAAAGCAACGTCACGTGCACCGATTTGAAGTGGAATGACAATGTTCATTAACCCGATGACAAATGGCATCGCCATAAATAGAATCATTAATAAACCGTGTGTTGTGAAAATCTCATTATAGTGTTGTGCATCAAGAAGTCCGTTATCTGGAACGGCTGTTTGTGCACGCATTAATAGTGCATCGATACCACCGCGGAATAGCATTAATAAGGCTACTGCGATATACATAATCCCGATTTTTTTATGGTCAACAGTTGATAGCCAGTTTTTGTAGAAATAGCCCCATTTTTTGAAATAAGTAAGGCCAGCTACGATAACCACTGCACCAACTACGATACTAATAGCTGCCGCTAAAATCATCGGTTCTTGCATTGGATGGAATAATTCTTCCATACTCATTGGATGCGCTCCTTTCAGAATTAAAAATTAAGTCTCGATTCGTTCAAAGTTAAATTCAAATTAATGACCAGAATGTTCATTATTCATGTCTTCCTCAGACATATCCCCATGATCCATATCATCCATATTCATGTTTTTACCATGTTCCATTGGAGCTGGACTGAAGTCTAAGTGTGTAGATGAGAAGCTTTGGCGACCAACATGTTCTGCCTCTAGAAGCTCATCAAATTTTTCTTCTGTTAATGGTGCTTCTTTTGCTTTTACATCAGCAACCCATTTATCGAAGTCTTCTTGCGTCATAGACTGTGCTTCAAATTCCATTTCAGCAAAGCCACGTCCATTAAAGTTAGAGTTACGTCCCATAAATGAACCAACTTCATCTGCCGCAAGGTGAATTGTTGTTAACATATCACTCATGGCATACTTTTGACCTGCTAATTGAGGAATCCAGAAACTTGTAATTGGACCAAATGAGTAAAGTTTGAACTCGATTGGACGATCCACCGGAATGTTTACATAGTTAACTGTTTCAACACCTTCTTCAGGATAACTAAAGTGCCATTTCCAGTTTGATGATGATGCATAAATAACTAAAGGTTCCTTATCGTCATAACCTGCTGGTTGAGCTTCTACTGTAGATGTTGTTCTTACAGTCACAACAGCTAAGAATGCTACGATAATAATTGGAATTACTGTCCATGTAATTTCAAGAAGATGGCTTCCTTCTTCATGAGGAGGCTCATAATCAGCAGATGCTTTTGATGCACGATACTTAGTAAGCATAAAGGCTAAAAGCACATACACGACTAGTAATATAAAGGCCATTGTAATAATGGATAAGATAATTGTGTTTGATAATGTTTCAGCATTAGGTCCTTTTGGATTGAACACTGTTAATGGTTCACAACCAGCAAGAAGAGCAAGCGCACTCAATGCTACTAACATTAAACTTAATTTTTTCTTCATGTTTGACTCCTTTCTATAGAACGGCTATTCATAAAATTCATGTGTTTTTTTGTCAGTGTCACATTTACAAATAGTAGATACTGAGGTCACCTCTTTTATCTTGGCGTATCAATCAACAACATAAGAAATTACAATGGCATGGTTCAATATGAAACATAAAATCTAGTGTTGACTGATCTGATGCAAGCGTTAGCAAAATCAATGACTTGCGCAATCGTTTTAAATACGTACTTGCTTAACTACGATTGTCACAATCTCTCGTTGTTTGCACATTGGATTATACGCCCTGTTTTTAAGAAAAAACATAATTTTGTTATGAAAATGATAGTATAGTGGTGTTGAATTTGAACATTTTTTGAACAAAAATCGTTATTTTAGTATTGGTATTTATAGGTTTTAATCATTAAACACTGTGGAAACGTTGAAAATACTGCATTCCTAATGTTTACCTAAGTAAATAATTTATATTGTGAAAAATGGCATTTCACATTTTAGACGCTGTTTTGTAATAAAATCATTGCCATATCAGACGTAATGAGATTTTTTATTTGCCTTTTATTAAAAAAAGGAGTACACGTAATGACGTTTTATGGAAACAATAGGTTGAATTTTCAATGAAAGGAATGAGTGGAGAGGGAATAAATGGTGTGGATTATTAATTATGTTAATATAATAATCAATTTTCTTCGGAATCCAAATTTTTACTTTGTTTGTTTTATCTGAAAAGTAAAAAGCAAACTAAGAGCTGTCTTAGTTTGCTAGTATTTTAGAAAAAAATTATGTTATGAAGAATTAAGTGGAGTTAATCAGCATTTTTAAGATTGCTTGTCAATCACCAAGCTTCAGCCATTTGGCTACTTGACCATAAATCGTATTTTGTAGTTGAGGAGCTTTATTATTCATCTTTAAAGAAAAATATAATGTTTTCATAAAGTTCAACGTACAAGTGCGTCCACTAAAGAAGAGCTCATTATAACCTTGTGTCATTAAATGCATTTCAAATTTATCAAAAGCCTGCTCAACAAATTCAATCAGTGCTTCCTCTGAGTAATGTTGAAGTAATAGCGAATCCACGATATTGATTAAACGTTCCTCTTCGTCATTAACAAAGACGGTTTCTTTCCAAGTGACAAGTTTTAATGCATGTAAGATGGATGGTGCATACTGTAAATCGAATTTTGGATGTTTTATTGTCGTTGCAGCTAAATCTGCACCATGTGCAATACTGTGTGCCCATCCTTTTTCCTGAACAAAACCTCTCGTATCTTGCTCTAATAACAAATAGCGGCCAATTTTTTTAAAGAATAGTTGCAAGTCTTCATCACTTAAAACGAGTAATTCAGCATCCTTTGCAAGAAGCCCTGCAACAAGTAATGCAGAAAACGAACGAGTAAAGACACTATCTGTTGCTTTTTCTCCAATATGTAAATATAAAAAATCATCACCCGTAACTGTTTCAAACAAATATTGAAGTTGTTGAGGGTTCAATAAATTATCACTAAGTAAATCAACAAAGGTACGATAAATGAGGTGGTCTCGTAATTCAGCATCAACTGAGCCAATATGCGCTAACATCTCCTGTAATAGCCAATCACTATGCTGCAACATAAATGCTTGGCGATCAGACAGTGTCATTGTAGAAAAAGATTGTAATGTTTCTTTAATATCCATGTTTAAGAAAGCCTCCATCATCATTTTTGTACTATTATTATAGCGCCATTTCATTTCGAAAGGATAAATTTGAAACCCCCATTAAATAAGAACTGTTAGAATGCTCTCTTTAAAACATAACTTTTACAATATTATTTCCAGAACCTATAGAAAGTTGTTATGATAGAAACGCAATAAAATGGTAAAACTTAAATGTGAATAAAAAAAGACATACCTATTTAAGTATGTCTTTGCTTAGTGTTGAAAAACAAAACAGTCAATTGAAAGGTAGAAATGGATTTCCGTTGCAGGCTACTTGCTTTCCTGTGGGCGAGCGCCGAGCCGCTTCCTCCGCTCCCGCTCCGTGCAGGGGCTCGCCTGTCTCGCTATCCCACGGGAGTCAAGTAGCCTTCCACTCCAACCCACTGACTTTTTAGCAAAGGTTTTCAAATAAAGGGAAGGTGCTCACTGCTCCTTATGAAGAGGTGTTGTCACGCATCACTTCTCCACATTGAAAATAAGAGTTTATCCCCTCTAAGAATACAGTTAATGGGCGATTTGATCGCTATGCTACTATGAAAAAAAGTAAAGACACTTTTGCAGCATGGTTGATTGGAGTGGAGCCAGCGTCACTCCTTGGGGATTTAGCGTCACAGAGGAGACCCTGGAGCGAACGTAAGTGAGTGAAGCGGCTCATCGGACGCCCTCTGGAAAGGACGCTGGCGGAACGGAAATCAACCCCTCACCTTGCAAAATTGCTTTCTCTGCCGTTGACAACATCTTTTTTTCAACAACATGAAAAGACATACCTATTTAAGTATGTCTTTGTCTAGCTAAATAATGACTGCTGATTTGATGCCAATTGGCCATTCGGTAAGCGTGTGTTGATTTGTCTTTAACTCGACAAGAATATTGGCGTTTTTGATTGCATCAATGAGCCATTCACAATAATGACGATTTGGTTCAGGATGTTGTAAAATTTGCTGCATATCTTTTTTATCAACATGTAACAGCTTGTAGTTGCATTCAATGTTAACTTTTTGAGGAATAATGGAAAGAGACTCGTTTTGATGACCAAGTGCAATAGAACCAGGAATACACCCTTGAATTCTTAAAATATAGGTGCTGGCTTCTTGTGTGTAGACGTCGATTTTGGTGCGTGTTAAAAGTTCAAATTCTATCGGCATATCTTGAAGAGGGCCGTTCGTTGTAGAAATTGAAATGACTTTAATCGATAATGCCTCGAATGCAGATGAGATACAATGATCAAATTCTGTAATTGTATCAAGTAATTGCATGGATTCCACTCCTTGTTAAGAACTTGATTTTCTTGATGCAGACAATAATAGGGAACGTCTGCGAATTGTGATAAATTTTAGACTATTCTAATTATAATACAATTTATTACAAAATATGAATGCAAAAGCAATGATTTTTTGTTAAAAACAAGAAACTTGTGGATTTTTTTAGTAAATAATAGAAATGAAAATTAGAATAATGAGGTGAGAAAAATGACAAAAAGAAAGCGTCATGTCATTAAACATGACAATATTGTTGTTTTTCCAGGCGCTGTCCAAACTTTAATACGTGAAGGGCATATGTTTGCTGAAAATTTTCAGTATGATAAAGCGGTGGCAAGTTTTGAAAAGGCATTTGCATACGAAGCTGGAGATGAGTTTGCTCTTAGTGCCTATGCTTTTGCTTTGTATGAATTAAAGGACTATAGCAAGGCAAAAAATGTTTGTGAGCAATTATTTTCGGTGGGTACAACACTTTATGTAGAAGTCATGGAATTGTACATTACCGTATGCATGCAGTTAAAAGAATATCATCAAGTAGAGTCATTAATTACAACCCTACTTGAAGAAAATGTTTTGCCTCAGGATCAAATTGAAAAATTTGAGCGATTAAAAAATTTGAATAGTGAAGTGTCTAAGAATCTAGAAAAAAAAGAAAATGCACAACGTTTAATAGAGGAACAAGAGTATGATCTTGAGAAATTTTGTGCACTTACTCCAAATGAACAATCCATTCGCTTACATCGTCTTATGGATACAAATGTAAGACAATTAAAAGAGGCATTAAAAGCGATCATTGAATGTTCAACGGTTCATCCTTTTGTCCAGAGCTTAGCATTAATATTATTAGTGGAACAAGAAGTAGCTATTGATGTTACAATAGCCAAATTCAACCAAACAAAAACCGTTAATCCGACTGAGCTAGTATTGCCTAACCAGTTACCTCAGTATGGAGAAATAAAAAATATATTGGAAATGAAGCTAGAACAAGACCCATCTACGTTGGAAATGGTACAATATTTAATGGCAAAGCATGCCATTGTAACGTATCCTTTTGAATGGCAACCGTTCGAAGCAGATGATGTTGCCTATAGTTATATTGATTTTGTCTTAGCCATGCTAGGAAATGTACAAGAAATGGACTATGAAATCATCGACTTTTTACAAATGTTAGAAAAGCTAACAGAACTACATTAGGTATGAAATAAGTTGAAACTATACACATCTATGTTATACTAAAATGGTTGTCAAAATCGTAGTTACGAATGAATTGTCTAACATCTAAACTTGATTATTTATTTTGGAGGTATTTATACATGTCAGCAAAATGGGAAAAACAAGAAGGTAATATCGGTACTCTTACAATCGAAGTACCTGCTGCAGAAATCGATGCAGCAATGGACCAAGCGTTCAAAAAAGTTGTAAAACAAATTAACGTACCAGGTTTCCGTAAAGGTAAAATGCCTCGTAAAATGTTTGAACAACGTTTTGGTATCGAATCTCTATATCAAGATGCATTAGAAATCATCGTTCCTGAATCTTATGCAAAAGCAATTGATGAAGCTGGAATTATGCCAGTTGATTACCCAGAAATCGCTGGTACAGAAAACTTTGTACACGGCCAAGATTTCACATTCACTGCACAAGTAACAGTGAAACCAGAACCGAAGCTAGGTGACTACAAAGGTTTAGAAGTATCTAAACTGCCAGTAGAAGTAACGGATGAAGAAGTAGATGCTCAAATTCAAGATCAATTAGCTCGCAAAGCAGAACTTGAAATCAAAGAAGACGAAGCAATCGTAGAAGGTGATACAGCTGTGATCGACTTCGAAGGTTTCGTAGGTGAAGAAGCTTTTGAAGGTGGAAAAGGCGAAGACTATCCACTAGAAATCGGTTCAGGTTCATTCATTCCAGGTTTTGAAGAGCAACTTGTTGGTGTTAAAACTGGCGAATCTAAAGATGTTGTTGTGACATTCCCAGAAGAATACCATGCAGCTGAATTAGCTGGTAAAGAAGCTACTTTCAAAGTAACAGTGAAAGAAGTAAAAACAAAAGTTCTTCCTGAGTTAAATGATGAATTCGCAAAAGAATTAGATCCAGAAGTTGAAGGCGTTGAAGCTTTACGCGCTAAAATTAAAGAACAAACTGCAGCTCAAAAGGCAACAGAATCAGATGCTGCTCTTCGTGATGAACTAGTAGAGAAAGCTGCTGAAAATGCTGAGTTTGAAGTGCCAGCAGGTATGATTAACTCTGAAACTGATCGTATGTTACAAGAATTTGGTCAACGTTTACAAATGCAAGGTATGAACTTAGACCTTTACTACCAATTCTCTGGTCAATCAGAAGAAGACCTACGTGGTCAAATGAAAGAAGAAGCAGAAAGCCGTGTACGTGTTTCATTAACACTTGAAGCGATTGCTGAAGCTGAAAAAATTGAAGCATCTGAAGCTGATATTGAAGCAGAATTAGAAAAAATGGCTGCTCAATTCAACATGACAAATGATCAAATCACAAGTGCTTTAGGTGGTACAGCAGTACTTGAAAACGACATCAAAATCCAAAAAACAGTTGAATTTTTAGTAGAAAACGCTAAAATTACTGAATAAGATTTTGTGTAATTAGATAGCCCAAAAAAACAAGGTACGGCATGAATCCGTGCCTTGTTTTATCACATAAACTCTTAAAAATCAGTCCCCTTAACGTTTAATTCACTTTATACTTCACTTATACATAGTATTGTTTTAGTTTTTATCTTCATTCAGCAGCTGTTTTTGTACCCAAAGCATAACGTCAGGTACAAATGACGCCCATCTCACATAGATGGTGAACTGTATGCCTTTTTAACCTTTTTAGTGTGTGTTTAAACCACGACTGAATGAAGATAGAGCCTGCTGGCAGGTGTCAAGGATTGATGTCCAGACGCTATTTGAGTCAAGGCGAAATTGATACGATGCTAAACTTAACTTCATTCAGAGAGGTCATAATAAATAAAACTTATTTTTTGAGTGATATATACCCTTGGTTGATGAATGTAGTAGATTTATAAATAGAGATCAGTAGTTTGTAGTGTGTCGAAAGTGAATAAATGTAACTTTATAGCAGTATAAGGTGGCGGAGTAAGCAGGTTTCGATAGCATGCTTCGTAAGGCAAATGAAGTAAAGTACATGACGATACGTTATAATCTATACATGCATAAATGCTGAGGCGTAAATGATGCAGACAATTTATTTGATAAAGGTTCAATAATCTTGTAAGATTGTTGCTTGAATAGGGGTGAAACATATTGTTCAAATTTAATGATGAAAAAGGCAATTTAAAGTGCTCATTTTGTGGAAAGCCACAAGAACAAGTGCGTAAATTAGTTGCAGGTCCGGGTGTTTATATTTGTGATGAATGTATCGAGCTTTGTTCAGAGATCGTTGTAGAGGAACTAGGTGTAGAGGAGGAAATTGAATTCCAAGATATTCCGAAACCTAAAGAAATCTTAACGATTCTAGATGAGTATGTAATTGGACAAGAGCGTGCTAAAAAGGCATTGGCAGTCGCAGTTTACAATCACTATAAACGTATCAATACGAATAGTAAAATTGATGATATTGAATTAGCAAAATCGAACATTGTGTTAATCGGCCCAACTGGTAGCGGTAAAACTTTATTAGCTCAAACGTTAGCACGTATTTTAAATGTTCCATTCGCAATTGCGGATGCTACCTCCTTAACTGAAGCAGGTTATGTTGGTGAGGACGTTGAAAATATTTTATTAAAGTTAATCCAATCAGCTGATTATGATATCGAACGCGCTGAAAAAGGGATTATCTATATTGATGAAATTGACAAAGTTGCACGTAAGTCAGAGAATCCATCTATTACACGAGATGTTTCTGGCGAAGGTGTTCAGCAGGCACTCCTAAAGATTCTGGAAGGAACAGTTGCAAGCGTTCCACCGCAAGGAGGACGAAAACATCCTCATCAAGAATTTTTACAAATCGATACAACTAATATTCTTTTCATTGTGGGTGGTGCATTTGATGGCATTGAAACCATCATTAAACGACGTCAGGGTGAAAAAGTAATAGGATTCGGTTCAGATCCGAATATAGTAGATGTAGATGAAGGTTCTATTATGTCCAAGCTGATTCCTGAGGATTTATTGAAATTTGGTTTAATACCAGAGTTCATTGGTCGATTACCTGTACTTGCGAGTCTGGAGCAATTAAACGAAGCTGCACTAGTACAAATTTTAACAGAGCCGAAAAATGCACTAGCCAAGCAATATCAAAAAATGCTTGAATTAGATGGTGTTGAGCTTGAATTTGATGAAGGTGCTCTTGTGGAAATTGCTAAGGAAGCGATTGAACGTAAAACAGGTGCGCGTGGTCTTCGTTCAATTATTGAGTCAACAATGCTTGATGTAATGTACGAATTGCCTTCACGTGAAGACGTAAAAAAATGTATCATTACAGCAAAAACAATTACGGATAAAGAAAAACCGAAATTGCTTCTTGAAGATGGCACTGAACTCGATGAAGGTAGCGACACTAAAACTTCAGCATAATGAATAGACGTGGCTGTCTACCGTTGTGAGATAGAGAGTAATTAGCTGACTTCGATTGTGCAATGTTCGCACATATCGACAGTCAGCTTTTTATTCATTCCTACATAAAGCCAGCTGTAACTTGAAGAAATTTTTGGCTCGCTTCAATAACTAGTGTGAATCAACTTTTTAAACACATACTAGTAGCGCGGGATGTTAACATGAAAATTTTGACGGAGGTGAATGCCCGCATGGTGACAATACAAAAAACAACAAATGTACCATTATTGCCTTTGCGTGGACTTTTAGTATTCCCATCGATGGTGTTACATATTGATGTGGGTAGAAATCGTTCTGTAGCGGCGCTTGAGCAGGCAATGTTAGAGGACCAAATGATTTTATTGGTGACACAAAAAGAAATGCACGATGAACAGCCTGAAGAGCAAGATCTGTATTCAGTTGGTACAATTGCTTATGTCAAACAAATGCTAAAATTACCAAACGGCACGTTACGTATCCTTGTAGAAGGAGTTGCTCGTGCAACGTGGGAAAACTATCGTGCATTAGAGAAGTATACAGTTGTGGATATTGATATGAAAGAGGAGTCAACAGAAAAAGATGTAGAAACGCAAGCATTGATGCGTACATTGTTGACGTATTTTGAAAAATATGCAAAATCCTCCAATAAAATTACGACTGAGACGATCAATACTGTAACGGATATTGAAGAGCCTGGCCGTTTAGCAGATATTATTGCTTCTCATTTGCCATTTAAAATGGCCGACAAGCAAGAAGTATTGGAAATGCTTAGCGTTAAAAAACGACTAGATCATTTAATTATTCGCTTACATGATGAACAGGAAGTATTGGATCTAGAAAAGAAAATTAATTCCAAAGTAAAGCAATCAATGGAACGCACGCAAAAAGAATATTATTTACGTGAGCAAATGAAAGCTATCCAAACGGAGCTGGGCGATCGCGAAGGGAAAACTGGAGAAGTTGCGGAATTACGTAAGCGTATCGACGAAGCGGGTATGCCTGAATCAACAAAAGAAGCGGCACTGAAAGAATTAGATCGCTATGAAAAAATACCTGGAGCTAGTGCAGAGAGCGGTGTTATTCGCAATTATATTGATTGGCTTATCTCATTACCATGGACAACTGCTACAGAGGATCGCATGAATATTGCGCATGCTGAAAATATTTTAAACCGAGATCATGATGGATTAGAAAAAGTCAAAGAACGTGTTTTGGAATATTTAGCAGTACGTCAGCTGAAAAATTCACTGCGAGGACCTATTTTATGCTTAGCAGGACCTCCAGGAGTAGGTAAAACATCATTAGCTCGCTCCATTGCGGAAAGCTTAGATCGTAAGTTTATTCGTATTTCTTTAGGTGGTGTGCGGGATGAATCGGAAATTCGTGGTCATCGACGTACGTATGTTGGTGCAATGCCAGGACGTATTATTCAAGGAATGAAAAAAGCAGGTACCGTTAATCCAGTATTTTTATTAGATGAAATCGATAAAATGTCTAATGATTTTAGAGGTGACCCTGCAGCAGCCATGCTTGAAGTCTTAGATCCTGCACAAAACAATACATTTAGTGATCATTATATTGAGGAACCATATGATTTATCAAATGTGTTATTTATTGCCACTGCCAATGACTTAAGTAGTATCCCTGGACCATTATTAGATCGTATGGAAGTAATTTCTATTGCAGGTTATACTGAAATTGAAAAATCTCAAATTACGAAAAATCATCTGATACCAAAGCAGCTTAAAGAGCATGGTTTGAAAAAAACACAAGTAGTAATTAAAGATGAAGCTGTCACTGATATTATTCGTTATTATACACGGGAAGCAGGAGTTCGCGGTTTAGAACGACAAATCGCTACGCTTTGCCGTAAAATCGCCAAAATAATAGTATCTGGTGAGAAAAAACGAGTAACGGTTAACTCAAAATCGTTACAAGATTTACTGGGTAAACATCGTTTCCGTTATGGTCAGGCTGAAAAGGAAAATCAAGTAGGTGTAGCAACTGGACTTGCATATACAACAGTTGGTGGAGATACATTACAAATCGAAGTATCATTAACACCAGGTAAAGGGAAGTTACAACTTACTGGTAAGCTTGGTGAAGTAATGAAGGAATCTGCTCAAACAGCATTATCCTATGTTCGCACGAAGATGGAGCACCTCAATGTGGATGCCGAATTTTTTGATACACATGATATTCATATCCATGTGCCAGAGGGTGCTGTACCTAAAGATGGGCCATCAGCTGGTATTACAATGGCAACAGCTATCGTTTCTGCTATTTTACATCGCCCGATTCGCCGCGAAGTAGGTATGACAGGTGAAATTACCTTACGTGGCCGTGTATTACCTATCGGAGGCTTAAAAGAAAAAACACTAAGTGCTCACCGTGCAGGCTTAACGACGATTATTTGTCCAAAGGATAATGAACGTGATATAGAGGATATTCCTGACAGTGTACGCGAGCAACTAACATTTAAACTAGTGACATCGGCTGATGAAGTATTAGCCTATGCACTGGACGGAGGTTTTTAGAAAAATGAAAGTCCATAATGTCGAAATGGTCATTAGTGCGGTACGACCAGACCAATATCCAGAAGATGGACTGCCAGAATTTGCATTAGCTGGTCGTTCGAATGTAGGGAAGTCTTCCTTCATTAATCGAATGATCGGGCGTAAAGCTTTAGCACGTATTTCATCTAAGCCTGGTAAAACACAAACCCTTAACTTTTATAAAATTGAAGAGCAGTTATTTTTTGTGGATGTTCCGGGTTATGGCTATGCAAAGGTTTCTAAATCTGAGCGTGAGGCATGGGGAAAAATGATTGAGCGCTATTTTACAGGGCGCCAGGAGTTAAAAGCAGTCGTACAAATTATTGATTTGCGTCATCCTCCAACAGCTGATGATCGCATGATGTATGATTTTTTAAAGCATTACAATATTCCTTGCATTGTTATTGCGACGAAGGCAGATAAGATACCAAAAGGTAAATGGGATAAACATAAGAAAATTGTCAAAGAGACATTGGAGATGGAAAAAAGTGATCCACTTATTGTCTTCTCTTCCGAAACGGGTCTTGGCTTTGAGGAAGTTTGGAAAACAATCGAAAATAAAATGTAATAATAAACATCTATTGTGTCTAAGGCGTTAGGACAATAGATGTTTTTGTATTTTCAATAGGGGGATGTGTAGAAAATTAGGGAAAATACTTGATGATGAAACTATTTGTCCGATAAATTAGATAGGAGGTGGACTAAATGGATATCGCAGCTTTATCGATGGCAATGAATCAAGCAACACTAATGCAAAATGTATCTTTAGCTGTTACGAAACAGGCAATGGAGATGCAACAGCAAAATACAGAACAGTTAGTTGAAATGTTAGATGCTCCACATCCGACAGCCGGACATACAATTGATATTCAAGTATGAAGCAGGCAAGGTAGCTTGAAGTTAAAAGCTACCTCAACTTTTTTCATTAGAAATAAATTCAAAAAGGCCTAAAATGTAACTTTTCGAATAAGAAAAACTACCAATAATACGATATACTAATAATTAGTAAGGAGGCAGGTTTTTTGAAAAAATATTCATACATACTTATGATCGTGTTACTGATGATAGTAGGTTTTTCCTTTAACCAAACTGCTAAAGCAGCCCAATTAGTGACTGGGACCTTTGTCGATGTAACATTTTCAGAATATACAAAGCCAGATGGCACGATAGAAAAGCAGCTTAGTAAAATAACATTGGAAAATGATCGTGGACGAACAGTGACATTCAATATTAATAAAAACACGCGATTATATATTAATAATACGTCAACGACTATTGAGGGCTTTAAGATGGGAATGGAAGTCGAGGCTGAAATTTCTCTCAGAAGTGTTGTTGAACTTCGCGGTACCTCTAATACACCAACAGAAACAAATGTACCATCAACTGGAAGTAGCAACGGTAAAACGATGGCTGGTGTCGTAACGAGTATTGATCCAAATGGATTATTTATTATGGTCAAACCAGATGTTGGTGCAGAAACGACTTATTATTTAAACAAAGAAACCAATTATCAAAAAGGTTCTTCTGCAACGGATATTAGTGCATTATATGTTGGGGATCGAGTTAAATTAAGTTTTAAAAATAAAACCTCCTCAGTCCTATCAAAGGTAGCTATCAGTGAAACAGGTACACTAGTAGAAAACTTATATAAAGGTGAGATACAAGCGGTCAATCCGAATGCCAATAAGCTAACCGTGAAAAATCAACATGCTTTTGTTAACTGGCAATTTGGCTCACAAGCAACAAATGATCTTTCAACAATGCCTTTTACATCTAAAGTACCAATATATGTGGGGAATACGAAAGTCGAGAAAGGTCAGCTGAAAAATTATATAGGCAGCGAAGCATACTATGCGACCGTTAAACAATTCGGTAAGGAAGTAATCGAGAAAATCGTCGTATTGAAAAATAACGAACGAACATATTACGAACCCATGCTGTCTGTAGATACAGATTACCAACTACTGAAACTGAAAACAGCAGGTACCATGTACTTCCATAATGGAACTATTTTAATTCGAAATGGACGTTTAATTGAACCTACTGGTCTAATGGCATATGGTACTGCTTTTGTCGTGGCTGATGGTGCTACGCGCGACCATTATGCACAAGTTATACAAGTAACAAGTGATAGCTTCATGTCACCTAATTTAGCTGGCCATGAATTATATTATGGACGCTTATCTCAAGCTGATGGATATGTAATTGAAATTGACGATGCTATGAAGATTGAGTCAAATGTTTTCAAAAAAGCAGATCGTACGGTATTGTCGGTTAGTAATTCCACAAAAGCGATGGTAGATGATGGCAATAAAACCTATAGTGTCATGCCTGATATTGAACTTTACTTATCTGAGGGCGACTATGGATATTTCTATGTGAAGGAAGGCCATGTACAGGCTCTTCATATTTTAGACAATGCTAAACCTGTTGCGCCTCTAATGCTTGCAGGGAAGCTACAATCTGTGAAATCTACGTATCCTGCTGTGATTAATGTCAAGAGTGTTAGTCAATGGCAAAATGGTCGTTGGTATGAAGCAGGTGAGATGGTTAATATGAATATTGACCAAGCGACACTGATAAAAGCAGGTAAGGTGATTCAAGCTTCTGACTTACAGCCATCTGATCGTTTAGTAGTATTATCAGATCGATTTGTGAAAGCTCATTTTATTTTGGTAGATTAGCATAAATAATTAACTAAAAAAAATCTGCGAGTCTAATGCGAATAGTATTTGCAAAAGAGCGATGTTTCTTATCTAAAAAAGAGGAAGGTTACTTCGCATAAGCTATATTGTGCATACTTTCGCTAGACGAGCAGATTTTTTAGTAGTATTAGAACAAGCTTCATTCTGCACGCCATGCACAGTGAAAGAGAGGAAAAGTGAATGCAAAAAAAATTATCTAAAATTATGTTCATCGTTCTTGCTATTTTTTTGATTGGAACTACTATTCCGTTCAATGCATCAGCCGCTTCATTAGAAACAACGGGTGCTGTAAAAAACGAGTATACATATGAAGAAGCCGTGTTCCTGTCAGGGACACCTGTTATTTTTAAAGGGACAAGTAAAGATATTAAAATTGCACAAAAAGAATCAAAAGGTAAATTAACTGAAACGTATAGTATGAAGTTAACAGCAAGCAATGGTGCTACATTGACAAGAAATATTGCCTACGAATCAGATGTAGTAGATTATGCAGTTCTTGGTCAAAAAACATCTAATGGTGAAGTAAAGAAATACACTGAAAAAATTACAATTGGCGCCATTACGTATTCATTAGTCGATTATCAATTTTCACAAGGAACAGTTACTGATAATCGTGCAGCCTCAGATTATTACTCAGGAAATATTATTTCTAGGAAAACCTATGCTTTTGAAACAGGAAAAGGGAAAAATGCTGTTCAAAACACAGTAACAATTGAAACAGATAGTCGACATGCAGGCTATGAGAACTTCTGGGGTGCGACTGAAACTCAAATCACAGAGTCTGTTTATTCCTATAGTGATGGCAAGACAAGCCATGTGAAAAATCGTTTATCTACAAGTAAATCACGTGTCTTAAATTATGAAGAAAATCTCGGTAGCTTAGGGAGTTTTGAAGGGGGATATGCAGTCGTTAGTGAAAAGGATGTTATTTCTGAATATACATACGACTTATCTTCAGGGCAAAAAGGAACGCTAGATTTAGATACAGAGTACATGCCAACAATTGAGCGTCTCATTATTCCTAAATTCAGAGATTTAACAACCCATTACGCGAAAGAAGCAATTGAAAAACTTTATTCTCTAGGTATTTACTCGGATTCAAGTAATTTCTTCTCTCCTAATACGCCAATGAAACGTATTGATTTTACGACGGCTATTGGGAAAGCAGTTGACTTACGTGTGTTTGAAGAAAAGAAATCAAAAAAGACACCTACTACAAGTGTTTTTAAAGATTTGAAGCGTTCTATCAAAGATTACGGCTATATTGAATCAGCATTAAATAAAGGGATCATTAAAGGTGTATCAGCTGACTACTTTAAGCCAGATAATGCGATTACTCGAGCACAGGCTGCAACAATTTTTGTTCGTGCCTTAGGACTTGAAAATAGAGCACCCGATCCTGGCTACTTAACTAGATTTACAGATGATAAACAGATTCCGAATTATTCAAGAGATGGCATTTATATAGCGAATGAACTTGGCTTAATGATTGGTGATTCTGCTGGTCGCTTTAATCCAAATAAACCGCTAACTCGTGCGGAGGCATCAGTCGTTCTAGAACGATTCTTGAAATATTTGGAAGATGACTTAAAACAAAACTATCGTGATGACATATTGTTCTTTAACTAAAGAAAGGATGGAACAAAAATGACATATGTAAAAAAGGCATTGCTTGCTATGCTTTGCTTCATGTTACTACTGATGACAGCGACACCCACTGTCACTCAAGCAGCTACAACCATTAGAGATGTTCCAACAAATAGCAATAATTATAAAGCTATTTCCTGGGCGGTCGATAATGACCTGATGTCCTTAAATAGTGCAAGTAACTTTTTACCGAATGAGCAAGTGACAGATCGTGAGCTTGTCCTGATGTTTGCCAAGCTAGATCGTAACTATGCGTTATCTTATGTAGATAGTGTTGCTTATAATTTCTATAGCGATTTTTATTTACCATTTAACGGCACACATGTGAATACGAATCGAACAAAAGCCGTAACGCGCGGCCAATTTGCCCAAATTTATGCTGCTTTTAAAGGCTTAGATTTAGATGAGCCACAGGCAGTGCAATATTTATATTCAAATGATTTATCTACAAGTTCTACAGGCAAAAAGACATTTGCTAGCTTCAATCCATCTACAAAATTAACACGTGGTGATGTTGCTGAATTCTTATATCGTGCTGTTCAAAATAGCACTTTTGCAGTACAAGGATTAAAACGTAGTCCAGCGGGTCGTGATAATGATAGCATTACGTTACCTCCAGGTTTTATGGGATCTAGTAGTGCTGATTTTGAAGAACCGAAGGATAATTCAAATGATTTTACTGGACCGAACAATGTCAATAATGCACTGCAAAGTATTGTGGTGGAAAAACCTGATTTAATTGCAAATAATGTGGATACAACACTTGTTACGGTGTCTTTAAAGGCTTGTAATGGTGATCCTATCGCAGATGATAAATCCTATTCATTCCGCGTGAAGGCATCCTACGGAAATATTGTTGATACTTCAGGTGAAGCAGTTGATATTGTCCAATCGGATGGTTCAACTGTGTCCGCTATCGTTGTAGCACCAAAATTAACTAAATCGGTACGTGATACCATCACTTTTGAGCTAATTAATAATACAGACCCAGCAATGAAGTGTCTTGTTGGAGAGAAATTAAATGCAGAAGTGCGTTACGCACCACAGCCTGAATTGCGTATTGATTACCAAGTATACGACCCAGGAAATACGGATGATAATGGCAGCGTGATACCTGAATTTCCAAAAAGTGAAGATATCCCAGAGTTCTTTACGCAAAACCTAATTGATGTGTATAGCCCAGTTCCTTTTGACTTTGATGGGGATAGAAAGCTATTTAGTATTGGACAGCAAACAAATGTAACAGATGTTTTAGGAAATGTGCAAAACATCTATTTACGTTACGGTGGATCTGATCCTAAATATCCAGCATTAGGTTATGAAAATGCTATTCTACAATTTGAAAACTATGATATTTCTGTTCACTTATTTGAGGAACTTTTAAAGACGCGTTTCCAAAACTCTGTTACAACTAAAGATAATACAGCTATAACGGAAATCATGTATATGATTGCTGACGATGGTCGTCCTATTTATCGCGTTCAAGGCATTGATGATGATATTGCCTCACAGGTAGAAAACATTAATCCAGTCGGCGCTATTATTCAACTTATGAAAAAGAT
Source organism: Lysinibacillus sp. FSL K6-0057 (assembly GCF_038630885.1). Taxonomy (NCBI): domain Bacteria; kingdom Bacillati; phylum Bacillota; class Bacilli; order Caryophanales; family Bacillaceae; genus Lysinibacillus; species Lysinibacillus sp. FSL K6-0057. Next base: position 3,531,346 of record NZ_CP152047.1, on the reverse strand, counting down.
GCCAGACGAAAAGGATTTAACATTAGAGCATTATGATAGTGTTATGAAGATTTATACGATCTTCACAAACTTAAGTAACTATGACCGTACAGTATTATTAAAATATCAAGGCGGTAAATTACTTGGGCAAGTAGAGGCCTATAAAAAACGAGTAGAGGCATTAAAGGAAAGTGCCGATGCGGCATCAAGACCATCAGGAAAAGATCGTTATACAAAAGTGATGGTGACTTTAGTGCGCCCAGGTGGAGAGCCTATTACGGATTATCAAGGGACAGTCAAAATTAAGTATGATGGAGTGGAAAAAACAGCTTCATTCATTACGAACACTTCAGACCCATTGAATAATACAGGGAATCCAGGTACTGCCGTAGCCTACTTTGATTCAATTATTTATGGAAAATCTAAAGTGGAAGCAATACTTGTCAATCCAATAGACCCACGCTACGCAACATCCTTGAAGGGTTTAAAAGATAAAACAGTAACGAAAGACATTTTTGCTAATCCATACTTCAGTAAAAATTCTTGTTCTTTAGCAACAGAAATTGCCTATGTAGTGGATTATTCCTCTTCCATGAAGGCCGTTGATCCAACAAATTATCGTGGAAAGAAAATGATTGAACTAATCAATCAATTAAAGGCTAAAAATAACATAGTCATTGAAACGAATACAAAAGCAACGGTGCTTGGAGAAGGTACAACAGAAAATGTGCTAAAAAAAGATCTTTATAAAGCATCAAAAGAGAAGGGTGCAACTGATATTTTTGCAGGCATTGATATTGCTTTAACAAAATTCTCGAATGATTCGAAAACATCCAAAGCGATTGTCGTTGTATCTGATGGTAAAACAAGTAAATCAAAAATGACAAAAGTTATAAATGAAGCGAAAAAGCAAGGTGTCAAAGTATACACAGTAAGTATGGGCAAGAAATCACAAGTAAATGATGCCACTTTAATGCAACTATCTTCAGAAACGGGTGGAACGTATTTCCATGCAATTGATAATTTACAATTGCATCAAGTATTCCAGAAGTTAATTGATACAATTTTATGTAAAACGCCAGCTTCAAGTTGTATCAATCCAGAAGATTTATTTGAAGAAACGAGCGTTTCTCTACGAAAAGGCTATATTACAATGAGCGCACGAGTCGATGGTAACTGTCAAAATGTTGCCAAGATGAATGTACGTTTTAATTCGATCAGTGGAGATGTCCAATTTGATTTGCAAAAGCGTAGTGATCATGTTTATATGTTAACGAAAACCGTCCAAACTATGCAGGATTTTAAAGTGAATGATGAGATTGAGTTTATAGCATATGATAAAGATGGAAATATGATTGCATTAAAGACTGTCTCAATAACAAATTAATGAGAGAAAACTGCCTCCGATTGTGGGGCAGTTTTTTTAATTTGAAACAACACGTATAATTTGTTACACTTAGTTTATAATAATTCTAATGTAGATGACGAATTGCAGTTCTTCATGACATGTTCACAAATTAATGATGAACTATTGTCGAACTGTGCTATAATGAGATTTGTGAATTAGAACGTGTGAGGTGTTATTCATGCATGCCATCGTAGTAGGCTTGAATTATAAAACAGCGCCTGTTGAAATACGTGAGAAGTTATCATTCATTGAGAGTGAACTGCCACAAGCAATGGAAGCGCTGCAAAAGCAAAAAAGTATATTAGAGAACGTAATTGTTTCGACATGTAATCGTACAGAAATATATGCTGTTGTGGATCAATTGCATACTGGACGTCATTTTGTGAAACAATTTTTAGCCAACTGGTTTGATTTGCCTGTGGAGACATTTTCTTCGTATTTAACAATTCGTGAAGAAGATGAGGCAATCGAACATTTATTTAAAGTGACAGCTGGAATCGATTCAATGGTTCTAGGTGAAACACAAATTTTAGGGCAAGTAAAAAAAAGCTTTTTAAGTGGACAAGAGATTGGCACAACAGGAACGGTATACAATCAACTATTTAAACAAGCAGTAACATTTGCAAAGCGTGCACATAATGAAACAGCGATCGGTGAAAATGCGGTATCCGTTTCCTATGCTGCCGTAGAATTAGCAAAGAAAATTTTTGGCTCATTACAACGCAAGCATGTAGCTATTTTAGGTGCAGGAAAAATGGGGGAACTTGCGATTGAGAACCTTTATGGTAGTGGCGTAGGGAAAGTTACTGTCATTAACCGTACATTTGAAAAAGCAGAAAGCTTAGCGGCTAAATTCCATGGTGAAGCTAAATCAATGAAGGAATTACAATGTTCATTGTTAGAAGCGGATATTTTAATTACTTCAACAGGTGCAACAGATTATGTTATTGATTACGAGCTGATGCAATTTGTGGAACGTTTACGTAAAGGAAAACCATTATTTATGGTAGATATTGCGGTTCCTCGTGATATTGATCCACGAGTTGGCGACCTACCAAATGTTTTCCTCTATGATATCGATGATTTACAAGGTATTGTCGAGGCGAATTTAGCAGAGCGTGAACGTGCTGCTGCTGATATTACCGATATGATTGGCAAAGAAGTTGTGCAATTTAAAGACTGGGTAGCAACGCTTGGGGTAGTTCCAGTCATTTCAGCATTACGTAAAAAAGCGAGTCGTATTCAAGAAGAGACAATGATGAGTATCGAAAATAAAATGCCAGATTTAACGGAACGTGAACGTAAAATTTTAAGCAAACATACAAAATCTATTATCAATCAATTGTTAAAAGAGCCAATCTTACAAGCTAAGGAAATGGCTAATTCTCCAAAAGCAAATGAACAGTTACGTTTATTCCAACAAATTTTTGGTATAGAGGATGCTGTGGAAGTTGAAGTTCATGAGATGACAAAGCAAGAGCTTGAGCGCAAAGAACGCTCACAGGTATCTCAGACTTCTACTGAGCCAAAGTACTCTTTCTAAAATATCTATTGCGCTTGCGTAGACAAATGTGGTTGTACATGAGTATTATGCGCAATTGGATTTTCTACTGATATTACACGAGGCGTTTTCGTATCTGTATGGTAAACTTAAGATACGAAAACGTTTTTTTGTTTTCTATGCTAGAATAGCTTAATTAATTTCACGACAAAGAAGGGATGTCTATTGGCTGATTTGACCATGACGAGGTTGTATGAAGTGATGATCGTCTTGTATGCGATCAGTCTAGTTTTTTACTTTACTGATTATTTTTATAAGCAAGTACGAGCAAGGCGTATTGCTTTTTGGCTTGTTTCATTTGTATGGGTGATTCAAAGTGCCATTATCATTTTAACGTTTGTGGAGACGAAGCGTTTTCCGATTTTATCCTTGTCTGAGGGAATTCTTTTTTATTCCTGGTTACTCGTGACGTTATCCATTTTCCTTCATTGCATAGCAAAGGTGGATTTACCTGTGTTTATTATTAATATACTAGGATTTTTATTCGCTAGTATATTTACATTCATGCCGAAGCGTCCTACAGGAGCTGTCGGGGATACATTAATTTCGGAAATGCTTTTTATTCATATATCATTTGCAATATTGTCCTATGCAGCGTTCACTTTAACATTTGTGTTTGCCATTTTGTACCTCGTTCTATATCGTTTGCTGAAAAAGAAAAAGTGGTCACACTTATGGACAAGGTTGCCTTCCTTACAGCAGACGAGTAGCTGGATGAATATTTCATTTTTTATTGGGATACCAATGTTATTTATAAGTTTAATATTAGGGTTTGAATGGGCACTATTAACATTAGAGAGTCTTTCGATTTTCGATGCGAAAATCATAGGGTCTTTCATTATTTTAATTTTGTATTGTTTTATCCTATATGTGAATCGCAAAAGCAAGCTGATAGGTACAACTTATGCGTGGGTACATATTTATGCCTATCTGTTAGTTGTTGTAAATTTCTTCCTAGGAAGTAGTTTGTCGCGATTCCATTTATGGTATTAGAAGAAAGGTTGGAGACTGTTGAGAAAAATTATTGTAGGTTCTAGGAGAAGTAAGCTAGCGCTAACTCAAACAAATTGGTTCATTAATGAATTAAAAGCGGCTGGTGTACCGTTTGAATTTGAAGTAAAAGAGATTGTAACAAAAGGTGATCAAATTTTAGATGTACAGCTTTCAAAAGTAGGTGGAAAAGGATTGTTCGTGAAAGAAATTGAACAAGCCCTATACGATAAAGAAATTGATTTTGCTGTTCATTCTATGAAAGATATGCCTGCTGTATTGCCAGATGGATTAGTGATTGGTTGTATTCCACCACGTGAAGATGCGCGTGATGCATTTATCTCGAAAGGTCATGTTAAATTTGCTGACCTTCCTGCGGGAGCAGTTGTTGGGACAAGTTCTTTACGTCGTAGTGCACAGCTTTTAACAGTACGTCCTGATATCGAAATTAAATGGATTCGTGGAAATGTTGATACACGTTTAGCTAAGCTCGAAACAGAAGAATATGATGCCATTATTTTGGCTGCGGCTGGTTTGAAACGTCTTGGTTGGAGCGATGATGTAGTCACTGAGTTTTTACCTGTAGAACAATGTTTGCCAGCTGTAGCACAAGGCTCTCTAGGCATTGAATGTCGCGCAGATGATGCGGAGCTATTAGCCGAATTAGGAAAGCTCACTGATTCATTAACATGGCAAGAGGCGCATGCAGAACGTGCATTTTTGGCAGCAATGGATGGTGGTTGTCAAGTACCAATCGCTGGGTATGCCACTTCTAATGGGGAAGAAATTACATTAACAGGACTTGTTGCTGCTCCAGATGCATCTGTTATGTATAAGGAAACAGTTGTTGGTACAGATGCACAAAAAATTGGAGAAGCGCTAGCTGCTATTTTAACAGAACAGGGTGCTTTTGATTTAATTCAGCGTGTAAAGGCAGAGCAAGATGCTAAGTAATTTACCTTTAAATGGTAAAACGATACTTTTAACAGGTACATCTAAGACAACAACCATTGTCGATAACATAACAGCTTTAGGTGGACAAGCAATCATAGCCCCATTAATTGAAACGTGCGAACGATTAGACAGTAATGATGCTGAACGATTGAATTGCGCCCATCAATATGATTGGATTATTTTTACTAGTCAAAATGCTGTCGATGCTTTTGCTAGTAAAATGCTTCGGCATCAATTGAATGCTAAGCACTTCCAAGGGAAGATTGCTTCCATTGGGACTAAAACAACGACAGCATTAGAAAAGTTAGGATTTCAAGTGAGCTTTATGCCTTCCGTATTTAGTGCTGATATTTTCGTCAAAGAATTTCCAAGTGTAGCAGGTAATCATCCGAGATGTCTGTTTATTCGAGGAGAAAAGGCGAAAAGTACACTGAAGGATGGGCTGCCCTTTGAATTAAAAGAATGGACAGTCTATGAAACGATAGAACGACATGATCAAACTGCGGCTATTGTCAGTTGCATCCAGCAACATCAAGATGTCACGGTGATTTTTGCTAGTCCTTCAGCTGTTGATGTGTACGCAATGGATGTAGTGCCGCATGTTGGGTGGCAAGCAACGCGCATTGCAGCCATCGGCCATATTACGGAAGCAGCTCTTGAACAATACGGTGCTACTGTGGATATTATGCCAAGTGTATATACAATGCAAGCAGTCATCGAAGAAATTATGAAAGTAGGGGACAAATCATGACAAAACTACAATTTCAAAGACATCGTCGTTTGCGTGCCAATGCAACGATGCGATCAATGGTAAAAGAAACATACTTACATAAAGAGGACCTGATCTATCCTATTTTTGTAATGGAAGGCGAAAATATAAAAAATGAAGTACATTCAATGCCTGGCGTTTTTCAATTTTCATTGGATAAACTGGAAGCAGAGGTTGATGAGGTTGTAGCATTAGGCATTCCTGCAGTTATTTTATTTGGCTTGCCAGCTGAAAAGGATGCGGTTGGAACAGGTGCATTTCATGATCACGGCATTGTTCAAGAAGCGACGCGACTCATTAAAGCACGTCATCCTGAGCTACTAGTCATTGCAGATACATGCCTATGTGAATTTACAGATCATGGACATTGTGGCTTAATTGAGGGCGATCAAATTTTGAATGATCCTTCATTAGATGTTTTAGCCCGCACGGCGATATCACAGGCAAAAGCTGGCGCAGATATTATTGCTCCATCTAATATGATGGATGGCTTTGTAGCTGCAATTCGTGCTGGTCTAGATGAAGCTGGTTTTGAACATATTCCGATTATGTCCTATGCAGTCAAATATGCATCTAGCTACTATGGACCATTCCGTGACGCTGCAGATGGCGCTCCACAATTTGGTGATCGTAAATCCTACCAAATGGATCCATCGAACCGTCTAGAGGCATTCCGTGAGGCAGAGTCAGATATCGAAGAAGGCGCAGATTTCTTAATCGTAAAGCCGGCCTTAAGCTATTTAGATATTATTCGAGACATGAAAAATAACTATCCATTACCGCTTGTTGCGTATAATGTTTCAGGTGAATATGCAATGATTAAAGCGGCTGCTATGAATGGTTGGATTGAAGAGAAAAAAGTTGTGCTTGAAACATTATTAGGCATGAAACGAGCAGGCTCTGATTTAATTATTACGTACCATGCAAAAGATGTTGCACGTTGGTTGGAGGAGAAATAAATGACACGTTCTTACGAAAAATCAAAACAAGCCTATGCTGAAGCTGTTCAATTAATGCCAGGTGGTGTTAGTAGCCCAGTACGTGCATTCAAATCAGTGAATATGGACCCGATTTTCATGGAATCTGGCCATGGTGCGATTATTAAAGACATCGATGGTAACGAGTATATTGATTATGTATTGTCTTGGGGTCCACTCATTCTAGGACATACACATCCAGAGGTAGTGAAAGCAATTGCAGACACAGCAGCCAAGGGTTCTTCCTTTGGTGCTCCAAGCTATACAGAAAATCGTTTAGCTCAATTGGTATTAGATCGTCTACCAGGTATGGAAATGATTCGTTTTGTCTCTTCGGGAACAGAGGCTACTATGTCTGCATTACGTGTAGCACGCGGTGTTACAGGGCGTGATAAGATTTTAAAGTTTGAAGGCTCTTATCATGGTCATGGTGATTCATTATTGATTAAAGCTGGTTCAGGTGTTGCCACACTAGGCTTACCTGATAGCCCTGGTGTACCTGCAGATATCGCACGCAATACGTTGACAGTTGCCTACAATGATTTAGAAGGGGCAAAAGTGATTTTCGACAAGTTTGGTGCAGAGCTAGCAGCAGTCATTGTGGAGCCAGTTGCAGGAAATATGGGTGTTGTACCACCACAGCCAGGTTTCCTTGAAGGATTACGTACGCTTACTGCAGAGCATGGTGCATTATTAATCTTTGACGAAGTGATGACAGGTTTCCGCGTAGATTATGGCTGTGCACAAGGGTATTTTGGGGTAACACCTGATATGACGACTTTAGGAAAAGTGATTGGTGGCGGTCTTCCTGTAGGTGCGTTCGCGGGGAAAAAAGAAATTATGGAGCAAGTTGCACCAGCTGGACCAATTTATCAAGCAGGTACATTATCTGGGAATCCATTAGCGATGACAGCTGGTTACGAAACGTTATCACGTTTAGATTATGGCACATATGACTACTTTAAAAAATTAGGTGATCAGCTAGAAGCTGGTTTCCGTGAAGCAGCATCCAAATATAATATCCCACACACTGTTAATCGTGCAGGTTCTATGATTGGCTTCTTCTTTACAAATGAAGATGTCATTGATTTTGCTTCTGCTAAAACGTCTGATTTACAATTGTTCGCTGAATACTTCCGTTTGATGGCAGAAGAAGGTATTTTCTTACCGCCTTCTCAATTCGAAGGATTATTCATCTCAACAGCTCATACGGAAGAGCATATTGCGAAAACGGTGGCTGCATTCGATAAAGTATTTGCACAATTAGCGCAATAAAATTTGATAGAGCATGCTAGAATGATTTCTAGCATGCTCTTTTTGTGTGCTTTGAAAACCCCCTGCTATGCAGGGGGTTCCGGAAAGCTTTTAGCTATGGACAATAAAAAAACTCCAAACGTACAATAAAGTCAGGTCTAGTCAACCGACTTCGTACGAAAGGAGCCACCATAAATGGATAATAAAAGTTTAGCACATACAACGTGGAATTGTAAGTATCATATCGTCTTTGCGCCAAAGTATAGAAGGCAGATTATTTATGGTCAAATTAAAGCAGATGTTGGAAGAATATTGCGCCAATTATGTGAAAGAAAAGATGTAGAAATCATAGAGGCAACAGCCTGTCCTGACCATATTCATATGTTGGTAAGTATTCCTCCGAAATTGAGTGTATCTGCGTTCATGGGTTATTTAAAAGGGAAGAGTAGTCTAATGATTTTCGACCGACATGCAAATTTAAAGTATAAATACGGTAATCGTCAATTCTGGTGTCGAGGATACTATGTGGATACAGTCGGCCGAAATAAGAAAAAGATACAGGAGTATATAAAAAATCAATTACAAGAAGATATCCTGCAAGATCAAATGACGATGAAAGAATTCATTGACCCATTCACAGGAGAAGAAATCAAGAGAAAGAAAAAATAAGTAAGCCGCTTTAGCGGTTTGTGTGAAAACGGAGTGCGGTTGACGGACCATTCAGAATGTCTTTAGACATGGGCCAGTACCCCAGCGTTTCACGCGCAGAGCAAACCACCAGTTATACTGGTGGTTCTGATTTGATGGATAAAGCAGAAAGCATTATAGTGCTAGAGAAATGTATGGACAAAAAGGGGGAATAGCATATATTTACTAGTAAACAAGATCTTCTATACTGGATGAAGGACCTGCTTTTGTCAAAATTACATCTTTCAGCATAGCCAAATTGTGGGCGATTTCGTTTATAATATAGCTATTCATAAAAGAAAGTAGTGAATTGATATGGCAACAGGCACACACACGGTCGAAGTACCCGTAAGGATTGAACATGTATGGGATTTCGTTAGTGATATGGAAAAATGGGCAAAGCTTGTCCCAGGTTATAATGCACACGAAATGATTGATGACAAACACTCCACTTGGACTTTTAAAGGCAATGTTGGCGTATTGAAAAAAACAGTAGAAGTAGAAATTACAATCTTAGAATGGTTGGCACCTTCAAAAGTTACATTCGAATTAAAGGGTCTTTCTGATAATTTCACAGGAAATGGTTATTTCCTTGCAGAAAGCATCGATGCTGAAAATACAAAAATGACAGGATTCTTAGAAGTCGTTGCTGGTGGGTTAGCTGGCCCTGTTTTAAATCCGATTTTTAAACCGATCGTACCAAAGGCAACGAAAATGCTAACAGATCGTGTAGCTAATAAAATTAAATTAGTAAATGTTTAATTAAGACGAACATCCATGAAAGTGGCATGCTAGAATACTACTTCTAGCATGCCATTTTTCTAGTAGTATCTATTTTTAACTCTGTTCAACTTGAAACACCCTAGCATACTATCCTTCCAAGCGTCATATGATGCAGAGGGAGGGATTATTATCGAACACAAAACTTGGAATATGCGCGAAACATTTTGTTTTCCTGGATACGGCTGCCCAACAGAAATAGCAGCTGTACAAATTAAGCCTCAGTGGCAGGCAATGCAGTTAGAGGATTCACTTCGACTTATGGGCATCTATCATATCACCGCACACGTTCGCTTTGATTTTCAAGATATGCAAGCATTTACAGATAATGAAGATTTAATTACAATTGATGCCCTTGATATCCAAGGAGATACTGGTTATTTTGAGTATGCCGTACCTTTACATGTTGATTTACCAAAAGAATCGGATGTCAAAGATTTAATGGTCAAGGATATTCGCCCTAGTCTGGCAAATCAGATGTGTCAGCTTGAGTGGACAGTCACAAGTGCTTTCAATGAATATGAACCTGTTGTTGAAAGAAATATGTTAGACAATCCACACTTATCAACCCATGCTTTCGAACAAGAGGAAACAATGGCAGTAATCGAAGAAAGTGTTCAAGTGAAACAACCTGCCGCAGTAGCAGCAGCTTCACGCCAAGAGAACTCTACAACAGTTGACCAAAAAGCTGTATTGAGAGAATCCTCAAGCCATATTGTTGTACGTGAATCCAGTACTTGGCATGAAGTGCCTTCTATGATTTGGGATCTAACAGAAGAATATACACCGCTTAAAGTTCGTGTTTCAAATGATGTCTTTCAAAAGTAAATAGCAGAGAAGTAGCAGGAGTAATAAGAAGACTAAATCACCTGATGTTGGCACAATAATGACACGGATAAACTGAAAAGCACAAATCGGCACGATAATGGTTCTGCAATAAAAACGAACTTGCCGTAGCCAAGGTGGTAAAAGCCAAGGGTTATACTTGCGTCGACGCATTTGAATTGTCACTTCCTTTTCTATTTACTTTCCTCTTACTAAAAGATGACTAAATCACTTGAAAAATGACACGATCCTGCGGTACAATAAGGAAAATCAAATACAGATGCTATGATAGGGAAGAGTAAATTTTGTCTACATTTTCAGAGAGGAAACGGTAGCTGAGAAGTTTCTATTTGTACTGAATTGAAGGTAGCCCTTGAGCAGCTTTAGTGAACTAATAGTAGTTAAAGCCGGTTAAACACCGTTACCGAATTGAGAGCCAGTAGGGAAGGCTGAGAAAATGTGTCATTTAACATTTATCTTAACCACTGCTGGAATTAAAGGTGGTACCGCGAACTAAAACTCCTTCGTCCTTTTAGACGAGAGGAGTTTTTTTATTGGGTAAAAAAATGAACAGCATTTCTTTACCAACAGTTTTCAAACAATAGGAGGAGTCAATATGACAGAAAACATTTCAATGCCAACTAAATATGACCCACAGTCCATTGAAGCTGGTCGCTATGAATGGTGGTTACAAGGGAAGTTTTTCGAGGCACAGCCTGAAAGTGGGAAAAAACCCTATTCAATCGTTATTCCACCACCAAACGTAACAGGTAAATTACACCTTGGTCATGCTTGGGATACAACATTACAAGATATCCTCATTCGTATGAAACGCATGCAAGGTTATGATGCCCTTTGGTTGCCTGGTATGGATCATGCGGGTATTGCAACACAGGCAAAAGTAGAAGCAAAGCTGCGTGAGGATAATATTACACGTTATGATTTAGGACGTGAAAAATTCCTTGAAAAAACATGGGAATGGAAAGAAGAATATGCTGGACATATTCGTGATCAATGGGCAAAGCTTGGTCTTGGATTAGACTATACGCGTGAACGTTTCACACTAGATAAAGGCCTTTCAGATGCGGTAAAAACAGTTTTTGTTCAGTTATATGAAAAAGGTTTAATTTACCGTGGTGAGCGTATCATCAACTGGGACCCAGCGGCGAAAACAGCATTGTCTGATATTGAAGTAATTTATCAGGATGTGCAAGGTGCCTTCTATCATATGAAATATCCATTAGCTGATGGCTCAGGCTATGTAGAAGTTGCTACTACACGTCCCGAAACAATGCTTGGTGACTCTGGGGTAGCTGTTCACCCGAACGATGAGCGTTACCAGCATTTAATTGGTAAAACCGTTATTTTACCGATTGTAGGTCGCGAAATCCCGATTGTTGCTGATGACTATGTTGATATGGAATTTGGTACTGGGGTTGTAAAAATGACACCAGCCCATGATCCGAACGACTTTGAAGTTGGTAATCGTCATAATCTAGAGCGTATTCTAGTAATGAATGAAGACGGCACAATGAATGATCTTGCTGGTAAATATAAAGGAATGGATCGCTTTGAATGCCGCAAGCAAATCGTTGCTGATTTACAAGAAGCAGGCGTGTTAATTCGTATTGAAGAGCATATGCATTCAGTAGGACACTCTGAACGTTCTGGTGCTGTTGTTGAGCCATACCTTTCAGCACAATGGTTCGTTAAAATGCAACCACTTGCTGACGCTTCCCTAGAGCTACAAAAGGATGAAGAAGGGAAAGTAAACTTTGTTCCTGCTCGTTTTGAAAACACATATTCTCGCTGGATGGAGAATATTCGTGATTGGTGTATTTCTCGTCAATTATGGTGGGGCCATCAAATCCCAGCTTGGTACCATAATGAAACAGGCGAAATATACGTAGGTAAAGAAGCGCCAGCTGATGCAGAAAACTGGACGCAAGATGAAGATGTACTAGATACATGGTTCTCTTCAGCACTATGGCCATTTTCTACAATGGGCTGGCCGGATGAAGCAAATGAAGAATTTAAACGTTACTATCCAACCAGTACTTTAGTAACAGGTTATGATATTATTTTCTTCTGGGTATCTCGCATGATTTTCCAAGGCCTTGAGTTTACAGAGCAACGTCCATTTAAAGATGTACTCATTCATGGTTTAGTACGTGACGGTGAAGGACGTAAAATGAGTAAATCACTTGGCAATGGTGTTGATCCAATGGATGTTATTGAACAATACGGTGCAGATTCATTACGCTACTTCTTAGCTACTGGTTCATCACCTGGTCAAGATTTACGCTATACAACTGAAAAAGTAGAAGCAGTATGGAACTTCTCCAATAAGATTTGGAATGCATCACGTTTTGCGCTTATGAATATGGATGGTATGACATATGATGAGATCGACTTAACTGGTGAAAAATCAGTTGCTGACAAATGGATTTTAACACGCTTAAATGAAACAATTGAACGAGTAACTTCTCTTGCAGAGCGTTATGAATTCGGTGAAGTGGGTCGTGAATTGTACAATTTCATTTGGGATGATTTCTGTTCTTGGTATATTGAAATGGCAAAATTACCACTTTACGGAGAGGATGAAGCAGCTAAAAAGACAACTCGTTCTATTTTAGCTTACGTACTAGATCAAACAATGCGTCTATTACATCCATTTATGCCTTTCATTACAGAAGAAATCTGGCAGCACTTACCACACGAGGGTGAATCTATTACAGTGGCAGCATGGCCAACAGTACGCACAGATCTTCATTTTGCAGATGAAGCAGATAATATGAAGCTCCTAATGGATATTATACGTTCAGTACGTAATATTCGTGCGGAAGTAAATACGCCAATGAGCAAAAAAGTACCGTTGTTTATTTCAGCGAAAGATGCGGCAACAGCAGCTGTACTCGAAGAGAATCAAGCATATTTAGAAAAATTCTGTAATCCTGACACTTTAACAATTGGTGAAGGTTTAGAGGCTCCAGGTCAATCGATGACGGCTGTTGTTACAGGAGCACAGGTTTTCCTACCTCTTGTTGGACTGATCAATCTAGAGGAAGAAATTGCTCGCCTTGAAAAAGAATTAGAAAAATGGGCAAAAGAAGTGAAGCTTGTTACAGGTAAGCTATCGAATGAGAAGTTCGTATCGAAAGCACCGGAAGCGTTAGTCAATGCAGAACGTGAAAAATTAGCAGATTACGAAAGCAAGCATGCGGTTGTTTTAAAACGTTTAGATGAATTGAAAAATATGTAAAGATAAAGCAATGGATGGCGAAAAAGTCATCCATTGCTTTTTTTTTATGGATCTAAAGATATGCATTGTTTTAGGAAAAAATATATAGTATTATTTAAAATAAATTAGTCTAATAGATGATAATTGGCACTACACTAGTAGGAAACAAAACCTAATTTCATATTATTTAGCCGTGAAAAACCAAAGCTAAGATTGTGTGAATGGATATTTTTTTAAATAGACAGTCTTTTTAATGAAAGAAAATAAGAGTCAATGGAGGTGTTGAGAATGTCAGGAAATATTGCAACTATTATTACAAAAGTCAACAAAGCATGTGATGAATTAGACTTTGTAAGCGCGAGAGTATTGATCGAAACGAATCTCTTGAAATTATCAGAAGCAAAGTATTATCGTTTATTAAATACAAGTGGTCGCGTCCTTATTAAGCACATATTAGCAAATAGTAATCCTCAACAGGATAGCGCTAAATTATCAAGGACCGATTTATTAACGATCCAAAAAATAAATGAGTATTGCTCAGACTTTGATATATCTATGTTAAAAAGAACGTTAAAAAACGCTTTTGAATTAGTGCAACGTCCAGATGTTCATCCGTTATTAAATAGTGATGCAAAAACTATTTTAAACAATATGGGTGCTTTATTAGGTGCTCACAAGGTACACTAATCTAATATTAGTACGAACACGCAGTCGCTAGCTGCGTGTTTTTTGTATTTTGTCATTTTGCTATGTTATTAAACGTTACTTGTACTAAAATAAAGATATTGCAGTAAGAGGGAGTGTTTATTTTGTTTAACACAATGAACGAATGTACAAAATTTATTTTTACATTAAAAGCAGTTGATCATAAACGTGCGCCACTTGTCCTTATGCGTGAAGTATTAGGACATTTAGATGAACCTCACAACAAACTACGAGTAATCCATGTAGCAGGCTCAAATGGTAAAGGCTCTACGGTGAACGCATTAAGAGAAATGCTACAACATGCAGGTTACACTGTAGGGGCATTTACGTCCCCACATTTAGAGCGAGTCAATGAACGGATGACCATTAACGGCCACCAAATCTCGGATGAGCAATTTCTTTACTACTTCAATAAACTTGCAAAAATTATAGAAGAGCACTACAATGGCGATTTTCCAAGCTTTTTTGAGGTAGTTACACTGATTATGTTTCAATATTTTGCACATGAAGGAGTAGATATAGCGCTTATTGAGACAGGGCTTGGAGGACGTTTGGATGCGACAAATGTCGTAACGCCGATTGTAGCTATTATTACAACGATTTCGCTAGAGCATACAGCCTTTTTAGGTGATACCTTCGCAAAGGTTGCCGCTGAAAAAGCTGGCATCATCAAAGAAGGCATCCCGGTTGTTGTAGGCGTTAACAATGAGGAAGCATTGGCTGTCATTAAAGCCACTGCAGAGGAACGACATGCATCATGCTTTGTTTTGGGGCAGGATTTTACGGTGACAAATAGTTGGCAAAGCATTGACAATCAGCACTTTACATATGAAAAGGACCATGTCTTGATGAGGGATGTGCCCTTAAAAATGGCTGGCTCGCATCAAATGAATAATGCAAGTCTGGCTATCACGGCAATGCTAACGTTACGGGAGAAGGGGGCAATTGCAATCTCTGATGATTCAATTCATCGAGGTCTACAATGTGCGCAATGGGCAGGTCGCTTCGAGCAAAGGCCGAATCGTATTGTGCTAGATGGTGCTCATAATTCCGAGGGCACAGCTGCTCTTATCCAAACACTAAAAAACGTCTACCCAACTAATAAATATCGTTTTATTTATGCTGCATTAGCAGATAAGGATCATGCCAACAGTATAGAACTAATGGATGCTGTTGCCACCTCCATCGCTTTTACAGAAATAAACCTACCGAATGCAATGCCTGCTGAAAGCTTAGCGATGTTGTCGACGCATGCGAATAAAACGCATCATAAAGAATGGCTAAAAAGTCTTCAAACCGTATTACAAGAACGCCATGAAGAGGATATTGTTGTCATTACAGGCTCTTTATACTTTATAGCAGAAGCTCGACAGTGGCTACAGGAGGAAGGACAATGATTCCAAACTTTGATTATTATAAAGAGAAATGGCAGGTCAAAAGTGATGATGTGATTAAACCAGGTCTTGCAGCAATTGAAGAGGCTTTATCATTAGTAGGTAATCCTGAGCAAACTTTGCGTGTCGTCCACTTAGCTGGTACAAACGGGAAAGGCTCTACTTTAACGTTTCTAGAGGCAATTGCGCAAGAACATGGCTTACGCGTGGGCAAATTTATGTCACCATGTATCGTCGATGTTCATGATCAAATTCAAATAGCTGGTCAACCTATAACAGAAGCTGAAATGGATCGAGTGTTTCAACAGATGCGTGAAGCTGGGCTTAGTGGCAAACTAACAGATTTTGAATTACTGACGGTGGCAGCATTCTTACATTTTGTGAATGGCCAAGTAGATATTGCACTGATTGAAGCGGGAATGGGCGGCTTACTGGATAGCACAAATGTGGTCACACCCATTGTCTCTATTATCCCAAGCATAGCTTTAGAACACACAAAGTTTTTAGGGGATACGCTTGAAAGCATTGCACGCCATAAAGCAGGTATTATTAAACAACAACGGCCAGTCATTATGGGTGATTTGCCAGATGAAGCAAAGCGTGTTGTTGATGACGTAGCCACTCAAAAAAATGCCCCTATATTTGCATTAAATCATCATTTTGCTATTGAGCAAGCAACTGATGGAGAAAGCTATACGAATGACGTACAGCAGTTTCAAATAGCAAAACTAACACGTTCTATGAAGGGAGCGCATCAGGCGAATAATATGGCACTCGCCATTACTGCATTTTTGGAAGTGGCATCAGTATTAGGTGTGTCTACGGATAAAACTGCCATTCGTCAAGCTGTGCAAAAGGCCTCTATTTTAGGACGTTTTGAAGAAATAATGCCTTTCGTTATTTTGGATGGCGCACATAATCCTGCGAGTGCCGAAAAATTAGTAGAAACGATTCAAAGTGAGTATCCAAATGAGCAGATAACATTTGTTATTGGCATACTAGCAGATAAAGATGTTCAGCAGATTCTTCGACTTTTAGAGCAGGTGAGTGATGATTTTTATTTCGTGGATTTTGATAATTCTCGTGCAATGACAGCTCAACAAATGCTCAAGCTTTCTCATGCAACATCAAAAACAACCTTAGTTGATTATGCATCCTTTATACAGGCGCAATCACATAGACAGCAAAGAACAATTGTATCAGGCTCGTTATATTTATTAACAGAGGTTCGTAATAGATTAAAAGAATGAAAAGACTAGGACTCTTGATAGCGAGTCCTAGTTTTTTTATGGTAGCAAATTTAGATTGTAATGAGTTCCGTATCAAAAAATAATAAATTCGCATTTACACTTCGGAATCTACATATACTTATATCATATTATGTTGGCAACGTTACTAGTGCATAGATAGGTGGAAGGATGAGGTGATAGTTGAATGAAAATTGTAAGTCATGTGATGAAAAAACAAATATTTCGAGCAATGATTATTGGTGGATTTGTTGGTCTATTAGGTGTAGCGATTTTTTTGGGCGTTTTACAAGCCAGTACACAGTTACCTTTAAATAAAAATGGTAGTGAAGTGGCAAATAATCAATCACAAACAGAAACGATTCCAACTGCCGGTGAGACAACCAATACATCTAATGCACCGATGTTTTATGCTAGCCAAGCTGGCGTGTATTCAAACTATGAGAGCGCTAGTTCATTTGTTGCTGAGTATCCTGCCTTAAAAGAGAGCGCGATTGTTCAAGTTGATGACAAGTTTTACGTATGGACAAGCATGGTGACGGAAGAAAGCCAGCTACAATTTTTACAGGACCCTGCTACCTTTAAAAAGGCGTTTAGTGTCAGCGGTGAAAGCTGTAAAGAACCGACCCTTGCAGAGATACCAGCTGCTTTAGCAGATAAAAATGCCTCAAAATTAAATTTTAAGGAAAATGGTAAGGATTCAACGCTCCCTGAAGATTGGCAGTCTATTGGGGCAGCTGCCTCTACTATTTCCAACGATGTTAACATCATTCGTTTGCATGTTTTTGCCCATTATCAATCTAAAAATACGTGTCTTCAGGTGAAATTTTAACCATAAATGTTAGCGGAATCATCATTATCTTGTTTTTTTGAAAATTTTCAAATTGTCCATTCTTTTGTATCATAAGGATAAGGAGGAATGGTCAGATAATGTTGAAAACAAATCATAAGCTTGTCCTTGCTTCTGCTTCCCCTAGGCGCAAGGAATTGCTTAACATGTTAGCACTTCCATTTGAAGTCTTAACAAGTGAAGTGGAAGAAACAAGTGTACAAGCTCATACAATGCAGGATTATGTAAAAGAAGTAGCTTTATTGAAGACGCGTGATGTAGCCAAAAAAGCAACGAATGCGACGATTATTGGTGCAGATACAATCGTAGTTTACAATCAAGAGCTACTACATAAACCAAAAACACGTGAGGAGGCTATTTCTCACTTATTACGTTTGTCAAATAACAAACATAGTGTGATGACAGCCGTCGCTATAATTGAACCGAATGGAAAGGAAACGACCTTTGTAGAAGAGACCCAAGTTGTTTTCCACCGTCTAACGCAGGAACTAATAGAAGCTTATGTAGATTCAGGAGATCCTTTTGATAAAGCGGGCGGTTATGGCATTCAAACGATCGGTACACTATTAGTTAAACGAATTGAAGGAGATTATAACAATGTTGTAGGTCTACCACTTGCAGCTTTGTTTTCGCAATTGGTAGATCTACAGATAGTCCAATTTGCGAAGGAGTGAATATTTTTGCTTGAAGACGCTTTACCAACTTTGATGATACGTGATGTCAATATTGAGGA
This sequence comes from Lysinibacillus sp. FSL K6-0057, assembly GCF_038630885.1. Lineage (NCBI taxonomy): Bacteria > Bacillati > Bacillota > Bacilli > Caryophanales > Bacillaceae > Lysinibacillus > Lysinibacillus sp. FSL K6-0057. Next base: position 3,512,992 of record NZ_CP152047.1, on the reverse strand, counting down.
TCGCCCCCGTGAACGATTATTACGACAAGGGGCTAAAAGTTTATCCAATCAAGAGCTACTCGCGATTTTATTGAGGACAGGCACAAAGGAAGAATCTGTGCTTGTTCTCGCAAATAGGGTTTTAAATGTTTTTGAACGACTTCATCATCTGAAGCACGCAACCATTGAAGAAATGATGGCTATTAAAGGAATAGGTGAGGTAAAAGCCATTCAATTAATAGCTGCCATTGAACTTGGTAGAAGACTGGCCCAAAAACATAATGATGAGAAATTTACGATACGTTCTCCACAAGATGCAGCAACATACTTAATGCCTGATATGACTTCGCTTAACCAGGAGCATTTTGTTGTTCTTTTTTTAAATATTAAAAATCAAATTATTCATAAGCAGACGATTTTTATTGGCAGTTTAAACGCCTCCATCGTTCATCCTAGGGAAATCTATCGAGAAGCTGTCAAAAGATCTGCGGCTTCTATTATATGCGCTCACAATCATCCGAGTGGGGTGCGCCTGTAATGTGCGTAAACTTAGTGTTTCCTAAGGGAAATTAGAACTTCTCACAACGTTCTATGGTCAGCGTCTTACCTTGAGAGGAAACTCACAGAGGGAACATAGCATGACGTGAAAAGGGGGAAAGACGACAAAGCTATCAGAGTCGAGTCAGTCCTTCAGACCAAGTGATGTATGGTAAAAGCTATACTGCCTGAATCCTAGACAGATGAGCGATGGGTGCGCCGTTACCTACGATAGTTATTAGGTAATGAGGATAAAATGGGAGACACAGAGTCAGAGTGTCTATTAGAATACGCCACTTTCTTGTCCATAGTGAGATTTGTCCTTCAATCCTTTATAAAAGGAAAATGTCGAAAGGGATACCTAACCATCACGTATCTAAGTTTATGTGTAATACAGGGATTACCTAAGTGTGAATGCCTTCGTGGCTATAACGTGTAGAAGTTTGAAAATCACATATGGTAACGGAGTCTTCATAGTACCCAACGTTTGCTTGTAATGAGTTTAGCATGGGAAAGGAAGACAGGTTGTTTTAACGTTAACAAAGAAAGGAGTCATGAATATGGCAAAAAATCCATTTCAGCAGTTAGACGTTATAAGGAATGCTTCATATCATAATCGAAAAATAAAAGACTGCTACCGATTACTATACCATAAAGATTTATGGATAAAAGCATATGCAAAGTTATACCCAAATGCGGGCAATCTAACGAAAGGCACGACAGAGGAAACAATTGATGGCTTCAGTCTTGGGAAAATTGAACAGATAATTGAAGAATTAAAAGAAGGTACATTTCGCTTTTCTCCTGTGCGTAGGGTTTACATTCCCAAAGCAAATGGAAAGAAACGTCCTTTGGGTGTACCAAATTTTAAAGATAAATTAGTTCAAGAAGTAATGCGAATGATTTTAGAACAAGTTTATGAACCGATTTTTAGTAAACATTCGCATGGATTCCGACCAAACTATAGTTGTCATACAGCTTTATCTGAAATTAAAAACACGTGGAAAGGTTTGACATGGTGTGTTGAAGGTGATATTAAAGGGTTTTTCGATAATATTAATCACAATACGCTGTTAAAACTAATTGCTCAAAAAATTGATGACCATAGATTTCTATTACTTATACACAATGCGCTAAAATGTGGTGTAATGGAAAACTGGCGTTATGAAAAGACCTTTAGTGGAACACCACAAGGAGGAATCATTTCCCCCTTACTTGCAAATATATACCTTCATGAACTAGATATATTCATGGAAAAAGAAATGCAAGCATTTGAAAAAGGTAAACTTCGTGAACGTAATAAAGAATGGATTGCAATCCGTGGACACATCCGAACAATTCAAAATAAAGTTAAACGTTTAGATTTAAGATACGAGCATAAGGATTGGCTAGAAAGAAACGACCTAGTTGAAGAATTGCGTATTCTAAAAGCTAAACAATTAACAATTTCATCAGTTGATCCAATGGATGAAAATTATCGAAGAATGAAATATGTTCGTTATGCAGATGACTTCGTTATTGGAATTGCTAGTTCTAAAAATGATGCAAAACAAATAAAACAAATAGTCACAGATTTTTTATTAGATAAGCTTCAATTAGAATTAAGTGAGGAAAAAACGGTTATAACACACCTTGAAAAAGGTGTCCCATTTCTAGGTTACGAGTTCAAAACATGGAATCAAGAAAAAATTACCCGTGTTCAATACAAAAATCACAAACATCCTATAAAGAAACGTACACTCTCTGGTGCAATTAAGTTAGAAATACCAACGAAAAAGATATATGCATACGCAATAAAAAATGGATATGGTAATTTAGAAAATTTTAAAATTACTCACCGAAACAAACTGCTTAACAATTCGGAATTAGAAATATTAATGACCTACAATGCAGAATTACGAGGCATAGCAAATTACTACAAGCTAGCGAATAATTATCATCACTTAGATAAGCTATTCTATCTAGCTGAAAGTAGTTTTATTAAGACGTTAGCTGTTAAAAGAAGAAGCACATCAAAAAAAGTCGCAACTAGTATGAGAAAGCATGAACAAGGAAGGCTTTCAATCGTTTCAAAGAACAAAAAGGGCGAAGAAGTTGCTTATATGTTTGTGAAGCTAAAAGATATGCCTAAACCAAAGGGAGCTATACGTACTAGTAATAGCGAGATGGATAATATCCCAAACACGCTAAAATACTCAGCGAGGACAGAATTTGAAAAACGCTTACTTGCAAATAAATGCGAAGCATGTGGAAAAACAGAAGGGCAAATGGAAGTACATCATGTACGGAAATTAAAAGACCTTAAAAACAAGAAAAACTTAAAGTATTTAGACAAGATTATGATAGAAAGAAATAGGAAGACAATTGTACTCTGTTATGATTGTCATCACATGCATCATGAAAAACGCATTCCGATTGAACAACTGGCGAGCCGTATACATTGAAAGGTGTACGTACGGTTCTGTGGGGGGGATTGTGAAATCGACTATGGCAACATAGTACGGCGCATTTTCTCTACCCAACGTGCCAACACCGAGCACAGAGGATATTGAAGTAACAAAGCGAATTGTTGAAGCTGGTTATATTATAGGGATTGAGTTAATTGATCATGTTATCATCGGTGATCATCAATATATTAGTTTAAAAGAAAAAGGGTATTTTTAACTCTGCATACAATATGCAGAGTTTTTTATGATGAATCTGTTTTGTTGTATAGAAGATTCATTTATCTATCATGGTATTATTAATTATCTTGTCATAAAATTTTTGTATTTTTTTGTGGTATATTGGCGAACCTTTTTCCTTACATATCGTTAATGTATTCATAGAAATGCAATTATCTTCACAAAAATTGGTAGCCTGATACACATTGTCTTATGGGAATAAAAATTATATGCTAATCTATACGTACTATTTTTAGTTTAAGAGGGAATTAAAATAGTATCTTTTCTGTGAGATGAAGTATGTGATACTATAAATTCTTGCGTTTTTCCGTTATAATGAACGGTATGAATTTTATCTTTATTCAGGAAAGACTCCCATCGAAAATGGTGGTGAGGTGAATGAGTGTGTATTTTTTTCAAGGTGTATATCACCAGCTGATGAAGATAAAAAATTTTGACAGGTGTTATGGACTTTGAAAGGAGTCAATTGTGTATTTACACAATTCAAATTCCTATACATTGATGTCAAATATATTGGATGTCAACGAAAGTATGGCTTATATAGAAAGGGAGTACACAATTTGTTTGGACTAGGAAGCAAAGATGTCGGGATTGACCTCGGCACAGCGAATACATTAGTGTTTATTAAAGGAAAGGGAATCGTTTTACGTGAACCTTCAGTTGTAGCAAAAAATACAAAAACAGGGGATATCGTTGCTGTTGGTAATGATGCGAAAAATATGATTGGTCGTACACCTGGCTCAATCGTAGCGATTCGTCCTATGAAAGATGGCGTTATTGCTGACTTTGATATTACAACAGCAATGATCGAGTATTATTTAAAAGAAGCATGTAAAAACTCCGGAGGTAACTGGAAAAAACCAAATGTCATGATTTGTGTGCCTTATGGTATTACATCAGTGGAGCAACGTGCGGTTATTGATGCTGCACGACAAGCGGGTGCAAAAGAGGCGTTCACAATCGAAGAGCCATTTGCAGCAGCAATCGGTTCAAATCTTCCTGTATGGGATCCTACTGGGTCAATGGTTGTTGATATCGGTGGGGGTACAACAGAAGTAGCCGTTATTTCTTTAGGTGGTATTGTAACGAGTGAATCGGTACGTGTTGGTGGAGATGCTATGGATCAATCCATCATTTCGTATATTCGTAAAACGTATAATTTAACAATTGGTGAACGTACAGCGGAAGCCGTAAAAATGGAAATTGGTACGGCATTAGCAGAAGGACCAGAAGAACGAATGGATATTAGAGGTCGTGACCTGTTAACAGGTTTACCGAAAACAATCGAAATTTCTTCACAGGAAATTTCTGAATCATTGCGTGAAGCGGTTGCCTCTATTATTGATGGTGTTCGAAAAACATTAGAACAAACACCTCCTGAATTATCTGCTGACGTAATGGAGCGCGGTATCGTGTTAACTGGCGGTGGTGCCCTATTAACAAATTTAGACAAAGTAATTAGCCAAGAAACAAATATGCCAGTATTTATCGCAGAAGATCCTTTAGACTGTGTAGCAATAGGTACAGGTAAGGCCTTAGATCATATCGACTTAATTCGTCAACAACAAGTTAAAGGGTAAGGAGGTTTAGGCAATGCCACACTTTTTTTTCAATAAGAAAGTAATTTTGCTGCTCGTAGGCATGGTTTTTCTTGTGGCATTGATTAGCTTCTCATTACGTGATCGGACGAATGCAACTTTACCAGAGCAAATTATTAAAGATACTGTCGGCGTCGCACAATCGCTTGTTGCGAAGCCGGCGAATTATATTAATGGTATTTTTAATAGTATTGACTCCCTCTTAAACACGTACGAAGAAAATAAACGTTTAAAAGCACGCTTAGAAGATTTTGCAGTTGTACAAGCTGAGGCTACGGATTTAAAATCAGAGAATAACAAGCTTCGAGAGCTTTTGGATAAAACCGAGAGCTTAAAGGCGTTTAATCCAATTCAAGCAACAGTGATTGCTAGAAATCCTGACCAGTGGGAAGAGAAAATCATTTTAGATAAAGGGTCTTCTCATGGCGTCAAAAAAAACATGGCAGTTATGACGGCGAAAGGCTTAGTGGGGAAAATTACACTAGTTACACCTTTCACATCTGAGGTAGAGCTTTTATATACAAATAATCCAAACTATCGTGTTTCTGCGATGGTGCTTGGAGAAAAAGAAGCATACGGTTTAATCGAGGGCTTTGATGAAGAACGTAATGAACTCATTATGAAGCGAATCGATTCTAGCATGAAGGTTAAAGTAGGCGAGCAAGTAGTTTCTTCAGGTCTTGGTGGTATTTTCCCTAAGGGAGTGCCGATTGGAGTAATTACGGAGGTTAGTACAGATGATTTTGGTTTAACAAAAATGGCTTATGTCAAACCATCTGCTGATTCTTCAATTTTAGAGCATGTTGTGATTGCACAGCGAACATCCACAAGTATTGATGGATCAGATGGCAACGCAACGAATGAGGATTTATCGAATCCGCAAGAGGCGAGTGAAGAGGAGGCGGAGTGATGGTTCGATTTCTCATCCCCTCTGTGGCGGTATTACTATTCCTTTTAGAACCAGAATTTGCCATGCTTTCCCCGATTGAAATTAAAGGGGAAGTCTATTTTCTGGTACCGCGTTTTTTAATCTTATACCTAATTTTTATATCCATCTATTACAGCCGTCAACGAGCGGTAATGTATGGACTTTTTTTTGGTGTCTTGTATGATGTGTTTTACATTGATATTATTGGATTATATTCAGTACTTTATCCACTTATTTGTTTTTTAGCAGGGTCTATCGTGAAAGTTATACATCAGCACTTAGTTGTAACAACCACAATTTCAGTTGTGCTAGTAGCTATTTTAGAATTTATTCTCTATCAATTCTTTTTCCTAATCGATTTTACAGCAATTCCTTTAGCGGATTTCTTACGTTCACGACTACTACCAACAATCATTGCCAATGCTTTATTTTTAATGATTCTTGGGTGGGCCTTCAAGTATCTAATTAATGCGCGTGTCTTACAGAGAGCACGTGAGGTTTCTTAACAAAGAACAACGTGAGGTGAGGCATTCATGAAAAAACAGTTAGTTAATATGAAGGGAACGAAGGACGGTTTTGTACTACGCCTAGACGACCAATGTGCGTATGGTGAGCTAGTGGAAGAATTAAAGAATAAGGTTTTAGAGGGCGGTATCGATGGTAAAGTTGATGTACAATTATACTTAGGCTATCGATACTGTACTGAAGAACAATTAAAAGAACTTATAAAAATTATAGAAGAAACAGAGCAGCTTATTGTATCGAAGGTGCAAAGTGAAGTACTGACTGTCCACGAAAGCAACCAGAAGATGTTTGAAAGTCAACAAGATACATATATAGGAGTGGTCAGGTCAGGACAAGTTCTGCGTTCATCAGGGGACATTACCATCATAGGAAATGTGAATCCAAACGGTCGTGTTGAGGCTGGAGGTAATGTATATGTCCTAGGTAGACTAAAAGGGATTGCACATGCTGGTGTGCAAGGCAATAAAGAAGCAATCATTGCAGCATCTCGATTTGAAGCCACACATATCATGATTGCCGATCAAGTGCAGGCAATGTCAGATGAACATGTAAAAGCGTTAAATCAAGTAGAAATGACTTGTGCATTTATTGGCTACGATGGACGCATTACGTACGATCAAATTCATGCCTTAAAAAATATTCGACCATTGTTAAATGTGTCTAAGGGAGGAAGCTAGTGTGGGAGAAGCGATCGTCATAACTTCAGGTAAAGGCGGTGTCGGTAAAACAACGACAGCGGCTAACCTTGGGACTGCATTGGCTCTACAAGGTAAAAAAATATGTTTAGTGGATACAGATATTGGCCTACGTAATTTAGATGTGATTTTAGGTCTGGAAAATCGTATTATTTATGACCTGGTTGATGTGGTGGAAGGACGCTGTAAAATTCATCAAGCATTGATTAAGGATAAGCGCGTAGATGAGAAACTATTTTTATTACCTGCTGCTCAAACAACAGATAAAAATGCTGTTACCCCTGAGCAAATGAAGAGCTTAGTAGAGGAATTGAAAAGAGACTATGATTATGTTTTAATCGATTGCCCTGCTGGAATTGAGCAAGGCTATCGTAATGCTGTTGCTGGTGCAGATCATGCGATTGTTGTCACAACACCTGAAATTTCTGCTGTTCGTGATGCAGATCGTATTATTGGTTTACTGGAGCAGGAAGAGATCACAGCACCTAAACTCATCATTAATCGTATTCGACAACATATGATGAAGAATGGTGACACATTGGATGTCAACGAAATTACAACTCATTTATCGATTGATCTATTGGGCATTATTATAGACAGTGAGGGTGTCATCTCATCTTCTAATAAAGGTGAACCAATTGTGATGGACCCTTCAAATAAAGCGTCATTAGGCTATCGAAATATTGCACGTCGTATCCTTGGTGAGTCTGTGCCATTGATGGCTATTCACGATGAGCAAAGAGGGATGTTTTCAAAACTTAAAGCCCTTTTTTCAAAATAAATTAAAACCTTTTCGTGCAATCGTACGGGAAGGTTTTTTCTTGTGCATGTTTGGACATGCAATCTCATATAGTGAGGAAAAAAGGATGAGGGCTTGTTTAAAAAATGGAAATGGTTCGTCACGATACTTCTTGTGGCGGCGATTATGCTTGTAATTCGTTTAGAGGATCAAGGCGTCGTAGATACACCTGTTCGAAAACTTGTGACAACCTCTGCTGATTTAACGTATTTAAGTGAGCTCGGACAAAGTTGGTTTGAAAAAGAAAAAGAGACCATCATGGTTTCTAGTGATGTAGGGCAAGCAGATCTTTTAACATTTGCGAATGCCCAAGTATTCAAAGAAGGCTATCTATTGCAGTATGATGTAGGCTTACCCATCTATGCGGGGCAGAATGGATTAGTCGTTTTTACTGGCCATACAAAGTACACAGGCAAGACCATGACGATCAGCTATGAGGATGGTACAACGGTATCCTATGGTATGTTAGATAGTTTAGCCCAACTACCCTATACATCTATTCAAGCAAATGATTTAATTGGTATGAAAGAAGCGGGTCAACTTTATGTGTCCATTGAAAAGGGAGATGCTCATTATGATTTAGAGCAAATTGTACAATGGCTTGAAACGACGGAGACCAATGAGAATTAAATTACATCTTCTGTGTATCCCTCTTGTATTTGTCATGATTTTTAGTGGCCAATTAGCATATTACGCTATTATTTTATTTTCATTGCTATGGCATGAGGCTGGTCACTTAATTGCGGCAGTATTGTGTGGAGTGAAGGTGAAATCCTGCGTTATTACACCATATGGGGGAGAAATTCAATTTGAAAATCCAGCGGTTGTGCAAGCTTCGTCACTCCTATGGATTGCATTAGGAGGACCAATCGCTACCATTATTGGGATTGGCCTCGCTTTTTTTATGCCTGATTTACTCGCTATGAAACTTATAAATGTACAATTCGTGTTATTGGCTGTAAATCTTGTACCCATCATACCGTTAGACGGTGGGAGGATCTTGTTAGCCTGGCTATTTTTAAAATATCCAAAAGCCCAAGTGGTTGAGCTATACTATTGGTTATCCTTCATCATTGCTACAACACTATTACTAGTCACTTTCAAGTTCTTGCCACAATCTATTTTTTTAGCCATCATAAATTTATTCATTTGGTTGCAAGTATTGAAAGAATGGCGTTATCGAAAATATCGAGTTGCTTTTGAAAAATATGTTATGAATAGATTGACTTAAAAAAAATCGTGTGGTAATATTTTAATGTTATTGTTTGTAGCACCCGTGCTACTACAACCGCTCTGTAAAGGTTTAAGTATCTGATAAGATCACCTTAAAACACAGGCGAGTCTGAGTCTAAGAGGAGGTGCAGTAAAATGTACGCAATTATTGAAACTGGTGGTAAACAAGTCAAAGTAGAAGCTGGTCAAGAAATCTATGTTGAGAAATTAGGCGTAGAAGCTGACGAGGTTGTAACTTTTGATAAAGTTTTATTCGTAGGTGGCGAAAACGTTAAAGTTGGCGCTCCATTCGTAGAAGGCGCTACTGTAACAGCTAAAGTTGTTAAAGAAGGCCGTGCGAAAAAAATCGTTGTTTTCAAAATGAAAGCTAAAAAGAACTACCGTCGTAAACAAGGTCACCGTCAACCTTACACAAAATTAGTTGTTGAAGCAATCAACGCTTAATTGTGAGGTGTAGCGAATGATACAAGTTACGATTCATCACGATGAAAATAGACATGTGTCAGCATTCGAATTTTCAGGACATGCTGGTTACGATGAATCTGGTAAAGATTTAGTATGTGCAGGAGCATCAACTATTGCCATTGGTACAGTAAATGCTATTTACGCATTATTACAAATTCAACCCGAAATCGAACAAGCTGCTGAAGGTGGAGGCTATCTCAAGGTAAATCTACCATCAGATTTAGAACCTGAAGTAGATGCAAAACTACAGTTAATTGTTCAAGTAATGACTGCCCAAGTGTATTCTATGGTGCAAAATTACGGACAATACATCCAAATCAACTACAACCAAGTAGGAGGTGGAACTCGATGAAATTATTATTAGCATTAGATCTTCAACTTTTCGCATCGAAAAAAGGGGTAGGTTCTACTAAAAACGGACGTGACTCTGAGTCTAAACGACTTGGTGCTAAACGTGCTGATGGCCAATTCGTAACTGGTGGTTCAATTCTTTACCGTCAACGCGGTACAAAAATTTACCCAGGTACAAACGTAGGTCGTGGTGGTGACGATACACTATTTGCTAAAGTTGACGGCGTTGTTAAATTCGAACGTTTAGGTCGCGATCGCAAACAAGTATCTGTATACCCAGAAACACAAGAAGCTTAATCTTTTATAAGATAACATAAAGCGGAGGACTGCATTTATTGCAGTCCTTTTTTTGGCTAAATTTCAACAAAGCAGATTTCAGACGCAATGACGCCAAGGTATAATTGATTAAAGAATTAAGGGAAAAATACAGCAAAACTTGTTATACTAGTAAGGATAACTTTATTGGAGTGAATGGGATGAACAATCAATCACTAACCATTAGTGAAGTATTACGTTTTGCAAATCATGATTATGTGAATCAACTGCAACTGATTCGCATGAATTTAGATTTAGGTAGAATCGACGAATCGAAGAAACTTATTCAACATTATTCAGAACAATTACGAGTGTTTTCTATCCTCAATCGACTACAATTACCCCAAACAATTGAGTGGCTACAAACAGCAGGATGGCGTTATCCATCATTAGCGTGGAAGCTAAATGGTGAGATAAAAAAGCCTGTGACCAATGAGATTGATCAGGAAGTTGTAGATTATTTAAACAAAACAGTTATGCATGTTTATGATACATTAGATCCATTTACAGAGCAGATCCTAACGCTTGATGTACGTGTTGACGATCATACATTTGCCGTGACATTCACGCTAAATGGGTTATGGAGTGCTGATGCATTCACCGAAAAAGGTTTGAAACAATTCGACATTCAAACAATTGAGCAGACAACTACACGCTGGCAATATGTCTTGAGTGCAAATAGGGAGTGAATTAAATGTTTGTCGATCACGTAAAGATTTATGTTAAAGGTGGCGACGGCGGAGATGGCATGGTTGCCTTTCGTCGAGAAAAATTTGTACCGAATGGTGGTCCAGCTGGTGGAGATGGTGGACATGGCGGTAATGTCGTATTTGAAGTAGAGGAAGGCTTACGAACGTTAATGGATTTCCGCTATAAACGCCATTTCAAAGCACCGCGTGGCGAGCATGGTATGAGTAAAGGCATGCACGGTAAAAATGCGGAAGATTTAATTGTTAAAGTTCCACCAGGTACAGTGGTTATGAATGAAGAAACAAATGCCGTTATTGCTGACTTAGTCGAGCATGGGCAACGAGCTGTTATTGCGAAAGCAGGCCGAGGTGGACGTGGTAATTCTCGCTTTGCTACACCTGCCAACCCAGCGCCAGAACTTTCTGAAAAAGGTGAGCCAGGACAAGATTTAAATGTTATATTAGAGTTAAAAGTTTTAGCAGATGTAGGGTTAGTTGGTTTCCCAAGTGTTGGTAAATCAACGCTTTTATCAGTAGTTTCTGCTGCTAAGCCAAAAATTGGTGCATATCATTTTACAACAATTGTACCGAACTTAGGCATGATTGAAACGGATGATCATCGAAGCTTTGCAATGGCAGATTTACCTGGGCTTATTGAGGGAGCACATGAAGGGGTTGGATTAGGCCACCAATTTTTACGACATATTGAACGTACACGCGTTATTGTCCATGTTATTGATATGTCAGGAATGGAAGGCCGCGATCCATATGAAGATTATTTAACAATCAATGAAGAGCTAAAACAATATAATCTTCGTTTAACAGAGCGTCCACAAATTATCGTAGCCAATAAAATGGATATGCCAGATGCAGAAGAGAACTTAACAGCATTCCGTCAGAAGGTAGGAGAAGACGTTCAAATCTTCCCAATTTCTGCTGTTTCACGTCAAGGGTTAAAAGAGCTACTGTTTGCCATTGCAGATCTACTAGAAGTAACGCCTGAATTCCCGCTATATGATGAAGAAGAGGAACAATCAGATGCAACGGTTATGTACAAGCATGAGGCAAAAGGTGAAGATTTCGAAATCACTCGTGAAGATGACGGTACATTTATTATTAGTGGTTATGCCATTGAGCGTTTATTTAAAATGACAGACTTCAGCCGTGAAGATGGTATTCGTCGTTTTGCTCGTCAATTGCGTGCAATGGGTGTGGATGAGGCTCTGCGTGAGCGTGGAGCACAGGATGGCGATACAGTACGCCTACAAGAGTTTGAATTTGAATTTGTCGATTAAGACATGAGTTTTAGGGGGAAGCGTATGAAGAATGTTGCGAATCAGCGATATTATTTAGTTCGTGAGGATGTTTTAACGGATGCAATGCAAAAAACTTTGGAGGCGAAACACTTACTATCAAGTGGTTCAGTATCTTCCATTTGGGATGCGGTAAAGCAGGTGGATTTATCGCGAAGTGCGTTTTACAAATATCGTGATGCGGTTTTTCCTTTTCATTCAATTGTGCAGGAACGCATTTTAACAGTCTTTTTACAGCTTCAAGACAGAAAAGGAACACTTGCCAAGCTTTTAGAAACTGTGACAATTACACATTGTAATGTATTGACGATTCATCAAACAATCCCTATTCAGGGGCGTGCGAATGTTACATTGTCTTTAGATGTAACAAGCATGACCTGTGATCTTGATGATCTTATCCAGCAATTAAAGCGCTTAGATTTTGTGGAATCAGCGGAAGTGATTAGTTCTGGAGCATTATAATCACAGTGTAGTGTTCAATCCTTTAATTTTTGACAAAATGACAAGCATCGTGTTGAATAAGCCCAATAGGGTAAAAATGCGATAAAGAAGCTCAAGTAAGGAGCTGTCCCAAAAGTGATTGATCATGAGGGACTGCTCCTTATTGTGCCATAAAGGAGGTATTTGCAATGACAAAGCAACAATGGGAAAATCGAATTGCCTACTTAGGACCAGAAGCATCATTTACATACTTAGCAACAAAGGCTATCTTTCCAAATGAGTGGCTTGTACCGTGTGCAACGATTCCAGAATGTATAGAGGCTGTTGCAGAGGGAAAGGTCGATTTAGCTGTCGTACCACTCGAAAATGCGTTAGAGGGCTCTGTGCCATTAACATTAGATTACTTATTCCATGAGGCAACACTTTATGTGACGGGTGAATTATTGCTGAAAATCCAGCAACATTTAATGGTCAATAAAGCGCAAAAGAATCATTGGCAGGCAATCGAAGGCGTTTATTCCCATCCACATGCACTAGCTCAATGTCATAAATATTTATTTTATCGTTTCAGTCATGCGCCATTACATCAAACAACTTCTACAGCAGCTGCAGCGAAATATGTATCAGAAAATCCACAAGAGTGTATAGCGGCAGTCGGCAATGCAGCAGCAGCAGAAAAGTATGGTCTTGAAATAGTCGAACAGAATATCCATGATTTTCATTTCAATCATACACGTTTCTTTGTACTGTCTAAGCAAAATAAACGATTGCCACAAGAGCTATCAGAGGGGCAAGCAAAAACAACATTTATGATTACCTTACCGACAGATCGTTCAGGGGCTTTACATCAGGTGCTTTCTGTTTTTGCATGGCGTCAGCTGAATTTAAGTAAAATCGAATCTCGGCCACTAAAGACAGGACTAGGTGATTATTTCTTCATGATTGATGTATTAGCAGATGAAAAGGAACCGATGATGCGTGGGGCAATGGAAGAACTAGCTGCACTAGGCTGCAAGGTAAAGTCACTGGGTACCTACTTTACTTATGTAACATCAGACGAAGCATAGTAATTTGAAGGAGGAGAAAAGGTGATGGGTGGGATTATTTTATTCGATGGTGTCTGTAATTTTTGTGATAGCACTGTTCAATTTATCATCAAACATGATCAAGCTGGCTATTTTCAATTTGCCTCGCTTCAAAGTGAGATTGGTCAATCACTTCTCACTCAGTATCATATACCAAAGAATATAGATAGTGTGATTCTCATTGAACAAGGGAAAGTATCTGTGGAATCTACGGCAGCATTAAATATATGCAGGAAATTCGATGGACTTTGGCCTTGCTTCTACGCCTTTATCCTTGTGCCACCATTTTTACGCAATGCATTATATCGCTTATTTGCAAAGCATCGCTATCGTTTATTTGGGCAAAAAAGTGAATGCTTATTGCCTACACCTGCTCAACGGCAAAGATTTCTTTCCTGAAAAGGGGAGGGCGCGATACTCGCGGAATGAAGTGAAATACCCGGGATTAAGGACATGATACTCGCGAAGAGAAGTGAAATACCCGCGCTCAACAACATAATACCCGCAATAAGAACAGAAAGCACCGTATGAAAGCATTTTTCAGACGGTGCTTTTGCTATTCATTGATCTGTCACTAAGTAGCCCTTTTTTTGTAAAGCTTGCTCGATTAAGGCTAAAACTTCAACAGAGGGTGCTGTGATGACATGTAGATGGATGCCACCAGTGAGAGCGGATAAATAATTGGCCTGTGTTGCATTCACACGTTCGATAAATTGTTTCACCTCATGGCGGTTCGAAACCATAATAGAAGCTGTAAGTTCACCATAAATCGGATGTTCGACAATGACATTTTTGACGGTTCCGCCACAATCGACAATCGTCATTAATTCATCCTCTGTTTGCTCTGATGTATGCAAACAAGGGAATGTGCGTTCAACGGTTTGCTGTAGTTGTTCCTGATGCATATAAAGATAGCCTTGGCTAGTTGCAATAATGGGCTCATTTCTTGCCTTTAATAAAGTCATATCATTGACGATTACTTGTCTAGAAACATTGGCGAACTTAGCTAGGTCTGTCCCAGTTATAGGTGCTTTATTTTTTTTTAATTGCGCTAATAGTTGCAGTCGGCGTTCTTCGCCTAACATTTTTTTCATAAGAGATCACCCCTGCTCGTAATAAAGGAATCCGTATTCCTTATGAATTAGTGTACCATGAAGCATTTCTAACTTGCTGAAATTTTTGTATCCAAATGAAACATTGAACATATGATACGTAGAGAGGAAGGGAGGAAAAAATTGCGTATTCATATTGTTCAAAAGGGAGACACATTGTGGAAGATTGCGAAAGAGTACGGCATTTCGTTTGAAGATTTGAAGCGGCTCAATGTCCATCTTGCCAACCCAGATTATATTGTTCCAGGCATGGAAATTATACTGCCTGAAAAAATAAACAAAGAGCCGCATAGAGATTCGCATAAAGAAATGCCGAAAAAGGAAACACAAGTGCATAAGGAGACACCGAAGGAAAGTCCTAAAAAAGAGGTACAGCGACCGATGCCGCCACCACCGCCGGTTGTATCGCCGCCACCAGCTCCTATGCCAATGCCAGAACCACAAATGATTCCGATACCAATACCGATGCCAATGCCAATGCAGATGCCACAACAACCGATGTGGGTACCACAGCCTGTGGAAATGAATTGGCACCAACAATTGGTGATGCCACAAATGGAGCAAACTGTTACAATACCACCTGTGCAAATACAGCCACCGCCAGCACCTACACCGCAACCACCACCTGTAGCTAAACCGAAGCCAATGCCAATGCCACAACCAGCACCACATCCACCAATGCATATCATGCCACAAATGCCTGCCGTGCCACATTGTTCAAGTTGCCATCAGCCAATCTATCATCAAATGTGGTGGCCGATGCCAATGCAGCCGCAGGTGGAGCATTATACGATGCCACAGCAGCCAATGTCCTGTGACATGCCAGATCATAAAGTGGGTGGGATGGAAGACTTTTTAGAGTCCACGTCACCATTCTTCCATACACAAAATCACCAAATGCAGCCACAAATGGATATGATGCCTGATATGAATATGGGGCAGCCCTGTGGTTGTGGTACACAACCAATGATGATGCCTGATATGAACATGGGTCATTCCTGTGGCTGTAATACACAACCAATGATGATGCCTAATTGGCAAATGGACCCTTGTCATTGTCCGCCACCCCCATGCCCGACACATTGTCCACCACCGTGCCCATCAGCAGCAGGACCATGGATGTCACCGCACTATTTCCCAGGCGGGATGACGCCTTATCGATGGTGAAAAAGCGTATATTGTAGAAGAGGTAAAGCCAAACATTTGGAAATATAAGTATCAATCGAATAATTATTTTGTCAAACGTGCAAAGCAAGTAGAAATTGCGGAGAAGGTAAGAACCATTCATCGCCAGTTAGGACGTATGGACCCTTCTTTGATCTTGCCATTAGTTCAGAGCGATGATGAGCAGTTAATTGTGCAAATGTGGCAAGAAGGAAGCCATGGTGCTAACTTTGCGCATAAAAAAGATCGTAAGGAATCTCTTAGATTATTAATAGCTTTACATGACACACATAAAAAAATTGCTTGGCAGCGCGTGCCAGGCTTGCATACCTACTCACAGCTTTTAAAATGGCAAATGCGTCATATGCGTTTTAAAAGTAGAAGAAATGAGCTTCGAACATTTTTAACGAAAGAAGAAATCGATCAAATACTGCATTATAGTGATAAATCATTACAATTGATTGCATTAGAAGATGCACCTGAAAAAGAGATTACGCTATTACACGGGGATGTAGTCCATCATAATTTCTTATGGTGCTCTGATGGACAATTGCGATTAATTGATTTTGATTTAGCGCACCTTGGTGAAGCGGATGACGAGTATATTTTATGGTTACATCGTGTGTTGCCTGCTGTAGATTATGATCTTGGAAAGATTTTTGCAGAGTTACCTGAGCTGAAACGTCTGGATAAAAGAAAGCTTCATCGTTTGAAATATCCGAATGAGTTATTACGAGAATGGCTTTTTGCTATAGATTTACCACTAGAGCAACAGCTAGTATTTTTAGATTATTTAGTGCCATTTACAAAACGAGCTCTCACCTATTGGCCAAAACTGTGGTACGATATTGATAGATTTGTCAAGAAATGACCGTCATTTGGCGGTCATTTTTGTCTGCGAACGGCGTTTTTGACGCTACTTTTTGTCGAGCATTCGTTCGCTATATGCTATAATCGAAGACGATGATTGTGAGGGATTATAGATGTATGATTATTTAAAAGGACAAATTACTCGTATTACACCTGAATTTATTGTGCTAGAACAACAAGGGATTGGCTGGCAACTCAATACGCCCAATCCATTTGCTTTTCGAACTTCTGCCCTTGAACAACAGATATATGTTCATTTGCATGTACGAGAAGATGCACAAGTTTTATATGGTTTCCCTAATCTAGATCAGCGTGAGTTATTCCGTAAGCTTATTTTAGTGTCGGGAATAGGGCCAAAGGGAGCACTAGCTATTTTAGCTACGGGCAATCCACAACAGGTTATTAGTGCAATCGAACGGGAGGACGAAACATTTTTAGTGAAGTTCCCTGGAGTCGGAAAAAAAACAGCACGTCAAATGATCCTCGACTTGAAGGGTAAGCTAGGCTCATTATTAGATACATTGGAGTTACCTAGTGCAGAAGATGAGTTACCATTGTTTGGTGTGAATCCTTATAAACATGAACTAGAAGAAGCCTTACTTGCTTTAATGGCACTTGGTTATTCTGAAAAAGAGCTCGAAAAAATTAAACCACAGCTAGAGGATAACGACAAACTGGAAACGACAGATGCCTTTATGAAACAAGCATTGCAACTACTGCTAAAATTAAAATAAGGAAAGGAGGGAAGGTGCATGTCTGAACGTATGATGGCAAGTGAAGCAGGTAGCTATGATGAGCAGTTTGAATTATCTTTACGCCCTCAAAAATTAGCGCAGTATATTGGGCAACATAAAGTAAAGGAAAACTTACAAATATTCATTGAAGCGGCAAAGCTTCGCCAAGAAAGTTTAGATCATGTGTTGTTATATGGACCTCCGGGACTTGGTAAAACGACATTAGCTGCTGTTATTGCGAATGAGATGAATGTCAATGTACGCATGACAAGTGGACCCGCGATTGAGCGTCCTGGAGATTTGGCAGCTATTTTAAGTTCACTAGAGCCTGGGGACGTTTTATTTATAGATGAAATCCATCGACTCCCCCGTGCTATTGAAGAAGTTTTATATCCAGCAATGGAAGACTTCTGTTTAGATATTGTGGTGGGGAAGGGCCCTGAAGCACGTTCTGTACGACTTGAATTACCTCCCTTTACCCTTGTAGGTGCAACAACAAGAGCTGGTGCATTATCAGCTCCTTTAAGGGATCGTTTTGGAGTGTTACTACGCTTAGAATATTACGATGATCAATCGCTTGCCGAAATTGTTGTGCGAAGTGCTCATTTGTTTGAGGTAGAAATTGAGCAAATAGCAGCAACGGAAATGGCGAGGCGCTCACGTGGAACACCTCGAATTGCCAATCGTTTATTGAAACGAGTGCGAGATTATGCACAAGTGCTTGGAGATGGTATGATAACGGAGGGTCTTGCACAGCAAGCGTTAGAGCTGTTACAAGTAGATCCTAGAGGGCTTGATCATATTGACCATAAACTTGTAACCAACATGATTGAGCGGTTCCAAGGAGGTCCAGTAGGCTTAGATACACTTGCTGCATCGATTGGTGAAGAACGAGTTACAATAGAAGATGTATACGAGCCTTATTTGATGCAAATTGGCCTTATTCAACGTACACCAAGAGGAAGAGTGGCCACACATTTAGCCTACGAACATTTTGGATATGAGTATCCCCAACAAACATAAAGAAGGAAGTTATTTTCATGCGTGTAGAAGATTTTGATTTTGAATTACCAGAGGAGCTTATTGCCCAAACGCCTTTAGTCGATCGTACAGCGAGTCGATTAATGGTCGTGACACCAGGCTCAAATAAAGTGGAGCACCACCATTTTGCTCATGTTTTAGAGGAGCTACATGCTGGAGACTGTCTTGTACTAAATGATACAAGAGTTTTACCTGCTCGCTTAATGGGTGTGAAGGAGGAAACAGGGGCACATATAGAAGTATTACTATTAAAGCAATTGGCTGGTACAGATCAGTGGGAAACACTTGTAAAACCAGCAAAGCGTGTAAAAGTAGGAACAGTCATCACATTTGGTGACGGTTTATTAACAGCTACTTGTACAGGTGAGCTTGAACATGGCGGACGTACATTTGAATTTCATTATGATGGCATCTTTTATGAAATATTAGAGCAACTTGGTGAAATGCCGTTACCTCCATATATTCGTGAAAAACTAGAGGACAAAGATCGTTATCAAACCGTTTATGCCAAAGAGCGTGGCTCGGCTGCAGCACCTACAGCAGGACTGCATTTTACAGAGGAGCTATTAGCACAAGTGAAGGCTAAAGGGGTAGAGGTTGTCTTTATTACGCTACATGTAGGTCTGGGCACTTTCCGTCCCGTTAGTGTAGATTCGATTGAGAACCATGAAATGCATGCGGAATTCTATAGTGTTACCGAACAAGCAGCAGATACGATTAATCGAGTAAAGCGTAACGGCGGCAAGGTTATAGCTGTTGGGACAACCTCTACTCGTACATTGGAGACAATTGGTTCGAAATATGAGGGAGAAGTGCGAGCAGAACAAGGTTGGACGTCTATTTTCATTTATCCAGGCTACAACTTTACGGTGGTAGATGGGTTAATCACAAACTTCCATTTACCAAAATCAACACTGGTCATGCTTGTCAGTACGCTAGCCACACGAGAGACCATTTTAAGTGCTTATCAGCAAGCTGTAGAGGAAAAATATCGCTTCTTTAGTTTTGGCGATGCTATGTTTATACGTCCAAAAAAATAATAGTGGATAAAATCGGAGTACTGTTTTTACTTCAGATAAGAGAGGATTATTTATTTTATGACACAACCAGCAATTCGATATGAACTACTTCATACATGTAAACAAACAGGAGCACGCCTTGGCATCGTGCATACACCGCATGGCTCCTTTGAAACACCAGCATTTATGCCTGTTGGCACACAAGCAACGGTTAAGACCATGTCACCAGAGGAATTAAAAGAGATGAATGCCGGCATCATCCTGTCCAATACGTACCATTTATGGCTTCGTCCAGGTAATGATATTGTTAAAGAAGCAGGCGGGCTTCATAAATTTATGAACTGGGATCGTCCAATTTTAACGGATTCAGGTGGTTTCCAAGTATTTTCACTTAGTCAATTCCGAAAAATTGAGGAGGAAGGCGTTCATTTCCGTAATCACCTCAATGGCGATAAACTATTTTTGAGCCCAGAAAAGGCGATGGAAATTCAAAATGATTTAGGCTCTGATATTATGATGGCCTTTGATGAATGTCCACCATATCCTGCAACACATGACTATATGCTGCAATCAGTCGATCGTACAACTCGTTGGGCAAAACGCTGTAAGGAAGCACATCAGCGTCCAGAGGAGCAAGGTTTATTTGGGATTATTCAAGGCGGAGAGTACGAAGATTTACGCCGCCGCTCAGCTGAAGCGTTAGTGGAACTAGATTTCCCTGGCTATGCGATTGGTGGATTATCTGTCGGTGAACCGAAAGATGTGATGAACCGCGTTTTAGAATTTACTACGCCAATGATGCCTGAAAATAAACCACGTTATTTAATGGGTGTTGGCTCACCAGATTCTTTAATTGATGGGGCCATTCGTGGGATTGATATGTTTGACTGTGTATTGCCAACACGTATTGCACGTAATGGAACACTGATGACATCTGAAGGACGTCTAGTGGTGAAAAATGCAAAATATGCACGTGACTTTGGTCCAATTGATCCTAACTGTGATTGCTATACATGTAAAAATTATTCTCGTGCCTATGTTCGTCACCTTATTCGCACGGAAGAAACGTTCGGTATTCGTTTAACATCTTATCATAATCTACACTTCCTATTGAAATTGATGGAGCAAGTACGTGAAGCAATTCGTCAAGACCGCCTTGGTGACTTCCGTGAAGAGTTCTTTGAAAAATACGGCTTTAATGGGCCAGACGCAAAAAACTTTTAAGCTAGACGGATATGATCATTCCATGCGCTAAATCAAATGAAAAAAGGACATTAGGCATCCCCTAATGTCCATAATCAATAGCAATAGTTTTGCAAATCATTCAAAACTTTGTAAAAAGTGAATATTTCTAGCAAAATATTGTCAATCATAGAAAAAATATTAGTAAATGAGAAAATTTTTAGGCTTGTCCATCGCTTTTTAATGGTGGAATAGTCTATACTAAAAAAGTGAGATTTGGAAAGGGGGCAAGATGCTATTATGGATCAATTACTAGGATTAGCACCAATATTATTAATGTTCGTTGCAATGTGGTTTATCTTAATCCGTCCTGCTAAAAAAAGACAGCAGGAAACACAAAATATGCAAACTAGTTTGCAACGTGGAGATAAAGTCATTACAATCGGTGGTTTACACGGTGTTATTGATGCAATTGAAGACTCAGCAGTGACATTAAAAATCGCTGACAATGTACGAGTAAAATTTGACCGTCAAGCAATTGGACGAATTGTCAATGACAATCAGTAACAAAGAAGAAAAGGCTTACAATAGGCAATAGCTATATTGTAAGTCTTTTTTATATAACTGATGGTTAGTGCTGTCTATGCTGCTTGCTTATATGTTTTTTCAGGTGTAGCTTTTAATTTATGAATGAAGGCTTCACCAGTATCATTGCCATTAATAGTGATTCTGCTTAACGTAAATATGGCATCGCCCTTTTTCACATGTTTATTTTGTATAACAAAGGCCATCTTAAACCCAGCTTCTTTGGCTATTTTTAAGGTGGAGAGTGAATAAATCCCATAAGGATAGCTTATAGCAATTGGCTCATAACCTAATTTTTCTTTAATTATTTTTCTTGAGCGAATAAAATCATTTCTAACTCTGTCTTCATAGGCATCC
Organism: Lysinibacillus sp. FSL K6-0057; assembly: GCF_038630885.1. NCBI lineage: Bacteria > Bacillati > Bacillota > Bacilli > Caryophanales > Bacillaceae > Lysinibacillus > Lysinibacillus sp. FSL K6-0057. Next base: position 3,491,291 of record NZ_CP152047.1, on the reverse strand, counting down.
TGACTTTCTAGCTGCCCATTCACAAAACTAGGGCCGAATACAGCGCCATTTAGTTTACCGTTTTCTGAAGGTAATTTATAATGTAAATCCCAAGTATGACTCTGGATTGTAATATAATCCTTCATTTCCTTCAATTGATCCCAACTCATCTTTGCTGATTCATTTGGATAGTGATTGTTTTCGTTATTCCCTAGGATTCGGCTTGCAATCACGAAAATTTCTGCATGCATACCATATTTTTTCAATATCGGGTAAGCTTTTTCATAATTACTAAAATAGCCATCGTCAAAGGTAATTAATACAGGCTTTTGAGGTAACGGTGTTTGGCCGTTTAAGTAATCATATAATTGCTGGGCAGAAATGGCATGATACCCTTCCATTTTAAGTAATTTCATTTGATTTTCGAAGTTTTCGGGTGAAATAACTGTATTATTGTTTATATTTTCCTCTAAATGATGGTACATAAGAATAGGTATTTCCTGTTCGTGGTACCCATAAATAGAATAAGGCTTAATAAGAAAAAGAATATAAACAAAAACGAAAACAATTATTTTCCTTGTCATGTTCTCACCTTGTTTGCATGTTTATAGTGGTAAGCATCTAGCTCTTTGTTAGTGTGTACGAACAAGTAGGAACTATTCCTTGAATACTGTATAAAAAACAATAAGTAAGGTCACCTTGATAGTATGGGGGTGTGTTTCTATGGAAGAATATTACCATATTATTTTTAGAACTTGCTTTTTATATGTGTTTATCATCATCGTTTTCCGTTTAATGGGCAAACGAGAAGTAGGTGAATTATCAGTCATCGATTTGGTCGTATTTGTATTAATTGCGGAAGTGGCAGCCTTCGCCCTAGACGATTATAAAAATCCTCTCTTTAATGCGATACTACCTATCATTATTTTGCTCTTTATTCAAATATTAAGTGCCTTTTTGTCATTAAAGTTCAAAAAAATACGTGACTTAGTGGATGGTGACCCTGCTTTATTAGTAAAAAACGGTGTTATTTTAGAGAGTGAGATGAGAAAACACCGCTATAATTTAGATGATTTATGTCAGCAATTACGAGAAAACGGAATCGCATCGGTGACAGATGTAGCCTTTGCGTATTTAGAGCCTTCAGGCAATCTTTCTGTCTATAAAAAAGATGAAAAAGCCTTTGTGTACCCATTGATTATCGACGGTGATATCCAAGAAAGACATTTATTTACCATGCATAAAGATGTGGAATGGCTAATGGGTGAGCTAGCAAAAAATAATATTACTGACAGTGAAACGGTATTTTTTTGTATTTGGGAAGACAATAAGTTGCATATCCAATTAAAGGAATCCTAAACTTTCTTCGCCAATTTTTTGATGTAGCGGAAATCCGTAATACGCAACTGATTGGTAAATAATAGAAAAGTGAATAGTAAAAATAATGTGACACCACTATTTAAAATAAATGGTAGTGACAGTATTGGGATGAGGAAATACTGTACGACGCAAACGGCGATAAAGCAACTATAAGGTACGACAAACATTCTAAAGCCTGCACGCAGGTTTTTTCGTTGTCTCACTGTTGCAATATGCAAGAAGGACGTCAGTAAAACACCAAAGCCAATGGCTACAACAGCACCTTTTTCCTGGATACCTGGTTGAGAGGCAAGTACAAACATCACAAATAGTTTACCTAGCCCACCATATATGGAGTTCATCATGGCTGCTCTTGCCTCACCAATCGCCTGTAAGATGGAATGTAGAGGGCTTTGAATATAATAAAAATAAAAAATAGGTGCTAAAATTTTAACGTACCCACGATTTTCTTCTAAATGGAAAAGCTTCATGGCTAATTCATCTCCGTGCACAAAGAAATACGTAGCAGCAAAGCAACCTACTAAAGAAGATAATCTTAGGGACACCGAAATTCGTTCCTGTAGTAGCGGGATGTGCTGACGAGCGACGGCATCACTCACAGCTGGAATGAGCACAATCGATAAGGCTGTTGATACAAACGCAGGAAATAACAGTAATGGCACCAAAACACCTGAAATGACACCATATAAAATAGTGGCAGCAGATGCAGTTAAACCGGCAACAGTCAAAGCTTTTAAAAAGATAATCGGCTCTAAAAACCAAGTGAAAGAACCAAAAAGCTTACTACCTGCAGAGGGAAGGGCAATACGCAACATTGGTGATGCTGGATACCCTTCAATTTTAGTTTTTCGTGTCAGTAATTTCTTTTTCGAGACGATATAGTGCAGCCATAAATACAGGAATGCTACAACTTCAGCAAGAAGCGTAATGCCCATTGCCGCAGCAGCTGTAACAGCAGCATTATTGTAATTAGCTACATAAGGTAGCATTAAAGTAATGAAGCTAATACGTACAATTTGTTCAATCATTTGTGCCCATGCAGTCGGTGTAATTTTAGCGACACCTTGTAAATAAGCACGTAATAAGCCAGATCCAACTGATACTGGTACAGCAAAGAGTGCAATCCATAGTGTAAATGTTGTCTGTTCATTATGTAATAGCGTTGTAGAAATATATGGTATTGTTAGTGCAATGAGTGGCATAAAAATGATCATGCCAATGAATGACCAAAGAATGGCTGTACGCATGACACCAAAGATGTTCTCACGTTTATTTTTTGCTAGTAATTCAGCCACTATTTTAGCCACAGCGATAGGTAGTCCTAGTTGAATGAGTGAGATGAAGAAAATAAATGCTGGATAGACGGTCATATAAATGCCGACAGCTTCTTCACCAGCAATCCGCATAAATTGCATTCTATAAAAGAAGCCAAAAAGTTTAGATAAAAAAATCACAAACATTAAAAATAATGTACCTCGTACAAAAGAACTCATGCCATCCGTCCCTTCTCAAGCCGCAAAAATTCATTTACACTATTTGTATGCAAGCATGTCTTACGTTACGACTTTGATTGGAGATGATTCAAAATGAGTATGCAGTATGAGCAACTATTTGAAAAGATTCGTCCGGCAATTGATAGTAAGATAGCAGAGTTCCAGCATTATCAATACAATGCTATTACGGCAGAAGAACTTTGGCGCTACTGTATTGAAAAAAAATGGCGTAAAAAGAAAGTTGAACAGCTACGTTTACATGAAGTCATTTCTACCATTTTTTCGGTATCACCATCTGATATCGTCTCATTTAATCAAGTAGAGTTTTTACAAAGTAATAATTGGTTTGGAGAAGTCAATACAGAAGAGTTACAATTACTGCTTGGTCCAGTCAGAACGTAATCAATGCTGTGTCAAATTTTACAATAATTCAAAGAATCCTATATGTGTTGAATTGACACCAAGCGCAACCTGTTTCATAATAAGTGTGTTGCGCTTTTTTTATTTTGAATAAGTTCTTACTTACATAAGTCTCCTATGCTTTTATTGACATTTGGAAGACTAGTACCTAATAATACAAAGATAAACTTGCGCGTTATGAACGATTGAAATAAGTAAAGCAACCTTTTTGAAGCACAGGTAACACGATTCTAGATGCAAAGGAGGATTAAACGTTTCAAAAGGTATTGCTAGTTACTTGTTTGGCGTGTAAGGACAGCCCTTACACCAATTCGAGGAGGATTTATTGATGAAACTAAAAAGTCGTATAGTTGCATTCTTATTAATTCTAGTGCTTTTTGCAGCAGGAATTAGTACGACTGTAAACGGCGTCTTAAAGGACATCAAGCTTGGTCTTGACTTACAGGGCGGGTTTGAAGTGCTTTACGAGGTAAAAGAATTAAAAGAAGGACAAAAAATTACACCAGAAATTGTCACAGCAACATCCACTGCACTTGGTGAACGTGTAAATACGATGGGGGTTAGTGAACCGAGTATTCAGGTTGAGGACAAAAATCGTATTCGCGTGCAATTAGCTGGTGTTGAGGATCAGGAATCGGCACGTAAGTTATTGTCCACTTCTGCGAATTTAACATTCCGTGATGTTGATGATAATTTATTATTGGATGGAGACGATTTGAAAGCAAACGGTGCTAAAGGCTCTTTTGACCAACAAAATCGTCCGATTGTATCCTTAACTTTAAAAGATGCGAAAAAATTTGCTGATATAACAAGTAAAATTGCGGCGAAACCTGCAGGCCAAAATTTACTGGTTGTATGGTTAGACTTTGAAGAGGGTGTTGATTCCTATAAAGCGGAATCACAAAAAGCAAAGCCTCGCTATGCATCTGCAGCAACAGTTAGTCAAACATTAAATACAACAGATGTTATGATTAGCGGTAATTTCTCTGTTGAAGAAACTAAAAATTTAGCTGATATTTTAAATGCTGGGGCATTACCTGTAAAGCTTGATGAAATTTATTCAACTTCTGTTGGTGCTCAATTCGGTGACGCAGCATTGAAAAGCACTATTTTTGCTGGGATAGTCGGCGTAGTCATCATATTCATATTTATGCTATTCTACTATCGTTTACCAGGCTTTATTTCCATCATTACACTGGCTGTGTTCACATTCCTAGTATTGGTAGTCTTTGACTGGATTAATGCGGTATTAACGCTTCCAGGTATTGCGGCCATTGTGCTTGGTATTGGGATGGCTGTAGATGCCAATATTTTAGCGGCAGAACGTATTCGTGAAGAGCTTCGAGTAGGCTATTCTGCTAAACAAGCTTTCCAAATTGGTTCTAAACAATCTTTATCAGCCATTATCGATGCACAGTTGACAACTTTATTAGCTGCAGCAGTATTGTTTCAATGGGGAACAAGCTCTGTTAAAGGATTTGCTACAACATTAATTATTAGTATTTTATTGAGCTTCTTAACAGCAGTTTGGGGTTCACGTGTCCTATTAGGGCTACTTGTTAACAGTGGCTATTTCAATAATCCAGCATGGTATGGTATTGCAAAATCAAAACAACATAGTCTGGATGAAAATATTGGTGCATTAGATTTATCAACGAAATTTGATCGATTTGATTTTGTTCACAACCGTAAGAAATTCTATACATTCTCATTAGCCATTTTAGTGGCTGGTTTAGTAGTTATTGGTATTTTCCGTCTAAACCTAGGAATTGATTTCTCAAGCGGTACTCGTGTCCAAATTGAATCTGACCAAACATTAACGAAAGAAGAAGTATCCAAATATCTAGATAGCATTGATTTTTCATCAGAAGATATCATACTCTCCGGTGAGAAAAGTAATACAGCAGTCATTCGCTATAAAGAGGACCTTACACAAGCAGAAATTTTAGAATTTAAAAAAGTAGCTGGCGAAAAATATGGTCATGAACCAGCTGTAAGTACCGTATCGCCTACAGTTGGTAAGGAACTTGTAAAAAATGCGATTAAGGCTTTATCTCTTGCTGCAATAGGGATCATCATTTATGTGGCAATTCGCTTTGAATGGCGCATGGGTATTGGTGCAATTGTTTCATTATTGCATGATGTATTCTTAATCGTGGCTGTCTTTAGCTTCATGCGTTTAGAAGTAGATATTACGTTTATTGCGGCTGTGTTAACAATTGTTGGTTATTCCATCAATGATACGATCGTTACCTTTGACCGTATGCGTGAAAACTTAGATCGTTATGATACAATTAACGATCGTGAAGTATTGGCGAATATCGTGAATAAATCGCTACGCCAAACAATGGGACGTTCGGTTAATACAGTATTAACTGTTATTATCGTTGTAATAGCCCTATTAATTTTTGGTGCGCCATCTATTCAAAACTTCTCTATCGCGTTATTGATTGGTTTAATTACAGGTATGTATTCTTCAATCTGTATCGCAGCTCAAATCTGGTATTCATTAAAAATTCGTGAGATGAATAAATCAGATGGACAGCTACGCAAAAAAGAGAAAAAACAATGGGGTACAGACGAACCTACTGTATAATATAGTGAGCAGAGAATGGAAAACGAATGGTTTTCTATTCCCTGCTTTTTTTGCATGCAAAAAATCTGCTAACTTTTATAAAAAGCAGCAGATTTTTCGTATAGTATTTATAATTTAAATTGCTGAATGAAGCCTTGTAGCTGTTGCGCATTTTCACTTAATTCTTCTGCAACAGCATTTACTTGCTGCATTGTTGCAACTTGCTCGTCAACAGATTCTGCAATCATTTGAGAATTAGTTGCTGATTGATTAGAGACATTGGCAATTTCCGTGACAGAGGCTGCAACCTGCTCAGCACTGGCAGAGATTTCTTCAGATGTAGCAGAAATTTCTTCAATTTGCTCTGTGAATGCTGCAACCGCAGAGGTGATGGAGTAGAAAGCATCTCCAGCCTCATGAATTTTGGCTACGCCATCCTGTACAGAAGCTAAACCATTGTCGACAGAGGCAGCAACATTTCGTGTATCTGTTAGGATTTCTTTCGTAATAGCAACGATTTGATTGGCAGATTGATTCGATTCCTCAGCAAGTTTACGTACCTCATCTGCTACTACTGCAAAGCCTTTCCCATGTTCTCCAGCTCTCGCTGCTTCAATGGCAGCATTCAGTGCCAGTAAATTTGTTTGCTCTGAGATAGCTGTAATCACTGTTGTAATTTGTCCGATTTCTTCTGATTGCTTACTTAGTTTTTGCGTTAAGGTTGCAATGTCAGAAGTTGCTCGTGCAATCATATCCATCTGTTCTTTTGCTGTTGTAATGGTTGCTCCGCCTGTGAGGGCAAGCTGAGTCAGATTTTCTGCATTGTGGTGAAGACTTTGGGTCGCCTCCGCAATACGTTGAACTCCTGATGCTGTTTCATCCATTGCCACAGCACTTTGCTGAGAGGCACTAGCAGAAGAAGTGACATGTGTTACGTTTTCTTGAAGTCTTTGAGCAATATCATCAGAGGTTGTGGTTACTTCTTCTGTACTAGCAGAAAGCTCTTCTGAGACAGCTGATAAATGGGATGCGCTATCTTGTATGTTAGTCATTAGGCCAGCTAGATTTTGTTTTAATGTATTGACTGCATTTGCAAGTGTGCCGATTTCATCTTTTGATTGATGGTCAAGCTCAGTGATCGTTAAATCACCTTGTGCTAATGTATCTGCTGCTCCAATGGCTTTCCGTAGTGGCAGGACAATGGAGTTTTTGACAAAATACATAAAATATAAACCGATTATGATACTAGCAATTAGAAGGCTCATAGCAATGACAATAGCACGTGAAACGGTATGATTAATAGATTGATCCACCTTTTGAAGCTGTTCATCGTGATAAGCTAATAAATCGGTTGTTAACTTGAATATGTCCTTATTGTATTTTGTGACATCATGGTTAACAATAGAGAGCGCTAAATCTGTATCGCCATTATTAAACGCTTGCAAAGCTTTCTGTGAATTTGATAGTAACTCTTTTTGCAATTCTGTGATTTGCTGCATAATATTTTTTGTATAATCTGATCGAACAATAGTAGAAAGTTCATTCACTGTTTCAGGTAACAACTTTTCATAGCGCTCTAAATTGGCCTTAGCTGTTTCATCCTGATTATTTAAAATATAGGAGCGTAAAAATAAGCCTTGAGACGCAAGTTGTTGTTGTATTTTATCCGTTAATTGGATTTGCACCATACGATGCTTCAATACTTCTTCTAAATCATTCTGTGTTGTTTTAAATTGAATAAATGATACGATGCTTGAGATAAGAAGTAAACAGGTTAAGGAAATGAATCCTAGATTTAATTTTTTGCGAACGGACATAAACTTCCTACTTTCTTTTATTATATGGAAAAAATTGATGCTCTGAAATTACTATAACTTGATATATTTACATGGTCAATACTCAAGGGATTTTCAATAGTAGGAAATATTCTTCTCTAATAAATTTTTATAGAAGGATAATATACCTACTTTTGATTGTTCTGATAAAATAGGTATTTAAACTTTTTTCGTCAGAATTGATTGACAATAGTATTGGATTGGCATAGAATTAAGGCTAACTTTTTGTTCGGTCAAGGTAGAAGGTCTCGGGAGCGAGGTCAGCCAAAGAACAGATGAGCTGAGTTTAGATGAGAATAGCTGAGAAATTGTTGAATAAGAGTAGTAGCATAAGTGTGTAATAAAGAGAGTCAGTGGATGGTGTAAACTGATTTACAGCTTATGTGAATGGACTTATGAGAGTCGCTTATAAAAAGCGAACGTGATTCCCCACGTTATAGGGGTGCTTTCAAGGTGTGGTTTAACATACATATGATGAAAAGCACAAAAGTGAGAGCATATGCTCTAATATGAGGTGGCAACGCGGTCATAATCGTCCTCTGCAATTAGGAATAATCCTTTTTGCAGAGGGCTTTTTTATTTTCATTCAGCATTCGTCTAAACATTAGCTAAAGGAATCTTTGAAAAAAGGAGCAAAATAGCTATGCAAACAACGAGTTCAAGAACAAAAATGAAAACCATCAATGGCGATTCCTTAACACCTATTTTAATTTTCAGGCGTTTACAGGGAAAACATAAATTTTTATTGGAAAGTTCTGCTCAACATGAAGGAGCAGGAAGGTATTCATTTATTGGTGCCAATCCACGAAAAACATATAAAGGAGTGGGCGAAGAAATCCAAGAGGTTTCCTATAAAACAGGGAAAACATATGTGCATAAAGGTGAGCTCTTTGTCCTTCTTAAACGACTCATGCCACGCATCTCCAATACGACACAATTTCCTTTTTCAGGTGGTGCTGTCGGATATATAGGTTTTGGCGGCACAACGATGTTCGTAGACAAGAAAATAGAACTGCCTGATGCTCATTTTCATGTCTATGAAACAATCATTGTATTCGATCATCAAACAGATGAAGTGACATTGATTCATACAAATATTGATGCAGAAAAACAACAACCTGATTTGGAAGAATTGGCTCAACAAATAGTAAATGGGCAGATCAGTGACGAAGCATCTTATCGTTATCAACCACTTGATGCTACAACAAATGAATCATTTGCAACGGTTTTACAGACAATGCAAGCCAATTTACATGATGACATAACAAGAGTAGTTCTGCCGAAGCGTGATGTAGCCAACTTTCAAGGTGATACGTTGGCTTTGTATCGGCAACTGCGCAAAAAAAAGCCTGCATCTTATCTGTATTATGTAGAATTTGAGGATCATGTTGTGTTAGGTACTTCTCCTGAAAGTTTAATCCGAGTAAAAGGTGAAAGAGTTATTGCGACGCCTACAGAGGGAACATGCCCACGAGGGGAGACAAAAAATGAAGATTTAGAAAATGAACGCCAATTATACAACCATGCGAGCATTAGACAATCGCATGCACTTCTTGTTAGTGCTGTTCAGCAAGAATTACAGTCGGTTTGTTTCCCGGATTCTGTTCAGGTCATGGAGGCTATGCGTATCCAGAGGTCAAAAAAGGCACTGCATATGACATCTAGGATTGAGGGAAAGCTCTTACCAATGCTGCATGCCCTTGATGTTTTAGCAGCAACTATATCACCAAGTTCAGCAACGGATTTTCCGCATACAGCTGGTAATTTTGGTGCTCTTGGCTTTATTGGGTTTAATGGTCATTTGGATTTTGCCTTAACAGGGCAATCTATTGTGATTAAACAGGATACTATGCATATGCAATCAACAATAACTATGACCAAGTATACAAATGTGGAAAACGTTTTACAAAAAGTGCAAGCGGAAGAACAGGCATTTTTACAGTTACTGGTGAACAATGGAGGGCGAAACTAATGGAGCAATTACAACAGAAAGTACTGCAGGGAACACATCTCATATACGAAGAAATGTTGCAGGCAGCCCAATGGTTGTTTCAGGATGACACACCTAAAGAAGAAATGGCCAGCTTTTTAACAGCTTTATCTGCGAAGGGAGAAACTGCACATGAAGTAGCAGCATTAGCGACCACTATGCGATCTTTTGCTCTCGATGTAGCCGTAAAGGAAGATCACTATATGGATAATTGCGGTACAGGGGGAGATGGTCTTCATACCTTTAACATAAGTACAGCTTCTGCTTTCGTGTTAGCTGGAGCAGGTGTCAAAATTGCCAAACATGGGAACCGTAAAATCTCTTCCTCCTCTGGTAGCTCAGATGTGTTAGAAGCACTAGGTATTCATACAGCAATTACCATCCCACAAACAGTCGATTTGCTAGAGAGAGAGGGAATCGCTTTTATTTATGCACCGAATGTCCATCCGAAATTAAAAAGAATTGGTGAAGTTCGCCGTTCATTAGGTAAACCAACGATCTTTAATCTTGTTGGCCCTTTAACAAATCCAGTCCCATTGTCCACACAATTTACGGGCATTAATCGACCGAATTTTGTTATGGAATATGCCTCAGTCTTACAAATGCTTGGACGTGAGCGGGCCATTGTCGTTTCCGGACCACAAGGCTTAGATGAGGCTTCATTAGCAGGGCAAAATACATTGGTTTTAGTAGATAAAGGGGATCTAATTCCCTTTTCCCTAACTGCAGAAGATATCGGTCTTCAAACGGCACCTTTAGAGGCCATCCGTGGTGGCAATGCAGATGAAAATGCAGTGATTATGCAAAAAATATTGGCTGGGGAGCAGAGTCCTTATTTAGATACAGTAGTATTAAATGCTGGTATCGGCTTATTTGGTTATGGTCAAGCAGAAACCATTAAAGAAGGTGTAGCCATGGCAAAGGAAAGTATTTTTAGTGGGCGAGCACGACAAAAATTAGAAGCGGCTGTTACCTATAGCAAGCAAATTAAAGAAGTGGAGGTAGGGTAATGAATATACTCAATAAAATTTTACAGCAAAAGAAGATCGAGGTAGGCGCTTTATTAGAGCAGCCAGATCCTTTAGCAAATTTTACTGAAACGCCACGTCCATCATTAGTTGAGACATTGCGTCAAGCCCATACACTACAAGTCATTGCTGAAATGAAGCGTGCCTCACCTTCCAAGGGATTAATTGCTGGTGGGGCAGACCCAGTTGCTCAAGCACAAGTCTATGCACAAGCAGGAGCAGCAGCTATTTCAGTCTTAACAGACAAGGAGTTTTTTGAAGGCTCCTTTGAAGATTTAGCAGCAGTTGCTCGTGCAGTCGATACGCCTCTTCTTTGTAAGGATTTTATGATTGATCGGGTGCAAATTCGATTTGCGAAGGCAGCAGGTGCATCCATTATTTTATTAATTGTAGCGGCTTTAACAGACGATGCCTTACGTGATTTATATAGCTATGCAACGGGCTTAGGCCTAGAAGTTTTAGTGGAAGTACACGATCGTGTGGAGCTTGAACGTGCACTTGCAGTAGATGCAAAGTTAATTGGCGTGAATAATCGAGATTTACGTACCTTTGAAGTAAGCCTAGAGCGCACAAGAGAAATTGCCGATGTGTTTCCATTTGATGAGGAGCGAGTATTAATTAGTGAAAGCGGTATATGGTCAAAAGAAGATGCGAAGCAAGTAGCCTTGATGGGGGCTAGTGGTGTCCTTGTAGGTGAAGCATTAATGCGGAGTGGGGATGCGGGGCAAGCACTACGCCAATTGCAGGTAAGTAAGGAGGGGGCATCAGTATGACAAAGGTCAAAATTTGTGGATTACAGGAACAAGCACATGTCAAAACAGCGATTCATGCTGGTGCAGATGCTATAGGTTTTGTTTTTGCACCGAGTAAACGTCGTGTATCCATTGAGCAAGCCCAACAGTTAGCGAAGCATGTACCACAAGGCGTTTTGAAAATAGGTGTCTTTGTCAATCCAACGCCAGCTGAATTAAAGGAAGCGGTAGAGCGAGTGCCTTTAGATTATGTGCAATATCATGGGGAGGAAACGCCAGCATTTATTCAGGAGCAAGGCTATCCTGCCATCAAGGCATTGTCGATACGAGGACAAGAGGATGTTCAAGCGGCTGCTAACTATCAGGTAGATTATTATTTATTCGACGCGCCTGGTACAGAGTTTAAAGGCGGGAGTGGTCACACTTTTGATTGGACACTGCTTGAGCAAGTAGGTATTCCGAAAGAAAAGTTACTATTAGCGGGTGGTCTCAATGTAGACAATATTGAAGCAGCTATTACAGATGTAGGTCCTTTTATGGTGGATGTATCGAGTGGTGTGGAAACAGATGGAATCAAGGATTCTACCAAAATACAAGCATTTTTACAGGCAGTAAAGAGGGGGAGCAGATGATGGGAATATCAATAGCAAATAGTGTACCGACAAAGGAAGGACGTTTTGGGCAATTTGGCGGACGATTTGTGCCAGAAACATTAATGACAGCTTTGCTAGAATTAGAAATTGCCTATGACGAAGCATTAAAAGATCCAGTATTTACAGAGGAGCTGTCCTATTATTTAGAGGAGTATGTTGGACGTGAAACACCGCTCTATTACGCAGAAAATTTAACAAAGGCACTAGATGGAGCAAAGATTTATTTAAAGCGCGAAGATTTAAACCATACAGGTGCACATAAAATTAATAATGCGATTGGGCAAGCACTTCTAGCCAAACGCATGGGCAAAAAGAAAATTGTTGCTGAAACAGGAGCTGGTCAGCATGGTGTAGCAACGGCTACTGCATGTGCATTATTAAATCTTGAATGTGTTGTTTTTATGGGTGCAGAAGATATCAAACGTCAGCAGTTAAATGTCTTTCGTATGGAGCTGCTTGGCACAAAAGTTCAATCGGTGGAAAGTGGTTCTAAAACATTAAAGGATGCTGTGAATGCTGCACTACGCTATTGGGTGACAAATGTTGAGGACACCCATTATATTTTAGGCTCTGCCTTAGGTCCACATCCATTCCCGAAAATTGTCCGAGACTTTCAGCGTGTCATCGGGGTAGAAACAAGAAAGCAAATCATGCAAAAAGAGGGTCGTTTACCAGATGCAGTTGTTGCCTGTATTGGAGGCGGGAGTAATGCAATCGGTATGTTTCATCCATTTGTTGATGATGAATCAGTTGCCTTATACGGTGTGGAGGCGGCAGGAAGTGGTCTTGAAACTGGGAAGCATGCAGCGGCCATCGCAGGTGGACAATTAGGTGTATTGCATGGCGCCTACATGTATTTATTACAGGACGAAAACGGCTTTGTCCAAGAAGCTCATTCTATTTCGGCTGGGTTAGATTATCCAGGGAAAGGGCCAGAGCATTGTTATTTACATGATATTGGTCGAGCACAATTTGACTCCATCACAGATGCTGAAGCACTGGAAGCCTTACAATTATTAAGCCGAACTGAGGGGATACTACCTGCGCTTGAAAGTTCCCATGCCATTGCTTACACAGCAAAACTTGCAAAGACTATGACAAAAGATCAAATTATTGTGGTGTGTTTATCTGGTCGAGGAGATAAAGATGTTCACACAGTTCGAGCAGCACTAGGAGGGGATGTTAAATGACGACTTTACAGCAAGCGATCGAACAAGCAAAGGTTGCAGGACATAAAGCTTTTATACCTTATATCATGGCAGGTGATGGAGGGCTAGAGACCATTAAGCCGACTATTTTAAAACTGCAGCAATTAGAGGTAACAGCTATTGAAGTAGGGATTCCTTTTACAGATCCTGTCGCAGATGGTCCAACGATTGAACGAGCAGGAGAACGAGCACTTGCAGCCGGAGTGACATTAAGAAACGTATTGCAAACACTTGCGTCATTTAAAGATGAAATAACAGTGCCTCTCGTAGTCATGACTTATTTCAATCCAGTATTAGCGTATGGCTTAGAGGCCTTTGCGCAAGCCTGTGTAGCTGGGGGAGTGAAGGGATTAATTGTACCAGATGTCCCATTGGAAGAAAGTGAGTTGTTACGTGAGGCATTAAATCCATATGGCATCGATGTTGTGCAACTCGTCTCATTAACAAGCCCACCTGAGCGAATCGCTCGTATTGCTTCAGCAAGTCAGGGCTTTGTTTATGCAGTGACCGTCAATGGCATTACAGGCGCAAGGTCGCGTTTTGCCGATAATTTAGAACAGCATTTTGCAAGCCTACGTCAAGCAAGTCCAATTCCTGTGCTTGCAGGCTTTGGCATATCAACACCCGAGCAAGTGAAAAAGATGGGGGCTTTGGGAGATGGCGTGATTGTCGGTAGTGCCATTGTTACAGCATTGCATGAAGGGGATTTGGCAACAGTGGAAGCATTGGTAGCCGCTTCAAAAGGTATGTTAGAGAAGTCTACTCTTTAGGGGAGTAGGCTTTTTTTGTAGTGATGTGGATAGAATGCTGTAATTGGCAGATAGATATGGAAAAGTGACGGATAGAAATTAAAAAGTAATGGATAAAACTATCAATCTGACGGATAGTGCGTAACCTATAGAAATTCGGTATAATAGCTTTCGTAAGGAAGTGAGAAGATGATTCTATCGAAAAAAAGATGGCAGGTGGAGCGTCCAGACGCAACACTTGTACAAGCATTACAAAATGACTTACAACTTTCTGCGATTGCAGCAAAAATTTTAGCAGCACGAGGCTGCGAAACAACAGCTGACGCAGAAAGCTTATTAAATATGACTGAGGCAAATATCCATGATCCATTTCTTATGCATGGTATGGCTGAAGCAGTGGCACGAATTGAACAAGCACTAGATAATGGTGAGAAAATTTTAGTGTATGGTGATTATGATGCAGATGGTGTGACAAGCACAACCGTTATGTTACATGTTTTACTAGATCTAGGAGCGGACGTCTCCTTTAAAATTCCGAATCGTTTTATCCATGGTTATGGTCCGCATGAAGCCCTATTTCGGGAGGCCTATGAGGAGGATGTACAGCTAATCATTACAGTGGATAATGGGATAACTGGTATCGAGCCTATTCGAGTAGCAAAGGAGCTTGGCATGGATGTCATTGTGACAGATCACCATGAACCAGGTGAGGAGCTACCGCCAGCAGATATTATTCTTCATCCTCGAATACCAGAAGGACAATATCCGTTTGGCGAGCTAGCGGGAGTAGGGGTTGCCTTTAAGCTGGCACATGCTCTATATGGTGAACTACCAAGCCATTTAATTGAATTTGTGGCGATTGGCACTGTAGCAGATTTAGTCCCTTTGGTGGACGAAAATCGTTATCTCGTGAAGCGGGGTATACAGGAAATGCGCCGTTCTCTTAGCCCATGGGTACAAGCGATGTGTAACATAGCCAGTACAGAACAGACAAAAATTACGGAAGAAACGATTGGCTTTTATTTTGGGCCGCGATTAAATGCCGTTGGTCGACTTGGTGAAGCGGCTCCTGGCGTGGAATTATTAATGGCAGAGGATAATGCTAAAGCAACCGCATTGGCAAAACAGTTAAATGCCTGCAATACCGAGCGCAAAGATATTGTGAAAAGTATTACGGATGAAGCCATTGCACTGATTGAAGCAGATGAAAAAGTCGGCAATTCCTTAGTTCTTGTTGTTGCTGGCGAGGGCTGGAATGCAGGTGTTGTGGGAATTGTAGCCTCACGTCTCGTTGAACTATATTATCGTCCAACGATTGTGCTGTCACTCGATCCCGAAAAGGGCACAGCAAAAGGCTCTGCTCGAAGCATTGAAGGATTCCATCTATATAACGAACTAGCTAAAAATCGAGATATTTTACCGCATTTTGGTGGACATCCTATGGCTGCAGGTATGACCTTATCATTAGAGCATGTGGATGAACTACGTAAGCGCTTGGATGCGCAGGCCAGAGCCTGCTTAACAGAGGAGCAATTAACACCGATCGTGCATATTGATATTCCGCTCAGCATTGACGAAATTTCAGCAGATGCTATTGAGGAAATTTCAACATTAGGACCATTCGGCACAGATTTCCCGAAGCCTGTTTATGTGCTTGAGGATGTAGAAATCGCCTCCATGCGTAAAATTGGAGCGGCCGAGAATCATATTAAAATGGAAATAACAAACGGCTATGACAAATTGGATAGTGTTGGTTTTAATAAAGGGCATTTACATGATGAATTAACGTATGGCATCAAAGTTTCCTTTATAGGTGATTTGCAAATTAACGAATGGCAGGGACGTAAAAAAGCCCAATTTATGATCGAGGATGTCCAAACAACAGAATGGCAACTATTTGATATTCGTGGTATCCGCCAAACAGCTCGATGGCTGAATACGGTACCGAAGGACGAGGCACAGTTTATCGCCTTTCGTCCAGAAACGATGACCTATTATCAATCATTAATTGGTGCACCTATTACATTGGTTGACCCAACCCTTTCAAAAATTGAACAAAGTGATTACATCGTGCTCTTAGACTTGCCACACCATGTTCAAAAGCTAGAAGACGTTTTACAGAAGACAACACCTTCACGTATTTATGCACATTTTTATATGCCCGATTCGCAATACTTTAGTGGTTTACCTACTCGTGAACAATTTGCTTGGTATTATAAATTCTTGAAAAATCGACCAGCCTTTCCACTTGATATGCATATTGCAGATTTAGCGAAGCATACGGGCTGGCCATTAGAAACATTAAAATTTATGACACAGGTGTTTTTTGAGCTTGATTTTGTTAAAATGGAGAGTGGACTGACGACTGTCAACGTGAATGCCCCAAAACAAGCACTAACAGAGGCACCGTCTTACAAACAACGTTCAGAACAGATTGAAATGGAGCAAAAGCTTGTCTATGCACCTTATATAGAATTAAAACAATGGTTTGATGAACGATTAACATAAACGGACGTATAACGTTTCGTAGGAGGAGCAAGAACATGGATTTAAAGCAATATGTTACAACGGTTGAAAACTGGCCAAAAGAAGGCATTACTTTTAGAGATATTACGACAATTATGGATAATGGATCTGCTTACAAATATGCAACAGATCAAATTGTAGAATATGCAAAAGAAGTGGGAGCTGAAATTGTGGTTGGCCCTGAAGCTCGTGGGTTTATTATCGGTTGCCCAGTTGCCTATGCACTTGAAATTGGCTTTGCACCTGTTCGTAAACCAGGTAAATTACCACGTGAGGTGATTAGTGCGGACTATGGTCTAGAGTATGGAAAAGATACATTAACAATGCATCACGATGCGATTAAGCCTGGTCAAAAGGTGTTAATCTGTGATGATTTACTAGCTACTGGGGGAACAGTTGAAGCAACAGTGCGTTTAGTGGAACAATTAGGTGGTCAGGTAGTCGGCTGCGCATTCCTAATCGAACTTTTAGAATTAAATGGTCGCGAGAAGCTTGGCGATTTAAATATTAAAACACTTATTCAATATTAAGAGCATTGAAAAAGCGCCCTACACTGTGGGCGCTTTTTTTATACTTCGTCATATGCTTGAATAATTTTTTGCATTGTTCGCAAGGTATCGTAGAAATCTGCGTATTTTTCGGTTCCAATATCCTCGATGATTCTATCTTGAATTCCTTGCCAAATAGGTGCGGCTTCATGTAGCTTTTCTAAGCCTTCTTCAGTGAGCGTAATTTTTTTTGTGCGAGCATCATTTGTATCTCGCTTTAATTCAACATAGCCATGTTGCTTTAATAGATTAATATTACGTGTAACAGTGGTTTGATCGAGTTGTAATATTTCACCTAAACGGCTGATTGACACAGCTTGTTGAAGGTCGATATGTGCAAGCATCGAATATTGTGTAACTTTTAAACCAGTAGGCTGTAGCAGCTTATCATATAATTGCGTGACAACCCTTGTTTTCTTTCTAAGGTTTGCACAAACACATATTTGTGTATAATCAATATTTTTAAGTTGATTCTTCATCGACAGTACTCCTTTGAAGGGATTCTACTTATTGTTAGTATACACCCAAAAACTAGAAATTACTTCTTGACAGCTTTATGAACGATTACTATCATTATACATGTATATACATATAAATGAAATGAATAGACTTAAACATGTATATACATGTTTTGCGGTCTATCATAAGAAAAGAAGGTGTTAGGGTGAAGCGTGTTCATTATAGTTGGTTTATTTTGATCGTCACATTTTTCTCGATTATTGTCGCAGGGATTACGATGTCATCATCTGGTGTGTTTATCGATCCCCTTGAAAAAGAATTTCACTGGGATCGTTCAACCATTGCTTTAGCTTTCGCTGTAAGTTTGTTTTTATATGGCATATCTGGACCATTTATGGCTGCACTACTTGAAGTCATTGGCTTAAAGAAAATGATGCTCAGCGCCATGGCCACTTTAGTAGTAGGAATGACTTTAACATTTTTGATGAGTCAATCTTGGCAGTTAATCGTTATTTGGGGAGGCATTATTGGTCTTGGAGCGAGTCTATTTTTAACGGTGCTTAGTCCATATGTTGCGAATCATTGGTTTGTAAAACGCAGAGGGTTAGCAGTTGGTATTTTAACGGCAAGTACAGCCACGGGTCAGTTAATTTTACTGCCAGTGCTAGCTATCATCATCGAACACTATTCTTGGCGATGGGCTATCGCATTAATGCTACTCCTTAGTACAATAATGTTCTTCATGATTGCTATTTTTATTAAAAATAAGCCCCAGGATATTGGTTTGACACCTTATGGACAAGAAGAGACTATAGAAGAACATCTAATACAGCAAAAAAAGAATCCAATAAGCATGGCTTTTTATGGTTTATTAGAGGCGATTAAGGTTAAAGCGTTTTGGTTACTAGCAGGCAGCTTTTTTATTTGTGGTCTATCGACAAGCGGATTAATTGGTACTCATTTTGTCTCTTATTGTATTAGCTTTGGTGTTCCTTTAGTTACCGCTGCATCACTTCTTTCCTTTATGGGCGTTTTTAATTTATTAGGCACGACTGCCTCTGGCTGGTTATCTGATCGCTTCGACAATCGTTGGTTGTTGTTTTGGTATTACATGTTAAGAGGCGCTTCTCTTTTATTACTTCCTTATGCACTCGCGCAAGGGTCTTTTGTTTTACTAACGATTTTCACCATCTTTTATGGACTAGATTGGATTGCTACTGTGCCACCAACCATCAGTATGACACGACAAATTTTTGGTATGCATAAAAGTAGTATTATCTACGGCTGGATATTCGCCTCCCATCAAGCAGGAGCGGCGGTTGCTGCGTATGGTGGAGGGTTGATTTATAAATTTTTTAATTCCTATACGTGGGCTTTTTTCCTTGCAGGGATGTTTTGTGCAATGGCCAGTTTATTCGTCATCATTGTTAAAAAGCAAACACCCCAGCAAGCATAAACAAATAAAAGTTGAACCTCGGTATGATGAGGTTCAACTTTTTTAATAAAGAATCTTTTGACATAATACAAACAAAAGTTTATAATATAAACAAATATAATAAAAGGTGATGCTATGAATGAAAGAGAACAGGCGGTGCTTGCTTTAATTCGCCAGAATCCGTTTATGTCTCAGCAAGAAATGGCAGATACAATGAATCTGTCACGTCCCGTGCTTGCTAATTTAGTGTCTAGTTTAACGAAGCAAGGAAAAATTGTAGGTCGTGCTTATATTTTACCCGAGGAAAATGAAATTATTTGCATCGGTGGAGCTAATTTAGACCGCAAATTCCATGTAAAGGGCAATGTTCAATTTGGAACATCTAACCCTGCCAGTTCTTCCTTTAGTGTAGGTGGTGTTGGTCGAAATATTGCTGAAAACTTAGGCAGATTAAACCACCAAGTGACGTTACTAACAACGGCAGGGAAAGATGCTGATTGGCAAGTGATCCAAGAAGCTTCGGAATCCTTTATGAATCTACGTTATGTAGAGCAGCTAGCAGAGGCTTCTACGGGTTCTTATACTGCCATAATGGATGAACAAGGTGAGCTAGCACTAGCTGTAGCGAATATGGAGGTTTATGACCTTCTGTTACCTAGCTTGTTGAAAAAACATGAAACAATGCTAGTGAACGCGGGATGTTTTATTTTGGATTTAAACTGTCCAAAAGAAACAGTGGCGTATATCCAGCAAGTAGCCATTGCTCGTGCTATTCCACTTGTCATTGTGCCGGTATCTTCGCCAAAAATGAATCGACTACCTGAAACATTACAAGGCGTAACTTGGTTTATTTGTAACACAGATGAAGCGGAAACGATTGTTGGACATAAAATTGAAAACGCTACCCATTATGAAAAAGCATTACAACAGCTTCTACAACTAGGTGCTGAACATGTCATTATCACGGCTGGCAGTAAGGGCGTTTATGCAGCATCTACAACGATTGCGCCTCATCAATTTGCTGCCAAAGTGATTGACAAAATTGAAGATGTAACAGGAGCAGGAGATGCCTTTGTCAGCGCTGTCATTCACAGTTGGTTGACTGGACAATCTTTTGAGACATGTATTGATGCTGGATTAACCAATGCAAAAAATACATTGGCATCTCCTTATACAGTAAGACCTGA
This sequence comes from Lysinibacillus sp. FSL K6-0057, assembly GCF_038630885.1. Lineage (NCBI taxonomy): Bacteria > Bacillati > Bacillota > Bacilli > Caryophanales > Bacillaceae > Lysinibacillus > Lysinibacillus sp. FSL K6-0057. Next base: position 3,471,074 of record NZ_CP152047.1, on the reverse strand, counting down.
ATTATCAGTAGATTTGTTGAAAAATGAAATGGAGGAATAACAACATGAAAGAATTCATCGTATTATCAGAAGAAGTAAAAGCAGGACAAGCAAAAGGTCTACCAATCGTTGCATTAGAATCAACAATTATTTCACACGGTATGCCATACCCACAAAACGTGCAAACTGCGCGTGAAGTTGAGCAAATTATTCGCGATAATGGTGCAGTCCCTGCAACCATTGCATTAATTGATGGAAAAATTAAAATCGGTCTATCAGATGAAGAACTAGAAATGTTCGGTAATGCTCAAGGTGTTGCGAAAGCTTCACGTCGTGACTTAGGTTTCTTACTAGCAACGAAAAAATTAGGTGCTACAACAGTTGCAGCGACAATGATCTGTGCAGAGCTTGCAGGTATTGAAATCTTTGTAACAGGCGGAATTGGTGGTGTACACCGCGGTGCTGAAACAACAATGGATATCTCTGCTGACTTAGAAGAATTAGCACAAACAAATGTTGCCGTTATCTGTGCGGGCGCAAAATCAATTTTAGATATCGGTCTTACACTAGAATATCTTGAAACAAAAGGTGTGCCAGTGGTTGGTTATGGTACGGATGAATTACCAGCATTCTACACACGTCAAAGTGGTTTCGATGTAAACTTCCAATTGGATACACCTGAGGAAATTGCAGCAATGCTATCTGCGAAATGGCAATTAGGCTTAAAAGGTGGCGCAGTCATTGCAAATCCAATTCCTGAGGCGGAAGCATTAGAGCATACATTTATTACAAACATTATTGAAAAAGCTTTAGTTGAAGCGGAAGAGAATGGCATTCAAGGTAAAAACGTTACACCATTCTTACTTGGCAAAGTGAAAGAATTAACAGAAGGTAAAAGTCTTGATGCCAATATTGCATTAGTGAAAAACAATGCAGTAGTCGGCGCGAAAATTGCTGTAGCTTATAATCAATTACATTAATCCATTTGTCGAAACAAGGACTCTTTGTGACGTGAAGTCGCAGAGGGTCTTTTTTATTAAAAAGAAGAATATTTTTTCCATTTTTCGAACTGTTCACGAGATTAACTAAACTAAATGATACAGTCTCTTTACAATAGGCTACAATATTTTATACAATTAAGTTTATATCTAATCTGAAAAATTTGACGAGCAAGGTGGACATGTTATGGCGAAAGAGCAAATTTTGACTCCTGAGGACGTTTTTGAGTTAGTCAAATCCTACATGAATGATGAAAATGTCGCATTCGTGAAAAAAGCATATGAATTAGCAAGGGATGCCCATATTGAGCAATTCCGTAGCTCTGGTGAACCGTATATTATTCACCCAGTACAAGTAGCAGGTATTTTAGCTGAATTACAAATGGACCCAGAAACTGTAGCGGCAGGTTTTTTACATGATGTTGTCGAAGATACGGATTTTACGCGGGATGATTTGGTACGTGAATTTGGCGAAGAGGTAGCTGTGCTTGTTGATGGTGTTACCAAACTAGGGAAAATTAAATATTTATCAAAAGAGGCGCAGCAGGCTGAAAATCATCGGAAAATGTTTGTGGCTATGGCACAGGATATCCGTGTCATCCTCATTAAGCTAGCAGATCGTCTTCATAATATGCGTACGTTAAAGCATTTACCTGCTGAAAAGCAACGACGTATTTCAAAAGAGACGCTAGAGATTTTTGCACCTCTTGCTCATCGTCTTGGAATATCGACTGTAAAATGGGAGCTTGAAGATACAGCACTGCGCTATTTAAACCCACAGCAATATTATCGTATTGTCAGTCTGATGAAGAAAAAACGTGATGAACGTGAAGCTTATTTAGAAAATGTGATGGCTGAGATGAAATCACAACTGAATGAGGTTGAAATTGACGCAGATGTCTATGGTCGACCAAAACATATTTACAGTATCTATCGAAAAATGGTGCTACAAAAGAAACAGTTTAATGAAATTTATGATTTATTAGCCATTCGTGTTCTTGTCGATAGTATTAAAGATTGCTATGCCGTATTAGGGATTGTGCATACACTCTGGAAACCAATGCCAGGGCGCTTTAAAGACTACATTGCTATGCCAAAACAAAACCTGTACCAGTCCCTGCACACGACCGTTATTGGACCTTATGGTGACCCATTGGAGGTACAGATTCGCACGAAGGAAATGCACAAAATTGCAGAGTACGGGATTGCGGCACACTGGGCGTATAAAGAAGGCAAAAACGTCGATCATCAAAAGCAGAATGTCGATCAAAAATTAACGTGGTTCCGCGAAATTTTAGAGTTCCAAAATGAATCTTCCAACGCAGAAGAATTTATGGAATCCTTAAAATTTGATTTATTTTCTGATATGGTTTATGTATTTACACCTGAAGGCGATGTCATTGAATTGCCAGCAGGTTCTGTTCCTATTGATTTTGCTTACCGTGTCCATTCAGAAGTCGGAAATCGTACGATTGGGGCGAAAATCAATGGGAAAATGGTACCGCTTGATACACCATTAAAGACAGGTGATATCATTGAAATTTTAACTTCTAAACAATCCTTTGGTCCGAGTCGCGATTGGCTAAAAATAGCACAATCCTCTCAGGCGAAAAATAAGATTAAGCAATTCTTTAAGCGACATCTACGTGAAGAAAATATTATCAAAGGTAAAGAAATGATTGAAAAAGAAATCCGTGCGCAGGATTTCGATTTAAAGGAAACAATGTCTTCTGAAAACCTCAAACGTGTATGCGATAAATTTAACTATACAAATGAAGAAGATTTGTATGCGGCAGTTGGCGTGAGTGGCATTACAGCGCAGCAGATAGTAAATCGTCTAGCAGAAAAACGTCGTAAAGAGCGTGAGCAGGAAGAAGCTTTAGAGAAAATCGAACAAAAAATGAAAAATCCAATTCCACAAAAACGGACGGAATCCGGTGTTATTGTAAAGGGCATTGACAATATGCTTATTCGACTTTCTCGTTGCTGTACACCTGTTCCTGGTGATGATATTGTAGGCTTTATTACGAAGGGTAGAGGTGTTTCTGTCCATCGTGAGGACTGCCCAAATATTCAAATAGAGGATGAGCAGGAGCGCTTAATTGAAGTGGAATGGGAGCATGGTGTCATTCCTGAGAAAAAAGAATATCCAGTCGATATCGAAGTATCAGCCTTTGATCGACCTGGTATATTAAATGAAATTATGCAAATCGTTAGTGAGACAAAAACAAATATTTTGGCAGTCAGTGGTCGTGCTGACCGTGATAAAATGGCAACAATTCATTTAACAATTTCTATTTCAAACATCTCACATTTGCATAAGGTTGTTGAGCGAATTAAACAAACACCTGATATTTATTCAGTGCAGCGTGTCATTAACTAATTGATAGGCAATATAGAATTGGGGTTTTAATACATGAAAGTAGTATTACAGCGCAGTAAAGCTGCCTCTGTAACAGTGGACGGAACTGTTACAGGAGCGATTGATCATGGCTATGTTCTTTTAGTGGGGATTACAAATGAAGATACACATGAGGATGTTGCCTATTTAGCAAAAAAAGTAGCCAATTTACGTCTTTGGGAAGATGCAGATGGAAAAATGAATCATTCGATCTTAGAGCATGGAGGCGCTATTTTGTCCGTCTCACAATTTACGTTGTATGGGGATGCAAAAAAAGGGAATCGTCCAAGTTTTATAAATGCAGCTAGACCAGAAGCAGCTGAGCCGCTGTGGGAGGCCTTTAATCAAGCATTACGCGAGCACGGCTTACATGTGGAAACAGGTATTTTTGGTGCAATGATGGATGTAGCACTAATTAACGATGGTCCAGTCACAATTCTTCTAGAGTCAAAATAATGGAACGTTTCCTATAATTCCTTCATATACTAAAGAGTATGGTTAGTTTTATAGGAAGGGGTGTCTATGAACATGACGCAGACGAGAAGTATAACCAATCCATATTTATACGAAACGCTTAACATGATGATTGGTCAGGCAGTAGTTGTGCAAACAGAAAAAAATATTCAAAAAGGTATTTTATTATCCATACTACCTGACCATATGATCCTTGAGATGAATCGTACGCCTTTCTTCATTCGAATGGAGGAAATTGTATGGGTTACATTGGAAACTACAAAAAAATGAGAAAGTATGAACCTTCCAATCATAATAGATGATAGAAGGTTCTTTTTTTATCTGTTTATGGTAAATGAAAATGTTTGAATGACAAATAGTAGTGATCCTGCAAATGTTTTTTTGGAATAATATAAAAGGTGTTTCTACCTCTCCTCCTCATTCATTACCTTCAGCAAACGTATTATTAGCAGTTCAATCCCTTCATTATGAATGCAATGAAAATAAAAGCATTCCATATACAATCGACTTATATTTGCCCGCTAATTTGACAGTTAACATGCTTATTTTAAATTGGGAATTATGGTTAAAAGCGACAACAAACCATCCATATTCAAAATGCTTATCAAACACATTGCTGTCTTCACCACAGACTATACCCATCTCTTGATTGAACAATGTGAAACGAACATCATGTGTATGTTAGATGACGACAATTAGATTGATAATTTTATTTTAGAAAAATAATGAATTTAACATTAATAATCTGTGGATGTACATTATTATCCGATTACTCGTGTTTGTGGGGAAGGAGGATCTTTATAGCCAAGGTCAGCCAAGAAGCTTAATAATAAGGTAACTATAAAGTATGCTTGCTAAAATAATAGAAAATTAATACTTTACAATAAATTTAAACTCATGTATATTTATTTTCAATTAGCGACAAATAGCGACAATGTTGTGAAAATGTCTAAATAGAGAAAAAGGAGCGTGGTTTAATGGAAAATGAACAGGGGATAAAGAAGAAAAGCTGGTTGAAGGTACCTCATACATATACGATTATTTTTGCCATCATTTTTTTAGCAGGTATTGCAAGCTACATCATACCAGCAGGTGAGTTCGAACGTGTAGAGGATGAGGAAGGGCGAATGCTCGTTGTAGATGGAAGCTATCATCATATTGAGAGTGAGCCAGTTTCCTTTTTCGAAATGTTTACAGCCGTTCCAATGGGTCTTGAAAAAGGGGCTCAAATCATTTTCTATATTTTTTTAGTCAGTGGTGTGTTTGGCATTATTCGTTCTACAGGTGCGATTGAGGCTGGTGTCTATAAAGGAGTAAAAGCTTTAGAGGGAAGAGAAAAATTACTTATTCCTTTATCGATGATTTTATTCTCTGTTGGTGGTTTTACAATGGGGATGGCGGAAGAAACAATTATTTTCGTGCCGATTGGTGTGGCCATTGCACGTGCAATGGGCTTTGATGCTGTAACAGGAACTGCCATGATCACTCTTGGTGCTGCCAGTGGATTTTTTGGAGGAATGCTTAATCCCTTTACAGTAGGTGTTGCGCAATCATTAGCAGATGTACCATTATTCTCAGGAATTGGCTTCCGTGCAGTAGTCTATGTTTTTGTTTTAGCTTTTGCGATTTTCTATGTATCTCGTTATGCTTTTAAGGTGAAAAAGAATCCACAGGCAAGCGTTATTTATGAGATTGAGCAAAAAGCTAAATCCAATGTATCTGCGATTGACATCCCAACATTAACAGGCAAGCATAAATTTGTATTTATTGTCATGGCTTGTGGGATTGGCTTTAATATTTATGGTGTCTTTAATTGGGGCTGGTTCTTGACGCAGCTAACTGCATCCTTTTTAATTATGGGGTTAATTGCAGGACTAATTGGTGGTTTAAAACCTGCCACTATTTTTGATTCCTTTATTGAGGGAGCTAAGGCTGTAACGTTTGGAGCTTTAATTGTAGGTTTTGCTCGTGCTATTACGGTTGTTTTAGAGCAGGGGAAAATTATCGATACGATTGTTTATGCGGCATCTGAAACAATTGGACATTTGCCACATGCTATCAGTGCAATCGGCATGTTACTTATCCAAGCCCTTTTGAATTTATTTATTTCATCTGGTAGTGGACAGGCAGCTGCAACAATGCCAATTATGATTCCAATTACGGATTTATTAGGATTAGAACGACAAGTGGCTGTTTTAGCCTTCCAATATGGAGATTCCTTAACGAACTCTATTATCCCTACTTCGTCTGCGTTAATGGCGTATTTAGCCGTTGCAGGTATCCCATATGAAAAGTGGATTAAGTTTATCTGGAAGATGATTCTTGGATGGGCAGTGATTGCGTGTCTAGCGTTAATTGCTGCGGTAGCATTAGGAATATCTTAAAATATGAAAAAAGATCAGGACACTAGCAGAAAAAGACCTTTTGGCAAGGTGAGGGGTTGATTTCTGCAAAGTGTCCTTACTTTTTTTCATAGTTGCATAGCCCCAATATCTGTATTCTTAGGGGATAGGATTTTTATTTTCAATGTGGAGAAGTGAAAAAAGCTGTGGATGTTATCATCCGCAGCTTTTTTGCTTATTCATCTTGTTCATTAAAGTAGTTGAGAATCCCTTGATAAATACCAAGAGTCGCTTGTTCACGGAATTTCGCCGTTGTGATGACGCGCTCCTCACTTGAATTGCTCAAGAAGCCTAACTCAATGAGGACTGCCTTTTGACGATTTTCTCGTAGGACTAAATAATTCCCTTGTTGTGCACCACGATCTCTCAAATCTATTTTACTTGATAGTCCATCATGAATCGCCTCAGCAAGCCCTTTTTGATTGCTATTCATATAGTAAGACGTGAAGCCGTTAATGGAGCTATCGTCTGTTGCATCGTAATGAAGGCTAATAAAGGCATCTGCCTCATATTGATGGGCAATCGATACACGTTTACGCAATGCCACATATTCATCTGATTCTCTCGTCATGACCACGTTCGCGCCAGCAGCACTTAGCTTGGAAGCAAGCAGCGTGGCCGTTTTCAAAGTAATGCCCTTTTCCTCTGTACCACGTTGACCAGTTGTACCATGGTCATTCCCACCATGACCAGCATCAACAACTATCGTTAACCCGCTTAATGTCCCTTTTTTACGGGGCTCTTCTTTTTCTTTCTGTGAATTTGGCGCTTTATTGGAACTTGTTGTGACTACCCAGTTCGCGACAAAAGCTGTTTTTTCGTCGTCTAATTGTATTTCATAAAAATCATTTTTAACGCCTACAATCGGGTAATTTACACCAGCATCTACACGTTCAACCACTTCAGCTGCCGTTGAGGCATCCGTTCGTAGATTTGTCCCATTATAGATAATGGTAACAGACTCCAACTCTTTGGAAGTTGACGTTTTTGAGGTGCTCTTTACTTTATTGGAAAATGTACCGTAAAAACTATAGACCCAACCCGTTTTTTTATCATTGTACTGAATTTGTACCCAATTATGCTCATGCGCCAGTACTTTAAAGGCTTGACCTTTTGTTGCTGTGCCGATTTTTTTAGCGTTCAAGTCTGGTTTTTTTCGGATATTTAGGACGTCCACTAAAATGGTAAAGGTTGTATCCTTGTTGGCAGGTGTTGCGGTTGTAGTAGTTACTTCAACAGCATCTTCTTTGGGTTCTGTTTCTTTTTTAGGATTATCGTTGATCGTGACATAATCCTTCGAAACCCATCCTGTTAATCCATTCCAATCAATTTTTGCCCATTCTCCATTTTCTTCAATGAGGTTTGCTTGGTTACCCGTAGAAAGTTGACCAAGAACTGCTGAAGAGATGTCTGGTTCTGTTCGAATATTTAAACGGTCAACTTGTGAAATGACGGTTTTATCGATGGCTTGTTTAGCATTTGTAGGTGCGGTCAGCCAAGAGGCAACCCATCCTTCGTAGTTACCTGCTTTGACTTGATACCAATCACCTTCTCGACCGATTGAAGTTAAAGGGTCACCTTCTTCTAAAGTCGTAATAATGGGATAAGACAATCCAGGACCCTCACGCAAATGAAGAATCGTTCCCGCGACTTTTAGATCACTGGTATCAGCGGAAGCTCTTTGAACAAAGTTCTTATTGGGAATCGCCATCGTTACCATTAGTACGAAGATGATTATACTATGTAAAATTTTTGTCCTCATCAGATTCCTCCTATTCCTTGTGCTATTTTACCATGCTTTTATCATAAAATTCGTGGTAAAATGGTAACAGAATTGGTTATTTTCAATATAGACTGATGAAAAATACAAAAATAGTTGACATTGCCTTAGCTAGTGACTAACATAAAGGGTAATCGAAAAATGATTAATCGCTTATGACCAAGCAAGTAGCGTATACCACTATTGGAAAAGAGAGGGAAAGACTTAGGCTGCAATCTTTCCTACAAAAATGTATCACGCGAATAACACTTGAGAGGCTTTTTTCTGAAAGGCAGTGCCTAGTAGGAAAAAACGGAATCGGCCGTTATCCGATTACGAGGAGGACACATGTAATGATTTGTGTCAACTAGGGTGGAACCGCGGAAGCTTATACAGCTCTCGTCCCTTGCAATAGCAAGGTGACGGGGGCTTTTTTTGTTGTCCAAAAAGTAATGCGTTCATTCGAGGATGGTTGTTTTTGCTCAGAGAAGAGGGGAAGGCGCTCCTAAAAAGAGAGAAAGTGCTCCAACTAGAGTGAAAAGTGCTCATCAAAGGTTGCTACCCGCTCCAACTGGACAGAAAACCGCTCAATCGAAGCATGCCTTCGCTCAAAGTGGGACGACAGCTGCTCTATCATAAGCAATCGATATAGGAGGGAATTACATGAGTTTTAAAGTGCCACGAGGGACACAAGATATTTTGCCGGGTCAATCTGAGAAATGGCAAAAGGTTGAAGCGATTATTCGTGATATTTGTCGTGTTTATCGCTATAACGAAATTCGCACACCAATTTTCGAGCAAACGGATCTATTTGCACGTGGTGTTGGGGAAACAACAGATGTTGTGCAAAAGGAAATGTATACATTTGAAGATCGTGGGGGGCGTTCATTAACACTACGTCCAGAAAATACGGCTGGTGTCGTACGTGCCTATGTGGAGCATAAAATGTTTGGTGCTCCAGATCAGCCAGTTAAGCTTTCTTACTTAGGACCAATGTTCCGCTATGAGCGTCAACAAGCTGGTCGTTATCGTCAATTTGTACAGTTTGGAGTAGAAGCAATTGGTTCAGCAGATCCTGCCATTGATGCAGAAGTCATTGCTCTTGCAATGGACGTCTACGAATCAGCGGGTTTAAAGGATTTAAAATTAGTAATTAATTCACTTGGTGATAAAGAAACGCGTGATACGCATCGTACAGCGTTATTACAGCATTTTGAGCCACATATTCATGAGTTTTGCTCAGATTGTCAAAGTCGTTTACAAAAAAATCCATTACGAATTTTAGATTGTAAGGTAGATCGTGAGCACCCATTAATGCAAACGGCTCCTGCGTTAACTGATTTCTTAACAGAAGAATCAGCTGCTTATTTCGCTCAAGTGAAAACATACTTAGATACATTGGGTATTTCTTACGAAGTTGACCCAAATCTTGTGCGAGGACTTGATTATTACAATCACACAACATTTGAAATTATGTCCACAGCATCTGGCTTTGGGGCCATTACAACATTGTGTGGTGGTGGACGCTACAATGGATTAGTGCAAGAAATTGGCGGTCCAGATGTACCAGGTATTGGTTTCGCACTAAGTATTGAGCGTTTGTTGCTGGCACTTGAAGCGGAGGGCGTTGAATTAGATACAGCTTCAGGGCTAGATGTTTACATTATTGCAATGGGCGATGAAGCGAAGCAAAAGGCCGTTGAGCTGACAAGTACTTTCCGCGCGAAGGGCCTTGCGACAGAGATGGATTATTTAGACCGTAAAATGAAGGCCCAAATGAAATCAGCGGATCGTCTAGGTGCAAAATATACCCTTGTTCTTGGTGAAACAGAACTTGAAGAGCAGGCAGCTGCTGTGAAACATATGGAATCTGGTGAACAGCACAAAGTGACATTCTCAGAGCTAGTGAACTATTTAACACAACAAGCATAAAAACAGACAGAGGGCATTTGTAGTGAAATGCTACATAAATTGAAGATATTTTGGAGGAATTTAACAATGGCTACAAGAACACATGCTAGTAACGAGCTTTCAGAAGTGTTACAAGGCGAAAAAGTCGTATTAAAAGGTTGGGTACAGCGCCGTCGTGACCTTGGTGGTTTAATTTTCATTGATTTACGTGATCGTACTGGTATTACGCAAGTCGTTTTTAGTCCAGATGTGGCAGAAGCACATGCATTAGCAGATAAAGTGCGTAGTGAATATGTGATCGAGGTGGAAGGTACAGTCATTCTTCGTACAGAGGATCAAATCAATCCAAATGTGCCAAACGGTAAAATCGAAGTGGAAGCAACAAAATTAGTCGTCATTAATACGGCAAAAACTACGCCATTCCAGATTGAAGATCGCACAGACGTATCAGAAGATTTACGTTTGAAATATCGCTATCTTGACTTACGTCGTCCCGTAATGTTCGATACATTCAAAATGCGTTCTGATGTGACACGTACAATTCGTAACTTCCTACAAAACGAAGGTTTCTTAGAAGTAGAAACACCAATTTTAACAAAATCAACGCCAGAGGGTGCTCGTGACTATTTAGTACCTTCACGTGTTCATGAAGGTGAATTTTACGCATTACCACAATCACCTCAATTATTTAAACAATTATTAATGGTTGCTGGCTTTGAAAAGTATTTCCAAATTGCGCGTTGCTTCCGCGATGAAGACTTACGTGCTGACCGTCAACCAGAGTTTACACAGGTGGACATTGAAACGAGCTTCTTAACACAAGAAGAAGTATTAGAAATGAATGAACGCTTAATCCAAGCGGTAATGAAAGAAGTAAAAGGAATCGACATTCCTGCACCATTCCAACGCATGAAATACCAAGAAGCAATGGATCGCTATGGTTCAGATAAGCCAGATGTACGTTTTGGATTAGAGCTAGTAGCGTTAAATGATATTTTTGAAGGCTGTAATTTCAAAGTGTTTGCCGATACGGTTGCACAAGGTAAACAAGTAAAAAGTATCAATATTAAAGGTGCAGCTGACAACTATTCTCGTAAAGACATGGACGAGTTAACGAAATTCGTTGGTATTTACGGAGCAAAAGGTCTTGCTTGGTTAAAGGTTACAGAAGAAGGCCTGAACGGTCCAATCGCGAAATTCTTTGACGAAGCGTTAGCAGCAGCATTAATCGAGCGTATGGGGGCAGAAGTTGGCGATATTCTAGTATTTGTCGCTGATAAAGCAGCTATTGTAGCAGCTTCTTTAGGTGCTCTACGTACGAAATTAGGACAAGATTTAAACCTAATCGATGAATCACAATTTGCTTTCCTTTGGATTACTGACTGGCCATTATTCGAATACTCTGAGGAAGATGGACGTTACTATGCTGCACACCATCCATTCACACGTCCGTTTGATGAAGATATAGCGTTAATGGACACAGACCCTGCAGCAGTACGGGCACAAGCATATGATATCGTTTTAAACGGCTACGAACTTGGTGGTGGTTCATTACGTATTTATGAACGTGAGCTACAAGAAAAAATGTTTGAATTACTTGGCTTCTCAGAAGAAGAAGCACAAGCACAATTCGGCTTCTTATTAGAAGCGTTTGAATATGGCGTACCACCACATGCTGGTCTTGCCTTTGGTCTTGATCGCTTCGTGATGCTATTAGCAGGTCGTACGAATTTACGGGATACAATTGCATTCCCGAAAACAGCTAGTGCTAGTTGCTTGATGACAGAGGCACCAAGCGAAGTATCTCCTGAACAACTAAGTGAATTAAGCCTGGCCATCAAACCTTTTAGAAAATAATAGATAATACAAAATACCTGGATTTTCTAGCAAATACTGTTGGAAATCTAGGTATTTTTTGCGTTTTCTTAAAAAATTATAGATTATTAGAGAAAATCGTTTGAATTATCAGAAAAGTAGTGTTATGATAACTGTAATACGAATCCTGATGTGTTTGTCTAACTGCTAACTCTACTTCACAGTTTTGACCGAACACTATAGAATCGGGAGCCTTCATTTTGTAGTCGCAAACATGCCCCATGCAAAGCGGGACGTTTAAAGCTGCAAAGCGGGCACCCACCTGCAAATTGCGGGTTCAAAACGAATGTTTCTTGGCATTACGGCACAATTGGGATTCGTCCTATACATAGGATTGAAAGGAGCTTAACAATAGCTCCTTTTTTTATGCGTTAAATTAAACAGGAGCAGAATGATGGATTAGGAAAGTAAATACAGTTCAGGGCATAGCGATTTAAAAAAGAGCTAGTATAGCATTTTAAATAAATAAAAATTTAGAAAATACGAAAGATTACTTTTTATTTCTGTTGGAGAAGCATATAATTGGTATAGACAACTATACCTTCTTTGAAAGAGGCAATGTTATATAAAGGGAGACGACGATTACACAATCCATAACCAAAATTGAAAGCGCTTAAGTCCATGAGGCTAAATTTAAACAGAGCAATATAATTACTGGGTATTTAATGTAGAATATCCAATTGTTTAGAAAATGTGAGCTAATGCTTAGCCAATAGAGAACAGAATGAGTCCATCGATTAAACAATTTGCTAATTAGCAAAAGATGAATATTCATGCTATCTAACAAAAGGGGTTGCTTCAGAAAATGAAGATGAGTTTACGTTACTCGAAGCATTTTTCGTTTATTGGTCACTCAGATGCTACAATAATAGAGGAAAGTCCATTAGGCATAAATCAAGTGACCATTTATATAATCAAATGCGTCCTTTTCATCACTATGATACACATGTCAATGGTGGACATAATTTAGCTTTGCTTAATCAATGCGACATACAAAAAACGATCTGACGAGGTAAAGTTGTATTGAGAAATCATAAAGGCGATAAGGAAGGTGCAAGAATTGTTAGAGAAAAATTCTCATATACCTATTTATATACAAATAGAAGAGATTATTAAACAACGAATTTATTTAGAAGAATACAGAATTGGTGAGACCATCCCATCAGAACGAGAGCTTTCTGCACAATTTGATGTAAGTAGAATGACTGTACGTCAATCCATTACCAATCTAGTAAATAGTGGTCTATTATATCGAGAAAAAGGGAGAGGTACGTACGTTGCGAATCCCAAATTAGAGCAACCGTTACAGGGATTAACGAGTTTTACGGAAGATATGCGAGCAAGAGGGATGGAACCAAGCAGTAAAGTGTTACGATTTGAGAAAATCATACCACCCGTGGATATTGCAAGGGATTTAATGATAGAGCCTGGTGAAGAAGTATTTTTTGTAGTGCGCATTCGAAATGCTGATGCTCAGCCAATGGCAATTGAAAGAACGTACATCCCAGTTAAGATTTATCCGGAGTTGGATGAGAAGCAAATAATGGGCTCACTTTATGCCCTAATCGAAGCAAAGTTCCATCAAAAGATAGGGAATGCCGTACAGCAAATGGAGGCAGCCATCGTATCAAAAGAGGATAGTAAATTTCTACAGATTAATCAAACAGCACCTGTTTTAATTATCAAACGTACAAGTTATTTATCAGATGGTAAACCATTTGAGCTTGTACGTAGTACGTATCGAGCTGATCGTTATAAATTTATAAGTGAAATTAAAAGGTGATTTTATGCATGCATATTTTTCTGAAATCGAAAAGCTCATCCAGGTTGTAAAGGAAAAGGAGACAGCTCATATAAGTGAAGCGGCACAAATCATTGTCCAACGCCTCCAAAAAGGTGGGATTATTCAATTATTTGGTTGTGGTCATTCTCAGCTGCTGGCACAGGAGGCATTTTATCGAGCAGGTGGATTAGTACCCGTACGTCCAATATTTATTGAACCTTTAGCTTTACATGCTGGCGCATTAGCTTCTTCAATCAATGAGAAAGATCCGAACATTATTGAACAGCATAAAGAACAGTTTGACTTTCGTGAAAATGATGTTTGCATCGTTATTTCAACCTCAGGGAGAAATGCAGCACCTATTGATGCTGCTTTGCTAGCAAAGGATTCAGATGTATTTGTGTTATCCCTCCAATCGCTCCTCTATCAGGAACAGGCTACACGTCATCACAGTGGGAAGCGGCTAGAAGATGTGGTAGATTTTGTGATCAATACACATATCCCTATTGGTGATGGTGTACTGAATATACATGAAATGCAGTATGCACCAGCGTCCACTGTTATTGGTTCATTACTATTAAATGCTTTGTTCAGTGAAATCATTGAAACACTAGCAAAGTCCTCAATAGAGTTACCGATTTTTGTCAGCAATAATGTGGATTCAGATTGGTCGCATAATGAGAAAATGATTGCCAAATATCAACATCGGATTGATTTTACGTAAAAGAATGGAGGGATTGTGGATGAAGAAAATGTATAAAATTTCATCTCCTGAAGGTATTCATGCCAGACCTGCTGCATTACATAGCACTTATCATTGCATTTTTCATATTTGCTAGAAAGAATAAGCAATATAATACAGTTGGGAAATTATCTGCAGCACCTGGGATTTTCAATATTAATGAGCCATTACTTTTTGGGTTACCAATTGTATTAAATCCGGTTTTATTCGTACCGTTCATTTTGACACCAATGATAAATGTAACCATTGCATTTTTTGCAACGAAATGGGGCTGGGTGCCAGCTGCTACCGTCTCACCACCATGGACAACACCGCCGATTATTAATGGATTTTTAGCAACTCAATCTTGGCGTGGTGCTGTTTTGAGTATGGCCTTAATTGTCATCACTGTTTGTATTTATCTGCCATTTATCTCGATGGCGAACCGTAATTGGCTATTTAAAAGAACAATTTTATTTGGCAGCATTACGTTTAGATATGGGATTTTCAGGCCAGGAAGAAGCATTGATGTCACTTGATGCAAGTAATCTAAAAATAGAATTAAACATTAGTAATGGTACGAAGTATGTAGACAATATTCTCTCTTATCAGCCCAATAAGGAGAACATGATCGGCTGTCATAATTTTTATCCAAGACGCTTTACGGGGCTATCTCGTCAGCATTTTTTACAAACGTCTCAACACTTTAAAACGCACAATGTAAGAACGGCAGCGATGATTTCCTCACAGCATGGTCAATTTGGACCTTGGGAACAAACAGAGCACGGTTTACCTACCTTAGAGGAGCACCGTCATCTCCCAATCACTGTACAGGCGAAAGATTTATGGCATACAGGGCTAATTGACGATTGTATCATTGGCAATATGTTTGCTTCTGAGGAAGAAATACGTGCGTTAGGTCTCTTAAATCGCAATAAGCTTGAGTTAAGGGTTGTTCAGTCAGAAGACACGAGTATTTTAGAGGAAACGATTCTTTTGAAAGAGCCCCATTTTAATCGTGGTGATGTTTCTGAATACGTGATCCGTAGCACACAATCCCGTGTGAAATATAAAAATGGAGATTTTCCTGTGCATGATATACGGCCATTAAAAAGAGGAGATATCACGATTGATAATAATTTAGATGTACGTTATAAGGGAGAGCTACAGATTGTGCTAAAGGACATACCGAATGCTGGATCGAGTAATGTGGTCGCAAGCGTTGTGGAGGAAGAACAATTTTTATTAGCACATATTCAACCATGGTCATCATTTGGTTTTACTAAGTAAAGAAGAGTGAGAAAGAGATTGAGTGATCAATCTCTTTTTCATATTGTTGAAAAAAGATGATGTCAATGGCAGAAATAGCAACTTTGCAAGGCGAGGGGTTGATTTCCGTTTCACCAGCTTCCTTTCCTAGTGGCGTCCAAAGAGCCGCTAATTGACGCTGGCTAACGAGGTAGAAATTGATTAATTCTACATATTGATGTAGGCAATTTTGATTTTTTCTTTATATTTTTCTCTTGAACAATAACGTGATAAAATGTAAGATAGGTTTTGATTTTATCTTAGTATATAACTAGGTTTACTAATAAAATTTCATAGATGGAGAGTGTCAGGATGTTACATCAATTTTCACGTAACGAGCTCGCTATAGGAACAGAGGGTCTCGAGAAATTAAAAAATACAACGGTCGCTAT
The DNA here is from genome assembly GCF_038630885.1 of Lysinibacillus sp. FSL K6-0057. Classification (NCBI taxonomy): domain Bacteria; kingdom Bacillati; phylum Bacillota; class Bacilli; order Caryophanales; family Bacillaceae; genus Lysinibacillus; species Lysinibacillus sp. FSL K6-0057. The sequence goes on along the minus strand of NZ_CP152047.1, from coordinate 3,455,071 downwards.
ACTTGGTGTAGGGGGCGTTGGGTCATTTGCTGCTGAGGCATGTGCAAGAAGCGGAATCGGTCGTATTATTTTAGTCGATAAGGACAATGTAGATATTACAAATGTCAACAGACAACTTGTCGCATACCTATCGACAGTTGGTCAATCAAAATCAGCAATTATGAAAGAGCGTATTGCAGATATTAATCCAGCATGTGAAGTGATTGACATGCATATGTTTTACACAGAAGAAACCTATGAAGAATTTTTCGCGCAAGGCATTGATTATGTGATCGATGCAAGCGATACAGTGATGTATAAAATTCATATAATGAAGGAATGTTTAAAACGTAATATTCCTATTATTTCAAGTATGGGTGCAGCAAATAAAATGGACCCTACTCGCTTCCAAATTGCAGATATTTCAAAAACACATACAGACCCATTGGCGAAAGTCATTCGTACAAAGCTACGTAAAGAGGGCATTCATAAGGGTGTTACGGTTGTATTTTCAGATGAAAGTCCAATTGTCGTTCGTCCAGATGTTGTCGAACATGTAGGTAAGCCTGATGCAGCAATTCGCAAAGCAAAGATGCCGCCTTCATCCAATGCCTTTGTACCGTCCGTAGCGGGTTTAATTGCTGCCAGCTGGGTAGTCAATACCATCCTAAAAGATGTAATAATTACGCGCGTACAAGGTTAGTACTATATACAGGTTTGGGTAATTTTCAATAAACAGCATAAATGTTCATTTTCGTAGAAGTAGCTGCCTTAATTGTATTTAGAGGTAGCTACTTTTTCTATGTTACAATTAGACCGTTGTAAAAAAGGAGGCGTATACAAATGGAAAAAATTTATCAAATGGAGTATAGAGGTTTAAATCTTTTGGATGAAATTAGCACAGTAGAGTTAGCTATAGATGAAGAAAAGCAAACTATACATATTTTTGATGTTGGACAAGTTGTCAGCCCCATTTTTAATTTTGATGTATCAGCCTACGAATTGTCAGATGGTTTTTATAAAATGGCTGATGTTCTGCGACATAAAAAAATCTTAACGAAGCAACAAACAGGTAGTGATTTAACATTAAGTGAATGGTTAATTATGAACAATGCTTATTTTTATATACCTCAAAAGCGCATTAAAAAATATGTAAATGGAAGTATTATCGAAATTGTTGATCGAGCAAAGGAACCATGGTTATTTGATGATTATGTACAAAGGTTATAATTTTACCAAAATAGTTCCTCTTATGTACATAAAATGCTATTAATTCACGAAATTGTCTTATTTTTTTCATGTCCACACTACTTCATATGGTTTATTGCTATAATTTGAATCATCCATTAGATAATCGATCAGTTTGTTTGGGATGCTTGGTGCTACGCAGTGAATAGCCAAGAAGTTAAACAGCAAATGACATATGGGAGAGTGGGAAAATGGAAATTCAAGTAATTCGTGATCATTTAGATATTGTTAAACTTCAAGAGAAAATGAATGCCATTGTATTTGACTATTTGGATACATCCAACAATTATCCAAAAGCCATGAGAGAATTAAATCCTTTATATATACAAGTCACAACCTATTATAAGGAATACGTTAATCAGCGAGCAGGGGAATTACCAAAAGCAAATACGTATTGGCATTTATTTATCGATTGTTGTGCAAAATTATGCTACTTTTTAGCTGCATCAACCTATTATTCTTCGAATGCTTTACAAGAGACACCTGAAAAAGTAGAGCGTTTATTAAAAATAGCTGCCTATTCCTTACCGAGTATTGAGCAGGAAGAGAATGAGCTATTATTAACAGATATCTTTGCTCTTTTAACTGAAGTGCTAGATGATGAAGAAAAAGCAACCATCATACGCAACGAAGTGCTGTCACAAAAGGGTGATGTGAAGCAGTGTCTTCAACAGTTTAAATTATTTGTTGATCAAGAACTTTCGGTTTAGACAATAGTAGACTATCTATTTTCAGAAAATAGCCAATACGACAAGAATCTACGCAACTAATTGTAATTAAATCAGCTTTTTGTACAATGTTCGATGTTGAAAAAGACTGATTTACTTGCCTAATTTAGTATCGTGGATTCTTTTTTTATTGTAGGGAAAGTAAAAAGACATATTATCTAGAAAGGTATTTATGTTTTTTTGTCGAATTATAGTTAAAAAATTGGTAATAGATGTGCTCACTCTGCTTAACGCTGTAAGAACTTATTGGAAGGGGGCTAGGCAATGATTGTAAATGGAATAGAAATAGATTTGGCGAATTTGGAAAAACCACTTTTACTAGTTAGTGAGGAAGATGAACTTTTATTTCAACAGCTTATCCAACCGACGATTGAACAGGAGCTTATTCAATGTCAATTAGCGCTCTCAACGAGGAAATCCATTTCATTGATCAAAGATATTTGGTTGGCTATGTATAGAGATCGAGAAAAGCTATACATCAATAGCGGCCATGCCATGCTTTACCCAATTCGTTTACTTCTTTTTGAATTAGTCACACAAGCAGAATATTTCCAACGCTTAGCAAAAAAATCACGTGGCGATGAATGTCTTTCCCTTATCTATGCAGTCATTCTTTTACAATTTGTCTTGCAGTGGTTAAAAGATCGATTTAGTGGAAATCAAGAGGTGTATGGTGCATTAAAACGGTTATACAGAGTGTCAGATGATGAATTAAGTAAGGAACCTTCCTGTGAGACGAGAGAACAAAAAATTGCACAAGCAATTGCTGTAAAAGCAATTCGCTTTGAGGTAAGAGAAAACAATCAAGAGTTTGCGAGCTTATTGTATCAGTCTTATAATTTGATTGTTTTTTTGCATAGTAAGGTAAATGAAGGAGATGTGAAAGAATCCATTTTGCCATCACTTCGACATGTAGCAGAACCTTTAAATTTGTTTTACCAAGAACGATACACAACAAATAACCCGAGCTTTACAGGATGATTGCTAGAGCAGTCTATCCTGTTGTTTTATAAAAAAGCAAAGTCATGTCAATTACTTGAGATAGTGACTTTGCTTTTATATGATTATTTCTTATCTTGATGGAATGATTTGAGTTTTTCGTAAATGCCTGCCATACGTTTTTCCTCGCCAGCAATTACAGGTTTATAGAATTCTGTCCCTACAAGTTCATCTGGTAAGTATTGCTGGTCTACCCAACCACCAAAAGTACCAATCGGCGTGTTATGTGGGTATTGATAGCCAACATGTCCTAAATCTTTTGCACCCTCGTAATGAGCATCTCGCAGATGATGGGGGATATCGCCTGTTTTACCTTCATGTATAGCCGTAATGGCAGCGTCGATTGCCACAATGGCAGAATTGGATTTTGAGGCAAGGCACATTTCAATGACAGCACTTGCAAGTGGGATACGTGCCTCTGGTAATCCCAGTCGTTCCGCAGCTTGTATGGCGGCTAACATATGAGGGCCAACTTCGGGATTTGCTAGACCAACATCCTCATAGGCCATAACAAGTAGGCGTCTGCTGACAGCCACTAAGTCGCCTGTTTCCAATAAATGGGCTAAATAATACAGAGCGGCATTGGTATCACTGCCACGCACAGATTTTTGCAGGGCAGAGAGTAGATTATAAAAATGTGAACCTTTTTTATCGCCATACACACCAATTCGGCTAATGAGATGCTCAATGACATGATCGGCAGCAATCGTTTGTCCATCCACCTCGTCACTGGCATAATAAATGGATTCTAGCAAAGTTAATGCCTTTCGCGCGTCTCCGTTCGCTGCGGCTGCAATTTGTTCAATTTGTGATGGTGTTAATGCAAAATGATATTTACCTAGTCCTCGTCTTTCATCAGCTAGTGCTTTTTCAACTAGTTCGATTAAATTTTCCTTAGTTAACCGTTTTAGCTGATAAATTTCACCACAGCGTGAACGAATCGCTGGATTTACATCATGATAAGGATTTTCTGTTGTGGCACCAATTAATACAATCGAGCCATTTTCTACATGTGGTAACAATGTATCCTGCTGTAATTTATTGAAACGATGAATTTCATCCAAAAAAAGTAGTACTTTTCCAGAAATTCTGGCTTCTTGTACAATATCTTCAACATCTTTTTTACCAGCTCGTGTGGCATTAAGTGCAAAGAAAGGGAGCTTGGAACTTCCTGCAATGGCATTGGCAATGGATGTTTTACCGATTCCAGGTTCTCCATATAGCAACATGGAGGGTACATGTTCATTTTGAATCATTTTATAAAGGGCTGTGTTGGGACCAATGAAATCCTGATGACCAACAATCTCATCAAGGGTTAAAGGGCGCATTCGAAAAGCGAGTGGTTCATTATGCAACATAATTCCCCCTTTCAGTCGTTGTCATTTTTTGCTTCGTACATGTTTTTACGCTAAAATAAAGCGCTGATATAGCTTTTGAACGATTTTGAATCGCTTTAATTAGTATATCATATCCTTCTAGGTGTATTTCCGAGTTCATCAAGAGGAGATTATGATATACTGTTGGTAGTATTTTGACTAGACTAATTGAGGGTGATAAAATGAAAATTTCAACAAAGGGCCGATACGGGCTTACGATTATGATTGAATTAGCAAAGCATTATGGGGAAGGACCCATTCCTTTGCGTAAAATTGCTGCGGAAAAGGAGCTTTCTGAAGCATATTTAGAGCAACTAGTATCTCCGCTTCGTAATTCAGGCTTAGTAAAAAGTGTACGTGGTGCTTATGGTGGTTATATGCTAGCCAATCCACCTAGCGAAATTTCAGCAGCCCATGTTATTAGTGTGCTAGAAGGACCTATTCAACCAGTAGAGGGTATTGAAAATGAAGAAGCACCTCAACGAGAGTTATGGCTACGTATTCGCGATGCAGTAAAAAATGTGTTAGATACAACAACAATTGAAGATTTAGCACAATATACAGAAGAGAATGTAGTAGAAGGCTACATGTTCTATATTTAAAAATGTTCAAGCTGAAGCGCTACTCCTACATTCACCTCATTCTTTAGGGCGGTTGTGAGCTATTCACATCTCAATGGCTATTTTTACGATGAGTGATGTGGGTTTTGCGCTTTTGTCTCGATTCAGCGAATGTTTTTTGTACCGAAAATGAAGCACCAAGTACAGAAGACTCCCTTCTCATAGAGGAGCGAAGAACGCTTGTATTGATTTTGCAAGCATTAACTGAATCAAGCTAAAGCCTCTGGCGGATGTTACAAAGTTTTAAAAGGAGCTTTTCGAGCGAGCTCGAAAAAATCCTGACTCAATTAGGCCGAGGCGTAATTGATGAAAAAAAGGAGTTTTCAACATGAATTCATATATCTATCTCGATCATGCGGCCACATCTCCGATGAATGGCCAAGTAATAGAAGCGATGACGACTGCTATGCAACAGGTATTTGGCAATGCATCCAGTATTCATAGAGCAGGTCGAGAAGCAAGAAAATATCTAGATGATGCACGTGAGCTATTAGCCAAATCTATTGGTGCCCAAGCTGGGGAAATTATTTTCACAAGTGGTGGCACAGAAGCGGACAATATGGCGATTTTAGGAACTGTCTATGCCCGTGCAAACGAAGGAAAACACATCATTACAACGCAAGTAGAGCATCATGCAGTATTACATACTTGTGAAAAACTTGAACGCGATGGCTTTGAGGTGACTTATTTACCAGTAGATCAAATGGGGCGAGTAGCGGTTGAGGATGTCCAAAAAGCTCTGCGTGAAGATACCATTTTAGTGACAATCATGTACGGAAATAATGAAGTTGGTACGATTCAACCAATTGCTGAAATTGGTGAGCTATTACGTGAGCATCGTGCCATATTCCATACAGATGCGGTTCAGGCTTATGGCTTAGAGCGCATTGATGTAAAGCAATTACAGGTGGATTTATTGAGTGTATCTGCTCATAAAATCAATGGTCCAAAAGGTGTTGGATTCCTTTATCAAAAGTCGGGCACACCGTTAGCGAGCTATGCTCTTGGGGGCGCACAAGAGAAAAAACGTCGTGCAGGTACTGAAAATATACCTGCCATTATTGGTTTTGCAACTGCAGTGCAAGTTGCAAATGAGTTGCGTGAAGAAAAGCGTTCACTATACAATCACTTTAAGCAAATTATGCTTGATGTTTTTTCGCAGGAAAAGCTAGCATTCCATGTGAATGGTGATGAGGTGCATTCATTGCCACATGTTTTAAATATTAGCTTTGAGGGCATGGAAGTAGAATCATTTTTAGTGAACCTTGATATGGCAGGAATTTATGCATCGAGTGGTTCGGCATGTACTGCTGGGTCGATTGATCCATCGCATGTGTTAGTAGCAATGTTTGGACAAAGTGCAGAAGAGCTACGAAACTCCATCCGATTCAGCTTTGGGCAGGATTTAACGGAAAAGGATATCCGAAATGCAGCGGAAAAAACGGCTCAAATTGTGAAAAAACTAGCTAAAAAATAATTTGCGCAATACCAATGTTATGTTTCTATAAATATTGAAGCATGCACTGTAATTAGATAAAAGAAAAGGTGACCACAATGAAAGAAACACGTGACCCCTCACAAATTCGAGTTGTTGTCGGCATGTCAGGTGGGGTAGATTCGTCGGTGGCAGCATACTTGTTAAAACAACAAGGATATGAAGTAATCGGGATCTTTATGAAAAACTGGGATGATACGGACGAAAACGGTGTTTGTACAGCAACAGAAGATTATGACGATGTGATTAAAGTATGTAATCAAATTGGTATCCCATATTATGCTGTCAATTTCGAGAAACAATATTGGGATAAAGTTTTCACATACTTTTTAGAAGAATATAAGGCAGGGCGTACACCAAACCCTGATGTGATGTGCAATAAAGAAATTAAATTTAAAGCATTTTTAGAGCATGCTATGAACCTTGGTGCTGATTACTTAGCGACGGGTCACTATGCACGAATTGATCGTAGTGGTGATGGCGAGGTAAAAATGTTACGTGGTGTTGATGATAACAAAGATCAAACATACTTTTTAAACCAATTATCACAAGAGCAATTGGCGCATGTGATGTTCCCGATTGGCGATATTGAGAAAAAAGAAGTGCGTAAAATTGCAGAGGAAGCTGGTCTTGCTACGGCCAAGAAAAAAGATTCAACGGGCATTTGCTTTATTGGAGAACGTAATTTCAAAGAGTTTTTGAGTCAATATTTACCAGCTCAACCGGGCAAGATGGAAACAATGGATGGCGTTGTAATGGGTCAACACGATGGCTTAATGTACTATACACTTGGGCAACGACATGGTCTTGGTATTGGTGGAGACGGCGAGCCTTGGTTTGTGCTAGGAAAAGATTTAGAACGTAATGTTCTGCTTGTCGGACAAGGCTTTGACAATGAATATTCGTATTCTACATCATTAACAGCTGTGAAAATGAACTATACTTCGACAAAAAAATTGCCTGGGAAATTTTCTTGTACAGCAAAATTCCGTTATCGTCAAACCGATACACCAGTGGAAGTTGAAATTTTACCAGACGGCCGTGCACATATTACATTCGCAGAACCTGTACGTGCAATTACACCAGGACAGGCTGTAGTACTATACAATGGAGAAGAATGTATGGGTGGCGGAACGATTGATGAAGTCTTTAAAAGTAATGAAAAACTAACATATGTTGGATAAATTGCGTTAAGACTGCTTTTACGGCCTCTTGGCTCCCTAAAAGCAGTCTTTCGCTACATAGAGGTGAAAAACGAATGAATTATAATGAACAGGGCATCCAAGCATTTCAAGAAAAACGTTATGAGGATGCTGCTCAACTATTTACAAAAGCAATCGAAGCAGAGCCTGAAAATGCTATTGGTTATGTAAATTTCGGCAATTTATTAGCCGTGTTAGAGGATACCGAACGTGCAGAACGTTTCTTCCAAAAGGCCATTACTGTGGATGAAACAGCAGCTACAGCCTATTATGGTCTAGCCAATTTATATTACAATGCTGAACGCTATGCCGAGGCTGTCAAGCTGTATGAACAAGCGCTAAAACATCATATTGAAGGTGCAGATGTCTATTATATGATGGGGAAATGCTTTGAGCGTATGGATAACTCAAAATTGGCCTTACCTTATTTACAACGTGCGGTAGAACTTGCTCCAGATGATACACAAATTCGTTTAGCCTATGCGATCGTACTATGTGCGTTAGAAATGTTTGATGAAGGGAAGAAGGAACTGGATCTCTTGATTGAACAGGATTGGAATAATGCAGATGCACATTATAATTTAGGTGTACTATATGCTGTATCCACTGAACAAACGGAAGATGCCATGTATCATTTGAAACAAGCCTTTACCTTACAACCGGAATACGACCAAGCACGTTATATTTACGATATGATTGCCCAACGATTTAACTGATAGATAATAAGCAGCGAGTTAATCTACTTGCTGCTTTTTTTATTGAAATTGTCTAGTAAAACTGCAAATCAATCGTTTATTTTTTCATAGAATGAACCCGTTTCTCTTTTATTTTTAGTTCAAACTTGGTAATGTATGTCATGCAGGAAAGGAAAAGGTGACAGGATGAATAAAGTATTTATTGCACTATTACTTGTAACAGCACTCGCTGCAATTGAAGGAACAATTGTTAGTACAGCTATTCCAAGTATTACGGCTGATTTATTAGGCGTAGACTTAATAAGCTGGATTTATTCCGCTTATTTACTAGCTTCAGCCATTGCGGCAATTATTTTTGGTAAGCTAGCTGATTTATTTGGGCGCAAACGGATGATTATTACAGGTATTATTATTTTTTTAGTAGGTTCTATGTTATGTGGTTTAGCGCAATCCATGGAGCAATTAATAGTCTTCCGAGCAATTCAAGGTATTGGCGCAGGTTCAATTTTACCCATCACATTAACAATGGTTGGTGAATTGTTTAAGACTGAAAAAGAGCGTGCCAAAGGACAAAGTTATTTAAGTATGGTATGGGGCGTGTCTGGCGTAGTAGGTCCATTATTTGGAGGCTTTATTGTTGACCAAGTATCTTGGCATTTCATTTTCTTCATTAATGTACCATTTGGTTTAGCCTCAATCTATTTAATTGCTAAACATTATAAAGAACAACTAGAAGCAGTGAAGCGTAAAATTGACTATTTAGGTGCAGCATTTTTTACAATTGGCATGGTGGCACTGCTATTTGTTATTATCGAAAACAGCAAAACACAGACTTGGTTATCAGGTCAATCGCTGCTAATGTATGGGGTTGCTCTTGTATTCTTAAGTATTTTTATCTGGGTGGAGTTGCGAGCAGAGGAGCCAATTATTCCGTTAACTCTGTTTAAAAATGGACGACTAATGGTCATTAATGCTTTAACTTTAAGCGGCATGTCTATTGTCATTGGTGTGACGGTTTATATTCCGATATTTGCCCAAAGTGTTTTAGGTAAAAATGCAACACAAGCTGGTTTATTATTAACACCGATGTCTATTTTTTGGACGGTGAACTCGATTATGGCAGGTTATTTAATCGGACGTTTAACAAATAAACGCATTATCCAAATGGGTACGATTTTACTTGTTACGGGTACGCTATTGCTGGCAAGATTATCTTCAGGTTCTAGTGATTTCAGCGTTTATTTCGCTTCATCATTAATTGGACTAGGGATGGGCTTTATCATGCCGATGTTGATGATTTCCATACAAAAGGTGGCAGATCCGAAGCAGCTTGGTATATCAATTGGTTTGAACTCCTTTACGAATACATTTAGCCAAGCAATTGGGGCAGCACTATTTGGTATGATTTTCAACCTAGCAACGAGTGAAAAAATGGCTTCATTAGGAAAAGGTGAAATTCAATTAAATGGTGAATTTGCAAAAGGTGGCTTTAATATAGAAGAAGTAAGCTTTTTAAAGGACACCATTGCGAATGGCGTCAGTTACGTATATGTCGCTACCTTTATTTTTGCCATTTGTGCTCTTATTTTCTCCTTCTTTGTAGCAACGAAATCCAAGGCGCAATAGCGAATAAACAGTAAAATCCACCTCATATTCTGTGATCATGCAGAGTGTGAGGTGGATTTTTCATTTGATGAACATATTTAAGAATGAATTTATTTTTTGAATAGAGCATTATCAATTATCTTACTGCCAGGAAGATCCGTTAAGTATTTAGCTAGATGGGCGATTGGGGTACTGTCTAGCAATGAAGGCTCTGCTTCATTTTCTTTTAAAATATTGATTTCTTTATTCAATTGCTCCATTTTTCGATCTAACTCAGCTGCTTGTAGAGCGGCTTCCTTTAATTCAAGTCGAATATGCTCGGGTACTTCTTTGTTATACTTATAATAAATTTTGTGTTCTAAGCTTGCCCAGAAATCCATTGCAATTGTACGAATTTGGATCTCTGTATAGACCTTTTCCATATGGTCTGACATAAAGATAGGGATTTTAATGATGAGATGTAGGCTTTGGTAGCCATTTTCTTTTGGATTGGCTATATAATCTTTCACCTCAACAACTTCTATATCATGCTGTGCTTGTAACATGGCGCTTACCTTGTAAATATCCTCCACGAAGGAACAGGTGATGCGAGCACCTGCTATATCACGAATATTTTCACGAACAGCCTCCATTGATGGAGGTAGCTCTTTTTTCATCATCTTTGTTAAAATACTTTTCGGTGATTTGACACGTGTAGAAATATGCTCAATTGGATTATATTCATGTATCAACTTAAATTCTTCTTGTAAGATATTAATTTTCGTTTCCACTTCTTGGAGAGCAAATTTGTAGGCTAAAAAGAAGCGTGTTAATTCAGTTTGGAATGATTTTAAAGTGTTTACTTCTAGTTCAGTTTTCATCGTTTGTAAATCCTTTCTTTCTTTGTTCGATTTTTATTTTTTGTAGGGCAGTGATTGCAATGAGATAGCCGATAATTGGTGAAATTCCATAGCCCATAATAGGCATTGGAAAATTACCAAGGAAAGTAACAAGGATTGTCATTAGAAAATATAGACCTAAAGCCATTGCCAATGTATCTTTTTTCCATGGGATAAAGAATGGATATACTAACATTAGGAGTGCTATCACACCTGCAAAAAGGAAAATACTTCCCATATCAGCCACTAAAAAAATAATTTGCTCTACATACGGGACTGGAGCTAAATGATCAAGAAACATCCATGATGCTAGGACAAATATGGCTAATATAATTAGGGTAATATACTTCCCTTTCGAATTTTCTATAGCTCGCCATAAAATAATGGTGGATGCACAAGCAAACGCAGTGAGTTGCCCTGCATCTGGTTGCATGATTAATATACCTTCTATGAGGATTATGAATCCTATAGAAAATAATAAATTTTTACTTTTTGAAAGCTTCCATAAATAAATAATTAACATAGGTAAAATAATACTAGCCATATAAAAATGAAATGGACCAACAGTTATCCATCGATGGACACCCTCTATACCATTAAACCAAAAGGGCATAATGAGTAATATAATTAATACAAATGTGATAGAAAGAGGGCTTTTATCTAAAAGTTTAAGGCTAGTTTTAGTTAAAACAACATAGCAAAAACGAACGCCTACAATCCAGATGAATAGGTTTTGTATCCAAATAGAGAAGCCTACGCCGTAAGAGATCATGGTGATTATCCCTATGAGAAGGGCGGGAAGCATAAAAAAATAAGGTAGGAAATTTTGAGTATGAAGTTTAGCCATGTGAACCCCCTATAGTTCATGCTATACAATATATAACTCACATGACAATGAAAAGGTTTCAGAAATACGAGAAAGGAATAATGCAGAAGAGGTGTGGGGTTAAAACAAAGGGAAGCTAGTTACCCCTTGTTTTAACTAATAATTTCAGCATTTAAGTTATAACGCTTATTAAACTCATCAACGAAAACTTGTAAATCAATATAGGTTCCGATATAAGGTTCTGTTTCTTGATCGCGTAAAAAGCCACATGTTGCCTTTAATGATTTTGAAAATTCCAGTAACATTTGTTCGTTGTCAAGTTGCACTTGAATCGCAAGAGAATCATCTTTTTTATTCACTTTAAAATATTTACCATCTATGATTCTCTCTAAATTTGTTTCTTGAAATGGAAAAACATAATCTTTATAAATAAGCTTCACAAGATCCCGCCTTTTTTACAATATTCTACTACATCTGTATAAGGTAAATCGCCACCAAAAATAGAGAGCGCACTCCCAATGGTTACATGAAGCTTTCCATTGGCTAATTGGTTAAATCTTTCTAAGTCTTCAATTGATCGGACGCCGCCTGCATAGGTAGTAGGGATAGATGTCCAAGCAGCTAAATCCCGTACCAAACTTTCCTGCATGCCACCCTTCTTTCCTTCAACATCGACAGCATGAATTAACAGTTCATCACAAAAACCTTCAATATAAGCAATGGATGTTGCATTGACTTCGAAATGACTAAATGTAGTCCATTTATCTGTCATGACAAACCACTTCCCGTCACGCATCTTACAACTGAGATCGATGACAAGGTGTTCTTTACCAATTAATTGATTTAAATGCTTTAAACGTGCTAAATCTAGCTGACCATCATGAAAAATATAGGATGTGACAATGACATGTGAAGCGCCTGCATCAATATACTTTTGAGCATTGTCAGCTGTGATGCCACCACCAATTTGTAAGCCTTGAGGATAAGCTGTTAAAGCGGATAAGGCAGCATCTTCATTACCTGAACCGAGCATGATAACGTGTCCACCTGTTAAACGATCTTGGGCAAACATTTGTGCATAGTAGCTAGCGTCATGATGAGAAATAAAATTTTCTACAACTGCTTGATTCGTATACCCCAAAGTGCTTCCTACAATTTGTTTTACTTTGCCATCGTGTAAATCGATGCAAGGTCTAAATTCCAATAATTTCACAATCCTTCCGTGCAACTAATTCTTATTTATCATAGCATGGAACGGAGAATAAAGGCAGAGAATTGTCATTTGTCAAAATAATGTAAAATATTGAAGCGATTATATTTTTGGCTGCTATATTTTCATGAGGCTATGGTAAAATAAAAAGATTGAAAACTATAAGAAAGGACGGACCGAACATGACAGATCACCTAGATTTATTTGAACTTAATAAATTTTTTATACTCGGACGTCCGATCGTCTCTATCTTTCATAATGCACAAAATATGTATTCGATTGTACGAGTGAAAATTCAAGAGACGAATTTGCAATATGAAGATAAAGAAATTATCGTTGTAGGTTATTTTCCACCATTACAAATGGATGAACAATATCGTTTTACTGGGATCTTAAAACAGCATCCTAAATACGGTGCTCAATTTCAAATTGAGACATTTACGAAAGAGGTTCCTGCAACTGAGCAAGGGATTATTCATTATTTATCTAGTGACTTATTCGTAGGGATTGGGAAAAAAACGGCTGAAACGATTGTTGAAAAACTAGGTGCTAATGCACTCCGTGTTATTTTAGAAGATCCTAGTGCACTCGATTCTGTTCCACGTCTATCCGCTGAAAAAAAAGAAGTCATTCATCGCACTATTGAGCAAAACTTAGGCTTAGAACGGGTCATGATTCAACTGAATGAGTGGGGATTTGGTCCCCAGCTTGGCATGAAAATCTATCAAACCTATCGAACAGAAGCCATTGAATTACTGACAGAAAATCCATACCGCTTGATTGAAGATGTTGAAGGGGTTGGTTTCTTTCGAGCTGACGAGCTAGGTGCAAAATTAGGTATAACCGGCAAACATCCTGATCGTGTCAAAGCAGCGATTTTCCATATTTTAAATACAGCTGCTTTATCGGATGGACATGTCTATCTAGATGCCGAACATGTTTTACCCCTCGTCAAGGAAATGCTTGAACAAAGCCAACGACAGGAGATACCATTCGAGGACATTTCTCAAGCCTGTATCGAACTGCGTGAAGAAGGCAAAATTTGTGGTGAAGAGACGAGGTTATATTTACCATCACTTTATTTTTCAGAGGTTGGAATTGCATCGAAAATCGTATCGCTAATTGAGCGAAATAACAAGGCTGAACATTTTAGTAAAGATGAAATTCGAAAAGCCATTGGGGAAACAGAGGAGCTACTCCATGTTACCTATGCAGAAACACAAGCAAATGCCATTGAACAGGCTTTAAATTCAGCTGTGATGATTTTAACGGGTGGCCCTGGTACGGGGAAAACGACTGTTGTACGTGGAGTCGTGGAAGTTTATGCAAAGCTTCATGGTTTATCCTTAAATCCAAAAGAGTATGCTCAAAAAGAAGAGCCTTTTCCGATCATCCTTTGTGCGCCAACTGGGCGTGCTGCTAAACGATTAGCCGAATCAACAGAGCTTCCTGCGATGACCATTCATCGACTGCTTGGCTTTACAGGGCAAGAAAAAGAGGAAGAAACAGAGCGGGAAGTGACAGGGAAGCTGATTATCGTGGATGAAATGTCCATGGTGGATACATGGCTCGCCCATCAATTATTAAAAGCTTTACATGAGGATGTACAGGTTGTCTTTGTAGGAGATCAGGATCAGCTCCCACCAGTGGGTCCAGGACAGGTATTAAAGGATTTATTAGCATCCAAACAGCTGCCAACTGTTGAGCTAACAGATGTTTACCGACAAGCAGAAGGCTCTACGATTATTGAACTAGCCCATCAAATAAAAAAAGGAACGATTCCAAAAGAGTTAACAGTTAAAACGTCTGATCGTTCGTTTATTAAAGCTTCAGCCGATCAAGTTGCCAATGTGGTCACACAGGTTGTCAAAAGTGCTGTCACAAAAGGTCAGGAAATCCGCAATATTCAAGTGCTAGCGCCCATGTATAAAGGACCGGCTGGCATAGATAATTTAAATAAAATGATTCAAGAGCTTATTAATCCAAATGATACAGGAACACGAAAAGAGCTAGTCTTTGGAGATGTCACCTATCGGATAAAAGATAAAGTCCTTCAGTTAGTCAATCAACCTGAAAGCAATGTCTTTAATGGAGATATGGGAGAGGTCATTAGTATTATTAAGGCAAAAGAGATGGTAGAAAAACAAGATTTACTGATCGTATCCTTTGATGGCATTGAAGTGACCTATCAACGAAGTGATCTCAATCAATTGACACTAGCTTATTGTTGTTCTATCCATAAATCGCAAGGCTCTGAGTTTCAAACGGTTATTATGCCTGTTGTTAGAGGGTATTCCAAAATGCTGCGGCGGAATCTTTTATACACAGGGATTACACGAGCTAAAAACTTTTTGATTTTATGTGGTGAACCTGATGTGCTTGCAGATGGCTTACAACGTACAGATGACCTACAGCGTTTCACCTCGTTACGTGCAAGACTTAATCCAATGGAAATCGATGAAGAACTTGTGAAAGTAGAGGCAGTGCCAATAGAAGATGAAGGAATGAACGAGCCTGTTTCCATTGAACAAAAGCTAACAGTAGAAACAGCCCCTTATATTCATCCAATGATTGGTATGAATGATGTCTCTCCATATGATTTTTTGGATGATTAAAATAAATACCATCAGCTATATGTACCCGATTAGACTGTCTAATCGGGTTTTTCTAATTGATCGTATCGTCACCTAATATTTGGACATTTCATATACTAGATGAGTACAAAAACATAGGAAATGTATAGGGGTGACAGCATGCCAATAATGACAGGGCAGCAGTATATTGAACGAATTGATGCTTTAAAAACGTATATTTCGATAGATGGGGAAGTCGTGACAGGAAAGGTGTCAGAACATCCTGCCTTTAAAGGAATTATGCAAAGTCAAGCGAAACTTTTTGATTTACAACATCAAGCGGCATTTCTTGAAAAAATGACCTATGAATCGCCAACTAGCAAACAGAGAGTTGGCATGTCCTTTCTTCAAGTATTGACGCCAGAAGATCTTGTGAAAAGGCGCCATGCGGCAAGGGAGTGGGCATTATCTTCTCATGGTTTTATGGGGAGAAGCCCTGATTATATGAATACAACATTAATGGCCTTGGCATCGGCGTCAGACTTTTTAAAAGATAAGCCAAATTGTTTTCCAGAGCATTTGCTGAAGTTTTATGAGTATGCTCGTGAAAATGATATTACGATGACACATACCTTTATCGAACCACAGGTAAATCGCAAGCGCTATTACTATGAGGATGAAGAAGTGACCATTGCTGCTAAAATTATTGGAAAGACAAGTGAAGGCTTAGTCATCAAAGGAGCAAGATTACTCGCAACACAAGGTGGCATAACGGATGAGCTCCTTGTTTTATCAACAAATGGCTATGATGAGGGAAAAGGTTTTGGCTTTTCTATACCGAGTAACACCAAAGGACTAAAGTTTTTATGTCGGCAATCATTTGTAGGAGGAGATTCTACCTTTGATTATCCGTTAAGTGCGCGTTTTGAAGAAATGGATGCAATCGTTGTGTTTGATGATGTAGTTGTCCCATGGGAACGCGTTTTTTACTACGAAAATGTGGAAGTAGCCAATCAATTTATGAATGTCAGCGGCTTCCAAGCTTACAGTTTACATCAAGTGCTTTCTCGTCAAATTGCGAAGACCGAATTTGTACTAGGCGTTGTGCAGTCGATTGTGGACACCATTAATATCGGTGACTACCAACATGTACAACAAAAAGTGGTGGATGTGATTGTGACATTAGAAACGATGAAGGCAATGCTAGTAAAATCAGAAATAGATGCACACAGAGATATGTTTGGCTTTCTTCGACCAGATCTCTCAACATTGCAAGTAGCCATTCAAATTTTCCCGAAAGTTTATCCAACTTTTACGGAAATTATCCAGCAACTTGGGGCAAGTGGATTGATGTCCATACCGACTGAAAAAGCTTTTGCAGCAGATGAGGGTGACCTAGAACATTATTTACAATCATTCCAAGATAAAGGCGAGGAGCGAGTAAAGAAATTCCGTTTAGCATGGGATTTAACGATGAGTAGTTTTGGCACAAGGCAAACATTGTACGAACGCTTTTTCTTTGGTGATCCTGTGCGTTTATCTAGCCTGCTCTATCAATCTTATCAACGGGAGCATTTAGTGCAAAGAGTGGAAGACTTTTTGAAAAATGATTGATTGACAGTCATGAGGCAATCCGCTATGATGTGGAGGAACAAAAAATTAATATCCCTTCGTTAGGTGAGGCTCCTATGCTGGAGATACGCTACTACCCAAAAATGTCGAGAGACGCCAATGGGTCAACAGAAATCATCGAAATAAGGTGTTTTTTAACGTAGCTGGACATATTCCTATGCCGCATAGTGCTAAAACTCAACGTTTGAAGGTAACAAGCATGCAATGTTTTTAATTGCTATTTTTTGATATGTGTATTCAACACGCCTTCATTCGTAGAAGGCGTGTTTTTGTTATGAAAGGAAGGTGATGAGAAATGGATAGTAGTCCTGAACCGAATAAGTTTCATTTAGGCAAACGGAAACAATTAAAAAGTCATCGATTTCTGATCACCGATGCAGACAAAAGGTGATAAAGGATGACCTTTTGTTTCCCTCAATAACAAAACACGAGGTGAAATGCAATGATTAAAATCCACTATTATAATAACAGCAGCAAGACAGTCCAACATGATTTCAATATGATTGATTTACAACTTCCTATCCCTAACGAAGACTTATTATGGGTAGATTTATATGCGTATAGTTATAATGAATTGAATAATATTGCAGATATATTTGGCTTTCATCCACTAGCAGTGGAAGATTGCTTACATGAGGGCTCACGTCCGAAAATGGATAGTTATGGTGATTATAAATTTTTTGTGCTCCATGCACCAATCTATAATGAGAAAAGTAATAATGAAATTACAACAGTGGAGTTAAATATTTTTATGGGACCAAACTATATTGTAACTGTGCATAAACAAAAGTTGCAATGGCTAGGCAACATGGAGAATGTTTGTATCAATAGTCCAAAATATTTGGAAAAGGGTACTGATTTTTTATTGCATACCATTATTGACGGGATTACAGACGAATACTTCCCGGTATTAGAACGAATTCGAGCACGTATAGATGAACTGGAAGAAGAAATTTATGATTATCAACCAAAAGTGGTGACAGAGGAATTTCTTGCACTGAAGCGGACAATTATTTTAATTCGTCAGGCCATTATGCCACAAAGAAGAATTTTTTCAACAATCAATGGCCAGTGGAAATTTGATATTCAAGAAGAAAATATTCCATTCTATAAAGATTTGAATGACCATCTAGAACGAATTGTCGACTCCACAGAGACTTATCGTGATTTAGTTAACAGTACGCTTGATACGTATTTTTCAATAATCAGTGGTAAATCTATTGAAAAGCTGAATTTATTAACGGTCATTTCGACAATTATGTTGCCGCTATCTGTAATTACTAGCTTTTTTGGTATGAATGTACCTTTACCTTATCAAGATTCACCCTATACAACTATTGCGATCAGTGCCTTTTTAGTCATTTTTACGTGGGGTATGTGGGTATATTTCAAAAAAATGATTGCTTAGTTCGTGTTAGTCACACTAGTACTAATTGACAGCGCAATAGATTTTTTTTATAATTTTTGATAGAAAAAGTAAAAACGATGATGGAAAAAGTACGTATTTGTCTGTGTACAAGAAAGGGATTTCTAGGCTGAAAAAATCCTCACAGCAGCAAATGCCGAAAGCTACTCCAGAGTGCAGCTAATCCCTGCCGTTCACTGACGTTACAAGTGCTAAAGAGGTAAGTAAGAATTTTTACTTACAACTAGGGTGGTACCGCGAGACTAATGACAAGTCCTCGTCCCTTTTTTGGGGATGAGGGCTTTTTTTATTTTCTTCGGTAAATCGCAGGATTCGTATCGTGATTTTACAATATTAAATAGGAGGAATTTATCCAATGAAAGCAGTAGATATTCGCCGTATGTATTTGGAATTTTTTAAAGAAAAGGGGCACCATCATGAGCCATCAGCACCACTTGTGCCGATAAATGACCCATCACTCCTTTGGATCAACTCAGGTGTTGCAACATTGAAACCATATTTCGATGGGCGTATCATTCCTGATAATCCACGTATTACAAATGCACAAAAATCAATCCGTACCAACGATATTGAGAATGTTGGGAAAACAGCTCGTCACCATACGTTCTTTGAAATGTTAGGAAACTTCTCTATTGGTGACTACTTCAAAAAAGAAGCGATTCATTACGCTTGGGAGTTTTTAACGGATAAAAAATGGATGGGCTTTGATCCAGCGTTATTATCTATTACGATTCACCCAGAAGATCAGGAAGCATATGATGTTTGGCATCAGGAAATTGGTATTCCAGAAGAACGTTTAATTCGTTTGGAAGGAAATTTCTGGGATATTGGAGAAGGTCCATCTGGTCCTAACTCAGAGATTTTTTATGATCGTGGTGTAGAATACGGCTCAGATGATAATGATCCTGAAATGTATCCAGGTGGGGAAAACGAGCGTTATCTTGAAATTTGGAACCTTGTGTTCTCTCAATTCAACCATAATCCTGATGGCACTTACACGCCACTACCAAAGCAAAATATTGATACAGGTATGGGCTTAGAGCGTATTGTATCAGTCGTTCAAAATGTACCAACGAACTTTGATACAGATTTATTTATGCCAATCATTGAAAAAATCGAGGAATTTGCCAACCGTAAATATAAGCGTCCTGGTGAAGTAGATTTAAATGAAATCTTTGGCTCAGAAGAAGATATTAATACACCATTTAAAGTGATTGCAGACCATATCCGTACAGTAGCATTTGCTATAGGCGATGGTGCCCTGCCATCAAACGAAGGCCGTGGCTATGTATTACGTCGCTTACTACGTCGTGCTGTTCGTTATGCTAAGCAAATTGGTATTGAAAAACCATTTATGTTTGAACTTGTACCAACTGTGGGTAAAATTATGGAAGACTTCTATCCAGAAGTTACGGAGAAATGCGAATTTATTCAACGTGTCATTAAAAATGAAGAAATTCGTTTCCATGAAACATTAGACGGTGGTTTGGCTATCTTTAATGAAGTAGTGGAATCTCAAAAAGCAGCTGGTCATGATTATATTCCAGGAGCAGATGCTTTCCGTTTATATGATACTTATGGATTCCCAATCGAGTTAACGGAAGAATATGCAGAAGAAGTCGGCATGAAAGTAGATCATGAAGGTTTTGAAGCAGCGATGGAAGAACAACGTGAACGTGCGCGTGCTGCTCGTCAAGATGTTGACTCGATGCAAGTACAGAATGAAGTATTAGCAAACTTAACGGTTGCAAGTGAATTTGTTGGCTATGATACGTTAACAGCTAGTACTGAAATCGCTGCAATGATCGTCAATGGTCAAGTAGCAAAAGTCGCTTCAGAAGGTCAAGAAGCATTGGTTATTTTAGCGAAGACACCATTCTACACTGAAATGGGTGGCCAAATTGCCGATAGTGGTACAATTTCAAATGATAGTTTTACGGCTATTGTAAAAGATGTTCAAAAAGCACCGAATGGTCAACCGCTTCATACAGTAGTAGTTGAATCTGGTGAAATGCATGTGGAAGATGCAGTGCAAGCAGTGGTCAATCGTGATGATCGTAATTTAATCATTAAAAACCATACAGCGACACATATTATGCAACGTGCATTAAAAGATGTGCTAGGCGATCATGTGAACCAAGCTGGATCATATGTAGGCCCTGACCGTTTACGCTTTGACTTCTCTCACTTTGGTCAAGTTACAAAAGAAGAATTACAACAAATTGAACGTATTGTAAATGAAAAAGTGTGGGATGATATAGAGGTCGTTATTGAAGAAAAAGGCATTGATGAAGCAAAAGCAATGGGTGCCATGGCCTTGTTCGGTGAAAAATATGGAGATGTTGTACGTGTAGTATCAATTGGAGATTATTCTATTGAGCTATGTGGTGGTATCCATGTTAAACGCTCTTCTGAAATTGGCTTCTTCAAAATTGTTTCAGAAGGTGGTATCGGTGCAGGTACTCGTCGTATTGAAGCTGTTACAGGTAAAGTTGCTTATGAAGCAGTAAAAGAAGAAGAAGCATTATTAAATGATGCAGCAGCATTATTAAAAGCAAATGCTAAAGATATTGTCACAAAAGTACAGGCATTACAAGCCGACTATAAAGAATTGCAACGTGAAAACGAAGCTTTATCTCAAAAAATCGCCAATGCACAAGCAGGAGCAATTGTAGATGCCGCTCAAATAATTGGAGATGTGACAGTTCTTTCTACAAAAGTGGAAGCGAAGGATAACAATCAACTTCGTCAAATGATGGATGACTTGAAAGTGAAAATGCCAAAAGCAGTCATTGTTCTTGGAGCAGTTGATGGCGAAAAAGTCATGTTATGTGCTGGTGTTTCAAAAGAATTAGTTGGTGGCAATTACCATGCGGGGAATATTGTGAAAATGGTTGCAGAAGCATGCGGTGGTAAAGGTGGCGGTCGTCCAGATATGGCGATGGCAGGTGCAAAAGATGCATCAAAACTTGATGAAGCACTACTTTCTGTGTATGATTATATTAAATCCATTTAATTAATTCACCAAAACATGTTATAATAAAGAGAAATTGGAGATGAGCGTGTTTGCACATCTCCTTATTTCTGAAAGCGAGGTGCTGGTCATGAGTTCATTTGATCAAACGATGAAATTTAATTTTCCAGAAGAATCAATGGAACAGGAAGTCAAGCAGGTAATGTTGAAAGTACATTCTTCATTAGAGGAAAAGGGATATAATCCTATCAATCAGATTGTTGGTTACTTACTTTCTGGTGATCCGGCGTATATTCCTCGCCATCAGGATGCTCGTAATTTAATTCGCAAGCTTGAGCGTGACGAAATTCTAGAGGAGCTTGTTAAATTTTATATCAAAAAGAATAACGAGGACTAGAAATGAGAATTATGGGATTAGACGTTGGGTCGAAAACTGTTGGTGTGGCAGTAAGTGATGCACTGGGGTGGACTGCTCAAGGTATTGAAACCGTAAAAATTGATGAGGCTAACGGAGAGTTCGGCATTGACCGCATCGCCGAGCTAGTAAAGGAATATACTATAACAGAATTTGTTGTAGGATACCCAAAAAACATGAATAATACGGTAGGACCGCGTGGTGAAGCATCCGAGAACTATAAAAAGTTGTTGGAAGAAACATTTTCACTACCGGTTAAGTTATGGGATGAACGTTTAACGACGATGGCTGCAGAACGCATGCTGATTGAAGCGGACGTGAGTCGCAAAAAGCGCAAGCAGGTCATTGATAAAATGGCAGCTGTGATGATTTTACAAGGCTACTTAGATAGCAAAAATTAATTGATGAGGTGACTTAGGCATGACACACGAGCATAACCATGAAGAAGAACTACATGTTCAACACATTACAGTGATTGACGAAAACGGAAACGAGCAGCTTTGTGAAGTGATTCACGTTCATGAATCTCCAGAGTTTGGCAAATCATATGTGTTTTACTCAATGGTAGGTGCAGAGGAAGATGAAGATGGTTCAGTTGAAATCTTTGTATCTTCATTCGTACCATCTGAAAATGGTGAAGATGGTGAATTAACACCAATCGAAACTGAAGCAGAGTGGGATATGGTTGAGGACGTTTTAAATGCATTAGAGGATGAAAACGAAGAATAATCTTCTAACTTCAAAGCTAGGAACAAGGATCGCAGCTTGCAGTCCTTGTTCCTTTTTTATTGACACTCTTCTTTGTACAAGGATTGTTAAATTAAGGAGTGAATGCTCGAAGATATGTGAATTTTGATCCACAAATGATGAGGATTGCTCTTAAAATGAGGCGACCCGCTCAGAAGTAGAGAAGAAGTGCTCCTAAAATGTGAGAATCCGTTCAAAAGTAGGTAAGAAGTGCTCCTAAGGAGGGTGGACCCGCTCAGAAGTAGGGAAGAAGTGCTCCAAAAATAGGAGAACCCGCTCAGAAGTAGGGAAGAAGTGCTCCTAAAATGAGTGGACCCACTCAGAAGTAGAGAAGAAGTGCTCCTAAGGAGGGTGGACCCGCTCAAAAGTAGGTAAGAAGCGCTCCTAAGGTGGGGCGACCCGCTCAAAAGTAGGGAAGAAGCGCTCCTAAGGAGGGTGGACCCGCTCAAAAGTAGGTAAGAAGCGCTCCTAAGATGAGGCGACCCGCTCAAAAATAGAGAAGAAGCGTTCCTAAGATGGGGTGATCCGCTCAAAAATAGAGAAGAAGCGCTCCTAAAATGTGAGAACCCGCTCAGAAGTAGAGAAGAAGCGCTCTTAAGGAGGGTGGACCCGCTCAAAAGAAGAGAAGAAGCGCTCCTAAGATGGGGCGACCCGCTCAAAAGTAAAGAAGAAGCGCTCCTAAGATGGGGCGACCCGCTCAAAAGTAAGTAAGAAGCGCTCCTAAGGTGGGGCGACCCGCTCAGAAGTAGGGAAGAAGTGCTCCTAAGATGGGGCGACCCGCTCAAAAATAGGGAAGAAGTGCTCCTAAAATGAGGGGACCCGCTCAAAAGTAGAGAAGAAGCGCTCCTAAGGAGGGTGGACCCGCTCAAAAGTAGAGAAGAAGCGCTCCTAAGATGGGGCGACCCGCTCAGAAGTAGGTAAGAAGTGCTCCTAAGATGGGGCGACCCGCTCAAAAGTAGGGAAGAAGCGCTCCTAAGGAGGGTGGACCCGCTCAGAAGTAGAGAAGAAGCGCTCCTAAGGAGGGTGGACCCGCTCAAAAGTAAGGAAGAAGCGCTCCTAAGATGGGGCGACCCGCTCAAAAGTAGGTAAGAAGCGCTCCTAAGGAGGGTGGACCCGCTCAAAAGTAGAGAAGCTCCGCTCGAAAATAGAAGAACCTAATCAAAAAGTGCCTTAACCCCACTAAATAAAAAACTTTTTAATAATTGACATCAAATTGTCAAAAAGGAGGAAACCGTATGAATGAAGAAACGCAAGAATTTATGATTATCGGAAAAGATGGAAAGGAACAGCAGTGTCGTGTGGTCTTTACATTTGATGCAGAGGACAAGTCTTATGTGTTATTTTCTCTTGTAGATGAAAAAGGTCAAGAAATCCCAGGGGACCTTTCAGCGATGACTTTTGATTACGATGATAATACAGGTGAGATGACCAATTTACAGCCTGTTGAAACAGATACAGAATGGGAAATGATTAATGAAGTGGTGTTAACACTACTTGATGAATTTGAGGAAGAGCCACAGCTAATTACGGTGACGGACGAAGAAGGGAAAGATCAAGTTTGTGAAGTCATTCATACGTTTTCATCTGAGCAATTCGGTAAATCGTATGTTTTGTATGTACCAGCGACGGATGAACCTATGGGGGAACGAGATATTTTTGCGGCTCAATATCTGTCTGGAAATGACGGTTCTATAGAAGAATTATTACCAATTGAAACTGATGAAGAATGGGCATTTGTTGAAGATGTATTAAACGAATTGTAAAAACTCTGAGTGGCTAACAACCACTCAGAGTTTTTTGTTTATTAATAGAAATTTTCTATCAATGGTCTAAAAATATTCTATCTGTAAATGGAATTTTTGTATTTTTAAATGAATTTAAGGGATTTTCGAGAAAAAACATGTATTTCTCCTCTTCGTTTTCTGAATTTTTTAATAAATAGAATAAAAGAGGCATTGACCAATTCTGAGTAAATAGATAAGATTTGTTTTAAATTAAACCAAGTAAATTTATTTACTAAGGAGGAAATGTGATGAGATTAGGTTTGAAATTGCTTATCGGTGCATTGGTAATAGGCTTGTTGGCTGGTTGCACAAACAAAGGAGAGGCTAGTAAAGAGGACATTGTAACATTAAAAGTAGGAGCTGCCAGTGTTCCTCATGCGGAAGTATTGGAGTATTTAGCAAAAGATCTTGAAACGGATGGAGTGAAACTAGACATTACCATAATAAAAGATGCTGTTCAAACGAACCAACAAACGGCAGATGGCGAGCTGGATTTTAACTATTTTCAACATGTTCCGTTTTTAGAACAGACGAATAAAGAAAGTCATTTAGATTTAGTCAGTGTAAAAGGAATTCATATTGAACCATTTGGTGTGTATTCGAAGAAAATAAAAAAAATTAATGATTTGCCACAAAATGCAAAGGTTGCTGTACCTAATGATGTTGTCAATTTTTCACGAGCGTTATTACTTTTTCAAAATAATGGCTTGATTGAATTAGATAAAACCAAGAAAAGTGATTATACAGTCGAAGATATTACGAAAAATGAGAAGAGTATTCAATTTATAGGTGTTGATTCTCCATTACTTGTTCGTTCATTAGATGATGTCGAAGCATCTGCTATTAATACAAATTATGCCTTAGAAGGGGGCTATAATCCTGTGAAGGATGCCCTCATTATAGAAGATTCTGAATCACCCTATGTCAATATAATAGCATCGACAAATGAAAAAAAGGATGATCCAGCTATACAGACAGTTGTTAAGTGGTTAACAAGTGAAAAGGCGCGTTCTTTCTTTGAAGATCAGTATAAGGGTGCTGTTGTCCCAGCATTTTAAAGCTTTGCAATCAACATAAATGCTAAGGAGGTAGACGTGCATGATTGAGTTTATTGAAACGACAAAAGAATTCCAGGTCGGTACTTCGACTGTAACGGCCCTAAATCATATCAATTTAACGATTCAGAAGGGGGATATTTTTGGTGTTATCGGCTTTAGTGGTGCTGGTAAGAGTACACTGATTCGCACAGTAAATTTACTGGAGGAGCCAACTTCTGGACGAGTACTTGTGAATGGCAAAGAATTAACTACGCTCACTAAAAAGCAGCTTCGAGAGGAGAAGAAAAAAATCGGTATGATTTTTCAACACTTTAATCTTCTTCATTCTAAAACTGTATTTGAAAATGTGGCAATGCCTTTAATCATAAGTGGCGTAAAAAAATCGAATTTGGAAGGTCAAGTAAAAGAGGCTTTAGCATTTGTTGGCTTAGCGGATAAAACTGATCGTTATATTGACGAGCTATCAGGCGGGCAGAAACAAAGAGTCGGCATTGCTAGAGCACTAGTGACAAAACCAACTATCCTTTTATGTGATGAAGCAACTTCGGCTCTCGACCCACAAACGACCAAATCGATTTTAGCTTTACTAAAGAAGGTCAATATAGAGTATGGTATTACGATTTTGATGATTACGCATGAAATGGAAGTTATCCGGGATATTTGTAATCGTGTAGCTGTCATGGAAAATGGAAGAATCATTGAAACAGGTAATGTACTTGAAATTTTTTCTACACCAAGAGAAGAGACAACTAAAAATTTTGTCCAATCAGTTGTTCGGGACGAAATCCCATCTTCTGTTTATGAACAGTTAAAAAGTATAGATGCCTCTAAAAAAATTTACAATTTAAAATTCATAGGAGTAGACGTCGGACAGCCGATTGTCTCACAGGTAGCTAAGAAGTTTGCTGTAGATGTCAATGTTTTATTTGGCAATATCACTGAGTTACAAGGAATCCCATTCGGCCATTTAATCGTGGAGCTCGTTGGTTCTGAAAAAGATATACAAAAAGCATTTCTATTTATTCAGGCTAAAAATATTCAAATAGAGGAGGTTGTTGCACGTGAAAGTGAGCACACAAATTATTATCAACGCGGTTCTAGATACGCTGTACATGGTTAGCCTTTCTTTATTTTTTGGTGCCATTTTAGGCTTTATTTTAGGGATCATCTTAGTTGTGACGAGAAAAGGACATATTCTTGAAAATAAATTAATCTTCTCGATTGTCAATCCGATCGTCAATACATTGCGTTCCATTCCATTCATTATTTTACTTGTTGCAATCATTCCATTCACAAGATTACTCGTTGGCACCGCTATTGGTACAACTGCTGCCATTGTGCCGTTAGTCTTGCATATTGGACCATATATTTCAAGATTAATAGAAAATTCATTATTAGAGGTGGATGAGGGCATTATTGAAGCAGCCAAAGCAATGGGAGCTTCTCCATTTCAAATTATTCGAAAGTTTTTGTTGCCTGAAGCCTTTCCATCCTTAATTTTAAGCGTCACGACTGCAACGATTGGACTTATTGGTGCGACGGCTATGGCAGGAGCTGTTGGAGGCGGTGGTTTAGGTGATGTTGCTATTACTTACGGATATCAACGTTTTGATAATACGACGATATTAGTTACAGTGGTCATTTTAGTTGCACTTGTACAGGTTATTCAAAGCATTGGTAATAGTCTTGAACGAAAAATACGTAGGGTGTCTTAAGGGAGAATGTGAACATGAAAAAGCTGAAATATGTAATAGGACTTTTTACATTATTATTTTTACTAGCAGCATGTGCAGAAGCAGATGAAAAAGATACTGTGAAGGTCGGTATCCGTAGCTCAGAATTGAAAACATGGGAGTATGTAAAGGAACAGGCTAGTAAGGAGGGCATTAACCTTGAATTAGTAACATTCTCTGCGCAATATGACCCGAATCAGGCATTGGCGGAGGGAGAAGTCGATATTAATGCTTTTCAACATGTTGCGTATTTAAATTTATTTAATACGAACAATAACTCGGATTTACAGGCAATTGGCACAACGATAATGGCACCAATTGGCTTATATTCAAACAAATATAAATCGCTAGATGATATAAAAGAAGGCGCAAAAATTGCCGTGCCAAATGATCCTTCCAACTGGGGTAGAGCTTTGCTGCTGCTTCAGGAGCATGGACTACTAACCGTAACGGACACTTTTGATGGTAACGGTGGAGAAGATCGAATTAAAGGTAATCCCAAAAACTTAACAATTTTGCCTGTTGATGGTGCAACAACGCCACGTGTGATGGAGGATGCTGATTTTGCCATTATTAATAATGGTGTTGCTGTAGAAGCTGGTCTTATATTGAAAGATGCCATCATTCATGAGAGTAAAACAGCTAAACCATTTATTAATGTTATCGTGGCAAAGGCAGAAGATAAAAATAATGACACATTGAAGAAAATAGTGGAAATTTACCAGCGCGATGAAACGGGGAAATTTATTAAAGAAGTATCAAATGGCAATTATATTCCAGTGGAGATGCCGCTAGATGAATTAGCAACATGGAAGGATTTCTATTCATATTAGGGAGGAGAATCATAATGACTAAGAAAAAAGAAATAAAACTGGCCTTATATTTAATTGGAGCAGGTATGCATGTGGCTGCATGGAGGCACCCATCTGCCCAAGCAAATGCAAGCATCGATATTCAAGCATTACAAAAAGTAGCGCAGATTGCGGAAAAAGGAAAATTTGATATAGCTTTTGTTGCTGACAGTTTAGCCATTAATCATGAGTCACACCCACATATTTTAAATCGCTTTGATCCATTAATTCAAATTACGGCTTTAGCGGCGGCAACAACTAAAATTGGACTGGGTGCAACTGCTTCAACGACATACAGTGAGCCATATGTGCTAGCAAGACAGTTAATGTCTATCGATCATATAAGCAATGGGAGGGTTGCTTGGAATTTAGTAACCACAGCAGATGCCACAGGGGAAACGGCTTTAAATTTTAGTCGCGATAAGCATTGGGAGCATGACCATCGCTATGAACGTGCAGAGGAATTTATCGATGTTGTTCAATCATTATGGGATTCATGGGAAGACGACGCTTTTCTTTATGACCGAGATAATAATCGATTTTATGATCGTCATAAAGTGCATGAAACATCATTTAAGGGAAACTATTTATCTGTTAAAGGTCCATTAAATATTGCTCGTTCTGTACAGGGGCAGCCTGTAATTGTAGAGGCTGGTGCATCTAAACCAGGCCAACAATTAGCTGCACGTACAGCGGAAGTTGTATTTGTCCATTGGGATGATATTGAAAAATCGAAAGAACACTACCGTCAACTAAAGGCACAGCTTATTCCATTTGGACGTAAGGAGGAGGAACTTCTTGTTTTACAAGGAATTTCCCCAATAGTGGGTGATACAGAGGAGGAGGCAGTTCATAAATTTAATGAGTTACAGGCATTGATTGATCCATACGAAAGCTTAAAATTTGTTTCTGGGTACATGGGAAATGTTGACTTTTCAAAGTACTCCCTCGATACACCTGCTATCGAAGTGGAATTCCCAGAAGTTAATAGTATTCAAAGTCACTTTTATGAACACTTAGAGATTATTAAAAAGGAAAATTTAAAAGTTGGCGATTTGTATGCACGCCTTTTTGGACCTGCAAAGCGCGATGCTTTTGTCGGAACACCAACACAAATAGCAGATGAGATGGAGCGTTGGATATTAGAGCAAGCAGCAGATGGCTTTATGCTACAGTTTCCGTTATTACCACGCGATTTAGAGGATTTTGTTGACAAGGTTGTACCGATTTTGCAGGAGCGAGGTATTTATCGTAAAGATTATACAGGCACAACGTTAAGAGAGCATTTAGGATTGAAAAAGCCGCTGAATCGTTTTGCTAAAAGTAAGGTGACTCAGGAATGATTGATATTTTTATTCGAAATGAACGAGAGCAAAGGCTTGTTCAATATGCTCAGAATTTAGCGAAACAAATTGAGAATACAGCTAATCGATATGATGAGAGTGGAGAATTTCCGTTTGAGCATTTTAAGATTTTAGAAGATGCAGGCTATTTTCGATTAACAGTGCCTTTAAAATACGGTGGAGAAGAAATTTCTCTATACGAATTGTTATTAGTCCAAGAACAATTAGCTAAAGGTGATGCGTCTACTGCATTATCTGTTGGCTGGCACTTATTGACGTTTTTGAATGTTCGTGAGGCGAAAACATGGCCAGAGCCTATCTTTGCAGAATTATGCCGAAAAGCAGTTGAGGAAGGTTCTCTTTTGAATATTATTAACAGTGAACGTGGAAAGGGGAATATTTCTCGAGGGAGTTTACCTGGTACAATCGCTAAAAAGGTACCAGGAGGATATTGCATTACTGGTGAAAAGGCATTTGCTTCATTAGCACCGATTTTAAAACAATTCACCATTATTGCTTATCTGGAAGAAGAAAATCTAACAGCTGAGTTTCTCATTACTAAAAATGAACAAGTGGAAATTGTTGAAACATGGGATGCGATGGGCATGAGGGCAACGGGCAGTCATGATATTATTTTTCATGACACGTTTGTACCAGAAGCAGCGTTACTTTACAGACATCGTCCAAATGAAGTTAATCGTTTTTTAGCTGATGGTCGCGTGTACTCGTTAGAGATTCCAGCCGTTTATTTAGGGGTGGCAGGAGCAGCAAGAGAATATGCCATTGATTTTGCTAAAAATACGTATTCACATAGCTTAGAAAATACAATCGCTCATGCTGGTCATGTTCAGCAAAAAATTGGTGAAATAGAAGTACTTTATCAAACTGCACGAAGAACATTGTATAGTATTGCAACACAGGTTGAACAAAATCTAGTTCTTAAGGAGCAACTATCGGAGTCTGTTAGTATTGCAAAGTATGTTATTTGTAATTACGCCATTGATATTGTAACAAAAGCTATGCAGGTTGTAGGGGGACGAAGTCTATCTAAAGAAAACAAAATCCAGCGTCTATTTAGAGATGTTCAATGTAGCCGCTTTAATCCGCCAGCAGATGATGTGGTTATATCTCAACTTGCGATGGGATTACTTGTCGATAAGAAGCAAGAAACTTTTCAATTATAGTATATATAATGAAGATTCTGAACCGTAAAAGGTTTGTAGAGAGGGGATCTGCCAGCAAAAATAGCTGGCAGATTTTTTTACATATGCAATTTCTCCTGAATTGTCGATTTCTGTTTGTCGTGAAAGTTGATTTCTAGTATGATATTGAATAGTGATAGGGGGGAAACCCGTGGATAACGGTTCTAAAAAACAAGAAATGTTTTCAAAAATGCAGGAAAGAAAATCTGAGGTAAAAATCGTGAGAAAAATCGTCGCCATTATTGCCATTGTTTTCGTACTTATAATTGGGGGCGCTGGTTTATTTGGGTACAATTATGTGAAGGGTGCACTAAAACCACTAGACCCTAATGCAACGAAGACAATTGCGGTGGAAGTACCAATTGGTTCTAGTTTGTCCTCCATTTCAACACTACTAGAGAAAAAAGGTGTCATAAAAGATGCACGTGTTTTTAAATACTATGCAAAATTTAAAAATGAATCACAATTTCAAGCGGGAAATTATGATTTAACACAGGCAATGACATTTGATGAACTCATTGAAAGCTTGAAAACAGGGAAGGTATATCGTAAGCCTGTCTTTACGATGACAGTACCAGAAGGCTTAACACTTGAACAAATCGGGAAAGTGATTGAAAAGAAAACACCGTACACTCAAAAAGAATTTATGGATCTTGTGACGAGTGACACATTTGTTCAACAAATGATGGCTAATTACCCTGAGCTAGTTACAGAGGCCGTTTTAGCTGACAATATTCGCTATGATTTAGAGGGCTATTTCTATCCAGCTACGTATTCTTATTATGAAGAAAAACCATCTTTACAAGCCATTGTAGAAGAGATGATAGCGGCCATGAATAATGTGGTGAAGAACTATAGTGATGTTTTAGCCGAAAAACAAATGTCAGTGCATCAGCTGTTAACGTTTGCGTCATTATTGGAAGAAGAAGCGACTGCTCAAACAGATCGAGAGACTATCGCGAGTGTCTTCTATAATCGAATCAATGAAGGTATGCCTCTACAAACAGACCCAACCGTGTTATATGCACTGGGTGATCATAAAGATCGTGTTCTATATGAAGATTTAGAAGTGGACAATGCCTATAACACTTACAAAAATAAAGGTTTACCACCTGGTCCAATTGCAGGCGCAGGTAAGACTTCGATTGAGGCATCATTAAATCCAAGTCAAACAGATTATTTCTACTTCTTAGCAGATAAAGAGGGTGTCAACCACTTCTCGAAAACATATGATGAACATTTGCAGAAGGTAGAAAAATATTTACGAAAAGAAGAGTAAACGTATAGGAAGAATAAAAATCATATAGCAAACAGAGGAATAGAAGGAAAGAAAAATAGCTTTCCTTCTATTTTCATGCTATTATAAAGTGTGATTTTTGATCAATCCGTTCATTTATGCGGGACAAATATGCGTGGTGGCAATTGTTTGAGCATATCTAAGCAATTGCTCATTTTTGTATGGCAAAGTACCAAGACATCACGTTTGGTCCTTTTCTTTTTGTTGATAAATGATGAAGTACAGACAACGACAAACGCTCGTTGCCTTTTAAATGAGGGTGGAAACAATGGAATTATCAGATGCATATATACAATCATTTATACAGCCACGTAATGAATTGCTTTTAGAAATGGAAGCCTATGCGGAGGAGAATCATGTACCGATTATGCAACTTGCAGGTATAGATGCATTAAATCAACTGTTGCGTATTCAAAATCCGACAAAAATTTTAGAAATAGGTACGGCAATTGGTTACTCTGCTATTCGTATGGCAGAGGCATTGCCCAATGTCCAAATTGTTACAATTGAACGTGATCAAGATCGTGTAACAAGGGCAAAAGCCTATATTAAACGTTCGACTGTATCAGATCGAATTACGGTCATTGAGGGGGACGCTTTAGAGGTGGACGATAAGGCCATTGATACGACTTTTGATGCTGTCTTTATTGATGCTGCGAAGGGACAATACCAACGCTTTTTTGAAAAATACGCTCCTTTAGTAAAATCAGGTGGGGTATTATATATCGATAATATGTACATGCATGGCTTGTCTGATTTAGAGTTGAAGGATGTTCCACGTCGTAAGCGCACAATGATTCGCAATTTAAAAAACTTCACGGATTGGATTATGCAGCACCCAGATTATACAAGTGCTTTTTTACCAGTCGGTGACGGTTTATTACTATGTTTGAAGAGGTGACTACTATGAAAAAACCAGAATTGCTTGTGACACCACAATCATTAGAACATATAAAAGCACTTTTAGAAGCTGGAGCAGATGCTTTTGTTATAGGTGAACAACAATTTGGTCTACGTCTAGCAGGGGAGTTTTCTGTTGAAGAAGTGGAAGAAGCAACGAAGCTTATTCACGCAGCAGGTAAAAAGGTGTATGTTGCAGTCAATGCCCTTTTCCATAATGAGAAGCTAGAGGCACTTGCTGACTATTTAAAAGAAATGCAACGTATCGGGGTGGATCGTTTAATTTATGGTGATCCAGCGGTACTCATTATTCGCCGAGAGCAAGATGTTACGATTCCATTACATTGGAATCCAGAAACGACGGCTACAAACTGGTTTACGGCTAATTACTGGGGGAAACGTGGTGCAACGCGTGCCGTGTTAGCACGTGAGCTTTCTCTTGATGAAGTATTAGAAATTAAAGAAAATACCGAGATGGAGATTGAAGTACAAGTACATGGGATGACATGTATGTTCCAATCTAAACGTCCATTACTCGGCCATTATTTCTTATATCAAGATAAAGTAATGGCTATTGAAAATCGCCAAGATAATCGTAATATGTTTCTACATGATGATGAACGAAATAATAAATATCCAATATATGAAGATGTAAACGGTACACATATTTTCAGTCCAAATGATATGTGTATTATTGATGAGCTTGGTGAATTATTTGAAGGTGGCATCCATGCTCTGAAAATTGAAGGTGTTCTTCAAGCTCCAGACTATGTGGTAGCGGTAACAGAAGCTTATCGAAAAGCAATCGATACGTATTTTGACGAGTCAGAAGAAGCGTATGAAGAGATCAAAGATGATTTATTAGCAAAAATTGAAGATATTCAACCAGCCATTAGACCATTAGATACAGGCTTTATCTTCAAGGAAACAGTTTACTAGGAGGGGCAATACCATGGCATTAGCGTTAGAGCAAAATGACAAAATCCGTGAGATTGTCGACGGTAAACGTGTCATTACTAAAAAACCAGAGTTACTTGCCCCAGCAGGTAGCTTAGAGAAATTAAAAGTAGCTGTTCATTACGGAGCAGATGCAGTATTTATCGGTGGGCGAGAGTTTGGTCTACGTTCGAATGCGGATAACTTCTCCATTGAAGAGATGCGTGAAGGTGTAGAATTTGCCAATCGATATGGAGCAAAAATATATGTAACGACAAATATTTTTGCCCATAATGAAAATATGGATGGCTTAGAACGTTACTTAAAGGACATTGAATCAGTCGGGGTAACGGGTATTATTGTAGCAGACCCGCTCATTATCGAAACATGTCGCACAGCAGCACCGAAGCTTGAAATTCACCTTTCCACACAGCAATCGCTGTCCAACTGGAAGGCCGTGCAGTACTGGAAAGAGGAAGGCTTACATCGTGTCGTTTTAGCACGTGAAGTAGGCGGAGAAGAAATGAAGCTGATGAAGGAAAAGGTGGATATTGAAATTGAGGCCTTCGTTCATGGCGCAATGTGTATTGCCTACTCTGGTCGTTGCGTTCTATCTAATCATATGACGGCTCGTGACTCAAACCGTGGGGGATGCTGTCAATCATGCCGCTGGGACTATGATCTATATGAATTAGAAGATGGTGAAGAAAAAGCACTTTTCGATGATAGTCATGCACCATTTGCGATGAGTCCGAAAGATTTGAAATTAATTGAAGCAATTCCTCATATGATTGAGCTTGGTATCGACTCGTTAAAAGTCGAAGGTCGTATGAAATCCATTCACTATGTAGCGACAGTCGTTTCTGTGTACCGTAAAGTAATTGATGCCTATTGTGCAGATCCAGAAAACTTTAACATTAAACGTGAATGGCTAGAGGAATTAGACAAATGTGCTAACCGTGATACGGCTGAAGCATTCTTCCATGATGCACCTGGCGTTGAGGAGCAAATGTTTGGTGTGCATGGACGTAAAACAACCTATGAATTTGCTGGTCTTATTTTAGATCATGATCCAGAAACAAAAATAGTGACAATGCAACAACGTAATTATTTTAAACCTGGTGACGAAGTAGAATTCTTTGGTCCTGAAATTGAGAATTTCCGTTTAACAATGGGCGAAATTTGGGATGAGGATGGCAATAGCCTAGATGCAGCTCGTCACCCACTACAAATTGTTAAATTTAAATGCGACACACTATTGAAACCGCATAACATGATGCGAAAGGAGAATAACTAATGGCAGTGAAGCGTCCTGTTGTCATCGGAATCGCAGGTGGCTCATGCTCAGGAAAAACGAGTGTGACGCGCGCCATTTATGATGTTTTCCGTGAGCATTCTGTTGTGGTAATTGAACAAGATTTTTATTACAAGGATCAAAGTCATTTAACATTTGAAGAACGCTTAGGAACAAACTACGATCATCCGTTAGCTTTCGATAATGATTTATTAATTGAGCACATAAAGAAATTGTTAGTGCGTCAACCAATTGAAAAACCTGTTTATGATTATGTCCAGCATACAAGAGCAGAAGAAGTTATCCATGTTGAACCAGTAGATGTTATTATACTAGAAGGTATTCTAGTGCTAGAGGATGCTGATTTACGTGATTTAATGGATATCAAATTATTCGTGGATACAGATTCAGATTTACGCATTATTCGTCGCATCATGCGTGATATTAAAGAGCGTGGACGTACAACGGATTCAGTGATCGAGCAGTATTTATCGGCAGTTCGACCAATGCATAATTTATTTATTGAACCAACCAAACGTTATGCTGATATCATTATTCCTGAAGGTGGGGATAATGAGGTGGCGATTGATTTAATGGTAACGAAAATTAAAACTATTCTTGAAACCGACAACGTATTGTAATAAGATAGAGTGGTATTGACAATATTTACATGCATATTTTGAAAAAGCATGCATACTATTAGGTCAAAGCGTAATTTGAAA
The DNA here is from genome assembly GCF_038630885.1 of Lysinibacillus sp. FSL K6-0057. NCBI lineage: Bacteria > Bacillati > Bacillota > Bacilli > Caryophanales > Bacillaceae > Lysinibacillus > Lysinibacillus sp. FSL K6-0057. The sequence continues at coordinate 3,419,323 of NZ_CP152047.1, read as the reverse complement.
ACGTTTAAAAATAATAAAATTCGATTAAATGCATCTTCTACGCATTTAGTCGAGTTTTATGTTTTTATATTGAAGAAACAAGGAGTGAAGGACTTTGGCAAATGAAAAACAGTACCCTATGACAGCTGAGGGGAAACGTAAATTAGAAGAAGAATTAGTAAAATTAGAAACTGAAACACGTAAAGAAATCGTTGAACGTATTAAAATAGCACGTGATTTTGGAGATCTTTCTGAAAACGCTGAGTACGATTCAGCAAAAGAAGAACAAGCCTTTTTAGAAGGTCGTATTTCTACATTAAAATCAATGATTCGTAACGCGGTGATTATTTCTGAGGATGAGACAGATAACAGTGTGGTATCACTAGGGAAAACGGTTACATTTGTAGAAATCATTAATGGTAAGCCATCAACAGATGAAGAATCTTATACAATTGTTGGTTCTGCTGAGGCAGATCCTATGGAATTCCGTATTTCGAATGAATCACCAATTGCAAAAGGTCTACTTGGTCGTGCTGAAGGTGAAGAGGTTGTCGTTCAAACACCTGGTGGCGAAATGAAAGTGAAAATTCTTTCAATTAAATAATTTGTATATGTACAAGCAGTTAGCCTTTGGCTGACTGCTTTTACCATTTTTAGAGTGAAAGCTATGTAGTAAAATAGTGAGTATAATTATTTTGCAAGTGCTGTCGAACTTGATAGAATATTTGCTAGAGAGGGGGAGACATTATGAGTGAACGACAAACTCGAAGTGGTCGTCATTTGCAGCCATCTCGTAATAAAAAGCTAGATAAACTATTGAATGTTTTAATTGGTGTCGTGGTTGTACTTATTATTATCACAGCAACCTATGTGTTTAAATGGCAAGATGATGCAGATCAAGCAGTGAAAGAGGAACCAGCTCAAGAGGAACAGAGCGGCGATGCCGAAAAAGACGTAGAGAAAGAACCGACGAATGAAGAAGAGAAAGATCTTGCTGTAGAAGAAGATAAACCTTCAGAGCAAGAATCAGAACCTGAGACATCTCCGGAAGAACAAGGCACACCAGAAGAATCAACATCAGATAATCCAATTGTTGAAAAGGTCATCACGAATAAAAATTGGCAGCCAACACCTACAACACAAACAGGTCAGCATGTGTCTTCATATAATGACAAATCAGTAGACTGGGCTGAAAAGGTAGCAACCGTAGCAACTGTGACAGGTATCGATCAAAGCAATATGATCATCTGGCGTATGCAAAACAATGGTGGTCCTAATTCATCCATTGCTACTGTTTCGAGCAATGATAAATCTCAAATGTATCGTGTAAGCATGGAATGGGTTGATAATGAAGGTTGGATGCCTGTGAAGCTAGAGCAACTAAATACATTAGAAGGCGCCTATTGACGAAAATCACTCTTTTGATTATTTTTAATAGAGTTGATAAAGAAGGGAAGTAACAGTACATGAAAATTGCAGTAATCGGCGCAATGGAAGAGGAAGTGGAGCTTCTAAGAGCAGCATTAAACGATGCACACAGCACAACAATTGCAGGTAGTGAGTATACAACAGGAACTTATGAGGGGAAGGAAGTCGTCTTATTAAAAAGCGGTATCGGTAAAGTAAATGCTGCTATGTCTACGACAATCCTTTTACATGAGTTTAAGCCTGATGTTGTGATTAATACAGGCTCTGCAGGTGGATATGATGAAGCACTTGAGGTAGGCGCTGTTGTCATTTCTGATGAAGTTCGCCACCATGATGTAGATGTCACAATCTTTGGCTATGAAATTGGACAAATGGCTGGTATGCCAGCAGCATATAAATCAGATGAGCAATTGATGAAGGCAGCTGAGGAGGCTGTGAAGGCAGTTGGAGAGCATCAGTATGGCGTTGGCTTAATTTGCTCTGGGGATGCTTTTATGAATGATCCTGAACGTGTAGAGGCTGTTCGTCGTCATTTCCCTCAAATGAAAGCTGTAGAGATGGAAGCGGCTGCAGTTGCACAAGTTTGTTATCAGTTTGCTACACCTTTTGTAGTCATTCGTGCATTATCAGATATTGCGGGTAAAGAATCGAATATTAGCTTCGATGAGTTTTTACCAGTTGCTGCAAAGCATTCAACACAAGTAGTATTAAAAGCAATTGCCTCATTGTAAACTACACAAAATGGTCAAAATGTGTGGTTTATCTTGTGAGAAAAATCACAGTTAATCCAAAAAACAAATGCTACACTGACATTAATAAATCTCTTCATAATAGAATGGGAGGCATTCATGATGTTATTTTTAACAGTAGGTGTAGTCATTATTACAACTTTAATAGGTACGTTGATTTCAGCAGAACTCTCGGAATCAGCACATTAGTATGACGGGAAAGCTCCTTTGCGACATAGTCATGTCGCAGGGGAGCTTTTTATATGCCATGAAATAGGCACATTCTCCGCCATTGATGGATTGAATTTTTCTTATGGCCATTTTACAATATATTACTCGATAGTTTTTTGGTCTCGTTTGTACAGTTGATAGAGTTTAATGAGCGCTCGTTTTTCAATGCGAGATACATAGCTGCGTGAAATATTTAAGCGTGCTGCAATTTCCTTTTGCGTAAGTGCATCCTGTTGATTTAACCCATAACGTAGTGTCACAATTTCGAGCTCACGTTCATCAAGCATATGCAAATAGTGGTATAACTGTGCTACATGCTCTTTATGCTCTAGCTTCTCTGTGGCACTTTCTTCGTCACACTGAAGTAAATCACGAATTTGCAGTGCATTTCCATCTTTATCAGTTCCAATTGGCTCAAATAGTGAAACGTCTTTCTGTACTTTCTTTTGAGTGCGCAAATGCATTAAAATTTCATTTTCAATGCAACGAGCTGCATATGTGGCAAGTCTTGTTTTTTTGTCAGGGGTATAGCTCTCAACGGCTTTCATTAGTCCAATTGTTCCAATGGAAATATAATCATCGAGTTGCTCATGTTTTGGATGGAATTTTTTAACGACATGCGCGACAAGCCTCATATTACGTTCTATTAGGTCAAGACGCGCTTGCTCATCGCCACCTAAAAATCGTTCAATACAAGCAGCTTCCTCTTCTTTTGAAAAGGGTTTATGGAATGTTTGCCCCTTTAAATAGCCAAGCAACGCAGGGATTTCAAGCCATAACTGCAACATTGATGTAAAAATTCCGCTCATTGAATGATTTCATCCTTTCCCCATTTTTCGACAGTATATGTTTAAAAACTGTGGGAAATGAAAAAAGTGCAACAGCAAATGTGCTGTTACACTTTTTTTAGCGTAAATGTACTAATCATGAGTAAAGCTAAAATGGGAAAAAGGAAAAGATAAAATGCCGGATGGAACGTATTAGCTGCGAAATACGTTAAAGTTAAGAACGTACCTGCGGCTGTAATTGGTAAACCTGTGAAATAACCGTTTGCTTCACTAATATTGAAGCGAGCTAAACGCATCGCGCCACAGACGATAAATAATACGGCCATCATCATGCCGACAAAACCAAAATCAACTAGAACAACTTCATACATTAATAATGCAGGCGCCACACCAAATGATATAATATCACTCATAGAATCCAATTGTTTACCTAATTCAGACACTTGTCCGAGCGCTCTCGCTACCTTACCATCGTAGCGATCAAGAAGAGCTGCTAAAAAGATAAACAAGACACTATAGCTATAGTATTCATGTAAAGTGGCCATAATAGCCGCGCCTCCAAAGGACATATTACTAATTGTGATGAAGTTAGCTGCGTGCGATTTCATTTTCTTAACCGTGGTATCCACCAACTTGTGATAAAAAAACAAGGGGGATCACTCCTTTGCACTTAAGATATTGTACCATTATACTTCGAATGCGAAAAAATTGACAGTCTAAATTAATGGATAGGGGTTTTACTGTATGAAAGAAAAACTATATCAACGCTTGATAGAACTAACGAATGGTAAGCAATCTTCCCATCTTTTGCAAGCAATTGCGAAAGCGAAGTGGAGTAAACGTATAATTCCAAGCTACATGAAGTTATACGATATTAACCTTGAAGAAGTTTCAAAAAAACAACAACAATTTTCGTGTTTACATGATTTTTTTACAAGAGAACTGATAGAAGAGGCTCGACCTATTGAACAAAATCCTACCGTTTATGCCAGCCCTGTGGATGCCAAAGTGGAATCCTTTGGACGTATTGAATGGGATATGACATTTCTTGTGAAGGGCAAACCCTATGCATTACAAGATTTACTTGGTAATACAGAACGAGCAGCACAATATGCAGACGGACATTATATCGTATTTTATTTAAGTCCTGCTGATTATCATCGTATCCATAGCCCGATAGATGGAGAAGTATTGCGACAATATACACTTGGTCAGAAATCTTATCCTGTGAATCAGCTAGGTCTTACATACGGTAAAAAACCAATTTCTCATAATTATCGTTTAGTGACAGAGCTAAAAACAGCTAATAATCAGCATGTTGCCTTTATCAAAGTGGGTGCGACCTTTGTGAATTCCATTGTGCTTACCAATACAACAACGAAATGGCGTAAGGGGCAGGAAGTTGGTTATTTCTCATTTGGTTCCACTGTTGTGATGCTGTTTGAAAAGGATACGATTAAATTTACGGATAATGTTGTAAAAGGCAGCCCAATTCGAATGGGTGAAGCCTTTGCAAATATGCTATAATGGTCGAATAATACGTTAAGATTAGGGGTCGCTATTTTGTATAATTTTTTATTACCGAACGAATTTGTGACGAATATTTTTGAAATTACGCCGGAAAAGTTACAGGAATTAGGGATTAGAGGAATCATTACGGATTTAGATAATACGCTTGTTGAATGGGATCGTCCAGATGCAACAGAAGAGCTGAACATTTGGTTACGCATTATGAAAGAATCAGGTATTCGTGTTATTATTGCGTCGAATAACAATGAAGCTCGTGTGAAGCATTTTGCTGAGCCATTAGGTATCCCGTATATTCACAAGGCGAAAAAGCCACTTCGTAATGCTTTTTATAATGCGCTGATTCAACTAGGCTTGCGTCCAAATGAAGTGGTTATGGTAGGAGATCAACTCCTTACAGATGTAATGGGAGCAAACCGCTTAGGCTTACACACAGTGCTTGTGAAGCCTGTTGCACAATCAGATGGGCTTGTAACAAAATTGAATCGTTTCATTGAACGTCGCGTATTTAATGATTTGAAACGAAAAGGAATTATAACTTGGGAGGAACAAGAATGATTGAAATGCCAAATTGTATTGGCTGTGGTACAACAATTCAAACAGAAGATAAAACAGCAGTTGGGTATGCACCCCCATCATCATTAGAAAAGGATGTGGTCATTTGCCAACGTTGCTTCCGTTTGAAGAATTACAATGAAATTCAACCAGTATCATTAACAGATGACGATTTTTTACGTATTTTAAATGGTCTTGGTACACAGCAAGGCTTAATCGTAAAAATTGTTGATATATTTGATTTTAATGGAAGTTGGCTACCAGGACTTCACCGATTTGTAGGGAAGAATCCTGTCCTATTGATTGCCAACAAAGCAGATTTATTACCAAAATCAGTGAAACCGAAAAAAGTTATCAACTGGTTGAAACGAGAAGCAAAGGCTCTTGGACTACAACCTGTCGATGTCCTATTAGTCAGCGCCCATAAAGGCAAAGGGATGGCAGAAGCAATGGAAGCCATCGATGCGTATCGTAAAGGACAAAATGTATATGTTGTTGGCTGTACAAATGTTGGGAAATCTACGTTCATTAACCGAATTATTAAGCAGGCAACAGGGGAGGGTGAAGTTATCACAACCTCACATTTCCCAGGCACTACTTTAGACATGATTGACATTCCATTAGATGATGGTAGTGCATTATATGATACACCAGGTATTATTAATCACCATCAAATGGCTCATCATATTGATTCAAGTGAATTAAAATATATTATGCCGAAAAAAGAAATTAAGCCGAAAGTCTACCAACAAAATGCTGGGCAAACCTTGTTTATTGGTGCATTGGCGAGATTTGATTTTATTCAGGGAGACCGTTCTGCCTTTACAATCCATGTGGCAAATGATTTACCAATTCATCGTACAAAGCTTGAGAAGGCAGATGCGTTATATGAAGAACATAAAGGAGAACTATTGGCACCCCCAACTGCGGAATTTATCGACCAGCTGCCGCCATTGGTTCGTCATGAATTTTCCATCAAAGAAGAGAAAACAGATATTGTATTCTCTGGGCTAGGCTGGATTACTGTTCAGCATGCCAATGTAGTAGTAGCAGCTTATGCACCAAAAGGTGTACAAGTTTCAATTCGTCCTTCACTGATTTAAATGGAAGGACATAGTAGAGAGAGGGACTAGAACATGAAGAAGTGGTTTGCAGTTATGGGTGATCCAATTGAACATTCAAAATCACCTGCCATGCACAATGCTTGGTTCGAGGACATGTCCATTGATGCAACATATATTCCTTTACATGTCACGCCGGCCCAATTAGAATCAGCTATTGCTGGTTTGAAGACATTAGGCGCAAGTGGCTGGAACGTGACAATACCTCATAAAACAGCAATCATTCCATATCTAGATGAGCTAGATGAGCTGGCACAAAAAATGGGCGCAGTGAATACAGTTGTACGAACAACAGAAGGAAAGCTGAAAGGCTATAATACAGATGGTATAGGTTTTGTTCGATCACTCGAAGAAGCCGTTGGAGTATCTCATAAAGACAAGCCTGTATTACTTGTTGGTGCTGGTGGTGCTGCTCGTGGCATTGCCTTTGCTATGCAGCAACAAGGCTATTGTCATTTAACCATTGCCAATCGTACGGTAGCGAATGCACAAACGATTATTGATGAAATGGGTATGGGACGTGCCATTTCATTACAAGAAGCGGAAGAGACGCTAGCTGATTTCAGCATTATTGTGCAAATGACATCGGCTGGCCTTTCCACGGGCAATTTTTCAATGCCATTTTCATTAGATCGGCTGATGAAAGGAGCAATTGTTGCGGATATTGTGTATAATCCATTAATGACGCCTTTTTTACAAGCGGCTGAAGAAAAAGGGGCAACGATCGTCACGGGCTTAGGGATGTTTGTCCATCAAGGAGCCATCGCTTTTGAACACTGGTTAGGAAACTATCCAAATACAAATTCAATGATTGCGCAACTGAAGGCGCAATTAGGAGGAAACTAATTTTTATGTTAACAGGTAAACAGAAACGTTTTTTACGTGCAGAAGCACACCATTTAACACCTATTTTCCAAGTAGGAAAAGGCGGCGTTAATGATGAAATGACAAAGCAAATTCGTGAGGCATTAGAAGTACGTGAGTTAATTAAAGTACGTATTTTAGATAACTGTGAGGAGGATAAACATGAAGTCGCTGAAGCATTAGCAACAGGCGCTCATGCGGAGCTTGTCCAATTAATCGGCCTAACAGTTGTTTTATATAAAGAGTCACGCAATCATAAAAAGATTGTATTACCAAAAGCAACGAAATAAGGTGAGACGATGAAAAGGGTCGGTTTACTAGGAGGTACATTTAATCCACCACATATGGGGCATCTTTTGATGGCAAATGAAGTATTTCATGCGCTAGAACTTGATGAAATTCGCTTTATGCCTAATGCCATACCACCACATAAGCATGCACGTTTTGATGCCAGTAATGTCGAACGACTTGAAATGGTAAAGCGTGCGATTCGTCCATTTCCTTATTTTTCAGTAGAGTCGTATGAGCTTGAGAAGGGTGGCGTATCCTATTCTTATGAGACACTTTCTGCCTTGTGTAGAAGAGAACCGAATGTAAAATTCTACTTTATCATCGGTGGCGATATGATTGATTCGCTACATACATGGCATTGTATCGATGATTTAGTGAAACTAGTTCAGTTTGTCGGAGTAAAGCGTCCAGGGACAGCGGCGACAACCGAGTACCCTATAAGTATGGTGGAAGTGCCTCAAATCGATTTATCGTCCACACTGATTCGTGAACGCCTGGCGACTGGAGGAACGGTGACATTTTTACTACCAGAAGCGGTAGAGACGTTCATACGAGAGGAAGGTCTTTATGGAACGCGAACAGTATTTAGCGGCGATTAAGCCAAGAATGCCTAAAAAACGTTATATTCATACAATCGGTGTGATGGAAACGGCCATCGACCTAGCTCAAAAGTATGGAGAGGACGTGAAAAAAGCTGAAACAGCAGCTATCCTCCACGATATTGCTAAATATGCAGACATTGAGTGGATGGAGAAGATCGTTCGTGATGAAGAATTAGATGCAAGACTCATTGGGTGGGGCAGTGAATTACTACATGGTCCAGTCGGTGCATATATAGCACAAAGTGAGTTTGCCATCACAGACGAAGAACTGTTGAATGCTATTCGTTTCCATACAACTGGGCGCGCGGGTATGAGCCGTTTAGAAAAAATCATTTTTGTCGCAGATATGATTGAACCGAACCGTCAATTTGATGGTGTTGATCGTCTACGCAAAAAAGCGCAAAAAAATTTGGATAAGGCGATGAGTGCATGTGTACGCCATACTTTGGCATTTTTAATTGACACAAAGCAGCCAATTTATCCTTTATCAATAGAATGTTATAACGATATGATGAACAGAGAGGAAAGTGAAGGATGACTTCAACTTTATTACAAGCAGCGTACAAAGCAATTGACGACAAACATGGTGAGGACATTGTCGTTTTAAATATGCAAGGAATTTCCCTTTTAGCGGACTATTTTATCATTGCTCATGGTAACTCAGATCGCCAAGTGCAAGCAATTGCGCGTGAATTACAGGATGTAGCTGAAAAAGATGGCTATGAAATTCGCCGTATCGAAGGTTTCGATGGAGCTCGTTGGGTACTTGTCGACTTAGGAGATGTAGTGGCACATGTATTCCATAAGGATGAGCGTGCTTATTATAATTTAGAGCGTCTTTGGGGCGATGCACCGCAACTAGACATGCCAGAGGCCTAAGTGAGTTACGAACGCTTTGCCCATGTCTATGATGAGCTTCAAACGGATATTCCTTACAATCTCTATGTAGATTGGGTTGTACAACATGCACCAAGCAGCCAGTACCCAAAACTTTTAGATATTGGTTGTGGCACTGGTGTACTTAGCTTGTTATTTGCACAGTCTGGCTATCAAGTCAGTGGAATCGATTTATCAGAAGAGATGCTGTCCATTGCAGCAGAACGCTTTGCTGGTGCAGGCTACCATGCCCCATTATACTGTATGTCTATGGTCGAACTAGACGGGTTTGAGGAAATGGATATTGTCACGATCACAATTGACTCCTTGAATTACGTAGTAGAGGAACAGTCTGTCTATACCACATTAGAACGTATCTATATGGCTTTGCGTGATGGGGGTCAGCTGTTTTTTGATGTTCACTCATTATTTAAAATGAATGAGATTTTTTTAGATGGTCCGTTCACGTATGATGACGGTGATATTAGCTATATTTGGCATACGGAGCCTGCTGACTTCGAGCATTCGGTTATTCATCAAATGACCTTCTATGTGCGAGAGAAGTCAAGTGAATTATATGAACGCTTTGATGAGGAGCACGTGCAACGTACTTTCACTATCGAGCAGTATATGACTTGGTTACGTGCCATCGGTTTTAGTTATGTGGAAATCACAGCAGACTTTACGGATGAGGCACCTGATGATGAAAGTGAACGCATTTTCATTCGTGCGGTGAAATAAAGAAAAAGAAGCTACACTGTGTAAGAGGCAGTGTGGCTTTTTTGATGGATAGAAAGGGTGAAGTAGCGGATAGAACTCCTATATAGGTGGATAGAAAAGCGAAAGTAGCGGATAGAACACTTGGACAGGTGGATAGAGAGTCGAAAGTAGCGGATAGAACACTAGAACAAGTGGATAGAAAGGCTAAAGTAGCGGATAGAACACTAGAACAGGTGGATAGAAAGGCTAAAGTAAGAGGATAGCTCTCTTCAACAGGTAAAGAGAAATGCCTGAAATTTTTTTATCATTTTCAACTAACTAACCATAGTGTAAGATATATGTAACTCCATATGATGACCTTTTGCAAGGAAAGGATGGTACTGTGCTCCAATCTTTATGGCAAAAGTACAAAAAAAGTATGTTATTCCCCAGCATACTAGTCGTCAGTGGACTTTGTTACTTCTATTTTTCGAGTTCTGACTCTTCACATCCCCAAGAAGAGCTCATCGAGACAATCCAACCTATTGAAGAAAAGAATTTGAGTGCATCTGCTGAGGAAGCGGTGATGCAGCAGATATTTGTGGATATAAAGGGTGCTGTGATGTATCCAGGCGTTTATGAGCTTCAGCAAGATCAACGTATAAAAGATGTTGTACAGCTTGCTGGTGGCTATACAGAGAATGCTGACACACAGCTTATCAATCATGCCCAAAAAGTACAGGATGAAATGGTGATCTATATTCCTATCAAGGGCGAACAGCTAGAAGAAGGAGCTCCTTCTCTTTTAACGATACCTATGGAAAGTAATAATAAAGAGCAAAAGATTAATATTAATAAAGCTGATGTGGCAACTTTGGCAACATTGCCAGGCATCGGTCCTTCCAAAGCGCAAAGTATCCTTACGTATCGAGAGGAAAATGGTCACTTTCAAACGATAGATGACTTAAAAAATGTGAGTGGTATTGGTGATAAAACATTTGAGAAGCTAAAGGATGCGATTACCGTAAAGTAAAGGCTTTTGCATGCTGTGATATTGACGCCCCTTTTCTAAAAGGGCTACACTATAGTAGAAAAGCAAGAGAAAGATAATTTGTTAGACAATTTTTGGAGGTAGTCATATGGAGCGAATTACTTGGGATCAATTTTTTATGGCACAAAGCCATTTACTCGCATTACGAAGTACATGTACAAGACTAGCTGTAGGAACAACGGTTGTGCGTGATAAACGCATTATTGCAGGTGGCTATAACGGTTCCATTACAGGGGACGAGCATTGTATCGAAAAAGGATGCTATGTGGTTGATAACCATTGCGTGCGTACCGTACATGCTGAAATGAACGCCTTACTGCAATGTGCTAAATATGGAACACCGACAAAAGGGGCTGACTTGTATGTGACACATTTTCCATGCTTACCATGTACAAAGTCCATTATTCAAGCTGGCATAGAACGTGTGTATTACGCTACAGATTATAAAAATAATCCATATGCACAGGAACTATTTGCAAAAGCTGGAGTGGAAGTAGTTCATGTGCCCTTTGATGAACGTAAAATCGATTTTTTACGAGATGACAAGCTAGCCTTGTACACAGAAATGTTGCATGAGCTTCGCGAGAGTGGGGTATCGGCTGAAAAATTGCTCCCATATGAACAGAAGGTGAGTGCATTATTTGGCATCGAGCTTTAAAGCATAGATGGATCATGGTAGCACTTGCTGTACTTGTAGCTGCTATTGCGGCACATAAATCAGTATGGCTACTCATTTTTTTACTGCTACTAGCCCTGTGGCTCATCATAAAAGGTGAGTCACGTTTTCTTGCAATTTTTGTGCTAACTAGTGGTCTACTAGCTTATTTTTTCCTTTCTATCAATCAACTGACGGAACCTTCCCCTTTACCGTCAAATTTCCCTTTAACTTGGTCAATTGACTATAAAATAAACGGGCAAAAACTCCGTGGGTTTGCTACAACAACAAATGGCCAAAAGCTTTACGTGGTTTATACGTTTTCTTCGGAACAAGAGAAAAATTTTTATGAAAATACCTCATTATCGGGAATGACGTATGTTGCTAAAGGTGAACTTGTGACACCCTCTTCTCCTGCGCATGCTTATGCCTTTTCCATGTCCAACTATTTAACGAGCAAAGGAGCAACAGGCGTTGTTGAAATCGCAAATTGGCGTTATGTAGGAAAACGTGCCTCCTTTTTCACCCTTCTTGCTGAAGTAAGACACGGTATGAAAAAGCATATAGAGAGGACCTTTCCAGAATCCCTTGTAGCAGAGGCGCAAGCACTTCTAATAGGGGTACAAGATCAGATGGAGGATGAACTGCAGCGAGCCTATCAAAAGCTCGGTATCACCCATTTATTTGCGATTTCCGGATTACATGTCGCGCTGGTGTCTTGGCTATTTTTTGAAGGGTTACTTAGAATAAGCGTTCGCAAAGAAATGGCTACTGTAGTGCTGTTGATCCTCTTACCCGTTTATGGAGTGATCGCAGGTGGTGCACCTTCCGTATGGCGTGCAGTTTCTGTAGTTGAATTGATGATGTTATTGCGCTTTTTTAAGTGGGTTATATCGATGGATGATGCACTAGCGATTAGCTTTATAGGCTTTGTTTTGCTTGAGCCAGGTGTTATTTTTCAAATTGGTTTCCAACTGTCCTATTTAGCAGCTGTTAGTCTTATTTATTCCAGTATCATTTTCAAGCAGACGAGGAATTGGCTCAGTCGTTCTTTTTTTATCACATTCGTGTGCCAACTGCTCGTTTACCCACTACTACTCCATCATTTTTATGAGTTATCTATTTCCTCGTTTTTTGTCAATATTGTTTTTGTTCCACTGTTTTCCTTTGTTATATTACCCTTTAACATTGTAGCCTTTGTGCTATCCTATCTTTCCTTACCACTTGCCAACGTGCTATTTGCTGGCTATGAACCACTGCGTAATTGGCTGACCGAAATGATCTTTTATATGCAGGCGCTTCCTTGGCAATTATGGTCACCAGGCAAACCATCTAGTTGGCTGAGCTGCGTTGCGATGTTAAGTGTTTTAGCAAGCTTCTATTACTTAGAAATAAGACGTTTTAGGAAAGCTATTATGGTCCTTGTCATCCCCGCTATTTGGGTTCATCTGTCACCTATGTTGTATAACGAAACGAAGATCACCTTTTTAAATGTAGGACAAGGAGACAGTATCGTCATTGAATTGCCATTTAGGCGGGCAGTCTATGTTATAGATGCTGGAGGCGTATTACGCTTTGAGCAGGAGTCATGGAAGAAAACAGATCGTCCTTATGAGGTTGGAAAGCAAGTTGTCGTGCCATTTTTAAAAGGTAAGGGCATACGAACCATTGATATTTTTATAGCCTCGCATGCGGACGCAGATCATATTGAAGGAGCAGAGGAAGTATTACAAGAGATTAACATGAAGGAAATACACGTTACACCTGGTTCATTGAATGAGCCTTTAATGAATGATTTATTGCAAGAAGCAAACAAGCGAAATATTCCTATTAAAGAAAAGATAAAGGGGAATGCGTGGCGTGTAGGAGTGACAGATTTTTATTACTTATGGCCTGATGACACCTTTTATGAGGGAAATGATGACTCCCTTGTCCTGTACATGCAACAAAAGGCGTTTACAGCGTTATTTACAGGGGATTTGGAGCAATATGGCGAACAACAGCTGATTAAGCGTTATGGGCCTTTATTGGCCAATCTCACATTGCTGAAGGCAGGACATCATGGGAGTAAGACATCGAGCATAGAAGCCTTTGTTGAGCTACTACAGCCCCAATTAACAGTTTTTAGTGCAGGTCTCCATAATCGCTATGGTCATCCACATGAAGAAGTAGTACAACGTTTTGTCAGTCGAAATTTAGCGACATGGACAACAGGATTGGATGGAACAATCGAAATACGTATTTGGGATAATCGCTGGTCAGTCAGTAAATGAAAAAGGCCTTGTCCAATGACCAAGGCCCTTTTCCTGCATAAGTCCAATTACTGTGATACGAATTCTACTATAGTTGCAATAATAAACATAATTGTGAAAACGCCAAATGATACACCGAAACCAACACCAGAATCGATGGCATCGTTACGTCGACATTGTATGTTCTTTCCTTCAAATGGATTCATTGTTATCCCTCCAATTCTGTTATTTATTATAAGACAACATGGTCATAAAAGCTATATCGAAAAGGTGATTTCCCCGTCTGGCAAGGAATCGACACAATTCGGTCAAAGACACAAATGGCTATAAAATCATGTATACTAATAGTATTGCTAGATGGAGGGGAAATTATGATTTCAACGGTTTGGAATACAATAAAAAAAGGTGAGCTTGCACCAGTATATTTGCTTGTTGGTGAAGAAAGCTATTTTATAGATGAAACCATTAAACGCTTAAAAGAGGCGATGGGTCCAGAAGAAGATCTGGAAATGACCACATTTGATTTAGAGGAAGTGCCAGTAGATGCGGTCATGGATGAAGCAGATACCATTCCTTTTTTCTCAGAACGTAAGCTCATTATTGCTAAAAATGCTTCGTTTTTAAAGGCCACCGAGAAAGGGAAGGAAAAAATCGATCATGATGTGAAACGATTGGAAACATGGCTGTCGAATCCGTCTGATTTCTCCGTAACGGTTTTTATTGCTCCTTATGAAAAATTAGATGAACGCAAAAAAGTGACCAAAATGATGAAGGAGCATGCATTATTTGTACAAGCTGAGACACCAAAAGAGCAGGATTTAGCCGTCTGGATTCAGGGCATTGTCAAGGCAAAGAGTAATAGCATTGCACAAGATGCTATTGAACTGCTTGTTTCGATGGTCGGAGCCAACATGCTACAATTACAGATGGAAATTGACAAGCTAACCCTTTATTTAGGTGAAGGTGGCGAAATTACAACTTCGTTAGTGGAGGATTTGGTGGCAAAAACATTGGAGCAAGATGCCTTTAAAATGCTCAATGCTTATCTGGCTAATGATTCTGTCGGAGCCTTGTCCATCTATCATGATTTATTGCGACAAAAACAAGAGCCTATTATGTTAGTGGGCTTGCTCGCATCCAATGTTCGTACCATGTCAAATGTTTTTTATTTGTTGAAGAAAGGATATCATCCACAGCAAATCGCTAAAAATCTAAAAATTCATCCATATCGCGTCAAACTTATGATTGAGCAACGTCATCGCCCATCAGAAGAAAATTTGCTGCGAGCATTATATCAATTAGCAGAAGTTGATTTACAGCTAAAATCGACTGGTGGGAATAGAGAGCGCTATTTAGAGCTATTTTTATTGCGCCAACTATAACAAAGAAAGCTGTCCAATAAGGGGCAGCTTTTTAAGTTCTCTATAAAATTAAAAAGATCAGCTACTCCTAATAGAGTACCTGATCCTTTAAACAATTACGCTTTTTTAGCAAGGCGAGACTTTTTACGAGCCGCCGCGTTTTTGTGGATAAGTCCTTTTGAAGCTGCTTTATCTAAAGATTTGAAAGCTGCTTGTAAAAGTTCTTGTTTGTTTTCAGCGTTAGCAGCAACAGCGTTTTCAGCTTTTTTCACTGTAGTACGCATTGCAGATTTAGCTTGAGAATTAGCAATGTTAGCTTTTTCGTTAACTTTTACGCGTTTAATCGCAGATTTAATGTTTGGCATATATTTCACCTCCTAAATTAGGTACGAGATGATATCTTCTCATTGATTTCTTGTGTCAATACAACAAAAATCATTTTAACAAACGCTTGGCCAAATTGCAATAGATAAATGCAAAGAATATTTACTTGACAGTTTGAACAAACTACAGCTTGAGGTGAACTGTATGCAAAATTTTAATTGGCAACGAACAGATTTAATCGATGAATCAGAAGAGGTAGTTGTCCATCAGACGAAAGAGCAAAAAGAAAAGCTTGAACAATCAAGTGGCATTCAAATTGAAGATCGGAATGCTGGTAGAGTAAAAATTACAGATGTTCTTGTAGACGCTGAAGGGGAAAAACAAATTGGTAAAAAAGAAGGGCAGTATATTACACTTTCTGTCCCGACGCTGACATTAGAAGATCAAGAAGGTTTTACACAACTTGAGCAAGAATTGCTTGTAAATTTCAAAAAAATGCATGCTGATCTTGCTTGGCAAGAAAACGATAAAATTTTAATAGTTGGTTTAGGAAATCGTACCATTACACCGGATGCAATAGGTCCCTATTTAATTGACCATCTGCATAGTTTAGATGTCATTGATGAAAAATTTGTCATGTATGCTCCTGGTGTAACAGGACAAACAGGCTACGAAACAGGAGAGTTTGTGGCTGCTATTGCAGAGCGTCTACAACCGAAATTGATCATTGTAGTGGATGCACTTGCAACAAGAGCGAGTAATCGACTCTGTAAAACGATTCAATTAACTGACACGGGTATACACCCAGGTTCAGGGGTTGGCAACCAACGGCAAGAAATTTCTTATGAGATGCTTGGCATTCCAGTAACAGCGATTGGTATACCGACAGTAGTAGATGCACCCGTATTAATTGCGGATGCGGTAGAAACAATGCTTCGTTCGATAGCTGCCCGTGTGGCTGAACGCGGTAAACCGTCATCGAAGCTTTCCTTATCCTCGTGGCAACCAGATATCAACAAGGAACTGGATATGACGTTAGTACAACCTATTTTTGGAGAATGGGCGACATGGACAAAAGAGGAACGGCAGCAGCTGTTTGAGGAAACCTTCGCTGGCTCCCACACCCAATTAATGGTGACACCAAAAGAAGCAGACTATTGGATTGATCGCTATGCAAAATTAGTGGCTTCTATGCTAATGGATTGGGCAAGTGATTTATAAAAAAATCAAAAAACAATGCTTATAAAAGTCCTTCTAAAACACGCTTATTTATGCGTAAAACAAGAAAATTATTTTCGTTCTAATTAACACCCCCCCTCCATACGATATGGGGAGGAGGGTGTGACTTTGCTAAAAAAACTACAATGGTCATTTGGTATATTATTGTTCTTTTTCGTATTACCTGTCATTGCTGGGCAACTTCCGTTCAACAAGCAAGCATCGACTCCGATCAAACAATCAGAAGATAAGCAAGTCGTGTTTGCCGCTACCAATTTAGCTGAACAAAGTGTACTGGAACAAACGCAAGAGCCTGAACCAGATCAAGCCCTAGACCCGGACCCATTTAAAGTGTTAGTGTTATTTACTCATACGCATGAAGCATACGAACCGATAGTGAAAGCAGTGAGTGGTAAGGTAGCGACTTCTCATGAAACGGTCAATATTATGAGCCTGAAGGATAAGATTGTGAATCATTTTAATGTAAATGGTTTAAAGACGGATGTTCTTGATGTAGATATTATGAAGAAATTACAAGAAGAAGGTAAAGGCTATCATGAATCTTATAATGTGATGAGGCCATATTTAAGTAAGCATTTAGAAACAAATAATTATGATTTAATAGTTGATTTACATCGTGACTCATTAAAACATGATCTTACAACGATCTCATATAATGGGGAAAATTATGCGAAAATCGCTATTGTTGTTGGGGCAGAACATGCTAATTACCGCTGGAATACAGCCTATGCTGAAAGTTTATCATCCACACTAAATGCCATCGTTCCAAAAATTTCCAAAGGGGTTATTTCTAAAAGTGGTGATGGGGTTGATGGGCGATACAATCAGGATTTAGCAAAGCAAATGATGATTATTGAGATTGGTGGAATTGGTAATACTGAGGAAGAGGTTAATCGTACAATTGCTGTAATTGGTAAGGCAATATCAAAAGCGTTTGTCAATGATTCAACAAAATAGACCAATCATATTAAAAAGTGGGACTCTTGTGGGCTCACTTTTTTAATATTGTATGATAATAAAATTTCCAGAAATAATTCTCATTAATTGTCTTTCCATTGCTTCATTCTTGTCTTATAATTTTCAAGTTGGCTCGCGAATTTCATGATAAAACGTTAAATGAAGGCATATGCAAATAAAGCAAACTTACTTTTGGAGTATATACCATTTTTGGGAATGCCTCTATAGCAAATATACATATGAATTTTTAGAAGACTAAAAATGATAACGTTTCATTTTTCTCTCAAACTTTTATCGTATTTCAATCGTCAAACATATAAGTGAATAAGCAAAAATAATAGAGAGGGGATGGTTATCAATCCAAAAGGTTTATTACGTGACAACAGGTTTTATCTTGATGCAGAAGGGAATACCTTCAAAAAGCGATACTCCTTGTAGCATTTGGATGTAACTAACATCATTTAACCAAAGCCGTGTGCGGTTATTACAGATTGTGACAGCGCTTTTAGATTGACTTCTACTTTGTACAGCTAGAAAAAACCAACACATTATACCGAAACGAAATTGAGAGATTATTGAAGGAAGGAATAGTATGTCAGGCAAGTCATTAAATCATCGTTATATTCCTGGACTAGACGGGATTCGAGCATTGGCTGTATTAGCAGTTATTGCTTATCATTTTAACTTCAGTTGGGCTAGAGGTGGCTTTTTAGGAGTAGATATCTTCTTTGTATTATCGGGCTATTTAATCACCTCTACCATCTTACCTTTAAAGGGCAATCAATTAACAGTCAGCCTAAAGAAATTTTGGGTGGGACGATTTAGAAGGCTACTACCAGCTGCCTACGTTATGATTGTTACATCATTTGTTTGGGCAATGCTCTTTCATAAAGAGCTTCTCCATACTTTGCGTGGGGATGCTTTGTCCTCTATTTTTTATTCAAGTAACTGGTGGTTCATTTTTCATAAACTCTCTTATTTTGATAGTTTCGGTTCTCCGTCACCTTTAAAAAATTTATGGTCATTAGCCATTGAAGAACAGTTTTATTTGATTTGGCCATTGCTTTTAATGATTGGGCTTTTTGTTGTTAAAAAACAAAGTAAACTAGCATACATCGTCTTTTGTGGCGCCCTTTGTTCAGCGTTCGTAATGGCGATACTCTATCAGCCAGGTACTGATCCAAGTCGCGTCTATTATGGGACGGACACACGCTGTTTTGAATTGTTAATAGGCTGTTGGCTAGCCCTTGTTTGGCCAATGAAAAGACTATCTTCTCAAAAATTATCAGCAAACCATGTGAAGAAACTAAATACTATGAGCTTCATTGCACTTACTATTTTTTTAGTAAGCATAGTGTATATTGATGAGTATCAGTCCTTTCTTTATAGAGGGGGTATGTTTTTATTTTGCTTGAATGCTGCTGTTTTGATTGCATGTATTTGTCATCCTGTTAGCATACTAGGAAAAATATTGGCATGGAAGCCACTATGTTGGCTAGGCTCTCGTTCCTACGGCATTTATCTATGGCATTATCCTGTCATGGTTTTAGGGACACCCATTCATGAAATCGGGAACCCCTCCTATTGGCGCATCTTCCTGCAGCTTTTACTAATCTTGCTGATTGCAGAGCTATCCTATCGCTTCATTGAGATGCCTATTCGGAAAGATGGATTCCGAGTCTATTGTCAAAAATATCTGGTTTGTAATAAAAATAAATGGGGAAGCCTTTCTTTTCCACGAAAAATATCAACAGTTATGGTTCCGCTTTTTCTGCTTGTATTTTTCACAGGAATAACAGGCGTAGTAGGCGAAAGTCAGCAAAACCCATCTAAAACGTTTCCAACAACGATAAAAATTAATGGCGATGAGCCTACAGCCGATCTGAACAAGCATGACAAACAAGCTGAAACCTCAACCGACAAGCCTTCTCCAAACAAGGAAGAGGGAGTAGAAGATGTTCAGGAGATTGAAACGCCTAAGCAAGAAGAAAATAACACAATGACAGAGCCTGAAAAGGATGAATTTTATCGTGGCATACTAGCGATTGGCGATTCCTTAATGATTGATATTGCACCGAGCTTACATACTATGTATCCGACGATTACAATCGATGGAAAAATAGGCCGACAAGTTTCGCAAGCTGTCAAACTTGCACCAAATTATGCAAGTTTTAATCAGCCTAATTATGCAGTCATTCTACAATTGGGGACAAATGGTTATTTTACAACTAACCAAATGGATGCACTCCTTGGAGCATTTTCAAATGCCGATATTTATTTAGTGAATACACGTGTGCCGCGTTCATGGGAAGCAAAAGTGAATGAAGCTTTACTGCAAAAAGCACAGGAACATGAGCGAATCACACTAATTGACTGGCATGCAGCTGCAATCAATCACCCTGAATACTTTGCCCCTGACGGAGTACATTTAGAGAAAAAAGGGGTAGAAGTTTTAACAAAGCTCATTCAACAATCCTTAAACAATTAAAATAAAGAAAAAGTCAGTATACACAGTTTTACCTGCGTAGCTGACTTTTTCTATATCTGACATCTTTTCTTGGAGAGTTACGATTTCAAAACAGTTGACCTTTAGACTATTCGCTCTGCCTATATTTATTCTATTGGTTGTCGATCCTGTATAGTAAGCTGGACCAATTGATCTGTTCCTTCAGTACGTGGAAAATAGTACAATGTCCATTCTTTCTTTTTACTATCATAGTTTATGTTTGTAATAAGGGGATTGTGTTCAAGTTTTTTTGCTACATGGATAATGATATCTTTTGTAGAAAGCGTGCTTTTCACGGTTGTGGGTAAAACCTCAATCTTCTCTGTCTTTGTTTGACCAGGGTAAGATTCATCAATCGTATCCGCCCATACTTGAACATAATCCCCTATTTCTAACGTTTTGGTTGTTGTTACCCATAGTGCATCTACAAATTGTGTGTTGGAATCATTTGAAGGGACAGGTTCATTGCTTACAACGAGAAAGCTGCTTGCTTGAGCGGCTGTCACATATCCTTCAATTGTGGCCGTCTCTTTACTGTTTACATGATCTTTTGTTGTGCCACATCCAGCTAAGACAAGAAGCACCAACCATCCTACTATGAATTTTTTCAACGCAATTCCTCCTCTTGTCCAGTAGACGCATTTCCATCTAAACTGTTACACATCGTGTGCCACCACAGTTGATTTCTCTGTATTTATATACTTAATACTGTAAAATTTAAAAACGACATGAAACACTGAAAGTATTGATATTATAGGCTTTCTAGTCTAGTTGCTGTTGTACTTTGCATAACGTTCATAGTATAATTCATTATAGTTTAATTAGGAGTGGAAAAGATGAACCGAGAAGCACGTTTAAAACGACAAGAGAATATACGAAATTTCTCTATTATTGCACATATTGACCATGGGAAATCAACGCTTGCTGACCGTATTTTAGAGCAAACAAAATCTTTAACTTCCCGTGAGATGAAGGCACAGCTCCTCGACTCAATGGATTTAGAGCGTGAGCGAGGCATTACAATTAAGTTAAATGCAGTTCAATTAAAGTACGAAGCAAAAGACGGCGAAGTGTATACATTCCATTTAATCGACACACCAGGACACGTCGATTTCACATATGAAGTATCACGTAGTTTAGCTGCTTGTGAGGGTGCCATTTTAGTTGTGGACGCAGCTCAAGGTATTGAAGCACAAACACTAGCAAATGTTTACTTAGCACTTGACAATGACTTAGAAATTTTACCTGTAATAAATAAAATTGATTTACCTGCAGCTGACCCTGAGCGTGTACGTCAAGAAGTAGAAGATGTAATCGGATTAGATGCTTCTGAAGCAGTTTTAGCTTCTGCAAAAGCAGGTATTGGTATCGAGGATATTCTAGAGCAAATCGTAGAGAAGGTACCAGCGCCAACAGGTGATCCGGACGCGCCACTACAAGCTTTAATTTTTGACTCGGTTTACGATGCCTATAAAGGTGTTATCATTTCGATTCGTGTCATCAATGGTACTGTCAAGCCTGGCGATAAAATTCGCATGATGGCAACAGGTGCAGAATTCGAGGTTATTGAAGTTGGGGTACATACACCAAAGGTTGTGCCACAGGCTGAATTAACAGTGGGTGATGTAGGTTATTTAACAGCATCTATCAAAAATGTAGGTGACACACGTGTAGGGGACACTGTAACCTATGCGAATCGTCCTGCAACTGAGCCATTAGCTGGCTATCGTCGCTTGAACCCAATGGTTTACTGTGGTTTGTATCCAATTGATACAGCCAAATATAATGATTTACGTGAAGCGTTAGAAAAGCTAGAGTTAAATGACTCTGCTCTACAATATGAGCCAGAGACATCGCAAGCACTTGGTTTTGGTTTCCGCTGTGGATTCTTAGGATTGCTACATATGGAAATTATTCAAGAGCGTATTGAGCGTGAATTTAATATCGACTTAATTACAACAGCACCTTCCGTAATTTACAAGGTTCATATGACAGATGGTTCTGAACTTAAAGTCGATAATCCATCCTTTATGCCCGACCCGCAAAAAATTGATCGTGTTGAGGAACCCTATGTGAAAGCAACAATCATGGTACCAAATGATTATGTGGGAGCGGTTATGGAACTTTGTCAAATGAAGCGTGGTAATTTCATGACGATGGACTATATTGATACATCACGTGTAAGTATTATTTATGAAATGCCATTATCCGAAATTGTCTATGATTTCTTTGACTATTTAAAATCAAATACAAAGGGCTATGCATCATTCGACTATGAACTTATTGGTTACCAGCCATCGAAATTAGTGAAGATGGATATTTTACTAAATGGTGAGCAAGTCGATGCATTAAGCTTCATCGTACACCGTGATTTTGCCTATGATCGTGGCAAAATCATCGTAGAAAAATTAAAAGAATTAATCCCACGTCAACAATTTGAAGTACCAATTCAAGCAGCAGTTGGACAAAAAATCGTGGCACGTTCAACAATTAAAGCCATCCGTAAAAACGTATTAGCGAAATGTTACGGTGGAGATATTTCTCGTAAACGAAAACTTCTTGATAAACAAAAAGAAGGTAAAAAACGTATGAAACAAGTAGGCTCAGTCGAAGTCCCTCAAGAGGCATTCATGGCTGTGCTGAAGATGGATGATTCGAAGTAATATTGATGTAACAGCGTTTATAAGGGTTTAATCAAATTATTTTGTATCAGTTGGGTGGAGATTGCCACCGATTTGCCACCGCATTTAAATTGTGCCAGCAATTTATAAATCTTTAGCGATGGAATCAAAAATATCGGCAGCATCTCTTGCCATCTTCTGTGTTAAATGGACATAGCGGTCTTCAGTAATTGCTGATCTGCTGTGTCCTAATCTTTTTTGAACAGTTTTTATGGGTGTCCACTTTCAATTAGCATAGTTAATAATAATGCCGAGATACTCGTGTTTATTGAGTACCTGAGCATTTTTTGTTTTGGCTACTATCAGCTGCTTTTTTTCAGTTTTCACAGAGTCTCGAATCTCCTACTTTTAATTAAGTTATCTTCTCCTTACTTTTTTCTTTTCTTTTCAATTTTTCTAAATAATAAATAAACTATTGTAATTATAATATAAAGTATGACAAAATTTAGTATCAGATTATTTTCACTTTTACTAGCTATATATACGTATAACCCTACTACCACCGCTAAAATTAATGGTTTATATATTGAATTCATAATCAATCCACCTTTTCTCAGTATTAGAAATAATTTTACAATATTCTCTTGAAATATATAGTTTTTATATTAATATCTTAAATGTTAATATGTAATTAATTAGCATATTAAGAATAAAAAGAAAAAAGGATTTATTATGGTATCAAAGAAGATTTTATCAGCTTTCGTTGTTTCATCTTTAGTAGTTCATTTATTTTCAACAAATCTAGCAAGAACTACACAAGGTTGTATTCGCTGCACAAGTAAATTCTTTGAATTTATAAAAGCTAAGAACGTGCTATTTAAAATCGCTATGGATATTAAAGAGGGTATTCTGACAGTTACAAGCACATTAAGAGCCGTATTCACAGGCGCATATAACAAGGCTGTCGAGCTTTCTAATATGAAGCAAAGTAAATCCCTGTCTATAGAAGAAACTCCTGCTAATGAACGTCCAATACCTTTCTATAACTGGTTGAATGAACGTGATAGCCATCCACAATCAATAGTGCATGATAAACCCTCGTTAGAAAATTGGCTGGAATGATAAATGGAAATATTTATAAAAATTAATTTTTTATAGGTATTATTAAACTAAAAGAGTTTAATTAAGAAGTATAATATTTGTGAAAATCATAGAGAGGGGAATTAATTTTAAATGAGAAAAGTGTACTTATTATTTGCGATTATCGGCACAGTATTTCCGTATTATTTTTTGGTGAAATTCTTGAAAGAAAACGGATTTGATTTAGGGTTATTAATAGATTTATTATTTACAAACTCGATATCGACCTTCTTCGCTGTTGACTTTTTTATTTCATGCTTTGTTTTTATAATCTTTATGTTCAATGAGTCAAGAAAGTATAACATTAAAGAAAAGTGGATATGTCTATTAGCTTTGTTTACAGTTGGTTTATCATTGGCATTACCGTTATTTTTGTTTTTCAGACAGCCGTACATAAAGAAAGAAGTGTTGTTAAACTCCAATGAAAGAAAGTAAAAAATATTGCATTTTTGGGATGTAGTGTTGATTTTGCGTTACATGGATGGCAAACGGGAGCTTTAATAATTCGTAAAAAGACCACTCCATAATTGAAGTGACCCCTAAAAGTTAGACATGGTTATTTCCTTAGGCAGCTTGAGTAAAATGAGTTCGGTATGGTAGTGACCCCTTAATTTATGCGTTTTTTTAGATAACGTATAGAAGAATTGTTGATGAAAGAAATGGAAACTTTTCTGCTGTGTACGAACAGAATATTATGTTCCATTCATAATTGCACATGGAAGTGGTAACCAAATAATTCCGAAAGTTTATCATAGTACTATTGATTGCCAGCAACCAACCAAAAAAAGGAATCACTATTTTGAGTGATTCCTTTTTTAGTGACATCTGTTTTTGGAATTTAGTAAAACAATAGAAAAAACTTAGCCAATAAAAAAATGGGGACTCCTACAATTATTACGCCTGCAAAGAAATAACAAAACAACATAAAAACATCGAAAACCGCACCGGCTAAATCATCAATGAATTTTAACATTTCATTTCCCTCCAAACATAATAAGTATTGGCATTAATAATCTCTTTATTACTTACCAATAAAGATACTGACCCATCGTAATGGTTTATTTAAAATCTATCCTAATGTCTTTTTTTAATAATGTTTAAAGCCTCTTCCCACGCGATCGAGAGTCCCATATATTTCATAATGATGATTTTCATAAAATGTTAACGCTTGAAAGCTAATTGTGTCAACTTTAATGAAATCACACTGAGTATCCATTGCAATTTGTTCAATTGTTATCAATAGGTTAGATCCATGCCCTAAACTATAAAGCTTTTCGTCTACCATTAGTGTGTGTATTTCCTAATATCGACCTTATAAATCTTTTGGAAAGTGTTTTACATTGTATGCATGGAGCATGTTATAGACATAAGATTTGTTTACATGTAGTTCTGGTGGAATCTGATAGGACATTTTTTATTCCTTTAGTCGAAATGGCAATGTTCGTTTCCAAATCATATGGTGATTATTTGTTCCCCAATAGTTTTCAAGGATAAAATCTGGCTGGCCAAATTTTTTCTGCCAGATGATTTGGGCTTGTTTATACCCACTATCTAAACAAAAACCAAGAACCCTTCGATTTTTTAACGTCATTAGCATTTTCTCTAATAGCATGGTGCCAATACCACGATTTTGATAGTCTGGATGAACAAATATGGTACCGATTTCTGGACATTGGGATAGATCTTCTTTGATCGTTTGTTGGATGATTTCGTGGGCTTCACCATATTCGATAGTGCCTATTATTTCATCGGTTTCTTCGTTCAAAGCTAACCAGAAAAATCTTTTTTCGCCCTGGCTCTCTAAGTCCATTGCTACATACTGTTTTTTCGTCTCCCATTCATGCTGTTGATCGTCCACTAGCTCGGCAATGCCTTCTTTTGCAAAAGTATCTTGAATGACAAGAGAAAAGAATTGGTGTAACGCCTGGATGTCCGATTGGTTTGGACGTCTAATAAGTAATTTCATGATTGCTTGCTCCTTATGATGGGTGTCGTCTATGGTTTAGTAGGGATCGAGCTCGTTGCACATCCACATCTAGTAAACCATTTATATCTTGCTGTACTGTGGGCAATCGATCTAGTGCAAGCTGTAACCAATGATCGGAGGCATCATATTTTTCAGCATGCCATAGCAACTCTCCATAGCAAATGGCGGCTCGAATAAATGTGAGATGGTCATCCACCAGATTCGCAAAATGAGTGGCTTGTTTGAGACATTGTTCCCCTTGTGTTACCTTGCCATAATCCAAATAGCGAAGTGCTTTCAAAAATTCCGTGTTGGCTTGCTGTATTGTCTGTTTGTTCACATGTTGTGACATGACAGATCGCTCCCATCCGTTATTTTTGTGCTCGTTATGCATACTACCAGTCTATTTTAATGATTATAACATGTTCCCCTTAATTGGTTAATGATGGAATGTGTTAAAATGCAAAGAAAGACACTTGGCAACTAAAAGGAGGAAATCCCATTGAAAGATTTACAAAAGAAACTCGATGCAGTATTAGAGCAAATGCGTGATTTTATCGAAGAGTTTCAAGAGCGGGAATCAGCCTATCCAATGGTTTTTCATCATCAAGCCGAAGAGGATATTAGCCATTTTATGGATAGTGGATGGTCATTACCAGCAGAGTATGTTTATTTTTTGAGACATTATGTCGTTGAAAGGGTCACATGGGCTACAGGTGATTATATTAATCTAAAGATCTATGGAGCAAGAGATTTAATACGTGGGCAGGATGGCTATAATTATAATCCGGTGACAGATGAGGCGATTGTGGATTGGCCACATGATTATTTAGTCATCGCAACAGATGAAGGCGATCCCTATTGTCTGGATTTAACAAGAGGTGATACAGCTATTTTTACCGCTACTCATGGGACAGGCAGTTGGCATTTTTCAATGGCTTATGACAATCTAATTTTATTCCTTGAAAGTGTACTGATCCCACCTGGTTTAGAGGATATGCTGCCAGTAGAAAGTTCTGTAGCGTACTATGAACTAACTATTACTGGGGAAGGAAAAGATAAGCTAAAGACATTATTGTTGCTAAAAAAATTATTATCTTATGATTATTCACAAGCGAGAAAGGCTTTAGAGCAGCCCCCACTAGTAATTTATAGGGGAGTTGAAGCAGGTGCCTTAAAGTTAGAGGCCGAGTTACAGCATATCCGAGCAGATTTTCAAAAAAAGAAAATCAGCTTAGCGGAATTTATTGGATGAGAAAAATCCAAAGGAATCACGAACATAGACGTGATTCCTTTGGACAGTTAAAGTTTAAATTGTTGTACTAAGTCATTT
Source organism: Lysinibacillus sp. FSL K6-0057 (assembly GCF_038630885.1). NCBI lineage: Bacteria > Bacillati > Bacillota > Bacilli > Caryophanales > Bacillaceae > Lysinibacillus > Lysinibacillus sp. FSL K6-0057. The sequence goes on along the minus strand of NZ_CP152047.1, from coordinate 3,392,229 downwards.
AATGTAGTCGCTTGCTCTTTTAATAATTTTGCACTAACCTCCACACTTTCCATGGAACTGCTAGATTGTTCAGTTGTGGCAGTCACTTGTTCAATTCCAGCTGCCGTTTCTTCCGATACAGCGGCAATCGTATCAATTGAAGCGTTAATAACGTGCGTATTCTCTAAAACAGCCGTCATGGAGTTCGCCATTGAATCTACTTTGATACTAATGGCTTCAATTATCTCTTTTAGATGATGGAAGGCTCCACCCATTACATCAATTTGGTGCGTACCAAATGCTACTTTTTGATAGCTGTCCTCTAATGTTGCGACAACTTGCTTGGACGCTGATTGAATATCTATCACAATAGAGGTAATATTCGTGATGGAGAAATTAACCTGATCTGCTAGCTTCCGTACTTCACCTGCTACAACCGCAAAACCCCGACCGTGTTCACCAGCTCTCGCTGCTTCAATGGCAGCATTTAGAGCGAGTAAATTCGTTTGTTCGGAAATATCCTTAATAACGTTCACAAGCTCCGTAATTTGATTAGCCTTACGATCAAGTCCTTGTACCATTTCTAAAGAATTTTTAATTTGCCTATCAATAATTGTCATCTGTTCAATGGAGGAAGTCATATGTTGGTTTCCCTCATTGGTGATGGTCAACATTTTTTGAGATTGATCTTTAATGTTGTCCCCTTCTGTTGCAACAACATGTATGGTTTTAGAGAAAGCACTTATTTGTTCCAGCAACGATGTGGAAGAATGTGCTTGCTCTTCGACACCATTGGAAAGGTCGTTCATTGTAAGAGCGATTTGTCTTGAACCTATTCCAACTTCCTCAGCGGTATATGTCATTTCTTCACTTTGAACGGTCACCTGTTTAGAGACATTTACAATGTTGCTAATCATTGTAGCAAGATTTCCTTTTAGTTGAATTAATGAATTGTTTAATTGACCAATTTCATCCTTTCTGTTGACATTTATAGTGTCAATTTGAAGATTTCCTTCTGCAATCTCACTAAGTTGGCCTGCAATAGTTTTGATGGGTGATGCCAAATGCTTTGAAAATAACAGGGTGATAATGGTACCAATGATTAAGAAAATACCTATTGTCATCAGCATGGTATAAAGTATGGAATCAACAGGTTTATAGAAATCCATTGTATAGGTTGTAGCAACAATGATCCAACCCCAATCAGGTTCCATTTTACTATAAGCAATCTTTTCTTCGATTTTTTCTTCATTTGTTGGGTGCTGCCAATAATATGTTGTAAAGGTGCCCTCCGATTGTGAATGCTGGATGATATTCTGGATGTAAAGCTTACCTTTTGCATCTTCCATATCCCATGTGTTTTCATTTTCAAAAAGAGGACTTGCTACTTCAAGCCCTTGTTTATCTAAAACGAAAAAATAACCATTTTCTCCTAGATCCACAGGGTTTTCAATTTCTCGTGTGCCATCAGACTTTCTTGAACCGATTAAAGCAACTTTTGCTTGCTCTTGTGCTTCTTCAAACGTCATTCTTCCTTTTTCAACTTCCTTATTCAAGCTATCGATCATGCGAATGGTCATTTCTACACTATTTTTCAAGGTAATTTCACCTGAGTTTGTAAGGTGTTCCTTTGATTGGCTATATCCAACGTACCCAATAATAAAAGAAGGTAATGCAAATAAAATCAATGATATACTAATGATTTTTTGTTTGATCGACTTCATAAATAGCTCCCTTTCATACTAAAGATAAAAAATAGACTGTCTAATTTATAGAAGATATATCGGGAAGGGATATTTAAAGTTTAGTTCCTTTTACTTACAAGGTAAACATAGGTAAAAATATTTAAAAAAGAGGTAAAAATAGTTGTAATATGAAATCTAGAAAGGATGAAAACTAATAGAACATTAGAAACAACATGAGGGAATTGAATTTCCTCCGCGTTTACAACATCCAATGCGAAACGATTCACAGGAAGATGTAGAATTCCTCGTGATTTCGCAACCAAATAGCAGGGGAGACCGAGAGCTGCTTGAATTGATCTACATTGAATTTCATTCTTTCGCATGAAGCTATTCTTATCAGCTGCTTGTATAGTAGGGAGTGTAAAGGGGTGCTTAAAGATGAAGATTACGAAGGTAAAATTATATGTTCACGATGTGCAAAAAATGGAGCAGTTTTATGTTGATCTGTTAGGCTTTGCTTTGCTAGAAAGAACAGCTGACCATTTTACAATAGCCGTGGGTGAAAGTAGGATAACATTTGAAAAAATTTATTCTTATATTCCAAAGCAGTATCATTTTGCATTAAATATTCCTAGCAACTTATTTCAACAGGCAAAGATTTGGGCAAAGGAGCATGTAGGTTTGCTGGATTCAGAGGGGCAGGATGAAGTCTATTTTGAATTTTTAAAAGCTTATTCATGTTATTTTTACGATCCTGAAGGCAATATAGTGGAGTTTATTGCAAGACAAGAAATAAATTCAAAACATGATGCAGCCAATTTTTCTGTTGAGCAAGTGTTACATATTGGGGAAATCAATTTAACGACAGATGACATTCTAGCAATAGCTGAAAAGTTAAAAAAATATGCTATAAAGCCTATAGCAAACAAAGAAATCCGACTAGATGTTCTTAATTTTCTAGGCAACTATGAAGACGGAGCCAATATACTATTAGGGCCGAGTGAACGTCTTTGGTATTTTTCTGATAAGAAAGCGTTAATCAGCCCGATTTGTATTGAACTAAACGAAGCTTTACAATTAAATATGGATGAAAAAGGTCAACTAACCCTTGTCCAACTCTAACATCATAAACTTATTATGGATTAAATATGTGTTATTTTGTATATTTATTCAAAATGAGGAGGGGTATTAGATGTATGTAATCAAAGAAACAAATCCGACGATAGAGTCGTATAAAGCATTGCACCAAACAACGGGCTGGAATGCAAAAGGGCTGTATACGTATGAACAATTATACAAGGCTATTTGCAATAGCTGGTTCAGTACGTCTATTTATGATGACGACAATCTAATTGGATATGGACGTATTATTTCTGATGGTATCTATCAAACCTTTATCTGTGATGTGATGGTGCACCCTGATTATCAGCGAGAAGGAGTTGGCACTATGGTGATGGATACTCTTTTAGAGCAATGTCAGAAAGAAAATATAAAATGGGTTCAATTATTTTGTGCTGAAGGTAAACAACCTTTCTATCAGAAGCTTGGATTTAAGGAACGTGAAATAAATGCTCCTGGTATGATGTTGTTTTATACGTAATGAATAAAGGAGCTAGAATCGTTGAAAGCAAAATGCTTAAAAATTTATGAATTTGGAAATCCGCAAGAGGTGGTAAGGCTAGAGAATAAAACCATTGCACCTCCACAAGGTCAAGAAATTCTTGTTCGCATGCTAGCAAGACCAATCAATCCCTCAGATTTAATACCGATATGGGGGAAATATGCTCATAGAATCACTTTACCAACAGTGCCTGGCTATGAAGGCGTAGGAATTATTGAAGATGTTGGACCGCTTGTTTCACCCAAGCTTATTGGCCAGCGCGTATTACCATTACGGGGAGAGGGAACTTGGCAGGAAGTAGTGAAAACTCAAGCTGATTTTGCAGTGTCTATTCCTGCCACAATGGATGATTTTACTGCAGCGCAAATGTATATTAATCCGATCACAGCTTTTGTAACTTGTTCAGAGGTTCTCCATTTACAATCAAACGATGTTTTATTAGTAAATGCATGTGGCTCAGCCATTGGACATCTCTATGCTCAGCTTGCGAAATTGCTAGGATTTCAACTTATTGCAGTGACACGAAGTAATCAGCATACTGAAGAATTACAGCAACTTGGTGCAACTTTTGTCATCGATACCTCTCGAATGTCACTCTATGAAACCGTTATGGCATTAACAAATGGTAAGGGGGCAGATGCAGCAATTGATTCCATTGGAGGAGAGGCTGGCAATCAACTGGCGTTCTGCATAAAGCCTGGTGGAATTTTTTTAGCCATTGGTCTTTTATCGGGTATTCAGGTAAATTGGACAAACATTGTGAAGGAAGCAAAGGTACAAGCGAGGATGTTCCATTTGCGTCATTGGCAACATCAGACGTCAATAGAAAAATGGCAACAAACGATGCAACATCTTGTAAATCTTGTACATAATGGTTCACTAAAAATGATGAAAGTACATGCCCATTATCCATTACTGGACATTCATAAGGCAATCGATGCTGTTGAGAGGTCTAAAAAAGGAAAAGTATTTTTAACGAACGTTGACTAAGTAACATACTACTATAGTAGGCCAACTATGGATGAGCTGCTACTGGTAGTATGTTTTTTTATAAGGAAGTGGATGTTTTCTTTAATTGTGAAGGAGTAACCGTTCCAAAAGTGAGAGGGCCCGCTCCGAAAGTGAGAATCTACTTAGAAAGCGAGCCCCCGCTCCAAAAAAGTAAGAAAGACGCTCAAAAGAAGCGAAGACCTGCTCCAAAAAGTAAGAAAGGCGCTCAAAAGAAGCGAAGCCCCGCTCCCAAAAGAGAGGGAGCCGCTCAAAAGAAGTGAGGCCCCGCTCCCAAAAGAGAGGTAGCCGCTCAAAAGAAGCGAGCTCCCGCTCCAAAAAGTAAGAAAGCCGCTCAAAAGAAGTGAGGCCCCCCTCCAAAAAGAGAGAGAGCCGCTCAAAAGAAGTGAAGCCCCCGCTCCAAAAAGTAAGAAAGGCGCTCAAAAGAAGTGAAGCCCCGCTCCAAAAAGTAAGAAAGCCGCTCAAAAGAAGTGAATACCCGCGCCAAAAAGTAAGAAAGTCGCTCAAAAGAAGTGAGCCCCCGCTCCAATAAGTAAGAAAGGCTCTCAAAAGAAGTGAAGCCCCGCTCCAAAAAGTAAGAAAGCCGCTCAAAAGAAGTGAATACCCGCTCCAAAAAGTAAGAAAGTCGCTCAAAAGAAGTGAGCCCCCGCTCCAAAAAGTAAGAAAGTCGCTCAAAAGAAGTGAAGACCTGCTCCAAAAAGTAAGAAAGTCGCTCAAAAGAAGTGAAGCCCCGCTCCAAAAAGTAAGAAAGCCGCTCAAAGTAAGCAATCCCCCGCTCCGACCAAAAAAATCACTAGCAATAGTAGTAACATATAATTTTATAAAATTACTAAATTGGTAATTAGAGGTATTAAAAGGTATGATAAGATTAGCTGTTTTTATATAAAGGAGTACAGAATATGGAGAAGATCAACCAATTAAAAAAGTCGATACAACAATTGAGTGAAGCTGATGCGAAGACGATGCTTCTTTTAACTTTAATAAATGAACAGTCAAGGGACAGCATGCTGCAGTTTTTATTACAGCAAGCTGAGGAGCGGGATCTTTCAAAGGTACAAACGGTTCATATTGTATTCGGTCATTCACCTGGGGGGAGCTTGAAAGCAGCCTTTCGTCATACTGACTATGCTAAGACCGAGGAAATCATTGTTATGCCAGGTAATTTTTCTGTTGGTCCTTTGAAAGATGTACATACATGGGGCGGGATTGAAGCTCGTTTTCAATGGTTGGAAGAGCGTTATGTAATGGATGATGACGGATTGATCATTTTTGAGCGAGAGATGAAGGAAGCTGTAGAGAAAATAAAAAATATCCCACCTCATCAAGAAATAATGATTTGGACTTGTCAAAATGCTCATGAACAAATAGGCCTTCGACTGGTTTTGGCGATGCTCGAACAAAAAATAAATGATATCTATGTATTAGACACTTTTCAGTTATTTCATGAGTTGTATACTTTACCACAGTTAGCAGAGGATAATTATCCAAGATCCACTGGAGAGGTCAGCACAGAGAATTTACTTTATTTTTATGAACAATCTCAAGGACGGCCATTAAAAAAAGCATTGCGGGAGTCCTTATGCAAAGAAGGTTTAAATTTGTTAATGGATGATTACCATTGTATACACACCTGGCAATATCATGAACTTTGGGGCAATAACAATGAAGATAGAGAGGATGACTTTATTATTGCCTGTGCTAGACGTTTACAGGAAGAGCAAGAGGAAGTCCACTATCAAGTTGCAGCTAGGTTAATTGGAGAGGTACTGGGTCATATGGAAGAATTGAGAGAGGTTGAATGGATTGAATATCGTCTGCGCCAATTAATTCAGCAAGGGATTTTTTCTTATCAAGGCGAGCTACAAGGAATGCTACATTACAAAGTAAAATTAGCAGAAATGCAATGAACTGTAATCCTTCATGATTTTTATGCTATAATTTTTCTGATATAGACGGTAAGAAGGAGTGAGATCATTGTTAAAAACAGAAGTATTTGAACAATTAAAAACGGCAATGAGAGAGAAAGATACTTTAGCGAAGGGTGTATTATCTCTTTTAAAGTCAGCATTAGATTCTGCTGAAAAAGAAAAGGGAGAGACATTAACACCTGAGGAAGAAATGACCATTATTAATCGTGAGGTCAAACAAACGAATCAGGCTTTAGAAGGTGCACAAACGGCTGGGCGAGCAGACCTGATTGAAAAAGAGGAAGCCAAATTGACACTTTTGAAATCTTTTTTACCAAAGCAATTATCAGAAGAAGAAATTGCAGAGAAATTAGGGGCAGCGGGTGTTGAAAAAGGAATGAACATGGGCGAAGCTATGAAAATTGCTAAACCATTGCTTACAGGTCAAGCTGAAGGTGCCGTTATTTCAAAAGTTGTGAAAAGCATAATTGCCTAATCTTCTACCATTTTGTTAGGAGCTTTTTAAAGTTTTGCAGTATAATTCTATATTTTAAAATCACACAAAGAAATCCGCAATGCCCGATTATGGCATTGCGGATTTGTTCATTTTATAACTTGAATTTTTGAATGATATTGCGGAGTTGTTGAGCCATTTCAGCTAAGTTATTAGAAGAAGCAGTTATTTCTTCGATACTTGCGGATTGTTCCTCAGAGGCAGCTGCTACGTTTTGAATGTTGCCCGAAGCTTGTACAGCTACAACGCCAACTTGTTCAACAGAACTAGCGATACTGTTAACACCTTCATTGATATTGGACATCACGTTATTGACATGGTCCATTTCTCTCGTCAGTGCAGTGACTTGGGCATAGATATCAGCAAATGCCTCTCCAGATGCATTGAAAGTTGTTGAGCTTTCGGCAAGATTACTGCTACTGATAGCCATAGATTTGACGGCTTGTGCAGATTCTTCTTTAATCGTTTCAATACGAGTACGAATACTATTTGTTGCCTCTAATGATTGATCAGCTAACTTACGCACTTCCTCTGCTACAACTGCAAAGCCTTTACCGTGTTCGCCTGCACGCGCTGCCTCAATCGAAGCATTTAAAGCAAGTAAATTGGTTTGATCCGTAATTTGCGTAATCAATGTCACAATATCACCAATTTCATTTGTGTACGTGCTTAATCGTTCTACGACAGTTGCTGATTCTTGGATGGCTTGGGATGTCACGGCCATTTTTTCAGTTGCATCTTGGATCGTTGTATTGCCTTTTTCTGATATAGCAGATGCTTGGAATGCCTTATCTGTAACATCAGTTACACTTGTCACAACCTCTGACATTTTGCTTGAAATGGTTGTAATATGATTTTCCACTTCTTCAATCGAAGAGGTTTGCTTCTCTGAACCCGCTGCCACCTCTTGCATAGAAGAGGTAATTTGCTGAATGGAGGCACTTGTTTGTTCGGAGCTTGCTGTTAATTCTTCCGACATTGCGGCTACTTGTTCAGCGTTTTGAGCGATTTGTTTAATTAATGAACGCAAATCTTCCGTCATATTTTCAATGCCTGATGAAAGCTGGGCAATTTCATTGGAACCTTTTATTTGAAGTGGTTCGACAGCTAAATCACCCTGTGCAACTTGACCAACATAGCGCGTCATTTTTTTGATTGGCTTCGTAATGCCCACACTAATAAAGTAAGCAACGATTATACCAAAAATCACAAAGACAATCGTTAAAATAATACAAATCCAAAGTGTTTCCGTTTGTAGCTTAGAAATGAAGGAAGCATCCATATCTAAACCGAAAATAATATCCGTATCTTTAAATGGGATAAAAATGGACTTATGGATACCGTATTCATCCTTGTAAATATCACTCGTTTGAGTGGTGCCAGTGGCTACGGCTTCATGCATTTCTTTACTAAATACATAATCTTGCTGATGATTGTCGGTATTACTTAGAGCGATGATATGCTCTTTACCATTTGCTTTAGAAAGGACATAGGCGTTTTCGACATCATATTTTTTAACCGTTGCATTCAATTGATCTAAAAGTTTTTTATATTTGTCAGGGCTACCGTTATCCGCTGCTTTTACATCATTTTTCTCAATATCTTCAAAAATCGTATTCGATGTAATCTCTAAAGTAGATTCGAATTGTTTAATAACAAAATTGTCAATAATTCGGTAAGAAACTGCAAATAATACAACACTAAAGAGTAAGGAAATAATCGCTATTGGAATAGTGAAACTAGCAATATATTTATAGAGTAAAGAACTCTTAAATTTAGTGACGATACGCAATGTGTGACGCCTCCAGTACTTTAAGCTTTTGCTGTAAAAAATGAATCATATTAGGGATATGGTCTGTCTCCGTATAAGGTGAAATGGAGAAGAATTTTGCCGCTGCAACCGGAACCTGTTGTGTTGTATCACTTGTGCTAACCGTGCAGACACGCGTTGTGTCACCATAGAATACTTCATCTCGACCTTCTCCGATAATTTCAAAGAATGAAGCGTTCATGCCGTTAATGTGTTCAATTTGGTCTTGTGTATAATGACCAGCCTGTTCAGCTTGCCAATTCATGCCGTCTGGATATAAACGAAACGCTGTGACTGGCCCAATATTGGCTTCATTAACTACCTGTAGCATAGGGGTTTTCTCAGTTAATTGTGCACGGAATGCTAAATTCACACGTACATAATTAGCTAGTAGTTGTTGATAGCCTTCTTTACCAAACGCCTGCAATGCAGCAAAAATAGCGATGGAGCTACCCATACGAGAGCACTCTAATGTATAACCAGTATGATAAGAGCCATAACCACGATTGCCGACATACGGCGTATCAAAATCTTCAATATCTAGTAGCTGTAAACTTTTACCTTCCTTAATTAAGAATAGGCTAGTTAAATAAGGTGTTTGTCCAAGCTTTTGGAAGTCAAAGCACAGGCTATCTGCAATGGCTAGATGTTGCATACGTTCATGGATTTGTACTAAACCTTGTAAAACCTCCACCTCGAATTGGAGTGGATTTTTATTAAAATCATAATCATTGAAGAAGGCATAAAAACCACCTAAAGCCGAATCAGCATGAATATGTACTGGTTGTAAGTTGTATTTCTTCTCAAGCGTTGTTGTGACCTTTTTGATGGCTTGTACATCATCAATACCAAATTGATCAGTTGCACCTGTTGTCGCTACTACATAGACGGGAATGCCGCCATTTTCGATGACTTCTGTCATACGTGCACGTAAGTCTTCCACATCCATCGAGTGATCTTTGCCTGCTTTTACACGCACTAAGTGTTTACTACCAATCCCTACTGCTTCGACCGATTTTAAAAGACTGTAATGGGCATTCTCTGAAGCAAAGCAATATAAATTATTAGGAACACCATCTTCTTTTGCTTGAGGGAATTGTTTTGCAATGGCAAGACGAAGTCCACTGAAAACGGCACCTTGTCCACCCCATGTTGTATAGCCAAAGCTTTTTGTATAATCATAGCCTACTAATTTAGACATCATGGCTACTACTTTAACCTCACACTCAGCGGCAGCAGGACCATAAACATCCCATAAATTATTGCCATTCAATAGCGCATTCGTAAACTGGCCTAACACACCAGGAATACTTGCCATTGGTAAAACATTGGTAACAAAGTTACGTGTATGATAAGGATGTCCTTGCATTAAATGTGTCAATTCTTTTACAACTTGTTCTAGCCCAATACCAGTTGTTGGCACTTGATGTTCTTGCATAAGCTCTTGATAAAAATTAGCAGAACGTTCTTTTATTGGGCCAAGAGTTGTCTTATTTGGATTCTTTAATTCATCTAATGAGGAAACAATTTTCTCTAATAGGGATAAAAAATTCTCTCTTTGTTGGATATTTCCATCTTCGCTCTGGAATAATTGTTGGATATTTTGCATATTCATCATCCTTTTATAGTTCATATTTCCTCTATTTTTACCTAAATAAAAATAGGACATTATACTAAAGGTATAATAGCATATTTTAGCAGAGATGGTGATTATATTTTACTGAAAAAATATTTATAGACATTTCTGAAAAATTAAACATCTAATGACATTATATAACTGTATTGTTTTAATTATGGAGTAGTAGGCTTTATTCGATGTGGGAAGCAAAATTTGAAGAGAATGAGAAAGTTATATAAATTATAATGATAAGACTATATAAAAAGCGGGAAGAACTGCTGCTTTTTATATAGTAAGAATCTGCACAAAAGGAGGTGCAGATTCTTAGCGGCGTGTATCATTCGGAATAGTTGAGAAGCTCATCTACCGTGACGAATGTATAGCCCTCATCTGTAAGGGATTGAAGAATTCCTTCTATTGCCTGTAGTTCATTGTCAGTTTGATCATACATAGGGTGCATTAAAATGATGGAGCCTGGTTGAATAGTTTCTTTTACATAATTTATTTTATCCGCTGCCTTTGTAAAGAAGGTATCAGGCTCTAGGTTCCATGTAATGGTCTCGCGTTGATGTTTATTTAAGTAATAGGGAAAGCCAATCAACTTTTTACCATATGGCGGTCTTACAACGGGTGTTTCTTGATAGCCGGTATTGGCAATAAGGGCATCCGTTTTTTCTATTTCATTTTTAATAAAGGAAGGGCTTTTTAAGACCATACGTTTATGCGAATACGTATGATTACCAAGTTGATGTCCTGCCTCCATTATTTTTTTAGCTTCTTCTGGATGTTGCTCAATGTCCTGTCCAATTAGAAAAAACGTGGCTTTTACTTGGTAGTCGTCTAGTAACGATAAAATAGCGCCAGTATTGTCAGTTGGTCCGTCATCAAATGTCAATGCAACGACCTTTTCCTGAGTATCCACCCGAGAGGTAATAGGACCAAACAATTGATAGTCACGAGCATTCATTAATTTATAGGCTGAAAATGCTAAAGTAAAGATCAAGATAAGTCCGATGCCGATATAAGCTAGTTTCCTTTTCATTCACTGTCTCCTCTCTCACCATAAAGGATATATGGTTTTAATGTATGTTATCTCGAATACAATATCAATGTTGTTACTTTTTGATCGTCATTAGCTGTTTGAACACCAAAAAAATAACCATACTACAGTGGAGGTGAGAACATGTATAAATTATTAACACATAATGATTTAGACGGAGTAGGGTGTGGAATTTTAGCCAAGCTTGCTTTTAACGATAAGGTAAAGATACGCTACAACGCCATTACGGCACTTGATCGCGAAATCGAATTCTTTTTGGAGAACGACCAACAGAAAACATTTTTGTTTATTACAGACCTTTCTCCAAAAGAAGCGAATGAAAAAAGGATTCATGATTATTATCAGGCGACTGGTAATGTGCAATTGCTGGATCATCATAAGACAGCACTCCATTTTAATCAATATGAATGGGGAAAGGTAGTAGTTGAGGATGAGCAAGGCTTTTTAACGTCAGCTACATCTTTATTTTATCAATACCTGGTGACCCATGGACTATTAGAAAAAACAGAAGCCATTTCAGAATTTGTAGAGTTAGTAAGACAATACGATACATGGGAATGGGAAAAGAACGGGAATTTTCAAGCGCAAAGATTAAATGCACTGTTTTTTCTAGTGTCTATTGAAGAGTTTGAAGAGAAAATGCTTGAACGTTTAAAAATAAGTGATCATTTTGACTTTGATGAATTTGAAAAGAAAATTTTAAGCATGGAAGAAGAAAAAACAGAGCGTTACATTCGGCGTAAGAAACGTGAACTTATTCAAACCAATTTGGGCGATTTCTATGCTGGGGTTGTCTATGCAGAATCCTATCTTTCTGAGCTTGGCAATGAATTGGGAAAGGAAAATACGCATCTTGATTATATTGCGATGATCAATATGGGTAGTAAAAAAATATCCTTTCGAACAGTCCATGATCATATCGATGTGTCAGCTATTGCTGCCACATATGGCGGAGGTGGGCATCAAAAGGCTGCTGGCTGCTCATTAACGGTGGAAGCTTACAAGCAGTTTGTGGTGGACACATTCCATATAGAGCCTATTCCAGAGGATGCAAAAAGAAATCGTTATAACGTAAAGGGGTCTACGTTTGGAACTTACTATAAAAATCAGCAAGATGAAATGTATAGGCTCTATTCAAACGATGAGGTTGACTGGATAATTGAAAAAAATAACACGCCACTGCCACAAACCTTTGCAAGCTATAATGAAGCGGAGTGGTATTTAAAACGAAACAATCAAGCATGGCTCGTAAGAGATGATCTCTTTGTGGACCATTTAATGCAGGAAGTCTATAAAGTTCGTCATCTACATAAAGGGATGTAATATTCCTTTTATACATAATGAATCTTCGGCCTAGCTTGTAATCAAGGTTATATAATGCTTTATTGAGCACTACAATGAATCATAACGATTTTTATAAAAATGAGGTGTACTGTTGTCCAATGATATACTTCGAGTTGTGGATTTGGATAAGGAAAATCGGAGAAGTAAGAAATGGCTTATTGTTGTGATCTTTTTATTAATGGTTGCTAGTGGATTGGTACTGTATTTATGGTGGAATCAGGATGTGGATTTTGAAGCCTATAAAACAGTGGTAGGGGAAACAGCTAACAATAGCTTAGGGCGGTTAACATTAAATGAAGTGATAATAGATGACAATCAAATTTTACTGAATGCAACATACGAACCTGTAAAAGAATTTTCGCCAGATCATCAAGTATTTTTCTTTCCACAAATACTCGTCAATGGTCAAGATTATATGGTTCGTAATGGAGGCCAGTCCATTGCAAAGTCTGCCAACGTCTATACGATATACAATAGCATTAAAATGGATGATTTTCCGACAGATGAGCATTTAGAATTAGTTATTCGTTATAAAGATTGGAATGTGGAAACACCAATTGAGAAGCCGTGGGAATTTCAGGTAGATGCTTCTCAAGAGCAATTACAAGAGGATCGTGAAATCTTTTCCATTGATAAAAAAGTGAAGCATGTCGATCAGCAGGAGATAACGATTGACAAAATAGTCTCCACACCCATTTCGACAACCATTTATTTTCATGCTGAACAAAGTGTTGTCAATGAGGCATTACACTTTAAAATCCAATCAAAAGCAGGACAATCATGGACCTTTGCAACACCCTATCCATTAAATAAAGAGGGTACAAGGTGGGGGAGCCGTGTAGATGCACTGTATCTAACAGAAAGAAATTATACATTAATTCCAATCAATAAAGAGGGCAAGAAAGTGGATTCGGCGATAAAAATAAAGAAAGATTAATGGGAAAGTAAATTTTACAAACTCTTAATCTGAAAAAATCTCCTTTCCGTGTAAGATGAAAGAAAAGATATGGAAAGTAGTGGAGAGTTTGCGAACGCTATGGGAGATTTTTTTCGTTGCTTTAAAATTGGGCTGCACCTCGTTCGGGGGGCCAACAGCTCATCTCGGTTATTTTCAACAGGAATATGTACAGAAGCGCAAATGGCTTTCCACACATGATTATGGTCAACTCGTTATGTTAAGTCAATTTTTGCCTGGTCCGGCATCCAGTCAGGTGGGGATGGGGGTTGGTTTACTTAGAGGCGGAGTATTAGGAAGCTTTCTATCATTTCTTGGTTTTACTTTACCCTCTGTGTTGATACTTATCCTTTTTGCCTATTTCTCCATATATACAGAGCTTAAGATGGATTGGATTCATGGTTTGAAGTTAGTAGCAGTGGCGATTGTTGCCCATGCTATTTTTGATATGAGCAAAAAAATACTCTCGACAAAATGGCATTGGTCGATTGCTTTATTGACATTGATAACAGTGTTGACATGGATACATCCATTTGCACAAATCGCAGCAATATTGATAGCTGCGTTTTTAGGTTTTCAACTGCTAAAAAATGGCGACGAGGGTAATACGTCAACATTGGTTCATATACCTATTTCAAAAACCACCGGCATTGTTTTACTAGCGCTTTTTTTCATGTTACTCCTAGGTTTACCTATAATAAGCGCTTTATGGCAACATGAATGGATCGCCATGATGGAGAAGTTTTATCTTGCAGGTGCCTTAGTATTTGGTGGCGGTCACGTTGTCTTACCTTTACTAGAAACACAATTTGTTAAGAGTGGTCAAATAAGTACCTCCGATTTTCTAGCTGGCTACGGTATGACACAGGCAGTTCCGGGACCTTTATTTACATTTGCTGCTTATATTGGTATGGTCATTGCTGGCGTCCCAGGGGCGATTATTGCTACTTTCGCGATATTTCTACCAGCATTTTTGCTAGTGATCGGGGCGCTACCATTTTGGATTAGCCTAAGTCGTATTGCCCGACTTAGAGGTGCGATGGCAGGCGCCAATGCAGCGGTCGTTGGTATACTCGCTGCAGCTTTTATTCATCCCATTGTGACACAAACCATCCTTAGCACGTTAGATATTTTCATAGTCGCTGTCTTTTTATGGTGTTTAATTCGATGGGAAATACAGCCCTACTTATTGGTGCTTTTAGGTATAGTAGTAGGAATCATTTGTTATACATGAATTACCTTATTTCAAGTGCTCGATTTTACCCTTAACTATTTGGGGAAAATCGGGTTTTTTTGTCTTTCTCTTTTTCAACTCTATTCACATTTTGTTCATAAAAAAATCCATTTTATCCTTTTCATATTCCATAAAATGTTGAATACATTAAGTGAATGATATAACATTTTATCAATTGATAGTGAAATCTATCAATCTGATAAATGGGGAAAGAAGGGGTTTATGATGGTAATCACAGGATATGTTCCACGCCCAAAAATGTTTGGTCCACTCGGAAATTTACCTTTAATTGATAAAGAACAACCTACACTCTCACTTTGTAAGTTAGCTGAAACGTATGGACCTATTTACCGTCTAGAGATACCGGGTTATTCAGGTTTAGTGATTTCAGGACACGAATTAGTAGCTGAAGTTTGTGATGTCACGCGTTTTGATAAACAAATTTATAATGAGCTTGAAAATGTCCGTGCTTTCGGTGGTGACGGCTTATTTACTAGTAGAACGACTGAACCGAACTGGCGGAAGGCGCACAATATATTGCTTCCGACTTTTAGTAAGAAAGCGATGAAAGGCTATCATGATATGATGACCGATATTGCTACGCAGCTTATACAAAAATGGGCCAGATTAAATCCTCAAGAAGAGATCGATGTTCCAGATGATATGACACGCCTTACGTTAGACACCATAGGGCTAAGCGGATTTAATTATCGTTTTAATAGCTTTTATAAAGAAACACTTAGTCCTTTTATTATGAGTATGGTTCGTGCATTAAATGAAGCGATGATGAAAAGCTCGCGCTTAAAAATCCAAGAGTTTTTAATGATTGGAAAAAGACGGCAGTTTCAAGAAGATATTCAAACAATGTTTTCATTAGTAGATGCCATTATTAAAGAACGTAAAGCAAGTGGAAAGCAAGATGAGGTCGATTTACTTGCCCGCATGCTGCATCAACGAGATCCTGAAACAGGGGAGACGCTGGATGATGAAAATATTCGTTATCAGATCATTACCTTCCTCATAGCTGGTCACGAAACGACAAGTGGCCTACTATCCTTTGCGCTTTATTTTTTGTTGAAGCATCCAGACGTATTAAAAAGGGCCTATGAAGAAGTGGATCAGGTCATTACGGGTGATGTGCCGAAATATGAGGAAGTATTAAAGTTAACTTATATTCGTATGATTTTAAATGAGTCATTGCGTTTATGGCCAACTGCTCCAGGGTTTACACTCTATGCTAAAGAAGACACAGTAATTGGCGGACAGTATCCAATCAGAAAAGGGGAAAATGTAGACATTCTTTTACCGCAGCTCCATCGAGATAAAGATGCTTGGGGAGAAGATGCAAATTTATTTCGACCTGAACGTTTTGAAGATTCGAGCAAAGTACCGTTACATGCCTTTAAACCATTTGGTAATGGTCAGCGTGCATGCATTGGAATGCAATTTGCTTTACACGAAGCCACATTAGTCTTAGGCATGATCCTTCAACATTTCGACCTAATCGATTTTACTAATTATCAATTAAAAATACAGCAAACATTAACGATAAAACCAGATGATTTTAAAATACAAGTGAAACCACGTCACCGCCAAATAAAGCTATCTAGTGGCCAACAGCAAAATTACGATCATACTGTTTCTTACAAAGAAAAGAAGTCGAATTATTTAGGGACCAATCCAGAAATAAAATCTAAGTATCCATTATTAGTGTTGTATGGCTCCGATTTAGGAACAGCAAAGGGTGCTGCACAACAATTAGCAGATGAAGCTAGTTTGTATGGTATTCAAGGAGAAGTAGCTGCCCTTGATGATTATTGTGGTAATTTACCGAAAGAAGGAGCGGTATTAATTATTAGTTCTTCTTATAATGGGCAGCCTCCAAGAAATGCACGTAAGTTTCTCGCATGGTTAGATCTACTTGATTCAACGGCTCTTCAAGGCATTAACTTTGCAGTTTTTGGTTATGGGGATCGAAATTGGAATACGACGTATCAAAAAATTCCAAGACTCCTTGATGAACAGCTCTCTTTAAAAGGAGCCACAAGAATTTCCAAACGTGGTGAGGCTGATGCAAGTGGAGATTTTGAGAAGACGTGGGAAGATTGGCGGGCTCAATTATGGTTGGATCTAAAAATGATTTACTCCTTAACAATTCATGAAAATGTGCTTCCAAAACAAGAGAATATTTCAATTCAAATAATTCGCGATGAAGTGACAACTTCTTTAGCTTTCATGCACGGTGCTGCATTGGCAACTGTAGTAAAAAATGAAGAACTGCAAAGTATGGAAAGTAAACGTAGTACACGCCATATCGAGATAGCTTTACCTAAAGGTATAACATATCAAGAGGGTGATCATTTGGGCGTATTACCGAGGAATAATAGAGCCAAAGTGCAGCGTGTGCTACGGCGTTTTGGACTCAATGACAATGATCAAGTGATCATCACTGCTATAAGTGAACACACTCATCTTCCATTAGGTCACCCAGTAAGTTTGTATGAGGTACTTTCGCACAGCGTTGACATTCAGAACCCTGCAACCCGACTGCAAATCCGCCAACTGGCAGCATTTACAGAATGTCCTCCACATAAACGTGAACTAGAGGCTTTATTAGAGGAAGAAGTGTATAAGAATGAGATATTAAAGAAACGAATTTCCATGCTAGATTTACTTGAAAAGTATCAAGCTTGTGCTTTCCCATTCGAAAGATTTTTAGCATTACTTCCAGCCTTAAAACCTAGATATTATTCTATATCCAGTTCACCCCAAGTGAATTCTGAACAGCTGAGTATCACTGTTGGTGTTTTACATGAACCTGCCTGGAGTGGGCAAGGAGAGTATCGTGGGGTGGCCTCAAATTATTTAGCTCAAAGTCATACTGGCGATGAAATCGTCATGTTTATCCGTGCCAATGATTCTGGTTTTCACCTTCCCGAAGATCCTATTACCCCGTTAATAATGGTGGGACCAGGGACTGGAATCGCTCCGTTTAGAGGATTTTTACAAGCCCGCTTGGCACTGAAACAACAAGGAGTAGTATTGGGTGAGGCACATCTATATTCTGGTTGTAGAGATAATACTGATTTTATCTATCGCAAGGAGCTTGAACAATATGAAAAAGAAGGGGTTGTAACGCTCCATACTGCTTTTTCACGTAAAGAAGGGACACCCAAAACGTATGTCCAGCATTTAATGACCCAACATTCCGCTACTATTATTCAAATGATGGAAGGTGAAGGACAAATTTTCCTTTGTGGAGATGGTAGTAAAATGGCGCCAGATGTTGAAAGAGCGTTACTGTTTGCCTACAGTAGAGTAAAAGGGGTAAGGGAAGAAGATGCAAAGGTATGGATCAATCAACTTCAACAAAAAGGAAGATATGTGAAGGATGTATGGGTCCAAAATGAACAATAAAATAGTTTAATACATCAATAGCTACTCTTTTAATAGGCGAATTCTAAGAAAGAGTAGCTTATTTCTATCTCTAATGAAAATTTATGGAAAGTTGAAATCGTACCCTCTGTAGACTACAATTGTAGCAAATGATAGTAAAAACTATCTAGTTCATTTTAGGATTAGAAAGAAGTGATAGTTGATGAAGAATTCTAGATCAGCAACCAAAGAAGCAAGACTTAACGCTATTTTAGATGCAGCGACAGAACTCCTTGTGGAAAATCCAACTGCCTCTTTAAATGATATTGCTAGTTATGCTGGTGTAGGTATTGCCACTCTACACCGTTATATTGACAATAGAGAGCAATTAATGCTTCAACTCAGTTTTAGGGCTGTCCAGGTTGTAGGCGAAACAATGAGTGAAATAGCTGCGGAAGAAACGGATGAAGCATATATTCCTGAACTTGTTGAGGCTTTGATTCCTTTAGGAGATAAAATCTATTTTTTGGCGCATGAATGCTCTTTAAATTATAATGCAGAATTATTGGCGGCTGAGGATCAGTTGAAAGAGCCTGTTCGACGCACAATAAAATCATTGCAGTCTAAAGGCTATTTGCGACAGGATATGGATGGTGAATGGATGCTAAATGTACTTTATTCTTTACTGTTTACAACGTGGCAGCAAGTTCAAGAAGGAACTATTGCAAAAAAATCGGCAGCAACGCTCATTATAGAGACGCTATTCAATGGGATAAAAGCATAAGATATATTTCGATAATATCTTTATAAAAAACACTTGTTAACTAGTAGGCTAGAGAAATTTCTTTGGCATACTAGTTTGTTGTTTGTAAAAAAACAAGTGGGAAAAAAATGTGTAAGCTCACTTGAATGGTTTCATAGCGTTCCTTCTATTGATTCGTTATAATGTAGAAATGGAAAAGACTTAACGCGAAAGAAGGGATTGCTATGGCACGAGGTGTTTACATTCATATTCCTTTCTGTCATCAAATTTGTAATTATTGTGATTTCAATAAATTTTATTTTAAAAATCAACCAGTGGATGAATATATAGAAGCGCTTGGAAAAGAAATGGCTCTGGCAACAGAAAAATATCCTGAAAATTTCCGTAACATCGAGACAATTTTTCTTGGTGGCGGGACACCGACTGCTTTATCACCTGAGCAATTGGACAAGCTACTAACGTATATACAAACGTATATTCCAATGAATAGTGTGACAGAATTTACATCAGAGGCAAATCCAGATGAATTGTCCGCGGCCAAATTGCAGGTGCTGTTTGAGGGTGGCGTCAATCGTTTAAGCATGGGTGTTCAATCCTTTGACCAAGGGCTGCTCCAGAAGATTGGACGCACTCATAGTAATGAACATGTCTATGAAACAATCGCTTTGGCTAGAAAAATTGGCTTCCAAAATATTAGCATTGATTTAATGTATGGTTTGCCTGGACAAACAATGGCTCAATGGAAGGATTCATTAGACAAAGCTTTTGCTCTTGATTTGCCACATTTCTCTGCTTATTCTCTTATTGTAGAGCCCAAAACGATTTTTTATAATCAATACGCAAAAGGGAAACTGTATTTACCGACAGAAGATCTAGAAGCAGATATGTATGAGGTGCTGATGCAACAAATGGCCATACATGGGCTTCAACAATACGAAATTAGCAATTTTGCAAAGCCTGGATTTCATTCAGAGCATAACAAGATTTATTGGGATAATGATGAGTATGCTGGGTTTGGCGCAGGGGCCCATGGGTATCTAGCAGGTATACGCTATTCCAATCATGGTCCATTAAAAAAGTATATGGA
Source organism: Lysinibacillus sp. FSL K6-0057 (assembly GCF_038630885.1). Taxonomy (NCBI): domain Bacteria; kingdom Bacillati; phylum Bacillota; class Bacilli; order Caryophanales; family Bacillaceae; genus Lysinibacillus; species Lysinibacillus sp. FSL K6-0057. The sequence continues at coordinate 3,372,269 of NZ_CP152047.1, read as the reverse complement.
AGCTGTTTTTGCGAGTGAGTTACCTATTGTCCATGCACATGAAGTATCACAAGCGGAGAAGAGAGAAGAACAAATGTTTTTAGGGCTACGAAAAACAGAGGGTGTTATGCACACTATATATGAAGAGAAATTTAAAGCACCAATGTCTGCCCATTATGATGCTGTAATAAAAGAATTAGTGTCAACAGGTCTTTTAGAACAAGATGAGGTGGGTGTGCGCTTGACTAGAAAAGGACGTTTTGTGGGCAATGAAGTATTTCAACAATTTTTGCTAGAAGATTGAGCGATATCGTTGACATAAAATGTGGGATTTGATAACTTAATAATAGTATTAGCACTCCTCTTAGTCGAGTGCTAACAGAGGTGATAATCATGCTAACAAATCGGCAGTTACAGATATTGCAAGTCATTGTAGACGACTTTATTGTGTCTGCGCAGCCGGTAGGTTCTCGCCAAATCTCCAAAAAACAAGGGATTACATTTAGTCCAGCCACTATTCGAAACGAAATGGCGGATTTAGAGGAATTAGGCTTTTTAGAAAAAACGCATACCTCCTCTGGTCGAGTGCCTTCGGAAAAGGGTTACAGATTTTATGTAGATCATTTGTTGAGTCCTCAAGGTATTAATTCCAAGGACATCCAACAAATTCAATCAATTTTTAATGATCGACTAGTAGAAGTAGAGCATATTATCCGAAAGTCAGCCAACATTCTATCAGAGCTGACATCGTATACTTCCATACTTTTAGGACCTGATGTCCAAAGGCATCGTGTTAAACGATTTTCGATTGTACCTCTTTCTAGCGACACAGCAGTAGCAATTATCGTGACGAATAATGGGCATGTAGAAAATCGCATGTTTAATTTACCGCCTGATTTTACCGCTTCTGATTTAGAGAAAATGGTGAATATCTTAAATGACCGCCTCATGGGTGTGTCATTAGAAGATCTCCATAAAAGCCTTGAAGCTGAAGTGCTAGCCGTGTTACAGCAACAAGTTCGATCAGCGGATGATTTTATTCGCGCACTTGTATCAGCAACAATGCATAATTCGGAAAGTAAAATTTTCTATGGTGGGAAAACGAATATGTTCAACCAACCAGAATTCCATGACTTAAATAAAGTCCGCATGATTTTGGACTTAATGGAGACGACTAGCCAAGTGCAGTCACTTTTCCATCCGAACGAATCAGGTATTCATATTCGGATAGGCTCAGAAAACAAACAACTAGAAATGGAAAATTGCAGTGTCATTACCACTACCTATTCCATTGGTGATGATCAACAGGGAGCCATTGCTATTATCGGCCCAACACGCATGGACTATAAGCGTGTCGTGGCTTTATTAGACGTAATGCGCTTGGATTTAACACAGGCGTTTACGAAGAATCGTAGTGAATGATAATGAGGAGGATTCAAGTGACGGAAACAACGGAAAACAAAGGTTTAGTACAAGAAGATGTACAAGCTGAAACGACAACAGAGGCAGTAGAGCAAACAGACGTTCAGGAAGAAGTAGAATTATCAATTGAAGAACAGTATGAGGCTAACCTGGCTGAACTACAAGCAAAGCTGGCTGACGAGGAAAATCGTCACCTACGCTTACGTGCTGACTTCGATAATATGCGTCGTCGTAATCAGTTAGATCGCGAGGCTGCTGAAAAGTATCGCGCGCAAAGCTTACTAACTGATCTATTACCAGTCCTTGATAATTTTGAACGTGCGCTCCAAGTTGAGACAACTTCTGAAGAGACAGCATCGATCATTAAAGGAATTGAAATGGTATATCGCTCTTTAATTGAAGCGACAGAAAAAGAAGGTTTGCAAGTGATTAAAGCTGAAGGTGAGCAATTTGATCCAACGATTCACCAAGCTGTCATGCAAGAACAGGATAGTGAAAAAGAGACGGGTATTGTCTTACGCGAGCTACAAAAAGGGTATATCCTAAAGGATCGTGTATTACGCCCAACAATGGTATCTGTGAACGAATAGTCTTTGCGCTATTTAGTCAATTAAAATTAGTTAGAAAACGCATCCCTTGCGTTGACATAATAGGAGGAAATTTTAATGAGCAAAATTATTGGTATTGACTTAGGAACAACAAACTCTTGCGTTTCTGTACTTGAAGGTGGAGAACCAAAAGTAATCCCAAATCCAGAAGGAAACCGTACGACACCATCTGTTGTTGCATTTAAAAATGGAGAACGCCAAGTTGGTGAAGTAGCGAAACGTCAATCAGTAACAAATCCTAACACAATCATTTCTATTAAATCAAAAATGGGTACAGCTGAAAAAGTAACAGTAGAAGATAAAGACTACACACCACAAGAAGTATCTGCTATGATTCTTCAATACTTAAAAGGCTATGCAGAAGACTACTTAGGGGAAAAAGTGACAAAAGCAGTTATTACAGTTCCTGCTTACTTTAATGATGCACAACGTCAAGCGACAAAAGATGCTGGTAAAATCGCAGGTCTAGAAGTAGAGCGTATCATCAACGAACCAACAGCTGCTGCACTTGCTTATGGTTTAGATAAACAAGATCAAGATCAAAAAGTATTAGTATTTGACCTTGGTGGCGGTACGTTTGACGTGTCCATCCTTGAGTTAGGTGACGGTGTCTTTGAAGTATTAGCTACAGCTGGTGATAACAAACTAGGTGGGGATGATTTCGATGACGCAATTATCGAGTATCTAGTAGCTGAATTCAAAAAAGAAAACGGCATTGACTTATCAAAAGATAAAATGGCGATGCAACGTTTAAAAGATGCAGCTGAAAAAGCGAAAAAGGATTTATCTGGTGTAACATCAACACAAATCTCTTTACCATTCATTACAGCTGGCGAAGCAGGTCCATTACACTTAGAAATTTCTTTAACTCGTGCGAAATTTGACGAAATTACTTTACCATTAGTAAATCGTACAGTAGGTCCAGTACGTCAAGCATTATCTGATGCGGGTCTTTCTACTTCTGAAATTGACCAAGTTATTTTAGTTGGTGGTTCTACACGTATTCCAGCAGTACAAGAAGCAGTACGTAAAGAAACAAGTAAAGAGCCTCACCGTGGTGTAAACCCTGACGAAGTTGTTGCAATGGGTGCTGCAGTACAAGGTGGCGTATTAACAGGTGATGTAAAAGACGTTGTATTACTTGACGTAACACCGCTTTCACTTGGTATTGAAACAATGGGTGGCGTGTTCACGAAATTAATTGACCGTAATACGACAATCCCTACTTCAAAATCACAAGTATTCTCTACAGCAGCTGATAACCAACCAGCAGTAGATATTCATGTTCTACAAGGTGAGCGTTCAATGGCAGCTGACAATAAAACATTAGGTCGCTTCCAATTAGCAGATATTCCACCAGCACCACGTGGTGTACCTCAAATCGAAGTAACATTCGATATTGATAAAAACGGTATCGTATCTGTAAAAGCAAAAGATCTTGGTACAAACAAAGAGCAAACAATTGTGATTCAATCTGATTCTGGTTTATCAGAGGCAGAAATTGAACGCATGGTAAAAGACGCAGAATCTAATGCTGAAGCAGACGCTAAACGTAAAGAAGAAGCAGATCTTCGTAACGAAGCTGACCAATTAGTATTCCAAGTGGACAAAACAATTGCTGACCTAGGTGAGCAAATTACAGAAGACGAGAAAAAATCTGTTGAAGATGCTCGTGATGAATTGAAAAAAGCGCTTGAAGCTGGTGAGCTAGAAGGCATTAAAGCAGCTAAAGAAAAATTAGAAGGCGTATTACAGCCACTAGTGATGAAAGTTTACGAACAAGCGGCAGCAGCTGCTCAAGCAGCTCAAGGTGGCGATGCAGGTGCAGACACTGGCGCTGGTAAAAAAGATGACGGTGTTGTAGACGCTGAATTCGAAGAAGTAAAAGACGATAAATAAGAAGTAACACAGTTAAGTGAAAAAGCCAAAGACCGCTTGCGGCTTTGGCTTTTGTCATGATGTGACGTCACTTCACGTAAATGGCACCATTTATGGGGTAGTTGCATACGTTAGCTGCTAGGAAGTGAGAATCTTCATTATTATGGAACATATAGAATGTTTAATCGAAAAAATGAGGCAGTTTTTTTAACTGCATGTTACAATAGATTTTATGCAAACAGAGCGGAGTGTGAATCATGGAGAAACGCGATTATTACGAGGTGCTTGGTTTAACAAAATCGGCTACAAAAGATGAGATTAAAAAAGCATACCGTAAATTATCAAAACAATATCACCCTGACCTTAATAAAGAGCCGGGTGCAGATGAAAAATTCAAAGAAATCGCTGAAGCATATGAAGTATTAAGTGACGACCAGAAAAAAGCACGCTACGACCAATTTGGTCATGAGGATCCGAATGCTGGTTTTGGTGGTGGCTTTGGAGGGGGCGGCTTTGGCGGCTTCGAGGATATTTTCAGTTCATTCTTTGGCGGAGGTGGTCGCCGTCAAGATCCAAATGCTCCACGTAAAGGGGATGATCTGCAATATCGTATGAACATCCAATTTGAGGAAGCAATTTTTGGAAAAGAAACAGAAATAGAAATCCCGAAAGATGAAACGTGTGAAACATGTCACGGTTCAGGAGCAAAACCAGGCACGCAACCAGAAACATGTTCGACATGTAAAGGTGCAGGTCAAATCAATCAAGCAGTGGATACACCATTTGGTCGTATGATGAATCGTCGTACATGCTCAACATGTCATGGAACAGGTAAAATTATTAAAGAAAAATGTACGACTTGTCGTGGAGAAGGAAAAGTCCAAAAACGTAAGAAAATTAAAGTGACGATTCCAGCAGGTGTGGATGATGGACAACAAATTCGTGTATCTGGTCAAGGTGAACCAGGTATAAACGGTGGACCTGCAGGGGATTTATATATTATGTTCCGCGTTCAAGGTCACAAGGATTTTGAACGAGATGGAGACGATATTTACTTCGAGTTGAAATTAACATTCCCTCAAGCAGCACTTGGGGATGAAATTGAAGTACCAACAGTCCATGGGAAAGTAAAATTACGTATTCCAGCTGGAACACAGTCAGGTGCTCAATTCCGTCTAAAAGATAAAGGTGTTAAAAATGTTCATGGTTATGGTATGGGTAATCAATATGTGACAGTAAAAGTGATGACACCAGAAAAATTAACGGAAAGACAAAAACAATTACTACGAGAATTTGCAGAAATTAGTGGCGATATCCCTGAAGAGCAAGGTAGTTCACTATTCGATAAAATTAAGAAAAAATTCCAAGGTGAATAATTAGAGGAGCTGAAGAGCTACGTGAAGTGGTCAGAATTATCCATTCATACAAAAAATGATGCGGTAGAAGCAATTTCGAATATTTTGCATGAAGCAGGTGCAAGTGGTGTTGTCATCGAAGATTCTGCAGAGTTTGCGAAGCCACGTGAAGATCAATATGGTGAAATTTATGCGCTAAATGAAGATGATTTTCCGAAAGATGGCGTGATTGTTAAAGCTTATTTATCGGAGTCTAGTTTTTTAAATGAAACAGTCGAAGAAATAAAAGCAGCTATCACAAATTTAACGAACTTTAACATTGATATTGGTGAAAATGTGGTATCCATTGTGGAAGTCAATGAAGAAGATTGGGCAACTGCCTGGAAGCAATACTACCATCCTGTTAAGATTTCTGAACGCTTTACTATCGTACCGACATGGGAGGAATACACACCTGTTTCAACAGATGAACTAATTATTGAATTAGACCCTGGTATGGCATTTGGTACAGGTACTCACCCAACAACGGTAATGTGTTTACAAGGACTTGAAAAGGTCATTAAAGAAGGGGATACGGTTGTTGATATCGGTACAGGATCGGGTGTATTGTCTATTGGTGCAGCATTACTTGGTGCCAAAAGTGTGCATGCGCTTGATTTAGATGAGGTTGCTGTACGTTCAGCGCGAGAAAATGTAGCATTAAATAAAGTGGAAGATAAGGTGGCAGTGTTCCATGGTAACTTATTGGATACTGTAAAAGAACCAGCAGATGTAGTAGTCGCTAATATTTTGGCTGAAATCATCATGTCCTTCACTGACGACGCGTATACAATTGTAAAACCAGGTGGATTATATGTCACTTCGGGCATCATCGGTGCAAAACGTGATGATGTTAAAGTAGCTTTAGAAGCTTCAGGCTTTGTGATCGAAGAAGTATTATTAATGGAAGATTGGGTAGCGATTATTGCCCGTCGTCCACTATAACTTGACTAAGGAAGCGCCAAATCGTGAGCCGTGTGCTTGTGATTTGGCGTTTTCGTTTCTTGCTAGAAAGGACTGTGTGGCATGCAACGTTATTTTATTGAAACAGCAATAGAGAATGCACGTATTAGTGGCGAAGATGCACGGCATATTGAGCGAGTGATGCGTATGAAACAAGGCGACAAAATTGTAGTTGTAGCACAAAACATTGCGCATATATGCACAATTGAAGGATTTGAAGGAGATGAGGTCGTCATTGAAGCGACTGGTCAAATAATCCCTTCATCAGAGCTACCTATTCAAGTAACAGTAGCTTGTGGTTTGCCAAAAGGTGATAAGCTAGAGCTCATTACCCAAAAAGCCACAGAGCTTGGGATGTTTGCTTTATTACCCTTTGAAGCTGAACGCTCCATTGTAAAATGGGACAAGAAAAAAGGAGCAAAAAAGCAAGAAAGATTACAGAAAATTGCCAAGGAAGCTGCGGAACAAGCCCATCGCACGCATATTCCAACAATTTTTGAACCCATATCATTTAAACAGCTGTTACAACAAATAGATCATTTCGACGCCGTGTTTATTGCGGATGAAGAGGATGCAAAGGCAGAAAAACGCACAAGGTTTGCGGAGAAGCTAAAAAACGTGTATGATAAGAAGTCGAAATCAATGCTTATAATATTTGGTCCTGAGGGGGGCATTTCTCGTCAAGAGTCGGAAGCGCTATTACAAGCAGGCGCTCAAACGATGTCATTAGGACCGAGAATTTTACGAGCAGAAACAGCGCCATTATACGCACTGTCTGCCATATCCTATGAATTTGAATGAAAGAGGTGTTCAGCCTTGTCAAAAGTGGCTTTTCACACACTTGGCTGTAAAGTAAATCATTACGAAACAGAAGCAATCTGGCAACTGTTCAAGGAAGAAGGCTATGATCGTACAGAATTTGATCATCAAGCAGACGTATATGTCATTAATACTTGTACAGTTACCAATACTGGAGATAAGAAATCTCGTCAGGTGATTCGTCGTGCAGTGCGACAAAATCCTGATGCCGTTATTTGTGTAACGGGATGCTATGCGCAGACATCCCCAGCAGAAATCATGGCGATTCCTGGCGTTGATATTGTTGTAGGAACACAGGATCGTACGAAATTGTTGGGCTATATTGACCAATATCGTGCAGAACGTCAACCGATTAATGCCGTACGTAATATTATGAAGAATCGTGTATATGAGGAACTAGATGTACCAGCATTTACGGACCGTACACGTGCTTCATTAAAAATACAGGAAGGCTGTAACAACTTCTGTACATTTTGTATTATCCCATGGGCACGTGGCTTAATGCGTTCTCGTGATCCACAAGAAGTTTTACATCAAGCACAGCAACTAGTTGACGCGGGCTATCTAGAAATCGTTTTAACGGGTATTCATACGGGTGGCTATGGACAAGACTTAAAAGATTATAATCTTGCACAGTTACTGCGTGATCTAGAAGCCAATGTAAAAGGCTTAAAGCGCCTTCGTATTTCATCTATTGAGGCTAGTCAATTAACAGATGAAGTCATTGAAGTTCTTCGTGAATCAAAGATTGTTGTTAACCATTTACACATTCCAATTCAATCAGGTTCTGATACGGTTTTAAAACGTATGCGTCGTAAATATACAATGGAATTTTTCGGTGAACGTTTAACGAAATTACATGAAGCATTACCTGATTTAGCTGTCACATCAGATGTCATTGTTGGTTTCCCAGGTGAGACAGAGGAAGAGTTTATGGAAACGTACAACTTTATTCGTGATCATAAGTTCTCTGAACTACACGTCTTCCCGTTCTCTCCACGTACAGGCACACCAGCTGCACGTATGGAGGATCAAATTGATGAAGATATTAAAAATGAGCGTGTACATCGCCTTATTTCTTTAAATGATCAACTGGCAAAAGAATATGCATCTCGTTTTGAAGAGCAAGTATTAGAAGTGATTCCTGAAGAATTTGTCCATGATGGCAGTGAAGAAGAAGGACTTCTAACTGGCTATACAGACAATTACTTAAAAATAGTGTTTGAAGGGCCAGAAAATCTCATTGGGCAGCTTGTAAAAGTAAAAATTACACAAGCAGGCTATCCACACTCACAAGGACAATTTGTTCGCGTTTTAGAAACAGTTAATTAATATGAAAAGGATTGCCAGCATCTATAGGCAATCCTTTTTTGTTCTTGGAAAATGCTAAAATAAATTCTAATATCGATGTCATAGTGCGAATTAAAATCAACCAAATCAATAATATAGAAAGATATTAGACGGCAACATGAAAAAGTGGTATGATTCGAAGAGGTACGTACATCTTGCTTAATGAAGGAGCGTTCAACAATGGAACAAAATTTTGCACGTATGATTGATCATACATTATTAAAGGCTGAGGCAACAAAGGAACAAATTGAAAAATTATGTGCAGAAGCTAAACAATTTAACTTTGCTTCTGTTTGTGTAAATCCAACTTGGGTTAAACGCAGCAGTGAATTATTACAAGGTACAGAAGTTGTAGTTTGTACGGTTATTGGCTTCCCGCTTGGTGCTAATACACCAGCAGTCAAAGCATTTGAAGCAAAAGATGCTATCGCTAACGGTGCAAAAGAAGTGGATATGGTCATTAATATCGGTGCGTTAAAAGATAAAAACGATGAACTTGTACAAGCGGATATCGCAGCAGTTGTAGAAGCGGCTAAAGGTAGCGCACTTGTAAAAGTTATTATTGAAGCATGCTTACTAACAGACGAAGAAAAAGTGAAAGCTTGTGAGTTAGCTGTAGCAGCAGGTGCTGACTATGTGAAAACATCTACTGGTTTTTCTACTGGTGGAGCAACAGCAGAGGATATTGCGCTTATGCGTAAAACAGTAGGTCCTGAGCTTGGTGTAAAAGCTTCAGGTGGCGTTCGTAGCTTAGAGGACATGAAAAAAATGGTGGAAGCTGGTGCAACTCGTATTGGGGCAAGCTCTGGTGTAGCCATTATGAATGGCTTAATCGCTGATTCTAACTATTAATTTTTTCTTTTTTATAGAAGCCATAAGCTCTTGCGTTTATTCGCAGGAGCTTATGGCTTCTTTGTGTCTAATCAGCATATCATTTTTTTATTCACATATACTCCACTGATGAATGTGAATACTGAAAGGAGGATGTCATGTTTACACAGTATAAGTCTTGGAGGCCCTATATTAGCCCATTCGACCCTTGTAAGCCTATAGAAGTAAAGTATTATGCCACACCCCCACAACTGTATATGGGTTTTCAACCACCTGGACTACCCCAATTCCAAACCCCAAGAGAAGCGCTAATGGCAGGTACGCTATGGCCACAGTTATTTAGCCCATACCCATTTCCCCCTAAAAGGAGGGAGGAAGAATGACTAAAAAGATGCCGCCCGAATTTTATAAGCAGTTAGAAGAAATACAAGCAATCGATTTCGTCATTGTTGAATTAAACCTCTATTTAGACACGCATCCACACGATTATGACGCCATTCAGCAATTTAATGAAAATACTGAGAAAAGTATGAAGCTCAAAATTGACTTTGAACAAAAATATGGACCACTCATGAATTTTGGGAGAAGCTATTCGAATTATCCTTTTAACTGGATTGATACACCATGGCCATGGCAAGTCTAATCAAAAGATTAGGAGGAAGAATTTTTGTGGTATTATGAAAAGAAGCTTCAGTATCCAGTAAAAGTTAGTACATGTAATCCAATGCTTGCTAAGTTTTTAATTGAGCAATATGGAGGGGCTGATGGGGAACTGGCTGCAGCTCTTCGCTACATGAATCAGCGCTATACGATTCCAGATAAAGTAGTGGGATTATTAACTGATATCGCAACAGAAGAATTTTCACACTTAGAAATGATTGCCACGATGATTTATAAGCTAACAAAAGATGCGACACCAGAAATGCTTAAAGAGGCTGGTTTAGGTGATCATTATGTGAATCATGATCGGGCTTTATTTTATCAAAATGCCTCGGGGGTACCGTTTACAGCAACCTATATTCAGGCAAAGGGTGATCCTATTGCAGATTTGTATGAGGATATAGCAGCTGAAGAAAAAGCACGCGCCACATATCAATGGATTATTGATTTATCCGATGACACCGATTTAAATGATAGCTTGAAGTTCTTACGTGAACGAGAAATTGTTCACTCTCAGCGTTTTAGAGAGGCTGTTGAAATTTTAAAAGATGATCAGGATCAGAAGAAGGTTTTCTAAAAATTTCTGGCTGTATCAAGTGGAACTTGAAACAGCCTTTTAGTTTGTCAAAATTATCATTTTCATTAGAATAAATATTGGATGTATTGCTAGCTAAATGTATAATGGGCAGGTTAACAAAAATAAAACCAAAAATTCACTTGATAATTTCGTATACTTTCTATTGACCATTATTAGACAATACGATATAATTTTTTAGTACACAACAGAAGGTTATTTGCCTAATTGTGTATTGACGTGTGTTCGGAGGGAGGGAAAGAGAGATGTCAAAAACTGTCGTTCGCAAAAACGAATCGCTTGAAGATGCTCTTCGCCGCTTCAAACGTACTGTATCAAAAAGTGGTACAATTCAAGAAGTTAGAAAGCGCGAGTTCTACGAAAAACCTAGCGTAAAACGTAAAAAGAAATCAGAAGCTGCACGTAAACGTAAGTGGTAATTTAATTTCCCATTAAAAATCCCTACGTTCATAACACGCAATTGTATGATTCACTGAGCAGACAAAGTTATACCTGAAATTAATCTCATTTTTGATTAATTTCAGGTATTTTACATTGCTCAACTTTACGTACATATGAAAAAGCCGAATGAAATCACATTGATTCATTCGGCTTTTTTACAACCCTCATGATGTGGGTAATTTTGATTCGAGATCATGATGTATAAATTAATAAATTTTTAAGATTTGTGAAACTTTTCGCATGATTGACCGTATATACAGAGGAGAAGCATGTTAGAAGGGAGGGAAAAAGGTGCGAAAACGGAGAATCCTCAGCTATTTACTAGTGATATGGATGACTTTTTTGTTAGCGTTTCCATTAACTTCGGCTTTTGCCAGTAATAAGGTTTATCATGTTCCGATTCATAATGAAGTAGAGCGAGGACTTCATGCATTTTTAGAACGAGCTTTTAAAGAGGCTGAAGAAAACAAGGCAGAGGCGATTATCTTAGAAATAAATACGCCTGGCGGTTTCGTGAATGCGGCAAGTGATATCGCCATGCTTATGGATGCAACGGACTTAAAAACGATTGCTTATATTAATAAGGATGCACACTCAGCAGGAGCTTTTTTAGCCTTACATGCGGAAAAGATCTACATGGTTCCAAATGGAACAATCGGTGCAGCGGCAGTTATCGATTCAGCAGGGAATGCAGCCGACTTAAAGGCCAATAGTGCTTGGCTTGCTCAAATGAAAGCAGCGGCAGAAACGTCAGGTCGCGACCCTAAGTATGCATTAGCCATGGCAGATACCAACTATGAACTACCAGAATACCGTGCTGGCGGTAAGAATTTATTAACCTTATCAGCCTCAGAGGCATTAAAGGTTAAGTACTCTGAGGGGACGGTTAAGAATTTTCAGGAGCTTTTAGAGGTAACTAACCTAAATGGTAGTGATATAGTTTCCATTGAACCAACCTTCTCTGAAAAATTGGCTCGTTTTATTACAAATCCCATCATTGTACCTATTCTATTATCTATCGCAAGTTTAGGACTTGTAATGGAGCTTTATTCGCCAGGATTCGGCGTTCCAGGTATAATGGGTTTATCAGCACTTGGTTTATTTTTCTTTGGACATATGGTTGCGGGCTTTGCGGGATATGAAACATTGTTGTTATTTATTATTGGTTTAGCCCTTTTAATTGCAGAGTTTTTTGTCCCCGGTGGTATTGTTGGTATTTTAGGTGGTGTATTAATAGTACTAAGTCTGATACTGGCAGGTGCAAATATGATGCAAATGATAGTAGCAATTCTCATTGCGCTTGTGATAGCGATGATAGGAATGGTGATTCTGATGAAATTTTTCGGAAAAAAACTGCATGTCTTAAACAGGCTTGTGTTAATGGATGCAACCACGACAGAAGAAGGGTATGTATCTAATGTGAATCGCACAGAACTGTTAGGGAAAATAGGGAAAACGCTTACGCCATTACGTCCATCTGGAACAATGGTACTGGGTAGTGAACGCATTGATATTGTATCAGAAGGTGGCTATATCGATGCCAACCAACATGTAGAAATTATTAAAGTTGAAGGCTCACGCATTGTTGTGAGACAAACAGATAAAGAGATGGAGGAATAGAAAATGGGTCTTGATTTAGGTTTGATTGGTCCTATTGCCGGACTAGTTATTTTATTCATTGTTCTTGCGGTATTCTTTACCTTTGTACCCGTAGCACTGTGGATTTCTGCATTAGCAGCAGGTGTACGTGTGAGTATTTTCACATTAATTGGGATGCGCTTACGTCGTGTAATCCCTTCACGAATTGTTAATCCGTTGATTAAAGCACATAAAGCAGGTTTACCTGTTACGATAAACCAGTTAGAGAGTCACTATTTAGCAGGTGGTAATGTCGACCGCGTCGTGAATGCCTTAATTGCGGCTCACCGTGCTAATATTGAGTTATCGTTTGAACGTTGTGCAGCAATTGATTTAGCTGGGCGTGATGTGTTAGAAGCTGTTCAAATGTCTGTTAATCCAAAAGTTATTGAAACACCATTCATTTCAGGTGTAGCAATGAACGGGATTGAGGTTAAAGCAAAGGCCCGTATTACTGTGCGTGCCAACATCGAGCGTTTAGTCGGTGGTGCTGGTGAAGAAACGGTAATTGCCCGTGTAGGGGAAGGGATCGTTTCTACAATTGGTTCCGCTACTAGTCATACGGAAGTATTAGAAAATCCGGATATGATTTCGCAAACCGTATTATCTAAAGGTTTAGATTCAGGGACAGCCTTTGAAATCTTATCCATTGATATTGCCGATGTAGATATCGGTAAAAACATCGGGGCCGAATTACAAATTGAACAAGCACAAGCGGATAAAAACATTGCGCAAGCAAAAGCTGAGGAACGTCGTGCAATGGCTGTAGCAAATGAGCAAGAAATGATTGCACGTGTTCAAGAGATGAAGGCGAAAGTAGTAGAAGCAGAGGCAGAAGTACCACAAGCGATGGCTGAAGCCTTACGTTCTGGTAATCTTGGTATTATGGATTATATGAACTATCGTAATATCCAAGCGGATACAGCAATGCGCGACTCGATTTCAAAAGTAAGTAATGATAAGCCTGAAAAAAATGAACCCAATGCTTAATAACGGAAAGGAGCAGAACTAACATATGGAACAGTTAATACTCTTTGCCATAATTGCCATAGTCAGCTCTATTTTCGGAAAATCAAAAAATAAAAAGCCTCAGAAACAGATGCCTCCTTTTAATAAAGACACAGTGGCAGAGCCTCCAGTTATGGAGAAAGCACCACATCGTACAGGGAAAGCACAGAGTTTTGAAGATTTTGCACGAGAATTTATAGGTGACTGGATTCCAGAAAATGAAAAAGTCGAGGAGCCTAAAAAATTTGTCGAAGAACAAGTGAAAAAGGAAATGCCAAGCTATATTGCCCCAACAGTCACTCCAGCAGATGTCCCTCGCCGTACTTCGAATCGAGAAAGTCGAGGACGTTTAGCTGCTGGAAAAAAAGAAGTGCAATCAGTTGGCACTCATTCGACTATACAACTACCTCAATCTAAAAATGATCTTGTGCAAGCAATCGTGATGGCTGAAATATTAGGGCCACCGAAATCAAAAAGAAAATAACTAGCATGTCCTCCTTTTTCGATGCATATATTGCCGAAGAAGGAGGCATTTTTTATGAAAAAATTATTTCAATTAACGCCACTACTTGAGTTGTTAGAATACGAATCATTAAAAATTATTGGACCCTACCGTTTTATTCATGCAGATGCTACGACCTGTTCGTTTGTCTATGCAGATTATCATATTACTGTCAATGCGGATTCAGTGACAATCAATGCGCTCAAAGAAGAGATGCTACATCTATCTGTTGACAATCTACAGGAACTTCATATGAAAATGACAAAGAATATGGGTGTGAGCTAAAATGTGGAATAATCGGCCTATTATTATACGTATAAAGCGCCATGAAAATGTTCATCCTTTTATTCAAGCATTGCACGCTCAACATGTTCCATTAAAGCGTGTAGTCTTTCGTGAGCAGGAAGTTTCCTTTGAAACGACGATGCATTATCTACCAAAAATTCGCCGTGTGCGAAGACGTTTTCGTTTGAAAATGGCTGTTTTTTATGCAGATGAGCTTCAAGTTTTTCGAGCGCAAATTTGGACTTTGTTGGGCTTAGCCTTAATGATTGCTATTCCGATCCTCTGTGCACAAGTCATTTGGCGAGTGGACATCGAAGCAGCGACACCAGAGCTGGAGCAGCGTTTAGGCAAGACCTTTCATGATACCTTTCAACTAGAAACCCCGCTATCCAAAAAAAAATTACCTTCAAATACGGTCATACGACAAAAGCTGTTAGAGCAGCACCGAGAGCTATCATGGGTGCATATTGATAAACACGGCGGACGAGTAATTCTGAGACCACAAGAATCACCGAAACAAACAGAGCAAACAAATGACAAATTAGCCTCCCATATAGTAGCCACGAAAAGTGGTGTCATTACCCACTTTAATATACAACATGGCGAGCGAAAAATTTCAGTAAATGATACAGCCTATGAGGGGGATGTCCTCGTTAGTGGTGTATTAGAAAGTGGTAAAGATCAAGTTTTTGTTGGAGCAAAGGGTGAGGTTTTTGCAGATTATTGGCTTGAATGTTCGTTTAAAATTCCAACAAAAATTACGGTGGAAACGTTGCAACAAAAACAATGGCGGGTATTGGTAAAGGGTATACATCAGGAAAAGGTAGATTATGTACAAAAGAAGGATTTACCGAATTGGCTAACCCACTATGTTTCGATTGTGGAGGAGCAACAGACGAAAACCATGCAAGTGGAGCTGGATGAATCGAAAATTGAGTCATTGTTGATTCCTTTATTGCATGAAAAAGTATTGCGTTCGTTACCTGCAAAAACAATTATTAAGAAAGAAAACCTTTTACAGGCAAAGTGGGGGAATGGTACAGTTGAAGGGAAAGTTCTATTTTTAGTCAATGAAAACATTGCAAGTCCAATACAAGGCCTACAAGGAGAATGATTATGTCAGAACAGTTAACTGTATTACAGGTGGATAATCCAAATGAAGCGGTTATGCTACTCGGTATTTCCGATGCAAATATGAAATTAGTTGAAGAAGCACTCAAAGTTCATATCATTACGCGTGGTGAACAAATTCAACTGGCGGGTGAAGAAAATGCTAAGGAACAGGCAACCTATCTTTTACATGCTTTATTGAAGGTCATTCGCAAAGGAATTAATATTGATCAACGTGATGTCTCAACTGCGATTGAAATGACACAAAAAGGAACGATTGAATATTTTGCAGAACTGTATGATGAAGAAATAGCACGCACGACGAAAGGCAAACCGATTCGTGCAAAAACAATTGGTCAACGAGAATACATACAAGCAATCCGTCATAAAGACGTTGTTTTCGGTATTGGTCCAGCTGGTACTGGGAAAACGTATTTAGCGGTAGTCATGGCAACACAGGCACTTAAAAATGGCCATGTTAAGCGAATAATATTAACTCGCCCTGCTGTTGAAGCAGGAGAGTCTCTAGGCTTCCTTCCAGGGGATTTGAAGGAAAAGGTAGATCCATATCTACGACCTCTCTACGACGCTCTAAATGACATCTACGGGTCCGAACAAACACAACGGCTGATAGAACGGGGAACGATTGAAATCGCTCCTTTAGCCTATATGCGTGGCCGTACATTAGATGATGCCTTCGTTATTTTAGATGAAGCACAAAATACAACCCATCAACAAATGAAAATGTTCCTAACACGTCTAGGCTTCGGTTCTAAAATGGTCATTACAGGGGATAAAACGCAAATCGATTTACCTAAAAATACGGAATCCGGCTTGATTGTAGCGGAACGTACATTAAAGTATGTGAAATCTATCCATTTCCAAGTATTAGAACAAGGCGATGTAGTCCGTCATCCAATCGTTGCCAAAATCATCCAAGCCTACGAAGAACAGCAACTTTAGAATTGCGTAGCAATTCTAAAGTCTGCCCCGAAAGCGAAGCGGCAGGGGCAACGAGGTTTTGAAGTCTGCCCGGAAAGCGAAGCGGCAGGGGCAACAGGGTTTAAAGTCTGCCCGGAAAGCGAAGCGGCAGGGGCAACAGGGTTTAAAGTCTGCCCGGAAAGCGAAGCGGCAGGGGCAACAGGGTTTAAAGTCTGCCCGGAAAGCGAAGCGGCAGGGGCAACAGGGTTTAAAGTCTGCCCGGAAAGCGAAGCGGCAGGGGCAACAGGGTTTAAAGTCTGCCCGGAAAGCGAAGCGGCAGGGGCAACGAGGTTTTAAAGTCTGCCCCGAAAGCAAAGCGACAGGGGCAACGGGTTTTGAAGTCTGCCGGGAAAGTAAAAGCCTAAATTACGAAATTAATCAAAATATGGAAAAAAATGTGACAGCTATGCGAAAAAGCATAGCTGTTTTTTGCTTTCTTATACATTTTTCGAGAAAAATGTATGTTGAATTGGTATGATAGTAGGTAGATAGAGGAGGTGCCAGATGGAGAAACAACTTCGAAAATTTACAGAGCTTATCGGTTTTCGCTACTTTCTTATCATCATTCTCATTTTAACAGGCGGCCTACAATTTGCATTTATGTATGGCAATGTTAAAGGAGTTACATATGATTTCAAACCATTACAGCTTGCGCCTGAAACCGTACGATCTACTAAAACGATTGAAGACACTTATAAGACACAGCTAGAGAGAGAAAAAGCTGCCAATGCAGTGGATTCGGTCTATCAATTTTCGGAGGATGTCGCCAAGCAAAGAGCAGCGATTGTAACATCATTATTTGATTATGTTTTGGAAGTGAAAAAGGATGTTGCAAATAGTAAGGAACCTATTCCTATTGCCGACCAAGTTGCACAGCTTCGCAAAAAATTTGAATCAATAGACGAAGACCAGATGCCGTTAATTTTTACAGATTCACAGCTGGAAGGTCTATTAGTGCAAAGTGAAGAAGATTTAACAAGAACAAGTACGCAATTATCCAAATTTGTAGAGGAATATTTACAAAAATCCATCCGACCAGAGAACGTTTTTGTTGCTCAAAATGATTTTGAGACCAAGATTCGTGGACAACGAGGGTACCCTGATAAAATATTCAATACAGTCGTGTTAATAGGACGTACAAGCATTATTGAAAATGAAACAATTAACGAAGAACAGACGAAGATTCGAAAACAGCAGGCCAAAGAAAGCGTAGAGCCTACACGCATTTTACAAGGTCAGATTATTGTTCAGGAAGGCCAAATTATTGATAATGAGGCTTTCAGACAATTAGAGCTATTAGGGATGGTTAGTAATAAAGCCTCCTTGAAGCCTATTGCAGGGCTTATTATTTTAACGCTATTGCAAATGATGTTTATGTATATTTTATTTGAGCGTTGGGAGGCTAACGAACGAAAAAAACGTAATGCACTGTTAGTGACAGTGATTGTTTATAGTTTGTCTATCTTGCTGATGGAATTTATTAGCTTAGTTTCTGGTGGCTTTGATGTGACGATTGCCTTCCTATTCCCAACTGCATTAGCTACAATGCTTGTACGATTGTTAGCAGATGAGCGAGCGGCTGTTTTGGTTACAGTCATGACTGCTGCTTCAGCAGGTGTTATTTTCCAAGAAGGCTATTCATCTGTTATGCAAATGGAAATTACGTTGTATATCATATTTGGAGGGTTTGCAAGCCTATTCTTTTTGCGTAGTGTGGAAAAACGCTCACATATTTTACATGCGGTTGGTGTGATTTCTCTTGTCAACATGGCATTTATCGCCTTTTATTTATTAATGACACAATCATCTTATGGCTTACCAGAATTAGTATTTTACTTAATAGCAGCGATGTTGTCTGCCTTGCTTTCAGGGGCATTGACAATGGGTCTTTTACCATTCTTTGAATCAGCATTTAGCTTACTATCGTCTTTACGTTTAATCGAATTATCCAATCCCAATCACCCATTATTAAAAAAATTACTAATGGAAACGCCAGGGACATATCATCATAGTGTGATGGTAGCGAATCTAGCAGAAGCTGCCTGTGAAGAAATCGGTGCGGACGGCTTATTAGCACGTGTTGGCTGTTATTATCATGATATCGGTAAAACTAAACGTCCAGCCTTTTTCATCGAAAATCAGATGTCGGGTATTAATCCGCATGATTCATTACCACCTGAAACAAGTGCAGAGATTATTATCGCCCATACGACAGATGGTGCCAACATGTTAAAACGTTATAAAATGCCTCAAGAAATCATTGATATCGCTTTACAGCATCATGGCACAAGTTTGTTAAAATTCTTCTTATTTAAAGCGAAGGAAGAAGGAAAAAGCATTGATGAAGCAAAGTTCCGATATCCAGGGCCTAAACCACAAACAAAGGAAGCGGCTGTTATAAGTGTTGCGGATAGTGTTGAGGCAGCGGTACGTTCAATGAAAGAGCCAAACGCAGAGAAAATTCAGAAGCTAGTACGAGCGATCATTGATGATCGCGTACAAGATAATCAGTTTGATGAATGCGATATTTCAATAAAAGAGTTAAAATGTATAGAGAGAGTACTTTGCGAAACGTTGAATGGTATTTTCCATTCACGTATTGAATATCCAAAGGCAGATAAGTAGGAGGATCTATGATCTTAACAATTGATTTTACGGATGAAACAAATGAAGTGGGAGCACAACATATGGAGCTTGTTGAAAAGCTATTACAGCATGCTGCAAGTGTAGAAAACATTGAGCCAGAAACAGAGGTTTCGGTGACGTTTGTAACGAACGAGACAATTCAAGATATTAATCGTGAATATCGTGGCAAGGATCAGCCAACTGATGTCATTTCCTTTGCACTAGAGGAGCTAGGGGAAGGGGAAATGGAAGTAACTTTTGAAGGGATGCCACGTGTATTAGGTGATATTATTATTTCGACAGACCGTGCAAAAGAGCAGGCTGAGGAATATAATCATTCCTTTGAGCGAGAATTAGGCTTTTTAGCTGTACATGGTTTTTTACATTTACTTGGTTATGACCATATGGAGCCAGAAGAAGAGAAAGTGATGTTTACAAAGCAAGATGAGATTTTACAAACTTTTGGCTTAGGACGAGACTAGATGGATTTACGCAAATACTTGCGATCTTTTGGCTATGCGTTTGAAGGCATCATAACTGCAAGTAAAGAACAAAATTTAAAATCACATATATTGAGTGCAATCATTGTTATACTGGCTAGTTATTGGACAGGTTTATCTCGTATGGAATGGTATATTGTGCTACTATTAATAGCACTAATGTTTGCGCTGGAAATGATGAATACAGCGATCGAACGGGTTGTCGATTTAGCTTCCCCAGAGATACACCCACTTGCTAAGCAGGCAAAAGATATTGCGGCAGGTGCAGTGCTTGTATTTGCGCTATTCAGTGCTATAATCGGATTACTCATCTTTCTGCCAAAATGGTTTTAATGGAAATGAGTGTCTTCTAAATGAAAATAAACCATAAATGTGAGGGAGAATTAGTATAGATGACAATAGATATGCAAGCATTATTAGAGGAATCAAAAAAAGCGCGTGAAAAAGCCTATGTTCCTTATTCAAAATTTAAAGTAGGGGCAGCTCTATTAACGAAAGATGGAGAGGTTATTCACGGCTGTAATATTGAAAATGCAGGCTATAGTATGACGAATTGTGCTGAGCGTACAGCGTTTTTTAAGGCAGTGTCAGAGGGGACTTACGAATTCGAAGCCATTGCCATTGTAGCTGATACGGACGGGCCATGTGCCCCATGTGGAGCATGTCGTCAGGTGATGATGGAGTTTTGTGCTCCAACTATGCCTGTTTATTTAACGAATTTAAAAGGTGATGTGACGGTAACGTCAGTGGGCGAATTACTACCGTTTGCATTTACGACGGAGGATTTAGAGAATGCAGGAAACTAACAATGGCTATAAATCAGGCTTTATCTCCATCATTGGTCGTCCAAATGTTGGCAAATCGACATTTTTAAATCGTGTCATTGGCCAAAAAATTGCGATCATGAGTGATAAGCCACAAACAACAAGAAATAAAGTACAAGGCGTACTGACAACAGATGATAGCCAAATGATTTTTATAGATACACCAGGTATCCACAAGCCGAAACATAAACTAGGCGATTTCATGCTGAAGGTTTCTAAAAACACATTGCGTGAAGTGGACGTTATTATGTTTATGGTCAATGCTGAGCAAAAAATCGGTAAAGGCGATGAATTCATACTAGAAATGCTAGCAGGAAATCCAACGCCTGTCTTTTTGGTTATCAATAAAATTGATGCCATTCATCCAGATGAACTAATAGGAATTATTGAGAGCTATAAAGAGCGCTATGACTTTGCGGAGATTGTACCGATTTCAGCGCTACAAGGCAATAATGTAGAAAATTTATTAGTGACATTAGGGAAGTATTTACCAGAGGGACCGCAGTATTACCCAGCAGATCAAGTGACAGACCATCCAGAACGATTTATTATTTCAGAACTTATTCGTGAAAAAGTCCTGCATTTAACACGTGAAGAAATTCCTCATTCGATCGCAGTGGTAATTGATAAAATTCGTCGTGATGAAGAAAATGATGATAAAATTCGTGTAGCGGCTACAATTATTGTGGAGCGTGATTCACAAAAAGGGATTGTTATCGGAAAACGTGGAGCCTTGCTAAAAGAAGTAGGGACACGTGCCCGAAAGGATATCGAAATGTTATTAGGGTCTAAAGTATATTTAGAGCTATGGGTAAAGGTGCAAAAGGATTGGCGCAATAAATCTACACATTTACGCGATTTCGGATTCCGTGATGATGAATATTAGGCTTTTTTCCTAATTTGTATCGAAAGCGAAGCGTCAGATACAGAAGACTCCCACTTATTCGGGAGATGAACATATGTTTTTTCAGCAGGTGTTTAGTGCCTGGTGGATCAGGATATAGACTCCAGATTTTGACGTGACAGTTTGGGTTCACTTCTTCTTGTAAGCGCAAAATCTGGCAGTATTTGATCGTTTTATTTTTGAGCTGTCCAAAATTATTTTGGGCAGCTCTCTTTTCATGGATAGTTCTTTTAAGAAAGGAGGGGGATTATGCTTCATAAATGGGAGGGTATTGTATTAAAGGTTCGCGCATATGGTGAATCCAATAAGATAGTTATTTTGCTAACGCGAGAAGCTGGCAAAGTGGCTACGATGGCTCGAGGGGCAAAAAAACCTTCTAGTAGATTGGCTTCCGTCACGCAACCCTTTACCTATGGCATGTTTATGGTACAACATCATACGGGTATGGGGACATTGCAACAGGGAGAGCATTTGAATTCAATGCGCCATATTCGTGAAGATATTATGGCTACTGCTTATGCTAGCTATATTATGGAATTAGTGGAGCGAGTTGTAGAAGAAGGGAAGCCAGAACCATTTGCGTTTGATGTCTTGCTACAAGCATTACAAGCAATTGAGGATGGCTATGATCCTGAAGCCATTACACTGTTTGTTGAATGGAAAATGTTGCCCTATACAGGTGTACAACCTATTTTACATGCCTGTGCTGCGTGTGGCGCTGTAGATGGGGAATTTGCTTTTTCCTTTGCTCAAGGAGGATTTTTATGCCATCGCTGTTATCAACATGATCCCTATATCATTCGCTTAACGCCAACACAGCTGAAACTGATCAGGATGTTCTACACTGTTCCTATCGACCAAATTGGAAAAATAGAGCTGAAAAAAGAAACAAAATATTTCATAAAAAAAATTATTACAACCATCTATGAAGAACAAACGGGGATTCGGTTTAAGACGAGAAAATTTATTGAGCAACTAGAACGTACCCCTGAATTGCAAATACGCTCGAAAGACGAAATGCCAGAAGAACCATAATGTTCATCTGGCATTTTATGATGTTGAAAAAAGACCTTTTAGCAAGGTGAGAGGTTGATTTCCGTTCCGCCAGCGTCCTTTCCAGGGGGCGTCCGATGAGCCGCTTCACTCACTAGCGTTCGCTCCAGGGTCTCCTCTGTGACGCTAAATCCCCTAGGAGTGACGCTGGCTCCACTCCAATCAACCATTCTGCAAAAGTGTCTTTTCCTTTTCTTTCATACTAACAGTAGTGAAAAAGGTGGAGAAGCGATGCGTGACAACATCTCTCCATAAAGAGTAGTGACACATCTTCACTTTCTTTGAAAACCTTTGCTAAAAAGGTTACATTTTTGTGGATTGGAGTGGCAGGCTACTTGACTTCCATGGAATAGCGAGACAGGCGAGCCTCTAAACGGAGCGGTAGAGAAGGAAGCAAGTAGCCTGTAACGGAAATCCATTATTACAAAAATTCTATTGATGGTTTTGGTTTCAACACTGCGAAATGCCAGAAGAACCATAATGTTCATCTGGCATTTTCCGTTATTTAAAATTCTTCCTCATCCTCTGACACTAAAAAGGCCCATTGTCCAGCAATTTTTTTACTTTCAATATAAAGGTAAGCCGTTTCTTCGTTTTTACCTGTTAAATGGAGAATCGCTAGACCTTCAGCTTTTGGCGTAACATGTAGTTGCCCATTAAGAATCGTCGCTTTTACAGGCACTGGCTCAAAACCAAAACTTTCGAGTGCTACATATGCTGGTTCAAAAGGTAATTCTTGCGTCGTCAGTATTAATTCATCTGTTAAATGATATAAATCAATGTTGCGAACAAAATCATAGGAATACACTTCTGCAGCCATCTTTTGTTGTTGAGTTCCATCTGAAAATGTAACAATGAATTGTCCGTTTTGCAAGATGGATAGTGTTTGATCTTGTTGATTAAAGCTGTATAAATTGGGAGCAAGTGCCTGTCCATTCGTATTATGGACCGTCACCTCTGTTGGCACGAAAGGTAAATGGCTCTCCGTTATATCAAGTGGTAAATTTTCTATATAATCTTCTTCCTTTACTTCTTCAAGCGTTGTCTTTAGCTTCCCATTAACATTTTTTACATGTACTAAATAAAAGATTTCAGTAAAGTCCTCTGAATCGTCTGTGAATCCAGTGATTACCAATTTGCCCGTTCCTTCTTTTAATGGGGTAATGGTGATAGATTCTGTCATGTCCTCATTTTCATCCCAAGTGAAAATATCCGTTGCTGGCTCTAAACCACCATAAAATGCAAAGATATAATCTTGCTTAAATTGTTTTGCATAGATGGTTGCATTGCCAAGCATCTTTTCAGCACGCACAACAAAAGCTGCCAGTTGGGAGCGCTTCACATTACTTTTTGGACCGAAAGTCGTTGCAGATGTTCCTTTTGTAATACCATTTGCAAACAATGCTTTAATATGAGGCTCAAATTCATTCCCCTTTTTGACATCTGTAAATGGTAATTGTGTGTTACTCGGACTTGTTAATCCAAAGCCTTTCGCAATCATTTTTGACATTTGCTCGCGTGTAATATTTTGAGTAGGGTAGAAATAACCATTTGCTCCATTAATAATACCAGCATTCGCTAATGCGGCAATGGCACCGTAGTTTTCATCGCCAGGTTTGATGTCCTTGAATTGAGGATTTTTTACGTGAACTGTATCGAGCTTTAAAATACCTGCTAAAATCTTCGCAGCCTGTGTACGTGTAATAGGGTTTGCAGGTTTAAATGTCCCATCCATATAGCCAGATATGATGCCTCGATCTGCTAACTGAATAATGGCTTTTCCTTCTTCGTTGGATGGGTTGATATCAGGAAAAAATGATGCAGCATGTGCTGGTGGTGCGACAATAATCGCACTTGTTGCTAAAGCAGTTGCTATAGCTAGTTGAAATAAACGTTGAGACTGCAATTGAATTCCTCCAAATAGTACAATAGAAAATTTTATAGTATGAATGTTTCAGGTCAGACCTTCCTATGTATCAGTTCAAACTTCCGGACGATTGAATGTTAAAAGGGGGTGTGTCTTTAGCTTGTTAATTATTCATTATTTAACAGCTAATACTAACTATAATACCTTATTTATACCAAAAAGATGGAACTCCGAATAGAGGAAATTTCATCCTCATCATGACGTAATTGGTAAGCAATCAGGTCTTAGCACAAAAGCATTCAGTTTTTTGAGTTTACAAGTTTATAGGTGGAAGCAACTATATCTGCCACCTCTCTTTCTATATCCAGGACCATAGTAGTGTTATATTCTTCACTTTAGATGGAATGTTAATCAATAAAATTTTAATTTTTACAAAATAAAATTATTAGAAAAATTTAATTTTATCTAATAATTATTTATCATGAATTGAAAAATATAGAGTCTAATTAACTTATAATTTATTTTTTATCTATATGTATACATAATTTTATAGGTAAAAGGATTTGTATTTTCGTTTAGTTTTCATTATATAAGTGGTAGAAACTGTTCATTTGAGTCCCATATACTAGTTGAAAAGGCATTTTAACCTATGATATTGTAAATGGTATAGATAATGGTAATTATATTTTTTAAATATAATATAGTCGTTTAATCCCCATCGAAACTGATGTACGTTAGATCACTTTAGACACGCCTATGAAATATAAAAGCCTCTATCAGCAAAACGTATTGTTATACGTTTATCAGAATAGCGCAGTCCTATGGAAGAAGGAGGGAGTCACATAGTGCTTAGTACATTGCGTATGTGGCAAAATATATGCTACGAAAAGTAACCTTAAGTATTCATGAAGTTGAAGCAAATGATATATTAGCAGAAGATATTTTTTCAGAGTATCGTTTATTGGCTAAAAAAGATTTAGTTTTAACGGAACGAATTATTGCCTTACTTAAACTTCGTAAAGTAGATGAATTATCTGTCTATTTGCCATCTGATTCAGTTCGAGTTGTCCATGATTTAAGTGCTCAACGAACAAGAGAATATGAAGATCTATTTGCCCCATTAATGGAAAAAAGAGATCCAGTGGATGATTATAAAGAGACAGTTAGTCAACTTTTTATGACAACACTGGAGAATGTCGTGCATGAATTACGCTATGGACAAATTCTTAAAAGCATGCAGGACACGGCTTATGTAAGAGGTGTTTTTGAAAAGATTTTGGAAAAAAAATATCGCTATGAGCTACTTATGCGTTTAAAGGAATGGGATGAGTATTCATTTGTCCATTCATTTGATGTATTTGTCTTAGGTACAATTTTTGCCAGATACTTAGGTTTAACAGATATCGAAACATTAGCTAGGGGCTACTTGTTCCATGATATCGGGAAGGTTTTTATACCTCAAGAAATATTAAATTTAAAACGTAAACTCTCTGAAGATGAGTTTGATATTGTCAAGGCACACACCACAAAAGGCTACGAGCTACTTATCGAACATAAAGAGGAAGACATCGCCTATTTGGCACGAGATCATCATGAACGTTTTGCGGGAAAGGGCTATCCAAATCAACTTTGTGCAGATGATATGAGTGATGGTGTACAATTATTACAAATTATTGATGTATATTCAGCAATGACATCCAAGCGAGTCTATCACGTTGGCTACGGTGCTACAGATGCTTTAGCTGTTTTATACAGAGATCGTCATTTATATAATGAGAGCTTTATGCATAAATTTGTAGAATGTTTAGGGATTTACCCAGTCAACTCTGTTGTTATGTTATCAGATAATCGCAGTGCACAAGTAGAACTTGTTTATGATTTATTTCCTACATTACCAAAAGTGAGATTGCTGGATGAGCAGAAATCTATGAACTTACCTTTGAACTATAGTGTGAGAATTACGAAAATGATAGACTATCGAGCTAATAGCTTTGAAGAGATTTTCAATTTATTTGTAGAGCAATTAATCCGCTGTGATGAAAATAATCTGAGAATTCATTTTAATAAATTAATTGACCATTTACATCCTAAAGAAATTGTCTTAAAAATTTTCTTACCAGCCTTTCGTATATTACGTTTATTAACAAGAGAAATCCAAACGGATATGACGAAATATCGAAATTCTATTGGTATCTTAAAAACACTATTAGAAGAGCAATTAAACGTTTTATATATGGATTATCAGCATGAACAAACAACCATTTTAGTTGTGGAAACATCGTTACGCGAAAATTTCTTCATTAAGCTTGTGCAAAGTATTTTGTATATTGATAAAATTGTGCCATTCTTCATAAATCCAGGTGATGATCAACGGATTACACAATTGATGGAGCATTGTGAGGTCAATGTCGCTTATTTTATTGAAGATGAACAAACGTTTGACAAACGGGTTCGTCCAATGCGAGAAGGTACATTCCTTTATTACTCACTAGCAGATATTGAGGAGCTATTAGTGAGCTTAATCGGGATGAGTATGAAAAAGTTTTCATTCGAGGAAAAAATGCAAGAGCGCTTATTTTCAACATATAAAGCATAAAAAAGAGGGAGTTGCCAATTGGCTACCCCCTCTTTTTTATTAGAATTGTAAATGTTTTTCAATATATGCTTTTACTTCAGCAATAGGCATACGAACTTGTGTCATAGAGTCACGATGACGTACTGTTACTTGGCCATCCTCTTTTGAATCAAAATCATATGTGATACAGAATGGTGTACCAATTTCATCTTGACGACGGTAACGTTTACCAATTGATTGTGATTCATCAAAATCAACAGGGAAGGCTTTACGCAGTTCAGCCCAAACATCTGTCGCTTCATCAGATAATTTTTTAGAAAGTGGTAGCACGGCAGCTTTGAATGGTGCTAAAGCAGGGTGGAAACGTAAAACGGTACGCTTATCGTCACCCTCTAGCTCCTCTTCATCATAGGCATCACATAGGAAGGCTAATGTTACACGATCAGCTCCTAATGATGGTTCAATACAATAAGGAACATAGCGTTCGTTTGATACAGGATCGATATAAGTGAAATCTTCACCTGAGTGCTCCATATGTTGTTTTAAGTCGAAATCTGTACGATCAGCTACACCCCAAAGCTCTCCCCAGCCGAATGGGAATTTGAATTCGATATCTGTTGTCGCGTTAGAGTAGTGAGAGAGTTCATCATCCTCATGGTCACGAAGACGCATCGAATCTTCCTTCATGCCTAGGTTTAGTAACCAATTTTTACAGAATTCTTTCCAATATGCATGCCATTCAAGGTCTTCGCCCGGTTTGCAGAAGAATTCAAGCTCCATTTGTTCGAATTCACGTGTACGGAATGTGAAGTTACCTGGTGTAATTTCGTTACGGAAAGATTTACCGATTTGTGCGATACCAAATGGTGTACGTTTACGCATAGAACGTTGAACGTTTTTAAAGTTCACGAAAATACCTTGTGCCGTTTCTGGACGTAAATAAATTTCGTTTGTAGAAGATTCCGTTACACCCTGGAATGTTTTAAACATAAGGTTGAATTGGCGAATATCTGTGAAATCAGCTTTTCCACAATCAGGACATACGACGTCATATTTAATCATTGTTTCTTTCATTTGATCGAATGTCATACCATCAACAATGATTTCATCGCCCTTTGCCAATGCAGCGTCTTCGATAATTTTATCTGCACGGTGGCGAGCTTTACATGATTTACAGTCGATCATTGGGTCATTAAAGTTACCAACGTGACCTGAAGCAACCCAAGCTTTTGGGTTCATTAAAATCGCAGCGTCAATACCTACATTGTGTTCTGATTCTTGGACGAATTTTTGCCACCAAGCTTTTTTAATATTGTTTTTTAATTCAACGCCTAGTGGACCATAATCCCAAGTATTTGCTAAACCTCCGTAGATTTCAGAACCAGGGAAGACAAAGCCTCGATGTTTTGCTAATGATACGATGGTTTCCATTGATTTGTTAGCCATAAAATAGCCTCCTTCAAAGTTTTCATATTGTTTTTTAGCGGTAAAACGCCAAAGTTTTTTTCATTCAGTGGCAACTAAATGAAAATAGCACCCGTCTCCGGGCACAATGTATGCCCAGGGACGAGTGCTAATACCCGCGGTTCCACCCTGATTGTTTTAAACGAGTAGTTTAAAACCTCTTTTCAAAAAGTTAGCTCAGGGAGTGCCTTTTCTCTGTTACTGTGTAGACTTTCACCATCTTCTACTCGCTTTTGAATGGAACAGATACTTTTTTCCCATCATCGCCTGTATAACGCAATTTGCTCGAAAATACTGATAGAGCAAGCGTATGTGTGAATATTGTAGCATGTAGTTCTTTAATTCGCAATAATTATTAAAATAGTATATAATAATTGAGCATAAGTATAACACTATTAGATTTGAGGCGGTGAGTCCAATCGAACTCAATAAACGTCAGGAAGACATATTACAAATTGTGAAAGAAAACGGCCCTATTACTGGAGAACATATTGCCGAACGTCTCAATCTGACAAGAGCCACTTTAAGACCAGATTTAGCCATCCTAACAATGGCAGGATTTCTAGATGCAAGGCCAAGGGTTGGTTATTTTTATTCAGGTAAGAAGGCATCTGTTGCATTAATAGATAGTATTCACAATTTAAAAGTGAAGGATTTTCATTCAGGCCCTGTAGTTGTCCCTGAAACAATGACGGTTTATGATGCAATTTGCTTTATGTTTTCAGAAGATGTTGGTACACTCTTTGTCGTAGATAAGAATGAGTTTTTGACAGGCGTACTATCTCGCAAAGATTTACTGCGTACAAGTATTGGCACGCAGGATTTAAATAAAATTCCAGTACATATTATTATGACGCGTATGCCAAATATTTCGTACTGTGAAAGATCAGATTCTTTAATTGTTGCAGCGAACAAACTTATTGAACGAGAGGTTGATTCACTACCAGTAGTTGAACCGCAAGAGGGTGGTTTAACGATTGTTGGTCGTCTTACAAAAACAACGATTACACGAGCTTTCTTATCTCTTGCACAAAATGTCTAAATTGAAGGAGAGCTGCATGAAAAGACTACGCGTATTTGTTGTATCTGATTCTGTCGGTGAAACTGGTGACCAAGTTGCAAAAGCAGTTATTAGCCAGTTCCGACCGGGTCTTGAAAATACTGTAATTCGTCGATTTCCACATATTCAATCAGAGGAGCTTATCCGTAAAATTGTTTTTCTTGCTTCGCAGCAGCGAGCATTTATAGTCTATACACTTGTTCGTCAAGAAATGCGCAAATTATTACATGATTTATGTGAACAAGAAAAAATCCAGGCTGTGGATATTTTAGGTCCAGCTCTACAATCAATGGCAGCTTTTATGGAAGAAAACCCATTGGAAACACCAGGAATTGTTCATATGCTGGATGATGATTATTTCAAAAAAATTGAAGCGATTGAATTCGCGGTGAAGTATGATGATGGTAGAGATCCGCGTGGATTATTACAAGCTGATATCGTACTCGTTGGGGTATCTAGAACATCTAAAACGCCACTATCACAGTATTTAGCTCATAAAAAATATAAGGTGGCGAATGTACCATTAGTGCCAGAGGTAGAACCACCAGAAGAGCTTTTACAGATAGACCCTAAAAAATGCTTTGGTTTAATTATCTCACCTGAAAAGTTAAACTTTATAAGGAAAGAAAGATTAATGTCTCTCGGCTTAAATGATGATGCCATCTATGCGCAGCATGAAAGAATTCTAGATGAAATACAGCATTTTGAAAAAATTGTCGGTAAAATAGGTTGTCAAGTTATTGATGTGACAAATAAAGCTGTTGAAGAGACAGCAAATACGATTATTGAACATATTTTGACCTGTAAATAAGGATAGTATTTTAAACCACCTCGGTTAGCAGAGGCGGTTTTTTTGAGTGGATTTTGAAAATGGTATAGATAAAAACTAATTTTTGTTTTATAATAATAAAATTGTGGTAAAAATATTTATAAGAGAAAAATCCTAATTTTTTGTCGAGAAATAAAGGAATTTTAAAACGAATAGCGAATTGTGTTTCTAGAACGCAAATATTAAAGATGGTGATGGATTTGGCAGGGAAGATTCCAGAAGAAGTAATTGAACAGATTCGCACACAATCGGATATTGTTGATGTTATTAGTGAATACATGCAGCTTACTAAGCGTGGGCGAAATTGGTTTGGTCTCTGTCCATTTCATGGAGAGCAAACACCGTCTTTTTCTGTATCTACAGACAAGCAAATTTTTCATTGCTTTGGTTGTGGTGCAGGGGGCAATGCCATTACTTTTGTAATGGATATTGAAGGCATTTCTTTTCCTGATGCAGTGGTGAAACTTGGGGAACGTGTTGGCATACATTTAGATGTTGAGCCAAGTTTTCCCGGAGGAACGAAAAAGATATCTAAAGCAGAAGAAAGGATGAAAGAAGCACACGCTTTTGCAGCAGATTTTTTTCATCATTTACTGTTGAACACAGAGGATGGTGAAGAACCTTTAAATTATTTGCTAGAAAGAGGATTTACAAGGGAACTTATAGAATCTAATAACATTGGTTGGTCTCTCCCAAGCTTTGATGCATTAACAATATTGCTTGAAAGAAAAGGTTATAACTTACAAGAAATTGCCGAAAGTGGCTTAATCATCAAAAGAGAGGGAGAAGAACGTTATTTTGATCGTTTTAGAGGACGTATCATGTTTCCTATTCGAGATGAGAATGGTAAAATTATTGCCTTCTCAGGACGTATCCTTTCATCCAATGGTGAGGAAGCAAAATATTTAAATAGTCCAGAATCACCAATTTTTCAAAAAAGTGAAGTGCTTTATAACCTAGATAAAGCACGAACTTCTATCAGAAAAAATCGTCAAGTAGTATTGATGGAAGGTTTTGTGGATGTTTTAGCAGCCAATTCTGTAGGTGTAATGAATGTTGTTGCGACAATGGGTACTTCGCTAACAAATCAGCATATCACAAAGCTAAAGCGCTTAGTAGAGCAAATTACGATTTGCTATGATGGTGATAATGCTGGATTTGATGCAGCGAAGCGAGCAGCGCAGCTACTGCACACAGAGCGCATGAAAGTCAATATTGCCGTGTTGCCAGAAAAATTAGATCCTGATGAATACATTCGCACTTTAGGTGGACAAGCATTTAAGGAACAAATTTTGGAAAACCCTCATGCGTATATTGCTTTTATGATGATGCATGCTAGACGCAATAAGAACTTTCAATTTGAAAATGATACGCTTCAATATATTCAAGAAGTCCTTGAACAGCTAGTGGGTAGATCCTCACCAGTTGAACGAGATTTGTATATACGGCAGCTATCAAATGAAACAAATATCTCGGAAGAAGCCATTTATGCCCAATTCCGAAAACTGGAGGCTAATCAGGTACGTTCTGCAAAAGCAGAGATGCCTACACAGATACCTTCAATGCCAGTCACGCAACAACAAAAGCCTATGGACGCAGCCGAACGTGCCGAACGTTTATTACTGGCTCATATGCTTCATAATATAGATGTAGTGGACAGGGTATTACGTAGTGAGCAAAAAGAGCCATTTGTACGAGATACTTATATGGCTGTTTTTGTTCGCTTAGTAGGGTTTTATGAGGAGTATGGTCATCCTGATTATCAACGTTTTGTGGAAATTTTGGATGACGCTGAATTACGGAAAATTGTCATGGAAGCAGCTTTAGTCGAGCGAGATCCTGATCAAGCAGAGGCAGAGGTTATGGACTCCATCCGTCAGCTTCAAAAATATAGAATTGAGCAAGAAATTTATCAAAAGATGCATGAGTCAAAGGAAGCGGAGAAGTTGCATGAGTATGCACGTGCACTTGAAATCGCCCAACAGATTATTCATTTAAGAAAATCGTTATCGGCGATTTAACCCGATTCGGTTGTTTAGAAGGAGGAAGGTTTATGGCGGACAAGTCAGAACGTTCAAAAGAGATAGAAGTAGAAATTACATTAGATGATGCAAAAAAATTCCTACAAGAAAAAGCGAAAACAGAAGGTGAAATTTCAATGAAAGAAATTTCAGAGAAACTAACACCTTATGAATTGGAAAACGAAGAAATTTTCCATTTCGCTGAGGATCTTGAAAAGCATAAAGATATTCAAATCATTGGAAAAGAAGAATTTGAAGAAGAGAGTCTAATGAAAGAAGAAGCGAACGAAGAAACTTTCGACTTAAATGATTTGAGTGTGCCACCAGGTGTTAAAATCAATGACCCTGTACGTATGTATTTAAAAGAAATTGGCCGAGTAGATTTATTATCTGCTGAGCAGGAAATTGCGCTTGCAGAACGTATAGAGCAAGGAGACGAGGAAGCACGTAAACGTCTTGCAGAAGCAAACTTACGTCTAGTTGTATCGATTGCAAAACGTTATGTTGGTCGTGGAATGTTATTCCTTGATTTAATTCAAGAAGGAAATATGGGTCTTATTAAGGCTGTTGAAAAATTCGATTACCGTAAAGGATTTAAATTCTCGACTTACGCTACATGGTGGATTCGTCAAGCGATAACACGTGCGATTGCTGACCAAGCGCGTACGATTCGTATTCCTGTTCACATGGTCGAAACCATTAATAAATTAATACGTGTACAACGTCAACTTTTACAAGATTTAGGTCGTGAGCCTTCTCCAGAAGAAATTGGAGAAGAAATGGATTTAACACCTGAAAAAGTACGTGAAATTTTAAAAATTGCACAAGAACCAGTATCTCTTGAAACACCAATTGGAGAAGAAGATGATTCCCATTTAGGAGACTTTATCGAGGACTCAGAAGCACAATCTCCATCCGACCATGCAGCCTATGAACTGTTAAAAGAACAATTAGAGGATGTACTAGATACGTTAACAGACCGTGAAGAAAACGTACTTCGTTTACGTTTTGGTTTAGACGATGGCCGCACACGTACATTAGAAGAGGTAGGAAAGGTCTTTGGCGTAACACGTGAACGTATTCGTCAAATCGAGGCGAAAGCACTAAGAAAATTACGCCATCCTTCTCGCAGTAAACGTTTAAAAGATTTCTTAGAATAAAATTAAAAATAGCTGGAGCTATCCAAGTAGTGAGAAAATGACTAATTGGTATAGCTCCTTTTTTATAGAAATGAAAAGTGAACAAAAAGAAATTAGCCCTGCTATTCACCTATCGATGTTACGCAATGATAGATAATTAGAATGAGGGAAATGCTAGATTTGCGACTTTATACAGATGTGTTTTCAAATAGTGTGAGATAAAATTGTAATACAACCATTATTAAGCAATGTTTGGAGCTAACACTATGACAAATCCTCGGAAAAAAATAATCCTTAATGAAATTTTGTTTTGGAAGCAAAATAAACTTTTACCTGAGCACTATTGTGACTTTTTAGCAGCTCTTTATACAGAGGGGGCTGATATAGAGGAGTTAGAACCAGTGCAACATCCTAAACAAGCGGTCTTGCCATCAGAAAAAAGAAAAATGATCCTGTTAGTAGTAGGTCTATGTATCGCCATAATGGCTGTTTTGGTACTCTATTTTACAATGCAATCTTTAACATTGATTTTTACAGTAATCGTGGGAGTAGGCGCTTGCATCTTATTTATTGCTGCGTGGCAAATGGCACAAAAAAAACATCTACTAGCCCCTATTTTTCATGTACTAGCGGCTATTCTGTTATTTAGTATGTCGATCCGCATTTGTACTACATATTTTAGTGGAAATAATATGGTTTTATTTTGCTTGATTGCAATGAATTGTGTCATTTGGCTTTGGTCAGGTATCAAAATGAAACTTCTATATTTCACAGTCTCAGGTGCTTTAGGATTAATAGCACTGATTGGGTACTATATCATAAATTTATCTTGATTTAGCGAATGTTTTTTGTATCGATGTGCAGAGGACTCCATCTACCATAATTTGTGACAATTTATCTATAATAAGAACATCATCATGTTAAAGTTTTAACCTAAGAAGATTCAAAATCTGTACGCTGATTTTAAGCGTGCAGATTTTTACTTTTTGGGTATATGAATGCGTGAAAAGGGTATGATAACAGCATGAATATAATGAAAAAGAAATTGTATAAAAGGATAAATTTGACCAATTTTGGATGTTGGCAAGACATATTTTATCCAATAGATACAGAAATGTCGAATTTGTTACAAACAAAGGAAAACTTAGCGAATAGGGCTTTTCGTTTCTTTGTTAATGAAGTACAATATTAGATGTTGACTGATTCTATATTATAATAGAAGTAGACTTAAAATGAGGAGGGGAAACTTATGAAAAACAATCCAGTCGTTCCTTACATCTTAATTCTGGCATTTGGTATTGGTCTTATTTTCTTCATGTCTTTACAAGGTGCAGATAACAAGAAAGAAATTGCTGCTGAACATGAGGGTGGTGGCGAAACTACTACAGAAACAACTGACGCAGATGCTGATGGTTCAGCACTAGTACAAGCTTGTATTGGTTGTCACGGTGGTGACTTAACTGGTGGTATGGGTCCAAACCTACATGGCTTAGATGAAGCTCATATCGTAGAAGTTTTAACTAAGGGTATCGAAGGTACTCCAATGCAACCAAACATGAAAACTGAAGCGGAAGCAAAAGCAATCGCTGAATACATTTCTACTTTAGAATAGTAAAACTGACAAGTAGCTGTACTGAAATCGTACAGCTACTTTTTAGGTTTAAAGAATCATGAAGATGGGGTTGTCCACATAGAAATGTGAGACAACTCCATTTGTTTTTTTTCACGACATCATCCATACTATTAATGGACTCTATTGAAGATAGGCGGTATAAAAATGAACGCACAAAAACTTTCAAAGCGATTAGAAGCAGTAGCAAAATTTGTTCCCACAGGAGCGATCATGGCGGATATTGGTAGTGACCATGCCTATTTACCATGCTATTTAATTCATAATGGAACAGCCTCTTATGCCATAGCAGGGGAAGTTGTAAAAGGGCCTTATGAATCAGCTGTAGGACAAGTACAGAAGGAAAACTTAACTGAAAAAATTACAGTCCGCCTTGCAGATGGATTAGCAGCAATTGAAGAAGCTGACCATGTGGATACAATCACGATAGCTGGGATGGGTGGACCATTGATTGTTTCCATTCTAGAGAAACATCCAGAGAAGCTTCAAGGTGTCACACGTCTTATTTTACAACCAAATATACATGCTAAAGTCATTCGTGAGTGGGCTTTAGCACAACAGTGGGCGATTCTTGATGAAGAGATTTTAGAGGAAGATGATAAAATCTATGAAATCCTTGTGTTACAAAGAGGGCAAATGGAGCTCTCTACAGCAGAGATTTTGTTTGGGCCTAAACTAAGCCTGCGTAAATCACCGGTATTTACGAAAAAATGGTTGCGCGAAAAAGACAACTGGCAACGTGTACTACAATCCATTGAAGGAGCAGAACAGACACCTGAAATTGAAGAAAAACGTGCAGAGTTAATGGCTCTGATACACTTAGTAGAAGGAGTTTTGTAGATGAAAACGGTAAATGGCCAAGAAGTTATTCAAGTGTTCGAATCATGGTCACCCAAAAAACTAGCTTGTATGGACAATGATCCAATTGGACTAGCCATAGGGACCCTAAACAAACCTGTAAACAAAGTATTGGTGACGTTAGATGTCAATGAAGCCGTTGCAAATGAGGCCATAGAAAAGGGCTGTGAGCTGATTATCGCTCATCATCCACCAATCTTTAGACGCCTGGCGAATATCCGCACAGATCATCCAGCAGGGCGTTTATATGAAAAGCTCATTAAACATGATATTGCTGTATATGCTGCTCATACAAACTTAGATGTAGCTGAAGGTGGAGTCAATGATTTACTAGCAGATGCCCTACAGCTAAAAAATCGTTCAATATTAGAAGAAACGTATGCTGAAAATCTGTTGAAGCTAGCAGTCTTTATACCAACTGCCAATGCGGAAGCATTACGTGAGGCGCTGGCAAAGGCTGGCGCAGGTCGTATTGGGGACTATGAAGCATGCAGTTATACAACGACTGGAGAAGGACGATTTCGTGCATTAGCAGGAGCAAATCCGTTTGTTGGCTCTGTTGGCGAATTACATGTGGAGGAAGAAGTGAAGGTAGAAGTCGTATTTCCTGAATCCATTAAAAGTCGCGTGTTAAAGGCCATGTTGACTAGTCATCCTTATGAGGAGCCTGCCTATGATGTAATACGTCTTGAGCAGCAAACAAATGTGATGGGATTAGGGCGTGTTGGTTACTTAACGCAAGAAATGACGTTGCAACAATTTGCTGAATTCGTAAAGCAACAACTAGATGTCCCGGCAGTTCGTATAGTTGGGGATTTACAATCCACGGTCAGCAAAGTGGCGCTTGTAGGTGGAGACGGCAATAAATATATTTATGCGGCAAAACGTGCAGGAGCAGATGTTTTCTTAACAGGTGATATGTACTTCCATACAGCACAGGACGCACAAGCGATTGACTTGCAAATAGTAGATCC
Organism: Lysinibacillus sp. FSL K6-0057; assembly: GCF_038630885.1. NCBI lineage: Bacteria > Bacillati > Bacillota > Bacilli > Caryophanales > Bacillaceae > Lysinibacillus > Lysinibacillus sp. FSL K6-0057. The sequence continues at coordinate 3,335,482 of NZ_CP152047.1, read as the reverse complement.
TGGTCATCATGTAGAAAAGGTGATGATTGCGGGAGTAGCAAAAAAAATGGCTGAACTATGTGAGAATAAAAAATATCTGGTTGAATTCGTCCAATCAACCATCCATACAGAACCATTTTTATTTGTATAAGTGAGGGAACAAATATGGCTAATGAAAGACCAGCTGGCAATAAGGCCGGCAAGCTATGGATCATGATTGGTTTATTCATCGTTGTTTTTGGTATTGGTATGACGGTAATGACAAATATGGTCAATGATAAGAAAATCGATGCAATGACACAGCAATGTGAAGATGATGGGAGACAAGCGATAGTATCAAAGGAAAAAAATTTTTTATCCACGAGCTATTCATTTGAATGTAAAAAATGAAATGGAGGCTGAACGCTAGTAGAACTAGTGTTTCAGCCTTTTTGTATGCAAGGAATCTATGGATAGTGATAAGATGAAGATAAAATTTATTAGCAGAAATGGAGAGAGTTATTTTGTTTATCCGTTTATCCAAAGATCAGCAAGAAATGATTCTTGCTGATATTCAACGATTTTTCTATAATCAGCGTGATGAAGACATTAGTGAGTTTGAAGCGGAGCGTGTATTAGATTTTATTAAAGAGCATATTGCTCCCTATATTTATAATGCTGCCTTGTCTGATGCTAAGTATGTAGTGGAAAGACAATACGCCTCTATTGATGAGGAATTAGAGGCATTGGAGCAGCCCATTCAAATGAAATAATCCTCTTTATCCCTCTAATTTAAATATTTGACAGGAAATAAAGATTGATGGTACCTTAATCTTGAATTAAAGATAATTTAATTCTAACTATTCGGAGCTAATTAACTGGTGATGAATAAAGGGATATTTTCCTGACCAAAATGGTTACGAGTGGCGAGCACGTACTATGAACCGTGATCGAGTCACAAGAATGGATGATAAGAGGAGGCGTCATATGTTAAAAATCGGTATTATTTTAGGAAGTACGCGAGAAGGTCGTGTAAGCCCACAAGTTGGAACTTGGGTAAAGGAAGTTGCGGAAAAACGTCGTGATGCGGAATATGAAATAATTGATATCGCTGATTTTAAATTACCGTTTTTAGGGGAGCCAGGAGGAGATACTTCTGGTGTAGCTGCATGGTCAGAAAAAGTAGCAGCATGTGACGGCTTTGTCTTTATTGTTGCAGAGTACAATCACTCCATTACAGGTGCATTAAAAAATGCATTAGATTATTTACGAGTGGAATGGAACAATAAAGCTGCTGGTATCGTCTCTTACGGTTCTGTTGGAGGTGCACGTGCAGCAGAGCATTTACGGGGAATTCTTGGAGAATTACTAGTTGCCGATGTTCGAGTGCATCCAGCATTATCATTATTTACTGATTTTGAAAACGGTTCTGTCTTTAAACCAAAAGAGGTGCAAGCAGATTCTGTTCATCAAATGTTAGATCAGCTTGTACCATGGTCAACGGCTTTGAAAACAATTCGATCATAACCTCAAGAATATGATTCAGACGGCCGCTTTCAGAAAGCGGTCGTTTTTTGATAAGGTAAAATCCATTAATGTTTGATTTCTTCAATGACTTTTTCTTTTAAATCATTCTCCATAGAAGATAGTTTTACAGTATTTGTGAGGCGCTCTTTTAATTCTTTATCTGTCATAATGCCACGTTCCTCTAAGATTTGTATGAGCAGATTTAATGTCAGCATATTTTTAATATCCGCTGCTTTTGATTCCATATAAAACCCTCCAAAATGATAGAATTACTACCTCTTAAGTGTACTCCTTTTTGAGAAGCATGGCACAGAAAGGACAAAACAAAGCAAATTTATTTCGCGTCCCGGAATATGTGGGAAAAAGTAAGCGATACAAGATCTGATAGACCAGTTTGAACATTTGCTGATTTCCCTTATGAAGGAGAGTAGTACTGTATTTGACACTGCGTTTTTTAGTACGAAAAGTATCTGCTGTTTCAAGCTAGAAAAGGGAATATTGTAGTAAAAGGGGACATACCTTCCTATCAGGAGGGAGATTCAATGGTTAAACGGTTTGGGCTTGTGATCGGACTGTTAGTAGTCATTATATCTATGTTAATCCTATTTGATAAATTAGCAGGAGAGAAAAGGTCAGAAGCAAATAAAGAGGCTCACTCGCTTATTACAAATGAAGAGTTGAGTCTATCTCGGTTGAAGGATAAGCTCCTTGAAAAGTATGTCGGCGTTGACGTCAAAACGACTGAAGAAAAGGAATTAGTGATTCAAGTTGTAGGCGGAGAAGACTATTTTCAATCAGTCAAAAAAGATATGGAATCCATTGCAAAAAAGGCTATTCTAACGTCTCCATTAAAGGACTATCCCATAGTCTTTGAAAGGTGGGAGTTTACCTCCTTGCTCGATAACAACAAGATGATGGGGGATGATATAAACCTATTGATGGAAGATTTAATCGCAGGTTTAGAAGCTTTTGATGTATACGAATATTTAGTCATTGAAAATCGAACGACCATTACAATTCAAACAACGATAAAGGGTGCCACTCATGAGGCACTTGAGTTAGCGTTGAGGATGGAAGAAGCCATCAAGAAGATTGTACAAGCAAAAGCATCACAAAATGATTCCTATGTCATTAACATATTAAATGTACAGCGAGAAAAAATAAATTAGCCTTGTAGAAAGATGACCCATGATAAAGGCATCGAGAATTAGACGCTCGATGCCTTTGTCATGTTTATAGCTAGACTATGTAGTTATTGCAAAGAGTGCTTGATAAAGGGTTGCGAGGAGTGCAACAAAGTGCATATCGTCCGTATGGAAAAGCTTAAACTGTATACCTGTAAGTACTAGTTCAGTTTCCATAGAGCTTGCACTAGCAATCTTTTCATCATTGCAATATAAATAAGCAGTAGAGGTAAAATCCTTTTCAAAACGAAATTCTAAATCGTCCATCTTGAATGAATAAGAGGATTCTAATAATTGCACTGTTTTCCGTTGAATCGGTATCAAGCTACCATTAGGCATGACAATTTGATGGCTGACTCCTTTTGTTAACAGGGTCGATTGTACTTGAAAAAGTGGTGCACCTAATGTAGTGCGTGTTTCATAACGATAAGGCAATGTTTGCTGTGCCGCTACCAGCAAGACAGCATTCAGTACTTTACCAGTAGAGGATCGTTCCATTTTTTGAAGCACACATACTGTTTCGTTGTGTTCATTCACGATCGGAATATCGGTAAAGCTTTTAAAGCCTTTCGGATAGGTAAGTGTAAATGTTGCCATAAAGAAACCTCCAGTCATTATCTATACGAGTAAGCAGTCGAGGAGGTTTCAAGAAATGAGCTCTACGATCCTTTTTATCAACATGCCTATCTACTATAAATGAATAGGCTGCTGAAATAGCGAATTATTTCGCTTTCAGCAGCCTTTTTCATTTTATGGCATCTGGGTATGCCCTGACAGAGCACGTTTTTCCTGCTCTGTATCAAATTCTTTTTCCATTTTTGACACGACCACTGTTGCCACACCATTCCCAATTAGATTTGTGACAGCACGTGCTTCTGACATAAAGCGGTCTACGCCGATTAAAAGGGCAATCCCCTCTACAGGAATCATCGGAAATGCTGCTAATGTTGCTGCAAGTGTAATAAAGCCAGAGCCTGTTACACCAGCTGCTCCTTTAGAAGTAAGCATTAAGATGGCTAATAACGTAATTTGATGCCAAATATCTAAATCCACACCATAGGCTTGTGCAATAAAGATAGCCGCCATTGATAAGTAAATGGATGTTCCATCTAAGTTAAATGAATAGCCTGTTGGAATAACTAGTCCTACCACTTGCTTTGAACAGCCATAGTTTTCGAGCTTACGCATCATGGAAGGTAGTGCAGATTCGGATGAAGATGTTCCGATAACGATAAAAATCTCATCTTTAATGTACTTAATAAATTTAAAAATACTAAAGCCGAAGTAATGGGTAATCAATCCAATAATCACAACAATAAAAATAAACATTGTAAGATAAACAGATAACATTAAAAATCCTAAGTTTCCAAGTGATTTAAGTCCAAAGTTTCCAATTGTATAACTCATGGCACCGAATGCACCAATAGGAGATAGTTTCATCACCATGTTAACGATTTTAAAGAAAATATCTGCTACTTGCTCGAAAAATTTAATAACAGGTTTAGCTGGTTCTCCGATTGCTGCAGCGGCTAATCCAAATAAAACAGCTGAGAATAAGACTGGTAATAATTCACCGTTTGCTAAAGCACCTACTACATTTTCAGGAATTATTTGCATAATAAATGCACCTAAACCATGTTCTGCAGCAGCTGCTTCTGTATATTGTGAAACATCAGCACCACTTGCCGCATCTGTATTAAAACCTTTACCTGGTTGTACAATATTGACAACGATTAAACCAATTGCAAGAGCAAAGGTCGAAACAATTTCAAAATAAATTAAAGCCTTGCCACCAATTTTCCCAACCTTTTTAACATCCCCCATACTACCAATGCCAATTACGACTGTTAAGAAGATAATTGGTGCTATCAACATTTTAATCAGTTTAATAAATATATCCGCCAAGATTTTGAGCTTTGCCCCGAATTCTGGGAATGTTGCTCCGACGATAATCCCTAGTACAATGGCGATCAATACTTGTACTGTTAAGTTTTTTAAATTTATCCGCATATAGTTCTCCCCCTACAACATCTTTGAATATTGTGTGAACGCTTTCATGTGGTTATCATAGCTGAAATTTTCCGACAATAGTGCTTATGACCGTAATGGTTGTATTGTTCATTTTGGTCATTTTCATGGTGGGGGAATTGAAGCTAGTAATATCAAGGGTTTTGAGCTGTTTTATAGTAGATTTGAGTTTATTGAATCTATTATAATACAAAAGAAAAAATCCTTACGTTTTGTAAGGATCTTTCATTAATGAACAAAAGTATTAGGGAGCAACGATTTTTTCAATCTCTGCTAAGATTTGATCGTTTTGAATATGCGCTCTATAAAAATCATAGACAGGGGCGAGTTGTTCCTTAAAGCGCTGTCTCTCTTGTGGACTCATTGTATACACATCAAAATCATCTAGCTGTTTCAGTTTTTCCATATCTTGTTCATTCATCAGCGCAGCCTGCTCAAATTGCCAATCGGTTGTTTCCTTCATAGCATCCAACAACTGATGCTGAATTTTGACAGGTAGAGAATTCCAAAAGGTTTCATTCATTAACACAGCATAGCCCAAAATACCATGTTGGGTGATCGACATATGTTTTTGTACTTTGTAAAAACCCTTTGAATAGATATTAGAAGCGGTATTTTCTTGTGCATCTATCGCATGTTTCTCTAAATCTGAAAAAACCTCACTAAAAGAAATGGGTATAGGTGTTGCTTTGACCACTTCAAATTGCTTTTCTAATGTTTTACTTGGCATCGTACGCACGCGTAAGCCCTGTAAATCTTCAAATGTATGAATAGGGTGATCGACAGAGGTTAGATGCTTAAACCCATTGTACCAAAAGCCAAGTCCTTTAATATGGATTTGCTCTAGCTCATTGACTAATTGTTCACCAATAGAACCCGTTAGAACTTCCTTTACTTCCTCGTTTGTATTAAATAGATAGGGTAAATCAAGCACCTGCCAATTAGGAACATAGGCTGTCATCTTCGAAAAAGTAGGGATGATCATTTCTACGTCACCCTTTTGCAATGCCTGAAATTCATTTTCATCATTAAATAAAGAGGAGTTGGAGTAGACATGTACTTTGACTTTCCCGTGTGTTTTTTCTTCTACTAGCTCAGCAAATTTATTGGCAGCTTGTCCTTTAGGCGTATTTTCAGCGACGACATGACTTAAATGAATCGTTATCTGTGTGTCTAAGCCCTTTTGCTCATCATCATAGGGTAATGGCTTGGCGAATAGTAATCCTTGCTGAACACTGATAGAGACGATTAATACAAACACAGTTATAATCGTTCCAATAATAAATTTTTTCATTGAATACACCCAATTTATTCGTATTTTCTGATGTTTTTGTTATTCTAACATATGGAGTAAGCTAAAATATAGTAGGAGGGAGGCGGTCATATGAAATTTCACAAGTTATCCATGCAGAGAAAAATTATGTCTCTGACTTTTTTTATTCTGATGCTTTCCTTTAGTATTGGTGGTACTTTTTTGTTAGGTTTTGTCATGAATGAGCAAAAGACCAAACTAAGTGATCAGGCATTTCTTGTAGCAAAAACCGTCTCACAGCTCCCTGAAATCAAAACATATATTGCGAGTGAAAATCGCGCTGAGGCTATACAGCATATTAACCCTGTCGTAGAAGAAATCCGTGATATCAATGGGGCAAAATATATTGTTGTTCTTGATATGCAACGACGGAAATATTCTCATCCTAATAGTCAGGAACTTGGTCGAATATCACATTCTGGAGATTTAAACGCTGCTTTTTCAGAGCATTACTATACCTCGATTGCACGTGGGGAACATGGTAATATGGTTCGTGCGTTTGTCCCAATTATGAACCATGAAGGACGACAAATAGGTGTCACAGTAGTGGGGTACAGTGTTCTTACAGTAGTGGAGTTACTGCAATCAATGCAAACCGAACTAATGATTACTGTTCTATTATCGTTGATTTTTAGTGCATGGGGAGCACGAACATTGGGGCTGCATATGAAAAAGCAAATGTTTGGGTTAGAGCCGCATGAAATTGCCAAAATGTATGTAGAACGTACAGAAACGTTTAATGCCATGCATGAAGGTATCATTGCTATCGATAATGATTTGACCATTACGATTTTTAATGAAAAAGCCTGTGATATCTTAGGGGTCAATGAAAACCCCTCTACATTGATAGGACAGAAAATCTTTCATGTCCTGCCAGATACACGACTTCCTGAAATTTTAGAGCTGGATCAGCCGTTATTTAATCGTGAGCTGTATATTAATAATCATAGTATTATGAGTAATCGAATTCCGATACAGGTTAATGGCGAAACTGTTGGGGCAGTGGCCATGTTTAAGGACCGTACGGAAGTGAAAAAACTTGCCGAAGAATTAACAGGAGTGAGGGCATTTGTCCAAGCCCTTCGCGTGCAAACACATGAGCATAAAAATAAACTGCATACAATAGCAGGTCTTTTACAGCTAGGTCATCATGACCAGGCACTTTCTTACTTAACACAGGTGAAGGAAGAGCATGATGAAATCACTAACTTTTTAAATGAACGAATAAAAAATGAAAATATATCTGGACTACTGCTCAGTAAAATTTCCTATGCGAAAGAACAAGGAATTCGGCTGGAAATTGATCGTGAAAGCCGACTAACATCCTTTCCACCTAATTTGGATCATCATGATTTCGTCATTCTCTTTGGTAATTTAATAGAAAATGCATTTGATGCATTAAAGGATGTACAGGGTGAGGAGAAAGTGATTCATGTTTCTGTGGATGAAGATGATGATGTACTAGCTATTTTAGTAACCGATAACGGTGTTGGCATGACGGAAGAGGTCAAGCAGCACATTTTTGACAATGGTTATTCTACAAAAGAGAAAAACTACCGTGGAATAGGGTTATTTTTAATAAAAGAAATCGTCGAAAAAGGACAGGGTGATATTGAAGTCATCAGTGAGCCAAACAAAGGCACAAGTTTTTTAATCACCTTTTATTATGCATAATGGGATGGAGGGCTAGCAGTGGCACAGATCAAGGTATTATTAATTGAGGATGATCCAATGGTACGAGAGGTAAATCGTCAATTTATTGAAAAGGTAGAACATTTTCAAGTGATTGGACAGGCACCTAATGGCTTAGAAGGCATTACACAAATTCGTCATCTTGAGCCTGATTTAGTTTTTATGGATATTTTTATGCCAGAGCAAGATGGTATTACAAGCTTACGCAAAATACGTGAGCTGGATATACCAGTAGATGTCATTACCGTAACGGCTGCAAATGACATGGAGACAGTGAAACAAGTACTACATCTAGGTGTTTTTGATTATATAATGAAGCCATTTTCTTTTGAACGTGTCAAAGGGACACTTGACAATTATTTACGCTTTAAAAAGCAAACACAAACAGAACATGAGCTCACACAAGGAGAATTGGATCAGTTATTTCATTATCGTGATGGACAAACCATTTTGGAACAATCCGTTCCATTGAAATCTGAGAAAAATCTCCCAAAAGGTTTTAATCGTACCACACTTGAAAAGGTTGTGCACTTTTTACAATCGGTAGATGGAGCATCAGCAGAAGAAGTAGCGAGTGGAGTAGGTATTGCCCGCGTAACAGCCAGAAGATATTTAGATTATTTAGAGAAACAAGAGGAAATCACAATGGATGTCCATTACGGTGGGATTGGTCGTCCGATAAACTATTATTTTAGTAAATAAAGAAAATCCTGATTGTCATGATGGCAACCAGGATTTTTTTGCTATTCATTAATAGGGCAGGATTTTATCAACAGGTGTTGGTGTCTTAATCTTTGGCAGAATTTTATTAAGTGTCACTGTACGCTTGATCTCGTGTGTAGATGGATCATTTTCATCAAATTGATCAAGGAAGTTAATAACCTCTTTTACAATTGGTGTTGGCGTAGAAGCACCCGCTGTTACTGCTACAATGTTGATCCCTTTTAACCATTCTACTTTTAGCTCTGAAACATCTGCAATTCGATAGGATGGTGTTCCTGCAATTTCTACAGAAACTTGTGTTAAACGGTTCGAGTTATTCGATTTAGGATCACCTACAACAATAAGTAAATCCGCTTCACCTGCTTGCTGAGCAACAGCCTCTTGACGGACTTGTGTAGCTAAACAAATCTCTTTGTGTACCTCAATATGTGGAAATTTTTCCTTTAAACTATCCATTAAATGGGCGACATCCCATTGGCTCATTGTCGTTTGATTTGTGACAAGTAATTTATCATTTGTTAATTGTAAAGCATCAATATCATTAGAAGACTGTACTAAATGGACATGCTCCGGGGCAACGCCAATAGCACCCTCTGGTTCGGGATGTCCTTTTTTACCAATATAAATAATGTCATAGCCTTCTGCAGATTTTTCACGAATTAAATCGTGGGTAACTGTTACATCAGGACATGTAGCATCAATGGACACTAAGCCTTTTCGCTTCGCAATCTCACGAATTTCCGGTGAAACACCATGTGCTGTAAAAATGACAGTACCTGTTTCAACTTGTTCAATAATTTCTAGGCGGTTCTCACCATCTAACGTGATGATACCATCCTCTTCAAACGCATCTGTGACATGTTTATTATGCACAATCATCCCTAAGATGTAGATAGGTCTTGGTAATGTTTTATCAAGTGCGGCGTTACGAGCGATCACCATCGCATCCACAACACCGTAGCAATAGCCACGTGGATTAATTTTTAATACTTGCATGGTGGTTGTGACTCCTTTCAAGCTTACCTATCTACATTATAACGGACAGGGACTGTGAATACAAAGAAACGTTCATTTACATAGGTGGTTGGAAAATACGTGGTTTGGATGGAAGTGGCTCGGGAGGCGTAAATGATGCACTTTGCCTGGATGACCGTCTACTTCCAGCAGCTTTACTGTCGCTTCCTGCTGCTTCAGCTGCTCCACCGCCAGAGGAAGGAAGTCCTTGGAATCCTTTATACAATTTTAAGAGTGATGGAATATTTTTCACCATCGGCATAGCTTGTTGGATATAAGGGGTATAGGTTTTGGCTGTATTGAATAAACTGTTGGCTTGCTGTAAAAATGAACCGACTTTCGAAGCTTCTTGCACAGGTGGAATCGGCATTTGCCCTCCAAATGAACCTATTCCATTAGCCATTGGAAAGCCGCCTGGAATTCGTGGTTGACCAGGGAAGCCTCCAGGCGGGAAAAAGGACTGTGGCGACATCTGTGGAGGTGTTTGCATGGGCATGGGCATTCTCATGCCACCCGGGTACATTGGGTATGGATAAGGTGGTCGAAATACCATAATGATCTCCTTTCTACTTGTTTTTCATTGATGACATACCTGACTATAGCTATGATATGCAAAGGCTAATGGGAGGGTTCAATATAGATCAACAATAACCCACGATCCATATGTGGAAATGCACAGAAGTGACCTACTACTTTTTGCTTGTGAGCGTATTATATGTAGATAAAAAAATTGTGCCACAAGTTTACCTTGGAACGCCGAACGACAAAAAACGCCGAGCAACTACTCGACGTTTTTCTTTATCTTGATTCAGCAGAAAACGCCACCTCTATCGGTGGTGAGATGACTGCATAAATTGTTCTCTTTGATTCAGTCGGTGTCCAAATACCGACTGAATCAAGATAAAAGCTCCAGCGGATGTCACAGATTTTGAAGAGGAGCTTTTCGAGCAAGCCCGAAAAAAATCTGGACGCAATTACGCTGAGGCGTAATTGATGCTAGATTATGCTTGAGAATTGACAAGAATTTTAATATGATTACGTTCCTTCATTAAAGCTTCAAAGCCTTCTGTTACTACTTCATCAAGAGCAATTCGTTTTGTAACAAGCTTGTCTGCAGGGAAGTAACCTTGTGTCATAAGCTCCATTACTGCTGGGAAAATATCGCGGTAGGCAATAATTCCTTTGACTGTACGCTCTGATAGAACAATGTTGTTCGGCTGGATAGCAGCTGTAGACTCCCAAATCGACACGATGATTGTTTCGCCTTCAAAAGTTGTTGAGTCAATAGCTTGTTGTAATACTACAGGAACGCCTGTTACTTCAAAGGCAACATCTACGCCACCATTTGTTAATTCATGTAGACGCGCAACGGCATCTTCATCTTTAGGGTTAATGACAGCTGTTGCACCTAGTTCTAAAGCTTTTGCGGCACGCTCTGCCGAAAGCTCTACAGCATAGATTTCTGCAGCGCCTGCTGCACGTAATGCTTCGATAACAAGAAGTCCGATAGGTCCTGTTCCAAAGACAGCAGCTTTGTCACCGGCTTTTAATTTACTTTGACGCACGGCATGTAAAGCGACTGCTGCTGGTTCTACAAGTGCCCCTTGCTCATAAGAAAGACCTTCTGGCATTTTGTGAACTAATTTTTCCTCTACCATTGTATATTCGGAGAATCCTCCGCCGCCGCCTGAAAGACCGTGGAAACCTAAATGCTTACAAATATTATATTTACCTTTTTTACAGGCAGCACATTCGCCACATGCAAGGATTGGTTCTACTACTACTGGATCTCCTATTTTAACAGATGTTACACCATCGCCAATTTCAACTACTTCTCCTGAGAATTCATGTCCCATCACAATGGGCGCGATGTCTTTACTTACATAGTGAGGTTGCTCCACTGGAATAAAGATTGGCCCAGCTGCGTATTCATGTAAATCACTGCCACAAATCCCTGTCCAATGTACTTTAATTTTTACTTTTCCAGGTGCGATGACTGGTTCTTCAATGTTTTCTACACGGATGTCTTTTGCTTTATACCATCTTGCTGCTTTCATAATCTATCAACCTCCTATAATGTCTTACAGCCCTATCATAACATGTGGAGAATCTGCTAATCATTAGTTCCCTATAAATTGACATAAAAATTACATATTACAAGCGTTTTCGAACATTGTTGCAGCGCTTTTTTGATTGCATATTCTGCGTATTTCAAGTACCTTTGATAAGGGCTTTGTTACGGTGATAATAAAACATTAAAATTATGTTTATGCTAGTAAGAAATAGGACGTAAATATACCTTAAAGTTCGAATCATGGTACAATGAAAAAGATGTTAGGAGGAACGAATGATGTCAAAATATACTGATTATAATTTTCAGCCATTTTTGCAGGACGCCATTGCAAATCTTGGCTTTACAGAACCGACACCAATTCAAAAAGAAATTATTCCGCTTTTATTAAAAGGGAAGAGTGCTATTGGACAGGCACATACAGGAACAGGGAAAACACATAGTTTTTTAATTCCGATTGTTCAACGTATTGATGCAGAAAAACAGGAAGTACAGGCCGTTATTACTTCTCCTACACGAGAGTTAGCACAACAAATTTTTGATGCATTAAATCAACTAATAGAAGGAACTGCTATTCAAGCAAAACTATTTATTGGGGGTACGGACAAACAACGCTCCATTGATAAATTAAAAACACAGCCACAAATTGTTGTTGGAACACCAGGACGTATTCGTGACCTTGTTTCAGCACAAGCGTTATTTGTGCATACAGCACCAATTTTAGTTGTTGATGAAGCGGATCTAGCTTTTGATATGGGCTTTATTGAAGAGATTGATGGATTTGCTTCTCAGATGCCAGAAAAGCTTGAAATGTATGTTTTTTCTGCAACAATTCCGGAAAAACTTCAGCCGTTTTTAAAGAAATATATGGAAGCGCCAGTGCACGTCCATATGAATGATAAACGACCAGTGGCAGAAGGGATCGATTTTGTCCTTGTGCCAGTGCGCTCAAAATCGCGTAACAAACGTCTACTAGAAGTTATTGAAGGCATTAATCCGTTTTTAGCTGTTATTTTTACCAATACACGTAAAACAGCAGAACACGTTGCTGGTTACTTAAATGAACATGGTATCCGTTGTGGCCAAATCCACGGTGATTTAAGTCCACGTGATCGCAAAAAGATGATGAAGCAAATACGTGATCTTGACTACCAATACATTGTAGCGACTGATTTAGCTGCTCGTGGTATCGATATTCAAGGAATTTCTCATGTAATTAACTACGAAATCCCAGAGGACTTAGAATTCTTTATTCACCGTGTTGGTCGTACAGCTCGTGCAGGCAATAAAGGGACAGCCATTACTTTATTTGAGCCATCAGATGAGGATGCAGTCGTTCGCGTAGAAAAAATGGGCATTCCTTTTGTACAAAAAGATGTCAAAGATGGCGAATGGTCAGAGTTAAAAGAGCGTCATGCTCGTAAAAATCGTGTGAAGCAAGAGAATGAAATTGATGTGAAAGCAAAAGCATTGGTGCGTAAGCCTAAAAAGGTGAAACCTGGCTATAAACGTAATATGAAGTGGGAAATGGAAAAAGTTAAAAAACGTGAACGTCGCTTAAAAGCACGAGGTAAAAAATAAGGAGGCTTTTACATGTTACTTGGCTCACATGTTTCGATGAGTGGGAAAGAAATGCTACTTGGCTCTAGTAAAGAGGCTCTATCATACGGAGCCAATACATTTATGATTTATACAGGAGCACCGCAAAATACGCGTCGTAAAGCCATTGCTGACTTAAACATCATGAATGGCCTCCTGCATATGAAAGAGCATGGTATGACCAATATTGTTGTCCATGCACCTTATATTATTAATATTGGCAATACAGAAAAACCAGAAACATTCCGTCTCGGCGTAGATTTTCTACAATCAGAAATTGAACGTACTGCCGCACTGGAAGCAACGCAAATTGTTTTACACCCTGGGGCCCATGTAGGTGCAGGTGCTGATGCTGGCATTGCTAAAATTATTGAAGGTTTAAATGAGGTATTATCTCAAGACTATCCCGTTCAAATTGCATTAGAGACCATGGCAGGGAAGGGGACAGAATGTGGGCGTTCCTTTGAAGAGCTTGCTAAAATTATTGACGGTGTAACAAATAATGAACGTCTTTCTGTATGCTTTGATACTTGTCACACACATGATGCTGGCTATAATATTGTAGAAGATTTTGATGGTGTATTAAACGAATTTGATAAAATAATCGGTGTGGAACGCATTAAAGTATTGCATATTAATGACTCCAAAAATGTGCGAGGCGCAGGTAAAGATCGCCACGAAAATATTGGCTTTGGTCATATTGGCTTTGATGCCCTCAACTATGTAGTACATCATCCGCAATTAATGGATGTTCCCAAAATTTTAGAAACGCCATTTGTTCCTCTCAATAGTGATGCCAAATCTAAGGTAGCTCCGTATAAAGTGGAAATCGATATGTTACGAAACGGTACATTTAAGCCTGAGCTTATTGAAGCGTTAAAAGGCTAACATTAAATAACCCGAAATCAGGCTGTGATTCTGATTTCGGGCTTTTTTTATTTTGTAAACAAGGCGATGAGTTGACGAGAGCGCTTTCTTCCTAAAACCGCCTCCACTTCAACAAGAATATCTTTAGGAATACCTAAAAATAGCCAAGAAAATGAGAATTGCTCCAAATAAGGTCGAAGTTTTTTTACTTCAGAAGTCGTAATGTTAAAGCCTTCTTCACGAGCAATCGCGACAATTTCCTTATCCGTGCTTTGTGCTAATTGCTGTAAAAATTGAATACTCAAAGTCAATCCTCCTTTATCCCATTTTATTTTCATGAAATCATATACACACTTACATTTAGCCTATTCGAAAAAAGCATCCATCTTCTTTTCTTTACAAAAACTGCACTTTCCTTTATACTTACAATTTGTAAATCGTAATGATTTTGAATTAGAAAGAAGCGATCATGCATGAAAACAACACTTATTGACATTGAAAATGTGTCATTTCAATATGACTATACGCAAGTTCTAAAAAACATTTCTTTTCGTGTAGAAGAGGGTGATTTTTTAGCGCTTCTCGGTCCGAATGGTTCGGGAAAATCAACATTATTAAAAATTATTTTAGGTTTATTAAAACCTTTATCTGGAGAAATAAAATTATTTGGCGAACCAAGTGCAAATTTTAAGCACCGTGAATGGATTGGCTATGTGTCGCAAAAATCCAATGCCTTTAATTCTGGGTTCCCAGCAACCGTGCAAGAGGTCGTGAAAAGTGGATTAACGAAAAAATTAGGGCTTTTTAAAAGACCTGGCCGAGATGCCAAAGGGAAAGTTCAAGAAGCTTTAAAGGCAGTTGGCATGGATGCTTTTATGAATCGTAACATTGGAGAACTATCTGGTGGACAACAACAACGTGTTTTTATTGCAAGAGCTCTAGTCAGTGATCCCAAACTGCTCATTTTAGATGAGCCAACGGTCGGCATTGATCACGAGAATGTGCAGTCATTTTATGATATGCTGGCGAAATTGAATCGGGAACAAGGAATTACCATGATTCTTGTCACACACGATGTTGATACGGTATCAAATCGCATTAGCCATGTGGCATGTTTGAATCAAACCATTCACTTCCATGGCTATAAAAATGAATTTGATAATATTTCTCAGGATGCGCTAGACGCTTGGTATGGCCATTCCGTGAGAAAGATTCATTAGAAGGAGTAGGCACGATGATTGAAGCAATTTTACACTATGAATTTTTACAAAATGCCTTTTTCTCTGGATTATTAATTGGCATACTTGCTCCATTGCTGGGTGTGTTTATTGTTGTACGTAGACTATCCTTGATTGCGGATGCATTGTCGCATGTAACACTCGCAGGAATCGCTGGGAGCTTATACATCAGTCAATCAGTAACAGCATTAGCAATGCTCAATCCTATTTATCTAGGAATACTAGCTTCTGTTAGTGGCTCTATTTTAATTGAGCGTCTAAGACGTTTGTATAAGCACTATGAGGAGCTTGCCATTCCAATCATTATGTCAGGTGGTATTGGGATTAGTGCTATCTTTATCTCACTTGCCAGTGGCTTTAGTACAGATTTAATGAGCTATTTATTTGGCTCAGTATCTGCTGTGTCTCGCCAAGATTTATGGGTAGTGATCGGAATAGCTGCTATTGTTATTGTCTTTTTGTTTTTATTTTTTAAAGAATTATTTGTTTTGTCTTTTGATGAGGAATATGCAAAAGCTAGCGGACTTCCGGCTCGTTGGGTTCATCTTTTATTTATGATTGTGACAGCACTTGTCATTGCGGCAAGCATGCGCATAGTAGGTATTTTACTAGTATCATCGTTGATGACGTTACCTGTCGCAGCTGCAATGCGCTTGGCAAAGGGCTTTAAGCAAACCATTTTTTATGCTATTGTTTTTGGAGAAACAGCTGTATTAATTGGACTAATTAGTGCATTTTATTTGGATTTAGCGCCAGGAGGCACGATTGTTGTCACTTCTATTTTGATTTTGTTACTTGTAATCCTAGGAAAGAAGGTAGCATTTAAAATGGCTGCAAAGCAGGGGGAGGTAGCGCAATGAATATTTCAAGAGCGTGGGAAATATTAAAGGAAAATGGCTATAAAAAAACAGATAAACGGGAGTTAATATTAGATATGTTTGCAGCAACAGATAAATATCTAACAGCTCGTGATTTATTGGATGTTTTAAAAAAAGATTTTCCGGGAATGAGTTTTGATACCATTTATCGTAACCTTGCTACTTTTGTGAAACTTGGGATATTAGATGAAACAGAGCTATCAGGGGAACGTAATTTCCGTATGCACTGTGAATCTGCGCATCATCACCATCATTTTATCTGTATGGATTGTGGCAACGTCAAAGAGCTTAATCTTTGTCCAATGGAAATGTTAGGTGAAAAATTGCCTGACTATGAAATTGAAAATCATAAGTTTGAAATATATGGGAAATGCCCAGATTGTAAGCATGAAACTCTGTCACATTAAATGTTGACAGAGTTTTTTTCTATGTAAGAAGAGGGTGCCTGTATAGGGCTACCCTCTAAATTGATTAAGCTACTGCCACTCGGCGAATCGCAACAATTTTATTGCAATCTACGATTAAAGGAGAAGCAGCTGCTGCACCTGGCTCAAGGAAGTATGCACAGCAAGTTCGTGGATCGAAGGAGATGAAAGTCACACCTAAGAAGCTAATACCTCCAGATAAGAAGATATCTAGTGTAGTAGCAAGCTCTAATTTTCTTAATTGTTGACAAATACAACTTCTACAGTTGCTGCTCATTCTTGGTGTACATTTTTCCTCTTTTTGACAAGGACATTTCTCAACTTTACGTTGACAGCATTTTTCCTCTTTTTTAGGACATTTACAGCCTTGCCAATTCATATGTGACATATATCGTTTATCTTCCATTGTCTAGACCTCCCTTCCTCTAGTTTCGTAAGGGTAACCCTTACAGTAATAATCTATGTTTGGTGCATAGCTAGAGGCTGGCGATATGTCCGATAGGCAGCTTAAAAATCTATATATTTCTCAAAAACTTTGGCATTGTGTAAAGCCCTAAGTTGAAATATTGCTATAAACATCTACACAAGTTAATTTTATGGGGATAGATTTGCTTGTTTCCCTCTACAAATGAGAAAAACGACGAGTCTCTACAGAAATGTAAGGACTCGTCGTTCAAAGATAAGTTTATTGATGTTTTTGTTGGAAATCTACCATGAAATCTCGTAAAGCTTCACAAGCCTCCAGTGGCACTGCATTATAAGTGGAAGCACGACAGCCACCTACAGAACGGTGTCCATTTAGCCCGATAAAACCTGCTGCCTTTGCCTCTACAAGGAATTGCTTTTCAAGCTCCTCATCTGCAACACGGAATGTAATATTCATTAAAGAACGGCTTTCAGGTGTCGCATGGCCTTTGTAGAAACCATTGCTATTGTCAATGGCATCATAAATCACTTTTGCCTTTAATTCATTATGTTTTTCAATTTCTGCTACGCCGCCTTTAGCTTCTACCCATTTTAACACCTCGCCTAGCATATAGATCCCAAATGTCGGTGGTGTATTATAAAGAGAATTACTATCGGCATGTGTTGTATACTTTAGCATCGTTGGGATGTTTTTATTCGCTTTTTCAAGTAAATCTTTGCGAATAATCACGACCGTTACACCTGAAGGGCCAAGGTTTTTTTGAGCACCAGCATAGATGATTCCGAACTTTTCAATATCCACTGGCTTAGACAGAATATCACTTGACATATCCGCTACTAGTGGAACATTTCCTGTGTTAGGGAAGTTTTTCCATTGTGTACCGTATATCGTGTTATTGGAAGTAATGTGAACATAAGCATCATCTTCATTGAATTGAATAGCTTCTAATGCAGGAATATTGCGGTATTGGTTTTCTTTTGTGCTTGCAGCTTCAACAGGTGTTCCAAACAATTTAGCTTCCTTAAAAGCTTTCTCAGACCATGAGCCTGATAATACATAGCTAGCCTTTTGCTCAGTGTTTAAGAAGTTCATAGGCACCATTGTAAACTGAAGGCTTGCTCCACCCTGTAAGAATAGTACCTCATAGTTTTCTGGAATAGCGTAAAGCTTTTTTAATAAAGTAATAGCTTCGTTATGTACATCGTCGAAAATGGCACTACGGTGACTCATTTCCATAATAGACATACCTGAATCACGGAAGTTTACTAATTGTTGTTGAGCATTCTCTAATACTTCTTGTGGTAGAGCAGATGGACCTGCGTTGAAATTGTATGCACGTTGTGTCAAAGTGGTACACTCCTTGTTTGGTTAATAACAGAACTTTACTGGATTATACCCTAATTTTCAAGAGAAAAAATAAAATTCTTAATATTTGAGCAGAATGGCGACAGGCTCGCAACAAAATGTACACATTTAAGCAAGTATTTTGTGTTAAACACGAACGAATAGAGGCTTATTTTTAAACAAAAGTTATATTTTTCGTATATTGAATATATTTTTAGAGTTTGATATTAACAATGTTCGTGTTTTTGTTTACAGATGATTCTGTTTGATAAAGTGTGAAAGAACATGATAAATCAATCTATTATTAGAGAAAATCCTTATTACTTTACGATAGGTAAGCAAATTTTTGTATAATATTATAAAGAGAAGAAAAAGAGGTGTTTAGGATGTTTACAGTAGAGAAAGCTTGTTTAGTAGTTGTAGATGTGCAAGGAAAGTTAGCAACAATTGTGGATGACAGTGAAACGATAATTGATAATGTGGCAAAGCTAGTACAAGCGATGCAAGCACTAGAAGTACCTATTTTATGGCTAGAACAGAATCCAAGTCGTTTAGGCGGAACGGCACTTGATATTGCCCAGCATTTACAAGGGCAACCTATTGCCAAAATGGCCTTTAGTGCGTGCCAAGAAGAGGCATTTGTAGAGGCGATGAAGGAAAATGGACGTTCTCAATTTATTGTCACAGGTATCGAAACACATATTTGTGTGTACCAAACGGCTAGACAACTGAAAGAACAAGGATTTGAAGTCGAGGTTGTTGTTGATGCCGTATCTTCTCGAACAAAGGCAAATAAAGAAATTGGGCTTGCAAAGATGAATGCCCTTGGTATTTATCCAACAAGCACCGAAATGATCTTATATGAGCTACTACAACGTGCAGATCATGAACATTTTAAAACCATTTTGAAGCTTGTTAAGTGACGTGGAGTTAAAATTGAAACAATAGGTCTGTGTCCTTCATACACTGTAATAACAATTTTTGCTTTCGATAGAAATGTATAAAAATATAATAATTTTATATATAAAACAGGAGATGTTTGATGGGTATATAGACCTTTTTCAAACATCTTTTTTTATTAAATCTGTATAAATTATGACATTACTCATATAAAAACTTAGCCATTCTAATTGTTGTATACTATAATAAAAAACCGGAATTCATTATAGGGAGATAACTATTAATGAGGATGATGACGATGATAAAAAATATTAAATGGTTACTGTTAATAGTTAGTGTAGTTTTTCTTTCGATTAGTTGTACAGGTAAAGAAGTAAATGGACAAAAAGATCCTCTTTCATCAACGGAACAATTTGTTATTCAAGATTTACTAAATGATAAAGGATTATTATGCACAGATTTAACAAACCAAAAAGATCTATTTTTATCAGAGTCAGTAGGGTTATGGTTGGCGTATTTACTAGAAAAAGATGATCAAGCCCGTTTTAATGAACAAATAAATGTTATGAAATCATACTTTTTAACAAATGATTTTATTGTCTGGCGAATCGAGGGGACTAGAAAGGCTTCTGTTAATGCATTGATTGATGATTTGCGAATCATTCGTGTTTTACTGTCAGCCGGTGAAAAATGGCATGATTCAACTTACTTACAATTGGGTAAAAAAATAGGAGAGAACTTGGTTCAGCATGGAATGAATAAAGAATTATTTGTCGATTTTGTTGATGTTGACAGCCATGACAAAGCCAATACGTTAACGATTAGCTATATTATGCCTTCAGCTTTTTATGAGATGGAAAAAAACGGTCTCTTATCCCAACAACAAGTCCAACAGCAGTTAGCTATTATACAAAATGCGCCACAAGCTAATGCAGGGTTTTTTCCAAAATATTATGATATTTCTGCTGAAAAGTATGTGTTTGACGAAGAATTACACATGATTGATCAGTTGTACACAGCTTATCATCTGGCTTCTATAGATGGGGACACAGCAGCATTCAAAGACTGGCTATTAAACCTTCTGAAAAGAGACAATCAATTATATGGTCGTTATAATCCTCAAACGAATCAACCAACTGTTGACTATGAATCACCAGCTGTTTATGCCATGGCAGCGAGATACATGCTTGCATTAGACGAACAGCAAATAGCACAGCAGTTTATTGAGAAAATGGAAACCTTAAAGGACCCTACAACAGGTTATGTTGATAAAAAAACAAGGGCAACGCATAGTTTTGATAATTTACTACCACTATTAGCAGAAAGGGAGGTAGAAAATGCGTACAACAATGACTAGAAATAGAGCTATTTTTGTCTATGGAACCATCCTTATTTTACTCTTACAAATACCTACTTATTTTTTACTGCGTCAGGATGCTGAAGGCTTGCTATTATACGTTCTTTTATTGCTATTAATTGTTCTTACACTTTGGAGAGGGATCGTATTTGGACTTATAAGTAGCTTAGTATTAATTTTTATTACAGGTTCAACGTTGCTTTATACAGGAATATCAGGATCTTTGACATTTCTAAATCCAGCCTTCTCCATGCAGCTGTTTTTCCTCTATGGCATTATGTTATTGCTACTTATTCTTTGTGCCGGTAGGGTGCATGAATTAATGAAGGATCAGGAAAACTATTTAAAGAAACTGCAAGAAGACGTAAGGAATTATGTAGCGATTGATGTTGAAACGGGTTTTGATAATGAAACACGTATGTATATCAGTGTCAATGAGGAGATGCGAAGAGCGGATCGACAGAAACAAACCTTTGTTTTTATGGTGTTAAAAATTGAGAATTATCGAAAGTTCCAACAGCTTTACGGGGCAAAAGAAATACAACATTTATGGCAACAACTTTCACAAAGGATACAGCAAACTGTCAGACTAACAGATAAAAAATTTCGTTTTCGTGAAGATCATATCGGGTTGCTACTAATCGATACGACTGACAAATATATGGAAGTCATCTATGACAAATTGGACCAAGCTTTGAAAAATCATCAATTGTTAAATGGTAAATGGGTAACCATTAGTTATAAAACAAGCTATTTCACCTATCAGCCACTGCAAGAATCCACGTTTGATGAATTATTAAAAGATCTGGAAAGAGAGATGAAAACAAGTGCGCTCTAACTATCAATTATGGTTCGCCATGGGATTGCTTTGTTTTTATACTTTCATCAATAATGAAATCGCATATGCAGTAGAAGCAGACAAGGACGTGGCATTGATTTATGTCACGAGCAACCAGCAGCCAAATGATGATGTATTCGCTTTGCAAGAGATGCTGCAAACATCTACGTCCGTAGATGTTGTTTATATAGAGGATGTCAATGAACGCAATCTACAACAGTATAAACGCATTGTAATTTTGAACTCCTACCAAACAAAAATCCCTCAAAATGCACTATCTGCATTGAATCAATTTCAAGGACCTGTATTGCTGATTGGTGAGAATGCACTTCAATTCGCAACTTTTTCCAAGTGGCAGGAAGGACCTGTAGTGGAGCTTCGAGCTATAGGAGAAGAAAGTTTAAACAACCCTGTTCGATGGAAAAGTATACAACCTTCTGCAGATTCGGAAATAGTAAAGTATGCTTCTTCTTTGAATCAGTCCTATCCTTTTATCGTCACAAAGGACAATTGGTCATTTATTGGGGATTTCATCAATCAGGATTTTTTGCACTATCAATGGCCAGCCATAATAGGTGAATTATTACATTTATCCAAGCCGCAGATACATCCTGCCTTTATCGTTTTAACAGATATCAATATGAAAACAGAGGTACAGAAATTAAAAGAAGTGGTGATGGAATTTTCTGAAAAAAGAATCCCGGTAGCTCTTGAAGTCACACCGATTTTGCAGGATGAATATGAAAAAAAAACCTATCAATTGCACGATAACAAAAAATTATTAAGTTATTTACAAAAATTGCAAAAGGAAGGGTATCCATTCGTCCTTTCTTCGTCTACTGCTAGTCAAACTGAAAAAAATCTCGATTATTTAGTGCTTCGTAAAATCTATCCAACAATAATTAGTGGCAGTAGCTCTTTTTTTCAAGGTAGTATTCAACAAGGAAATCAACAGCTCTATCTATCGCAAAACGACAGTCACACCATATATCCGATGACAGTAGGAGCTATTGCCAATACGGACAATAATCCTTTGTATCCTGTTAAACAGAAAATAGAGCTGTTATTAAAAGTTCCGAGTTCTATCATTGGTATTCAATACCCTGCCTATTTTAATGCTTCCTATGTTCAAGATCTTGCCACTTATTTAAGTGAACATCCACAAATTGAACTACTTAATTTCCGACAAACAAAGCAACGAGTCACATCAGAAAATGTTTCGATTGTGCAACATGAAAATGGCGAACAAACGATTCAATTATCGTTTACAAAAATAGAACGTTTGAAGATTTTATTTGATGAACGACCATTTGAATTGATTTTATGGGCGCTTGTCTTGATTGTTTCGCTGTTTGTTACATTATTTTTTATAAGTACCTTGCGTTTACGGATTACCTTACGTAAGAGATTATTTGAGGAGAGGAAAACAAATGGCTAATACATTATTTTTTATTTCTCTTTTCCTCATTTGGATCATGCTGCTCTACCATATGTTTTTAATGGAGGGTGGTTATTTACACTTTCGGACATTTGAAAAGCCCATTGATGACTGGGCTAAAAAAATGGACAAAGTTCCCTCTGTTAGTGTCTTTATTCCTGCGCACAATGAAGCGCTCGTTATTGAACAGACACTACGGGCCATGTCACGACTTTATTATCCGAAAGATCAACTCGAGGTGATCGTCATTAATGATAATTCCTCGGATGAAACAGGAGCTATTGCAGCGCGATACGCAGAGAAATTCCCATTTATTCGTGTCATTGAAACGGTAGAGCCAAACAAAGGGAAAGGTAAATCCTCTGCCTTAAATTCTGCCCTAGCTGATTCAACTGGGGATATTGTAGTGGTTTATGATGCTGATAATACACCTGAACGGATGGCCGTTTGGTATTTAGTGATGGGGCTCATGAATGATCCGAAAGCGGCTGCCACTGTTGGGAAATTTCGCGTTATTAATGCGGCAGAAACATGGTTAACGCGTTTTATCAATATAGAAACGATTTGTTTCCAATGGATGGCTCAAGGCGGGCGTTGGAAGTGGTTTAAGGTGGCAACTATACCTGGCACCAATTTCGCAATCCGACGGACGGTTTTGGAGCAATTAGGTGGATGGGATGTGAAAGCATTAGCTGAAGATACGGAGCTGACCATCCGTGTTTATAATTTAGGCTACCATATTCGTTTTTTCCCAAAAGCCATTACGTGGGAGCAAGAACCAGAAACGTTAAAAGTATGGTGGAAGCAGCGCACAAGATGGGCAAGGGGCAATCAATATGTCGTGCTGAAGTTTTTAAGTCAATTTTTCACCCTAAAAAGAAAAAGTATAATATTTGATTTATTTTATTTCTTCTTTACGTATTTTTTATTTTTCTTTGGTGTCATTTTATCCAATGCCCTGTTTATTATTAATTTATTTTATGATATTGGATTGACCGTTGGCGACATTGCCCTTGTTTTATGGGTTTTAGCCTTTTTACTATTTTTAGGTGAAGTGATGATTACCTTAAGTATTGAAAAAACAGAAATGAATCGAAAAAATTTCTTCTATGTCATACTTATGTATTTTACCTATTCACAAATGTGGATTGTACTAGTCGTTTGGTCATTACTATTAGAAATAAAGCGCATGTTTACAGGCCAAGAAGTTCAGTGGTATAAGACAGAGCGTTTTTCCAAGCAATCAGATAAAGGAGCAAAATAATGAGAACCAAATTTTTCTATTTATGTTTATTCTGTATTGGTTTTTTATGTTTTGCTAATGATGCAGTTGCAGCTACCATTACCGTAGATGACAACACCATTGCAATTGAAGGCAATCAACAGCAGAAAAAGCCATTATTAGCACAGCCAATTGAATTACAGGGACCTTCCTCTTCCAGAGATTTTTATTACAATCTAAACGAGGATGTAGCATTCAATAACCAGCACGTTACTTTTCAAATCCAGCATTCTGAGCTACTTATAGCGCCATCCTCCTTCACGGTGAAAGTGGATGATGTAGCCATTAAAACAATCCCATTGAAAGCAGATTTATTAAAACAGACTGTTACCGTCAATCTTCCAAAAGAAGCACTGCTAAAGGGTTCTCATAAAATTTCAGCTAGTTTTTATGGCATTCTTAAAGAAGGGATTTGTGTACCACCTGGCAACGCGGGAAATTGGCTACGTATTGAAATAGGATCGTCTATTTCAGCATTTAGCGAGGAGAGCAATGTTTGGTCATTAAATAGCTATCCTGCTGCATTTTTAGGCTATGAGGGATATGCAACGACGGTTATTGTACCAAAGCAAGCCTCTGAAGCCACATTAAACAGCGGGTATCAGCTTGCAGCCTTTTTATCCGAACATGGTGACACAGATGTACAGATTGAGCGTGAAGATGCTATTAATAAGATAACAGGTCCCATCATCATCGTAGGGGCAAAAAATGAATTTAGTACAAGCCTATTGAAAAAGATGTTAGAAAATATAAGTGTTGAGAAAGATGTCATTACACTTACGATGCAGGAACTAGTGAATACAGACTCTCATCGAAAAGTACCTCTTTTAGCCGTAACCTCTTCAAATGGACAAGTGATTCAGGAACGACTATCTTTTTTAACCGAAGCAAGATTATTCGAGCAATTAATCGGTGATACATTAGCGATTCAAGATATTCCTAAAATAGAGGATTCATCTGATACAACGATTTCATTTAAGCAATTTGGCTTTGAGGATCGACTTTTATCCAGCCAGGCGACAATGACACCTCATTACTATGTGTCCTTGCCACAGTTAGAGGCAAATAAAGAAGCTTTCATGCGTTTGATAGTCAAAAAATCAGCAACTATACCGGGTAGCAAAGAGGATGAGGATCGAAAATTAGAATTGATCGCGTATATCAATAATGTGCCACATGCAGTAGATTTACGAAAATTAGAACAAACAACAACAGATATGTATGAGGCCCTTATACCGATTCAAACCAATGTGCTCAACAAACTATCAATGACCGATATCCAATTTGAAGTAACGGGCTTCCAACTAGAAGATCCATGCGAAACAACCAATGAACGCTATTGGATTTACATTGATAGTGACAGTACATTATCGATTACAAAGGACACTTCTGAACCGACATTTACATTACGTGATTTTCCTAATGCTTTTCATGAAAATACGTTAATCGTTATACCTGATAATGGGGAAATGGACGATACAACAATGGTATCGCTTTATAAATCGCTAATGACGAATGGCAATATGGCGCAAATTTCGCTGATGAAGGATAAGAATGTAACAGAGGAAGCTTTACAAAAGCATGCAGTGATTTTTATGGGCGAAATGGAACAGCTCACATGGCTTTCCAAACAAGCCACAAAAATTCCTCATACATCTGAGCAGCTTCTCACACAAGGGTTTTTACCTGAGGCAATTGGTCAATATGTGTTTATAACAAAAAATTTCTGGCAGCTTAACGAGCCTTTATTATGGATTCATTCAGTAGAACATGCTTCTGTAAAAGGTGACTTTTATGCTCACTTAAAAGAGACAGATTCACAGACAGACGCTGCGATTGAAACAAAAGAAGGACAATTTGTCGTGGCAGTGGAGCAAAAAGCTGATAGTGGTGATGTGAAGGTAGATAAAAAAGGTGAAATATCCTATATTTTAATTGCAGAATTTCTTGGGCTCATCCTTGTCATCGCAGTAATATTGTATATCATCCTTCGTAAACGAAAGAAAAATCAATTGAAACAATAAAAGCAAAGTCGCGATTGTGCGACTTTGCTTTTTTACGCAGGCATGTCCGTTGGTGTTGGTTTTGCATAGCCTTCTTTATATGTGTCATCAATGAACTGACGAATCTCTTTTAAGCTCTTGCCTTCTTTATGCAGTTGTGCTGACTGGACAGCAATCTCTAAGCAAACTAAACAACGTGTCCCATGATCATCCCAGACGATAGAACCATCCTCACGTTTTTCCTGAATAAAGCAGTTTAAATTACTTTGATGGCCAGCAGATTCTCCACAGCCGCAATAGCATGGCATCCATTCGAGAATTTCTGTCGATTGTCCAGCGATTTGATAGACTAAGCGAATATTTTCTTGTTTGTCCTCTAAAAAGGTCGGTAGGACGTCAGCAGAAGCGGTTACTTCTTGGATATCACCCGAAGCCTCCGCATGGCTATGTCCTTCATGTGAGGCGTCATTTGCCTCAGGAGTGGTATCAGCACTGTTTTTATTTTCTCCACAAGCACTTAATAACAGTAACGCCAATACAACAAAAATAGAAATCGATTTCTTCAAAAATAGCGCCTCCTACATGTTTACAATGCTTCCATTATAACATCGTTTTCATAAACATTTACAGGCAGCCTCGTTGAAAATCAATGAAATATATCTAATCCACGTGTTTTGTTCATGAAATGTTCCATTTTCTCGCTCAATAATTTTTTTAGGAAAAAGCCGAACAGGATAAAAGTGAACCAGAAACCTGCTAGGAAAAGAAGGTCCATCCAGACTGTTGACCAGATAATTCCTCCAACAGCTTCACGCATCATTTCAATCGCATACGTAAAAGGTAAGAACGGGTTGATTATTTGGAAAAACCTTGGCAGTAACTCAACTGGATAGGTTCCACCAGAGCCAGCAATTTGTAACACGAGCATCACAATAGCTAATGCTTTCCCTACATTGCCGAAGACGGATACGAGTGTATAGACAACCGTTACAAATACGAGACTAATGAAAAGTCCAAATAAGATAAAGTAGGTAGGTGCTTGAATGGAGCCATCTACTAAGAAAATATCTCCGATAGTAATAATAAGGGTTTGAATAAACGAAAAAGTTGCAAATGTTAAGAGTCGCCCAAAGTAAATTTCTCGAATACTGTAAGGTGTATCTCCATGAAGATTCACAGATAATAATGAAATTAACAGTAAACAGCCTACCCAAATAGATAGTACTGTGTAAAACGGTGTCATGGCTGTTCCATAGTTCGCAATAGGGAATACGCGATGTTCCTTTAGTTTAATGGGTTCCTCAAAGAAGTCACGTTCAGCATTGACATCATTTTTAAGTAATTGCACAATCTCTGCTATATCCGCTTCCTCTTCTAACGTTCGTAGCTTATTCGCTAATTCTTTGATTTTAGAACTTAAAGTCGGAAATTCTGTTTGTATTTTTTGAATAGCGTTATTCGCTGTTCCTAGCGTGTTTTTGGCCTGTGTCAATTTATCTGTTGCCTGAGGTATGAATTGCTTTACATCTGTCAGCATGGCAGAAGCATTGATTAAAGTTTGTTTCGCACTGGTTAGGGTGGATCGAATTTGTGGCTCTAGCCTTTCGTTATAGTAGGATAAGAATTTCTGTAAATTGGCCGTTGCATTTTGTGCGATTTGTTGAATAGCTGTAATATCCTGCTGGATGACATCTTGATCAATTGGTTTTAATTGATTGATTTTATTTAGTATATCGTCATGTAATTTCTGCAATTGCTGTAATGCGGTAAGCGCATTTGACGTTGAATCAATGAAGCTTGGAGGATTTTCCAAAGCTTCGCGAATGGCTGTAAGCTGTTCGATGATTGGTTGATTCGCTTCCGCATTACTTTCCTGCAAAGAGCCGATAATGGTTGTTAAGGAGTCCTCTAATTGCTTACGAGTCGAAGCATCTGCCTGAATTAATTTTTGCAGTGCCTCAAGCGTTTGAATACTATTGGTTATATTGTCTTTGGATGTTGCCAATTGATTTTTAAGTGCCTCTTTCGTTTGCGTGATTGAGGTAGGATCAAGGCTTATACTATTGAGCTGATTGATGATATCTGTAAAATGTTGGGCGATATTTTGGACAGTTGCGACATCTTTTTTGATGACGGGAGATAGTTCATTAAACAAAGCATCTGCTTCATTCACTAAATGTAAACCCTTTTGAATGGTAGTTAAACCATCTGTTGTTAGTTGTTCCACCTGTGGAACTTGTGTCAGCGCCTGATTAAGTAATTGATTTGCCTCTTTTCCTTGAGTAGAGGCTTGAGTTAAAAATGAATTAATATCAGGTAAATGCTGTTCGATAGTAAAAACATAATTTTCGAATTTGCGGAAATCAGGAATGTCACGTTCCATTTCAATTCCAATTGTATTAAAAATAGAAAAAAGTGTCCCATTGACGGTGGATACAAATTCATTCGAAACCTGCTGTGTAAGTACGCTCGCTCCTTTACTTGTGATTTTAGGGGCAATAGGATTCTTTTTTTCATTTACATAATAATCAATATGGGCCTTCGTTGGTTGGTCGGTTAGAATGGAGGTTAGTTTTTGGGAAAAATCATTTGGAATGACAATGACAGCAAAGTAATCACCATTTTTTAAATGTTCCTTGGCTTTTTTCTCCGTTTCGAGCGCCCAAGTAAAGCTTTTATTGGTACGTAAAGTCTCGATAACCTCATTCCCGACATTGATTGCTTCATCTCTTACAGTGGTTCCCGTATCTTCATTGACAATCGCGATCTTCATATTAGATGTGTGGGCGTATGGGTCCATGGAGGCATAAATATTTAGCCAAGCATAAAGAGAAGGAAGGAAAATTAGTCCACCGATAATGACAGCTACGACCCAGTTTGTGACAATATTACGGATATCTTTTGAATAAATTTGAAAAACATGCTGGAACGAGTTTTTCATCTAATCACCCCACATTCAAATTTTGCATGAACTCTCATTATGTATGTTCCCAAATATACTTAAAATTATGTTATAAATGTGAAATATCTTCATTTAAAGGCGAATTAGTTTACTAGGTTTTCAAAACAATTTATAATCAATCGCGAATGCACTAAAACTAGGGCTTTTAGTGTAAAAAAGGAGGTCACTACTTTAGTGAAAAAATTATTAATTATTGGTTCAGTGATTGTTGTTTTATTTGCAGCAATTATTGTGCTTACCAATGTCTCAAACAAAAGTAAATTAGAAAGCGCAAACAATCCTTATGGCGATAAAAAGCTAAAACAAGAAACAATTGATCAATTGGATGATGCAAACTATCAAAACATTATGTTACCAGACGAACTAGAAGCTAAAATTAAAGCGGGCGAACCGGTTAATGCTTATTTCTTCAGTCCAATCTGTGTACACTGTCAAGCATTTACACCTGAATTAATGCCGATTGCCGATGAGCTAGGTGTGGATATTGCTCAATTGAATGTCTATGAATACGAAGATTTATGGGAAAAATATAATATTAAAGCAACACCAACATTCATTCGTTTCGAAGATGGTAAAGAAGTAAATCGTTTTGTAGGGGCTTTAAAAGAAGAGGATTTACGCACATTCTTAAATACCGTTGTGTTAAATAAATAGAGAAGTGTGAGACTGTATCAAAAGTTATTTTGATACAGTCTCTTAGTGTTGAAAAATAAAACAATCAATAGAATTTTTGTGAAAGGTGAAAATGGTTTCCGTTGCAGGCTACTTGCTTTCCTGTGGGCGAGCGCCGAATCGCTTCCTCCGCTACCGCTCCGTGCAGGGTTTCGCCTGTCTCGCTATCCCACGGGAGTCAAGTAGCCCTCCACTCCAACCTACAAAATGTTAACTTTTTAGCAAAGGTCTTCAAATAAAGTGAAGGTCTTCACTACCCATTTTATGGAGGGCTTTTGACACTCATCACTTCTTCGCAATGAAATTAAGAGTCTATCCTTTCTCTAATCATACAAATAATGGGCTAATTTGATTACTACGGCTAGCTAGTTTGAAAGATAAGGAAAAGCCACTTTTGCAGAATGGTTGATTGGAGTGGAGCCAGCGTCACTCCAAGGGGATTTAGCGGCTCATCGGACGCCCCCTGGAAAGAACGCTGGCGGAACGGAAAGCAACCCCTCACCTTGCCAAGTTGCTTTTTC
Organism: Lysinibacillus sp. FSL K6-0057; assembly: GCF_038630885.1. Classification (NCBI taxonomy): domain Bacteria; kingdom Bacillati; phylum Bacillota; class Bacilli; order Caryophanales; family Bacillaceae; genus Lysinibacillus; species Lysinibacillus sp. FSL K6-0057. The sequence goes on along the minus strand of NZ_CP152047.1, from coordinate 3,305,222 downwards.
TGCCGTTGACATCATCTTTTTTCAACAACAAGAGACTGTATCAAAAGTTATTTTGATACAGTCTCTTTTGTTTTTGTAGTGTATACTAAAAATACTGAATAGTCGTACACTGGAGGAATTATGAATGTCAATCGATGATTATTTTTATAATGGTGAGCTAATGAAATGCTATGAATTAGCGAAGCAGGTGACAAACGAAGAGGACAAAGCACTGGCACAAAAATATATCACTTTATTAGAAGAGTATGAATATGATCGCTATCCAAAGCCAACTCCTCATATCGAAGTACAGCATGTGGAACGTGCTGATGAAAGCTATCCAGAATCAGATCTAGTTGTAGAAATACGGGCAATAAAAGATGAGGAGGCATTTGCGAAGCGTATTCAGCAATTGGAGGAAGTCGCGAAAACAGGAACACCAGCTGACAAAGCACAGTCTTTTTTTACACAGGGAGAGCTGTTCTTATTCGCACATCATTACAATGAGAGTGTTCACTGCTTTCAACAAGCCGTAAGGAAAAACCCGAATAAAGCGGTCTACTGGGGAATCACAGGACAGACCATGCACCGTTTTGGCTGGATGCCTTTCGATGCGCTTGGTTATTTAGAGCAAGCGATACATCTAGATCCCACAAACCCACGTTGGAAATGGAATAAAGCCCTCGTACTTATTCAATTAGCTAAAGATTTGCAAATGGCTCCATTTATGGCGAATGCGGCAATAACTTTAGAGGACGCACTAGCTTCTTGTGGCGAACAGCAGCGGTCATTGAAAGAGGCCATTCAAAATACAATAGATAATATGGATAGCTATGTTTTCTCCTAAGATTTTGGGATGTCTCTAACGCATATGGAGACATCCTTTTCACTTAGAAATCTAGTGAGCGGGGTTCGTTGCCATATTCCACAATCATGGTATGATAAGAAAGAAAATGATTTGTAGATATAAAGGACGGATTTTTTTATGGCACAAGAAGTGGCAAATAAGTTTATTGAAAACGTATGTAATCATTTAGTTCGCAATATGAATATTACAAAAGTGGAAGAGCATTTTAAGGAAACGATTGCCATGCAGCGACAATCAGCCGCAACATCAATGGACTTTTGGGATATGTTGATGATTAATATGCTTTATTTTACAGAAAATGAACAGGCTTGGGAGCAGGAATTTCTAAAAATGCTCCAGGCAAAAAAGTGGCTAAAGCCAGCAGCTCTTGAAGAGGAATTATTAATGCATCAGATGCGAATTCGTCAACAAGTTGCAGAGCAAATGGATGCTGCAAAGGATTTATTCCATCAGCAATATGAGACGGAAGGCATGACAGAGGAAGCGATTATTTATGATTATGCGTATAGCTCTGCTGGGCATTCCATGCGCATGGATTTATTAACTGTTCTTGTATCAACGCCAGAACAATCCAAAATACTCTTTGACGCAGACCCACAAGAAACGATACGTATTGTTAATGGCTATATTGCCTACCATACAGATGGACTAATCAATAAAACAAAATTATGCTAATTTTGTTACGAAGCTTTACGTGAAAGGAATTTAATTGAATGAATACACCATTTACTTTTAACCATACACAACCAACAAATATGGATACAACGAAGAAATACCCTGCTATTTTTTTGCTACATGGCATGGGCAGCCATGAGGATGATTTACCAACATTAGTGCAGGATTTCCAAGAGCAATGTCATATTTTTAGCTTACGAGGGCCGATTACACAGAAACCTGGCTATGCTTTTTTCACCATTCAAGAAGTAGGGCAACCAGATCGTGCTATCTTTGATAAAGTGTTGGTGGCATTGCAACGATTTCTATTAGAGGCCATCGATGAATATCAAATCGATCCCCATAAAGTATTTGTTCTAGGCTTTAGCCAAGGGGCGGTATTAGCACAATCACTTGCCTTTGTTATGGGGAATTTAGTGACAGGAATCGTTGCATTAAGTGGCTATACACCCAAATTTGTGACAGAGGAATATGCCATCCGTTCTGTAGAACATTTACAGGCTTTTATTTCGCACGGAGATTATGATTATGTCATTCCTTCTCAATGGGGCATGGAAAGCAAAGAGATCTTTGAACAATTTGGTGCCACGGTGACATTTAAACAATACCCAGATGGACATGGTGTAACACCTGACAATCTTCGTGATTTGGTGGCATTTTTAGCGCAGCAACTGCAGGAAGAAATTCAATAAAAGGAAATCCGAGGCAAAGATTTGTCTCGGTTTTTTTGGCTACTGCAGTAGGATCTATCATCCAATTATTTTTCTCCTATAGTGATTGGAAGAATCGAGGCAAGAAGGTTCAAATTCACGTCAGTCGGTGGTATCATAGAAGATGTTGTGAATGAGCGTGCTTTGTTAGATGAAAACATGTACTTTATGTGAACAGAGAGACAGAACAGATCTAAAAGGGGTAAAATAATAATTTGATGTGCTAGATGCAAATTTTGTCGCTTTCTATCGATGGAAGCGTGTAGAAATTATGGAGAAAAGGAATTAAGCTGAATGGAACAAAATCTGAAAACGGAGCATAAACCACAATCCTCCGAAAAAACAAGAGGGAAGTCATCACGTTCTTCTATTTTAGCGCAAACCGTCAAAACAGGGATTATCAAATCCAATTTAATACCTATGTGGGCTGGTTTAACGCTAGGCATGTACAAAAATAAAATGACGTTTGTAGACAATATACCAGAAATCATTTTTTCAACAATCGGTTCTGCCCTTGTCATTGGAGCAGCAGGGGCCTTTAATAATGTCTATGATCGTGACATTGATGCGATTATGCCTCGTACACAAAGCCGACCAACTGTTACAGGTGAAATGTCAGCGAAATCGACTTTATCATTAGCTGTCGTAATGTTAATTATTGGGATAGCTGTGTTAGCACTTGCTTCGCCGCTAGCTGCTGCATTTGGTTTATTAGGTGTATTCCTATATGTAGTCCCTTATACAATGTGGACAAAGCGTCGTACGATTTATAATACAGAAATCGGTAGTATTAGTGGTGCAGTACCGCCATTAATTGGTTGGTCTGCTGTATCGACAGATATTACACACCCAGCGATACTTGGTTTGTTTTTTGTTATGGTCATTTGGCAAATGCCGCATTTCTATGCTATTGCCATTCGCAAACGTATAGACTATGAAGCAGCCAGTGTGCCCATGCTACCAGTTGTCAAAGGAATGCGACGTACGTATTATCAAACCAATTTTTATTTAATCTTATTGATTCTATCAAGCTTTTTATTTGGCTCTTTAAGTGTAGGTATTATGCTCGTGGCATTGATCTTAAGCGTTGCTTGGCTAGTGATGAGTATTTACGGCTATCATAGTAATACAGATCAAGTGAAATGGGCTACCAAAATGTTTGTTTTTTCACTATTCCATATGACTATACTATTCTCAACAGTCATTGTGTACTCGTTAGTAGGGGTTATCTTTAAGCTATATTAATTTTCCCCTTTGATGTCTATTTATTTCCGAAATGGCAGGGAAAAAGAAAAATTTACTTAGTTCAGAAGCAATTGCTAAATAAAAACCAACAAGTTTACGCGTTTTTATTAAAAGTTAAGGTAGAAGCTAAATTTATTTTAAATAGTGAATTCTTATATAATGTCACACATTATATATATAGAAAGAAAAAGGATAGAAGAGCTTAAGTAAATTTGCTCTTTCTATCCTTTTTCTTTTCACAAATGACCTTAAGTAATTCAAAAGGAGCTTCTATCTATTCAACTAACGGGTCAGTTTAGGTGGATGTGGAAAAAATTACATATATGAAATCAGGCAATACATTGTTAAGATTTGATAGGTCAAACATCCTATTGGGAAATTTTCAGAACAAAGGGATACTGTGTAAATTTTTATATTTAGGAAGAATAAAAATGAAGTTATATAGTACACAAGGTTTTTTATGATAGTGTTTCTGATTTTTAAATGCGAAATCATGATGTAAGTTGCCCTATACACACTTGATTTCGTGCATGATTATTTTATTTATAAAAGAGGTAAATTATATGACTATAGTATCGTTTGGATTATGATGTATACCAATGGAAGCTATCATACACCTAGGTTATCTAAGTTCACGAAAGAAATGTTGATTCTTATTCAACTAACGGTGCAAGTGAATTGAAAAGAATACCGCTTGATAATGACTATTAAAGGGAGATGGGGAAAATGGCTATAACCTTTGTGAGTTTATGGGTTGGTTTAACAGTGCCAATCGTGTTCTTGGTTGTTTTTACAGTGCTTAAACCAATTGTTTTGGCTGACAATACGGGAATAAGCATGATTCTTATTGGATTATTCGCTGCTTTTGTTGATGGATATGTAGGAATGAAAATATATGAAAAGAAAATTGTGCCTTGGTTTGATAGACGAAAGAAAAAAAGAAAATTTCTATAGTTTTGGAGATACTCTTCAATTAACGGGATGCTTTATTTGAAAAAGAGACAGCAATCGTTATATGTAATTCCATAAAAAGATGTCTTTTGAGCAAAAATACTTCGCAAACCCTTATTTTACGATAAATAAGAAGAATCCCTTTTGAAAAAAGTTTGATCAAAAGGGATTCTTCTTTAGCAGTTTTAAGTTAGGTTATTATAAAAAATTTTGATTATTTTCTACCTGTGTTGCTCCACAATCGCGCCTTTAATGGAATAACTAAAATATGGGCTTACTCCTAAAATCGCTTATAGCTCTGAATACGCTATCCAAGGTACTCATTGGTTAGTTTTGTATGGAAATATTGTTGTACGTCTTGTTCGTAATAAAGCTATTATGATAAATACAGGAACTACTCTAGTTAAAGCGTTTAAATCTAACGGAGCACTACTTGATACTTATTCTTTTGAGTTAATTGGTATTGCTATTTCTAGCTCTGGAATGTATTGAATCTTCGGATCTCCGTTTTCATCCAGTTGGTATGATCCCTCATCGTCATAAAGATGAATATACGGTTTGATTGTAATGGCTTTTGGTAAGGTTTCAAATGGATGTACCCGTAGATCCATAATGAGATCGCTATTTCCTTTATTTGTCTCACGTCTACCATTGCCATGAATTAGTTTTAGTTCATGACCCTGTTCATCAAAAACTGCGATATGAATTCCTCCCCGGAAATCTACAGAAGTTGATTTATCAAGCAAGGCTATTCTTGTTGTAATACTAGTTGTTATGGGCGTTAGCATAATTTGTTCAATAGTAAACTGATTATTTTTGTATTTTCTACTTATATTAGGTTGTAAGTTTACATAGTTACCAATATCACTCACTGGAATATCCATTTTAAAAGGTTCAGAAATCCCAGTTATTGTAATGTATAATGTCAAATTAAACTTCTTTGGGAAAGGACTTCCACCTTGGTTTTTCAAATCTGCAAATTCAAATATTGCTGAATTCTTATCCTTACTTGGTTGTCCAAAAACACCACTAAAATTGGTTTGATTCAATAGTTCACCATTTAGTAAAAATTCAATATTACTAATTTGATCTGATAAACTTTCTTTGGCATTTTCACCTTCTTTATGATGGCGTTCAATCCCGATTGCAACACGTGTACCGTCATACACTACTTCTGTAACATTTAATGTAAAGCCTTCATGCGTAACGCTTGTGTTCAATTTTGTTGAGAGTCCCTTTTCATCTGCGGCGTGTAGACCAAGATCCCTTGTAAATTTAAAAACAGATGATAATAAAGGCACTTCTTTCATCGTCGCAGCCATCGTTGGCGAAATTAAACCCGTAACAATAATCAAACTAAAAATCATTGCTACAGCTGCTGTAACTCCTAAATATTTTTTTACGTGAGATGGCTTTTCTTTACTTATTTTTTTTAATATACGCTTTTCCCATTTCTTTTTCTCGAAGTTTGTAAGGTTTTGTTCTTCATACTGTTCCAAATCAATATTCATATCATTTAAATCTTTATAAATAGACATATTCTCACTCCTCACACTTCATTTTTTGAACTAAAAAACTTTTAAGCTTTTTACGTCCTCTGGAAAGCTTGTTATAAACCCAAGACTCTTTCGCATCAAATTCTTTTGCTATTTCACTTGAAGGGGTTCCTTCTAAATAGTATTTTTCAAAGATTTCCCGTTCACTAGCTGACAATTGCTCAAGGAGTTCCTCAACGCAGTTTTCTTCTGATGGTTGTTTTGCCTTTACCATGGATTCATCAATTTCTGAAACGGAAAATTGCTGATTTTGTATGGTAATTTGTCTTCTTTGATAATCAATTGCTTTATACTTTGCAATCGCTGCAATCCATTGTTTGAATGAATTTTTCTTAGGATCAAAGGAATGAACATTATTCCATATCGATAATAAAACATCATCAAGGCATTCTTCATAATCTTGCTGCCGGTAATTTAAATGACGTTTAATGATCGCTGTAAGTAAACCACCATACTGATTAATAATAAAAGGAATTGCTTTTTCATTTTTTTTCTGTATGTGTTGTACAACATTGTTCTCTGTAATTTTCAATTGTTCACCCCGCTCAATGAATATTGGTACCTACTATGTAATATGAAATGAATACGATAAATCTATCACAAAAGAAAAAAAGAATAACAGAAATGTTAATCTTTTAAAAATTTCCTTTATATAATTTGAAAACCTACAATCCTACACAATCTTATCCATACTCTAACATAAAAATCCAATTTTCTTTAAAGGTGTTGTTCAACAATATGGCCCAATTGCTGAATAAAGAAAAATCCTGCATATAACAGGATTTTTGTTCAAACTTTTTTAAATTATTATTCTAAGTTCTAAAAAAACAGTTCATCTTTTTTATAAACGATACAACTTTCTTACAAACGGTTAAATTTTGTTTTAAAGATACAAGTGGTCTACAAATAAAAAAGCACACCACTATTATTTTAGTGATGTACTGATTTGATAATACACTATTCAACATTATATACCAATTCACTATTTTCCTAATTCTAACTATCATTAATAGGAATAATGTTTACAAATAGCTGTCATTTTTTACTACTTAAATGATTCTACATGAACTGTAACCCATTTGTTTTCGTATACTGTTCAGCAAGAATCGGTCATTGGGCAAGCTCTTGCTAATGTGTAACATGAAAGACAATCTTTTGCTACTATGGTTTTAGAATACATTCTTCAGAGTATATTTGTTGTTTTTTCATTATCGACTGAAATGATTTGGCGACTTGGCCATTCGAATGCATGTAACTGTCCGCCAAACACAGCCCCACCGTCAATGCCAATAATATTATTTTCTCCGAAATAGACACGATAATCAGTTGGATTGTGGTGTAGGTTATAGGTAGGAGTATGGCCGAAGATAACCGTTTTTTTTCCTTGATAGCCGGCATGAAATTCCTCGCGAATCCAAAGTAAGCGCATGGGGTCAGTTTCGGCTATCGCAACATCTGGTACAACGCCACCATGGACAAAAATAGCATCCTCTAATTCAATGTATATTTCAAACGTCTCGATTAACTGTAAATGTTCTTCGAGCTTCGGCAATGTTTTAATAAAGCTAGGCAAAGTATTGCTTTGGATCGCTTCCTCAAAGTCTTCTAGCTGGTAGCCATAGCTTGCTAATGTTGCCTCTCCACCACAAAGCCCTACCCAATGGTTCCATGGTTTAGCAAGGCCTGAACGGCATGCATTGAGCATGATCGCCTCATGATTGCCTAGCAAAACGCGTGCACCCTTTGCCTGTAATTCACTCACTAAATTTAACACACCACTAGAAGAGGGCCCTCTATCAATGTAATCACCTAGTAAAAAAAGCTGATCGTTCATTGGGTCGTAGTTTGCTTTTAATAGTAATTCTTCCAGCAGCCCTAATTCTCCATGTATATCACTAATTGCTAGTATTCGCTTCATTTACGAGCATCCTTTCTAATAGTACAACTTTACCCTTAAGTATAGAGAATTATTCTACAAATTTCGACTTTTCCAGCTTCTCCTGGCTTTTTCCATAGAAATTTTAGAGAAATAATTCTCTTACTACTATTTTTATCATATGATAGGTGATTTTATATCTTTATTCATTTGTCTAGAGAGGATGACTTATGAGGGGAAGGATAAGGGGAAACGTAACAGCAGAAGCAAATAGCAATGCTTCTACTGTTCAATAGTAAGATTAGATTTGTAGTTTTTCCCATGCTTGCTTTGCTATTTGCTCATCAAATGTTGAAATTAGGCGAAAATTATGGCTGTCTAAAATGCGGAAATGCTGACTGATGACGTTTTGCTGTAGTCGAAAACCACCGTGCTCCTGAATGTTTTTCCACCATATGTATCCACCCATCGTTTTTTCTTTTGGCTGCAATGTTCCATTATTCGCGATTAAGTCCACAACCTCTAATGGATCACCACCAAGCTCATGCTGTAATATCGTGCTGTCCCGACACAACGTGCAAACAGTGACAGTGGTTGTCCAGCCGGCTAGTATTCGACCTTTTTCAATTTGGACAAGTGTTTTTTTGGATAGTCCTAGTAAATCACTCATTTGATCCTGTGTAAAAGATTTTTCTGTACGGATTAATTTCAGTTTTTCTGAAACGAGTGTGATTAATTGTTCACGATTCATCCTAACACCCCTTATTTTCAGATTGTTAAATTCCATTATACATGAAAGTAAAGATGCGTGTTTTTCTTTCAACATGGGAAGGTGAGGAGATGGACTAAAATTAAAACAGACTGCCCATAATGGACAGTCTATCGGATGTTAAATCTCATATTTTTTCGTATCAGAGATCACCCTGAAGTGGATGCCTTTAATCTGTGCACTTACTTTATGGCGAAGTGTATCAATATCTACAAGCTCCTCTTTATTTTTAACACACACAGCAATCTCTTGTAATAGCTTTGTAAAAGATTCTTTAAATAAGGAGCGCATATTATCGAAATCTAAACTACGAAAACTCCCATCAATATCGAAAGCTTCAACAGAATTTAATTGCTTAGATGCGCCTGCAAAACGATCATCGTAGACTGTGTAATTTTCATCTGTTACCACGATAATAAATAGAACTTCTCCCGTGATTGTTTTTAATTCAATATTTGTTTTGTGTTTTTTTACGTCAGTAATAATGTGAATACCATCTGAATGATATAGCTTAAATAATGTCATGTGTATGGCCCCCTGCAACTAGAATCATTTTTCTCTATTCATTATATAGTGAAATGGCTAATAATGGAATAAGGAATACCTGTTTCATACTATTACGATTGAACCTCTGTTTTGAGAGGGAGATTTTTTCGAAGAGGACGTACCTCAATATAATGAATTTGATGACCTTGTTGTTCATAGATGCTAAAAATGTAGGAGCCTAGCTCAATATTTTTTGATGCTTTAATGCCATTATTCACAGTTAAGAACCAACCACCTAATGTTTCCACTTCTTCGGCATCCAGCGTAATGTTTAATAGATTTTCCACATCTTCCACAAGCATCTTTGCATTTAATAAATAGTGATGATCTGTAATTTTTCGAATATCCGCAATTTCATCATCATCAAATTCATCTCGAATCTCACCAACAATTTCTTCTAATATATCTTCAACTGTTACTAGACCAGATGTGCCACCATATTCATCCATGAGGATGGCCATATGGATTCGTTCTTTTTGCATACGTACAAGTAATTCTTGGACTGGAATGGTTTCAATTACTCGAATGACAGGGTTAATGAAATCCTCCAGAACTAATGAGTCGTCTGTCAGTTGTTCAAGTAGACCATGCGTTAATAGTTCTTTGGCATTGATGAAACCTAATATATTATCTCGGTCACCATCATAGATCGGGTAACGCGTATATTTTTCAGCCGCAATGTAATGAATAATATTGGTGAATGATTCATTTTGTTCAATTCCAACAATTTCTGTTCGGGGAACCATAATTTCGCGCGCAATACGTTCGTCAAATTCGAAGACGTTATTGACATATTTGAGCTCAGATTTATTGATTTCACCACTTTTAAAGCTTTCAGACAGTAATAATCGCAATTCTTCCTCTGTATGAGAAAGCTCATGTTCGCTAGCAGGTTTCATGCCGAATAAACCAACTAACACGCGTGCAGAGCCGTTCAAGAACCAAATAAATGGATACATGATTTTATAGAAAAACATAATTGGTTTTGCGAAAAGAAGTGTAATGGATTCAGCTTTTTGAATAGCTGCCGTTTTTGGGGCTAGCTCGCCGACCACTACATGTAAAAACGTTGCAATGGCAAAGGCTGTTCCAATTGTAAAGATCGTCATATACTTATCGGAAATGCCGATCATTTCGAATAGCGGGTGAAGCATAAATTCAAATGTTTTTTCACCAACCATCCCGATACCAAGAGCTGTTACAGTAATTCCTAATTGACAGGCTGATAAGTATTCGTCTAAATGTTGAACAACATGCTTTGCAGCAATTGCTTTTTTATTGCCTTCTGCAACCAGTTGATCAAGTCTTGAGGAACGTACTTTTACAATGGCAAATTCTGTTGCCACGAAAAAGCCTGTTAAAGCTAATAAAATGGTAAAAATCGATAGGTTTATTATGGTCTCCAAATAGTCGTTCTGTAAAAACAGAACGTCACCTCCTAATTATGAATGAGTAATAATAAGGATTGCATCAATGCAATACTTTCGGGTGAAACATTTTTCTTAATCGTTTCAATTTTATTATCATCTTGCTTGTTCATTTGTGCTAGCAGAGAAGTGACATCATGCTCTAGATCTTGCATTTTTAAACGAAGCACTTGTACATCGATTTCTTCATAGGGTGTGATGTTTAACTCATGTTGGATTTGTACGAGTGAAAGCCCCTGTTGTTTGCGCTGTTCAATAAATTGAAGCCGTTTAATCATGGCTGGGTCATAGTAGCGATAATTTGTTGCAGAACGTTCTGCATCTAGCAAACCAATATTCGTATAGTAGTCGATTGTTCGTTTAGTAATGCCTGTTTTTTCTGCAAGCTCGCCAATTTTTAATTTCTCTGTCCCAATGCAAACACCTCCAAACCATCACGTGATACTTTGATTATAACGTGATGGTTTTAGTTTATTCAAATGATAGCCTCTAATATTTCGAAATTATAAAATTTCTTTACAAAAAAAATAACGTTTCTACCAGGATTAAATGGTAGAGACGTTACTAGGTTTACGGAAGTAAATAAGTATCATAGAGGTGATGGAGTGCTTCCTCACCATTTTTTTGTAAGAGAACTTCTTCATTATATGTAAGCGTTACGTTCGTGTGCTGGCTATCAATTTTGTCATCAATTATTTTACAGGTAACAGTTACAAAGCCTGATTCAGCAAGCTTTTCTTTCATCTCTTCACTCCATGCCTGATCAGAAAATAGTGGAGACTGCCAAGTACCTCTCACATGTAGCTCATTTTTTTCAAGGTCATAATCCCAGCGTATGTCACGTAAAATAGTTTTAAATAGGTCATTAACCGTAAACGATGTATCTTTATAGTTAATGTCTAGAGCACGTATTGCATGGACATCTCGACTAACTGCACTAGCTGCGGAATTAGCAGCTGAATTGATGCCTGAAGCAGCATCTTTAATTTCTGATAATCGATTACCACAGCCAGAAAGTAGTGCGCAGATGCATGTGATACAAGCTACTTTTGTCATCCATTTCACAAGTAGTCCCTCCAGTCTAGTAAGTTGTTATTACTATCTTAACGAAAAGAAAAATACGAAGAAAGGGCATGAAGGCGGCAGATTGTGACGGTTTTGCAACGATGCGACCTCCACTTGATTGTTCGGCATTTGGGAAGAATAGAAGTCTGAAGATTTAGTAAAATTTCAAGAGAATGGGAGCGGTGTGTGATGAAAATTAATGATGAAATGCTTGATCGATTAGGAACATATTTTGTTTATCATGCTGTTTATGATAATTATGGTATTACGTTTGAAAACTTTGTGGAGCGTTGGCTACGAGGCATACTTGACATATAGTGAGCTGTACTGTAAAAACTCCTGGAAGCAGGAGTTTTTATCTATAAAAAAGACATATATCCCTCTGATTTAGATACTTTACTCATAGTAACTAATGCTATAATTAGCTTAATTGGTTACTTCTCTATTACTTTCTATCTAAAGGGGGATGATACATATGAATTTATTGGGGAAAATACTTGCCACTGTCATTGGCACAGTATTTGTCGTATTTGCAGTTATAACAGCTGTGAATATTTATCAAACAAAAAATTTAACGATAGAAACAGCTCAAAAAATGGCACAGGCAGAAACATCTGATAATGCCTATCAGATTCAAATTCAGCTGGATTATGCAATGGATACAGCACGTACGCTTGCAGCCAATTTAACGACAATGGTGGAAGAACAAAAGGCTGATCGTGCTTTAACAGATGCTATGTTCCAACGTATTTTGAATAATAATGAGCAATTTATGGGTGTTTGGTCTGTATGGGAGCCTAATGCCTTTGACGGGCAAGATGAAAAATACGTCAATACAGATAGACATGATACAACAGGACGCTATGTTCCATTCTGGACGCGAGATGGCGATAGGATCGTTCATTCTCCTATTGTAGATTATGATACGTCCGATTTTTATCTTTTACCGAAACAAAAAGGGCAGGAAATGATTTTGGAACCATTTGTTTATCCTGTCGCTGGTAAGGATGTGCTATTAACGTCCATTATTGTGCCTGTTACGATTGACAATGAATTTAAAGGCATCGTGGCCGTGGATATGAGTTTAGAAACATTAGCTCAACTAAGCCAACAAGTAAAATTATTTGATAATGGCTATGGCTCGATTATCTCGAACAATGGCATGTTTGTGACACATCCAAACAATGATTATGTGACAATGCCACTTGCTGAGCAAGAACACTATACATATATAAAAGAGATCCAAACAGCCATTCAGCAGGGCAAGTCTTCCGTTATCCAGGATTTTTCAAGCTATTTACAAGAGGATAGCTATATTGTCACTGCTCCCATTCACATTGGGAAAACTGAGACACCGTGGTCATTGCTGGTCACAGTACCGACTCAAGAAGTATTAGCACAAACAACAAAGCTAACATGGACAATGGTTATCATAGGCGTTGCTGGTATGATTTATCTTTTAATCGTGTTAACATGGCTTATTCGTCGAATTGTTCGACCTATTGTATTGGCAGTGGCACAAGTACAAGCAGTAGCAGATGGAAATTTAGCAGTGGAACCATTAGCAGAGGATAGCAAGGACGAGCTTGGCCATTTAGCAAAGGCTGTCAATATCATGACAAGTAATACACGAACATTGATTCAAGAAGCGACGCAAATTTCAAATCAGGCGAGTGCCTATAGTGATCGACTCATGTCCTCCACAACTAATATGAGTGTTAGTATCGACCAAGTGCTAACAACAACAGGTGAGTTGGCAACAGGAGCAACCTTACAAGCCGAGCAAGCAGCCCTAACATTAGGCGTAACGCAAGAGGTTGAGCAGAAATTGCAAGCTATTCAAGTGGCAATTAAAGAAATGACGCAGCGCTCTCAGCAGACAACACAGGCATCCAAGCAAGGGTTGGTTCATGCGGAACAATCGATTCAAGGGATGGAGGCGATGGCGGAGCAAGTCACATTAACAGCATCTGTTGTCCAGCAGCTCAGTGACCAATCGACTGAAATTAATCGTATTTTACAAGTAATCGATGCCATTGCAGGTCAAACGGATTTATTAGCACTGAATGCGGCGATAGAGGCTGCTCGCGCAGGTGAGCATGGGAAAGGCTTCTCTGTCGTAGCGGAGGAAGTACGCAAACTTGCGGAGGGATCCGCCAAATCGACAAGTCAAATTGCAGCGATTATAGATACAGTTGTGAAAGAGACCGTGAAAGCAAGCGATGCTATGCAAAATGTCGTGGCTGCTGTGCAAACCAACACACAGTATCTTGATGCCAATAAACAAGCACTTGATGCCATCTTACAGCATATTGTTGAGACAGTAGCGCAAATTGACGAAGTGACAACTGCCTCTCATTTAATTCAAAAGGAAACAGTAGAGGTAGTACGAGCAGTAGAAAATATGACAGCCGTTAGCGAGCAATCCTCAGCAGGAACAGAGGAGCTATTAGCAACGATGGAGCAGCAAAATACCGCGGTTCATGAGCTGCAAAGTATGGCAGAAAGCTTAACAGCCATGACAAACTCCTTACAACAAACACTAGCAAAATTCCATTACTAATGGACAACAGTAGCTGCGTGTCATCTTTTGTACAACGGGATGACATGCGGCTAAATTGTAAGTTGATTTCTATGAGGATTATTTTTCTGAATTTTTAGTTATTTATTGGTGCATAAATGCTATTATTTATTTAGTTGCTATAGGCAGGAGCTGGTACATATGAAATTACTACATAAAATCTTACTGACAACATTATCTACGATGATGATTGTGTTCATCATTATTTTAAGTGTCAATATTGTAAAAACTAATTCATTAGCAGTGGATGATGCACGACAGCTTGCTCAATCGCGTGCGTCTGAAAGTGCATATAAAATGCAGATGGAACTTGATTATGCGATGGATACAGCGAGGACATTAGCCTCTAATCTCCAAACGATGGTAGCCAATCATAAGGGAGATCGTGATTTAGCAAACGACATGTTCAAACAATTACTTGAACAAAATAACACCTTTCTGGGGGTTTGGACGATTTGGGAGCCAAATGCCTTTGATGGACAAGATGCTCACTTTGCCAATATGGAAGGGCATGATGCATCGGGTCGCTTCCTACCCTATTGGGCACGTAGCAACAACGATGTGACGGTTGCTCCGCTTGAAGACTATGAAGCAAGTGATTATTATGTATTACCTAAAACGCTGAAGCAAGAGGTTATTTTAGAGCCGCTTTCTTACCCAATTGATGGACAAGAGGTATTGATGACTTCTACGGCTATTCCTATTCAAATAGATGGCAAGGTCGTTGGTATTGTTGGGGTTGATATAAGCTTAGAAACATTGGTAGCTATTAATAATGAAATTGTCCTATATGATACAGGGTATAGTGCCATTGTGTCACATAAAGGGATGTTTGTTTCCCATCCCTCTCCTGATTATGTCAATAGGCCGGTAGCTGAAACGGCAAAATATAAAAATTCAGATGAAATTTTGACTGCCGTTGAACAGGGCAAATCCTATATCGTAGAGGATTATTCATCTTATTTACAAAAACCTTCCTTTATTGCGATTTCACCTATTCAAATTGGTCAAACAGCGACACCGTGGGCATTGCAGGTAATTATTCCTTCCGATGAGGTAATGGCAGCCGCAAGTGAAGCGATGTGGCTGTCAATACTACTGGCCATTATTGGTATTATTGTGTTAGTTGTAGCCATTACTTGGATAGCTCAACGGATCGTAAAACCAGTGGTTCAGACAGTGGAACAGGTCAAAACCATTGCTGCAGGAAATTTAGCCGTGGAGCCGTTACAGATTCGTTCGAAGGATGAAATTGGTGAGCTTGCACATGCCATGAATCATATGACAGACAATATGCGCGAGCTGTTACAAGCGGCTACACATATTTCCAATCAGGTGAATGTATACAGCGGTGAATTACGTTCTTCTACCAATGATATGAGCATCAGTATCGAACAGGTGTTGACGACAACAAGTGAGCTGGCGACAGGTGCTACCTTACAAGCCGAACAAGCATCTACCACATTGGGGGTCACACAGGAGGTTGAGCAGAAACTGCAAGCGATTCAAATGGCAATTGAGGAAATGCTACAGGATTCTCAGCTAACAACAGCGTCATCTAAACAAGGGTTGGTTCATGCAGAGCAGTCCATTCAAGGGATGGAGGCAATGTCTGAAAAAGTGTCACTGACAGCTACGGTTGTCCAACAGCTCAGTGACCAATCAACAGAAATTAATCGTATTTTACAAGTCATTAATGCTATCGCAGGTCAAACGGATTTATTAGCACTGAATGCGGCGATAGAAGCGGCTCGTGCAGGTGAGCATGGCAAGGGCTTCTCTATAGTAGCAGAGGAAGTACGAAAGCTTGCAGAAGAATCAGCCAAATCAACAAGCCAAATTGCCTTAATTATTGATATGGTTGTCAGGGAAGCGGCTAAGGCCAGTGATGCTATGCAAAGTGTTGTCTTAGCTGTGCAAACCAACACACAGTATATTGATGCCAATAAACAGGCACTTGATGCGATTTTACGCCATATAGTCGATACAGTAGCCCAAATTGATAATGTGACAGCTGCCTCCAGTGTCATTCAAAGGGAGACGCAGGAAGTTGTGCGTGCAGTGGAAAATATGACGGCTGTCAGCCAGCAATCCTCAGCAGGAACAGAGGAGCTATTGGCAACGATGGAACAGCAAAATTTAGCGGTTCATGACATCAATCGTAAGGCCCAGCAATTGGCAGCTATGACGGACTCTTTACAGGGAGCGCTAGCTAAATTTCAATATTAAATCGAAAGAGCTGTTGACAAGGTGAAGTTTTCATCCAACCTTGCCAACAGCTCTTCTACTTATTTAAAAAATTGTGTAATAAATTGATTCGCTTCCTGCCAGTTATAGACCCTTACAACATTATTAGGAACGGCAATACGATTGTATGGTGTATCAAATAACACAACAGGTATTTTTAATTCCTCTGCCAGCATCACCGCATTATCGTGCTTATCCTCAAAGAAAGCTTCTACATGATGTTTTTTAGCAGCAGCTAGTTTATCATGGCTGCCGAGAAGCTCAATATGATCGTATGGTATAGCTTGGGTATGAAACCAATTGACCGTGATGTCTGCAACATTTTCACCTCGTGCAGAAATATAATACAGCTCAAAATTATTTTTCCAAGCGGTTAAAATATTTCTTGCATCTTTTGCTACCTCAGAGACTTCGTACATATAAGGCTCATTTTCCTTAAACCAAGTATTAAAGGCACTTCGGTCAATAGGGTGTGGAAAGGCAGATAAAAAATCATATTCACAAACATCGTCCAGCGTAATATTTACATTGTATTGTTTATTAATATGTGGAATGAGTGTACTTGGACATGTCACAGTCCCATCAATATCAATACCAAAGCGGGGCTTTTTCATGCTAGCACCTCCTTAGGCATTCGCTTTTTGTGCTTCTTCCGCTGCACGTTTTTCTTCCATTTCTGCTGCTAATTTATCAATTTCTTTCTTCAGTTCTTCCACCATTGTTTCTTCTGGCACTTTACGAACTGTTTTCCCCTTCATAAATAGTAAGCCTTCACCACGAGCACCGGCGATACCGATATCTGCTTCTCGTGCTTCCCCAGGACCGTTTACTGCACAGCCTAGAACAGCTACTTTTAAAGGTACACTTAATTTTGAAATATATTCCTCTACTTCATTTGCGATAGAAATTAAATCAATTTCAATGCGTCCACATGTTGGACAAGAAATCAGTGTGGCCATATTAGAAGCGAGACCAAATGATTTTAATAGTTCTCGTGCTACTTTGATCTCTTCTACAGGGTCAGCAGAAAGGGAGATACGTAATGTGTTCCCAATGCCTTTTGAGAGGATGGCTCCAAGACCTGCTGCTGATTTAACAGTACCCGCAAATAATGTCCCTGACTCTGTAATTCCTAAATGGAGCGGATAATTAAAGGCTTTAGCCGCTTTTTCATAGGCTTCAATAGCAAGATTAACATCAGATGCCTTCATTGACACGATAATATCGTGGAAGTCCAAGTCTTCCAAAATTTTAATATGGTGTAGTGCAGATTCAACCATACCATCAGCTGTAGGATAGCCGTATTTTTCTAAAATATGACGCTCTAATGAACCGGCATTTACACCAATACGAATGGGTATACCTTTCGCTTTGGCTGCATTGACAACAGCTTCCACTTTTTCTTTACGACCAATATTACCTGGATTAATACGTACTTTATCGATACCATTTTCAATGGCTTTTAATGCTAATCTATAATCAAAATGAATATCAGCTACTAATGGAATATGAATACGTTTTTTGATTTCGGCAATCGCATCCGCTGCACGTTCATCTGGTACAGCAACACGAACAATTTGACAGCCCGCTTCCTCAAGACGCAGAATTTCTGCAACTGTTGCTTCTACATCATGTGTTTTGGTTGTACACATACTTTGAATGAATAATTCATTACTACCACCAATTGTTAAGTTACCGACACGCACCGGACGCGTATTTGAACGGTGACAAATTTCACTCATTAACTTTCTCTCCTTTTCGGGCCACTATTTTCAGCCGTCACTGTCATTTATTTTAGCAGTGTAAGAAAATAAGGACAAGGAAGAAACGCTAACTTTTCATTTTCCGCAATTGTTTTCAAGCTCAAACGAGAGAGGGAGCTTGATATTTTCACCTGGAACTAGTGCTTGTAATTGTAAGTGTGGGTTTAAGTTGTAAAAAAGTTGTAAGCGTTCTGGAAAGGTCATGGGAACTTTTGCAGGGTGTAGGGCAAATAAACTATGGACGGTATCTCCTTCAATCGTTTGTACGGTAATATAATTTGGCTCACGCTGTTTTTCACAAAGTCCATTTTCTGAGCTCTTTGTGGATAAAGCCGCAAGCGGGATGGACCCTTCTGTTAAATCTACTTTGACGACAAAGGCAATTACGATGATGATAGTTGTTAAGATGAATGCGCGCAAAAAATCCCCTCCTTTTCTACACTATATTGAGAAGAGAGGGGATTCATGCACATTATTTTATATTTGGTTGTTTTGGATATTTTGTAAAGGCCACAATTAATAGAGAAATGGTTAAAAATAAAGAGAGTACAGTGATAACAGTACTGTTAACGGGCAAATAGTCTGCTAGCATCGATAGTAACGTTGCCCAAGTGATAGCAAAAGTTGTTGTTCTCCAGATGTGGCGATATTCACCTCGACGCTTCATCGCTTTCAAGATAAATAAACCTGCTAAAGCATAAAGGGCAATTTGTGCAAAAATAAGCATTGTTGTCACGACGAAAAGCATTAGGAAGGTGAATGGGTATAAAAGCCATTTAATGCCCTCTATGTAATCTGTTAAACCAGTTAAACTATCCATATCAAATGTATCAACAGACATACCTGCTGCAAAGCGACCTAAAGAGAATACGGACACAATGGTAATAAGTAGAAAAGTATATTGAATAACCTTTCCAATAGGTAATAAACGATAGGCTGCTAGTTTTTTAGGATGTATAAGACTATCGATAAAAAGCTGTGAGTGTTTCATACTATATCTCCTCCAATCGATATTTTAACATGTTCAAAGAAGACAAGATATGAAAGAAGTATAAATGAGGAGGGTCTTGATGTTAAAATGTTAACATTATGTAAAGAAGTTAAAGGAATTCTTTACTTTTTGTTTGGAATCATTTAATGATTAGAACTAGAGTAGTAGAGATGTAGGAATTGGAGCGAAAACAATTGACAATAGATTGGCAAAGCATACTCTTTCAGTTTTTAGGTGGGTTAGGGGTCTTTTTATTTTCCATTAAATTCATGGGAGACGGGCTTCAAAAATCAGCGGATGATCGGTTGCGAGAATGGTTAAATCGCTTTACCACAAACCCGATTATGGGTGTCCTGGTAGGGATATTTGTAACGATTTGCATACAATCAAGTTCTGCCACAACAGTCATAACTGTAGGGTTAGTGAGTGCTGGTTTTTTAACATTGCGTCAAGCAATTGGTGTCATCATGGGAGCAAATATCGGTACTACCATAACGGCATTTATTATTGGTATTAATATTGGACTCTATTTTTACCCTTTATTGGCAATTGGTGCAGGCTGTTTATTTTTCTTAAAGAAAGCAACATATCAACATATTGGTCAAATTCTGTTTGGCTTTGGCGGTTTGTTTTTAGGACTAGAGTTGATGAGTGCTAGTATGCAGGCGTTACATCAGCTTGCAGATTTTGCATCGTTAACGCTTCACCTAAGTAATCAACCGATATTAGGCATATTTTTAGGAACCATTTTCACCTTACTTGTGCAAAGCTCTACCGCAACAGTTGGGGTGCTGCAAGGTTTATATGCTGAGCAGTTAATTGGTTTAAATAGTGCTTTACCGATTTTATTCGGTGAAAATATTGGCACGACCATTACAGCTGTTTTAGCTTCTCTTGGTGCTTCTATTTACGCTAAGCGCGCAGCAGCGGCTCATGTGCTATTTAATGTCATTGGGACGATCATTTTCATGTTATTGTTTACACCGTTTATGCAATATGTACAGTGGATCAGTGGGGTATTTCATTTAGAGCCTCGCATGCAAATTGCCATTGCTCATGGCTCATTCAATGTGTTTAATATGATGATCCAACTACCATTTATTGCTGGACTCGCAGCATTGGTTACGAAGTTACTACCAGGACATGATGGCAATATTAATGTAACAACAAAGCATTTAGATCCTTCATTCATCGATGCCTCTCCTGCCATTGCGCTTGGTCAAGCTAAAGAAGAGGTATTGCGAATGGGTGAACATGCATTGCGTGGGTTGGAAGAAACCTTTTTATATATGAAATCAGGAGAGGCGGAACATATCCCAACGGTGCTACAGCTAGAAGTCGGCCTTAATCATCTAGACAATGAAATTACTGATTATTTAGTAATGGTGTCTAAGCAGCCTCTTTCTCGTGCAGACTCAGTGAGACATCATAGCTTACTAACAAATGTAAGAGACTTTGAGCGAATTGGAGATCACTTTGAAAATATATTAGAGCTTTTACAATACAAGGATCATCATGAGGTAAGCTTAAGTAAATCAGCACGACAAGATTTAATTGGTATGTTTAGTTTAGCCATAGAGGCGGTACGTAAAAGTATAGAAGCATTGGATACGGCAAGCTTAAGTTTAGCTCAAGAAGTAACAGAGCTAGAAAGCTTGATAGATGATATGGAAGATAAACTGCGTCAAAAGCATATTGCACGATTAAATACGAATGAATGTAGTGGAGCGGCAGGAATTGTTTATATGGATATCGTTAGCAATCTAGAGCGTATAGGAGACCATGCAGTCAACATTGCAGATTCTATTTTAGGCATTCGTCATTAATGAAATGAAACTTTTCACTTTGTTATTCCGTATGAAAGGCAATGCACGTTAAAGGAGAGAAACGTTATGGAAGTTGTTGGCTGGATCTTAGTGATTGCCTGCTTTATGATTTCATTTATTGGTTTAGTATATCCGATAATTCCCGGTGTACTGTTTTTAGTCGGTGGATTTTTGCTCTATGGCTTATTTTTCTCATTCGCAGAGCTAAGCTGGTGGTTTTGGGTCATTGAAATACTATTTGTCGTGTTGTTATTTGGGGCAGATACTGTGGCAAATGCGTTTGGCATTAAAAAGTTTGGTGGTTCCAATGCGGGAATGTGGGGCAGCACCATCGGTTTATTGATTGGTCCATTTGTTATCCCAGTGGCGGGGATTTTAATCGGACCATTTCTAGGGGCTGTGATTGCTGAACTAATCGTTGAGAAACGTACATTTAGTGAGGCGGTAAAAAGTGGTGTGGGTTCTTTAATTGGCTTTTTGACATCTACTGTTGCAAAGGCCGTTATTCAAATTGTGATGATTATTGTATTTTTTATCGCCATTTAATGCCTCCCTTTGAAGGTTTAGTGTGTTGGATGAAAGGGTAAGATAGTAAACGTATCGGTATTTCAGTCAAAAGGCTGAAATCTTCAAATTGAAGTATTTTTCGTTGAATGGTTTGACCAATTTTGATAATCTAAGGATGTACTAATTATTTCTTATTTTAGGGAGGAACTTAACAATGGCTTACGAATTACCACAATTAACTTACGCTTATGACGCATTAGAACCACATATCGATGCAAAAACAATGGAAATTCACCATTCTAAACACCACAATACTTATGTAACAAACTTAAACGCAGCAGTAGAAGGTACTGAATTTGCAGAAAAAGACATTAACGACTTAATCGCAAACCTTGATGCTCTTCCAGCTGACAAACAAACTGCTGTACGCAACAACGGTGGCGGACATGCTAACCATACATTATTCTGGGAAGTAATCGCTCCAGGCGGTTCAAATACACCAGTTGGCGAAGTTGCAAAAGCAATCGATGCTAAATTCGGTTCTTTCGATGCTTTCAAAGAAGAATTTGCAAAAGCTGCTACAACTCGCTTCGGTTCAGGTTGGGCTTGGTTAATCGTTGATGGTGACTCAGTTGCTGTTACGTCTACTCCAAACCAAGACTCTCCAGTAATGGAAGGTAAAACACCAGTTTTAGGCCTAGATGTATGGGAACATGCATACTACCTAAACTACCAAAACCGTCGTCCAGATTACATCGGTGCTTTCTGGAACGTAGTAAACTGGGATGTAGTGGAAGCTAAATTCCAAGCTGCAAAATAAGAATGAATAATCGGCTGTGCCTAAAGTGAGCAATCACGGAGGCATAGCCTTTTTTTATTGGATAAAACAGCAAAAATAAGGGAGAGAATCTAGAAATATACGGATAGAGGAACCTAAATAAATAGAGAGCGTGAAATAGGGCAACCTTTCTACATAAAGTACCGTCAAATAAATGATGTTTTACATAAGAATTCATAAGTGCGTGCTTTTCTGTCATACCTTCGAATGGTATACTAGGTATCGTGTATTGAAATGATCAGAAGATGAGGAGGGGAATGCATATGCGCAAAGCACCAGGGAAAAATCGCGCGGCGAGTGTTAAAGCAAAACATCATTCTAATTTAACATTTCGTATGAATATCCTTTTCTTTGCAATATTTATCGTATTTTCAATGTTAATTTTTAGACTTGGTTATATGCAAATCGTCAAAGGGGAAGATTATGTACGTGATTTAGAGCGTAAAGAAGAGGTACCTGTCAATACAAGTGTGCCGAGGGGACGTATGTATGATCGATACGGACGTATTTTAGTGGATAATCACCCGGAAAATGCCATTACGTATACGAAAATGCAAACGACCACAACAGAGGAGATGCTTGATATCGCGAAAAAGCTGGCGCAATTAATTGAACAGCCAACGAAGCGTGTCACGTTGCGTGATAAACAGGATTTCTGGATTCTACAAAATCATGATGCTGCCTATGAAAAAATCACGAAGGCAGAAGAGGATAAAATTCGAGCACAAGAAAATATTACAACAAGTCAAATCAATGCAGAAATTGATAAACTGGTACGCGAACGTATAACGAATGATGAACTTTTACAATTAACAGAGGCAGATTTAGAAGTATTAGCGATTTATCGTGAGATGGTATCTGGCTATAATTTATCTCCTCAAATTATTAAAAGTGAAAATGTATCAGCGGATGAATTTGCCCGTGTATCTGAGCGTTTAACAGAATTACCAGGCGTGAATACAACAACAGATTGGAAACGCGTCAAATTATCGTCTTTATCTATTCTTGGCCGAACAACGGTCCCAACAAAAGGGATACCGAAAGAAAAGCTTAATTATTATTTAGCACGTGACTACTCACGTAATGACCGTGTGGGAGAAAGTTATATTGAAGCACAATATGAAGAATTACTACAAGGTCAAAAAACCGTTGTTAAAAACATTACCAATAAAAAAGGCCAGGTAGTCGACACCGTGACAACCTATGAAGGGGAGCCAGGTAAAGATTTAATCCTTTCATTGGATAGTGAGTTACAGGCGGAAACGGATAAGATTGTGGAAGAAGAATTGCTTAATTTAAAGGCACTTCCAGGCTCCTATTTATTAGACCGTGCCTTCCTAATCATGATGGATCCAAATACAGGCGACATTTTATCGATGGTTGGTAAAAAAATAGAGAAAGATCCTGAAACAGGAAAAAATATGGTCGTTGACTATGCATATGGATCATTTACAACGGCTTATGAAGCAGGTTCATCGGTTAAAGCAGCGACCGTTCTTACTGGTTACAATCAAGGCGTTATATCCATGGGCACTTCTATGGGGGATGAGCCTATTAAATTAGCTAGCACTGATCCTAAAGCGTCTATTTTTAACCGTTATGGCTATGTACCAATGAATGACCTGTTGGCATTAGAACGTTCTTCCAACTCCTATATGTTTAAGATTGCGTTGCTGCTTAATGGAACACCTTATAGTTATGGTATGCCATTACGCTTAAAGGACGATACGTTCTCAAAAATGCGTAATAATTATGCGCAATTTGGATTAGGTGTGAAAACAGGCATTGATTTACCAAATGAATTTAGTGGGGTGCGTGGTCCATCAGGTCCAACAATGGGTGGTAAAACACTTGACTTGGCTATTGGTCAGTATGATACGTATACACCACTTCAACTTGCGCAATATATTTCAACAGTTGCCAATGGTGGCTATCGTATTCAGCCACATGTTGTGAAACAGGTTCGTGATCCATCTCAAGATGGCAAACAATTAGGCCAATTAGTGACAGAAATAGGACCAACTATTTTGAATCAAATTGATAATCCTAGAGAAGAGATCGATTATGTAAAACAAGGATTACGTCGTGTATACACGGGTAATCAAGGTACAGCACGAGCTCAATTTGCGGATGCTCCCTATTCAGCTGCAGGGAAAACAGGGACAGCAGAGGTAGTTTATTATGGTCCATTACGTGAGCACTACGGTACAAACACGATTAACTTAACACATGTTGGTTTTGCACCATATGAAAATCCTGAAATTGCCTATGCAGTTGTTATCCCATGGGTTAATACAAATTTAGCTCCACACTACTATCAAAATAATGTCATTGCTAGACGGTCATTAGATAAGTATTTTGAATTAAAAGCAAAATACCAAGCTGAAAAAGTGACAGATAGCAATGTAAAACAGCCAATTTTACCAGCGATTACAGAAGAAAAAATTGGTGAGGATGAGCAGGAATAAAGGGCATTTGAGATGCTCTAATATAAAAACGAATTTGGAAAATTTATTTTCCAAATTCGTTTTTATTTTTACTCTTTTCAAGACTAGTCATGAATTTTAAATGATGTTACGCTAATCCTTAAGTAAATATGGAATGTGTAGCTTATGATGGCAATGATAAGTCATTGAATATGAGCTAGTTGATTTCTATTCACTATAAAAACAACAGGGGTGGTTGAGATGCGGGGGAGTATACAGAAAAAGATGACGCTCTATTTTTCTCTAGTAGTGTTCATTATTTCTATATTGATTGCATGGTCGACCTATCGTTCTTCAGTACAGTTAATTGAAGAATCTTTAAGCAATGTAGCGGGAACGATAGCCATGCAATCATTAAGTAAAATCGATATAGATCAATACGAGAAAGAAATTACGCTAGCAGCAGATCAAGATTTAACATACTATTATGATTTACGAGAGACGCTAAATGATTATCGTGAGTCAACAGGCCTTGTCTATTTATATACGATGGGACGTAATCAAACAGCGAATGGATATGATTATTTTTATATGGTAGATGGCTTACCAGTAGGTGATGACAATGAGTCTCTTTTAGGTGAAAAAGAGGACAGCCCAGAAATTTTGCCACGAATTGAAAAAACGTTTGAAACAGGCAGCGCGCAAATTGAAATGACAAATGAAGCGTCATATGGCGCACTGATTTCAGCCTATATCCCCATAAAAGCAAGCTCTGGCGAAGTAATTGGAATTATTGGTGCGGATTTAGATGCTACAGCGATTTATGCAGAAATGGCGACACAAAAAAGAAATTTAATACTCTTTATTGGTGTGGCCTTGCTAGTGAGTATGATTGCGGTTTATAGTTTGAGCTCCTATCTAGTAGCCCCTATAAAAAAACTGGCAGATCAGGTGAAAAAAATTGGAGAAGGCGATTTATCAACAACTATTGAAACAACAAGATCAGATGAAATTGGTACTTTAACAATAGCTTTTCAAAAAATGACCAACCACTTAAGGCAGGTTATTCAAGGCATTCACCAACATTCCTCCAACCTTGCTTCCATGTCTAGCAATCAATTAAGCCATATGGAGGAAATAAAACAGGGGAATGATATTGTAGAAAAAACAATGACGGAGTTAGCATTAGGTTCTGAGGAGCAAGCAATAGCAACCGTTGATATTTCGGAAATGATGAAGGATTTTACTATCCAAATAGACGATGCTAATCAAAAAGGCACAGTGCTACATACAGAGTCTGTAGATGTTCTTGCATTAACAGACCAAGGCTATAAACATATCATAGAGGCAGAAAAGCAAATAACCATTCTTTATAAAAATGTGGAGGACTCGGTGGAGCAAGTAAAGAGGCTGGACCATCAAACAAGGGATATTTCGAGCTTAGTGCAGGTGATTGAAGGAATTGCAGATCAAACGAACTTATTAGCGTTAAATGCAGCCATTGAAGCAGCACGTGCGGGAGAACAAGGTAAAGGTTTTGCAATTGTAGCCGATGAGGTACGAAAGCTGGCGGAAGAGGTAAAGAGCTCCATTGGCGATATTACTGCTATAGTTACAGGTGTGCAAAGAGAATCCGGTGAAGTGACGAAATTGTTAGAACAAGGATATCAGCAAGCAGACAAAGGGACAAACACATTAAGAGAAACAGGTAAAACTTTCACTCATATTTATGAAGCTGTTGAACAAATGCAGCAACAAATTCATGGTATTGCACATGATGTACAAATTATTTCAGAACGTGGTAGTAATATGAATAATTCGCTTGAAAATGTAGCTGCTGTGACAGAAGAGGCACAGGCAGGGGTGGAAAATACATCGGCACTTATTCAAAAATCCACTATAGCGATCGTTGACATTGTGCACAATTCAGAGGAACTTGTCAAAATTGCTGATGAACTCAATCAGTCAGTCGCAAAATTTAAACTAAACTAAGTAGTGAAAGGGACGTTTGCATAGCAAAACGTCCCTTTCATGTTGTTGAAAAAAGCTCATGTCTCTAACAGAAAAAGACCTTTTGGCAAGGCGAGAGGTTGATTTCCGTTCCGCCAGCGTCCTTTCCAGGGGGCGTCCGATGAGCCGCTTCACTCACTTACGTTCGCTCCAGGGTCTCATCTGTGACGCTGGCTCCACTTCAATCAACCATTCTGCAAAAGTGTCTCTTCCTTATCTTTCATACTAGAGGTAGCGATCAAAATAGCCCATTATTTGTATGATTAGTGAGAGGATAGGCTCTTATTTTCAATTTGGAGAAGTGATGAGTGACAACTCCCTCCATAAAATGAGTAGTGGAAACCTTTGCTAAAAAGATAATATTTTTATGGGTTGGTGTGGAAGGCTACTTGACTCCTGAGGGAAGTGAGTCAGGCGAGCCCCTGCACAGAGTGTTAGCGGAGAAAGCCGTTTGACGCTCGCCCACAGAAATCCATTTTTCACCTTTCACAAAAAGTCTATGTATGTTTTTCAACAACATGAAAAGGGCGTTTGCATAGCAAAACGCCCCTTTATGATATTTAGTACCTTTACGCAGATAAGTGCTGAATGGCTAATTCAAATTGCTCTCTTGGCTTTACTCCATAAAGTTCTATATTGTGATAGAAATAAGAAGCTACCATAAAATCAATCGCCTCTTGAAGTGTGAAGTCCCGATGTTCCATTACTAATGATAAATATGTTTTAAAATAATCGACATTTTGTACTTTTGCATGTTTCATGACAAAGGTCAAACTCTCCTTATCATTAAAATATTATATTTCCTGACACAATTGCTTATTATAGCACCTTTCCAATGGGAAGCAAGTTTCTTCGATTGTAAATGCATCTTTACAATCGTTTACAAAGCATTACATTCCTTTACATCTCTTTTACGAACCGTTTATACGACTTCAACAATCAGTCATTATAGTAAAGATTGTAAGACAAATAACTATAAAACAGTTCATGACGGAGGCAAATGAGATGAAAAAGTGGAAGTACTTAACGATGACAGCAGTAATGGGTTCTGCATTAATGCTAGGTGCATGTGGTAGCGATTCTGCACAAAATGGAAACAATGCAGAAACGAACGCACCAGCAAGCTCAGGACAAGAAGCTGCTGATGAAAAGCTACAAGGGTCTGTAGCTGGAGATGGCTCATCAACAGTTGCACCAATCATTGAGGCAGTTGTTGAAGAGTATGCAGGTACACAACCAGATGTCAAAGTATCAGTGGGGGTTTCTGGTACTGGTGGTGGTTTTGAAAAATTCATCGCAGGTGAAACAGACTTTTCAAATGCATCTCGTAATATAAAAGATGAAGAGAAAACGAAATTAGAAGAAGCGGGCATTGATTTTACAGAGCTAGCTTTAGCATATGACGGTTTATCAGTAGTGGTGAATCCGGAAAATGATTGGGCGAAGGATTTAACTGTAGAACAATTACAAAAAATTTGGGTTGAAGATGGAAAAGAGAAAAAATGGTCTGATATTGATCCATCTTGGCCAGATGAAAAAATCATTTACTATTCACCAGGTACGGATTCAGGCACATATGATTACTTCGATGAAGTCATTTTAGATGGGGCGGATCTAGTAAGCTCAGCAACATTATCAGAGGATGATAATATGCTAGTGCAAGGTGTGGCTGGTGATAAAAACGCTATCGGTTTCTTCGGTTATGCTTACTACCTTGAAAATAAAGATAAATTAAACATTGTAAAAGTAAATGGAGTAGAGCCAACTAATGAAACAATTGAAGGTGGCGAATATACACCACTTTCACGCCCACTATTCACATACGTAAAAAATAGTGCTATGAAGGACAATGAAGCAGCCTACGACTTCATTAAATTTACACTTGAAAACGCAGGCGATATGGCTGAAGCAGTTGGCTATGTTCGTTTACCTGAAGAAAAATATACTGAAGGCTTAAAAACTTTAGAAGGCTTAAAATAAGAAGACATGCATAGAGGGAAAGAGATGTATGCTCTTTCCCTCACTTATTTGAAAGGAGCTCCCAATGGTTTCTCAAAAGGAAGATAAGACATCATCTGTGCAGCAATTAATTGCAAATTCGCGCAATCAAAAAACAAAGAAAATAGTGGAAAAAGCCATGCCAGCTCTATTATTTTCTGCAGCAATTATTTCGATTTTAACAACATTTGGCATTGTTTTCACCCTTATTTTTGAAACGTTTGAATTCTTTAAACGTGTGTCGATTACGGATTTCCTTTTCGGTACAAAATGGTTACCATTTTCAGGTAATGAACCGTTATTTGGGATTTTGCCATTAATCGCTGGTACATTAAAAGTGACACTTATTGCAGTTGTAGTAGCTGTACCATTTGGAATTGCTTCAGCTATCTATTTAAGTGAATATGCAAGTGAGAAAACAAGACGTACAGTGAAACCTATTTTAGAGGTATTAGCAGGTGTGCCAACAATTGTTTATGGCTTCTTCGCTTTAACATTTGTCACACCAATCCTACAAGAAATCGTACCTGGACTCAAACTATTTAATGCATTAAGTCCTGGTATTGTTGTGGGAATTATGATTTTACCAATGATTACATCTCTTTCAGAAGATGCTATGTCATCTGTACCAAATAGTATGCGTGAAGGAGCTTTAGCTCTAGGTGCGACGAAATTTGAGGTAGCAATCAAAGTAGTACTACCCGCTGCACTTTCTGGGATTGTGGCTTCCGTTGTGTTAGCTATTTCCCGGGCAATAGGTGAAACAATGATTGTATCGCTTGCAGGTGGATCGACACCGAAATTTGATCTCAATGTGACAGACTCTATTCAAACAATGACTGCATACATTGTACAGGTTTCAACGGGTGATGCGGGTTATGGCACAACCATTTATTACTCTATTTATTCAGTAGGATTCACACTATTTATCTTTACACTAGTAATGAATTTACTTGCTCACTATATTTCGAAACGCTTCAGGGAGGTTTACTAGCATGCGCTATATGGATGACACGGTCGTCATGAAACGAATGACAAAGCGTATTACAGCAAATAAAGTTTGGAAAACCCTATTTTTCTTAGCTACGACGTTTGCACTTGTAACTTTAGCTGTTTTGCTGTACCGCATTGTGACACAGGGTATCGATTACTTAAACATCGATTTCTTGATGAATTTTGCATCACGATTTGCGGATAAGGCAGGTATCAAAGCTGCCTTGATCGGTTCGCTTTGGTTAATGGCAGTTGTAGCGCCAGTATCTATTATTTTAGGTGTGGGTACTGCGATTTATTTAGAGGAGTATGCCAAGAAAAATAGAATCAATGATTTTATTCGCATGAATATATCCAATCTAGCAGGTGTTCCTTCCATTGTTTTTGGATTACTTGGATTAACTATTTTCGTACGTATGATGGGTTTAGGAAAAAGTATTTTAGCTGCTGGCTTTACAATGAGTTTGTTAATTTTACCTGTTATCATTGTAGCGGCTCAAGAGGCCATTCGCGCAGTGCCAAATGAACAACGTGAGGCTTCCTATGGTATGGGAGCAACGAAATGGCAAACGATTTTGCGTGTTGTATTACCAGCCGCCATCCCAGGTATTTTAACAGGAAGTATTTTAGCCTTGTCTCGTGCCATAGGAGAAACAGCTCCACTAGTTGTTATCGGGATTCCAGTTATCCTGCAGTTTTTACCGAATGGTTTATTGAGTCAATTTACAGCATTGCCGATGCAAATCTATGACTGGGCAAAACGACCACAAGAAGCCTTTCAGTATGTAGCAGCAGCAGGTATTTTAGTGCTGATGACGGTGCTGTTGTTGATGAATTCTATTGCCATCTATATTCGAAATAAATTCCAAAAACGTTATTAATGAGGTGACCTTATGGTACTAGATTTAAAAGAGGAAAAAACAATTGTCAAATTGAATCAAGCAACGACTAAGTCTATGACAGATGTGGCGAAAAACATTGTCTACGATACACGAAATTTAAACTTATGGTATGGTGATCACCATGGCTTAAAAGATGTTAATTTAAGCATCTATGAAAATGAAGTAACGGCTATTATTGGGCCATCTGGCTGTGGTAAATCTACGTATCTAAAAACTTTAAATAGAATGGTTGAACTTGTACCAATCGTTCGTACATCAGGGGAAATTTTATATCGTGAGCGTAATATTTTAGATAAAAATTATACGGTAGAGGAATTAAGAACACGTGTAGGAATGGTGTTCCAAAAGCCAAACCCGTTCCCAAAATCTATTTATGATAACATTGCCTATGGACCAAGAATCCATGGCATTAAAAATAAAAAAATTCTAGATGAAATTGTGGAGAAATCACTAAGAGGGGCAGCCATCTGGGATGAGGTAAAAGATCGTTTGAATCAAAATGCCTACGGATTATCGGGTGGTCAGCAACAACGTATTTGTATTGCGCGTTGTTTAGCGATTGAACCTGATGTCATTCTAATGGATGAGCCGACATCTGCTTTAGACCCTATCTCTACATTGAAAGTGGAAGAGCTTGTACAAGAATTGAAAAAAGATTATTCCATTGTTATCGTGACACATAATATGCAGCAAGCAGCACGTATTTCTGATCGTACAGCATTCTTCCTAAGTGGAGAGGTTGTCGAATACGATAAAACGGATGTTATTTTCCAAACACCAGCAGATCAACGGACAGAAGACTATATTTCGGGACGTTTCGGCTAAGGAGGAGCAATTGGATGATCGTACGTGAACGTTTTGAACAAGAGTTAAAAGAGGTACAGGGACAATTTCTTGCAATTGCCAACAGCAGTATCTTTGCATTAAAAACAGCTTTTGAAGCATTAGTAGAGCAGGATTTAGAAAAGGCATTAAAAATTTTGGAAGACGATTTAATTATTAATCGCCTTGAAGAAGAAATTAATGACCATGTAATACTAATGATTGCCAAGCAACAGCCAGTAGCAACGGATTTACGCCGTCTCATGGTTCTTGTAAAAGCAGCATCGGATATGGAAAGAGTAGGCGACTATGCGGTCAATATTGCTAAAGAAGCGATTCGAATTGGCAAAGAACCAATGATATTCCCGATAACGAATCTACAAACTATGTGTAATAAAACAGTAGAAATGCTAGAGAGCATCATGAAGGCCTTTACCGAGGAGGATACGGTACGCGCTAAAGAAATCGCTGAATTAGATGATTATGTGGACGATTTATACGGGGCAACGATTACACTTTTACTTCGTGCAGGGGTAGAAAACCCATCCCATATTTCTCAGATTACACACCTCACATTTATTTGCCGCTTTTTAGAACGTTCTGCTGATCATGCAACAAATATTGCAGAACATCTATTTTACTTAGTAAAAGGCAAACATTATGAATTAAATAATTAAGAGAGAAGAGCTGCTTTTTAGCTCTTCTTTTCTTTTGCAAAAAAAATCCCTGAAGTAGCAACATTGTTTTTTCTGTAGCGTCTTTATAGCGAGCGTTTTTGTATTGTCAAAATTTTTTTTTGGTTATACTATAGACATTATCCAAAAAATGTGGTGCTTAGGAGGTGCTGCTAAGTGAAAGATGCAATTGAATCCCTCATCAAGCAATTTGACCAGCAGATGACAATCGAACAACTTGACTATTTACGTTTTCTCTACGAAAACCTACATATAGAGGAGTTAAGTGAAGGAGAACAACATTATTTTATCGATTATTTTTTCAAGAGTGAGCCATTACGAAATATGGCAGCATTTGCACTAGAATTGACAGATATCATGCATGAAATCCGAGAAAATATCCCTGCTATTGAGAAAGCTGAACGCTTAGCAAACGGCAAAGAGCAACGCCAGTATTATGAACGAAAATGGTTAGAGCTAAGACGTCAAAAGCTCAAGCAGCAGACAACGAAAAGCGGAAATATTTACTATGTGCCCTTTCATGATTATCAACAAGACTCTGGTCCGATGATTATATGTTTAGAACAAACGACAGGGATGGCAGCTTACTCTGAGATTTGTAAAAGTATGATTTTAGCATTATTTATGAATGCACATCGAGAAGGCCGTGATTTATATATTGTTCCGTATGATCGTCAAATTCATGTCCACTACCGCTTTGAAAATGGTCATTTAAATTTAGCTGATTTTAAGAGTTTTATCGAATATAAGGCAAAGGGAGAGGCTGCCATTTTTCCTGTTTTACAGTTTGTGAAAGCATTACTACAGGAAAATCAACTAGGCACAGAAGCAGATGTGATTATTTTTACAGAAGGAACACCTATTGATGGGCAACATCTCGTTGGCAAGCAAGCGAAAATCATGCTAGAGGAAATGAAACAAAAATATCATGCTGAATTTTCAGTGATTGCCATGCATGAACATAATTTTAATAAACAGCAATTTTGGTTTGCTAGTAAGGCTTTTTTTGCAGATGATGCCATACAATAACAAAAAGGGGCTAACCATTACTGAAGGTCAGCTCCTTTTTGCTGGCGATACATAGGTAGTTATAAAGGAGAAATACATGGATTCATTACATTGGTTGTTACCTAAATTTACAGTCCCAACTTGGATAGATGGTTTAATTGCCGTCATTATTTGTTTAGTTGGGTGGCTTATTCAACGTTTCATCATCAAAAAAATTATTCATCGTGCAGTGATATTTTTAAAGGATCGTCAGCGCAACTTCCAAGCAAATGTACTGGCGCAATTTAGTAAAGCAATTGGCTATGCCTTTATGACGACGGTTATTGTGCTAAGCTTATCTTATTTAATAAAGGTTCCTTTATTTACGCATCCATCAACAAAGAATTTTGTATTGTCTATTATGGTGTTTTTTGCCTTTAAAGGGATTTATGATGTTTTAAATTTTTATACGAAACAACCATTCGAATTAACGAGTGAAGAGGATCAGAATGTCTTATTACCGTTTTTCCTACGAATTGGTAAAGTACTCATCATGATTTTTGCTATGTTTACGATTGCTTCCTTTTGGGATTTTAATCTCAATGGCTTCTTAACAGGAATTGGTTTAACGGGCGTGGCGATTGCCTTTGGTATTCGTGATACATTAGCGCATGTATTTGGTGGCATGTCCGTAGCATTAGATAATCCATTCCAAATAGGGGATTGGATTGCGACAGAGGATCAAAAAATTGAAGGAACGATTGAGGATATCAATTTAAGAAGTACCTTAATTCAAACAGGAGACAAAGGACTTGTATATGTGCCGAACTCCTATTTAGTTAATCGTCCACTTTATAATTTATCTAGAAGAGAAAAACGGAAATGTGAGCAATTTTTATATGTCGCTTCCGATAATGACGAGGACGGTATACGTAGCGCTTTAACGGCCATTCATAAGGAAATTTATTTACATGCAAAAACAGAGAAAGACATGATTCATGTATTTATAGATGAATTTCATCACGATTCCTATCGTGTCCTTGTCCGTTTCTTTGTTGCTACAAATGATACCGCTGTTATGCTGGAAGTGCGGCAGGATATTTTATTTGCCATTCGTCAAATAGTGGAGGAGTTATCGATAACGTTGGTTAGCCCTCATGAAGATGAAAGTCTACGGAATAAAAAATAAATTGAATTGTAAGATAGATTGCTTTACAATATTACCAAGAAATCAGCTTTGATGAAGAATAGTAGCTAGTACAATTTGTTATAGAGAGCTAGTGGTTGATGGAAACTAGTACAAATGTTTGGTGAATGGACTTCGGAGCTCTAATCCTGAAAATAGTACGGATTAGCGGATGCCTACGTTATAAGGCTTAAAGAGGGTCTTCTTAATTAGGAGACCAATGAAGGTGGCACCACGGCTTTTCCGTCCTTTTGTGATGGAAAGGCCTTTTTATATTTATCTTTATACAGCAAATGATTTAGCTGAATGAAGAGAAAGCCTTTGGCAGATCAATGCTGCTAAGGATATATGAGGTGTAGAAGAGCAGAGCTTAGAGAAGGAGAGAAGAGTATGACAGTTGAGCTTAGAAAGTATGCTATGAAAGTATTACAGGGGGATATGATGACCCCAATCTCTGTGTATCAATCACTTAGAGGGCAGCATAAAATGTTGTTCGAATCTTCAGCAAAACATGAGGAGAGTGGGCGATATTCCTTTATCGCCATCAATCCAGTGGCTGAACTAAAAGGAAACAACGAAGAATTCGTCTTTTCAAAAGGAATGGAAAATGACAAGGTCAGTGGCAATGTGCTTGATCAATTAAAAGAAGTAATACCCTTTCATGAAGAAAACTATCCTTTCGCTTTCTTTGGAGGAGCCATAGGTTTCTTTGGCTATGAAACAGCGTTCTACACAGAAAAAATCGGAGACTATTTACAGGATGATTTAGCTATGCCTGATGTGCATGTTTTTTTCTATGATACATTTATTGTTTTTGATCATGTAACGCAGGAAATTACATTAGCTTCGATTGATCTGTTTCATGAGGGGCGTTCATTAGAGGAGATGGAGGCAGCTGTAGCGACGATGGAGCAACAGCTTTGTGCAGGATCAACCTTTGAGGCATTAAAAGTGGATGAGCTACAGTTTAAGCCAATGATTTCAAAGGAGCGATTTGTTACTTTGGTGGAACGTGCTAAGCAGCATATTTTGAGAGGTGATATTTTCCAAATTGTGTTATCACAACGTTTTTCTGCGCCGTTTACGGGTTCGCCATTCTCGCTCTATCGTCAATTGCGCACATCTAATCCGTCACCCTATATGTTCTATATGGATTATGGAGCCTATGTCATTTTAGGAACCTCCCCTGAAAGTCTTGTAAAGGTAAAAAATAGAAAGGTGACAACCAATCCAATAGCAGGTACAAAGCCGCGTGGCGCGACAATAGAACAGGACGAAGCCATCGCAAATGCGCTATTAGAAGATAGCAAGGAAATAGCGGAGCACCGTATGTTAGTGGATTTAGGTCGCAATGATCTTGGACGTATTGCCAAAGTCGGTTCTGTCAAACTAACCAAATACATGAGTATTGAGCGCTATAAATATGTGATGCATATGGTGTCTGAGGTTATAGCCGAATTACGAGATGACCTCCATGTACTGGATGTACTTCGTGCTTGTTTACCTGCTGGTACAGTGTCAGGAGCACCTAAGATTCGTGCCATGCAATTGATTAATGAATTAGAACCAGTAAAGCGCGGGGTGTATGCGGGAGCAGTAGGCTATATTTCGACAACAGGTGACATGGACTTGGCCCTCGCGATTCGCACAATGCTCATTAAGGATCAAAAGGCCCATGTACAGGCAGGAGCAGGTATTGTTCACGATTCTATTCCATTGTCAGAATATGAGGAAACGCTGAATAAAGCCCGTGCGCTATTGGAGGTAAAAAAATGATTTTATTAATTGATAATTACGATTCTTTTACCTATAATCTTTTTCAACAAATCAGTATGCTTGGGAAAAGTGTCAAGGTCTTGCGAAACGATGCCATTACTATAGAAGAAATTCAAAAATTGTCGCCAGAAGCCATAATTTTATCACCAGGACCAGGAACGCCAAATGAAGCAGGTATAACGATAGAGGTCATCAAAGAACTCTATCAAAAATTTCCTATTTTAGGTATTTGTCTTGGACACCAATCCATAGGGCAGGCTTTTGGGGCAAAAATTGTGCAGGCCAAAAACATTATGCATGGAAAGCTGTCCCCACTACAATACGAGAAAACGGGATTATTTGCCCAATTAGATGGAGACATTGAAGTCATGCGTTATCATTCGCTTATTATTGAAGAACAAACATTACACAAGGATTTTAACATACTCGCAACATCGGGTGATGATGGAGAGATTATGGCCATTCAACATAAAGAATATCCTCTTTATGGGCTGCAGTTTCATCCCGAATCAATCGGCACAAAAGAAGGCAGTATGATGATGAAAGCCTTCTTAGAAAGTATAGCGTAATAAAAAAGCTGTCGCCTAATATGAATGGGCGACAGCTTTTAAAGTTATTGTTTCTTGCCAGTAATTAAATTAGCTATTTCTTCTAAAGTCATGGCAGAATGGACCTCATAGGAGCCGATTTGTAAGCTTCTAGCATATTTAGGATTAGCGAGTAGTAACTCCATTTCAACACTATTGGTAATAATACCACCATCTTCAAGCTTTTGTGCCACACTATATGGTGTGATGCCACTATAGATTTGCAGTGACATCGATGTCACTTCCGTATCTGTTTGTTCAACAGCTTGTTCAGATGAATCTGTAGTAGAAGTTTTTTCAGCCGTATTTACTTGCTTTAATTGTTCCTTTAACGAAGCGTTTTCTTGATTGGCCTTATTTAATTTATTTTGCAGTTCTTCTACCTGTTGATGATTGGAAAATTCCTTGGTAGGAAGACCAATATTTACATCGAAGCGGCTTGCGAGTGCGAGCAATGCCCCAATAAGAAAAATGGCCATGCCAAATGCACGGATGGCAGACTTATTCATCAATCAACGCCCCCCGTTTGCAATCACTTGCCGAACTTGCTCTTCTGTTAAATTTGAGCGAATACTGATATCTGCTACCGAAAGACCCTGTTTATTTAATTCCAGTACCTGACTAACGATAATTTGATGAATGGGTTTTGCTTGTGCTGTTGTTTGTCCAACTTTTGAAGCCTGGGCTGCCTGTTGAACGGCTTGCATGACTTGTTGTACTTTAGGATTTTGTCCTTTTGGGTGTATACTTGATTTTGATTTCACTTGGAACTCAGGCTCTAATAAAAGTTCTTCCTCAACAATTTTTAGGCGACGTTTTAAATTATTTGTTTCTTGGAAGATGGAGATAGATAATTCTTCGACATCTTGTTCGATTTTTTTCGAGCTATTTTTGAAAAAGAACGAAACGATGATCAGAAAAATCCCGATACTCATTAATACGATGGATAAATCCAATAGTTTCACCTCAATGTAGTATGTAATTATAAGATATTTTACCATATGCAAACTTAATATGAAATGAAGGTAGATTTTTTTTCAGTTTATGTTATAATAGGTTAGTCGTATAAATCATGCTCAAATTTAAATTCTTGATATAGAGTGGGAGGGTTAATGATGCGCGTAAACATTACTTTAGCTTGCACAGATTGCGGCGAACGTAACTACATTTCTAAAAAGAACAAGCGTAACAATCCAGAGCGTCTTGAACTTAAAAAATATTGCTCTCGCGAGAAGAAATACACTCTTCACCGTGAAACTAAGTAATCGCTCATTAAGCCAAAACCACAAGTGGTTTTGGCTTTCTACATTTTATGACATCATTTCGATGTAACGACTCCAAGAGGATATGAAGTTTTACGATAGAGGAGGTAGCCTAGATGGATAAAACAACTTTACGAAACACGGTACGCCAAGCCCTTGCCACTATGACGGATGCAGACTATCAGCGTCAATCATTAGCTGTTTTAAAAAAGGTGCTACAGGAACCATATATAATAGAAGCAAATACAATTGGCATGACCATTTCAAATAAGCCAGAAGTCGACACGATTCTTTTGATTGAGGAGTTATGGGCACTAGGTAAAAAGGTCGCAGTTCCTAAATGCCACCCAAAAACAAGAGAAATGTCATTTTACGCCATTGAATCATTTGCCCAGCTTGAAACTGTATATATGCATTTGCGTGAGCCCATTCCAGCGAGATGTGAGTTTGTTGACGCAAATGAGATGGATATCATTGTAGTACCAGGCGTTGTTTTTGATCGAGATGGCTATCGAATCGGCTATGGCGGTGGTTATTATGACCGCTATGTATTAAACTATAATAAGGGTAAGCTGATGTCGCTGCTCTTTGATGAACAAATCATTGATTGCGTTCCTACCGAAGCACATGATTGCCCAGTAGATATCATTGTGACACCCACAAAACGTATTGACTGTCTTGCACAACGAGGAGCGAATGAAAATGGATAAAATGTTAGATATTTATGAACTCTTGAAAACATATGGTACTTATATTTATACACGTGATCCAATTGGCGATTTGATGTTAATGGAGGATGAAATACGTGAACTCTATAAAGCAAATGTACTAGACATAAAAGATTATCAAATGGCCTTGCTACTAATTCGACAAGAAACAACAAGACTTCGTATGGAAGAGCATAAAAAGTAATGTTTGAAATATAATGTAATTGGGTATTGTAAAATTAATGTAACATGTATGTAATATTCTTAAAAACAGTGGGTTTCCGCTGTTTTTATGTTTTTACGAAACTTTTTACATTGCAAAACGTATATATAGATATCTAGTGCATAGAAAGAGCGAGGAGAAAAAATTTTCCATAAGATATGTGTTGATTATCTGTTAAAAAAGGATTAAGATATATTTTGTTTCAGTAACAAAATGTAAAAAATTATTATTTTTTTTGTAAGGAAGTAGGGAGGATGTTAGGAATGAAATCAATAAAGTGGCCTAAACATTCATTTATGATACTAGCAATTATAGCAACTTGGATCAAAACGGTCATTGTTTACCACACAAGCTTTGAAATGAAACTTGAAAATGCAATGCAACAATTTATTTTATTTATTAATCCACTAAGCTTCTTGCTATTTACGTATGGTTTATCACTATTCTTTAAATCAGCAAAAGCTAGAAATCGTTATTTGATTACGGTCAGTGTTATTTTGTCCATAGTCTTATACGGAAATGTAGCGTTCTATCGATTCTACAATGATTTTATTACGCTACCAGTATTATTCCAAACAAGTAACTTTAGTGACTTAGGAACATCAGTAGCAGCGATAGTGGAGCCTTGGGATGTATTATATTTCGTTGATGTCGTTATTTTAATCTTAGCGAATAAATTTTTACCGAAAATGAAAGAAGTATTTAAAGTGAATGTTGAGTTCCGTCGTGCATTCTTTGTGCTAGCGATAGCAATGACATTCTTAAACCTAGGATTAGCAGAAACTGAGCGTCCGCAATTACTAACACGTAGTTTTGACCGCGAATTATTAGTAAAAAACATTGGTACGTACAATTACCACTTGTATGACATTTATATTCAATCTAAATCATCTGCGCAACGTGCGTTAGCCGATGGTAGTGAGCTAGTAGAAGTGAATAACTATATACGCTCTAATCAGGCTGCTGTGAATCCAGAGATGTTTGGGAAATATAAAGGTCGTAACTTAATTGTTGTGTCGATGGAGTCTTTACAAAACTTTGTCATCAATAATGACATGAATGGTCATGAAATCACGCCATTCTTAAACTCTTTAACAAAAGATAAAGATACGTATTATTTCAGCAACTTCTATCATCAAACAGGTCTAGGAAAAACATCTGACTCTGAGTTTATTGTTGAAAACTCATTGTTTGGATTAGGTCGAGGTGCTGTATTCTTCACGCATGGTGGAAATACGTATAATTCAATGGCTGAACGCCTTGGAGAAAATGGATACTTTACAAATGTCATGCACCCTAATAATAAATCATTCTGGAACCGTGACATGATGTATCAATCGTTAAAAATTAATAAATTCTACGATATAGATTCATATACTGTGGAAGAGGGGCAAGCTGTAAACTGGGGGATGAAAGATGTTCCATTCTTAGAGCAATCAGCTGCTTTAATGAAAGATATGCCACAGCCATTCTACTCTAGACTTATTACATTAACGAACCATTATCCATTTACATTGGACCCAGAAGATATTATGATTCCTGAATATGATTCAAATTCAGGTACATTAAATCGTTACTTCCAAACAGTACGTTACATGGATGAAGCTTTAAAAGACTTCTTCCAACAGTTAAAAGATCAAGGTGTCTATGATAACTCTATTATCGTGATGTATGGGGATCACTATGGTATTTCTGAGAACCATAATAAAGCAATGGCACAATATTTAGGTAAAGATCAAATTACACCAATGGATAATGCCATGCTTCAAGAAGTACCTTTATTCATCCACATCCCAGGAGCTGGCGATGGAAAAGAAATGACAGAGATTTCAGGACAAATGGATTTACGTCCAACGATCTTACACCTTCTTGGCGTTGAAACGTCAAAAGATATGCAAATGGGTGCAGATTTATTCTCTCCAGAGCATGAGGACTTTGTAGTCTTCCGTGATGGACGCTTTATTACAGATAAATACGTCTATGCTGGTGAAGCTTGCTATGACAAAGCAACTGGTGAAGAAATAGAGGGTGAGCCATGTCAGTCTTATGCTGATCGTGCAACAATGGAGCTGGAAAATTCCGATGCTATCATCAATGGAGACTTGCTACGATTCTATGATGAAAAAACAGGTAATTTAAAGCAGGAGTCAGTTAAATAATCAAAGAGAGATCTCGTATAGGGATCTCTCTTTTTATATTGTTTTTAAAAGACCATTGGCTTCTATTTTAAATATGGAGAAGGAATTAGTCACGACAACCATTCATATAATTTGTGAATCTTATGCTAAAGAAAACACCTTTCATAAAATTTATAGATTTCCTTTGTTTTACATTGCTATGTAAAGTGAAAACACTTTATTGGACCTCTCTTTTTATTGACAAATAGAAAAATACGATTATAATAATTTTAAATATCTGCATAACGAAGATTTGTTTTTCGCATTTCGGAGTATAAGAGTGAAAGGCATGGAAAAGAACGAGTAACTTTAATGGAACTGACAGAGAGTAGCCGGTTGTTGAGAGGCGCAAGGGATATTAAAGTGAATACATCTTGGAGCTGCGTACCGAAACTTTAGTAGGCTACGACGGGGTTGCATCCGTAATCATTGCAAAAGTATCGCTACGGCTGTACTTGTTGAGGAGGGCTATGTGAATAGCTCTTGAAAAAAGGTGGTAACACGTTTATCTACGTCCTTTAGGAATTTCCTAAAGGCTTTTTTTTATGCCTTCTAAGCAGAAACGTGTACAAAAGTTATTAAAGCCTTTACAACAGTCGGTAATCCATTAACTCTTATAGAACTTGCAATATTAATATTTAATATTACAAGGAGATGTTTCGTATGTTTTTAACACCAAAGGAGCAAATAGCGATTATCAAGAAGGGTGCTAACAAAATTGTTGATGAGCAGGATTTACTTGAAAAATTAGAGCGATCGTATAAAGATAAGCGACCTTTAACAATTAAGCTAGGGCTCGATCCATCTGCACCAGATATTCATTTAGGTCATGCAGTCGTTCTACGGAAAATCAAGCAAATGCAAGATTTAGGGCATCAT
The DNA here is from genome assembly GCF_038630885.1 of Lysinibacillus sp. FSL K6-0057. Taxonomy (NCBI): domain Bacteria; kingdom Bacillati; phylum Bacillota; class Bacilli; order Caryophanales; family Bacillaceae; genus Lysinibacillus; species Lysinibacillus sp. FSL K6-0057. Next base: position 3,263,172 of record NZ_CP152047.1, on the reverse strand, counting down.
GCAGTTATTGTTATCGGTGATTTTACAGGACGAATTGGCGATCCTACAGGTAAAGCAAAGGGGCGAACAGCCTTAAATGATGATACAGTGAAGAAAAACGCCCAAACATATTGTGAGCAAATTTTTAAAGTGCTAGATGAGAACAAGACAACGGTTCGTTTTAATAGTGAATGGTTAGCAAAGCTGTCATTTGAAGAAGTCATTCAGCTGGCAGCCACGACATCTGTTGCTCGACTTTTAGAGCGCGAAGATTTTCAGAAACGTTACCATCAGCAAATCCCAATTGGCATTCATGAGTTTTTCTACCCACTTATGCAAGCATATGATTCGGTAGAGCTAGAGGCTGATATAGAGTTAGGTGGAACAGATCAGACGTTCAATATTCTAATGGGACGCACCTTACAAAAGCATCGAGGATTAGAAAAACAAATTGCTATTTTTATGCCATTACTCGAGGGATTAGATGGCATTGAAAAAATGAGTAAAAGCTTAGGCAATTATATTGGTGTCAATGAAGCACCTGAGATTATGTTTAAAAAGGTGATGGAAATACCAGATACTTTAATTATCAAATATTTTGAATTAGCAACAGATGAACATCCACTACAAGTGCAGGCTATTCAAGATAGACTACAAATGGGAGAGAATCCCCGTGATCTGAAATTTCAATTAGCAGAAATTATTACGAATTTATACCATGGAGCTACAGCAATGGAGGAAGCAAAATCTTATTTTGAAGCAGCATTTCAAAGAAAGGAAATACCAAAAAACATTCCTCTACTGCTCTTAGAAATTGATAAGGAAAGAATTGTGGATATTATGCCACAACTAGTGGCAATGGGCTTTATTCAGAGTAAGAGTGAGTTTTTGCGGTTAATCAAGCAAAATGGAGTATCCTTGAATGGAGAAAAAATAGCAATGGATGATCTATCACAAGTATTGATGAATGGTGATGTCCTACAAATTGGTAAGAAACGATTCCTTCAATTTAATAAGTAATGATAAACAAAAAAAGAGCAATCTCCGAGGAGACTGCTCTTTTTTTGTCTGAATTTTAGTGTAATTTTGGTGGGTAACCGCTGTTAACAATCGTCATGATGACGAACCATCCGAATACAGCAGCACTTAATAAGTTGAAAACAACGCTTAATAGGTTCTTTTCTTTAATTGCTTGGAATGTACCAACTACAGCTAAAATCGCTACTAGACCAAAAATAACCATTAATAAGTTCATTAAAAATAGACACTCCTTTCGACATCAGAAAATGAATGTCGCAAACAATATTCCTCCTTAATTGTAAACGTTCTACTTGTTTTTGTCGAGAACTAAAATAGCGCAAACTATGAACATTTATCGTCAAATTGTGGCAAAGCCTGTATAATAGGAAGTTGAGGTGATAACTATGATGAACGTACGAAGTTATTCTCTTGGTCCCGTCCAAACGAATTGCTATATCGTATCGAATAAAGAAAAAGAATGTATCGTATTTGATCCAGGTGAGGAAGCGGAGCGTCTAATTAAAACAATCCGTAGCAACGGCTTAAAACCTCTTGCTATCTTTTTAACACATGCCCATTTTGATCATATAGGGGCAGTGGATGCTGTGCGTGAGGTATTTGACGTTCCTGTATGGATTCATGAAAAGGAAGTTAGTTGGCTAGCCGATCCAACGAAGAACGGCTCTAGTAAATATGCTGCATTACCAGATTATCGGGTAGCTGCACCAGCACAAGACACAATCATCAAAGAAGAACAGCAATTTGAAATGAGTAATTTTGTTTTTCAAGCTGTTTTTACACCAGGGCATTCGCCTGGTAGTATATCCTATATCTTTGAAAAGGATGGTTTTGCCATCGTAGGAGATACATTATTTGAACAAGGTGTAGGACGTACAGATCTATTGGGTGGATCAACCAAAATATTATTGGAATCTATCCATAATAAGCTGTTGACACTACCTGAGGATACTATTATCTATCCTGGCCACGGTAATTATACAACTGTAGGTGCAGAAATGGAGACAAATCCTTTTTTAAATGGATTTTAAAAAAATGGCGAATTAGCTAAAATTATCACTTAGCACATAAAAAAGCGTATCTCACCAATCGTGAGATACGCGATTTTCTTTGTATTAATGACCGCCACCAGGTACGTGAATGAATGTTGTATAGTACGTGAAGCCAGCGAAGAATACAGTTAAATATGCTCCGAAAATGTACATGTACATACGTTCTGAAAGGTTTAAGAAGCCTAATAATAAGAATAAACCTGTATTACCTAAGAATAATAGCGATACCTCGTTCATACCTCCAAGGTAGAACATAACGGCAAAAATACCTGTCCAGAATGCCATAACTTTATACATATTATCCATGAAATTTCCCCTCCTTTTGCCCACGACACAATAATCTCTTACTCATTATAAATGATATGAAAGGTGTCTGTAAACTGGAACTTCTCCATGTTTGTGACAAACAAATGGATTTTTAATCTAGCGATCGATTTCTGTCACGTTTATTTCATATTTACATAAATCGCAATTATGTATCATACTTTCCATTTGCACAAATTCATTGTTCGTAAACAGTGCATCTAATTGTCCTTTTAAATAGGATTCATGTAATGAACAAACAATTTCAGAATGGGCAGTCAGTTGCTCCTGGAATGGACAATTGAAAATGGAGAAGATCACTTTTTTTCCATGCTCAGTTTGTTGAATTTGTGGAATATAGCCAATTAAAGCGGCATTGTCCGTTAATAGCTGAAGTTTTTCATCGAAGGAAAGAGAATTACTTAATGTCAAATCAGCATTCATATAATTTTTCATTTGCTGGTAGCCATCTTGGTAGCTAATTTCCTGGCACTTTGTTAATGCAGATGGACCAAAGTCTTCAATTAATTGAATTGTCCATTTTAATAAACGATCTTCATCACGTCTTGGAAATGTAAGTGAAACGCCTTTCTCTGAAGCTTTATAAACACGTCCAGGTCTGCCACCTTTACCTGTTTTTACATAGTCAGCTGTAATAATGTTTATTTCTGAAAGCTTCGTTAAATGAAGTCGAGCAACGTTAGGATGGATACCGAATTTATCAGCAATATGTTGTACAGTAACTGTTTTTTTCTCTTGCAATATGTACTCATAAATAGAGTATCTTGTTTCATCGGCTAGTGTACTAGTAATTTTTAATGGATGGATCATGAGCTTCACCTCTTTAATTTAATATAAAAATTATGTTCGTCTACCAAGTGTTAGGAAAATAATCATGTTGATACTATTATATTGTATTATTGAAAAAGATACAGTTCATTTCGGCATAAATATTAAGTTTTTCATGTATTTATATTCTTTTTTAGTGGAAAATTGCACTTTATCCACATTTTTATAGCAAAAAACATTATTGGCAGAAAATTATCTTGCAAATTTTTATTTTCGGAAAAGGGCTTTTCTCGTGGCAAGTTCCTCCTTATACTAGGAAATAACGAATAGAGCGGTCTTATTCGAATGAACTAAAAGAGAGGTGCATATATGCAGAGTTTTGAAACAGTTGTAGAACAAAGATGTGAGCAACTTTTACTAAAGGCCTATCATTTTGGAGCATCCGATTTATTGCTGGTTCCAGGAAACATAAAATATCGGATCTATTTTCGAAAATATGATAAACTTCTCCACGCTGGTGAGCTACCGAATGAACTTGCAGAAAGAATGATCTCTTATTATAAATTTCTTGCAGAATTAGATATCAGTGAGCGGCGTAAACCTCAAAGCGGCGCCTTTCAAAAAGCAATGGAGCAAAGTTCGTATTCGTTTCGAGTATCCACACTGCCTTCTGTATTTTTAAAAGAGAGCTTAATTATTCGTTTACTTCTCCAAAATCATGCATTTCCACTAACTTCCCTAAGCTTTTCCAAAAGCGCAGCTCACAAACTCATGGAGCTAGTACAAAACCGACAAGGTCTTCTATTTTTTACGGGAGCAACAGGCTCTGGCAAGTCTACTTCACTTTATTCCTTAATCCACTACTGTTCCACAGAATTGAATCGACATGTGATTTCTTTAGAAGATCCTGTAGAAAACAGCCAAGCAAATTTACTTCAAATTCAAGTAAACGAGCGAGCGGGTGTTACATATGCTGCAGGACTAAAAGCCATTTTACGCCATTCACCTGATGTCATCATGATTGGTGAAATTCGGGATAAAGAAACGGCAAATATTGCAATCCAAGCCTCCCTAACAGGGCATTTAGTTGTCTCGACTATTCATGCAAAAGACGCCATTAATTGTCTTTATCGTTTAATGGATTTAGGCGTGTCGATAGAGGAGCTTCGCCAAACGGTTATCGGTATTGTTGCCCAAATGCTTGTTCAGACGGCAGCTTTACATGATGAACGTCGTGCAGTCTTTGAAATTTTACATGATGATCATCTAACAAGAGCCATCACTGCCATCAAGGATAAGGGCAATTACAAACTTCCTTATGATTTAACATTAATGGGGCAAAAAGAATTAGCGGAGAGCCTTTATGCAGTTACAAACATACATCGATAAATTGCTTCTTTTTTACAAGAGGGCTACGAAATGGCGAGTAAAGGAGCAAGCTCAGTTTTTCCATCGATTATGTGTGTTGATGCAGGAAGGATATTTATTTCCACAAGCTATTTCCATGCTTCTACCTCATCATATCGAGGCACATGAAGACATACAGCAGCAAATTGATGAAAGACTCAGACAAGGAGTAGGAGTTGCAGGGATACTTGAAATATTACAACTGGGGAAACATTATTTAATGGCGATTAAGGTGGCAGAAAATAATGGCCATATGATAGAGGCGTTTAAAGGTGTGGCGAAGCAGTTAACAGTAGGTGAAAAGACTAAGAAAAAGCTAATCAAGCTGCTGATCTATCCTGTCACACTGATTATCTTTTTACTATTGTTATTTTTTGTGTTTCGTACATTTTTTTTACCGAATATTGAAAGAATGGTCGTCAGTCGTACCTCTGAAGCAGAGGAGACAAGTATTGCATTATCCAATATGTTATTACATGTTCCAGATATAGTCATTTCGACCATGTTCATAGTAATAGGCAGCTTATTCATTTTTCGATTCTATCTCAAACGACAAGCTGTTGCTCATCAACTAACAATTTTATTAAAGATCCCCATTATGCAACGCTATTTTAGGCTAACATTGACAAGACAATTTGCTGCTTATTTGGGCAGTTTACTACAAAGTGGATTTTCATTACAAGCAAGCCTTCAACTATTAGAAGAACAACAACTCCAACCATATCTCCAAATTCTTTCACAGCGTATAAAAGAAAGAGTCATCTTTGGCGAATCACTGACACAGTCGGTAACGATGATGGCAGTTTTTCAAAAAGATTTTCCAATGTTCGTTGAGCATGGTGAACACAGCGGTTATTTAGGAAAAGAATTAGTATTGTATAGCGAATTATTAATGGAAAAGCAGGAACAGCTTTTGCAAAAAATATTAGCTTTTGTGCAGCCTAGTTTCTTTATCCTGATTGCTGTTTGTATAGTAGCAGCTTATATCAGTTTATTATTACCCATCTATCACATGATTGAATTAGTTTAGGAGGAAGATAATGAAACGTATTAACCAACAAGCTGGTTTCACTTTAATCGAGATGCTAATTGTCTTGTTAATTATATCCATTCTAATTTTAATTACGATCCCAAATGTAACAAAGCATTTCGCCACAATAGATAAGAAAGGCTGTACGGCTTATATTAGCATGGTACAAGGTCAAGTAGAGGCTTATCGTGTAGATTATATGGCGTATCCTACCTTAGATGATTTAGTGGCAAAAGGCTATTTAAAAGAAAATGAAACAACATGTCCCAATAAAGAAGAAATAGTGATTACAAATGAGGGAGAGGTACGTCCAGCTAATGTCAATTTGGAAACAGGTTCTGAGAGCTAATGAATAATGATAAAAATGGTGGTTTTACGATTCTTGAAATGCTGGTCGTCTTATTTCTTGTTATGAGTTTAACTGCGATTGTTGGCAAATTTTCATTCAAAATAGCAGAAGCCAAGGAAGTAGAACGATTTTTCACGCAATTGCAACTCGATATTCAATATATTCAAACCTATAGTATGAGCCAACGGCAATATATAGCCCTGAAAATGGAAAGTTCAACGAATCGTTATATTATTCAAAAAGATTTTTATACTACTTTATATGAACGTTCTTATCCGAAAGGGATTGAATTTTTGCCCGCAGAGAGTTCGATTTACACACTAATCTATAACTACAGCGGCAATGTGATGACAGCTGGTACCATGGCATTTAAAACACCACAGGGCAAGAAAAAAGTAATCATAACATTAGGACGAGGGAGAGCTAGGATTGAATGAGTCAGGCTATTCTTTTATAGAAACTATTTTAGGTGTGGGTATTTTGATGATACTTTGTACCTCGTTGATACCCATTTCCTATACGATGAAAACAAATCTTGCTAATAAAAAAATGGAGCTAATTGCAGCTGAAACAGCCTACGAAGGTTTAAAAAAATACCAGGCTATTCAGCAAACAGAGGGCTCTAGAACCATTGAACAAGTTGCTTATCACTGGATAGTTGATGGACAGCAAGTTTGTGTCCGTTTTCAAAATTTACATGAGCCTCGTCAAAAATGTATCCAAGCGACAGGTGAAGTTCATGAATGAGAAGGGCTATACATTACTAGAAGCTATGTTTCAATTAGTCGTTTTTGTGCTTATTTCTCATCTCTTTGTCCTTATGATGCTGTGGTTTGCTGAAATGAGATCCACTATGCTAACCGATGAACAAACCAAGTGGGAACTATTTGTTTCTGATTTAAATCTCTCTCTAAAAGATATTTCCATATTTTCTGTTCGTGAGGATCAAAAAAGAATGACTTTCCAAACAGCCACTACACTCCATCATATTGATTGCTACTCGAATATTATTCGTGAGCAGGTAAACGGTGGACATGTTCCTATGTTAATAGGAATCAATAAATGCCATTTTAACTATTCTGAAAATATGCTGACGGTAGCTGTCGAAATGACTAGCGGTATTCAAAAGGAGCGAACCTTTTATGTGCCAATTATTGAAAAATGACAGAGGGGCTATTTTTTTGGTCGCAATTGCATTATTATTTTTTGTAACTACTTTTGTTCTTGCGTATTGTATGTCTTATGAAATGCAGTATCGAACATATGATGGGATAGAAAAATTGAATGTTCAAGCTACGATAAATTTATTGGGACAAATTTTGTCAGACAGTGTAGAATCGTAGTTATAAGAAGGTGATTCGAATTGCGAAAAATATATTTTGTTGGCTTTATGGGTAGTGGAAAAAGTGCGTTAGGAAGACGTTTAAGCTATTTATTGAAGATGCCATATTATGATATGGATCATGAGATTGTGCGACAGCAGGGGATGACAATCCCACAAATTTTTGAAAAATACGGCGAGGCCCATTTTCGAGAAATAGAAACAGAATTTTTGAAAAATTTTAGGGACGAGGCTTGTATTATTTCGACTGGTGGTGGCGTTGCCATGAATGCTGAAAATCGAAAAATTATGAGACGTAGTGGATTGGTGTTTTTTTTAGATGCGTCGTTTGAGGATATTTATAAACGAGTTCAGCATGATCCAAATAGACCCATTGTACAGAGCTCCACAAAAGAGGAGCTAGAAAGTCTGTATCACTACAGAAGGAAATTTTACCGTGATGCAGGTCATATTCAGGTACTGACAGAAGGTAGAACGATTCGTCAAATTCTAGAGTATTTAGTATTTCAAGTGAAAAGGTTGAAAAACGAACGATGAAACGATTTCAATACATTAATGTTCGTCTTTTATTATCTTTTAAAAAATGATTGCCTTTTCAATGCATTTAATGTTAGGATATAGACAAATAAGTAACTAAATGTTCATTGAATACTAAATAGTACCAAGATTTATCTTGGGCGGATGATTGTGCGGGGAGAGAGCGTGTAGACGCCACCGAAGGAGCAAGTAGCAATGGGCTATGAATCTCTCAGGTAAAAGGACTCGTACAAGACGCAACTCTGGAGAGAGCTGTAGTATAACAATAACAGCCACCAAAGGGGAAAGCCGACTGATTGGCAATAGTAAAGCTTGCGAGCCAGTCTGGTGTAACTTTCAGGTGCAAGGACAGAGAATCCCGAAAAGGGGTTCGTCTGTCTTTTTTTATGTCTATAGCGTGTTTTATGCGGTTGACTGCATGCATTGGCTGTAGGAATACAAAAAGCAGACGAACTACTACAAGTAAAAATGTAACTAACAATAAGGGGGCAAAAAAGAATGGCGAATGAATTAAAACGTACACCTCTATTTGAAGAATACGCGAAATATGGTGCAAAAACGGTTGACTTCGGTGGATGGGAATTACCTGTTCAATTCTCTTCTATTAAAGAAGAACACGATGCAGTTCGTAATCGTGCAGGCTTATTTGATGTATCACATATGGGAGAGATTTTAGTAACTGGTCCCGATGCATTAGGATTTTTACAAAATCTTTTATCAAATGATGTCTCAAAAATTGTTGACGGCCAAGCGCAGTACACAGCAATGTGCTATGAAGATGGTGGCGTTGTTGATGATTTATTAACATATAAATTAGCTGACAATCACTATTTACTATGTGTCAATGCAGCCAACATCGAAAAAGACTTTGATTGGATGATGGAAAATCAACATCAGTATGATGTGACGATTGATAACCAATCTGATGCCTATGCACAAATTGCTCTTCAAGGACCATTAGCAGAAGAAGTTCTTCAATCCCTTACTTCGACTGATGTAAGTGCCATTAAATTTTTCCGCTTCCAAGAGAATGTTGAGGTTGCAGGTCATAAAGTATTAGTTTCTCGTAGTGGCTACACAGGTGAAGATGGCTTTGAATTATATGGCGCTCCAGAAGATATTAAAGCGCTTTGGGGTAAAATTTTAGATGCTGGTCAAGAAAAAGGTGTAGTTCCAGCTGGACTAGGTTGTCGCGATACACTTCGTTTTGAAGCAGGGCTACCATTATATGGTCAAGAGCTATCAGCAACAATTTCTCCACTAGAGGCTGGTATTGGCTTTGCTGTGAAATTAAGTAAAGAAGACTTTATTGGTCATGAAGCATTAGTAGCACAAAAAGAAAATGGACTACCACGCAAACTTGTAGGAATTGAAATGATCGATAAAGGCATCCCACGCCATGGCTACAAAGTGTTTAAAGATGGTCAAGAAATCGGTGAAGTGACAACGGGTACACAACTTCCTTCATCTAAACGTAACGTTGGTCACGCAATAATTGACAGTCAATTCACAACAATCGGAACTGAGCTAGAAATCGAAATTCGCGGTAAGCACTTAAAGGTAATAACAGTAGAAACACCGTTTTACAAGCGTTCAAAATAATAGTTGAAAAGAGGGACCTACATTTATGAAACATCGTTATTTACCTATGACGGAGCAAGATCAAAAAGAAATGTTAGACGTAATCGGTGTATCCTCAGTCGATGAATTATTCGAGGATATTCCTGAGAAAGTCCGTTTTAAAGGCCTTTATGATATTAAGGAAGCAAAATCAGAATCTGCTTTATTAAAAGAGTTAACGGCCCTTGCTGCAAAAAATAAGGACACAAATGCCAATGTATCATTTTTAGGCGCAGGCGTTTACAACCACTATAAACCAGTGATCGTAGACCATGTTATTTCTCGTTCAGAGTTTTATACAGCTTATACGCCATATCAACCAGAGATTTCACAAGGTGAGCTACAAGCGATCTTTGAATTCCAAACGATGATTGCCGAGCTAACAGGTATGGATCTTGCGAACTCTTCTATGTATGACGGAGGTACAGCATTAGCAGAGGCAGGTATGCTGGCAGCTGGTCATACGCGTCGTAAGAAAATTTTAGTGTCTGAAGCAGTGCACCCAGAATATCGCGATGTAGTTGCTACATATGCCTATGGTCAATCCATTGAGATCGTGACAATTCCACAAAAAGATGGTGTGACAGATGTGGAAGCATTAAAAGAGTTAATCGATGACAACACAGCAGCTGTTATTGCACAATATCCAAACTTCTTTGGTCAAGTGGAAGACATTCAAGTGATCGGGGATATTGCACATGCTGCAAAAAGCTTACTTGTTGTATCTTCTAATCCACTTGCATTAGGCATTTTAACGCCTCCTGGTAAGCTAGGTGCTGATATTTGTGTAGGTGATGCGCAAGTATTCGGTATCTCTGAAGCTTTCGGTGGCCCACACTGTGGTTTCTTTGCGGTGACAACGAAATTAATGCGTAAGGTGCCAGGACGTCTTGTTGGTGAAACAGTGGATGGTGAAGGCCGTCGTGGGTACGTATTAACACTGCAAGCACGTGAACAACATATCCGTCGTGATAAAGCCACTTCAAATATTTGCTCGAACCAAGCCCTTCTTGCACTTGCAGCTTCTGTAGCGATGACTGCTCTAGGAAAACAAGGTATTCGTGAAATGGCTACTCAAAATATTGCAAAAACACGTTATGCAAAAAATGCCTTTGAAGCAGCAGGCTTTACAGTCGCATTCCAAGGCGCACACTTTAACGAAATCGTTGTGAAAACGAATAAATGTGTGAAGGAAATCAATAAAGGTTTAATCGAAAAAGGTATTATCGGTGGATATCCTTTAGGTCAAAATTATGACTCTCTTAAAAATCATGTGCTAATCGCAGTGACTGAATTACGCACAAAAGAAGAAATTGATGCACTTGTTGCAGAAATGGGGGCTCTTCATGCATAACGAAAATCAAACACTCATTTTTGAAATTTCAAAAGAAGGTCGCGTTGGCTATAATTTAGAAGCACTAGATGTACCTGAGGTAGACCTAGCAGATTTATTACCTGCAAACTTAGTACGTACAGAGGCAGCAGAACTACCTGAAGTGTCTGAGCTTGATATTATGCGTCATTATACAGCACTTTCTCGTAGAAACCATGGAGTAGACTCTGGCTTCTATCCGCTTGGCTCTTGTACGATGAAATATAATCCGAAAATTAACGAAGCAGTTGCACGTCTTTCAGGTTTTGCCAATGTTCACCCATTACAGGATGAATCAACAGCACAAGGGGCAATGGAGCTTCTTTATGACCTTCAAACTTCTTTAGTAGAAATTACAGGGATGGATGAAGTGACATTACAACCTGCTGCAGGTGCTCATGGTGAATGGACAGCGTTAATGATGATTCGTGCATTCCATGAAGCAAATGGCGAAGGTCACCGTAACAAAGTCATCGTTCCTGACTCGGCTCACGGTACAAACCCAGCGTCAGCGACAGTAGCAGGCTTTGAAACAATCACTGTTAAATCGGATGAAAATGGCTTAGTTGATATCGAAGACCTTCGCAAAGTAGTAGGTTCTGATACAGCTGCGCTAATGTTAACTAACCCGAATACACTAGGCTTATTTGAAGAAAACATTATCGAAATGGCAGAGCTTATTCACTCTGTAGGCGGTAAAGTGTACTATGATGGTGCGAACCTCAATGCCGTTATGAGTAAAGCACGTCCTGGCGATATGGGCTTTGACTGTGTACATTTAAATCTGCACAAAACATTTACAGGTCCACATGGTGGCGGTGGTCCAGGTTCTGGTCCAGTAGGCGTAAAAGCAGATTTAATTCCATTCCTACCAAAACCAGTTCTAGTGAGAACAGAAGAAGGAACATACCACTTCGATTACGATCGTCCACAATCAATCGGACGCGTAAAACCTTACTATGGTAACTTTGGTATCAATGTTCGTGCTTATACGTACATTCGTACAATGGGGCCGGATGGTTTAAAAGCTGTTACAGAATATGCTGTATTAAACGCAAACTACATGATGCGTCGCTTAGAGCCATTCTACGAACTGCCATATAACCGTCACTGTAAACACGAATTTGTCTTATCAGGTCGTCGTCAGAAGAAACTGGGCGTTCGTACATTAGATATCGCAAAACGTCTGTTAGACTTTGGCTATCATCCACCAACAACATACTTCCCATTAAATGTGGAAGAGGCATTAATGATTGAGCCAACAGAAACAGAATCTAAAGAAACATTAGATGCATTCTGTGATGTGATGATTCAAATTGCCAAAGAAGCAGAAGAAAATCCATCAATCGTTCAAGAAGCACCGCATACAACAGTCGTATCTCGTCTAGACGAAACACGCGCTGCACGTACACCAGTGCTACGCTATCAAAAAGCATAATGAACAGAAGTAACCGTTCAATGAGTATGATTATACTTATTGAACGGTTTTTTTATGTGTTAGTGAAAGTAAATATGTTTTTGTAAGAAGATATTGAGGTATTACTATTGTAAGAACGTGGGTAAATTGAACGTATTTAATTTTATAGGATGTAAGGGTGAATTTACCAACCTAGTAAATTTCACACTTCCACTAACAGACTTCGTTGTATTATGTTTGACTTGGAAAGGAGAAGTGAGATCTTATGGTAGGTTCAAAGATGAGGGAGCGAGTATTTGCTACTTTATATGGTGGGGTTGTCGGAGATCTAATGGGCGTACCTGTTGAATTTAAGAAAAGAGGAACTTTCCATGTGCAAGATGTAATAGGATACGGTACGTACAATCAACCACCTGGCACTTGGTCTGATGATACTTCTTTAACACTTTGCTTAGTCAAAAACATCATTGAAAAAGGCAATACAACTCATTTAATGGATAAGTTTGTACGATACATGGAAGAAGGCTATCTCACACCATTTGGAGAAATGTTTGATATCGGCATCACAACTGCTGAAGCCGTTTCAAACTATAAAAAAGGTGTTTTGCCTGAGCATTGTGGAAAAACGGGCGAGTTTGATAATGGCAATGGGACGCTTATGAGGATAGCACCTTTAGTATCTGTGGTAATGAATGAGTTTGATTTTAGTAAAAGAAAAGCATTGATTCAACAATATACGGAGATTACACATGCCCACCCACGTTCAATCGTGGGGTCTATCATTTATATTGAGCTATTATTAAGCTTATATCGAAATAATTCGCTAGAAGCTGCCTTAGTTGAAATATTTTCATTGCTTGAAAATCATTTGCAGGACGAACTGAAAGCAGAATTAAACACATACGCAAGAATATTTCAAGACAACTTTTTTAGTATTCCTGAAGATGACATTCACTCAAGTGGCTATATTGTCCATTCTCTAGAAGCTGCCATATGGTGTGTTGGTAATGCACGAACGTTTAACGAAGCGATTCTAAAAGCTGTTAATTTAGGAGATGATACAGATACAATTGCCGCAATTACAGGTGCCATAGCGGGTATGAGTAGTTGGTTGAATGAGATTCCAGATGAATGGTTGAATCAAATTATTAAAAAACAGGAGATTGATGATTTAATTACGGCATTTTATGAATTTTGTACAGCACAGGTGTGAAAAAAATTTATTAGAAAGGACGGTGACGGAATGTTACCTATACATAATAGCTATACGACATATCCACCAGCAACAGATCACCAAATTTTAAACATAGAAAATAGGTTGAATTGTCAACTTCCGAGTGCATATAGACATGTATTAAAGGAAAGTAACGGTTTATCGTTTACGAATGGCGTGTTCATTTATGGTACAGAGGACATTTTAGAAAGAAATGAGACTTGGGAAGTGGCGGAATATGCAAAAGGCTATATTGCCATTGGTGATGATAGTGGGGGAATGGTCTTTTTAATGGCGATAAAGGCAGAGAATTATCGTGTTTTTGCAGTAGATGGTGGTGATATGAATCCGCAACATGCTACATTGGTTACTTCTGATTTATGCAAGTGGCTACAAGAAGGGTGTCAGTATTAGCAAGAGAGACAAATGAAAGCTTCTTCCTACTATAAGGAAGGAGCTTTTCATTTGTCTATTTTTGGAGAAAAACAATTGAAAATAAAGCAAAATTATTACGTATTCTATTATTTTTTGAATTTTTTAGAAAATTATGTTGAATTATTGGAGAGAGATAGTATAATGAAAATATAGTTACATATATGGTTAATAATTCCTTTATATAAGGATTTATTGGTATAAAATAGTGACTATAATCTTATAAAATGAAGAAATGAGGCGATTTTAATGATTAACATGATTCAATATTTAGAGCAAAATCCGACGCTGGTGACATTGTTAAAAGAAAAAAAAGCTTCTCTCATTGGTGTAACAGCATTAGAACAAAAGGCAATTTTGGATTCGTTTGATGAAGATGTATGTTTAGAAAATGGAATTTGGTATTGACATTAATTAAAGAGAAATGGTTTTGGCTTGCTGTAGGTATTTATTTAACTCTAGGCTTTTATGTCCTTTATGTTACCTACAGCACGCCTTTTGTAAGCATAAAAATACAGGAAGAAAATGGACAATGGATTATTAAAGAACCATATTATAAAGAATGGGCAACTGATCAAAAAATATCTGTTGGAGATATTGTTATAAATGTCGATGGAGTCAAAGTCGATGAAGTTTCAAATATTACATATGATTCCAAAATTCGAGCAGCAAATACATTAGAGATTTTAAAGCAAAATGGTGAAATTCTCTATGTTCAAATAAATCACTTAGATATTCCCCAACAATTTTATTATCTCTTTTTTTTTCCTGCATGTTTCTTTTTCCTTACGTTATTGATTACTTTTTATTTAAAAATAACCCAAAAAGGAACAACACTTTTAAATTTACTAATGTATTTTATGTTAGTTATTTCAATAGCTTATGTAAGTAGCGGTGCATCTGGACGACTAGATAATCTAAGTATGATTATTAACCGTGGGAGTATGTTACTTTGTTTAGTAATATTAATTCATTTTTTAAAAAAATATTTTTCTTTTTTAAATTTAAAATGGATTTTTATTAAAAATATTTCCATTCTTTACGTATTACCTTTAATAGCAATCTTTATAAGTATCATTAGCATAATTTTCCCGAAAATTAACCCATTATTTTCTACTGTTATATTATGGACATTTTTTATATTATTAATTTCCAATCTAAGTATTTTAATTGTAGGATACTATAGATATAAATCCTCTCAATTGAAACTATTGTTAATAAGTGTTATTACACCGTTTTTACCATTTCTCTTTTTATATGCAGTACCTGTAATTTTGTTTAATCAGTATGTAATTTCTGCAGATATATGTTCTTTATTTTTAATGCTTATCCCGTATAGCTTCATTTTCACACAACTAACTGAACGTATTTTCGATATGGAGTATTTCATTTCTCGATTACGTTATTATTTCAATTTCTCATTTGGCTTTACCATATGGCTGTTAATCGGTCTCTATTTATTTGCGGATCTATCCATTTCACGAATGACGGAGATTTTCTTTTTTGCCTTTCTATCGTTAATGGCGTTGTTTTACATAAAAGAGCGGATTGATTACCGTAAACGGAAAATTTTATTCTCTACAAAAGGGGACTACATCCACCGCTTGTATACGACCGTTGAGAGTATTGGTAGAGTGGTGAAGATTGAGGATTTATTGGAGAGGTTTGTGCAGGAGGTTGTGGTCCAGCTTGAGATGGAAAGTGTGTATGTGCTCACTTACGATTTTCAAACACATCAAGTTACCTTAACAAATAAATCCAAAGAATACACGCAGCATCAAATAGACGAGGTACTAGTTGAACGATTAGGCTTAGGGGACATAAAAAAAACAGATCATTTCTATATCGCCTTTATTCATCAAGATGTGAACTATAAACGAATCCTTGTTGTGGACCATAATAAAACGATTTATCTCAAGGATGAGGAATTACTATGGTTAGAATTGTTATTGCTCTATTTAAATAATTTTATCGAAAACACGAAAATGGTTGAGGAGCTTTTGAATCAGTTAAAGCATATGAAAGAGGCTGATAATCGACAGCTACCATGGCTCAATAAATTACTTTGGCTACGTTTCGAGGAGGAAAAATATCAGTTAGCACAGGAACTTCATGATACGATTTTACAAGAACAACTGCACATCGCAAGGGAGATGGATGTCCTCATGCATGCAAAAGAAAAAGAGGAGATCCCATCTAAACTTATAAAACTTCATGAACATATGATTATCTCACTGAATGATTTAAGAGGCTATTGTGAAAATTTAAAGCCACCTCTGCTAGATACATTGGGCTTAAATGCAGCCCTCGAAAAATTAATCCAAAAAATCCATAAACGTGCTAAATTTGTTTTGATTTATACGATTGACCGTCTCTATTTAGAGGATGAACGTTTAAATTTAATGATTTATCGCCTGTTCCAAGAATTATTAAATAATGCTTTAAAACATTCCTATGCCAATACTGTTGAAATACATTTACTAGGCACTGAAGAAGGCTTTCAAATTTTGTACAGTGATGATGGTGTAGGTTGTAATATAGATGATATTCTACTTGCCGATTCCATGGGCATACAAGGTATGCAGGAGCGAGTTCAAGCTTTTAATGGGAAATTCGCCTTAGACAGCAAAGTAGGAGAAGGGATGACGATTCATATCCGAGTAAGTGAAACCCAACATACGAATCCCTATGCCTATAGGACCCTGACCCGACCAACTTATATGATACGAGGATAACCAGATGAAGCGGAAGCATAAGTGCATACATTTTTTTAACACCTTTTAATCTCATCGTAGATGCTACGAATGCGGGTTAGAAGGCTTTTGTTTGAAGTTGTGTTTATTTAAATGCATTGATAAATCAAAAATAATAAAATGATATCAAAAAAATATTATTTTGCAAAATGAGAATCAGGAGAAAATACACTTTTTACAATACTTACCGTAGAATCAAGGAAATTATGGCCATATGACCGATATAATTCATTAGAAGGATTGAGGAGGTCAATAGATTTGAATAAAAAATTATTTTTAACAGCAGCAGCTATTCCTGTAGCACTTATTGTTCCAACTGTAGCAGGTGCAACTGAACTAGTTTCAGTCAGTGGGAAAAATATTGTCAATGAAACATTGAAAGTGGATAAATTACCAAATGAAACTATCGTCAATGCTTATCAATGGTATTACCTAGAGGAAATTACTGGTGAAGAGGGTTCAACAAATAAGCCGATTCCTGGTGCTACGTCCATTTCCTTAAAAGTGCCCATCGAAGCAGCTGGAAAAACCATTTTTGTGGAAGCAACTACGACAGAAAATAAAAAATTTCAAAGTGAACCACGCAAAATTCAGCCATTAGATCTTGAAATCACCATTCCAACGTTAGAAGGTCAATCTTCTGGTTTTGCAGCACCTGGGGAAACAGTGAAAGTAGCTGGTATTACTGTCACTGATAAGAATGGTGCAGAATTGCAAAGTGGTCAAATTACATATAGTTATCAATGGTTTTATAAACTGGGTGATAACTCCTTTACTATCATAGAGGGAGCTACGGGTAGTACCTATACGATCCCAAAGGATGCTATTGAAAAGGATATTAAGAATATTGCTGTCACAGTTAAAGCAAAAGTGGGTCTTTCTTTTGCGGAATCTAAACTATCGGATACCATTACGGTCTCTAAACAACCAACTGATACTTTAACTAAAGAAATAAAAGAATTACTGGTCAACGATAATAAATATAATATGTCAAGCTTAGAAGAATTTGGTGCTAAAGTTGCGGAACTAGAAAAAAACTATCAATCTTTATCAGCAGCAGCTAAAGGGAATGTGTCCAATTACGATGTTTTAAAGCGAGCGCTTGCTGATGTTGAATTAATAAATAAGTTAAATGAAAAATGGAGCAAAATAGAGACTAGTAATGAAAAAGAAATTAAGGAAATAGAAGAGGCTTATAATAAGCTAGATCTGTTACAGCGTAGCTTAGATGTAAATGAGACCTTATATAAGAGCATTAAAAATCTATTAAATGAGCCAAATGATCTTGAAGAGATAAAAGCAGTGAGAAGTCTCAATCAAGCCATTATTAATTTACTAACTTATGAGAATTCACTTGTGAAATATGTAGCTGCTGATGTTGATTCCTTACAGGAGATTGTGAAGACGCTTGAAGCAGATATTGAGAAACTATCACAAAGCTACCGAGCCGCTGTTCAAAACCAAGCCATTTTGACTGAGGCTAAATCGGATATTAAAAAGGTCGAGCAATTTATTAAATCATTTGATAAATTAGCTACAAATATTACACCGAATAAACAAGTGACGACGGCTAAATCCATTCGAACAGCCTATGAAAAATTAACGTATAAACAATTAAAATTAGTGCCAGATGCGTATGTGCAACGTTTGACTACAGCAGAACGTGCTGAAGAAAGCCAAATTACAAAACTAAATCATGATATAGATAGCTATATTGGTGATGATGTCTATCCGTTCGATCCGTCTGCTGGTTCATGGCAAAGTCATGTCAATAATGTCAATCAAATGATCAAAGAATACAAGAGCTTAACGAAAGCCTCAGCAGCACAAATTATTGGCTATGATAGTCTTGTTACCTTACAGAAAGATTTAAAAGCAGCCGAAAAAGTAAATAAAGATATGGATGCGTATCAAAAGTTATCTGCAACCACTGGTGTTACGGAAAGTAAACTTAATTCAAGCTATACAAGTACTTTAAAAGCTTATAATAATCTTACGAATTTACAGCAGTCACTTGTATATAATGCTGAAGATTTTTTACTAAACACGCCAAAGATTTCTGTTGATGGCAATGGTAAAGTGCCTACTGATAAAGCAGCAGCAGAGGCGTTAAAGACAGATATCGCCAAATTTGCGGATGTGACGAAATATTCATTCAATCAATTAGAAACGGCTGTTGATACAGCTACCGAATCCTATAAAAAATTGTCTTCAGCTGCAAGAAAATATGTGACAAATTATTATTTATTAACGGCGGCAAAGAAGGATATTACGGGTGTGAAATCATTCTATAAAAAAATACAGACTGCTAGAGAAGAAACAGATGCTGCGAAAAAAGCTAAAAAAATTGAAACAGTGCAAAAAGCTTATGCAAAATTACCAGCGAATCAGCAGCATTTAGCAAAAGAACAATATGAAGCTTTATTAAAAAATCAAAATATCGATGAAAATGCATCGAAGCTTACACAGCTAAATAATGACATTGCTACAATTGTTTCCAATAATCTCTATGTCGTAACGATTGAAACAATTAAAAATCTTTCTACGCAGTATAGTAGTCTTAGTTCAAGTGATAAAAAGTTGATTACGAATTATGATATTTTAAAAACAGCGCTTGCAGATGTGAAAAAAGTGGAAAGCTTTATGAAGACCTATGAGAAATCCTTTGCGACTAATCCAAGCACCGTTATCAAGGCATTTGAAAAGCTTACATCTAAACAAGTGAGCCTGATTGATGCAGGGACTCGACAATTGATTATTGATCAGCAAAAAGGACAACAGCAAACGAATGAAAATGCGTTGTCGCTAATTGAATCGATCAATTTACTTCTTGAAAAAGGCGAATATATTGATGGTTTGCAGGAGAAAGTAAGTGATATCCGTAAAGCCTATGATGCATTGAGTGATGCTGATAAGAAGGTTGTTAAAAATTATTCGAAGCTCACACAAGCAGAGGGTGATTTGAAAAAGGTTGACGAGGTGCATACTAAATACGAACCAGCAGGGGGCGATGAAACAGCGCGCAAAGCATGGAAAACTGCCTATGGTAAGCTTTCTAAAAGATTAGAATTACTTTATACAAAAATGTATCCAACTGAGCAATAATAGTTACTTCTAGATGGCCTCGAACAGTTTTCGAGGCTTTTCTTTATACATAAGATTTGTCTAGTAATTTGATTGTCCGCTATACTAGGTACAACAAAGGAAGAAATAGTTTACATAAAGATGGTAGTTTCACAAAGAAGGTAGGAACAAAAGATGTATAAAATAGGTGTTGTTGGTCCCATTCAATCCGTTGAAAGAATCATTGGATTAGCGAGAGAAATCGAACAGGATATGGAATTTATTCCGTATATATATAAAGTGGCGACAGAAACAAAGCATCTTGTGGAGACACATAATCAGGCTGTAGATTTCTGGCTATTTTCTGGCTACATTCCCTATAAAATTGCCAGTCAAACGAATGTTTCCAAAGATAAATTGACCCATATTATTTTTTCCGAAGCGGCCATTTATCGAGGTTTTTTAGAGCAGTCCTATCAACAAAAAAAGTTTATTGAAAATGTCAGTATTGACATTATCCCCTCGCCTTCTGAAATGGCTTCAGAAAGTCTTGCGGAGATTCAGAATAATGTTCATCACATGTATCTAAAGGAATTTGATGTGGCTATTGATCCACAAGAGTTATTTGATTTCCACTATAGTCTTTGGCAGGCGAAAAAGATTGATTTTGCGATTACTTGTTATCCTTCTGTTGATGAAGAGCTGAAGAAACGTGGTGTTCCGTCTTATTGGGTTTCTCCGACAAAAACAGAAATTTATCATACGGTTCAGCTTTTTACAGAAAAGATCAAAACGTCCTATTATAAAGAAACGCAAATTGGTGCGGTCATGCTTGAAATAAAGGACTTCGATTCATTAAAAGAGCGCATGAAGCAAGGCTATCGTATTCAATATTTAGAGTTGCGTACGAAGGAAAATCTACTACAGCTCTGTGAACAGATTGATGGCTCTCTTATTGAAGAGGGGAACGGCAAATATACGATCTTTAGTACAAGAGGAGCTATTGAAGGGCAAATACGATTTTTACAAGAAAAAATGTATCAGTTATCGATTGAAATGGAGGCAAAGGTGACAGCAGGTATTGGTTTTGCTCAAACAGTGTTCAATGCCGAGTTACATGCTCACCGAGGACTAAGACAGACAAAGGAAAATGAAGCCATTGATATCGTGATGATACAGGATGATGGCACCATTATTGAATCGGTAGGGAATGTAGAAGAGCTATCTTATTCCTACCGAGCAGAAGACCCTTATATTTTAGAAAAACTAAAAAAAGGGAATATTAGTATTAAAACCTATATGAAAATCCATGCACTCGTACAGAAAATGCGTTGGAAGCATTTTACGACAAAGGATTTAGCGACACAGCTGCAAATGAGTGAAAGAAATGCCCAACGGATCGTGGCAGATTTATGTAATGTCGATTTAGCGAGAATTTGTGGAGAAGAATTGCAGCATACTCGAGGTAGACCTATAAAAATGTATCAACTTGTCTAAAAATTTATAATAATGTCCCATGCCAATAAGTGGTGTGGGACATTTTTTGTGCTTTTTTTAGAAGAAGCGCTTAATACAGATGAATCAACGAATTCAGCGACTTTTTAGGTAAATAATAAGGGGATGCGAAGACGATTATCTATTAGAAATTTTCAAAAAAATATTGTTTTTTCATTGAACTTTGATTATTATACGAATATATAACGAAATTGTCGGTATATAAGAGGGGGTTTATTGACAGGGGGCAATGATAATCAAGAACGGTCATGGCAATAAAGAGAAGATGTCTATATATGGGAGGGATATGAATGACAACAAATGAAGTAACGAAAAAATCTAGAAATGTCATCCTTGCACTATTATTTTTAGGCTGGTCTTTAGGGAATTTGGATCGCTACATTATGAACTATGCAGTCGTTTCGATTACAGGGGATTTGCAATTGGATGCATCTTCTACGGGAATTATTTTAAGCGCTTTCTTTTTAGGCTATGCCATTATGCAAATACCGGGTGGCTGGCTTGCTGATAAATTTGGTGCAAAACGAGTTTTATTGATGGCGGTTATCATGTGGTCTATTTTCACGGGCCTAACGGCGATTGCTTGGTCTTTAACAGCGATGATTGTGATTCGCTTTTTATTTGGCATTGGCGAGGGTGGATTTCAGCCATCAAGCTCTAAGATTATAGCTACGATCTTCCCGAAAGAAGAAAGAGGCAGAGCAATGTCCATTATGCTTACTTCTGGTGGGATTGTCTCACTCATCGTGCCGCTGCTAGCTGCCTATTTATTAGGAACGATTGGCTGGCGCATGATGTTTATTATCATTGGGGCCATTGGCGCAATAGTTGCCTTTTTATATTGGAAATATATTAAACTTCCGCAAGACGAAACAGCTACAGCTGAAACAGAAAATCCTGCGAATAAAGTGAATTTTAAAGAGTTATTGAAAACACCACTAATGTGGAATTTAATTATTGCTTATTTTTGTATTTATGCAGTGAACTGGGGATTAGTTTCTTGGATTCCAACATATCTTCAAAAAAATCGAGGCTTGGATTTAATGTCCATTGGTTGGGCACAAACAATACCTGCCATTACAACGATCATAGGTGTTTATGGTAGCGGATATATCATTGATAAGTTACCAAAAGGGATGGATAAAGTGTTAGGCTCTATCTCCTGCGCAGTTATTGGTCTTTTATTGTATTTAATGTTTACTGCCGAAACAGTAACGTTATTTATTGGCTACCAAACGGTCGTGTCAATCTTTATTGCATTTGTCATTACATTACTACCTGTTATTGTACTGAAGAAATTACCTTCTTCTATCACAGGTTCTGCAATGGGGATTGCCAATACAGGGGGGCAATTAGCTGGGTTTGTCACACCAATGGCGATTGGCTTTATGGTTGATGCCTTTAATGGCTCCTTTGATGCAGCCTTTTGGATGTTAATTGGCTTTGCGCTTATCTGTATCGTGTCGCTTGTCACGCTAAACGACCAAAAAGGAACACTGTTAAAAGCATAATGAAAGTGGAGGAATGAAAATGAGTTATCATGAAAAAATTTCGGCATTAATTGAAGCAAAACAGCAAGCTACGGTAGCATTAAGCGATGCAATTTGGGCTGTGCCTGAGCTTCATTTTCAAGAAAAAAAATCGATGCAATATATGAAAGAGGCACTAGAAAAAGAGGGCTTTCAAACAGACGTTGGTGTTGCTGGTCTTGAAACGGCGCTTGTTGGAACTTATGGTTCTGGAAAGCCTGTCATTGCCTTTCTAGGTGAATATGATGCGCTTCCCGGCTTGAGTCAAAAAGGTGGGGCAACACAACATGAACCTCTTGTGGAGGGTGGAAGCGGACATGGTTGTGGTCATAACTTATTAGGTACAGGCGCATTCGCAGCTGCTGTAGCTGTGAAGGATTATTTAGCGCAAAATCATCAATCAGCAACAATCCGTTTTTACGGTTGCCCTGCAGAGGAGAATGGATCTGGTAAAGCTTATATGGCAAAAGCTGGTCTTTTCGATGATGTTGACATCGCGATTTCTTGGCATCCAGGTACTTTTTCGACCGTGATGACGTGTAGTTCTCTAGCAAACTATGCCGCAACCTTTAAGTTTACGGGCAAAAGTGCGCATGCGGCGGCTGCACCACATCTTGGGCGAAGTGCTTTAGATGCTGTTGAGCTTATGAATGTTGGGGTAAACTACTTACGAGAACACATCATTCCTGAAGCGCGTGTGCATTATGCCATTACGAATTCAGGTGGAACTTCGCCAAATGTAGTTCAACCATATGCAGAGGTAACGTATCTTGTTAGAGCACCTAAAAAGCAGCAAGTGCAGGAAATTTATCAGCGCGTAGAACATATTGCAAAGGGTGCCACAATGATGACAGGGACGTCAGTGGACATTGAGTTTGAAGGAGCTGCTTCGGATTTGATTACAAATAAAACGCTTTATGATGTAATGTATCAACAAATACTTGAAATTGGCATGCCAGACTATACAATAGAGGATGAACAGTACGCGCAGGCTATTTTCAATACATTTACGCCAGAAGTACAGGCTGCTTCATTAGTAGGCTTGCGTAAAGAGGATGTCAAACAATTACAAGGAAAAGTGATAGCTGATCATGTTCCAGGCATGCTACCTGAATTTATTATGGGTGGCTCTACAGATGTTGGAGATGTCAGCTGGAACGTACCAACTGTGCAGTGTACAACGGTATGTATGGCATTAGGGACACCATTACACACATGGCAGGTGGTGTCTCAGGGAGTTATGCCAATTGCGCATAAAGGTATGCTACAGGCTGCTAAAATTATGGCTTGTACAGCTTTAGCGTTGCTGGAAAATCCCGTATACATTGAAGAAGCGAAAAAGGAATGGCAAGAACGGCTTGATGGAGAAACATATCAATCATTAATTCCAGAGGGCACACAGCCACCTAAGCGCTAACAGGATAGAGTCTTCATAGGAGAACTATGAAGGCTCTGTTTTTGCCTCATTTGAAAGGAGAACGCGACATGTCAACACAACCCAATCATCAGCATCATCTTGTAGCACAGTGGGTATCACAGTATCGTGCAGCTGCCAACGAAGGGCAATGTGCTAGTTATATCCCTGCCTTAGCCCAAAAAGATCCCAACCAATTAGCTGTGGCAATTATTGGGACAGATGGCCATGAAATCAAAGCAGGAAATACCGAAGAACTATTTACCCTTCAAAGCGTTTCCAAGGTCATCACATTTATATTAGCCTGTATGGATCGAGGCTTGCCATATGTTTTAGAAAGAGTAGATGTTGAACCAACAGGAGATACCTTTAACTCAATTATTCGCTTAGAAAGCCATCAGCCAGGTAAACCCTTTAATCCGATGATTAATGCTGGGGCTATTACGGTGTCCTCCATGTTGGCTGGTCATTCTCCACAAGAGAAGGTCACAAAGATTCTACAATTTTTAGAACAAATCATCGGCAAGCAATTAAGTATCAATGAAGAAGTGTTTGAGTCAGAGTGGCAAACGGCTAATCGTAATCGAGCATTGGCGTACTACTTAATGGATTCTGGCTTTCTAGATTGTTCAGTAGATGCGGCCCTTGAGGTTTATTTGAAGCAATGTGCAATTGAAGTCAATGTATCAGATTTAGCTATGATTGGCTTAGTTATTGCCAATGATGGCTATCACCCACTGTTAAAGAAACAGCTATTCCCTAAACAAGTGGCGAAATTAGCGAAGGCTTTGATGGTGACATGTGGTATGTACAATGCCTCAGGGAAGTTTGCAGCATTTATTGGCCTCCCCGCAAAAAGTGGTGTATCAGGTGCGATTCTTGCCGCTGTTCCAGGCCATGCAAGCCTGAACTCCCCGTTTCCTACTGGCTGTGGTATCGGAATTTACGGACCAGCGATTGATCCAATAGGAAACAGTGTGGCAGGTGTACAGTTGCTGAAACATCTAGCAACAGAATGGGATATGACAATATTTTAATAAGTGAAGATGATTTCAGCGCTTTGTCTGAAGTCATCTTTTTTTCATTTTGTAAATAATAAATAAAGCGATAAACCAAATCGGTGTTAATAGCAGTGCTGTACGCGTAGCCTCAGAAATAAACATCACAATTAATAGAAAGGCAAAGAACGCAAGCACGACATAGTTGATAAAAGGTGTCAGCGGTGCTTTGAAGGTTGAAGCTTCATGTAAGGCACGTTTTTTTCGTTTGTAGATGATGTGCGAAATGATGATAATGCTCCACACCCATATAAAACAAATCGCACTAATCGTCGTCACAATACTAAAGGCGTTCTCTGGCATCAACTTACTTAATAGAGCGCCAACTGATACAACAATAGCAGATATAACGAGTGCATTACTTGGCACACTATTTCTGTTGAGCTTTGCAAATGCTAGAGATGCCTGTTTGTTGTTGCCAAGAGTATAGAGCATCCGACTTGTGGAAAATAAACCACTGTTACCTGCTGAAGCGGCTGAAGTAAGGACAACAAAGTTTATAATACCAGCAGCAATCGGGATACCCGCTAATGTAAATACTTGGACAAATGGACTGCTTGAGGCAGACATTTCATACCATGGGTTAATACATAGAATGACAAATAATGCCCCTACATAAAAGAGCAAAATACGAAATGGAATTTTATTAATGGCAGATGGAATATTTTTTTGAGGATCTGCTGTTTCAGCTGCTGAAACTCCCACTAATTCCACACCAACAAATGCAAAGACAACCATTTGGAAGGCCATTAAAAAGCCATATATACCATTTGGGAACATACCCCCATGTGCCCACAGATTTTCAACTGCTACTGTTCCCGAGCTAGTTTGAAAGCCTGTCACTAACATAATAAGACCAATGATGATAAGTGCCACAATCGTAATAACTTTAATAATAGCGAACCAAAACTCTAACTCACCAAAAAGCTTAACCGTTAATAGATTGAGTAGTAACAACAATACGAGACAACCAATAGCGGGCACCCATTGTGGGATATCAAACCAATATTGTGTATAAACCCCCACTGCAATAATGTCTGCCATCGCCGTCATAATCCAACAGAACCAATATGTCCAGCCTGTTACATAACCTGCCCAAGGCCCTATGTATTCGGATGCAAAATCCGTAAATGATGTATAGCCTGCATTGGATAGTAACAATTCACCTAAGGCACGCATCACAAAAAATAGCGCAGTACCTACAATTAAGTAGGCTAGGATGATCGAAGGTCCTGCTAAGGCAATGGCTTTCCCAGAACCTAAAAATAAACCAGTCCCAATTGTTCCACCAATGGCAATAAGCTGCACATGGCGATTTTTTAAATCACGTTTTAATTGTTGCTGTTCCACGTTAATCCCCCTCAAGATGCATAAAAAACTATGACTGGAAAAATAAAAAGAGACTAGTTGTGACACTAGTCTCGGAAAAACGTCAGAATAACAAATACCATTTACTTGCAGATGTCTACATGAAATAGGTTGAATATTACATGTAGCATCGCTTATAAAAGCTGCTATTACTCCTCTGTCCTTTTGCCTGAGATAGTGAACCCTTCGGCGACGCAATGTGCGCTCTCTCCAGAACTGCTCCTGCTATAGTTTGATCCATAGCATTCATAGCTTATTAATTTCATAATCAAATATTATTGTAAGATACTATACATCCTATCAGTGCTTCCAAAATTATTCAACAATAAATTTTGACTATTTTCAGAAAAATAGAAGAATAGGGTTCGTAACTGGTATATCTCTAACGAAAAATAGGATTTTTGGTCATACAAAGTGTTTGATGATGGGGTGTTTAAAATGTGAGGTGTAGAGGCTGATTCTATGGAAGCTAATATAGTGATAATGAGCAATATTCTGAGGGGACTACTTTAAATGGAGTAGAAAGTGATGAATTTTATTAGGTATGCTCTGGAGAGAAGCGAAGTGCTCATACTTATTGGAAGATCGCTCATAGTAAGTGTCCAAGCGCTCCTCCTTATGAGGAAGCCGCTCCAAAAGTGTGTCGAAGCGCTCATCCTTATGAGGAAGCCGACCCAAAAGTGTGTCGAAGCGCTCATCCTTATGAGGAAGCCGACCCAAAAGTGTGTCGAAGCGCTCATACATATGAGAAAGCTGCTCCAAAAAGGTGTGAAAGTGCTCATACTTATGAGGAAACAGCTTCAAAAGAGTATCAAAGTGCTCATCTTTATAAGAAACCCGCTTTCAAAGAGTATCAAAGCGCTCAAACATATGAGAAAGCTACTCCAAAAAGGTGTGAAAGCGCTCAAACATATGAGGAAGCCGCTCCAAAAGAGTATCAAAGCGCTCCTCCTTATGAGGAAGCCGCTCCAAAAGAGTATCAAGGTGCTCATACTTATAAGGACCCCGCTCAAAAAAGGTGCCAAAGCGCTCATACTTATGTGAAAATCCGCTCAAAGACTTGGTATCAAAAAGTGAATTAAATTGCTTCTTGTTACTTTATCTTTTTCTGTCCAATGTATGATTAGGGACTTAGTATACACGAAGCTGGCACATCATCATTTGCAATAGATATAATATAGTAGAAACTCTGAATTTTTTAAAAAAGAAGCCGTCTCATAGTTCTTTGAGACGACTTCTTTACATGAGAGCATTAATATTTTT
Source organism: Lysinibacillus sp. FSL K6-0057 (assembly GCF_038630885.1). Classification (NCBI taxonomy): domain Bacteria; kingdom Bacillati; phylum Bacillota; class Bacilli; order Caryophanales; family Bacillaceae; genus Lysinibacillus; species Lysinibacillus sp. FSL K6-0057. Next base: position 3,235,329 of record NZ_CP152047.1, on the reverse strand, counting down.
TTGCTTTTATTTTACCTGTCCAAGTTTTGAAACCACCTTGAAGTTGGTAAATTTGGTTGTACCCACGTTTTTTAAGAAATAATGCAGCACGTGAGCTACGGCCTGTATTTTGACAGTATAGATATACTGGTAAATCTGGGCGGATTTCTTTATAACGTTGACGTAGTGTTGTCGAAGGAACGTTTCGTGCACCAAGAATGTGACCAGCATCAAATTCTTTTTGCTCACGAACATCGATCAGCTGGGCTTTACGATAGCCTTCTATGAATTGCTCTTGCGTTAGGTTGGTTACGGCTTTTTTGAGTCGTAGTGCATTAATACCGATATATGCAATTGTGACTACTAAAACGACACCGATTGTGATAAGTATGTCCAAGATTTTCTTACCCCTTTCTATCTTCCCTATTATTATAAAAGATGCGCTAGCGATAGTCCAATGAGTTTGATAAAATTAACTAGGTTGTGGCGAATTCGTCTATCTCGTTACACAAGCAATCGTTCGCAACTTGAACTGTAGAATATTATTCGTTAAAGTTGAACCACAGGTGGGGCCTGATGGATCATTTTATATTTGTAGGAGATGAACATATGACAACTTGGTATTTTTTAAATTCAGGGAAATGTAGTCCTTCTTTTAACATGGCACTAGATGAAGCATTACTTGATTGGCATAGTGAGGGGTTAATTCCACCGGTGATTCGTTTCTATGAGTGGGAACCTGCAACATTGTCGATTGGTTATTTTCAACAAGCCAAAAGAGATATTAATTTAGATGCTGTACGGGAACAAGGCTTAGGTTTTGTACGACGTCCTACTGGTGGACGAGCTGTCCTGCATGAACATGAGTTAACTTATAGCGTTATTGTGACGGAAAGCTATCCGAATATGCCAGAGTCTGTGACAGAGGCCTATCGTGTGTTAAGTGAGGGAATCTTGCAAGGTTTCCATAACCTAGGTATGGATGCCTATTTTAGTGTACCTGATACAGAGGAGAAAAGAGCTGACTTGAAGAGTCCGAAGAGTGCTGTTTGCTTTGATGCACCAAGTTGGTATGAACTTGTCGTGGAAGGAAAAAAAATAGCGGGTAGTGCCCAAACACGTCAAAAGGGTGTTATTTTACAGCATGGCGCCATTTTATTAGATTTGGACCAGGAGAAATTATTATCCGTATTTAATTTCTCAAGTGAAGAATCGAAGAATCGTATGCGCAGAAAGCTACCAGAAAAGGCTGTTGCCATTAATAGTCTTGTAAAAGAGCCTGTGACAGTTGAGCAGTGTGTGACAGCTTTTCGAGACGGCTTTGCAAAATCGTTGCAAATTGAATTAAAACCATTTACACTTTCTGAGGAGCAATTTGAATATGTCCGAGCTTTAGAAGAAAAAAAATATGCTTCTGATGAGTGGAACTTTAAAAAGTAAAAAATGGTATGGAAAAAATATTTTTTAATGTTTAACCCTAGTCATAACAAGTAGTTCGGAATCTATTAAAAAAAGCAAGAGTTGAATTAAAAAACTATATATAGTATCTTTTTTAAAGACATATACACAATATGTAGTGTTTAACGACACGAGATATTGTGTATTTATTTTGTAATGAAGAAAACAAGGGAGGCAAAACGATGGTACTCACAAATCATCAACCCGAAGTAAACAATCAATTTGAACAGTTAAACAAAGATATCGAACAATTCCCACAGGTACACCCCGTAACGTCTGATATGCATATTACACACAAAGGTGTATCAAGACTCGTCATGATCGATCGCTATTCGTTTAAAGACACAGAAAAGAAAACATTGAAAGCCGGCGACTTTGTTGTATTAACGGTAAAAGCTGACCCAAAATTTCCTGCACGTGGCTTAGGGACAATTCAAAAGCTGGACATGTCTACAAAAACAGCAGATATTTTGATTGAGGAAGATTATCGTAGCGCATTAGACGATCCGCAAGAGCAAGAAACGGGAGTGATTACGCGTTCAATTGACGTGCTAGAAAAGCCTCTTGAGATTTTTTATGAACAAATCGCAAAACGAAATGCAACAGGCCTTGCTGCTGTTGAAAAAACACCCGAAAAACGCCAAGAATGGTTTGAGAAATTTTATAAGCAATTAGTATCTTTAAAATTCATTCCTGCAGGACGAGTGATTTATGGAGCTGGATCTGAAACAGATGTAACTTTCTTTAACTGTTACGTGATGCCATTTGTAGCTGACTCTCGTGAAGGGATTAGTGATCACCGTAAGCAAGTAATGGAAATTATGAGTCGTGGTGGTGGTGTAGGAACAAATGGTTCAACATTACGTCCACGCAACACGTTAGCACGTGGTGTAAATGGTAAATCATCTGGCTCTGTCTCATGGTTAGATGATATTGCGAAGCTGACTCATCTTGTCGAACAAGGTGGTAGCCGCAGAGGTAAGCATAATCTAAGTGCTTCTGCGTAAACAAACCTCGTGAATTGCTGGAAACTCTTTAACGGAAATATTGTCACTTTAATCGAGGTGGGAAATATGGATGTTTATGATGCGATACAACCACAAACTTGTTTAATATGTGGTTTTACAATAAATCATAATAAACAAGGATGGTTTACGTCTCATTTGAAAAATGAGCATAATTTAACATTAGATAATTATTTAATATCTTATTTTTATCCAATAGAAATGGTGATCTGTCATTATAGTTTATGTAATAAAAAGGTTAAACTGAGGCGAGGTATTCCTAATCAATTTTGTAGTAGAAGCTGTCGAGGAAAAGGCGAGCCTTTAACTTGTGTAATTTGTGGGAAACTATTCGATGAAAAACATCGGCAGACTAAAACTTGTAGTAAAGAGTGTGCGAGTAGACTTCGATCCCAAAATACAGGTAAGTGGCATAATGACATGCCAAATGAACAAAAAAAGGTTCATTTTAATAATATCATTTCAAAAACAGCTAAAACTAGAAAAATAAATGGAACGCCTTCATGGAATAGCGGTAAGACAGGGGTTTATAGTAAAGAAACCATTGAAAAGATTCGACAAGCTGCATTAAAGCAAATAGAGAGGGAAACGTTTAGAAAAACTAGTATTGAAACAGCTTTAGAGAATTTCTTAGTTGAACAATCAATCACCTACAAATATTCCTTTATATTTGAAGGTGCACAATTTGATTTCTTACTAGTTGGGACAAATATTCTAATTGAATGTGATGGTGATTTTTGGCATAGGAATCCAAAATTTTATTCCTCTTTTTATGAAGTACAAAAGAGAATAAAAGCTAGGGATCTCGAAAAAAATCAAATTGCAGCAGCTAATGGTTACACTTTACTCCGTTTTTGGGAAGATGAGATAAAAAATGATTTTGAAAATGTTAAAAAACGCATTATAAATGCACTGCTAGCTACAACGTAATCGGAAACGGTAAACGTGAATGCTTGAAAATAGTAGTGGGATAAAGACAATCAGCAGCCAAGCTCCTTTTAAAGGGGAAGGTTCAACGACCATCGAAAACACGCTAAGTTAGCGGAAGTGAGTAGAGTAGGAGTGAAGCCACTCCGAAGTGCGAGGGCATCTAATAAGATGTAAGATATGGTCTCAACTTCTATGGTGACATAGAGAGTGGGTGTAGCGAACCCGCGTAAGAAATCGGCACAAATGATTATGCTAGCAGATTGGCATCCAGATATTGTGGAGTTTATTATTTCCAAAATGCAAAATCCACGTATTCTGCGTTACCTGATCGAAAATACAACGGATGAAACAATCATCCGTCTAGCCAAAGAAAAATTAAACTTCAAGCCACTTTCTATGCAAGAAGAAGCGATGTATCAAGGCATCGTGAACTACAAAAACATTGAAGGCTTAGGTGGATTCGATACAGCGATCATTCGTGATGCTGAAAATAAATTACGTGATGGTGGCACATACACAGTTCATAACCCAGAGTTTTTAACAGGTGCCAACATTTCTGTGACATTAACAAAAGAATTTATGGAAGCAGTTGAAAAAGACGCTGACTTCGAGCTTCGTTTCCCAGCCGTTGAAGAATATACAAAGGAAGAAATGAGCGTTTATAACACGAAATGGCATGAAGTTGGTGACGTTCGTGAATGGGAGAAAATGGGCTATAAAGTCCGCACATACCGTACAATTAAAGCAAAAGAGTTATGGAATTTAATTAATGTATGTGCAACATACTCGGCAGAGCCAGGTATTTTCTTCATTGACAACGCGAATGACATGACAAATGCAAAGGCATATGGTCAAAGTGTTGTAGCGACTAACCCGTGTGGTGGACTTCGCCTCACGTTAAAAATTGCGGGATAAAGCGGGAAGGCTGAGATGCTAATCCGAACCGAAGGCTAATGGTAAAGCTTTAGTCAGGGGCAACGCATACCCGGTGATCCTACTTTGTAGACTATAATCCGGGCACGAGACCGCAACATTACACATTCATTAAAATTCAAAATTGCCTAATGTAAGAAAGGCTGTGATAGAAATGAATAGAGGTTATGCAGGCTTTTATAAATCACATTATTTAAGAAGCTCTTATGAGTATGCATACGCCAAATTTCTAGATTATCATTGTATTTCTTGGGGCTATGAGGATAGAGTATTTAATATAGGATACAAATTTTATAAACCTGATTTTTTCTTTTATAACGATGCCGGTAATCTTATAAAGATTGTAGAGATTAAGTCTCGCGATAACGAGGCAAAAGAGAAAGCTCTAAAGGCTCTAAATGTTATTAAAACAACTTATGGTATTGATTGCGAATTGATTTCCTATGAAGAGTTGCTCGATATGTATAAACTTGTTCCATTTTCACTCACATCAACGATTACAGAATGGATAGAGTCGAATAATACAACAATAAACAAAGCTGTATATGGTAAATACAATGGACATTTCAATCAAAAACATACTGACCAAACAAAAAGAAAAATCGGTCAGCACACTAAGAAGTTGTGGGAATCCAATAGTCCAGCAAAAGCTAGAATGATTGAAGGTTTAAGAAAATCTGGCTTGGTACAAAAAGGTAAGCAGAAGAAGCCCCGAGAGCAAAGAATTTGCAAAAGTTGTGGGCGCGAATTTGAAGTAATTATTACTTCATCCAAATTGTTTTGTACTCAAGTGTGCGCTGGAAATTCGAATATAAAAATCGCCACACAAGTTTATGTTGAAAATCGAGCAAGTATACATCAAGAAATCAAACAAACTGTCATACAATGGGCAATCGATCATACTGAAATAATAACTGTAACACCCTTGAATAAAATAAAATCAACGCTTAATCCATTAATTGAGCAAATTTATCAAGAATTTGGTGTTAAAGATTTTAGAGTAATTTCAAAAGCAGTCTTTGGTGAAGATAGAGGAAGAAAAGAATTACTAAGGTTTATGAAAAAAGTGTGTAATGAAAATGTATGCTGAACTTGCAGGAATTGAACTGTAAGAACTAAAGGATAAAAAGCCTTTAGGATAACAATTATTGGAACAACCACTTGCACCATATTCTGTCTGTAACTTAGCTGCTGTGAATTTAGCACAGTTTGCGAATAAAGAAAATCAATCAGTTGATTACGAAGCATTACGTGAAACAGTTCGTGTTGGTGTTCGTATGCAGGATAACGTTATTGATGCAACACCGTACTTCTTAGAAGAAAACCGTGTACAAGCCCTTGGCGAGCGTCGTGTTGGTTTAGGGGTTATGGGCTTAGCTGATTTACTTATTTACTGTGAAAAAGAATATGGTTCTGAAGCAGGTAATGCGTTAGTCGATGAAATCTTTAAAACAATTGCTGAAACTGCGTATGAGGCGTCTACAGAGCTTGCGAGAGAGCGAGGTAGCTTCCCATTCTTAGTTGGTGCTACAGACGAAGAAACAGCTCGTTTACGTAAAGCCTTCACAGAAACAGGCTTTATGCAAAAAATGCCTGTTCACATCAAAGAGCAAATTTTAGCGACTGGTATCCGTAACTCGCATTTATTAACAGTTGCACCAACGGGATCAACAGGAACAATGGTAGGGGTAGCAACAGGTCTTGAGCCATACTTCTCCTTCACGTATTACCGTTCTGGTCGTCTAGGCAAATTCATTGAAGTAAAAGCCGAAATTGTCCAAGAATATTTAAACCGTCATCCAGAAGTAAATGAGCAAGAGCTTCCAGAGTGGTTTGTCACAGCAATGGAGTTGAAACCAGAAGCACATGCTGATGTGCAATGTATTATTCAAAAATGGATTGATTCGTCTATCTCTAAAACAGTAAATGCACCAAAAGGCTATACAGTACAGCAAGTAGAAAAAGTATACGAGCGACTTTATAAAGGTGGCGCTAAAGGTGGTACGGTCTATGTCGATGGTAGCCGTGATTCACAGGTACTTACACTAAAAGCTGAAGAAAATGATATGGATCAATTGTCATTTGAAGAAGAATTGGTAGAAGAACATACAAAACGTCCAGTTGTATTAGTGGATACAATTCAAGCGTTAGAGTCAACAACCGTTATCGGCTCAGACGTAGGGAATACATGTCCAGTATGCCGTAAGGGAACGGTTGAAGAAATGGGCGGCTGTAATACATGTACAAACTGTGGCGCACAGTTAAAATGTGGCCTGTAAATAATATTTAAAATCAAGTTGTGTAGAATTGAAATAAAGTTGCGACGATTATAAAAAAGTTACGATTAATAACCCTGGGTATTGGCTCAATGGGCCACGTCCGGACGATGCCAGGTACGTGCTTTCCTTGTAGGTCGCCGTTTACATGCTTCAGGATGAGTTTGGAACGGTTTCTGTAACCTTATTCCCGCAAGTTTTTCATCTTGTTCAAGAGCTATTACTAGAAGATGAATTGCTTTTCATTGAGAGAACGCTTGAAAAGCGCTTTGGTAGACCTCAAGTGAAAATAAAATATGCACAAACGACGAAAAGAATATGAAATTGAAGGAAATTTTAGAAACTGCATAAATCTTTATGCAGTTTTTTCTTTACTTTCAAATAATTATTTTGTAAGATAAAGCCAACTTCAAAAGTGGCCAGACCACTTTTGAATTCATTCAGTAAGAGACGCCATCATCTGAAGGTGGTGGATTTTGTTTCTTTTTAGTAGGTATCCAAACACCTACTGAATGAAGATAAAGCCTTTGGATGCATTGTTTATCTGCGCGAAAGGAAAGCGACAGCAATAATTATTCCAAGGCGAATAGATTGACCGAGAAGTTGATCGTATGGATAAAAAAACCGAACAAAAGAAAGTGTTTTTAGATATCGTCCAACAATTACGACAACTTATTAAAATAGAAAAAATACAGGCTGGTGAAAAGTTACCTTCCGAACGAGTCCTTTCAGAACGTCTAGGTGTCGGGCGATCCTCTGTGAGAGAGGCATTGCGAAGTTTAGAGTTATTAGGTCTTATTGAAACGAGACATGGGGAAGGTATGTTTCTAGCTTCTACAAAAGCATCAGCTCGTAGAAATATTGTCGATGTTTATATTAGAAGATGAAAAATCAAAAAGGATGTCGAATTAACGCGACAAATTCATGAAAAGGAAGCCATTCGCGTTATAAGTTGTACAGAGGCTCTGCGAACACTACCAGTGTGGGGCAGTCTTTTTGTAAAGCTAGAGATAGAAAGTACGATTAATTGTCGGGATGTTTTACGAGAAATAATCATCATGTCAGGAAATTGTCTTTCACTAAAGGTCTGGTTTCAGTTAGCAGTTTATGCCGGTGACCGTTTAAATCGAAACTCAACAGAAGAAGTAAAATTAATCATTCAAACTATGTTGAAATCGATGCAGCTTGGCTATGAAAAAGAAGCATTAAAAGCTTACGAACAGTGGATGAATGCTGAACAAGGCATTTAGACAACAAAGGGGGAGTAAAACATGGTAATACGTAGCTTATTTAATAAAAAGAAAGAGGACGGACAGGAAAAGGGATTTCCAGAAGGACTTATGACAAAATGTCCAGAATGCCGTCACATTCAGTTAACAAAGGAATTAGAAAAAAATCATAAAGTGTGTACAAAATGCGACCATCATTTCAAAATGACTGCACAGGAGCGCGTAGCATATTTCTTAGATGAAGGTTCATTTGTTTCAATGGATGATCATTTACAAACAAGTAATCCACTTAATTTCCCTGATTATGTAGAAAAAATTTCAGTGGCTAAACAACAAACGGGATTAAGCGAAGCTGTACTGACTGGGTTAGGTACTCTTGATGGAGAAGAAATTGTTGTAGCCATTATGGATTCTCATTTCCGTATGGGCTCAATGGGCTCCGTTGTAGGAGAAAAAATCACACGTGCCGTTGAAAAAGCTATTGAATTACGTGTACCGGTTATTATTTTTACTGCTAGTGGTGGAGCGCGCATGCAAGAAGGTATTCTATCATTAATGCAAATGGTAAAAACGAGTGTGGCATTAAAACGTCATAGTGAAGAAGGACTACTATTTATTTCGATCATGACGCATCCTACATACGGTGGCGTTTCAGCAAGCTTTGCCTCTGTTGGAGATATTAATATTGCTGAACCACAAGCATTGATTGGCTTTGCTGGTCGCCGTGTCATTGAAGAAACATTAAGAGAAAAATTACCAAATGATTTCCAAAAGTCAGAGTTTTTACTAGAGCATGGTCAGCTTGATGCAGTTTTCCATCGGAAGGATTTACGAAATCAAGTAGTAATGCTTGTAAAAATGCATACAAAAGGCGGTGTGCAACATGTCTAAAAATTTAGCTTTTGAAGAACCCGTAGTACAATTACGAGAAAAAATTGATGAATTAAAAACGATTGCTACAGAGGCAGATGTAGATTTGACAAGCGAAATCGAAAAGCTTGAAACACGTCTAACACAGCTAGAACAATCTATTTATGCCAATATGAAGCCATGGGATCGTGTACAGGTTGCTAGACATCCAGAACGACCAACTACTTTACAATATATAGAAGCTATGTGTGAAAACTTTATTGAGTTACATGGAGATCGTACATTTGGTGATGATGCAGCTATTCTTGGAGGAATTGCTCTCTTTGAAGAACAGCCCGTAACAATTGTTGGACATCAACGCGGAAAATCAACTAAAGAAAATATTCGACGAAATTTTGGTATGCCACACCCTGAAGGATATCGTAAGGCATTACGCTTAATGAAGCAAGCTGAGAAATTTAAGCGCCCAATTATTTGTTTTATTGATACAAAAGGAGCCTATCCGGGTAAGGCAGCCGAGGAACGCGGCCCAAGTGAAGCCATTGCTAGAACTCTCTCTGAAATGGCGATTCTAACAGTACCAGTTATTAGTATTGTTATTGGGGAAGGCGGAAGTGGGGGTGCCATTGCATTAGGGGTAGCTAATCGCGTCTTTATGTTAGAGAACTCAACGTATTCGGTTATCTCACCTGAAGGGGCTGCATCGATCTTATGGCGAGATGGTAGCCTAGGGAAGCAAGCTGCAGAAGCAATGCGTATAACAGCACCTGACTTAAAAGAGCTCGACGTTATTGATGGAATAATCCCTGAAATAACTGGTGGAGCACACCGCAATGTTGCAAAGCAAGCATCTTATATAAAAGAATGTATAAGCGTCACACTAAAAGTATTGAATTCTCTAAATGGCGAACAATTAATTGAAGATCGCTATGAGAAATTCAGAAAGATTGGACATTATACAGAAGTTTAAAGTCATTTTTTGGTTATTGGACATGTGAATTTGTTCGTAAAGAGATAAAAAATGTTTCTTAAATAAATTAATATCCTAATGATGGAAGAAAAAAGAGTTGTAGTTTGTAAAAAAGATTGATCATTTATAATATAGTTTGATAAAAATAACTTCGCATTTAAATAAAACCCACGCATCATTTTGAAAAAAGTTTGATCAAAATGATGCGTGGGTTTCTTCTATTATAAAATCAACGATTGCAGCAAACTTTTAATCAAACTTTATTCCAAACCAACAAGTTGTTGTGGCTTTGAAATAAAGTCGTACTGTTGATAAAAAAGATGTACCATTTCAAATAAAGTTATGGTGTTTATAAAAAATTCTCAACGCCTTTCCCCTTTGGAGTATAGTAATCTAAAGAGGTATTTTTATGTCCAAAAGAACCAGAACATGCAGGTTGATAAATGGATTAAAGAAGGTTGTGGCTCTGGAATGAGTTCGGATTATAAGCCATGGCTAAAGATTCAGGATGTCTCATCGTTAGGAAGGTCACCACGTTTAAAAGGTATTAAAACAAATACACATCCTGATTTTCTATCAGAATTATAACAAAACTACTTTTATTTATGGTGTTATTTTCGTAGGCAAAATGATTGGAAGTGTGTGCAACGACAACTATTTTGGGTATGAAAATACCAACAATATATTCCCTTATAACTAGAGGTGTGAATAGTGATAATATGTATTGGAGATCTTTGAAAAAACTCAGATATATTTTATTTTGAATATGAGATTTTTCCCGATGACATAGAATTGTTATCGTTATTTGAGATTAATCCAGATTTTTAGATACTTTGGAAATACCCTTTTAAAGGAGAACTATCATAATAGTGGTTATTAAAACAGGAATTAAAGGTTATATATGAAAATTTCAAACTATCTAGTAAAAAGATTCTATTTATTTTTTATTAGAGCGATTCTATTTATAATAGGCTTATGGGTAATTGGAATAATATTCGGTCCCCCAAAACATTATCTAATTCCTACTATTTCATTGCTTATTATTTATTTATTCAATGAAGTGTATATTTACAAAAAGAAAAAATAAACATAGTACTTTAAAGTATTAAGATTTAATCAAAATCACCAACTTGTGAAGTGACTTCTAAAAGTAGACCAGGTTATTTCATTAGGCAGCGGTTTGGGCATGAGTTCGATAGTGTATCGGTCTCATGCTTTTTATTTGCAAATAGTTATAAGCAGTGTGAAAAATTTTCATGAAGGCGCTTTTCGCTGATTATCGTGAAGATACATTAACCAATTTTATGTTAATTGTAGCCACAGTTGTTACAAGAAGACTCGCAGTAAAGTAGTTTACAGAACCGAAAATGTTTGTATAGGGTGTAAGCATTTTTTGAAGATTAATTCAGAGAAAGTAATCAAACTTTTTTATAAAAATTAAACAATATATCACCGAGGAAGTATCCATTTTATTAATCCTTTTTCAAAACTTGTTCCTTTATAATAAAGATGTTTTTTTGTTGGAAATTTATATTAACAAAGTGTACTTAAACTATTGAAGCAGTTTAGTGGAAAAGGAATGTCTTTTAATAGTGGTGAATTATTATCTAACTAGACGATTTTAAGGATGGTGTTACATAGATGTGGAAGGACTATATAAGTTCGGTATCAAAAGATTACTCTTTCAAACCACCAGCATCGAATGCTGAAATAATTCAAATATCAGAGGAATTAAATGTGAAATTACCAAATAAGTTGTTTGATTTATATAATGAAACAAATGGAGTGTTTGATAGATTCGGCTGTCCTTTAATATGGTCAACTTCACAAATAGTAAAGGATAATTTATTTTTTAGAAATTTTAGTGACTATAAAGATATTTATATGCCATTTGACCACTTGTTATTTTTTTCAGATAATGGTTGCGGTGACCTATACGGCTATCAAATATTAAATGGTAGCATTCAAACAGAAGATATTTATGTATGGAACCACGAAGATGACAGCAGAACGTGGGTTGCTTCTTCATTGGAAGTATTTATTAAAAGTTTGATTACTGGTGAAATTACTACTTAGATAAAGATATCGAGGGCTTTAGTGGGCTAGGGCAAATTAAAAAAATCAAACTTTATTATAAATCAACAAGCGCAGTATGTTTTCTTTAAGGTAAGAATAACATTGATAGAGGGGGATATAAGTATATGGATGTTTCACAAGTTGTCGAAAGCATTAATGAGCTTTTCAATGTAACAAATAAGGAAATCTATGCTAGTGAATCTGGGATTACATACCATGCAGATAAAAAAGTTAAGAAAATAGGATACTGTGTGAACCTAACGCTTGAAACGATAGAGGAAGCAAGAATTCATGGGGTTGATATGATGATAACACACCATGATGCATGGGATGAAATATATGGATTAAAAGAGGCGTGTACTAAAAAACTAGCAGCGTATGGTATAAGCCATTACTATAATCATTTACCACTTGATGACTGTAACTTTGGAACAAATGATAGCTTATTAAAAAAATTGAATTTAGAGGCTGTTAAAAGAACTCATGAATGGGAAGGGTTATTTTTTGGTAGAATCGCAGAATATGAGGAAGAAATTGAATTTAATGAATTCGTATCAAATATTGAAAAATTACTTGAAGAACCTGTTAGATTTTGGCAGTTTAATGACAAAATGGTAAAGCGAGTGGGCTTAGTCTGTGGTAATGGAGGAACAACCGCTTGCCTGAAGGAAGCGGTTGAACATAAGTGTGATGTATACATTACAGGTGAATGTAATTTGTATACGATCCAATATGCACAGTTTAAAGGAATAAATCTTATCATTGGGAGTCATACCTTCACAGAATTCTTTGGAATTCAAAGTTTAGCATTAAAATTGAAGGAGAATATAAAAGAACTTGAAGTAGTGAGTATTAATGAAGAGCATTATGAGGCGAATATAAAATAGGCCATAATAATAGAGAAAGTTTAATGACTATTAAACTTGTTTAGTAGCAAATTTTGAAGGAGTATACTTGTAGATTTAATGTACTCCACAAAAGTTAATTTTTGAATTATCTATTGACGTGACAGTCATTTCTCTATTTGGATATAGTATTTGTAGTTTCAAGTTAAAGAAATAAGTGTTTCAGCGTGTGTTTTTTATTTTAGCGTTACACTATCTGTAGATTTGCAATGAGATGGTGATTTTTGATATAAAAGATTAATTATTTGCAATAAAGCTTGATTAAAATCATCTCGCTAAATTGTTGGAGCGAAATGATTTTAGTTGGATATTTATGTTAATTTTACTATAATGATTGTGGAGCAGAATATTTTGAGTTTCATTTATTAAAGCTTAAGGAGACAAACATATGACGTTATATTCCGTACTTGTAGCGAACAGTTCTTTACAAACAGTTGATTGTACAGGAATTGCTGAGATAACAATAAGGGAAATGAAAAAATTATATCCCATTACAGAGAGTACACCAACACAGCCGTGGCATTTGATGGATGATGATGCACGAGTTTTACATGCAGCAGATGAATCGGCTTTTGGGAATTTGAATATATTTGAATGGGATAATCCGCCATATGATTTAGGGGTTTATAATGAAAAACCTTTTGTATACGGCATTGAGGGAAATTGGGGTCCTCAATTTTTAGAGGATTTTTTACTATATTTGAAGGAACATATAAAACCAGAGCAAGGCGCTGAATTAATAAGGTTTTGGGCAGGGGATTGTGACAAAAAACTAAAAAGTCGTCGTCTCACGATGGAAGACGTTGAATTGCATCACCTTGAAAGCTTAAAGAACGAGGAATACATACGTGTCGTTTTTGTATAGCTATCTCTGAATGATGAAACGACATATCAAATGATTACGTTCTTTTATCTAAACTGACATCTACTACTGTTGGTGTTATTATCTTAACAATAGGTGACTTAAAAGAATTGGATATATGGCTCAAATAAATAGTTAGGATGAATATAGTGAAGGATAAAAAAGAACGTTTAAAAATGTTGCTAGATAAGCAAAAACAAAAAGCAATAGATGAAGAGGTAAAAAGAGAATATGAAACTGTTTTAGAGGAAGTTCAAGTGTTATTTCCAAATGCTGAAGATGAGGTAGAAATTTTATCAAAAGAAGAATCTAATAAAATCAAAGATGAATTATTTGCAGAATTTCCGTTTCATGCTTATGGAATTGATTGGACACTTGTGTTTTATAAAACGATATTTTCTAACTTTATTGACTATGAAAGCACATTAGTAGAGCTAGTCAATAAAAATCATAAAATACATAACGAAATAGGCTATATTATTGATCTTCACTATCAACATGTTATGAAGACAAAATTAATTAGCATCCTACACAGAGTTGAAGAAGTTAGAAAGTGGGATAGATATATTTATTCGCCTCAAATTAAACTAGTTATTGAATTCCCCTCCAATGATATAGCAGTAGGTTGGAAGGAATAGATACTTAATAGAAAGCTGTCATTTTGATTTATAATGGCAGCTTTTTATATAAATTATAATCAATCCTATTCATATTTGGGCATTACAACAGGGAGGTCTTTTTATTTTTATGATAGATTTTGGGAGGAGTATTCTTCAAAATGTGGAATTAAATTAAAGTTTGATACCTTTGATACTCAGTTTTAGCGGTATGAATCATAACTTTATTAATCATTACATGTTAGGAAACAGAATGAACAATAAAAGGAGAGAAAAACATGAGTATAGAAATTTTTAACGGAGAACGATCTGTAGAGAGTGTTCAATTTGAAAAGTTGTTATTTTCACAAAGTAATAAAAAGAGCTTTTCTAGTATTGAAAATACTCAACAGTTTATTAAACAAAGAGGAACAGAAAATATTAACCCTTATATGATTGGGGAGGATGTCAATCTTGTAAGCGATTTGAAGGAGCAAACTTTCGAGGATATGCAGGTTTTCATTTTAAATGACCAAAAGTCTTCGTCACAAAAGGTGATTCTTTATATACATGGTGGCGCTTGGACGAATCAACCTTTAAATTTACACTGGTTGTTCATGGATAAAATGGCACAATCTTTAAATGCAAAAGTTATTGCGCCTATTTATCCGAAAGTACCTCATTTTAACTATCAAGATACGTACCCAAAAATGCTCAGCTTCTATAAAGAGATTCTAGAATCTGTTGAAAGCTCCAATCAATTAACCATTATAGGGGATTCAGCAGGCGGAAATATAGCACTTGGTTTGATTCAGCTTTTGAAGCTGGACCATTTGCCTCAACCGCAAGATATTATTTTATTGTCGGCATGCGTTGATATAAGTTTAGAAAATCCTCTTATACATGACTATGAAGAAAACGACCCCATGTTAGCTAGTGAAGGAATGGAAGTTATTACTAAAATATGGGCAGCTGATAAAGATTTAAAGGATCCAATGATTAGTCCAATTTATGGTGATTTTCAAGGAACTAGCAAGATTACTCATTTTATTGGAACACACGAAAGCTTATATCCAGATGCAATCCAATTTGATGAACAACTAACAGAACAAGGCGTTGCGATCACTACCTTTGTTTATCCTAAGATGAATCATGTGTTTGTTGTGATGCCGATTCCTGAAGCAATAGATGCTCAACAGAAAATTATAAATATCCTAAGTAAATAATTCACAGAAAACGTGTTTTGACCAATTCAAAACACGTTTTTCTATGTACTTTTTTAGCAAGGTTTATTTAAAATTGTAAAGTGAACTTGACATCCTAAATAATGTAAAGTAAACTTTACTTATAAATAAATGTACAGTTTACTTTACATTTAATGAGGAGGCATTATGAAAAACAAAATTCGTGAATTGCGGAAATCGAAGAAGATTACGCAGGAGGATTTGTCAAAATTAGTTGGTGTCTCAAGACAATCAATCATTGCAATTGAATCGGGAAAATTTAATCCATCACTAGAGCTTGCCTACAATATTTCAAAAGCGTTCAACTGCAAGATTGAGGAAGTATTTATTTTCGAAGAGGAGGGAATGGCATAATGGAATTTTCTATCGGGGGTATTTTTGGACTGTATGGTGGGATGATTTGTGGGATTCTTGGTTGGTGGTTCGGAAGGCAAAAAGCGAAGAAAAATAGAGGCTTAGATGAACTATACGACCATATTTGGCAAAAGGCAAAATCTTATGCATGGTATATGACATTAGCAGCAATTTATATTTTCTTTTCATTAATGGTGTTTGGAATTGAATTAAACATTGCCATGGTTTTAGGTATTCTTTTATTAGTACATATAGGGAGTTGGGGGATCATAGGGATCATTTTGACTGTCAACATGTACGGCCCAGTACCATTTAAGTCTTCTTATGTGAAGATAGGTATCAGCATCAATGTCGCATCCCTTATTATTTTTACTATTATCTCCTTCATAACAAATAATTGGCGGTTTTTATTAATCAGTATTATACCGAATATGGTGGGTATTTTTACAGCCCTTATAGTAAGCAAAAAACAGTCTAAGTAAGCTAAGTTGTACGTTTCACCCCTTTGGATAGTCCTATCTAGAGGGGTGTTTTTTATCGTTCAAAAAAATCTTTTAGATTGACCACTTATTCCTTGATAACGACCAGTTGTCGAAAGTTCATTTACAACGTGTATGGAAAAATTTATAGTGAGGCGTAGAAAGGACAGTGATCATATGAAGGTGGAAATATCGATTGACCCTACATATAAAGAAACCAAAGTAATCATTCTCACAGATAAAATGACGGATGATATTGAGCATCTTATGCAAAGTATTACTGCGGCAGCGGAAAGCACGTTAATCGCTTTCTCTCATAAAGGCGTTGAATTGATCGATAGTAAGGAGATCGTTCGTATTTATACAGAGCAAAAAAAGGTTTTTGTGCAAACCATTAAGGGTGTTTATACGGTACGTTTGCGTCTTTATGAGCTGGAGGAGAAGCTCAACTCTCAAATGTTTATCCGTATTTCGAATGCCGAAATAGTCAATCGCTACATGATCAAGCATATGGACATTAGTAGAACCGGTACAATCGGAGTTGAATTGAAGAATGGCACGAAAACATACGCATCGAGGCGTTATGTAAGCAAAATTAAGAAACATTTAGGGATTTGAGGTGAAAAACATGCGAAAAGACATTTTAACACGTATTATTGGAGGTTTTGTGATAGGTATGATACTGGGACAAATTGTGCAATTCTTTGTATCAATGGGCATAGGGCAAGGGCAATATGTTTGGGTTGTTCCTGAATTTCGTACTTACTTTACAAATGAAATGAGTGCAATTATTAGCCAAAATCTATTAACAGGGGTCATCGGTATTACCTTTGCACTTGCTGCACTTATTTTTGATATGGCTAGATGGGGCATGTTGAAACAATATTTGGTCCACTTTTTCATAACGGCAATGATTTGGATACCAATTGTAACGCTACTATGGATGCCAAAAACGATGGCTAATGTTGGTTCTCTCGTAGCCAGCTTTCTCGGAACTTATATTGTGACATGGGTTTTACAATATAGATTTTCACAACGTGACATAGAAAAAATTAATGCCATACTTTCCAATCGAGGTGAAGAGCTTGACGATTAACATAAAAGGTTTAACAAAGCGTTATAAGGAGCGCTTAGTCGTTAATCAATTGAATTTACAAATATATCAAGGTGAACTTTTTGCTCTTTTAGGACAAAATGGGGCTGGCAAAACAACCACAATCAAAATGTTGTGTGGCCTCCTTCCACCTACAGAGGGAGATGCCACAATAGGCGGGAAAAGTATTGTACAAAATACACAGGCTGTTAAACAAATGATAAATATTTCTCCTCAAGAAACGGCCGTTGCACCTAATTTAACGGTATATGAAAATTTACTATTAATTGGCCAAATTTATGGCTACGAAAAAGCACAGGCACAACAACAAGTACAAACACAATTAGAATTATTCGGACTGACGCCACGTCAGCATGACAAAGCTAAGACACTATCTGGTGGCTACCAGCGCCGTTTAAGTGTAGCGATGGCCTTGATGTCAAATCCCAAAGTATTGTTCCTTGATGAACCGACTTTAGGGATGGATATACGGGCAAGGAATGATGTATGGAACATATTGAACCACTTAAAAGGACATGTCACGATTATTTTGACTTCACATTATTTAGAAGAAGTAGAGGCTTTGGCTGATCGTGTAGGCATTATGCATCATGGACAATTATGTGCACTAGGTACGATACAACAACTGATCAGTGAAACGGGCAAGCAATCTTTAGAAGAAGTATTCTTGGAAAAAACGGAGGAGGTGTTCTTGTGAGGGTGGCCGTATTTGCAACAAGGAATCATAAAGAGATTGTCCGTGATCCAGTCACTTTATTATTTGGTATGGGCTTACCAATCCTTTTGTTAGCATTGTTTTCTGTTATGCAAAAAAATATGCCATTTGCTTTATATGAAATGAATAGTCTAACACCAGGTATCATTGTATTTAGTTTTTCTTTTCTCACATTGTTTTCAGGAATGTTACTGGGAAAAGATAAAAGTTCATCCTTTTTAATGCGAATTTTCGTTTCTCCTATGTCTGCTGCTGATTACATTTTAGGTTATATGCTACCTTTAATACCAATAGCTCTGCTACAAATCATTGTCTGTTTAGTTACCGCCATGTTTTTAGGGTTGTCGTTTAATAAGTCCATTCTCTTCATGATCCTTGTACTTCTGATTATCTCACCACTCTATATTAGTTTTGGTTTATTGTTTGGGACATTATTTACAGATAAACAGGTAGGAGGAATTTTTGCCATCTTTGTTAATATCACAACTTGGTTAAGTGGAACATGGTTCGAATTAGATATGATTGGTGGAACATTTCAAACGATTGCGCAGTATTTACCTTTCGTTCATGCAGTCAATGCAGCGAAGGCTATTTTACATGCAGAGTATACTAATATGTTTCATTCACTCATCGTTGTCATCGGTTATACAGTAATTATTACGATTCTCGCTATTTTTATATTTAAGCAGAAAATGCAAGGCTATGGTTCAAAATGAAAAAAGGCAGCTCCAACGTTCATGTTGGGCTGCCTTTTTTTGTTAATCATGATTTAATGTCGCAGCAATTTCAGGTTGCTGTTCTACTTGGCGTAGCATATTAAAGGAAGCAATCGCTACTTCCACTTGATCGTCCTTTGGTTCACGAGTTGTTAGTAATTGAAGCCATAAGCCAGGGTAGCCAAGGAAGCGTAACACTGGAATATTACGGCAAGCATTTGTCGCTTGTAAGACTTCAAATGAGATACCAAGAACAACAGGAATTAATAGAATACGATCTAAAATACGAAGCCACAGTGGATCTGTAGGCACAAAGAAATATAAAAACATACCGACGAACACTGTAAATAGAATAAAGCTACTGCCGCAACGATAGTGCAGACGTGATTGAGCTTGGACATTTTTTACGGTAATGTCCAAACCTGCTTCATAGCAGTTAATGACTTTATGCTCTGCACCGTGATACTGAAATACCCGTTTAATCAGAGGTGTCAACGAGATAAAGTATAAATAGGTAAGCAGTAAAAGGAGCTTAATGCCACTTTCTAGTAAAATCTGTCCCGTTTTTCCTTCAATCCATTTTGAGAAAAAATCAGCTATAAAAACAGGAATTAATGTAAAGGCAAATTTTCCAAATAAAAAGGAAAGAATACCTACTACAGCAACGCCAAGTATCATTTGAAGTTTAGAGCCTTCTTCTTTATGATCTTCCTCTTCGCCAGGTACTACATCATAACGATCCCCAGCAAATTGCATATGACGAGAACCTAAGCCAGCGGATTCAATCAGCGCAACAACGCCTCGTACAAATGGAATTTTCTTCAGCTTTTGTAACATCGGTTTTTGTACTTTTTTGAAATGATAATAATCAATGGAATCATCGTTACGACGAATGGCTGTAACAGTATGTTCCTTTCCTCCGAACATCACACCCTCTAATTGTGCTTGTCCCCCGTATACAGGTGAATTGCTCAAGGCTAACACCACTCTCTTTATATATTTCAACTGTACCATTGTACTAAATTTAGTGAAAAACCTCTACCTTTACGCATAGCAAATTTTCTATATGGCTACACTAATCGTACATTTTAGGAAATGATTAGTGTGCATAAAGGAGGTATATGGTGAAGGTAGCGACGATTACAGCACTTGTCAACGCGCTTGTTTTAGCGCTGTGCTTAAAGGGTTTACATTATTTCCATCTCATTAAATGGCATCCGATTGGGTTTTATAAGAAATGGAATTGGTTTGAAGAAAGCTCCAAATTATTTCAGTGGACCTTTTTTATTTTTCTTCTATTTATTATTGGCTTATTTTTATACATGACAATGCGCTATGTATATATCATCCCAGCTGTCTTTTCTTCCCTTTTACTAGGTCTTTTGGTGACCATCACATTAGAATGGATGGCTTTAGATTTACCATTACAACTTACGTCTTTTAAAAAACTGTCGATTCCATTTATGGTGACCGTCATTTGTTTATTACGATTCTTGCTGGAAACCGCCAATTTCCATCAGAAGGAACATACGACACAAAAACAAAGTTAGTGGGGCAAAATATCCCCTTCGTTTGAGGGGGTATTTATGGAACCACTAGTTGAAATTAGTTGCTGAATGCACGGTGTATGATAAAATAAATGGCAAGTACATAGAAAGAGGCGAATAGAAGCGTGAAGTTATTATGTTTGAATGGACCTAACTTAAATCGACTTGGTAAACGAGAGCCACATATTTATGGACATGAAACATTGGATAATGTTCGAGAAAATGTTCAAAATCTTGCGGCTTCTTTAGGTGCTACAGTTGAATTTCGTCAATCCAATCATGAAGGGGTACTAGTCGATTGGGTGCATGAAGCAGAGGACGAAAACTATGATGGTATTATCTTTAATCCTGGTGCATATACCCATACAAGCATCGCGTTACATGATGCGATTGCAGGTATTTCTGTGCCAGTTATCGAAGTACATATTTCCAATATCCACAAACGTGAGGCTTTCCGACATCATTCCTATCTTGCTCCGGCCTGCCTTGGTCAAATTTGTGGACTAGGTACGAAAGGCTATGAACTGGCACTACGTACATTTATCGAGAGGGAGAATTGATTATGTTGAAATTACAAAAGCTACGTAAAGCACTTCAAGAACAAAGCATCGATGGCATTCTAATTACTAATGGGTACAACCGTCACTATATGACAGGTTTTACAGGGACAGCGGGCGTAGCAATTGTGTCTCAAAATGATGCTGTATTTATTACAGATTTCCGTTATACAGAGCAGGCTGCTGCACAAATTCAGGACTTCCGAATTGTCAAGCATGAAGCGACAATTATTGAAGAAATCGCTACTCAAGTAAACAATATGGGCATCAAATTATTGGGCTTTGAGAAAGATACTGTAAGCTATGGCACATATGAACTGTATAAATCGAACATTCAAGCAGATTTAGTGCCGATTTCTGGGCTAATTGAAAAAATTCGCTTGATTAAGACGGAACAAGAGATTAATATTATTAAGGCTGCGTGTGAAATTGCAGATCACGCATTTACACATATTTTAGGCTTCATCAAGCCTGGTAAAACCGAGCTTGAGGTTTCGAATGAATTAGAATTTTTCATGCGTAAACAAGGAGCAACTCAGTCTTCGTTTGACACAATTGTTGCGTCTGGTCTTCGTTCAGCATTACCACATGGCGTTGCAACGAATAAAGTGATTGAAAAAGGCGACTTTGTTACTTTAGACTTTGGTGCGCTATATAATGGCTATATTTCGGATATCACACGTACTGTGGCTGTTGGAGAACCATCTGAAAAATTAGTAGATATGTACAATGCAGTCCTTGCTTCTCAACTGTTAGCACTTGAAAAAGTGGGCCCTGGCTTAACAGGCATTCAAGCGGACGCGATTGCACGTGACTATTTAAAAGAAAAAGGATATGGCGAAGCATTTGGTCATTCTTTAGGACATGGTATTGGTCTTGAAGTACATGAAGGCCCTGGCTTATCGATGCGTTCTGATACAGTGCTAGAGCCAGGTATGGCCGTGACGATTGAACCAGGTGTTTACTTACCAGGAATCGGTGGTGTCCGTATCGAGGATGATATTTTAATCACAGAAAAGGGTAATGAACTCCTAACACATTCGTCAAAAGAACTCATTATTTTATAAACTTTGGAGGAACACAAATGATTTCAGTAAACGATTTTCGTACAGGTCTAACAATTGTTGTTGATGGCCAATTATATCGCGTGTTAGATTTCCAACACGTTAAACCAGGTAAAGGTGCTGCATTCGTACGTTCTAAATTACGTAACCTACGTAACGGCTCCGTGAATGAAAAAACATTCCGTGCTGGTGAAAAAGTAGAGAAGGCACAAATCGATAACCGTAAAATGCAATACCTATATGCCCAAGGTGACGATCATGTATTCATGGACTTAGAATCATATGAGCAAACTGAACTAGCTTCAGCAGCTATCGAGTATGAACTAAAATTCCTTAAAGAAAACATGGAAGTGCATATTCAATCTTACCAAGGTGAAATGCTAGGTGTTGAATTACCAAACACTGTACAATTAGAAGTAACTGAAACAGAACCAGGAATTAAAGGTGATACAGCTTCAGGCGGTACAAAACCTGCTACTCTTCAAACAGGTCTTATTGTACAAGTACCATTCTTCGTAAACCAAGGTGATGTTCTAATCATTAACACTGAAGAAGGCTCTTACGTTTCTCGTGCATAATGATCAATAATAGCCAGCCTACTCTTTTGGATGAAAGAGTAGGTTTTTATTTTTTTCTTATACATATCCTGTCAAATCGTTCATTTAATGTGATAATAGATAGAAGCACTATCTAATTTTTATTGAGGAACTAGCAAGTTTCTATCAACAGATAGATGGTCATTACTAGAAGAATTGTTTACAATCATAGTAAGGAGTGAAAGGTATGCTACAAACAACATTTGATTTTCAATATCCAATTATTCAAGCACCAATGGCAGGCGTAACATCCCCTAAATTTGTGGCGGCTTGTGCTGAGGCAGGGCTATTAGGCTCAATTGGTGCGGGTTACTTAGATGGTGAACAAACAAAGCAGTTTATCCAGGAAGTGAAGAAATTAACGACAAAGCCCTTTGCAGTCAATTTATTTGTGCAAGAGGAACCTAAAATTGATGTCGAGGTTTTACAACAAGCACGAATGGCACTGCAACCTTTTTATGATGAATTAGGCTTATCGCCTGTACAGAGTGTAGTATCAAAAGAAGTTTTTGCAGGACAGGTTCAAGCGGTGATTGATGAGAAGGTGGCAATTTGCTCATTTACATTTGGACTGCCATCTCCAGCGATTCTCAAGGAATTAAAAGATCACGGTATCTATACGATTGGCACAGCTACGACAGTAGAAGAAGCTATATTAGTGGAACAGGCAGGAATGGATGCGGTTGTATTACAAGGGGGAGAGGCTGGCGGTCATCGAGGTTCTTTTACTGCTCCTCTGCAATTAATTCCGTTAAACGACTTACTACAACAAGTAGTGGGAAAAGTTACGATTCCTATTATCGCTGCGGGTGGCCTTGTAACCAAAGAGGATATTCAAAAGGCACTTGAGAGTGGGGCACAGGCAGTTCAAATTGGTACCGCTTTACTAGTGGCAGATGAATGCGAAATTTCACCACTCTATAAAAATGCTGTGTTAGCATCGAAAGAACAACAAACGACGATTACGCTTGCATTTACTGGTAAGCCAGCACGAGGTTTAGCGAATGATTTCACAAAACGTATGGAGGATGCGACAGTAGCACCTTATCCTCTACAAAACTATTTAACGACTACCATTCGTAAAGAAAGTGCTGAGCAAGGCAATGCTGAATATTTATCTATGTGGATGGGCGAAAATAGTCATCTCGTTCAGCAAGCAGGCACTGTTAAAAGCATCTTGAAAAAGCTACTCTAAATTTTTTTATTGAAGATCTCTATACATCCGTATAGAGGTCTTTTTTTTTGTAGAGCGACATATATTGCTGTACACGAGGGGGCGTAGGAATGGAATTACAAGACGTATTAAGAGTTGCTGGAGTGGGACTAGTCGTTGCGCTTCTTCATGTTTTCTTTGATCAAACAGGGAAGAAGGAATTTTCATTTTTCCTCTTTTTCATTGCCTACTTATATATGACAGCAGAATTACTTCGATTTTTACGTCTATTCTTTAATGAGATTTTAACATTCTTCCAATGGCTTACCTCTTCGGGGTAACGTAAATGGAAATTGTGATCGTCGCTGTTGTCATGCTGCTTTTATTATTGCTGATAAAAGAAGTTATACAGCCACTCCATGCGCTAATCAGTGTGATGTTTTCTTTTTTGCTTTTTGGCATGTTGTTCTCGACACTTTTATTGCCTTTCGCCAAACAACTGTTAGAAACACTTGCGTTTTTACCTTATGCGAAGGCTATTTTAATCAGTGCAAGTATGTTCTATGTCGGGCAGTGGGTGGCATTGCTTCTGGCAGAACAGAATTATAAAGTGCTCGGGAACATCGTTTTTGCTGCTGTGAAAATTGTGATTTTGCTGTATTGGTTCAAAGAATTTTTGGCTGTTCTACAGGAGGTGTCGGCCATTTTAAAAAGGCTAAACTAAGGAGCGAAGCCATTGCAGGAGCAAATATTATCGTTTTTAATCGATCCATTCTTTCTCTTGCTCAAGATGACGCTCATGCTTTGCAGTTACGTCATCATTATTTTGATTGTGAACATGGTAATACCAGAATTTGAAAAAGGGACAAGGATACTTTTTTTTCTTATCGTTTTAGCAACAATCGGTCCTGTTGTTGTCAAATCCTTTACATTAATTGATGAAATTGCACAAGGACTAGCCCATCTATTTACGGCATTTTATCCAATTCTTACATCAAGCTTTCTCCTATCCAGTAGTATTACCGCGATTGCTTCCTGGCAACCTTTTTTACTGTTTTTTGTACAAGTCCTCACCATTATCAGTAGTAAGTGGCTTATTCCAGGCGTGCTATTGGCCATTGTCTTTGATGTGTGCAGTGTTATTGTCAAGGAAATATCCTTTACGCGGATAGCTGATTTGATTCGTTTTACGATTATGAGTATCGTGTCTGCCTCTGTCATTTGCTATATTCTGCTGATGACTGCAAGCGGCGTAGCAGCATTTAGTGTCAATGCGGCTGTAGCGGAGCCCGTCAAAAAATTAATTGAAGAAAATATTCCAGTTGTTGGTTCTTTTATTGTGGATAGTTTTTCGATGTTTCAGCATATGACACAATTTACATCTTCCCTTACAAGTATTAGTGCCTTTATCGCCGTCATTACGGTGTCATTTATCCCAACAGTGCAGCTCGTAGTCAGTGCGTATTCATTGAAAATGCTTGCCGCCATTTTAGAACCGATTGCCTTTGATGATATTTGTAGACTACTAGATCAAGTTAGCAAATCGCTATTTACTTTATGTGCTGTATCATTTTTAATTGCTTTTTCATTTATGTTTTCTTGTTTTTTCCTCATTGTGTTCGTACAAGTCATGGCAGGGGGGAGATAGATTGATTCTTTTATTGGCATTGCTCTTTGTCTGTCAGATTTTTGTGTTTCTAACGGATGATAAGGAAATAATTTCACTGACAAAGTTGGTCATCACGTTAGTATTTTTGCAATTGCTATTAAAGATTCCATTTATCAATTCATAGGAAGAAACAAGCGTACATACACTTGAAAAAGAGAAGATGAAAGGAGGCAATGTACAAGTGAAGTGGAAAAGACACGAAAAAAAACAACGTCATTGATGCTTTTAATTTTGATAGCTGCCTCCGTGGGAATATTCATCATTTTACCTATGTATCAAACGAATTCAACAAGCGACAAAGGTTCACCGCTCACGAATGAAGAAAAACTTGAGCAAACACTGAAGGCAATGCAAGGTGTTGGGGAGGTTAAAGTCTACTTTTATTATGGAGAGATGACAGATGATCAGGATGCCAATAAACTATTCAGCCAATATTTTCGAGGGACTGAGCAAGGCGCGAAAAACGTAACAGGAATGCTCGTTGTTTCAGAAGGTGCTTCCGATATCTTTGTAAAAAATGAAATTCGTGCTGTCGTCAGTCAAGTGATGCAATTACCGATTCATCGAATTATTATCGTTCCAATGGAAAATAAGGAGGAAAAGTAAATGCGCGTACGTAGAAGAACAGTTTGGTTTATGACATTATTAAGTTTAGTAGCAGTCATTTCAGTGTATTATTTGGTTGATCCAGCAAAACAATTCAATGGTCTTACTATTTTTACGGATGATACACTGCAACAAACAGCTGTCACAGGTGTTACAGATCAGGAAGCAACAAATGATATAACACAAGAAGTATCTTCACCAAGTCACTTATTCGAAGAAATGCGTATGCAGGTTAGTGATGAGAGAAGCCAACTTCGTGAACAGTTAACACAAAAAATTGCTTCTGAGGAAGCTTCTGCTGAAGAAAAAAATGAGGCATTTAATGAAATGGATGGGCTGATTAAACGTGAATCAGCGGAAGCTATGCTTGAAATGCTCGTTAAATCATTAGGTTATTCGGATGCGTTTGTTCGCGCTGAGGGAGAAAAAGTTTCAGTTACAGTGATGGCAGAGGAGTTGTCAAAAGCACAAGCAAACGAAATTATTTATCTGGTAAAAACAGAGATGGAAGGCGCAAATGATGTGCAAGTAAAGTTCAGTGCAAATAATTATTAAAAAATAGAGAAAAAAATAAATATTTAGTTAATTCATAAAAGGGTGTTATATATCAGCTTAATGAAAAGGCTTTCGCTTAGTAAAGGAAAGCCTTTTATTTTGTTCATATTTACTTAATTTTCATTTAACTATTTCAAATTGATACGAAAAAATATAGAATAGTTATTGTAGTAGATTTTAATTCATAAGGAGAGTTAGAAATGTTCAAAATTCAAGAAATTCGTGAAATCATTAAATTAGTGGATTCATCTTCAATTGACGAGTTTGTGTATGAAGTAGATGGCGCAA
The DNA here is from genome assembly GCF_038630885.1 of Lysinibacillus sp. FSL K6-0057. Taxonomy (NCBI): domain Bacteria; kingdom Bacillati; phylum Bacillota; class Bacilli; order Caryophanales; family Bacillaceae; genus Lysinibacillus; species Lysinibacillus sp. FSL K6-0057. The sequence continues at coordinate 3,208,563 of NZ_CP152047.1, read as the reverse complement.
AAGTAAAACTTAAAAAGAATAATGTTGTTGTTACAGAAACTGTAGCACCTAAAAAAGAAGTAGTAGCCCCTGTTGTACAACAATCTGCACCAGCAGAAGCTCCAGCAGTAACACCTGCACCAGCTAAAGTGGAAGAAGCTCCAGCTGCAGCTACACCAGCAATTAACGACCCTTCGTTACATAAAATTGTATCTCCGATGGTCGGTACTTTCTATCAAGCACCAAACCCAGATTCACCAGCTTACGTAAAACCAGGTGACAAAGTAGGAAATGAAACAATCGTATGTATCGTAGAAGCAATGAAATTATTCAACGAAATCGAAGCAGAAGTGCAAGGGGAAATCGTTGAAATTCTAGTTAAAGATGGCGACTTAGTAGAGTACGGCCAACCACTATTCCTTGTAAAAGCTGAGTAAGGAGTGCAAAACAAATGAAAAAAGTTTTAATTGCAAACCGCGGCGAAATCGCTGTGCGTATCATTCGTGCTTGTAAAGAGTTAGGCATTCAATCGGTTGCTGTCTACTCTGAAGCAGATGCGGACGCATTACATGTGAAATTAGCAGATGAAGCTTATTGTATCGGACCAAAGCTATCAAAAGATTCTTATCTTAGCTTCCCAGCGTTACTTAGTGTAGCTGAAAAAACAGGTGCAGATGGTATCCACCCAGGATATGGTTTCGTATCGGAAAACGCTGATTTTGCTGAAGCTTGTGAAAACGCTGGCATTAAATTTATCGGTCCATCATCTGATTCTATTAAAATTATGGGCATCAAGGACGTTGCACGTACAACGATGGAAGCGGCAGGTGTTCCCCTTGTTCCAGGTACTGGTATTGTACCAGATATTGAAACAGGTAAAGAATGGGCTGCTAAAATTGGTTACCCTGTCATCATCAAAGCAACTGCTGGTGGTGGCGGTAAAGGGATCCGTGTAGCACGTACAGAAGAAGATCTTGTAAAAGGTATTGAAATTACGCAAAAAGAGGCTGCTGCAGCATTCGGTAACCCAGGCGTATATTTAGAGAAATTCATCGAGTACTTCCGTCACTGTGAAATCCAGGTTTTAGCAGATGGCTACGGTAACGTGGTGCATTTAGGCGAACGTGACTGTACGGTTCAACGTCGTATGCAGAAGTTAGTAGAGGAAGCTCCATCTCCAGCTTTATCTTCTGAGCGTCGTGCTGAAATGGGTGCAGCTGCAGTCAAAGCGGCACAAGCATGTGACTATGAAGGCGCTGGTACAATCGAGTTTATCTATGATTATCGAGAGGACAAGTTCTACTTCATGGAAATGAATACTCGTATTCAGGTTGAGCACCCAGTAACAGAAATGATTTCTGGTGTAGATCTTGTACAACAACAATTAAAAATCGCATCTGGTGAGAAGCTTCCGTTTACACAAGATGATATAAAATTAAATGGTTGGGCTATTGAATGCCGTATTAACGCAGAAAATGCCTACAAAAACTTCATGCCATCAGCAGGAACTGTTGATACGTATATAACGCCAGGTGGCTACGGTGTACGTATTGATTCTGCTGTCTATGCAGGCTATACAATCCCACCATATTACGATTCAATGGTAGCGAAACTAATTGTTCATGCGGATACACGTGAAGAAGCGATTGCAAAAATGAACCGCGCCCTAAGTGAATTCGAAGTATCTGGTCCTGGGATTAATACAACCATCCCATTCCACCAAGCACTAATGAACAATGACGTGTTCAAATCAGCACAATTCAATACGAAGTTCCTTGAAGAGAATGATGTATTAGGTGTAGCAGAAAAAGTGAAGTAAGCGTTCGCAAATAGTTTAATTGTCTCGGCTTATAGTCGGGATGATAGAAGTAAGATAAAACAGATTATCCAATTTTTAGACCCTTTAACGAAACTGATTCGTTAGGGGGTCTTTTTTGTAGCAGAGTTGAAGGGAAATTTGTGATATAAAGAATAAAACGGATATACTATTGAAGGAAAATGAGGTATATCAACAGCTAACTGATAAAAAACAAATTAGATAATCAGGAAGAAGGTAGTACTGTGAAAACAACAGGAAATTTTACAGACAAGGCCGATATCTATGCGAAATATCGCCCTAGTTACCCAAATGAGTATATTGATTATTTGTTATCAGCTAACGAACTAAATGGGGATCGAATTGTAGCTGATATTGGTTCAGGTACGGGAATATTTAGCCGTCAGCTGCTTGAAAGAGGTTTACATGTTATTGGAGTTGAGCCAAATGATGATATGAGACAGAAGGCTGAGCAATCCTTAAAAATACATTTACGTTTTAAATCAATAAAAGCAACTGCTGAAAATACGACTTTAACAGGGAATAGTGTGGATTTAGTAACTGTAGCACAGGCATTTCATTGGTTTGATAAAAATGCATTTAAAATAGAGTGTCAGCGGATTTTAAAACAAAAGGGAAAAGTTGCTCTTGTTTGGAATAGCAGAGATTTAACGAACCCAATGATTAAAGAGAATGCAGAAATTTGTCAAAAGACTTGTTCAAATTTCAAAGGATTTAGCGGTGGAATTGAAGAAACGCCAGAAGTATTAAACAGCTTTTTCAAGGATGGAAAGTATGAGTTTAAAAAGTATCAAAATGATTTGTTTTTTGATTATGAAGGTTTTTTAGGAAGGAATTTGTCAGCTTCCTATGCTCCGAAAAAAGATGACGAGGAGTATAAAAATTTTGTTTTTCTCCTATCAGAGTTATTCGAAAAATACAGTAAGAATGGAAAAGTAGTTCTCCAAAACATAACGCGAAGCTATCTAGGTAATGTCTAAACAGCCGGACATAAATAGGCTTTAATCGAGTTTGCATTTATTGGCATGCAATAAGGGTACTTTTTAAAGATAAATAGTACCCTTATGTTGTTGAAAAAAGATCATGTCACTAGCAGAAAAAGACCTTTTAGCAAGGTGAGGGGTTGATTTCCGTTCCGCCAGCGTCCTTTCCAGGGGGCGTCCGATGAGCCGCTTCACTCACTTGCGTTCGCTCCAGGGTCTCCTCTGTGACGCTAAATCCCCTAGGAGTGACGCTGGCTCCACTCCAATCAACCATGCTGCAAAGTGTCTTTACTTTTTTCATAGCAGCATAGCGATTAAATCGCCCATTATTTGTATTCTTAGAGGAGATAAACTCTTATTTTCAATGTGGAGAAGTGATGCGTGACAACACCTTCACTTTATTTGAAAACCGTTGCTAAAAAGGTAACACTTTTGTGGATTGGAGTGGAAGGCTACTTGACCATAGCCGTGTCCTTAAGAAAACATCAGACATCCTATGCCAGATTTTCGTGTGTTTATCTTCTGTTTAAAATGGGTATTACACAAGGAGTGAGGGAAAAATGGCCTCACTAAATAAACTATACAAATTATCCATCCAAATATTGGGTTTACATCGACTTTTAAGAAGTTTTGCGTTTTTTACACTTTAGGCAAAATGACGAAACGTTTCGGGTGAGCGTATCGAAATAGACATATAGCTGTTTTTTCGAATGCCACATACTTTTTAAAAGTCGATTTATTTGTTTCGCAATCAACCGGACCGTCTTTCTTTCACTAATCCTCCGTTTTCTTGTCACCCACAGATCATTTCTCATCATTCCCATGATCATTTCAGTCAATAAAAGCACAATACTTTGAAGATAGAAATGACATAACCATCGTTCAATCTTCACCTTCTTCACCTTATCGACTTCTAAATCTGATTTCCATGTTTTAAATAAGAGCTCGATTTGCCAGCGTAATCGGTAAAGTTCATGAATTTCACTTGCTGGCATATCCTCTGGTACATTTGTTAAATAGATGACCACTCCAGGTATTTGTTCTACTTCATTTTTATGGACTTGCCCTTGTTTCTTTTGACGTCTTCTTTTTTCCCGCTTGTGTAGCTCTTTTTCCTGTTCCTCTGAGAGGCGATAGAGAATACAACGTGCAGGCATTTTTTCGTGTCGTCCTACAAATAATTGGGACCACTCTTTGTATTCGCCACGTACCATATCTAATGCGATTTCTTCTAAATGAATTTGTTTGTAACGGCGACTTTCAATCAATTTCCCATTTGGATGACGAGGTGGATGACTTACTTCGACAAACAATTGCGTATCTTTTTTCGTTTTTGTGATATAGAAAGCACCTTTTGCGTGCACCTTTTTAAAAAAATCGAATTGAAAATAGCCTAAATCCTGTAGAACCAGTTCTCTCTCCTGAATCAAAGGTAATCGCGTCATTCCTGCTGGATTATCGGCATCACGTCCGTTCATTAAATCAAAATAAAGTAGCTGTTGGGTTAAATAATCAAACTCCACTTGCACTTTAACAGACGAACAATGGACACCCTGAAAATTTCCCTGATAGGCATCTGGCAATTTGATCGTTGTGCTATCTAAAATACGTATTCGAGTAAATGTGTATCCCGTTAGCTTGGGGAAGGCGAGTTGAAGCTGCGTTTTGAATAATCGTCCAAAAATGGTTTCCAAAAAAGTAACAGCCCGTTCATCAAAGCGTTTATTAAGAGCCGATTTCGTCATAAATATATCCTGCTCCGCCAAGTCCGTACAAAGCGTTTCAAGCGAATCACTGATAATCTCACTCTTTTTCAAAAACAGAAAGTGTAAAAATTGTGCCGCACTAAACGAACGCTCGCGTTGAATAAAACCCGATAATCTACCCACCTCTTTTACTTCATTTTTCCCAAGTATCTGAAAAAGTGGCGCAAGTAATTGAATATTTTCTGGTTTCATTTTGCTGGACCTCCTTTATCAAGTGTACTTATCTATACCTTGATAAGAGAAATATGAACCCACGAATAAAGGAAATCACTAAGGACACGGCTATGGCTACTTGACTCCCGTGGGATAGCGAGACAGGCGAGCCCCTGCACGGAGCGGTAGCAGAGGAAGCGGCTCGGCGCTCGCCCACAGGAAAGCAAGTAGCCTGCAACGGAAATTCATTTTCACTGTTCACAAAAATTCTATTGATGGTTTTGTTTTTCAACACTATGAGGGTACTATTTAAAGATAAATAGTACCCTACAGTCTGAGTCCATTTTAAATTAAAACGGCTTTCGACAGCCAAACCTTCCTTTTTATAGTATAATAAATGTAAGTACAGCACTTGTTTGTGATGTGTAAGGGAAAGGATGATATTTGTATGGCAGAGAAAGTAGGACAATCTTTCGTACAACCAACACCTTCTGGGAAAGAAGAGCTTGGAAAAATTGAGGTAGCGGCAGAGGTGATCGAAGTTGTGGCTGGGATTGCTGTAAATGAGGTTGAAGGCATTGCTGCAACTCGTGGAAATATTGCGACGGGTGTCGTGGAACGTTTCGGTAAAAAGGTACACAATAAAGGCATTAAATCAGGTGTAACGGAAACTGGTGAAATTGCCATTGATGTATTTTGCTCTGTTAAATATGGATATGCCATTCCTAAGGTAGCAAAAGAAGTTCAAACGCAAATCCGTCAGGCTATTTTTAATATGACAGCACTAGAAACAGCAGAAGTGAATGTGCATATTACAGGTATTCACTTTGAAAAAGAAGAAGCAGTAGTACATGAATAAAAAGAAAAGGATTGCCCGACGATGATTCGTTCATCAAGGGCAGTCCTTTTTATATGGATTTCTCTAGGGTTCATGTGAATGTGTATCGCTATTTTTATAATTCTATATGCTTTGGCTTTCTCCAGAATAACGCAAGAATGACGCCAAGCACCAATACGATTGTGGCAAAGTAGTATGGATAGTTCAGGTTGATATCGAACAATATACCACCTAGAATAGGACCAAAAATATTACCAAGACTTGTAAACATAGAGTTCATCCCACCAACAAATCCTTGTTCATTTCCAGCGATTTTTGATAAATATGAAGTAACAGCAGGGCGAATTAAATCGAAACCTACGAAAATAAAGAATGTAACAAATAAAATGGCAAAATAATGACTCACGATCGTCATGGCGAATGTTAATACTGCTGAAAGGATTAACGAATAACGAATAACATTAATCTCGCCCATTTTCTTTGTCAGCCAGTCAAATAGTATTAATTGAGCTAGGGCACCGACAATACCACTTCCTGTAATAATAATAGCAATATCAGATGGTGTAAACGCAAATTTGTGATCAACGAATAAGCTAAACAACGATTCAAATGCAGCGAGGCCAAATGACAACACGAAAATAAGGATGAATGGAATGAAGTAGAGCGGGCTAAACACTCGCTTGACACTACCTAACATGGATGGTGCTGCTTCTTCATTGTCTGTAGCACGTGACGGCTCTTTTAAAAACATGAATGACAGGATAGCTGCGAACAGACCAAGTACCCCCGCTGCATAAAATGGGACACGTGTACCAATTTCAGCTAAAAATCCACCGATCCCAGGACCGATAATAAAACCTGTGCTAATGGCTGCACTCATATAGCCAAGTGCCTTAGGACGCTGTGCCAATGTCGTAATATCTGCTATATAAGCAGTTACTGCGGGCATAATGAAAGCTGCACTTACGCCACCTAGCATACGGGAGACAAAGAGGATTTCAACAGAACGACCGAATCCAAATAAAAACTCAGAAAGTCCAAAAATAAAAAGACCTGCAACAATCATAACTTTGCGGCCAATAGTATCAACAAGCTTACCTGCAATTGGTGATGCGATTAGTTGTGTAATGGCAAAGGCTGCCACCATATAACCAACAACAGAGCCAGAAATATGTAGCTCATTCATGATGGTTGGTAAAACAGGGATGACTAAACCAATCCCTAAAAAGGCAATGAAAAGATTAGATAATAAAATAGCTAAGGTTACATTTTGCTTCTTGCTCATAAACTTCTCCTTCTAATTGTTCGCGATACATGTTTTCAATCTACTAGAATATTTCCATGTAATACGATAAACCCTATAGTAACTATAGGGTCAAAAGATTTGTTTTTATTTTTTAAAGTTTTTATTAGTTTGGGAATTCTTGTAGAGAGTTATACGAGTGCACAGTTACTTTTTCGGAGGAATTTTGTGTCTCTTGTTTTTGCCTAATCTTTAATTCTACTATAAATTTCTTTTCTTGCTCCATAGTGAGCGTTGCTGGCATGTATAGTTCATACACCTGCGACTCAAATAGTTCCTGCTGAGCCAATACATGATTTCTCAATTTTTCATAGAATGAAAAATAAGTATCAGGATCGTAAATAAAGGCAATGCATACATATTTACCACCAGGAATAATGGTTTGTTGTATGTTTGGTGAGAGCTTCGAAAATGTGCGCTCCGTTAATAGGGGAGTGAAAATAGCATCATAAATAATATCATTGACATCTTTATAAGGCTCTAATGGATAAATACAGCCATAACGACTGTTTAAGACACTGCCTTCCTTTTCTATAATTTTAATTAAAGTGGCATAGTATGTACTGGTGCTTGATGTTGGTGTTAATTCAGTAGTGGTTACTTGAAGAACGGGCATGGCTTCTTCTATCTGCACATAGACCTCACCGAAGACTGGAATATCAATTTGCTCTTGTAATTGCTTTTTAGTTTTCAGTAAAGTATTTTTTGCTTCGTTTAAACGTAAAATTTTTTCATTGATGCGTAGTTCCTGCTGAGCTAAAAAATCAAGCAATTCTTCAGAGGTTAGTCTAAGTGCTTTTTTTATATCATCCAGTGAAACGCCGATATATTTAAGAGACTTTATAATATCTAAATAGAATAGCTGATTGCCTTTATAATACCGATAATTGGTGTAGGTATCGATATAAGCAGGCTTAAATAAATCAATTTGATCATAATAACGTAATGTCTGAACCGATAAGTTTGAAAGTTTGGCAACCTCACCTATCGTATAATAATGTTCTTTCATAAATGGCCTCCACTAGTAATAGCTAAAGAAGTTTCGAATGGCATCAAAACGAATTTTATGCTTGCAAGCCTCGCAGTAAAATAGGTGAGATTTATGTTTCTTTATTTGTTTATATTGTTCTTCACCTTCAACCAATTTAAATGTTTTTTACTACTAGGGCATGTAGCTTCATATTGCATTGTGAACACCTCTAAAGATCTTTTCATTTTCTTTATTATACCATTATGAACAGGAAACAATCATTTTTGAATATCACTATTCGATAAGAAGTGAGCTTAAGCAAAAAGTTTCTTGAAAAAGGTTTCAGATTATTGAAAACTTGCTTGAAATCGTGTTTCTCGTGTGATTTTATGCTATTATAAACCTTAATGCCACTTAAGAAGGAGAGCTTTACATGAAACGACATGAAGCACGCGAAAAAGCGTTGCAAGTTTTGTTTCAGCTAGACAATACGGATCTAACAGTTGAAGAAGCAATGGGTCATATTAAGGGTCAACCTACCAATGCCTTCTATGAAAAGATCGTGAATGGAACAGCTGAACATTTGGAGGAAATCGATGCTACATTAGAACAGCATCTTGAAAAGTGGTCACTTGCCCGTCTACCCAAAATTGAAAGAACGGTTTTACGCCTAGCTGTATATGAATTGTTATACATGCCAGAAACACCAAAAAGAGTAGTACTAAACGAAGCAATCGAGTTATGTAAAACATTTGGCGATGATAGTTCATCTAAATTCGTCAATGGTGTACTTTCTAAATTTACAGAACAAGAATAATGTGTTGAATTGGAAGGAGTAACGAAGGTTTATGTCAAGTGCAATTATTAATGGTAAAGAGATTGGTCAAGAAATTCGTAATGCTGTAGCAGAGCGTGTCATTCGTTTAAAAGAGCGAGGGTTAACACCTGGTTTAGCGGTTGTGTTAGTTGGAGACAACCAAGCATCAGCTACATATGTGAGAAATAAACAGAAATCTTGTGAAGCAATTGGTATGTTTTCAGAACTCATTAAATTACCAGAAGAAACAACGCAAGAGGAATTACTAGCACAAATTGAGCTTTTAAATCAACGTGAGGATATTCATGGTATTTTAGTTCAATTACCACTCCCAAAACATATTGATGAGGATACAGTCATTGCAACGATTGCGGTCGAGAAGGATGTCGATGGATTCTCACCTGTAAGTGTTGGGAAAATGATGCTTGGCCAAGAAACATTTTTACCTTGTACACCGTTTGGCGTGATGAAGCTTCTTGAGTATTCAGGAATTGAAATCGCTGGAAAACATGCTGTGATTGTAGGTCGTAGTCATATCGTTGGTAAACCAATGGGACAACTACTTTTACAAAAAGATGCAACGGTTACCTATACACACTCTAAAACGCCAGATTTACCTTCATTTACAAAACAAGCGGATATTTTAATTGCCGCTGTTGGACGTGCAAACTTTATTACGAAAGAGCATGTGAAAGAAGGGGCTGTTGTCATTGATGTAGGGATTAATCGCGATGACAACAATAAATTATGCGGCGACGTAAACTTTGCAGAAGTGGATGGAATTGCGTCTCATATTACGCCTGTACCAGGTGGCGTAGGTCCAATGACCATCACAATGTTACTATTCAACACAGTGCAAGCAGCTGAAAATACGCTTGCAAAATAAAAATCCTTTGAAAAAAAGTCATCTCAACATTGCTGTGAGATGACTTTTTTTGTTGCGTAAAATCAGAACTTTTCTGCTATTTGGACGTCTAATGTAACGTTTGGGACATACATACTTAGAAGGAGGTCTTTATGGAAAATATTGCTATTATGTTAATTGTTAAGCATATCATTATTGGACTTGTCCAAGGCTTTACAGAGCCAATTCCTGTATCGTCGAGTGGGCATGTGATGATTGCCAGCGAAATACTGGGACTAGGTGAACAAGGTTTTACTTTTGCCATCTTAACAAATACAGCTTCGTTACTAGCTATTATGTATATTTATCGTGAGGATATTGTTCGTCTGATCAGCCATTTTTTTCTTTACTTGAAAACGGGAGAAAAGCGTTATAATGCGGATTTTCGCTTTGCTCTCTATATTATAATTGGTTCAATCCCTGCTGGCGTTTTAGGGGTGTTATTAAGTGACGTTATTGCGGATAATGTAAGTATGACGACGATTGCGCTTATGCTATTTGTGACAGGGACCGCATTGTGGCTAATACGTAATATGCGTGGCAAGAAGAAAGATGCGGATTTACGTGCAAAAGATGCTATCATTGTAGGATTAGGGCAAGCAGTCGCTTTAACGCCAGGCATTAGCCGTTCAGGAGCTACGATTATTTCAGCCATAGCAGTAGGGATGAAGCAGGATACAGCCTTACGTTTTTCCTTTATGCTTTATATTCCTGTGAGTTTGGGTGGGGTAGTCCTCGGTATTACAGATTTTTTAGACGAGCCGAATAAAGGTGCCTTAGCACTTCCCTACGCCGCCACTTTCTTGGCGACACTTATTATGACTTATTTTGCGATGCGTTGGTTTATGGGCATTATGAAAAGTGGCAAACTTAGCTATTTTACGTATTATTGTTTTATTGTAGGAACTCTTTTATTACTATTCTATTAAAATATAAAGTCTCATAACGTATGAAGTTATGGGGCTTTGTTTGTTATTTGTCATAATAGACGGTTTCTAATAGTGAGAACGTGTAGGAATGTGTTATAGTTGTTTTTCGATAGAAGAAAGACAGTCATTTTTTCTAGCGAAACTGCATTTTGGCACGTCAACGACTGTAAAAAATGTTATGATAGGTGTAGTTTTGTGAAAAACTTGATTTTAGTAAAGGAGCCGAAAACATGTCCTCTGCTTCTTATTTAACAGTAAAAGCGTTAACAAAATATATTAAACGAAAATTTGATGCAGATCCACATTTGCGTGAAGTCTATGTAAAAGGTGAATTATCGAATGTGAAAATTCATCAATCTGGTCATATTTACTTTACCTTAAAAGACGATGGTGCCCGAATAGCTGCTACGATGTTTAAAACAGCGGCTACCAAATTAGCATTTGAGCCGAAGGAAGGTATGCAAGTATTTATCCGTGGTGATGTAAACGTTTACGAAGGCTATGGAACTTATCAGCTCTATGTACAGGAAATGCAACCAGATGGCATTGGTAGCTTATTTGTTGCCTTCAATCAATTAAAAGAGCAATTACAAAAAGAAGGGCTTTTTAAACCAGAGTGGAAACAGCCGATTCCAAAGTTTCCTGAAAAAATTGGTGTGCTCACTTCAACTACTGGTGCAGCTATCCGGGATATTTGTACAACCTTAAAGAGGCGTTACCCACTTGCGGAAATTTTGATTTATCCAACACTTGTGCAAGGGGCTCAGGCAGCACCGAATATTGTGCAAAATATTCAACGTGCTAATCAAGAGGCGAGCTGTGACGTGTTGATTGTCGGGCGAGGGGGCGGCTCAATCGAGGACTTATGGGCATTTAATGAAGAGATCGTGGCACGAGCTATTTTTGAAAGCCGAATCCCCATTATAAGTGCGGTTGGTCACGAAACAGACACGACGATTGCCGATTATGTAGCAGATTTACGTGCACCTACTCCAACAGCTGCTGCTGAGATGGCTGTGCCAGATCAAGCGGAGCTCTACCAACGTGTTCTGACGCAAAAATCACAGCTTCATCAAATGGTTAGGTCGCAACTTATGGCTGAGCGACAACGTCTAAATAAGCTCCAGCAGTCTTATCCGTTATCAATGCCAGAAAGACTTTATCGACCTTTTACGGAAAGATTGGCACAGCTTGAGTCTGGATTGCAGACAGCGATGCAAGTGAGCTTGATGAAAAAAGCCGCCCAACTTCAACAATTACATAGTACGGTGGAGCAACATTCACCCAAAAAGGCACTTGCTTTTCATCAGAGAGAGCTTGAAGCGCGTGTCCAACAATTATCACGTGCTACAGCGTATTATGTGGCGAAGCAACAACAAAAATTTGAGTCAACCGTTAGAACATTAGAAGCTTTAAATCCACTATCTATTCTAACAAGAGGCTTTACAGTAGCATATAAAGAGCAGCAAATGATCAAATCATCCACTGAGGTACAAAAGCAGGATCAACTGACACTGACCTTCCATGATGGAAAGGTTGTGGCTGAAGTGACGAATATCTTGCCAAAGAATGAGGGGGAATTGTTGTGACAGAAAAACAACAAACATTTGCAGAAGCCATGACGGCACTAGAAGAAATCGTTCGCCAATTAGAACAAGGTGATGTGCCATTGGAAAATGCGATTGATTTATACAAGCAAGGAATGGAGCTATCAAAGTTTTGCCATAGTAAGCTGCAACATGCTGAGGAGCAGCTTGTATCAATTGTCCAAGAGACTGGTGAAACAACAGCATTTGATCCACTAAAGGGAGAGAATTAGGAAATGAATGAGCCATTAAAGTACTTTATCGAAAGCAATACACCACAAATTGAAGAGACCATGTTTGCACTTGTTGAACAAATTGATGCACCAGCAGATTTAAAGGAATCCATGCTGTATTCATTAAAGGCGGGCGGTAAACGAATTCGTCCACTTTTTGTGTTAGCAGTACTGGAGCTTTACCGTGAAAATCTACAGGACGGTTTGATTGTCGGTTCAGTGATTGAAATTATTCATACGTATTCTTTAATCCATGATGATCTACCAAGCATGGATAATGATGATTTCAGAAGAGGTAAGCCAACAAATCACAAAGTTTATGGAGAAGCGCTGGCTACGCTTGCTGGTGATGCGTTAAACACACTGGCATTTGGTATTTTAGCACGTATGGAAATCTCTGCTGAAAAGCGTATTGAACTTGTCCAATTGCTAAGCGTTGCAGCTGGTGCAGAAGGCATGGTTGGTGGTCAAGTACTAGATATGGAAGGGGAACAACGTCAGCTTAATTTAGCTGAATTGGAACAAGTCCATGTCAATAAAACAGGTGCTTTATTGCGCTTTAGTATTGAAGCGGGAGCCGTACTTGCAGATGTGTCAGAACAAGACCGTGCTACATTGAAGGAGTATGCGCATCACATTGGTTTAGCTTTCCAAATTCAAGACGATATTTTAGATATTGAGGGAACAACAGAAGAACTAGGAAAAACAGCTGGGAAAGATGTCGCTAGTGATAAAAGTACCTACCCAGCACTGTTAACATTAGAGGGAGCAAAAGAAAAGCTTGCTGAGCATTATCAACATGCCATTAACGCACTCGATCAATTACCAATAGATGTCAGCCTATTACGTGACTTTGCGGCTTATATTGTACATCGTAAAAACTAAGAGAAAATCAAGGCGTTGAAGGAAAAGAATATGCTAGAATAGGTGGGAACGTTTGCAATATGCAAACAATGAAGTGCTCGTACTTTTAGCATATTGATAACACTGCTATAATGGTGGAAACACAATTGCGGTGAATATTTTATTGAAAAGGTGTGTGAGAAAGGTGGATTTAAATAAAATAACTAGTCCATCCTTTTTAAAAAACTTAAATAAGAAGGAGCTTGAGCAGCTTGCCCAAGAAATTCGTACCTTCTTAATCGAAAAATGTTCTGTCACAGGTGGGCATATCGGGCCGAATTTAGGCGTAGTTGAGTTAACGATGATGCTGCATAAAATGTTTGACAGTCCAAAAGATAAGTTTTTGTGGGATGTTGGCCACCAAGCTTACGTGCATAAAATTTTAACAGGTCGTGCGAGTCAATTTGACACACTACGTCAGTTCAAAGGGCTTTGTGGGTTTCCAAAGCGCGTGGAGAGTGAACATGATGAGTGGGAAACAGGTCATAGCTCGACTTCCTTGTCAGCAGCCATGGGTATGGCAGCAGCACGTGATATAAAAAAAGAAAACAACTTTGTTATCCCTATTATTGGAGATGGCGCTTTAACAGGTGGTATGGCACTTGAGGCATTAAATCATATTGGCCATGCGAAAACGAATATGATTGTTATATTAAATGATAATGAAATGTCGATTGCACCGAATGTTGGCGCGTTACACAATGTTTTAGGTCGTCTACGTACAGCGAAGGAGTACTCAAAAGCCAAGGAAGAGCTCGAGTCACTTATTAATAAGATTCCAGTATTAGGTGGAAAGCTTGCGTCTACTGTAGAACGCGTGAAGGACAGCTTGAAATATTTAGTAGTATCGGGTGTGTTTTTTGAGGAGCTAGGTTTTAAATATCTTGGTCCGATTGATGGACATGATTTTGAAGCGCTTGAAATGACTTTATCACACGCGAAAAAAGTGAAAGGGCCAGTCCTTGTTCATGTCATTACGAAAAAAGGAAAAGGCTATAAACCAGCCGAGGATGATACAATTGGGAATTGGCATGGAACAGGTCCTTATAAAATTGAAAATGGTGCCTTTGTAAAGTCTGAGGCAACTGGACCAGCATGGAGTAGTTTAATTGCTGAGACAGTTCGTAAAATTGCCCATGAAAATGAGCGAGTGGTAACGATTACGCCTGCCATGCCTGTAGGTTCAAAGCTACAAGGTATTCAACAGGACTTCCCAAATCGTTTCTTCGACGTGGGTATTGCTGAGCAACATGCGGCAACGATGGCTGCAGGATTAGCTACGCAAAATATGAAACCATTTTTAGCGATTTATTCTACATTCCTGCAACGTGCATATGACCAAGTATTACATGATATTGCTCGCCCAAATTTAAATGTCTTTATCGGTATTGATCGTGCTGGTTTAGTGGGAGCAGATGGAGAAACACATCAAGGTGTATTTGATATTGCTTTCCTTCGTCATATTCCAAACATGGCCATCATGATGCCAAAGGATGAAAATGAAGGGCAACATATGGTAAAAACAGCGATTGATTATGATGGTGGTCCAATTGCACTTCGTTATCCGCGAGGTAATGGGATTGGTGTGCCATTAGATGATGAGCTTGTCGCTTTACCGATTGGTAGCTGGGAAGTTTTACGTGAGGGGAAAGACGCATCGATTCTGACATTTGGTACAACGATTCCAATGGCAATGGCAGCTGCTGAAATGCTAGCGCAACAAGGTATCGATATCGAAGTGGTCAATGCTCGCTTTATCAAACCGATGGATGAGGATATGCTACACCGTATATTATCTAGTCAAAAACCAATTTTAACAATTGAAGAAGCTGTTTTACAAGGTGGTTTTGGTAGTGGTGTATTAGAGTTTGCTCATGACCACGGCTATTTAAATGCGCTTGTTGATCGAATGGGCATCCCAGATCAATATATTGAGCATGGCAACGTAGATCAGCTACTCGCAGAAATTCATATGACAGCAGAGGATACGGTTGCACGTATGCACGTATTACTTCAACAAAAACAGCAAGTGGGTTTGAATAAATAATGACAAAACAACCAAAAGAACGAGTAGATATTTTACTTGTAGAGCGTGGGCTATGTGAAACAAGAGAAAAAGCAAAACGTTCCATTATGGCGGGAATTGTCTTTTCAAATGAAATACGTATTGATAAGGCAGGCGAGAAAATTGCCGTCGATGCACCGCTACAAGTAAAGGGCTCAGATTTAAAATATGTGAGTCGTGGTGGCCTTAAATTAGAAAAGGCGCTACAAATTTTTGATATGTCTGTAGAAGGGAAGCTAATGCTTGACATTGGCTCCTCTACAGGTGGCTTTACAGATTGCGCTTTACAGCATGGAGCAAGACATTGTTATGCACTAGATGTTGGTTCTAACCAATTAGCTTGGAAAATTCGCTCAGATGAACGTGTCACGGTAATGGAGAAAACGAATTTTCGCTATACAACGGCAACCGATTTATCAGAAGGTTTACCTGATTTTGCAACAATCGATGTCAGCTTTATTTCGTTATCACTGATTTTACCAGTATTAAAAACATTATTGATGCCAGGTGGGGATGTTATGGCATTGGTGAAACCTCAGTTTGAAGCAGGTAAAGATAAAGTAGGCAAAAAGGGAATTGTTCGTGATAAAAAAGTACATCTAGAAGTATTGGAAAAAACGGCTGCAATGGCAACAGAGATTGGTTTTGTAGTGAAAGATGCTTCGTTCTCGCCCATCACAGGTGGAGAAGGAAATATTGAATTTTTATTCCATTTAGTGAATCCTATTGGACAAGAAATTCTACCTGCATATACAGCTTTTAATGCACTCGTTGAAGAAGCGCATAATTCTTTAAAATAACACGTGCTCGCTTATAGAGCCGTGTTTTTTCTTGTGCTTTTTTGTTGAAAATGGTAGTGTGATTATACACATAAACAATTATTTATAAGAGGTGATTTCGTTGAATAAAGGACAACGACATATACGGATTCGGGATATTATCGCCAATCACGAGATTGAAACGCAAGATGATTTAGTCGATTTTTTAAAAGAAGCAGGCTATAATGTCACACAAGCTACGGTATCACGAGATATAAAAGAGCTTCATTTAGTGAAAGTACCGCTGCAGGATGGTCGTTATAAATATAGCTTGCCCGCAGATCAACGTTTCAACCCAGTCCAAAAATTACATCGTGCATTAGCGGATGCTTTTGTAAGTATTGATGGGGCATCACATTTTTTAGTCATGAAAGCTCTTCCGGGGAATGCGAATGCCATTGCATCCTTACTTGATCATTTAGATTGGCCAGAAATTTTAGGTACAATTTCTGGAGATGATACCATTTTAATTATTTGTCGAAATGAAAATGAGCGTGAAAATACAAAAAATCGCTTATTAGACATGCTTTAAAAAATGGTTAAATTGATTTAGAGGTGACATTTTGTGTTAAGAGAGCTTAGTATTCGAAACTTTGCCATCATTGAGGATTTGACTGTCAGCTTTTTAGAAGGCTTAACAGTTCTCACAGGGGAAACAGGTGCCGGAAAATCCATTATCATTGATGCGGTGCATTTACTTGCTGGTGGACGAGGCAACACTGAATTTATTCGACATGGCGCAAGAAAAGCAGAATTGGGTGGCTTATTTCAAATTTCGAGTTCAGTTCATCCTGTTCTGAAAAAGTTAGAAGAAGCAGGCATTGAAATAGAAGAAGATACGATTATTTTACGTCGTGATTTAAATGATACTGGTAAAAGTATTTGCCGTGTGAATGGAAAGCTTGTGCCATTATCGGTACTAAGAGACATTGGGGCTAGCCTTATTGATATTCATGGCCAACATGAAAATCAAGAGCTAATGGATGAAAAGCAGCACATCAATTTGCTCGACCAGTTTGCAGAAGAAGAGCTATTGCCCATTCAAAAAACGTATCGTGCTCAGTACGATGAATACCGTTTACTCAAAAAAGACTTAGCTTCCATATCCATTGATGAGCAATTGATGGCACAACGTATCGATTTGTATCAATTTCAAATCAAAGAGTTGGACGAAGCAAATTTAAAATTAGGTGAGGAAGACGAGCTTCTAGACGAACGCCGTCGTCTGATGAATTTTAATAAAATTTTTGAACGCTCTAGTGCAGCCTATGAAGCCATTCAAGGCGAAACAAAAGGGCTTGATTGGATCGGTACGGCAATGGGTGCTTTAGAAGACGCTGCAACGGTTGATGAGCAATTTAAAGAATCGTCTGAGGCAGTTACAACTGCGTTTTATGCATTACAGGATGCAGCCTATCAGGTCAAAAATGTGTTAGATGAATTAGAATTTGATCCAGCTCGTTTAAACGAGGTGGAGCAACGTTTAGCATTATTGCAAAATTTAAAACGCAAGTATGGTACAACAGTAGAAGAAATCTTGGCTTATTATGAAAAAATTAAAACTGAGTTAAATGAGCTGTTGAATCGCGATGAAATTTTGCAGGTGAAAGAACGACGCGTGTTAGAAATGGAAGCTGTACTCAATGAGTTGGCTAGTGAACTTTCAACAGTACGTAAAGCTGCAGCCCAACAATTAAGTGAAGCGATTATGGCAGAACTACGTGAATTACATATGGAAAAGGCAAAATTTATTGTCAATTTTGATGAATTATCCTATTTCGATGCTAATGGGAAAGATCAAATTATTTTCTACATCTCCACAAACGTTGGAGAGCCTCCAAAGTCTTTACCAAAAATTGCATCTGGCGGAGAATTATCACGAATGATGCTGGCATTGAAAACCATTTTCTCTTCTTCCAATGGAATTACCTCCATTATTTTTGATGAGGTTGATACCGGTGTCAGTGGTCGTGTGGCGCAAGCGATTGCAGAAAAAATTGCCGCGATTTCTGTAAATTCTCAAGTTTTATGTATTTCACATTTACCACAAGTTGCTGCGATGGCTGATCATCATTACTTCATCAAAAAAGAAGTGGAGCACGATCGAACATTTACTTCATTATCAGAGATTGATCAAGACGCTCGCATAGAGGAAGTAAGCCGTATGATGTCTGGAACCGAAATTACAGCGTTAACATTACAGCATGCAACGGAGCTTTTAAAAATGGCAGATGAAAGAAAAAAACAAATGCGTTAACCTTTATTCCAGAAACAGTTTCAGCTGTTTCTGGCTTTTTTCATTTTGCGCAAATATTTACCGCTTATAAGAACGTCACAACAACACATAGTAAAAAGACAAAAATGAAAAGGAGGTGTCGTATGAATCGTCATTGGCGTCAATTAGTCATTTTGCCTATGCTCATCTTTTTATTAGTGATGCCTATACAAGCTTTAGCCGCCAAAAAGCTTATACCGATGGGCGAAGCAATTGGAATCCAACTTCAATTATCACATGTATTTGTAGCACACGATGTACTGTTAGCTTCCAATCAGTGGATGAAAGGAGGCGCTGTTATTGAAAAAATAAATAATATACCAGTAAAATCACTTGCTGATGCCAAGCAAGCTGTGGCAAAGGATGGCCAACAGAAATGGACGATCAATAGTGGTGGCCAACAAATTACATTGGAATTACAAAACCAAGAAGCAGAGCATGTCATTTCCTTTTTAAAAGATGAAACAGATGGAGTAGGAACACTGACTTATATTGATCCAGAGACAAAAAATTACGGTGCACTAGGTCATCAAATTGTCGATTCAACCCTACAAGAAGCCCCTGTTTTTAGAGCTGGCTCCATTTTTTTAGCTTCTATTCAGCAAATCCGAAAAAGCACACCGGGCCAACCAGGCTATAAAATTTCCTCCATTGAAAAGCATCAAGAACGGCTAGGCAGTATAGATAAAAATACTATTTATGGTATTTTTGGCCGTTGGGAAGACGGTTATCAACAAAGATTACCCAAAGCGATAGAAATTATGCATGAAAAAGATATAAAAACGGGGAAAGCAGAAATCTATACAGCCATTGAAGGCAGTAAGGTGGAAACCTTTTCAATTGAAATTACCAAAGTGGAAAATGAACGCCTTGAATTTATAGTATCTGACGAGAAGCTCATTGAAAAAACAGGTGGTATTTTGCAGGGAATGAGTGGCAGCCCTATTATTCAAGATGGTCGTTTTGTCGGTGCGGTGACACATATGTTTGTGGAGGAGCCGAAAAAAGGTGCAGCGCTAACGGTAGCGGAAATGTTAAGAAGATCTTCATAAAAAGGGATGAAAGGTAAAAATCCGTTTAATTTTCCGCAGGCAGGACAAATGCCGCAGGAAACTACACGGATTTTTTACCTTTATTTCATCGAATCCAACATGTATTTCTGATAATTTCCTGAAGGAGTCATGATATTTAAAAAAACTGTAGTTTTATCTACTAAATTTATCTAAAATAAGTGATAAGAGCATTCAACAGGTCGCAGCCATTTAGCGTAACTTGTCGATATTAAAAGAAAGTATCGGACTACATACTCATTTTTGGAAATAGAAAAGGTTTTTAAAACAAAAATGTCGAAAATTCCACAGTGTGCCAAAAACGGCATTTAGGGGTTTAGGTTATCGCTTTGAGGTGTTCAAAGCAAGTCCAGAAGGAGGAATTGAAATGACAAAGGTAAAAGTAGCGATTGCAGATGATAATCGTGAGTTATTAAAAACAATGGAGCAGTATTTTCAAGGACATGCCGAAATAGAAATTATTGCAACTGCTTCAAATGGAAAAGTATGTCTACAAATGCTTGAGGAATTTACACCAGATATTTTACTTCTAGATATAATAATGCCTCATCTTGACGGTTTAGCTGTATTAGAATCCATGTATCAAAATGAAAAAATGTCATCAATTCAAGTCATTATGCTAACAGCTTTTGGCCAAGAAGATGTCATGAAACAGGCGGTAGATTTAGGAGCTTCCTACTTCATGCTAAAGCCCTTTGAATTCGATCAATTGGTACAAAAGATTTTGCATTGTGCTGGACAGAAGGCGACACTTCCGAAAAAGACAAGCGTGTTACAACCGACAGTACCTCAAAAATTAAATCAGCATCAATTGGACAGTACGATTACAGCCATCATTAAAGAAATCGGTGTACCTGCCCATATTAAAGGCTATTCTTATTTGCGTGAAGCCATTCAAATGGTCTTTGAAGATATTGAATTATTAGGATCTGTGACAAAAATTTTATATCCAGAAATCGCCAAAAAGTTTAATACGACACCATCTCGTGTGGAACGTGCGATTCGCCATGCCATCGAGGTTGCATGGAATCGAGGCAATTATGAATCCATTTCGTCGATGTTTGGCTACACAGTCCATCACTTAAAATCTAAGCCAACAAATAGCGAATTCATTGCCATGATCGCAGACAAAATCCGCATCGATATGATGGCTAGCTAGTTCCGACATATATATAATAAACATATACAGCAATTATACTTCGCATAGTATAGCGCCCTTTTAGATTTTACTGTTTAAAAGGGCGCTTTTTTTGTTACTTGAACAAATGCTGTGGAAATATCTGTGGCTGTCCTTTAATATTGAAACCGTTAAAAGAAAGTCTAAATCAGATAAAAATGCACGATATATGCATGAATAATGGATTTAAAGTCATATCCTAAAGATGAATAGTGAGAAGGGTAATAAATCGTTTGATACCTCACATCGTTTCGTTATACTTATAGTAGGTGATTAAAATAAAAAGTGTAAATTTTCAACTAGATCGAATGAATTCGCTCGAAATCACACAGATAGAGGAAGATCTATTTGAGGTACGTTTAGCATTCGATGGTAAATTAAGTATGCATTATATGAGTCGACAGCAATTGCTACAACTAGGTTCTACTTTCCAAATTGAAAGTAATATCAATGAATTCATAGTTAAAAAGAACTAATATAAATGATGGTTTAGCGAGAAGCAACCAAGATATCTGTCCTTGGAAGATCATTTGTTCAAAATAGCCTAATGGAATTACTTTGAATTTATCGGTAATTTTAATAAAAAAACTCAAAAACAAGAAATTTAGTAGCGTTAAATACCTACTTTTCTTTATGAATAATAAAATATCGTCTCATGTTTTAATGATTAAGTGGTACTATTTTCTTTCTCGGTAGTGACAATGGTCTCTAAACAAAAGTAAGTGGATTGTATATACTTACATATAGAGGGAAGGAGGAGGTAGCTTGATTCTAGTTCGAAATGAAAACTTCGAAATTTCTGAGGAAAATGGCAAGGTATATATGCTTACTTTTAGCGCTGGTTTCCCATTAAAAGAATTTGATAGCATCCTACGTAGTCATCCACGACTGAAATTATCTAATTTTTCAATTTTAAAAAATGTGTTATCAACCCAGAATACCAATCCTGTTGAAATTGGACGCTGGCTTCCGAACATTGAAGCAGAAGTGGCACGTGATAAGATGTCAGCCTCTGTTTTTATATATGAAACGCTTGAATATATTCAAAATAATAAAGAGAAATTAACACAACAAATCCGAGAAACATTGAATGAAAATGGAATTGTGCACGGAATATTGGATTTTGATATATTGAAGGCTGAACCAGGAAAAGCATTTTTAATTGCTCAAGGAGAGCAACCTATAGCGGGAATAGATGCACAAATTACATACTTACCTAAACCAGAGAGAAAGCCGGTCATTCGTGAAGACGGTAAAGCGGATTACTATGATATGAATTTTATTTCGGAAATTTCAGAAGGCTCTTGGCTAGGTGAAAAGATTCCTGCTACATTAGGTAAACCGGGGAAAAATGTGCTAGGTCAAGTAGTTGCTGCTGTACCTGGACGAGATTATCCTATCAAATATGATACAAAATCGGCCTATGAAGTGGAAGAAGACGGAAAAGTAGTCATTCGCTCGAAAATCGCTGGCGTTTTAGATGATGTCAAAGGCATGATTGGTGTAAACAGACACCTTCCTATAAATGGTGATGTTGGAGTGGAAACAGGTAACCTTGAATTTAATGGTTCACTCAGTATTAAAGGTACAGTAACAAATGGCTATACGGTTATTGCGACTGGTGATATTTCCATTGAGGGAGCGGAGGGTGTAAGCGGTGCCAAGCTTATTAAATCCATTGAAGGTGATGTCTATATTCGTGGTGGAATCTTTGGGCTTGGTTCAACAGTGGTAGAAGCAGGTGGCAATATATTTGTTAAACATGTGAATGAAGCAAATTTATTTGCTGCTAATAGTATTCATATTGGTTTTTATGCACTAGGATCACAGCTTTCTGCTCATTCTATTTATGTGGACGAACGAAAAGGTAAAATTATTGGGGGGCGTGCAGTAGCTAAAAATACGATTGTTACGGCCATTTCAGGGAACCGATTAGAGCGTCGAACAGATTTGATAATAGAAAGTATTAATAAGCAGGAGAATAACTCCGTGATGCAAGAAAAAGCAGTACAGTTAAAACAATTGCAGACAGAGATTTCAGCACATGAGAATAGCATGAAAAATTTATTGCCTTTCCTCAATCAAATGTCGAAAGAACAATCAGCCTCATTTGAAGTAACAAAGCAAGCCTTAACTAAATTAAAGGCCGAAGCGATTACATTAGATCGTGAAATTAAATTATTAATGGATGAAATGCGTCATGTAGGGAAAGAAGAGATTGTTGTGACAAAAGAGGCCCATCCTGGAACTTATATTCAAATTGGTAGAAAATCATCTTTATTAAGCAAGATGACGAATGGCAAATTCCTGCTAGAATTCGGTGAGTTAAATGTCTAAGGTAGCTTTTATTCCTGTTTTTGCACATCGAGGAGCTTCTGCTTATGCATTAGAGAATACCTTTAAAGCTTTTGAAAAGGCATTAGAGCTAGGGGCCGATGGGATTGAACTAGATATTCAATTCTCAAAAGATGGATTACCTGTAGTGTATCATGATCCACAGTTATCGAGGTTAGTAGGCACGAATAAATTGGTAAGTGATTGTACGATGGAGGAGCTTCTGCGCTTTAAACTTGGCAAGCCTTGGAGACGTCTATTTTCGTCGTATAAAATGCCAGCGTTTGAGGCAGTTTTAGCATGGGCAAATACACAGCAGATGCCATTGAATATTGAATTAAAATCAACGATCCTGGATAATAAGAGTGGGCTCATTCATTTCCTAAGAGGCTTAGCGCCGCCAGAGGGTAGTCATTTTTCATCCTTTCACTATGAGCTTTTAGAGATCGTAAAAAAGCAGAGACCTGAATTTGAAACGGCCCTTATTGCCACGAAAAAAATAAAATGGGATCTTCTAGCTGATTATAAAGCCGCTGATAGTGTGCATATGCATAAAAGGTACTACAAGCCAAGATACTTGGAGGCCTGTGTTACAAGTGAAAAAGCATGTCGTTTTTATGCCATTGATGGCTCAGAATCATTTTTAACCAACCCGCATCCTTCTGTCATTGGTTGGATTACGGATTATCCTGATAAAGTCATCACAACACAGCAACGAGTATAAAAATAGCTATCCAGTAAGTCTTGCGTGACTTATATGGATAGCTATTTTTATTTTTTTTGGAAGCGTGGTGCTACTTTTCCATTTTTTCGATCGCGATGCAGTAAAAATCCAGCGAAAAACCCAAAGCCTATTACGAAGAAAATGACACCAACTACAAATTGTAGCCATAAAAATGGGAATGGTGAAATGAGCTTACCAAATAATGTATCACGCATAAATTTAATGCCACCTGCAGCCATAAGACCTGGAATAAGCATTACAATAAATGCAGCTAAACGGGCCATGCATACCCCTCCTTATTCCTATGATTAATTGTACCTGTGGATGGTGGAATGTCAAGGAAGGGTATAAATCAATATAATATTTTTGCCTAAAAACGAGGCAGGACAGAAAGTAGTGATTGTAACAGAATGTTTAGAAAATTCTTACTTAAATAAGAATATGTAATAATAGTTGCGAAATTGTGAATTTGTCAGTATTGTAAAAATAAGTGGAGCAATATTATCCATTACTAAACAATTTCTTCTTCAAGTATTAGGGTCTAAACACCTACTGAATAAGAGGAGCTCAGGATTTGCTGAGTGAGGACGCTATGAAGAAGTGATTGTTAGATAAAACTTGATTGGATGGGCATTTGGGGATGCACTTTCCAAAGCAAAGGGGCGAGTTTCATGGAAATCTTCAAGTATATGGAAAAGTATGATTACGAACAATTGGTATTTTGCCAAGATGAAGCATCAGGGTTAAAAGCGGTTATCGCTATCCATGATACAACACTTGGACCAGCACTAGGTGGAGCACGTATGTGGACATATGCGTCAGAAGAAAATGCAATTGAAGATGCATTACGTTTAGCACGAGGAATGACTTACAAAAATGCTGCAGCTGGTTTAAACCTTGGCGGTGGAAAAACGGTCATTATTGGTGACCCATTTAAAGATAAAAATGAAGAGATGTTCCGTGCGTTAGGTCGTTTCATCCATGGATTGAATGGCCGCTATATCACAGCTGAAGACGTAGGTACAACGGTATCGGATATGGATTTAATCCATGAGGAAACAGATTATGTAACAGGAATTTCTCCTGCATTCGGTTCTTCAGGTAATCCATCTCCAGTAACAGCTTATGGTGTTTACCGTGGTATGAAAGCAGCTGCAAAAGAAGCATTCGGTTCTGACTCACTAGAAGGATTAAAAATTTCTGTACAGGGTCTTGGAAATGTAGCCTACAAGCTTTGCGAGTATTTACATAATGAAGGAGCAAAACTTGTTGTAACAGATATCAATCAGGCAGCCATTGATCGAGTTGTGAATGACTTCGATGCAATTGCAGTGGCACCAGATGAAATCTATGCGCAAGAAGTTGATATTTTCTCACCTTGTGCACTAGGTGCAATTTTAAATGATGAAACAATTCCGCAATTAAAAGCGAAAGTGATTGCTGGATCTGCTAATAACCAATTAAAAGATTCACGTCATGGTGACTACCTACATGAATTAGGTATCGTCTATGCACCAGATTATGTAATCAATGCTGGTGGCGTGATTAACGTTGCAGATGAATTATATGGCTATAATCGAGAACGTGCAATGAAACGCGTTGATGGCATTTACGATAGTATTGAAAAAATCTTTGCTATTTCAAAACGAGATGGCATTCCAACATATGTGGCAGCGAACCGCTTAGCTGAGGAACGTATCGCTCGCGTAGCGAAATCGCGCAGCCAATTCTTAAAAAATGAAAAAAATATTTTACACGGTCGCTAATTTACACGGTTGATACATGATGAGAAGTCGCATTGTCGACTTCTTCTATTTTCAACAAGAAATAGGGCATTAATGAAGTAAAGCTAAAGATATTCTAGGACACGGACTGACTGCTAAAAATGGCTTGGTAATTGTTTAATAGAATCTTTAGCACTTTTCTCAATAGGGGGAATAAACATGGCTCGAAATTATGATGTTGTCATTTTAGGTGGAGGTACAGGTGGGTATGTTGCAGCCATCCGAGCTGCTCAGTTAGGCTTGAAAACAGCCATTGTAGAGCGTGAACGTTTAGGTGGTACTTGCTTGCATAAAGGCTGTATTCCAAGTAAAGCCTTACTTCGAAGTGCAGAAGTATATCGTATGGCGAATAAAACAGCTAGCGAATATGGTGTCGATATTGAAGGTGTGACATTACAATTTGACAAAGTTCAAGCGAGAAAACAAGCAATCGTTGAGCAATTAAGTCAGGGTGTGAATACACTGATGAAAAAAGGCAAAATAGATGTTTATCATGGTACAGGGCGAATTTTGGGTCCATCTATTTTCTCACCTATGCCGGGTACGATATCTGTAGAAATGTCAAATGGCGATGAAAATGAAATGCTTGTTCCAACAAATGTTGTCATTGCAACGGGTTCAAAGCCTCGTGGTATGGCAGGGTTAACGGTAGATGGGCAATATGTGCTAAATTCCGATCATGCTTTAGCGTTAGAAAATTTACCAAAGTCATTGCTAATCGTTGGTGGCGGTGTTATCGGAATTGAGTGGGCATCTATGCTATGCGATTTTGGTGTATATGTAACAGTTGTAGAATATGGGCCATCCATTTTACCAGCGGAAGATGCGGACATTGTTAAAGAAGTGACGAAACAACTTGAAAAACGAGGAGTTCGTATTGTTACGAATGCTCGCTTAGATACAAATACATTCAAAATTGAAAATGATAACGTTTTCATTTCAGCGAAAGTGAATGATAAAGAAGAAATCTTTGAGGCTGATAAATTATTACTTTGTGTAGGCCGTGAGGCGAATACGCAGGATATTGGTTTAGAAAATACAGAGATTGAAGTGGAAAACGGCTTTATTAAAGTGATTGATTCCTATCAAACGAAAGAGTCTCATATGTATGCCATAGGAGATGTGATTGGTGGCTTACAATTAGCACATGTTGCTTCTCATGAAGGGCTTTCAGCTATTGAGCATATAGCAACAGGGAAAACAGAGAAATTGGATGATTTGAAAGTACCAAAATGTGTTTATTCCTATCCAGAGGTTGCCAGCATTGGCTTAACAGAGAGTGCTGCTAAAGAACGAGGATTTTCATTAAAGATTGGTAAATTCCCGTTTAAAGCCATTGGTAAAGCATTAGTAAATGGAGAGACAGAAGGCTTTGTCAAAATTATTGCTGATGAAGAAACCGATGATATTTTGGGTATTCATATGGTAGGGCCACATGTGACAGATTTAATTGGAGAAGCATCCTTAGCGAAAGTGTTAGATGCAACACCATGGGAAATAAGTCAGGCTATTCATCCACATCCATCCTTAAATGAGGTGTTAGTGGAATCTGCTCTTGCAGTGGATGATCGTGCTATCCATTTTTAATTTTCTGAATTTCATAACTAACATATCCAAATGTGGGGATATAGGATAAGATAGTTATTTCTCTATAATACGAAAGGGGTGTTCGTATGCAAGATGTTCAAATCAAACATGAAGATTTAGGTTTGTCAAATGAAGATGTACTTGCTATGTTCGAAACAATGTTAATGGCCAGAAGATTAGATGAGCGTATGTGGTTACTAAACCGTTCTGGTAAAATTCCGTTTGTAATTTCTTGTCAAGGCCAGGAGGCAGCACAAGTTGGAGCAGCCTTTGCACTTGATAAAAATAAGGATTATATTGCACCATATTATCGTGATATGGGTGTTGTTTTACATTTTGGTATGACACCGAGAGAATTGATGTTATCTGCGTTTGCCAAAGCAGAAGATCCAAACTCTGGTGGTCGTCAAATGCCTGGTCACTTTGGGCAAAAGAAAAACCGTATTATAACAGGATCATCTCCTGTTACAACGCAAGTTCCACATGCTGTTGGTGTTGCACTTGCTGGACGACTACAAAAAGAAGATTTTGTTTCATTCGTTACACTTGGTGAAGGTTCATCCAACCAAGGGGACTTCCATGAAGGAGCAAACTTTGCAGGTGTTCATAAGCTACCAGTCATTATTATGGTAGAAAACAATCAATATGCTATTTCTGTACCAGTGGAACGTCAACTAGGCTGTGCAAAAGTATCTGATCGTGGGATTGGCTACGGAATGCCAGGTGTGACAGTTGATGGGAAAAATCCATTACAAGTGTATAAAGTGGTGAAAGAGGCCGCAGACCGTGCACGTAATGGGGAAGGTCCAAGCTTAATCGAAACAGTAACATATCGTTTAACAGCCCATTCATCAGATGATGATGACCGTCAATACCGTACGGCTGAAGACATTGCAGAAGGCAAAGCAAAGGATCCAATTGTCTTATTTGAAAAGTATTTAATGGATGCTGGTGTGATGACAGACGCAATACGTACTGAAATCGAAGAGCGTATCATGGCAGAAGTAAATGAAGCAACTGATTATGCAGAAGCGGCTCCATATGCACAACCAGAGCATGCACTTAAATATGTTTATGCACCAGTGGACGGAGGTGACATGTAATGGCAGTAATGTCTTATATTGATGCGATTACATTAGCAATGAAAGAAGAAATGGAACGTGACGAACGAGTTTTCATTTTAGGAGAGGACGTTGGTCGTAAGGGCGGTGTATTTAAAGCTACTACTGGACTATACGATCAATTCGGTGAATACCGCGTGCTTGATACACCTCTTGCAGAAAGTGCGATCGCTGGTGTAGGAATCGGTGCTGCGATGTACGGTATGCGTCCGATTGCTGAAATGCAATTTGCTGATTTTATTATGCCAGCTGTCAACCAAATCGTCTCAGAGGCAGCTAAAATTCGTTACCGTTCTAATAATGACTGGACTTGTCCAATGGTTATCCGTGCACCTTTTGGCGGAGGTATTCACGGGGCACTATACCATTCACAATCCGTTGAAGCACTTTTTGCCGGTACGCCTGGTTTGAAAATTGTCATTCCATCAACACCATATGATGCAAAAGGTTTGCTGAAAGCTGCTATTCGTGATGAAGATCCAGTATTATTTTTCGAACATAAACGTGCCTATCGTTTAATTAAAGGGGAAGTACCACTTGATGATTACACGTTGCCGATTGGTAAAGCAGATGTAAAACGTGAAGGAGATGACGTGACAGTCATTACCTATGGTTTAGCTGTCCACTTTGCACTACAAGCGGCAGAGCGCCTAGCTGCAGATGGTATTTCTGCTCATATCCTTGACTTGCGTACAGTTTATCCTCTCGATAAAGAAGCAATCATTGAGGCTGCAAGTAAGACAGGTAAAGTATTGCTTGTCACAGAGGATAATAAAGAAGGTAGTATCATGAGTGAGGTTGCAGCAATTATTGCAGAGCATTGTTTATTTGAGCTTGATGCACCAATTCAACGTCTAGCAGGACCTGATGTGCCAGCCATGCCATATGCACCAACGATGGAGAAATATTTCATGATTAATCCTGATAAAGTGGAACGTGCTATGCGAGAACTTGCTGCGTTCTAATAGATCACAACAAGGCTGAATGAAAAAAGCGAAAGCCTCAGACGGAACAACAGATTTTGACTTTGAATAAAAGAAAGTCAAAATCTGTCTAATTGCCTATCTACGTTTAATGTTTTTAGCGCTGCATCAGGTACAATGACGCCTAGGCTTAATTGATGGGAGGAATAAAGGATGTCGGTTCAAAATATTACAATGCCACAGCTCGGCGAAAGTGTAACAGAAGGTACAATTGAAAAATGGCTTGTAAAGCCTGGAGATACAGTAAAAAAATATGATCCATTAGCAGAAGTTGTTACAGATAAAGTAAATGCTGAAATCCCCTCATCATTTGAAGGGGTTATTACGGAGCTTCTTGCACAAGAAGGTCAGACATTACCAGTTGGGGCAGTCGTATGCTCGATTGAAATAGC
Organism: Lysinibacillus sp. FSL K6-0057; assembly: GCF_038630885.1. NCBI lineage: Bacteria > Bacillati > Bacillota > Bacilli > Caryophanales > Bacillaceae > Lysinibacillus > Lysinibacillus sp. FSL K6-0057. The sequence goes on along the minus strand of NZ_CP152047.1, from coordinate 3,179,032 downwards.
AGGAGAAGGCGAATTACCAGCACCGCCACCTGAAAAAAAATCGGCAGTAAGTACGGCTATTTTAAATGCAGGTGTTCAAAAGAAACAGGAGGCACCACAGCAGGTGGCACCTCCAGTAGCTGCACCAAAAGAGGCACGTACGAGTAAAGTGCGTTACCGTTACTCACCAGCTGTTCTTCGACTTGCACAGGAGCACGATATTGCATTAGACCTTGTAACAGGAACTGGCGAGGGTGGTCGTATTACAAGAAAAGACCTGTTAAAGCTAATTGAAACGGGTAATATCCCAACGGCAAACGATGTGGCACCAGCACCAACAGCTGTTCAAACAGCATCAGCGCCTACATCAGCGCCTCAGCAACAAGTGGAAAAAGCAGCTGCACCTGTACCACCGGTTCATCCAGGAGATATCGAAATTCCAGTGACGAAGATCCGTCGTGCCATTGCGAATAATATGGTGAAAAGTGTTCATGAAGCACCGCATGCTTGGATGATGATGGAAGTCGATGTAACAGATTTAGTCACTTATCGTGATAGCTTAAAGAATGAATTTAAGCAAAAAGAAGGCTTTAATCTTACATATTTCGCCTTCTTTGTAAAAGCGGTTGCTCAAGCTTTAAAGGAATTCCCGATGCTGAATTCTATGTGGGCGGAAGATAAAATTATTCAAAAACATGACATCAATATTTCGATTGCAGTAGCAACGGATGATGCCTTATTTGTACCTGTTATAAAACACGCAGATGAAAAATCCATTAAAGGAATTGCTAAAGAAATCCATGAACTGGCTAATAAAGTCCGTACAGGGAAATTGGCAATGGATGACATCACTGGTGGTACATTTACAGTGAATAATACAGGTGCGTTTGGCTCTGTTCAATCAATGGGCATCATTAATTACCCACAAGCAGCAATCCTTCAAGTGGAAAGTATTGTAAAAAAACCGGTTGTTTTACCAGGTGGAATGTTTGCTGCACGTGATATTGTGAATTTATGTTTATCTTTAGATCATCGTGTGCTTGATGGACTTGTCTGTGGTAAATTCCTAAATAGAGTGAAAGAAATACTCGAAAATACAAATAAATCTTCAACGTCAGTCTACTGATGACTCGTCGGAAACCTGCTGTATAAGGGTTTCCGATTTTTTTTATGCTTTTCGAGTCGCAATTTGTCATGTAGAATAACAAATAGAAACTACTAAGGGGGGAAGCTGATTAAGCGTCCGCATGTCAAACAACATGAAAAATATTGAATTTGAAATACCAGCCTATTCAGACTGGCAAGATGCAGCAATCAAAGCTTTAAAAGGGAAACCATTTGAGTCACTATTCACAAAAACAAATGAAGGTGTTACACTACAGCCGCTTTACACGCAAGAAAGTTTAGTAGCTAAGCTTGGAGAAGAGCTTGATTTACAAGTTGCCACAATCCGTTCCCTACAAAATGGTCCAGTGTTTCAGGTGGCACAGCAAATTCACGCTGATTCAAGCGAAGCTTTTTTTGCACAGCTTGAAGATAGTTTAGCTCGAGGCAATGAAGTTATTACGATTGATAGCCGAGTGAGCTTTGCTTGGACAGAAGAAGTATTGGTCAAATTAGCATCATATTTCTCAGAATATTCGTTTAAAATTACTATCGAGGATTCAAAAGACCCATTATTAGCAGTATTCGACAACATTGCAGTAGATCAACAAGAAGCCATTGAAGGTTACATTATTTCGAAAGACCCTATCACTTTGACTGCATTTCCGAACGTGCGCTCAGTCAGTGCAGACACAACGGTTTACCATAATGAAGGGGCCAACGCTGTACAAGAATTAGCCTATGCACTTGCATTAGCAGCCAAATTTGCACAACAGGAAGAAAGCTTTGCAGCATTTTCGAAGAAGTTTTTTGTATCCTTTGCTATTGATACACAATTCTTTACGGAGATTGCGAAATTGCGTGCTTTTAAAGTACTTTGGAAAGCGTTCTCATCCGCTTATGGCGTCACAGATGATGTGAAAATCCCGACGGTTGCTGAAACATCATTAAGAAGCTTTTCTAAATTAGATGTGTATGTGAACTTATTACGTTCTTCAAATGAAGCGCTTTCTGGTTTAATCGGTGGTGCCGATCTCTTTACGGTTCATCCACATGATGTGTTAACGAAGCCTACGGATCAATCGATTCGTATTGCTCGTAATGTGTCATTAATATTAAAAGAAGAAACAAATGTCTTGAAAGTAACAGATCCAGCAGGGGGCTCTTACTTTATCGAGTCGTTAACAGCAGATTTTGTGAAAGAAGCTTGGGCATTATTTTTAGACATTGAGACAGCTGGCGGTATTGATGAATACACGGCTTCTGGCAAGCTTGCAGAAGAAGTGGAAGCATCCTATCAAAAGCGTATCAAAGCTGCACAAACACGGAAGCAATCATTAATTGGAACGAATATTTATGCAAATCCAGCAGATGTACTTGAACATGACACAAATCCATTGTTTGCTGACATTAAGCGTATTGCTGCTCCATTTGAGGAATTACGTGCAGACATGACAGCCGCTGATGTGAAAACAGGTATTTTGGCATTAGGATCATTAAAAAGCTCTAAACCACGTGCCGATTTTGTAGCGGGCTTCTTAAATACAGTCGGTCTTGTACCAGAAAAAAGTGAGCCAGTGACGACTGTGGAAGAGGCACTAGCTTGGTTGAAGGCTACAGAGGCTAAGTATGTAGTGATTGCGGGCAGTGATGATGATACAAAAGCACTTGTATCAGCCATTTTAGCTGATAAACCAGCGAATGTGCTTGTAGATGTAGCGGGTAAATTTAAAGACGAAGAAGAAGCGTGGTTAGCAGATGGCTTAAACGGCTTTATTTTCGCAGGACAAAACATCATCGAAAAATTACAGTCCGTGTTTGCGAGCATGAAGGAGGTCCAACGATGAGCAAGCCAAATTTTAATGCAGTAGAAATAGAAAAAGTTTTAACAGCTGAAACACCTCAAGCGTCTGACGACAAGTTCATGACAAATGAAGGAATTGAAATTAAAGATATTTACACAAAAGAAGATATCAAAGAGGCTAAACACTTAAACGATGTGGCAGGAATTGCGCCCAATACACGTGGGCCATACCCTACTATGTATGTAGCACGTCCATGGACGGTTCGCCAATATGCCGGTTTCTCAACTGCTGAAGAGTCCAATGCCTTTTATAAACGAAATTTGGCAATGGGGCAAAAAGGTCTTTCTGTAGCGTTTGACTTAGCAACACACCGAGGCTATGACTCTGATCATCCACGTGTAACTGGGGATGTAGGGAAAGCAGGGGTTGCCATTGACTCTGTTGAGGATATGAAAATCCTTTTCGATCAAATCCCGTTAGACCAAATGTCAGTTTCGATGACGATGAACGGTGCAGTATTACCAGTTCTTGCATTCTATATTGTGGCAGCAGAAGAACAAGGGGTAACGCCAGATAAATTAGCAGGTACCATTCAAAATGATATTTTAAAAGAATATATGGTGCGTAATACATATATTTACCCACCAGCTATGTCAATGAAAATCATTGCAGATATTTTTGAATATACAGCGAAATATATGCCAAAATTTAACTCTATTTCGATTTCTGGTTACCATATTCAAGAAGCAGGCGCAACAAATGATATTGAGCTTGCCTATACGTTAGCAGATGGCTTGGAATATGTACGAACAGGATTAAAAGCAGGTATTGATATCGATGCATTTGCACCTCGTTTATCATTCTTCTGGGCAATTGGTATGAACTATTACATGGAAGTTGCTAAAATGCGCGCAGCACGCCGTATTTGGGCCCAAATGATGTCAACGTTTAATCCAAAAAATCCGAAAACATTAGCTTTGCGTACCCATTCGCAAACATCTGGTTGGTCTTTAACTGAGCAAGATCCATTTAACAATGTGGCACGTACATTAATCGAAGCAAATGCGTCTTCCATGGGACACACGCAATCCCTTCATACCAATGCGCTAGATGAAGCGATTGCACTTCCAACTGATTTCTCTGCACGTATCGCACGTAATACACAGCTATTTTTACAAGAGGAAACAGCGATGACAAAAGTCATTGATCCATGGGGTGGTTCATATTACGTGGAGAAATTAACAGAAGAAATTACGAAGTCTGCTTGGGCGTTAATCGAAGAGATAGAAGCACTTGGGGGCATGGCCAAAGCAATTGAAACGGGCCTTCCAAAAATGAAGGTTGAAGAAGCCGCAGCCAAACGTCAAGCGAAAATCGATTCTAAAACAGAAACGATTGTGGGCGTGAACAAGTATCGCTTAACAAAAGAAGAGCCAATTGATATTTTGGATATCGATAATACAATTGTTCGTCAAAAACAAATCGAACGTTTAGAGGCGATGAAGGCAGCTCGTGATGAAGCGGAAGTTCAGAAACATTTAGCTCGCTTAACGAAAGCTGCTCAAGATGGAGAAGAAAACTTACTAGCCGTGGCAGTGGATGCAGCGCGCGCTCGTGCTTCTTTAGGTGAAATCTCTGATGCTATCGAAGTAATTTCTGGTCGTCATAAGGCCGTGATTCGTTCGATTTCAGGTGTTTACTCTGCGAACTTCTCGGATGAGGAGCAAATTGCAGAAGTGAAACAAATGACAGAAGAATTCCTTGAAAACGAGGGGCGTCGTCCACGTATTTTAGTTGCCAAAATGGGACAAGATGGACATGACCGTGGCGCGAAGGTAGTCGCAACAGGCTATGCGGACCTAGGCTTTGACGTAGATATTTCACCATTATTTATGACGCCTGCTGAGGCAGCTCAAATGGCTGTTGAAAATGATGTCCATGTTATCGGGGTATCTTCACTAGCTGCAGGTCATAAAACATTAGTGCCTGAATTGATTGCAGAGCTTGAAAAACTAGGTCGTGGGGATATTATCATTATTGTGGGTGGGGTTATACCAGCACAAGATTATGATTTCCTTTATAATGCAGGCGCAGTAGCCATTTTCGGTCCAGGTACAGTGATCCCTGTTTCTGCACTAAAAATTATTGAAGAAATCTACAAACGTTTAGGCTACGAGGAAGTGTCTGAATAATGGACAAAAATAAAGGAATCGAAGACAGTGCGCTATTTGTCATGGACGGAGTAGAGGCAACTCACGACGGGATGCAATATGGTACACCCAAAAAATTCCGAAAGAAAAAGGCAGACAGTCTAAATGTAGGAGAGCTTGCACAACAAGTACGTGCGGGCTCTCGCACACATTTATCAAAAGCCATTACCCTCATTGAAAGTTCCAATGCTACACATAAAGTGCAAGCACAAGAACTATTGCAGGAGCTTCTTCCACATACAGGTAATAGTATCCGAATTGGCATAACGGGTGTGCCAGGAGCAGGGAAAAGCTCATTCATTGAGGCTTTCGGCACAAAGCTTTGTGACATGGGAAAACGAGTTGCTGTCCTAGCCATTGATCCGAGTTCTTCTCTATCAGGGGGGAGTATACTTGGCGATAAAACCCGAATGGAGGAGCTCGTCAAAAAACCTACTGCATTTGTTCGTCCATCCCCATCGGCAGGTACCCTAGGGGGTGTTCACAAAAAGACGCGGGAAACGATGTTAGTTTGTGAGGCTGCAGGCTATGATGTGATTTTAATTGAAACAGTTGGTGTCGGACAAAGTGAAACCTATGTCCGTGGTATGGTAGATTTCTTCCTTCTTCTTGTTTTAACAGGAGCGGGGGACGAATTGCAGGGCATGAAAAAAGGCATCATGGAATTAGCAGATGCGATTGTTGTGCATAAGGCGGATGGTGATAATATTCGTCTTGCCAAAAAAACGGTTGCAGAGTATAAACAAATTTTGCATTTTTTACAGCCAGCTACACCTGGTTGGATGTCAACTGCCATGCCTGTTAGTTCATTAGAAAAAAGGGGTCTTGATAAGGTTTGGGATACAATTGGGGAATTCAAGCAAATTGTAGAAGCAAATCACTATTGGGCTACCCGGCGCCAACAACAAACAAAAGAGTGGTTCCAATCGATGATTACCGATCATTTAATTGATCTATTTTATGGGAATCCGCAGCGTAAAGCACAAGTACAACAGCTTGAACGTCAAATTTTAAGTGGACAATTGACTGTCACACAAGGTGTTGATCGTTTATTTAGCGTAGAGCAGGAAGACAAGTAAACGAGTCTTATTGTCATCTTAGTAAATTCAACTGAATTGTGATGAGCAAGTAGGTGCACAAATTCGTTTCAAACTGCTATGATAAGAGATGGATAAGCGTCAAAAAGCTACTATATGAAATATCACTATTTTGGCGCGAACTTGAAAGGAGCTATCGCTATATGAATATGGATTACGATTTATTTATGCAGGAAATTTTAAAAACAGCACGTGCTGAAATTGAGGCAGCTGGTTATGAACAACTACAAACACCAGAAGCTGTAGAAGAGGCGTTTGCTCGTCCAGGTACAACATTAGTAATGGTGAACTCAGTATGTGGTTGTGCAGGTGGGATCGCTCGTCCAGCAGCGGCACAATGCGTTCATTATGATAAACGTCCAGACCATTTAGTCACAGTGTTTGCAGGGCAAGATAAAGAAGCAACTGCAGCGGCACGTTATCATTTTGGAGAAGATCATTTACCTTCATCACCATCATTCGTTCTATTAAAAGATGGACAAGTAGTCGCAGAAGTGGGACGCTATGAAATTGAAGGGCATGACCCAATGTCGGTTGTGACAAACCTACAAGCAAACTTTGAAGAATATTGTGACGAGCTTTAAGTCCTTTCTTGCATAAGAAAAATCATTCAAATGAAGTAGAAAAGCCTCATAGATCATGTTGTCTATGTAGGCTTCCTACTATTCATCATGAGTAGATAGTTTCATTATCGTTAAAATTTTCGTAATATTGGCTAAATAATTAGCTAAATGAGTGAAGAGTACTAAAGGATGGGAGGCAGTCGGCCTGAAGACGTTTTCAATCGGCTATCGAACGTTAAAAACAGCAATTGGTGCAGCCATTGCTATTGCCATTGCGCAGTATTTTGATTTAGCCTCATATGCATCTGCTGGTATTCTGACCATATTATGTGTGCAGCCAACAAAAAAGAAATCCATTTATGCAGCCTATACACGACTAGTCGCAAGTATTGTGGCAATGCTTTTTGCCTTCGTAAGCTTTGAGTTATTTGCTTATCATCCGCTTACATTAGCGGGCATGCTTATACTGTTCATACCAACCATTGTGTCTTTAAAGGTTGCGGACGGATTTATCTCCAGTGTCGTCATTATTATGCATATTTACGCTGCTGAAGGTTACTCATTGACACTTGTTTATAATGAATTAGCGTTGATGGCTATCGGTTATGGAACAGGGATTGCCATTAATATGTATATGCCAGACATTCAAAAGGAATTAAATTACTACAGAGTTAAAATTGAGGAGTTATATAGTAAGATTTTTTTAGAAATTGCCAGCTATTTACGGCAAGGAGATACGCTGTGGAACGGGCACGAAATCATAGAAGCAATCAGGGCACTTGAAGAGGCAAAATCATTGGCCTTTAAAGATGTTGAAAACCATTTTATGAGACGTAAAAATGATTACTATGTTTATTTCGATATGCGTGAGCAACAGCTAGAAATTATCGAAAGAGTACTGCCCAAAGTGACAACATTACCTGTTATAGTACAAGAGGCTGAAATTGTGGCAGATTTTTTACAAGACCTTGGAGCGCATGTTCATTCGGGAAATACGGCTAGTCATTATCGTGAAAAGCTCGACAATGTTAAGCGTGATTTTTCTCAACTTCCTTTACCACAAAGCCATGAGCAATTTATTGCCCAGGCAGCACTCTATCAGTTTATAGAGGAAATGGACAGGTATTTAGAAATAAAGCAGTCATTTAAAGGGTTAAAGGCTAAAAAAGAGCGCCCACAGTAGTGTGGACGCCTCATGCTTGTCTTAAACTATCATAGATAATCCGAATGCTAGAGATGAGATTAGCATAATTGCGATCATACTATAAACAACGATTTTTTGAAATTTTTTATTACTCATATGCTCGTTCGCTCCTTCTTTTCTTATAAATAGTTTAGCAAATCTGAAAAATTTCTCAAGTAGTAGAGTTTTGACAAAAAAGTCTGTAAAATAGAGTATGTACCATAACAGAAGGAGATGTCACCATGGAGAGAGTAGACCATATTGGGATTGCGGTGCGCGATCTTGATGAACGCATTACATATTATACAGAAATTTTAGGCTTAAAGTTGATGAAAGTGGAAGAAGTAGAATCTCAGCAGGTTCGTGTGGCATTTATCGACGCAGGTAACGTGAAAATTGAGTTATTAGAACCGATGAGTGATAAAAGTGCCATTCATGGTTTTATTGAAAAACGTGGAGAAGGAATTCACCATGTTGCGTTCGGTGTAACAGGAATTCGTGAGCGAATGGCAGAGCTTCGTGAAAAAGGTGTACGTCTATTATCCGAAGAGCCAGGACCAGGTGCTGGAGGGGCAGAGGTTGCATTTATGCATCCTAAATCCTCATTTGGGGTGTTATATGAATTATGTGATAAAAGTGGAAAAGGGGATAAGTGATCAGTATGGATATGTTCGACAAAATCAATGACTTGTATGATCGTAAGACGGTAATTGAACTTGGTGGTGGCTATGATCGCATCGATAAACAGCATGAAAAGGGGAAACTTACTGCTCGTGAGCGCATAGACTTATTGCTAGACGAAGGTACATTTTTTGAAATCAACCCATTTATTACACACCGTACAGTAGACTTCGGAATGGATAAGTTGGAGGGACCTGGTGATGGTGTGGTAACTGGATTCGGTAAAATTAAAGGACGTCCAGTATACTTATTCTCTCAAGATTTCACAGTGTTTGGTGGAGCGCTTGGTGAAATGCACGCGAAAAAAATGGCAACAGTGATGGATCTAGCTGCCAAAAACGGTACACCATTTATCGGCATCAATGACTCAGGTGGCGCACGTATCCAAGAGGGTGTTCTTTCACTAGATGGCTACGGTCATATTTTCTACCGCAATGCCATTTATTCTGGTGTGATCCCGCAAATCTCTGTTATTATGGGACCTTGTGCTGGTGGAGCTGTTTATTCTCCAGCCATTACAGACTTTATCCTAATGGTGGATAAAACATCTCAAATGTTTATTACAGGACCTAAAGTAATTGAAACGGTAACGGGAGAAAAAATCTCTGCTGAAGATTTAGGTGGCTCGAAAGTAAATAATGCGGTAAGTGGGAATGCTCATTTCCGCGCTCCATCTGAAGAAGCAGCGATTGATGAAATTAAGAAACTATTAAGCTATTTACCACAAAATAATAAAGAAAAGGCACCTCGCCAAGCACGACCTGAAGGGGATGACTACCGCCCAGAAATCGTAGATACAGTGCCAATCGAAACAACACGTCCATATGATGTACGTAAAGTTGTAGAGCAAGTAGTAGATGAAGGTTCATTCATGGAAGTTCACGCAGAGTTTGCAAAAAACGTAGTAGTTGGTTTTGCACGTATTGCTGGTGAATCAGTTGGACTTGTTTGTAACCAACCAAAAGTACTTGCTGGTGGTTTAGATATTGATTCTTCTGATAAAGCAGCTCGTTTCATCCGTACTTGTGATGCATACAATATCCCAATCATCACATTTGAAGACGTTTCTGGCTTCTTCCCAGGCGTTAAACAAGAACATGGTGGCATTATTCGTCATGGTGCGAAAATTCTTTATGCGTATTCAGAAGCAACTGTACCAAAAATTACAGTGATTTTACGTAAAGCTTATGGAGGCGCTTACGTTGCCTTAAACTCTAAATCAATTGGTGCTGACCTAGTATTTGCATGGCCAAATGCTGAGATTGCTGTTATGGGTGCTGCTGGAGCAGCGAACATCATCTTTGCCCGTGAAATTGCGAAATCAGATGATCCAGAAGCAACTCGTGCAGCAAAAATTGAAGAATATAAAGAAAAATTTGCGAACCCATATGTTGCGGCATCTCGCGGTATGGTAGATGACGTCATCGATCCACGAGATACACGTATCAAGCTGATTCAAGGACTTGATATGCTGTCAAACAAACATGAAACACGTCCAGAGAAAAAACACGGTAATATTCCTCTATAACAGTAGTACAAGCCTAGCAGCTCATAAGTTGCTAGGTTTTTCATTGCCAAAAGTGAAACATTTTTGTTTGTCATCCGTACTGATAGATAAGAGGAGTTGAGATGAATGGAATGGCAGCAATTACAAACAGCGCAAGAAAAGATTCATGCACAACTTAGAAAAGCATCTAGATTAAACGAACAAAATCAGTTAATTGATGGACAGATTAAACATACACAACAGGAAATAGACAACCATACGGCAGCACTCCATCAAATTCGATCCAAGCTTGACAAATTAGATGGTTTTTCATTTATGAATATGATTCGTACGTGGACAGGTCAACAGGATGAACTGAGGGCAGAAAAAATTGATAAGGCGGCAGTACTTGAATTAAAGCTCAATGAAGCAATGAAAATGCAAACAGATTTAACAGAAGACAGCATACAAGTGATGAATCAGTTAGCCCAAATTGATGAAAGAGCGTTACAGCAATCACTGCAACAGATTTATCTTCAAAAGAAGGCGTATTTACAAATTCATGACGCTGCCCAAGCTGAGAGACTAGAGCAGTTAGCACATGAGGAAATGCTGACAAAACAACTCATCACTGAAATTCAAGAGGCAGAGGAAGCGGGAGAAGTAGCCCTAACGAGGCTAGGGCAAGCAGCAGCTTCACTCCATTCAGCCAGTGGATATTCTACATGGGATACATTTTTTGGTGGAGGGCTCATCGCAACTCACTTAAAGCATGATGCACTGGATCAGTCAGAAAACTATTTACACAGTGCACAAATTGCGTTACAACGTTTTCATAATGAGTTAGTGGATGTTCAAGAAATGTCTACGAAATCGCTACATGTTGAAACAGATGGCTTTGTTAAGTTTGCTGACTACTTTTTTGATGATATTTTTTCAGCATGGTCTGTTCATTCTAAAATCTCAACAGCAAGAGAACAGGTATCACGTGTTCAGGATGATGTACATAATACGATTTGGCGCTTACAAGATAAGCATCATAAAGCAGTAGACTACCTACAATCATTAGAGAAAGAAAAAGAGCGTATTTTCAATCACTAAGGAAAGTCTGAGAATTTTTCTCAGACTTTTTATTTTGGTAGGATTGTTCAATGATTTCAACTCTTCTGACGTTGTGCTAAAATAATATGTATACTATAACGTGGAAAAACACGTAAACTAAGGGAGTTTTACAACATGACAAGTCGTTTAGTAGAAGAGTTTTTTGAGCTCGTACAAATTGATTCAGAAACAAAACATGAACAGCTAATTGCACCCATTCTTGTAGATAAGTTAACTGCACTCGGATTTTCAGTTATCCAAGACGATGCACATACACGTAATGGACATGGGGCAGGTAATATTATTGCTACATTAAAAGGCACATTGGATGTGGAGCCAATCTACTTCACTTCTCATATGGATACCGTTGTTCCAGGAAAAGGCATCAAACCTTCTCTACGTGAAGATGGCTATATCGTATCCGACGGTACAACGATTTTAGGTGCTGATGATAAGGCAGGACTAGCAGCATTATTTGAGATGGTCAAACGTTTAAAAGAGCAAAATATTGCACACGGAGATATTGAATTTATCATTACAGCTGGTGAAGAAAGCGGCCTTGTTGGCGCTAAAGAGTTAGATCCAGCTAACATTAAAGCAAAATATGGCTTTGCAGTGGATAGTGATGGCAAAGTTGGCGGCATCGTGACAGCGGCGCCATTCCAAGCGAAAATTTTCACGAAAATTATCGGTAAAACGGCACATGCGGGAGTAGCTCCAGAAAAAGGAATTTCTGCTATTACAGTCGCATCAAAATGCATTGCTCAAATGAAACTAGGCCGCTTAGATGAAGAAACGACAGCGAATATTGGACGTTTTGAAGGTGGACAAGCGACAAATATTGTTTGTGACGAAGTGACAATCCTTGCAGAAGCACGCTCAATAGACAAAGCTAAATTGGATGCGCAAACAAAGCATATGCAGGAAACATTTGAACAAGTATCAGCGTCATTAGGTGCACGTGCTGAAATAGAAGTGAAGCTGATGTACCCAGGTTTCCGTGTAACAGAAACGGATAAAGTAGTTCAAGTGGCCATGACTGCTGCACGCAATATTGACCGTACACCGACACTAGGCATTTCAGGTGGTGGATCAGACGCAAACGTGATTGCAGGTTTTGGCATTCCGACAGTTAATCTATCTGTTGGATACGAGGATATCCATACAACGAATGAAAAAATACCAGTAGAAGAGCTTGAAAAATTAGCAGATTTACTAGTAGAAATCGTCAAAGAATCGGCGAAAAACTAACAGTCGAATAAGGATGTGTGACCCTATGGAAAGTGTCAAAGCAGTCGTTTTTGCTTGTGGGACAGAGGAGTATGCTGTGCCGGTGGAGCAAGCGATTTCAATTGAAAAATTAGAGCATGTAACACCTATTCCCCATTTACCTAATTATCTTCTAGGCTTTACAAGAATTCGTGGTGAGCTTGTACCTGTTCTTGATTTTGAACGCATACTGTACAACCGCTCATCGAATCCAGCAACTGCTCGTATCATTGTGTTGAATACAGATGTGGTCAATTATGGATTACTTGTCACAGAAGCCCGTGAAATTCTTGATTTCGATGAATCAGTACTTCAGCAATTGGGTCTAGTCAATTATAGTAAAACACGCTACTTTACTGCTGTAGCTAATCTCGAAAATCGAATGATTACGTATGTTGATCCAAAAATACTAGTTAATTCATTAGACGGCATTCGTGAGATCATTAATTATTTACACAAAATGCTTGAAAATGAAAAAGAAAACGTAGAGTCTTAGGCACTCTACGTTTTTTCATATTTGTGAAAAACTCTTTCATTTTTTCTAAAAATTATGCATAATAAAAAGCCCTTCCAGCGTAACTGAAAGGGCTTTTCGCATGTCATTAAGACAAACGACCACTGTAGTCTTCAAATTTAAACTCACGGATAACCTTAATGCCTTCTTCATCGTTATACGAAACGATAGATGGTAAGTTGACACCGTTAAACATATGGTTTTTCACCATTGAATAATGAGCCATATCTGTGAATACAAGACGATCACCTGGTTTTAATGGCTGTTCAAACGAATAATCGCCAATCACATCACCAGCTAGACATGTTAGTCCACCTAAGCGATATGTGTGTGCTAATTCATTTGCTTGGCCAGAACCAATAATCATTGGACGGTAAGGCATTTCAAGTACATCAGGCATGTGACATGTTGCTGATGTATCTAAAATAGCAAGATCCATTCCATTTTCTTGAATATCAAGCACCGTTGCTACTAAATAACCTGTATTAAGGGCTACTGCTTCACCTGGCTCTAAATACACAAGCAGGTTATATTTTTCTTGCACATAATTAATGATGTTCACAAGCTTCTCTACATCATAATCTTCACGCGTAATATGGTGACCGCCACCGAAGTTTAACCATTTCATTTGGTGTAAAACATCACCAAATTTTTCCTCAACTACTTCAATAATACGCTCTAATGTATCTGAATTTTGTTCACACATCGCATGGAAGTGTAAGCCATCAATACCGTCAAGCTGTGATTTATCAAAGTTAGCCAAAGTCGTTCCAAGACGGGAATTCGTATAGCAAGGATCGTAAAGAGCTGTTTCAATTTCAGAGTACTCAGGATTTACACGAATACCACATTCAATTGTTTTACCAGTAGATTTTACTTTATCCTTGAACTGAGCCCATTGGTTAAATGAGTTAAATACGACGTGATCCACATAGCCTAGAAGCTCGTCCATTTCATGCTCAATATAAGCAGGTGCATAAACGTGTACTTCCTTGCCCATTTTTTCATAGCCAAGACGCGCCTCATGCAGGGAGCTGGCTGTAATGCCTGCTAAATATTCCCCTACTAGCGGGAAAGTTGAATGCATAGAGAACCCTTTAAGGGCTAGTAAAATGCGGCAGCCTGTACGATCTTGAATTGATTTTAAAAGCTCAAGATTTTTTGTTAATAATCGCTCATCCACTACATAAGAAGGGGATGGAACTTTTGAAAAATCAATTGGTTTCATCGGCTTAATTCCTTTGCATCTAAATCAAGGTCAAGTAATTCTGGGTTATGGCTTTCTTGCCATGGTAGACCCCATTTATTTAATGCATCCATGAATGGATCTGGATTGAAATCTTCCACATTCCAAACACCTGGTTTACGCCATTCACCGTTCATCACAAGCATTGCACCGATCATAGCTGGTACGCCAGTTGTGTAAGAAATCGCTTGTGAACCAACCTCGTTGTAGCACTCTTCGTGGTCACATACGTTGTACACATAATACGTTTTTTCTTTGCCATCTTTTAGACCGCGAATGATACAACCGATGTTTGTTTTACCTTTTGTACGTGGTCCAAGTGAAGCTGGATCTGGTAATACCGCTTTAAGGAAGTGGATTGGTTGAATCATTTGTCCTTCGAATTCGATTGGCTCAATTGATGTCATACCTACGTTTTCTAATACTTTTAAGTGTGTTAAGTATTTTTCAGAGAACGTCATCCAGAAGCGGATTTGTTTTAAACCTTTGATATTTTTTGCAAGTGATTCCAGTTCTTCATGGTATAGAAGGTAAATATCTTTTGGTCCGATTTCCGGTAGGTTATACACTTCTTTTTTCTCAAGTGGTGCTGTTTCAACCCACTCGCCTTCTTTCCAGTAACGACCATTCGCTGTAATTTCGCGAATGTTAATTTCTGGGTTGAAGTTTGTTGCGAAATGATAACCATGATCTCCCGCATTGGCATCCACGATATCGATATAGTGGATTTCATCAAATTCATGTTTTTGTGCATGAGCTGTGAAAACGCCTGTTACACCTGGGTCAAAACCGCTACCAAGTAGTGCAGTTAAGCCAGCTTTTTCAAACTTCTCTTTATAAGCCCATTGCCATTTATATTCAAATTTTGCCGTTTCAGGTGGCTCGTAGTTTGCAGTATCCACATAGTGCACACCTGTCGCTAAGCAAGCATCCATAATCGTTAAGTCCTGATAAGGTAAGGCCACGTTAATCACAACATCTGGTCCGAAAGCTTTAATAAGCTCAATAACCTCTTCTGTATTGTCTGCGTCTACCTGTGCAGTATGAATTTTTGTTTTTCCGCCGTCAAGTTTTTCTTTTAGAGCGTCACATTTTGAAACAGTTCTACTTGCGATACAAATTTCCTCAAATACGTCCGAATTTTGAACACACTTGTGTACCACAACACTGGCAACTCCGCCAGCTCCGATAATCAATGCTTTACCCAATTGTCTACCCCCAAGTTCATATAAAGTATTGTCAAACAAGCTGATTATACAGAAAATTGATATACTACTCAATCATTGTTTTAAAATTTTCTACAAAAAATTTTATTTTTCTACAACAATTAGACGTATACGGAGGGGAATACCTCGGAAAAGGAGGGAATTGTGAATAAATCTAAGAAGCCATTTTAGTAAAAATAGATGGAAATAGCTGTTTTATAGACCCGAATAATTGGTGAGGTTTAATCTCAATTCCACGACATCAAATAATTAATTTTCTAAATGAATGGTATGACATAGTATCTCTTCTGACTTACTTTTTGATTCACGCGACTAAATCTTTACATAAAAAAATCCCTTTGCATATAGAAAGGGAAGGAACCACATTAAACGTGCTACTGACAAATGATACATATTATTTCAAAAAACGATTGGATACTTGTTGCTTTTCTTCTCCCCATATATAGAAGAAAACCACCAGTAATGTACTTAAAAAACCCATCACAAGAGCATACGTGCTGAGGGCTACATCCACTTGACTTTGCAAGGCATAAATAAAAATAGCTCCGATTGTTAACAAGTTTCCTGTAACAATCGATATAAAATGAAAGCGTTTATTCATAGCAAGCCCTCCTATTAGATGAATTGGTAATGCTCATGATGATTTACTTCAATTATCGCACAATTCAGAACTTTTATCCAATGTTTTTATCTTACTAGAATAATTAAAGATGCTTTTTTAATACATCTTTTTGTAGTATGATGAAAAACAAAAGGGAATATTCATAGATTATTACAAGAAAGGGGAGAGGATGAATCGTGAAATTACGTAATTCATTAACTTTTCAACTTGGAACGATTATCGCTGGTATTTTAGTGGTGATGCTAGGGATTACTTCGTTCGCTACATACATAACTGCTTACAATAAATTATATGATGCTGCTGGTGTAGAGGCCTATGGCTGTGCCAATATTACGACAGGTTTGATCAATCCAGAACAATTGGACAAGGCCATTCAAGGCGATCGAGCTGTACAGGAACGCATCGGGAATGATTTAAACTGGACAACAGGTCATAAAGATATTTTCCAAACACAATATATTCTAGCATTGGATGGTACATTATTAGCGCTTGATGATCATTTGGCTGAAAAAGGCTTTGCTCCTGGTGATCAATTTCATTTAGACAAAGAAGCGATTGATATGTTGCTTACACATAAGCATCCGACATATTCACAGCCTTATACCTTTGCAGGGATGGACCGTTTATCTGGCTATGCCCCTATTTTTAAAGATCATGATTCTAGTAAAGAGATTATTGCCATTAGTGTCATCGACTTTGATGCCAATATCGTAAAGGAGCGAACGTGGGATGTTGTACGAAATGGGATATTAATTAGTATTTTCCCTATGCTTATCGCTTCCATCATTACAGGCTTTTTAATCCGTCGTAAAGTAAGACCGATTAGTGTGCTCATTCAGCAGGCGAAAGAAATTGCGAATGGGAATTTAGCTGTACCTGAAACAAAAATTAACAGTAAAGATGAAGTAGCGGATTTAGCGAATACATTAAATCGAATGACGGCTAATTTACAAAATATGATTATGACGATGCGTTCCACTTCCAATACGTTGACGAACAACGCTGATGAAACCGCTTCCACCTTGAACGATATGAGCAATACTATTCAAGGTGTTGCCAATAATATCGAAGAAGTGACAAGTGCTGTGACGGCAGGGATGCACCATGCTGAAAATGCGACAGATGTTCTTACTTCCTTAGCAGGGGACCTTCAAATGATTCAAAGCAATGCCAATAACAGTGCTGATAATGCCCGACAAACGATGGAATTAGCAACAGAGGGTGAGCGACTAGCGAAAGATATAAGCAATGATATGGCATTGATTCATAGCGGATCAGGTGAGGTGCGACAAACAGTAGAAAACTTAGTCACGTCTGCAACGAAAATTCAAACGATTACAACGTCTATTGCGAACATCGCATCACAAACAAATTTGCTAGCTCTGAATGCTTCCATTGAGGCGGCTAGAGCAGGGGAGCATGGTAAAGGCTTTGCGATTGTTGCTGAGGAAGTTCGCAAGCTTGCTGAGCAATCTAATCAAGAGGTATTACAAGTTGAACAGCTTATTCAGGATATAATGAAGCATGTTCAGCAGGTTATGTCATCTACGAATGATAATACGCAATATATTGAAAAAGGGACGGAGACGGTGCGTCTAACAGCACAATCTTTAGGGAATATTTCGACAGCAGTGGCCACAACAGTAGAAGAAATGATTACTATTTCTACTGCCATGACTGCTGAAAATGAAAAATCAGCACGCATTGTGCAAATGATTCAACAATTAACGGAATCCATTCGAGATATAGAAGAAACAATGAATATGATTACCATCGCGGCACAGCAAACAACTGCAAGCATTGATGAGGTAGCACAAGGTTCTAATGAAACAAATCATATGGCACACACACTTGAACAGCATGTAAAAGCGTTTAAATTAAAAGAATAATAGAAAGATTAGGACATGCTGTCTTTTGCTTCTACTGCTTAGATGGTAAACTAGCATTAAGATTTTTCTTTTGCGAAGGTGAGGATTTTAATGGTGGTAAAACAAATGAACGAACAAGTTCAACAAATCAATGACTTGTTTTTGAGTGGTCAAGTAAAGGAAAGTTATCAACTAGCTAAAGAAATATTGGGCAATCATGCAGCTGTCGAAGAAGAGGCCAATCCAATCATCCAGCAGCATGTGGCAATGCTAGAGGCAAATGGGTATGCAAACATGCCTCAGCCTACTGATGATAAGGTGAAGCAAAGTGTGGAACGTACAGATGGCTCGTATCCAGAACGAGATGTTCTCGCAGCTTATATAGGTAGTCAGGATGATGAGCAATTTGGCAAAGTGATCGATGAATTATTAGCAGGGTCTATAGAAGCGCAAGCTAACGCCTTTTATACAATGGCGGAATACTATGTCCTCGCTAAAGAACAGGACAAGGCATCTGTGCAATATGCGGAGGCAATCAAATTACAGCCCAATAAGGCATTGTATTGGGGAGCTTTTGCACAGTTTTTGAATCGTCACGAAGGTAGCCCTTATTTGGCTTTACGACTGATTGAAGACGCTATACTATTGGATGGGATGAATCCTCGTTGGCACTATATACAAGGGAATATTTTTTTCCAGCTCGTAGCAGCGACAAAAAATTTAAGCTATTTACCTGCCTTGGAAGAAGCATGGGAAAAAGCTAAAAAACGTTGTACAGCCAAGCAAGTTACACTGAAAATGGATTTGGCAAAGTCGAACGATGTGTTAGCGCAATGGAAAAAGCAAATGCTATAACAGTTAAAAAGTCGTATAAAATATTAATAATTATTCCTTTTGAGTATAATTATGCTATAGTGAAACTATAAACGGACGTATGAAGCTTATCGATGACATGAAAGAAGTGTTTTTTTGAGTTTATATGTAGCGTATGTATTGGTAGGACTTGCCATTGCCATGCCTGTAGGAGCTATTACAGTAGAAATGACAAAGCAAGGACTCAAAAATGGTTTTATGCACGGCTGGGCTGTTGGGCTTGGTGGCATGACCATTGATATTGTATTGGTTTTTGCTTTGTATATGGGACTAGCCTCTATCTTGGCTATGCCTTTGATTCAACTACCTATGTGGATTATTGGAGCGGGCTTTTTATTCTTGTTAGGCTATGATTCTATCAAGAACGCTGACCATGATATTACATTGGCAGGAGAAAAAGTAACCAAATCGTTTTTTGCCTCTTATTTTAACGGCTTACTGGTGGCTATTTCGCCTGGGAATCTCGTTTTTTGGGTCAATGTATTTGGTGTGGTGCTAGCAAAATCTTATGGACAAGGGCAGCCAACGAACTTTTTAATTATTGCAGCTGGTGTTTTAAGTGGAATCTTACTCCACGATATCGGTTTGCTGACCATTGTTTCGGTTACCCGTAAAGCTATGAATCGTAAGATGATTAGGACATTTACAATTGTCGCAGGATTCTTATTGATTGGTTTTGCTTGTTATTTTATATATGAATTTATACAAGGAATTAAGATTTATATATGAAAAGTGCGATCCCTAAAGATCGCACTTTTTTTATGGTGCAATGGCCTCTGTTTGCTCCTTGATACAAGCTAAAATTTCTTCTGCTACTTCATGGGCTAACGACAGTTCTGAAGTAAAGCCCACACAAGAACAATTCATTTCACCTAAAATATAGCAATCTTCTCCAGCTTCATTGGTATCTAGCATAAAATCAGCCGTCCAGATTAACGGTAAATCATAATTGCCTAGTAAGTTTGTTACTTGAGGGAGCTGCGTTAAAAAGTTTTGCACCAGCTCTTGCCAGTCTTCAGGCTTGTCATAGCGGTATTGAGCGCCAGAGAATAGCGTTGCGCTAAAGGCATCCTCGGTAGCGGCTGGTTTTTTATGTACGACGTGTACGGGATGATCGCGCAACATGAATAAGCGGATTTCGCCTTCTGTAATCCTTGGAAGAAAGCGCATATCGATTAACATACCATTCGTCCCCGTAATATACTGCTCACAATATGTCATAAAGTCGCCAAGCTGCCAAAATTCTACATGATTATCTTTTGCTTCTGTACATTTGATTTGTGCATCAAGTGGCACTTCTGTGATACCCTCAGCTAGTGGTTCCACCAATTTTACACGCCAAATGCCTTCACCAGTTGAACCACGATTTTGCTTCAAAACGCGCTCTGTCAGTGCTAAGGAAGTAGGGAATTGTGTTTTGAATGCTTCGATTGTGTAGTAGGCAAATGTATCATCAGGTACTAAATTTGTTGTCGTAAGCTTTGATAACACATCTTTAGAGCCGTAGCTAATCATTGCATCTGGATGTGGCATCCCTATAACGCCAGCTTGGCATAGCTCACGTAGCATGGCAAAATACTCTTCCTCATGCTGTAAGTTCCCTGGGTTTATACGAGATACATAGGCAACACCATGTTCCTTCACATAGTTAAAGATTTGTTGCTTTTTTGTGATATCAAAGAATAGTACCTCAGCATCTTGCCCACGTTGTTTTAGCGCTTCCACCATTGGCATGGTATCTGGACGATAGCCATTTGGCCCTTTATCTGTGCCACCTTCAACCTCGAAAAAAATAACTTTTTTATCCATAAAATACCTCCTTTTATCTGTTGTTAGGTTCAGTATAGTAGATAAATAAGGAGAAAAGATATATGAAATATGTAAATTTTATGTATAAATTCATATATTACTATATCGACTCTAGGAGGTATTAACTATTAATATTTATAATAATCTAAATTTTCAACATTCAAGACTGTTTCTTCTGAAATACTGTGAGATATAAAATCATGAGAAGAATTAGCAAAGTCCCTATAAACTGATAGCCGCCAAAGGCAATTTTTAACCACCAAACACTTGTGATGACAGCCATTAATGGCTCAAGACTACCTAATAAGCTTGACTCCTTTGGTGAAAGATAGTGCAAACTCGCAATATAAAACCAAAAAGCGAGCATTGTACCAAAAATAATGATAAAGAGAAAATAAGCAACGGTAGAAAATGTCCAACCTGATAGATCAATAGCCCAGGGTGGGTGGAAAATACTCATCACCAAACCACCGATAATCATCGACCAGCCGACAACTAGTAATGAATGGAATTGCTGTAAAAGTGGGACGGCATAAATGGTGTAAAATGCAACAGAAAGACCAGATAAGATACCCCATAACACAGCCATAAAAGGAACGGACAATGTCGAAAAGGAGCCGTTTGTTAATAATAAAAAGGTCCCCACAAGTGTCAGTGACACAGCAATAGCATCCTGTTTTGTCAATGGACTTTGTTTCGTTACAAAGTAATAAGCCATGATAAACAGCGGTGCTAAATATTGCAATAATGTGGCTACAGCTGAATTACCAATGGCGATTGACATCATATATGTATATTGGACAGCAAGCATGCCGAGTAAGCTAAATAGAATTTGTCTAAATGCATGTTGCTTCGTGCGCCACATGACGAAAATGGATTCATGACGATGAGTCATTTTATAAATAGCTATCAGTAATAGACCGGCTAAAAGTAAACGACTAGAAACAAGCCAGCCGACTTCTATATGGTCCTGTTGAAACAGCCTTTGGGCAACGGTCCCTCCAATTCCCCAGAAGCTTGCTCCGAGAATAACTAGTAGCAAGCCAAGAGTACGTTTATTTTGGATTAGTTGATTCATCTGTTTACATCTCCCAAACTATCAATATAAGATGAGTATAAAGTGATTAAATGCAAATAAATATCGATTTAATCCAAAAAAATATCAATATATTGAGGTGATGTAGATGCCGTTAACACATATCAAAGTAGCAAAGGATTTACAGGAATTAACCTTGCATGGAACAAAGGCATTTCCAGTTGCCTTGTATGAAACGGTTATGCGATTAGAAAGTATGGATTTTCTACCTCTCCATTGGCATAAAGAAATACAATTTGTTTTTATAAAAAATGGATGTGCACAGTATCGAGTAGGGACGGACGTTTTTGTATTGAAGCAAGGCGAGGGGCTCTTTATCAATGCTTCAGGATTACATGAAGCAAAACCTTATCAAATGGAACAAGCTGTGGTTTATTGTGTAAATGTGGACCCAATAGTAATGGGGGGACATGATGGCAGTATCTTTTTCACGAAATATGTACAACCGTATATCACAAAAAATCGATTACCTTATGTCAAACTAACAGGAGAGTTAGCACAGAAAGTAGCGACGATTGCGGAATTAATGCGAGAGCAAGCCGCATTTTTCGAGCTAAAGGTACGGAGAGAGCTTCTATTCATTTGGGAATCCATGCTGACCCAATCCTTGTTGACAGAACAAATGATGGACTCGTCCACTATTGTGCAGCATGAACGAGCAAAAGCTATGCTAGATTTTTTACATGCACATTATCAGCAGAAAATAGCATTAGAAGATTTAGCTAGCCATGTGTATATAAGTCGAGCTGAATGCAGTCGCTTTTTTAAGAAAATAGTGGGCATGACACCGTTTACCTATTTACGCCAATATCGATTGCGCAAAAGCATAGAATTATTGAGAGGCGATGAGCTATCTATAACAGAAATAGCGGTGGATACAGGCTTTAGTACGGTCAGTTATTATATTGAAAAGTTTAAAGAATACACTGGCTACCCACCACATGTTTATCGTAAGAAGTTTTTAAGTGTGAAAAATAATTGAACGTGAATAGAAAAAGGATAATCTTTTATACTCAAATGATATACAAGATTAACCATTTGGCATAAAGTAAAATTAATAGTTGAGAGGGGGCGTAGAGAATGATGGTCTAAAAAGTAAGCAAAATATATGGCTCGCCTTATTATTAGTGGTATTAGCGAGTAATTATACACTCTATAACACTGGGTTTGGCACATCTATTTTACCCATCGAAACAAATGGTGTTGTCATGGGGTCATTGATTGACTTTATTGTGGTAATACCCGTGTTATATATGCTTTATAAAGGTAAATTTTCATTAAAGCAGGCCATTCTATTAGCCGCAGCTGGCTGTATTGCTGCACGTTTTATCATCCCAATGGAACATCTTCAGCCTTATGTGGCTGTAACATGGGCTGGATTTGCGATTGAAGGGTCTATTATTCTATTAGAAATTGTTCTAGTGGCAACGCTTGTACGATACCTGCCAAAAATCCTAGGGGAAGTGCGTGGAAGCTCTTTGCCAGATCTCTTTTCATTTTCAAAGGCTGTAGAAAAACATGCACCCAAGCATCCAGTTATTCAGATGATTTGTGCGGATTTATTAGTGCTTTATTATGGTTTCGCGAGCTGGAGAAGACAAGAACGTCAAGGTTTAACATTGCATAAAAATTCGAGCTATATCGCTTTTCAGCTTATGATTATTCATGGGATTGCTATTGAAACGATTGGTATTCACTGGTGGCTACATGAAAAGTCAATGGTACTTTCCATTGTGTTGCTTATTATTAATATTTATTCAGTAATCTTCTTGCTTGCGGATATGCAGGCTATTCGTCTAAATCCTGTTTACGTAACAAATGATACATTGTACTTATCGCTTGGATTAATGAAACGCACTGAAATCCGTTTTGAGCATATTGCCGCAATCATTGAAGACAGGGAGCAATTAGAGGGGAAGTTATCAAAAGATACGATAGACTTTATAGCACGTGATTTTGGTGAGGCCTATCCACATTTCATTTTGAAAATGAAAGAGCCTGTGGAAGTAACGTTTATGTTAGGAATAAAGAAACGCTATAGTCAAGTAGCCATTAAAGCAGATCAGGCCCAAGAATTTAGACAAATGCTTGCACAAGGAATGGCAATGAGCCAACATGATTGAAAGCACTTATGATTGTCCTCTATATAAATAGCCAATGTTTTGTAAAAAGTATGATCAAAACGTTGGCTATTTTTTATTGATTGACTAGAAGAATTTACATAAAGAGACATTAATTTTGTTTGATGATCGTTAGGACTGCCTTTCTCCATAAATATATAACCATTATCATGGTGAAAATAGTTGGACTTTTAGTTCTTTTATTAGATTTTAATATAAATAGCCAATTCAAATAGCGTGCAACTTTTATTAGTTAACAAAGGTCATAGTTCTTCATAATAAAATGAATATTTTCTCATGTATTTATAAAAGTAATGAATACTATTTAACCTAATTTTAACCTTCGAATTTTATAGTTTTATTGTACTAAAATAGGAGGAGTGTTAATTTTGAAGGTAGTTCCAACAAAAATTGCTGATTTACAGGAGGGTTTTGTTTTAGGGAAAGATTTATATGTTGAAAATCGTATGCTCATGAAAAAGGGAAGTGTATTAACAGCACGTATTCTTACATTATTAAAAAACCGCAATGTTCAACAAGTATATATTGAAGTGCCAACAGACGAAGGGATCAATCAAATACAGTCTATTACAGAGCAACAGCAACAAAATCCTTTAGTATGTAGTGAATGGATTGAAATGCCTAAATTCCTGCAAGCACTCGCAGAGTTGAGCACAGAAAGACGATATGGCCATGCTTTAAAAAATATGGATGATATCGTATTTGTGCGTGACTTATTTGAAACGTATATGCAGAATCTAAACTATCGAAGGCTACTACTGACACTTAAAAAATATGATGAATATACCTTTATGCATGCGATTGATGTATTTACACTCGCTACCTTATTTGCGAAAAAAGAAGGTATTTCCCATTTAAAGCACTATGCATTAGGCTTTTTATTTCATGATATTGGTAAATTAAATATTCCCTATGAAATTTTATCGAAAGAGGAGAAGCTAACTGTAGAAGAATTTGCTACGATGCAGAAGCATACACAGTTTGGCTATGATATATTAAAGGAAATTGGACTTGAATCCATTGCCTTTTTGGCAAAGTTACATCATGAACGAATTGATGGCTCGGGATATCCAGAAGGATTAGCAGAAAATGAGATTCCAAAGGAAGTGTTACTACTACAGCTGATTGATATCTACTCGGCCGTCACGATGAATCGCCCCTATAAACAGGAAATAGGTGCTGCCGAAGCAATGGCGACGATCTATAAAGAAAAGCATTTATTAGACGAAAAGCTTTTGGCTAAATTTGTTGATTTTATTGGTATTTATCCAGAAAAGTCCATTGTCCTTTTGTCAGATGGAACGCATGCTTTAGTAGAGCATGTCAATAATATGTTCCCACTTCTTCCTACGGTTAGGAGATTAGATACGAATACGATTTTTGATTTGCCGGTAAATTTTCAACTAAAGATTGAGAAGCTTATTACATATTATGTGGAAACACCAGATCAATTGTTCCGAAAATTTTCTGAGTATTTAATAAAAGGCGAAGCACATTTAATGGAGAAATATTATCATAAGCTAATTGAACTCCATACAACTTCCGAATGCATCACAAAAATTTATATTCCCGTATACCAAATTTTTGATGTACTTAAAGAACAAGTAATGTTAGAAAATGTACGAGTAAAGTTAAGAGGATTATTAAACAAGACTATCCTTCAATTACGTAAAGGTTCGAAAACAAAGACCTCTGCCATCTTTCTAGTTGATCAAAATCTGCGAGCAAGTATTCCTTTCCTGTTACTAGAAGGTGTTTTCTATGTAAAGGAAATCTGTCCTATTATAATAGACACTACAACAAGTAAAGAGGAATTATTGAGAATTGCAGACTATTGTAAAGCGTCTGCTATCTGTTCATTTGAAGAGGAATATAACCCACTGATTGGTACAAACCGAAAATTGGAACTCTACCATATTACAACAAAGAAGTTAGATAGCCTGGTTTTTAGCTTTGCTGGATTATCAGTTAAACAAATGAATCTAAAGAAAGCATTGCAAAAATATAAAGCGGTTACAAAGATGATAAACAACTAGCAAAGAAGAGGAGAGATTGTGTGTGAATGATTGTATTCTTTTACTGTCTAGTCAAGATTGGCATCTACAGAGAATGTATATGAAGAAATTTAACAATCTGGTACTGGTAAAAAGTGTTCATCCTAATTCAGCAGAGACAAGAGCCAAACTACAATATGAGTTTTCCTTGTTTTCGAATGAGCAAAATCCTTGGCTATTAAAGCCGATTGCCATGGATTATATAGATGATCAATATGCGATCATCTATGAAAACTTTAATGGAGTCCCCTTAAAGCAATTCAGTAACAACTTGATTTCTTTGCATCAATTTCTACAGATTGCCATTGACCTTGTCAATATTTGTATGAAAATGCAACAAAGTGATTTACTCTACCTAAACCTACATCCTAATCAAATCTTAATCAATCCTAATTCTTTAAAAATAAAGCTACTAAGCTCTGAATTTAGTACAAAATATGATGTAGAATCTCCAGTTGTGATTGAAAATCCCTATGAACGACTAGAGCAGCTTCCCTATTATGCACCAGAGCAAACAGGCAGACTTCATTTAGAGGTGGACTATCGGACTGATTTATATGCACTGGGGATCATATTTTACGAAATTTTGGGTGGTCAATTACCTTTTCAAGCAAAGGATGCTGTGGATTTGATTTATGAAATCATCACAAAAAAACCAGAAGCATTGGTGAGTAGAGACAGTCATTATCATTCTTTAATTTGGGGAATTATTGAAAAGCTATTGGCTAAAAATCCAGCCGACCGTTATCAAAGTGCCATTGGTTTGAGAGAGGATTTGCTACATATCCAACAGAAACTTTTAGTAAACGAACCACTTGAAGATTTCCTGCTTGGTGAACAGGATTTGCATCTGAATATGGGACTGTCTACAAAGCTTTATGGGAGAGAATCGCAATTCGCAGAGCTTTCTTCTATTTTTCGTCAGGTTGCAAAAGGTGACAAAAAGATGGTTACTATTTCAGGACAAGCAGGATATGGAAAATCCAAGTTAGTTCAAGAACTAAAGGGTGAAATTGCGGCTGCAAAGGGCTATTTTATTACAACTAAGTATGAGCAGCTGCAATTAGAAAATGACTATACCATTGTAATCCATCCTTTAAGGAGTTTATTGAAATATATTTATATGGAGGGTGAAAAGTCTGTCCATTTATGGAAAAAATTATTTCAAGAGGTTAAATTAGTTGTGACAGATGAACTTATCCATCTATTACCTGAACTCAAATGGTTTGTGAAGGAGGAAGTACGCTTCCAAAAAGAAGTTCGCCAAAATACAAAACAGCTCCATTCCTATACGTTTATATCGATTCAAAAAATTTTATTAACATTTGCTATGCAAAAGAAACCCGTTATATGGTTTGTAGATGATTTGCATTGGGCCAATCAAAATACGATTGACATTATGATCCAAATTTTTGAGCAACACCGAGCAGGATACTTTATGATGATTGGTACATTTCGAGTGAATGAGGACAGTACAGAGGAGGAAAATCAGCAAAGAACCACTAATTTTTTTAACGGTCATCAAATCCATTTATCCTTGCTTCAGGAACAACATGTTCAACAGTGGTTAGAGGCGTCTTTCAATGCAAAGCCTCATACCATACAGGTCATTGCCAAGCAATTATTTAATTTGACCAAAGGGAATCCGTTATTTGTGAAAGAAGCGTTTCGTTCACTCCAGCAAGATAACACAATTTATTTTAGTGCAACAACAAAAGAATGGGAGTTTAATCGTAAGAAATTTAATTTATCCCGCTTAAATAACGAGCTACTTGCCTTTATTGAAACGAGAATGGCTAATTTAACAACAGAAGCCCATGAGATTTTACGAATTGTAGCATGTTTCGGTCAGCGCTTTGAATTTACAGATGTCTTAAAGCTTGTGTCCTTATCAGCCCAAGCGCTATTAAAACACCTGGAAACACTTGTCGAAAATGGCTTTATTATTCCGTTAGATGCCCATTATAAATGGGCGAGTACGTTAGAGCATGAAGGGATTTTACATACATTTTCGACGAAATTCCAATTTGTCCACGATCGTATTCAACAAGTAGCTTATCAGGATTTACCAGGGCAATTGCGTGCAAAATTCCATTATCAAATTGGCCAGCTTTTAACAGAGGGCTCTCAAATGGTTGCAGATCATGATCGCTTAAGCGAAATCGTCATGCATTTCAATTACAGTCGACACTTATTGACTGGGGAAGAAAAGCAAAAGTTGGCTATATGGAATTATCAACTTGGTATTGAAGCTAAAAGAATAGGGCTATTTGATAATGCGCTAAAATTTTTTACAACCAGTAAAGAACTATTGATGCCTGATCATTGGGGGACTAGGAGAGAACAGTCCGTTAAATTATATGCTAATTTAGGTGAATGTGAATATATAACTGGCCACTATGAACAATCGGAAACGCATTTAACAGAAGCTTTGCAGCATTCGGAGACAGTGTTAGAAAAGCTAATGATTAACAATTTAAAAACGGTATTATACATCGAGTCTGATAATCCAACTATCGGCCTAGAAGCAGGCTTGGCAGGTTTACAAGTTGCAAATGTGAAAATTTCCGCATTTCCGAAAAAGTCACAGCTTCTAAAAGAGTATCTATTGTTGAAATTTGCATTGCGACATATGTCTGACCAAGATTTATTGCAGCATCCCCCAACGAATAGTAAAGAAATTGATATTTTGATTCATTTAATTGTTAATATGACGGCAAGTGCTTTCCTATTAAATCCTAACTTGACAGGCATTCTTTTGATGAAAGGGCTGCGTCTACAGTTGAAGTATGGTGCTACATCGAAAAGCGGTATGGTATTGATTAACTATGCGCTGCTTTTAAATGCGGGTTTTGCCAATATAAAAGAAGCCACTCGCTTTGGAAAACTTGCCATCATTGTTGCAGATACGCAAGAAAGTATGTATATCAAGGGACATACCTATTATGTGTATGGTGTGTTTATCAGTCATTGGACAGAGCCCTATGAAGCCAGTATTCAATACATCAACGAAGCTCAAGCAAAAAGCCAAGAGCTCGGCTTATATCATTTAGTATCCTCAGCATCCTGCTTTATAGTCGCGATACGACTTATTCAAGGTGTTTCCCTAGAGGATTTACAGCAGGAAATTAGACGACAACAAGAGGAATTTTCTGTTCATGCAAGTACCTTATCGATTGACTTTTTAGCCGAAATGGGGAGATGGGTGAATATCCTCCGCTCGCCACACCATCCTGTACAATGGGCTTATCCCATCACAATACAGAATCAGCCTGCTATTAAAATGATGCATTATTCAGTACGTTTACAAATGTCATTTTTATTAGGGGATGAAGAGCAAGGGAAAGCGATTCTGACAGAATTAAAGGAGCTAAGTAAGGAAACCTATACATTACCAATCACCACAGTTTATTATTTTTATCGTGCCATGTGGCAATTTCATTTTCTGCATCGCCAAAATGGTCAGGTACAAGAGCAGAGGTTGTTTTTAGCGGACATACGTCAAAGCCTAAAGAAATTTAAGAAATGGGCGATGTATTCTTCAGAGAATTATGAGCACCTCTATGCTTTATTAATGGCGGAGAATTCCCGTTTCAACAACAACGACAAAGACGCTGAGCTCTATTATGACCGAGCAATACAATTAGCAAGAATGAACGGTTTTGTCCAGGATACAGCACTAGCATATGAGCGAGCGGCAAATTATTATCTCAGAAAACAGCAAGAGAAAACGGCAAGACATTATATACTAAGTGGTATTCAAAATATTGAAACATGGGGAGCCGAAACAGTTGCTAGAAGATGGGCAAGAGACTATCAAGTGCATCGTCAACAGGAGAGTCAGAGTAGAGAATCACTCACGTTTGATATGATGACGGTTTTTGAGACGACGCAATCTTTTGCAACAGCCATTCGTATGGAAGATTTACTGCATAAAATATTGTTTTCTCTGTTAAAGCATGTAGGAGCAGATAGTGGCTATTTTATTCATAAACAGCAGCAGCAATTATTGGTGTTAGCAAAGGCGGAAGCTGCGGAAAAAACATTTACTATGTATGATCAACAAAGAATGGAGAATTTTAATGCTAATATGCAATCGATTATACGCTATGTTCTTAATAGTAAAGAGCATGTGATTATCGACAATGCACAAAAAACGCAGCATCCTCATTGTTCCTATTCAACGGCTAAATCTATTCTTTGTCTACCGATTATCCATCAAAATGAAATTATTTCGATATTGTATTTTGAGCATACATTAATGACGAATGCCTTCCATCCATCTCATGTTCAGTTATTGAAAGTGATCGCTGCTCAAATTGCCGTTTCTTTTGAGAATGCGCAAATATATGGAGATTTAGAAAAACGTGTTCAGTTACGTACTAAGGAGTTAGATGAGACGAATCGGCATTTGACAAAAATGAATGAACGTTTAGAAAAAAATGAACTGGAACGTAAAAAACTCTTGCATAGTATTTCCCATGAATTACGCTCCCCGTTAACCTCGACATTAGGGTATATAGAATTAATGCTAGAGGGTGTGATCGTAGATGCAGTGGCCAGAGAGAAATATTTAATAAGAAGTAAGGAACGGCTACTAGCATTAAATAGCTTAATACAAGATTTGTTTGATTTAGCGAATCTAGAAGCTGGTAGAGCAGAATTTTCTTTTACAGAGGTACAGGCGAAGGAATTATTTCTGCAAATGGCATCCCGTTATGAGGATGAAGTGAAACAATCAGGATTAACCTACAGTGCGCACTTTTATGGTCAGGAAGAAGCTCAGCTACTGATTGATAAAACGCGAATCAATCAAGTGATTGAAAATATCATGACCAATGCAATGAAATATACATCAAGTGGTGGCATTCAATTGTCCATACATGTAGAGGACAAGCATTTGATATGTTCGATAGCTGATAGTGGCATTGGTATTGCTGAGAGTGATCTTCCCTTTATTTTCGACAGCTATTATCGAGCAACTAACATCCATGAAGCACATTCACATGGCATTGGCTTAGCTGTCTGTAAACAAATTGTTCACCAGCACAATGGCGAGATTTTTGTTGAAAGTCTTGAAAATGAAGGAAGCATATTTAGCTTTACATTACCACTAGTTAAGGTATTGGTGAAAAATTAACAAGGGGTGGTGAGCGTTTTCTTCCTACTCACCACTCTCTTTTTTATAGACGAATTGGTAGCCAAAACCTCTCACTGTTTGAATCCATTTCGGTTTTGAGGGGATATCTTCAATTTTACGACGAAGAGTACTTATATGGACAGATACGGTTTTCAAATCAGTGACACCATCATAGCCCCAAACATGATCAATGAGTTGATCAACACTGATCACTTGATTTGCATGCTCAATTAGAAAAAAGAGGAGCAGCTTCTCCTTCGTAAATAAATTTACAAGCTGACCATCCTTATAAACATTTTTCTCATCTAAATGGATGGACAAATTATCAATATGTACAATATTACTTTTCTTTGATGGGTTTCTTCTTTTTAAATTTGCTTGGATACGGGCCAATAATTCTTTTGGAATAAATGGCTTTGTCATATAATCATCTGCACCAACCTCAAAGCCCTCAAGCTTCTGTTCGATTAGATGATTGACGGTCACAAAAATGATAATGGCATCCGACACATCACGGATTTTTTTGGCTAACTCGAAGCCTGTACCATCTGGTAAATTAACATCTAACAAGATTAAATCAGGTTGTTGCGTGACAGCGAGATGCCAGCCACTGGATAGAGTGGATGCCTTTACTACGCTATAGTTAGCATTAGCTAGCGTAAGCGATAAAACCTCCATAATATCTATATCATCTTCCACTATTAAAATTTTCTCGTTCGACATATCTATCAATCACCTTCCTCTTTTAAATATACCAACTTTCGTCTAGGATGGGAAAGAGAAGGCTTAGGACTTGCGTGATTTTAAAATCTGCAATCATCCGTAGGTCAAAGTAATCATGTAGGTTTGCTATAAATGAACAAAGACTTCAATTTCCCACTAGAAAATGAAGTCTCCAAGAAATTAATCGAGGTGTGCGATAGCATTGAGTAGATCATCACGTATGGCCGCCCAAAATTGCTGTTGAACAGTATCACTGTAAGTATAAAGCTCTTTATGCTGAATATGATCATAGATAGCAGCAATATCTTCTTGATGAAAAGAGAGCCGATGGTTTAATACCTCTCGTTCTTCTTCAATACAAAACAGTTTATAAATATCGGAGAGGCGCTCAAACTTTGCTAATTTTTGTGTCATCGTTTCATATTGTATTTGATGAAAACGTCCTACCGCAGAAGTCATGGAAATTTTTGCTCGATGCTCTGCTTGTAATGTGCGAAACTCCTCCTGAAAAATGGCCACACGATACCAAAATTCATAACGATGCGGTAATTCTCTTAGTTCATAGGTAAGTAATGCTTTTAAAATTGAATGTACTTGTTCATATGTATCGATGATCTTTTCTGGTTCTTTAAAAATGCCAAACATACTACCACCCCCATGTAGTTTAATACTACGAGTGAAGATTAAAATCCTTTAAAATCTTCATAATAATCGATAGGGAGAACTGACTAATTATTGAAACCCTGCCTAAGTAGTTACATAAAGATTTACAAGGGGGTGAGTCAATGTATGAAGATAAATTTGTACAAATACATTTAGGTAGCTTTTTTCAGGAAGCTACACATCAGCAAACAATCGAAGAATACGCTAAGCAAGGTTGGCGTTTAGTGCAAGTATTGCCGATTGCCTATAATGGACATGGAAAACCAACAGACTATGAAATCATTTTTGAGAGATTAATAGAATGACTATTAAGGAACGCTAGATTCTTGCCATAAATGGTGGGAGTTTAGTGTTTTCTTATTTTAATACATAATTTGCTGTTTTTATTAAGAAAAATAGTGTATTCAGAAAAATATAGAAATAGCATTTACAAAACAAAAATATATGTGTTAACTTAAATAGTGTTAATGGTTAACTTAAAAAGGGGGAGGTTAACAATGCAACATTTTTGGGTTGTCGGTACAGATACGGATGTTGGGAAAACAATTGTCACCACAATGTTGATGTGTCATTTACAAAAACAAGGTTTGAAAGTTTCACCATACAAGCCTGTGCAAACAGGAGAGCTATACGAAAATGGTCGTGGCTATTATCACGATACAGCCATGTATGAAAAGTATTCCTTACAAAAGCTTCAACAAGAGCACCTCAATAGCTATTCATTTAGAGAAGCTGCATCACCACATTTTGCTGCGCAACTGGAGGGGCAGCAAATTGATGTCAAAGAGCTATTATTGCGTATTCAATTATTACAAGCATCCTATGATGTCGTGATATGTGAGGGAGCGGGTGGACTCTTTGTTCCATTTACTGCTCCAAATGGTATGACATTGCTTGATGTCATCATCAGTAGCAAGCTGCCAGTAGTGCTTGTCACAAGGACTTCCCTTGGGACGATCAATCACACATTGTTAACAATGGAGGCTTTGCGCTCTCGTCAAATCGACATTCTTGGCATAGTGTTTAATGGAGACACGGGCAGCAGCATGGAACAAGATAATATAAAAACAATTTTACAGTACCATCCTGTGCCCTATGCGATTATTCCACAGCTACAGGATCTATCACAGCTAATGGATTATGCCATGACACATACCACACTGTTTGAAAGGCTTTTTAACTATGAAACAAGCATTAACTGATTTACAGGTAAGAGATTTACGTCATGTTTGGCATCCATGCTCACAAATGAAGGACTATGAAGCATTTCCACCAATCGTCATAAAAAAGGGGCAGGGCGTATGGCTTTATGATGAGCATAATCAGCGTTATTTGGATGCTGTATCATCTTGGTGGGTTAATTTATTTGGCCATGCCAATCCGCGCATTAGCCAAGCTTTAAGTGAGCAAGCATTTACATTAGAGCATACGATCTTTGCTAATTTTACACATGAACCAGCCATACAGTTAGCTGAAAAATTAACAGCGCTAGCACCCAAGGGATTACATAAAGTCTTTTTTGCCGATAATGGCTCATCTGCTATTGAAGTTGCACTGAAAATGAGCTTTCAATACCATATGCAGACGGGGAAACCAGCAAAAAAGCGCTTTCTCGCCTTGACGGATGCCTATCATGGAGAAACTATTGGTGCTTTATCCATAGGAGGGGTAGGGCTTTACAATGAAGTTTACCAGCCTCTGTTATTAGATACTGTTCGTGCTAAAGGGCCAGATTGCTTCCGCTGTCCATTTCAGGAAGATCCAGCAAGCTGTAATGCACCATGTAGTCAATTTGTTGAGGAACAACTTCAAGCGTATCATGAGGAAATTACGGCAGTTATTATTGAACCATTAATTCAGGCTGCAGCAGGTATGAAAATGTACCCGCCTGTCTATTTACAGCGCTTACGGGCGTTGTGCTCACATTATGATGTGCACCTCATTGCAGATGAAATTGCTGTAGGTTTTGGTCGGACTGGTACATTATTTGCCTGTCAACAAGCGGACATCATGCCAGATTTTATGTGTTTATCAAAGGGTCTAACAGGTGGTTATTTACCATTATCTGTTGTCTTAACAACAGAGCAAATCTATCAAGCTTTTTATGATGATTACGGAACAATGAAGGCTTTTTTACATTCGCATAGCTATTCAGGCAATACATTAGCCTGTCGTGTGGCACTTGAAGTGTTAACGATGTTTGAAGAGGAACAAGTGATGGAGATGATTCAGCACAAGGGACAACGCATGCGAGCGTTAGCCATGGAAGCTTTTCGTAATATGCCTTATGTGGGTGAATACCGGCAAGTTGGTTTAGTGGGAGCGATTGAACTTGTAGCGAATCAATGGACAAAGGAAGCGTTCGCTAGTGAGGAACGTATCGGTTATCAAATTTATCAACGGGCTTTAACAAAAGGCTTACTAATCAGACCGCTCGGCAATGTTTTGTATTTTATGCCACCTTATATTATTTCTGAAGAGGAAATGGCATTTATGATTCAGACAACGAAAGAGACAATCGAACAATTTTTCCAGGACAGGGGGGCTCAGGTTGGTTAAGCGTCATCAGACATTAGCACTTGTCATGATCGCCATGTTTGCTGCTCTAACAGCGATCGGAGCGTTTATTAAAATCCCATTGCCTGTCGTACCTTTTACATTACAAATTGTTTTTGTATTTTTAGCAGGATGTTTGCTGGGTAGTCGGAATGGTTTTTATAGTCAACTTGTCTATATCGGTGTGGGATTAGTAGGATTGCCCGTTTTTACACAGGGTGGTGGTATCACGTATGTCTTACAGCCAACATTTGGTTATCTGATTGGCTTTGCCATAGCAGCCTATGTAATTGGATTCATCATTGAAAGGATAGAGACACCAACGAAAAAGCATTTTATTGCGGTAACGATTATAGGGCTGGTCATTATTTATGCTGTGGCCGTTCCTTATTTATATGTAGCATTGAATTTCTGGTTAGATATGAAATCAAGCTGGTCACATGTTTTGGTTGTCGGCTTTTTAAGTAGTATTGTCGCTGATTTTTGCTTAGCTATCACATCCGCGCTATTAGCTGAGCGATTGTATAAAGTATTTCAGTCGGCAAGAAATGTGAAATTTTCACGCGTAGAGGGGGAGAATGTAATATGAATTATTACCAACTAGCTCAAGAAGTAATTGCTGGCAAAATCATTAGCAATGAAGAGGCACTTGCCATATTAAATAGCGAGGATGATGCGCTATTACAGCTTATGGATGGTGCTTTTACGATTCGTCGGCATTATTATGGGAAAAAAGTAAAATTGAATATGATTATGAACGCCAAAAGCGGTTATTGCCCGGAGGATTGTGGCTATTGCTCCCAGTCCTCTAAATCAACGGCTCCTATTGAAAAATATCCCTTTATTACAAAAGAGGAAATTTTAGCAGGTGCCAAACGAGCGTTTGACAATAAGATTGGGACATATTGTATTGTAGCCAGTGGTCGAGGGCCAACACGTAAGGATGTCAATGTCGTGAGTGAGGCAGTTACTGAAATTAAAGAAAAATATGGCTTGAAGGTTTGTGCCTGTCTTGGCTTATTAAAAGAAGAACAGGCCCAGCAATTAAAGGAAGCGGGGGTGGATCGTTACAATCATAATTTAAATACATCTGAACGTCATCATTCCTTCATCACGACCTCACATACATATGAGGATCGTGTCAATACGGTGGAGATCGTGAAAAAGCATGGAATTTCACCTTGCTCTGGTGCCATTATTGGGATGAAGGAAACGAAGGAGGATGTTGTCAATATAGCGCGCGCCCTCCATCAATTAGACGCGGATTCTATTCCTGTAAACTTTTTAAATGCAATTGATGGGACAAAGCTAGAAGGAACAAAGGACTTAAACCCACGCTATTGTTTAAAGGTTTTAGCGTTATTCCGCTACCTCAATCCTACAAAGGAAATCCGTATTTCGGGTGGTCGTGAAATCAATTTAGGCTCGCTTCAGCCACTTGGTCTCTATGCTGCTAATAGTATTTTTGTAGGCGATTATTTAACAACAGCAGGACAAGAAGCGAATAGTGACTATCGCATGTTGGAGGATTTAGGTTTCGAGATTGAATTAACGCAAAAGCAAGAAGAAGTATTATGTTAAGCTTATGAAATAAAAATCTACTACTACAGCAAAACCGTACTTTTGTACGGTTTTTTGCTGTAAGCGGATAGAAATTGAAAAGTGGTGGTTAGGCAGCGAAAAATAGTGGATAAAAATTAAAAAGTAACGGATAGGCCTGACATCACTGGCTGTTTATATACCTATAAAATCAAGGTTTTCACAAATTGTTCAATGAAAGCGTTTTGAAATTGAACAGTTTGTGAAGACCTTCACATAAAGCTTTCTTTTTGAAAAAATCAGCGTAAAATAAGTATCAAGTAAGGAATTGTTATAAAACAGTTGACGAGACGTATCATAAATTTTGGTGGTTGTTATATTACAAAAATAATGAATGAAGGGAGCTTTTCATATGTGGGTTATTACAGTTTTTGATAAGAAGGATGTTCGAATTTTTGAGTATACGAACAAAAATGAGGCAACAGAAGCTTTAGCAAAATTCAAGAAAAATGCCGTTTTAACGTATACAAAATAAGTTGCTGACGAAGCAGCCCTCTACCGACAGAGGGCTGTTTTTTTAATGTACAACAATCGAAACAGCACTGTACAGTAATAAAAGTGCCATGATGATGTTAAACGGTTGTCGATATTGCTGTAGAACCTTTTGAAAAACGGAGCCACATAACGCCCAACTAAATGTACTGATTACACCTACTAGAGCTAAAAATAAAGAGAAAAGGAGATAGCTTATGTAGGATGAGTAGTAGGGTAGGATGTAAGTTGCGACAACAGTAAGACCAAATAAAATACCTTTTGGGTTAATAAATTGAACGAACGTGCCTACAAAAAATAGGTTTCGTTTTTCTTCTTCGTTGTCGTGATCCTCTAATTCTTTGCTTGTTAAAATTTTATAAGCCAGGTACAGCATATAGCCTACACCAAATATGGTTAAGGGTAATTTAATGGCAGGCAAGATGTTTAACATGACCGTGTTAAAAAAGCTACTCAGACCAATAATGATGAAAAAACCAATCCCTACGCCTAAACAGAATGGAATCGTTTTCGATAAGCCATATTGTTTAGCAAAAACCATCGCCATAAAATTATTAGGGCCAGGTGTAAAACTTGTAATGATGATAAATAGTAAAAAGGAAAATACAGGCAAATCAATCACCTCTTTCAAGTTGTATGATATAATGTCCGAAATAGACAGTATAACGTCGGTCATTTTATTATACGAAATGTGCGCTATATTGTACATACAAGGAGGGCTTTTGGATGGAAGAAATTCATCTAGTTTTTGCAAGAAATTTAAAGGCAATTCGAGAAAGGGAAAAGTTAAGCTTAGAGAAGGTTTCGCAGCTTAGTGGCGTGAGTAAAACGATGATTGGTCAAATTGAAAGGGGAGAATCCAGTCCAACTTTGACAACGATTTGGAAAATTGCAAATGGATTAAAGGTTTCATTTACAGAGCTTATTCATCATCCCCAACCTGAGACGGAGGTTATTCGCGGTAAAGATATTCAAGTATTGAAGGAGGATCATGGTCGATATATTGTTTACCCTCATTTTCCATTCCAAAAGGATAGTCGCTTTGAAATTTATACAATCGAAATCAAACAAAATGGGACGTTAGATGCTGAGGCACATCGAGAAGGAACGGAGGAATATATAACCGTTTTCGAGGGTGAATTACTCATTTGCATACAGGATCAGGATTATCGATTGACAAGTGGGGATGCCATCCGATTTAAGGCAGACCGTCCACACACATATAGCAATCCAGGAACTACAGTAACACGGCTTAGTATGTCTATTTACTACCCACGTTAAAAAAACGTATAAGCGCTTTTATA
The DNA here is from genome assembly GCF_038630885.1 of Lysinibacillus sp. FSL K6-0057. NCBI lineage: Bacteria > Bacillati > Bacillota > Bacilli > Caryophanales > Bacillaceae > Lysinibacillus > Lysinibacillus sp. FSL K6-0057. The sequence continues at coordinate 3,140,628 of NZ_CP152047.1, read as the reverse complement.
AAGCGTTTATACGGCTTAGTGTTGAAAAACAAAACAGTCAATTGAAAGATAGAAATGGATTTCCGTTGCAGGCTACTTGCTTTCCTGTGGGCGAGCGCCGAATCGCTTCCTCCGCTACCGCTCCGTGCAGGGCTTCGCCTGTCTCGCTATCCCACGGGAGTCAAGTAGCCTTCCACTTCAACCCACTGACTTTTTAGCACAGGTTTTCAAATAAAGTGAAGGTGCTCACTACTCTTTATGAAGAGGTGTTGTCACGCATCACTTCTCCACACTGAAAATAAGAGCTTATCCCCGTTAAGAATACAGATAATGGGCGATTTGATCGCTATGCTACTATTAAAAAAAGTAAAGACACTTTGCAGAATGGTTGATTGGAGTGGAGCCAGCGTCACTCCTAGGGGATTTAGCGTCACAGAGGAGACCCTGGAGCGAACGGAAGTGAGTGAAGCGGCTCATCGGACGCCCCCTGGAAAGGTCGCTGGCGGAACGGAAATCAACCCCTCACTTGCAAAGTTGCTTTTTCTGCCGTTGACATCATCTTTTTTCAACAATATGCCGTATAAGCGCTTCTATAAAGCGTTTATACGGCTGCTATTTTTATAAAATACTAGCTAAACGTTTAATCCCCTCGCGGATCACTTCAGGTGTAGCATTTGTGTAGTTTAGGCGCATTGTATTCACATTCGTTTTTGATGTATAGAATGGGTCACCAGGCACAAAGGCAACCTTTTGTTCCATTGCTTTATGGAAAAGATCAAGGGCTGGCGTACCGTCCTTCATTGTTGCCCATATGAACATTCCACCCTCAGGTCGTGTATATTCAACATGGGCAGGGAAAAACTCTTGCATCGCATTTAGCATCGCATCTGATTGATTTTTATATAAAGCGATAATTTTCTTTACATGTTCCGCGTAATCATTACTTGCTAAATAATCGTAGATGACATATTGCGAAAAAATATTTGTATGAAGATCTGACGCTTGCTTCGCTGTTTCAATATGCTGTAAAAGCTCTTTGTTTTTCGTGATGATAAAGCCAAGACGCATACCAGGTGTGACCGTTTTAGAGAAAGAACCTAGTAAAATACTATTTTCTAATTTACCAGCACCGATATATGGAAGCGGCTCTCCTTGGAAACGTAGCTCTCCATATGGATCATCCTCAATTAAAGCAACATCGTATTTTGCCACTATTTCATAAATTTGTTCACGCTTTTCTTTCGAATATGTGAGCCCTGTTGGATTTTGGAAGTTTGGCACCGTATAAATGAATTTTACATTTGGTTGTTGTAGGGCACGCTCTAACTCTTCTAGATTAAGACCATCGTTTTCAAGTGTAACCCCATGGAAAGTTGGCTCCGCTAAAGTAAAGGCTTGAATGGCTCCTAGGTAACCTGGCTCTTCGATGATAATGCCATCGCCTTTATTGATAAGTACTTTACCAATAAGTTCAAGTGCTTGCTGTGAACCTGTTGTAATAAAGACATCATCAGCATGTACATCAAGTCCATGCACACGTTGATATTTCGCGGCAATATATTCACGCAATGGTGCATAACCCTGTGTTGACGAATATTGAAATAGTTTGCTGCCATTTACCGTAATGGCATGGTCTACGGATGCTCTCAATGCATCAATAGGGAAAGAGATGGGGTTTGGAAGCCCACCTGCAAAGGAAATAACGTCCTCCGCATCTGTTACTTTCAAAATATTTCGAATAAATGAGGATGGTGTTTTTAAGATTCTTTCAGAATATTGCATAATAATCGGTCCTTTTTTTCTGATTTTTTAAAAATTATATCATTGTCATCGTGTGCATACAATATTATCATTGTATGCAAGACAATTAAACTATTGTATGCAAATTAAGAGAAAGAAGGGCCTAGTGAATGCCTATTAATTCATTTGACGAGTATCCAATGAGTTGGAAGCCGGATATTAGCAATATTTCTGCTCCATTATATATAGCCATTGCACATCAGCTTGAGCAAGATATCAAGGATGGAAAGCTTGTACCTGGCACAAAATTGCCACCACAACGCGAATTAGCTGATTTTTTAGATGTGAATTTGAGTACGATTACGCGAGCCTTTAAGCTTTGTGGTCAAAAAGGATTAATCTATGCCTCGATTGGCAGTGGTACATTTGTTTCAACAGATGCGGCTAGCAATAAAATGTTACTACCAACTAACCATGCCACACCTATCATTGAAATGGGCTCGGTTCTACCAGACAATTTTGTGAATGAAGACATTACACGCTTTATGAAAAAGATGATGAACGAACCTAGTTTTAGCATGCTATTTCAATATGGGCGACCTGAGGCCAATGCATGGCAAAATGAAGCCGTGATGAAGCTTCTCGAACTGGTGAATTTTCAAACAGATCAGCCTATTCTTCTAGGAGCAGGTGGACAAAATGCCATTGTGGGAACCCTCGCTGCTTTATTTCAGCCAGGCGACCGCATTGGTACAGATCCGATTACCTATGCCGGCATTAAAACAGCTGCAAATATGCTCGGTATCCAGCTTGTAGCTATCCAGCAATGTCAGGGTGAAATGACAAAAGAAGGGTTACTGTATGCTTGTAAAAATGAGCATATCAAAGGAATTTATGTGATCCCTGATTTTCATAACCCAACGACTCATACGATGTCAGTGGAAACAAGAAAAATGATTGCAGACGTGGCAAGACAGAAGGATTTGCTGGTGATTGAAGATGCTATCTATAGCTTTCTCAAGGAGCAGCCGCTTGCTCCGCTTGCTTCTTATGCACCTGATAAGGTAATTTACATTGCTAGCCTATCTAAAACGCTTTCACCTGGTTTACGATTATCCTTCCTTGTGACACCTCCTGCGCTTCGAAAAAAAATAATGGAAACGCTCTATAATATCAATATTTCCGTTTCTCCTATCATGCTGGAGCTTGCAGCAAGGTTAATCCATGAGGGAGTGGCCCAAACGATATTAGAAAAACACCGAGCATATGCCAAGCAGCAAAATGCACTTGTCGATCAGTATTTAGGAGATTATCACATTTTAGGGGATGAGGAATGTATTTTTAGGTGGCTACAATTGCCAGACAAGTTTACGGGTGTTCAATTTGAATTGTTGGCTTCGAAAGCTGGTGTACAAGTTTATGCAGCAGAACGCTTTGCTGTAGGGAATGCAAAGCCTGTCAATGCCGTTCGTTTAGCCATTGCAGCGCCAGAATCTCAGCTTGAGCAAGCTTTAATGATTTTAAAGGACTTACTCGAAAGTAATGGTGATTACGCATTTGTTGATTAAAGGGGATGAAAGGTATAATAAAGCTAAGATAGGATAGAGGTGATGTACATGACACATAAAGGGCGCGTTATTTTACATGTGGATATGAATAGTTTCTATGCTTCGGTGGAGCAAGCGCATGATCCAAGTTTAAAGGGTAAGCCAATCGCGATTGCAGGGAACCCAAAGGAGCGGCGTGGCATTTTAGTAACTTGTTCATATGAAGCAAGGGCGCTAGGCATTTATACAACTATGACTGTTCATGAAGCGAAGCGAAAATGTCCTGAGCTATTGTTATTACCTCCAGATTTTCAAAAGTATCGTCAAGCATCTAAAGAAATGTTCACCATTCTTCGAAGCTATACACCATTAGTAGAGCCTGTTTCGATTGATGAGGGCTACTTGGATGTGACTGAGTTAAGCAAGGAACGACATGCCTTAAGTATTGCCCAGGAAATACAAGCGCGCATTTTAGCTGAGTTGGATTTACCTTGTTCCATCGGTATTGCACCGAATAAATTTTTAGCAAAAACAGCTTCTGATATGAAGAAACCGATGGGAATTACTGTACTACGGATACGGGATATTGAACAGCAGTTGTGGCATCGTGAGGTTGTCAGTATGCATGGGATTGGAGCAAGTACAGCTAAAAAATTAAATGCACAAGGCATATTTACGATAGGTGATTTAGCTAAGACAGAAGAATTTAAAATGAAGCAAATCTTAGGAAAGAATGGGGTACGACTTCGAGCAAGGGCCAATGGTATGGATCAGCGCATGGTCGATCCAGAGGCAATCTTTGATACGAAAAGCGTTGGGAATTCAACAACATTACCTGAAGATGTAACAGATGTTCGTACACTTCATAAAACGATTGAAGGTCTATGTAAGAAAGTGGTGGAGCGTCTTGATGCCAAGCGTTTAGCGGGTTCCACTGTCAGCATCCAAATTCGTGATGCTGATTGGCATAATCATACGCGTTCAAAAACAATGTCCAATGTCCTTTATCGTTATGAAGAAATTTACGACATTGCTTGTACATTATTTGATAAGCATTGGGATGAATCTCCTGTAAGATTACTAGGTGTAACAGTTTCCAATGTGGTGGATCGAAAAGATTATTCACAGCAATTATCGATTTTTGATTTTCAAGAGCATGCGAAAGATGAACCAATTCTCAAGCTTGTCGATGAAATGGAGGGACGGTTTGGCAAGGGGATTATCAAACGTGGTGTAGATTTAGGGAAACGTTCGTCCTATCAATCACAAACAAGCTTTAGTAAAGATTTCTTAGATGACCATGAATGAGATGGAATGAAAGTGGGGGTATCTATGCAATACAAGGAGTATGGGGATGCTCATCATCCTTTAATGATGTTTATTCATGGAGGGGGCGTTGGAGGCTGGATGTGGGATCAACAAATTCAGCATTTTGCCCATTTCCATTGTGTTATACCAGAGCTAATGTCAGACGATCCATTTTCCATTGAACATAGTGCTAAAGAGCTTCTGCTGCTTATTGAGGAAAAAGCCAATGAGAAGCCTGTTATCGTGATTGGTTTCTCCTTAGGAGCGCAAATCGCTATTCAAATGCTAAGTCTAAAACCGAGTTTAATCGATTATACCATCATCAATAGTGCGCTTGTGATACCCTCTCCTACTGTAGAAAGGATGCTTCAACCGTTTATTCGGCTGTCCTTTCCGCTTATAAAAAATAAAGCATTTGCGAAACTTCAAGCGAAAACCCTCTACATTCATGAGGATTATTTTGAACGTTACTATCAAGAGAGTGCCACGATGAAGGTAGATACATTGATTCAAATTTTGCGAGAAAATATGTTATTTTCCATCCCACCTGATTTTCACAAAGCCCAAGGAAAGATTTTAATAACAGTGGGAGACAAAGAGAAAAACAACATGAAAAAATCCGCTATAGCACTTGTGCAAAATCATCCACATAGCAAGGGTGTGCTATTGAAGAACATCGGTCATGGCGTATCATTAGCCCAGCCTGCATTTTTTAATCGCTTTGTAGAGAATTGGATTAAGGATGGTCAATTACCTGAGGGGACAGTTATTGAGTAGGGAAACTCCATTACGAATCGTCATCCATAATGGAGTTGATGTATTGATTATTGAAAATAATGAGGATATAAATCTTGATGCTGCAATACCCATTCCTTCATCTCGATGATCATGTCTTCGTAGCTAGGGACAACAAATGAGAAGTCATTTCTTGTATTTATTAATGTTTTATTGACATTGACGAGCTGATGAGGAAGAATTTTTATTCTGTTGTTGAGGAAGTGTTTATTCAATAAATGAAGCAGATCATGTTTAGAAATAGTTGTCGTATTTACGAGATGATAGAGTCCTGTTAAATCTTCTTGGGCAGCGCGTTCAATGGCTTTAGCTAATGTAAGTGTTGTTACTCCCGTCCAAATAGCACCCGAATAGCCATATACGGAGCTTTTTTGTTGCATAAACCAATTGAAGAGTCCGATGCCATCCTTTTTTAAATCAGGGCCAATAATCGAGTTACGAAATGTTATGTGCTTGTTGTCATTCACTTCTCCCAATCCTTTTGTGCGGTCATAAAAGGTTTCCCCGTCCCGTACACTTTCTTCATAGTAGGGAGCATTTTTACCAGAAAATACGCAATCAGTACTTAGATGAATGAGTTTTGTTTGTCGATTTTCTAGGAGAGAAACAATGGCATGCGGTAAATAACTATTCAGTAAAATGCTTTGGGCTGGATGAGCCTCACAAGCATTGTTTAAAACACCAATACAATTAATGACGACATCTACATCTTTGTCTAGTAGTAGCGACCTTAAGAAATGGGCGTCCGTCACATCACCGGTTCTATTATTGCCATAGGGAAAAGGGGTTCTAGAGTAAGTTGTTACATCATGCCCTTGTTCACATAAATAGGTGGCAATGGTGTGGCCAGCCATACCTGTAGCACCGAGTACTAAAAATTTCATGGCTTTCCTCCTGTCCAATGAAGGAGCTCTTCTTGTATAAGAGGCAATGTTAAGAGCTTTTCTTTGATGTCAGCCACACTTAATTGTTGTGTATTGTTTGAGTTATATTCATCCGTTAATGTAATTTTAGGAGAGCCCTCATCGAGGTATTTTCCATAATTCAAATCCCGATTATCCGCCGGGATTCGATAGAAATGACCCATATCAATAGCTTTTGCCGCTTCTTCCTTTGTACATAATACTTCATACATTTTTTCCCCATGTCGTGTTCCGATAATTTGCATGGCATTGTTTGCTTGAAAGATCTCAAGTAGAGCCTGTGCTAAATTTTCTATCGTGGCAGCAGGTGATTTTTGCACCATAATATCCCCATTTTGAGCATGTGAGAATGCGTACAATACTAATTCTACCGCTTCCTCAAGGCTCATCATAAAACGTGTCATATGAGGGTCTGTAATCGTTAAAGATTTCCCAGCCTTTATTTGCTCGATGAATAATGGGATGACCGAGCCTCGTGAAGCCATGACATTGCCGTATCTAGTGCCACAAATCAGGGTTTGGTGAGGATCAACCATTCGCGACTTCGCAATAAACGTTTTTTCCATCATCGCCTTGGATATGCCCATTGCATTGACAGGGTAGGCAGCCTTATCTGTTGAAAGGCAAATGATTTTCTTGACGCCAGCTTGAATGGCGGCTGTTAGGACATGATCTGTTCCTAAAATATTGGTTTTCACAGCTTCTAAGGGAAAAAATTCGCAGGAGGGAACTTGCTTGAGAGCGGCGGCATGGAATACATAGTCCACATGATACATAGCATTATGAATGCTTTGAATGTCACGGACATCCCCGATATGAAATTTGATTTTACTATGCTGATAGCGTTTCCGCATATCATCTTGCTTTTTTTCATCCCTTGAAAAAATACGAATTTCCTTGATATCCGTATTTAAAAATCGCTTTAATACGGCATTCCCGAAAGAGCCAGTGCCGCCAGTAATCAATAATATTTTATCTGTAAACATGGTATGGTTCGTTACACCTCCTGCACGCTATTATTTCAATCCTCTTTGATGTAGATCACATTCCGAGTTTTCTCTCGGGTAGTTGTACCAGTAAGCAAATTCGTTAGTATATTTACTTGTCGGATTTTTATCCATCAGGGCGCAATTAAAATCCCAATCTCCTGCTATATCTTTGCGTATTGTAAATTTCGCATCTCCAATTAAACTTCTCCGGATAATTTTAAATTGTCCAGGTAAGGAGTAGCGGTTGGATTCGTCTTTAATAAAAGCAAAGCCATTCTTAATAATCATGTTGTAATAGTAAATATCAAATGTACCATCCACTTGTGCTAGTACATTGCGAATGGCGGGTAAATAGTGGTCATCACTATCGATGATGGCTATATAATCTCCTGTCGCTTCTGCAATGCATCGATTATAGGCAACACTCGCACCTAAATTCGTTGGGTGAACGATGATTTTTAAAGCTGCACAGTTTGTCTGATAGTCCTGTAAGATGGCTAACGTATTGTCTGTAGAGCCATCATCCACCACGATAATTTCATAGGCATATTCTTTAGGAATACTATCAAGCATCGTTAAAATCCATTCTTCGCTATTAAATGCAGGTGATAAAAAACTAATCTTCATCTGATCCCTCCATTCTATGTGCATTCGTAGAGTTGTTCTATGTGACTGAGTAGATTCTTTAATACAATATGCGTAGACGTAGTGCTACTGTAGGCAATTGCTTGTTTTAGGAAGTTTTTAAGAGAGTTGTTTTTAGATAGAAATTTTATGTTGCTAGAGAAATGGCATAAGAGAGACAAAAATTTACTAAGATAAGCACGTTTAGCAGGCAAGGTCATAAACTAGTCAGAGCGCTTTTTTAGAAAGAGGGATACGATGACAAAAAGAATCGCATTTATTTGTAGCGTGGAATCTTATAAACTTTCAGATGCCCATATTTTCAAAGATTTGTGTCTAGTGCCTATTTTATTGGGGGAACATTTAGGCTATGACGTGACTATTGTAACGACAGAAATGAATGATGCTCTTCTTCAACAAGTTTTTCCCGCTGTAAAATTTGAGTCCGTACCATTTGAAGATGATTATGTGGCGAATATGAATGCCTATTTAGCCAAGCATGCAAAGGATATCGACATTGCCTTTGCCATAGGACCGTATCCATCCTATTTAGCCATTCTGAAAACCTATAAGCACTTCAATCCGAATGGAAAAATTTATATGAAATTAGATGTCAATCGATTTTGGTTAAATCGATTAAAAACCTATCCCTATTTTTTAGAGTTGTTGCAGCTATGTGATCTCCTCACCTCCGAATGTGCATCCATTCAAACGTCAATCCAAGAATTTTCGCAATTGGAAATTAAACATATACCCAACGGCTTTTTTGAGCATTTTCCCACAGAGCCAGTGCCATTTCATGAGAAAGAAAATAGAATTTTAACAGTTGGGCGCTTAGATGCACCGGAGAAGCAAACTATGTTGACGGTTAAAGCATTTTTAGCGGCACAACTGCCAGATTGGGAGCTTCGTTTAGTAGGGCCGATGTCAGCCACATTTCAAGAGGAGCTGAGACTGTTACTGGATGATCATCCGCTTGCCGCTCAAGTGACGATGGTAGGACCGATTATTGATAAGGCTCAGCTAGAAGAGGAGTATCGCAAGGCTAAAATTTTTTGCTTAACATCTTTAGTTGAATGCTATGCTCACGTCTTTGCAGAGGCAGCTAAAAATGGTTGCTATATCGTGACAACGGATGTGGATGGTGCTGCTGATATTACGCAACAACAGCGTTTTGGTACAATCCATCCTACCCATGATTGGGAGGCGGTAGGGCGGACATTGCAACAAGTTGCAGCACAGGAAACCTTGCTGGCCGATACTTGTGTACAGCTCCAAGCATTTGCCCGCAAGGAATTAAACTGGAGGCAGATCGTCCAGAAGGTTGCTAATTATTTAGGTGAATAAAAGTGAATCTTTTCTCGATTTAGAGGAGTATTCTTTTCTTTATACCATTATTTCCTATATAATAAAAACTAGATTTATAAAGCTAGACAATCATGGGTAGACACAAGGGGAGACTAGAATGGAAATACTGCAAGCAACAATGAATGAACTAGAGGATTTATCAAAACTGTTTGATGAATATCGTCAATTTTATGGAATTGAGTCAGATATAAGCAGTGCCAAGGCATTTTTACAATTACGATTGGCCTTGAAAGAATCCGTCATTTTTATAGCGCTGGTAGATGACAAGGTGATCGGATTTACGCAATTATATCCAACATTTTCGTCCATCGCTTTACAACGTGCCTATATTTTAAATGATATTTATGTAACAGAGGATGCTAGAGGCCTAGGGGTGGGCAAGGCATTGATGGAAAAGGTATTTCGCTATTGTGAGCAACAATCTGCTCGCTATGTCACACTGCAAACGGCGGCTGACAATGTAAATGCACGCAAGCTTTATGAAAAGCTACAAATGAAGCAAGATGAATATTGTAATTATGTTAAATATTTTATGTAAGCTGAACTTGTAAGCATCTCATCTTGGATGAAAATGCTTCTTTCATAGTGTTGAAAAACAAAACCATCAATAGAATTTTTATGAAAAGTGAAAAGGTATTTCCGTTGCAGGCTACTTGCTTTCCTGCGGGCGAGCGCCGAATCGCTTCCTCCGCTACCGCTCCGTTTAGAGTTTTGCCTGTCTCGCTAGCCCACGGGAGTCAAGTAGCCTTCCAATCCAACCCACTGACTTTTTAGCAAAGGTTTTCAAATAAAGTGAAGGTATTCCCTACTCTTTATGAAGGGATGTTGTCACGCATCACTTCTCCACATTGAAAATAAGAGTTTATCCCACCTAAGAATACAGATATTGGGTTATTTGATTTCTATACTAGTATGAAAAAAGTAAAGACACTTTGCAGAATGGTTGATCGGAGTGGAACCAGCGTCACTCCTCGGACGCCCCCTGGAAAGGACGCTGGCGGAACGGAAATCAACCCCTCACCTTGCTAAAAAGTCTTTTTCTGCTAGTGACATGATCTTTTTTCAACAACATGAAATCCCCTAAATCGTGATGATCTAGGGGATTTTGCTTGATTTCATTTATTTTATTTCAAGCGTATAAGGTTGAGTGCTAGCTTTACCATCAAACTCACTTACTTCAATATAGTATTTGCCTGCATCTAGCTCCACCGTGCCAACTTCGGCATCACCAACTCCGTAAAGATCGAATGTTTTAACGGTTTTTCCGTTTGCATCCAACACTCGAATAACACCATCCAACGCTTTTTCTGTTTGAAGTGAGAAGAAGACTTCACGCTTCTGGTCGTTGTTCCATTCAAAATAGTCTTTATCACCAAATGGAATACCTGCATTTAAATATTGCGTTGCAACCCATTTCTCATCTTTTTTCACAAGGACAGATGGTTTGCTAGGTATACCATTGACTAATTTTGAATCACTGTCTTCATCCACATGCTTATGATCAAACAATGTTAATGTATAGGGCTGAATCGAAACCTGGCCAAGCCCCATGCTGTTGACAAGAATAAAATAACCTCGATCCTTCTTCGCCTTAAACGATGTATTTACATCGTTTGTACCCATCATTCCAAGTAACATTTCAAGAATATTATCACCTAGTCCAAATGGAATTTCTGTTTCCATTTCTTTGGCATCAATTTTCATATTGCCGTTTGTATCTTCGATGATAGCTCCTGCAAATTTTAAGTCTTTTTGTAGTTCTTTAGGTAGTTGAGCTAATTGTTCATTTGTAAAGGGAACTGAAGAAAGAAGCAGACTCATGACCTCATCATTGCCTTGTTGCTTATAATAGTAATAATCTACATCATCTTGATAAATCAGGTGATCTTTATAAGTAGTACCTGGTTGGATTTTTAGCGCTTTTGCTTCCTCATGATTGTTTGGATTGTACTCTGCTGGAATATCGCCTATTTTCTTTGTTTTCAATGTATAAGGCTCGACAGATCGTTCTCCAGCATTGACAACGGCTACCACGTAGGTTTTGTCCTTTTTCAATGGAATAACTTTTGCATCGTCCTCATTACCAGCTGTACCAAGTAGTAGTGCCAGTATGCCAAGGCTATTTGTTAAGGAAGAAACGGGGATTAACTCCTTTGCTTCTTCGTCATACTCAAATACTGTACCCGTCGGCATTTGGTTCAATCCTTTCAAAAAGCTGAAGCTATAAAGGGCGTCTTCCTTCGCTTTAAACAAGAAATAATCCTCATCATAGTCTGTTTGGAAATAAGCTTTTTGATCTTCGCCTATTTCAAAACGGATCGCCTGCTTAATGATAGGATCAACATTTTCTAGGTTGCCTGAACCCGTAGGATTCATTAACATACTCATCAAGCTGTCAATTTCATTACGTTTTTTTATGTTATTCTCTGTAAGTGGTAATTGGTCCTCAAGAACATTTTCTTCGAACATGACTTCATCAACAGGTAGTCCATCCTCATCAGGAGGAAGGGTAACCACTTCACCTTTTAATGTGTAAGGGATCATCGATTCACTGATTGTTTCTTCTTTTTCAATGCCGCCACTAAAGAACATCTCCATAGAAAACTCACTATTACTCTCATTAGAGACACTTAAAACGTACTCTTGATCGGGAACAGCGTCGATAATCATACGGACCGGCTCACCTTTTGCTGTACCATAAGCGGTCTGCATTGGATAGGCTTCCAATTCTTCATCTTCATCATTTTCAGCTTGATCGATTTCTTCTGGTGGTACAGGAAGAAAGTCGTCTTTTAGATAGAGCTCCATTGAGGCAGTGACACCTGGAATACCCGATAGATCAAACTGTAATGTCGTCGGTTTTTTGACAGAGAACGTGAAGTAATCTTGATCTTGTTGTTGATCTTTTGACAGTAATGTATAGTTTTTACCTGCTGTACTATATGGGAACTTTTTGATAGGCTCCATTGAAGACTTGTCTACTGTATCGATTGGCAAGTCTTTCGTTGTTTGTGCTGTAAAAATATAAGTAGATTTGCCTTTTAAGCTATAGCTACCATTGTGATCTTTGACACCAATTACAAGCGTTCCCTTTTGATCTGCTTTAAATAGATAACCTTCTTTTTTTCCGACACGTACATCATTAACATGGATCGGCTCTACATCACCAATTCCGCTATTTGGGTAGAAATATAAATCAAAGGCATAGTCGTATTTGTCAGCGCCTTTTAATGTCAATTGAGCATATTCATTTTCTTCTAAATCGACTTTATACCATTTCTTTTCGTCTTGCTGTTCAAAAGCACCCTGTTCTGTATTTAGCTTATTTTTAGCAAGGACCTTGGCGTTTTGAATACGATCTTCCTTTGTCTCTGCATAATGCTTAGGCAGTTTGTTTAAATCAAACTGTAATGCTTTTACAGGATCGACAAGTCCATGACCATAAGTAAGATCATAACCTTTTTCGCCCAAATCTTGTGCTGTCATTTCTAGAATCGCTTCTATTTGATGCGGTTTTAAAGATGGATCTTTTGATTTAAGCAGAGAAGCGATACCTGCCACGACTGGAGAGGCCATGGATGTGCCACTAAATTTGACAAAGGATGATCCTTTTTTCGCATCATGGACGGTACTATAAATGTCTTCACCTGGTGCAACAATATCAACGGACGGGCCGTAATTGGAGTAGCTTGATAGTTTGTTGCGTTCATTCGTTGAACCCACACTAATGACACCTTCGAAAGAAGCGGGGAAGGAGTATTCATCTGTCGATTCATTTCCTGCAGCTGCCACAATCGTAATACCACTATCAATGGCTTTCTGAACGGCTTCCTTCATCAGTGGAGATTCACCATAGCCTCCTAGACTCATATTAATGATGTCAACGCCCTGCTCAATTGCATATAGAATACCCTGTGCAATGATGAAATCATTAGCACCTTCTTTGCCGTTAAATACATCAATTGGCAGTAACTTCGCTTTCGGATTAATCCCATGCCCACCTACGCCATTATCTTTTGCTGCGGCGATAATACCTGCCACATGTGTTCCGTGATCGCCTGAATAAGTAGTATTAGCAGGTGCTGCTGCATTATAGGGTGGGAGTACTTGTGACTTTAGATCGGGGTGTTTAAAATCCACACCAGAATCAATGACAGCAACTGTGACATCATGGTTGCCTGCTAATTCCAGTGCCTTATCCATTTGCAGTAGGTTTAAATGATACATCTCTTGTTTCTTGGGATCAGCTTCTTTATTGAAAGAATGATAGACGTAGCTAGGAGATACACTTGATATCCCGTTTTGCTTTAAATAGTAAGAGACGGCTTTTTCTATCGATACGCCTTTATTTAGTTGCACGACATCATAACCTAATGAAGGAATAGAACGGATGACTTTGGAGCCAATTTTTTTATGTACGTTTTTATCAAGACCTGAATGCTTGATAACAATTGTATCCTTACTCATCCATTTTTCTTCATTTTTCTCTGTTTGTTTCGCACTGTTTGCCAGCACGTTCTTTGCTTTATGCTGGGGTGCCTCAGCAAATGCAGAAGCAGCAGGAACCATGAGTGCAACGGATGCTACAACAGCGACTGATTTTTTATACCAACTTTTCAATTGTTATCTCTCCTTGGTGTTATAAATTAAATCTTGACTATACTAATACGGATAAAGATTAGAAAAGTTTCGTAATGGAGGAAAATTTTTCTTCGTTATTTTAACTTATGGTGGGTATAACGAAAAAACGGACAATTAAACACTGTCCGTTTTTCTTAGTGTTGAAAAACAAAACAGTCAATTGAAAGGTAGAAATGGATTTCCGTTGCAGGCTACTTGCTTTCCTGTGGGCGAGCGCCGAATCGCTTCCTCCGCTACCGCTCCGTGCAGGGCTTCGCCTGTCTCGCTATCCCACGGGAGTCAAGTAGCCTTCCACTTCAACCCACTGACTTTTTAGCAAAGGTTTTCAAATAAAGTGAAGGTCTTCACGACTCTTTAGGAAGAGGTGTTGTCACGCATCACTTCTCCACATTGAAAATAAGAGTTTATCCCCTCTAAGAATACAAATAATGGGCGATTTAATCGCTATGCTGCTATGAAAAAAGTAAAGACACTTTGCAGAATGGTTGATTGGAGTGGAGCCAGCGTCACTCCTAGGGGATTGAGCGTCACAGAGGAGACCCTGGAGCGAACGGAAGTGAGTGAAGCGGCTCCTCGGACGCCCCCTGGAAAGGACGCTGGCGGAACGGAAATCAACCCCTCACCTTGCCAAGTTGCTTTTTCTGCCGTTGACATCATCTTTTTCAACAACATGAAAAACGGACAATTAAACACTGTCCGTTTTTCGGATACCTCGCATTGTGAAAAGCTTTAGATCTGTTCGATTAATTGTTGTAATTCATTTTTGGAGCGGGGGATTGTGATGTTTTCCTGCAATAGCTTCTTTTTTTGTAATGCCATGACCATCTCAAAAATCCATGGCCGTTCAAGATGTGCGCGTTTTAATAATTCTTCTTCATAAAACAAGGCAATTGGATCGCCGTTATAAATAATTTTTCCTGCTTCCATGACGATCATTAAATCTGCCCATTCATAGGCGAGAGGAATGTCATGAGTTGCTAGTAAAATGGTTCTCTCACCATCTTCTAATTTGGCTAAGTATTGTAATACTTGTGTAGCATAATAATTATCAAGACCTGCCGTTGGTTCGTCTAATAAAAGGACAGAGGGCTCCATCGCTAAAACACCTGCCATCGCCACACGCTTTTTCTGACCTACGCTTAGAAAATGAATGGGTTTATCGAGCAAATCTTCCACTTCGGTTTGCGCAACGGCCCATGCTATTTTTTCTTCCATTTTTTCAGTAGACCAGCCGAGGTTCAATGGTCCAAATGCTATATCTTGCTTGACGGTTCCTGAAAAAAGCTGATGATCTGCATTTTGAAAGACAATGCCTACCTGCTGACGTAGAATTTTTAAAGCTTTTCCACTATATTCTAGTCCGTTGCCTTCGAATAAAATCGTCCCAGCTGTAGGTTTCAAAATACCATTAAGATGCTGAAACAAAGTCGATTTTCCTGCGCCATTATGCCCGAGTATGGCGATTTTTTTCCCTTTTGGAATGTCTAATGTAATATCTGACAACGCTTTCGTACCATCTGCATAGGCATATGATAATTGGTTGAGTTCAAAATAAAATGCTGTCATGTGAAATACCCTCCATATACGATGAGGACTAGTAATATTGCTGCCATGCCTAGCCAATTTTTCTTGCTATAGGAGCCCATCTCTTGCCAGTAGACGGCCTCGCCACCACGTGATTGCATGGCATTGTTGAGCTCCCGACTACGTTGAAACATTTCCACAAATAATGCCACAATGAGCATGGAGACAGAGCGTAGCCATTGCATCGGTGAATGGTAGCCGAGACGCGCTTGCTGGGCTAGATGGATATTTTGCATACTTTCTAAAAACATAAAAATAAAACGATAAGTTAGTTCGACGAGCTCAACCAATAAAGAGGGGAGTCGCCATTGTCGTAGCACATAACATATTCCTTGTACAGAAGTGGTTAGAATTAAAAAGTATAAACAACTAATACTGCCCAGAACGACAAAGAACAGCTGCTGCGCTAATAGCACACTTGCGTTCCCAATGAAAACAGTCCAATTCGTCCATGTATAAGACCAAATATGGGCAGGTAGTGCATTGGTTGACGGTGTAATGGAAAGTAAAATAGATACGAGACTTGTGAATAAGAAAAAACCAGGTAGCAATAATAACTTGGCATAGTATGTAAGCGGAATTTTTGCACCTAAAATGATAAAAGCACTCATTACAAAAAATGTAATGAGTGAAAGTCGTTCATCTCTCAAGATGAGCGTTATGAGAAGTAGTCCAAGTGAAAATATCATTTTTTCTAGCGGATGAACAGACGCTAGCTTATTAAGATAGGCATACTTATCAATGAGTAACATAATGGTTAACCTTCTTTATGTTTGCCACGCATATAGCCGATGAAGTAGCCAATAAAGCCAGCTCCAATAGCTGCCTGTAGCACGAATAATAAGCTTTCGATTTCACCGCTTGGTGGCTCCCATAGGCTTTCGAACCATGGTTCATATTCCGCATTGATTTCACCAATGGCTGCTTCTGCCTCTCCATCAGCACCACCAAATTCAGCACCTTTTTGTATGAACAATGGAATGATGGCTAACAACACAACAATTGCTAATAACAATAAATTTTTTTTCATCTGTTAATGTGCCTCCTTTGTTGAGAAAACACGTAAAGTTTTTAATTCGCTAATATTGTATTTTTTCAAGAAATTCATCACAATGACCGTTAAAATCCCTTCACTCACCGCTAAAGGAATTTGAGTTAAAGCAAAAATACCTGCAAACTTTGTAAAGGATGCCATAAAGCCTCCAACTTCTGAAGGGAAGGCTAGTGCTAGTTGTACAGAAGTCACAACATATGTACCTAAATCACCAAGCATAGCTGCGAAAAATACGGCTAGTGAAAATGACAAACCTACTTTTTGTGCTCCTTTAAAGACAAAGTAAGCAATAAAAGGACCTACAATAGCCATCGAAAAGGCGTTCGCCCCTAAAGTCGTGATTCCTCCATGTGCTAATAATAAAGATTGGAATAATAAAACGATTGTTCCAATTACACTCATGGCTAGAGGGCCAAAGAGAACTGTCCCAAGTCCAACACCAGTTGGGTGAGAGCAGCTACCTGTAACAGAAGGGATTTTTAAGGCAGATAGCACAAAAGCAAAGGCTCCTGAAAGCCCTAAAAGCATCTTTGTTTCAGGATTTTCTTCAATTGTTTTGCGAATAGAACGCAATCCTAGAACGATAAAAGGAATAGAAATAACCCACCAAAAAATCGCCCATTCGATTGGTAAAAAACCTTCCATGATATGCATCGCAAAGGCACGTTTTGGCACAATTAAAAAGGCCAATAAAAAATAACTAAGTTTCCACCATGAAAATTTCAAAAAGCTTTCCTCCTAACTAATTAATAGATTTTTAGAATGTAGCGTGCGTAAATAAAAAAGCACTTCTCCGTTGGTGGAAAAGTGCATAGCTAAAAAAGCAAATAACATTCTCATCTGCTAAGCCGCACACCTATCCTCGTAGGCTGAAACGATCACCTATTTTTCGGCAGGTCTCCTGGCTCTAGTTCAATACTTTATAGGTCTTCCCATCCGTTGGACAGTGACATATTCTATAAAGCTCCCTATTACAGTGGCGGGACCGCGCCGGACTCAAACCGGCTTCCCTTTTAAGCAAAATGGCAAGCATTTTACACCGAAAAACATTCAATTGTGAGATTTCACGACAAAGTGTAACATGATTTTCCATAAATATGCTATACCTTTTTATAAAATTTTTTTAATTAAAGGTCAACGGCGAATATTCTGATAATATTCATTGTGCTAATGATGGATATTGTATAAATTTTATACCCCAGTTCACTTCAAAATTGATAAATTTGTCATAAATTTTTAAAGAAATATTGAAATTTTAAAATAATAAGATATGATTAAGACAGTTTTCTATTTAAAATACTAATAAAAATTTCATATAAAACGTCAATAAGTGCTCGAATAGCTCGAGATAATAGGGAAATTGGTGAAAATCCAATACAGCCCCCGCTACTGTAATAGCTGATGAAATCGCAAAGCCACTGGTGCAAACTTGGGAAGGTGCGACTGTAAAATGAAGCTTAAGTCAGGAAACCTGCTTATTTGATTGTGCATGCAAACTTTTCGGAGGGAGAAGTTGAAGCGGAAGCGAGTACCTTTATTTCATGCTATTCGTTTTTATTTGGCTTCTACAAAACCTTTACTCTTCGATTTAGAGTAAAGGTTTTTCTTTTTCCAGAAAGCAAATGAGGGGAGACAGAAGATGACAACATGGAATTTAGAGGGGATGAAAACACATCTCTTTATTTGCAATGGCAGTAGTTGCATGAATAAGGATGGTGAGGAAATTACCTTAGCCATTCGAGATGAAATACAGCGACAAGCACTCGATCAAGAAATACATACGACAAGAACGCGCTGTAATGGACGATGCAAGGATGCCTGTGTGGTAATCGCCTACCCTCAAGGGAATTGGTATCGTGTGCCATCAACAGAGCATGCTAGGACACTAGTACAAGATTTACATCATGAATCCTTATACAACGAACATGTCTTTACACTTCGTGAAGGTACATTACAGCGTACTGCTCAAACAACAGCCATTAAAGGGATCGAAAAGGTGAAAGAGGGGTAACAACATGGCGCAAAAAGGAAAAATTTTCGTAGTAGGCTTTGGACCTGGAGATTTTAAGCATATTACGACACGTGCAGTAGAAGCTTTACAACAAAGTGATATGATTATAGGCTACAAAACCTATGTAGAGCTGATTCAAGATTTAGTTAGTGCGAAATCGATTGTTAGCACAGGCATGACAGAAGAGGTGTCCCGTGCGCAGGAAGCCGTTCGTCAAGCAGAGGCAGGGAGCATTGTCTCGGTGATTTCGAGTGGTGATGCAGGCGTTTATGGCATGGCGGGATTAGTGTATGAGGTGTTAATCGAGCTAGGCTGGACAGAAGCAACAGGAATTGAAGTAGAAATTGTTCCTGGTATTTCTGCGATTAATTCATGTGCGAGCATACTTGGTGCACCCATTATGCATGATGCTTGTACAATCAGTTTAAGTGACCATCTAACACCTTGGAATTTGATTGCAAAGCGTGTCGAGGCAGCTGCTATGGCAGATTTTGTCATCGCATTATACAATCCTAAAAGTGGTCGCCGTACAAGACAAATTGTCGAAGCTCAGCGAATTCTCTTAGAATATCGTTCGCCAGACACACCAGTAGGGCTTGTGAAAAGTGCGTATCGAGAACGTCAAGAAGTGACCATGACAACGCTAGCAGAAATGCTAGAACATGATATTGGTATGCTGACAACTGTCATTATCGGGAATTCATCAACATTTTTCTATGACAATAAGATGATTACGCCACGCGGTTACCAACGTAAATATACCCTGGGGGAAGAAAAACAACCATTACGTCCACATCAACGTTTGCGTGAAGAAAATGAACCTTGGGCAATGAATCAAGAGACAGGAACAGCAAGAAATGACTTTACAGCTGATCCTAATGCAGGGCGCTTTAATAAACCCAGTATAGCCGCTACGCCAAAGCCGAAAAAAACAGCACTTGAAATGGCTACAGCGGCACTCGCAATGGTGAAAGGGACAAACGCAGTCAACGTAACACCGAAGCTTGTACAGCAAAAAATAGAATCTATTTTTGAATTAGCAGTGAGCCCAGGTGTGGCCAATAAGTTTTTTACTCCTCAGCAAATGCTGACGTTAGCAGAGGTCGTTGGGGAAGAGGGGACGATGGAATATACACCAGATCATCAAATCCATTTGAAAATACCAACGACTGCCCCTGAACAGATCACAGAGAAATTGCAGGAAGTAGGCTTTTTATTAGCACCGATTGGTGATGTGCTATCTCTGAAGGCTTGTGATTTTTGCTATGGTGAAAAGGCTGATTCGATACCATACGCCGAAGAAATACAAGAAAAACTTGGTGGCATGTCTTTACCGAAAACATTAAATATTGGCTTTAATGGCTGTGGTATGGCCTGTTATCGAGCTGTATTTGATGATATTGGCATCGTCTACCGTAAAAGTAAATTTGATGTCTTTATTGGAGCAAAGCCAGTTGGTCGTACGGCTCACGCAGCACAGCCTGTTGTAGAAGGGTTGGAGCCTGATCAGCTGATTCCACTCATTACAGATATTATTGAAGAATACCAAGCAAATGCTCATCCAAATGAACGCTTGTTTAAATATTTTAAACGTGTGAAAAAGATACTGCATTTTACGTATCAAGATATGTCTTCCAAAATAAAAGTAGAGCCAGCTCCGTGCGGCGACTAGTAAGGGGTAAAGAGATGAAAGCTATTTTATTTGTCGGCCATGGGAGCCGTTTAGCAGCAGGAAATGATGAGGTTCGTACATTTATCGAACAAATGACACCGCGTATTGACGAACAATTTTTAGTGGAAACTTGTTTCCTTGAATTTGCTTCACCTAACATTGAAGAAGGTATTACAAACTGTGTGAAAAAGGGAGCTACAGAGGTTCATGTGATTCCAATCATTTTACTTCATGCAGGCCATTCAAAACTGCATATTCCAGCAGAAATCGAGCATGCGCGTGAGCATTATCCAACGATTACATTCACATATGGTCAAACAATTGGCATCCATGATGAAATCTTTGCCATTTTACAAGATCGCTTAGCTGAAATTGGCTTTAATTCAGAACAAGAGCAGCAAGACACGGCTATTTTATTGATTGCACGAGGAGGCAGTGATCCATCTGCTAATGGCGATTTTTATAAAATTACACGACTTTTATGGGAAAAACTACCTGTAAAATACGTGGAAAGTGCTTTTATGGGTGTCACAGATCCACGAGTTGAAGAAGGAATTGAACGTTGTGTCAAACTAGGTGCAAAAAAAATCATCATGCTACCTTACTTTTTATTCACAGGCATTTTGATGGAACGTATGAATGGCATGTGTGAGAAGTTTAATGAACTTTATCCAGACTGTGATATTCAAATTGCTAACTATTTTGGCTACCATGAACGTTTACAAAATGTTCTATTAGAGCGTATTGAACAGGCGGTCAACGGTACATCAACAGGTATGCAAGATCTAGAAGACTATCGTGCCTATGCGGCAGTACATGGACATGCACATCATCATCACCATCATGATCATGACCATCACCACCATCATGAGCATGACCATCACCACCATCATGAGCATGACCACGACCACGACCATCATCATGAAGAGGAGCCGGTAAAATGATTTTCATGTTAGCGGGGACGAGTGATGCAAGGGATTTAGCCCTTGCATTACAAAGCGCAGGTCATGCGGTGACAGCTACGGTCGTCACCGAATCGGCAGCCTCAAGTCTTGCTGACGTTGGCCTGCCACATTTAATTGGTCGACTGACGGCTGAGGAAATGGCGACCATTATGACAGAGCAAGGCTATCAATTGGTGGTAGATGCCTCTCACCCATTTGCGGAGGAGGCATCTAAAAATGCGATGGCAGCGGCGAAACAGGCACAAATTCCTTATATTCGCTATGAGCGAGCTCATGAACATTATGCCCATCCTTTAATTACTGTTGTAAAGGATTATGAGGAGGCAGCTCAGTTAGCTGCAGAAAAACGCGGTGTCATTATGCTAACGACGGGAAGTAAAACACTCGCTACATTTACAAAGGTGTTACAGGGCTTAGAAAACACAAGAGTAATCGCTCGTATGCTTCCACGACTGGACAATATGGAAAAATGTGAGGCGCTAGGAGTGGCACAGCGAGATATTGTGGCGATTCAAGGTCCGTTTTCAAAGGAATTAAATGAAGCTCTCTTTCGTCAATACGGAGTGACGCTGATGATCACCAAAGAAAGCGGTAAAGTTGGCTCAGTGGATGAGAAGCTAGAGGCAGCTCTTGCATGTCAGATTGAAACAATTCTTATTGCTAGACCAAATATTCAATACGGCCAACAATATTCAACATTTGAAGAAGTATTAAAGGCTGTTGAACAGACAATTTAGGAGGCATTTTCCATGGATTTTAAAACAGATTTCAAACCATTAACGGTAGACCCAGATAAAATTTACGATTACAGTTTCGCCATTATTGCAGAGGAAATGGGCGAGCATGACTTCTCAGATGATGAATGGAAAGTTGTACGTCGTATTATCCATGCATCGGCTGATTTCGAGCTAGGACGTAGTGTCATCATTACACCAGGGGCAATTGAAGCGGGTATCAAGTCTATTCTTGCAGGACGTCATGTGATTGCAGATGTGCAAATGATTGAAAGTGGCTCTGGTAAAAAGCGTTTCCAAAAACATGGTGGCGATTTGCATTGCTATATTGCGGATGAAGATGTATCAATCGAAGCGAAAAAACAAAATACAACTCGTGCCATTATTTCGATGCAAAAGGCTTCAACATTACATGAAGGTGGTATTTATGCCATTGGTAATGCACCAACCGCATTGCTGGAATTGATTCGTTTAATTAAAGAAGGACTAGCAAAACCAGATTTAATTATCGGTATGCCTGTTGGTTTCGTGTCAGCAGCCGAGTCAAAAGAAGAGCTGCTTAAACTAGAAGGGATTCCGTACATTACCAATGTTGGTCGTAAAGGCGGTAGTACAGTGACGGTTGCCGCATTAAATGCCATCTCACTTTTAGCGGACGAACAGGCGAAAAAATAATGGAGCGGAAGCCAAAAAAGGATCCCAAAGACATGCGTCACGGTTATACGACGGGAGCCTGTGCAACTGCGGTATCAAAGGCTGCATTGCTTGCTCTTATTACCAAGGAGGAGCAAGAAACAAGTACAATCCATTTACCTATTGGTCGAGATGCAACCTTTACAATTGAAAAATGCATATTTGAAGAAAATGCTGTCAGCTGTGAAACGATTAAAGATGCTGGTGATGATCCTGATGCGACCCATCAGGCACTCATCGTTGGCACAGTGAGTTGGGCAGATACACCTGGTATTCATTTAGATGGAGGAATTGGCGTCGGGCGTGTCACAAAGCCTGGCTTGCCAGTGCCTGTCGGAGAGGCGGCCATTAATCCTGTACCACGTAAAATGATTTATAGCACGGTCCAAGGTGTATTGGACGAATTTCACATTACACGAGGCGTGAACGTGGTAATTTCCGTACCGAAAGGAGAGGAGATTGCTAAAAAAACGTTAAATGGGCGACTCGGTATACTTGGAGGCATCTCAATCTTAGGCACAAGGGGAACCGTCGTGCCTTTTTCGAGTTCTGCGTACATGGCCAGTATTGTCCAAGCCATTAGTGTAGCGAAAGAGGCTGGCTGTGAGCACTTAGTGGTGACAACAGGTGGTCGTAGTGAAAAATTTGCGATGAAACAATACCCACATCTAGCAGAAGAAGCGTTTATTGAAATGGGTGACTTTGTTGGTTTTACATTAAAACATTGTAAGCGCCTCGGCATCAAACAAGTATCACTTGTTGGTATGATGGGGAAATTTTCAAAAGTGGCGCAAGGTGTCATGATGGTGCATTCCAAAAGTGCGCCAATCGACTTTAATTTTTTAGCACAACTGGCAGAGGATATAGGAGCCGATGGAGAAACCATAGCACAAGTTCTGGACGCAAATACAGCGTCACAAGTAGGTGAAATTATGATGGAGAAGGGCTATGACGCGTTCTTCCATCATTTATGTGAGGCGTGCTGCTATTCCTCCATCCGTCATATTAGGGGCGGTTTAACGCTTTCCACATCGATCTATTCGATGCAGGGACAATTATTAGGAAGGGCTGATGACATTGCATCGATCGATGAAATTGATTGGGATCGGGGATAACGGATTAGCAAGCTTATTACCACAATACCTTCAGTGGATTGAAGACTGTGAGGTACTTGTTGGTGGTGAGCGCGTACTGGATTTCTTCCCAAACTTTATGGGTGAAAAAATCCTTATAAAAGGAGGTCTTTCAGCACTTGTTGAAAGATTGTCTGAAGAAACAAGAAATACGGTGATCCTTGCATCTGGAGATCCATTATTTTATGGCATCGGAGGCTATTTAGCTAAAAAGCTACAAATAGAGGTTTATCCCTATATGAGCTCTGTCCAGCTTGCCTTTGCGAAAATGGGAGAAAGCTGGCAGGACGCTTACGTAACGAGCATACATGGACGCCCAATGAAGGGCTTGGCACAGCGAATTGATGGCAAAAAGAAAGTAGCACTTTTAACAGATGCTGAGAATAGTCCGAATGCTCTCGCTCGATATTTAAAGCATTTTGGTATGACAGAATACCGTGCGTTTGTAGCCGAAAATTTACAGGGTGAAAACGAAAAAAGTGGCTGGTACTCGCTTGATGAAATGGAAAGTACTCATTTTTCGCCTTTAAATGTTGTGATTTTAAAACAAACAATAGCACCGAAACGCTACACACTTGGGATTGATGATGAAGAATTTTCACAACGCAAGCCAGATAAAGGACTTATTACAAAGAAAGAAATTCGAGTTTTAAGTTTGCAAGCCATGCAGCTTCAACAGGATAGCATTATTTGGGATATTGGCACATGTACGGGATCAATGGCAATTGAGGCAGGTAAGCTTGCACCAGAAGGACAAGTATTTGCTGTTGAGAAAAATGCCCCTGATTTAGAAAATTGTCTCCAAAATCAGCAAAAATTCCGTGTTGATATGACTGCAATTCATAGCAAAGCACCAGCAGGATTAGACAGTTTCCCAGATCCTGATGCTATTTTCATCGGTGGTACAGGGGGCGAAATGGTCGAGTTACTGCAATTATGCTGTCAACGTTTGAAGTCTAATGGTCGCATTGTCTTAAATGCGGCGACAATTGAGAATTTATATAAAGCCGTCGAGGCGTTTAAGGCTTGTGGTTTTGCGGTTGAGATTTTGCAGGCACAGCTTGCGCGCAGTAAACCTATTTTAGATATGACACGCTTTGTGCCATTAAATCCAATATACATTATTTCGGCTTATCGAAAGGAAGAAAATCATGAGTAATTTAGGTGTTTTATACGGCTTGGGCGTTGGTCCTGGCGATCCAGAATTAATTACAGTAAAGGCATTTCGAGTGATTCAGGAATCACCTGTTATTGCTTACCCTAAAAAGCTAAAAGGCAGTAAAAGCTATGCCCATCGTATTGTAGATGTTTATATTAATCCAGACGAAAAAGATATGCTTGGTCTTGTATTTCCAATGACGAAAGATGAGGCTGTTCTAGAACGTGAATGGACAAAGTCAGTAGAACTTGTCTACGAAAAATTACAAGCGGGCAAAGATGTGGCGTTTGTCACAGAGGGCGATCCATTATTGTATAGTACGTTTATCCATATGATGAAATTAATGCAGGAAATGCATCCAGATGTAGAAATCCGTACGGTTCCTGGGATTTCGTCGTTCAATGGCTCTGCATCTCGCTTAGGGATTGCGTTAGCGGATGGCGATGATCGTGTTGCGATTATCCCTGCTCATGATGATTATGACTCCATGCGTGAAGCAATCGAAAGCCATGATGCCGTTGTCTTTATTAAAGTGGCAAAAGTGATTGATTTAATGCTTGAGGTGCTACGCGATTTAGATTTATTAGATAAAGCATCCGTGGTGACAAAGGTAACATCTGATGAAGAAATCATTTGGGATGTGCGTGAGTTGGATGGTGTTGATTTAGAATATTTAACGTTAATGGTGGTGCGTAAATAATGAAGAAAATCTATATTGTTGGCGCTGGTCCTGGTGATCCAGATTTAATTACAGTCAAAGGTTTACATATGTTACAAACTGCGGACGTTGTCATGTACACAGATTCTTTAGTGAGTGAGGACCTCATTGCGAAAGCCAAACCAGATGCAGAGGTCATACGAACAGCTGGCATGCATTTAGAGGAAATGGTTGCTGTGATGGTGGACCGTGTCAATGCTGGGAAAACAGTGGCACGTATGCATACAGGTGACCCAGCGATGTATGGTGCCATCATGGAGCAAGTAGCTCTCTTGAAAAAGGAGGGCATTGGGTACGAAGTCATTCCAGGAGTTAGCTCTGTATTTGCTTCGGCAGCGGCTATCGGAGCTGAGCTAACAATTCCTGATTTAACACAAACCCTTATTTTAACACGCGCTGAAGGGCGCACACCTGTACCAGAATTTGAAAAGCTGCGTGATTTAGCGAGCCATCATTGTACAATTGCATTATTCCTTAGTGCAACGCTGACTAAGAAAATTGTCAAAGAACTACAAAGTGCTGGCTGGGCTGATGATACGCCTGTAGCAGTTATTCAACGTGCTTCATGGCCAGATCAAAAAATCGTACGGACAACCTTAATCGAATTAGATGAAGCAATGCGTGTGAACGGTATTCGTAAGCATGCAATGATTTTAGCGGGTTGGGCGTTAGATCCGACTATTCATGATAAGGATCAATATCGCTCGAAGTTGTATGATGCAAGCTTTACACATGGCTTTAGAAAAGGTGTGAAGACAAGTGATTGAGTTACAAGAAGGTATTTTACCAGAGGTTGATCAACGCAATCCTTATGCTGTGGTTGCCATTACGAAGCATGGTGTTCAAATTGGACGCCGCCTACAGCAAACCTTTGCAGCAAGTGATTTATATTATATGAGTAAATTTGAGCAAGGCGATGAAGCAGAAAAGCATATTCAACTATTTACCGGAACAGTGCGCCTGTTATTGCCAACGCTATTTAAACAATATAAAGGCTTGATCTTAATTATTTCACTAGGGGCAGTCGTAAGAATGATTGCGCCGATTTTAAAGGATAAAAAGACAGACCCGGGCGTTGTCGTGATTGATGATCGAGGCGAAAATGTCATTAGCGTATTATCAGGCCATCTTGGTGGGGCCAATGAGTTAACGCATGAGGTGGCAGCAGCACTTGGTGCTAATCCAATTATTACAACGGCTTCTGATGTGCAAAAGACGATTCCTGTTGATTTATTTGGGGCACGCTTTGGCTGGGTATGGGATAGTGCCGATAAATTAACACCTGTTAGTGCTTCTGTAGTAAATGAGGAGCATGTGGCCATTGTACAGGAAACGGGTGAACGCGACTGGTGGATGCGTGATACACCGATGCCTGAACAAATCAAAATTTATCCATCCACACAGGTGGCTATTGGGGCTAATCCCCATGCTACATTATTAATAACCGATCGAATCATTGAACCTGAAGAGGAGGTTCTTCTAGAAAACGGTGTTATTTATCGACCAAAATCCATTGTGCTAGGAATGGGCTGTAACCGTGGTACATCGTTAGAGGAGATTGAACAGGTAATCGATGAAACCTTGGCAGAGCTAAAGCTTTCGAAAAAAAGTGTGAAAGCCTTATGCACGATTGATTTAAAGAAAGATGAGCAATGTTTTTTAGATATTACGAAGAAATATGATTGGGAGTTCGTTACGTATACACCGGCTGAATTAAATGAAATCGAATTTCCATCACCCTCTGAAACGGTCTTTAAATATACGGGTGCATATGGTGTGAGTGAACCAGCAGCTATGCGTTATGCACAGGTGCAGACACTCCTATTAGAGAAGAAAAAATCGGGTAATGCTACGATTTCAGTAGCTAGATACCTATTTTAAGGAGGAAGTCCATGCAAACAAATCGTTTTGTACTAGCTGGTACGGGCAGTGGGGTAGGTAAAACTACTTTTACCATTGGACTGATGAAGGCATTACAAAATAAAGGAAACGTGGTGCAAGGCTTTAAATGTGGTCCTGATTATATCGATCCAACCTATCATACGGCTGTAACAGGCAGAGTATCACGCAATATTGATAGCTGGATGTTCTCACATGAAGCGGTACGTGATATTGTGGCACGCGCAAGTATGGATGCAGATGTGTCCATTATTGAAGGTGTGATGGGCTTTTATGACGGTAAAAGCCCTTTATCGGATGCTGGTTCTGCTGCTGATATTAGCGTAGTGACTGAGAGCCCTGTTATTTTAATTGTCAATTGTGCTAGCATGGCACGCAGTGTAGCAGCGGTTGTTAAGGGTTTCCAATTACTATCAGATAAGCCGAATATCGTTGGTGTTATTGCGAACCAGGTTGGTAGTGTCGGTCATTACGAAATTGCCAAGGCAGCTATTGAACAAGAATGCGGGATACCTGTGATTGGCTACTTAAAGCGTGAGGAAGGGATCGATATCCCGAGTCGTCATTTAGGATTAGTGCCTGCTATTGAAAGAGGAGAGCTAGATTCATTTTTTGATAAACTAGGGAACCTAATGGCAGAAACGATTGATTTGGACCAATTACTACATTTAACAAAGGCTCCTATCTTACAAGAATCTGGTCATTTATTTATGGAGGAGCCTTCACAAAATATTTGTATAGCAGTTGCAAGAGATGCGGCATTTAATTTTTATTATGAAGAAAACCTGGCTTTGTTACGTGCGAAAGGGGCGACACTACAATTTTTCTCACCGCTTGCTAATGAGCCTGTACCAGCAGAAGCAGATGGCTTATATATTGGTGGGGGCTTTCCTGAGGAATTTGCAGAGTCACTTGCGACCAATACAGTCGTTAAAGACTCTATTCGTGAAGCCATTGCCAAAGGTCTTCCAACATTAGCTGAATGTGGGGGCTTTATGTATTTAACAGAGGCGATCACAAATAGCCATGGCGAACGCTATGACATGGTAGGAGTAATTCCTGGAGAAGTGGCGATGCAAACAAAACTAGCAGCACTTGGTTATCGTGAAATTTTTGGCACAGCCGATAATTTCTTAATTGGTGCTGAGGAGCAAGCGAAGGGCCATGAGTTCCATTATTCCAAATATAGTGGTTCTCACAACACAGCAGCCTACGAAACGATTGGTCGTTTTGGCAAAAAGAAAGAAGGCTATCAAGAAGGAAATTTAGTGGCTGGCTATACACATTTCCATTTTGTATCAAACCCAAAGCTAGTTGACAATTGGTTAACAGCTTGTAAGAAGGTGAAAAGTAATGACTAATTATTTTCCTATTCATATCAATCTAGAATATAAAACGGTAGTAATTGTAGGTGGCGGTCACGTGGCAACGCAGAAGGTAGCATCCCTGTTACCGGCAAAGGCAAACATCGTGATTGTCAGCCCAACCTTACATGACACATTACAGCCACTTGCTGAGTCAGGGCAAATTACTTGGAAGAAAAAGGAATTTGAACCGCGCGATTTAGATGATGCCATTCTCATTATCGCTGCAACGAATGTGACAGCAGTGAACGAAGCAGTTCAAGAGGCGGCACAGCATTGGCAATTAATCAACCGAACAGATAAACAAAGTGAAAGTGATTTTATTACGCCTGCTACTGTTCGCCGTGGTCCATTGGTGTTAACTGTTTCGACATCGGGAGCAAGTCCAGGTCTAGCACGCAAGATCAAAGCAGATTTAGAAGATCAATTCGATGATGCTTATGATGACTATGTATGCTTTTTACAGCAAGCTCGATTAATGATTGCTGCTAAGTATGATAAAGGTCCACAAAGACGTGCAGCATTACAAGCGTTGCTAGAGCCAAACATCCTTGAATGGACACGTCATGGCGAGATTGATCGACGTGAAGCATATTTACAACAACTATTGATGGGAGCAGCGCAATGAAGGATGGAATTGTATATATCGTTGGAGCAGGTCCTGGCGATCCGAAGCTCATTACTGTGTATGGACTGGAATGTATTCAAAAGGCTGATGTAATTGCCTATGATCGTCTTGTGAATCCTAAATTGCTTGATTTTGCAAAAAAGGATGCGGAGCTTGTTTATTGTGGCAAATTACCTGGGAAGCATCATCTCATTCAAGATGAAATTAATGCATTACTTGTGGAAAAAGCCCAAGAAGGTAAAATTGTTACACGTCTTAAAGGTGGCGATCCTTTTGTCTTTGGACGTGGTGCTGAGGAAGCAGAGATATTAAAAAATCATGACATTGCCTATGAAATTGTTCCTGGGATAACAGCAGGTATTGCGGCTCCTGCTTATGCAGGGATTCCCGTTACACATAGAGACTTTGCGACAAGCTTTGCCCTCGTGACTGGGCATGGACGTGAAGAAAAAGGACAAGATTTTTTGAATTGGCCAGCATTAGCTACAGGCATTGATACTGTTGCTTTTTATATGAGTGTTGGGAACATTGCCTACATCGCTCGAAAATTAATCGAAAACGGACGGAAGGCTACAACACCAGTAGCGGTTATTGAGTGGGGAACAACTGCTCAACAACGCACGATTACAGGGCCGTTAGATGAGATAGCCAGCATTATTGAGCGTGAAGGGTATCATAACCCTTCTATGATTGTAGTGGGCGAGGTTGTCAATGTACGTGAAAAAATTCAATGGTTTGAAGAGCAGGGACTTACCTTTTCATAATCATCTTTTGAAAGAGCACAAGGAGGAAGCAATATGACTGTCATTGAAGCATTAAAAAAACGTCGAGCAATTCGTAATTACACAACACAATCTGTAGAGAAAGAAAAGATTGACCAAATTTTACAGGCAGCAACCTATGCACCGAATGACCGTATGCGAGAGCCTTGGCATTTTTATGTCATACAAGATGAAGCCATGAAGCGTTATGAAGAAATGGCTAGTGCTTATTTACAAGAACGTTTCCCCACGAAGCCAAACCTAGTGGAAAGTTCATTGAAGGTTGTACAAACAACGCCTGTGGCCATTGTTGTAACAGCAGACATTGTAGAGGGCGATGCAGATGCGACAGAAGATAATGTTTTTGCCGTATGTAGTGCCATTATGTCCATGTGGTTGACAGCAGAGGAGCTAGGTCTTGGTTTTGTTTGGCGTA
The DNA here is from genome assembly GCF_038630885.1 of Lysinibacillus sp. FSL K6-0057. Taxonomy (NCBI): domain Bacteria; kingdom Bacillati; phylum Bacillota; class Bacilli; order Caryophanales; family Bacillaceae; genus Lysinibacillus; species Lysinibacillus sp. FSL K6-0057. The sequence continues at coordinate 3,109,903 of NZ_CP152047.1, read as the reverse complement.
CACGTGGTGTTGGCCTGGTGCATGATCCTCGTATGCATACGTTCCTTGGTGCAAGTGCCTCTCAAAAAGTAGTCGGCACGATATTTATTGGCTACCCACAGGAGCAAGAGCAAAGCGACAAGAAACGTACACCGTTTGCAGAAAAGACAACATGGCTGTAAGGAGGCTAACAGCATGGCAAGAAAAGGCTTGTTTTTAGTATATACAGGTGAAGGAAAGGGCAAAACGACAGCATCCCTAGGTGTTACATTGCGTGCGGTGGGCCGTGGCTTAAATGTGCGCTATATGCAGTTTATCAAATCACCTGAACGCACTTATGGAGAGCAAATCGCCCTTCGTAAGCTAGGCGTAGAAATGGAACAAATGGGCATAGGTTTTACATGGACAAAGACACCTGAGGAGCATCGTGCTGCATTAGCCAAGGCTTGGAAAAAAACGAAGGCAGCTCTGCAGGATGATCGCATTGATTTATTGGTGCTTGATGAGCTAAATAATGCCCTGGCGATCACCAAGTTTCCAATCGATGATGTCCTCCCACTAGCAGAAGTCATCGAGGCAATCCAACAACGCCCCTCAACGATGCACCTGGTTGTCACAGGCCGAAGCGCGAACCCTGCGTTACTGGCAATGGCTGATTTAGTGTCAACCATTGATGCAACAAAGCATTACTATGATGAAGGGATCCCAGCAGTGAAAGGGCTTGAATTTTAAAGCCCCTCACTAATGCTGGATGAAAAATACCCGCGCTTCGCATTGGAATACCCGCGGAGCGAAGGGAAATACTCGCGCGTCGCGATAAAATACCCGCGGAGCGAAGGGAAATACTCGCGCGTCGCCATAGAATACCCGCGGAGTGAAGGCAAATACTACAGAGGAGAGTGACTATGCCAGCAAAATCGATCATGATTCAAGGAACGGCTTCCGATGTTGGAAAAAGTATGATTTGTACCGCACTATGTCGTATATTTTCAGATGATGGACTAAAAGTAGTACCATTTAAATCGCAAAATATGGCTCTTAATTCATTTGTTACGAAGGATGGCGGTGAAATCGGCCGCGCACAAGGAGTGCAGGCAGAGGCGGCTCGTGTTGTTGCAACGACTGATATGAATCCTATCCTGCTGAAACCGAAGCAAGATATGATGTCAGAGGTTATCGTTCATGGTAAGCATTTTTTAAATATGGATGCCAAAAGCTACCGCAATAATTTTGTGCAAGAAGCGATGCCAATCGTGGAAAAATCAGTACGTACACTACAAAATACATATGATGTCATAGTCCTAGAGGGCGCTGGTAGCCCTGCAGAGATTAACTTAAAGGATCGCGATATTGCCAATATGCGAATGGCTCATTTAGCAGATGCAGCGGTTGTCCTCGTTGCTGATATTGATCGTGGTGGGGTCTTTGCCTCGATTGTTGGTACACTGGCATTGTTAGATGAGAAAGAACGAGCACGTGTAAAAGGATTAATTATCAATAAATTTAGAGGCATGCGTGAATTACTGGATGATGGTTTGGCATGGGTGGAGCGTGAAACGGGCATTCCGGTACTTGGCGTGATTCCTTATGTCGATGTCAATATTGAAGCGGAGGATTCTCTCGCACTATCGTCACTACGCTTTAAAAAACCAAAGCCAGGCGAATTTGCTGTAGATGTAGCCATGATTCGTTTACCACGTATTTCAAACTTCACCGATATTGATCCATTTTTCGATGAGCCAGAGGTGGGTGTGCGTTTAATTGGTAATGTCAACGAGCTAGGTACACCAGATATACTCATTCTGCCAGGAACGAAAAGTACAATGGATGATTTAGCTTGGCTAAAAGCACAGGGCTTCGATCAAGCCATCACACATTTACGTAATAACGGTACTAAAATTATTGGCATTTGCGGTGGTTTCCAAATGCTTGGTGAAACATTACTAGATCCTGAGGCAGTGGAGGGGAATGGCGAATCTGCTCATGGTCTTGGGCTATTACCGATGGAAACCATTTTTGTAGGCAATAAAAAAACGGTGCAAATGACAGGTGTAAGAGGGCAGGACACATTGACAGGCTACGAAATTCATCTAGGACGTACAAAAATTTTACGTGATGAAGTATCACCGTTTTTACAGTTAGAAGATGGAAGAAAAGATGGTGCGGTTAGTCATGATGAGCAAGTGATTGGCACGTATTTCCACGGCTTGTTCCATAATCGTACCTTTACTCGTCAACTCGTCAATGAAATACGAGAGAAAAAAGGGCTAGCTGCTTTACCAAGTGATGTGAAAAGTGACGCAGAACGAAGAGAAGATGCCTATAATATGTTAGCCGACCATGTACGAGCAAATCTTGATATGAAAAAAATATATGAAATTTTATCTATAGAGGTATCTGTATGACGAGAAAAGGACCGTTAGCCATTAACTATGAGGCATTATGGCAGGAAGGCATGAAGGATTGGCATGGCCATATGCCTGAAAGAATGGTGAATGATCAGCTAGAGGAGCAATTTTGGGCGCAATCCGTAGCACGTAAAAAAATGGGGCAAACTGATCCTTATGCTGCACGGATTTTTCAGGAGCTTCAAAAAAAGATTGAACCTCAGCATTCTGTATTAGAAATTGGCCCTGGATGGGGCAATTATACATTTCCATTAGCTGATAAAGTGAGCAAGCTCACATGTGTGGATAGCTCCGAAAGTATTTTGCATTACTTACAACAGTGCATGCCCCAGAAGGAGCACGTTTCCTATATTCATGCGAAGTGGGAAAGTTTAGAGCGTGATGAGATTGAGCCACATGATATCGTCCTAGGCGTGAATTGTTTTTACCGTATGTATGAAATTAAAGCAGCTTTATATCATATGAATCGGCTGGCGAAAAAGCGTGCCATTATTGGGATGACGACAGGGCCAATCCAGCCACATTATGAACAATTATATGAAAAATATGGTTATGACATAAAATTTCCTCGCAGAGATTATATCGAGTTTTTGAATCTACTATATGAAATGGATATTTACGCTGATTGTCAAATTATCCCACTTGAACGTATTTATGAATATGAAAGCTATGAGCAACTTGTGGCAACGCAAAGTAAAAAAATATTAACGCCAAACTTCCAGCGAGCCCATGTGGAAGAATCACTTCTACCTTTTATTGAAGAAAAAGATGGACGGTATTATTATCGTCATGATTTTCATGCAGCACTTGTTTCATGGCAACCAAAATAATCAAGAAACCTTTGGAGAAACTGTACACCAAAGGTTTTTCTTATGGGAATGGATAAGGTACAATAAAACGATATAAACAAGAAGTGAGGTGGCATATGTGCAGCTACATTTTTTAGGGACAGGCGCAGGCATGCCTTCAAAAGAACGAAATACAAGTGCTCTGATGGTAAAGCTATTAGATGAAGTGAGTGAAATGTGGCTATTCGACTGTGGAGAGGCGACACAGCATCAAATCCTCCATACGTCATTAAAGCCGCGAAAGGTAACGAAAATTTTTATTACACATTTACATGGTGATCATATTTTTGGACTGCCAGGCTTTTTAAGCTCGCGTTCCTTTCAAGGTGGGGATGAGCCGCTAACGATCTTCGGGCCACCTGGTTTACAGCAGTGGATTGAACAAACATTGGCGCTATCGAAAACCCATTTAACGTATCCTTTACACTTTGTAGAAGTACAAGAAGGGATTATTTTTGAGGATGCTCATTTTACAATTCATGCTAAGGAATTGCGCCATGTTGTACCTTGCTATGGTTATCGTATTGAGCAAAAGGATTTACCAGGCGAATTATTAATTGATAAAGCACAGGCACTTGGCGTTCCAAAAGGACCTTTGCTCGGGCAATTAAAAAATGGCCATGATATCGTGCTTGAAAATGGTGATGTGATACACGCAAAAGACGTTGTGGCACCCGCCAAAAAGGGCTTTACTCTGTCGATTTTAGGCGATACGAAATATTGTGAAGAAGCCATCCAACTATCAATGGGTGCTGATATCATTGTGCATGAAGCGACTTTTGATGGTACAACAACGGATTTGGCAGCAAGCTATGGTCATGCGACAAATGTAGAGGCAGCAAAAGTCGCACAGCAAGCAGGTGCACACTATTTATTATTAAATCATTTAAGTGCTCGTTTTCTACCATATGACTTACCTCAGTTTTTGGCTGATGCACAGGATATTTTCCCGAATACGCTCCTAACATCTGATCAAGCGGTCTATACGTGGCAACATAATAAATTATTTTGATATAATTATTAGATAAAAAACATCTATTAGTGGAGGAATCTTCTAATGGATGTTTTTTATTTGCAGTTCTAAAGATATACTTAAATATTACTAATTAACCCTCAGAAATATGATTCATTTCTTTCTTTAACTAGTCTGAAATATACAGGCTATTCCTCTTGTAGATTTTATTTTGCAATTTTTACAAATTAATGACAATTTAAACTTCTTCAAAACTTATTATTTTATATTTAATAAATAGTTAATGAAATATATGGAAGTGATATTGTATGATGAAGTGGAAATAATCGTAATTTTTAGGGGGATCTCATCATGAGAAAGTCAATGAAATGGAAAATGCTTCTGGAGATTATGGGCATTGTGGTGTTCATTATAGCGGCATTTTCTATTTATATTTATCAAGCTACATATAAAAGTGAAAAAAGCAATGGAGAAGCAATCGCCAACTCCATTGTCATGGGGATGGAAGGAGCGATTCAATCTAGAGCAAAAGCGGAAGAAATCATGGAAAAGGAAATGATTGCCGAATCTGTGATGGCTGCTTACATAATTGATAAAGGCGCTACGTATGAGGATTTAAAGGCTATTGCTGAACGTGGTGGCATCGATGAGATTTGGAGTACAGATGATAAAGGAAATACAACGGTGACATCAGTAGCTCCAACTGTTGATTTCAACTTTGGCGCTGATCCAAACGGACAAGCTGCTGAATATATGCAACTCCTAGATGGTAGAGCGAAAGAGGTCGTGCAAAAAGCACAAATCCGCGATGTCGATGATCAATTTTTCAAATTTGTCGGGGTAGGTAGCTGGAATCCAGCAACACCACAAATTGTACAGGTGGCTCGTCATGGACAGCAGCTACTAGATTTAGAAGCAAGTATTGGCAGCGCATCCTATATCGATCAACTGGACAATTATTTATCCTCAACTGTATTATTCGCTGCTATTGTAGATGAAAAAGGCAAAACTATTGCCGCTACAGCAGAAAAAGATTTAGCGGATATTGGTTTTGAGCCAGCCCAATTTTCAGCACAAAAGTCGACTGAATTTTCAGGGCGCTATGATGGCACACGTGTCACGCAATATATAAAGCCATTATCCAACGGTACATACTTAGCAATTATTGTATCCAATGCCGTCCTATCACAAATTTTAGTGGGTACAATTGTGGCTTCATTGATCGTTGTCTGTGTGATTTTCTTCATTACGGGCCTATCTATTTCCAAACAAGTATCTCGTATTTTAAGTGTGCGAAATTCCTTAGAGGAAATTAGCAAAGGTGAAGCAGATTTAACCAAGCGCATTCCAATCCATGCGAAAGATGAAATTGGCCAATTAGTGACATCATTTAATGGGATGATGGATAATTTCCAACAAATCATGTGTGAATTAAAGCAAGGGGCCAATCAAATAAAAGAAGCTACCTATACGATTCAAGAAAACGCCCATGAAACTCTAGATTCAGCCGCAATGATCCAAGGAGAATCCAGTCAGGTAGCTCAGGCCTCCTTTGCACAACAGAATAATACAGCAGACAGTGCGCACTCAATGGAGGAATTGGCACGCAGCATTCAATATATTTCGGAATCCATTGCAGAAATTTCTAGTATTTCTCGTAATACCGAGGAAAATGCCGATAATGGATTACAAATTATGCAGTCCTTACAAAAGCAATTAGTGACTATTCATGAGAAAACGAATTTTGCGGTGATTGGTACACAGGAACTTGAAAAATTGTCTACCATGATTGGGGAATTTACTAATGTCATTACGGGAATCTCTGATCAAACGAATTTATTGGCATTAAATGCATCCATTGAAGCAGCACGTGCTGGTGAAGCGGGTAAAGGGTTTGCCGTTGTAGCAGAAGAAGTGCGTAAATTAGCTGAAGACTCTAAGCGTGCAGCGGATAGAATCACACAGGTGGTGATGAATGTCCAAAGGGAAACGGGCAATATTGTAGCAACCATTCAAGCAACAGCGGATGTATTACATGCAGGACGTGCGATCGTACAAGAAGCACAGCAATCGTTTGAAGGAATTCATAATGATGTACAGGTGTTAGCAACACAAGTAGATTTAGTATCTAGCTCAACCGAGGAAATTGCTGCAAGTACTGAGGAGGTAACAGCTACTATGGAAGATGTTTCGCTACTCGCTAAGCAAACATCGCAAAGTGTTGATGCCGTTGCCCAAAAGGCTAAACATCAAGCGGAAAATATGGAGAGCATGACCGCATTTATTGATCAATTGAATACAACAGCGGAAAACCTCCAACTATCAGCAGGCAAATATAAAGTATAAAAGGAAAAATATAGTACGATAAATCACTAGATTCCCGTATAATTGAAAAAAGGGGTGTGGTTTAAATGAATCAACAAAAGATGCCGCCAGCATTATTGCGATTAATCGTCATTTTTCCAAATGTGCTGAGCTATTTACTATTATTCGGTCTAATTATTTTTGTCATGACAAATTATGAAACATTAAAAGCGACAAATAATTTAACTGTGTGGATTATTTTTATTGTCGTATTAGCACCCGCTGCTGCCTATACGACTTTCAGCATCGTAAAAAAAATTCGGGCAGGGCATATGTAAGAATATTAACGACTTCCTATTCAACGTAATAGGAAGTCGTTTTGCTTAAAAGAGAATAAAAAACATATAGAGAGAAAAACTATCGTAAACAGTGATGAAATGAAGAGGTGTGGTATCATATGGATCCAACAAATTGTGATTTTTCACCAATGAAAGAAACATTAAAAGATGAGCTTCTCCAAGTGATCATGTCCTTACAGCAGAGTGTGCAGGAAATGGATACAGATGCAAATTGTCTCCTCGGTAATTTTGAGAAAATTAAAGAGAAGTTTATGACAATTGAAATGAAAGCTGCAACGTTCTATTTAAATTGTTATCTTTCCCCGTTTACTGAAAAGTATCCAGAGCTATCACATAGTGTGCAAAATATGTCTTTAAGAAGACATGGTGGTTTAATTGTCATCCAACGTCAAGATACTTTAGAGAATCTGATTCAGCCTGGTATTCATATTGGGGCAGATTTAACCCATTCTTTATTAGAATCTATTTTCTTCCCTGGTAATCCGCTCCACGATGGTGCTGTACTTGTCAACCAAAATCAAATTGAGTCAGCAGCAAATGTACTGCCATTGTCAGAGCGTTATACAGGGGAAAAGAAATTAGGAACAAGACATCGTGCAGCACTGGGATTGAGTGAGGTTAGTGATGCACTGGTAATGGTTGTATCAGAAGAAACAGGGAGAATTTCTTTTGCTCTTAAAGGCAATTTATATCCTGTGACAACACCTGGCATTATATAGGGAGTCTCCCTATGTTAAAAAATATCTTGAATTCGAGATATTTTTCTTGCGGAAGTATCACTTGCGTGGTAAAGTGATAGCTGAAGGGAGGGTGAAGTGATGAGAAATCATACATTAGGTACCTTAACGTGGATTCGTATGATGCGTTTTACAACGCAAAGTAATCAGTTATCGAATGAATTTTTAAAACGTTTTGATTTAACGACAGCTCAATTTGATGTGTTAATCCAAATCAAAACATATGCCCCGCTTACACAGTGTCAATTAGCAGAAAAAGTAACTGTAACGCAAGGTGGCATGTCTCGCATGCTTGCACGACTGGAAAAAGAGGGGCTAATCGAGCGTAAACAAAATTGGAAGACGAAAACCATCTCATTGACATCCAAAGGGGAGCAAATGATTGATGCAGCAACACCTAGTCAACTTCACTTCCAGTCCTCATTTTTTGAAGAAGTATTAACAGCTGAGGAAATAAAATCTTTATATATTGCGATGACAAAGCTTGAAAAACATAGCCGAGAAAAAAAATTGCCGCCCGTGTAATTTTTTTTGTGAAATCACTTGCTTAGTCAAGTGAAAATGATGAGGAGGAACAATTATGATGAACAAATTAAGCGGACACCATCATATCTCTATGCTAACGAAAAATGGTAAACAGAATAATCATTTCTACACAACTATTTTAGGGTTACGACGTGTAAAAAAAACGGTGAATCAAGACGCACCTTCTATGTATCACTTATTTTATGGAGACTTAACAGGAGCAGCGGGTACAGAATTAACATTTTTTGAAATGCCTGTTGCAGGACGTACAGTACGTGGGACGAATGCTATTACTCGCATTGGCTTACTTGTACCTAGCTACGAAAGTTTACTTTATTGGAAAGAACGTTTTCAACAGCTGGACGTAAAACATAGTGACATTACGACATATGCAGGGAAAGATGCCTTATTTTTTGAAGATCATGAAGGTTTACGGATGGTATTGTTAAACCATCAAGGACAAGAAACGCCTGCACAATGGCAACCATGGGATGGAAATGATATACCGAAGGAACACCATATTTTAGGTATGGGTACTGTTGAAATCACGGTGCGTTATTTACAAAGAACAGTCAATTTATTACAAGATTTATTTCACTATACCGTTGTTGCAGAAAAGGACAAAGAAACAGTTCTACAATCGATAGAAGGGGAAGTACTTGGAGAGATTGTTGTCAAAGAATTAGAAGGGCCAAGCGAGAAACCTGGTAAAGGCAGTATTCACCATCTTGCGTTACGTGTAGCAACTGTCGAGGAATTACAGCAATGGGATAGCAAAATTAAAGAACTAGGATTGGATAGTACAGGTGTTGTTGATCGTTATTATTTCCAAAGCCTTTATTTTAGAGATCGCAACGGTATTTTATTTGAAATGGCGACAGACGGCCCAGGATTTACTGTGGATTCAGCAGTCGAAGAACTTGGCAAAGAGCTAGACCTCCCGCCATTTTTAGAAGAGAGACGTTCAGAAATTGAAGCCATTTTAGAACCGCTAGAATAAGGAGAGATAACACATGATGGAAAAATATCATATTGATCAAACACAAGGACTCGAATTCGGACTGTACTCTTTAGGTGATCATATCCCTAATCCACTAACGGGCGAGCGTATTTCTGCTCAACAACGACTAAAAGAGCTAGTCGAGGCAAGTCAATTAGCAGAGCAAGCGGGAATTGATGTATTCGGCATAGGTGAAAGTCACCAATCTTATTTTACAACACAGGCACATACGGTCGTGTTAGGTGCGATTGCCCAAGCCACTTCGACCATTAAATTGTCTAGCTCAGCAACCGTATTAAGTGTTTCAGACCCTGTACGAGTATATGAGGATTTTGCCACAATTGATTTATTATCAGATGGTCGTGCAGAAATTGTAGCGGGACGTGGTTCACGTGTAGGTGCCTATCACTTACTAGGTGTTGATTTACAAGATTATGAAGAAATCTTTGAGGAAAAATTAGAGCTTCTTATGAAAATCAATGACGAGGAGCTTGTGACGTGGGAAGGGCAATTCAGAGCCCCCCTCCATCATGCACAAATTTTACCGCAGCCAAAAAACGGCTCGTTGCCAATATGGCGTGCGGTTGGTGGACCACCTGCCAGCGCTATTAAAGCAGGCTATATGGGCATTCCGATGATGCTTACAACATTAGGTGGACCTGCTATCAACTTTAAACCATCTGTTGATGCCTATCGAGAAGCGGCAGAGCGCAAAGGCTTTGACCCAAATGAATTGCCTATTGCCACAACAAGCTTGTTTTATGTAGCAGACACAACAAAAGAGGCATTGCAAGGCATGTATCCACATTTAAACGGTGGTTTCCAAGCGATTCGTGGCGGGGGCTATCCAAAGCAACAATTTGCACAAGCGCCTGATACACGTGATGCTTTAATGGTAGGCAGTAAAGAGCAAATTATTGAAAAACTACTTTATCAGTACGAACTATATGGCATGCAACGCTTTATGGCACAAATCGATTTTGGTGGCGTACCATTCGAAAAAGTGATGAAAAACATAGAAATCATTGGCAATAATATTATCCCAGCCATAAAAAAACACACAGCAAAATAAGGAGTGGTGCATCATGAAAATTGTCGCACTTGCGGGTTCAATTGTCGGCTCAAAAACAAGAACTGCTACACAAAAAATAGTCGAGATGTTACAAGAAAAATACCCAGAGCATGAAGTAACATTACTAGATCTTGCTGACTATCAGCTAGTTTTTAGCGATGGTCGTAATTACTTTGACTACGAAGGCGATACAAAATATGTCACTGAAACTATCATGGCTGCAGATGCAATTGTGATTGGGACACCAACATTCCAAGCATCTATTCCAGCTACATTAAAAAATATTTTTGACCTTTTACCTGTCAATGCCTTCCGCGATAAAGTCGTCAGTGTCATTGTTACAGCGGGTACATCCAAGCATTATTTAATGGTGGAACAGCAACTAAAGCCGATCCTTGCTTATATGAAAGCGCACATCGTTCCAACTTATGTATTTATAGAAGAAAAGGATTTTTTACGTAAAGAAATTGTCAATGATGATGTCCTTTTTCGTTTAGAACGGTTAGCGGAGGATACAGTAATGGTTACAGATGCTTTTGCAGAAATTCGTGCCAAAAAAGATGCAGAATATGATTTTTAAAGATTAATAGATGAAACGCTGTGTAAGTAGTCTGACACAGCGTTTCTTTTTGCGTCAAGGCTAACTATAAGTTCGTGACAATCATGATAAAAAATAAAACGTTACTACCAAATCACTTTGAGTTTTTAATAAGGGTGGTTAAGGGTAAATAGAGGATAGAACTGGTTCTTCTGTAGCTAACGAAGCCGTATACTTCCACAAGGAGAAATGTATATAGGAACTTCTATTAGTTCCCAACGTTTTAAAATTAAAGAGAACATGTAGGAAACTTGAGATATAAGTGTGACATTTAGAATGTGGTGAAAAAAATTATGGAGATAGTACCCCCTACTCTTTAACGGGGTTAGTTAAAGAAACTGAATATTATTAAGGGCGATATAGAATCCCTACTAAAGTAATTAGATAGTGTAGTTTTCTTCAATGCAAATGATGGGAGAGATGGAAATGGAAAACGACTGGTACAAAGCTATAGGTTCTCTTTCTAAAATAAACGTTTTTTCAAATTCAAATAATGAGCCGGTAACCATAAGTGGTGAAGCTGATGATTTGAAGTGTATAGGTGTTGGGACAGATGCGGCTGTTTTTCAATCTCTTTCCGCCCCAGCGTATGCATTTAAACTATATGCCAAAGACAAAGTGCACAAAGTAAAAGTTGAAGCAAATGTTTATCAAATATTAGGAGATTCACCTTTCTTTTCAACATGCTTTGCTTCACATGACGAATACCTTGTTTTAAGTTACGAAGAAGGAAAAACGCTCTTTGATTGCATTCTACAAGGTATTCACATTCCAAAACAAGTTATAAATGAAGTGGAGGATGCAAGAGAATATGTTCGGAAGAAGGGCCTTAACCCTCGTGATATTCATTTAAAAAATATTTTGCTACAGAATGGAAGGGCAAAAATAATTGATGTCTCTGAGTACACACTACAGGGCAATGATTATCGATGGGAGCATTTAAAAAAAGGATATGAGCAATACTATCATTTAATAGATGGAAATTCTGTACCGTTTTGGTTAGTAGAAACAATACGAAAGTGGTATAACCAGCGTGGAAAGAATACTTCATATGAAGAGTTTACAAAAAATATTTTAAAATTTCTGTTAAAAAATAATTGAACTTACGGGAGCTACCTTTTACGAGATGATTTCATTTTGGTCAGTTTAATAGAAATAAAGAAAACAGACAACAAAATTTCATTGACTGTTTTAAAAACTACTTATTCGCTTATAATAGTGGGTTCATCGAATGAGACAATATCAATAATATGGTCTAAACAAACAATCTGATAATGGAATAGCTCCTTGTAGGAATAGATATCGAGAGCTATAGTTCCTTTACTTATAAAATCTAAATAAGTTGATTTTGTAAAAAGACGTACTGAGTTACCCAAGAAATCATCTTCTTGATTTACAAAATGAAATGATTCGTCAAAAACAGTATAGGCTACATATGAATCGAATTCTATATGTATGACCGGTAATGTCTTATCAATTTCAATAGGATAGACATCATTTATTGTATATTCCTCAAAACTTATATCCTCGCTTTCGGAGCTAACGGAAGCTCTAGAAATAGAAACTCTCAAAGAATTTGTCCCTGGCTCTACTATATTATCTAAAAACAAATAACCTTTCCATTGCATTAAATCTTCATAGTTCATACAAAACACCCTTCCAAATTATCACTAGAGATAATGGTCATTTTATAGTTAGAATTTCAAAATGTCAATTTGGGATTGGTTGAATTAGAATAAAAATTTATTGTTTATCAATAAAAAATAATTGACTTAGAATATATTTTGGATTTATGATTGTTACAGCAAGTTGTAGAAAGATGCAGTGGAGGAATTAAACATAAAAATATTTAGGAGAGAGGAAATAAGTTATGAAAAAATATATCTTTGCATTAATGCCAATCATATTAGGCGTACTTAGTTTTTTAATCTTTATGGTGAAAGGGAGTAATGTAGCACCTGATGGTACATTAGAAGAACCATTCTTTCTTATTCCAATAGGATTTTTATTGTTATTTATTGGATTTATATGTGTTGTAGGGGTGGCGTTAAATTCGGTTATTAAAAAGACACAATACGTTAAATAATAGATAAAACAACCAGGTCATACATAAGAGACTTGGTTGTTTTTAATATTGACATAATAAAAGCGCTACATTTGTGTGGGAGTTTATGTTTACACGATTTATGGATCAGACTGATGATTTGATTGAACAACATAAATAGCTATTTTAGTTGATTGCAGAATAGTACTTGAAGGTTTTGAATGATAAGTTTGTGACTGCCTTTTTTCAAGGCAGTCATTTTTGTTTAATGGTTGTACATTAATTTCATAAGAAAAACTTATGTTTATTGAGCAGAAAGCTTAATAGTATTTTATGAAAATTATTTTGCTTAACGATACAGTTTTCATGAAGTTTATCGAATTGTGGTATGATCGTTTTTAGAGAGTAGGGGGTCAATAAATATGGTATTTTCTCTTTTTAAAAAAAAGAAGGAACCACAGCAACTAAAAAATAGAGTGGAGTTTTGTATCACTAATTTATCTCTTGGGGCGGCAGATGCGTATGATGTATTAGTAGAACGTGATGATATTGAGATAGAGGAATCTGGTTGTACATCCCACTGTGAAATCTGTGAGCAACGTATTTTTGCCATAGTCAATGGAGAAGTAGTAACAGCTGAAGATGCAGCGTCATTGGTGCAGGCTATTGATGAAGAATTAAAACAAAATCCACTTTTCTAATTGAAAAACAGCTTGCTGGATAACAAGCTGTTTTTTGATGAAATTGATTTACCAGCCACGCACGTATTGTACGGGAGGTTGCACGTCTTCTCCTAGTTCTTTAGCTGCCTGTAGTGCCCAATAAGGGTCTCGTAATAAAACACGCGCTAAAAATATTAAATCTGCACGATTATTTTGAAGAATCTCTTCGGCTTGAATGGCTGTTGTAATAAGACCAACTGCGCCCGTAGGAATATCAGCCCCATGCTTAATCGCTTCTGCATGTGTTACTTGATAGCCTGGAAAGACATTGATGGCTGCTGGTACAACACCGCCTGTTGACACATCGACTAAATCAACACCTTGAGATTTCATCCAGCGGCTAAAAACAATAAAATCATCCATTGTTGTGCCATCTTCCGCGTAATCTTCCGCAGAGACACGTACCAATAATGGTCCATTCCATACACTGCGAACCGCATCGATGACTTGACGCAGAATACGATAACGATTTTCCTGTGAACCACCGTATTGATCTTGACGTTTATTCGTAGCAGGTGATAAAAATTCGCTAATTAAATAGCCATGTGCGCCATGAATTTCGAGTACATCAAAGCCAGCCTTAGCGGCACGAACCGCTGCTTGTTGAAATGCCTCGATGACATAGTGAATGTCCTCTTCTGTCATTTCTGTTGGCGTTTTATAGTCTGAACTAAAGGCAATAGCTGATGGGGCAAAAATTTCGCCATCCACTGTTGCTTTACGACCAGCATGTGCAAGCTGGATGCCTGTTTTAGCTCCGTAAGCTTTCATTCCTTCAACTAATTGACTTAATCCTTCAATATGTGCATCATCCCAAATCCCTAAATCCTTATTTGAGATACGACCTTCTGGCACAACACCCGTAGCTTCTAAAATGATTAAGCCTACTTGACCAGCTGCACGTGTCGCATAATGGACGAAATGAAAGGGTGTCACCATACCATCGTCTTGTGCTGAGTACATGCACATAGGGGCCATAACAACACGGTTTTTTAAGGAGATAGATTGTAATGTATAGGGTTCGAATAATTTACTCAAAATAAAGCCTCCTAATTCCTAGTGATACACTCTATTTTGCACATAATGTTACCCATTTGCAAGTGAACGAGATCGTGCCTCTGCTTCTTTAATACATGCTTCAATGGCTTCATTAAATTGATATTGCTCTAGCGCCTGAATTCCAGCCTCCGTTGTACCACCTGGACTTGTCACCTTCTTGCGTAAGACATCTGGTTCATCTACTGATTGCTTGAGCATCTCCGCTGTTCCTGCCAGTGTTTGAGTCATCAGTAAGCGCACCGTATCTTTCGATAAACCTACCTTCGTCCCTACTCGTTCAAAAGCTTCCATTAAATAATAGATATAAGCAGGGCCACTACCTGAAAGGGCTGTGACAGCATGTAGCTGATCCTCATCGACTTCAATAACGGAGCCAACTGCCTCTAATAATTGGAGGAAAAGGATACGCTGCTCTGCAGATACCTCGTGATTAAATGCAATGCCACTTGCTGACATGCCGATTGTAGCAGAAGTGTTCGGCATGACTCTTGCTACAGGGCGACTCCCTAAAAATTCTGTAATCGTATCAATCGCAATGCCTGCTAAAATGGACAATACAGCAGTGTGCGCTGTAAGTTTAGGCTTAAGATCACACATGGCAGCAATGGCATCTTTCGGCTTCATCGCTAAAATGATAAGGTCTGCCTGTTGATAAATTGCATGATCAAACACACAATGGACACCATATGTTTCATGTAAGAAATGTAAACGTTCTTTGTCAGAGCGATTGGTGACGTATATTTCCTGAGGTGTGAACACCTTTTGTTTAATCCAGCCTTGCATCAATGCTTCCGCCATTGAGCCTGCACCGATAAATAATATTTTTTTCATGAACAAAACCTCCAGTTCAAAATAAAAAAGCGCTCTCGTCCTTATTTAGAAGGACGAAAACGCTCTCGTTTCCGCGGTACCACCTTTGTTTGCCAATTGTTGGCACAACTCTTAGCCCTCTTATCGCAAGGGAAACGGTTATGTTTGCATAACTGCTCAGAAGTAGGTTCGGTAATGGGAGCGGGTGATGTTACTCTCAGCAAATGTAACACTCTCTAACACCTTCACCAGTTACGTACTCGTCTTCCTCAACGCACATAAATAATTAGATTATTCAAAATTATAGTGAGGAAAAGGCAACCTGTCAACAGGAGGATGACGAAAACAGAAAAAACTTGTAAAATAGAATGAATCAGTATTCACAAGTGCGTGAAAAGGGGGAGACAACTTTGTCTATAGTCAAAATAGAAATACCAACACCCTATGCAGTAGGAGATGTCAATGCATTTATTGTAAAAGGCGATGCACTTAGCATTTTTGATGTTGGACCAAAAACAATGGAAGCCTATGATGCTTTGAAATGGGGAATTCGAGCAGCCGGCTTTGACATGCAAGATATTGAACAGGTTGTGTTAACCCACCACCATCCAGATCATGCAGGATGGGTCGATGCCTTTCCACATGCAGAAATTTTAGGGCATGCCTATAATGACAAATGGCTTCGTCATGATGAAGATTTTTTACGTTATCACGAGCAATTTTACAGTGAGCGTTTGTTGGAGCATGGTGTACCACAAGAATATATTTCAAAAAGTGTCCATGTTCGTCGTGAACTGGAGCTTGTGGGTGAACGACCATTAACACAAATCTTGGCGGATGGAGATGAAGTGCCTGGGCATCCAGGATTAAAGGCAATCGAAACATTAGGTCACGCACAAAGCCACTTCATTTTTTGGGACGAAAAAACTCATCATGTGATTGGTGGAGATTTATTACTCGAAAAAATAACGCCCAATCCATTAATAGAGCCACCATTGGATCGTACAGTAGGACGTACAAAATCTTTACTACAGTACAATGCATCCCTTGAAATTCTACGCCAATTACCGGTCAAAAGGATGTATACAGGACATGGAGCAGAGCTAGAGGATATTCCTGTGTTAATTGATAAACGATTAGAGCGTCAGCACCAGCAATCGATGAAGGTTTTTGAATTGTTAGGCGATGACCAATTAACCGTTGTCCAAGTAACAAAACGCCTGTATCCGGCCATCTTCCAGCATCAGTTTGGTTTAACTTTATCCAAAACACTTGGTCATTTAGATTATTTAGAGGCCAATGAGTATATTACATCAACGAAGACAGAAGCAGGTATCTATTTATTTCAAAGGAAGTAGGTTTATACATGAATCATCCTAACAAAACGATCTTTGTGACAGGTGCGACAAGTGGGGTTGGCCTAAAAATAACGGAATTACTAGTAGCTCAAGGGCATATCGTTTATGCAACGGGTCGCAATGCCGTTGCACTAAAGGTCCTAGAGCGTCTAGGTGCTCAAGTGATCCAAGCAGATTTAACCAATCTCCATACACTTGATGATGTTTGCGCCCAGCTACCACCGCTTGATGTAGCGATTCTTTCAGCAGGTGTAGGAAAATTTGCTGTAGCCCCTGCTTTACAGGATGAGGAGATTGCGCAAATGATCGAATTAAATGTTAGTGTACCAATCTATCTTACGAAACGATTAGCCGCTAAGATGATGGAACGCAAACAGGGCCATTTAATATTCATTGGTTCACAGGCTGGGAAGGTAGCCACACCAAAAGCAAGTGTCTATGCTGCTACGAAACACGCGATTGTTGGCTTTACCAATGGACTGCGTATGGAATTGGCTCCGTATAATGTCAACGTGACAGCCATCCATCCAGGTCCAATTGATACACCATTTTTAGATGAAGCCAATGATGCAAGTGGCTACCGAGAGTCCTTGGGTCGATTTTTATTATCAGCAGAAGAAGTGGCACAAGCGACAGTGAAAACAATCGATCATCCAGTTCGCGAGATGAATCTACCACGAATTATGGGATTATCGAGTAAATTGTATGCATTAGCCCCAGCAACCATAGAATGGTTGGGCAAATCATTTTTCCATAAGAAATAACAACATTTGAAACTGTAAACATGCTTCACGTGCATGTCTACGGTTTTTTCATATTTACATATAATTGTAGCTATAGTAGTGAAGAGGAAGAGCTGAAAAGGAGACTTAAATGTATACAATTGGTCAAGTTGCAAAATTTCTAGGGGTTTCTAGGGACACCTTAAAATATTACGAAGAAAAGGGATTAGTAAAGCCCCAGCAAAATAGTCAGAATGGGTATAGAACATACAATCATTTTGATATATACGATGTCACAACCGTCAATTTTTATAGAGAAATTGATGTTGAAATTAAAAAGATTCAGGAATTAAGAAAAGGCAAGAGTATAGATGGCATCCAATCATTGTTAGTAGAAAAAGAACAAGCAGTGTTAGAGGAAATAGCCTATAAAAAGCTACAATTAAAAAAGCTCCAGCTTGTAAAAGAGGATTGTCAAAAAATTAGTCAATTTTTAGGAACGTATACTATAAAGGAAATGAAACCATTAGAAATAATGGGTGTAATAGATCATTATACGGCCTATGATGAATATGACTCGTTAAAAGAAAATGCAGACAGTATAAAGAAAGCGGTAATTCTTACATCTTTAAGAAGAGTTATTCGATTCAATGATAGCGGAATGCTAGAAAATAAATTTATGATTGTCAGGAAAGTGGAAAATAGCGATCAACCAACAGAAGGTGAAATTTTATCGCACCCTAAATGTCTTTATACGGTTATAGAAGATGGGCGCTGGTCTACAGGTGGCAAAAATACAGACGATAAAGTAGAGGCTAGTATAAGAAAAGTAGCTAAGGAAAATGGCTATGAGCTTTTAGGGCTTGTTTATATCAACTTATTGCTTACCACTTATGAAGAGGGGCTTGAACGTATTTTTTTAGAAATGTATGTACCGGTAAAATAATGGCAAAATGGGTTTGACCTGTGAGCAACCCCCAGGTTTATGCTGAAGATACTCAGATGAAATGGGGGATCTACTTGCGTAGAAAAAAGAAATTAAAAAAACCAGTAGCAAGCTTTATTGTTTTAACCAATATCATTTTTTGGCCACTTTTTTGTGTTGTTGGAGCCGTCAAGCTATTAGGCTATCCGACTTGGCTATTTGATATCGTACGCTGTCTATCGGCTTGGTCATCCACCTTTGCCTTTGCTCTACTTTTTCCAAGAATCTATCCTGGGCAGCGTTTTATCCACTTTGTCAAACAAAAATTTAAAAGTAAATTGTCATTGTCATTGATTGTTTCAATAGTGATGATACAAACGGTTATCTTTATCATTATTTTGTTTCTTATCATGAATAATTATGAAGCAACCTCTATTTTTACGCTGTCTTCATGGGGCATGCTGAGTTTTTATTTTGTTAAAACGCTTTTGTCAGGACCACTAGGAGAAGAATTAGGATGGAGGGGCTTTGCGCTGCTTGAGCTTCAAAAGAAGTATTCCCCCTTAATTGCCTCTATTATCATAGGCTTTTGGTGGGGAATGTGGCATTTACCTATATGGCTTACAACAGGGTTTATTGGGATGGATTTAATCAAATACAGTTTATTCTTTATGCTATCCATCATAGCAACGACCATTATCATGACAGTATTTTATAACATCAATCAGAATTTAATTATTCCTATTATTATTCATCAGCTCTTTAATTTTTTTATCGGCTCCATAAATGGAAACCTAATTGATTTAATCATGTATAATGCCATTTTATATTCGGCGGCGGCCGTTCTACTTATTTGGATTAATCCTAATAAAGTCTTGTATGGGATTCAATCAGAAAAGTAGCTAGAAAAGAATCCAGTTTGTATAATGGATTCTTTTTTGTCGTTCATTGCTAAACTTATATAGTATACATTTTTATATATAGTAAAAAAACGTTTTTTCGAGTTAATATCCAAGGATTCCTTCGCGACCTTTTGTCAGGAACGACTTACTTTTGACAATAAAAATAAAAGTCTATTAATTTATAAAAATACACTTGTATTTATTTTTATAACATGATACTATTCGTGTATAAACTTTTAAATGAATGTATAAACATACATATCGATAGAGCAATGGAGGCGCATTTTTAATGGCAAATAAAAAAGTTGTGTTAGCTTATTCAGGCGGACTTGATACTTCGGTAGCAATTCCATGGTTAAAAGAACAAGGGTGGGACGTCATTGCAGTATGTCTTGACGTTGGCGAAGGGAAAGATCTTGAATTCGTAAAAAATAAAGCTCTTCAAGTAGGGGCGATTGAATCTTATATGGTGGATGCGAAAGATGAATTTGCTGAAGGATATGCATTAATTTCTTTACAAGCACATACTTGGTATGAGCAAAAGTATCCATTAGTATCAGCACTTTCCCGTCCACTTATCTCGAAAAAACTAGTAGAGATTGCTAATCAAGTAGGCGCTGACGCTGTTGCGCATGGTTGCACAGGTAAAGGGAATGACCAAGTTCGTTTTGAAGTATCCATTAAAGCATTAAATCCAGATTTAGAGGTATTAGCACCAGTACGTGAGTGGGGCTGGAGCCGCGATGAGGAAATCGAATATGCAATGAAGCATAATGTACCGATTCCTGCAACATTGGATTCACCATTCTCAATCGACCAAAACTTATGGGGCCGTGCAAATGAGGCAGGCATCATGGAAGATCCATGGGTGTCGCCACCAGAAGAAGCTTATGGCTTAACAGTTTCTGTTGAAAATGCACCGAATGAAGCCGAATATGTGGAAATCGAGTTTGTAGCTGGTAAACCAGTAGCATTAAACGGAAAAGAAATGAAGCTTGCTGATTTAATTCAAGAATTAAATGCAGTAGCAGGTGCTCATGGTGTAGGACGTATCGACCACGTAGAAAATCGTCTAGTTGGTATTAAATCTCGTGAGGTTTATGAAATTCCAGGTGCAAAAGTGCTGTTAACAGCGCATAAAGAGCTTGAAGATTTAACGCTTGTAAAAGAATTAGCACACTTCAAGCCAGTAATTGAGAAAAAACTTTCTGAATTAATTTACGACGGTCTATGGTTCTCACCATTACGTGATGCTCTTGAAGCATTCCTTGCACAAACACAACAATATGTGAATGGTACAGTACGTGTGAAACTATTTAAAGGACATGCGATTGTAGAAGGACGTAAATCACCAAATTCATTATACAGTGAAAAGCTAGCAACATACTCGAAGGAAGATCAATTCAATCACGCTTCCGCTGTAGGCTTTATCGAGTTATGGGGTCTACCAACTGTAGTGAACTCATCTGTGAATAAAAAGTAATGTTGAACAAGCAAGGTGTGGTGAGGCATTTGTGCTTATACTACACCTTTTAATAAGTAATCGAGGAAAAGGTGAGCTGACATGACAAAACTTTGGGGTGGACGTTTCCAAAAATCAGCAGAAGCATGGGTAGACGAGTTTGGCGCATCGATTGGCTTTGACCAGCAACTTGTGCTAGAGGACCTTGAAGGTAGTGTTGCACATGTCACAATGCTTGGTGCAACAGGAATTTTACCTGCAGCTGACGTAGAGGCCATACTAGGTGGTCTTGCCCAATTAAAAGAAAAGGCAATCGCAGGTGAGCTTGAATTTAGCGTTGCCAATGAAGATATACACTTAAATTTAGAAAAGATGTTAATTGATTTAATTGGTCCTGTCGGTGGCAAACTACATACAGGACGTAGCCGAAATGACCAAGTAGCAACGGATATGCATCTCTTTTTGAAAAAGCGTGTGCAGGAAGCAATTGATTTAATTGTGACGTTCCAACAAACGCTATTAGACAAAGCACAAGAGCATATTGAAACGATTGCACCAGGTTATACGCATTTACAACGTGCACAGCCAATTTCCTTTGCACATCATTTAATGGCCTATTTTTGGATGCTAGAGCGTGATAAACAACGTTTTACAGAATCCATAAAACGTATTGATATTTTGCCTTTAGGTGCTGGGGCAATGGCAGGGACAACTTTCCCGATTGACCGTTTAAAATCAGCAGAGTTATTAGGGTTTAGCGAGGTTTATGCAAACTCCATGGATGCTGTGAGTGATCGTGATTTTATAGTGGAGTTTTTAAGTCATTCTTCCTTACTTATGGCACATCTATCACGCTTTGCTGAGGAAATTATTATCTGGTCTACAGATGAATTTAAATTTATCGAATTGGATGATGCCTTTTCAACAGGTTCTTCGATTATGCCACAAAAGAAAAACCCGGATATGGCAGAGCTTATTCGTGGTAAAACAGGGCGTGTTTATGGGAATCTAATGGGCTTATTAACGGTGTTAAAGGGCATACCATTAACGTATAACAAAGATATGCAGGAGGACAAAGAGGGCATGTTCGATACCGTTCATACGATTCTTGGTTCACTTAAAATCTTTGAAGGCATGGTTCGTACAATGACTGTCAACACGGAACGTTTACATCAGGCTGTTCACTCTGATTTTTCAAATGCAACAGAGCTGGCAGATTACCTTGCGACAAAGGGGATGCCATTCCGTGAGGCACATGAGGTGACAGGTAAGCTTGTCTTTACATGTATTCAAAAGGGCATTTATTTATTAGATTTACCATTGGAAGAAATGCAGCAAGAAAGTGCGTTAATTGAAGCGGATATTTATGATGTACTAGCGCCAGAAGCGGCTGTTCGCCGCCGTCATTCCTTAGGTGGTACTGGCTTTGAACAAGTAAAAATCCAAATTGAGAAAGCTAAAGCCTGTCTTGTAGTTATTTAATTTTTGCGTGCATGTCCTTGAGACTTTTGCATAGATATTCATTAAAGATGTCCTGTGAGGCACTATGAAAACCTTTATCCTTTTTCAACTGAGCCAGAGGGTGATGTGAAAAAGAGAACCTTACATATGTGAAGGACAATCCCCAATTCTGGAGACGCGGAATTGGGGTTTTTGTATAAGTAATTGGTGGGAGGGATAAAGAAATGAATGAACGTTTTACAAAGGGGCTCGAAACAATTAAACAATATGTGACAGAGGAAGAAGCAGCACGGATGATTGAATCCGATGCATTAGCCGATGTAGCACCCGATTTACGCAAAATGATTATTGAGTTTGCTTATGGTGATGTCTATTCAAGATCTGGGCTAGATGCAAAAAGTCGAGCACTCGTCGTGATAACAGCAGTTGTTACACAAGGTGCTGCACCACAAACCAAAACTCATATTCAGCGAGGATTACATGCAGGCTTAACACAGACAGAAGTGGTTGAGGCACTTTTACAATTAGTACCCTACATCGGTTTTCCAAGAGTGCAAAATGCTCTTACGATAGCACAACAAGTCTTTGCAGAAAAAAGTTAAAGCATGTATAAAAAACAAGGGATGGCTCATAATAAGAGAGGAACCACTTATTAATCTAATCTGATGGGGAGGATGCAGAATGAGTAGTAATAGTCAAACACCCAAAGACCAAGAATCTCAGGAAAGTCCGCCACAACTGTTCAAGGTTGAAGCTTCTTAAATCTTAAGCCTAAAGGTGGAGCAGAAATAATCTGTTTTGCTGTAGTTTAAGATGAAGTGTCAACCAGCCAGTTAAAAATCAAATAGAAGCAATAAGTGTCCATGGATCCAGAATTATTCTGGGTCCTTTTCTTATTTTTAGGTTTCCTATTTGAGGTCAAAAGTGCTCATGCTAACATAGAACCCGCTCAAGTTGAGACTGAAAGCGCTCCTAAGGGAAGAGAATCCGATCTAATGAGAGTCAGAAGCGCTCCTAAGGGAGGAGAATCCGCTCCAATGGGAGTCAAAAGCGCTCATTCAAGGAAGGAACCCGCTCTAAATGATGGACAAAGCGCTCCTAAGGGAGGAGAACCCGCTCTAATTGATGGACAAAGCGCTCACTTAAGGAAGGAACCCGCTCGAATGGGAGTCAAAAGCGCTCATTCAAGGAAGAAACCCGCTCGAATTGTTGTCAAAAGCGCTCACCTAAGGAAGGAATCCGCTCCAATGGGTGTCAAAAGCGCTCCTAAGGGAGGAGACCCCGCTCGAATTGATGGACAAAGCGCTCCCCCAAGGAAGGAATCCGCTCGATTAGGAGTCAAAAGCGCTCATCCAAGGAAGGCTCCCGCTCCTATTGAAGACAAACCCTCTCCAAAAAAGTAACCACCACACTTAAAAAGTCTCCTCCACAAAAAAATTCCTTCATTTGACATTATAGAAAATCTGTATTACTCTATACATAACAGATTTCTGTTTGGTTATTAGCAATACAGATTGGAGGAGTTTTATGCAAATACATTTAGATCCAAGCAGTGAATTGCAGCTTTATAAACAGTTAGCTAATCAATTAATTGAAAGCATTGCGAAAGGGGAGCTGAATAACGGTGATACTTTACCGTCTGTGCGTGCGATGGCTACGGATTTAGGTATCAATGTCAGCACGGTCAGTAAGAGTTATCATGAACTCGAAGAGAAGGGCTTAATTGAATTAAAGCCGAAAGCGAAAGCGGTTATTATTGGTGGCCAAAAGAGAGAGCTGGAAGAAACGGAGGTTGAAAAAGTCGAAAATGCCTTGAAGCCTATTATGGCAGAAGCTTTTGCACGGGGTTTGGAAAAAGAGCAAATGACAAGTTTGTTCCAGCGAATTTTAAAACAATGGAAGTAGGGGTAGTATGCTTATAATCGTAAGCATCTTTATCATTGTCGGGATTTTAGAAACGCTGACACCACATTTAACAAGAAAATCGATTGTCTTTGGTGTTTCTATACCTGAACCTTATGTTAAACATCCACAATTACAGCTGTGGAAGAAGCATTATAGCCAAATCATCTTAGGGATTGCCGGTTTATTTTTACTAGGTCAAATCGGGCTTTATCTTTCGCCTATGCAAGAGGAGAAGGCGTCCTTAATTTCCTTTATCCTGTTGTATATCATGCTCCTTGTATCATCTGGTCTTTACATGAGTTATCATGTCAAAACGAAAAAATTGAAGGTGCAGGAGCAGTGGGAAGCGCAAATAAAAACAGTATATGTGACAGATTTGTCTATCCGCCAAAATGAAGAAACCTTGTCATCTATATTTTTTAGCGTACCCATGATCATCACACTGGCATTAATCGCTTTTACGTATATGAACTATGAGACAATCCCAGCGGTTTTTGCGACACATTGGAATGGAGCGGGGGAGGTCGATGGTTGGACTGATAAATCATGGCTGTCAGTCGTCAGTATGCCACTTATATTATTGGCGATACAAATCAGTTTTTTCATCATGAACCAAGGGATGAAAAGTGCCAAAATCCAATTGAGCGCACAGGCCAAAGAAGCATCCATCCATCGCGAGCTAGCTCAGCGTAAATATGGGAGCTGGTACTTGGCAGCCATTAATTTTAGTATGACTATTCTATTTGTTGTTTTACACTATACAACCGTTATTTTACACGACCAAACGGTTCCTTACTTTATCCCCCTTTTTCTTATCTTTAATGTCGTCATGCTGGGTGGTTTACTAGTGTTCATTTGGAAGCTTAGTAAAAGTAACGAACGTTTTGATGAGGTACATACAAATGAAACAGCTGCGACAGATGATCAATATTGGAAATGGGGTGTTTTTTATTGCAACAAAAATGATCCCTCTTTATTAGTGCCCAAAAAATTCGGGATTGGTTGGACTGTCAATTTTGCGAATAAATGGTGCTACATCTTGATCGGTATAACTTTATTGCCAATTTTATTGGTGATCTTCATATAGAAAGGAAGATTAGATGAAAAAATGGTTATTGTTTTGCTGTACAATTTTACTTTTAGCTGCCTGTGGGCAAAAAGAGGTCACTGCTCAACATCAAGGAACAAAGGGGACAAATGCAATGAATGAACAGTTTATTGGAAAATGGGAAGGAAGTATTGAAACACCAAATGGACCACTACCAATTATCGTCGATTTACAGAAGGATAGTGGCACATTATCTGTTCCAGCACAAGGGTTATCTAATTTTCCATTTCAAAGTGTGACGTATACGGGTGATAAAGTAAAAGTGTCCATTAATTTAAACGGCTCAGCTATTGCCATTATTGGCACAATCAAAAATGAACAAATAGAGGCTACATTTCAACAAAATGGGGGAAAATATCCTTTAACACTAAAGGCTTATAAAGAGCAACCCGTTACCTATGATACATTAAAGATTCCCGTTCAAAACGGCAATTTAACAGTAGCCTTACAAAAGGCTTCTCCATCCCCATCCCCAGTGGCACTGATAATAGCAGGCTCGGGGCCAACTGATAAAGACGGTAATTCCGCTTTAGCTGGAAAAAATAATAGCTTAAAAATGTTGGCGGAAGGTTTAGCACAACAGGGCATTGCGACGGTGCGTTATGATAAGCGAGGACTTGGAGATAATCAAGCGCTCTTAACAAAGGAAGAGGATGGAACGTTTGACCAATACGTGGATGATGCTGTTCAAATCATCCAAACATTGATGGCTGATAAAGCCTATACAAGCGTCCATGTGATTGGACATAGCGAAGGCTCACTTATTGGTTTGCTAGCGGCTCAACAAACAGGCGTAGAATCCTTTGTCTCCATTGCAGGTGCAGGTAGACCGTTGGATGTAGTGCTTTTAGAGCAATTAAAGGGTCAATTAGCACCAAAGCTTTTCAATGAATCCACGAATATTTTCACAGCTTTAAAGCAAGGGGAGCAAGTGAAAAATATTTCACCAGAGCTACAAGCACTTTTCCGTCCATCTGTACAGCCTTTCCTGATTTCTTTGCTAAAGTATCAACCTGCTAATGAGCTAGCCAAGGTAAAAGGACGTGTATTACTGCTACAAGGAACAACGGATTTACAAGTGAAGGAAGCCGATGCCGAAGCATTGAAGAAAGGCAAACAAGAGGCAAAATTGCTTTATCTAGAGGGCATGAATCATGTATTGAAAAAGGCACCAGCAGATCGTGCAGAAAACTTAGCAACCTATGCAGATCCTTCGCTGCCACTTCATGAAGAATTACTACCAGCAATTCAGCAATTTATTAAAAATGAAAAGTAGGATGATGGACTTTGGGTGTTATTGTCTATTTAATTATCATGCTGCCGTTTCTCATCTTCGCCATTGTTTTATCGCAAGGTAAAGGAGCTTTTCTACTTGCAGGCTTTAATACGATGACACAGGAAGAGAAAGAACGATATGATGAAAGAGCACTGGCAAAATTTATGGGAAAAATGATGTATGGTTACTGTTTTTGTGTTCTTTTATGGATTCTAAACGAAATACTCCATACACAGTGGTTATTTAATGTTGGTCTTGTACTTTTTGTCGCACTTACAATATTTTTATTGATCTATGTGAACACAGGCAATCGTTTCAAAAAATAACAGAGATAAAAAATGGACTTAGTCAATGCGATGACAAGTCCATTTTTTGTCTCATATTTTATGTATGAGAATCGTTATCAACTAGTAGAATTTCTGTTAAACTATAGACATGTTAATGGTTTATTAGAAGGAGTGTTTGACCCCGATGAAATTAAGTGATCATATACTTTTATGGAATCACGCATACATCAAAATAATGGATGTACGATTGACGATAATGGAGCAGGGTGAAGATTTTGGCCCCTATCGATTACCAACCAATGCCTTTCTTTATACAAAAAGAGGTAGTGCCCAAATATGGCTGGATAAAAATAGACATATGGTACACCCGTTTTATGTCCTGCATGCAGGGAAAGGGGTCTATGTAGAGATTGTAGCGGAAAAAGAGCTCGAATACTTCCTGATTTTTTATAAAGCGATTGTTCCGTTACCTAACCGCCAAGAAATAGTCGCCTTATTGGAAAACAATCATCCTTTCCACTATCAATATGCTTTTGCGCCTGCTCATCCACTTGCGTTACTTGATAAAGCAGAGCAGATGAACATGGTTTGGCTGCAAAATGATGACAAAGTGCTGAAACATTTACATATAAAATCAGTGTTTTATCAATATGTCTATGAATTATTACGACAAATGCATGTGCAGGGGATTCACCCTGTAAAGCCAGATATTGTAGCGGAGGCAGTTCGCTATATGGAGGAACATGCTCATCAACCTCTGACATTGGATATCATAGCGCAAGAGCTGGGCTGTAGCATCGGTTATTTATCTAAACGCTTTAAAGAAAAAATGCATACTAGCCCCATTCACTACTTGGGTGAAATGCGTGTAAACAAAGCAGCGACTTTACTCGTACAAACAGATGCTACATTGCAGGAAATTGCTGAACATGTCGGCTACCCCGATGGTCATTCCTTGAGCCGAAGCTTTAAACGATATAAGGGCGTGTCTCCCGCTCAATTTAAAGTAACATGGAGACAAAAGCGGCAAATGGAAGATGAAGAATTGCCACTTTGGAAAAGAAGATATGCTATTCTCCCAAAACAATTCGAGTGGTATATTGATGATGAAATTGAAAATCATTATCAACGAAAGGGAGTAAATGAAATGTCGAAGTACAAAAGTATGAAAGTAAAGGCGATGACGTTGTTTATGTGTCTATCATTGCTGCTAGCAGCATGCTCAAATACAGCGAATACAAATGGTGCCTCATCATCCGCGACAAAGCAAGTGGAAACGCAAGCGAATAGTGGACAAGAAGCTGTGCAGGAAGGAAAGACAAGAATAGTTTCTACACCAAGAGGTGATGTAGAAATTCCGGCACAACCACAGCGTGTAGCGGCCGATCAGTACATGGGGCAGCTTTTAAAACTAGGAATTATTCCAGTTGGTGTCCGCGAAGGGATGTTAGCAGAAGGTTGGATTGAAAAAGCAGGGATTCAACAAGAAACATTAGCTAAAATTGAAAATTTAGGTGGCTTCCCAATGAACCCTGAAAAACTCATTATGCTAGAGCCAGATTTAATCATTGGATCGATTGAGAAAAATATTGAACAATATGAAAAAATAGGCACGACTGTTTTTATTCCTTATTGGGAAGAGCTTTCGACAGCTGGACCATTAGAAAAATTCAAAAGGATTGCTGAAGTATTTGGCAAAGAAAAGGAAGCAGACCAATGGATTGAAGAATATGAACACAAGGTTGAAGACGCTCGAAAACAAATAGACGGCATCATTAAAGAAGGTGAAACGGTGTCAGTCGTACAATTAAGCCCTACAGGATTATTTGTATTAGCTGCAGAAGGAGGGAATTATGGTAGTAATACCATTTATCAAATGTTGAAATTACCTCCGACAGAACAGGCATTAAATATGAAAGAGGGGTTTGAAAATATATCTTTAGAGGTACTGCCAGAATATTTAGGCGATCATGTATTTGTCTATGTAAACTCGCAAGAAGATGCAGAGGAAATTTTGAACAGTCCAATTTGGCAGGGAGCACCTGCTGTTAAAAATGGCAATGTTTATATGTATGGCGAGTTTGGGGATGAATTTGTGATGGAAGATCCTTACTCGTTAGATCTTCAGCTTGAGAAAATTGTTAACGTTTTATTGGAAAAAAAATAGCGCGCAAAACGAAGTAGAGCCATTTTAAAATGGTTCTATTTTTTTATGAAAGCGCTTTATGAAAATTCTTTAAAATCTAAATATTTGGATAATCGTAATTTTAGTGTCACGAATATGCTCGTTCATGCATTGTTTTTCTTCTTTTCTGTAAAAATAGAATTTTAAGAATAATTAGTATTATCATAGATGACATTAAAAAATTACTAAGTTAGGAGAATTCTTTGATATGTCGCAAATGTTAGCACTGACGATAGTACTTGCTATTCTTTACATCGGAGATATCGTAGCAACAAGAACGAAGGCGTGGATTCCATCTGTGTTCGTCTGTGCGGTATTATTTTTAATCGGCTATTGGACGTTCTTCCCGAAAGATATTGTGAGTATTGCCGGGATTGGTCCAGTCGTTGCCACGATGTTAATGTATTTATTAATTACCAATATGGGTACACTTCTGTCCCTTAAGGAATTGAAAAACCAGTGGAAAGCCATTGTTATTTCTTTAGCTGGTATTGTAGGCATCATCGCCATATTATTTACAATTGGTGCCATGATTTTTGATTTAAAAACGATGATTGTTGCGGTTCCGCCATTAGTAGGTGGTGTTGTGGCTGCCCTAGTCATGTCAGAAGGTGCTTCTGCAGCTGGCTTAGAGGATTTAGCGGTCTTTGCCATTGTGATTTACGTAATTCAAGGTTTTGCAGGATATCCCATCACGTCCATTGTATTGAAGCGTGAAGCAAAACGTTTATTAAAAGAACACCACCAAGGGAATTTACAATCGGTGACACAGGAACAGGAAGAGGTTGAACAGTCCTCTGAACAACCTAAATTATTTAGAAAAATCCCTTCTAAATACAATACAGAATACTTTAAATTTTTCCGTTTAGCGTTTGTTGGATTATTAGCTTATGGTACATCAACCGCATTAGCACCTATTGTAACAGTCAATGCATTAGTGCTGTGCTTAGTATTTGGTGTACTTGCATCCACATTTGGGTTTTTAGAAAGACAACCATTGCAAAAAGCAAATGGTTTCGGTTTTGCCATTATGGGGTTAATGCTCTTTATATTTGATGGCTTAAAACAGGCATCCCCTGAAATGCTGATGCGTATTATTGTGCCATTAGTGGTGTCAATTATTTTAGCGGTCATTGGTATGTATATTTTCTCTTTCATCGCAGGGAAAGTTTTAAAAGTCAGCCCGAATTTAGCGTTTGCTGTATCCTTAACAGCGCTCTATGGGTTCCCAGCAGATTATATTTTAACGAATGAAGTAGTGAAATCGTCCACAACCGATGAAAAAGAACGTGAAATACTGTTAAGCCATATGTTGCCACCGATGCTTGTAGGCGGCTTCATTAGTGTAACGATTACATCTGTTATTTTAGCAGGTATTTTCGTAAGTTGGTTATAAAACAAGGAGAGAGTAATCATGAACAATATTAAACGCATTATTGCGGAATTAAATAGTGAGCTTGTGACGATTCGTCAAAAATTGCACAGTGAGCCAGAGCTTTCTTGGGAAGAATATGAAACAACGAATTATGTAGCAGCGTATTTAGATAACCTTGGTATTCCATATAGACGAACAGAGCCAACAGGCATTATCGCTGAGTTAAAAGGAGGCAAGGAAGGAAAAACAGTTGCCTTGCGTGCGGATATGGATGCATTGTCAGTTTATGAAATAACAGAAGATATTCCGTATCGTTCTAAAACGGATGGTAAGATGCATGCCTGTGGTCATGATGCGCATACAGCCATGTTGCTGATTGCAGCTAAGACATTACATACGGTACAAGATGAAATCGAAGGAACAGTTCGTTTTATTTTCCAACCAGCTGAAGAAGTAGCTACAGGCGCAAAAGCGATGGTTGAGCAAGGAGCAATGAAAGGTGTAGATAACGCCTTTGGTATTCATATTTGGTCACAGATTGACACAGGAAAAATCCAGTGCAATAAAGGGCCTGCCTTTGCCTCTGCTGATATTTTCAAAGTGCGCTTTAAAGGGCAGGGCGGACATGCTGCAGTACCACATGATGCCATTGATGCCGTAATGATTGCTTCAACGTTTGCTTTAAATGTCCAAACGGTTGTGTCACGTACAGTCAACCCACTTCGACCTGCTGTTCTTACGATTGGGAAAATGGAAGTAGGCACACGCTTTAATGTAATTGCAGAAGATGCCATTTTAGAAGGGACTGTGCGCTGCTTCGATAAAGAGGTTCGTTCACATATCGAAGCGCAAATTCGTCATTATGCTGAGCAGGTTGCGTCACTTTATGGTGGCACAGCAGAGGTTGTTTATGAATATGGTACACAAGCCGTCAACAATGATGTGGCAAGTGCCAACTTGGTTGAGCGCCTCACAGCTGAACATTTTGGCGCAGAAGCTTATCATATTGATGATCCAACAATGGGTGGAGAAGACTTTAGCTTTTACTTAGATGAAGTACCTGGTTGCTTTGCCCTTGTAGGCTCAGGCAATACAGAAAAGGATACACGCTGGGCACACCATAATGGCCATTTTGATATTGATGAAGATGGTTTGCGCGTTGGAGCCGAATTATATGTACAATATGCGCTAACTTGGTTAAGAGAAAATAAATAATAAGAAGTAAACAAGCTTGTTTTGATTAGTATAAATTCACCTTAGCTGGTCATAATAAAGAAGATTTCACTTATGAAATCTATAATGATGAGGAGGATGAAAAATGAGTAGGTTCGAACAACTAGACCCCAAATCTCAAAAAATCCACCGCAACTGGTCAAGGATTAAGCGATCCAAATCGCAAGTAAATGGTGAAACGGAGATTACTCTCCATAACCGTCTCTTGCGAAGTGAAGCAAAGGCCCGTCAGTTTTAATCATGCTAGAAAAGTAAGTGTCATCAAGCCCAGAAAAAAATTCTGGGTTTTTCTTTATGCGTAAAATGAGAAAGATGTATAATATTGTAAGGAAGTAATTTTTAACAGAAAAAGGAGAGGGACACGATGACCATTCCTATTCCAACTTATTTACAGCCATTTGCAGGAAACGTACAATTTGTTGATGGCGTTGAATCACAGTTTCACCTTCAATCTAGCGCAGGCAATGAACAATTTGAAATTTGGTATCATGGTGATTTGCTAATGATTGAAGGAGAGGAAATGCCTTTTATTACAGGCTCAGCTACTAGAATCGTTGCTAAAGATCCTTTATCCGCAGAGGAAATATTGCTGTTTGATGCTACGCTGCATGGTTATAATGCGCTATTTTGTGAGGAGTATACCGACGAGCACCGTGACAACCGACCATTGGAGAAATATATTTTGCCTGTAACAGAAGTCGTACTATCATTTTTCTATAATATCGACTATGACGAAGAAATAGACGACTATGAGGTAGATGAACAAGAAAATGTACGGCTTATAAATGGAGAAGCGGCTAACTGGGAAACGATTAAAAGAAATGGCTATGATGCATTTGCTTTTTATTTCAAAAAAGAAGATGGGACACTTTTAGCATTTGCTGAAGAAGAACTAGCCTAATAGGAAAGGATTTTCGCGCAATGCAAATCATACAATTTACACAAGATTTAGCAAATCCAATTCATCAATACCAATCCATCGATACATTCTATAGAAAAATCACGAAAACGGAAGTGCCTACGACGATCGGTTTCATCTATATTGAGCCAGGTGGCGTAGTTGGGATGCATGAAGCTCCCGTTCCACAGCTATTTATTGTTATCAATGGCGAAGGATGGATTAGTAGTGAAGAGGGTGAAAAAATCACGATAAAAACAGGACAGGGCGTGCTATGGCAACAAGGCCAAGCGCATGAATCCGGCAGTATAACTGGGTTAACAGCACTTGTTATCCAAGCCGAGCAAATTCATCTTACATAATTAAAAGTGTAACGGTAGCTGCAAGAACCGTTACACTTTTTCTAGTTATTTAACCAATTTAATAGTTTTGAGTAAATGCCCATCAAATTCTACAATTGTTACAAATCCCTTTGCTTGATAAAAATGCAAACCAAGTTTATTTTCTTTCTCTACACAAACAAATAAAGACGATAGATTTGGGAGCATGCGTAGTCCTTCCTTTAAAAGTGCAGTACCCACGCCCTTACCATGCATATGAGGATGTAAATAAATCGCATGTAGCTCCGCCTCACCTTGTGTTACATTTGAAAAAT
Source organism: Lysinibacillus sp. FSL K6-0057 (assembly GCF_038630885.1). Lineage (NCBI taxonomy): Bacteria > Bacillati > Bacillota > Bacilli > Caryophanales > Bacillaceae > Lysinibacillus > Lysinibacillus sp. FSL K6-0057. The sequence continues at coordinate 3,076,713 of NZ_CP152047.1, read as the reverse complement.
TAGCAAAGCCTACTAGCCATTCATCAAAAATTGCAACGAGAAACGGACTATTGATAAGACGTTCGATTAATCGTTCTCGACTATAGGCTAGTTGTAAAAAACGATCTTGAATGTCACGTGGAATGATTCTTTCGTATGTATGATGCCAGCTTATTCTAGCAATTTCTTGTACAAAAGTAATGTCATTTTCTTGCATCTGTCGTATAATAAGTGTCAACACTTTTCACCTGCAATTCCAATTTTTTTCTTTATTGTAACATTCAATCATTCAAAGGGGGTCACTTTCATGCAAGTAATTGAAAAAGCATTTGGCTATATTACGCGAACGCATGAGGATCAATTACAGGTACTCGTATTTGAACAGAATTCAGTTGGGGCAGGTATCCAGGTGCCCAAAGGTACGGTTGAGGAAGGGGAAACACCTTTAGACGCTGTGAAACGTGAAATGCTAGAAGAAACAGGTCTAACCACACTTGTCGTTCAAGCGTTAATAGCACAGGACTATTTTAATCATCCATCAGGTGTTTTACAGAAACGGTATTTTTATCATTTAACATCCGATGAAACACGGGATGCATGGCAACATCATCCAACAGGCTTAAACGAAAGGGATTTAATCTTTTCGTTCTATTGGATTTCAGCTGAGCAAGATGCCCTGCTAGCAAAGGGGCATGGCGATTATTTATACCGATTGTTAGCAAAGGTGAGAAATTGAACCTATTATAAATAAAACCGCGTCAACTGGACGCGGTTTTTATGTTGATTCAATTAAGCCTCGGCAGCAATCTCTAGGGCTTGTGCAAAATCAGCAATTAAGTCATCCACATGTTCAAGTCCAACAGAAAAACGTAGAAGACCATCTGTGATGCCACGTTTAGCACGCTCCTCAGGCTCCATAGCAGCATGACTCATTTTTGCAGGATAAGAAAGAATAGATTCTACTCCTCCAAGAGAGACTGCGAATACAGGAATTGTCATCGCCTCGACCAATGCCTTTGCGGCAGCATAGCTAGGTAGTCGGAAGGATAAAACAGCCCCAGGACTCGTGCTTTGACGCTGATGAATAGCATACCCTGGATGTGAAGCAAGCCCTGGATAGTAGACTTGCTCAACTAGCGAATTGCTAGCCAAATAGGCTGCAATTTTTTGAGCAGATTCAGCAGAACGACTAAAACGTACATCAGTTGTTTTGATGTTTTGTAGTAGTGTGAAAGAATCCTGCACACCTAAAATATTACCGAATGAATTTTGGATAAAGTAAAGATCCTGTCCAAGTTTTTCATCAGCAGTAATCGTTAAACCAGCAATAATATCAGAATGTCCAGATAAGAACTTCGTCGCACTATGAATGACGACATCCACACCAAGCTCGAGTGGGCGTTGGTGTAACGGTGTCATAAAGGTATTATCCAAGAAGGTAAGGCAGTGGTGTTGCTTGGCAAGCGCCACTACACCGCGGATATCTGTAATACCTAATGTTGGATTCGATGGTGTTTCCATATAAAGTAGTTTTGTAGCTGGCGTGATTGCCGCCTCTACAGCTGCTAGATCAGTAAAATCTACAAATGTATGGGAAATTCCAAAGCGAGGCAACACCTTTGTCACAAAACGATAGGTTCCACCATAAACATCCTCGGTCATGACGATATGATCGCCCTGTGATAACAGCATTAACGCTGCTGAAACGGCAGCGATACCAGATGAAAATGCATGTGCACGAACGCCACCTTCAAGCTCAGCTACAGCTTTTTCTAACGCATCTCTTGTAGGATTGCCAGAACGAGCATAATCATATTCTCCAAATTCATCAATACTTTCTTGGTGGAAAGTAGAGGACAAATACATTGGGACATTGACAGCCCCTTTTTTATTACCATAGCCATCACGAACACCTGCGTGAATGAGGCTTGTTTCAATACGTTGCTTCATAATTATGCCTCTTTTCTAAGGATATCAAATACTTGTCGTAAGTCTGCAATTAAATCTTCTGCTTCCTCAATGCCGACAGAGAAGCGTAATAAACGATCACAAACGCCACGCTCCACACGCTCTTCATAAGGCATATCTGCATGTGTTTGTGTAGCAGGATACGTAATAAAGCTTTCGACACCGCCAAGACTTTCAGCAAAAGTAATTAATTTTAAATTACGAAGGAATGGGTCAATCCACTCAGGTTTTTGTAGGCGGAATGACAGCATTCCACCTTTTCCAGTATAAAGAACATCTGTCACTAACGCTTCTTCCTCTAAGTAAGCAGCAATCGCCTTCGCATTTGTATCATGTTGTTTTAAACGAAGATGCATTGTTTTTAGACCACGAATAAGTAACCATGAATCCATAGCTCCTAGCACCATGCCACTGCCATTATGAATAAAGCCAATGCGTTCGGCTAATTCTGCACCTTTAGCAACCACCAGTCCAGCTAAAACATCATTATGACCACCAATATACTTCGTTGCAGAATGAAGCACAATATCTGCGCCTAATTCAATAGGACGTTGGAAGTATGGCGTATAAAATGTGTTATCCACAATTAGCCATGCCCCATGCTTATGTGCTAACTCCGCATACACTTGTAAATCAAATTCCTGCATAAGTGGATTTGTTGGTGTTTCAATGAATATTGCACGTGTATTTTCATTCATTAATGCTTCCACCTGTTCAACCGATTCGAATTTTGAATAAACAGGCTTGATATTATAAGTATCTTGGAAGAAGTTAAATAGTCTATATGTACCGCCATATAAATCATCTGGCACGACTAATTCATCGCCTGGTTTAAATAGGGATAACACCAATTGAATGGCAGCCATCCCGGAACTACAGGCAAAGCCCATATCGCCACCCTCTAAATCAGCAATTCCTGCTTCTAAAAGCGCACGTGTTGGATTTTTTGTCCGTGTATAGTCAAAACCAGTAGATTCACCAATCCCAGTATGTTTGTAAGCAGTCGATAAATGAATAGGCGGACTCACAGCTCCTGTTATTGGGTCACTTAAATTGCCTAGTTGTACAAGCTTTGTTTCAATACTTCTGTTTAATGTCATGACGTCACTCTTTTCTTCAATATTATTAAAAGCAACAACTTTCGCTTTCAATTTAATAGTATTCTCAATAATTGTTACCAATTTAACATGGATACTAAAGAAGAACAAGGTGATTTCTGAAAATTAGCTAGATTATTTATAGTTAATCACCTAGGAATAGTAGGAGATTAATTGTGAATTTATGCGAAATTATCGCTGTTAGCTTCGAGTGGAATGAAATTTTAACAGAGTGAGCGGTTTATACATCAAAAAGAGCGGATTCTAAGTAAAGATGATCGCTTTAGGTTCCAGAAAGAGCGGATTCTAAGTAAAAATGATCGCTTTAGGCTTCAGAAAGAGCGGATTCTAAGTAAAGATGATCGGTTTAGGTTCCAGAAAGAGCGGATTCTAAGTAAAGATGATCGCTTTAGGTTCCAAAAAGAGCGGATTCTAAGTAAAGAAGAGCACTTTAGGTTCCAGAAAGAGCGGATTCTAAGTAAAGATGATCGGTTAGATTCAAAAAGGTGGGTTTCTAAAAAAGATTGTTCGTCCGCCTTCAAAAAAGTAGTTTCCAGCAGAAGGAATCGCTCTAAACTTCAAAGTAAGCGTTTCTATCTAGAATGGAACTGCTTCAATTTACGTAAAACTATCTTCCAGAATATAGATTGAGCAGAGAAAGTAAAGGATACCCATTAAGTTAGTGGATACAAGATAAAAAGTAGTGGATAGGACATGCAAAGTATCGGATAGAACGAGTAAAGTGGTGGATAGAGGAGAAAAAGTAAAGGATACGCATTAAATAGTAGGAGAACACCCGAAGTGAAGGATACAAAACAAAAGCATCTGCCTCATTCAAATGAGAGACAGATGCTTTTACACCGTATGTTAGGCTTGCTCTTTTTTTAGCAAATCGCGAATTTCTTTGAGAAGTTCTTCTTTGGCATCGAGTTCAGGAGCTGGTTCTTCAACGACTGCTTCTTCTTTTTTACGTGTGAGCTTCGTCATAATTCGTAAGGCCATAAAAATGGCAAACGCTATAATTAAAAAATCAATGATGGATTGTAGAAATACACCAAAATTGATTTGGGCTTCACCTGAGCCAAAAACAAAACTCTTTGTTAAATCGATTCCACCTGTTAAAATACCGACCAATGGCATGATGATATTTTCAACTAAGGAGGTAACAATTTTACCGAAAGCACCACCAATGACTACTGCTACTGCTAGATCGACAATATTGCCTTTCATTGCAAATTCTTTAAAGTCTTTCCACAAGATAAATTCCTCCCTATTATTATCCAATAAAATGAATCAATCTGTATTTTACTATATTTTTACCAAACCTTTCAACTGCTTTCATGGTGGAAATGATGTACTTCATATATGTGGAAGACTTCATTTTTCAAAATCAAAAGATATACTACACATTACGGAAAATTTGGTAATATAGAAAAAGAATACTAGATTAGGTGTGACGTATGGCAAAGAAAAAGAATAACAAACCCATGTTATCATCTGCCACAAAATTGGGTATGATAGCATTATTGATTCCAATTGCAATAACTGTGTATGTCCTCACATTTTTTGCATGGAAAGAGCTTCAGACATTACCGATTTTCGAAAAGCTTGCCCAGCAAAAAGCAATAGAGGAGATTCAACAACATTTTGATATGAATATTCCTGAGCAATACATTCCCGTTTATGTAGCTGCTGAAGAAAAATATGGTGTACCATGGACATTACTTGCTGCGCATCATCGGATTGAAACACGATTTTCTACGGTAAAATCAATGGTATCCTCTGCTGGGGCAGAGGGGCATATGCAATTTATGCCTTGCACCTTCGTTGGCTGGCAGCATCCCACATGCTCAGGTTTAGGAAAAGGAAACATCACAAAAACTGAATTAATGAATCCAGAGATAATTGCTAAATATGGAGGATATGGCGTAGATGCAAATGGGGATGGGATAGCCGACCCCTATGATATTGAGGATGCCGTATTTAGTGCAGCGAACTACTTATCTAAATACGGAGCGGGTACAGGGAATATTAAGAAAGCTGTTTATCAATACAACCATAGCGAGAAATATGTAGATGATGTGTTATATTACTACCAGTTGTATAATGATTTTCACGATGAACTCCAAGCAGCCGTTCTTTTAAATGAAGAAAAATAAAGAGCCACCACAACGGATGGCTCTTCATTACATATTTAAGTTGCTTTGCGCATACCTTTTAAAATAAGGCTGACGATAAAGATCAACACGACGGCCCCAATTAGTGCTGGGAACACATAGAAATCACTTACTCTCCAGCCCCAGTTCCCTAAAACCATACTACCAATCCAAGAACCGACAATCCCTGCAATAATATTCCCTATGATGCCGCCAGGTACATCTTTACCTAAAATGACACCAGCTAACCAACCAAGAATTCCTCCAATAATTAAATACCAAATGAAACTAATCATTACTTTCATCTCCTTAAATTTAAGATATAATGGCGATTACTTAGTTATACCCTGAATGGAGTAGATTAAACACTGTGATCTTGTTTAGTAATTATTACATGTTGTCAATGAGGCTGTAGATAAGTGAATACAGCTCCTTTGCTATGCTCACTTTATAGCTAATCCAACTGCATAAATTACTGTGAAAATGTCCACATTAACTACAATTACTTCTATATTGTACATACACCGATTATCGCTTACTTCTATAGTATGTTGATGCATTCAATTCGTACCAGAAATGCTTGCAACGCTCAATCCCATGAACAATAAAAAAATCAGCCATTTGACTAAATTATTTGCTACTACAACCTTTTCATTCATAAAAAAATACATTATTTGTTGAAGCAGAATGTCCATTCTCCGTGCAGTCACATATTTCTTGGGTAAAATTTTTATTTGAGAAAAAGAAAAATGGGTAAATTTCCACTTTTTAATAGTTTGAAAATTCTGTATAAAGGGATTATAATGTAGAAAAGGAGCGTGGTCATATGAATATGGCTGTTATGAAACGTTTAAATCGTCAAGGCTTTTTAATTGCTGGTTTGCATTTACTAGTGATGCTAAATCTTGCAGCTGATTTCTTATACGCATCGTAACCAATTAAATAGAAAGGTGAATGAAATGTTTATCCCATATTAAAACAACCGTGTAGTCTTATTGAATAACAGGCTCACGGTTGTTTTATTTTGCCTAATTGTTTGAAAAAAGGAATTATTCCGTCAAATGTCAAATACATAGTACATACAAGGGAGTGATGAAATGACGACAAGATTGGATCAAGCGTTTTGTGATTTAGAAAGGCCATTTGCATGGTTGGACTTAGATGCACTAGATAAAAATATAAAAATGGTGCAAGAGGCTTGTGGTGGAAAACAAATTCGTATTGCGACAAAATCGATTCGTTCTATTGAGGTCCTTCGTTATATACAGAAAAAACTTGTGAATGTTGTCGGCTTTATGACATTCACGGCAACAGAGACCCTTTTTTTATTAGAACAGGGGTTTGATGATTTATTGCTTGGCTATCCAGTAATGGAGGAAGCAACGATTCGTCGATTGTTGCATTTTGTGAAAGAAGGGAAAATTGTTACGTTTATGGTAGATCGGCCAGAACATATCGAACTATTGGCGAAATTAGGACAAGAGATTGGAGTACGTGTACAGGTTTGTATTGATATTAATGTTTCGAATGATTTTAAAGTATTGTATTTTGGAACAAAACGTTCATCATTGTATTCTCTTGAAACATTGACACCTTTTTTACAAACCATTCAAAAGACCCCTTCGATTGAAGTGGTAGGAGCGATGGGCTATGAGGCTCAAATTGCGGGCGTTGGCAATCGCCCTGCGAATGCTTTAAAAGGTAGAGTCATTGAAGCCATGCAAGTACAGGCCAAAAAGCAAGTAACGCAATTTCGTCGATTAGCAATCGCCCATATCAAGGCCTATTTTCCGAATCTGCGCTTTGTTAATGGCGGAGGATCAGGAAGTATGACATATACCAATCAACAAAAGGAGGTAACGGAAATTACAGTTGGCTCAGCATTTTATGCGCCTGCATTGTTCGATCAATTTACACATTTACAGCTAGAAAAGGCTGCTGGATTTGCCTTGCGTGTCACAAGAATGCCTGAAAAAAATATCGTTGTTTGTCATGGTGGAGGCTATACGGCTTCTGGAGCAATAGGGATGGATCGCTTGCCTGTATTCTATGACCCTACCACTTTTGCATATCTTAGCCTAGAAGGCGCAGGGGAGGTGCAAACACCAATTAAGGTCAAAGGAAAAAGCATCAATATTGGCGATACCATTTATTTTCGACATGCAAAGGCTGGAGAGCTTTGTGAGCGTTTTCAGGTCCTGCATGCTATTCGTGGGGACAAGTATGCAGGACCTTACACAACATACAGGGGGGATGGACAATGTTTTCTATAGAAAAATGGCGGAATGGTGAAAAGTGGACAAATTGGGCTGGGAATGTTATTTCCTATCCGAGCGAAATGTATTTACCACACTCTATTGATGAAGTTTCAGCTATTGTGAAGCATGCGTGTCAAGCAGGAAAGACAATACGTGTCACAGGTGCTGCACATTCTTTTAGTGCTGTGGCTATGCCTGAGCATATCGCTATTTCCTTACATAATCTGCGTGGATTAATCGCTGTGAATGAGGAAAGACAGGAGGCAACACTATGGGCGGGGACCTACTTATATGAAATTGGGCCGATGCTAGCGAAACACGGCTTTGCGTTAATCAATATGGGAGATATTCAGGAGCAAACCATTGCAGGTGCAGTGTCGACTGGTACACATGGCACAGGGGTTACGCTTGGTTCTTTATCGTCAGCTGTCGAGGCATGGGGATTTGTAGATGGCACTGGGACTTATCAGGAACATAGGAGAGGGATGGATGATTTATCTGAAGCGCTTCATGTATCTCTTGGAATGCTTGGTGTCCTTGTCAAAGTAACGATCAAGGTCATGCCACTTTATGGTTTGCATTATGTTGGGGCAAGAGAAACTTTGACAAATGGTCTTACATTGTTTGCCGAGGATATTCGTCAACATCGCCATGTGGAGTGGTTTTATTTTCCTGGTAGTGAAACCATTCAAGTAAAACGGATGAATGCGGTCGCGCCTGTTTTTCAAAGTGAATGGAATAAAAGAATAGAAACGTTAAAGCTTCAAATAGTAGAAAATGGTGCTTTCTATGCGATGTCAGAGTTATGTAAATGGAGACCAGAATTAAGTGGTGCTATGAGCAAGATAGCGGCTGCCAATGTTGTAGAAAGTGAAAAAGTAGGGATAAGCTATGAAATTTATCCTTCACCTCGTAGTGTGAAGTTCCAAGAGAGTGAATATGCCATCCCTTTATCACAATTTGAAGCTTGTCTGGAAGAAATTCATGCAACCTTTAAAAAAGGCATTTTTCATGTTCATTTTCCATTAGAGTGTCGAACAACTGCGGGTGAAGCAGGTTTTTTAAGTCCAACACAAGGTCGTGAGTCAGCTTTTATAGCCTTTCATATGTATAAGGGGATGGCGGAAGAACCTTATTTTAAATGGGTGCATACATTGATGCAAAAATATGAGGGTCGTCCTCACTGGGGAAAACAACATCATTTAACAGCGCAAACGGTCTATGCGTTGTATCCAGAGATTGAAAAGTTTTTAAAAATTCGACACCAATATGATCCCGAACAAGTATTTTTTACAGGATACTTAAAAAAATTGTTTCTATTGTAAGCGTTATTTCTATGATCGGGTGATTTAGCTTATTCAAATATATGGGAATTACTTATTTACTTATTTTTGTTTATTGTTGAAAAATTAAAATTTGAACGAAATGTCAAAATTTTTATCAAAGCGAGATAAAACTGATGCTTAATCAGCATGTAAACGATTTCAATTTTGACAGATTTTTTGAATTGTTTAAACAATTCAAAAAATACTGTTGACGAGACCTTTTTTTCGTACTATGATAACAACAATTTAACACGTTCGTTACAGCAGTCATCATCTAAGAGACTGTTACTCTATAAACAAAAATTAAAAAGACAGAACATTTTGTCTATAGAAACGAACATAGTATGGAAAGCAATGAGGGGCGTTTAAAATGAGAAGTGACATGATTAAAGTAGGCGTAGATCGAGCGCCGCATCGAAGTCTTTTATATGCAACAGGCAAAGTAAAAGCAAAAGATCTAGGCAAACCATTTATTGGGGTTTGTAACTCTTATATCGACATAATACCAGGTCACGTTCATTTACGTACGTTCGCTGATGTAGTGAAAGAAGCTATTATTGAAGCGGGTGGTATTCCATTCGAATTTAATACAATTGGAGTCGATGATGGTATTGCAATGGGGCATATTGGTATGCGTTATTCCTTACCAAGTCGTGAAATTATAGCAGACTCAGCTGAGACAGTTATCAATGCACATTGGTTTGATGGCGTATTTTATATTCCAAACTGTGACAAAATTACACCTGGAATGCTTATGGCAGCAGTTCGTACGAATGTACCATCTATCTTTGTTTCGGGTGGTCCAATGGAGGCAGGTACTTCTGCAGCAGGGAAACAGCTTTCCTTAACATCTGTTTTTGAAGGTGTAGGGGCCCATAAATCAGGAAAAATGTCTGCTGAAGAGCTGTTGGATATTGAAAATAATGCATGTCCAACATGTGGTTCTTGCTCAGGAATGTTTACAGCAAATTCGATGAATTGCTTAATGGAAATGCTCGGTGTAGCTTTACCTGGGAATGGTACAATCGTTGCCACTTCTGAAGAGCGTCACAAGCTGATTAAAGAAGCAGCGAAACAATTAATTCGCATGGTTAAGGAAGACATTAAGCCACGCGATATTATTACAAAAGAAGCAATTGATGATGCTTTTGCGCTTGATATGGCAATGGGGGGCTCTACAAATACAGTGCTTCATACATTAGCAATTGCCAATGAAGCAGAAATAGATTACAACATTGAAGATATTAATAAAGTAGCAGAAAGAGTGCCTTATTTGGCAAAAATTATGCCTGCTTCAGATATTTCAATGGATGATATCAATAAAGCGGGTGGTGTTAGTGCCATTATTAATGAATTAACCTCTATTCCAGGTGCTATTCATCCAAACCGTCCAACCGTTGCAGGCGTCACAATGGGTGAGCTTGTCAAAGATTATCACATCACGAATGATCAAGTCATTCGAACAAAAGACAATCCCTATAGTGCTGTAGGTGGATTATCGGTCTTATTCGGTAACATCGCACCAGACGGCTCTGTTATTAAAGTAGGGGCAGTTGATCCTTCCATCAAAGTATTCAAGGGTGAGGCAATTGTCTTTGATTCACAGGAAGCAGCGCAGGAAAACATTGATAATGGAACGGTCAAAGAGGGCCATGTAGTCGTCATTCGCTATGAAGGACCTAAAGGTGGCCCAGGGATGCCAGAAATGCTCGCACCAACATCTGCCATTCAAGGTCGTGGCCTTGGCACAAAGGTTGCATTAATTACAGATGGTCGTTTCTCAGGGGCATCTCGCGGAATTTCAATTGGCCATATTTCACCAGAAGCTGCTGAAGGCGGTCCAATCGCTTTAGTAGAAAACGGAGATATTATCGAAATTGATCTACCGAATCGTACGATTAATGTACAAGTTTCAGATGAAGTTTTAGCTGAACGTCGTGCAAAATTACCAGTCTTTGAGCCAAAAATTAAACGTGGTTGGTTAGCAAGATATTCAAAATTAGTGACAAGCGCTTCCACTGGTGGCGTAATGAAAATTTAACAACTAGATAGATAAAAACGTTGATGAGGTTAAAGGTTCTAGAGCCTTGTATCTACCAGAGAGCCGGTCGTGCTGGAAGCCGGCGATACAACTAGATCCGACATCCCCTCGGAGTGGGCTATTAAACGTGTTTACACCATTAGATAGCTCCGGGCATAGTCGAAAGTGCTCGTTATTAATGAATAAATGTTTTATGACACTATATTGGATGCGAAGTCTTTTGCATTGGTGCATAAATGCAGTCATTTATTCGCGAGGTAGCAATTATTTGCTATAAAAAAGGGTGGTACCATGGAAAGTCTTTTTCATCCCTACGTAAGGTAGTTCTTTGCGTGTGGAGAAAAAGGCTTTTTATTATTTTCACGATGCAATTGAACAGCCTCTCAACTGAAAAGGAAGAGAGGAATAGTCAATCCAGCTATTGACACTTCACTAATCTACAACACTGATGTGTGAGTTTGAAAGAAATGAAGGAGGCATAATTTGATGAGTGCGAATGTTTCAATCAATGAACAAGAACAATTAGCTACAACAGCAACAGCTGAACAAACCTATCAAGCGAAGGACGGTGCAGATGTATTAGTGCAGGCATTGCACGATCAAGGCGTTGAAATCGTCTTTGGCTATCCAGGAGGAGCCGTATTACAAATCTATGATGCGATGTATAAAAATCCAATTCGTCATATTTTAACAAGACATGAACAAGGTGCAATTCATGCAGCGGAAGGCTATGCTCGTGTCTCAGGTAAAACAGGCGTTGTCATTGCCACAAGTGGCCCTGGTGCAACAAACCTTGTAACAGGTATTGCGGATGCCATGATCGATTCCATCCCATTAGTTGTTTTTACAGGACAGGTTGCGACATCAGTGATCGGAACAGATGCTTTCCAAGAAGCCGATATTATGGGGATTACAACACCGATTACAAAGCACAATTACCAGGTGCAGGATGTTAATGATATCCCACGCATTGTGAAGGAAGCTTTCCATATCGCTAGCACAGGTCGTAAGGGACCGGTTGTCGTGGATTTCCCAAAAAACGTTTCACAAATGTTGTTTGATGTAGGGAATCCGCCACAAGCACCTGAGGAAATTTATTTACCAGGCTATCAACCAACGTATAAACCAAACTATTTACAAGTTCAAAAGGCGATTCAAGCCATTTCATTGGCAAAAAATCCAATCATTTTAGCTGGTGCAGGCGTTCTTTTTGCTGATGCACGGGAAGAATTAACGACCTTCGCAGAAAAATATCGTATTCCAGTAACGAACACATTACTAGGATTAGGCTCCATTCATGGTGAACATGATTTATTCCTTGGAATGGCGGGGATGCACGGTACAGCTACAGCGAATACAGCAATTACGAAATCGGATTTATTACTCAATATTGGAGCACGATTTGATGATCGTTTAACAGGTAATTTAGCCACATTTGCACCGAATGCAACGATTATCCATATCGATATTGATCCTGCTGAAATTGGCAAAAATGTACCGACAGATATTCCGATTGTTGCCGATGCAAAAGAGGCTTTAAAAGCACTGTTGAAAAAGGATTTCCAAGGTCCTGATACAGCTGATTGGCTAGCTTATTTAAGAAATCATTCCATTGAATACCCATTGTGGTATTGCAAGGATACAAATACACAAGAAATCTTACCACAAGAGGCATTGCAATTAGTGCACAAGATTACAGAGGGTGATGCCATTGTGACGACAGATGTTGGGCAGCATCAAATGTGGGCAGCACAATACTACCATTTAAATAATGATCATGCATGGGTAACGTCTGGTGGACTTGGTACGATGGGCTTCGGCTTCCCGGCCGCAATTGGCGCCCAATTTGCGAAGCCAGACAAAAAAGTTATTTCGATTGTAGGAGATGCAGGATTCCAAATGACGGCACAGGAGCTGTCCATCCTACAGGAATTTAACTTACCAGTAAAAATAGTGATTTTGAATAATAGCTGTCTTGGCATGGTGCGTCAATGGCAACAAACATTCTATGAAGAGCGCTATTCATCATCACTTATGCCGATCCAACCAGATTTTGTTAAGTTAGCTGATGCCTATAACATTAAAGGCTATCGTATTAACACAATCGATGAAGCAGAGGCTATTTTCCGTGAGGCACTGCTTTCTGATGAGCCAGTATTAATTGATTGTCGAGTGAAACAGCTTGAATGTGTTTACCCAATGGTAGCACCTGGCAAAGGCTTACATGAAATGATTGGGGTGAAAAAGAATTGAAACGAGTAATTACCGTAACTGTGATTAACCAAAGTGGTGTATTAAACCGTTTGACAGGTTTATTGATGAAGCGTCAGTTCAATATTGAATCGATTACAGTAGGTCATACGGAGCAACCAAATTTTTCAAAGATGACCTTCGTTGTCAACGTAGAGGATGAACGTAAAATCGAGCAACTAGTGAAACAGTTATCCAAGCAAATTGATGTGTTAAAAGTCAATGATATTACTGATAAATCGATTGTTCTGCGAGAGCTAGCACTAGTAAAGGTGATTTCACCACCAAATTTACGCTTAGAAATGAATTCGATTGTTGAACCGTTCCGCGCACAAATTATTGATACAGCCAAAAATGTTGTGACGTATCAAGTAGTGGGACATCCAGAAAAAATTGATGCCTTTATCGAACTCATTCGACCATATGGCATTAAAGAACTTACACGTACAGGAGCAACTGCCTCCGTTCGTGAAACACAAAAAATCTCAAACCCGCAGCTCTCTATTTTAAAATAGTTTGCATATAAAAATGAATAGCTTTATAGACAAAGCAAGTATCTAAAGCTATAAAAAACAAAACAAATTCTAGGAGGAAATTAACTATGGCTACAATGTACTATGAACAAAATATCAACGAGGACGTATTAAAAGGAAAGAAAATCGCAATTATCGGTTACGGATCACAAGGTCATGCACACGCTTTAAACCTTAAAGAATCAGGCTTTGACGTAGTAGTAGGAGTTCGCCCAGGTGGATCTTTCGATGCGGCAAAAGCAGATGGTATTGACGTAAAAACAGTTGCGGAAGCAGCTCAAGAAGCAGATGTAATCCAAATTTTACTACCAGATGAGCGTCAAAAAGCAGTTTATGAAGCAGAAATTGCACCACATTTACAAGCTGGTAAAGCATTGATGTTTGCACACGGCTTCAATATCCATTTCGGTCAAATTACACCACCAGCAGATGTTGACGTATTTTTAGTAGCACCAAAAGGACCAGGACATCTAGTTCGTCGTCAATTCCAAGAAGGTGCTGGTGTACCAGGACTATTCGCTATTCACCAAGATGCTACAGGTCAAGCAAAAGATTTAGCACTTGCTTATGGTAAAGGAATCGGTGCTGCTCGTGGTGGACTTCTTGAAACAACATTTAAAGAAGAAACAGAAACAGATCTATTCGGTGAACAAGCGGTACTTTGTGGTGGTGCAACACAACTTGTAAGAGCAGGATTTGAAACATTAGTAGAAGCTGGTTATCAACCAGAATTAGCCTACTTTGAAACACTACATGAGCTTAAATTAATTGTTGACCTAATGTTTGAGGGCGGTATGGCAACAATGCGTTACTCAGTTTCAGATACAGCGGAGTGGGGAGATTATGTGGCAGGACCACGCATCATCGATGAGTCTGTAAAAGCTCGTATGAAAGACGTATTAACAGATATCCAAGATGGTACATTTGCTCGTCGTTGGATTCAAGAAAATGAAAATGGTCGTCCAGAATATACAAAATTCAAAGAAGCTGGTGCGAACCATCAAATCGAAGAAGTGGGCGCAAAACTACGTGCTATGATGCCATTCATCAACGAAGGTAAAGAAAAAGTTGTGAGAGAAGTGGCGACAAGTGCGAAAAATTGATATTTTCGATACTACGCTTCGCGATGGTGAACAATCTGCTGGGATCAACTTAAACACGGCCGAGAAGATTGAAATTGCCAAACAGTTAGAGCGCCTTGGTGTGACAATTATAGAAGCAGGATTTCCTGCTTCGTCACCCGGTGACTTTGATGCGGTCCATCGCATTGCAGGTACAGTAAAAAATTCCATTGTGACGGGGCTAGCTCGCTGTATCCAAAAGGATATTGATGCTACATGGGAAGCGATTAAAGTAGCACAACAGCCACATATTCATATTTTTCTAGCCACTTCACCTATTCATATGGAATACAAGCTAAAAAAATCCCCTGATCAAGTAGTGGAGCAAGCGGTGGAGGCTGTTAAATATGCTAAAAAATTCTTCCCACTTGTGCAATGGTCTGCTGAGGATGCATTCCGTTCTGATCGAGAATTCTTAGTAAGAATTATGAATGAAGTGGTTGCTGCTGGTGCTACAACAATTAATGTTCCAGACACTGTAGGCTATGCTTCCCCACAAGAATATGGTGCATTATTTAAGTTCCTATTAGAGAATGTCAAAGGTGCTGACAAAGTGAAATTCTCCGCCCATTGTCATGATGATTTAGGGATGGCAACAGCTAACACGATTGCTGCGATAGAAAATGGCGCTACACAAGTAGAGGGGACGATAAATGGCATTGGAGAACGTGCAGGTAATGTGGCACTTGAGGAAATTGCTGTAGCACTTCATATTCGCAAGGACATTTATCAGGTGGAAACGAACATTCAGTTGCAAGAGATTAAACGTACATCTCAATTAGTCAGTAAATTGACAAATGTAGTGATTCAGCCAAATAAAGCGATTGTTGGGAAAAATGCATTTGCACACGAATCAGGCATTCATCAAGACGGTGTCTTAAAAAATCCGGAAACCTATGAAATTATTTCACCTGCTTTAATCGGTGAGGGAGAAATACCATTAGTTCTTGGGAAACATTCTGGTCGTGCAGCCTTCCGTGATCGTGCAGAAACAATGGGCTTCCATCTTTCTGATGAAAAGTTGAACAAAGCATTTGTGGAATTTAAAAAATTGGCTGATCGTAAAAAAGAGATTACAGAGGAAGATTTACTAACCCTTCTGACGGAACAACAAGTTCAATTAGAAGATGTATCACTCTTTGATTTGAAAATGGTGCAAGTACAATATGGTACTGAAAATATTCCTACAGCCACAGCCATTGTGCTTACACCAGAGGGGCTAGAAAAAACAGTTGTGGCTACTGGCTCTGGTTCAGTAGAAGCTATATTTAATACACTCGAGCAACTTGTACCCGGAGCTGTGCATGTCATTGATTATCGTGTGACATCGGTTGGCAAAGGACGAGATGCACTGGGTGAAGCAGTTATTAATATTCGCTATGATGATGTATCGACTACAGGCCGCAACTCCTCTCAAGATGTTTTAGAAGCATCGGCAAAAGCGTATTTAAATGCCATTAACCGTCATTTAATACAAGCAAGCCTTCGCACACATCCTGTATAAGTTTCAGAGGAAGTGAATTGTATGACGTACCATTCACAAGTCGGATGCAATGATGTCATGGCGTATTGTATCAATTAACAACAAATTACGCTTAGACGTAATGACTACGCTCACCTCGATAAAAGGTAGGTGAGCGTCTTTACTAAATTAGCGAATACGCTATACAAAGAAGGGTGTTTTGACAATGGAGAGAAAAATTACAGTACTTCCTGGTGATGGAATTGGGCCAGAGGTTGTTGCTTCTGCTGTACGTGTATTACAAGTGATTGGTAAACGATTTAATCATACATTTCATTTAGGGTATGCAACAATTGGAGGTGCTGCAATCGACCAGCACAATAATCCATTACCAGATGAAACAATCGAGATGTGTGAAAAGAGTGATGCGATTTTATTAGGAGCTGTAGGTGGTCCAAAGTGGGATCAGAATCCGCCTGAATTACGCCCGGAGAAAGGGTTACTGCGAATCCGTAAACACTTCGATTTATTTGCAAATCTACGTCCAGTAAAGGCGTTCCCGAGTTTACTAGATGCTTCACCATTAAAGCGTGAAGTAGCAGAGAACGTTGATTTAATGATTGTACGTGAACTAACAGGCGGCGTATACTTCGGGGAACCACGTATGCGTACTGAAAATGGCGCAATTGATACAACGGTTTACTCTAAAGCAGAGGTGGAGCGTATTGTTGAAAATGCCTTTGAACTAGCACGTTTACGTGGCGGCAAATTATGCTCTGTTGATAAAGCAAATGTGCTTGAAACAAGTCGTTTATGGCGTGAAGTCGTAGAAGCAAAGAAAAAAGAGTATCCAGATGTTGTAGTAGAACATAACCTAGTGGACTCGGTAGCAATGAAACTTATTACAAATCCAGGACACTATGATGTAGTTGTTACTGAAAATATGTTTGGTGATATTTTAAGTGATGAAGCATCTGTTATTACTGGCTCTTTAGGTGTATTACCATCTGCATCTATTCGTGGTGATAATTTTGGCTTATATGAACCAGTACATGGCTCAGCACCAGAAATCGCAGGGCAAGGCGTAGCAAACCCTGCAGCAACCATTTTATCTGTGGCGATGATGCTGCAATATTCATTTGGCTTAAAAGAAGAAGCAGCAGAAATAGAGCGGGCTGTTAGTGCAGTATTTGATGATGGCTATTTTACAGCAGATCTTGCTCGTGACGGCAGTCGCGTTTTATCGACTAATGAATGGACAGATAAAGTGATTAATGAAATTGATACTAGCTTTGTATCGCAAAGTATAATGACAACATATATTTAAAGAAATAGGTGAAGACAATGGGTAAAAATATAATTGAAAAGATTTGGGATAAACATGTTGTTTATCAGGAAGAGGGCAAACCGGACCTGTTATATATTGATCTTCATTTAATTCATGAAGTAACATCTCCGCAAGCTTTTGAAGGGCTACGCATGAACGGACGTAAGGTGCGCCGTCCTGATTTAAGCTTTGCGACAATGGATCATAACGTACCAACAAAAAATTTACCGACTATTCATGATCCCATTGCACGCAATCAAATCGAAACATTAGCTAAAAATGCTGAGGAATTTGGCGTTGAGTTAGCAGGAATGGGTCACCCTGACCAAGGGATTGTACACGTTATTGGGCCAGAGCTCGGTTTAACACAGCCTGGTAAAACCATTGTTTGTGGCGACTCTCATACATCGACACACGGTGCCTTTGGTGCCATTGCATTTGGTATTGGTACATCAGAGGTGGAGCATGTATTATCGACGCAAACATTATGGCAAAATAAGCCAAAGACGATGGAAATTCGTGTCGAAGGGGAGCTATCAGTTGGGGTAGCAGCAAAGGATATTATTTTAGCTATCATTGCAAAGTTCGGCATTGGTGTTGGTACAGGACATAT
Organism: Lysinibacillus sp. FSL K6-0057; assembly: GCF_038630885.1. Classification (NCBI taxonomy): domain Bacteria; kingdom Bacillati; phylum Bacillota; class Bacilli; order Caryophanales; family Bacillaceae; genus Lysinibacillus; species Lysinibacillus sp. FSL K6-0057. The sequence continues at coordinate 3,058,583 of NZ_CP152047.1, read as the reverse complement.
TGTGGAGTTCACTGGAGAGGCTATCCACAAACTATCTATGGAAGAACGTATGACGATTTGTAATATGTCAATTGAGGCAGGTGCAAAAGCAGGGCTTATCTCACCTGATCAAACAACAGTTGATTATATTCGTGGTCGCAAATATGCACCACAGGGAGAAAAATTGGAAGAAGCAGCCGCTTACTGGTTAAGCCTTGCTTCGGACGAGGATGCCACGTACGATACAGTTCGTATTATAAAAGCGGAAGAAATTGAACCAATCATTACTTGGGGAACAAACCCATCGATGGGTACAGGTGTTTCTGGGCATGTTCCAACACAAGCAGATTATGCAGATGAATCTGACAAGGCGGCACTTCAAAAAGCACTTGCCTATATGGGCTTAGAGGAAGGGCAGCCATTAACATCTATTGACATCCAGCATGTCTTCATTGGCTCCTGCACAAACTCACGCATTAGTGATTTGCGTGCAGCTGCTGATGTCATCAAAGGGCGTAAGGTGCATGAAAAGGTCACAGCCATCGTTGTACCAGGCTCACATACGACGAAAAAACAAGCAGAAGCAGAAGGTTTAGATAAAATCTTTATGGATGCAGGCTTTGAATGGCGAGAGTCTGGTTGCTCGATGTGTCTTGCGATGAATGATGACGTCGTACCAGCTGGAGAACGCTGTGCCTCTACCTCCAACCGCAACTTTGAAGGACGTCAAGGCGCTGGATCGCGTACACATTTAGTTTCACCACCAATGGCAGCAGCCGCTGCCATTGCAGGTCACTTTGTAGATGTACGTGAATTTGTGAAGGAAACAGTGTAAGTCTTGCTTTACTCGGAAGGGATGATTGAAAAATGGAACCAATTAATATCGTCAATAGTGTCATCACACCACTTGATCGAAAAAATGTTGATACAGATCAAATAATTTCAAAAGAATTTTTAAAACGTATTGAGCGCACGGGCTTTGGACAGTATTTATTTTACCATTGGCGTTTCGATGCACAAGGCAATGAAGTAGCTGACTTCGTATTAAATAAACCTGAATTTAAAGAATCGAAAATTCTAGTGGCACAAGATAATTTCGGCTGTGGCTCCTCTCGTGAACACGCACCATGGGCCATTTTAGATTACGGTTTTAATGTTGTGATTGCACCTTCTTTTGCAGATATTTTCCATAATAACTGCTTTAAAAACGGTATCTTACCGATTAAGCTAACAGAAGCGGAATGTGATGACATTCTGGCGAAGGGCTTAGCAAAGCCATATAAAATGGAAGTAAATCTTGCAGAGCAAACCGTAACAGGAGAAGATGGTACAGTCTATCAATTTACAATTGATCCGTACTATAAAGAAACGTTACTTAACGGTTGGGATGAAATCGCCTTAACCTTTAAATATGACGACCACATTGCCGCATATGAGGCGAAGCGAGTAGCCTATTAATTGGAATGACTGAAGACAAACTGGATATTGTCTTCAGTTTTTTTATGTTTGGCGTGCATTTCCCATACGAAATTCCTTATAATGAAGGAAATACAAATGCAGAGGTGGCACGATGTTAACTAAGCAAGTGCAGCCTTTTTGGGTCATTCACAAGAAATATTGCTGTTCATGACTATAAAAAAGAATTGAACTTGATAGGCATTTAGGAGATTTCTTAGTTTATATGAGATTTATAATGATAAGTTAGCTACTGAAATGATGGTGCTCATTTCAGTTGTTTTTTTGTTTTATCAAAAGAAGAAAGGTAGGGATTTCTATGATTACAGTTATAGGCAGTTTAAATATGGATTTAGTTGTACAAATGAATGCTTTTCCAAAGCAGGGAGAAACCATTTTAGGCAATTCGTTTCAAACAGTTCCAGGTGGCAAAGGAGCTAATCAAGCAGTTGCCGCTGCTCGTCTTGGCAGTGAGGTGGCGATGGTTGGTTGTTTAGGGGATGATCATTTTGGCGAGACATTACATGCCGTTTTACAGCAAGAGCAGATTCAGACAGATGCCCTTGTAAAAAGTACCTCTGCTCCAACAGGAATAGCTAATATACTTATTTACAATAACGATAATCGAATTGTTGTCGTACCTGGAGCAAATTATGAGTTATCCTTATCACATCTTGAGGCATCAAAGGATTTGATACAAAAGAGCCACTTGGTAATCATACAGCTTGAAATTCCTAAAGAGACGACAGCTTATGCAATCCATTTATGTAAAGAAGCGGGTGTTCCTGTGCTGTTAAACCCAGCTCCAGCAGCCAATTTTGATGTGCAGTGGATGGAGGATATTACCTATTTAACACCTAACGAGACAGAATGTGCAGAAATCTTTAACGAGCCAGTGGATCAAATTTTAGAAAAATATCCGAATAAATTAATCGTGACACTAGGAAGTGATGGTGCACGTTATTTCGATGGCTCCTATCCAATCCATGTACCAGGCTATATGACAACAGCAGTGGATACAACTGGTGCAGGTGATACCTTTAATGGGGCGTTAGCCTATGCTTTAGTAGAAGGACAATCGTTGGATGAGGCTGTATATTTTGCTAATATCGCTGCTTCCTTATCTGTAGAGAAACTAGGTGCCCAAGGTGGAATGCCATTACTTGGATCTGTTTATGCACGTATGGCTGGTTTGGAGGAATAGGACAATGGTCAGCTATTCAGCAACCTTGGAGAGAAATCTCCAAGCCTAATACTTCTAAACTCATAGCTGGGACTATTCCCTTTAGTCTGTGTAGCTATCATATATGAAGCAGACAGGAAATAGGTGTAAGGATGAATTCCTATTTGTCGTATAAACGTATAAGTATATTGTCCTCTTTTCATCAATCCATGTATTAGAAAAGCCATAGTTTCATTTATAATGGTCTTATAGATACATACGAAAAGAGGTTTTGAGGATGACGAACATTGACAATACGCCAATCGAAAATACAACCTCAGCGAATAATATTTTGCCACAACTTGTTGATCAACTACGACACTTGTATGGCATCATTGTCCAAAATACATATGTGAAAGATACAGCAAAACATTTAAATCGAATTATTCAAGATGCCAATAACCAGACGATGATTTTAATTGTCGGAAAAGAGCGAGTGGGCAAAACGACACTTGTGAATGGACTTCTTGGACGCGAAATATTATCAGTAGATGATCAGCATCCAACAGGTGTAAATACATTTATTCGATACGGAGAACAAGAAGAGATTAAAGCTTATTTTTTAGATGGTGTTGTGGCTATATTTGATCTCAGTAAATTAGAGCTGCTAACAACTGGCGACACATTTGCTTCCCAAATTTTACGTGAACATTTAGATTATCTGGAAGTCTATTTGAAAAATGATTTATTAAAATCGGTGACAATAATTGACTCTGTTTCTTTAGAAGCAGGTGGCGGAGAAATGGCTTATTTTTCAGAGGCGCTTATGAACCGTGTGGATGAAATTTTCTGGGTGTTACGCGCTGGCTCGATGGCTATTGATGCTGAACTTTTATTGATTGAGATGTTAAAAAATAAAGGTGTTGAACCTTTATGTGTCATCAATGGCATTGATGACAATGAACATGCCGAAGCATTTATGACCTCTGAACAACAGCGTATTGGCCATTTAATGAGCGATTTTATAGCGATTTCAGCAACCAATGCTCTCGTAGCCAAACAAACAGACAATCATGAGCTTTGGCAAAAAAGCCAGTACGATCAGTTAATTGCTCACATTCATCGTGTGGCTGAAAATAGTGATAAAAAAACATATGCCATCTTAATCCGCTTCTTACAATGGCTTGAACGATTCCGCTTCGAATTAACGGTAATTCCACAACGAGATCCATTTCAATCTGCTGTTGAGAATATTGAAAAATACGCAGGCGATACCCAATATGAATATTCTCGCTATCAACGTGACTTAGCGATTGTTAAAGAATATGAGCAAGAATATGAACAGGTAGCGGATACGTTTAAACACGTTCAAACACTGTATCAGCTATTACAAACGATCGCACAACATGATTATTTACAAGATACGAAAGTGGAAGAGTTTACTGAAATTGCTGTGCACTATCAACAGATGTTACGCGAATATCGCAACATGCACAGTGAGTATATACGTGAATATGAGCGTTTAGATGCGCAGCATAAAAAAATTCATGGCAAAGGTCTGATGAAAGCGATCTTTGGCCAACATACGCAAAATGAATTTTTCAAAGAGCGTGTTCAAAAATTAAATGAGCAGCAAGAGGTTTGCATCGCCCAATATGCCAAAGTACAACAAGCAGAGGCTTCGATGCTACAAGCGATTCGAGACACGCAACCTTATTTAATTGATTTAGTGAAAGAACGCATGAGTCGTATTGAACATAAAGTACTGAAGTTAAATCAACAGCGTGCAAAAGATAAACGCCAATTAAAGCGCTATGCTGAAAAACTAAATGAATTTTCATGCTTAATTGAAGCACAGGGCTATATCAAAGAGCATCTTCAACCATTTTTAATGAATGAGCAAATACCGTTGAAAACGAAGGATATTGATATGCTTGAGGAAACTGTGCAGGCTATATTAGCGATTGATTTATCAAACAATGGCTTACTTGCACGAAGTCAAATGAATAACAAAATGGAAAGTATTGCAATACCTTTTGAGGTTCAAGAAAAATATCCTCTACAACTGCTTGCCTTAAAAGAAGAAGATGTAAAATCAAAGGATATACCCGAAATACCAAAGAAATTAGTTGTACAATATGAAGATTAGGTTTTCACAAAACGTTCTAAAAGTAGCATGCTTTTAGAGCGTTTTCTTTATGATATGAAACATATCATTCCATTTTTACGTATAACTAGTAAGGAGGGATACACTTGATTGAAATAAATGGACGCTTCACGAACGCTAAAATTTTTGCTCAAACAGCATTACAAACAGCTGTCGATCAGATTCAGGAATTGACAGACCAGGCTTTCATGGCGGGCACTACAGTACGGATTATGCCAGATTATCATGCGGGTAAAGGATGTGTCATTGGCACGACCATCCAATTACAAGACCGTGTTGTACCAAATCTTGTCGGCATTGATGTGGGCTGTGGTGTATTTGTAGCACAACTAGATGTAACAACAGTTGATTTTGCTCAGCTCGATGCCATCATTCGCACATATGTACCAAGTGGGCAGGACATTCATAAAGAAGTATCGCCGAAACGACATTTTCTAGAATTTGAAGGTAAACAATTTCGAGCAAGCGGCTTGAAAGACGACTATACTAACTTGTCATTAGGTACACTTGGGGGAGGCAATCATTTTATTGAATTGGCCAAAGATGAAGAAGAACAGCACTATTTATTAATCCATACGGGTTCACGCTATGTAGGGGCAAAGGTTGCTAACTGGCACCAAAAAAGAGCTTATGAAAATTTACGTCGGGAAGATTTGACAGGAAAAATAGAAAAATTGAAACAGCAAGGTCGACAACAAGAGATTCAATCCATGATACAAGCCTATAAAGAACAAAAACCGTTTGTTCCAAAAGATTTGGCTTATTTAGAGGGTGAAGCTTTCCATGACTATATTCATGATATGAAGATTGCACAGCAATTTGCACGTATGAATCGCTGGACCATTGCTGAAATGATCGCTAAACAGATGAATTGGCATTTTACAGATACGTTTGATACGATTCATAACTATATTGATACAGAAACGATGACACTTCGCAAAGGGGCTGTTCGTGCAAATAAAGATGAAAAGCTTGTCATTCCAATGAATATGCGTGACGGATCACTTCTTTGTGTAGGGAAAGGCAATGCGGAATGGAATTATTCAGCACCTCATGGAGCGGGGCGCATGTTTTCACGACGAGCAGCGAAAAAAGCGTTGAACATGGACGATTTCAAAGATACGATGCAGGGAATCTGGACAACATCCGTCAATGAAGAAACTTTGGATGAGGCACCAATGGCCTATAAACCGATGACAGAGATTACTTCTGCGATTGGCGAAACTGTAGATATTATAAAAGTCATTAAACCTGTCTATAACTTTAAAGCGAGTGAAGCAGTAAAGCCTTATGAGCGAAAGGGTTAAAGTAGAGAAGGAATCATCACTATAATCATTATTCTATAGATGATATAATATAGCTTCACAATGATGAAATGGGTGGTTTTTTTGGTATCTTCAAAAGATGTGGCGAAGCATGCTGGTGTCTCACAAACAACTGTATCTAGAGTATTGAATACACCAGAGCTTGTAAAGCCAAAAACAATTGAAAAAGTAATGCAGGCGATAGAGGAGCTAAACTATGTGCCAAATGATATAGCAAGATCGCTTGTTCAGAAAAAAACAGGCATTATTACATTGATTTCGGGGCCCTTACACAACCCTTTTTTTGTTGATACAACTACAGCCATCGTGAATTATGTTAATGCACGTGGCTATAAAGTTAATGTCTATTTTGGCACAGAGGATAATCTTAATTCAATCTACAATGCAGTTTTAGAAACGAAAGCAGACGCGATCATTTTGTCTTCTATGCTGTATCAAGATGATTTATTTTATAAACTAGAAAAACTAGCTATTCCATTTATTATGTTTAATCGTAAGCATAAAGAGAATAGACATTTTGTAGAAATTGATAATGTTCAAGCTGGTTACCTTGCGACCAATCATGTCCTATCGTTAGGGCATGACGCTTTATGTTGGATAGGGGGTCCACATCAAATGAGTACCTTCTATGGACGTTATCGGGGATTTGAACAAGCTTTACAGGATTATGGGCTAGATGCAAAGTTAGTGCCTACTTTTTTAACGAACACCAATAAAATGGATATTGAACGTGCTTTTGCAGAACTCTTACAACTCGAAAAAAGACCAACAGCTATTTGTGCTGCTACGGATGCCATTGCCATTGAAATATTGAATCTTTGTTTAGAGAGAGGTTTTCAGGTTCCGAGAGATTTTAATATCATTGGTATTGATAATGTAGAGCTTAGTAAACATCATTCTATTGCCTTAACAACAGTAGGTTTAACATCAGAAGAGAACTTAGGTTTTATTGCTATCGAAAAATTATTTGAGGTAATGGAGAAAAAAAATACTTGCATTAGACAAACAGAGTCTGTTAAGATTTTCCCAAGAAATACAACGTGTAAAATAAACTGATAGACCATCAGTTTATTTTTTACACCAAAATGGTTACGTATTCATTTCTTTATTTTCTGAAATGAATACGTAACCATAAAGAGAGAGGAGTGAATTACGATTGAAAAAGGGCTTATGGATCAATGGAGAATGGAAGATGACTGCTGAATGGATGGAGATCCAAGCTCCCTCTTCACAAGAGGTATTGGCACACTTTGCGATGGCCACTGAAAAAGATGTACAGGAGGCCATTGAAAGTGCGCATGCTGCAGCTCCTCAAATGGCTGCATTAACTGCTTTTCAACGAGCACAGATATTAGAGCAGTTATCCACCCTTTTTGCAGAAAATAGAGATGAAGCAGCAAGTATCATTGCAATGGAATCAGCCAAACCGTTAAAGTATGCTTACGCTGAAATTGATCGCACAGTTGAAACCTATAAATTTGCGGCAGAAGAAGCAAAGCGACTTACTGGTGAAATGGTTCCAATGGATGCATCAAAAAATGGAGAGGGGCGCTTTGCTTATACATTAAGAGAGCCAATCGGTGTTGTGGCAGCGATTACACCATTTAACTTTCCGCAAAATCTAGTAGCACACAAAGTTGGGCCAGCATTAGCTGCAGGCAATACGATTGTCTTGAAACCTGCCACACAAACAGCATTATCCGCCCATTTTCTTGCAAGATTATTGGCGCAAACAAATGTACCAGCAGGTGCCTTTAATCTTGTAACTGGACAAGGTAAATTAGTAGGCGATGCATTTTTAGCACATCCCAATGTTAAGATGATAACGTTTACAGGAAGTCCAGCGGTAGGGATTTCTCTACGCAATCGTGCAGGCTTGAAGAAAGTAACCTTAGAATTAGGTTCCAATGCAGGTGTAATTATAGATGAAGGGGTACAACTAGAGCGTATTATGGATCGCATTGTGATGGGAGCCTTTTCTAATCAAGGTCAAGTTTGTATATCTTTACAGCGTATCTACGTCATGGAAAGTATGGTTGAGGAATTTTTAACACGCCTGAAGGAAAAAATAGAGCAGCTTACAATTGGTGATCCAATGGATAATCAAACAGATCTTGCTATGATGATTTCACAAGCTGAACAACAGCGTGCTTATCGATGGATTGAAGAGGCAGTAGCTGAAGGTGCACAAGTAATTACAGGTGGTCACATTGACAATCATATTTTATTGCCCACTGTTTTATATAATGTTCAACCACAGAGTCGTGTATCCTGTGAAGAGATTTTTGCACCTGTCGTTATCGTTAATACGATATCCACCATTGATGAAGGGATAGCGGCTATCAATGATTCTCACTATGGTCTACAGGCAGGCATCTTCACACCTTCTATTGAGACAGCTTTTCAAACTACAAAAGCATTGCACGTTGGTGGGGTCATCATTAATGATGTACCTACTTATCGAGTAGATCACATGCCATATGGTGGTGTAAAGGAAAGCGGCACAGGTCGTGAAGGCATTAAATATGCGTTAGAAGAAATGACGGAAATGAAGCTAGTAATTTGGAATAACCAATAATCACGAATGGAGATGGGAAAATGAAAATGATTAAACAACATCCAAAATTGTATGTGATGGACAATGGTACGATGCGAATGGATAAAAATTATATGATTGCCATGCATAATCCGGCAACGATCGATCATCCAAATCAACCAAATGAATTTGTTGAATTCCCTGTTTATACAGTACTGATTGATCATCCAGAAGGCAAAATTCTATTTGATACAGCGTGCAATCCAAACTCGATGGGTCCAGAAGGGCGATGGGGTGAATTTACGCAAAAAGCATTTCCTATTAATATGCCAGAAGAATGCTATTTACATCATCGTTTAGAAGAATTAAATGTTCGTCCAGAGGATATCAAATATGTTGTTGCTTCCCATTTGCATCTCGACCATGCAGGGTGCTTAGAACTCTTTACAAATGCGACAATTATTGTACAGGAAGATGAGTTTAATGGCACATTACAAACATATGCTAGAAACGTGAAAGACGGTGCCTATGTTTGGGGTGACATTGATATGTGGATTAAAAACAATCTACAATGGCGCTTAATCAAACGTGGCGAAGATCAGGTGAAACTAGCTGAAGGGATACAAGTGTTAAATTTTGGTAGTGGTCATGCCTGGGGAATGTTAGGTTTGCATATTCAAATGCCTGACACAGGTGGTATTATTTTAGCTTCGGATGCTATTTATACGGCAGAAAGCTTTGGCCCTCCTGTCAAGCCACCAGGCATTATCTATGATTCGGTAGGCTATAATGCGACAGTGGAACGGATTCGAAGACTAGCACATGAAACAAATTCACAAGTATGGTTTGGCCATGATCCTATTCAATTTAAATCATTTAGAAAATCGACGGAAGGCTATTATGAATAGATAGGAGTAGAGAAGCCATGCATAAATTAACCTTTACGCCTGCTAGCTATACTGGCTGGGGCTGTTTGAGTCAGCTTCTGCTAGAGGTAAAGAAGTTTAACGCGCACAATATTTTGATCGTGACAGATCCATTATTAAAAGAAATAGGTCTAACAGACAATGTTGAAAAGCCTTTGATTGAGAAAGGCTATACAACAACCATTTATACTGATATTGCACCAGAGCCTCCGCTTGCAATTGGTGAAAAACTGGTTGATTTTACGAGAAAGCATCCATTTGATTTGGTGATTGGTGTAGGTGGGGGCAGTGCACTAGATTTAGCAAAGCTTGCCGCGGTATTAGCAAAACATGATGGAAAAGTTGCAGATTATTTAAACCTAACAGGAACGAAAACATTAGATAATAAAGGGTTACCTAAAATCTTAATTCCTACCACTTCTGGGACAGGCTCAGAGGTAACAAATATTTCTGTGCTATCACTGGATACAACCAAGGATGTCGTGACACATGATTATTTATTAGCGGATGTAGCGATTGTAGATCCTGCGTTAACGATATCCTTACCATCGAAGGTGACGGCTGCGACTGGGGTAGACGCGTTAACTCATGCAATAGAAGCCTACGTATCAGTAAATGCGAATGCAGTAACAGATGCACTTGCACTACAAGCTATCCGATTAATTAGCCAGTCAATCCGAACAGCTGTCCATAATGGGCAAGACAAGCAAGCGCGTACAGATATGAGTTATGGCAGCTATTTAGCAGGATTAGCCTTTTTCAATGCCGGTGTAGCAGGCGTCCATGCTTTAGCCTACCCCCTTGGAGGACAATTCCATATAGCTCATGGTGATTCCAATGCAGTACTATTACCATATGTCATGGGGTATATTCGTCAAAGCTGTGAAAAACGAATGAAAGATATTTTAGATGCCATGGGAATATCATCTTCCTATTTATCGCAGGAAGAGGCTTCCTATAAATGTGTTGACGCCTTACAACAACTCGTTCAAGATGTGAATATTCCTTCAACATTACAAGGATTCAATATCCCTGCATCAGCACTCGAACAGTTAACAGAGGATGCTACAAAACAAACGCGTATTTTAGCGCGAAGTCCGATGCCATTAGAGCGTGAAGATATCTATCAAATTTATCAAGCTGCCTTTGCTGGTGTGGTACGAGAACCGTAATGAGGTTTTCAAAAGATTCAATAACTAAAAAATCTGCCTTAATGGCAGATTTTTTTCATGTTGTTGAAACAAAATGATGTCAACGGCAGAAAAAGCAACTTTGCAAGGTGAGGGGTTGATTTCCGTTCCGCCAGCGTCCTTTCCAGGGGGCGTCCGAGGAGCCGCTTCACTCACTAACGTTCGCTCCAGGGTCTCCTCTGTGACGCTCAATCCCCTAGGAGTGACGCTGGCTCCACTCCAATCAACCATGCTGCAAAAGTGTCTTTTCCTTATTTTTCATACTAGCCGTAGCGATTAAAATAGCCCCTGATTTGTATGATTAGAAAAAGTATAGGCTTTTATTTTCAATGTAGAGAAGTGATGAATGACAACACCTCTCCATAAAATGAGTAGTGAAGACCTTCCCTTTATTTGAGAACCTTTGCTAAAAAGTCAGTGGGTTGAAGTGGAAGGCTACTTGACTCCCGTGGGATAGCGAGACAGGCGAAGCCCTGCACGGAGCGGTAGCGGAGGAAGCGATTCGGCGCTCGCCCACAGGAAAGCAAGTAGCCTGCAACGGAAATCCATTTCTACCTTTCAATTAACTGTTTTGTTTTTCAACACTATGAAAAAAATCTGCCTTAATGGCAGATTTTTTATAAGAAATATTACGCTTCCGCATCTGGTGTAAAAGTACGAGTTGCCAGTTCGGCATCTAGCATAAAGATAGCGTTTGAGTCAGTTTCGATACGCTCGATTTTACGAATTAATGTATCGAATGTAGACTCTTCTTCCACTTGCTCGTCAATGAACCATTTTAAAAAGGCCATTGTCGCATGCTCACGTTCATCTAAAGCAATGTCTGATAAATTGTAAATACGACGAGTTACTTCTTTTTCGTGTGATAGAGCCGTTTTAAAGGCATCTAAAATGGATTCGAAATGATTGCCTGGGCTTTCAAAACCTTGGATTGTCGCACGATAGCCCATATCACTTAGGAAATTATAAAATTTCATGGCATGGAAGCGTTCTTCTTCTGCTTGTACTAAAAAGAAGTTAGCGAAGCCATCATAATCTTGATCAGTGCAATAGGCTGCCATTGCCATGTAGGCATGCGCAGAGTAGAATTCAAAATTCATTTGTTCGTTAAGAGCTGTGTGTAGTTTTTCAGATAACATAAAAGTTTTCCTCCTTTTGCAGTAAATGACTTCTTTACTAGTATACAGTGTAGAGGTAGTAACATACAAAAAATTTAATTTTCAAGGCAATTTGTGCAAAATTTAATTGATATTCGTTCTCAATTAGAAGATTCCTTCTTTTTAATTTTCAAAAAGAAGCTAGAAAAAATCGCCCCGATCGTAATCGAAGCGAATTTTTCATCATTATTGTGCTTGTTTCTTTTGATTTTTGACACCGATTAAGTAGCCACCTAATGCGATAGCAACTAAGACAATCCAGAAAATAGCTTTCCAAATTGTGGAGTGGGGGAATTCATGTGGAATCACACCTAATTTTTCATGTGCTAATGTTAATACAGCTAACTTTACACCAACCCAGCCAACAATTAGGAAGGCAGCTGTTTCCAGTGACGGGAATTTGTCAAGAACTTTCACAAACCAACGAGCTGCAAAACGCATCATGATGACACCAATAATACCACCTAAGAACATGACTGCGAACTGACCAGCGTTAATACCGCCGATATCAAAATCACCGATATGTGGAAGTGTGACAGCAATCGCTACCGCTGCTAGGATAGAATCTACCGCGAACGCGATATCAGCAAGTTCCACTTTTACAACCGTCATCCAGAAGCCAGATTGTTTTTTCGGCTCTTGGATTTCTTCGGAGTTTTGGGATGCTTTCCGTGAATCATAAATATGCTTAATAGACATAAACAATAGATAAGCTGCACCTATTGCTTGGATTTGCCAGAAATTAACGAGTGTTGTAATAAGGAATAATGCGGCGAAACGGAAAACAAATGCCCCCACTAATCCATATAATAAAGCTTTTTGTTGTTGTGCTTTTGGTAAATGCTTTACCATAACTGCCATTACGACTGCGTTGTCTGCTGCTAACAAACCTTCTAATACAATTAATACGACGAGTACCCATGCGTATTCTAAAATAATTGCCTCCAAATTTGTTTCCTCCTTTAATTAATGAACAGAAATGAATGATTGCTTCTAACATATTCTTCCCAATTTTAAGCAAAAGAAAAAGACCCCTGCCTAAAAAATAGGCAAAGGTCTTGCTAAGCAATTTACTGTTCGTTGCACAGAATGTATTCTGTGAGACAAATTATGCCATCACACCCGATGGTAAGAAACCATGTAATGACGAATGTGAATCAGATGCTTCGATCGCATCTGCTAGCTACTCCCCTTTGACAATAAAGTCAAAAGCTATTCAATTCTTACTAACATAATAGCATGCAATAAAATGAAAGTAAATAAAAATATACTGCTATGGAGAAAAAATACTTTTCCGTTACGTTTGCACAAATGGTACTATTAAAAGATAGGCGAAATTTTTACAACTTAGAAAGGGGACAAACATGTATAGAAAATTTTTTTCCTACTACAAGCCACATAAACGATTGTTTGTCATCGATTTTTCGAGTGCCATCATTGTAGCGATCTTAGAGCTTGCCTTTCCATTAGCTGTTCAATGGTTTATCGATGAGTTATTGCCATCAGGCGATTGGGGCATGATTGTGAAAGTAAGTGTCTTATTACTGCTAGTTTATGCAATTAGTACATTCTTAAACTTTATCGTAAACTATTTAGGACATAAACTCGGCATTAACATTGAAACGGATATGCGACAGGAATTATTTACGCATGTACAAAGACAATCATTTCGTTTTTTTGATAATACCAAAACAGGACATATTATGAGTCGCATTACCAATGACTTATTTGATATAGGTGAGTTTGCCCATCATGGACCAGAGGATTTATTTATTGCGATTATGACCTTTATTGGTGCCTTTGCTATTATGTTTAATGTGAACCCTACACTCGCTTTAATTGCAGTGATCATGGTGCCATTTTTAACTTGGCTTGTGACCTTTAGTAATGTCAAAATGAACAATGCATGGAAAACGATGTATGGCAAAATTGCTGATGTCAATGGACGTGTGGAGGATAGTGTATCCGGTGTACGGGTTGTAAAATCCTTTACGAATGAAGCTTTTGAAATTAGCCGATTCAAAGAACAAAATGGATTTTTCCGTGCGGCAAAACTATATGCCTATAAAATTATGGCAGGGACACACTCCAGTATTTACATGATGACACGCCTCTTAACACTAGTAGTGCTTGTTGTCGGTGCTTGGTTAAGCTTTAATGGAAAGCTTTCTTACGGTGAATTAGTAAGCTTTGTCTTATATACGAATGTCTTGATTAAACCAATTGATAAAATTAGTGCATTATTAGAGCTTTATCCGAAGGGGATGGCTGGCTTTAAGCGCTTCCGTGAATTAATTGAGCAGGAGCCAGAAATTCAAGACCGTGAGAATGCAAAGGACATTAAACACTTAGATGGTGATATTGCATTCAATCATGTTGATTTTAATTACGATGCATCAAAACAAGTTTTATGTGATATATCATTTAATGTAAAAGCTGGCCAAACGATTGCCTTTGTAGGGCCATCGGGTGCTGGTAAAACTACAATCTGCTCGTTAATTCCTCGATTTTATGAGGTGACAAATGGTGCTATTACGATTGATGGCATCGATATACGTAATATGACACAGGCATCATTGCGTGCTCAAATTGGTATCGTACAGCAGGACGTCTTCTTATTTACAGGGACGATTCGCGAAAACATTGCCTATGGAAAATTAGACGCCAGTGAAGCAGAAATTCGAGAGGCAGCGAAAAAGGCTCATTTAGAGGCATTTATCGCAGAGCTACCAGATGGCTACGATACACAAATTGGCGAACGTGGCTTAAAATTATCAGGGGGGCAAAAGCAACGACTAGCGATTGCTCGTATGTTCCTAAAGAACCCACCGATCTTGATTTTAGATGAGGCAACATCTGCCTTAGATACGGAAACAGAGATGATTATTCAGCAATCATTAACCGAGCTAGCTGAAAATCGTACAACATTAGTTATTGCCCACCGATTGGCAACTATTCGCAATGCAGATCGCGTATTAGTTGTGACACCGAAAGGGATTGAAGAGGATGGTACTTATGACGAGCTTGTTGCTCAAAATGGTATCTTTGCCAAACTCCATCATATTCAATTTCGCAAAGGACAAACAGAACCAAGCGTTCAGAAAGATTTTGTTGAATTGACGTAAATGAAGGAAAGGGGGAGATTGTTTTTAAAACAATCTCCCTTTTTTAGTTCCCTTAGTTACTTGTACTGCTCATGCTGTATCAAAAGCACACTATTTCCCTACATGCATAATATAGGTTTATGTAATAAGGGGGAGATGATTGAATGGTAATGCCATCGAATAATCAAAGGGTATCGCTTCAATATGCTATGCAAATTGCCATGCAAAGGGTGCCAGGTCAAATCATCCATTATGGCATGGATATGGAAAATGGAATTTTAGTCTATGAAATATTTATTTTGACTGCTCAAAATAAGATTTATGAAGTGGAAGTAAATGCAAAGACAGGTGCTATTCGAAAAATTGAAGAAGAAAATGATTTTGATTAATTGATTATAAATAAAGTAACTCCCAAGTACTCAAATTTATTTGAACTTGGGTTTTTTTAATATGAAAAATTCAGGGTTTTGGTTAATCACGCTGAAGTGATTTTCTGTGCTAATAAATTTTATATGAAGTACAAATATGATCTTACTTAGTGAAATTTATGAATACATAGAAGGAATGTTAAGCAAGTAAATCGAATAGAACACAACAGTCCCACTATAAATCATGAAATAGTAGAGGTGAAGCAATGGATAACGAAAAAATCATCGGTCAAACGAAGAGTGTCGGCTTTCAAGTAGGGGTTAGAAGGACATTTCCAATCTCGCAGGAGCAAGCATGGGCGCTGATTACGACGGCAGAAGGGGTACATGCATGGTTGGGTGAAGGCACGGCAGTTATACTAGAGCCTGGGCACAAGTACCATTCAAAGACGGGGACAGGCGAAATTAGGATTGTTAAACCGTTAGAGCAGCTTCGATTGACTTGGCAAAAGGAAGAGTGGTCAAAACCATCTACCGTACAAATCCGTATTTTACCCAAAGAACGTAATAAAACGACCATTAGCTTTCATCAAGAACATCTTTCTGATCAGACAGTACGAGAAGAAATGAAAAATCATTGGGAAAGTGTACTGGACGCTATTAAAGAAAGGACACAAAATATTTGAGCGAACAAAAATAGCATCCCTATCAGCTTTGAAGGGATGCTATTGGTTTTAATTTTGGGAATCCTTGTTTTCATGTCCCTTTGATGTTCGTGTATAATCCTGAGGAGCAAGTGCTTTGTTGCGCTCTGTATAGCCCTTAGGTGATAAACGAAAGATGGATTTTTTAATGGTAGCCCAATTTAGATCTGTTGCCAGATTCATGTAAGAGTAACCGTATATTCGAATATTACTTAAGTAAAGCAGGGTCAGATATAAAGAAACAAAGAAGCCGAATAATCCAAAAAAGGCACTAGCAAAGATAAAGGCGACACGCAATATACTGACGGAAGTAACAAGTGACTGATTCACTAATGTAAACGAGGCAATCGTAGAAATAGCGATGACAACAATCATTTCAGGACTCGTTACGCCTGCTCGAATGGCTGCATCCCCGATAATTAATCCACCTACAACGCTGATGGTTCCACCTATAACGGAGGGAAGACGCAAGCCTGCTTCACGAAACAATTCAAACATGAGCAACATCAGCAGCATTTCAAGCGAAGAGGGAAGCGGTAAGCCCGATTTTGCTTGCACAACGGTTGCGAGTAGTTGAAGCGGTAATTGATTTTGATGATAGGTTGTTAAGGCAAGCCAGAATGCAGGGAGTAATAAACCAATTAAAATACCGAATATCCTTAATAATCGCTCGAGTGAACTAAAGATAATAGGGTATTCATTATCCTCAGCCGATTTCAGCAATAGAAACAGAT
The DNA here is from genome assembly GCF_038630885.1 of Lysinibacillus sp. FSL K6-0057. Lineage (NCBI taxonomy): Bacteria > Bacillati > Bacillota > Bacilli > Caryophanales > Bacillaceae > Lysinibacillus > Lysinibacillus sp. FSL K6-0057. The sequence goes on along the minus strand of NZ_CP152047.1, from coordinate 3,041,776 downwards.
TAACAGGTGTAACGACGGCGTAGGCGACACCATCTACAAAAATGATAAATCGACCTCTTGCCAAGGCTTGAACCGCATAATCAGGGCGCCCTGTATAATCAAACTTCGGAAAAAGCTTGGAATTTTTATTCACCCGTTCCATCAATAAATCGCCACTAAAAACAATATCCGTATCGACGGCTGCAAGCTGCTTTTTGATTCCATGCAAAATATCCATATCCACAATATCATCAAAGTAAAGAATGGCTACCGTAGTTTTCGATCGTTTCCCAAGCTCCATTTTTTCTACACAAAAAGAATTGGTCGGCAAGCGTTTTCGTATCAATGCAATATTGACGCGAATATCTTCAATGAAATTATCCCTGGGTCCTTTAACAAGAACCTCCATGCGCGTTTCTTCAGGTTGACGATTTGGCTTTTGGGCAATATTACTCGCATACAAAAGATTGTCTTCATCAAAATACAACAACAAGAAGCCACTATAGACCAATGTAATCAGCTGTTCCTTGTCTTGGACTTTTTGAATACTCGGAACATGAAGATGCCTTGCAATATTCTCTTCAAAGGGAACCTCATCCAAATGATCATATAAATATTGAATACGTTGAATAATCACTTCATTAAGCATTTGTTGATCAATCATGGCATCACACGTAATAAAGTGTATTTTCTGCTGATTAAACATATATTCCTGAAATTGAATATCTGCTGATTTTTGAAATAATTTTCTGAGCGTACTAAGATCCAGCTGCTCTTGCTGAGGCATTACGATTCACCACTTTTCATGTCTTGTTTTTCAGTTTTCCCCTTTTTAGAAGATTTATCCGACAAGAAAGCTACGATAACGAAAAATATTGATAGCACAAAGAAAAAAATAAAAGTGGAAGTTAGTATATAATTTCCTTTTACCTTCAAAAATAAGCTTTCATTTAGCATAATTAATGGTAAACAAAGGATAAAGAAGGGAGGAGCAAGCATTTGCCATATACGCTTTGGATTTCCTGTCATTTTCAATAAATCTGCCACGATATATAAAAGGAAACTTACGCGAATAAAGGTTCCTGTTAGCCATTGATAGATGGAGAAAAAGTCAAGATGCTCAATATAGCGACCGATTGTTACTAATCCCCATTCTTCATAGGCAGGATAGCGTTGCTTAGCCGCTTCATTTGGTCCAAATTCTGTAATGGCCCCAATTAATGGTCCTAACGTCAATCCTACTAAAATCGCCAGCATAATAGCAAAGTGGTACCAACGAATTCGTTCCTTAAATTGATGCTGTAAAAATAGCAGCATTAAAAGCTCAATAAACCCGGATGAAGGGAATATCATGCCTCGAAACACAGGCTGAAATCCATGCTCAAAAAATGGACGTAATAATTCATAGTCTTTTACCTGCATATTGGTAAAGGCAACGAAAAAGCCAAAGATAACTACACCGAATAATACAAAAACGTTTAAAATGACAATCGTCTGTAAGCTAGTCGTCACAAGGAGAATACACAGAATGGTATAGATAAATAACAAAATGATAACAGGTGTTTGTGGTAAAAATGTTGTATTCACCCATTGCAATGTTTCGACCATAGTGAAAGCTGCCATAATCATTAAAACAATAACAATAGTATAAATAACAATAGAAGAGCCAATTTTTCCGATTTTTTCGGTTAGCCAGTCTCGAATAGGCTCCTGTTTAGACTTCGATTGAATATATACTAATAAAAATAGCCAAAAGAAAATAATGCCTCCAGCCAACAATACTGATAGCCAGCCATCTCTTTTGGCCACATCTAGCAGTGGGGGAATAATGGTTACATGATTTTTTAAGCCAATAACAGTCATTGATAGGAAGATGACATGTAAAATACTGATTGATCCTACACCTTTCATGTTGAAAACCCTCTAACATTGATTGATACATATTAGCTTAGACAAAAAATGACGTCTTTATAAGCAGAAAATGGTATGGCTTTATGAAAAAACGAGGTATTGGCTGATGCAATCATCCAATACCTCGTCATAGGAAAAGTAAGCTAAATTAATGAATATATTTTGTGCTTACAAGATCTTCTTTTAAAATATCTGTTGGAATTTCAAATTCTACAACGCCCATATAGCCAGGTGCTACTTCATATTTATCAAAGGAAATCACAAGCTTGCCTTTATCAGAAATATAGAATTGCTGATCGGGTTTAATGGCTGTAAATTCCTCCATTATTTCTTCATCGGCAAGTCCAGCACCCTTCACCCAATAAACTTTATCCTGATTCGATTCAGCTATTTGTGTACGCATTTGTTCTTTGATATTTTCACTGATTGCATTAATATAGTGCTGATCTTTAAAGAGCATAGGTAATGTAATTAAAATTTCGTTCTCTTTATCAATCGTATCGTATTCCATCACCGTTGAAGAAGAAGCAGCGGTATTCACTACATAACGACCGATCGATAAAATTTGTTCATTATCGGTTTTGATTTCGAAGCCACTATCGATACCTAAATGGCCACCACCATTCAATTTTAAATCGCCTACTTCTGCCATAAATTCATCGTAAAGTGTTTTACCTTCGGCACGATACTTTTCATTTAATGTATGAGCAAGATCTTGATTTTCTAAATTTTCGATAGAAGGTACTTTAATATTTGCATCATAATTGTCTTCTGCAACCTCATATTCTGTCCAAGTTAATACTTTTATCACACTACCAACTACGGGTATTTCTGAGAGTGTACGAGCCATTGCAGGACTCACATTTAAACCAGCAGTAAACAGCATAGCTGCAGCGGCAGATCCAAGTACCCATTGTGGTGTACGATTTTTTTTCTTTTTACGACCTTGTTTAAGTGCTCTTTCAACCACGAAATCTAGTTCTTTCGGAATCGGGACTTCCATATATTGTTTTTCTAACTCCTGTAATTTTTTATCCATGTGCAGTTTCTCCCTTCACATCTTCCAATTGTATTTTCAATAGTTTTAATGCTTTATAAAGACGCGATTTGGCTGTACTCAACTTAATATCGAGGATGTTCGCCACGTCAGCGAGTTTTAAATCCTCAAAATAATGGAGAATGACAACCTCACGATACATTTGCGGGAGCTCATCCAACGCATGCTCCAAGTCAACGTTCTCATAAACATCCTCTTGAGCAGGTGTCAAATATTGTAATGTATCGTCATCTGTCACTTGTAAGCGTTTATGCTTACGTAAAAAATCTATGGCTGTACGGACAACTATTTTGTAAAACCAGCTTTTCATATAGGTCACATTTTCAAGTCGATCTAATGAAAGCATGGCTTTTTGGATACTGTCTTGTACAACATCTAGTGCGTCCTGTTCATTTTTTGTATAGCTATACGCGAGCAAATAAAAACGCTCTTTTTGTTCTCGAATGAATTGGACAAACACCTCTTCATGTTGAAATGCATTTCTTGTTTTCATGTCCAAAGAAGCTCCTTTTTTAACATTGTCAAATTGTATACATTTACTAGACGTACGAGAAGAGGGAAAAAGTTGATGCCATGAAAAAAACTTACCCCCATTTGAGATAAGTTTGATCCTTCTATCGTATTGGCATACGTCATAACGGTTCATCATGAAAAATAGTCATATGTATTTTTCAAGAGTAATAGAATGGTCATAACGATAAATAATTTACGTACATAGCCACTGCCGCGTTTAATGGCAAATTTTGAGCCAACTATGGCACCTGCAATTTGTGCTAGGCCCATTGGTAGACCATAGGCATAATTTATTTGTCCTAAGTATATAAACATAAGAAGGGCCGCTATATTACTGCCAAAATTTAAGAATTTAGCATTCCCCGCCGATTGTAAAAAATCAAAACCAACCATGAGAAAAGCAAACAGTAAAAATGAGCCTGTCCCGGGTCCTAAAAAGCCATCATAAAAGCCAATAAGCGTCATTACGATAACAAAAATAATAGAGCGTTTTGGCGTTAATTGTTTATAGGTAGTCATACTGCCCCAGTCTTTTTTAAAGATGGTATAGATGGCCACCGCTGCAAGCATAATCAGCATTAAGGGCTTCAATACACTTGGGTCCATTAAGTGGACAATCCAAGCACCAAGCATAGAACCAAAAAAGACAAAGGGAAATAGCTTATAGACGGCTTTAATATCTAGTTTACCAGAGCGATAAAATGTCACTGTGCTAGTAAGGGAACCCATCGTACCTGCCAATTTATTGGTTGCTACTGCAGCAGAGGGAGGAAGGCCAACAAACATAAGAGCTGGTAAAGAGATAAGCCCGCCTCCTCCAACCACTGAATCAATAAAGGCTGCTAAAAAACCGAAGAGGAGTAAGATTAATAAAATATTTACATCTAAATCAAAAGGCACAATAGGTCATCTCTTTTCTATCATAATAAACTGATAGTAGCGAAATGAGGGTGGGCTGTAAATACGCTTTCCATTATTTTTTGATAGAAGTAAATGAAGTGATTGAATAAAGGTTGATGATAATTTCTACATTATTCAAAAAATTTCTACTTGGAGTCATTATTTTGATGTATTATGTAAATGATGGTGTTTTTACGTAAAGGGGACGTGATGACATGAGTTTAGGAAATCATATACGCGTATTTCTCTGTGTTGTGTTTATGGGAGTACTTGTAGGGTATGTCTTTAATGCAAAAAAAGATATAACAGACCATGAGTATATTGATACCGTAAAGGAAGGTTATTTGGAGAATTTTTCGGATGTCACAGTTCGAAATGCATTTAATTACGCTTTTTTTGAACCTTACTGGCGCTATTATGAAGCGAAAACAGGGGAACAAGTTGTAGAATTATCAGGTGATATAACGTTTCAAGACGAAAAAGGACATGCTATCCTCCAATTTGTCGTGAACGAACAAACGCAGCAATTTTCTCTAGAGGCAATGAAATTTAAAGATGTAGTATTAAATCAGCAACAACAACAAAAGCTTGTTGGCATGGTCTATCACACATGGGAAAAGAAACAACTAGCTTATGAGTAAGGTTTTTTATTTTGTAAATCATCCAAACTGTATTACAGTAAAAGGGGGAGCTAGAGACAGAGAGGATGTTTTAAATGAGATTAAGTATGTTAGATCAAATGCCCATTCCCAAAGGTCATTCTGCAGAGGAAGCCTTTCAACGTACAGAACAACTAGCACTACTAGGTGAAGAACTTGGCTATCATCGAATGTGGCTAGCTGAACACCATAATAGTCAGTCATTGGCGAGTTCAGCTCCTGAAGTAACCGCTGCTTTTTTAGCTGCGAAAACAAAACGCCTACGCATTGGTACAGGTGGCGTCATGATGATGCATTATTCACCCTATAAGCTAGCAGAGGTTTTTAAAACATTGTCGGGACTAGCACCAAATCGTATTGATTTTGGTGTAGGTAGAGCTCCTGGCGGTGATCATGCAGCTATTTATGCATTGGCAGAGGGAAGACGACAACGCTTCACGGAACAGTATGATAAGCTCGAAATCATTTTAAAACTGATGAATAATCAAAAAACAGGTGAACATGTCTATGATCAAGTCGTTGCAGCTCCTGCTCATATTTCATTACCAGAGGCTTGGTTACTAGGCTCGAGTGGTCAGAGTGCAATGCAGGCTGGACAACTGGGAGTAGGCTATTCATATGCACAATTTTTCACTGGCAATATGTCAAAGGATATCTTTGATGCCTATAAAGCCTACTTCACACCTTCTTATTATATGGATAAACCACAAATCATTGTGACATATGCAGCAACCGTTGCCCCTACATTAGAAGAAGCGGAATATTTAGCTAAACCGATCGATATTTCTCGTCTTCAATTAATGAAAGGGCAAATCATTCAAACGATGTCACCTGAAGAAGCAAAGGATTACCCATTAACAGAAATGGATAAATTGACGATTGACAATAATCGAAAGGCGAATCTTGTTGGGACCCCACAAGACGTTGCTGCTTTTTTAAGCGCCGAGCAAGAACGCTATGGCTTTGATGAAGTGATGCTAAATTGCAATCAATATGAATTAGAAAGTCGTTTAAATACCTATAGATTCCTGGCAAAGGAATTAATATAGAAAAAATAAAATTTGCTAAAAATCATCTCGTAATTATTCAACGAGGTGATTTTTTTATGTTTTATTTTGGTTTTAGAACAAATTAATTGCAAATAGATGGACAAAATAGAAAACCCGGAAATAAATTTCCGGGTCTGATTACCACTTACATTTTTTGCTCCATGACACACTGCCTCGCTTCCGCATAGGATCTTAAGATATTCCTAAGAAATCTGTACTTTAGCTTATTCAGCTTTGATGGTCCTTCTGAGTTATCGATCAATCGCACTCATCGGGTTAACCCTCCTAGTCATTGGATTTGAAGTGAAATCTTTAATAGTATAGATCAACTTTTATTTTTTATACGTTCTGTGAACAAAAAATTTTGTTTTATTGTTAGTACGAAATAAATACAAAGTATCATGCATTAATTACCAGTTAACAAATCGCATGATTATTGAGAAGATGGGCGTAGTGATAAATAAAGAATTTGGGGTAGTCTGATTGAAGAAAAATATTTTTACAGGCATGTTGTACATGCTAATTGTAGTTGGAATGATCATTACCTTTTTTATTGTATATCAGGATATTGATCATTTACTTGCAGCAAAATTTGTATTTAGTTTTTTAATTTTCCTTCTTTTATTTTGTATTTTCTTCGTCATGAAATCTCTAATCAATATAAGAAAATTGAATAAAATAGATAAAAGAAAAAGGTTCTATCAATTCATGACTTGTTTTATTTTATATAGTAGTTGTAGCTTAATCATTTACTATGTAATAGAGCCATCAAAAATCGATTTTTATCAAATTGTATTTTTGTCAATGACTTTTTCACTCGGCTTTACTTTATGTGGTTTACCGTTTTTTAAGAAGAAATAATAACAAAAATCTTAATAAAATAGTATACTTAATTTACCAAATTAACTTTTATTGGAGGATTATGATGAAACTAGGTGCATTCTCTGTAAGTTTAAGTGTGAAGGACATTCACAAATCAAAATCATTTTACGAAAAGCTGGGATTTGAAGTGATGATGGGTGATATAACGCAAAACTGGCTCATTATGAAAAATGAAGGTTGTGTCATTGGTTTATTCCAAGGAATGTTTGAAAAGAACCTTTTAACATTTAATCCAGGATGGAATGAAAATGCTGAGAATCTTCAGTCATTTACAGACATTCGAGCTATTCAAAAAGAGCTTAAAGCAAAGGGGATGTCATTATTATCTGAAGCAGATGAAGCAAGCAATGGGCCAGCAAATCTTACAATTGAAGACCCTGATGGTAATATCATCCTTTTAGACCAGCACAGATGAAACGAAGTGATTCTATCCAAGAATCGCTTTTTTTAGTGCTGATATCCCTATTAAAAATCACTCATTTTGACCTGCTGTAGTTAGTTTGAATAGTATTTTCTTATATCTTTCACAACTGGTTGTGATTTCCATAAAAATGATTGACTTAAAATGTGTATTAAGCATATAATACATTTCAAGAAGTGTATTAACTGTTTAATACACTTTTTTAATGACTGTGTATTAAGTGATTAATATACTAAAAAATAATAGGTCCATGATAGGTGCAACCCATCATTATGCACACTGTGTATTAAGTGGTTAATACACAAAATTAATTTTTGAGGAGTTGAGTTAATTGACTATAAATTTTAATAATCGGGACCCGGTGTATGTCCAGGTGATTCGGCATTTGAAAGAACAAATTGCCAAGGGATTTTATGAGCCTGGTCAGGAAATTCCATCCAGAAGGGAATTAGCCAATCAATTAAAGATTAACCCTAATACTGCACAACGAGCTTATAAGGAAATGGAGGAACAAGGATTGATTTTTACAGAGGGGAATATGCCTAGCTGCATTACGAAAGATGAAGCGGTCCTTAAAAATGTTCGTGAGGAATTGATTATCGAAGCGGTTGACTTATTTTTAGGCTCTATTAAATCTATCGATGTGCCGTTAGCAGAAGTGTTGGAACTCGTAAAGAAAAAACATGATGCCGAAAGCGGAGAAGCGGAGGAATCGAAATGATTGAAGTAAAAAATGTGAAGAAGAAGTACGGCAGGAAGCAGGTTTTAAAAGACTTTTCTTTTACTGCAGAAAAAGGGGAGATTACTTGTTTAATCGGAATAAATGGCGTAGGAAAGACGACAATTATGAAAGCTATTATGGCGCTCACACCAATTAATAGCGGTGAAATTTTGATTGATGGAGAAAAAATCACAAAAAAAAGTTTTGAAAAAATCACCTTCATCCCCGACACGATAACGATGTTGCCACAAATGAAAATCTGTGAAGCTTTTACGTTCATGGCTGATTTTTATAAAAGCTGGAATCCTCAGAGGGCAGAAGAATTACTGCAATTTTTTAAACTTGATCCAACTGAACGAATTGCTAACTTATCGAAAGGGAATACAGCGAAAGTGAATATGCTACTAGGTTTGTCACTGGATGTGGATTACTTACTGATGGATGAACCATTCTCTGGTATTGATATTTTCTCTCGTGAACAGATTGCAGAAGTGTTTACAAGCCATTTAATTGAAGAACGTGGAGTTATTATAACAACGCATGAAATTACTGATATTGAACACTTGATTGATAAAGCAGTCCTTATCGATGACGGTGCAGTATTGAGGGAATTTAGCGTGGAGGAAGTACGTGAGAATGAAGGAAAATCAGTTGTTGATGTGATGAGGGAGGTATATCGAGCATGAAAAACTATTTAAAACTTGTCAATTTTGAAGTAAATCGATTTTTTAAATTGTACCTTATTTTAATAGGCTTGACCATTCTTAGTCAGCTTATTGGAGCGTGGATCATCTCACAAACCTATATGAAAAATGCCAAACAGATGATGGCTGAAAAACAGTTATCTATGAACCAGTATAAGGAGCAATATGGGACTTTTTCTTTTGATCAATTCACTGATTCTGAATGGTTTCTGCTGCCAATCTTTTTTTGTATCGCCATGCTGATGATTTATGTTTTCTTTATTTGGTATCGAGATTGGTTTGGAAAAAATACATTCATTTACAGATTATTAATGTTGCCAACCGAAAGAATGGTCATTTATTTTGCTAAATTAACAACCATAATGCTTCTGGTTCTTGGATTGATTGCCTTGCAAATAGTGCTAATTTTGATGGAAAAACAAATTGTCAATAGCATGATACCAATAGATTTCCAATCAAATTTTTCAATTTATTCTAGTTCTACTCTAAATATGTGGAGGTGGCTGTATCCGACTACCTTTACAGAGTTTATCCTGGTATATGCAGTTGGGTTACTTTTCGTAGCAGTAATATTTACGGCCATTTTAATTGAGCGAAGTTATGGTTTAAAAGGTATCTTTGGTGCAATTTTTTATGGATTGTTGTCACTCGTTGTCTTTTATGCTCCAATCTTCTTCGTTAATTTCTATACAAACTATTTTTATCCACTTGAAATTTTCTTAATGGTAGTGGTAGCAAGCATGATCGTTTTAGGAAGTGCCATTTGGATTGCGAATCATTTACTAAAATATAAAATCAGGGTCTAGAGGAGGTATAACAATGAAAAAATATTGGGAAATAATATGTATTAGTATCTTAATCGTGGCGATAATCGGTTCTTACTATATCCAAAAAACAGCAATGGCTTCCAAAAATGATAGATCCTTTAAAATTGAAACGATCAGCGGAAACAAGGAAGAAATCGAAAATCTTATCCTTCAAACAAGTTATAAGAGTAATGAATTTTATCATATGTTGTACATATCAAAGGATGGTTCCACGAATCCAAATAATCAGTCTTTTTTTAGAGATTTGATTGCCCCGAATGAGCCTATGATTCTTCGAAAATATATTGATGAACACCGTAATTTTATGCGAGGGAAAGAATTTGATCCAAGAAAATATTTTGAAGACAAAGCACGTTTGATTTACACAACGTTTCTAGATGATGGTCGAAAAGAAGCTAAAGGCAATGTATTGACTCTTCAAATCGATACACTTGATAAAAATACAAATGACAGTTCTTCCTTTAAAATCGATATACCAGTCCAAACAAGCTATGATTGGATCAATATGAATGACGTCTACGTAGGAGATGGAAAAATAAATATTTTAACAACAAACTATCCCATAAATGGCGGAGAAGAGTTGCATATCTATACAATTGATGAAAACAAAAAGGAATTGGTGAATGATTCCATTCTTGCGAAATATGTGATGGAAGAAAGAGGCACATCCAGTATCCGTATTTTTAATGAAAACAATGCAATTCAAAACGAAAATTATTATTTATATATGGTGGAAAAATACAGTGATCGAAAAGAAGATTCTGAGGCAGAAGTTATCTCTAGTCAGATTTATCTTTATAACAACGCCAAGAATGAAGTAGAGGAATGGGTTATTCCAGAAGAATTAAAACCCTATCGGAAGGCAATGCACATTCATGAAGAAACAATATTCATTCCTGTTTATTCAGCTAATGGTTTAACGCTGCATCGTTATCATATTGAAAAAAAACAGTGGGAAAAACCTTTTACCCTTCAATATTCAAGCATTATGAGTGAGAAGGATGCTCCTTTTTTACGTATAACAGAAGGTAAATTTTATTTAGTGTATCGAGTTTCTGACGGACAGTGGTTGTCTATCGTTGATTTAAAAACAGGTGAATTGATTTATGAAGGGAAAATCATCTCCGAAGACAAAAAAAATCAAGAGGCGGATTCCTCACTTACTATTGAACAATTATATACTACGCATTAAGAACAGGTATAACCTACGATTTATCGCTCTATATGAAAAAAGAAACTCCATGTTGATCAGTCTTTGTTCAACATGGAGTCTCCCTATTTATAAATTAACTTATAAGCGAGCAGAGCCACTTACAAATGCGGCATCTTGATAATACATGTTTTTTACTAGTACATTTGGCCCTAAGCATTTGACAGCTGGACAATGGCAGTTAAGCGATTTCGCCAAGTCAGTAGCCATCCATTTGTCAAAGATCAATGGTAGTTCATCATGTACAATATTGCCAAGGGCTGGTGTGTCACCAAAATCGGTAACGATTACATCGCCTGTAAAGATATTGATATTTAATCGTGAACGACCATCTGGGTCATTACGCATTGTGACATTCTTCGTTGTACGGAGACGTTGCAACAGCTTTTGATCCGCTTCATTCGTGCTACATGGGTAGAACGGGAGTGTGCCAAACAACATCCACGTATTTTCATCACGAATATCTAACAGGTGATGAATGGCTTCACGCGTTTCCTCTAGTGATAAAGAAGTAAGCGCACTTGCAAAGTCAGATGGGTACATTGGGTGTAAATTATCTTGCGTGTTAATAGAAGAAGTTATTCCTGCGAATCCACTATCATACATTGGATGAATCTCATGACGTTGGCATTTCATTTCTTCTACAACTTGCTTATGAATTTTATCGAGATAAGGAAGTGTTCTTTTATTCAACATTGTTTCAGCAGAAACTAAAACTCCCATTTCTGACAAAGCACGAGAGTTAGTAATCATTTTATCAAATAAAACTTTACGCTGTTCTCTAGTAGGTTTTCTTTTCATCATACCAAAACCAACATCAATAAATTCGTCTTCAGTACCCCAATTATGAGAGATGTGTAATACATCTAAGTATTGAGCTATGAGTTTGTAGCGTTCTAAATCTAATGTTAAGTTGGAATTGATTTGCGTACGAATACCATTTTCATGTGCGTATTTTAACAAAGGAAGAACATAATTTTGTACAGATTTGTTACTCATCATTGGTTCACCGCCAGTTATACTCAATGAACGAAGATGAGGAATCTCTTCTAATCTCTGAAGGAGTAATTCTATAGGAAGTGCATCAGGGTCTTTATGTTGGAGAGTGTGTCCTACTGCACAATGGGAACATCTCATGTTACAAAGGGTAGTAGTGGTAAATTCTACATTCGATAAAGTTAATTTACCATGTTGTTCTATGTCAAGATACGCCTCCCAAGGGTCATACTCAGGCGTGATCTTTGAAATGGTGTTAATTTGTTCAGTCATAATTATTACTCCTATCTATTTTTATACCTATTCATTATGAGTAATCGAAGAGATATATGTCAATGACTAAAGGTTTTTGCAAAACTAACTATGGTAAAATACTTTACATTCAATGATAAATTAATTTTGCATGTGATTTAGTAGCTGATATACTAAGGTTATTAATGCTAATAAAGGAGATATTTTTCTGTGACTAAAAAAAGAAGAGTTGTTATATATGTACGTAAATCACGATTAAAAGATTCTGATTCTATGGAAATTGAGATGCAAATAGAATTATTAAAAGACTACGCAGAAAAAAATAATATGACTTATGTGATTTTTCATGAAGAAGGTAGTTCAGAAGATTGGAATAGACCTAAATTACAAGCTATGATGACTTTTCTAGAAGAAGAGAATTATGATGGAATCTTAGTTACAGACCAAGATCGAATTTCTAGGGATTCTACCGATATGGGATTATTCAAGCGGTTTTGTAAAAAAGAAAAGCTGTTGCTATTCACACTAACAAAAACTTATGACTATTTAAATGATGAAGATGATTTTATTTCAGGAATTCAAGCAGAAATGGATAGTCAGTTCATGAGAGTAACTAAGCGAAAGATGATGCGTGGAAGAATACAAGCTTTACAAAGAGGTGTTTATTTTGGAATACCTCCTTACGGCTATACTAAAGATTATGGAAGCAAACATAAAAACCTAATCATCGATCAAAAAGAAGCTAAGGTTGTCAAAATGATATTTGATTCTTATGTTAACAAAGGAATGAATCAGACTCAAATTGTCAATGAAATAAATTTAATGGGCATTCTAACAAGAGAAAATAAGAAGTGGACTGTTAGAAAAACTTCATTTATTTTATCTAATGTAGCATACTATGGTAGATTACTTTACGAATTAGAGGGAAGAGAACCTATAGACGTTGAAGATGCCCATGAAGCGATAATTAGTAAAGATATTTTTAATAAAGCACAGGTCAAATTAGCAGAAAAAAGAGTAATTCCGCAAAAATCAAGAATCAGCAAATACATGCTTTCGAAACTACTCAGATGTCCTTTATGTAATACCACTCTGTCTTTTTCGAATAGTTATAAAAGTTCTACCCTTAGAGAGAACGGAAAAGCTTTATTTATACTAAATTGTTGGGCTTCATCTAGTCAAATTAGAAAAGAAGAAAATCCTGAGTTAAAAAAATGTGGGAACTATGGTTGCCGTTCGGAGATAGTCGAAAAAAGAGTACTGAATGAACTAAGACTTCGCTTAGATGAAATTCATGAAGAAATAGAGGAGTTAACGAATAATTCATCCTCATTATTTGATGAAATTGGAAGTAAAATCGATCTAATCAATAAAAGAATAAATGAATTAGATAATGAAAGAAAAAGAATACAAGAAGGTTATAAAAAGGGAATATTCGATGATGACGAAGCTCAAAAAGAACTAACTGAAGTAAAAAATAATAAATTAAAATTACAATTGGAAAAAGAAAAACTTGAAAAATCTGATTTGTCCTCTGAAATCGATAAGAAAAATAAAATTAAAGATACTATTATAAATATCCTAGAAGGAGAAGATGATTTAGAAAAATTAAATTCTTCCTTAAGGGAAGTAATTGATTTTATACATTACTACAAAGAAAAGCCTGATAATAGATATTATAAATACCCACCAGTAATACAGATCTATTATAAACAATGAACCATTCAACCCCTTCTAGTTAGTTTATAGAAAGGGGTTGAATTATTAATAATTTAAATCTACAAAAGAAAGTTCCCTGTATTTTTCTTTTCAACTATTCCATTATGTTTAAAAGTAGGTGAGAGTAAGTTTGAATTACCAGTAGTAAAGGTTGTGAATGAGGATAGCGATTTAGATAAATTAAAAAGAGTAATTGCCATTCATAACACTACAAAAATTGCAGAGTTACGAGAGATTATGAAAATAAATATAAATAAATTGAATGATATGATGAAAGAATTAGTCAATGAAAATTGGTTAGAAAAGCCAGAAAAAAACAATCTGGTTATAAATTGATTATAGGCGAAGATGAATTGTGTAAGTGGAGGAATTAAAAATAAAGTGCAATTGGGGGATTGGGAAAGGGGATGCAATTGCAAGCGAAACATTTTTGTAGAAAATGTGTAGCCATCTTTTTCATCCCCTTTGCGGTCTTATGTATAGTTAAGAGTGCAATATAAAATTTGTCACTTATTTTATACTATTATATGTTATGTATTATGAAAGTTAATAAGTGACAAATTTTATTGAAACAATAAATCTATTTCTTCAAGTTGATGATGATTTGGTTCAGTATAATTATTATTTAAGTCTAATAGTGGTGCTTTAATATTCAACAAGACATCTGCTAATGTTGTCATATTAGGAACATAGTTAACATCGAACCTAATATCCATCGTTTTCGGTGAACTAAAAAAATTAGCTTGTCTATTTTTTGCGTTATTTAAAGAATTGTCAATAATCATATTATTTAACTCATGCTTACTTTTATCACGCATAATTTTACTAAGCATCAATGAAACAAGGCTTTCCTTTTCATAGTCGATGAACTTCTCATTTATGATGATCTCATAAGCATTGTAGTAATATTCTATATTTGTTTTTTGTGACAGCCTATCTTTTACTTCTAACTTAAATTTATTCCAATCTTTGCTCTTTCTAACATTGATCATATCCTCGTAACCTAGACTTATTAATACTTCTTTTTCAATTTCCATTATTTGGACTATCTCAAATTCTGTTGCAGTTCTATTCTGTACAGAATCAATAGGTTTCAATTTCTTAATGGTAGTGTAATGAATAACTCTTTTTGATTCTAAATCATTCAGTGCAGTTTTAATGATATTTGCAAAGTTACTATTATTAACATTATAAAAGTCATAAATAAAACTAACATCCATATTAAGATATTTTGAAAGTTTGTTTAGGTTAGAACGTCCAAGGCTGTAATTTTCATTCGTCATTCCTAAAGTATTCATGAGTTTACTTTTGCTGATTGTAATTTTACCATTTTTATAACCTAGTAAATCTAAAATAAGTAACTGTATAGCATCGCCATAAATAGACTTTCTTCCTCTAGTTTCAGCTTTTATAATCTCGTCATCATATATTTCTTCTATAATGAATTTATGCCCTTGT
Organism: Lysinibacillus sp. FSL K6-0057; assembly: GCF_038630885.1. Taxonomy (NCBI): domain Bacteria; kingdom Bacillati; phylum Bacillota; class Bacilli; order Caryophanales; family Bacillaceae; genus Lysinibacillus; species Lysinibacillus sp. FSL K6-0057. The sequence continues at coordinate 3,026,518 of NZ_CP152047.1, read as the reverse complement.
TTAGTATATTTAATATATCTTTCCCAGTCTTTAATTTGCAGTTGTTTAGATTTTCCACTAACAATTTCTTGTTCTAAAATTCTACACATTTCTTTGTAATTCTTTACAACTTGCCCTACTTGTAATTGTTTAAATTTGTTCATCATAATGTTTAATTCTCCTTATTTCTATTGTGTTCTGTATTTTTTAATTGTTTTATTAATTAGTGACAAAACTTCTTGTAACTTTTCGCTATTTTCAAAGCTATATACTATTCCACCTTCGATTTTCTTGTCAGGGAATGTGTAATAAGGAATACCTGATAAAAAGTGAATTGTTTTAGCATAATTGTCCGATTGAACAATGTAATATTTTTTCATGTCATTCACCATCCTTACTTTTAATTTTGGTTAAGTATTAAACACAAAAATCCCCTACAACTATTAAGAAGTAGGGGAATATGCATATTATGTAGTTATTTTCCGAATTTCTTTGTATTAAACTTATCCATATTGTGAAGTAGGGTGGATACCTGTTCACGAGTAATGTAATTCTGTGGATTTGAACCGTCTGTGATACCATTAGCTTTCATCCATTGCCAATCATCTACATGATACTTTAATGGTTCTCGTGATTCTTGCTTGTCAATTTTATTTGCTAATTGTTTCTTTAACTCTGTATTTTCTTTTTGTAGAACAGTAATCATTTCTTTTAATTCATTATATTGTGACATAGTTAGCTCATCTCCATTTTCTTGATTTGAGTTTAATAATGATATGTATTTCATAGGATTTACTGCATTAGGTTGACCAGCTTTCCATCTCCCATTATGGATTTCGAAGTGTAGATGTACACCAAATGAACGTCCTGTCATTCCAGTAATACCTATGCGTTGACCTTGCTTCACATACTGTCCCACTTTAACGCAGAAAGAATCCAAGTGAGCATAGTTTGTCTCATACGTCTTACCATTTATAGTATGAACAATCATAACTACATTACCATAGCTACTCAATAATCCAGATCTAGTTACTTTTCCATCAGCAGACGCATACACTGGAACTTTTTTACCTGCAATTTGATCACATAAATCCACTCCTTGATGCCACTCTCTACCATAACCTAAATTACGCCATCCAAAAGGAGAGGTTAGTCGAGCATTTAGTACTGGACAGATAAAATTAACCATCTAATCATTCCTTTCTTTTTCTTGAAACTTTCAATAAATAATAAGAAATACAAAATAGTACCAATCCAATAAAGGATTTATTTCTTAATATTACTTTTAGATCGTAAGCGATTCATAACTAAGTCACTATCACTAATACCTTTTGTGGTGAAATCTACAACTGCTAAATAAATGAACGCTCCCAAATTAATAAATGTGTATGGATTCTTCAAAGCATCTAAAATTAAACCACCTAATTTACCCCAACTTGTTACATCTTCAAATGATACGTCTGCCATTGCAAACAGGTTTGTAAAGAAAACAATTCCAATAGCAATCCAAAATTGAGGGTTATAGATACGTACTTTCCAGTTAATTTTCATATTTAATCAATTCCTTTCTTATAGTCCTAACCATTTCATGAAGTAAGCTCCAATAATTGTGAGGGGGAGTAGTAGCCACCATTGTATGTATTTTTTAATAGTCTCACTGATAGAAATATTATCTTTACTTGATTCTGACTTTAAATCTTCCTCAATTCCATCAACACGCTTTCCAATACTTTTAACATCATTCTGTAATTCATCTTGTGACATATTTAATTTAGTTAGATTTACATTTATATTGTTAAAAGTCTCATCCATTTTATTTAGTTGAATTTGTTGATTCTTATTCATTTCCTGTTGTTGTTCTGAAACAACTGTTAAACGATAAAGTAATTCATTGTTACCTTCCAATTTTGAAACTCTATGATTCTGATTTTTTAACTCGGTTTCCACGCTTGCTAATCTTTCACCAAGCTTTTCGTTCTCCAATATAATCACCGACTTCTTTAAAATAATAAAAAGAGTAGGGGAGATTAAACTCATACCTACTCTAAAGTTATGTGTATTTTAATACAATTTTTATGTATTTATATGTCTTTTATGCATTATTTTTGTATTAATATACATTCTGATTTAAATAATATATGTCTTTTACAAAAGAGTGATATTACTGTTCGATTCCAAGCATTTTCTTAACTGCCGCAAGGTAACGTTCTGGTACATCATCAATAGTACAATAATCATATTTAATTTTAGTTGCCCATAATCTAACCATCTTACGCACCTCCTTCCAAAGATTTTACACGTTTCTCTAGCTCTGCATTTTGTTGAATTAAAGTAGCTAATAAATCAGCAACCATCGCATTATCTTCAATCAAAGTAGAAGTAACATCTGCTACGTCATTTACATCAGATTTCATTGACTTAGCGTTACCACCAATCATTTCATGATACTCATCTTTACTGTATTGCGTTTCATCGTATTCCCAACCTTTGAAATCTTCTTCATCAATACGAATAATGTTATTTCGCACATACACTGTATCAATGTTTACTTCTAAATCTTTTACTGTGTTCTGTGTACCTTTCACTTTTTTATAATTTTTCAACTTTTAACACTTCCTCTGTATAATATTTTTCTGCATAATGTTTCAACGGTTCGACATATTTTTTAGTTAAATTGTATCCATTACACCATAGTAACCACCCCTTATACGAATTAATAGAACACCACTCAGAATGAGTCATCTGTTTTTCGTTTTGACATTTCTTTAGAATTTTTCTCATTTTACGCTTAAATTTCAAAGCAGTATTCTTTCTGAGTAGTATATAATCACCAAAATGTCTATACCCTACAAAATCAATTCCTCTAATAAAAGTAGGAAACACTTGCCAATTTTCCTTTATTTTTAAGTCTAAATTTACTCTTAGATAATTTTCGATTTCTAATCTAAGTTTATGGAGATAATTCTTATCATGGTGAAGGATATAAACATCATCCATGTATCTTCCGCTAAATTTGACTTGCTTTTCTTCTTTCAACCAGTGGTCTAAAAATGATAAATAGAAATTACCAAAATATTGTGATGTATAGTTTCCAATTGGCAACCCTTCATCACAACTATCGATTATATCATCTAGTAACCACAATAAATCTTTGTCTTTGAATTTCTTTCTTATCAAACTTTTAAGTATTTCTTTATTTACAGAAGGAAAGAATTTTTTAACATCGAATTTGTAGCAGTAAGTAACTTCTTCTTTGTTTTTCAGAAAAGTGTCTAACCTTTGCAATGCTACATGTATTCCTTTGTTTGGTAATGCTGCGTAGGTATCGTAAATAAAATGATTTAAAAATACATGTTCTATTTGTTGCATAATTGCATGTTGAACAATTCTATCTGGAAAGTAAGGAAGTTTAAATATTTCTCTTTCTTTCTCTTTGTCTATTATTGTAAACACTTCATAGTTTGATGTAGTAAATGTTTTGTTTACTAACATTTTTTGAATTTGTTTTAGATAATAATCTAGATTCTCATCGACCATTTTGACTTCCGAATAATACGATTTATTCTTTCTTGCGTTTTTATGTGCTAGTCTTAGATTGTCTAAAGTTACTATCTTATCAAAAATATTTCCATATCTTTTCACATTATTCCTCCAAAGATTTTAGCTTTGTGTTCTAGAGCCAAGCGTTCGAGATTAAACCTACTAACATAGCTTTTTGGTGCCATTTTAATGTTTTACCATGAGGTAGGGCGTATAAGACTCAATGTATTTTATTTTTTTATAAACACAAATTGAGTGAGGTGGGTGGTAATATTCGAATTAGAATTAGAGGTGGAATAACTCAACTGAAGCTGAAAAGCACCTGTATTCGAAGTATTATTCCAATTGCTACTGAAATAAGTAACCTTAGTAGTATACAGACCCCCAAAAAATGAGCCTTATATGCCATTTAAAATTAAATTATTATATGAATTAATGGAACAATCAAAGGTGAGCGAGGCGGGCGGCAATATACGAAGCAGAACCAGAGGCGAAATAACTCAACTGAAGCCGAAAAGCACCCGCATCCGAAGCAGCATCCCAATAGCCACCGAAATCAGCAACCCTAGCAGCAGCATACAGATTCCCAAAATCACTATAATAAGTAGTAGATGAACCACTTGATGATTTAATTATAAAACCAGTTTCAGTACCACCTTGTACTTTATCAATATAACCACTGATATCCGATGTAGCACCTTGCCCAAAATTACTATAACCACTTCCGTTGTCGTTAAAATTTTGATTTCCAATCATGATATTTCTATTGCTATCACTGTATAATCCATCTATCCAATAGTAACAGTTGCCCCAAAAATCCTCTATACCACAGAATTTATTTTGTAGTTTGCCAGTATTTTCACCGTAGAACATACCTTTTTTATCTGTACCACCAGTTGCGATAGATGATGAATTACCGTCAACATATCCATGACCTAAAGCAGTTTGAGAATCTCTATTTTTAAACATAACAATGTACAATACTTGTAGCATTAATAGTGGATAATACGCCATTTGTTCATAGTCACTACCGTTTGCTTTCGCTAACGTTCTAAATGCACCGATAGTTTTATTTGTATTAGGTGTTTTACCTCTTAGCGAACGTAACTTAGATGCCATTTCGTAACCTAGATACGCTGATACATAAATTTTATCTTTTTCAGCACTACCTCTTGTATGTGCTAGACATTTATACCCACTATCAATTTTTGTATCTGAATATCTAACGTATAAATTACTACCAATCGTTTCGAATTTCCAATAGATTTTCGGAAACTCGACCATCACATCTCCATCATTACCACTTGTAATATCAGCACTTCCGCCACTTTCTTTTTGCGTGTAATCGTTTGGATTGAGATAGTAATTGACTACACCATTTTTTAACACGCAAGGCTTAATCTGATTGAACGGAAACTTATCTTGCCAGCTACCATAACTAAAATTACCGTTATTTCCACTTGCAGGAGTAAATCCTACTGCATCATCTGTATATGTCAAGGCTGTTTCTGGGTTACTGTTATTTGTATCAATTTTTACACCGTAAATGACTGACGCTTTAGGTGTAGCTGAAATTTGTTGACTAGTAGTTGTTGTATTCACATTGCCACTATTGTCATAAGTAAATGCCCTAAAATAATACATTGTATCATTTGTCAATTCAGTAACGTTAACTGTTGTTCCACTACCTTCATACACTACTGTACCATCCACAGGTGACGTAGGGTAGCTACCGACTTTGCGTAAAATCTTTGTTTTATTGAAATCAGAATCTGTCGGATTTATCCAATTCAACGTAACTTGAGCATTACCTGCTTTAGCTGCAAAGTTTGTAATTGGTCCAGGAGGCTCTCTATCAATTTCTGATAATACAACTACCCATTTATCCTTCAATTTATCGTATCGAATGGTATAGTTATCGTCTAATCCTGTAATATCTACCTTCTTACCACCAATACCTGAATTATTCATGATTTCATTAATTGCATTGACTAGATTAGACTTGTCCGCGGTTTGTAAATCTTCTTTATTACCGATTTTACTATTGTAATCAGATTCTATTTGAGATAACGTTTTTCCACCTAATTTATCCGCGTTATCTGCGTTTAAAGCTACCCATGAAGAAGTACCAGTATTATAATATTTAAATTTATTAGTATTAGAATCAACCCACACCATTTTATCAATTGGTGAAGAAGGTGGGGTAGAGGAAACAACTATTCCACTTCTTGCTAAAAACAGTCGCCAAGATGTTCCATTCTCCGAAGGGGTTTCTCCAACTACAGTAGATATACAATAGAATACACTTCCATTGTATTGAACTGCTTCATTTGGATTATAAGTGATGCTAGGGGAATATTCATTTTTAAAAGTCAATCCTACTCCTGCAACACCTTGTTCTCCTTTATCTCCCTTTTTAGATTGAAGAATCCAAAATTCATTATCACTGTTATCTAATGGTGCATTATTATAATTATCTTTAATGCATAAATAAATTTGACCATTGAATCTAACCATATTTTTCTTATAATATTGGACAGTAGGAGAGTAGTTTCCAACTAGATTGAACTTATCCACTTCAGCCTGAAACTCTACTTTTTTAGATTCAGTATAGTTTTGAGTGTCAGTTTTAAGTTGGTTGACGTAATCAAGTGTATTTTCCACAAAATATTTTTGAGTAGCTGAAATTTCATCACCTAATGTATTAATCCACTCAGGACTGATCGTGTAATTTTGTAATTCGCTTTTTAACTGATTTAATCTTTCTATTTCTGTCACAGTTTTGTTCGGTTTAATTAATAAAGCTTTATATTCTTCAGCTTTATTAATGAGACTTGGTGAAAGGTCGTGTAATTCTGGTAATTCCAAATATGAATTTGGAAAATTACTTCGTTTATATGCCAATTAATTCATCCTCCTTTATCTACAAATAAAAAAAGAAGGGTAGAGTTACCCTTCAATTTAATCTAATAATATAATTTAACTGCGCTTACATTCATTGTTCCATCGTGAGAAAGAGGGATGGATATACTCTTTGTTAAATAATAACCATCTATCCCAATGTTATTGTCATGTAGTTTGATTTTTTCATTTACATTTAGTCCATAGATTGGAACACATGTAAAATCTACTGTTTCAGCCAAATTATCTTTTTGTTTTAATTCATATTCAGCCCTTAAAATTGCTTGTTCTAGTAAAGAAATTTTATCGTCATTAATGGCAAATGTACGCTCACCTATACAATCTATTGAGTAATTTGGATTAACTGTAAAGTCTAACTCTTTCCATTCTTCATCCCAATAGTATGATTGTTGAGTAGTGGTGATTGTACAAATATCGCCTTTTTCTTGATTGGTAATAATATCTCTTTCACTGACTGTTTCTCTTATATATTTATTTTTATATACCCATTTTATAGTTTCACCTGTTTTGTTTTTTCTACCCCAAATAAATATGCTATTTTTAACATTTGTGAAGTTTACTTTTGAAGAATTAGTTATGATGAGATTCATATTTTGCTGAGTAAAGTCCCAAACAACAGGGTCGAGGTGTCTGTTTTTTATTCGTTCTACAATATAGTATCCATCCAAATTCACAAAAAAATCTATATCCATATACAACTTCCTCAATGTATCTACTAATTCATAAACTGATGAATTAGGTTGCATATTTATTTCATAAGGTACAAGTAAATCAACATCACTAATTTTTATTTCATCTACAGATACTTTTGATAGCCCATTTAATGATGATCGAATAGCTTCTGAAACAGTTATTCCTTCTGGTACAATTTCTAATTCATGCGACAGAGTACCACCATGAGTACCATCAATAGCAGCCATTTTATCACTTAAATCAATACTCATAGTTTTGTCTGATAATGAACTTTTTAAATCTGCATTTTGAATCAAGAATTCACCTTGCTTGAACCAGATGATGGTTTCGTCATATTCTTCAAGTCCAGTGTATATTCTCACTTTTCTATTAAACCAAATATTAGAATCTGGATTGGGTAGTAAGTTGTTATCCTTGATGTACATAGATAAACTACCATTTCTTCTATATGTTGATTCACCAGATATATTTATATTTCCTGACAATGAGTATCCATGAAGAACATTAATGACAGTATCATTTTTATTCAACAATTCTAATTTAATATGAAGTTTTCGTGATGAACGTTGAAGTATATTATATTGTTCTTGTGTAATCATGTACCATCAAATCCTTCTAGCATTCCGTGAACTTTTAGAGTATTAGAGTTCATATCTCCAATCTCTACAAATGAGAATGATACATTAGCGATACCTATAGCGTCATTATTAGGTTCTTCAACTGGATTATCTGTAATCTGAATTAACATTAACTCCCCATCCATACCACGAAATACTTTTGGACGTTTTGATTTAAGGAAATTTAATAATTGTTGCTTTTCTAATTTCTGTGATTTAATATCTGGAAAATCATTTTTTATTGTGGATGCAGACAATATCATTCCAGACAACGAAGATTTTCTATAATCTAATTGTCCATAAGAGACTACAGGATATCTACTATTAATAGGTTCAAAAACAGTAGAAGGGGAGATGTGTTCAATATTTCCCATTTGAGCATCATAAAATATACGATAGTTATGATTCTTATCAGAGATATAGTATCCATCAAAATCAACTTTAATCGGACTGGATATTACACGATTACCAGTCACCTCATTAGAAATAGGTAATAATGAGTATTCATAATCAAAATCATTTGCTATATATTTATCAATAGCCTCATAGTATCGTTTAGTATTAACATCATAATCTAGTTCTGAAACATCTGTCCAAAATTGATCCTCGATTTTTCTACGTTGAAAACGAATCTTATCAATCTCAATACCCATGTTATTCAAGCTACCAAATTCTAAATTGTTCTGTAAATTACCATTAATAATTGTTTCATATGTAAAATAACTTGTTTTTTCTACTGTATCACTAGTGTTTAAATCTTTATCAATATGCAGGTGATCAATTAACCCATATTTAACATTTACTGCATTATAGTCATGATGACAGTTTACTGTTTCAAAAACGCATCCATCATCATATCCTAAAAAAGACATTCCGATTATAATAACAATCACACTCCTTTATGCTAAAACAATCTTCAAATCAATTAGTTGATATTGTGATTTCATATATATCATGAATTGCTGGTCTGGTAATATTTCTAATTCGTTACTTACAAAATGGGCAGGGTATTTAATTCCATACGTATATTTAAAAGCATGTATTTTATCATCATACTTCATTAAATCTATTCGACCATAATCTGAATTTAAAGTTAAAAACACCTTATCATCAGGAACATTTTCACACCAAAGTTTCAATACAAAATCATCATTCTCAATTTTAAAGCCTTCTCTAATTTCCATTCTTTCATAATCTAATCTATTTAAATCTAATTTATCATCATCTACATATTGAACGTCTTCTCTAGCAATTTCGTTACCATTATCGTCATATAACTTGGCAATTATCTGAATAATATTAGCATTTACTTTTATAGCTCCTTCAGAACTTAAATTTTCCACACTAATTACAGAAGTCAACTTTGGAACAACATAAAATGGTGTAAATTTAATTAATCCTGTCGAGAACTCCTGTTGATTTTGAGAAATTGTCTGCACTTCGATATAGTAATCTACCTCATTTAATAACCCTGCAATTTCTTGTGTTAGGGGAGAAGTGCCATCAGAAAAGACCTCATTATAGGAAGTAATTAAATTTTTATTAGAATCATAAAGAAAATACTTATAAGACTGTAGTATTTCATTATCAACACTACTATAATTTGCTGTAAAATTTACAGTCTGATTATAGACCCTGTTTTGATTAGCGTAATCAATATTAGTAATTACTATATCTGGAGTCTCCAAAACCCAAAAGAAAATAAAATCACTAAATGGGCTAAATTGATTATTTATATTTCCTACTCTAATTTGACATTTATAAGGTAATCCTGATACTAGTGTGTCAGGTGGTAGAGTATGTTTAAGTGCAAACGTATCAATAGTTTCATCATAAACTTTTACATTGTCAGATAATCTATAAATTACTAGATTATTTTTTACCGATTGATCTCCACCAGAATATGTAAATGTAAAATCTTTAGTTGTAGACGAAGAAAATGGTTTTAGGTTATTAAGTATTGGTCTAAACATAATTCACCGTCCTTTATATTATGGTTTTTTACAATCAATAAATTTATTACTAAGATTTCCATTTATAATGCATATAAATACAATGTCTCCTATGGACAACTCTAAACCTTCTCTAATTTTAACCTTAGAATAAATTCGATCATTAACTTCTACTTCACAAGTATTGTCTTCGTTCAAAGATACAACAGTGGCTTCAATATAATAGTTATAATGTAGTTCACTGATTTTTTTATTAACCATTATTTCAATTGCATCTAATATATAGTTTTCAATATCATTCATATACTCACCTCAAATAAAAAGGAGGGTAGGGAAGAACCCTACACCTCATTTATTCTCATTGTAGCTATTTTAGGTAGATTTTTTATTGCGTCTTGTATCTGATTGCTATTTGTAACATTAGGGAAGGACAAGGAATTAATTTTGAATATTTGAGAAGTAGTTTGTTGAATAGGATTTATCATATTTTTAAAATTAACAGGGTTGAAGTGATTTGTAAAATTCCTGTTCAAATCAACTGCTTTAAGTAGATTTTTTGTATCTTCTTTGTTTAAAACTATTTCTTTTTCATGAAGAAAAGCTAGCTTTCCTTGAGAACCGAACTCACCAGTATATCCACCAGTAGCAAGACCATATTTGTCTTCCAATTCTTTTTGAGACATTGTAGCAACATCTTTCAAGCTTATATCCTTACCATTGAAAGATACATAAGAATTTGGATCGTTTAAAACGTCCTTTTTAGAAGAACTATCAAGTGCCTTAAACTCATCAGTAGTGTATACTTTTTTATTTGATTTTTCTTTTATTTCTTCTTGAAGAGACATCAACATATTTAATGCATTTTGAGCCTCTTGTGCTAGATTTTTTAAATCGTCAACATAAGTTTTAAACGTGTTTTTCATATTGTCAATGTTGGTAGACATATTTGCAAAAATATTACTCCACGTTTCTTGGTTGTCGAATTCAATAGTAGTCAAGAAGTTAGAATTTAAACTAGACAATTCGTCAGAAAACTGTTTATAACTAGATATTTCTCCAGATAAAGCTCTATCAGTAATTTGTTTTAGTTGATTAAAATAATCACTTTTAGCAGATAATTCTTCTCTTTCAGCATTTCTTTCTACTTCTTTCTCAAAATTAATTAATTCTAGCTGCTTATCACGTAATTGGTCATTGACCTCATCAATGGCATCTTGATCTACAACATATTGATACTCCCAAGAACCATCTTCATTCTTTCTGAGTTGTTGGATATTCTTTTCAAGTTGAAGATTAGCTAATTTTTGTTCCAGTTGTCTGATTTCTAATTGTTTTTGAAGTCTTTCTAACTTTTTCTTGTCAATTTTATCAGAACTGTTCAAAAGATTAAGCTCTTCTTGAGTTAATTTGATTTCGTTTTTACGAGCAAACTCAATTAACTTTTCAACCTCAAGTTCTTTTTCTAAACCTTCGAGATACAAATCTTGTGCTTTATATTTGTTGTCAAGTTCTTTTCTTGCTTGTTCTTCCGTTTTACCATCGAAAATTTGCTTTTCAATTTCATTTAATTGATTAGAAAATTGTTCAGATAGTAGTTCTTTATTGAGATTTTTTTGTTGAATGTAAGCATCTTCAATTAATTCGTTATACTCTTTGACCTTGTTATTAATGGTATTCCATTCATAACTACCTACTTCTTGTTCCTGTAACAAGTTCTGCAAATGTCTTTTCTGATTTACAAGCTCTTGAGTATATGACTTTTGTTGTTTTAATATTTCATTATTAATTTGAATTCGTTCAGTAATATCAGCATCATTCAACATATCCAAAGCAAATTGTAAGTCATCAATTTGATCAAGGAAATTAGCGTTATTCTTATCCCAAATCTTCTGTTGAGATTCCATCCATTGAGATATTAAATCCTTTTGTTGTTGGATAGCATTGGTAATGTTATTTTTTTGATTTTGTATTTCTTCTTTATATTTTGCAATAGTACTTTCTGTTAAGGCTAAATTCGGATTGTTTAATACATCTTCTAAAGCTTTAATTGTCTCATTAGCAATTTCAATAGACTCTTTTGATAATTTTATATTGCTACTATATAAGAAGGCAGCGTCATCTTTATTGAGTTCATCTTGAAGTCTTACAATTTCTTTTGTCAATCTTTCAAATTCTGATTGATTTTTATTTGATTTAGCATTATCTAATGACTTTTGAAGTTCTTTAATTTGATCTACTTTTGGCTGTCTTTGCTTGTTATATTCTTCAGATAATTTATTTAAACTACTAGAGTTTACAAATTTATCTTTAAGTTTTCCTAATTCAGATAATGCCTGATCGTTATCTGCTTTAGCTTTCATTTCTCTACCATGCTCAGACATTCCTAAATTAAACACTTTACCTGCATCATCTAAAGTAAATTCAAATTGTGGGAGGTTTGTAAATAGACTCTTAACATCGTCTTTAGTTAGATAATTACCTTTAATTAAATTGTTTCCTATAAGCTTGTCTACATACTTTAATGCACCAGTTTCATCAGATTCAATTCCAGAATGCTTAAAATCTTTATTTATAGAAGTAGAGTTAGCATTATTCCATTGCGTGAAGTTGTCCAACGATAATAATGGTGCAATATCTCGTAAATTATTTAATTTACTTACCTCATCGTCTGTCCAATATCCCTCGAATTTTTGATTTAAGTTTAGGGCAGAGTCAATGAGACTATTGATTTCCTCTATAGGTAATTCCTTTATGTATTTATAAACAAAATCTTCAACCGTTTTAAAATTCTTAACTAAATCTTTACTCCAAGCCATCGAAGTGCCTACACTGAAATCTGCTCCAGAAGTAATCTTTGACCACAATTCCTTAGCAGAACTGTCTATTCTATCGTTTTGTTGATTGAATGTAGAATCTAATGCATCTTGTATATCAGTGTTTTCAGCATTTTTATTAATTGCATTCAATAGTGGGCGATAAAGAGTTGTTAAATTGCTATAAATTGCTTCTTTGATACTATCATTTTTGTAATTTGGATTACTGTACAACTCTAACAATTGAGCAATTTCATCAAACTTAGATTTTTCATCTGTATTTAATTCATTTAAGGCTTTAGTATTATGTTTCAAAGCTGCCATGTAGTCAGAGAAGCTACTAAAGTATTCCTCAGTACCAAATAAGCTTTCCTTTGATAACAACTCAAAATTAAAACCAGATGTACCATTAGCATATGCAGGGATATCCTCTAAGAATTGCTCAGTTTGTTTATTTGGAATAACATGTGTACCTTTAGGTAAATCAACTAATTCAGCACCCTTATTTCCTGATAGGGCAATACTGTTATTAGGGTAAACAAGGAGTTCTCGACCTTCTTCGCTTATAATCGCATGTCCACCAGTATGACCACCATTCGTTCCTTTAGCATACGCAGGCACATTTGTTGCTTTACTGATACCTTGATTAAGTTTTTTGATAGGTTCTTTATCTCTAATTTTATCCAATAAGCTACTTGATTTTGTAACTTTAGATTCCAAAATAGAGATTTTTTCATCAAGACTTGCTATTATGTCATCCCAAATACCACTATATTCTGAGCCAAAATCACCCATCGCAGATATCATTTCTGCTTTCATGTTAGCATAATGATTTTTTAACTCCGCAATTTCCTTCTTGGTCATATTCTTAGTTGATTCTAAAAGTTTGTTGTTTTCATTATCCTTTTCTTTTTCTTTAGATTTAGAAGACATTTCCATAAGAAGCTTAACTTCTTTTTCAAACTTTTCAATTGCATCTAAGAGTACAGTATGGAATTGTTCAGACTTACTCTTCATCTCTTCATAGAATTTCTCTGCTTCAGTGATTTGACTACCGTATGAAGAAGATCTGATGTCTTGAATAGATAATTCTACTGACTTCAATTGTTCGACAGGGTTTTCAATTAACTTAGATAAATCTAAAACATTTCCTTCAGGAAGTGAGAAGTTGAAATCTAAATCTGTACCACTTAACTTACCACCGTCTAACAAGTCCAAATTAGCTTGTAGTTGACTAGATAATCTGCTAATTTCTTTTTGAGATTTGTTAGCTCCACTTATTAACTTATTGAAGTTTATTTCCTCTAGTGATTTTGTGTATTCAATGATTGCAGAATTACTTTCCATCAATCTAGATTTTAAATCTTTTAATTTAGATTCAACTTGAGCTTTTTGTTCATCATTGTAAACAGGGGTAGAAGCAAGCTTATTGTACTCAGAAACGATAGTATTCGACATTTCCCTACTTTTAGTAAGTTGGTCAGAAATAACACCGATTTTACCATCAAAATCTGATTCACTAAGTATCTCTAATTTTTTATTTAGAGTATTAATAACATCAGAAAACACTTCAATGCGTTTCTCTGTTTCTTTAATTACTTTATCAATGTCTTTTGATGCTTCACTATATGCATTAGATTCTGCTTCTTTAATTTTATTAGCTGCGTCTGACACATAAGTCTGGATTTGATTGTAAATTGATTGAATTTGACTTAATTGACCTCTACGTTGCTCGATGTAACCTTCAATCTTATCATCGTAAAGCTTAGTGTCATAACCTTTTGCAATAGCAGTGTTTCGCTCAATGATTACATTAGCGATACCTTTGTCAATTTTTGCAATAGAATCCTCTATTTCAGACTGCATATTAGTGTATATATCAACTTTTAACTTTACATCTTTATCATCAATTAAGCCTAACTTATAATTGAGGAAATCGATTTTATCTTGAGTTTCACCTATAGCTTTATCATCAATTTTAAACTTAGCTTCTGAGGCTTGATAGAACGTGTCACGAATTTCATTATTAGTCTCTTGAATCTTTAACTTCAATTCTTGATACTTTTCTTTTAAATCATTTAAAACTGTTGCTGAATGATTCCCAGACTTAATTTCTTTTTCTAAGTCAATTAACTCTTCTTCGTTAATCATCTGAATTTCTTCTAGATAGTCGATAATTTCAGATAGCGCAACTGCATAGTTAACTGCATCATTTTCGTTCAATCCAGTGTTAGTTAAGTCAATTTTATTTTGAGATGCTTTACGCAACTCTTCGTAATACTCTGAGAGTGACTCAAGTTTTGAAATGTCAACACTATTAATGCTTTCTTCAACATCCCACCAAGAAAGAGATAATTCACTCAATTGAGTTGTTAATTCATCTTTGAAAGCAGGGGAGAGGTCAGTACGTTTAAGTTGCTCACGAATGAAGTTTGCTTCTTTATGTAATAAAGATTGCTTGTATTCTAAGTGTTTAGTTTCTTTTTCTAACTCATCACGGTAAGCTTGGGAATGTTCAAGTTGTTGGTCAGCAAGAATGTTCGATTTCTTAATCGAACGATCTACACCTTCCGATAAATGATTATAATAAGCAATATTTGATTTGACTAATTTTTCATTTAAATCTTCAATTATTTCTCTAGTATTTAGTGCATCATTTTGTACTCCGTAAAAATCTGATTTAGCTTGATCGATAGCTTGCTGAGAAGTATCAATACCAATTCCTGAACCACCATTAGTACCTTGAAATTGATTGAAGTATTGGTTAGCATAATCTTGACGTTTTCCAACTGCTGAACCACCAGAACGTTCAAATAGTCTATCGAATTCAGATGCATGTTGGGAAGCTGATAAGTCATTTCGCTGTAAGGAAGCTAAAGATTTCTTTTCTGAACCCTGCAACTCTTTCCATGCATAATCTAATTGAACCTGCAAATCAGACCAAGATTTACCTACCGATTTAGCGTAGTCTTGTAATCCGTTCTTGCGTCCACCTAACCATTGGAAGATACCTGAAGCACCACTAGATTTATTTACAGCACTAGAATTAAAGCCTGATTCTTGTTGGATATTACCCATGATTCCAGCAATTGCTTTATCGTTTAATCCTTTATTTTTAAAGTAATTCCAAACAACAGCTTGTTGACTACTTGAAGATGGGTAGGAGGCTGATACTCTGCCATTTCTAGCATCATTTAAATAGTTTGATGGGTCAATAGGATTACCATTTTTGTTTATTTCGTAATGTAGATGATTACCTGTAGAAGTACCAGTTGAGCCAATTGTACCAATCTGCATACCTGCTGTAATAGTGTCACCAAGTTTAGCTATAGCTTTATCTAAATGAGCGTAGATATGTTTCATACCATTAGTGTCTTGAATAACTACTACATTACCATATGTACTACTCATACCATTTTTCTTAGCATCACCACTAGCTACAACTTTACCGCCAATGTTTGCATCTAATCTAGTACCTTTAGCCATAGCGATATCAATACCACGATGGAATTCTGAACCACGTTGACCATATCCACTTGAAATTGTACCATTCCAACCACTTAAGTTTTGATTAGATGAAGGGGAGGAGCTAGTTGAAATATTTCCAGTTTGCTGAATTTTTCCTGATGCAATTTGAGATTGTAACGCTTTAGATTGCTTCTCCTGTAAAGCTAATTTTTCCTTTTCAAGTTTAATTTGTGCTTCAAGATGTTTGCGATACTCTTTGGAATGCTCAGGATATTTAGCTTGTAACTTTTGTTGCTTCTCAATTTCTAAAGTTAACTTTTCAAGTGCTTGTCTATATTTATCTGTTATGTATATTGATTCTTTAGTTGTGGAGTTGCCGTCTTTTTGTGAGTTAGTGTTATCTTTAGTAGCTTTACCTGAATTTTCGAGTGCGCTGTTGAAAGAGTCGATAGTGCCGATATTAGAGTTTAATGATGACTGTAAATTATCTAATTCAGATGTATAGTCACTAATTTTAGATTGAGTTTGACCTAAAATAGTACCAGAACGATAAGCTCCATATCCAGCAGTATAGCTATTAGGATCTTCATCCTTCATTTTCTTAACTTGCTCATTGTAAACTTCTTGCATTTTAGTTTGAAGAATATTTAATGCCTGAAGTTCCTTTTTGATGTTGTCAATTCGTGCCTTAGTAGCACTAGCTTGGGCAAGTGTCATTTGTTGTTCGGCAGTTAATTTACCGTCACGAGCATTTTTATAACCTTCAAGAAGAACTTTATTCGCCTTGTTTTCAGCTTTAATAGCTTCTATTTTTTCAGAAGTCAAAGCAATTGCTTTTCCATCCTTACCAAGTAAATCTGGATACACACTAGCTAATTCATTCATAATTATTAGACGTTTATCTAGAATGTCTTTTACTCGTTGTTCTTCGGCATTCAAATTTTCTTTTACAAGAATATCTTGAAGCTGTTGTTCGGTATATCCTGCTAATTGATCTGTAAGTCCTTGATAATGAAGTAATAAGTTATCCAAATCATCAACATAAGCTTGTGATACACCAGCTAAAGATTCGGTAACGTCTTTGAAGTCCTGCATTTTTGAAGCTAATTCTGAAACAGAATTAGCAGCATTACTCATTGAGTTGGTCATATCTTCGATTACAACTTCGCCCTCAACAATTTTAATTTGTCCTTTTTCGATTGCGTTTGTAAATTCTTCATAACTCAATGTGAATGAATTTAATTCTTTATCGAAACCTCTACTAGTCGAAGCCAAATCATTTAAACTCTTAATGCTATCTGCATACAAATCTGCGTCATTAGTATTAATTGCTTTTTGTATATTTTCTTGAATTCTACCAAATTCATCTGAAAAACCCTTTAATTGGGCATTATCAAAACCAGAAAAATCTAATGAAGATACAAAATTTTGTAAGGACTCAGAAACATTGGAATCAATTTTTAAGGAAGATTGAGCATCTGCAACCTCGAATATTTTTGCTTTAATTTTTTCACTAGCTTGTTGATATAGTTGTTCTAGTTGTAATAATTCAAGTTCTTGAACAGAAGTATCTACTCCGTTTTCTTGCATGGATTTGATTATCTGTTTTTGTTGTTTTATTCTAGATTCTAAACTACCATAAATGAAATTAGATAATGAATCATACCATGAACCATTAATTTCGTCATTGAGTTTTTCAAATTCTTCAATTGCTGTGTTTACTGTTACTTTATTTTGAGCATCAATTAATTTTTCTGTAGCTTTTATTTCTTGCTCAATAGCATCTTTATTTTTTAAGTGCATTTGTCCAGTAGAGTCCACACTAGCAATTAAAGCAGGGAATATTTCACCAAGTTTTTGTTGTACTTTTAAATACTCTTCTTCTTTAGTTGAATCCCAAGCGCTGTCATTTGCTTTTGCATCGGATAAAGAATTATATTGAGTAATCAGTTTTTCTACTTCATCTTTGTTACTCGATAGTGCAGATGTATTTTTTTCTAAATACAAATCCAGTTCTTCTTGTTTTTGAATGTTCTCTGATATTATGTTTGTTAATTTCTCAATAGCTACACCTGCTACAGCAAACACCATACCTATACCTGTAGCAATAGCTAAACCTTTTAGCGCTACAGTAGCTAATCCAGCAACTGTTCTGAGTCCAACCAAAGCTCCAGAAAATACACCTGTAGCACCTGTAGCAGCAACAGTAGCAGATGTAGAAGCATATGTAGAAGCAACTAATGCTCTGAAACTACCACTAAATGCATATACAGCAACTGTAGCTACTGTAATTACAGGTGGTAATAATCCAATAGTTGAGACAACTCCATTACCTGAATCTGTCATTGTTTCTAAGGCAGAAGTTATCACAATAATTGAGTCATAAAGGACGGTTTCTCCAACAGCGCTAGAAAAAGACCACCAGGCCGCGTCGAGTTGGTTTAATCTAGCCTGCAAACTCTTTCCATACTCTTCCTGTTCCCGCATAGCAGAGTTAAATGAGTCCATAGAGGTAGCTGTCGCTGATTGTGCCATTTGATAATTAAGCATAAGAGCGTTAAATCTCGATAACTGATATGTCCCTGCGACTTTAACAGCAGTATTTTGTCTCTCAGCATCAGATAATTGATTCCACTTTCCAGCAATTTCTTGTATTATACTGGAGACAGGTTTAACTTTTCCTTCCATATCTTCAATTGAAATACCTATATCATTTAACGCACCAATTGCTGAACTATTAGTTGTTATTCGTGAGAAAATGGTTTTTAAACTATTACCGACAATATTGCCAGATTCTCTTGTAGCAGCACCAATCATTCTGTTCACATAGGTTCGTTACTCCTATATCGTATTTGATTATCTCACGATAATTTCTCATACAGCTTATAGTTTCCTATAAGTTCAGACTATATCAAACTCTCAGTGAGAGCCTTCCCGTTTCCATTCACTTGAATGTATGCCTATTAATATAGGACTTACTAGTCGTTGCACATTTACGCCATACGCTTTAGTACAGGATTGCCCTCGTCTTATTACGTTAGGGGTTTCCCTGTTTAGGGAAGTTTAGACATAATATCGCTATTATGAATGCCATTTTTTTAGCAGTGGTGTAACCTAATAATTCATCTAAAGATACTCCAAAAGTTTTCGCTGTTGAAGCTGCTTTATTCATAGATAGACTTAAATCTCTCGTGGTGATCGAATAATTGTTATCTACCTCGTTTAATTTATTTGCAATAGTTATACTGTCTTCAGCAGCAATTCCAAATGAAATCATAGCAGCAGTTAAACTATTTACAGCTTCATCTGCTGTTAATTCAGATATATTTTGTAAGATAGTTGAAACATTAGCTAAATCAAGTGATTCCTTGTCGTTTCTTCCAGTTCTTCCGAATTCACCAACTAATTTAAGATAGTCTTCTACTTTCCCTGATAATCGCTCAGTATTCTCTATAGACTTCTCTAGTATTTCATTAAATTTATACTCAGGTATGTCCATGACACGCCTTAAATTTGTCATAGCCGTGTCCAGTTCCACCACTCGTTCAGTCATATCACTTATAGCCTGTATTGGTAAGAATACAGACGAAGAGGCGATTAGCCAAATCGGAAATTTCGTGAATGCCTGACTGAATGCATTACCTAGTTCATTTGTTGATCTAGCTGCTTGATTAGCATTATTACTGACATTATTTAATCCTTGTGAAGCATTTCCTACAGCTCGTTGTAAATTATTTAAATTATTTGCTGTTTGACTTGAAGCAGTATTGAATGTTTGTAATTGAGATATAGAGTTTCCTATGGAAGTAGTCGATAAACTGTTTAAATTGCTAGAACTACTTGAGCCAGATCCAACGGATTTCAATTTTCTATCTAGTTCTGTTAATTTTGATATTACTTTATCAATTTGACCCTCTAAGTCTTTCATGCCTTTAGAAGTATTACTTGATCCAATATTAACATTTAACTCATTTTGTTTTTTGCTTATTAATTTAGCGACTTCATTTAATTCTTTTTCTAAATTACCTTTATTAATACCAAGAGATATGAGTAGGGGATTTCTGTCGTAATATTTCTTTAATGACTGTACATATTGATTAACATTTTGTTGAGAAGTACTACTATTTATGTCAAGAGACATTAAAAGAGTAATAGGATTTTTAGTAGCCATTCACATCCTCCTTATAATTTATAAAATAAAAAGAAGAAGGTAAGCGAAATAAAATCACTCAACTTCTTCTTTTTATTTTTATATAGATTGATAGTTATTCAATTCTTCTTCAGAGATAATTGACTCTATAACCTTATTGTTTTCAACATAATTTGCATAGAGAATTATTAATCTATCTAATTCATCCTTAACTAATGATTGTCCTTGGCTTAAAATAAATTTATTTAAAGTTGGACATTTTTCTACCTTGTATAACGCATCAAATTTCACAAAAGATTTTAATTTAAAAGGTGGTTTATACTTAATTATTTCTTCATTCGAGTCTAAAAGTAATTTATGCTCTTTCCCTTTGGATGAACTTACATTTAACAATAATAAGAAATTGTTTTCTTCTCCAATTACTAAATATGGTCTTTTATATGATACTACACCATTGTCAGCGAAAGGTAATTGAAGAAGAAAACCTAATCCAGTACTAATAGTGGTATAATCCTTGATCTTCATCGAATGCTAAAAAGAATGTGTCGTCTTCGCCATTTACTTCACTTCCTGAAACTAGAGCAAGGTAATCTAAAATATCTTTCTTACTTACAGGTATTTCGGACTCCTCATAATAAAAAGTAATTCCATTTATTCTTTCAATCAAGTAGTCTTCTTCGTTATTTTCTTTAAAACTATTAATCATCTTTCTTAACTTCTCAATATCTTCTACTTTAATACTACTGCGATCAATTTTACCTAGTTCTTTCTCGTATCTATTTCCAACAAGGGAGTTATCATAACAAACTTGCCAAGTTATCAACTCATGTTGTATGTCAGAGAGCTCTTTGGCACTAAGTTTGTTAAAAATAGAGATACTCATATCTATAGAATTTATTTGCTCTTCTGTAAAATCTGTAGAGTATGATTGTAAGGACTCCTTGTATCCATAATAATTGGTGAAATAAGGAATCCTTACATCCTCTACAACAACGCCATTTTTAAACGCATACATATCATTCTCAAATAGAAAATCATTGTACTGTGCGTAATGAATTAAGTTAGCAAAAGTAAGAAGTTTTTGTAGCTTCATATTACCTTCCATCGAATTACTGAAGTGGCATTCAGGAGTATTGAACAAGTAAGCAGAAACTTTGTTAACTTCAAGTTTTTCTGTACTTATTACCTCATACATATTTTCATCCTCCTTTTGGTTCATATCTCATCACCTCCAATAAAACAAATAGCCATTATTACTATTATATTAGAGATTGATAGAGTTTATTTAGGAAAATTATAGCATATATTGGCATATTATCAAGGACGTTTAACTTTTCAATCGACAAGAGTTAATGGTTAGAGTGGGGGAGATGTATTTGAAAACTATTCATCTATTTTTCCGTACTGTTTTTCGTAATCTGATAAGAACATCCAACTATAACCATAAGCTGATTTAGTTTTACCGTTACAACACATTGAAACACCTGAGACTGCTGATCTATGATATAACCCTATTGATTGCAATCCTTCAGTGATAGAATCGTATATATAAATGTTATTGCTCTTAATACCTATCTTTACAACTTTTTTCTTAAAAGAAGAATAACAAATATCAGGATGCTTTTGCTGATCTCTAGTAAATCTGTTAAATCCAACTTTGTAACCTCTATCTAAATAATCATATATAGTTTTTCTTGAAAGGTTATACTTTTTACTTAGATCACGGACTAGGATTGACATATTCTCATCGTACTCTTTACATATTCTAATCATTAATGAACTTAATGACTTGGAATCGATACTATTCCAATTAATGTTCCTTAAATCGAAAAATCTAATCAACTTACTCTTAAGAATACTATTCTTCAACCATTCTAAATTACTTTGGCGTGCATCCACTATGATATAATTTTCAATGCCATTATCAAGAGCTAATTTTTCTTTAATTAAATCGTTCTTCTCTTCATATTTAACCCCTTTACCATTTAATGTGGAGAATCTTCCGTTGTAATGTTGCCCTCCATGCATTTCTATAATAAAACTCTCATTCAAATATTTAAAGAAGAAATCATATCGTTTACCTTTTGACCAATCAAACTTTATATCATTTTCAAACTCTATATCTAGATCGCTTAGTAAATTGGACATAAACTTTTCAGGATACGATTTACCATCTGAGCAATTCGAACACGATAATCCAAAAATAAAAACATCACTAATCTTTTTAAATCCTAAATATTTATTACAGGAAGGACACTGGAACTCCACTTTAACATTACTACCTTGAGTGTAAGTATCACCATCATCCTTGTTAACTAATGCACTACTAATAAGGTTATTTGTATGATTTATATTGTTGTATCCAACTAGAGTTTTTTGATTTGTACAGTAAGGGCATCCTAATTCGTCTCCATGCCTACTGCTAATCCTAGCTTCCCATTCGTGACCTAATTCACATATCCACCAAACCTTTCTGTTACTTCCACAGGTTACATCATTTGGAGTAGAATTATCATTTTTTGTCGGATGCCATTCAGAGGACAGCTCTGGATTCAATGTTGCAAGGGAATTGTCATCACAAACCATTTGACCTGAACAGTAAGGACATCCTGAACCTCTACTTCTATCCGCTAATCTTGCCTCCCACTCATGTCTGCATTTACCCAGCCACCATACTTTTTTATGTGAATGCGGTAAAACAGAATCTGGTTTTAAGCTTCCATTTCTCTCATGATGCCATTCATTACTAACTTCAGGATATAGAGCTGCAAAAGAAGTCTCTTTGGTTGCTTTCTTACCTGAACAATATGCACATTTACTATTAGTGTTTACTCTAGTGTTTATAACAACATCTATACTGTTTTTACATTTAGAGCATATCCACCGAACTTTTTTCTGCATGGCTTTTGTCATACTCCAAATATCAAAACCTAATTGATCATTCTTCTCAAAGTCCCACTCGCACCAAAGTTCTGGCTTTATTTTTAACATTGCGTTATCTTTCAAGGTTGACACTTTCTCCATATCCAAAACTTCACCTGTTTGAATATTTACATATGTAGTTTTACACATATTTTAATTACCTCCCAAAAAGTAATATCCCAAATTAATTAAATAGGGAAGTAGGTTTGGGATATCCTACTTGTCGAGAAGGCTAGCTACTTCCTTTTCTATCCCTATAGTTAAATATTAACATAAACTATTTGTATGTCAATCTATTTATTATGTATTTATTAATATTTATTATAAATCTATATCGCATTTTAATTAGGTAACTGATTCAATGCTTTTTCTTTTAACTTATTATTCTTTACATTGGACTCAATTAATTGTTTCTGCTTATCTAATTCTTTTTTATAGACATTTGCAATTTCGTTTGTTTTTCTTAGTTGATCAAAAACTTTCGTTACTTCTTCGGAAGTAAAAATCTCATCAAAGAACAACTCAAAATCTCCGCTATCATATAACCCTTTCAAGTATGCAATATTATCTTCTACAGACCATTTGGATAAAGTATCGTATAGAGAAGTGAAGTGTTTAATTATTAGATACCCAAGGTATTGTTCCATATCTGCATCATCTTTAAGATAATCAATATTATTGTCTTTGCAATATTGAATAGTTTCAATTAATTCTATGATTAGCTTATCTTTCTTAGATTTAGAAAAGATAGGGAAGTAAGTGATACTATGTCCTTTTTCTTCATCAAAATGATAAACCTCTTTTCGATTAACGTCCTTAGCTCGTTGGGTAAAAAATGCAGTGGATACTTCATTTATTTTGTTAGACATATACAATTCTCCTTTATATGTTTATGTATTTATTATAATGTTGTTTAAAATTAAACCCACTTCAAAAGTGGGTAGGGTAGATGACTAATAAGATATTTGTTTTTTTAAAACCAATTTCATTTTATCAAAGAAATCATTTATTGATTTGTATAACTCCAAGTGTTCATTAGAATTACGCTTAAGTCCAATATTACTACTATATAAAAAGACATCTGAAGAAGGATGTAGAACATCTTTTGTTATGGCTTGGATTCGAACTTTAAATATTACTTTTTTGTTTTGGATTCCTTCGTTACCGAATCCACCACTAACTGATTTGCCTATTGAAGCTTTATTAGTTGAGTTTACTATGACGATATCATTTTCAATAATATTAACATTGTTAATACTTTCTAATGGAAAAGCATTAATCATATAGTGATTATTTAAAATTTCTATTCCTGTTGATATATCTGCTCTAGTCATCAAGTACAAAGTATTTCTTTCTTTTGAAAACCCAACAATCCCACTTAAGTCATTTGAAACTAAAAGATCATCTAGTTGGTATTTAAATTTTATCTCATCTTTAAGTTTCTTTACTGACTGTGGATTATTTTCGTTAAATCTAAAGAATAAACCTATCGCTAACGCAGATACAATTAATCCTATTATTCCTAAGGTAGTTCCAATTTCTACAGATTGATCAATAGAATTAAATGCCAAAACCAATAACAGTACTCCCAAGATAAGAACTACAGAAGGTACAAGCCAGTTTAATGTTTTGTTATTGCTCATACAGTAAACACTCCTCATCTATACGAGGTAAATGGTTTAGAATGTTAAGGAAATCTAAAGATTTCTCTACCATTCCTCCAAATACATATTTACTATATATTAACATGATTATGTAATTAATGAAAGATTTTAGAAATTATCTCCTCTTTATCGTGAGGACTTCATTAAAATCTGTAATTTCTAAAGCTTCCATTACAGCAAATAGGTGTTCTCTGTTGATTTGATTTTTATTGTTTCTGTATAAATCTGAAATTGTAGCTGCTCTTAATTCCACACCAGTTTTTTCTATGATTAATTCCCTCAACTCTTTTTGAGAACTAATTCCTTTAGAACTAGCTGCCTTATCAATTGTCAATTTTATCAATATTCTACACCTCTAATGTATATAAAAATCTACTAGAAATCATTATATGCACAAGAGGAATGGATTTCAATTTATTACATATTTACGTATTTCTGTAATTATGTTATATTTTTGATACGAAATTATTTATATTGTAGTAAAAAGAGGGTGTTTATATTCAAATTTGAACTAATAAAAGTAGTTCAGTTTTACTAAACTTCATAATTATTCCAGCAGGATAATTAAATCAAATATACATAAAATAGGGGAATAATTATGAAATTCAAGAATAGTTTTTTAATTATTTGTCTTTTGCAAAATCAATAAGATCTCTAATATCATTCACGTTTAATGCAATTGCAATTTTTACTAGTGCAGTCTTAGGAATTCTCTCAGTTTTATTATTTACTAATTCAGATATTGTTCTAGAAGATAAACCTGTTAATTCAGCCAGTTCTTTTTGTTCCATATTTATTTTTTTCAAAAGTTCTTTTAATTTAATTTCAATATTCATTCCATACACCTCTTTAATTAACGTGATGAAAATCACTTTTAAAGTAAATTGAGTAATACAGAAATAATCTTAATCAATACTTTGCCATGAAGGGAATTAAAATGCGAAAACTCAAAGAGTTAACACTAATCTTCTTGATCTTTAAAATCTATAAGTTTTCGAATGTCATCAATTTCCAATGCTTCTGCTATACGAGCCAAATGCACTCTATTCATTGCAGTTTTACCATTTGTACTAATCTCACTAATGGTTGCCCTTCTAATACCGGTCATTTCAGATAATTGCTCTTGGGTTAGATTGTTCTCTTTCATTAGTTGTTTAAGTTTAACTTCTATAGTTTTCATAGTAACTAAACGCTCCATCCTAAAAGTACTTAACTTGATTATAACTTATTTACGAATTTCCGTACAGAAATGTATTGACATATTTTTTCAGTTCATGATACATTTTATTTGTACTTAAATACGTACAGTCGTACAAAAATCTAACTCACAATAAAGAAGGGGAGAATAAAATGAATACATTAATCACATCAATCAAACTTATTGCAAAAGGGGACATCCCATCACAAGTTGAAGTATTAGGACAACCAATTTACGAAAAGGGTAAATTAATATCATTCGAGATTATTCATCAACCTTACAACTATCAAGAAGTAAACAGCCTAGACTACAGTATTGAAAATTTCAACATGTCTATGCCCAACATCTCAGATTGTACATACAGATTTACCGATTACTTTACATTCAATGTATTATCAGAAGGTGAGGTAGAATTTGAATTATGTGTTTTAATTGAAAATGTATCAAATAACCTAATTGACAATATTGACTCACTCGTATCTCCAGCTAATCTTACAATTGATACATTTATCTTCAATGATGACTGCTATTTCTTTGACTCCTGCATGACTGTAACTAAAATTGTAAGTGTAGAAGTAGGTGATTTTCTTTAAGTTATATTGATTAATAATAGGGGAGGTGAGCGGTTATTCTCACCTCTTATTATGTATTTATATTAATTCGCTTGAGGTAATTCATTAAGTATTTGACTAACAGACTTGGTTACAATTTTATCATCCTTAATTAATCTTTTGACTAAGAAGTCTACACCTTTTGATTTAAGTAGAGGTTTATCATTTGTTTTTCCAAACTGATTTACAACTGGAATGACTTTAAAGTAATCCATATACTTTTGATATGGGATATTATTACTTTGTAGAATCTTTTGTTCACGTAACCATTTGAATAAATTATTTCTACCTAATCCCTTAACTCCGATTATTTTAGCAAAGTTTCCAATATCAAAATGACCATCAGTATTTTCAATCAGTTCACTCATATGAATTTTAGACTGTAAACTTTTAACTACTTCTTCTTTAGAAACAATCTTCTCCAATTCTAAAATTTGAGTGTTAGCTTCTTCTACTTCATTTAAATATTTAACCTTATCATCATCTGATTGAGACATGATGCTCATACCGAATGCGAAAGCCTTCTTTTCTTTCCATTTTTCAATCTGTTCATGAATGCCTGTTTTCATATGTTCGTTTTCTGCTTTAGTTTGGAAATAATCTTCTAAGAAGTCTTTATAAATTTCTACAGCCTTATCACCCTCTGCAAACTTTAAATATAATAAGAATCCTGCTTTGGATAAGATGTAAATGTTTTTAGATAAGTTGTATGATTGGTCAGTATACCCTACAGATTTTAGCATTTTTCTAGTGTCGTGTTGTACGTCACTAGATTTTAAATCAACAATATGTATTCCATTTTCGAAATGAGTAATATTTTTACTAATACGCTCACGAACTTGTCTAGCTCCATGCTTATACCCTAACAACTCAGCAACCTGTAAATCAGAAATAACACTTTCTTTTTCGCCAAATCCACCGACTAGACGAGTAAATTCTCTGTCTTTACTTTTTACTGTACCATTTTGAAACAATTTAATTTCTGTCATTGAATCTCTCCCTTTAGTTATTTTATGTATTTATTAGTATAAAGGATAAAATCAATTACTGATTTATCTCTATGTCTAAATACTAACATGCGGAGAAATCAATTTCAAGTATTAATTATGTATTTATTTATATAAAATTCTTATTTGATTAAATAACTCAAGTAATCCCCTAAATTAAAGTAGGGGAGTATTTCAATTATTTATGACATATTACCGAAGATATTATTCTTTTCTTCCGCATGATCTCTAAGGTCGTAATGAGCGATTGTGGTAGACACATCGTTATGATGAGCGACAAATTTAGATACTAGCTCAAGTGGTACGCCTTGTTCCAATAAGTATGTAACTGCTGAAGCTTTGAATAGGTGAGGATTAATACGTCTGTTTAAGATATGAGACAGTACACTTTTACAAAAGTAATTAGCCCATCCTTCTTCTACTACTTTTATTTCATCACCGTATTTTTTTGTGAAAACATATTCATGATCATAGCCACGTTTTTCAATCCATAAACGAATGTATTTAAGTGCTTCGAAATTAATCATATAAGGTTCTATTTTTCCATCTTCTCCAGAACCCTTCAGGCGCACATTATGACTCATTATATATGTCATACCTTCATCGATAGGGTAGTCCAAGATTTCAGTTTTAAATTGAATGATTTCATTACGTCTAGCACCAGTATTGAATGCTGTAGCCAACCAAGCCATACCTAAATAATTTTCATCATCTTCTAACACTTTCATCATATCTAAGTATTCTTCTCTAGTAATTTTAATTTTTTCATAAACTGGACTTTTTGGAATAGACGGTAATCCACGAGTGAAGTTTCTAAAGTTTTTGTATGGATTCTCTTCATCGTCATCGAAATCATCCATAACTACGTTTTCAATATAATTACATAGACTAGAGATAGCTGCTTTACGAGTACCAATTGCAGCAGGGGACATTTTTCTTTCTTCTCGCAGATACGTTAAAAATCTAATGACATCACGCTTTTTAATTTTGTAAATAGGTTTATTGTTTAATGAATTATAAATGAACCATCCAAATTGACGTAACATCGACTTATATTGTTTTTTAGTTTGAGGAGAATGAGATTGTGAAGCTATGTATTCGTTAATTAAATCAACATATTCTTTATTTACCTTGCCCCACATTTCATCCGTCACTTCTGGTAGATTTCTAGCTCTTTCACGTAACATATTCTTGTCAATACTTAACTCTTTTTTACTCAATCCAACATTCTCCTTTCATAGAGTGATTGAATATTACTTAACTTCAAATCCTAGTTTTCTATAAGAATCCTTAATTGCATTAATTAAATAACTAGGGTTAGCTTCAATTCTAGCGATGGTTTCTTGTACAAATGGTCTAGCCTGTGACCACTTACCTTGCCTATACCAGTTATCACTAGCTCCATCCTCAATCGTATCTGTAATAAACTGACCGTGCATACTATCTACAGGTTGTTCATATATAGGGATATAATGTGTTTGTCCCATTGTTAAGTTTTCAAATAGAACTCTAACTTTTCCATTCTTTACTTCAACTTTGGTAATCTTCATATTACGAACGTCAGATAAACCACCGTCATTACCTCTACGTTTATATTCTTGTGGTATGTATTTTCTATATACAACATCATGTACAGCTTGTGACATTGTTTTAGCTAATATGGATTCAATTTTCTTATCACCGAATACTTTATTAATGATATCTCCACGTAGAAGCTGTCGTTGCAGGTCATCTAAATTTGTTGCTTGTATTTTGACCATATTTATTTACCTAACGTATCCACAACTTGTAATTTATTTAATTCCTCATTTAGAGAATTCTTTTCTAATTCAGCAATAAGTGTTTCACCTAATTTTTCAATTTCATTTTTTCTATCCAATACTTTATTTACCTCAACAGGATCGAACATATGATTTAGGAAAATGCGGTATAACCCTACTTCTTCTAACATTTCCATTGATGCATAATGAATATCGAAAGGTTTATTATCAACTTCTGATTTAAAGGATGTAAAATGTTTAATAATTAAAAATAGTAAATAACGTGCAATTTCCTCATCTGTATTCAATTTATCTAACTTATTTTCTTGACAATATTTGATTGTCTTATATAATTCTTCAATTAATTCATTAATTTTAGTATCAGAAAACTTAGGATAGTAGTAGATATATTCATCGTTTTCCTTATCTAAATAAAACTTTTCCTTTTTCTCTAACTCTTTAACACGTTTCTTTACTTCAGATAACTTTAATTGTCCCATATTGAATTTCTCCTTTTCTCCAGTATAATAAAATAGAGTAGGGAATTAACCCTACTCTTGTTATGTATTTATACAACTACAACTTCGATTACATCAACGTTAAGACCATCCGTTACTTTGACATTTGTTTCTCCTACTGCAACTCCTGTGATTGCACCGTTTACAAAAGTCGCTACACTGTCATCATCTGAAGAGAAAGTTAAAGTAGATGTATCCATTACGATATTACTGTACTCTCCACCACGAATACCATAAACAGTTACATTCTCTGATTCACCTACAGAAAGAGTTACTTCAGAAGGACTTGTAGCCAACATTGAAACAGCTACTTTAGCATTACCTACTACCTTCCAAGTAATGTATGCGTAATTATTATTATTATCAGCTAACGCTTTACCGTTTAATGTAAACTGAGAAACACTATCATGTGTTAGATTCATTGATAAAGCACCGTCTAATTTATATCGAGGTGCGATAATTTGTTGCTCAAATACTTTATCACCATCTGCGTTGAAGATATCAGACGTAAGCACTAATTTATAAGCTTTCGGGAATGAATTTGCAGGAATAGTTAATTTATCAACTAATACATTGTACTGATATACAACTTTAGCTGTTTTGTTCGCTAAGGCTGGAACTGTGATTTCTTTGTTGTTGGCATTGATTGTGCTATGATTAGAAGCCATTTCAACATATACTCCACCAATCGGTGTTTCTGATAAAGTACCTTTACCTGAGGCATCAAAAGTAATAGTTTCTTCAGTGTAGTATTTCGACATCTCATTTTTAATTTTTGAACCTGTTTGTAAAGCTAAATATGTTGGTGAGAAATCAGCAGCTTCAATTTGGAAAGATAACACCTTTTGATAATTATGCGTGAATTGTAATTGCGAACCACGACCTGCAAACACTTCACTTTCTTGCATAGCTTGCTCCATTGTCGAACTTAGTAATGCTGTTCCTTTCACCACTAAAGTATCAGCTTGTGGATCGATTAGCAATGCATCTGCTACTGAAACTGCGAATAATTTTTGTGTCATAAAATATTTTCCTCTTTTCTTTTTATGTATATTTTAATTTAATTACTTACTAAACCATTCTTTGAAGAAATATGATCTAGCTGTTCCTTGCTTAATATTAAATCATCAGAATTTCTTTCTTTAATATAATCAAGCCAATGTGGTACTGTTGCACCTTCTTTAAATGAAATCATTCCAGAGTATTGTGCGCTTTGTAATACATCAGCAGACTTAATTAAATCAATTCTTTCAATCTCTTTTCTAAATTGATAAATAGTCATATTTTTTATTTCTTCATAAGTATTTTTTTGCACACACTTATAGGCTATAATCTGCTGTTCCAAATCAGCCATTTTACTGTTACGTCTTGCTAAATCACTTTTAGCCTTATCTTTAGCCTTGTCAAAATCACTACCTAATGAATCATTTTTTGTCTCAATTAAATTTTGAATACTTATGATTTCACGAATCTTATCAAAATCTCTTTCATGTATCTCATATTTTTCATTAATGATAATTATAAATTTATCCTTTTCATTGACGGTAATCTTAATTTCTTCACATCTAGTTACTAATTGTAAAAGCTTAATTAACTTTTCATATAAATGTTCATTGCCTTCACTTAAGCTAACTCCAATTAAAAAAGAAAGATAAGTCATTTTAATAAATCTAGCATCACTCATAGAATTCTTAGGAATTAAAAGACAAGATGATACATCGTAGAACTCAACAATATCTTTCATCAAGACAGGGTGAAACGGAACTCCATTCACATATTTAGGATCACCCCATACATTATCTAAATCAATATTCATCAATACTCACCTCACTGAACTGAGTTTGTAACATATGCCATTTTATATCCAATGAAGCCATCTGGAGTATTATTGATAGGGGAGGAGAACGCTAATCTAAAATCACCTATATCAGTTACATGTTTCTTATCTAGAATTTCGTTCAATGTATCACATATCCAAGTCATTCTGAAATCTTTAATATCAATATCTACATGTACATACACATCGAAATTGTATACTTGGTCAGCAACAAACACATTATCTTGTTGTCTACGTGCAGCAGGGTTGTATGTATCTTGAGGTTTCCTTGTCCCTGTATAGAAACAAATCCTACATAACTCAGACTTCAAATCTAAATCATATTTTTTATCAGAAGGCATTAGCACCTTATCAACAATGTCATACTTGTCTGGTAATGAATTAATATCAGGTTTCTTTGTATCTAGAGGATTATCCAACGCATTTGCAGGTATGTAATGAAGTAAGCGCAATAATTTTTCATGAGATGATAATGTAATAAATAATTTTTTTAGACTTCCTTTCAAATCCATTAATTATCACCAACACTTTCAACACGTTCTCCAGTAATTCTGAGAACGCCCACTTTATTGATTGATTTAGAAGGATCAATACGAATTATTCTGTATGTATCATTGAACAGTTTAAATTTCTCATTGTATTTAATCGATGGAGCTTCAGTGTAGGGGATAGTAATCATTACTTGGTTGTCTAGAAGGTTTATTGGATTATTAGTATCAGCAATGGAAGTAGAAGCATCATTCATCTTAGGAACACATGGGAGCATCTTAACTTCACCTTCAATAATTTTATAAACAGGTCTATTTAAATCATCCTTACCGATTTCAACTTTTTGATCAGCATATTTTACAGGAAATTCAGTACTACACAATCTTGCTTCAGCTTTTCGATAGATCCTATTATCTTCGGGTTTAGTTACTACTAGCCAATATTCACCGTTATGCTCGATTAAGTTTCCTCTTTCGATATCTGCAATATGACCAATTATTTTAACAGCCTCACCATCAGCATCCCACTTCTGATTCATTAAAATCTTTGTAGATTTCGCATAATTAACTACTACTTCATACGATGCATAACTATCTAAGGATTTATTAAGTAGCAATAATGCATCATGAGTAATTTTGTCGCCTGTATTAGTATTGTGATAATTGCTATAATCCTTCATTTTCGTCACCATCCTCAACATAGAGTAGGGAAGGTAGTCTTACTATATCAGCACTAACTGTCAAAACGACACTTCTTATTTCAGCTAATTCACTATCACTAAGTAACTTTTTATTTAGGTATGATTCAAGTAAGTAGAGTATTGCATTGTTTCTTTTACTTAATTTAGAGCAATAGGAATAAATACTTTCATCTTCAAATTCATTGTTGATATAAGAGGATTTCACTTTAATATCACTCATAGAAAGTCCTCCATTGTATTAATAATTAAGATATCAAGCTTCTTTTCTTGCTCTTGAACAGATGCTTTTAATGAGTTTATCTGAGTGCCGAAATTTCTTAATCCAACATCCGAAGCGAATGGTTGCCATAATGACTCAAAGTATGTACGTTGATTAACTAAGAATGTCAATCGGATAAAATTAGCTAGAATTAAAAGGTGATCTTCTGACAATTCAACGCTAAAAGTTTCGATTTCAGTATCACAGTGAATAGAAGTCCTCATTCTATTGTTAAAGTACATGGTCGCATTCTTAATTGCTTCGTGGATTTTTTCATTCGTATTAGGTAAATCAATGTCGGATACTCTACAGTTATTCAAGAAACAACTCCATACATCATCGAAAGTGGTACTCATTTATACCACCCCTCATTCGAATAGAATATCTGCGCTAACTCCCATCCATTCAGCTAGAGCGTCTAATTTACCTTTCGTTAAGTCATCTTTCATATCAGAAGCAGTGTCAATTACAAATTGTTTTTCAGAATCAACCGTGATTTTCTTTAATTCAGCTTTTAGTTTGTTAATGTTACCACCCAATAGTTTTTCAATCTCATCCTTTGTATGAGTGTTATTTTCATACGCATCTACTTCAGTAATAGTATCTTTTATTTCTTTTACAACCACTTCATCTTCAAAAATCACTAATTGTCCTTTATCAAAGCATGAAGTATTCATAGTTAACCAATCCACTACATCACGAGGAACGGCTATAATATCTGGGCGACCATTCTTACTTCCACTCCAAGTATATTGTCTTTCTTGTCCGTTTCCAGTGTATTTTACGAAATAAGAAGTATTGCGATAACGTGCTAATTTAACAGTCTCATTCATTTTTATATTTCCTCCTATAATCCTTTAAATAAAAGGTGACTACATTTAGCAGTCACCCTGTATGTTTATGTATTTTTTATAAAGTAATACTATCATCTTCAATTACTGCAATTGCTTCACCAAATACAAGGTTAATTGCTACATCTTGAGTGATTTTAACTTTAATTCGTTCATCTTCAATATCCTGCTCAGTCATTTGACGTAGACCACCGTATTCTACAATAGAGAACGGTTTTTGTGTAACACTGCCTGCAAACATATAGCCTTTGTTTACTGGTAATTCAACTTTAGAGTTAGTCTCATCAGTAAATGGATTCACAAGGTTTACAGCAGTTGTACGTTGAATAGTTGTAGGGTTAAGAGAAGTAAGTAATTCCTCTTTGACACCTTCAGTAAGTAATTCTTTTACAACAGAATCACTTGCTTGTTGGAAAGCAAAATGATCGATAAGTAATGAATCTGCAACAAATACAGGGCGACCACCATATCGTTGAAGTACAGATGCAGCCTTATTATATTGTGCTAAAGTAAGATTAGTACCAGTGACTACGTTTGCTGCTGGAATTTTACCAGAAGTAATGGCAGATGCAGTTAATTCATTAATTTTATCAAGGAATAATTTAACCTTTGCATTTGCAACGTCATTTACTAATTTACGGAAATATTCTTCAGACTCTTTCACTAAATCAAGAGGTTCATAATAAAAACCAGTAGAAAGATGAGCAGGTACTGCAATAATTGATTTGCGACCTTCTACACGTACTAAGTCTACTCCTGATCCAGTTGCTGACCATACTACTTTAGCTTTATTCTTTTGTGGAATTCGTAACTCAACTAAATCACCACGTTGTCGAGTTTGAGTATTTGCAAATAGCGATAGTAAATCAGATACCATTGGCTTTGCAATTTGATCTGCTGTCTCAACAACTAATTGATTGAATTGGTGTAACATTGTTGGGTCTGGATTAGCACCACCGTCACCAAATACTTTTGTGATATACGCTTTGATATCAGTTGAATCTGTTTCTTCCATTTTATTGTTAATTACACGATTAAATAAACCTTTTAATTTTGAATTGTCTAGTGCCATTATTTTAATCTCCTTTAATATATATATATTATGTATTTTTGATATTAAGCCTTAATTACTTCAAGGCGAATCATTGGTTTTCCAAGTGTGTACTGCATATCTTCTTCATTATTTACAACTAAGAATTGAGCGGATGCAGTAGCATAATCAGCATGTGCTGAAGCTGCATCAGAAACAATGAACTTTTTAGTAGCTACATCAAAGTGAGCAACTTGTCCATTTTTAATTTCGATAACACCTGAATTTTTAGTGAATGCAGAAGTTTCAAATCGAGTATATCCTTCTTCTAAAATTACACATCGAACTCGTTCACCAACTGCATTATAGAACTTAGTCATTTCTTCGCCAAGATAACGAGTTTCTGGAGAAGCTACTAATACAGCTTTTTTATCATTTGCAGATAATTGTTTTACTGTACGTTCTCCTTCTACATTAAAGCCTAATTCGCCCAACGTAAAATTATCAATGTCTGCTCCTTCAACAATAGCTCCATTTGCTACTGTTTTTACTTTTAGACTGTTCAAATTACCCACTGAGTGAGTTCCTGTTTGCTGTAACGCTTTTAAGATATCGCTTGCCATTTTAAATTTCCTCCAATTGTTATGTATTTTTTATAGTGAATATCTGCTATCAAAATCATCACTAGACGGAATTAGATTTTCACGTTTACTAGAAACTTCTCTGATTGCAGGTTTTTCCGAATTTGTTTCTTTGTTCAATACAACCATATCAACTAACATTGAATTTAATTGAAGGGTTGCTTTAGAACCTTCTTCATTTTCATAAACTGTCTTATTAATTAATTCTTGTACTTCTTCTGATTCGAATTTTTCTTTAGCGTTCAATGCTTCAAATTTACCACTATAAAACTCTTTCTTCTCATTTAAAACCTTTTCTAATTCTTGTTGTTCGAATTGTTCTTTAAATGGAGTAAGATGTTCTACTTTTGAATTTAGTTGAACGATTGTTTCAGATGCAGTATTGAATTTTTCTTCGATAGTTTTTTTATCTGTAGAAATATTATTCAATTGTTGTTCTAGTTCAGCTACTTTTGACTCTTTCTCGTTTAATTGAACAGATAATTCTTTTACTTCATTTTGAATTGACTCAAATTGACTAACTTCTACCCAATCACGTTTAATAGTGACCTCTACTTTTGAATCACCATCAATAGTAATTGTATCGTTTTCACCTTTAGAATAATTGAATTTAAAGTACTTATCATACTCTAAATTATCATCCTCATCATATTTGTATGTATTAACTACGAAATATGTCTCGTACACATCTGAAATATAAGAGTATTCTTTTTTATCTAAGAATGTTTCAAGTTGTGTATAAAGTAGGGAACGAACATCACTGTGAGATAATTCGTATACTTTCTTAAAGAATTTCATAATTTCTCTTTCCTCCTCGTCTTTCTGATTAATTGCTTGTGCAACTAATTTATTAAATTTACTTATCTCATTAAAACTCAACAATTTTGATGATTCATAAGCAGGCAATACTATATCTTGATTCCCTCGATTTTCACTTGCTAAAATAGCATGTCCTTCAAAATAAATAGGGGAATAGTGATATTCAATTCCATTTTGAAACGAGTAGTTTGAATACAAATATTCACAACTTGTATTGATTTTAATACCACTTTCGTACCATTCTAATAACAAATCACAAGCATCTGGGAATCTTGTTCTCCAAAGTACAGCATCACAAGCCATAACGTCTCTTTGTTTACCATCGATATTTATAGAGAGCTTATAACCTTCAGTTGTAAATACTCCGATCGGTACTGTATTAGATTTAACTATTTGATTTCCATATCTATCTTCGCCTATATATTGATTATGACCTTCGAAGTTATCTGTTTTTGTATTTGCTTCTTCAACATCTTTATATGCAGCTACTATAGGTTTGTTTAAAAGAGATTTACCACCTTCAAGCACTACATCTTCCTCAACCACAACATTATTTCCTGACTTTTCAAAATCCATTATAATAAAAGTACAAGGAAGAATAGTTGGGTCATCACTTTGTTTTATTTCGTTTAATACCAAATTCAATTTGTGTTTTTTGCTCAATTTCATTATCACCTCCTTTAATCTCTAGTGAAAAAAGTCTATTCAGGAAGACTGTTTCCATCAGTTGTCTTAGAAAGGATAGTATTATCATTATCTGGACTTTCTTGACTAGGTCTACCTGCATCATTACCAGACATAGTGTAAGTACTTTGATATGGGCGAATTCTGTCTTGTAAATGAAGTTCTTCAGTTTCATAAATAGTTTGTTCAAAGAAGCTCTCCCATGAAACACCGTCTAGTTGGTCTACAACATGCTTAATTGACCATCCTTTATCGTTCAATCTCATTAAAATATCCACTTTCTCTTTATGAGTGAGTGGAGTTGATTTGTCGTATTCCATTACAAAATTATCTTTTTGAGAAGAGGGGAGTATTAGATTAATTAACTTCTGATAACATTCTTGTTCGACATCTTCTAACATAACTCCAAGTCTCTTATAGAAAGTATCAAGATTAAGTTTAGATGCACTAAAGTTACCGCCATCACCATTTAACAATGCTCCTGATATGCCGTATGCAGTCTTAATATCTGAATTGACATTCCCATACTTCTTGTCACCTAATCCATCTGTAGAAACATCAGGGAAATCCAACTTGGCAAAGTCTGGTATAGTTACTACAGTTACGCCTTTTGTATTACTTTTTTCTAATGCTTGTTTAACTCCAGAGTGAACTTTCTGTTTCACAGCTTTAGGTAATTTCAAGTTTGTCATTGTGTCATACTTTTCATTACCATTCACACCAACAGTTAGTACTGCAACGGCATTTATGATTTTATTAGCGATAGAGTATTCCACATCTTTTAATTTCTTCTTATGTAATACGTCATATAAACCAGAGGTAACTAACGATGTACCTAAACCTTGATTTCTTTTTAATGTTCCAGTTCTCAATACAAAGGTTCTATCTTGTGGTAACTCTTTATATTTGTGTTTTGAAGTATCGGTTTGATATTTCTTAAAATCTTCTTTTGTTAAGTAGGGGGACATGTTGTCAAATTGTTCATTACGAAAATCATCTTGTAATTTTGAGAAATACTCCATGTCTATAACACATTGCCATTCGCCATTTTTTCTATAAGCAGGGAATACAAATTTTACATCATCGAAAACATAAGGATAAATATTATTCTTGTCGCCTAACCAGATACCAACTAACGTTCCAGATGCAGATGTTTGTTTAAGTAAATCACGAGTCAAACGTTTATGTTTAATTTTGTGGAGTGCTTTGTTAATCATTCCAATATATTTATCTGTGTGTTTATTCTTATCGAATGAATCTATTTTGTAATTTAAAGAGGGAAGTGCTTCGATTAATTCGAATAATTGATGTATTTCACCTGAAGAAATATAATAATATTGTGCTAAATCCTCAATTTCTTTTTGAAAAGTATCTGGATTGGAAAAATACTTTTTAAGCGTCTCTGCATCCACTTCTTCAATTATTCCTTGTGAGAATAAATTGGTAACAAATCCAGAAACAAAAGTGCTAATGTAGTCGTTATAATCGTTTATCATTCTTTTGTATTCTTCTGTCTCTGTATCTATTTGTACAATATCTGACATTTATTCACCTCCGATACAGTTGGGATAGTATTATGTATTTTTATTTAGAAATAAATTAATTCATCATCTTCTTCGTAGTTAACAGTTTCATCTATTTCTTTTTCCAAAAATAAAAAGATATAGTATAGTGCATATGCCAATGCAGAATACCTATCTTTATCAATTTTCTTTTGAACTTGTTCAACTGTTATTGAATTCTTTGTTTTTTTTAGTTTAAGATTGGAAACTTCATCAATCAAATATTGAGTATGAAGTCTTGCTCTCTCTTCTTCAACTAAATTATCATCACCATATACAGATGTCTTTTTAATCTCATCATTTATTTTAAGAAGTTTCAATTTTTCTGTTTCAACGTAATCTATAAATGTACGTATAATTTCATCATTGATACCTGTAGCAGTTAAATCATAAACTATTTTAATAGCTTTTTCATGGTCAGGTTTTTGATCTGTATTTATAGTATCAAAACATCCCAATTCTTCGTTTGTATCTGGGTCAGTGACATCTTCTAAGAGTCTGTCAATTAAACCTTTACCAATAACATTTCCGTCTATAACTATAGCTTTGACACGAGATT
The DNA here is from genome assembly GCF_038630885.1 of Lysinibacillus sp. FSL K6-0057. NCBI lineage: Bacteria > Bacillati > Bacillota > Bacilli > Caryophanales > Bacillaceae > Lysinibacillus > Lysinibacillus sp. FSL K6-0057. Next base: position 2,987,273 of record NZ_CP152047.1, on the reverse strand, counting down.
TATTTAAATTCTCATTTCCGCCATACTTTTTAAATAGTCTTTTGACAATAATGCTTTGCTCCTTAAAGTTTAATCCGTTTGGGGGTTCGATAATATTCACTAATTGAATTTGCCTAATTAAACCTTTTGGATTTCTAATAATTTTTAGGACAACAATTGCAGTTTTATTATTACTTTGAGCAGACGAACGTGCAACGTCAACTCCAATTACATATTCATTGAGTTCAAAATTCCCTCGATTATCTTTTGGACAACCTAATTCTACTTTTGGTAATACCCTTAAATTAAGTAACTTTGTAATATTTACTAATGCTCCGTCAGTAGCTCCCACCCATTTAGATTCGTAATTCATTGCGAATGCTGTGGCAGATGTAGTAGGGTCATTTTTCTTTGCTAACAATTGATTTCTTGTTTCTCCACGACCATAATGACAAGGAAGCTCCCAACTTGCCCCAAGTACAATCTTTCCTTTTAATTCAGCCATTTCATTAATCATATTTAATATTCGATTAAACTCATCTGATCCGCGGTATCCTGAAGTGGTAACAAAGTTAATCATTCCATTTAATTCATATGGACTAATAATTGACTGTTCACCAATTGTTCGTCTTGGAACATTTACTACTGGTTCAAGTACATCTTTAAATAGCTCGTTATTTAATAAAGCTGATTCCTCTACATTTAACCTGTGTCTACGTTGACCTTTAGTACTTTGTGCATTAGCTAAAATAGAATAAGTACCACCAGATTTAAAAATAACTTCAACACTATCTTTAGTGTGACTTGCTTTTGTTATTTCGTTTAATAGTAATGGGAATTTCTTTACAAGTTCCTTGTGTTTATCTTCACTAATTGAAGCAGCGTTTTCTTTAGTTTGAGCTGACATTGATAAGTTAACATCAGGGAAGAAAATTGCTGTATGGTATATTGACATTAACTCAATCATTGTTTTTCCAAAACCACGAGGGAAAACTCCATATGTACTAATAAATCTACTCAAACATCTAAGAAATACACGTTGATCTAAATCAAGTCTCATTCCACCTTTTTCTGGTTTTATAAGATCAAACCAAAGATCAGGAAACCATCTAGCCCACTGTAAAAATTCAACCCAAGTATTAAAGTTGCTGTCAAATGATTTTTTCTTAATATCATTAACTTTTACTTGTGAGTTGAAAGCTGGATTATCATTAGTGCGAGACGAATCTTTAGTATATTTGAAGTTATCGTCTTGAAAATTCTTGTAACTAGTCATCTTCATCACCATCGGACATCTGACTATCTAGTTCTCTACCTTCATAATCTTTTCTACGTTCATCGTAAAATTGATATATTTCATCATATTCAGCACTAGGCAATCCTTGTAAATCTCTTACATAATTGATGTAGAGCCATAATGTAACATCTACATCATCTTTAGGTTGCTTAATAAACTTGGGCAGAAGGGGTATTATGTCTTGATGCTCTTCTACCATACGAGCAAGTTGTCCAAATCCATCTAATCCTTGAGATAAATCTGCTTTACTCATTTGACTTGGTTTTAATTTACCTGCTTCAGCAGATTCTTTAGCCATAGCAGCCCATTCTTTAGCTTCTTTAAATTCACCTTTAGCTTTAGCGATAGTTTCTTTTACTTTGTTTACACAGTACTCACGTAAGTATTCTTCATGCATTGTAGTAGGTAACTGAAAACTTGGTTTTAGATTGATGAATTTCTTTTCAAACAAAATATACTCTTCATCAGGATAACCGTAACCATATTTTTCTTTTAAATCACTTAATATAACATCATCTATATATTCGATTGATAAACTGTCTTCTTGATTTATTTCACTTTTACGATCATCTTGTTTCTCAAAAATGCTCTGTTCCCATGTTTCATGTCTATAGTCTTTTGCATTAATAAGCTTAAAATACTCTCCAATTACATCTGGTTTAGTTAATGCAGATTCCCATAATAAAATATTAAATGGCTTATCTACCATCCTTAAAATATTTTTTACACTGTCTACATTATTTATATCAGACTCATTTTTAAGACATACTTTACAAACCCTTAGCCGTTCATCTATTTTATCTAAAGGACTATATGACTTATAATAATCTGTTAACTTTTTGTTGTTGCCACACATGGAACAGTTTTTATATTTATCCTTATCTAGTAGAGTAGGCAAATATAATTCACCTCATTCCATTTATGAATTTTTATATGTATTAATTTTAATAAAATAACCGTTTTAATAAAATTTTAAATTCCTGCATGTACATAAAAGTAATAAATTTGATCTCAAATATTAGATTTTTCATATGTATCGCCTAAATATTATGTATAGTTTTCAATAAATCTGATTTATACTCAAATAAACTGAAATATTTACCTGCACCAACAAATGATTCTTCTCTATGCCATTCATCAGTTTGAGCTTTAGTAGGTAATGTTCTAAATACTACACCGAAATCATCTTTAGATTGAGAGAAGTGTAGATGTCCACTGTGAATCTCAACAACTTTCTTGTCAGCAATAACTTTGCCATATTCTTTATAGATGGTTTTACTAACTCGATTTGATCCTTTATCACCATGTAGACTAAGAATAGCGACATCTTTCCATGTGAACATTTTTTTGTTACTAACTGAAGTATCAAATTTAACTTGAGGAAATTTAACTTCCAATGCTCTAACTAATCCATAAGTCATAACTTTATCATGATTACCACATACATAATCAGATACAACATGATTAGCATTCTTTAATGAAGCCTCATAGATATAGCTATAGAAGGTGAAAGCATCAGTCCAAGCATTCTCTATATCTATTTTTTCAATCGCAGTACCGTTGCTAGTATGTCCCTTAAAGTCATCATGGTGAAGTAAGTCGTTTCCAATTGGAATAAAAATAGTATCCCACTTCTTAGACTCAATTAGCTCAATTATCTCATTCAATGTTTCATTGTAGTATTCTAGATCATTAATTCCGAAGTGCATATCTACCAGTGGTATTTCTAGTAAATTTTCACCTTTGAATTCAACCTTATTTATTACTACTTTTTTAACTTTATCATGAAGTTGAGAAAGTACATTTTCAATATCAAATTTAATTGATTTAGGTTTAACTGTGATTTTACTTGAATATAAAGTCTTATCGATAGATTGATTCCAAATGGAATTCTTAGCATTTACTAAATCAAACTCATTAATATCGAATCCATGAGCTGTTAAAATTGTGTCAGCATCTAGTTTTTCATTTTCATTAATGCGAATGAGCTTATCTGAAGAGTGAGTGCCGTCACCTTTAATCTCACTTGACTGCTTATATGAAGGTAACTCATCGTTTCCAATTAATTTAGACTCGATGTAATCCTTCCAATTCAAATACTGACCATAATCCTTACGCCACTTAGATTCACTGTAATTAGAACCATATTCTTTATTTAACAGCATGGTAGCTTCGTCTGATGAAATTTTATAACTATCTAAATTAGAATATAATCGAATGTGATAATCTTTAAAGCTCTCGTTTTCTTTTCGTTTTAATTCATAAGAAGTCATTCAATCACTCCTTAATCTTCAATTGGTTCTAAGTCTTTGTCTTCTTTAACGGTAACAGATGTATTTTTACCATCAAATTCACGAAATTTCTCTGTAATATTAAACTTTTCTTCAATAGTTGTTTTTGTAGCAGCATCTTTTTTAGATTCAGTAATGTAAATTTGATCATCTTCTACACTTACTAAACCTTTATAGCTCACTTGTCCTGAGTATTTAGCCATAAGATATATCCTCCTGTAATCCTCATCTAATTATTAATTAAAATTAAAAGGATAGAGCAGAGAAGGGGAGAACCCTACCTCTAACTCTATCCGAATGTTAAAACGTCTGTATTAATTTGCTATGTATTTAAAATTAGCTGTTTAACTTTTCTTTAAATTTAGGCTTAAGTTTAAGACCTACAGTGCGTTTTTCTTCAATATCAATTTCTACACCAGTCTGAGGATTTCTTCCTTTACGTGCAGCACGAGATTTGTTTTCCAGTTTTCCAAATCCATAGATATCAATATCATTACCTGCAAGCAAACGATCACGAATAACCTCAAAAACAGTCTCTACTGTAGTTTTAGATTCTTTGGAATCCAATTCAATACCTTTTACTCCTAAAGCATCTTTTGTTAGCTTTCCTAATTCTGTTAAGTTTAATACTGTCATAAATTATACTCTCCTTATATTCTTACAAATTTTATGTATTTTAATATTTAAAAAGGGGGATGTGAACCATTTTTCTTTGTACTTTAGTTTTTTATTCCTTTAGAGAACATTCTTGAAAAGTGCTTATAAACGCTGATTTATCAAGGTTTTAACGGTAATGCATGTTTCTAAATTGAACAAACTTCTTAATATTTCAATGTTTATGAGAGTTTCTATCTCAAACATTTCTCCTTGATTTTCGCATTCTTTCTCTTGTTTTTTCTCTATTAATATTTGTGGCACATTCAGCACAAAACTTAACTCTGTTATTAACTGTTTCGATTCTAATACCGCAATATTCGCATTGTTTAGTACCTTTTAAATTTTGACGAATGTTCGACACCAAGATATCACCATAGCAATCCCATAACGTTGATTTGTTAGGTGATTTAGAATTGCCATAGAGTTCCTTAACTAGAACGTTTACGATTTTATCTTTATTAGATTCAATCTTTGATAATTCATTTATTATGTATTTGTTTACATACAATAAACCTTCATTTCTATCTTTGATATTTGTATCCCCAATGAGAAATTTCTTAGAACGATCTAATTTACGATATGTTTCTATAATCTTTCTATTAATATAGATAATATCATTACTCATTAACATTTTATAATCAAATTCACCTGCAATTGCTTCGAATTTAATATTTCTATTAGGAATTATCTTTCTTAGTCTATTAACAGTACTTTTTGTAATGTCAGAAACATTGTCTTTATCTTTATTTTTAGCTTCAATAAAGAAGTAAGGAACTTTACCTTTTATACTCTCTTTAATTTTTTCTTCTACTTCCTCTGGACGTTTAGGCATATACAATGTTTTGGCATAATCAATTATGTAATTGTTTTCAGCAGTAAGCCATTTAACAACATCTAAATCAATCTCTTTTTCAGAATTAAATATCTTAGTGATATTATTACTAACTTCACCTATATTAGCTTTAAATGCTAACAGTAGACTGTCATAAATCCTTGTATTATCAATTATTTCAGGTTCAGCAGAACCCATTTCATAATAAAGAGGGTAGATATCCTTCATATTTCTTTCTGCAATCGATACAAATAATTCATCTTGAATAACAAGAGCTTTATCACCATCGTTATCGAATTGTAGAATTTTAGAAATTGGATCATGAATGCTTGTGTAAATACCATTTGTAATAAACCATTTATTCATTTTAACTTCCTTTATAACATTACGTACACAATGTTCTTTATATAAGTGAGGACTTCGTAAAATATCTACTTTACCTTCAGCATATACATTACAAAATACATCACCATTTGATAATAATCCTGTTGGTTTAACTATACCTAAGAATAGTCTTTGACAAAACGCATATAGATCAGGAATCAGATAAAGATAACGTCCATTTATTCTTAATTTACCTGCTCTTGCATCGTTAACCATTGATTTTTTCTTATCTTTTATAACCTTTTTAGAATGTTCATCATTCAATAATTCTGGATAAAGGGTAAGTGCTATTTGGAAATGATTTTTCTTTTTATTTGTTTCAGTAGCACCTAAAATTCTCAACATTGTTTCTTTATCATTTCCAATTTTCAAGATATCTTCACTAGTAGCTTGAGATATCTCTTTTAATTCCTGATTCGATACATCAGTTAATGTCTGTAGCATTTGATAATTTAATGTAGCGTTCTCACCAATATCTTCTTCATTTAACTTTACAGCTTGACAATTATTATCTTTAAATCTTCTTTTATAATCGTCCCAATCATCATAATATGCTTTCATTTTAAATTGAGATTTAGTGAATATGACTTGTATATCATCTTCAATGATATCCCATTCCTTACCATATATGTCCTTCACTTTAGTATTGTCATGTAATTTAGCAAACTCGTCAAATGGAAAGGGGACTAATAAACCTTTTACATAGGGTAGTCTAGTCATAAAAGCTTTTTTTGATTTTCTAGGTAGTATCATCCCGCAACCATCCGTATGTTCAATTGGCACATTCATTTCTTTACGAGTAATCTTATAGGTATCTCGATCAATATAATCAAAAATTGAACAAACATTTGTCTCTAAATCAGGAACAACTATAGTTTTATCGATATCAAAACCATTCCATTTTACACTTGCTGAAGCAGTTAAAGCTTTATAAGCTAATAATTTATTAACATTGCAGCCACCTTTACTATTTATCTCATCTATACTCAATCCACAGGTTAATGATCCTTCATACTTGTCCCATAGTGATTCTTTTATAAACACAACCTTCTTAGTTCTTATTTGACCTGCACTAGATGAAAAATAAATGTATTTCTCACCTTTGTAAGTAAATCCGTCTTTCATAATATTGTTAAGTACACTGAAGTAAAAAGCTCTTACAATAAATAAATCGGTGGATAAACTATCTACCTTCATTCCAACTGTTCTAGTTAAAGCTGAATCAAACATTCCAATAATTCTATTGTCTGATAAAGAATCAATTCGTAAATCTCTTATACCTTTAAAATCATTAAGAAGTGAAGTAAGTTCTTTTTTATAATTATGTATGATTTTATTAATATTTTTTTTAGTTTTGATTAGTCGTTCTTTACGTGTATTACGATTGTCTTTTTTCTTCTTAATTGCTTTATCTAATTTTCCTCTTAATATGTATAACCTAACTAATTTTTTATGTATTTCATGTTCCTTGTCAGTATAAAAGCTTTCTGTACCAATACTATAGATATAAACCTGTTTTTCTAAAGCACTTACCAATTAATCAACTCTCCTTTAATAGTATTATTTTTTTATTATATATTTATATAATTAGAATTTAGTATTTTGCCATTTATGCATACGCTGTAATACTGATCTTAATTGTTCTCTAGTTATCTTCTTATCTTGTTTAAATGAATAGTAGACATCTTCCTCAATAGAAGTAGCCATCTCCATTTGCAACATTTCCTCTAAATAAAATAAAACATCCTCTTTGTTAAATTTTGTAATCATATAAAATCTCCTTTAAATTTTTATTTTTTATGTATTTATTAATATTATAATGTAAAAGTCCGAGAAGTGACAGTCGAACTAAAAAAATATTTTTTAATATCCACTATATGAGTAGTATTAATTCATTAAAACCGTTAAAATCTATATGTTGGCAAAATTTGTATCGAATTTTTGTCGAATCATGTAGAAATATGTAATATCCGAATAGCTTTGATAGGTATTATGGTGTATTATTTAAACTGTAAGATTAATGTTTGTTTGTATAATTAATGAAATGAAGAGTGTTTTTCTTGTAATTTATAGAAATCATACCAATAATTATAACTATAGAAAGGTGGAGTAGTATAAATGAAAGAAATAAAAACTGTTGATTTAAGTGAAAATGACTCAGTGAATTCAGCATTATTATTAATTATAAGTAAATTATCTATAACTCAACCTGAAGAGTCACTAAGGCTATTGGCAATGTGCGCCAAAGATGATCTCCCTAAGAAAAGTGTATTAAAGTATGCAATTGATATTGTTGAGAATGGTAGATTACTAAGTTAATTTATATTATCAAAATTATATTTAAAATAACAAATAAATATCATAAGTTAATTTGTATGAATACTTAACAATAAAATAATAGGTTATTTTTGAACTCGAAAAGACGATAATCAAGAATTTCATCCTTAGTCGATTGACTATGGGAATCCTGCTGCTGATATGTAGTGTTTATAAGGGATTGGAGATGAATGATCGTTATTTTTCGAGTTATTTTATTGTCTGCTGAATTAGAGGAAAAAGTAGGGTAATATCCAGTGTTTATCAGAGTTTTATCCTTATAATAAGGAATATATTAATTTTAGTCGTACCGTTTTAATCGTAAAACTCAATAGTTATGGGCTTTTCAGGAGTAATTTTAGGTGAAATAGAGGGTAAAATAAGGTAAAGTGACTAAAGTCCTATAATGTTATATTCAATATTTACAAGGGTTTTGATGGTAATTGACGAATGCGATTACGAGTATAAGTAGGGAAGATGATAGGTATAAAGTAATATAAAATTTAGCAAGTTGAAAAAATTGTCATGGTGTGTGGATGGAAGAGGTAGCCATGCTATCAGACACTCCAATTACTTCCAAAATGTTAACATACCCCCCATATCCAGTGTTTATAAGGATATAATGTATATTATTTTACCTATAATAACCAATTATTTACAGTAATAATAGACACCGATCACAGCTAAATTAACATGTCAAAAGTAAATAAATACGAACATACGTTTTAATGTATAGGTAATATGCACCATCATTTATACTGTTCTATTCGTTATATAACATGAGCTGCGTAGTCAAAGTCCTCTATATATAAATTAATGGACTATATACTACATTATAATTATATTATTTGATGTACTATTTTAAATGTGATAGAAATAACCTTTATCATCTACTGTAAATTTTACTGTTTATATCTTAATATACACATAACCATAAACAAAAAAGACAGAAAGAATATTTCATCTCTTTGTCATCATACTTTTAACGTGGTTTAATTTTTCTATTTCTTTGAAGTAAACTAGTCCAGTAAACTTTTACAACCTTTTAATATATTTACTACTTTCACTAAATCTATCTTTCTTTTCTATAATTTGATATCCAGAATTACTAAAATAATTATCTATATTTTCTTTTTTACTATTATAATGATTATGTATGTATCTTTTAAATGACTGACTGACTCCGCCAATTGGTATAGGATCAACTATATTCATACTATCAATAACACTAATAAAACTATCTAGCTTCTTCTCTCTTCCATAATCATACATACTATATAATATATTAAATGATAATCACATAAGCTAACTTGTTAGCGTTGTGGACAAACGACTACTTTAGTAGTTGTGCGTCAGGCTCTTGATCTCTTCTTTATTATAAGTACACATTAATTTGTTGGACGTAATCAGCCTATTAAATGTATTAGTATTATATAGGGATATTACGTCCAACATTTATCTTATGTATTTATCACATTAACTCTGGTAACTCTATAGTTATATCTTCTGTTTGCTTTTGTTCTTTTACTTCTAATTTAAACATATCATTAGCAATCTTAGGAGTTATTTCATTATCAATTAAGTATGCATTAAGTATTTCATAACTATGTAGATAAGATGAATCTGACCGCATAATAACTTTACTGTCAACATCTTTATCTTTCTTTAGGTATTCTATTAATATCTTGCTTGCGTCATTAGAACGATTTCTCGCATTGTCCATAATACGATTTCTAACTTCCTCATTAACTTTGCTTTGAATTAATTTCTTTTCAATATCATCAAGTAGTTCTAATCGTTCTTCTTCTAAGTGATCGTTATTATATATCAGATGATGAGCTGTATAACTTCTAAGTATATTGTATTCTTTGAGAAGTCTATCATTTACTATCTTATTAAACTTGTAAGTCAATCCTTCTTTGTATAATACGTTATACTTATCATCTTTATTAAATCCTAAGCTAATCATAGTTTCTCTTTGCACTTTTAATATTCTTCTTATTTCATCTGTAGTTGCTTCTCTAAAAGTTTCTTTTGTTTTTATTGGAGCAGGCTTATAAGTTGTTCTTTCTATTCCTTTGTCATCCGTAACTGTATTTACATCCAACTTAACATTTCCATCTTGGTTATAACTATTGGAGTCTAACTCAACAATTCTTACCATTACAACTTCTTTATGAAATAGTAATTTCTTTTTCTCTAATCTATTCATTATAGTTTTTAAATTACCTACTAATGAACTATTAACGTTATTATAGTAATCATTAACATGATCTAAATCTATATTTAATCCGTTTGCTAATAGAGGTCTATTATGTCCATAGTAAATATTATAATTATGATTAACTAGCTTTAACGTTTGTAACAAAGCACTATTTGGAAGAAGTAATTCTCCGTCACTACATAACATCAAGTCTATTAAAAGTAATTCAGCATCATTAATGTACGGTGCAATATTACCGTTAAGTTGTCTATTATCTACTTTTTCTAATGGATTATCATAAATATTATTAATGATGAATTTATAACCTTTCTTGTCATAAACAAAATATCTTTCCCATTCAATTAATTGATACTTCTTTGCGTTTCCACTCTTAACTTTCTCTCCAAGTACTTCGCATAACTCTTTATAATTCTTGAATACATCTCCAACCTTGATATTATCTAATTTAATAGTTATCATCCTTTCTGTTTTTAATTTGTTCACACTTATATACATAATCTTTATATTCAACAAAAGTCATATCATTTAATTCTGCTATATATGTAATTGCTTTAATAAACATTTCTTCTTTAACATCAAATCTATCACCATTAACTTTATACCATTCAAACACATTACTATCGTGTTTTGATGAATTTATACTATCCCAAATTGGTAACATGTTAGATAACGTTGTACCTTCGATTTCCCATGCTACTGGTATTACATGATCCATGTGTAAAGTTACTTCTTTACCAGTAAATGCGCATCTATTATTAAACTTATGTAATAAATTAGTCTTATCTTCATTAGTAAAGTCATTAACCAAATTCTTTATACGCTCATATCTTTTATTTTGTATATATGGAGTATTAAATTCTCTTTGAGTACTTATTATACTTATAATTCCTTCATCGTCATGCAGCTTTAACTTTTTAGCATTAGCAATCAGTAGTGAACAGTCTGAGTTCTGTTCTTCAATGAGTCTTACATAATCTTTCTTTATTAACTCATCTAACTCTACATACATATGTTCATTTCTTTCTAACGAGCATACGAAAGAGGGTACTGTTAAATTTTGCACTAACTCAACTAGTATCACTCTAGATTTCAATGACAGATGTTCAGAATTATCATTTATCATCCTTGTTAAAAACTCATCGTCTTTCATTAGTTTTAAAGAATCGCTGAATGATGGATGTCTTTTTATTTTACCGTTACATATCTGACAATACATGTATTCTTCTTCTGGATTCCTAGTTTCGCATCTGAAATCACCGAACATTAATGATAAAAGAGAATTATTGGTGTAACAATATCACATTGCCAGCATATTTCCAATTGTATCTTCCAGCTTTTCTAGCTCACATTCTATGTCTATTAATTCATTATTCAATGATCTTATTTCTTCTTCAATAATTTCTTTTCTTTCCAATAACTCTTCTTTACTATTCATAATATCAATTCCTTTTCAATTTTATTATGTAAGTATGGTATGGGATTGCAACTACTATGTGTCAGCTCTGATCCAATTCAAATTATAATAATTACTTTCATTATGTATTTATATATTAATAAGTAACGCAAAAGAAACCACCAATAAGGTGGTATTTGAAAACTTTAATGAATTATAGATCATATTGTTGTCTTATTTCATTCTCACAACTTTCATTCATTAGTTTGAATGCTAGCCACATTTCAAAATCAAACATTTCTATTTCAGTTGCACCAGTTTCATGCTTATAAATTTCCATTTGTTGTTGAATTGTCATTATATATTTCCTCCTAAGTTATTATTTATTTATTACTTTAAGTATACCATGTTATTTAATTAAATCAATATCATTTTATATATTTATTTATATAAAAATTAAAAATACCTACTCAACTTATACACATAACCGTTATCAAATTCAACCTGACACTCTGTCTCCGTTACTTTATCCAATACAGCTACTTTACCGTGTAATAACTCCAGTCCTTACAAGCCTTCTGTTAACTCATCATTACATACGGTAATAAAGTGTGTACACATATCTTTTTGTAGTGGATCACATTTCCACGTTTCAAATTTTAACTTGGTAGGAGGTGTTGTTATGTTAGCTATAAATTGCTTTACATGGTCTTTAAAAGTGTTGTGACTGTGATAATCTCTACGTGTTACCATTTATATTGCCTCCTTGACACGCTGATTTTCTAAATACATTACATATTTCTTAGTGTCTGTTAGCTTGTCAGCCGTTTTCATACTGTGTATTTCTTTACCTGTAGCACGTTCAAATATACGGTAGCAGCCTGCCATTTTCATAAAGAAGTAGTTAGGTGACTCATAAGAACGTGTATTATATTTATAGCCATAATATTCGAACTCACGCTGTTTAGTAGCAAATGAAAGGGAAGTGCTGTCTAAATTACTCATTGCATGTTCAATTGCTTGTTTTGTTTTGAGTTGTTCTTGCTTCTTAAACTTATTTTTATATTTTTCAAGTATTGATTTTTGTTTTTCTAACATCTCAACAACTTTCATCATTTTATTGTGTAATTGATCTTGCTTTTTATTATACCTAGCAATATTCAATCCACTGCGACCAGTGACAGCCCAACTAACAGTGTTACTCTTTCTATATAAGTAATTGCTTAACTCACTTGTATAACGTTCACAGAAAGCGTTAAAACCGTTAATAAGTGTATTCTTACTGTAATTATTATCAGCCATTTCAACGACTTCCTTTGTTAACTCTAAAATATTGGATAATGTAGATTGTAGTTGAGTTGTTTCTCTACCAACTTGTTTATTAATATTGATTAAGCTATTATCAATTAAACGTTTTTCAGTTTCTTCACTAATAGTAAATTGTGCAATATCCAAAAACTCAACTAATTCAACTTCTACTGGTTCTGTACCTTCTACAGTATCAACATTTCCACTTGAAAGTTGTTCGGCTAGAGCTAAAGCGCTTTTATTCTGTTTACTATACCAACATTTATTAAAGCGACTCCATTTGAAACCATTTGATTTTAATTGTGTGCGGATTTCTTCGCTTGGTTTATCTGTGAAGTATAATTCTACACCGTTTTTCTCATCGTTTAACTTCATAGTAACAGTATTTACTACCTCATCTTTTGAAACGTTTGTAACGTTTTCCTTTGATACAGTAACAGGTTCTTCTTGAATTTCTTCAGCCGTTTCAATTTCCATATGTCCTTTTGGTTGCTCTGGTTTGCGTTTTGCTTTTTGGTATACTGTTTTAGTTGTAACTTCTTCTACTTCTTTAATCTCCATTACATCAATAGTAGAGTCTGAAATGTATTTTAAAAGTCTTTCTTCGCTGATCCACAATAAGTTATTAGATACTTCTTTTAATTTTTGTAGCTTTTTACCTAACTTCACAAAGCTATATCTTTTGCCGTTTGAACCCTCTGAAACTTTAGTTAATACGAAAGCTGTTCCCTTATAGAATCCACCTGTAAAATTATGATTAAGCTTGATAATAGACTCATTAACGATCAATTCATTGTTATCTGCTTTCATAAGTTTATTTACTTTTTTAATTACTTTCTTTTCAACTTTAACAAGTTGCTCACTACCATTTAAAACGTCTTCAAATTTAGAAGCTAAATTCTCCATGTTTTGCCTTGTTAATTCACGGTTATTTGTATCATAGGCACTGATCAAGCCGTTTCCTTTTGCTAGGATCTCTCCGTCTTTTTCAATATGCCACATGCTCATTTTAGGAGTTTTATGAGAGAAAGTAGGGAATACATATTCTAAAGTATAAGAAGCTTCTTGTACTTCTTGTAACTTTTCAATTTTCTTAGCAGCTACTTCTTTTTCGTTTTCACTTGATGCATCATCATTCATAGTTGCTTCAAGTTTTTTTATTTTATCATAGTTGTTAGTTTTACCATTGTAGTTATATGATTTAACTTCACGACCACTATTAAACGTGCTGTACTGATCCACTAATAACACAAAACCATTTTTAGTTGCTACACCATCCCAATGAGCAGGAGACCAGTAATCAGTCATTGCGTCGCTTTCGTCTGGAGTATATCCAAAGATAGTCCATCCATTTTCCTTAAGTACATGCATTAACGCAACTTTTGCACTTTGTTTGTCATAGTAGTTTGTCATGAGTAAAACCTCCGTGTATTTTATGTATTTATTAATTTAATTATAAACAAAAGTCTAAATATATTCAAGTATATTTTATGTATTTAAACAAATATAATTTCTTAAGTAACAAAACATTGATTATTTATAATCGAAATGATAAAATTCTTCTCTGTATCAATGAAAGGAGTGGTTAAAATTTTAAGTCGAAACTTATTATCATTATCCACGCTGCACATATCATCAAGCACGAGATATCTTTTGAAAAATCATAATGAAAATTTAGATTTATTGATATATCCAAAAGAAAGTCACGGTTATTTTATTATGGTTGATCTTGAGAAAACAGATGTCTCTAAGATTCCGAATGATTTATTGTATCTTTTGCGTTTAGCTCATATGCACAATTGTTACTACTTAGAATTAGATGATGATTATCCACCTGAAGATAATGTTCTTCTTACTGTATATGATCGAACGATAGCAGAAGAGGTATCGAATAATGTATTAAATAGAAAGTCCTAAAAGGGCTTTTTATTTACATCAAATATAGTAATGTAATCAGCTTCAAAATTTAATCCTACTACATTAGTTACATCTTTAATTTCATATACCTTTCCATTTACACTTAAGTGATCCACTAATTCAACCTGTATTTCTCCGTCTCCATGTTTATTTAAATTACTTTGCAGGTGCTTGATTAATTTTGATTTTAGCATCTTTTGTATTCCACCTTTGATTTATGTATTTGTTTAACTAATTACTATTATACAGTATTCACTATATATTTCAATTAGTTTTATGTATTTATTTTAAGTGGTTGAGAAGTTGGGAATGGTGTGTTGATCCTATTCAGTCAAAACTCCTTAAAATTGATTCTGAGCACTATTTTATAGTTATTTTATGAGAAGTAGGGGAAGTAATAAAAAAAGACTAACTTATTCAGCTAGTCAAGTTGAATTTTTTTAGTTGCTCAATAGCTTCATTTTCAGCGTTTAGAATCTTATTGTTCAGTGCTTCGATTATTTCTTTGTCTAATTTTCTTCCAGTGGACTCGAACGCTCTCCATAGGTTTATTTCGTCTTTGTAATGACAAGTAATTAAACGAGTAACTAATTCCAATGTATTAGTATAATTAGTAACTTTAAAAGATACACTGTATACTTCATCTTTCTTTGTGAAGCTATTCCATTTAGTTCTATATAGAACATCATTATCACAAATTGTAAGGTGCTTATACATGAAGTTGTCGCCTTTTTCTTTATCTGGTTCAACTAATTCAGATGATGTTAGAACGTCTGTTATTGAACCTTCATAAAATTTAATGTATGTAGCAATTGATTTTTCTTTTTGAATTTGCATATTTTGATATGTTTCGTTTGATACTTTAATTTTACCTGATCCTTCACACTGAAAACATACACCGTCTGCAATGTGCTTATACTTTACTTTCCCTGAACCTTTACAACGATCACAAGTTATAGTATTTGTCATTTCCTGATCACTCCTTATAATTAATTCATATGAATAGTATACAAAATAAAAGTATTATAGTCAATTATATTTATGTATTTATTACAATAAAACCACCTTTTAAGGTGGTTAAATAGTAACGCTTATATAATCATCTGGACATAATTCTAAATTATTTTTTAACTCGTTCAGATTATATGCTATAGTATTGACTTTATCTAATACTGTACCTCCATAAAACATTTTATCTATAGCAAATTTTTTACTTTGAAGATGCTCTTTGTAAAAGTCATCTTCTATACATCCATCATAATTTTCACTGTATAATTTTTCTTTCCATCCTTCAAGTAATTGATTAAATGTAGTATTATAATGCTCGTATGACTGATCGAATTCACCACTTTTTAACACTTCTAATAAATATGCTTTTGATTTACCTTTGTAAGATACTTTAATTTTATTCTCTTTACACAGTTTAACAATTTCAGCATGTAGCTTTATTAATTTCTTTAAGTCGTGTTTAATGTTTTTCTTGTGCTTAATGTAAATCATGTCATAAGAAGAATGTACTGTTAACTGCTCATTCGATAAAACTAATTCTTTGATATTTGTTAAATTCATTTGTTTGACCACCTTAGTATGTATTTTTTATTTTAATGTTCAAAAGGAAATTGACTGTAAAGCCACTTAGTTTTTTATAAAAAGCATATTTTATTTGATGTCTGAAATATAATTTTCTGCCTGTTGCTCACTTGAGAAAGTAGCGTAGCACTTATCATATTCAGTATGAAATACTCCATAGCACTCTAACTCTTCGATGTAGTCTGAATAAAACATATGCGCATCCTCCTAAAATTCAGTATTGTGAATACCTCGACTTAAAATCTAATCTAAATAAATAAGTATGTAATATTAAACGTTGCTGTTTATTTACTTAGATTAAATTTTAAGCAGTCAATTTAATGACTCGTTCGTTTTGATTAACCTTATATTAACATGGGTTATTTATATAAGTCAACTGTGATTATGTAATTATTTAAATAAAATTTAAACTGATAACTTAACCATTACAAACAGTGCTACAGCAACCACATTCATAGTTACACCGAATTTATAATATGAAGCCTTTTCTTCTGGTGTATCATCTTCTAACCATAAGAAATCATCAATTACAGCAGTCAACTTTTTAATCATATTGTATTCACCTCACTTTCATTTTTAAGTATGGTAGGGGATATTATTGTAATTCTTCGATAGCATTATTTGTCCAGTCAATTACTTTAGATGTTAATTCATTTAAATCGGTATCAAAAGGGTATTCTTGATTTAATACACTGCTAACATAACTCCCTTGCTGATCATGAAGTTTCTGTAAATCATTTATAGCCTTGAAACTGTGTTGTAATTGTTTTAAATGCTCAATTAATAATTCAGTTTTCATTGTGAACACTCCTTATTATTTTATTAATAACCGTCAATCATAGCATGAGTTACATAATTATCTAACCAAGTATCAAAATTAAAATCAGTTTCACCACTATTACATTCATCGTTGTAAATTTGAATTGCTGATTGATAATCTTTAAATGTTGGCTCAATCATATTAGATGTCATTACATTTACAAACTGATCATACATGCTCATTTAGATACCGCCTCCAATCCTGTTAGTTCCCATAAAGTATTATCTGTAAATGTACCAATAAACTTTTTACCATGATGTAGGGTAGTAGTATCAATTTTAAAAGCCTCATCAACTAAGTAATCATTCAGACCAACATAAATAACATTTTCAGTTTCAGCTTTTGAATCAAGGAAATAATGTCCTGTTTCATTGCTGTACATGTAATATAACTCAGTTTGATTAGATTCTAAGTCATTCGAAACCACTTGAGAGCATTTACTGATTGTTGTATTAGCTTCCTTTGAAACTGTATTAGCATTAGTTGTAACTAGTGTAAAGATTGATAACGCTGTAATAACTGATAATAAGATATTTTTAATTTTCATTTGAATAACCATCCTTTTATAATTTTATATTTGTTTAAAGAGGGGAGGTGATGCCTCCCAGATACTTTATAATATTTACTTTTTATCTAAGAACTTAGTTCAACTAGCATTATTTTTTGTGCATCTGGTGTACATTTTAAGATCTTTTCTCTGTTTATTTCTTTACGATCATAAGTATCATTTTTAGTTTCAGCGAAATCTAACAACCATAAGAAAGGAGATGAATTCCACTCTTTATAGAATGTGAATTGCTTTTTAATCTTATCTAATCTGTAAAACATTCCTTCACGACAATCCAAGCTAATGTGAATACCTTTTCCAATATTCATAAATGCATCATGTGAAAACCCATTAAGACTCTCTTTTGCTTTTAATAACTCAGGCGTCATTACTAATTCTTGATAAGTCTTTTTCCAGAACTTATTAGTTTTTGTTACATAATTAATTTCACCTTCAAATTTAATTTGAGCATAAAGCTTTGCTTCGTTCAGACTTTCAAAGTAACTTGTTGACCAAATGACAATGCCATCGTTGTTATAAAATAAAATTGCTTCATTTTCATTTCCTTCATTGCCAAATTTATAAGACAAACCTACATTAAAACCATTCCATTTCATTAAACTTTTGAATTCATTCCACTCCATGGAGAAGTAAGTATCATTATTATCTTTCAGTATCTCACGTTTTGTTTCGTTATGTTTGGCATGAAAAGCTAATGAAAGTAACTGTTCATCTGCATCAAATTCATTGTATGATTTCCCAATAATTCTTTCAGATTCTAGAAAAGTATCAAAAGTTAAGATGTTATTTATTTTATTCATTTACTATTCCTTCTCTCTTTAATTTTTAAAGTCTGATTTTATTTAAGCTGCAGCGTTTATTTTACGTTCTGCTGTAGTCACAATACATTTAAGGTTATTGATCGTTAAAGCCCAATTTCGAGCCAGTAATTTGTTTTTCTTGTCCGTAAGCTTATCATGTAATTTTATTAATGCATTTGATAGTAGTTCTTTAATATTATTTAATTGATGTGCAGCTTGACTATAGTCTTCCTTGGCTACATTTATTGCATTAGAAGCTAGTTCTTTAAAGTGTGTAACTAATTGTACAGTTGTTGAATTTTCTATTTCTAAATCTTTACTTTGATCCAGTTCAATTAAGTTTGAGTAGTGTTCAGTTAACAAAGTAATAATTTCATCTTTACGCATTTTTCGCTTTTCCTCACGGTTATACCACGCTAAACCTTCTTTGTTTGCCTCTGCTTGTAACTCCTTAGCCGTCATATTAGATAATGCGCTGATTTTGTTTTGTAATTTCATTTTTTATTCCTCCTAAATTTATATTATGTATTTATTTGTTTAACTTGAATTTATCTTATCATTCAAAAATGAAAACGTCAACAAAAATATGTATTTATTTAAATAAAATGTTAGTTTATCTAGTTCTATAAGGATCATTTTCATAAGACATTTAGTTTCTTCCTATTATAAGCGATTTTTTTATTATATTTGCAATGATAATTGTTCTTCTTATGTATCACCAGATCAATTTACAAGAAATAAATCTATTCAGAGGAGAATGGAATTAAAACTGGATCAACAAACAACTAATTCAAATACATGTGAATAATTAAGAAGGGATTAGACGAGAATAATTAATCTTCCAAAATATACAAAAATAAGTATAAAAAACACTTGTATCTTACTTATATCTTATGTATAATTTACTTATAGCTTACAAGTAAGATAAATTTTAAGAAAAGTGTATTTATCTTACTTAGAGTAAGGGTTCAGCTATCTCTAGAGCAGATATTCTTGCAATCAACAATAAAATAAATACAAAATTATGTAATTTTCTATTGATAATTGGAATAATGTTATAAAAATAAGCTGATATTACAATTAAACGAGATAAGTTGTTGTGATATAATTAAATTAATAAATACTTAAAACGAAAAAGGGGATTTGGACAATGATGAATCAATTAAAATTAGTCGTAAACAATGCTGCGGATTACAATGCTGGAGTTAATTATAATAAATACGAAGTGTATAATTCGTTATTACATATGAGTGATGAAGTTAGAGAAGAATGTATTAATAACATAAATAAAGAATATGGATTTGAATTGGTAGATAAATATGACTTTGCTCGTTATGAAATTTCAGTTAATAACTCTGATGTAGAAATAGAAGCGCCTGAAATATTTACACCGAAATATACAAACGATGAAATGGATTATTATAAGGATCAAATGAAGGAGTTACAAAAAGGTTATATGAAGTTATTAGCAAGTTACTAATCCTATAGAATTGTTTGAAGTGTAAATGAGTATAAGCTCTAACGTGGTGATGAGAGAAGCGTTGGGATCATAAAATGATCTAATGTCAAAAATTTTAAATCAATAGAATTTTACATTAGAAAATTGAAATGACCAGAATTTTTAAAATTGAAAAATGAAATCTGTAGAATTTATTTATATTGAATAATCAAAACTGTAGAATTAAAAAATCAAAATCGTAGAATTTTACATTTAGAAAATTAGAATATGTAGAATTTTTTAATACGAAAATAGAGATAGACAGAATCTTGATTTATTAATTGTATGATTTTGAAATTTGAATCGTATAGAATTTTTTACTTTAAACACTTTAAAATTAAACAATTAAATACATAAAGTGTTTGACTTTAATTTTCGTTGTATGGTAATATCAGGTTAAGAATAAATGGAGGCAGTAACTGATTATAAAATCAAACGACATTTATAATTGGAAGTTGTATACCATTTAAGCATCAAGTAAAATTGATCTATAAAAGTATAATATTATCTAAAAATAGGAGGAATGAATATTGGAAACGAAAGAACATATCTTACATTTGTTACTGCAAAAAGGATTTAATTTTAGATACTATGAGGATCAAAAATTACATTTCTATACAAAAGAAATTACAGAGCCTTCAATAGTCAAATGGTTCGCAAAAGAGAACAGTGATCTAGAAGAAAGCTATGATTTTACTAATGTTTCAGTAACAATTGAGATAATGGATGATTTCAAATATGCTCAATATGTTTTTATTAATGGTGCAGAAAAGCATTATCAGTACGAAGACTTGGTGGAGTTTAAAGAAATGTTGGAAAAATTACCTAATCGAGTTGAGTTACGATAATGTCAGCATTTTATAAAAATTAATTAGGGGTGTTTGTATGGATAAAAAGATTAAAAATAACATCATCATTTTCATAATTTTACAAGAACTAAGATGGGCAAGTTTGCGACACACATCTTTAGAAGTCAGAATTTTCTCTAAAGATTTATTGGAGAAAGTTGAATATGAGTTGACTCATTGGAAAGATGGTTAAATAGGATAGCGATTTTAATTATTTCCATTAAGTATAAGCTCATTTTCTTTAAAAGATGATAAATATATCAAGCACACTATAAATGGCTTTAAAATCAACGTAAATAATTAATTAGCACATAGAGGAGAAATATAGATGACAACATTAAAAGTATCAAGTAAATCAAATCCAAATTCATTAGCAGGAGCAATTGTAGCAACTTTAAGAGAAAATCCTAGTGTAGAAATAGCTGGTGTTGGTGCTGGTGCAATTAATCAAGCAATAAAAGCTATCGCTGTCGGTGAAGGTTTTGTAAGACCTGAAGGTAATGAATTGGTCTGTATTCCATACTTCGAAAATATCACAATTGAAGGAGAAGGTAGGACTTCTATAAGATTGAGAATAGAAAAGAGAAAGATGTATTAAATTATTCAAAATTTAAATTGTGAAGGAGGTGAAGTATCATCTAGTCTATATAAAGGTGAAATAAAGGAAAATATAAATATGAAAATACATAAAAGGATTTAATTAATATGAGTAAGGAGAAAAGAATATGGTTACAGATACCAAATGAAATAATACGCAACACGGGATTTAATATTGATGAAAAGTCATTTGCTATTTATGCGTTTTTACTGTTTAAAAAATTTCAAGCTTTCAATAATGGCGAAATAGATGTTTTACTTAAAGATATAAAATTTGTGACAGGGATTACAGATAACAGAACCGTGAAGAAGTGCTTTTCAATTTTAAGTGATCAAGACTTAATTAGGGTTGATTTTGATAGTTTACCGATTAATAATCCAATACATTTTAAAATGTTAAAACCATATAAAGAAAACTACTTTACGCAAATACCTTTAAATTTACTAAAATCATTAGATACCATTGGTGTAATTGGATTTAGATTGATGTATTATTATGAGTCGTTTATTAACAGAGAGAATGTAACTAAACAATTTTGTTACCCTAGTTACGAGACTATTCAAGAGGATTTAGGTATAAGTAATTTTTCTGTAACGAAATATAATAAACTATTAGTAAAAGAAAAACTAATTACTATTACAAAACATAAAGTAGAGTATGATCCATTTGGAGATAGTGGATTAGAAAGATTCAATAATCATTACACTGTAAATTTACATATGATATAGATAGTAGTAGAATGAATAATTTTCACGATTGGAATTTTACCTGATAAGGTGAAATTTTAAATCGTATATACTGGTTATTAATGATTATTAAATATTCTTCTTTATACACAAAGAATTTTGCAACCTTTAATGGTAATTAACTTTGAGAGATGTTGCATTTCAATTAGCAATAGTGGTAATTGGCTTTATTAATGAATTTAGGTACTATCAAGTCTTTAGAGAGCTTTTGTCTGAATAGTATACAAAGTGTGCTTAAAAGTATTAAAACGTCTAAAATCAATTGGAATCAATATTAAAAGTTGCATAATAGATAGATATTATCAAATTAAATATAAAAGGAGATATTTTTATGAAAGTAAGAGAGTATTACGAAAACCTATATCGAGAATTAGATGAGTCAATTCCTTACCATATGTTCAATTCGACTACTTATGTAGAAGTACAAGATCCATATTATGCACTAATCAAATCAAAAGGCACGTCTGGATGGGTAGATAAGTATGAGGAAGAAGTATGTAAAATTGAATCAAAGACACTTAATATTTCAGATAAAAGATTAGCAAGTAAAGCTAAAACAGTATATGAAGATTATGCTTTTATTAAATATGTAATTGCCAGATATCCAAATCTGAAACATGAAGAGTTTATTGAAGCTAAAAAAGAATTTAAAGAAATTAAGAGCGATACAATTTTAGTATTAGATAACTCATTGATGTAATATTAAATAAATGGATAAGGAGAAATAAATATGAAAGTACCAAAACAATGTCCATACTGTAATCATGAAATTGTCTTTACATCAAATAAAGAACTATATGGGAAAGAATATGGGAATGGTAAATGTTACTTATGTAGGAACTGCAAAGCGAGTGTAGGCTGTCATGACAATGGTAAGCCACTAGGAGTATTAGCGACTAAAGAAATGAAAGTACTAAAAACTGCTTGTCACGATCTATTTGATATTGTCTGGAAGAAGAAATTATTAGGACGTAGTGAGGCTTATCGAAGAATGTCAGTCTTATTAGAAATCGAACAGAATCAATGTCATTTTGGTTATTTTGATATTCCAATGTTAATGAAAGCTATACATATTATGTTGAACCCACAATGGTTTAGAGATCTAAAGTAAATTTATATAAAAACTGAATATTAATTAAATGTAAAAAAAGAAATGAGGAGTTTCACCAATGACAAATATCTATATAGTTTTAAGAAATGGAGAATTATATCACGGAATTAAAAAGAAACCTAAGTCAGTAAAGGCTTTTACAAGTAAAGGAATTGCAGATGGTGTAGTAAAGAGAGATGTGAGTAAAATAGCTAGTGAGATGTATTATAGCATGGATATTAGACCACAAATAGATAGTTATGAAACAGAAGTATATAAGCAATTTTTAGACATTGTAGAAAAAGAATTTGAAATTAGAGAGATTAATCTATGATGTTGTATAAAACTTATATTATTAAAGGAGAGGTTAAATGATTATCAACATAACTACGGATAATGTAAAAGAATTTAATGATTTGATTAAATATTATAGTGGTGAAAATAATGATGCTACTCATACAGGTATTTACGTAGGAGTTAAACATGCATTAGAGTCACTAGGTATTTATCAAGATGTAATTCATAATAAGAAAGAAACTTCATTTGAACTAGATGAAGATAAACTTGAATATTTGATTTTATTAATCAAAAAGAATTCAATTAACGCATTATGGAATATCGGGTTAGCTTCAGGTATTTGTTGGGTATTAGAAGATTTAGGGTTATATAAAAATATTAAATAAAAGTGATTTATTATAAAATATACATATATAATAATTGAATACTTAAAGGAGCAGCTATACATATGATGAAGAAGATCACATTTACAATGTCAGTAATTTATGACGAAGAAAATACCCATGCGAATAACCCGTTAGAATCTATAGAGCTAGACTTAATCAATTCAGAAGAAGTTAAGTCATGGGATGTTGACAATGTTGAAATTGATTATTTAGAAGTGGAATATGATGATGAAAAAGAATACGACTATCACAAGGAGGAAGATTACATAAATGATGAAAAATAAAATTGTTATCTATAAAGCTAACTCAATTCGTAAAAAGAATCCTGAAATGACGTTCAAAGAAGCCTACAGAATAGCAAGTATTGGACACAATTATAAAATAAAAAGATTGAATTAATATGTTGTATGGAAGACATAAACATTAATATTTAAACAATATGTTCATATTATTAAATGAATAGTGCCTAAATACGATTCATAATAAAGTGAGGTGAGATAAGATGCATCATTTACTTAACAATTTGAAAAGAGGGCATACAGTAACATTTGTGAAAAGATTCATGAGAGATTTACGAGACTTGGAAGTATTGATTGTAAATGCTTCAGAGAAAGCATTTATATCGGAAGTCTATGATAGTGGAGTTGTAATTACACTCAAAGGTAATAAGTCAATCAAAATGAATAATTCTGAAATAGTGAAATACTTAAACGTTAAATAGTAAAATGATAGATTAACAAATATACAGTTTTAACATTTAAATGAAATTCTGGTTTCGTGCAACAATTAATTATGAAAAATATAAAAATTTAGGAGGTAATAGTTATGACAGATTTGAAAATTAAATTAGAAGAATTGAAAGTTAATCTAGAAAATAAATTGACTACGTTTCAAGAAAATAATACGGAAGATGTTATTCATGAAATAGGAATGGATGATCCTCATGATGCTTTTCAATTAGGTTTGGATGAAGGACATATTCAAGGTCAATTAGATCTTATTGAAGAATTGAAGAAATCAAAAATTAAATAAACGGGAGGTGAATTTTGTGAAGCTACTTATTGAAGGTAAATTATTTGATTCAACTGAGATACCAGTTTTAATTGTATTTGACGAAAATGAAAAAGAAATATTTAATGGAATGAATAAATTTGTTTCAGCACCAAACAATACATCAGTAGAAGAAAGAGAAAATCTAATAAATACAGAAATATTATAAAATAAAAAAAGAAAGGATTGGATATGGATTGAAGAAATGTGGGCGTATTTATTATGAGATATCAGAAAAAGAACATGAGGAAATAAATGATTTAATTATGGAATTATATGATTACCATAGAAATTTAAGTCTCCTTGATATGGACGATACATTTAATCGTCTATTTAAAATTATCAATGTCGATGAAAGATAGTAAAGTTACATAAAATATAAAGAAGGTGTTGACATGTCGTATTATAAATCGTATCGATACATTAAATCGCCAGAAGAATTACATGAAACAATATTAAAAGATATTGGCGAAGCAAGTAACAAAGGCTGCGAACTAATTGTATTGGAATATGAAAAGATTAAATTCTACGGTGAAGATAGATATTCCTTAGAGTTAGAAATGAGAGATAAAGATGATATATGTTAATTGAAAAAGTAGATAAAATGAAGATGGAAACTCATCATTTAATACATATAGTTGGATTGTTGCAATTTATGGTTAATGAAAATAATGAAGATAATATTGATGAAATACTGAATAAAAGTGTAAATCACATTGAAGAACAATTAAAGTTGTTAAAAGTATTAAACAATGAATTAAAGCAAATGAGTGAAGGAGAGTAGATAAATGAGATTAAAATTAGGTCAAATTTGGATAAGTGAATCACATCCTCATGAAAGCTTTATGATATATAGTGGAGAAATTGATACTTGTACAGATTCAGAAATTAAATATGATGAATCATTTGATAACCAGTACGAATGTAATAAGATTTTCTTTTGGGATCGATATGATACAGATGCTTATATCGATTTCCTAACACATAAATTAGGTCGAACGATAGATACATATCCGTATGCTAGTTGTGGTGAATGTAAGAAAGGTAGTTTAGTACGTAAGATAAGAAAGTACAATATGAAATTAAGTGATCAGACTTGTGGATATAAAGAGCCAAAAATTATGTAAATTTTAAATTTAAGATATGATTTAAGTAAAAGAGGAGTTTTATAAAACTTAAAGAGAGAGGTGAGTATTGTGAGACGAGTGTTAAAACAAGTTAATGAAGAATTTGTAGAATGTGAAATGAAAGAGATAAAGAAGGGTGATTTATTTAAAATGTTTGAACCCAATGGAGATAACGTAGTAAATAAATATGGAGAAGATGTATTTACTGCCACTTCAAACGCTTATCGTTACAAAGGCAAAATTTATCAAGTAGATGTCGAATAAAATGATTCTATTATCAAAAATAAATAATACATAAAATGGAGGAATGAAATAATGGTTAATGATGTTATTGCAAAAGCGATTCAAATGGAAGTAGACGCTAAAGTAGAAGAGTATGTAAGTAAATTTGAGAATTTAAAAAAGAACTATGGAAAATTAAATGATGATCATATTAAATTAAAAGCTGAAAGCAGTGAGCTACTTTCTAAATTAAAACAACTAGAAGCGATAAAATCTTTCTCTGATAACATAACTATCGAAACAATTGAAAGTGCAGTTATTTGCAACTTGAATTATAAACCTACTGATATTTCATTTAGTGGTATGCGAAGTGAAGAAATTCCAATGTGGTTTAATATCCTCTGTCGTTACTTTGACAATAAAAATGAAATTATAAACCTATTTAATATTTTCAATATAGAGTACCCTAACTGGGCAAAAGATATAATTCTTCCTAGTCATTATAATAAACAGCAGCTAAAGTTATGTTTGAATAATTCAGCACAATTATATGTATGTAATGGTCAAATTTACGAAGGTAATATGGGTTTTTATTTTACATACCATCGCAGACATAACTTTGATTTAGATACTGTATTCAAGCGTGAGTCATATGTAGAAATTCCTTTCCAATTACTTCTGAAAAATAAACTACTGATTGAAGATGATGAGTTATTCGATTTATTAATAGAAAAGTTACATAAAGAGGCATTACACATTTCATATTTTATGAAGTTAGTTCACTATCAAGATGTTCCTATTGATAAAGTATTAAAATTGTTATCTCCAACTAAAAGTGGTGCTATTAATTACAAATCAATTGTCGGAAAGTATCCAGAACTCCTCAAATACGAGCATGTTGGTGAAAGTTTAAAACACGGTATTTCAGAAAATAGATATTCTGAGCTGTATTTACTGAACTTCAATAAAGAAGTCCAAAAAGAATACCTTTTGAATCGTGAGAATAAAGACTTGAAATTTGTAGAATTGATTGATAAATCTATGGAATTTAATACAGAAGAAAAAGCAGAGCTAATTAAGTTGTGCTATATGAATACCATTAAATAATAGTCACGTATTATGAAAGAAAACTATAAAAAAGAGGTTGATGTTATGGATTTTTATAAAATAAAAAGAACAAATGAAATTGTTAGAAAAATTTCTGACTGGAGACCTGTAGCTAAAGAGATTTCTAAAATAGATTTCTCAGACAGGTATGCACTATTTAGAAATAAACAAGATCAAATATTAGAAATCAACGAAAAAGATGTAGAAGAACTTTAAATAATTTATTTGTATTACAAAATACATAAAAAGGAGAAAATTAATTATGAAACATAAAATTTCAAGAGTGTACAATGGTTCACTAGATGAATATAAACATGCCTTAGATAAATTTAACGCAACTTATCATACCGATGAAATTTACGAACATAAACACTATGCAATGATAGAATTAAAATCAATTTCTGATTTAAAGGAGTTAGTAAAAGAAATGGATCAAGATATTATCGTTAGTAATTGGGCAGATTATTTAATTATTTATGATGATTATATGGAGTAGTAATTATACAAAATCTTTAACTGGTAAAGAAAGATGTGGAAATGATTGTAGCTATACGCCTAAGACGTGAGAATTAAATCTTGCGTCTTTTGATTTATATAAATAAATACATAAAATATATTGATTTAATCTTTTTATCGTGGTAATATTTAGTTATAAAATAAAAGGAGTGGTTCAGGTGAATGAAATAGAAAGAATTAAATACATAAAAGCATTATCAGATAATGGATTAATGCGTGATATTAACGATGACGATATTAAGTTTCTAATCGATATTGCTGGACGATTGGAACAAGTTGTAAACGAGTTTAATCCTACATATTCAGAAGGGCAGCAAGACCATTTAGTTGAAGCATACAAAGAAGTAATTAAGTAAAACCAATATTTTATTTAAATTAAGAGGAGGAGCAATCGTGACTGAGTTGAGAAGTTTTAGAGATGCTTCGGGAAATATTATTTACGAAGGAGATTATACGACTATCGAAGGCTCTAATACAAAATGGATTATTACATGTGTAGATAACAGCGTACAAGGTTGTCTTGGTATGCCTATTGGGTGGTATGAGCAACGTGATGACTTTGAATCTTGGAGACAATTAGAATGTGGAGAAAGCTATGAGATAAAAGGAAATGTCCACTTGGAAAAGGAGAGAAGTAATGAAATTAGTAATGACTGATCATTGGTGTAATACTAGGAGTAAATGGGAAATTGCAAATCAATTAAATGGATCTTTAGCTGCTTTCGAATATGATGGATTAGCAACTAAGGAAATTGAAGATGCACTTAATGATGAAGAAAAAGATGTAATTATTGTTACTGCGGATAGTAGATTCATGAGATATGTTAGAGAAGATAGTTACTTCAAAATTGAAGACACTTATATTTATAATGATGGTAAAATTAAACGCCTACAAGATACAACAAAGCGCATTTTAAGGTACGGACATAATCTGATGAAACTTTATGAGTCTGATGAATTTCAAATTTAGGAGGAACTTATGAATAAGTTTGAGTATGGAGTATTAAAAGAAAGATACGAATTTGGACAACACTTGTACTCGTTTGACGGAGAAATTATTAATGAAAAGGGATATAAAGGAGACTATTATTATGAAATAAGGTTTATTGATGCTTTAAACATTTTAGGAAAAGATAGTTGGGAGCTAACAATGAAAGATGGAAATGAATACATTATGAAACGTGAAATTAATTAATATCATGCTTTTATTTAATACAGGAGAGGAGAAAAACAGTGTATATTACACAGATTGTAACTGAGTTAAAAAAGGTAATCTCAAAAGAAAATTTTCACATAGAACCTGAAACATCAAAGAGAAAATTAAGTGAGTTTGAAAGAAAATATAATATGACTACTTATGAATTTGTGAATTTAAAGAAGGACATCACGAATATTAATGAGGATGAAAGATGGAATTGGTTAGATACATTAGAGACTTATTGTTTCTTCGGAGGAATTGTAGAAGGTATAAATGATTAAATAAATACATAAGGAAGGATTGCTGAAATTGGATGAAGAAAAAGAAATGCGTATAGCTGCTATTAATAATCTAATAAAATTTATTTCAGAAAGAGGTCGTAGATTTTTCTATAAAGAGAGGAATAGAGTAACTGGAGAACCGCAAACGGCTTACATGAAGTGTAAAAACAACAGAATATATTTCGTAGATGCATACACAAGTAAAGAAGTTTATGCATACAATGGTTTTTCTCATGAAGGATTCTCTCATGGTGATACATTATGGGCTTTAGTTTGTGATTTTAGCATATTTATTAGGACAGGTAAGAGTTCTAACGGTGTAAATGGTTATGGTGGTTTGTATAGTGGTGATTGGGGACATAGTGACGAGATACAGAAAGAGATTATTGATTATGCTAAAGATATAGGTTATTTAAAGTAATTATATAATACTAAACTTTTATGAAAGGTGATGTGAATGGCTAGAGGGTTCGATTATACAACGACTTTAGGTACTTGTTGGCTTAAACGTGAAAACGGATTGAATATTTATTATCCACGAAAAGTTGATGGATGGATAGTGCATGATTTATTAAATAGCGATGCGTTTAAGGAATTTAGAAAAGAAATAGAAGGGCGTGGATATGATTTTCAAACATTTCGTATGTCAGTAAAATTAAAGGATGGTGCTACTGATGAATAAATGTTATACGGTTATTTACAATAGTGAGGGTAGGGCGGTTGTAACAATTGATAATAATGTTGCAGGAGATGAAAGTAAAATGATTCAGCGATTTATAGACGATGGATATATTGTAAAAGAGGTAACTGAAGATGAGTATAAGTTGATCCATAAGAATGGAAACTTTAATCCGTTTTAAGTAAAAGAGACTTATCATTGAAAGGAGTATGATTTTATTATATTCAAATTAACAAAAATACTGTTTTATTTACTATGGATTACTGTTTATATATTTCCAATATCAATTTTTATAGGAGTTATTAAAAATGATGGATTAGGCTTCTTTACTGGTACACTTACAGTAGGTCTTTTAATTATTTGGAGTTTGTTTATAATCTGGTGCATCAGTAGGATCAATACAGTTATCAATGAAGTAACTCTTTGGATTTTGAATTATAGAGATTAAACAACATAGATTTAATATTAAAAATACATAAGAAGGTGTGATGAGTGTGTTGTTAATTGGACAAGTTCTGATTGCAAATTATACAATTGGATTTCCTGATTACGTTACAGAAGGTGTAAAGTATCCTGTACTTGAATATGATGCTGCCGTGAATACATTTAGAATAATAAATGATAAAGGTGATGAATGCTTTCCATTACTAGCTTCATTTAAAATAGTTAATGAAGAAGAAAAAATTAAATAATATTGGATATTTATTTTAAAATGAGGAGGATATTTTATGCTTATATGTACATTACGAAATGATAAAGGTGAATACGTTTCTATGAGTGGAGACAAAACTACTGATTGGTTTCAAGCCAGTAAATTCCCTGAAGAAGATGCTAAAAAAAGACTAAAATACATAGACGATGAATTTAAATTAGTACGATTTGATATATGGGAAATTAGCGAAAGTGAGCATCAGCTAAATAAAGAAGCTTGTGAACAAATATTAAATTTATTTGAAGATAAAGACGAGAAAACACCTTATTTCAAAGGATATAAACCAAAAGAATATTTCAAAACAAAATAATACAGTCATTTTATTAAATAAGAATGGAGGAAGTGTCTAAATGTCTTTATTTCCGATTGAAGAAATAAGAACGTGCAGCAAATGTAGTAATAGATACGTACATACAAGCAATGTAGTAGAGTTTGATTTAGGTAATTCTAAATGTGAGCAATGCAACGGGTATGCGGATTATGAATTTACTACTCATACATCTACTAATAAATCAGGAACAGTACTAAGTCATAAAACGAAAGGAATATATAATAATGATTAAATGGTACATAAGGAAAGTAGTTAAAGAAATGATTCTAAAAGGTGACTTAAAATTTAAGTTGATGAAAGGTGAGAATCTAGTTGAAACTCCAAACAATAAGTACTTAAAAAAGTATGACACGATAAAATTACATGTAACAGACAAAGATGGATCACCTATCGCAATTACAGAAACTAAGATGGTTGATGTTGTTTTCGATAAGAGTGACATTGAGTAAATATAGAGGGGAATGAAGATATGGTAAATACAGCTTGCTTTACTGGTCATAGACCTAATAAATTAAATGGTTATAATCCAAAAGATAATTCTGAATTACTATTTAAACTACGAGACATTATTATTGATCATATTGAAAACAAAGAAGTAGTCACATTTATAAGTGGAATGGCATTAGGTGTAGATATGTGGGCATCAAGAATTGTTTTGAAGCTAAAAGAGACTTATCCTCACATTAGATTATTATGTGCTATTCCATGTGATAAACAATATTCGAAATGGTTTGAATCAAGTATTAAAGAGTATCATGATATTTGTGCTAAAGCTGATGAAATTTATTATGTAAGTAAAGAACCTTACAATAATTATTGCATGTTTAATCGTGATAAGTGGATGGTGGATAGGTCTGATTTTGTAATAGGAGTATACGATGGTTCAAAAAGTGGTACTGGTCATACAATTAACTATGCTAGAAAACTAGAAAAGGAAATCATTACTTTGCATCCTAAAACATTAGAAATTAAATAAAAACAAAGTATTATGAAAGGTTGGTTATTATGAATAAGTTAGAATGCTCTACATGTAAGAAAAGAATTGAAGATGGTAAAACATTTAAAGATGGATATTTCGGAGGATACCATTGCTCTTTTGACTGTTTAGTATCCTATATGTGTGAATTCTTTGATGTTACAAAAGAACCTAACATTACAGTAATAGGTGGCGTACCATATTATGACGAAGAGTTAGATGAAAAAGGAAGACCAATTAATTCTTCACTGTAAGATAAAATAAAACAAGCCTATTATGAAAGGATGGAGGGAATAATTAATAAATATCATCAAGTCGTGTTTAACGAAAGTGGGAAGTTCTACATACTAGAAGATAAAATACAAAGTTACGAGTTAGCGGAAAAATTATTGAATGACTTCATGACAGTTATCCCTTATATTGACGGAGACTACAATAACGCAAGAATATATACGATACATGAAAATGAAGAATTTATAAAATAATTAGTCATCCGAAAAAGGGTTAACAGTAGGAGAAGTGACAAACCAGTAACCCTGCTCTCATGATGAGAAACACCCAAGCCAGTGATGGTTGTACGCTGTTAGGTCACTCATAATTACAAGGGATTAAGGAAGTGAATTAGTGAAGAGTACAAGAATTTACATTTACAAGAATCAATTATCAAGATTTAAACTTTCTCAATTGATAGAGCGAATTACAGGAATTGATGGCATCGAGCATAATAAACTATGGTCTGTAGGATGGTTTGAGATAGGGTCAATTAGCTTTTCTTGTTCGCATATAACGATATCATATTTTGAAGATGAAAAGGGTGCTAAGACAAAGCTCATCAATGGATTAAAAGAATTACTGAATGCTGAACAAATTATTATCAGTGAAAATGGAGTTAATACTTCTTTCAAATTAGAGAACTACAAACCAAAATTACATAATAGAGTAAAGTATAAAATTAAAAACATTATTGAGAAGTGGTAGTGATTTTATAAAATGAGAATATTAAAGAAAATACATAAAAGGTAGTGATATTGTTGTATAACAAGTATGGATGGAAATTTGAAGTCGGTAGTTATGACAAGGGAACAGTGCTAATTGGAGCTAATTTTAACACTAATGATGAATGGGGAGTAGAGGAAAGAGAAACTTATATTTGCATCTACTTATTCAAAAAATGTATTACTTTTGGAAAGTATCACTATACAATATTTAAATAATAATTGAAAATACATAAATGGAGGAAACAGATGTCTGATTATCGGATGTATATATTAGTAAATGAAGATATTAAAATTTCAAAAGGTAAATTAGCAGGTCAGGTTGGTCATGCAGTAATGAGCTTTATTTACAGCAGGGTAGTTA
The DNA here is from genome assembly GCF_038630885.1 of Lysinibacillus sp. FSL K6-0057. Lineage (NCBI taxonomy): Bacteria > Bacillati > Bacillota > Bacilli > Caryophanales > Bacillaceae > Lysinibacillus > Lysinibacillus sp. FSL K6-0057. Next base: position 2,953,876 of record NZ_CP152047.1, on the reverse strand, counting down.
AGCCACTTTATTCTGGAATAGAAGTTGAAAGTCTTGATAAGTATATGAAAGAGCAAAAGAAGATTATCTTGAAATGTTCGCAAGAAAAGTTAGAAGAGTTGGAAAGACAAGGTGGATATACTGTAATTCGAGACAAAGGTTATACTCAATTAGAGCCGAACACATTGACATGCATTAATTATGGAATCATGACTCCTGATGCTGCTCCAGATTGGATTAAAGAATTGAAACTATATAATTAAGAGGTGAAAATACACAGTGATTAATAAGATACTCAATGAAGAAACCATTGGATTTTCGGTAATTGGAATGCTATTTATAGCTTGTCTGTACTTATACACTGAATCACCAATAGTACAGAGATTAGGCCTGGTGTATGGTTTACTTGTATTTATACTGACTATTGGATGTCTCATCAAAACAATCATACAGGCTATAAAAGGTTTATATAATTTCATTAAAAGTAAACAGAACAAGTAAATAATAGTTATCTTTTATTGAAGGAAATGCATAATAAAAAAGTAGGGAGTGTTTAAGTGAGTAATTTAGTTGTCAAGGAAGTTGATTTTAACGGAAGTGGATTGATGGCTTGTCAAAACAAAGACGATGAAAAAATTTATGTAGGAGTAAGTTGGATTTGTAATGGATTAGGGTTAACTAAGAGCCAAAAAGATAGTCAAGTTCAAAAAGTTCAAAATGATTTAGTATTAAATAGAGGGTGCTTGAAATTTCAAGCAGGGGTATTCGATGATAATAATGAGACTTTAGCGTTGGATATAGAATTCCTTCCTTTATGGTTAGCAAAAGTTACTTTAACTCCAAAAATGCAATCGGAGCAACCTGATTTAGTTGACAATTTAATCGAGTATCAATTGAAAGCTAAAGACGTATTAGCAAATGCTTTTATTCATAAAGTTCCGCAACTTTCTTGGGAAGATAGCATGATTCAAATGTTAATACAATCAAAAGAAATGAGAATCAAACAAGAGGAACATGATCGTAAATTAAAAGAACTGGAAATGAACTCCAATACAACGAATAATAAATTATCTTCTATTCAGGATTATATAACAAAAGAACCTGACTTTAAGACATTGGAGACTGTAATCAACAAATACGCTAGATTAAGTGGTAAATCTCATGCTGATGCTCGTACAGATGTTTACAAAAAGGTAGAAGCTATTCATGGAATTGATGTGAAAGTAAGGGTAAATAATGCAAAAGAACGTATTCAGAAGGAAAGAATGGACAGCGGTAAGAAACCTTATTCAGAATCAACTTTAAATAGCAAGGTGAGTGGAGTTAAAGTTCTAAATGAACTAGGTAAGATTAAAGATGTAGTAGAAATTACGATGGGTATGATTATGGAATTAGAAAAATAAAATACATAACTAAAAGGAAGTCATTTACGACTTCTTTTTTCATTAGATAATATTTCCATTTTATAAAATTATATTAATAAATACATAAATAACTATTGATTTTACATGAATATTGAATTATACTTAGGATAAGAAATGAAACATTACTAAATATTAGGAGGATTACATATGGAAATGATTACAGTATATCACGGAACTTCTGCTCATTATTGGGATAAGATTGAGGAAGAAGGATTAGTTGCGCAACGACATAGGAAACATGTATATGTTACTACTGACTATGAAAAAGCTAAAGAGTACGCTTTTATTTGGACAGGTGGATTACTGTACGAAGAAAAAGAATTATTAGATAAATGCGAAATTGAATTTCCTATGATTGAAACAGAGGGTGTAATTTTTACTTTCGAAGTACCTAAAAACTTATTGAAAATAGACGATTACAATTTAGAAGGAGAACCAAATCAATATAAAGTATTAAACAGTCTTTCTACTGATTATATAATTGATGCTGAAGAAGTGATTTTTGATGTTTTTTCAGAGGAAAACTTTGATGAAGAGAAATATAAGAGCGAAATTTTAAGAGCTAGAGCTTTATTAGTGGGAGTTTCTCAATGGGGAGAAGATTAAGTAATATTCGTATTTTAAATAGAAGGAGAGATATTAATGATAAACGTCGAATGGTTTGAAGATAATAATGTTATGAAGGGTTACAAATGGAGTATCCGAGCCAAATATGGAATTGTTGAAATTTCACAAGAAGAATTATTCAGTCGTGTTGAATTTGAATATCTAGACACCACAGATGAGAAAGTTGTCTATGCGGTAAGCTTAGGTTGGAGATTTAATGTAGATAATCAAAAATGGTATAGAATAACTGGTCATTAATTAATAATTCTATTAAGAGGAGGAAATGTTATGGATAGAAGTATTATGTTTAATTCAGCTATTCAATTCATGAAAGAAGTACATTCAGGACAATTACGTATTGATGGAGATGAATATTATACACACCCATTACGTGTAGCAGAAATGTTGAACGAAAAAGGATATGACGAGTATATACAAATTGTAGGTCTATTTCATGACTTATTAGAGGATACAGATGCAACGGAAGATCAAATTAAGTGGTACGGAGGGTTCTTCGGTGAATCAGTATTGGAAGCAGTGAAATTGTTAACTAAACCAAATAAATATGAAATGAAGTCCTATATTGAAGGTATTAAAAATAATCGTATGGCTAAATTAGTGAAACTAGCAGATCGAATACATAATTTACAATGTGCGGTTGTAGCTAATGAAAAATTTAAACGTAAGTACATTAAAGAAACAGAGGAGTGGTATATTGATTTAGCTAAAGGTACTCGTTTTGAGAAAGATATGAATGATGCTTTTTATAATTTAAAATCGTATATAAATTAAATAATAAGTTGATTTTATAAGAAACGGAGGAGAAAATATGAAGCTGAATAAAGAAGAGATGTTTGCACAATTATATAGATATTTTGAAACAAAAACTAAAGAAGAAATTATCCAAGATTTGATTGATAACGGTGGTGCAGAATTGTTTGATTTATCTCATCAAAAGAAGAACTACACTGTGTCTTACATATCAAAAGAAAAATACTGCGATACTCATGTAGAAGAAGGTAAATACACTTATAAGGATAAAAATAAAGCAATACAAGAAGTAGTTGATAAAGGATATAAATATGATAAGTTTGATGATTGCTATAACTATAACACTGGAGATAGTAATTTCCAAATGTTTGCAGTTATTAATGAGCATATTGTAATTGAATAATATAACGATGTCATCAAAAAGGAGATGTAGTGATGTTTGAACATAAATTACAACCTGAATTAGATTTAAATGAAGTATTTCAATTTATGCAAGAATTTAAATGTGACTTTATTAATCGTTTCTGTGAAATTATTATCGATGAAGCTACAAATACATACGTAAGTATTAATGAGTGCAGAAGCTTAGAGGATGTTAAAGCGAGAATATTGATGACTATGTGCAGACCAATTGGTAAAGGATTAGAGTTAAGTCATGCTATTCAAGTAAATTTGAAGAGAATAAAGACTTTATTAATCGTGGATTTCCAGTTCATGAATTGAAGGAATGTTGATAGGAGTGTGAAACATGATAAAATTCCCTGTGATTAGTGATAAAGGAAATGAATATTTTATAAAAATAAAGAAGTGGATAGATGGTGTAGATAATGGTTACTCTAGTATTGAGGTACATATTTATAAAGTAGAAAGAAAGCTATTTTCTAATAAGCTAGTCTCTCTATATTTAAAAACATTTAAATCAAATACACCAGAATTCTATGACTATGTATTAGCTTCAAAAAATACAGTACTAGAATATGAGGGATCAAGTTCATTTATTTTAAAAGAAAATGAAATAGTTAGTGAAAAGAAATTTAAACAATGGGATGGAGTATGTTAAATAAAAATATTTTTATAGGAGGTAATGGGAGTATGGAAAGAATTAAATTAATAACTAAATTGAAACATATCCCTAAAAATACAGAGGTTTATATATGGGATACAAGTACACAACAGTACATTAACACTTTCTTTATTTGGGAAGAGGGTCACGAGTATAGACATTTTATTGACTTAGATCACTTACATAGTAAAGAACATAAGCATCTTAACAAAAGATACACTGTTGGAGAGTTTATTAACGATTTGAAAAAAACGTATAAACAGATGGATCAAGACTACGCAAACACAATTACGGTGAATGTAAATAACAAGAAGAATGAGAATACTGCTAATTTCGATTTGAAATACAAAAATGGCAAATTATATTTGATAGGCGGAGTACCAAACTGGAAGTTATGGTCGAAAAGAAATTAAATGAACGCTTTTATGAAAATATACGAGAGAGGATTACTATTGTATGAAATTATATGTTGTTAGAGCAGGAACGATTAATGATCATTACAATGACATAGTGGAATGGCTAGATGTAGAAGAGAAGAATTCCATATATATTGGTTCAAATAAACGCTTTAAAAAATCTGACATTGGAAAGGTGTTAGAAGGTATGACGTTTGGTTCATATAAGATGTATTTATTAAATGAGGGTGACATTAACAAGGCTAGGATCGAATTAAATAAAGTGGTGATTGCGTACCGCAAAAAGATGTTGGATAAATTTAAATTAGAATTAGAAACATCAGAAAGTTTTAATACCAACAACGAATATCGCTATCGAGAATACTAAATAATAAATTACTTTTATAAAAGGAGGATGCTTCAATTGTTATTTTACTTAATTAAAAAGGGTGAAACTATAGATGCTAAAACAGTATTACAACCTTATGATTTAAACGTTCCAGAATTAGGATCAATGAGAAAAACATTAACGGTAGGTAATATTATTGAAATCGATGATGAGTTGTACGAAGTGTACGATTACATATATTCTAACATACATAATAAAGGTGCTTATGTTATTACCCCATACGTAATGCAGTATTACAAAGCAGTAAGAAGTGAAAATTTAGATGTGGAAGTAATAAAATGAATACAGAAAAGGAGGATTTATAATGAAGAAGTTTATGTTAAGAGGAAATGAACAACATGCAATTACGAAACGTATGCCCAAATCATTTGAATATGGTACATGGTACAACTTAGTGACACCTTTTGATTGGCAATATTTTAAGCTAAAGAAAGGATCTCGCTATGTAGAAATTTATGATTTTATAGGTGATAAAAAGCCAGAGTTCACTATCACTAGACGACGATTCATAGAGGAAATGCTTAAATGGGCAAAATCACCTCCTAATAAAGTCTCAGAAGACAAGTGGGAATTATATTTAGCGGAAAAAGAAGGTACTGTAATTAAATAATAATTTCATATTATAAAACATTGAGAGCTGATCAAATATAGTCGGCTCTCAAATAGTAAAATAAAAAATACATAAAATTCTTTACAAATAACAATTCGATAGGTATACTAGTAGTAATAAAGAAATTATAAAGGGGTTGTGAATAATGGTTATGAATAATTACAATACTCAGTATTTAGATAATTATATAGGGGAGTATATCGAGGAGTTCTTAAATGTAAAAGGTAAAAAGTCTTTGAATACACAAAACACATATAGAACTAGTTTAAATCAAGTTTTTAAGGATATCTTAAAAAATAAAGTGTATAAATATATAACAGTTAAAAATATTGAATATGATTTGCGGTCAGAAGTGTTATTTGAATATTTTGATGCACTGTACTACGCTGAAAAAGAAGATGGTACTAAAAAGTACTCGAATCAGACAATTAACAATAGACAATCAGCAATAAAGTCGTTGATCACTTATTTAAAAACAAAGAAAATAAATGGTGAAAATTTAATAAAATATGATTTAGATGATTTAAAGGTAATTGAATCGCTTAAAAATACTGGCGAAGATATAGAAATGATACCTTTTGAATTAGCAATGAACTACATTGATTTTTTTAGTAAGCAGGAGAAAGGATTAGAGAAATCCTTAATTATGGAATTAGCTATAGATTCTGCACTTAGAGCTTCTGAATTGTTAAAGGTAGAATGGTCAAATTTTACACCAGTAGAAGATGGAGTCATTATGAAATCTCATGGACATAATAAAGGAAAGGGTAATGAAGAATGGATAGATAAGATATCTTTTGAATTATATAATAAGTTGTTAAAACTAAAAGATATTGGGAATACACGCAAATTATTCACTTTAACATATAAAGAATTAGCAGTAATGATGAATAGGGGGCATTTATTATTAAATCACACAGGAATTAAGTACACTTTCCACTCATTCAAAAAGCTTGCGGTAACTATGTGTTATTTAAATAATGGAAACTGTATAGATTCGGCAATGAAAAAGGCTCGACATAAAAACGTAAATACCACTATGAGATATTTGAGACTAACTAATTTAAATGTCACTGGTATTATTTCAGCTAAAATGAGTACAGATGAAGATATCTACAAGACAGTATCACATGAGGTACTTTTAGAAGCATTAAGTGAAATGAGACCTGAAATGCTTTTACTTTTAAATAATAAAATAAAAAATAATAAAAAATAATATGTAATATTTAATGAAAAAATAATTACTAGATGATAAAATATCATTTGTAATTAAGGGAGGGAAATTAATGAAATTAGGTAAAGATAATGAACAATTAGAGATTGAAGTTAAAAGTTTAATTAGTGCATTCTCATCTAATGTAGATAAAGATGAAGTAGATTTAATTGTTGAACACCTAAATATGAAGCACGGAATTGAAAGTGCTAAGATTTATTCCTTATTTAATAATGTTAATAATGTAAGTAAATTAGAATTTGAAGAGATTGCACTATTTGGGCAGCAATTAGTAATTAAATTAGGAATGAATCAAATTGAATGGATGAATGAATGGTTTACTGATCGTGAACAAAAAGAAATTGGTGGTTATCAATTTGTAGGTTCTTCATCAACAGATATTATCGATTTCCCAATGACGATTCACAATGTCACTGATCTAGGTGACGGATACTATAATGCAACCCTAACAAGAAAAGAATTAGCTAGATTATATAAATCAGGAAAATTAGACTATAACGCTAACGTACAACGTGGTATGAAGAAAGTAGTTCGCTTTGGTGTAGAAATTGAAAAACCTATTATTTATCAAAGTAAAATTACACAAATTAGAAATGAAATTCTAAAAGGTGTTTTAAGACCAACAACAATTACATTAAATGCACACCAGATGACAGCTCTAGAAGGTGTAGAACTTATTTATGATGATAAAAATAATACCTTAAAAATAAACGAAGGAACTGTTTTGGATATTGTAGATGGAATGCATAGGTTATTAGGTAATTATAGTGCTTATAATAAAGACTCTAATATCAAAGGCTCTTTCCCAATAACAATTTCTAACAAATCAGACGCAGAAGTTAAGAGATATCAAGTTGATTTAGATAAACATACTCCATTATCGAGAAGTCGTGTAGAAGAGTTAGATAATAAATCATATTCAAATGAAGTTGTGAATATTTTAAAAGTAGAAGGACAACTAAAGAATAGAATAACATCTGCAAGTGATGCTAAGTCGTCTATTAAAGGTAGTGACTTTACGACTTATAAGATAATTAATACACAAATAAACAGTGTATTTAAATTAGATAGTATATTAGATGCAAGAAAACTTGCAAAAGCTATAAATGAATATTTAGTATATCTATTTGGTATATATAAAAACTATATGGTAAGTGATTACAGTCTACTGTTTGACGCTGATGTATTTGAAGGTCATCTACATTTAATTAAATTAATGAAAGATAATGAAATTCCATTTGAAAAAATAGAAGACATTATCGATATTAATGAATTCCATAAAACAGAATCTAAGTTAAGTAAGATAGTTAGTGGAAAAATGAAGTTAAATGTTAAAGATAGAAAAGCTTTGATAAAGATATTTACAGATATGTATAAGAAAGGCGTGAAGTGATTATGTATAACGAGGAATACAAGAAATCATTTCTTGAAACATTAAATTTATCAGATTCATCTAAGAAGACTTATTACTCCATCTTTAATCGTACTGAATCATTTGAAAGAAAACATGAAACAGATTTATATGATATGGATAATTCCATGTTAGATTTATTATTTAGACAAGCAAAAAGACAGACAAAGAGATCTGCAATTATATTTATTAATACTATAAAAAATTATATAACATGGGCTATCGATAATGGTCATAGCGCTTCTCCAACACATCCAATTGTTGATGTAATTAATGATGAGTATGTTTCTACTTATGTTTGGAATGCTGGTAAACATTATTATACTAGAGAAGAACTTCTTAATAAAATTGAGTTACTAGATAATAACAGGGATAAAGCTATTGTAATTTTGTTGTTTGAAGGAATAGTTGGATCATCTTTTTCTGAAATAAGAAATTTAAGAATTGATGACATTACCACAAAAGATGATAAATACTATTTGAATGTACTTTCGGATGAAATAAATTTAGATAGTAGACAAATTGAAGTATCAAAAGAGCTGCACGATTTACTAATTAAAACTTATAATACTACAGAAATAAAGAGTCCAAGTGGAAAAATGACTCGACTAGTTGATGGCGAATATGTATTTAGAAAGAATAGACTGGGAAAAGACAATGATATTCGTATTACAGCATCCATGATTAGTACAATAATTATGCAGAGAATAAAAGATACGTTTGAGGACAGTAACGTAACTGCAACAACTATTGAGATTTCTGGAATGATGTATTATGCAAATGAATGGATGAATAAAAAAGGCGAACGTGTTTTTGATTTAAACATTGTAGAAGAGTTAGTTAAAAAATACAATTTGAGTACTATAATATCTAACAATAAAGAATATCCTCAGCTTCAACGAATCAGAGAAACAATGGATTTTGATTTCATGCAAGATGAATATGGGCATTTTGAGGTTAAGATATAAAGAATAGAAAGACTGAATGAAATTATCATTCAGCTCTCTTATACATATAAATATATAAATATATTAATGATATTCGATACTTTTTAAGAGGATATAAATTATGAGAAAGAAAATAACTATTTAAATGTTCTTAAAAAATATCGAACAAAAATACGAACAAATGTTTTCATTTTTAGATTGACATTATTTTAGACAATTGGTAAAATTGTATTAATAAAGTAACTATTTATACTATGTATAAGCCAAAAGGGGGAGTATATGATTATGACAATAGTAGCAAAGATTCAATCTGATGTAGTAATTCAGAACAATAGCCCAGAAGAGTTATTAGCGCTTTATGATGGTTTAATACCTACTAACGGATTAAGCGTAACAAATGTAAAAGGGAATAAGTTAATCTCTGACTGTACAGATTTTCATTTTGTTGAAATCGCAGAAATAACTGAAGATGGAGATGTAATTAGTATTCTTAAACGGACACCAGAAGTAAAATACTATCTATCTAATAATAAGTTGTTTGACATGACAGATATGATAAGAATTGATGGAAAAGGAGATTATACTTTAATATTGATGCATAGTAATATTTTTTTGTATAATACAGAAGATTTAACTACAATTGAAACTGATGGTGCATCTAACATAGAGGAGATAAAAAAATACTTAAATGTTAACTATCCAAGTTATGAGGTGCTAAGGAAAATCAAGGGGTGAGACTTATTATGTTGTCTTTGTGAAAAACTGATGTGGTAATGGTACAGAGCGCCAATATCACATCAATAAATATATAATTAAAATAAATACATAAAGGTGGTTTTAAAATGTTATGTACATCTGTTAAAAATAATCTTTTCGTTATATCAAATATTTGTGGAGAGGGATACAAAATTAGAGATGAAGATGGTTTTGTTTATGAAAAAACATACAATTCAATAAAGGATGCAAACGATTGGATATTATACATAAATGATTTATTAAGTAATTCGAAGTTAGATCAAAATACATATATTGAGTGTTAATGGATTTAAATTTTAAATAAGGAAGGTGAGTAATCATATGTTAAAAATTTATACAGACAGTAGTTACAAAGACGGTGTATCAACTCATCACTATTTTGTAATGAAAGGAAATAATAAAATCAAGCGAAGAACTTTTATAGGTTTTGATTCTTCTTCTACAAAAGCTGAAGCAACAACCATAATTAAAGCGCTACAAATGGTTTTAAAGAAAGATTGGGAAGGGGTGACGATCTATACAGATTCATTAGTTACAGTATTTGGAGTAAAACATGGGAAGTTTAGTAATGAGGATTATCGATACATAGCACATTTACTCAAGGTGACAAAATCAAATATTATGTGGAAGAACAGAAAGCATTATAGAATTAAAATTGCTGATACAGAATGTCGAAAGATGATGCAAACAAAACTTAGAAGAGTAGTAATCTAAAAATACATATACATAAAGGTGAGATTAAAATGAATAAAGATATTGTAAATTTACGAAATACATTTGAGTATATTATTGATGACTATGATAATGGATCAATGTTTAAAGATGATGACAGTATGAAGACTTGGATTGCTAAATGTGAATGGTTTGTTAAACAGATGGTTGACATTAAAGTAGGGGCAGGATTCAAGTATTTTGAGCTACAAAGGGAATACAATCCACTCCAAGAAAATAACAAAGTTGGAGAGGGTGAAGAATCTGAATAAATATCACGATATTAATGTGATTGGTTGTTGTGCGAATAAGGATTGTTCTAATGAGTTAACCAGAAAAGATGAATACCTTATTGATGATTCAAATTTATACTGTGATTCAATTTGTTATACAAAATACATGCTGAGTGTTGGAGCAGTAAAAGAAGTTAGATATTAAATAAATACATAATAACATAATATATAGATATTATAAAAATGAATAAATGGAGATTATACATAATGAATCAATACATAGTTACGTTAATTTTAAATGGGAATGAATATAACATGAATGTAAAGACGGAGAGTAAAGAAGCTGCTTTACAATATGCGAGGGACAAGCTTAAGTTTGACAAAATAATAGGTGTTGCAGAAAAGCTAGAATTTAAACGTAAACGATTTGGTTATTTAGGAAATCCAGATCGCACTCCCTATGGAAGTAAAAGTAGAGATATGAAATCAGCAAGTAAAGTTAAACGTGGTAAGGCTGCACAAAAGAAAGCGTAAAATAATACATATATATATATAAAAGGGGAACTGAATATGCGTAAAGATATTATGGTTGATATTGAAACACTAGGTACTGGAGAAAATGCAACAGTATTTCAAATTTCAGCAATGAGCTTCAACATTCAAACAGGGGACAAGTATGGTTCGATTAATTTAATTGGTGATATCGAAAAGTACGGAAACTTGAATGTAGATGGTTCAACGTTAAAATGGTGGTTGAATACGGATAAAGAATTACTTACTGAATTACTGAATAAAGGTACATACAAGGAATATGACTTATTTGAAGCTCTACATAAATGGTTAGAGAATCAATCAACTACAGGAGATATGAAGGATGTTTACTTGTGGGGTAATGGTATTTTATTCGATAATGCTAAATTACAAACTAATTTGAACGGCTGTAGTGGGTTGAAGTATCCAATCTATTATAAAAATGATCGTGATGTTCGTACAATCTTAGAATTAGCTAGTATGAAATCAGGATTAACTGAAGAAGAAATTAAAGAGTCTGTAACAGATGAGAATGAACGTAAACATGATGCTTTTGATGACATATCTTATCAAATTAGATTAGTAGTTGAATGTTACAAAATTTTGATGAATAAAGAGGTTTATAAAAATGTGGTGGAGTAATAAAGTTAATCATTGTAATCATAACTATTTTTACATAGGTCAAGATTACGAATCGTCATATGCAGGTTGCGATACTATTATGGATAGAGTTCATGTAGTTCATTGTAAGAAATGCAATACAAAAACAAGTGTACCAACATACTCACAAGCTATGGCATTAGTTAGAAGTTAGTGCTGTTAGGGTTTAATGAAACCACTCTATTATTGAAATACTAGTTAGATTATATTCAAAAACAGGAGGAAATTTATGCCGATAATTAATAATAATGATGGAACACTATCTGTTGAATTTGGCACTGGTGATATTAAAATTAGTTCTGGTATGATGGGTGACGAAGAGCAAGGACTAATAACGTTTAAAGAACAAGAACCAAAACCAATTGGATACTTTGAGAAACAAAAAGAAAAGCAAGTTGATCTAACAACATACCCTGTGCATTTAATATTTAAAAATACAGACAGTTTGGATGTCTTAATTGAACGATTAGAACGAACACGTAAATATATGACTAGAGAATTAGATGTCTGGAATGATTAATCAAAACAAAGTGTATAGGAAGGAGGATTGCTGTGAGATATTACACTTGCTATGAAACTGATAAGATGCAATATGCTGATGGTTACGAGAATGAAAAAATCGCTCAAGAATACGCAGAAGAAGCAAAAGCAGAAGGTTATATGAATGTAAAAGTGTTAAGTGAAGAGAAATTACTTGCTGAAGGTAAGATATCAAATCTTTAAAAATGCCTATTAAATAATAGTGGAATTTTATCAAAAAGAAAAGGGGTGTAGTGGTGAAATTAGAGCATATTGATACAGTAAATAGATCTATTACTTATTCGATAGAATTATCACGAGCAGAAGACATAGCTAGAAACGGTGAAATGGCTGATCTTATGAATATTGGACTTCCTAATAACTTTAATCCAGATGATGAATTGCAATGGACGAGTATGTTGGAAAAATTAAAACCATATATTGATCAGGGTAACTTTGATACAGTTGTATTGAAGTGTGAAACCAATGAAGAAAAAGTTTTTATAATTATTGATTAAATAAATACATAAAACTATTGATTATTTAAACTTAATATAGTAAGATATACATATTCTAGTAGAAATAAAGGAATGTAAATCCATTCTCAATCAGTAGTGAAGTTGTTATGTAGCAAATTGTCGGTGATTAATTTAATAAATACATAATAATGAATGGAGATGGGTGGAATGATTGAAGAAATAAAACAGCTAAGTGAAGATTCCAGAATACAGGACAAGCTAAAAGAAGCATGGCTCAAGCAAATGGAAATAGGGTATCAGGAGATGGCTGAAATAAATCTTAGTATAGCAAATGAGTCATTTCATATTGAAAATGAAGCTGAAGTGATCAATGAAGGTATTTGGAAACAGAAATAAAAAGTCAATTTTTTAGCAAGAGTGCTTATTCTGAATAGGTACTCTTGCAAGAGAGACTTAGTTATATACAATATAAAGGAGTGAATTAAATGGCGAAAGATTGGAGTAAGAAAAAGCACTTCAACAGGAAATCAACTCAACAATTTATAGTTACATATAGAGATAATAGAGTTCTTGAAAAGTTAAATGAATTAGGTTCGATTACATATAAATCACCTGTACTTAATGTTTTGTTTATCGATACATATAAAGAAAAATATGATTTGTTGAAAGTTGATGGTGTATTGAGTGTAAGATCACCAAGTGAAGGTAGATTGCTTAATAATAAAGAGAGATATTATACATAGAGGGAAATTAAATGGAAAAACTAACAAATGAGGAATTAGTTGAATTATATATAAATGATAATGATGAGTTAGCATTTGATGAACTTTACATACGAAATAGTGGATTAATATTTGAGGTCAAAAAGCTTTTTAAGAGTTCAAAAGTAATCACCAAAGAAGATATAGAGAGTGATTGTAATTACGCCTTCTCAAAGGCTGCACAAACATACGCTACAACAAAGAATTGTAAATTTTCTACATACTGTTATGCAATAATGAGAAATGAAGTAATTAAAAGTATAAACGCAGCAACAAGAAAGAAAAGAGATACTTCAAATTATACATTTTCATATCTGGATGCGAATGTTCTAGATAAAGAAGGTAGTAGGTTAATAGATATTTTAGACGTAAAAAATAAAGATGTTTTACATAAAAAAGATTACATATACTTACATAATGCAATTGAATACGCAAAAACATGGGTTATTGATAAATATCATCCATACTTGATCCCATTAATGTTTAGAGAGACTACAACAAATGAAGTAGCGCCATTGATTGGGGTTAGCGCAAGAACAGTACATTACACGGTTACATTGTTTAGAGAACATGTTCGTGAATACATATACTATTACAGTAGTGGAGAAATTGTTTCTTAAGGTTAGATAAAAGAATTATATTATAAGAAATAAAAAAAGGATGAGATCATCCTTTAGGTTTACTCTCAGACTTCTTGTTAAGATGTTCTAGTGCGTCAATATACTTCTTAGCGATTTCTAATTCATCATCAGAGATTTCATTGAACAGTTTTTTAATGCAAGGTGCTCATCTAGATTAACTACTTTGGAATTTTGATTTTCAGACATTTACGATCAATCCTTTATAACTTATATGATGATTATGTTAGCACTTTGTTAAGAGGCGTTTCAAATAAAATGATTGTGGAGGAATAAGATTAATGAATATTACTTTAACAGATGAACAATTCAAAGAAATAAAAGAGGAGTTGATTTCTGAACTGAAGGGTAATTATAAAACTTTTCTTACTGAAATTCTTGAAAATGAATATGATATTTATGATGAAATTACTAACACTATAGAGTCTAAATTAGAAGAAGGTATTATCTATGAAAACTTAGATAAAATACTTGATAAGTTGGATAAGCAGACAGTCATTAACTCAATAACAAATAGTTTAATGGAAAAACTAACTAGATGGTGATATTAAATAAAAAATAAGTATTGTGAAAGTGAAAGGGGAGGTTGGTTATGGGAAATCAAGCAGCAGAATGGATTATGAATGAAACTGAATGCGAATCAGATAAAAATGTTTTATGGGAAATCGAACAAGTTATGATGAAAATTTCAATAAGAAAAACAGAATTAATTGATAAGCATCGAATAGAAAATCTATGTAGTCCAGATTTTACAGACTTGAATTGGTGTTATGAACAACTCTATTATTTGAAGAAAGAGATTCAATAATAATTCACTTTTATGAAAAGGAGAAATAAATATGAATAATACAATTAAATTTAAAGAAGGAAAAGCAATGTTCCCAGTAGCACCACAAGATCGTCAGTTAGAGTGTCCATACTGTGGAAAACATCCTGATCAAATAGAAGAATACTTAGAGGCTTCAAAAGAAGAGAATTCAACCCCGATCGAATATGTGAAATTAAACGAAAATACATATTGTCAATATACAGGATGCTTCGTATGTACAACTTGCTATGTTAATATCGGAAGTCCAACTTTAGATAAAATTCACAGTGCATTTCCGTATTTCAGAATGGATGTAGAGCCACTAGACGGACAAAATTCAGAAGCATTAGTTAAGTATCGATTAGGTGAACTGTAGTTTAAATAATAGTACGATATTAACTAAAGAAAATACATAAAAAGGAGAGTTTGAGTATGTGGACAAACATGTTAATTCTAAATGGAGCTATTAATCAAAAAGATAATGAGGAAATTAACGAAGAAAATTTCTTTAAATTATTAGAAGACAACGGATATGAATTTGAAGGTGGAGTCGGAAACATTGAACGTTCAAAAATGATAGAAGCTATTTACACTATTTCTGGAGCAATTAATGATAAAGGAATAGAAAGCATGGTTGCTACATTAAAGAGTCACTATGGAGATATGAATGATGAGTCTATTGTAGAATTCCTAGAATGTAATACAGGGACAGGTATTTTCCAAAAAGTATTCCTAGACAATCTACATGATAATCAATTGATTGAGTTATTCAATAGATACTCTAATACTAATTGGCAAATTTCAGATGAATTTGAGGGATTGCTAGGAGAAGAAGTTGTTAAAAAGTTTACAGCTTGGAGAGAGAACGTTAAGTAAAATACACGTATTATCGAAATGAAGGTGAAATGGTGTGGACATTTTAACAGATAAAACAGTTAATACTAGGAAGCCTCATCTCTGTCATGGATGTGCAAAGAGTTATGGATCAGGTACAAAAATGCGGTATACAACTTCTGTTGATGAAGGAGAAATAACTTCAGCTTACTGGTGTAAAACTTGTGAAGTATTAATCGATAAAACTTATGATTATTTCGATTTACAAGATGGAATAGAGTTTGGTTCTGTTCGTGATGGCGATGTACAAGCTTGGGAAAGTATTAATAAATGGAATACCAACGTTGATTTATAAAAATACATAAAAAAAAAGGAATGGTGTTTTGTGCAATTTACTTTAACTGAAGATCAATACAATGAAATTAAAAAAGATATTTTAAGTAGTCAATTCGATTTTACATTTGAAAAGAACAAGCTGAAGGCATACTTAGGTCAAGATTTATATAACGCCTTAAAGAAATCGAAAGCTATTATTGCAGGTGGGATGATTTCAAGCTTATTCACCAATAAGGAGATCAATGATGTAGATGTATATTTCCGTGATTATAATTCACTCTACTTATTCGCTGAACAAACTTTATCAGGAAATCATGTAGTCTCACACACGAAGAAAGCTACACAATTTATTAAGAAACACATAGATGAGCAGATTTTAGTACAGATTATCCACTATCGTACATATGAGAAAGTTGAAGAAATTTTTAATACATATGATTTTACAGTTTGCATGGGTGCGTATGATTTTGAAATTGAAGAATTCATTTTACATCCAGAGTTCCTAAAACATAATTCCCAACGTATTTTACGATTTAATTCAAACACTAGCTATCCATTAATTTCAGCTATTCGTACACAAAAGTATGAAAATAAAGGATATAAGATCTCAAAAGCAGAATATTTCCGTGTTCTGATGGCATGTATGAAATTGAGTATTACATCTTATGATGAGTTAAAAGAGCAGCTAGGTGGTATGTATGGTGAATCTTATGATCGATTATTTGATGATGTAAAAGATGAAGAGTTTGATTTGCAACTAGCTATTGATCGAATCGCAAACTTCTCTAAATCAGAAAATTACTTTAAAGAATATCGTCCGATTGACTATAACATTGATGATATTTTAGATGATTTAGATAAAGGTGAAAGATTTACTATTACATTAAAAGATGGTAACAAATATCGAGTTATTAATGGTGAAGTATTAGGAGAGTATGACTCTGAAAAAGAAACATCTGAACTTAATGTTGATGAGTTTTATAAAGGTGAAAAATTCTATAAATTTGTTAAAAAATCAGGAGAATCATTAGAAAGCTTTTATCGTTCATCATTTAAGTATGTAGTTGGAGAAGAAGCAAAGGCTGAAAAAGAATATAATAAAAATACATATGGTGGAGACGGTAAGTTATTCTTTAATCATAGAAATAAATTAAAAAGTTCATCTTATTATGGCAATAATGATAGTGTTTTAATTGAAGTAGAAATTAATGGGTCTGATGTAATTGACGACAATATGTGTGAAATCAAGGCTACAAAATGCAAAGTAGTTAGAGAAGTACCAGAAGCAGAATGGAAAGAGTGGCTTGGAAATACAGATGAAGAAGATAAATTTATCCTATTCTAATTAAATAATATTCTGCTTTTATGAAATTAAATATAAACATACATAAAGTAAGGAGTGGTAATGGTTGCAAAGTCCAGTTAATAAATTAAAGTTAATTATGATTAAAAGTAATAGTAACAGCTACATCTCTGACAACATCAACAATGAAGGATACTTTTATACAAAGATTTCAGATTTATTATTTGATGGTAATAAACTAGAAAATACATATGATAAAAATTGGTTTAAGATTAATTCAATTCCTACGAAAATAGAAAAGGTTAAACCAAAAACAAAAATTAACCAACGATATGAATTAAAAGAAGGTTATCCAGAAAGTGAGCTTACACCAAAAGTAGTTAATTGTTCTGATTTTGATGATAATTTTGATGAAGTACGTGGGCTATATACATATAAGTATGATGAAGTAGAAGAAGGTTTAGAAATTGTTGAATTTGAAATTAATGTTATTGAAGAAGTAGATGGAGAATTTGAAATGAAGCAACCTCAATTTACTCTTAAATACAACTTATTAGATCAAATTCAAACTCATCCGAAATTATTGCCATTAAAGCCATGTAAGCTTACACATGAACAATCATATAAAATCATACGTGACTTTGTGAAGAACAACATTAATTCTAAATATGCAGCTATTACAAGTGACTATGATTTCTGTTTTACAGTAAAGAAGAAAATTGAATTGTATGAGCCACGACAATATCAAGTAGATATTAATTCAATGTATAAACGTAGAAAGCCTAAATATGAAACTCGTTACCAACGTAGTAGAGAAGTTACAGTATTTGAAGTAGCTCCTTCATCATATCAAAGTTATACAGTAGTTACACCATTTGAAGGTGCTAGTTACGAAGACTTACTCGTTAATATTGATACATATTTAAATGAACTTATTACAAAAATTAATGAACCATTAACTGAGTGTGAATGCTGCAAAGGAACTGGAGTGATTCTTGATGACAACAATTAAATTACATAAGGATTATCTTAAAAATGAATTAGACTTACCAAGTAATGCCTTACTTGATGAAGTTACAGATATGTCACGATGGAGTATTCATCATCGAATTGTCTTCAAACATGACAACAAGTTTTATGAAACTTATTACAGTGAAGGAGCTACTGAAATGCAAGATGAACGTCCTTGGGAATATGAAGATGAGGTGGAATGTGATGAGGTTGAGTTAAAAGAAGTTAAAGTATTGAAGTGGGTTAAAGTTTAAATAAAATTTCAGTTTTATAAAAATACATAAAAAGAATGGAGAAATGAAGAATGGGAATGTATACTGAGTTAGTTTTATCTATTGAATTGAATGAGGATGTGCCAAGTGAAGTTATCGATACATTAAAGTTTATGATGAATCGATACAGTGACGAAGATCACGTAACTCCTCTAGACCATAAATTATTTAAAGTTTCAAATAGATGGAGATATATGTTAAATTCATGGAGTTATTATTTTGATGGATTTAGTAATAGTGCTTTGCAATATGACTCAATTATCAATTCATATTTCTTAGTTATAAAATGTAATCTCAAAAATTATGAAAATGAAATTGAGCTATTCCTAGATTGGATTAAGGGTTATTCCAAAACAAGTGGTTTTGTTGGATATAGTCGATATGAAGAAGATACTGAACCTACATTAATTTATTTCTAAATAATAATCACATTTTATAAAAATTGGAGGAAGATAGATGCATAAATTTTATAAGGATTTAAAAGAATTGATCCTTAATCAAGATGAGTCGACTAAAAAGACACTGATTCCTTACTATGAAACATTATTTCAACTTAGTAGTTATCAAGAAATGAAAGAGCTTTTAGATACTTATCAGGGAAAAGGGTATATGATTGACTTTAATGATGCTGATGACAATGACTGCTATTCTAATGGTTGGTTAGAGATTTACAGTCACGATGATTCTATCTCATTTACGATTGAATTAGATATTGGTGAAATGAAAGGTCATTATTGTCAATGCAATCCTAATGACGAAGGATACAACTCTAATAAAGGTTGCTGTGGGATTCTTTGTGATGCACATTTACCTAAAGTATCTATTATCAAAGAAGTCAAAGTGATTAATTATGAGTTTCAGGGATATGAATGTGATCTATGGGAGTTAGAAGAAAAATGGCTTACTGATTATGAAAAAGATTTATTACATAAGAAAAAGTTAGATAAGGTGAGTAATTTAGAAGCACAAATTGAGATATTACAAAGGGAATTAAATGCAGTTAAATCTGATCTTAAAAATTAATTAAATAAATACATAAAAATACTTGAAATAAAAAATGTCGGTGTTATAATAAGAATATAGTTAAGAAAGGGGGTGAGGACAATGGTCAGGCGTTTAACTTATGAAGATGAGCAGAAAATTTTAGACGAATTAGATTACTTAATTGAGCAGACAGAATTTAATCGTGAAAATGCTGTTTGGTGTAGTAAGATAATCAAAAAGCTGCTACTTGAATTACATTTTATGAGGAATGATATTATAAATAAAAATACATAAAGTAAGGTGATTAAATGGTTGAATCTCCATTAGAGAAAAATGAAGTACAAATTACTTCGCAGCACAGGATCGCAGTAGATAAATTGAATTTTGCATTAATGAATAGGTATGAGAAGAAAATATCTAGAGGTAAAAACGCTGAAGGTAGTGGTGAATTTGCTTACAACAAACAAAATGCAAGTTACTTTGGAAACCTCAGAGCATTAGGTAAACGACTTATTGAAAAAGAATTTCTAGAAAATCTGAGTGAACAAGATTTAAACCAAGTAGAGGATCTAAAAGAAGCAATTAATAAAGCTATTGTACATATTGATAAGGTGGCGAAAGAAGTGTCAGACCATCTTACTGAACATATTACTGTTGACTTAGGAGAATTTTCAAAGGGTAGAGGAAGAAAGAAATCAACCGAAGATGAAGAAGAAGCTACAGATGAGGTTGATGCTGATTGACAAAGCGTTATGTAGGAATTGACCCCTCATCAATGACAGGATTTTTTATACAGGATGAAAAAGGTAAGATTGTAGTTGAAACTGATTTATTTTATACACACAAGAAAGATCCAGAAAGAATGATCTATATTGCTGAGGAGATAATTAAGAAACTAAACATAAAAACTGATATCATTTGTATTGAAAACTTCAGCTATAATTCATTAGGTCAAGGAATAGATTATCAATATGGAGTAGGTTGGATAATACGAGAACATCTACATAAGGCAGGATTCTCTTATTATGATGTAGCTCCAAAAACATTAAAGAAATTTGCAACTGGAAATGGGAACTCTTCTAAAAAGACAATGGTAGCACCAATAGAAAGACGATGGGGTTTCAAACATCCAAGCGATAATGTTACTGATGCATTTATACTATCAGAGATTGCTAAAGCAATTGATCAAGGTAGTGCATATATTGGATTAAGAGAGTATGAGAAACAAGTAGTGAAAGTAGTTAAAAATAGTATTTTGAATAAAGAACAATGGAAAGAAGTTAAACCTCCTCCTTGGATGAATAAAAGGAGTAAGTATTACTTTAAACGTGAGGGTTTAGAAGAAAAGGATTGTCTTATTGAAGATAAGTAAGATATGATACATAAGCTAGTTAAAATATCGAACCATGAACGATGTAAATAATTAAAATTTATCTATTGTTAGGTAATATATAAAATAACACATGTTCTCAAATTTAAAATGTTCTCAATAAATTCCTAATATTATTTAGAGTTTGATTAGGTACATTGTGATTGGTTTGATAAAATAAATATAAAAAATACATAATTTGAAACGGAGAGATTTATTTATATGGTAAAACTTAATAACACTTTTGAATTCGTAGGTGCATTTAATCTAATGAAAGAACCTGTGAAAACTACTGAGTTTGATTCTGGATGGACAAAGAAAGAATTAAAGGCAGTTTTAAATGAATCGAAGGCTAATGGTGTATTCTTATCACTTGAAGGCGGTTATTACAAATCAAAAGGACAACCAGACAAGGTTTTTTCATTTAGTAAAAAGATGTTTGGTGAAAAGGGTGGTAAGTTAGAACTTACATGGGATGATCGAAATAACCAATCAATTATCAATACGGTAGCTGACTTTAGTAAAACAGTCATTGATTTAACTACAGATAAAGAAGTTAAAGAAAAGTTTGGCGACCTACGAAAAGAAATCTGGAAAATTGAAAATAATGAAAATGCAACTGACGAAGATAAGGTTAAATTGGAGCAACTATATAAAGATGCAAAAGAAATAGTTCCATATCGTTATGAGTTTTTACATGAGCTAGATGTTCTTGATTTCTTTGAAAAACACAAAGAAAAATTAAGTGGTAAAAAGTTCAAAGTTAAGGGAGAAGTAAAAGTATCTCACTGGAATGGTAAGTTCTATACTAATTATGTACCTAATCACTTTGAGTTAGCTGCTGAAGATGAGCCAAATAAATTAGCGTTAGATTTAGATTTATATTTTGATAAAGATGTAATTGATAAATCTTTATTTAAATCAGAAAAAGTCATGACATTTAATACATATATTTTAGGATACGATTCTGGTCATCGTAAAGACGTATTCTTCCCATTGCAAACAGTACTCAATGCCTCTACATATGATTTAGAGAATACAAAACATAACGCACATATCAATATTGTTGAAAAGTTCTTTACTGTAAAAGGTAAAAAAGTATTCCAGTTACCGTACTCAGCTAAAGTAATAAGTGGTGCTGAGGTTAAAGATTTCTCTGAAGCAGATTTAACTGAAGATCAAAAGACTTTAATTGAAATTGGAATGGCTACAATGGATGACTTTAAACCAAAAGGTCAAACATTTGGAGATAATTTAAATGAAATTCGCTTAATGTTCCCTAAGATTAAAGACATGGGCGAAGGTGCTAATTTCTCAGCAGGAGCAATTGAAACTGATTTTGAGGTAGAGGAGTTAGTTTATACAGCAGTAGAACGGCATTCAACTGTATCAGATGTTCAAGATACTAAAGAAGAGATAAAAGAATCTGATCCATTTGATATTTCGGAAGATGATCTTCCATTCTGAGTAAATTAATAGGATTTGAAAAAGAGTGATTTTAGTTTATTACTCTTTATAATAAATATATAAAATACATAATTTGATCGGAGGAATTTATTTATGGCACGAAAATTCGGAAAGAAAAATGTAGTAAAAATTGACCCACTAAAATATAACGTTGGATTAATTGGTGAATCTGGTGTAGGTAAGACCACTTTAATGAAAAAGGTTTGCGAGAAACTAGCAGGGGAAGACGGTTATTTAATCCTAAATATTGGTCGTGAAGATGGTGTGGACGCTATCTCAGGAGCAATGTATGAGGATATTCCAGATTACCCTACATTGGTTGAATTTGTGGAGGACGTAGTAGAAAACAAAGCAACTGATTATAAAGATTTAAGAGTAGTAGTAATTGATACTATCGATGAGTTATTCCGAATTGTTGAACCAGAGGTTGTTCGTATGCACAATCGTGAATCATCTGCTGAAAAGCGTGTTAAATCAATTAAAGCAGCATTTGGGGGATTCCAAGCAGGAGAGGATAAAGCAGTAGAGTTAGTAATTGATAAGTTATGGGAACTTAAGGACGTTGGTGTAACTCCATATTTCATTGGACATACGAAACGTAAATCAGCAAATGACTTAGTTACTGGTGATGAGTATGAAACACTTACTTCTAACATGATGGCGAAATATTTCAATGCAATTAAGACTAAACTTCATTTCTTAGGAGTTGCTTCTATTGATCGAACAATCGAGAAGCAGAAAGTAAAACAAAAAGTTGGAGCAGATAAAGTAGTAGGGAAAGTTGTTGACGAATCTCGTATTGTTACTTTCCGTGATAATAACTTTAATATTGATTCGAAATCACGATTTGCAGATGTAGTAGAACAAATTCCATTAGATGCTGATGCGTTTATTGAAGCACTCAATGATGCTATTCGGAAAGAATTAGAAAATGATGAGTCTAACAAAGGTAAATCGTTTGAAGAGGTTAAGGTAGAGCAGGAAAAAGAATATGAAGAAAAGGTTTCAAAAGCAGTAGAGAAAGCCAATGATAAAGTGAATGTAGAACGTAATGTGGAACTAGCACGTAAAATTCTTGAAAAATCTAATGAAGCTACGGATGAAGTAAAACAAAGAGTAATCAAATACATGAGTGAAAATAAAGTGTCACTTAAAGAAGTAGAAAGTACTCCAACTTCAGTTTATGAAGCAACGTTAGCACAATTCAGTTAATACATAACTATATATGGAGGGGATATATTTCTCCTCCTATTTTTATAAAAATGAGGTGTACATATATGGCTAGAAAAGTTAAGTGTGGTTACTGTAAAAAAGAAGGTACAAATGAAACTTTTCATAAAGAAATAATTAAAGGTAAGAACAGATATTTTTGTAATCAAACAGAATTTGAACTGTTCGAATTAAATGAGACAAAGAAACAAAAAGAGATAGTGGAAAGAAATGATCTTATGAATTGGATAATGGATGAAATTTATAATTATGAAAAGGGTATGGTGTTTCCTAATACATTGAAAAGTAGGGTTTTTAAACTACTTGAATTTTATCCTTGTACCGTTGTTAAAGAATCATTTGTTATTAATTATGAGGTTCTAACTTGGGCAATCAAGAATAAAAATCTCTCCGAATTTCATATGACATGCTATATTATGTCAATAGTTGAAAAAAGCATTAACGATATCTATTTAGAATTTAAAAGGATTCAAAAGCAAAATGATAAGGTAAGTGAGAAGAGTGTGGATGTTCAATTATTTGATGAAGTTTCAAATAGTACAGTTATAAACCACACAAATAACAAAGATATATCTCACTTTTTAGAAGATGATTTTTAAGGAGGAATGCTAGTGACAGTATTGAGTAATTATCCAAGTGAGTTAGTGGACACTAGAAAAATAATTGAGGCATCGTTTGTATTTTGCTTATGGAAAGATCCTGAATTGTTTGATGATTATTCAGAGTTTAATCCTAGTAAAGAATTATTACTGGATGATTCCAAGTTTTACTATTCTATTGCTCATAAGATGAAAGAACTGGAATATAAATCATTAGATAATGCTTCAGTCTTTACATTCTTAAAAGACAATAAATCATTGGCAGAGGAATTTAGTTCAAAGGGTGGATTTAAGACTGTTGATAAGATGTGTAAAATTCTAAATTTAAATAACATTGAATCATACTATGATGCATTATCAAAAAGCAATATGTTGATTAGTTTGTATGACAAAGGATTTAATGTAATGAGTGACTTAGAGAAATTTAAACAAATGACAACATCACAACTATATGATTATTATGAATATCAATTAGATAATGTGTTCTTAGGTAGGGGATCAGGAGTACAAATTGTGGACTTGGATATAAGTGATGACTTCATTGAAAGAAATAATTCGGGAGCAAGTAGAGGATTAAGTTATCATTCAACATCTCCGATAATGAACTACCATACAATGGGATTACATCGTTCCAATGTACAAATTTTTGCAGGTTTTTCAGGGACAGGTAAAAGTAGTTATGTAGTAAACTCTTATATGTTACCAATTTTAGATAGTGGAGAAAAATTAACAATCATTGCAAATGAAATGAATATTGATGCGTGGAGACACATTTTCCTAGCAACAGTACTGTCACAAAAATTAGGTTATTTTGGGTTAACTAGAAAGAAACAAAAACTTGGATCTTATACAGACGAACAACTACAGAAAATTAAAGAAGCTCAAAAATACATAGATGAAAATTATAAAGGAAGAATAAAATTCGTAAAAATTTTTGATTATAGTGTGGATGATGTAAAACGTATTGCTAGAAAAATGGCTAAAAGAGGATTTGGTTACATAGTTTACGACACATTTAAATCAGAGAATGCTGCTTCAGATAAAGTTACAGGTGAATTAATAGAAGCTTCAAAACAATTACTTCAGGTAGCAGAGAAGGAAGATATCTGTATCATCATCACAATGCAATTAGCTATTTATATGGAAAATACACGTTATTTAACTGCTGCTACTTTATCCAATGCAAAAGGGGTTAAAGAAGTTGTTTCAGAGTTAATTTTGATGCGTAAATTATGGGATGATGAATATACGGGTGAGAAATTTGACGTTAAAGCATGGAAATACATAAAAGATGGAAATGGGAAAATTACAGGAAGTAAAGAGTATCTTACTTTAGATAAAGATAAACGATATCGTATTATGTTTTTAGATAAAACACGTAATGATGAGGATGATATTTGTGTTATTTCAAGATTTGATGGACAGTGGAATCAATGGAAAGAAATAGGGTACTGTAATCCAAAGCACCAGAATAGATAGGGTGTGAATAATTGAACATTCATGCATTAAAACAACAAATTATAGATAATGAAGAACTAATCGAATTGATACTTAATGATGCGGGGTTTACAGATATAAATGGTGACTTTAATCAAGGGAATGAATATAGATGTTCGTGGGAAGAGGGAGGTAACCCTACTTCAGTTCGAGTTAACAAGTCTACATTGTCATCTGATTGCTTTTCTAAGGGGATAAAAGGCGACATCATTACTCTAGTGAGTGAAAAATTGAACCTTTCCTTTACAAAAACAATAGATAGGTTGTCCAGATTAATTGACTTTGAAGATATTAATGAAGCCATCACTTTACCATTCGATGGATTCTTTAATGAAATATTAAATTTAGTTGATGACAATTTCGATGATCTCAAAACTTTTGACGAATCAATACTAGATAATTATTTAATACTCCCTTCTGAGAGGTTTTTGAAAGATGGAATAAGTTATGAAGTACAGCAGAAATACAAAGTAGGATATGATGTTGCATCAGGTAGAATAATTGTTCCGTGGAGAAACTTAGAAGGTAAATTAGTTGGTATTATGGGTAGGTTAAATAAAGAAGAAATAGAAGATCATGAAAATAAATGGTTTCCAGTTATAAGTTTCACTAAATCAAAAACTATATTTGGATTCAGTGAAAATTATGCAGCCATACAAGAAGCTAGTTTTGCAATGATAGGTGAATCAGAAAAATTTCCTATGGCACTATCATCAAAGGGAATACATTTGGGATTGGGACTAGGGGGGAATAATTTAAGTCAATTTCAAGCAAATAACATAAAATCATTATTTCCTAAGAAGATATTGGTTTGTATGGACGAAGGTTTAGATGAAGATATATCAATTGAAATAGCAAGAAAACTTAAAATTGATACATTTTTTGAAAATGAAGTTGGATACATATATGATGCGGAAAATAAATACTTACCTAAAGGATCAAAAATGAGTCCTTCAGATTTACCTTTAGATGAAATGAAGAAATTAATAGTGGAATGTAGTAAGAAGGTATAGGAGGTAATTTATATAAAGCGAATTAATAATGAAGTAGAAGAGGGTCTAGTTAAAAAACTAAGAGCTGAAGGTAAAACAATATACTCTATATCAAGAATAAATACGATGAATACATGTAACTTTGAATATTATAATACATACATAAAAAAGAACAGAGGAATTAGTAATTGTTACGGTGAAGTTGGAAGTGAAATGCATGATTACATTGAAAATATATATCGAGGAAACATCACAGACACATCTGACTTTAATCAAAAACTACATAATAAATTGTTGGAATTAGAAATAATGGACTTAGACTTTCCTAGTGAAGTGATCAAAAATTCATTTGTAAAAGATATGGATCACTTTACAAAGAACTTTAATAAATTGGATGGTAATTTTACATTAGAGAAAATGTTTGTTACTCAGATAGGAGAATATTATCTACTTGGTTATATAGATGCTATTCAGCAGTTAGATGAAAAAATAAATATTATTGACTGGAAAACATCATCTAAGTTTACAGGTTCAAAACTGCAAGAAGCAGGAAGACAGTTAGTAATTTATAAACTTGGTCTTGAAAAGACTTCAGATATCAAAATTAATGAAATTAAATGGGCTATGCTCAAATACATAAATGTTTGTTGGAAATTAAAGAATGGCAATATCAAAAAGAAAATGGTCAATCGAGGTAAGTTAATTAAAGAAATGAAAAATACATTTGAAAAAGAAATGTTAACTTCAGGAATGGATGAAATTGAAGTAGGTATGATTTTAATGCTTGCGGAATCAAATAATTCATTTAAAGATTTACCGAAATTAATTACAGATAAGTATTGGCTAGAAGATTGCTTTGTTGAGTATGAAGCAACAGAAGAAGTAATCAAAGAGGTAGAAGACTATGTTGTAAATACGATTGAAAAAATAGAAAACAAAGATATACATAATGAAAGGGAATGGAAACCTTTAGATTTCGATAAAGAAGGAACATTTTATTGCAACACTTTATGTAGTCATCGAAAAACGTGCAAGTTTATAGCTCAATACAATAAAGAAAATCCATTCAAGAAAAGTTTCTAGGGAGGGTAAATAGTTGAGTTATTTACTACAAGAGATTTGGAAGCCTGTAGAGGGTTATGAAGGATTATATGAAATTAGTAATTATGGCAAGCTAAAAAGTTATTATGATAAGAATGGTAGACAAATGATTGCCGAAGGTAGATTGTTAAAAGGTAAGAAGGATAAGGATGGTTATATTGAATATACATTATCTAAAAATAAAGTATATAAATGCAAAAGAGCGCATCGACTAGTAGCTTCTGCATTTATTGAAAACCCATATAATCTACCTCAAGTAAATCATATTGATGGAATAAAGAGTAACAATTATGTGAGTAATTTAGAATGGTGTGACGTTAAACATAATGCCAAACACAAATACGATACAGGTTTAGGAGAATACTCAAGACATATGGCAAAAATGACTCACGGTAGAAAGTCCAAGCTTCTAAATTTGGAAAATGGAGACGTAATACATTTCAATAGCATGTATGATGTGGATTTATATCTAGGTAAAAGATACGGATTCACAAAGGATACTGTGAGAAGAAATAAGAATTATAATGATAAATTCAAAAAGTTAGGTTACAAGATATTACTGGAAGGAGAATGATTATGAGTGAATTATTAAAAGGTAGACGATTAATCTTCTTTGACTTTGAAGTTCTATCTAAATTAAAAATGCCAGACACAGGAACTTCCTATTGGTGCGTAGTATTTATAGATTATGAATCAAAAGGTATGCGAATTATAAAAAACAATGTAGATGAGTTACGTAGTTTCTACAATACATGTAAAAATGACATATTCATCGGTTATAATTCACGTAACTATGACCAATATATATTTAAAGGTTTGTTGTTAGGATTAGATGCTGGTTATATCAGTGATCAATTAATTGAACATAATAAAAAAGGATATCAAGTTGTACCTAATGGAAACAAGGTTCAATTTTATACATATGACTGTACAAACAAGTTTAATAGTTTAAAACAACTTGAAGCTTTCATGGGGTCTGAAATAAAAGAATCAGACGTTCCTTTCAATATTAGTAGGTTGTTAACTGAAGATGAAGAACGTGATTTAATTAAATACTGTATACATGACGTAAAAGAAACTATAAATGTATTCGAAAAATCAAAAGGTGAATTTGATAGTCATATTACTCTAATGGACATGAACAATATGGGCATTGAACTTATGTCAAAAACTAACGCTCAATTGACTGCTATTATATTAGAAGCAGAAAAAAAGAAACTTCCTGATGACGAATTTGATTTTATTTATCCAGACACAATAGATATAAACAAATACACAAATGTAGTTGAATGGTTCGAAGGTGTAAAATACAATTACTCGTCAGATGACAAAAAGATTGAGTATATTTGTGATATCGCAGGTATGGAAGCTACCGTGGCTCTTGGTGGTATTCACGCAGCGACACCCAATTATAGTGAAGAAGGTATATTGGTTTCTGCGGACGTGGCGAGCCTTTATCCTGCGTTAATTTTGGAGTATGGACTAATGACTAGAACTGTTGAATCAGATGCTAAATTCAGAGCAATTAGAGATAAACGATTGGAATATAAGAAAGCTAAGAACCCATTACAAGCGCCACTAAAAATTGTAATAAATTCAGTGTACGGGTGTTTCGGTGATCAATATAACGCTTTGTGCGATAAAAGAATGATGCGGTCAGTATGCGTAGCAGGACAATTATTACTTACTGATTTAGTAGAGAAGATTGAACCGTATTGTCAAATTTTTAACTTAAACACAGATGGTGTATTCTTCAAAGTTGATTCTTACGAAACTCTAGATAAAATTAAGGAAATAGCAAAAGAGTGGGAAACAAGAACAAGGTTAGATTTAGAGTGGGAAGAGTATGTGAAAGTAATCCAGAAGGATGTGAATAACTATATCATAGTAGATAAGGATGGAAAGTACAAAGGTAAAGGTGCTTACGTTAAAGATCTAAGTGAACTGGATTATGATTTACCAATAGTAAATGAAGCTTTAGTTAACTATTTCGTACATGAAACACCACTGGAAGAAACAATTAATAAGTGTACTGAGTTACATAAATTCCAAAAAATAGTCAAACTAACATCTGCATATAAATACGCAATGAAAGATTGTACATTCTCAAAGAAGAAAGTGTTAAATGAGTTAACTGGTAAAATGAATACGAAAACTTCATGGGATGAAAACGGTGAAATTTTACAAGATAAAACGTTTAGAGTATTTGCTTCATTAGATGAAAATGATGGAGGAATATTTAAACGTAAAGAAGATAAGAATCCTGAAAAGTTTGCTAATACTCCAGAAAAGTGCTTCATTGATAATGGAGATGTTAGGGAAAAAGAAACTCCAGATAAATTAGATAGACAGTTTTACATTGATCTAGCTCAAAAACGAGTAAATCAATATCTAGGAGTTAGTAATCGTAAGAAGAAAACCGATAAATAATAAAATACATAATTAAATAAAAATTAAATATTATTAAAATATAGATAAGGAAGTGTTATTCTGCAAACAAAACACGTTGTAATGTTCTCAACAGGAGCAGGAAGTGCATGGTTAGCTAAATATGTAGTAGACAAGTATGGTAAGGAAAATACAATCATCTTAATTACAGATACTAAATGGGAAGATGAAGATAATTACCGTTTTATGAAAGAAGTTGCAGATTACATTGGAGTAGAAATTACTGAGAAATCAGATGGACGTACTCCAGAAGATATATTTAGAAAGGATTTGTATTTTGGAAACTTCGGAACAGCTCCATGTAGTAAAGAGTTGAAGATGAAACAAACATTTTTATACATACAAGAATTAATTGAACAAGGCATTTTGCCAATTTTATATTTCGGCATTGATTATAAAGAAGCTAGACGTGCTCCTAGATTAGCTTATAACTATAAACATAATGTAGATGTGTTTGAGGATGGAGTAGAGTTACGTTTCCCTCTAATAGCTGAAATTGATGGTGAACCAGTAAACGGCAAACAATTAATACATAATAGAGATTTTCTAAATTCTGATAAAATGCCTAAAGTATACAATAAGGAAATTTATGAATCATTAGAATCCCAAGGAGCAACTATTTGTAATGCAAATCCGAAGCACGAAATCGAGAATGCTTGGGGAATTAAATTACCAAGAATGTACAGTGCTGTTGAAGAAGCAGCTAAAGATAAGAGTAATATGAAGGCAAATGAACTTTTAGAAAAAGGAGTCAAAGGTTTTTCTCATGCAAATTGTGGAGGAATTTGTGTTAAGGGAGGCATGGGGCATTACTCTATATTGTATGCTGTATGGAAAGATCGGTATTTAAAAATGGAAAAGTTGGAGCGAGAAATTAATGATGCTCAAATTGCAAAGAATGGCAGACGCTATACAATTTTAAGTAAACTGATTCCTACTGGTGAGTTTGATGAGAAAGGTAAAGAGAAGAAAAAGAAAGTACCTTATTCATTAGAAGAATATCGATTGGAAGTTTTAGAGGGAGATATTAACTCAAATATAGAAATAGAAGAAAATACGATTTCATGTGAGTGCGTTTTCTAATTATATAAATACATAATTATATATTAAATAATATTCATCTTTTATTAAAAATACATAAGCAAAATGGAGGTAAAATATTGACTGAGTTAAAATGTGATCAACAAGATACTAACGAAAGAGAAATTTCTATACCGATACACAATATCATCGATGTAAATGGGTTAAACGATTTAAAAAAACATATTAAAGACAGATACTACAGTGATACGATATTAAATTTTAAATTTGAGGAATTGAATTTTCCAAATACATATGTATTAGTTAGTTCTCTATATGAGCCTTATGAATATAATGGGGAAGATGATATTTGGTTAAGAGATAGAGTTCAGTTAGATATTTTTAGTATAGATAATTTTAAAAGAAGATTAATTAGTGAGATTACTGATTTCAAATAAAACACGCATATTAATGAAAATACATAAAAAAGAGTCTACTTATTTTTTAGTAGACTCAAGTAACATCGTGATCGCCTTATCCAATAATTTAGAAATTGGAATATCGGTTTCTTTAGAATAAGCACGTAACTCTTCAAGTAATTCAGTTTTTACAGCACTACCTATAGGAGTGCGAGTTTTCAAATCGCTTCTAGCCATTATTATCACCTCATAAATATTATAATATTCCCAATTACTTCTTGCAACTGATATCAGTTTATAGTAGTATATGGATAAAGGAGGTGAGAAGAATGTTAGAAGGAAGAGTTGAACAGCATCATATAACTAAATATCATCCAATGTTTAAAATCTGCAATGACTACTGTAAACGATCAAAGAATTTATATAATCACGCTAACTACATTATACGACAAGAATTCATCAAGAATAACAAATTTATAAAGTATAACGATATGGCTAAATTAATGAAGGTAGAGGATTCATTCAAATTATTTGGTTCTAATTCAGGTCAGCATACTCTTAAAATCTTAGAACGAAATTGGAAGTCATTTTTCGTTGCGATAAAGGATTGGAGTAAAAGACCTGATAAATATTTAGGCAGACCGAAGTTGCCGAATTACTTAGATAAAGATAAAGGTAGATTTGTTTGGATATTGACTAATGTACAAAGTAAGATTGTGGATGGTTATTTAAAGTTTACGTTCAAACCACTACATCCATATAATGGATTAATAAAAACAAATGTAACAGGTAAACATATGCAAACTCGCATAGTTCCAAAGGATAACTACTATATATTAGAAATCGTTTACCAAATCGAAGTACCAGAAGAAACAGAGAGTGAAAATAGAATTCTAGGTATTGATTTGGGATTAAATAATTTAATGACGATTCAAAACAACTTTGGTGAGAAGCCATTTGTCATTAATGGTAAACCAATTAAATCAATGAATGCTTATTACAATGCGAAGAAAGCTACTATGCAATCTGAATTAAAAAGGGTGAACGATAAGAATTGGTCTAAAGGATTAGCTAGATTAACAATGAAACGAGATAATAAGCTAAATAATTATTTGCATATGGCATCTAGATATATAGTTGACTATTGCGTTGCATGTAATGTTGAGGTAGTTGTAATAGGTAAAAATGACAAATGGAAGCAAGAATTTAAAAGACAGTCAAGTTTTATTCAAGTGCCATTTGAAAGACTAATTCACCAAATACAGTACAAGCTACGAGAAACAGGTATTAGAGTAATTCTTACCGAAGAATCATACACAAGTAAGGCTTCATTTATTGATTATGATGAGATGAAGAAGGATACAGTTTTTAAAGGTAAAAGAGTTAAGCGTGGTTTGTATAAAACTAATACAGGCGAATTGATCAATGCAGATGTAAATGGGGCAAGTAATATTATTAGAAAAGTATTCCCAAATGCTTTTGATGGGATAGAGGGTGTAGGTTTTCATCCATCGATTGTGAATTTGTAAGTTGAATTCGTTAACAATTGAGAAGAAAGTCATTTTGACTTTTAATAAATTCACACTATTATAAAAGAATGGAGAAGATTGATTATGAAAAAAGATAAATTAAATACATTTAATAAGTTTATTAGTGGTGTAGGTATTGTAGCCGTACTATTAATTCTGTTAGCAATGTTGACAGGTTTTCATGAACCTACTAAGTTACTTATTTCTTTGCTTGGTTTATCCTACATATTTAAATCATTAAGTGACTTTATTCCAGAAGTTAAAGAAGATAAGTCTAAATAAAAGATTAGTGTTATTAAATACATAATTGGAGTTGATTCTTATGCAAGATGGGAAAACATTAACCGAACAGAATGTATGGGAGCATTATAAAAAGGTGGAAGCAGAAAACTTTCACCTCAAGAAACAACTAGCTAATAAGAATAAACAGATTAAACACTTGAAACGTGTGATCAGTACATGGAAAGGTAAGTTTGAAAAGCTTACAGAAAATCGTAAACCTAAGTACAAAAATACAGTTAGAAGAAAGTAGGATGATTTTATGAGTAACTTTTTAATGGACGTGTTGGAGTTAAAGGTATTTGATGAAAGTGGAAAATTTGTATCGAAACTAAATGCAGCTACAAAAGGTGAATTAGTACATAGTGATCAAGCATCGTATTTTGCAATTAATATTACAAACTTTGATATTGATATGATAAAAGTTATTGGAGAAGTTAACACTACCGAAGATTTGTCTGACTTCGAAAAAGAATTAACTCCTAAATCAACTAAAATTAAATTTAAACCATTATATCATAGTGACAATCAAAAGAAGTTTAAGCTAATTGCCGAAGGTGACTTATATAATAGTGATGGAATTGCATCTCACGACTTTAAAGTAATTATTAATAACGCAGTATTGACTTCTGGATTAGAATTTGAATTCAGTAATGTCAATATCAGCGAATATACACATGTATTTAGTATTCGTGTAGATGATAATGGAAATAGCTTTGAATTAGAGTTAATTGAGAAATAAGTAGTAATTATATTAGGAATATGGTGAATATCTTGATTTTTTTATCATATTCCTAATATAGAATTTAGATAAAATGACAATATTATTAAAAAATACATGATAAGAATGGAGAAAATAAATTATGACAATTTTACAAAACGCTTATAACGCTTATTTAACAAAGAAGTATGAGAAGGAGATCAATGAGTTTAAAGAGGTAGCTTTGACTGTAATTAAGGATGCTGAGAAAAAGTTAAAAGACGAGCTATACTTATGTGCAGTTCTTTCTGATAATAAACGTGGTACAGATAAAGTAACTAAGGATTTACTAGATCTAATCGAAATTGAGCGACTGGTCAATAAAAACACTTTAAATATCGAAGGAAGACTTTTTAATACTCGATATATTGATGAGTTAGGAAATGAGTATCAAAGGTTAAATAATCTGATTGTAAGAGGTGAGAAAGAAGTTACTGATTATAATCAGATAAAACCTTGATTAAGGATAAACAAGACGAAAAGCCAAATCTCAACATCTCTAAAACAGTGACAATTAACCCTTGGTGCGAGGTTAATGAAAAAGGAGTGGAACTAAATTTGACACTGCATGATAAAGGTAGTCAGCATTTAATTACATTAGATACCAAAGCCATGTCAAAGTTAGGGGACTATTTAAATCAAAATGTTTTTAAACGCTAAAGTAAGACTTAAATAATATTTTGATTTTATAAAAATACATAATTATAGGTGACGGCTAATCGTCAAAGGAGAAAATAAATATGGAAAACGTCATTAAAAATATGGAAATCGTAATTAAGAAAATCAATTCTAATTTAGAAGAAAAACATGTAAACGGTAATCTAATTAAAACTTTATCAAATACATATCAATCTTTATTAAATCATTTTAAAGTGATCCCCCATAATGAGAAGATTAAATACGAACATCTAAAAGAATTAAGAAAACATAAAAATGAACTCGTTAGTATTAATGATAAATTGCTGTCAGACATATTACAAAAAACACTTGAAAATGGAGAGTTAAGACAAGCAGATATCATTGCTACAGCATGTGACAAGATGAATAGGTTGATTTACGATCTTAAACACATCATAGAAATTGGTTATTCTAGCAACATTAAAGGAACTGTTTGGAGATTATTAAATAAATCATTGAAAGAAAATAGACTTGTTACAGTACCAAAGGTTTTAAGAGGTAGTGGGAAAACTCTATCCTTAGCCATTAGATGTTGTGAATTGAATGCAGCACTAGTTGTGCCTTACCAGATTCAAGAGGAGTACATAAAGAAGGAATTAGGGTTTGATATTGAAGTATTAGTAGGAAAAGATAAGGATTTATTCTTTGGGAAGCCTATGAAAAGTAAAAAGTTTTTAGTAGACGAGGGAGTCACACAGGAAGCAATCGAAAAATTGATTTTATGTGGGCGTGAATTCCTTGGAGGATTTAAAAATTAAATAAAAACCATATATTACGAAAATGATATACTAGAAAGGACTGATCGTATGACAGTGATGACAATTTTAACTGCCGATGACTTGTCTCATGTAAAAGTAGAAATTAAGAATGTTTCAGTAAAATATTATACATATCATGAAAATATTCCAGAAGAACTCTATTCACGCTTTAAATCAGATATGCCTTCTAAGATTATCTTTGGTTCAGAAAATGTTTATACAAAGTCATTTACAAAGATACTATATGATAATGGATATGAATTATCAGAAAATGGAGATGTTCTTTTTATTAATAATGATAAGATTTGTTATGCTACTTTGGAAAAAGAAGTTGAAAATATACTAGGACGATTCACATTAGAAATTAATGATGAGTATGATGCTGAAACTATACAAAACGCATTATTGAAGAGTGGATATATCATTTCATCTAAAATTATCAACGGTGTAACGCACATTACAATTCATAACAAATTAGATTAATTATAAAAAATACATAAAATAAGAAAGTAGGGAAGTTTATTTCTGCAAGAGAATCGCACAATTATATAATTGTCATATGAGATTCGAATGAGATATGTTTGTGGATAATAAGCGAATAAATGAAGAAGTTTAATAAGTCTGTGACAGTTCCAACTATTATCGTATGCACTCTTGGTTGGGGAGTATTTGCATCTAAAGTTATACAAGAGAACCATAAAGAGGTCAGTAGCAATGTACATAAATACACTTCTGATGACGTTGAGAAAAAGTTAGCTACTTATCGATTTATACCACCTTTCGATAGTCTTAAAAAAGAATATGAACGTTTGAAAGAAGAGGAAAGAAAAAGATTAGAAGAATCAGAGCGTCAACGCTTAGAGAAGGAGAGACGAGCTAAACTTGAACAAGAAAGATTGGCTAGGATTGAAAGAGAAAGACAATTAGCTGAAGCCAAGAGAATTGAGGAAGTTAAAAAGGCTGAACAGGTGCGATTAGCAAATGAAAATAAAAAGCAGCAAATACTGAATGGTAATAGTAATAAACAAGTAGATATTGGTACTCAATCAGGGTGGATTAATGCTGAATTCACAGCTTACACTGCATATTGTCCAGAGGGTTGTACTGGCACATCTGCGAGTGGTGTCTTCTTAGGCAACTCTGAATACTATCAAGGTTATAGAGTTGTGGCAAGCTATAAAGGACTTCCGCTATACACTTTATTAGAATTAAAATACCCTAATGGTACAACAGAAAATGCAGTAATCTTAGACAGAGGCGGAGCAATATCTCATACAGGAATTTTAGATGTGTTAGTTTCTAGTGAATCTAAAGCTAAGCAATTTGGAAGAATCAATGGTCAATATAGAGTAATTGGGAGTTTAAAATAAATACATAATGTTTGAGCGGAGATTGATAATACTCTTTCTCTGCTCAACTATCAAGGAAGGTGAATGATTATTGAAGTTTAGAAAAAGAATCAAGTGGATTAAAAAGACGAGGAAACTAAAAGTTAAATTAAAGGATTTATGCTTTAAGAAACCATTTTACAAACATCTGTATCAGCACATTAAAGATGAATTTGCTTACAACAATAGGCGAAAAGCCCACTCCTTAAGGTGTGGGATGGATAGCCGAATTAAATTAATATTTTTTGTATAAAACCATTGACCACATACACATTTGGTAGTATTATGTATATATGGATAATAAATATAGAAGAACTCAAACAACAGTAAGTTTAATTAACTACCACTTTATTTTCTGTCCAAGATACAGAAGAAAGATATTTTTAATTCCTCATGTAGAAGAACGGTTCAAAGAATTAGTCAAAGAAATATGTAAAGATATGGAAATAGAAATCATTACTATAAAGTGTGATAAAGATCATACTCACTTATTCTTAAACTGCTTACCTACATTGAGTCCTTCTGATATTATGCAGAAAATCAAAGGAATAACTAGTAAAAAATTAAGAGAAGAATTTTCCCAACTTGAAAAAATGCCTAGCTTATGGACACGTTCTTATTTTGTTTCGACAGCAAGAAGCGTATCAAGTGAAACCATTAAAATGTATGTTGAAAAGCAAAAAACAAGATACTAGAAAGGAGTGAATAGTCATGTCAAATTTTATTTTAACGTTATCTTTAAAAACTGAACCATTTCAAGAAACTATTTTAAATAAAAGGCTAGAAACTGGTCGTCAAATGTATAATGCTTGCTTAGGTGAATTATATAAACGTTATGATTCAATGAAGCAAAGTAAAGAATATCAAAAAGTATGCAAAATGACCAAAGGGAAAGAACGTAACAAACAATTTAACGAACTAAATAAACAATACGGTTTGACTGAGTATTCACTCCATACATATGTGAAACCAATGCAAAAACATTTTAAAACAAATATTGATAGTTTTACTGCTCAAAAAATAGCAACAAGAGTATTTAATGCTTTTCAGAAATTAATGTTTCACGAAGCAGATAAAGTCTATTTTAAGAAATATGATGAATTGAATAGCTTGGAAGGTAAAAGTAATAAAACAGGAATTCGATTTATTGATAACAAAATTCAATGGAATAAATTATCAATCCATGTCATCATCAAAAAGAATGATACTTACGCTCAAATGGCTTTATGTAATCCCGTGAAATACTGTCGTATTGTGAGAAAATTAATTCGTGGCAAGTATAAATTCTATGTTCAATTAGTATTAGATGGAATTCCACCTAAAAAAATTAATGCTGAAACAGGTGAAGTCAAACAACCTAGAAATGAAGATAAAGTTGGGATTGATATAGGTACTCAAACAATTGCTATTGCTTCCGAATCAGATGTTAAGCTGTTGGAGTTAGCGCCAGAAGCCAACAATATTGAACGTGAGAAACGAGTACTGCAACGCAAATTAAATCGTCAACGTAGAGCAAATAATCCTCATAAATTCAATGAAGATGGAACAATTAAAAAAGAGAATAAAGGAAAATGGATTCAATCTAACAACTGCATGAAAACAAAACATCAATTAGCAGAATTGCAACGGAAAATAGCAGATATTCGTAAACAATCACATAACAAATTAGCTAATTATGTGTTGTCTTTAGGCGATGATGTAAAAGTTGAACAGATGAATTACAAAGCTTTACAAGCGAGAGCGAAAGAAACGTCTGTAAACGAAAAAACAGGTAAAATTAATAAGAAAAAGCGTTTCGGTAAATCATTAGCCAATAAAGCACCGAGTATGTTTCTGACTATATTGGATAATAAATTGAAATACGATGATAAAGAATTAAAGAAAATTGATACGTATTCAGTAAAGGCGAGTCAATATAATCATTTTACTGATGACTATGTAAAGAAATCGTTAAGTGAACGTTGGAACGAATTTGAATGTGGAAATGTACAACGTGATTTATATAGTGCATTTTTAATTATGAACGTGAATGATGATTTAAAAACAATTAATCGAGATTGGTGTTTTGAGAAGTTTGATAAATTTAAAGAATTGCATGACGTGGAAATAGATAAAGTTAAGAATAGTGACAGTAAATTGATTAGTAGTATGGGTATTTAAAGTGATAAGTATTAAAATAAAATTAAAGGTTTTGAAATGAGCCTACAGGACGTTAATTCTAACAACAGTTAGATTGTCCATGAAAGTCTTATCGAAACAAATTAGTATTCTTATGATGTAATCATCCATTAGAGATGATGAGAGTATGAAAGAAATTTGTATAGATAAGAACCCCACTGCTTTAGCTGTGGGAGTTTCAGATATAGTTAGAAATGAACGTAGGAAAGCCAAGGATATGTTGGATGTCATGAAAAGTGCGAATGACAAGTTAAAACCTAAGCTTCCAAACATAAGTATTTTTAATAATACATTAGGTGAAGTAAGAGGAATTATTAATAAACAGAAGAATAGGAAATACAAGCCTAGAGAACTAACAGAGATAACATACGGAAATAATAATGCATTTACAAATACATAAGGATTGTGGTGATTAATATAAATTATATTGTAGTAGGAACGGATTGTAGTGGTAAGACAAGTCTAGTTGAAATGCTTTCTGACATTACAGAGTTTAAAATTTTGAAGGGTTCAAGTTTTCAACACTCAAAATGTACACAAGATGAATTATTTGAAAAGTTTCTAGAGTTTACTAAGATGGATAATGTAATATTCGACAGATTTACATATTGTAATGAAGTATATGCAGAAATGTATGATGACTTTGCAATGTTATCTGATGAGCAGCGTAGATTTATTGAACGAAAAATGAAAGATAAAGCAACAATCATTTACTTATATGCAGATGATAAAGTTTTAGAGCAACGATTTAATAATCGAGGCGATGATTATGTATCACTGGATAAGTTGAAATATGCTAAAGGTAAATACGAAGAAGCATTACATAAGGTTGAACATTTAGAAGTAGTAAAATTTGATACAGGTAAAATGACAACTAAACAAATTGTAGAGAATATTTTACTTAATTATTAATATGGTAAATACATAATTGAACTAATAATAAAAGTTGGAAGAGGATATACTTATGAAAAATAAATTAACATTAATTAAACGATCTGCACCAATGTGTCCAGATTGCCATAAAATGCAAAACATCTTAGAAGGAGAGGGAATTCCATTTGATACAATAGACATTGCTAAAGATAGTGATGCAATTGAGAAGTATAATTTATCAAGTGTGCCAGTAATCCTAATAGACAGTGATGAAGGTCAATTAAAATTAAATGGAATTCAGCCGATTGAAGTTATCAAAGAACTCCTTGAAGAATAACAATTTCTATTAAAGTGAATCAGTCAGATACATAAACAAGGAGGAAATAATTTGACATTAACAAAAACAATTAAGAAGAGAGATAACTCCGTAGTAGAATTTAAACTAGAGAAGGTTACTAATGCTATTAGCAAAGCAGGGAAGGAAACAGGAGAGTTTGACAGTGAAGAGTCAGAGGTGCTTGCTCAAGATGTATTAGAAGCATTGAGTAAATCAAATGATGGAGAAAATGAACTGTCCGTTGAATATGTTCAAGATATTGTAGAAATGGTTCTTCTTAATTCTAAGTATAAAGCAACAGCTAAGGCGTATATCCTTTATCGGGAAAAACGCTCACAAGAACGAAAACCTGATATTTTTAAGAGTCGAATAAATTTAAAACCTTATGAATATCCGCACTTAAATGAATATAAAGAGGCGATCCAACATTCATACTGGCTGCATACTGAGTTTAATTACACTTCGGATATTCATGACTATAAGGTTAATATTAGTGACAAAGAACGTAATGCGATTAAGAATGCAATGTTAGCTATTTCACAGGTAGAAGTTGCAGTTAAAAACTTTTGGGGAGATTTGCATAATCGTATGCCTAAACCTGAAGTAGGAGCAGTAGGTGCTACTTTTGGAGAGTCAGAAGTACGACATAGTGATGCATATTCTCACCTATTAGAAGTTTTAGGGTTGAATGATGAGTTTGAAAAAATTCAAGAAATCCCTGCTCTATCTAAGAGAGTTAATAGTTTAACGAGTGCTGTGAAATATCTTAAAACTGAGAGTAATAAAGATTTTACATTATCACTTATTCTATTTTCGTTATTTATTGAACACGTATCCCTATTCTCTCAGTTCTTAATTATCATGTCGTTCAATAAGTATAAGAATCTATTTAAAGGTATGTCTAATGCTATTGAAGCTACATCTAAAGAAGAACAATTACACGGAATGTTCGGTATTGAATTAGTTGGTATTATTAGAAATGAAAATCCTGAATGGTTCGATGAAGAATTGAGTAATAAAGTTTATGAAGCTTGTAAGAATACGTTTGAATCAGAAGTGTCTGTAGTGGATTGGATATATGAAGATGGAGATTTAGATTTCTTACCTAAAGCAGTAGTTATAGAGTTTATTAAAAATAGATTGAATAATTCATTAAAGAGTACTGGATTTGAACCTATTTTTGAAATCAATGAAGAATTAGTAGATCAGACAGATTGGTTTACAGATGAATTAGAAAGTACGAAACATGTAGATTTCTTTGATAAACGTTCAGTTAATTATA
Source organism: Lysinibacillus sp. FSL K6-0057 (assembly GCF_038630885.1). Classification (NCBI taxonomy): domain Bacteria; kingdom Bacillati; phylum Bacillota; class Bacilli; order Caryophanales; family Bacillaceae; genus Lysinibacillus; species Lysinibacillus sp. FSL K6-0057. The sequence continues at coordinate 2,911,987 of NZ_CP152047.1, read as the reverse complement.
CTAAGAGAACTAAAAGCATCGGAGCAAATGATTTGTTTTAATTAATAATAGAACCTTGGTATGTTATAAAACTGCCAAATTTTATTATTAAAAGGGAGTCTAATAAACTTATGGCATTTGAATGGTTAAACGAAAATAGTAGAAACTTTTTAAAAGGTGGATATTTAAAAGAAGGAGTTAGTGCTGAACATCGATTAAAAGAAATATCTGACCATGCTGAGAAAATTTTAAGAATTGAAGGATTCTCTGATAAGTTTTATACATATTTAAGTAAAGGCTACTATTCATTATCTTCTCCAGTTTGGTCTAATTTCGGTAATAATAAAGGATTAAGTATTAGTTGCTTTGGGAGTAATATTGATGATAACATGGCTAATATTTTATATACTCATGGTGAAGTTGGTATGATGAGTAAGTTTGGTGGAGGAACTTCTGGTTACTTTGGAAACTTACGTCATCGTGGAGCAGAAATAAAAGATAATGGTAAATCTTCAGGAGCAGTTCATTTTATGAAAATGTTTGAAACTCTTATTGATGTTGCATCACAAGGTAGCATGAGGAGAGGTGCATTTTCTCCATACTTGCCTATTGAACATCCTGATATTGAAGAATTTTTACAAATAGGGAGTGAAGGTAATCCTATTCAAAAAATGACTCATGGAGTAACTGTTACGGATAAATGGATGAAAGAGATGATTGCAGGGGATAATCAAAAGCGTTCTATTTGGGCTAAAGTTATTCAGAGTCGTGTAGAAATTGGATATCCTTATATATTCTTTACTGACACAGTTAATAATAATACTGTAGATGTATATAAAGATAAGGGTATGATAATTAATCAAAGTAATTTATGTACAGAAGTAAAATTACCAAACAACGACAAAGAGTCATTTGTATGTTGTTTATCTTCTATGAACTTATTACATTTTGATGAGTGGAAGGATACTGATGCAGTAGAAACTATGATTTATTTCTTAGACGCTGTTATTTCTGAATTCGTTAGTGACTTGGAAGCTATGAGAGATTCCGATGAACAAGAAAAACGAGATGCTTTCAAATATATGGAACGGGCTTATAATTTCGCTAAAAATCACAGAGCATTAGGTTTAGGTGTATTAGGATGGCATTCGCTTTTACAATCTAAAATGATTCCTTTTGAAAGTGTAGAAGCTTCTACGCTGAATGTTCGTATTGCTAAATTAATTGATAAAAGATCATTAAAAGCTTCAAAAGAATTAGCCGAAATGTTTGGAGAACCAGAATTATTAAAAGGTTATGGTAGACGTAACACTACCCGTTTAGCTACAGCGCCAACAACTTCTTCAGCATTCATTCTGGGTCAAGTTTCTCAATCAATCGAACCTCGATTCAGTAATGTATACGTTAAAGATGTTGCTAAAGCAAAAGTAACTATTCGTAATCCATATCTCAAAAAGGTTTTAGAATCTTATGGAAAAGATAATAAAGAAACTTGGAATAGTATTCGTAGTAATGATGGTTCTGTTCAGCATCTAGAATTCTTATCTGATCATGAGAAAGAAGTGTTTAAGACTTTCGCCGAGATTGACCAATATGTAGTATTAGAACAAGCTGCAATGCGTCAAAAATTTATTGACCAAGGACAATCATTAAATATTATGGTTAATCCTAAAATGTCAGCAAAGGAAATTAATGATTTATATATCTTTGCATGGAAAAATGAGATTAAGACTCTTTATTACCAACATAGTACAAATGCTGCTCAACAATTCAGTAAAGATAAGCTATGTAGTAGTTGTGAAGCGTAGTTTAATAAATATTACATAAGCAAATAAATCACAGAAATAAAAGGGGAAATATATAATTATGACAAAGACATTTAACAAGATGGATGAAATCATTCTAGTTACTGAACGTAAACAATTATTTACTACTGAAGAGTTATTATTTCAAGGAGTATTAAATGCTAAAGATAATCCTGAAACAGTTAACTCGATTGTAAATAATCTAAGTAGCAATATTAGTACAATGCGTCGTGGAGATGCTGAAGAAGATGTTACATACAAACAACCAATTCCATATGCAGTAATCAAAAAAGGTGATAGTTACTTTGGTTATACTCGTTTATCTGGAGGTGGAGAGACACGTTTACACGGTAGTATTTCATTAGGTGTAGGCGGTCATATGAATGTAATTGAGGGATTAGACAATTTTAATGAACTTCTACTGGAAAATTTAAATCGAGAGCTTAACGAAGAATTAGAGATTGATTCAGAGAAATTAGAAATAAAAGTTGTTGGATTAATTAATGATGATAAAAATGAGGTTGGTCGAGTTCACATTGGACTACTTGCTACTATTGAGTTATCAGAAGATGCTAAAGTAGAAGTTGCAGAAACTGATCAATTAGAGGGTAAATGGTACTCGATTAATGAATTAAAAGAAAATTATGAGAGATTGGAAAGTTGGTCTAAGTTTGTCGTAGATGCACTATAATTTTATAACAATAAATTGATGTAACTGACAGAATGAGGCTATAAATAACAAATTTGTATAATTAACTTTAAATAAATCATGGATATTATTTAAAAATTAAATTAAAAAATACATAAAAATGCTTGCAATGTGATTGCAATATGGTATTCTTAAATTAATAAATACATAAAATTTGCGGTAAGGTTAACGTGTAATATATCTCCTTACCGCAAACACCTAACTAACGTCAATAGAAATTAATATTTACTCTATTGATAACGCAGACTTCCCTGCGTGATACCAGTCCATTAAGCGAATAATGGCGAGAAGTGAATCGGATACATATTAAATCAGTAAATACATATAAATGTCAGAAAATAACGATTCTACACTCGGTAATCTCATACGAAAAATTCGCTGTAACAACCTACATAGTACGTGTGAGAAGGAAGAATCTGTTTTTCCCATTAAGTACACCTAAAAATGTAACAACCTACATAGTACGAACAACAAAATAATTTGAAAGGTGTGATGCTTAAAGGATCAATTAATAAGCAAGAGTTATAATCAAAAACTACTTGTGCAGACTCTCCTGCGCTATATCGAGAAGTCTTGGTCAACAAATACATAGAAAACTAATTTTAAATCTACCTTTGACACTCGATAAATTTACATATACAGAAAAAATGATTAGATATACATAATTTTCGCAGTAACAATTCATATGAGTATGTAAATAGAGAGAGATAATCCAATTCGTTTTGAGTCGTAAAATCTGTAACAATTCATATGAGTATGTAAATAGAGAGAAGACGGGTAATTAATTCATCAACTTCTTGACCACCCGTAACAATTCATATGAGTATGTAAGAGGTTGAATAATTATAAAATTTAGAAGTGTGAATCATAAGCTAACATAAAAATTCTGTCTTATTCGCACCAAATAAAAACTAAAAGGTAGGTAGTTAAAATGTCAGAAATTAAAAATAAACCATCAAAAAGAAATAAATCAGCAGAAGGCTTAACAACACGTACAATTAAAACTAGATTATTCGCACCAGTTGAAATCCAATCGAACAATAAGGTATTACAAGAGATTATGAGTAAAACAATTTATCATGGTATGTTTAAAGTATTACATCAAACTCGAGATATTGCTAATTTCACTATTCTTAAAACTTGGGATTATCATACTTATTCTTTAAATTACAGAAGTAGATACCATGAATTCTATAAAGAAAAATTTGGATTAGAGTTTGAAAGTATTAAACGAGAGTTCCCTCGTGAAAAGAAAGTAGTTCAATTGCAAGCAGACATTAGCAATTTAATTGGGGAACATTACAAATCTAAGAATGAAGCCTTATATTTAACTGGGATGAACAAAGCGTTACTTATTTTTAATGAAATAAATTCAACAAATAATCATTGGAAAGATGTATTAAGAGGGGAACGAGAAGTTCAATATCACGGAAAGCATATTCCTTTAGATATTAAAATGGAGGAAATGTCAGATGGTAAAGTTAAATTAAATGGACGTAGAAAGCCATTGATTAGCAAGATTAATAATGAATACTACATTAAGATTCATCTTTTTAGTGAAGAAGCAGTTAAAGATTTACAAGAATTCGCAAAAGAAAAGTACGAAGAAATTAAAGACGACTGGATTAAAAAAAATAAGGATATGACTTTTATAGATTTCGATATTCCTAAAATCCCTAGCTGGTTAACATTTAAACTAGGAAATAAAAAGAACACTGAATTTGCTACGATTGAAAAGATCATGAGTGGTGAGTATGAATTAAGTGCATCGAAGATTATTTATGATAAACAAAAGAGAAAGTGGGTTCTCTCATTAGGTCACAGCTTTAAACCTAATAAAATTAATAGCTTAGATAAAAATAAAATACTAGGAATTGATGTAGGCGTAGCAGTACCTGCCACTCTGGGAGTATCTGATGATAGCTATTATCGTAAATTTGTAGGTGACGGTAAGGAAATTAGAGACTTCGAGAATCAAGTTATTGCTCGTAAAAAACGTATTCAAGAATCACGCAAATGGGCTGGAAAAGGTTCTGTTGGACATGGTATTAAATGTCGTACTAAAGCAGTAGATAAGATTAGTGGTAAAATAGCTAACTTCAAACAAACTAAGAATCATAATTGGTCAAGGTTTATTATAGATGAAGCAGTACGCCTAGGTTGTGGTACAATTCAAATGGAAGATTTAACTGGTATTTCAGAGGAAAACACATTCTTAAAGACGTGGACTTATTATCAATTGCAACAATACATTACATATAAAGCTGAAGAAGTTGGTATTGAGGTTGTAGTAGTTAATCCCAAATACACATCTAGTAGATGTAATAAATGTGGAATTATCCATTTCGACAATCGAACGAAAGAAGAAAAGAAAAATAGTAAACCTAAATGGAGACCTACTCAAGATACATTCCATTGTCAAACTTGCAATCATAAAGTTAACGCCGATGTTAATGCTGCTAGAAATATTGCAATGAAAGATATTGAAAAAATTATTGAGAATCAGGTTAAGTTACAGCAAAAAGCGAGTAATCACGCATTGAAGTACTTAGTAGATTAAAATTCACGTAGAAATACGTTTAATATAAATAATACATAAGGTTAATAATTAACAAAAGGAGATTTTGTGTATGAGTAATGTTAAAAATAAAGAATCGCAGATGCATAAAGAGCTGTTTTTAGAGCGTTTAGGATTTAGTAGAGGTTCAGAATTACGGTATGTGAAGATTTCTGAAGATGGTAAATGGGTAAAAGTTGGAGTTAATGTTGTTCAAGAAGATAAAGTTAATTAATACATAAAAAATAGGAACTGTACAGTAAAGTGGTAGCTACCCTCCTGACGAGGAGGATAAATAAGTGTGTAAGAATACATATATAAATATTCAAACTGGTGAAGAGTTAGACCTAAATAGAGTAAATGAATTGAAACCTAATGCAATGCTGAAAGTGAACCCAAAATTATGGGTTGAATGGGACTTTGAAAAGAATAATGAGCTTGGATTAGATGTTTACAAGGTTACTAAGGGCATGAAGATTAAAGCTCGATGGATATGTATATCTAATAAAAATCACAAGTGGGAAGCAAGTATAGCTAATAGAAGTAAGAATGATGGTACAAGCTGTCCTTATTGCATAGGAAGAATACCAAAGTCTATAAACTCATTAGCCTTACTCAATCCAGAACTAGCGAAAGAATGGCATCCAACTAAAAACGGTAATCTGACTCCTTATGATGTTTCGTGTAGTAAAGCAATAAAAGTTTGGTGGCTAGGCAAATGTGGGCATGAGTGGGATTCAGCCATAAATACCAGAAGCAAAGGTCATGGATGTCCATATTGTCATGGTAATCATAAAATCTTAAAAGGTTACAATGATATGTGGACTACTAATCCAGAACTTGCTTCCTTACTTGCAAATCCTGAAGATGGGTATAGGTACACGCAAAACAGTACAAAAAACGTGAATTGGAAGTGTCCTGATTGTAAAACATTTATTGAAAATAAAGTAATTGTGAATATTAATAGAAATGGATTGTCTTGTCCAAGTTGTTCAGATAAGATGAGTTTTGCAGAAAAAATGATGTACAATATCTTAAAAGAATTGAAAGTTGGTTTTATCAAAGAAAAGTCTTTTATTTGGAGCGACAATAAGAGGTATGATTTTTATATCCCTAAACACAATACTATAATTGAAGTGCATGGGTCACAACATTACGGTGATAGCTTTGAAAGCGTTGGAGGTAGAACTTTTGAAGAAGAAATAAAGAACGATAAAATAAAAAAAGAAATGGCGTTTAAACAAGGTATACATAATTATATTGAATTAAATTGTAGTAAAAACACGTTAGATTACATTAGGAATAGTATTTTAAATAGTGAATTAACTCATATTTTAGAATTAAATGATTTACAGTGGGAGGAGCTTGCTAAGAAGTCATCTAAGTCAATATTATTTGAAATTCTAGATTTATGGAATAATGGAACTTCAATTTTGAAAATTTCAAATAATATCGGGTTATCAACTACATCTATCACTAAATACATAGATAAAGGGTTTAATTTAAGACTCACAAAAAAAGAAAGATCCATGAAAGGCGAGAAAAATTGCTTTTTAAAAAGAAAAATAATTCAACTAGATTTGAACTATAATAAAATAAAGCAATGGAGTTCCATAAGTAATGCATCTGAATTTATTAAAATAGATGCCAGCGCAGTTAGTAAAGTTTGCAAAGGACACCGAAAAACATCTGGAGGATATATATGGATGTACAAAGAAGATTATGATAAATACATAGAAGAACAAAAACAATTAGCATAATACATAATATAAATATAATAATTACGTAAAATTAAAATATTATAAGTAGGAGTGATCGCTTGTTAAAGATACAAGATATTGAAGTAGGAAGTTTTATTAAAGTAAACGATTTTAAGGCATTGGGAACAAAAGCTTTATTATTTCTTAATTCACCACTAAAAGAGAAGTATGAGGTGTATAGTGTAAATGCAGGTTCAATAAGTGTAATTTTAGAAACTAGGAAAGATGGAAGTCATTCAGGTGGAATTATTTTTGAACAAGATTTACATGCAATTGAATTAGTAAATTAATAAATGTAAATGCATATAAAGGAGAATGATGTTATGAAATCACGTAAAGAACGTAAGTTAGAAGCAAAGCAAACAGGAGTATCGTTTGTACCACAATATAACGGTAATGGAGTTGTATCATATGAAGATTATTATGATGTAGGAAATGAACGATTCAACAATAAGTTTGTGCAATTTAATAAACCTACAGAAGCACCTCATGAATTATCAGATAGTGTTTTAATCAGCAAAGAAGAAGTTAAATTAGAAACAGAGAGTGCCACAAAAGTTGTAAATAATGATACACAGGATGTTGAAGTTATTGAAACTGAATTAGTAAAAGACACACCTAAAAGTTTAAAGGATAAGGTTAAGAAAAAGTTCAAGAAATTATTTAATAAATAGTTATGGAGGTAAATATGCAAGTTAAATCATATAAAAATAAGAACGTAGACCCATCTATCTATATCGTAGACAAATATAAACAAGTTTTAGAGGAATTGAATTTTAGGATAGAAAAAAAGAATAATGAAAGAGCAACTGAAGCTACTAAATCTAAAAAGTTAACAGTAACAAAGTTAGAATCACAAGCAATAGAAACTGCGAGTAAACTGTTTGGCAAGGAATTGCTTTTACTTGAACATATTCAAAATCAATTAAACAAAGATGATTGTTGGTTAGACGATTTGTCACCCTTGAATAACATTTCAATTGAACAACTTGCTATTGCACTATATGTTGGTTATGAAGTTGAATTAACAAGGGAAGAGATATTGTTGGAAGCTTACAAGGAAAATCTAAAATTACATACTCCAGAAAGTGATGGTGTTTTGGCAGGTATGCTATTTACACTTCATGAGTTAGGGATTGAAATTGAAGGGATTAATAAATAAATACATAATTTTATATGAGGGTGGATTAATTTCTGCTCTCATTACTTTTACACAAAGGAGAATGTCATTGGGTAAACATGTTGATTTAGTATATAAGGATTTAGTATTTAAAGTGTTAGAAGAAGGTGTAATTAAAGGAGATAGAACTGGTACAGGAACAGTTAGTTCATTTGGTAATCAATTTGAAATTGATTTACAGGATGGCTTCCCACTATTAACAACTAAACGAGTATATTGGAAAGGTGTAGTAGCTGAGACAATTATGTTCTTAAAAGGCATTACAGATTTGAAATTTTTACTTGATCAGAATGTAGATATTTGGACTCGTGATGCGTATAAGAAATATTTAAAAGAAATGAATGAGCATTCTCACACTCCTACCTTTACATTAGATGAATTTCGTGAAGATGCAAAAGTAAACGGTTATGATTTAGGGAAAATTTACGGTAGTATTTGGCGTGATTTTAATAACGATGGAATTGATCAATTAATGAATGTTATTAATGAAATTAAAGTTAATCCAGATAGTCGTAGATTAAAGGTGTATTCAGCTAACCCATCTGTTGCTCATACTCAAACATTACCACCATGTCATGATGCGTTCCAATTCTACATAAGAGATGGATATCTTGATTGTTTATTCCAAATGAGAAGTTCAGATGTTTTTCATGGTTGGAGCTTTAATGTTGCTAGTTATTCATTAATTACTCATATCATCTCTGAAATGATAGGTTTAAAAGTTGGAAAATTAATTGGTCAATTGGGAGACACCCACATCTACTCTACTCATTTAGATGCATTGAAAGAACAAACTGAACGTGAACCTAAAGAATTACCTACATTAAAATTGAGTGAACGTGTTAAACAATTTAGAGATATTGGAGAGATTGATTTTGATGATATCGAATTGTTAAATTACAATCCACATCCAACTATTAAAGCACCACAGGCTTTTTAAATAAAAAAGAGTGAATGCAAATTAAGCACTCACTTAAATAAAGAACTATGGAAGTGACTTCATTAGTCTTAAGGAAGATGCGGTTTAGCCACAACTATATTTTACAATTTAAGTATATAGTAGTCAATTTTAAGCAGGAGGAATAAATGTCGATTAATATCATTGCAGCAATTAATGAAACACACTCTATAGGAGTGAAAGGAAAATTACAGTACAGAATTAAGAAAGATTTAGAACGATTCAAGCAATTAACACAGAGTAATAATGGTCATCCAAATATTTGTCTAATGGGGAAGAATACATTTTTAGAATTAGATAAACCATTGTCAAAAAGGATTAATGTAGTTTTAACGTCAGATAAGAAACTAATAGTACCAAAAGGTGTAATTGTAGAATCATCATTTGATAAAGTACTGAATCATTATTTACATAGCGGAAGTCAAGATAAGGATTTATGGATTTGTGGTGGACAAGAGTTGTTTAAACAAGCATTACCACACAGTGATAAAGTTTTTATTACTTACATACACGATGATAAAGTAGGAGATCGACATTTTCCATACGAGCAAGTAAAACAGCAATTTAAAGAAGTACACAGGGAAGAATATGAAGAGAATGGGTTGAAATTTGAGTTTATTAATTATGAAAGAAAGGATGGTTGATGCTTATTGAATGAAAAAGTATTTGATATATTAAGAAAAGAAGCACATAGAAGAAACGAGATTATGAAAGAAGTTAAAATGGAAGACGGTACTATATATTATACATGTGGGAAATTAAACATACATAAACTAGTTAAAACGGCTTTATCCTTAATGGGATGAGTCGTTTTCTTATATTGTTTTAAGTCACGAAATATATTACAATGGGTACATTGGATGCACCTCATGACGTGCACATTTCATTTCATGGATGATTTGGTTATGAATATGTTCTAAGTATGGTAAAGTTTTTTTGTTTAACATTGTTTCTGCTGATACCATTACGCCATGTTCAGCTAGCATTTTTGAGTTATCAATCATACGTTGGAATAAAGCTGCACGCTGGTCGTATGTTGGTTTGCGCTCCATCATTGCAAAGCCCGTTTCCACAAACTCATCTATCGTTCCCCAGTTATGGGAAATATGAAGGACATCTAAATAAGGTGCAATCAGTAAATAACGTGCTGGCTCCAATGTTAAGTTGGAGTTCATTTGTGTTCGTACACCACGTTCGTGCGCATATTTTAAAAGCGGGAGCACATAATTCTGGACAGACTTTTTACTCATCATCGGTTCCCCACCAGTAATGCTGAGTGTTTTTAAATGGGGTATTTCATCTAAGCGTTTTAGAATTATTTCAATTGGTAATGCCTCAGGGTCTTTATTTTGTAATGTATAGCCTACTGCACAGTGTGCGCAGCGCATATTACAAAGTGTTGTTGTTGTAAATTCAATATTAGAGAGCGTCATATGTCCATGCTGTTCCACATCTAAATAAGCTTCCCATGGATCAAAGACAGGCGTTATTTTTTGTAGGGTTGTCATCTTTCGTACATCTTCCTTTCTAGCATTCTATTGTCTCATATTCATCAATATTTTCAAATATGAAATTGCAGAATGGGCTATTTTAGGTCTAGACGAATATTTTTTTACCCAATATAGGAAAAAGTTCCTCTGTTTCAATAGACTGATAAGCATGTATATAAAGCGCATACATGTCCTAATATTCTGTCATAGGACATTTTACTGTTATTTTTTATAAAACACGTTATCATGATATAGAGTAAATAGTCACAATGCATCGAAGAAAGTGGGAATGAACATGACGAAATATGAGATATTATTGTTTGACGTAGATGATACATTGCTAGATTTTGATTTAGCTGAAAATGCAGCACTTGACCGCATGTTTAAAGAGGAAAAGATAGCAACTACACCCAAGATGATTGCGCGCTACAAAGAAATTAATGAATCGATGTGGCGAGCATTTGAGCGTGGGGAAGTGACAAAAAATACACTACATAATACAAGATTTGCGGTTGCTTTAAAAGAATTTGGGATGGAGGTCGATGGCGTCTATTTTGAATCTTTATTCCAAAAATACTTACAGGAAGCACATCATTATGTAGAGGGGGCTTATGAAGTTATCGCTCAACTAGCTAATCACTATCATTTGTATGTCGTATCAAATGGCGTAACGCTGACACAGAATAAACGACTAGTGGATGCTGATTTAGCGCAATATTTTAAAGGCATCTTTATCTCCGAGCAAACGGGCTATCAAAAACCAATGCCTGCCTTTTTTGATTATGTATTTGAACGCATTGAGCATTTTGATAAAGCAAAGACGCTTATTATCGGCGATTCTTTGACATCAGACATAAAAGGCGGATTGCTGTCAGGTATCGATACATGCTGGTTTAACATCCGTAATACTGAAAATACGAGTGGTATTGAACCGCATTATGAAATTAAAAAATTACATGAACTACATGAGCTATTGCATACTAAAATAGCACTCTATTAAGAAATAAGGCACTTCCTTTGTTCCATGAGCAGAGGAGGTGTTTTTTTATGTTTTTGCCGCTAGTAAAATTTAATTTTGGATATCTACTTTACAAAAAGTCCTGAATCATTTAAAATTCGATTTTGAATGATAATAGTAATCATTACGATTTGTATAAAGGGGAAAGTGAATTGAAAAAAATAATGAGTATACTAGTCCTATTCATTGTAAGTGTGCTTGTGGCTTGCGGACAATCTGATGACAAGACGAAAAAAGAAAAGGCAAAAGGTGAACAAGAGCATGTTTTAACAATGTCTTGGCCAAAGGATATTGGAGAAGTGAATCCACACTTGTATGCCCCAAATGAAATGTTTGCCCAGGCAATGTTATACGATCCGCTTGTACGCTATGGAAATGACGGACAAATAGAGCCAGGATTAGCAACAGCATGGGAAATGTCCGAAGATGGTAAGCGCTACCTATTTACATTACGAGATAATGTGTTGTATTCAGACGGTTCTAAGCTTACAGCAGACAATGTTAAACGTAATATCGAAGCCGTAGTGGAGAATATTGCACCGCATAGTTGGCTAGAAGTGGTGGCAGTCATTGATCGGGTAGAAGTTTTAGATGAGCTGAAATTACAGATTCATTTAAAAGAGCCTTATTATCCATTTTTACAGGAGTTAACGTTGATTCGTCCATTACGTATGTTAGGGGATAGTGGCTTCCCAGCAAGCGGGTCAACCAAAGATGGCATTGAAAAAGCCGTTGGAACAGGTCCTTGGATTTTAACTGCTTACCAGCAAGACAATTTTGCTGAGTTTACACGCAATGAGCATTATTGGGGAGAGAAACCTAAGTTAGAAAAAGTGATCGTCAAAATCATTCCTGATTCACAAGCACGGATGATGGCACTTGAAAAAGGGGATATTGATTTGATTTTCGGGAGTGGTCAATTAGCACCTGAGGAATTCCAAGCTTTAGAGAAAAATCCACATTACCAAACGATGATTTCTGAACCTTCCTCTACTAGAATACTATCTTTCAACTCAGACTATGGTGTGACCCAAGATAAAGATGTCAGACTTGCGCTGCAGTATGCTTTTGATCGACAAACAATTATTGAACATGTGTTAAATGGCATTGAGCAAGAGGCCCAATCATTATTTGCTCCAGGGTTTCCATATAGTGATATTCAATTTGATTCTTACAGCTATGATTTAGAAAAGGCGCAGCAACTATTGGATAAAGCAGGCTGGCACTTTGAAAAAGGGGCACCGTTCCGTTCTAAAAACGGTCAAACATTGACCATAACGATTCCCTATAACAGTAATGACCAAGTGCATAAATCTATTTTTGAATATTTACAGAGCGCATGGCGGGAATTGGGTGTAGAGGTCAAACTGATAGGAGAAGAAGATCAACTTTTCCGAACGCGAAGTAAAACAGGTGAGTTCAATGTCATTATGAATGATACATGGGGAGCACCCTATGATCCACATATGTATTTGCGAATGATGACGGGGGAAAAGCAAATTGGCTATTATGCGTTAAAAGGCATAGCACAAGCAGAACCATTAGCAGCGAATATTGCTAAAGTGATTCGCTCAACGGATGAATCAGAGAGACGTAGCTTGTATGAAGCCATTTTACAAACGATTCATGAAGAGGCGATTTTCATGCCATTATCTTATCGGACAAATTATTTGGTGGCCAATCAACGTCTAGCCAATTTATCGTTTTCTATGCAGCAATTTGAAGTGCCACTCAATCAATATGAGGTGAAATAGTTAAAATGGTGCCATTTTTTGTTAAACGGCTAGCGAGTATGTTTTTAGCGTTGCTTGGTATAACCATCATTGCCTTTGGGTTAATTCGTTTCATTCCTGTTGATCCTGTTGAAGCTTATTTTACAATCAATCAAATTCCAGCTACTGAAGAAGCCATGACAAGTATGCGTCAAGAAATGGGTCTTGATCAACCAGTGTGGACACAATATTTTAATTGGCTCAGCCATGCACTGCATTTGGATTTTGGAACATCCTTTGTATCGAAAAAGGCAGTGGCAACAGAACTGTTTCAACGCTTTGAGACGACAATACTATTAGCGGCAACAGCATTGATCATAATCATTGTGACTAGCTTTGTCATTGGCATTTGGTCTGCAGGAAAAAACGGTGGATGGCTGGATTGGTTTACACGTACCACAATCTTTACAATCGCCTCCATGCCCAGTTTTTGGCTGGCCTTTCTCTTCATTTACACGGTGGCTTTGAAATGGGGCGTACTACCTCTCATGGGGTGGGGGAGTTTTGCTCATGTCATTTTACCCTCAATAACGCTAGCTTTAGGATTTATACCTTATTACATTCGGTTAATTCGTTCAAGCATGAGAGAAGAAATGAAGAAACCGCATGTTCTATTTGCCCGTGCAAGAGGTGTAAAAGAAACGGTTATTTTGCGTAAACATATTTTCAAAGGCATTTTACCACAACTTATCACATCCCTTGCGATGACCTGTGGTGGTTTACTGGGTGGTGCCGCGATTATTGAGAATGTTTTTGCCATTTCAGGCGTGGGCCATTTTATTGTAGAGGCCATGTTGGCAAGGGACTACGCTGTACTGCAAGCTTTTATCGTCATCATTGGGGGATTGTATATCACCATCAATTTTATAGCAGATATACTTTGTGCTGTTGTTGATCCACGTGTCAGGCTGAAAGGAGGAGCTCTTTAATGAAAAAGAATCTACCACTCATCATCAGTAGTTTACTCGTACTTGTGCTGGTGGTGATGGCTCTATTTGCTCCTTGGTTAGCGCCTCATGATCCTTATACAACGGATATAGCCAATAAATTACAAGGTTTTTCTATGCACTACCCTTTAGGGACTGATCATCTGGGGCGATGTGTGCTATCACGTTTATTATATGGTACACGCACCTCTCTGCTGCTAGCCTCTGGCGTACTGTTCATTACATTCATCATTAGCATCATCGTAGGGTGTTTGGCAGGATACATGGGTGGGCTGGTTGATTTAGTCTTGATGCGTATTTGTGATGTTCTTCTATCCATTCCTGATTTTATTTTTGCCCTGGTCATTGTGGGTGCGCTAGGTGGTGGCATTAAAAATATGTTTTTGGCAATCATTTTCGTGTCGTGGGTAGGTTTTGCGCGTATTATTCGCAATATGGTGCGTTCTTTAAAAGAAAGCACTTATGTACAGTATGCACGAGTGACAGGTGTACCGAAACGATCCATTATTATGAGGCATATATTGCCGTTTGTCTTTCCACAAATAGTATTGTTGAAACTAATCGGGCTTGGCTCAACAATACTTTTAATTTCGGAGCTGTCGTTTTTAGGGTTAGGTGTAACGGCACCAATGGCAGAATGGGGCATGATGATTAATGATAGTAAAACCTATTTAATGAGTGAGCCACTGCTTATGTTTATACCAGGCATCATGATCTCATTAACCGTTCTTATTTTTAATTGGTTTGGGGATGCACTTCGTACGGCAATGGATGCCAAAATGTAAGGAGAAGAGGTGACGCTATGTTAGAGATAAAGGATTTATCCATTACGCTTCAAACAGCGCATGGACCGAAAACGGTTGTGCAGCAAGTTGATTTCCATATTCCAACTGGTACAACGCTTGGCATTGTCGGAGAAAGCGGTAGCGGTAAAACGATGCTGTGCTATGCCATCTTACAACTGTTTCGAGAGTCCCGACACTATGAGGGGGACATTTTATTGGAAGGGCGTTCCTTAATAAAAATGGATGAACAGCAGTTGCGAGGTCTTCGCGGCAATGACGTGGCATGTATCTTGCAGAATCCTATGGCGATGTTTAATCCTATTATAACAATAGGAGAGCATATGATTGAAACATTACAAGCACACCGTTCACTCAGTAAAAAACAAGCATTGCACATAGCAACTGAGCAACTGGCGTATTTTCAATTGACCGATTCAACACTGTTAAAAAAATATCCTCACGAATTAAGTGGGGGCATGCTTCAACGTGTCATGATTGCCCTTGCCATGAGTCTTCGCCCGAAACTTTTACTTGCAGATGAGCCAACGACAGCCCTTGATACGATGACACAGCTCAAAATTTTAGAGGAATTGTCTCATTGTCAGCAACAATATCAGACAACGATGCTGATTGTGTCACATGATCTTGGCGTCATCGCTCGAATGGCAGAGCAAATTGTGGTTATGCGAAGAGGGATAATCATGGAATACGGCCCAGCCGAACGTCTATTACAAAACCCTGTTCATTCTTATTCAAGGGCATTAGTCGCAACGAAAAGGAATGATGATCAGCTCGAACAACTGGTGGATAGTTGGTCAGGTGATACAAACGGAATCTTATATGAACTAGACACGAATTATTGGGTAAGACAGGAGGTAAGCCGATGTTAGAAATCCAACAAGTATCTAAAACCTATCGAAAAAAGAGATGGTTTGGGGAACATGAAACGATAGAGGCTGTGAAAAATATGTCTTTCACCTTGAAGCAAGGAGTTTGCTTAGCCATTGTCGGAGAGAGCGGTAGTGGCAAAACCACACTAGGAAAGCTGATAATAGGTTTGGAAAAGCCAGATAGTGGAACCATTGAATTCGATCATATAAATCTAGCAACGACATGTAAAGAAGAGAAGAAGCAATTACAAAAAAATATTCAAATCGTTTTTCAAGATTGTCACAGCGCTGTTAATCCGAAAATGAAGATTCAAGACATTATTGCGGAACCAATGAAATGTCATTTACAGTTGACGAAACAACAGCAGCTAGAAAAAATAGTGGAGCTTTTAGTACGGGTAGGTCTATCCGAGCGGGATGCTCAAAAATACCCTCATCAATTAAGTGGTGGTCAGTTACAGCGGGTGACCATAGCACGAGCCATAGCTACTGACCCTAAGCTCATCATTTTAGATGAATCCATTAATAGCTTAGATATATTGGTACAAATCAGTATCCTAAAACTACTGAAACAAATGCAACAGGAAAGAGGGTTCAGTTACTTATTTATCACCCACGATTTACATGCAGTCAGTTTGTTTGCAGACGAAGTAGCTGTTGTAGAGCATGGTGAAGTGGTGGAATATCTTCACGATGTGTCTCAAATTCCATTTATGACCCACTCAACAAGCCAACGCCTCTTAGCCTCTAGATTACCTATTGATTGTAAAGAATTTTCTTTATTGCAAGGGGAATCGAGAGGGGAGCAAGTATCATGAAACTTCAGCCTTTATCCCTTCGCATGATGCAATTATACGGGCTTGCGGTTATTTTTTTTACCGCCAATGCCGTGTTGACAATTATTTTTCCACTGGAGGCAGCGGATGGAGGGTACTTGGAGGGCGAAATTGGTGTCATGATGGCCATGTATATGCTTGTTTGTATGCTATTAAGACCTTTTGCTGGCCAAATGGTCGCCAAGCATAGTCCGTATACCATTATGCAATGGCTGTTAATAGGGCATGCACTCGCACTCCTTATCTATGTAGTATTTGGTATTGATAGTGTCTTTTTAGTACGAGCCCTCCAGGGTATCATCACTGCTTTTTTTTCCATGGCGATGCAGTTAGGCATTACAGATGTCTTGCAGGATCATGAGCGGGGGCAAGGCATGTCCATGTATTCCTTATCCAGTGTTGTGCCTGGTTTATATGGACCTGCAGTAGCCCTACTCTTGTGGACGCAATTTGATAAACAGGATTTATTGATCTTTGTAGTTATGTTGGCACTTCTACCACTACTATTTTTTATTGGCTCCCCTTTACCAAAAGCAAAGGAAGACACAGATGTGGTGACAATAAGAGAGCTGATAGCCGCCATGAAGGGGGCAAAGCAACACAAAGGGCTAGCCGTATCAGCAATCGTTATGGTTCTTGGTGCTGCTATTTTTGGCGCCATCACTACCTTTTTACCATTGTTTATGCTGACCGAGGGAGTAGGTAATCCAGCAATTTATTTAACGTTACAGGCATTGGTAGTAGTCGGTAGTCGCTTTTTATTGCGGCGCTCTATTCCTTCAGATGGACAATGGCATCCGAAATTTATGGCATGTGTGCTTTTCAGTTCCATGTTGGGCACAACGTTGCTTGCTGTATTACCTGAAATAGGCTCTTTTGTCTATATTTCTGCTGTTTTCAATGGCCTTGCATCAGCGATGCTATATCCGACAATTACTACTTATATGTCGTTTGTTGTACCAAAAGAATCGAGAAATGTTTTGCTAGGATTATTTTTAGCTACCTATGATTTAGGCTTTGGTTTAGGTGGCTTTTTGATGGGCTTTGTTGTGCAATTTACATCTTATATGATGATGTTTATGGTTTGCACGGTATTAGCGACTATCGCACTCTGGGTCGTATTGCTTAACCGTAATCCTGATAGGCAAATTAGCACTACCATGCTGACAAAATAATCGCGTGCTTTATAGGTATAAAATACAACAGAAAAGGCAAAACCTTTTATGAGACTAGTTTCCATGAAAGGGGAAATATTCGATGAATATGGTTTTAACTGCCAGTAAACGTCAAAAGGGACGTCAATCTTCTTTAACACAGCTTCGACAAAATGGGGGCATTCCTGGTGTGGTTTACGGCTTTCAAATGGAATCAACGGCGATTATGTTAGATGCTAGAGCCTTTGCTAAAATGTTAGCTACACAGGGCACGAAAAGTGTTTTTCAACTAGAGGTTGAAGGAAAACGCATCAATGCTGTTTTAACAGAGGTGCAACGTTGTGCTCTAAAAGGGAATGTTAAACATGTTGATTTTAAGTCCATCAATATGTCAGAGGAGCTAGAAGTGGATATTCCAGTGACTGTAATTGGTGATGCAGTTGGAGTTGCTGATGGCGGATTCCTGCTCCAGCCTAATCGTGAAGTGCGTATTAAAGTGAAGCCAACTGACATTCCTGAAACCATTGAAATAGATGTCACGAATGTTGCGATTGGCACTTCTCTATACGTCGGAGATATTCGTCAACAGTTCTCGTTTGAAATTTTACAAGAGGATGACTACACCCTTGTGACGATTACACCACCACCTGCTGAAAACGTTCAGGAAGATGATACAGTGGACGATACGCCTGAAGTGATTGAAGCAACAGGACAAAATACTGCTGAACCAGAAGCATAAAGGAAAGAGGAGCCTCCTTACACTACGTAAGAGGCTCTTTGTTATTTGCTATAAAAATTGCTGTATGGATTTACGATAACGATAATACAGTGTGATGTAAATACTACAAGTTGCTAAAAATAGCCATGGTGGAATAAAGCGCATGATGGCAAAGGGTGTTTCAAATAAAAAAGCAAAAAGGAAAGCAGAACCTTCTTTATCCCATAAACCTGGGGTATAATATGCACTTTTTATACTGAAAAAGGGAGCGACGTCATCGTTGCCATAAAAAATCATTAAGAAGATAAGTGAGAGTATTGCCCAATTGCTTGCATGTTTCATTAAACGTTTATATTTCGCAATGTGGGAATCATTATCTGAAAATAATTCATCATTACCATCTTTACCTTTTGTCCAATAATAGGTGCCATCATATGATTTTTCTTTTACTATACGCCAGCCAAAATCCTCATGTAATTGCTTATAGGTAGCTTGCTTTTCTTTGCGAAGATCCTGCTGACAATCAATTCGAATAACTTGTTCAAGATCTTCAGTAGGCTGAAATGTATAAATACCTGCTGAGTTTATGTTAGAGCATATCCAACCCTTGGCTAACATTTCATTTAACCAGCGCTCTTCCTTTTCGATATCAAAAAAAACTTTAAATTTTATCATGTTCGCCAGCTCCCTCGTATAAAGATAAAATGCGCTGCAATCTTTGTTGCTCTGCCGCTAATATTTCGAGACCCACTTCTGTGGTTTGATAAACCTTGCGTCTTATATCCTGGGTTTCAACAGGCGTGATCCAATGATATTTTAATAAATTTTCAATGGCTCCATACATAGTGCCGGCAGCAATCCTTACACTACCTGCGCTCATTTCCTCGATTTTTTGCATCATGGCATAGCCATGTAGCGGTTCACGTAAGGCGAGTAGAATATAATGCATGGTTTCGGATAAAGGTAATAATTTATGTTTTTTCACATTTTCACCTCAAATATACAGTTGGACTATATAGTTTGATTATATATAGTTGAACTGTATATTTCAACTGTAAAAAAAGACAATGCAAAAAATGCATTGTCATTAAAGTTTAGACAACAGCGCTTTTCACGCCTGTCCATCGCATAAATAATTTTTCGTTATAAGATAAGGCAAATTGTACAATTGGTCCTAGCCCAAAGGCCATGAATACCGTACCGATACCAATAGGGCCGCCAAGTAAAAAGCCAATGATCGCAACCGATACTTCCATTGTTGTACGAGAGCGAGTCACACTCCAGCCAAGCTTATGAACCATCATTAGCATGAGCGTATCACGTGGTCCAATACCTAAATTCGCCACCATGTACATCCCACAGCCCCAGCCTAATAAAACTAGCCCTGTAAGGTAAGAAATAAGTTGCATCCAAAAACCATCAATATCAGGTAGCCAGTAGTTGAAAATATCAATAAAAATGCCCGCCAAAAACATATCAATAAACGTTCCGGGTAAAGGGAACTTTTTTGTAATCAGCATATCAAACGCTAAAATAGCAAGTCCCAAAATAATGGACCATGAACCGATTGATAAGCCCAATGTTTTTGTTAAGCCAATATGTAGTACATCCCATGAGCCCACACCAAAAAGTTGGCCTTTAATTGTTAATGTGATACCAAAAGAAAGCACGATAATGCCTGTTATGAAAAACAAACAGCGCGTAAAAAAAGCTTGTTTCATTTTTAACCCTCATTCATTCGAAAATTCCTGTTGTCCATCCAGTTATTATAACAATAGATTTTCAATATGCCCGAAGATTGTCATTTCACATTTTTCAAAAAAAGACGGTTTAGCTTTCTTAGGAGAGGGCAAAATAGATATGTAGATGAAAGGATGGGATACTATGACTTCTGTACGTGATGAAATTTTAGAAGTGTTAAATCGAGAAAAGATTGGAACAATGGCGACTGTAGAAAATGGCAAACCGTACTCACGGTACATGACGTTCCAGCATGAAGATTTTGTGTTGTATACAGTAACAAATAAACATTCAGAAAAAATGGAAGAGCTACGCAAAAACCCATATACCCATATTTTATATGGCTACGAAAATGGTGGCTTTGGTGATACGTATGTGGAAATAGAAGGCAAGCTTACGGAAGTACATGAAGAAGGAATAAAAAATAAACTAGCAGAATTTTTTACGAGTATCTTTATTGGCAATCAGGATGAAATGGTGACATTAAAAATTGAGCCTATCCGTATGCGCTTGATGAATAAAAAAGGGCAACCACCTAAAGAGCTAGAATTTTCGAACGACCATTGAGCAATGGTCGTTTTTTACTGATGTAACGATAAATAGTTGCAATGATTAGCATCTTTTTGGCATGATAGTTCTTAAAAGAAAAAGGAGTATAGGTTATGTCGATAAAATTACAGCAGTTAACACAAAATATCTTATCATCTCAAGGAAAATTAGAGGCAGATTTCATTCTGAGAAATGCACAAATTGCCGATGTTTTTTCGTTAACGTGGAAAAAAGCAGATATTGTCGTGAAGAATGGTATGATTGTGGCTCTAGATCGCACGAATAAGTTTCAGGCTAAGCAGGAAGAGGATGCTTCAGGAAGCTATGTCATTCCTGGGTTAATTGATGGTCATATACATATTGAATCTTCCATGCTAACACCTGGGGAATTTAGTCGGGTCTTACTTCCTCATGGTATTACAACGGTGATGACAGATCCTCATGAAATTGCCAATGTCGCAGGAGCGGAAGGTATTCAATTTATGCTCGATGATGCACAGAAGGCGGATATGGATATTTTTGTGATGCTACCATCAAGTGTGCCAGGTACACAGTTTGAAAATGCTGGTGCTACACTAACGGCTAAGGATTTGGCGCCGTTTCTACAAAATGAACAAGTTCGTGGATTAGCTGAAGTGATGGATTTCCCAGCGGTGTTGAATGGGCAAGAGGACATGCTTCAGAAAATTTTATTATCACAGGAAACAAATTTAGTAATCGACGGGCATTGTGCGGGCTTACAGAGCGAACAAATTACAGGCTATCGGGCCGCAGGTATTCACACAGATCATGAATGTGTAACAGCTGAGGAAGCCATTGATCGTGTAGAGCAAGGGATGTATGTGCTGATTCGAGAAGGCTCAGCTGCTAAAAATTTACGTGATTTATTACCAGCTGTTCAGCCACATAATGCTCGTCGCTTTGGTTTTTGTACGGATGATAAATATGTGGATGAGTTAATTGATGAAGGCAGTATCAATTTTGATGTTGCCATGGCAATAGCTGAAGGGATGCCACCATTACAGGCCATCCAGTTAGCAACTGTGAACACAGCAGAATGCTATCGTTTATTGGATCGAGGTGTACTTGCACCAGGCTATAAGGCAGATTTTGTGTTAATAGAGGATTTGTCGACGATGCAGGCAAAGGCCGTATGGAAAAATGGTCTGAAAGTGGCTGAAAATGGTGAAATGCTGACAAATCGTCTAGAGCCAGTTGTTCCATCTCATATCCATCAATCTGTCCATTTACCAACCATTACAAAGGAGAGGCTACAACTGGCATTCACAAAGGGTACCAAGGCAAATGTGATGGAAATTGTACCAAATCAGCTGATTACGAATCATTTAGTAATAGATGTACCTGTAAAGGATGGTGTCTTTATACCATCCGTAGAACAAGATTTACTGAAACTAGCCGTAATCGAACGTCATCATCAGTTACACACGACAGGTCTGGGAATTGTCAAAGGCTTTGGCTTACAGAAAGGGGCAGTAGCTACAACAGTAGCACATGATTCACATAATGCCCTTGTCGTAGGAACAAATGATGAGGATATGGTCCTGGCGCTTACACGCATTCAGGAAATTCAAGGAGGCTTTGTGATTGTAGCGGATGGCCAAATTCTAGCCGAAATGCCATTAACCATTGGCGGCTTGATGACAGATGTACCCGCTCAGCAAGCAAAGGAGCAGCTAGCAGGCTTGCACAGTGCATTACAGACACTCAACCCAACATTAGATTTCCATTTTCTTCTAACGTTTTCTTTTGTGGCATTACCAGTTATTCCTACTTTAAAGCTAACAGATACAGGGTTATTTGATGTGACAACCTTCCAGCATATCTCGGTAGAAGCATAGACCAAAAACGACCTACTAGCTCAGAGAGGCTTTTAGGTCGTTTTCTTATGCTCATTATTTGGTGTGTGCTTTTAGTTCTTTATTTAAAATAGCTGCTTGTGCTAGTGCTCGCTCATCATTTGTGATATCACCAGGCTTATTCCCTTCACCGATAATATAAGAACTAAATGGCATATTTAAAAAGTCAAAGATATATTGGAATTGCTGAATCATAGGTAAGCCTTTTACATGGGGGTCATCCCCACCTACAGCCAGCACAATGGCTTGCGTCGTTTTTAGCTTTTCCTTCAACTCTGGATAGCGTTCATCTCGAATCGCTTGGCTGAATCGGTCCACCATATTTTTCATAATGCCCGACATACTGTACCAATAAATAGGTGTAGCAAATACAACGACATCGCTTGTCAAGATGGCTTGAATAACTTGATCATAATCATCCGCCACCACCTGAAAACCATTTTCATCGTGACGTAAATCATGAATGGGTTCAATGTGTAAATCCTTGATATATAATTTTTCGTGCGGTACACCTTGTAACACGATATCTGTTAATTGTTCACTATTACTTTGCTCTCTTGAACTACCAATGAATGCGGTAATGTTCATTTGGCATCCTCCTCTTTCTTTCAGCTACTAACTAGTGTAAACTGAATTTTACTATCGATAAAGATGAATGTTTCGATAAAATATATCGAAAAAATTGAATCAAAGGGGTTTGAGTGAATGGATATGAAACAGCTTCAGACGTTTTTAACGGCAGCTGAAACGTTAAGCTTTACACAGACGGCACAGCTTCTTGATTACGCTCAATCGAGTATCACTGCCCAAATTAAAACATTAGAACAAGAATTGGGTGTAATTCTTTTTGAGCGTCTAGGAAAACGTATTGTCCTGACAGAAGAGGGGAAACGTCTGCAACAGTATGCCCAAAAAATGCTAGAGCTAGATCGTGATTTGAAAAAAGCTATGTCCACTGAGCCCGAACAAATCGTCTTAAAAATTGGGGCTCAAGAAAGTCAGTGTGTCTATCGACTACCAAGTATTTTACAGCAATTTCAACAAGCACACCCGCAAGTGAAAATCATTTTTAAGCCTGTTCATACTACAGCTATTGCAAAGGATTTATTACAAGCTGGTAAACTTGATATTGCATTGATAACGGACATTTATCAGGAAACTGCCATGCTCAAGCGAGAGCGATTGATTCAGGAACAGCTTGTTTTTGTGAGTGCCGCCAAAGAAATTAGTCAGCCTCTATCGGCTCAACAAATATCAACTGAAACGATGCTGTTAACAGAAACAGGGTGCTCCTATCGTAATCATTTAGAGGCACAGCTACAGCAAGAGGGTGTCAAACCCTTACAAATGATTGAATTCGCCAGTATTGAAGCGATCAAGCAATGTGTGATGGCAGGGTTAGGAATTACATTTTTACCTAAAATGGTTGTAGAGAAAGAGCTGGAAAGCGGGAAATTAATGGAAGTACCATCCACAGTTGATTTAGCGCCGATTTATACAGATATTGCATGGCATAAAGATAAGCATATGCATCCCTGTCTCGAAGATTTTATTGCCATCGCCAAACATAGCTATGAAGCTTTTAAGGATGAAAAAAGAGCCTGAATGAATCAGACTCTTTTACAAATTATTGCTGCTTGAGGGTACCCGAAAAATTGGTGCCTTCATTACGTTCAGCACGACAATCAATCTCGGACACCTTTAGCGCATTATTGGATAAACGTTCAAACTCGACGACACAGCGATTGCCATTAGAGGATGTATTCATAAGTGCTTTCGTATTGCTTGTGATTGTGGCTGTTCCATTTACACTACCTGAAGCAGTACCATCATTCGCCGTTAAAGCAATTGAAAAGCTTTTGTTTGTGGCATTGGAGATCATAGCATCACGGCGGTTAAAATCGTTTGTACCCTTACCCCATTTATAGTAATAGGTATACACACCCTCCCATGCGCTTTTACTAGGAGTAGCCTGCTGTAATGATTTGTCGAGCTGATTTTGAGCATTTTTTGCCCTATTATTTAAAGATACGTTGTTGGCATTCTCATAAATGGCTTGTGCATCCGCTGAAATTTCATAATAATTTCGTTCGTCCATACGATAGAGCATCGTGACAACTTGCGCACGGGTCATGTTGTTCGTCACGCCATAAAACTTTTGTAAATTACGATCTTCATACTGTGGATTTAACCCGGAAGAAATATAGGTATCAAGTAAAAATTGAATAGATTGATCTAATCCCTTCTTACCGCTAGCTAAATGAGCAATAGCCTGTGCCACTACACCACGCTTCACCGTAGCCGCTCGGATTCGGTTGTCGAAATAGCCATTTAAAGGCACCCCATAGCTTGCGAGTTGGTTATAGAATGCATCCGACCAGTTTGCTGAAGGAGTTTGCTTTTTTAATTCGTCGATGGGCATTTCAAGCTCATAAAAATTGGCTAATAGTTTTGCTAATTGCTGTTCAGTAATGGTAGCATTCGGTTTAAATGTACCGTCTGTAAAGCCATTAACAATATCATACTCTTCTGCCCATAAAATAGCTTCATAGGCATAATGATCCTCTGATACATCTCGAAAGCCAGCAGCTTGTACATTGCCTGCACTAGCTATAAACAGAATAGAAAATAATAATGTACCTATTAATTTTTTCATTCGTTGTCTTCATCCTTTCTTGCTCGCTTTAGTAATAGTTTGCAGGAAATGGATAAAAACTGCAAATTTTTCTAGTGAAAAATAATCGCTATCCTTTGTGGGGAAGCGATTATTTTGAACGTCATTATTGGGCTGTATAACCACCATCTACAGTTAATGTGTTACCTGTCATAAACGTTGAATCGTCACAAGCCATAAATAAAACAGCTTTCGCCATTTCCACTGGTTGACCTAGTCGTTGCATAGGTGTGATTTGACGTAATGGCTCTTTGCTTTCTTCTGGAATGATTGGTGTATCAATAAAACCTGGACAAAGCGCATTGACACGAATACCCCGAGTAGCAAATTCCAATGCTAATGAACGTGTTAAATTAATCACGCCTCCTTTTGCTGCATTATAGGCAGCTGATCCTGGTGAGCCAACCCAACCATACATCGAAGCTGTGTTAACAATCGTTCCACCATTCCCTTTTAGCATTTCTTTGATGGCTGCTTGGGCCATTAAAAATACGCCATCTAGATCCACATTTACAGTTTGACGCCATTCCGCATAAGGAAGCTCCTCAGTTGGTGTAACACGGCCAATTCCTGCATTATTAAAAAGGACATCGACTTTGCCAAATGTCTCAATGGTTGTTTGATAAATAGCTGCTACTTCATTTTCATCTGTTACATTTGCTTTGATAAACAAAGCCTCTGCTCCTGTTGCCTGTAGTTCGGCAGCAAATGCCTGACCTTTTTCTTCGTTTAGGTCCACAAGCACCACTTTTGCACCCTCTGCTACAAATAATTGGGCTGTTGCAGCACCGATACCAGAAGCACCACCTGTAATAATTGCGACTTTATCTTGTAATTTCCCCATATATGACACTCCCTTAAACAATCATTTTTCTTGCACCCTGCGTAAATCACGGTGTACTTTTATTGTAAAGCGCTTGAAAATGGAAACAATCATTAATGTCGTAGCAAGTGTCTAACTAGTAGACATATTTGCCTGAAATGTCTAAAAGGGAGGAAGCAAAATTGCCAAAATGGACACAAAGACAAGAAAGAACCCGTCGTCATTTTTATGAGGCGTTTGTCGATTTAATTAAACAACATGGTTTTCAAGCCATTACAGTGAAGGATATTGTAGAACAAGCAGGCTACAACCGTAGTACCTTTTATGTGCATTTTCAAGATAAATTTGAGCTGGCAGAAAATTTGCTCGAACTGATGTTGAATGGTCTGGAAGTAGCAGTAGGTGAACCATACCTATATGGAGAAAAGGTATATACGACCAAATTGAAAGCACCATCCTTTAATATTATTCATTACATTTATAAGCATCGTCTTTTTTTCGAGTTGCTGAATGTGGAAGATACCATTCCTGGGTTGCATACACGTATGCCCTTAACGATTACAAAAATTTATCAAGAGCAATTTAAATTTGAGACAATCAATCAACAGCCTGTCAATATGGACATGTTCAAGCATTATACATCCTACGGTTTTTATGGATTAATGATGCAATGGATTGCAAGCGGCTATGAAAAATCAGAAGAAGCATTAATCAAGGACATCATTGAATTAACTAAGACGCATATTTATGCATTTGAGTTTATAGGGAAACCGCTAGAAAAAGAAAAATAAATGTTTATTAACATATATCTATGTATTTTTATAAAAAATCTCTAATGTCTTCATTAGGGATTTTTTTGTTTGGGCTAAACTAAGTTTTATGTAAGAAAAAAATTTTTTTAAAGAAATTTTCATAAAGTAGTTGAATTTTCTTTGTATTAAGCATATATTTTTCCTAAGGGAAACAAAATATCTCCTAAGAAAGAAGAGTGCGTGAATGAAAGATTTAGGTGATTTCAAGCTGACGATTCTTCCAATGGCCATTTTAATTATTTTGACAATTGTATGGAAACTTACCGATTCAGTAGGTGCAGGTATGATGTTAATACTTTTCTGGATGAGCTGGCGCCAGCTTATTAGGAAAATGAATATAAATTAAGGCATTGTATGAAAAAAAGTCGTGATAGGAACGCCAACTGCTATTAAAAGGCGGGCATGACAAACAATTTACAGCTTGTCCGCCAATTGGTTCCTACGTGCGTATGCACATTTTTTCAAACAATTGCTTAATAAAGAGAAAGAAGAGGTAGAAAAATGAAACAATGGTTAGGTGTAATGGTATTATCACTCTCACTTCTATTATTTGGCTGTTCAGCAGAAACAGAGGGTGAAAAAGAAGGCATTGTGGTTGCAACTACTGGACAAATTGCAGATGCGATTAAAGAAATCAGTGGCGATCATTTACAGGTATCAGCATTGATGGGCCCAGGGGTAGATCCTCATCTATATAAGGCGACTCAAAGTGATTTATCAAAATTGGATAAAGCAGAAGTCATTTTTTATAATGGCTTACATTTAGAAGGACAGATGCTTGATATATTTGAACAAATGGCTAAGGATAAAACGGTCCTAGCAGTGGGCGAGACATTAGATGAAAAGCAACTGCTTGCCAGTGACACAGATGCCATGCTCCATGATCCACATATTTGGTTTGATATTGAGCTTTGGAAAGGCGTTGTCAAGGCAATCAGTACGCAACTTCAGGAGGAATACCCTGAGTTTAAAGCAGATTTTCAAACGAATGAAGCAGCTTACTTGAAAAAGCTAGATGATTTACAAGGCTATGCACAACAACGTGTGAATGAAATACCACAGCAGCAAAGAATATTAGTAACGGCTCATGATGCTTTCAATTACTTTGGCAGAAGTCAGGGATTTGAAGTACGTGGCTTACAAGGACTGAGTACGGATTCAGAGTACGGTGTGAAAGATGTCCAGGAGATGGTTGATTTCTTAGTAGAAAAAAAGATTAAGGCTCTTTTTATAGAATCCAGTGTATCTGATAAGGCGATGAAGGCTGTCATTGAAGGGGCGAAGGAAAAAGGCCACGACATTGTCATCGGTGGGGAATTATTCTCCGATGCCATGGGAGCTGAAGGAACAACAGAAGGTACGTATATAGGTATGTATCAACATAACATCGACACTATCGTCGATGCATTAAAGTAGGTGAAGAAAATGTATGCATTAACAGTAGAAAATCTATCAGTCGCGTATGATAAGAAAACAGTATTAGAAAATGCCTGTGTAACAGTGCCTACAGGCCACCTAGCTGCCATTATTGGTCCGAATGGTGCGGGGAAATCCACATTTTTAAAGGCCATTTTAAATCAACTTCCCAATAAAGTAGGAAAGGTTGAAATTTTAGGGAAGATGTTTGAGCCAAAGAGTTTAGTCGTGGGCTATGTCCCTCAGCGTAATGCGGTGGATTGGGATTTTCCTACAAATGCGCTGGATGTGGTGCTCATGGGGCGTTATGGTCATACAGGTTTGTTTAAAAGACCATCCAAGCAAGATAAAATTGTTGCTCGACAAGCATTAGCAAGTGTAGGGATGCAGGACTTTGCAGAGCGTTCCATCGGGCAGCTTTCAGGAGGGCAGCAGCAGCGAGTGTTCCTAGCGAGAGCCCTTGCACAAAATGCAGATATTTATTTTTTAGATGAACCGTTTGCGGGGGTAGATGCTGCGACAGAAAAAACAATTATTGATATTTTAAAAGATTTAAAGGCACAGGGAAAAAGTATTTTTGTTGTGCATCACGATCTTCAAACCGTCAAAGAATATTTTGACTATA
This sequence comes from Lysinibacillus sp. FSL K6-0057, assembly GCF_038630885.1. Taxonomy (NCBI): domain Bacteria; kingdom Bacillati; phylum Bacillota; class Bacilli; order Caryophanales; family Bacillaceae; genus Lysinibacillus; species Lysinibacillus sp. FSL K6-0057. The sequence goes on along the minus strand of NZ_CP152047.1, from coordinate 2,882,913 downwards.
CGATTTTATTAAACAAAACCATTTTAGCATCAGGCGCAACAGAAGATGTTTTTACACCAGAGCAATTACAAAAAACATATGGTGGTAAACTTTTCATGATGCAGCATGTGTAAGGAGGGACACTATGTTAAGTGGTAACTTATTGTGGGTACTGAGCGGAACGATGTTACTTGGCATTGCAGCTGGCATCACAGGCACGTTCTCCTTCTTACAAAAACAAAGTCTAGTTGGTGATGCTGCGGCGCATGCAGCATTACCAGGCATTGCCCTGGCGTTCCTGCTAACAGGTCAAAAGGAATTGCCGATTTTAATGCTAGGAGCGGGCATTACATCTGCATTATCTGTGTATTGTATTCAATGGATTGTGTCATTTTCAAAAATGAAGGCTGACGCTGCTATAGGATTAGTCCTTACTGTATTTTTTGGTGTTGGCGTTGTATTTTTAACTGTCGTTAATCGGAGCCCACTTGGGAATCAGAGCGGATTGAATAATTTTATTTTTGGCAAAGCAGCGACGATGACCAAGGCCGATTTAATGTGGCTCTTTATTAGCGCAACCATCATTATTGTGGTGAGTCTGTTACTTTATAAGGAATGGAAGCTACTGATCTTTGATCCTGTTTATGCAAAGGGAATTGGCTTACCAATTGAGGCTTTAAAGGCAACCTTAACGGTTTTAATTGTTATGACGATTGTTACAGGGATCCAAGCTGTAGGGGTGATTTTAATGTCGGCCTTATTAATTATTCCTGCTGCTAGTGCCAAGCTATGGACAAATAAATTGAGTACGATGCTGATCTTAAGTGCCGCGATTGGAGGCATTGCTGGCATAACAGGAACCTTTATTAGTGCGATTCGAACAGGGTTATCGACTGGTCCGATTATCGTTTTAGTCGCAGCAGGTATATTCTTTCTATCGTATTTTATAAGTCCAGCTGGTCAAATTAGTAAATATCGTAGGAAAATGCAATTTCGGAAGCAGGGTGATGTAGGATGATCGAATTTTGGGTTGTATTCACAGGACTATTAGTTGGGATAACATGCGGGATTGCAGGTGTCTTCCTCATCTTGCGTAGAATGTCTATGATTGCAGATGCGATCAGTCATACAGTGCTCTTTGGTATCGTGATGGCCTATCTTATTACCCAAACATTAAATGGCTTTTGGATGTTAGTAGGTGCCGCGTTTGCAGGGATTCTAACAGCCTATCTCGTGCAATTATTACATTCTTCTGGTATTCAAGAAGATGCCGCGATTGGTGTGGTGTTTACATCCCTGTTTGCAGCAGGTGTCCTCCTGATCACCTTATATGCCGGCAATGTCCATTTAGATGTTGAACATGTTTTAATGGGAGAGATAGCTTTTGTTCCTTGGGATAGATGGACACTGCTTGGGCTAGCGATGCCTAAGGCGGTGTGGATGCTATTGCTCGTCCTCGTGATTAATATTGCGTTCCTGCTCTTATTCTTTAAAGAAATGAAACTTGCGACGTTTGACCCTGTGTATGCAGCAACCATTGGCATTCCCGTTGTCTTTCTACATTATGGCTTTATGACGTCCATTTCGTTTACAACAGTGGCAGCTTTTGATAGTGTGGGAGCCATTTTAGTGGTTGCCATGTTGATTGGGCCAGCTGCTACTTCCTATTTAATCAGCAAGACGATTAAGCAAATGTTCGTCTATAGTATGCTCTTTGGTGCTGCTGCTTCCGTCCTCGGTTATTATTTAGCGAAGTTCTGGGATACTTCTATAGCAGGTATGATGGCGACAACAGTCGGCTTAATCTTTATCGTGACGTTCATCTGTCAAAAAATAGTTGAACGTAGAAAAAAAGCACTTGTTCATAAACTAGAAATCTCTTAACGAAAAACATCGTTTGATACGCCCATCAAACGATGTTTTTTCTTTTAGTCGCAAGTTCAAACTTTTGAATGAGTACTCTTTCTAGGAAAAATAGTATACTCGATAAGGTAAACTAGAAAGGGAAAGAATGGCATAGAATCTAGCAAATTTTTCTATATTTTTATGTACGAATATTTAAAATTTTGTTACGATAAATTTTATGGAAGCAACAAGGAGAACAGCATGTGGAAAAATCGAAACGTATGGATTATTTTATTAGGTGAATTTGTCGTAGGTCTTGGCTTATGGGCTGGCATTATTGGGAATTTAGCCTTTATGCAAGAGGTAGTACCTTCTGACTTTCACAAATCATTAATTATTTCCTGTGGTATTTTAGCAGGCTTAGTCGTCGGTCCAATGGCAGGGCGTATCATTGACCAATCGAAGAAAAAAACGGTTGTCCAGATGGCAAGTATCGGACGCATCATCAGTGTTTTGTTTATGTTTATCGCACTTTATACCAATTCGGTTATTTGGATGATTCTATTTTTAATCACACTGCAAATAGCAGCAGCTTTTTATATGCCTGCCTTGCAATCGATTATTCCAATGATTGCTAATGAGCAAGATTTAATTACGCTAAATGCTTGGCAAATGAATGCCAGAACCATTTCTAGGATTATTGGCACAGCTGCAGCAGGATTTATGCTAAGCTTCTTTGAATTAAAATGGTTATATATTATTTCATTTATTGTCTACATAGTCATGTTTGTCATTACAAGCTTGCTACAATTAGATGAAACAACCAATGCAACGCTGGCAAATAAAGAAAAAGGGAACTTTAAAGAAGTGTTACCGATGGTGAAAGAGCACCCGGTCGTCTTGATGACGCTTGTCTTAATGTTAATTCCAACATTATTTTTAGGCTCTTTCAATTTAGTCATTATGAAAATATCTGAAATCCACCAATCTACCACAATTTCAGGGTTACTGTATACGGTGGAAGGCATTGGTTTTATGCTGGGGGCAGCTGGTTTGAAAATGATCGCTAATCGTGTACAAATGGGCACGCTGCTTTTTTCATTAGCCTTTATTATCGGCTCTATGGAGCTACTACTGTTACTGGCGGACATTCCCTTTTTCGCTTTAGTGGCATTTGGCGTTTTTGGCTTTTCCGTTGGCTGTTTTTTCCCAACGACAATGGTAATCTTCCAAAAGCAAGTACCAAAACAGTTTCATGGACGCTTTTTCTCCTTCCGAAACATGATTGATTCAGTTGTCTTTCAAATCGTGCTTTTATCGACAGGCATGATGCTAGATTTAATTGGTTTAAGTGGTATGGGACTTGTTTTCGGAATCATAAGCTTAAGTTTAACAGCTACTTTCTTATTCTACTCGAAGAAAAAGAAAGTCGTTATGCATGCATATTAATATGTGGAATACGGTAGTCGTATAAAGGGGGTAGCAGATGAAAGGAACTGTCTAAATGGGGACGGTTCCTTCTTCATTAGCTTCAAGTAATTTTGTTTGATATACATAGAGAATTAAGAGAAAGAAGGTTGAAAAATGGTTGGAAAATCTAAAGAGTCAATCGCGTCCTATATGGAGTCACCAGAAAAACTAAAAAACCTATATAGACGTGTACTCATAGTTGTTAGTCTATCCCAAATATTTGGTGGAGCTGGGCTTGCGGCAGGGATTACGGTTGGCGCTCTACTGGCACAACAAATGCTAGGAACGGATGCCTATGCGGGTGTACCCTCTGCATTATTTACGTTAGGCTCGGCAGGTGCAGCTTTTATTGTGGGGAAACTATCGCAGCGTTATGGCCGCCGTATCGGCTTATCAACAGGTTTTATAGTGGGCGGAATAGGCGCGATGGGTGTAGTCCTGGCTGCTTTAATGAATAGTATTGTGTTATTGTTTGCTTCTCTATTAATCTATGGAGCGGGTACGGCAACTAATTTACAGGCTCGCTACGCTGGGACGGATTTAGCCAATGATAAGCAGCGTGCTACGGCAATTAGTACGACCATGCTTATGACTACGTTTGGCGCTGTTTTAGGTCCGAATTTAGTAGAATGGATGGGGAAAGTGGCACGATCCATTGGTATTCCAGCTTTGGCGGGGCCTTTTTTATTATCGGCTGTCGCCTTTATTGTAGCGGGACTTGTATTATTTACTCTGTTGCGTCCTGATCCATTAGAAATAGCGAAAGCCCTTGAGGCACATAAGCAAAAAATGAACAAAGAACATCAAGCACAATCCTTGCATACTACAGGCAATAAAAGAGGCTTAGCGGTAGGGGCAACGGTGATGGTCTTGACGCAAATTGTCATGGTAGCGATTATGACAATGACACCCGTACATATGAAACATCATGGACATGGTTTAGCCGAAGTTGGCATTGTGATAGGGTTTCATGTAGGTTCTATGTATCTGCCATCACTCGTCACAGGTATTCTTGTCGATAAAATCGGACGGACAGCGATGAGTATTGCTTCGGGTATTACATTGCTACTCGCTGGTTTAGTGGCGGCGTTTGCACCAAGCGATTCAATGGTGTTACTCATTGTGGCACTTTCTTTACTAGGATTAGGCTGGAACTTTGGTTTAATCAGTGGGACTGCTCAAATCGTTGATGCAACGGAACCTGCTACACGTGCAAAAACACAGGGGAAAATGGATGTCTTTGTTGCATTGGCGGGTGCGTCAGGTGGTGCGCTATCAGGTATGGTAGTGGCGAATTCAAGCTATGCAGCGTTGTCCTTAGCGGGAGGGCTTTTGTCGTTAGTATTGATCCCTGTTGTGATTTGGTCTAGAAGAGCAGTTTAAAAAGGAGAAGGGAAATTTGGAATCTAAACTAATTATCATCCGAGGAAATTCTGGTAGCGGAAAAACGACGATTGCGAAAAGTCTTCAACATCATCTTGGACATGATACGCTTTTAGTTCCGCAAGATGTTGTCCGACGTGATATGTTAAAGGTGCATGATCGAGAAGGCAATCTTTCTATTGAATTCATTCGTCAAATCGCAGAGTATGGTAAAGGTCGTTGTGAAGTTGTCATTGTAGAAGGAATATTATATACCAGTCTTTATGGAGATATGTTAAAAGATTTAATCCAATTCTATGATCAGAAGGCCTATACGTATTATTTTGATTTATCTTTTGAGGAAACCGTTATTCGTCATCATTCTAGCTCCAAAAAGAATGACTTCGGCGAAGATTCTTTACATGCTTGGTGGAATCCACATGATTATCTTGGTGTGGATGGAGAAACGCTGTTGACCGAAGAGATGTCACAGGAAGATATATTGAAATTGATTGGTAAGCAGCTACAGAAGTAACGGTATTTTTTTAAGCGGAACTATTTTGTGGGAGAAGCGTCCCAATGTTAAAGTGTAGGAAAGCGAAGAGTAGGTACATATGTGGATTTAATAACAGAAAAATTAATCATGATTGCTTTATTTATTTTAATCATTCATGCCATTGAAACGCTTGCCTATGCAGTACGTCTATCTGGAGCACGTGTCAAATTACTAGCTTCGGCTTTATCTCTTTTTAATGTAATGGTCATGGTGTCAAGGTTAGCAAATATGATGCAACAACCATTCACAGGAAGCCTTGTTGATACAGCACCTGCAGATAATGCGATGACATTTGTAGAGCACCAATTTCGACTCATTATTGGAGCGGCTTCGCTTGGAACAATAGTAGGAATCTTACTCATCCCCACCTTTATAGCTATTTTTTCAAGGGCTATCGTCCATTTGGCTGAGGAAAGAGGTTCCATTCCCGCTTTAATGAAAAAGGGCTTTACGTTGGACTATATAAGACGAGGTATTAAGCATATTCATAAACCAAGTTTTAGTTATTTAAAAGGCATTCGTCTAGGGGATATACCAATTAAATTATTCATCATCAATATTATCATTACAGCTATCTATACCATTGGCGTTTTATCCGCTTTATATGCCACATTATTAGTACCAGAACTAAAGACTACTGCTGTCATGGCATCTGGATTAATCAATGGTATTGCAACGATTCTATTGATCCTGTTTATTGACCCTAAAATATCCATTCTGGCCGATGATGTTATCAATAAGAGAGGAAGTTATCTCGACTTAAAAAGAATGTCCGTTATGATGATGTTTTCCAGATTTTTAGGAACCATTGTGGCACAGTTATTATTGATTCCTGGCGCGCATTATGTCGCGTGGTTTGCAAAGCTAATTGCTTGATTAGAAACCTTCCTTTATATTTTTTCATATAAAGGAGGGGTTTTTTTACTTTAAGGAAATAAGCTATTGGTAGGGGAGAAGTACATTAGTTATATAGTATAATGTGTGTGAATAATACATTGGAAAAGAGGGGAACGAAAGTATGCCAACGATACTTGTAGCGGATGATGATGTGAACATTCGTGAACTTGTTTGCCTTTTTCTACGCAAAGACGGGTTCACGACCATAGAGGCTGGAGATGGCAAAGAAGCGCTAGCCCTCTATCGCTCAACGCCAATCGATCTTGTTGTACTGGATATTATGATGCCAACGATGGATGGCTGGACACTATGTAAGGAGCTACGCAAAATGAATACAGATCTGCCCTTACTGATGCTGACAGCAAGAGGAGAAACATGGGAAAAAGTGAAGGGCTTTGAGCTCGGAACAGATGACTATTTAACGAAGCCATTTGATCCGTTAGAGCTGACGGTACGTGTAAAGGCGCTTTTAAAGCGCTATAGGATTGGTCATTCGCAGACGATACAACTTGGTCAAATCACGCTGGACCGTCAGACCTATAAAATCATGAGAGGGACAGATACCATTTCACTGCCACTCAAGGAATTTGAATTATTATATAAGCTTGCGGAAACACCTGGGCAAGTCTATACACGGGAACAACTAATCGATCAAATTTGGGGGATTGATTATGCGGGAGATAATCGAACCATCGATGTACATATTAAGCGCCTGCGCGAGCGCTTCAACACGATAACTGATTTTCATATCGAAACAATAAGGGGTCTTGGCTATAGGCTTGAGGTTGATGAATGATTAAATCTTTATATACACGCGTCGTTCTAATCTTTTTAGTTGCTGTCATTGGAGGAACTGTTATCTCCTTTTTCATGGCAACATGGGTATTTAAAGATAAATTGAATGAAAACCTACAAATTCCCTTACTGAATTTTGGTCAAGACATGGTACAAATTTTTGACACATTACCGTTTAATGAAGCAAATCGTTTCATTCGTGATATGCATCAGCTTGAATCCTATCATATTCGTATTTATGAAGAAATGGGGCAGTTTACGTCTTACGGAAAGCTTCCTGACGATGAACTGGCTCCTGTAACCATGACACAAGTGAAAACTGTGCTGGCTGGAGAGATCATTCAAGTCAATCCTGGGGGCATTTCATCTATACTTGTTGGCATACCTTTAACAACTGAAATGGGAACAAAAGCGATGTTTATCCAGCCCATATCTTTACCTTCTACCTCTTTTTCCATAAAGTTGATTTTGAATTTTGCTACCTATGCCCTTGTTATAGGAAGTGTTGTGTTTTTAGTAGCAGCGATGTTTCTAGTCAAGCCAATCAAAAAGCTAACACAAGCAACTAAACATATTGCTGGTGGCGACTTCAATGTAGAGCTAAACATTAAGCAATCAGGAGAGCTAGGGACGTTGGCTAAAAGCTTTGAAGACATGGCGGAGGGGTTACAGCAGCTAGAGCAAATGAGAAGAGATTTTGTATCGAACGTATCCCATGAGGTGCAGTCTCCACTTACCTCCATCTCTGGCTATGCGTTAGCACTAAAGCAAGTCGATGTAACGGACGACGAGAAAAGCCGTTATCTTGATATTATCATTTCAGAAGCCAATCGAATGTCCAAGATGAGTGATAGCCTCTTAAAGCTGAGCTTACTAGAATCAAAGACAAAGCCCATGCATCTTGATAGGTTCAACCTAGATGAGCAAATTAGACGTGTCATTGTCTCGATCCAGCCGCAATGGTCTTCTCGCAACATCGATTTTGAGCTTAATTTGAAGGCTGTTCGCCTCATGGCTGATTACGATCAATTACATCAGGTATGGACAAATATTCTTACGAATAGTATTAAATTTTCAAATGCTCATGATACGATTGAAATCAGCATGAAGCAACATGCTAATCATGTGACAGTGCGAATAACGGATAGGGGCATTGGGATTTCTTTAGAGGATCAGAAACGTATATTTGAGCGATTTTTTAAGGCTGATCGTTCACATAGTCACAAATATGAAGGCAGTGGAATGGGACTTGCTATCGTGAAACAAATTGTCTCGCTACATCAAGGAGAAATTCAAGTAGAGAGTGAGCTTGGACGAGGAACGACAATCATTGTCAGATTACCTTTTACCTTAAATTAAAGGGATAATGTTACGACTCCTATAGGGATAACGTAACATTTTTTGTTGTTCATCTTGCGTTCATATTGTCGTCATTCGGAAGACATCTTCCTCCTTTATATTAATACTAACAGCTTAAAAGTAGCTGGAATAATCGTAGTAAAGGAGGGAAGCACGGGTAAAGGTGAATCCCCCTCGTGCATCAAACATGAAAAAAATTACGCGTATTTTACTGAAATCAATGGCGGTCATCGGTGTAACAATTGTGGTACTACTTGCTATTGTTTTTACAGTAAACATTGTTTGCAACAAAATAGAGCAAGGAAAAATAGAACCCTATGGTCAGCTCGTCTCTGTTAATGGGAAAAAGATGAATATCACCATCCAAGGCAAGGGTACTGAAACCATCGTACTGCTACCAGGCTTCGGAACTGCAGCACCAACGCTTGATTTCAAGCCACTGATAGATGAACTAGCTCCTTATTATAAGATCGTCTCCGTAGAGCCCTTTGGCTATGGCTTAAGTGAGGATACTGCTAAAGAACGAAGCACGGAGAACATAGTTAGTGAGATTCATGAAGCTTTACAGGAGTTAAAGATTGATCGGTATATGCTCATGGGACACTCGATAGCAGGCATCTATGGGCTGGATTATGTCAATAAATATCGGAATGAAGTAACTGGATTTGTCGGGATTGATAGCAGTGTACCTACGCAGGATGGGATGGACACGAAGTTTCCAATCAAGTCATTACAACTTCTAAAAAAATCAGGGATTGCACGAATTCTTATAAAATTTACAGATGATCCCTATGCAGGTCTTCCATATGATGATGACACAAAAGAGCAAATAAGGATGATTACACTCAAAAACTTTTATAATACAAGTACTTCTAATGAATTAGAAAGTATTTACAAAAAATTTACGGCAGCAAAAAATCTTACATTCCCTAAAGATTTACCCCTTCTATTATTTGTCCAAGCAAATAGTGAGGGTGTTGAAAAAAATTGGATACCACTCCATGAAGAACAAGTCAAACATTCAGTTTATGGCAAAGTAATCACATTGGATGGGGATCATTACTTACACCATACAAAATCGCCGGAAATCGCAGAAAACGTCAGATTGTTTATGCAAAACAAATGATCAATAGTATCTTACCTCTTTGCTTTTTGGAGGTAAGATTTTTTAAATCCTATCCCTTTAATTGATTTCTTCCTTACGTAGTCTTCTAAAATCTTTCGTTTTTCTGATAGTTATATGATTGAATTGAGCAAAATGATCCAAATGTGTTATCACATCTTTCGGTTTGAAATAGACAATACGTAAGTTGAAGCCTTTTGTGATAATCGTTGCACCCGGTGTTGCCCATCCATAGCGCTTAAACAGTATTTGCTTTATTTGCTGTGCTTGCAGATACTTTGAAAATAGTACGACCTTACAAAGAGAGATGGTATACTTGATTTCATTTTCTTTGATTAGTAAATCATATTGTACTAGGAGACCTGCCAAACAAAGTAACAATGAGAGACTCAATAAAAGGGTAAGGATGAAATTATCTCCTAAAGTAATCAATAGGAATGTCCCACAAAAAAGTATGGATGGTAATAAGCTACTTTTAGGCTGCTTTGCACTATAATGCATCGCTATCTCCTCCTTTAGATATGTATAGTCTCATTCTATCTTTAATGATAGTTGTAATCCATACTTCGATAAGCATGGAAATACTTCCTGATTATAATCAACATAGAGCGATTATTCTATCAGATAAGGAGCTATTAGATGAAAAATTATCAATTTATTGCTTTATTAGTAGTAACGACCTTTTTAATGGGTTCATCTTTTGCCATTGTTAAATTAGGTTTACCGTATGCCTCGCCTTTATTATTGGCTGCCCTCCGTTTTATATTGGCAGGTATAATCATGGCTATCGTTGTGATCATCTTGAAGAGACCTCATCCTATTGCAAAGAAAGAATGGTTCAAGTTATGCATGATCGGGTCCTTTCAAACGGCAGGTGTGATGGGATGTATTTTTTTAAGTCTACGCACCATCACAGCAAGTGAATCTTCTATATTAACATTTACAAACCCATTACTAGTTGTGATTTTTGCCACCATTTTTATGAAAGTGCGCTACCATGTCTATCAATGGATAGGAGTATTGTTTGGCTTAATCGGCGTGATCATCACGATGGGGGCACAAGTTGAATTGAAAGTAGGTATCCTTTTTGGCTTGCTATCTGCTGTTTTTTGGGCCATTGCCACCCTATTAGTGAAAAAATGGGGCGTATTATTTGATACGTGGACTTTATCGGCTTACCAGATGTTGTTTGGCGGCTTACTCCTTTTACTTGGGAGTGCGTTGTTAGAACAACCATTTTTTATTGTGAATAAACAATCATTAATTATTTTGTTGTGGCTTAGTATTTTTTCCTCCATCATTCAATTTGCGGGTTGGTATTATCTTCTGCAAAACAGTGATCCAGGGAAAACAAGTGCCTATTTATTTTTAGCGCCATTTTTTGGTGTATTAACAGGCTGGATGTTATTAAATGAACCGTTAAAACCATCCCTAATGATTGGCGGCTTATTCATCATCATGGGCATTTATTTAGTAAATCGTACTTTTAGTAAAGGAAAGGGCTAGGAGATAACTCAGAGCCCTTTTCTATTTTACAAATCTAAATGAAAGACCTCTTTAAAGCCTATTTTACCTTTCTCTGTCACTTTAATGGCGCGAATAGAGGGAACACGTATAAGCCAATCGAGGTTGAAAAATTGATTTAATAGCTCGCTGCCTAGTGCACCAGCTAAATGATAACGCCGTTCACTCCAATCTAAACAGGCATGAGAAAAGGAGCGTCGTTTTCTCTTTAAAGCAGCTAAATCGATTCCGAATGTGGTAAAAAATAATGTGCCTTCATCTGTCAGGATAAATTGCTTGTCGTCTAGTTTTATATAACCTGCATTCATCATCGATTCCGTTAATTGGACACCCAATTTACCAGCAAGATGATCATAGCAAGTTCTAGCATCCTGCAATAATTTGATTTGGCTTGATTGCTTTAATGAACGCACTTCAGGTGGCGGTGAGATGGCTAGGAATGACTCTAAAAATTGAGCAATGTCCTCATCAGCCAATTGAAAATAACGATGTCTGCCCTGTTTTTCAACTTTTATCAGCTTTCCTTCTACTAATTTAGCAAGATGGAAGCTAGCAGTTTGTGGCTTGATAGCAGCCATATATGCCAGTTCACTAGCCGTATGAAAACGACCGTCCATCATACTAGCAAGAATGGTTGCCCTTGACGTTTCACCAAGAAGTGCTGCTACTTCTGCCATGTTTGGATTAATTCCCATATGTCACAATCCTTTCAGTTTCCTATATTTAGATTTTAGTCAAAGTCATTATCGTTTACAATAAAAGTAATAGAGGGGGAGAAATAAATGGAAACATATTATGCAGTGATTTTTACATCGCAAAGAACTAAACAAGATGGGGAAGGCTATGGCAAGATGGCTGACCTCATCGATGCCTTAGCACAGCAACAACCTGGTTTCCTTCGTGTGGAAAGTGTCAGAAACGAGGAAGGAAAGGGCATAACGGTGTCTTATTGGGAATCGCTAGAGGCTATCCAAGCATGGAAAGACAATGCCAAGCATTTGACGGCACAACAATTGGGTAAAGACAAATGGTACACAAATTATAAAGTGGAAATTTGCCAAATGATTAAAGATTATTCTTTTACCAAATAGCAAATGAGAAGGAGGCCTATTTTTTATGACGATTGCTGAGGAGTGGCATGATCTAAGACAAACATTTAATCCTTCCAATCCGATAACCATTAATCAAATGCATATTTTTAAAGATCAATTAAAGCAGGTTCAACAAACAGAAGAAACGTTAAGGATATTAGTAGAGGTTTACTGTTTACTTAGAATGTATCCAGAGGCTTATCGGTTATTTACTGTCATTATGAATAAAGACGATAAAAAAGATCGAAAAAAATATGGTGTTCTCCAAACCTACATAAAACAAGCAAATTCGGTGAATCCTCTGTTGCCACGAAAAATAAGAGATCATCAGCCAACACAAACGATTATCCCAACGTTTAAATATGTCCCCAAACCGCTTGAGGCGAAAATATTTGAAACAGATGAGGTCGTTGTCTGTGATTGTTGCCAACAGCAAGTGGATGTTTATTATACAGGAGGCATTTACGCAATTGAGGATGTTGATTATCTCTGTCCTACTTGTATTCACAGTGGGGATGCAGCGCAAAAATATGATGGCTCTTTTCAGCAAGATTTACTATATGATGAGCAGATTACCAATCCTTTATTGGCACAAGAAGTACTGTATCGCACGCCAGGTTATGTGAGCTGGCAGGGGAATAATTGTGTGGCACATTGCTCTGACTACTGTGCATTTATTGGTTATGTTGGTTGGAGTGATATAGTGGAGCTAGGAATTGAGGATCAATTTGACAATTATACAGGGTTTCCGAAAGAAGAACTTTCTGCATCCTTAATGAACAATGGTCATCATCAAGGGTATTTGTTTCAATGCTTGGAATGTGACCGTTATGTGCTTTATTCAGATTTTAGTTAATGGTTGTTTGAGGGGGTAGAGAAGTGGAACAATTTCTGCAACGATATATGTATTCATGGCGCTTAAATGGTTGGCTCATCCACGATATTTTTTTATGTATTGTGCTAGGCATAGGATTTATACTGTTATTGTTTATCGTCATGAAACGTAAACGACTCGTTACTTCTAGCATTTTGCTCATTGCTTTTTTATTGGTCAGTCATCTCTTAATGATTGTTTTTGGCTTAGCGGGGAGAGGCTTTCCAATTAAATCAGATTCTCCGATTTATACAGATGATTCACAAAGCATTGCTGTCCAAATGGTGCAAGGCTCGGAAAATAATGGGACATCGAATGGAATTACGCATTTAATTGCACACCATCTCCTAGTAGCTGTGAATTTACAAACGGGTGAAAAGCAATGGACAAAATCAGCTTCCTATAAAGAAACACTGATTGGGAAATTTATGGGTGGTCTTCTTATCCATCATCGTGATGATGAGTTTGGTCAATTGTCACTATTAGATATGGAAACAGGCAAAGAAATACTTTCTGAAAAAGATTTTCGAAAGCAACATCCGTCCTTAATAGCGATATTGAGTAATAATGCACATCAAATGGCTGTCCTAGAGAACAATTTATATTTGGAAGGGGTCGATGGTAAATTCTATCGCTTTGATGGTAAAGCATTAAGTGAGGATGCGAAGGCTCAAGATTACCTATCTGCCCGTTTTTTCATTGAAACCGAGTTGCCGGGTTATTTTGCTACACATCCACAGCTTGTAGAGGATAATCAGGCCATTCGAGATTTTAGTCAAGCTGTCCTAACAGAGCCAGCCATTCAAGCCTATGAAAATTTAGAGCCAAAAGTGGTCGATGTGGATATCGTAGAAAAAACAGCGCTTGTTTCTTATCGACAAACACAGCGAGAAAGTGCTGAACACATGCTATTGCTTTATGATATGAACAAACATCAAGTATTGTGGGAAAATAATATTGGTGTCATTAATTCACAGCAACAACAGCCAGGTGTACGGACATTAGAGACTAGTTATGTCATTCAAGCTGGTGATAGATTTCTAGTATTCGATAAAGAAACGAAAAAGAGGTCTGTTCACTATCATCTACGTTGGAATCGCCCTATTGATGAGTGAAATCTATTCGAATAATTGTTCTTTTTCTGATTCTCCAAAAAAGGAGTATAATTTAATAGGAAGAAACTCTGAATAAAAGGATGGCGTGCGAATATGGATGAGCAATTAGTAGATTGGATTATACGCTTTCAAAGGGATAAAGATATTGAAGCACTGGCCAATTTAAAAGACTATTGTTATGAGATGGTCGAACCTTTGATTGAAGAATTTACAACGAAGTATGGGGAAGAGGCAGGCGAGTTATTACGCCTAAAGTGGGATAAACGATTTTATTTTATATTTACAAAATATCAAGTGAATGTAGGGCTACCACTAGAAACATTCGTCAAAAATACGTATCGTTTTTATTTCATGCAGGTGTTACAAAAGGCTGGTTATAAGTGATAGAATAAAGCCCTTGATTTGTTTTTACACAAATCAAGGGCTTCATATTATTTATAAAGCAGATCTTCTGCTAAATGAGTAAACACTTCACCGATTATCGACTCTTCGGCATAGACCGAGGAACCTGTATTTTCCTCAGGTTGAGCGAAAGGAATCTGAGCTATCACATGTGTCTGCAATAAATCTGCTAACTGTTCTGCTCCACCTTGTCCAAATAGATAGTTTTTTTGACCATCTGCTCCTTCAAAATAGGCCATGTTTTCAACAACACCAAGAATCGTGTGTTTTGTATGTTGAGCCATCAAGCCTGCACGAGAAGCAACATGAGAAGCGGCAAGATGCGGTGTTGTCACGATGATTTCTTGAGCTTGTGGAATCATCGCAGCCATATCAATCGCAACATCTCCTGTACCAGGTGGTAAATCGATGAGGAGATAATCTAAATCTCCCCATAGCGTGTTGACAAGGAAATTGCGAATCCATTTATTGAGCATAGGACCACGCCACATAACAGGCTGGTTGTCATTTGTAAAAAAGCCCATCGACATCATTTTTACGCCGTGACTTTCTACTGGAATCGCCGTTTGATCAAGCATGGTAGGCTTTTGGTCAATCTTCATCATGGCAGGGATACTGAAACCATAGATATCGGCATCTAAAATACCTACACGTTTACCAAGACGAGCAAGAGCAACCGCTAAATTGATTGTTACAGTAGACTTTCCAACACCGCCTTTACCACTTGTGATGGCAATGAATTGAACGCCAGAATTAAGCAGTAGCATGTTCGGCATTCCTTGTTCAGTTACATTTTTTGCTTGTAGAGAGGCAGTTAATGTGCGTCGCTCCTGATCTGTCATAGCGCCAAAGCTAATGGTAACAGTGGAGGCGCCGAGCGCTTGTAATGCTTCCTCCACATCTTGCTGTATTTTTGCCTTTAACGGACATCCTGGAATGGTCAAAATAATATCCAGCGTTATATGATTGTCATGTATTTGGATATTACGCACCATATTCAAATCTACGATACTTTGATGGAGCTCAGGATCATTCACTTGTTTCAATGCGTTTACAACATTTTCTTTTGTTAACATATAGGAACCACCTTATTCTTTTAAGCCTTTGCCAAGTCCCTTTAAGAAATGGACCCCAAAATTGAGCGCGCGATTGACATCTGGATCATTTAACATTTTCATCAGCTTAAAGGCACTTACTTTTTCATTGGATTCAAGTGCTTTGCTGGCCTCATCTACGCCAGCGTTTAAGCCTTCAATTAGCTTAGTCGTTGTTTCAGGATTGAGCTCCGTCAATGCACCTGCAACACCCATTAAATTGTTAATAATATTGGTTACAGGCTTACGTGTTAATTGACCAAGTGCAACATGGGCGACTTCTTCTTTGGCTTCAAGTAGCTTCATTGCTGCTTCTAATGCACCGATATCATTTAATTCAGCCATAATACTAAACACTTGATTGACCGTTTCTTCATTATCAGAAAGCAGTTCTTTTAGATTGTCTAATTTTTGTTCCTTTAGTTGTTCTTCCGTTAATTGTTGTTTTTTAATGCCTGTAATGGGTACAGCCATGCTCTCACTCTCTTTCGTTAATGGTTGTTAAGTGAACGTAGCCAGGACGATTCCATTTTCGTTGTACCTCAACACCATTTTGAGGATGACGCTTTTTATAGCGTGGGTTCGTGCGAGGAAGTGGTGATTTTCCTTTTGCTTTTAGCACTTCTACTCGTACTTTTGTTTGTTTATAAGCTGGTGTTGATGTATTTACGTCTGCTGCAGGGCCTGTTAGGAAGTTGATGGCAGAATCTTTGCTAACAGAGTTCATTGGTAAGAACAATTCGTTACCTTGCACGCGATCTGTGACAAGGGCATTTAGCTTTAATGCACCATAAGGAGATACTAAACGCAGTAATGCTCCATCTGCAATACCTCTTTCTTTCGCCAATTCTGGTGATACTTCAACGAAAATTTCAGGTACTTTCGATTGAATACCTTTTGATTTATTTGTTAGATTTCCTTCATGGAAGTGTTCAAGCATACGTCCATTATTAATAAGACAATCGTATTGTGCCTCATATTCAACAGGTTGCACCCAATCATTTAAAGTAAAACGAGCTTTTTTATCAGGGAAGTTAAAGCCATCTTCATATAATAACGGTGTATCTTTACCATCATGACTACCCCAACAGAAGCTACCCCAGCCTTCTAGAACATCATAGTTGGCTTGTGAGAAGAGGGGAGACAGGCTCGCCATTTCATCAAAGATGTCACTTGGGTGATCATAATGCCAATCTGCTCCTAAACGACGAGCAACAGCTTGCAAGATTTCCCAATCTGCTTTCGATTCACCAAGTGTTGGTAATACTTGATACAGGCGTTGAACGCGACGTTCTGTATTTGTGAATGTACCTTCTTTTTCAAGCGAAGGTGCAGCAGGTAAAATCACATCTGCATATTGTGCTGTGCGTGATAGGAAACAATCTTGGACCACAAAAAAGTCTAGCTGTGAAAGTACTTCATCTACATGGTTGGCATTACAGTCAACAAGTGCCATATCTTCGCCCACTAAATACATCGCTTTCATTTTACCTTCCATAATCGCATCTAACATTTGCATATTAGTTCGACCTGGTTGCGACTGAATTGGGACACCATAAGCTTTTTCGAATTTTGCACGCGCTGCCTCATCTGTTACCTTTTGATAGCCTGGCAAGAGCGTTGGTAGTGTTCCCATATCACAGGCACCTTGCACATTGTTATGACCACGAAGAGGGTAAGCACCAGCACCTGGACGACGATAGTTCCCCGTTGCTAAAAGTAAATTTGAAATAGCAGCTGACGTATAAGAGCCACCAGTATTTTGTGTTACACCCATGCCCCAAAGCACACATGTACCATCTGCATCACGAATCATTTCAGCCACTTCGATCAATGTTTCTTTACTAATACCCGTCATTTCTTGCGCATAATCAAGTGTATAGGTTTCAAGTACTTGTTTAAAATCATCATAATGAAGGACGTTTTCTTGAATAAACGCTTCATCATGCCATCCTTGGTCAATGATATATTTGGTAACGGCCATTAACCAAACTTGGTCAGTCCCTTGCTTCGGACGCATAAAGATGTCGGAACGTTCGGCCATTTCATGCTTACGAATATCGGCAACAATTAATTTCTGACCATGTAATTTATGCGCACGTTTCACACGTGTTGCTAAAACAGGGTGTCCCTCAGCTGGGTTAGCCCCAACAATAATGACAAGACCAGCCTTGGCGATATCTTTGATCGTACCAGCGTCACCGCCTAAACCTACTGTACGTAATAAACCGTCAGTAGCAGGGGATTGACAATAACGAGAACAATTATCGACATCGTTTGTTCCAAATAACTGACGTGCCATTTTTTGAATTAAGTAATTCTCTTCATTTGTAATTTTAGAAGAGGAGATAAAGCCAACAGAACCTGGACCATATTGTTGTTGAATTCCGCCTAGTTTTGTTGCAATTAAATCCAGTGCTTCATCCCACGATGATTCAACAAACTCATCATTTTTACGAATGAGTGGTTTTGTAATACGTTCCTCAGAATTGACAAAATCCCAGCCGAATTTCCCTTTGACACAAGTAGAAATCGCATTTACTGGACCTTCAGAAGGCTGTACTTTTAAAATTTTTCGGCCCTTTGTCCAAACTTCGAACGAGCAGCCGACACCACAGAAAGTACAAACTGTTTTTGTTTTTTTAGTGCGTTTACTACGCATAGCTGCTTCCACTTCAGAAACGGCAAAAATACCGCTATAGCCCGGTTCAACTTCCTTAATTAAACTGATCATCGGATCTAACATATCCTGTTTCAGACCAGTCATAAATCCAGCCTCTCCAAGCATGGATTTTTCCATTAAGGCATTACATGGGCAAACGGTTACACATTGTCCACAACTTACACAGGAAGAATCATTGATGGCAACGCCCGTATCCCAAATAATACGTGGTCTTTCTGCTTCCCAATCAAGGGATAATGTTTCATTCACCTGTAGATTTTGACAAACCTCTACGCACTGACCACAAGCAATACATTGGTTAGGATCATAACGATAAAACGGATGTGACATGTCCACTTCATGAGGTTCCACTTTTGGTTGGTATGGATATTTTTGATGCTCGATTTCCATTAATTCGGCCGTGTTGTGTAATGTACAATTCCCGTTGTTGTTATCACAAACTGTACAGTACAGTAAATGATTTTCGAGTAGACGGTCCATTGCTTCTGTTTGTGCTGCTTTCGCTTTGTCAGAAGTTAGTAATACATTCATGCCGTCTATTGCCTTTGTGGAGCAGGAACGAACTAATTGGCCATTCACCTCCACGATACATGTATCACATGTCTCGATTGGGTCAACAGCGGGCACATGACAAATCTGTGGATGTGGAATGTCATGTTGATTAATGGTATCAAGGATTGTAGCTCCCTCTTTTACATCATACGATACGCCATTAATATTAATTTGAGTCAAGATAACTTCCTCCTTTTGCACTTTGAGACTAATCGGACAACATGTTGCAGCTTAAGACAAAATGGGAATAACAAATTGAGTTGGTTATTTTTGAAAAGATTGTCTTGTTATCATTGTAATTCCCAATTGTTCTTGAAGCTACCTCAAAATAGGCAAATTGCTAGATCATAACAAGTTATCCATGTCTCGGCTATTCAAAAAAAATAAAAAAATCCACCATGAAATTACATGTTCTAGACATGCTAATAATTCATGGTGGATAAAATTCTTAGCAGGCCTTGCTAAAAACTCAATCTACTTTTATTTTTTAATAACAATAGAATTCAAATATTAAAAACACTATGCAACATCGTGACATAGGGTTCAAAATAAATCAATTCCATTTGTGATATGAATATTATAGCCCTTTCCTTCAAAATGAACAATATTTATCATAAAATTTATTAAATGAGAATTATTATCAAGAAGTATTTTCTCTTTTATTTTTTTAAAAGTTGCTATATCATTAACAAACTGTAAGGGTGGCCCACATAACCATTTGCCTAAAAAAAGTTTAATTACGATGGGAGAATCGTTGCTATGTCTAAAAAAATACATGAATTTAATGACATGATTCGAAAGTTACGCAAGGAAGTGTTTGGTAAAGGTCCTGAACGTATTCATACCGTTTTTGTCGAGAATATGGCTGTCTCTACTTTATACGGGAATATCACACCGACAGAAAAATTTATTGCCAGTACACCTGAAGGACTGAAAATGGTGCATGCTGCAAGGACGAGTATGATTCAAGATTTATATACACAATCGCCACCAGAGGGTATGGAAGAATTGATGGGCAGCAAATTACTTCACTTATTTTCAGATATTAAAATTGAAGAGGATTTTGCGATTTCCGTCTTTGTTTTTGAAAAGAATATCAGTGAATAAAGGGGATGCCTTATGGATCGAGCAATAACAAGAAAAATTGTGCGTGTTGAAGGACAACAGGTGAAAGAAATGGATGATTTAATCGTCTCAGAATACGCGGTGACCGTAAAAATAAATCAGCAAGAATTTGTCACAATGGTATGTACACCAGAGTATGTGGAAGATATGGTTATCGGCTACTTAGCATCTGAACGAGTCATTCGTAGCTTTGAGGATATTGAAGAAATTTGGCACCAGGAGAAAGAAGGTTTTGTGCATATTAAAACAAAGCATGTCAATCCTTATTACCAACAGACGCAAAACAAGCGCTATATTACCTCTTGCTGTGGGATGAGTCGACAAGGGTTTGTGTTTACGAATGATGCATTAGTAGCCAAAAAAATGGATGAAGTCCATGTGCAAATAACGACCGAGGATTGCTTCCGCTTAATGCACGAGATGCAGGATGATGCCGACATTTTTAAGAAAACGGGTGGCGTGCATAATGCTGCACTATGTGATGTGAATGGCATTGTCTTAAGTCGCATGGACATTGGTCGTCATAATGCTTTAGATAAAATTTACGGCTATTGCCTACGTAACAATATCCGTATGGAAGATAAAATCATCGTCTTTAGCGGACGAATATCATCGGAGATTTTACTAAAGGTTTCCAAAATAGGCTGTGCCATCGTACTATCTAAATCAGCACCAACCGAATTAGCATTGCAATTAGCGGAGCAGCTTGGTATTACGACGGTTGGCTTTATTCGACAACACGCATTGAATATTTATACACATCCACAACGCATCCTATTACCAGCTAATGAATTGAAAGAAGGAGATTAAATGACGAATCTACAAGACCAATTACACAGACCGTTAAGAGATTTAAGAATATCCGTGACAGATCGTTGTAATTTTCGTTGTCGCTATTGTATGCCAGCAGAAGTATTTGGTCCAGATTACGCATTTTTACCATCTGATAAAATATTAAGTTTTGATGAAATTGAACGATTAGTAAAAATCTTTGTTTCATTGGGCGTGAAAAAAATACGAATTACAGGCGGGGAACCATTGTTACGTCGTGATTTGCCCGAATTAATTGCCCGTATTCACCGCATAGAGGGTGTAGAAGATATTGCTTTAACAACCAATGGTTCGTTATTAAAAAAATACGCACAGCCATTGGCACAAGCAGGCTTAGCCCGAGTTTCGGTTAGTCTAGACTCACTTGATGATGAGCGTTTTTTTGAAATGAATGGTCATCGAGGCAAGGTATTGCCTGTGTTAGAGGGAATTGAAAAGGCTGCAGAAGCGGGCTTACAAGTAAAAATTAATATGGTTGTTCAAAAAGGGAAAAATGAACAAGATATTGTTACAATGGCACAATTTTTCAAAGAAAAACAACATATTCTACGCTTTATAGAATATATGGATGTAGGGAATTCGAACGGCTGGCGCTTGGATGATGTGGTGTCCAAAAAAGATATTATTGAGCAAATCAATCAGATTTCACCGTTACAGCCAGTAGCCCCCAATTATAAAGGAGAAGTGGCAACGCGTTATCAATATCAAGATGCCCAAGGTGAGATTGGTGTAATCTCGTCTGTGACGGATTCTTTCTGCTCTAATTGCTCACGTGCTCGTCTCTCTGCAGAAGGATCATTATACACCTGTTTATTTGCGACAGAAGGCACGGATTTAAGAGAACTATTACGTTCAGGGCAAGATGATGCAGCTATCATCAAGTGTATTACGAATGTTTGGGAAACAAGAAATGATCGTTATTCAGATGAACGTAATGAACAAACCATGGCAAAAAGGAAAACGTCAAAAATTGAAATGTCTCACATTGGGGGGTAGCGTGTAAAAAAGCAGAAAAAAATCGGCACAATCATGCCGAATTTTTTCTGTTTATTTATGCACAAAAGTGCCACTTTTCCCACCAGTTTTTTCAACAAGATAGGTTTCTTTAATGACCATCGTCTTATCAACGGCTTTACACATATCATAAAAAGTTAGTGCAGCGATCGACACAGCAGTGAGGGCTTCCATTTCAACACCCGTTTTTCCACTACATTTAACAGTGGCTTGAATATGGAGCTCATAGCCATTTTCTGCTTTTTCATAGTCAAACTGGAAGTCTGTGCCCTGTAGCATGATGGGATGGCACATGGGAATGATATCAGCCGTTTTTTTAGCACCCATAATCCCAGCAATTTGCGCAACTTGCGTCGGATCACCTTTTTTAATGCCACCTTGTTGGATGGCTTCATAGACCGCATCGGATAATATAATCGTACTGCGAGCAATGGCTGTACGTGTTGTGATTTCTTTTGCCGAGATATCGACCATTTTAGGACGACCTTCTTCGTTCCAGTGTGTAAAATTATTCATTGTTAGACTCCTTTTTACTTGTTTGTGACCAGTCTTGTTGTGCATTGATATTGATAAATGTTGAGCTATCGTCATCAAAAGGGACATAGCAGACACGAAGTTGCTCTAAAAGCACTTTCATACTCCGTTTGTTTTGTGCCGTTAATTGTGTCGCCTTTGGTAAAGCAGTACGTCGGTATAATGCAGCTAGTGGCTGATCGCGTAGCGCTTGCGTCGGAACAATGGCATCATAACTGTCATTAATCAGCCCTAGCATTTTTTGGATAAATTCTGCATTCATATAAGGCATATCGCTCGCTACGACAAAAAACCATTCCACATCAGGATAGGCTATCATGATATGATGCAGGGCAAAAAGAGGGCCTTGATGTGGCTGCTTTTCAATGACCCATTGGACATTTTCCTGTCCAAACTGATGTTGTAAGTGCGCATTTGTAGCAATAATAAGAGGATCTAGCTGATTTTTTTGCAGGGCTATGAGACTATGCTTATATAAAGGCTGCCCAGCAAATGTCTCAAACATTTTTGGCTGACCATAGCGAGAGGATTGACCGCCAGCTAACACAATACCAGCAATTTTCATAAGCGATGCAACTCACCGACAAAATGTTGAACAGTAGGCACTATAAGCTTCGTCATAGCTAAAGTCACCGCATTAGTGGAACCTGGTAAAACATAAATGGCTGTTTGCTGAAGACTCCCAGCAGTGGCACGACTAAACATCGCTCTTGGGCCAATTTCTTCATAGCTAAGCGTTCGAAATAATTCACCAAACCCCATCATTTCTTTTTCAAACAGAGGCAGAATGGTGTCATAGGTTTGATCTCTTGGTGTAAATCCTGTTCCACCAGTGACGATAATGGTATTAATTGTTGGATCACTGCACCAATTTGTAACATGACGAGCGATATCCAGTGGTTCATCCTTTGTTAGTTGGTAGTCCACTACTTCAAAGGCAGCTTCTTGAAGCAAGGACTGAATACGTTGACCAGCATGATCATCTGTCTTTGTGCGTGTGTCACTGACCGTTAAAATAGCAACTTGGATTGGTTGCTGTTGATGTGTGGGATGCACAGGTAGGACCTCCTTCAAATGCGTTTTGCTAAAAAACATTGCTTTTATTATAATGCTATAAATGAAAAGGTCAAACGAAAATTCATAGAAAGAAAGGCCTCATACTTATGCAAAATAGATATTCTAGACAACAATTATTTCACCCTATCGGACAAACAGGGCAACAGTCCCTCCAACAAAAACACGTCCTTATGATAGGTGCGGGTGCATTGGGGAGTGCTAGCGCAGAAGCACTTGTGCGTGCTGGTATTGGTAGGCTGACCCTCATTGATCGTGATTATGTAGAGTGGAGCAACTTACAAAGACAGCAATTATATACAGAGCTAGATGCACAAGAAAAAATGCCTAAAGTCATCGCAGCTAAAAAGCGCCTTCAACAAATTAACACAGAGGTAGAAATCCATGTCGGCATTATGGATGCTTGTACCGAGTCCTTGCTACCATTGCTAGAAGATGTAGATGTGATGGTCGATGCGACCGATAATTTTGATGTTCGCTTTGTCATGAATGACCTTGCACAAAAGTATCGTATTCCTTGGGTATATGGCTCTTGTGTTGGAAGTTATGGTGCGACCTATACGATTGTACCAGGCAAAACACCTTGTTTGCATTGCTTATTAAACGTGATGCCCCATACTGGGATGACTTGTGATACGGTAGGAATTATTAGCCCAACGGTCCAAATCGTAGCTGCTTATCAAGTGGCAGAGGTTTTAAAACTGCTTGTTGGGGATGAGAAAGCCTTACGAAAAAGCTACTTAACGTTTGATGTTTGGCAAAATCAACACTATGAAATCAATGTAGAGAAAATAAGGCAGCCTGATTGTCCATCTTGTGGCGATAAGCCGACATATCCTTACCTGTCCTATGAAAATCAAACTAAATTACAGATACTTTGTGGCCGTGACGCGGTCCAAATTCGACCACCAAAGCCCATTCACTATTCGTTCGACCAACTGGCAAACCAGCTTCGTTCCTATGGTGAAATTCAGGTCAATCCTTATTTGCTATCTTGCCAAGCTGAAGATTACCGAATCGTTATTTTCCAAGATGGGCGAGTAGTAATACATGGTATACAAGATATACAAAAAGCTAAAAACATTTATTATCGTTTATTAGGATAAAGGAGTGTGCCAAATGTTAGAAAAAAGACAACCAATTCCTGTGGCAGAAGCTGTTCATGGTGTAATGGACTACGCCTTTCAAGCAAAAAAGGAGCATGTGTCATTAACACAAGCTCATGGGCGATTTATCGCAGAAGCTGTTAAAGCTGATCATGATGTACCAGCCTTTGATCGTTCGCCGTATGATGGCTATGCCATTCGTTCCATTGATAGTCAAGAAGCCTCTTCACAGCATCCCGTCCGTTTTCAAGTTGTTGGGGAAATTGGGGCAGGCTATGTCTATGACGAAGTAGTTGGGGATCATCAAGCTGTCCGTATTATGACGGGAGCACCGATACCACAAGGGTGTGATGCAGTGGTCATGCTAGAATTAACCCATACATTTGAAGAAAATAATCAGAAGTATATGTCGATTAAACGGTCTTTTGAAGCAGGTACTAATATTTCCTATAAAGGGGAAGATGTGCAGCAAGGCGCAGTCCTCATTGAACAAGGCCAATATATTAACCCGGGTGTGATGGCCTTACTTGCTACTTTTGGCTATGAGCAAGTACCCGTTTTTCGTAAAACGGTTATTGGTGTGATTGCCACTGGTAGCGAATTACTAGAGCCAGGTGAATCTTTACAGCCAGGCAAAATTCGAAATAGTAATGCGTATATGATGATGGCGCAGATTGAGCGTGCTGGGGCAGAAGTAAAATATTTTGGCAAGTTTAGCGATGATCTTACATTATGTATTGAAAACGTCGAAAAAGCCTTACAGGAAGTAGATATTTTAATTACAACAGGAGGCGTTTCCGTAGGTGATTATGATTATTTACCAGCCATTTACGAGGCGATTGATGCAAAGGTATTGTTCAATAAAGTAGCGATGCGTCCAGGTAGTGTGACGACGGTTGCGGCTCGCAATGACAAATTATTATTTGGACTTTCTGGTAATCCCTCAGCCTGCTATGTTGGCTTTGAGCTATTTGTACGCCCAATTATTCGCACTGCATATAGGAATAAGCAACCCCATTTACGCAGAGAGCAAGCTATTTTAGGGGCGGATTTTACAAAGCCTAATCCCTTTACACGCTTTGTACGAGCTAGTATCTATTATGAAAAAGGGCAGCTCGTCACTGTCCCGTCTGGCTTTGATAAATCGAGTGCAGTTTCATCTTTAGCGACAGCCAATGCGTTCATTGTTTTACCAGGTGGCTCTAGAGGCTATGAAAAGGGTATGCAAGTGGATGTCCTTTTGCTAGAAGATTTGCAGGGAAGTGAGTGGCCTTGGGACAACATCGAAAAATCTTACAGATAGTTGGCTATCAAAATAGTGGGAAAACGACATTGATGGAGCAATTGATCAAGCAGGCTACAATGGAAGGGCTACGAGTAGGAGCCATTAAGCATCACGGACATGGTGGTGTGCCGATGATCGAAACCTCGAAGGATAGTAGTCGTCATGAGCTGGCAGGTGCGGTTGTCACAGCAGTGGAGGGGGCAGGTACTTTACGTATGAGTATTCACCAAGATAGCTGGCAATTGGCTGATATACTAACAATCTATGAGTCCCTTCCACTGGATATCATACTGATTGAAGGGTATAAAAATGAACATTATCCGAAGGTTGTGTTGCTGCGCACTGCTCAGGATCAAGTGCTGCTACAGCAAGTAACCAATATTCTCTGTGTGATTTATTGGCCAAGCTATCCACTCAATCCATCCTTAACAATCCCAGCTTTTTCTATTCATGAAGAAACACAATATATGGAATTTTTGTTGACAGAAATGAGGGGAAAACTATGACGAAAGCGTTATTTGAAATTATCGATCAACCGATTGATGTGGAGGAAGTAAGACAAAAAGTCCTTAGTCGAAATGCGGGGGCCATTACATTATTCATCGGCACCGTGCGTGAAATGACGAATGGTAAAAAAACAATGCATTTGGAATACCAAGCCTATCCTGCGATGGCGATTAAAATGTTTGAACAGATTGCGAAGGAAATACAAGAAGAGTGGCCAGAAGCAAAAGTGGCCATCACCCATCGTGTTGGTCATTTAGCTATTTCTGATATTGCTGTAGTGATTGCTGTGTCATCACCACATCGTAAAATAGCTTATATGGCGAATGAATATGCAATTGATCGCATAAAACAAATTGTGCCGATTTGGAAAAAAGAACATTGGGAGGACGGGACAGAATGGATTGGTGATCAATTAGAAAATATTCCCTATCCACAAGGGAAACCAGCCATTCAGGAGGAGGAAAACGGTGATTAACATTTTATTATTTGCCCATCTACAGGAAGCGGTTGGTGAGTCAAAGCTAACAGTAGAGCTGTCAGATGTGACAGTTGCGCAATTAAAAGAGTGGATGGAAAAGCACTATCCCCAGCTATCATTACAACAGATAATGACGGCGATTAATGAGGAATTTGCAACGGATACCACAATTGTCAAATCTGGCGACACAATCGCCTTTATTCCACCCATCAGTGGGGGATGATCAAAAAGAGGTAGTTGGTTCAAGCCAACTACCTCTTTTATACTTTCAGGATATGAATGCTAAGAAGCAAAAGGAAGGAAATAGCGATCATGCACAAAACCCATGTCCAGGCAAGAGTCATGTTTCCCGAATCAATCGCCATATAAATCGCTAGCGGTGTTGTTTGTGTTTTCCCTGGAATATTCCCCGCAAACATGAGAGTAGCTCCAAACTCACCTAAAGCTCGTGTGAAGCTTAGAATCCCACCAGATACAAGTGCCTTTAATGCAAGGGGGATGGACACATAAAGAAAGACCTGCCATTCATTCGCCCCATCCACACGTGCTGCATTTTCAATATCTCGATCGACAGAGGCAAAGCCAGTTTTAGCCGATTGATACATTAATGGAAAGGCAACAATCGTAGAAGCGATGACAGCCGCCCACCATGTGAACATGATAGGTTGATCGAATAGCCAGATAATGAAATTTCCTAACAGACTATTTTTCCCGAAAATAACGATGAGCAGGAAACCGACTACTGTAGGAGGTAGTACTAAGGGTAATAGCAACACCGTTTCTACCACTAGTTTGCCTTTGAAATGATGAGCTGCCATCCATTTACCCATTAAAATACCTGCTATAATAGCGATGATCCCTGCAACAAAGGCTATTTCAATCGAAAGCCTAAGTGGAGACCAAAAATCGGTACTCATCTTTTATTGAGCCCCTTTAAACCCATACTTTTCAAAAACATCCATAGCTTCATCACTTTGTAAGAATTGATAAAAATCTTCCGCCTCTTGCGCATGCTTACTAGCTTTTAGAACACCTACAGGATAAATAATTGGTGCGTGCATAGCATCATCGGCAGTTGCAACGACATTGACTTTATCAGAGACAAGGGCGTCTGTTTTGTAAACCATTCCAGCATCCACATTTTCTGTTTCTGTGTAAGTAAGTACTTGACGTACATCTTTTGTATACACTACTTTCGATTCAAGTGAATCCCAAAGTTGCATATTTTTTAATGTGTCCACGCCATACTGCCCAGCAGGAACCGTTTCGGGTGTACCGAGTGCAATTTTTCCTGCTTGTTGTAAATCTTCAAAGGATTGAATTTGCTTTTCATTGTTTTTAGGAACGATTAATACCAATTCATTGGCTAAAAGATCTGTTCCTTGCTTTTGATCGATCATTTCTTTCTCTACAAGAGCATCGAATTTATCTTCTGCTGCTGAAAAGAAAAGATCGGCAGGAGCACCCTGTAAAATTTGTTGCTGTAATGCACCTGAACCACCAAAGTTATAGAGGATGTTGATTGTATCGTGTTGCTGTTCATAAGTTGTTTTCAGTTCTTCTAAGGCATCCTGTAAACTAGCTGCGGCAGAAATCGTTAATTCAACAGGTTCGTTTGTTGCCACCTCTTTTTCTTGGTTACCACAGGCTGCTAAAAGACCAACTAATACTAACAGTGTCGCAAATAAACGATAAAATTTTTTCACTATGAATATACTCCTTTTATAACTCGTTATAACAAGACATAACTAATTATAATCAGTTATAAGTAAAAAAGAAAGATAGTATTGGTAGAAAAATTTCAAGATGTTCATAAAGCTTTAAATACGTTACCATGTAAATAGAGGCTTATAGGAGGAGAACTTTTACATGTCACAAGAACAATCCTATACGATTGAAGAGGTTGCACAATTATTAAAGGTTTCAAAATTAACGATTTATGATTTAGTGAAAAAAGGAGACTTGCCGGTTTTCCGTGTAGGGCGGCAAATGCGGGTAGATCGTGCTGACTTGCAAACCTATATACAAAAACGAAAAACAGGTAGTGCGCCAGCTGTGCCACAGGCATCCGTAGCTACTCCAACTAAAAATCACGCAAAAGTTATTATAAGTGGGCAAGATTTAGTGTTAGATATTTTAGCAAAATATATTGAGAAACGACGATCTACGAAAGTATTACGTTCACATGAAGGTAGTTTTAATGGTGTGATGGCGTTGTATCATGGAGACTGTGATATTGCGAGCTTACATATGTTTGATGGGGATACAGGAGATTATAATACCCCTTATGTAAAAAAGATCTTTGTGAGCCATGCATTTGTCCTTATCAATGTCGTATCACGTAAAGCGGGTTTCTATGTTCAAAAGGGGAATCCGTTGGAAATTCGCACATTTGAAGATTTTCAAACTAAGACATTCACACTTATCAATCGTGAGAAAGGTTCAGGGGCTCGTACTCTGTTAGATGAGCAATTGCGCATTCACGATATTGCACCATCCACGATTGCAGGCTATTCGAAGGAAGAAATGAGCCACCTCGATGTCGCCTCTGCTGTCGCAAATGGACGTGCAGATGTTGGGATAGGAATTGAAAAAATCGCCAAGCTTATCCAGGTCGATTTTATACCGGTTGTCACCGAACGTTATGATATTGTGTTATTAAAAACGCCTGAGAATCAACCACTAATTGATGCGGTAAAAGAGATTTTGAATGCACCTGATTTCCAATCGGAAGTAGCTGCATTAGGAGATTATGACGTCTCTCAAATGGGTCAAGTCATGTATGAAACGCTATAATCAAAAATTCATATTGAGTTTAACAAAAAAATCAATTACAATTTTAACTAGGAAATTTTATGGTCGTTGTGTCATTTAACTATTGCATAGCTTCTATATAATTTTTTTATGATACATGGTGAGATGGATAAATTAGTAGGTACTACTGCTAGAATATTAGCCCACCATAAAATAGTTTGCGTAATCAAAGCGCAACTATTTTATGGTGGGCTTTTTTGTATATTAAAAAGGAGATGGATTATGTGACATGGTCAGTATTACATATCATTGGCATTATTGCCTACGCCATTAGTGGAGCATTTGTTGCGTTACAGGCCAAATATTCTTTTATTGGCATATTTGTGCTTGGTCTTACAACTTCCTATGGTGGTTCCATTATCCGCAACGTTGTACTGGATATCCCTGTGTCAGATATATGGGAGCGGCAATCCTTATTAGTCGTTTTAGTCACGCTGACGGCTATTTTATTTGTCAAAAGGAATTGGATTCACCACTGGAACCGCTGGGGCTATTTCTTTGATTCGATTGGACTGGCTTCGTTCGCTATTCAAGGGGGATTATTAGCAAAAAGCTTGCATCACGACCTCGGCATCATTATTATAGCGTCGATGTTTACGGGTGTTGGCGGAGGCATGGTTCGAGATTTGTTAGCGGGTAGAACGCCACTTGCATTAAGAGAAGAAATCCATGCTGTCCTAACATTTGTATGTGCTCTTTGTATATGGGCAGGGTGGGATAGCCCGCTTGAATTATCAGTCATTGTCATCTTTATAGTAGTGATTCGCTTGTTAGCAGTAAACAATAAATTAAAATGGAAGCTTCCTTTTAAACAATCTCCCTAACGTAACTCCAAACGATATAAATGGAACGTGGAAGTGATGATTTATATCGTCAACTACTATGATGAATCCAGGATGCTTTCGTTATGGTGAAAATAGTGTAATAAGTGTTAGTTATTTTATTTGCTAGCATATAATTCTTATATTAATAAAATATATAAAGTCGATTGGATTTTAAGCAAGGCCTGTTTATACATGGTCTTAGTGTTGAAAAACAAAACAGTCAACTGAAAGGTAGAAATGGATTTTCGTTGCAGGCTACTTGCTTTCCTGTGGGCGAGCGCCGAACCGCTTCCACCGCTACCGCTCCGTTTAGAGTTTTGCCTGTCTCGCTAGCCCACAGGAGTCAAGTAACCTTCCACTCTAACCCATAAATATTTAACTTTTTTAGCAAAGGTTTTCAAATAAAGTGGAGGTGTTCACTACTTTTTATGAAGAGGTGTTGTCACGCATGACTTCTCCACATTGAAAATAAAAGCTTATCCCCTCTAAGAATACAAATAATGGGCGATTTAATCGCTATGCTACTATGAAAAAAGTAAAGACACTTTGCAGAATGGTTGATTGGAGTGGAGCCAGCGTCACTCCAAGGGGATTTAGCGTCACAGAGGAGACCCTGGAGCGAACGTAAGTGAGTGAAGCGGCTCCTCGGACGCCCCCTGGAAAGGACGCTAGCGGAACGGAAATCAACCTCTCACCTTGCAAAGTTGCTTTTTCTGCCGTTGACATCATCTTTTTTCAACAACATGGTGGATTTTTTTGAGCAACGATAATTCATTAGGTAATTTTTTTATACATATTCAAGTGCAGAAAATGATGAGTAGATACTGAGATTCATTATTCCTATGACTTAAATAAAATTAAATAGATATGGGAGAGAGAGAATTCGTCATGAAACTATTGTCAAATTTAAAAACATCAGTAAAGTTAGTTTCAGCATTTGTCATAATGAGTATTGTTATAGGGGGTATAGGTGTATTTGGATTAATTAATTTAAACAAATCAAACGAACAGCTTCAGTTTATGTTTGAACAACGTGTTGTTCCATTAACAAACCTTGGTAATGTGGAAACATTGTATCAGCGTCTTCGTGTAAATACCCGTGATATAGTATTCGTGGGTGAAACAGCTTCAAAAAAGAAAGAGTTTGAAGAAATAATTAAAGAAATAAAAGCCACTATTGATACGGAATTAAAGACCTATGGGAATGGGTCGATTATTCTTGATACTGAACAAGCCTTGCTGGATGAATTATATCCAGCATTAGAGGACTATTATGCTGTGTTAGATAAGACGATTACATTTGCTTATGCAAACGATACAGAAGCATACTTACGTATTGCCCCGGAATTCAAAGAATTAGGTAGTCGAGTAGAAGGAATTATTCAAGAGCTTATTGATTTGAATGTTGAGCTTGCCCAAAAGTCAAATACAGAGTCAAATCAGCAATATCATAAAGCCAAAATAGCAACAATCATTGTCGTTTTGATCGCCATTGTATTTAGCATTACGGTAGGGTATCTACTTGCTCAACAAATCGCAAGACCATTGAATAAGATTGTTACTTTAGTAGGGAAGGTAGCGAATGGAGATTTAACACAAACAGCAGATATTGATACTACGGATGAGGTTGGCATTCTCGCTAAATCAACAAATACAATGGTAATCAGTTTACGCAAGTTGATGCAAGAAGTAATGAATATGTCCAAACATGTTGCTGCTTCATCAGAAGATTTAACTGCCAGTGCTGAACAAACCAGCCAAGCAACAGGTGAAATCACCACTGCCATTCAGCGCATAGCTGAAGGTGCAGAGACATCTACCACTAGTCTAGAAGTCAGTTCCAAAAGTTTAGAAGAAGTGACGTTAGGTGTACAAAATATAGCTGAAAATTCGAATTTAATTGCAGAAGCTGGCACACAAGCTAGTACTCAAGCAAAAATGGGAGGAGAATTTGTTGAAAAGACGGTACAACAAATTCATGCCATCAATGACTCAGTGAATGAAAGCGACAAGACGATCAGGTCTTTAGATAGAAGATCACAGGAAATTGGAGAAATCACGAAGGTCATTACAGAAATAGCTAATCAAACAGATCTATTGGCATTAAATGCAGCTATTGAAGCGGCGAGAGCAGGTGAACATGGAAAAGGTTTTGCTGTAGTTGCTGAAGAAGTTCGCAAGCTAGCAGAACAATCCCAACAATCTTCCATTCAAATTTCAAC
The DNA here is from genome assembly GCF_038630885.1 of Lysinibacillus sp. FSL K6-0057. Classification (NCBI taxonomy): domain Bacteria; kingdom Bacillati; phylum Bacillota; class Bacilli; order Caryophanales; family Bacillaceae; genus Lysinibacillus; species Lysinibacillus sp. FSL K6-0057. The sequence goes on along the minus strand of NZ_CP152047.1, from coordinate 2,850,378 downwards.
GTTAATTAGTGAAATTCAAGTTGATATGGCTCGTTCAAACGCTTCGATGGATCAAGTGAAATCAGATGTTAAAGAAGGTCTTTCGATCGTTGAAAAAACAGAGGAAAGTTTTAATTTAATATCAAATGCCTTAGAGAAGGTAGGAATACAAATTGATGATATGGCAGCTACAGCAGAACAAATATCTGCTAGTGCCCAAGAGGTTTCTGCTAATGTGTCAAGTAGTGCTTCTTTGTCAAGAGCGTCATCTACAAACGCTCAATCCGTTGCAGCTTCTACAGAAGAACAACTAGCATTTATGGAGGAAATTTCGGCAGCAGCCAACAATCTATCCAACATGTCAATGGATTTACAAGGGCTTGTTAGTAAATTTAAATTATAACTATACATTATCGCATTTTTTCATTGTAGAACCAGGTACTCGCATGAGCATCTGGTTTTATTTTTTCTGCATATTTTATGATTCATCTTCCTTTTCGTCCTTCATTGTTTCCTTCTTCCTCTGAAAAAAAGAGCTTATAGAAAAAATAAAAAATAGAAATAGAAGAAATAAAATAATAATTTCAGTTGTTTCCATGACTGAAAATGGATTAACAGCATTTAAAATGGAAGTGTTTATATCAAACCCAATTAATATATCCATTGATAATGAAAATGCTGTCAATAGGACCAACGTCAAAGTGAAAATACCTAGTATCTTAATTGATCATCACACTCCATAAAATGAATACGGCTTATTACTGTAGATCAGCATATCCTTCACATGTCATTTTTTATTTTTGAGAAAAGCAATGAACAGCAGTAAAATTGGAATAATTATTTGAAAGGGGAGATGAACATAAAGAGGGATGACCTTTAGCCCTTCACGTATATGTTCTGAAAAATTGCTGGCAATCGTCATAGAAATGACTAAGATGACCAGCCCTATAGGATAGGCCAACTTATAAGAATCCTTTATTTTAAATAAATTTGCTGTGCCTACCACAGACGCGTAAGAAAAAATACTGATCTTAAAGAATCCGCCAAGCACTGACAATAACATAAATGTAACATCCATCCTTTCCAAGAAACCGGCAACCTCAATGGTTTGGATAGTAGAAAGGAGAGGAAAAGGTGAACGTGAAATGATACTCACATCAAGCACACTGATATTGATAGCTGTAATAAGGGCTAATAATAGACCACTTAATCCTAATGCGAGTAAACCCGTTTTTTTCGCCCTTTCTGATTGCTTCAAATAGGGCAAAAGCATAGTAAACACAATCACTTCGCCATATGGGAAAAAAAGAGTGGAAGATGCGGCTTTTACAACAGGCATTACACCATTTTCAAATACAGGTTGCAAATTAGAGATTTGGCTAATGCCAGAAATAGCTATCAAAATCAAGCCACTGATAACGAGTAATATCATAAAGGTGAAGAGAATTTCCCCTGTGCGTGCCAAAACCTCAATACCTTTTCGAACTGTATATACCACGCTCATAATCATCAACGCATTGATGATAAACAAAGGTGTTGTTGGATAATACACCGTAATCAACATTTCGCCAAAATCTCGCAATACTCTGGCTGCAATATACATAAAGTAGAGTACGTAAAAGAATGCCAAAAACCTTCCTACAAATTTCCCTAGTACTACTTGTAAATATTCAGTAAGTGGTATATTCGGATAGTATGAATAAAGACCGTGGTAAATTAAAAAAAGGAAAAGGCCACCTACTAATCCAATTAAAATAGCCATCCATGCATCTTGTTTTACATTAGTGGCTAGTGGAATCAGTAAAGCACTGCCAAATTCAAACAACATGATTAGGATGAACAGCTGGTGTGTGCTGATTTTTGCCTTTTCCATTAAATACTCACTCCGTTTCCATGCGTTTATTCTTTCATATCTGAAAGAAATGAATTGGATCTAAGACCAGTACGGCGTATAAAAGCATCTACCTCCACCTGAACTTTTAAGTTTGGGAAGTAAGTATCATTCCAACTATCCTTCATCGTTTTCCACTTTCGAGGATCGGAACGATGAACAACTTCTCCGAAACCAAAAATATCTGTTTTGTTTTGCTGAGTCCTCGTAACGGTTTCTTCTAATTGTCTCTTTATTTCATTTTCCAATTCCTTTTCCATATCCAGAATAACCATTGGGTCCTTTAAGTCTACTGGCGTTCTGACTTCACGAATATCACCTTCCACGTTGACATGAATAGTGATTGTAGGGAGAGCATTTTGAGTGGCAGCTGATAATTTTGTTTTTTGTCGGATCACTTTATAAATAATACTTTTTTCCTTTTCATTCCAGTTCAAACTAACATTGGTTTGTTTGATTTTATCTAATATCCAAATCACACCTCTAGAAGTTTCATCTTTATACCAGTCAATCAACTTTCCTTCTTTGAAAATGGCTAAGCTATCTGATTCGAGAATGGTAGAGAGTTCAGTTTGCTGAACATTTTCAATTTTTTTACCTTCTTTGATATCTCCTAATATTTTTACACCACTGAGAACAGGCTCTTTTCCCTCAGTGGTAAGTGTTTTTATGACTTCCTGAAGAGTGACTTCCATATTTTCACCTTTTGATTGTTGAATTACTTTCAAAATTCCGTTTACTTTCTCAGACGGAATACTGTCAATGGCAGTCAATGATTTAAGCACATCTCCTGCTTTTGCATGTTGAGCAATCACAATCCTTGAAGTATTTCGAATTTCAGGATCTCGTTCAAATGCATCTAATAATTTTGCAATGCCCTCATCTTTTGCTATCTCATCACTTATTACGATTAGGTTTGCATGAGCTTTGTACAGTTTTCGGGAAACTTTGGACGTTAAATTGAATTCGGAGTCAAGTACACTACCCCCTTCAGCAGAGTAGACGGTAACAGTTGGGCTTTGGCCCGCTCCACCACCCTGAAGTCCACCAGCCACGTTTCCTGGATTGACCAGTTGAACGGTTCCAATATATTGTCCTTCTTCATTTTTATCAATAGCCATAGCGGATATGATGGAAAGGTCATTTAATTCTTTTTGGCTCCAACAACCTGAAACAAAGAAAACACTTATAATCATGAAATAAAAGAAAATAAAACTACGATTGATTGGAATCACCTTTTTCTATGCTCGAATTCACCATGTTGCGGGTCTTAGGAGGTTGCGGTTTTTGATGTTTCCCTTGTTTCACCTTATTTTTTCCGCTTATCAAGTGTGCTCTCTTCTTATAAGTCCAAATCGGTTTTCGGAAAATTGTATCGCCTGCATCTTCGCTGATGAACGGTGCGAGCGGTGACATGTATGGAACACCGAATGAACGTAAACTAACTAAGTGAACAATTAGCAGGATAAATACTAGAATAATGCCAAAAAAGCCAAATGTTGCAGCACTAACCATAAATATAAATCGAATCAAGCGCGCTGAGATAGCGATTGTATAGGAGGGAGTCGCAAAACTAGCGATTGCTGTAATAGAAACGACAATCACCATGGCTGGTGAAACAATGCCAGCTTGTACTGCCGCCTGACCAATAACAATAGCTCCTACGATGGAAATCGTGGAACCTATTGCTTTTGGCATACGGATGCCAGCTTCTCTTAAAATTTCAAATGTAATTTCCATAATAAGTGCCTCAACAAAAGCGGGGAAAGGTACCGATTCTCGCTGTGCGGCAATAATGACAACCAATTTGTTTGGAACCATCTCCTGATGAAAAGTAGTAGCAGCAATATAGATGGCTGGGCCAACAAGTGATACAAAGAAGATAAGGATACGTAAAAAACGAATGGCTGTTATAATATCAAAACGTTCATAGTAATCATCAACAGATTGAAAAAAATTAATAAAAAGAGCGGGGACAAGTAATACAAAGGGTGTGCCATTGACGAAAATAGCAATTTTCCCTTCTAATAAATTTCCAGCGATGACATCAGGTCTGTCTGAATGTTTAATCGTTGGAAAAGTAGAAGTAGATTGATCTTCAATCAACTGTTCGATATAGCCCGATTCAAGGATGGCATCGATGTTGATCCTATCTAAGCGCATACGTACTTCTTCAATTACCTCATTTTTTGCTATTCCATTTATATACATAATCGAAACATCAGTTTTAGTCACTTTACCTATTTTCATGGATTCAGTCCATAAATCGGGTGTATTAATAATCCTGCGAACCATAGCGATATTTGTCTCAATCGATTCTGTAAAAGCTTCCTTTGAACCACGAATGGAAACATTGGTAGTAGATTCTTGGATTGAACGCCAATTATCGCTCTGCGTGCTGACACAAAGAGCTTCGCTGATACCATCGATCAGAATAATTGAATGACCTGACATTAATGATGTGAATAATTCGTCCCAATGATTAATTTTATTAATTTCACTTAGCGCCACAACATCTTCAGTAAGCCATTCAATTATATCCTGATTAAGAGCTTCTTCTTGTAAAACAGAGTGATTAATCATAGCGTCAATTAAAAATTCATTTACAGATTGACTGTCAATCATTCCTTTAATATAAACAATAGCGATTTTTCTCTTAGAATGATGTCCAAGCTTTAAATGTCGAATGATTATATCTGAGCTGTTTCCAGTCCTTTGTTTTAGGACTTCAAGATTCTTTGAAAGAGAGATGGAGATGTGATGATTGAATTGTTTTTGGCTGTTTTCATATGGATTCATAGTATCCTTCTCTTATATTTTTTTCTAAAGTTATAACCAGAAAAAGGTTCACTAATACAGTGAATAGGCTGAATATCTGATACAAGAGCATTATTTTACCCCATAGCTCTTGGTTTGAAGACCTTCTCAATTTGAAGTGAAATTGAAGTTAATTATAAAAATACAGTTACTATCAATTATGCTGCTATTGGGTAGTAGGGGATTGAGGACTTTAGGGTTATGGATGCGTTCTTCAATGGATTATTTCGATTCAATTTAATTGATTCTTTCCGTTCAATTTATTCGATTTTATAGCTATATAAAATGGTATTTATATTTATTCGGGGAATGTATAGTTTTCATTTTCTTGGGTAATCTTTAAACAACTTCCTTGATGTGTGGAAGTGCATTTCTGAAATAGCAAAGTCGTGTAAGACATGAAAAATGAGTCCTAGTTGAACGGAGGAAAAACAATGAGTGAGCATTCAATACATATTAATGGCAAAGCTTACAAAGCTGAAGTGGGTAAAAGCATTTTGGAGATTGCTACCGATCAAAAAGTTTATATTCCTCATATATGTAAGCACCCTAATTTACAGTCGATTCAAACATGTGATACTTGCTTTGTTGAGGTGAATGGAGAATTGGTTCGTGCCTGTGCGACGCAGTGTGAACCAGACATGAATGTAAATACTTCGTCTGATTTAGTGAAGGAAGCGCAAAATGAAGCGATGTCACGTATTTTAAAAAACCATGAACTATATTGTACGGTTTGCGATAACAATAATGGAAATTGTGTCGTGCATAATACAGCTGAATTTTTGCAAATTGAGCATCAGAAATATGAATTTGAGCCAAAACCATATCCGCCAGATAACTCCCATCCATTATACCGATATGAACCAGATCAATGTATACTTTGTGGGCAATGTGTTGAAGCTTGTCAGGATCTTCAAGTGAGTGAGGTTATTTCTATTGACTGGAATCGCAAGAGTCCACGCGTAATATGGGACAATGATGTACCTATAGATCAGTCTTCCTGCGTTTCATGTGGGCACTGCGTAACGGTTTGTCCATGCAATGCCTTAATGGAAAAATCAATGCTTGGTAAAGCGGGGTATTTGACTGGAATTCCGCCAAAGGTTCTAGAGCCAATGGTTAATATTACAAAAAAGGTAGAACCAGGGTACAAAGAAATTTTTGCTATATCTGAAATTGAAGCCAGTATGCGGAAAACGCGGATTAATAAAACGAAAACCGTATGTACGTATTGTGGAGTAGGATGTAGTTTTGAAATTTGGACAAAAGGACGTGAAATACTAAAAGTCCAGCCTAAAACAGAGGCTCCTGTCAATGGCATTTCAACCTGTGTAAAAGGAAAATGGGGATGGGATTTTGTTAATAGTAAGGAGCGTTTGACAAAACCGTTAATCCGAAAGGGAGAAAAATTTGTTGAAGCGACATGGGATGAAGCACTTTCTTTTATCGCCAATAAACTAACCGCAACAAAGGAAAAATATGGGCCAGATTCAATCGGCTTTATTGCTTCCTCAAAATGTACAAACGAGGATAATTTCATTTACCAAAAATTTGCTCGAGCGATTATGCAAACCAACAATGTTGATAATTGTTCTAGATATTGTCAGTCTCCAGCATCTGTGGCTTTACTAAGAACTGTAGGATACTCAGGTGATTCAGGAACGATAAAGGATATTAGCAATGCAGGTTTAGTACTTGTGATTGGTGCAAATCCTACAGAATCTCACCCTGTGCTATCAACTCGTGTAAAAAGAGCTCATAAATTATTTGGCCAAAAGTTGGCAGTAGCAGACTTACGAAAGCATGAATTAGCAGAAAGAGCAGATTTGTACCTTCATCCCAAACCAGGAACTGACTTTGTATGGATTTCCGCTATTTCCAAATATATTATCGATCAAGGCTGGGAAGCGAAGGAATTTTTAAAAAGCAGAGTAAATGGCTTTGATGATTATGTAAAATCTATTCAAAAATATACATTAGAATATGCTGAAAAAGAATCAGGGCTAACAAAGCATGATTTGATAAAGCTTGCGACTATGATTCGTGATGCGGATGGTACATGCATTTTATGGGCAATGGGCATTACGCAACATGCTGGAGGAACGGAAGCGAGTACAGCGATATGTAATCTGCTTTTAATCACTGGGAATTTTGGGAAATCTAATGCAGGTGCCTATCCTTTAAGAGGTCATAACAATGTACAAGGAGCTTGTGATTTTGGTACTATGCCTAATTGGTTCCCAGGTTATCAACCAGTACAGGATGATAAAGTCCGAGCGCGATTTGAAAAAGCTTGGGGAGTGAAATTACCTAAAGACCCAGGATACAATAATCACCAAATGGTGGAGGGAATCAATAACGGGAAGTTGAAAGCATTGTACTTATTTGGAGAAGATATGGCTGTTATAGATTCTAATATTAATTATGTACAATCAACATTCGAGAAATTAGATTTATTTGTGGTTCAAGATATCTTTTTCACTAAAACAGCACAGTATGCGGATGTGGTTTTACCTGCATCTCCTAGCTTAGAAAAAGATGGTACGTTCGTGAATACAGAACGTCGTATTCAGCGGTTATACAAAGTTTTTAATCCTCTTGGTGAATCCAAGCCCGATTGGATGATTATTCAGGATTTGGCCAATAAAATGGGAGCGAATTGGAATTATAAGCATCCGAGTGAGATTATGGCAGAAGCAGCGAGTTTATCCCCTTTATTCGCAGGTGTCAGTTATGAAAAATTAGAGGATTTTAACAGCCAGTTATGGCCTGTTAAACCTGACGGGGAAGACACGCCAGTATTATTTACGGACCGCTTTGCATTCCCAGATGGTAAAGCTAGGTTAGTTTGTGTAGAGTGGAAAAAACCGATGTTTAAAGTAACGAAAGAATTCGATTTACATTTGAATAATGGACGTCTATTAGAACATTTCCACGAAGGGAATATGACTTATAAAGTTCCGGGAATAACGCATAAGGTCCCGAATCCATGGGTAGAAGTTTCTCCAGAACTGGCTAAAGAAAAAGATATCAAAGATGGTGCTTTGGTTCGTCTTTCTTCTCCATATGGCGAAGTAGAAGTAAGGGTGTTAGTTACGGATAGAGTCAAAGGCAAAGAGTTATACCTAACGATGAATTCATCAAAGGATCATCAATCCGTTAATCGACTAACAAGTAGTTACCATGATGACACCACGCATACGCCTAACTATAAAGAAATGTCCGTTAAAATGGAGATCCTTGAACGAGAAGGAGAACCACCACTTCCTCCTGTTAACTACCGTTTCGGTCATAAAAAGCCACAAATAGGTGTTAGGGTGGAAGATAAATGGAAGCGTGATGACTGGATAGCTATTCCTAATCTACTTAAAGAAGGAGAAGATAATAATGGCCAAAGCGATTACAAACATTGAAAAATATATAATGGATAAAGAGGAAGAAAAGCAACAGTCAATACACCAAATCCTTGATGTGATTAGTGATAATCGGGAGCCAATCACTACCTTTTTAGATATATTGAATGAAATTCATGAGTTAGGGATTTTAGACATCATTCAAGGGGCATTGAAGAATAGACAGGAGATTAGTGTGATAGCACTATCACAATTCGATCAACCAAGTATCCATCACTTGATGAAAACAGGCATGAATGCCATTCAATTTTTGGGAAAGTTGGAACCAGACAAATTGCAAGACCTACTACAAGGTGTTGAGCGCGGAATAGAAAGGTTAACTGAAACCCAAAATAATCAAACCCACAGTTTATGGGAGATAGGGAAAGCGATGCGTGATCCAAATGTAACTTTTGCACTTAGTTCCATGATTCGTTTTATGAATGGAATGGGGGAGGCAATGAAAGAGACTGAAAAACGAATTCACTAATGCATCGTGTATGAACACTCTAAAGGTAGAATGATGGAGCTAGTAAGTAGTACGTGGAATTTGTCATACAGTGACAAGTTAGATGAAGAGATTATTCAGGAGGAACGACCATGTCTAGGTTATGTGAAATTTGTGGCATTGCGGAAACGGTTGAGGAAGAAGGAACAGAAGAAAAAACATCTTCTGAGGAGATAAGTATGAGTATTCTTCATTTATGTGATAATTGTTTAAATGACCGACAACATTAGTAAAAGCATTTTTTTCACGTGTATCACCTTTAAAAAGTTCACTGAAATCCTTGAAAGAAATAAAGTTGAACGATTCGCCAATTGTGAATAGGAAAGTTACTATAGTTATTGTCCATTTTGGATGTAGAAGCTATAATAAAGAATATTGCAAAAGGAATTGAAATATTTTGTTTCTTGTGTCAATCGTTTTAAACTATTCGCGTAGTTAATCAAAATGTTTGAGTTCTTTAGTTAAATTAAATAAAAGAGTAGATAGCTTTTTTTGCAAGGCCTGCTAAAAATTTTATCCACCATGAATCATAAGCATGTGTAATTCGTGCTTTTTCATGGTGGATTCTTTTGTTTTTGGAAATAGGAACTATGGATCTAGACATACAAATTTTATCAATGAGGAGTTACAATGGTGTATTTAGAAACAGCTATAAAGACAGCACTAGAGAATAATGAATTTCAACTTTACTATCAACCAAAAGTTGATTTAGTTTCAGGTGAAATTGTAGAGATGGAAGCATTAATTAGATGGAATCATCCAGAAAAGGGCATGATTTCTCCTGTAGATTTTATTCCTGTTGCAGAGGACACAGGATTAATATTACCAATTGGTGAATGGGTATTGCGAACAGCCTGTAAGCAAAATAAGATTTGGCATGATTCAGGCTTATCGTCTTTGATAATGGCAGTGAATCTATCAACTCATCAACTTTATCAACCAAATTTGATTCACATGATTCAAGAGATACTAGAGGAAGCGGAACTGGCTCCAGAGTTTTTGGAATTAGAGATCTCGGAGAGTATGGTGATGGATGTTCAATATGTTCTTCCTATCATAAAGGATTTAAAAGCTCTAGGCATCAGACTAAGTTTAGACGATTTTGGAATTGGATATAGCTCTTTGTACTATTTGAAAGAGTTTCCCATTGACATTATCAAAATTGATCAATCCTTTGTTCGAAATTGTATTCTCAAAAAGAAAGATGCAACCATTGTAAAAACAATCATTGCCATGGCCCATCAGCTTAAATTGGATATTGTGGCTGAAGGGGTGGAGACAAAAGAACAAATGGTTTTTCTCCAACGACATCATTGTAATAAAGCACAAGGCTATTTATTTAGTCAACCTGCACCTCCAGAAGAGCTTATCCCAAAATTTCATGTCATTAAACAAATAATTAGAGAAGAAGGAATTGCACAAGAAATTGCTTGGCAACAGCAATTAGAAACTTCTTTTGATGATGGTTTTGACTTATTCAGAAGAATAGTAGAAAAATTACCCGAGGGTATCGTAGTTCATCTGAATGATACGATACTTTATACTAATCCAGCTGCTAAAAAAATTTCGAAAGAACATACTATGGTTGAAAATCCAATATATCAGGAAATTTTCAAAAAAAGAATGTTTCAAACTGAAGGGGAGCATTGTGAGACACCTGTAGTTGAATTACAAATGTTCAACGCTGATGGAGAAGTTCTTGATATCGAAGCCTATAGTAAAACGATTAATTTTCATGAAAATCCAGCATTTCTAACGGTAATAAGAGATATTACAGAAAGAAGGAAAATTAAAAAAACGCTTAAACAAAATGAAGAACGATATCGATTAATTACAGAGAATATTGAAGACCTTGTATGTATTATTAACACAAAAGGCTTCTTAGAATATGCATCGCCTTCCCATGAAAATTTATTGGGGTTCCCTGTTGCCGTATATGAGGGACAAAATATTCAGGATTTGGTTCATAAAGAGGACATCCCCCATATAATGCATGTATTTAATGTTACGATAAAATCACAGGAAGGCTATAATTTTGAGTTTAGATTACGGAATATCGTTGGGGTGTGGGTATGGCTAGAGGCGAAATTAACTCCTGTATTTGAGGAAGCAGGCGATTTCAAGTATTTTCTTATGGTATCCAGAGAAATTACCAAAAAGAAAAAGTATGAAGAGCAACTAACCCATATGGCATTTCATGATATTTTAACGGATCTTCCCAATCGAAGGTTATTTAAAGACAGGTTAAAAAAGTCTATAAAAAATGCAAAACGGCATGGTAATAAAATCGGGTTGATGTTTATGGATATTGATAGATTCAAGTACATTAATGATAAATGGGGCCATGATGTTGGAGATGAGCTTCTAAAACAGTTTAGTTATAGAGTAAAAAAGTGTTTACGAGAAATGGATATACTTTCTCGTCATGGAGGAGACGAATTTGCTCTTTTTCTTCCGACAATTAAAGAAGAGAAGGAAGCATTTCTAATTGCCAAACGTATACTTACAGAGCTTCAAAAACCTTGGAAAATTGGAGCACATGAATTTCATACGACTTCAAGTATTGGAATAGCCTTTTATCCTATGGATGGAATCACTGTTCATGAGCTAATGAAGCATGCGGACAGGGCACTGTATCATGCGAAGGAAAGTGGAAGAAACAATATAAAACAGTTTATTAAAGGCTGTTAAATTAGTAAACAATGAAAAGTAATGAGGTGTGGCAAATGGAACACTCTTCTGCCAAAGTCATGTCAAGAAATTTTGCCCGTTACTATGAAATTTTAGAAAATGAAATGGTTTCAAATGAGCAAAAGCAATTAACTAAAATGGCTTATATTTTGGTAAATAAAAGAATAGAAAAAAATATGAACCAAGATGAAATTGTAAAACGAAGCGGTTTATCTAAAAGTGTGGTTTCAAGAATGGAAAGCTTTAACACGATTCCATCATCTATAACGCTTGTTAAATATGCCAGTGCATTGGGAATGGAATTAATACTTGTCGATAGTGAATCGATAAAGGGATTTTGAAAAAAGCGTTGTATCAAATCAATTACAGCTATTACAAAGCGTTTCGCTCGTGGCTACGCATCACTAATTGGCAAGAAGTCAGAGAAATACCATGACTAGATATGCTCCATTCGTTGTCATCATTGCTGTCATGGATAAGGCTAGTTGCGCCTATTACGGTGGGAACTATGTCCAAATGTTGTGCTATTCGGAGAAAGTCTACCACAAGCAAGTTGGCACCGTTCGATGGAGGCAATCAAAACAGCTGAACTTGTCCTTGAAATGAGCCTCGAGGTATATCCGGTCAACCAACTACCCATGATGCCAAAAGGAAAAACCGTTTATATTAATTTGGATATTTCACAGCAGACAACCCCATTTGATCTGACAGTGAGGGGGAAATAAAAGAAGTGCTGCAACAACTACAAATATAAAAAAGGCGCCCTTGCGAATCCAAGTGGCGCCTAAAACATTTGAGGTAGAAATTCCCTCATGAATCGTTGATTTTTACGTAACCAAATTTTCAAAATCATGCGGTGTGTTAACAGCTTATGTCTTTTATTTGGCCTTGCCTTTGCTTCTATTAAGCTTTGTAAAAGAATACAAGTTTCAGTTGCAAAAGCTTGAGGTTCAACGAGAACATCGAGCTTGTAATCAATTAACTGGGCTGTCTGAACCTTAGCAAGTAATTGGGCAAATTGTGTATTCATCGTAGCGTAATTTTCCTTTAATTCTAGGTCAATCAGTGAATAGAGCGTTTGCTCTATTTCAACTTCTAATTCCTCTAGTAGCTCTTTTGATGGCTGTGTCAATCGTTCACCCCTCTTCTACACGACTAGATAACCAATAGCTGCAAATAGTATTCCAACTAGCAAGGTACTGGCAATATAGCGAATGGCTTGTCTCCATTTTTGCTGTTCCATAAGCTGTAGTGATTCAAATCCAAAAGTGGAGAATGTTGTGTAGGCTCCTAAAAATCCTATGCCAATTAATTGCCATAGCCAATCACTAAGATGGAGCGCAAATAAAAAACCAAGTGCAAAGGAACCAGTGATATTAATAATAAAAGTTGCCCATGGATAAGGATGTGCCAGTAATTTTCCTAAATAGAATCTTGAAAGAGCGCCAAAAAATCCACCAATTCCGACCAAAATCATGCGATGCGCCCCCTAGCAAGTCGTATTCCCATCCAAGTACAAGCTAACCCACCTAAAACACTCACAACAACATAGAGTACAGCCAGTAGCCACTCACTATTTTCCATGAGTAATAGTGTCTCTAAGGAAAATGTAGAAAAGGTAGTGAAAGCACCACAAAAGCCAGTACCTATTCCTAGTACAATAGGTGTACGTTTTGTAAAAGTAGTAAATAGCCATGCTAAGCAAAAGCAGCCCACTAAATTTATAAACAGTGTAGTAAATGGAAATACTTCTGTATTCGGAACGGCAAGACTAAGGCTATATCGACAGATGGCACCAAGAATTCCGCCAATTCCAACTGTAAAAAATGATTTCAAATGTTTCGTCGCTCCTTTAAGGAAGAGTAGCTATTAAGATTGTAACATGGAAAATCACCAATGGACATGCTGTTTGCCTTGTTGTTAATCACTTTAACATCATAATTACGATGTAAATATTTTAATAGAATAATATATCATACTAAAGTATGAATTTTCAGATAATTATTCTATTTATTATTGATTAGTAGAATTAGGAAGGATTAAAATGAATATGAGGCTATCTAGGAAGCATTTATACGCCAAAACACCTATTTTTGTAAGCGCCTACATCAGATTTGCCTATAGGGTGTTGATAGGTATAGTTGCTTACGGGATAGTGTCCAAAAATAAAACAGGAGGTTTGCTTATGAAAAAAATGTTATTTGCATCTATGTTGATGCTGCTAATCGTTTTAGCTGCTTGTAGCAATGATGGGGATGAACAAGTAAGTGTAACAGCCGATGTGAATGAATTAGGATCACTCGTGATCACTGGAGATACAGTGACAGAGCAAGGTGGATGTGTACTTGCTAGTCGCTTTTCACCAGGAGATAAAATTATTTTTCGTAACAATGTACTTGATGGGCTAACAAATGAACAGGTGAAAGATGCAAAAGTGCAGGTTCATTTATCTACAGGAGAGACACTTGATATGCAATATGGTAAGCATGGTGACGATAACTTTTGGGTAGTTGCGTATCCGGTCACAAAGGATACACCAACAGGTACGCTTAATTACACAGTCACAGCAGAATATAAAGAGCAAAAGGGAGAATTTAAGCCATTTAATGTTGCACCTTCCTTATTAACAATTGTGTCGGAAGAAGCGTCAGCAGCACCAAAAGAAGATAAGGAAGAGCCTACGTCAGAGGGAGAAGACCTAGCAGCTGTCGAAACCAATCAAAAAGTCGATATCATCGGTAAAAATTTTGAATTTCATGGTCCAAATGGAGAGCAAACTTTTTATGTGAAAGCAGGAGAGGAAGTTACACTTTCTCTAAAATCTGATGAGGGTTTACACGGCATTACAGTAGAGGGATTGGATGTTAAATTAGACAAAGATGGGACGACAAAATTTACACCAGAAAAGGCTGGAGAATTTAACATGGTATGTAATGTGTTTTGTGGAGCAGGGCACGGTGATATGACAGCTAAATTAGTAGTTGTCCAATAAAGGAGGGGTTTTATGAAACGCATATGTCAAACGCCTCTGCTTATCGTGGTGATGCTCGTAACAAGTATCACGTTAATGGCCTGTTCAGATAAAGAAGTAGTCGTGGTAAACAAAACATCCGTGAACAATAATGCTGAGAAACAGGAAGCACCAGAAGAGAAGCTATTAAACAATATAACCTTATCTAAAGAACGAGGTTTTGTTCGAGATGAAGTAGCATTTGAAGTGACAGATTTGGAGGCTAATAAGACGGTTGAATTAGTGTGGAATGCCATAGAAGGGGAATATGTGATTGAGGATCTCTATGCCGTTATTGGACCAAAGTTCACAGAACAAGAAATTGTTTTACAGCAAGGGAAGGCCAATTCAGCAGGAAACTGGTCTGGAAAGTTTACTGTTCCTGAAGGATTTGGCGGAGATTTTACCTTATGGGTCAAGCAGGATGGTAAAAAAATTGGACAAGTTGGCTATACAATAGATCCATCGTTTGTAATGGAACCAACTTCAGGTCCTGTGGGGTCAGAAATTGTCATTAAAATGGAAGGTCTTGGCTGGAGCACCTATATGCGTAACTGGCAGTTAACCTACGATAATAAATATACGGGACTAGTGACAGGTATTTCAACCAATGGAACGGCAGAGGCAAAAATTCGTGCTGCTGGTTCTGTTGGAGAACATGCGATTCGTCTTCGTACAGGCTATTTAGGAATGCAATACATTAACTATTTACAGTCCCCGTATCCAGATAAGCCTGCACCAGACTTTATGTTTACTATTACAGATGGGGTTGCTCCAACCATTGAAAATCATGTTGAAGAAATACCGATTGCTGCATCAGGTGGTCTTGAAATGCCAAAACTACAGCAAGCACAAGGTGTCAAGGTGGGGCTAAGTAAAGATGCAGCAACAGTGGATGAGCCTATAACATTAACATCTTCAGGATTACCAAAAGAAACAGAAATAGAGCTTATTTGGAATACGATGAAGGGCAGTCGTGTCAGTGGCAAAGGCTTTGGTGAGGATACTTCATCGCTAGGCACAATAAAAACAGATGCTAAAGGCAATTTACAGTATGACTTTAAAGTGCCAGATGATCTAGGTGGCATACCACATCGTTTAGATTTAATGGCAAAAGGTCAAGTATATGGTCAAGCTTATTTGCGTATTTTACCGTCAATTGTTGATTTCACACCAAAATCAGGTCCAGTTGGTACGAAAATTTCCATTACAATTAAAGGCGGTGGCTGGACTGAATACGATAATGCCTATTATCTAACTTATGACAATGCTTATACAGGATACTTATGTGCTTTTAATAGTCAAGGCAATTTGACATTTGATGTGATTGCCACAGGCGAAGTTGGCTATCATTTAATTGACTTATATCCTGGCATCTATAAGCAGCAGGAGAAAGAAACCGATATGACGCTAATTCCACAATTAACTTACTCAACGGATCATCCTGGTTCTGCAATGCCTGCTATTCGTTTAGCCTTTAACGTGACAGAATGATAATTTAATGCTTTAAAGCGCTAACTATTTCCTGAAAATGATAAAAAATAACAGGGTGATAGTTGACAAATATTTCTATAGTGTGATAATCTTCAAGAACACTATAACAAATAAACTAAAGGAGGGCATGACAATGTTCATTTTATCAGTATCACATTCTATCACAGTTACATACATTGTCCATGCCTAACATTTATTTAAAATTGCAGAAAAAGGTATGGAATTATCCTGCCTTTTATAAGAGACACTTACTCTTTTAGGGTATGTGTCTTTTTTTGTGCAAAAAAGGTTGTAGTGAAACAAAAAAGGAGTGTATGTATATGCGAAACACAGTACGACGAATGATTTTCAAAAAGGAATTTCTAGAAAGTGGGTAGCCACCCACAACAGCACGGAGGAAAGAAGGTTATGATGTATGTTTGATGTGTTAAGTAAATTAGGCTGGTTCTTTAAACAATACTGGAAGCAATATACGGTTGCCATTGTTTTACTGATGGTTGCTAGTGGATTAGAGGTTGTTCCTCCATATTTACTCGGCTCAATTATTGATCTATTGACTACAGGAGCGATGACACCAGCTATTTTAACTAAGTATGTATTGATTTTTATTGGGATTATTATTGGGGGCTATTTATTAAATTTTGTGTGGCAATTCCGACTATTTGAAGGGGCTATCAACCTTGAGAAAATTTTACGTCGAAACTTGATGCAGCATTTTTTACGCATGACCCCAACGTTTTATGAGAAAAACCGTACAGGCGATCTCATGGCACGTGCAACAAATGATTTAAATGCCGTATCCATGACAGCTGGTTTTGGCATTATGACGTTGATTGATTCAACGGTTTATATGGGCTTTATCATTTTTGCGATGGGCTATATGATTTCGTGGAAGCTCACATTTTTTGCGATGTTACCAGTCCCTATCATGGCGATCCTCATTCAATATTTAGGGAAAATTGTTCATGAGCGTTATATGAAGGCACAAGATGCTTTTGGGGAGCTAAACGATAGTGTACTTGAATCTGTGGCAGGTGTGCGAGTGGTGCGCGCCTATGTGCAGGAAAAAAAGGATGAGGCAAATTTTGCGGATATGAGTGAAGTCGTGTATGCGAAAAATATTCATACAGCTAAAATCAATGCTTTATTTGGCCCGATTACAAAAGTCGGAACAGGTATTAGCTATGTGGTAGCACTTGGCTACGGGGCTCATTTAGTGGCAACGGAAGCGATGACAGTTGGACAATTGGTCACGTTTAATGTTTATTTAGGTTTAGCTGTTTGGCCAATATTTGCAATTGGCGAGCTCATCAATGTTATGCAGCAGGGGAATGCCTCACTAGATCGCGTACAGGAAACATTGAACTACGAGGCAGATGTTCGAAATATTCCGAATCCACAAATGATTGCGACACCGAATGCGATTGGCTTTGATGCTTTAACATTCCAATATCCAATGAGTCAGGTGAAAAATCTACAGCAAATTTCACTGTCCTTGAAAAAAGGTCAAACGCTTGGCATTGTTGGTAAAACAGGGGCAGGTAAAACAACCTTCCTACGCCAATTATTGCGAGAATACCCAATCGGACAGGGACAGCTTTCCATTGACGGTATCGATATTACCGCTCAAACGAAGGAGCAGATTCTCGACTGGATTGGTTATGTGCCGCAAGATCATGTGCTATTCTCACGGACTATTCGTGAAAATATTTTATTTGGGAAAGAAGATGCGACACAAGCAGAATTACAGCAGGCGATTCATGCCGCGTATTTTGAAAAGGATTTAGGCAATCTACCAATGGGCCTTGAAACACTTGTTGGAGAAAAGGGCGTCTCTCTTTCAGGCGGTCAAAAACAACGTGTATCCATTGCCCGTGCATTAATTAAAGATCCTGAAATTTTATTGCTGGATGATTCCCTTTCAGCTGTCGACGCGAAGACGGAGGCACGGATTATTGAAAATATTCAGCGTGAACGTCAAGGTAAAACAACCATTATCACAACGCATCGCTTGTCTGGTATTCAGCATGCGGATGTCATCATCGTATTGGATGATGGGCAAATTGTAGAGCAGGGAACACATGAGGAACTTCTCGCGCAACAAGGATGGTATAAAGAGCAATTTGACCGTCAGCAGCTAGAAGGAGGTGCCTCATGAGTACGAGTCAACGTTTAATACGCTATGCGATGTATTTTAAAAAGCCGATATTATTAGGCTTATTCTTCCTGACAATTGCCGTATTTACGGAGCTTGTTGGGCCATTTATTGCGAAACATATTATTGATCATTACATGACAATCGGTCATATTGAAATCAAACCGATTACATGGTTGCTCATTGTTTATCTATTATTAGCCATTGCAACGGCTATATTACGCTATTTTATGTATATTTATTTGCAAATCGGTGCAAACCGTGTAATCCAAAAATTACGTCAAGATGTCTTTGAACATATTCAAACTTTACCGATCCAGTATTTCGACAATTTACCAGCAGGTAAAATTGTTGCTCGTGTAACGAACGATACAGAAGCAGTTCGTAATTTATATGTACAGGTATTATCCAATTTTGTGACGAGCTTCATTTCTATTTTTGGGGTGTATATCGCACTCTTTATTTTAAATTGGAAAATGGCAATGCTTGCTTTAATAATGATTCCCATTGTTTATGTGTGGATGATTTTGTATCGAAAAATCGCCTCCAAATATAACGATGTCATTCGTACAAAAATCGCAGATATTAATGCCATGATTAATGAATCCATTCAGGGCATGACGATTATTCAGGCATTCCGTCGCGAGCAACAAATGACGAAGGAATTTGATGATATGAATAATGAGCATTATGCTTATGGACGTAAGCTATTAGTGCTTGATTCAGCGACTTCCTTTAACCTTGTGAATACGTTAAGGCTCATTATGTTTACCGTGTTTATTTTCTATTTTGGTACACAGTCATTTACAGCTACTGAAGTGATTTCAGCAGGGACATTGTATGCGTTTGTCGATTATTTAACAAAGCTGTTTAACCCAATTACGAATATCGTCAACCAATTTTCTCAGCTTGAGCGTTCTCTCGTTGCAGGGAAACGTGTCTTCGAGGTGCTAGATACGGATGGAGAGTCTGTTTCTGAAAAGAGCATTCCACGATATAAAGGAAATGTGGTCTTTGAAGATGTTTCCTTTGCTTATAAAGACAATGAATATGTGCTGAAAAACCTATCATTTGAAGCACATCAAGGTGAAACAATTGCCTTAGTTGGTCATACAGGCTCAGGGAAAAGTTCCATTATGAACTTGTTATTCCGCTTCTACGACCCGTCAAAAGGTAAAATTACCATTGATGGCATTGATATCACCTCTGTTCCTCGTCAAACGATGCGTGAACATATGGGGATTGTGCTACAGGACCCCTATTTATTTACGGGTACGATAGCGTCCAATGTTGGCTTAAACAACCCTCGTATCTCCCAAGAGAAAATAGAAGCTTCTTTAAATGCTGTCGGGGGAGAACGTGTTTTAGCGAACTTACCGAATGGCTATGAGGAGCCAGTCATTGAGAAGGGCAGTACATTATCATCAGGACAACGTCAGTTGATTTCGTTTGCACGTGCACTTGCTTTCGATCCAGCGATTTTAATATTAGATGAAGCGACATCGAATATTGATACGGAAACGGAAGAAATTATTCAGCATGCGATGGATGTCCTTAAAAAAGGGCGAACAACGTTTATTATTGCCCACCGACTTTCTACGATTAAAAATGCAGATCGTATCCTCGTGCTTGATCGAGGGAAAATTGTAGAAAACGGCACGCATGATGAACTGCTAGCACTTGGCGGAATCTATGACAAGATGTATCAAATGCAAGCGAATTCCTTACAATAATAGCTACGAAAAGCCCCACTTCAACTGTGAAGCGGGGCTTTCTTAGTGTTGAAAAACAAAACAGTCAATTGAAAGGTAGAAATGGATTTCCGTTGCAGGCTATTTGCTTTCCTGTGGGCGAGCGCCGAATCGCTTCCTCCGCTACCGCTCCGTGCAGGGCTTCGCCTGTCTCGCTATCCCACGGGAGTCAAGTAGCCTTCCACTTCAACCCACTGACTTTTTAGCAAAGGTTTTCAAATAAAGTGAAGGTGCTCACTACTCTTTATGAAGAGGTGTTGTCACGCATCACTTCTCCACATTGAAAATAAGAGCCTATCCTCTCTCTAAGAATACAAATAATAGGCTATTTAATTGCTAAGCTACTTTGAAAATTTGCAGAATGGTTGATTGGAGTGGAGCCAGCGTCACTCCTAGGGGATTTAGCGTCACAGAGGAGACCCTGAGAGAACGGAAGTGAGGGAAGCGGCTCATCAGACGCCCTCTGGAAAGGACGCCTGCGAAACGGAAATCAACCCCTCGCCTTGCCAAGTTGCTTTTTCTGCCGTTGACATCATCTTTTTTCAACAACAGGAAAGCCCCGCTTCAACTGAAGCGGGGCTTTCCTATTTATCTTACATATTTAAAGACATTGACAAAGAATAACAGAACGGACAGTGCTACAGCAATGCCACCACCAGATACGAAAAGCTCAAATAACCAGCGTGGTACATCCCAATACACCATCATCATGCCAACAAAAAGGAATGGTAAACCGAGATTGTAAAGCCAGAACTGTGCTTTGGCAAGACCTGTCTCCGCAGCATCTTTATAAGTCGAATAAATTAAACCAATGAATCCAGTAGTCAGCCAACCTACCACACCAATATGAGCATGTGTCGCCTTCCATTGAAGTTGAACCGTATAATGCATAAACAGGCCAAAAGCAAAAACAATCAATAAATAAAAGACTGAAACCTTTATCCATTTAGCACCCATCATCCACAACTCCTTTCTTGAAAGTGATTTTAGCTAGCTGCTACAGTATATTCTTGTCAAATAAAAAAGATGCTTGTATGTATTTGAAAATAAATGTAGTTTGTTTTCGGTAAACTAAAATATTTAATGGGAACTTTTTGTAATATGTAAACTTTTCATGGCGTTCTGCGTTGTATAGGCAGAAGGGAGGTGGACATGGTAAAGCAATCAATGAATGCGTTTCTACAGCAAGCAGGAACGCTGCTATATCGTTATTTGAGAAAACGTGGGTTAGCCCATGAGGATGCAGAAGATATCGTCCAAGATACATGTTATAAATTTTTATTACATAAAAATGGAATTCAGTCAGACAAAGTAATGAGCTGGTTATATCGTGTAGCAACCAATCAATTTTATGATCTCAAGAGAAAAGAAACACGTCATCCAACAACAGAATTAGAGGAAGTTCAATTGACTTCATTCATTCATATTCCTGAGATCCAGATGCTAAAAAAAGAAAAATTAAAGGACATACAGAACACACTCGAAACGCTATCCATCTTGCATCAGGAATTATTAATCCTGAAATATGAGCTGGGATTATCGTATAAGGAAATTTCAGCCTTGATGAATAAGAATGAAAACACACTAAAAACGCATGTCAGACGTGCTAGGGAAGAATTTACTGAACGATTTAAGGAGGATATTCATGATGAATAAAGAAGAAAATGAATTTTTGTTTGATGATAAACAAACGAAAAAAATAATGAGAAGGGCAAGGTTTTGGTCAACAGTCAAAATGATTGGGATTACATTGGTCGTTACACCCATTGTGCTAATAGCCTTATGGTATGGGCTGAGGACTTTATCGTTAAATAGTGCTCAAAAAGTAATGGATGATATTCATTTATTTAACGAAATAAGTGCGCCCAATGTTCAAATTAGTAATCAGGTTTATGACGATCATTTGCTTGGAGGAAAAATAACAACAACAACCTATAAGGTGCTTGGAGAACAGCATCGACCCTATATTTGGAAGCCTATCGAAAGTGATTATAATCTATTTGGAACGCTTACATTCACTTCCTTTCCTAGCTCCATCCAAATAGAAGGTTCAGAATCACTGGCAGAAACACATCAATTCGAACGGTTTAATGACTACACGGGTGATCGAGAAATGTTTTTTTATCACCCTAAAATTGCATACAATCATTATAAAGATAATATTAGTGAACTGAATCAATTGGAGAAAAATACTTTAGTAGAATTAGCTATTTCTTTTGATAATGCCTATCGTTTTGATGACATTAAAAGCAAGCTACCGCCTGAAGTGCAAGTAGATTGGTGGTGGGTGGATGCCTATACAGATGATACGCTAGATTTTTTTAAGCAAGGACAGCATACGATTGCAGCTAATCATCCGTACATTTACGGCTTCCAATCAGAGCAATCCAAACCAAAACCCCGACGTTCTTCAAACGACGAGGTTGACACCTTTATTCGAAACATTGAGCTACTTCGTAAAGGCAAGAACTTTGAGTGGGAAACAAACCAGGTTTATCAAGCTTTAATAGGGGAAAATGGAACCCTGGAGAAAAGTGATGTGAAAATAACCGGGGCGGTAGTAACTGGTACACCAGAGCAATTGCAGTCATTACAAGGACAACCATACATTAAAGGGTCTATATTTGGTGTAATATCAAATCAGAAATAGAGGGCTTGAAAAAAGTAATCGGCACGATCCTGCAGGAAAGGTCAATTTTAGAAAAGCTTATTTTGGATTAACCAGAATAGGCTTTTTTATCTGAAGTAATTTTGTTTATCTATAAATAGTTTAATTTTAAACTATTTATAGATAAACAAGAAGGAGATGTTGTTGCAATGGGTAAACTACAAAACAAAGTAGTCATCATTACTGGAGGTGCAGGTGGTATTGGTAGTGGAATGGCAAAAGCTATGGTAAAGGAAGGGGCGATTGTCACAATTGTGGACTTAAATGCAGAAGCAGGCGAGGCAATGGCAAAAGAATTACAAGAAATGTCTCCACAGTCTATGTTTTTACAGGCTAATCTAATGGAACGCGATGAATTATCAAAAATTATTGATACAGTCGTAGAAAAATACGGTAAACTAGATGTGCTAGTTAATAACGCTCATGCTGCTAAACAAGTTACAATAGAAGAAACTACACAAGCAGATCTTGACTTGTCATTTGGCACAGGTTTTTATCCAACCTTCTATTTAATGCAAGCAGCACTACCGCATTTAAAAGAAACAAAGGGTAATATTATTAACTTTGCATCTGGAGCAGGCATTCAAGGTCATGAAACACAGGCAGCTTATGCCGCTGCTAAGGAAGCCATTCGCGGCATTTCACGTGTTGCCGCAAATGAATGGGGACGTTTTGGTATTAATGTCAATATCATTAGTCCGCTTGCTGACTCACCAGGTGTACAGGCATGGGCAAAAGCACAGCCAGAATATTATGAAGCGGTTAGAAGTAAAATCCCACTAGGTCGTTTTGGTGATATTGAGCAAGATATCGGCCGTGTAGCTGTTTTCTTAGCTTCTGACGATTCCCAATACATCACAGGTCAAACGATTATGGTGGATGGGGGTTCACTAATGCTTCATTAATGCTCGGCGTTTGAGGAGGATTTTTTTGAAACAGACAAATATTTTTAAACTGATTCATATGATTGAGCAGGTGAATAATGCCAATATTATACGTTTTACAAAAGCGTTTCCATATCCTTTAGGAATTTCACCGATTTTAGTTTTAAACGAGCTACATGGCAAAGGCCCGCAAAAACAAGCAGAATTAGCCGAAACGATCGGCTATACAAAAGGTGCTATGACGAGCATTGCTGAAAAGTTGGTCAAGCTTGGATTAGCAGAAAGACTGTATGATCCATCCGACCGTCGCACGATTCGCTTACAAATTACAGTTGAGGGTCAAAGTGCTTTAGCAAAGGCTCAATCCATCGGGAAAGAGGTCTTTGTACAGCTTTTTGACGTATTAGATGATGAGGAAATTGCCCAATACTTACGGATTCAAGAAAAATTAGTACAGGGTATCCAGCAGAAAAATGAGTAGCTAATAGTAATGTGAAAAATCAACGCTCCTTTTAAGAGGTGGGTTGATTTTTTATTGGATAGAATACGCAAACTGGCGGATAAAACTCAATATGTGACGGATAGAATGAGGATTCTGGTGGATAGCCTTCTATTTTTGCTGGATAGCTACGCTCTATGCAATTTGGATGACCCTATTAACTGCTTGAATACAATAATTCATTTAAAATCTAATTGTAAAATAGTTGAATTTATTGAAAATTGTCCGGCTTCATTTTATAATCAAAATACGGTTCTATTATAGAGACATTTGAGGTGTAAAATGACATTAAAAACATTAGATAACTCCTTGGAGGTTCTGAAATATTTTAATAAGGAAAATCCTACATGGGGTGTACGTGAGCTAGCGAAAGAGATGGATATTAGTCACTCGATTATTTATCGAATTTTAGCGACCTTCGAAAAACAAGGCTTTCTTATTCAAAATCCTGAGACAAAAAAATATGAATTGGGGCTTCGCTTTCTAGAATATGGTCAGATGGTTAAAGATAAATTAAATCTTTCTGACTTTGTTTTACCAATTATGATAAACCTTGCAGATACCATCAAAGAATCCGTATTTTTAACATGGCTAGATGGAACGGATGGTGTCACAGTGGAAATAGCTGAGAGCTCTCAAACCATTAAGTTTTCGGTGTCGATTGGCACGCGGACACCGCTACATATTGGGGCATCTTGTAAAGTCATCATGGCTTATCTACCTGAAGAGAGAAAAAAGGAGATCATGGAGCATGGGATGAAAAGATTAACTCCTGAAACGATTACTGACCCTGATGAAATGCTAGCTGATTTAGAAAAAATACAACAGCAAGGTTGGTGCTTTTCGACGGGAGAATATTCTCACTCGGTATTTGGGCTAGGTGTACCTCTTTTTAATAGTAAAAAAGAAGTGATTGCCTCTTTAACAATTGCTGGCCCTATTTATCGTAAGCCGACAGAGGAGAAGTTACCTGAAATGGTGAATGTTCTTCAATACGGAGCAATGAATATTCAACGTTATTTCGATCAATACAGCTTTAAATTGTATCATGAATAAGCATGAAAAAGAGGCTCAAGATAGTTAATGTCTATCTTGAGCCTCATGTTGTTGCAAAAAGATGATGTCAACGGCAGAAAAAGCAACTTTGCAAGGTGGAGAGGTTGATTTCTGTTCCGCCAGCGTCCTTTCCAGGGGGCGTCCGATGAGCCGCTTCACTCACTTCCGTTCGCTCCAGGGTCTCCTCTGTGACGCTGGCTCCACTCCAATCAAACATTCTGCAAAAGTGGCTTTTCCTTATCTTTCATACTAGCTAGCCGTAGTAATCAAATTAGCCTATTATTTGTATGATTAGAGAAAGGATAGACTCTTAATTTCATTGCGAAGAAGTGATGAGTGTCAAAAGCCCTCCATAAAATGGGTAGTGAAGACCTTCACTTTATTTGAAAACCTTTGCTAAAAAGTTAACATTTTGTAGGTTGGAGTGGAGGGCTACTTGACTCCCGTGGGATAGCGAGACAGACGAGCCCCTGCACGAGCGGGAGCGGAGGAAGCGGCTCGGCGCTCGCCCACAGGAAAGCAAGTAGCCTGTAACGGAAACCATTTTCACCTTTCACAAAAATTCTATGGATGGTTTTGTTTTTCAACACTAAGAGGCTCAAGATAGTTAATGTCTATCTTGAGCCTTTGTTTGGATGTCTTTTATGATGGACACAGCCGTGTCGATTTCTTCAAACGTATTAAAATAGTGTGGCGAAAAACGGGCCATTTTAGTAATTTGATTGCGTTCCATAATGGTATTCGCCATAAATGTGCCCGCTTCAATGATGACCCCACGTTCTGCTAAAGCATTGGTTAGCTCATCTGGTGACAGCCCTTCAATATTAAACGGTGTAATCGATAATCGATAAGCATTATTTTGCGGGCCATATAAGACAATGCCTGGAATCGTTGCAAGCTGTTCAATTAAATAGTTTGTTAGCTGTTGTACGCGTTCATATATGTGATGGATACCAATATTGTTCGCATAATCAATAGCTGCCCCTAGTCCGAAAATACTGGGAATGATCGGACAACCTGGCTCAAAACGTTTAGCTGTTTCTAAAAAAGAATAGGCATTGTTCTGATAATCCCACTGGGTGCTGCCCCAGCCAATCATAATAGGCGTCAATGTTGGAATGAGCGCTTCTCGTACGTATAAAATACCTGATCCTTCAGGGCCGCGTAGCCATTTTCGCCCACATGCAACTAGAAAGTCACAGCCAAGTTCGGCAACATTCATTGGTGTTAAACCAAGTGTTTGATTGGCATTAATCAAGGTTAGCACATTGTGTTGCTGGGCTAGCTGACATATTTCTTTGGCGGGCTGGAGTGCGCCAGCAGCATTGGACATATGGGCAAAGGCAATCAATCTCGTTTGAGGGGTGATAAGTAGCTCAAGCGCTTGTAAATCTACCATATATTCATCATTCGTTTTTAACACTTTCAGCTGAACCCCATGTTGCTGAAGGGCAAGCCAAGGCACGTAGTTACTCAACATTTCTGTGTCGAGTACTATGACCTCATCTCCCCGTTTCCATTGCATGCCCCCAGCGACATAATTAATAGCCACTGAACCGTTTGGCACAAAGGCAATTTCCTCTTTTATTGCGCCGATAAACAATGCGGCTTTCTCTCGAATACGCTCTACTTGAGCATACGTTTCTTGACGAAAAGAGGGCAAGTAGGGACCAATACTTGCTTGTTTTTGGAGATAGCTCGTCATTTCATCCACTACTGGCTGTGGCATGGCAGATGCAGCAGCTGTGTTTAGATAAATACAGTGTTCAAGTAGCGGCATATCCTGTTGTATTTTCCTCATGTCTATCATTGTACACACCAACCTTATAAAATGATTAATTCTTTCGAATAGGTCATTAAATTTTCGTAACCATCTTCTGTGACAATTAAATTATCCTCGATACGAACACCAGCAACATCCTGCACATAGATACCTGGCTCCACAGTAAAGGCCATGCCTGGCTTTAACACTAGTTGATTACGTTGCATCATATAAGGCTCTTCATGTGCGCTTAAACCAATGCCGTGGCCAAGTCGATGTGTGAAATAATCGCCATAGCCAGCATCGCAAATAATGCCTCTTGCCAGATCATCGATGGCATGAGCTGTCATACCTGGTTTTATGGCTACTATGGCCGTTTCATTTGCTTGCTTCACAATGCTGTAAATCGTTTTTAGCGTTGGAGAAACTTCTCCTAAAGCAACCGTTCTGGTCATATCCGCCACATAGCCCTTATAAATAGCACCAAAATCTATGACGATTAATTCGCCTGTCTCTATTTTTTTCGTGCTTGCTCTACCATGAGGAAGCGCACCTCGATAACCCGAAGCAACAATAGTCCCAAAAGGTGTTCCTTCTGATCCGCGTCGTCTCATTTCATATTCTAATTGGGCTGCGACTTCCATTTCTGAAATACCTGCTTGAATAATTGGTAATGTGGCTGCTAGACTTTCTTCGACAATCTGTACAGCCTGACGCATGAGGGCTATTTCATGTTCATCTTTTTCCATACGTATATCACGAATGGATGCTCCGATATCACATAAATTGTCATATGTAAGGTTTTCGATAGCCTTCTGTTCCTTCACGCGCATGGCGTCATATTCAATACCAAGTGTCTGCGCTATTCCTAATTCTTTTTTTAGTTGCTGGATGGCCTGTGTAGGTCCTTCTTCATCTGAATAGGATAAGATTGTCCCACCATTACTCAAGTCTACTTTTGTTAATTCTACTTGTGGAACGAGAAAATATAATTGATTATGAGCGGTGATAGCCACTACTGTTAAGCGTTCACTTTGCTTTAACTGAAGGCCTGTAAAATAATACATGTTTGACCCTGGCACTAGTACCGCTACATCAATCGACTGTTGCTGCATACGGGAAACGAGCT
Source organism: Lysinibacillus sp. FSL K6-0057 (assembly GCF_038630885.1). NCBI lineage: Bacteria > Bacillati > Bacillota > Bacilli > Caryophanales > Bacillaceae > Lysinibacillus > Lysinibacillus sp. FSL K6-0057. Next base: position 2,822,692 of record NZ_CP152047.1, on the reverse strand, counting down.
GCTCTCTTCTTTTTTGAAACATTGAGTGATTCCTCCTAAATAAAATTGTTTCTATTATAGAGACGTTGTATCTTGAAAATAGTATATATCAACAATAATGAATTTTCAATAAATTAAGATAGCACCATTTTGATAGAAGGGGATGAATGTAAAAGGAAGATAATTGACAAATGAGGGAATAGTATGCTGTAAAATTAGTAAATACTAGTGTACGTCTTTTTTTCGTTCATTATGCATATAAGTAGACTAGATAAACTTTTTTCCAACTTAATACGTCAAAAAGAGGGGCAAAATTGTTAAGCAAGAAAGGACTTATGTATGGAAAAAAATATGAAACGCTCAAAAGAGAAAAAGAGCAAGAAAAAATTATGGCTGTGGATTGTTGGTAGCCTATTAGCAATTTTTTTGATTTTTATAGGTACTGCCTACTTTACCATCCAAAAAACTATGAATAAAATAAATACACCACTTATTCAAACAACAGATGCAGCACAACCAGAAGAAAAAACAGTGATTAAAAAAGATCCATTTTCGGTTCTGATGCTTGGGGTCGATGAACGAAAAGATGATAGTGGTCGTTCCGATACTATGATTGTAATCACTGTGAATCCTGAAAAACAGACAATGAAAATGCTTAGTATACCCCGTGATACACGAACAGAAATTGTTGGTCATGACACAGTAGATAAGATTAATCATGCCTATGCCTTTGGGGGCGTCCCAATGGCTGTGGATACGGTCGAAAATTTTTTAAATATACCCATTGATTATTATGTGTTTATTAATATGGAGGGCTTTTTACAAATTATTGACACGCTGGGTGGCGTAACAATCGATAATGATATGGATTTAACCTATGACGAATACCATTATCCAAAGGGAGAAATCACATTAGATGGTAATGAGGCCCTTATTTTTTCTCGTATTCGTTATGAAGATCCACGAGGTGATTTTGGACGCCAAATTCGACAACGCCAAATCATTGAAGCGGTGATGAAAAAAGCCTCCACACCATCAACATTATTAAAGGCAACCGATATGCTGAATGTACTAGGCGACAATGTTCGCATGAATTTCTCTGTGAAGGACCTTATTCAGCTACAAAGTATTTATAAAAAAATGGATAAGGATATTGAGCAGTTATCGTTTGAAGAGGGGGATGGGGAAAGGATTAACCGCATTTGGTACTACATTCCCAATGAGGCTGAGCTTCAAAAAATACAAACAGATTTAAAAAACCATTTACAAAGCAAGTAAGCAAGTTGCTTACAATATGTCGCATACGAGTTGTAAACTTTTTGGCCACGAAGGGAGGGAGATGAATGAATGGGAGGACCCAGGTGCTGAGGTATACAGCGCTGAATCATTGCATGCAAAGCTATGTACCTAAACGTAAAGTGCGAAAAAATCCAGTCCAATCAGCGGTAAGAGGCCTACAAGTATTGTGTTTAAAATTGTTTATGTAAGGGATAAAAAATCATTCAGGTAGGGTGCATGCCTAGTTGAATGATTTTTTTGCTGTTATCCATCATTTTTCGATATTTCTTGAAATATCTGAAAATTTGGTGTATACTGACATTAGAAATGGTTAAAGGAGTGATTGTGATGATTATAGGCACAATTTTATTAGCATTTGCATTACCAGTTGGTATCGTATTAGCAGTAGATTTATTAAACGAGCAGCATCACTCTGCTACACAAACTAACCATTCATAACGGTGAAACAACAAAATAGCAATTTCTAGACAATGTTACTTTGTAGCCTTGTCTATTTTTCTATGAATAGGAAACAATTTGTGTGATTCATTCGTCAATAATAGTGAGAAAATGTTATACTATTAAAAAACAGTATCGGGGAATGAGCATGCAAGAGGAAAAAACATCCAATCTAAAAAAAGAAATACTATCCTACATCAAAATTATTGTCATTACAGCTGTTGTTGTTTTTGGCTGTAAGCAATTTTTATTTGCGCCGATTAAAGTGCAAGGAGCATCGATGTACCCGACTTACCATGATAAGGATATTATTATTGTAAGTAAAACAAGTAAAATCGAGCGTTTCGATCAAATTGTTTTCCAATCACCTGTTGAGGATGAGTTATATATTAAGCGTGTCATTGGTCTTCCAGGGGATAAAGTGGAAATGAAAGACGATGTATTGTATGTCAATGGCAAAGCATACAAAGAAGATTATGTTAACCGTCAAACGGATGATCCTAATCAATTACGCATTACGGAAAACTTTACATTGGAACAATTAGTAAATGAAAAAGAAGTGCCAAAGGGCATGTATTTTGTGCTTGGTGACAATCGTCTAAAAAGTAGTGACAGTCGCCATTATGGTTTAATTTCAGAGGATGCAGTTTACGGTGAATCAAAATTAATACTATATCCATTTAGTCATTTTCATATTGGTTCAAAATGATGAAAAAGAGGTCACTCCATTGAGTAGCCTCTTTTTAATTTTGGGGTAAATCGGTACAGCTTTTATAAGTGGGATAATAGACACAAATCTTTGAATTTTCAACGGTTTCCTTGATGGGCGATGGCTTACTTTTCATTGGAGATTGCATTGCTGGTTCTTCATTTGTGAACGCTTCTTCTACTAATTCTACGCCATAAAATAGTATTAAAAAATAGCAGACAAATCCTACTATACGCAAACAATCACCTCGTAAAATAGTTATTGTATGTTATTATATATGGTCAAATTCGTCGAAATATAAGCAGAAAATCGAAATTTTCTCTCGATGAAAAGATTGTTAGATGTAAAAAACTCTATAAAAAAAAGTTATTGTCAATGAAATTTTGATGTGCTACTATAGCTAAAGTAAATATTTGATCTGTATAACCTCAATAATATGGATTGAGGGTCTCTACCAGGAACCATAAAATCCTGACTACAAAACTTTGCTTTATTTTTGTAGTCAGGATTTTTTATTTTGTTTTAAAACAATCTCCTACAAAAATGAGCGTGTAACGAAGGGGAGATTACGATGAATTGGAGAGTTTATATTCTTGCTGTGACTACCTTTGCAGTAGGGTTAGTTGAATTAATTGTTGGTGGCATACTGCCAAATATTGCAGAGGATTTAGATGTATCTTTAGCGACAGCGGGGCAATTAATTACTATTTTTGCACTAGTTTATGCAATTTCTGCGCCAGTCCTACTATCCCTGACAGCCAAGGTGGAACGGAAGCGCTTATTCCTTATTTCTTTATTTATTTTCACGTTAGGGAATCTCATGACTTTCTTTAGTACAACGTTCATCATTGTGCTAATTGCACGTATTTTCACAGCCATGAGTACAGCGTTAGTGATTGTTTTATCATTAACGATTACAACCAAAATCGTAGAGCCTCGCCATCGTGCTAAAGCACTTGGGCTTGTTTTTATGGGCGTAAGTTCTGCGCTTGTGATCGGTGTGCCAATGGGTATTTTTATTACAGAGGCGTTTGGCTGGCGAGCTGTATTTTTAGGTATTAGTGTACTGTCAACGATTTCAATGATATTAATTGCCTTATTACTTGAAAAAATGCCAATTGGAGAAGTAGTGCCACTCAAGGCGCAAATCAAATCTCTGGCGAATTTAAAAATCCTGACAGCGCAGTTAACTACCTTGTTTATGCTAGCTGGTCATTACATGCTCTATGCTTATTTAACACCATTTTTAGTAGAGGCATTTGATATGAGTGCTTCATGGATTAGTATTTGTTACTTAATCTTTGGTATTGCCTCTGTTAGCGGGAATGCTGTAGGTGGCTGGATCAGTGATAAAATTGGCACAAGTAAAGCCATTATTTTAATTGTCTCGGCCTTCGCCATTGTCTTATTCAGTATTCCTTATACAATTATTGCCTTACCACTGTTTTTAGTGTTTACGGTTTTATGGGGTGCGTTGAGCTGGGCATTGACACCGCCATTACAAAATTATTTAATTCAGGCGGATCCTCAATCATCCGATATTCAGCAAAGCTTAAATACAGCTGCCCTGCAAATTGGTATTTCTATCGGATCAGCAGTTGGTGGCGCAATGTTTGCCTGGACAGGATCCGTTATGCACTTAGCTAGCTTCGGTACGATTCTAGTTCTCTGTGCTTTAGGCTGTGCCATCTTCTCTATTAAAAGAGCACCACTTGGACAGGAGCAGCACGTAGATTATCAATCAGCACAACATAACTCATAATAGAACAACAGCCATGAAAGGTATTGGGAAAGCCATCCCAATACCTTTTTAATTGGTTTGCATGAATCTATTTTCATACGCTTTCCAAAATTAAATTCTCTATGGTTTCTTAGCATACTCTAATTACCTATGGAATAGATTGTTGTAGTTAATGAATTTTACAGATTTGAGGAGTTTGAGATTTTAAGAGCGAATATTATTTTCAAGAAAAATAGTAGGAGACCTTCATCTCTTGTAAATGGAAGGAGAACCCAATGAATGAATATCATCAACAATCATCTGCTGAAGTCATGAAGATATTGAACGTCACCACACAAGGTTTGACTGATGATGACGTCCAAAAAAGGCAACAGGTCTATGGCTATAATGTATTAGAGGAAGGGAAAAAAACAAGTACGTTGGCTGTTTTCATGGGCCAATTTAAAGATTTATTGGTCATCATTTTACTCGTTGCTGCCATTGTTTCCTTTCTACTAGGAGAAGTAGAAAGCACCATTGTGATCATGATTGTGGTTATTTTAAATGCCATTTTAGGTACAGTGCAGCATGTCAAGGCAGAACAGTCACTAGATAATCTGAAAGCATTGACCTCTCCCATTGCCAAGGTCATGCGCAATAATCAACTAGTAGAAATTTCTTCTGAAGAAATTGTAGTAGGAGACCTTCTGATGTTGGAGGCAGGAGACTATATCAATGCAGATGGCAGACTACTAGAAAGCCATAATTTACACATCAACGAAAGCTCTCTTACAGGCGAATCGATAGCTGTGGCCAAAAGTACAGACCCTATTCGAAAAAACAATATCACCATTGCGGATAAGAAAAATATGGTGTACTCAGGAAGCTTTGTGACCAATGGACGTGGCATCGTGATGGTTACGGCAATCGGGATGCAGACGGAAATCGGAAAAATTGCGAATTTACTCGATACAGCCAAGGAAAAGAAAACACCGTTACAGATTAGCCTTGACCAATTCGGTGAAAAATTAGCATTAGGGATTACGCTGATTTGTTTAGCGATTTTTACGATTGACCTTATTCGAGGACGAGCCTTAGTGGAATCCTTTATGTTTGCCGTATCTCTTGCTGTTGCGGCTATTCCAGAGGCTTTGAGCTCCATTGTGACCATCGTATTAGCTTTTGGCACCCAAAAGATGGCGAAGGAAAATGCGATCATTCGCAAGCTGTATGCTGTTGAAAGCTTAGGGAGTGTATCGGTCATTTGTTCTGATAAAACAGGTACTTTAACAGAAAATAAAATGGTGGTACAGGAAGTTTTTGTAGACCAGAAGAAGATTCCCCATGATTGGCTTAATCCAACGAACCCAGTGGAAAAAGAGCTAATGGTAAAAGCCCTTTTATGTAGTGATGCTGTAGAGCGTGAGCAGAAAGAAATCGGCGATCCTACAGAAATTGCGCTCGTGAAATTGGGGAAACAGTATGGTTTAGATGAATTGAATATCCGCGAGCAATATCCACGCCTGGCTGAAATTCCATTTGATTCGACGAGGAAGCTCATGAGCACTGTCAATCAGATGGATAAGCAACCCGTCATGATTACCAAAGGGGCTTTAGATGTACTCTTGCCAAAAGTGACACGAATCAAAACATCAACAGGCATTTTTGAGATGACCCCGCAGCATCGTCAGAAAATCGAGGCGATGAATCGTGATTTTTCTATGAATGGCTTAAGGGTGTTAGCCATTGCTTATAAGGAGGTATTGCCTCTACAAAAAGTCGATACAAGAGCGGAACGAGATTTAATCTTTGTGGGCTTAGTGGCAATGATGGACCCGCCAAGAAAAGAATCAAAAGAGGCTGTGGAAAGCTGTATAAAAGCAGGTATTAAGCCCGTCATGATTACAGGGGACCATAAAATTACAGCAACGGCTATTGCCGAACAAATTGGTATTTTACAAAATCCAGCAGAAGCGATAGAAGGACATGCACTCGAGGGTCTAACCGATCAAGAGCTACAAGATAAAGTACATGATTATTCTGTGTATGCTCGTGTTACACCAGCCCAAAAAATCCGTATTGTTAAAGCATGGCAGGATAAAGGGCATGTTGTCGCCATGACAGGGGATGGTGTCAATGACGGCCCTGCTCTGAAACAAGCAGATATTGGGGTAGCTATGGGCGTGACGGGCACGGAGGTTGCAAAAGATGCCTCGTCCATGATTTTAACTGATGATAATTTTTCAACGATTGTTAAAGCAATCGCCAATGGCCGTAGCATCTATACAAATATAAAAAATGCCATTCTGTTCTTATTATCTGGAAATGCAGGCGCTATTTTTGTCGTGTTGTATGCAACGGTTCTGGGCTTACCTGTTCCTTTTGCACCTGTCCATCTATTATTCATCAACTTATTAACAGATAGTCTGCCAGCTATCGCCATCGGTTTAGAGCCAAATAATAAGAAAACAATGAAGGACAAGCCTAGAAACATTCATACCCCTTTATTAAATAAAGCCTTTACCACACAAGTCGTGCTTGAAGGGATATTAATCGCCATTTCCACCATTATTGCGTTTCAAATCGGTTTATCGACAGGCGATACGTTAACAGCGAGCACGATGGCCTTTACAACACTATGCTTATCAAGGTTAGTGCATGGCTTTAATTCTCGATCCAAACAATCCATTTTTGCTATTGGTGTATTTTCGAATAAATATACGTGGTTTGCCTTTATCATTGGTGTGCTAAGTTTACACATTGTTTTATTTATGCCAATGCTTACAACGGTCTTTGAGGTAGCTCCATTAACATTAGCACAGCTAGGTTTTATTTATAGCCTATCGGTGTTACCATTCCTAGTCAATCAATGGTATAAGCTACTGTTTGTGAGAAATCGATAATAGATAAAAAAAGAAGCTTCCGTTAGGTAATAAACGGAGGCTTCTTTTTAGCGTGGAGAGGCTAATAACCAGCCTTTACTCTTACTTAGGTCAATCAATTTCGCTCCAAGTAGGGCATAACGCATATGGAGTTCACCATACTTGGTTAGATGTGTTTTCTTTACTGCCAGTTCTAAAGCTTGGCTTACGGCAATCAAAGAGGAGGCAATATTCATCGATAAAATAGCACTAATTTCGCTATCATTAATGAAAGATTTTCCACGGATATCCGTTATTTTCATTTTGCTGTACTCTATCGAGGCTGTTGGTGCTAGCACACCGTTTTCCTTTAATAGCAGTGTTAGCTGTTTATTTTCTTCTTTTAAACATTGAATAAATTCCAATGTTAGGATTTTTAAGTTTTTATCACGCGTATGCTTAAAAAAAGCATGGCTTGAAGCAATATAGCCTTGATTGACACCGAGCTGTGACCAAAGCTTAAAAATCTCCTTAAATCGTAATGATGCTAGATTTTCATTTATCATTGTCATCCTGACACTTCCTAACTCTTAGTTTGATTTAAGATTAGGATGGAGCAGTAAATGACATTCTATTCATCTTTTACAATAAAAAATGAATAAGAGGTCGCTAATAGTAGGTGCCATAAGGATACGTATGAGGGTAACGATATGGATAAGGGTATGGACATGGTTTCATATATTGCTGTGGCATGGTTGGTTTATAAGGGGCTTGATCGGTTGCTGATTTGACACGATTGCAGCCTTTTGCTGGTCCAATATAAGTTGTAGGAACAATCGGTGCAATAGTTTTCTTCCATTGCTCTTCATCTAAACAATACGTATGGGCCATAATATTGGCTGGTGTGAATTTTAAGATATCAGAGCCTAAAATGACCTCTGGCGTTGGCGCATCAAAAATAGCGAGTAGATGTGTGTTATCTTCTGTTGCTACCTCATAATGCCACCAGCCCTGTGGTATATTGGCAACTTGCCCAGGCTTGATGGGATAGTTTTGAATTTTCTTGGTAAAGGGATTCAATAGAGAAACCGTTGCTGCTCCTGCAATACAATAGACAAGCTCGGCTGCATTTTGATGGTAATGTGGCTCGATGACATTGTCTTTACTTAAAAAAATATCAAGCAAAGATGTATTTTCTAATGTATTTAATTGTTCCACACCGAGAATATTAATGTAATTTCGGGAGTCTTTTTTAAAAAGCGTACTTTTATTGACATCAAACGTGAACGCTGCAGAAGGGGAGCTATAATCGATATTTGAGCTGATACTTACATCCTTTCTCATGTAAATTGAGCTATTCATCATCATAGATTATGTTTTAAGGGCTTCTAGACTTACACAAATGCCTAGATGCCGCTAGCATCTGTCTGGATAAAAATTAGCTAAAATTACCACTTCTATTTAAGAACGTATGTGCGTATAATGAAAACACAAACGTTTGTTCTTAGTTGTGAAAAACTCTGTTCAACATGTAACGCACGTAAACAGAGTCAGTAAAGGAGCATTCAACATGAAAGAACAGTTAATAAAAGCCATGCACCGTCACCAAATCGTCCACATGATGTATATAGCGAAATCAGGTGCCATTACAAAAAGGCGCGTGAAAATCATCAACATCACAGGTGATTCCTTTACCGCCTTTTGCTTTACAAGGCTAGCGAAGCGTACGTTTCTTATTAACAATGTTCTAGCACTTCTGCCTATTTTACAGCGAGAGTCTGAGGTCATATGAATTACGACGACTTCCCACAAAGAGATATTTTTTGTATTGATATGAAATGTTTTTATGCGAGCTGTATCGCTATGCTAGAAGGGCTAGATGTTCTGACAGATCCGATTGCCGTCATCGGTAATTTTGAGCAACCAGGCAGTATTGTTCTGGCTGCTTCCCCGATGATGAAAGAAAAATTTAACATTAAAACAGGGAATCGACGTTATGAAATTCCCCAACACCCAGATATTAAGCTGTTTGAGCCAAAAATGTCCTTTTTTCTAGAGATGTCCATGGCCATTACGCGTCTGATTGCACAATATGTCCCTCCAGAGGCGATCCATGTTTATAGTGTGGATGAAAGCTTTGTAGATCTAACGGGAACAGAGCAACTTTGGGGCTCACCTGAGCAGGTAGCCAAATTGATTCAGGAAGATATCTATGAAAAGTTTCGCATTCCGTCCGCCATTGGCATGGGACCAAATATGCTGATGGCTAAATTAGCGTTAGATCTAGAGGCAAAAAAGTCAGGCTTTGCCAAATGGACCTATGCAGATGTGCCACCAAAGCTTTGGCCAGTACGTTCTTTATCTGATATGTGGGGGATTGGTAAACAGATGGCAGCCAATTTAAATGCGATGGGCATCCAAACAGTCGGTGGATTAGCCCATGCCGATTTAGCCGAATTAGAAAAGCATTTTGGTATTATGGGCAATCAATACTATTACCATGCATGGGGCATTGATCTCTCCACATTGGGGGAGCCACTAGTGAACAATGCGGCATTAAGCTTTGGGAAGGGCCAAATGCTGATGAAGGATTATCACACACGAAAGGATATTGCGGTTGTGCTGTTAGAAATGTGTGAGGATGTGATGCGACGTACACGAGAAGCGGGGTATGTAGGGCGGACTGTTAGCTTGGGGCTCTCTTATAGTCGCAATGCGATGACAAAAGGGTTCCATCGCTCAAGAACCATCGAAAGTCCAACTAATGAGACCCTTGTCATGTATCAGACATGTCTGGCCTTACTAGATGAGCATTTTGCGGGTGAGCCAGCACGTCAATTATCGGTTAGACTGACAAACCTAGAGCCAGAGCGTAGTATTCAACTTGATTTATTTGATGAGCGGAGGGAACAACGACAGGTCATTGGTCATGTCATGGATGCGATTCGCAGAAAATATGGAGTGGTGGCCTTATTACGCGCAGCCTCCTATACAAACGCTGGTACGGCTATTTCACGGAATCGCTTAGTTGGCGGGCATTTAGCATAAGGAGTGAAAAAATGATAAGAGATAGAGGAACGATGAAATGGACAGCGATGATGCTACCAGAGCATTTAATGCTTTTGAAGGCGTGGAAACAAGAGATGTTGACAGAGTCACCTCGGGAACATGCTGAATGGGAGCTTGAAGAACTACAGCAAACAATCACACGAGCATTCGTACAGCATAACTATATTATGTTAACTATATGGGAACATGGTAACTATGTGCAATGGGGAGGTACCATTCAAGCAATGAACGAGGAGCAGTTGCTACTTGAAACCATTACCACAACGAAGCATATTCCCTTAAGGTATATTTATGCTGCTCGTATAGAAGATGATGGCTGTGATTAATGGAGAGCAACGACGATTATTACATCAATATTTGCTGCTTGATTTAGCCGTGAAATCCTTGCAGCACGATCTGACAGTGGCAGAACATTTTAAGATGAAGCGTGTATTTTTACCTGCCATGGATGCCTTGTTAAAGCAGCTACACAAAGATTATTTTCAATTGAAACGTCAGCTCGCCCAACAAAAAATACGATTAGTTGGCTGGCACCGGATTGATGACTACTTTAGTGATGTGCAAGTGGCTACCGCAGGCAATGATGAGGTGCTACGCTATGCCAATCAAGCATTAAAAACCCAGGTGGAGGAGCTTATGAATAAACATCTACACAATGCCTAGGCTTATTACGTTTACCACGGAAAAGCCAAAAGCTGATGACAAGAATGGTCAGCTTTTGGCTGGCTTTATTTCTCGATAGGTTTCACATCCATTTGCTCAACAAGAAATTCATTCTTAGTACGATTGAATTGATAGGTGATACGAACATCGGCTACATAAATGAGTGAGAGGCCAATCGATGCGGGGATGTTTCACATGATTTTCTGATTTGCCACTGTATAAACGATCACGCCACCGAAAGCAAGTTGCGCTTGATTGACATCTGGTGCTGGATCAAAATCATAATCAAATGTAGATTCTTTTCCTTGCACTTTCATCGTAATCGCTAATGTGCCATCATTATTTTTAGTAATCGTTGATTCAATATGAGGTGCAACGATGTCTTCATAATGTTGGACGTTCATCTCCGAAAAATCCTCTACATTTACAACATGAATCGCATAGTGATTGAAGCCTGTCCCTCGTCCAGTTTGGCTAATAATAACAGCCTCTTCCTTATGATCATTTGTCAGATTCGTATAAAATAACTGGGGCTGAGTTCATGTATCAGGGATTGTCCAGTCAAAATTTTTCCGCTTACCATCGATATCCAACGTTACGCCTGTTAGTTCATTTTGAGCTTCATTCAGTGCATATAATTTCTTTGGAAACGGCAATCAATGGAGCCTCATACTTTGTCTCGAGCTGTGTTGAGACCTGTTCACTAGGAGCGTTTACTATCTCGTTTGGAACAGCAGCACTACATCCAACTAGTAGAGAAATCCCGAACAACCATATCCCCATCTCTTTTTTCAATGTCTAGAAGCTACCTTTTTTATAGCTGTTTGACTATATTATCGTATACAAACATGCCACATAGTAGTTGAATTCGTGAAGGAAAAACTTATATGCTATAAGGTGGAGGTGTAACGATGAAATTTGAAACGTTTCATAAAGTAAATTCGTTTAAGCCATCACATCAAGACAAAGGCTCTATTTATTTTGAGATGGTGGGTGAAAATAGAAAAGGAAGCATGTATTTTATCGAGGTGTTTGAGGGGATATCGGTTACATTTAATGATTTTGAGGCGGAAACATTTGATGAAAAAAGCTTTACACATTCTCCATTATTATCCCTGAACTACTGTCATGAGGGGCGAATAGAGTGTGACTCCAAAAAGGGCAAAAGGATTTTTTTAAACCCTAACCAAATCCTTGTGACATGGCTTAACGAAACATTTGAAGATTTTCATATTCCCTCTCTTTTTTTTAAAGGGATTACGGTCACAGTAGATGTTGAAAATTTAGGAGAAAGCACGCTAGAGGATCTATCTTCACATCGGATTGATTGGCAAAAAGTAATGGCAAATATAGAAAAAATAAAGTTTTGTGTAATGGATTGTTATTCAACACCTGTTCTTAGCTTATTTAAAGATTTAATGGACAGCCCATTAAAATATGATATCCCCTATTTGAAGATAAAAGTATTAGAAGCATTGTACATCATAGCCTCCTTACCATTAGAAAAATATATGATTTCATCTGACTATATAGAAAATAGACATTGCGAGATGATGAAAAAGGTGGCACATTATATTGTGAATCACCATGCTTCCCCTTTAACATTAAAAGACCTGTGTGAGGCATTTGATTTTAAAGAATCCTCTTTAAAGAAAAATTTTACATTAACCTATGGTATGTCGATTACAGCGTATCTTCAAAAATGTCGTGTGTATCAGGCAAGTCGCTTGCTTGCCACAACAAATGAGTCGATTTTAGAGATTGCTGAAAAGGTAGGCTATAAAAACCCGAGTAAATTTTCAGAAATATTTAAACGAGAAAAAGGGATGACCCCATTAGGCTATCGAAATCATCTTAAAGGCTAAATGGAGTAAAAATGACTGAATAGAGTAGAAGCGAAAAAGTTGAATATGCTAACGTATAATACAATTGATAATGATTATCAGTTGTATTTTTTGTTTTGAGGAGGGCATTCAAATGAAAGAGAATTGGGTGATGTATACATGGCAATTTACAGAAAATAATCGTCCACAAGTGATAACGGCCATTATGCTTGGCATCATGAGTATGTTCATGGGGATCATTCCGTATTTTGGGGTTTTTAAAATCCTCGATCATTTCTTCAATGGAACGATTACAATACCACATATTTTATTGTGGAGTACTCTTAGCATCATCAGCTTTGTGGCAAAACATGTCCTGTTTGGGTTTGCAACAACGATGGCCCACGATGCAGCGTATACGATTTTAGAAAATATTCGCTTACGTTTAACCGCTAAAATGACGAAATTGCCCTTGGGGAAAATGTTGAATGAGCGAATTGGTAAATTAAAGAACTTGGTCATTGATCAAGTAGAAACAATCGAATTGCCTTTATCTCATTTGATTCCAGAGGGGATATCGTATGCTTTATTACCCTTCACTATTTTTGTTTACTTATTCATGCTGGATTGGCGAATGGCCATTGTTTCCCTTATTACTATACCACTTGCCCTCATCCCATTTTTAGTGGCTTTAAAATCATTGAATAAAAATTATGGCCCTTATATGGAGGCCAGTCATGAGGTTAATAGTGTCCTTGTCGAATATTCGGAGGGATTAGAGGTCATCAAAACCTTCAATCAAACAAGCCAGTCTTATACAAAGTTTGAATCGGCTGTTGTGGATTTTAAAGCATATACGGTGAATTGGTTCACAAGTTCAATTAAAACGTTGAGCATGATTTCAGCGATTTTACCATCATCATTAATTGGTACCTTACCGCTAGGCCTATATTTATATACGATTGGTGAGCTTACACCAACAGCGTATATTTTATGTCTGCTCCTTTCAATCGGTATCATCGAACCACTCACAAAATTTGCGCTATTCACGAACCATGTCAAGCAAATTCAATATTCGGTAGAAATTGTCCAGCAATTTTTAACGCTTGAAGAATTACCGAATGTCACACAATCGGTATCATTGTCAGAACAACTATCTATTGAATTAAAAAATATATCGTTTCAATATGATGCTGACAAACCCGTTGTGGTAAAGGACATTCAGTTGACGATTCCAGAGGGGCAATTCATCGCCTTTGTGGGGCCATCAGGATCTGGTAAATCTACTGTAGCTAAATTAATCACTCGATTTTGGGACCCTACAAAGGGAGATATTTTTATTGGACACACCAATATCAAAAATATGCCACTAGATCAGCTGGCGGATACGATTAGCTTTGTGACGCAGGATAATTTCTTATTTAATGATACCTTGTTGGAAAACATTCGTTATGGCAATCCACAGGCAACAGATGAACAAGTCATAGGGGCAGCGAAAGCAGCCTGTTGCGATGAATTCATTCGATATTTTGATAAGGGCTATGAAACAACTGTTGGAGAGGCTGGTGGACGTCTGTCTGGTGGCGAACGGCAACGAATCGCATTGGCACGTGCCATATTAAAAGATGCACCAATTGTCATTTTGGATGAGGCGACAGCCTTTACAGATCCTGAAAATGAAGTGAAAATTCAACAATCTCTACGTCATTTAACCAAGAATAAAACGTTGATTGTCATCGCGCATCGTTTAACTACTGTGAAGGATGCAGATCACCTATATGTGTTGAATAATGGTGAAATTGTGGAGGAAGGACAGCATGAAGAATTATTACGTTTAGGCAAATGCTATCACAACATGTGGCATGCCCATATAAATGCGCAACAGATAGCAGTCCATCATGACGCGAAGGAGGTGAAGCCATCTTGCTGAAAACAATACAAAGAATGCTGTTATGGTGCGCCCCATTTAAAAAGCGTTTATATTTAGGTTTTTTCGTGTCGTTTATCCATTCATTTTTTGTAGCCATTCCGATTATTTTAGCAGGCTATGCCATGAATCTGATGCTAGAGCATATGCATGGGAAGCTAACGATTTCGACTACCCATTTTATGACCCTTTTTGCAGGGCTGATCGTTTCAGTTTTAGGCAGATATGGATGTACCTATTTACGAGCAGTCCTGCAAGATATGATTGCCTATGAAATAACAGCAGAAAAAAGGTTGACGATTGGTAGGAAGATGAAGCAGGTGCCTTTAAGCTTTTTTAAAAAGAATGATAAAGGGATGCTAACGTCTGCCATTTCAACAGATTTAGGATTTATTGAAATGCACAGTATCAAAATGCTCGATACGATTATCAATGGCTATTTGAGCTTGCTCGCTTTCATGATTGTACTGGCCTTCTATCATTGGCAAGTGATTTTTATTGCTATCATAGGCACGCTCATTTCACTTTATTTCTTAAATCAAATTGGCGTTAAAGCGCGTGAAAATGCCAGTGAATTTCAACGGGCTCGCGATATGATGACAGCTGCGACCCTTGAATTTATCAGAGGAATGGCCATTGTGAAGTCATTCAAATTACAGGGCTTAGCCAGTACATCCCTAAAAGAATCGTTTGAAAAGGCCAAGAAAATCAACATTAAAATCGAAAAGGATTTTGTTGTGCCTAACCAAATTCATCTAGCGGTTTTAAAAGTGACAACAATCGCTATTATTATAGCAGTCAGTTTACTATGCTATAACCATCAAATGGCCATACCTGAGATGGTGGTCTTTATAGTCTTTGCCTTTACGATGTTTCGAGGTGTAGAGGCAATGAATGATGCGATGCATATCTTAAAGGTGCTTGATGAAACGTTTGATAAATTAGACAGCCTTGAAGCGGTTGCTGCTATGGATGAGACAGGCAAAACCATCTCATTAAATAACTATGATATTGAATTTAAACATGTGTCATTTCGTTACGATGACACGCCTGTGCTTACAAACGTTGATTTTCTTATTCCACAGCAACAGACAACAGCGATTGTTGGACCATCAGGATCTGGTAAATCGACAATCTGTCACTTAATAGCGCGATTTTATGATGTGCAACAAGGAGAAATTTTCATTGGACACCAGCCAATTAAGGACATGACAACAGATTCACTATTAAGTCATATAAGTATTGTTTTTCAAAACGTCTACTTATTTAACGACACCATTATGAATAATATTCGTTTTGGGAAGCCAGATGCTACAGAAGAAGAAGTCTATGAAGCGGCTCGAAAGGCGCAATGCCATCAATTTATTATGAATTTACCAGACGGCTATCATACGCAAGTCGGTGAAGCAGGAGCAACATTATCAGGGGGTGAAAAGCAACGGATTTCCATTGCTCGTTCCATTGTGAAGGATGCACCCATTGTGATTTTAGATGAGGCCACTGCCAGTATGGACCCAGAAAATGAACATCTCATCCAAGAGGCCATCAATGAATTAGTCGCAGGAAAAACATTAATCATCATTGCGCATCGTTTAAAAACCATTGAGCAAGCAGACCAAATTCTAGTATTAGACAATGGGAAGCTCGTTCAAAAAGGAACACATCAGGAATTAATCAAAGAAATAGGTACTTATAAAAAATTAATGGATTGTCGTAAAGAAATGGAAGCATGGACACTTTAGGAGGATTAGGATGAAGAACAAATGGACTGTAAATGATTTTATTTCATTGGCTATTTTTAATATGATCATATTCGTAGCATGGATGATTGGTGCGATGACAAATATTTTTTTAGGAGAAATTTATTCGCAAATCATATCAGGTCTACTGGCTACACCATTTATGTTTGTTTTAGCAAATAAAGTGAATAAACGAGGCGTCTTTTTATGCTCAGCACTTTGTTTGGGACTTTTGATGGCTATACTAGGCATGGTTTATTACATCATCATCTACATTGTGTTTGGGATGGTTGTGGAATTGATTTGTTGGAAGAAGGGAAGCTATCAACATCCATTGAAACTGACAATTGGCATGGCTGTCTATCAAATCGGTTATGTGCTAGCAGGTGTCTTCCCATTGTTTATGTTCCGTAAGCAATATTTACAATCCCTAGAAGCCAGCTATACGACCCCGGAATCATTAAATCACATGCTGTATTATTATGAAACACCAAGTATGATCTTAGGCATGTGTGCAATGGCTACAGTAGGGGTTTTAATAGGAGGATTAATCGGAAATTCCCTTCTCAATCGTCATGTGAAAAAGGCTAGTTTACTATGATACAAAATGATCCTCGTACTCATTTAATCGTGTTACTAGCAATGAGTATATTCGTTTTATTCAATGAGTCACAATGGCAAATTTATAGCATGCTAGTCTTTAGTATGGTCTATATGCTGTTACATGGCGCATGGAAACAAGCTATTCATGCCGTTGTTACATATGTTCTTTTAAGGATGTTGCTTCTTGTTATGCCCATTGTCATGCCTGGTTTAGCACCTGTCGTCTTTTCAGTTACACAAATTTATCCTGTTTTTATGATTGGTTTCGTTTTTACCGCTTCCAATGGAAGTAGAATTCTGTATGCTTTAGATGCACTAAGATTGCCCAAACCGTTTTTAATTGTAACGATGATTTTTTTACGTTTTTTTCATTTACTTCTGAAAGAAATCCAGACTATTTATGAAGGTATAAGGGTGAGGGGAATTTTTCCTACGCCCTTTCATCTTATCAGGCATCCTTTTGTTGCCTATGAATGCCTAGTTGTTCCGCTAACGTTTCGCTGCCTAAAGCTTTCTAGTGAATTGGCTGTCGCAGCTGAAATACGTGGCATTGAATGTCAGCAGCAACGTACCACCGTAGCTAAAACCAATTTTAGCGTAAATGATGTCCTCACAGTTTTGGTTTTACTCGCACTTAGTTTGTGGATCATGGTAGGTGATTTTAGTGATTGAATTTAAACAAGTTACATTCCAATATGAAGGTGCAGAGAGTGGTGTATCTCAAATTGATTTCACTCTACCAGAGGGTACATGTACCATACTTTGTGGAAGATCGGGTCACGGGAAAAGCACCATTTTAAGACTATTAATGGGGCTCATGCCAAATATTTATCCTGGCAAGCAGGAAGGAAAGATGACTGTTTTTGGAAAAGAACCGAGTACTTTTACACCTGAAGAGAGAGCATCAGTGATTGGTGTTGTTTTTCAAGATCCAAGAAGTCAATTTTTTATGTCGAATGTACAGGATGAAATTTTATTTGCTGCCAATAATCTGGGACGCTCTAAGGAAAATATGGTGAGGGAATTGGCCATACATGCGGAAAAATACCAAGTTAAGGAGTTGCTTGATAAAGATGTTGCCTATCTGTCCAGTGGAGAAAAGCAACGTGTCGCCATAGCAGCAGCAACATTTTTAAAGCCTAAATTATTAATTTTAGACGAACCGACAGCCAATTTAGATTCAAAGACGATGCAACTATTAACAGCAACATTAATCAAGCTTAAACAGGATGGGACAACAATTGTTATAAGTGATCACCGATTGTTTAGCTATCGACAATTGGCTGATCGTTTTATTGTATTGAATAAAGGTCAAGTAGTATTAGATCTTCATGCAGAACAGTTTCTAGCACTTTCTAATGAGATGTATCATCAATACGGATTGCGCTATCCAACGATGGGTATGAATAACTTACTAGAGAAGGTGAAGCAAGAAGCACCAAATAGCTTACAAATAAAAGATTTACAGTATGTTTATAAAAAAAGTAAAAAGGGCTTTCAGCATTTTCAGGCACAGGTTCAGAGTGGAAGGGTGATCGCGATTGCAGGCGCAAATGGGGCAGGAAAGACCACGCTATGTAAGGTATTAGCGGGACTATACAAACAGCAAAAAGGGCAAATTCTTTTAAACGATAACGTATTATCCCCATCACGGCGAAGCAAGCTATCCTATTTTGTCATGCAGGATCCAGACTATCAACTGTATGCAGAAAGCGTGGGCCATGAAATCGTGCTAGGTCGACAGCTAACAGAGATGTTAAGAAACAAAGCAATCGAAGCACTGGAACATTTCTCGCTTGTCCCATTGAATGACAGGCACCCCGCATCACTATCAGGTGGAGAAAAGCAGCGTGTGACACTAGCAGCCGCGTCTATAGCAGATGCACAAATTATACTGTTAGACGAGCCTACTAGCGGGTTAGATGGAGCAAATATGTTAAAAGTAGCGAAGTGGGTGCAGCACATGGCCAATCAAAATAAATTTGTCTTTGTCATAACACATGATGAGGATTTCATTGCCACTGTTTGTGATGAAGTTTTCATTCTATAAAGGTAACGTCACTCATTTAGAATAAAGCAAGTGAGTGACGTTTTCTTTA
Source organism: Lysinibacillus sp. FSL K6-0057 (assembly GCF_038630885.1). NCBI lineage: Bacteria > Bacillati > Bacillota > Bacilli > Caryophanales > Bacillaceae > Lysinibacillus > Lysinibacillus sp. FSL K6-0057. The sequence goes on along the minus strand of NZ_CP152047.1, from coordinate 2,803,763 downwards.
AAGCGGCAAATTCAAAACGATTTGCTCACCAATAGGCCCCATTCTTCTTACGCCATGATCCACAAAGCCTACTTTGATATACAAATTCTGTGCAGCTATATTTTTATGATTGACGACTAACACCACTTCGTTACATTCTTTAAATTCCTGCTTCACAAAATCAGCAAGAGCAAACATGGCCATTTTAGCATAGCCCTTACCTTGCTGCTGATGATCGATGGATAGGGCAGTTAGTAACATGGCCTGAGGATTACTAGAATACTCCTTAACCCTGTCCGTTGCATGAAGAACAAAAAAGCCAACAGGTACATCATCACTTAAAATCACAATCGGATATTGTCCTACCTTTTCAATCGCAATCTCTTTAGGAAGAGCTGTAAATTGGTGTTGTTCTTCAGGTAATTCAAAACGATTTAACTGTTCTACGTAGTTTTTAGAGAAATGTACTAACGCAATACTCGTTGTTTTTTGCATAAAAAAGCCTCCTTTTTTTATATTTTAAACATAGAACAAACGTTCGTCAAGGAGGCTTGTATAAAAATAATATGGGGGCAGGTCATTTTAACTTAATAGGGTACCAAAAAATAAAATAAAAGAAATACTAATAATCACAATAAGAGTGATCACCATTGTCAAAATTCCTCGAAGCAAGGTCGTTAAATTTTTCACATCTTTCATGCCGACCAGGCTTAGATAAAAGCAGGCAATGGACAAGAGAAGTGTCAATAGTAATGGATGGAAATGAAGATGTGTGTCAAAGAAGCCTTTCAATGTGCCTGATAGAAAAAATAGTAGGATGCAACCCAAAGATAAAATAAATGACCAAAAATTTAAATTAATTCTCATTATTTTCCTCCTTCCTATAAAAACGAATTTGTTGTAGGAATGTTTCGATGATTCCGCTTGATAGGGAAAAGGAGAAACTAAACGAGCAGTTGCTAAAAAAGGGTCACTTGGACGAAAGTGACCCAAAGTACCATAAAGGAGTATAAAGTAAAGTTGAAAGAACTTTACACTACTATTAGTATGTGAAGCTAGCTGTTTAAGATAGTTATCTATCTCAGCCGCTAGCTATTAATTGTTTGTCAAAAATAAAATGAGCTAGAAAAAAACGATGAGGGGGAGTTTAGAGGAATAGCTGGGTAGCGTTTCATTGTAAAAGGCTTTAGCTTCTGTAATGGAACAGAGGCTAAAGCCCGAGGCGATCAATTAACACATAAAGCTAGCACCAACGATAATAAGAAGGATGAATAGTACAACAATAAGCACGAATGTCGAGCTATTGCCACTTCCATTGTCCCCGCCACAGTAACTATTGAAATTACTAACATTTCCATAGTAACTCATGAAACATACCTCCTTTCTTTCTTCTAAAGTATGTACAGGACAAAAGGGGGAGCGTTATGGAGCCAAGCCACAATGAGAGAAAATGTAAAAGAGCAAATCATTGCCTGAGTTGAACCTTCATTTTGAACGTTTTACTTTATTATTATGATGAAATAGTAGCTTGAGCTAGTTGTTAGCCTGCGCAGCACTAGAAAATGCTATCACGAGCAGGTAAAGACTTTTTGGCAAGGGGAGGGGGTGATTTCCGTTATGTCAGTGTACGATGAGCCCATTCACTTATTGTGTTTGCTTTCAACTAGTTACAGCATCAAAAATAATGAAACAAATTCTACTAATTGTTTTGTTTTCATCACTATGTAAAAAAACATCCGTTCTAGGATGCTTTTTAGTATAACGACTGCTGCATATGACAAGAAGGGAAGCCGTTCACATCGTGAATCATATGAAGATCGTACTGCTTTAAGGCAAATTGACTTTGATACAAATATTCAAGGACAAGAAGCTTTCCACCTGATACGCCACAGAGGACACCGGAAGTTCCTTGACCATTTGTGAAAGAAACACCAACGGGCTGACCGATTAAATATGGAATTTTATGTTGCCAAGGCACAATAGCCACTCCTTTCACTATAATATATGAAAGGAGAGACTAGAGGTTCTTGCCTTTACTAAATCGTTACCAAATATTAGTGAATGTATTTTCTTTCATCATCATTTATATGGTAATATAAGTTATAATTGGGGTTATAAAGAATTGTGAGTTATTAACGATCGGGAGGAGAAATGATGAAATTTAAAATAGGGGTCACATTTATTCTAGGCTTCTTACTACTCATGCTTGCTGCATGCACACCAACTGAAAAAAAGGAGAGCCAACTTCACGAGAAAGAGCAAATAACAGATGACGAAGAGATGATGTTCTCATTTGAGCACCCTCAAACCAAACAAAAATACAAAATCATTCATGCCAATCAACTGTTTTATCCCTATATTGAAAAGGTCAAAGAGAACCCGAATCTTTCAACCTCGGAAACCTTGGAACTGTATAATAAGGAAATCATTCAACCAATCTACCAGGATTGTTTTGAAAATGGGGAGTATTATCATATGGCAGAAACCCTGCTTAATACGGTTCCTAACAGGCTAACAGAAATACAAGTGGTAAGTGAAAAAATGGAGACGCATAAAGCAGAAATCAATCAACTCATTCAAGAATCGCTATTGAAATCCGCAGACCTCTTACCCTCTCAAAGTGATGTAGCGGTTTGCGTATTCCCTTCCGCAACCAATAATAGGATACCCTTCGCAGTTGGGGCGGGAAAAATAATTATCCCGCTTAATCTAAATGTTTTGGATGATGGTATAAAGTCAACTGTTGCCCACGAATACCATCACAGCGTTTGGGCGGAAAAATATTTCAATAAAGATGTCGAGGTTTCGGTTTTGGATAATATCGTCTTTGAAGGAAAAGCAGTTATGTTTGAAAAATCTGTTTATCCCAACATCGGCTATACACCAAAGAATGTAACTTACAACAAGGAATTATGGTCTAAAGTAGAACCTGATTTAACTAAGTATGACAGTAATCGTACCTCAGAAGTTTTATATGGTGGAAAAGGATTACCGGAAAATTACGGTTACAGTGAAGGCTACAAGATGGTTAAATCCTATCTAGACTTGCATCCTAATCAAACACCAGAGGATTGGACAGCCTTAAGTGCACAAGAAATTTTTGAAGAAGGAAAATACTTGGAACACTATCAATAACTATTTTAGGATGACACTTATTTGTGAGGGGCCAAAATTAAAGACAGAGCACTTTTGCTTACGGATTACCTTGTGAACTAGTAAAACATGCAGCGTAATGATAGGTCCTTCTCAATTAAAAAGCAACAAACAATGAGTCACTACGGTTTTGAATCGCAGTGGCTTATTCTCTTTAATGAGCACTAACTGTCAAATATTCTTTTATGTAAGGTTCACAATTATTTGAAAAAAAGAAGAGAAATATGAGTTTTACAAAAATATTAGGAACACCTTTTCCGACAATACAAACGAAGCAAATTCAATTAAGAAAGTTAAAGCCAGAGGATGCTATAAACTTATACAACTATTATTCAAATGAAAAGGTCTATCGTTATCTGGATTGGAACGGACCAGAGTCACTCGAAAAAAATTATGAAGTCATTAATAGTTGGAACGAAGGCTATGAAAAGGGTTGGCTTATTCGTTTTGCCATTGCTGACAAGTCGACAGATGAAGTAATTGGAACGATTTTTTTAAGTGAATTTGTAGGAAAACGAGCTGAAATAGGCTACGAATTATCGGAAAGATACTGGCATCGAGGCATTATGACAGAAGCGGTGAATGAAGTATTATCTTTTGGCTTTAATCAATTAGGTCTGGTCAGGATACAGGCAACTGTTGCTACAGAAAACATTGCGTCCAAGAAGTTACTAAAAAAGTAGCGATATGTTGATCTACTCATTATTACAGACAGAGTTTGCAAAAAAAGGTAGGAAAATTAGTGTGTTATCAAAGCAACCTTAGCTGTTCAAAGGCCAAAATATAAATGCCGCAAAGTCATAGTATGCTGATGGAATGAGGAGAACCTTCCCAAAAACGATGCAACGAGTTGTTAATGAATAGTTTGCTCTAAATCATGAAAAAATCTGTGGCTAAACAAAGTATGTAAAAAGGGATAGCATTGTACAAAAACATCTTGGGGGCGATGTTAAAGGTGCTATCCCGACATTAATGTATGTGAAAGGACTTAAGAACATTACCACTGTAAGTAAATTGAAAAGTGATTGAAATAAGCATGAAAAGTTTTTTACATGGATTTCATGGCGCATCCAACACATTCAGCGTTAAAAGGGAGTACTGGAGTTGAGCTAGATGAAAGATTGCTGAAAGTAAACAATGTTTATTTTTCAAAAAATAAAGCTAATGCATTTAGTAACCCAGAACTGACTAGATTTTTAAATGGTAATGGAATCAAAGAAATACATATTGTCGGTTTGTTTACAGAAGGCTGTTCTCTTCACAATAATTTTCATACGACCGTCGTGAAAGATGCAGTGGCAAGTTCAAGTGATAAAAAGAGATTAATAGCATTAAATAAGTTAAGATCAAATAAGGTGAAAGTTATTGATTCTTTTCAGTTATTAGAGATGCTTTGAATGGCAGAAATTCCTTTCACACAAGGATACAGGTTTCAATTACATTTTTGTAACGAGAAAGGGTGGCAATATGAGTAGGAATTTCATTATATTTGGGGCTAGCCAAGGATTGGGTGATGCGTTTGTCAAAGGTTTACCTGTCAAAGGAGATACAGTATGGATGGTATCACGAACGAGACCTAAAAGTTTAGATATAATTGACGGAGTAAATCGTCAATGGCTATCAATCGATTTGTCTAATCAACAACAAATAGCAACTTTAAAAGAAGCGTTAAAAGACATTCCTCTCGATGTATTAATTTATAATGTTGGGGTATGGGAAAAGCATGGATTTGAAGATAATTATACATTTGATAAGGATGAAGTAGAGGATATTTCTAAATTAATCAATATCAATCTAACTTCTACTATTACATATATTCAGGCACTTTTACCAAATTTAAGACAAGCGGAGCATGGGAAAGTTATTTTAATTGGGTCAACAGCAGGCTTAGATCACACAAAAAATGCACAAGTTTCATTTGTCACGTCTAAATTCGGCTTAAGGGGCATTACAAATGCGCTACGCGAACATTTAAGAGAAGATAAAATTTCAGTCACTTGTATTAATCCAGGTGAACTGGCAGCGGAAGTACCGTATGAAGAAGGAGCCGAAAAGGCCATTCATTTATATGAAGGTACAAGAATTCCCGTACAAGATATTGTAGCTATTGTACAATGTGTAATTAATTTATCAGCGGTCTCCTGTGTAAAAGAAATTAATGTGCCAGCCATAACGGATTTAAATGCTTGATTACTCGGTAGACGCTACTCATGTTGAGTAGCGTATTTTAATAAAATAATAAGCGATTATTCTTTACCCCAGAAAAAATTTTCGAGATCACCTCACACATATGCATACAAGTAAGCTCATATAAATAAAGGTAGTACAAAAATCAACATCATTTCATCGTCATCATTAAATTCTAAAAACACTTCCACCCTATCAAATCTTAAGAAAATCTTCAGGTTCTACTAGGAAATATTTAAGATTCGCTGTGTATAATTATAAAAAAAGGAAATTTACGAAACCATTTGAAGATTTAAAACGTATTGGTAGTAGGAGAGAGAATATTGAAGTAGGTGAAGATATGGCACATACGATTTACATAGTATTAACCAAAACAGGGACGTTATTATCAAAAGCGATTGGTATGTATACGGGCAAGGAGATGAATCATGCATCCATAGCCTTTGACGAGGGGCTATTGGAGATGTATAGCTTTGGTCGAAGGCAATTGAACAATCCATTAAGTGGGGGTTTTTTACGAGAGGATGCAGAAAGAGGGCTATTTGAATGTGCGGATTGCGTTATTTATCGCTGTCGTATATCCCATTATCAATATTTAGACATGATGAAAATTGTCCGTTATATGTATTGGAATCGAGATCGCTATAAATATAATTTTATCGGACTTTTTGGTGTGATGATGCAAAAGGAAGTGAGACGTGAGCGTGCTTATTTTTGTTCCCAGTTTGTAGCGACGCTATTAAAAGTGGGAGGTCTAAGAATAGTTCAAAATCCAGCATTAATGACGCCTCATTGCCTAGCACAATTACCGTATTTAGAGAAAGTATTTGCAGGGAAAATGGCCGATTATTTACAAAATGTACGTGAACCAGCTATGCTTTACGGTTAACGAATGTATGCACTACCTTATGTTTAAATATTAAAATAGACACGCACGCGGGCAATCTTCTATTTTGTAAAATAGAGGATTGCCTTTTTATCTTAATTCAATAGAAAACTCGCTTCTCTATCGGTAGTGAGATGAAAGTACAAATTGTTCTTTTGATGCAGTGGGTATCCAAATACCGAAGCGGAGGAACTTTTCGAGCAAACTCAAAAAAATATGGATGCAATTACGCTAAGGCGCAGTCGATTATTAGTAATATTTACCTCATATGGAATGTCAATAAACCTAGTTGTTGGAAAGTGGAAAATGAGTCCTATTCCTGTTAAAAGAGTCACCATAAAATTGCTATCATAATTAGTAGCGTATGTACGTTCAATGATTGAATAGTAGCAAGGAGGATATGTAAATGAGTGAAGAAGTAACAGCAGTTGGTTGGGATGCGATTGATCAGGCATTATCCCAGGTGTATGGTGAGCAGGAGCCAATGCATTATGGGACATTGATTCCCTATTCACTAGGAGGACAAGATCCTTTAGATGGAATAAGTGTTTATAAAAGCGAAACATCGATTCCACATTGGCATTTTGTTACATATGGCTTCTCGGAATTATATGAAAAGGAATTTGAAAATAAGGACTATAGTGGCTATGGATTTGAATTAACATTTCGACTAGTACGTCAAATAGATGAGGAAGAGCCACCTGCTTGGGCGTTAAATTTACTCCAAAATATGGGCAGATATGTGTTTAATAGTGGCAATGTTTTTAGAACGGGAGATTATTTAGATGCAAATGGTCCTATTTGTCTTGATGCCGATACACAATTAACCGCACTGGCCTTCACACATGATCCAGAGCTTGCTGAAATCGATACACCAAATGGCAAGATGGCGTTTATCCAAATGGTTGGTATTTCAGAGGATGAGTTAGAAGCGATGCAGACGTGGAATACACTTGGTGTGCTAGAGGCAGGCATCAAGGAAATTCCAAGCTATATTACTGATTTAACAAGAATTTCTCTACTACAAAATCCTGAAGTTGCCGAGGCAGTTGCGCGAGGAATGGAGGAGGATGGTTCTAATACGGGGTTTCTTTTCGTAGATCAACTCGCTTGGGAAGTAGAAAAAAAGGGCTGGTTTAACAAACAGTCTACTATCGTTCAACTTGGGGCAAAGCAAGCTGATGTCATTAGTAAATTATTACGTGGACGAATTTTGAAAGATAAAGATCTTAGCTTAGTCGGTCAACAAATAACGATAATATTTAAAGCAGGCCATCAAGTAGGTTTTTCTGAAAATGGTCAAGAGATTACGATTACATTGAACAAGGCAGCAGTAGAAGAATTAAGTCAGAAGCTGATACCGCAAGAAAGTCAATTCACCATTTCTTCCTTAGCTGGTGTAAGCTTTCAAATTTTGAAGACATATATTAAAAATCAAGAAGGAGCGGTTGTGAAAACAATCGGATAAGATGAATCTCTCGCTAGGCTTTAGCGAGAAATTTTTCTCTAACAATAGAAAGCGAGGATGTACAGTGAAGCAGTGTGTAGAGCATTTTCTAGCGGCTGTATGGGGGCAACTCACGGCTGTTTATCAACAAGAGAGTAAACGAATAACAGACTTGAAAGAGCAAAGTAGGTTACAAGCAGGCATCTTTCAATATTTAAAAGTCGCCTGGAAAAAGGGAAAAAGCCCTAATGGCACGATCTTGATAGATGTTTATGAGCCATTTAGTTGGAGTGATAGTTCTTATAAGGTGGAAGCGGGTCCATATATACAAGAGTTTACAAACGTACACCATATTGAGGAGCTTTTTTCGGCTTTATGTACAAAAATAGAGGCTATGTTTCAATCTGAGCAATATGGTCCCCGATTTTTTGATTACCGCTTTCAGGTGGTACTTGAATTTGAAGATGATAAAACGGTATTCCAATATCAAAAGGAGCTGTTGAATAATCGTAAACTGGAGTCAACGAAACAAGTGCTGGCAACATTTATAGAAACAAAGGTGAAGGCAGAGCTACCAGTCAGACCAAGTGATAACGATGAATTTTTCTTTGCGCAGTATTTGGTCAATCCACATTTTTTCCATCAAACAGCTGAGGAAGTCGAACCACTTATTCATCGACTTCAAGAAAAGCATCGTGCCAATAAAGAACGTTTAGACCAATGGATTTATTATTATACGATGGCGTTTAAGCACTGGGCAGAGGAGCATTTTTTAACGCACTATTTTGAACAAACAGGCGATTACATGAAAGAGTGGGTATTGATAACGGAGGACCCAGTACAACAACTAGAGCAGGAAAAACTAGATTTCTTTCTTTATGTCGCGTTGAAAATTGGTCAAAAAGAGCCAGCCACACGATTAGAATACTTGGAACTTGCTAAGCAGCTTGGCTCGCAGCAGGCAGCTGATTATTTGGAAAAAGGAAGCGGTCGTTTTGAAAGTATAAGAAAGCGAGATGTATTCCAAGGACAAGCAAATGATATTTTACAAACGATTGATATACGAGTGATGGTAGAAGAGGAAGCAGCTTATCGTGAAGCGCTTTGCTATATCAATCAACTGTTAAAGGAAGGTTTTCCAAAGGGCTATAAGCTGACTTTAAAGAGTAAAGCGAAAAATTACCTTCCTATCAAAAAGTTAGCTAAATCAAAGCTTCATCAGTTTTTCGCCAATTGTCTAGAATTTCCGAACCTTTTTCCATTATTGGCGGATTATGCACAGCTCGCGATGGAGGAATTTGCTTGGTATCAGGATGTCGAGCCAAGCGAAAAATCAGCTATGCCTGGTACCTATGCAGTTTTAGGATTAGGGCTTTCTAGCAGGGATTATTTTACGCTTGTTCAACGTTATATGTTACTCGTTGATACAGAGCATCAGTCTGTGCAAGATCCTTATGCGGAGGCTTTTCTCGAAGCTCATGGTCTATCGGTGGAGATAATGCCTGTGTTTGTAGCTATTTTACTTGGTGCAAGTGAATCGGCGAAGCCATTAAAGGCCATTGACATCAGGGAACTGGATTTACTCGTGGCGCTTCGACAAGAGCTGGAGAAGAAAGAAGATTATCAGCGTGCATTTGCATTATACCGAATATTCGGTAGTTCCAAGAAGCTTGCACAGCGACTAAAGCAAGAATCAGCACCCATAAAGGATGAACTAGAGAAATTACTGCAATGGATGGATTCCTGAAAGGAGGGAAAACGAATGGAATGGGCGGAAGTGAGTAAATCCAAGGATCTAGAGGTCGTCCGAAAGGCCATAAGTAAACTAAATGTAAATGAGCGAGATGCACGAGGGAGAACACCGTTGATGCTTTTTATAACAAATCGAATGCCCCTAGAAGGAATCCAGCTTCTTATGGCACAACATATTGATTTGGAGGCACGAGACAAGCTAGGTGATACAGCGCTTAAAAAGGCTGTAAAGTTTAAGCAAGAAAAAGTGATTTCATTACTACTTGCAGAGGGTGTAAATTTACATATGCCAGAGGGGATTACAGCTACAGCTTGGTTTGCAGCCAGGGAGCATGCTAGAATAGCAGATTTATTGTTAGAAACACCAGGTGCAATCCGTCTAACCTTGAATGCAGTAGAACAACAGCAAGTCGATACCATTTTATACGAGGATTCTCTCGATACAATGTGCCAGCACATTAGCAAGGTATCATCAGCTGTCATTTTGCATGCCATTGTCAATAACTATAACTGGGATGATGGACCAGAGCCAATGCGCACAGCATTAGCTAATCCAGTTTGTGCCCCTATTACCATGATGGACATGTTTGAGCTAATGGAAGGTGCGTATTGGCTAACACTAACAGAGGAAGAAATAGCGAGTTCCGATTGGAAGCGACCATGGAAAGAGATGGCGGAAATGTTACGGGAAAAATTAGAACGATAGATAGTGAGGAAAGAGCAATGGATCAGAAAGCAAGGAAAATATTAATGCAAACCTATTGGCAAGCTGGTAGATGGCGATCTGGTGGATATACCTATACAGAAGAAGATTTTCAATATGCTAAAGGTAAGGGTTTGATGTTTGATCGATTAACGATTTCCCACGATGAATGTGTACAAAGGTTGCAACAGCTTCACGAGAAAGCCTTAACAAAGGAGCTTGTGGTGAAGGCATTTTTGCATAGTTTATCGACGCGCAAGGTACATTTACGCAGTGCCTTATCGAGCTGGGCTCTTACTCATAATTTACCAATGCATACGTATCATGAACGACCTGTGGCATTGGCCTCCTATAGTGGTTGTGGCTACTGTAATGAGCAGAAAATCATGTCAAATGAAGCGTATGAAAATGAAGATTTAAATGTGCTTAATTTTGAACGAATCAAGTGGGGAGGGGTTCGCCTCAATTGGCTCGTCTATTGTTTACTAGACTTAGAATGCTTAGTGAAAGAACAACAGACATTGAATGTAAGTGAGGAAGACGTAGCCCTGCTAAAACAGATGGTAGCGGCAATAGAATCCTGTAACGACACAGATGCAGCTAGACAGCTTGAGAAGCGCTGGAAAGAAGTTTTCAAGTCCAATCAATATGAACGAGATGTGGTAATGGAAATCTGGGGTTATGCGGGTTTACTCGTATCGAAGGATGATTATCGCAAGGAGCGCGGACGGGGAACTGATTTTATGTCAATGGCTACTTGGAGAGGACAGGATGGCTATTCACAAGAAAAGATGGAGTTCTACTTCGGTTCCTACTTATAAAAAAAGGAGCGATATTCGATGAAGAAACTGACCAAAAGACCGTTGAAGCTTGTAGCGAGGGAACCTTTAAAGCAAATAGCGTATTTGACAACAGCTCCTAAGTGGCTCCCTATTTATTTGATAGTTTCTGTGGACATGTTCAATGGAATACTGCCATGGTGGAATACACAGACGATATGCAGATTTTAATTACAGAGGACTGAGCATTTATTTTTACGAAAGCTTTATTAGATTAAGTAAAAAGGAGAGGACAATGAAATGGGTGCATGGGGATACAAAGCATTAGAAAGTGATGAAGGTTTAGATGTAGTGGCGTTTTTACAGGAGTTTATGGAACAGCAAAAGGAATCCAATGAGATAACATTATCGGGTATTATACAGGCTATGAAACAGCAAGGCTTTTTTGGTAAAACCTTTGAGGAAATTGACTTTTTCTACGATATAAGTGCCATGGCTTTGGCAGAGCTTTATAGTCAATATCTGAATACGGGTACCATTTATGGTCAAGAAAGGAAGGATGGGGAAATACAATGGGTAGCGGATGAAGGCTCATTGACATTTCTATTACGGTATTTACAGGACATTAGAGACGAAATACCTGATCAGCATGGTAGTAGAGAGATTGTAGAATTATGGCAAGAGTCCAAGAGCTGGCCCGACTGGCAGTCCAACTTAGCCTACCTTATTCAGACAATGGAACAAGAGATTAGCCGTTTGCCACAATAAAAACACATGGAGTGAGTGTAAGTGACCTATGATTTTTGGATAATGGCTTCAATCATGGAATTGATTGAATATCCAGATGAGGCAAGTGATGACTATCAAGCACATCCAACTTTACAGGCCATTATAGATGTGCTTGATATCCAAGTGCCGATAGCAGAAATTTACGAACGTTATTTGAATCAATCCATCCATACAGGGCATGTTTTGGTATTTGCCAATAAGCAGCTGCCACATGTCTGTGTGGTACTTGATACTTATCGTGATCCACTTGATCAACATGATTTGATTCAATTTGGCTGGAGAGTGAATACAAAAGATGTTCGCCTAGTAAAACAGCTGACACGAGAACTATTTGATCATTGTGATGAGGGGATTCGCTATGAGGAAGGTCAATCCATTCTCTATCAGGTATTACAAGAACAACGCTATCCTCGCCAATTTTACTATGAGACATTATATGAGCAACAGATGAAGAAATTTTGGGTATGACAGCATCAAAAAGGATTCGTGACACTTTCTATAAAAAGTGCACGAATCCATATGATAGAACTTTATATAAAGACAAAGCTGAATAGAGATAACGCTATGGAAATGATTACAATAGGTCCAATCATTTTCATATGGCGTTTTCGTGCCATCACAACAATCGCTACATATTCACGAATCATCGCATTGGGCCAATAGTAAAAGGCTGTCTTAGAGCCAATGCCCTGACTATCTAAGCCCGCGAGTCTTGCATAAATACCCGCACGAAATAGATGGAAATTATTTGTGGTAAAAATACTGTTGTAGGTGTCACCTTGTTTTCGATCATCCATGAGCTGCTTAGAAAATAACATATTTTGATAGGTATTCACAGAGCGGTTCTCCTGAAGTGTATGCTCAATAGGAATGCCTTTTTCAATTGCATATCGTTGCATCGCTTCAGCTTCTGGTAAATTCTCATCAGGACCTTGTCCACCAGAGAAAATAATGGTAGGTGGTGTAGTCACTGCTGCTTGCCTATGATAGAAATCCATTGCCTTTTGAATTCTACTAACTAAAAGTGGAGGGACCTTATCATTAATTAATCCACTGCCTAGCACAATAATAAAGTCTTGGTTCAATCGAGGTCGATTGAATTGGTAAAGAAAATAAGCGGATAAAAAATTGGATAAATGGATAAAAAAATAAAACGTAATGAGTGAAATTCCACCAAAAATGGGCTGGAGATGGATTGAAAACAAACTTGCTGGATTGATAATCGGTAATAGGATAAATAATAAGATGCCAATCGCCACGAGTAGTGTTAAGGAATTGGCTAAACGTCTACCTTCTCGCTTCATTAATACTCTTGCATTTAAAAATAAACCAAACATTAAAGCAACAATGCCAAAAGGAATTAGGATGAATAGAGCAATGAGTGGAATAATGACAATAAGCCTTAAAAAGTAATGGTCAGATGCTAAAGATAGGATGACGCAGAATAGCAGAAATGAACAGACAAATAGATTAAATAATAGCCCGTTGATCATTTTTCTTGGGTCTTTGAAGTAAGAAATGAGAAAAACGACGAAAAGAATCAGTGGAATAATGCCAAAATACATACAAAATGCACCTCAAGTGATGGAGTTGGTTAATATCTCTTTATTATAAGTAATTATTGGATGAAATCAACCATCGATGAAAAGTGAAGGGGGAGCATTTAGAAGCTCCCTCTATTTTTTGTGTGTACGAGGATAGGTTTTATTGAGGTAATCAATATATTGGGTGCGCGTCAATCCACCAGTTTGGCGATTAAAATCATCATAGGAGATATCTTCTGGTAAACTAAATTCAGCTAGTGCCCGCTGACGTTCTTCACGGAAGTGCGGATGATCTAGCGACGCTGTTACAATTCCTTCTTCTGGTTTCAACCAATCACTGGCAACGCCTGCAGAGACACCATGATTGGTAAAACGGCTAGCTGTTTGAAATGAGGTTGAAGGTGCAGGTTTACTAATGTTTCCTGTTCCCCAGGATAGACGATATCGAGGCTCTTTCCCATAGTTTAGTGTCACGCCATAGCCCATTGGGAATACAATATCGGATGCTGTTAACATTTTGTGACCTATCTTTTCATAGCACCCTCGCATAAAATGGTCGTCCATCACAATATGGGTTTGAGCGGCCAATGGAGCAGATATGATTTCTTCAAGAGAAGGCACGCGCTCTGTCGTTGTCAACAAATAGGGCCGGACGAACAATGGCATTGTCATTACATTATGCCAAATACTATCTTCTGCAAAGAGATGATCCTTTTGCATTTGACGTAAATCGCCAATGACAAGCACATAGCCGTCCACAAATAAATCGATTTCTACACGAAAAATATCGCCTGGCACAGTCTTATAGCGTAGACTTTTCATCTTTGTTAGCTTTTCAAGCTTGGCTGAATAATCTGCAGGAAGCTGGGATGGAAATTGCTGTAACCAATTCAAGAGAGCCGATTTAGTCGTTAAATGCTCAAAGCCTGTTAGTGGTAGCTGGTAATATGTTTTGGTATTACGAGCCGTAATAGAGCTAGATGGATGATTTTGGTTACCTAGACCAGCAGAAAAAACAACGCCTGCAGCTTTCACAGCGGATATATTGGTGTAATTCAATTTCTTTTCTTTTCCACGCGCGGTTTGAGGGACGATGACTTCTCGATTACGTGTTAAAATGTCCACATCTGCTTCTTGGTAGCTATGCTCATTAACGAAAATTCTTTTTTTAATGAGATCCCCTTCAAGGCAAATAAAATAATCCTCTCGAATCTGAATCGTTTCCCAATGTGTTTCTAGGGTATGTAGGCCGAAATAAGGGCGCAATGAATTGGTTAACCAACTAGTAAATGGTGTCAACTGGACTTCCTCCTAACTATCGTTTCTTATTTTGGTTCAGTATACTGAAATTGATGAAGGACGAAAATAGCTAAGGTGGAAAATAGTTACTTTTATGCAGTGATAATAATTGCTTTTGGAGCAGATGTCTATCTTTTTCTTCAGGCTATAGAACTGCTATAATGACAGACGGAGGTGATGAATATGCATATTGTGACGATAGAAGGCATACCCTATGCTTGGCTTGAACAATTACAGAAAATCCACGCACACGTTTTTGATGGTGCTAATTTGCCACTCGAAAAGCTAGAAAAGAAAGAAGGTCTTCTTTGCATATTGGCAGTGGAAGGTAGCACATTAATCGGCTTTAAACTAGGCTATCCACATCCAGATGGTGTTTTTTATAGTTGGTTGGGTGGCGTTCATGTGACGAAACGAGGTCAAGGGATTGCAAGCCAATTAATGAAACAACAGCATGAACATATCAAGACTTTAGGCTTTCACAAAGTTCGTACATATGGTAGAAATACACGCAAAGCCATGCTCATTACCAACCTCAAACATGGTTTTGATATACTATCAACATTTAGTGATGAAAAAGGAAGACATAAAATTATATTTGAAAAAACAATCGATTAAGGAGTTCTAAACATGAAAGCATATTTAGCAAATGGATTATTTTCATTAGGGGATCGTTTCGTGAATGAACAATTGGCAGCAGCTATTCGCGAGGCAGTGCCAGGCATCGCATTGTATGTACCCCAGGAGAATGAAGCCATCAATGATAAATCTGCCTATGCAGATAGCCTAGCCATTGCCCAAGCCGATTTAGAGATGCTACAAAATAGTGATGTACTGATAGCTGTATTGGATGGGGTGGAAATTGATTCAGGTGTAGCCGCAGAAATTGGTGCGTTTTCTATGCTGAATCGTCCCATTATTGGTGTACTAACAGATGTTCGTCAGCAAGGGCGGGACAACATGCAAAAAATAGAGGCTCTGATCCGAGATGGGCTAGAGAATCAGTTTGTTTATCGTAATTTATTTGTTGTTGGGTTAATTAAACGCAATGGCGTGATAACATCTTCTATTGAAGAGGCTGTGAAAGCAATACAAAAACTAAAGAACGGGGAGGCATCATGATGCTATTAGCTACATCAGATATTGTGGCAGGAAAAGATATTATTGAAACATTAGGACTGGTGAAAGGGAATTCTGTTCAATCCAGAAACATTGGTCGTGACATGATAGCTGGACTTCGCAATATTGTAGGTGGAGAGATGAAAGAGTATGCTGAAATGCTTGTGCGCTCTCGTGAAATTGCAACAGAGGCAATGGTTGAGGAAGCCAAACAATTAGGTGCAGATGCGATTGTAGGCGTTCGTTATGCTACTTCCTCTGTAATGGATGGTACATCAGAAGTATTGGTATATGGAACGGCTGTAAAATTCAAATAAAAGAGTAGAAGGACTTTCATTCAATGGAAGTCCTTTTTCAATGGTTAAAAAGTGACACCTTCATCTAAAATGCTGTAAAATTTTAGTTGATTATGTCAGAAATACAGTCTATTGTGCTGCTTGAATGGTGATTTATTGTAGGATGCGTATAGTACAAATTATACCAATAAAGTAGAAGTTTTATCTTGATTCAGCAGAAAACACCCATCTTAGTGGGTGTCCAAACACCGACTGAATCAAGATAAAAGCCCTAGCGGAGGTCACAGATTTTGAAGAGGAGCTTTTGGAGCAACTCGAAAAAATCCGGACGCAATCACGCTGAGGCGTAATTGATAGTAGGAAGGCTATTTATGTCCAATGTCTTGCGAGCCGGGCATGATAGAAGGAAGAGTGGGATATATGGTAGATTCACAACAAGGCAAAGGCTATCGCGTTCTATCGATGTTTGATCGATTGATGAATGGCCAAGGAATCAACAAGAAGCAGGAAGCATTGACACATCAGGTTGGTGAAAAAACCATACAACGGGATATCGATGAGATTCGTACGTATCTGGAAAAGGCTAAGCTTGATTGCCATTTACAATATGTGCGAACAGAAAAAGTGTATAAATTATTGAATCAGGAAAGCAATCGTTTATCTAAAGAACAGGTACTGGTCATCGTTAAAATATTGATTGCATCAAAAGCTCTTATAAAGTCTGATATCGGTGAGATCATGGAGCAGCTTCTCTCACAAGTAGCAGTAGATCAACTGGATCAAATATTATTAAATGAAAAAGCTGTGTATGAAGATGTCCATCATAATAAGTCATTATTGTCATTGATATGGGAGATTTCAGCCGCCATTCAAAAGAAAAAGGTCATTACCATTGATTATTTACAGGAGGGTGAAGCTATTCCAACTACAAAGGTTTTAAAGCCGCTCGCTATTATCTTTTCAACACATTATTTTTACTTAATGGCAGATAATCAAGACACCCCAACTGTTTACAGAATGGATCGTATTCAGCATTTTCGTGAAATGGATATAAAATTTCAATTTCCCGCTGTAAATCAATTACGAGTAGAGGATGTTAATGAGCTTACTCATATACGTATTCTCTATAAAGGCCAATCTCCTCAAATTGTTTACGGTCGTTTCCCAACAGCCAACCTAGTTTCCAAAAACAAGCATGAATATGTTTTTGAGGCAGAAGTATTAGGACATGGCATGAAAGAATGGTTGTTAAGTCAAGGAGCCGATATAGAGGTATTAGAGCCAATTGAACTGAGAGAAGAGATTATTGAAATCATCGAAGCTATGCAGCAAAATTATCGTTGCATATAAAAAAACCTTGCATTTGCGCACGGGTTTTTCTTAGTGTTGAAAAACAAAACAGTCAATTGAAAGGTAGAAATGGATTTCCGTTGCAGGCTACTTGCTTTCCTGTGGGCGAGCGCCGAGCCGCTTCCTCCGCTACCGCTCCGTGTAGGGGCTCGCCTGTCTCGCTATCCCACGGGAGTCAAGTAGCCTTCCACTCCAACCCACAAAAGTGTTACCTTTTTAGCAAAGGTTTTCAAATAAAGGGAAGGTGTTCACGACTCTTTATGAAGAGGTGTTGTCACGCATCACTTCTCCACATTGAAAATAAGAGCTTATCTCCTCTAAGAATACAGATAATAGGCGATTTTATCGCTATGCTACTATGAAAAAAAGTAAAGACACTTTGCAGAATGGTTGATTGGAGTGGAGCCAGCGTCACTCCTAGGGGATTGAGCGTCACAGAGGAGACCCTGGAGCGAACGTAAGTGAGTGAAGCGGCTCATCGGACGCCCCCTGGAAAGGACGCTGGCGGAACGGAAATCAACCCCTCACCTTGCAAAGTTGCTTTTTCTGCCGTTGACATCATCTTTTTTCAACAACATGAAAAACCCGTACATTTGCGCACGGGTTTTTACGATTACTGAAACAATTGCTTGATGAATGTCATATCGACATCCTTAGCAAGTTTATAATCTTTCATGTAGTTTTCTTCATATAAATATACAAATAAATGCTGATTATCATCTAAACGTAAGCCAATTTCCCTGCCATCATTGATCGATAATGTCAGCCAGTAAGCTTCATTAGAATTGGATTTAGAAAACCACACTTTTTTTAAAGGTAGGTTCTTTAATGGCTGCATCATTTGATTGATTTCTGCTGCATCAGTAATGGTCAATGTTTTCTCATCTGAGGAACGAATGATTTCAATTTCATAAATTTCCTCCATTTCGAGACGTTCTGTTACCTCTGTTGTAAAATCAGTGTCTCGTGTTAACAACATTGTCGAGATATACAGAATAAGTAGTGGTAGTAAAATGCCTAGAAGTAGCTTGTATCTTTTTTTCATGCTCGTCTCCTTAAATTCTAAAAATTCACACATATGTATTCTTTTCCACGCTATAATTGAGCATATACTGAAATGATGAAGGAAGGCAATTAAATGACACATAATCATGAAGAAAAAGAACTATTTTATCCAAATGGAACGGTCATGTATCGAGGTGGCGTCAAAAAGAATGATTTTGGCCACGATATCTATGACGGCAAGGGCTCGCTATTTGATCAAGAAGGAGAACTATTATTCGAAGGTGAATTCGTCAATCATATGAAGCAAGGCAATGGCATCATGTATTTAAAAGGACAACTCATTTATCAGGGCGAATTCATTCAAAATAAAAAACAAGGTCATGGCATTTTATACAAGGATGGTCATATTCATTATGAAGGTCATTTTCGCAATGATTTAATGGATGGTTATGGAATTCTATATTATGAAGAGGATGTGACGGCCCCTTATCAAGCACTGCGATCACAGTACCCACATTTAAATCAACCACAGTATGAGGGTGATTTTGTCCACGGCATGAAAAAAGGAAAAGGTAAGCAATATTATCCAAATGGATTATTACAATATGAGGGTGATTTTATTTGGCATCATATGCAAGGGGCTGGGAAGCTGTATTATCCTACAGAATCACCAACAGCTGAGGAGCTTGATCGTGGGGTAACAACACTCCACTATGAAGGTCATTTTTTTGAAGATCTTAAGCATGGTAAAGGCAAAGTATATGCTAGGGATGGGATTCTAGAAGCGGAAGGGCAATTTAAAGAGGATGTGATGACAGGGCAAGGAACGTTATATTATGCCAATGGGCAGGCTTCCTATATTGGTGACCTCGTGCAAGGCAAAAAACATGGACGAGGCGATTATTTTAATGAAGAGGGCAAAATCATCTATAGTGGAGAATTTATCAACGACGAACGATTACGCATTACACCTGAAGTCGAGCAAGAGATTGCCAAGCTACAAAAACAATTAGATAGTCTTGTAGGTCTTCCAAATGCAAAGAAGGAATTACATAATTTAATTAACTTTATTAAAATTCAAAGTCTGCGTGTGGATCATGGTTTAACAAGCTTTCCTATTACCTATCATCTTGTTTTCTCAGGCAATCCAGGCACAGGTAAAACAACGGTGGCACGTATTATTGGCCAAATCTACAAGCATCTTGGTGTCCTTTCAAGTGGGCATTTTGTGGAAACAGATCGTGCGGGGCTAGTCGCTGGCTATGTTGGACAAACAGCGTTAAAGGTTCAGGAAGTCGTCAATAAAGCGAAGGGTGGGGTACTTTTTATTGACGAAGCCTACGCATTAATAAATGATAAACAGGATGCATTTGGGAAGGAAGCAATTGATAGTTTATTAAAGGCAATGGAGGATCTACGTGATGACTTAGTAATTATTGTTGCTGGCTATACAGAGCTGATAGAGGAATTTTTACAATCTAATCCAGGCTTTAAATCTCGTTTTAATCATTTTGTACAATTTGATAATTTTAGCACTGATGAACTCTATGATATCTTTGCGATGCTTTGTCAAACGAACGACTATCAATTTGGCGATGCATTTGCCCAACATATGAAAGCACAGCTACGTCATATGCCAATTGAAACCATCCCTAATTTCTCGAATGGTCGTTATATTCGAAACTTGTTTGAAAAACTAGTGACAATCCAATCAACCCGATTGATTCAACAGGCAACAATCACGAAAGATGAACTTATGACATTTGAGGAGCAAGATATTTTACAGGGCATTGCAGAAAAGTTATTTGATAATACTTTTTAAGACAAGGAGTAGACGAATGAAAAAATTGATTGCGCTTATTATAGTGTGTGCATGTATTTTACCACGAGTGGTAACAGTCCATGTTACAGTGAATAATCATATTAATGTTCGCCATAAAAACGATAAAAGTTGATGAGGGATGCATAAGGTGGTAATATAAGACAAAACATACGCTATCGTATTTTTTGGAGGCAATCATGCAAGTATTGAAAGAAGATTGGATTAGAGCGGGTCTAGAGCAATTAGCAGAAGCGGGCATACATAAAGTACGTATTGAAGCACTTGCTCGATCATTAAACATTAGCAAGGGGAGCTTTTATCATTATTTTCGTGATCGTCAACAGCTATTAGATGCCATGCTTGACTATTGGGAAACCCATGCGACAAAGGCCATTATTCAAAGCATGGAGCAAGAAGATGCTACTTTAGAACAGCTTTTACGGATAAGTTTTCACAAAAATAAAAAAATGGAGATAGGCATTTATGCTTGGTCCAAATATGATCCAGATGTCGCAAAGCGTATCGTTCAAATAGAGGAGCAGCGAATTGACTGTGTGGCGACACTCTATCAAAAAAGTGGTGTAGATATAAATGAATCTACTGACCGTGCAAGATTGGCTTATTTAACCTATATTGGCTGGATGACACGATTCGAAGCCAATCCTCATTTCGATCTCGAAAAGATGATTAAGCTCCTATTACAATAAGAAGGTCTCTCAGAGCCGACATAAGCTTTGAGGGACTATATTTATCGCCAAAACATACGATGGCGTATGGAAATGTGAATAGGGAGGTAGAACATGTTTATTTTATCAATTGTCGCAGTGGGACTATTATGGCTGATTAGTGTAATACATATTTATTGGGCTTTTGGTGGTCGATGGGGTACAGAAGCTGTTATTCCTATGAAAGAAGGCAGCCAACAAGCCGTTTTTGTTCCTAGGAAATGGGGAACGCTCTGTGTAGCAATGCTGGTGTTGCTAGCAAGTAGTATCATCCTTGTTCAAGGAGGGTGGATGACATTTTTTCAAGCCTCTATTTTTTCAAAAGTAGGCAGTATCGTTTGTGCGCTGGTATTTTTGATACGAGCAATTGGTGATTTTAAATATGTTGGTTTTTTTAAAACCATTAAGCATTCCAAGTTTGCTCAAAATGATTCGAAATGGTATAGTCCGTTATGTTTGTTTCTTAGCTTGGTCTATGTACTGGTGTTGTTTTAACAGCTATTTTACTTTGGGATGGGGGAAATAAAATGGAGAAAATAATCTACTTACTTCGTCATGGTGAGACAAATTATAATACACAAGGGAGATATCAGGGACAGCTTGATTCACCACTAACAGAGCGTGGCCGGGAGCAAGTTCAGCAAAATGCACGCATGCTGAAATCACTCATTGGCGATGCAGATGAATGGACCATCCTATCAAGTCCAATGGGAAGAGCCATGCAGAGCACAGTCATACTTTGTGAAACGCTTGGCTATAACATTAACAAGGTGAAGCAGGATCAACGTTTAACAGAGGTTGCTGTGGGACAATGGGCTGGCTTAACCATGGCAGAAATACAGCAAAATTGGCCTGCTTTATTAACGAACACGGATGCCTTCAATTGGTATTTTCGTGCATCAGATGGAGAAACCTATGAAGCTGTTGTGAGCAGACTAACTGCTTTGCTTGAAGAGATTCAACCATTTTCAAAAGTAATTGTTGTCTCGCACGGTTTGACGGGGCGTATTTTGCGCGGCGTCTATGCTGGTCTAAACAAAGAAGAGGCTCTCAAGCTAGAGGTTTCTCAAGATGTATTGTTCAAACTAACTAATAAAGAGATTACAAGAATTAGTTCAAATTACGAAGATGATTTTTACATGTGAAAATATTTGAGTTCATCTCATTTTTCTCAAGGAATATTAAGAAATGCCGCCTATTATAATGTGTAGGAGGCGTTTTTTATGAAAAAATGGATGTTATTGGGCTGTCTTTGTATCGTGGTTTTCTTATTTTATTATACAAACAAAATATATGAACTCGCTCATCTAGAACTGCCATCATTACATAGTCAAAATGCTTTGTTACTCAATGAACAGGGCGAAGTATTATACGAAAAAAATGCGGATGCTATTATTTATCCTGCATCCTTAACAAAAATCATGACAGCTATCGTTGCCATAGAGATGACAGATAATTTACAAACACAAACCATTGTAGAACCCCGAACGATTGCGAACTATACGGCACAAAATGCTTCGATGGCAGGCTTTCAAGCAGGAGATTTTGTCACGATGGAGGACTTATTGTATGGCACACTCCTTGCCTCAGGTGCCGATGCAACCGGAACACTTGCAGATGCTGTGGCAGGCAGTGAGGATAAATTTGTCACGTTGATGAATAACAAGGCACAGGAATTAGGCATGCATGATACACATTTTGTTAACACCAGTGGCCTACATGATGAGGCACATGTATCCAGCGTGCGGGACATCAGTAAACTTCTACGTTATGCGTTAGAAAATCCTATCTTTTATCAAATCTTTACCTCGAAAAGCTACACAACCCATGTACCCAACCAATTAATAATTACAAACTCATTATTTACAAAATTGCCTGGTCAAGACGGACCAATACTAGGTGGAAAAACAGGCTATACCCCCGAAGCAGGACTGTGTCTGGCGTCCATAATCGAAAAAGAAGGGAAATCTTTTTTATTCATTACAACCAATGCCCCAAGCTATATGTGGACCCCACCCCCACATATCGAGGATGCCCTCACTGCATACAAAGCTCTATAAGAGGAAAAATAATGAAAAAAACTCAACTTTTTCATGGCTCCCAGCGTCTTAATAGAAAGGAGGGCATTGTATATTTTAGGGACGGTAGTAGATAATCCAGGTTTTAGAAATTTGTTGTTAAATACGAGCAAGGGGATCTATTTCTGAGAAGAGCTGCTCATAAAAGTGATGGAAACGCTCCAAATGAGGAGAGACCCGCTCATAAAGGAGGTGGTCCCACTCCAAAAGAGGAGAGAGCCGCTCAAAGAGGAGAGAGCTGCTCATAAAGGAGGTGAACCCGCTCCAAAAGAGGAGAGAGCCGCTCATAAAGGTGGCAAACCCGCTCCAAAAGAGGAGAGAGCCGCTCAAAAAGGAGAGAAACCCGCTCCAAAAGAGGGGAGAGCCGCTCAAAAAGGAGGTGAACCCGCTCCAAAAGAGGAGAGAGCCGCTCATAAAGGTGGCAAACCCGCTCAAAATGAGGAGAGAGCTGCTCAAAGAGGAGAGAGACCCGCTCCGAATGAGGGGAGAGCCGCTCATAAAGGAGGTGGACCCGCTCCAAATGAGGAGGGAGCCGCTCATAAAGGGGGTGGACCCGCTCCAAATGAGGAGAGAGCCGCTCAAAGAGGAGGTGAATCTGCTCCAAGTGAGGAGGGAGCCGCTCATAAAGGAGGTGAACCCGCTCCGAAAGAGAAGAAAGCCGCTCACCTAAGTAATAGTACCGCTCCATTCTTAGTAGCAACGGCTCATTAGTAGCAGCACGAAGCTGATCCATTCTCAAAATAGGAACTAACAAAATAAGTCGACATCATTGAATTATCATAAACTATGCATAGTTTCGTAGAAAAACGGGAAGGAGGAATGTATAAGTATTTATTAAAATACGTTTTGAGTAGCCTTGCAATAGGGAATCTAGTTGATTATTACTATTTTCTGGTATGAATGTTTCCTCTATAATGAAAGTTAAATCTTAACATTTTTTTAGCAAACAGACATGGAAGACATCTAAGGGCGGTGTAGAACAATGAGAAAATTTTTACCCTATGCAGTCGTTTTGACGTTTATGATATGCATATTGGCTGGGCAACTTTCAGCAAGTGCTGAAGGGTCAGTGGTGATTCAAAAGGTTACCAAAGATGCGGTAATCTATGAAGAAGCTTCTACGAATAGTGCGGAGATTGGGGAATTATCAAAAGGAAGCTTTGTTTCAGTAACACAAGCAAGTAAAGGATGGACACATATTCAAACGCCAGAGCAGGAGGGCTATGTCACATCTGATGTTTTAGTCAAGCTGAAGTCTGAGGGTTACTTAGTGATTCAAAAGGGTGGTACGACTTTATTTACAGCCCCAAGTCAACATGCCCAGCATGTAGGACAGCTCTATGAAGGACGAATGATTTATGTGTATGGCACAGCACCTGGAGGCTGGTCTTTCGTTCAATATGGCGAGGAGATAGGGTATGTAGCGACAAACGCATTAAAAAAACCTGTCCCAACAAAGAAACGAATCCAAGCTGTGGCTGG
The DNA here is from genome assembly GCF_038630885.1 of Lysinibacillus sp. FSL K6-0057. NCBI lineage: Bacteria > Bacillati > Bacillota > Bacilli > Caryophanales > Bacillaceae > Lysinibacillus > Lysinibacillus sp. FSL K6-0057. The sequence goes on along the minus strand of NZ_CP152047.1, from coordinate 2,779,368 downwards.
TGCTGAATTACGTTTAACAGCGAGTCCAAACGGAGAAGTTCTTGGTACACTTGCCAATAAAACAACTGTCCAGTATTACATAACACTTGCAGGCTGGGCCTATGTAGAAGCGGGCGACCAAAAAGGGTATGTCAAAGCTTCTGAGCTAGCCGATATTCAGTTAATAGATAACAAAGTTTATAATAAAGGTGTGCCAGTGGCGAAAGGTGCAAAAAAACGGGTAGCTTTAACATTTGATGATGGACCTGATGCCAAGGTGACACCACAAATTTTGGCAACGTTAAAAAAATACGATGCCAAGGCTACATTCTTTATGGTAGGTAAAAATGTATCAAGAAATACTGCAATCGTTAAGCAAGTCTATGAAGCAGGACACGAAATCGGCAACCATACCTTGAGCCATAAAAAATTAACGACCTTATCAATAGCAGGTGTTAAACAAGAAGTCAATGGCACAAGTAACGCTATTTATGCAGCCATTGGGCAGTATCCAACCGTTTTTCGTCCACCGTACGGAGCAACCAATGAACAAGTACGTTCTGTCATGACCATCCCTTCGATTTTGTGGTCGATTGATACACTGGATTGGAAACATCACAATCCAGATAAAATTTTAGCGTATGTCAAAGCCTCTGTAAAAGATGGTAGTATTATTTTAATGCATGATATCCATCAAACGACAGCCAATGGTTTAGATAATGTCATTCTTTATTTACAGAAACAAGGCTATGAATTTGTCACAGTAAGTGAGATATTACAATAATAGAAAAGCTTTGCAATCGTCTACACTGGACGACTGCAAAGCTCTTTTTTATTTAAATAAATTGATCGTTGTAATGATAATTGGAATACCAAATACGTCGATTAAAAAGGCACCGACAATCGGTACGACAAGAAATGCTTTTTTAGAAGGACCGAAGCGTTGCACAACGGCTGACATATTGGCCATGGCATTTGGTGTGGCCCCTAAACCATGTCCTGCAAAACCAGCTACCATAACAGCTGCATCGTAGTTTTTGCCAAGTAATTTAAACAATACAAAAATACTAAATACAACAATAAAGAATACTTGAGCAAAGACAATGATAAATAATGGAAGCGCTAAATCAGCAATTTCCCATAACTTGATACTCATTAGCGCCATGGAAAGGAAAACACCTAATGTGACATCACCAATTAATGAGATACTCTTCATATTGATTGCTTCTGGTTTGAATTTGTCCATCATATTGCGGACTAAGACAGCTACAAACATAGCTCCCACATAGCCTGGCAGAACGAAGCCTGTTGCCTCTGAGAATAGTGTGCCGACATACGTACCGACAGCCATACAGAAAGTAATTAATAAGACTTGTGTAAAGAACGAATCCGATGTAATTTGCTCATGTTTATTCTCATATTCGATTTCTTCCGATTCTTGTTCATCTGGTGTTAAATTGTATTTACCTACTAAATATTTGACAATTGGACCACCAATTAAACCACCAGCAACTAGACCACATGTTGCGGCAGCGGCACCAATTGTCATGGCTGAAGAAATACCTAAATCTTCTAAAGTTTGTCCAAATGCAGCGGCAGCTCCATGACCACCCTCCATAGAAACGGCTCCAGCCATCATTCCGATTAAAGGATGAATGCCCATGAGTGAGGCAAGCGATACCCCAATGACATTTTGCATTAACGCTAGGAAGCCACATGCTAGCCAGTAAATAATGAGTAATTTTCCACCGAGCTTTACTAGTTTAAAGCTTGCACCTAAGCCAATTGTTGTGAAGAAAGTAATCATAAATAAGCTTTGTAAAGAAGTATCAAGGGATATTTCTAGGATACCCGTTGTTTTTAAGATGGTAGCAAGGGCAGCGAACAATAAACCACCAACCACGGGAGCTGGGATACAGAAACGCTTTAAAAAGCCTATTTTATTAATAAGAAAGCCACCCAATGCAAAGAGTGCAACGGCTAGAAACACCGTTGTAATTTGATTAATTTCGATCATGAACCTTGCCTCCTAAGTAAGTTGTTCAGTGCTTCATACACAAAATAAGCACCTAATTTCACTGTACGTCCGTTTTCATCTAATAACGGATTGACCTCACATATATCAAATGAATGTGTGTGTGGGTGTGAAGTGACTTGTTGGAGGATTGTGCGCACAGTCGATGGGTCAAGCCCAAACGGTGAAGGAGCACTTACACCTGGAGCGAAAGCAGCATTCAAGACATCCATACATAATGTTAAAAGAATATAATCATGTTGCTCCATATAGTGCTGTAATTCATCCGATAATTGCTGTTGGTTGGCTACTGTCATTTGATCTTCATAAACATACTTCACCTTTAATTCATCGGCTTTTTCGAAAAGTTCTCTTGTATTGCCATAGCGTTGGATACCAACAACAAAATAGTCAGCGTGTGGATCCTGCTCTAAAATTTGGCGGAACATCGTACCTGACGAAGTTTGTTCATCGTATGGTCGTAAATCGAAGTGAGCATCTATATTAATGATGCCGATTTTAGCATCCTTCGGTAGGGCAGAACGAACGCCTACATAATGGCCATACAGCGTTTCATGTCCGCCACCTAGCACAACACATGCTAATTTTTTTTGCAGTACTGTTGCTACTACTTCACCAAGCTCACGCTGTGCATCCTCTAACGCATGGTTCAGACAAACGATATTGCCAACATCAATGATTTGTTGATCGTCCTCAAATGTCCACGGTAAACTTGCTAATCCTTCTCGCAGTGCGTTTGGTCCGTTTGCTGCACCTACACGACCTTGATTTCGACGTACCCCTTCATCGCAGATAAAACCAACGAGTGCAGCGCTTTTCTTATCTGAAGCGCTTACATCATTAATCGCCAATCTTTTAACTTGTTGGTGTAAACGAAAACTGCTTGTATTTGTCGTTGAATCTATTCGGCCTTTCCATTGTTTTTGATCTGTCAGTGTGTACATAATTTATCAACCCCATTGTTAATATTATTGTAGAAAAAGTATTGTTGTAATTCATTATATATTCACATAATTATAATTACTAATATATAATTAATATTAATCTATAGCTTTTAACTATAAATATTGGAGGTATCTATAGGTGGACATTAAACAATTACACTATTTTATCGCTGTTTCAGAACAGATGAATTTCTCAAAAGCCGCAGAAAGACTGCATATTTCGCAGCCTTCCTTAAGTAATGCTATCAAAAAATTAGAACAAGAGATTGGCTCCCCCTTATTAGAAAGAAATACTAGAAATCTGCAATTAACAGAAGCAGGAGAGTTACTTTTTGAACGGGCAAAAGTTATTGTGAAAAATATGGAAGTATTGAAAATTGAAATGGATGAAGTGATTGTTCATGGCACGAAGGACATCACCATTGGGGGCATGGAATCGATCAAGCATTGGCTCCCGAAAGTAATCGCCAACTATAAAAAAGACTATCCACAAATGAAAATTCATTTAGTCGATATTTTAGGCAGTAAGCGGGTGAAAAAATCCTTGAAAAGCTATAAAACTCATGTAATCATCACCAATCAGCTAATGGATGATCCAGAGTTAGAAGTTCAAACCTTATATGAAGAACGATTGGTCGCAGTGTTACCTTTACATCATCCGTTAGCCCAAAAGGAGGTTCTAACCATCTCAGATATTTGTGAAGAACCATTTATTATTAGTACCGAGGGCTTTCAAACAAGACGAGATATATTAACGTCATTTGAACAGGCTGGTAAAAACATCAATATTCAATTTGAAATTGAGCGTTTTGAAACGGCTGTATCGCTCGTACGAGAACATTTAGGTGTGACCATATTACCTGAAAATTACTTGCAAGGGCCGACTGCCAAAACGATTGTAAAAAAAGAAATTGAGGGTGTGAATTTAAGTCGAAATGTCTATCTAGTGTACTTGAAAAACCGACATTTACCATTAGCCATCCGACAATTATTGAAGGATATTTTACAATTTTTTGAAAATAAAACGACGTAAGTCCATAGTAATGAATTTTCCTTTTTGTTAGAAAATTCAAAAATAGAACATTGCTTTACTAGAAAAATAGCGGTAACATTTATTGTAAGAATGAAAATGAACATTCATTCATTTTGCGAAGTTCAAGCAAAGGGGGTATCTTCTAATGAATTTTTCCTATAGTGAAAAGGTTGTGAAGTTACAGGACAAGCTGACGAATTTTATGGAGCAATATATTTATCCAAATGAGACCGTTTATGCTGCACAGGTCGAGGCAATGGAAGATCGTTGGGGAGCGATTCCACCTATTATGGAGGAGCTGAAACAGAAGGCACAACAGGCAGGTTTGTGGAATTTATTTTTACCAGATAGTGAATATGGAGCAGGTTTAACCAACTTAGAATACGCACCTTTATGTGAAATCATGGGACGCTCACTTCTGGCACCCGAAGTGTTTAACTGTAATGCACCTGACACAGGAAATATGGAAGTACTTGTACGTTATGGATCGGCACAGCAAAAAAAGCAGTGGCTTGAACCGTTATTACGAGGCGAAATACGATCTTGCTTTGCGATGACAGAGCCAGCTGTTGCATCCAGTGATGCTACGAATATTGAGGCAAGTATTGAACGAGACGGAGATGAATACATTTTAAATGGCCATAAATGGTGGACAACCGGTGCCGGGGATCCTCGCTGTAGGGTGGCTATTTTTATGGGCAAGCATAAAGATACAACGGCCCCTATCCATGAGCAGCAGTCTATGATTCTCGTACCAATGGATACACCAGGGGTAAAAGTGGAGCGTATGCTGACTGCCTTTGGCTACGATCATGCACCAGAGGGACATGGTGAGGTTACTTTTACTAATGTACGTGTACCGGTGGATAATATTTTATGGGGGGAAGGGAAAGGCTTTGCTATTGCGCAAGGTAGGTTAGGACCCGGAAGAATTCATCATTGTATGCGTCTTATTGGTGCAGCAGAACGTGCATTGAAGGAAATGTGTGTACGTTTACAGGAGAGACAGGCATTTCATCGACCACTAGCAGATCAAGGGGTAATGCGGGAGCGTATTGCCGAATCTCGCATGGATATTGAGCAAGCAAGGCTTTTAACTTTGAAGGCTGCTTATATGATGGACACGGTAGGCAACAAAGAGGCAAAAGCTGAAATTGCCATGATTAAGGTAGTTGCGCCAAATATGGCACTAAGAGTCATTGATCGAGCTATCCAAGCATTTGGTGCAGCTGGGGTAGGTCCAGATACAACGCTTGCTGCACAATGGGCAAATTCACGCACATTGCGTTTAGCGGATGGACCAGATGAGGTGCATCGTAATACCATTGCTAAGCTAGAATTGAAAAAGCATGCCAACAAACAAGAGGAGCTGGTGAAATGACGGTCCTAGAGTTATTTAGCTTAAAAGGTAAAACAGCCATTGTGACAGGAGGAGGACGTGGACTCGGTGCGCAAATTGCTCAAGGATTCGCAGAGGCTGGAGCCAATGTGGTCCTATGCTCACGAAAGGTGGAGGCGTGTGAGGAGGTTGCCACAGGGCTCGAAAAGCTAGGTGTTCAAACATTAGCCCTAGCATGTGATGTCACAAAGCCAGAGGATATTGCTCATGTGGTGGCCAAAACAATCACAACATTCGGTAAAATTGATATTTTAGTCAATAACAGTGGCGCATCATGGGGAACACCTGCCATTGATATGCCCTATGAAGCCTGGCAAAAAGTATTTGATGTCAATGTCAATGGAACCTTTTTATTTAGCCAAGCAGTTGGCAAAATTATGCTAGAGCAAAAAAGCGGCAAAATTATTAATATTGCTTCCATCGCTGGACTAGGTGGTACGCTACCAGCTTTTATGGACACGATTGCCTATAACGCGAGTAAAGGGGCTGTCATCACTTTAACGAAGGATTTAGCTGTTAAATGGGGACCACATGGAGTCAATGTCAACGCCATTGCACCAGGATTTTTCCCAACGAAAATGTCCAATGTTTTAATCGAGCGTGGACAAGACTATTTAATGGGCGTTACACCGTTAAAACGTTTAGGTTCAGAAAATGATCTGAAGGGCGTAGCGTTATTTTTAGCAGCACCAGCTTCGGATTATGTAACAGGGGATGTCATTGTAGTAGATGGGGGCATGAGCTCCATTATTTAAGGAGGGAAGTAAAATGGATACGATGCAAGTAAGGTCAAGTGAACGGTTAGATGTGGATAAATTACATGCCTTTTTAGAAAGCTATTTCCCTGAGCTTCCACAGGGGAAACTTGAAATATCACAATTTAGTGCAGGACATTCCAATTTGACGTATTGTTTAAAAATAGCAGATTTCGAAGCTGTTCTACGTCGTCCTCCGCTTGGACCAGTTGCCAAGAAAGCGCATGATATGAAGCGGGAGTTTACAATTTTATCGGCATTGCATCCATTTTTAACAGCGGTTCCCAAGCCGTATGTCTACGTAGAGGATCGAGACATCATCGGTAGTGATTTCTTTTTAATGGAGCGCAAAAAAGGCATCGTCCTTGATACGCATTTTCCAAAAGGGACAGAACCAACAGAGGAACTAGCACGTCAGTTGTCCGAAATGATGGTTGACTCTTTAGTTGCATTACATGCCATTCCTTATCAAGACACACCATTAAAGGATATGGTGAAGCCTGACGGATTTATGGAACGACAAGTGTATGGCTGGATCGAGCGTTATGAAAAAGCGAAAACAGCAGAGCATGCGGAAGTAGCCGTATTAACTGAGTGGTTAAAAAATCATATCCCTTCCAATAATGAAGCAACCATTATTCATTATGACTATAAATTGAATAATGCGATGTTCTCTAAGGATATTACCGAAATGATTGGTCTTTTTGATTGGGAGATGACAACAGTAGGGGACCCACTAGCTGATGTTGGGGTAGCAATGAGTTATTGGATGCAAGCGGATGACCCGAAAATGCTATTATATGCACTTGGAGAACCACCAGTAACTGTATTACCAGGCTTTTATACCCGACAACAATTTATTGATCGTTATGCAGAGAAGAGTGGGCGAGATGTGTCAGCCATTCATTATTACTGTACATTTGCTTATTTCAAATTAGCCGTTATTTGTCAGCAAATCTATTATCGCTATGTCAAAGGGCAAACTCAGGATGATCGCTTTGCTCAGATGGATAAAATGGTCGCTGCACTCATACAACAGGCTTCTAAATCGATATAAATTAAGAAAAAACGGTTACTTTTTGCTAAGTAGCTGTTTTTTTATAGCTCATTAAAACAGATTATCCGACAATAAATTATATATTTATTGATTTTTACTCGCACAAAATCTACTCAAAAATCATAACAAAGCACGTACAAGAAATTAAAAAAGGGGGAACATTAGTTCTTTTTTATTATAGGTGCTAATCAATAATTATTTATTGTTTTTCGATAAAAAATAATTGACTTATAATATAACTAACGCTATCATAACAGTTGTAAGCGACATCAATAACAACAAGGATTTAACAATCTGGAGGAAGAAATAATGAAAAAATATTTACTTGCCACAATTCCGATGATCATGGGGATCGTATGTTTATTTATAAAAGGAATTATAGGAGATGAGATACTAGCAGATGGTACGATTGTGGAGAAAAACTTCTTTTTAATTCCATTAAGCTATTTATTTTTCTTTAGCGGCATACTAACATTCTTGATTATGGCGTTATTTTCTACATTCAAAAAGCAAACTACCGCATCATAATGCTAAAACAGGCCCAAAATAGGAGCCTGTTTTTTTATGACCATGTTTGATCTAGTTTATCACTGTAGTAGTGAATGGCTTTTTTATAGTCTTGAATGCCCTGATGGTTGGTTGTAAGTATTAAGGTGTGCAATAATGTTTCCATTGATTTTGCATGTTCGCCAAGATTATAAAGTGTCATGGCATAGAAGACCTTGACATGCTCGGCCTCAGGGAATTCTTGAATGGCTTGTTCAAAGATCCGCTTTGCTTGCTCGTATTGCCCTAAAGTTCGATATGTGCTCCCTAAACCAAGGTAGGCATCTACTAAAACTTCTGGTTCTAGTCCCAATTTTATCGCTTTTTCATAGTGCGGAGCTGCTTCTTTTTCCTGCCCTAAAGAATCAAATGTCCAAGCACATTGAAATTGATAGAATGCATTTTCAGGATGTTCCTTGACCAGTGCCACCATGCATTGATTTGCTTCCTCAAGCTGTCCGTTTTTTCTTAATGCAAGTATACGTTCTAATTGTTTGTCCATTTTATTTAACCTCTTCTTTGTTTAAATAACTTACCATTCATAAAAACAATCTTCTATTAACAATTCAAATGAATCAGCTAATCGCTTGATTTCCCCGCAATCATGATCGCAAATGAAAACCTTACCTGATGAATCGATGAAAATGGGATTTCCTTCACCGTCCATTGAAATGACATAGCTAGTGTCTATGATAGTCGGAGATAGGATATCTTTATATTGTTGACGAAAATCCAGTGTTAAATCAACAACGGTTTCGTTTCCTAGACTAGAGCCATTCGAAAAAGCATGGATTGCTAAACCTGCGTATGCTCCACCAAACGTTTCAATAAATTCGACATAATCGTTGTGAAATTGTACATAAAGTTGCTGCTGTGCATCTTTTATTTCTCTTTGGCTTGCAGGTTTACCTACTAAGGTTGGGTGCTTCTCATTAAATAAAAATGACCGCAAACGCTTTATTAGATTTTCCTTCATAGACACGCTCCTTTTATTAAGTATACACGATCCTTCATTGCTAGGAATCTGTGGAAATGATATTGTTAATGTAATAGTAACATTTACCGAGGTGATAGAATGCTAGAGCGTTCAATGGAAAAAACACGGGAAAACAAAGAAGAAAGGGAGTGATGATACAAAAAAAGAAAAGAGGATCAAGATGATGATATATCAAAAACTTATGTGTGATGGATTTGAATTAAACTATTGTATAAAAGGTCAAGGCCAACCAATTTTAGTAGTGGGGAGTAGTATATATTATCCACGTCTGTTTTCAGAAAACTTCTACCAACATTTTCAGGTTATTTTTTTAGATCATCGAGGTTTTGGTAAGCCTACGCATGCATTGAAACAAGCTGATTATACATTGGACAAAATAGTGAAAGACATGGAGTATGCAAGACAAACTCTACAGCTTGATGATTTAATTGTTTTAGGACATTCAGGGCATGCATTTATGGCGATGGCGTATGCCAAAGCTTATCCCCAGCATGTTCAAAAAATCGTTCTTTTAAATACGGCAACAACGAATAGTCAAGAAAGACAGCAGCAAAGCTTGTCTTATTTTGAGGCACATGCAAGTGCGCAGCGTAAACATCAATTTACGCATGATATAGCTTTGTTGGAGCAGGATCTTAAGAGGGAGCCTGAACGACGCTTTGTTCACATGTGTATTCGTATGGGGGCACATAGCTTTTATGATTATATGTTCAATGCTACCTCTACGTGGGATAACGTTCATCCGAATATGGAAATTATTGATTATCTATGGGGAGTAGCTTTTGCGGAGCAGAACCTTTTACAAGAAATACAACAAGTAAGCAAACCGATTTTTATAGGACTAGGTAGGTATGATTATTTAGTTGCTCCTGTTTCGTTATGGGATGCAGTGGATTATACTCCTCATGTAAAGAAAGTTATTTTTGAAAAAAGTGGTCATAATCCTATGTTTGAAGAACCTGTCTTTTTTGATGAACAATTAATCAAATGGATAAACGAAGAGTAGTCGAATGGCTGGTTATGCTTAAATAGCAATAACCAGCCTATTTCAATTACACAAAAAAGGGAAGAGTTAAAGTATTAACTTCCTGCGCAGGTTTTACGTAATGCATCTATTTTTTGACAGTCTATAATGACTGGGCGTGCCGTTTCATCGAATTGAAGGAAGTACCCACAGCAGTTTTGCGGATCAAGATAGATAAAATAAATACCTAAAAATTGGCTGCCGTTTGAGAGGTATACATCTACTAAAGTCCCTGGTTCAAAACATTCTAAGTGACTACAAACACAGCTTTGACAATGTTCTTTGTCTTGCTTTTTTTTCTGATATGTTTTTTCAAATTGGGGGCTATTATAATATTTGATTTTATAAGAATCTTCCTCAACAATAGGATGATCGACGCCAGAAGCGTGATCAAAGCAAAAATTTCTTGATTCACAATAACATTTGGAAAACTTATGATAATTGTTAAATTCCCAATTCATTCGTGTTAAATATCTGTTTTCATCCATTCCTTAAACGCTCCTTTATGGTTTCAATATCATGCTAGCACGGGTCACCTATTTCTAATCTATGTCAAAGAGCCATTTAGGAGATGGTAAAATGTCTATTTATCTGTAGAATAAAAGAAAAGACTAAACTCATAAATAGAGTTTAGCCGTTCAAGTCGTACTCGCCCTTCAATAAACCATAGATCTCTAAATCAACAACACCTTTGCCAGACCATAATGAAGCTTGTCTCAAGAGACCTTCTTTTATAAAGCCATTTTTTAGCAGCACTTTTTTCGATGGTTCATTTAAAGGCATGACTTCTGCCTGTATTCGATTAACATTTACCTCCTCCAATAAAAATTTTACGATGATTTCGACTGCCTCTGTAGCGATGCCCTTTCCCCAGGAAGCTTCAGCTAAGTAGTAACCAATTGTAACCATATCTACTTTTTGATTAAAGTCCATCGCTTCGATAATCCCTACAAGTTTTTCACTCTGTGATTTCTCGAAAATACCCCATTTTATTCTGCTTTTCTTCGTATAATCACGTTCAAAATGGCCAATCATTTTTTGAACAGTTTGAAGGTTGTGTTTTGGGATGATGCCACAGTACTCAAATACCTTGTCATTATCATAAATGGCAAATAGCTCTTGTATATGTGATTCTTCTATTTTTTTTAATTGTAAATTAGTTGAATGTAAGGTAGGGAATTGCTTAAATACTTTCTCAATAATCATTGGCGTAGCTCCTTTTCTATTCTTTAATAGGAATGTAGATTTTCATTTTCATCTCATGTGGATAGATAGATTGCATAACATCCGTTATTTCAAAATCGGGACCGGAATCGCGCTCATAATTAGAATTTGGTAACCATACGCCATAAATATAACGTCTTGTATTTTGAATTCCTTCTGCAGTGCTATTCAATGTAAACTCCGCATATTTACCAGCAGGAATTTCAAGTTGGGTGAAGCCTTTCTCTAATTGCTCCTCAAATGTTTCGACTTCCTCTCCTACAATAAAGGAAAATTGACCATTCTCCTGATAGTTTGTAGAAATGCCATACGCCATATTAGGGGCTACTTTATGTGAGATTCGCTCATAATATTGCTGTTGACCAAAATCCATATAAAAGCCTGGAATTTCAGCATAATACTGTTCGTCTTGTAAGGACGTTTTGTATTCATAGCCAGTGATACGTTTTTTAGGTAATTGAAGTATTTCTGGTCGCTGCATAGGGAGTTCTCCTTCCAGTTTATAATCCAAAAAGTTTATTTTGGTTTGAAGTGGTATGGAGTGGGCTCCTTTTCGGTATTTAGCAGGTGTGACACCAAAATACTGAACAAATGCCCGTGTAAATGCCTCTTGAGAACCATATTGAAAGTTGATTGCAATCTCAAGTATATTCTGGGTAGTTGTTACTAATAAGGAAGCCGCTTCAGAAAGCCTCCTGTTGCGAATATACTGCTGCACTGAAAAACCTGTAATGGCTTGAAAAAGTCGTTGAAAATGAAATGCTGAAAAGTAAGATTGGGAAGATATATCTGTAATCATTAACTTTTCCTGTAGGTTTCTCTCAATAAATTCTATGGCGTTTTGAATTCTTTCAAAATAATCCATACCATCATCCTTTCTTAACTCAATGGTACTGTTTAATAGGAAGGGTTTTTTGATAATTTGTGCTAATTTGTACATTAAATTGTAATGAATAGGAAATCAATAGAAACATTGAATTAAATGATTAATAAATGTATAATTTAACTAAATTTACAAGAAAGCGAGTGATAGATGATGATAGTCAGCTCAATTTTCCCATTCAATAACATAAAGGTGCGGGAGGATTAATAGATTGATTTCTTCCGCAAACAATCGGAGGAGAAAATATGTACAAAAATTACGGATCGTTAAGCACAGCACTTTATGATTTTACAAAACCAGTTGGACACTCTCTTGGTGGGGATATTGAATATTATCTAGAGCGATTGCAAGGTATCACGGGTAAGATTTTAGAGGCAGGGGTCGGTTCTGGACGCTTCTATATTCCTTTAATGGAAAAGGGCTTTGATATAGAAGGAATTGATCATTCCCCAGAAATGCTAGCATCCTGTCGAAAAAGATGCCAAGAACGAGGATTGACGCCAGTGCTGTATGAGGGAAATGTTTGCCAATTCACCTTAGGTCAACAATACGAAGCTATTGTTATGCCTACAGGCTCATTTTGTTTAATTGAAAATCATCAAGAAGCACTATCAGCATTAGCCTCTATGTATCAGCACCTTGTCCCTGGTGGAAGACTCCTAGTAGATTTATTACTTCCTACAGACTGGAAAACAGGAGAAATTACGACATCTTACCATCAAATTTCACAAGATGAAGGAATTGCTCTTGAAAGAAAATCGATTGCCATGAACTGGGTGGAGCAATATACACTCATGGTTTTAAAATACGAGAAGTGGCAACAAGGTACATTAATGGATACAGAACTGCAAAAGTTTTTATTGCGCTGGTATGGGATAGAGGAATTTAAGCTTCTATTACAAAGTGTTGGATTCTCTGATGTAACTTGTTCAGCGAATTACACGTTCCTTCAACAACCAAATGAAGAAACGTCACTTATAACATTTGAAGCGGTGCGTTAATTGTAATGACCAGTACTCCTTAAAAGAGTCTGGTCATTTTTTATGAATTAATCTAGTTTTAATTTTGTAGCAGTTCCGACTCCTTTTGTATGAACCTTGACTTCAATTTGAACTGCTAGGTCTGGATAGAGGGTTAGCCAGCTCTTTTTGATTCGATTCCATGCTTGATAGTCCTCTCGGTGTAGTACATCACTAAATTTTAATAGATCAGCTTGATAGGTTTGTTGAATCGTTTGAAGTGTATGTTCTAAACGCTCCTTGATTTGTCTGCTCGTTTCTTTATTTAAAGCATCGATGGTTTTTGATTTTGTTAAATCCAGAGGGCAACTAAGCTCTGCAACATTCTGCTCAATATCAAGTTTAATGGAAATCGAAGGTATCCCATTTTTAAAATGGCCCGTCACTTTAGTAGAAGAATTAATAATTTCGGTTGAGATTTTCCCTTGCTCAGGACAGGCAATAATTTCAAATGTACTTTTTATATTATTGTTTAAAAAATTATAATCTCTGCTTTCTTGTTCTGATAAATAGCCAATGAGCTTATAATTTTTAAAAATGGCCAGCCCACCATATTTTAATTGTGCGGGGCTCTCAATTTTTTCTATATTAGAGCTATAAGCACCAGCATCTGCATCACCGTATATTTGAATAGAGGGTAATACGGCACTATTATCAATACTACCTAAAGATTGGACTAAGTCATCTAGAATAACAGACTCTGTCGTTCCCCATACAGCTTCTGATACTTTTAAGGATTTAAACATTTTGCTAGCAGGAATATCCTCTAACGGTGTTAAAATACTTAATATTTCTAGTGCAGTTGCTTCATGGGACACGATAATGTTAAATTCACTTCTACCTTCAGGGTCTCTTTGAAATAAATCCAAAATGCTATTCATACCTTCTTTAGCCATTTCTTCGCCGACAATAATGATTTGCGCATGCGCATAATAAGGCTTTCTTGGCGTCAGTGTTGTTAATTTTCGAATGGCATCAAATAAGGTTTTTCCCTTTGCATGATAGGTAAAAACAGGAACTTGAATACTTGATGCTTTGTTCGAGGTAACTTGACTTGGGTTCACAATCTGAACAGAGATTTCAACTAGCTCGTCCGATTTATCAATGCCAACAGCCGTAACAATAGCTAGTTCGTTTAACTCCCGTTTATTCCAGCATCCACCTAGCAAAAAAATCACTACAAGCAATAGGATAAATGATACCGTGTATTTGATGATGGGCACCTCCTCTAGGAAAAGGGCTAGGACAATTCCGATACTATTAAGGATAAGCAAAAGACAGGCAAAATAATCAATAATGGATATCTCAAAGAATCTTTTTGAAGGAGGATAAAATGTAGAAACAAAACAGTATGTATATGAAATGGAAAAAGGGAAATGAAACAATTTTTATTTGAAGGTGTAGAGGCCATCAAAATGATTGGCTAAATGGTATGAGGACATATTGGGTTTTAAGCTTCTATACATAGAAGAGGGAGCATTAGCCATTTCATTTTCCAGACAATCACTTTGAAGTTGGAAAATATGTGAATTTCCTTTCTCAAAATATTGAAGAGACTGATTTATTTTGAGTGGATCATCCTGTTCAAGTGGATGCTTTAAGAGGAGAAGGGTAACTAAATTTTTTTATTAGTCGTTTGTCAAACATAAGCGGGTCACTGCGTTAACAGTGACCCTAATAACAAATCTAGGAGGTGTAAGGCTAATTAGCTTTACACTACTATAGTATACTAATCCTCTATATTGAAATAGTTAATTGCCTGGGTAATAAAAAGAAAATTAAGAATTATATAAAAATAAGTGGTTTCGACCTATTTTTTAACAATATGCATGTAATGAATAGTTTCAAAAGCACATAAGTAATCTGTTCGATTTTGGAAATACAGCTCTTGAATCGCTGTAGGAGATAGATGTTCGTATATAAGCAAGCCTAATTGATCTAACATCCTCTCCATGTCCGCATAAGCATAGCAAGATTTCATTGGTTCACCACCAACTGCGGCCATTTTCACCATGTTTTCCACTCTATTCGAGAGTCCTTTTTCTTTAAAGAGAGATTGATCAGCATAATCCAAAACAATGGAACTCCCTGATGGAACTAGGGCAAATAAATGATTAAGTAAGCTTGCTAATTCCTCTTTAGTTAAATAATAAGAAACACCTAACAGACTAAAAAAAGTTTTTTTATTTTGGAAGCCTTGCTCTACTAATGGTTGAGATTGAAATTGTTTTGTAAAATCCATTGGTACAAAATGTAGATGATTCAGGAGGGGAAGGGAAGCTTCCTGTAATCTTTTCTTTTTGGAAGCCTGTGTTGCTGGATAATCCACCTCAAAAATTTCTAGCATGGCTTGTACCTGCTGCTGACGATACGGAAAAGTATCAAGGCCAGCACCTAAAATGACATATTGCTCGACACCAAGCTGTATTTCGTTTTGCAGGACCCTTTCACAGTAAGCAGCACGTGCCAAGGGCGTTGGAGAGAGTTGAACTTGTATAATCCATTTTATTAATTCTTTCGTATTGCCTTTAAACTTTGTAGCAATCTCTTTATTAAAAAATGCAATACCTTGTATCATGTTGTCTTGAATTGTTTGATATTCTTCTTGTGAGATCAATTCTTTGGCTACATAATCATCAAAAATTTTCGGAGAATCAAATTGACTATGATAGGCTCTACTAAAAGCAGCTACTAATGAAGTGATACTAGATTCCTGTTGATTCATACCAACACTCCTTAACAAAAAAATAGGATTCCCCTGGCCAGGAGAATCCTATTATATAAAAGATTAATTTAAATGTAAATTTTAGCATAAAAATATTTTTTTGTCAAGTTTTAGGTATTGAAAGAGAGGAGTTATATGAAAAAATTTAAAGTGATTTTACCTTTACTCTTAGCTGTTATTCTTGGTGGTATGTTCGTTACATGGAAAAATCAAAGCTATTCTGCTACCGATATATTAGAAAACGCTAATTTTGATGTGGAAAATCCCACTATAAGCCTACATCGGATCGATACAGATAAAGAAGATATATTTTCGGAAATAAAAATATCAAAAGAAACACAGAAAGAATTGCTAAAGTCTTTTCAACAAGCAACATTCAAAAAAACAGCAATAAAAACCGTTGATTACGATTATCGAATGACGATCTCACTTAATACAGGTTATCCGATGTTCATTGATTCTAAAAATAAAACACTGGTTCTCCTTACCACCAAAGAAAGCTTTGAAATTGTAAAAGGTCATGATTTTTTTAGTATGTTAGAAAAAGCAGCGGAAGATTCTAAGAAATTGGTTGATGTCCAACACCAGATGAATGAAGTAGTGATGCAGCATAGACTCCCTGTGACTTATGTAGGTGGAACAACTGGGCATGGTGAATTTCACACCTCTTTTTATAGTAACCATTCTACTGAAGAACTTGGTATTCGATATGATGTGAAAAATAGAGGCACACAACAATTTAGCTGGAAAATTACTCATTCCGAAGGCAAACTATGGGCTCAAGGGACATTAGCTGCTGGAGAAGAACAAACATCTATACTGGAAAAAGGAAGCTATACTATGCCAGAGGGAGAATATGCTATTTCAATTATTACAGTAGATGGCGCTGAGGGGATGTTTGATTTTGCTATTGAAGTGGTGGAGTAAAAAAGTTTTTAAGAATGTGTAACTTTTTAAAACATCAGCCGTCTAACTCATCAGTAGAATACAAAAAACTAAAGCAAACTAGTAACATTCACTTTTCACAAAAGGGCCAGGATTCACATTTTTCGTGATTTCCTGGTCTTTTTGTGGTGGTAGTCCTATTTTTAACGAAAAAAATTTAAAATTCATGAAACCTTTAGCCTGTTCATTCGTATTGTTATTTGAATCTAAAGCTAGACAAAATTTAGTAAGATTCACTTTCACTTAAAAGACTAGGGCTTACATCATATTGTGAGGATCTAGTCTTTTTTGTATAGTTGTTCAGAAATTGTTCAGTGTAATATGCTAATCTATGAAAGAAGATTTTTCATAGTCTTCACCTAAACGCAAAATGACCAGTTCTCTTTATAAGAGTGACTGGTCTTTTTGTTTAATGTACCTTAAGTTACTCTGCAAAATATAAAATGTTTTCCTCAAAATTAGTAACGGACTGAGATTCTTCTGCTATTTTACTAATTGTACGACGCGATCCATTGCCTTTTTAACATCAACTGGCAGGTTAAACTCAGATTTCCTAAGATCAGTTTGCCCATGAACCCTTTATTTCTTTGCCATTTTACAACGTTACTTTGTGAAAGGGCAGGCTAGAACTATAAAGTAGATTCACTTCTTTTGGCAGAAATTATCCAGATGGAACAGGGTGTAGTATTGCTACCAATATCAGTTTGTAGAAAATACAATTTAAATTATGTGAAAATAGCTAATATGCCTCCTACCTATACAGTGGGATTGTCATGGATAAAAGATTTTATGTCATCAGCCACCATTAGACAATTAAAGGATTTTATTATTTCCTACTTTAATGATAACAATGAAGATTACAAAAGTTGAAATATCAAATTATTTTCTCGAAAAAACATTAAATTTGCCTAAAACCCTATTGGAAAATATTTTAACTTGTTCAGCGCCTCAACTTATCGTAGTATTATAACGAATCAAAACTAAGTAAGTTAGTAAGATTCACTTTCACAATAAAATCAGGTGCTCCCGACAAGAGAGCACCTGGTTTTTTGTTTTATAAATTACTATAGATGCGTTTTTTTTATAAAATTGAATTTATAGCAATGTATAGACAACTACTTTAACCTCCCAGAAATCGTACTGTAATAGTATCATTTGTCTCAGATGCTGGTAGCCATACTTCTACATAGCTGTTTTAATGATTGAAAAGGACAGGGCTATTCTTCAATGGTTTCTTCATAGGTTTTGCGACCAGGGTTTATTTTTGTTACTTGGATCGTTATTTCCCCGATGGAATCCTTTGTTAAAGGGATTTTTCCTTCTTTCTCTAGCTTTTTCCATGCCTTGACGTTTGAGCGATAAAGATATTCTGAAAAACGATAGATATCAACGTCTAATTTTAAGCCTTCTTCATAGGTTTCCATTATTTCTTTTTTTACTTGTTTGATGATGTTGCCTCGAATTTCATCGGCATTTATTTTTCCTTTAAATCCATTCAGCGTAGCCTGTAAATGAATAGAAATATCAAATGTCACATGATTCTTATTTTTAACGACGGGTTTCACTTCGACATTTAATTTATCTAAATCCACGGTTAGATAATCTCTTTCGCGACCTTCTAATTTAAAGGTGATTTCGCCACGATTGGTATTGTTATGCATCCATTGATTGCCTCTAGCAGCTGCGTTTTTTATAAAGCCTTTAAAGCCATCCTTTGTCAAAATTCCAACACCTGCAAAAGTCGTTTCTTCAACTTGTTCCTCTGCTGTTTCCCAATCTTTCATAATGGTCACGTAGGGAATACTTACCTCATGGCTTGGCTCATTTAAGCCTATAATTAAATTTCTTAGGCTTTGAGGCTCTATGAAGGATTCTTGCTTAGTTGTATTGATGGGATTACTTAATTTTGAAGAGGTCAATGAATTCTTTAAGATCGGTGTGACAAGTAGAACATCTTTAATCGGGTCCTTTGTACTATAGACCCAAATATGATAGCGAGTCTCTCGAAAACGAATAAACGTATCAATAACAGGGATGCTTCGTTCATTTTCCATGGCTCGTTCTGAGAAAAGCAAATACCTCATATGCCCCCAAAAAATTTCCTGGTCTGAGGAACGATACAGTTTATAAATGGCTTCTTCAACAGTTTTTCCTTCAGCATAACCCACCTCTGCGGGTGCAACATCTCCACTAGGCTGTTCTGATTTCGCTACATCGGCAAAATTAATAATTTGGAGATAGACTTTATATTGATTATCCTCAAAATCCACCCCAACAGCATTGACATAATACATTCTTTGGGGTTCCGTCACATCCCAACAACCTGACGTAAACAATACAGTCGTTAAAATGAATACGAGAAATACATTATTTTTTCTAGTCATCGTGTCCCTACTTTTATATTTGGTTACCTTTAAAATAGTTTGGACAAAAAAATGCGGACTTATAAGTAAGGGTGTTGAATGAATCGTACTAAGTGGCGAGATGTGAAATGCTCGCGATGAGAAGTCAAATATCAATAGCTTTGTGTTGCTTAATTATTTACTAAAGTATGTATTGGGCATCCATAACTATTTATATGGATGAAAAGAGGAGAGTGATGTAGATAGAGGATGTTTTTGCCCCGTTGCGTGTTTTTATTTTGCTAATATTTATTGAATGAGTATAAGCACCTAAAAGAAAAATAATAAAGAAGTTATGTGTTAATGCTAGTCGCATTAACACACATCGATTATTTCTTCTCTGCTGAAATGATTAAAAACATAGGTCTTCGCAGTTCATCCCGCATTTCGGGAATATTTTTTAGCATTTCCTCTGATGGCATGGGCTCCTTCACAGCACTTACCCTAAAACCAGCTTGAATTAAGACATTGATATAAGTGGAGAGTGTACGATGGTATTTGATGACATTCTGGGTAAGGAAGTTCGTTTCGCGAATGCCTTCTGTTTGATAATGATCGACTGCCCAATGCAAGCGATTGCCGTCCTTATCGTAGTACCAATCTTGTTCATGGCGTGATGTGAATAGAGGATGCTCTACTGAGAAAATAAACGATCCATTGGGTGTTAGATAAGCATAAAGCTTTTTACACAATGTTTCAAAGGGTTGTACATAATGAATAGCTAATGAACTAATTATGACATCAAATTGAGAAGCAGAAAAATGGATATCTTCAATCGGCATCTTTAAATAGGTAATAAATGGATCATTCGTTTTTTCCTGCGCTTTTTGAAGCATTTTTTCCGATAGATCCACACCGATTACTGTTTTTGCCTGTTGCACGCGGGCATAGCGGCAATGCCAACCGAAGCCGCAGCCTAGATCGAGTACAGTCTTCTCTCGTAAATCTGGAAGAAGTGCTTTTAACACGTGCCATTCACCTGCTGCGTTTAGTCCTTGAACGGAACGTGGCATTTTTTCATATTCGGAAAAGAAATTGATTTCATCATATTTATTTTGTTTCATATATTGAACACTCCTATTAATTAAGTTCGCCTCCTAAATCTACTGATAACCTAGGAGGCTAGCTATCTTCTTCTAACCATTGCTGTCACCTCTTGTAACTTTTTTAAACGATAACACATTTAATTACTACAAGAACTTCTCAGAATTAATCACAACACTGACATCATCCAAAAAAGCTCACATCTCTAAAATTTAACGATGTGAGCTGCTATTACCTTATATACCCTTTAAGTTATCTGTTAATCTAACCACTCAATTGCACAACTGTTAAGGAGCGGTTTAAGTAACTAGCTATTAAGGAATCCGATGCTGCACTTGCACCAACCAAGTCTCCTGCTGCTAATGTAGCTTGAACAACATAAGACGAACTACTTCTATTGACAACATTAAAGACTGCGATGCCGTCTAGAAAAATAGGTTGCCCATTGACGGTAATGCTAACTGTGAAAAATGGTTGATCAGGATCAGCATCTGTTGTTGCTTGCGCATTTATCGAAATGGTAATTTGATAGACACCATTATTTTGAACGACTAACTCGTTTCCAGTAGGGCTAACTGTAACATTTGATAGCGGGCCAACTACATGGAAAGTAACGGGTGTCTGTTCAGACGTTAAAAAGCCTAAAGTATCTCCTCTCAGGGACCCATATCCTAAAACACCACGGTCAGGCGAGGGAATAGGTATAATAGGACCAGGAAGAGCAACAATTTTTGGGAAGTAATTCGTTTCATTTTGACAACAGTCATTACATGTATGTTTATTGAACATTCTCTAACCCTCCTATATGCTCTCAATATAGGTATTATATTCAACTCTCTTATCACCATTTGAACGAACACCTAGGCTACAGATTAGATAAAGTCTAAAAACGCTAGCATTTTCTGCTAAAATGCTATTTGTTGAGGGTGTTAAGCATCTACTACAGCCTTTTATCTTAAATGGAAAAGAATGAATGCTTCAATTAGACTTTATTACTGAACGATTATTTTGATGGGGGAGGTATATAACCTGGTAAGGAATTTAGAGGAACAGGGAAATAAGGAAAACCCAGTACCCAGTCAGGGCTTTCCTTATTTAACAATATCGAAAAAAAGGCTATTTTTTTGCCTGAATCAAGGTGAACCAGCTTTTTTTATTGAATGTACCAGAAACTCTGTATATGGGTTGATAGAATCCTTTCGTATCATACATATACGAAAGCTCTATTAAATCGATAGTCAGCTGATCGCCTGTTTTTATCAAAAGTTCTTCATCTGTTACGAGTGCATTGAATTTTATTTGCGGAAAATCGCCATTCTTAATTCGCTCATACACCTCTGCAGGTGACAAAATATTTACTTCCCGTATCAATTGATGCTGATGAAGACTATAGGATAATGCGTACACACTTCCATCTGGTTTTAGACCGAGGTCTACGTCACCAAGCCAATAATCTTGGTTAGATTCGGCGCGGTCAGGAAGCGTCCATTGAAATACGCCATTATCCAAAGCTGTAAATGCTACATCTTGAGGCAGGAGAGAAAGCTCGTCCATCACGCTCTTTGCCTTGTTCACCAGTGTCTCTTGCACAGCTGAAGAGGGTTGCACTGGCGTATAAAGATTGTCTGTTAGCGACCAATTGCCCTCTGCGCTAATGAATAACGTATACGAGTTTTCTGCTTTGTCTTTCAATAAAAGCTCACGATCACCCCTAATATCCTGTCTACTGAACTCTGATAAATCGAATTTCTTTTGCAACAGAGTCTTCACTTCATCATTTTGAATTATTTTTTTATATATTGGGGCAACGGTAGATGTTGCATGTAAATCTAATGAAGTGGTTACATCAACGCCCGACATATTCGATTTTGTGTAGGCGTTTATGGTTAAATGGCCAAATTCCTGTTGCGCATAGACAATCATCATGCCAACAAAAATCAAACCCATCATGATAGGAATGGCTAGATTTCCGACCAAACTTTTCATTTTTACTTTTTTGTGCTGAACAATAGAAGTCCCAAGTCTGTATAACTGGTATCCAATAATCCCGCCAAGCGAGTTGTTGATTAAGTCATCAAGCTCAAAAATCCCCGCTCCTGTGAGTGTTTGATACGTTTCAATGGATAAAGTTGCAATCACTACTACAGGAAGAAGCCACTTAAACAATTTAAATTTAGAGAAAAGTAAAGGTAAGAAAACGCCTAATGGCACAAACATGAAAATATTAAAAATACAATTTTGAAGATCTCGTAACGAGTATTTCTTCCATGCATCTATATAACCACTGAATGGTTGAAGATTCATTTGCATGAAATGGGAAGAACCGCGACCAATAATCGTTAGCTCACACACAAATACAATATAGCCGATAAAGAGTGCTCCAAGCATCAGTTGCTTTATGTTTATTTTTTTTCGATCGGACTGGTGTTTTTTATAATAAAGGAAATAATAAAGTGCAATGAGTAAGAACTCAGCGCCAATAATAAGGATGACTGGCAACATTAAAATCCGAATGTTATTCATAATATCTGTAACGCCCAAGACAAGATGCTCCTAACTATGTTAATCTGATAAATTGATTTTCTGTTGATGTAATATTGTCGACTTTTCTTATTGTAAATGGTAATTATTAATAATTATTGAGAATAATTATGAAGATTTCTTAAGATTTTGCATCATATCTACTAGTGGAGGAAGTGCTTGGAAGAGTAAGGGGAAATAGATAAAACTTTAATAGCTGGAAACGTCTAACGTGAAAAGGAGTGGATGAAATGTTAGTAGATGTTTTTTATTATATAAAATTATCAATGGGTATTTTTCTACTTAGTTTGTTCGTTACATTATTTTTAATTTTATTAAAAAAGCCTATTGTCAATGGATATACAATAGGTGTATTAGCAATAATTTCCTGTATCGTATCAGGGGCACTGATGATTATTTCTGGATACATAGCGGATGAAGTGCCCTCAGGCGGAGACCCAACTACCTTTTATATGTTTCTAGCTATTCTCTTTTTAAATATAGTAAATTTGATTTTATTTTCCGTAAAAAAAGTGAGGGGAGATTAGGGGATCATCAACAAAATTTATGGAAATTGTACTTTCAGAAGTGTTGACAAAATAAATGACATCGCTTGTTCTCTAGAATTAAGGGCATCATTTTATGGGCAATTAAGTATAGGTAGGTGTTTTTTATGAGTCTTCCGTTGTGTTGGCTTGTCGGTCCTTGTAATCAAAAATGATATAAACAATTGTCAGAAAATATCAATATACCCTATAATAAATAAAAAAGCTGAGAATAAGAGGTGAACTTATGGGGAAACCAGTAGATTACAATCTATTTCCGGGTTATCAAAACACACTTGACTCCAGACTTGATGAGCGTAAGGAAGAATTTATTGAGGAACTAGAAAGAGCAAAAGTTGATGGACATATACTTGAATTTGAAAAATCACTAGAAGAATTGCCCCAATAGTAAAGTGAAAGCATCTTGACGAGAGATGCTTTTTTCTTTTGCTTAGAGCTTGTTTATATGTATAAATTGGGCTATTCACTTCAAGGAATTCTTCCTTTTTAAGCGATAATAATTAATAGAAATGTCAATAATCAATAGGATGTATAGTACACTAAATACATTTAAAGTTAATGAAGGCAGAGGGAAAATGACTTCTCTAATCAATATTAACCATATAGTAGTTGATACTAAAACAACAGCATCCAATAAAATAGCCATCGTATGTTTGTGTTCTTTGAAAATAAAATTAAATACAATTAACCTTATTAAAATGGGTGTCGTGAAGAAGTAAAATGAATAAATTTGTGTAATTTCTTCTAGGCTCACATTGCATCTTCCTTTGGTGTTATTTGAGTTAAATAAGCGGCAGCAAACAAAAATAGGACTATTACTATTAGCCCTACTCTGAGATTATAACATATAAATGTCTATTTTTCCATTTTACGTAAATAAGCAAGCTGTCCAATATGATAGGCATTGTGAGTCGCGGCATTCGATAGGATGGCCCACCATTCCGCTTTTACGGGGTATCCATTTACGATAGATAAAAGTTGCTCTTCCTCAATTAATTCTTGCCATTGCAGCAGGATATGGAATAACTTTTCTTTCAATTCATAGAAAGTTACTTCATCTTTAACAAGAAACGTATTTGCATTATTCGTTTGGGATGGGGCCTTCACTTGATTCTCCCTATACCGTATTTGCCAAATTTCATTCCAATAGATTAAATGCTGGACAATTTCAGCCATACTATGGCTAGAAGGATCGGGTTTCCAAAAGGCTTCTGCTTCAGATAGCCCTTCAACGACTTCATAAAATGAGATATACCAACTACGGTCATTCGCATTAGCTAAAAATTGATCTAACAAGATGGTCTTAGCCTCCATCACTCACGTTCCCTTCTTCAAAGTATTTTTTGAATAGTATATCATTTTGAGGTTTGAATGTACGGATAAAATACTAGTGCTGACAAGCTTTGTATGAATTTGGTGCAACAATAAAAAAGCTGCAGCTTGTAGATGCCACAGCAATTGAATAAATTGTAGGAAATAATTAAACAATAGAAAATATCATTAAATAGGTATATCAACTTCTATTATCAGCTTTTTCCGATTCAACTTTTTTACTTCTAAGCAGCAAGGCCATAAATAAGAAACTGGCTACCCAAAAGGCAAAGAATAAATTCTCAAGCAAGGCCCAATGACCACTATTAAAATAGTTCCAAATTGTTGTGAATAAAAAGACGATGATAAAGAATGCGATATATAAACATTTTCCGAATATAGTCACTTCAAGCACCTCTATTATTATATAAAATGGTGTAATCATCACACATAAGAGATGAAGACGTTCAACAAATACTACTTTCTTCACTTACTGCGTGCGAGACACTCAAAATTAGTGTGTGTTAATTATGGTTAGTTATACATTCATTGAAAAGTCGAGGAATCTGGCAGCGTTTCCTGTTTTAAAAATATACGATTTTCAAAGGATATATGGAATGAGATCATTACGTAGACAAATACATTTTTCAATCTCCAATTCCAATAGAGCAAAAACCCCACCAAATCAATACTTTTACGCTATAATGTAGGACGAGGTGAAGAAAATGTTTGTAAGTGAGAAACAGATTGAAATACGGTATGCAGAGACCGACCAAATGGGCGTAGTGTACCATGCGAACTACATCATTTGGATGGAAATTGGTCGTACGCAGCTTGTAAGTGATGCGGGCTTTGAGTATGCTGCATTAGAAAAAGATGGCTATGTATCGCCAGTAATGGATTTATCGATTTCGTATAAAGCAGCCATGCATTATGGACAGGTAGCAACGGTGCGCACTTGGGTAGCAAAGCATGATCGTTTACGAACTACGTATGGCTATGAAATTTTACATGAGGATGGCACGGTAGCAGCCACAGCTCAATCCGTACATATTCTTGCGCATAAGGATACATTGCGACCAGTATCTTTAAGTAAGATTGACCCAGCTTGGGACGCCAAATATAAAGAAATTGCCGTTGAGGCAAAATAGGAGAACAATAGATGGAAATGTTTTTAGCTTTAGGCGCGATTTTGGCAGGTCTTGGTGTTATTTTAGGAGCTTTTGGCGCACATGCGCTAAAGGATAAGTTTGCCTCGCCACATTATGCAGCCATTTGGGAAACGGCTGTGCAATATCAAATGTATCATGCTATAGGAATTCTTGCACTTGGTATTCTATCCAATGAGGCACTTTTAGGAAGCTCTAGTCTGCTTTCGTGGGCAGGATATCTGATGTTTACAGGGATTGTCTTCTTCTCTGGTAGCTTATATGTGCTTGCCGTGACAGGTGTGAAAAAGCTAGGGGCGATTACCCCAATCGGTGGAATGTTATTTATTGTTGCATGGGTGCTTGTTATAATAGCCGCCTTATCATAAGAAAGAGACTGTAACGAGAAAGTTCTGATGATTCACATCATAGGAACTTCTCGTTTTTTAGTTTAGTATGAAGAAAATGAAACAATTTGTCTGATTTTGCGTATTACATAGTGTTGATAGATGATAAAATAAGCTAAACATCAATGTAAAGGTGGGAATATTTATGGGTTTATTAAAAGCAGGCGTTGGGGCATTAACAGGCGTTTTAGAGGATCAATGGCGTGAGTATTTTTATTGTGAGGCATTATCCGCCGATGTTCTGGTGACTAAGGGCATTAAACGTACTTCTAAACGAGGTTCAAATAAAGGCAATGACAATATTATTAGCAATGGCTCGATAATTGCCATCAATGAAGGGCAATGTGTGATGATTGTAGAGCAGGGGAAAGTCGTAGAGTTTTCTTCAGAAGCTGGCGAATATGTCTATGATACATCAACAGAGCCTTCGATTATGTATGGCTCAGATTTGTCTCATGGCATTATGGAAACATTTAAACAGATAGGCAAACGTTTCACATTTGGTGGAGAACCTGCTAAAGATCAGCGAGTTTATTATTTTAATAAAAAGGAGATTGTTGGGAATAAATATGGCACTCCTGCACCAATTCCATTCCGTGTCATTGATCGTAATATTGGCTTAGATATCGACATTGCCATTCGTTGCCATGGCGAATATTCTTATAAAATCATTGATCCATTATTATTCTATACAAATGTGTGTGGAAATGTGGAGCGTGAATTTACACGAGAGACCATTGATAGCCAGTTAAAATCAGAATTAATGACAGCGTTACAGCCAGCCTTTGCACAAATTTCAGCTAGTGGCGTTCGTTATAGTGAAATACCCGCTCATACAGTTGCATTAGCAGACGCACTCAATAAGGTATTATCTGAAAAATGGCTTGCTACACGTGGTTTAGCTGTTGTGTCATTTGGCATCAGTACACTGAAAGCTTCTGAAGAAGACGAAGCGATGATCAAACAACTACAACGCAATGCGGTCATGCGTGATCCAGGTATGGCTGCTGCCCATTTAACTGGCGCTCAGGCAGAAGCGATGATTGCGGCTGCCAACAATGATGGTGGGGCTATGGCAGGATTCATGGGGATGAATATGGCTGCACAAGCTGGTGGAGTCAATGCTAGTCAGCTTTATCAAATGAATGAGCAAAATAAGCAAGCGCAAATGGCTCAGGCTGCGATGCAAAATCAAACAGCTAAAGCCCCTGATACTTGGACATGTGCATGTGGTCATGACAACACGGGGAAATTCTGTTCAAATTGTGGTGCGGCAAAACCAGCGGAAGAGGGCTGGACATGTACGTGTGGAGCGGTGAATAAAGGGAAGTTTTGCAGTGAGTGTGGCTCTAAAAAACCAGCTGGTGCTTTACTCTATGCATGTGATAAATGTGGATGGACACCAGAGGACCCTGCAAATCCGCCTAAATTCTGTCCAGAATGCGGCGATGTTTTTGATGAAAAGGATGTCAAGTAAGGAGATGATGGCCTATGTCAACGCAAGAAGTTGAAAATGTCAAACAAGTAAAGCTTGACTTTGATGCTGAATGTCCTTCCTGTGGTGCATCGATTGAGTTTAATCCGGCCACAGGTAAGCTGACTTGTCCGTATTGTGGATTTGAGTCTGAAATTGCAACACCTGAGCAAGAAGAGGAAAAAGTTGCCCAGGAAATGGACTTCTTAAAAGTAGAAGAACGTGGGAATTTCAATTGGGGCGTAGAGAAAAAGACGGTCATTTGTAAAGCTTGTGCAGCCGAGACGATTTATGATGCCCTGCAGGTTGCTGACAGTTGTCCTTACTGCGGTTCGAATCAGGTCATGGAGGCTAGTGCTGAGAATACGCTAGCACCCAATGGCGTATGTGCTTTTGAAGTAACGGATAAGCAGGCAGGGGAACATTTTCAGAAATGGATTAAAGGCAGATGGTTTACACCAAAGGCTGCCAAAATAAGTGCAAAGCCTGATGCCTTTAAAGGGGTATATCTCCCGTATTGGACGTTTGACTCAAAAACAAGCTCCAGATACTCCGCAAGATATGGACGTCATCGAACAGTTACGGATAAAGACGGTAAAACGCATACAGAAACAGATTGGTATTCAACAAGTGGTTTTTATCAGGAATTTATTGACGATCATTTAGTAAGTGCCACGACACGCTATGATCGGGACATGATGCGAAAAATCGAACCATTTAATCTCCTTAATAATAAGGCCTATAAACCACAATATGTAGCTGGATTTTTATCAGAGCGTTACAGTGTTGGCTTGCAGGATGGCTGGAGCCAAGCAAAAAGTGAAATCCATGATCACCTCCATGCACAGATCACGTCCAAAATTCGTTGGGAAAATAGTGCCGATGTAGTATCCAATCTGCGTTTTTCCACAAACCATGATGATATTACATACAAATATTTAATGTTACCGATTTGGTTATCTTCTTTCCGCTATAAGGAGAAGATTTACCGCTTTATGGTGAATGGACAAACGGGTCGAGTTGGCGGAAATGCTCCTATTTCGCCGCTTCGCGTAACGATAGCTATTATTTTATCAGTAGCAGTAATCGCACTGATTTGGTATTTCTTTATGTCTGAATAATAATAAACAGTATGCCAGTAGGAGCCTCGTGTTGTCCTATTGGGATACTGTTTTTTCATAAAATTGTCCTTAAATACTGGGCAAATGACTGAATTATTTGGCTTGGATAGGATAATGATCATCTATTATCACGGCTGTCTTTGTGCCATGTTGCATAAATTAAAGTGAGAAACAAAATAAGAGAACAGCCTTGACAGACATGAAAATTAAGTAAAGTAACAAGATGGCGTAAGAAGCAACCTACTATGCAGGAAAGTCGTTAGCATTGATAAAAATCAAATAGTTGAACGTTAAAATTTAGGACAGATTTGCCATAAATTATGAGAAGTGAAGTTGCGATTTTACTTTAAACAACTTATTATACAGTCAGAGAGCATTTTTTTAGTTAATCATGATGAATGTAATGTTATTTTTGAATAACAATGAAAATGTTATTCATATTGGAGGTTTCGATGATGGACGCAATTGAAGTGTTAACGAATTTAGATCAAATACATGGGTATTATCAACCGATATTTAGTGCAGATGCGCATACGGTGATTGCCTACGAAATTTCCGGATATCTACAAATTCAAGGTCAGCAAATTAATTTAAAGGATTTTGTCAACAATGAAGATATTCCAGAAGAATATCGAATTGATATGGAACATAAAATTTTACATGCGGCATTAGCTAAAATTGATGAAATTGCACCAGAAATTGATATTTATATTCCAAGCAATCCAAATTTATTGATGCAAGATTTTGGTGAAAGTCATTTTAATATTATTCAACAATATATAGATGAAAAAGATTTACAGCGCATCGTACTTGTCGTATCAGAGCATCGTTTTATCGGGGATATTAACAAACTACATCACGCCCTCCGCTATTTTACGACGTTTGGAGTGAAAATTGCCGTTCAAGAAGTAGGAGCCGAAAGTCATTTAGAGCATATTGCGTTATTGGCACCCCATATCTTAAAGGTCAATACACGTGATTTAAATTATGATTCTTGGTCTGCTCAATCGGACATGATTTCCGCCATTGGTAGCCTAGCTTATAAAATTGGAGCGAATCTTTTATTTGAAGATATCGAAACGGTTTATCAGCTACAATTTGCTTGGAAAAATGGGGGGAGATTTTATCAAGGACCATACCTAGCAAATCCAGCAATGACCTTTGTTGATAAGGATATATTAAAGGAACGTTTTAAAAAAGAATGCCAGCAATTTATTACTTCCGAAAAGAAAATGCTGGAGGCACAATATTTGCAGTTGAAAAAATTAAGAGAGGAATTAGAGGCGATTGTTCATCGTGTGAAACCAACGAGCGACAATGTCTCCCATTTAGAGTATCTAGCTGAACTATTAGATAACTACTCCTTCCGACTCTATATTTGTAATGAGGATGGGTTCCAGTTAACACCAAACGTTATGCGAATTGACGGTAATTGGGAGCTACAGCCACGTGCCATCAATAAAAATTGGAGCTGGCGTCCTTATTTCCTCCAAACGATTATCAAAATGCGCAACGATCAAAGTGGGGAAATCTCTGAATTGTATCGGGATATTGAGACAGGAGAAATTACAAGAACATTCTCCATCGCCATCAACGAGCATGAATATTTGTTTGTTGACCTTTCCTATGACTATCTTTATGAGCATAAAATCTTTAGGTAAGTTTATATATCAAGGATTGTGGGGTACATTCAATGAGTGTACCCCACTTTTTAAATTCAGTGATAACGATGTCGGACAGGTAGATGTAAAGAATAAAGGAGGGCTCTTTGTAATGAAGACGGCTATTATATCAGACATTCATGGAAATATAGATGCGTTACAAGCAGTACTACTTGATATTAAAAATCGTGGTATTAAGGATATATATAATCTAGGTGATAGCTTATATGGACCTTTATTTCCTATCGAAACTTATGAATTATTAGTAAAAGAGGACATTCGAAATATTAGGGGGAATTGCGATCGAATCTTATTAGATAACAAGACAGATAATCCAACGGTACAATATGTTCAAGATCTATTGGAAGAGGAACAGAAGGAATGGATAGCTGATTTGCCATTCTCTTTACAAACGGAAGATTTTTATTTTTGTCATGGTACGCCCACTAGTGATGAAAGTTATTTGTTAGAGGAAATCAGTCCAAATGGTTGTACACTTAAGAAAACAGAAGATATTTTGAAGTTGGTTAATGGAATTTCGCAGAACAATATTTTTTGTGCCCATACTCACATACCCAGAGTTGTCTATTTACCTAATGATAAAATCGTTATAAATCCGGGTAGCGTTGGATTGCCAGCATATGAAGACGAATTACCAACCTATCATAAAATGGAGTCTGGCTCTCCCTATGCGAATTATACAATTGTAACTAAAAAAGAAGACGATTGGATGATAGAACAAATCCTTATTCCATACAATCGAGATGCAGCTATCTTACAAAGTGAAAAAAATGGAAGGAGAGATTGGGGAAAAGCTTTGCAAACAGGTAGAATGTAAAATTGTTTGGTAGCCATCGTTCTAACAAGGTCTTCTTCAACTAACAATCGAACTGCTACCTTATGATTTTGAGCACACAGACATTTAAATTGCATAATCAGTTAAAAGAGAGAGCAATTTAATAAGATCACATGCCTTCTGCAAACGTAGAGGACTTTTATTATGCTCTATGTAAGAAATCGAGCTTGGTGATGGTGAGAAAGGACATTAATTTAATTCAAGCTAATATTCATCACCTACCATATTGTTCAGAAACTGTTCATATTACCCTGATATACTATCAATGAACACGCATACTAACCAAAAAAACTAGGTACTCCAAAGTGGGGTACCTAGTTTTATGCAAAGGGACACTTGGGATGGAGTGACCCTAGTAACAATTTCGGAGGTGTAAGGCTAATTTAGCTTTACATTACTATATATATGTTGTGTTTGTTATGGTTGAATAGTTAATTGCCTGAGAAATAATTATTGAAACTCAAAAATAGTCTCTAGGTTCATTGATTGCCTAGGATAAAAATGGTAAAGTGTAAATAACTTTAGGTACAAGGAGGAGAATTCACATGAAAAAAAGATCTATTCGTTTTTTAAGCATGGGTATAGGGTTCTCCACAGCTGTTTTTTTCTAAAATCGATAAGTAAGGGATAAGTCTGCCCTTTTTTAGAAAAATACGACCTAAAGGAGAATCGAATATGAAATCAAAAGTCATACGTAAAAATCCAATGCAGGTACCTAGCCCTGTTGGAAAGTATAGCCATGTCACAATCATTCCGAAAGATGCTTCAATGTATGCATTTTCTGGACAAATAGGAATTGGTCAAGATGATCAATTGCCGGCAGGATTGATAGAGCAAATTACTAATACATTTAAAAATATTGAAATGATTTTAACAGCTGAGGAATTGGATGCTTCACATGTGGTAAAGGCTAACATTTGGGCCACAGAGGAGATTGATTGGCATCACTTCTATCAGCAATGGGTAGCCATGTTTGGTGATTCCTATCCTTCTATGACTATTGCTTATGTATCAGCATTAGGGCTACCAGATATAAAAATAGAGATGGATCTTTGGGCTGCTAAATAACCTAAAAAACGACAATATCCAAGTGGTATTGTCGTTTTTTGTATTAACGTAACATCCTTTTTAATTGCTTCATTTCATAATTCAATTCGTCAATTTGCTTTTGCAGTTTATTAATATCATTGCTATTGCTTTCATTTTCCTTTAACTCATCCTCTAAAGCAAGACCAGCCGCAATGGTCGCTAATGCGTCACCAAGTGTTGTAATGGCTCCTGCAATCACTGCGAGCTTAGCTGCTTGACTCACGGATTCCATTCCATCACTATTCCGATTGCCTTTATTATTCTTCATACAATCCTCCCTATAAAAAAGGGTATTATTTGCATTCTATGCTTAGGATAAGTAGCAGGTGAAGATTCTTTTTGGCATACCTCGTATAAAAAGGTCACTTATGTTTGCAACAACGGAAAGTTGGATTTTTTGAGGCGTTTTCCAGAAGTTGAAGGACTTTATTTTACAGCTATTTTTAGACCCAGTAGAGAATAAATATTTTATTTTAACTCATGGTAAAATGCGTTGTCAATAATAAATTTGTAATTTTATTAAAAAATGTTATAATAGTCTTACGATAATTTTTTATAAATGTATTTCGAATTCCGATGTCCTATTTTGCAGAAAGAATTTGGATACGTTTTTTTAATTTCCTTTGATAAGCTGAAAAAAATCAAAACCGTTATGTATGCTTTAAAGGAAGTTACTGAAAAAAATTTACTATCTAATAGTAACTTAGTTTTTATTCCATAAGGAGGACTAGATTAATGAATCTAATTAATAAGAAAGTTACACACAAGCGTTTTGGCATAGGTAGTATAGTTAATCAAAATGATTCGAGTATTGAAATCCATTTTGCAACGGAAAATAAAAGGTTTGTTTTCCCTGATGTATTTGGAAACCACCTAAAAATACATGATAAAAGTGATGCTAAGTTACTTGAGGAAATTATACAAAAAAAAGAAATTGAACGACAAGAAGAAGAATGGAAGAAGGAAGAGGAAAAAAAACTACAACGGAAAGAACTAGTACTTCGCTTGGAACACGAAAAACTTATGAATAACCATAAACTTCATCCCGCATCACAAATGGTTTTTTGGTGTGACACAGAAGAACAGAATAGTTCTTTTTCCGAGTGGAAAGTTTTTTCAGGCATATTAAAGAGTGGTAATAACAAAGGAAAGCCAAACAAGCCGAGCCGCCTGCACCAGAATAGCGCTGTTCTATTAACGGCAAGAGAATCCAGCAAGCCTGAAAAAGATAGACGTATCTTAGGTGTCTATATGGTGAATGAAAATTTTGTCGGTAAGCTGTGTGAAGATGGACATATTCCTGCTCATTCAAAATACAGAATTCAACTGACAGAACAGGAATCAGATCAGCTGCTGTTCTGGCAATACTATATAAATGAAAAATTCCCCGAAAAAATGACATGGAAGACAGGTAAATATCGTTACTTTGAAAATTTATGGATGGCTCAAATTTTACTTGATATCATTTCGTTGAAAAGTGACCCAAAAGAACGAGAGTTGGCGCAACAATTCTTTAAACACTTTTGTAAAATGAATCAGATAACAGTTCAAGAATTACCAAAGCCGAATGGCGCATTAACACGTATTTAGACGTTAGGGCTACGGATATAAGAATGACTAACACCCACTTATATAATGAACCAACTATCTAACGAAGAAGAGACATACTCGAGTGTAACGAAAGTGGCAATGAACAGCTATATAGAAAAATAACTGTAATGAAGACAAGTCACTGGATTTTAAAATCCAGTGACTTGTCTGTTTATCAAATGTTTTTTTATAGAAATAAAAGAAACAGCGTCAATATTGGATTAACGCTGTTTTTAAATTAGTCACTTCTGCATATTTCTGACCGTAATCTTCTGTATGCAAAAAGTGACCAAATTAAATGGGGATGTGTTTCTTGCTGAAGATATGAGCAAAGATGGAAAGCGAGTAGGGTACATTACCAATATATGACGTTTAACGCTATGCTGATAGGTATTTATCATTGACTATAAAGAATCTTTATTACTTTGTCTTAGGGGAGGAACTGTCCAATAGGTACCCATACGCCACAGCCATTCCTTTAGATGGATTTATTGCTAAGGAAAATGATGATTTGCAGTGGCTGGAAGAAACTGAGGGAGAAGGAGATAACGGCTACGCTGATATGTATCAAAGCATTGATACCGTCATTATGGGAAAACGAACTTATGATTATATTCTAGAGCACAGTGATACGTTCCCCTATCCTGATAAAAAATGCTATGTGTTCACAACAGCTCAAACTGGGGAAAATGAGCATGTGACATTTGTCCAAGAAGATGTGGTCACATTTACTAAACGATTAAAAGAGCAAAAAGGTGCAAAAATTTGGATGGTTGGAGGAGCAGTTATACTAGATGCCTTTTTACAGGAGCAACTAATTGATGAATGGATTATTACCATCACACCACATTTACTGGGCTCGGGAATACCTTTGTTTACATCTCCACGTCCGTTCGAAAATTTAAGGCTACTGGAGACAAAGCGATATGGTCAAATGGTACAGATGCATTATCAGGTGAGGAAAGAGGCTTAAATCGAGCCTCTTTTTTAGTTGACAAAGGAACGATAGATATCGCCTAAGAGACCTTGCATTTGATGGACGCCTGTATCGGTGTTAGACATGGCAACAAAGCCTTTTTCTAAATGAGGGTAGGCCACGAGCATACATTGGTAGCCAACACCCCAGCCAAGGGAGGATATTTCAAGCTGCTTGCCAGTACCATCAAGAAATACACCAAGGCCCATCCATTCCTTACAGCCCTGAGGACGAATTAGCTCATGGATTGAAGATAATCCAAGTGTACCTTTTCCTTTCAATGCCTGCATTACCTCTAGTAATAATTTGACTAAATCTGATGGTGTGGTCCATAATCCACAAGCTGCATCGTATGGGTAGATTGGGTGTCTTTGGGCTGTTAAGGTGCCATCTTTATGATGACCACTTGCTGTATTAGCAGTTGGAACTTCGGAAGAAAAAAAGCTGTTTGTCATGGCTAGTGGTCGAAAAATAAGGTCTTTCACGAGTTTAGGAAACATTGAGCCTGTGGTGTTCTCAATCAGTAATTGAACGATGCAAAAGCCTGCATCGGAGTAATGAAATTCATGCCCAGGTTCAATGGTACTTTCGATAGGCGTGGGACAATAAGGTGTTTTACCGTGTAATATATCGCCCATCGAAGGCATTTTCGTCAATGAAAGTAAGGGAGGAAAGCTGCCTTTAGGGTCTATAATACCTGCCTGATGACATAACAAATGTCGTAATGTTACTTTTTTTGCCCTAGTATAGTTATTATCTGGTATCTTCCAGGACGTAAGTTTTTGATTAATATCCTCATCTAAATCTACTAGTTCTTGTTTGACCAGCTTCAGCACTAAAATGCTTGTTAGTAGTTTACTGATTGAACAGGCATTGAAGATGGTTTCTGTATTGATGCTGGTAGTTTTTCCGACCTCTAACAGCCCAAAGCATTCTGTTTTCTGAAGCTCTCCATCCTCTATATAGGCAAGGCTGAGACCTGCTATTTGTTGTTGCAGCATTTGCTCGTGTATTGTCATAAATAAAGAGTCTCCTAGTTTTTCCTTCATCATACCATAAGTGGGAACTTATGTTCTTGAAATTTTTAAGCTGAAATTTATTGTATAATAAAGGAATTATTTCTACAAAGGTATATGTAATGGAGGGATTCGATGACAAAAGAGTTTCCACAAAGAATACATATCATTGGGTCTGTTGGTAGTGGGAAAACAACATTGGCGAGGGAATTATCTAAAACCTTTCAGATTCCTTATTATGAGCTTGATAATGTGGCATGGATTCGAAAGGAACCAGGAGATATTCTAAGAACAGATGAAGAAAAAAAGGAGCACTTACAAAGCATTCTCCAAACGAACAGTTGGATTATCGAAGGGATACATCAGGAGGAGTGGGTTGTTGATAGCTTCCAACAAGCTGATTGCATTCTCTTTCTCGATACGCCTTACAAAGTTCGGATCTTTCGTATTATAAAAAGATTTATGAAACAAAAAATGGGCATCGAAAAAGCTCATTATCAGCCAACTTTTTCAATCTTCTTTAAAATGTTTCGTTGGAATAAACGCTTTGAGCAGAAGGGGAAACCTAGATTTTTTAAACAACAAAGTGATCTGTTAAATAAAATTTTAGTGATTCAGCATAAAAAGGATTTGAATAACTTCCTTCAACAATTTTAAAGCGTATCCCGAAATAAGGATACGCTTTTTTTAGGCATTTTTCTTTGTTCGTGTTGTCCGTTTTCTTGTAGCTGGCTTTTTCGTTTTTTCTAAGGAAGCCTGTAGCGCTGTCATTAAATCGGTGACATTTTCAGGGATTGGGCGTTGTTTATCACTTGTAGCTATCGTATTTGTAGCTTTCTTTTCTTCAATTAGTTCTAATAAAGCATTGCGGTAATCGTCTGTATATTTTTCAGGGTTGAATGTAGTTGTTAGTTGCTCCACTAACATGAGTGCAGTATCAAGCTCCTTTTGCACAACATCCTGTTCACTTGGAATATTTGGTACATCGCCAATACTTCTAACTTCATCTGGATAGTGAATGGTTTCCATCACGAGGGCATTTTGATAAACACGTACGATGGCAAGCTGCTCTTTTGAACGGATAATGATTTTAGCAATGCCAATTTTTCCTGATTGTTCTAATGTTTTACGTAACAATGAATAGGCTTTGGCACCGGTCGAATCGGGCGATAAGAAATAGGTACGCTCAAAATAAATCGGATCGATTTCAGTTAATTGCACAAAATCAATAATTTCCACAGCCTTATCTTCATTTTCCTTACGCAAGTTTTCTAAATCCTCTTGGTCCAACACAACAAATTTATTTTTGGCATATTCATACGCCTTCACGATATCTTCATCTTTTACCTCTTGGTTACAGCCCTCACAAACTTTTTTGTAGCTAATGGGCGTATGACAGTCTTTGTGAAGCTGACGCAATTTGACATCTTTATTTTCAGTAGCAGCATGTAGTTTCACAGGGATATTGACCAACCCAAAGGAAATACTGCCTTTCCACACTGTATGCATTGTTGTCACCTCGTTTTTCTTACTATGATGTATTTTGAGGTTTTTTATGTATCTTAAAATGAAATCTTCAAACACTGAAGATAAAAAGCAAAGAAGGTATTGTGGAATGAAACCAATGCTTTTAATGGAAACAAACGATATTCCTAGTGGAGATGAATGGCTATTTGAAACGAAGTATGATGGCTTTCGCTGTTTATTCGTTTGGGATGAAGAGCCGCAGCTCATTAGTAGAAATGGGCGAAATTTAAATCACTTGTTTCCTGAAATTTTGGCTTTTTGTCAGCAAATACATGCGTCCATTCAAACATTTTTACCCCTAACCTTGGATGGGGAATTAGTTTATTTACGCAATCATTACAAAAGTGATTTTGCCGTTGTTCAAAAAAGGGGGAGAATGCAAAATCAAGATGTGATTCAGCAACATGCTAACTCATTTCCTTTTCGCTATCTAGCATTTGATGTTTTAACGCTTAAAGGAGAATCCCTCCATAACCGCTATTTAAAGACGCGGAAAGAGCAATTGGTCAAGCTTGCTGCGAAGTTCAAATGGCCAATCGTTGACTATGAGAATCCAACGCCTGTCCAAGTTGTACATGGCAGTGAGGAGCACGAGAGCTTATGGCAGTCCATCAAGCTTTACAATGGGGAGGGCATCGTTGCCAAGAAAAAAACAAGTAAATGGCTGGAAAACATACGTTCAAATCATTGGTTAAAAATTAAAAATTGGCGTTATGTCACAGTTATTGTCACGCAATACGACCATAGCAATAGCTATTTTCATGGTGCAGTTTTTGAGGAGAATCAATTACGAGAAGTCGTTACGTTTAAGCATGGTATGACAGAGGAAGAACATCAAACACTTATCAAATTCTTTCAGACGAATGGAAAACGTAAAAAGGAGCTATGGGAACTTGAGCCTTCTATTTGTGTTGATATTGCCTGTATTGATTTTGATGGTAGTAAGCTTCGGGAACCTAGATTTCATGCCTTTCGATTAGAGTTGTTACCTGAGGATTGTCATTGGCAGCACATGCAGCGTCAACTGTATCCTATCCCTGAATCAGTTTCTATCACACATCCAGAAAAACCTGTATGGCCAAAAATGGATATTATAAAGGATCAATACTTGTCCTATTTGCAAAATATCTCGCCCTCTTTATTGCCTTTTCTAAAGGACCGCCCACTAACGCTAATACGCTATCCGCATGGGGTTCCGGGTGAAAGCTTTTATCAAAAAAGTCGACCAGAAAAAATGCCTGATTTTGTGGCAACAGCAGTGATGGATGACATCGATTATATCGTGTGTAATAACTTGGAAACATTATTGTGGCTTGGAAATCAACTGGCATTAGAGCTACACATTCCATTTCAAACACAACATTCCCCGTATCCGACAGAGATTGTTTTCGATTTAGATCCTCCCTCAGCACAAGATTTTTCATTAGCCGTTTCAGGAGCACTTGATTTAAAGAACATTATTGATTATTTTCAGCTACAATCCTTTGTTAAAACATCTGGTGGAAAAGGCCTACAGCTTTATATTCCTTTGCCATCAAATTCGTTTACCTATGAAGAGGTTCGTGTATTTACAGAATTTGTTTGTCGCTTTTTATGTGAGCAAAAGCCGAATTTATATACAATTGAGCGTTTAAAAAAGAATCGTCATGAAAAATTGTATTTAGATTATGTGCAGCATGCAGAGGGCAAAACCATTATTGCTCCTTATTCCACTCGTGGCAATGAACTGGGCTTAGTAGCAACACCGCTTCTGTGGGAGGAGGTCAATGAAAACCTAACACCAGCGCTTTTTACAATTCCTTTTGTCATGGAACGCATAAAAAAAATGAGTAATCCCTTTCAATCGTTCCGTGAAGTAGGGGAGCAACAGGATTTTCAAGCTGTTCTAGATCGATTAAAGGAATGAGGAAAGGGAATGCCCCGTGCTAAATGAGGTTTGGAGCACTTTGAACAGAGAAGCGAGCGGGTTTACCTGAAAAGGAGCGCCTCGAGCAGAAAAAGGAGCGCTTTGAAAAGAGAAGCGAGCGGGTTTTATCTGAAAAGGAGCGCTTTGAACAGAGAAGCGAGCGGGTTTACCTAAAAAAAGAGCGCCTCGAACAGAAAAGTGAGCAGGTTTATCTGAAAAAGGAGCGCCTTGAAAAGAGAAGCGAGCGGGCTTACCTGAAAAAGGAGCGCTTTGAAAAGAGAAGAGAGTGGGTTTACCTGAAAAAAGAGCGCCTCGAACAGAAAAGTGAGCGGGTTTACCTGAAAAAGGAGCGCCTCGAACAGAAAAAAGAGCGGATTTACCCAAAAAAAAGCGCTTCTAAAAAAGAGGTGTCCCCAAAGTCATTGGAGACACCTCTTTTTCCTATTAGTGTGGAACCTGAGCATTTACTTTTTCTAAGTAATCCAGTATCCCCATTGCTGACACAATGGTATCAAATGGAATGGTTTGATAGACAGGATGATGGGACGGAATACCATTTTCCTGTAAATAGCTGAATAAAAGTTCCTTTAAGCGAGCATCTAAGTAGTGAATTTGTTCCTGGAATTGACTTGATGCTGCTTGTGCTTTTCTACCTTCTTCTAAAAAGAGCGGTGTCCAATAGCGCACCTGACGATAGGCTTCTGCTGGATTTTGATAGGCACCATAGTGACCGAAATATAACTCATTTGCTTGTAGCTTTTCATACAATTGCAGGGATTGTTCCATGGTTTCAGGATTGTACTGATTTGGAGAGGTCGACGGAATGATTAAATCGATCGCTTCCCCATCCATTTCAGGGTAGCGAACACCTGTCGTATCTCCTACAAATAAACCATTTGTAGCGGAATAAAGTATTGAAACATGATGTTTAGCATGGCCTTCCGTATGATAAAACGTTAAATGATGTTGTCCTAATTGAAGACGTTGTTCATGACTAACTTCAATAATTCGCGCAGCGTCAATGGGTACAATCGGATCAAAGAGTTTGTCAAATTCAGCACCATAAACACTTTTTGCACTGAAGATAAGACGACTTGGGTCAATCATATGGGCTGCACCTCGTGGATGAACCACTAATTTAGCATTAGGGCAGCTTTGCAAAAATAACCCTGCTCCGCCTGCATGATCTAAATGGATATGTGTCACGATGACATAGTCTATATCCTCTAATGCAATATTTAATTCCTGTAACCCTTCCATAATATAAGGTACGGATGGACTGGCCGAAGTTTCGATTAAGGCTATCTTTTCATCAATTAATAGATAGGAGCTTGTTCGCTGCTCTCGACCTAAATCATGTGTATCAATACAGTAGAAATTTGGTGCGATTTGTTGGACGCTGGTCAATTCAATTTCCCCCTTTTATTTCAAAAATAAGTAACTTATGCTTATAAATGCAATATTTAGCTACAAAAAGTAGTAGTTATACTATATAATAATAGAAAATTAAACTGAATGTCTATTCATTTTTTAGGGGGGAAGTAATGGAGAATAAAATTCGTTATGATACACGAAAAGTCCATCGTGTAAATTTGGCTATTATTTCAATTTTGGCCATTTTAATATGCGGACCTATGATTCTATCGAAGGGCATACATTTTTTATTTATTGGGCTAGCTGTCATTGCCTTGGCGGTGTGTAATTATTTTTTACCTATAAAAACGTATGTCAAAGGCTTTATTTTTGGCCTCATTCCATCAAGTGTTGTATTTACCTTATTTTTGCTTGATAGCTTTTCGTTAAATAAACATTATATTTTACTATGCACAGTGGCCATTATTGCACTGTATTTTAAAAAGGAATTGATCGTCTTCTTTGGCATTTTAACAAACCTTAGTTTTTTCATTTTATATATGGTCAACTCGTCATCATTGTTGGGGCCATTTGATGACACCATTGTCTTTGTGACACTTCTGGCGATTTTGAATGGGGTCATTATTGCCTTTTATTTGCTGGCAAAATGGGGGAATGAACTGATTCAAC
This sequence comes from Lysinibacillus sp. FSL K6-0057, assembly GCF_038630885.1. Taxonomy (NCBI): domain Bacteria; kingdom Bacillati; phylum Bacillota; class Bacilli; order Caryophanales; family Bacillaceae; genus Lysinibacillus; species Lysinibacillus sp. FSL K6-0057. The sequence continues at coordinate 2,738,146 of NZ_CP152047.1, read as the reverse complement.
ATGCAGAAATCCAGCAAAATGAAGTGCAAGCATCCTTCAATCAACTACAAAATACATTTCAAGAAATCGAAAAGAGCAGTCAGGCATTGGACAAGCATGTCACGCAATTCCAACAAACAATGCAAAGGATTTCTGGCTCTAGTAAGCAAATTTTAGTAGCCACAGAGGATATTTCTGCAAGTATTCAGCAGGAGGCATCCAGTTTACAAATGATTCATGGCACAATGGGCGACTCTGTACATTTCGTCAATAAAACATTGACGATTTCGAAGGATACGGTCGCAAAATCTACGGAGCTACAAACAGAAGTATTGGCAGGATGGGATAAAATGCAGGATGCAATGACTCAAATGAGCGTCATGAGTCATGCGATGAGCTCTACTGCGGAAACTGTCAACGAGCTGCAACACAGCCTGCAAACGGTGGATAGCCTATTAAAGGGAATTACTCATATTGCAGAACAAACCAATTTATTGGCATTAAATGCGGCGATAGAAGCGGCTAGAGCAGGGGAACATGGTAAAGGATTTGCCATTGTAGCAGATGAGGTGCGTAAGCTAGCTGAGGAAAGTGCCGCTATTACAGTCAGCATTACTAATGTGACGAAAACTTTGTTTGAAAAATCAACAGAGGCTCATCAACGTTCTGATGACGGTGAAAAGGCGCTACAGCATGGAGAACAGCTTTTACAGGATGTCAGTCATTTCTTTAATAGTTTAAAAGATTCTTTTTCAGAAACGAATACAGATTTAACGAGGGGAATGCATGAATTAAGCAGTGCCATCTCACAATTTGAGGTGATCCAAATGCAAATTGAAAAACTGAATCACATGACTGAGCAAAATGCAGCTTCTACTGGTGATATTCTACATTCAGTGGAGGACGAAAATCAGCTTCTAGTAAGCATGACAGATACGACGAACCATATTCAGGCTTTAAGCAATACGTTAAAGTCATTAGTAATGGCAAAGGTATAAATAGAACCATTGATATTGAAATAAATGGTAGGGTAAAATAAGAATAGGATTAAGCATCCTTGATGGAGGGTATAGAGATGTTATTCATCTGCATTGTTTTATCTATACCTGTTTATGGTTATTGTATTTGGAGTTTGTATGATCCTGAGGAAAGTTTTTTATTCTTTGAGCGTTGGCGTTATAAAGAAACATCAGAGGTATCCGATTTGCAAATAAAATTGATACGGATTGGTAGTGTGTTTGCAATGGTGATAGTCACCATTTATCTCATTGTTGTAGCTGTCAATACATTCAGACCATAAAATCTGTTGTATGAGTTGAAAAGGAGGAGGGATTCCATGAACATTCGTAGTGTACAGAGTTCAGATTACTATACTTTATCTCCATTAATTGATGAGTGGTGGGGCGGCAGGAATATGTCAGATAAGCTGCCTAAATTATTTTTTGATCACTTTACAAATACGAGTCTGATAATGGAGAAGGATGGCGAAATTATCGGCTTCCTCATCGGCTTTTTATCGCAGTCCAAAACAAATGAAGCGTTTATCCATTTTGTTGGGGTCCATCCTGATTATAGAAAACAGAATATTGCAAAAAGATTATATGATGTATTCTTTCATGTTGTGAAGCAATACCATCGAAATATTGTGAAATGTGTCACGTCGCCTATTAACGAAGTGTCTATTGCCTTTCATACAAATATGGGCTTTAGAATGGAAAAAGGTGACAAAGTGATGGATAATATGTCCATTCATAGTAATTATGGTGGCGAAAAACAAGACCGTGTGTTATTTTATAAGATTCTACCGTAATTTACTTTAGATAATTGGCATATAGTCCCCAATAAGGGGGCTATAAATGTTTATCAAAAAGATATTTACGTTATGGTTGCTACTTTCGATGCTTGTTTGTGGTGCATTTTTCTTTTTTCCCAATGCACCTATTCATTCTGCTGAAAAATCCAATGCTCCTCTGTCACGACCTAGCAATAATGAATTATTGCGTTATATTCAGCAATATCAATTTTTAATCAGTGAGATTTTTCATGCATTGCGCAAGGAATCCTATAGCTTTCAATTAGATTATGGGATTCTATCCAATGGGAAAATCGAGCTCCTTGTGTCATTACCCGCCAAGGTCGATCATAAGACAAAGCAACATATAGAAGAAACGATGTTGGGTGTTATAAAAGACAATGATTTAAACCCCATCTCTTTTCAAATAACGTTAAAGAATCTCTATGAGCCAGCAGAAGCGTTCTCCACTCGGCTAAGTTATAACGATGTAATGGCCAATCTATTTGAGACGATGATTGAACAAGATTTTGGCGCCTTCAGCATCGATCATAGTATTATGTCGGAGGAAATTCAGATAAGGATTAATTTAACAGAAGAGAAAAATGACATAGCTAAAAAGAAGGCTCAACAGTTAGCGGAAGACACAATAAAACAGCATCAATTTGATATAGAAACATTTTCTATTGACGTTCAAAATAAAATTAAAATTTTAGATTAGAAATTAAGACAAATTTTTGTATTATATGAAGAAAGGGGAATTTATACGCTACATGTGGCAAATGCTGTAGCTTTTTTAAGGGGAAAGTGTATCTAGGTATGATGTTCATTTTCAAGGGTGCGCGGTGAGGAGTTTTGATTCCTAAAAACGGAGCAGACCATTATGGTGATGCTCTTTTTTTATTTAAAATCTCAATAACCATCGAAAGCATCCCATATTAACTGGGGGTAAAAAACAATGAGTAAAATGCAGCATAAAATAGCGATCATTACAGGTGCAAGCCACCCACGAGATATTGGCACAGCTATTTGTAGAAGATTAGCTGCGGATGGTGTCAGTATTTTTTTTACACACTGGCATGCTGATCGTAATTGGATTGGCGAATTCAAACAGGAGATTTTGAGTATGGGTGTTTCTTGTGAAGAAATGACGATTGATTTATCAGATTCACAGGCAGCCCAAACGATACTCGAAACGGCCGTCGAACAACTGGGTGTACCTTCCATTTTAGTAAATAATGCTGCCCATTCAGCACAGGATGGCTATCTAGTGTTAGATGCTCAAACATTAGACGAACATTACGCGGTGAATATGAGGTCCACCTTTCTTCTTTGTGTGGAATTTGCCCGTCTTTTTGAAAAAGCTAACTTAATCTCAGGGAGAATCATTAATATGACATCTGGTCAAGATTTAGGTCCTATGATGGGAGAGCTAGCCTATGTAGCAACAAAAGGGGCAATTTCAGCCTTTACTAGATCATTAGCACAGGAGCTAGCACCGCTAGGCATTACCGTAAATGCTGTCAATCCGGGGCCAACAGATTCTACATGGATGAATGATGAAATTAGAGGTTATTTACTACCTAAATTTCCAATGGGTCGGCTCGGAACGCCAGAGGATGTGGCCAAAGTGATTGGCTTTCTAGCTAGTGATGAAGCTACATGGATAACTGGACAAATAATCCACTCAGAAGGCGGATTTCTGCGAGGATAGAGAATAAAATTGAGATCAAAAGTCTTGCTACGATTTGTGGCAAGGCTTTTTTACGTGCCCATAAAAAAGGTCACTTCCGAATTTGGAAATGACCAAGTTTTGTCAGGTGTGTTCGTTGGAGGAAAAAAATCTTAAAGAACAGATACACTATTATTTTATTCGTTTAGTATAATAATTTCTAGGTTTTTAACCAGTAATTAAGTTTCTTCCTAAACGCTGTATTTTTTCCCATAATCAACACTTTTATCTTCGCCCTACTTATGTATAGTAAGGCAAAAAGGTTGCTGTAGACCTACTCGATGTTGGGTTGTTATGATGATAATGTACGTAAGTGGGAGGTAAGTGAATTGGAAGCAGAAAGATATAATAACCTTAAATTAGGTGAACGTGGCGCCATCATCAGTATTATTGCCTATATAATTTTATCTATCGTGAAAGTTGGAATTGGTTACATGAGTGGTTCAGAGGCCTTAAAGGCGGATGGATTAAATAATACAACAGATATAATTGCCTCTATTGCAGTACTGATTGGACTAAAGCTTTCACAAAAACCTGCAGATCATGATCATCGATATGGGCATTGGAAAAGTGAAACCATTGCATCGATGGTCGCTTCATTTATTATGATGGCCGTTGGTATTCAAGTATTAGTGGGTGCTTTTACTTCATTTTTTCAAGGTGGAAAAGAATCGCCAGATATGGTTGCAGCCTATGTGGGATTAGGATCGGCGTTGGTGATGTATTTTGTCTATCGCTATAACAAAAAATTGGCAGAAAAGATCAACAGTAAAGCTGTTATGGCAGCTGCTAAGGATAATTTGTCAGACGCTAGGGTAAGTATTGGAACCGCTGTAGGTATTTTGGGATCACAACTACATATGCCATGGTTAGATACGGTAACAGCTATTATTGTAGGTTTCATCATTTGTAAAACAGCTTGGGAGATTTTTAAAGATGCTTCTCATGAACTTTCTGATGGATTTGATGAGAAAATACTTCAAACATACAAAGAAATTATTTTAAAAATAGATGGCGTTAAAGGGTTGAAAGAAATCAGAGGAAGAAATTATGGTAATAACGAGGTAATCGATGTCGTTATTCTTGTAGATGCAAAGTTAGATATCACGAAAGCTCACGATGTCGCTTCTGTTGTTGAAAAAAATATGGTTGAAAAGCAAGGGGTCTATGAAGTGCATGTCCATGTTGAACCTAAGGAGGCATAAACGGGAGTAGAGTGATTGAAACCAAAGAGCTACACAGAGAGCTATCAAGTGTGATGTCTTTTATAACAGCCTCCACAGTGCCGTTTGTTTCAACTTATTGGATGGCACTGTGAAGGCTGTTGGAGGAAATAATGAAAGTCAATGGGATGTAAGTGACTGGCGAGATATTCCTCAATAAATAATTATTCTGTAACTGCTTAATGGTGATGAAATGACTAATTTTAACTTTTAAAATAAGTGGTAATTGTAGGTTTTAGCCTTTCATTGATAAAAATTTCATTTAGGGCTGGACTAATACGATTTTTTATCATATACTGTATGTAATAGAATCTTTCTTAAAGAAATAATAAATTCACATATTACAAAGAGTAATCGTGTTTTGTTAGTTACTTTTTGTAATATGTGAATTTTTTTCTTTGGAAGTTGTATGATTTTATTTAATAACATTATTGGAGGTCATTTAAATGACACAAGGTACAGTAAAATGGTTTAACGCAGAAAAAGGTTTTGGTTTCATCGAAGTAGAAGGCGGACAAGACGTATTCGCTCACTTCTCAGCTATCCAAGGTGAAGGTTTCAAATCACTTGAAGAAGGTCAAAAAGTTGAATTCACAGTAGAAGAAGGTCAACGCGGACCACAAGCTGCTAACATCGTTAAACTTTAATTTTTTAAAAAACATTCTTGAATAGAGTGCTTTCAATAGACAAAGTCGATTTTTTCGACTTTGTCTATATTTTTTTGACTCACAACATATTGAGATCTTTATTTTAGATTTAATAATTGATTTTTTATCATTAACGCACCTTCCAAAACGCCCCTATGAAATACTACCATACGAAAATCTCCTGTAAACTATCCTGCATTTCAAGTGAACTGTACCTAAATTTTTACCCAATATTTTTCATTGGAAGAAATTGCATAGATTTTCAAGAGGATTTAAGTAGTTATACCAATGATTTTGATAATCGTTGTAGCGCAGATTCCCTAAACAAGTTGTCTACAACCCAACACGGACGATAATGAACGCAGAAGCAGCAGGAGGGAGTATTTACGTGGGGCTGGTATATGCCATTCTTACACATCAAAACTACCTAAAACCATAAAATCTACAATAACGCCACTTACTGGATTTTCTGAACCCAATACACTAATTCCTAATACTGTGACACCACTAATATTGGTAATATTAGCTGAGACATATTTTCCAATACTATTCTTCTCCCTCATTTGTGCTCTCGGTCTTAAATTTATCGACGAATTTGTCGAGTATACGCTTGACACGGCATAGTCAATTGTTGATAAAAGAGGGGAGCCATTAGCTAATGCGTTGTCTGTAAAATAAAATGTGGCTATCCCATTTGCATCAGATGTAGCTTGTCCATAAACAATGCGCTTTACTTTTTTTGGATTCGACTCTCCTGCTTTAAACACTTGCAATATCGTTGGTGCAAGTGTAATAAATTCAATGCTCATAGCCATTCTCCTTTGTTATTTTTAGCCTTAATTATGTTTATATTGTATGAACTGAATGTAGAATGGAGTCATGGACACATCCTGGTTAAGTAAGTATTATTATAACCAAGAGAGGACGTGTCTTTTTTATGAGTCAAAAAAGATTTAATAAAGAATTTAAACAAACTGTTGTGGAGCTTTATCACTCTGGTACACCAGTCAGTCAACTGTCTAGCGAATATGGCGTTTCTGAAGTAACTATTTATAAATGGATTAAGTTACATTCTCCAATCGAAGGTGCAGAAGAATTAACTGCAGCGGAAGTTTCTTCGATTCAAAAAGAAAATCTTCGGTTAAAGCAGGAGATTGAAATCTTAAAAAAGGCTATGACCATATTCGCGAAAAAGTAACAGAACAAGAACTCATTGACCATATTGAAAACGAAAGCGAACATTATCCTATTCAATTAATGTGTCGCGTTTTAAAGGTACCCAAAAGTACGTATTATCAGTCTTTCCACAAGAAACCAAGCGTGTACGAAGTTGAAAACAAAAAAATTACAGTACGTATTTGTGCCATTCACAAAGAAAGTGATGGACGATACGGTGCGCCGAAAATACATGCACAGTTACTCAAAGAAGGCGTGAAAGTTAGTATTAAACGCGTACAACGACTCATGAAAAAAGCTGGTATTCGCTCAAACATCACAAAAAAGTACCGTCCGACGCCAACACAAAAGCCCGTGGAAGAACGTGAAAATATACTTGAACAAGATTTCCATACAACGACGATTAATGAAAAATGGGTAGCTGATATTACGTATATCCATACAATCCGAGATGGATGGTGCTACTTGGCGTCGGTTCTTGATTTACATTCGAAGAAAATTGTAGGGTATAAATTCGGACGAAAAATGACCGTAGATTTGGTCGTTGAAGCATTGGATTACGCTGTACAAGCTCAAAATCCATCCTCAGGATTAATCATCCATACCGATTTAGGTACGCAATATACGAGTGAAACATTTCAAGAAAAACTAAAAAAACACGAAATGATTCCGTCGTTCAGCCGTAAAGGATGCCCGTATGATAACGCATGTATCGAGTCTTTTCATGCGACATTGAAAAAAGAAGAAGTCTATCGAACACGCTATGAAAATTATGAAACAGCTAGAGTGGCACTATTTCAATACATTGAAGGTTGGTACAATCGCAAACGAATTCACGGTGCTATAGGCTTTCTAACGCCTGATGAATGTGAAGATATGTGCCGAGCTATGGCGTAACATTTTGGAATACAAGAAATGTTCCCCTTCACATTTTTGATGCGCAACCTCCATGGATTTCTCGCTCTACATCCCGAGTAGTCTGTCAAAGGCTCTTTTCACTTTGACTGGCTACTCGGGATGTGGAACACTCCATAAATGGTGGTTGCTACAAAACAAAAACTTAACTTTAATGTGTCCGGAATCTTGACTTAGATCCAAATCATACGTTTTGGCTTCTGAATAGAAAACTTCATTAACTTATATTTCATCAAATTTAAAATAAAATGACCAATAGGATATCTATTAGTGTCCCTTGTTATTCTCCCATGAGCGATTTATTCTATGCCTTGTCCACTTCCCACAGTGATTTTATCTTGTTTTAATGGTGTCCTCATATTCAGCTATGTTCATTCTGCAGTTGCTATTTGATAATTTATGATATAATGAATCATCTGACTATACTGGCAAGACAACGGCTGTAGCGTGTGACGACGCTGCGGCTTTTTAAATGTATAAATAAGCTATATTTACACAAACTATTAATGAGTGTATCGCACGCACTTCATAGGCTATGACGTTGGTTGACCGTCACAGCCTTTTTTATTGTTTAAATTTATTTTAAAGGCAATAAACTATACAAAAGGAGTTAGCTTTTCATATAAATAGTAGTGTTAAGCTAAACTAGTTTAACTTGTACCTCCCGAATTGTTACTTAGGGTCACTTCCAGCCGAGTGACCCTTAAATATTTCTAATTCGTACGAACCACGATAAATATGTAATATACATTTTTTAAAAAAGGAGAATAACTGGCTAGTTGCTTTCTATAACTTTACATATTCTAGATGACTGAAAGGAGGGACTTTAATATGGGATATGAAGTTTACGGTTCAAGCTATGGCAAGCATGATAATTTATCATTCGCTCTAATTGTTGTCCTATTTATTCTTTTAATTATTGTCGGCGCTAGTTTTTTGCATAATTAATACTTGTATTATTGGCAAAAATTAAAAACCTGCATTACGCCTTCTGCTACTAGTGGAATGCCTATCTATCAGCCTTATCCATGCTATGACCAAAGGGTCGTCTCCCACTCTGGTGACCCTTTTTTAGCTTCTTTCCTCATATGCATACTTTGTCACACTTCATTTTAGTAAACATATTCTTTTAAGTGTTTTCTTGATAGCGCCATATTCTATATCCATTGTTTTAGCATCGTGTATAGAATTCTTAATTGTGATGGCTTACATCTGTCAAAACAAGCTCTGCTGCTCATATAAAGTACTAATCTAACATAAAGTTCTTAACATGAGTCAGAAAGACATACATCATTTGTTTTCATGCCATCATCAAGAAATTTACTAAATTTTGCTATGGCTTCATCCAAATTTTTGGCGTGTATCTGTTTTTGGCTATCAGAAGATGAACTTTGAAATAAACCAGCCTCCATTCTAACCTTTGATTCCAATTCTACAAATTCATCAATATTGACTTGCTTATATAATAAAGCTTTGACTGAGTCAGAATGATTCTCAGATAGTGACAATAAATTAATATGATTTTCCAGCATTTGCTTCTTTTTATCACTATTCTGTTCTTTTAAATAGCTCTTCTCAAAATCTAAAATAAATTGATAATTTTCTATCAAATCTTGTGCGCCTGAAAAAAACGATGTTTTATAGTATCTGATTTGTTCAGATTGCGTTTTAACATATGTAAAGGTTAATAATAATGTAACAACTAATAAAATGGAGAGTATTATAAGTCCTTTTTTCATGTAAATCCCCCATATTCAAAAAATAAAATTGAAATAATCGTATCTAATTAATTTCCTATCAATCACTAGCTTACAATTTGTTGTCATAATAACCATGGATAAATATATCACAATTTATACAGTGATCATTCAATGAATAAATCCCTTTTATGGTAATAATTAAATAGTGTTATACATGTGTGTAACGGGTTAAGATCTGAAATTTATGCGTAAAAAATAATGATGCTAATAAGAAAACAGCTATCTAAATTTGAAAAGATTGTTCTGAAGTTAATTCTAGATAGCATAACGAACCAAATGATTTAAGAATTTTCCAATCTAATAGGAGCATGTTTTGATATCAGCTTTATCAAAACATGCTCCTTCTTTTTATTATTTATCAAAGCTGCTTGTACTTTAGATTAAACCTCTTACTTTACAGAAATATCATTCATTCATGTCCTCTTCTTATTGGTGAAAAATTTCCTTTCAACCAAAAAAGTGGTTGAACTAAATTTTCATTTGTGTATATAATGTTTATATAGTATATATACAATATGTGATGGTGAAGGTAAACGTATGTATTTCCGCCTTTAGAGAAGGGAGATTTTGTTGCGAGGATGGGAAGATGGATTTTGGATTCGAGGCTCTTCACCGAATGGATTACCCCTTACTCCTTTCCATTTTTTAATATGGCCATCTCAATTCATGTTATTGCGATACTGATTGCAGCACTAGGGGGCATTATTTCAACTATATTCTCAAAAAAAATAAAGAAGAGGGATTGGCATGCAAATCATTATTTCGAACAGTTCAAAGGAGCCAATTTATGAACAGATTACGAATCAAATTAAATCACTTATTTTAGCAGGTGAACTACAGGAGGGGACAGCAATACCTTCTATGCGCAACCTCGCAAAGGATTTACAAATTAGTGTGATAACGACGAAACGAGCCTATGAGGAATTAGAGAAGGCGGGCTTTATCTATTCCATTGTCGGCAAAGGATCTTTTGTTGCAGAGCAAAATTTAGAGGTTATAAGAGAAAAGAAGCTGAAGGTTATTGAGGAACAGCTGAGCGCGGTCATAACGAATAGCAGAGAAATGGGCCTGTCACTTGAGGAGTTACAGGAATTATTGAAGATTTTATACGAGGAGTGAAAGAAATGGAAAATGTGGTTGAATTAAAAAATGTAACGAAGAAGTTCAAAGGTTTTTCTGTAAATAATATTGATTTACAAGTGAAGCGAGGCTTTGTTACGGGATTCATTGGAGCAAATGGCGCGGGTAAGTCGACAACGATAAAAACGATGATGAATCTATTAAAACCAGATACCGGAGAAGTGAAGCTTTTCGGATTGGACTACAAGACGCATGAGAAGGCGATTAAGGAGCGCATTGGGTTTGTATACGATGGCAATATCTTTTTTGAAGGGCTGAACTTAAAAGATATAAAACGCATAGTTGCACCTGCTTACAAACGCTGGGATGATACATTATTTTATCAATATGTCGAACAATTCGAATTACCACTAAACAAAGCGATAAAAACTTTTTCAAAAGGGATGCAAATGAAGGCTTCATTGGCGATAGCACTCTCACATCACGCAGAGCTGATCATTATGGATGAGCCAACAGCAGGATTAGATCCCATTTTTAGACGGGAGCTGTTAGATCTATTACAGGAATTAATGGTGGATAGTAATCGCACCATCTTCTTCTCTACGCACATTACAACTGATTTAGATCGTATCGCAGATTATATAGCTTTTATACAGAAAGGGGAGTTAGTATTTAATCAGTCTATTCACGATGTAGCTCAAAACTATGCGCTCGTTAAAGGCGAATTGGAGCTTCTGGATAGAGATACTGAAAAGGCATTTGTTCATGTTCATCGTGCAACAACAGGATTTGAAGCATTAACGGATAATATCAAGGCAGCAAAAAATATTTTCGGAGACACAGTTATTATTGAACGTGCCTCTCTGGAAGATATCATGTATTACTTTAAAGGAGGCATCCATCATGCTTAACTTAATCAAACGCGATGTCATACTACAGAAAAGGCAGCTAGTAATCTTTATTCCTTTTATCTTAGTCTTTATTATTATGGGGGCACATCCAGCTTTAATTTTTCTAGTTGCCAGTATTTTTATTCCCTTTAACACATATGCATATGATGAAAAAGTAGAGACAAATATATTATTAAATTCCTTACCTTACACACGTACGGAGATTATCGCATCACGCTATCTTGGTGCAATTGTATATATGATTTTATCCATTGGGGTGACAAGTTTAGCGTTATTTGCTTTCAATAAACATTTTACGATGGCTGATATTGCGATTGGTAGCGGCTTATTCTTATTATTTGCTGCGCTTACTTTCCCATTATTTCAGGTATTTAAACAGGGCTATATTACAACTGTTATACTGATTAGTTTTATCCTCTTAACATGGATTTCACGACCTATTGCAATGTATATGAATGAACACTTAACAGCAATCATTGATTTTATAGATCATACATCTGTCACGGTTTTATATACTGGAGCGACACTTTTTATTTTAGCAATCTATAGTATTTCTTGGGGGATTACCAATATTATTTACCAACGAAAAGCGTTCTGATTGTGTTCATTGAGGTAATGTTTTCCTCTCAATTATTTAATCTGAGGAAAAGAATGATAACGAACTTTAAATCGACATATTTTGGCGGGTTTACTTGGTATTTCAAAAGTGGTTTTATAGTAAAATTTGGTATATAAAATGTAGGAGGTTTTATATGCCTGACTTATTACTCATCCTTTTTTTATTGAACTTTTCATTATTTCTTTTGCACGAAATGGATGCTATAAGACATTCTGAGTGGCGATTGTTTATAATACTTAAAGATATGGAAGATTCAAAGGCTTATAAAGTATTCACTTTTATTCACCTGTTTCTTTACGTAGTAATCCTTTCCTTACTTTTCAGTCAGTATCAAACCATTATTTTTTGGGTTCTTGATTTATTCTTTATCATTCATGCAATCTTGCACTTCATTTTTGAACGACATCCTCGAAATGAATTTAAAAATAGATTTTCAAGAGCCATTATTTATCCAATAGGATTCCTTGCTGTAATACATTTAGTATTTTTATTTAATATCTCGATTTAAGGCATGATAAAGGAAGTTTTCAAAGTGAAATTTCCTGAAAATTATTCCAATTTGTTGATCTTCTGCTTATTATAAAGATGGAGGTGATTAACAGATGTATAGTAATACCGCAAATATGTTGAAGCAAACGAACAATCTTATCAATGCATTGAAAAAAATAAAACAAAACCTATCCTTTGTAAAATTGTATATGAATAGCGATAGAATACTGGCAATTTATTTTTTAAGTAATGCATATAGTGACTTTAATTTATTTAAAACAATTTATTTATCTGTAACACCTGGTGATCAAACAATTGATGAGTTTTTACAGGAGTATGAAAAATTCTTTGTAGACGTGAATAAATACTTAGAGGTCTTTACTGATGATAGCGTGGTTGAAGATCGACTTCATAAGGAAGTTTTGTTTGCGATTAATGAATTAGAAAGATATTTGTTAAATCTGTTAGATGTGTACAGATAAAAAGTTAGACATTCCTTATTTCTGAGGGGTGTCTTTTATTTTAAGAGGTCTCCTTTTGAATAAGCTAAAGCCTCTCTAGTTGTAGCGTTAGAGGATAATCAAAATGAATTAGAAATATTAAGTATTGGGAGAAATATATGATTAAAAAAATTGAAATGGGTTTGTTCGTAATTGGTATAGTAATGGCATTAATAGGCATGCCTTATTTATTGGGCTATTCAACGAATGAATTTTTAAAATACCCTCTCTATTTAGGGTTAATAGTAGTGGTTGTCTCTTTCCCTGCAAAAATATCAAAAAAAAAATAATTTGAACTTATTGGGATTTTAATACTTGATGTCTTCTGCATTAGAGCTTGTATAGTAGATAGACACGCTTGTGATATAGTTCCTAACAAAAGACAAGTAACAAGGCAGTAGCAGTTTATTTCGCTGATATGTAAAAATAAACTGCTAGTAGATAAATGAAGATATAGAAAACAGCAATACATTTATATATAACTGTAGAGTAATATTGATCAAGACTTGAGGGCGTTAATACCACAATGGAGAGAATTACAATCAAGATATACAAAGGACTATATGTCAGTTGGGAAAGTAAGGTAGTTATAGGTTGGGTGCTTACATCGGTCATATTGCCTCCAAATGATGAAACGAACTTCATTCATTTTATCAGTAACTTACTCAAATGGAACTAGTAAATATTGGGTGTAGGATAAAGCAAAGGAGGACGATATGAGAAAATTGAAATGGGTTCCATCTTGAATAGCTTAATCTAAAAATACTTTTAAATAATAAAAAACTAAACAGACAGTCACAAAAGAATTAAACAAAAACGCTAGCTTGTTTTGAAACCTAGTTTTAAACAGAAACATCATTAAATTATGAAGAAATAAATACATTGTTATAATAGCAAAATGAATGATAGAAAATAAGAAGCTCCATACGACTAAAGAAATAGTACTCAAATCCCCAGGATAACTTTCTGCAGCTGTAAATCGAATACCTCCCATAAAAAGCACCGTCACCCATTGGAAACAATAAGTTAAGAAAAGCACTATTACAAAATAAACGATATACGATAAATAAAGAAAAAATGTCTTAATAACCATTCCAGTCTCCTCCAATAATTACAATAACGATATTTTTATCAATTAGTTGCAAATGTCTAAAAGAAATGATTCTTCCATAATGAAGCAGGGTAGTTGACAGAGGGGGAATTTTCATATATGGCAAGACAATCCATTGTTAAGATTTGATAGGTAAAGTATTCCGTGGAATGAAATTGGAATAGGACGTTAATTAAATAATAAGTTGTATGGAGGAATCTCATGGGTTAATGAAGTAACTAATGCTAAAGAAATGATACATAGGTCTTGAACTTTCACGAGGATAGTGACAGTTAGAGAAAGAAAGCCCCGGAAATTGAAGCGATTGTTGCTCCAATACGGCAGTGGTAGTGAACGAAATCAAATTAAGGCTAATTATATTTAGCAATACATCACTAACAAAAGGACAGCATGAAGCCAGTTGGGGTGTTAGGACATGAACAGATGATCAATCCCCAAACGTTATCGTGATGAATATAGATTTTATATTTTTGAAATTTCAAATAAATGAATGACCAAAACCTAAAAAAGTGGTAAAGTATAGAAAAAGTGAATGGAGAATTATGTAATGGAAAAACTGAAAAAGGTTGAATTAAAGCATTTTTCAAGTGAATATATGAAAGAATTGAACACTTTTGTACTTACTGAAGAACAAAAACAATTTTCTGCACTGCCAAGCAAATTTGAGGAAATTAATGAAGGACAGCATCGTATTGTAATTTTAAGTGAAAATACACCTGTAGGTTTCTTTCTCCTAAATTCAAATGAACGAGTTAAGAAATACTCTAATAATATAAATGCGATGCTATTATCTGCATTATCAATTAATCATATGGAACAAGGGAAGGGCTACGCAAAGCAAGGCATGACATTACTAGTAGAGTTTGTTAAAACAGAATTCCCTAACTGTGATGAAATTGTTTTAGTTGTTGACAAAGATAATATACCAGCGCAGAAACTATATGTAAAAGTAGGGTTTGAAGATACGAATGAGAGGCTAATAGGACGTATCGGTGAAGAAATTATCATGAGACAAATAATAAAATAATAATAGACCAGCATTGTCACCAGAGTTTATGCTACATTTTGTAGATGAACTCTGGTTTTATGTTTTGCGGAAAATGTCGGATCCATTCTTGAAAATGAGCTTCATCGCTCAAGGTTAGCAAAGAAAAGCATTTAAAATATCCTAATTAAAAATACACCAGCTATCATTACCATTAAACCAATTATTTGTAATGGTTCAATTCGATTTTTTATCGAGTTAAACAATCCGAATTGCTCTACCAACAGGCTACCTGTGATTTGACCAAATAAAACAAGGACTACAGTTTGTCCATTTCCAATTTGATTGACGAGAAATACATTGATTAGTACATAAGATCCTCCTAAGATCCCTCCAATCCATATCCACCAAGGAGCAGAGTGTTTAAAAGGCTCTTTAATATTTGTGTAAGAGCGATCCATTAACCCAACAATTATAATCAACGTAATAGTACCCACAAAGAATGAAACAAGGGCAGCATGGGAAGCAGAGTGAAGAACTTTCCCTAATTGTCCATTAATAGCAATTTGGATAGCTAGTAACATTCCTGCTAATATACCTACCATGCGCCAAATCCATTGTTTCAACATGCTTTCCTTATTTGTTAGGAGAGAAATCTGGCCATTTTTCTTGCTGCGTATAGCTGTCGCTAAAAAGACACCTAGTAAGACTAGTAATATACCAAAGATTCGATTCCATCCAAAAGAATATTGTATTGAATTAAACCAACCATAATGATCGATTAACATACTCATCAGAGTCATTCCCAAAATTGGTAGTATTGCTGTCTGCACACTGCCCAATTTAGGAAACAAAAGAATGTTGGTAGTTATTGCAATAGCGCCACCAATTCCTCCCAACCATATATAAATAGGCTGGTTCAAGAATAAATCTAATGGAATACCCAATGATGAACCACTACTTAATAATGTAATCGTTAAGAAGATGACGCCAACAGCGAATGAAATCATTGAAGCTAAAAGTGGAGAAATCACAAACTTTCTTAATTGAGCATTAATGGCTGTTTGCCCAGCAAAAATAGCTCCAATACCTATAGCCAAAAGTATTGCAAACATAAAAATTCATCACAACCTTTGTTGAATAAAATGTAACGAAAAAAGAAATTTAAAACAACGGCATGATTGATTATATCAAAGTACGTGTCAAACTTTATAAAATTAAGCATTGAACACTTAGTAAAAAATAGATTTTATTTACTAGAAGCTCTGGATCCTTTATGCAATGTAGCCAATGTTAGTATTTTCAATAGATGTCCAACGCCACCAGCTCAGGATACTGGAACATTAAAGAAGATGATGAAAAAATTTGTCTCTCAAAAAAGAAAAGTGATTTCTCAGGTATAGAAGCGGCTAAGAAATAGTAGCTTTATGTCAATAAAGTATAGTGTAATCACTTCATATTCTGTATATTGGTGTATGAGGAGGAGATTTAATGGCAAGAAAATGGATACTACCCTTTTTGTTAGTATTAAGTGTTTTGATAGCTGGATGTAGTCAGGGGCAAGAAAAAGATAGCAACAATGGTGGAGATGTAGAAGTGACCATTCCAGCTATATTTTTTGAAGGACAGGACATCGATTCGGTTATTTCTAAGGCGAAAAATAGTGGGATTAAGGAAGTCATGAAGAATGATGATGGTTCTTTAACTTATAAAATGTCTAAATCAGAACACAAAGAAATGATGAAAGGTTTAAAAGAAGGCATTCTAGCAAGTGTAGATGAGATTAAAGCTAGTGAAGATTTCAAATCTATAAAAGATGTAACATATAACAAATCCTTCTCAGAATTCACATTATCTGTAAACAAAGAAGAGTTTGAAAATAGTCTTGATACAATGGCCTCTTTAGGACTAGCTTTAACAGGTATGTACTATCAATTATTTAACGGTGTGGACGAAAAAGATTATAAAGTCAAAGTAATTTTTAAAGACGACTCAAACGGAGATGTAATCAACACAATAATTTATCCTGATGATTTAAACGAGAAAAGTTGATTTTAAGAACACCTAATTTGGGTGTTCTTTTTAATTACTATGAGAGCGATCGAATGGAAGTAGTGTCCACAGTAGCAGCAGCAAATCTGAGACGAGAACAAAATAACAAAATTCTATAGGTACTCCATTAATTTTGAACTTGGGTATTTTTGTATTTATTCATGGTTCCACTCTCATAGATAATGAAGCTAGTTTAGAAAATTGCTTGAAGTGGTAAAGTTCTATCTAGCTAACATTACCAATAATTGTTTAGATATTAATATTCGAATCTATGATAGTATCAATAATTGTGGAAAATATATGTATGTAAGAGAGGAAAGTGAATATGCAAAAGAACACGATCAAAGGCTTTTTTTTAGGATTTACAACAGCAATGGTATTAGGGGCTGCCACAGTAACAGTAGGTGCTGCGAGTGGAACATTTAAGGATGTCAAAGCTGGTGCGTGGTACGAAGATGCCGTTCTTTGGGCACAAGAAAAGGGAATTGTTAGTGGTTATCCAGATGGGACGTTTAAACCAAATAGCAATGTCACACGCGCTGAATTAACAGGTGTTGTTCAAAACCTAGCCGAAGGGGGTTATATTGATGCGGATTTAGATCGGGTGGATCAGTATGAAGCAATCAAAATTGGAAAAACAACCAAAGAGGATTTGATTAGGATGTTTGGAGGATATAGTCCAGGCTCTAACTATGGTGAATATTATATTTCTTCAATAGAAGCAACAGTATGGTTTAACAATGACGGCACAGTAAGATCTAAGGGTGGGTTTAGTGCAAATTACCCTCAAGTAACAGTAGAGAACTTAAAAAAGTTAGAATCGGGTATGAGCTATGAACAAGTTAGTATGATCCTAGGAGGAAAAGGTTTAACGTTTGAATCAAAAAATACGAATGAAAAAACGTATGGTTGGCGTGGTACGGAAGCTCTAAATGCTTCATATGCTCATTTAGTTTTCGATAAGGTCGGAGATGGATTATCTTTAGCACTTGATCGGAGTAATATTATATACCCAAAAACTAACAATGAATAATTTGAAGATAGTATATTTGTTAAGTAGAGATAGACCTAAATTATTCCACAAAGCCCAGATACTCATTAATTTTGAGTCTGGGCTTGTGCTTATTCAACTCGTAATTCCTTTTTATTATCCTCAATCTTCTGGTAGGCCGCCTCAAAGAGCTATCTAAAGAAATTTTTAATGGCATCCATACGAATTTTACTATAACACTCTTCGCAACGAAAAATCTTATCGGTTCTTTCTTTTAACTGTCTGAATCTCAGTGACCCCTCATATACTCTGAATTTATTTCTACAACTAGAGCAAATTACCTCATAGTAGTTCATAGCTATCCTCCCCAGGTGTGACTTATTATTTTTTAGTTGATTTATCGAAGATTGTAATCAGTTCCCTTGTATATTCCTGAACATTTAGCTGAGGATTTCTCATTAATTCAATGGTGAACCCGTCAATGGAATTTCTTATAGTTAACGCCATTACTCTCGCAGACAATTGGGTGAATTCTCGGAAAACACCCTCGTGCATTCCTAGTGTGAGTATGTTTTCAATGGGAAGAAAAATAGTATCATCATGGTCCGCCGCAAATCGAAGTTTGCCATCAGCAGTTCTTTCATTAGAAACAATTTCAATGACAGCGAAAACATGTTGCCTATTTTCATCTATGAATCTCAGGTTTGATTCAATATACACGCTAAGCATTTCTATAGGAGATGGTTGATTTTCTATTAGAGGTGCAGTATAGGCTTGACATGCCATGTAGTATTCGTAAATTACTTGCTCTAATAATTCCCCCTTGTTTGCAAAGTGATAGGAAATAACGCCCTTACTGATTTGTGCACGTTTTGCAATTTGACCTAAAGAAGCTTGAGCGTAACCGACTTCAGCGATGGTTTCAATGGCACATTCTATAATTTGAGTTCTACGAGCTTTTTCAATAAATGACATTTCTTTTTGGTTAGTTGTTTTATTTTTTATACTCATGTATATATTTTAGCACGGTCGTACAAATAAATCGAATAAGAAAATTTAAGTCGGCTCCTATTTTTTTCTAGTGTCATTATCCATAAGAATTATTTACCATTAGTTAATAATGGATAGAATATATATAATAAAACGATTACCTAATAGAATAATAACGAAAGATTGGATTGAATGAATTTTGAGTAAAATGAAAAGATTAGTAGTTTGTTGTTTAATAGTAGTTATTGCAACATGCCACTTCGAAACAGCGAATAGTACTGTATATGCAAGTGAAAATGATAATCAGATTTATAATGGTAAGGTGGTAAACGGAAGACTTTACGTACCTATTCGAGCTGTAGGCGAAAAGATAAAGGCGCAAGTAAGCTGGGATGCGACAACAAAAACAGCCACTTTAATTAAAGGTAAGAAAGTGATCAAAATGACACTTGGCTCCAAGATCCTAAAAGTGAATAATGAGCAACGACAAATGGATGCATTTTTTTACCAATCAGATTTATCGGCGATGCGCTAGAGTACAAAACTACATGGACTCAATATAACCGGGTTGCAGGTTTTTATTCTGAGCAGGAGCAGTTTGGTGTCGTTGTATATGCTCAACTACTGTACTATGAGGATGGCTATAAGCTGCTTGATGAAGCCATTGCTAAAGTAAAAAATATTTCAACTGTCGCTCAAAAAAGACAGTATTTAAAGCCATATTTCACAGATGAAATGATTAATTTAATTATTATGAGAAACTTGACCTTTACGGATATGTCACAAGAATATAATTCTTATTCTTACTCTTATCCAAAAGAAACGAATATGAAAATCAGTCGTGAGGTTTCTGTACCTGGAAAGTTTGGACGGTTGGTACAAGATGCTTTACTTACAAAGAGAAATAATCAATGGGTAGTGGGTTCTCTTACAGAAGGTTTTTATCAATTTATGCCATAGAATTTTGTATTTTACTAAACAGTTAGATTTAGTAGCACTTAAAAACTACGTTTGAAACTTTCAAGAGTAGATACAGCAGTGTCAATGACAAGTTAACACATATTATATGGGGATCACATTACGTGATATCTTATCTTATTTTATTTTGGAGGTTTCTATTGAGCAGACAATAATAATTCCAACCAAGGAGCTGAAGTAAATGAGCATTTTACAGCAAGACTAAAAACTAATTGCTGATACAGTTGTTTATAACTTATAAGATGAAGAGTCAGTTGTAGAAACAGTGGTTTAAACGCAAAAGATTTAGTTGTAACAGGAGAAACTATGAATGGATGTTAATTATGATGATTTATACAAAATATTACGATGAAAATGTTAATAAAATTGAACCCTCAGAATAAATACAAGCATAGGATTAGCGTTATTTTTTATGTCAAAAATATTTTTAACCTAAATTTAATATTGAAAGAATATACTAGAATGGGGAAAGTAGGTTTTGGATATCTACCGCTGATGGATCGCCGTATGCGATGATAGTCGCCTGTACGGTGAAGGCTCGTTATAAAACTGAAAGATAGATAAAGTATAAGACGAGAACGGTATTTTAAAGACACCGCCAGTTTTAAATGCAGTTTCACCAGTTCCGATGAATAGTCTTGTTGTGTTTAATTTTACGGATGATCCTGATTGGAGAGCAGCCATCAATAGTATTACTTATACTATTGAATCAATATCTTATATTGGAAACATAATAAATAGATTCCAAATTGATGTGGGTACGTTGTTTCAGTATCCTGGGTATGCTTATGGGATGAACGGTACATGGGAATGGACAATTAAAGCAACAGGCTACGAAGATATTTTAGTGACAGTAATAGTACAGTAAAAGAAAACATTTTTAGAGCGTCCATCTGGGCGTTCTTTTCTTTTGTTCTCTCGATTGAAGAGCTTTTTATTACAATAAAATCTAAGCAATGTACCATGCCTAACAGTGAATCTTTAGTAATTAATTTTAGAAATAAAAATACGATGTTCACGAGAAAATAAGTATTAAGTTTTAGCACAGACAGGTCGCCGTATGTAATGAAAGTAGTTTGTGTGGTAATATTTAGTATATTATTGAGAGATAAAGAGGGTACAAGAAGGGGTAACATACAAAGTGATTAACAGTTTCCCCTCTATGGAACTGTTAAATTTTTTGGAGGAAATATTTTTGGGAAACATACTGCTAACGGTTCGCCGTGTACGATGAAAGTCGCCTGCACGGTGAAGGCTCGTTATAAACCTATTAGATAAAGAAGGATAAGGCGAGAATAGCATGATGAGTTCTGCAAGTAACACAATTGGCACTATTATTACTGTAACATTTTTTGGAACAAACGTCCCGTTACCGGATAATCAACAGTTAAATAATATGTCTATAAATGGAGCGAATGACACTTTCACAATTGAGCAATCAGGGATGTATGAACTTGAATATCATATTTACCTTACTAATCCAGCAACATCGACATATTCTAGATTGGAATGTAATGGTGCACCGCTTGTAGATAGTGAGTTTACTCCTGTAATAGGTACAGATCATTTAACTAAAAAGGTCACAGTAAATCTAAATGCAGGCGATACTTTGAGTTTGCAAGTATACAATTATTTAGGTCCAGTTACATTGGTAAATGGAGACCCATCTAAAGTTACATCATTAAGTATTACAAAGAAGTAAGTTTTTAGGGACATGTCTTTATGACGTGTCCTTTTTCTTGTATCTTTTGAAAACACCTTACTATGCGAGGGGTTCTCAAGGGTCTTCAATTATGGACAAGAAAAAACCCCAAATGAAGTGACCCCTAAAAGTTAGACACGGTTATTTCGTTTAGACAGCTTGGGTAAAATGAGTTCGGTACTGCACTGGACTCATTTTTAATTTTGCCTTCATACGTTTCGTGTTGTAATAGTTTATATAGTTTTCCAGTTCCTTTTTAAAATGCTCGACACTTTTAAATTCCTTTAAATAGAGAAATTCCGACTTCATGATGCCAAAGAAATTCTCCATGACAGAATTGTCGTAACAGTTGCCTTTATGCGACATACTTTGCACAATCCCTCTTGATTGAAGGGCGTGGCGATATTGTTTCATTTGATAATGCCAGCCTTGATCGGAATGCATGAGGAGCTGGTGTTCTTCTGGCAACCGCTCTAAAGCCTTTTCTACCATCTCTGAAACTAACGAATATGTAGGTCTAGAGCCAATTGTATACGTAATAATTTCGCCATTAAATAAGTCTAAAACAGGCGATAAATAAAGCTTTTCACCAATTAACTTAAACTCCGTAATATCTGTTACCCATTTCTCATTAGGCGCTTTTGCTGTAAAATTGCGATCTAAAATGTTAGGCGCAATTTTACCAACTGTCCCTTTATATGACTTATATTTTTTCATACGAACGATGCACTTTAAGCCTAGCGCTTTCATCAGGCGTTGCACTTTCTTATGATTCACTTTTTGCCCACTATTCGCTAGCTCATCACGAATGCGACGATAGCCATAACGGCCTTCATGTTCCTTATAGATTTCTTGAATTTCGGCCTTTAACTCGGCATCTGGATCGGGACGATTCATCTTCTTTACTAAATCATAGTACGTGCTACGTGGAATTTCTGCGAACGCTACAAGCGCCTTCACCGAGTATTTATGCCTTAATTCATAGATGACGTTTACTTTGTCTTCTTTGGTGATTTTTCCTTGGCTTGAACTAAGGCGTTTAACTTTTTTAAATACTCGTTTTCCATACGTAGACGATTGATTTCTGCTTGAAGTGCTTCTGGTGAGCCTTCTACTGGTGCTTGTTTTGGTTGTTTATTTGTTTCTTTTTTCATGGATGGACGCCCATTTTTCTTTGATTGAAGGGCATCGAATCCTTTTGTTTCAAATTGTTTTTTCCAAAAACGAAGTGTAGAAGGAGTAGCTATATTAAAGATAGCTGCCGTTTCAAGTAAGGACGTACCGTTTTCAATCATATAGTTTAGTACGTCTAGTTTAAACTGTGCCGAATAATTTGTATATCGTTTTATAAACGCTTCTACGCCGTTATACTCATATTGTTTCACCCAATTAAGAATCGCTTTGTGATCTGTTCCAATTAATCTAGCAATTTCATGTGAACTTTCTTTACCTTCTATGTAGCGTAGGACTGCTTGTAATTTTTCTTCTGATGTATATTTCGCCATATAAAAACTGCTCCTCCAATTGTTAGATGTGTCTAACAATTGGGGAGCAGTTCATTTGGGGTGTTTTCATATGGCAAAATATAGAGATGCAATGAATTTAAAATAATAGTTGTTAAAGAATATTTAGAAGGTACTTTAGGCTATTAATTATTAGCCATTAAATATGGTATCCCTGTTGAACTCAACTAAAAAAATGGATACGTGCCTATAAAGAATTAGGTGAAGAGGGGCTATGTAGAAAGCGAACAAAATAAGTTTATTCTGTTCAATTCAAATTAGATGTATTAAACTTTATGAAGCAAACATGCTTCTTACCTAGATACAGCGATGGAATTTAAAATGAATTATCCCTCTTTAATTACGAACTGGAACAGTATTTTTCTGAAAGTAGGTACATAAGGTCTGAATGAAAAAGTGAAAAGCTCAGATTCTACTACAAATAGCAAGACTGTATCAGACTTTCGAACACACAATATTGAAGAGAAACAAAATATCATCCTCAAAATAACGCCATCACGTACAGATTTAACGTTTAATCAAAAAATTCTTCTTATTTCAGGGGCGGTGGACTAAATGCCATTTGAGTACAAAGTACGTAATCCATACGGCACTATGGGTGCAATAAAAAATACGGAGTGGAAGAAACGGTAGAGGAAAAGGCTGCTCGATTAGAACAAGAGAATAAATTGTTACTCGGTACATGATGGAAATGTCATGATATATAGCAATGCAAGAAAAACGACTAGAAGGTCAGTAAAATGCCATTATTATTTAGCTTTTACGTTGATCGCAATGTCGTTACCTAGAGGTGAAAGTGATGTTTAATGAAAACAGTGGTAGTCGGTATTTGGAGCAACTTGTAAAAGTTAATCCAGACAAGCGTGAATAGGTACCTAATCATCTAATTTACGTGAAGTTGTCTTCAATACATTAGATAAGGTAAAGGCTTTGCGTTAAACTTTTTTCAATTTTTTTAACCTAAATTTAACCTTGAGAGAATATACTTAAACTGGGGAATAAGTTTTGAAGATCTAATGCTGACGGATCGCCGTATGCGATGAAAGTCGCCTGTACGGTGAAGGCTCGTTATAAAGCTGAGATAGAGAAGGTATAAGACGAGAACAGCAATGTAGCTCCACAAATTTCGAGCATTAATATCTTTAAGAATAGTAACAATCAGTACACAAAGGCAGAAATAAAATTTTCACACCCTATCAAAGATTCGACTGTAGTGCCAGGGGAATTTAAATTTTATGACAATAATAATTCTTATAATCCAATAATGGGTTCAATGTTTAATACTTATCGTCCAAACCTACCCCAAACATCAAATCAAATTGATGATGAGTATATTACGGTAGAATTCGCTCCAAAGAGTACTGTGGCTAACGTAACATATACTAAGGGATCCTTAAAAGGTGTAAATGGAGTAGAAGTTGAATCACAATCTGTGACACCAGTGGTAGAATAAGGTGAAATACTATGGTATATAAACAAAGCGTTGAACAAGAATGGTCAATTGAAGAACAAGAAAAATCATTAAATATCGTTGTTTCTACGAAACTCCATCATACGCAACTAGAAGAACTGTTAGCTCATTTTGCAGTTGAATATGGAACTTGTAATAAGGATATCTATGTCCAAGTATCTGAAGTAGAATTTAATCAAAACTATGATATATCTTCTGATAAATGGAAAAAGGAAATATCTCAGCATGTTTTTATACTAGATGTGCTAAAAGTTAAAGAACTACCCATCTTTAATCGAAATCATTTAAAAGAAGGATTTACTATTCATTCGATTCAAGAGTTAACACCACAAGAGATTGATTTTATTGAAAAAGGTGAAAATGTTTGGTTTCCGACTAGATTTCATCCACTTCGTTATGAAACAGTTGCGAATAATAGTTTGATTTTACGCTACCATAAAGAATTAGTAGGCTGGTGTGTTGTGTTACCATCTACAAATCAATTGCTAATGTATGATAATCTTTTTGTTAAAGAAAGATATCAATCATTGGGAAGAAGCTTGTCATTGTTTTGGCACGCTATTTTACTGCAATTAGAGCAAACACCAATGAAATATCTTACCTTTGTGGTAGATGGGGAAAATGAAAAGATGTTAAAAGTTTTGAGGAATAAAGTTCATGTTCCACTAATTGATTATCAGAAAGTAACTGTTTTCAAATTAATGGATTAAATTAAACTGAATAAATAGTAGAATTCAGTCTTTATAAAGGATACGTCATATTGACCTATCTTTTTCACATTGCCTTCCACTTACATGGAGGGCTTTTTTATATGCTATGTAAGCAATTATGATGGGCAACGGTACAAGTTACTGATTCTCGATTCGCCTCATGGCTTTTTATTTTCATAAAAATGAGCAAAGGATAGGTGATGATAAAATGAAAGAATAACTAGGAACAAAGTCAATCGGTGGTGAAGTGAATAATGAAAGGGTACGTTAAGATTTCTTTACCCTGTCGTGGTTCTCTTGATTAACTTTAAATTTGTAATTATGATGACGGTTGGGAAATAAATATAAAGATCTAACGCTGACGGATCACCATAGGAATTAACTTTCAAGTTTAATCCTGCAATAGGTTCAACAAGTATGAAGGTACAACAATCAATCGATGGAGGATTAACTTGGGTTGTTTCAACACTTGTTGCTGTATTTGATGGGCCTAATTATAACGTAAAGTATATCAGCCCTATATTAACAGAATTAAGTTATGGTGTTCGTATTGATGGTTGGCACTACCTATCATATTAAGTTAGTTGTAACATGTCGCATTAAAGATGGTGATTCTAATATTGTGATTATTACTTATTAATTCGTTTAGTTAAACTTCGCCATTAGGTGGGGTGTTTTCATGTAGAAAATTATATATATAACATAGCTAGGCGTTATTTGTTATGCCTATGATTTTTTGAGAGTTTCACTTGATATTCTTTTTTGGGGAGAAAAGCATAAATATCTAAAGCTGACGGATCACCATATGCGATGAAAGTCGCCTGTACGGTGAAGGCTCGTTATAAACCGAAAGATAGAAAGGGATAAGACGAGAATAGCGTTACAAGTACTACAGGTTATATGGTAGGTTGGGGTGTGGGTCATGAATGGGCTGCCATTTATATTTCTGATCAGCCATCTGCCATAGGGGGGATATACGACCATTACCTATTTACAAACTGGTCAACATTTTAGTTACAAAGCTAATGGTTAAGAGGTTTCAAATCAGGATTTTCAAGACTTAATAAATTTTTTAAAAGGTAATGGTAATGTGGCAATCCCCATTTATGACAGTAGAACAAGTCAAGAAAATGGAATCAATATCATTAATCTAATACATACTCCATTAGTATAATTTTGCTAACCTCACCCTTTAGTAGGGTGACTTCAATTTCCAGCAATGCACTGTGCCGAGCAGTGCTATTTTTATTGTAAAAGGTTAAGATTTCTTTACCTTGTCGTGATTCTATTGATTAGCTATTAATTTGGAAATATGATGACGATAGGGGAAATAAGTATAAAGATCTATCGCTGACGGATCGCCGTATGCGATGAAAGTCGCTCGTACGGTGAAGGCTCGTTATAAACCGAAGTTAGTAAAAAGGATAAGATGAGAATAGCATGACGTTAGAGGAAGCTGTCCAACAAGTTAATGATGCAGTAACAATACCCGATATGTTAAATGCACTAAATTTACAAGTTCTTAATTTGCAGCATGCTATGTATTCAAATCTTGAAGATTATGAGTTAGAGATTGTTGCTCAATATATGATTGATAACAAAGGTGCTGGTTATGTAGATCACAATGCTATTCAATCAACATTTACTAATATTATTGATGCGATAATTGAAGACTGGAATGAGATAATGGAAGATTTAAACGCCGCAAAAATTTTATTATCGCCTGGTGATAGCAGAACTAGCATTACCCAAGACCTCACATTACCATCTGTGGGTACTATCAACGGTTCTACATTCACCTGGACATCTAGTAATCCAGGAATTATATCTGACTCAGGTATTGTCACTCGCCCGGCTGTTGATACAATTGTGACATTAACTTTTTTGATGGAACATGGGTACGAACACTATACAGTATCAACTAATTTTACTGTAAAAGGAACTAATTAATTTTCTTTTACCTCACCATTTCGGTAAAGTTCCTTATGGCACATTAGTAAAAAATATGCAATAAATAATTAAAAATTAAATATCAAATAATTATGCCTTCCACGGGTAAGTGGAGGGCTTTTATTTTGCAATTGTTGATAGGATAATCATTTCTATTGTCGAAAGATAAATAAAGGAGTAATGTAGATGATTGATGAAAAAGTCCATTTAAAATGCGGCTACATTTATGTGAAAAAAGAAAAAACAGGAACTTTAATTTTTTGGAAAGTTAGTAAGAATTTTATCCATCCAAATGTCAACGCTAGTAGCAACTGATATTTTTGTTAATACAGGATGGACAGTAAAATCATTTATGTTCGTTGGAAAAGAACCAGTTAAAAACGATTGAGCACTCTCGAATAAGGGTGCTTTTTATTATGCAAGAGAAAGTGAACTCTTGCAAAACATCCCACTAAGAACTATTTTAAGTTACTAGGTAAAGTTGAACGTTTTACGTCAGACCAAATAAGCATCTCATGGTCTGATATAGGAGAGTTAGAGCTTCAAATTAATCGGTACCTGCAGCTGACAAAGGGTAAATAGACGCACTCCACTCGAAAAGAAAGCACGCTACAGTCCTTTAAATGAAAAGTTCAAAGAATAGAGCTTCATGGACTAGGGTGGAATATAGAGCTAGTTTGCATAATAAACAATTCGTATTCGTTAGACAAGAAGGAAGAAATTTCGTAGCCAATCGGACTGGACTACCACAAGCCATCTTCAGTGCAGAGTTTGAAACGATTGAATCACTTGAATATACTGAAAGTGATCTAGAATACAAGAACTTCGCTGTTGTGTAGAGAGAAGAATAATCTCTATAGGTGATGCAGTGGGTGCTGATCTCTATGAAATGTTAGTTGATGCTAGGGACATATCGGAGGATGACGATGACGGAAACCCACGTCCAGCTATTAAAGTTATTGCGGATTTAGAGAAGAGAGGGAAAAAACCTTGCTGAACATGCTCAAGAAGTATATCTCGATGGACAGATAATGACTACATCCCGTTTAGTAATTGATGAAGACTCCAGCGTGAGTGAGATGGTCACGGTACGAGATAAAAGTTGTGGTGTCACAATAGATACACGAATTACGGAAGCTAAAGTGATTTGTGAGTACGGGATGCGAAAAATAGAGGGGGAGGGGTGTGTTTGAAATGATAAACCGACCTTAATCAGTAAAATTAGGCGTGAAATGGATGCGCTGTCTTAGATTTACCTTTTTTGTCTAATAAATATGGAAATTAACACACGTGTTGATTAACCAAAATCATCCAGTATTTACTTAGTTCAGCCTCCAATAAAAGGCGAGTATTTCTTTGATACCGATATGCCATTCAATTGGCAGGGTATCGCAAAGAAGCTGGCGTGTAAAACCAGCGAAAGATAAGCGTCTGCAGTTGTTTTTCTTGTGTCCTTCTGTATGAAGAAATTTTAGTAACACATAGGCAATTAACGCTGAAAAAAGTTGGCTAAATACCGCATTTTTAGTCGTTCCAAATAGCACTGGCACATTTAAATTTTGTTTAATCCAGCGAAAGAATGACTCAATCGCCCAGCGTTCCTTGTACATGTCGGCGATTTCTTCGGCCGTTACATCACGAAGATTTGTGACAACGCGTACAATCGCACCTTCGTAATCGATGAACTCGACAACACGGTGGCGTTCCGTTGTTTGCTTTTGAGCAGTACCGAGTGTACAAGTGAAATCACCAACGATATTTGACCCTTCAACGGCTGCTCTTTTTAACGATTTTTTGCGATTTAATTGAATATTATCCTTTAAACGAATGACGAAATCTTGTTTTGTTGTCGTATAACGATCGACTTTATCAATGGAAAAATAAGCACGGTCCGCTACTAAAATAAATCGCTTATCTTCCAGCTCGACACCAAGAGGACCATCGTGCTTTAGGCCTGTTGTTTCAACGATTTGAAGGGGCATTCCTGTTTGATTGGTGAAGCTGACATGTAGTTTAATACCTGAACGTTCACCGTGATACAGCGCCCAAGGTAAACGATTTTTCCCGACAGTAATCGTTGTTGAATCAATCGCCAGTAGCTCTTTTTTTAGTTTAAGTGAGCGTCTCGCAGCTCAGTTTAATCGGCTGACAATCAGCTCAAAAATACGTTTGACGATGAGATAATTTAGTTCGCCTAAACGTTTTGAAAATGTGGAATAATCCACTGATTTCAAGCCTTGCACTGGTGCAACATCCGCAGCGTAGCGTAAACTTTTCCATTCAAATGTAGCAGCGCCAACCAAGTAGTTTAAAAGCGTTGGTACATCACATTTACGAGCCGTATCTTCAAACTGAAGATCAGCTAGAATCCCATTGATTTCTTCTTGTGAAATAAAGTTTTGAAGTAGTGTGAAAATCGTGGTATTCTTAGCCATGAGAGATTCCTCCTCGTAAAAGTTTGTGTGGTAACTTACATTTTACATGGAATCTCTCTTTTTTATTAGATTTTAATGGTAAAAACTAGTTAATCAACAGACGTGGGAAATTAACAGAAAATTGTGGTGTGTTCTTTATTGGGGAGATAAGTGTTTAAAATCTTTAGTGATGAGTTGCCGTATGCGATGAAAGTCGCTTGTACTGTGAAGGTTCGAATCCGCAAGCACATATGTGTGTAAGACGAGTATAGCAAACCAACAGTAGATGTAACTGCACCAATAATTGATATTCCTAACTTTGGTATCATTCCACCACCGTCTACACCTTTTTCGTTTCAATAAAATGTTAAAGTAGATTAAAATGTAACACTTTACTATGTACTTATACCACCTGGTATGGAAGCACCGCATATAGACTTAGTTAAACAAGGGAAAGATTTTAATGTTAATGATTGCATTAAGTTCAGGGAATAAAGCTATAATAGGTGATAAAATCAGTGAAATTGAATTTACTGGTTTAACGGAAGTTACTAATTATGGATTGGCTTTATTTATTGAAGAAGCTGCTGGAAGTTCAACATAAGTCTATTTATATCTAGTAAAACCAAATGGCGTCGGTATTCTTTGATATTATACTTACAGTGAATATATTGAAATTAAAGCATTCCACAGATATGTGTGCGGCAATGTTTATATGCTTCAAGATCTAGAAACTCACTGTATCAAATAGTGCTATTTTTATTGTAAAAGGTTAAGATTTCTTTACCTTGTCGTGATTCTATTGATTAACTATTTATTTGGAAATATGATGACGATAGGGGAAATAAGTATTAAGATCTAACGCTGACGGATCGCCGTATGCGATGAAAGTCGCCTGTACGGTGAAGGCTCGTTATAAACCTAAGTTAGTGTAAAGAATAAGACGAGAATAGCATGACATTAGATAGCACAGTCACTGTATCTTCAATTATGGTAATGACACCACCTGTACCACCTGTAATGCTTCCTGGTATGGGACCAGCATTTAACATCGATAATATAAATGGAACTATTTCAGGTAGCGGTATGGTGATTACAACGTCAATGCAGGTTCAGGCATTTTTAAGTTACCTATTAAAAGGGCACACTGCACAAACTTTAAAAGTATTTAGTGCAGGAGAAAGTACTGCTGGGGGTAATACACCGAAATCTCTTACAGCCACTTTAACTATTAACGATGTGTTAGAAGTAACTGCTGAAAACGGTGATTTAAAGCAATACACAATTACAGTAATACCAAATTAGTTTTTTTAAACCTCACCTTTAAATTAGGTGGGGTTTATTTTTGCCTTCCACAACCTTGGCTCACAGCTTATACAACTAAAATTAGATGTCATTTCAATGGAAAAGTGGTGGGAAGTAATGGAATTTCGGCAAATTGCATTCATGTTTAAGTGGGTAACAGCTGAACAACTACGAATTGCAGTTAAAACGGGGCCAATCCGTTTGGCGTGATTAC
This sequence comes from Lysinibacillus sp. FSL K6-0057, assembly GCF_038630885.1. Classification (NCBI taxonomy): domain Bacteria; kingdom Bacillati; phylum Bacillota; class Bacilli; order Caryophanales; family Bacillaceae; genus Lysinibacillus; species Lysinibacillus sp. FSL K6-0057. Next base: position 2,706,927 of record NZ_CP152047.1, on the reverse strand, counting down.
ACCTCAACAGTACAATGAAATCACTAAGCCAGATTATTAAAAAGCCAAGTTAATCGAATAACTGGCGTTTTTAGGTGTTCATTAAAGCTATAGTACTTTGGATGTTATTGGATTAAGTCCAATATGTCCGTTTCTTGATCTTGTTTTATGAAAAATTATATCTTTTTGTGAATATTTGGGTTGAACATCTTCTAGAAGGTTATCCCTATATACTTTAGAAAGAAATTTTAAATTAATTTCAAATGTAATCAAACTATGAGAGCTATGGAGAAGGGCTACTGATTCTCAATGCTTCTCATGAAAAAAGGGCAAAGGATAGGGGGCGGTAATAATGAAGTACTTGGAACAAAGTCATTCGGTGGTGAAGTGAATAATGAAAGGGTACGTTAAGATTTCTTTATCTTGTCGTGATTCTATTGATTAACTTTAAATTTGTAATTATGATGGGGTAGGGGAAATAAGTATAAAGATCTAACGCTGACGGATCGCCGTATGCGATGAAAGTCGCTCGTGCGGTGAAGGCTCGTTATAAAGCCTTATGGTATAAGACGAGAATAGCAATGTTGAAATCACTTTTGCAATTGTATTTCATGGGACTGGACAGTCTACTGGTAATTTACGCCTTTACTTTAGCGAAGGAGTCTACGGTGCCAGTGATGGACTTACACCGATAGATAGTAATGATTTAGTAGCTACGTATAATAATGGTGGCGATGGAAGTATTACAGGAATTACTATTACCCATGTAGAGAAGCCAAATGAAGGTACTCCACTAACAGGTGGCGAATCAGAAGTTCGTGTTTTCTTCACTCTGACAGGAACGCCTGATGAGAATGATCAAATAATAATTAGTGTGGCTGGGGAAAATACTATATTTAATGTACATGGTACTCCTATGAACTCTAATTCATCAACTGGTCCTAAAGATTTAAATTAACATGTTAAGACATAGAGATTTTATTTAGATCTGTATAAGATAAACCTCACATTTAATTAGGTGGGGTTTTTTCTTACAAAGAAACTTTATTAATCATTGCCTTCTGGACTTACCCCTGTCAAGTAGACAGCTTAAAAAAACTATGCAGCCATCTGGTGTCGATATTCTATTAAAACAATATCATCACGTTTACGTAACGATATCTTGCCATTTTTAAGCCACTTATAGTAGCCTGAACGTTCCAACTTTGCCATTTCAGTAAGCTTCGTAATGGGATAGCGATCTTTCATTTCTTCAATAATTCGATAACGATCTGGATAAGTAGGCATTCCTCCATTTACAGATTTGGATACTACTTTTTTAAGTATTCGACCTGTGCCTTATAGTAATCACGTTCTTCTACGCCATTTTTAAAGTGGACACGTTTTCCTTTTAATTGATTTTTCACACCTTTCGCGCCAGAACCTGTAGCTGTGATACGATTAAAGGCTTCGATTGATCCTACTTCTTTATATTTCTTCACCCAAGCTTTTACTTGAGACACATTACGAATCTCATATCGATCCGCAATACTTTCATTGCCAGTTAAATAAGCTTGTACAATCTCTAACTTCAATTCATTTGAATACGTATTATTTTTTCTCGACACAGAAAAATTCCCTTTTCGTAAAATGTTTATCTACAGCGTACTGTAGATTTTTTAACATTGTCTAATTAAAGGGGATAATATCATTGTTGTTTATTTTGTTGTAAACTGCATTTTTACATTTTCATTCAAAATTTGACCATCTTTAGAAATAATATCTTTTATATATAGCGTATAAGTGCTTTCTGGGCTATAACTTCCTACGGGTGCAATTGTAACTTTGCTTGTCTGCATATCTGAATCTCTATCGGTGATGAACTTTAAAGGTATGCTTTCTCCATACACACTTTTAATGTAAATATTAATTTCCAAAATAGTAGAAATATCAATATTTGAATTGAAGGAAATTGTAAATCCTTTATTTAACTCAACATAATGTTGTGATTCCCAAGATGAAAGCCCTCTACACTGTTATTGGAAACAAAATAACGCTTAATGAGGCAATAGCACCTGAACAGGCAGTATATAGAACGTATGGAAATACTATTAAACGTTTCAACTCAGAAGAGGTTTATAAAGAAACTTCAATTGGTGGAACGGATTATATTGTTTATGTCGAGTTTGATGGGGCTGAATCAGGATTTGATGGTGCATCCTATTTCACTGGGCCTAATGAGGGTGTTACTGTAACGGTTAAGAATGAACATACACTTACATTTGATGTGAATGTTGACAACAATTTTGCAACTTTTGCACAAGATAATTTCGCTGTTGTAGTTCAAAGTATTTCAAATCCAAACAAAAAATATCATATCAATTTAAATGTAGATACTACACGTAATAACCGAATATTTATTAATGGGTAATTTTAAAGCCTCACCTTTTGATGGGGTTTCTTTTGCACTCTTACTCAAGGGTGCTTTTCTTATGCTGTGAGACCAACCGAGATTGGCAACAATACAATGTACTGAACCAAGATGCTCTCATAGTTACGTTATTTTTTATGTCAAAAATATTTTTAACCTAAATTTAACGTAGAAAGAATATACTAGCATTTGGGAATTAAATTTAAGTCTATGGCTGACGGATCGCCGTATGCCATGAAAGTGACCTGTACGTTTAAGGCTCGTTATAAACCTAAGATAGAGAAAAGGATAAGACGAGAATAGCGTGACATTAGATAGCACAGTCACTGTATATTCAAATATGGTAATGACACCACCTGTAATGTTTCCTGGTATGGGACCAGCATATAACATCGATAATATAAATGGAACTATTTCAGGTAGCGTTATGGCAATTACAACGACAATGCAGGTTCAGGCATTTTTAGATTACATATTAAAAGGTCACACTGCACAAACATTAAAAGTGTTTAGTGCAGGAGAAAGTACTACTGGGAGTAATACACCGAGATCTCCTACAGACACTTTAACTATTAACAATGTGTTAGAAGTTACTGCTGAAAACGGTGATTTAAAGCAATACACAATTACAGTAATACCATTTTAGTTTTTTTAACTTCACCTTTAGATTAGATGGTTTCTTTTTGCACTTTCACAAGAGAGTGTTTTTTATATTGCTTTTCATACTGATTATGGAGGGTTATTATTATACGTTATGAGAGCACTCGAGAGGGGCAACAGTTACGTGTTACTGAATTTCGATGCTTCTCATGGTTACATTAATTTTTATGTCGAAAATATTTTAACCTAATTTTAATGTTGATAGAATATACTAGAACTGGGGAAATAAATTTTAAAGATCTATCGCTGACGGATCGCCGTATGCGATGAAAGTCGCCCGTGCGGTGAAGGCTCGTTATAAAGCCAAATAAAGAGAAGGTATAAGACGAGAATAGCGTACCAAATGTAATTATCTCACCACCATTCGAAGACGAATCTGTACATGGGCCATTTGCATCCTATACGAATGTGAATTTAACAGTTGCATTACCTGGTTCTAATGGAACAACAGCAACTTATTCAAATCCTGTTAGTAGTGACCCTGGCGTTGCTACGGTATCCATTTGGGGACCAAATCCTTCTGGACATGTGTATTTGGATGTGAACAAAGTATCAACTGGAACGGTCGATATTACTTTTACTTACACTGGTAGCAATGGGGCATCTGGCACTATAACTTGGACCTTTATTTTTAATTGATAGAAATTCAAAAGAACTTGAAATACCTTAAACATACTAACATTAGTAGTACAAACCAAGGCCATGGTTTGTGCTACTATTTTTTTATAGTAGAAGTGAAGAAAAGCCGACCAGCCTCTGGGACCATTTGTGAGTCCGTATATTAAACCGGCTAACTTCATGCCCTTATATGAATCAGTTTAGTATGTTGGGTCCAAGAGATCGTGTATAAGAAAGTGGAATCGATAAGGTACTGTGAAGGCTTCTATGATTGGTCAAAAGGAGAAGAATGAGATGAAACATGTCATTGCGTTAGATGTCAGTAAAGGAAAAAGTACTGTTGCGATTTATGATGGTCACCGCCAATGTGAATTCGAAGGTGTGCTACTTCATACACGCGGTGATTTTGAGCGATTACACGAACGAATAGTAGAGATGTCAAAACAAGATGGACAAGCACCAGCTATCGTATTTGAAGCAACAGGTACCTATTCAAAACCTATCGAAGCATTTTTCAAAGATTACGGCTACGCATACTGCCGCATGAATCCACTTGAAGCGAATTTACAGATGGCAACGATGCGTCGTCATAAAACCGATATTAGTGATGCCCATGAACTTGCGAAGACTCATTTTAAAATGGAACGCGAAATAACGTACATACAAGACGATTATTATGAACAGATGCGTGCACTGACTCGTTACTACGATGAAATTGATGAAGAAATCATTTTACTCAAAAGTAGAATGCATGCCATTTTACAGCTGAGTTTTCCAGAATTAGAAAAGCTGATTACACCGAGTTCAGCACTATTTTTAAATATTGTACAACTCTATCCACACCCCGCACTTTTACAAGCCCATTCAAAAACGATGATTAAAAATCGTTTAAAGGCCAATACGCGAAAAAACCTCTCGCTAATGCGTGCGGAGGCTAAAGCTATTACATTATTAGAAGCAGCTGAAAATAGTTACCCCGCGATTAAACCAACAGATATTCGTTGTGATCAAGCACGAGATTACGCAGCTCGCATTGCGGATTTACAAGAGAAGAAAGATACGCTTGTGAAACAGATGGTGGAATTGTCGGAAGGACGAAAAGAATATCTAGTATTTCGATCGATTCCTGGAATTGGCGATTCAACGGCGTGCCGATTAATTGGAGAGATTGGTGACATCCACCGCTTTCAAAATGCGAAACAACTGAACGCTTACGCAGGCATTGATATTATGCGGTACCAGTCTGGGAATATGCAATATCGAGACAGAATTAATAAACGAGGAAACAAACATTTACGAAAGATTTTATATTTTATGGTGTGCGCAATGCTTATGGCTAAAGGAAAACCGAATCATTTTGTGGACTATTACTACAAATTAAAAAAGCAACCTCAGAGGAAGCCTCATAAGGTTGCGATCATCGCCTGCATCAATAAGTTTCTGAAAGTGACATTTCAGTTACTGACGCGTGGCATTCTTTACGATTATGAGTCCGCACTACCAGCTCAGAAATCGTAATCACCTACATAGAACTATATCATAATGACCTTTCGAAAAAAATAAAAATCGTCAGGTCTTTTTGGCGTATCTAAAAATGAGTGTGAAGTGATGAGGGATATCCCTCACCACTTCACACTCATAAAAATATAAATTATTCATTAAATAAAGTTGACTAATCGTAAGAAGAGGCTGGGACAAAACCCACCTCTAAATCCAAAAGCCTGTGAAATTTTACGATCAGTAAAATTTCACAGGCTTTAACTTTTTTCATAAAAAAATAAGGATCACTTCTGATAAAATTAAGTCACCACAACAAAATTATACAGAAAGAAGGATCCTTATGTTTAAAAATTATAACATGAATCAATTAGTTTTGCCTTTAGATTTAGAAGTAACATTACAAAAAAATGATATTGCCTTCCATGTCCACCATTTAGTTGAAAGTATCTCGCCTGAAGCGTTTGAACCATTCCTTCGAAATGAAGGCTGTCACGCCTACCATCCACGCATGATGCTTAAAATTATCTTATGTGCTTATACACAATCTGTCTTTTCAGGGCGTAAAATTGAAGCTCTATTAAAAGATAGCCTTCGGATGATGTGGCTAGCTCAAGGGTATGAACCAAGCTACCGCACGATCAACCGTTTCCGTGTTCAACCAGAAATGAAAGAGTTGATCCGCCAATGTTTCGTCCAATTCCGTTGCCAGTTGGTCCAAGAAGAATTAATTGATCAGGAAGCTATTTTTATTGATGGAACAAAGATCGAGGCCAATGCGAACAAATTTACTTTCGTGTGGAAAAAATCCATCGAGAAATATCATAACGGATTAATTGAAAAATCAAACCAGTTATACAATGAGCTACTCGAAAAAGAAATTATACCCGAAATTGAACGAGAAAATGTAGAAGAATTAGCAGTAGAAGAGCTCGCCCAGATGGTAGAAAAAGTAGACGAAGTGATTACCGAGTATGATCAAAAAATGGCGGATTCATCAGATGTAGCTGAACGAAAAGCTTTAAGAGCCGAACGAAAATTCCCAAAGCAAGCACGGATATCAGGGACAGTTGACTAAATGCCATTTGAGCACAAAGTACATAATCCAGACGGAACTATGGATGCAATGAAAAAATTCGGAGTGGAGGAAACGGCAGAGGAAAAGGTTACTCGATTAGAGCAAGAAAATAAATTGATACTCGGTAGCATGATGGAAATGTCATCTTATATGGCAATGCAAGAACAACGTCTAGAAGGACAAGAGAATGCCATTATGGAGCTCTCCACATTGATTGCTATGTCACTACCAGGAGGTGACAGTAATGTTTAATGAAAACAGCGGCTTAGTCGGAATTTGGTGCAATTTTGTAAAAGCGAATCCTGACAAGCGTGAGCAAGTACCTAATTTATCTAATTTACGTGATGTTGTTTATAAGAAGCTAGACGAAGGAGAAACGCAAGTATAGCTTAGCGTTATTTTTATTGTCTAAATGAATGGGTACGTTAAGATTTCTTTACCTTGTCGTGATTCTATTGATTAACTTTATATTTGTAATTATGATGACGATAGGGGAAATAAGTTTTGAAGATCTACTGCTGACGGATCGCCGTATGCGATGAAAGTCGCCTGTACGGTGAAGGCTCGTTATAAAACCAATAGGTATAAGACGAGAATAGCGGACCGGTATTTGTAAATAAAGTTGATTGGACATCAAACGAAGTGAACTTCACTGTTATAGGAAACAAAAAAACACTCACAGAGGCAATAGGACCTAATCAAGCAATATATAGAACTTATGGAAATACAGCAACTCGATTTATGTCAACAGAGGTTTTTAAAGAAACTCCTATTGGTGGGGCAGATTATATTGTCTATGTAGAGTTTAATGGAGCTGAAACAGGTTTTGATGGAGTACTCAATTTTACAGGACCTAATGAGGGTGTTACTGTAACAGTTAAGAATGAACATACACTTACATTTGATGTGAATGTTGACAGCGATTTATCAATTTTTGCACAGGATAATTTCGTTGTTGTAGTTCAAAGTTTTTCAAATCCAAACGAAAAATATTATATCAACTTAAATGTAGATACTACACGTAATAACCGAGTATTTATTAATGAGTAATTTTAAGGCCTCACCTTTTGGTGAGGTTTCTTTTTGCTTTTCACTTTCGTGGTGAGCAGTGTTATTTTTTATGTATTTTTTTGCTATGAGAGCAATCGAGATGGGCAACGAAACATATTACTGAATTTCTATTCGCCTTATGGCTTTTTATTTACACAAAAATTGGCGAAGGATAGGTGATAGTAAAATGAAAGAAGTACTATTAACAAAGTCAATCGGTGGTGAAGTGAATAATGAGAGGGTACGTTAAGATTTCTTTACCTTGTCGTGATTCTATTGATTAACTTTATATTTGTAATTATGATGACGATAGGGGAAATAAGTTTTGAAGATCTCTTGCTGACGGATCGCCGTATGCGATGAAAGTCGCCTGTACGGTGAAGGCTCGTTATAAAACACTGATGTGTATAAGGCGAGAATAGCGAACAAGAATCATTAGTGGTGATAGGCGAAACTAATGATGCAAATGGTTTTTCTGTAGTGTTTTCAGAACCTGTTAAAGCTCAAGTGTTAGGTTGGCAAGGAGTACTCATACCTAATGAAAGCCGCCCAGATCCAACTCTAATTTACAATAGCTTTAATTTTGCAGCATTAGAAATCCAACCGGGTTTGGAAGTAGTCAATATCACTTTTGGTACTAGAAAGAGTAATGATGAAGAAAGTGTGTATAAAGCAATTTATAACGCTGTTTCAGAAACGTGGAGTTTAAATAAAATTACTCTTAATTAGTTTTATTAGAACCTCGCCTTTAGGCGGGGTTTTTTCATGAAGCCTTTCCACAATCATTAGTGGAGGGTTGTTTATATACAACAAGATCTAAGTGATGCACTGTACCGAGCAGTGCTATTTTTATTTGTGAGGCAGGTGGCCAAGATGGGCGAAGAATGGTATTCGAATAAAGAATTGTTCGAACAAATAAATGCATTACGCGGAGAAATGCAAGAAACTCGTAATTTGATTAAACAGTACAATGGATTGCGTGAAGAGTACCAAGGATTAAAACTTGAGGTTGATCAAGTGAAAGAATTGATGGTGCAAATTGAAGCTGTATCCATAGGTAAAAACAAGGTACTTGAAGCCATTCAGAACTGGGGTGGCTGGGCAGTGGCAGTCATTGCACTTGTACTAAATTTCATGAAACTATAAATGGAGGAATTACACATGAAAATTAACTGGAAAGTACGCTTTAAAAATAAAACGTTTTTATTATCTCTATGGGCGCTTATTATCGTCCTAGCACAACAAATTGCTTCAATATGAGGCGCAGACATTACACTTGTTAGTGCGCAGGTAACGAACGTAGTCGAGACAGTACTGACTATTCTCGCGTTAATCGGAATCGTACACGATCCAACAACACCAGGTATAAACGATAGTGAAAGAGCTTTAAAATATGACAAGCCAACGGGTGGTGCAAAATGACTTATCAAATTGAAAAACGCTTAATGTCTGGATTACCAAACACACGATTAGAAGCTGTTAAGTATGTAATTGCTCATGAGTCAGGAAATCCAAAAAATTGCGGTCCTGATGCATTAGAAAATGAAATTGCGTATATGATCCGAAATAAAGCTAATGCATTTACGTCTCACTGGGTAGGCGGTGGTGGACGAATCGTGCAAATTGCGCCAGTTAATCGTGTGCAATACGGTTGTGGTCCTAAGGGGAATCCACTCAGCTATGCACAAGTTGAGTTGGCTCGTACCGATGATAAAGAACAATTTAAAAAGGATTATGCTGCTTATATTTGGCTGTTACGTGAACTAGCTATAGAGGCTGGAATACCTGTTGTACTTGATGGCAGTGGTAATGGTATCAAGTCACATCGATGGATTACAGAAAATCTTAAAGGAACAACGCATATAGATCCTTATGATTATTTAGCAAGCATGGGGATTACAGAGAAACAATTCAAGTTGGATATTCTGAATGGCTTGGACAAACCACAACATATAGTTAAGGAGGATGATGACACAATGAAATTCACAAACGATACAACTAAAGCTGCTGTACGTGACTACATTAAACAAGCAGTTGATAAAAAGAAAATCGATAAGTCATGGCTTGATAAATTCGACCAAGGTACGATGACAAGTGGCGATTTTGAAGGTTTGAAAATTATTATTTCTCAACGATAATATGGTATAGATTTTTTAACAATAGGAAAGAAAATCATGCCCGATAGTATTGTCTTATCGGGCAATGTTTTTTAATGGGTAAAAAGAAATGTTAATCCAATAGTAATTACAATAGCTCCAGCCCAGTATAACTTTAATCGTAAGTCATAGTATCTGTTCTTTCTAAATCTAATGAAATTGTTACATAGGAAAATTAACCCTAATGCAGATACCAATATAAAGATTGAAGCTAAGACTGATAATTTAAGAAATCCTAGCATATTTTTCACCTCCTTTCAAATGAAAAAGCACCTGAGGATAAAGCCATCATAAAGATGACTTATCCCCAGGTGCTTCCTGTGTCAAAGTAAAATTAAATTAATTTACCTAAAATTACTGTACCGTATTTGGTATATTATGTCTACCATCTTAGCACTAAACTCAAATTATTTTGAGCCTGGGCATTGTAGTGATTAATTATTCCATAACATTGCGTCAATAATAACTCAAATAATGATTAGAACTACTATACCCCAAACGAATTTTTCAGCTGCGCGAATGTTTTCTTCGTTTGTGACTTTGTTTTGGACTTCCTTTCGTACTCGCTCTGACGCGTCTCTCATTTTTCTCGTTGAAGTATCTTCAAAAATTGTATTACAATATTCACATTTCACAAATACTAAACCATCTCTATATACTTTCTTAAAAGGACTACTAGCTAAACAATTAGGACAATTATTCATTTGTATTCACCTCAATATACCTATCTACTATTTACCATTTTAGGAAAATCAGGATGTTTTGTACATAGAAATAAAGTTGATATTCGATTTAATGGAAGGGTCTTTAAACTTATATGTAGAAATATTTGTGAAAAGAGGTGGAGATTATGAGCTATGAAGTAATAGTACCAGTACGCTTTTTATTCAAACGTGAGCCCGATAATGTACCAATTATAGGTTTATCAAGCTTACATTTATCACACGGTGAACATGAAGCACTAACAGATGATGTTGCTCTAAACCTTTTAAGAGCACAGGGTTACAACGTAATCAGAATGATCCAAAGAGATGAAAATATTATAAGTATTAATTTCAAAGAAAGATTTTAAAGCTGTCAAATATGATAGCCTATAATAAAAATACCAATAAAGAAAAAAGAGCCCAAACACATGGAACGTGATGAATTTGATTTAGAAGAAATTTCAAAATCATTACTGAAGCAATGAGAGAAAGCAAACAAAAATCTTTAGCATTTTCAAACAAGATGAACCACTAGAAGGTACCATTATAAAAATATTTTAATATAGTAGAAAATTGTTTGTATAGTAAAAAATCAAAATAAAAATGCCGCAAACTGTGGCAAAGAAATAATATTAACTTTAAGGGAATTTATATCGTTCTTTCCTTATAAAATAGTACCTGTCCAAACCTTCTTTATCTACATTTTACGAACTGGGGCACCATTTTAAAAAAAGTTACAGGTGCCCCAGCGAGTGCCCCAAAAAGTACCCCAGTTAAATACACTTAGATATGCTTCGTTAGACAGGTATAGAAACCCTCATTAATACAAAACCTTGATATTATGCACATCAAAAAATTAAAAATATCAGGATAGAAACCAAGGTCATAAGTTATGCTTATCAAAAAAGATAATATTAATGTAATTTACTTATGAATATAAATGCGCTATCATGGGTATTGGAGAAAAGATGCTACACATTTTTAAAGCCTTTTCAAAAAGATATATATTAGGGGGATCCGCAAATGGCACAAGGTAATTTACACAACAGCCGTGCATCATTCGAAGTGAATGGTAAAACTTACAATTACTATGATTTAGCTGCGATTGAAAAAGCTGGCGTTGCAAAAGTTTCAAACCTTCCTTATTCAATTAAAGTATTATTAGAATCTGTTTTACGTCAATATGATGCGTATGTAATTAAAGAAGAACACGTAAACGAATTAGCAAAATGGGGTAACGGTGCTGACCCAGAAGCAGAAGTACCATTCAAACCTTCTCGCGTTGTATTACAAGACTTTACTGGTGTACCAGTAGTTGTTGACCTTGCATCTCTTCGTTCTGCAATGAAGGAAATGGGTGGCGACCCAAGCAAAATCAACCCTGCTATTCCAGTTGACCTTGTAATTGACCACTCAGTACAAGTTGACAAATACGGTAATGCATCTGCATTACAAGCAAACATGGACCTAGAATTCGAACGTAACGCTGAGCGTTATAACTTCTTAAAATGGGCTCAAACTGCTTACAATAACTTCCGTGCTGTACCACCAGCAACAGGTATCGTTCACCAAGTAAACTTAGAGTACTTAGCTCCAGTTGTACACGTTAACGAAAATGCTGATGGCACATTCGAAACATTCCCAGATTCAGTAGTAGGTACTGACTCTCATACAACAATGATCAACGGTATCGGCGTTCTTGGATGGGGCGTAGGTGGTATCGAAGCTGAAGCAGGTATGCTTGGTCAGCCTTCATATTTCCCAATTCCAGAAGTTATCGGTGTTAAATTAGTTGGCGATCTTCCAAACGGAACAACTGCTACTGACTTAGCATTAAAAGTAACACAAGTATTACGTCAACGTGGCGTAGTTGGTAAATTCGTTGAGTTCTTCGGACCTGGCGTATCTAAATTACCACTAGCTGACCGTGCGACAATTTCTAACATGGCTCCTGAATATGGTGCTACATGTGGTTACTTCGCAATCGACGAAGAATCATTAAACTACATGCGTTTAACTGGTCGTGACGAAGAGCACATCGCGGTTGTAGAAGCTTACTTAAAAGCGAACCACATGTTCTTCAATCCAACATTAGAGCCAGTTTACACTGATGTTTTAGAAGTAAACTTAGCTGAAATCGAACCAAACCTTTCTGGTCCAAAACGTCCACAAGACTTAATTCCACTATCTCAAATGCGTTCTCGTTACAAAGAAGCAGTAGTGGCACCACAAGGTACACAAGGTTTCGGTTTAACAGAAGATGAATTCGCAAAAACTTCTGTAGCGAAATTCGCTGAAGGCGATGTAGAAATTCCAACAGGTGCTGTTGCAATTGCTGCCATCACTTCTTGTACAAACACATCTAACCCATACGTATTGATTGCTGCGGGCTTAGTGGCGAAAAAAGCTGTAGAAAAAGGTCTTACAGTGCCGAAATGGGTAAAAACTTCTTTAGCACCAGGTTCTAAAGTTGTAACTGGTTACCTTGAAGATTCAGGTTTACAAACGTACCTTGACCAAATCGGTTTCAACACTGTAGGTTACGGTTGTACAACATGTATCGGTAACTCAGGTCCATTATTACCTGAAATCGAAGATGCAATTAAAGAAAATGACTTATTCGTAACTTCAGTTCTTTCTGGTAACCGTAACTTTGAAGGTCGTGTACACCCACTTGTAAAAGCTAACTACTTAGCTTCTCCACCACTTGTTGTTGCTTATGCACTTGCTGGTACAGTGGATATCGATCTACAAAAAGATTCATTCGGTAAAGACAAAGATGGTAACGAAGTATTCTTCGCTGATATCTGGCCTTCAACTGAAGAAGTTAACGCAGTATTAGGTACTGTTGTTAACCGTGAGTTATTCCAAAAAGAATACGAAACTGTATTCACAGCGAACGAAAAATGGAATGCAATTGAAACATCAACTGAGTCTCTTTACACATTTGATGACAAATCAACTTACATCCAAAACCCACCATTCTTCCAAGGTCTTGCAAAAGAGCCAGAAGCTATTAAAGGCTTAGACGGCTTACGCATTATGGCGAAGTTTGGTGACTCAATCACAACTGACCATATTTCTCCAGCTGGTGCAATCGGTAAAGATACACCTGCAGGTAAATATTTAATTGAAAACGGTGTTGCAATCCGTGACTTCAACTCTTACGGTTCTCGTCGTGGTAACCACGAAGTAATGATGCGTGGTACATTTGCAAACATCCGTATCCGTAACCAAGTGGCTCCTGGTACAGAGGGTGGATTCACTACTTACTGGCCAACAGGCGAAGTAGAGTACATCTATGACGCATGTATGAAATACCAAGAGCAAGGTACTGGCTTAGTCGTACTTGCTGGTAACGACTACGGTATGGGTTCTTCTCGTGACTGGGCTGCGAAAGGTACATTCCTACTTGGCGTGAAAACTGTTATCGCACAATCTTACGAGCGTATCCACCGTTCTAACCTAGTAATGATGGGTGTTCTTCCACTTCAATTTATGCCAGGTGAATCTGCTGATACATTAGGCTTAACTGGTAAAGAAGAAATCTCTGTTAACATTACTGACAACGTAAAACCACGTGAAATCTTAACAGTAACTGCTAAATCTGAAGACGGCACAGTTAAAACTTTCCAAGCTTTAGCTCGTTTCGACTCAGAAGTAGAAGTAGACTACTACCGTCACGGTGGTATCCTACAAATGGTTCTACGCGCAAAAGCTGCTGAGTAATCATCACCATAAAAACCGATCTCTTAGGAGGTCGGTTTTTTTATTTCTTGAGAAAGTGATGGATAGAAGTAGCCAAAATATGGATAAATCGAACCAAATGACGGATATAATGGATAATTATAATTTAATTTCCAACTAACCTAGCATTTTCCTCATCCTTTCGATAAAATTAATAGGTAAGCATTAAAATTTACATAAACGGGGGACGATTAATTATGACAAAGAAAAAACATAAGCTTTATACAGCGGCAACAGCTGCAATGGCGGTTACTGCTGTTGCGGTAGTTCCTGTTTCGGCTGCAAGTCCATTTTCAGATGTGAGCGAAGATTATGCGCATTTTAACAGTATTTCCACATTACATGCAAAAGATATTATTAATGGTTTTCCAGATGGTACATTTAAGCCTTCACAGGACGTAACACGTGGACAGGCGGCGAAGATGATAGCAAGTGCTTTCCAACTAACAACAACGGATATGACTGTAGAGAATCCAAATTTCAAGGATGTCGATTCATCTAGCCCATTCTATAAAGCGATCGTTACATTAGTTAATCTTGGGGTTGTACAAGGCTATGAGGATGATACATTCCGTCCAGATGACACGATTACTCGTGGTCAAATGGCGATAATGGTAGCAGAGGCTGCAGGTTTAACAGCAGAAGGCAAAAGTCCATTTACAGATGTACAACAAAATAGTCCATTCGCAGATGCAGTAACAGCCCTGTACGAGGCAGGTATTGCGAAGGGTGTTTCTGCCACAGAATTTGGTGTAGATAAAAATGTTACACGTGGTCAGTTAGCGACATTTATTGTAAACGCATTAGGCTTAGCTGAGGTTACAAAGCCTACAACGGAAGAAAAAGAGGAAAAACCTACAGAGGAGCAGGTAACGGAAGAACAACCTACGACAACAAAGGATAGTGCTTTGTTAGAGGAAGTGTTTACGAAAACATTAGCTAAGCAAAAAGAGCTAAAAAGCATGAAGGCTACCATGACGATCTCTCAGACAGTGGAGGCAAACGATGGTAAGGAAACCATGAAAATGGATTCTAAAGGCAACATGAAGATGGAAATTGTTACTGAGCCAATGCAATTCTTTGCGGAGGGTTCAATGGCTTTAACAGATCCAACAAGTGGTGAAGCGATCAATTTGCCGATTAAAATGTATATGACAGCTAAAGATGGTATGTATATGTATGAGGCAGAACAAAAGGCTTGGGTAAAGTTCCCGAAACAATTATTTGAAGATGTACTGAGCCAAACAGGGATGCAGCCAGATGCAACAGAACAATTGGAGATGCTACAAGCATTTGCTGAAGATTTCACATTAGTTGAAACAGCAAACCGTTATGAATTAACTCTAAAGGGTGCTGGCGATAAATTCACAGAACTAGTGAAGCAACAGCTTGGCGCAATGGATTTAGGAATGGATGCTGATTTAGAGGCACAATTAGGCAATATTTCCTTTGATGGTCTCACATATAAATTATTGATTAATAAAGAAACATTCGATGTAGAAGAAATTGCTATGGATATGACATTAAAGATGCAAGTAGAAGGCAATTCGATCAAAACAAGACAGCAAACAACGATCAAATATCATGATTTCAATGCGGTAACAACGATTACGATTCCAAAAGATGTGCTAGACAACGCAAAGGAAATGGATTTTAGCGCATCAGAAACAGCACCAGTAAGCAAATAATACAAAAAGTAGGTTTATGCCAAGTATATTGGCGTAAACCTACTTTTTTATGCTTTAGTGGAAACCCATTAATTCTTTTACTTTCGCTGTGTTTGTAGCAGATGTCAGTGTTTCTAGTAAACGAAAGGCAACATCAAAAGCTGTTCCTGGATTGGAGGAGGTGATAATATGATCTGTTTGCACAATGCGCTCGTTGACAATAGTTGCGCCATAGCCTTTTAGCTGTGCTAAACGTTTACTTGTTGGATGATTATAGGTAGTTGCTTGACGTTGCTGAAGAATCCCACTATGTCCTAAAATAAGGGAAGCTACACAGATTGTTGCAATCGGTTTTTTGTGCTCATCAAAGTGGCGAACGACTGCCTGAAATTCCTCGCTAAAGGCATCCTCATAAAATCCCGCTTCCTCAAAGCCACCTGGAATCGCTAAGGCATCAAATTCCTCTAAATTAATTTCATGGAGCAATTTCTCAGGAGTGACTTTAAAATTCCATGTGCATTGTAGCTGTTCATGCAAGCCGACTGTAACCACCTCTGTTGTCCCATCACCTTCCCATTTATTCCAGCCTAGCATATCAGTAAAGACGCTTGCTTCCACTGCTTCAAAGCCATTTGCTAATAGTAATAATATTTTTTTCATGTTTGTTTTGCCTCCTTTATTGCTTTTATTGTAAACAAAAGGGATAAAAGATTACATAGGTTGTATAATGGATTTTAGGTGAAAAACTTTATTTGAAAAGGTATTATGTCCTAAATGATTGATTTAGAAAGGTGATGGACCATGGATCATATTGATACACAAATTTTACAGCAGTTACAGCAAAATGCCAAAATCTCGATGAAGGAATTAGCCACTACCGTTCATTTATCCTCTCCTGCCGTTATTGAAAGAGTCAAAAAGCTGGAGGAGCAAGGTGTGATTGAAGGCTATCATGCAAAGGTAAATTTGAAAAAGATGGAGCGTACGATTGAAGCCATTATTTTATTTAAATCCATTGATTGTAAAAGTCTTTCTTCCTTTTGTAATGCCCATCCTGATGTTTTGGCATGCTATCGGGTGGCAGGGGAAATTAGTTATATTGTTCAACTAGCGACCTATTCAGTAGAAACATTAGAACAATTTATTGATGCGACTATGCCCTATGGCACGCCTTCTACTAATATCGTGTTATCTTCAACGGAAAAACAGGTGATCACACCATTTGCTGACAATGATTTGGGGTAAATGACAAAAAAAGCAAACCTCGAAGCCGTGAGCACCGTTAATAGGGTAGAGAGGAGGAAGAATGTTGCTAATTCATGAACTGGAAAGAATAATGGAACAGCATACAGAGAGGCTTATTCGTCTTGCCTTTTATTATGTTAGAGATTTACAAAGCGCTGAAGATATCGTACAAGATGTCTTTATTAAATTCTATGATAATCAGCAAAACTATGAGGAACGTGGTGAGCTAAAGGCTTATTTATCGAAATTAGTTAGTAATCGAAGTAAAGATTATTTACGCAGCTGGACCTATCGGAAAATTCAAGTTCAACAGAAGATTTTTCCGAAGCAAACCGTCACGAGAAGAGATATGCTTGTACAGCAAGATGAACGTACTTTGATTGAAAATGCGATTCTAGCTCTCCCATTCAAGCAGCGTGAGGTCATTATACATTTTTATTTTGAAGAAATGCCTGTTGTGGACATTGCAGAGCTGTTAACTATTCCTGAAAGCACAGTCAAAACAAGGCTACGTCGTGGGCGAGAGTTATTAAAGCTACAGTTACAGCATGTTGAATGGGAGGTGCTCCTGCATGAGTAAAGTGGATGTTCGCGTATTAAGGGATTTATCAGAAAGCAAAAAGCGTGTGATGACAAATGTGGTCCAGCATTTACAACAACGCCATGAAAAAAAATCTGCTAAACGTTGGCCATATGGCGTTTTGGCTATGATTTTAAGTATCTGCATAGGGCTGTTTATATACCAGCAATACAATGATCCACAACAGCAAGCATCTAAGATTCCCAAAGTATTAGATGAGCGGATTTTAGAGCTATATTTACAAAAGGATGCTTATATGAATGGAAAATATCGTCTCTATAAGGCAAGTTTTGATAGTTTTTTATATCTTGAATCGACTTTTGCTTATGCGCAATCAAGGAAGTTAATCCCCTCACAGGAGCAAGTAGATAAAGAGCTAGAGCTGATTATGGAGGGATTTAGCAATGAAACTCAGCCAACAATGGATGAACGATTACAAATGCTGCAAATCACAAAAGAAGAGTTTTCTGCTAAATATGCAATGCCAATCGCTTATAAAATGGCCACAGTTAACTTATTATGGGAGGCAAGCAAAGCCGATTATAAGGATGTAAGTTATCCAATTCGTACATGGCTTGTTGAGCAAGAAGCCATGAATTATTTAGAGCAACATTATCTTCAAGACATTGCCTCCTTACGAGAAAAATATAAAATCCCAGAAAAGGACAGCCAAATGAAGCTCATCAGAAGTGGAACGGTCTTAGCAATTAAGGAACATGAGTTTTTAGTTGTCTCAGGTGTCCTGGAAAGCGAGATTGGTCAAAAATCTGTAGATGAATTAGTGCAAAAACATAGCAATGGTACATGGTTCCCTCTAGTGGATGTCCCGAAAACACTATCAGTTGGCGATCGAGTAGAAGTACAGTATAGACAGGCGATTGGGAACGATGACACTCAGCCGTTCATTGATTATAAAGATATCGTCGAGATGAAAATAGTAAAGGAATATCAATAAAAAGAAGCTAGACATTCAATGAATATAGAATGTCTAGCCTTTTAGTGTTGAAAAACAAACAGTCAATTGAAAGGTAGAAATGGATTTCCGTTGCAGGCTACTTGCTTTCCTGTGGGCGAGCGCCGAATCGCTTCCTCCGCTACCGCTCCGTGCAGGGCTTCGCCTGTCTCGCTATCCCACGAGAGTCAAGTAGCCTTCCACTCAACCCACTGACTTTTTAGCAAAGGTTTTCAGATAAAGTGAAGGTGTTCACTACTCTTTATGAAGAGATGTTGTCACGCATTACTTCTCCACATTGAAAATAAGAGTTTATCCCCTCTAAGAATACAAATAATGGACGATTTAATCGCTATGCTACTATGAAAAAAGTAAAGACACTTTGCAGAATGGTTGATTGGAGTGGAGCCAGCGTCACTCCTAGGGGATTGAGTGAACTGCACCCAAAATATTGGACTTGAAAAATCTACTATAGGGGGTGCAGTTAGTGATTTCTGATGAACAAAAGTTAGCCGCAGTTCTAGCTTACATTGAAGAAAAGGAAAGTACGTATCAGATTGCCAATCGATTAAAGAGGGATCGACAGTACATTCGATTATGGATTGAATTATATCGCTATCATGGCATTGAAGGAATTATTCGTCCTCAAGGGTTCACGAATTACGAAGATTCTTTTAAAATAAAAGTAATTCAACACCTGATAGAGACGGGCGATTCGCTCCTTCAGACTGCTGCGAAGTTTAATATTCCTTCTCGTGAAACCATTCGGAGATGGAAAAAACAATGGATGTCTAAGGCTGGAGAGGTGCTCTATCAAATAGAAAAGGAGCACCGATCAATGCCAAAAAAACAACCACCTTCGTCCGATTTAAATGAAAAAACAACGGAAGAGTTAAAAGCGGAAATTGAGTATTTACGGATGGAAAATGCCTATTTAAAAAAGTTGAAAGCCTTAGTTCAAGAAAAGGAAGCCTTCAAACCAAAGAAAAAGTGAGAGCTGTGTATGAGCTAAGGCTGGAATTTCCACTTCAAGCTCTATTAAAAGTCGCGAAACTTAAGAAAAGTACGTATTATTATCATCTTCAAAAATGGGTAAAACCAGATAAATATCAGGCGATTAAAGAACGAATCCAGATACTTTTTCATCACCATAAGGGGCGTTATGGCTATCGTCGTATTTGTCTTGCCCTCCGAAATGAAGGGATTTTCATCAACCATAAAACGGTCCAACGATTGATGAAAGAATTGGGCTTAAAAGGGACAGTACGCCCTAAAAAATATCGTTCGTATAAAGGAACAGTCGGCTATGTCGCAGAGAATGTCTTCCAACGTGATTTTGAAGCCTCTGCACCCAATCAGAAATGGGTAACCGATGTCACAGAGTTTAAAATAAACGGTCAAAAAATCTACGTATCGGCTGTATTAGATTTATTCAATCGAGAGATCGTTGGATATGAGGTATCAAAATCACCTAATTTTGAGTTAGTTCAACAGTCTTTTAAAAAGGCGTTTATGTATACAAAGTTATCGAAAAAGAGTGGCTTAATCATTCATTCTGATCAAGGATGGTTATATCAAATACCACGTTTTAAAGCGTTATTGGCAACACATGAAATCAAGCAAAGTATGTCACGGAAAGGAAATTGTTTAGATAATGCCGTGATAGAAAGCTTTTTTGGTATTCTGAAATCAGAATTTCTGTACACAACTACGTTTAAAAACTATGTAGAATTTACAAAAGCATTAGCAGAGTATATTTACTATTACAATCATGAGCGGATTAAAAGAAAACTCAACGGAAAAAGTCCCGTTGAATATCGAAAAGCTTCGTAAAAAAGTTTATATTTTTGGGGTCAGATCATGAGCGTCACAGAGGAGACCCTGGAGCGAACGGAAGTGAGTGAAGCGGCTCATCGGACGCCCCCTGGAAAGGACGCTGGCGGAACGGAAATCAACCCCTCACCTTGCAAAGTTGCTTTTTCTGCCGTTGACATCATCTTTTTTCAACAACATGAAGCTAGACATTCAATGATTATAGAATGTCTAGCCTTTTCTTTAAAGTTGGATTCATATACAATAGTTGTAATATTTTTCTAAAATAGAGGTGTTGAATTGTTATTTGCTATATTAGATAATGCGACAGCTTTTTTCCTAAGCTTACCTCTTCTACTGATTTATTTAAAAAGTATGTCGCAGGAAGAGTCCTCTTGGCGTTGGTCAATGCCTTTATGGTTGTTGAATTACTTTGGTATTCGTTATTTTGTATCAGATGGTGCGCTTTTTTGGGTTGTCCTCTTTTGGCAGTTACTATTTTTATGGCCAATTAGTCTAGCAATCTATATCCATTTATACAACAAGGAAAAGAAGTGGGCATGTTATATAGGCTTAAAGAAAAAGCATGTTGTGATTGTGGCAACATTGATGGTGTTATTTGGGAGCTCACTCGTTTATTCACTTTATCAGGCAAATCAGCAAGTGATTGCGTTTCATCAGCAGGTAATGCTAGAGCTTGAGGACAGTTCAGATCGACAGCTTTATTTGATGCACAATACGATTGCTCCTTCGACACTTCTAGATGTTGCTGATGACATAGCTGAAGTTCGCAGTGGTCAGGTATACGCGGCAACCTTTCCTTGGCGTAGTAAGGTGATTGTACACCAAGATAATTGGCAAAAGGAATTTACATATGTCCGTTTTAATGAGGGATGGAAGCTAGATGGGATATACCGAAAAAGTGAGTATCAAAATAAATAAGCAAAGGGGAGTCAAACAGTTGATACAAGATGTACTGAAGGAAGAAGAATTAAAGGATCGATTAATAGCATTGAAAAAGGGACAAACAACAATGGAGCTAGAGAATCAAGAGCAGCTTGTGCATTCCATGCTAGCACACATCGGTTCTATTGATAGTGAGCTACGGGATACCTATATTTATAGCAGCTTTTATGAATGGATTTTAGAAAAAAACTTGCTGGATCATCGTTGCTTAACGGAGCTGTGGGATTACAGCTTAAACCATTTATTAGTTAAGGGAATTGGAGAAAAGGAATCGGATTGGGTCTTTACTCGCTCCTTTACATCATTATTAGTAGCGCTTATTTTAGCAAGAGATCTACAGGATAATTTTTTGCCCAAGGCTTGCATTGAGGACTGTCAAACGAAGTTACTGACCTATGTAACCTCTGAAAAGGATGTAAGAGGCTATGTGCCTGGCAAGGGATGGGCGCATAGTGTGGCACATGTTTCAGATGCTATCGATGAACTCGTGAAAAATCCTAAATCACTAAAAACAGCCTATGTCGATTTGCTACATGCATTATGGTCCATCTATTTACAATCAGATTACGTCTTTATCCATAATGAAGATGAAAGGCTATTAGTGCCAATATTCGCGATGCTGGAGCAGGGACTGAATCAAAATGAAATCATCCAAATAGTGCAGCAAATGCCATTCACTATAGCCGTATTAAAGGAACAGCTGAGTGAAGAACACTACAGAATAGTACTATTCAATAGTAAAACTTTGCTAAAGAGCTTTTTGATTCAAACCATTCATCAGCCACGGTATGCTGTTCTCCATCAAAGCATTGCCACTTGTCTCAACGAAAATTTTTAAGATTGTCCACTGTTGACAGACAATTGGTAATTTGCTAAGATGAAGGACAATAAAAGCATACAAATTCGTTGATGAGAAAGAGTAGTGTTTCATTTTGTTCTACAGAGAGCCGACATTTGGTGGAAGTCGGTGTGCAGGTGTTACATGAAAATCCTCTCTGAGAAGATTAGCTGAATCGAGTAAGCTAATCCGGGTGTCTACCGTTAAAAAGAACACGTATGATTGTACGTTGCTGAGTGCTATTGGCCATAGTGTCAATAGAATTAGGGTGGTATTCGCGGTTAACCCCGTCCCTTTTCCTTGGGACGGGGTTTTTTGTATGCCTTTTATACAAATTTGCTTGTATAGGAGGAGCTAATATGCAGAAAGAACAAAAGAAAGAAACAACGGTTGAACGAGAAACAAGGATTCGTGCATTGTGGGCGCAAGAAGGGACCTTCACCAAATCCGTTAGCAATCGTGCTGGACAGCAGCCCTTTGTGTTTTATGAGGGACCACCAACAGCGAATGGTTTACCACATGTTGGCCATGCATTTGGTAGAACCATAAAAGATGTCGTGGCACGTTATAAAACGATGCAAGGCTATTTGGTTGAACGAAAAGCAGGCTGGGATACACATGGTTTGCCTGTGGAATTAGGGGTAGAAAAGACATTAGGCATATCTGGAAAGCAGGAGATTGAAAACTACGGGGTAGAGCGCTTTATTCAGGCATGTAAAAAGAGCGTTTTTACCTATGAGCAAAAATGGCGTACCTTTACAGAGCAGCTTGGCTACTGGCTCGATATGGATGATCCTTACCTAACATTAAGTAATGACTATATCGAATCTGTATGGCATATTTTAAGCCATGTTCACAAGGAAAAACTTTTATACAAAGGGCATCGCGTTTCACCTTATTGCCCTAGCTGTCAAACATCCTTAAGCTCTCATGAGGTGGCACAGGGCTATAAGGATGTCAAGGATTTATCCGTTACTGCAATGTTTAAGCTTCAGAATGAGAACGAATATTTCTTAGGCTGGACAACGACACCTTGGACGTTACCAGCCAATGTAGCTTTGGCTATGAATCCTGCTCTTCGATATGTACGTGTAAAGCATGCAAATAACATATATATCCTCGCCAAATCGTTAGTATCAAAGGTTTTTTCAGAGCCTGTGGAAATATTAAGTGAGCATGACGGGCAGGATTTTGCGGGTGTTTCCTATTTACCACCATTTTCCTATATAACCGTCGATAAAGGGCATGTTGTTGTCATGGCGGATTATGTGACAGAGCATAGTGGAACAGGGATTGTACACATAGCGCCGGCTTATGGAGAAGACGATTATAAAGCGGTCCAACAAAATGATTTGTCCTTTGTCAATGTAGTCGATCTTAAAGGCTGTTATACAGAAGCTGTACCTGAGCTTGTCGGACGATTTGTGAAAGACTGTGATGTCGATATCATTAAGATGCTTGCAGCAAAAGAGCTTTTATTTGCTAAAGAAAAATATGAGCACAGCTACCCGCATTGCTGGCGCTGTGATTCTCCATTGCTGTACTACGCAACAGATAGCTGGTTTATCAAAATGTCTGCATTAAAAGAGCAGCTTTTACAAAATAATCAACAGGTGACATGGTATCCTAGCCATATCAAGGATGGTCGCTTTGGCAACTTCTTAGAAAACTTAGTGGATTGGAATATTAGTCGTAATCGCTATTGGGGGACACCGCTCAATGTATGGATTTGTCAGGACTGCACTCATGAGGAGGCACCTAACAGTGTTGCAGCACTAAAACAATTAGCCAAAGGGACTGTCGATGAGCAATTAGAGCTCCATAAACCATTTATTGATGACATTGTCTGTACCTGTCCTGTCTGTCAAGGCGACATGAAACGTACGCCTGAAGTTATCGATGTTTGGTTTGACAGTGGCTCGATGCCATTTGCCCAACAGCATTATCCTTTTGAGGATGGAGCGACTTTTCATCATCAGTTTCCAGCAGATGTCGTTATTGAGGGAATCGACCAAACACGAGGATTTTTCTATAGCTTATTAGCGGTATCGACCTTATTTACAGGAAAACCACCTTATAAAAATGTGCTATCGTTAGGGCATGTACTGGATGAGCATGGACAGAAGATGTCCAAAAGTAAAGGCAATGCGTTAGAGCCTGTTGAGTTAATTGAGCAGTATGGAGCAGATGCTTTACGCTGGGCATTTTTAGTTGATAGCTCCCCATGGAATCCAAAGCGTTTTTCTAAGAAAATTGTCCTAGATGCGAAATCTAAGCTAGTGGATACACTCGACAATACGTTTAAATTTTATGAAATGTATGCCCAGATCGATGGCTTTACGTATGATGCTACAAATACAGGTACACGTTCACAGCTAGATCGTTGGATATTGTCTCGCTTACATCACACTATCCAGCTAGTCACAACATCCATGGATGATTATCAATTTACACAGGCTACACGGGAAATTGGTCAATTGGTAGAGGAGTTAAGCAATTGGTATATTCGTCGGTCACGCGCTAGATTTTGGGCAAATGGAATGACAGCAGATAAATGCGGTGCATTTAGCACACTTTATGAGGTGCTTACATCCATTTGTCAATTAGTAGCTCCGTTTACACCGTTTATAGCAGAGGATATCTACCGTCAATTATGTGGGAAAAGTGTTCATCTTGAGAAATATCCAACATTCAACGATCAACTAGTGGATATGAAGCTTGAACAAGAAATGGCTACGGTTTTAACAGTTGTGGAACTTGGACGTAGCATTCGTAATAGTCAGGGAATCAAGGTTAAACAGCCTTTAAGTGAGCTCATTGTTGCCATTAGAGGTGAAGCGACAGATTATCAAGTCTATTGCGAACTTATTCAGGATGAGTTAAACATCAAAGTTTGTAGATGGACATATGATTTTTCGGCTTATGAAAGCGTGTATTACAAGCTGAATTTTAAAACGGCTGGAGCGGTATTTGGTCCAAAGGTTAATCAAGTAAAAGAATATGTGTTGACATTAACGGATGATGAGAAACAAAAGCTACAACAACAAGGAACAGTGGATATCATGATGGAAGGTCAACAGCTAACATTAGTAACAGAACATGTGATAGCTGAATCAATCGTGAAGGATCACTATATTTTAGCGGAGGATAGCACATGCCGTGTCTTGATGAATGTTCAACTCACAGAGAGCTTGCTACAAGAAGGGCAAATGCGAGAATTGATTCGTACAATACAAGATGCACGAAAAAAATGGCAGCTACCAGTGGAGCAATATGTATCGATTGCTTTTAATGGTAGTGCAGAGGTGCTTTCCATCATTCAACAGCATGAATCATTATTACAAGCCAATGTATTAGTCAAAGCTATTCATTATGGCGAGGAATGGCCTCATGCGAAATCCATTGAGACGGCATTATTTAATGAAAAACTCACTTTGTTTGTCACTCTATAAAAGAAATGCTCAGGGATTCCTCCTGAGCATTTTCTATGTATGCTACAATAAGCCACTTGCGAGGTAACATGCTGTTGCCCAAATAAAGATGGCAGAGCATTTATTAAAAATACGCATCAGCTTTCCAGCGCTATCGAGTTTTTTGAATGAGGCGCCTGTCAATGTCAGACCGAAAAACCATAGCCAAGAAATGAACACACAAGCAACAGTGAACATCATTTGCTCTGTACCACTATATTTTAATGCGCTCGTACCAATGACGCCGATTGTATCTAAAATAGCATGTGGATTGAGAAGTGACACCGAAAGTGCGAAGAGAATTTGTTTTTTTATGGGCAATGCTTCACTATTTTCAGTGGTTGCTGGATTCGAACGCCAAATGGTATAGCCCATATAAAGTAAAAAAACGATACCAATAGTCATTAAAGTGATACGCAGCCACTCAAATTGTAGGACAATTAGTGATAGACCGAATACCGCAAGCAGAATGAGCATTGTATCACAGATCGCAGCTGTCACACTTGCTGGCAAAGCGCGTAATAAATTTGGTTGTGTAGCACCTTGCGAAAAAACAAAAACATTTTGAACGCCTAATGGCAATATGAGTCCGAATGCTAAAATGATACCATGCAGAAAAGCTTCCAACGATTATTCCTCCTTTCACTACTCATTTTAGATATGATATAACTAAAAGAAAACGACCAATTGGATGGTTTTTTATCCACCCAATTTTATAGGATGGAAGGAGAGGGATCATGAGCTGGCAGCCGAATAGACAAAGTGACACTACATTACAGCAGCAGATTGTACAGTGGATAACAGCCCAAGTGGAACGAGGGGACTGGGTAGCAGGGACAAAACTGCCCACCCAAAGACAGCTGGCCATCCAGTTCGATGTGAACCGTAGCACTGTTCAACAGGCTTTGGAGGAATTAAAAGCAATGGGCATCCTTGAAGCAAAAGTAGGCTCTGGGGTTTACGTTACACACCATTCTTGGCATGCATTAATCCAACAAACACAGCCGAATTGGCAAACTTATATTGAGACAAGCATCCATAAACCAAATTATCATACCATCCAATTAATTAATGAATACGAACAGCGTGATGATGTAATTCGTTTAGGAACGGGAGAGCTAGCACCTAGCTTGTTGCCCACCGAGGAAATAGAAGCATCACTTCGAAAGCTATCCTTTCAACCCAAAGCATTAGGCTACTCTTCACCACAGGGAAATGACCAGCTTCGTGCAGCAATTTGTGAATATGTCCAAAAAAGGGGTATTACTGCCGAGCCTCAAAATGTCTGTATTGTCTCAGGCGCTCTTCAGGCACTACAGTTGATTGCTGTTGGTTTATTAGAGCAAGGGTCCATTGTGTTTCAGGAGCCAACTTCGTATTTAAATTCTGTTCATCCATTTCAGTCCGTCGGCATGCAAATGATTAGCATTCAGCGTGATGACCAGCTTGCCAGTACATTGTCTCAAAGGAAACGAAAAAAACAAGCCGTGTTTTACGCAATTCCTACTTTACATAATCCAACAGGGCATGTGTGGACAACACGGGAGAGAAAGCAGTTATATGAAGCATGTCAGGCATCACGCATTCCGATTATAGAGGATGATGTCTACCATGAATTGCTTTTTGAGGAGACATCATCTCCGATTAAAGGAATGGATAGTAGCGGACAAGTTCTTTATATTGGTAGCGTCTCCAAAACCTTAAGCCCTGGGCTACGTATTGGCTGGCTCATTGGTCCAACCACTGTCATCGAACGATTAGCCGATATAAAAATGCAAACAGACTATGGCTCAAGTGCCATTTCACAAGAAATTGTCCTGCATTGGTTGCAATCAGGAAAATATGAAAAGCATCTCACTGGATTACGTCAACAATTACAGGAGCGAGCCAATTTTACGGAACAGCTTTTACAGGAAAAATTTATAGACATAGCGAATTGGAATAAACCAAAAGGAGGCTTTTATATTTGGCTCAAGTTTCACGAACCGCTTGTAGATAAAGACCTCTTTATGAAGCTGTTGCAGCAACAAGTATTAATCAATCCAGGCTATATTTACGATCCACACAATCACCACCATATTCGGCTATCCTATGCCTATGCAACCTTTGAAGAATTACAAGAAGGCTTACGAATCCTGCATGAATGTGTGGTTGCGGCTATGGTACGAAAGAGCAAGTAAGGACTTGTTCCAAAGTTAGGGAAACGTGGAAGTGAGGAGGTCGCTCTAAATAAGGTGAGAAGTGATCCAAAAAGAGAGGAATCCGCTCCAAAGTGGGTTAGAGGTGATCATGAAAGTGAGGCCCGCTCTAAAGTGATTGAAAAGTGATCAAAAAATGAGGCCCCCCGCTCCAAAGTGGGTTAGAGGTGATCCAAAAGAGAGGATTCCGCTCCAAAGTGATTGAAAAGTGATCATAAAGATGAAGACCCCGCTCCAAAGTGGTTGAAAGGTGATCCAAAAAGTGAGGCACCCGTTCTAAAGTGAGTGAGAGGTGATCCAAAAAGAGAGGCCCCTGCTCCAAATTCAATGAGAAGTGATCAAGAAAGTAAGAAACCCGCTCCAAAGTGAGTAAGAGGTGATCAAAAAGGCGAGGATCCCGCTCCAAAGTGATTGAAAAGTGATCCTAAAAATGAGAAACCCGCTCTAAAGAGAGTGAGAGGTGATCATGAAAGTGAGGCCCCGCTCCAAAGTGATTGAAAAGTGATCCTAAAAATGAGAAATCCGCTCCAAAGTGATTGAGAGGTGATCCAAAAAGAGAGGAATCCGCTCCAAAGTGAGTGAGAAGTGATCCAAAAAGAGAGGAATCCGCTCCAAAGTGATTGAGAGGTGATCCAAAAAGAGAAGAATCCGCTTTAAAGTGGTTGAGAGGTGATCCAAAAAGAGAGGATCCCGCTCCAAAGTGAGTGAGAAGTGATCAAAAAAGTAAGAAACCCGCTCCAAAGTGAGTGAGAGGTGATCAAAAAAGTAAGAAACCCGCTCCAAAGTGATTGAAAAGTGATCAAAAAAGTGAGGCCTCCGCTCCAAAGTGATTGAAAAGTGATCAAAAAATGAGGCCCCCGCTCCAAATTCAGTGAGAAGTGATCAACATAGCAAGCCCCTCTCTTAATCAAGTATCCACGCTCAGTCACTCATCTCACCAACAGAAAAGAAAGTGAATAATCCGAGCATTGCATCCATACATTTTAGAAGGATGAAAGTATTTTATTTCGATTACGAACATAAAGAGGTGAAGGATTGGAGAATTTACCACCGGGTTATTTTCAGGTGCCTCAGCCTATGCGAGGTGATGGGGCTGGAGGGGTGGATAAGGGGCCACGGGATATTATGAGGGATTTAGAAAATCCTGATATGCTGGTGCCACCAACGACCGATGCAGGTTTGATTCCAAATCTGCGATTCTCGTTTTCAGACACGCATATGACCTTAAATCAAGGTGGATGGTCACGGGAAATTACGGTTCGTGAATTGCCGATTGCTACGACGTTGGCGGGTGTGAATATGAGTTTGACACCGGGGGGCGTACGTGAGCTGCACTGGCATCAGCAGGCGGAGTGGTCTTATATGCTGCTTGGTCATGCTCGTATTACAGCAGTCGATCAGAATGGTTGTAACTTTATTGCGGATGTGGGGCCGGGCGATTTATGGTATTTTCCACCTGGCATCCCACATTCCATTCAAGGGCTAGCGGATGGCTGTGAATTTTTATTAGTATTTGATGATGGGCATTTCTCTGATCTGAATACACTGTCAATCTCGGATTGGTTTGCTCATACGCCGAAAGAGGTGTTATCAGCAAATTTTGGGGTTCCCATCAGCGCTTTTGATCACATTCCGAGTGAACAAGTGTATATTTATCAGGATCGGGTCCCGGGACCAATCGATTCGCAGAAAGTGCAGTCTCCTTACGGGCAGGTTCCTCAAACCTTTAAACATCGCCTGTTGGCACAGCCGCCATTAAAAACACCAGGAGGCAGTGTGCGCATTGTCGATTCGACTAATTTCCCTATTTCTAAAAATATCGCAGCTGCACTAGTGGAAATTGAACCTGGAGCGATGCGGGAGTTGCATTGGCATCCGAACAACGATGAATGGCAATATTATCTGCAAGGAAAAGGACGTATGACAGTATTTACAGGGGATGGAACGGCTCGAACATTTGATTATCGAGCGGGTGATGTTGGCTATGTGCCATTTGCCACGGGGCATTATATTGAAAATACGGGTACAGAGCCATTATGGTTTTTAGAAATGTTTAAAAGTGATCGGTTCCAGGATGTGTCCTTAAATCAATGGATGGCCTTAACTCCGACAGAATTGGTGCAAAGTAATTTGCAGGTCGGTCCGGAGCTACTAGAGGCTCTCAGAAAAGAAAAATGGCCGGTAGTGAAATATCCTGGCTTTTCCTATTATCCAAAATAACGAAAGCAGGTGAAGAAATTCTCACCTGCTTTTTGTTTAATATTGATATTTTTTGCGTGTCATGAGCAAAATAGCGATGGCTGGTATTGTACAAATGAGCATGGCTGCGAAGGATAGACCTGGCGATATTTCGTACAAATAGCCACCTAAAAACGTAAGGATGGCAGTACTTAAGCCCATAGCTAATGCAGAGTATAAACCCTGTGCATTGGGGATTTGTTCCTTTGGTAGCGCTTTTGTTAAGTAGCGAATAAAGGCAAAATGCGCTAATGCAAAGGATAATGCGTGCAAGGTTTGGGAAACAATAAATACCCAGACATTCGGGAACATAAAGATGAGTAACCAGCGTAGGGAAGAGCCGCTCGCTGCTAAGAGTAATAAGGAAGATGAGCGCCATTTCGTCAATAACGTATCAGCCTTCATAAAGTATAAAATTTCGCAAATAACTGCGATATTAATAATCATCCCCATATAGAATGGATCAACCTGTAAATCTTCTAAATAAATATAACCATAGCTATAATAGGAAGCATGTGCACCCTGTAGCAAGATGACGATGAATAAAACAATCGGGAAGCCTTTGATATGCCATAATGTCTTCATCGATAAAGATTTTGCCCGTTGTTCTTTGGTCGGCACCACGAGTAATTCCTTTGGTGTCGCTAATTGCTGCATAAGCAACATGCCAATCAACCCAATAATCATGCTCCAAAAGATGATGTTCTTACCAAAAACGCCTGTCAGCATACTAATAATTAAAACGGCAATGACAAAGCCAAATGAACCATAGGAGCGGCTTTTGCCATAATGAATATTGCCATGCTGAACAAGTGTTGCTGCACTACTTTCCACAGCAGGTAATAGTGCTGGATAAAAAATACTAAATAAAATAGTCACGATTAATAATGCTGTAAAGCCAGTGCTTGGAATATAGAGCAAGGCTGTTAGTAGCGAGCCTATTGCTAAAATCGTAATGAGTCGTTTATTGTGTACATATTTTGCAAGTGCTGGGAAGAAGAAAAGATTGGATGTGGCACGAGCTAGGAGCCCACAGCCCATCACCACACTTGCCTGCGAAACGGTTAGATGTTTCGCATCCACCAGCCAACCTGTCCAGTAGGGTAAGAAAATGCCCCAAGTGATGAAAAATGTAAAGAAATTCTGAGAAAGCCATCGTTGATTGTTCATATAATTTCCGTACCTCCATTAACTATGTTGAATAATAGCATGTTCATCGCTACAATAATGTGAGATATCTCATATTTTTTATAGGAGAGAGTAAAAAAATGCATATTTTAACAGCTGAAGCACGTGCCCATTATCTTGAAAAATATCCGATTGATGATTTTTTCTCATTTGATATCAATCCTTATCTAGAAGTCCGCCAGTTCGACAAGGGAGAGTGGATCTTCCAGGAAGGCTCCTTTCCAGATACAGTGTATTACATGATAGAAGGAAAGGCGAAACTCTATATGACACATAAAAATGGGAAGGTTTCACTTATTGAATACCTAGAAGCACCACTTTTTATGGGGGAAATTGAGTTGCTGAATGAGGCAAGGTATACAAAGGGGATACAAACTGTCACCAAGACAATTTGTTATTCGATTACGCAGTCATGTAAGGAAAAGTTACTTGCGGATGCCTTATTTTTACGTAGACTTTGTGTGTTTTTAGGGGAAAAAGCCACAAAAATGACATCTAAATATACACAAAATCAAGCATATCCGTTGGAAAATCGCTTAGCGGCATTTATCCAATTATCTGCCGATCAAGGTGTCTACAAAGAAAAGCATACGGAAATCTGTGAGTATTTAGGGGTTTCTTATCGTCATTTATTATATGTATTGGCACAGTTTTGTGAAGAAAAGATATTGGAAAAGCATAAGACTAGCTATCATATTATTGATGACAAGCGTCTTGCTCAGCTAGCACAAGAAATACAATGAAAAATACCGGAGGGTCTCAAAGATTATTTGAGGCCCTCCTTCTTTCATTCATAGAGGAGAGCGTAATTGCCTACTTCAAAATAATTATTCTAGTCAAAATAAGTATTCTTTCACTGTACAGAATTGAGCTGTGATAAAACTCCTGTATTTTTCAAATAGCAGAACCAAAAAAGTTATAGGTCTTTAGATATGGTTCTTTAGAATTTATTTTGAACTAAAATCTTACATTTTATAGATTGTTTTTCTTAGTTTCTGTGTTTATACTATTTTTAACTATGACATCTAAGAATCACTAAAAAACATCAACAATAATAAAAAGGGGGGAGCTGCGATGCCCTTAGCCCATTTGCTATGGCTATGCAGCGAGAGAAAAAATGTTTTTTTCTAAGAAAGTAGCTGGAGATTATAATTATTTTTCTGCAATAAATTTTTCAGATATAGAATCCAATGAGCGATTCAAAGAAAAACTAGATTTTTTAGCTTTTTCGAAAAATCGGAGGGAGCTAGTTCGTTATTTACGTACAATTTACGAGAATAATCGACAAGACATTTTAGACAATTTATCTGACCGTTTAAATGACGTACAAGATTTTGCCAAAATAGCAGAGAAGTATCCTGACATAGGTGGAGACAAGCAATTAATTGATGATTATTTTGAGAGCTTGTTTGAGGATGAATTGAACCTTCAATATGTTTTTAAAAGAAGGAAATTATCATCCATACTTTTAAGTGTTGGCATATTACCAAATCAAATCATTGCGATTTATATGTTAATTAATCAATTGATTATTCCACTCATCGTAAAAGAATTAGCTCGAAATCCTAAAAACATGTTGGATGTTTTACTCGCATTTGAAAGTCTATTGAATATTGATCAGCAAATTATCTTTGAAACGTATATAGAAAACCAGGCAAATTCTGTTGTGACAGGATTAGGAGAAATTATTAAATATAATACACAACTCAACTCAATCAAAGAATTAATCGAGTTCCAAGAGGTGCAGCAAAAGGAGATAGTTGCCGCAAATCAATCGATGCAGGATTTAGAAAATAGCATTGAAGAAATTGCTGTTTCTGTAAGTGATATTTCAGCTCAAACTAAAACAGCATTGTTTGAATTAAATGAAGACCTAGCGTCTTTAAAGCATATTACTTCCATTTTGCAAGTAACGGATGAAAGCCAAAAATCAATGCAGGTAAATATCGGTCTTTTAGTAAACCATGTCAATAGTGTGGCAAAATTAATGGAATTGATTAAAGCCATTGCTGATCAGACGAATCTTCTGGCACTCAATGCCACAATTGAGGCAGCAAGAGCGGGAGAGGCAGGAAAGGGCTTTACGGTAGTAGCGGAAGAAATACGTAAATTGGCTGATGATACAAAATCGTCCGTACTTTCGATTCATACGGACATCAATGAATTACTGCTCATAACGGCAGACATACAATCCGTTACACAGCAATTTGCCAAAGATTTGCATAAAGGCGTAGTCGATACAGCGATGATTACAGAAACACTTACAAATTTAAACGATAATATTCAACAGCAAGGTATCCGTTTTGGAGAGATTGCAGAGACAGCTAGAAGTCAAGCTGCATCGGCTAACTACATTGCCGAGTGCAATCAAAATATTACTGAAAGCATGGACAAAAGTAAGGAAATTGTTTTTCATATGGGCTCCTCTATTTACCGACTGAGCAATATGATTGATGATTACCGTACCAAAACGATTTCCAATAATTACATCATTAGTCAGGAAGATATTATCGAATTAGCGATTACTGATCATTTGCTATGGAGTTGGAAAATTTATAATTTACTATTAGGCTTTGAAAAAATGTCTGAAGAAGAAATAGCCTCCTATCAAAACTGTCGTCTCGGTAAATGGTATTACGGATTAGGAAAAACATTGCTTGGAGATAAAGCTATTTTCAAAGAGCTCGAGGAACCGCATATGCTCATCCATGAGCTGGCAAAAAAAGCTGTACAAGCATTCAATCAAGGTTACAAAGATCAAACGGAAGCTTATCTTCGCGAAATTACCTTGGTTTCTCATAAAGTAGTGGATAAGTTACAGCAATTAAAAGCTCTTTTAGTGAGTGAAAAGCAGCAATATGAACGTTAAACATGTCTTAGGTTTTAAACATTTCTGGGGGAATTAAAATGGCCATAATTAAACTTAAATCAGTGCGACAGAAAAATTTATTTGGTTTTTTGCTTGTCTTACTTCTAATGATCATTCTTTCTATTTTCACAATCGAGTCGATGAAAAAAATTCATCGAGATACCAACCATATCATGCAAGAGCAGTTACCTTTGCTTATGCTGGATCAATCAATGGCCTTTAACACGGCAGAAAAAATTGCATTAGTCAGAGGGTATATTTTGACAGGCGATATTTCTTATAAGAATGAGTTTCAGAAATATGCTGAGCAAGCCAGTACCCTAGAGGAGGAATTGCTGCAACAAACGGAATCTCCAAAGACTAAGGAGCTGATCTTATTAGGAAGAAAATGGGATGAAATGATTGTTGAAAATGTTTTTCCTCTTTTTGAGCAGGGAAAAATTAAACAAGCTGAAGCTATTTTAAATGGAGAGGCACAAAACTATGCAAGAGAATTAATGAGTGGTTTTACAGCTATGGCAGACGAGCGCAAGCAGGATGTATTAGAACAAGGTATCCATGTGATTGAAATAGGAAATAAAAATATTCAATTCAACTCAATTTTCACTATTCTGATAGTTCTAACGGGAATAATTATTGCGATATTTGTGACAAACGGCATAGTGAAACCTATCAATTTGGTTATGAAACGTTTACAAAAAATTGCTGAAGGTGATTTAACGGATCCACCATTGAAAGTTAAATTTCAAGATGAAGTGGCAGAACTGATGAAGGCATCTAATTTTGTTAGTGAAAATAATAATCGGTTATTGCAGCAGGTAAAAGTATCTGCGAAGGAATTACATCAACAAATTGGCTATATTGCACAATCTGTAAAGGATGTATTTAATGGTTCAGAGCAAACGACGGAAACGATGATAGAACTTGCCTCAGGGGCCGAAGCACAAGCAAATTTAGCAAGTGAAATGGTTTCTAAGATGGACGTATTTTCTAAAAACATTTGTGAAATGAATGAAAACGGTCAGCACATATTTCAGAAGTCACATGACATCTTAGCGATGACTGGTCAGGGCAAAGAATTAATGGATCAATCTTTGTTACAAATGTCCATCATCCATGAGGTATTTGAGGGAACAGTAACAAATGTCAACAATTTAGAAAAGCAGTCTCAAGAAATTAATCAGCTTGTCACCGTGATTCGGGAGATTTCGGACCAAACGAATTTATTAGCATTAAACGCTGCAATTGAAGCGGCTCGTGCAGGTGATGCCGGAAAGGGCTTTGCTGTCGTTGCGGAGGAAGTA
Source organism: Lysinibacillus sp. FSL K6-0057 (assembly GCF_038630885.1). Lineage (NCBI taxonomy): Bacteria > Bacillati > Bacillota > Bacilli > Caryophanales > Bacillaceae > Lysinibacillus > Lysinibacillus sp. FSL K6-0057. The sequence goes on along the minus strand of NZ_CP152047.1, from coordinate 2,671,701 downwards.
AAGAAATTGGCAAATCAAGTTTCCTATTCTGTAGTTGAAATTACAGGCATTGTGGAGAAAATTCAACAAGAAACTAACACGGTGACAGAATTTCTGCAAAAGGGATATGTAGAAGTCGCGAGGGGATCAGAGCAAATGAAAATGACCGGGCATACCTTTGAAAATATTAATGAAGCCGTTAAAATGGTGACGATTACTATCCAAGATACATCTAAAAGAATTGAAATCGTCATGAAGGATAGTGAAAGTGTCAGTAAAATGATTGAGGAAATAGCTGCTGTCACAGAGGAGGCTGCAGCCAGTGTGGAGCAAACCGCCGCATCAGCAGAGCAATCCAGTAGCTCGCTTCAAGTTGTTACGAGCAGTGCAGATCAGCTAACGCGAACAGCCGATCAACTAGAGGAATTAATTCAGTTCTATAAGCTATAAATTAAAAATGGTTTTGACTTCTTTAAATGAAGTCAAAGCCATCATGTTGTTGAAAAAAGATTATGTCACTAGTAGAAAGAGACCTTTTTAACAAGGCGGGGGGGTGATTTCCGTTCCGCTAGCGTCCTTTCCAGGGGACGTCCGATGAGCCGCTTCACTCACTTACGTTCGCTCCAGGATCTCCTCTGTGACGCTGGCTCCACCCCAATCAACCATTCTGCAAAGGTGTCTTTTCCTTTTCTTTCATACTAACAGTAGTGAAAAATGTGGAGAAGCGATGCGTGACAACAGCCCTTCATAAAGTGTTGAGAACACCTTCACTTTGTTTGAAAACCTTTGCTAAAAGTGGAGGAAGGCTGCTTGATTCTGGTGGGATAGCGAGACAGGCGAGCTCTAAACGAAGCGGTAGCGGAGGAAGTGGCTCGGCGCTCGTCTACAGGAAAGCAAGTAGCCTGCAACGGCAATCCATTTTCACCTTTCACACAAATTCTATGGATGGTTTTGACTTCTTTAAATGAAGTCAAAGCCATCCTTGTTGTATTCACTTTTTTTAATGAACCAGCGAGCGATGTCCTTACCACTATTGTAGAAGTCCACCTCATTTACCTTGTTTTTTTGGATGGAGATGTCAGGTATGTTTTCTAAAACGTCAAAAGGTAAAACACCGATACATATAGGATTGTTTGATGGAAATTTTCCATGCAGCTTACGGCCAGTTTGTATCGCTTCACTATGCTTGTTTGCAGTATTTTGTGTCATATGGAATGCAAGTAGTTCTCCTTGTGCCAATGTTGTGCTTGATGAGTAACCAGTACTTTTCATTCAACATGCCCCCTTTTGTCGTTACATTTATTGTACAAGACTAGATGGGAAAATAGCCGTTATTTACAAGGCTTTTACAATAACTTTAAGGTTCATGGAAGATTTAGTAATTTGTAACCGTATTCATACCGTTATGGGATAAAAACCATAGAAAACTGATATAAATTCTTTTTAAAAAACTCATACTCAAACTATTGTGAATTTTTCTAACACGAAGTATTATTGTAATTAGATTTAACGTGAAAGTTTTCACAAAGTCACGAAATCGTTAGGAGGAATTTTTAATGAGTGCAATTCGAGTAGGTATTGTAGGATATGGAAATTTAGGACGTGGTGTGGAGTATGCCATTTCACAAAATCCAGATATGGAATTAGTAGCGGTGTTCACACGACGTGATCCTTCAACAGTAAACGTAGCAAGCAATGCGAGCGTATATTTAGTAGATGACGCTGAAAAATTCCAAAACGACATTGATGTCATGATTTTATGTGGTGGTTCTGCAACAGATTTACCAGAGCAAGGTCCACATTTTGCACAATGGTTTAATACAATTGATAGCTTCGATACACATGCGAAAATTCCTGAATTTTTCGATGCTGTAGATGCAGCGGCACAAAAATCTGGTAAAGTATCTGTTATCTCAGTTGGTTGGGATCCAGGTTTATTCTCTTTAAATCGTCTACTAGGAGAATCAGTATTACCAGTTGGTACAACATATACATTCTGGGGCGATGGCCTAAGTCAAGGACACTCAGATGCTGTTCGTCGTATCGAAGGTGTTAAAAATGCTGTTCAATACACATTACCGATTAAAGAAGCTGTAGAGCGAGTTCGTAACGGTGAAAACCCTGAATTAACAACACGTGAAAAACATGCACGTGAATGTTGGGTTGTGTTAGAAGAAGGTGCAGATGCAACGAAGATTGAACAAGAAATTGTCACAATGCCTAACTATTTCGATGAGTATGACACAACAGTGAACTTCATTACTGAAGATGAATTTAAAGCAAATCATACTGGTATGCCACACGGTGGTTTTGTCATTCGCAGTGGTGACAGTGGTGCAAACGATAAACAAATTCTCGAATTCTCATTAAAACTTGACAGTAATCCAAACTTTACATCGAGTGTATTAGTGGCTTACGCACGTGCAGCACACCGTTTAAGTCAAGCTGGTGATAAAGGTGCGAAAACAGTATTTGATATCCCATTCAGCCTACTTTCGCCAAAATCAGCTGCTGAATTACGTAAAGAATTACTATAATCATAGCTAATGATCCCGATTATCATAGAGTTGATAATCGGGAATTTTTTTAGCCTAATTGTTTGCTGAAATAGGTTGCCAATGAAACGGTACAGTTGTGTTATGATGTTTTGTCCATTGTAAAAAATCATCTACATGTCTAATGCCAAATTCCAAGACAGCTTGATAAATAAAAATAGAGGCGTATTGTGTAGGAAGATGAAGTAATGCTTCCTTTATATCAAGAATGGCTTTTCTAGTTTCCACTGTTAAATGATTTTTCATAAATGGTACTAAATCTTTTGAGATGGCACCATTGTGGCTATTTGAAAATAACCACATATCAATATTCCACTCAACTTCCTCCGCTCGGTAAAGCAACTTAAAATAATGTCCCTTAAAATCGGAACTTGTATAATCTCTATATTTTAGTTCAATGACATTCTTGTTCTGTGTGAGCATGGCTAATTCGCTCATTATGATGTGAGGATTAGGCACATCACAAAATGTTTCGAGGTCAATATCGGGGGAAACCATCAAATTATAAGCAGCTGCCCCTACTAAAAAACATTCGCCTACAGTACTCCATTTCTGAATCAATTGTAAGTCAGTTAAAACGCTTTCTGCTTGTTGTTTCTTTTTCGTTGCTCTATCTAGACTGTTCATTTATCCACTTTCCTTCTAAATTTTAGTAATATAACAGATTACTAAAATTAGGCATAAAATGCAAACGAAATTCTACTTCCATTCCCAAAACAAAAAATGGGGATGAAATCTATAAAATTACATAAAAAATATGGTAAACTGTCAATAATTTAATAATCTGAATTTTTGTAGAAATCTTTGTAACCTTACAAAATATGGAGGTTATATTTATATGACAGCGGAAATTATTATTCAATCAAAATGTATGGCGCCAAATCCTTCCACGCATTGCATTAATAGAGCGACACTTATGCGAACATTAAAGAAAAGCCATCATCACACTTGTACCTTTCTGCATAGTGGTGCAGGGTATGGTAAAACAACCATTCTAACTCAATTTCTTGCTAACGAATCGAGTAAATTTTCTTGGTATAGTATCTCGGATGAAGATGATAATCTATTACCCTTTTTGAGACATCTTTTTTTTAGCATACAGCGAATTGCACCAAATTTTGGTCATACCTTTGATGGGTGGAATCAATTGTCACGCTTTCCTAAGATGGATGAGCTCAATCGTTGGTATAAGCTATTTGTCAATTGCCTATGTGACATAGAGGAGTCACTACTTATTGTAATTGACGACTTTCATCTAGTAGATCATGTCTTTCCTATTAATTATTTCATGGAAAAAATCATTGAATTTGCTCCACCCAGCATTCATTTTATTATTGCTTCAAGAACACTCCCCAATTGGGATATTATGAGGAAATTAAAGCTGCAAAAAAGATGGCTGGTTATGAAAGAGGACGAACTGGCATTTACAACGGAGGAAATTGCGGTGTTTTTTGAAGAATATGTAGATGTGCATTTATCCGAGGCTGAAATGACCAAGGTATTAGAGATCACGGAGGGCTGGGCCATTAGTATTTCCTTATTGGCGGAGCAATGGCACCATGCTTCGTTAGATCATTGGCTAACGATTTCTACAAATGATCTATTCACTTACTTATCAGAAGAAGTTTATAGTACGATGACCGCTTCTGAGCAGGATACCATTTTGAAATTAGCAATTTTTCCTACCTTTTCTGCAGAGTTATTTGAAGCGTTTTATGGCGCTGAAATTGCACAAATACTGAATGCATTAACCCAGCGTCATTTATTTATCCAACCAGTGACAACAGATGGTTTATACCGTTTTCACGCATTGTTCAGTCGATTTTTAGAAATGAAATGGCGACAGCATCCAAGCCAATATACGGACCTTCATAAACAAGCAGCATTGTATTATGTAGACCGTCATAATATTCAATCTGTTTTGTATCATGCCTTTAAAACGAATGATCATGACTTTTGTGGGGAGCTATTACAGCTTCATGCAGAATCAATCGTACGTGCGGGTCAATTTGAATGGTTGTTAGAAAAAATCAATCGATTTACTGCACAGGAAAAAGACAAATTTTATAGATTATATTATTTCGAGGGAGAGTGTCATCGCTACCGAGCTTATTATGAAAAAGCAAAACAATCCTATGAAAAATGTGCAACCATCGCACAGCAACAGCGGGATCACCTATTTATGACAAAGTCCCAAGCCGGGATAGCCCATATATACTTAGACACCATTCAACCTGCTTTAGCAGAGCCCTATCTAGAGAAAGCATTAGAGCTAGCGAAACATACACCATTACGCAAAGAGGAATTATTAGAACTTCAACGGCAATATGCTGAAAATTTAGTGAACCTAGGGAAGGCCAAGGGTGCACAGCTCTTTATGGAGGACGTCGCATTGCCAGTGGATGTCATACAACGGGCGAATGTCGATGTTCGTGTTTTACTACGAACTGGACAACTACGGGAGGCCAAGGAGTTATTAGCACAGCGACTTGAATTACCGCCTCAGCTTGTTGCAACCCATCGAGAAAGTGAACTGCTGGCGGCTTTCGTTTATGCATTGTTAGGTCAAGGCAAAGAAGCCTGGTATGCTGCCCAACATGGTATTCGCAGAGGATTAAAAGAGAAGTCTATTTTCATAGAGGCGGTAGGCTATATCAGAAAGGCGCATGCCCTGCTGTTAATAGATTTCCCAGATCATCAGGGGGCATGTCAAGCCTATGAAAAAGCGTTGACGTTAATGAATGCCATTAATATTTCTCGTGTGAAGGCTGAGCCTTATATGGGGTTAGCCATTGTCAAACATTTTTTGGGAGATACGGTAGCGGCTAAGAAATACTTAGCACTGGGCTTACAGGAAACAGAGCAAGTTCAAGATGCGTGGATGACGGCTCTAATTCTTCTAGCAGAGGTAAAAATCATCCTTTCCCAGCAAGAAAGAGGGCGAGCGAAGCAATTATTAAAGAAGACACAGCAACTATTTCAAGAATGCGGTGATCGCAATGGCTTGATGCATGTTTTATTTTATCAGTCTGTGATTGCCATGCAAGAGCGTAATAAGAAGCCGTTTCAACAGTATTTTCAACAGTTTGCCCAACTATGTGTGGGGAATGGCTATGAATATTTCTTACAAAGGCCATCGATACTTGGTCCGAGCAATCGAATGATATTTTACGAGCTACTGCAATTTAGTCAAACTTGTCAGATGGAGCATCCAGCTATCTTAGCATTGCAAAGTTATTTTCAGGTCGAGGATAGCATCAGTTATCCGCAGGATGAGGTACAGATGAATCTTTTTGGGAGTTTAAATTTAATTCGAGCACAACGAAAGCTGGAAGACAAAGAGTGGCAGCGTGATAAATCAAAGGAATTATTCGTGTACCTCTACTGTCATCGCAATCGCTTTACACCAAAGGAAGAAATAGCACAGGCATTATGGCCAGATCGTAGTGTCGAGTCCTTAGATCGAGATTTTAAGGTGGTCTTAAACACATTACTCAAAGTGTTGGAGCCACAACGTCATGCAAGACAAGATAGCTTTTTCATTCAACGAAAAAATAATATGTATCAGTTACAAAATATCGCTTTTCTCCAAATTGATGTAGAACGCTTTCACTATTACTACAGCTTAGGAATAGAGGAATTTGATCCACAGTTGTCCAATGAATGGCTATTATTAGCGAAAGCGAGCTATACGGATGCTCTCTATGCGGAAAAAAAGCAAATCGACTGGCTTACGCAGGACCGTGAAAAGCTACAATTTTTATATATCGAAGTCCTGGAACGACTGGCACAAAACGCAACAAGACAACAGCAATTTAAAAAAGCCATTTTTTTCGCAGAAAAGATCCTGCGCGAGGATGCACTCTGGGAGGAAGCGTATCGCCTGCTCATGTACAGCCACTACCAACTCCAAAACCGCTCCCTGGCCTTAAAATGGTATGAAAAATGTGTCCAACAATTACAACAGGAGCTAAACACAACCCCCATGGAATCCACCATGACAGTCTATGATTTGATAATGGGTTAGCCAGTGTTGCTTTTAAGGCTAGGCGAAGTGGTTTAGTATTGGATGGGACTGCTTCATTGAGTGTGGGAAGTGACCCTTCTATGGGGAGAACTGCTCTTAAGTGGAGTCAAAGCGCTCATTTTATGGGGAAACCTGCTCCTAAGTGGAGTCAAGGCGCTCCAACTGAGAGTAGAGCCGCTCCTAAGTGTGGTCAAAGCGCTCTAAGTAAGGAGAGAGCCGCTCCTAAGTGTGGTCAAGGCGCTCCAACTGAGAGTAGAGCCGCTCCTAAGTGGGATTAAAGCGCTCTAACTAAGGAGAGAGCCGCTCCTGAGTGGAGTCAAAGCGCTCTAACTAAGGAGAGAGCCGCTCCTAAGTGTGGTCAAAGCACTCCAACTAAGGAGAGAGCCGCTCCTAAGTGATGTCAAAGCGCTCTAAGTAAGGAGAGAGCCGCTCCTAAGTGTGGTCAAGGCGCTCCAACTAAGGAGAGAGCCGCTTCTAAGTAGAATCAAAGCGCTCCAACTAAGGAGAGAGCCGCTCCTAAGTGAAGTCAAAGCGCTCCAACTAAGGAGAGAGCCGCTCCTAAGTGGAGTCAAAGCGCTCCAACTGAGAGTAGAGCCGCTCCTAAGTGTGGTCAAGGCGCTCCAACTGAGAGTAGAGCCGCTCCTAAGTGTGGTCAGAGCGCTCCAACTAAGGAGAGAGCCGCTCCTAAGTGAAGTCAAAGCGCTCCAACTAAGGAGAGAGCCGCTCCGAAATGATGTCAAAGCGCTCCAACTATGAGGAGAGCCGCTCCTAAGTGGAGTCAAGGCGCTCTAAGTAAGGAGAGAGCCGCTCCTAAGTGATGTCAAGGCGCTCAATCAAAGAGGAAAGCCGCTCATAAACCGTGTCAACCCGCTCCAACTGTGGAGTAGACTATATACAATGTACAAAAATGTACCGTATTTGGAGGAACAACAATGTCATTTTGTCAGACGAATAAAGCGAATATTTACTATGAAGTTATTGGAACAGGGACACCTATTATCATGCTACATGGTTTTTCTCCTGATCATCGTTTGATGAAGGGATGTATGGAGCCTGTTTTTATAGAGCGAGAAGGATGGAAGCGTATCTATATTGATCTTCCAGGAATGGGGAAGACAACAGACTATTCATCGATTCAGAACTCAGATGAAATGCTAGAAGCAATCATCGAATTGATACACACAATCATTCCAAATGAATCCTACTTGTTGGTGGGTGAATCTTACGGTGGCTATTTAGCGCGCGGTATTATGAGAACGTCAGTCGATCAACTTTTAGGTGCTGCCCTTATTTGTCCTCTCATCATTCCTGAAAAAGAGCAACGTACAGTGCCACAGCATTGTATTGTACAAGCAGATGCTGCTTTTTTATCAACATTAAGTCAGCAGGAGCAAGATGATTTTGGGGCTAATCAAGTCGTCTTAGATGCCTATAATTGGGAGCGCTATACAACAGAGGTGTTGGCAGGGTGTAACCTAGCAGATCAGGCATTTTTAGAAAAAATTCAGCAAAGCTATGGATTTTCCTTTGCCGTTGACGGACAGTCCTTTGACAAGCCAAGTCTCTTTTTACTTGGAAAACAAGATTCCGTTGTTGGCTATCAAGATGCTTTTTCGATTTTAGAAAAGTTTCCTAGAGCAACTTTTGCCATATTAGATATGGCGGGGCATAATTTGCAGATCGAACAAGCTGAATTGTTTACCAAGCTGATGAGTGAATGGTTGAATCGTGTAGAGGGAGGGGTGGATGAAAGTGATTTTTGCAAATGAAAAATTATTTTTAAGAGAATTCACGCAATATGACTGGATTGATGTTCATAAATATGCCTCACAGGAAATTGTTTGTAGGTATCAAACATGGGGACCGAATACAGAGGAGGATTCAAAAGAATTCATTCAGGATGTTCTCGATGAAGCAACACAAACACCAAGGGAAAGATATGTTTTTGCGATTATTTATCAAGAAACGTTAATAGGTGCGGTAGAAATCATGATTCAGGATTTTACAAATAAGGTCGGGGAAATTGGCTATATCGTGAACCCTGATTATTGGGGGAAGGGAGTAGCAACGCAGAGTGCTAAATTAATGATCACTTTCGGCTTTGAAACATTAAAGCTCCATCGTATTTGTGCAACCTGTGATCCTAGAAATATTGGATCAGCAAAGGTTTTAGAAAAAGTAGGAATGTTAAAAGAAGGAGTATTACGTGAAAATATGCTAATGAAAGATGGCGTTTGGCGAGATTCATTATTGTATAGTGTATTGAAACAGGAATGGTCATCATGTTAAAAGTTATGCATTAAATGAACATTCTGCATTTTATTGGATATGTTGAAATCCTTTTTGTAGATTGTCCTCATCGGAAATTACAGAATCAAATGAGGAACTACAAATCTTTTAACACTTTTAAATTTTTAATAAACAGTTCCATAACGTCGATATGGATAGTTGTCCAATCTTGATATGCTGAAGGTATTGAAACGTCTTCCATGTTCCTAATTTTTTTTTGATAACAAATTCATTTCATTAATGTAGTTTTTAAGCTTCACTATATCTTTTTTAGATCCTACTGAACCGTGACCAAGGATAGCTTTTTGAATGGCCAAGTTATTTACTTCTTCTAAAATATTTTCCCATTGTGTTGGATTGGAATAAGGGAAAAATGATGGATGCATACCGACAAATAGAAGGTCAGCCATAAATATGATTTCATCTTCAGGTTTATAAAGAAAAGAATCACAGGGAGAATGACCACCTCCCAGTGTTATTATTCTAGCGGTACGTTCTGTTCCGAAAATAGTAAATTCATGAGTAAAAGTATATTGCGGCAAAACTAATTCCAGGTCAGGGATTGAGCTTTCCATCTCTTTTAAAAAACTTATTTCATTCATTTTTTGTATGTCAGTGGAAGCGACAAGGGAGGCAATGTATTTTTTTAACCCTTCTAAATCTGCCTTTTGTTCAGCAATTTTTGCTGGATGGTTTTCTTTCATTTGTTGAAGTGTTATTTGACTAGAAACGATATGACAATCTTTAAATACTTGGTTTCCTCTCGTATGATCACTATGGAAATGACTGTTAATTACCCAAGAGACGGGTTTATTTGTAATATGTACAGCTATATTTCTTAGATCTTCAGCTGCTTGTTGCGTGTTAAATGTATCAAAAATAATGGTTTTGTCCCCTAAATCAATGAGACCAGCATTTCCAAACGCGCCACCCCCATCCTTTGCAATAGCGGCATAAATACCTTCACTTACTTTTTCAAGATTAAAATGTCTGGAATAATATTCACTCATTAAAATTCCCTCTCTTTTTTTAGGTGTTTAGTAAAGATAATACGAGTTGTTACATAAATATCCTACACTGTTCACTCTTCTTTAAAATACTTAAAGTAACAATACCATAAATGCCCAATTTGTAGATTATCGTCGCTATGAATAATCGCATTCGTAGGCGCTCCGCTACACTTTCGGGACATAAAAATGCTCTGCACTAAAGTGCAAAGCATTTTTTGTAACTAATTTGTAACTGGACTTTTATATAGTGTTGTCATAGCAAGAAAGCGCTTTCTAGGGAGCTTATTTTGAAGGGGGATATGGGATGAGGAAGCAGTGGTATTGGTTTCTTTTCGTGATGTTGGCTGTGGTGTTGGTGGCTTGTAATGGGGAAGACACGAAGGATGATGCAACGGATGCAGATTCTTCTGGTGGTGAGACGAAGGCGGTGACAGCGGAAGGGGGCACGATTAAGATTGGGGTGCTTGCTTCGTTAACGGGGGCGCTTGAGTCATATGGAAAGCAGACGCAGCGTGGGTTTGATTTAGGGATTGAGTATGCAACAGGTGGCACGATGGAGGTCAATGGTAAGAAAATAGAGATTGTGTATGAGGATACGGAGACGAAGCCAGAGGTGGCTGTGCAGAAGGCGACAAAGCTTTTGGAAGATGATCAGGTTGATTTTTTAGTCGGTTCTTCGAGTTCGGGTGATACGCTCGCTGTTTTACCGCTTGCCGAGGAGTATGAAAAAATTATGGTGGTAGAGCCAGCAGTGGCTGACAGTATTACAGGTTCCGAGTTTAATGAGTATATTTTCCGTACAGGTCGTAATTCATCACAGGATGCGTATGCTGCGGCAGCGGCTATTGCGGGCAAAGGTGTGAAGATTGCTACATTTGCGCCAGATTATTCGTTTGGCTGGGATGGGGTGAATGCCTTTAAAACGGCAGCGGAGAAATTAGGGGCTGAAATTGTACTTGAGGAATATGCAGATCCTGCAGCAACAGACTTTACATCCAATTTGCAAAAGGTGATTGATGCGAAGCCTGATTATTTGTTTGTTGTCTGGGCTGGCGCAAATTCACCGTGGAATCAAATTGCTGATCTTAAAATTCAAGAAAAGGGCATTAAAATTTCGACGGGTGCACCGGATATTATTGCCCTTCAATTTATGAATCCATTGGTTGGGATGGAAGGCTTCTCGGTGTATTATCATACGCTACCGCAAAATGATGTCAATAAATGGTTAGTTGATGAACACCAGAAACGTTTCAACGAAGTGCCTGACTTATTTACTCCTGGTGGTATGTCTGCGGCGATTGCCGTTGTGGAGGCATTGAAAAAATCGGATGGGGATGTAGATGCCAATAAGCTGATCGACATAATGGAGGGTATGTCATTTGAGACACCAAAAGGTACGATGACGTTCCGTGAAGAGGATCATCAGGCTCTTCAATCGATGTATTCGATTCGCTTAGAGCAACAAGATGGTGTGGAGTATCCAGTACCAGTGCTTATTCGGGAGTTAAGTCCTGAGGAAACGGCACCTCCTGTTATGAATTAAACAAATGAGAGGCAGCATGGCTGTCTCTCTACATATCTATTAGAAGGAAAGGGAGTAGAGAATGGAGCCGCTATTATACACTGATAATTTAACAATCCGTTTTGGCGGACACACGGCTGTGGACGGCGTTAATTTTCAAATGCCAGAGAAGCATTTGAAGTCCATTATTGGGCCGAATGGTGCTGGGAAAACAACATTCTTTAATTTGCTTAGTGGTGAGCTAAAGCCAACTGCGGGTGATGTTTATTTTAAAGGGCAATCACTTGCACAAAAGTCGGCTATCGAAAGAACACGTATGGGATTGGGACGTTCTTTTCAAATCACCAATGTTTTTCCAAACTTAACGGTCCTCGAAAATGTCCGCTTAGCCGTCCAATCCAAGGAGAAAATTCGTTACCAGCTATTCCGCCATTACAAAAGCTATAAGGCGATTACGGACAAAGCGGAGGAGTTATTGGCACTCGTTTTACTCGACAATAAACGAGATGCTCTTACAACGATGCTATCCCACGGAGAGAAAAGAAAGCTTGAGATAGCCATGCTACTCGCGTTAGATACAGAAATTTTGCTGCTCGATGAACCAACTGCAGGGATGTCATTAGAGGAAGTTCCTACGATTTTAGAAGTCATTCGGAGCATTAAACAGCAAGGGGATAAAACCATTTTGCTCATAGAACACAAAATGGATATGATTTTAGATTTATCGGATTCCATTATGGTGTTGTTCAATGGTCAGTTATTAGCAGATGGCTCACCAGAGGAAATTATGAATAATGATACTGTGCAACATGCATATTTAGGAGGGATGTACGATGACCACCTTACTGACATTAAATGAGGTTCACACGCATATCGGCCAATATCATATATTGCAGGGCGTTAATTTTGAAGCGAAGGAGGGGCAGGTTACAGTACTTCTTGGACGTAATGGCGCAGGAAAAACGACCACTCTGAAAACAATAATGGGATTAACGCCTGCAACAAAGGGTGACATTGCCTTTCGCTCTCATCCGATTAAAAAAAGCCCAACCTATAAGGTGGCGAAATTAGGGATTGGCTATGTGCCTGAAAATCAAGGGATTTTTGCAGATTTAACGGTAGAGGAAAATATGAAGGTAGCGATGCGCAAGGAGGATACGGCGACATTAGAGCGACAGCAATATGTGCTAGAGCTGTTTCCTGACTTAAAGAAATTTTGGAAAAAGGCTGGCGGGCATTTATCTGGTGGTCAAAAGCAAATGCTATCCATGGCAAGAGCCTTTATCAATGATAGCCAATTAATATTGATAGATGAGCCTTCCAAGGGACTTGCTCCTATTGTTGTGGAAAAAGTGATGGAAGCGATTGTGGAAATGAAAAAGAAAACGTCCATTGTTCTCGTTGAGCAAAACTTTATGATGGCTAGTCGAATTGGTGATACCTATACATTAATCGATGATGGCAGAACCGTAAATTCGGGCAATATGCAGGATTTGATTCATGATGAAGAACTAAAGCGCAAGTATCTTGGCATTGGATAGAGGGGGTGACCATCATTGGAGTTATTCGTCAATTTAATCATTAATGGCTTGGCCACGGGGATGTTGATTTTTCTACTAGCAGCTGGTTTGACGTTAATTTTCGGTTTAATGGATGTATTGAATTTTGCGCATGGTGGATTATTTGTTTGGGGGGCTTATGCGGGGATCTTTACCTATATGTGGACAGAAAGTTTTATCGTTGGGATTATAGGTGCGATTGTGACAGGAGCGTTACTTGGACTGCTGACAGAGAAATTTATTATTACGCCTGTTTACGGCAATCATATTCAGCAAATTTTAATTACCTTAGGGCTGATGCTTGTTTTGCAGGAGCTTATTAAGGTGGTCTTTGGTCCGAATGGTGTGGCAGTGAAAACACCGAGTTATTTAGCAGGAAGCTGGGAAATTGGTGATGTGATCATCATTAAATATCGTTTATTTATTATTGTCATAGGGTTCATCATTTTTGGTATTTTCCAATATATGCTGAAGCGTACGAAGATTGGCTTGATCGTTCGTGCGGGTGTGCAGGATAAGGAAATGGCACAGGCTCTCGGTATTCATATTAAGCGTGTATTTTTATATGTTTTTATGGTAGGCGCAGCTCTAGCGGCACTAAGTGGGATGCTGATGGCTCCCTATTCAGGTGTGATCTATGCGGAAATGGGTATGGAATATGCTATTTTAGGCTTTATTGTCGTGGTAATTGGCGGCATGGGTAGTTTTTCTGGCTCCTTGCTGGCAGCGATTTTAGTAGGGCTTGCGGGTAGCTTTATGGCTTATTATGTCCCTGTGCTGTCACTGGCAGTCAATATGATTTTAATGGCCATCGTTTTAATTTTCCGTCCACAGGGGCTGTTTGCGATGCGAAAGGAGCGAACATCATGAATAAGAAAATAACCTTACGCTCGATCGCATTTTTTCTGTTACTTGCCATTTTTATTATCCTTCCTTTTGTTAATGATTCACGCACGTTACTTATTTTACTCACGCAAATCTTTATTTTTGGGATATTGGCGATGAGCTATGATATTTTACTAGGTTATACAGGCATCGTCTCCTTTGGGCACGCCATGTTTTTCGGCATTGGCGCCTATACAACAGCGGTCATGCTGAAGCAGATGGATAACACACTCTTGATCTTTGTACTGTCCATCGTGATTGGCATGATACTAGCAGGCTTCATTAGTTTTTTAGTAGGCTTATTGACCTTGCGCTTAAAAAGTCATTTTTTTGCAATGCTCACACTAGCCTTTTCGGGGTTATTTTTAGTCTTAGCTGAAAAGTGGCGCTCTGTCACATATGGCAATGATGGCTTTACTTTTCGAGCACCTGATTTATTTAGAGATCGAATGACCTTCTATTTCTTTGTGCTAGCAAGCCTAGTTGTTATCTTTTTGGCACTCTACCGTTTTGTTAATTCGCCGACAGGTCGTATTTTAATTGCCGTTCGTGAAAATGAACAACGGACGAAATCATTAGGCTTTAATACGTTGCACTATAAAGTCATTGCCTCTGTTGTGGCAGGCATTGTAGCAAGTTTTGCTGGTTCCTTATATGCAGTGTCATTGCGCTTCGTCAACACAAGTGTCATGGCAATGGATATTACACTGGATGCTTTGTTAATGACGATTATCGGTGGGGTTGGCACTTTAGTGGGACCTTTATTAGGGTCGGCAGTCATCGAATATGCACAACATGCATTGTCAGGGCTTGCGCGAGATTATCCTATTTTCGAACGTTGGATTATCTTCTTTGGGATTCTTTATATTTTAGCCGTTATCTTCTTCCCTAAAGGTATTATTGGCTCACTAAGACTGCTGTTTTGGAAGTGGCGAGGAAGGCTAAAGCAACGAAAAACGACAGGCCCCCTGCCACAGGAAAAGGAGCGATTTGAATGACAGTTGGTATTGTTAGTACAGGTATTTATTTACCCCAACAGAAGATGACATCGCAGGACATAGCGGCTGTTTCCAATATTCCTGAGGACATTATCCGTCAAAAAATGGGCATCCATGAAAAGCCAATCCCAGGTAAGCATGATCATACAGTGCAAATGGGGATCTGGGCAGCACAGGAGGCGATTCAAAAAGCAAATATAGACCCTAAGGATATAGATGTTGTCATTTATATGGGGGAGGAACATAAGGAATATCCACTCTGGACAGCCTCCATTAAAATGCAGGAGGAGCTCGGTGCAGTTAATGCATGGGCATTTGATGTGCAATTACGCTGCGGCACAACGATCATGGCGTTGAAAGTGGCGAAAAGCTTAATGGCCTCAGATGACACGATACAAACCATTCTTTTAGCAGGTGGTTATCGCAATGTTGATTTTATCGATTATAGCAATCCGCGCACGCGCTTTATGTACAATTTGGCGGCAGGTGGGGGCGCCATGTTAGTACAAAAAAACTATGAAAAAAATCTGCTACTAGAGGCAGATTTGATAACGGATGGTTCTTTCTCAGAGGATGTAGTTGTACCAGTTGGAGGAACGAAAAATCCATTAACTCCATCTCATTTAACCGAAAATTTATATAAGCTTGACGTTTTGGACCCCATTGGGATGAAGGAGCGGCTAGAACAAAAATCTTTAAGCAATTTTTTGAAGGTCATTCGCAGTTCTTTAGCGAAAAGTGGATACAGTGAGGAACAGCTGGATTACTTAGCGATGCTGCATATGAAAAGATCTGCACATGATTATATTTTAGCGGAGCTTAGCTTACAGCAGGAGCAGTCTATTTATTTGCAAGACTATGGACATATTGGTCAGATCGATCAAATTTTGTCCCTACAGCTAGCACAGGAGCAAAATCAAATTCAAGCAGGTGATATTGTGACGCTCGTTAGTGCTGGCATTGGCTATGTTTGGGGAGCTATCACAATACGCTGGGGATAAGGGGGAAATGGCATGGTAAAAAAGATTCAACTAGCAAATGGGGAAACGATGGCTTATCGCACGCGCTTAGGTGGAGGTCATCCTTTAGTGTTGGTCCATGGCAATATGACATCTTCGAAGCATTGGGATATTCTGATGGATGCTTTAGATGAGAAATACACCATTTACGCGATAGATTTACGTGGCTTTGGCGAATCGTCCTATCATAAGCCCATTACTGCTATTAAAGATTTTAGTGATGATGTCAAGCTTTTTGTGGATGCCATGCAATTGCAAAGCTTTGATATGATTGGCTGGTCAACAGGTGGAGCCGTCTGTATGCAGTTTGCGGCGGATTATCCAAGTCACTGTCAACGAATGATTTTACTGGCTTCTGCTTCTACACGTGGCTACCCATTTTACACGGATTTGGGAACAGGCAATCCAGCCACCTTTAAGCGAGCCTATCATTATGAAGAGGTACTCGTGGATACATCGAAAACAAAGCTGATTCAAGGCTTCTATGAGTCAAAAAATGCTGAAGGCTTACAGTCTATATGGAATGCGTTAATTTATACGCATCAGCAACCAGAGGCTGAAAAATATCAAGAATATGTGGAGGATATGCTTACACAGCGGAATTTAGCAGAAGTATATCATGCTCTCAATACATTTAATATAAGTGCTGTTGACAACGAGGTGGCAAAAGGATCACAGGATGCCCTATTGCTCCATATCCCAATTTTAGTGCTACGAGGGGATCGAGATTTAGTGATTACAGAAGAAATGAATGCTGAATTGCTACATGATTTAGGCAAAACAGCACAGTTTGTAAGCTTAAAAAATTGTGGACATTCACCTTTGATTGATGATTTAGCACAATTAACAGCTGAAATTGAAGCCTTTTTAGAAATTGGAGGAAGACAGTATGCGTTTAAACAATAAAGTGGCAATCATTACAGGTGCTGCAAATGGCATCGGCTATGCGGCTGCAGAACGTTTTATCGAAGAAGGAGCATGGGTATTTATCGCTGATTTTGATGACAAGGCAGGCATTTTAGCAGCGCAACAACTTGGGGAAAATGCAGTGTTTATACAAGTAGATGTCGCAAGTAGAGAGAGCGTTAAACAATTGGTGACATCAGTGATTGAACAGGCAGGCCGCATTGATATTTTAGTAAATAATGCGGGAATTACAAGAGATGCCATGTTGACAAAGATGACGGAGGACCAATTTCAGCAGGTGTTAGATGTCAATTTGACAGGGGTCTTTCATTGTACACAGGAGGTCATTCCCTATATGGTGGCAGCTGGTGGAGGCAAGATTATTAATACATCCTCAGTTAGTGGGGTTTATGGCAATGTTGGTCAAACCAATTATGCAGCGACAAAAGCCGCGATTGTAGGTATGACAAAAACATGGGCGAAGGAATTAGGGCGTAAGGGAATTAATGTCAATGCAGTGGCACCTGGCTTTACTGAAACAGATATGGTCAAAAAAATGCCCGAAAATGTTTTGGCTCAAATGCGCTCAATCGTCCCCCTACAACGCTTAGGGACGCCAAGAGATATTGCCAATGCTTATTTGTTTCTAGCATCTGATGAGGCCTCCTACGTCCATGGGCATACTCTTCATGTGGATGGCGCGATTATGATGTGATAGGGGGTAGTCAAGATGTTTGTTGAGCAAGAATGGATTTTAAAACGTGCTGCATTAACGCCTCATCACATCGCCTTGATTAATTTAGCGTCAGAGGAACAATGGACCTACCAGCAATTATCCGAGGAAATCGGCAAATGGAGTCAATTTTTCGAGCGTCAGCAGCTACAAAAAGGAAGTAGAGTCGCTGTTTTTGCGAAAAATCATATCCAATTGTTTGCTGTTTTATTTGCCTGTGGGCTACGTGGGCTCATTTATGTGCCGTTAAATTGGCGCTTAAGCAAGGAGGAGCTAACACAAATTTTGGAGGATGCGACCCCTGCTATCCTATTATACGAAGAGGATAGTCATTGTCCTTTAGTTTTAGAAAAGATGTTTTCACTTCATGTGAGCCAACATGAGAAGGAGATACAACCAAGTAGGCAAGACGTGGCTGTGGATGATCCGTGGCTAATGATTTATACAGGAGGTACGACAGGTCGTCCAAAGGGGGTTGTGCTATCCTTTCAGTCGGTCAATTGGAATGCCATGAATACGATCATTAGCTGGGGTTTACATGCTCAAGATCGCACATTAAATTATATGCCAATGTTTCATACTGGTGGCTTGAATGCTTTATGTATTCCCTTACTTATGGCGGGAGGAACCGTCATTATTGGCGATAAGTTTGATGCAGAAGAGGCACTACAAGTAACGAACCGATATCAAACGACCATTTCCCTTTTTGTGCCAACGATGTATCAAGCGATGATTGCGACGAAGTATTTTCAGGAAAATCAATTTCCTTCGATGAAGGTATTTTTATCTGGTGGTGCTCCATGCCCTCATCCTATATACGATGCCTTTCATAATAAGGGATTATTTTTTAAAGAAGGATATGGCTTAACAGAAGCAGGGCCAAATAATTTTTACATTGCCCGGGAGCATGCCTATGCGAAAAAAGGCGCTGTCGGGAAAAGCATGCAATTCAATGAAGCTAAAATTGTTAATTTTGCGGGACAAAGCTGTGCACCCCGTGAAGTAGGAGAGCTATTGGTAAGAGGGAAGCATATGTTTCGCTTTTACTGGAATAACAAACAAGAAACCGCTAATATCCTCCAAGACGGCTGGCTGAAAACAGGAGATTTAGCCATGATGGATGAGGATGGCGATTTTTATATTGTAGGGCGTCGAAAAGAAATGATTATCTCGGGTGGTGAAAATATCTATCCTCAGGAAGTAGAGCAATGTATACTACGGCATCCAGATGTGCGGGAGGTAGCTGTGATTGGTGTAGGTGATGACTATTGGGGTGAGATCGTGACAGCTTTTATTGTCTGTCCTCACCAAGTAGCTTCCATACTAGATGATCTTAACGAGCTATGTCATCAACAATTAGGACGTTATAAGATTCCCAAACAAATGATTTTCATAGACGAATTACCAAAAACAAGCGTTGGTAAAATCGATAAAAAGGCATTGTATAGGCTTGTCGACTCATCTACCTGTTAAGTATGATGATGAGCAGGAAGACACGTTCATCTTGCGAAATAGAAACGAGAGAGGGACACATAAATGGCCCACGCATTAGTGATTGGTGGAACAGGGATGTTAGCTGACATATCTCTTTGGTTAGTGAATAAAGACTATCATGTGTCAATAATTGGACGTAGTGCCCATCGAATGGAAGACTTGCGAAATAGAACAACCAAACCTTCTCTTCTAACGTCGATTTTAGTTGATTATTGTGATATCACCTTATTAAAAGAGAAACTAGAAGAAACGATCGCACATAATGGACCCATTGAATTGGTCATTGCGTGGATTCATTCCTATGCTGACACGACACTAGAGAACATATCCAGTGTAATTTCCAATTGGAATAGCGGAAAATGGAAACTGTTTCATGTGTTGGGGAGTAAGGTAAATTTAAGTGAAGTCCAAGAGAAATTGAAGCTGCTTGATCGTACGCAATACAGGCAAATCCAGTTAGGTTTTATGATGGAAAAAGGTCATTCGAGATGGCTTACGCATGAAGAAATATCGCAAGGTGTCGTTGCTGCTATTCAACATGATCTGCCTGTTCATATCGTTGGCACGCTACAATCTTGGGAAAAGCGACCGCTATAACTACCTAACCTTCGTCTAACTAGATGGACGAAGGTTTTTACTTATGTCCATTATCAGTTTTTTTAGCGAAATTCGGATGTCTACATAATGGTGAGGGATATTTAGGTTTGTGTGAAAAACATCAGAATCAACCGTCTTTTTTACATCTTAAATTTTTCTTAGTATAACAAAATCATTTCTATATAACTCATCCTTATTTAATCACATCTCTTCCCATCAGACCGACATATCAGTAAAATAGAGTAGGTTAGGGGGATTACATGTGAAAGATCAACGCTTTAAAATAGCGCATCGAGAGGCGCTTATCGGGATTGGACTCGTCCTTGTCAACTTTGCGATTTGGTTTGGCTTTGCCTATGGACTAGGCTCAGGGGACCCAAGAAATTATACGTATGTCTTTGGTTTTCCAGCTTGGTTTTTCTATAGCTGTATCGCAGGGACAGGCTTTATGATCCTTCTTATCTGGATTGTGATGAAACTCTTTTTCAAAGAGGTACCATTTGATGATGAGGAGGTGGATCGCTAATGCATTGGCAAGTTGTATTTCCATTGCTATTATTTTTAATTATTATATTTGGAATTGGTATTTGGGCCAATAAGCATGTCCGCTCTTCTAATTCATTCCTACAGGAGTATTTCCTTGGTGGTCGCGAAATGGGTGGTTTTATCCTTGCGATGACGATGATCGCTACATACGGCAGTGCGAGTAGTTTTATCGGAGGACCGGGTGTGGCCTATACAAAAGGACTTGGGTGGGTATTACTGGCAATGGCTCAGCTACCTGCAGGTTATTTTGTGCTGATGATTTTAGGGAAAAAATTCGCCATTATCGCTCGTCGTTACCAGGCCATTACGTTAATCGACTTTTTACGAGAGCGCTACAAAAGCCATGTCATTGTCATTTTGTCAGCCATTAGTATCATTGTCTTTTTATTTTCGGCTATGATGGCCCAATGGGTTGGGGGTGCACGCTTAATTGAGTCTTTAACTGGCTTAAGCTACACAGCGGCACTGTTTATTTTTGCGATTTCCGTGTTAGTGTATGTCATTATCGGTGGTTTCCGAGCAGTAGCGTTAACCGATACGGTCCAAGGTTCAATTATGGTGATTGGTACGATTATTTTATTAATCGGAACCATTGTGGCAGGTGGAGGCATCGACAATATAATGGCCTCACTGGTCGCTGAAAATCCTGACTTTGTGTCACCATTTGGCGCACAAGGAGACTTAACGCCTTTGTATGTCTCGACATTTTGGATTCTCATCGGTGTAGGGGTTGTAGGACTTCCGCAAATTGCCGTTCGTGCGATGAGCTACAAGGATTCAAAAAGTATGCATCAAGCGATCATTATTGGCACGATTGCCATAGGGACAATCATGTTTGGCATGCATTTAATTGGTGTGTTAGCCCGACCTGTCTTACCTGGCATTGAGATTGGTGATAAGGTAATGCCACTTCTGACATTAAAAGTACTACCGCCATTTTTAGCAGGAATCGTCTTAGCTGCACCAATGGCCGCTACAATGTCAACGGTTAATGCTTTACTAATGCTTGTCAGCTCCACGGTTGTCAAAGATATTTATTTAAATTACATGAAGCCGAAAGCTAGTGATGCAGAGATTAAACGGGCAAGCTTTATTGTGACAACGGTCATTGGCTTAGCGGTTGTCATCTTTGCACTCAATCCACCTGATTTATTAGTGTGGTTGAACTTATTTGCCTTCGGTGGGCTAGAGGCTGTCTTTATTTGGACAGTAGTTTTAGGATTATATTGGAAAAAAGCGAATAAATACGGAGCGATTGCATCGATGATTTCAGGCATGTTGTTGTACATTATGATTGATCGATTCTACCCTTCTGTATTTGGTATGCATACAGTCACAATACCAATCGTCGCATCCTTCATTATTTTTGTGCTTGTCAGTTTGACGACTAGTCATAAATTTAAAAACGAAAAACTTATGATCTAACTCAAAAACGCCACAGATATGAAATTCTGTGGCGTTTATTGTTTTAATGCATCATAAAATCATAGGCATTTTTTGCAAGTAGTGTCATCGTGACTACAATAAAAAGCGTGCGGACAAAGCCGCTTCCTTTCCTGATCGCCATGCGCGAGCCAAGCATAGCCCCACCAATTTGCGCAATGCCCATTACTAAACCATAGACATAATGAATTTGACCTAAGTAAGCAAACATACAAACGCCGGCCACATTACTCGCCAAATTTAAAAACTTCGCATTACCAGCCGCCTTTAAAAAATCAAAGCCTACCAGTAGGAAGCTAAAAATTAAAAAGGAGCCTGTTCCAGGACCAAGAAATCCATCATAAAAACCAATAGCAAATAATAACAGCATAAATAAAAATAAATGCGTTTTAGATAGTTTTTTTACAGTAGCGACAGCGCCCCAATCCTTTTTAAAGATCGTATATATCCCAACAGCCGCCAGCATAACAAGCATTAAGGGCTTTAGTAATGCTGGGTTGATTAGATGTACAGTCCATGCACCACCTAAAGATCCAATAAATGCTAGAGGAAAATATTTGAGGACAGAGCGAATGTCCAGCTGGCCAGAACGGTAGAAGGAAATCGAGGATGTGAGCGAGCCCATTGCTCCTGCTAGTTTATTCGTTGCAACAGCTGCGGCTGGATTTAGGCCAACAAACAGTAAAGCAGGTAATGAAATTAAACCGCCTCCTCCCACTACTGAGTCGACAAAAGCCGCCAGAAATCCAAATGAAATTAACAGTATAAGAATATGTACATCGACTTCAAAAAACATATTACACCTCTTTTAAATTAGTTACTACTGAAATAGTAACTAATTTTATTTGCGCTGTAAACCCTCATTTTTTCATTGGCAAATCTTCACAAAAGTAGCCTATAATAAAGATAATGGAGGGATTACATGGAGGAATTAATCGCCCAGTTGAAAGAAATGGGTTTTACAGAATATGAAGCAAAGGCCTATACGGCACTTGTTCAGCAAAGTCATGTCAGTGCCTATCAGGTTAGTAAAAATTCTGGCATACCACGTGCAAGAGTGTATGATATTTTAAATATTCTTGTAGATAAGGGCATTGTGTTAAAAGAAGAGACCGCAGAACAAACAACCTATGCGGCAATGCCAGTGTCTGTGTTTTTACAGCAAATGCAACAACGCTGGGAGTCAAATTTTACATCTATGCGAGGGAAATTAGAGAAACTAGAGGAAAAAGTGCAAGAAGCGGAGCCTAAAGTGGTCATGCTAAAGGGCAAGGAATCCATCATTAACTATTGTCAGTCACTTCTAAAGAAAGCGAAGAAAAAGGTGATGCTGTCAATGTGGGAGGATATGTATGATGCGCTACGAGAAGAGTTGCAAGAGGTGGCCCAGCATGTTCCTGTCCATGGCATTACCTTGTATGTGGGGGAGCATTTAGCCTCGATTGACCAGCATAGAGCCACACACTATACAAAAAAACCGTCTACACCGCATTGGTTTATCTTATCGATAGATGGTCAGGAAATGATTTATGGTCACTCTCCATCCACGCAAGAGACGGCTTTTATCACCAATGATCCTGTCCATATTTATTTATTAGAGGATTATATTTGGCATGATGTGCTCATCAATCGTCTGGTAAAACGGGATGATCAGGAGTTAGAAGACTGGATTGCTAAGGAGCGAAAAGCTTTCTTCTTGGAATAGTCGTATAAGGGAAGGGGAGTAACGTGAAAAAGATCGTGTTGCTAGGTTTAATGAGTTTACTAATGTTAGGAGCATGTAACGCTACACCAGCTGCTGATCCACTAGCGATTCATGAGCTAACTGTTGTCCCCGACAATATCCAAAAAAATATTGTTTCTAATGACAGAATACAACTATTGCATGAAAATAATGCTTCATATTACCTCGTCTATTATTCAAAGGGGAATGTGTTGGCAAGTATTACGGCTGAGGGAAATAGGCTTATCATCCAGCTAGAAGAAGGCAGCGAGCAAAGGAAAGAGGCTCAGCCCTATGTTTTTCAAATCAACGTCAAGAATCCTGAGCTTGATACCATTGATTTGCGAATAAATGGCCAGAGTACACCAATCAATCGCATGACCATAATGTGAAAAAAGAAACCGAAATCCCTCTAGATGAGATTTCGGTTTCTTTGCATGATGTCTAATAAAAGACTTTGTCTACATTGTATTTAGAGCGGAAAGTATTAATCGCATATGTTTCGTAAATTTCACGTTCCATTGGATCTTCTACTTCATAGACTTCAATTTTGAACACTTCATCACGATGGTTTTTCATCGGAGATACATTGTCCTCGAAATGTTTTTTTATACGTTGACGAATTTTACGTGCTTTCCCAACAAACAATAGCTCATTCTTGTCATTATAGAATAAGAAAATGCCGCCTTTATCACGTGTGATTTTATGGAAGTCAATAAAACCGAAGTAAGGTGTGATTTCCACATCACCTGGTTTTAAATCTTGTTCACGTTGACGGATTACTAGATCTGGTTTTGGAAATTCAATTTTAATCAAACTATTCACGTTCCTCTCTCTTACTAAAAGTATATGGTAACATAATTACGGCATGTTTACCATAAATTTTAAATGTAGAAACACCACATATAGCAAGCTTAGTGTACATCAAATGAGCAAGGAACATGCACATGAATCACAAAATATTCTATGAATTATTGATATTCTAACTAGTTCATGTTACAATTCAAGATAATTAAATAATCTTATCAAGAGAAGCTGAGGGATTTGGCCCGATGACGCTTCAGCAACCTCTAACAATTGTTAGAAAGGTGCTAATTCCAGCAAAGGATTTTTTCCTTTGAGAGATAAGAGTGGACGTGAAAAAATCCTTCTCATTCTATCTCGTATGGAATGAGGAGGATTTTTTAATTTAGTTGCATTCTTTGCAAGCAAGGTTTGCTAAAAAAAGAGAGTGATTATAGAGAGGGGAAAGCAAGATGCCAATTAATATTCCGAAAAATTTACCAGCTGGAGAACATTTACGTGAGGAAAAAATCTTCGTCATGGAAGAGGATCGAGCGAAAACACAGCAAATCCGTCCATTAAATATATTAATACTAAATTTAATGCCTGAAAAAGAAAAAACAGAGCTTCAATTACTACGTTTATTAGGGAATACACCACTGCAGGTGAATATTACCTTTTTAAATACGGCCACACATGAGTCGAAAAATGTGAGTAAATCTCATTTGCAGCTATTTTACACAACGTTCAACCAAATTCGTCACCGACGCTATGATGGCATGATTATTACTGGGGCACCTGTAGAAAAAATGGCATTTGAAGATGTCAACTATTGGCAGGAAATTTCAGAAATTATGGATTGGTCTAAAAAGAATGTGACATCCGTGCTACATATATGTTGGGGGGCACAGGCTGCATTGTATCACCATTATGGCATTGGAAAGGTCGAGCTTGCTGCTAAATGCTCAGGCGTCTATTCCCATGTAATTACAGATTTAACGGTGGATTTAGTGCGCGGCTTTAGCGATTTATTTACTGCGCCTCATTCTCGCTATACATCTGTTTCCATTGACGAGGTTCGCAATCATCCAGACCTACGATTATTATCCTATTCAGAGGATGCAGGGGTATTCATCGTACAATCAAAAGATAATAAAAATATTATGATTACGGGGCATCTGGAGTATGATGCGACAACACTAGCCGATGAATATAGCCGTGATGTGGCGAAGGGCATAGATATCGATGTTCCTGTGAATTACTTCCCGAATGATGATCCGAAACAAGAGCCGATGAATACATGGCGTGCCCATACGCATTTATTATTCTCTAACTGGTTGAACTACTATGTCTACCAAGAAACACCATACGAATGGGATTTTGTAGATGAAATCGAATATCATATCTAATTAATAAAAAGTCTAATTTCTTTTCTAAACGTAGAAGAAATTAGACTTTTTGATTTTCCTTCGTTGTATCCTGTTGGGGTGTTTCGGTATTTTGAGCCTTAGATTTACGATTTCGAATAACTGCCACAATCAACAAAAGTATGGGTAATAAAATGGTGAAGATAAAGGAAAAGATAGGCCAAATTTCATTATTATAATTAGTAGAATGCACAATATCTGGATGAACAATTTGAGAAAGTCCAATGATAATGATGCCCATCGGTAAAATAAGCGGACGATGATCCTTGATCTTCAAAATTTGGGCAAGGCCAACAACGGTCGTATAGAAATACATAAATGTGCGAATATAAATAGACGAAATCCACATAAATGCCATAATAATTTCAATACGCTGCAAAAAATTCCCTATGGATATTCTTTGCGCTAAGGCATAGCTGGGAAATGTCCTAGATGCTGTGTTTTCAGGCCCTAAGACAAGAATCGATAGGACAATCAACGTAATTAAGACGACACCACCAAGGATGGTCCCAATATATAGCCCTTTCTGTGCAGATGGCTGTACATTGACGCCAGCGGGATATAGCATCAATAACACGAGTAATGGAAAGGAAAAGATACTCATAAAGCGTGCAATACTATAAAACATAGATGTTTTGGTTGCTTCTAGTAGAGGCTGAATATTCTCAAATGTAATTTGAGGGGTAATACAAACGACGAAAAAAATAAAGATAAAGATAAACAACGGAAAGAGAATTTCTGCTGAACGGGCAAACGTCTCTATCCCTAGATACGCGGCATACATAATAATGATACTGAACAGTAGGGCGAATGCTAATGTCGGTGTTTCTGGCATAACTTCGGTTTTCATAAAAATACCAATAAAATAAAGTAACTCTCCAGTGGAGAAAAAGGTGAGAATGAGAAAGCAAATGGCTGTGATTTTCCCAAAAAAACGACCAAGAATTTTTTCATTCGCCTCTATAAAATTAAGAGAGGGTGTTTGATTGGCAAGTGTTAAGAATAACTTTATGACCAGTAAACTAAGCACAACACCAATGCTTGCTGCAACCCAAGCATCTTGCTTAGCAGCGCCCGTAATACTTGAAGGGATAATTAAAATTGCTGTACCGATAGAATAGAGGAAGGTAACGATTGTAAACTGTCTTGAACTAATGATCTCTTTTTCCATCTAGCTACCCTCCGTTTCTCAGTCCATCTTTTTATTTTGTGAATGACACAATGTAATCCTTAATTGGTGTGAAGATAAAGGTAATTAAATCTAATGGGCTTGGAATATGGACTTTCAGGGCAATGGCCATATTTAAAGCAGTTCCAATGAGTAGCAAAAAGGAGAAGACAATAATGGTTTTTTTATCCTGTTGCTTTTTGAACTTTGGAATAAATAGAAGTGCAACGATGATTGAGATGATCAAGATAGCTACAGCTAGCACCATTTCATTACTCCTCCTTTGGCTTGTTTAATAATGAATTTTGCATCGTACCCAATCCTTGTGTTGTTACCTTCACGTGAACAGCCACTGGCAAATCGGGAAAGAGGGAAGCCCACTCATCCTTGATTTTTCCCCACTGCTTTGCATCTGCACGATGTAGGGCATCACCAAAACCAAAAACATCGATTTCATATTGCTGTTGCATTATCTCTAATGTTTTTTCAATGCGTTCATCGATACCCTGGGCTGTTTTTTTATTAACGTAATCAATCGATTTATTTTTGGTGAGATTGATATCACATTCGACCTCTCCAACATTCTGCTCAACATTAATATGAACATCGATTTTCGGCTTCCCATTTTTAAATGACCCTTTCACTTTTGTAGTGGATTGGGTGATTTCCGTAGATAAAGTCCCTTTATTAGGACAGGCGATGATTTCAATCGTACTTTGAATTTTGTCGTTAAGAAAGCTAATGCCTTTGCTTTCACCCTCGGATAGCAGCCCCATATATTTATCCCCTTTAAAGACTGCTAAGCCCGCATATTGTAACAGCACAGGTGTTTTAACACGTTGCACATTTGTTTGATCTACCCCTAATTTCTTATCGCCATGAACTTCAATAGCAGAAATTAACGCCCCTTTATGCTTGTTGCTTAATGTATTGACTAATTCATCAATATTAACTGCTATTGTGGAGCCCCAAGCTCTCTCAGAGACATCGAGGGAATTTAACATTTTATTAGCTGGAACCTTTTCGATGGGTGTTAATACATTTAATACTTCCTTCGCTGTCGCTTCATGAGACATAATGACATCGAAATCCTTACGAAATTCATGGTCCCTTACAATTAAATCGAGTGCATCACTGATTCCTTCTTTCGCGAGATCTTCTCCTAAAACAACCACTTGAAGATGGGCAAAATAAGGCTTTCGTGCAGCAAGGGTCGTCATTTTTCGAATGGCCTCAAAGATGGTTTCGCCTCTAGAATGATAGCTAACAACAGGAGAGCGCTGAGTGGAAGCTTGTCGCACTGAAACTTCACTAGGATCGACAATTTGAACCGTAATTTCATATTCTTCGTCTATTTTGTCAATGCCCAGTGCTACGACAATGGCTAGTTCATTTAATTCACGCTTACTCCAGCAACCACTTAACAGTAAAGTGAGGATACATAGTAAGCAAATCCATTTTATTTTTGCCATATTCCATTCCTCATTTATCCAGTAGTTATTTCCTTCCTTTTACATTGACATAGTTATGGCCTCTAACAATATTTTTTTGATTGACTAAACGAGGTCGTGTAAGTAACTTTCTACGCGGAAACAGCACAAAGGCATCCTTCTGATCCTGTAATATTAACGGTGCAAAAGGGCTTAAATAAGGTACACCAAATGATCGAATGCTACATAAATGAAGAATAATGACCATAATGCCAAACATGACACCAAATAAACCAAACATAGCAGCTAAAATCATTAATGGAAAACGTAGCACACGAATGGTATTCGATAAGCCATAGGCAGGGAATAGGAAGCTACAAATCGCCGTTAAGGCCACAATAATGACCATTACAGCCGAAACAACGCCTGCATCAACTGCTGCCTGACCAATAACTAATGTCCCTACAATGGACACAGCTGGCCCGATTGTTCTAGGCATCCGTAGCCCAGCTTCCCTTAGTACCTCAAAGGCAATCTCCATAATAAGGGCTTCGACAACAGCAGGGAAGGGTACACCTTCTCTTTGCGATGCAATACTAATCAACATAGGTGTTGGTAGCATTTCTTGGTGAAAGGTGGTAATTGCAACATACAAAGACGGTGCTACTAACGCTAGACTGATACCAAAAAAACGCAAGATACGTACAAGTGAGCTAATCATCCAATGCTGATAATAATCTTCTGCTGATTGTAAAAAGGATGTAAATAACGCTGGTACAACTAAAACAAAAGGTGTGCCATCAACGAGAATCGCCACTTTGCCATCTAATAATTCACCTGCGATGACATCAGGACGTTCGGAGTTGTAGATGGTTGGAAACATAGAATTTTTTGAATCCTGAATAAAATCCTCTATATAGCCGCTTTCCAGTATGCCGTCGATATTAATGCGGTCTAATCGAGCTAATACCTCTGCGACAATTTTGTCACTGGCGATGCCATTTATATACATCACCGCCACATCTGTTTGTGTCACATCACCGATAACGCGTGACTTTATCCAGAGATTGGGACTTTTTATTTTGCGACGGATGAGCGCAGTATTGGTACGTATGGTTTCGGTAAAGGATTCCCTCGGTCCACGAATAACAGATTCAGTCGATGGCTCTGTGACAGCTCGATCCTTGGCACTTCTGGTACTTGTCACAATCCCCTCAGCAAAACCGTCTAATAAAATAACCGTTTCACCATTGAGGATAGCATTGTAAAGTGTTGTAAAATGCTCGATATTCGTCACATCGCCTACCGTTAGATAGGAATTCCGTACATATTGGTTAATCGTTGTTATCTCAATATCTTGTTCTTCTTCAATATTTGCCATCAGTTTATCGATAACAGAATCAGAAATAGTGGTTTTATCCGATAAGCCATCGATGGAAATAATAGCGAGGTTATGGGGAACCGCTTCTCCAATCGTAATTTCGCGTATGATAATATCATTACTATGCCCTAGTGACTGTTGAATGATTTTTATATTTTTAGATAGGGAAGTATACAACAAATCGTTCGTTGTATGGGATGGGGAGGTCTCGATATTGTTGGACATGGACATATGTTTTCCTCCTCAAATGGACGTTCATTATCATTAGAGTGGACAATTTTTTTGAGAGATAAACGAAAAGGGGATGAAAAATTAGCTAATTGCGGTTAAATCACGTACTGTGCAACAATCGTATGCGAGTTTTTCAAGTTGTCTCGGAAAATTGTTCTGTACTAAATAAAAAAACAGTCTATCCTTTCATGGGCTGAAAGGATAGACTTGTTTTATGTACGATAGTCGTATTGTAATTCATCTTTACTTGTATCAACGTCAACATGTAAATTGTGATCGTTAAAGAACCAAAGATCTTTCTCGTCAATGTAATAGATGACGTCATCTATTACTGTCTGCACACCTATGGCAATGGGTTCCTCACGTGTCATGCCGAGTGAAAAGCCTTCATGAAACGGACTAGAGCCACCGTAGCGTGCATAAAAGCGAATTGTATCGCCAGGTTCAACTTCCATTTCATGTTTGAACCATTGTAGGGCTTCATCTGTCAATGCAATGTTCATTTCAAATGCTCCTCTCTTCCTACAGCCATTTTACCTTTGGTTCGGTGCCGTTTTTAATACGTGCAATATTGGCACGGTGGCGATAAACAATAAAGGTAAATAAAAAGGCTACCAAGATGCCTAATGCAAAGTCACCTGTAATAAAATAATAAACGATTGCATAAATAAGCGCTACTAAAGCGGCTATCATCGATGTTAAGCTAACGATTTTTGTGATTTTTAATGTCACAATAAAGGTAATAAATAGTAGGACAAAGAGAGGCCAAGAATAGCCTAATAATACACCCGCAGAAGTTGCCACGGCTTTCCCACCTCGGAAGTTGGCGAAGATCGGAAACATATGACCGATCACAGCGACAAGACCAAGTAATAAAGAATGAAGTGTACTGTCAGAGAAAACGGGAAGTGTCACGAGTAAGACAGCGGCTGTCCCTTTTAAGACATCCATCACCGTAACAACAATACCTGCCTTCTTCCCTAACGTTCGAAAAGTATTGGTCGCACCAAGATTACCGCTCCCGTGTTCACGAATATCGGTATTATAAAAAATTTTGCCTATCCATAATCCAGAAGGTATAGAGCCGATTAGATAAGCACATAAAATAATAAGTCCATTGATCATAGCTGGACTCCTTTCATTCATAGTCCATCACTTGGTACTAATAGTTTGTAACAAGTATTTTACACTTTTTCTTGCTAATCTACAATGATATGAAGGAGATTTCATACGAAGCCTTGAATTCAATACAAAAGAGAATCTATTAGCGAGGGCTAGGCTTTTAGACATAAGTTTGTACGAAGTGAAAAAACCTTTTTAAAAATATAGGCAAAAAGGCAATTTTGTCAATCGCTCATTCCTTTGGTAGAATAGAAGTCTAACTTTATCCAGTTTCATCACAAGGTACGTAGTAGTGCTTCTATCTGCAAGCAACACAAATTTATTTTGCAACTATATAGGCTTCGATGCGTCCAATGTTGATGGAAGCTAGAAGCAGTCTGTCTTGCTTAAATACCAATTTTAAGCAACTGTTGAAGATGTTTACTATTTAGAAATATGATCAAAACTGTGAGCAAATTATTAAAATTATTGGACCTGTCGCTAGCTATTGACAGGAAATGCTATTATTATTAGGATGAGAACATAAATAGAACATGTGTTTGTTTTTGGAGGGGAATTTTTTTGACGAATAAACAGTCAACTAGCGTCTATAATGATGACGCTATACAAGTATTGGAAGGATTAGAAGCGGTGCGCAAACGACCTGGCATGTATATCGGTTCGACGGATGGCCGTGGACTTCATCACCTTGTGTATGAAATCGTAGATAATGCGGTGGATGAAGCACTGGCTGGCTTTGGATCTCATATTATTGTCACAATTCATAAAGATCAAAGTATGAGTGTGCGCGACTTTGGCCGTGGGATGCCAACCGGTATGCATAAAATGGGCAAACCGACACCAGAAATTATTTTTACGGTGTTACACGCTGGCGGTAAATTTGGTCAAGGTGGCTATAAAACAAGTGGTGGTTTACATGGTGTTGGTTCTTCTGTTGTGAATGCGCTCTCAACATTTTTAGAGGTGACGATTCATCGTGATGGCAAAAAATATCGTCAGCGCTTTGAGCACGGGGGACAGCCTGTCACAACGCTTGAAAATATTGGTCAAACCAAGCAAACAGGAACACTTGTCCATTTCCTACCAGATGAAACGATCTTCTCTGTCACAAAATTCAATTATGATACGTTAGCAGAACGATTACGTGAATCAGCCTTTTTATTAAAGGGTTTAAAAATTGAATTAATCGATGAGCGCGAGGAAGGCAAAAATGATGTGTTCTTTTATGAGAATGGCATTGAAGCTTTCGTTGCGTATTTGAATGAGGAAAAAGATGTCCTTCATCCAGTGAAATATGTAGAAGGTATACAAGATGATATAGAAGTAGAGTTCGCTTTCCAGTATAACGATGGTTATTCGGAAACGATCTTATCATTTGTTAATAATGTTCGTACACGTGATGGTGGTACACATGAAACGGGTGCAAAAGCAGCATTGACACGTGTTTTTAATGAATATGCAAGAAAAATTGGCTTGTTAAAGGACAAGGATAAAAACCTTGAGGGGACAGATATTCGTGAGGGCTTAGCGGCCATTGTGTCTGTTCGTATCCCAGAGCACTTACTACAATTTGAAGGTCAAACAAAGGGCAAGCTTGGTACAAGTGAGGCTCGTTCTGCAGTGGATAGTGTGGTGTCTGAGCAAATTTTGTATGTGCTAGAGGAAAATGCGGAGTTATCGGCTTCCCTTGTCCGTAAAGCGATTCGTGCGCAGCAAGTACGTGAAGCGGCTCGTAAAGCGCGTGAGGATGCACGAAATGGGAAGAAAAACAAAAAGGGTAGTACGATTCTATCAGGAAAATTAACGCCAGCTCAGTCACGCAATGCGTCAAAAAATGAGCTGTATTTAGTCGAGGGTGATTCTGCAGGAGGTTCTGCCAAACAAGGCCGTGATCGTACATTCCAAGCGATTCTGCCATTGCGCGGGAAAGTAATCAACACAGAAAAAGCCAAGCTACAGGACATTATGAAAAACGAAGAAATTTCAACGATTATCCATGCGATTGGGGCAGGTGTTGGAACGGATTTTGCGGTGGAGGATTCCGCCTACGATAAAGTAGTGATCATGACCGATGCGGATACGGACGGGGCACATATTCAAGTCTTGCTATTAACATTCTTCTATCGTTATATGCGTCCACTGATTGAAGCAGGAAAAGTCTATATCGCGTTACCGCCGCTTTATAAAGTCTCGAGGGGTACTGGGAAAAAAGAAGTCATTGAATATGCTTGGACAGAAAGTGATTTACAAAAGGCCATCAAAAAGGTTGGAAAGGGTTACATATTACAGCGCTATAAAGGTCTTGGTGAGATGAATGCAGACCAACTATGGGACACAACGATGAACCCTGAAACACGGACGTTGATTCGTGTCACAATCGAGGATGGTGCACGTGCAGAGAGACGTGTCACGACGTTAATGGGCGATAAGGTAGAACCACGTCGTAAGTGGATCGAAGCCAATGTAGACTTCGGTATGGAGGATGATTCTAACATTTTAGAGAATGAATTCATCCAACAAGAGGAGGACCAAGCATGAGTAGTACAGAAAAGTTTCAAGATTTACCGTTAGAAGAAGTGATGGGTGACCGTTTTGGTCGCTATAGTAAATATATTATTCAAGACCGCGCGTTGCCTGATGCACGTGACGGTCTTAAACCAGTACAGCGCCGTATTTTATATGCGATGTTTACAGAAGGCAATACAAACGATAAACCGTTCCGTAAATCCGCAAAAACAGTGGGTAACGTAATCGGTAACTATCATCCGCACGGCGATAGCTCTGTGTATGAGGCGATGGTCCGTATGAGTCAGGACTGGAAGGCACGTCATATGCTCATTGAGATGCACGGGAACAATGGCTCGGTCGATGGCGATCCACCAGCTGCGATGCGTTATACAGAGGCGAGACTATCTGCTATTGCCGCTGAAATGCTACGAGATATTGGCAAGAAAACGGTCGAGTTTGTGCCAAATTTTGATGACCAGGATATGGAGCCAACCGTTTTACCAGCACGTTTTCCAAACCTATTAGTCAACGGCTCTACAGGGATTTCCGCTGGTTATGCGACGGATATTCCGCCACATGCCTTAGATGAAGTACTGGATGCTGTGTTGATGCGCTTAGACAAGCCTAATGTTAGTGTAGATGAATTGATGACGGTGATTAAAGGGCCAGATTTCCCAACTGGTGGTATCATTCAAGGTGTGGATGGCATCAAAAAGGCGTATGAAACAGGTCGTGGCAAAATCATTGTCCGAGCCCAAGCAGTTGTCGAACCAATCAAGGGTGGTAAAGAGCAAATTGTTATCACGGAGTTACCATACGATGTAAATAAAGCGAATCTTGTGAAAAAAATTGATGAGCAACGTGTAGATAAACGACTAGAAGGTATTGCGGAAATTCGAGATGAATCAGACCGTACAGGCTTACGTGTCGTGATTGAGCTGAAAAAAGATGTACCAGGGCAAGGGATTTTACAGTACTTGTTTAAAACAACGGATTTACAGGTAGCTTATAATTTTAATATGATTGCCATCCACAATCGTCGCCCAACGATGATGACATTGCCATTATTGCTGGATGCGTATATTGCCCATCAAAAAGAAGTAGTGACAAACCGCTCCATTTACGATTTACAAAAGGCAAAGGACCGTTCTCATATTGTAGAAGGCTTAATTAAAGCCCTTTCCATTTTAGATGAAGTGATTGCGACGATTCGTTCTTCTAATGATAAGAAGGATGCGAAGCTTAATTTACAAGCGAAGTTTGATTTTACAGAGGTACAAGCAGAGGCCATTGTGAGCCTACAATTATACCGTTTAACGAATACGGATATTACAGAGCTTCGTCTGGAACAGGACGAGTTAAATAAGTTAATTGCAAAGCTTGAGGGTATTTTACAAAGTGAAGCTAAGCTAGTACGTGTTATTAAACAAGAGTTGCTAGACATTAAGAAACGCTTTACAGAGCCACGTCGCTCGAAGATTGAGCAGGAAATTGAAGAAATTAAAATTACATTAGATGTCCTTGTGCCAAGTGAAGAGGTTGTCGTGACAGTGACGAAGGACGGTTATATTAAACGTACATCGACACGTTCTCATGCCGCTTCAAATGGGCAAGATTTTGCCATGAAGGATTCGGATTATTTATTGTATGAAGCAAACTTAAATACACAGCACCATCTATTACTGTTCACAAATCGTGGCAATTATATTTATCAGCCTGTTCATGAGCTTCCTGACATACGCTGGAAGGACCTGGGCCAGCATATTTCCAGTATTGTCCCAACAGGGGAAGATGAATCGATTATTGCGGTTTATGGCTTTGAAACATTTGAACAGCCAAATATGTATGTCTTCACAGCCACAAAAGATGGTCAAATTAAGCGCTCACCACTCGCAGACTATGCGGTAACACGTTATTCAAAGCCAATTAAAACGATGAACGTCAAGGCTGGTGATGCGATGATCTATGCATCGTTTGTGACGGATGATGTAGAACTGATGCTAACAACGGATACAGCCTATGCGATTCGTTTCCCGATGGAGGAACTACCCGTTACAGGTGTGAAAACAGGCGGTGTGAAAGGGATCACGCTAAAAGATGGAGAAGCCTTAGTTGGTGTCAATGTGCTACAGCCTGATGTTACACAATATGTAGTGATTGTGACACAGCGTGGAGCCGTGAAGAAAATGAATGTCGCTGAAGTTGAAGTAGCAAGTCGTGCAAAACGTGGACTAAAAGTATTAACAGAGTTAAAAGCAAATCCTCACCGAATTGTGGCAGTTATTCAAGCGACAGACGAGGAGCAGGTTGTGATTGAAACCGAAAAAGGCGTTCAAGAGGTGATTGCTGTACAAGCATTGTCTCGTGCAGATCGCCATTCCAACGGTTCGTTTAAAGTGGATATTGCAACAGATGGGGCGATTTCCCATGTATTAACAGTCAAAAAAGAACAGAAACCTAGCTAATATCATGCCCAGTCTCTTAGGAGAACTGGGCTTTTGTCTTGAATGCAATCGCTATTCAAAAATAGCAGCTTGTCATTTAAGTGTAACTATGGGTATAATAATCATCGAAAAGTTCATAGCGAAAGAATGTAGGGGGGCTAGTAGTTGCTAGCTGAGATTGTGTCCGATAGACGCTGACCCTTTGAACCTGATTTGGCTCGTACCAGCGTAGGGAACATCTATTCAAAAAAGCAAAGTTTTGAAGAATGATTGTAATACGTCTGGGAGGAATCCTAGGCGTTTTTTTATGTTTTCAGGCAGTAGTTTGAAAACCTTGTATACGCTTTCTTCTGGTGACAACATTCATTCATGAACACTTTCATATTACAAACTGGGAGGCTTTCGCATGAAAAAATGGTTATTTATTCTATTGGCAGCACTTTTGACTTTAGTGGGCTGTAGTGAAAAAGAGGACAAGCAGGCAACTGACAAGCTGAAAAAGGTGTCTGTGGTACTGGATTGGACACCGAATACGAATCATACAGGTCTGTATGTCGCAAAAAAACTCGGTTATTTTGAGGAACAGGGCTTAGATGTTGAGATAATTATGCCTGGTGAGGCGGGCGCAGATCAGCTTGTTGCTTCTGGAAAGGCAGAGTTTGGCGTGAGCTATCAGGAAGGCATTACACAGGCGCGTGTACAAGATGTGCCGCTGGTCTCTATCGCAGCGATTATTCAGCATAATACATCTGGCTTTGCTTCTATTGCATCAAAAGGCATTACATCGCCAAAGGATTTTGAAGGTAAAACTTATGGTGGTTGGGGTGCGCCATTAGAGCAAGCCGTTCTCCAATCATTAATGCAAACAGAAAAGGCAGATATCAATAAGTTAGATATCGTCAATGCAGGGGATTTAGATTTCTTCACAATGATGGAAAAAGACATTGATTTTGCTTGGATTTATTATGCATGGACTGGGATTGAAGCTGAGCTACGTGGGGAAAAGATTAATATGCTGTATCTAACGGATTATAGTGATCAATTGGATTACTATACACCTGTTCTAGCTACGAATGAAAAAATGCTACAGGACAACCCTGATGTTGTCAAAGCCTTTGTTGCAGCTACATCAAAAGGCTATGAATACGCAATAGAAAACCCAAGTGAAGCAGCTGATATGTTAATCGAAGCGGCTCCTGATTTAGATAAAGAGCTAGTGCATAAAAGTCAGGAATGGCTGGCAGATAAATATCAGGATGATGCCAAGCAATGGGGAGAGCAAAAGCTTTCTGTGTGGGAAAACTATGCAAAATGGATGTCTAGCAATCATGTACTAGAGGGCGAGTTTGATGCGAAACAAGCCTTTACAAATGATTTCTTACCTAAAAAGGAGGCCAATTAACATGGCAAATTCATTAATCAGTGTGCAAATCATACCAAAGACAGAGAAATATGAAGATGTTATCCCTTATGTGGATGCAGCGATTGCTGTGATCGATGCTTCTGGCGTGAAATATGAGGTACATCCATTGGAAACAACGATGGAAGGCGAGCTTTCTACATTGCTCCAAATCATTGAAAAAATGAATGAGAAGATGATCGAGCTTGGTGCCATTAATGTTATTACACAAGTGAAAATTTTATATCAGCCAAAGGGTATTACGATGGATACATTAACGGAGAAATATCAGTAATGAAACGTGCATTGCAAAAGGGAAGGACGATAATTTTTATCGCCTTCCTCTTATTCATATGGGAACTAATCGTGCATTTTGCTGAAGTTCCACATTGGTTATTACCTGCGCCAAGTAGTATTTTGTGGGAAGCCTTTCAGTCGTATCAAACCTTTCTACCACATGTATTCGCTACGGTGCAATTAGCCTTACTAGGTCTGGCCATTGGCATTGCTTGTGGTCTAACGGTGTCGATTGTGTTGCATCGTTTTACATTCATTCGGGAGTTGTTTTATCCAATTCTTATTATGTCGCAAAATGTTCCCATTCTTGTCTTGGCACCATTGCTTATTATTTGGTTTGGCTTTGGCTTATTACCGAAGCTCATTATTATTTGCCTCGTGTGCTTTTTCCCAATTGTCATTGCAGCGATGGATGGATTTAGGCAAACGGCCCCTGAATTAAAGCATTATTTTGCCATGATCGGTGCTACCAAGGCACAAACCTTTTGGAAGCTGGAATGGCCTCATGCCTATCCAGCCATTTTCTCAGGCGTTAAAATTGCTGCTACATATAGTGTGATGGGGGCTGTGATTGCGGAGTGGCTAGGTGCAAAAAAGGGTATTGGTGTTTACATGACCTTAGCTCAGTCCTCCTTCCGAACAGATCGTGTATTTGTGGCAATTTTTGCGATTGTTCTCTTGAGCTTACTATTGTTTAGCGGTATTCGTTTGATTGAAAAATTCATGGTGAAGGGGAGAGGCTATCATGCTCAGCATTCAAAACATCGCTAAATCCTTCGATGCACTAAAAGTCCTTGATCAACTTTCATTTGACGTAAGGGATGGTGAGTTTGTGGCCATTGTGGGTCCCTCAGGCAGTGGTAAGAGCACACTTTTTCAATTAATTGGTGGTGTTTCTTCAATTGATCAAGGAGCCATTTTATTAAATGAAGAGGATATCCAGCAAAAAAGAGGAACGATTGGCTATATGCCACAGCAACCTTGCCTATTACCTTGGCGTACGATTTTAGAAAATGTCACGATTGTAGAGGAATTACAGCATAAACCTGATGTGGAACGTGCCAAGGAATGGCTAGAAAAGGTTGGTCTTGCCTCCTTTATCCATGCCTATCCGAACGAACTGTCAGGAGGCATGCAGCAGCGTGTATCGTTCATTCGTGCAATGGTTAGTGATAAACCGATTTTATGCTTAGACGAACCATTTTCTGCGTTGGATGAATTTACAAGACTGGAAATGCAGGCATGGCTTTTATCCATCTGGGAAGAGTATCGTAAATCAATCCTATTTGTTACACATAGTATTGAGGAAGCTCTCTTTTTAGCGGATCGTATACTTGTCTTAACCAAACGTCCAGCAACTGTTAAAAAGGAAATCATCGTGCCCTTTGAGAGACCACGGAAAGAGGAGATTCGACATTCCGCAGCGTTCACAGCGTTAAAGCAACAGCTATTTACGTATTTACAAGAAGAAAAGGGTGATATGTATGTTGATTGATGCGCATATTCATTTGGAACAGTATAACGATGAGGAAATTCCATTATTGTTGGAAGAGGTTGATGCTGTGATTGCGATTAGCATGCAGCTATCCTCGTGTGAAAGAACGTTGCGTTTATCGAACAGCTATCAGCAAGTAAAGGCTGCTTTTGGCTTCCATCCTGAACAGCCTTTACTAAGTCCAAGCGATGAGGCAGCTTTATTCGATTGGATTCGTACGCATCAGGATGAGATGGTTGCTATTGGTGAGGTGGGTCTACCTTATTATTTAAGGCAAGAGCAAGCGATTGATGACCGTCCTTATGTGGCGTTATTAGAGCGTTTTGTTGTATTGGCGAAGGAACTTGATAAGCCGATTGTATTACACGCTGTATATGAGGACGCTAGTGTTGTGTGTGATTTGCTGGAAAAGCATCAGCTGCGTCAAGCTCATTTTCATTGGTTTAAAGGAGATGAAGCTGTTGTGAAGCGCATGATCGAGCGTGGTTATTTTATTTCCATTACGCCAGATTGTTTGTATGAAGAGGAGATTCAACAGTTAATTCATGCTTATCCGATTGAACTGATGATGGTGGAAACGGATGGTCCTTGGCCGTTTGAAGGACCGTTTACGAACAAGCGTACATCGCCATGGATGATGCATTCTACGATTGAGGTGATTGCCTCTATCAAAGGACTGTCAATACAGGAAGCGGCCAAAATCATTACGCAAAACACGAAAGCCTTCTATCGGCTTTAAAAGAAAAAGCAGTATAGGGTACGAGTTAATCGTCCTTATACTGCTTTTTATATTTTGTATAATCATGCTCCAATTTTTCGTTCTTTGTTTTCGTTAGGCGTTCATGTGTACTGAAAGCGATAGATTGTCGATTTTTTTCAACATCTTTACCGACTGTGCGTTTTATGTGCATCCGCTTCTTTTTAGCGTTAGACTGTGACACGAGCATAACCTCCAATTCATTATTTAATTCTATAGTAGCGAATAGGGAAGAAAAAGTAAAACCTCGTAAGCAAGATACTTACGAGGCTGTCGAGTGTATTAGTGAGATACGTCCTGTACAGAAATACCTGTGTTAGCTTTAACGTCAACTTCACGATATTTCGCATCATCTGTTTCTTTAGAAAGTAATGTGCCAATGAAACCACCAAGGAAACCAAGTGGTACAGAGATTAAGGCTGGGTTCGTTAACATAATTAATGGATCACCAACGAAAATTGCCTTACCTTCAACTGGATTCCACACGTTAGGTGACATAGCAACTAATACTAATGCAGAGATTAAACCTGTTAACATCGCAGTAACAGCACCTGCTGTATTAAAGCGTTTCCAATAGATTGTGTAAATGATTACTGGAAGGTTTGCAGAACCTGCAATACAGAATGCTAAAGATACTAAGAATGCAACGTTTAATGTTTGTGCACCAAGTGCTAATAGGATAGAAATAACAGCGATTGTAATCGAACCGATACGAGCTGCAAGAACTTGCTCTTTTTCTGTAATTTTACCCTTTTTGATAATTTGTCCATAAATATCATGTGATAGGGCAGATGCACCAGATAGTACAAGACCTGCTACTACCGCTAAAATTGTTGCGAATGCTACGGCACAAACGAATGAGAATAGAATGTCGCCACCAAGTGCTTCTGCAAGTAGTGGGGCAGCCATGTTACCAGCAGCGTTTGCTGCGATAATATCTTCTTTCCCAACGAATGCTGCTGCACCGAAGCCTAAGAAAATTGTTAGAACGTAGAAGATACCTACGATCCAAGTAGCCCAAATAACAGATGAACGAGCTGTTTTTGCGTCTTTTACTGTGAAGAAACGCATTAAGATATGTGGAAGACCCGCAGTACCTAATACTAACGCAATTAACATAGAGATTGTATCAAGTCCATTTGTATATTTAAGACCTGGGTTTAAATAAGCAGCGCCACTTTCAGTAACAGTTGTCATTTCTTTAAACATTGTAGCAATACTGAAGCCGAACTCTTTTAATACTAAGAATGAAATAATAACTGTACCTAACATTAAAAGACAAGCTTTAATAATTTGTACCCAAGATGTTGCTGTCATACCACCGAATAGCACGTAAGTTGTCATCATGAAACCTACGATTAATACGGCGATCCAATAGTCGATTCCTAAAAGTAATTGAATAAGTGCTCCTGCACCAACTAGTTGTGCAATCATGTAGAATAAAACAATTGTAATAGTGCTTAAAGCAGCTGTTCCACGAACTTTTGCGTTATTAAAACGCGCTGTAATCATATCAGCTAAAGTAAATTTCCCAAGGTTACGTAACGGCTCAGCAACAATATATAATACCACTAAGTAAGCTACCAAATAACCAATAGAGAAGAAGAATCCATCAAATCCAAATAATGCTACAGCACCAGCGATACCTAAGAAGGATGCTGCTGATAAGTAGTCACCTGCGATAGCTAGTCCATTTTGCCAGCCTGTTAAGCCACCACCAGCAGTGTAGAAATCACTTGCTGAAGATGTACGTTTAGATGCCCACCATGTAATAACTAATGTTAAACCAACAATGCCTACGAAGAAGAATATGGCTGTAAAACTCATTCCGTTACTCATCGGCGGCCACCTCCGTTCTCGTATTCAGCGATAATCGCTTTTGCTTCTCTATCGAAGCTGTTTGCTTTTGCTACATATAAATGACATAACCCCCATGTCATGATGAAAAGACCTGCTGCATAGATCCACACCCAAGTAATTTCCCCAAATGCCTTTTGGTGTAGAATTGTTGTGTACGATGTCAGAATTGGTAACAACATGTATGCCGATAAAAATATGGCAGTCATAGACCAAAGAAAAGAATTCTTTCTTCGTACAAGAGATTTAAACGATTCTTGGTTTGCAATTGTATCATAGTCAATCACGATACCTTTTTTTGCTTGATTGTTCCCCATTAACATTCCCCATTTTGTGTATATTTTTTCTACCTCAAGACTTGATTTTGCTAGTTTAGTGAATTCACATTTTCATTTTATGAAACAGTTCACAAAATTGCAATACATTTCAGAAAAATTATGTAAAAAAAATTTTTCAGAAAATACTCTTAGGAGAGAAAAAATGGCGTAAACTCAAGAATATAAAGGGTTTTAGAAAATTCAGATAAATAAATGAAGTGAAGAGAAATCTAGATTCTTGACAAAAAATGAAGGGTAAATTTACAAAAAAATCTCGTTTTTTCAATCAAAAATAAACACTATTTACCTAGTGAAAATTGGATTTTTTCTGTTTTTTGGAAGTGAAATAATATTGTTCGATAAATAAATTGGTAGATATTGAATAACAAAAAAGGCGAAAAACTCGACCAAAAATCGAATTTTTTGCCTATTTTTTTGCGCTTTTTGAATTAGGATTCATTATGCAGGTGGTGTATAAATATTAATGTGAAATATCAGAAACAGACACACCTGTATTTGCTTTCACACGAATTTCTTTATAAATACGTTCTGCCTCTTCCTGTGACACTCTGTTAGGTGAAAGGACAGTTCCTAAGTATCCAGCAATAAAGCCAAGTGGAATCGTAATAATCGCTGGAACAGCAAGTGGCACAAGTGGTTGTCCAACAAAAATTGCCGCACCTTCAACAGGGCTCCAGACATTTGGTCCCATTGCTCCTAAAATTAAACAGGACACTAATCCCGTTACCATTGCTGTTACAGCACCTGTGGAATTAAATTTCTTCCAATAGATTGTATAAAGGATCACAGGTAGGTTTGCTGATGCACCGATACAAAAGGCAAAGGATACTAAAAATGAAACATTTAAGCTTTGTGCAAACAGAGCAAGAATAATAGACACGATTGCAATCGAAATAGAGCCTGTACGGGCTGCCATCACCTGTTGCTTCTCTGTTAATTTACCGCCTTTAATGATTTCTCCATAAATATCATGAGAAATGGCAGACGCCCCTGTCAGAACTAAACCAGAAACAACGGCTAAAATAGTCGCAAATGCAACTGCGCCGATAAATGCCATCAATACATCTCCACCTAAATAATGCGCAAGAAGGGGAGCAGCTGTATTACCAGCCTTACTTTCAGCAAGAATTTGATCTAAACCTACAAAGTTTAATGCACCGAACCCTAAGAAAATGGTTAATGAGAAGAAAATAGCTGTAATCCAAGTTGTCCAAGAAATAGAGGCACGTGCTGTCTTTGCGTCCTTTACTGTAAAGAAACGCATTAAAATATGTGGTAAACCAGATGTTCCTAAAACTAAAGCCATCATCATCGAAACAGAGTCAATTGTGCTTGTGTACTTAATTCCAGGTACAAGGAATTTTTCACCATGATCTACTGCAATTGTGTCGAACATCTTCATAAGAGAGAAGTCAAATTTCATTAACACTAATACCGCTAATAGACCTGTCCCGAATAATAACAAGCTTGCTTTAATGATTTGCACCCAGGAAGTCGCTGTCATGCCACCAAATAGTACATAAGTTGTCATCATAACACCGACTATTAATACGGCAACCCAATACTCAATGCCAAATAATAGTTTAATCAATGCACCAGCACCAACGAGCTGTGCAATCATATAAAGGATAACGATGATAATCGTACCTGATGCCGCCACGCCACGAATTCGTTTTTCATTGAAACGAGCCGTTAACATATCTGCTAACGTGTAGCGACCTAAGTTACGCATTGGCTCAGCAATGACATAAAGAAGCACTAAATTTGCTACGACATAGCCTACAGAGAAGAAGAAACCGTCAAAACCAGTTAAGGCAATCGCACCAGACACACCAAGAAAGGCCGCTGCCGATAAATAGTCACCAGCAATCGCAAAGCCGTTTTGCCACCCCTTTAATCCACCACCAGCTGTGTAAAAATCAGCCGCAGAGGATGTACGCTTTGCTGCAATATAGGTAACAACAAGTGTTAAGCCAACAATAGCTAAAAAGAAACCTATGGATACGATGTTCATTTATTTTCCACCTTTCGCCTGATACTCTGCTAGCACAGCAGCTGCAGCTTTATCGAATGAAGCAGCTTTTTTTACATATACTGTACAGAGCACAATCGTCATGATAAATAATCCTGCTGAATAAACCCATACACCCGTAATATTTCCGAAGATTTTTTGTTGTAGTACAGGCTGGAACGCAAGAATCGGAAGCAAGATATAAAGAAATAAAAACACTGCTGTAATCGAGAACAGAAAGGTATTTTTCTTTTTTACAAAGCTATTAAACGATTCCATTGCTTCAATTGCATGATAATCAATTGATTGGGCCTGTTTTTTACTTGAAACATTCGCCATTATTATTCCCCCTAAAGTTATATATTTCTGTTTTAAACGACATATTTCTTTTTCGTTCGTCGTTATATTCACTTATTTTATGGGGGAGATTCCTATAATGCAATACTAAATTTTGAGTTTTTATAATTTTTAGTCACTTTCGTTTTGAGGAAATAACATAGAAATAATAAGGATTTATTAGAATAAATTTGTTTGAAAGAGCGTGCGGTTTTCTAATGAAATAATATTGTTAAAATAGTTTGTTGTTAATAAAAATGAATGTAGGAGAAAATACAAACATAAAAGAGAATTTTCTGTATTTTATTATTCTGCTATTAAATTCCAAG
The DNA here is from genome assembly GCF_038630885.1 of Lysinibacillus sp. FSL K6-0057. NCBI lineage: Bacteria > Bacillati > Bacillota > Bacilli > Caryophanales > Bacillaceae > Lysinibacillus > Lysinibacillus sp. FSL K6-0057. The sequence goes on along the minus strand of NZ_CP152047.1, from coordinate 2,627,103 downwards.
GAAGCTCAATCAGCAGAAATAATTTGTTATATAACAATTATCTGAGGTTTTGGGAAATAACGAAAATAATAAAAAAAAGCTACGAAAAAATTTTTGAAAAGGATGTGTCATTTGGAAGATTTAGTGTGGTGGAATTCCAGAATCAGTTAATGTTCACATGTTATACAAATAGCCATCTGGGTGTAAGTCCATTATCTTGTGTTTAGCTTCTATAATGAATAAAATAAGATGATGAAATGAAGGGAAGTGGGCAACACGAATGAAAAAGAAAAGGATATTGCTAGTTTTAGTTCTAGCAATTAGTAGCATTTTAGCTGCTTGTGGTAGTTACAAGTTTGAACCAACATTAAATCTAGAGGTTCAAGATTTCACGGTAACGAACCAAAAAAATGAACAAGTGAGCCTAGATGATCTTAAAGGTAAGCCTTGGTTAGCCATGTTTATTTTTACAAATTGTACGACAATCTGTCCACCGATGACATTTAATATGACAGAAGTTCAACAAGCACTGCAAGATGAAGGCCTTGAGGATTATCAAATTGTGGCATTTAGCGTGGATCCAGAGGTGGATAAGCCTGATGTTTTAACAAATTACTTAAATACGTATAATGTTGTAGATGAAAGCAAGTGGCAGCTATTAACGGGCTATCAACAAAAATTCATTGAACAATTTGCACGTAAATCATTTAATTCTTTAGTTAAAAACGATCCTAACTCAGACCAAGTCATACATATGTCGAGCTATTATTTAGTAAACGCAGACGGCACAGTTGTAAAAGACTATGATGGCGCGACAAACGTACCAGTTGAAACAATCGTTGGAGATATGAAGGCTCTTATTAAGGAGAGCAAATAACGCAGAGGTCCATGTGACTTCTGTGTTTTTTTATTGAAAATGGGGAAAATAGGATGTACGCCTTCTAAAAATGATTCGTCTCGATTTACTTTCCCAATATTGCAGGGAATACAGCAATATTATATTGTTGTATGCAGTAATGGTTCATTAACTTAAACTATTCAACTAATTAGTAAGCGGAGGTATTTAATTAAATGAATAAACAGGACCAGCTTAACTTGATTAAGGACGATTTTATAAATTCTCAAAAGGTACTATTAGCCATTGGTGATGAGACCAGACAAGCCATTTTAATGGTTTTAATGGGAACAGATTGTCAAACAGGGCTGCGTGTGGGAGAAATCACGGAACAAACGCATCTTTCTCGTCCTGCTGTGTCACATCATCTTAAGATTTTGCGAGATGCTGGTGTTATTTTAATGCGTAAAGAAGGTACAAAAAACTTTTACTATATAGATATTCGTACAAAACTAGGTTCGTTAAAAAATCTTGTTTTGGATATTGAGAAGCTGTTAACGGAATTTTATTGAAAATACGATATATTATCTGGAGGAATAAACAATGAAAGCAATGGTTATCGATCAATATGGCAAAGCCCCAATGCGCTTGGCAGAAATGCCGACACCTGAAATAAATGAATATGAGGTACTCGCTGAAATCCATGCAGCAAGTATTAATCCGATTGATTTTAAAATCCGTGATGGGAAAGTGAAGCTGTTAATCCAATATAAAATGCCTCTTATCCTAGGAAATGATTTTTCAGGAGTCGTAGTGAAAGTTGGCAAAAAAGTAACTCGTTTTAAAGTAGGGGATGAAATTTATGCGCGTCCACGGAAGAGTAAAATTGGTACTTTTGCGGAATATATCTCCATTCATGAAGATGACATAGCCCTAAAACCTAAAAATTTAAGCTTTGAGGAAGCCGCATCGATACCACTGGTTGGTTTAACTTCATACCAAGCCTTACATGACATCATGCAATTACAGAAAGGACAAAAGATTTTAATTCATGCTGGCTCTGGAGGTGTAGGAACCTTTGCTATTCAACTAGCAAAGGCGATGGGTGCCACAGTGGCAACAACGGCTAGCGAAGCTGGTGCAAGCTTAGTCACATCTCTAGGTGCAGATAAAGTGATTAATTATAAGAAAGAAAACTTTGAAGCTATACTGAAAAATTATGATGCTGTCTTTGATACGCTTGGTGGTCAGACACTCAAGAAATCTTTCGAAATCATTAAGGATGGTGGGAAAATTGTCTCCGTATCAGGCAGGCCGAATGCTCGTTTCGCCAAAGAATACGGTTCAGGGTTTTTCAAAACATTGTTATTTTCAGCAGCAAGTCATAAACTGACTGCACTTGAAAAGAAACATCATGCTCAATATTCCTTCTTATTCATGAAGCCAAGTGGTGAGCAATTACGAATTATCGCAGATTTGATTGAGACTGGTAAAATCAAACCAATCATTGATCGAACTTTTTCATTTGAAGATGCTCAAAAGGCGATGGACTATGCGGAATCTGGTAGGGCAAAGGGGAAGATTATCGTAAAAATTAAATAGGCTTTTTTATGTTGTATTTTCGTAAAGGTTTAATGTTAATCATTTTTTCAAACATGCCCTTTTCGGTTGGTTAATAGGACAGATGTAGCCGATATCATGATGAGCAATGGATCACCACTTGCGTTCTTTGAAGGCAAATATAGCAAAGTTAGTCAGCCAATAAGCTTATAACCACCTGTCTTAGATTTAAAATGATAGGAAGCCCTAATTCTATTTTTGCTATTCATTTTCCAGGCATGGACAATATACACATGGAATCAATTCAAAGTTGGATGGAAAAAATCGAAGCTTTTCCAATCTATTTTTGCCTACAAATTACAGATAGTTTTAAGCGTGATTTTGAATTAACTTGTAATCAAAATCATTTAACCTATAATCTTCCCATTCATAAATTTAATAAGTAGATTTAGTTTTTTGGTCTATTAGAAAAGACTGCTTTACAGTGGATAATCGTCTACGTCAAAGAGGAATATTTGACCTTATTCCTGTAAATATAACTTTCGATGTTGACACGATTGTATTTAGTCTAACCCAATCTGGTCTTGTGTTAGAGGTTTATTCTAATAGTCCTTTCCATATTGTTAACTCCTTACCAGATTTTCTAATACCGATACAATTGAATGAATCAGACAATTGTTTCTTTAATCAGTTTTTAATGAGTCTTAATTCGTTGTAAACGTGCAGGTAAGTTGACTAAATTGTAACCCCCTTAAGCAAGGAAACGACTACTTGCAAAAGGGGGTGATGTAAACCAATGAGAAAGATCAACATAGTATCTATTTTATTATTTTCGTTTTTCATAGCTGGTTGTCAAAACACGGGAAGCACAGCTATTAAAAAAACGGAACAACATAATATTCCAGATTATATCCCTACAACTGAAGATATTTTAGATAGGCATGGAGAAATAGAAAATAAAGAGAGATTGAAGGATTTTCTGAATCATGTTGAAAAGGGACAGAAGGATCGTATACGAGTAGTTAGGTATACAGTAGAAGGTGATCCAATTCTTCATGATCTTGACTATGATGGTGTAGTTATAAAATCAACAAAAGACAAACGAAGAGATAAATTTGGTGTAGGAAGTGTTGAGGATACTACTTGCACTTCAATTGAGATGGTCGAAGCTACTGAAAGAACGGATTATAATCTTGTAGGCTGCGAAAATCAGATAGACAATACGGTTTTAGTTATTTGGAAATAGTAAGGAAGATTTCAAATGGTAACCTACAGGATTCATATTGACATAATGACTTTGTAGAAAGAAGGAAGTATGATAGAAGATTTAAAAGACGCCAATAAGTAGTTATTGAGGTTAGTGGAAAGGAGAAAAATATGTGAAAGAGTATGCTTTTGAAAATTTGCCTTTCATTTCAAATAACCCCCCTAACAGAATCAAGGAATATCAAAGTGAAATACCGCTCGAAATAATTAGTGAATATCTAAATAACGATTATCAGCTCATTTTACAAACGCCGGTATTCCCAAGTAGAAGAAAGCTTCACCACTTAGAGGTCATTGAAAAGAATCAATTTTTTAACTTAATTAGAGTAGACAAACTTACGTTTAATATGCAATTAGGTAAATTTATTGAAGAAAATGAATACGTGAATGGCTTCAATTTTTTCTTAATGAAGGATGTAACATATCCTGTTTTTCAGCTCCCACTTTCAAGCCGAGACACCATTAAAATCACTAACTTAACTAATAACCATTTAGTTTTCGTTCAAATCGAATCTTATGACGTTAAAGAATATTTCTGGAACTAAATATGACCAAATGAGGCAATGGCACTGAGCGTTATTTCCCGCTCAGTTCTTTTTATAAAACTTTGAACTAAACCTGCTAATAATTAATCATAGCTATTATTCAATTTAAACTCTCCACTGAAAATGGATTGCTTAATTGCGATAGTTATGGACGTTTTTATTCAATCCAAAGGTTGATAAAATCACATCATACTACAAGTAGGAGTGATAACAATGGATAAGGTACGTTACAAAGTAAGAGAAGTGTTGGACAAGAACAAAATAGATACATTTTTGCAGCAAGCTCGCATTGGGCATCTGGGTTTGGTTGATGGTCATTTGCCGTATGTTGTCCCACTTAATTTTGTGTGGACAAATGGAGTGCTTTATTTCCATGGAGCCACTGGTGGGAGACGAAATCAAGTGATGGGAGAGAATCCACAGGTCTGCTTTACGGTATGTGATGAATATGGAACGATTACGAATCCAGTACCTGCAAAGACGGACACGGCTTATATGAGTGTCATGGTTTTTGGCAAGGCTCAACCTATTGTCGATCTGAATGAAGCGACACATATGTTGCAAGAAATGATAAATAAATATGTACCTGGTTACTATCATCGTCCCTTATCCCAGCAACACGTGGACAAATACCGATCAGCCGTTTTCGGAGGGCCTGTTCAAGTGTACCGTATTGATCCTCAGCATATTACCGCAAAAGAAAATCCAATTGCATTAGGGGAAATGTTCCATATTGAAAAAATCCCACATACATAGTACTGGTTTTCAGAACTTGGTAAATGAAATCACTGTAAGCACCACTAACCCTAGTCATATAGGGATAGTGGTTTTTTTGTGTACCTAATTTTTATGGACTGCTAAAATTCGCATTTTTGGATGTTTTTTATCAATCCGTATTACGTTATGCTAAGACCGTTCATTTATAACTGACAATTAGCAAGGAGGGGAATGCTACAGTTTAGTTCAGACTTTATCGGATAGCAGCAAGTAGAAGTACGTAACACTTTTTTCGTTCGGTAAAGCGCTTCTGGTAATCAAGCAAATTGAAGTTTTACTGGAATCTTCTCGTTACATAAAAAGAGCTAATGACAACAGCCACAAATGAAGAGAACAGACATTAATACGTGATGAATATTTCTAGAATGAAGATGCGATTTAAATAATTAGTAGAAAGGTAGGAAAGTGTATGAACCCAACATCCGTTTCACTGAATGTGCGTGATTTACTTTCGCCCACCATAGCAGCTTTTATATCAGTTTTAGTTAACTATGGGGGCACTTTTATCCTGGTGTTTCAGGCTGCCAAGGTTGCTGGTCTAAGTCCAGAAATGACCGCATCATGGATATGGTCGATTTCCATTGGTGTGGGGGTGACGGGTATCTAGCTCAGTTACCGATACCGTGAACCCATTATTACAGCTTGGTCAACACCAGGCGTGGCGTTTCTTGTTTCGGCTTTGGCGGTTACTCCCTATGCTGAAGCCATTGGTGCTTATATTATTTCTGCAATAGCATTTGTGTTGTTAGGTTTATCAGGCATGTTTGAACGTTTTGTCCAGCTCATTCCGCCAGGCATTGCCTCAGGTCTGCTGGCAGGTATTTTATTACAGTTTGGTATATCAGCCTTTGGTGGTGCGAAAGTGGAACCTTTACTTGTCATCGTCCTGTTTACTACGTATATCGTATTAAGACGGTTTACATCTCGCTATGCAATTGTCGGTATGCTAGTGATTGGCTTGATTTATTTGATAAGTATGGGGCGGGTAGATTTCAGTCATATCGAGTTGGCCTTCGCATCTCCTGTTTTTGTTGCGCCAACGTTTTCTCTACATGCATTATTGGGTGTCGCTTTGCCGCTTTTTATTATTACCTTAACGGGACAGTACATGCCAGGCATGTTAGTGTTGCGAAATGATGGATTTAAAACGAGTGCCAATCCGATTTTGATTGTAACAGGATTGGGATCACTCCTGACAGCACCCTTTGGATCGCATGCCTTTAACATAGCAGCAATTACAGCAGCCATCTGTACGGGGAAGGACGCTCATGAGGATTCAAGTAAACGTTATATTGCAGGGATTGTCTGTGGCATTTTTTATATAATTGTCGGTGTTTTTGGGGTAACATTGGCTGCTTTGTTTCTAATTCTTCCAGCTACGTTTATTGCAACCTTAGCTGGATTAGCCTTGCTGGGTACAATCGGTAGTAGCCTTGCCAATGCTTTAACATATCCTAATGGACGCGAAACGGCACTCATTACTTTTTTGGCAACAGCCGCAAATGTTACATTACTAGGAGTCGGTGGTGCATTTTGGGGGCTTGTAGCGGGTTTAGGCGCACATCTATTAATGAATGTGCCATTGCTCAGAAAACAGCAACACATACATGAGGGACAACAAATTAAACAAAGATAAATATAAACTAACAAACATTTAATGACGAAAGGCGGTTTTTAAAATAGATACGACGAAATCAATAGAAGCCTTCGAAATAGCAAAAAAGCTTATGCCTGGTGGCGTAAACAGCCCAGTGAGAGCATTCCAATCTGTTGGGATGGAGCCGATTTTTATAAGCCATGGGAAAGGCTCGAAAATATATGATATTGATGGCAATAGCTATATAGATTATGTTCTTTCCTGGGGACCATTAATTCACGGGCATGCAGATCAGGAGGTTTCAGGTGCACTTCTTGAAGCCATCAATAGTGGGACAAGTTTCGGATTGCCAACTTTACAAGAAAATAAGCTAGCCACATTAATATCTACTCGCATTCCTTCCATAGAAAAGATTCGAATGGTTAACTCGGGTACAGAAGCGACAATGAGCGCCATTAGACTAGCTAGAGGCTTTACTGGCAAAAACTTGATTGTGAAATTTGATGGAAACTATCATGGACACAGTGATCATCTATTAGTAAAGGCAGGCTCAGGAATTGCTACATTCGGCCTTCCTGATAGTCTGGGTGTACCTTTAGAAATAACTAAACATACAATCTCCATTCCCTATAACAATATCGAAGCACTGAAGAAAGTATTTGATAAATATGGCGCACAAATTGCAGCGGTTATAGTAGAGCCATTTGCAGGCAATATGGCGGGAATACCAGTTAACCCTGAATTTCTCCAAGCAATACGTTCTTTCACTACAAAATATGGTGGGCTGTTTATACTTGATGAGGTCATGACTGGTTTTCGGATAGATTATCATTCTGCTCAAGGGCTTTATAACATAAAACCAGACTTAACTTGTTTAGGCAAGATCATTGGTGGAGGAATGCCTGTTGGCGCATATGGTGGAAGAAAAGAAATCATGAATCACATTGCTCCTGAAGGGAATATTTATCAGGCTGGAACCTTATCGGGTAATCCAATAGCGATGGTAGCGGGGTATACCACAATCAATAAATTAAATCATGACAGTTACAACTATATAGAAGCGTTAGCAGATCGACTTATTCAAGGCTTATCAAAAGTAGCTCATAACTATAATATTCCCCTTAAAACAACGAAAGCTGGGACGATGATTGGATACGCATTCATCGATCATCCCTTACAAAATTTTGATGATGCTCAAAAAATAGGTGTCGAGATGTTTCGTCGTTTTTATAGAGAGATGCTTAAACAGGGTATACTTTTACCTCCTTCTCAATATGAAAGCATATTTATCTCGACTGCTCATTCCATACATGATATTGATAGAACGATTTATGCTGCCGATGTAGCCTTTAAAAGGATAGTATCATGTATTTAAATGATGCAAAGTGTACTAAAAACATCCTATTTCCATTTAATTATCGAATTGATAGTATAATAAGTTTGACTGTACGAAACTATTAATTTTAACAATATCTATTCTAACTGGAAGTGAATTGAATGTTACAAGTTAACCGAGACGATAAAAATCCCATATGGCAGCAGTTGCTTGACCAAGCAATTCATCATATTACAACAGGAAAATGGCCACCAGGCGAGTTACTTCCTCCATCCCGAGAGCTCGCCTTATTAGTAGGTGTTTCACGCTCAACCATTCAAATTGTTTATGAGGAATTATTTAGTCGAGGATATACCGTGACAAATTGGCGTGGCGGAACAAGGGTAAGTGAATGGGGATATAAAACCGACTCGCAAGAAAAGGTGATTCCTCAAGGACCATCTACGCCATCATTACCTTTATTAAACGTAGCAGTTGATGAATTAAACAGCTGGTTTAGAGGGAAAGCAAATCAAAACGTAGAAATCGATTTTTGCCCCCATGAGCCGTATTTGGACGAGCAATTTCGAAAAATTTGGCGACAATCTTTTTTACAGGCTTCAGCAGAAACCGATTTGACCAATTGGGGTTACGGCAACGCTTATGGTTTTACACCGCTACGTGAACAGATTCAACGTTATCTGACATTTGAAAGAGGTGTTCATGTAGATATTGACCAAATCATCTTAACCTCTGGTGCACAGCATAGCATCGATCTCATTGCCCAAGCTCTTTTAAAGGAAGGAGAAACAGTTTCTGTTGAAGATCCTGGCTTTCCTGCGGCCTGGATGACCATGAAATATCGGGGTATGAATGTTGTTGCTGTACCCGTGGATGAGTATGGCGTACAAGTAGAGCATATTGATCCACAAACCAAGCTCATTTTTGTTACGCCTTCTCACCAATGTGCGGTTGGTGTCATTATGTCTGAGCCACGCAGACAACAATTGCTGCAAAAGTCTGCAAAGGATCAATTTTGGATTGTAGAAGATGATTATGATGGTGAATTTAGGTATCGTGGTGGTCCGCTTCCTACCTTGTTTAGCCAACAACCTCAAAACACATTGTATATGATGAGTTTTTCCAAAATGGTTGCTCCTGGCATACGAATTTCTGCCGTGATTGGTCCAAAAGATGCCATTCGCCAACTTGCGCAAGTCCAACAATTAACCTATCGACATCTTCCCATTATGGAGCAATTAACGCTTGCTCATTTTATTGAGCACGGTCATTTTATGCGTCATATGAGGAGAGCAAGAAATGTCTATCGACGTAGACATGAAGCGATGACGAAGGCGATTATGGCAACAGGACTAGCCGAACGTTTCAAGCTAAGTGGCATTGAAACGGGTTTGCATATGCTTCTTGAAGCGGAAGAGTCGTTTGATGAAGAAGCGATGACGAACCTCGCACTCGAAAATGGGATACGTGTTTACCCACTTAGCAAGTATTGCTTAGAAAATAATCGAAAAGGATGGGTACTTGGTTTTGCTAAAATAGATGAGCTAGCAATTGAGGAAGGCATTGTTCGTCTAGCAAAAATCCTCTTGCAAGAAACATAATCTAATTTTAGAAATGGGGTGTGTGATACTATGCCGGAATCATTTCTTGTATAGAAAAAGCAAGGAGTATGCTGCTTATGCACCTGAAATATATAATGGCATTGATGTAGAGGGTGACCTTTTTGATGAACTGCTTTCTAAGGACTCGAAACATTCGCACATGGCACAAATCGACCGTTTAAAAGTCTCGCCTATTGGGGAATAACCTTGATATCACTGAGCTCTCATAAACAATTTTTAAATATGGTCAGTGAAGCCAATGCAGAATACCAATCAGCAGAACTTGAAGAATTAATCAAGAAAATAGCTGAGGCAATAAAACAAAATAAATGAATGATTCATTATGGTGTTTAATTTTGTCAATACATACAGGTAAGGGGAAAAGGCGATTGTTCAAGTAGAGCAATCGCTTCTTATTATTAACGGGAGATGTGTTGAAATGACAGTTTCCTAAAAAAATTCAAAAATTTTTGAACGAAATGAAACAATACGTAGTCTAATGAGGGAAGGAGGCGAAAAAAGATGAAATTTGAATTAGAGCAGCGTGCTATACGTGGAGATCAAGAAGCGATACTTTCACTTATTGAAATGGATGAGGATATTTTATATCGCATGGCCTTTACATATATGAAAAATGAGCAAGACACGATGGACGTGATGCAGGAGCTTGTTTACAAGGCACTCAAAAAAATGCATACCGTTCAACAGCACGAATATGCCAGAACATGGCTTGTGCGCGTCTTAATCAATTGCTGTAAAGACCATTTACGAAAACGTCCACCGACTGTTCAAATTGAGGAACACCACCTATCTGAATGGGTCATCTATTCAGATATGGAGAGATTATTGGAACATTTATCTTTGTCAGAGCAGCAACTCGTCTATATGAAATATTTCCAACAACTTAAAAATAAAGAAATTGCTGAGCTAAATCAAATTCCTGAGGGAACTGTAAAGTCGAAGCTTCATCACATTTTAAAGAAGCTTAGAAGCTTTGCTAGAGAAAAGGAGGACTGGCTATGAGTAAACCATTGATTGACGTTCCAAAGGAGAAATTGCAACAAGTTCGCATGGACATGTTTCGGAAAGTTCAACGAGAAAAAAGAAGAAAGAAGCGCATTGTTTCGGCTACATTCATCACCATGCTTTGCCTAAGCCTTCTCTTTTCGATTCGCGTCTCGCCAACGATTGCTAGCCAAGTTGCTAAAATACCTGGCTTTCAAGCAATTGTAACAGCGATTGCAATAGATAAAGGAATAAAAGATATTGTAGATCATGAATACTATGAAGAAATCAATGTGACGCAATCTAGAAAAGGTCTAGCCCTTACATTGCAGGGCGTGGTTGCCGATAATTCGGGATTTGTATTGTTCTATGACGCTGATGCCTCATTTGATATTTCTAAATTAAACTTAGAGAAAGTTCAATTGTTTCAAGGAGATGAGGAGATTGAATGCGGCTGTACGTTTACGATGAATGCAAGCAATCAAACATACATCTCTTCATCAGTGAAATATAATTTTTTAAAGCCTATCGTCTATACTTCCAAGGATTTTAAAGCAGTTTTTCACTTTCATGATGAAGAGAAAGGTAACATTAAAATATCTTTACCGTTTTCACTGAAAAACGAGATCGCAAAGGAGAAAATTTTTACTGCGAATCGTACGATCGATGTCAATGGGCAGAGATTTACGATTACACAAATTCGCCGTTCGCCATTAAAAGTGGCACTCGATATTGAGGTAGCCAAAGATAATACAATGCAACTATTAGCGCTGGATGATGTTGCCGTTATGACAGAAAGCGGTGAGCGTAGAGATAGTATTAGAAATGATATTTCAACAGGTGGAGATATTCGAGATGGCAAATTTACGCTCTATTTGCAAAGTAACTATTTCGATGATCCAGCGTCATTGACGGTTATGATTGGCGCAGTTCAAGCTGTGCCAAAGGGTGAGGATTTTATCGAAGTTGATTTTGGCACAAAAGAAATACTCACGAAGCCTACTTATTTTAAGGGGGACATTTCAATAGTGCAGCAAAATGTAGCAGTTAAGATGAATAAAAATAATGAAGGCAAATTATTAATGCTCTCTGATGCCATAAAAGAAGATGGTACGCCGTTAGAATTCAAAGGTGTGACGATTTCTCGAGATGAGCAGTATGTAGTGGAGACATCACAATTTGAAGAATATAATGGAAAAGCTAAACTATATTTGAACTATTACACGAATCCGATTGGGGAAAATATTGAAGTAAACATTCCATTGCAATAAAATGCAGCTGTTCAAAAAGACGAATCTTTTTGAACAGCTGTTTTGCTATTAGACTAAAGAGGAGCTTCCTTCAAGTATGGAGTAGAATCTTTTTCTACTTAATAGTAGTGCTATTTAGTTGAAGAAGGGGATTTTATTATATGTAGAGAAATAAGATAGTAAAAATCCTTACTAGATGGAGTGTACTCAATGCAACCAATACTTATCGATGAAATTCCAAGTGAAATTAAAGAATATCTTAACAAAATTTATTCTATAAGGTTTCCACGGCAAGGTTATAGCTCTGATGTTGGATTAATTGAAAATAACCAAGGATTTTATGCATTGAAAAGGACAAAGGGAGAATTATTTTGTTCTTGGTTGAATAGAGAAATAGCTGTATTAAACTGTTTGACTAATCAAACCAAACTACCTGTTCCAAAAGTGAAGAAATTTGTTAAACAAGAAAACCATAGGAATTCCTGGGCTCTCCTTGAGTTTTTAGAGGGGGAAACACTAAGGACGGCTTTATTTGGCGAGAAAAATAAAGCGAAGCGGCAAGAAATGATATTTAACTTTGGTGCACTCCTATTTCAAATCCATACAACCCCATGTCCCAAAGAGCTAATTTGTGAACGAAAATGGATTGATCAAATGCTAAATCAAGCTGAATATAATTTGAAAAATTATAAAGTGGATGGAAATGAGAAATTATTAGAATACATTAAAACAAATAAACCTAACTTCTATAAACAAACTTTAATTCATGGCGACTTTACAATTGATAATGTTTTAGTTTCCAATGGAGTCATTACAGGAGTAATTGATTGGGGAAGCGGAGCTTATGGTGACCCAAGGTATGACATATCATTGGCTATACGCCCAAAGCCCAATGCTTTTGAACATGAAATAGATAAAGCCATTTTTTTTGAAGGGTATGGGGAAAAGATTATTGATGATAACGTATATGATTATTTTGTAAATGGGTTATATGAATTCTTTTAATGTTTTGTTATTGAACTACCGAGGTGCTTTACTTCAAGTATGGAGTAGAGCCTTTTTTATTTAAGCTATCGGTGCTAATTAATTCAATTATATGTTAGTATGTAATGGTGTGAATTCCCTATTTTATCCAAAATAAGATGATAATTGTATGAATGGCATAACTAAAAAGAAGCTTGTGGAAGGAGGTTTGCAAAGGTGTTTAAAAACACTTGGAAAGGTGTATTTATTATATATTTATTCATATTGTTTATTTTTGTAGTGATTAAGTTCGATGGAAATATAATGAGCGTCATCAATACTATACAAATGAATAAATCACGAGGAACAAGTGTAAACCTAGTTCCTTTTAGAACAATTGGCGCTTATCTAAGCGATATACAATATGGCGTTTATTTAATAAACATCCTAGGCAATATTATTCCTTTTATACCAATGGGATTTCTCCTACCTATGGCCTTTCCAATCCAAAGAAATTTAACGAGAACCATGTTTACTTGTTTCTTGTTAATAGCTAGCATAGAGAGTTTCCAATTACTAAGCTATTTAGGAAGTTTTGATATTGATGATTTTATTTTGAATTTCTTTAGTTGTTTTATAGGGTTTATGCTATTTATAACATACCAAAAAGTAGTTGCTAGTAAATAGACTTTGCTAGTTGCTCATTTAGAGCTATCGCTTCTTATGCTAACGAAGCAGGCTAGTTGGACAAGGAATTATTGTAACTGAATAGGACAAACTAAGATTTCACTAGGCTCATAAATTGTATTGGCTTGATTTTGGTGTAAAAAGGAGACATATTGATGAAGAAAATAATGCTACTTACATTATGGCTACTCTTTGCAATTAGCTTTAGTCCAATATTGGTCCATGCTAGCGAGAACCAGAAAGAAGACATAATGAAAATTGTTAGCAGATTTATGCCATTGAATGCGTCCCTTATAAGTCCTAAAAATTCTTACCCCACATTGCCAATTCAACTCTATGACTTTGATCAAGATGGACAGAAAGAAATAATATTTACATTTAAAATGAAAGCAAAAAATCAACCATCTCCTTTCCAGTTTGGATCAATCGTGCTAAAAAAGGACAATGCTGATTGGCGAAAAGTGTTGGAAACAAAAATTCAAGGGATAGATTTGGATTTTTCAGGTTTGGCAGATATTACAGGTGATGGGAAAAAGGAATACTTATTCGGTGTTACAATTGGTGCAGCGGCAGGAAGCGAACTTGAAATTTATCAATGGATTGATAATGCATTCAAAAAATTTGCTGATGCTCCTTATCATAAAATGGATTTTGTGAATGAAAAACAAAAAGTTGGTCTAGCAATTTGGCAAATGTATATGGGCGATAGTTATTTGGTGAATGTACTAAAATGGAATGATGACAAGTTGCTCTATAACGAAGAATTATATTCTAAATACTATCCAGTAATCGAAAAATTTTATAAAGATAAAATTTCAGAAATGGATGCCTGGTTTTACTGGTATTGCCTTGCAGATGCCCAAATTAAAGCAAATAAATTTGAAGAAGCTTCTAAATCTATTCAAAAAGGGATCTCGTTAGCTAAAAAATCATCTCTACAAGAAGCGGTGCAAGATTTTCATGATTTAGCTGAAAGGCTAGAGAACAAGAGTAATTAAACGAAAGCTTCTTCAACAAACAGGAGCAATCATTAAAAAGGGCAGAGTCATTTGACAGTAGCAACGTTTCTATCTCCTGCTAAGTTGTTATTAAGGATATTTTTTAAGGAGAATAAAATGGATGGGGGAATTTGTTTAATAAAAACACTCATTACGCTTATTGTATATAATGAGTCAAAGGGGAAGGGATAGCCAGTAAGAAATCGTTTTGAAAAGAGGGCGTTAAATGGAAAGTTTTTTCTTTATACTAATAGGCTTTTTGATCGTTAGTGCAAATGTGATTGGGTTTCTATTTTTCAAAAAAAAGAAAAATCTATATCATGCTGCTTTCATCATTTTACTACTAGCAGGTGTATTTGGTGGACTAGGAAGTGTATTAGCACTAATTATTATTCGTGATCCCTTTGCGTTATTCTATGGATTGAACATTGCCTACTATTTACTCATTAATAGTTTTATTGTACTTCTTCTTGCGATTTTAGTTACGATCATTAAAAAATATACTAGTAGTAGCATCGTGTGACTAACGATCGTGGTGCGTGAGCATTGAGTTGTTTATGAACGAATTACTATTAATATCATTTTGTTAGGTGGGACGCTATGCATAACTTGTCAGGAAAGGTTATTCTTATCACAGGTGCAAGCTCTGGGATTGGATTTGCCACAGCTGAGCTAGTAGCAAAACAAGGGGCTAAAGTAATTATCAATTATCATACAAATGTGGAAGGTGCCAATGAAGCTGTCAAACGAATTCAAGAAAAAGGTGGAGACGCCATTGCTATTCAAGCTAATATTGTGAATAAAGAAGACGTGAACGCAATGGTTGAGCAAGCTATTTCTTCATTCGGCACGATTGATGTCTTAGTGAATAACGCTGGAGGCGGCATTCGTCAAAGTACTTTTATGGAAATGAGTGAAGAGCTATGGGAAGAAACGTTCAAACTAAATGTCAACAGTGTGCTCTTATGCTCTCAAGCTGTATTAAGACATATGATTCCGAAGAAATGCGGAAAAATTATTAATGTCTCTTCTGCAGCTGCACGTATTGGTGGGGCAGGGGAAAGTATTCATTATGCATCTGCTAAGGGAGCTATCAATACAATGACGATTGGCATGTCCAGAGAATTAATTGAATATGGAATTATCGTTAATGGGGTAGCACCTGGAATGGTAGAAACACCCTTTCACGATAAATTTGCTCCTGGCGACAATCGACTTGAACGGATGGCTTCCTCTGTACCAATTAAAAGAGCTGCAGCGGCTAAAGAGATAGCGGAAGTAATTGCCTTCCTTTCTTCCGATGCCTCAAATTACATCCTTGGAGAAATTATAAATGTGAGTGGCGGTAGATAAATAAAAAATATGCAAAGTATTATTGCTAAAATTGTTCGTCTATTCTATTAACAGTAGCTATTTCTAACGTAAATTGCGAATTCAAAACAAGCTCTGCCTTTTATGTCCTTAAATTTCGGATATAAAGGGTAGGACTTGTTTTCTGCATGTATGTAAATTTATTTTATTAAATCCGTGACAACTTGAACAATTAAAAACAAAAAAATGATGGGTAAAATCATTTGAATCCATTTTGTTTGGATGTACGGAATAATTTTTAAGCCTAAGAAAGAGCCAGCAATAGAGCCAAGTGAAACTGGAATAGCAATTCCCCAATTAACAAGACCAGTAAAGTAATAAAAAAGAAAAGCACCTGTACAGCTTGACAAAGAGGTCATTCTTGTTAATTCGACTGCTTTTAAATAAGAGTATTGTTTTTTCAAGAAATAGGTTATATTCATAAGAGCTGAGCCTGGTCCAAAGCCTCCGTCATAAATTGAAATTGCAAATGGAATGAGCTTATTCAAAGGTTGTTCCTCTGTTTCTTTTACATCTTTGACAATCCATTTATTACTGCAAAGTACAATCATAAATGCGAAAATTAAGCTTATACACGCGACTACATTCATGATTTGTTCCGATAAGAGGATTGCTAATAATGCACCAAGTACACCTCCTAAACTAGAAACGATCATGAAAGAAAAATATTTTTTTACAGATAAACGTCCTTTTATGACAAACGAAACAACATTTGATAGGGCTGATAAACCTGTCGCAAATTTATTAACGGCGACCGTTGTATGAATTGGAATGCCAACGAGTAATAATGAAGGCATCAAAATAAAGCCTGCTGCACCAAACAAAACGCCAATTATGGCTGCGAGTAAACCAATTGTAAATAAAATCATTCCTTTTACTGATAACCATTCCTGTAGTAAAATTTCCATTCAATCACCTCTATACTTAAATTACTGATAAACTATACATAAAACAAATATATAATTATTGCTTATTCATAAATTAAATTTATGGATAGAAAGGTGTGAATGGAATGAATTTACATGCATTGAGGATCTTTACGAATGTAGCCAAGCTTGGTGGCATTACTGCAGCAGCGAATAGTATGCTACTTAGTCAACCTGCTGTCACCATTCAAATTCGAAAATTAGAGAATGAAATAGGGGCTAAATTGATTGAAGGCAAAGGACGTGGAATTCAATTAACGCCAGAGGGGAAGTTTTTATACGAGCAAGGCATGCGTTTATTTTATTTAGAAGCACAAATTGATGAGAAGCTCGGTAAATTTTTAGCAAAGGAAGATAAAATACATATTGCGTCCTCTTACATCCCTATTAATTATATACTTCCGCCTATCATAGCTAAGTACAAGCTTGCTCATCCTCAAATTGAATTTTTTGTATCGTTAGGCAATGTTCAATCTGTGGAAGAACAAGTTCTGAATTATGAAGTAGATTTTGGTTTCGTCGTTCAAAGTAAAATTGGCCATACAGATTTACAGTTTGAAAAGGTATTAGACATCCCGTTTTGGTTTATAGTCCATCCTTTACATCCTCTCGCAAATCAAACGGTCTCCATTTATGAATTATCAAACGAAGACTTTATTTATCGGGAACGTGGTAGCTCGACACTCGATTTATTGGAGTCCATTTTTTACACGTTTAATGCGCCTTTACCTAAACTAGGACTTCAAATGCAGGGCTTACATGAATCTATCAAAGTAGTGGAAGCGGGGTATGGCATGACTTTAGCTCCGTCCTATAGTGTGGCCGAAAGTATAACAAACGGGAAACTTGCTCAAGTGTATGTTGAGCAGGCAGCTATTCAGCAAAGTTTATTTATTTGCTCACGAAAATCCGATCTAATCGAGCAACCATTTATGCAATTCTTAAAAACGCATTTAAATGCATTAAACTAACCACTACAATCTTCTTTTGGCATAAATAAGACTTCTCTAAATTTAAGTGAAGAATTTAGAGAAGTTTTATTTTATGATGATTATTAATGCAGAAAATTCAGAAAAATTTTTTATAAAAGTATTTTCCCCTCTATTGAAACAACTGCTGCTCCTGCTACTTCAATAACGGCGTTCTCTCCATCAGGTGTAATCGTCACATAAAGAATCCCTGGTCTATTGATCGTATGTCCTTGACCAATTACTAATTGATGTTTTTCTTGTGGAGCTAGTAGATTCTCTAGATATAAATAACCGCCTAATGCACCGTTTGCTGCCCCTGTAACTGGATCTTCATCAATTCCTATATTTGGACAAAAATCTCTTGTATAAATATCAAATTCCCCATTTGTGTCAAAGGTAAAGAGGTGAGTGGTTGATATGTTAAATTGATTGTTCATCTTTTTAAGCTCGTTTAATTTAGGTTCTGCTTGGTCAATTGCTTGACGGGTTTTAACTGGAACCATAAGATGTGGGACTCCTGTATTCGCTATTTTTATTGGATAGCTATCATCAATGTCTGTTTCATGAATTCCTACAAGATCCGCAACGATTTCAGGGCGAATGTCTATACTTTTTACATGGGGGCGTACTTGGGTCATAGACACGCTCGCTAAGTGGTTGTTTTCTGTAATCCATTTTACAGGAATTAGTCCAATGTTCGATTCAAAGGTTATTTTTTCGTCCTTATCAATCCAATTGTACTGATTAGCCATTAACCATGCTGTACCTAACGTAGCATGACCGCAAAAATCAACTTCTTTTGTAGGTGTAAAATATCTTATTTTATAATCTGCATTTTCATTTGTTGATGGTAAAAGAAAGGCTGTTTCCGACAGGTTTAATTCATTGGCTATTTTTAGCATTTCCTCATCTGTTAGGTTTTCTGCATGCGGTATAACGCCAGCTGGATTTCCTCCAAACGTTTCTGTTGTGAAAGCATCTACATAAAAAAACGCTACCTTTTTATTCATTGCTATCTCCTCCTTCATTCTAAGATTATTGTATTATGATAGAATTAATAAGTAAAATTCATGTTTTTAATCATCAACATGAGGAAGTCGAATGGAAAGTTAAATCTTATACGGAGGTTATATGGTGAACCTTTTGCAAATAGAAATATTCGTCAAAGTAGTCGATATGGGGAATTTCACAAAAGCAGGAGAAATATTGGCTATGACACAATCGGGCATAAGCCATAACATCGCTTCATTAGAGTCAGAACTCGGTATTACACTTTTGAATAGAGGGAGAAATGGCATCTCCTTAACAGATAGTGGAGAGCGAATCATCAAAAATATGAGAAATATTTTATCCGAAGCAGAAAGCATTAAACAAGAAGCCGCTTCTATTTTAGGTATACAAAACGGGAAAATTAACATTGGCAGCTTTTCTAGTTTCGCCTCAAAAGTGTTGCCAACGATCATATCAAGGTTTAGAGGAGAGTTTGAAGGAATTGAAATAAACTTTTATGAGGGGAGCTATGAACAAATTACACGTTGGGTAGAAGAGGGGAAAGTGGATATCGGTTTTACATCTTTAAGTCACCCCCTGGCTCATTTGGAGGCTATACCCCTATTAAGAGATCGATTAGTCCTTATAGTACCTAATCATCATCATCTTGCAAAAAATGGACAAGTGAAGGCGGAAGATCTTCAAGGGGAGGCTTTTATTATGCCCCAACTAGGATGTGAAGTGAGTGTCAAGCAATTTTTAAAAGAACAAGAAGTTTCTCCAAACATCCAGTTTAATGTGGAAGAAAATCAAACGATCATTGCAATGGTACGTGAAGGATTAGGCATTACAATCATGCCAGAACTAGCTTTACCCTATAATTTACAAGGTTCCATTGTAAAACCTCTCTTACCCGAACCTTTCCGTGAAATAAGCATCATTACTCGGTCGAAGAAACAATCTCTTCCCGCTGTCAAAGCGTTTATAAAAACAACGATGGATTGTATTAAAGATTTACAGCTATAATATGAATTTTGTGTCCATTGCGATTGTTCGTCATTATTGTCGAAGAACGTAGCTGCATAAGAGCATGTTTATTTGATTTTTTTCAAAACATGCTCTCAAATCAAGGTTATAAAGTTGTCATTATTTAGTAAAGAACACGCCATAAATAGAAGGTAGCGTAGGATTCCCAGTTTTTCCATGGTATCGAGAGCGCTAAAATTTCCTCTTTCATAGGCTTTTGGTTCATATTACGTAATGTTTTTATTGAATTAATCAGACCCACATCATCGATTGGAAAAGCCGTCTGAAACCTTAGGCAGCGCATTAGCACATAGTTGGCTGTCCAAGGTCCGATTCCTCGTATTTTGATTAAGCTTTTTTCTGCCTCTTTAAAATCCATTTTCTTTAATTGTTCCTTCGATAAATCTCCGTTTGCCATTAGTCTTGCAATGCCAATAATATATTCACTTTTTTTAACTGTCATTTTAATAGCTGCTAGGTCAGTAGGTTCTAACTGTGCAATTCGTTCGTACGGAGGGAATACCCAATACTTTTTACCATTCCATTCGATAGAACCGCCAAAGCTTTCTACAAATTGTCTCTTTAAAGAGTAGGCAAAGGCAAGGTTGATTTGTTGCCCTAAAACGCCCCAGCATAACGCTTCAAATAAATCGGGAATGCCGATAACTCGTAATCCATAGAATTTTTGGGCAGGTATTTTAAGTAATGGATCCGCATTTGCCATTTCATAAAATGGCGTTAAATCGTTATCAAGATCAAACCATTCAAGTATATATGTTGCAATTTTTTCCCGCTCCCCCTTTTCAATAGGCCTAGAACCATTTAGGAATTGAACAACCATTTGTTGATTATCGATTACGCTTATCTGTACTAAAGACTGCATTTCTCCAATGGCTATCACTTTTGTGATGATATTGTTCTCTATTTCATACAGGCATTCATTTTTTTCTCTTGTTAAATAGCCTAGATTTGCATGCATATCAAAATTTGCTGGTAAGGTAATGATCATCACATCGTCAACGTCATGCCATATCACTTTTTCATTCTCCTTTTCAACATACACGGTTTGTTAGTTTACTTTATCATAAAAGTAGCTTTACTCATTTTGTTATCTTGCTATTCCATTCTAAACGCCTTATTTTTTTCTATTGATGAGGTTATAGTGTTAGTTATTAAGAAGGCTAAGAAGGGAATAAAAATGGTCCAAGATATTCAAACACGTGTTGGCAGCTTGGAGTGGGATTCCATTCAACATGAACTAGACAAGCAAGGATTTGCAAAGCTTCCAGTAATTTTAACAAAAGAGGAATGTGAATTTTTAATAGGGTTGTATGGTAAGGAAGAGCCATACAGAACGACCATTAATATGACGAGGTATCGCTTTGGGGAGGGGGAATACAAATATTTTTCCTATCCATTGCCTGAAATCATCCAAAGTTTAAGAGAGTCCTTTTATCAAGAATTGGCCAAAACAGCTAATCGATGGTTAGGTTATTTAAAGAAAACAGCACATTTTCCAGCTCAGCTTCAAGATTTTTTGAACACTTGTGAACAATATGAACAAACTAGACCGACACCGTTACTCTTAAAGTATGAAACAGGTGGCTTTAATTGTTTGCATCAAGATTTATATGGCGATGTGTTTTTCCCGTTTCAAGTAGTATTTGTATTAAATCAACGCGAACAAGACTTTTTTGGTGGAGAATCACTCCTAGTGGAACAAATTCCTCGTGCTCAGAGTAGGGGACATGTCATTACATTAGATCAAGGCAGTGCGCTCATCTTTCCTACTAACCATAGACCTGTTCAAGGTAAAAAAGGATATTACAAAAATACGGTTCGTCATGGAGTAAGTACGGTTACTGCTGGAAAACGATATGGTCTTGGTATCATTTTTCACGATTCTAAATAAAAAATTTCAATATCTTGCTATTCCATATTCAGAATTGTACATTGTGAATTTTTAGGGAGTATATTGTAAGGAGAGGTGAGATAAATGCGGGATTGTATTAATGATGAAAATAAAATTTCGAATGATGCAGACATGATGACAGATGAAAAGTGGCAAGCAATTATTAATAATGATACTGCGTACAATAATCAATTTTTCTATGCTGTCAAGTCAACAGGGATATTTTGTAAACCATCCTGTAAATCTCGGGTGCCGAAAAAAGAAAATGTATGTATTTTTGCAAACGCTGAACAAGCACTCCGCGCAAATTTTCGCCCTTGTAAACGTTGCAAGCCAACGAATGAAAATCTGCCTGATAGTGAGTGGGTTGATGTCATCACAGCATACATCGATAAAAATTTCGCAGAAAAATTAACGCTAGAATCGTTAGCAACGATTTGTCATGGAAGTCCCTATCATATGCATCGAACCTTTAAAAAGATTAAAGGCATGACGCCCGCTGCGTATATACAACAAGTTCGCGTACACGCGGCGAAACAGTATTTGATTCAGACAAATAAGGCGATTGGAGAGATTGCCATCTGTGTGGGTATGGCGAACGTGCCCTATTTTATTACTTTATTTAAAAAGAAAACGGGACAGACACCAGCACAATTTCGTCAAATGAGAAAAATGGAGGAAACGAATGATGGAAACAAAGAATAAACCAATACTGTATTGGTCTTTACTAAAGTTTGAGGATTGGCATTTTTATATAGCTTCTACCTCCAAGGGGCTTGTGTTTGTAGGTTCACAGAACAAATCATTCGAGGAATTATTTGAATGGGCGAAGAAACGCTTTCCAGGAAGTCCGCTTGTTGAAGATGAGGAAAAGCTTGAACCCTATGTTATTGAGATCATTCAGTATCTAGAAGGGAAGAGGAAAACCTTTACTGTCCCATTGGCGTATGTAGGTACGCCATTTCAGCTAGCCGTCTGGCAAGCACTTTGTGAAATCCCTTATGGGGAGACGAAATCCTATTCTGACATTGCCCATGCTATAAATAAACCAGCAGCTGTTCGTGCTGTCGGAGCGGCTATTGGGGCTAATCCGGTATTACTTACTATACCGTGCCATCGTGTAACAGGAAAGAATGGCTCTTTAACTGGCTATCGAGGCGGATTAGAAATGAAGAAATTGCTCTTGAACCTTGAAAAGCGAGCTTCATCTAGTAATGAGTAATACTTGTCGCACTTGGAATGGAGGTTCCGTATGAAAAGTGAAATCTTTTATAAAAATCCAAAAACCATTCTGAATAAAGGGACTGGCTTTCTTTCTGGCTATACGCATTCACTCAATCCTTATACAGGCTGTTCATTCGGATGCTCCTATTGTTATGTACGTCAAATGCCTGTATCTCTTTTTCGAGAAGGGGAATGGGGAAGTTGGGTAGATGTTAAAAATGGTGCGGCGAATGTATTAAAAAGGGAGCTCCATCGTGCCAAAGCTAAAGGGCCTGTAACCATTTTTATGTCCTCAAGTACAGACCCGTATCAACCAATAGAGCATAAGGAAAAAGTGACGCGATCTCTACTGGAAGTTATGGTTGAGGATCCCCCTGACTTCCTATTTGTACAGACAAGAAGTCCGCTTGTCAGTCGAGATATGGATTTACTGCGACAATTCAAAGATAAAGTGCGGGTAAGTATGACAGTAGAAACGGATAGGGAGGATATTCGCAAGTATTTTACGCCCTATGCGCCTCCTATTCCAGCAAGGCTTAAAACACTCCAACAGCTGGCTGAATTCGATATTCCTACACAGGTTGCCATCGCACCCGTATTACCAAGCAGCGAGCGTTTTGCAGAAATACTGCGTCCCTTGGTTAACCGAGTATGTATTGACGATTATTTTATGGGGGACGGAAGCGGTGGGAAACGAACACATAGGATGGGTGTACAAGCCTTATATAGGAATCTGGAAATGGAAGATTGGTACCATCCGTCCATCTATCAAATGGTTTATAAACGAATGCGGCAATATTTTTCGGAAGATGAACTTTTCATTAGCCAGAAGGGTTTCGCACCCTAGCGTTATTGCTTAGATAAGAAGGCGACACCATAGTATAGAATGGCAGCCTTCTATTTTTTATCTGAAAACTAATATCATCCTGAATTGTATCTTTATATAAAAATTTCAAGGTACTTTTCTATTTCTTCAATTGAAGTTATAGCGAATTTTTT
This sequence comes from Lysinibacillus sp. FSL K6-0057, assembly GCF_038630885.1. Taxonomy (NCBI): domain Bacteria; kingdom Bacillati; phylum Bacillota; class Bacilli; order Caryophanales; family Bacillaceae; genus Lysinibacillus; species Lysinibacillus sp. FSL K6-0057. Next base: position 2,603,285 of record NZ_CP152047.1, on the reverse strand, counting down.
ATTTTTATAACTTATCAAGCCCTCATTTATGCACTGAGCGATGGAACGATTTAAGCTTCTGATGGGTGCACAGACCTCACTTGATAAAATTTGCTTTGTAAGGTTATCTAAATCACCGATTTTATAATGATTATGTATGCTTAATAAGATACGATCTTTAACTGTTAGCAATGATAATTTTGCCGTAGTATCTGAACTTGAAGTTAATTTTGAAGCAAGTTGTTTCATTATATATAAATTAAAGTTAAAATCGATTTTCATCCATTCATAAACCTTTGTTTTATGGATAGCAATCGTTTCACAATTTTGTTTCGCAATAACACCGAGTGTTTTCACTTTTTCATTAAAAATTTCTATTTCCCCAAAGCAACTATATGAATCATAAATATATAGCGAAAGCATCGCTCCCTCATAGCTTTGTCTATACACCTCTGCCATCCCTGTAGTTAGAATATAAAGATAATTATTTTGTTCATGCGGGTGAATAATGAGGCTTCCTTTCTTGTGGCTTCTATAAATAAATTCTTTCTTAATGTGCGTCGGTGCATCATTCAAAATATCTTGAAAATCCAAATTTTCACCTTCTTTTTGCTTTTGGTCATTTGACCTGTTTTCATTATAGATTGAATTATATAATCAGGGCAAATAAGAATTGGAGGTCTTGTTATGAGGAAATTAATTATTGACACAGATACTGGAAGTGATGATGCGGTAGCATTAATTATGGCATTAAAATCAACTAATCTTAAAGTAGAGGCGATTACAACGGTTTGTGGCAATGTCCCAGTTGAATTAGCAACAAAAAATGCTCTAATGACTATCGAGGTTGCTAATGGTCAAAAGCCACCACTTTATGTTGGGGCAGCCAAACCACTTATGCGTGATTTAGTTACAGCTGTTAATGTTCATGGTGAAGACGGAATGGGGGATTGTCATTTAATAAATCCTACCCTTGTGCCAGAAACCATGCATGCGGTAGATGCGATCCTTGAAATGATTGAAAATAACCCTGATGAAATCGAAATTGTAACCATTGGTCCTGTTACAAATATTGCCCTTGCTATTTTAAAAGCACCAGAGACCATGAAAAAGGTAAAGCATATTTACACGATGGGTACTTCTGGCTTTGGCCCTGGAAACACTACACCTGTTGCTGAATTTAATGTGTATGTAGATGCAGAGGCATATAGTATTATGCTCAACTCTGGTATATCGACTACCATCATTGGATTTGATGTATGTTTAGGTGAGGCAGCTTTGAATAAGGACGATATGGATGTATTACTAGCAAGTGGTAAAGAAGAAGCTGTGTTCTCCGTTCAATGTAATCGTTCCTTGCTTGAATATAATTTACAAAGAAGTAATGAACATATGGTTGATTTACCTGATGCCGTAGCAATGGGTGTTGTATTATGGGATGAAATTGTTTTGGAAGACAAGTTATGTTACTGCTATGTGTGTACGACAGAAGCTGCTGCCTATGGTCAAGTGATCATAAATGACGGTAGTAAACTTGCCATTTCGGATGGATTTGCAGGGCACATGCCTAATGCAACAGTTTGTAAGTCCATTGACAATCAGTTATTCAAGAAACGTCTATTAGCATTATTGGTAAGTTAACATGATGGGGTGTGTAAATGAATTTTATAAATTTCGGATCATTAAATATTGATAAAGTTTATACAGTTCCTCACCTCGTTAAAGAAGGAGAAACGTTATCTTCAGTCAGTTATGAGGAATATCCAGGTGGAAAAGGATTAAACCAATCCCTAGCCCTTGCAAAATCTGGTGCTCAAGTGTTTCATGCAGGTAAAATTGGCAAAGATGGTTTGTTTCTAAAACAACAATTAGCATTAGCGGGAGTTAATGTTGAGGGAATAGATGAGGACGGTTTGATCACAGGGCATGCCCTTATTCAAGTAGCTCCGACAGGTGATAATTGTATTTTGCTCTATGGTGGAGCGAATAAAGAAATAACGGTTGAACAAATTGATCAAGTATTAGAGGACTTCCATGCTGATGATTTTCTAGTTCTACAAAACGAAACAAACTACTTGGAATACCTAATCAATGCAGCTTATAAAAAAGGGTTAACCATTGCGTTTAATCCTTCCCCAATAAGCGAGGATATTAAGGATTTAGACTTTTCGAAAATTGATTTTCTGATACTGAATGAGATTGAAGGACAAGAAATTAGTGGGGCATGCTCACCTAATAGAATACTCGACCACCTACTATCAATCTATAGTAATTTAAAGATTGTGCTGACTTTAGGTAAAAATGGGGTCATATATAAAGACAATGTACAAGAGCACAAGCAAGAAATCTATAATGTTAAGGTGAAAGACACGACGGCAGCAGGTGATACTTTCTTGGGTTATTTCCTTAGTATGATTTCCCAAAAACCTGATGTTAAATATGCCCTTAACATTGCCTCAAAGGCTGCTTCACTTGCAGTATCAAGAAAAGGCTCCTCTTCTTCAATCCCAATTTTGGCAGAGGTACTCGGTAAAGATTAAATAGTTGATGGAACTTCTTTAGATGTTGTGAAGGATTTAAAAGAAAGTCGTACCATTTTGCCCCTTTAGATATGCTTTATCTAAAGGGGTTTCCTGTATTAAAATTATGTAAGATTATACAATAAACGGGCCATTTAATAGAATAAAATACAATAATTATTGGACGCAAGGATTGTGAAGAGTACTTAAACTAACGGCGCAGTTTAGTTGAACAACAATGTGGGTTTTTGTGGTAAAACAGTAGACGGTTGGTGCATCTTCATCTTTTCAGGAAAATGGGATGGGCTATCGTTTAGTTAGGAGGTAGAGGTTTTTGGTGTTTGGGGTGTTTTGATTTTGTTAGTTGCAATAATTTTATTTTGGTCGGCTGGGTTACCGAAGATTAAAAGTAAAAAATTATCATTTGTTATGATTAGTTTGGGATTGAATGTAATCGCAACTCCAACGGCTTTATTTATAGGTGTAATGGCAACAGCCTCCCCGACCAGCACTACAAATGATTTTTGGACAGGATTTCTCTTCATCCAGGGAATACCACTTTTAATACTAATAATTGGAATCTTAAAATGGTTTATCATTGACAGAAGAAAAAATAAATAAGCATATAAATAGTAATAATTAATTAGGTTAAAAAAAGACAAGTTTGTGAAGAAATCTACTTAAACTATAGGGGGCTTTAGTTTAACAAGAATTATGCTTATAATCTTCCACAATCAGGCGCGATAGTTGAATAACATAGGTAGAAAAAGTTCATCCTTTTTTATTAAAACCAACTCTAAATCTGCTGGATAAGAATCCATTTTGGTCAATTTTTTTTCAAAATGGATCCTTTTAGGAAATTTATTAAAAAAACAGAAATTTAACTCTGTTTTTCTACTGGAATACCAAAGACGCGGAATATATAGTCGCTTTCTTGTTCTTTTGTAGCAATAGCATTGGCTAGTCCACTTTGTTTTGTGCCTTGAAGATACCACATATCATTATGGTCTTGGTCTACGGATGAAAAATCATCCTGCTGCCAATGACTTAATAGCTCTACATATTTATCTCTGTGTTCGAAATGATCTTTATTTGACTGTACCATTTGGAGTAAAGTTTCAATTCTTTCAGGGGTAATCATAATTGATGACTCTTTTTCATCAGCAATAATTTTTTGATGTGACATTTGCTGAATAACTTCTTGCATGAGATTCTCAACAAAGGGTTCATCTCCACTTTTCCATTCATCAATCTTCTTGGAATATGTAGCATTTTCCCAACCAAAATTCGTATCCACTGTCGATACAAACTCTTTCTTATCATTTTCTTTTGAAATCGATTGACCGTTATCTAATTCGCTCTCGACATTTTTAGAAGTTTCGTTGTCATCGTTCTTTTTCATAATCAAAAACGTACCAATTATACTCAATAATGCTGTTAAAAAAACTATACCTAAAACACGAATCCTCTTCATTTTTTTACCACTTTTTTAATAATTACCCTAAAATTATCATATAGGTATCACTATGTAAACAGAAGTCCACGACTTAGAGCTAATTAATCCTCTGATACCCTATATGCATGTACGTACATTTTGGTTTTAGGGGAGTAGGGAGTAATTTATCGTTCATAAGAGTGTTATTCGTACAAATTGTGCTACTTATTATTTAAAGTATATTTGCACAATATTTATCCACATAAAATAAGATGTTCCTTACACGTATTTGATGTAATATTGCTAAGGAACGAATATTAAATGTGGCATGTATAGCATAAAAATAACAAAAAATGTACGCCATTCTGTACAATATATCCCCAGCGGAAATAGAAAACTTACTGGTAGTTACACGTAAAAGGACATTTAAGTGTCCTTATTATAAAGCTGCTTGATACATATGATTATCCTTTCTTTGCTTTCCTCGGATGAATCCTCATCCTCTGGTATAATAGGATATAGATTTTTTAGAACGGAGCAATTGATATGAATGGAGCGCAAAAAGCATTTTTTGAGGAAAAGGAGCGTTCACTTGGCGTTTATCTAAATGATGTGCAGAAGCAAGCGGTATTGCAAACGAGTGGTCCGCTGTTACTTTTGGCATCTCCTGGTTCAGGAAAAACAACGACGATTATTATGCGTATTGGCTATATGATTGAGACGCTTGGTGTGAAACCTTCTCGCATAAAGGCTGTCACGTTTAGTAAGGCATCGGCAAATGATATGAAGGCACGTTTTGCAAAGTTTTTTCCGCATTTGACGCCGATCGATTTCTCGACGATTCATAGTTTAGCATTTCAAGTTGTGCGGCAGACACTTGAACGTCAGGACATTTCGTATGGGATTATGGAAGAAGCGGACAAGCCTGGTGTTATGTCAAAAAAACGAGTGCTTCGTGAGATTTTTGAACAATTAAATGGCTCGAAAATTACTGAAGATCAGTTAGACGAACTACTGACATACATAACGTTTGTCAAAAATAAAATGCTGCCAGAACAGGAATGGGCAATTGCAGAAGTAAAGGTGCCCAGAAAAGTCGAGATTTTACAGCGGTATGAGGAATATAAGCGCTCAGGTAGTGACCGTTTATTGATTGATTTTGACGATATGCTGTCAATGGCAAATGATATTTTCACGAAAAATCGAGAAGTGCTGGCTCAATATCAGCGTCAATACGATTTTTATTTAACGGATGAAAGTCAGGATACGTCGCCAGTTCAACATGCGATCATCGAGAAGCTCGTCGCAGTCCATCAAAATTTATGCGTCGTTGCTGATGAGGATCAAGCCATTTATAGCTGGCGCGGTGCAGAGCCCGATTATTTGTTGAATTTCCAAAAGGTTTATCCGGAGGCACATGTTTTACTAATGACACAAAACTATCGTTCATCTGCAACGATTGTAGAGCCAGCTAATCTATTTATTCAGCGAAATAAAAAGCGTTATAACAAACAAATGTTTACGCAAAATCCTGCAGCAGAGCCAATCTCGTTTAAAATCCTAGAGAATTACAACTTACAGGCCAAATATTTAGTGAACCAGTTAAAAAATTTGTCTAAGCGTGGCACAACGGCTGTTTTATACCGAAATAATACGTCAGCCATTCCGCTTATGGACGCCTTAGACAGAGCGGGTTTGCCTTTCTATATGAAGGATTCCTCAATTCGCTTTTTCACGCATTGGGTCGTGGAGGATATTATGAACTTCATGCGGCTAGCGTACAATACAAAAAATATCTCGATATTTGAAAAAGTTTACAGAAAAATGAATGCTTATATTACACCATCGCAATTAAATGCGCTGCAGAAAGTGCCGGAGGATGGCTGTGTATTCACACTATTGTTAGAGCATGTGGAGTTAAAGGATTATCAGCCTGAATATATTAAGCGAATTCGCAAAACGTATGATAGCATTCAATTTGATAAAACAACGCCAACAGCCATGCTAGAGCATATCCGTTATGACCTTGGTTATGAGCGTGCCTTAAAGAAAATGAGTGAGGACCTCGGTTTTAATTATGAAAATTTACAAGATATTGTGGATGTACTTGGGTTAATTGCTCGCCATACGTCGACGATGACCGAATTTGCGGGACGTTTGAAGTACCTTGAAAATTTAGCACGTACGTCTCATACGAAAAATGAATGGAATGCCATTACACTAACAACATTACACAGTTCAAAAGGCTTGGAATTTGACCGTGTGTATTTGATTGATTTAATTGATGGGATTTTACCTAGTGAGAAGGAAGCAGAAATCGAGGAAGAAACAAGACTCTTTTATGTCGGTATCACACGTGCTATTCATCATTTGGAATTAATTTCATATAGCAAGCGCTTTAAAGCAAGTGTGGTGCCATCGATGTTCATGAAGGCGTTAAAACAAATCGTCTCACCACAGGAATTGCCAAAGAAAGCGTCAAAAAGTACAAAGAAAGCACTAAAGCAATACCGCAATGAGCGGACGATTACAACCGAATCCGCGTTAATCGTTGGCTCAAAAGTAAAGCATGTGATTTTTGGAGATGGCGAAATTTTGGCCGTTACGAGTAGCACGATTAAATTGTCATTTGCTACGGGGATAAAGCAATTTATGACGGATACATGTTTACAGCAAGGCTATTTAGAAGCGGTGGAAGATTAATGCAGCGTATTCGAGTTTTTTTCGAATACGCTTTTATAATAGTGCTAAATAATTTCCTAGCGAACGAGTCGCATATTTTGTTGAGTCTACTGACTTACATTGAATGATCGAATATGCAACTTTACCCTTTTTAAGAATAAGGGGAATAGAGGAAGAACAACAAATAGTCATTAGTTTAGTTTTCTCTTACAGCATGTGGAATGATTAGCTGTAAAGGGGTATGAAAAATGAAATTTTCATCTTCAGAGCAGATGCATTTTATATTTACTAGGCAGGATGGTGAAGGAACATTAAGGGTACCTTACTATTTAAAAGGAGTAACCTACAATGAAAAATCTATGCTTAATTAGCTTGTCTACTTTTATATTTTCGTTTAGCCTGTCCATGTTATTTGGAAATCCTGCTTATTCACAAACTACATCTTCAGATGAAATGGCATATTTATATCCAGCTAATAAGGAAAAAATATTTGATGAAACTGTAGAGGGGTTTTACCAGGCACTTAGAGATCTAAAGTATTCTGTACATCAGGAGCTTTATCAAAGATATAAGCAAAAGCCAAAGGAACAGCAAAGACATTTAGATACTGTTCTTTTTAAAGAAATGCCTGATGCATCTGTAAGTATTAGAAAAAAATTATTGTTTAAGGAAGTAGAAGGATTCAATTATATAACCTTTGATGGCAATATTCTTCGTACTTATCCTGGTATAGATATTAACGACTATCAGGTTATTAGCCCTGAGAGGCAAGTTTATTTCTTTTATTCCTTTAAAGACACAGAAAAAGAATTTAGGGGTAGATATGCAATTTATGATGTTGAAACGAAAGAAATGGTAGCAGGTGGAGGGTCTTATATGCCAAAGCTCAATCTTACAAGGAACACTTACGATAAAGAAGGATAAGTTTAGGTAAAATAGCAAAAAAGTTGTTGAAATCTTATTCAATTAACGTGGCCATTAGTAAATTTATATTCAGCAATCGGGCGTATTTCTTTAATAAGGAATGCGTCTATTTGCATTCAAGGCTATATTGTGGAGTAAAGTAATTACCTACTCCTATATCATGCATTTGGAGCAGGTTAATTGTAGAAAAATGAAATATAAAATTTTAGCCTTATCAATTTACATGATAAGGCTAAAATTCACTCTTATTGAGATTTTTCACGTTCATTTAATTTTTGATCTTGTTTTAACCAAAAATCGGGTGGTTGATAATTAATGAAAGAATAATCAAGTTCAGCGCCATTTGTTGCTAACTGAATTAACAAAAGTTTCTCTTTATTACTTGGATGTATATCTGCAGTCTTAATGGAAATTACCTCTACTCCTGTTCGTTTAGGTGTTCCAACCACAACAACTTGATTTCCTTTGGTATAAACATCTGTGATAGTAGTTTGAAACACAACTATATAGAGGTCTAGATCTGTTTCATTTGCAGTAGTAGAAAAAGTAATACCCACATTCTGTTGGAAATTTAATTCAGCCGATATCCCAATGGCATAAAAAGGGAATATGCGGTGAAGAGAATAATGTATTCGAGAAGGAATATAGCTCCATCTCCCACCCCAATATGTGCTATGCCAGTGTTCTTCATATATCGGTCTAATATAGCTTGGTTCGCTTTTTATTACTTTGAAAGGAATTTTTACTCCTTCTTTTAACACTTCTGAAATGGGGATGATATCGGTAGGAAAACTCATTTCTGTTTCTTTTTCAAATGGAAATGGTGAATCAAGAGTAGTGGTAGGTTCAGGTGGTTCGAGGCTATCTAAACGCTGTTCCAATTCCTGAGTTTGTTTGTGTTCACTTTTATCGCTGTGCGACTGATAGAAGGGTAACTCCAAAGATTTTGCACTTATGGATTTACTGTAATCAAGTAAGCTTAAAATAATCGAAAAACAAATCATATAGCCAATCTTTGTTTTGAACATATAGTCATCACCTCACCATATTTTCTGCTTTTAATAAGGAGTTATGCGTGAGATAAGTTATTCAAGTAACAAGTGCTTAAATTATAGAACTTACGGTGCAGTTTACTTCAATTAGGACGATACGACCTAAAGGCAGACCTTTTATATGTCTGCCAATTTTCATAATTTTTGTAACGAAACTTACTTTACTTAGTCTTAATTAGGAAAGGAGGTAGAAATGTGACTGAGTTTGAGCGTATATACAATCAATACTTCCGGGATGTTCACTCGTTTGTATTATCATTAAGTCGCAATGAAAAGATAGCAGAAGAAATAACACAAGAAACCTTTTTTAAGGCTTTAAAAAGCATCGATAAATTCAAAGGCAATTGCAAAATCAATGTATGGCTTTGTCAAATAGCAAAAAATACATACTTTACCTATCTCGATAAACAAAAGCGATATGATACAGCCGATATACCAGAAGAAATAAGCGAGAATAGCATTGAATCAATGATTGTGAATAAAGAAGAAACCTTCCGTTTACATAAGGTCTTACATCGCTTAGAAGAGCCTTACAAAGAAGTTTTTACATTAAGAGTGTTTGGCGAACTGTCCTTTAAACAAATAAGTCAACTTTTTGAAAAAACGGAGAGTTGGGCACGAGTAACATTTCACCGAGCTAAAGGTAAAATTCAAGATTTACTGAGGGAGGAATAGATATGAGTAATAAAGTGTCATGTGAAATAATTAAAGATATGCTTCCATTGTATTATGACGATGTATGCAGTGATGAGAGCAAAAGAATGGTAGAAGAACACCTTGTTGGGTGTCCTAATTGTAAAAACGAATTAGATAGATTAAAAGCTGATTTTATATTACCGAAAGAAGAAATCGAAACAATTAGAAGTGATAGTAATGTTATAAAAAATATTTCATCTTTTTGGAATCAGTCAAAAATTAAATCCTTTATGAAAGGGATGATTATTAGTGCATTATTGTTTTCGGTTATTAATTTGGGGTATTTTGGTTTGTTTAATTGGCAAATCATAAGCGTTTCAACTGATGAAGTAGAGATAAAGAATGTAAGCCAATTGGCAGACAGTAAGATTGTCTATTATGCTGAGACAAATGATGGCTATAGTTTGAATAGGTTAAATTACGATATGGATAAGGAAGGTAGCTTTTATATTACTCCTTTACGACCAATAATTAAGCGAGAAGCACAACTACATAACGGTTTTGAAAATAGATATTATTCTATTGACATAAAGTACCAGGAAAAAGCTCGTGGTAAGGTGATAAAAAGGATTTATTATGGAACTCCAAAAGATAAAATCTTGATTTGGGAAAAGGGGATGGATTTACCAAAAGCAAGTGAAGAAATAGAAAATATGTTCCATGAATAAATTAAAGGTGTTTTCTTCTTCAATTACTGGGGTGCTTTACTTGAAGACAATTGAGCTGCTTAGACAGTATTACCTTTTGAGAAAACAGGGCGTCTCTTCGGGAAAAATGCTGGATGGGCAAAGGTAACTTTTTATAGAGCGAGAAAACAAATTATCGATTAGATGGAGGAGATGGCGTATGAGAGAAACTAAATGTACCATTATAGAGGATTTTCTACCTCTATATATTGAAGAGGTAGTTAGCCAAGATACAAAAGAAATGATAGAGGAGCATTTACAGCATTGTGAAAAATGCCAAAAGGAATATGAAACAATGAAACGTAACCTGTATATTCCAGCAGAAAATAAAGCCCCTATTATTCAAAAGATTAATAAAAAATGGCGTAATAAAAAAATGAAAATTTCTATCATTTCTGTTTTAACAACAGCTTTTATTTTATTTGGAGTGTATGCTTATGTTTTTGGTTATGAAACGGTTATCCCGTATTCAAAAAATCTATTCAAAATTGAAAAGCAAAGTGATAATAATTTGGTTTCTCATTATTATGGTAAAGGTTATTCAGGGGTTCACGAAACATTTCCTATGGGTCTTGAAATTGATGGAGAAAAAAAGATTGTGAGTTTTATTTATTACACAAAAACAATTGCCGATTCACCTTCAAGAAAACTTTTTAGCAATGAAAATAATGAACGAGGATATATCTCTAACCTTCCTGAAAGTGAAAAAATTGATGCTGTGTATTATGTGGACTATGATGTAGAAAAAATCGTTGCTGGAAAGGATTCTTGGGATTCAATTTTAGAACGTGCTGTATTGATTTGGGAAAAATAAAACAAATTATGAGAATTTAGTTTTCCCAGAAGTTCATTTCGATAATTGGAAAGAAGTTTCTGTTGAAAAAGGGATAATGAATGACAAAAAACCTTATAACTACTATTTTCATGTTTATGAAAGAAAATAGTGCTTTACTTCAAGATAGGATTCCATAGAGATCCTATCTTTTTCTTTTTCAAATGACGGAAAAAGTCGGCTTATTTGGGAATATTAAAACCGTGGTATATTATAATCAGATAGTGGGCTTAAAGGATTGGTTAGCTTTCTTATGGTCAAGATGACTTAACACCAGCAGACGACCAAGAGTAAATTGATGTTGCGGTTATAATGGATGAGATGGAATAAATCGGTTTTACTTGATTAAACACGAATTTGGCATCTAAAAGTCGGATTGATGGATGTTCCATTTTGATGCATTAAATACAGACTATGTTGTATTTTACTAACGAAGCAAGTTAGTCCGATAAGGAATATGTATAAAAAAATTTAAGAGGTTGATTACATTGATAAAAAAAGGAAATAAATCAAATTATTTAGCAAAAATATCTTTAGGCGTTATGGGTGCAGGCTTTCTCATAACGATTCCTTTTCAAGAAACCTTTATGGGACGATTATTGCAAGGTGGATTTGAGGCAGGACTTGTTGGAGGATTGGCAGATTGGTTTGCTGTAACAGCTCTTTTTCGCCATCCAATGGGTATTCCCATCCCTCATACCGCATTGCTGCCAAAAAACCGAGATCGAATGATTACAGCTCTTATCACCATGCTTGAAAAAGATTGGCTGACTAAAGACAGTATTAAAGAGAAAATCAATCAAATTAATTTTACAGATAAACTAATACAAATTGCTGAGAATGAATTGTCATCAGTAACTTTGAAAAGAAGAATTAGTTTGATTCTTAATGAGTTCATCAGTTTTGTCAATATAGAAAAAATGGCTCCGTTTATTGAAAAGGAGTTAAAGGAGTATCTTCATACTTTAAAAGTAGAAAAAATTCTTGAAACTATAATTACGCAGGCACTCAATAAAAAATTAGATGAAAAAGCTTTGAACTATATCTTGACTGAAATGGAAAAGTGGATGTCAAAAGAAGAGACAAAGCGAAAAATAGGAATAATGGCCAAACAATTACTTGATAATACCGAAGCAGACGGCTTTTTAAAGATGGCAATTAGTTCTTTTCGTAATCTAATAACGGAGGAAAAGCTAGGGAATATGCTTCAACCATATTTGCTTAAAAGAATCATTCTTTTACAAAGAGAAGATGACCCATATAGGCATTTGATTCTTTCTCGAATTCGAGAAGAGGTAGTAGGCATGCAGGATAAGGAAGAATTGATGGCTGAGATAAATAATTGGAAGAAAACATTCGTAAACAATTGGAGCCCAGTAGATCAAATTACTGAGATTTTAAAACAACTACAGAAAAAGTTGATGCTTCTAGCCGAAGATGACGAATTTATTGACAAGCATGTGATTTCATTTATTCAAAACTATGTAAATAACATAGTAAAAACACCTGAAAAAATGGAAAGTATTGAAAATTGGATTCAAAAGCAAATTTTATATTACCTTGATATGAACCATTCAAAAATAGGAGTTCTCGTTAAAGAAAATCTAGATAAATTGGATAACGAAACGCTTATCAATATGATGGAAAATAGCGTTGGTAAGGATCTACAATGGATACGAGTGAATGGAGCTATATGCGGGTTTACGATAGGAATTCTCTTAACGATCTTGAAATCGATTTTATAGGATTAATGAGTAAGGGTCTCATTTAGATTCAGAAAAGGTGAACCGTACACAAATGATGGTAAAGCAGAGTTTTGAATTAGTTCCAGATCGTGCATTATTATGTTTACTCTAAGTATAAAGCGGCAGAAACACTGCCGTTTTATTTATTTTTCAGTATCAATGTAAATTTTTGACCTTGCTTCTTTTGTGCTATTACTACAATTTCAATAACTTCGCCTAAATTGAATTTTACCATTTACAAACATAAAATCACTCTTTTAAAACAAAAGGCTAATATTCCTTTAGCGAATACATAATGTGGTGGAAAAATTTCACTTTGTTAAACTAACGGGGCTGTGTAGTTAAAGAATTTAATTGGCTTTTTTTACATGTATTAATAGTTTGGAAAGTAACTTAAAATTGTTTTCATAAGTAGTTAGAAAGAGGTTTATATGAGAGCGTTTATTATACTATTACAAATAGTAAGATGGTTATTTATATTAGTAATATGCTGTGCTGGTATTATTTTAGGTGCTGTAATATTAGGTATGATGGGTATTGATGTACCCAATATAGAACCAATATTAAATATAGCATCAGTACCAATTTTGCTATTTAGCAATAAGATTTTCCTAATAATAATAAACATATTTGTCATTTTTGTTTTACTTTATTTTCAATTAAGAACGTTGAAAAAGGCTAACAAAGAATAAAAAGACCATCCAATTATGCTGATGATCCTTATACAAGGGAACTGACATATTCAAGCCTAAAATTATTTTAGTTTACATAATACAAATAACTTTATTACAATTTTATAATCACCGAATGCTTCCATAATTTAGCGTTCAAAATGGGATTACTCGTTTATATAATACTAATTATCGTTTAATCTAGATTCTTCTTAAGACGAATAAAATATTCAGTGCAACAATTGTCTAGACAAAAATCTAATCTAAGTCAGCAGATGCAGCAAGAATAGAAAGGCTAGAAGAGTTATGTAAAGCTAAAAGGGTTATTGAGTTAGTGACACTGAATGAGAGAGGATGTAACGGTCAACCAATGCCACAATCGAATAAGTGTGTGCAATACACTCAATATAAATTTGTGCATGTAGAGGTACCTATACATAAAAAAATGCAGCGTTATGACACGCTACAATAAAATATTGTTCAAAAATGACGAAAAATGATGGCTAATAAATGGAATGTCCATATTACTTAATATGTGAGCTAATAATAATAAGTGTGATACCGGTAAATAAGCAAATGATTCTCGTCACAGGAATTTTATCAGCTAGTCCAAATAAGGCAATTGCTGTCGTTACGATTAAAACTGTTGGACCTACCAATGCAAGCATTGTATTAATATAGAATGCTTTTTCTAAATTATTCAACTTTAGCATCAACAATCCAGCACTTACTTCAATACTTCCAGACAATACACGTAATATAACCATAGCAAGAACCGATTTTTCAATAATTGTCATCATCCTATCTTTATAGAAAATTTTTGCTTATATTACATCATTAGGATAATAATAGTTCTGTTTTAATGAAATACTAAAATCAATATATGTATGATCCGTATCTAATATTCTTGTTAGAAAATGCATTATATTAAGAAGTGATTTTCTAGTTAAAAGTTCAAAGATTAATAGAATCAGTTTTATATATCCATTTTCTGTTTTTAAAAGGAAATAGTATGGGAAAGATAGTACGTTCAATGGTACTTAAACATATATACTAAAGGGAAACTATAAATTTCATCACTATATTGAATGAATGTCAGAAATAAAGTCGGCAGTAAACGAACGGATATTAATTAAGAAACAGTCCCTTCAAATTTGAAAGGACTGTTCATTAGGGGGGTATTGCTTTATTTTACAAGTTTAATGTGGAGCTTTTGTTTGAAGTAGCTTTAACCCCATACAAATAAATATCATTCCTGTTATTTTATTCAGAATCATACCTAATTTTTGGTTTCCTCTTAGTTTTCAAGTATTTTACTTAGTTTTAGATACTATTTTATAGTAAGTATTTACAGTTAAAAAGTAATAGATGATGTAAATAGCTGTATATACACTTATACATATCACAACAGGAACCACTAAGTTGGTTTGCAATAAGTTTGATAAAGCCGTTAGAGCAATGGCACTATGCGCAATTCCCGCAAGTAATGGTATAGCGAAAATAAATAATATTTGTTTGGCGATGGATTTATAAATTTCTTTTTTCTTTACACCAATTTTGACTAAAATTTCGTAACGTCCTTTATCTGATGTTGCTTCTGTTAACTGCTTAAAGTAGATGATACTACCTGTTGCTGCTAAGAAAACTAGCCCTAGAAATCCACTCATGAAAATCAATAAACCTGTAGTTTCTAAACCACTCGAGTAATCTGTATAAAAGTTTGAGAATTTAGCTTGATCAGGTATGATGGATTTTAATTTTTCTGTTAATTTCTCTGCATCATCTTCATTATTGATTTTATAAACCTCCATGTCCAGTGGGTTAGTTACATCTACTAAATCAGTAAATAACTCGTCACTGACTACAATCGTATTAAAAACAGTTTTGGCGTTTAATACACTATATTTCTTTAAATCAATAAATGAAATTTTCTGCTCATGATCTTTGAGATTAAATGAAACCTCTGTACCTATATATTTCGGTGAATAACCTTCCATATACATTGCATCTAAGACAGCAGCCTGATTACCTTTTAATGAAAGAGAATCCTTTCGATGCTGCTCTTTTGCTAATTTGTTAAAATCGCTTACAGAAATAAGCGTGTAGGGCATATAGCCATAATCATATAGATTTTTAGTATCTACATCAACTTCAATTGTTGGAATCGTTTCGTGGTATAAGATCTGATGATTTTTATCCTTTGAAATTGTATCCTGTACCTCTTTTGAAACGTTGTTATCAGTCACAGTAAACATAAAACTGTTTGGATTGGCCGTCTCTACATTGTGTCTATTGTTGTAATAAGAGCTGTATGATGTTCCAACTGCAGATAATGTGGTAGCACTTAATATGGCGATAATTGTTAAGGTCCGAGCATTACCCTTAATACGATATAGTAGTTGCGATATCCCAATAATGTTAATGCCATTCCAGTAACTTTTTTTATTTTTCTTAGCTAACTTCAACATATAAACGGTTACTGAACTGAATAAGAGGTATGTACCAAGTATGACTGTTGCTAAGATAATAAGAGGGGTAATTGCCATACCAAGTGTTTTCCAAATATTTGATGTAACTAAATTTTGCAAAGCAATCCAATAGCCTATGCCAATAAGAACAATGGATAATAATGCTAAGAAAAACGATGCTTTAGGCTCTGACTCTCCCTGTTTTTCTGCTTGGAATAAATCAATTAGTTTAAAACGGTAAATAACTCGATATCCTTGAAATGATGTGAGTAAGGTAATAATCATAAATACGATGATTGTGTTGACAATCGCTGCAAATGAAATTAAAAAATTCGTCAATGATTCATGTCCCATAACCCTCATTAAAAGTAATACAAAATACTTTGATAGTATTGATCCAAGAGCAATTCCAATAGCAAGTGCAATAACTCCTAAAATAAAGTTTTCGTAGAACAGCATCTTACCAATTTGTTTCTTACGAACACCTAATAACGAATAAAGTGCAACTTCTTTTTTTCGTTTTCGTGTGAAGAAGGAATTCGAATACCAAATAAAAATAGCTACGAAAATCATTAATACTACAGAGGCAGCACTAAATGCAGCACTGATTTTTGGTGAGCCATCAGATGTAGCTAGGATTGTTTTATCATATTTTAAAGAAACGAATGTAAAATAAATCACGATACTAAAAATCATTGATGCGAAATATAGAAAGTAGTTATTGAAATTATTTTTCATGTTTTTACGAGCAATACTAAATAACGTCATGATGGCCACCTCCAAGTGAAGCGAGTGCATCTAATACGTCTTGGAAAAACGCTTTACGTGTTTTTTCTGCTTTATGCAGTTCCATATAAAGTTTTCCATCATTAATAAATATCACACGTTTGCAAAAACTAGCTGCGTATGCATCATGTGTCACCATCAAGATAGTCGCACTATTTTTTTTATTTAAATTACTGAGGCTTTCAAGTAAAATAGTAGCAGATTTTGAATCCAAGGCTCCTGTTGGTTCGTCCGCTAGAATCAAGCTGGGATTTGCTACAATGGCACGTGATGCAGCAACACGTTGCTTTTGTCCACCAGAAATATGATATGGATATTTATTTAAAATTTCACGTATGCCAAACGAATCAGCAATATTCTCGACACGTTTTTCAATCTCTTTTTCTGGCACTTTTGCGAGCGCAAGAGGAAGTAAAATGTTTTCTTTCACCGTTAATGTATCTAATAAATTATAATCTTGGAAAATAAAACCCAATCTGTCACGGCGGAAGTCTGATAATTGTTCATCGTCCATCATCATAATTTCTTTACCGTCAATAATGATATCTCCTGATGTTGGCCTATCAATAGTTGAAAAAATATTTAATAATGTTGATTTTCCAGCACCAGAAGGGCCCATGATTCCTACAAATTCACCTTCATTAATTTCTATATCGATATCTTGTAGAGCCCTATATATATTACCTTTAGATCCAAATTCTTTCTGAACATTTTTGGCTTGTAAGATTTTTTTCATTATGGCATTTTCTCCTTATAGACTACAGTTTAAATAGCTAATTTTTGTCTTCAGAAGTAAGATTACATTTTTAACATTACATAAAATTTATTTAAACCTTAATACAAACTTAATTTAACCTTAAATATGTAAAGTGACTTAGGAGTGGATTTCAATTACTTATTTGGTAAAGAAACAGGAATAAAGAGTTAAGGTTACTATTTTCTATAAATGCAGAATGAAGAGGGGAGTTAATTATATATTGATAAAAATGATGGAGATCGAATAGAAGGTCTACCATATATTAGAGTGGATGGAAATGCTCCTTACTGCAAAAATCAGCTAACTCTGTGGTTAGAAAACTGTGCAATGTGGTGTTCTGGAAGATGGTTAAAGGGAAGTCCCCAATTATCTGAAATTGAGCGTACTTTCTGTTCATTTTTTTAAAATTCAATTGTTCACCAATTATTGGATTATTTTGTTGAAGAGCTAGATATAGTAAAAGAATATGGTAAATTAATTGCATCGGCAAAAAATGGACAACTGAAAGACTTTTAAGTTACCTCTTTATCTCGACAAATAGGATCTAAAAGCCATTTAAATTTATATACCTTGCATAGTTCTAAGAATTTAGAGTTTAAGTATGTCATAGTGTTTGGCTTGGAACATGGAAGGATACCTTGGTTGAATGTTAATGAAGATAAGATAAATGAGTCAAGGAGATTATTTTACGTAGGGCTAACTAGAGCAAAAGATGAAACTCATTTATATATTCAGGATGGTATAATGATTACTATGATAGATATCAAAAACTTTGTTGTAGAACTTAAAGAGATTGTAGAAAATAATTTGTAAATCAAATACCTGCTTTATGGTGTTGCTTAATATTACAATTCGTCATAAAAAAATTATTTTATAAATGAGTATATAACAGGTTATAGATGGGATTGATCGTTTAAAAAGAAGTTCGAAAATTTAAAATAAAAATTGATTTTTTTAATAAAGTTTGATTAAAAATCCTGTATCAAAGCAGGATTTTTTTTATTCCACAAACGGGCCATATTATTGAATAAATAAAATCGCCTATTTCCGTTATAGGGTCATATAAGATCAGTTTAGTGTAAGAAAGATATTTAACTAACATTGTTAAATGCAGACGGTGTTGATTATCGTATAAGTAAACTAAGATATTAGCTGTAGTGCCATCTTCAAGGGTAATTGTCTGAGTTGATGCTTCTTCTGCTGCTTGAACTGTAAATCTACCGCAAAGAAGCAAAGCGCAAAAGATGCTACTAAGGGCGCGATTGTTGCGTAACATAGATAGAAAATCGAATTTTTATAACCTAAAGTGATAGTTGTAGGTGGTATAAAAAAGGATAGTTTTAGCAAATGTATTTTTGCTAAACTATGCTTCATTTTTTATTAAATAAAATGTCTGATATCAAATAGAAATATATTAATACCAAGCATTAGAAGTAATGTTTTGATTTTTAATAAAACACCGCGTATGCTGCTTTTTCTTTTTGAGTCTTTTTAAGATATGTATTTTATAGCTATAGTTATTTGTTACTACATTCTGATAGAATTCATGAAAAGGTTGATCAAATAATTAACAAATCCAACGCCCACCTATTCTCAGCACTTACACTCGCAATTGTTACAAGTCGGTAACGGATATTTCGGTGTTATTTTTAAAAATTGAACCTTTCTTGAATTGATAATCGTCTAATAGAAGAATTTGGGAGCAGGTTGAGAAGGAGGGAAGTAGATTGGATAGAGAAGAAAATGATTTCATACTAGAAAAATTGATGATTGATTATGGTAATGAGTTGGTACGATTGGCGTTTTCATATGTGAAAGATGCAGAGATTGCGAAGGACATGGTTCAAAATACGTTTATCAAATGTTACAAAAGCCTTGATTCATTTCGCTTTGACGCACAAATTAAAACATGGCTTTATCGTATTACCATTAACGAATGTAAGGACTATTTGAAAAGTTGGAATTACAAAATGGTACACGTAAAAAGTTTTATTAATGAAACGGCGAAGTCAATATTACCTTCAACAGAAAAAACAGTACTTGATAAATACAATAATGAAGAAATTAAAGATACGATTTTTTCTCTTCCAAAAGTATATCGGGAAGTGGTTTATCTATACTACTACGATTCATTGACGACTGATGAAATTGCCAATGTTTTAGATGTTTCGGTAAATACAGTGAAAACTCGATTAAGAAGAGCAAAACAACGATTAGAATCGATGATAAAGGAGGCAGAAGTTAATGAATGAGAAACGTTCAAAAACTCACTTTTCTAATAAGTTGAATCAAGAACTACAATTTACGAAAGAAGATCGTCAAAAAGTATTTGAACAAATCAAGAAAATAGACAGGGATTCTCATATGCAAAAAAAGTCACCTATTTTCCTACAAAAATTCGCACCAGTAACAGTTTCTATATTAATAATAGGTTTATGTTTATTTTTATTTTTGCCATCATTACTCCCTGGAAATCTGACTAAAGAATCTAACATACGTACTGCAGGTAACCAAGCGGTTGAAGAAGAGAAGGTTTCAACTACATTAATTACGGTGAAATCAAAGGAGATGGATAATAGAATTTATCTAAATCTATTACTTACTTATAATAAAGATAAAAAGATGATGAAAGTTGTATCATTCCCTGCTGAGACATATGCACCAGTATCGACTAATAATGATGGGACAACTTTGTACGATAAATTATTGTTTGCATATAAATATGGGGGCGCTGATAATGTAAAAACGACTGTTTCAAAATTATTAGCATTACCAATTGATTATTATTCAGTAATTGATGTGGAAACTATTTCAACGCTCATTGATTCTGTAAATGGATTAGAATACGATTTGCCAGAAGATATTCGAGTGAGAGCAATCACACAAGTAGCATTTGAATTTGAAAAAGGATTACAGAGTTTTAGCGGTGAAGAAGTTATCGCATTATTGATGGCAGCCACAGAAGGTGTAAATCTAAATGAAGAAAATCTCGTAAATCTATTGCAAGCTATAATTAATAAAATGGAAGCTGAAATGCCACCAGTACAATTAAAAGAAATGTTTACTCAAATGGAAACGAATACATCACTTGATTCATTGTTAGAAAATCAGCCAGAAATTCATTCAATAAAATTGGTTTCTTTAAGCAACGGAATGCAAACGGATTCAATAACATTAAGTGAGACAGAGGGTAAATTTTATTATAAATTTGAAAAAGATTTTTTAAGTACTATATCAGATAATTTAACGACCTTTAACTAAGTATAATATAACACATACAAAATAACGTTTCCAAATCAAATTTTGGAAACACTTGAAAAAGCCATGAGCGCTGTTAAATCAGTGTTTTGTGGCTTTATGTATGAACATTATCTATACAAATTTTTATGCAAGGTATATGAGGGATTGTTGTCAATAAGTGTTTTGATTATTTAAGAAAATATAAGCAGCAAGCAAGATCAATAGATATTGATATAGCAGACGGTCGTTATCCAGAAAAAATTCTATTATTACGTGAGAAAAATGAGCAGTTAGAACAACTCCTACAGCAGCTAGATGCGCTCGATCTCATTATAGAGCCATTTACTTGAGTAACACATTTAAACAAAATCGTTATGGAGCAAAGAAATTGTGAAGATTTTCACTTAAACTAAAGTTAGTTTTATAAGGTGTTTGTTTTATCATTAAACAATAAAGATAGATGATCAAAGAAAAGAAGTAAGACAATTTAATATTCGTTTCGATGAACCGCAGCGTAAGATAAGAAAAAGTCATTCCCTCCACAAGCGGAGAGAATGACTTTCCTTCATAAATCGCAAAACTGCTGATTATAGTTTTGCCCAACGTTCCTCTAACCAGTTCATAAATTGTTCACCTTTGTCGCCTTCATACGCATCAAAGACATCTAAACGCATACGTTTTAGTTTATCTGCAAAGTCTGCCACTGTATGGTCCTTCGGCAAGCTCTTTTTAACACGCAGGAAAATTTTGTCTGTTCCTTTGATAATATCAAAACGTGCAGGTGATGGCTTCTCTACGTCCTCGCCAAGCGCCACAAGTGCTTCATAGGCTGCTAATTGCACCTTGTTGACAGTATCATGCTGCATACGATTTTTTAATAAATCTATGATTTTGTCATGTTGATAAGCTGATAATTTTTCGACTGCGTCTAAACGTTCTCGCCAGCTAGACGTATAATTGGCCTGTTTTTTTAATGTTTCATACTGCTCAGGTAATGCTGTTTCAAATTGTTTCAAGTAATTGCACCTCTTTTTTTAACTAGAGGAAAAATGAATTCTTCTTCTGTTTCTCTTATTATACGTTGTTTTGGTGAAAATAGCGAAGAATCGATGGTAAGGATATATAATGGAAATTAACTACACTAAGGTGAAACGTATCATAATTATGTACTATTCTTTATTAGTTTTGCCTTTCTTCTTAAACTAACTCCCAATCGGGCGCTTTTCTGTGATAAGGAAAGCGTCTTTCTTCATGAAAGGGCCATTTAATTGAATAACACTTTTAAATTAAAAATAGGATTTTATGTTAATCTTGGTGTGAGTTTGTAAAACAATGTACTTAAGCTAACGGGGCGGTTTAGTTAGTATTTATTTATTTTTACATATACTGTATAATTTAGAATTGGAATATTTAACTTTGAGTATTTTTAAAGAATTACTTTGGGAGGGGAGTATTTGTTATATTTAGCTTTATTTATTGGTATCGTTTCAATTGTAATTACGGATAAGCTTACGCAAGCTTTTAAATTATCAAGCATTTGGGGGGTGCTTGGTCAAATCAGTGCGTCACTTGTAATCATAATGGTCGGAAACCTTGAGGTTAATCATATTAGTCTAGGTAATAACTTTGAATTAGGATATTTGACGGTTCCATTTACTTTATTACTTCTTGTAAGTTTTACAAATGTAATGAATATAGAAAAAGTACAAAATCCTTCTATATTGCTGTTGCCATTCGTTTCTTTAGTTTTTATCTCAATAGCAGCTTTCGTCATAGGTCATCCATTTGTTTTAATAACGGGGATTTGTTCCAGTTTAACGCTTATGTTTATTCTGCTATACGGCTATTTTACTGGTAAAGCATTTATGGGAAGAACGATTACTACGTCAATAGGTTTCATAATAGCCGTGCTTTCAATATCCCTCATTAAATCATCTATTGTAACAATTTATATTCCGTTATTTACTTTAGCACTACCATTCACTTTATATTATTTAATTCAAGATAAAATTACGAATGTACAATCAATTACAGTTAGCTTTTTAACAGCTATTTTATTTGGTGTATTTATGTACATAGTTCCTTTTAATATAATATGGTATCTCGTTGTTGGGTTAACAAGTATTTTGGTTATCACGCAATTTTCACGGAAATATCGCTTTATTTAGAAACTAAACTTTTTGTTCAACAATCGGGCGCTTTCCTGTGATAAGGAAAGCGTCTTTCTTCATGAAAGGGCGATTATTGAGGTAAAGGTGGGCTGAAAAGAATTGAATTTGTCTGAAACAGAGGTTGAAATATAATTGTAGAATATAAATTTCTAAATAAATTGAAATAATAAGATAGCCGGATTAGGTGTTATGTTACATCTAGTATGGCTGCTTTTTTCTAAGATTGTTTGTAAACAGACCGTCAAAGCATTTATGGACTGAAAAGGCATTAGTTTTAAGGTGCTCGTTTAAGTATAGAAAATTGAGACATAAAATAGAATCCAATTACATACTGAAGTTGGATATGGTCCCTAGGGATACAAAATACAAGAGTTTCCTTATTCAAGATGGATATAGATTTCGTATCCCAATAATCAAAATGACGATGTGTTAGAAGAATAGCATCTACATCTTCGAAAATGTGAAGTGAAACAGTCAATGAAGTCAATGGATTTCTGCGATAATTTCTAGTGAAAGGGACAGGTGAAAGTTAACCGGCTTCACTCAACATAGGATCAATCAGTAATCGATTTCCATTTATCGGAATAATAGATGTAACATGTCGAATATGCTGTACTGAAATGGGCATATAAGCATCTCCTCTAAACAATTTAGTGACTACAAAAATAAATTCGTATGTATCTCCCAAAAAAACATGTTTATTTTCTTTTCAAAAATATATGAACCTAGCGTTAAAACACAAGTAAAGAATTGCAAGCTATCCCAAACAGTTTTGGGGTTCAGTCCAACTTCGTTCAAAATGAGATTAATTTTTAGCAGTAAAGTCAATTAAAGTATAGCTTTTTGATCAATTTTTTTATTAAACTAACAAAAATACTTGCAACACCTATTGTAGTACTGTACAGTACTAATTATGACAAAGGTAAAATTAATGAATCAAAAACGTGTGATTGAAGTAGCTGCAACATTATTTTTAGAAAAAGGGTTTGCTTATACAAGTATGGATGAATTAGTTCGTGTAAGCAAAGTTTCAAAGTCTAATGTGTATTATCACTTCTCTAATAAGGAAGAATTGTTGGAAGGGGTCGTTGATTATTGGATTGAAATGTATCAATCTGCAATTGATGGCTTACTATCTCAAAACCAATTATTAGTTGAAGATCGTATCCAATTGTTTTTAAAGCAATTATCACAAGGAGTTCAGACGAGAGAATATAAGGGGAGCTGTCCATTTATTACGCTATATATTCAAAGCCCTACAAATGCCACAAAAGTAAAAGAAAAAATAGGTCTTTTCTTTATAGGATTACAAACGAAAGTTTCTCTATTACTCAAACAAGGAGTAGAGAATGGTGAATTTAGAAAGACAATTAATATTGACGAGGTTGCATCTCTTTTTATTACAAATCTTGAAGGAGCGCTATTTATTTCAGAAACACTGAAGGATGCAACTGTAATCATGAAAACAGCAGATCATTTTATTAACTTGCTTCGATAAAAGAAGCATTTTTTTTACATCAAATTAGTACTGAATAGTACTAAAAGGAGGATTTATATGAGAACAGTATTTTTAACCGGCGGAACAGGGTTTATTGGAAAGCAAGTAGTGGAGGAATTAGCGAAAGAAGAGCATGTTACAATTCTTCTATTAGTGAGATCGAAAAGTAAAGCAACACGTATTTTTCAAGAAAGAGGTATCTTAAAAGAGGCAGTTATGCACTTTATTGAAGGTGATTTAACGAAATTAGACTTAGGTCTAAGTGCTGAAGATAAGGAGTTGGTATTGAAAACGGATGTGATTATTCACGCAGGTGGTCCCATGGATATTCAAGCGACAAGTAAAGAGGCAGCTTCCGTATTTTTGAATGGTGCCCAACATATTAGTGAATTCGCTAAAAATATTCATCAATTGAAGGGATTGCAACAATTTATTCATGTTGTAGGCTATATGAGTCCCTTTGATGATAAAAATAGCAAGATTGCGATAGATGTGTTTAAAGAAGGAAACAATTTTTTGAAAATAAAAAATCCATATGAGAGAACAAAGTTTTTAGCAGATCTTTATATCCGTCAGCAAGCATCAACAGTAGGTTATCCGCTTTCAGTAATTAATCCACCAACTGTAGTTGGTAGTAGTAAAACAGGGAGTACGGAGCAAACAGGAGGCTTAGGCTTGCTTGTGATGAGTATGCGAAAAGGGCTCATGCCAGTGATTCCTGGAGGTAAGGAATATAGATTACCACTTATTGCAAACGATGAACTAGCAAAGTTTATTGTGCAGGTTTTCAGATTGGAGCAACCAACTATACAAACATATACACTTGTTGAAGATAAACAAAATGATCAGAATATTTCAGAATTACTAGATGCTATGTCAGAAAGTATGAATATGACTGCACCTAAAATTTCTATCCCATTGCCATTTATGAAAGCACTTATGAATAGTGGGATAAGCAAAATAACCCAAATTCCTGCTGATGGGCTAAACTTTATTACAAATCGAACATTTTCAAATGGTTCAACGAAAAAGATAATGGGAGAAGATTGGCTTAAGGAGACAAATGTAATGAAATTTTTACCAGCCGTAATAGCTGATCTGGATTATCGCATGATGTATCAAAATGGCCAGCACAGTCATTTATTTAAACGAACATTATGTAATAATACGACCATTTACCAATCACAAGGAGAGGGTAAGCCGTTTATTTTATTACATGGTTTATTAAGTGATGGAGAGGATTTATTTCCTTTAGGGAAAGAGCTTCATGAAAAAACGGGTCGACCTGTATGGATCATGGACCTTCCAGGTTTGGGACGTTCTCCTTTTAAACGAGAGAAAAATCTTTTAAATATCTATTTGAATGTATTGAAAAAGTTATTGGAGAAAGCTACTAATGGTGCCCATCTAATTGGCCATTCATTTGGTGCGTATATTCTTTTGGAAGCATTAGTACAAAAGTACATAGATAAGAAGTATACAATTACTTTACTTCAGCCACCTGTTGCTAAAAAAAATACTAAATCGATAAATGTTCCTCAATTTATGAACAAATGGACATTGAAATTAGCAACTACTAATTTGATAGAGCGTTATTTATTAAGTAATGGTTTATTTGAAAGTACAGAGAACATTCCTGAACATTATATTGAAAAAATAAGTAAAAGTTTTACTTCTCCTAGAATTTTAAATACTACGGTTCAGCTTAACAGTTTACTATTGAAAAACGATCAAGGTGATTTCAATGAAGTAACAAAGTATAATCTTCACATTATTTGGGGGGATTATGACAGAGGCTATTCTGCTCCTTCGCATCTTGGTAAGGTTGATTTTATTCCATATGGTCATCATTTTCCTCTTAACCATCCAAGTGAAACGGCTAATTTGGTAATAAAAAATAGTAGTACTAGCAGATGAGCGTGTGGGATAAATAAAAAGTGGGTAGTAAGATCGTTGTGTCTTTGAAATAAAGTCGTACTGTTTGAAAAAAAGATTGGCTACATGAACGCTGGATATATTTGCTTAAGAGTCTAACAGCTAATCAATTACAGCGTACATATCAGTATCCTGAGGTAGTAAAATGCGAATTGAACAAAGTTTTGCTCTTCACGCGTGGCATGTAATCACCTTGTGAAGAAATATACTAAGGAACGTAATAATCTTTCATTTTCTGTGGTGTAGTGTTGATTGTACTCGACCTAGATGGCTAAGGGGGAGAATAGTTCGACAAGGGTTTGGATTATTTTGGTATAATCTAATTAAATGAACTGAGGGGATGGAATAAATTTGTATAGCAAATTTACTTCAAGATGGAATTCCACAGAGAGCCTATCTTTTTCTTTTTCAAATTTCCAAATCAACTTGTTCTCAGGTTAATGATACGAGTTCAGATTGTCTTAGACCTGATGTGGCTCACAATTTAAACATTAGCTCATTTTGCATCGAAAAACGTGATTGGTCACGTTCTAAATAGGCGAGCGCTTAAAATCTTAGAAGGATTAATCAAAAAATATTGTTTAGTAAGGTCGCAAAAAGTTATAGCTTATAAATGTGATGTAATAAAGAGTTTTAACAAGGATTATGTTTGGAATGTTCATTGTGCTGTAAAGAAGTATATGAGAAAGGGTTCCTAATTTAATAATTGTGCTAAAAAATATTCAGTGCGGGAAAGAACTTAGGTTCAAAACGGTGGTTGTGAAGAACAACCTATTTACCAATCTTGTATTCAAACATGTTGTTTCATATTTAAGGCACTTGCCTATTTTTTAGATAATTATTTTATTTTTGGGAATAGTTCCTTAAACTACATCCTGTTGTAATGTATAACATATTGCTTAAAAAAGTGTAAAATACCTCCTGAAGTAACCCGTCCTAGATTAGAACGGGTTAACTTTACTGAGATTATAAAATTAAATAGCTATATTGTCGCTTTATATTACTTCATCTGGTGGTTGTGTCTTTCTCCAGCCATAAAACTGCATGACGTCTTTTGATCATATAAAACATTTCAATTCCCACCTTTCATGTTTTTTAATTAACAGATTAATATTGACGAATACGAATATAATCGTCTATTTTTCTTCGGTTCTCTTCAAAGATTTTTTTCACATATTCATCATGAAGTGCTTTCTCAAGAGAGATCTTACGTTTTGTAATGGTTATCGTGAGCGCAAAAAAGTTTAATATCATTTATTATCACCTCCTTAAATTGCCATGAAAAATGGAAAAAACCGTAGAGAGACTCCTCTACGGTAAAAAAAGGCACAAAAATACCGCAGGGGCACACTTCTCCCTGCGGTATGGGTATGCTTATTTACAAAAAAACCTTAAGCGATCCATTCCGATGTGGTCGAATGTGTGATTTTCATTTTTACTGAAGTTGTAGCTACCAATGACATCAATTTAACGATAACGATCATTTCATTCGACCTCCTTAAGAATTTTTTATTTACTTTGTAAGTATATCTAACTTTAAGTTGTTTGTAAACATCTTTTACTAAGCTTTCCTAATTATTGAAGTGTGAAGCGTTATGGATGCTACGGTACCTGGGGGAATCCAAATCCAGCAATTTCTACAGGGATATGGCTGCAAAATGAAAAAGTATTAGCAAATCACATTGAGTATGGTATCCCAGATATAAATACGAAAGAAAATTGCAGTTATTGGTGGTGGCCATTCGGTTATTAATACCTTGTTAGCACTTGCGGAATTACAAGTAGAGAATTATGCAACAAAGCTAGTGTGGATTATGCGTAAAAAGTCTGTAGAAGAAGCCTATGATGACGAAGAAAAAGATGCTTTGGCAGCACATGGCGCACTCGGTGTTCACATTCACAGGTGATTATGCAATTTTTAAGAGAAGTGATTATGGATCTGGCAGGGATTAGCTGGTGGTGGAGAAGAGGGTGAGACTCCTATTGAATCTGCTCAACGAGAAGCATTTGAAGAAGCTGGCATTACAAGAGGTTTTCCATATATTGAATTAGGTTCTATTTCTTCACTACCAGTAGAAGATGTAGTTGGGAATTTCCTTTGGGGACAAGACGTTTATGTATAAAAAGAATTTTCTTTTGGTGTTAAAGTTCCTACAAAAGATATATCATTATCCAAAGATCACCTTAACAATAAATGGTTATGTTTTGAAGAGGCAGTAACACTTTTGAAATGGGATAGCAATAAAACGGCGTTATGGGAATTGAACAAAAGGTTATTAAATCTGATTAACACCAAACATATGAAAGAAAATATTTAAGCTAAAACGGGTGCTTTGCTTGAAGAACACGGAGTTGCATAGGCAGATCATTTTTAGAGATATTGCTCAAATATAGTACTTGTTGTTATTCGATTATTGGGCAAGTACCGTTATAGAATGCTGAAATTGTGGAGGAAAAAAATGAATAAAACTGAGAGGCAGCTTGCAATCACGCTTGAATTACAGCGAAGCAAAACACTGAGAGCAGAAGATTTAGCTTCTCAATTAAACGCAAAATCGAGGCTACTTTGTCGGAGTCAGTTCGTAACGAGTCAAGGCTTGTTCGGGAAACAATGCGACTGTTTCATATAGGTGAGCAGTCAACTGAAGATCGGGTAAAAACGTATCTTAATATTCTTGTCCAAAATGTATGTAGATTCTTGTCCATATACAAATACAGTACACTTGTACAGGTATTGATGGATTCAAACCCTCCCTCACGTCAAATAATTTTAGTTTACATAATATAAATTATAGGAAGTTGTGTTTCATTGAAAAGTATACTAATAATAGTGAGACGAAATGGATATAAAAGTGTAAAAGGTCAGATAGTTTTGGACACTTGAGACAAATACTTTTGGACACCAAAAATTTACATGAGGCAATATTGTATTTATCATTTAATTTCTAGCTTCAATCTACTCTAAGGATTATTAGTTATGTTTAAATATAATATCTATTCTCAAAGTGAATAAAAAACAACAAGCAAGGCTACAAAAACCCTACTTGTTGGTAAATTACTCCTCATTATTTAAAGAATGTACTAATCCAATCATCGAATGATTTTTCTAAGGCTTCTTCTCTGTTTTCCTGTGAAGAATCCAATTCTAATTTATATAAAAAGCAAACCTCATCTTCTACAGTACCTATTTTTTCTTCCACATCAAAAATTCCATCTTGATAATAAAATTCCCATACAGTATCACTTACTTGGTAAGCTATTGCAGCATGAATAATTTCCATACTATCTGTCCATCTTTCTATATGATAGTGGTTATGGAGAAACATAGTATATTCAGCTAGTTCATATTCAAAATGATTTTGAACTCTAGATGCTAAATCTTCAAACATATTCGTTTCCAAACGAATAAAGTAAATAATTTCGCCTTCTGTCATTTGTTTTGACACATCTTTAATAGAGTTCATATCTACAAACTTTTCAATGAATTCTTGAATACGAGTAATATTTACAGAGGAGAATCTCTCTAACAAATATATATGATAATTTAATTCCATTTTCATCCTCCATTTATTTCCAAGGAAATTTAGGTTGATTTTTTCCAAATTGTATTGTAAATAAGTCATAATGTGTTTTCAGGTTTGGTGGAATATGATAGTGTACCCAACCACTATATCCGTTCCATTTAGTATATTTAACTTGCATATCAATTCGTAATAATTATTTATTTTTGTAAAATAAAGTGAATAATGTATGATTGTAGTTATTTGCTGTACTTTTTTTAGCTAATTCTGTGTCATTTCCTCCAGTTTGCGTTGGAAACTTTTTACGAATTGTTGTATCCACCATTTTTGAGTTTCCTTGGATGCGTACAATTGTTGGATCAATGACGATCAGATATTATCGTTATATGTAAAAAGGTCAATTAGTTTTGGGATGGATCTACGTCAAGATTTTAGATACACTTATAAGTTAATTTTTATATGTTGTGCAACGTCCTAGTTTGGAGTATTAACGTACATTGTTTCTTACTTTCTAGTTCTTCTTACTTCAAATATGGACTTTCTCGCCTTCAAATTTAAACTCCAATCGCCTAACAAATTCATTAAAACCTACCTAAGAATTTTTTTGTCAGTAGGTTCTTGTCCACGTACATAAAAACAACAAGCAAGGTTACCCCAAACCCTGCTTGCAACAGTAAGCAGCATTATTTTATAAAATAATTGACTTATTTATACTGTCCATCTATTTTTTTAATTAATCTGTTTACAATAAATAATGCTATCATTGTTAATATGAATGGAATAACTAGATGGTATATCCAATTATCACCTAAAAAGCCGAGGATTAATTGGAATAAATCAAATAGTAATGCAACACCTGCATAGATCAGTACTACAATGAATGGATATAGACTTCTTTTTATTATGGCAATTATGATTCCTACTATTAATAAGCCTGTACTAAAAAATATCAAAAAGCTTGCCTCATTTCTATAGATTTCCTAATTTGCTAATAGTTTTTTGAGTGCTTGTTTTGCTCCATCATCTAGCTCCAAGGTTACTAGCAAGCTCCCCATCTGGATCAACCTTTATCACTGGATTATTATATGTATAACGATAGCCATTCAGCGATAAAGGTTTCATTGTATCATGATACA
Source organism: Lysinibacillus sp. FSL K6-0057 (assembly GCF_038630885.1). Taxonomy (NCBI): domain Bacteria; kingdom Bacillati; phylum Bacillota; class Bacilli; order Caryophanales; family Bacillaceae; genus Lysinibacillus; species Lysinibacillus sp. FSL K6-0057. The sequence continues at coordinate 2,572,552 of NZ_CP152047.1, read as the reverse complement.
TTCATGAAGTCTAAAACTAATTGACTTTTTACAGCTATCGCCAATAGCCTTATTAGCAATTGAGTTAGCCATCCAGATAAAATTACTTTAATAAAATAAGTTTCCTTTACAATACAAAAACTCCATTTTGATCATAATTAATCAAAATGGAGTTTATTTATCGGAACTTTTATAGTCCCTAGCTGTTATTCAAACAATGGCATCATATGTTTTCTAATCAATTCAATTCGATCCTTGGCACGTGGCATAAAGCGTGAAGCAATCGAAATGACCATTTTCTTTTTAGGATTTATGAAGATTGCATTTCCGCCATCTCCCAAAGCTGCATAGCAATCATCAACTATCCACCACAAGTAACCATAGGCTAATTTTCCCCATCGACTCTTTTCTGTTGTGCTGTTTTCTATCCATTTGGAAGAAATGATGCGTTGGCTGTTCCATACACCCCCATTTAAATAGAGCTGTCCTATTTTGGCCATCTCCCGGGGCGTTAAGGTAAGCCCCCAACCAGCTGTGTTTACTCCTTTAGGGTCTACAATCCAGCCAGTGACATATTTATCCTTAAGAAAAGCCATATAAGCTTCTTTATTTTGTATAAATGTATTTATGGGAGCTTTGATTTCAAGAGGTTTAAACAAGTTTTCTGTAGCGAAATCAAGGACAGATTGGCCAGTGGCATTTGTAAGAACACCTGATAAAATATGTGTGCCAACGGTAGAATAGTTAAATTCCCCAATACTACCTTTGCCCCCTAACAAATCCAATGCAGCTTTTACCCAGTCATCACTTGTATATACTTTCGTATATGGCTCTGATTTGTATTTATAAGGTGCAGTCATTGACAATAAATTGGCTATAGTGATATTTTGAATGGTTTTTTCGCCACGCTTCACTGTGTAATTCGGAAAAAAATCTAATACATGCTGTTCTATATTTTTCATATATCCTTTATCGATTGCCATACCAATTAGAATTGAAATGATGCTTTTTGTTACAGATGCTATATGCAAAGCATCATCTTCGGTGTACCCATCAAAATATTTTTCGTAAATTAGATGATTATCTTTTCTAATAGCAATGCCTGCTATATTGGAATACTCTTTTTTTATGAAATCTTCAAAGCTATTCATCATTCTGACTGTTTGGAATTGACACATTGACGTCAACTATATCAATCCATTCCTTTCGCTAAAATGATTGATCAATATTGATGAATAAAGAATAATTTATTATAAAAAATTATTCAATTCTTTTCTTTAATCTAGCTAGTGTGATTGCATCGTAACAAAAAACGTTAATCCTTGTTCGATTAACGTTACAGTTTCTTTTTATCTATCTTCATTTTCATAATAGGCTTCATCCGCATATTTCTGATCTGTTCCTTTAAGATAAGCTAGGATCATTTTAGGACGTTTAAGCAAAACCCAGTCGCCATGCTTATCAAATTTTCTGCTTGAAGTGATCATTCCATTTTGAATCGTTCCGTATTTTTTCCCGTTCTTTTTTCCAAAATCTTTTAATCGTCTAGCGAAATCGGCATCTTCTGCCATCAGCATATTTTCATTAAATCCCTTAATCGCTTGAAAATCCTTTTTGTAGCACCAAAAGATTCCCACAGAAATTGCGCCATATTTAAAGAAGAGTGGCCCAATCAATAATAAAGCTGAAACAAAAATTCCTAAGGACATTCTTTCAAACTTCCCTGTAACGCCACCGCCAATATATTTTCCTGTGATTAAGTTCTCCTTTGCCTTTGACAGCACATGCTCGTTCATCTGCGTATCTGCATCGATTGTAACGATGATTTCCCCTCTTGCTATGTCAACGCCAGCGTTCCTAATCTTAGAAAGATTTTTATCGCTATTCTTTAATAGGATACAATTATACGATTTTGCAATTTCCTCCGTTTTGTCTGTACATCGATTTAAGACAACAATAATTTCCATTTGATTTTCAAATGATGTGGAAGCTTTTAAAATAGATTCTAAGCATTTTCCAATGTATTTTTCTTCATTATGGGCTGGTATGACAATTGAAATTTTTATATCCTCTTTCTTTTGCACTTCTAAAGAGTTCTCCATTTCGTACATACAGCTCCTCCCTTTTAAATGGGAAAAATTTTTGACGCTTTTTTAAATCATTAGAATGGCTTGTCTTCTGCGTTTATAAAATAAACTAATTGGTCAGTCCACTTGTCGTCCTCGTATATGAATGCTTTCCTCGTGCATTCATAAAGCATTCCAACACTTTCTGCTAATTTTATAGATGCCGTATTGTCGAGGTTTATATGAGCTTCTATTCGATGATAATTTAATTTTTCAAATGCTAGATCAATCGCTGCTTTTACAGCCTCTTTACCATAACCTTTTCTCCAAAAATGGTTATGAATTGTATACCCGAACCTAGCCCATTGAAATTCTTCCCTCATAATTGTTGAAAAGTCGACGAAACCAATGTGTGTATTATCTGTTTTTCTGAATACGCCAAATACATATACCTTGTCATCCTCAGCCATCTGATGATGTTTCGTAACTAAATCACAAAACCATTCTTTCGTACAGATGCTCATATCTAATTTACCCTCATCGTATTTATGCTGAGAAGGTAAACGGTTTTCATATTGCGTAAGCCAAGAAGAATAATCTCCCACCTCCATTAATCGAATAATTAAGCGTTCTGTCTTCGTCATTATCTTATTCAATCGAACACCTCACATATCAATACTTTATTTCCAAATGATAAACAATTGTTTTCACCCTTGTTTCTATCGATTCGTGGATGTAGGTTACTAGGCTTCCTCGTCTGCAGAGGGGCCGTAGATGCCTGGAACTGGAATATCGAGAAGTCGCAAGTATACCCCAAGCTGCGCTCGATGATGGATCATGTGGCTTAATCCGAAGGTGCGGAACGCAATTGCTCGGTGCTCACGGCGAATGATATGGTCACCATGACGGAGCGTCCATTCTTCGCCTAGCATTTTTTCATCACATTCGGCAAGTATCTTTTCCAACTTGCCGACATTTGCTTCAAACTCTCCCAGAATATCAGCGCATTTTTCTAATGGCTCCCGTCGCAACGGCACAGTCGAAAGATCAAACTCCTGGTATTGTAAAATCGCAATTTGCCAGTTGAGCAGATTGATTAGGTGTGTGGCCAGACCTCCGAGTGTCATCGATTTCTCATGTGGTCTCCATGTCATATGCTCGTCCGGCAAGCGTTCCAGCATACGACGCGTAGAAGCCCATTCTTGTGTTGTGTCACCAATCATTAATTGTTTAACCATAAAATCCCTCTCCTCTCTTTTAATCAGCATACTATAAATTCCAGTCAAGGGGAAAGCTCTCAGATGAATAGACTATGATTTTGGGCTATTTTTATCTAAATACAAAAATCCAATCATTTAGAAACAATGATTGGATGTTGAAAAACAGCAACGAATAGTTCTCTTACTTCTTACTTTGGCTTGAATCAATGACTAAAAAATAATGGCATTCCTCATTCAAAACATTAATAAATCGATGTTCTGTATTGGCTTCAAAAAAGAATGAATCCCCCTCATATAATTCTTCGTTATAAAGACCTTTGCCTAGTTCAACCTTTAAAGTCCCTTTTTCTACATATATGTATTCTTTCACGCCTGATTGATGTGCCGGAAAAATGCCTGATTCTGAAAGAGGTGGCATCACGTTTTTCACAAATTCAATCCCTCTTGACGGAAAAGAAGGTGACAATAAATGTCTTTGAAAACCAGAGTTTTCATCATGGTACACAGGTCTATTTTCTTTTCTTATAACGATGGTTTCTCTCTTCTCTTGCTGATCTAATAGGGCTGATAAAGTAGTATTTAAAGCTTCTGCAATCTGACAAGCTACTGAAATAGTTGGGTTTTTTTCACCACGTTCTATTTGGGATAGCATGGACGTACTTACGTTACTCAACGCAGAAAGCTCCTGCAAACTCAGGTCTTTTTCTTTTCTTATTAAATTTACTTGTTTTCCAAATTCCATTTGTATTTCTCCATTCTTCTATTAGGAATTATAAAAAAATTCAAAAAAAGCTTCCCTTTTAAGGTTTTTAACGTAAAATAATACACTATAGAATAATTGTTTACACTATGGTGTAAAATTTGTTATTCAGTAGGAGTGATTTAATTGTTGAAAGTGTTACTTGCTTTGCTACCTTTAATCAGTATTATGTTTATGATTTTCGTTTTAAAAAAATCTTCCATCTTCACTGGAATAGTTGCCTGTATGTTAACGGCAGCAATTGCTCTATCCCCTATTTTTAATAGTAACATAATGAATTTAACCGAACCTATTATAAAAAGCTTTCTTACTACGTCAATTATTGCTTATATTTTATTTTTCGGTATTTTTTTATTTCATTTAATGGATAAAGCAGGTGCAATTAATGGCATAGCTTCTACTATTACGAAAGCGACTAATGATAAAATTTATCAAATTCTCATTTTAGCATTGGGATTATCGCCTTTAATTGAATCTGTTAGTGGCTTTGGTTTAGCAGTCATTGTCATAGCTCCTTTACTAATTGCATTAGGGTTTAGTCCTATTCAGTCTTCCCTTATTGCGTTAGTTAGTCTATGTATCATCCCCTGGGGAACGCTTGCCATGGGAACAATAATTGGCGCAACCTTAGGTAATGTAGAGCTTGACAAGATGGGAATGGGAAGTGCCTTGATGTGTATTCCCATTTATATTTATTATGCATTAGTAGTGGTTTACATAGGTGTAGGGCTAAGTGCTTTGAAAAAAAGACTATTCACAATCCTATTTGTGGGATTTCTATTAGGGGCTTCAGTTTGGTTATGTAATCGATTTATTAGTGTGGAGCTTGCTGGATTGTTTGGATCTTTAGCAGTCATTTCCGTTCTATTTTTTATAATTAAACAGCAAAATAAAAAAACGTCTAGCACGTCTAAATTAGAAAAAGAATCGAATAGCATTAAAAATATAATGCCGTATCTGCTTTTAATAGTACTTTTATTTATATCAAGAATTGTCATACCTCTTAAAGAGTATTTATCCGATACATGGACATTAACTATTGAAAAATATAATTTCGAATTATCAATTTTATATTCGCCTGGTTTTTTTCTATTTATCGTTTGTATTTTCACGATCTTCTTTTATCGACTACAAGCATTCGAAATAAGAGAAAGTAGTATTTCAACTTTTAGAAAATGTTATCCGGTTATACTGACAACCTTTTTGTATGTAGTTGTTTCAGAAATCATGTCTGAGGCAAAAATGATTCAGTTACTATCTTTACTAGCTGCACAATCCTTTGGGCAATTTTATGTATTTATTTCTCCATTAGTCGGTGCAATTGGTGGCTTTTTAACTGGAAGTAACACGGCTTCCAATACAATGTTTATTAGATTACAAACAGAAACAGCCCTTCATATAGGTATGTCACCTATCCTAGTAGCGTGTGCTCAAAATGTAAGTTCTTCTTTGATGACTATGGTCAATCCATCACGCGTAGCCTTAAGCTGTTCGGTTTGTAAAATAAGGTCACACGAAAATGAAATTCAAAAAAAGATGCTTTTTGTTGGTATAGGTACTCTAGCTATTATTTTAATTGAATTATTACTTCTCTTTATATTCCAATACATTAATGGCTTTGGTGTTTGAAGAAGTGTTCATATGGGAATATGCTAGATTGAATAAAAAGGGGTGAAGATAAAAACAATTTTGTTGTTAATGATTTGTTCTTTAGGGGTAGTTGCTTGTAACGATCAGAAAGAAGCATCAAAGGTTATTGAAATTCAAGAATTAATGAATTTCGATGACGTACAACCCCATACCTTACAACAAATCTCTGATGTGAAGGATATGAAAGTTATAGAGAAAACATTTAAAAAAGCTAGAGAATTTGGTGAATTCGATAACGAAATTGCTCCGCAGGATAAGATTAAACTCTATGATGATGAATACTATTTATGGATAGACAATACAGTCACTGCGACAATAGCAAATGTAAACAGTAGAATATTTTTTACAATATCCTAGCTACCGATGAATTTAAATTATCAAGAACAAAATAAATGATTTCTATTAAATCTTCTTCCTAAAAAACAACAATCTGTTTTTCGTACAGATTGTTGTTTTTTAAGAGCCTTAGGCTACGTAATAAGCGCTAATTTTTAACAACATGAATTAGTAAGATCAAGTCCACATACGCCTGTTTTGGGTAACTCTAATTCCACACGCTTTGAAGCCTCTTCATCCCCTGATAAAAAGGCTATTACTGAACGCACTTGCTCATAGCCAGTTGCCATTAAAAAGGTTGGTGCACGTCCATAGCTTTTTGCACCGACTATATAAAAGTCCTTTTCAGGTTGCCTTAGTATTTCTTCGCCATGCGCTCTAACTGTGCCACAACTATGCACATTCGGATCGATTAGTGGTGCTAATAGATTATCCCTTCTCCTCTTTAAATTAGTATATAATTATTTTCTTATATTAAGTATGTTTTTTTCGCCTAGCAATAAGCTAGACATAATGATTTTTTGGATACTACAGTGAATTTTTCTATACGTTTGCCAATCTGATCACGTACGTTTTGGAAGAGAGTCCACCTTTCTTGATCAGTACCTGTCGCTTTCGCTGGATCTTCAAAGCCCCAATGTTCATGACGAACGTGAGGTGGTGTCGTTGGGCATTTATCAGCTGCATCACCGCATAGCGTGACAACGAATGTTGCGTTGTTTAATAGCTCTACATCAATTAAATCTGATGTGTGGTCCGAAATATCGATCCCTAACTCTGCCATTGCTTGAATGGCATTCGGATTGACGCCATGCGCTTCTATTCCTGCACTTTTAACTATCCAATCAATAGGCAGTAATTTTTTTGCCCAGCCTTCAGCCATCTGACTACGGCATGAGTTCCCCGTACACAAGAAATATAGTGTGTTTTTCATCATACTAGCTCCTTCAGTTAATGGTTTTAAAGTATTTTTTCTGCCAACGTAACGCAACCCATACAAGTCCTATAAGTACAGGTACTTCTACAAGTGGACCAATAACAGCGGCAAATGCCACGCCACTATGCAGGCCAAACACACCAACTGCCACCGCAATGGCTAGCTCAAAGTTGTTACTTGCAGCTGTAAAAGAAAGAGCTGCTGTGACAGGATAAGATGCACCTGCTTTACGTGAAGAGAAGAATGAAACAGCAAACATCACTACAAAATAAATAAATAAAGGAATAGCTATTCGTACTACATCGAGTGGTAATTCAACTATTTGCTCACCTTTTAAGGCAAACATCATCACAATCGTAAATAACAGTGCAATTAAAGTCAGTGGTGAAATCTTCGGCAAGAACTTTTCCTCATACCACTGTTTCCCTTTTGCTTTAATCCCTATCCAACGTGTGAGGAACCCTGCAGCAAAAGGTATACCTAAGAAAATAAGTACGCTTTTAGTAATTTCCCACATGGAAATAGATACTTCGAAATTCTCTAAACCAAACCATCCAGGTAATATATTTAAGAAAAAGTAAGCAAAGATCGAATATGTCACGATTTGAAAGATAGAGTTAAAGGCAACTAAACCAGCTACATATTCACGGTCCCCACGTGCTAAATCATTCCATACAATGACCATCGCAATACAGCGAGCTAAACCAATCATAATAAGTCCAGCCATATATTCTGGATAATCGTGTAGGAAGATGATGGCTAAAAAGAACATTAAGAACGGTCCGAGTAACCAGTTTTGAAAAAGGGATAGCAAAAGTACTTTCCAATCCTTAAAGACTCGCCACATTTCCTCATACTTTACTTTCGCTAATGGTGGGTACATCATGACAATTAATCCGATTGCAATTGGTATAGAAGTTGTACCAACAGACATGGATTCTAATGCTTCACCAATATTGGGTAGTGTGATACTTAATAAAACGCCTATTCCCATCGCAACAAATATCCAAAGGGTGAGGTAACGATCTAGAAAAGAAAGCTGCTTGGTTAAAGAATCATTACTCATGATCAGTTCCCCTTACATCGCAACAATCTGTGCCACAGCTACACCCGTTTAAAGGTTTAATTTGTGCTAAAATGCCCTTCATCAATGGCGTTTGCCCCTCTACTAAACGGTAATGTTTCCAAGTCCCTACTTTTCGTTCCGTAATAATGCCAGCCTCCTTTAATTTTCGTAGATGTTGACTAACTGCTGGTTGTGATATGCCTAACACATCCACAAAATCACATACACATACCTCCCCATTTTTCATGCATGCAAGTAATTTAATGCGATTTAAATCAGCTGCTGCTTTTAATTGTTTTTCAATTAGTGTGTTTTCCATTTATTTGCACTCCTTATATAATTATTTGCTTATATTTTGTTTATAATAAAATCACCTAGATAAAAGGGTAAATTAATCACTATATAACTATATTCTTATATTATGATTTTATGTTCTGAATTACAACACTTTTATCCATTTCAAAAAAATTAGTAAAGCCAGGCAGACGATACAAATACAAAAATTTCAAGCCAGTCAACGGCAAAATACCGTCAACTAGCTACAAATTAATTGTTTCTTGGTGTATCGAATGGGATCAACGGATATAGAGCCCTTCAGTATTAGCTATCTTTTCTAATAAATCAAGATTATGTTGGCTATAGATCAAAAAGGCTAATCCGTTCCCACTAAAGACAATATTCTCCTCAGGTATAATGAAATGTATATAGAGATGGTCCGAAACAGCTAATTTAATGAGCGAAATTAACATAGAGTACTCATCAATGTTTAATAAAATTCCTTCTGTAAGATCTTTAGGTATAATTTTATTCCACTCATTCTCGTAGACTTTATAATACAATTGATCCTTATATAAGGGTTCTGGTAAATAATAAAATGCATAAAATTCAAATGATTTTAACCAGATCAATTCAAAAAATCTTTCAAATTTTTCTAGGCTTTTTTGATATGAATGATAATTCTGCGTTTTTTGTTGGAAATCGATCATCTCTAATTTATCGAAGAATATTTCTACTTGACTATATTTTTCATTACTTTTTATCTGATATGGGTAGATATCAAGTATGTTGGGACTCTCATAATCATACAGTTGTTCTAGTAATTCCTCTAATTTTTTACTGTCTCTATTTGTTACTTCCTTGCAAATACAATCGATTATATTTCCTAATGACATACCTTTTGTCTCCTTCAATTACTACTTCAGCGCGGTAAAAGAAAAACGTAACGAATTAAGTAGTAATCCGTTACGTTTTTCTTCTTATCGTTCAGTATACCATTCATCCAATACTGGTTCTAGCCATTCTGTTTCACCAGGTGTCATGGCTAAATGAACAAACCAGCTTTCTTTTGTCGCACCATGCCAGCGTTTTACATTCGGTGGAATATTCACGACATCTCCCGTTTTTAAAAGCTGTGCCGACTTCCCTTCTTCTTGATACCAGCCCTCCCCACCTGTCACTAATAAAATTTGTCCAACTTTATGGGAGTGCCAAACCGAGTTTTCTTCATAGTTATGCTTCTAGTTTAAATAATTTAAAATAGATAGAATATTTAGATTTTTGTTGATGGAATGGAAATAATTAATTATACTTAAATGATTAACGCTCGTTTAGAAACAGATAATACTAGAGTATTGGGGAGAGCAAAATGGAAGAATTAAGCGTAGAAAAAGCAATTCAAGATATTTATCCGGATGACATCGCTTGGTGTTATGGGTGTGGCCGACTGAATGATGATGGTCATCATCTGCGCACGGGTTGGCTAGAAGAAAAGACAATCACCATCTATACACCTGAATCAAAATATATGGGGATTCCGGGATTTATTTATGGTGGTTTAATTGCTTCATTAATTGATTGCCATGGAACAGGGTCAGCGGCGCTTGCTTTGCATCGTAAAAATGGACATGAAATTGGTGATGGAGCGGAGCCACCTCGATTTGTAACGGCTAACCTTAATGTAGATTTCCTGAAGCCAACACCACAACATGTTCCATTAAAAGCAATTGGGACTGTTGAAGAAATTCATCCGAAAAAATGGAAGGTTGAAACCGAAGTTTACGCTCAGGATACGCTTTGTGCTCGCGGTACAGTAGTTCTTGTCGTAATGCCTAGTACTTTTCTAAATAAGAATGATTAGCCCTTCTCAAAATCAAAACAAGTTAGCCCTTAACAAAGGTTAACTTGTTTTTAAACTTACTACTATCTTTCTTCCTGCACTTAGGTCTCAATAGACAGAACGAATTAATCTTTTCTTCTCCATAACTTACAAATTCAACTGTTTAAGCAAGATTGAATTGGCTTTGTTTCTCATAAACCCAAGCTGCCATTACATTTATATCGTCGAATCCGAATTGACCCATTCCCCAAAAAGGTGTCATGACGGCTAATTGTCTGTGACCATCATCTCGTGTTCTTTGACCTATACTAAAAGGCTTAGGCTTCTGGCTAGGGTCCATTCGTGTAGAAAAACTAGCAGGCACTAAGCCTGTATTATAAGGAGCAAACTGGAACCCTAACACATCTTCAAAATGCTTTTGTAATTTAAATTTTCCCCTTTGTATGCCTACATAAACGAAACTAATATTTAATGGCAACGTATCATACATATTTTTAATAATATTTATTCGAGTTGTGTCTTGAGTATCATAATATTTATAATAGGATTTCAAATCGTCAAACTTTCCAGAAACTATATAGGGAAAATCATTTTTACTTCTTTTTGGTAGAGGGTACCAATCAAACATTGCGGTTGCTCCGTCTTTAGTATGTAAGGGATACGAAGAATAGTCTGTATTACTTTGAAATAAATCCAGAGTAGAGAAATCCATATTTGTTTCCAGTAGCTTAGCTAAACGAATTTGCATTCTCATGGTTGGGTAAATTTTTCTATCAACTTCCCAGCTTATAGGGATACCTCTATTTTCTAAACTACTATTGATGGCTGTCAGGAGCGCAGGTGAAGCTTCATTATCTGTTACATACCATCCGTTTCTATAATCCTGTTCAGCATCGATGTAATGTACATAATGATTGTGCTTCGTTAAAAAATTTAGTCTGCCCTCTAGGTTTTCTTGATAACCAAAACGCCCTAATCCTTCCTCCATCCCAACAAAAACATAATTAGCATTCTTTAAATTCCCATACTGAAAAGAGGTTTCAAATACCTCCAGCTCATCTTCTGTTAAATAGTATTTTTCATTCTTCCTATTCATTTTTTATCCTCACTATCTTAATAGAATAAACTCTTCTCCTTAAATAACAAAATAAAGAAGAGCACATATCATTCGTACTAATATATGTGCTCTTCTATTCATTCATTAAAGCGTTTTTAATGGATTTACAAAATCATGGAACGGTATTACTAATAACTGTCACAAAGCCATTTCTCGCAGCAGTTCCCATTAACGAAAAAATGGCATCACTAGCTGTTTTGTTAAACACATGCCATTGGTCAACCGTTGCATCATAAATCAAAACGTCTGGCTTTCCAGTCAAAGGTTTGTCTGAGGATTGTACCAATGAATAGAGATCAAAATGAGCTATGCTGCTGCCTTCTTGATTGAAGAAATCATATTGGTCCATTTTATAATAACCTCCAATCACGGTGCTGTGGACAGACCATGTGAAGTTTGCCGGCTGTTTGACCTTACTGCCTTTGTTTTTTATAAAAGTATGGTGCATTTCTTCCATATGAACCCTATCATTTCCTTCTGCTATTATAAATGACAACAAAAAAATCCTGCATCTTCGCAGGATTTTTAAGTAAACTTTATGAAATTTCTATTTGTATATAGCCAAGCTATTTCGTACCACTTGCTCCAAATCCAGATGCCCCACGGACCGTTTGAGATAATTCATCTACTTCCACTAATTGAATGGATGGAACAAATTGAATAACCATTTGGGCAATACGCATGGATTTTTCTACGATAAATGGTTCTTGACCATGGTTGATTAAAATAACGCCGATTTCGCCTCGATAGCCTTCATCTATTGTGCCTGGGCTATTGAGTACAGTTACACTATGCTTTAATGCTAGTCCACTTCTAGGTCGAATTTGTGCTTCTGTTCCCTTAGGTAATTCAATCTGAATACCTGTTTTAACGAGTTTGGCTACGCCTGCTGGAATCTCTATGGCTTCGATGGAATAGAGATCCATGCCCGCATCACCAGGGTTGGCTTGTATTGGTAGCATGGCATCATCGTGAATTTTTTTGATTTTTACTTCTAGATTCATTGTGCTTCATCCTTAACGATTAAAATTGAATGTGTCATCTGTGATCGGCGCAACTTTTGCCTTGGCATAGGTAGCACCCTTTTGTGAAAAGAAATCATATGTGGAGCCTTCATTACGAATACCATTCATCACAATCGGATTGACTTCCTCTTCTGGGAACATGGCTTCAAAGCCGACATTCATTAGTGCTTTATTAGCATTATAACGTACATACGCTCTCACTTCAGGCGATAATCCTGTTTCCGCATAAATATCATCGGTATATTTCATTTCATTTTGATATAAATCTAATAATAGCTCATAGCCCCATAAATGTAGCTCTTCTTGTTTTTCCTTTGAAAATTGCTTGAATAGATTTTGAGCAAAAAATCCAACTGCTACACCATGGATAGATTCGTCGCGCAAAATAAGTGAAATGATTTCAGCACTGTTTCGTAGGAAGCCTTGTCCCCCTAAGTACAATGGATAGAAAAAGCCAGAATAGAAAAGGAAGGATTCGAGCATGACGGATGAGAACATTGCTTTCCATAAACTCTCTGGATTGCCTTCTTCAATACTATTATAAATATCTGCAATTTTATTTGCCTTATACTGTAGGAATTCATTTTTCTTGACCCACTCAAATAGCTCGTCTATTTCTTCATTTGTACAAAGCGTTGTGAAAATATAAGAGTAAGATTTGGCATGGATGGCCTCAAATGCATCAAAAACAGTTAGGACAGCCTTCTCCTGTAAATCGTCTGTATAAGCGGCAACACGATTCATCCCTATATTTGTTTGTACAGTATCTAGTAAGGTTAATCCTGCAAATACTTTTTTATATGTGTCTTGATGCTCAAAGCTTTTCCATTGCTTAATATCTTTACTGACCGCAATTTATTGCGATAGGTAAGCCTTTGAAGTTATCTCCAGCTTTTCCCCCGCACCAAACCGTACGTGATAGTTTCCTATCATACGGCTTTCCATCAAAACTTTTTGATGTAGTAATTTATTTATATTTTGTTATTTCCGACTAAAACTCTTAATTCATTTAATTTATCAAGTTGTTTTTTATCTAACTTACTTTTATTCATGTAGTTTGAAATTGTTTCTTCTTTTGTTGAGTGTATAAGTTTATGAATATCCTTACTTACCCAAACAAGATTTTGATATGAATCATCTCCACCAACACTTTTCATAATCTTATGATGTAGTTCCATATTGTTTATTTGTAATGATTCGTTAGCGACAAAACATTTACCCTTTTGGGCTGCCATTAACGATATACAATTGTCATATAGTTCTACACTCATAGTATTAATTTTTACCTTTATCAGATATTCAATTAAACTTGTTTCAGAAAGTTTCTGATGAATCAGGTTTCTTCCTTTTTCAGTGTAATTACATATATCTGGATTAAATCTTAAAGGTATTTTATTCGTGCAACCATATACAGGGAAAATTGTTACTTTTCCAACTGTTATTAGTTTGTGTTTGTATTGACCATATCTTTGAAGATAAAATTTACTTCTACAATCTTCATTAGTTAAATGATGTTTCAATCTATTATACATGACCTTTCTAAGCAAGAAGTCGATTTCTCTCATATCTTTAGTGATATGAGAAGCCACTCTATAGTAATTGTGAATTCCAAGTATCATAGAATTCAATTTTTGAACTTCTTTACCCGTAGGTATTTTTTGTATAACTTTTACTTGATGCACTAAATTTTCATATACATTAGCTTTTGCTTTATTTGACATTCTACTATAACAAACATATTTAGATTTCTTCTTGATAGCTTTCATTTTAATTCCTAAAAACACCGTATAATTCTTTCTAAGATTAGTTATTTTAGATTTCTCAGGACTAATATCTAGTTTGAGTCTTATTTTTAACCATTCTTTAACAGCTATAAATACTTTTTGTGCTGTTTCGTAATCTCTGCAAAATACTTTAAAATCATCTGCATATCTTACGAAGAAGAATTCTTTAAGGTTGGTTTTTTTTTTTAGTGCTTGTTGTTGATTGCCGATTTTAGTATATGGAAACTTTGCTTCGAAAGTTTCCCATTGACTACTTAACCACCAATCTAATTCATTTAGAACTACATTTGATAATAGAGGACTAATTATTCCACCTTGAGGTGTCCCTTTAGTCATTTTACCTTGTCCTTCAACTTCTGAATTTAGTATTTTTTTAATAATACTAAGCACTTTTTTATCTTGAATACCTATAGTCCATAGTTGTTTCATGAGCTTATTGTGATTGACATTATCAAAGAATCCTTTAATATCAATGTCCACCACATAATTCATGTATGCATTGTTTATTAACGCTTGTGCCCGAGCTATAGCATGTTCAGTACCTCTATTGGGTCTAAAACCATAACTATGCTTATGAAATTTTGCTTCACAAATCGGTTCAAGAATTTGTTTAATGCATTGTTGTATGATTCTATCGTGCATACAAGGAATACCTAGTGGTCTTAAACCTCCACCATTCTTAGGAATTTCAACACGTCTAACACTTTTAGGTTGATAGTTTTCAAAACGTTTTCGAATATCATGAACGAATAATTTTTCATCCATTTTGTGAATATCCGATAAAACTAAACCATCAGTTCCTGCTGTATTTGAGCCTTTGTTGTTTTTAATGTTTCTGTAAGCTAACATGATATTTTGTTCACTTATGATTAAATCATAAAAGTTTTTGAAATATCTTCCATCTTTAGATTGTTCGTATAGTAAGTCTAAAGCGTCTTGTATATTGTAATATTCGTTGTTTCTAAGCAACTGTCTTTTCTTCTTTTTAGTCGTCAGGTCTACTAATCCCCCTTCTAATATAAATATTAGAGTGGTTTCGTATCTTCTTGTCTTACTCGAATCCTGTATAAATGAATTTACAAAATATCTACTTCATACTTGTTTTGACTAGAGGCTATCCCTAATATGTCATTACAACATATTTCAAACGGTTCGTGCCTCCGCTTTCACTTGCATTAAGAATAGTTATACAATTTAATGTTTTCCTATTCAACGTTTCATAGAAAGCAAATTCTCAACGTTGCAAGCTTCCCTTGTTCCGTTATCACTATCTTTACATATATCCTTAGGTTGTTGGTATAAGCCTGTAAGCTTGATAGTGCCTGTAACACTATATGGATTTTCATACGGAAGAATCTTACTAATCCACACTTACACCGCAACTTCGGCGGCAAATGCATTTCTACATTCAGTTCCTATAGACTCGTACATTCCCAACTTCGTCAGTTCTTTTGAACATCCTAACCATAGATATTTTATAGACCTCCGACCTATCTGATACAACCTTTACCTCTAAAGGTCTTTCCTTGTCTATTATTTAACCAACATTAGGGTATCATTCAGCCGACTTCACCGAGCTTTTAACAATCAATTATTTGCTTAATATCATGCTAATCGGAGTATTAAGGGAAGCATTTCAAGGCGTTATCCAATCATTCTACTTCTCGTGATAACAGTTATGAATTGATAAATCAATTCACTCTAACCTTGTGAATTTCGGTTAGAAACAAGTCGCACCTTCAGGAAACCAAATTTGCTTCCATTGCTGATCCCAAAATATTTGGGCAAGCTCACTTGTTGCTTTATTCCAATTGACGGCCTCATAGATTATATTTGACATGCTACACACTCCTCTAAGCTTTGTAATCGTTGACGAACATAGTAAACAGACTTAATGCCCTTTACCCATGCATAAATGTATACTTTAGCCAATTGTTCGGTTGTCCAATTGTCTGTTACATAAAGTGTCATGGAAATACCTTGGTCAACGTGTTTTTGAGAAGCTGCGTATAAATCAATTAAATCATACGGATTTACATCATATGCCTCCACATATAAATGGCTGTTGTCATTTGTTAGATGAGGCATTGGATAAATCGTTCTACTATCAGCATAATCACGAACCTCTACGCGCTCTGTACATGGTGCGATTGAAGCCGTACAGCTACGAATATATGAGATACTGCCAGTTGGGGCAATAGCCAAACGATAGGAATGGAATAGACCGTATTGCATTACATCCTGCTTTAACGTTTCCCACATCTTGTTCGTAATGATTGGAATATTGCCAAGTGCTTTCAACACAACAGGTGAAAGTTCTTCTTCAGTCTTAGTTATATATTGGTCAAAATAGCTACCTGATGCATAATCACTGTCCTCAAATCGGTAGAAGGTTGCAGCTTTTTCTTTCGCCATTTCCATCGAAGATTTCAGTGAGTAATAGTTCATCGCTTCCATAAAGTGATCCATGAAATCAATCGAATCTTTTGAGCCGTACAAGATGCCCTCCGTCACGAGATGCCCATGGAGGTTCATACAGCCAAGCCCTACAGAATGCATTAATTGATTGGCTTTTGCAACTGACGGTACATTCTTGATATGTGTCATTTGTGACACATTCGTTAATAAGTGCATGGCTGTATCGACTAATGCGCCGAAATCATTGACTTTACTTGCTGCATGGATATCAATAGACCCTAAGTTACACGATACATCGAGTCCATAGTCATTTGGTTGATCTTGGTCCGTAATAATACTTGTCTCTTGCACTTGCAGAATTTCGGTACAGAGATTGGACATTTTTACGCGACCAATGTTTTTTAAAGGATGTACCTTATTGACATTATCATCAAAGATTTCAAACGGATAGCCCGATTCAAATTGTGCTTTTTTCACCTCTGTGTAAAGCTTACGTGCATTCAAACGTTTAATTTTACGAATTTTAGGGTTATCAAGTAGCTCGTAATACATTTCTGAGATGGAGATCTCAGACATACGTTTGCCATATTCTTTATATATATCATATGGGCTAAACAAAACAATATCTTTATCGCGTTTCATCAGTTCGAAGAAAATACTAGGTATAATAATTCCTGTTGAAAGGGTTGCGAGGCGAATTTTATCATCGGCATTCGGTTTTTTAGATGAAATGAAATTTTCTATATCTGCATGGAAAATATTTAAATAAACAACACCAGAGCCATTTCGTTGCCCTAGCTGATTCGAATAACTGAAAGAATTTTCTAACAGTTTCGCAACTGGGATGACACCACTTGCACGATTCAGTATCTCTTTAATTGGATCCCCTAAAGGGCGTAAATCTGTTAAGTTGACCCCAACCCCACCACCAAGGCGTGATAGCTCTAAACAATAGCCAATGTTTTCGGCAATACTATTCATGGAGTCATCCATTGATAATTTAAAGCAGCTTACTAATTCACCACGTGCTTTCTTGCCACTATTCAATGCAGTTGGTGTGGCAGGTTGATAGGCTTCCATCATCGCTTCGACAGAACGTTCTGCTAAAGCTGTGTTGCCTTGAGCCAAATACAAAGCAATAATAACAATACGATCCTCATATTTTTCTAAAATCTCTTCGCCGTCACGACTTTTCATAGCATAGCTATCATAAAACTTGCTGGCGCTCATAAAGGATGGGAATCGGAAATTATAATCATAGGCTTTTTTATACAACTTCTTAATAAATTCCATTTCGTACATGTCGATAAATGCTTTCTCATAGTAGCCCTCATCAACTAAATAGCGGATTTTTTCCTCAATATCTATAAAATAACGCAAACGTACGTTGACATACTCTAAAAAGTAGCGGCGCGTAGCTTCACGATCTTTTTCTAACTCAAGTAATCCAGTTGTACTATAACGATTCAGTACGTCATTATTAAGCTTTAAATAGGTTTTCATCTCATTACCCTCGTTTCATAAAACGTTTGTATTGCTTCATAATCTGTTTGATTGCCTCGTAAATCTAATTTCCTTACTAAGGGTACATGATAGGTAGTAGCAATTTTCTCACCAGCAGCGCCAAATACATGATGGCCAAAGTTACTATTGCCACTGGCAACTACTCCTTTACAAAAATCTCTGTTTTTTTCTAAAAAGCGTTGCACCTTCGCTGGAATGTCACCTAAACCATCTGTGTAGGTAATTAAAAGATACGGCTTATTCAGTCGCAATTCTTCAGAGAGCTCGATAGCTTCTGCCTTTAATTTGGATACAACATTTCGGACATTGCCTGTACGACTTGCATAAACGATCATAGGGTAATCAACTCAATTTGAGAAACAATTTCCTGAACATCTCCTATAAAGGTTTCATTCATTTCTAAAACAGGCACACTTAAAAAACCTGCATCTATAATGGTTTGCTTAGCTTGTTCATCGTGATCAATGTTAACAATTTCTGCTTCAAGTCCTGCACGTTGTAATTCAGATTTTACCCACAGGCATTTTGGACAAATTGTTTTCGTATAAAGTTTCATAGAAATCCCTCTTTTCATAAAATAAAAAGGCTATCTCTTTAAGAGAGATAGCTAAAATGGAAACGTTAACATACTAAAAATACCGACGTTCCCATCTCTTAATCCCCGAAGAAATGATTAATTTGTTTTAGAAAGGCAGGTCTCCTGGCTTTGCTTCATTCTCTGATTTCCTTCCCATGCGCATGCACAGTGGATGCTATCATCGTCAGCTTAACAGTTGCGGGGACAGCGTCGGAATTGTACCGAACTTCCCTTTTAAACTACATATAGTAGTACCTTAGTAAAACGAACACAATATATTGTTGTTGTTCAATAGTTTTAAGTTTACCATCCTTCAAATGAAAAGTAAATCTAGATTCTAAACTTCTTTATTTTTGGATTATTCAGTATTTTTTATTATGTAGTTCGAAATAGATTATCACTAATTACTTATACCTAAACAAAATATATATTTTAAACGATGTACGAGATTTTCTATTAAAATCTATCTACAGTAAATCTATTCATTTATAGAATGCCTAAAATAATCTTGAATAGCTATGGAAACAGTCTATATTCTGAAGAAAAATAGACTGTTTGACACTAGGAACATCTATTAGTGCTTTTCAATAAACAGGGCCAATTCCTTATAAAATTCCGGCGTTGCTGCAGAATTTGTATGAAATTGAGGATTATATTTGGATAAAAGCTTATATAATTTAGTTGCAGTTAATAGATTCTGTTCTCTATCGTAAGCCCTAAAACGATCATAGACCTCTTTCACTTTCCCATTTACTGAATGAGAAAAGTAATATTGCACTTCTTTATCCTCTAAGTAGTCTAGTTGCCACTTGTAACATATTAAATTTGTGAGGAAAAACATTTCTAATGCTGGCATTTCCCCACCTTTCATTAGCAATGTCATGCCATAATCAAAGGCATTTTCTAACCATTTCACTCCATGACGGTCCCTGTAAAAACGAATTAATTTTTGTAGACCATGCCCTTGTTCTTTCACAAGATACGAGTGAATATTCGTATTTCCAGCATTTCTTTCCCATTCATCAAGAGAAAATTTATATTTTCTTATCAGTTTCATCCAAAGCTTTTGAAGTTTTTCTTCAGAAATAGCGTGTGTTTGTTTATTCCATTTTAACAGTATCTCTAAATATTCTAATACAAAGCATCTCTCTAGCTCAAAATGATCCAAATTTCTAAATAGAGTATCTTGATCAATATCAATGCTATCTTCTAAAATTTTTTCATCTATCAGCATTCTATTGCCCCGACTAACTCACGTTTTATATTTAGATAGGCATAATTAATATTTTTGTAATCATCAGGATTTTCTTGTATTAATATTTTGATATAAACTTGTAGGGAAATCATGTGCTCACTAGAAAGGTTGTTCATTATTTGCTGCTTTAATTGATTTTCATAAAATAAAATTGAATGTGATGTCATCTTGTTCACTCCTATTCGTTCATAAAAAAAACATCTTTCCCCTTAGGTAAGATGCTAGCTATGACTTAAATACTACATAGTTCTTCAACCAATATAAAATAAGTCGTCTATACTGAATAGAGACCCTTTTCTTGGTTGTCGCACTATGAGTATGATGAAGGTAATTCGTCACACTCAACACCCCCTATCCTCGTAGGTTTTTTGGCTGTACTAGACAAAGGCAGGTCTCCTGGCTTATGATCATCACACATTTTCCCTTCCCATTACATGACATAACAGTGGCTTTGAAAATGTACTCCGAATTACAGTTGCGGGACAGCGCCGGATTTTCACCGAACTTCCCTTTTAAACAAACTCATTATGAATTTGTACCTTTATCCTGTTATTCCGTTTTTTATAGTATAACATATCAATCTCTTTGCTAACTTACTTCGCATATCACTACAAACAAGAAACCATCTACCTTTTAAATAGTAGATGGTTTCAACGTTTATCAATAGAAAATCCACTTGTTTTTACTTTTTTACTGTCGCATTACGATCTTGAAAGAAATTTTCTAGGTCTTTATCTGTAAATTCATTGAATGTTTGATAGGTATATTGTGGATTTCGGTCCTTATCAATGACAACAGAGCGTACACCTTCAAAGAAATCCTCATGTCTTAAAAAGTTTTTAGCCAAGATTAAATCTGTCGCAAAGCATTCCTCTAATGTCTTATCTTGAGCATCTATCAGTTGCTTTAACGTAATCTTTAACGATGATGGAGATTTAGATAGAAGGAACTGCTTTGTTTCTTGCGCAAATTTACTTGGATCATTGTCTAAGGATTCAACTATCTCTTCCACAGTATATTTTGAAAAATGCTGATCGATCTTATGTTGGAGGTGAGCAAGATCACTGTTTGTTAAAGGTGTACTTGAATAGTCCTCCATTAATTGGCCTAGAGCTGTGCTGGTCTCCAATGTATGCCAGTCTAATTGTTCAATGCGCGCTAGGAAAGTGTCTAACTGATCGCTTGTCATGTAGCAATCTGCGCCATTGGCAAAGAGAACATCCGCAGCTCGGATGACCGATGCAGTTAAGGCTAAGTAGTATCCTACATAGCCTGGTGCTTGATTTAAGAAATAGCCAGCTCCAACATCCGGAAAGAAGCCAATATTCATTTCTGGCATAGCCCATTTCGTTCGTTCAGTGACGATTCGGTGGCTTGCCCCATAGGTTAATCCGACCCCACCTCCCATGACAATGCCATCAAGGCAGGCAATAATGGGTTTAGGGTAGTGGTAGATCGCCATATCTACTTGATATTCTTCTTCAAAAAAGATTTCAGCATTTTTGAAAGCTTCCTGACTGGAGCGAGCTTTATAAAGTGTTTTAATGTCACCACCTGCGCAAAATCCCTTCTCACCAGCTCCTTTTAGGATGATTAGCTGAATTTGGTCATTTGCTCGCCATTCTTTCAGTTTCTCTCCGATGGGCTTTAGCATTTCAGTAGAAAGTGAATTTAAGGCTTTAGGACGATTCAGTGTAATGGTTGCTGCGCCGCCGTCACTGACAGAAAATAGTACTTCGTTCGTCATATCGATTCCCTCCTTTAAGAATGTTTAAAGTCTGGCTGTCTTTTTTCAATAAATGCCTGAACCCCTTCTTTAGCATCCTCTGTTAAAAACAACTCTGCAAAACGTGTTCGTTCAAGTTCTAGCCCATTTTGGAGATGATCTTTGCCGCCCTGTATGACACATTCAATTGTACGGGACACACTTGTCATACTTTTACCCTCAACAAAGGACTGCGCAATCGCTTTTGCAGTTGACAGAAGCTCCTCTGGTTCTGTCACCAGTTGAATAATGCCTAATCGTAGTGCTTCGTCGGCACTTAGTTGTTTACTTGTTAAAATCAATTGTAGTGCCTTTGCTTGCCCCGTGATTCTGCTCAATCGTTGAGTCCCCCCGAATGTCGGCAATAAGCCAAGCTTTAATTCTGGTAAACCAACAATGGCATTATTTGATGCAATTCTGAAATGACAGCCTAATGCTAACTCTAATCCTCCTCCAAGAGCTGGACCATTAATAGCAGCAATAACAGGCTTTTTCATGGATTCAATTTCATCACATAGTGCTTGACCTCTCTCAGCCATCTGCAATGCTTTTTCCTGTTGCCCAAAGGCAGAAACAAATTCCTTAATATCTGCACCAGCGGCAAAAAATCGTCCAGAGCCTGTCATAATGATAGCATTCGTTTGTTCGTCCACAGCTAACTCTTTGAGAATGAGTCGAAGATTTTCAATCGATGCGGATGATAAAGTATTTGCTGGTGGATGATCTAAATGAATGATCGTGATGGCACCTTCCTTGCTTACATTGGCAAAAGTATCGACCATTATCGTTTCCCTCCTATTTAATAACAATTAACTTATCGATTTTGGATTGTTAATAATACTTCTAGCAATCTCTCGCTTTTTCATAAAGAGATTTTGATGAAGCGGGATGTTTAGTTGTTGAATAGCATCTAGCCAGATTTTTCGCTTTTGTTCATTTGTTTCAGCAGCACAAATAATATCAATTGTACTTTTTTCTATTTTACGGTAGCCCTCCTGACAGATGATATCAGTCATCAAGTGCTTCGTTTTTTCATTTGCGTTTTTTTCAGTTCTTAGTAAAGAAGCTTCCATAACATAAAGATCCTTCGCTATATCAGCCAACAGACGCATGTATTCCTGCTCTTGTTCCAAATGGATCTGTGCGTCTGTAATGACAGTAAGAGCTATTTGCCTTAAATAGTTGGAAAGCTGGATGTATTGCTGATTTATTTCAGCTGGCTTATAGGCTTCAGGCGCATTATACGTAGAAGGTGCGAGTGTATATTTTTTATATAACATTTTCGCAATGGTTAAACGATTGATTTCGTTTGTCCCTTCAAAAATACGGCTAATCCTCGCATCACGATACAATCGTTCTACCTCATAATCTTGCATATAGCCATAGCCACCATGTATTTGTACAGCTTCATCTACAATTTTGCCAAGGGCTTCTGAGCAATTGACTTTATTAAGGGCGCATTCCAAAGCGAAATCGGCTATTTTATGAACCATCGACTCTTTACTAGCTAACTCAATCGCATCATCCATTTCTCCAGCTGTCCGATAGGCAGCACTTTCTGCCCCATATATCGAAATGGCCATGTCCGCAAGCTTTTCCTGTATCATAGTAAAATCAACAATTGGCTTGTGAAATTGCTTCCGTTCCTTCCCGTAACTCACAGCTAATTGTAGAGCCTGTTTGGCAGTGCCGATGTTGGAGAAAGCTAGCTTTAGACGTGCCATATTCAATATATTCATCGCCACTTTATGGCCTTTTCCAACTTCGCCAAGTACATTCTCCCTCGGTACGCTAACATCCTCTAATATAAGGGTAGCCGTCGAAGATCCCTTAATGCCCATCTTCTCTTCTTCCTGTCCCACAGATACCCCTGTAAAGGTACGCTCTACAATGAAAGCAGTCATGCCTTCACTTGTTTTGGCAAAAACAACAAAGATATCTGCTAGCTGCGCATTGGTAATCCATTGCTTTTCACCGTTTAAGATCCATGCAGAGCCATCTCCATTTAAAATCGCATTTGTTTTGGGATGTAATGCATCTGAACCTGCGTCTGGCTCAGTCAATGCGTAGGCTCCAATCCATTCACCTGAGGCCAACTTTGGTAAGTATCTGTGCTTTTGTGACGCATCTCCAAAATAGACATAGGGCAATGTGCCGACTCCTGCATGAATATTGTAAGAGACACTAAATGAGCCGCCATAGCCCATTTTTTCTGCAACGAGCCCTGAAATTTTTTTATTGAGTGCCAGCCCCCCATAGTCTTCGGGTATCTCAATGGCTAGTAAACCAAGGTCACCTGCTTTTTGAAATAACTGACGAGTAACTTCATATTGATGCTTTTCAATAGCTGTAGTATTAGGTGAGACATCCTGTTTAATGAAGAGCTCTGCCGTTTTTGCGATGAGCTCTTCCTCATCTTGAAAGTCCTCTGGTGTAAAGATGGTCATTTTGTCCTCTAGTTTATCCATACTAGCCCTCCTTGAAAGAAAAGGAGAAAAACAACTTTTCTCCTACTTTATTTCCTCTTTCGGTAAGATGGTTTTCGCCAACTCACTATCTAAATCTTCAAATTTGTAATAGGAAATGGTTTCATATAATTCACTTCTCGTTTGCATATCCTCAATAGCATCTTTCTGAGTTCCTGTGTTTTTTATTAAGGTAAACACTTGCTCATAGGCTTTGGCTGCAACTCTCATGGATGTAACGGGATAAATCACCATCGAATAGCCCATTTTTTCAAACTCCTTAGCGGTATAATAAGGCGTTTGTCCAAATTCAGTCATATTAGCTAATAAGGGAGCATCCAGCTCATGGGCAAATTGTTTAAACTCTTTTTCTGTTTGTAACGCCTCTGGAAAAATAGCATCTGCCCCAGCTGCTACATAGGCTTTAGCTCTTAAGATAGCCTGTTCTAAGCCTTCTACAGACCTCGCATCTGTGCGGGCAACAATCACTAAAGTAGGAGCTATTTGCTTAATCATCTTTATTTTTTGTATCATTTCCTCTTGGGAAACAAGCGTTTTTCCATTCAAGTGACCACATTTTTTTGGAAGATTTTGATCTTCTAGCTGTACAGCAGCAACCCCTGCCTCTATCATTTCACGCGCTGTACGGGCAACGTTTAGTACACCGCCGAAGCCAGTATCGATATCCACGAGCATTGGTAAATTCGTAGCACGAATAATATCGTTCGCTCGTTGCGCCACTTCATTGGAATAAATCATTCCTAAATCAGGTAAGCCTCTGCTGGCCGTGTAGGCAGCTCCAGAAAGATACAATGCCTCAAAGCCAACTTTTTTAGCCATTAAACCTGCCATTGCATCATGTGCGCCTGGTATTTGCAAAATCGTTGAACGATTAATGAGCGCTTTAAATTGCTCAGCCAGTTGTTTTTGTGTTATCGCTTCATTTACAATCCACGCCATCTATAAAAACCCCCTAATAATCAATGATGCCTCGCCATAAGTACGTCCAGAATCGCCTAGAAAGTTAAACAAATAAATTAACAAATTCATGGACGGCACTATTCTCAAGAAGCTCTTGATTAGCACAAACCTCATTAATTTTACGTAATTGTTTTTGTGAATAATGGGTACTGATGTTTTGCTGGAATTTATCAATGATTTGAGGGAATGCTTCCTCACGACGGAAACGGTGTCCTAAAGGATATTCACACTCAATAAGCTCAGATGATGTGCCGTCGTTGTAATAAACTTGAACAGCATTGGCAATCGAACGTTTTTCAGGATCTAGGTAATCGATTGTATATTGAGCGTTTTCCACAACCACCATTTTATTTCTTAACTCATCGATACGAGGATCTGCTGCCACATCATCTTCATAGTGATCTGCAATGATATCACCAAAGATAAGACCAATAGCTGTAATATATTGAAGGCAGTGATCGCGATCAGCTGGATTCAGAAGAGGTCCTTCCTTATCAATAATTCGTATTGCTGATTCATGTGTCGTAATTTGAATGCGTTCAATGTCCTGTAAACGATTTTTCACTTCATGGTGTAAATGAACGGCACATTCTGCAGCTGTTTGTGCATGGAATTCAGCTGGATAAGAAACCTTGAATAGTACATTTTCCATCACATAGGATGTCAGTGGTCTAGCAAGCTTTAATTCTTGTTTATTAAATAGAACGTCTTGGAATCCCCAGCCTGGTGCAGATAAGGCCGTTGCGTAGCCCATTTCGCCTTTCACAGCCATCATCGCTAATTGCACTGCTCTACTTGTTGCATCACCAGCAGCCCATGATTTTCTAGAACCTGTATTCGGTGCATGGCGATATGTTCGTAGGCTTGAATTATCAATCCAGGCATTGGACAATGCATTGACAATTTCCTGATGCGTGCCTCCTAATGCCTTTGTCACAACAGCTGTTGTTGCAATTTTGACAAACAGAACATGATCTAGCCCAACACGATTTAAGCTATTTTCGAGTGCTAAAATCCCTTGTATTTCATGTGCTTGAATCATCATTTCTAAAACATCTTTCACTTTAAGAGGCGCCTTACCCTCTGCCACACGCACGCGACTTAAATAATCTGCCACAGCTAATATGCCACCTAAATTATCAGATGGATGCCCCCATTCAGCCGCAAGCCAAGTATCGTTGTAATCTAACCAACGAATCATACACCCGATATTAAAAGCGCCTTTTACTGGATCAAGAACATAGGAAGTTCCAGGAACACGTGTACCATTAGGAACGACTGTGCCTGGTACTACTGGACCAAGAAGCTTCGTGCATTCAGGATATTGTAAGGCCAAAATGCCACAGCCTAAAGTATCCAATAGAACATAGCGTGCCGTTTCGTATGCCTCTTCACTTGTAATCTTTGTATTTAGTACATAATCCGCAATATCTGTAAGTAATTGATCTGTCTTTGTTATGTCATTTGTTTTAATCATCTATATCTTCCTTTCAAGGCTTAAGTTTGATATACTAGTTTGCTGATGGGCATTGGTCAGAATGCCCATTAGCTTTATGGCGAGTTGTTAAAACTTGATTATACCGACAGTTTTTCAAGGTTATGACGCTCGCCAATATAATTGACACGAGGTCTGAATAATCGATTATTGTCATGCTGCTCAATCACATGGGCACATAAGCCAATTGTTCGTGAGCCAAAGAAGATTGGCGTATAGATTTCAATCGGCAAACCAAGCATGTAGTACACGGGTGCTGCATAATAATCTAAATTTGGATACAACCCTTTCTCCTGTACCATCACTTTTTCACCAGCTTCACACATGTGATATAAGCGATCATCCCCTTGCTCTAAACATAATTTGTGCAAGGCTTCTTTCATAATTTGCGCTCTTGGGTCCATCTTTTTCATATAGACACGGTGGCCAAAGCCCATAATCTTTTCTTTATTTTGTAGCTTGTTTTTCAACAATGCTTCAAAGCCTTCTACTGTTTTGGCTTCAAGAAGCATGTACATGACTGCCTCGTTAGCCCCTCCATGTAAATTCCCTTTCAACGATGCGACAGCTCCCGTTAAAGCGCCATACAAATCAGATTGTGTAGAAGCAATGACACGAGCCGCAAATGTTGAATTTGGCATCTCATGCTCACTATATAAAACGAGTGACTGATCAAAAATTTCTTCTTCTAACGCAGTTGGCTTTCTGCCCGTAATCATGTAATAAAAATTGGCACTATAGGAAAGTTGACTATCCGGCTCGACAACCTCTTGTCCATTTAATACACGATAGCTATTTGCTACGATGTTGGGCATACCTCCTAAAAGTCTATATGCTCGCGATAAATTCATTTCAGTCGAACGATCATTGATGTGCTGATCAAAGCCTGCTAAAGCGGAAATTCCTGTTCTAAGCCCATCCATCGCATGTGTTTCATTGGGCAATAGCTTGAAAATTTGAAATAGCTCTTGAGGAACCTGATAATGAGCTTTCAATTTGTCCTGTAGATCAGCCTGTTGCTCGGTAGTTGGTATTTCTCCATGCAGCAATAAGTAAACAATATCTAAATACGAATATCGCTGAGATAATTCAATCAAGTCATAGCCTCGAATAACTATTTGACTTCCTACAGTGTCTAAAAAAGATAGCTTTGTTTCAGCGGCAATGATTCCATCAAGACCTGGTGAATAATTTAACTCCATTTAATGACAGCCCCTTTGTTTAATTATTCTTGTAAGCGTTACCATTCAAACACGACAGAACAACAAAAAAACAACTCCTATCCCTTTCTAGAAGTTGTTAATCTACAAAAGCATGACAGACCAAAAAAACAGTGAATTTACATGAATTCACAATCATGCAGTAGCTAACACCTCCCTATCCTCGTAGGTCAATTGATGCTTTTTTTCGTGGCAGGTCTCCTGACTTATGATCAACGCTCCCATAACACCTTCCCATTTTGACAAACAAAACAGTGGCTTTGTTTTCGAGCTCCTAAATACAGTTGCGGGACAGTGTTGGACTCTCACCAACTTCCCTTTTAATCAAATAGAATCAGCTCCCATTTGAACCACCAAAATTTAGCATATTCAATTTGTCTTTTTACCTTAACATAGAGTTTTCAAAACAATCAATATAGGTAAAATTCAGAAAAGACTGATTATAAAAAGCTATTTTTCATCTTTGATGAACTATTCTGCGTTTTTTAGCAATATTTTGTACAAAAAAAGATTGTGCATCTATCCCAATACATCCAATTTTAAGCATTACAAGGAAAATAGAGGTTTTTAAAGGAAGAAAGGCGAATCGTTTCTTATGATCTATAGGAGGGACCAATATGGGATATATTACAGAGTTAAGGAAATACATCGGTAGTAGACCAATTATCAGTATTGGGGCGACCATTCTTGTGGGTAACGATGACAAGCAAATTCTCTTTCAACATCGATCAGATACGTTGGATTGGGGATTACCTGGCGGTGCATTGGAACTAAAAGAAACGTTAGAGGAAGCTGCTGCTCGTGAGCTTCATGAAGAAACAGGACTTGTAGCGAATGAATTTGACTTGGTGGGTGTTTTTTCAGGGCCAGATTATTATTTCCAATATCCAAATGGGGATGAGGTCTATACAGTTATTCATCTTTATATTGCGAAAAATGTAAGGGGTATATTGGAGATGAAGGATGATGAGAGCTTGAAACTTACCTATTTCAGTAAAAATGAGCTACCAGATCAACTTGAGAAAAGAACGAAACTGCTATTAAACAATCTGGAAGATACATTGTGGGATTTAGGTAGTTCTTTTGCAAAGGATATTCTTTAAATAACAAAGAGCATGCTTTTTATTCAAACATGCTCTAATCATTCTTTCTTGGGTATTATAGTCTAACCTTAACCTCAGTACCGTCCTGAGCTTTGACATCGACTAGCACGAGCCCTTTATAATTTTGTAGCTCCTTGATAATCGGCTTGAGCATTTCTTTGTCGATGAGCGGAAAGGTAAAGTCTATTTTCTTTTGATCGAAGTATGCCTTTGTCCACTTATTAACTTGTTGCTGAATCCATTTGGAAGTTAAAATGGAGAGGACAATGGTTAACACAGCATAGGGAACAGGGACAGTAAAGCGAACGTCTTTTGCTTTCACTTTTACATGCATCATTCGTCGCCTCTATTCAATGAAGACTGCAACGGTATCTCCGTTTGCCGATTTTATATCTACAATTTGTCCATCTAGTTCATTTTCGATCGCTTCAAGAAGAAGATTGATGTCGATATCTTTCACGTATTTTTCCGATTGTGGAATACTCGCTGCGATGCTGTGTCCAGCCATGAGTACGGCTTTGACAAGTTTAATCGGCAAATTCACCGTGACATTATCATTTTCGGTGGATACAACACGGACCTTTAATGTTTTATCTAAATACTTTGTTTTTTCCACAAATTTGTTTCCTGATTCCTCTTTCTGTTGTAACACTTGAATCAGCTCTGAACCTTTATCCGCATCAATTTTCCCCTCTTGAATCATGGTTAACACTTTCGTAATTTCCTCTTTCATGGTCTATTCCTCCCTATTCGTCTTTTAAAAGCTTTATGGCTTCATCCGTTGTGATTTCACCATTTTCCAACATGCTTACAATTTTTTTCTCGTCTACTTCATTTTTCTTCTTTTGAGCATAGCCAAGGGATGAAATAATGTCGTTTAGCTTGCCTCGAACTGTTGGATACGAAACCCCCAGTTCCTTTTCAACCTCTTTAATGTTTCCTCGACAGGTTAAAAATACTTCCACAAAATGAAGCTGATCGTTTGATAAAGATGCGAGCTTAGATAATTCAAATTCATTTTCAATCGTCGTGTGACAATGAGAACACTGTAACTTGGTAATTTTCAAAGTTTTACTGCAGACAGGGCAATTTGTGATTACTTGATAAGCCATAGTGAACTCCTTCCTTTAAGTTAAGTTGATTATATAACAAAGAATTTAAAGAAGTAAATAATAAAAATTAATTATTTTAATTAAAACATAAATAAAGTTAATTTTACAATTGATATTATTAATTTTATTTCTAAATTACTTTAATAATTAAGAAAACCCCATTTTGAATTTTTCAAAATGGAGTTTCTGTTCAATTTGGTCTATCCTTCTTTTTTCTTTCTCGCGGGTGTGATGGCAAAATAGCATTGTATAATTCTTGTGAAGCGGGATGCTGATATACTCCATCCTTCCCAATCTCCTCCACGAGCTGACCATGCTGCATCACTAGGATGCGATCTGACATAAAACGTGTGGCTTGTAAATCATGTGAAATGAATATATAAGCAAGCTGTAGCTCTTTTTGCAGTGATTGTAATAGTTCTATAATCGTCTTTTGCAAAATCATATCAAGACTACTAATGGCCTCATCTAAAACAATCAGTTTCGGCTTTAATGCAAGAGCTCTAGCGATGTTGACTCGTTGCTGCTGTCCCCCACTTAGCTGTGAGGGATAGTTTTGAGCCATTGCCCACTCTAACTCTACACAGTCTAGTAATTCCCTTACCTTCTGTTGTCGCTCTGCTTTGCTAAAATGCTCGAAATTCAAAAACGGTTCTTCGAGTATTTCGAAAATCGTCTGTTTTGGATTAAATGAATGATAGCTATTTTGAAAAACAGCCTGTAAATTTCTTCGTATCATTTTTTTCTCTTTGCTGGGTGCTTCGTATAAATTGATACCTTGAAAGAGCAGCTCTCCGTTTGTTGGTCGTTCAATCCCTAAAATAATGCGTCCTAATGTGCTTTTTCCAGAACCACTTTGACCGACGATTCCGAGACATTCTCCCTCCTGAAGTGAAAATGACATCTTTTGTAATACAGGAATTTTTTGTCCTCGTTGAAATAGGGCTGGTCTTTGAGCATAATGCATGTCTATATTTTTCACGTCTAGCAACGTCATTTTTTTCACCTCTAAAATAGCATTCTTGCTTGTAAAAGCTTCTTTGTATAGGGATGCTGAGGCGCATCAAAAAAATCAAAAACATTCGTTTGCCCAATGATTTCTCCTTGATACATCACAGCCACATCGTCAGCAAGTTCAGCAATGACACCTAAATCATGCGTGACAAGGAGTATGGCAGCATCTGTTTCTGAGCGAATACGATCAAAAAGTGTTAATACTTGTTTTTGATTGATAGTATCAAGAGCAGTCGTAGGTTCATCTGCAATGTAGAGAGAGGCTTGTATCGCCAATGACAGGGCAATCATCACTCGCTGTAGCATGCCTCCACTTAACTGAAAAGGATAGTAGGACAAAAGCTGCTCTGGATGAGGTAAATGGACTTTATTCAAAGCATCAAGGGCAATCTGTCTCATTTCCTTTTTGGTCAGCTTAAAGTGTGCTTTTAATGTTTCTCGAAAATGACTTTCAATCGTTTGAATACGATCGAATACAGTAGATGGGTTTTGCAAAATCATCGAAAGATGCCGGCCACGGTAAGCTCTCAATTTAGCAGCTGAAACGTTCAGTAAATTTTCTTGCTGATAGAGTACTTCACCTTGGGTGACTTGTGCTAAGGACGGTAATGTTTGCATGATGGCATGGCAAAGCATGGTCTTTCCACTGCCACTTTCTCCTATAATTCCTAAGACTCTCCCTTTATAAGCTGTCAGATTGATAGAGGTTAATATATTTTTCTCCCCCATTTTGACTGTGAGGTCTTTCACTTCTAAAACTTTCTCCATAACTTCCCCTTTACTAGTCAAGCTTTTTTAAACGATTTGCTAACTGATTAAACAATAACACAACAAGGATGATGGCAAGTCCAGGATAAAGCATTAATTCAGGATGCTGCCGCATGTATTGCTTTCCTTCATTGATCATCATGCCCCATTCTGGAATCGGTGCCTGCACGCCAAGTCCGATAAAGGAAAAGCCCGCAATTTCTAAAATCACCTTCCCGATATCTAATGCAACAATCGTGACAATAGATGGCAGTATATTGGGTATATAATGGCGTCTAATTAATTGGATACCTGTAGTGCCTGAAATCCTTGCAGCTTGAACAAAGTCTTTCTCATTCATGCCGATACACAAACTTCGGACCATTCTTGCATAATAAATAAGCTGTGTAAAAATGAGTGCTATTATAACATTTTTTAAGCTAGGGCCTAATATACCTAATAGCCCAAATGCAAGTACCAGTGTTGGAAAGGCTAATAAAATATCACATAGTCGAATAAAAAGAAAATCGATTAAGCCCCTTTTCAACGCTACAAAAGCACCTAGTAGGATAGCTAAAACAATGGCAACTAGCTGAATGACGAGCGCTGATCCTAATGAATAACGAATACCTAAAAGGAGGCGTGACAAGATACACCTTCCTAAATGATCTGTACCTAATGGATAGTCCCAAGATGGAACCGAAAATTTCTTAGCTATATCGACAGCTAAAGGATCATGTGGCATTAAAATTGGCGCAAATAGCCCCGACAAGCCAATGATAACAAGGAGCGATAGACTAATGAATCCTGTCAAATTGCTACTTTTTGTTCGTACGAAGTTCATTTTTAATCTCTCCTGCCCTTCATCATTAGATGAGGGTCCAATAAACGATGCAATATATCTGTGCATAAATTGGCAAGCACATAGATAACAGCGATAATTAATACATAGCATTGTACAACTGGGTAATCCCTGTTCATAATGGATTCGATTAAGTACCTGCCGAGTCCTGGCCAGCTAAAAACCTGCTCCACAATGACGGCTCCACCTAGTAGATTCCCGAGGGTCATGCCTAACAGGGATGTCAATGGAATAGCAGCATTTCGCAACACATGACGGATAAGAATCACAGAGCTTTTTAATCCTCTTAACTGTGCATATTGAACATATTGCTGCTGTAATTCTTCTAGGATGGTTGAACGGATAAATTGAACGAACAAGCCAATTGTTGGTAAAGCCAGTGTGAATGCGGGTAAAACTAAATGAGATAGTGTGCCCTTCCCATTTGTCGGAAAGAATCCTAATTTCAAGCTAAATAAATAGAGTAGTAGGAAACCTAGCCAAAAGGTTGGAATCGACACACTCAGGATGGTAAAGAATCGAATGATTTTATCGATGATGGTGTGCTTATACAATGCGCTTATCACCCCGAATGGGATACTTAGCCCTAAAATGAGGACAAACGCAGCAATCGCTAATTCAATGGTTGCGGGTAATTTCGCAAATAGCTCATGTGCCACGGGTAATTTACTAACAAAAGATGTTCCAAAATCCAGCTGTAATACGCCTTTTCCCCATAGTAAATATTGAAGAAGAAACGACTTGTCCGTCCCTAGTTCTTCACGTAATGCCTGAATGGCTTCCTCTGTTGGCGCAACTCTTGCCAAACGTAGTATGACTTCAGCAGGCTCTACTGGAACGAAACGAATAAATACAAAGGTTAGGATGGAAACGCCTAATAAGACAAAGGGCAATGTCAAAATTCTTTTTAAACAAAACATCCATGTCGACTCATACATGCTGTCACTTCCTACTCAATCCTATGATAAAGAGAGAGCTGTCTCTGCTAGACATACTCTCTCTTCCACTTTTATTTTTCTGTAGCCATTTGTGCATAAGGTATATCGTATTCAGATGCACGTGGGGCAAAATCCTTTAGATATGGTTGATAAATCACATTATTTGTTTCGTAAGATATTGGATAGAATAGTGCTTGGTCATGGAACATCGTTAAAATATCCGTATAAAGCTGCACGCGTTCCTCTTCATCCGTGCCTATTAATAATTGGTGGATTTTCGTATCGATTTCTTTGGCGTTTGGTAAGCCTAATTTCGCCTCATACACACCACTAGCATTTGGTGTAGCTGATTCATTTGCAAAGCTATGAGGGTCTGTTGGCGGTCCATTGGTACGCCAGAAATTAATATCTACCTGGTCATCCATCAATTTTTGTAGACCGACCATCACATCTGCACCTTCTAAATTCAACTGTACGCCAATTTTTGCTAATTCACCTTGCATTAATTCTGCCATTGGTTTTTGAATCGCATCGGATGCAATGTAAATTAAATCTAATGATAATGCTTGTCCGTTTTTCGAACGAATTTTTTCTCCATTCTGTAACGTCCACCCTGCCTCATCTAGCAATTGTTGCGCTTTTTCTGGATTGTATAAAATAGGCGCTAAATCTATATTGGCATAAGGAATTGCATCCCAGAACAATGTGTTTGCCACTTTTTCTGTACCATGTGTAATACTGTCTACCATTTGCTCCTTATTAATAGCATATTGAATGGCTTGACGCACCTTTAATTCAGCTAACGGGCCAGATTGTGTATTGAACAGCAGTGCTTTTGTAGACAAAGGCTCAGAGGTAGCTGTTTTATATTTCCCACTGTCTTTTAAATACGTATAGTTATCTAAACTAATAATGCCACGACCATAAATTAAATCTAATTCTTCGTTTTCAAATGCTAATGAAATAGATTCTGAATCAGGGATAATTTTTACTTTTATTTGTTCTACTAGTGGTTTTTCTCCCCAATAGTTTTCATTGCGACTAAATAATGCATATTCGTCCTTTTTGTATTCAGTTAACACCCATGGACCAGTCCCGATCGGTTCCTTGATAGAATCTTGCGTCGTATCGCCTTCTGGGAATCCGTTATCCCCTAAAAAGCGGAAAGGTCTGACAAAGGCAAGTTCGTTTAAGACAGGATAATAGGGTTCATCCAATTGCAGACGAATGGTAAAATCATCTACTTTTACAACCTCTTTCATATGGTTGACCATGCCCATCCAAGAATGCATGTCTCGATTCGCTAATACGGCATCAAAATTACGAATGACATTATCGGCATTAAAAGCAGTTCCATCTGAATACTTCACATCTTTTCTTAAATGGAAAGTATACGAAGTTTTGTCCTCTGAGATGTCCCAGCTTTCTGCTAGCTTTGGCGTAACCGTGCCATCATCATTGTATTCCACCAAGGATTCATAGACCATGGCTTGGGCAGTCATTTGATTCGGTAAATATGTATGAGGATTCAATGGACCGACATCTAATGGCCAGCCAATTGTTATCATTTTTTCATTTGTTTGCGGTGTCGCTGTCTTCCCCTTTTCTTCATCCGTGCTTGTACAGCCAGCAAGTAAACTGAACGTCAGCACAAGCAGTAAAGGAAGTAAATACTTAGTCAATCTCATTTTCTGTCTCCTATCTCTATTCGTAGTGCAAATAAATCTACTTGTTAAAGAAGAGAGGGCATAAAAAAACCTTATTCTAAAAAAGAATAAGGACAGAAAAACTCACGATGAGCAAGTCTCCATCCATCTCCCTATCTTTCGTAGATCATCAATGAATCTTCTTACAAGCAGGCATTCTGGCTCATGAATCATAATTTTGCTTCACCTTCCCAAGTACTTACTCAGTGGTATTTGAAACAAAACTCCTCATTTACAGCTGCGGGACAGCATGGGATTTTCACCCATTTTCCTTTTAATTGAATGAAAGACGAATTCATTCAAACTTGTAATGATTGCTATGAAATTAGTAATAAACATAACATGCTCCCATGTTCACGTCAATTTTATTTTCTGAATATAATAAATTTCTCCAAACAACATAAAAAGACCAGGTAACTTACCCTGGCCTTTGTTATCTTTTGGAGAGTAGATGTAGTAGATTAAATAAATCATTTCATTATCTTGATGTAGATTGTTGTACGGCTTGACGCAATGTTTTAGTAGCAGCAACCATATTGGCTAAAGCTGCAACGGTTTCGGTTTCTTTTCTTGTCTTTAAGCCACAATCTGGATTCACCCAAAATTGTTGGCGATCAAGAACCTGTAAACTATCTTTCATAATAGTGAGCATTTCTTCCTCACTTGGTACACGTGGGCTATGAATATCATAGACACCTAAACCTATTCCTTTTTTATAGGGTTGCACTTGTAGTGACGTGATGAGTTCCCCATGGCTTCGAGATGTTTCAATGGAAATCACATCTGCATCTAGTGCGCTAATCGGTTCGATGAAATCATTAAATTCGCAGTAACACATATGTGTATGGATTTGTGTTTCATCTTTGACACTAGATGTAGCAAGCTTGAAGGAATTGACAGCCCAATCTAAGTAAGCCCCCCACTCTTCTTTTCGAAGCGGTAAGCCTTCTCTTAGTGCTGGTTCATCCACTTGAATAATCGAAATACCTGCGTTTTCTAGTGCTTCCACCTCTTTGCGAAGTGCTAATGCAATTTGATAAGCGACATCTTGACGGGAAAGATCATCGCGTACAAACGACCAATTTAATATCGTCACAGGCCCTGTCAGCATGCCTTTTACAAATCGCTTTGTTAGGCTTTGAGCATAGGCTGATTCTTTTACGGTAATGGGTGAGGCCCACGCAACATCTCCATAAATGATCGGAGGCTTCACACAGCGTGACCCGTATGAAACGACCCATGCTTTTTCTGTAAAGGCAAAGCCAGTCAGTTTTTCACCAAAATATTCTACCATGTCTGTACGCTCAAATTCACCATGAACGAGTACATCGATATCTAGGTCCTCTTGTATAGTGATCCAGCGCTTAGTTTCCTCTTCTATAAATGCCTCGTAGTCTTCATTTGCTAGTTGTTTCTTTCGCCAAGCATTACGATTTCTTTTCACCTCATCAGATTGTGGGAAGCTACCGATTGTAGTCGTTGGAAATAGCGGTAACGCTAAGGCCTGTTGTTGCATATTTTGACGTTGCGTAAAATCACTTTGTCGTTCAAAATCTTGCGTTGTCACAGTTTGAACAGCTTGATGAATCAACTTGTTTTGGCGGATTGGATGATTTTTTAGAGCCTCAATCGCCTTCATACTTTCTGAAAAATTATGTTGTAAGGAACCATCTTTATCTCGTCTAAATTTAGTCAGCCCCGTGATTTCTACGATTTTTTCATCTGCGAAGGCCAAAGCCTGCTTTAAAACAGGGTCAAGTTCATTTTCAAGAGAGGTTGTGATTGGAACGTGCTGTAGGTTACTTGATGGTTGAATCCATAGCTCTTCGGCATGACTTAGCTGTTCAATGGCTTGAATCGTTGCGTTGACCTCTGCAAGGTTTGAACGCCAAATATCACGGCCATTTACAACCCCAATTGCCAATACTTTGTCCTGAGGGAAACCAAATTGACGCAGTGACTCCATATTCCCTTTATAGCCATGAACAAAGTCTAGGCCAAAACCTTGAACAGGCAGCGTAATCAATGTTTCATAGGCACATAATGCTTCAAAATAAGTCTGTAGCATAATCTTAGCCCCTGGAACGGCAACGGCTAACTGGTCGTAAATTTCTTGCACCAGCTTTATCTCTGCTGGATCAAGAGTTGTAACAAGGGATGGCTCTTCTAGCTGAATCCAAGTGGCACCTGCATCCACTAACTCTTTTAATACCTGCGTATAGAGCGGTAATAAGGCTAATAAGTATTCAACCTGTGTTAATTTGTTGTAGCCTTTTGTTAACTTGCAAAATGTATAGGGACCAATCAATGTCGGCTTCGTGATGATCCCGAATGCTTCTTTCGTCTCTAAAAAGTCAGCTAACACTTTATTTTCTGTTAGTTGTAAGGTTTGTCCCTCATACTCAGGAACAATATAGTGATAATTGGTATTAAACCATTTTGTCATTTCACTCGCTACGGCTGTTTTATTCCCTCTTGCTACACTGTAGTAGGTATGTAAATCGACTTTACCACCTTGCCAGTTAAAGCGTTTTGGTACTAGACCAAACATCAAAGCCATATCTAACATTCTATCGTAATACGTAAAATCACCAACTGTCACCATTTCGATACCCAATTGTAGCTGCTTGTCGATTCTAGCTAAACGAATCTTCTTTAATCTTTCCTCAAAGTCCTCTTCAGAAAGTTCATTACGCCAAAATAATTCTAATGCTTTTTTCCATTCGCGATCTTCCCCTATATAAGGGTAACCAATGAGTGTGCTTGTATAGGTCATGTTTTAATCTCCTTTTTAGAAAAAATAAAAAGCCATTCTCCTATTTGGAAAATGGCTGCATGTTAAAATTATGAATGCTAAAACAATACGAAAAAGTATCTACTTTTGCATAAACATTATCGCACAGTGCCTATTTGGTCACTTTTCACCACCTATTTCCACGTAGGTATTTGGTGTGTACTAGAAATTGGCAGGTCTCCTGGCTTTTCATCAACACGCCTCACAGCCTTCCCAGTTTCCCCAGTGGCATTTGTGA
This sequence comes from Lysinibacillus sp. FSL K6-0057, assembly GCF_038630885.1. NCBI lineage: Bacteria > Bacillati > Bacillota > Bacilli > Caryophanales > Bacillaceae > Lysinibacillus > Lysinibacillus sp. FSL K6-0057. Next base: position 2,534,282 of record NZ_CP152047.1, on the reverse strand, counting down.
TTTGCTCCGAATTACAGTTGCGGGACAGCGTCGGATTTGCACCGACTTCCCTTTTAAGCCAAACTTTCATTTGGCACCAAGTCTTACACATTATTCAATTATGCTCCTACTATAGCATACATTTCAGAATAGTAGAAATTATTTTTAAACAATTATATAAATTATTTCTATAAATATTCTAGGAATTATTAAATATCTCCGCTAAGATAAGGCTACATTGTATTCTGTTAAAAAATTTGTTACTATAAATAGACAATTATGAGAGGACTGATGAATGGACGATGATGAACTAAACTATATTTTTATTTGAATTGAATGATTTCAAACCAAAATATAGGGTTAGTCTATCCATTTTTAACAATCAGTTTGCATTTTATTTGTCATGATACGAGTGGCAAATCGACTTTATTCAGTGAAAGACTAATCCTTCCAATGCACGATTGGAGGGATTTTTTTCTTGCTCTCATCGTTGAATCTGTACCTTTCATCTACTCGTAAAGGAGAGAGATAATATGAGCGATTCAGATACTATTGTGACGCATGTAATACTCCGTATAAGTCGTTAATATCCATCTACTTATACGGAGCAATGGAGCATAGATGGGTAGACCGACTTTGTATGAAAAGGAAAACTATTGCAATACAAAGGAGGAATTATCATGTCCATGATACAAGTACAAAACCTAACTTTTTCTTATCCAAGTAGCTTTGACAATATTTTTGAAGGGGTAAACTTCCAAATCGATACCGATTGGAAACTTGGATTTATCGGGAGAAACGGACGAGGTAAAACAACATTCTTTCAGTTGCTATTAGGCAATTATGAGTATAGCGGAAAAATCATCTCTTCCGTAGACTTTACTTATTTCCCCTACCCCGTTTCGGATCCAAATAAATATACACACGAAATTTTTGAAGAAATTTGCCCTCAGGCAGAGGATTGGGAATGTTTACGTGAAATAGCTTATCTACATGTAGATGCGGAGGTTATGTATCGTCCTTTTAAAACATTATCCAACGGTGAGCAAACAAAGGTGTTGCTTGCGGCGTTATTTTTGACAGAGGGTCAATTTTTATTAATTGATGAACCTACCAATCATCTCGATACGGATGCACGAAAGACGGTCTCAGATTATCTTCGTAGGAAAAAAGGATTTATTTTAATTTCGCATGACAGAGGCTTTTTAGATGGCTGCGTTGACCATATTTTATCGATCAATAGAGCCAATATTGATGTTCAAAGTGGTAATTACTCATCTTGGAAGCTCAATTTTGATCGACAGCAGGAACATGAAGAAGCAACCAATCAACGACTGCAAAAAGATATCGACCGATTAAAACAGTCCTCAAAGCGTTCGGTAGGTTGGTCTAATCAAGTGGAAGCCTCCAAAAACGGGACAACCAATTCAGGTTCCAAGCTGGACAAAGGCTTTGTTGGACATAAAGCAGCCAAGATGATGAAACGAGCAAAGAACCTGGAATCCAGACAACAAAGAGCTATTGAGGAAAAATCAAAACTGCTAAAAAATGTTGAAAAAACCGAGTCATTGAAAGTAGAGCCATTGGCATGTCCATCAAAAGAAATGGTTGTTGTCACGGATGTATCGATTCAATACGATGACCATATCGTGAATAAGCCCATTAGCTTTCAAGTGGCACAAGGTGATCGCATTGTTATAGATGGCAAAAATGGAAGCGGAAAAAGTAGTATTCTAAAACTTATTCTAGGCAAGCCCATCCAACATACAGGCGCCATTAAATTAGCTTCAGGTCTGGTCATTTCCTATGTTCAACAGGATACATCCCATTTGAAGGGGTTATTATCGGCATTTATTGAAGAGCATGGTATTGATGAGACGTTATTTAAATCAATCCTGCGCAAGATGGATTTTGAGCGAATTCAATTTGAGAAAGACATCTCTCATTATTCTGGTGGGCAAAAGAAAAAACTGCTGATTGCTAAAAGCTTGTGTGAGAAAGCTCATTTATATATTTGGGATGAACCACTCAATTTTATTGATATCTATTCACGTATGCAGATTGAAGAGCTTATTCAAAGCGCTCATCTCACAATGGTGATAGTTGAGCATGATCAGGCATTTCAACAAGCCGTGGCAACGAAAACGATAGCTTTGTAGTGAAGAGAAGAATCCAATTTATGGATTCTTCTTTTTTAATGATATTGGAACCAAGGGACCCATTTATTATTTGTTTCTTTCACAATATATAGCTCCCCAAGAGATGCACTTTGCGCTGGGAGTAATCTTGGAAACCTTAGTCGAACAAACCAGGAGTGATTCGCCACATTTTCTCCACAGAAGTTCATCGCCATTTTATAGTAATTCTCCTCCATGCCAGTTAATAATGGCATAGGCTTTATCACCTCAATTTGCCACTCCTGATACTCAGGGCTTGAGCCATATACTCTTGGAATGATGTCAGCCAATGATTGAATAAGCTCATCTTTGTCTTTCTCCATGGTTTTCATCAATACATCTGGATTGGGACATACTAAGCCTTCAGGTTCTGACGCCAAAGAAGCTGTTGGAAATAACAAAAGCATACATATAAAGGGCATCATAATTTTCTGCAACGTATCCCCTCCCTTTCGTAAAAATGCTCGATAATTTACTGTGATTGGCGCATCCTATAAAGTATCATCCTACAGAAAGGCTCCTATTCCATGAAAAAAATCACTTATGTTTTAATGGCTATCTTAACTATTTTGATGCTGCCCAGTAAGATGTATGCACAAAGTGAACAAACTGATGAGAAACTGATTGCTGACACATTGATCACAATCCTTAATCCTTATATAGAAAAGGAAATTGATCATTACTACGGCTATCCTAAGCAGTATGGCTTATATGATGTGAAAATTTTAAAGATTGTCAGAGAAAGTCAATTTGGCTTTAAAGTTAACCTTGAAGTCACCACCTTTGAACATGCACATTCCCCACCCAATAGTAAGGAAATCATTACGTTTGAAGTCAGTCCAACGGGTGTCAGCACACTTCGCTATAAACATGAGGCGGATGATGTAGAAAAAGCAATAGATGCATTCTATCGCGCAACACTTTCAGATATACAGCAAAGCTTTAATCTGGACTTGTCATCGTATATTTCCTATAGATACGATCAATTGCAATACCAAGCTGAAATCAATAATGACATGAAACCCCTTGCTGCAATTGCAGAGGAAATAGCCACCAATATTTTATTTCCTGAGCGAAAGATACCCTACAAAAATGTCATAGACCCTGTCACCTTTATCAAAGGTAATACAGGCTATATGCTTTTTAAAAGGGCGGATGGAACAAATGTAAAATATGAACTGCAAAAGAAAGATGGCACATGGATCGTAACAGATAAAGCAAGTAAGCCAGGTAAGAAGATGGAGGATTTGTTGCCTTGGTATATGTAAAGGATTGGGAATTTAATTTTTCCCAATCCTTTTCGCTTGCCTCTTTTATTTCAAATTGTTTGTATAACGGATCTTTCATCCATTATAGATTGAGTAAGTAATCGTTATATGTTCTATTAATCTTTTCTGGCACAGAGAGATCAATTTCAGCTAATTTAGCCTCTATAGTTTTATAGAATTTTAAACATTCCTGTTTCCTATTTTGCTGAATTAAGAATTCCAACAATTGAAACATATAATGTTCATTGTATTCATCAAGCTCTAATAGCTTTTGTAAGCAATTATATTTTAATAGAGCATGGTCAGCGTTTGTACGAGCAGTATACTGTTCAAGCACATGTAAGACAGCTTGCTTTAAGCGAAGCCTGATTTGATTAACCCATAAATACTCTTCATCCACTAAAAAATCCCCTTCATAGCAATTCAATAACTGCTGAATGGATTTCTCATCATGTTGATCCTGCTCTAATAATTGATTGAGCTCGTCATAATCCGTTTTAATGACTGCATTTAATTTATAATGATTATTGACTAATAGGATGGGATCCTGTAAGCCATTGTCCTTTAATATCTTTCTTAAATGATAAATAGTTGTATGTAAGTTACTTGCTGCCTTTTCAAAGTTCAAATCTGGCCACAATTCCTCTAAAAGGACGGCATTTAACATGGGCCTTTTTTGGTGAAATAATAAATATAAAAAAAGTTCACGTACTTTTCTTGTACGCCATTTCATCACATTATGTTGAACATCCAATAAATAAAAACTGCCTAAAGTATGCGCATATAATGAGTTTTCCTGCTCTTTCCTTGGTGCCGCCGTAACGACCATTTTTTTCTGTGCTTTTGTTAACGCTATAATAAGTCGTTTTTCATGTACAGGCTTTAATAAATAATCTGTTGCCTCTACTTCAAAGGCCTCCACTGCAAATTGGGTATGAGCCGTCACAAAAATGATTTGTAAGGATGGTTGCTTGTGTAGTAGTTGCTTCGCAAGTTGCATACCGTGTGTGTCAATCATTTCAATATCTAAAAACACTACATCAATCTTTTCTTTTTCAAGAAAATGGAGGGCTTCAGTTGAATTTGTAAATGTCCCCTTAATGTTAATCTGAAATTGAGTAAGTTGTTTAACCATGATCGTTAAAATATCAATGGCTAATTTTTCATCATCAACGATCATTATATTCATGTGCCACCACCCTCTGGTAATAAAACGACAATTGTTGTTCCCTTTCCTTCTTCGCTGTATATTCGTAAACTAGCATTTATTATTAATTTAAATTTCTTTAATTGATTCATAAAGCCGATTCTTGTACTTTCTTCATTCCCATCCGTCATAGTTGAACGCATCCTTTTACCTGAATCTTTTCATCCACTATGAATAGTATACTTTTTTACCTACTTTTTTTCAAACGGAAGTACTGCTAATTTCATATTCATCAACACTCATCTTTGAATAATTTTCCTGAATATAGTCTTCAACAACTACTAATTTCACCTTTTTGAAAAGAATTTTCATGAAGTAGCTTCTTTTATCCTCCACATCCACCAGCCTCATATTTCAGCTATAAAAAGTTTGAAGATTGAATGAAAACCTTTCACACAATTCGAGGATAGGATAGTGACCTTCTTCAAACAATTGAAGGACTTGTAGTTTTAGTTCGATTGGATACTTGCTTTGCCACATAAAAACGCCCATTAGATAAACAGATTTTATTTCTTAATCTGTCTACCTAATGGGGAGCATAGCACGAATTTTCTGGTAACTTTTAAAACCTCTTTTATGTATGATTTGTGGCTGGTTATTGAATGAAAAACTATCACTAATAGCATGGCTATAATTACAATAATCATATTTTTTCATTACCAAGCTCCCATTCAGATGAATCTTTACATCATATTGTTCACCCTTTGAGATAGTAGCATATTAAGTTTGAACAAAATCTGAACAAAGAATCATAACGCCTTATAGGAGTTTTAGTTTGTTATTATTTTGAAAAATTAATTTCAAGAGGTATCTAGAAATTTTTATTAGTACTAAACAGTCCTTCCACATTATTGAAGGAAAATATTAATCATTAAAATTTTTCTAAAAAAATGTTATTATCAGAAAGGATTTAAGATTGATGGAGGATTTAAATGAATGAAGGTTGATTTTGAAGAGCTATTAAATGGTGTTTTTTCATCTATACAGGCTATTGAAGGAGTAAAATCCGTGGATTCCATTCTTGAAGTATTAAAGGATCGAATTGTTTTCCCTGAGATTACCACCTTAATAGTGAACGCTAGATTTGAATTGGTTTATTTATTTAATGAGCAAAAAGTAGTATTTAAAACATTAAGAGAAGTTTTGATTGATTCAATTTATATAGAAGAAATTAATTTAATCAATCAACATTGTAGTTCAATTGAAAGTATTCTAAATGACTTTGTTAACACAGATACACTGAAGAATTATTCTTTAAGTCTCCTTTCCTTTAAGTATAAAGAGAAAATTCCGAATAGTTAATATGGTGATGGAACTAGCGAACTAAAAATGGAGTGTGGCAAGTGTCCTTTCTCCAAACTCCATTTTTCTCACGCTAAAACCTATTATTTCTGTTGGTATAAAATGGTTTGAGCAATTCCGATAAAATATTCGGATTCTACAATGATATGATTTAATACAACTTTAGCTGTCGGATTGGCGCTTATCGGTTGACTTTCTTCCATTAGAGTTCGACAAAACTGGATAAATTGATCACTCTGTTGTAGACAGAAGGAAGTTAGCTGTAAAATATCCTGAAACAGGGCTGGGGAAACTTGTCCCTGTGAACGATTGACTGTTTCTATATATCTTACAACTTGCTGATGTGTTTGAGCGAAAGCTTTTTCCCATTCCTTTAACGCATCGACATATGGCTGCTCCAAATCTTTTACAAGCTCTCTTATTACTACTGTATGCTCCTCTTCTTGATGCTTCCAAAATTCAGCTTCATCTAATACACGTAATGGCATTTGATTGCCATAATAAAATTGCATGAAAATCCCCCTCCCACCTATCTCTACTATGTATATACAAGAAATGTGGAAATAGAACTTTGAAAGATTCACAACATATGACACCTATCAAACCAAGCATTGTTTAATAGCTTAATGCCCGTGTCAATCTCATCTTCCGCTAGGTTAGCAAATCCAAGTAATACCTTTGCAGGCTGTAAGATCGAGGGGTTTGCATAAAAAATGGATGTTGGGTAGACCTTAACGCCAGCTATTTCTGCTGTATCAATCAATTCCTCTTCAGACATCTTATTATTTGGTTCTAGTAAAATATGTAAGCCACTGCTAGCCCCATATATTTTCACATTTTCCCCAAAAGTTTGATGAATGGCCTTAAGTAAAGCCTCATATCTTCGCTTATAGCTATTGCGTGTTTTATTTAAGTGTCTCTCCCAATGCCCACTCTCCATAAATAGTTGTAACGTATGCTGATGGAGTCTCGACACAGTTTGAACATAGTAATTGTTGTAATGAAATATATTGATTAATTTTCTTGGTAATATCATGTAGCTTAGTTTGATAGAGGGAATCAAAGATTTTGAAAAGGTGCCCATATAGATGACCCGATCATTTGAATCTAATCCTTGTAGAGCAGGTATCGGTTTTCCAGCATATCGAAATTCCCCATCATAATCATCCTCGATGATATAAGCATTTTCTTCCTTTGCCCACTCTAGTAATGCTAATCTTCTTGAGATAGGCATAACCGTTCCAAGGGGAAATTGATGGGAGGGTGTGACATAAACAGCCTTTATTTTGTTTTTCCTTAATTGGTCGATATGAATCCCGTGATTGTCAAGAGAGATTGGTTTCACCTTTATAGCATTATCTTTAAAAAAATGGCGAACGCGATAATAACCTGGATCTTCCATAGCAAAAAGCTCATTTCGCCCAATTAAGTTACATACGATGCCCATAAGAAACTGCAGGCCTGCCCCAATAACAATTTGGTCTGCACTGCATTGCACCCCTCTAGCTTCATAAAGATAAGTTGCCATATAATTCCTTAATTCAAGCTCGCCCTGTGGATCTCCGTATAAAAGCAGCTGAGCCTGTTCTTCATCAAGGCTTTGCATCGTTAATTTACGCCATATTTTAAAGGGAAAATCTTTTAAATTAATATCCCCATAATTAAAATCGTACTTAATAGCTAGTCGTTCTTGTTTGTGCTGAGTTGTTAATTGAGGTTCAAAATGATGGGAGTTTGCTTGGAAATAACCTTTTTCAAGATCGACCACAAATAGTCCCTCTCGTTCTTTACTAACCACATAGCCCTCTGCAAGGAGCTGTTGGTAAGCTGCATCTACCGTGTTGCGACTAATCTGTAAATGTTGAGCTAGACTACGCTGAGACGGCAATTTGCTTTGAGCGGAGATATTGCCATTTTGGATTTCAGCTTTTATATAGTTATATAATTGAAGATAAAGCGGTTCTTCACTATTCAGGTTTGGTGTCATTTCGAGCATGGTTTCTTGGCTCCTTTAGAAATAGCGTTATTGGCACTTTTAAGAGGTGCCAGTAATTGATTATAATAAAATCTACATTGTTGAGTAGAAAATGTAAAGACGTCCACACACAATTATTTGTTTATTCCAAAAACTCGCGATGATTTTATGTATAAGGAGAGATTTCCATGTATGTTCCTAAGTATTACAAAGTAACGGATTTAGAAGAAATCAAAGAATTTATTCAGCATAATGCCTTTGCAACAATTGTTTCAATTAGAAAAGGTAAGCCAATAGCAGCTCATATTCCCGTACTCCTGAAAAAAATCGAGGATGACTATTATCTGACAGGTCACTTAGCCTATGGCAACCCATTATGGAAGACCTTTGAGGAGGTGCATGACATTCTGGTGATATTTAATGGTCCACATGCCTATATCTCTTCCTCTTGGTATGAGCATGAAAATGTGCCAACCTGGAATTATCAAGCTGTCCATGTTTATGGAAAAGCAAGTATCATGGAAGGAAAAGACTTAGAACAAGATTTGTCTAGCTTACTTGAAAAATATGAGTCATTCCGTGAAAATCCTGTCTTGTGGGATAAACTATCTCCGGAACTTCTGCAGCAAGAAATGAAAGGAATAAAAGGGTTTAAAATAAAGGTAGAAGAAGTGCAAGCTGCCTATAAATTAAGTCAAAATCGTAATGCGAGTGATTACGCCAATATTATAAATGAGCTCTATAAAGAGGAAGATCCACATGCTGATGCGGTGGCTGCGGCCATGAAGAAAAATAGAAGCAATTAAAAGAGAAGGCAGAAATGTTGTGAATCAACGTTTCTGCCATAATAATTTTAGGCAAGTATTTTGGTCATGATAAGATCGATTTGTTCCTCGTCACCCATAGAAAAGGAGTGGGCTCCTGTTTGGACAAAACCTATTTTCTGATAAAATCCGATGGCACTGTCATTTTTCTCCCAAACCCCCAGCCAAATGCTCTTTTTGTTTTGAGCCACAGCCTCCTCTATTGCTTTATTCATAAGGTATTTGCCAAGCCCTTTTCCTTGATATTGATGTCGAACATAAATTCTCTCCACCTCAAGTGACTCATCCCCCATTAGTTCGGATTGCGCCTCATGAACATTTACTTTTAAATAGCCAGCTATTTCTTCGTCATAATAGATAAAATAGAACGCCGAATCCATATTGGCCAATTCCTTCTCTAGCTGCTGATCATGAAAGGCACACTCTAAATAAGCCTTCATATTTTCAGGAGAGTTCTGATCTTTAAATGTATCATGGAATGTTTCAATACTTATTGCTTGTAGCTTTTTTAAATCTGCTTGTTCACATTTCTCTAATTTAATAGTCATTGATTCCACTCCTTTGTCGTAAACTCTTTTTAGATTTTATATTGCAAATGCAATAAAAAGAGTATATAGTCAATTTAACGTAATTTTATTGTATTTGCAATAAAATTAATAGGAGGAGGTCTTTTATTTGAAATATGTCTTTTATGTAGTGGGCATTTTAATTTTAACGCTAGGCATTTCGCTCACGATTCAATCTAACCTCGGCACGTCACCTTTTGATGCACTTCTCGTAGGATTATCTAAAAATGTGGGGCTAACTGTAGGAAGTTGGGAAATCATCTTAGCGCTCCTATTAATATGTAGTAATTCCCTGTTAGCTAGACAAAGGCCAGAAATTTTAGGCTTGATCACCGCATTTATCACGGGTATAGGGATCGATATGTGGTTATTTTTATTCCACGATGTTGTAACCCCTGATATTTGGTATAGCCAAGCCGTTTGTTTTGTCATAGGATTGGTTGTAGTTGGTTTAGGAACGGCAACCTATTTACATACAAATTTTGCGCCAATTCCTGTAGATCGACTAACTTTAATTATTAAAGAATTAACGAAAAAAACGATTTTTTTCTCAAGAACAGTTATTTACCTCTTATTCTTAGTGTTGGCGATCATTTGTAAAGGCCCAATCGGTATCGGTACATTATTAACGGTTTGTTTAGGTGGCTTTATCCTGCATTTCTTTATGCCCATTACTGGGAGAATACTAGATAATATATTGAATAAGTCTTAAAATAGAAAACCAGATACTCGCTCAAGAATGAGTTCTGGTTTTGTGATGCCTAATCTTCCTCAAGTTCTACTCCGTATTGATTGAAAATGGACCATCGCTTCAAAAGCTTTGGCATAACTAATCTCTAAAAATACAAAGCGGTCGACGATTACAGGAATTAATCGTGTCATAAAACAATCCAAATAATTGCATAATACACCTCTGTGATACAATTTTAACTAACATCTTGCCAACTTTATTTTCCCATTTTGAAAAAAGGTTTCTATTAACGTAGATGCTTTCACATTATAACTATTAGTAAATATCATTCCACAAATTTTACGGTTCACAGAATTGGATAAAATATAAAAAAAGCACTTACGTCCCTATAAATCCATTAATTTCATATATTTTTAGTAAAATTGCCCATTATTATTGCAAAAGTTTTACACAATTAAAATTAAGGTTTCAAATTTGGTGTTTAGGGGTAATCGGTAATATTATTGAAAAATAACTCTACCCTATTTCATGCTATTCTTACTTTAGTTCAAAGGCGATAGCTTTTTGAAAGGAGTAAGATAGAATTGAAGAAGAAATGGTTACTACCCATTTTCGCATCGTTTATGTTCTTTACAGGTATGGGTATTCATGATGCGAAAGCGGCAACAATAGCAGATATAACTACTACAGCAAAAGCATATATTGGTGCTCCTTATAAATATGGAGGAACAGATATTAAGACAGGTGTGGATTGCTCAGCCTATACGCAATTAGTCTTTTCTAAGCTAGGCATGTCATTAGAGCGCACATCTAAAGCTCAATACCAGCAAGGTACGTCAATCTCAAAAGACAATTTAAAAACGGGTGATCTCGTATTTTTTAATACTTCTGGAAGCGGTGTTTCACACGTTGGCATATACATAGGTGACAATAATTTTATCTCAGCTACTACAAGTTCTGGGGTTAAGGTAGATACAGTGAATGACCCATATTATTGGGGTTCACGTTATGTAGGGGCAAAACGCATTGCGAACTTCTCTGATTATGGAGAAGTAAAAGATACGGAAATTGACTTTAGCATTTATGCATCGCGTGGAGAGGTAGCTCTTCGATTAGCCAATAAATTACATTTAGATACGAGTAATACAAATTCAAGTTTCCCAGATATTAAGCCATCATCTAAATATGCAGGTGCTGCAGAGGCACTTAAAAAAATGGGTGTTTTTACGGGTGATGATAATGGGAAATTCAATCCTGGTTCTCCAATGACACGTGGGCAACTATCTAAAGTTTTAGTGGAAGCATTTCATTTAACACAGCAAGGCACAGCTGAACAATTCATGGATGTTCCAGGCTCACATTGGGCAAATAATTATGTAGCGATCCTCGCTTCGAATAAAGTAACTGTAGGTAAAGGTGACGGCACATTCGGTGTGAACGACAATGTCACATTGGCCCAATTAGAAGCCTTTATCCAACGATTAGCTCAATAACTACTAGAAAAGGTGTTTCATCTTTGGATGAAATGCCTTTTTTATACTTTCTAGACTCCCCATCTCTATATAACATCCCTTAATAAAAAACGGGCGTTGCTTCAGTTGAGCAACACCCGTTTTGCATTTATTCCTCTACTTGCTTTCCGGCAACTTCCCCATCTGTATGATTTTCATAATTAGGCTTAACTCGCTTAATAAAGAAGGCTAGTATGAGTGCGATCGCCGCAATCAATGTAGATAGGAAGAACGTATAATTGATGCCATGTAGCATGGCTTCGTTTAAGATTTGCTGCTTTAATTCGCTGGCAGATTGTGTCGTAGCCTGTGCTGCATTGGCACTCATATTGTTCATTGCACTTGCAGCCAATTCCTCTGCCTTGGCCGTTGTTTTATTGTTCATGATCGTGATCAATACTGCTGAACCAATCGCACCCGAAACCTGCTGTAATGTGTTGTTCATGGCTGTGCCGTGTGGGTTATTGTGCGCTGGTAGCTGATTTAAACCATTTGTCATCACAGGCATCATTACCATAGACATCCCAAACATACGTAATGTATACAGCAGCACCAATGTAGAATAAGCTGTATCCATACTAATTTTGCTGAAGTAATACGACGTTACAATGGTGATGATTAAACCAAATACAGCCAAGCTTCTTGCCCCGTATTTATCAAAGAGCTTCCCTGTAATCGGCGACATAATGCCCATCACAATGGCACCAGGTAGCATGAGTAGACCTGAATCCATTGGTGAAATACCACGAATGGTTTGTACGTAAATAGGCATTAAAATCATAGCCGAGAACATCGCCACCGAAATGACGATGGAGATGGCTGAGGATAAAGCAAACATTGGATATTTGAAAATACGAAACTCAAGCATTGGCTCATCCATTCGTAGCTGACGAAGGGTAAAGGTAATTAAAGCAAGTGTTCCAATAATAATTGTTCCATATACAAGGATATGATCCCATCCTTTTTCACCAGCGGAACTAAAGCCATAAAGCAAGCCGCCAAATCCAATGCTTGAAAGAATAAGAGAAATCACATCGAGCTTAATGGCACGTTGTGGTGTCACATCCTTTAATTTAAAGGCCGCAAAAATTAAAGTTAAAATAGCAATTGGTAGCACAAGATCAAATAACATTCTCCAGCTGTAATGCTCGATTAACCAACCAGAAAGCGTCGGGCCGATTGCTGGAGCCGTAATCATGACAAGACCAAACATCCCCATTGCGGCTCCTCGTTTTTCAACTGGAAATGCAGTCAGCATAACATTCATTAATAAAGGCATCATGATCGCTGAGCCTGCAGCTTGAATCATACGTGCTGCTAATAACACACCAAATGTAGGCGCAATACTAGCTAGAAATGTACCTAAAGTAAACAGAGCCATCGCTGTAATAAATAACTTTTTATCCGTAAAACGTTGAATGAAGAACGCGCTGGCGGGAATTAAAATACCGTTAATTAGCATATAGCCTGTTGAAAGCCATTGTACCGCAGTAGCATTCACATCGAATTCGTCCATAATGGCTGGTAGTGCAATGTTGAGTAAGGTCTCATTTAAAATAGCAACAAAGGCCCCGATAAATAATATGGCAATCATGCCGTATGGCGCTTTTGTCTCAACTGAAATGGTTTTCTCTGACATATAGTATCCGTCCTACTTTCTTTATCTTTTTCAATTTCATTCACATGTTTAGGAAGCCTTTGATTGTCTCAAAGAATTGAGCTGCTTCGTTTATTTTTCCCCCAATCTGCTGTTGTGCCCCTGCTGATTTCATCGCAACCACCCCTCAAAAAAATTAAAATTAAAAGTGTTGACGAAAGAATAGATTGTATTGTATAATTAAGATAGGGGTAATGCGCGATGTATTAATTATACAATGTCTATCTATATAAACTTATCATAAGATTACTCATATTTCAATGCGTTTTACATAAATTCTTTTCACAAAAAGTCGATTCCTGAATTACAGGAATGCGACTTTTTTGTTGTCATTATTTTTTAATTAATCCTTCCCCTGTTAATTCGTAAATGGTCGTGGCGACTTCTTGTAAGTAGCGGCGATCATGCGAAATACTAATGATGGCCCCACCAAATTGTGCTAAAGCATGGCAAAGGACAGGCGTCGTCAAAGGACTAAAATTTCTGGTTGGTTCATCCAAAATTAAAATCTCGCAACGCTCTAACATCATTTTGACTATAAGTAGCTTTGCTTTTTGTCCCCCACTCAATTGCCCAATCGTTTGCTGCATTTCATCAGGTGTAAATTTCATGCTACCTAAAAGGGTAAAAGCCTTTGTCATAGCCTCTTTATCACCATTCGTCACTAGAAATTGAATCGGTGATTGATTTGCGTCCAATACATCCTCATAATTTTGTGGCATATATCCAATTTTTAACGAGGATTGTTTCTTTAATGAAGCCACTATACATTTTAATAAAGTTGATTTTCCTATCCCATTTTCCCCAATAATCGCCACTTTTTCAGCGCCACTGATGGATAACTTTATATTTTGGGCCAATTGTTTATCGGCAATTTGCAGTTTATCTAATGTCAGCTCTAGAATTTTTTTGTGGCGATGCACATGGATCGAGGGGTCAAAATGAAATTCGCTTGCCTCTTCTACATTGGGTATCTCTAGGAAATTTTCTTTTTCTTTATCTAGTCGTTTCTTTTGATTTTTTAATGACTTGACTTTCTTTTGTAGTCTAGGGTCTGACCGTGCGACATTTCGATGCTGATGCTCTGCCTTGTGCCAAACATCATGCCATTTCTTCATTTGCTTTTTATAATCTGCTGCTTGCTTTCTCGCTATTTGCTCCTGCTTATGCAAATTGTTTTCTCGATGGGAAAGATAGGTTTCATATGGCTCTCTCGTCAACGTATAGTTAGGTAGCTGCTTGCGATGGGTTAGTTCAATATGAAGGATCGCGTTAGCTGTATGCTTGATAAAGGTTTCATCATGGGATACAAAAATGACAGGTCTCGTCGTTTTTTGAATAAATTTTTCCAGCCATTCGATTGTCCCAATATCCAAATCATTTGTTGGTTCGTCTAATAAAAGAACATCTGGATTCATGGCGAGTAACTTTAAAATGCGATATTTAAATCGTTCCCCTCCTGAAAAATCAGCTATCTTTTTGTCTGAAACAAAGGATTCAATCCGAAATTCATCCATTGCCTTCAACATTTCTTTAGGCCAATTGTTTTCTGAAAATAATTCAGTAATGGTCAACTTTTTTTCATGTTCCGATAGCTCCTGTGAAAGATAGCCCAGTGAACAATCATTTTTAATTATTTTCCCTTCATAAGTACAATAATCAGCAATTAATTGTTCATTGTAAATACACTTTAGTAAGGTGCTTTTGCCGTTCCCCTCTTCCCCTATGATGACCATCTTGTCTTCTTTTTGAATACTGAGCTGAAGATGATCGATTAACGTCCGACTTTCTTTCATCGCCTTAATGGTGAGGTTTTGAATTTCTATAATGATAGATGCTCCTTTCGTTGTTCTTGATTACTCTTTCATTGTTAGTTGTTCATATGCATCACCCTTAAATTTGATCAAAACAAAAAAGATGCCTCTGTTTATAAACAGAAGCATCTTTACGCAATAAAACTATACACTCTAGTTAGAGAACATCATAGAGTGGTGGATTTACTATATAATAGGTGAAAATTAGCTTCTTGTTTATTTATTATGAGGTTTGCGTTTCTAATAAATAAACAATGGCTCAAATTCTTCACCCTCCGTTTCTAATAAGTAGCTTTAATTTACCATATAATTCTATCAATAGTCAATTTCATTGTAGCCTATTTATTATGAACTAAGGATTGGTACTCAAAAGCTGTGATGCCAAAAGTTCGTTTAAATTGCTTATTGAGATGAGTGAGATCCACATAGCCACATTGTGCAACTGCCGCATAAATATCGGCTGTATGCTCGATAATCGATTTTGCACGTTCTACTTTGCAATTTAAAAAGTATTGGTAAGGTGTGATCCCTGTGTGCTTTTTAAAAAAGCGAATGAATTGGAATGTCGTCAATTGTAGCTCCTCGCATATATCTTCAAGCTTCAATATGTTATCAGCATAGGAATGGATAATTTCTTTAGCTTTGTTCATTACAAAACTATCCTTTTTTAATGAAGCACTAAAATCTTGTTCTACTAAGCTGTCAGATAACTGTAAAAATAATTCGTTGCATAATAGGGAATTTTTTTCTGTTAAAATGGCGTCCGACAGATTTAGTAGATGTTGCTTGAGATGATGATTATAGATAATGGGCTTCTCAAAACGGATAAAATCTTTCTTTTGAATTGCTTCTAAAAAGAAATTTGGATCAATATAAAGCATGACATATTCCAGTCCCTCATGATTATAGGCCATCCCATCATGAACTTGTTCTGGATTAAAAAACATCACACCGTTTTGATGTGAGAGCTGTAGATTTCCATCTAGATAATAGTGCTGAATACCTTTTAGCGTGACACCAAATGCATATTCTTGATGGGCATGCTTTTTGTATTTAAAATCCGTAAAACTAGCCTTTAATGCGGTAATGCCCACCATTTTTTTATATGTAAAACTTTGCATTGTTTTCACCTCTTTTAAATCCAAATCATGATGGCTGCATAAACCAAGCACATGGCCATAAAAGCATTGACTACTTTTTTATGGTTTTGTAAAAATTGTTTAAAGATTGCGCCAAATAATACCCATAATAAGAAAGCAATGAAACCAATAAAGGTAATCCCTAGTACACTTAAGGATAACGCGACAGTCGAATCATAATAAGGTAAAACGAAGCTTGGAATAACTGTCATTGTAAATAATACGACTTTCGGGTTTAAAAACTGCATCAAAAACCCTGAGGAGAAATTGCCTGCTTTATTTTCGCTCGCATCAGTCGTATCCATAGTATATATTTGGTAAGCAAGATAGAGCATATAGGCTGTACCAACAACTTGCATGATGAACAAAACATTTGGAACCCATGTTGAAAACAATGTATTGAGAAAAGCTGATAATACGAGTAGCATGAAAAATGCAATCGTAGAACCATAAGAAAAATGTAAACCTTTTTTCATACCATAATTCTGTGTTGTTGCTAGAATGACAATATTAGTTGGTCCTGGTGTAACCGTAATAATAAAACAGTACATTAAAAAAGATGTAATATTCAAGAAGCAAACTCCCTTTCAAGTTTATCTCTTTGAATTATTACATCTATTATTTAAAACATTATAGTACAAAATTGCACAGTTACTTTGTCCAAATACTTGGTTTCCAATCCTCATCTATCCATTTTGGATCTGGTGCTTCATATGGTGCGGTCGCCATTAATTTATCGTGATGCCAGATGGCTGCTTTAGAGCGGATCATTTCATCTAATAAAGGCTGGACAAATTCTATAGGATTTAAGCGGAAGGAATGAACAGCAAAATCGTGAAACCAGCCACAGCTTAGTAGATAAGGCGTGACCTCCTTGCTTGTTAACCCATTTTTCAACATCAGTGTAAAAGAAAAGATTCGCTTACATGCATGCCAGGCCATTTTTTCAGGAGCCTCCATCCACTTTTCAAGTCGTTCTCTCGCTTTGTCCATCATTTTTAATGGGTCTTCGATAGCTCGTCCATGACCAGGATAGGCAATTTTTATAGATAGTTGTGCGAGCCGTTCTAAACTTTCATAAGAACGCCTTATGCTATTTGTACCTTCGCGGAAACTATTTAACCATCCCACATCATTGTATTGAAATAAATCACCACAAATTAAAATCTGCTGTTTTGGTTCGTATAAAGCAATATGTCCTAATGTATGCCCAGGTGTATGTAAAACCTGAAGAGCACTATTCCCCGTTGTCATTTCTTGTTCATCTACAAGGAGCTGTTGAACGACATATTGTTCGACAGGCTGATCTAAATATTGAGCACCACAAGACTCTAAATCACAGCGATTCACCATTTCTCCTTCCCAAAGATGGGCAGCAATCGGTAGGTCATAGTGCTGTTGAAAATAATGATTTCCCCCAACATGGTCGCTATGATAATGTGTATTAATGATGCCATTTAACTGCTTTGGTAAAATACCAGCATCAGATAACAGTTTCTCCGTTCGTATCACATCACTACCAAAGCCTGTATCAATTAAAAATGTTTGTTGGTCTTGAATCACGATGCTGTTGGCACTTGGAAATGGTCGTTCAAAAAAACTAATTTCAGCAGTTTTCATACGCTAACCCCCACTAAAAGTTTATAAAATAATCCCTGAAAAGTTCCCTTTTAACACCTCTTTGCCGAGTTGATTGATGCAGGTAAAGGTGGTGCTGATAGTTGTTCGATTTTTTTCATCTGGTTCAAATTGTTCGATGATGACATCACAACGAATGGTGTCGTCACTATAAACCGGCCGTAAAAATTCGAAATTCATGGTGCGAGCCAATACGTTATAGTCACCACCAACTTTCGTAGGGAGTGTGGCTGTTAAAAGACCCTGCACAACAAAACGACCTTGTTCATCTGGTGTAATATGATGAGCCCCTTCATCCTTAGATACCTTCGTAAATAATTCAACATCTTCCCTTGTAAACGTGCGTTCAAACGTAATTTTTTCGCCTACTTGTAATACCATCCATATCCCTCCTACAGAGCCAAAAATAAACTATTATAATCTGAATATTAAAACTTATTAGCGCATTTCTCAACTCTTAAACTGTATTATCTTATTGAGATGAATATTTATGTATACAAATCCAGCCACCTAGCAACGATTGAATATCGAGACTAAGTGGCTGGATGGTGTTTCTAACTAAGATTTAAGTGTCCGTATAGAAGAGGTGCCTATTTCCCTCCTATACCTTTGTGGGAATTAAAATATAATAAGGTGTGACTGCCTTGATGTTTTCTCATCAGCAGCCAAAAGCTAACGATTGAGACTGTTTGGACAGGTAAAACTGAGAAAATCAACGATACTTGTTGTGAATTTTTATAACCTCTTTATTAGAAGTGGGTTCTTATTGTAATCAACCTTTTCATAGCAAATCGAGTGAACTACCTCTTCACCTGTGCCTTTCTCTTGCTACCAACAGGTTTGTCCTATCACCTTCTAGATCATTAATAGATTTCATTACTTGTGTGAATAATTGTGAATCCATCCACACTTCCATGATAGTAGTTAGCCTTGATGGATAGTTGTTATCCATGACTCTATCTTAAATTCTTTCCCTCGATTTTAAACCATCCACTTGAGCGCTTTTTCAGTCATCCACTTGTCTATAATTTACAAAATTTCTAGAAGCTATTAAGAGCTTGAGCAAACCTTTTAATCCCTTCATTGATTGAATGGACATCTTCCCTTGCGTAAGTAAAGCGGACAAAACCCTTTTTGGAGCCCATCGTAGATCCAGGAACATAAATAACGCCTCGTTTTATGGATTCCTCAAGTAATTGCGTTTCGTTATATTCCTTCAAAACGTGACACCATAAATGAATCCCACCTTGAGGAATGGAATAAACTACTTGGTCTTTTAAATACATATCGAGGCTTTGGACAATGGTATCTCGTCGTGTTTCTAATTCCTTCACTAAATGCTTCATATGCAAATTGAAATTAGGTGACTCTAAAAAATCATTGGCGATCCATTGCGTGAAACTAGAATGACCAAAGTCAATTTGTTGCTTGGCATCAGATAGTCGTTCAATAACAGATGTAGGACCAACAATCCACCCGATTCGTAGGCCTGAGGCTACAATTTTGGACAAAGAGCTAATATATAAGACGTTCCCATTCTTATCGAGGGATTTAAGCGTAGGCATTTTATCCCCTGAAAAGGCTGTTAGGCTATAGGGATCATCCTCTACTACGGGAATGCCTAGCTTAGAGGATATGTCTAAAACAGCTTCTCTTTTCTTCAAATCTAAGGAAGACCCCGTTGGATTATGAAAATCTGGATTGAGAAAAATCATTTTAATTCGATATTTTTTATATAATACTTGCAAATCATCTGGGTTAATGCCATCCTTACTGACAGGAAGATAATGGATTTGTAAGCCTGCTGTTTTAAATATAGGTAGATTGAAATTGTAGGAGGGGTCTTCTATCGCGACTGCATCTCCAGGCTTTAACAGGCATTGGACAATCAAATGTAGGGCTTGCTGGGCTCCTGATGTAATCAGTATGGAAGAAGGCTTTGTCTCAATTCCTCTGCTGTTTTTGATATGCCGTGTAAGGGTTGTCCGTAATATTTCACTCCCTAAAGGATGATCATACCCAAGGCTACCGATAAATGAACGAGTTGCCGTGATTTGTCTCAAGGCGCTTTTTGGAAAAAGATCCTCTGACAATTCCCCCGTAGCGAGATTAATTAATTTATGTTCAATAGCCTCTTTTCTAATTTTTTGCGTAACAGGAAGGTTCGGTAAAAAGGACCCAGCCTCAATATAGCGATTCCAGCTAGGAATTCGTTTCCTTGTGATACCCCAGATGTCCTTGCTAATGGTTGTGCCACTCCCACGATTCCGTTCAATCAGCCCCATTGCTTCCAATTCGTCGTATGCATTAACTACCGTACTTCTGTTTACATTCAAAGCGTTTGCTAAATAACGCTCAGATGGTAAAGGTTTATCGGGCGGAAATGTTCCGTCTGCAATCCCCTTTTCAATATATTCTGCGAGCTGTTTATAGATCGCTTTTTTTGCTGTTCGATCAGGTTTCCAATCCATATTTACTCACCTCAGTTATGCCTTATCCTTTCTTAGCTCTCGTAAATAAGCTAAAAAGGCAATCATACTATAACAATATTTGAAACTAACCATCCATTTCCTTATTACTTTCACCATCCACTTTCGATTTCAATCCATTGCAGTTGATAAAATCCCTTACTTGAAGCGTATTTCCCTCTATAAAATTATACTGAAATTATTTTTCTCGTTTGAGAACATTCTGTGTAATCTGGCAAAACGCCTTGTCTTTCAAATGAAGTGCCCCTATTATAAAAATCAATTGTGAATCGAATTCCATACAAACCCATAGTAGCCTATAGCACTTCAATGAATCAGTTAAAGGGGTTTGTTTATGAAAAAAAGTTGGCTCAGATTAATTGGTCTTTCCACTATTGTCACTATGCTAACTGGTTGTGACCCATTGTTAGTATTAGATCCAAAAGGACCTCAAGCTCAAGTGCAAGCCAAAGATATTATGCTATCGATAGGGATTATGTCCTTTATCGTACTCATTGTTTTTGTGTTGTTAGCTTATATGTTAGTGAAGTTTCGTGCATCTAAGCAAAGCCCTGACTATAAGCCTCCCCACATTAAAGGGAGTACAAAGGTGGAAATCATTTGTGTAGGTATACCCGTTTTAATTGTAGCGTACCTATCCTTTATTTCTGTTGAAAGTAACTATAAGGTGGAATCCACACCAGAGAAATACAAACAGGAAGAGCCGTTAATCATTTATGCTTCAACATCGAACTGGAAATGGCATTTTAGTTATCCAGAGGAAGATATTGAAACCGTGAATTATTTGTATATTCCTGCAGAGCGTCCCATTGAATTTAAACTTTATTCTTACGGACCGATTACAAGTTTCTGGATTCCTCAACTAGGTGGTCAAAAATATGCAATGGCCGATATGGTGAATACATTGCATCTGGCTGCTGATCTACCTGGGGAGTATATGGGGAGAAATGCAAACTTTAATGGTAAAGGGTTCGCTGAAAATACGTTTAACGTAACAGCGGTGACTCAGGATGAGTTTGCTGATTGGGTGAAGGAAGTAAAAGCAACAGCAGAACCATTAACGGAAGAAAAATTTAATACGTTGCTAGAACCAGGACACGTTGGCCAATCAACCTATATTGGCACACATTTAACGTTTTTGCCAGCACCTGAGGGTGAAAATGGTGGACATCAACATGGCACATCACACACGAAAGATCATGCTTCTCAACAAAATGATCATTAATGAAAAGGAGACATAGTCATATGGAGTACTTCGAACGATTTGCTATACCCCATCCAAGCCCAGCTATCTATGCATCGATGGTTGCGATTGGGCTGACGGTGATAGCGATAATAGTTGGATTAACCTACTTTAAAAAATGGGGCTACCTTTGGCATGAATGGTTAACAACCGTTGATCATAAGCGCATTGGTATTATGTATTTAATTTCAGCCCTACTGATGCTTTTCCGTGGTGGAGCAGATGCGATTATGATGCGTGCACAAATGGCTGTACCTGACAATACATTACTTGATGCGCAGCATTATAATGAAATCTTCACAACACATGGAACAGTGATGATTATTTTTATGGCCATGCCTTTTATTATGGCCTTTATGAATTATATTGTGCCCTTACAAATCGGTGCAAGAGACGTTGCTTTCCCACGGTTGAATGCTTTAAGCTTTTGGCTATTTTTCATGGGGGCTATGCTATTAAATATTTCCTTTGTTATAGGTGGCTCTCCTGATGCTGGCTGGACGAATTATTTCCCTCTTGCAAATAATGAATTTAGTCAATCTGTAGGTACAAATTATTATTTATTTGCTTTACAGATTTCAGGTCTTGGCACATTAATTACTGGTATTAATATGATTGTGACGATCCTCAAAATGAGAGCACCAGGCATGACACTCATGAAAATGCCCATGTTTACATGGTCTTCGTTAGTGGCAAACGTGATTATCGTTTTCGCCTTTCCCGTTTTAACGGTAGCCCTAACGATGGGAACCTTTGACCGACTATTTGCTACTAATTTTTTCACAACGTCCGATGGCGGTATGGATATGCTGTGGGCAAACTTCTTCTGGGTCTGGGGGCATCCTGAGGTTTATATCCTGATTTTACCGGCCTTTGGGATCTACAGTGAGATTATCTCTACTTTTTCTGGACGAAATCTCTATGGCTATAAGTCAATGGTTGGCTCCATGGTGATTATTTCCTTCCTATCGTTTTTAGTGTGGACACATCATTTCTTTACGATGGGACAAGGTGCTTTAACAAACAGCATTTTCTCAATTACAACGATGGCCATTGCGGTACCAACTGGCGTGAAAATTTTTAACTGGTTATTCACCCTTTGGAAAGGAAAAATTGTTTTTACAACACCAATGCTTTACTCCATGTTATTTATTCCTACCTTTACAATAGGTGGCGTAACGGGTGTAATGCTCGGCATGTCAGCAGCTGACTATCAATACCATAACACAATGTTCTTGGTTGCCCACTTCCATATGGTCATTATTCCTGGTGTTGTCTTTGCTATGTTAGCTGGATTACATTACTATTGGCCAAAAATGTTTGGCTTTATGCTGAATGAAAAAATCGGCAAATGGACGGCTTGGATAATTGCGATGAGCACCCTGCTAGCCTTTATGCCCATGTTCTTCTCTGGCTTAGATGGACAAGCACGTCGTATGTATACTTATTCTGCCTCTACAGGTTTTGGGTTGTGGAATATGCTTTCGTTTATCGGCGCAATTGGCCTGACAATTGGCTTTATCTTAATTGTTTACAATGTTATCTACAGTATTCGCTATTCACCAAGAAATATTGGTTCAGATCCATGGGATGCACGTACATTAGAATGGGCTACACCAAGTCCAGTGCCGTACTATAATTTTGCCAAGGTACCACACGTGATTTCGACAGAAGCGTTATGGGATGCAAAATATCGTCAGCATGATTTGTTCCCAGAGCCATATGAAAAGATTCATATGCCGAATAATAGTGGTGTGCCTTTCATATTAGGCTGTATTTTCTTTGCATGGGGCTTCTCCTTTGTTTTTGGTATGTGGATACCGACGATTCTCACAACCATTGGTATTTTTATATGCATGGCTCACCGTTCATTGGAAAAAGATCCAGGACACTATGTACCTGACGAAAAAGTGAAAGCAACGGAATCGAAATTGCGAGGTAGTCAATTATGAAAATCGATCAATCACTTCCTTTAGAATATAGTACTCAGCAAAATCAATTGAATATATTAGGCTTCTGGGTGTTTATCGGTGCTGAAATTATGCTCTTTGGCACATTATTCGCAGGTTATTTTGTCTTAGTGGACCGTACTGGAAATGGACCGACAGGAGCGGATATTTTTGAAATTACACCTGTTTTATTTGAAACGTTTATTCTTTTAACAAGTAGCTTTACCATTGGCTTAGGTATACACGCTATGCGTAAGGGCTATACAAAAGCGATGATAG
The DNA here is from genome assembly GCF_038630885.1 of Lysinibacillus sp. FSL K6-0057. Classification (NCBI taxonomy): domain Bacteria; kingdom Bacillati; phylum Bacillota; class Bacilli; order Caryophanales; family Bacillaceae; genus Lysinibacillus; species Lysinibacillus sp. FSL K6-0057. The sequence continues at coordinate 2,510,574 of NZ_CP152047.1, read as the reverse complement.
GGTTCTATATTTTGACACTAGTACTCGGTGTCGTATTTATTGGTTTTGAAGTTTACGAGTTTATGCACTATATTCATGTTGGTGCGGGCTTACAGACGAGTGCCTTTACTGCTGCCCTTTTAACAACATTAGGAACACATGGTGCACACGTTACCTTTGGGGTATTCTGGGGAATGTTTATCGTCTATCAACTTATCCAACGTGGCCTGACACCAGAAACTGCCAATAAATCGTTCATCTTCTCCTTATACTGGCACTTTTTAGATGTGGTCTGGATTTTTATTTTCAGCTTCATTTACTTGAAAGGAATGGTGTAACATGAGTGATTTATTCCCACTGAAACAGGTCATGGGGTTTGGCATGTCGATTATCCTTACGATAATCGCAGCATGTGTATATTTTTTCGATCTACCTTTTGCTATTACCATGACCATTTTATTAGTCACAGCATTTATTCAGGCTGGTTTACAATTAGTGGTCTTTATGCACGCTAGTGAAACAAAGGATAAGCCTGCGATTTATACCAACATCTATTATGCATTAATCATCGCTCTCGTGACGATTTTCGGAACATTATTGTGCATGATTTGGGGTTATATCTAAAAATAAATAATAAAAAATCGTCCTTTACTATTCAAAGTAAGGACGATTTTTGTGTGAAATCACTGCTGAATGATGTGGCTTTCATCGTCATGACTTGTAGTTTTTAATTTTAAAGCTGATAGAAGAATCAAGAAGATACTAACGACGCCAATCCAGACAAGAACAACTACAGAGGAATTCCAAGATAGTTCTTTTCCAAAGAAAAACAGTTCTCGTAAACCTTCAACCATAAAACGCATTGGTAGCCAAGAATAAATCCACTCTCGATAAAAGGCTGACATCATTTCAGGAGCTAATGCAAGCAGTGGACCCCCAAAGAACAGCATTAAAGCAAAAATAGCTATGCCTTTGATCCCTAACCAAGAAAGAACGGCTGATATTAATAAAAAGAAACTAAAAGTCGTAATGGATAAAAATAAGGCTGTATCCAAAAAGTCTGGAATATGAATTCCTACCATTCCATCGACAATCCAAGTAAGACCAAATCCCACCACAAGAGCAACAATACCCCCAATCATAATCTGACTGAGCTTTGCCATAAAATTGTCTTTACGAGAATGGCTTGCTAATTTGTTGATTGATATAAAAACAATGGCTGCACCTGCCATTGTCGCCATCCATAATGGCTGGAAGAGCGATACAGGCGCATTCCCATTAGCGCTGTTTTCGCCTACCGCATGAACATTTGTGACCGTTTTTGAAATCGGTGTTACCAAAAGAGCTACCTGTTCAACTGTTAATGTTGCGTTTTGTGCATCTAGCTCTGCCAGTAGCTGTGTGCGTACATTCTGGTTCATAGTATCCACTACACCATTTAGAATTTGGCCTGCTATCGTGGAAGCTGCCATATTCATTCCTTGGTTAATGAATAGCTGAACCTCTGGAGCAGTGGGGTTGGGCGTCCGTAAAGAAGCTTGTTTGACACTGAAATCCTTAGGTATAACGAATGCAGCATAGTATTCTTGGTTATTGAGCCCCTTTTGCATTTCTTCGGTATTCTTTACTACTACCCATTTCACAGCAGGCTCTTCTTCTTTTGCTGATTTAGCTGTAGTTTGGATCATTTCTACCATATTTTTGCCTAAATTAATACTTGGTTGATTCGGCAATTCTACTCCTTGATCCTCATTCACAAGGGCTATCGGCAAATTTTTTGGTTTTGGCTGCACTGAAGGGAATAATGTAAGTGAAAAAATGAAAATAACAACGAACGCTAGAATTGGTGCAGACCATGCAAATTTATGTTTGACCATTTCATATACCTCTCCTTTTAAGTTATAATAACGAACAACCTGTTGTTTATTACAATTCAAATTATAGTTGTCAAGAAATCACTGTTCAATAATCAAAACTCTAGTTAGTGTTGCTTATCGAACACATCCATTACTTCTGTTGCTTAAAATTAGGAGGGGTTAAATGAAAGAGTCTTTTACAGATCTCCGTGTCATTCGAACAGTAGAGAGTATTAAAGGCGCATTAGTTGATTTGATTGAGGAAAAAGGCTTTGAATCCATTACGGTTAAGGATATTACAACAAAAGCAAGAATCAATAGAGGGACTTTTTATGCACATTATCAGGATAAATTTGATTTAATGAATAGCTATCAAGAAGAAATAATGCGTGAAATGTCAACCATTACGAAAGAAAACCTACCAAATTTAATAGCTGATCTTCATACGAATGATAAAAAGGTGCAAACCATTGAAATAGCTGTTTTAATTTTTAAATTTTTAGATCAAAATCGGCGGTTTATGAAAGCGGTATTAGGTCCAAACGGAGATTTATCTTTTCAGACGAAATTGAAGGAATTTATCTATAAAACATTATTTGAAAGTACTGATACCCCACTTAAATTGGAAAATTTACTTGTACCAGGAGAATATCTTGTCTCTTATATTGCTTCAGCACATATCGGCGTTGTACAGCAATGGCTACTTGGCGAAGGCAAAGAATCTCCCGAAGAAATGGCTCGTATACTATCGACCATCACATTAAATGGCCCATTTTTTGCTGCAGGCTTAAAAAATAATTGAATAAGTGTGCGTTTGTCGCATGAGCAAGGCAGAAACGAGTGTCATGTTTCTGCCTTGTATTTTGTGAGAAGTACTCATTTATGGCGTTGTATACGTTAACGACAACATCAAATGTACTTTTTCATTGGAGCGATTGATGTACGTGTGCAGTTCTTCGCCTTTAAATTTAATGACATCCCATTGGTTCAACTGATGACTTTTCTCCCCTACTTTCATGTCCAATTGTCCATTTAACACAAGCACAATTTCTTCCGATCCTGCTAGGTGACACTCACTATATTCACTATGTGGCTCGATACAGCCTCTATACCACTCTGTTCCATGTGTTTTAAATAATGGTTCAACAAACCAGTCGTTATTATGCCCTGCAAATTGATAGTCAGAGCCAAAACGATGGACTTCTGTATGTTCCTCGAATGTTAATAATGAAACGAGTGGAATATTAAGTCCTCTACATATTTTCCAAAGAATATTAACGGTTGGATTCGTTTCCCCGCGTTCAATTTTTCCTAACGTCAATTTACTGACATTACTGATAGTCGCCAGGTCCTCTAAACTCATTCTTTTGCTTTTTCGAATTTCTCTTAGATTAACGCCAACTTGACCAGATAAGTCAATATTTTCTTCAAGCATTTTGCGCACCCCTTCCATTGACTTCACACAATAAGTATATTATAGTATACAAGTCGATTAATTATAGTTTATTTTTTGTATAAAAAGTTAACTATAGTATATCAAATAATCATTCATATTTATACAAAGAGGTGTGCTTTCTATGATGGCAAAATCAAAAAATCTATCTATTATTTGGAGCGTTTTTTCTTTATTCATACTCTCTATGAATCTACGAGCTTCTATCACGTCCATTTCACCAGTGCTGAAAAATATACAGACTGATTTACAAATGTCGAGTGTAGTGGTCAGTCTACTAACGGCCCTCCCTGTGTTCTGTATGGGTCTCTTTGCACCTTTGGCTGGTAAGCTAAGCGAACGTTGGGGCCTAGAGTTGACGATTGCATTATCGGTTTTATTAATTGGCGTCTCAACAGCATTACGTCTAGTGGCAACAACTCCCTTGCTGTTATTATTAACAGCGATTCTTAGTGGGATAGGCATTGCCATTACAGGACCACTCATTTCTGGTTATATTAAAAAGCATTTTCCTAAATCTTCTTCCTCAATGATTGGTGTTTATTCAGCAGGGATGGGGATTGGCGCGTCTCTAAGTGCTGGCTTAGTTGTGCCCGTTATGCATGCTTTTCATCAATCTTGGAACGCAGCTTTAGCGATATGGTCTGTGTTTGCACTAGTGGGGATCATTGTATGGATTCCTATTATCAAAAAATCAAATCAATCACAAGCTGCAAAGGAAAAAACTATCAGTCAAAAAAGCCGTTTACCTTGGGGAAATCGATATGTTTGGCTGCTGATGGTGATGTTTGGTTTGCAATCGGGTGTCTACTATTCGCTAGCGACATGGTTTGCGCCAAAAGTTCAGGACATCGGCTATAGCGATGGCTATGCCGCAACGACAGCTACCATTTTTTCTGTTATGCAAATGATTTGTAGCTTTATAATTCCGGTTATCATTAATAATAGTGTGAAGAGAAAGCCTTGGCTGCTACTATGTGCGTTAAGCTCCTTTATCGGCATTCTGTTATTAATAACTGGTGGCGTTTCCCCTATTTTCTGTGCCACATTAATGGGGATTGGTGCAGGTGGATTATTCCCATTAGCGATGATCCTACCTTTAGATGCAACGACTACCCCAAAGGATGCAAGTGAATGGACAGCCATGATTCAATTTGGTGGCTATATTATTAGTGGTATTATTCCGATGCTTGTTGGGGTCATAAAAGATGTAACCAATACATTTGACGTTGCCCTTTTTGCACTATTATTTATTATAATCGTCCTCATGCTCCTAACATTAAAGGTAAAAACAAAAAACGAAACAACTATTCGCATTCTTTCCTAACAGAAAAAGTGGGCGTCATCCGTGTGACGCCCACTTTTTGTCCCAAAGCTATTAGCACATGGACCAAAAAAATAGAATACCAAAACATATACCTATCAAAAATAGTACAGCGTAAAGGAATTTTATTTTCATACTTTGCTCATTAAATACCATCCCTGAATAACGGTATATCCAGTAAATAATAGGAAGCAATAGGATAAAACTAAAAATACCTTCCTTTGAAACAGTAGGTTGAAAGGTCATGCTCGTTTCTGTTATCAAAAAGGTAAAGCCACCTAATACAAAGCCAATGGTATAGCTGCTAAATAATAAATGCGTGAGTGTTTTATTTTTTCTTTGTTCCATCAGGACTCCATTCATTAGACCTTATCAAAAGGTATTTCATTTTAATTTTCTTTTTGAAAAAATTTCGAGCTGTTCAAAATTTTTATCGTAGGCGTTTCTTCTATGAAAGTTCTCAAACCAATAGGCTGCTCTTTCTAAATCATTGTTCTTATAGAAGATACTCAGTATTTTCTTGAAATTAGGGCTGTAATAAAATGCTTGATGTTCTACAAGACTCAGCCCATTATGAAAATGATCGGAAGCCTTTTCATATTCTCTTAGCTCTCCGTATAAAAGTCCCATGTAAATCATTGCACTTGATTTCTCATGATCTGTTAATGGCTCCTTTAATGCAGCAGACATGATTTTTATAGCTGTCCTTTTCATAAAAATCATATCGTACAGATTCGCTCTTTTTACAAATCGTTTATATCGTTTAGAAGCCTTCAATTATCGTCAATTCCTCCTCAAGATTGTTGAAACATTATCTATTATAGTTAGACAATCACTGTGAAGATGGTGCTAAAGGATTTATTTTCAGTAGCACTATTTGGTAATAAAAGTGCGCATGGGCCTGTGCTTTCAATGGCAAAATAGAATATGAAAAGACTTAGGAAGAAATCATCCTAAGCCTTTTGTCATTAGTAAATGCATGTCCTCTAGAATGGTTAGAAGTGCGCTGACAACACCACCATCAGTAACTCGTATTGCAACAATGTATGGATATGAGCAATACTATAGAAGCTATTAAAAAGGCTGTTATGGTATGTGACAGGAGTCGCTCATACTTTATCCAAAAGCGCTCTCATTCTTGCTAAAAGCGCTCACTCTTTATTCAAAAACGCTCCCTTTTCAGCTAAAAGCGCTCATTCTTTAATCAACAGCGCTCCGATTTCAACTTGAAGTGATCAAACAGCCTTCAGAAACGCTTCCTAACAATGGGATGTTAAAGGAAACATAAAATGCCCCTGTAGTAATGGTTTTTTCGTTAGGATAAAAAGTGCGTCGTCATCATTCGGCGTGATAGTGGCTGTCATGCCTGCGATTGTAAAGTCCGGTGTAAAATAGAATACTACTTTTTTGGTTGTATCCTTAATAATGCTTGTTAATACAGCCTCTATATTAATTGCCTGTAAAGAGATGATATCGAAAATATGTAACACCCCTTCTTCCTCTTCCATTAATACAATGGCTGCTACGTCTTCTAAATAGTAAATGGTATGCTGAAATACTAAAGTGAAATAAAACATTAATAAGCTTTCATTGTGTTCAACAGCTAAAATACTAGAATTTATATGTCGATTTTTCGCATAGTTTTCTAACAGTGCGAGATCTTGTTCGATTGTCAGCTGACGTACCTTGGCCCCCTTCTTCGGTTGAATAGGATTTTTAGTAAGATCTAAGCTAAATTCGCTTTCGTGAACGCGTGTAAAGCCAAACTTCGGATAAAAATCCAAAACGGTGTCATTGGCGAAAAGATAGATGAAATCACAGGCACTCTCATATTCCTTGAGAATATGTTGCATCAACTGTTTCGCTAAGCCTTGATGGCGATACTGTTCAGCAGTCATCACTGTTCCAATTTGAATGCCGTTTAATCGCTCTCCATTTATTCGTACTGACATTTTATTTATAGAAGCATTTGCGATGACTTTTTCATCCTGTACAAATGAATAGGGAATGTATTGGTCATTCCAATAGCCTTTGTTGTACCAGTCTCGAAAATCTAAACCGAATGTTTGGATTGCTAAATCATTAAAACTTGCCTTTAATTTTTCATTGTGACGATAATCACTAACTAACTCGTATTTTTCCACGTCTATTCCCTCCAAATTTATGTTTCAATCGCTCATTTATATGGGAATTATCACCTCCTAAAAACAGAAAAAGACTCTATGAGAACAAGCTCATAAAGTCCGTTGTTATACACAATATAACTGTGGATTAGACATCGTTATGCTTCTCTTCTTTATCGCAAAAGGGCAATAGTAAATAAACCCTATAATTTTCAAAAAAATTATAGAATGGCCCCTCTATTAAATTCATTGGAATTTAATTTGCGATAATTAGTTTTAGCATAAACGGCTAATCTCCCTTCTGTTTTTAAGAATACTATTATTTTACCATTATTTGTTAGATGTGTCTACTTGATGAAAATACATGAAATAAGTATAGAATACCCCTTTAAAGCTAATTCTAGAAACAAAGTTAGCAATGAAGGGAGCCTACCATTCAAGATGAACTTTAAACTACCTTTCAGCAAAAAACAACCACCACCAATCAAAGAGGCACCTAAAGAAAACCTTGTGAGAGTGGCTCATGCCACAGATCATTTTATTCAATCGATTAAAAATGCTACGAATCATCCAGCAGATTTAATCATTAAATCTCTTCCACCAAACGTAACCCTTATTTACATCGATAATCTCATTGATGATCAGACTTTAAATAATGATATTATTGCTAATTTACAGAGCAAACCGCATGAAACACCAGAGGCGATGGAGATGGTTCTTTCTGTAGCTGAAGTCAATCAATCCAGTCTACTAAGGGAAACAGTAGAATCGATGGTCAATGGTTTTGTGGTAATTCACATAGATGGTTACCCACAAGCTATTTTAGCCAATATTGCTAGCAGAGAGTCTAGAGCATTGTCAGCCCCCGAAAATGAATCGCAAGTAATTGGTACACAGGTTGGTTTTAATGAGAGTCTATCAACCAATATTTCGTTGATTCGTCGCTACATAGTGAGTCCCAATCTTTGTAATGAAAAAGTAAAAATCGGCACACGGACAAGTACTTCCGTCTCTCTTTTATATATGCGTGGCATTGCTAATGAACAAATGGTCCAAACATTGCGGCAACGAATCACAGATCTTAATATCGATGAGCTGCTTGATAGTGCCGTATTAGCTGAGATGATTGATGATAATTCATTATCTGTTTTCCCTCAAATGCTTTTGACGGAAAGACCTGACAGATTTTGTGATGGCCTTTTAGATGGAAAAGTGGGCGTTCTCGTAGATGGAAGCTCGATGGCTATCGTTGGCCCTCAAACATTTACCGAGTTTTTCCAAAGCCAAGAAGATCAAAATTTAAGGTGGCAAATTGCTACCTTTGTGCGTTTGTTACGACTGGCTGCGTTCTTTTTATCCGTTTATTTAACACCTTTTTATGTAGCTGCTCTAACCTTTCATTATGAAGTGATTCCGCAAGCCTTTCTCGTCCCATTAAGTGAATCGAGGGCCTTGGTTCCTTTCCCGCCCATATTTGAGGCATTGCTCCTTGAATTTATTATTGAATTGCTAAGAGAAGCAGGAGCTAGATTGCCTACTAAAATTGGACAAACGATCGGTATCGTTGGTGGTATCGTAATTGGAACCGCAGCTGTACAGGCAGGGATTACAAGTAATATATTACTGATTATCATTGCGTTAAGTGCGCTAGCATCTTTCACATCGCCAAGCTATATGATGGGCAATGTGATTCGTCTTATTCGCTTCCCTATTATTATACTTGCCGGATTTTGGGGTTTTTATGGTATCATGCTGGCTTTTTGTTTTATTCTTATTCATCTGTTACGTCAGTCAAGCTTGGGAGCCCCGTATATGTCTCCTTTCTACCCACCAAGGTTGAAGGAAATGCGAGATAGTATTATTCGAATGCCTGTCCCATTAACATCGAAAAGGCCTGCTTTGACAAGACCAAAAGATGAACATAAATTTGCCCCTGAGCCAGTGAAACCAGAAAAAAGTTGAACTGAAGGTGAAATAAATGGCAAAATCTATACAACTTAGCCCTAAAGATATGATCAATGCTTATTTGCTTTTTTTTGTGGTACACGGCGCTCAAGTCGGGGTGGGTATACAGGGGTTTCAACGCATTATCTATCAGGATGCAAGGCAGGATGCATGGATTTCTGTTCTACTGGCTGGGATTGCCACACATATCGTTACATTTTGTATGATTAAAACGTTAGAAATCTACGGCTCTGATGACCTATACGGAATCCAAATTGATATTTTTGGTAAATGGATTGGTAATTTTTTAAATGCGATCTATGTCATCTATTGCTCTATAGCGTTCTTTTCTGTTTTACGAAATTATATTGAGGTTATCCAGGCGTGGATCTTTCCAAGTATCCAGACCTGGTTTTTGTCAGCAACTTTACTAATCATTATTATCTATGCCTTTACGGGAGGACTTCGAGTCATTGTGGGGGTGTCCTTTTTTAGTGTCGTACTCTCCTTATGGATTTTCCCAATGTTGGCCTTTCCAATGAAGTTTGCTACAGCAGAAAGTCTATTCCCTATTTTAGAAAATGATATTCGCTCCATTTTAAAAGGAGCACAATCGATGACCTTTACCATTATCGGCTTTGAAATCCTAAACGTGATTTACCCCTTTGTAAAAGACAAGAAAAAAATTAGGAAACCTGTTCATTTAGGACTATTAGCTACAACCATCATCTATTTAGCGGTGATGATGGTGTCAATTGCTTATTATAGCGAGGGCAAGCTCTTGAAAACCATATGGGCAACCTTGACATTATTTAGTTTTATCAGCTTCCCTTTTATGGAACGCTTTGAATTTGTGGCCGTGTGTTTTTGGATGTTGATTATTTTACCAAATCTATGTCTTTACTTGTGGGCTGCATCCCGTGGAGCCATTCGTTTATTTCCGATAAGTGAAAAAATGTTTGTTTGGCTATTTTCATGCATTGTGTTGATTGCAACATTACTGATTCAAACCCGTACGCAGATTAATACGATTAATACTATATTTGGACAAATTGCATTTTACGTGATCTTTGTCTACCCTATTTTACTATGGCCTATTGCACGACTAAAGAAGAACTTCACATCAAAGAAGGTGAAAGAGAATGAAGAAACTTAGAGGGAGGTGGATGATTCTTCTATCCTTTGTTTTTTTATATGGATGTGCGCAAACCAATATTTTAGATAAAGTCGGATTAACTACTTTAGTCGGCTATGATGTAGGAACAGAGGATAAAATAAAGACAACGGCCGTCATTCGTGAAGTAAATCCTGAATTCCAAAGTAATGTGGAAATTCTGACTACCGAAAACGATACGAGTAAAGGAAATCGGATGGAAGCCAATCGAAAACTTTCGAAAAAAATCATGGTTGGTCAAATGAGGGTCATCCTGTTTGGTGAGGAACTGGCGAAAAATGACCTTCGTTACTATATTGATACAAACCTAGAAAACGCTAGTGTTAGCAATGGGATCTTTATGGCAATTGTGGAAGGTGAAACTGAACCATTATTGAAATACGAATATCAAAATATCGAGGATATTGGGCAGCATATTTTCAGGTTAATCGAACAAAATGTCAAGCAGGAATATATGATTTCCTCTACACTCCATCAAATTGCGCATGATTATTATTCATCTGGAAAAGATTTCGCTATGCCGATTATTAAAAGAGATGAAGAGTTGATTGAATTAAGTGGAATAGCTCTTTTTAAAGGTAGTAAGATGGTCAGTTCCCTACCAGCAAGAGATAGCTTTTACGTAAAGATTGTCAGAGATACGTTTAAAGTGGGCTTATATGAAACCGTACTTGAAAAAGAAGATGTTCCATCCCAAATTCTTCAAAAGCCTGCAAATAAAATAACGGTAGCCTTTGATGCGATCCATTCGAAAAGAGAAATGAAGTTAGTCGATGCGGATACGCCAACATTTGACCTGAACATTAAAATCAAATCAAGAGTATTAGAGGTGTACCCTGATATTAACCAAGGTGATCCAAAAACGGTGGCAGCCATGGAAAAGGCAATTGAGAAAAAATTATCGAAGGAAGTACGTAGAGTGATTGCCCATAGTCAAGAAGTCGAGTCTGATATTTTTGGCTTTGGTGAGAAATATAGAAGCGAAGTAAGACATGCTAAGCTAACAAAGGAAAAATGGCATAAGATATATAAAGACATGAAGGTAAATGTCAATGTTGATTTTACAATCTTACGAGATGGTGTTTTTGAATAAGCTAATGCAATGGTTGCCCTGTCATGATCGATAAAAAGTTATGGAAAAATTTGTCGTATTGAATATCAAAGGCAATTCGATGTTTTTTTTCGCCGTTGTTTTTTTCATAAGGTCTTGTTTCAGCAATACTTTGTCCTCTTGCAGGGCCTTCTAATTTGTCGACAACGGATACTGGATAGGACTCATAAATGAACATGTCGGGATAAATGATGGCCATTAGGGTTAATGCATCATGCACGGGGCTTCCTAGAAGTGAGGGGTCCCGTTCTTGATAAAAACGCGTATAGTATTCCATTAAGGGTTTCAGGATTTTTGTTTTCCCAAAGGAGTCAATATAGTCTACCATCCCAGGTGTGACAATGGCCTTTTGCGTCGCATTTAATGGTATGATTGTCACATTTGTTGCATAGGTAAGCACAATATTAACGGCAAAGGGATCGCCATGAAAATTCGCCTCTGCCACCGTCGTCACATTACCAGGCACCCAAAATGCTCCACCCATAATATAAAATTCCTTCACGCTTTTCATAAGCTCTTTGTAAAGGATGAACATTGTGGCAAGCGAGGTTAATCGCCCAATATTAACAATAATCAGCTCATCATCCTTATACCTTTCAATAATGTTGACGATTTCAAAAAAGTTCTCAATTTTTAATTCGTGATCATCATTCGGTATGATGGGTCCAAGTCCTCGTTCACCATGAATTTCTGGATAATAGGTGGGCTGCTCGCCAGTTAAAGGTACTTCTGCTCCTAAAACTACGGGAATCCCGCGTGGAAAGTCAAACAACTTCATGACATAATAAATATTGGACACCGCATCTTCTCGTGATACATTGCCGTAATCTGCAACAAGTCCCACAATTTCTATTGCTTGATTGAGCCGTGCATAGATTAGTGCCACCGTATCATCAATGCCAATATCCCCAAATAACAGCACTTTTTTCACCAAAGAATATCCTCCCTTTTACTTCCATTACTGTTATCCTTATAGTAATCAAAGATGACATTGATTATGATTTTTTTTGGAAAAATTAGTGTATCATTCTAGTCCAATGAAAGAAAACCCATTTGCCGAAGCACATGGGTTTGATGAATTAGTTATTTGATTGAAGGAACTGATAGACTGCCATCATTTCCTGTTTATTCAATTCGCGAATACGATTAAAAATAGGAATATTGGCAACGGCCTCAAGATTGGAGCCTTCTGTTACCACATCGCTCACAGTACCGGTTAGCCATGTTTCCACATCAACGCCATCCACGATTTCCTTGCGCCCCTCCTCATTAATGCCACTTGCACCACAGCTTACACATGGCACGGTTAATTTATGGACACCATCATGCAGCCCATCTTCAGAAAGCACTTTTTTGCCTTTACAGAATGGACAGGAATGACTAGCTTTTACTTTATTGATTTGGGTGACGATTTTCTTGTAGCCAAATGCTTCATAGACATATGTTAGTTTTTTGTATTTACCATTCGTAAAATATTGGTCAATAATATGTTCTCTTGTCTCCTGTATAGTAGCAAAATCACAGATGGTTACTTGATTTTTACGGCTGATGTTCTCTAGATTATCCTTGATTTTGTCCCAGAACGGAAAAGCGTTTTGTAGCACGATTTCATAGCCGACAAAACTTGCTAGCTCTAATTCCAGCATTTTCAGTGATACCTGTGTTTCCCTTGGCAATAAGGACACATCTTGTAGCAGTGACATATCTCCGCCAACGATGGCTTTGATTTTTTCTAGTTGTGGTAAGTTGCCTACTGTTTTAATGACTTCATCAAGCGGCTGGTGAATCAAGTCGCGAATATCTGTGTCCCCAAATCGCAATTTCTTGTGGTGGTTGAGCACAGTGCCATGACAAATTGGGCAAGGCACCATTTCTCTTGTTTCCTTCATTTGCTCTTTTATAATGGATTTCGAAATCACGATATAACGACCAATGATAAAATTAAAGCCCTCCCACTTTTTCGAGGATTTCGTTGCTTTATCGTAAAAGGATTTTTCCCAATAACCATATAAAAATGTATGCTTTTCTTCCTCAGTCATGTCATGATAGCTTTTACTGATATCCTGACCAAGCTCATTTTTTATTTGCTCAAAGAGAAACACTATTTTGGCATGTTGATAGTATTTCAAGACCTCCATGATGTCTGGATGTAAGAGACCGTCCCAAAATGGCACGTTTTTGTCTTTTACGACAAGATCAAAATCGAATTTTTCAATTTCCAATCGACCAGAGCAGCTAGGACAATGATTTTCTTGGCTGTAAAAATCAAAGCTTCTCGTATCCTTATTCGTTGGATGTGCAGCCACAATATGATTGATCAGACCACCTATTTCATAGAGAAAACTATATTGGCTATATAAATGTCTTTCCAAATCAATGGCAACAACAGGGGCAATCTTATTGGATTCGTATTCACCGTAAATAAGACGAGCCATGGAAGATAAGCTTTTTAAGATGCCACCCTTATAAATATTTTCCGCATTTTTAAAATAGCTAATATGGTTGTCTTCTAAGTATTGAATGCCATTCCGTGTTGCGAGTGTAGAGGCAATTTGTAATGGAGCTGTATCCGTTGAATGGTTATCCTGCTTAAAATAATCGTCATGACTGGTCACATCAAGATGTGTTACAGGCTCCTGCTGTCTTCTACCGAAGTCCACAACAAAATCTGAGCTTTCCAACATATAGGCATTATGCTCAATCATCATGATGGAGATGGTTTCATCCTCTAGGATGTCCCTTACACTATCAATGAACTGGTTTAAAATATTTTGAGATAGCCCTTTAGAAGGCTCGTCAAAAATAAATAATGTATGTGGATTACGCGAGTTGGCAAATAACTCTGAGACTAAATGCACACATTGGAATTCACCAGTCGACAGGGATTGCGTTTTTCTTTCAAGTGTTAAATAGCCTAGTCCAAGCTTAATCAACAAGCTTAAACGTTTATGGGCGATGTCTTCATTAGGTAGTTCATCAATAATATCTTCAATCGAGCGCTGGAAAATATCATCAATGTCCTCACTATATTTTGTTAGTTTCTTTTTAATATCAAGGAATGTTGCCACAGTAGATCGACTCGTAATCGATTGGTTTCGATCTTGCCCAACCATCACGAGTTTGTCCTTTGGATAGCGTTTGACAAAATCTTTAGCGATACACTCATTGACAAGCGTTGATTTTCCACAGCCAGACTCCCCCGTAAAGGTAACAAGTCGGTTTTGAGGAATGTCTATCTCGTCTATTTGGATATTACGGCAATGGAGGTCTCGGAATTGATAATAGGATATTGGCGCTGCTAGGTTTCGCTCCCAATACATAGGCTTTGGTCGTGGAGATTCTTCAACGATTTTCCCACCGTATTTTCCACTACCTGGTCCAAAGAATAGATGCTTGTCTGCTGTGTCTAACACCGTATCAGAATGATCAATCAACCAAATTTGATTTTTAGCACCGAGTTGTTGAATTTGCTCTAAAATTTTCAGTAAAGTGTTATGGTCAAGGCCCACAGATATTTCATCGACAATAATCACTGTGTTTTCGCTTGTTGCCATGAATTCTGCTAAGTAAAGTCTTGTTAATTCTCCACCTGACAATGTCCCCATAATGCGATTTAATGTTAAGTAGCCAATATTCATTTGCATAATATTGTGAAGAATATGCTGTTTTTCTTCACTGATATTTAATTCTTCTGATAAGGAATAGATAGCCTCGATACTTAAATTGTGAATATCAGAAACACTATAGGGTTCATTCCATAAAGTGATTTTATGTTGCTCCACTTCTGGGCTATAGCGTTTTCCTAAACATTTTTTACATTCTACATTTTTTGTTGTACCTCGTCCTTTACACGCAGGACACCAGCCTAACGCATTGTTAAAGGAAAACATCTCTGGCGAAAGATGAAACTCATCTGCCAGTCGATGACGAATTTCTTTAAAAACACCTGTATGCGTGCCAATTGTGGAGCGTGGATTGCTGGAGATTGAGGATTTTCCTAGAAAAAGTACAAGGGGCATATCCTCCATTTTGATGGCACTGAAGTTCGTTTCCATAATGTTTGGAAACAAATATTGATATTCAGCCTTTGGCAATAAGGAAACGAGACGTTTTTTAGATTCTTCCCCAATCGTCTGACAAAAGGTCGTTTTCCCTGAACCAGACAAACCTGCTATCGCTAACGATTGATCTTCGGGTAAAACGACATCTAAACGGCTGATATTATTGGCAATTAGTTCATTAATCTTCATTTAGTTATCCTTCCATTTAAGAAAATTAAAAGATTTGACTGAAAATGAAAGAACACAATTCTTGCTACGGAATTGCGCTCTCCTTGTTGTCATTTAATTTACACTAAGCTAATACTTTTTCAAGCTGGGCACTCATATTTGTCCAAGCATATGTTGCGCCCTCGATTGCTCCTTGACGTGCCTTTGTTTCTTCGCTGAAGCCACCTTGATCTAGATGAAGCTGAGTCGAGCCATCTGCTTCCTGTGTTAATGTCCATGTAACTGTCGTTGTCTCGCCAGCACTTGTCCAAGTATAAGATAATTTGTGAGGCTCTTCTATTTCCAGCACCTCACAGTCTACAATGCCGTCCCACCATTCATTTGGTTCAGCACGGAATTGGAATTTATGCCCTACAACTGGTTGGAAGTCATTG
Organism: Lysinibacillus sp. FSL K6-0057; assembly: GCF_038630885.1. Lineage (NCBI taxonomy): Bacteria > Bacillati > Bacillota > Bacilli > Caryophanales > Bacillaceae > Lysinibacillus > Lysinibacillus sp. FSL K6-0057. Next base: position 2,494,947 of record NZ_CP152047.1, on the reverse strand, counting down.
CTCCATATCCATTTTGCTAGCGTATCTGAATCAGTTAAAGCATGCCATACCTGTTCGATGGAGCTTGTAAATTTAAAATCTAATGATACATCTGGTTTCATTTTTTTTCCTCCAATAAAAGATGTAATTTTGCGATTCTTTCTTTCCAAAATCCTTCATAAAACGATACCCAATCTTGTATTTCTTTCAATGGAGCTGCATTCAAACGATACCTCGTCTCTCTCCCTTCCTTACGAGCAATGACAAGGCCTGCATCTTTCAGGATGGCTAAATGTTTCGAAACAGCGGTACGCCCCATGTCAAATTGAGCGGTTAATTCGTGAAGCGGTAACTCATCTACTTCGGCTAATAAACGGATCAACTTTCGTCTAGTTGGGTCAGCAATGGCTACATAAACGTCACGCTCTTGATGATTGTTATTCAAAACCACCACCCTTTCTAATAGGACACTGATTGGTGTCTTAATTATATGACACCAAATAGTGTCCAGTCAATTTTTATTTTGGACAAAGCGATAGGGATTCTATACATACAAGGTAGAATTAGCTGAAATACAAAAAAGTACAGAGGTAAGAACCTTTGTACTTTCAGGTAATTATTCATTTGTATCTTGATTTAAGCCAGTTCTAAAGGTAAGAATGCGTAGTCTCCATCTCTTATAATGGAACATTTGCGCACCGCAATTGGCTGCCGGAAAAGTGGCCCATCAATGACGGTTGTATGGAATTCTCCCCCTTCACCGCAAGGATCGATATTCCGGGCTTCAAGCTCCTTTACATATTCAGGGGTAAGCACACGTCCTAAATCGTCCTCCGTCATGCCTAAGGATATGTTGACCGTGACAATCATTGTGACAAAGCCTAGGTTCATAAATTCATCGACAGCCTCTCGATGGTTCATCTCCCATAATGGCATGCCTAGTTTTAAACCAACCCTTTTAGTGACTTCATCATGCCAGCAGCCATGCGCAGGCATATCTAAGTCTCCTGTCACTAATACCTCTGCCCCTTGCTGCTTTGCATTTTCTAAGAGTCCTACAAATACTTCTTCATAATCGGCCCAACTTGCCGCAGCTGTATAGACTGGCAGCCCAATAGAGTCAGCTTGTGCCTGGATAAGCTCAGGTGGCATCCCATGGGACCTTGAACGTTTCCCTTCTTCTTCCAACATCACAATGAGTCCCATTGCTTGGCCCACCAGTGATGCTTTATATAAAGCTAAAACACTATCCTTGCCACCACTAAACGAAGCAATAAATGTATGATTTTGTGCATTCTGTTTCCAGTCGGTTGTGTTGGTCATTTCCTTGTCTCCTTGTACTGTTCATCTTCTATTAGAGCGTCATCCATTTGAATAGCTGGCAATCCTTGATTGATTTTAATATTGAGGTAGTGATCGACTAATCATGGTAATGTTGTCATATATACTCCTATTTCTTTAGGAAATTTTCAGGAACAAACACCCCTTCATTTTATCACAATCATGATGAGAATTTGGCGAAATATATGTTAAGGTTTAGATAGATTGCAAGAAACGGAGGGTGCACTATGAGTGATTATGTAACCAAATTAAGACAATTAGTTGGATCAATGCCTATTATATTAGTAGGTTCTACCGTCATTGTATTAAATGAGGAAAGAGAAGTCCTCCTGCAATTTCGTTCTGATAATAAAATGTGGGGGCTACCTGGAGGAGCTATGGAGCCAGGGGAAACGCTTGAAGAAACAGCGAAACGAGAATTATACGAAGAGACAGGATTACGTGCAAGTAATCTTCAGCTTTTAACCATATTATCAGGTCATCAGGATTATTTTAAATATCCAAATGGGGATGAAGTCTTTGGCGTAACAGCGGTCTTTTTAGCTGAACAGGTAGATGGGCAACTATCCGCGTTAGATGGTGAAAGCTTAGCGTTAAACTATTTTTCTTTAGATGCATTACCTTCTCATCTTGTTAAGAAAGCACAGGATATTATTGTTCACCATCTAAACATGAAAAACCCGAACTAATTACATCATTGTTCGGGCTTTCTGTTCATATAGCTTTGTTCATTAATAAGCTTGTGCAAACCAAACTGTATGTTTTGCTTCGTTTCCACAGCCAATACATGTTGTTTTCGTTGTTGGTGGATTAAATGGAATATTGCGAGATGTGTATTTTGTTTCTTCCTTCACTTTTTCCTCGCACGCATCCTCTCCACACCATCCAGCAAGTACCCAGCCTGGGATTGTGCCATTGTCTTTGGCTGTGTCAATATGCTGTTGTAATTGTGGAAGTGTGTCAATCGTCGTATGAGCGTTTGCTTCACGGAATTGACGAGCTTTTTCTAGTAAGCGTGTTTGCATAGTCGTTAGCTCTTCTTCAATAGCTGTGATAATTGTAGCTAAATCGACTGTTCGTTTTTCCTCTTCATCACGTGCTTTCAGTAAAGCTTGCTTGTTTTCTAGGTCACGTGGCCCTAATTCAACACGTACAGGTACCCCTTTTAGCTCCCATTCATTGAATTTGAAGCCTGGTGATTGGTCCGAGTCATCCAGACGTACGCGAATCCCCTTCGCTTTTAAGGCAGCGAAAATCTCATCTAAATGCTCCATGATTTGAGGGTTCTTTTTCCATGGTCCTACTGGAATTAAAACGACTTGCGTTGGTGCGATGCGTGGAGGTAAAACAAGTCCCTGCTCATCACCATGCACCATAATAACTGAACCAATTAAGCGTGTAGATGTACCCCAAGATGTTGTGTGAACATATTCGTGCTGGTTCGCTTTAGTTAAATACTTGATGTTAAAGGCTTCTGCAAATTTTGTTCCTAAATAATGCGATGTTCCTGCTTGCACAGCCTTGCCGTTTTTCATCATCGCCTCAATAGAGTACGTATCGACAGCCCCTGCGAAACGCTCAGAAGGGGTTTTTTGTCCATCATAGACAGGAATTGCTAGCACTTGTTCCACCACTTCTTTATAAATTTCGAGCATTTGCATGGTTTCCTGACGAGCATCTGCTTCATCTACGTGTGCTGTATGTCCCTCTTGCCATAAAAATTCAGAGGTACGAATAAAAGGCAGTGTTTTCTTTTCCCAACGGAAGACATTTGCCCATTGATTGATCAGCACTGGTAGGTCCCGATAGCTTTTAATCCAATTAGAGTAAAGATGGCCAATCATCGTCTCAGATGTTGGACGAAGGGCTAGCCGTTCTTCTAGTTGTTCTCCTGCTGCCTCAGTTACCCAAGGAAGCTCAGGTGAGAATCCTTCAATATGATCCTTTTCCTTTTGGAAGAAGGATTCAGGAATAAGCATTGGGAAATAGGCATTACGATGTCCTGTCTCTTTAAAGCGACGATCCATTTCCTCCTGAATATGCTCCCAAATTTCGTAGCCATCTGGCTTAAACGCAATACAACCACGAACAGGTGTATAATCCATTAAATCGGCTTTTTGGATGGTCTCAATATACCATTTCGAAAAATCTTCTAGTTGTTTTGACATGTGTTCTCCTCCTATTTTGTTAAATGAATACTTGTTTAAACCGTATGAAGATTTAGCTGAAGCAAGAAAAAAAGCACAAAGCTGTCCTCTGAATAAGGACGTCTTTGTGCTGGAATGACGTGGTACCACCTTGATTTAGCTTTAAGCAGAACTTAAAGCCCTCTCACGTTTGGTAACGAAAACGACTCGGTTATGTTTGCATAACATCTCCGTGGTAGGTGTTCAGTCAAGAAGCGGTGATATAGCTCTCAGCAGTTGCTATATTTTCTGTTTCACAATTCTTACTTACTTGGCCACATCATCAAATGGTCTATCATGTTAACAGTTTTACTTTATCCCACTTTAGCAAAATCATTCAGGAATAGCAATTAATAACTGGATTTATTTGTGACAGAATTAACAATGAGATTCGTAAAATCTCCTACCGATAAAGGCTTACTGAAATAATAGCCCTGCACATATTCACAGCCGTGCTCACGCAGTACGTTTAATTCAGCTTCCTCCTCCACACCCTCAGCTACTACTTGTAGGTTTAAGGCATGGGCTAATGAAATCATGGCCGAAATCATGGCGATTCCCGATTTTTCAGGCACGATATCACGGACAAAGGCACGATCTATTTTAAGCACATCCACCGGGAATTTTTTTAAGTAGTTTAGCGATGAATAGCCCGTCCCGAAATCATCTAATGAAATAGTAATACCCAGTGCTCGTAATTGCTTGATTGTATCAATTAAATCTTCCGTATAATCAAGCATACTCATCTCGGTAATTTCAATTTCTAATAAATTAGGGTCAATGCCTGTTTCTGCAATGACACCACGCACCATATCAACAAAGCCGCCTATGCTAATATGAATGGGTGAAATATTCACGGCTACTCGCAAGGATAATTCATGTGATTCATTCCAAAGACGAGCTTGTGCACATGCTTTACGTAAAACCCAGACACCGATATCATTAATCAGTCCGCAATCCTCCGCAAATGGAATAAAACGATCTGGTGGAATATGCCCTAATTCAGGGTCGTACCAGCGTAGCAATGCCTCCATACCAATGACAGAATCTGTTTTTAGGTCTATTTTAGGCTGATAATGTAATTCTAGACGATCCTGTTTTAATGCTTGATGTAATTTCGTTTCTAATAAAAGCCATTTATCATTGGCCTCATCCATATTGTCACGATACAGGCGATATTGATTGCCTCGTGTAGATTTTGCTGCATACATAGCAATATCTGCGTTTTTCAATAATTCTTCTACTGAGTTTGCATGATCTGGGAATATACTGATGCCGATGCTGATACTTGCATAAAATTCATAGGTGTCGACAATAAAGCTTTCATTGAAGACGCTAATAATTTCCTTAGCCATTTCCTCAATGCGACTGACGTCATTTAAAATCATGACAAATTCATCGCTATTGTGGCGATAGAAAGAATTTGATGTATGATCAATATTACGCAGACGATTCGACATTTCCACTAAAAACATATCGCCGATAATATGACCAAGTCCGTCGTTAATGTGTTTGAAACGATTCACATCAATGAAAAATAACGCAAACTTCTCTCCTGTACGTCGAGATTGATGAAATTCATTTTCTAAACGCTGTTCTAATTTGCGACGATTTGGTAGCCCTGTTAGTTCATCATGATAGGCAATGTGAGTAATTTTTTTAATGTCCTTTTGCGCTGTAATATCTACGCGAATGGCAATATATTGATAAGGCTTTCCCTTTTCATCTAGGAACGGGATAATCGTTGTTTTCACCCAATATAAACTGCCGTCTTTCGCACGATTGCACACCTCGCCATTCCACATATCGCCATTACCGATTGTTTTCCACATCTCTCTAAAGAAAGATTTAGGATGAAAGCCTGAATTTAGTAAACGGTGATCTTGGCCAACTAATTCTTCACGCGTATACTTGGAAATTTTACAAAAATGATCATTAACAAAAGTAATTTTTCCGGTGCGATCTGTAATCGCTACAATGATGGAACTATTCATGGCGGAAAAGATATCTTGTAATTCTTTTAGACTGTAGTTCATTTGATTAATACTACTAGGCGTGATATTCATCATTTTCATTCTCCATTCATTAAAATATGAAGGGTTTGGTACTTTTGCTTTATCTTACAGCGAGGTATAAAGTTGTGGTATATCGCCCTTTTTTATGTAATTATATTATAGTCTTAGAAAAGCAGTTAATTCAACCCAAATCTCAAAAACATTCAAAGCTACATTTGATAGTTTTTAATAAAACAGACAAAATTTAGTGGATATTAACACCTTGAAATTGTCTAAAAATATAGTTTTTTGATACTTTTGAACTAATGTAAATAGTTTATTTAGGCTATTTATCTTTTTAATACAAAACATTAAAGTTTTATATTTTGCGTTTTGATGTTATGTAAAATTTTTGTTAAAGTAAAATGCCTTACTGTCCCACATAGGAAGTAAGGCATTTTAGATGTTAAGAGACCTCATATTCTATTGAACCCCCTGTTGATTTCGCCTGCTTGTTGTAGGCATCTAACTGCTCTTGCGATAAATTTAAAATATAATAGTGAAAATTAATAGGCTCTAGCCCATGCTCCTCACATACTTGGCGATAAAATTCATAACCTTCTCGATAATCTGTCATCCTCATAACTTCCTTTCACATTCGTTACTATACGTCTAGTTTATTTTGTTATATAACAGAAATATTATTTGTTTAAAAATATATAACAGACTGCGATACTTGTCAATGAATTATCTGAAATTTCTTACTGAAATCACGAAAGCCCAGACCATTTTATTTAGTATGGCTGGGCTTTTCATAAAATATTCACGGCGGCTTCCGTCATAATCACATCCTTTTAAATTCCTAATTGTTTTGCTTGCATATTGTAAGCTGAAAGTTGTTGCTGTGATAATTGTAGTACATAGTAACGAAAAGAAATTGCTTCTAATCCATAGCGCTCACACATTTCACAATAAAATTCATAACCATCACGATACTTTGACATTTAAAATTCCTCCTCTAACGAATCTGTTTTATAACAGTTGTTATTATTTTTATTTAATATATAACAGATTATGTGACACGTCAAGAGATTATAACAGAAAAATTGAATAACAATAAAAGGAATTTAGCTCACCCCTTGTGGCCAAATTCCCTTGATACTTGCTATTCTCTAACGATTTCTTGTAATTGCTCGATATGACGTTGCTCGTGCAAATAGACCATTTCAATCCATTGATCCAGTGGTAATTCCCCCAAAGCTGGGTGCTGGACAGCGCGCTTAGCTAATACTTCAGGTTCCTCGATTGTTTGTAAAAAGGCGAGGAGGTTCTTTCTTGTTGTGGCGAGTAAATCCTGCATGACTTGAACGGTAAAAGGTTGTTCTGTCGGCTCTACAATCGATGGAGCCTGGATTTTTTTTGTCCGATCTAAAATGAGCTGAACATTTTTTCGAGCAGGCGTTGAATTTTCCTTGGCTTTTAATCCCCAAGCAATGGCTTTTCTCGTTGCTTCCTCTACTAATACAAGATGATGACAGATTTGTGCTACACTCCAGCTTTGTGCATCTGGTTTCCTATTAAAGGCTGTATCATCTAATGTGTCAATCTTCTGAAGCAATTGTGTTCTTGTGGCATCGAGATGATCTTTGACGTTTGACATCCTAAGCTACCCCTTTCATTAGGCGTTCTTCTATATATTCGATACAGGTAAGCAAAATCATCTTTCTCGAACAATATTAAAAGGATTATTTTCTAAGACATGCTGCAGCTGCTCATCTTCAATATGCGTATAAATTTGCGTGGTTGCGACACTAGAATGCCCTAAAATATGTTGTAAACTGCGGATATCTGCCCCTGCTTTATACATCATCGTCGCGGATGTATGACGTAGCTTGTGTGGCGTAAGTCGTTCTTTTTGAAGACCTGACTGCTGATTAATGCGTTTAACGATTTTGGCAACGGTTTGACGTGTAAAGCGTGTTCCCTTTTGTGATACAAAAAGGGGCTCCTCGCCTTCTCCTTTATAGGGTGTCTTCCCACAGTTTTCATAGTCAGCAAGTGCCTGCATACAGCTATCATTTAAATAGACAGTGCGCTCTTTGTTGCCCTTCCCAATTACGGTTAAATAACGTCCTTGAATGGATGTCTTATTGAGCTGACATAGCTCAGTGACGCGAATGCCTAAATTCAAGAAAAACATCATCATGCAATAATTTCTTGGGGATGCCTGATTGCTCTTAATTCCATCTATAAACTGTGTCGCTTCCTGGAGGTTCATATAGATAGGTCTTTTTTTGCCTATCTTCGGTGTCTCTAATTCATCTGCCGGATTTTCCTCAATGAGTCGACGTTTGCCTTTTAGATATTTAAAAAAGGATTTTAAAGTCGCCACTTTTCGTGCTCTTGCAGCGGCAGAATTGCCTCGCTGTACCTCACAATATTCCATGAATAAATAAAGATCCTCTAATGTCATTTCACGGATTTCTTCTATTGTAATAGTGCTAATATCAATGGCAGCTAAATTCTCTATATTCAAATCTTCTTGAACAGCTTTGTGGAAGCGAAAAAATAAGGTCAGGTCATATTCATATTCTTTTCTTGTACGCTGAGACTTTCCTTTAATGGTCGTTAAATAGACAAGAAAATCCTTCATGAATTTTGGTTGCTTCGTTTTTTGCATGCTTATCACCTCTATTTGCTCTATTTTACCATGAAAAAACGTTCCCAAATATAAATTTGGGAACTTTATTGAAAAAAAATGCCCTTTTTCGCAATGCAGAACAAATGTTCTGTATGAGCGCAATAAAAAAACCTCTTTTTATAAAAGAGGGTTTTGTTTCAACTATTTTGTGACAGTTATAGGATTTTAGGCATAAAGTTCACGGTAAATGAATATTAAAATCTAGTAGACTTTATTTGTTTTATGAGACGCTTTGAAAAAACAGTAGATGGGTAACTGTCCATGTCAATTCGTCTCATAACGAACATGGTATTATTTTACAAAAACTGAATAATTCCCATCCTCTTGTTTTGTGAGTGACCAGTTTGTCGATAACATTTGCTGAAGTCTTGTGACTGTCTCCTCATCACACGTTAAATGCTGGATACCTGTTTCTAATAGTTGGTAATCCTTCCCTTCTTCTAATTGAAAGCGTAGCTGCAATAAACGTTGGATGCCTGGTAATGTTACATACTTGATTCGATAATGGCCATGATATGCATCTAAGAACTGCTGTTCCCCTTCCTGATAAAGAGCCATTGTCTCACTAAATTCATAGTTTGGTACTTGTTCTTGCCAAGCTGATACATCCCCCGAACGTAAAGCTCGTAAAATCTCCTCGTCTGATAAATTTAATTTGGATAGTTTATCTAATTCATACGCTTGCATTAAATTAATGATGGTCATGGTTGTTAGCTCCTTTTATGTATTTATTCACAGTGTAACATGTTTTCACTACTACTTGAATTCGGAGGCGATCCATATGATGAATTTATATGATTCTAGTCTGTTTTTCGATGAAATGTTTGACGGCAATAAGCCAAAGCCTCACTACCGATCTTTTCATCATAAGCTATCCTTTTTTTCGCAGGAGCAACTTGAAGAAAAATACCGACAAGCACAAGCGAGCTTTCTTAGACAAGGAATTACCTTTACGGTGTATGGTGCACAAGACGGAACGGAGCGTACCATGCCCTTTGATTGTGTACCTATCATTATTCCTCAAACGAAATGGGCTATGATTGAAGCAGGTGTTAATCAACGTGTGGAAGCTCTGAACTTATTTTTACAGGATGTCTACGGGCAGCAAATGATCATTCAAGACGGTCTTATTCCGAAACAGCTTGTCGAAAATAATCCGTATTTCACACCAACCATGAAGGGGCTTCATGTACCAATTGGGAATCATATATTTTTAGCAGGGATTGATTTAATTCGGGATGAAAAAGGAGATTATCATGTGCTTGAAGATAATTTACGCAACCCTTCTGGTATTTCCTATGTCTTTGAAAATCGGGATGTGATGAAGGAAGTATACCCAGAATTTTTCTCCAAGCATACGATCCGACCACTTGATAAACATATGGCTTGCATGAAAAAAGCACTTCTTGCGCATCGTCCACCTTCCATGCAAGCGGAGCGAGAGCCTAAAGCTGTGCTACTGACAGCAGGCATGTACAATTCAGCGTATTACGATCATGTCTTTTTAGCCCAGCATTTAAACATCCAGCTTGTCGAAGGCCGGGATTTAGTTGTACAGGATTTGAAAGTCTATATGAAAACCATCTATGGCCTACAGCAAATCGATATTATTTATCGTCGAATTGATGATGATTTTTTAGATCCTACCGTATTTCGTGAGGATTCTTTATTAGGTGTTCCGCATTTAATGACAGCCTATCAAGCAGGTCATGTGGCAATCTTGAATGCCGTGGGAAATGGTGTGGCAGATGATAAAGCGATGTATGCCTATGTACCTGAGATGATTCGCTATTATTTACAGGAAGAGCCTATTCTACCGAATGTGAAAACCTACCATCTAGGAGATGACAGTCAGCGTGAATGGGTGCTAGAGCATCTTGACGAGCTGGTCATTAAAAATGTGGGAGCCTCTGGTGGCTATGATATGCTAATTGGTCCACATGCTAGTAAGGAAGAGATTGCCTTGTTTAAGCAAAAAATTATAGAGCATCCCTATCAGTACATTGCACAACCAACGATTAAATTATCCAGAGCGCCTGCCTTCCAGAATGGACGATTTTATCCTTGCCATGTTGATTTACGTGTCTATGTTATGAAGGGTGAGGATTGCTATGTGTTGCCTGGTGGTTTATCCAGAGTGGCACTACAAGAAGGGTCCCTTGTTGTGAATTCATCTCAAGGTGGCGGTGCAAAGGATACGTGGATTTTAAAGGAGGAATGGCAGCATGCTAAGTCGAGTAGCCGACGCGTTGTACTGGATGGCACGTTATAGTGAACGCACACAAACAAATGCACATATATTACAGGTACAGCTGTTGAATATGTTGGAGCAATCAGGGCAAGAACATGATTATATTGATCATTGGGAGGCTGTTTTAAATATTTGCGCCTCTAAGGAGGAGTATTTAGCAAATTATTCAACGATACGTGTCAATCCTTTGATTGACTATCTTCTGTTTTCTGAGAAAAACGGTAATGCCCTTCATGCCACATTACGTGCGATTCGGGAAAATGCACGGGTTACACGTGATAGTATGCCAACTGAACTATGGGAAATTCAAAATGCCTTTTATTTAACGAAGCAACAGTCCATACTAAAAAGAGAACGACCAATTCCACTCATTGAGCTCCAAGGTTTTTTACAGGACGTACGAAAGACTTTATGGATGGAGACAGGGTTGATTGAAGGCACGATGGATCGCGATCTTCCCTTCTATTTTATGCAGGTCGGCAAATGGCTTGAACGAGCAGAAAAAACCATGCGGATGATTGTTATTATCGTAGAACAACAAAAGCTGACATGTATGTCGCAGTTAGAGGATGATGGTACCTTTTTATTGGAACTTACCGCAGCGAGAGAATCTTTCATGCGGAAGCATCGGCACACCGATTTATTGACGGTCATTCGCTATTTAGTCCAAGATGAGCATTTCCCATGTTCTGTGAAGTTTTGTGTAAAGAAAATAGAAGAAGCTATAACGGCTATTGAACATGATTCTTTATCCTCACGATTATTAACGCTTCAATCGGATATTAGTAGCCTAGTTCTTGCAATCGATCATATTGATTTTTGGCAAATGACTATTGAGGAAACCATAACAATGATGGAGGAAAGATTGTCTCAATGTATGGCGTTTAGTGATGCCTTTTCGACAATCTATCATTTATATGAACCCAGCGTACAACCTTGAAAGGAATTCACCACAGCTCCCTTTCAACAGGCAAGTCAGTAAGCAGAAGGAAGCGGACACGATGAAATTTGAAATTCAGCATACAAATATTTTTCAATATGAGTCTGAAGTCGATCAAAGCTTAAATACCATTCGTTTAAAGCCGCGTAGTGATGAGCGTCAGCGATTATTATCCTATCGAATTGCCATTACGCCGTCCTCCCTGACCCGTGAGCATACGGATATTTGGGGCAATACAGTTGGTTCTTTTTATATACCAGAGCAGCATCAAATACTAGAAATTCATACATCTTCGATTGTGAGTATTCAGCGTGCGCCATTTATCCATCGTATTCAATATTCACCCGAAATGCAGACCATTTTTCACTCGCAGCTATTCTATGAGCATTATTTACCGTATTTAAAAGCAACACATTTTACATTTATGACAGAGCAGCAGCTAGAGGAAGTTTATCATGCAATCGGTCATGCTGAAAATCCTGTGCTCTTTTCGCTTAATTTAATGCAATATTTATATTCGAGCTTTGAGTATGATCCGACAGCGACAAATGTAACGACAACAGCAAGTGAGGCATTTGCATTAAAACGGGGTGTTTGTCAGGATTTCACCCATGTTATGCTGGCTGTTTTACGGGCTAAAGGAATTCCAGCTCGCTATGTCAGTGGTTATCTATATGTCGATGAAAACTCAGCCCTCATTGGTGATATTGCAACACATGCTTGGGTAGAAGTCATGATTCCAGGTATTGGCTGGATTGGTCTTGATCCCACGAATAATGTGGAAGTATTGGAAAATCATATTATTTTATGTATTGGTCGCGATTATAGTGACATTAGCCCTGTGGAAGGTGTATATTCTGGAGGCAAGCATGATTTAACAGTCAAAGTGAATGTCAAAGCATTGAATCATTTATAAAAGGCGTGCAGTAATGGTGATAGATCGCGATTACTGCACGCTTTTATTCGAGGCGCTGCTGTCTTTCTGTTAGTACCCATTTCCGTACATAGCCCATTTCTTGTTGAATATGCTCCAGCGTTTTTTCCTGCTGAAATGCCCGTTGCATGACAGTATAACGCAAATCAGTTGCTCTTATATTCTTCCCTATATCTTGAGCCATCGTTTGGAAAATGCGTTCAATTGTCTTCGTCGTAATCGGCTTCGCTAAACTCGCCTCGCTTACCCAAACCCATTCCCCTACCTCTTGCTCATGTAAATGGGTCGTCTCTTTTTTATACTGTGTTAGCATGTCCATGAGGATGGGCGAACACTTAATTTCTCGACGGCCATTTCGATTGGCTATAAAAAGGGTCGCTTTCTCTTCATTCAAGTGAGCCCATTTCATGCGCACGAGCTCAGCGGGCTTACAACCAGTTTCCATCAACACTTGAACGATACAGCCATTGCGTCTTGCCAGCCATGCATGCTCCTGCGTTTTAGCATATTGAAAATAGGTTGGCCATACGTTGGCAATTTGCATGACCTGTTTATTTGTCAGTACTTGCAGTGCCTCTTTTTGTCTTTTTTTCGGCTGCAAAATATGCTGATAATCAAAAGGCTCCACCCATTCTCGTAAAAAAATAAACTCTACAAAGCCTCGCAATGTCGCTATTTTATGATTAAACGTGTTGATATTACTATAGGTTTCCTTTAAATAGTCGCAATAGAGCTGTAATAAATTTTTCAATTGATGGTCCACATACAAGTAGTTTTGCTCATGGGCGAATGTTAAAAACTGCTGCCCATCCATATTGTATTGTTTTTTTGTGGCAGCACTTTTTTTCAATGATTGTAGCAGCAATGCGTAGCTATTCCATGCTTCCTTGAGTGTGACCATATTGCCCCTCCTTGATTGCTTTGCGTGTGTTGTTTCTATTTTACTATATTTTGGGTGCGTAGGTTCAAATTCATTTTATATTATTGTAATGTCGGATAATCTGTATTTTCACAACATGAACCCGCTTCTACCATTCAAATGCCCCTTACGTAATGAAGAAACATATGTTCCTAAAGTAGTTTCTCATAATTTTTACTTTCTTACAATAGTAAATTCCGCTCCCCTGTTGTAGTACAATAAATGCTTACTATTCCCTACATTCTTGTATAACAACGCAATTTTATGTGAAAATTCGTATCATTTCGTGTTTATCGTTGATTGTGTTATATAATAAAGATAGACACTAACATGTAGGAGGCTTTCCGATATGCAAGTAAAAACGACTCGACTGGAAGCAGAAGATGCGAAAATTATTTATCAAGAAACAGCTGGGCTAGCGATTATTACGATTCATCGACCACAGGCAAAAAATGCATTAACGGCAAACATGTGGGATCAATTAGCCAAGATTGCCCTACAAGTATTAGATAATCCGAAAAATAAAGTACTGATTTTACGAGGCTCTGGCCAAAGCTTTACAGCCGGCTCTGATATTAAAGAGTTCAATGCCATCTCTCTTGAGCAAGCTGAAGAAGCGTTTGTACATATGGAAAAGACCATTTCAACCATTGAGCGCCTACCGATTCCAACGATTGGCGTCATCAACGGCCCGGCAATGGGTGCTGGCTTGGAATTAGCCTTAGCCTGCGATATCCGCATTGGCTCCGACAAGGCCAAGCTCGGCATTCCTGTCGGTAAATTAGGGATTACTTTAAATAACAAATTTGCGCAGCGTTTAGTTCAGCTCGTCGGCCCTGCCACAACCAAGGATTTAGTCTTTACGGGACGAATGTTTAAAGCAGAGGAAGCTTTTAAGCTTGGGCTGCTTAACTACTTAGTAGCTGAAAAGGATTTAAATAAATACATGATTCGAATGGGCAAGCTTGTTGCAGGGATGTCCCCTGAATCCTTACTTGCCGTGAAGCAATCCGTTCAGGAATGTCTCGATAGTGTGCCGACCTTATGGCAAGGCTCTTCGCCATTTGTAGGCAGTGATTTCGCAGAGGGTTGTCGTGCCTTTGTGGAAAAACGCCAGCCTCAATTTACCCGTCAGCCAAAATAAAAAACAGGTACTCTTAACGCCAATGTGCGAGCGGAGTACCTGTTTTTTACGCCTTTTTCTTTTGTATAGCTGTTTTAACATGCACATGAATAGCATCTAATTCATAGCCAAAATGTAGATAAAAATCTTCCTGCACGGCTTGTTGTAATGCCAATAAACGGGCTGCTAATGGATAATTGATTGGAAGCTTCACCTGAATAGTGAGGATAGCTTGAACCTGATCCCCTAACACAAATTGTGCCTGCTCTACCTTTTGTACAATCGCCTGTTGGCTACAGCAGTATGTCAGTAGCTGTACATAAACAGGCTTGCTGATTTCTATATATTCCCGCTGAAAATCAGGACGCACAATCGTCGTTTCCCCGATTTTTTCTCGTTTCGATGAAAAAATCTCCATGCCCTTTTGCACCAATCGTTTAAAGAAATTTTGCTCCACTTGTCTATAGGGGATCGGCATCACATGCTTACCCTGTGTTTGACGGATAAAGCGGGCTTTTTGAATTTCCTTAAAAGAACGGACATCCTCCACATCATAATAATGCTCAATCGGTCCTAGCTCTAGCTGCTTGGCAATACTATTCGTCATTTTAGTCGATGTGCCAATAAGTAAAATAGACTGTACCTGATGATGAGCTAGCGCTTTTTGGACAGCCTCACGATGGGCTGGATCTGTAAAAATGGCACGCCGTACAGCGGTAATTGTATTTTTTTCAAATTTAGCAGAAAGGCCTGCAACTCTTACGCCATTCACAATGAGTAATCCATCATCAACAATGGCCTCCACCCCTAATTTATGGGCAAAGGCAAGCGCACTTGTACTTTTGCCTGTGCCGCTTGGTCCGCTTAATGAATATACCTTCACTGCCCTCTTCCCCCTTACAAAATCGTTTTCGCATCTGGTGATAACATGCATATTTGCTTCAAATAGGCTGACATATGGGCATCCTTTGCCATGCTTCGAAACAGTGTGCATGCCGTAAATAAGGCATTCCACATGTTAGCATAGTCAGCGTCCGCATAGGTTTTTACATACAACGCCCAATAATTAGCTGACACATAGGTTTTCAAATACTTCCCCATTTTGCCCGTAGATAATTGAAAATGATGATGCTGACCAATCCACCAATTGAGCATTTGATGTCAGGATTGTCTTGTGGTTTCTTCAAGCATTTGCTTGGCATACGGTAGCTCGTCTCGCATAAGACTCACCCCACCTAAAAAACTTTATACTCAGTATAATACAATTTCCTTTGTGAAGGAATTTATAGTAGCTTCTCCCAACAGTAGACAATCTATTTTCGCTAGCCTACGCACGCATCCTCTCCATTATATAAATATTTTCTTTTTTCAGAATATCTGTCCCTTTCTGTGCTTCAGTATGATAAAATGTGAACTACTATTCTGTTATACAACTACAAGGAGTGTACTAGTTTTGAAAATCGTACCATCTAAAAAAATGTCATTATTTACACCAGCAATTTTCGGAGATTTGAAAAATTTTGCGCGCGAGCAGCAAGCAAAGGGCATGACCTTAATTGACTTAAGCTTAGGAAGTCCTGATCTTCCCCCACATGCTAAAATCCGTGAGCATCTTTCCTATCGCGCAGGTTTAGCTGAATCTTACGGCTATACACTGACAGGCACACAGCGTTTTTATGATGCGGTGAGTCGCTACTATAAGCGCCGTAGTAACGTCAATCTAGATCCCGCAACAGAAATTATTCAAACAATTGGCTCGCAAGAAGGCTTAGTGCATTTACCCATCGCCTTTTGTGATCCAGGAGACATCGTCTTATCCACAAACCCAGCTTATGTTGCATATGACGCAGGCATTCACTTAGCTGGCGCAACACCTTATTACATGCCTCAAACAGCTGACAACGATTATTTACCTGATTTAGACGCTGTACCAGAAGAAATTGCCCAGAAAGCAAAGCTATTGATTTTAAACTTGCCAGGAAATCCTGTACCGGCGATGCCTTCATTAGCGTATTTTGAAAAAGTCATTGCCTTTGCCAAAAAATATAATATTATTGTTCTCCATGATGCGGCCTATTCAGAGTTCTATTTTACGGGAGATGGCCCCATTAGCTTCCTAGCTGCACCAGGAGCAAAAGAAGTCGGCATGGAGATTAACTCCCTCTCGAAAAGCTTTAGTCTTGCTGGCACACGTATTGCCTATATCGCAGGAAATGCAGAAATGATCGCTGTTATCAAGCAATTAAAATCAAATTTAGACTTCGGTATTTTCGAGCCTATCCAGGATGCGGCTGTCGTTGCACTGGATAACGCAGAGGAAATTACGGAAAGCTTACGTGCCACTTTCTCACAACGTCATAAAACACTGATGAATGGCTTACAAGCTTTAGGATGGGAGGCAGCACCATCAGATGGTGGAATGTTCGTTTGGGCAAAATATCCCTATGCTATCGATTGTACAGAACTAGCCTTCCAATTGATTGAACAAGCAGGCGTTGTCACAGTGCCCGGAACCGTATTTGGTACTGCAGGACAAGGCTATTTACGTTTAGCATTAGTCCAACCAAAGGAACTTCTGCAAGAAGCTGTGGATCGCTTAGCAAAAGTACAATTATTGGCCCAAAGCAAAAATTAGGCAATTTAAAAACCCTTCTAACGTTTTGTTGGAAGGGTTTTTCTATGAAGGTTAAATCCACACATCGTTTTCTGCGGTAAGCTCTGATTGTTCCTCACCCGTATTCACGACACCAACAGGCTCTACAAGCAAAATTTTACACTCTGATGCCGCATAGGGTTTATGTTCCACATTGCGCGGAACCACAAACATTTCCCCTGCTTGCAAGCTTACTTCACCATCTCGGAATTCGATGATTAACTGCCCCTCAAGGACGATAAACACTTCATCCGTATCATCATGCTTATGCCAGACAAAATCCCCCTGAACTTTGACGAGCTTAAATTGATAATCATTCATTTCAGCAATGACCTTTGGTGACCAATGCTCTTGGAATTTAGCTAATTTCTCTTGAAAATTAATCGGTATGTATGCCATTTCCATTCCCCCTTGCTTTGAGTCTATTCATAGCATACCATAATGCTATTTTCCACAGCAAAAAACAGCTACTGCCATAAGAACAGTAGCTGTTTTATTAGATATCATATTTTTGATGAACATCATCCTCGTAACGGTTATAGCGCTGCTTAAAGAGCTTGAATAAATGCGTGACAAGCACCTTAAAGATTGCATAGCCTGGAATCCCTAAAATAACACCTGGGACACCAAATAACGAGCCTGCCGTTAATAACACAAAGATAATCGTAATCGGATGAATACTGAGTGATTTCCCCATAATTTGTGGCGAGATAAATTTCCCTTCAATCAACTGAACGATTGTCCATACAATGGCTAGCTTAATTAGCATTAATGGGGACGTGACAAGGGCAATAATGACAGCTGGTGTGATCGCAATAACGGGACCTAAATAAGGCACCACACTGGTAATCATCGCAAGGAAGCCGAGCAATAAAGCATACTTCATGCCAATAATTAAAAAGCCAATCGTCACCATTGCGCCAATACACATGGATACTAAAATTTGCCCCTGTATGTACGAACTAATTTGCTTGTCCATGTCATGGAAAATGTCAGTTACTTCTTTACGCATACGCGGTGGGCACACTTTCAGCATAAATTTCGGTAATTTTTCGCCCTCTTTTAGTAAATAAAATAAGATGAATGGCACCGTTACAAGTGATAGCACAATACCTGTTAACGTTGATAGGAAGCCCGTAATCCCAGATGCCACACCCTGTGCTACATTGGTCGCCATATCCTTCACTGTTTTTACCATATCCGTTGTGAAGTTATTCAACACTTCATCAAAATTAAAGCTAATTTTATCTAAGTACTCATTAAAACGTGAATGATTCAGAAATTCTACAATGTTTTGCGTAAATGCCATGAAGTACTCTGGGAATTCCTGTGCTAAATTGGTGAACTGGTCGCGTAAAAACGGATAGACTAGCACCACGAGTAACGTAATGACACCAATGACCGCAATGTAGAGGATTAAAATACCCCATATTCTTGGGATGCGCCATCGTACTAGCATCGCCAGCAATGGGCGTAATAAATAGTAGCCAATGACGGCTAGTACCCCTGGTAAAATCACTACTTCAAATAATACTTGAAGCGGGGTAAAGATAAAGGAAACTTGATTAAACATAAAAATAACACATGCCACTAGTAATAAAATCACCAGTGTAAATAATAGGTTTCTACCACCTAAAAAACGAATAAACTTAGTTGCTAACAGGTTTGAACGCTCTTTTGGTCTCTCTTTTTCCATAGATCCACCCCAATCCAAATGCTCTACCTTTATATTACAGGATAATGTTGGTTTTTGCGAAAAATCACTCTAGTGAAATACCTAAAAAATCGCTTAAAAATGCCTTGTTTTGCTCCACATCGATGACAATGGAATCGCCTGCATGGCTAAAGTTTTGGAATTGATAGCTCCCCTCAATAGGAATGGTTGCTTTCTCAATGTTGACCTTGCCCTTTGATAGCAATTTAAGCACTTGCTGCATTTCCTCAGAGGATGAATAATCTGTTGTGATATAGCCCTGTGCCGCTCCGACGAATTTTGGTAAATGCAACATATTGGTAGGCGTTAATAGCTCCGATTTCAACGCTTCAATGACTTTTTGCTGACGCGCAACACGACCAAAATCTCCTTCCGCATCATGACGGAAACGAGCATAGCCCAGTAGCTCCTGTCCATTTAAACGATGAACACCTTGCTTTAACTCTACGCCAATGTTTTCAGACATGTCCTTTTCAACATCCATTTCCACACCATTTGGCGCTAAAATATCCACTAAGGATTCAAAGTTTTTAAAATCAATTAGTGCATAATGATGAATCGGTAGGCCAAACATATTTGTCAATGTTTCCTTCAATAGCTGGACGCCGTCTAGATAGTAGGCTGTATTAAGCTTATAGGATTGATAGCCTGGGATATCCGCGTAAATATCGCGCATAAAGGATACGAGTTTAATATCGTTGTTTGCTTTATTCCAGGATAATACCATCATTGTATCGGTACGTGATTTTTCCTCCCCACGTGTATCGACCCCTAAAATCAAATAGTTTTCGATATCCCCTTTGATACTATCACCCGTAAAATCTTCCTGTGCTACTTTCGTGTCATTGGCTAGCTCTAGTCCACTGCGATATTGCATGACCGAATAGCCGACAATCACAATGATACACAGTAGTAATAGTGTGAAAATTGCTCTCCCTTTACGTAATCTACGCTTTTTTGGACGTTGGGAGCGTCTCGTATAATCTTGCTCTTCCATAACAACTAACTCCTCTATTTTGATATAGTTAATGTAACGATTGATTAGCTAGAAAGTTTCATTTTGAAAAGGATCTATTCCATGATTTTCTATCTAATCGTTATTTTACACCCATTTGCGCAGTTTGGAGCAAAACAATGCTATAATATTTTCACAAAAGAAAGGATGATTCAAATGATAGAAAAAGCGACATTTGCTGGCGGATGTTTTTGGTGTATGGTCAAGCCATTCGTCGAGTGGGACGGTATACATAAAGTGACTTCTGGCTATATGGGTGGCCATTTAGAAAACCCAACCTATGAAGATGTCAAAAAAGGAACGTCAGGCCATTTAGAAGTCGTCGAAATCGAATTCGACCCTGCTATTTTTAGTTATGAGCAGCTCCTTGATATTTATTGGATGCAAATTGACCCGACAGATGCGTATGGACAGTTCCATGACCGTGGCGAATCCTATACAACCGCTATCTTTACCTATACAGATGAGCAAAAGCATATCGCAGAGGTCTCGAAAGAAAAACTTGCCAATAGCGGACGCTTTGATAAACCTATTGTAACCAAAATTCGCGATGCTGAACGCTTCTATCCAGCAGAAGACTATCACCAAGATTATTATAAAAAAGAAACGGAACACTATCAGCAAGACCGTTCCGTTTCTGGCCGTGATACATTTATTGCAAAGCATTGGGAAAATGAATAAGCTAGAGAACATGAAAAACACGTATTATTTGATAGGTAATCAAAAATACGTGTTTTTCTATTGGAAAGCCAATATTTTTCAAGTGATTCCTTGCCTATCAAAATAACAAGAACGAAAGATACAGAAAGATAATCAAAATCAGCAGAGAAAAAAGACTAGAAATCATATAAATACAACGATTGGAAGGATAAAATCGTCCATCCTGAATTTCTTTTCTTTTTCTTGCATATTGAAAGGTTGCCAAAACACCTATGATAAACCCAATGATGCAGGCAAAAATGCCAAGGCAGATAGCTAAGATATGAATAGAATCATTCGAATTCATTTTAATCGTAAAATGCAAGGAGGTGGTCAAAAATCCGACTCCGACAATCGAAATGCTAGTCCGTATCCAAGCTAAGTACGTTCTTTCGTTCGCTAAATGCTGCTGGGCATACTGTACACTATTGTTCGCTCCTTCGTTCCATGTATTGAATCCCTCCATAAACGGTAACCCTTCCCTATCCCATTTTAAACTGCTTTCACATTATTCGTTTTTAGCTAAATAGGCTATAATGGCCTGACATGCTTGCACTCCTTCTGGCTGAGGTGAGTAATTGGAAGATAGTTTGACAATGACGGTCTCGGTTTTCGGTGCAATGTGGATTTGTTGATCAAACTTTCCTCGTGCTGAATACCCTCCGTATTGATCATGACTAATCCACCATTGATTATGATAGGAAAACCCTGGAAGATAATGATGATTACTTTCCTCAAGTAATTGTGGATTTCCGCCTTTTTGGATTTCCCTTATGATTGGCACGGGAATAATTTGCTGACCATTATAAAAACCATTGTTACACATCATGCTACCAAAACGTCCTAAATCACGTAAGGTTGCGCGCATACCACCACTAGCTATATCTGTGCCAATGCCATCCAAATGCATGCAAGCATTTTCTTCTGCCCCTAATTTAGACCATATATATTGCTGAATTAATTCAGCTAGATTTTTACCTGTTAATCGTTTAATGATCCAGCCTAATGTTTCTGTTTGGCCATTTTCATACTTAAATACCGTACCAGGGGGAATAGCTCGTTTACTTGCTACCATAAATTCATATAGATTTTCCGGTCCATGATAGTTTTCAGGTTTTGGTATCGAACCAGATGCGATAAAAATAGGGGTGCCCCGCCCTATTCCCATAGGCGTATCCGCTTCCATATACTTCACAGGAACTTGCATATCAAGCAATTGCTGAACAGTACCCTCGCCTAGTCCTGTTCCTTCTAATTCAGGAATGTAATAGAAAGCTTTTTTAGTTAGATCTAGTACCCCTTCATCAGCTAGTAAACCCACAATTAACCCGACAAATGACTTTGATGCAGAGTTCAATGCATGAGGCTGATAGAATGGATAGCCATTAAAATAGTTTTCATATAAAATTTTCCCTTTATGCAACACAAGAAAGGCATCTGTATTGGTCCTTTCAAGATAGGCTAAAACACTTTCATGCTTATGAACGTATATAGTGGCCAAATCTAATGAATCATCGGCATATGATAATAAGCTTGGCTTTTGGCTTCCTTTCCAGATCATTCGGCATGGGCTCAATTCACCTGAATGACAATAGCCCTGCAAATGCTTCTTTGAAGTAAACCAATTATCTTTCGTGATGATATCCTCCTGATTTGGCGGAAAAGCTTGTTTAATCGTTGCGGTTCCATTTTGCATAGACAACGCTCCTTCTTTAAAAAGAATGCCCGATAAGCATATCTTTTTTTGCTTCTTTTACTTTATTTGTAATCGCTAGTGCTGCTACTGCTCCAGCTAATGCAGAAACAATTAAAAACCAACAGACAGCAGTATACGAACCATTAAAAATTGTCAGAATGAACCCGATAACCAGTGGTGAAATCCCTCCTGCAATCTGACCACCGAAGGAAACAAATCCTGTTACAGAACCAGATAACTCCTGATCTGAATACTTAATAATCATTGTATACAAGGCTGTTCCAATAAAAGAGATTGCAATCGCGTTAAACGTCAAATAAACAATCCCAAGCGTGACAGACGATGCGTGAAACATTAAATATAAAAAAACACTCGAAGCTAGTAATCCGCCCATTGCTAGATATTTTTCTCTTCCTACCATATATTTATCTAAGATCAAACCGCTTACATTAAACATGATAAAGGAAGAAATATACGGAATAGCCATTAAGGCACTTGCCGATAACAAATCCAATCCTTGACTAACCAAATAAGAGGGCATCCATGTAATCATTCCCCAATTCACGATATTAGAAAAGAATTTCGTAAAGAGAAATTTCCAAAAATTATTCGTTTTAAACACCATTTTATAATGGATTTTCTTGCTAGCTTGTGCCTCAGCTGCTTTTTGCTTATCATCTGAAGACTTTAAATAAGCCCAAATGGCCCAAGCTATAAAAACGCCTGCAATCCCAATGCTAACAAACATCCATCTCCATCCGAATGAAACCAACAAAAAACCGATCGCTATAGAGCCTATTACACCACCTGCAGTTTGCGCAGATAGAAAGAATGAGCTTGCTCGACCTCGTTCATTTTCTCCAAAGTTATCAGCAATCGAGCGCATGCTAGCTGGAAAAACACTGCCTTCCGCTAACCCAAATAGGAGACGAATGAAGAGGAGTGAAATAAATGACCAGGCAAGGCTTGTCAGAGCTGTAAAAAATGAAAATCCAATGACGGAAACAAACAAGACATTTCGTGCACCATACTTATCGGTAAGCCATCCACCGATCGGATGCATCAGAGCGTAGCTAAAAAAGAAAATACTCAACACTAAACCAGCCTCAAATGAGTTCAGGTCTAAGGCTTTCTGAATAGGAATAATGGCGACGTTCATGGATGTTTTATCAATATGACTTAATAACATCCCTAAAAATAAGAGTATAATAATGATCGATTTACGCTTTTTATCAGCCGCATACACTTGCATTTCACACACTCCTTTTCATTGAATGGGTAAGTCCTCTTTCTAATTCACTAAACGTGCCGCTCCTTCCCAGAAAGGTTTTCTTAGCGCTTTCTTATCAATCTTTCCTACCATTGTTAGTGGTAAAGATGTCTCGAAAATAATCTCCTTTGGCACCATATAGGAAGCGGTACGTTGCTTACAAAACTCGATTAATTCTTCTTTCGTACACGTTTCACCTTCACGTAGCACTGCGACTAAACAAACCGCCTCCCCCCAATCATTGTGCGGGATGCCGATGCAAGCACACATAGCGACCTTCGAATGCTGGTTCACAATTCTTTCTACTTCAGCAGGATACACATTGAAGCCACCCGAAATAATCATATCCTTTTTCCGTTCGACAATATGAAGATAGCCTTGTTCATCGAATTGTCCAATATCACCTGTAAAGAACCAGCCATCCTGAAATGCCTTTGCTGTTAGATCAGGTCTATTGTAATAACCAATGGATACAGAAGGTGTTTTGACTGCAATTTCACCTGGCTGCAATGGTTGAACATCTTGGCCCTTATCGTCGACTAAGCGAATTTGGGTAAGCATACACGGTTTTCCACAGCTCTTTAACACCTCCAAATTGTGCTCATAGGCAAAAAGGTGATCGCTTTTTGTCAATCTGGCAATGACGATACTGCATTCCGTCATGCCATACTGCTGTCTAAAAATAGGACCAAAAATTTCAAACGCTTCTTTCAAACGTTCAGAGGAAATAGGTGATGACCCATAATTGATATTGCGTAATGAGCTGACATCATAGTTTTTTTGCTTGGCCTCATCAATTAGCCGATAAATAATCGTTGGCACAACAAAGGTGCTTGTAATCCGCTCCGTTTGTACAATTTGCATAAATTGTTGTGGATGAAATGCCTTCATGATATAGACATGACATCCAGATGCAAGTGACCTTTGTAGCAACACGCCTGCCGCATGGATAATGGGCGTACAAAACAACACCTTGTCTTGGTCATCATATGGATACTCCATGCAAGAAGCCATCAGGGAGGCCCCAAAACCTCGCTGAGAGTGCATGACTCCTTTTGGCGTTCCAGTTGTGCCACCTGTGTAGGATAGGATGGCTACGTCATCTAATGAGGCATCAGGAAAAACGTGACAGCCTTTTTTATGCTCTATCTCCATACGATAAAATTCTTCCGGGTAGTCAATGCCCAACCCAGGCACACCAACAACAGTAACGGCCTGTTTGCCGATTTCTTGTTGATAGCTTAGAACAGATGCTATATGCTTCTGCGTGGCCATAATGATGACTTGAGGCTCCGCATCTCTTAAAATAAACTCAATTTCCTTCATGCCTAGCTTATCATTTAACGGAACGACCGTAGCTCCACACCGACTGACAGCAAGATTGTAGACAACATTTTCAATACTATTTGGAATGAGAACTGCAACACGCTTTCCGACTTGTACGCCAAGACAACCTAACTGGCTTGCTGCCGCATCAACTTGTTCTCGTAATGTCTTATAAGTAATCGTTTCATTTGTCTCTACACAAGTAAGCGCTGGCTGTCTATCAAATTTATTTAAACTAGTAAATAGAAAAGCTTGAAACGTTATAGCATCCATGTAAACTTCCTCCTTTAGGTAAATAATCGTTTCGAAAGACGATGTATTTATGATTGACTCAGCAATTCTTTAGCTATTATGTTTTTCTGAATTTCAGATGTACCCGTCAAAATTCTAAACATCCGTACATCTCGATACATTTTCTCTACAGGATGTCCTTTCATTAACCCTTGACCACCCAAGATTTGAACTGCCTTGTCTGCCACTCGATTGGCAACCTCAGAGGTATACAGTTTCACCATAGATGCTTGCCCTCTCACGTTTTCACCATGGTCCATACGTTCGATCACATCGTAGAGCATACAACGTGCTGCATAGAGTTCAGTGGCCATTTCCGCTAACATATGTTGAATAGCTTGAAATTCCGCAATTGGTTTACCAAACTGTCTACGCTCTTTGGCATGATCAACTGCTTCATCTAATAGCCGTTGTGCTACCCCAAGGTAGGTAGCTCCCCAAGACGCTCTGTTTTCATTGATTCTGTTAAGCCCCAGCATCAATCCCTTGCCTCGTTGACCGAGAATATTCGTAGCAGGCACTCGGCATTGGTTAAAAATCAGCTCAGCTGTACTATGTTCTCCCGATATAGGCACTTGAATCTTGCCAAGTTCAAAACCTGGTCGTTCCTCTGTCTGTTTCTCTACAATAAAGGCAGTAACGCTTACATTAGTTGGCTCTACCATTTCCTTTGCCAAAACAATTGCCCAGTCAGCATAGGGTGCAGCGCTAATAAAATGCTTTTTCCCATGTAATATGTAGCTATCACCATCCCGTATAGCTGTTGTTTGAATGGCACGGGCATCAGATCCTGCACCAGGCTCTGATAATGCAAAACAACAACCTTCTTGAGCATTAATCACTGGCATGACGTACTTTGTTAATTGGTCTGGCGTAAAAACGTTTATCATCTGACCAATACGTAAAGGTCCACCGATTTCACCCAAAACATGCCCCCATAAAACCGCGCCTGATTTTGCAAGCTCTTCCTTTAAAACGCATAGTCCCTTTAAGCTAAGCGACTGTCCTCCCAACTCCTTTGGTAGATTGATACCATAAAATCCAAGCTCCTTTGATCGCTTTCGAACCCATGTAATTTGCTCCATCGAAATCTTTTGCTCTGCATCCATTTCATGCTCCCGTTCAAACGGTAATAGTTCATTGTCAATAAACGCTCGTAACTTCTGCTTTAACTGATCAAGATAATCAATTGTCCCTGTTGCTTGCATACTGTACTCCTTTCCAACACTCGTTCAATCTCAGAA
Source organism: Lysinibacillus sp. FSL K6-0057 (assembly GCF_038630885.1). Lineage (NCBI taxonomy): Bacteria > Bacillati > Bacillota > Bacilli > Caryophanales > Bacillaceae > Lysinibacillus > Lysinibacillus sp. FSL K6-0057. The sequence continues at coordinate 2,468,671 of NZ_CP152047.1, read as the reverse complement.
CGAAAACGTTTCCACTTTAAATTTTTAGAATAATAAAAATATTCTTGCTCATTATTTTATATATGGCTGTGAATAAAGTAAAATGGTAAAATATCATAGATACTTGAATATAATTCATATAAAAAGAGGGATGATTGTGCATATAGAGCAATTAAAATACATTGTTGAGGTAGCTAAAACACGATCGATTTCCATCGCAGCACAGAATCTTCATGTTTCACAATCAACGATCAGTAAATCCATTACGAACTTAGAGCAAGAATTACGTATTTCCTTGTTTACACGTTCACGGCTAGGCGCCATACCAACAGCCGAAGGGAAAAATATCATAAAAAAAGCCTATGAAATTGTGATGAAGTTGGAAGAAATACAGGAAGAAGCACAAGAGCAAACCTCCCTCATAAACGGGGAATTGAATATAACGGCTAGCCCTAGCTTCTTTCTGCCCATTTTACTTAAAGCGTTAACAAGCTTTAAAAAAGATTACCCTTCCTTTCGTATCCATATGACCGAAAAAAAGTCACCAACGATTATTGAAGAAGTAATTCAAGGGAAGATCGATATTGGCTTAGCAATGCTTGATGATATAGATTGGAATGCACATGAAGAATTGGTTTTCGAAGCCTTAATAGAGGGCAAAATCATGGTATGTGTCAGCAAGCATTCTCCACTTGCATTTAGTGACTATATCACACCTGAGGAGCTAATCCATGAAACAATCGTCATGTATGATGGGGTAATATGGAAGGATTCTATTACAAAATTTATGCATAAGTATGGCCCTCTTAATATTTTATTTACCACTAACAATACCGAAGTCATCAAAAAAGCTGTTGCAGAGGGCTTAGCCATCACCTTTTTGATGGATATAGCTTTACAGGATGATCATTATGTCACGAATGGAGAGATTGTCCCCATACCCTTAATAAATTTTGAATCCAATAAACGTTCCTTTGGATGGGTACGGTCTAAGAAAAAGCATTTCTCTTTGGCAGCAAAAGAGTTTTTAAAATACCTGAAAGCGAATATCGCCAAATCAGAATAAGAGCGTCTTTAAGATGCTTGCCCAATAAAAAAAGTGCCTAATTCTTTTGAATTAAGCACTTCAATGGAATTTAACTATTCGATGTTGTTTCCAAATAAGATTGGAGCGCATTAAAGAAACGAATGCCGTATTTTTCGAATTTTACTTCACCAATCCCACTAATATGTCGTAGCCCTTCAAGCTCGGATGGTTTTTTATCACAAATTTCACGTAACGTTTTATCCGAAAATACAACAAAGGGCGGTACCTTTTCCTCGTCAGCAATCTCTTTCCGCAGCACACGTAAATGTTCGAATAATGGATCGTTGTCCACCAGCTTCTTCACCGTGACAGCTTCCTTGCGCATGACGTGTCGATTGCCAAGCAGTACTTCCTTGCCTTCTGCTGATACATAAATTGTGGGGAATGTACCGTGCTTCACGGCCAATAAACCCTCTGCAATTAAAAATTCAATAAAGTTGGATACATCCTTTGAGGCATATTTCCCCTTTAAGATGCCGTAGGTCGATAATCGTGCAAAGCCAAACTCAGCTATTTTTTGATTTTTAGAGCCAATTAACACCTGTGCTACCATGGTCTTACCGAATTTTTGGCCCATGCGTACAACACAGGCTAGCACCTTTTGCGCATCCTCCGTCACATCTGTTACTGCTCGTCCATCATTGCAGTTATTACAACGCCCACAAGGCTCCTCCTCCTCTTCCCCAAAATACGATAAAATCGCATTTTGGAGGCAGCCCTCTGTATGGCAGTAATCCACCATTGTTTGAAGTTTGGCTAGCTCCTGGGTAATACGCGCTTCGTCCTGTTTTTGTTCAATAAGAAAACGCTGTGTTTGGACGTCGCCTGAAGCATACAATAAAATACACGCACTTGGCAGACCATCTCGCCCAGCACGACCCGCTTCTTGGTAATAGCTCTCCATATTACGAGGCATCTGATAATGCAACACAAAGCGCACATTACTTTTATCAATACCCATACCAAAAGCATTCGTTGCCACCATGATACGTGCCTCATCTTTTAAAAATCGCTCCTGCTCAGCCATTCGCAAATCCTCTGATAGACCCGCATGATATTTTGCAACGGCTTCACCAGAGCGACTCAGCATATCATAAATCGCATCTACCGCTTTTCGAGTGGCAGCGTAAATGATGCCGACTTCCTGTTGATTTTTTTGTACATAATTTTTTATATAGCGTTCTTTATTTTCGCCAATTAACACGGAAAGCGCCAAATTCTCACGCGAAAAGCCTGTCATGACCGTTGCTCGCTCATCAATCGCTAACAATTGACGAATATCATCACAAACCGCTGGCGTCGCAGTGGCTGTCAGCGCTAAAACAGTGGGCTTTTGTGGCCATAGCGTAAAAAGCTTGTGAATGGAACGATAGCTTGGTCTAAAATCATGCCCCCATTGCGATATACAATGAGCCTCATCAATCGCTAGTAATGGCACAGATAAATACGACAATGCTTGAAGAAACGTAGTACTTTCTAGTCGCTCTGGTGCAATATAGAGGAGCTTTAAATAACCGGCACTAGCAAGTTGCATCGTTTCATCCACTTCCTGTGCCGTTAGCGTACTATTGATATAGGCTGCTGGAATGTTAGCCGTTCGTAAAGCCTCTACCTGATCTTGCATCAGTGAAATCAGAGGTGAAATGACGATGGTTAACCCCTCAAGCATTAACGCTGGAATTTGATAGCAAATGGACTTCCCTCCACCTGTTGGCATGACACAAAGGCTTGATTGCCCTTGTAATGTTTGTTCAATAATTTGTTCTTGTCCTTGGCGAAAGGTTTCATAGCCAAAATGATGCTGTAGCATTTGTCTTGCTTGCTCCATGCAAAATTCACTCCTCATTTGTGAGACCAAGTAGCTTGTACTCGCCCTGTTCATTTTTTTCTAGCTCATACAGCATGTTGGAGTAGGCAAGTGCCTCCTGTCCAGCAGCATTCGTCAGCATATATTCCGTTTTGGCTTGCACGATGAGACACTGTCCTTCTACGCGAATATCCTGAATGTCCGTGTCAGCGAAATGAATTTTGGCTTGTTTGGAAGCATAGTAGGCAACCATACTAGCCAAGGTTTCCTGTATCGCCTCTGTCCCGACAATGGGTTTCATGACACTTGCATCCTGAATTGTCACTGCACCCTTTAAATGCTTGTGAAACGTATCTAAAAATAGCTTAATTTCATCGGTATTATACGCAAATACATTTTCTCCATATTGTTCGATTGCTTGCTGTACAGCTTCTTTATCCCCTTGTTCGATATAGGGATATAAATTTTTCGATTGGGATAGTCGTACACTGGCTGTCATGCCCTCGTCAATCCATTCATCAATGGATGATTGAAATTCCTTTATAGGCAATATGTATGGCTGGGACTCTCCCTGCTGTTGTCGATTAACATAAAGACCGACAATGGCTCCATTTTCAGCCTCCATGACAGGGCTTCCTAGAGGTATGGATTGTTCTGCTTTTATAAAATAGGCCGCTACCTTATCTTGGTATTTTTGAATCGTATAAGGTAAACCATTCACATAAACAGCTAGCTGATTGAGCTCACCTTCATAGAGATTAGGCACTTGCACATCCGCTTGATAGGATACTCGTAACATGGCCATATTATAGGCTGTTGACATGACATGAATAGTTGCTGCTACCAGCTTGTCCTCACCAAATTGAACAAGGGCAGTTGGTTTGGATGCCACCAGTGCGCCATTCGTTAAAATATACAGTTGATCATCCTGTTGCTTGATAATAATACCTGCACCAACACCATGCTCTCCAATCACTTTGACCTCTGGTACAATTTTTTCCTGTTGCTTCGTCACCGCTCCCTCTGTTTGCACGTCTGCCTTTTTATTTTGAAACCAACCTGTACCTATTTGACTGTCACAGCCTGCTACAAGTAAAGCTGTCGCTCCTAAAACGAGCATCTTTTTATACATACCTTCACCAAAACTTTCTATTCAACATTCTCTCTTCTCTATCATAATCAAGGCGTGAGGATGTTTCAAGTTTACATAATATTATTATGAAATTATCAATATTAGAAAAATGCAGCTACTATGCTCAATTCATTTCTTTCTACCTATTAATATTGAGGGAAGACGAAATTTGCTGTGAGAATGGAAGGATATCATACCCTCAAAATAATTTTCACCAAAAAAGACATGTGCAACGTCACACATGTCTCTTACGATGTTTTTTTCTTAGCAGTCCAGTCGTTGCCAAAATGCCAAGCATTAATAGGACAAAGATCAGATACGTCCATGTATGATTACCTGTTAAATCATAGCAAACGCCTATTAGGATGGGGATAATCGCACTTACCATAAAGCCACCTGCTAGCACCATGGATGACCAGCTCGTGGCCTCCTGATCATTTTTGGCTTCATCAAGAGGCAACAATAGACCGATTGGAAATAGTCCACTTAACATAAAGCCAATTAATAAAATAGCCAGCCATAGGTAAATACCCGATGTGAGCCACAGTAGCATAAATCCAATCACGCCAACAAAGCTTAACACTAGCAGCCAGGCCATTCGACTTGGCCATTTTTCCATGAGAATTGGCACCGCCATATTCCCTATCATTTGTACAACGGACATTATGGTCAGCATGGCACTTGCTGCCTCTAATGACAGGCCTTTATCCTGTAGTAGCGGTGTGAGCCATGACATGATCGAGAAAAAGAGCGACGTTTGTAAACCAAAGTACAAGAGGATCACCCAAGCACGTCTAGATGTCCACGGATTACGGGCATGTTCTGTCGCAGTTACTTGTTGCAGCTGCTCGTTGTGCCCGGATGGAATCGCCCATAGCCAGATAACGAGCGCGACTACGGCGAGTATTGACCACATGCCGAGGGCGACTGTCCAGCTATTACCGAACCCCTGATAAAAAGTCACGGTTAAGGCCGCGCTTAAAGTAGCCCCTACGCCAATACCGAATGAATAAATACCGACAACTGTCGTGAAGCGTTCGGGAAACTTTTTCTTAATATAAGCATTTAAAATAGGACCAATCATCGCAATCGCTAAGCCTGCTGCGAAGCTTGTCACGATGAGCAAGAAATAGCTTGCTTGGAAAAAGCGTAGCCCATTGGCGACAACAAGGAGGGTCACTAAAAGGGTGATAGCTGATTTCGTGCCCATTTTTCGCTGTAGCGGGACAGCCAAAGGTGCAAACAAGCCCATACAAAAAACGGGGATGGATGTAAGAAAACTGATGCTTGTAGTCGAGACATGTAACGATGTCATCAGCACATTAAAAAGCGGTCCTATTCCCGTGACGGCTGGTCTCATGTTGAGTGCTACAAAAAATATACTAATGACCACTAGGGTGAGTGAAACGGTCCATTGTTTTTTAGCCATTTATTCGATCCTCTCTACTATTACGCAACATTCATTTATGAAAAACTTGCATCGATTCCTCTATCCTTTTACCATGTTTTCGATGGATGGTCAATGATTGGATCATTTGCTTTTAAATGGCTAATGTTTATTACATATTTTCAGGGGATTCAATACCCAATAAGGCTAAAGACTCTTTTAAGACAATGGCCACACTATGACAAAGTGCGAGACGTGATGCTTGTTGTTCATCATCTGCTAATATTTTGTGCTGTGCATAATATTTATTCAATAAACGTGCCAGTAGTAAGGCATATTTCGCTATTTGGGACGGATCAGCCTGCTCAAAAGCCATAGATACCGCTTTTGGAAACTGCTCCAGTAATAAGATAATCGGCCAAGCCTGCTCACCTAATGGTGTGAATATCATGTCTTGAGAAGGTGCATTTGCTTTGTCTAAAATGGAGCAAATACGCGCATACGTATACTGCACATATGGTCCTGTTTCCCCTTCAAAATTCATCATTTGTTCGATTGAAAATTCAATATCGTTTAGGCGATGGTATTTTAAATCATTAAAAATTACTGCTCCAACGCCCACTTGCTGTGCTACTCGCTCTTTATTTGGAAGATGAGGGTTTTTCTCCTCAATATTACGCTTCGCCGTCGCAATGGCCTCTGCTAGCACATCTGCTAATAACACCACTTTGCCTTTACGAGTCGACATTTTTTTGCCATCCTTCAGCATCATGCCAAATGGGACATGCTGTAGATTCGTTGCCCAAGGATAGCCCATTTTTTCGATGACCTGAAAAAGCTGTTTAAAATGGAGGGACTGCTCATTGCCAACGACATAGAACATCTTTTTGGGCTGGTAGTGCTGTTGACGATACAGGGCGGCTGCTAAATCACGCGTTGCATAAAGTGTGGCCCCATCCGTTTTCGTTATTAAACATGGAGGCATCTCCCCCATCTCTACAACATACGCTCCGTCTGATTCCACAAGGAGCCCTTTGTCTGTTAGCTCTGTCACAACCGGTGTCATTTTGTCATTGTAAAAGGCTTCACCTGTAAAGGCATCAAAATCAATTCCTAACAGCTCATATATTGTTTGAAACTCTACTAATGACACATCTCGGAACCATTGCCACAATGCCAGTGCCTCTGCATCACCGTCCTCCAATGCTTTAAAGGCGGCACGAGCCTGCTCATTCAGTGTTGGATCTTGCTCTGCCTCTTCATGAAATTTCACATAAATCTTTAATAGCTCCTCAATCGGTGACGCTGAAATGGCCTGTTTGTTTCCCCATAGCTGATAAGCAACAATCAGCTTACCAAACTGTGTACCCCAATCCCCTAAATGATTGATACGAATGGCTTGATAGCCATTTTTCTCTACAATATTTGCTAAGGCATTGCCGATGACCGTTGAACGTAAATGTCCCATCGAGAATGGCTTCGCTATATTTGGAGATGAAAAATCCAAGACGACTGCTTCCATCTTTGTTGGCATAGTGCCATATTGTTGCTTGTCGCGCAGAATCTTGCTTAACACCTGTTGCGTCACCTTTTCTTGAGCTAGAAAAATATTGACATAGCCTCCAACAGCTTGCACACGCTGGATACTATCATGGTTTAATTGACTTGCTATATCTGCAGCGATACTTTGTGGAGATTTTTTCCACACTTTTGCTAGAGTAAAGCATGGAAAGGCCACGTCCCCTAGCTCCAAGCTTTTTGGTTTTTCTAATAATGACAATATTTCCTCTCCTGTTATTTGTTGATTTAATGCGACTGCTATACTGTCCGCGATTTGTTTATTCATCTTAATTCTCCTCCTGTCCAAATAAAAAAGCCCTCGCCTCTAAAATTAGAGACGAGAGCATGATAATCCCGTGGTACCACTCTAGTTGCCATGTGACATGACCACTTTCCATTGTTAACGAGGTGACGCCCCGCTATTCTCTACTACTTGTTCGAGAATCTTCTCCAAAGTGCGCTTCATTCATGGTCCCTGCATTAGGCTCACACCATCCCTAACTCGCTTGCCAGTCATCCCATCAATTACTCTCTTTTTCATCGAATTTTTCTATGATTTTTACATATATTACCGGACTTCCTTATTGGCGTCAACCATTTTTACTGTAAAATGACGGTACTTAGCAATTGACATATCGAGATAATTCGATATATTATCGTCATATGGAACCAATTGAAATTTTCAAAGCGTTATCAAACGAGACGAGGCTAAACATCTTACAGTGGCTGAAGGAACCTGAGAAACATTTCCCAAAAGTGAGTATCGAAGGAGGCGTATGTGTTGGTGATATTCAAGAGAAAGCTAAAACTTCTCAATCAACCGTTTCTCACTACTTAAATATGATGCAAAAAGCTGGACTTCTCGAATCTTTTCGTCATGGTCAATGGACATATTATAAATTAAAAGAAGAAACGATTCATCAAATTGCTTCGTTTCTTGTCTCAGATACCCAAAATGATTAATTGGGTTTCTGTTTTAGTTATCATATCGATTATTCACGATAAATAGATACGCTATACTGATTAGGTTTCGCATAATATATCGATTATTCTCGATATATAAATATAAAAGGAGAGTCATTATTTGATGAAAGAAAATACACTTAGTCATAAACATAAAATTTTAGCCTTTACCTTAACATTATTAACTTTTGTCATGGGAACAAGTGAATTTGTCATTGTAGGATTATTAACAGAGGTTTCAACAGATTTAGGCATTACCATTGCCACTGCTGGTTCCTTGGTTTCTGGATTTGCGATTGCCTATGCCATTGGTACACCTATCTTAACCGGTTTTGTTAGTAGATTTGCAAAATATCCACTCATGTTACTGTTCATTGCTATCTTTATACTTGGAAATATAGTAAGTGCCTTAGCTAGCTCATATGGTATTTTAATGGCTTCTAGAGTTGTTACGGCTGTTGTCAGCGGTGTGCTAACAGCATTATCTATGTCTTTAGCAAATGATTGTATGCCAAAGGAAAAAAGATCCTCTATCATCGCCTTACTATTTGCTGGTTTTACCATTGCCAACGTTATGGGTGTACCGCTAGGAACGATGGTGGGTCAATGGAGTAATTGGCATATGACATTCTGGTTAACGGCTCTATTAGGAGGGATTGCCTTTGTCATCAGCCTCTTTGTGCTACCTCGGAATAGTAAAGGAACAAAAGGTTCGCTATCAGACCAATTAAGTTTATTTAAGCAACCTAAAATCATTCTAGCATTCTTCATTCCTGTTTTTACGATTGCTGGAACATACACAATCTATACTTTTATTACGCCAATTTTAGAAAACAAACTTGGGATTGATACGAAATATATCAGTATTGTTCTGTTAATCTATGGTTTTTTTTCGATCTTTAGTAATCTTTTAGCTGGCAAGATCGCTCAACATAACGGTCTTAGTAAATTGCGCTATACATTCATCTTTCAGGCCATTATCTTATTTACCCTCTATTTCACGATGTCCTACACGTGGCTGGGTTTGATGAGTATTATGTTAATGGCTGTCATGCTTTATGCTGTGAATGCAACTGTTCAACTATACTTTATGGATCTAGCAGAAAGGTATTCCCCGTCTGCCAAAGACTTTGCATCCTCATTAACCCCTGTAGCTGTTAATGTGGGCATTGCATTAGGGGCCGCAATTGGAGGGATTGTTGTTGCCACGGGGAGTCTAGACAAACTATCATGGGCTGGTGGAATGTTAGCACTCATAGCTTCCGTGCTAACATATATAAGCTATCAATTGGATCAAAAGGATAGACAATAGAAAAAAAAGAAACATTCCTCAAGAAGAGGAGTGTTTCTTTTCTACATAATGAATAACATCAGCCATAATGGCATACATCTCTTTTAATTTTAGTTCCTTATTGTCAGAGATTTTTTTGGCTACCTGCTCCGTGACCATTCCTTTTTCAACTAATGTATCCCAGCTAGTCGCATTGGATTCACCGATGAGGACATCAGCCAAATACTGAGCTAGCTCATCTCGTTCAATAGCTTCATCGCCTTGATTATAAACTTTATTGATGACAATTTCGAGCTGATCCTTCATGCCTGATGCACTTTCTCCACCAGCACGTAGCATACTCTCTTTTAACATTTTAGCAAACTTTATTTTTGTCGCCTTACTGTCTACTTTTAAGTCATTATCATAGCCACCCACTACAAGGCCATAATTAATGAGCGTTTGAATGGCTTCATCATACCATTCCTCTTGATATGGATAGTCTACAGAAAATGAGTCGACATAGGCACCTTGTTTAGTCAATTGCTCTCGTAACGTAGCGATTAATTTTTTATCCTTGCTCATGTCTCTAAAGGTTACATCATGCTTCTGTGCAAGAGCAGCCGCAGTCCCAGCCGCTTCCCCTGTCACCATCCCTGTAGGAACAATGCGGGCACTACCAGCAGCGAGTGATGAATAACCTGCAGAGCGTCCAACTACCAGTAAGCCATCAATGTCCTTTGGTACTAACGAACGGAAAGGAATGGCATATTGCTTTGGTGCAGCAATCACATAGCCGTAATCATGAGGCGTTTGTGCTTGCACATCGACTGGATAAGAGGCAATCCCAATGCTATCCCACTGATCACTATTTTTCCAAAGGTCAGCCATTGGTAATTGATACTCTGCCCAAATATGTCTCGTTTCTCGTACATAGAGTTCTTCTGGATAGCTAACAATTTCAGCCTTTTCAAACCCAGGGAAGTTTGCTTGTAAATATTTTAGAATATGTAGCGTTTCCTTCTTCCCTGCGACAATGGCCGCTTGTTTTGAAGGTTCGTTCAAGCCATCAATACCAAAAATCTGTAGGGCATTAATGAAATATTCATCATCTACACGTGCTAAATTCAACCCTCGTAACCTTGTGCCCTCTTGCAAAGGCTTGTATTCATCATGCAGCTTTGTAAAGCCCCACATAACGGTCTGATTTAAATTGGCACCGCCAAATACATTGGATTTAGCTGCTTTTTTCACTTCATCCCAATCGACATTTTTTAAATGCAGCATTAAGGTCACAGCCATGCGTTTATCCTTTATGCCAATATCTTCCCCACCTACAAAGAAAGGAACGCCCGACATGGCAGCAAAATCAGCATCCTGTGTGGCATCAATGAATGATTTTCCTGTTACAACATATGTACCGTACTCATTTTTTAATTCCACAGACGTTAATTGTTGTTGTTTGACATTCGCTTTCACGACCTCGGTTTGCACAGATAAGGTTAAGTTAGGCTCTTCATCGATCAGCTTTTTAAAAGCAGCCTTAGCACCTACAATGCCAAAAGCGTCTTTCCCTCTAACAAGCTCATGCCATTCCTTAAATATCCCCTCACTAATCGAGTTGTTATGGCCATCACGAGGAATGTCAAGGAAATTCAGCATACCATATGTAAATAATCCACCTAACTCTTGTCGTTTTTCGACCAGCAATGTTTTCGCACCATTTCGTGCAGCAGCCACCGCCGCAGCCACACCCTCTGGTTCACCACCGATGACGATGACATCATATTCTGCCTCTATATGTTCAATTGGTTCTGGCTTTTTATACTCATCCACTAATTTATTGTATGCCATAGAGTTTGTTATATCTTTAATAAAATAGTAGCTACCAAACCCAAGTAAAACTACTATTACACAAGTGGCTGTCCATAATAAGCCCTTACCCATAATATACCTCCAATTGTTAAAATTTCCATCGATGTGTTTATTTAATCATCATTCCCGCCTCAAGGGCTGAATGTCCTAGTTGAATGCAGGCATATCATTACCGCAAACGAATAATGCTTTTGCTTACAGTATTCTCTATGAAATTATCATCAAGATAAATGAATGAAATCATTTATGAGGATTGTGATGTTTTTTATTCTAACTTTAGCAACATCAATCTAGTATGAATGAAAGAGCAACGAATAGCTGGCATTCAAAACGGGGATGGGCTTGTGGGCACCAGTGATGATTCACTTGACATAAAAAAACAGTCAGAATCATTTTAGACGATACCTTTGTGAAGAAGCAACTAAAATCTCCATGGTAAATGATGTCAAATTTCTATTCTTTTTCAAAAATAGTTAATCACACTACAATATAGACGCCTCACGCTCGCAGAAAGTTACACCAAATTTAATTTTTTATTGTATCTTTATTCAGTTTATGTTTAACAAAAAATGTGGAAAGAACGCCAAACCTTGATTTAATAATGTTTATAGACTATGGAACATATTTCATGCTATACTAGAGCCATTGTGAAAAAAGGAGGAACTTGCATGATTCAAGTTAGTAATGTAGGTCTTCGCTATGGCGATCGTAAACTATTTGAAGACGTAAATATAAAATTCACACCAGGCAATTGCTACGGTTTAATTGGGGCAAATGGTGCTGGTAAATCAACATTTTTAAAAATCCTTTCTGGTGAAATTGAAGCACAGGAAGGGAATGTATCGATGGGCAAGGACGAACGTTTATCCGTCCTGAAACAAAACCACTTCGAATACGATGAGCATACAGTGCTCGACACAGTCATTATGGGGAATAAACGCCTCTATGACGTGAAAACAGAAAAAGATGCTATCTATGCAAAGGAAGACTTCTCAGATGAGGATGGCATGCGTGCTGCAGAGCTAGAAGGTGAATTTGCAGAGCTAAACGGTTGGGAAGCTGAATCAGAAGCGGCTACACTATTAAACGGTTTAGGTATCTCAGATGATCTTCATTACATGCTAATGGGTGATCTTGAAGGTTCTGACAAAGTCAAAGTATTACTTGCACAGGCACTGTTTGGTCAGCCTGATGTGCTATTACTCGATGAGCCTACCAACCACCTTGACTTAAAGGCGATTCAATGGCTGGAAGAGTTCCTCATTAACTTTGAGAATACAGTTATTGTTGTATCCCATGACCGTCACTTCTTAAACAAAGTATGTACACATATTGCGGATTTGGACTTCTCGAAAATCCAATTATATGTAGGGAACTATGATTTCTGGTATGAATCTTCTCAATTAGCGCAAAAAATGGCACAAGACCAAAATTCGAAAAAAGAAGAGAAAATTAAAGAATTACAAGCGTTTATCGCACGTTTCTCTGCGAATGCTTCTAAATCGAAGCAAGCAACATCTCGTAAAAAAATGCTGGATAAAATTGAGCTGGATGATATTAAGCCATCAAGCCGTAAATATCCATTCATCAACTTCCAAATCGGTCGTGAAATCGGTAATGATGTCCTAACAGTAGAAGGCCTAACGGCAAGTAATGAAGGTGAAACATTATTCAAGGACATTCGCTTCTCATTGAACAAAGAAGATAAAATTGTTTTACTTGGTAGCCCTATGGCGAAAACAGCACTTCTTGATATTTTAATGGAAGAAAAAGAAGCAGATGCTGGCACATTTAAATGGGGTGTAACGACATCTCAAAGCTACTTCGAAAACGATCATGACAAGTACTTTGAAGGTTCTGAGAAAACATTAGTGGAATGGCTACGTCAATATTCTCCAGATGATGAAACAGAAAGCTTCCTACGTGGTTTCCTAGGACGTATGTTATTCTCTGGTGAAGAAGTAAAAAAATCCCCTGCTGTTCTATCAGGGGGCGAAAAAGTACGTTGTATGCTATCCAAAATGATGCTTGCGACAGCAAACGTTATTTTATTAGATGAACCAACGAACCACCTTGACCTTGAATCTATTCAAGCATTGAACGAAGGCTTAATTCGTTTCAAAGGCGCGATGATTTTCACATCACATGACCATCAGTTCATTCAAACAATCGCTAACCGTGTCATCGAAATCCGTGAAGACGGCTCGATTTTAGATAAGCAATTAACATATGATGAATTTTTAGAGTGGAAAGATAGCCAAGGCTTAAGCTAAGCTTTACAAAAATCCTCTACCCCATGTTGGTAGAGGGTTTTTTTGTTTGCTAAATATGTATGTCTTTTTGCGTTTATCTGGTTTTTAAAGGATTATAAGGATTTTTATAGAATAAAGAAGTATAGCACTGATGAGGGGGAAGCTTCATGAAGAAAATTGCAATTATTTCAGATATTCATGGCAATAAAACGGCATTAGAGGCCGTGTTAAACGACATTCGCTTAAGAAAGATTGACAGAATTTTTTGTTTAGGTGATCTAATCGGCAAAGGCCCTCAAGGATCTGCATGTATAGAGCTTATCCAACAGAACTGCGAACAAGTCGTTCGAGGCAATTGGGACGTATTTATTCAATCCCCTACTGACAATGATTATCTTCAATGGTTGAAAGATCGATTAACAGCAAAAGATTATCAGTACCTCGGATCCCTCCCCTTCCATATTGACCTTGAGTTAAATGGGCAGCTCATTAGATTTTTCCATGCATCTCCAAGAAGTGAATTTGAACGTATTTTACCGAGTCATCCACTTGAAAAGCGTTTATCTATGTTTGAAAATAATGAAGTAACCAATTCAATCCATTACAAGAAACGCCCTGATATTGTGTTTTATGGCGATATCCATACAACTTTTTTACATACATATAAACAAGGAATTCTTTGTAATGTGGGGAGTGTCGGTAATTCACTTGACCTAACTTCCGCTTCCTATGCGATCCTAGATGGAACCTATTCAAACAATGCCATCCAATTCATTAGAGTACCATATGACCGAGAGGCTGAGCTAATGATCGCAAAAGAGCTGGGTATGCCCCAATTAGATCAATATTATAATGAAATTATGTTTGCCAACTATCGAAATGCTTAGTACCGTCACAATCAAAAAAGAATCCATTTTAATGCCAAAATGGATTCTTTTTTGGTATTCAACGCTGGAAATACCATTGCAGCGCATTCTTATAAAGAATTTTATCAGCAGCCTGTTGATCAAATAGCTGTTGAATCAATTCCACATCCCCATCATGAAAAGGTCGTTTGGCTCTTGTGGACGGCAGATCTGTTCCAAACATGAGCGCATCTGGATTGACGTTATAAATCGCTTGTAACGCATGCTTCACATCTAGCTCCACACGACCAAAGCCAGTCGCCTTGACACGTACCCCCCTATCTACCACCTTTAATAAATGTGGCAGCCCTTCTTCCGACAACCCTAAATGATCAATGGAGATGGCTGGTAAAGCTTCAATGGTGGCGGCTATCTCTGGTAATTCCTTCGCATCGATATAGAGCTCACTATGCCAGCCCACCAAATCATAAACCCTTCGTGCAAATGTATCTAGCTGCGATAAATCCTCTGAGCCACCTCGTTTACTATTAAAGCGTAATGCCCTTACCCCATTGTTATGTAAATGAACAATTTCATCATCCGTAACTGAATAAGGTAATTGCGTTACCCCACAAAATGCGGGACCCAGCTGTTTCAATGCTTTTAATAAATAGGCTTGGTCAAATCCTTGAAAAGACCCTGATACAATGGCACCCCCTGCTATGTGGAGATTCACTGTATCCTTTTGATAATCCTCTACTACATAGCTCGGTGGTGTATATCCTTGATTTTCAATAATCGGAAAATCAAAGTCAATAATATGAAAATGGGCATCAAAAATTCTCATCATCCATCCCCCTTTTCCCTTGAATTTACCATATCATAAACATAAGTAATAGTACGAATTTCTAGTTATTTATCATAAGAAAAACTTATTGATTTACGCTCCTCCTTCTCTTAGCAAGATGATCGAACAAACGTAAAAAATGGTATGAACATCCAATTTCATACCATCCCTTTATCAACAATCTACTGCTTTATTCCTCATACTTTTTAAAGGCTAGCACAGCATTATGACCACCAAAGCCGAATCCATTGGATAAAGCGAAGTGAATGGATTGATGAAGCGCCTCATTTGGAACATAATTTAAATCACACTCGGGATCTGGCTTTTCATAATTGATCGTTGGTGGAATGATGCCATCCATTATACTTTTCAATGTAATAATGGCTTCGATTCCACCAGCTGCTCCAAAGAGATGCCCTGTCATTGATTTTGTGGAGCTGACCTTTAAGTGATAGGCATGGTCACCAAAAACGCTTTTAATAGCCTTCGTTTCAGATTTATCTCCCTCCGGTGTGCTTGTGCCGTGTGCGTTGATATAATCGACAGCTGATTCATTGATTTCGCCCATTTTCAATGCGAGCTTCATGGCATTGGCAGCGCCCGTAAAATCAGGTGCTGTAATGTGATGAGCATCGGTTGTGACACCATAGCCAACAATCTCACCAAGAATCGTAGCACCCCTTTGTTTGGCGTGTTCATATTCCTCTAGGAACACGATGCCAGACCCTTCAGACATAACAAAGCCATCTCGCTCGCTATCGAATGGTCGACTAGCCTTTGTTGGCGCATCATTTCTTGTGGACATGGCTTTCATACGAGAGAATCCTGCAAAGCTAAGTGGATTGATGGGTGCCTCCGCTCCACCTGCTAAAATACCATCCGCATAGCCATGTCGAATCGCTAGGAATGCTTCTCCAATGGCCTGGTTTCCTGTCGCACAGGCCGAAACAGGTGAAAAGCTTGGCCCTTTAAAGCCCGTTTTAATCGCTAGAATCCCAGCAGCCATATTGCTAATCATCATCGGTACCATAAACGGGGACACCTTTCTTGGCCCATTATCGAGCATAGCCTGATGATTTTCTAAAATCGTCTCAATGCCCCCGATGCCTGAGCCAATGTATACGCCTAAACGCTCTTTATCCACCTGCTCCATATTTAAATTGGCTTGCGTCAGGGCTTGTTGGGAAGCGGCAACAGCATATTGTACAAATAAATCATACTTACTGATTTCTTTTTTATCCATATACTGCGTTGCATCGAAATCCGTGATCGTCCCAGCGATTTGCGTATTAATGCCGCTAAATGCCTCCCCTTGAATGTTTTGAATCCCTGATTGTCCTGCTTTTATATTCTCCCATAAGGCTGATACCGAATTACCTAACGGGGAAACAACACCATATCCAGTAACTACGACTCTTCGTACCATGTACATCGCTCCTTTTTGTTTTCGTTTTTTATTTTAACAATTCCTGTAATTGCGCCAGCATTTTGAGAAAGAATGCTTCTCCTAAAACGCGTTTGTATTGTAATGCCCCTTTCGTACTTGAAATAAGGAATACAGCTAGTGCCTCCAAATCATTAGTGGCTTGGAGTGCGCCCTGTTGTTTAGCATCTTTCAGTAGCTCTACAAAAACATCGATTTCCATTTGGCTAAGCTGCTGAAGCTTTTCTTGCATCGGTTGCGGTAATTCTTGATAGTCTGCCTGTAAAGCTGAGATAGGGCAAACACCATCTTGCTCAAGGAATTTTACTCGCTGCATAATAAAGGCAAAAGGCTTTTCCTCAGCTGGCATAGTGGACTCCTTAATCAGTGTATAAGCCCCCACTAACCCTTGTTGAATTCTTTCGCAAACAGCGATCCCTAAATCTCCCTTCTTCTCAAAATGATAATGAATACTTGCCTTCGTAACGCCAAGCTCCTTTGCTAAATGCTCATAACTAAATGATGTGAAACCTTTTTCCTGAATATTCTTCAATGTTAATTCTATAATTTGCATTTTTCTATTTGTCATGGCTTTATACTAACTTACTAGTAGGTAAGTGTCAATTTAAAAAAGGCAGCAGATAAACGATATATCTGCCGCTTGCATGGTTATTGCATTTCCTTTGTTGGTCCCATCACACCAGGTACTGGTAAGCCTGCTTGACGTAGCAGGACCGTCATTTGTCCACGATGATGTGTTTGATGGTCGATTAATACACGTAATAAAGCCCCTTTTGGCATGGGCGCCGTAAAGCCATTTACTACCTCTAGTAAATCGTCATTCGAAAGCTTAGCCACTCCCTCTTTAATACCATTTGCAACGCTTTCATAGGCTGTCACGATCTCAGCTGCAGTCGTTGGTACAGGATCTTCTTGACGAATCATTGGTACTTTTAACCCTGCTAGATAGCTAAAATAACCAGCCGCCCCAACTAAATGCCAACCTAACCAGCCAAGTGTACTATGACCCTCTACAATACTTTGCGCTAGCTTGTCATCTGTTAAAGCCTGTAATACTTGCAGTGTTCCCTTCGATGCATTTGACCATTCTTGTAAAAAATCATCTACTTGTCTATACATATCTTTGCCCCCCATTTTTAACTTCATTTCTATCATAGTTAATTTTCCATTCTGTTACAAGTTTCTAGTATGCAGTTTACATAATATTATTATTAGATAAAAACCTCATTTCATTCGTATAACGCCCTCCATTCACGTATAATGAAAGAAAATAGCGAAGGAGTGTGCTTATGAGATACCATGTTCTCGTACTTTCTCTTGCATTTCTACTTGCTGGCTGTCGTGAAGAAGTCAAAGAAGAGCCTGTGCCATCGCCAACACCACCTGTGGAGGACAAGCAATCAGATGAACAAGATCAAACGTCACTTCTATCCTATTTTCCACCTGATGGATCCGTCGCCTCTTTTCAAGGGGAAGGAAATGAGTTTGCCAGCTTCACACTAAAAACAACCTATCTCGATACACAGCATATCGCACAAATAGAGGATAATGGTGGTGTGACACTATTAAAAATCTATCGTATAACCGATGCAAGCATTGATCTTGTCTATCGAGAACCCGTTGACAGCAATCCAAGCATGCCAAGTGCAGCAGCGGCAGCTTCTTACCCTGTACTGGAAACCATACTTCAAAAGCCATTACAAGTCGGGATGAGCTTTCAAGGTTGGACCATTGAATCAACGACCGCCACTGTCGATACAGGCACAACGGTCTATCAAGATGTCATCCAGCTAAGCCGCTCTAAAGATCAAATGACGACAATCAAATATTTTGCAAAAGATATTGGCCTAATCCGCACAGAGGATACGATGGAAACAGAGCAAGATGAGCCATTTGTTGTGACATCAACC
The DNA here is from genome assembly GCF_038630885.1 of Lysinibacillus sp. FSL K6-0057. NCBI lineage: Bacteria > Bacillati > Bacillota > Bacilli > Caryophanales > Bacillaceae > Lysinibacillus > Lysinibacillus sp. FSL K6-0057. The sequence continues at coordinate 2,450,313 of NZ_CP152047.1, read as the reverse complement.
TTGCAAAAAATAGAATAATTGAATGAAAACAGGCGTCCTGCTTGGGCGTCTGTTTTTTAGCAAAGGGGGGCCATAGATGAGTGAAATACATAATGCAACACCAAAGCAAGAAGACTTAACGGAAGAAGAATTTATTGAGCTTGTACTCGAGGAACAGCAAAAAGCATTGGCACAGGAGCGAGAAGAACGCATTCATGGAAAAAAGCAAAAAAAACAAAAGCCTCTTGTACGCTGGATTGTGTGGGGCATGGCAATGGTGCTGTTTTTCAATACGTTCGCCCTGATTTTTCAAATTTATTCCATACCCGCACTTGAATTTATCAAGGTTTCAACGAGACTCTCAGCACAAGAGGATATACAAACCTATAAAAAGGCAGTCGTTGAAATTTCGACAGGCTCCAGTAAAGGCACTGGTTTTGCCATCTCTCCTGATGGTCTAATTGTCACCAATGCCCATGTAGTAGAAAATGCCACAACATTATCTGTCGTCTTTCCAGATGAGGGGTTGATGGAGGCAACATTAATCGAGAGCTATCCAGCCGTAGATTTAGCCTTAGTACAAGTGGAAGCCGAGCAGCTCCCCTATCTCCCTCTTGCAGAAGAGCCACCTTACTCGGCTAATGAACATGTCTATTTTATTGGAAATCCACTTGCTTTTACGGGCATTGCTAATGAGGGGACATTGCTAGAATCCATTCAATTAGAGGATTGGCAGGAGCCTGTGATGATGCTAAAAGCACCTGTTTATCGTGGGAATAGTGGAAGCCCTGTCATCGATCAAAAGGGCGAGGTTATTGGGGTGATCTTTGCAACGATGAAATATGAGCCCATTGGACGTGTCGGCCTGTTTGTACCTGTACAACAGCTCCGGAATTTATTAAAAAAATGAACCTGCTTATCACAGGTTTATTTTTTTAGGGCATTATGGGTTTACATAATATTATTATTTATCTTTACTCTCTTGCTTCACAAACTGAGCAATTGGCGATTTCACAGGAATTTTACTGACAACCTCATCACTCACTTCAGCCACCTTTTGCAGCATATGCAAAAGCTTGTCATCTCCTGTCCAATGCTTTTCTACTACATCTGGCCCCAATTTATTGATGATCGTATTTACCACAAAAGTTGCTAGCACCACATCATCTAAATAGCCACCAAAGCCCAGCAGTCCTTCTGGCATTAGATCCATCGGCAACACAAAATACGCAATGGATGCCCCAATTAACGCACGACTCTTCTTATCCACACCCGCATCCGTTACGGTTTTAATTAATAAATGAAATAAATCAGGCACAAACATTAAATACGGTGTAAATTTATTACTTTTGCCCTTTTTCGATCCAAGAAACGCTACTAATTTTGTACGTAGTTTCTGATAAAAATCTTGCTGCTCCTGTTCATCAGGCAATTTTTCTTCATTCTTCAAATTCATCTGCCTCCTTCTATGCTAACTATTCAGTATTTTAGCGGGACTACTCGCTTCTATTACAGCTATCCCTCATTCTTGCAGTTCTAACCACTACTTTTATAGCGCTATCCTTCACTTTCGCAAGGCTATCCGCTTCTTTTACAGCTATCCCTCATTCTTACAGTTCTAACCACTACTTTTATAGCGCTATCCCTCACTTTCGCAAGGCTATCCGCTACTTTTACAGCTATCCCTCATTCCTACATTTCTAACCACTACTTTTATAGCGCTATCCTTCACTTTCGTAGTTCTAACCGCTTCTTTTGTAAAGCTATCCCTCACTTTCGCAAGGCTATCCGCTACTTCTACAGCGATCCCTCATTCTTACAGTTCTAACCGCTTCTTTTGTAGCGCTATCCTTCACTTTTGCAAGCTTATCCGCTACTTTTACAGCGATCCCTCATTCTTGCAGTTCTAACCGCTACTTTATCGCTGCTATCCGCCACTACTATATATTTAACCTAAAATAGGATTTGTAATCCTTAAACTTTTAAATGATACAAAAAAGACATCCTATTTGCATAGGATGCCTTGGGTTTAACGAAAGTAGTTTTAATTACTGAGAATTAAAGTTTAGTTACGTTAGCAGCTTGTGGTCCGCGGTTGCCATCTACAACTTCGAATTCCACTTTTTGACCTTCGTCAAGAGTTTTGAAACCTTCGCCTTGGATAGCTGAGAAGTGTACGAATACGTCGTTTTCACCTTCAACTTCGATGAATCCAAAACCTTTTTCTGAGTTAAACCATTTTACTGTACCTTGTTTCATTTAAGAAAACCTCCAAAAAATAAAAGTGAACAATATGTAATTTCTTCAGCGAATGAAAAAAATTCACATATTACAAAGAGTACCGAACTAACGCGATCACTTTTTGTAATATGTGAATTCATGTTACCGGTGAAGCAATTAAATTGTTAACTTAAGTATAACTGCCATTCATAATTTTGTCAAATAAAGAAAAAATGTTTTTTTACTTTATTTCAAAATTATTTTACTTCTCCTCTATTTTACACGCAATTATTCCATGATATACTTGTGCATCATCATCGCAAGCCTCACAATAAAAGCTTTCATCCTCAGACCAAAAGGCCCAATACTGCTCTTCCTTCGTCGCCTCATTATCATAAGAGGAGCGGAAATGTGCTAATTTTTGCTGTAATGCACGTTCAAAGAGCTCCTTCGTATCAAATGTATCTTCTGTTTGAATATAAGCTTCCCAGCCTTCAAATTTCCACCAAGGCTCATAGTCCGCTTTCATGTAAATAATTGTATACATATTTGCCCATTCCTTGCTGTCATAAGATAGTTTCATTTTAGCAAACACAACTGAAATGTCTATTAAAACCACCTGAATTATGCTATTATTACCTTATTATACATACTTTTTGGAGGTATTTTTATGTTTTCAAGCATTCGACCTAAAGCAGAGCTAGAAGAGCTACTAAAACGTGGTACAGATTTACATGCAACAGGCCGATTTCACAAAACTCTGGCATTCAACCATTTCTCTTCACAGGATGAAGAGCACTTAAAGGCACTCTATCAAAAGCTCAAAGATATTACCCCTTCCATGAATGCCATTTTTCATCATTATTTAAGCGAGATATCCCCTACCTCTCAATTAACCATTAGTGAAGAAAATATTAATCAATATTTAACACAGTTTTTCTTAGGAACACGTGATGATCATTATGTAGACGAAACTGTCAAATTTTTCAATCTATTTCGCAAGCATCAATACGAGCCTGGTAAATTAATTGTTGTATTCAACCAATTTGCCTTCTACATTACTACATATATTTTATACAATTTTGGTATCAAGCCGAATAAAGCATTTCAATATATGAAATCATTCCAATCCGCTGTCAATGTCGATCAAGAGTTATTGGTGGAGGTGTTGACGGAGCGTATTATTGAAAATGTGGTAGGAGAAGTATCCTCTTTAATGGATGTCAATGCCAAAATTATGTACATGAAGGATTTAGTTTTTAGCCTAGATAAGCAAAATGAAGAAATCCAATCCTCTACAGCTGCTACAGAACAGATCGCTGCTTCTATCAATGAGGTTGCGCGCATGTCTTCTCACATATCTGAGAAAACAACCGAATCTGTTGACCATGCAACGAAAGGGAAAAACGCAATTGAGCATGCCTTATCGGAAATCTTTAAAACTGAAGAAACATTTACTTCCATTGTAGAATCATTTTCAGAATTGCAAAAACGGGTAAATGATATTGAGCAGGTTGTCACATTAATCAATCAAATCGCCGATCAAACCAACCTCCTCGCACTGAATGCCTCCATTGAAGCTGCGCGTGCTGGTGAACATGGGAAAGGCTTTGCGGTTGTTGCACAGGAAGTAAGAAAGCTTGCTGAAAACACGGTATCTGCGCTAAGTGAAGTATCTGCGAATGTCCATCATTTAAAGAGTTATTCCAATGATGTATCTAACTCGATTACTGATACTACAGCCATTATTAAAGAAGCAACCGTTGAAGCAAAAGATTCGTTACCATTATTAAATGCCATTGTTCAGGCGATTGAAGGTATTAATTTAGATGTGACAAATACGGCAGCCATTTCCCAGGAGCAAGCAGCCGCAATTGATGAAGTCTCAGCAAGAATGATCGAAATTTCAAGCTTACAAGAAGATATTCGTGATTATAGTCATAATACATCTAGCGATATTCATTTATTAGGGAAAGAAATTAACCGTTTCCGTAATGATCTCATTGCTAACAATAATGTTCAGCTTTCATCCATTGCCCTATTACAATTATCGAAGGCGGATCATATTTTATGGAAATGGCGCATTTATAACATGTTCCTTGGCCTAGAAAACGTTGATCCAAGCGATGTTTCTTCGCATCGAGACTGTCGACTTGGCAAATGGTACACAGCACCTCGTACAGTCGAACGTTTTGGTCATTTACAGGACTATCATGAGTTAGATGGCTATCACTTACGTGTCCATGAATCAGCGAAGCTTGCCGCTGAAGCCCATAAAGCGGGTCATATCGAGCAAGCCGATGTGCATCTAAAAGAGGTCGATGAGGCATCTAAGCATGTGCTTTATTACATTAATAACTTAATTGCCTATTTAGAAAAAGAACGTGTCATGCAATAAAAGGAGAGGTTCATCCCTCTCCCTCATTAAGTAGGAGGTATTCCCTTGAACAAACGAGCAAGTATAAAATTTTTTGGTGATGTCTATGGCACAGGCTATCGTTTCTTCATCAAGCAAAAAGCGATTGAATTAGGGTTAAAAGGATACTGTCGGTTGAATGACGCAGAGCAAATTGAAGTGGAAGTGGAGGGCTCAGAAAAGGCACTCAATGAATTCCTCCTTTTTGTCCAAAAAGGCGTTAGCCCCCAAGCCGATTCCAATTCATTTTCATTAGAACTATCCGACGATTTAAAAGGCTATATACGTATGGAGTCAGACATTGTTTAATGTCTGGCTTTTTAAATGTCTTTAAAAACACATTTAAAAAGTCATGCTCGTAGGAACATGACCTCATGATTATTATTTGATTTTTATTTTCTGAATCGCAGCAACAAATATCGATTCGTCCGTGATTTTCACATATTGATTTTTAGATTCCTTCATATACCCTTCTTTGTTTAAATACGCTTTTAACTTTGATTTTTTCTCAAAGACTTTTTCTTTCACTTTTTGCTCACTTACTTGATCATCAATGTTTTTAGTAATAGACACCAGAAAAATTTTCGACATGATCTATCCCCCTTTGTATCAGTTACGAATTTACTTGGAAAAAGTTTCATACAAGGCCTTCACTACTTTATTCTTTTGGATGAAGGCGCTCTTCTTAGATAATAAACCGCTCATCTCGATGCCGAAGCCGCTCATGGATCTCACTTAACCGCTCTCTCGAGGATCAATACCGCTCTCAATTTGAGTAATACCGCTCTCTCTGAGGCAGAAACCGCTCTTGAATTGAAAAAAAGCGATCTAAATGACTCCTTAAGAGGACAAAATCGACTAATTCATCGAAACAACTCACTTATTCTATGTATTATCATTGAGAAAGTTCACAAATAGCAGTAAAATTTATGTAAGGGATTAATTTTCAATGAAACTTTATGTCGATTATTTCGTATAAGAAGATAGACATATTGAAAAGCAAGGAGGATGAAACAATGCTTAGTGTCGGACAGTTTTTCTCTAGACATAGTGCCAGCTTTCTTATTTCGCTCACGACTGTTTCTATCGCAGCAATTGCGGCAAATCCTGGATTCTTCCTTGGTGGTTTACTGTTTGCGGGTTCCTATGCGACGAGTACAGCGTTGCTGAAACATAGACAAAAAAAGAAAGTCATGCAAATAGCAGGCATCACAAAAGAAGAATTCAAACACATTGAAACACAAGTATTAACAGCTAATAAGCATATTCAAACATTGAGTCAAAACTATTTACGTGTACGTTCTGTTTCTGCTTTTAAACAACTACTTGAAATGACGCGTATCTCAAAAAATATCGTCAAAATCGTCAAGACAGACCCACGTAAATTTTATAATGTGGAACCATTTTTCTATGCACACCTACCTTCTGCTGTGGAATTAACGGATAAATATACGATGCTTTCCAAGCAGCCAGTGAAGGATAAGGAAATTCAATTGACCTTATCCAAAACACGTGAAACCCTGACTGATTTGAATGATACGATTCAAATTGATTTAAAGGATGCGCTTGCTAATGATATCGATCATCTGCAAATGGAGATTGAATTCGCAAATCGTTCCAATCTTAGACGTAGAGAACAATTGGACTGGCGAGGCGATGATAAATGACAGCAAACGAACACGCATTTCAACTAAATACCATACCAGGGCTTTCTCCACTAGTCCAATCCTATTTAGAAACAACTCCACAAAACGAGGCGATGGCGACTTATGAAACGCTATCGCCTCTTGCGCAAAGTCGTGCATTACTGTATGCCAGTCAAATCAAGTTGACTGATTTTGAATCATTGCTGTCCCTTGGGCAAGATTCACAGCGAGCTCTGTCTCAATTTGCCGACCGCATGCTTGCTCAAGTAAAGCAAAAGGACGTCACAAAAATTGGTCAAATGCTCGATTCTTTAATGCAGACGTTAGATCGAGTAGACCCGACCGCTTTGGAACCGAAGAAGCAAACCTTTTTCAAAAAAATCTTTGGCAAAACCGAGCCTACTGTAAAGCAAACGCTAACAGAATTTGAACGTATTAGTATACAGGTGGAACGTATTGGTGTTCAGCTGGAACGTGCACAGCTTCAGCTGATAAAGGATGTTGAAAACTTAGAGGCGCTATATGCCCATAATCGAGGTTTTTTTGAGGAATTGGCAACAGCCATTGCCGCAGGACAAATGAAGAAGCAGCAAGCCATTGAGGTAGAGCTACCTGCACAAATAACAAGTGTCCAAGCAACCAAGCAGCCACTTGCGATCCAGCAATTAAATGACTTCGCCGCTCAAATTGAAAGACTGGATCAACGTATTTACGATTTACAAGTATCACAGCAAGTCGCCCTGCAAACAGCTCCTCAAATCCGTATGATTCAGCAGGCCAATCAAACGTTAGCAGAAAAAATCGAGTTTTCTATCGTTACCTTGATTCCACTCTGGAAAAACCAACTGGCGATGATGCTGTCCATGCATATGGATCATCATTATGCACGTTTAGAGGAACGATTATCACAGGCCCATGATCGCTTCTCTAGTCCCTCGTTTGAACAGCAAGTTTCGAAATTTAAAGAAACACAGCAAGAGCTGCAAACAGCGATTAAAGATGTATTTGCCCTGCATACGGCAACTGAACAAGAGAAACAACAGCTACAGGATGTGGCGGGTGCTAGCAGCTATCGGCGAGATTAACAAAAAAATGGGTGGCTCAGTAAAAGTTCTGAACCACCCTGTTTGTTTTTATTCAAAATAATCTTTATAGTAGCCACCGACATTACCTGTATTGTCGATGATAAAAATGAACTCTTCTGTTTCATTTTTCACTTCATATTCTTTCCCTACTGTTAATACGTTGGATACTAAGTATTTTGATGCATTTGTATGTTTGCAAGTAACTGTTCGTAATGTTGGCGCATCTTTCCATTTTAAATGTAACATATTCTCTCTACCTCTCTTTACTAGCAAAAGCTAATGTCTATTGCTTATTCTATAATATTTTTGGTCTTTTGTGGAGAAAAAAGAAATACTATACCTATTCTATCCAAAAAAAATGAAAATTTGAGGTGTTATGATGAGTTTTGGTGGTGTTCCGCAATGGTTTTTTATCATTGCTGTAGCATTCGCAATCTGCTTTGTGCTTTATGCAGAATGGAATTCTAGAAAATAAGTGAGTCCAACTGGTTGGACTCACCTTTTTTGTGCTTATTTTAAAGTACGCTTTAAAAATTCCTTCGTACGTTCATGTAATGGATTAACTAACACTTGTGCTGGAGGTCCTTCTTCGACAATTACGCCTTTATCCATAAAGACAACACGATCTGCCACTTCTTTGGCAAATTCCATCTCATGTGTCACGATGAGCATCGTATTGCCCTCATCTGCTAGCTGACGCATGACCTTTAATACCTCACCTACCATTTCTGGGTCTAATGCGGATGTTGGCTCATCAAATAGCATTACATCTGGATTCATCGATAAGGCGCGAGCGATGGCCACACGCTGCTTTTGTCCGCCTGAAAGCTGACGCGGCTTGGCATTCACATATTGATCCATGCCAACGATTTTCAAATATTTAAGCGCCGTTTCTTCTGCTTCTTTTTTCGAACGTTTTAACACTTTGACTTGGCCCACTGTGCAATTACTTATGACGTTGTGGTTGTTAAATAAATTGAACTGCTGGAACACCATGCCTAGATGTGTACGATATTCTTGAATATTGTGCTTTTCATCTAAGATGTCTTCCCCTTTATAAATAATTTGACCGCCACTTGGTGTTTCTAATAAATTAATGCAACGAAGCAGTGTGGATTTACCAGAGCCAGAGGAGCCAATTAAACAAACTACCTCCCCTTTTTCCACTTGGAAATTCACATCTTTTAACACTTGGTTACGTCCAAATGATTTACTTAAATGTTCGATTTTAATGACTGCCATTTGTGCGTCCCCCTATACGGCTTCTTTTTGTTCTTTTTGATAGGCATCAGGTCCATCTAGACGTTTTTCAACGTAAAGAAGAATGCGTGATGCGGTAAATGTCATGATGAAATAAAGAATACATGCAACAAAGAATGATTCGAAATAGCGGAAGTTGTTACCTGAAATTGATTTAGTTTGGAAGAATAATTCCGTTACCCCAATGACATTTAAAACGGCTGTATCTTTAATATTCATAATTAATTGGTTACCAGTCGCTGGTAAGACGTTACGCGCTACTTGTGGTAAGACAACGTGAATCATAATTTGGAAGTGATTCATACCAATTGCTGATGCTGCCTCGTATTGACCATTATCAATCGATACAATACCACCACGAACAATTTCTGCCATGTATGCCCCTGTATTGAGGGAAACGACTAAAATACCTGCTGTAATAAAGTGCATATCGATACCGAATGCGATATCTAATCCGTAGTAGACAACCATAGCCTGTACAATCATTGGTGTACCACGGAAAAATTCAACATAGCATGTCAGTATAAAATTAATGAGCTTTAAGCTATAAAATTTCACACCTTTTTTACGAACTGGAATCGTATGCATAATTCCGATGAAAAATCCGATAAATGCACCAATAATTGTACTAATACTCGAAATCAGTAACGTATAATACGCACCTCGTAAAAACATTTGCCAGTTGTTTTCAATAATTGAAAGTATCCATTCAAGACTCATGATGTTCCTCCTAACAATGTCATCTTGCTTGCTTATTTCTTTTGTGTCCTAGCTCTTTCTACCATTCTATGTTTTGTCACGCTAGGACATTATCATTATGTAGAGAGGTTCTCATTTTGATAATGATGAAATGATCATGCACGGACTAGCAACTAGCCCGTGCCTTGTCATTATTGTGCTGCTGGTTGTTGCGAAATAGCTTCTTCCATAATCGCTTGACGATCGTCTTCCGAAATGCCTTTTAGAACTTCATTGATTTTTTCACGATTTGCGTCGTCCTTACGTAAGCCTACAGCAATTGAAGTATTTGATGGATCTGTATCAAAGCCTTCTTCAAATGCTACATATGTGAACTTATCGTTGGCAGCAGCAGCAGAAATACCCTCTGGACGTTCAGCTACATAGCCATCAATTTTACCTGCTTCTAAAGCCACACGCATTGCTGGGAAGCTTTCCATTGCCGTTTGTTTTTCTACGCCTTTGATTTGATCAATCACTGTGTAGTTTGATGTATTTAATTGTGATGTAATTTTAGCACCTGAGAAATCTTGAATCGATTTTGCATCTTCATATTTGCTACCTTTTTTAATAACCATCACAAAATCAGAAGTGTAATAGTTTTCTGTAAAATCAATTGTTTTCTTACGTTCTTCTGTTGGTGACATACCTGCGATAATCGCATCAATTTTGTTCGATTGTAGCGCTGGCACTAATCCGTCCCACTCCATTTTAACTATGACTAACTCTTTGCCTAAACCTTCAGCGATTTTCTTCGCCATTTGTACATCATAGCCACCTGCATACTCTGCATTATCCGCTATTTTCACAGCGCCATTCGCATCATCTTGCTGTGTCCAGTTGAACGGTGGGTAGCCAGCCTCCATTCCAATTCGGAATTCACCGCCGCCTTCTTCTTTGTCAGCTCCAGCATCACCTGAACCGCCCTCTTTTTTGTCACTTGTGCCACATGCAGCTAGCACAATTGCCGTCATGATAGAGATCATTACTAACAACCATTTTCTTTTCATGAAAAACTCCCCTTTTCTGTAAAAAAATAAGACAACTGTACTAAAAAAGACCTAAGTATATTGAACTTAGGTCTTACCTTTTATGACAGTTGCCCAAATCCTCACTATAATTTCCATGTTTCCGAGATAGCACAACCTAGTAAATCTGGAAATCCATTTACTAGGACAGTCCTGCACTTATTCACTGCAGACCCAGTATAAAAGTACGAGCTCCTTTTATACTTCGGCGATATTTCCTTCTTCATTGCGTCTTCGCTTGCTTGTACTCTACAATGAACTAATAAATACCGCGCCTCTACCTCACTGGTAAATATTCGTGAGGTTTGTTTATTTAATTGATATTTAGATACTACTATAAAACTAATATGTTCGTCAAGACAGTTTTAACATTTTTCTGACTAATGACAATATTAGGGTATTGTGCGTTCCCTATCCATTTTAAATCGTTGAGCTTTCATCGATATTTCCGAAAATTACAACAAATTTTTATTAGAGCGTATATGCTCTCTGTGAGAAAAGTTGTGTTTATTTCTTTTGGCTCCTCTAAACGATATAACATTCGTACTCTTTCAAAAATAGAATCGGTCAAAACCTTTCGTCATGCACAAAAAAACCCTGCTGAACATTGTTCGCAGGGTTTAATGGCATTATGAATTTAATAATAAATCTTCAGGATTTTCGATTAATTCTTTAACTGTTTTTAAGAATCCTACAGAATCTTTTCCATCGATGATACGGTGATCGTAAGAAAGTGCTACATACATCATTGGACGGATTTGAACTTCACCATTTACGCCAACTGGACGGTTAACAATTGAGTGCATACCTAAAATACCAGCTTGCGTACCGTTCATAATTGGTGTTGACATTAATGAACCGAATACACCACCGTTTGTGATTGTGAATGATCCACCAGCCATGTCATTTAGGCCTAATTTTTTATCACGAGCTTTTGTCGCTAAGTTAGCGATATCTTTTTCGATTTCAGCGAAGTTTTTGCTATTTGCATCGCGTACAACTGGTACGACTAAACCTTCTTCAGTTGATACAGCAATACCGATATCAAAGAAGTTATTTAAATGAATTTCATCGCCAGAGATTTGAGCGTTTACGTATGGATATTTTTTTAGTGCTGCAACAACAGCTTTTGTAAAGAATGACATGAAACCAAGTTTGATGTCGTTTGCTTTCACAAACTCTTCTTGTTTACGTTTACGAAGTGCCATGATGTTTGTCATGTCAATTTCGTTGAATGTTGTTAACATTGCTGTTGATTGTTTCACTTCTAATAAACGTTTTGCAATTGTTTGACGACGACGGCTCATTTTTTCAATTGTTACACGGTCAGAATTAGCCGCTGGTGTGAATACTACTGGGCCACCTGAAGTTGCTACTGATGTAGGTGCTGCTACTGGTGCTACAGCTGGTGCTGTACCATGTGCTGCTACATCTTGTACACGTACGCGTCCTTGTGGATCTACTGGAGATACCGCTGCAAGGTCAATACCTTTTTCACGTGCAAGACGACGTGCTGCTGGCGATGCAACTACACGTTCACCAGAAGTTTCTTCTACTACTGGAGCCGCTGCAACTGGTGCAGGTGCTGCTTGTGGCGCTGCCGGAGCTGGAGCTGCTTCAGTTGGTGCTGCTGCTGCGCCTTCGCCTGCTTCTACTACTGCGATAACTTGACCAACTAGTACAGTATCGCCTTCTTCAGCTAAAATTTGTGTTAATACACCTGCTTCTTCAGAAATGATCTCAGCGTTTACTTTATCTGTTTCAAGTTCAACGATGAATTCACCTTTTTCAACGCGATCGCCCACTTTTTTTACCCACTGTGCGATACTACCTTCTGTAATCGATTCTGCTAATTCAGGGACTTTAATTTCAGCCACTTTCATTTCCTCCTTTGATTAACGTGCATGACGCACATAGAAGGGCTACTGCTTAAGGGCAAGTAGCCCAGTTTCAAAAATTGATATGTGATTATTTAACCTTTACTGACTCAGCAACCGCTTCTTCAATAAGAGCTGCTTGTGCTGCTTTATGAGAATCTGCATCTCCTTCAGAAGTTGAGCTCATTGCAGGACGACCTACATAGCGAAGCTTTTTACCTTCTGAAAGTGCATATAATGTTTCTAGTGCATAATTCCATGAGCCTTGGTTTTTAGGTTCTTCTTGTACCCAAACGATCTCTTTCGCATTAGGATACTTAGCAATGATACCAGCAACTTGCTCTTTTGGGAATGGGTAAAGTTGTTCTACACGGATAATGTGTAGGTGATCGAAGCCTTCGCCGTCTTTCACGCGCTCTGCTATGTCGATCATCACTTTACCTGTACCTAAAACGATGCGCTCTACAGCTTCTGGTTTAGCGCCTAAGCCTGGTTGTTCAATCACTTCTTGGAATGAACCATTTGCTAATTGCTCAGCATTCGCCGCAGCTAATGGGTGACGTAATAATGATTTTGGTGATACGACTACAAGTGGACGTACCCCTTCTGTACCTAATAATGCTGCTTGACGGCGTAATAAGTGGTAGTAGTTTCCTGCATTTGAACAGTTCGCTACAAACCAGTTATTTTCAGCTGACATTTGTAAATAGCGTTCCATACGGCTTGAAGAGTGCTCTGGACCTTGACCTTCATAACCATGAGGTAATAGGATAACGAGGCCAGATTTTTGACCCCATTTAGAGCGTGCCCCTGAAATAAAGTTATCAAACATCACTTGTGCCATATTCGCAAAGTCACCGAATTGTGCTTCCCATACTGTTAGTACATGGCTGTTTTCTAGATTGTAACCGTACTCAAAGCCTACTACCCCAGCTTCAGTCAGTGGAGAGTTGTATACTGTAAAGGATGCGTTCGCACCAGAAATATGGTGTAGTGGTGTGAAGACATTGCCGTTGTTTTTATCATGTAGTACTAAGTGACGTTGAGAGAATGTACCACGTTGAGCATCTTGACCTGTAAAACGTACTGGTGTACCGTCTTGGATAATCGTTGCATACGCTAACGTTTCCGCATGGCCCCAGTCAATTTTTGCAGATGCATAAGCATCACGACGTTTTTCTAAAATTTTACCAAGCTTTTTCTGTGGCTCGAAGTTTTCTTCAAACACTAAAAGCTCTTCATTGATTTTTTCTAAACGCTCCGCACCAACTGCCGTATCAATTTGTGGGAATTCTACTTTTAATTCTTCTGGCATTTCTAAATGATGATGATCATCTTTATCTGCCATTTCTTTGACATGGTCATAGGCTGCTTGCATTTCTGCATAGATCGCTGTATCTAGTGCCGCTACATCCTCATTAGATACAAGACCTTCTGCCACTAATTGTGCACCATATAATGCACGCACTGTTTCATGTTTAGATACTAATTTATATGTTTCTGGGTTTGTCACTGTTGGATCATCTGTTTCGTTATGACCATGACGACGGTAACCTACTAAGTCCACAATGATGTCTTTGCCAAATGTTTGACGGTAGTTCGCTGCAAAACGACCAACTTGTGCTACTGCCTCTGGGCTATCTGCATTGACATGGACTACTGGCACTTCATAGCCTTTTGCTGGGTCAGAAGAGTATACAGAAGAACGAGAATCATAATGTTCTGTTGTGAAACCGATCATATTGTTTGCGATAATGTGGATTGTTCCACCTGTTGTAAAGCCTTCAGTTTTAGCGAAGTTTAACACTTCCGTTACAATCCCTTGACCTGGGAACGCAGCGTCACCGTGCACAAGAATGCCTAAGCCTTTTGTACGATCGAAGGCAGGTTGCCCTGGTTTAGACGTATCATCTTGTGTGGCACGAGTAGCACCAAGTACGACTGGATTGCCCACTTCTAAGTGAGATGGGTTGTAAGCCAATTTCACATTCACACCAGATTCACGGTTGTAAGAAGCACCCATGTGGTATTTCACATCACCTGTCCAACCTTTTGTAATTTCAAGGCGGCCATGCTCTGGCATAAATAAATCATTGGAAACATGTGCAAAGTCAGAGAACATCATGTCATAAGGTTTATTTAAAATGTGTGTTAAAACGTTTAAGCGACCACGGTGTGCCATACCAATACGTACGTTTTTCACATTTTTCGCTTCTGCCGTTTTAATGATTTCATCAAATAGAACGATTTGCGTATCTAAGCCCTCACCAGAGAAACGCTTTTGCCCTACAAATGTTTTATGAATAAATTTCTCGAAATTTTCAACGCGAGTTAAACGATCTAATAAGGCTTTCTTCTCATCAGCAGATAATGCTTGTTTGAATGAGCCTGTTTCGATTTGCGCTTGAATCCAATCACGTTCTTCAGTAGCTACTACGTGACCATATTCAAATGCTACTTTATCTGTATAAATAGCTTTTAAATATTCGATTGCATCCTTACCATTTTTCACGTTTGCTGGCACATCTTTGAAGAAGATTGCTGCAGGAATTTCAGCTAAATCTGCAGCGCTTAAGTTGAACGCGCTTTCTTCAATTTGAGCTGTTTGTAGTTCACGGTTTTTCAGAGGATAAATATCTGCCGCTAAATGACCGCGTGAACGAATTGCATCTGCTAGTTTTACAGCGGCTAACACTTTTTTGTAATCGCCAGCAGGAGCCGCTGCTGTATGACTAGCTACAGCTACTTCACCTTCTACTACTACTGGTGCACCAAATTGTTGGAATAAAGAAACTAACTCCGGTTCTACTTCTTCAGGAGACTGTAAGAATAAGTCGTATTGCTCCATCACATATCCTAAGTTAGGACCAGAGAAAGCTGACCATGGAGAACTTACAGTTGTAACGTTGTTCGACATGAAAAATGACCTCCAAATTTTGCCTTTCGGCAGTTCCATTAATTAAATTGCAATTAATTATATAATATTTAGCCGTTCTTTAAAAGAATGTTTCACACTACTTTTCCATATTTTAAAGAACGTTTTTTCCATCTCAATCTTACTACTCTTCACAAAAAATACAACTCTTTTTAGCAAATTAAGCAATTTTTTTCGCAAAGGATAGAATAATGAAATAAAGCATGTATTTTTCTTAATATTTTAGCGGGATTTTCAGCAAGAAAACGGTTCCAATATTAACCTCACTCTTGACTTCTACCGTTGCATTGTATTTTTCAAGTAACATCTTCGAAATACTAAGCCCTAAGCCCGTTCCACCAATTTGACGATTTCTTGCTTCGTCCACTCGATAAAAACGATCAAAGATAAACGGAATATCCTCTTCTGCTATTCCTATACCATTATCAGCAATTTCTAAACATGCATAATTTCCAGCAACAGAAATAGAAATTTGTATCTCAGGAATTTTTTCACAATAACGAATGGCATTCTCTATTATATTACGAACAATTTGACTTAGTGCATTTTCGGAGATAAATAACAGACCTATTTCACCATGCTTCGACAGCAAAATTCGCGCTTGTGGATGAACAAGCTTGAGCTCATCCATCACTGCTTGAATGACCACTAGTGCATTTGCCTCACTTGTCTCATCTTTTTCCTCACGCCGTGCAAGCTCTAATAATTCCTCAATCATTTTGCGCATACGAGCAATTTCTGTTAAGGAGGTATCAATGGATTCTTCTAATATGGCGGGATCATGTTTGCCCCATCTTTTTAAAAGAGAAAGATGTCCTTCAATTGCTTGGATCGGCGTACGTAGCTCATGGGAAGCATCGGCGACAAATTGCTGCTGCTGGGTAAATGAAATTTGCAGCTCATTCATCATGGCATTGTACATTTTCAGTAAATCACCAATTTCGTCATGTGATGTATAGGTTAGCTGTATAGGCTCATTAAACCCTTGATCCATCACCGTTTTCATGGATGCACGCAATTCATGTAATGGCTTCATTAAATAGTTCGCCAAATAATAGCCAATAGAGCCTGATAACACTAATGCGCCTAATCCTGCTATCAGCATGGCGGTCAATAGATAGTGCATGAGTGATTGAAAACTAGTTAAAGGATGAATCACTTGAATATAGCCTTGGAAAAAGCCCATCCGTATCGGTTCATTGATGACCAACACATCCTGCTTATCAATGGTCATCTCAAAAATCTCTTGCAGCGAGCTAAGTGGTGCAGCAGCAGAGGTATCATTGATTCGTAAAATATCCACCCCATCAGCATTAAATATTCGGACTGTTTCATCGCGATCCGCAATCGATTTGAGCAAGCCCGTATTTTGCTGAATTTGCTGAATGGTAATTGTAGGACCCTGTGATTCTAAAAAAGAGATGATATCCTTACTTGTCCGATTGACCTTACTCTCCTCATCGTTTAATAACCATGTATGCAGAGAAAGATAGACGACTACACAAATAATTGTAAAGCTAATAAAGATGACACTGCTTGAGGTCAGCATCCACTTTTTCTGCAAGGATTGCTGACGTAAATAATCTTTTAACTTATTCATTCTCGCATCACATACCCAACACCGCGAACGGTTTCAATATAATCGTTCATCGCACCAGGGAGCTTTGTCCGTAAATGTCTGATATAAACATCTACCACATTGGTCTCAATATCCGTATCATAGCCCCAAACGGATGTTAAAATATGCTCTCGCGTACAGACTCTATTTTTGTGCTCGATTAATAGTTTCAGTAAGTCATATTCTGTCTTTGTTAGGTCAAGTTTATTCCCCTGAACGAAAACTTCATAGGCTGCTACATCTATTTCAATATCCCGTAAGCATAAAGAGTCACTGCTTGTCTGCTCTGGTGTGACACGACGTAAAATCGTCCGTATTCTTGCCAGCAGCTCTTCAATTGCAAAAGGCTTGACGATATAGTCATCTGCCCCTGCATCGAGGCCCGCTACACGATCCATCACAGCATCTCGTGCCGTTAATAAAATAATGGGCACCTGTGATTGTGTTCGAATACGACGGCAAATCTCAATCCCATTAATGCTCGGTAACATGACATCCAGTAACAGTACATCAAAATTTTCAGAGGTTGCCATAGCCAAACCTTCACGACCATCAAAGGCAGTTTTCACTTCATAGCCTTCATGCTGTAATTCAAGTTCGACAAAACGAGCAATATGCTTCTCATCTTCTACCAACAATATCTTCTTAGACATCGTATCACCTTCTATTCCAAAATAACGATGTAGGATTTTTATCCCTATACTGTTATAGCATAACATCAAATAAAAAGTCTGTCTCACAAGGAAATCCTTGTGGACAGACTTTTTTAGTGTATGTCGGAAATGGAGAGGTTGTTTTTCCCCAATTCTTTTGATTTATATAATGCTTGGTCAGCTAAATCCATTAGCTCATCCAAAGATTGGGCATGGTCTGGGTAATAGGCAATGCCAATAGAGGCTGTTGGTGTAAAAAGATGGTCCTCTATCATCCAGCCTTCTGCTAATTCATCACGGATGCGACGAATAATATGCATAATTTGATGATGTCTTTTTTCTTGCTCTCTCGTTAAGCCTGTTAAGATGACAATAAATTCATCGCCACCTATTCGAATAACCATATCATGGCTTCGGACGGTTTTGTTCAAGCAACTGCCAAATCGCTGAATAAACGCATCGCCTGTGTCATGACCAAAGCCATCATTTACTTCTTTAAAATCATCGCCATCTATATAGAGCATCGCCACACTAGTCTGATTTTCATTTGCTTCAGCCAGGATTTTTGGAAACTCCTTTTGTAAATAGCGCCGATTGGGTAGCTGTGTTAAAGCATCATGATAGGCTAGATACAGCAAATCATTTTCCCTTTCTTTGCGATGGGTAATTTCACGAGACACCATCATAATTTGCGAAACCTTTTCACGCTCAGGATCATGCACAACCGTGACATTCCCCTCCGTCCAAATCGGTGTCCCATCCTTCGCCTTCAGCAATAGCTCGAACTGTGAATCAGTTTGTCCTGTATAATTATTCAAGAATGTCTGCCATTCGCCCTTACTTTCCCGATCAATAATGTCACTGTAAAATTGTCCTTGTAGCTCTACATTTTCATAGCCCAAATAAATACCATAGGAAGGTGAAGCATAAATAATGATGCCATCTTCATTTGTAATCACAATTAAATCGTTTGTATTTTCCGTAATGAGTCGGAATGTACGTTCAATATTTTTTAATTCTGTGAACATTCTTTTCTTATCGGTAATATCATAGTTAATGGTTAAAATTTGTTCAATTTGACCAAACTCATTTTTTAATAGTACGATGGTTGCTTCTACCCAATAATCGACATGATATTTTGTTCGATAGCAAAGCTCTCCACGCCAAATCCCCACCGTATCCAGCTTACTTTCGATTATTGGTAAAAGGTTTTGCCCACGGAACCGAGGTTCAATTAACGCGTAGGGCTGACCGATTAACTCCTCAGCCGTGTAGCCAGAAGCCTGTAAAAACATATCACTCACTTCAGTGATGTTGCACTCATGATCTAATACAGCAATGGCCGTAGCTGAATTTAATGCAGATTTAAATACTTCTAGCCCATGAGACTTCGAGCGTAGTTCTGCTTTTTGTAAAGTAAATTGTGTAAAATCTTGCATAACAAGAAATATGGCAAAGGAATTATCGTCCTGCATCACCGGTGATAACGACAGCAAATACATGCGTTCCTGCTGGTCCAATGTATGCAATTTAATAAACTTTTCACCAACATTTTCTCCTCGTGCAGCTTTTTGTAAACAAACTTGAATTTGTTCCACTTCTTCTTTTGGAATAATCGGTAAATCCACAAACATTTTTTGTTTGACCGTTTCATTATCTAGTTGAAAATCTTCCATAAAGCTTGAATTCACTTCGTATACTATGCCCTCAGCCGATAAAATGACCGTAGAGAAAAAGGCATGATCAAACATGGACCGCATAAATAAAAATTTATCTTCAATACTGCGGTCATAAAGTATTTCCTTCGTAATGGCTAATATATAGTCTTCATTCTTATATTTTAACGGTCTGACGGATGTTTCATATTTACGAACCTCCGACTGAACATATGCATAATCTACATAGTCAACCTGTTTATGTTCTCTAATTGCCTCATGATAATTTTTCTGAATGATCGAAAAATTACGCTTTGAGGTAACGGCCGAAATCATTTTGCCAATCGCCTCATTCGATAACAGATCTCGAGCTGCTTGATTTAAGCGAATATATTGATAATCGTCCCCAACTTTTTTCACGAGAAAAGCAAAATCCTTGCCAATAAATAATGAATTAAAGAAATCTTCGCTTAAAATATACTCCATGCTGTCACCTCCAGAAAAGCCATTGCCATCATGATAGAAATGTTCATATGTATGTTTCATTAGATCAAAATTAATACTACTATTATAACATAAAAATAAAAAATTACCTTTCTAGAATCATAAAAATTATATCCTTTTTAGGATAATTTTTGGTATATTACCTATTCTAGCAAGTCTCTATTCCTACTAAAGGATTAGATAAATGATTAATATTAGATAAAATTGATAGGATAGGCTTAATGCTAAAAAACAACAATATTATTGATAATCTCATTTCTTTTGTCAGAATTTACTGACTATTAAACTCAAATTTTGTTTTTTTACGAGCAAAATGATTGCATCAAACAGATTATATGTTATATTATATTTAAAAAACTAGCCTTTTTTCGGTATGGTCGAAATCAGTAAGACAGCGGGAGATTATGGAATATCATAGTTATAACGTCTAGTTCTTTGGGTTTTAATTCCAGTACGAATTTTAGTTTTCTTCTTTATGCTTCAACGGAATTGTTTTAACTACCCTAGTAAAGGAGGCGTTTCGTATGCTTAAACATCGAGACCTGCATGAATGTACAGAGCTTTATGAGCTATTATCACACCCTTCTGTATTCCCTTTTGTCCGTCAAAAAGCCACATCTGCTGATGAATATTGGTTTATGACAAAACAACTGATTGAAGAGGAAGCGAGAGGACTCGCTATCTCGAGGACCATAACTGATGATTGGGGTCAACCAATCGGCACCATTAGTATTCACGATGTGGAGGACGGTGCAGGCTTTCTAGGAACGTGGATTGGACTCCCTTACCAAGGTAAAGGTTATAATCAAAAAGCAAAAATGTTATTTTTGAACGAATTATTTTTTGACTATAATTTCCACACGGTATTTCTCCGTATACGAGTTGAAAATTTAAAATCACAGCGTGCTGCTTTAAAGCTACCTTATGTAGTGAACGCCAATGAAAGTCACCCAACATTATTAGCACAGGTCAATAGTGGTGAGGCACAATTTGATTTATTTAAAATTCCAAAAGATTTATTCTACCTAACAACGGCACATCAAATGCAAGAAGGCGAAGAGCAAGCAATGTAGTGTGCGATATAGATAAAAGAGAAGCTATAAGGTGTTGTCATTTTGACCTGCCTCATAGCTTCTTTTCTTTTCAAATAGCACTTATTTTTTGTAGCGTAAAATTAAGGACGCCATTTCATCTGGTGTTTTTGGTTTTTGCGTTTTTGCCATTGTCTCTACCATTGCCACTTTACGCTCTGTTAGTGTATGAACAGACTTCATAAAAGATTCCTTTGTCAACTCTTCTTCCTGTAACACTTCTGCATAACCTTGTTTTTTAAACAAGTTGGCATTTAAAATTTGATCCCCACGGCTTTTTTGCGCAGAGAGAGGTACTAATAGCATCGGCTTGTGAAGCGCTAAAAATTCAAAGATGGAGTTAGAGCCTGCTCGTGACACAATAAAATCTGCAGCATGCAATAAATCAGGTAACTCCGTTGTCACATACTCAAATTGCTTGTAGCCTGGCATCGCCTCTAGTGCTTGGTCATAGTTTCCCTTTCCACATAAATGAATGATGTGAAATTGCTTTAGAAGCTCTGGTAAGTTTTTACGCAACGCCTCATTTAGGACAACAGAGCCCAAACTTCCACCCATCACAAGCAATACAGGCTTCAATGTGGAGAAGCCGCAGAAAGATAGCCCCCTTGCTCTTTCCCCCTCAAATAACTCAGGACGAATAATGGAGCCTGTGCAAGTCGCCTTTTCTTGCGGTAGATGCTTTAGTGTTTCTTCAAAAATCGTGAATACATGAGAAGCAAAAGGCAAGGCTATTTTGTTGGCAAGGCCAGGTGTTACATCGGACTCATGGATGACGACTGGCACACCTGCCAATTTCGCTGCCATTACAACGGGTACAGAGACAAACCCTCCTTTTGAAAAGATAACATGTGGCTTCACTTTTTTAATAATACGAAAAGCCTGCATCATTCCAGCAAGCACCTTAAACGGATCTGTAAAATTTTTCATCGAGAAATAACGACGCAATTTACCACTCGCAATGCCATAAAACGGAACATTGGGGAACGCCTCGCCAATTAATTCTTTTTCAATACCCTGCTCAGAGCCAATATAGTGGACATCATAACCAAGTTCAAGTAAAGACGGGAGTATCGCTTGGTTTAACGATACATGGCCAGCTGTCCCACCACCGGTTAAAATGATTGTTTGTTGTTTCACACAAATTCTCCTATTCCTTAAAACCATTGTAGTTAGCACTACTTTTTGTTTACAGTGTTCTATTTTACTATATGCGGAGGAAAAGATATAGATGAAGCATGAAAATTTCAGCTTTTCTCTCTTTACATATGCTATACTTGTTCATTATGTTCATGAAGGAAGTAGAAAATATGTATCAAACATCCACAATTAAGGAAAAATACGCGCTACTCTTAAAAATGATTGTCCCTATTTTAGTGACACAGGTAGCCATTTATCTTATTTCATTTTTTGATATTTTAATGTCCAGTCGCTATGGGTCGGTTGATTTAGCAGGTGTCTCGATTGGTTCCTCCATTTGGATGCCGATTTATACAGGACTATCAGGTATACTTCTTGCAATTACCCCCATTGTCTCACAGCTTGTCGGAGCCAAAAAAGAGATGGATGCAAAAAAGGCAGTCCAACAAGGCATTTATGTTGCGATACTGCTGGCAGTCCTTATTTTTACAGGACTCTTCTTTGGCATCGATTGGATACTTAGCAAGATGAACTTAGAATCTGCTGTACATACCATTGCAAAAGGCTATATCTATTCGATGTGTGCTGGTCTTTTGCCACTCTTCTTATTTTTTGTTATGCGTTGTTTTATCGATGCCCTTGGCCAGACACGTGTCACAATGATCATTACCTTAATGACGACGCCGATCAATATCGTGCTGAACTATATCTTTATTTTCGGCAAATTCGGTGCACCTGAGCTTGGTGGCATCGGGGCTGGTGTAGCTACAGCGATTACATACTGGCTAATATTCCTGATTACTGTATGGATTATCGCCAAACGAGTACCGTTCGAACGTTTCCGTCTGTTTCATGATTGGCCTAAGCTTGAATGGCTTCGATGGAAGGAAATTTTATTGATTGGTGTACCGATCGGCATTTCCCTATTTGCAGAAACGAGTATTTTTTCTGCCGTTACCATGATGATGAGTAATTTTAGCACAGAAATTATCGCAGCCCATCAGATTGCCATCAATTTCACCTCCCTGTTATACATGGTGCCGCTCAGTATTTCTATGGGCGTCACGATATTAGTAGGTTTTGAGATTGGGGCTGGTCGCATGCGAGATGCTCGTATGTATAGTTATCTATGTGTCGGCACTGCCATTTTATTTAGCTTTATTTCTGCTTGCATCTTATTTATCTTACGTGAGCCTGTAGCCCATATGTATACGACTGATCAGATGGTTCTTGAGTATGCTGTACAATTTTTAGTCTATGCAGCCATTTTCCAGCTATCTGATGCGATTCAAGCACCTGTACAAGGGGCATTAAGAGGCTATAAGGATGTCATGATCACATTTATCATGGCCATTATCTCTTACTGGGTGATTGGCTTGCCAGTTGGGTATACCCTTGCTACGCATACAGATTTCGGCCCGTTTGGCTATTGGATTGGACTTGTGGCAGGTTTAACAATGGGCGCGATTACCCTATTAATCCGCCTGCTGATTGTTCAAAAAAGAGTCACAGTCTAACGACAAAAATCGCTTTTCTCCAACTTGAGAAAGGCGATTTTTTAACGTAAAACACCTGTACGAATGATTTTCACTTGAACAGACGGCACTAGCTGTAAGGAAGCATATTCAGCATGCCAGTCTTCTTTGAATATTTTCGGGTGATAAGCGCGAATATAGCGACCAATTCCTAATGTATCAGACTTTTGATTCTGAAGAATACGAATAACCTCCTCAAACTCAGCCTGCACATGCTCTTGAATCATTTGTTGAACATCCTTAAAAATCGGGTCTTTATATAAATGATCTTGGGCGAATTCTTCGATTTCCACCTCGACTTGGTAATCCATCGTTATTCTTCTTAGTTCCTCATTCACTGTCCATTTACGCTTTATATGGATGACATTTGCTGTAATCGGCATTTCTTTCCCGTCATGCTTCCACATATAGCTCATACGTGCTTGTTTGTTCGATTGATTCATTAGGATAAGCATGATGAGCGATTGTTTTGGTGTTAATACTGTGCCTGTAAACGTTTGACCTGAAAACAAGGCTAATCCAGCCACCACAGCATGTTGTTTATCCTCACTTAGCTGGAAATAAGGAAGTACAATATCAACAGTCTGTTCAAATAGCATAGAGCCAATCGTCTGTAAATCTAATTTCGGAAAAAATGTATTTTCCTCTGTGCTTTCGATAAAGCGTTCATAATAGGAGCCTGCACTTCCTGCTAAATCCTTTGTTAAGTCAATATATGGTTTGACATCCCCTTCTGTTATCGCCACTTTAATAGAAATCGGATTTTTAGGATCACGAAAATATATGTCCAAGACATCATAAATGGGTTTCCTCACCGTATAATCGGCTATTAGGATGGTTGATAGCTCCGATAAATCCAGTGTTTGCTCAACTTTCAAATTGGCATTCGTGCGCACCTCTCTCGGTGAAATCCCGACCGCTTCAATCACTTCATTTTGCTGAGTTGTTGTATTCGGATAGGCATAATAACCTTTATAATCCCCAACATATCCTTCCACACCAACGAGCGTCACAACAGAAGCGTTTTTATAAAGGCGTTCATCCCAACAGCCAGCCACTAGTACTATAGATAAGATGATGATACTCCCTTTACGAAACACGTTTTCCCCTCCATTTATTCCAACACATAATGATCATTGGTAGTAGAAAAGTAAACACTAGTAATACATAGTGTAAAGAATTTTTGATAAACTCAATTTGTTGAAATTGCATTACAAAGAGCGGTAGAATCGCTAGTAAAAGATGGTAAATGACAATACTCCGTTTCGGGTGCTTCCTCTTTTTAGAAAAATATAGCACGCGAAAGGACAGACCAAAAATCATGACCGTGACAATAGACCACGATAGCCAAATATAGACGAAGAAAATATCAAGTCTTTTAACAAATGTCACTTCCTGTGATTTTAAAATATACATGATTGGCTCTGGGATCAGTTTAATTTCCTCTAGAGCAAAGAACATTTGCGTAAAAAGCACGGAAATCATATAAAATACAAAAAGGACCAATTGGTAGATGAATAAAGGCCGACCTTTCACTTGTGTATCTCGTTTTAGAAAAGGTCGATAAATAAGGTACATTTCAATTCCAAAAAAAGCATAGGTACTATGAATCAAACCCGCCATGATTAGTTTCGTATTGTGCCATTCAACGGGAAAAAGATTACTCCACGTTAAATCTGGAACAGCAAGCATTAAAAAGATCACGAAGAGGAAAATGATAGGTATGAGCATGACACCAATGTTGATGACCGTTTCTGGTCTTACAAGATTAGCATACAAGGACAGCCCTACAATCATCCCAACTACAAGCCATTCAGGTGTTTGTGGTAAGACCCATGTGGCTAAAACATACCCCATATAGGCAATCAATACAGCGTTTAAAACTAGCCAATAGATTTGATAGACCCAGCGAAAAAATCCATTTAAATAGAAATACGGATAATACTGTTCAAACAAGCATAACAGGCCATAATGAATGACACTCGCTAAAAAAAAACAACCCAAGCACTGTGTTGACTGTAAATGATTAATGGTGTTTGGAAGGCAATGTAGACAACACCTGTTTGAATAATAAATAGTAGTAAAAAAAATTGCGCCTTGGATAAAGAAAAATTCATGGTGTATCCTCATTTTTTAGCTGTTCATCGTTCGGCGGTTGAAAGGAAGTGACTTGGACTGTTGGTTTAATGAATGGCCAGCGTAAAAAAATCTTAAACACCGCTTTCGGCTGAAAAGGTACGATGGGTGAAAAATATGGCTGTTTGATAGATGTTAAACTGATAAGATGAATGAGTAAAATAACAATCCCCACGACAATCCCTAAAAACCCAAACAATGAGGCGAGTACCATAAACGGAAAACGTAGCATACGTATCGTACTATTCAATTCAACAGATGGCACAACATAGCTTGAAATAGCCGTTAGGGCGACGACAATGATCATTAAATTCGACACTAACCCCGCACTAACGATGGCATCTCCTATTACTAAACCCCCGACGATTCCAATCGTTTGCCCAACCGATTGTGGCAAGCGAATACTCGATTCTCGAATGAGCTCCATAATAATCTCCAGTATGAGAGCTTCGATTAGTGGTCGATAAGGAATATCGTTGACATCATTTTTCACTTGATTACTTAATTCTAAGGGCAGTACCTCAAAGTGAAAGCTAATCACTGCTATATAAAAAGCTGGTAAAAAAACCGCCGTTATAAACGACAGCAAACGGACTATTTTATAAAAGGTACCAACGACAACCCGACCATTGTAGTCATCGGGTGTTTGGTAGAAAGAGAAAAACGTCACAGGACCAATTAAGGCAGAAGGGGAAATATCGGTCATGATCACAACCTTGCCCTCCACTAGATTAGCTACCACGCGATCTGGATGCTCTGTATTTAACAATTGAGGAAATGGCGATAGCACCGAATCCTCTAAAGCATCACTTAATTGACCAATACTATAAAAATAATCGATTTGAATCGCTGCAATTCGCTTTTCAATCTCCTGTAAGGTCTCAGGCTGTATAACCCCATCCATATATAGATAATAGGCTTTTGTTTTGGTTTGATGACCAATCGAGAAAGATTTTACGACAAGGGCAGGATTATTCACTCGCCTTCTTATCAAGGCTAAATTGGTATCCGCACGCTCAATTAGCCCCTCATGGGAGCCACGAAGAATATGTTCGTTAATCGGCTCTTCGAGATTTCGACGTACCTCATTAATGATGTTGAGTGTCAGCATCTCACCCGTGTCAGGCAAAATCACGAGTGTTTCACCTTGGCAAACTCGTTCAATCGCTTGTGGCAAGGAAAAATCTTGCAATGTCGTAAGTAAGGTTTCACTCCAAAAAGGTTTTTCTGTATCTAAACGTGCATAAATCGTATCCAGTATTTTTTGAACTTCTTTCGCATCAACTAGAGAAGCGTAAAAGCATAAAATAGCCGTATTCCCTTCATGCCAATCTATTTGTCTGATGGTCAAATCCGAGGAATGGTAGAATGCCTTTTGCAGGCTTTTCATCATATACTTCACTTTATCCATAAAACGCCTCCTCTACTGGAGAGTATAAGCATTTTTCTTCTATTTCAAACGCGGAGCTAGCGGGATACAATGCCATGAAAAAAGATGCCCTTAAGAACAAATGGGCATCTTCATGATGTGCTATTTTTTAAAATAAGCTTCGATATCCTCATACATAAAGGGTGTTCCCTCTATTTTTTCATGGTTATTATGCAAGGTTGTCATTCGATTGATGATCGGGGCTAATTTCCCTTCATCCTCCTGCGTCAAATTGAAGGCGACCCCATAAGAGTAAATTTGATATTTTTCTTCTAAAGTCCATCTAAATGTACCCTCTAAGTTAAATGATTGATTCATCAAAATAAAGCTAAATTTAAACTTCATCGTTTGATTAACTGGTAGCTTTAAAGAAGAGCGAATCTTCATGCCTCCTAAGCTAATATTTTCGATGATGATAGGGGTATAACCGATATTAATTTTTTGCTCATTCATTTCGATAATCGTCATGAAGCCCTTCACATAGGCTGGGAATTGGAAGCGGTAATATTTGCGTCTCTCCACCACGGGTTTTTTATGAGCAATGGCTTTTGGCGGTGTTAAAACGCCTTGTGCCAGCATTTTTTCAAAGGCTTTTGCAGGGACCGCCTTCGCATAGATGCTGCCTTGCACATAATCACATTCTTGTTGCTTTAAAAAGATAAATTGCTCGTAATTTTCGACCCCTTTTGCCACTACCTGAATACCGAGCATTTTTGCTAAATAAATCGTTGTGGAAATCAGTCCATTTTCAATCGGACGATCATGACGAATTTCACGAATAAACGCTTCATAGATATGGAGTGTCGTTGGTTGGAATGTTCGCAATGATTCTAAGGATGAGTAGCCTGTCCCAAAATCACCAATGGCAATTTTGACACCGATTTCTTGCAGTTCCTTTAAAACAGTCATCACACTTGTACTATTTTTTAAGATGGTACTTTCGGTAATCTCGAACTGTAAATAATGCGCGTCAATCGAATTGATCTGTAATTGCTCTTGTACAAACTGAATAAAGCCCTTTTTCATCAAACGAATCGGTGATATATTAATGCTAATTGTTCGCAACACATGTCCTTGCTGTTTCCAGTGCTGTAACAAAGTACATGCTTTTTTAATCACCCAATCTGTAATGATATGAATCATATGGTTTTCTTCCGCTAATGGAATAAATTCACCAGGTGATACAAGGCCCCATTCTTTATGATGCCAACGGATTAACGCCTCTGCCCCATAAATAATCCCCTTTTGCGGTTCTACCAATGGTTGAAAATATAACTCAAATTCCTCATTTAACATTGCTTGTCGCATATCGCGATCTAACACGTAATGCTTATAGGAAGTAATATCTTCGGTAAAGGCATAAATATGAAAGCGATTCCTTCCCTGCTGTTGCGCGTAGCACAAAGCGGAGTACGCATTTTCTAACAAGATGTTTCTCGTTAAGCCTTCCTCTGGATAAAAAGCAATACCAATGCTAGCAGATAGGTGCAGGCGATAGTCATTAATGGAAAGAGGTGTTTCAAAAGTTTTCAGCAAACGGCTAGCCAACGCGTAAATATGCTGCTTGCTCACATATTTTTTAATGACAATGATAAAATGCTGATTGTCTAGGCGTGCCATGTAACTATGATCATCGGTTAGCGTTGAAAAATAGTTGGTCACCGTTCGAAGAAGCTCATCACCAATTTTTGTACCGAGCGCATTATTTAATACATGAAAGCGATTAATGGAAATATATAATAGCGCGAAGGGTTCGCCAGCTACGCATAAGGTATCGACTTTATCATGCAAGCTCAACCGATTCGGTAAACCAGTTAATTCATCAAAATACACTAAATAATTCAACTTCTTTTCCCGTTCGATCTCCTTCGTAATATCGGTTACTAAGCCGAAAATATGGTTCACCTCGCCCTCCTCATCTAGTCTTGGCACAATTTGTTCCAGTAACCACTTGGTCTGGTTATCACTTGTGAGTATACGATAAATCACTTGATAGCTCTTGCCTGAAGCGAGATGATCCGTATACGCTAATACTTCCTCACGATGAGCAGGATGAATCATATTAATCCATACTTCTGAGTCTTCGTAAAGCTTGGCTAACGGAATCCCTAAAATGTCCTCTAGTCCTTTAGAGGCGAACAGCATATTTCCCCTAATGGAATCTCGCATCCAAATCCCTGCATCTAAATTGTCAAAGATAGAATGGTAATTGGCTAGTGTGTCATTTAACGTTTGCTCAAGTAGTTTGAAAGCCGTTTCATCTTTGACAACCCCTATCATCTTAAAGGGCTTGTCATCCTTCCATATCACTTCGGCAGCCGCTTGTAAAAAACGCAGGTCATTGGTTTTACCGTGATAAATTCGAAAGTCATTGTCAAAATTAGTCCCTTTCCGTGCATGATTAAATGCATCGTAGGTCCTTTCATAATCATCTGGATGAATGAACTGGAACGCGCGATCAATGCCATCATTATCTGAACGCTCAAAGCCAAAGATATGATAAAAATTATCCGAGCAATACAGTTTGTCATGCTGAATAAAGTACTCCCAGCTCCCAACTGCCGCAATATGCTGGGCGTAATTTAAATGCTTCTCATGGAGCATTAACTGATGCTTCATGGCTGAATAAGTGGACATATCTTCAATGATTAAATAGAGCCCCTCCGCCTGATTATCATCATTTTTGATTGGTATAAACGTCAGCACGAGGCTTAGATTTTGTCCTTGATGCTGTAGCCTTTCAATATCAATTTTGACCGACTTTCCTCGTAATGTTCGATTGAACGCTCTTTTTAACCGTTTATAATCTGCCTCGGTCAGAATTTTCTTAAAATCCTCTGCATGACTAGGTCGATATTGTAATAGTTGATAGAGTGCCTCTTGATTCACATAAATAATTTCACCATCTGCCGAAAACACAATCATCATATCGGGGTGATACTTGGCAAAGGACATGGCATATGAAAACAAACGATGGTCTTGAGCTGTAGCCAGCGCAATCGTATGCGTACTTTCTTCTTTTGTAAAAAATTGCTTTAATAGATTCGGCTTTTTCATCCATCTCACCTCTCCCTACTTTTTACCCACTACTTATTTATCAATTCCCCCAAAATACATTTTAAAAACTATTATTTTAAAAAGAGAAATAAAAATTTCACCGACCTTTTTCCGCTGGGGAGGCACTCCTTCTATGGAGGGTGACTATTTTTGATTGGAGGGCGCTCTTTTTTGATTGGAAGACGCTCCTTTTTGAGGTAGAAGCGCTCTTTTCATCAGGATTCACGCTCCTTTTTCAAAGGGAAGCGCTCTTTTCATTAAGATTCCCGTTCCTTTTCGAGGTAGAAGCGCTCCTTCTATTAGGATAGACGCTCCTTTTCTAGGCGGAAGCGCTCTTTCTATCAGGATAGACGCTCCTTTTTGAGGTAGAAGCGCTCTTTTCATCAGGATTCACGCTCCTTTTTCAAAGGGAAGCGCTCTTTTCATTAAGATTCCCGTTCCTTTTCGAGGTAGAAGCGCTCCTTCTATTAGGATAGACGCTCCTTTTCTAGGCGGAAGCGCTCCTTCCATCAGGTTAGACGCTCCTTTTCTAGGTGGAAGCGCTCTTTTCATTAGGATTCACGCTCCTTTTCGAAGGGGAAGCGCTCTTTTTATTTGGATACACGCTCCTTTTTAATGGGGAAGCGCTCCTTCTATCAGGTTAGACGCTCCTTTTTGAGGTAGAAGCGCTCTTTTCATCAGGATAACCGCTCCTTTTCGAAGGGGAAGCGCTCCTTCTATCAGGATAACCGCTCCTTTTTGAGGTAGAATCGCTCTTTTTATCAGGATAGACGCTCCTTTTCTAGGCGGAAGCGCTCCTTCTATCAGGATAACCGCTCCTTTTCTAGGAGAAAGCGCTCTTTTCATCAGGATAGACGCTCCTTTTCTAGGTGGAAGCGCTCTTTTCATTAGGATTCACGCTCCTTTTCGAAGGGGAAGCGCTCTTTTTATTTGGATACACGCTCCTTTTCGAGGTAGAAGCGCTCCTTCTATTAGGATAGACGCTCCTTTTCTAGGCGGAAGCGCTCCTTCCATCAGGTTAGACGCTCTTTTTCGAGGAGAAAGCGCTCTTTTTATCTGGATTCACGCTCCTTTTCAAAGGAAAAGCGCTCTTTTCATTAGGATTCACGCTCCTTTTCGAAGGGGAAGCGCTCCTTCTATCCGGATATCCACTCCTTTTTGAGGTAGAAGCGCTCTTTTCATTAAGATTCCCGCTCCTTTTCTAGGCGGAAGCGCTCTTTTTATCTGGATTCCCGCTCCTTTTTCAGGAGGAAGCGCTCTTTTCATTAGGATTCCCGCTCCTTTTTCAGGGGGAAGCGCTCTTTTTATTTGGATTCCCGCTCCTTTTCTAGGGAGAAGCGCTCTTTTTATCTGGATAGACGCTCCTTTTTGAGGTAGAAGCGCTCCTTCTATCCGGATAGACGCTCCTTTTTCAGAGGGAACCGCTCTTTTCATCAGGATTCACGCTCCTTTTCGAAGGGGAAGCGCTCCTTCTATCCGGATAGACGCTCCTTTTTCAGAGGGAACCGCTCCTTCTATTTGGATTCCCGCTCCTTTTCAAAGAAAAAGCGCTCTTTTTATTAAGATACGCGCACTTCTTTATCATCAAGGGCACGCTTTTTTATAGTGATTCCGCAAAGCTCCTTTTACAGTATTTTTCCTTAGGGTACAACGATTAATTCCATATCCAGTAGCCATCGATCCATGGCTTGCTTCGGATAATAGACTTTCTTCCCTACCTTCACATGAGGGATTTCGCTTATGTAACTATTTGATCCATCTGGGATTTCTGTTAATTTTAGCACTTCCACTACACGAATCCCTAAATAATCCGCGGCCTCTTCTTGTGATAATAGCTGGTGTTGCACGGGTTCTTTTGGTTGCTCCCTTACACTAGTAGCGATGAGCCAGCTTCCTATCACAAAAGAGATGGCCAATGAGAAAATCGCGATGGCTATGCTATATTGTTTCAATTTTATCTCCCCTTTCTCATCAAATTTTACCATTAATTCAATAAAAAAAGATGCCCTATAAGCCTTTACAGACTTGTAGAGCATCTTTCTATTAATAAATGATTATTTTTGGATAAATTGTTGGGTCCAGTAGTTACCTGTTTTTACGTAACCTACACCGATGTGCGTAAATTTACCGTTTAAAATGTTTGCACGGTGTCCTGGTGAGTCCATCCACGCTTGTACTACTTCTTGTGGAGAACGTTGACCTTGAGCAATGTTTTCACCTGCACCTTTATATGCGATGCCTAAAGCTTTCATACGATCAAATGGTGAACCAAATGTTGGGCTCGTATGTGAGAAATATTTGTTTGTTTGCATATCTTGTGATTTTTCACGAGCTGCAGCCATTAATTTCGCATCCGTTTGAAGTGGTGATAAACCAGCTTTTGTACGCTCAGCGTTTGTTAATTTTACTACTTCTTGTTCAAATGCGTTCACATCTGAAGTTGTTGTTGATGGTGTTGAAGTAGTTGGTGGTGTTGCTGGCTTTTCGTTTTGTGATGATTGATTATTATTTGGCTTTGTTGGTGTTGTATTATTTGTTGTTGGCGTCTCTTTAGATGGTGTAGATGCCTGTGGAAGTTTGACTGTCCACTTATGATTGTTGTTTGACCATTTATAATAATAAACTTTACAGTTCGTTGATTGCTGTACGGAATTCCCCTCTGTTGTATTTGCAGCAGCAGAAGCTATTTGAATTGGAGCTGCTAAAAGAAATGTTGCACAAATTGCTGTTAGTGTTTTTTTCATGTTTGCAATTCCTCCTTGTCTGCCACTAATCGTAAGGGATGATTTTCATTAAAATCTTACCAACATTTGCTAACAACGCCAACGAAGAAGAAAATGCGCGGAAAATCACGTTTTTTTCGCGCTATTTTTTAGCAGGTTTAACCAATCTATGAAATACTTACGTTTGAAAGAGGGTTGACACCCCTCTTAAACTAGTAGATATTTTCGAAAACATGAATAAAAAACGCATGTTTTATGCACTCGGTTTTTAACCTCTTTTTTTCATTGCTATCGTTGAATCGTCCTAGAGACAGCTAGTGTCGTAGCCTATTGCCAATCTTATATTACAGTTATGTTACAAGAACGTTACATTTCATTTACATAAAAATAAAACAACCTGCGTAAAACTACACAGGTTGTACATGGCAGAAATTCATAGGTTGCTTTCTTCTTCAATTTACCCCAATAACAGGTAATGCACCAACATTCTCTCCAATAATAACAAGTTTTGCTGGCATTTTTATATATTCTGGGAGCCATTGAACCATTCCATAAGCATATTGGAACAACATTGGGTTTTTGATGCCCTTAATCGGTACATAGCCTTTCATACGATAGATCGTTTCGGGTAATGCACGCACCCAATCCTCAAACTGCTCCTGTGTAAATTCCTGATCTGTGAAATCCACTAAGCGGGAACCTAGCTGCATTGAGGCTATCGGCGCTTTGACAATGGCTGTTTTATCAATTTGTGTCATTGCCTTTAAGCCTTCTAATAGGCTGAGCGGTACGCGTCCATTTGTTGTTTGCAAAATAAAAGCATGTGGGTTCAAGCCCTGCAGTTCATAGACGACCTGCCCTTGCTCTGCCTCTGTTAATAAATCGGTTTTATTTGCTAATAAGAGGTGTGCGTGGCGAATTTGCTCCATAAATAAAGAGCGCACTTGTGGTGTTAATGTATCACGGTGTAGCCAGAGCTTAGAATCAGCCACGGTGATAATGCCTTTGATATTGAGCTGATCTGCAAATAGCGGTGAAAAAACAGCATCCAATGCTTCTACAGGATGTGCTGCGCCTGTTGTTTCGATAATGAGCACATCAAAATCACTATCTAATAGAAGAGATTGAATTTGTGCCTCCGTTTTTTCAGCACCAGAACAGCAAATACAGCCCTCTAGCATCTCCTTGAGCGGGATATCCTTCTCCACTGCCTGTGAGTCAAATGGCAGCTTCCCTAGCTCATTCATAATAACAGCAGGCTTGTATTTCTTTTCTTTTAGCTGGCGAATGACATCTGTCAGCATGGATGTTTTGCCACTCCCTAAAAAGCCACTAAATAGGTACACATCTTTCATTCTAGTTCCTCCTATAAAAAAAGCTGTCGCAGATGCCGTGAAAGACGACTGCTGCGACAGCTACACTGTTAGTTTGTTGTTTCCTCCGTTTTTTCAGCTGTTCCTACAAGGAGCTCTTTCGCTTTTAATAACTGAGGATCATCGGCTTTCATTTTCGCACGTATAGCATCCATTAATGCATACGTTGTATTGCCTGTTAATATACCTGTTTCTTCAAGGTTACTCGCTGCTTGTAGTTCTTCTACTGCATGCGCTGTATTGTCATCGAAGATTCCATCTACTTCACCAGGCTCATACCCTAGCACTTGAAGCATCTCCTCTGCTGCTTTCACAGAGTCAGATTGTAGGCCTGTCTTCATTTCTAAAGAGGCGTTCAAGTATGGTAAAGAGGCATACGATGGATAACCAACTTTAACATCAGGCTCGATGCCTTTTTCATTAATCCAGTTGCCGTTTGGCGTTAACCATTTACCTGTTGTAAATTTCAGATTCGAGCCGTCTTTTAATGGTGTTACATTTTGGACAGTCCCTTTACCGAAGGATGTTTCACCTACAACTTTGGCACCGACTGATTCTTTTAATGCTCCTGCTAAAATCTCAGAGGCAGAGGCACTACCACTATCGACAAGTACTGTAATTGGTAGGTTATATTTTTTACCTGCAATGGCATTTGTAATTTGAGGCTCTGCATCTTTTTCTTGTACCTGCACAATCGCTTTTCCTTCTGGTACAAAGAAATTAGAAATATCGACAGCAGCCGTTAAATAGCCACCAGGATTTTGACGTAGATCTAAGACAATGCCCTTCATTCCTTTGCCTTCATACTCAGCAAGGATTTTTTCAAGCTCTTTGGTTGTTTGTTCACTAAATGATGTAATTTGAATATGGGCAATATTGCCATCAAGCATTTCACCATAAACGGTTTCTACTGGGATATCGTCACGAACAATCGTCATGTGAATAGCCTCTGTATTTTCGCCGCGTTTCACCGTTAATTTCACGGGTGTTCCTTTCTCACCGCGAATTAAGGCAACCGCTTCTGTTGCACTTAAGCCCTGAATGCTTTTCCCATCAACTGTTAAGATAATATCTTTTGGTAATAAG
Source organism: Lysinibacillus sp. FSL K6-0057 (assembly GCF_038630885.1). Taxonomy (NCBI): domain Bacteria; kingdom Bacillati; phylum Bacillota; class Bacilli; order Caryophanales; family Bacillaceae; genus Lysinibacillus; species Lysinibacillus sp. FSL K6-0057. The sequence goes on along the minus strand of NZ_CP152047.1, from coordinate 2,415,129 downwards.
CCTGCCTTTTCAGCAGGAGAATTTTTGATAGGTGACACAACTGTAATATAACCATTACGTTCTTGGATTTCTGCCCCAATTCCTTGGAAACTCGAAGATAAGCCAGAATTAAATTGATCTGCTTCTTCCTTTACCATGAAATCGGAATAGGGATCGCCTAATGCATCAAACATACCATTGATCGCACCATCGACCACTTTTTCATCATCGATATCTTGGTAATAGTTATTTTTCAGTAAATCAAATGCTTCATATAATTTTGTAAATTCCTCTCGTTCAATCGGAACTTTCACTTCTACTACTTTCTTATCACCAAAGGTTAACGCAAAAATCGTTAAACCTGCCGTAATAAGAATCGTAAAGAACATTAGCATGATAAATTTAAACGGTTTTAGTTGTATAAATTGTCCTGCCGGCTTTATTTCAGCTGGAGTCGGCTCCTGCTGCTGTTCTGTACTTTCTTTTTTCTGTTCATCCATCTTGATTGTCACCACTCTCATTTACACTAACTTGTTGTCACACTACTACCATCTTAACAGGTTATCCAGAAGACGAAAAGAAAAAGACTGTCAAAGTTTCATGACAGACCTTGTCCTATCATGCTTCATTCTAACGAGCATTCCAGCACCTATTCACCCATCATACTACTAAGTTTAGGCATATTATGGTACTGCCTTTTAATTTTACTCATTTCCTAGTAGCAGTCAACAAAAAACTCAAAGAATCATAGAAATGCTATAAGAATATAACGTGCCAGTGTCCCAAAAAGTTGCATCCAATCAGGAATTATTCAAGAGATTTTGCAGTTTTTTATAAATGGAATGCACGGTTAATCGATGGAAGGAAATCAATTGTCCTTTATAAACCACTGAAAAAATACCATATGGCGTCGGTGATTTCTCCATCAGCTCTTCTCTCGTTTGAAGATCCACCAACTCTGGCAGCAGCCCTAATTTTTTCGCAGCTTGTTGAATATTCTCTGTTGCAACGTCTACATAAGGGCATTGAAAAGAACGTAAAATCGTTAAATGAGGAAACCTCGTTAATCGTTCCTGCCAATTATCAGGAAAGTATGGCAGTTCAACGCCTTCATGAAATGGAAACACCCATAATTCAAAAGCATCGAGTGCTGTTGCAATAGGTTGAAATTGGTGTTGTAAAAATAAATCCTTGCTTGGCGTCCAGGAAGTTTGGTCATTGGTGATGACCACCACTCCCTTTTTCCCACGTTCCTTGGCATCCTCTAAACATCTCTTTAATAATTGTGTACCATAGCCCTTGCCTACTGCACTTACCCATAAACAATGAATCACCACATAGCCATCTGCATGCACAACCCTCGAAGAGTATTCCGCGTCTGTATATTCTATAAAACCTACTTGCTTTTGATTTTCAAGCACTTGTATGTAATGTAAGCCCTTTTCAAATTGTTGATTAAGCCATTTGTTTTTGTTTTGATAGCCCACTGTTTTCTTCTTGCTTCGTAAACAATAGCTGCCCATTCCCTCTAGCAGCTCACCATTCATTTCAATCAGCTCTACTTGCGCCATGGTTATTCCCCCAATACGTTCATTGTGCTAATTTTACCATTTTTAGTGATTCATTCAAATACAATAGGAATCGCCTTTTCACTTGTTGCCGCATATGATGCAAGTAATGACAAACGTAAGGAGGCAGAAAAATGGGAAGAAATAATAAACAGAGCCAGAACAATGATTCAATGGATATTTATATCGCAAAGTTAGCCTATATCGGCACAGCCATTTCAACGTTAGGGGATGGCATACAGACCATCGCAGCTGGTCTAGCCCTAGAGTCACTACAAAATGCGAAGAATGATTCTTCTCCAACAAATAATGGTGATCAAACAGCCAAAGTTGATCACATGCAGATGCAAATCGATTATTTAATTGCTGAGCTGAAGCAAATCAAAAAAATGTTAAAATAACCTTTACATAAAGAGTAGTGCTGAAGATGGATCACTTCAACACTACTGTTTTTTTTCCATTTTCTTATTTGTCCTTTGGATTTCCAATAATTCAGAAACCGTCACAAACTGGTAGCCCTGTTTTTCAAGCTCTGGTAGGATTTGCTCCATTGCCTTGACTGTTTGTGCTCGGTTTCCCCCACCGTCATGAAAGAGTACAATATTGCCTGCCTTTACACCTTTTAATACCGTACTCACGATGCGATTGACACCAGGGCTTTTCCAGTCAAGTGTATCTAAATGCCAGGACCACATCACAACTTTATAGCCTTCTTTTGCGATGGCATCAATCATCGCATCGGTATATTGTCCTTCTACTGGTCGAAATAATGTTGGCTGATAGCCTGTAATGCCTGCAATCACTTCATCTGTTTGTTGTATTTCCTTCATTAAATTAGGTACATTTGTCTTGAAAGGGTGTGTAAAGGTATGATTGGCCAATTCATGCCCTTCTTCATACATTCTTGTAATCAGCTCAGGATTTTTTTCCGCATTTTGACCGACAATAAAAAAGGTTGCTTTTGCATGATATTTTTCCAATATATCAAGGATTTCTGCTGTATATTTGCGATGTGGCCCATCATCAAATGTTAAGGCAATGATTTTTTCATCTGTCTGAATTTCCCAAAGAATTTGACCTGCTTCCTCATAATACTTTCTCCCTTTATTTTCAGAAGAACTCACTTTTACATAAAAAAGCGACACTGTGATGAGACTAATTGGTAGTAAAAACAATAAAAACTTTTTCACATGTTCACGTCCCCAAATAATTTTTTTCGTACTTTATTATTTGAGGATTTCATAAAAAAATGCCTACGTTTCGCATTCATCCATTAAAATTTGCTGGTGGATATGATCTTCCAAATGTTGTATATACTCTTCAATCAACCATCCCAAAGTCCTTTGTTGCTGATTGATCATACATGGAAGGCTTAATGATTCTTCAGCTATGTGTTCCAGCACATACATGATTTTTTTGTTTAAGCTTGTCCATAACAATAAGATATCTTCTATTGGTAATTCCTGATAGCCCTGTAACGCGACCCATTGTACTTGGTCGTATGTAGTCACTACATAGGGTGAAGCTTCATACTGAATTTGAAGCAATCGTTCAAGATGGACCGTAGCCGCATCACATAAATGACCGATTACCTCCTTTTTGGACCATTTTTTCGGAGCAGGTCGTTTTGTACTTTCCGCTTCCGTCATGACATGAAATACTTCTGGTACTTTTATAAGCCAATAATGTAATTGGTCAACTGTCTTTTGCATGAAGGTCACTCCCTTCGGAATCAATGGTTACGTAATAATCCAATAAAGCAATCACCGCCTGCACCCGCTTATATTCGAATTCAATTTTAAAGGAAATCCATATAATGACGACATGAAAACTCAAGACGGCTAATGCGACGATTTGGACAAGTGACATGTTTAACAGAAGCTTACTATTTATGGTGATAGCTATGAACGTAAAAACGGATAGAATGACACCACTCATTGTAATGAACATGGGCTTCATACGTAGTATCTCAATTGCCTGTGCTTTTAACAGATGGACGATAAATCGCAGCTCCTGCCTTGTATATTGTTGCTGAAAAATAACAAAATAGGACTGATACACATCTTTATCAAGCTTTTTATGCAGTATATTTTTATGCATCTTTAGGACAAATTGATCACAAAAATCGTGCGCCAACGCTTGCTCTGGCTTTAACTGCTCTTCATTTTTTTCAATAATGGCGACCCTCAAACCTCCTCACCCTCTCATCATTAAAACTTTCACTCCATTCACTATATGAAGGAAAGAGAGTCGTGTAGTACGTTATCAAGCAAAGTCATTTATTATTGATTGTCTTTTCGCCGTCCTCTACTCAATCCGAAAATAGCTGTTGCGAAAACAAAAACCGCCGTACAGAGCCACATTGTCAATCCATTCCAAGCGCCTTTAGCAATCGTACTATTTACCAATAGCGTTATTTGCATGATACAAATGGCGATATAAAGCATAAATGTGTAATTCAACGGAGCACCTCCATTTTTTTATGATCCAAACGCAAAAACAAGATCTGTTTCACAAACGATTTCTCCATCTACGGTGGCAATTCCTCTACCTTTCCCAACTGCTCCCTTTACTCGTGTGATGTCTACCTCAAGACGCAGCTGATCACCAGGCTTTACTTGTTTCTTAAAGCGACAATGATCAATTCCTGCCAATAAGCCTAAACGCCCCTCATTCCCTGCCTTTGTCAGCATAATTATTGCACTAACCTGTGCTAATGCTTCAACAATTAGCACACCTGGCATCACAGGATACTGTGGAAAATGACCTGTAAAAAACTCTTCATTGATCGTCACATTTTTCATTCCAACTGCGCGCTTTCCTTCCTCTAATTCCATAATACGATCCACCAAAAGAAATGGATAACGGTGTGGCAAAATAGCTTGTATTTGTTGACCTGTTAACATAGGAATTCCTCCAAAATATTTTTATACCCTTATTCTAACACTAAATATTAGTACTAGGTAATAAAATCTAATTAGTAGTTTTCTGAATTATTTTTCATTATTTTTTCAATATTTCTTGATCGACAGCCACACAACAGCTAGAATATAATATTTCATGCATTCACCCTAGAATGATTAGTTTATTAGAATAGGATGGTTTCGCATGTTATCTTTTATCGCAATAGTTCTTTTATTATTTTTAATCCCAGGTCCTGCAGTGATTATTACCATTACGCAAACATTAAAAAGCGGGAAAAAGAATGGTATTTATACAGCTTTAGGCATCGGTCTCGGTGACTTGGTTCATACATTAGCGGCTGTTTTAGGTCTTTCCGCTATCTTGATGAAATCAGCCACTGCCTTTGAAGTGGTGAAATATATTGGTGTGGCATACCTTGTTTACTTAGGTATTCAGATGCTCCTCACAAAACCAAAGAAAATCGAACAACCGACTGTCGAACAAAGTCCTGCTAGTACGTCCTTCCGCCAAGGCTTTTTAGCAGAAATCCTCAATCCAAAGACGGCACTGTTTTTCCTTGCCTTCTTACCGCAATTTGTTCAGCATAACGAGCAATCTGTCACAAGCCAATTGCTAACACTTGGTATTACATTTGTCGTGATGAGTGCTTTATATACAATCCTACTAGCGATTATTACAAGCTTCATTGGCGAAAAAATCTTTACGAAAACAAGCGGTAGCTCACACTGGCTTGAAAAAACAGTTGGCTTCGTTTATATCGGTCTCGGTGTCCGTTTAGCGTTACAGACACAAAGCAGATAAATTGGAGAAGAACACAAAAGAGTGTTCTTCTTTTTTTGCAGGAAAATGGAGAATTTTAGCCAATACATACTAAAAGGAGGGTTGAACATGAATCAACGCCAAGAAAATTTATTTCAGCAGTTAGCACATTACCGTAGCGAGTTACTCCATTTACTAGAGCATGTGTCAGAAGAAAAGGCAAACATCATTCCAGCTGGTTTTCATCATCATATTCGCTGGAATATGGGCCATATTTATCTCGATCAATATTTATGGATAGAGGCTTTAACAAAAGAAAAGGATGCGGAGCTAGACGTTTTCAAGAAATGGTTTGGTTTTGGTACATCGCCTATTCATTTTGACGACGAAACGCCAACCTTTGAGGAGTTAAAAACGTATTTGGCTCAGCAGCCCTCTCATTTAAAGGAGCGCTATGGTCATCGATTAGCTGAAAAATTCCCACCTATTGACATGGGTATGCAGACCATTGAACAAGTACTCCTACGCACCATCTTTCATGAAGGGATGCATTTACAAGCAATTTTAACCATTCATCGATGCCTAAACGAAGCAACAGACCGCGCTTGATACTCGGTCTGTTGCTTACTTGTTTATTGATAGTTTTCAAGATAGTTTCCTTTCTCAAAAATTTCTTTCGGACTTAAGGCGGTCCATTCCTCTATCGATACATCGGGATGCAAATCAAGATAGGATTTTACCATTTTATAGCCTTCACTGTAGCCATATTCATAGGGTAGACCATTTCCACCCCTAATTATTTCTAATGCACGAATCAGATCCCGCTTATCCAAATCTGCTGCAACATCTGACCAGTAAACTTTGTTGTAATCTAAATCAACTCGCGTAAAGTTCAAATCAGGATCAACTAATTTTTCAAACATCACTGCCCTTCCTTCAAATATGAGATGATCTAACACCGTCCCTTCACTACGTGGACGTTTTTCAGTTGCAACACTATGATGATATTCATGAGCTATAATTGCCCTGATAAATTCATCAGTATAATATTTATTATAGAGGGCTGTTATTTTACCTGCACCAATCGTTACCATATTCGCGTTAACATCTGTGGCTGGAAACACACATACCGTTGTTTCATTATTAGTTGTAAGAAATTCAGAAGATTTGAATAGACCCTCTTTGATACTCTTTTCAGTTGCTTCCCTATCAATTTTTTCGCTTAATAATTGATTTTCTTTCAATTGTTTGGGCGTGATATTCAACACTGTCTCAGCCATATTTATATATTCACCATTCTCAAAACATGCACTATAAACTGGATCAACGACCTCTTCTCGATAGATGTCCAATGGTGAACGATCTGGGTCACTTTCTACCTTTTCTGTATAGTTTTGAAAAAGCTCATAAGCATGAATTATTTTAAATGGTTGCTTTGTTTTTGGATGTTCGAATGAAACCGTGATACTTTCTACATCTGGTTTTTCATGGGAAGGCTTTTCTGTTTGTGCACAGGCACTAAGCATGAAGCATAGCAGCATTAATACGACAAAACCCTTTACATAATTCATCCTTTTCATCCGTCCTTTCCATCAATAAATCTTTTAACCATGCTAACGTTCGTCAACGATATGCCCTGTCGCTCGACTGTTTGTGTTTGCATGATTTGGTACCCTTTTCGTTCAAAAAATGGTCTCGCTGTAAGACTAGCATCTGTGGAGATATGAGTAAGACCAAGCTTTTTTGCGTCCGCTTCTAGTAAATCTACTAAGGCGGAGGCAATCCCCTGACCCTGGAAATCCTTATGGACATAAAGACGATCTAAATAACCCTCCATTGTCATATCTCCAAAGCCAACAATTTGATAATGCGCCCTTGCGATATAGGTCTTATTATTTCTTAAAGACTGCTGCCAAGCCGCTACGCTAACTGGCTGCATTGCTAACGGTGCCCAAGCCTCCAATTGTGCCTGTGAATAATCTTGAGCGTTTACACTATGTACAGTTTCGTAAAATAATTGCAGAATTTCTTCTAAATCATCGTCATGATAGTTTGTAAAATCAAGCATTTATACACCCCTTTTCTTGTAATCTATTATACCAATGATAGGATATTTATGTAAAATTATAGTAAGCTTATAGATCAAAGTAATCTATAAGCTTTTGTTCTACTGTTTCGGTGTATTGGCTGTCAGCGGATTCGCATTGGCGACTAATTGTACAGGCGTCGTTGTTTGTTGAAAGCTATCCTTCTGTCCTTGATTGGATTTCCCATAGCCTTTCATCACAGCAAATAATGCCGCACCAACAATGCCCCATGTCAAAAACTTCATTCAATAACCTCCTTTCAGCGTTAGTATTCGAGAACAAATACAGATTATACGCTGTCAAAAAGTAGCTATAGCGATGAAGACTTTGTGTCATTGTATATCTGATGATATAAAGAGATTAAAAATAGTAATATTTTTATTATAAACAGAAGAATATTATGGTAAAATTTCGAAGGTGGTAAGTGTTATGAGTAAAGGAGGTTTATTACCATGAAGAAAATTTTTACAGGGCTATGTCTAACAACGATGCTGTGGATGGCAACGCCCGCTGAGGCTGCAACAACACAAATCAAAATCGACGATGTTGTGGTACAATCTGATACAGCACCTGAGCAAAAAAACAATCGAACAATGGTGCCATTGCGTGTGATCAGTGAAAACCTTGGTGCGCAAGTTCATTGGCAGGATGCCCAAATCACCCTTTCAATGGATCAAGCAACCGTTAAATTGAATCTAAATAACCGAACAGTCATTAAAAATGGTGAAACAGAGCAATTGGATGTACAGCCATACATGAAAAATAATCGCACCTATGTACCAATCCGCTTTATTGCTGAAACATTTGGCAGTCAAGTGCATTACAATCAAGGGACAGTGAATATTACGACTGAACCATTGCTAATTGAAGACGAAAAAATCAAGGTGCTTCGCTATGAATATCATATGACAATGGGTGGTGTCATTCAGGATATTAAGGGCCATGCCTATCACCAAGCGCTTTTCAACATTTTCCAAGAAAAGAAAGGCGACAAAGTAGAGGCTCCGAAAGAATATTATTGGCACTTTAATCTAGAAGCTCCGGGATCTTATTATAAGCTTGGTCAATTTGATTTTATGAGCCATGACAATAACAGTGTCAAACAATATGATATCTATACATTAAATCAACCTTTCCCTGAGGAACTATTACAAGGCTATCCTAAAGTTCTACTACATGATACAACAGAGGATAGCTGGTATTTATTCTCTGAACAAGCCGTAAAGTCAATTCAGCAACTGATTCAAAGTGCAGATAACAATGGATTTAGCAAAATTATTAGTAATACAGTCGCTTAAAAAAATTTTTTGATGGCAGCTATACGCAACATATTCTGTATGAAAATGTGCAAAATATTCATATCAACGATTGATTGATGGAGGTTTGCCTCATGCAGAAATTCCTGTCATTAAGTATTGTGCTACTATTCCTTTTATCTGCTTGTTCGTCGGAAGAAGCTCCGCCCAGCGAAGAAGCCGAAGCTAAAGAACAGACCGTAAATGCGCAGCCAAAAGAAAACCTCCATGCCTTGGGCTATGACAAAGGTTGGACAATGGCTGAATAATGTAAAAAGCGTGTTTTGATAAAATGATATCAAAACACGCTTCTATAAACTATCTTTGTATAATTTGAATAAGGTTGCCACATGTATCATTGAAAACTGCTATTGTGACCTCCCCCGCTTTTGTCGGCTTGATCGTAAATTCAACGCCCTTCTCCAGTAAACGCGTGTACTCCTTGTCTAAATCAGCGACTCCAAACATCGTGGCTGGAATTCCTTCAGCGAAAATCTTGCTTTGATAGTCCTTTGCGGCTGGATGCTCATCTGGCTCAAGTAATAGCTCAGTCCCTTCTAAATCATCAGGCGACACAAGCGTTAGCCATCTATGTTTTCCTAATGGAACATCCTCCTTTTTTACAAACCCTAACTTTTCCGTATAAAATGCAAGTGCCTTTTCCTGGTCTTGTACAAAGATACTGTTGACAATAATGTTCAATTTATTTTCCTCCTTTTGAGTCGTTAAGAAACATCCTTCACATGAAAGCTTTACTCTACCCATCCTTTCAGCAAATCTTTTAGCGGTTCTTTATTGAAAAGAATCACTCGATACTTTCCCTTCCGCTGTGATATGACGAGTCCAGCCCCCTCCAATACAGAGAGATGTTTAGCAATCCCCTGCCTCGAAATAGAAAGTTCATGTTTCATTAGAAGACGCACCGTCAGTTCATACAACGTCATCTCATCACGCTCAGCTAGCTCATCTAATATAAGTCGCCGAGTCGAGTCCCCAAGTGCTTTAAAAACAGCGTCTTTGTCCCAATTCATAGCTCGATTATAGGCAACTATATGGTTGCATGTCAACTATAAGCAACTTGTAGATTGCATGAGTTTTGTACGTGTGGACTCCTTATTTGAACGGGGTGAATCTTTTAGGAGCGGAGGTCTATTCTTTTGGAGCGGAGTTCTACTCATTTAGAGCGGCTACTCTCCTTTTTGGAGCGGATCACCACTCATTTAGAGCGGCTTCTCACTTTTTTGGAGCGCTTCTCTACTCATTTAGAGCGGCTACTCGCCTTTTTGGAGCGGGTCACTACTCATTTAGAGCGGCTTCTTACCTTTTTGGAGCGCTTCTCTACTCATTTAGAGCGGCTGCTCTCCTTTTTGGAGCGGCTCTCCACTCATTTAGAGCGGCTGCTCTCATTTTCGGAGCACTCCTCTACTCTTTTGGAGTGGCTACTCACTTTTTTGGAGCGGGTCTCTACTCATTTAGAGCGGCTGCTCTCCTTTTTGGAGCACTTCTCTACTCATTTAGAGCAGCTGCTAACCTTTTTGGAGCGGGTCACTACTCATTTAGAGCGGCTACTCACTTTTTTGGAGCGCTTCTCTACTCTTTTGGAGCGGCTGCTCTCCTTTTTGGAGCGGCTCTCTACTCTTTTGGAGCGGCTACTCACCTTTTTGGAGCGGATCCCTCCTCATTTAGAGCGGCTACTCTCCTTTTTGGAGCGGATCCCTCCTCATTTAGAGCGGCTACTCTCCTTTTTGGAGCGGGTTCATCCTCATTAGGAGCGGCTGCTTACCTTTTTGGAGCACTTCTCTACTCATTTAGAGCGGCTGCCAACCTTTTTGGAGCGAATCCCTCCTCATTTAGAGCGGAATCTAACCATTTAGGAGCGAATCCCTCCTCATTCAGAGCAGCAGCCATCCTTTCGTGAGTAGGCCTTGACCGCTATAATAGATAAAATAACAAAAAATCCTCATGATAACTAAAAAACAGCAAGCCCGAATTAACTCACTCATGCTTGCTGTTTTCTTCGATTGGTAGCACCGTGGAATATTTAATTTCCCGTAAGGATAAATTCGTTTGAATTCTAGAAATCCCCAGCTTATTTAATTTTCGAATGAATTGATCCAAGTCTTTACGATCACGAATGACAACCTTTAACAAATAATCATAGGCACCTGTTAAGCAATGACATTCCAAAATTTCGGTCATTGTTTTCAAGCTGTTTTCTAGCTCCTCTATTTCCTTTTCCTGATGAATATTGGTGCTCATAAAAATATAGCACAATAAATCAAATCCTAATTTTTCCTGATTTAAAATCGCGACTTGTTGATCAATATAGCCTTCATTTTCTAGGCGTTTCACCCTTGTATGGGTTGCTGGTGGGGATAAATTCACCCGTCTAGCTAATTCCGCGTTGCTCATTTGAACCTCTTGCTGCAAAATGGCTAAGATTTGCAGATCCACATTATCTAACCCTTTATTTTTTATATCTTCCATTGCTTTCTCCTCTTTTGATTATTTTTAGACAAGCAGGTTTCGAACACGATTTCAAAACATTATTTCAATAATCGTTAAATAACTTTCAATTATTTCGAATTTCTTCATTTACACAAAATATTATACTGTCAAATCACCAATAGTGCTATGATTCTTATTATACATAAAAGCAAAAGGAGTGTTCCTATACTGTGGTCAAATTTTATATGGGCTTAATGCTCGTCACAAGCTTACTATGGGGAGGCAATTTTGTTGTGGCTAAGACGCTGGTGGCGCATGCCTCTCCGATGACATTAACGATGGTCAGATGGTTGATTGCGGTGATCATCCTTCTACCTTTGGTTTGGTGGAAAGAGAAGAAATTAGTTCCTGCCAAGTCGGCTCTAGTACCTTTATTCCTGATGGGCATTACAGGTGTTGCCTTATTTAATATTTTTCAATTTTTAGCATTGGAACGAACAACCTCCACGAATGCTGGTCTTATTTCAACGATGAATACCATGTCCATCGCCCTTTTTTCCTTTGCCTTTCTGAAAGAAAAAATAAATGGCTTGCAGCTTTTAGCGATGATCCTCTCTTTATTTGGTGTCGTTCTTGTCCTTTCAAAGGGAGATTGGCAGCAATTACTGAATTTCCAATTGAATACAGGAGATTTATGGATGGTGGCAGCCGTTTGTGTATGGGGACTTTACTCCGTTTGCAGTAAGTGGGCTATGAAAACAACCTCTCCTTTAATGGCGACATTGTATGCAGGCTTGTTTGGGGTGCTCATCCTAGTTCCATTCACGATTACAGATTTTACCTTTTCCAAAATCGACTCTTCTTTCATTCTTTCAATTCTTTATACAGGGGTCATCTCTACAGTAGTTTGTATGGTACTTTGGAATATTGGCGTTCAGCAATTAGGTGCCACAACCTCTGGTATTTTTCTGAATTTTAATCCCATTTTTACAGCTCTGCTCGCCTTTTTATTTATCGGAGAACAGCTAAGCTGGCTGCAAGGCATTGGGGGAATCATCGTGATTATGGGGTGCTATTTATTCACATATTTTAAAGCGAAGACGCCACAGGCTGTGCTCTAATTCCATCTCTTTCGGTACATGCAGGAACTATGGTAATTGAAAATAAAAGATGCATTCCCCCTCTCAAAACTCAACGAGAGGCAATGCATCTAATGGATTCGTTGGTGTTTTTGGCTAGTACAACAAATGAAACCGTAGTCCCTTCGTGCAGCTTGCTTGTAATGCGCAAACCCTGACCGTAATGATGTTGCAGTCTTATATGGGTATTGATTAAACCAATACTTCTGGATGGTCGCTTTTCCATCTGCAGTAACTTCGCTAATTGTTCTTCATTCATCCCAACGCCATCATCCGCTACAGTGATTTCGAGATGGGTAGTATAATCGATCATACGAATATGAATCGTTCCACCTTCAGCACGCTTTAAGATTCCGTGCTTTAATGCATTTTCAATTAAAGGCTGGATAGTCAATGATGGGATGAGGACATCTGTCTCCGCTTCTAGTTCCCATACGACCTGAATACGCTCTCCAAAACGCTCCTGCTGAATGTAGAGATAGGCTTGAATCAGCCTAAGTTCATTTTCTAGCGGCACAAGTGCTTCCACGTTTTGAAAATTATAGGACTCTCTTAAAAAATCGCTTAATGCCTCTACTAATTTACTTGTTCGGTCACTATCTAATTCACTCAACGTTAAGATGGCATTTAATGTATTAAAGAGAAAATGTGGCTCGATTTGTGCCTGAAGCCAAGCCGCCTCCATACGATGTAGCTCTTGAATAGAGCGCTTTACCTTTGTTAACGCCTCTACTCGGGATCGTAGCTCTAAGGCATCCACGGGCTTGATGACGTAATCATTGGCCCCTGCTAAAAAGCCATTTTCAATATCATGTGGCTGACTGCGCGCTGTCAACAATAAGACAGGTAAATCGGTCATCGTAAATTGCTTGCGAATACTACGCACTAATTCATATCCAGACATTTTCGGCATCATCACGTCTGAAATCACTAAATCCCATTCCTGAGACCAAATGCAAGCTAGAGCCTTCAAGCCACTTGTTACAGTCACTACTTCATATTTTTCATTAGCTAATATCGTTTCGATCACTCTCAAGTTGATGGGCTCATCATCCACAACTAAAATGCGAGGACGGTTACATGCTGGTGAGCGATTAGTCTCCACATTGGACTGCGAAGCCATTCTTTCCTGGCTCTTAAGTTCCTGCTTCTTCTCATCGGTATCGTGGCTATCCGCTTCATCCGATAAAGGTAATGTAAAGGCAAAGGTTGAACCTTGTCCTACCACTGACTGTGCCTCTAATGTTCCACCATGTAATTCAATAAGTCGTTTACTTATGTTGAGTCCCAGTCCAAATCCGCCTTCAATGATGGTTTTACTAACAGTTCCTTGTTCATAGGGCTCAAATATACGCTGCATTGTCTCCGCATCCACACCAATGCCTGTATCGGCTATAACAATTTTAGCCATACCCTCTCCTGTCGTATAACCAGATAGCGTAATCGCCCCTTCATTGGTAAACTTCACAGCGTTATGTACTAAATTAAAGACAATTTGAATCACTCGATTTTCATCGGCTAATACCTTGTGAAAATCTTTTGGAATTTGGTTAACAAAGTGAACAGGCTTCCCCTCCATCATAAAGCGGAGCATATCTAACACAGCCACTACAATTGTGTGTATGGAAACAGTGCCTAGATGGAGCTTTTTCGTATTTTCCTTTAGACTCATTACATCCAGTAAATCATTTAACAATAAGGACATGCGTTTTCCAACAGCTAGCACCGTCTCTAAATCATTGACACTTTTATGACTAAGGACAGCTGCTTCACGCTCTAACACCGCTTTTGACATATTGATAATGCTATGAAGTGGATTGCGCAACTCATGTGACGTACTAGCCAAAAATTCATCCTTTAGCAAATCTGCCTTTTGCAGTTTTTGTGCAAGCTCTTTTGTATCGGCATGCACTTTCACATAATCCTTAAACCATAACGTGGCTAAACAGGCAATCGTGATAATCAAATCAAATGGATACGAAATCACCTTGATTCCAGTGATCAGCAGCAAGACATCCCATAGAATACTATTGACAAATGCGAGTATGGCTAAAAGAAGAAACACATTATGACGAATATCTTTTATTGTCCTTCCTAGCATTAACATCATCGTAATCACAATCGGAACAGCTAAAAGGACAATATAAACACCTTGTATTGTCACGACATAACGTGTTGGTAATAGCATCGCCAATACAGATGCACAGGCACAAATAAGGGCAAACCCCTGTTTAGAACGGTTTAGATGGCGGGGCAACCATGGCTCGATACATTGGAGGAGCGAATAGCCAATGCCAACCATCGAAAGATGAACGAATATAAAGCCCCAATCATAATTGATTGGAAACCAAAAGGAAAGAAGCTTATCATCACTCCCTAAAAGATAATAAAACATAATACTAATGGTTAGAACGGAAAAGAATAGTAAGCGTCTATCCTTATTCCCAAGTAAGTACAAAATGACAGAATAGATCGCATGTAAGATTAACACAACTGCTACGAGAAGCTGCATCGTGATAGATAATTGTGTTTCCCGAAAAATCATCTCTTCTCGTCCGAATTTAATGGAACGTACAATACCACCATTACGTGGGTCTTGAAAGTTAGCAACCTGCATAATAATATCGATTTCACTTTGTCCTTTTGTTTCAAACGAAGCGGTAAACGGGACATTTTTGGCAACCGTTTGCTGGCGATTTTCACCTAGTTCCCCTGCAGCCGCAATTAAATGCCCATCCACATATATTTCCGCAGCACTACGAATACTAGGCACCCTCATACTAAATGTAAAAGCTTTTTCAGGGTCTATCAATAGTTTCAAATGATAGGAGCCATAACCATATGGTGTCAATTCACCCTCTTGAAAAACTTCATCCCAGCCATCTGGAACCTGTATATAGGTCGGAGGCATCGGAGGATTATTCTCGTCCATCAACCAACTAGACGGATAAAATGCCCATTCACCATCAAGTGTTAAGGTGTGATGCTGGAAATCGAAATCTCGTAAATCTATTTGCCCCCCTTCAGCATATGGTTGATGTGATTGTATAAATAATTGTAACCATAGTAGTCGCGAGCCTGTTAACAAGAGAATAAATATGGTAATAATAACAGCAATCTTTTTCATAAGCGGCCTTGGCAAAAGGGGATGTTTTCATTGCTTAATGACGTCACAGCATTATACGTTCCCTTTTTTAGCGAACGGCTGAAAAAACAAACGAGTATGCACGTTTATCCCTGATGCTACGCCTTCAGTACAAAAACAGTTCCCTTTTGCAAATTTCACCTCCTAGGTCACGTTCCCCTAATGATTAATGTACGATCTATGAACCCAACCATTTTACTAATCGTACATCTACACCTACTGAACAATCGAAAAACAAGATGAGATTAGCCCTAGACTACGGGTATAATGAAAGAAAAACCCAAAATTGATTGGAGATACCATGAATATTCGATTAGAAAGATTAACACAGGATGATTTTGAAAATTTATATGCATTTGAGGTTAAAAATAGGGCGTATTTTGAAAAAACAGTACCTAGCCGAGGGGATGACTATTACCATTTACCACATTTCATAAGGAAAAATGACATGCTAGTAGAGGAACAAGCTCAACAGCTGTCTTATTTCTATCTAATAAAAAATGAACTTGGACAAATTATAGGGAGAATGAATGTAACCGATATTGATAAGCAGCAACGATTAGGTCATATCGGTTATAGAGTGGGAAAAGAATATAGTGGAAAAGGGGTTGCCCATACAGCCTTACAATTAGTAGTAGACCTTATGCGCCAGGAAGGCATTCTCGTCATGGATGCACAAACAACGACGAACAATATAGCCTCTCAAAAAGTATTAGAGAAAAACGGCTTTAAAAAGATGGATAGAAGTGGGGAAACATTTGAAATGAATGGACAAAACTTCACATTCACTTATTATCGGTGGATTAATTCGTAGGATGATCTGACAAACCGTATTGTCAGATCATACAATTTAAAAGGATGTGCCTAGTCCAATGAAACTCCTTCAATGGCTGCTTTCAATTCTTCTAAGCTCTTGATCATTTGTAGCAAATAATGATATTCAGCTGCATTCATATGGTCACCATGCTCTGTTATGTATCTTTTTATACTACTTTCCATCGTTTGAATTGCTAGCATAGCTTTATAGTGAGCGTCAGGTGCTAGTTTTCTACTGTTTTCTGTATTATGTTGGTTTCGATTTTGGGGCACTGCGGTTTGATAGCTCCTTTAACATATCGCATACCTTTATAGATATAAGGATATACATATTTTGCACGATCAACGACTAGTATCTAATGATAATTCTAGTATAATAGTTATCCATTTATTCCTTTCTAATTGTAAAAATACAATTATTGAAGCCTATTTTATAATATTGCACTCTACAAATTCTATACAACGTAAAAAATCAAGATGAGCAGCTAGCCCTCTTGATTTTTTGCCTGTTGAACCAATAGCTTTTACATCTTTTGTGGGGGAATAATGCCTGTTACAAGTAAAATAAAAAATACTAAACCAATAAGGAAAAATACCAGTGAGGCTATAAATACGGGGCCAAGTGTAACCTTGAACCGCTCTCGCTCATGAATGATTCCTGTTTGTGCACTCACTTGGGATGCGAAAAGCCTCGACATCGCTCCACCGCTACTCGAAAAGTAAAATGTTCCTAATGTAAAGGCAACGCCCGTGAAAAACATCACTTCGATAAATCGTACAGAGAACATTGTGGCAATCCAATACGTCAGCGATATTTCTACAATCCATGCAATGATGATAATAATGATGTGTTTCCGCTGCATTCAAAGGAGCCCCCTTCCTTTTTTCTTCAGCTACTTCTACGTATCATTTTGGAAAAAGTTTCATTTTTCTAACTATATTGTCTATAAGACTTTTATTGTTCTTAGAGGTCCTCAATCAATTGTGTTAATTCTTGTTGATTGAGTTCGCCTTTCATGCTGTGCTGTAATTTCCCTTCTTTATCAAAGATAAAGGTACTAGGATAATTCATCACTTCAAATGTTTTCTGTAGTACCCCCTCCTCGTCTAGGAAAATAGGAAACGATAAATCATAGGTATCCTTAAATGCTGTCGCCTTCGCATAGCTGTCATAGGCTGTGGCATTGATGGCTAGTAGCTCGACATCCTTTGATTTTTGTTGATAAAAAGCCTCTAACTCAGGTGCTTCCTGTTGACAAGGGCCACACCAAGATGCCCAAAAATTCACAATTAATATTTTGCCCTTATATGCTTCAAATGTTGTGGAGGATTGATCTAGCTTTGTTAAAGCAGTCTCATAATTAATTTGTTTGGTGCCATCCTCCAAAACGGTCATAGAGGGTGTAAGTGATTCTTGAAAAAAAACATTTTTTAATGCCATACCAATAAAGATTGCGATCATGAGTGCTGAAATAATGAAGCCTATTTTTTTACGATGCATACAACTTCTCCTTTTAAAATATACAAATAATTGTATATTTTACCATACTATCTACTAACAGGATATGAACTTTTTGTAAAACATAAAAGTAGCCCCTACTTTGAAAGTAAGGGCTACGCATATTGTTGAAAAACAAAACCATCAATAGAATTTTTGTGAAAGGTGAAATTGGTTTCCGTTGCAGGCTACTTGCTTTCCTGTGGGCGAGCGCCGAGCCGCTTCCTCCGCTCCCGCTCCGTGCAGGGGCTCGCCTGTCTCGCTATCCCACGGGAGTCAAGTAGCCCTCCACTCCAACCTACAAAATGTTAACTTTTTAGCAAAGGTTTTCAAATAAAGTGAAGATCTTCACTACTCTTTATGAAGGGGTGTTGTCACTACACATTGAAAATAAGAGCCTATCTAATTATACAAAACATGGGCTAATTTGATTACTACGGCTAGCTAGTATGAAAGATAAGGAAAAGACACTTTTGCAGGATGGTTGATTGGAGCGAACGGAAGTGAGTGAAGCCGCTCATCGGACGCCCCCTGGAAAGGACGCTGGCGGAACGGAAAGCAACCCCTCACCTTGCAAAATTGCTTTTTCTGCCGTTGACATCATCTTTTTGCAACAACATGAGTAGCCCCTACTTTGAAAGTAAGGGCTACGCTTTCTTACGTGAAAGACGTTTTATTTTTATAGGCGATCAAACTAACGAGCAGAAGCACACTAGCTGAAAGGAAAAAAACAACTCGTATCCCATACCATTCTGACAAGATGCCCATGGCTAATGATGAAAGGCCGAAAACCCCTGTCACAATGACATTTAGAGATGTATAAACAGTAGGTAATTTTTCCTTTGAGACACTTGTTTGAATGATGGTTTGCTGTGGAATGTTTTTTAATTGCCCACATAAGCCAATCAGCAGAGAACAGAGCAAAGCCATTAATGGTGTGATACTAACCGCAAAGAATAATGTAAAAATAGCTGATAACAGCGCGCCTACACTTATTAGCATAGCTTTTTTACGCGCAACAAATTGGGTCCATTTTAAACAAATCATACTGCCTATCATCATGCCAATAAAAAAAATGCCGTTGAGATAACCCCACCATTGAGAAGGAGCCTGCAATGCTTCTTCTACAAAAACGAGTAATATCGCTGCGACCCAGACAGCTCCTGCCATCGATTCCAGTAAATCCATACGCGCAGCTACTTTTAGTACAGGCGTTTGGTGAATGGTTTGCCACCCTTCCATAATTAACGACCATTTCTTTGTCTGTGGACGCTCGATACGTGCTACATCTGGTAGAAGCTTTAATAGAAATGTTGCGATGAAAAAAAGGATGACAACACCCCATATAAGCTGTGATGGCGTAAAGAGAAGAAGCAAGGAACTACCAACGAACCAAGAACCCACCTGAATGGATTGGATAACCGTTTCAGCCATACTATTTGCTCGTAACAAATCCTTTTCTTCTACATAATGAGGCAGCAAGGATTGACGAATGGGATTGGCACAACCATCCAAGAACGCAACCATCGCAATCAGCAAAAATACAAAGACAATCATCGGCTGATCGCCTGCCCATTGTACATACAAGGCGAGACCCAAAAGGACAGCGGTTTTAAAGCCTTGAGAAATGGTTAGCAAATGATTCAACGAGATTTTCGTCGTCATAATAGGTGTCAGCAGACTGGAAATCAACATACAAGAAGTAATAATAAACGGTACGAAGGAAGTAGCAATAGCCGAATTGGTTAAACGATAAATTAT
The DNA here is from genome assembly GCF_038630885.1 of Lysinibacillus sp. FSL K6-0057. Lineage (NCBI taxonomy): Bacteria > Bacillati > Bacillota > Bacilli > Caryophanales > Bacillaceae > Lysinibacillus > Lysinibacillus sp. FSL K6-0057. The sequence continues at coordinate 2,395,709 of NZ_CP152047.1, read as the reverse complement.
ACTAATCACGCTTACTATATAAAGAATATCGCCAATATCTGCTAAAGCTTGACCTGTCAATAAAAGTGAAAAAGATCGGTTTTTAAACACGTTTTATCCCCCAAAAATAAGATTTTAACTTTTCTTGCGGGGGATTTTTAAATTGGACGAACCTGCATGTCTGAACTCCTTTTTACGCCTAGTTGAAAAAACAATGGGGGACTTCATTTTTTCAATTTCTACGCGTGATTTTCATTGCTTTACCTTTTAATTTCAAGAAAATTCTAATGTATTTATTTTAGCATCACTTCCGCTGTGTTGCCAGAACACAAAAAGACCAGGCGCTCTCAAAAAATTTGAGTCCTGGTCTTTTTGTGAAAAGTGAAACCTACTAGTTTGCTTTAGTTTTTGTATTCTACTAGTACAGTAGTCGTGTCAGCTTGGCAAAGGTTACACATTTTTGAGGGAATTTAATTTCCTCCTTTATTCTTTGCACCGTTTTAAGCTGTACGCCTTGAAAAATGAGTTGATAGATATCCGACTTAGAGGTACTTTTCCAAAAATCATAGCCATAGTGGGCATCGAAATAATGGAAGATGATTGCCATTATATTGCCATGTGTTCCGATGGCAATTGTTTGACCTGCATATTTCTCTAATAAATGAATGATTTCAGGAATGGCACGATTTTGGACATCCCTGCTCGATTCACCACCGTCCAAACAGTAATCGAGGTCATGAAAGGATTTTTTTATCGCATCATCTATTTCTTCGGCTGGAAGTTGATAGGCTCCCTTTAACTGTTTTTCTCTTATTCCTTCAATTGTCTGTATCTCTAGCTTGTGAGTATCAGCCAATCCTTGGATTGTTTGGATAGCTCGTGTATAAGGACTTGAAACAATCACATCTATGTTAAATGAAAGGAGCGCTTTTGTTATTGCTCTCGCATCTTCCTCACCCTTTTTGGATAAGCCTCTTGTACGTTCCTGTCCAAAAATAAAGGGCGATTGTGCATGTCTAATCATAAAAATGGTTGTTTCCATTGCAATCCCCCTTAACGCTATTACGTATTTGCATTTCTCCTCGCAAAAGTGGAAGGCTTATAGAATACCTTGTAAGTATCGGCAAGCTCAGCTCTCACCCGTGCTGTTAACTGCATTCCTTGCTGATTAAATCGATCTTCCAATTCAACTCCATGCGGAAAAATGCCGTCATTCTTCCAGTCAATCCATTCTCCGTATTGTCGAATCCATATGTCTAGTTCGTGTTTTAATTGGTCTGATAGCGGGACATCCTCTATATTTAAATTACAATAGCAGCGATGACACCAAATCGGGTCTGCCCCTATATCCCCTTCTACTCTTAGCTGATCGGTCATTTGCGATGGACATGCACATTCCATATGTGAATCGGCTCCTTTTCACTAAATTAACATTTACAATAATACCCTTTTTCAGATTTTATTTCTATCAAAACTAGTGAATTAGAATATCCACGTAACATGAGGGGAGAAACAGTGCATTGGATTGATACAAGCTCTGAGAGACGAAATAAAAAAATGTATCCAATACTTAAACCAGGGCTTACCTTTATGATAAGTCCTGTTTTTTTTGCTTAGTTGAGCTTAAATTGACCTACCTGATTATTTAATTCTTCCGCCATTTTTGCCAGTTGATTGGAGCTATTCGAAACTTCCTCCATCGCACTCGAAGTTTGCTGCATCGTTGCGGAGGTTTCTTCCACCCCTGCTGCAGATTCTTGAGATATCGCGGCAATTTCTTCGATGGCTTCATCAATTCTTACAGAGTTTTCTACTAGCTGATTTAAGTTTTGAGAGACGCTTGTAATGTTAGTGGCCATCTCTGTCACAGCACGGTCAATTTCGACAAATGTTTGATTCGTTAAAGAGATTTGTTCTGTCCCTTGTTGTACCTCTTCATAGCTGCGCTTTAAAGAGTTTGTGACATCATTGGTTTCCTCTACAATTTGCCCAACGATTTGCTCGATATCGATAACAGACAATGACACCTGCTCTGCCAATTTACGGACTTCTTCTGCCACCACAGCAAAGCCCTGACCTTGCACACCTGCCCGTGCCGCCTCAATCGCCGCATTGAGTGCCAATAAATTTGTTTGTTTTGCAATATCATTTATGACAACGACGAGCTTGGAAATATCCTGTGATTTATGATTCAAACCTTCTACTTTATCCACTGCGTCATGGACGATGGCATCAATTTTTGTCATTTGGTTGGTAGACGCTTCAATTAAATGCTGACCTGAATTCGTTAAAGAAAGCACATGATTGGAATTACTCTGTACATGTTGACCATTTTGACTCGCTTCATTCATTCGAATAACAAAATCACTCATCAAGTTGGAGAGGTCACTCGTATTATTTGCCTGTGACTCTGTGCCCTCTGCAATATCATTCATTGTCAGTGCTACTTGCTCGGTTCCTGATTTAATTTCGATGGACGATTGTAGTAGCTGTTCACTGTGTGCAGCAACCTCATTGGACACATCTTGAATTCGCTGAAGCATGTCCTTCATTTTCATATTCATGGTATTCGTTGAAATACTTAATTCGCCAATTTCATCTTTCGCTTTAATGGTCAGCATATCATGGCTTAAATCACCCTCCGCAATCAGCTTCACTCGCTCTGAAATTTGCTTAACAGGTCTAGAAATCGACAAGGCAGAAGTGAGACCAGCTCCGATTGCTAATAATACAACGATACCAAATGCTACCATACTAATTGTATTCAGACGGTCATTATTCTTTATTAACGTTTGCCCTGCCTGACGAATCGACTCCTCGCGTGAGCTAGCCAGCGATTCAAAGCCTTCACGAACCGCCCCAATCTCATCCTCTTTACTAATTAGGTTTTTTACGGCTAATTCGGTATTGCCACCTTCATAGATTGGAAAGACATTTTCCTCCACATATTGACGCCATGCCTTTGCTCTTGCCGCAACCACCTCTAGTTCTTGTGATTCAAGTATTTGACGAGCTTTTTCTTCATTTTCTAAAGACAATTTTGTATATTCTTCATATGTATCTTTATATCCTTTTTCACCTGTTAATACATACCCTCTGGCAGCACCAATCCTCACTGAAATGGAGTTGGCTAAGTGCTGGTCGACAATGGACAATTCAAGCTCCCGATGCACCATATCTTCAATCTCTTTATTCATTTGTATATTTGAATAAATGATATACCCACTTTGTATCATAATCCCTATTAGAATGATGAAAAATCCGAATAAAATTTTTGTCCGTAATGATTTGAACTTCATAACGATCCCCCTCAAATTATTCAATAATAAACCTTAAAATGAAAATTTTTACACTTCCTAATCTAGTAATACCTTCCCTATGACTAAACAAGAGAATATGCCTTCATAGTTACTATGTATCAGTTAGGCGTTTTTATTATTTTTACATTCGATTTATGATATCTTTACTTTTCCGCAAAAAAATATTATTTCAAATTTTATTATTCATAATTATTTCACCAACTTTTCCAATAAATAGGTACATACACATAATTTCTAGGAAATCCGAAATAAACATGCAGTATTTTTGTAAGGATTATTTTACTTCAAATTTCCTAAATTGGAAAGAGTGTAAATTAAATTTTTTAATAGATGGATTTTTATACATTAATTTATTTAACAATGCGTTGCTTTACTTTATAACAAAACAAAAAAACTAGGGATTGTTGAACAATACCTAGTTTGCATGTTGTTGAAAAAAGATCGTGTCACTAGCAGAAAAAGAACTTTTGGCAAGGTGAGGGGTTGATTTCCGTTCCGCCAGCGTCCTTTCCAGGGGGCGTCCGATGAGCCGCTTCACTCACTTCCGTTCGCTCCAGGGTCTCATTTGTGACGCAAATCCCCTTGGAGTGACGCTGGCTCCACTCCAATCAACCATGCTGCAAAGTGTCTTTACTTTTTTCATAGTAGGATAGCGATCAAATCGCCCATTATCTGTATTCTTAGAGGGGATAAACTCTTATTTTCAATGTGGAGAAGTCATACATGACAACCATAAAGAGTAGTGAACACCTTCACTTTATCTGAAAACCTTTGCTAAAAAGGTAACATTTTGTAGGTTGGAGTGAAAGGCTACTTGACTCCCGTGGGAAAGCGAGATAGGCAAAACTCTAAACGGAGCGGTAGCGGAGGAAGCGATTCAGCGCTCGCCCACAGGAAAGCAAGTAGCCTGCAACGGAAACCATTTTCACCTTTCACAAAAATTCTATAGATGGTTTTGTTTTTCAACACTATGAAAATAGGCATTGATAAACAATACCTATTTGCTAACATCTATATAATTTGGGCTAGCGTCCAACTTATTAGAATGACATGAAGCTGGCCCTCTTACCACAAAGAAACGCTTGCAACCATTATAATAAAACATAAAAATGCGATAGCTTGTCAGTCTAACAATGTATAGAGAATCACTATTGCTATATAAGGAATAAACTAGTTTTTCAGCTTGGTGTTTATCCATTTTACGCTCTTTGATAGGGTAAAACTTAACGCTTTTTACGTAAGCTCGTGAATAATATATAAATCACGATGAACAGAGCCATGATTCCTACTACTTTATAGAGATTTAGGGTAATGTTTGTTTGACGTTGATACGTATATTCCCCATCATTTATCGCTTTAAGGTATTGCCCTTTGTCCACTTGTACCGCAATAGCTATCTCCGTATCGATTCCCTTTATGGCAAAATACTTTGTCCCTTTAGGATAAGTATTTGAAAAATTCCCCTTATATTGTTCCATATCTGAATATTTCGTTACCGCTCCAATTTCATTGTCAATGGATGTCACTTTTTCTTCTGTCATTTTATAAATATGACCATCCCACACTACAAAATGATAGACCCAGCTCGTCGCACCAGCGGTCATAGGTATAAATAATAGCATTACTATACTGCACAAACAAAGTCGTAGATAGCGCATGTACATCTCTCCTTTCCATCATCTCACCTATTAGACTTACCGTGGAAGAAAAAGTTGCACCTCTACTTTTTCAATTGACTTCTTTTTAAGTGAATGCTAAATTTACTAAAGCAGTAATTTACTAAATTACTAAATTTGAAATGACAAGGAGTACGGATACATGAAAATTCCAACACATTTAAAACATAAACCTGTCATCGTGGCTGAAAATTATGCCAATATTGATGGGCGCACGGCTTATCAAACAGATGCCCAAGGGCTTTCACTTGGTCTGGCACAATGGAATGATCGAGGAAAGGTTGATATTTCTGCGAAGGTTTGGCGACATACAGGTGGCAAATGGTCTCGTCAATCAGAAGAACTACCCCTCCATCGCGTGCTTGATCTTGCTATTTTAGTGTGTGAAACGGAACTTTATTTTAAGGAGGCTTATCGTCACGAGCATTTATATGATGAAGAAAACCCTGTGATTAATCGTGTAGGCCTACAGGGTGATGCCATGACAGTGGAAGTTTGCACAGAAAATGAACAGATCAAAGAGGATATTCAGCTTTTTCAGCAAGCACTTAATAATGATGGTGAGCTAATTGGGGAACGCCTACGCACACTATCAAGAATCTTAAAAGAAATGGGTTATTAAAACTCAAGAGGAACTTAATTATGAATGAACAAATGTTACAGGATGATCGACAGCTACGCAAAGCCTTTTTCAATTTCTTGATTCCCGTGATGCTAGCGAATGTGCTGCAATCCGTCGGCCAAGTATTTGCTATGTTTATCGTCGGACGCAATTTAGGGGTCGATGCCCTAGCAGCCATTTCCGCATTTTTCCCGTTTTTCTTCTTTTTAATGGCCTTTGCGATTGGCATTGGTTCAGGAAGCTCTATTTTAGTCGGGCAAACATTTGGGGCTGGTAATCATGCCAAAATGAAAGAGGTTGTTGGTGTAACACTTGCTTTTACAACCATTTTATCCATTGCTGTCGCGATTTTTGGTGGCTTTTTCATCGAATGGATTTTACGCTTTATGCAAACACCTGCGAATATTTTAGACATGAGTATTAGTTATGCCAAAATATTATTCTTCACGTTACCTATTATGTTTTGGTATTTGGTGTACACAACCTTTATGCGTGGAGTTGGTGATTCGAAAACACCCTTCCTATTCTTAGTGATTAGTGTTGTGTTAAATATCGCCTTCCTACCACCTTTAGTATTCGGCTGGTTGGGGTTGCCTGCGTTTGGCTTAAATGGGGCTGCCTATGCTTCCGTGTTATCCAACCTCGTGACAATGATCCTGTTGTTAGCCTATTTGCATAAAACAAAGCATTTACTACGCTTTGATAAAACAATCCTACAGCATTTTAAATTAAAGAAAGATATTTTAACTTCCTTATTAAAGCTAGCCGTTCCATCCAGTATTAGCATGGTTGCCATTTCAGTGGCTGAAATTGCCGTGATTGGCTTTGTCAATGCCTATGGTTCAGATGCCACTGCCGCTTATGGCGTTGTCAATCAGGTAGCTAGCTATGCACAAGTCCCAGCAATGAGTATTGCCATTGCCACATCTGTCTTTGTAGCACAGGCGTTAGGGGCCAATTCTACGGAGATGATCAAAAAAATCCGTCAAATGGGGGTGCGAATTAATTATCTTCTAGGTGGCGCAATCATACTCATTATGTATCTGTTTGCAGAGCCTATTTTGGCTTTCTTTATCGATTCACATGAGACTGTGCTGATTGCCAAAAATTATTTATATTTCGCCTTTTGGAGCTATTTAATTTTTGGACACACACAAACCGTTTCTGCTACGATGCGTGCCACAGGTGTCGTATTATGGCCAACCATCTTCTTAGTCATTACGATTTGGGTGGTGCAGGTGCCATTAGCGTTCCTATTATCTCACCATACATCACTAGAGTTAAACGGTGTTTGGTTAGCCTATCCGATCACCTTCTGCGTCCATTTCATTATGCAATATGCATACTTCAAGCTAGGCTGGCAAAAGCGAACATTAAAAGCCATGCTGAGCGAATAAATCGAGGAGGATATGCCACGTGTGCATATCCTCTTTTTATTATGGCAACAAAATAACCAGGTACTCAGAAATTGAGCCCTGGTCATTTTGTGAAAAGTGAATGTTACTACTATGCTTTAGTTTTTTGTATTCTACTAATAGAGTAGTCGTTTACCTTTGAAAAAGGTTACAACAAATTTCAAATTTTTTTCTCGCTTTTTTCTGCTGGCAGCACGAACCATAGGAAGGCGATAAAAATAGAAAAACTGATTAGCATGAAAAAGGTATTTACATTAAAATATTGATTGTTGACATGGATGGTTAGCCCCGAAGTGATGTCTAAAAGGTATTGTTGATCTGCATAACCATATCGCTCAATCAAGGCTGCCTCAATCACTTTTCGGTAATTTGCTAGCGCCGATCTTTGATAAATAATACCTGCCAAAATATGAATAAACGTGAGGAATAAGCCGATCATTATAGCTCGTCTCCTTAGTCCGTACTGGCGGATAAGCCTCTGCCATAGCCAAACCATCACGAAAAATAGTGGGATTACCAGTATAAGTAACAATAGTGCAGGATTGCCATTACCAGAAGAAGAACCAGGGACTGCCGTCATTTGATTGATACCTATAAATAGGACGAAAACTAGTAAACTAATACAAAGTAAGAATAGTTTAATCACCTTCAATATACATCCTCCTACAAAACCATATCTAGATGCTTAATTCTCCTTGCAATACTTGAACTGCTTCGCCTGCAATCGTAACCCTGTCGTGATGAGGTGTCACATAAATTACACCACCCCGTTTGGAAAGCTGCTTACTTACAAGCTGTTGTTTGGTTAATTTCTCCCCCCAATAAGGCCCTAGTGCACCATGACTAGATCCATTCACATGATCTTCGTCAATGCCTTGTGCTGGAGAAAAGAAGCGTGACACGATATCAATGCCCTCTTCCTTCGACTGACTAGTTAGACATATCCCCCTAACAGGAAACTGCTTCATCGCAGAAAAATCTGGTTCAAAGTGTGCAATATGGTCATCATTGCTTACTTCCACAATATAATCCAATTCGGTCCTCCCAACAAAGATGGGCTTACCTCCTAACCAGTCTTCCAATGCGGAAGGACATACGATTGCTTCAATTTGATACTTTTTAATGGCGATTTCCACTCGTTCATGTTGCCACTTGGCATGTAAGGGACCACTAGCCGTATGAAATGTAATCGTGTGCTCCTTAGCCACTATCCCCTGCTGCCAAAGCACAAAAGCACTAGCAAGGGTGCCATGACCACAAATGGGTATTTCCATATGCGGTGTAAACCATCTGAGCGAAAAATCATGCTGTTTTTTTTCAATAAAGGCTGTTGTCGGAACAGGTATCTCCTGTGCAATTTTTTGCATGGTCTCCTCAGAAAGTTCTTCATCTAAGAGACATACTGCTGCGGGATTCCCTTTATACAGCTCTGTCGTAAATGTATTCATAAGACAATAAGAAATACGAGTCACAGTTCTCACCTCTTTTATCTGATCATACCTGAAACAAGCCTCATTGGATATCATTTCCTAAATCTTCTTTAAGCTGCAGGCTCTTTATAAAAAAGCCATCTTTTGTCTAAGCTAACACTATAAAATATAACTGTAGAGCTATTCGAGTGGAGAAACCATGAAAACCTATTTCAAATTGTTAATGATCATCGGATTGACAACCTTACTCGCTGGATGCTGGGATATTACGGAGCCACAAAGAATGTACTATATCAATGCAGTAGGTGTAGACTATGAAAACGACGAGTATATTGTCTATTTACAAGTGATTAATTTCGCCGATGTTGCGAAATCTGTACAGCCAAGTGCGAATGTGGCCCCTGCTGAAGTCGGGCGTGCCACAGGAAAAACAATAGAAGAAGCGATTTACAAATTGTATCGTTCCTCGGACCAGGAAATTTTTTGGGGGCATATGCGCTTTATTGTCTTTTCAGAGCGGGCTATGGAAAATGAACATATTATTCCAGTCATTGATACATTTATACGCTTTCGGGATACAAGGTATCAAATATGGGTGTATTGTACAAAAAATCCAGTCGATGAAATACTGCTTGTCACACCTATCTTAAGAAATTCTTTATCCTCATCAAAATTAAGTAACCCAATCAACCCAACAGAACAAGAAACATTTATCGAACCAAAAGACTTAAGAGATGTTGTCATCGGTTTAAATGAACCAAGTCATGAAGTAACAATTCCCTATGTGTCCATTAAAGACGATTGGCAAACCGATGAGGAGCAGGTGGAAGAAACCTATTTTTCAGGAGTTGGTGTTCTATCGAAAGATGGCTTTAAGGGGTTTGTGCAAGACAATGCTGCTCGCGGCAGTCAATGGATGCATAACTATACAAACCGAGGGGAAATTACCTTTCAATTAAACAACGATGACCAGGAAGAGCTAACGGTCAGTATTGAGAAAATACACGTCGATGTGAATCCACTTGTCAAACAAGAGGATGTTACATTTGAAGTCGAATTGAGAATTAATGCGACCATTAATGGTTTTAAAGGGAAAGTAACCGAACAAGAGCTGGAAGAACTTATTATTGCAGAGGTGAAAAAGGAAATTCATGAAACCTATAAAGAAGGCTTAAAATTAGATGTCGATATCTATCGTTTGTCAGAATATCTCTATCGCAATAACGTCAAGGCTTGGAAAAAGTTCGAGAAAGATGGAAAAATTCCATTATCAGAGGATTCCATTAGTAAAATTCATGTGGAAGTAGCCAAAATCAATCCAGGACGAAAAACATTTACAGAAACCATTAGTAAATGACCAGATGCCCTCTTAGGAATCTGGTCTCCATTTTATTTTATCAGTGAATACATATAGGTATCATGTGGCACATTATTTTGATGCATATATTTTTTTAATAAGCCTTCTTGTTCGAAGCCTATTTTTTGCAATAACAGATTAGAAGCTTCATTTTCTTTAAACACAATGGCACCAATTCGTACTAAATCCATCTCTTCAAAACCATAGGAAATGGCTCTTTTCACAGCTTCCTGAGCATAGCCCTTTCCCCAATATTCAGGAAAAAGTGCATAGCTGATTTCCGCTCTTCGATGCTCTATTGACCACTCTTGAAAGCCGATTGTACCAATAATCCCTTCTTGTTCCTTTAATGCAATGCCCCATTTAATACCGCGTTTTTCGGTAAAATTGTTGGCAAAATTTTTAAAGATTTGTTGCACCTGTACTAAATTCGTTAAAGGTTGTTGTCCATAATGACGTAAAACTTCAGGATTCGAAAAGCAATCAAGGAGAGCTTGTGCATCAGGACTCGCCAATTCTCTTAACACTAATCGTTCAGTATGTAATATAGGAAACATCGTATACCTCTTTTATCATGGATTTGTTAATCAAATTTTACATTTGGCAACGAACGATTTCAATCTTTATTTCCATTAGATGACATCTTATTAAAAGGACAAGGCCAAACGACCCTGTCCTTTTTGTGCGTGTTAGTTTGCTTGCGCATCCCGACAGCTTAAGACTAACACAGCCATCTGAACATACTCTATACAAATCCTCTACGAGTTCTCAACATGCTTTTGCATAAAATCACCCAACTTGACCACAATAAGTTCTAAATCAGTCAATGCGAGGTGCACGAAATGGAACATTTTCCACTCATACATACAAATTTTTGGGATGCCGTCATTGCAGTACCTGTCGTGATGTTGATTACACAACTCATCAAGAAAATATGTCATATTAAGCCTTTCTGGGTTCCGACCATTGCATTAGTCGTCGGCTTACTCATTTCCATTTTCATCAGCCATCGCCATAATCTTCTTGCTGGACTGTTTATGGGCTGGTTTTATGGCTATGCAGCAATTGGGAGTTATGCTTCTTTAAAAACTTCTTATATTGCCTATAAACAAAAGAAGCAAAAAAAACAGAAGTACACCGCTCCTTAAAATAGTAGCTATTGCACCAATATGTACAAAAGTTTATACTAAATTTTAACATTTACAATTCTACTATTAAGTTACTTTTTTAACAGAAAGATTAATTGGAGAGGAGGAAAAAACATAGCTGAACGAGATCTTACGCCTGAAGAAATAGATGCTATTTTATCTAGGCAGGAAAAATTAAATCGTCCTGCAAGCCAAAAAGATATTCAGGCTATGATAACAGCGATTGCTCTTGAATTAGACAAAGAAACAAAAGCTGAAGCACCGAACGAACAAATCATTCAACAATTAAAGCAATTGCTAGAGCATCATACGAATTACACTATATATATTAATGACAATACAGCCGACAGCATTTTTTATTCTTTTTCCCCAAAGAAAAAAAGCTTCGTTACTGAAAATAAGAACGACATACAATTTCTTATTATTCGACCATAGTTGCACACGCCAGAAAAACGGAGGAAAATCACGTGTCTAAAATCATTACTTTTGCCTTCAATACCAAGTATAAAGAGCAAATCCAGGAAACATTTTCATTTGAGCAATTAGGGATAAATGAGCAATTACCTAGCGATGAAATGAAAAAGCAAATCGATCAGCTATTTGAAAACTGGGTATGTGATCGCCTCAATCTTTCCTACAGCATCGTTATAGAGGAGGAAGATCAATGACCACTCTATCCCCTCTCTAGTAACTTCCATTAAAATTCGTCACATCAGCCTGCAAACGGTTAACGAACACTTGGATTTGTTCCATCGTCACGATTATACATAATGCAGGGCCACATTCTCTTGCTCCGTAATGATTCCTCTCATAGGCATCTAGGACAAACATTAATTTATAACGAGGCGCTGCTTCCTCCCTCTCCTCCTCAGGGATTTGAAAAATACCGTATCCAGGGTAAAAATATTGCCCATAATGTGGGATATGATAGATGCATAGTCCAGGATCATGCGGCTCGAACATACTTAAATGGGTAGGCTTCAATTGCGTCATGTCTTCTAATAATTGAAGAAAATCTCTTTTTAAACAATAAATTTCAGTATGTATGGCTGGGAAAGCTGGTCCATAGCGAAATTCAATGCGGAATTTTACACTTCCCTCGTTCACCAATATAATGTTAAGCTCTACCTCGCAACAAGGATTGCTCGAATATTCTTTTAATAGTGCCATCCTATCTCTCCTTTGTTCTTCTCTCTACAATATACTACGAAACTAATAATTTACCAAATAAATGAAAATATACGCATTTATGTATGATATAATAGAAGTACTTTTCATTTTATGGAGGTGAAGGTGTTGAAAAAATATTTGGTGACAGGCATTGTACTAGGAGCCCTCTTCCTTACAGGCTGTAATAATGATAACGAAGCAGCCTCACCACAATCTACATCAGTCGATGAACAAATAAAAGAAAAAGAATCTGTCATGGCACCTGTTCCATTAGTTTTGACGCTAGCACAGAAAGAACAATACTATAAAGAATATTCGACGATTGTCAATCAATTAAATGAAGAGTATGGTACAGGCTTTAAACTAGATCCCATTACAACATTTTCAGCGGATTATTGGCTTGAATTAAATGATTTTGAGGACATGTTAAAAGGAAGAATCGACACTTCATTTGTCGTGGTCGATAATAAGGAAATTTTTTCACCAGTAAAAGTACCAAAATTAGTGAAATTACATATGGGATCACATCAAACAATCATTCGTGTTGATGGTTCATTTGACACCCAACTAAGCAAGGATATTCCTGGTGGAAGACAGTTGTTCTCGGTTATGCATTCATTGTCGTCAAAAATTGAACAGGGCGAAGGCAACTGGACGCAAACAGGATATGACCCTGCCATTAAAGATCAAGGCAGTGCTTACAATATTACAATCGGTGGCTACTATTCATACAATGGTGTATCCTCGCCTCATATTATTGAGGTCGAATATTATTGTAATATATATGGTGGCATTACTTAAAGAGCTTGTCTGTAATCTTTTTTACAGACAAGCCCTATTCTTTTATAAGGTAGCCTCTATTCCTTTCATCATATCAAAAGCTCCCTTTGATTTATTGGAACAAACGACAACTTTGATGGACGACGCAGGATAATAAGCTGAATGGAAGCACACCCCAGGATCATATCCCATTACATGGTATTTTAGTATAGCTTGTTCACTGTTCTTCTTAATCCATACACCATAGCCATAACCATCATTTTCATTTATTTCTACATGAGGTAAAAGCAGCTGATTCGTTAAATCTTCATTTAAAAGCTCAAAGTTCATGAGCGCACACCAGAACCTAGCCATATCCTTCCCTGTGACAAATGCTCCCCCATCAGAACCACCTTTTACAGGTAAAGAATAGATATTGGTTTTCCAGCTACCGTCTGGGTTGTCTATATACCCTAACGCTGTATTAGATGGCAGAGAATCAAACGAAAAATAGCCAGATTCCGTCATATTCACCCGATCGAATAGATGTTGCTGAATGTAATCGGAAAAATCCATCCCAGCGATATGCTCTACGATTAATCCTAATACAATATATCCTGCATTGTTGTAATGAAATTTCTCACCTACTTTATGCTTCATCGGTCGATTCTGGAATAAAGGTAAGAAATCACGCAATGTTCGAAGCTGATACATCGGATTTTCAACCCACAACGCTTCAAAATCCTCCATTTCTTCCTCATCAAAATAATCGGGTATGCCCGAAGTATGTGTTAGCAGATGAGCAACGGTTACTTGCTCATCGAAGTGCTTAAAATGTGGAGGCAGACAATCACTTAATTTCGTGTCAAAAGAGAGCTTCCCTTTTTCAATAAGCTGACAAATAGCGACTGCGGTAAAGATTTTACAGCCAGAGGCAATGCCAAAACGAGTTTTAGCATGATTATCGATTTGTTCTGAGCGATTCGCATAGCCAAAGCTTTGGCTGACTAAGGCAACCTTCTCCTCATTTTCCACTAGAACTGTACCTGAAAAATCAACCTTCTCTTGTATTTCCATTACGATATGTTGTAATTTTGTTTGCATAAGTATTCTCCTGATTTTCTTAAATTTACTAAATAATAGATTTTTTATTTTAACCATATCGTTTTAAACATATTTTTACAAGTCTATTTCGTTTCAATCATGAAGATCCGCATAATCATGTAACGGAAGGAAACAATAAGAAAAAAGAGGATGTGTCACTGTGGAATTTTTTCATAGTCAAGAATCACTTACGGCGATTCAATGGATTCTCCGAGCCATTATCGCTTTTTTCTTCTTACTTTTCGCGACAAAAATTATGGGGCAGCGTTCTATTTCTCAGTTAAGATTACTGGACTTTGCCATGGCCATCACACTTGGGAATATTATCGCACACCCCCTATCTGATGAAGGATTAGGAATGAAGGGCTCCATGATTACCATGACCGTTTTAGTTTTGTTATACCTTATCGGTGTTTTTATAAGCCTAAAATGGATAGCCTTTCGCCATTTGATAGACTCACCGCCAATTCCCCTTATTAAAAATGGGCAAATTATTAACGCCAACTTACGGAAGGCTAGAATCTCTGTAGATTTGCTTTTATCCGAGCTAAGAAAGGAAAAAATTGAAGAGGTTCAAAATGTAGCGCTAGCATTGTGGGAACCAGACGGATCGATTTCTAGTTTTTTACACACGCCCTATCAAACACCGACACGGGCAGATATGAATTTACAGCCGGAACCCTTTTTTCTTCCGATTGTTCTTATTAAAGAGGGAAAAATTGATTACCATGAGCTAAGCAAAACCAAGCATTCTGAGCAATGGTTGAAGGGTCAACTGAAAGCAATCCATAACCTAGAAATAAAAGATGTCCTTCTCGCTACAGTGGATCAAAAGGACAATTTGCATGTATTTGAATACGAATTAAAATAAAAAGCATTAGGCTCTATTTAATCCCAATGCTCGAAGAAGATATTCAAGTCAAGTCGTCTTGGTTACATGTCGATTGTCCATCAATGCATGGAGCTTACGCTGGATATACCATTCCATCACGATGAAATTGGGCACCCAGCATAGCCAGGCGATAACGGCGTAACTATACTGAAAATAATCAAAGCCAAATAATACCGTAAACAAAGGTAGCCAAATTCGTAATGTGACAGCTGCAAAGGTTAAAGCATAATTTCTTAACATCCATTTCTGATGGCCTTGGATGTTTCGTTTTTTAATATGAACCAGCGCTTGAAACATGGTGATGAGCCACCCTATAGATAATAAAGCAAAGCCTAGCTGTGCTACCCAGCCCCCTGTTGCGTTCAGTGCTAAATAAAGTCCTGCCAAGCCACCAAATAAAATACTGACCATATACATATTGCCTAATATTCTATGGCGTTTCACATTTTTCTCTCGTAACTTTGATGACAATGTAAAAGGACCGATGACTAAGGCTAATACACCGAATACAATATGTATATAGAGCATCACATACCAAAATGAATTCAATGTAGCACTAAGCATGAGCTTTAATTGAACAAATCCTGCCTGCCGTGCATCGAATAGTAAATATTGAACAATCGAATAGCCCGCTATGAATAATGCCAAGCCGCATACAATCAACCACAATTTCTTTTTCATTTTTATAGCTCCTTTCTATGCTAGCGTACCATTGCAATTTCCTATCTTTTAACACAAACAAATAACAGGTCGTAAAAAGCATATAAGTGGACGTTTATCGACAGTACAACGAATTGACCATTATGTAGTGCAGGCTAATAGACAGGCAAAACGCTCCACCCCAGGGTAATTTTCACCTAAACTCGTAATGTGAAAGCCGAGATTTTTATAAAAGAGTACGGCTTCTTGATCTGTTTCTGCATAAATGGAAGAAAAAGCATGATGTTCTTCTACATGCCGAATCATCTCACGTCCAATGCCCTTTCCACGAAAAACGGGCGATACGGCTATATGTTTAATTTCACAGCGATTTGCCTCTCCTTTAACGATTCCTATACAACCGACTAAATCTTGCTCGATGGTATAGCCATACAACACTCTTTCAGGATTTTCGATATACAATGGATATTCCCTATCCACTTTCTTTTCGGAAGTAGCATAGGATAATAATGTTTTCACTTCGGGTTGAATCTTGCTTGATTGAATCAGTTTCATGGAATTCTACCTTTCTTAGGCGTCATTTTAACTTACTAATAATACCTTTAAATTACTATATTTGTAAATAACGTTTTAACACTTCCATAATATACTAAAACATTATCTTTTATGTTATGATGACTTAAAAGTTGAGGAGGGAGTCCCTTGCTGGTTAAAGGCTATAAATTTAGTTTACCGCTCTTTTATTGGCTACTTTTCATACCCATCTTTTTGGGGACGAGTTACAAAGCATTATTTTTTGATTGGCACATACAAAAATATACTTTCCATGAATTAGAAGATTTCGGTCGTTATGTAATGATACTAGCAACAAGCTTGATTGAAGCTTTTATTTATCTACTCATTTTTCGACTGATTGTGTATTTGCTTCAACTCGTATTTCGACAGTCTAATAGAAATCATAGCTAATGAGTAGGAGGAAGAAATTAAGACATTTAAGGGTAGCCAACTACTCGGCATACCCTATTCCTTTTTCCACCTCAGTTAGGATTGAAGTGATTCCACGTAATGATTTCCGCCTCATCTACGTTGACATTGCCTAAGCTCAAGAGATGCGGAATATACGCAAAAAGCCCAAAGTTCTTGCCTTTTTCTTTCTCCGTTTGGAAATAGTCAATGGTTGCTAAAGGTAGCTGTTCCAGTTCCCTATAATCATCTATCGACAGTAATTTTATATCCTCTGCAGCGATTGCCCCTGCTGGCCCTTTATAGTGTTCCTTCGAATACAGGTACATCGCATTTTGATTAGCCACTAGTTTTTGGATTGGAATTTGATAAAACATAAGGTTTTCTTTCGTTTCAATACCTAGCTCTGTTAACTTCTTATAAATATAATTAGGGTGGATAGGTAGGAAATGGACAACATCATTCCACAAGCAATTTAATGGTGGGATTTCTCTTGATAGCAATTTCGTTCGCTCAGGATGGTCAAAATACTTTTTCGTATAGCGTTCATATAAATCTGGATACATTGCCCCAAGCCTATTTAATGGCATCAACTCCTGACCAACCATGTGACTTGGAACCATATGATAAACATATCTCTGCATGACAAGCACCTCCACCTAACTATTTCTTCATACATTTGGAAATTCCTGTTACAATGATTGTAAAAATAGAAAGTAGGTGCAAGATGGAATTATTGTTTGTCATTGTTATTTTTGCTGGGATTTTGGCGATATATGATTCGATTAGACGAGTCAACAATACTATTTTGGAGCAAACTGAGGAAATAAAGAAATTACGAGAAGAGCTGAAAAATAAAAACTAGAAGGGCTAATACTTTTGCTTTGGATAATCAATCGAATTGGCAATATCAATCAAGACTTCAGCTGTTAAATGGACGTAAAGTAGCTAAGTGTCGGTACTATGTTATTCGCGTGAAGCATTCTTTCAAGCTCTAGCTTTGTGACCCATTGAATCGCTGTCACCTCATCCTCTTGAAGTATGGTGTCACTCATTTCAAAGCTTTGGTCAAACAACCAAACATCGTAAAAATCATTGAAACAATCACGACGTTCACTCTTTACTAATTGTCCATTGGTCCTCAATAATTGTATCCCTATTTCCTCTTCCACCTCTCGAATAGCCCCATCCAGACTGCTTTCGCCAGCTACTATAGAGCCACCAGGACATTCCCATAAATGAGGATAATGTTTATTGGGATGTCTTTTTGTTAATAGGATTTCTCCCTTGTTATTACGAATCCATACGTGCACAACGATATGGTAATCTTCAGCTGCTAATTCTGTCCCTCGTACATGACGCTTATTTGTTTTTTTTCGGTTTTTATCGTAGATATCCCATACTTCCAAAGGGCACCTCATTTCTGAATTTGAACAAGCACATACTGCTTCGTCCACATTTCCGTTGTCACAATGGAACGTTCCCCATTTTTTTCAAAAAATAGCCCGCTCCCCTCCTTTTCAAGAAATGCCCATCCTTCATTAGCCATCATTTGCTGAATGTCCTCATCCACCTTCTGTATGCCCCTAGCTGAAATGGCTGTGAGATACCAAGTTGCCTTCTTATCATTGGAGAGCGCCACTAAATCAAAGGGGGATGCATTTAATTTTTGTATAGCTTCCTTTGGTGTAAGGGAATCGATCGGCAAAGGAGGATAAAATAATTTATTACTATAAATAACGACTGCACATACTGCCAAAAGAGCTGCTATTAGTAAGCCTAAACTTTTCATTATTTCATCTCTCCTTCACTAAAAATATTCTAATGTAAAAAAACTCTTTAAAACTTCTCATGATTTATTTCTTCAATCATTTCTATTATTCCATTCTCATGAACGGCCTTCACCTTTACATCTTGAATTGGACTAATGGCATACCAAAATCGTTTATCGTTTTCAATGGGAAGGAGCTTCGCCAATTCATCGCCTACATAAATCTCAACAATTGAATTGTCGTCTATTGTACCTGAATAGATATAGGGTTCACTATTCATCGCAGACCATTGTACAGGAGAATGCCACTTAGCTCCCCTCGTTTGTATCCATTCCCACTGATTCTTTTCTTTTTCAAAGTAAGCAATATAAATTTTTTCTTCCTGATCTTTCTGTTCTAAGAAAATGGCAATGGCATCCCCTTCATGAACGACATTCAACTCTTTCTGAACGAGGGAATACGTAAAGTTTTTTTCACCTAGATGCATTTCCGTCATTTTTTGCTGAAAAAAATGTTCAAATTGTTGTTCTTCATTTGAACATCCCAGTAAGAAAACTAAAACAAACAAGAAACTTACCATCATCACTCTTTTCAATGTTCTTTCTCCTTTTACTATGCTATTCAAGCTTTTAATAGTGAAGAAAAGTTATAAAAAGCATTTAAAACATCCTCTCCTAAAGGATGCGCAAATGCTTGATCTTTAAATGGGAAGATACCTTCATTCTCTAACTGCACCAAATATTTTTTGAAACCTTGCTCTATAGCCTCCATATACTCCCTAAGCGTAAATTGATAATTAACTATTCTTTCGATAGGATAATGACTTTTATGTTCAATTAATATGTATTCACCATCACTGGAAAAAATATAGTAATCAAAGTATCCATGACAATCTATCGTTACTTGATTTGTATTCCCTTGATAAAAACTGGTGAGCGTGGAGAAAAATTGTGGGATGGCTATAAAGGCTAAACCAGATCTAAAACTAAATAATTGTTCATCATTTGACACATCAAATTGAATATCTCCACCATCTAAATTAATTTGAATAGTACACATATACTTATTTTTCAAGAATACCCTCCTCTATAAACCTATACATTTCATATTTTACCTTATTTAGTAAATAAACTGTAGAACATGTTATAATTCCGTTTATAAAGATTTACATAGGAGGTGATAAAATTGATCGTTAGAAAGGCAACCCTACAAGATGCGAAAGGGATTGGAAAAGTGCATGTTGATAGTTGGCGAACAACCTATAAACATATTGTGCCAGTTGAATATTTAAGTAAGTTATCTTACGAACAAAGAACGCAATTATGGACGCAACAACTTGCCGATAAAACCAAGTATGTTCTAGTAGCTGAAAATGAATTGGGCGACATTATTGGCTTCACATCTGCAAGTAAAAGAGACTCAAACCCCACATCTAATTCCAATTATCTAGAAACGCTCTATCTGTTAGAAGACTATCACGGGAAAGGGATAGGAAAACAATTGTTGCAGGCAATCTTTCACTACTTTCATGAAAAGAACTATCAAACTATATTTGTTGAAGTCTTAGCTGAGAATAAAACACGTCATTTTTATGGACATTATGGTGCGAATCTTATTAAAAGCTTAGAAATTACAATTGGTGGGAAAGTAGTAGAAGAATTAGTGTATGAATGGCATGATATCGAAGAAACTTTAGAGAAACGCATGTAATAAATTTGATTTTTAAATACTGTCTGGTCAAAGCAAATAAAGAAAATCTTTTCAGCGATGGATCATTTGTTTTATTAGCTATAATGTAATTAGTATTTACAAAGCTATGTAATGATCTTCCAACAATAAAGGCCACTCATCATGAGTGACCTTTAAGGGTTTATTTCATTCTTATTGTTTATTCGTCAACATTTTTACAACTTCTTTGATTTGCAGCTCTAATGAAATGGGATCATTGCCCCAGAATAAATCTGGATCTAGCTTGAACACTCGGTCATTCTTCACAGCGTCTAGTGATTTCCAAAGTCCTTCGCTCTCACCCCATACTTCTGAGATCAAATCACCCTGATCGATGAAGATATAATCGCCCGCATATTCAGGAATAACCTCGTACGAAACTTGTCGATAGGCTTCTTTCCCTATCATTTCCTTCTCCTGTTTGGCAGGTGGCTTTAATTGCAGATGCTTATAAATGGCTTCACCGCCCCTATAGCCTCCGTCACCGTAGATATAAAATCCTTTATCTACTACAAAAACGCCCATCAGTGCAAATGTGTCATCTGGCTTCACAATATCCGCAAGTTGTGCTCGTGCATCCTCTGCTGTCTTATCTAGATGCTTAATCCATTTTTCGGCTTCCTCTTTTTTATCTAAAGCATCGCCCAAAAGACGCATAATTTCATAAATATCACCTGAAGAGCTATAAGGGAGTGCAAGCGTTGGTGCGATTTTCTCATACTGCTGAAGAATCTTTTCATCACTCACCCAAGTGATGATTAAATCTGGTTTCAGCTGAACGATTGTCTCCAATGATCGCTCTCCAGTTGATTCAATTCCATCAATCTGATCCTGTATGACTTTGTTCTCCAAATCCCATTGCGTAGAACCGACTGGCTTCACCCCTAGCACAAGCAACTCTGGTAAATAGCCATCCGTTACAATGCGCTGCGGATTACGTGGCATTTCAAGCTCTCCACGTTGCGTTTTAATTATTTTTGTCGCTGAGTCTGATGTTTCAGCTGTTGAAGAAGTATCCTTATTTGTCTCCGTTTTCGTGCTATCATTCGCATTGCCACAGGCAGTAAGTATAACGATTAAAGCAAGAAATAATATGGGTTTTACTAGTTTATGTAAGTACAAGATTGTACCTCCTTGTTTGATAATGATTATCATTCGCGATGATATGTTCATTATAAAGACAAGATTGTACAAGGACAACGCCTATAAATTGGATGTTGTATAGGGAAAATTGTTGGATTTAACTTTGATTAGTGAACAATTTTACCATTACATCAAGTTGAAGCTCCAATGATAGACCATCATCAAACCAAAAATCATTGAGCTTCAGTAAGTGTAGTTGGCAGCCTTGTTCATACACTAATCGTTGCCAAACAGAGCGCTGCATCAACTTTTCACGGAAAGATTCCGTATCATCAGCCGGCACAATTAAAAACATGTGACTTGCCGAGTACAATGGTACGTCCTGTTCTTCGACTTTCAGATGTTTACCTGTTTGCAGTACCTCCTGCTGAATACACTGAGGCGCACTGAGTCCTAAAAGCTGATATAAAGTATAGGCGGAGCGAACGGATAGATAAGGAATCAGCCATAAATTATCGTGCCCTAATTCATAGATTCCTGCTGTCATCCCGGGCTCTAAAAATGGTTTGATGATTGTTCTCGCTTCCTGAGCTGATTGCTGCAACCTCGTCATCCAATCCTCAGCCTCCTGTGTTCGCCCAAGCAGTGTACCAAGCAATTGCACTTCCTCAAGCTTGTCTAGCTGCCCCCAAGGAAGAGTCAAAACAGGAGCGATTTGTTCGAGAGCTTTCAGTATATCAGGGTAATTATATAAATAAGTGGGAGCTACGATTAGCTCTGGGGCTAGTTGTCGCAACACTTCCATTTGATCAAAAGATTCTATCTCCACAATATTCGGCAGATGCTTGTGCAACAGATGGGATGATTGAAGCAGCTCCCGTGTAGTCGCAAGGGGCTGAATATTTAGAGCCAGTAATGCTCCAAGAAATTGAATACTGACTATACGGTTTGTATGTCTCCTTTTGCGAAAACTGCTAGCTGAAAGGTGAACATACTTGGTGAATGTTTTCCCCAAATACGAGCCATCTGCGAATCCTGTTTTCAATGCAATATCCTGCAATTTGTCATTTGTGCCGAGTAGCATACGCTTTGCCTGATCAATCCGAATTTGATTGACGTACTCAGCAAAGCCCCACCCTGTTTCCTTCTTAAACAATGAGGAGAAATAGCTTTCGTTAAAACCAGTCATATTGGCCATAAAAGAGCGTGTTAGTGGTGCTGCAAAATGCTGTTTAATATAGGTAACGGCCTGCTGAATGGCTTGATCATGTGTCACGAAACTGATATCGATACGCTTTCTTTCAAAAATCGTATCGAGTAACTCATGCAGGAGCAAATGGAGCTTAGGAGTAGCACTTACCTTTTGTGTCTGCTGAAACTGCGCCATCAAATTTTTCAGCAGTCCTTCCGCATATCGAGGAAATTCCATAACCTGTCCATGCCCTGGCAAATGTGCTGTATCAGCCACATAAATTAGCGTGTCTTGTTCCCGTTTAGCCAATCGATAACTGTTAAAGGATAGACAGTAAACAGGAGCAAATGCTTCTCCCTCACTTGGGACCATATGAAAGTCCTGTTCTGGATGCAGAAGCAAGACAAATTGCCCTTTCCCTATTCGACAACTACGCTTCTCTGCCCGAATGGCAATCGGTTGTGTAGGAATGATAATCATAGGAAACGGCCCTGTCAGCATAACAGGACGAATCGTTCCCTCATCGGCTAGTAGCCCTGTATCCAAAAGCTCATAGGTTAGCATTTTATTCACCTCTTTCTTTAATTCTTCTATGTATCTCTCAACCTGTAATTTATCTGCTTCTTTATTTCCAAGATCTTTTTATCCTATGCAATTATATTATATCCCCTATTGGAATTGATAATTTCCTTTTCTATTTCAACGAATTTATTGTCAAGGCAGACCTATTCATTTCTCCGAAGAAAAGGGATTGGCTAGGTAAACGTACAAAAAGCCTAACTCTTTACGCATAAAGTAGCCATATATGACCGAAAGGATGTCCTGTGTGGGGAAAGAACAGAAATATTTAAAAAAATTCAAGTTCAAATCAAATCCAAATTGTCATTGTCGTTGCTGTTGTCCTTGTTGTCGTTGTAATTGTAAGCCCCCATTTTTACCCATACCACCAAGCTGTCATTATCTCGTCTATGTGACAGATGCTGGGCAGCTAGCAACGCCTGATAATAGAGTATCTGTGATCGATACCGCAACAAACACAATCGTCGCTACCATTCCAGTAGGAACTGCTCCGCTAGAAGTAGCGATTACACCAAATGGCGCTTTTGGTTATGTTCCAGCGCTCTTCTCGGATAATGTAACGGTTTTTAGCACGGCCACAAACTTGCCAATTGCTACCATCCCTGTAGGCATTAACCCCCTTGGTGTTGCCATTTCACCAAATGGGACGCTTGCTTATGTATCCAATCACGGATCGAGCAATGTATCTGTCATCAACACAGCTACCAATACCGTAACCGCTACGATTCCAGTAGGGCTACAACCTCAAGGTATTGCTTTTACGCCGAATGGTGCGTTTGCATATGTTGCAAACGAGAATTCAAATTCAGTATCTGTTATCAATACTGCAACCAATACGGTGATTGCGACAATCCCTGTAGGAATTCGTCCTAGATCCATTGTTTTCACGCCAAGCGGACAATTTGCTTACGTGACAAACGAAAATAGCGGCTCAGTATCGGTCATTAATGCCACTACAAATACGGTAGTGGATACTATCCCTGTCGGAGCAGGCCCAGTAGGAACAGCTATTACACCTAATGGAACACTTGTTTACATTGTGAATAAAGGTAATAATACGGTATCTGTTATCAGTACAGCCACTAACACGGTAATTGCGACAATTCCAGTAGGATCATCTCCAGACCAAGTAACCATCCTGCCAAATGGAACACTTGCCTATGTAACAAATCAAACAGATAATACGGTGTCTGTCATCGACATAGCAACAAACATGGTAATTGCCACAATCCCAGGATTTAACGGCCCTACTGGTATCAAAACCGGAACCATCTGCCTATAATTTCCCAAGAAAAAAGCAACCGACTATTCCCTGTCCATCTTAAAAAATGGTCGGTTTTTTGTCGGTTGCCTTTGTTCATTATGAAATTAGATTGGTATAAAACGTTGAGTTAGTCTTGAATTGCTGCGTCTAATGCTACCACAATCATATCATTGAACGTTGTTTGACGTTCTTCAGCTGTTGTTACTTCACCTGTAATGATGTGGTCACTTACTGTTAGAACAGAAAGTGCTTTACGGCCGAATTTTGCAGCTAATGTGTAAAGAGCTGCTGATTCCATTTCTACTGCTAGTACGCCGTATTGAGCTAATTTTTCGTTTTGGTGCTCGTCTGAGTAGAATAAATCTGCTGTGAAGATATTCCCTACTTGTAAGTTAAGACCTGCATCTTTACCTGCATTATATGCTTTTAATAAAAGGTCAAAGTCAGCGATTGGTGCGAAGTCGATAGCACCGCCCCAAATGATTTGGTTCATACGTGTATCCGAAGTTGCTCCTTGCGCTAAAATCACGTCACGCACTTTTACATCTTTTTGAATTGCACCACAAGTACCTACACGGATTAATTTTTGTACATCATATTCTTGCATTAATTCTGTTACATAGATAGAAATAGATGGCACACCCATACCAGTTCCTTGTACAGAAATACGTTTCCCTTTATACGTACCAGTGTATCCGAACATATTACGTACTTCATTGTAGCAAGTTACATCTTCTAAAAATGTTTCTGCAATGTATTTTGCACGTAGTGGATCTCCTGGAAGTAAAATTGTGTCAGCGATTTCACCTTTTTTTGCATTAATATGAATACTCATACTGCAATCCCTCTTTTCTGTCAGTTATCACTATAAATAATACTGTGTTTCTGTCATTTACGCAATGCTAGACGTCTAGCAACTTCAAAATTATTTATAGTTTTCGTACAATTAAGCTTGTTCCTCATAAAGCGTCCACAAAGAATCAAAGGTCTCGATTGTTAAGTTTTCCGTCGCGTAGGTTTCGATATAGTCGGACAACTCATTAAAGTCTGTGCTCTGCTTTGGAAAATTATGCTCATGAAATACTTCCTCTGCGAAGCGTACTTTAGGGTCAGACCAATCACCACCTCGATAGGTTAGGACATATAAATAAAAACTTTTCTTCATCAAACAATTTCCCCTTTTTATGCATTGGCTTTTCGCTAGTGTATCAAAAAAAATAGCGTTCGTCATAACTTCCACTACTACTATATTTTACCCACTTATGATTTTAGAACTATTTTCATGGTCGGTCCTGACTTTTGTCATAGTTATTTTATCTGAAAAATTTTAATTTTTAGAAATAACGATAGAAAAATCTAGCAAAATAAGATAAAATTGAAATCGACTATTTAAAAAAATAGGAAGGTGATGGCGATGAAAAAGACTAAAAAAACTCATGATACAGCGAAAAAACGCCCGTCTCTCTTTATTTTTAGCTTTTTTAAAAAGAGGAAAGCTTCTACACAAGGGGAAACCGGGAACAATCCCCCTCCTATTAAAGAAAAACGACAACGTTTTTACCATTTAATTCGGGGTAAAGTGCTTATTATGTTTGCACTTCTTATTGTAATTAACGGTATAATGGGTATATTGTCCTATGTCAATATACAAAATTTGCAGCACCAAATGGAAGACTTCACAAAGAAAAATGTGCAGGAGCAACTAACGGTGAATCAACTTGCCTACGAGATTGCTAGACTGACCAATTTAGAACAATCATATTTGATTACTGGTAACGGCATTTATTCCACTTCTTATCATTTAAAAATTGATACCATTAATAAAAAGTTAGCTGCTTTGAAAGATCAATTTCAAGATCGACAAGTGGAACTAGGTCATATGCAGGCAATCGAACAATATTATAAAAATTACCTTGATTATTCAGATAAAGTTATGACAATGCGTGATGAGCTCGGTCTTGAGCAGGCTCGTAAGCTGATGATGGGTGCTACTGGGGAAACAATGAAAACGCATATCGATAAAAACATCGAGACCATCAATACCGTCATGGACGATTCCAATAAAACAAAATTAGACAAGCTTAACCAGCAGGTAAACCTTTCGATCACGACGTTCTTTCTTGTATCAATCGTTGGCTTTTTAGCGATTGTGATTTTTGGCTTTATGCTATTTAAATCACTGAAACGTAATACACAGGCGATTAATGACTCTATCCTTGATATTGCACAAGCTGGCGGCGATTTGACAAGACGAGTAAATGTACGTAATCGTGATGAATTTTCGATTATTGCAGCCTCAACGAATACGTTAATCGAGTCGATTTCCAACTTAATTCGACGCGTAAGTGAATTGGCCGATCATGTATCAAGCAGTAGTCAGGAACTGATGTCGTTAGCAGATGAAAATGCGCGTACAATTCAGGATATTGCGGATGCGACAGCTGATATTGCGAGTGATAGTGACAATACAATTTCCAGTATGAATAGTGCACAGCAAAAAATGAGCGACTTAGAGCATTCGATGCACCAATTAAATGAGCAAGCGAGTGCTGTCCATCGTGCCTCTGTTGCCATGCAGCAAGCAGCCGATGAAGGTAGTCGCTCTGTGGAACAATCGTCACTCGTGATGCAATCCATTGAAGAAACAATGGCTTCTACAACGTCTACTGTGGAGGCATTAGGTCGTAAATCGGCGGATATTACGTCCATTATCGGTACGATCACGGCCATTTCTGAGCAAACAAACCTTCTCGCTTTAAATGCGGCGATTGAAGCGGCGCGCGCTGGCGAGCATGGACGAGGCTTTGCGGTCGTAGCCGATGAGGTGCGCAAGCTAGCAGAGCAATCCCAAAGTGCAGCAAAAGAGGTTACATCGATTGTCACATCCATCCAAGATGAGGTCACATCGATCATTGCCCAAAATCATGAAGGTGTGACAACGGTCATCCGAGGCGTTGAAGTGACCAATGAAACAAATCAATCCTTAGCCAATATTTTGTCGCATACCGAGGAAACAACATCCATCATCGCAGCCATGGTGGATAAAATTGCGACAACACTTGAAAATAGCAATGCGGTGGCAAGTGACTTCATTCATGTCAATGCCTACGCAGAACAATCCGCGGCCAACACCGTGACATCTGCAGCAGCAGCCACACAAGGCTCCGCATCCATGCAGGAAATCAACGCCGCAGCCACTGAGCTCGCCCAACAAGCCGATAGCCTACGCAACCTCGTAAGCGAGTTTAAAGTTTAAGATTTTTGAATTGGAGAGGGAGAACCAATATTTTCGATTGGTTCTCTTTTTTAATTTATAGCGCTATCCTTTACTTTGAACGTTCTATCCTTCTATCTGCGGGTTCGCTTCCTAATTCGCAGGGCTATCCTCCACTTCCAGCATTCTATCCACTACTTTTTCAGTTCTATCCTCTACTTTTAGAATCCTATCCTTCTATCTGCTGTTTCTCCCCCTCACTTTATAATGACACAAAAAAACCTAGCAAGGAGCTACCTTGCTAGGCTTTACTATTTAAATAATGCTAGGTATTCGCCATAGCCTTCTTTTTCTAAATCTTCTTTTGCGATAAATCGAAGCGCTGCTGAGTTTATGCAGTAGCGTAAGCCGCCTTGCTCACTTGGGCCGTCTGGGAAGACATGTCCTAGATGGGAATCCGCTTCTTTGCTGCGTACCTCCACTCGACGCATGCCGTGAGATGTATCGAAATGCTCGGTTACCTGTTCTTTTTCAATCGGCTTTGTGAAGGCTGGCCAGCCACAGCCGGAGTTGTATTTATCGAGTGAGCTGAATAAAGGCTTGCCAGATACAATATCTACGTAGATGCCTTCTGCAAAATGGTCATCGAATTCATTGCGAAATGGTGGCTCAGTACCATTTTCCTGTGTCACATAATACTGCATTTCAGTTAATTCTTTTAAACGCTGTTCTTTACTCATGCTTATTCCCCCAGTGATGCTCCTGAAACGCTCGTCGACCGGATCCAATCGAATAGCGTTCATAGTGCATTGGATTTTTCTTATAATACTGCTGATGATAACCCTCAGCCGGATAAAACGTAGTGGCTGGTAAGATTTTTACCATAATTGGTTTACCAAACTTGCCAGACGCTTGTAAATCCGCCTTTGAACGTTCAGCTAGCTCACGTTGTTCTTCGTCATGATAAAAAATGGCCGTTGTGTAGGATTCTCCACGGTCGTAAAATTGCCCGCCTGCATCTGTTGGGTCAATCAATGTCCAATAAATCGCAAGTAACTGCTCGTAGCTATATAATTCATCATCAAATGTGATTTGTACAGCCTCTACGTGCCCTGTTGTTTCAGAGCACACCTGTTCATAGGTAGGATTCACAACATGTCCACCTGTATAGCCTGAAATCACAGAATCAATGCCGGGTGTTTCGTCAAAGGGCTTGACCATACACCAAAAACAGCCTCCCGCAAATGTTGCATATTGCTTTGCCATTCATTTCACTCCTTATTCACCAGGAACAATAATTTCCAATAAGATTTTATCCTTTGGTAAGTCCAACTCTTTAGCACGTACACGTGATCCAGAAGCAATGTTAATGCGCGATAAATCAATATAAATTTCGGCTTTATTCGGATTCACGGTAATCCATGAGGGAAATTCCACCGAATCGCGCATGATTTTCATCGTCGTCTCCGGTGGAATGTTTAATAACCCGACATTCATGCCCGTCTGTTTTAAAATAATATTCCCCTTGTCATCCACAATGGGCTCAAAATTCATGGAAATAGGGATTTCCGTATAAAATACCGTTAGTGTGCTGCGTAATTGAATATCATCCCCAATTGTGAAATCAAGTGGTAAAGGTGAGCCTTTCGCTGCATCCTTTAAATATTTTTTTGATATCGATTCTAATTCCTTTGTTGTGGTTTGCACCACGAGTACATTCCCTTTGCTTTCACTTTCACCTGCTGAACTCTTCGCAACATGGACGCCATCCACTGGTCTAGTTGCTAAAAAAACGACGAGGAGGATTGCAAAAAGCACTGTGCCCGCTAAGGCGAAAAACGCGACTTTCCATTTATTCATTTTGTCACTCCTCGAAGCCTATTGCCTTGTTAATCTTTTTTTCCATACCACACTGCTCCATTGCTGCTAGTATACGCTCTGTCATTTTTTCATACCCCTTTGCATTGGGGTGGAAAAAGTCTGTATGATAAACGAGCTCTTCATTTGAATCAAACAAATCTTCTACTGATACGTAACAAGCATTGGAATCCTTGCTGGCTACTTCCTCAATCACATTATTCCATTCTGTGATAATCGTATCAAATTCATTCGCCTCATTGGTCACAATCGAAAAGGGATTATAAAAACCAATGAGTAATAAGGGCACTGTCGGATTTTTTGCGCGAATGCCTTCTACGATTTTGCTGTAACGTTCTTTATAAGCCAGCAATTCCTTATCAAAAGCGTCACGCTTCAAGTTAAATAAATCCTGCCTGACGACCTTCATGACATCATTGCCACCCATTGTTAAGGAAATAAACTGTGCTTCTTGCAGCTCTTCATCATAATGCCCTTTTTTCACTAATTTTAGTAGCTGATCGCTGCGTCTACCACGTTTGCCCCGATTATCGACCTCCACATCCGAGATCGAAGGCCATGCGAGCAATGAATCTGCTAATCTTCCAACATAACCGTCTTGACTATACTCATCACCGACACCATCTGTCAACGAATCTCCCAGTGCCAAGTAATGTAGTTGCTTTGCTTGTTCTTCATCAATTTGCGATAAATCCTCTGCTGATGGCTCAAAAAAATGTTCAAAAATTTGCGTCAACATATTCTTAGATGTTTTTTCCTCATCTTCTGTTTGTTGCTCATCCTGCGGCATATCTTGCTCCGTTCCTGCTTGCTCACCTTCAGGCTCTGCTTGCGGATTCGGTTCATCGATTGAAATTGCACAACCACTTAGTACTAAGACGGTCAAACACGACAACATAAATCGCCAAATGTCCATTTGACCACCTTCCATCCCTTTCTATTACTTCTATTATAGAATAGTTTATGCCGCAATGAAAAGTGACTTACCCTTAGTTCTCCATAATTTTGTGTTCTTGCCAAATTTCCTCACTCCATCATGGGGTGTATGTATGGATAATGTGTGTTTATTCAGTGTACCTTTATGCGGAAGTGATGGTAATTGGGAGGATTACTGATTGTATTTGTTGGCAAAGTGATCACTATTTAATTGAAGACGATCATACTTAGTGGTTAGACGCTCTGCTTTTTTTAAACCCGCTCTTATCAGGTGAGAAAGCGATCACAATTTGTTTGAAGCCGCTCTTACTTAGTGTTAAACCGATCATCTTTGTAACGAAGCCGCTCTTACTTAGTGGGGAAACGCTCACAATTTGATCGGAGACGCTCTTTCTTGGTGGCCAAGTGATCACCATTTAATCGAAGACGCTCTTTCTTGGTAGCAAAGTGATCACTATTTAATCGAAGACGCTCTTTCTCAATGGCAAAGTGATTACCATTTGACCGGAGACGCTCTTTCTTAGTAGCAAAGTGATCACCATTTAATCAGAGACGCTCTTTCTTGGTGGCAAAGTGATCACTATTTAATTGGAGACGCTCTTTCTCACTGGCAAAGTGATCACCATTTAATCGAAGACGCTCTTTCTCGCTGGCAAAGTGATCACCATTTAATCCAAAACGCTCTTATTTAGTCGGAAACGGATCACGGGTTAATTAAAATGGCTCATCTTTGGCTCAAAGCCACTCATCCCTGGTGTGAAAGTTATGGTTGCTACGAGAGCAACGTATAAAAAAAGCCACTACATTTACTTATGTAGTAGCTCCTTCCTATTATTCTGCAAAATAAATAAAACCGATGGCTCCTGGACCTGTGTGTGTCGAGATGATTGGGGATGTAAAGGCAATTTCTACATCGTTAAAGCCTGTGTCTTCGATTAACGATTTTAATGGGTTGCCCATCGTTACTAGACCGTCTGCATGGGAAATGCCGACTGCCTTAACCATTTTTCCGGCTGTGTCTGCTTGGAATTGTTTAAATAAGAAATTGAC
The DNA here is from genome assembly GCF_038630885.1 of Lysinibacillus sp. FSL K6-0057. Lineage (NCBI taxonomy): Bacteria > Bacillati > Bacillota > Bacilli > Caryophanales > Bacillaceae > Lysinibacillus > Lysinibacillus sp. FSL K6-0057. Next base: position 2,364,518 of record NZ_CP152047.1, on the reverse strand, counting down.
TACTTGCTTATGACTACGTACTTTTGACACAGGGTTATATACGCCCCCTTCAAGGTTGGCAATGACTTTGATGTTTAGGAGAGAACCGATAAAGCCTGTTCCTTTACCGATTCGACCGCCTTTAATTAAGTTTTCGAGCGTGTCCACAATCACATATAAATGCGTATTGTCTCGTACCTTTTCTAAACGTGCCACGATGTCTTCTACTGTTGCGCCTTCATCACGCATGCGGATTGCCTCACGTAGTTGGATAGCCAAACCAATCGCGATAAAGCGAGAGTCAATGACTGTCACATCGGCATCTGTCATTTGTGCTGCTTGACGTGCAGATTCTACTGTTCCACTCATGCCGCCTGTCATATGGATGGAGATTATTTGATCACCATCTTTACCTAGCTCATCATATAATTCCTTAAATTTCCCTGGTGCTGGCTGCGAACTTTTTGGTAAGTTTTTCGCATTTTTCATTAAGCCTAAAAATGACTGTGGCTCTAAGTCCACACCATCTGTATATGTTTGACCATCAATTTGAATCGTTAAAGGCACGATATGTATTCCATGTTGTGCTACTTCTTCTTTTGTTAAATCACAAGTTGAGTCCGTTACTATATGAATTCGTCTCACTTCGACACATCCTTTTACTTCATTAAAATTTATTATATAGACTAATGAATCATTATGTAAACATGACATTTGTCATTAGGCAAAACCTTGTCCTCGCTTGCATGTAAACGCTACCTTGGATACTATAGCGTTTTCGCCTACCTCTTGTCTATCAATGCCCCTCAAAGATTATGACAGCCTTATGACATTTTTGATATGAAATATATGACAAATGTAAATGTTCATGTACAAATTATTGGGGTATAGTAAATGTATGAACGAAAGGAGTGTTTCAAATGGTTGATTCATTTGACTATAAATCATGGAGGGAAGAGCTGTGGAATGCCATTACACATGGTATTGGTTTCATCGCTAGTATTCCAGCACTGGTTGTTCTACTGTTAGCAGCCGTACAAACAGGAAATGCCCTACATATTACAACCTTCAGCATTTTCGGTGCGTCTGTCATCATTCTGTTTTTAATGTCTACCTTGCTACACAGTATGCCAGAAAAATATAAACACTTTTTCGCTATTTTGGACCATTCGTCCATTTATATTTTAATTGCCGGCACCTATACGCCATTTTTATTAATTGCCGTTGGTGGTACTCTAGGATTGACGTTGCTATGTATTATTTGGTCACTGGCTGTGCTTGGTGTGCTGTTTAAATGTTTCTTTATTAATCGCTTTGAAGTACTTTCATTGATTTTTTATATCGGAATGGGCTGGTTAATTATATTTGCCATTAAGCCTGTTTATCTGTATTTAGGATTACATGGCTTTGCTTTACTGCTAGCTGGTGGGCTGTTCTATACGATTGGGGCCATCTTTTATGCATGGCGCTCACTGCCCTTTAACCATGCGATCTGGCACCTCTTTGTGCTAGCTGGCTGTGCCTCTATGTATGCATGTGTTTATTTTTATCTATAATAAAAGCAATCGCTCCCTTCACAATGAGCGATTGCTTTTTCGTTTATTTACGTTCAAAAATTTGATATTGGAATGTATAGCCTTCTGGTGCTGTTTCAGGCTCCTGTGAAGAGACTTGAACAAAATCCTGTTCATAGCTTGGGAAATAGGTATCTCCCTGAAAGGCGTGATTAATTTTTGTGATATACAAGCGATCAGCCATCTCCATCACTAAACGGAAAATCTGCTCGCCACCAATAATCATCACCTCAGGTACATCTCCAGCTAGCGCTAAAGCCGCTTCCAAGCTTGTCACGATTTCAATGCCCGCTGCCTGATAGTTTTCATCACGCGTAATGACGATGTTGCGTCGCCCTGGAAGTGGTCGACCGATGGATTCAAATGTTTTACGTCCCATAATCATAGGCTTGCCCATTGTTTTTTGTTTAAAATACTGCAAATCCCCTGGTAAATGCCACGGCATCCCATTGTTATAACCGATGACGTGGTTGTCATCATGTGCCACAATTAAAGAAATCATACTGTCCCTCCAAATACGTTCATCCCTTTTATTATAAACATAATGCGCTGATTTCACCTCATTTATAAATAAATAAACTTTTTCTAAATCAAATCCTAGTAAAATTATACGAATAGTTTATAATAGAAATAACAAACCTCACGATAAAGGAATGATGAAGATGACTACTTTAAGAAAAGAAGCTGTTCACTATATAGAAGCTCAGCGCACTGGTACACCTTATTACAAAGTGACACCACAGGAAGCGAGAGCTATGCGTACGGTTACGCAATGGCAATCCGCCCATAAACCGAAGCTAGCATCCATTGAGGATCACAACATTACGGTGCGAGATGGCGCGCAAATTACAGTTCGGCTTTATACGCCCGTTGTCAGTAAAGCATTACCAGTTATTGTTTATTACCATGGTGGTGGCTGGGTCTATGGCAATTTAGAATCTGTCGATGCAGGCTGCCAGCTATTAGCAGATCAGGCACAGGCGCTTGTGGTGTCAGTGGATTATCGTTTAGCACCCGAATACCCCTTCCCAACACCCTTACATGATGCCTACGATAGCTTAGTATGGGTGCATGACCATATTGAAGCAATAGGTGGAGATGTAAGTCGATTGTCGGTTGCTGGGGATAGTGCAGGTGGAAATTTAGCTACAGTCGTTGCGCACTTAGCTACTGCACTGGATGGTCCAACGCTACAAGCGCAAGCACTGATCTATCCTGTGACAAATGTCGATTTTTCAACAGTATCCTATCTGGCATATGGTGAAAATTACGGCTTAGATGCACAAGCCATGCAATGGTTCTCTCAGCACTATACGGAGGAAGCAAACTTTACGAATCCATTTGTGTCCCCTCTTCAGCTAGAGGATGTCCGTAACATGCCAAAAACACTGATTATCGCTGCAGAGGCAGATGTTCTCTTTGATGAGGGTCTAAGCTATGCACAAAAGTTAAAAGCTGCTGGTGTGGCAGTCGAGCATATTACAATGCCAGGATTAATCCATAGCTATTTCAGTAAAATGAATTATTTTGAAGACGCAACAATTGAAACCGTGACAAAAATTGCGCAATTCCTGAAATAAGCTTGGCTATCCTGCTCAAACAGTGCGATAATAGAGCAAAACGTTTTTTAAAGGATGACACTATGACACAAATAATGGCACTACAAATACAACAGCCCTTTTCTGATCAATTAAAAAAAGGCTACCCTCTTATTTCAAAGGAAGCGGTCGATGCACGACGTCTACCTGCTGAGCAAGGAACACTCCTAAAGCTCATGGATCACCATAACCGTTTTATTGGAACAGGTTACTACGGAATCCAAAATAAAGGGATTGGCTGGGTGCTAACGACCGATGCGAATGAAACCATCGATAAACCTTTTTTTATGAAAAAATTCAAAAAAGCCATCGACAATCGTGCTGCATTCTTCAACAATGAAAACACAACAGCTTTTCGTGTATTTAACGGTGAAGGAGATGGCATCGGCGGTCTAACGATCGACTTTTTTAACGGCTACTACATGGTGAGCTGGTATAGTGAGGGTATTTACTCATTTAGAGAAGTGGTTTATGAGGCGCTTGCTGAGACAGTGAACTACCAAGCGATTTATGAGAAAAAACGCTTTGATAGCAAAGGACAGTATATCGAGCAGGATGATTTTGTGATGGGCACGCCAGGCGAATTTCCCATCATGGTAAAGGAAAATGGTATGACCTATGCAGTGCATTTAAACGATGGTGCTATGACAGGGATTTTCCTTGATCAACGTGAGGTGCGATTGGCTATTCGTGAGCGTTATGCGAATAATACTGACATGCTGAATACGTTCTCCTATACAGGAGCATTTTCTGTGGCAGCTGCTCTAGGAGGTGCCATCAAGACAACGAGTGTAGATGTAGCCAAGCGCAGTCTAGCCAAAACGATTGAGCAATTTAGTGTCAATCATATTGATTATGAGGCACAGGATATAAAAGTCATGGATGTCTTTCATTATTTTAAATATGCGCAGCGTCATGCTTTACAGTTTGACCTTGTCGTTTTAGACCCACCTAGCTTTGCACGTACGAAGCAAATGACCTTTTCAACGGCAAAGGACTACCCTAAATTACTGAAGGACACGATTGCCATTACCGCTAAAAACGGCATCATTGTGGCTTCCACAAATAATGCTAGCTTCGGTATGAAAAAGTTCAAAGGCTTTATTGACCAAGCATTTAAAGAAACTCGTACACGCTATAAAATCGTGGAGGAATACGGTTTGCCGAAGGATTTCCGAGTACAACGTGAATACCCTGAGTTTAATTATCTGAAGGTCGTGTTCATCCAGAAAATCGACTAACCCATCGAGAATCACACCTTGTTGTGATTCTTTTTTTATGTGATGAACACAACGATATCGTGAGAAAAAAGGAGGATAATTGTGAAAAAATTTTTATTCATATTAAGTTTGTTAGTATTAGTTGCATGTTCAAATGATGAAACTAAATATGATGGAGCGCCTTTAAAAATGGCTGTAGTTGGTACTATCCCTGAATTAAATAACGAAAAAATTCATTTCGAAACCATTGCATTAGATGAATTTAGCGAGGATACATTACATATTTCCACAAATTTTGATGCTGTTATGATAACACCCATGATGTTTGAAGAAGCATCAGCTGATAAATTGGTTAAAGCTTATGAAAACGCTAAAATCCCTATTGTTTTTTTTGATTCACCAAAACGTCATTTTCCATTTACAAGAGAAGGAACTACATTTGAAACGGCTCATTGGGAATCATTAAAGAACGGTTCTCATACAACAATTTATTTATATGATCATGATGCAAATCGAGAAGATGTTTGGTATTTCTATATGAAAGGTGAGAAAGGGTTAGATATCCTTTACAAAGAGATTTTTCAAACGATTGAAACGTTATAAACAATCATACAGGGCTTTTCTATTAAAAATAGCCTAAGAAGCTATGCTCTTCTTAGGCCACCCTATTATAGATATTTCACAAACCAATCACGAATATATTCAAGTCGATTAATTCGTAATGTGGGCTTGCCGCTCCTTGATAGTTCATGATTCGCCTCAGGGAAACGAACGAATTTTGTTTCTTTTTTCCGATACTTTAAGGCAATAAATAATTGTTCTGCCTGCTCAATTGGACAACGATAGTCTTTTTCACCATGTAAAATCAATAATGGTGTCTCCACATTGTCTACATATTTCAGCGGTGAATGATGCCATAGCTTCTCTATATCATCGAGTCCTGCTTGAATTTGCCAGTCTGTAAAGTAATAGCCGATATCACTGACACCCGCAAAGCTAATCCAGTTTGAAATGGAGCGCTGCGTCACAGCCGCTTTAAAGCGATTTGTATGGCCCACAATCCAGTTGGTCATAAAGCCACCATAGCTTCCACCTGTTACACCAAGACGGTCTTGGTCAATAAAATCATAGTGCTCCAAAGCGTAGTCTACCGCTGCCATTAAGTCTGCATAATCATTGCCACCATAATCGCCACGTACTGCATCCACAAATTTTTGGCCATAGCCATGACTACCACGCGGATTAGTATAAAGCACTGCAAAGCCTTGTGCAGCAAGGATTTGAAATTCATTAAAGTAGGTGTTGCCATACATCGCATGTGGACCACCATGGATTTCAAGAATAAGAGGATACTTCTTCCCTTCTTCATAGCCAACTGGCTTCATGATCCAGCCATTGACTTTCCAGCCTTCAGCGCCTTCCAATTCAATACTTTCGGGAACAGCTAATGTTTTGGTCTTTAAAAATTCTTCATTAATTGACGTCAACTGTTCTTTGTCACCTGTTTTTAGGTTTACATAAAACAAATCGCCTGGGTTTGTCGTTGTGCTAATCGCTACAATAGCCTGATCGTTTTGCGGATCAAGTGAAAAGCCATAGACATATTGATCATCATGAATCGCTGGGTAAATTTCGCCATCTACATTTCCGAAATAAATCGCTGCATTGCCGTGATCTGTGACTTGGAAGTAGAAGCTATGATTATCATTCATCCATTGCACGCGTGGTGACGCTACCCCTTGTAGAAAATCACCGATGACAAAATCACCGACAGGCGCATCGAATTCACTTGTTACACAGTTTAGCAGTTTTTGCTCCATGTCATATATCCATAGCTTCGCTTGTGTGGCATTTTCAAATTCACGCTCTCCGCCTACAAAAGAAAGGAATCGGCTATTCGGAGACCAAGCCGTTTGGTAATATGCACCAGAGCCTTCTGTTAGCTTGCGGCTCTGTTTAGTTTCTAAATCCAATAAAAAGATATCCACATTAAATGAGAAATCCAAATCCTCCGCTTTATCGGCTAAGTACGTAAGGTATTTGCCGTCTGGCGACCATGTACCGAGATGGAAGTACTCTTTTCCCTCCGTCACTTGCTCTAGCTCTCCTGATTCCACATTGACAAGGGCAATATGGATAAACTGCTCCATATCAATAAATCCACCAGCATCCGATTTGTGCTTCATTTTCTCGATTTCTAGTGGCTTGAGTTCTTTATCCTTCTTCTTCTCATCCTCCGCTTTATCTTGGATGGTTTCATCTTTCCCTAGGACGACTGAAAAAGCAATTTTCTTGCCACATGGGGACCAGACAGGGGATGTCGCCCCATTTTTACAATGTGTCAGCTGTTTTGCCTCTCCACCTGCTTTCGATAGCACATAAATTTGCGATTTACCTGTTCTCGTTGACAAAAACGCAATTTGGCTGCCATCTGGTGACCAAACAGGGGAACTTGTTCTATCCTCACCAAATGTCCATTGCTGTGGCGTTTTGTCCTTCAAGTTTATGTAAAATAAATTCGAGATATAGTCGTTTTTCTTCTCGTCCATACGAGTCTCTACATAAACTACCTCAGTTCCATCGGGTGATAGCTGTGGATCTGCTACTGATTTTAAGTGATAAAGATCTTCTGGTTGAATCCCTTGTTTCGATGTCATGTTCTTGCTCCTTTGTATTGTAATTTTCTGTGCCTTACTACAATACTTCGACACCCTAAGTAATATTCCTGCTATTTAATAGAATTTTTTACTAGTTCCCAATATTCTGCGGACTTGGTTCTGCGATAAAATTTATAAAAGGGTTCATTCGGGCGAGCATGCTCTTTATAAAGGCTTATCATGTGCAATAAAAAATCTTCAATGTGCTCGACACCTACCCTTTTAGCGAATAATGTGCCAGCCTGTGCCTTTGCCCCCATCGGCACAGCACCTAAATAGACATCAAAGCTTTCCTGCTGATACACGAGCCCAATATCATCATAGACTGCATTGTAGCAGGCAGATGCACAGCCATTGATATTGACACGTACTCTTGCAGGTACCTTGATCCCCTCTAAAGCATGATAAAGATGTTCAGTTATCGGAGCAGCCTCCATTTTCTCACCATCACAAAAATCGCAAGCCTTCATGGCAATAATGGAGCCAGAGGACGCAACATAAAGACCCGCTTCCTGTAAGGCTTGCACAGCTTCTGTCGCATCGCTCGTTGGAATGGATACGAGAATACTATAGGAGGCGGAATACTTAATCGCACCCTTTTCGCCAGCAATTTCGGCTATTTTTTGAAATTGCGCTGGCGTATAATGCTTATTGATAATGCCAGGGCTAACTGCTAGACGGGTAAATTCACCCTCACGGTTTAGTGTTTCAAATGTTTGATCTGGTACGTTTTTTTGAAATGCGTTCATTGATATCGCTCCTTATGAAAAAGGAGCTAGCAAAGCGCTAGCTCAAATTGGTTTAAAAGTTTTCAGGATAGAAGCCCTTCGCTAAAATTTCAATGGCCTCTGCCGCACGAACCCCTTCAGATGCTGCTGAAAGTGGCAGGATGACAAAGTGATCATTCTTGACAGCTTCCATCTCCTTTAATGCTGGATCATTTTTTAAGAATTGGATCTTTTGTTCTGCCGTTGTTTCACCATAATCAATCACGACAACAACCTCTGGATTACGATCTACTGCATCTTCCTTCGACACAGTTGTCCAGCCTGATTCCACATCACCAAAGATATTTTGACCACCCGCGATTGTCACCAGCTCATTCATAAAGTTTTGACCAGCTGTAAATACATCCTTTTCACCGCTATCAAACACAAGAACACGTAATTTTTCGCTATCTTTTGGTAATTTAGCTTGTACTGCCTCTACATCTTTTGTCATTTGCTCAATTAAAGCTTCGCCACGATCTTCGATACGGAAAATCTTCGCGATATTGCGAATATCAGTGAAAATATCTTCTAATGTTGGTTTTGTCATGTTAGAAGCCGTATGTAAATACGTATGAATGCCTAATTCTTCAAGCTCCTCTGGTGTGCCAACGCCCTTTTCACCAAAGCCACTTTTCCAGCCTGCATATAAGAAATCCGCCTCGGCATCAATCACTTGCTCCTTCGTTGGGTATTGGTCAGAAAGCACAGGGACTTTATCGTATGCCTCTTGCAGGGGCTCATAGATTTTGTCATCTAAGTAAGCCGTCCCAACCATAGAATCCTCTAAGCCAAGCGCCAGCATAATTTCTGTCACATGCTGATTTAAGCTAATCGCTTTCGTAGGTGCTTCCTTATATGTTTGGCTTGTGTCATTATTTTCAATGGTTACTTCTGTTGCTGCCTCAGATGGCTCAACCTTTTCACCTTGTGCTGCTGATTCAGTTTTGTCCTTTGCATTACAAGCCCCTAAAATAGCGACCAAGGCAATGATCATCATCAGCCATATACTTTTCCATTTCTTCATGTCCTTTTCTCCTTTGTTGTTAAAATATAGAAAGAAATCAGAGACTTCTTTACTACCCATGTGGTTGGAAGGGCATAAAAAAAACCCTCTTGTCGCCAAGAGAGTAGCATAGTGAAATAACGGTATCATCATTACCTTTATCACTATCCCCATCCTCGTGGTTCTTAGTCAAAAAACACATACTGGCAGGTATCCTGGCTTAGGTTCATCATCTATACGCCTTCCCATAGTTTTACTACAGTGGCATGCTGTATAGACTCCCCATTTACAGTTGCGGGACAGCATCGGAATTGCACCGATTTCCCTTTTAAGCAAATGACAAATGCCATTTGCACCAATACGTTCTATTATGGTCAATACTATTGATAGACTAGCGTAGTATGACGCTAATTATGCAATCATCACTATATTAGCACTATTTCGACAAAAATACGAACTATTTTACAAGAATTATATATGCGAGTATTCTGTTACAATGAAAAGATAGCAATCTATAGAAACGAGGATTTCTTATGTACAAAACAATCGGTGTACTGGCGCATGTGGATGCAGGGAAAACGACCTTCTCTGAGCAAGTGCTTTTTCATACAAATAGTATTCAAGCCCGTGGTCGAGTCGATCATCAGGATACCTTTCTTGATAATCATGAGCTAGAGCGCAGGCGTGGGATTACGATCTTTGCCGAGCAAGGTCGCATGAGCATTGGCGATGATACATACACATTGATTGATACACCTGGGCATGTCGATTTCTCCCCTGAGATGGAGCGTGCCATCCGTGTGATGGATTATGCCATTATTATCATTAGCGCAGTCGAAGGGATACAAGGCCATACTGAAACCGTGTGGCAGCTTTTACGTAAATACCATGTCCCAACCTTCTTCTTTATCAATAAAACGGATCGTGAAGGAGCAAATGTAGGAGCTGTCATGAGCCAGCTTCGTAAAGATTGCTCTCAGCATGTGTTGTTCGTCGATGAACCGCTGCGAGCAGATTATGTGTCAAATAGCATCATGGAATGGCTGGCGGAGCGCGACGAAAAATTGCTGGATGCCTTTCTGAATGAGTCATTAGAGCATGAACCATGTCTTGCTCAGCTACAGGCCATGATTAAAAACGAATGTGCTTTCCCTTGCTTTATAGGCTCTGCCTTAAAGGATGAGGGCATTCAGGAATTTCTTGACCAGCTTCCCCTGTTAACGGCTACCCAATTTGAGCAGGATGTCCCGTTTGAAGGAGAGGTTTTTAAAATTCGTCATGATGGGCATCAGCGTTTAACCTTTATGAAGGCTGTCAAGGGCTCCTTACATGTGCGGGATGAATTTTCATTTGGTGAAGTGACGGAAAAAGTGACAGAAATTCGCCTTTATAATGGCAGTCGCTTTGAGACCGTTCAACAGGTTGAAGCAGGAGAGATTTTCGCGGTGAAAGGGCTGAGTCAGGCAAACATTGGAGATCGAATCGGTACAACGACGCTAACACAGCCCTATGAGCTTGTCCCAACGCTACAGGCAAAGGTTCAATATGCGGGCGATCAGCATATCAAGGAAGTGCTACAGATTTTCCGTTTAATTGAAGCCGAAGAGCCTTCTTTACGTGTCGTTTGGCAGGAAAAGTTCCAGGAAATCCATGTCCATATTATGGGTGTCATTCAATTGGAGGTCCTGACAGAGGTATTAATGAGACGTTTTTCATTAGCCGTCTCCTTTGGCGAGCCGCAAATTTTATATATGGAGACCATTGCGACGAAGGTGACAGGCTATGGCCATTTCGAGCCACTCAAGCATTATGCGGAAGTTCATTTATTAATGGAGCCAAATCCACGTGGAACCGGCAATACCTTCAGCAATGCCTGTCATGCAGATCATTTATCCGTAGGCAATCAGCGCCTTGTTGAAAAGCACCTGTTTGAGCGCGATCATCATGGCTTACTTACAGGCTTCCCTGTAACAGATGTTCATTTTACGCTTCTAACAGGTCGCGGGCATAATGAACATACATCGGGCGGCGATTTCCGAGAAGCTAGTTTCCGTGCGCTGCGCCAGGGACTAGAGCAAGCCCAAAATGTTCTACTTGAACCCTATTATCGTTTTAAAATGAAGGCTTCAAACGACTTTATCGGCCGCATGATGACTGACGTTCAGCAAGCAGCAGGCACATTCGATGACCCGATATTATCCGAAACAGATGTGGTGCTAACAGGTCGCGCGCCCGTTGCCACTTTAATGAGCTACAGCACAACCTTTGCTGCCTATACAAATGGAAAAGGCGCACTCACACTCCAATTTGATGGCTATGATATGTGCCATAATACAGAGGAAGTGATTGCACAGATTGGCTACGATAAAAATGCCGACCCTGAATATAGTTCCTCTAGTATTTTTTGTGCAAAGGGCAAAGGATATACGGTTCCGTGGCATGAAGCTCAGGCAGCCATGCATTGTTTATAGGGCAGGAGTCGGCCTGCTCGCTCGGAGGCGTTTTGCTTGCTTCCGCGGGTATTCTTCGCTCAAGCGCGAGTATTTCTTGCTTGAACGTGAATATATTTCGATCCTGCATTTAAATGAAAGCAAGCCCTCCATAAAACGGAGGGCTTGTTTTTATAGTGCACCGACAGCTTTCTTTGTTGGTTTGTCCATCAAATAAGCGGGTTCTACTATCACGTAGTCATGCTTGTTCGTAAAATCAATCAGTACCTTGCCTGGGTGACTTTTTAAAATTTGCAGATGATCAATTAATTGCAGTAAGAGCTCGTGCCCATTGCCGCGTGGATGCCAGTTGAAGTGATAATCATTTAACGCTTGCACCGCTTCAATAAACTGGGCATATTCCTGCTGCACGAATGCGATGAGTTTGTCATGGTGAGGTGCCAAATCGTGTAAATATGTTTCATAAAAGCGCATGACAATCGAGCATAATAAGTCATTGACACGAGCGGCACTTAAAACAGGCTTTGGCTCCAATGTTAGACGATCAAGGTTAGGCTTTGCGCGTGTTGAATCAATGCGCGTAATTAAGTGATACGCTTCCCCATTGACTTCATAGACAATCGGATTGGTCGGCATATACATCATAAAATGATTGGTCTTTGTTTTCAGCTCATCTGTTAATGCTGCCTTTGCCAATAGATGACCGTCCACATCCCCTTTTTGTATCCAAATAATTTCTTTATTATATAAGATTTGCTCAAAGAAGCGATCGTTGCGTATCAGCTTCGTTGCTAATAATTGATCGATCAGCGATTCGACCACCATTCTTGTTTTCGCTTTCTTGGCAACTTCTGTGCGTGGTTGCTTACAAATGTTCATATCTTCATAAGGCGTTTCCAGCGTTGTCGTTACATGAATATTCGTCATACGTGCATCCCCTTTGCGTACATATTTTCAAAACAAAAAGGACTCCCTACGTTTTGAGGAAATCCTTCGCTTTATCTTCTTTCATCACACAATGCCAAACAAACCCTAAGTATGTGTGAACGAGTCCGATTGTGAACCCTTTCATTTACTATGGGCGTTTGACGTACTGTGACGAACAGAGCATTCTGTTTTGTCAACATGCCACCTCCTATTCCTCGTAGGTTACTGGTGTGTACTCATAACAGGCAGGTCTCCTGACTCATGGTCATCGCTTCCTTTCTCCTTCCCGTCCAAAGACAGTGGTTGCTGAAAAGTCGCTCACATTTACAGTTGCGGGACAGTGTCGGATTTGCACCGACTTCCCTTTTAAGCAAATTGCACGCAATTTACACCTATTACTACACGCTATTCAGTTGGTAAGGAAACGAGAATACCTCGTTTTCCTATTAAAGTATTAAAATTAATTGTAAAGGAGTGCCATTTAGAAGTCAATTCTTGCTCGTTTAAAACACAATTTCATTCACCGAAATGGTCCTACACCTTTTGGAAACCAACAATCCTACTTTGTGGGATAGATGAATTATGTTCAATGACAAATACCTTGGAAAAATGGTCGTAATAGGTTTTATCATGAGCTTTTGGAGATAAAATAATTAACTTTCGATTTAACTCTTTTGCATATAAATGAAATACTTTGTCCTTGCGTTCATCATCTAGTGCGCTATCAAACTCATCAAGTACGATATAGCTTGGGGCTATCGAGAGGTTTTGCAATAAAGCTAAGGCAAAGAGGAGCGAGCTTAACGATTCCTCCCCTCCTGAAACACCTTTACCTACTTTGCCATTTCGCGCTTTTAAGCTGACATCCTCCATAGTACCCTGATGACCGATTTTACGAGCTTTCACATAAAGCAAGTATTTAATACGCCCTGCCTTCTCTTCTATTCTTTCTTTTTCGATATGTCCCTCAAAATGAAAGATATCCATATACTTTTGGAACAACATATTAATCTTTGTTAAATACATATTAATGGTCGTTTCTAGTTTATCTTCTAAATCTGCTGCAAAACCCGCATTTTGCTCAAGAAGTATTTCAGCACTTGCTAATTCTGCATTTTTACGCTCAAAATCTTCTTTCATTTTTTCAAAATTTACTTCAGCATGAATATTGACCTTTTCTAGGCGTGCCGCTTCGAATGCTGCAGCTTTTTCTGCATTACCATGAATTAACCTTGCCTCAGACCATTTAATGGAGATGGATTCATCAACAACACATGCTTCGACAGGTAAAATATGCTCTAATTCCTGTAGTTTTATTACTAGACTTGCTTGGCTAGCCTCTAATTGTTCGATTTTTTCTTGCGCTCTCACCATACGTAGCCGACAGTTTGTTAGATTACTATTTATTAATTCAAGCTCTGATTCATGATTTTGTTTTAGTAATTTTAGTTGACGTTTATCATTGGACAGCTCCTCCAATTGCTCTGTCCATTGCTGATGCTCTCTTTTGGAATCATAAATGGTTTTGCGTAATTCTTTTAACATTTGTTCCATTTGCTGTAACTGGATTTGTTGCTCTGCCACTGCCCCTAGCTCCTCATAAATGCGGCACTCCTTCTCTAGCAATTGCAGCTCTTGAAAATGTTCTGCCTGATGTTTTCTAGCTGTTTCCCGCTGTGCCTCCATTTCCACTTGCTCATCATAAATTGCTAACAATTGCTCTGTTAAAGCTTTCTGTTGACTTTCATAGGCATGCAGTTCGCTTTCCTTCAATAGCGTACTTTCAGCCTGTTGAATTTTGCGTAAGTCTCCATGCAATTGGTTAATTTGCTTGATATTATAATCATACTGCGCATTTAACTGTACTTGACGCTCTTGCAAGTTGTTTAAGTTACTCGCCTGGTCTTGTAAGGTTTGTTGAATAGCTGCATCACTTAGAATAAATTGCAGTTGTTCCTGTGCGCCTCTAGCACCACGTTCATCTATAAGCGTACCTGCCTCAATTCGAGGCGTCGAAGTGAAAAATTGCTCGATCCACCACAATGCTTTATTGGCATAGTTTTGTAGTTGCTCAGATAGTCCGCTACGCATTTGTAATCCTAAATGAGGGATATTGTCAATCATACGATTCGGTATGAGCTGCTTTAATGAAACATAATACAAATCATTCAGTGGCTTATAGCTCACCGCATTATAAAAAATAGCGTATTTAATCGCTTCAATACTTGACTCTAACTTTAAAGGCGCACTTGGTGTCAACGAAATTAAATCACGTAATGTATATGCCTCTATACCTTGTCTATGCAAGTCTTCTAGTCCTTGTTGTTGACGAGCAGATCTTACTTTATTTTGTTGTAGCTGCTGGATGATTTTCTGCTTCTCTTGGATGGCGGAAGATAATAACTGTTTTTCCTTTAAAAATTGATGTTGCTGGAGATTTGCAGCATCTAGTTGACTTAAAATAAAACGGCTACTTTGATATAAATGGACGATCTTACGTGCTTCCACTAGATCCTTTTTCAGGTTTTCGAAATGTATCGTCACTCGTGCGCTTTCACTATTCAAAAGTCGTTCGTTATCTCTTAATTGTTGTTCTTTTGTTTTTAGTTGCTTATCTTGCTCTTCAACTTGTTTTAGTAGAATCGCTGTTGCTTTTTGTTTTTCCCAGGTTGTTTGTTCATCGAAACGTAGTCGCTTTGCTTTATCGGAAATTGATTCTAGCTGTGCAGAAAGCTCACTATATCGCCCTAGTAGTGTTTTTTCCTGCTGTACTTCCTCATTTAATAAGGTCTTTGTCTCAATAATTTGTGCTTCAACCTGTTCGCACTCATTCACTACTTGAATTAAATGTTGACCTGTACGCTCCTTTTCGTGCAACAGTAATTTTTGCTTTGTCCCTATTTGTGCTTCTTCTTCCTGCAATTGCTGAAGAATAGCTTGTGTATCAGAGCATTCATTTGAATATTTTTGCAGTAGAACATTTGTATATGTATAATACAGACGACCGTTTTCCAGAATACGTTTTTTATTATTTAAAAAGGCGTTGAGATCATTTTCTGCAATGGTTAGATTATGTTCAGCTGTTTTTACAATGGACGATAAATGGATGATTTCTTGTTTAGCTTCTCTAATTCCTTCTAATGCCGCTTCCCATTCTTTTTGCATATCAGCAATATGAAACATATTACTAAATTGACGAAATCTTTCCTCAGGGTTCATGGCGGCAAATTGGTTCACTTCTTGCTGATACCAAATTAAATGATACAAATCTGGATCAATTTTATATTTAATTTGTAAATCTTCTTTGTAAGCTCCGAAATTCCTTCCTGCTATATTGCCAGAAGTATAAGATGTTATGTTCGTTAACGTATCTTCTGAATCTCCTGTTGTTATACGATACTCTTTTTGCAAGGCACCATTTTTCACAGCTTGTTGTACAATTAATTCAAATGCAATAAATGGCGGCGCATCAATGCGGGTCATGCCTTCATTTTTAAACACTAACGATAATTTCGCATACCATGCTTCATTTGCTTGTAAATTACTCGAGCGTAGCCCTTCAATATCTACTTTTGCAGAATATAATATCGCCCCTATGCAAAACGTTAATGTTGACTTTCCGACACCGTTTGGACCTGTTATTAATACGTGTTCATCAGCTTCACCTAGTATCACCCTTGTTGGAGGATAGTCACGTACGCCCTGTATTTTCAACACGTAAGGAATCATTCTTTGTCCTCCACATGTAAATTATAACGGTTAAAAAATTTCATCACTTCTTCTTTATTCAACTTTGTTTCTTGCGCAAATTCGACTGTACGACGTAAAAAAGATTCGGAGAATAAATGAACACCTATTGTTGTTAATTGATATGCCTCTTCTGAAGATGCTTCATAATCTTCAACAGCTCCCACCTTTTTTAATTGGTCGATATTACTTTTCATTCTTCTATTAGCATTTAAAGACTCATGGCCAAAATCAACTAAAATTTGATGTACTAATGTAAATTCATGGCCTAATACTTCTTGCTGGTAAAACATATAGAGTAAAATCGCCAATGCTTCACTACTCAATGTAGATTTTGCATTTTTCGCTGTGATTCGCATCATAACAACAACACGATCACGCCTTTCATCATAAATAATTTTGAAATAGCGATTTAAAGCTCCATTTACGCGATCTATAAAGGATTGCAAAGCATTGTCGTCATTTTTTATACCTAATAATTTTTCTAACTCCTTCCGACGCAATCCATAATTCGCTCCCTTAATAGAGGCAGATGATGAAAACAGTAATTGCATAAAAGCCAATTCTTCCTCTGTCGTTAAATAGCCTTTTAGATGATCAATCATCGCTAAAGAGCTTATATATGGTATATCGTTTGTCGTCATCATTAATCCACTCCCATTCTTTTTCAAAGTTTGCCGTCTCCGCTTTAGGTGACCTGTCTATTTTTTTACTGCTCGTTAAAGCAGAAACAGCGAGCATTGATAAAACGGCATCATGCCATTTGTTCGAGCTAGCTTGCACGATTAATTCCTCTATTTCACTCTCTCCATGGTCATCTAAGTAATTTTCTATTTTCGTTGTGTCGATTTGGGCCTTTGTCATTTGCCAAGCAGCTTGATCAAACATTTCTTCAATGGAATCTCCCACCATTTCCACTTCTCTATATTCTGGCTCCTCCCGGTCAATGATATCGCCCTCACGTTTTGGCTCATAGGTGGCTAAATAATGGATAGCATCATTAATATCTTGATGTCCTATAGGTGCAGCAAACTTTACCGGCATCCACATGCCATCAAATGTTTCTTCTTCATATTGATTTTGTTCCATAAAGCTAAAGATATCATGTGCTGTCGGAATATTACTATGCAAGGGTGGGTTATACATCGCCAAGATGAAATTTCGTACTTTTTCAGGGGAAATAGCCTCTTCCATCGGTGTTAATTGCATCGTAACGAAACGCACATATTTAGTTAATACGCTTAAACTTAATGTTGTGCCCTTTGTAATGGCTGCCGTTCCACGGTGCATCAAGTCACTCATTACAAGACTTTCCTCTATCGTTTGGAATTGTGCTAAACGCTCCGTCAATTTTTCCTCTAGCCCCAACATTAACTGATTGATTTTTTCTAGTTGTGGCAAGGCATTGCGATCAGCCAAAAATTCAAGCTGTCTATTTTCTAATTGCTCAACGGCTTGCTCTACATTATAAATCATCGACGCAATTTTATTTCCACCTGAAATGCCTTTATCATCATAGGCTGCACTAATTTCTGCATCACGTCTTGCCTGAAATAGTGAACGGCCAATATCATCTTGTAAATAATAAGCAAGTGCATCATTTCCCATACGAATTAAGCCATCCATCATACGCTTGCCTCTGTCCATTAATTTAATTTGCCGCGTCTGCTTTACAACCCAATTATTGCGTTCTAAAATATGGAGCACACGTTGAATGTACTGAAGCGTCGGTGGCTCAGAGTCATTCCCATATGTATGGCGGTAGCGATAATAAAGCGTATCTTCATGATCGATCGGATCTCCAATACCTAAAGATGCCGTATTTAATAATTGAATAATATTTAAAAAGCGGATAATTTCCATTGGTGAATCATACATTTTTTCCGTGCTCAAGTCTTTTAAGACAGCTGACAGAGAAGCTAAATCTCGCATTGATTTCATAAATTCAGCTGAAAAATAATCACTGTGAAAAATCGAAATGGGTGCATTTACATCCACATTTTCCATTCGTTCACTCCTCCCAATTGTTGCTCTTGCTCATGACGATTTTCATGCTGAAGCCACTGCTCGTAAGTTTCAATATCCGTAAAAATTTGCGAATCTCGTCCAATAATTTTAAAGGGACAAGGAAGAAGCTGAATAGCTTTTTTAGCAATCGTTAGTCCTGCCTCATCATAATCCGTCCAAATCAGTACTTGTTGTATGGAACTTTTAAGCAACTGTTTGATAAATTGCTTATGAGCGGATCGAATTTGCCCATCCAAACAAAGCACAAATGAATGGCTTTCTCGTAGAAATTCACTTTCCGTTGCCATACGTGTTAAAATAGCCCTATTTTCCACAAGCCATAGTGTCGTGTTGGAAGTTGTAAATGTCGTTTGTAACACTGTATTATCTGTTGTTGCATGAACTGCACCAAGATGATAGGAGGCTAGCTCTGATTGTGCATGTCCAGTAAAATAGATTGGCACGATTTTCCCTGAGCTTACAAGGCCATAAGACGGGGCATCAATGCCTAATTGTGCGAGATGGGCTAAAAATTCCTCTCGCTCCTGATCAAACATTTTCGAACCACCAATTCGATCTTCATATGTCGCACCTATTTCTTTAAAGTCAAATAAGTCTTTTTGCTGAGCAAGCTGGTACATAGCAATACAAAACTGCATAAACTTTAATTGCTTTACACGACTCCAATAACGAGGCATTGCTTCCGCTGACAGTGCATGTAGAAACAGTGGCGACATTTGTAGGTCATCCGCTTGCTTTCGTAACTGTTCTAGTTGTAGCTCATATTGCTGTTGTTCTTTACTTTTACGATATTTAAGCGCAAACAGATAGGTGGGACCCATCCGATAGACATCATCTTTGATACTTATACCATCTACATGATAACGAATCTCTCGTATTATCCACCCTTCCTGGAGCCAGTCCTGAATCGTTTCAAATGGTTCATTTAGTAGGCGATTTACTTTTGGTGAAAATTTATATTTCACAAGCTCCTGAGGAATAGTTGTCTTCCAAATGGGCTGCTTTGCTACTTTGATTTGGGCAACCTTTTTGTAAATACGTGCGGACCTTCTTACAATCGTTACTGTTTGAATAGGCCCTTGGTATTCAACCTTCTCAATTTTTTCACCTGCCCTCAAAACAACTTCGTTTAAAAATTCAATTGAGGTCTTTTCTTCATATTCCACTATAGATTCCCCTTTATCTCTTCAAGAGACTATTTATTGCTTTATTATACTATGTTGGACAGGGTATTACTTATCGAATTAACGAAGGGCTAGTCCTCTACAACAAAAAAAGCCTCACATAAATGTGGGCTTTCATAACCTATTGAATCCTCACGTCCCCAAAACATACTGCGCTAAGACGCTTTGCACTTTATAAATATTCGTCGCCTTATTGAAGTTTTTTTGAATCGGTAACGGACTGCCAGACACCCATATTTTGAGCTCTGCATCTAAATCAAATGTACCGGCTGTTTCTACTGAAAAATGAACGATATTTTTATAGGGAATGGAATGATATTCCGTTTTCTTGCCAGTCACCCCTTGCTTATCGATGAGGATTAATCGTTTATTGGTAAAAATAAACGTGTCTCTAATAATTTTATAGGCATTCTTGATTGTCTCGTTTGGAATTAATAAATCATGGACCTCCTCCTGTAGTTTTTCTAAATTCACCTCGCTTGCATTGCCGATTAATCCATCAAATAAGCCCATTATCTGTCCCCCTTTCGCTGTCGTTTATTTAATGTATTACAAAAAAGTAAGAGCTACGACAGAAAATGGTGGTATTATTTAGCATATAGAGGGGGTGAGCGGTTGCGAACAATGATGATTGCTTTATTGTCTCTAATAGCCGTTGTTTTACTAGGATGTAATGAAAAACCAGATGATGCATTAGCTAAGGTCAGCATTTCTATTGGTGCTAAATTTAACAAGGTGAACACTGATTTTTTTAAAGAATATACGGATGAAGAATCACTTACACTATTCCAACAAGTCATAACAACAGCGGTCAAAAACGAGGGTATTGTCAATATGGCTACACCTGAATATGATGTACAAATAGTGGATACGGCAGGAAACAAATATGGCTATCACCTTTGGTTAGGTGATAAAGGTCAAAACAGTGGATTGATGCATGTCAAGGATACCCATTCAATTTACACAATCTCAGAGGATTTCACTGAGAAATTAGCTGCGCTGGTTCGACAATAAAAAACACTTTCCAAGTATTCTAGGAAAGTGTTTTTACGATCAATTAGTGCCATTGTGTGGCTTTTCGTAGTATTGATGAAGGTGCAGGGCTAAACAATCTTGAAAATATCTATTTCTTGTTTAGACACGGAATTGATTTGTTAACTTTTGTAAGTTATCGGCTTGAACACTTAAATCCTGTGTGACATGATTAACAGCTTGCATAGAGGCTGTTTGCTCATCCATTGAATGTAACACAGCTTCTGTATAATTCGATAGCTTGCCCATGCCAGCTGCGATGGTTGTCACAGTGGATGCCACTTCATTGGCGCTGCTTGAAAGCTGTTCAGCTGTCGTCGAAATATCCTCAAGCTGACTCGTCATCTGACTAACATGCTGTGAAATCGTGCCAAATGATTTTGTTGCCTCGTCAATGACATAGACCCCCTGTTGGACATTTTTCAAATCATCTTCCACTGATGAGGCTACCTGTTTTGTATCACTTTCTATTCCCACAACTAAATCCACAATTTGTGTAGCGGAATGCTTTGATTGCTCTGCTAATTGGCGCACTTCTTCAGCTACAACGGCGAAGCCTTTACCATGCTCTCCAGCGCGTGCTGCTTCTATCGCTGCATTTAATGCTAATAGATTGGTTTGATCCGTAATAGCTGTAATCATGTCTGTCATCGATTTAATATCTGACATTTTAAGGGATAATTGCTGCATCAGTCCGCTCGTTTTTTCTGTTGAAGAGGAAATGAATTGCATTTGTTCTTTTGCCACATGTAAAATATTCGCACCATTTCCCGCTATTTCGCTGGCATCTTTCGCATGCACGAACACATCTTGTGTGGCTACTGTAATTCGCTCAATTCCATCAACGGTTTCTTGCATAGACTGGGCACTATCATTCGCCGATTGTGCCGCTTGCTTCAAGCCGTCTGACGTCTTCTCCATTTGTTGATCGACTTCTTCCACAGCTAGCGTAATTTCATTTGTACTTGCCGATAATTCCTCAATGCTTGCGGATAAATCCGTAGAGCTGTGCGCAATTTTTTGTGTCATTGTTCGTAATTGTCCCTGCATCTCTAAAAAGGATTGTGCTAGTTGAGAAATTTCACCATTGTCACGAACTTCAATGACAACTGTATCTAATTGGCCTGCCGTAATCCCTTGTGCAGCTTCTGTTATTTGTTTGATAGGCTGTATCACTTTGTAGTGGACATACACCGTGTAAGATAGTGTAATAGCGATTCCTACAATCGTTAACACGGTAGAAAACCAATCTAATGTCGTTACATTGGCTAAATCGATGAATAAAATAATAATCATTAAAACATTTAAAACGGAAAAGCCAAGTAAACTCTTTTTTCGTAAACTCATAACAAATTCCCCCAACTAAAATATGTCTTCCATACCATTATTATAGTTGAATAATCCTGAAACGCATAAGGATACGCTCTATTTTTATATGAGGAAAGGTCTACAAAAAAAGACTGTAGACAGCCTTTTAGGGCATGTCTACAGTCCATCATTTTCGCTTTATTTTAGTTTCATGATACTAGAGCCCGCAATACCTGGGTGTGTCATTTCATAAGGGTCTAAAATTAAGTCTAATTGTTCTTTTGTTAGGACGCCTTCTTCAATACAAAGCTCACGAATGGAACGACCAGTTAGAATGGCTTCACGTGCAAGACGTGCTGCTACTTCATAGCCAATATGTGGGTTTACAGCAGTTAGTACCCCTACACTTTTCTCTACATATTCTTTCATGCGCTCTTCATTTGCTTCGATATCTTTTAAGCAGTTTTCTGTAAACGCACGGAAAACATTATTCATAATGCTAATGGATTGGATTAGGTTAAACACTAATACAGGCTCCATTACGTTTAATTCTAATTGGCCAGCTTCAGATGCTAGAGAGATTGTATGGTCATTCCCGATTACTTGGAAGGCTACTTGGTTCAGTACCTCTGGCATAACTGGGTTGACTTTACCTGGCATAATTGAAGATCCTGGTTGACGAGCCGGTAACAGGATTTCTCCTAAGCCTGCGCGTGGACCAGAAGCCATTAAACGTAAGTCGTTAGCAATTTTAGACATATTAATCATACAGATTTTTAAAGCACCTGATACTTCTGTATAAGCATCTGTATTTTGTGTCGCGTCCACTAAATGTGTCGCACCTTTTAATGGTAAACCAGAAATTTCAGCAAGATGCTCATCAACGGATTTAATGTAGTCTGGGAAGGCATTTAAGCCTGTTCCGACAGCCGTTGCACCCATGTTCACATCATATAAATTTGGACGTGTTTGACGAATGCGTACGATATCACGGTTAATCACGCGGCAATAAGCTTCAAACTCTTGTCCTAAGCGAATTGGCACGGCATCCTGTAAATGCGTACGACCCATTTTAATGACATGTGCAAATTGCTCTGCTTTTTGATGGAAAACCGATTGCATATAATCCATCGTTACTAATAATTCATCTATTAAATTTAACACAGCGATATGAATAGCTGTTGGGAACGCATCATTTGTTGATTGTGACATATTAACATGACTGTTTGGACTTACTGTGTGATAGTCACCTTTTTCTTTCCCCAAAATTTCTAGGGCACGGTTGGCGATGACCTCATTAGCATTCATATTGATGGATGTACCTGCTCCACCTTGGATTGGGTCTACAAGGAATTCTGCATCCCATTTGCCATCAATTACTTCTTGTGCTGCTTCGACAATTGCCTCACCAATTTCTTTTGATAATAGGTGTACTTCCATATTACTTAAAGCCGCTGCCTTCTTCACAATCCCCATCGCCTTAATAAGTGAAGAGTGAATTGTGTAGCCTGTAATTGGGAAGTTTTCCGTTGCACGTAATGTTTGAATTCCGTAATAAGCCTCTGCTGGTAATACGCGCTCACCTAAAAAATCTTTTTCTATACGTTGTGTTGACATGATTGTCGTCTCCTTTTATGTAATACTCACACTTGATAGTAGCTAATAAAAGTCGTATTGTAAACAGTCATTTTTCTGTAAACGAAAAAAATCCTTCAAAAAAGCAAAAAAATCACAAAAAACCGAGCGCTTTTTATCTTGATTCAGCAAATGTTTTGTGCAATGAAAGCCAATGTAAGGTACTTAGGACTTGCTCATAATATTTGCTCAAAATTCCACTGAAATAGAAGAACACCGTCAAAAGCGCCACGTCCTGTGGCATTGACAGTGTGACCAACTTCGTGTTGCCTCAAAGCCTCCGGCGGATGTCACAGATTTTGCAGAGGAGCTTTTCGAGCAAGCTCGAAAAAATCTGGACGCATACGCCGAGGCGAAATGGATAGAAGCGCTCGGTTGTATTTATTATTTATTCGACGTTACTGTGAAACGGCTATTGACATGCTGTGGGTTTTCTAATTCATCTACGACAGCCACTGCATAATCGGCATAGCTGACATAGCTTTCCCCTGCATCATTTACTAATAAATGGTCGACACCTGCTGTATAGTGACCTGTACGTGGTCCTTCTGGATCGAAAAATGCAGATGGACTGATAAATGTCCAAGTAATGGATGATTGTTGTAAATCCTGTAGGTTATGTCCTTGATTTTGCGCTGTCGCTAAGTATATTGCTGGGAAATCTGGTGTATCCATCACACGCACTTTTTTCTCTGGGTCCACAAATAGACTGCCCGCTCCCCCTACAACCACTAATTTTGTAGCAATACCTTGGAAAATCGAGATCAAATGACGACCCGCTTTTACATGTAACTCTTCTTGTCCAGCTGGTGCACCAAATGCATTGACAACCACATCGAAGCCTTTTACATCTTCTTGTGTCACATCAAACACATCTTTTTCAATTACTGGAATCGCGGCTGTCACTTTTGCTGCTGAACGAACGATGGCTGTAACGTCATGCCCACGTTGTAGTGCTTCCTCTACTATTTTTTGTCCTGCTTTCCCTGTTGCACCAATTACGGCAATTTTCATGATTTATTCCTCCTAAGGTTTAGTTGTAACCATTTTAGTTACAGGTTAGATACAAGAAGACCATCTCCGTCTAAGTACGAAGCTGATCTAGCACATCCTGTAGCGTCTGTGCTTGTAATTGCTCTTCCATTGCCTGCCACACAGATGTATAGACACCCTCCAATGTATGCTGGATTTTTTGACCTACTGCACACGCTGGATTCGGCTCATCATGAATCGCAAAAAGCTGCTCTGGTCCATCAATTGCCTGATAAATAGCCAGCAGTGTTAAATCCTTTGGCTCCACTAACAGCTCATAGCCAGCCATGCCAGAATGAGAAGAAAGTAAGCCTGCTTTTTTTAGCACACCAATCATTCGTCTTACAACGACTGGATTGGTATTGACACTTCCAGCAATAAAGTCAGACGTTAGCAGACTTTTATCAGATATTGTGGCAATGAGCGAAAGAATATGGATCGCTACCGAAAATCGACTGTTCACCATATGTATCACCACCTGTTGTAACTATTATAGTTACAGGTACAGAAAAAAGTCAAGCACTGTGACCTGTATGTATTGTTGCCCGTTTTTCTGTTGCTAATGTATGGCTTATATTTTTTTCACATAAATCACTAATTCCTGACGTATTTGGCCATTGTCCTCATAAAAATCTAAATTGTGAAATTCATATTTAAAGTGACCTCCAGGAAATGTCACACTTTCTCCCTGTGCTGCTGCCAAAATGCCTGCTACATCTTGTGACACCATATGTAACAGCTCTTCCCCAGAAAAAGAATCGATAAAAATAACGTTCATAAAAAAACACCTCCACAGCCATTATAGCTTAGGAGGCGCTTACATTTATAGTATTTCTTTATAACCTTTCAAACGAATCTCTTCGATGATTTGCATCATTTCCTGAATTTGCTGCTGTGACAATTCGATCGAGTTACAGGAAAATGCATGCTGCACAGAACCCATGCTTTGTTCTGGATCACCTGGCTGTCGATCATATTCATCTACTAGAAGTACCATTGCATTTTTCACAACTATCACCCCTACAATATAATGGACTAACACCATTATACCAAATAATGCTAATTATACCATAATAACTATAATCAATTTCTCTTCATCCAGTCATCCAACTACCTACCTATTTCGTAAAACAAATCGTTAGACCTAATTATTTGTTTGAAAAAACAGCAACCATAAAGGCTGCTGTTAGTATTATACGGCAATCGGTGCTTTAATCGCAGGATGTGGATCATATCCTTCAATGGATAAATCCTCAAGCTCTATATCGAAGATCGATGTTTTATTTGGATTGATGTGCAATGTTGGTAGGTTCCTTGGCTCACGTGATAGCTGTTCTTTCACTTGCTCCACATGGTTCGCATAAATATGCGCATCCCCAATGCTATGAATAAATTCGCCAACCTCTAGTCCGCATTCATGTGCGATCAAATGTGTTAATAAGGCGTAAGACGCAATATTGAATGGACAGCCTAATAATGTATCTAAGCTTCGTTGCATTAACTGACAGCTTAATTGACCATTTGCTACATAAAACTGGAACATGACATGACATGGCGGTAATGCGGCTTTACTGCCCTTTGCCCCCGCATTGATAACATCCTCAGGATTCCATGCATTGACAATAATACGTCGTGAGTCAGGATGATGCTTAATTTGATCAATGACATCCTGTAGCTGATCAAGGCTTTCGCCATCAGAAGTTGTCCAATGGCGCCATTGTTTGCCATAGACATTTCCAAGATCTCCATATTGCTGTGCAAAGGCATCGTCTGTTAAGACACGTTCACAAAATGAAGCAAGCTCTTTTTGATATAATGCATTAAATGACTCGTCTACTAAACAGCGACGGCCAAAATCTGTCATATCTGGCCCTGTATAGTCGTCCGATTCCACCCATTTTTTGAATGCCCATTCATCCCAGATGTGGTTATTATGCTGCAATAGGTAACGGATATTGGTATCCCCTTTAATGAACCATAATAATTCACTTGCTACAAGCTTAAAAGGCACACGTTTTGTCGTTAGAAGAGGAAAACCTTTGCTTAAATCAAAACGCATCTGATAACCAAAGACACTGTATGTACCTGTCCCCGTTCGATCCTCTTTCTTCGTGCCATTTTCTAATATATGTTGTAGTAAATTTAAGTACGCTAATTCTGGATGCGTCATTTTTCTTCAACAGCTCCTTCAAGTTTGCTGTTGACCATTATACCATTTCACAACGAATTATTGTTGAGCTCCCTTGAAATTTCACTTTCTGTTGTGACGAAAAAAGTGGGAAGCAAGATGATATTCAGTAAAACAGGGCCAACGATAACTAATAAATCAATGCCCGGACTAAAATATAACCCAAATGCTGTAATCAGGCCCGATAATACAAGGAACACGATTTGCGCGACAATGATCAAGATCGGCACCAATTGATACAGGTAATTGAGTTTACGGAACTGATGCAGATTGTCTGGGTTTTCAATGATTTTCCTTTTTAAGCGTCTAGACAAAATGAGACAAGCAAGCAGTTGGACACCCATAAAGCAAAAATAGATGACACTATATAGAAGCAACTGACTTTTTTGAATCGTGCCATCAAAATGACCCACCCTTTGGTTCAATAAGTCATGGACCGCTCCCTCATAAACATATTCACGCTCGCTTAAAAAAGTAAAAGGCTCCATAAAGCCAAGTGCTGTCCAATCCTTTGTATTGACAGTCCAATTGGATAATTTACTCGCTAAAATGCGCAATTGAATAGGATCTTGCTCACCAAACATCCCTACGAGATTACGATAGGGAATCGCTACTTTGAGCTGACCATCTTGCTTTTCTTGATATAAATCCTGAATATAAAAGGTATAGGCAACATCGGATTTATTGGCCTCGTAACGGGTCTCTCCAATTTTCCAATGATTAGCTAAGGAGGCTTGAATGCCGTTTTTCATTTCTGTATAGGGCACATCCTTATGTAAATGCTTCGGAATCTTATAGACAAAATGATGATCACTGCCAATAAGACCGATTTCTACTTCGACTTTATCTTGATTCACCGTTTTAGCCATCGTGGTCAATGGAATGGTGATCATAGCGATGAGGAAAAAAAGAATAAGTGTTAGAATACCTTTTTTCACGCAATAGTCCCCCTATTCGTCACTAATGATTAAATTTACCGTATCATAGCCATGTCCGAAAACACTATTTCGTTATTCCGAAAAAACAATAGTGGTTTTCCGAAACACGTTATTTCGGTATTCCAAATTTATCAATAATTAGCGATAATATATAGGAGATTCTAATCATAAGCAAAATCGAGGTTTCACAATGAAAAAATGGACATATTGTATTTTTCTTACATATTTAATACTTGGTATTTATGTATTAGGTATTGCCATCAAAACACCCTTTATTAGTCTCACTCTTGAGACGACAAATGGGCAGCCTGCTTTTATGGATAGCTATTACCCTGAATGGGCACAGCAAAAAAATATTGAAAAAGGGGATGTCATTGTGGCGATCGATGGGCAGCCAACCATGGAGAATCGCTACGTTCAGCGACAAATGGTCGTTAGAAGTGCCAATTCATTAACGATCCAAAAGGCCGATAAGAGCATTCAAACCATTGCAGTCCAGCATCGAGATATGCCAGAAGAATTATATTTGCAAATTTTGTTCCCAATCTTTTATTTTCTCCTAGCTTTCAGCGTCGCCCTTTATGTTTGGCGACGTAATCAAAACAATCTTGCAACGTTTTTATTGATCCTGTTTTTATTAACCTGTTCCATGGCCTATATCAGTACGGGCGCATCAGCAAGAGGAAATATGATTGGGATGTTTGTCATTGGCATTTGTATTATTTTATGCATGGTTCTCTTTATTCACTTTTTACAACACTTTTTCAAGTACCTACGAATCAAATGGACATACCCTCACAGTAAATGGCTATACTTATTAACACTTATCATCCCTGGCTGTTATCTAATGGAGAGCGTCATGCCCGCAATACGTGAGGTCACGCCTATCTTGAACTTAAGTTTATTTGCTATCCTTGTGCTGTATGCTATTTATATTTTATTAACGAGTTATTTACGCACAAAATTGGCAAAAATTCGTTTAATTGCGCTTGCCTTTATCGTGCCGTTTTTGCCCTTTTTATTATTTTTCGTTACACCTGAAATTTTAGGACATAAGCCGATATTACACGCTGAAATCGCCGCATTGTTTTTATTATTTATTCCGTTCTCTTTTCTGTTCATTCAGGTGAACGAACGATTATTCGATATTGAATACCAATTATCACGATTACGCTATTATTCAACACTAGCCTTTTTCAGTGCGCTTCTGTTGACAGCGGGAATTGCCCTGTTATTCTTGGGGCAGCTATCCATCGTCCATGTCACAAGTATTTTTTTACTTGTCTTCATGGTTATCATTGCGAGCTTCTATATAAAAGAGCGCATTGATTTTAAGTATCGAAAAATTATCTTCTCTTCTACTGGAAATTATGTACATAATTTATATGCGGCTGTTCAGCGCATGGGCAAAGCAAAAAACCAGCAAGAATTATTGGATCGTTTTAAATATGAAATTACCGAGAAGCTTGGTACAACAGCGTTTCATATCTGTACGATAACAGAAGATTCTCCACAGCATCTAAGCCACTATACACAATTACTATTACATGATGCTGGAGAGGAAAAGATCATGCTAGAAATACGACATGCCCTGCAAAAGGAAGAGCTCCTTTGGTTAGAATTGCTTGCGCTGTATGTGTCGATGTTTATCAATAATTTACAGCAAATTGAGGATTTAGTTCAGGAAATTCAGCATATGAAAAACACCAGTGATACACCGCTTCCTTGGCTCGATAAATTGCTATGGAATATTATTGAGAAAGAAAAGAGTATTTTAGCACAGGAATTACATGACACCATTTTGCAGGAGCAGCTTCATTTAGCCAGAGAGCTTGATGTCCTTGCCGGCTCTCCTACTATTAAAAAGGAAACCGTGCTAGCTATTCGTGAACAGCTATTAAACGCAACAAAGGACTTACGAGAATATTGCGAGAACCTAAGTCCCCCACTATTGGATACCTTTGGCTTACAAATGGCGTTAAAAAAACTCATTCAAAAGGTCAAAATACGGGCTGACTTTTTACTAAACGCACAAATTGATCGTGTGCACTTCCAGGATGTCACCCTTCATCTCGTGGTCTATCGTCTCGTTCAAGAGCTGTTAAATAATGCAATCAAGCATGCCGAAGCAACAGAGGTTTCGCTACAATTACAAGCAATCCCTCAAGGCTTTATCCTTCAATATGATGATAACGGTATTGGCTGCGACATTGACGACTTAATTCAGTCCTCTGCATCAATGGGCATTAATGGCATTCGTGAACGTGTCCGTGCTTTTAATGGTGACATCACCATCCAATCGAGTCGTAATGAAGGCATGCATATTTTTATACAAATACAAGAGGACGGGGATTCATATGATGAACATACTTATTATAGATGACCATCCTGTCGTTTTAGATGGTACGAAAACATTGTTGCAGGATTTAGCCAATGTTCATATCGAAACCGAGCAGGATAGCGCAGCCGTATTATCAAGAATGGATACAGATACCTTTCAATTATTTTTAATTGATATCAATATGAAGCCAATCAACGGCATTCAACTATCAGAGATGATCAAGAAAAAACAACCAGAGGCATTGATCATTCTTTATACAGGCTACGAACTTTCCGATTATTATGAGCTGCTGATTGAGAAAAAAATTGACGGCCTCTTATCAAAGCTGGCGACAAAGGAGCAAGTCATACAAACCATTCAAGCAGCCCTAAGAGGTGAGATTTTACTAGCAGCTGATTTCTTAGACTTTGTCCAGCAACGCACCAACCTGCCGAATGTTCAGCAGGAGGTTTTACTGAGCGACAAGGAACAGGAAATACTACAGCTTGTTGCCCAAGGCTGTACAAATAAAGCCATCGCCTCTGCTATCGGTGTCACACAGCGTACGGTGGAAAATTATTTATCCAAGCTATTCGTCAAGCTCAATGTAGAATCACGGGCAGAGGCTGTCATCGTCGCCAAGGAAAAAGCATGGATCAATTAATGAGGAGCTAGCGTTTCTTTACTATTAGATTACAAATGTAAATTTTTCCTTACTAAAAACGGAATTTACTGGATATACAAACAATTCTGTACTATAATAAGGGTAATAATTACATTACTTCATTGCTATGATTAAAAACGCGTATTCAAAAGTAATACGAGCTTTTGAATACGTTTTTTATATGTGATAGAAGCAATTGATTGTTGAATTTTTTTGGGAGGGTGTTTACATGACACAAGGTACAGTTAAATGGTTTAACGCAGAAAAAGGTTTTGGCTTCATCGCAGTTGAAGGTGGCAATGATGTATTCGTACATTTCTCAGCTATCCAATCTGATGGCTTCAAAACTTTAGAAGAGGGCCAAAAAGTTGAATTCGGCGTAGAAGAAGGCAGCCGCGGACCTCAAGCAACGAATGTAGTGAAACTATAATCTTCACTTAACATAGACGTGCATAGAAAAAGAGACATCCATTTACGGATGTCTCTTTTTCCTGTTGCGTAGGTAGTCCCCCGTATTATCCATCACATTTTAACTAATATAAATGAATTTGATAGTACTTTTTAGGGCGTCCACGCGTGGTAGACGTGTTGCTTGGTAATTCGTGTGCTAAATTTTTTTCATGGAGCTGCTTTAAAATGCGATTTGCAGAGCGTACAGTAATGCCGAGATGTGTGCTGAGCAGTTCCCCACTGACGATGGTTGTCGTTAGTTTTTCCAGCATCGCTTCAATTTTTTGTAATTGTAATAAGGGAATATCATATGTCGTACTTAAATTTTTTAAGTGCTGTTGTTTTTCATCGTCAAACTGCAGCATCGTTCCATATAATAAAGGCCCGATTTCTCGTGTATTTTCAATAATGTATCCCTGTGTTTCCTTTGAAGAACAGAGGGTTGCGGCTTTTTTCGCAAACTCCTGACTTTCAATTAGAGAGTCACCTATTCCCCAGCCTATTCTGACAGGAAACGATAGCTTCTCATTTAAAAAATCAACTAGGTGACAATGTGAATAACGATTCGTTGTACTTAAAAATTGCTTATAGGTCGTGATAATTGCAATAAACGATGCCTCACGATGTACGATAAATGAGCTAGCATACAGTTGTTTGAAGTCTAATATAGTTTTATATAAGGCAATTTGCCGATATTCTAGGTCTTCTATATTCGATTTATCTATCGGAATTAAAATATGCACTACCACTACTTTATTTTGGTTAAGCTGTTGAATTTGCAGTTGATTGAGAAAATGATCTAATGTTAATTGCATGGCATATTGAGACGGGTAAAAAGCGATAAACGGTATATTTTGATCAGCTAAGCGCTCACGTATTTCTGCAATGCGGGTAAAGCTCAAATCAACCTTGTTTTCGTTATGCAATTGTATGTGCCATTCAGCAGCTTTGTCGATAATATCACTACTTGCATACTCGCTCATCGTTTGGCTAAAAAGATAAGGTTTTTTTCCAATCGACCATTCATGAATACCCAAATAGCCGTTTTCTTCATAGCAAAAGTCGATGGCAATGCGATTCATAGCAATCTTTTTCTCATAAAAAAGCTCTGTAACGGTACGATAAAAATCCCGCTCTGAAATATCAAAATAATGCATGGGTACCGTTGCTTCTTGAAAATGCTTTTGCGCATAGAAATAGGGAATTTGCCCGCTAAAAAGCGCCCCATCTCCCCCTTCCAGATACTTTTCCAAAAGCTCATTTAAATGTTCAAAATCAGTATAAGCGTAGTAATGAAATTCACAAAAAGAGGGTTTAATTTTTTCAAGCTGTTGAACCCATGAAAGTGAGCGTTTTGCGGTAAAAACATTAATTTTATACATACAGATAGCTCCTTAATAAAAAATAAATATTGAAAATAGTCAGAAAATATGGTTTCTTTGTATAAAGGACATAGATTTCCAATGTCTTAAAATAAAGACATTGGATTTTTAAAGGTTAAGTCTAATAAAGTATAAAAGGAGATGAAATTTATGCAAGGGAATTCACAAACAATTAAGAAAAAATCTTGGATTGACAACATGTTAGATAAAATCGAGCGTGCAGGTAATAAGTTACCAGACCCTATCACGTTATTTATCATTCTAGCAGGTGTAGTACTAGTTTTATCATGGGTCTTTTCTATGCTAGGTATTTCAGCAGTCCAACCCGGTACAAACGATGTCATTCAAGTAAAAAATCTGCTAAGCCAAGAAGGACTCATCTTAATTTTAACGCAGATGGTTTCAACATTTACAGGCTTTGCTCCTTTAGGGTTAGTCATCGTGACCATGATAGGTATCGGTTTAGCTGAGCAAACAGGTCTCATTTCGGCTGTCATGAAAAAAATTGTGATGTCAGCACCTACAAAATTAATTGTACCTTTTATCATTTTTACAGGTTTAGTTGGTAACTTAGCTGCTGATGCGGCATTTATCATTTTACCACCCATTGCAGCCATGATTTTTATGAGCGTTGGTCGAAATCCATTAGCAGGCTTAATTATTACATATGCAGCTGTAGCTGGAGGCTTCAGTGCCAACATATTAATTAGCTCTCTAGACGTATTATTATTAGGGATTACAGAATCAGCAGCACAGATAGCAGACCCTGCGTACACTGGTCGGGCAACGATGAACTATTACTTCTTAATTGCTTCGACTTTTTTATTAGTCATTATTGGTACATGGGTTGCAAAAAAGTTTACAGAGCCTCGCTTTGGTACGTTTCATGGTGAAATTGAAAAGCTAGAGCCATTGACAGCATTAGAAAAGCGAGGGTTAAAATGGGCTGGAATCGTAACGGCAGTTTATAGTCTAGTGATTGCCTTTACAGTCATTCCATCGAACGGTCTTTTACGTGATCCTGCAACAGGTGGCTTTTTAAATTCACCTTTCATGTCAGGCATTGTACCCATCATGTTATTCTTCTTCCTATTACCTGGTCTTGCCTATGGTATTGCAGCGAAGGAAGTTAAAAACGATAAGGAAGTTGCAGAGAAAATTTTTAAATCCATTGCTGATATGGCGCCCTTTATTGTATTAGCGTTTGCGGCTTCACAAATGATTGCCTTTTTCAACTGGAGCAATATTGGTTCTATTTTAGCCATTAAAGGTGCGGAGCTTTTACAAGCATTAAATTTTACAGGTTTACCAATGATGATCGGATTTGTTTTAATTTGTGCCTTTGTCAACTTATTAATCGCAAGCGCCTCTGCAAAATGGGCTTTACTTGCACCGATCTTCGTACCGATGTTCCTATACTTAGGCTATTCCCCAGCAGTTACACAAATGGCCTATCGTGTAGGTGATTCGATTACAAATCCAATTACACCTATGTTACCGTATTTCGCGATTTTACTGTCGTTTGCAAAGCGCTATGATAAAAATATCGGTATCGGTACGCTTATCTCTTCTTTATTACCGTTCTCAGTGTTTTTCGCAATCGGCTGGATTATCCTCTTCGCCATTTGGTTCCTACTCGGTCTACCGCTTGGCCCAGGAGATTATATTTACTTAAAATAAGGAGTGTTATTAAATGACAACATTACAACAACAGTTAGCAGATTTATTAAAGCAATATGAAGAAGAGACGATACAGCTTCGTCGTCATTTCCATGAAAATCCTGAGCTTTCCTTTGAGGAAGTAGAAACGCCGAAAACCATTGCAGCCTTTCATCGCGCATTAGGTCATGAGGTTCGGGAAGGTGTAGGTGGCAATGGTGTTGTGGCGAAGCTCGTTGGTGGTAAACCAGGCAAAACAGTAGCATTGCGCGCAGATTTTGACGCCTTAGCCATTACGGAAGAAACCAGCTTACCTTTCCAGTCGAAAATTAAAGGGCGTATGCATGCTTGCGGGCATGATGGACACACAGCTTCCCTGTTAATTTTAGCGAAGGCGTTCAACCAAATGAAGGATGACCTAGAAGGAACAATCGTCTTTATCCATCAACATGCTGAGGAGCTTGCGCCAGGTGGAGCAATTTCGATGATTAAGGATGGCTGCTTAGAAGGTGTAGATGTGATTTTTGGTACACATTTATGGGCACCCTCTGATCTTGGTAAAGTCCAAACAGCTAAAGGGCCATTAATGGCTGCAGCAGATGGCATTTATATGACGATAAAGGGCAAGGGCGGCCACGGTTCAAACCCAAGTGATACCAAGGATTCCATTGTCCTGGCAGCACAGTTTATAACAAATTTACAGCAGCTTGTGGCACGTCGTATCAACCCATTACGTCCAGCAGTAGTGTCGATTGGGCATATCGAGGCATTAAACCCCTTCAACGTCATTGCTGATCAGGTGTACATGAAGGGTACGGTGCGCACTTTCCACGAGGAGGAGCGTCTTTTGCTAGAACATGAAATCGAAGAGCTCTTAAAGGCCACATGTTATTTAACAAAGGCAGACTATGAATATGAGTATGTGCGAGGCTATCCACCTGTTGTGAACCACGAAGCAGAGACTGACCATATAATCGCGTCCGCAGAGAAAATTGCAGATGTAGAGTCTGTTGAAATTGTTGATCCGAATATGGGTGGTGAGGACTTTGCCTATTTCTTAGAGGAAATCCCAGGGGCCTTTTTCTTCACAGGAGCAAAAAATCCTGATTGGGAGGAAGTCTATCCTCACCATCACCCGAAATTCGATATCGACGAGCGCTCATTACGAATTGCCGCCAATGTCTTAGGCCAAGCAACCTTAGACTATTTCGCAAAGAATCATTAAAAAAGAGCATTACGAAGTGCTAAATGCATTTCGTAATGCTTTTTTCGGTTGGTTATTTTAAGTAAGAAGAAAAGGCAGATCAAAGAGGTTTTCTCACTGGTTGGAGCGGTTACCTTATTGGGTAGAGCGCTTTTCCCTTACTTTGGAGCGGCTTCCTTACTGGGGGGAGCGCTTTTCCCTTACTTTGGAGCGGGTTCCTTATTGGTTGGAGCGCTTTCTCCTCACTTTGGAGCGGCTTCCTTACTGGGTAGAGCGCTTTCTCTTTATTTTGGAGCAGCTTCCTTACTGGGGGGAGCGCTTTCCCCTTATTTTAGAGCGACTTCCTTACTGGGGGGAGCGCTTTCTCCTTATTTTGGAGCGGTTACCTTATTAGATGGAGCGGTTATCTTGAAAGTTGGATCACGTTGCCCTTACTTGTGAGTTGTTTCCGCAAAATAGGTTCACCCAGTATGATTCTCTCGCTGGGTGGATCACTTTTCACTCGACTACTCTTCAAGTAGGATCACCTCTCAACCTTTTTCGAGAGACTACTCCTCTAGTAGGATCACTTCTCACCCTTTTTGGAGCGGTTACTCCTCCATTAGGATCACTTCTCACCATCTTTAGAGCGACTCCTTCTCAATTAGGATCACCTCTCACACATTTAGGAGCGGCTTCTCCTCAATTAGGATCACTCCTCATCCTTTTTCGAGAGACTACTCCTCTAGTAGGATCACTTCTCACCCTTTTTGGAGCGGTTACTCCTCCATTAGGATCACTCCTCACCATCTTCAGAGCGACTCCTTCTCAATTAGGATCACCTCTCACACATTTAGGAGTGGTTACTCCTCCATCAGGATCACTCCTCACCATCTTCAGAGCGACTACTCCTCCATCAGGATCACTTCTCAACCTTCTAGGAGCGGCTTCTCCTCAAGTAGGATCACCTCTCACCCTTTTTAGAGCGGTTACTCCTCAATTAGGATCGCCTCTCACTCATCTAGGAGCGGTTACTCCTCAATTAGGATCACTTCTCAACCACCTAGGAGCAACTACTCCTCAATCAGGATCACTCCTCACCATCTTCAGAGCGACTACTCCTCCATCAGGATCACTTCTCATCCTTTTTAGAGCGACTACTCCTCAACTAGGATCACTTCTCACCCTTTTTAGAGCGACTACTCCTCAATTAAGATCACTTCTCACCTTACTTCAGAGCACCCCACCTTCAGCTAGGCATAAGAATGTAAGCCGGCGATGACTAGGTTGACAAATACTTGGTTGAACACGATGATGCCGAAGCCGATGATGGCCAACCAGGCTGTTCTCTCGCCTTCCCAGCCTTTGGATAGGCGGAAATGGAGGAAGGCTGCGTAGAATAAAAAGGTAATTAATGCCCAGACTTCTTTCGGGTCCCAGCCCCAATAGCGACTCCAGGCAATTTGGGCCCAAATCATGGCGAATAGTAGGCCACCTAATGCAAATAATGGGAAGCCGATGACAACAGCGCGGTAGGATATTTCGTCCATTAATTGTGGCTGTACACGGCTTGTCCATGGCTTTAATAAGGCACTCACTGATTTTCTTGTGATTAATCGAATGACACCATATAAAATAGTACCAACGATAAATGCCCAGACAATCGAGTTTAATTTCTTGGCGTCTATTTTGTTTGTGATTTCGACTACACCTACTGCATCACCTTTTTCGGTGACGGCACCTTTATTAACAATCAGGGGCATCATGGCGTAAGTGGCTTGTTCTTGCTGTCCCTGTGCATTATCGAATTGTACCTGTACCTCTTCTGTGGCAACGCTGAAAAAAGTCGATACGCCGATAAAGCCAATGACAACCACCAAACAATACAACACAAATTCAAGCCCGTATGTACTGATAGATTTTTGAGAAACATCCAGTGTTCTTAATAAATAAATCAAACCTGTGGCAAAGGACACGGATAAAATGGCACTAGAAAAGGCCACTGTCATGACATGAATAGTTAACCAGTGACTTTGCAGAGATGGAACAAGCGGCGATACTTCCTTTGCGAAAACGCTTCCATAGCCAAGTATGATTAGTGACACAGGAATAGTAAATAAGCCAACTACGATTTGCTTATATAAGAAATGGATAATTAAGTAACTTCCTGTAAGCATGATGCCAAAGAACGTCATAAATTCATACATATTGCTGACAGGTGCATGGTCAACCGCTACCCATCTCACAACAAAGTATACGAGCTGTAGGGCAAAGGCTAGATAAGTGAGCAGTAATCCTAGCTTACCGAACATTTTCCTCTTCGATTTGACCGCAAGCCCTAATGGCACAATAGCAATGAGCAGTAAAATAAAGGCAATAAATAAGGCATTGCTACTAATGGATAATAAACTTTCTTGATTCAATAGAATCCCTCCAACGTCTCTTTTTCGGAATTTGCTTCCAACTACTAAGAACGTTACAGATTGCAAGAAGTGCCATGTTTTCCCTTTAAATATTTTTATTTTGAAGAATTGTTACATTTTTATGACATATAAGGAAAAGGAGTGAAATGAATAGAAGAGTCGTGGTAGGAAAATCATTATGTAGAAGGATTTGCAAAGACAGTATCCCATTAAATGGAAATAAACTTCATCTAAAAATGATATGCCTCTATCTACATCCTACAAAAAATTGTAATAAAAGTCTATTTCTTTTTATCTCTACATGGGACAATAGTGATGCGCACAATTGACATAACGTTATGTTTCATCAACTGGAGGCTTTTAATGAAACAAAATATTTATGATAATCCGATATTTTTTCATCAATACAAGACATTGAGACAAAAAGCATATAATTATAATCGTCTTTTAGAGCAGCCCACTATGAAGGCCTTACTTCCACCTTTGACAAATTTACGGGTACTTGATATTGGCTGTGGTATGGGTGATTTCGCCAAGTATTGTATCGACCATCAAGCCAAACATGTAACCGCATTAGATGTTTCGAGCAATATGCTGACCATTGCCAAGCAGGCGCATGCTCACCCTCGAATTGACTATCAGCTACAGGCAATAGAGGATTACGAAGCACCCTCGAATAGCTTTGATTGTATAACCAGCTCCCTATCGCTTCATTATGTCAAAGATTTTGATGCGGTAATTGCTGAAATCGCTCACATGCTTCGTCCTAACGGTGTATTTATTTTCTCTGTGGAGCATCCTATTGCTACAGCTCGTCACACAACGGAAGATAATTGGATATATGATGACCATCATCACCGTCTGCACTACGCCGTGGATCATTACCAGGATGAAGGCTTGCGTGAGCAAACATGGTTGGTGAATGGGGTTGTCAAATATCATCGTACCTTAGCAACAATGGTTAATACATTGATTGCTCATGGGTTAACAATTGATAAAATCGTAGAACCGATTCCAAGTCAAGAAGCCATTCAACAGCTTCCTTCCATTGAAAAGGAGCTACGCAGACCGTCCTTTTTATTTATCAAAGTAAAAAAATAAACGAAAGCCTCACCCTATGTTTGTGGTGAGGCTTGTTTCATATAAATCATTTCTGGGTCTCCCACATCTAAATTGTCAATAAAACCACTTTTGACAAAGCCTAGGTTGTGAAAAAGCTGTTGCATCCGCTTATTGGACTGATTTGTAGAGGAGAAAACTTTTGATGTTTTAGCCATGTTCATATAAGCCATCATTAAGGCAGACGCAACGCCTTTTCTGCGTTCGGACGGCTTGACAATGACTAAGGAAATAAAGCTATAGCCAAAAAAGTCATTGCTAAATAGCAGAAACCCCGCAATGGTATCGGCGGATTGGTAGAGCAAACAGCGTTTCTCTTCGATAGCTTGTTGAATTTCTCCCTCTCTGGATGAATCACCAATCACTTCTTGATCGATTGTACAAAGTGCTTGTAAATGCTCTCTTTTTGCTTCGATTATATGGTTCAATTTTTAACCTCCTTCAAATAATAGCTCATCACCTTTAGCTCCTCTTGAAGTCCCTGTGCCTGTCTGCCTTCATCGACAAAGCCGCACCGCTTATAAAGTTCCTGTGCCGCTACATTTGGCACATTCACCCCTAGCACCAGCTCATTGATGTGCGGGAAATGCTTGCGAACAAAGTCAGGTAATAAGTGGAGTGCCGTTTTGGCGTAGCCTTTTCCCTGCTCATAAAAATCGGTGGAAAAGGAACGGATTAATAGCGCCTGTTCATTGGAGGAGTAAGGCGTCACCCCTTCTTTTTCATGTAAGACAAAGAAGGTAACTAGCTTGTTACCGTCCATTGCTAAAATAGCATGTCGACTATTATCCTGCTTAGCAAGTTCAATGCTCTCTTTTGGAGACTTTGTATAGCGGAGCTGCTCTTCTGTTAGCGTATATTGTTCCACTAAATTCTGTGCCTTGTCCTCATAGAAAATGAGCAGCATGGTCATTCGAATTCCTCCTCGTAAATAGCGGTGAATTCATAGTCTCCCTCTATAAG
Organism: Lysinibacillus sp. FSL K6-0057; assembly: GCF_038630885.1. Lineage (NCBI taxonomy): Bacteria > Bacillati > Bacillota > Bacilli > Caryophanales > Bacillaceae > Lysinibacillus > Lysinibacillus sp. FSL K6-0057. Next base: position 2,325,085 of record NZ_CP152047.1, on the reverse strand, counting down.
TTGCTGTAAATAATCCTCAAAGGAAGCCACGATCACCTCAAAGCTATCAGGATCATGCACATAACGAACCACCTGACCAACTTGCCCTGCTTCATTTGGCGTAAAATCAATATATAGGCTCGATGTTCCCCCATTATTCATACAATCCGCAAAGCATAAACGTTCATTTAATGGGACATGCATATTAATCTTTTCATCTACTTCAACATACGCTAAAAATTCCTGATAGCGCTCATGAATCGTTTCACGCTTGTCATGGTAATCTTTTACGATTTGCTCCACCGATTTTAAATAATACGGGTAATCCCCTAAATCAGAGCCTAGTACTAGAACACTGATGGTTTCTTGCCCATGCTGACAATAATAGGTACCATTGACATCCTGTAATAGTTCAATCAACGCTTGTGGGCAATTCGGAAATACTTCTAACAAAGCCTGAATTTGTGCATCTGAAGCACCAACAGCCTGTTGTAATTGTTGCTGCTCCTCTTGTGGTAAGTAGTGTAATAAATTCGCAAAATAAGCTGTACGCATCTTAATCCCTCTCTCTCTTTAACTATGTCATATTTTAACATAATTTCTTCCATTCTCTTAGTTCCTCATGCTACTATGGAAGTATGCACAAAAAAGGGGTGGGTTTATGAGTGTGAAAGATGCAGTAGACGTGAAAGTATTACAAACAATCGATGGGTTGTAACGCTACTTGCAGCCCTTATACAAGGGAGAATACAATAATGGAACACTATTTGAAAACATTTTTAACGGGTCAATCAATCATTTTACAGCAAATGACTTCTGCTGACCTAGAGGCTTTTATAGCCATCGAAAGCGAAATCACCTCTTTGCTACTTGCTAATGATGAGATTCCCTTTCCACAAACTGTAGAGGATCACACCACTTTCTTTAACAGTATCAGTGGGAAAAAGGAGGAATTCTTTTTCGGCATTTATGAAAAAGCGTCCCATCAGCTGATTGGCTCCTGTGCCGTTTATTCAGTGAATTGGCAAAACAGCACGTGCTCTGTGGGCATTTCAATCGGAAAAGAGTGGCACGGCAAGGGCTATGGCACAGATGCAATGAAAACGCTTATTGATTTTATATTCCAATATATAGCTGTTCAGAAAATCAAGCTTCAGGTTTTTAGCTTTAACCCAGCAGCTATTCGCTCCTATGAGAAATGCGGCTTCACAAAAGAAGGCATTTTACGCCAAGAAATTTTCCGCTTCGGTACATTCCATGATGTAGTAGTATTTGGCCTCTTACGCTCCGAATGGGAGAGAAATTAACTGAATAGCACAAGAGAGATACTATGCTTGCTGTAGTATCTCTTTTTTTGTTCAGACCTCTTGCGACACACGTGTTACTTCCTGTAAGGATAGCCCTTGAAAGGATAATCGATAGATATCTGGCATACTTAACTTTTGCCAAAATGCGTAATCGTACTGGACATCAAAATAGTGCATCATTAACACCATGATATTGCCATGTGTACCGATCACGACAGACTCCTGTGGATGCGTGAGAAGGATGTTTCGCAAACTTGGAATAGCGCGAGCCATCGCCTGTAGATTGGACTCCCCTCCCGCCCATGCAAAGCTTGGCTCATGCCATACCCGCTGAACTGCTGCATGAAAATCCTCCAGCACACCACTAGAAAGCTGTCGTTCTTTTAAAGCATCTATCGTTTGGACGGGTAAATGACGAGCCTGTGCAATCCCCTCCACTGTTTGAATGGCTCTTCGATAAGGACTAGCATATACCACATCGATTCGTTGATGTTTCAATAGATTTGTGACACGCTCTGCATCTCTTTCCCCCTGAGCAGATAGTGGACGATGATATTCATCCGCTGAATAATAGGCATGTGCGTGTCTAACAAAATAAATTTCGGTCATCTGTTTCTCCTCTTTAATCTTTAGCTAAATGAATCTTCCAAATCCCCTCTTGCTGCTGTAGAGCATATGTTTTGATGTAGCGCTGACTCCCAACGGAAATTTCCAGTTGAACAACCTGCAAATCGGGGGTGCTCGATTCATTAACAGCTATTCGATCATAAAATCTATACATGAAATAGGTAACGAGCAAATCACCTGCGAGTGAATCCGTATAATATTGCTTAAACAATTCTTTTGTGGGGAATGCATCATTGCTGTAAGTAATCGCATATAATGCATCCATACGAGGTTCCTCCACTAAATCAAACATAATTAGCAGCATTTCCTCTGGCGAAAAGGTCTCCAAATGACGAATTTCTCCATCGTTTAAAAATGCTTGATAGGCCTCTCTTTTTTCAAAAGATAAATCCGCTACATAGCTAAATTCAGTGGATGTTGATGTCGTATCCATGTCATACACAATGGTCGGTTCCTGTAAGGGCTCCTCCCCTTCACATGCCGTTAGCAAACTTAAAAAAGCAATGATTGAAACCCGTTTTTTCATCATGCGCTTCATCACCTCATCTTCCATCCATTATTCCATTAATTTCAAAAATTCTCAACATTTCACCAAACATAATGAAATGTCCACATTTCTAAACAACATAAAAGGGAATTTGCTAAAATGTGACAAGATACGAATTTCAGGTAAAATTATCGGAAAATTCAATCTCTAATTACAACTTTTTTCTTAGTATAAAAGACTTAAGACTTCTCTTTTTTTGCCTTAATCTTTTCTAAAATAAAACAAGTGAATAACCCTATCCAGCACATGAATAGGGTTTTAAGTCATATATTCAATTCAATAAAAGGGAAATTTAGCAGTAATTTTTATCTATAATAATCAAATATTTTCAATCAAGTTAAATAGGATGAAGTACCTTATCTATGACTAAATTACGAATTTGATAAACGAAACACAATATGACATTTTTTTTAATATAAGTGATATACAATGAAAAAGTTGAATCGAGGTCATACAAATTTATTTCAAGAATATGGATAAAAAATTAGGAGGAAAATATCTTGGTTAACTTATTACTTAAACAATTCTTGAAGGCGGAAATTGAGATCAAACGAAGAATTATGTATAAAAAAGCAAAGGATCTTGGTTTCACCCACCCGATTGTAGTAGATTACAGTCAAGAATTGGATGTCTTACTTAATAGATATTTAAAACAAGCACAAGCTTCCTAATCATAACGAGGCATATAATAGAAGAAAGAATAGATATGATAAAGCCGAGCCATGTTTTATTGGCTGGTTTTATCGGGGATGATACATGCATTCACCTAGCCATTTCTCTGGATGTATAGAGAATGAAAAAGTAGGCGATGTTTTTGATAAGAAAACATTTGGAGGTTGAATGATGCACATATTCATCTTAACTTTTATGGTTGTTTCCAAAATATTAATGCCACCTCAACATTCAGTAGACCATACAACACCCACACTTTGCACACCAACTGAAATAAATACACTATATCAATACCCAAACAACCAATTTCAATCGTTTCGTGATGAGGACAAATTTTATCAGCAGCTTAATCGTGCGATTTATGAAGAATATGCCAATGCTTCATTGAATATTCGTCAAAAGATGGCTTTTAAAGATGTGGCAAATGCGACAAAACGTTTTTATTTACAAACAAATGGTAAACAGGAAACAATAGACCTCTCTCAACATACTTTTATTCATCCCAATCGACAAGTTTATTTTTTAGCATCCTTTCAGCACAATTCCGATGAATCCTATCGTAAGTTTCTTGTCATCGACGCTGAAACACAAGAAGTCATAGTGGGACATTCGCTTTTTCAAGAAAGTTCCAAGCACCTTTAATTCATTGTATGCACATCACGTAGATTCTAGTAGTCATTTCAAAAAAATAGAAGTAAAAATTTCTTAACATTTAAAAAGCTTGCGATGAATGACGAACATTCAAAGCAAGCTTTCTTTGCTGGCTTAAGCTAAACTTTTTTGTTGAATGGCTGCTGTTACTTCTTCTATTAATTGCTGTAGTGACTTATCAGTGGAATCTTGCTGACCATGTCTGCGAACAGCTACACTTTGGTTCGCTACCTCCCGATCCCCAATGACTAAAATATACGGTATTTTTTGCAATTGGGCTTCACGTATCTTTTTACCGAGCTTTTCTTGGCGCTCATCTAATTGCACACGGATTCCTGCCTGTTGTAAGGCTTCTACTACCTGCTTGGCATAGCCTTGGTGTGCCTCTGCTACACCAATGACTTGCACTTGCTGTGGTGCAAGCCAAGTTGGGAATGCTCCGCCAAAATGCTCGATTAAAATACCTAAGAAGCGATCAATCGAGCCAAACACTGCACGATGGATGACAACCGGTCTCACCTTTTCGTTGTGTTCATTAATATACGTTAAATCAAATTTCTCTGGTAGCTGGAAATCAAGCTGAACCGTTGCACATTGATGACTGCGCTGAATCGCATCTTTAATATGGATGTCAATTTTCGGTCCATAGAAAGCCCCATCCCCTGCATTAATTGTATAGGCAATGCCTAAATTCTTGAGGACATTTTCCAGTGCCGCCTCCGCTTGATTCCACAATGCCAAATCACCCATATAATCATCTGGTCGTGTCGATAATTCAATCGTATACGCAAATCCAAAGACATTGTACACTTCATCAATAATATTTAATGCAAGCGCAATTTCATCCTCAATTTGTTGTGGTGTTGCAAAAATATGGGCATCATCCTGACAGAATGTCCGTACACGTAATAGACCATTCAAGGCGCCACTAAATTCATGTCGGTGCACTTGCCCGAATTCTGCCATACGAATCGGTAAATCCCGATAAGAGTGGAGGGCATTTTTAAAAATCAGCATATGTCCAGGGCAGTTCATGGGCTTTAAGGCAAAGCTTTGGTCATCTACCTGTGTGAAATACATATTGTCCTTATAATGATCCCAGTGACCCGACTGCTCCCATAGTCGTTGGTTCATCATCAATGGTGTTCGTACTTCCCTATAGTCAAATTTTGCTTGTAAATGGCGCAAATACGATTCCAGTTCATTGCGTATAATTTGACCGTTGGCTAAATAGAATGGCATGCCAGGTGCTTCCTCCGAAAACATAAATAACGATAGCTCTTTACCTAGTTTGCGATGATTCCGCTTTTCCGCTTCCTCCAAAAAGACAAAATGATCATGCAGTTCTTCTTTTGTGGCAAAGGCAACGCCATAAATACGCTGAAGCATTTGGTTATTGCTATCACCTCGCCAGTATGCGCCCGATACATGCATTAATTTAAAATGCTGTAACTTGCCTGTAGACGGTACATGTGGACCACGACATAAATCGTAAAACTCTCCCTGCTCATAAATCGTAACTAGCTCATCTGCAGGAATTGCCTCCAACAGCTCGAGCTTTAACGCATCATGGGCGAATAATTGCTTCGCTTCTTCACGTGAAACCTCGTGTCTATGAACCGGTATATTTTCCTGCGCAATTTGTTTCATTTTCTTTTCTATTTGCTGCAAATCACTCGGTGTCAGTGTATCTGCAATATCGATATCATAATAAAAGCCATTTTCAATGACTGGTCCTACTCCAAATTGTGCATGAGGATAAAGTCGTTTAATTGCCTGAGCCAATAAATGGGCTGTAGAATGGCGAATGACCTCGATCCCTTCCTTTGAGCTTGCATCGTACAATGTAATTTGAGCATCTTCCATAATCGGGCGCGTCAAATCAATGATGGTTCCGTTAACACTCCCTGCAACTGCCTTTTTGCGAAGTTCTGGACGAATCGCTTGTGCAATATCGGTTAGTGTCACACCTTTTGTAAATGCTTGCTGTTGACCATCTGGAAATTGAATGTGAATACGTTGATTTGACATGTTCTCTACTCCTTTTTTAGTAATAAAATCAATTACACCTCGGCATAATTGTGTAGATAAAAAAAACACATATCCGCCCCTAAGAAGGGACGAGTATGTGTTGATTACCCGTGGTTCCACCCAAATTCCCACTAGTTTACGTGCTAGTGGCTCATTGATTTTGCTGTAACGTCGCAAAAACGGTGCAAGTTTCCAAGCACGGCTCCAAGGTAGTAAGATGGGATTACGACATTAGGAAGCTTGCAGCCAAGGCCTCCCTCTCTAAAAATGCTTCATCGAATCTCTTGTCCTTTTCATTGCCCATTTCATTTTTGTATGAAATTGTTAATTACTATAACGAATAGTGGATTCTTTGTCAAACACTAAAAAAATTTAGCGATGGACTGGCAATGGGCGTTCTGGACGTTGTACACAGTAGTGACAATTCGGGTCATCACATGCCTCCTCCTGCCATTCATTACATATCGCACAAAAATAACTATCGAATGAGTCATCATAGATTATGGAACTTTGACAAGCAGGACATTGTTGCTTTTTTTGAATTGCTCCGCTGATCTCTAGTCCATCAATGATCACTACATCCCCACGCTGCTCAATTCGCATATTATTATTATCTCCTAATGATTTTTCACATCTAAAGCCTCACTCTCAGATTGCCATTTCATCTGAATCTTTGGCTTCGCATCTCGTTTAAAAATTTTCTCGCTTTCTTTTCTTGTGAATGAATAATACCCCTCTTTAGTTAACTGCGCATCATCCAATGTTTGGGATTCCTTTGCCCCTTCGATCGTGATTTGTAAAGGTCCCAAATCATTGTGATCGCCGAGATAAAATAAGCGCAATCCCTCATCCCCATTACTATGATAGATGGCTTTCCAATGTTCACTTTTGGCGATATAGTGAATCTCCTGCTCAGCACTTTGACAGGCCGTTAATAGGATGACGAGTACCATCGGAAAAATCCATTTTTTCATTGAACATTCCCCCTAACCTTGTATGGTGACAGCCCATCCTGTAGGCTTTTCTTCAAAGACATCTTCGTATTCTGTAAAAACAAAATGAAGTCCCCTTATATCATCTGGCAAGGGTGGTGTCACAACATACGTACTGCTTTCATGTCCATTTGTGCCACTTGTACCTTTACTACGGCATTCATAGGACGCATCGATGAATAAACCCAAATGATTTCGTTCTAATTTTTGCTGAATCGTTAGCTGTGGTTCTTGCTGCTCATCCCAATCGATTAATAATTGCACCACACTTGCATTGTCATATTGACGAATATAGGAAACCGTATACAAACGCTCTTTCTTTTCTACCGTTTTCAACACAGGGATATAGTGACGGAAGCCTGTTGGTTCTACCTTTGGTGTATAGTATTTTTCTGATTTCATCAACTGGAAAAACATCGCTAAATAAGTGTCATCGAAACCATATCGCTGTGCCCATTCCGAAATGGTGTCATCCGATGGAAAGCCTGAAGTATGACTAGATTGCGCTTTTCGTTGCTTTAAAAGTGCACATATTTGCTCATCTATTAGAATAAGCCTTGAATCATTGTATTTGCTTTGTTGTTCGGACATCTATATCCTCCTCCATCCTGCAAGTCCTTCTTCTTTCTATACGTTATTTTCCCCAATTGGTTCCATAAACAGCCTATTTTTACTTGTAAATACCAAAAAAGCTACCCAATACATTGGATAGCTAATTCGTCACCGCATCATTGTGCCAGCTAGTTGAGTCTGATAATTGATATGTAACCATATTGGCTGTAACAGCGAGAATAACACCGGCTCTAGACATATGAGAGGCATTTGGCTCTTCCAATACAAGGACCACATAGCCCTCTCCTCGCCCTTGCTCATCAATGGCATTCGCCGCATTGATTTCAAAGGTGGAATACGTTTGCTCATTCGTCGCATACAGAATTCTTTCATCATGATACACGCCATGTTCTTTTAGATTATAGCTGACAGGCATCCATCCTTCAGACCATTCAATACTGCCTATCATCTCTCGTTTCCTTTTGGCAAGCCGTCCAATGGAATACGTAAAATATATTTTCATAATCGCTTGATTGTCTTCATTTTTCCCTTCACAGGTGGCTGTCACTTCAAGCATAATATCGTTTTTCGAAAGTTTTTTGATAAACACTAAAGCCACAGTGATAACACAGATAAATAGTACTATACCCAAGATGATAAATGCCATTAGGTCCCTCCTAGTATCACAATTGCTGTTACTACAATATTACCATGACTTAGGAGGGATAGGAGTTTTTCACCAAACAATCTTAGGAATTGACACAGCCATAAAGGATAAGACAAAATTTGATTTATTTGTTGGCTTGAAGCTCAGCAATTAGCGTAAAAGGTATTTTTAAATACTCATAGTGAATCGTTACTTTCTTGATAGCAGCTGCTTGAACTTGAACAGCGTAGTGCTGTGGCTGCTTGCCAATGGCCTGTTGGTCTATGTATTTATGAGGCAAAATGGTTCGCTGTGAAAATTTATGAAAAGAAATATCACTATTTCCCTCTAGCTTTGTTTCTGCCTCAAAAGGTTCTGACTTACTAATTACAAGCTTTGCGCTATCAGGAAGCTGATCATTCACCAGTATTTGCTTCAGCTTAATTTCACGCAGCCCTGTATTTTCAAGTGCAATGATTTTGACTGCTTCATTGCCTTGTTTAGTGGTGAAGCTTTGCATGACCAGTGGTGGATTGCTTTTGAGATAAATCATAAAGATTGCTCCGACCACAAGCACACTCAGTACTAAAATAAATAGTATTTTTTTCATACTTTCCCTCTCTTTCCTCCCAACAGTATAACAAAAAACAACCTGACTTATTGACAGTCAAGTTGTTTTTGTAAACGTATTTCATCTCGTATTGGAATACCGTCATCACCAATAAGTGGGATAGAAGGCTTATAGGCTCTTGCTTTTTCAACTGCATTACGCAGTATTTCGATTAAACAATAGCCACGTTTTTGATAGAATTTCAATGCATGCAAATTATCGTTTGTTGTAATGAGTGAAATGCTTGTACAGCCCTGCTCCATTGCTGCTTGTTCTACCGCTTTCACAAGAGCTGAACCGATGCCTTTCCCCTCAACCGTACTATCTAACGAAATGATTTCACAGTCCTCTTCCCGCACGATATAGGTGATTAAACCGATCATCGTCTGTTGCTCATTCATAAAAGCAAAGCCCGCTAATTCACTACAGTCATAAATACCACTGGAAATGACCATCTCCGTTGAACCCCAATGTTCCTGAAAAAACTGGCGAACATGTTGGTTTGGTACTTGATGTATGGCAATAATCGTCATTTTATAAACTCCTTGTTAAATAGAAATATGAAAAACCCCTGCAATCGCTTTTTGTATGCCTAAAAATACAGCCCAAGACAGCACACCAAGACCAATAGCTAGTACAATATGCATGGAGGATTTCATCGCCATGTAAATCACAAATAGCATACACATTGTTGCTGGCAAGCCAACGATAACGCCCGCTGTAAAGCGCTGAATATGCTCACTCGACTCACTTTGCACCGTCAGCCAAATAATACTTAAAATACTCACCAATGGCAACGCTGCAATAATGCCCCCATAGGTAGGAAATCTTCGTGCTACCTCCGTCACAACGCCAATGATGGCAGCTGAACTCAAAATTTTAAAGAATGTATACATTATTTTGCCACCTCACTTAGACGTCGAAATGCCTGTAGAATGGCTTGCTGTTCCTGTTCAGTTAGCTGATTAAGTGCATGCTGTAGCTTATCATCATCTAGCTCGGAGTTTTTCTTCAGCACTTGTAGCCCCTCTGCTGTCAAATGCAACATGACCTTACGCTGGTCATCACTTGCACGCTCCTTCATCACCCAGCCGTGACGCTCTAGCTTTTTCACATGCTCAGACGCCGTATTAGGAGAAATGTTTAGTAACCCCGCAATATCACGCACCGTCACTTCCGCTTCCTTTTGAATCATTTGCAAAATACGCACGCTCTGATGGGAAATAACATCTTCATGTGTTGTATGTAGATGATAGAATATCGTTGTAAAATAGTCATTTATCTCTTTAATCATCGTATTAACTCCTTTAATATATCGATCTATGCGATTATATCGTATTTTACGATATATTAAAAGTTCCCTCGTTAAAGTTTATATTTTCAGATATTTCTCTTCAGTAACCTGAGTATTTGATAGCCATCCGAGGGTAATCCTGCATAAGGCTTATACCAGTTTGGATAGATTAGCGGGATTGCCGTCGCAAGAAATTGAAAGGTATTCAAATAAAAAAGCCCATTGAAAAAATAGTGTATCCCTGCATAAGCAGCAAAATAACGGGCTAGATAGCTGGCAATAAGCAACAGCAATAAAGTCATAATAGGACCACCCGCCATAAATCCGAGCATTTGCTTGCGTCTTAAGCTACTCCCCTTTTGTAGCGTACAATAGCCAAAAAATCCCCATCGAATATGGAAATGCATGCGACCTATACGACCGTTTTCAGGAAGATTTTTTGCACCTAAATAAACATGGACTCGTTCCTTTGAACATACTATAACGCCTAACGCATGGCCGATTTCATGCAACAGCGTGGAGAATGGTATGCCTACTACATATAAAAGCATAAAGGATAGTATGGACATCACTACTCACCCCTTCACAAATCTTCTATCTATTTTTCATAAACAGCTATCTTTCTGCGCATCTTGCTAACTATTATCAAGAGGTACTTGTGGGCACTTCCTTTCTACAGTATTATGACTCTATTCTGAATTTAATTGAGGGCATCCTATGTTATACTTTCTCTATTTTTTAGTAGGTGGCACGATCATGGTGCTAGCGCTGCTACTCAGCCAATCGAAATATTTATTTTTGTCAGGTATCATTACGGCCTTACCGATTTTGACGCTCATTAATATGGGCATGCAAATGAAAAATATGAAAGAAGATACCTTTCATACCGTCCTACAAAACACGGTATTTGGAGCGGTTGGCATGCTGTTATTTACTGTGCTCGCATTCCTCCTAACAAGCTGGTTTAAACCAGGCATTTCCGTTATGAGTGCGCTTGCAGTCTATGCTGTATTTATGCTTTCTGGTAAATATATTTTGTCGATGTTTGCCTAAAGAAAAGGAGCTGCCTTTTGACAGCTCCTCATTGATTACCTATCTTTTGATCATTTTCACGTAAACACCTTGCTCAAACCGTTCCATCGCATAGGCATTCATTGTTTTGACTTTGTCAGATAGATCGCTCGCCTTCCATAGTCGCTGTTGATGATAGACAGCTGGATCGATGAGTCGCACTTTATTCCGAAAATGAATGTCATGGTTCTCTTGCTCCTCTCTTACCTCTACATGTTCATGTAATTGTTGTAAAAGAGCTAGAACGTCCTGATCATGTGTAGCCCTCATTTGCCCCAGTAGTTCAAGATCAGTCTTTTGGAAATCATTCAGTGTTAGAATTTGTTTTTCGAGTGCTAGCTTTAACACATCCGCTAACGTACTAGTCGCATAAACATTTAAAGGGTGCAAGAAAAAATCCAACACTTCCTGATAATAAATTTTCACAAACCATTCTGCACGCTCAATCGTTTGAACACATAGTTTCCCCTAAAAAACAAATAAGTCTTGTAAAAATTTTTGAATATCTTCTATGGCAGCGTGGCCATAAAAATACATATCTCTTAATGTATAATCTATGCGATCCGCACACAATGCCGGAGCAGGTTGTTCAAGTAACGACCACCTTGATGGATCAAGTAAAATGTTCTCTTCCTCGTAGCCATATTTTTCAAGAATCGCAGGTATAGAAGACTGTTTGATAACATCCATGAATAGCTCTTCATGATAATCTTCCGCCTCATTCTCCAGGACCACATCCACAACATGGGAAAAAGCGGTATGGGACACATCATGCAATAAGCCTGCCACCTGCTCCTCCAGTGACCCGCCAAACTGTCGAATAAGCAGCATGACGCCTATCGAATGCTCAAATCTTGTAATAGTCCACCGGCTATTTACTAGAAAGCCTGCTCCCGCCTGATGAATTTCTTTTAAGCGTTGAACGGGCTTACTTAAAATCAGTTCCTCTAACACACCATCTATTTCGAATTCCCCATATAGGGCGTCTCTAATCAGCATTTATACGCTTCCTACTTATCACAAAAACCCCACCACAATGCGATATTGGGTAAAATGCTAATTGACAAATTTCCTGTAAGGTGTTTTTTAGCTCCTCGTGGACAAAGTAAAATTCATCCTCATCCCAGTACCCCTTGCTATTTTGACGGCATTGCTCCAGCTGCTCTCTTGTAGAAAAAGCAACATCGCCAATTAATAGCTGTCCATTCGGCTTTAGGTGCTGTAATAATTGCGTGATATACACAGCCTTTTGCTCATCTGTAAAATGATGTAGCGCATACGTACTAATAATCGCATCATAGGGCTGCTGTAATAGCTCCTGTGGCAAGCCATTCGTTAAATCCCACTCCATTAAGTGAGCCTCTGGCATTTTTTCCTTCGCAATGGCAATCATGTTCGATGAAAAATCAAAGCCATAAATCGCGTGCCCATGTTCATAAAGCTTTGCCGTTAATACCCCTGTCCCAAAGCCAATATCTAAAACCGTAGAAGCGGGAACAGCCATCACTTCATTGAAAATTTTATTTAAAATCGCTTTATAGCCTGCAAATGGATATTGATTACTTTCCTCACTGTGTTGAACCGTTTGATCATATCCATCGGCCCATAAATCAAAACCTTGTTTATTTAATAGCATAGTGCCTCCTACAATGTATAAATTCTCCAAGCATTCATTATTTTACGTGCAGTCATCTGTTTCATAATAAATCCCCCTCCATTAACCAATTCAGTCCATTATACCAATTTTTTACCTATCTAACAATTCAGAAAATAAATACATAGTGGCTTTTTGTAATGTGAAATATTCTATTTTTTACTTATATCTATTACCATTCTAGATAATATTCTATTATAAATCCCCGAAATATTACCATATTTCATTTATTACGATATAATAATTATATTGGGTAGTTAACCTACAAGAAGGAGATGATTTAATGCAAGTGACAAACAAAAAGGGATTATTATGGATTAGCATTATAGTGACTTTGTTGTCCATTTTCTTTGTATCCTATGGTTCTAACAAATTTGGAGCCCCTTTTCAATTTATAAGTTACATCGGTGAAAATGAGTTATCATCCGCATTTTCTTTATTTACCAAAATTGGTATTACTCAAATTCACTTTCATATACTTAATTTCTTTCTAGATGTTACACTTATTTACTTTATTCTTTCTTATGGTAGAAAAATAATTAGTTCATTAAAATTAAGCAAACAATCCTAATTTTTTTCTTAAGATGCTCTTCAATCGCAGGACTAACGCACAATTCCATAGATTATGAGCATAATAAATTTTATAATAATAAACAATTGCACTTTGATGACAAAACTAAAATGTTCTCATAAAAAAACGCGCACTATCGTCGTACCCGATTTATTTATGTGTGAAATAAAAGCATACGCGATACACCCTACAAAAATCAGCAAAACAAAAGAAAAATGAATAGTGTCCTGCATATACTGAAGATGGAACTTATTATATACAAACAATTTCGGCTACCCTGTTTTCAATGTCCAGGGAATGGTCAAGATTTGTTAAATTAAACGATTTGAAAGAGATAAATTTGCATGTCCTTCGCATCTTAGGCCATTGTAAATGGATTAAATTTCAAAACAATTCAAGAGCAATTAGGGCCATCACATGTTACTATATCTATAGATACTTATGGTCACTTGACTGACTTGAAGATGTTTAACAAATTAATGTAAATTGGTCACCTGTTTAATTCAACCTATTATAAAACCCATATAAATCAACGTTTTCTTTAAAGGAGGGATCGAAATGATCGCATTCACTTGTAATGCATGCTCTAGAACGACTTCTTTAGGTCAAAGAGGTCAAGATTAAGTTATACAACTAACAGAAATTGAATGATCTCTTTAGGCCAAAAAGTAAAAAAATAGCCTAAGAAACAGGAGAGATTTCAAATGGAACAACAAACAATTCAGCCGTTTTTAACGGTTGCCAACTATCATTTACTCGAACAGCAATTAAATAAAATTTTACATGCACTGACGACAACAAAGGATAAAGACGTTATCCTAGCAGTACGTGGCCTTGTAGATACGGAGGTAACGACAAAATTAGCATTATCAGCTGCGGAAACAAAGCTGATTGAACAGCTTTTTGCTATCACAGATCGTGCACAGGGTGAGGCATTTTTAGAGCAATTAAAACCCTATGTCATCCCGTTCAAGCCAGTGACAGCTAGTACGCTTAAAACCTTATTTAAAAAGGAAAAGAAGCTCAAGCTACCAAATCTAGAAGCACTCGATTTCCAGCAAATTTGTTATCTTGCTTGGGATGATGCTGGCACACATCGAAAATATGTTGTCCTTGAGCAAAATGGGCAGCTAAAAGGAATCAAAGGGCTATTTGCCAATAACACGGTTCGCGGCATTTGCGCTATCTGTAATCGCCATGCAGATGTTGGCTTATTTACTACGTCCATTAAAGGGCAGGTGGTTGGCACATTTACCAACCACAGTAATTACATTTGTGCTGATAATCAAACATGTAATGAACATGTTACAGATATGAACAGAACAGTGGAATTTTTCGAGCGTATCACACAAAAATAAATGAACAAAGGCAGAAATGTTGTGCAAGCAACGTTTCTGCCTTTTTTTCTCTGTGACCTTCGTCTAATCCACACCTACATGTACCTGAAAATCCACCTTCAATCGAGGATAAAAGTCCTCTCTCCAACTCTTTAGTTCTTGATAGGAAAGCTGTTGTCGGAAAAGTTGACCAAATCCGAAAAGATCCGTTTGATTGGCCTGCGCTTGTTCAAACATATCATAAAACCGTTTTTCGATAAGCTTCGTTAGCTCCTTCGTAATTTGCTCATTGGACACATCTTTTGTGCGCTCTAAAATCGCTATTTTTAATGTTAAATGACTTGTCACAGTGGGTATGCCATTCTTCAACGAGGCTTTATTTTTAATGGCACTATTGATCACCATCATACTCGCCAAATCAAAGCTTTCTACTTTCCCCTTTGCATTGAAGTTTTGAAATAGCTTAGTTAGCTGACTTTCATCTGGATTAATCTTTGCCATTAATTCACCATTTTTCAAAACGCTAGAGCCCTCATAGACTAACACGGTATCGTTTCCAGCACGTACAACTGGAATTATCATATCTTTTGTGTAGGAGTACAGACTTCGGTATACTTCCCAAATATGAACGCTTGTTATCTCAGGCGCCCACCCTGCCCCTTTGTTAAAGTAATTATAAATGGAGGTCGCATTCACCCCTAATTTATCATTAATGTTGGAAAGAACTTTATCGATTTTATCATCCGTAATGGCTACAAGAGCTCTTGAAGGGATTTCCTCTGAGTGCATTAAAAATTCAATCAGCTCCCTCATTTCCTGTTGATTAGCTGCTAGGTTGCTTTGAATAATAATTAATTCAATATGCGAGTAATCCACCGCTTCTTCAGAGTTTGTTCGAACTTGCCCCAACACCTTTAATACCGTTTCAGCTTTCCCTGTAACAATCCTCGATACTTCATTTTCTTTTTGTGTAATTGGAATTTGTAGTGTCACTTGATAGTCTCCATTTTCCTTCGCAATGCCAATAACCAAGGGCAATAATCGTTTATCTATATCTTTAACATCCCAGCACCCACCAAGAAAGGGTAAAAGAAAAAACATACATATAATCAATGTTTTATAAGGATGATTTTCTTTCATCGCTCGTCCCCTTTCTCTTGATCACAACGCCATAGATGTAAATCGTTATCGGGAGAATTAGCATAAAATAAACCTGCGCCCCTCTATTCCATAAAATCAGCGTATTTGTCCAAACTTGATTTGGAATAAATAAACCTGCAATATAGCCGATAATTGAAAAGATTATAATCCATAGGGCTGATTTTACGCGTAGCTTGCTGAATAATTTCTGCATAATTTGACTAATCATCCATAGCATGACCGCATTAAAGATCAGCATAAAGCCAATCGAAGAAATACCAAAGAACATCGTTTGCCGATTAAATGCAAGCCACCGAATATCCACTGAATCCATCGCTATGACAAACGGTAAGGACAGGGTAACGACAGTTTCTTGCCCAAAAATAAAAAGCGGAATATAAACAAAGGCTAAATAAAGGATGATGACAGAAAACCAGGCTATCAAAATATCTCGAAATACCAATGGTTTGTTAGAGACCATAAATCCTAAAAATAAAAATGCTGAAAATCCCATGAGATAATAGAACTCCATATCTAATAAGAAATCAAACGATGCATCCCTAATAGGGAATCCATTATGAAAATCAAAATTCACAATGGAAGAAAAACTGATGAACAATATAAAGGGAATAATCATGAAAAAAATAAACACAGAAGACCGCAATATTGTCCCTAAACCTTTTGTAGCTGTATAAGCCGAAATAAAATAAAGCAGTAACGCTATCGGCCAGTGAGGTGTCCGTAGCAAAAATAAGGAATTAATCACCTCTGTATACGTACGGATATTAAGCGCAACAAGTACCGTTAAATTCAGGACAAATGGAAGAAGGATGACGAAAGCAATCAGCCTCCCCATTTTTAAATAAATATCTACAATATCCTCATTCGGAAAATAATTTAACCCTTTCATATAGAGCAAAATTAATAGTAGCTGCAAAACACCCTGACACAAAACAACCAACCAATGGCCCGTATCTGTCAACTTATAGATCAGCTCAGGATAAAGTAAAAAGCCAAAGCTTAAATGAATAATAAAGAAAACAATCGCGATTTGAAACCGATGTGTCACTTCGTGTCCCCTTCTCTTTTCATATGGAATGTCGTATAGGGAATATGGAATGAGGTTAAACTTGCTAAATAAATACCCGTAAGCGCTAAACCAGTAAATATACCAAGAATGCCGAAAATCGATGCTAAAATTAAAATCGGGTATTTTAGTAAGCGTATATAAAGAGAGTTTTGAATACCCGCAACAACTGAGCTGGAAATCACAATAGCCGTAATGACAATCACTAAGAGCGTACTGACTAATTTCGCTTCCACCATGGCTTGACCTAATATGACGCCACCTACCATGGAAATAGTCGGCCCAATACTTTTAGGAAGTCTAACAATAGCCTCCAGTATTAAATCAATTAATACGACCATGATGATCGTTTCAAGCAAAGCGGGTACAGGAATCCCTTCTCGACTTTTCGCCACAAATAAAGCAAGATCGAATTTGAATATCTCAGGATTAACAGATACTAATGCGACATACAATGCTGGAAGGATAAGCGTCAATACAGCACCTACCACGCGAAGAACTCGAAGCATAACGGATAATATATAGGGGAAATTCCGATCATTCACAATACTAAACATATCTAGCAATAGATGTGGAAAAACAAGGGCAAAGGGATAATTATCTAATAAAAGGACAATTCTATTCTTCTTTAAGGAATGAATGGCCTGAATCGGCACTTCTGTCGGAAAAAAATGACTTACAGGGCTCCATTTGCGTAAACCAAAATGCCTATTAAGGTCATCAATGGATTCAATATCCGTGTCAATTTGCTTTAATTGCTGATTAACTTTTTCGACCAGATCATTTGGTGCTCTTCCATTAATATATAGCATGGACAAATTGCGTTTTTCTAGCTCACCCACTTGAAAGGAACAATGCAATAGCCTGTCTGTTTTCAGTCTTTTTCTAATAAGCCCCACATTTGTATTCAAATCCTCAACAAATGCATCCATCGATGCTTGTATAGGACTTTCATTTTTCGGTTCATCAATACTTCGTGTTAAATTAAGGGCAACTGGATCGACTATCGCGTTTCGTTGATCCTTTTGTATTACGAAAATCAGCTTCCCCTCTAACACAGCGTTGACCATCTGTTCACTCCCCACATCCAATCGATCGCTAAGATTTGTCAAAAGCTCATCTACGGAAGCAGCAGAACTAGCCATTTGCCGAATGTATTGGTTAGACTTTGGATAATCAATCAGTGTTTTAAATCCCATAAGATAGATAACCGTTTGATGTATAAGCTCTTCTTCAATGAAAAAATCATCGTGATCGGCAAATTTAGACCTCATTTCTACCATCAAATTTTCCATTTGAGTCCCTCACGATCATCGAATTTTTCTTATTTTGAGAGATAAACAATGTTTTTATACAAATGCGGAAGCTGCCCCAAAATCTAATCTTTGTGTAAGTTGGGATTACGATCAATAAATTCCTCTATTTCATCCGCTAATCTGTAGACAAGATGAAAATAGTGCTTTTCTGTCATGACACCCTTTTTTCGCCACTTTTGCATTTCTTCATAATGAAATTGATAAAAATAGCCTTCTACATCTCTTCTGGCAATCCCCTTTTTCTTCGCCATTTCTGCAATCGAAGAACCTTTCGCCCATTCTTGATCATATTCCGCCATTGTCATGCCCAAAAATTTACTTATGGCATCATAATCATATTTCACATGGTATACCAGCGTTCCTTCTTTATTTTCTTCTGCATATACAGATGCGGAAAATGAGAAAACTACGATAAATAAAAGCACATATACTTTACAGACGTTTTTCATTTTGGAACCTCCAAACTTTTTGAGGTTAATGTGTGAGGTTTCCGGAAGAACTATGTCATCATTTATCAATAAACAACCAGTGACCTTCTGTTTTACGGTAAATGAAAAGAATCCGTTTTGAAAAAACATTAATACAATTTTTATTACAAAGTTTAACCAGTTCTAATCGTATTGTTCTACCATTGCACCCGATTGCTGAACTGTTCCATAACGATGAGGTTGTGACACGCTCTTAAACTATTATAATTTTCCGAGATATAAAAAAGCCGATTCTCCAATGTAATCGACTTTCTCTTTCATTCAATAAGGAGATTGATGTTGGAAAAAATATTTTGAGGACTTAATTGTTGAGACATTCTTCACTCATTCCTCTTACCAACTAATATTAACATTCCTAATAATTGCCATATACTCCATCTCAGACCGTCAAATCATTTTCTGACTTTTTATTCATCACTTCTTGTAGAAGCTGTTGGAGGACAGCAGCAAAAGCGGCGATAATCGACGAAGTAAAAATGATGATGAGTCCCATTATGCCAATAGGAGGGTCAACATTTTTTGCGATAAAATGGAACATCGGCATACCTAATACATACAAACCACTGATAATAATTGCACAGTACTTGATGTTCTTTAACGCCCTTTCAGATAATTCCGAGAACGCTGTGTTCTTGTCAATGTACCGTAGAAGATTGAAAGCCTGATAGAGCGCAAAGTAAAAAGCCACAGCCGCTCCATACATCACGATGAAAATAAGATATTTCATTAGGGAAAAAGTTGGATACAATCTTGATGCGAAATTAGCCATAGGAGGTACTAAAAATAGACATAATGCAAGAATTGCAATTCCAGCCAGAAAAATAACTATCCTTAAGAAAGCTGTTGAAACTCGTTTAACATTCATGGGAAGCACCTCACTTATTTAATAACAATATCAATTTAACACAACACTTATCGTTTAACAATAAATTTTAATTGTTTTTAATTATATTATTATTGTTATTTATATATTCTCTTCAATTTGACATTCATTAAAATAGTCACAATAAAAAACGCGACCCCTCATTAATGGATTGCGTTATAAATTTGATTTTATTATTCAACTTTCAAATATAGATTTTATTGCTTGCATGAAACACCCATTCAGAAAGGTGTGACCATAGTATTTATAGTATATAAACGAAAATTAATTGGTGTGGAGAAGGCTTGAATTTGTGTTAATTTCAGTTACTGTATAACTTACTTTTTCTCTAATGATTTGAGAAGTTTTGATATAAATTAATAGAGCCCTGCTACATTTTATTGTAGTAAGGCTCTTTAAAGCTGTTTAATCTCTATTGAACGAACTCGCCCGATTGTTGAAAATGATTAAACCAATTAACTATCCATTAATCATCTTTTTTTACTTAGGCTGTTTTCTCAAAAATTGTTTTTTTGAGATAGATTTTCCATAAAGGGATTTTCTGTTAAAATAGATATATAACTTAATAGTCAGATTTCTTAATCAATATCGAAGAGGGTAATAAAATGAAATTAAAATTGTTTATTTTCCTTATATGTTCATATCTAATTGCTTTTTCAACAAATTTATTCCCGTCATTGAAACATCCAGATTCAACGATGAGTATTTTTAACCTACTCGCTACAGCTTTGTTTCTTATCGCTTTGCTAATATTCATTAAAAAAGCGTCTTATAGTGGTAAATCTAATAAAGGCTTAAAGGTATTTTTAATATTTGGTTTCATATCTGGCTTAGTTGTTTATGTCATTAAAATATTTGAAGGCACTATGATGGGTTACGCCATTTTGGATATGATAGCATCAATTCAATATCCGTTTTATTTGATGTTCACGACACCATTATTTGGAGTGAACTACCTATTTGACATAAATTATGAGACTTTCTCATTGTTAATGTCAGCAGTGTATGTCATCGCATTTATTTTAGTAATGAGTTTTAAAAAAGCAGATAACCATAATGTTTAAATAGACCTCTTTGTAGCAGAGGTCTTTCTTTATGCACTATGGAACATTTCAACCGTTGTGTAATTGGATTTTTGACACGCTGAAATGAGCATTTGTTCAACACGTTTATCAAATGCTAAATCCTTCCCTAATTCAAGCCAACGGAACCAATAGAGGTAGTTGTCTAAATAATCAGTTCCCACACCTTGAAAACATTCCATCAATCCCTTTAAGCGATGGTGGAAGTTATTTACGTGTTGTATATGGTATATCCCTTTCTTCACACGCTGTTTTTGGCGTTCATTAACCGTTTCGTGCAAGAGTCCCTTGAGTTTGGCAAACTTCTTGTAGTTAGTGGCTGTATCTGTGCATAACAAAGCAGACGGGTGTATATGCTCACCTATCACAGTGTCGATTTCTTCGGCTCTAACACGCCCTGTTCCTGCTTTTCGAGCAATCATGTTGCCTTGCCGTTTCTATCTTGTGCTACAGCAACAGCGATTTTGAGGTTAGAAATACCTCTTTTCTTGTCTTGTCTTCTCTCCACGTTTCTTGGCTTTTCTGTGAGTGATTTCTCTACGCCCTTTTAGAGTATTCACGAAAGAAGGTCTCGTCTGATTCTACAATACCTTGCAATTGATTAAATCCCAGACTTCCTAATGCGTTCAAGATTTTATGTCTCCAATAAAAAGCAGTAGAAATGTGTATTTGAAGTTTTTACTTATACCTATTTAATATTTCTTTTGGAATATGACAGTAATCATTTGGACATCTAGCTAGTCTATCTTGATGTTCTTCTGCGCTTCTTACATAGTTTGTAAGAGGTAATACTTCAACCACTATCAGGTCATCGTCATGTCTTTCACTGAGGAATGCCTTCGCCTCCTTTAAATGTTCAGGATTTTCACTATACACGCCTGTTCTGTATTTCTCGCCCACATCCTGGCCTTGTTTATTCAAACTGTAAGGATCAATGATTTCAAATAAATACCCCATTAATTCCCTGATGGTTACCACTGTCGGATCAAATCCTGTTTTCACACATTCGGCATACCCATCATAATCGCCCTCAAGCGTATGACTTGTACCATTAGCTCTTCCTGCTTCTGTAAATGTAACGCCAGGCAGCGTTTTTATAAAAGCTTGTACACCCCATAAACATCCACCTGCCAAATATACTACTTCCATATTGACTCTCCTCTTTGTTAAAAAATAAGAATTCACTCCAAGTAAATAGCTTAAACAAATTTTATATTTCTCTTAAAAGAAATTTCTATCAAAGCATAGAGTAAACCTGCAATATCAAAAATGATAATCGCACTAATAACACTTAAATTATATGCTTCTATAAAAAGAAAATCATATATTTTTTCAAAAGTAAACGCTCCTATTACGCCACTGATAAGGGCAAAGATAATGTTAGTGGGATTTTATTTCCAGCAACTACTTCTAATCCAAATGCTGCAATGGAAAACAGCAAGCCAAAAGGTACCCATATGATGAAACAATGATAAAAAGTTTTCATATTTTGATAAGGCTAATCTCTCACCTTTAAATAAAAAAGATCAGGTCTCAAACTCATTTGAGTAGCTGATCTTTTTGTGTGCTTGATATAGCGGTCCGTTATAATGAAAAGCTCTTCAATAGAAACGGGAGGATTAAAAGAAAAGCTGAGACAGTAACCAAAGTGGTGGTGCTTTTAGAGGATAATTTTTGGCGATGTGGACCATCATAAAATCCCGAAAATTGCAGTTTATTACGGTAGAGGACAAACAATAAACTATATATCGCGATTCCTCCCAGCCATCCTGCGTAAGAACCATCAATATTTATTCCTAAAGAGGTATAAATAAGCCTTACGCCTCCCCACATTACGCATCCAATAACGAAAAAAAGCACAATAATTCTGATTAATTCTAATAATATTTTCAGTGTGGTCAACCATAATACTCTTACTTTCTTCACGACCTCTCTCTTGCTGTGTCTATCGATACAACATGTCTACGTGTAAAATTATTATAACACTTCCTGAATTAGTAATTAAATGGTTACTTACCCGTCGTTTCGTAAAACAGTTATAAAGCCCTCCAATATATCATGACTAATAGAAAAACCTTTGCGTTGATAGAACTCTAGGGCATTTTCATTGCCGTTGGATACAAAAATAAAATAGTCTTCAACATCATCAAATTGTTCCAGCCATTGAATTGACCTATTAAAAAGTGTAGATCCAACCCCATATTGTCTGTATTCTTCTTTAATGAAAAATTGAGATAAACAGCCTACATTGTTTTGGCTCACTGAAGACATATTGAAAAAAGTAGCAAAATCATTGGCATAGGCTTCTTTAGGAGAAATCGTTGAGTAGGCATAGCCAACAACCTTCTGATTATCTTTCGCAACCACAATATGATTAGCAATCGCACTTTCTATCGAAGGTACCATCCGTGTTTCGTAATTCATCGTGTCAAACAGTTCTGGCTTGATGTGGGCTTGTGATTTCTGAAAGCTCATCAGCTCATTACATAAATCTCTACAAATATCAGCTTTTTCATTAGGTATTACCTCGTATGTTATCGTCATGTTTATCTCCCCTATTCTTGATTATTGAACTACCTATCAATATAATGAATTTGTTATGTTGCAACAAGTACGCAGTAATTGTTGACTAAGTCAGGAAAAACTGATTAAAGGGGGTTTTACGATGAGTCGTGTAGATGCGGGAATTACAGATAAAAAAAATTGCCCATTAAATTATGCATTCAGTATAATTGGCGGAAAATGGAGACTCCCTATCATATGGGCTTTATGGAAAAACGACACGTTACGGTACAATGAATTAAAACGTATCGTGGATGGCATTACCAATATGATGCTATCTCAATCGTTAAAGGAGCTAGAGGAATTTGGAGTCGTTACTCGTACGCAGTATCCTGAGATTCCACCTAGAGTCGAATATTCACTAACAGAAGAAGGAAAAGACCTAGTGCCCTCACTAGAATCGTTAGCCAAATGGGGTAAGCATATGCAGCATATGTAATTTGAGCCTCGCGAATTCAAATGAAAAAAAGACCAACTTTATGATAAAAAGCTGGTCTAGTAATGCATTCATTTATGCCTTGTTTTGCATCTTCATATAAAGCCAGAAAAGATTAGCGATTTCTTCTGCTTCATATTTATAAATTGTTTCAGCGAAAGAACTACGAAATGGCTGGAGCATGATCTCTAAAACACTCATGCGTGGCGTTTCTCTTTTCATTTCATCCAAAAGCAGGCTGGATAGTTCGAGTGATTTTTGCGGAAGTTCGATAGTCGAGATTTTTTTATAAAATTTCTCTAATTTCTCTTGAATCTGTTTGCTTGTGATCGATTTATAGGCTACATCCTTCTCTAACAAATTCATTTCCTTTGGTTCCAATAAAATTTCTCCACTTTTAATCATTTCTGGCAGAAAACTTTCTACATATTTCAATGACCGAGTGACCACTTTTTTTAGATCAATCGTCATATTGGTAGCCAAATTCCAATAAAAAGATAAATATTGGAATGTGCCAAAAAAGACGACTGCACACTCATAATAATAGTGCTTTCCCTCTTCTCCATAAATATCATTGAATCTGTTTTTTAACCAGGTGATTTCATGAAAGCGATGTTCTGCAAGAATTTCTTGCAACTCTTCATCATGCAAAAAGGAGATTTCTCGAAATAAAGGCATTAAGTTATATTTTTCTTTAATTTTTAATGTAGCGATTAATTGTTCAATCAAAACGTCTACATCCTCTTTTTTCTTGCCAACTAAAATTTCCTCTTTTAAAACATTTCGTTCTTGGCGATTTTGCTCTAATACGGCTTTCAGACATTCATTTTTAGATGAAAAATAATTATAAAATGTCCCTTTAGAAATATTTGCTTTATCTAAAATATCCTGAACCGATGTATGCTGATACCCTTTTTCAGTAAATAATTGTAATGTTGATTCGATAACGATTTGTTTACGATCTTTCATACATTTCTCCAATCTCAAAACACAATAACGAACATACTACAATTATACTAGGAAAACTAGATTTCTTAAACTATGCAAATTGAAAGCTAGATGTCCTCATTATGTAGCCCCACCCAAAATCGGTTAGCTTTTTCTAAAATGTATGGATAGTAAAGCACCTTCTGTACACACTACTTTTCGGGAGGTGATTTTTAATGGCGACTAATAATAACAACCAAAATTTCAATTCGAAAATTCCTAATGCAACCCCAAACGCAATGAATTCAATGAACGTTGAATTCGGGAATGAGACTGATGTTAATGAAATCAGACAACAAATCCAACAAGCTGAAGCGAAAAAGCAACAGGCTTCTGGTTCTATGAATGCAATGAAATCAATGAACGTTGAATTCGGGAATGAAACTGATGTTAACCAAATCAGACAACAAATTCAACAAGCTGAAGCAAACAAAAAATTTGCTTCAGGTAAATTTGCTAATGAAAACAATCCACAATAGCTTTCCTTCAACATCCGCAGCCGGCATCCTTGCCGGTTTTTTGTTTCCTAAAATAACGGTATCAACATGCACTTTTAGCAAATTTTTTCATGACCCCTCTCAAGATAAAACTCTCGCTTTAGATTTTAATTCAGGTAAGATGGTTATTTTTCATCATTAAACCCAGTTGACATACATCTAAAAACCAATTTGAGTCTTACTTTCATTTGTCAGCTCCCTTTATCTCTCCCTTTAACGTGATGTTTAAGTGTAAGTTTAGAAAATAAAAAATTTCCCGGGTAAGCGCAAGAAAAAACAAATTCAATCCTACATTCCTGCATCAAGCGACTGATTTCTTCATTATCCTTGCCTTTTAAAATGCTAATAGAGGGCATTCTGGGTTGGGACTATAATTATTTTCTGTTGAGTAGGTTCATCTTGAATACCTTCAATAATCAAGTAATCAGTGATAGCTATATTATTCCCCATCATCTTGAAATTTCGGGGTACATGCTTTTTTCAGTATGGCATTTTCGCACAAAAAAACACTCGTTATGTAAACGAGTGCTTCGTACTTATTATGACAACCACTTAGGTGGTGTATTTTTTTCCCAATAGATATCGCCAAGGTTGTAATGTGCCATGAAGTCGTCCTCAGCACTGTGGTAGTGGAAGTTGTAGTAGTAGCCTTCCTGTGGTCTTTTTTCTGTACGTACATGGAAACGGATTAAATCTGTGCCCGTTTCATTGTTGAAGACATTGAAAATTTTCTCACCATAATTACCACTTGGCCTTTCAGAGATGGTTAAAGATGCGGCAGTTTGATCATCAAGATTAGCCACCGTCATGGCAATGGCTTCTTCCATTTTTGGAAAGATGATGCTGTCGAATTCATTACTAATTTTAGGACCAATTTTTGTGCCAAATTTTATGTACGATTGTTCTCTAGCTGCATCCACGAGCAAGGTATTATAATCGATCGCTTCCTCTTGAATTTGCATCTGTTCGTCACTGCTATCATCACGTTCAGCAGCTAAAGCAGTGCTTGTCCCTGACTCAGGGCCGATGGATGCACGGTTCGAGGGATTTTGATCAAATGCTTCCCAAATCTCATGTGTAGGCGTTATTAAGCCAAATGTTAAAAACGCAACCATGATGACTATACTTTTCTTAACCCACGTTTTCATTTATTGTCACCTACTCTTTATGTACAAATTGGTAATTCTCCTATTATTATATACGTTCTCGCCATTAAAAGGTTTCATATTTCTATAATTCATTGTACAATATTTATGAATAATGTGTCGGTTTTTTAAAGGAGGTACAAAGCATGAGCATCGTAATGGGTATTGGTCTTTTATTAATGTTAGGTTATTTATCATCTTTATGTTTCACGGACTAATTTTTATATTTTGCAATATGCACTCATTAAGCCCTCAAAAGCCTGTTGTATACAGTCTTTTGGGGTTTTTCATTTTTCTTTACAATGCATATTAACACAAAATAATGCACACAGTTGGGACTAATATAATATTACTAATACTTGGCAGCGTGTTAAGCAAAATTTTTAATTTATTTAGTAATGAGTATTAACTTTTGGTTGCATTAACTGTCCATCAACGTAACCAGTTACCTTATCTCCTATTAGTATGATTTCTGCATCTAAATTGTACTACCCCACCCGTCTTGTCTTCGGTTGAATTTCGTATAATGCTCATTTTTTTACCTCTTTCGAGAAGCTGGAATACGTTTATCTAAAGCAAATTCTATTGGTGAAATCTTTTAAAATCAAATTTTATTTGTATATAATCCTTTAAAAAATTTCTGAGTATATGCATTAGACCATTTTATTTCTGAGTGGTCTATTTTAAATTTTTATTACTTTTTTAAGTATCAGAATAATAATTATTTCTTTCTCATATATTGCACGGATGCAATTTAATTACAGAAGGGAGGATTTCATGTCTTCGCAATATAAGTATTGGAAACCTTACATCGGTCCATTTGATCCATGCCCACCTATAAAAATTAAAGTTTATGCTACACCCCCGCAATTATATATGGGCTTTCAACCACCTGGATTACCTCAATTCCCAACCCCTCAAGAAGTACTTCGAGCTGGAACTTTATGGCCTCAATTGTTTAGTCCCTACCCACCACCAAAAGGAGGGATGAAAAGTGAGTAAAAAGATGCCACCTGAATTTTATACTCTACTTGAAGAAATACAAGCCATCGATTTTGTCATTGTTGAATTAAACCTGTACTTGGATACTCATCCCAATGATTATGATGCAATTCAGCAATTTAATGAAAACACTGAAAAAAGTATGAAACTTAAAGTCAATTTTGAGCAAAAATTTGGTCCACTAATGAATTTTGGAAGAAGTTATTCGGACTATCCTTTCAATTGGGTTGATACACCTTGGCCATGGCAAGTCTAAAATATGAGTCTAGGAGGAATAATTTTTGTGGTATTATGAAAAGAAACTCCAATATCCAGTTAAGGTTAGTACATGTAATCCAATGCTCGCAAAGTATTTAACTGAGCAATATGGTGGTGCAGATGGGGAATTAGCTGCAGCTCTTAGATACATGAATCAGCGCTATACCATTCCTGACAAAGTAGTAGGGTTATTAACTGATATAGCAACAGAGGAATTTTCACATTTAGAAATGATTGCTACAATGATTTATAAACTAACTAAAGACGCTACTCCAGAAATGTTAAAAGAAGCTGGTCTTGGAGACCATTATGTAAATCATGATAAAGCATTATTTTATGAAAATGCCTCAGGGGTACCATTTACAGCAACCTATATACAGGCTAAAGGAGATCCGATAGCTGATTTGTATGAAGATATTGCTGCAGAAGAAAAGGCGCGTGCCACTTATCAATGGATTATCGATTTATCTGATGATACGGATTTAAATGATAGCTTAAAGTTTTTACGTGAGCGAGAAGTTGTCCATTCTCAGCGTTTTAGAGAAGCCGTAGAAATTTTAAAAGATGACAGAAATCAAAAGAAAATTTTCTAACAATATGTTAGACCACTTTTTCGAGGTGGTCTCTTTTTAATTTTTTGGGCTTTTTAAGTCACTCAAAGTTTTTTTGTTTATAAAAACTATTCATATTTTTCTTCCTTTGAATAAATAAAGGTATTCTCGGATGACTGACTCTGGTTATAAAAACCAAAGCATAATAACTATCCTTTTGTGTAGAATTTATAATTTATACATTGAAAAAAGCTGCAACGTCGTCGCACGCTACAGCTTAAAATATGTTAATTAATTATTCATATCTTTAAGGCCAGGGCTGTGTTCATTTGGCATCTCTGGCATAACTGGTACAGAGAATCCTTCAGGCGGTGGTGTCACATTTAGTTCTCTACCATTTCTACTAGGAGTTTGTCCTTGGAAGATTTCACCGATACGAGTTGGATCTAATCTAAAGTTAAACTGAGCATTATGATAGCCCATTTCAACGAACTTCCTACATTCAGGATATTTATTGATATCGTAGTTCGGAACAGGGAATAGTTTTCCCCAATCTACTCCTAAAGTTTCCAATGCTTTGGCAAAAGCGTTTTGATGAGCATTGTCACGAACTATTAGAAAAGCAAGTGTTTCCCTAAATGTCTGATTAGAACTCATTTCATATATACGTGTTTTTTGAAGTACACCAGTTGACTCAAGAACTAAGTTATCTAATAAATCTGCGATGAGGTTTCCGTGTGCATACACCCAAGAGCCATTCCAAGGGTTACCTGCAGCGTCGACAGGTAAAGATGATTGTGCTCCCACAATATAATGGTGTGGGTTTGCATGTCTAACGGCCTCGTCTAAAGGAGCTTGGTCCATACCGTTATTTCCTGGTGCAGAAGATTCACCAGAATCATTTAGTAATTGGTTAATTGTGTTTTGTACGAGCTCTACGTGAGCAATCTCTTCTAAGAAAACGCCACGAAGTAAATCACGATATTGTGTTTCTTTGCCCCTGAAATTAGAACTTTGGAAAAAATATTGCATCATGGTTCTCATTTCACCATAATGGCCACCTAGTATTTCTTGCATGACACGTGCTGCTTGTGGATCCGGTTTGTCAGGTTTAATGATGTTAATTAATTCTTCTTTATAATAATACATTTACATTCCTCGATTCGGGGAAATTTGCTTTATTTTTCAGGATAATTAACATGTAATGGTGGTGGAACTAACCATCCTTTGTTTTTGTTAAGTCGCAATAATTTACCCCCGATTAGAGCTTTTGAGGCATGGAATTGACCATACATTAACGCGATATCTTCCCGAATAGATGTCCCCATTGCTTGGCTACACCCTACTAATCCTGCAGCTAGGTCCGCAGAAAGAGCAGCACTTATCTCAGGATCATTAAATTTAGCTCCAGCAGGAATATCCTCCATTCTAGCTACAGGTCGTTCAGGCGACGCAGGGGGTAAAGCGATTCCATTTGTTTTAAGGATTTTTTCTAATTGTTTTACTTCGTCCCTACAAAGTTCGATGATATCTTCAATAATTTTTTTTAGATCTTCATCACCAGCGTGATTATAAAATGTTTGATAGCCTGAAATCATACCATAGTCAGCAATTAAGCTTGACCAAACAGCAAATACTTCACCGTAATGTAACGGTTCATCTTTTGGATTTCCACCAAGAATACCCATACTAACACATCCTTTTCTTTTTTATGGCTAAAGCATGGTTAGTATGGGTGAAATAATAATTATCATTCACTTTTTATAAAAGTATATAAGGTTGAGGTTATAATAAAAATTAAAAGGACCACCTTCTTTTTCAGAAAGTGATCAAGTAATTAAGTGAATGTTAGGAGTAACAATTCCTAGGATTATAATATGTATCCAAAACTGACCAAGGTAGGCATTTAATAAAAAAGCCACAGCGAGTGAAATCTCTGCAACTCCTAAGTAGTTGATCCCTACGAATATTTATTTTGGCTTTTTATTAAGTTTTTATACATCTAATTTATATTAGTGAGGGTTTAAAGGTATAGTTCATTCCAATAAGGATACTTTAAAGCTTATTGGAGGTGAGTATTTTGAAAAAAGAGAAAAAGAATGAGTTCGCGCAAGAAGAGATTGCTATTGAGTTTACCCCTAAAAATTTGAAGAAATAAAAGAAGAAAAAGAGCAAAAGAAAGAACAACAAAAAGAAAAGAAGTAATAATTATGCCATAATCTAATGGTTGTAGGTCTCCCATAAATAAACACATATCAGTAATGATATGCATAAAGCACAACAACGATTTAATTATAGAAAGTAGAGGAGATAATATGAGCAAGGAATTGAATTATGGTGAAGACTATATATTTATCCCTGCAACTTCTATTGGAAGTGGTATAGGTATAGAAGTTGTACCTGATTTATATCAATATACTATTCAAATTGTAAATATTGTTCTTTATGGCGACCCAGATACTAAAGAATTTGTGTTAATTGATGCAGGGATGCCAAAATGTGCTGAGAAAATAATTTCAGTTGTTGAAGAACGTTTTGGACCGAATGCTCGGCCAAAAGCGATAATTCTAACTCATGGTCATTTTGATCATGTAGGAGGAATTATTGAATTAGTTGAACGTTGGAATGTCTCCGTCTATGCGCATACTTTGGAAATGCCCTATTTAACTGGACAACTAAACTATCCAGAACCTGATCCATCTGTAAGTGATGGTCTTGTTGCGAAAATGTCGCCTATTTTTCCAAACAAAGCAATTAATCTAGGAGCGAACATCAAAGCAATTCCGTCAGATGGAAGTATCCCATTTATGCCAGGTTTTCGATGGATCCACACTCCTGGGCACTCGCCAGGACATATTTCATTATTCCGTAAAAAGGATCGAGTACTTATTGCGGGAGATGCATTTGTTACTGTCAAACAAGAATCTCTTTATAAAGTAGTTACACAAACAAAAGAAATCAGTGGTCCACCTAGATATCTAACAACGAATTGGGATGCTGCTCAGGACTCTGTCGAAAAATTAGAAGCATTAAAACCTTCTATTGCTATCACTGGTCATGGATTACCAATGAAAGGCGAAGAATTGATAAGGAATCTTAGAAAACTTGTTGATAACTTTGAACAAATTGCACTACCAAAACAAGGTAAATATCTAAATTAAACTAAAAAGCCGCAGCGTTTGCAGACGCTACAGCTCGAATTGATTTATGCCCTTTGAATTATGGCTTAGTCATTAGCATTATACTACAACTTAGGAGGGCAAACCTATGTTAAAAGGGCTAACAACAGTTTCGAAAGAGAAATTGTTACAGTGGATTGAGAATTATCGTTGGATGATTGAAACGATTCAGGGAGCACGGCAGCCAGTAGCTAAGGTTGATAACAATATTTACATGTTACATTGGAGCTAAGCTAGTCTAATATGCCATTATAGGCAGATAAATGATTGAAAATTTCCTCATCCTCCTAAATAATATAATCAGCTAGCGTACGTATAAATGATATTATCTATCCATATGTTTCTATTTTTAAATTTCGTTTATCATTCCCCTACTTATCATTTTTTCCAGGACTAATACTTAGTTAAAATTGCAACTATATATTTATACAAGTAGTATTTATTCTAATTAAACATGAAAAATGCAGACACTGAAAACACCTCTAAAACAGAAAATACAATTCCTACAATCCTATTAGAATTGCACTTTTAAATTGTCCTAAATGTTATAGCCTTCGAATAAAATGCAAGTACATTTGATTATTGGAGGCTATTTTATGAATTCTATATTTACCTTTATCTTTTTAGGTATATCAATGGCTGCAACAATTGGACCTGTTAAGACTGTCCTATTAAATACAGGTTTAAAAAATGGCTTTTTTCATGCATGGTTTTTTAGTCTGGGTGCCATAGCGACCGACATTATTTATATGTTTATCGTATATTTTGGAATTGGCCAATTTATCAATTCCAGCTGGTTGAAAACAATACTTTGGTCTTTCGGCTGCTTTGTTCTTTTGTACACCGGTATAGAAAATTTACTTTCGCTACATAAAATTGAAATGGATTCGAAAACCAGTAAAAGAACACGACTGAGACAATCCCTCATGACTGGATTTTTCATGTCTTTTTTGAATCCGCTAACAATCCTTTTCTGGCTGGGAATATACGGCTCCATACTTGCAAAAACAGCTGGTATTTCTACAGGATATGAAATCATTTTAGTAAGTATCGCCATTTTGATTGGCATTATTTTAGTGGATTTTATTTACGCCTTTTTATCCAGTGTCGCTCGAAAATTATTATCTACTATGCTTTTGAAAACAGTCTCTTTTATCTCGGCCATATTAATGATTGGTTTCGGAATCTATTTTGGCAAACAGGCTTACCAAGTGTTATTCCAATAAACTCAACAACAGCGAATAAAATGTACATGAAAGGAAACCATACCTTTAAAAGAATATTAGTTGAGGTGTGGTAATGGACAAAGAGAGGCTAAATGTAAGTGTCTGGTGTATTGTAAGTTTGACTTCTATTCCACTCATCATGACACTGGGAAATTCGATGCTTATTCCCGTGCTCCCAATACTGAAAGATAAGGTCGGAATCACATCATTTCAATCTAGCATGATCATAACAAGTTATTCAGTCGCAGCCATTTTTCTTATCCCAGTAGCTGGCTATTTATCGGACCGCTTAGGCAGAAAAATAGTAATATTACCGAGCTTAATTTTAGCTTTAATCGGTGGTCTGATTGCTGGATTTGCTTCATGGAAAATGAATGATCCGTACGCAATCATTATTTCCGGAAGAATTATCCAGGGGATAGGGGCCGCTGGTGCCATGCCGATCGTATTGCCTCTTGTAGGTGATCTTTATCAGGATGATGACGAAAAAATAAGTTCTACATTAGGAATAATTGAAACGTCTAACACGTTTGGAAAAGTATTAAGTCCCATATTAGGTTCATTATTAGCTGCTTTTTTATGGTTTCTGCCCTTCTTTTCCATTTCAGCGCTTAGTCTGATTTCGATTATGCTCATTTTTTTCTTCGTTAAAGCCCCTAAAGATGATGATGAACCATTGAAGCTCAAAGAGTTTTTGCGTAATACAAAAAAAGTTTTCAAGGAGGAAGGAAAGTGGTTGTATACCATATTCCTTAACGGGATCCTTGTGATGCTCATATTATTTAGTATGCTATTTTTCTTGTCAGAAAACCTCGAAAAAGTTCATGATATAAAAGGTATTAAAAAAGGATTTGTCTTGGCCATCCCGCTTTTATTACTTTGTATAGCTTCATTTATTTCCGGTCGGAAAATTAAAGGAAACCTGGGAAGGATAAAAAAAATAATCATTGCCTCCTTGATTGCAATGTCTGTCAGTATTGTCTTCGTTGGGATTATAAGCAAAAAACTCATTCTTTTATTAGTCGTAACGAGTATAGTGGGAATTGCTATCGGTGCATTATTGCCTGCACTTGACACAATTATTACTGACAATATTAGAAAAGAGTTAAGAGGAACAGTATCCTCTTTTTACAGCTCAGCACGATTTATAGGCGTTGCAGCCGGCCCTCCTATTATGTCACTTGTCATGAAAAACTATCTCAATGCCAGTTATATTACGGCAGGTGTATTGGGCTTCATTCTCCTGTTTGTTGTCTTGAAGTTTATCAAAGTAGAAGATATTGAAAAAACCAATGAAATGACCTAAAAAATAAGGACCTCACAGCTATAGACATTGAGTGTCCTTTTTTATATCCAATTCACATTAATCTTCTAGAAAAGTGTTGCTCCCTTCTTCCATTAAATTGCCCATTTATGAAGATGTGTAGAATGAAAATAATGGAGGAAATTCAATTTTAAATCAAAGTTCTATTTGCTTTTCATACAGTTATTTCAACCAAACCGCCATTTATTTTCTAGCAATCAATATAGTTTTAGAAAGACAATTTAACCCAATCTAAGACGTTTTGTATAAATAGACTTACTACAGGGCAGACTTTTTAAAGAAAATTTTGGAGGTGCGAATTACGTGTTTGAGAAAAAATTAGCACTTCATGAAACCATGGAATTTCATGAAGTTATTAACTTTATGACAACTAGTTTACTTAAATCGAAACTGAGTCAAGGTGTGGTCTTTGATGATGATTTAAGAGCATTATTGGACAAGAATGTGAAATTATCTATCCCAGCACTCACTGCTATGGTTAAGCTCTACTCTAAATCGGAATTAGAATATTAGGAGGGCAATTGTATGGAAGACTATTTAGATCCTATAAATTCAATTGGTATGCCTGAACTAACTGATTCGGGGATTGCTCTTGAGTTTTTACTAACAACCAAGACGGGTATTAGAAATCTTTCAATTGCCTTAACAGAAACAGCTTCTCCTGTACTTCGGAAAATCATGAGGACTCAGCTGGATGTCATGGTTGATTTATACTTTGAAATTTCTGAACTGATGCTAAAAAAAGAATGGTTAAAACCTTATGATCTAGAAGGCCAAAAAGAACTGGATATTAAATCTGCCGAAAATGCGATTAGTATTGCACAGTTAGATTTATTCCCTAAAAGCATGAATCGAAAAGGTATGTTCCCTACCCCACCGAAAAAATAAAAGAAAAAGAGGGATTTTTTTAATGAAGGCTGTCACTTTTCAAGGAATAAAAAATGTTGAGGTTAAAGAAGTAAAAGACCCTAAAATAAAAAAAGCCGATGATATTATTGTTCGTTTAACCACTACTGCCATATGCGGGTCAGACTTGCATTTGATCCATGGAATGATTCCGAATATTGGACAGGACTATGTCATTGGCCATGAACCGATGGGCATTGTAGAAGAAGTTGGCAAGGGTGTGACGAAGGTAAAAAAAGGTGACCGAGTTGTCCTTCCTTTTAATATTGCTTGTGGGGAATGTTGGTATTGTAATCATGACCTAGAAAGTCAGTGTGATAATGCAAACGATAATGGCGAAATGGGTGCTTACTTTGGTTATTCAGACACGACAGGCGGTTTTCCGGGAGGACAGGCAGAGTATATGCGAGTTCCTTATGGAAATTTTATCCCTTTCAAAATTCCAGAGAAATCTGAAGTTCCTGATGAAAGTCTAGTTCTCCTTGCAGATGCTGCCTCTACTGCTTTTTGGAGTGTAGATAATGCTGGTGTAAAGAAAGGAGATACTGTTGTAATTATTGGCTGCGGACCTGTTGGACTATTAGCACAAAAATTTGCTTGGTTGAAAGGAGCAGAAAGAGTAATCGCAGTTGACTACATCAGATATCGTCTTAAACATGCAAAGAAGACAAATAACGTAGAAATCGTTAATTTTGAAGACCATGAAAATTGTGGTGAATATCTAAAAGAGATTACCAAGGGCGGTGCAGACGTTGTCATTGATTGCGTCGGGATGAGCGGAAAAA
The DNA here is from genome assembly GCF_038630885.1 of Lysinibacillus sp. FSL K6-0057. Lineage (NCBI taxonomy): Bacteria > Bacillati > Bacillota > Bacilli > Caryophanales > Bacillaceae > Lysinibacillus > Lysinibacillus sp. FSL K6-0057. The sequence goes on along the minus strand of NZ_CP152047.1, from coordinate 2,289,690 downwards.
TGACGCCTCTCGAATTTCTTGCAAGTGGCGTAAAGCTTCAAAGTGGTGCTATGGGAGCTATTGTCACAGCCAGTCAAGCTGTACGTAAAGGCGGAACTATCCAAATTACAGGTGTATATGGTGGTCGATACAACGCCTTCCCACTCGGAGATATTTTCCAGCGTAATGTAGCGATTCGTACTGGACAAGCCCCAGTCGTTCATATCATGCCTCATGTCTATAACTTAATCGCAGATGGTAAAGTGAACGCAGGTGATATCATTACACACGTCCTCCCTCTTGAAAAAGCAAAACATGGTTATGAAATATTCGATACAAAACAGGAAGACTGTATTAAAGTGGTTTTAAAACCCTAAATATAGCGTTTTGGTACTTTTGTCTCTCTATTGCAAAAGTACCTTTTTCAATTGATCCGGGACATTGAATCATTCTTAAAACCACTACCACCTATTTTAAATGAGTAATTTTGTAGAAAATCTAGGTTTCTCCACATAAACTACAGATAGCGTGGTTATAATGTCAAACTAGGCGGATATCAAATGAACTATAAAATTTTTGTAGTAGTAGACGATTTAAAAATTCAAGAATTAATTAAGCAGTTTTTGATGACACAAAAATATTATGTAGAAATAGTATCTGATGCAGACGAGGGAATAAAGAGACTAAAATCCCAATACTATGATTTGATTCTCCTCGATATAAAAATGCCCAAAAGGTTTGATGTGGTCAAAATGTTTCGCAGTCAATTTAATATACCCATTATATACTAACTGCTTTAGAAGTAGAACTAGGTAAAACAAAAGACTTTGATCTTGGGATTAACGATTATATAACAAGCCATTTCCATTTCATATGTTGATTAGACGAGTACAAGCAATACTTAGAAGAAGCAATAATACAAATTTCGAAAATTATTTGTATTTTGATCAACTTCAAGTTGATTGTAAAAGAATTAAAGTTTATGTAAATAAAGAGGAAATACAGTTAACCACACAAGAATTTAAAATTTTACAGCTACTACTTCGTAACGAGAAAAAGGTTCTTACTAGAAATACCATTATACAAAGGGTTTGGGATTATGAATATTCAGGAGAAACACGGAAGATTGATGCCCATATAAAAAATATAAGAAAAAAGTTAAATATACCCTATATTAAAACATTAAGAGGTATCGGATAAAAAATTGATGAATAGGATTGTAAAATCATGAAGAGGAATTCAACCAAATGATTTCTAAAACCACGCCTTTATATTAAATGAGGGTGTACAAAATATGGGCTTACTGGGATTTTACCGAATATACTTGTTTTAATGATGAGTTAGAGATGTAGATTATTATTCAAAAATGAAAATGAAAAAGCAAAATTAATTATTATTACTATAAAGATCTAACTTGGCTAATAGAAAGGTAACATCAAAATTTGGCTTAATCGTTGCTGGTGTATAAGTGAAAGTATGTTACAAACACAGCAAGTAAAGCCTCAAATCAGATTTAAAACTTGTAAAGACGGGATTCGATACCATCTTTCAAAACATTTCTGACATCTTCTGAAATCGAAGGATTCATTCTAGAAGTATGCAATGGGCGATTTATCACATCAATAAAAACAACAATCATTTCATCAGATTTTCGAGGTTGAACCTTATAAATATATTCGGCTGCTTTATCTTTATTATAAATAATCAAACTTTATTGCAAAGCTACAAAATCTGTTGCTTTGAAATAAAGTTTGAGCAATAATACCTCGCAAACCCTATTTTATGTTAAATAAGAAGAATCCCTTTTGAAAAAAGATTGATCAAAAGGGATTCTTCTTTAGCAGTATTAAGTTAGATTTTTATAAAAAAGTTTGATTATTTTCTACCTGTGTTGCTCCACAATCGCGCCCGATCGTATATGATAACGGTAGCCGGGGTAGAACGTTCGCGCCCGTGGGGCTAAGACCCCGTCCGCAAAACTGTTCGCCCCCTACTTGTAGAAACATGTTTGAGGCTGGTTGGGACAATGATCTCGTATAACAAGCGAAGCTATGACACTACAAAGAGGATTTAGGGGTTACCGGCAATTATCATTTTGAAGGAGGAATTATAATGAATCCAGTCATCGGTCTGGATGTAGCAAAAGGCGAAAGTCAGGTTCAAGCTTACTTGGAAAGAAAGAAGCGCTACAAGAAAAGTTTCAAAGTAAAACACGTCTGTTGATTAACTAGTTTTTACCATTAAAATCTAATAAAAAAGAGAGATTCCATGTAAAATGTAAGTTACCACACAAACTTTTACGAGGAGGAATCTCTCATGGCTAAGAATACCACGATTTTCACACTACTTCAAAACTTTATTTCACAAGAAGAAATCAATGGGATTCTAGCTGATCTTCAGTTTGAAGATACGGCTCGTAAATGTGATGTACCAACGCTTTTAAACTACTTGGTTGGCGCTGCTACATTTGAATGGAAAAGTTTACGTTACGCTGCGGATGTTGCACCAGGGCAAGGCTTGAAATCAGTGGATTATTCCACATTTTCAAAACGTTTAGGCGAACTAAATTATCTCATCGTCAAACGTATTTTTGAGCTGATTGTCAGCCGATTAAACCGAGCTGCGAGACGCTCACTTAAACTAAAAAAAGAGCTACTGGCGATTGATTCAACAACGATTACTGTCGGGAAAAATCGTTTACCTTGGGCGCTGTATCACGGTGAACGTTCAGGTATTAAACTACATATCAGCTTCACCAATCAAACAGGAATACCCCTTCAAATCGTTGAAACGATGGTCCTATTGGTGTCGAGCTGGAAGATAAGCGATTTATTTTAGTAGCGGACCGTGCTTATTTTTCCATTGATAAAGTCGATCGTTATGCGACAACAAAACAAGATTTCGTCATTCGTTTAAAGGATAATATTCAATTAAATCGCAAAAAATCGTTAAAAAGAGCAGCCGTTGAAGGGTCAAATATCGTTGGTGATTTCACTTGTACACTCGGTACTGCTCAAAAGCAAACAACGGAACGCCACCGTGTTGTCAAGTTCATCGATTACGAAGGTGCGATTGTACGCGTTGTCACAAATCTTCGTGATGTAACGGCCGAAGAAATCGCCGACATGTACAAGGAACGCTGGGCGATTGAGTCATTCTTTCGCTGGATTAAACAAAATTTAAATGTGCCAGTGCTATTTGGAACGACTAAAAATGCGGTATTTAGCCAACTTTTTTCAGCGTTAATTGCCTATGTGTTACTAAAATTAATCTTTCACTCTCCAACATTTAAACACCCTCTCCTTATTGGACTAAGAAACGAATTGTATTTTCTATTATATAGAAAGACAAAAAATATGAAACCTTTAACTGATTCCTTTACTAGTTGATGTACATAGTCTCCAAAGCGTCGTTTGGTAATCTTTCATAAAAAGTTGTTATTCAACAATCTGGCCCTATAATAAAAAAAACACCCATTTCTACATGAGTGTCTTAATTGAATGAAAGTTCTTTAAAAGTATTTACTGTATGAATCCTATCTTAGCTTTCCGCTTAGTTGAGCGTATATCTTTGTAGTCTCACTCTTTTCATGACCCAGTAAACTTTGAATGACATCAATTGGTGCACCGTTATTAATCATATGCGTTGCATAGCTGTGTCGTAATTGATGCGGATGTATACTCTTTTTTATACTAGCACGATTTGATATGCGCTTGATAATATATCTTAAATTATCAATGCTCATTCGTCTTTTCGGCCTTCTGTCCGTAATAAACAAACAAGGTTCCTTATCCTCTCGTTCATCTAAATACCTTTTTAACCAAATAGAACAGCGGGTATTAAAGTACACTTCCCTTTCTTTATCACCTTTCCCTTGTACAATTACTGAATTCGATTGAAAATCGATATCTTCTCGATTTAATTTTACAACTTCACCAATTCGGCATCCGGGTGAATACATAAACTCAAATAGTGCTTTCTCCATCGTTGTTTGACAAGCTTCCCTTAGATGTTCTATCTCTAATTCTGAGAGAAATTTAGGAATCCTTTTACCTAATTTTGGTTCTTTTAATTTAGCTGCAGGATTTTTTAGGATATAACCTTCTTCATGTGACCATCTAAAGAGTAATTTAACACAACGAACCCTATGTCCTAAACTAGATGGCTTTAAGTGGTCTCCTGATCGTATTAAATATTCTTTTAATCTATCTGTATTAAATTCGTTCATATCAATATCACCAAAAAATCGCAATAATAGATTGTATTGAAAACAATATGTTTTTAATGTAAGCGATGAATATCCCTCGATTTTTTTATCCTGTTGATACCTTTTCCATGCTTCGGATAATAACATGTGTCTTTCACTCTCCCACCTATAAATCTATTAATTCTAGATTCTATTATGTTCAATGAAAGATTTTTCCATACAAGGATATTCAACAAACTAAAAAAACATTTATAGTTCCGAACTCAAGTTAATCAAAAAGGCACTTTCCTTGTTTCCAGGAAAGCGCCCGATTGTTGAAGAAAAGGGCGAGTATCATTGTTTTCTAAAATTAAATTTATCATTTGACACATCTAACGTATGACCGTTTATTACCACTGTATTATTGTCTATCCAAATAATTTTTTCAGTTCCTTCATGATTGTTCCAGTTTTTTATATTTCTTTTATGATTAAATACCAACCCACAAATAGAATACGAAGTTGTAGCCCCCTTACAAGACTTATAAGAAAGGTAAATTAACTTGGCAGTATTAGTCATCCAATGGAACTTCGTAAAAACTAGGGATTGTAGAAAATGCCCCAAATTTTTTGTCAAGGATGAACGAGTTATATTTCGCATGTTTTAAAATCAATCAGCTTGTGCTTTTACTGGTGAAATAACTGACGAAGAAAATAAGGTGATTGGAATCATGAATGGAAAAGGTATTATTAGAAGAACTAAATCACTTATAAGATACCTCAATCTTTCTCACCTTTTTAACAAGGGTATTAACATAAATTCTCAACATTAATCTAAAAAAACGCTCAGATTTAACTCTGGGCGTTTTTAGATAAAATTATTTTAATTTTGTTGATTATCCAATTAAAAGTAAATTGATATATAACAAATAAAAATGTTAATTCAAGGCCATATAATATCGAACTAATAGGATTAAAGCTTGAAATAAAATACGAGTATATTGATCCGCTTATTATTCCTATGAGAACATAAGAAATAACATATGATGGAAATATAAACGTTTTTTTATTTTTAACCTTCATTATAATTAATCCATCAATCAGTATAGACAAAGGAAAAATGATGATGAAAAGAAATGTTAGATTAATAATCAACGTTATTGTAAATTCATAACCAAAATTAGAATAAAATTCATTGGTTCTTCCTTCACCTGCTGAAAAGTATTTAAATACTCCCAAAAATATTGGTATTGTGATAGCTGTGAAAATTGCAGAAAGGAATTTAATATAAGGTCTATGAAATGATGACTGCAGTGTTTTGTTTTTCATATTTACTCCAATTCTACTTAATAATATTTAAGTAATTTTATGATATTTTTCCAATAAATTTATTATATCATAAAATTTAATTATTAAAAAATCAAGTTTTTCTATTTTATATATGATAGTATATATTTGAGTTTAAAAATTTATTAAAAGGAAAAATTGCATGAAATTACCATTAACTCTTACTTTGTTACTAACTTTTGTAATGTTTTTTAGCTTTTCAGATATAATGGAAGCAAGTGCGTCCGATAAAACCATTCCATCAGTTAGTGTAACACCAGATTTCAACTCTATAGACGTACAATGGAATTTTAAAGGGGATTTATTTAAAATTATCGATAATAAAGGTGATATTATTTATAACGGAGACCAGAATAGTTATAAATTAGTTGATTTAGAGTCGAATAGTTTAGTTAGTTTTTATATAGTTGCTTATAATGACGGCAACATCACCAACAGCCAACATATTATTACAACTACTCTTAAAAATACAAATAAACTAAATATGAGAACTCTAGCATCCTCAACCGAAATTGATACTTCTATTACCAGCATTGCATCAAGTGAAGGGGTTAATCTAGACTGGAATGATATCCCTGGAGTTGAAGAATACCGTGTTTTCAGGAATCAAGAATTAATAGCTACTATAAGTGATAGTAATTATACAGACGTAAACATAGTTAAGAATTCTACATACACATATGAAATTGAATTCTCAATTCCTCTTTCCGATAGTGAAAAGGTAGAAACAAAGAATTTTCTATCAGACAATGAGCTTCTTGATCTTAGTGATAAAGAAATTGAACAAATGAGTCAAAGCAGACCAGTTAGCATAATTAGAATTGTAGATACAACTCCTCCTTCATTGCCAATTCAACCGCTAGCAACACCTACTACAAGTTTCTCATGGGTTTATAAAACATTCCTTCCAATGGATTATATTGAAGATCCTATTCCGTTAAATGGAATTGCATTCTTCGGAGGAGATAATAGGACTTTCAGTTTTGATTCGGAAAAATACCGAACAAAAATGTGGGGCAAAACAGTTTTCTCTTATGATTCAACGCATGATTTTAGTAAGAATGTAGGTAAGACAACTGCGTATGACGATAACAAAAAACTTATTTCTTCAAAAACAGCATCAGATGAATTAATGTATGGAGTAAAAAATACACATACTTATACAAAAGCTGACTATACTTATTATCATAAAGTCGGAAATCCCTATATACCAATATCCGGACATGAGATAGATATTCTCATGAGAGTTGTTACTAATAGTAATGGTACTTATAGCTTTGAAGGTAAGCATGACAGAGCTCCATCACATGAGCTTTATCTAACATTAAATAATGGGGTAAGTAATCGCCAGATTTTTGCTCATCCTAACGAAGGTCTTGGTTATTTAGGAGGACCAAGTACTTTAGCTAGAAGTTTTTCAATTACTGGGAGTTTGTAATGATTTATTGTTAATCGCAAACGCTATATAATATATTTCAAATCGCTTTATAAGCTTTAAAAGCCCACTTAATAATTTAAGTGGGCTTTAGTGTATTTTAGCTTTATTGAACTTATATATTCTACTAGGATAATTTCAGTTTCAAGTTACTTTTTATTAAGTACCTCCTACCTAATTAAATCTGATTAATATCTAAAGAGTTTCATACTTGAAGATCATTTCGCTCCATTTGTAGAAACGTAGTAACTATTAAGCTCAGAAAGATGTATAAATTTAAAAGCTTTTTAGTAAATTCATATAGTGAGGATTAAATTATTTTTTATCTTATTGTTACGTAGATTGGAGGGGGAAGTTATTTACTGCTGATATTCAACAATATGGCCCTTAAACTGAAAAAGACACATTTCTTATTAAAGAAATGCGCCCGTTTGTGGAATCCTTTTGGATTGACGTTCCTACTATATTGCCTAAACTAATTTATCATCTACATCTGAGGTATCTATATCATCGCCAAACCAATCTTTGAGTTTTTCTTTGGCTTGATTTTTAACATCAGTATCAATATATATTGATACTTGCCATAAAGCTGCAAGTAGTACTCCTATGTCATCAGTATACCCTACTCCCGGTGCTATATCTGGAATTAAGTCAGTAGGTAAAATAAAGTAGCCTAATGCTCCATATATAATCAATTTATTTTTCATAGGTACCTCTTCCTTTTGTAAGACAAAATAAAGAAGTAGTATGGCATATACTGAAGATGAACCGACTTTTTTAGAGTATTTCTTTATCTTCTTCCAAAGTCCATCTTCTGAATAATGCTTACTAAAGTTTTGAATTTTTTCTTCATCCATAGCTTTAGCTTTGCATTTTAAATCTTCAATTTCTTCATCACTAAGCTTTATTTCATCTACTTCTATTACTTCTGGTAGCTCATCTTCTTGTTTTTTCTTTCTGAATTTCTCAAACAATTTATATCCTCCTAGCCCTAAACAGATGTAGTTTTTATGAAAAAAATAACTTGGGGTTTAAGCATATTTTTTTACTGTATTTAATGACTTAGTTGAATTTGTAAATTTAGATTCTAAAAAACTTGTTATTGGATGTGGTATTGCTATTCCAGTTTTATAATCAATAAAACAAATAAAAGTCTTCATTGAAGTTACCATTTTATTCAATATATATTCATGTATTTCAATTTGTTTTACTACGAATCGTTTTTTCATTTCCTCACCTCAATAACACTAATTATATAGACGTATATATTTTTAGCAAATTAGAATTTCCACACATTAAATTTCATTGTGTTATAAAAACACTTAGTGATATCAATGTTTTTTTATAATTTTGTGTGATACTTTATTAAAACCAAATATTTGAATGTAGAATGGAGTCATGGACACATCCTGGTTAAGTAAGTATTATTATAACCAAGAGAGGACGTGTCTTTTTTATGAGTCAAAAAAGATTTAATAAAGAATTTAAACAAACTGTTGTGGAGCTTTATCACTCTGGTACACCAGTCAGTCAACTGTCTAGCGAATATGGCGTTTCTGAAGTAACTATTTATAAATGGATTAAGTTACATTCTCCAATCGAAGGTGCAGAAGAATTAACTGCAGCGGAAGTTTCTTCGATTCAAAAAGAAAATCTTCGGTTAAAGCAGGAGATTGAAATCTTAAAAAAGGCTATGACCATATTCGCGAAAAAGTAACAGAACAAGAACTCATTGACCATATTGAAAACGAAAGCGAACATTATCCTATTCAATTAATGTGTCGCGTTTTAAAGGTACCCAAAAGTACGTATTATCAGTCTTTCCACAAGAAACCAAGCGTGTACGAAGTTGAAAACAAAAAAATTACAGTACGTATTTGTGCCATTCACAAAGAAAGTGATGGACGATACGGTGCGCCGAAAATACATGCACAGTTACTCAAAGAAGGCGTGAAAGTTAGTATTAAACGCGTACAACGACTCATGAAAAAAGCTGGTATTCGCTCAAACATCACAAAAAAGTACCGTCCGACGCCAACACAAAAGCCCGTGGAAGAACGTGAAAATATACTTGAACAAGATTTCCATACAACGACGATTAATGAAAAATGGGTAGCTGATATTACGTATATCCATACAATCCGAGATGGATGGTGCTACTTGGCGTCGGTTCTTGATTTACATTCGAAGAAAATTGTAGGGTATAAATTCGGACGAAAAATGACCGTAGATTTGGTCGTTGAAGCATTGGATTACGCTGTACAAGCTCAAAATCCATCCTCAGGATTAATCATCCATACCGATTTAGGTACGCAATATACGAGTGAAACATTTCAAGAAAAACTAAAAAAACACGAAATGATTCCGTCGTTCAGCCGTAAAGGATGCCCGTATGATAACGCATGTATCGAGTCTTTTCATGCGACATTGAAAAAAGAAGAAGTCTATCGAACACGCTATGAAAATTATGAAACAGCTAGAGTGGCACTATTTCAATACATTGAAGGTTGGTACAATCGCAAACGAATTCACGGTGCTATAGGCTTTCTAACGCCTGATGAATGTGAAGATATGTGCCGAGCTATGGCGTAACATTTTGGAATACAAGAAATGTTCCCCTTCACATTTTTGATGCGCAACCTCCATGGATTTCTCGCTCTACATCCCGAGTAGTCTGTCAAAGGCTCTTTTCACTTTGACTGGCTACTCGGGATGTGGAACACTCCATAAATGGTGGTTGCTACAAAACAAAAACTTAACTTTAATGTGTCCGGAATCTTGACTTAGATCCAATTCAAATATAACTTTTAGGTTTTTATGTTTAACTAGATAATTTAAAAGCATAGGCATCCTTATACAAATAATTCATCAGGCTTAAAGACCCATTTTTACTTCCAAGATATTTTGATAAAATCAAAAATATATTGTTAAACTACAATAAATATGATTAAAGCACGGAGTGAAAGAATGAATACCTTTATAAAAGTTCTTTTAACTATACTTGGGGTTTCTGTATTATTGATCGCAAGTATCGCGTTATATTTTAGTGACTTTTCTGAAAAATGCAAGGTTAAAAAGTATGCAGAAGATACATATGGCTATGATGTAGAGATTAAACAATTATATAGAACAGGGATTGGTTCTGATTATGAATACGTTGTCTTTCCAAAAAATCATCAACATTTAGAATTCAAAATCATACTAAATCCTTATTCAGATACGATAACAGATAATCATGCAAGGGCCTTGGAAGCGGATAAAGCATTGCACAAATTGAATAAAGTGATTCCAGCTATTGAAGACCTCGGGTTTCAAGGTCCAGATTATACTAATAAGGAGATCAGAATACTCTTTTCGGATGAAACGAAAAAGCATGCTCTTTATTTATATACTGCTGCTCCAATTGAAAAGGCTACCTTTGAAAAAAATGAATTGGACCGTTTCTTTGAATTGCAAAATTTAATAAAACAAAGTGGCGCTCCCATTACCTATGTGGTCGTCGAAGACATGCGGGAACCTGCTGATAGCAACTCCATTTTGTTCTATATGAAAGATGTACAAAGTACTAACACGAAAGAAGATTTCTTGTTACAGTTAAAAAAAGATAACCACGATTTGAAGTGAGGTGAATATTATTTTACAACAGTCCTTTTCAGAAAAAGATATTAACAACTACATACGATTGTTTACTAAATAGACATACCCACAAAATGCATTACCTAAGTTTCTTCTAAGAAGTTACTTGGTAATGCATTTTATCAAACGTTGGTTAGCTTAGTATGTAAGCTAGACTGTCCTTTAAACACAATTATCTAGGTCGGTCCATATGACTATTTCTTGGGTGGTATTGCTCCACAATATGGCCCGATCGTAATATGAGGTTAACCAGTTTTTTCTGGTTGACCTTTTTCTTTTAGGTCTTATTATAACGGTAGTCGGGGTAGAACGTCTGGCCCGTGGGACTAGATCCCGTCCGCAAAACTGTTCACCCCCTACTTGTATAAACATGTTTCGAGCTGGTTGGGACAAGGATCCCGTTTAACAAGCGAACCTATGACATTACAAGCAGCTTTAGGGGTTACCGACGAATTTAGTTTTCTTTAGGAGGAGATGTAATTATGAATCCAGTCGTTGGTCTGGATGTTTCAAAAGGAGAAAGTCAGGTTCAAGCCTTTTTAGATAAAGGCAAACCATATCGTAAGAGCTTTAGTATTAAACATACTCTTGATGGTTTAGATAGTTTATTAGAATTTCTAAGGGAAATAGAGAAACTAGCTGATGGTGAGCAACCTTCGGTTATTTTAGAATCTACAGGTCAATATCATATGCCTGTCATTCAATTTTTGGAGGAGCAACAATACGTTTATATTATTGTAAACCCACTTATCTCTCATCGAGCTAGAAGTACAAATTTACGCAAAGTAAAGACCGATGCCATTGATGCCTATCAACTATGTGAACTGTATTACAAGGAAGAGTTAGAACCATATAAAAAAAGGGGCATACACCTCTTAAATCTTCGTAATCTCACTAGACAACAAGAAACAGTATCAAGCACAGCTGTACAAACAAAATTACAGCTACAATCAATCTTAGATCAAATATTTCCTGAATATAGAGGTGTCTTTGGGGATCTCTATTCAAAAATTTCGTTACAGATTCTATCAATCTTCCCAACCTCCAAAGAGGTTTTAAGTGTTAGCGAATCGGATCTTACTAATAAAATTGCAGAATTATGTACAACCCGTTCAGAAAAATGGGCAAAAGAAAAGGCAATTAAATTGAGAGAAGCTGCATTACGTAATCCTGTTCAAAACAACTTGTACCAAAGCCATATCTTTAACCTAAGAATGTTTATTAACATTGTTCTTCAATATCAAGAGCATCTATCGAAGTTAGCAGCAGAAATAGATGCCCTCGCTAAAGAAATTGAAGAATATGAGATAATCCAGTCTATCCCTAGTGTTGGAGAAAAGATTGCGGCAACAATCATCTCTGAAATTGGAGAGATAGAACGGTTTAACCATCCTAAAAAGCTAGTAGCATTCGCCGGGATAGATCCTAGCGTTTACTCTTCTGGCCGGTTTACTGCTTCCATCAATCGCATAACCAAAAGAGGTTCTAGCAGGTTAAGACAAGCGTTGTTTATGGCTGTACAATGCGGTAAAAGAGATGCACGTAAGCAAAAAACAAGTGAAGAAATAATCCCTAGAAATAAGAAATTAAGAGAGTTCTACAATAAAAAACGCGAAGAAGGGAAGCCTTTTAGAGTAGCCATAATTGCATGTGCTAATAAGCTTTTACATTGGATTTATGCCCTACTAAAAAGAAAAGAAGCCTTCCAAAATGCGGTTTAAAAATCACATTTAAGTACATTGAGAAAAACCTTCCAATTTTAAAGAGGAAGGCTTATTTGCTGTACCCTTTTTTAGTATATCATGCGAGTTTTACTTTTTTTATTAAAAAATCTTGACAACTATTAGCTGGTTTTGTGGAAATAAAAATTAATATCTATTCTCCTTTAAATAAGGGTTTTTATTTCATGTTTTTCTTTTTCCAATCTACTAACGTCATCATTTTTTCGTTATCAGGAAGTTCCATATCTAGTGGTGTTATTAATTCTAATGAATTGCAATCGGGATCATAAAAATAAACAGCAGCATGATGTGGATTATTTTTAAATACTAACAGTTGCATCTCTGGAGAGAAACCAAATGAAGTACGAACTTCAGTATTTACAGATTCTAACCACTCCTTTACTCTTTCAATTTCACACCTATCTACTTTATATGCTACATGACGAATGGATGGATGATATGGAAGATTTACTGTTTCATTTTCCCAAAGGCCTAACCAACTTTCCCCCTTTCCAATCCTCTTTGTTAAGAGTGTAATGATAATGAGTTTGTTCTTCAATTTCAATTTCTCTATTAAAACGAAATCCGCATTTTTGAATAACTTTATTTGAGCCTAAATTGTGAGGTAGAACAACTGTATTAAGCAGCTCTACATCTGTATTCTCAAACAAATATTTTATCAATCCTTTTACTGCATTTGTTGTGTATCCACGACAACTGTATTGCTTTGAAATTGCATAAACAATTTCTCGGTTTGGTTCACCTAGCTCTTCTTTTATACCTGTATTGCAGAAACCAATAAATTCTCCAGTTTCCTTCAATATAATTCCCAACTTCAAGTAATTAGCACCACTAATATTAGGTACAGCTAACAAAAACTTTTTATTGTCGGGTATTTCATAATTTGTGACCCAGTTTAATCGTTGTTCTTTTGTTGAACGCCAATCTGGCAGAAAATTATAAACCTCAGGTTGTGAGGTTAGCTCATAAATAGCATCAGCATCTTCAATTCTAAATTCTCTCAGTAATATATCACCACAATCTATTGTAAATAAATTGTTCATATTTCTCCCCCTATCCCTTTGCTAATATTCATTTTGCAAAAAAACAATTTCTTAAGTAACAATGTCCGCCCAATACATACTTCCACTTCTGTTCATTAATCTAGATAAATTACGTCTGGGTCTCAAAAATCAATTAAATGGTTCCCCTACCTATTATAAGAGTTGATTAGATTATATCTGACTTACATTACTTGAAAAAACCTCAAACTTATTTCATAAAAGAAAATAAGCCAATGCGGCATAAAACCACATTGGCTTATTTTAAAAATTTGTTCTTTTTCTTTTCTCTTTTAATACAATTCTTTGAATACTTTTTGATGACAAATAATATTTTTCACACAAAGAAGCTATATTCAACCCCGATAGATAATCATTATATATATTAGAATTTCTTAGATCCAATTCTCCTCTGGTAGCAGTACTGGACCCCCAACTCTTTTTACTATCATTTCTTCGTGGGATATAAATATATTCACCATCAACATATTTCTGTATTAACTCCACCAACTCAGTTGGAAGTATAAGTTTTGCTTTTTTATAGCTCATTTTTGCACTCCTAATTTTTAGTATTTCTTTTAGGAAGAGCAAAGGCTACTTTTTCAATTATTTTATTATGCAATAGCCTTTGCTATGCAAAAATAGTATTCCTTCTCATACACTCAATCCTCCTTGCAGTTTAGATTTTAATATAATTTCGCTTTACATTTAATACATATTATACCATATCTATTTTTGATTTATAAGAATCCAATCCCTTAATCTACTTCAAAAATTAGTTATTTCAAAATAAATATTAACTATTGTTAAAATTTACAACTTCTATAAATTGTTCTCTATGATAGTAAATTTGTTTAAATTCGTTACTAATAAAGAGCATAACACCATCCGTAAATATGGACAGTGTTAAATAAAGTTGTTCAATTTGCATTGTAAATTCTTTTTTATGCTAAAAATATATCGTTTAATTTGATAAGTAATGCAAAAATCACATTTATTGTGGAAAATTTTATTTCACGGATTATTAACTAGCTTTTTCCGTTTCTTTTATGTCATTTATCCTTCACTAAACACTTTATCCCTAGCATTCTCTACGATCTTTCCTAATTCTGTTTTAACACGTAAAAACGGGCTATCACCTTTAATATACATTCCAATAATAGTTTTTACTATAGGATCGAAATTGCTTTTGGAAAGCTATAAAACTTAGGAGAAGGTTTTGTCATGCAAGGATTTAAAGACAGATTTCTTGACAATCTTCTACGTGGATATTGTATTAGATAATGCGTGCCACGTGTCCTAAACAAGTTTGATACTGTGCATTAGGAAAGAGCGAAAAAATGGTACTTACTATGCCTTTTAAGCCAATAAAAGACTTCCATCCCTTTTATGAGTTCCGTGAGCTGGTCCTTCCCCCTGACCAATACCTACACCTTGAAATTAAAAACTATTTATTCAAATAATCATTCCATAATCCTTGGATTTTCTGTGGTATTTGTATACCTATTTCTGAAAATTTTTCTTTAATAAACTTATAACAATCTAAACTTTTTTTTCTTTTATTATGTTTAATTAAAAATTCTAATAGTAAAAACATATAATGTTCATTAAATTCATCTAACTCTAATAATTTCTGTAAACAATTATAGGTTATTAGAAAATCTTTTGAATTTGGATTTGTAATGTATCTTTCAAGTGCTTGAATTACTTTTTCTTTTAAATTTATTTTTAATTGAATGGACCACATATATTCATCTTGTGCTAAAAAATCATCTTCATAAAAATTAATAATTTTTTGAATAGACGCTCCATCATGACTAACTTCTTGCAGTAGTTGAATTAATTCATCATAATCACTATCGATTTTTAAAGTTAATTGGTAATGATTATTCGTCATTTGTATAGCTTTTTCAATGCCATTTTCCTTAAAAATCTTTCTTAATTGATATATAGAAGTATGTAAATTCTTTGTGGCTTTCTTTAAATCTAATTCTGGCCAAAGCTCTTCTATAAGTAAAGCACTTAATACAGGTTTTTTTTGATGACTCCATAAATAAAGGAACAATTCTCGCACTTTTTTAGTTCGCCACTTTACCACCTCATGTTTAACATCTAGTAAGTAAAAACTACCAAGAGTATGTGCATATAACATGCTATCTTTTAAATTCTTTCTAAGTGTTACTTCTTGTTTCCACTTTTTCTGAGACTTATTCAATGCTTTAATTAAACGCTTTTCATGTACAGGTTTTAATAAATAATCCATAGCCTCTATTTCAAATGCATCCACGGCAAATTGTGCATGGGCCGTCACAAAGATTATTTGTAAGAATGGGTGTTTTTGTAACAATTGTTTAGCCACTTGCATACCATGCATGTCGATCATTTCAATATCTAAAAAGACAAGGTCAACCGCCTCCTTTTCAAGGAAAAGAAAGGCGTCTACTGCATTTGTAAATGCCCCTTTGATGTCAATCTGAAATTGAGTAAGCCGTTTTAACATGATGCTTAGAACATCGATTGCCATTATTTCATCATCAACAATAATTATTTTCATACTCCACCACCCTCTGGTAATAAAACGACAATAGTAGTCCCCTTTCCTTCCTCGCTGTATAAACGTAAACTGGCATTTTTCATTAACTTGAATTTCTTTAAAGGATTCATAAAGCCAATACGTGTACTTTCTTCATTTATCAGCAGTTGAAGTTTTTCCTCAGGGATACCAACACCATTATCATAAATTTTAATGCAGACAAACTGCCCCTCACGCTGAACACTTATTTCCACAGTACCGCCCTCTTGTTTTTTAGAAATACCATGGAAAACAGCATTTTCAACTAAGGGCTGAATAGATAATGCAGGAATCATTAAATTAATGGATTCATCAATATCATATTTAATCGTTAAACGATCACCAAAACGCATCTTTTCAATATATAGGTATGCTTTTACCAGCTCCATCTCTTCATCAACAGAGACAAAACTATTGCGGTAATAAACATTGAGCTTGGCTCGGAAATATGTTGCCAAACAATAAAGTGCTTCCCGGGTATTGTCCATATCCGTATAGCTCAAACCAATAATTGTGTTAAGTGTGTTATACACAAAATGCGGCGTTACCTGTGAATACAAATAATTCATTTCCACTTCTATGGCATCTATTGAAGATTGACGAACAGCTAACAAAGATTCAATGCGAATAAATAATTCATCCGTTGAAACAGGTTTTTGTAAGTAATCATTTGCACCTACCTTTAAAGATAGCACTAAATCAGAATGCTTCATGATTGCTGTTAAAATAATGATTGGAAGTTCCAACATATCATAATGTTTGCGTACTCGTTTACATAACTCATAACCTGACATCCCATTCATCATTAAATCTATTAACATACAATCTACTTTATTATTTTTAATATAATCTACAGCATCAAAGCCATTATCAACAGCTATCACTGTATATCCTTTTACAGCTAAAGCGTCAGCTAAAGCTTTAATATTGATATGATTATCATCCACCACAAGTATTTTTTTATCATTTCCTTTACGAATAAGTGGTAAGTTAAGCTGGAGAACCTCAGTAGTTGTATGTGTGACAATTGGAGGTTGGTCCAGACTTACGTTTTCACCTGTTGCAAGTGGCATCGTAAAAGTAAATGTTGTCCCTTGTCCTAGTGTACTTGTCACATGAATGTCACCATTTAATTTTTCTACAATATTTTTAGTAATACTTAATCCCAAGCCAAGCCCTTCTTTTTTATGTTGATTATTTACTTGATAAAAGGCATTAAAGATTCGATCTAAATCTTGTGCAGGAATGCCAGCGCCTGTATCACTCACTTGGATCACCATATGCTCTGCACGGACATAAGCCGTAACTACAATTTCGCCATTTTCTGTGTATTTCATGGCATTGTGCAGTAGATTATAGAGCACTTGCTTAAAACGTAATTCGTCTGTCAATATAGCTGGCAACGATAAATCAACCTCATCATGTAAACTTACTTGACTATTTTTAGGCATCACACTACGAATTTCTTCTACTACCTCATTGATAACATCGATAGGTACATGACGAAGGGAAACCCTTACTTCACCAATCATTTGGTTAGATGAAAACAATAAATCCTCTACAAAATGTCCTAAACGCTGTGTCACATTATGAATCAAAATAACTTGCTCCTGTTGCGTCCGTTTCAAAGGTCCTTGCGCACCTTCCATCAAGGTTTTTGATAAATTTAAAATACCATTAAGGGGGGTACGTAGTTCATGTGATGTTTTTAGTAGAAATTCATCCTTCATTTGATTGTGTGCCAGCAATTCTTCTGATAAAGTTTGGATTTTCTCAAAAGCTTGATTAGCCCTGTAATTTAATAATGAAGCAAAGCCGAATAAGATCAGTAAAAACAGCACAAATTCTGTATAATCAATCGGTACACCAATTAAAAAATTAAAAACAAGTAAAATCGTATAACAACAAATAGCGGAAATAACGATTAACATATAACGGACACCTTCAAGTCGATTTAACATCACTTGGATCAGTATCCCTACATTATAGAAAACAATAGGAGCTGTAATACTGATATATATTATTTTTCTTAGGAACATTTCCAAATCAGAAGATGCTCTTTCATTTTTAGTAATTGGATTGTAAATACCGTAAAAAACAAACACAATACCGAGTAAGGCGACAATCATATAAACGACCTTTCTCTTTTGTAATTGTGGATACATCGAATAAATAAATAGTGTTAAAGATAGGAGCGCTATCGGAATCGAACCTAACTGTAAACGCAATTGATTGACAGTTTCAAAATCGGAAAATAATAGGAAAAAGATTTTTTGATTAATGAACGACATATAAAATCCTAATGAAATAGTAAAAAGCCCAAAGAACAATTCTTCAATGCGTTTGCGATTCTGTACATAGGTAAAGATATAAACGATTCCAATAACTATATGCCCAATGCTTACTAATGCATCTAAAAACACTTTCCAATTATAATACTGTTGAATAACCTCCTCCGTTCCAAATTCAATAGGATAAACAATACCAGACTGAGCAACATTGTAGTTCACCACATGTATGACAATATTTAATTCATTGTTATCACTTTTAGCATAGACAGTATATTTATCATCATTTTCAGCTTCATATTCACTTAACACCGTACTTGCTTTTCCTTTAGCCCCTACTTCTATACCGTTAATAAAAACACGACTAGCCTGTCGGATAGACCGAATATATAAGCCGTAAACTCCCTCCGTTGGTACCTTTATTTTGACGTGATAGGTGCCAACAGCAAGCCCTTCTTCATTTGGCTCTACATATTTGTCCCAATTAAAGGGGATATCTAGTGTAAGTTGTTTATTTTTATAGTTATCAAGCTTTTCCCACGAAGGAATTAAGACGTTTGGATAAAAAGCCCAATCTCCTTCTAGCTTTATTGGTTTTTGTAGTTGCTCCTCCTCAATTTTCACAACACCTTGGTGAACCATTTGAAGATTATTATTAGAGTAATAATGCCAATTGCTAAAGAAAAAAACCAAAACAAACAGCATGATAACACTCATAATAATTAGCATATTCTTTTTCATTATCACGCCTCCGTAGACGAGTAAATTCTTATGTATGTTAACATCTTATTGTTTATGATTCAATCAACTCCCGTTGGAATATTAACATAGAAAACATGAACAAAATCTGAACAATGGATTATTTTAATATTTATAGTTGAAACTATTTCCCTTCAAAATTAATAAGCAGGCTAAGAAAATTCTTCCTTGCCTGATTAAACTTTCATTACTTCGAAAGTTGATTCTTTACCATCCCCATCAACAAGATACATGTGAAAATTAGCTACTTCTTCGATTTCCTTAATTGCCCAATGTGTGACTTTGACATTCGGGAATCTTGGTTTTGTCACTCCATGTAATGGACAGCGTTCAAACATACGGTTCATCATCACGACAGGGTGTGCACGTGTTAAAGCTGCATTTGTTGCAAAGTTTCCATCTTCCAGACCGTTGAGGGTGCTACAGCGCGATTTGCTTCAATGATCCACTGTGTCTAGTGGCCTTTTGTATCCTTGAATGTAATCCAAAACCTTTTACTATAGAAAGCTGTTTAAAGTTGGCTGAAACTGCGACCATTTCAGCATGTGTGATGTTGGCATTTGCATGGAATTTATCATGTTGATCACCATTCATAAATGCCCTGTTCTTTGACTGAGGCAATCGCTCAAGCAGCACTATGATCTTTTTCCCCATCTTTGAATGGTGCTTTATTTACTGTTTGTCCTTCTGTAAAGCCTAAAATACGTGCCATCATGATGGCTACTTGTACACGTGTTACATTCTTATCAGGACCAATATTAAGAACCATTCGCTCAACCTCTTCAAAAGGTTTAAAATTGCCATGTTATACGCTAGCTCCTTTTTGACAAGAAAAAGGACTCACCAGTTTTGATGAATCCTTAACTTTGGATAGATTTTACGAATCTTGTCTGCATTAACAAGAAGTTTTAACACTAACGTTCATAAAATAATTTGCCTTGATTTCTATATGTTTTTTGTTCTTTCGTTAATATATTTTCTTGCTGCAGATAATCATTTATATCAGAAACAGAAAGATCATTCGCAAGTTTTTTTAAAGATATACCGCTATCAACTAGCCATATGAACTCCTCGTCAATGTTTTAGTTTTTATCTTTCATAACATTTTCATCAACTTCTATTACCGCAGTTATTTTTTTAGCCATACATAAATCTACCACTATAAAATGAAATAACGCTAGTCGTTCAACTCACTTCCAAAGATTCACCATTTTTGATGATTCCTGTTTACTCTAAAACTTAATTATTCTTTTCACTTTTTAAGGGCAAAATTCCAATGGGTATCAAACCAAATCTTTGTCTATTTTCGATTATTTGCACCTTCACAGTATTCCGAATTCAATTTAAAACCAACCTAGGAATGTTTTGTATTGTCATACGCTAAAGGTGTACTAATGCTCCCATGTAGCTATCTAACAATGTGTCACCTGGATTAGTGTAAGTTAGTAAAAGATACTCAAGCAGTGATAACGGTTTTTGTGTCGGGTGTCAAGTTTTACTGTCACTAGGAAAATCAAGTGCTGATTTAGGAATTTTTTTCTTTTCAGGATATGTGGCTTAGTTTCATTTCTATCTCTAAGTACTTTCATTTTATGAGAATTTTTTATTAATACAGGTTTTCAATATATCTTTAGAAAAACAAACTAATCAGTGCTAAAATAGCAGGTCCACCTTGTTTTAATAGAATCGATTTAGAGCTTGTTACGCTTCCGTACAAAGCGACAATGATCACAAAGATTAAAAACATGGCGACAATTTCAGTTTGCTGATGAGAGAAAAATAAACCATACAATAAGGCGATTGCAATCAGACCATTATAAACGCCTTGATTTTTGAAAAGAACTTGGACATTTACATTCTTCAATGTTTCATCAGACAGATTAAATGTTTTTGCTGTTCTTTTGGAAGTAGTTGCAAACGTTTCTAAATACATAATATACAAATGCTCAGCTGCTACGACTAAGCTTAAAATAAAAGTTAATGATGACATCCTATTCACTCCTAAAAAATCTTTAAAAAAGCAATGTCCGCAAAAGAATCAGGGACATTGCCTTATATTATTTATTAAACCTTACAATTCGATCTATTGGTAGGCGTGAAGAACCATACGCTGGGGCAGCTGCTTCACCAATGGCTAATAATAAAATAGGAATTTCATTTGCTGGTAATTCCATGTATTCAGCGAATTTCGCTTTATCAAACCCACCCATTGGAACGGTATCATAGCCCATTTCCTTCGCTAATAGCATGATTTGCATAGATACTAAGCCAGCATCAAAGTGTACGATGTTTTCTAATGTTTTTGTCGAAGCTGAGCCATACATTGCCAATGCATCTTGTGCAAGCTTATTGGCAATTTGTTCAGGCATGTAGCCTAATTCCACATTTTTTGCATAGATTTCCTCAGCATTTACGTACATTTCAATATCACCAATGACTGCAATTATGGCAGAGGCTGTTTCGATTTGCTCTTGATTAAATGAAAAGAAATTAATATTCTTTTGGATTTCTTTATCATCAATGACAAGAAAGCGCCATGGCTGCATATTACTTGAGGAAGGTGCTGAAGTAGCATCCTGCAACAGCTGCATGATTGTGTCACGCGAAATTTTAGTTTGAGCATTGTATTTACGTACAGATTTACGCATTTGCATCATTTGTTTTAGTGGTGTAGTGGATAACATGTACTTTCCCTCTTTTCGAAAATTAAACTGCTTTTATTGTTACATTGATATTGCCCATTGTGGCTTTTGAATAGGGGCATACCGTATGTGTGACCTCTAATAATTCCTGTGCTTCCTCCAGTGCTAAGCCTTCAATATGTCCTTCAATGTCAACGGCAAGCACATAGTCAAAAGAAGCTTGTTCCATTAATTTAACTGTTACTTTAATTGTTGATGCGTTTTTTAGTTTCTTTTGGCGTTTAATTAAATCCAATGCACTATTAAAGCAGGCACTATAGCCAGCCGCAAATAATTGTTCTGGGTTTGTCACATTGTCTAGTTTGGAGCCTGGTGGTGCAATTTTTAACGATAATGATTGATCTTCTGCATAGGATGTGCCACTACGGCCACCTTCATTAATCATTGTAGTTGCGTATAATTCTTTCATAATTAAAAACCCCTTATCTTTTGTTGTTAATTAAATTGTGTACAATCTAATTTTTACAAATTGAATTGTACACAATTTAATTGCGTTTGACAAGTAGGAACTTTATTTTTAATATAAATGGTAGTAGAAGAACTTTAAGAGGGGATTTTTATGCCTAATCATTTAGATAATCAACTGTGCTTTCTTTTATATGCAACATCAAAGGAAATCACTCGACAATACACCTTATTATTGAAGCCATACGATCTTACGTATACAGGCTATATTACTTTATTAGCTTTAGAGGAAAACGAACAGATAACCGTGAAAGAATTGGGACAACGTTTATTTTTAGATTCAGGAACATTAACACCATTATTAAAAAAATTAGAGGCAAAGAATTACATTTGTCGTGAACGTTCGAAGGATGACGAACGACTAATGAAAATATATTTAACGAATGAAGGCGCAAATGTACGAAGAAAACTTCCAGAAGTGTCTCGCCAAGTGATGAAGCAATCCAATATCTCGGAGCAGCAATTTGTACAACTGAAAAATGTACTTCAAGATATCGTATACAACGACTGGAAAATAAAAGATGAAAATTAAGAGAACTGTTTTTCGATGTTTAGGTTTGTCATAAGCAGCGTATGTATAAAAATGTGCAAGTAAGAAGAATCGGGGCTATATTGGCTTCGATTTTTTTGTTTTTCCCCACCCTCTTTGTGACTCGATTTAAAGTAATAATGGTTAAATTTTAGTATACTTACATTAGTGATTACTTTAATTTGCACCATAGATTGAGGCTAAACTAACGAAATAAATAATATTGGAAGTAGAGGTGTTTATTGATGAAAACATGGACGAAGACTATAAACATAAATGCCCCCATCGAAAATGTTTGGAAATTGCTTGATGGCTCTCTAGCTGATTTGCAGAAGATTATGCCACAAGTAATTGAAAACAAGCCTGTGAACATAACGGAAGAAGTGGTTGGTAGCGTTTATCGCCAAAAATATAAAGAAGGAAAACGTATCGAAGAGTATGATGTAGAAACATTTGAATATACGAATACACCCGATAAAAAAATATTGAAGGTAGGCTTTGTACTCGCTAATCTGTTTGAAATTACGGCTTACTATGAATTAAATAAAATAAATGAAACAGAGACTTCCTTTACTTATACCGTAACAAATAATGCGTTGAAATGGTTCGTCAAATTATTTTTATTGTTTGCTTCGGACAAAGTAGTCGTTGAATTTTTAGATCGTGTCAAAAAAGTCGCCGAAGCACAAGAATAGAATAGCACCTAAAAAAAATAAACCGTAGAACTCCATATGATGAGCTTCTACGGTTTATTTATGACTAAAAGTCTGAACCCGTAATTTCTTTTAATTTACCGTTTTCTTTAATCTTTTTAAGGCCTTCATTTAACTTATCTAAAAGCTCCTTGTTCCCCTTTTGGACCATGAAACCATAGTATTCTTTTTCAAACGAATCATCTTTGATTACTTTGATCTTGTCATTTGGATGTGCCTTGATGTATTCATAAACAACTGAATTATCACCAATTGCTGCCTCTACGTTGCCATTCAGCATCTCTTGAATAGCGATTGGTTGATTTTCGAATGCAAAAATGTTTGGACTAGATTCACCCTGTAGCTTGTTGGCAGCCATATGACCAGTAGCATTAATTTGTACGGAAATCTTTTTATCCTTTAATTCATCTAATGATTGGATCTTTGAATCTTCTTTCACCACGATTAATAATTGAGATTCGTAATACGGCTCAGTAAAATCAAATGTTTCCTTACGCTCGTCCGTAATTGTAATCCCTGCACCACCGATATCTGTTTCACCATTTTTAATTGTTTGGAATACAGGCTCCCAACCAATACTTTCCCATTTCACTTCAAAATCCATCTCATCTGCGATTGCTTGTAGTACATCCACATCAATCCCTACAATTTTCCCTTTATCGTCGAGTGATACGATCGGTGCAAATGTAGCCTCAGTACCTACCTTATAAACTTTTTTACTATCTCCATCACCTGATGATGTATTGTCCTTCGCGCCGCAACCCGCTAAAACTAGCGTGAAAGCTGCCATTATTGTAAGCAACACCATTATATTTCTTTTCATAGCCCATCCCCCTAGTTTGATATTTTTCCATAATGCGTATTATTTTTCGCAATTCGGAAATGTAAGACTATTACGTAAATTATAGTGACAATATTCTCTTTAGACAATACTTTTTTTGTATAAAAATAATCATTTCTTTATAAATAGAAATATTCAACCTTATTTTTAGTATAAAAAGAATTTATTGGTAAAAAACAAGGTGGATATCTATCCAATTCTTCCCTTAAATTAGATATGCAAAAAAAATCCTCCCAATGGAATCTTTCATAGTGTTGAAAAACAAAGTACTCAATAATATTTTTAGCAACGGTTTTCAAATAAAGTGAAGGTGTTCACTACTCTTTATGGCACTTTGCAGGACGCTGGCGGAGCGGAAATCAACCTCTCGCCTTACCAAAAGGTCTTTTCTGCTAGTGACATCATCTTTTTTCAACAACATGAAAAAGAATCCCCCTAAGGGAATTCTTTTTTGACCATTTGGACCTTCATCGTATCGGATTTTCGAAATTCCAATTCGTATAAATGGCAGCGGCCTGAACTGGGTGTGCGGAGGTATCTTCTGTATAGCCGCCGATTAAATTACCGACTCTAAATGTAGGCTCAAAAAACTGTTCTTCCTTAGGTGGCGCTGTCGGCCCATCTATTCCTATTTTGGTTTTGTCTGTAATGACTACTTCCATGCCATTATCCAACGTAAAGCTCAGCCCATCTTCTCCGACATCTGTAATGGTCCCTTCGATATTTACTAGCGCACTGGCTGCAGGAGCTGAGTGATCCGCAACAATTCTCTCCGTTAAATCTATCGGTGTATCATGATTTATATTGACCATAGCAAGGACAGCAATCACTGCACAGGCTACTAAGCTTCCTACACTTATTTTTACTTTTTTCATAAAGGCCCTCTTTTCTTTTTTCTCATATTCCATCATTTCTTTCTGCATCTTACGTTTAAATTCATCAGAAGCATGAATCTGCTTCATCACATTCTTATAAGCATTCATCACACTTTGCTCCCCTCTTCTAGAATCGTCTTCAGCTTCATGCGTGCCCTTCTCAGCTTTGAGCCTACTGTGTTGACGTTGATCTCCAATAAATGAGCAATTTCTGCCGTTGTGTAACCTTCGTAATAATGTAAATAAACAATGACTCTCTCTTCTGGAGGAAGCTCAAAAATTTCAGTGAGAACCATCTGCTCCTCTTTTGCTATAAAGGTCATTTCTTCTGTTATTGGTACCGTCTTCTTGACACGTGAGGACTTAAAATAATCCTTACACTTGTTAAATGTCACTTTAATGAGCCAAGCCTTTAAATGTGCTTCATGAGCGAACGGCTTTTTCTGTCTCATAAGTGTCAGATAAACCTCCTGCACGATATCCTCCGCTTCAGCCATATTTTTGGTCTGTTGCACAGCAATTCGTATAAGGGTGTCACTATATGTTTGAACAATTTCTTGCACACATAAGCCAGCAAACTTTATCATATTTTTCACCTAACCTCCTTCACGACATAATACGATTCAACTTCAATTATTCGTGCAACAGATACTTTTCAACTTACATTTTAATAAAAAAGAAGAGACCATTCATTAGACATCACAAATGAATCCTCCCTTCTTATCCGCTATTAGGTTACTGAAAAATAGCCATGCAAAAACCCACAAACCATAGAAGATTTGCGGGTTCTCTCTCATCATTGCCAAGCCTGATTGTCACACTGCCATTGCTTGAAAAATTCATCCTCAGCCAAAATAGCTTCATAAACAGGGTTAAAAAATTGTTTCAGAATCCCTGTTGACTCGAGCGTAGGATTTAGCTCGATTGTAAAATGATAACGATCAAATAAGTCCACAATATACGCCTGTAATTTTCGTCCTTCAATAGGTTGCGTTTGTAGCAATAGTTGTACTTCACCTATTGTTTTTTCAGTCTTTTCTAATGCTGGATACTGGTATATTTCGATAAATTTTTGTGCGATCACGAATTCCGTTGGATATGTATAAAGCACCGCTGCCTTACTGTCTAGCAAGCTCGGAAAAATAATGGTTTTCGGTGTTATTCGCATGTTTTCGTTAAAGGTAACCCTTACTTCTATGTATGATGCCATTTGGCCCAATGTAGCTGGAATGGTTAAATGAATACTGTCATTCGTTACAGTGGATTCGATTTGCTGTGCGTCCCATTCAATGCCATCCTCTGGTACTGCCATCGAGCAAATTTCTTTAAAGGCCTGTTTGACAATTTCATGTTGATGAACACTCGCTTGAGCTGTCAGTGTGACTTCTTTGGAAGGCTTCACCAATCCATTTGATAATACAAATAATAGTAGCTCTCCATCTAGATAAAATTGTTCGTCATAGGATGATGCTGATAGACGATAAAGTAGTCTTTCTTGGCAATAATGTGCTACTAGCTGATCCATATTGTCTTGCCGTGATGTAGCCATTTCTGTTAATTCTGTTACTACATTCGTAGATAGTGTGTCGATATTTTCCATAGACATCCCTCACCTTTTTGATTTTTCTGATATCTCCATTGAGAATTTAGATTTTTACTAAAATTCATGCTTTTATTATCACTTATTTATGGATGAGAGTAAACGGTAATGTATACCAAAAAAGCCTGTCATAGTTAGACATGACAGACTCTAAAAATTAGACAAGGGGCAGCCTCGCTGTTGCGAAACTACCCCTTTAGCATTTATAGGTAACATTCTCGTAAATTGTAAAAGTCTCAACCCAATCGTCTGGGGAATATTATCTTGAAACCAGATTCGTTTCATCACCGCGGTAAAATTCCACTGTGTGCCTTCTAACTTAAGCAACGCAAACCCTACCATCTTTTGCGTCCTTGCAGCCCCAAAGCATGCGCCAGTGTGAATAAGTATCTACAAAAACAAAAAGCAGAATGCCAGATTACGGAAATATGCTACCTAAAATAGCACGTTTCCTATTATAGCATCCTATTTTATAAATGTAAAGGTCAATATGTGATTACTACGGAATGCAAGCCAACACACCATTGACTAGAAGGCTTGTGCAGATCAGGGTTCGCATATCACGTTTTACACATTATCCCAATAATCTTTTATTACCCTATGCTAAAAAGAGGCTTGTCTCAAGAACAAGCCTTTATACGTCTAACACACCATAATGAAATTTTGCTGTTACCCGTTCATGCTGCTGAAAGCCATAGGTCGCAAACCACTCTGATCGAAAATGTGCCTTTAACACCACACGCTTTTTCGCCACACGCTTGGCTTCATGAACCCAATCATCGGTTAATGTCGCATGCTCCCCTGCTAGCCGTAGTGCCTGAAAATTATTGGCCTCTTCAATAACCTCCTCAAACATCGGGTCCATATAGACCACATCAAACATATTGTCTGGTAAGGTTTTTAAATAGTGAACAGCCTCAGACTGAACAACCTCAATGTGCCGCATACAGGCAGTTAACGGTAGCTCGGCTATATCATAGGTTTGCATCCCCTGTCTAACAATAAATGCCACATTCGGATTCGCTTCCAGTCCCACAACACGACCTGCTTCACCCACTGTATAAGCCGCTAACATAGCATCCGCCGCTAAACCTAACGTACAATCCAGCACCGAATCCCCCAGTTGAAGCTGTGCCGCTTCCAAAAAAGGCTCCGCCTCGCCACGGGCAACACGCTTTAATCGAAACGCCGCAGAATTGGGATGAAAGAAAAACGGCTCCTGTGCCCCATAGGCATAATACTCGTAGCGATTCTTCCCAGCGACCATCACTTGTGCCTGTAAGTCCTGTGAAATCTTGCGAACAGAGCGCTTTTTCCGTGGCTCAAACGAAGCACCTAATTCCTGACACGCAAAAGCAGCGAGCGCCATCGATATATCGTCTGGTCTGCCCGCTGTCGTCACAATCGTTTTTAGTTCTCGCATGTTTGCTCTAGCACGCCAGTTAAATGAGAGACAATTTGCTCCACAGGGAATCCCTCAATTTGTTCACGAGGAATAAAGTAAGCCAATTCCCCATCCTTTAAAATCGCCATAGATGGTGAGCTAGGTGGCACATCCTCAAAATAACCACGCATCGCCGCAGTCGCCTCTGGGTCCTGCCCCGCAAACACCGTCACAAGATGATCTGGCTTCACCGCTGCAATCGCCTCACGCGCTGCTGGACGAGCAAGCCCTGCCGCACAACCACAAACCGAATTAATCACCACTAACGAAGTCCCCTTCGTCTCCGCCATAAATTCATTCACCGCATCAGCCGTTGTCAGCTCTGTAAACCCAGCCCCCACAAGCTCCTCACGCATCGGCTTCACAACCTGCTTCATATATTCATCATAAGCGTTCATGCTTTTACCCTCTTTCATATGTATTCGCAAAGCTTATTATAGCAAGGTTTTGTGTGAAAGTACAAAGACATGCTTTTTGCCTGATTTCGTGAGTTTTCGGGGGAAATGTGACTTTTTCGTGATTTTGGTGACTTTTTTGTGTAACGGATAGTGGTTTTATTTGGGGTTGTTACACACCTGAAAATGGAACTAAATCGAATGTAAGTGGATCATAGAGGAAAAATGACTAGGCTTAATGATAATTAAATACCTGGTCACTTCTATTCAATATTGATTAAAAGCATATTCAATTTCAGCTATCCAAGTTTTCCCGCCATAAACGACAAAAGTTGTTTCATTACCTTTCCTATAAAAAACCTTAATTCTTTGAGAGATAAAAAGATTTAAATCATTCTCGACTCGATCTACATCCTTTAAACTAATTTCCCAATATAAATTAGGATTCATGTTTAGAGCGTGAGCACAAAAAATAAGGCGTTGATTGGTTAATAACAAACGGCCACCATCTGATTTAGTTGCACTATAATAGATGTTCGCTATGCCTGAACATATTGGTAATTCATTGTTACCCATCTCAATTTTGTGGAAAAAAATCTTTTTATAAGAAGGTTTAAATTCATTTAGATCGTATGTAAATTGTTTCGAATCAGTT
This sequence comes from Lysinibacillus sp. FSL K6-0057, assembly GCF_038630885.1. Taxonomy (NCBI): domain Bacteria; kingdom Bacillati; phylum Bacillota; class Bacilli; order Caryophanales; family Bacillaceae; genus Lysinibacillus; species Lysinibacillus sp. FSL K6-0057. The sequence goes on along the minus strand of NZ_CP152047.1, from coordinate 2,260,488 downwards.
GTGATGATGTAACTCCTACAGTATTCACATGACTTATCGCTTGGGTTAAATACTGCAGCACAGTTTGGACAATTCAAAGCTTTAACCATGCGTCATCTCTCCTATTATGTATTTATATAGAGTATAATCAGAATCCCAAAATATACCAAGAGCATCAAGTGGATAGGCTTTACAGTTTCAATGTTATGGCTAGTATTGTTTATTCTAAAACATGTAATAAAAAAGAAATGAATAAACAAAAAATGACCGGATACTCACTTTCAATTGAGCGCCCGGTCATTGTTCTCTAATGATTATAAAAATATCAATCACATTTAAAAATGATTTCTCCTGTATCCACTAACTTAATGAGTTTAGGTTTATTTTCTCCTGTGCCAATTTCAACATACTGATAATTATTAGTCACATCTATAATTAGTGCTACATGATACTCTTTATAATTTGCATCATCAAGTTCCAATCCGTTATCGGAATCGTAAAATGTATCAATTTCACATATGCTGGTCTTACCATTTTCCCATGTGATTTCTAATTTCGGTTTCTGTACACTATACTTAAGCAACTTTAAAACTGCATTGTCAATAACCATTTTCTATATTCCCTCCCCTTAAGGTTTTGAAGGAACAATATGAGCACCTGTTTTACTATAGTGTATTATACCATTTTGAGTAGTTAAATAATGATTTGTTTCAATATCAAAATAATCACCAATGTTTTTTCCGAAGTTCACTCTTTCTTTAGTTTCATTTATCATTGTACCTTTACCAGCATGGTTTTGTAATAAATCATCCGCATTTCCTCTAAGTATACTTTTACCTGTTTGAAAATTTGGGTGACCTAATATATGTTTACCTTGTTTACCTGTATGAATGTACAAAGGATGTGTTGCTACGTTATCAATGCCTTTATAAACCTTTAAAAATCTTTGTCCACCTACTAAAACAACTCTTGCAATTAAAGGAAGAATAAAAGGCTGGATTTCAGCTCCCTCAACTTGAGTAATATCCTCTGAATCAACCTCCTCTTCAACAACGAAATCTTCCTCTAAGTGTTCATTCTCTAATTCTTGTGTAACCTCACTTGCATTTACAAGGCTTGGCGATAAAATACTTAAAATTAATGTAAAACTTAATAATACGATTAAATTTTTAATGAATTTGTTTTTCAATATTATTTCCTCCATCTTTTAGTATTTTTAGATGTTATAACATTTCAATTACCCTCGAGTTATTAATATCCTAACATTAAGAAATACCCTTACCAATACTCTACCCACGCCAATTTTTGGCGTGAAATTTACGTTAAGTTTACAATAACCGCCACAGTACGCCATCTATCACGCTGAAAACTGGCGGTACTTATGCATTAAATTAGAACCAAAGTAATATTTTCAAAAATTCCCCTGGATTTTGTTTGACATTCTTATCAGGTAGTAAATTTCATTGCTTTTACAAATTCTTAACAATAATTACTATTAATTTCATTGCAAATAATTTGATTCTATGTTTGTAGAAATAAAAAAGCCCATTACCAATTAAGGTAACGGCCTTCGAATTACAAGAGAGTTAATATTATCATTTTACTTCATACAATTTAGTTGTTTTACTTTCGTTGTTTTAAACGAGTTTTAAACCTAAAAGATCGGCTAGCTCTTGTACTTGAACGTGTGTCCTACCATCTATAAACACTGCAGGAATAGTTTTTGTATCATTAAGCATAACTCTCGCTTCTGTAATTTGCGCCCCTTTTACTTCCTCCAAGCCATTTAAAATGTCTAGCTTGAATTGTGCCTCGGAGATTCCCATACTAGCTAAATAAGAATACGGATCTCTATTGTTGTACCTTTTAAATTATCTGTATAAGGCAGTTCTAATGATGAACCTATCTGACGACAAACGGCTATTACAAAAGGATCAAAAGAAGCGTTACCCACAACTTCTACTTCTAATCGGTCATCTTGAACATCAACTCCAGACGTCAATTCTAATACGTCCTTTGGTACTTCGCATTCATAGCAAATACGTCGAGAAATAAGTTTATCATGGTCTTGATCATTCGTCTTTTCTTCCCACGACTCACCAAGCGTTGTATTAACCCACGTTTTCAAGGTTTCTATACCTTTACGCTTTGCTTCTTTAAATTCATCTATAATCTTTGCCCATTTCTCCCAAGGAGATGCGAGGGCGTTTAAATGAAACCCACGTTTCTTCGCCTCAGTATTTCGAGCAATCCATTTACCAGAACGCGATTTCCATTCAACTTCTGTATGTTGCTCTTTACAATTTACACATTCAATCGTGACTGTTTCAAAACGTATTTGCGCCCAAACATAAGGCTGGAATTTCCCACAACTCAGACAGGAAACGCACCACTCTTCTTTTGTACTTTCCTCATATTCCGCTTCAATGCGTGATGCCCCTTTAACAGTTGGTGTTGAAACTGAAATCCATTTACTGTTCCAGAAGTCTTAGTTCGTTTTTGAGCTAAAGACAAAGGATCTCCTTCAGTTCCTGCTGAAGGTGGAAATCTGTCTACTTCATCAGCTAAAACAATACGTACTGGCCATGATGCTAAACTAGCAGGAGAATTGGCCCCTACTAAGGTTAGATGTCCACCAGCAAACTTCTTTTGAAGCAAAGTATTATTTCCATCCTTTGCTTTTGGACTATTAACTTTTTTTGGATAAGGTAGGTGTATCTCGTATCATGGCAGCAATACGATCCTTGGAATATGCTTCCGCCATTTCAAGCGTAGGTTGCATCAACAACATAGGCGAAGGATCATAGTCGATATGATAGCCAATGATGTTATTAACAATTTCCGATTTACCAACTTGGGCAGACGACATCACAACAATTTCCTCAGTCTCTGGATTATTGACTGCATCCATTGTTTCTCGTTGATAAGGAGCACGATCTGTATTCCATTTACCATGTTCTGCTGAAGATTCTTTAGATAATACCCTATGTTTATCTGCCCATTGTGAAACGGTTAATTTAGGCGGAGGTGCGACAAGTCCTGCGACTTTCTTAAACAGTTTCATGGTCTGTTTTCTGACCATCATCATCACCTACAACTTCTACTTCCTCATCACTATCTTCATTAAAGAACATAGCAGGATCATATTCTGCAACTCAATTAACGCTTGGCTTATATCTCTTTCTAATAAAGCCTCAATTACTTTAGGGTCGTCTTTACTGGCTAACAACAGCGAGACTTTAGATGGTAAAGATAGCATCTTGGATCGGAATGACATCACCATATGATTAAGGACCTTTTCAACTTCATCAGCCTCATATCACACTAGCTGTTGTTGTCTTTGAAAAAACTTATATCTTCTATCTTTAACATCCCAACGATAATATTTTAAACTTCCTAATCCAGAACCAGCTATTCTTGATAATAAATCTTGAAAGTCCATTTTATTTGTAATATCCAAATTATCAATTTGATGATAAAGAATAGTCCAATTTAGTAAGGCATCTTTCCATGATACCAATTCTTGATTTATGAAGAATATGTAATTGGGAGGTATAATTTTAAGATCTTTTCTTTCTCGTATATATTTTGTAAGTAATTGTTTATCTGTTCCGCAAGCTGATACAGCTAAAAATATAGGCTCTCCGTAGTTCTCCATACTTAGTACCGGTGCCATGCATTCAACAGTGTTTTCCCAATTTAAAAAGTCATTTCCTATAGCTAAGCCATCTTTATTTCCATGACAACTTATATGAATACATAGAGGCTCTTGCTCATCATCACTAAAACTATTAATTGATGAAATATATTCAAAAACTGCTTCGATTTAACAAAAAATGACGCTACATTGTGACCCATCATTTTACAAATCTGTTCCAAAGAGTCTTTCTCAGACGTTCCATGCATTAAATCCCACGGACTACTAGATTCAACAATTATAACTCTCACAACCATCACTCCTTTTATTCCATCTTATTCCTTATATTACCACATTAACATATCTTATATTCTGTTAACCTGCGAAACTCTTTAAAAACCTAGATTAATAAGTACTTTACACCCTATCTTGAAAATGAGTTTTTCATGCCCTTATTTTGTAAATGTCTTTAGTATGTGAAAGTGTTCGATACGTTTAGAAAATGTCCCATTTCCTAAAATGAGCAAAATAAAAATAGCACCTTTATCAGTGCTATTTTAAAATTTCAAACGTTTATTTAATTTTTGATAGGCTTTATCAATCGCATCTTGGTTTACTCCAATATATTTCAATGTGATATATGGTGCTGAATGATTAAAAATATCCTGTAGTAATGCAACATCTTTTTCTTCTTGATAAACATGATAGCCAAATGTCTTTCGCAAAGTATGTGTCCCTATTTCATCCAAATCATTTACTCGGGCAGCTGCTCGTAAAATATCGTAAGCCCTTACCCTAGTGATCGGTTTATTTTTACCTTGTCGGGATTTAAATAAATACTCTTGGTCTTCTTTTTCTTCGATATATGAAGCAATCATCTTTTGTAATTCATTTAAAATGGGGATACGTTTCGTCTTATTGAGTTTTTTCTTTTTCTGCACTTTTAACTCTTTTATATGTAATACGTTTTTATTACGAACATCCCCAACTTTTAAACGTAATATATCACTTATCCTTAGCCCAGTATATATTCCAAAACAAAATAGTAGCTCATCACGTGGATTGTCCTGCAATGTTCTTCTGACGTCTCGAACCTTTTCTAAATCACGTATCGGCTGGACAAAATTCATAGAACAGTCACCTCCTCCTCCTGATATACCTCAACTCTTAAAGCTAATGCTAATTTATACAAAGCTTGTGCTTTGATACGATAAAAAGTTCGTTCACTGATATGAAGCTCTTTTGAAATCTGATAATTAAACATTGGCACTTCTTCTAAACATGCCATGACGATAATCTGACGCTCTTTTTGGTTCAGCTTATAAAAACCTCTATTAAATCGTTCGAAAAACCTTTCAGCTTGCTTGTAATGTTCTACGTTTCGAATTGCAGCATTTTCAACTTTTGAATGGACTCCTCCAGTAAATGATGGCATTTCTAAAGTATATTTTGGTGTTATTGTTGGCAATAAATCCTCTGGTGTTGTTAGTTGATAAGTTCGATATTGTCGTAATACATTTTCAATTACTTTTTGTGTTGCCTTACCATCAATATTTTTTAGAATATCCACTATCTTTCACTCCTTTAAATAAAATAAAAAAGGACAACAAAAGATGGCAGCGTTTTGCTACTATCCGTTGTTGTCCTCCAGTGAGCTGGTAGAACTTATATTATACACTTCATATAGATTTTAAATAATTTCAATTATAAACTTATTAATTGGGCTATTCGATTAATTCCAAAACTTCACAATCATCATTCCAAATAAATTTATTTGTTAATAAGTGGTTATCGAAAAAATTACATTTAGTCAATTGTTCTTTACATTTTTTACCCTTCTCTGAGTAAGATACATTATAAAATAACATCATTAATTCATATGATGATAATTGGGCTCTTAAAATGCCACGATATTCTTTTTTCAAATCATTATTAATTAATTTAGACTCATTAATAAATTTAACAATTCTATATAAGTTTCTATTAATAGTGCCCAAATAAGTATTCATATTCAATATAGAACTTTGTGTAAATGATTTGCTTTTCTTCTAACCACTTTTCATCATTAATTAAATAATGATCCTTCAAAATTGCATGGTCACTATTAATATTTTTCAGTTTCGATAACCTAATAATCTCATTGGTTAATGTAGTGTTTTCAATTAAATCCATATATGTGAAATTTCTATCTCCTTCAATTTCAATGAAACTTGGATCAAAATCAGGAGTTTCTTTATTATTAATTTTCATCTCTTCATTTGCATAAGCCTCTTTTGTAAAATCCTTACCTTTTTCATACAACATATTTAAAAAGATATCTCTGGTTTCAAGATCAAAAAGATCTATAAAAATATGCTTTTTGGTTTCATCAGATATCTCATTTTCTATCTTATATTTTAAATATCCTTCTTTCCCTTCCTTTTCTAAAATATCAAATAAATTTTTTATTAAATCCCTTCCTATCAATTCTTTAAACTTCATATTACTTAATATTGTATGATGCAGATTTATCATATTAAAAAATGCGCTTTCAAATTGTTGACGTTTCATTGTCTCATTAGTAATTTCAACTTCTGCCCTAGCATCCTTTGCTTGGTTAACTGAAGCTTCTGTTTGCTTTACTAATTCAGTCAAACTTTCTTGACTTATTTTAATTTCTTTCCTTTGCATTATGATTGTAGCTAGAAGCATAAAAATACTTGCTGCAGTTAACAAGCCTACGGTTGTTCCACCAAGGAAATCACCGATACTACCTAAATCTCCTATATTTTTATATTCCGCTACTTTCTCCATGTAATATTTTCTAAGTGCAATTGGAAAAACAAATGCAGACAAGATGGATAGAATACCTAATACAAGAAATATATACATTAATACATTTGAAAAAATAGAACCTTTATTTATCTGACTCAAAACCCATCCTTCTTTTTCTAAATTATTTTTTCCTTCTTTTTGAGTGTCTATAATTATTGTTATTTTTATTGGTCCCTTTTTCATTTATACATTCCAACACTAGTTTGAGTAATAATTTATTTCTATCAATTTGCTTGGAAATGTATGTTATTGAAACAAGTAAAATGATCCAGACGACAATCACAACAGCAAGGTACCACATACTATTAACATTAGAAGTATTTAAACCATTTACAAAATTTATTATAGATGTAGTAATCAAAGCCATAAGAAGTGTTTGTGTAACAGTATTCAAAACCGTTAGTCTGGGGCTTTCAACTATTGTTTCTAGGTACAGTTTTAATGAAATTAATTTTTCCTTATTATCAAATTCTTTTTCTATCTCAAGTTTTATTAACTGAAAATTATCATGTAAAGTATCTTTATTGAATTCTTTGATATTGGATATTTCATCTAATAATTTAATCCATCTAACCTCCCCCATCCATTCATACAAATTATAGTTCTTCATTTTTCTTTTATCATATAATCTGATTAAATAATCTCCCAATTTGTTAAACAACTTCTCTATAACAAAGATAATTAAATTAAATACTCCTAGAATAATAATTGATACAATTACTAAGCTTATAGGCAAAATACCATTTTTTATCCCATTGTAAAATGCCATTGCTAAGAAAAGTATTATTAATAAATTAATAGCTATATATGAGAATAGCCTCAAAACTCCTCACCCTCATCCCACTTCACACGTTTTACCTGCCCTTGATGTGTCACAATCTTTGTTTCGGCAAACGCAGGAAGCTCAGCAACCTTTGTTTTTCCTTGTGACAAAATTATCACACAATTCTCAGGTAATTCCATTGTATCAACCTTTAGAATTCCGTCAATAGTCATATTCAATTCCTTCATACGCACAATAGCTTCCCCCTTATGCTATAATGGTTATACTGCTAGCAAGGGAGAACCCTTGTTATTGAAGAGCTATGGTTGCCGCCATAGCTTTTTTAATTGGTCATAATCAAATCGCTTAGAACATGATAGCACTTCTCTTTCTCGATAAAGCATTCATGCATGTCTCCATTTTCAATTTCGTAAAACTTATCTGTTTTTCGAATAGTATATTTATCGATAAGAATTTCTTCGTTATCATCAAGTTGATATAATGCCATATAAACAGGATCAAAAGAAAGGCCAATGATATCATAAATATTTACATTAACTATCTTCAACATCCTTCATCCCCCTAAGAAATTTTTCTCTTAAAAACATTTTTAGTATGAATAGCATTACTAATAATCACTAAACGACGCTCCAGAGACAACGATAACCATTTTCTAAATTTCATATACCTATTCCTCCCCAAATTACAACTCATCCAATGTTTTTAATAGCTGCTCGTCTGACATATTACGTAACATTTCCTACGCATAATTTTTACGGAGCATGATAATTGCAATGATCTCCTCACGTTCTTGCTTAGACAATACCTCTCACCCCTTTGTGCTGATCTAGACGATGCAAAATATATTGTCCTGCAGCTGCATGTCCGAGATAAGCAGGAAATTGTACGATGGTTTTGCGATGATCAATCAGTGGAATATGTATACCTAGATCAGCGAAATACATCACTTTAATCAATAGTCGATGGGCCTCCGTAATAGCTCCTGTACGTTCACCAAATTTCTCTCGGTGCATTACGCTAACTTCCAGTGGATTGCTGGCAAAGTAAAAGGCATATTGTGCAAAGCTTTTTACAACATAGAGCTTAAAACGACCAATACCAAGTGCGTTTCGCTCTGTCATTTCATGAACAGCAAGCTCATCATAGAGATTACAGAATCAATCCTATTTTTATCCAAATTGTCGAAGGTTAAATTCAATTTCAATTCTTCTTTTTAGTTCAACAAAGTCGTCAAGCTCAACCTTGGCGGCTTTAGAACTAAAATACATGTCTACAACTTGTTTAACTCGGGCCCATTCAAATTGTTTTAAACCAATTAACTGTTCTGCGAAAAGAGAAATTTTTTCTTCATTCATACCTCCACCCCCTTTCGAGTTGTTTTAAATCAAATTGTTTTAAGCAATCATTAGACAAAAGTTAAAGTTTTTTTTTGCTTCTGCTTGGTCATGCTCCACCGCAAACTTCCCACCTCCCCTTAAAAAGCTCAATCACTTTACTAGACATATCTATCGCTTCTTCTAAAGTACAATGGTTCCAAATGTTACAAGCATATGCCTCTTCCCTGCTCCTTACATTTGGTGGGTACTTTCGTAACGAGTACTCTTTGAAAGTTTGTTTACGCATCTTTCTTACCTCCTTTCGAGTATTTATTACATTTACTCCACATCGACCCGAAGTTATCTCTGCATATGCAACGAGAAAATAATCAATACTACCGTTAGGAAGTTCATTTTAACAACATATATATGAGTATCATGGTTTGAATTGCTATGAGAATTCGAAGGTACTTGTCCCTAAGTAATAAGGACTGCATATCTTGTTCAATCACATGGAGTATTTAAAAAAATTTCAGACTCTGTTCCAGCAGTGACTTCTTTTTGGGCTCTTTTATCTGGTTTTGTCTATCTCCATCCCAAACTTTTCATCTCTCTTTTAGTAAAATAAAGGTAACATTTAGTTGCATTTAGAATCAAAAAAACATCTTCAATTGTGGTTGAATAATAAACAGCAATTTTTCTAGCCAATGCTAGTGAAGGAGTTCTAGCATTATTTTCTATTGCACTTAACATTTGTCTTGTAATATTAAGATCTTTAGCTACTTCTGTTATTGTTTTTTCACCTCGAAGAATAATTAATTTCTCCCTCACACTTCACCTCTCCTTAGAAACTTTTAGTTACCTTATACCCACAATATAAAGCAATAAAATGTTACTGTAAAGAATCTACGTAACTTTTAGTTGCACACAGTAACTTATAGTTGCGCTATAATTAAAATTGTTTAATATTTACTATAAAAGGGGGATTACAATGCTCTCAATTCGATTAAAAGCACTAAGAACACAGCAACGTAAGACCCAACAGGAAATGGCTGACTTACTAGGCATCACTAGACAAGGCTATGCAAAGTATGAAAATAATTTAGGTGAACCTGACAATTCAACACTTTCTAAGTTAGCCGATTTTTTCGAAGTCAGTACAGACTACCTACTTGGTCGTACAGATAACCCAGCACATACACTAAAAGAAAAAGACGACGCTGATTTTCAAGCTTTCGCCAATGATCCAGAACTTAACGTATTTTATAGAGAACTTCCAGAATCTGATGAGGAAGCTGTTCGTAAGCTTCGAAATATTTGGGAAATTATTAAGAATGATAAGAAATAGGATAGGCTTTTTTATAAAAGCTTGTCCTAAAATAACCATCTATTCTGTTAATTTTATATTTTTTTTAGAATATCTTACAAAACGAAAGGATAATGTATATGAGTTTAGACACTATGACATCATTATTTACAATTATTGGAGGAACTGCTGGTGTTATTGGTACTGTTATCAGCGCTATTGCTCTATCCAGAAGTAAAAAAGCAAATAAAACTGCCAATGAAGCACTTAGTAAAATAACACAGTATACAACAGTTGGACAAGACAATATTAATGCTCAACAGCAAAAAATTGGGAAAGATAGTCGTGTTATAAATGGACATAATAATTCCATGTAAGGCAGGTTTGAAATGAGAAAATTTAAATCATATAATATTAATGCTCAACAGCAAACTATCGGAGATAACAGTAATGTTATTAATGGTCACAATAATATACTAAAGCAATTCTTTAATACATTTTCTCCGAAAACCGTCACTCCTAGTGATATACATAAAGTATGTGAAATTTTAGATGGAAATTTATCCGAAAATACTGATTTTACATTTACTAAAAACCCAGATTGGGTAGAAAAAATGAACTACAATTCTTTGTATCGTTATAGAAGTACATTTGAGGAGTATTGTATGTTTTATGAATCAGTAGAAGAAGTATTTACCTCAACTGCTATAGATGGTAATAGGCTATTAAGAGTAATTAATAATATTTATAAAGATGAATTAATCGATAATCCTGATTTAAAAAGTGATAAAATTGTTAGAAATACAATTAATAGCTTAAGAATAATTGTTGAGAATAGCTACAAAAGCACCTCTATGACTAGTGAACATATTGAAGATGTAATCATTAGTGTAGTTTTTTTTGCATTTACACGATGTAAAATTCTAGAGAAGCCACCCGAAAACAACAATTAACAGTGTTGAAGGGAGAATAAAAATGTTAATTATCAATGATTTAAAAAAACCTCAAAATACAGTTATATACTGTGCTGCCTGTATTCTCTTGATTCTTAATAAATTTGGTAGAAGCATGGGTGTAGATATAATTTTCAATTCTATTAGAGTAGAGTACAGCAAAAATATGGACTATACCGATTTTATATTAGCATTAGATTTTTTATTTTTGTTAGGAAAGATTAATTTTGATGAAAAGGAGAAAATATGTTTATTAGAAGATTAATCCTTCAAGAAACACATCCTAAGATAAAAATTATTAGGGATATTCCATTTAAGCTAGATATTAACCTTATTGTAGATGATAGTAAACACTCTGGTAACAACGTTGGAAAAACAACGCTTTTAAAGATAATCGATATTTGTTTAGGGCAAAAAGATAAGAGTTCTATCTATACTGACCAAGAAACAAATTTAATAAATCAACCTTTAAAAAATTATATTCATACTAATAAAGTAGAAGCTATTCTTGAGCTATCTAAAAGTATTGACAATCTGAATAACGTTAACCAAAAAGCTGATTATTTTATATCTGTCGGCTTATTTAGTCACGGTAAAAGGAAAATTAATAATGTAGAGAAAAATATAGATGATGAGTATTTACCAACATTAAAAGAGATAATTTTCGATTATGTTGAACCATACCCCCGATATACTGATTTAATAAAGAAATTTGTCAGAGTTGAAATAGATGCTGGATCATATAAACTTTTACGTTTCTCTCCTAACAAAATACTGTCTATTTTAACATATCGATTAATTTATAACTTTCTGTTTAATTTAATAGACACTGAAGATAATATAAAATTAGCCAATACACGTTTAAACTCTAAAAAATTTGATGAAGAGATTGCAAACTTTAACAAGTTTTTAGAAAAAAAGATATAAAAAATCTAGAACAGACAATCTTTAATCAAAGTATTTTTATAAAAAAGTTAACAAAACAAATTAAAGAAAATGTATCTGATGATAACTTCCTTTTAAAAATGGAAAGGTCAAAGAAATTAAAGAATGAAATAGGTTTAATAACCCAGTCTTTAGGTTCTCTAGAATTTCAAATAAATATGATTCAGCAAAATTTAGAATATACCTTCCAAAGTAAGAAGGATCTTAGTCCAGAAGTGCTACAAACTTTATATAATGAGACTCGAGAATTAAAAGTTGATTTAGAGAAAACGTTCAATGATTTGGTGATATTCAATGATTCCTTAGTAAAGAATAAAGTTAAATATTATGAATCTGTATTAAAAACGAAATCAAATGAATTTAAAGAAATACAAGAATACAAAAAATCGTTGAAGAAGGAATATAAATCACTTGCTTCAAGTATTGAAGAATATGATTTCGATAATGCTGATGAATTGTATAATAATTTAGTTCAAGAACAAGCAAGACTATTAGAGCTTCAATCCTTACAATTGGAATTAAAAAACCTAAATACTTCAAAAGAATCCAATCTAAACGATATAGCTGATTTAGAAACCACACTGAATTTTAACCCTAAAGAAGCCGATGATAATCTAGATATTTTTAATAAATATTTTCAAAAAAACACAAAAGATGTATTAAAAAATGAATATCACTTAGGTTACAATACAAGCATAAATGATTTTCCTTTGAGTCTTTTCGCAACAGATGAAAGTATAAGTATAGGAACGAAAAAGGGTCTTATAAGCGTTTTCGATATATCTTATCTACAATATGCTAAAGAAACTAACAAACAAGTCCCTTACTTTATAGTATATGATGTAATCGAAACTATAGAAAATGATATTTTAACAAGATTATTTCACCTAGTTAAAACAATGAATTGTCAATACATAGTTGCTGTACTTAACGAAAAAATTAAAGATATTGATGTAATTTCTGAAAATGATAAAATTCTTACTCTCTCTAAAGAAAATAAATTATTTATGATTTAAGGAAAGAGTTTATAATATGCCCATAAGCTCTAAATAAACTTATTATTAATACCCCTCATACCTAATAGAGGGGTATTATTGTGGATTCAAAAAGAACATTCGTTCCTTATTAAGAGGTCTTTTTATTGAAATATTTTACACACACGGAGGATTTTATTAAGAATCTATAAGTTCGAATTGGTATTTTAATACCAACGTATCTTAAATTCCAAAGTATATCCGATCAACTTGGAATACATGTGTTTTCCTGGGAAGATTCTAGTCAGGCCCTCTTTTCAAAAAATAATTCATTCATATTTTTAAATGAACAACTTACACCACCACAACAATGGCAAGATTTCTGCCATGAACTAGGTCATGTTCTCTTACATACTGGCAATCAACAACGCATGTATCCCCCTATTCCGTGAATACCAAGAATATAAGGCAAACAACTTTATGTACCATGCCTGTGTCCCCTCTTTTATGTTGGATGAACTAGAGCCTAGTGATCTTACTGTCGAAAATGTACAAAGGCTATTTAACGTTGAATATGACTTTGCATTCAAACGATTGGAGCAGTATCGCAGTAAAAAGTTGCTTATGCTGAATTGGAAGAGGCAGAACAATGACTCTACTTTATAGTTTGAAACAGAATGGTATATGCATTCAAAACTAATGAAATGAAGGTGAACGATTTTGAGTTTAGGTGAGCTATTAAAGGAACTACGTGGTGATGAATCTTTGCGTGATGCAGCAAAACGTATGGATATTACGTTTTCTTACCTGGCTATGCTTGAAAGAGGAACGGATCGTCGAACTGGTAATGTGATAAAACCTACGCCTGAAACATTGCAACAAATTGCTGCAGCCTATCAATATGATTACAGGTTGTTCAGGATTCAACATATGACTTAACACTCTTTTAGAATGGCTGGGACAACTGCTAAAACACTATCAATCGTAAATGTACGTTTGGCTCGCCTTGTAGGAATTGCCAGTAATTTTGATACGCCTCTTTGATACGTTGCCATCCTTAGCTAAGTACATCATATTTAAAAATTGGTTACGCTGCATTGCTTTAATCCGTTGTTCTTTCATCATTCCACACCGCTCAATAAGAACATTCGTTTGTATCATTTCAGAATATTAGTTTATGGAAATAATTACATATAGGAAATAGAGCAATACATTGTTAAGATTTTATAGGTCCAACATTCTATGGGGAAATTTCCAGAATTGAAATTGAGGTGAGTTAAATGACGTTCGCATCGTTTGGATTATTATGTATACCCATTTTTTATCTTTATCAAATTATCTTTTACTTCTTTTTCAGAAAAAAAGAACCTAAAGAATCCACCTTAAAGTATTACAAATTTACCTGCGTGACCAATTTCTTGATTTTTTGTGTCACTAGTCCATTAGGGCTTTTTATCGGTGTTATGGCAACTGATAGCGGAGAATTCCCTCTGATTTCATTCATTTTAGGATTTTTATTCATCACTGGTTTACCATTACTTTTCTTCATTTGGTCACTAAGAGATTTTCTAATTTTACATAAAAAGTAAGATAGGCAGTAAATAAAAACATAAAAAAGCCCATTACCAATTAAGGTAACGGGCATCTACTGTTTAGCGCTACGTTGTGCAATGATAATCATCAAACCTTCAAAATCACCATCCGTCAATGTACCAGCATCAAATTTATCTAGATGTGATTTATCAATAAGCCTTTTGTCCACTGCTTACTTAAGGTAATCACGAACTGCCGCTTTGAGTGTTTCATTTGTAAAGCGCATTGTATCATCATCCTTCCCTATCGATTTAGCTGTATTGTCCTCCACAATTAATTGCACTTGGTATTTGCTATGCTTGTCATAATGCAGTACTTTGTCATCGTAGCAAGTCTAAAATGTCTCTGGAATAGCTTTAATTTGTATATGGTGATATTGATGTCTGCTTTTTAATTAACGAGCACCAGTAGTAATCTGATAAATGGCACGCATTTTTGTCTTTTTTATTGGGAAAGTAGACATCCACTCCGTTTAAGCTCTCAGGATGAAGAAGCTTTAATCAAAAAAATCATTAATTTCATTCTCATTTAATAAATAGATTCCTGTGTCCGTTTGAATAACAAATTGATTTTTGTATTTCAAAAACTCAAATGGCTTTGAATTCAGGGCAATATAGGATTCAATTTTCCCGCTACTAGGATTAAAAATTACAATTCGTTTATTTTCCATATCACAAATAGAAAGCTTCCCATTCACATAAGAAATATATTCTGGGTAATCTAAACCTTCAAGCGCATGATCACAATAAATTACCTGAAGTTCATTCCTTATATCTTCTGTTTTTCGTGCAAGTTCTTCATCGGTCGTATAATGATAGATTTTTTCTATTTCAAAACTCGGAAATCTATACTTTACAACAGAATTCAAAGTCGGGGATACAGCCCAGACTCCTTGGCCATCTGAACAAATTTGATACAGTGTATCATAATAATCAGAGGTTTCCAGCACAATATATTGCACAAGCTCATCATGCTCATTAAAATGCAGTAGGATATTATGAGGCCAGAGAAGACAAATTGTTTCATTTCGTATAGTACAAGTCATAAGATTAGTAACGTCTGAAAAAATATTATTTGGTATGATACTAAAATCATAGTTATTTTCCCAATTTTCACCAAACGTATGATTATAGTAATCACTCAAACTAATTAGCTTTCTTTTTCCCGCTTCATTTACCCAACACTTCGCTATACTTTCAATATATAAAAAATTCGATTCTTCCAATTGACGAGATATACTACCCCATCTATTATCAAATTTACTATTCGCATACAATTCTCTTGAAATTTCCTTTAGATTTTCACCATTGTATTGATAATAGTAAGTTTTATCCTCTTTTTCAGAAAAACTTGCGAAAGATAATGTATTTTCATTTTGTGTAAGTGAATGACCATTCAAATGCAATTTTTTCATGAAATTTTTCATCCTCGTTATTTTATATGATAATCCAATTTGCCTCTGGTTCAGGGGCCTTTAAATCATATCCATTTCTCCATAAATAGTAATTCATCTTTTTTAAAGCCTTGTTTCTCATAGAATTCTTGAACTTCTTCATTATTTCTTTCTATTAACAAGTTAATCTTTTCACATCCAATTTTTTTAAAACGCATTTCTAATTCTTTGATGATCTGCTGCCCAATTTTCATTCCTTGGTATTCAGGGTCTACAGCTAAATGGTTTATCCAACCTCTTCTTCCATCATAACTGCCCATTACTACGCCAATAATAAAAGAATCTTTCTCCATGACAAAAAATAACTGCGGATCTCTTTTTATTTTTTTCTTCAGTCCTTCAAGAGTATCTGAACGGGAAATAATCAATCCAGCCTTTTTCCATAAATTAATCACTGAATCAAAATCATATAAAGTAAATTCTCGAAAGTTCATTTATAGTCCTCCTTATGTATAAAAATACAAATCAATAAATTATTATTCATTTTATGTATAGAAAAGTCAACCCTTTTGTACAATTTCCAATAAATATGTATACTTAAAATTTTATGAATCTATTCTTTAAAAACTTTCCTTTCAGTGAGATCAAATATTATTTTATATCCCCTTTCTTATCTTCATTAATTTCAATTATCTTGTTATTCTTCATGTTGTCCCTTGTATAAAAACTAGATAAAACGCTTGTCATATTGATTCATCTACACGGTTATTCATAAGCTTCCCTTTCCTTTTATCAATTTTAATCATACACTTATGTTAAAATTTAACTATCAATAAATATAAGGGGCATTTTTATGGAGATCATCATAACCAAAATTTTTAGTGAGATTAGTTACATAGCTATCATTCCTTTATTAGTGGTTACAATTAAAAATATTATCGATAACAGAAATCTTTCAGAAATTGAAAAGTTATTAATGACTAACTGGAAAAAATTTAAAATGGATTTATCTAATTATGGATTTTATAATTTTGTTATTTTAACCATAGGCATTATCTATACGGCGTTTAGTAATCCTCATTTATTAGACAAAATTTTTCCTTCTATTACAGTAGGTCTACTAGTAGTTGCAATTGTTTGGTTTCTTCTGACATTTACTTTTATTGTATTGTTTAATTCAATTTCTTTAATAGAAAGAAACTTAACTTCTTATGATGAGTTTTTTATTATGCTAGGAGATGAAGAATGGGAAATTATTAAAATGAAAAGTGAAACTTCAATGTTAGTAAAAAAAGACAATAAATATATGTTTATAGATGACTGGAATAACAAGGTGATATATACCCAACCAAAAAAATCTATTCCATTAAAAAGAATCTATATGCTCTTGCCAAACACTAAAGTAATGAATAGAATTATTTTTCCCACAGTTTCTGTCTTTTCACTATCAGGATTTATTTCTTGTTTTTTTATAAAAAACTTAATGCTATTCCCAATATCATTTCTCAGTGTTTTTTCGATGCTAACGTTTGCAATGATATGGTCTGATTATTACCTATACTCTAAATCTAATCAACAAAGTTAATCACTGTTCTTTCCCTCAACCTAGATAATTAAGCCTGAAAACCAATTACTAAAAAAAGTAAATATACTAAACCTTTCCAAGTCCTGTACGATAACAAGTATGGAACTAAAAATGTGAATAGGAAGGTGACAACTTATCATGATTACGACGAAATTTTCTAATATGCAATATTTAATGTCACGTAGGTCCTCGTCTAAGTATTACGGGTTGACGCGACAAATGAGCAAGGAAGTTAAAGCTACATCAAAAGAGGACCAAGAAAAAATAAATAATGTAAATAAAATACTTGAAGAAAGTAAAACCTCTAAACTATCTACCAAGCAAATTGAAACGTTAAAAAGCGCTGTAAAGCAAGGGTTATTAGGATCGAATTCGAATCATTTAAGCCCATTAGGTATGTATAACTATAAAAAATCAATCGCAAGTTCGAATTCAAACTTAAATTCAACTTTAAGAGCTTATCGAAATTCTATCTAGTATTAAAACACCCTTTAACGTATTAGAGGGTGTTTTAATATGGTGAAATAATAATATTCAGTTCATTAATATCATCATTAGTCACTATTCGTCTAACATACTGCCTATCATTCCTGCGAATAATTGATTGCAAAGCATATTTCCTTTCAACCTCACATCCTGTTTTTTGATAATCAATGACTTTTGAATATCCACCTTTGTAAAAAAGTATCCCTTTAATTAATTGTTCCTGAGTTGCGTAATGGCCTGATTCCCTACTACATACTCATGCATCGCAGCCTCATCATAATCAAACCAAGAAATTTATAAAAAGAATCCGCTAGTGCACTGGGGCATAATCCTATGATCACTTAAATCACCTTTCCCCAGGAAATATTGATGCCATTTCGATGTTTCACGATAATGAATTCCGCTTCATTATCAGCACTCATTTGTATTTTATAATAACTTCCTGATTATAATCGTCTGGTGACATGTAATCGAATGCGGAGTTGATTACGAACTCATTTGGTTCTTTCCATTTTAATTGATAGGCACCCTCAGAAAATGGTATATTTTGCATCTGTAGCTAGTAATCCGGTCATGCATGTAAAAGCGAAAATGGAAAAACCTATCAATAATGCGATTGCCGTGTCTCCTTAATGAAATAAATCCCAGATAGTCAGGTGGAAAACATGCATAAACATTTTAAGAAATGATGAGATAGTCCACCTGGTGGGAATCCAATCTGTAGGTAAATGCCATTCATACTAAGAATAAGCATTAAAAGTAACATGGATGCACTCACAATAAAGCATACAAACCAAAGCTGAACATCAAGTATGCGCTTAAATTCTTTCATTAAATTTCCCTGCCATTTGAAACTTCCTCTACATAAAAAAGGTCACTTTCCTATCAGTGACCCTTTCAACAATTATTTAAAATTCTGTGGTTTTACTACTTTAAATGAAGCAACTTCGCCACAGTTTTTACAAAAAGTCATTAGGAATGGTGACCCTACTGCCATAATTGCGCCAATAGGTCTTATATTGCCCTGACTTGTAGTACCGCCCACCTGTCCAGTCGTAAATTTATCTCGACCACAAGCCTTGCACACTAATTTTTCATTCTCCATCTCATCACCTCATTATGTAATTTATGGTAATTATAACATAAAACACTTAGTATGAGCGATGAGCGGGTCTGACCCATTAAATTATTAGCCTCTTGTAACGAAGCCCTATAATTTGAAGTCTACTCTATAAAATCTCTTGGGATATGAATGAAGAAAACATTCTTATTACTCATTTTGTTATTTCTTGTAGGGTGTAATGACACGGTTAAAACGGAGGGAAAACGTTTGCATTTCCTGATGAAATACAAAAAATAATTGTGATGGGACAAGGGGTAAATAGTGAGGACATCGCCATAATGAAAATACCATGCAAAACGCTAATTTAACAGAACCTCATACAGATGAAAGGCCATTCTATCAGCTGGAAGTGATTTATAAGGATTCGATAGATGTATGGTATTACGCAAGCTCCAATAGAGGGCGAGTTTATCTAAACGATATGTATTCTTTGAACGAAGAAGCGCTCCCAGCTTTCATCAAAATGATGGACAATAATTAACGGACCTCGCTTCTTTTAAATCAAGACAAAGCTTTGTACGGACACATAGATTGAAAATAAAGATACGCCCATTAGGCACCAACCAAACACTGTTCTCTGTCTTTGAAATTCTTGAATGCCTAGAGTGAACATGAAGAAGCCTAAGAACAATATCATGAGGTAATTCAATTGGAAATCTCGTGTGATTAGACCGTAGGCTGCGAGAGAAATGCCTGTGATTGAAAAGATAATTTTTAAAATATTTAACATAACTTACCACCTCCTACTTAGTATACTAAAAATAGCTCTTACTCAATTGCAAAGCCACATTCATCAGAAAATGTGGCTTTGTATACTATGTATGTTAAATAGTTTTTTCTAAGTTTATACTTTTCATCTTATAATTATAGAATCTATAGGTTTCACGGGATAAATAGTATAAAGACATAATAGAATTTTTGGTAATTATTAATCCTAACACTAATAGTGCTCCAAAAATTGCACCCATTGTGGCTGATCCATCATTTCGCCTTGAAAATATGGATTCCAACACGGCAGTAAATGCAACAATACTTATACCAGCAGATGCAGCACCAAGTAATGGTTTTATAGAATTATACCTAGTTATAAATAGTATCGTTGCTATTAAAAATAGTACAGCAAAGAATTCAACGATAGAATTATTCCTAAATTTAGCAGCAATATCTACCAGAAAAATAGATAATAGTGCAATAACAATTAGTGACCAACCATAAATTACTGAGGCTTTTAATTTTTCTTCTTCGGTTTCAGCTTTAAAAATATAGTTTAATACTAATTTAAATACCATCTAACACCCTCCTAAAGTAACTTCTAATATATTTCCTTATAAATTAAATTATACCTATATTTAGAAATATTTCTACATAAATATTTACATGAATATAAAATACTTACATGACTAAAGTTATATAAAATAGTTTAGTCCATAATCCGAATAAATTTTAAAAACGCTACTCAATGTGAGTAGCGCTTGAAAAATCAATTAAGAAGTATAGTTTTAAATTTAATTAAACGATAATAAACTCCAAAATAAGATAGAATTTCAAATTAAACTCTTAACGACCCACGGAAGCCTCTTGCGGCGTAGTAGGAATCTGCTCCATTGTGGTACATAAAGACCATGTCATAGCGACGGTCGCAGAAGATGGCACCGCCGAGCTTGCGAATGTTGTCAGGTGTTTGTACCCAGCTGGATGTTTTTAAATCGAATTTGCCAAGCTCCTGTAGATGGCGATATTGCTCCTCTGTTAACAGCTCAATGCCGATGTCCTTGGCAACGTCCATAGCCGTGTTTTCAGGCTTATGATTTTTTCTAGCTTCCCATGCTTCACGGTCGTAGCATAAACTTCTGCGTCCTTTAGGGCTTTCCGCTGAACAATCATAGAAAATGAACTCGTCCGTGTTTGCATCATAGCCTACTACATCTGGTTCACCGCCTGTTGCTTCCATTTCGTGGAGCGACCATAGTTTTTCCATTTTAGCCTCTAGCTTAGCTTGGACATTTGCCCAGTCAAGCCCTTCATGACGAGACGGATTTTTCTCAAAGCGAGCTTGCAAAGTATTGATTAGTTCCTCGCGTTGCTCTTGTGATAATTCCTTCGTTGTCATCGTTGTCTTCCCCCTCGCTTATTTAAATGACAAGCCTTCTTCCTCCAATGATGATCTCATAATCGGTAAGGAGGCTGGTCCAATACCATGCATTTTTACTATGTCCTTTTCCGTATACGTAGATAGTTTTTCCAACGTATCGATGCCTGCGTGCAGCAATGCATTTCTTGCAGGTGAACTCAGTTTGGAAAGGAAGCCACTACTCGGTTTATTTTCCTGATCACAGGTAGGGCAGTTTGGACAATCTGTGCTTTTGTAAAATGTATGCCCTTTTTCGCAAACTTTTAGCCTTTTTTCTGCCAACATCATCCCTCCAAACCTTATGCTATTGTTCATTTTAACATATTTCATCGAGGGAATTGCTAGAGGAACTTAGAAGGCCTCGATTTGTTGATCTGTTAAGTTTTGTGCACCCATATATTGAACTTTCGGTGCCCCATCCATATATTTCACGACCGCATATCTTTGGATCTCTGGTTTTAACCAAATGCGCGCTTCCTTCGGCCAACCCGCAATATCCTTCGCAAACATTTCCTCTGCTGTGATATTTGTATCTTTCGAGAGCGAATATTCAGTATTATTAAATTCATTATCTAAAATGGTCACATAGTATAAATCATCTCTGACTTTATAGACATCTTGAAAATGGCGGTCAATTGCATCGAAATAAAAGCCAGTTGGATATATATAAAACTCCCCTGCTTCATAAGCTATAATGGACTGACTTTCTCTGGATGGGAAATTCATATTCTCTATATCTAAGTCAACGCCAAATGTTTCTTTGTATTTTGCTTTGACAGTTGCCCCATCAAAAACCATTTCACCCATGTCGGAATACTCATGGTCAAGATTGTACTTTTGAATAACATCTAACACTAAAAATTGGACAACTTCACTGGCGTGATGATGAATGCGTCTCGTTGTACTAAATTCATCTAAGGCCTTAATGATTTCCTCCCTTTTGTTCTTCTCTAGTAATTCTTCTTGTCCAACAATACTATTTACGCTCGGTGCGAGGGCAGCAAGGACTTTGCCTACATTACTAGCTGGACTTGTATAATCGAAACCGTATTTTTTCTCTGAAAAATTACTAATCAGGATGGAACGTTCCTCTCCAGCATATGGGGTAAAAGCTGTGTCATATGTAGCTTGATCTGTTTCTTTACCATTTAAAATATAGTCGATAGCACCTTCATTATTATCAATTGTAAATCCAGTTATAGCTAGCTCCATTGCTGAGTTATTTGGCTCCTTTGCATAAATCCATGTCTTGTCAACCGTAATCCCCTGACTTGTTTGATTGGAGAACATTTTAATGAACGTCCGACCATCCTGACCTTTGACTAAAGACACATTCATATCACAGGCCGAACAGACCAATTGATCAACTTCGCTTGAAAAAGATAGAATGGCGCTTTCACCGTTCGCATTTCCCGTCCAAATTTCTTGGATATAATTATCCTTATTTCGATGTGTATATGCAGATACTGGGTAGTCTGTTCCCTTCATGAAGGCATAAACCTCATGAACCCCATCATTATCAAAATCCACCAATTCCGAATATAAAACGCCCCGATTATACTCATTTTCAGCAAATGTTTGCATATCGTATGTATAACCTAATGTCTCAACGGCCTCAGATAATTTTTCATATAATTGACGCTCTACTAACTGCTTCTCCTGTGTTAGCTTAGATGTCGCTTCTTGGTCCACACTAGCCTCCACAGGCTCTTCCTTGGCTTGATTCGAACATCCACACATCAATACCATGAAGAATAATAACAACCAACTTTTTTTCATATCAACCTTCAACCTTTCAACACGATGTAATATCTATGTTATTTTTCTATATTTACTACTTTATACCAATACAAGAGTGCTGTAAGTAATAAAGTTTTGATATACATCTACTAAAATGGCAAAAGAAAAACACCCTAAAGGATGCTCGTAAAGAAAATCACATGCTACTCATCAAAAAAATCTGTTAAGAAGAATGGCTGAATCCCAACCTCTCTAAATAAATATTTGATGGGATGAATCGCTTGAACAAAACGGCTGTTTGGAATGAATATTTTCTCTCTAAGTTCTTGAAACAGCGTTGCCTCAATTTCAGGAAACCATTCTTCATAGCTTACTCCCCTTTGTTGTTCAATCAAAATTAAATACAAGACAATGAATTCAAACATATAGGGAAAGTCTCGCTCTATTTTTGAATAATGCTGCAATAGAGCCGTTAGATAGCGTTCGAAATCGTAGTATGTTGTGCTAGCTCCATATTTTAAACGCTCACTCGCCGGCTTAAAGACAAATGTTGCTTTACTATACCAATTTCCTAGCATGCATACAAAAAGGAACAGTGCATGCTTTCTTGTTTCATAATCGGCATCATCGAAGTACTTGAAATACTCATCAAAAATATAAGGTTTGGCAGTGTCAAAATAGCCGATTTCAATTCCTTCAATTGTTTCCTTTACTTTTTCTACAATCGTTTTTTCAGTCATCCGTCCCACTCTTTCTTTACTTATTTGCAACATATTGCATCACAGCCTGAATCGTAAGAACGAAACTAATGACCGTCGATAATAAAAGTTCCATTGCTTCTTGCTGATTCCATATAAGCCCATGTCGCATGAGCAAATAAAAACCACTTGCCAATGCATGGCAGGCAAATAGACTTCCCCAGATCACGGCCTTGGACCTTTTATAAGCCTTACTGCCTCTTAAATACCTCATATACAAAAAACAAACAACACCTATTCCTATAATAAAAAGTGATGTCTGCGCAAAGGAGGATGTCACGGTCATCGGTTCTTCATTTGGCATATCCACATAAAGAAGGTTACTAAGGTGAATCATGTTAAAAATCAGTAGACAAATCAGCACATATAAAAAGAATAGCCATTCAGCTATCATCAGGAACCGTCTCATTCTTTTTGTCTCTACCATCTTAGTCTAATAACCTTTCATTCTTTTTATATACTATACATCTACAAAAAGGACAAAAATAATCTCTCGCTATGAAAATCGCACGGTACATTTCTGACCATGGAATGGTATCTTCACAGCGATCACATTCTACATAAAGATCAGGTAGTAAACCCTTATCTAACAAGACATCCCATTGCCTATTGGTTAATTGATCTGGTCCATTTTTTATAACAGCCATAATGATTGCCAATACTTCCCCTTCATAAATTCGATTGAATTTCACTAATTCTTTTAAATAAGCGATACATTTAGTCGGTTCACTTAGGATTTTTTGCTTTAGCTTTTCCCTTAGCATGTAACTCCCGCTTCCTTTTCTAACTTCATTCGCAAAAATAACATATCACTCTCTAATTATGTAAAAAAATTAAAATTAAGTAAATGAAAAAACTTATTCTCTTAAAGTGATAGGCAAGAAAGTTTTCAGCATTTTTTCAAACCATAGGGTAAATACCATTTCTCCTTTCTGCCAGCATACATATTATATGTTGTAGAAAGGAGGGATTTTCAGTGGGATACAACGGAAACGTAGGTAACATCAACAACAGCTGCTATTATGGCGGCGGCGACTCTGGCGGTGGCGGCTATTACGGTTCAACATTCGTATTAATCGTCGTTCTATTCATTCTTTTAATCATTGTTGGCGCTTCTTTCATGTACTAATCATCCCAATTAGCACCTAACCTTTTACAGACTTCTATAGTCATGTAAGGTCATTCTAGCCATTTTATAAGGGTCGCTTTTACCAGCCTAGTGACCCTTTTCCTTTTCAGACAGGCGTGCGATAATGAAATCTGAAATGGTAAATGGAGGTGAACCCCTACATGTGGAGAGTAATAAAAGGATTACTAGGCATCGCCTTGATTATGGTTGGTCCCATGCTGATTGTTATTACGGTTGACGATACAGTATTTCTCAAAAATATATTATTAAGAATCATTGGTGGTCTGTGCGTTTTACTTGGCGTTCATTTATTACATAAACAATTTCATCCGAATTCATATAAAAGTAAACCCACGAGCTCAGAATAAAGAGCACTTGGGTATACTTTTTAATTTAGAAATAATTATTCCTTCTCAAAATATTTTGGATCTATTTGAAGAAGAATTGTATTCATATCATAAAAATTTCCTGATTTAAATTTTTCCTCATGAGTAAATCCTTGTTGATTTTGAATAAATGCTAACCAGTCCTTTTCTAACTCACTACTATTTTCCCCATAAACTTCCTCTATTTTTTTTGCTAGTTCCTTCTCGTTGTAGATTTGTTCAAACTTTTCAAGTCCATAGGTATCAATTAAATATGTAACAAATGAAGCCGCATGCGTGTAGCTCATCTCCATCAGAATTTGATTCTCTTTTTGATTTGGTAGTTCTGGGCGAAAATAGACATCATCTTGATTTGGATCAATTAGCTTACTAATGGGAATTAACTTATCTGAATCCAAATAATGCTTCATGTATTTTTCAAAGTATAATTTATTTTTTCCATATTGATCCTCCATATAACTCGCAAAACCCTCTTGCGTAACATAGCCATGGTCTGATTGGAAATTGTCGCCATAACCAAGTAAAGAATGGGTCATTTCATGGACTAGTGGATAGATATCTTCATTAACGCCAACTAGTTCGATTTTCATGCACCGCCCCAAGATAGACCGTCTTCCATAAACCATACGTTAATATGCTCAGATGGCGTGTAGGAAGTATGTATAGAATCCTTTATATGATCATATGCCGTCACAATTTCATCCTTTATAGCCTCTACTTTTTCTTGTGGAACACCTATCTCATTCTTAATCTCAAAGGTTATTTTGCCATCCTTTGTCACCACAATATTTTCATCGTTTTTCGCTTCCTGTATTTGTTCTTTAGGTTGAACGGTTTCCGCTGTACAGGCTGTTAATAGCAATGTACAAAGAAGGATTGTGCCTCTCCATTTAGCCATAATTACCTCCTAAAAAAGTATTTTCCAGTTTATACGAAACTTAAAATCCAAAAGTTTCATTTTTAAAAGAAAAATAAGGAAAATTAGACAAAATTATTTATAATGTTAGTAGACATGGCAAAAAGGAGGTCGCAATGAACAAAAGTACTTGTATTCATTACAACCCACGCTATGGCTGGGATTTAAATAGTGATGCAAATTTAGAAATGCGGTTATTCGCCAAAGCACAGCGTAGACAAGTAACTATTCTCAGCTATGGATGTGACTTAGATCATCACACCATTAAAAAAATTGCTCGGCACTACCTCACTAGGAAAAAATCTGACGAAGCCGAAGAAACATTAGAAATAAGATATGATACATATGATGCTAATTCAAGTAAACATGAAGAAAGTCAATACTATTGGAAAACCTATTTCATTAGTGAAAGAACATTAGCTGCTTTCCTACAAGCGCTACGTCGATTATCTGGTACACATATTCACTGTGAATTTAATGTGCGGGGACATTTTGAAGTAAGGATAAATGGTGTGGAATTTTCTACACGTGTATTAAAAGCCCTTGATTATCCATCTATGTATAAGGAAGATATAATCGGACGCTATCTTTTATTTATTGATACAGAATCACCTGACAATGAAATAATACGTCATAAAATACACTTGCTCCCTAAAGAGCTACAAAGTCTTTCACTTCCTTTAGATAGTTCACCGCTACAGTGGGAACTATTAGTAAAGGACTGGATAACAGCCATTCTTCGATACGAAGTGTAAACTTTAGCTTTTTCAAGATGATGGACTATAAAACCAAGTATTCTTACGCCACAGTGTAATTGCGTCCAGATTTTTTTGAGCTTGCTCGAAAAGCTCCTCTTCCAAATCTGTGATATCCGCTGGGGCTTTTATCTTGATTCAGTCGATGGTTGGACACCCAAAGAGAACAATTTATGCATTCATCTCACCACCTATAGAGGTGGGTATTTTCTGCTGAATCAAGATAAAAAGTAGTGTTAAGCGAATTCGTTTAACATGGCACCTCCCGATTTGTTACGAAGGGGCACTTTCATCGGTGCCCCTTCTATTTTTTGGTTATTGCACACTTCATCGCCATCCATTACGATAGAATTTATTCGTTATGATGGGATGTGGAATTATGTTAGAATTTATTGTTAATTTTTTATCCAATACCTATGTTGGACAACCAACTTTACATACAAGAAAAATTGATCAAAATATAGCAAGGCTACAACAATATGATTGGTTTCAGACCATTTATTATGATGATCAGTATCGCAGCTTATTTTTTGCGAATCGTCACGTCAGAAAATATCTTCAAAGCACTATTCGTGTCAAGAGAATGATGAAGAAAAAGCAGGCGCAAGCGCGGTTTATCCGATTTTTAAATAAGCAATTAAAATAGAAGCCTACAAATTGGTTGTTTACGGTGAAATAGCACTTAGCTAATTTCTATGAGGTCCATTTTCAATCATCATCATCTTTCATACTAGCCGTAGTGTGGAGAAGTGATGCGTGACAACACCACTCCATAAAGGATAGTGAACATCTTCACCTTATTTGAAAACCTTTGCTAAAAGGTACCATTTTTGTAGATTGGAGTGGAAGGCTACTTGACCCGTTAGCTGAACAAGAAATGAACTATTCATTAGGTTTGAATTCAATTGATTTGGCTTGATACATTTTATCCTTAAACATATACGTAATTTGTATATCACCTATACTTCCACCTACGGGAGAAATTTGAGCACCAATTTTCGCAATAAGTTGATGGTTGTTTATTTCAAAGTTGATGATATTGCCAAAGTATATATCAGGAAATAAATGTTCTGGATCAATTTTTAAAGATTGCGTATCGATTGCATATTTCTTTTTACCAATAGTAATGATGGCTTTGTGAGGTAATAACTCGGTCTTTACGTTTTTTAACACGATTGCGATCGGATCGTCAACAAGCACTTCCACTGGTACTTCAACGAGCTCATTACCTATTTTTTTACTTTGGATATGGAAAACGTGAACTTCCCGTT
Source organism: Lysinibacillus sp. FSL K6-0057 (assembly GCF_038630885.1). Taxonomy (NCBI): domain Bacteria; kingdom Bacillati; phylum Bacillota; class Bacilli; order Caryophanales; family Bacillaceae; genus Lysinibacillus; species Lysinibacillus sp. FSL K6-0057. The sequence goes on along the minus strand of NZ_CP152047.1, from coordinate 2,232,514 downwards.
CTACTATTCCAATACCAGTACCCTTGGTCAAAATTATGATGAGCTCATTTTTTCCATCTTTATTCATGTCCTTATAGATAATTTCAGGTAACCAAGTAGGATTAGTTGTATTCATCCAATATGGTCTTGTTAGAACATGGCCATGAAAATCAGTTTTAAAATCTATATACACCCCATCCATCTTTTTAGCATAAAGGGTAACATCTGCTTTATCAGACTTTGTGATTTCATCATATTCATTTATCATGGCTTTAGTTTTTGAGAAAACAGCTAAAAGAGAAATGGCCATAATGAATATCAAAACTTTTTTCATAAGAAAACACCTCCTTTTAAGTGTTCTCTATAACTGTCTATTTATTCCACTAAACTGCTTCGTTTGTTTTAATACATCTTTTCATAATGACAAAAGCAAAAGCCATTCCAAAATTTGGAATGTCCTATTTCGTTCATGTTATCCTTTTACCAAGGTTTTTGAAAGCCTTGTCTTAGTTCATCTGCAACACGAACTAGTTTATCTCTCAATCCAAGAAACCAAGATGGCGTTTCTTTTATTTCATCGTAATCCAAAGACTTTACTATTTTGGCAAACTTATATAAGTTCGCATATCGTTGAAACTGTGGAAATTGAGCCACTACCTCATGATCTAAATCCATTTTGGAACGATATCCGTTCAAAAACGATTGAAGCAGTAATTTTGAATGAGGATTGTCCTCGTCCATAACATCATCAAGAGCTGTTACAATATCAAGTGCATACCAGTGATAGAGGGCATCATCAAAGTCGATGATATTGAAACGATGGTCCTTGTCCTCTTCCCAAAAGATATTATCTAATTGAAAATCATAGTGGATTAATCCAAACACATCTTTGTTAGTAGGTAACGATTGAAGCCAATTCGTCACCCTACCTAGCTCTTGCAGGGCTATTTGTTCTCCTGGATGCTTTTGAAATACATTTTCCATGAATTGTACCGTGTCCAGCCAGCTCGCTCTTCTTTCAGACACAGGCTCAAAAGTCTTTGACAAGAAATGAAGGGAGGCAAGTGATTTGCCCCATTCCTCCATCTGTTTTGTAGTCATTGTATCAGCATCCAAATTGATTCCGCTTGCTGCACTAAAGACAACGGCCATATACGTTCCTTCTGGTGTTTGAAGTGTTTCAATTAGTCTTCCACTTATTGAATATATTGGTGATACCGTTGGCAATCCATTTAATTGTAAGTATTGCATAAACGCTAACTCAGCTTTAATTTGTTCAATAGATTTTTCCTGATCAAAACTAACTCTCAAAAAATATTGAATTTGCTTATGCTCAAAAGCATACACAAAGTTTGCACTTGCACGCCACAACGCCAAAGTTCCCTCATCATATTCCCAGCACTGAACGAGACGCTGCGCAACTGCATCAGAAGCTAATCCTCTTACCATATTTCCTAAATTCATCATCTTTTAGTTTTCCTCCCATTACCTTTGAGAGGATTAAACCTTAGTTAAGAAGTAATCCCTCTCATTAGCATGCTATTTTGAAATTCTTTCATTTTCAATATGTCACCCCTTCCTACAATTTCGGCCATAAAAACTAAATAGCCCTCTATCTACTAATTATACATAAAATGACAAATACCTCTTTTGTGATTTCTACCCTGATGTCAATAAGAAAAAGAGCTGCCGAATCATCTACGTTCAGCAGCTCTTGCACTAGTTAATTAGAAATATGAATGATAAACCCTATATTGTTTGACTAAACTTCGCTGATCGTAGACTATCTATCAATTTATTTTCTATCTCTTATTTCTTCTAGTATTTCTATTATGCGATTGTTTTGCTTTTCAATCGATTTTAACCTTTTTTCAATGATGCCTGAAGAGAAAAACACAATTAGTACAATCGCTATTCCAATTAGTAAATCCATTTTGATTCCCCCATATCGATGTCAATTTACTTCATACTACATACGTTTCAAAAGACTAGTTGAATAAAAAAAGATGGCTCTATATGGAGGCCATCTTAAAGTAAAGTATCCGTGGTTGCATATTAATTGAATGATAAACAACGATGAATTAACGGATTCGAGCCTTACGGAAGCCATCGAATATACTGATTGCGGCATATACAACAAATATAATGATTACGCCGCCAACTATCCATATTTCAAATTGCTTAGTTGATGTGCTAAATAAATGACTCATGTACATAATAAATTCTTGGTTCATTAAATTCGGATTACTTACTATAACAATGGATACAACGGTTGCGAAAAGCTCCACAATTGTATGAAAGATTGCCACTTTTTTCGTCCATTGCCCTTTCAGTAATTTGTAGAGACCTAACCCAATTTCGAGAGCAATGACAACGAGCACAATGGGCCAATAACGAAGTAAAACATCCTGATTGAAAGCTGGCATTACGAATCTGAGTCCATCCCCACCACCTTCATATACACCTAATAGGTGATTTGCATAAAAATAAAAAGTTGCCCAAATGGCCGTCCACATTAAATAGCCAAATACTTCGAGCTTCGTAATTGCTTTTTTCTTCGGAATATAAATGACGGTTTTCAAATCCTCAGGGGTCCATTTTTTAAGACTTGCTGATAATGGATACTGCTCTTTTCCTTTATCTGTTCGTTCAATAATGGCGAAAACGAGCGTTAGCCAGAAAAAGACGTTGATTCCTACTTCGATGATTCTCCATATTCCTTCACTGATTATCGTGATGACAACATTAAGAATCGCTTCTTCTCCACCAAAACCAATAAAGTATTCAGCAATCATCGAGATCACTGCAACGACAGCGGCAATTGGAATAATCATTTTTAATAACGAGATGTATACATCAAAATAGCGTGGGCCAATTAAATGCATGGGTTGATCTCGATAACCACTCGCTAATGCTGCTGGGTTTCCTAATTTCTCAAGAACATCCTTTACATCATCCTCATTGTAATCATCAGGCAACATATCCCCAATCGTTGATCGTAACTCAAGTGCGATATCCTCACGATTTTTTTCAGGCAGCCTCCGCGTGACTTCTTGAATATAAATTTCAGTCAGATTCATCTTTATCCTCATCTCCTTTTAGTAACTCATAAAGTTCTTTTGAATTATTAATCCATTCTCTTTTCAATTGCAAAAAGACTTCTAATCCATATTCACTTAATACATAATACTTGCGCGGTCTACTCTCTGATGTTTCCCAGCTACTCGTCACTAACTCCTGTTTTTCTAAACGGCGAAGCAATGGATATAAGGTACTTTGATCAATGTTAATGCCCGAATCCTCTAATAATTGAACAAGTGAATACCCATACTGGGGTGTTCGTAATTGACTTAAAACGGCTAATGTCAGCGTTCCTCTCCTAAGTTCTGTCGTTAATGAATTCAGTAACGTACTCATTCACTCACCTCAATTCCACTTACTATATGACATACACTGTATAACTTATACTATGTATCGTACACTATTGTTGTTACAACAACAAGCAATTTTAATTTCCTTTATAGAAAAAATGCTGTTTTTCAACACAGAAAGGTGCTCAGAGGTGATTCGAGCTGACTTGGTTTCAAACGTTGGTTGACAGGAAAGGTCTGCGTTCCGTTAATTAAAGGTCGAACCACTGTATTATTGTGAAATTTCCAATACATAACACTTCAGACATTAGTCTGAAGACAAGAATTGACAATAGACTGTATATTGTATTTATACTTTTTAACGATAAAAGTATTAGGAAAAATCCTAGACAACCATTACGTATAGAAAAAAATTACTACTAAAACGTTCAAGTATCTTAATTTATAAAAACTATACGTAATGTGTTTGTTAGATTTGTACTCGAAAAATTACATCTTGTACAACGGGACGTACAGTGATGTTTTTATGCCCTTTTGCTATGGATAAAACTGTATGTTCAGACCGATTAACTATTTGAAATACAAAAGTGTCGAGGTGATTTCTATGAAAGAGAAAATGCATTTTACAATTTTAAGTAACGATTCAACTGACGGAGATGGAGGTTACGGAGTAGGTACCCTTGATCTAAATAATGTAACGTCAATTATTATAGATTGTGAAAAAGAGCACGTGTTTATAGATTTAGAAGCCTTACACGGACGAAGTCAAATTGAAAAAAAAGTTCGTTTTTCCCCAGATCTAGCTCATGCTAGCAACGATTATTCTCGTTACTGGATAGTGTGGGTAGCGATTCAGGTTAATCAAAATGGCCCTTATTATGCGGGATGTACCGCAAGTGAAGTACGGGTATCAAAGGAAGAACGCCGTATCAAGCTTGGCTATAAATCTTTGCCAGAACAAGTAAATTATTTAGATAAGGCACTGAAAGGGAAATTTCTCTTGCAGCATATAGACAGTAATTCAAAAAAACTACTCAATCAGTTTTTATCTGGATTTAATGAAGCGTATTGGCAACACTCACCTGAAGAACTGAAACAACAATTGTCTGTATAGGAGGATTTAAAATGGCATTTGTCATTACAGAATTATGTAGGGATGAAAAAGCGGCTGTCTGTTTAGATGTTTGTCCAGTAAATTGCATTGTTATGACAGATACCCAATATGTAATTGATCCCGATCTTTGCATTGATTGTGGAGCCTGTGAATTAGTTTGTCCAGTAGAAGCGATTTATTTTGAGGATGAGTTGCCTTCTGAATATCAGTCAGCAACCCTGCTAGCACGCAATCATTTTCGAAACTAAATTGATATAAATTGAATAGAAGCGAGTATGTCCTACCTAAAAAAAGCCGATTTCCTATACAATAAGAAATCGACTTTTTCAATAATGATGTACTTATCCTAACTGGCGTTTAAATTGTGTAATGGCGAAGAAGTAAGCGAGGACCATGATGCCGACGCACCACATAAGAGCGAGCCAGATATCGTTACTAACAGACCCTTCATATAAGAGGGCACGAATCGCATTCACGATCGAGGTAACGGGCTGGTTTTCAGCAAACGCACGGATAATTTTAGGCATGGTTTCAGTGGGAACAAAGGCCGAACTGATAAAAGGTAGGAAAATTAGCGGATACGAGTAGGCTGTTGCCCCCTCCATAGACCCTGCTGCCAATCCAGGAATAATTGCCAACCATGTCAGTGCTAGCGTAAACAGCCCAAGTATGCCAGCTACCGCGAACCAATCCAAGAGATCCGTACTAGAACGGAAACCCATCATGAACGCAACAAGAATAACCACTACAACAGTAAGCGCGTTGGAAATAAGCGAGGACAACACATGCGCCCACAATACAGACGAGCGCTTGATAGGCATGGTGATAAAACGCGCCATCAGCCCACTCTTTCTATCTGTAAACAGCCGTGCGGAAGTATAAGCGCAGCCAGATGCGATTGCCATCAGCAAGATGCCTGGCAATAAATAATTGACATAGTTGTCTGTGCCGGTCTCTATTGCCCCACCAAATACGTAGACAAACAGTAGCATCATCATAATTGGCGTAATCGCCACGGTGATTATTGTATCGGGGCTGCGCATAATGTTACGCATTAAACGCCCTAGTAATACCCATGTTTTGCTTTTCATTTAGATCTCCTCCTTTTTGCCAATGATAGCGAGAAAAATGTCCTCCAATGTTGGCTGCTTCTCAATGTACTCTACTTTTGCTGGCGGGAACATCTCTTTAAGTTCTATCAGAGTACCAGTCGTTATAATTTTTCCTTCATGTAGGATGGCAATACGATCCGCCAGTTGTTCGGCTTCCTCTAGGTACTGGGTCGTTAGCAAGATGGTTGTGCCACCATCAGCAAGTTCCTTGACTGTTTCCCAGACTTCCATTCGTGCTTCGGGGTCAAGCCCTGTCGTTGGTTCGTCTAGAAAAATGACTGCTGGCGTCCCAATCATGCTCATGGCGATGTCAAGTCGGCGCCGCATCCCGCCAGAATAGTTCTCTGCCCGACGATTGCCCGCATCGATAAGGCTGAATCTTGCGAGCAGATGGTCTGCGGTTTGAGCGGCATTGGAAACTCCTCGCAACTTGGCAATCATAATCAGGTTTTCCCGTCCCGTAAGCATACCGTCTAAAGTGGCGAACTGCCCTGTGAGGCTGATACTCTGTCGAACATGATTCGCTTGGCGCTGGACGTCAAAACCGCAAATCCCTACTTTGCCACCATCCGGCTTCATCAAAGTGGAGAGGATGTTGATTATCGTCGTCTTGCCTGCTCCATTTGAGCCTAGCAGTGCGAAAATTTCGCCACGCCGCACCTCAAAATCCACCCCCTTTAAGACTTCCTTTTCTTTAAAAGATTTTTTTAACCCTTTTATAGAAATGACTTCATTGGTCATCCTTTTTTCCTCCCTTTTTAATAAGCTCTTTGTAGAAATAGATTGCTCTTCCTCAGCTACTTAGTCTGACCGATAATCTGTATGACTTAGTACTGTAGGAAAATAAAACTGAATAGCAAAGGCGGTAATTAATAGGTAGCTATTCAGTCGGTATTATCTGTTCCATTTATTTTTTTCCTAATCGGTTCAAAATGCTTTGGTTTAAATCCTCACGATACTTGGCGATATAGGTTTTAGCGTTTGCCACTAGTTCATCCGCAAAGGACGCTACGTCTTCGCCAGTGATTTCTAGCACTTGTCTGCCTTCCGCTGCACCTGTTTCGAACAACTCGATTAATTCATACTGCATGTGCAGCATATCCAGCCCATTGCCCACTGTGAAATTCCACATGTAATTTTGAATTTTTTTAAACACAAACTGGTAATCCTCTGGCAGCTCTTCAACTCGTGCCATCATCATCTTGTACTCTTTTTTATCACCCAACATTTTTTTGAACATTTCGATCACGTTATTTTCCTCCTTTGTTATCTAGCTAAAAGACACGTCAAAAATATCGGACGGATTATCATATGAAACTAAATAGACTTTAGAGCATTGATTTTTGACGATATAAAATCCCATTTTTCCCAAAATAATTTAAGTTCGTCACGTCCAGCCTCATTAAGTGAGTAAAACTTGCGGGGCGGTCCCATATCGGATGGTTTCTTTTGAATATGCACCAGCTTTTTCTTCTCTAGACGCACGAGGATGGTGTAGACCGTCCCTTCCACAACTTCAGTGAACCCTAACTCGTTCAGACGTCGGGTAATTTCGTATCCGTAGGTTTCATGGCGACTAATGATTTCCAGTACGCAGCCTTCCAGCGACCCCTTCAGCATCTCCGTTAAATTTTCCATATGCAGAACCACCTCTATTTCGCTTGACTATTCTGTATAACTAAGTACTTAGGTAAAATTTTTTTACTTTCGAGAAGCTATTAAGTAATACTTATTACAACTACATAGTAACACCGAGTAGTTCGAGTGTCAATTACTTTTCTTATCAATATTTTGATACCACTATTCACGGCTATTTAATAAAAAAATCCTCCAAAAGAAAAACCTTGCTTTGAATAAATTAAGTACAACATAGTAACTCTACCCAAAATACAAATTTAGATTGATAACACTTAATCTGTATAAAAGCGTTTCAATTTATTATTGAAACGCCCCTGGTAGTTGTATCATCAATTATTCATTTTCAGTATTCCCCAGTTCTAACCAACCCTCAAATAAGGCGTCATCTTCTAATTCCAAATAGAATTTCATGAACCTTACAAATTCATCTGTATCTACTTCTTTATACTTATAAAGAGTAAAATATCTTTTAAAAAAATCCTCTGCTGTTTGTTTTCCACCATGTTGATTGAAAATCTTAGCTAAGTTTGTAAAGGATTGACCATAGATGTAATTACTTTGTAGACTTTTTGAATACTCGTGTAATGGTAAATTGGAAGGCATTGGTTCTTCGCTGTCTGATAAGTCTAAATATCGTATTTCTTTCTCGTTAGGCATTAGAAATAAATAAGTTGCAAACTCTGCAATTCCCTCATCTAACCACGCATCAGTGTATGGATCATTGCTTACCATTCCATAAAACCATTGATGAGCAATTTCATGAATAACAATGGTTTTTATTTCTTTGTTTGTAACAGAACGCCCATAGATGGAGCCAGCTGTTACTGCTCCTGGATACTCCATTCCTGGCCCATCTAAAATAATATCTAACTGTTTGTGAGGATATGGCCCAATATTACGTTGGAAGTAATTAAAAGACTCGACAGCTGTCTCTGCTACTTCATCTAAAAACTCCTCTGATTCGTCCTTTCCAAATACTCTTATATTTACGTTATTAGATTCTTTTTGGATGACTTTTGGATCTTTTAATATAGCAACAAATATTTCTTTTACATTTTCAATTTTAAATGAATTACTGCTCCTACCTGGATAACTATCTTCGTCAAAGGTTGTAACAAGAGTGTAGTCTTTAGGAATATCGAATGTACCATTAAAATTACTAAAGGTTGTGTGGTATGTCTCTCCTTTAGATCTATAGGCTTGTTTATTCCATCCTTTTTGATAGGTAGGGACCATTGGATACCATTGAGCAAGATGATAATTACTATCGATTTTTTCAAATCTGAACCCGTCGCTTGGTACGGTGAAGTGATATTTCATTTGAAATTTAACACTTCCATTTGGAGAAACCGATGATTTTAAAGGGACCTTAAGTGTGTCTTTCTCTAGGGAGTATGATGAATCAATATTGTCAATTTTTACGGACTCAATTCCTATTTCAGAGGGAGTATTCAGTTGAGGAGCATTTTCGGACGTAAACATATTAGGAATAAAATAGAGTTTTAACTCGTCCCATTTTTCATTAGATACATTGAGGATATCTATTGATACATCTGCACTAAAACGTCCATTGGTATCCATACTTAATTTCATATTATAATCACTTTGACTTCCAGCAGGTACTTCTTGAGGATTAAAGACTACATCTGAACAACCTATTAATATAATTATACTTAGAACGTAAAGAAACCACATTTTCTTCAAAAGATGTTAGCTCCTTTCCTATATCGTGTATTAAAACTTATAAATACTATTATATTCCATATTTACTTTAGAGATTCCTTATTGAACAATCCTACTCCGTTTGTTCAATAAAGAAATAAGAGCTGCCTCGCAACCCAATGTTACCTTTTCTGCTTTAGAAACTTTCTTTATAGAATCCTCAACTATTTGTTGAATCATCGTTTCATCCTTCGGGAAACTTACTAATACAGACCTTTTTTAAAATTACCACCCGTTCTGTAATAGATACTATTATTTCGTTCTATAATTCTGAAAAAGAGTTTCAACATTTCTCCATACATAAGTTCGACCATATAAATTGACAATAGTTCCAATTTAAAACAACTCCCCTCCAAGTAACCTGATTGGTTAGTAGAAATACACAGTTTTAATTGACAAATATTTCTTTTTACTTTATTTTTATATTGACTGGATAATCAATCAAAAAGGAGTTGGCGTAATGCCCAGAACTGAAATTCAAAATTTAGAATTACGGGAGCAAAGACGGGAAGAAATACTAAATGCCGCATTAAAGGTATTTTCGAGAAGAGGAATGGTTGCAACTAAGATCAGTGACATAGCAAAAGAAGCCCATTTAAGTCACGGGCTGGTGTACCACTATTTTAAATCAAAGGAAGAAATCTTTACACTTTTAGTTAAACGTGCTGCCGAAAGCTCAGGTCAAATTATTGAAAGAGCGCATCTACAAGATGGAACAGCACTCAAAAAACTTACATGGATGACTGAACAGATCTTACATAGCTTATCAGAGGGACAGCAAATTTTATTATTTTTAATTATGATTCAAGCAAGTACTTCTGATGCTGTACCTGAGGAAGTGAAGCAGTTTTTAACCTCAGAGGAGTTCAAGTCCCCTGTAAGTAGCTTAATCCCCTTAATTGTAGAGGGGCAACAATGCAAGGAAATTGTGCAAGAAAATCCAATTAAATTGGCAGTTAGTTACTACTCGTTTATTCAAGGCTTTGCCATTAATAAACTACAATGGACGCAATGCCCTATCCCAGAGGCAGAATTAATCATGAAAATTTTCAAATAATTATTTTGGAAGAGAGGTCAGAAATGATAATACATAACCAGAACATAAAATTTTGGTGTTTATTCGCTTCACCATTTTTCATTATCCTACTAGGTTTCTTAACAGCAACGTTTTTTAATCGCATTATTGATGGATGGGCTTGGATTCCTTTAGCACTTGTTTATTGGACTTTGCTCGGTTTTTGTATTTACTTGTTTAAAGAGAATAAAAGTTTAGGAGATTGGTTCCAAAAGTCAAAGAAGGCGCCCTTTTGGATCACCCTCACAATGCTTATTGGCATGTTTCCGTTAACCATTTTAATAATGAATTACCAGTTGTTTCATTCGATTTGGTTAATTATCTATTGGCTATTATTTGCACTGATTAATCCTTGGTTTGAAGAATTCTATTGGCGAGGGATTTTATTTGATCGTTTATTAACAAAGTTTCCAAAATGGTTCGTTATTTTATATACAACGTGTCTTTTTGTCATCAGTCATCCATTCATGTGGGGCGTATTCTCTTATGCTAGTAAATCCTATCATTTGTATATCTATTTATCCATAGTAGGTATCGTGTGGGCCATAACTTATTTAAAAACAAAAAGCCTACGTTCAATTATTTTATCTCATGTGATTGTAGATATAGGGAATTTGACTGTCTTAACCTTCTTAAATATTTACATACCACCTACCATGTAATAGGCAAAGATGGTGTGAAATAACATGACACCATCTTCTTTTTTTTTTCACGCTACTAAACGATTGTCAAAATATCATGGGGCTCATAGAAAACGTAATCTGCCTCCTCAAATCCTATGGTGGATTTAGCTCCCCAATGGGCAAGGGCAAACTTGGCGCCTGCTTGCTTTGCGCATTGGAAATCATAGATGGAATCACCAATATAGATGGCCTCTTGTGGTGCCACCTGTAATGCATCCAGACATTTTAACAGAGGCTCTGGGTGTGGTTTATGCTTTTCCGTATCACTGGCACTCACAATCTGGTGGAAATAATCACTTAACCCAAACGGATCGAACTCATCCACTACCTCTTGCGCTGTTTTAGAGGTTACAATGCCCATTTGTATCGGTTTTGTTGCGAGGTGCTGAATAACTTCCTCTAGATTTTCGAAAACAGCCACTTCATGTGAAAACTCAAGCACAGCAGCAGACCATTTCTGATGTACAGCCTCTATGTCATCCATGTTGAGCCTCTGCAACGCATCTTTCCCTGGGATGCCTAAAGCAAATCGTAGCGCCTCAAACGGATAGTCTTTTTGTGTTTCCTCTCGTAAGGTTCTTTGCAATGACTGTAAAATCGCTTGCTCTGTGTCCAAAATCGTTCCGTCTACATCAAAAATAATCGCTTTCACCATGAATAACCCTCCTAGTTACAGCACGTTATTTACATATGTGCATAATTGCTGATACATTTCCTCTTCATAATCCTTCTGACCTCTTATAAATTTCTCCTTTAAATTATAAAAACAAATTTCAAGATATTCCTGATTATGATGCTGCTGAAAGGGTTTCCTCGCTTTTACTGGTCCTAATCCATCAAAGTAGTGATTCATTTTTTCGTAGGTTCGAATTTGATAGCCCCGCTTCTTCATTTCATCCATGACTTTTTCTGTATACAAATACAGGTCGTCTTTCGGGTATTCGTATAGATAATTAATCAAAATATGCTGATCCTCTTTAGCAAAGATGCTATTTAGCTCCCTCCACTGTGACAGAAGTTGTCCTTTTGGTAGATACGCGATTAAATCTACATGCCATAACCTCATACGTCTTCCCCTTTCTATTAATCAACCATTAATGTAAAATATTACTTACTATACTAAAACTGACGGAGGGATAGTATGGAAATAAAAACTGCAACGCTCGAAGAAATTCCACAAATTGAGCGTTTATACCAAGCGCTTTTTTTAGAAATGTCCATTCTTCAACCTAAATATATCAAACCTGCCAAACAAGATGCCAACTTTATCAGGTATACAATCATTGAAGATGATTCAGATATTTTAATCGCAACATTCGAGAACGAAGTAGTAGGCTTTTTGCTTATTCAAGAAACGACGACCCCACCCTACTCTTGTTTGGTTGAACACAAATATGCCTTTATTGTTGATGTGATAGTTGAAAAATCTTACCAAAGCAAAGGAATTGGATCTGCTTTATTAGATGCAGCGAAAAAATGGGCAGCCTATCGTCACTTGGATTATTTGGAGTTAAATGTATTGGCTGAAAATAAAGGGGCTAAATCCTTATATGAAAAACATGGGTTCAAGGATACGAACCAGACGATGCGCTTAGCATTTTAAGTATGTGATAAGAAAGAAGGGATTTCAATGGACGAAATGAAAACAGTACAAAAGAAATCAAACCTCGTAGTGCCTGTCTTTATTGGCATGGGGTTAGGTGCGTTTATCGGTTTACTTGCCTATGTAAAAGACTGGCTATAAAAAAATAGACAAAGCCTCTCAAACTGCTTTGTCTATTTTTCAATACTATATTAGTTTACTTTCTTTCAGTAAATCATAAATGATTGTATCTTTTGTTTTGTGAATACCCAATTTACCGATTTGCTTTAAGATAAATGGTGCATCAATATCTGTTAATTTTTTGCCATCCAGTAAACGAGCCGTTGAAGCTAACAACGTGCGAACATCAAAGGCAGATGCAAATACTTCTGGCACTCCACGATCAATCGTTAATAATTGATAGACTGCCTCCATCGCCGTTCTTACTGAATATTCAGTGGTAAAGACTGTATCTCTTGCTGTTTCACTAAAGTTGCCAATGAAGGCTAGGTTAGCAGACCCTTCTGGCACAACTAGTGGACGATCGCCCATTGCTCTTGGCATGAAATAAGAGGTGATGTAAGGCATATAGCATGGAATGGTATTACAAGAATTTTGCGCAATGTCTGGAATTTCATCCACCGGTACACCCATATGGTATAACCACTCTTGTGCAATCTCAATGCCTGTACATTCCGTAATACTTTTCTTAATAAAATCACCTGGTTTGTTTGATAGTAAGCCATAAATCCAAACAACTAATTGATCCTTTGGTTGATTTTTAAAGTGAGGTTGTCGATTCAATGTATAGCTTAGCATCCAATTAGAATCGGTAGCTGTGACAATCCCTCCTGTTACAACCTTACCAGCATATGGGTCCCTTTTACTGATTTTTTCAATATAAGGAGCCACACGATCGTCTAATGTCGTAAGAGTAGCTGAAACAAACCAGCTTTCTTCTGGAAGATTATCGCAAAACTTCTCTGGTCGCCCAAACTCTTCACCTTGAGCAGCGATGTTTTTCCATAGCGACCAGCTGCCACCTAACTCTTTATTTATAGGGGCTGGTGTATTATTATCCCCGTAGGTTGTGCTCTCTGTAATACTACCATTTGTCACAAACACTAACTCATTTTCTGTTAGCTCAATATTCTTTTTCACACCATCTTTTCTTAACACCAATGTATGAGCGACTTTTTTGTCTCCTACCTTATCAACCAATACATTTTCTACAACCGTATTAAATTGGAAATCAACATCATGACTTTCTAAGTATTTAATCATAGGAAGCACGAGTGATTCATACTGATTATATTTTGTAAATTTCAATGCGCATAAGTCTGGTAATCCGCCAATATGATGAATGAAGCGCATAATATAACGACGCATTTCCATCGCAGAATGCCATTTTTCAAACGCAAACATAGTGGACCAATAGAGCCAAAAGTTCGATTCAAAAAATTCCTCTGAAAAAACATCTGTGATTTTTTGATCCTCTAATTTTTCCTCAGGGGTAAAGAATAATTTAATCATTTCTTCTGAGGATTGATCGGATAAGGTGAACTTGCCATCATCCTCAAGTCTTTGTCCTCTATCCTTTATTAATCGACATTTTGAATAGTTAGGGTCCTCTTTATTTAACCAATAAAATTCATCTAAAACCGAAGCATTTTCTACTTCTAACGAAGGAATGGAACGGAATAAATCCCATAGGCATTCAAAATGATCTTCCATTTCACGACCACCGCGAATAATAAACCCTCTCGTCGGATTAAGTATGCCATCAAGACTACCTCCTGAAATATCCAACTCTTCGAGAATATGAATATTCTCTCCTTTCATTTGGCCATCACGAATTAAAAAACATGCCGCTGAAAGCGAGGCTAGTCCCGAACCAATCAGATAAGCAGATTTTGCATCTACCCCCTCAGGTTTTTTAGGACGTGCGAAAGCTTCATAGTTACCATTGCTGTAATACATATTACCGCCTCCTGATTTATTATTCTAATATAGAATAACACAGAACATCGGCCTAATGGTAAATTGAGCTAATAATTAACAAAAAATTCAAATTTGAAATTTGGCTGCCAATTAGCATACCCTTCTCATTGGACATAACAACTGTTTGTATTTTTATAAAAGAGAATAAAACATTAAAACGCCGAACTAACCCCCATAAATTTTACCTTAAAAAGGAAAAATAAAGACAGCAGGTTCCTACTAGATTTGCATAATTATTATATCAATAAATCATTTTAACCTTCATAATCTTTTATGTTTAGCCAATTTCTCGTTACCTCGTTTAAAATTACCCGTAATTTTAGCTAACAATAACTGGACTTCCTTTATCTGACCCTTCACTTCCTGAATTTTTGCTAGAAGACGCTCAGCCTCTTTCTCCTTGACGATTTTAATTTGCTTCCCTTCATAATAAATAACGACAGTTCCCTTTTTGGTCATTTGATAAGTAAATGGTTCCTCGTTTAGTCTATTACGTTTATCGATTTCACTCATCGCTTCATCCTCTGATTTCTTAATAATAATGAATCTTAGCTAAATTCCAATATGTTATTATTAACATATGTTATATAAAAATGGTATTTTCAGGGTCACTTTCAGCATAGTGATAAGGAGAGAGGTATGTATATGGAATGGTTGAATGTTCAAACACTTATTTGGTTGTTTCCTATTTTATTTATTATCCATGACTTTGAAGAAATTATTATGATAGAGAAATGGTTACATCACAATCGTCATAAGCTGTATGAAAGATTACCCCCAAAAATAGCCGATAAAGTGGTGAAACAATTTTCAATGACCACAGCTCAATTTGCTGTTGCTGTCTTATTTATCTTCTTGTTTGTCAGTCTCTCTACCATTCTGACTAACTACTATTTTCTAAATGGAGTCACTTTTACTATCTATTTTTTCACAGCTGTTACACTTGTTTTCTTTATCCATGCTTTTACCCATATTGGACAATCGCTCTTATTTCGTTCTATCACCCCAGGAGCGATAACATCAGCGATCATCATTATTCCCTATAGTATTATTTTATTTAAATCTTTGTTTACTAGTGGCATCCTTACGTGGCCTATCGTTTTGATAAGTCTTCCTTTTGGCATACTATTTTTCCCCATTGTCTTTACTGCGCATTGGATAGGAAAAAGAGTGATATAAATACATGTTCATCGTGAAAAGAAAGAAAGGAGGAAATAGAATGGCAAAAATTCCGATCTTTTTAAAATTGATGATTGGTATTGGGATGATGATTATCCTAGCCTCGTTGTACTTTTTAAAAGACCATCCTTATTATTTATGGGTTAGGTGGACAGGTAATATTTTATTGATCGTTGGCATTGTATGGATTCCGTTTATTAAAGAAACGGATAAAAAACAGATAAATACTTAGCTGGTTTTATCTCCTTCACATAGACCTTCGTTTTTTTCTGGAAATACGCCTACAATTATAATAATATGATAAAATCAGATAAAAAAAGAAGGTCTTTGTATGTTAGAAAAACTAAATGTATTTCTCCAAAAATACATTGCAATCCTGACACCATTAAGTTTAATTGTAGGTGTGTTCTTAGAAAGCATTGGACATCATTTATTATTCCTCGTCTCCTGGCTATTTGCCTTTATGACATTCTCAGGAAGCTTACATATGAAATTTAAAGATGTAAAAATTTTCATGAAGCATCCAGTACTCATTTTATTCTCCATCCTTTTTCTTCATCTCTTGATGCCTTTATGGGCGTATTTCTTGTCCACCGTTTTATTCGATGACCATTTGTTGACTGTTGGTTTTGTCTTAGCGGTTGCACTCCCAACAGGCGTAACGAGTGTTATTTGGATCAATATTTGCAAAGGAAACTTACCGTTAGGCTTATCGATTATTTTAATTGATACACTCCTTTCTCCCATCATCCTGCCCTTCATCCTCTATATCGTTTCGGGTGAAAAAATTGAGTTGGATGTGGCATCCCTGATGCTGAACTTGCTGTGGATGATTGTCTTACCTACGATTTTAGGTATTTTAGTGAATGAACTTTCAAAAGGAGCCATCCCCCAAAAAATCGGTAAGAAGCTTGCTCCTTTTTCCAAGCTATGTTTATTTGCAGTTATACTGATTAATAGTAGTGCGATTGCTCCCTACTTAAAGGATATCAACATGCATCTCTTATTCGTGGTGCTTTTAGTGTTCTTGCTTGCTATATCAGGCTATCTATTTGCTTACCTCATTGGTCGATACCTGTTAAAAGATGGCCCTCAAATGGCAACCTTTGTTTTTACTGGTGGCATGAGAAATATTGCCGTCGGTGTCATTGTGGCTACAACGTACTTTCCAGGTAAAGTCGCCATGCCGGTTGTGTTCGGTATGCTATTTCAACAGGTGCTAGCCTCTGTTTTTAGTAAGATGGTGACAAAAAGCTCCGTTGTGTAGACAGTGTTCTTATTTTAGATTTGCACTTATACTAAATAGGAAAAGCTTTTATTTACATTTGAAGGGTGTGCTAATATGTCATACAATTTCCAACTTACCTCACCAAAAATACCTCCGAATCTTGACAAGGCAAACTTTCAGGATATTTTTTATGATGAAGAACCCTATTTAACAAATTGCATGATTGCTGATACGGTTATGGATCACGAGGATGTTGAACGATTAATCGTCTCTAAAGCTATCTTTAAAAATGTCACATTCATCAATTGTACCTTTCAAAAAATTGATTTAACGGATGTCATTTTTGAAAACTGTGATTTATCTAACTCCAACCTAAGTGAAGGCATCATTCATAGAGTGGCCTTTAAAAACTGCAAATTATTGGGTTTGAATTTAACTGAAGCAAACCTCGGCAATGTTTCATTTGAAAATTGTCTTGCAAACTTATGCAATTTCCCTGAAGTGCGTTTCAAACAAGTACTATTTGATAACACCTCCCTACAAGGTGCTAATTTTTATGATTGTTTACTTAATAAAGTGGCGTTTCAGGAAAGTGATCTAAATGATGTGGATTTCTCTCAAACTTCGTTAAAAGGAATAGACATCAGTACATGTCAATTTAAAAGACTACAAGTCACTCCAGAAAGTTTAAATGGGTGTGAAGTATCTTCTGAACAAGCGATAGGCTTTGCTTCATTACTAGGATTGAAGGTTAAATACTAGTTTGAGTGCTTAAAAGTTTAAGAAAAAAATAAAGCGCTTATCCTTATTCACGGATAGCGCTCACTACTTTTTTAGTTTTATACTGCTATTTGAGGGCTATCCCCCTATTTTGCGGGGCTATCCTTCACTTTGAGCGTTCTATCCGCTACTTTTTCAGTTCTATCCTGCATTTTTAGAATTCTATCCTGCTATTTGAGGGTTATCCTCCACTTTAAGCGTTCTATCCGCTACTTTTTCAGTTCTATCCTGCTCTTTTAGAATTCTATCCTGCTATTTGAGGGCTATCCTGCTCTTTTAGAATTCTATCCTTCTATTCAAGGGCTATCCTCCACTTTGAACGTTCTATCCGCTACTTTTTCAGTTTTATCCTGCCCTTTTAGAATTCTATCCTTCACTTTGAGCATTCTATCCGCTACTTTTTCAGTTCTATCCTTCACTTTTAGAACTCTATCCGCTACTTTTTCAGTTTTATCCTTCACTTTCGATTATCTTTATTTAAAAGCTAAAATAGTAAATTCCCATGGGATATTTTCATTTTTCCAACCACGATGCTCATCAAATTTCTTTAATTTGAAACCTGATGTGATGACAGCATTTATTATTTCACTAAGTGTATAAAACCGTATAGATACATCTGGAAAGTCTTGTTGTTCATGCTCATCAAAGAAATGCTTATACGCTAAGTCTCCATTTTGTAATTCTTGGTCAAAATAACCTTGTTGGATTTGATATTGGATTTCAGCGTTAGGCCCTTTAACTATACATCTTCTTAAGGGATGAAAATCACTGAGAATCATTTCCCCACCATCTTTTAGTAAAGAAAACAGAATCAACATGAATTTATCAATATCATTAAAATAGTGTAATATGCCACCTTCTAAATAAATCATGTCAAAATGGCTTCTATACTTTGTTAAGTCAATATCATCAATATCAGTGACAATATAATGAATAGAGGTATTTGCATGTTCTGCTAATTCTAAGGCATATTTTTGGTTTTCTGCTGAAATATCAAATACGGTTACTTCAGCACCTAATAATGCTAATGGTACTGCTTTTCTGCCATTTGAACCGCAAATATTGGCAATCTTCTTTCCTTCAATATGTTCAAAGTATTGTTTGTGCTTTTTAAGACATGCGCTAGGGTTTTCTAATATATGAATAGCCAAATCCTTAGGGGTGCCGTTGCTTTTATTCCAAAATTCATATGCTCGATATTCCCACGCCTTTTTATTTTTTATGCTTTGTTCATTCATCTTCAGTATTACGCCTCCTCTGTAGAACGTTGATTAGCTTTTAATATTTGTTATGGTATTCGACACCTAAAATAAAAATGACGCCTATCCATGTTCCAGGATGGCGCCCGATTGAATGACACAGTTAAAGATACCTAATTTTAGAAGGCGTATAATTTTAATAGCTCATGGATTGATAAACGAGAAGTAGCGTCCACTTTAACAAAATACGGTGATTGCCACTTTTTAGTTGCGATTGCCTGTTTGCTGGTGGGCGTATCCCAACTAGGGTAAACTCTAATAGCCATTTTCCCCTTTGTATTAGCCGTTTTAAGGATGTTTTGTTGTAAAAGAACTTCTTTTGGAAATACAAATTGGCCAAAATCCCCATTAGTATGAAAAGTGTTTATTACCAGTAAATCAGTGGCGTTCTCATATGAGAATGCTTGGTTTTTATTAGCTGCATCCTTTTCCCAAAAGGAAACAAACTGTCCTACCTTGGTAGGTGTTATTTTTGCGACTCTAAATCGAACTGATTTCGAATCCAACTGAAACATCCCAGCCCCGTAATCAGCATTTTGAGTTTCCTCTTGGATGTTTTTTATAGTCAAATGATGAGGTGCATAAAGTAATTCATTTACATATGTTAACGCTTTATTAAATTCATTCATAGTTTTACTCCCTATCTTATATGACGAATACCAGTCTATCATTTGCGAACTTGTTACTGTAATTTAAAAAAGCTGTATATAAATGAAACAAAGAATAACAATCAAAACATGGATATGCCAATGTTTTGATTGTTATATTGTGTCCCTAACTTACATTTTTTGATTTTGTATACTTAATTCATTTCTTCTGTTAAAAATCTTTCTCCAAAAGTTGTCATTGTGACTTGAGTTAGATCAACAGAGTGAACTCTTTCATCGTTATATGTATCATCATCGCCAAACCAATAAATTGTAACATCAGCAATATATGTTCTATCATGCATATATTCAATAAGATCTGCCCAAATGTCTAAATTAATATTGTAATCTGTATGAACAGGTATATGGCCATTTTTGATTTCATTTAAGATATTAAGTATTATTTCTTTGTTTTCCAATTAACAACATCACCTTTCCGAAGCGGTGTTTGGTACTGCTCAAAGTAACATTAGTTTGTGATTTTCATATCCCCATGTGATAGATATAATAATTGCCCTCAGACAGTTGTTTAGATATAGAACTCATTTTTTCAAATTTGGCTATCGCATAGTCTCTATCGAAACGCAGTAATTCATCCTCAGAGTAATCATGGTAATAAATCATTTTGAGGATTTCCTCTGGACCATTTTTTAATAAATCACACCAAGCAGTAAAAATCGAAATAAGGCAAGGAGCCGAATGTTCTTCAAATAGGGTGACGCCAATGTTATGAAAGCCTATGTCTTGAGGCATGCCAGGCAAGCTAGGGTTCCTGCATGGAATCCATGTAAGTGAATCAAAAATATATTCAACTAGGTTGTCTTCAAGTCCAATGTATTCAACAATTAAATCTTTGTATTGCTCTTTATCTCTCCAAAAATATTGAAAAAATTCTTCATCTTGTGTTTCGGTCTTTTTTATTAAATAAAAATCATGCATAAATACCCTCCATATGTAGTAAAACCATTTAATGTAATTAATAACCATCTTATCATATAATGTTCATTCATTTGTTTCAAATATTTATCTTAGTTGTAATAAAGTATGCTGCTTCGTTAATTGAATGAAATATAGCCCCCAAACCATCGTTTGATAATATAAGTTAAAAAAATAGGGAAACATTGTGGCATTACTATTACTTAAGATTTTTAAAATGTAGTTTAATTGATTTACATTGATCCAAAACGGTGCGCTACTAAGAGTGGGAGGTTCTTTTGGACCAGACTTTTTTGCGAAATTGGCTAATAGTGACAGCGCCTTACTACAGCTTATTGGAGGAAGGCTCCTTAAAGTGGTTTAAAAAGTTTCTTTTACACACTTGACTTTCCCCTGTACTGGAAACTATATACTTACATTAAGTTATTAGATTGGAGGTGATATTTTGTTTAAAATCAGTGAGTTTTCTAGGCTAAGCAAAGTATCCTTAAAAACATTGCGCTATTATGATCAGATTGGCATATTAAAGCCGAGAAAGGTGGACGATGACACCTGCTACCGATATTATTCAGCAGACCAGCTACTTGAGCTCAACCGAATCTTTCTCTATAAGGAATTGGGGTTCACCTTGCCACAAATTATACGTTTGCTCCATGAGGATATTACGTTAAAAGATATTCAAGGGATGTTTAAGCTGAAGAAAAATGAAATCCAACATATTATCGATACAGAACAAGCCAAGCTCGCACGGATTGAAGAGCGTATGCAACTTTTAGAACGAGAGGGACAAGTGGAATCAGATCAAGAAATCCGAATCAAGGCAGAAGGTGCTCAGCAGTTTCTTTCATTGAAAGCACGCGGGAGAGAAGAAGATATTCCAGACCTGTTTCGTACATTTAATCAATTATTAACAAAGGAAATACGCCATTTGGCTCAAAGTCCCCAGGTCGTTTTATGGAAAGAAATAGAGGAAAAAGAAGACGAGTTTGAATTTGAAGTCGGGTATTTTTTAACCAAGGAGCTTCCATCATTCCCCGATACATTTCAACTACGGACGCTTCCTTCAGAGTCAATGATGGCCACAATGACCTTTCGTTCGGATTCTAACTTTGCTTGTACAGCCTGTGTTGATTTAGCTAACTGGATTGTGAAAAATAACTATCAGATCAAGGAAAACGAACCAGGTAGAGAAATATATTTGCCATTATCTACAACACAAAACGTCCAATTAATGGAAATACAAATACCTATTACAAATAGATAGCTGAAAGAAGAGTGAAATGAGTTGAAAAATAATCTGATTATCTATGTTTTATCGCTTGTTGTTTTTCTAATCGGAACAGTTGAATACATTATTACAGGCGTGATTGAAATGATTGCTGTGGACTTTGAAGTAACGATTTCAGAAGCTGGGTTATTGGTGACTTTATTTGCCCTTGCAGCAGCCATTTTCGCTCCAATTCTCATAGCGCTCACGATAAATATGGATCGCAAAAAGTTGCTCCTGGCTACCCTTAGTGTGTTCATTGTCAGCAACGGATTAATGTTTATAAGCCCTTCTTATGAATTTGCACTATAGATACGAATTATTCAAGGGGTTAGACAGTGGTAGCCATGGCAGTAGCTACGCGACTAGTTGAAAAAGAACGAAGAGGCCGTGCTATCGGCATAATTTTGATGGGCCTAAGCAGTTCGCTCGTGCTAGGTGTTCCAATTGGCACCTTTTTTAGTGAAATGTTTGGATGGAGAGTTTTATTTATATTGATCGGTTTATTAACCATTTTGCCATTGTTTATCATCTATAAAAAAGTTCCAGTCATCAAGGAGGAAGAAGCTGTTGCCCTCAGGTCGCAACTCTTCATTTTAAAAGATTCAAAAATTCTAACTGCCCTGGCTATTACTTTATTTTATGTCGGTGGATACGCTACCCTATTTACTTATATTACGCCTTTCTTGCAAGCCTCATCCACTCTTTCTATGACCGAAATTAGTGGCATTCTATTTCTGGCGGGAATTTGCAGCTTCGTTGGTTCAAAAGTGGGCGGACAATTGGCAGATGCAAAAGGTTCGCGATTCACCATTTGGTTTGGATTGCTGTTACAAGCAGTAACACTCCTCCTCTTCGCACTATCTGGTAGCAATCTCTTTGTATTGATCTTGGTTTTAATGATTTTTATGGTAGCAACATGGAGTATCTCCCCTGCCCAGCAGCTACTTCTTGTCACGCTGGTACCTCGAAATCCAGACATTGCCCTAAGTATAAATACTTCCTTTATCCAATTTGGTTTTGCACTGGGCTCGGCATTAGGCGGATTTGTCATCGGCCATACCTCTGTCCTAAATTTGAATTGGGTAGGTTTTGGTACTGTAAGCATCGCTTTATTTCTTGCTATTTTGCTATTCAAAAAAACCCCTATTGCTACGAAAGTAAACTATTAAATAGCACTAATTCTACTTTTATATTGAAAATCGGCATCTTCAATATAAAGGTAGTTTTTCTAATCCAATTAGGAATGAATGAGGCCAACCTTTAGTAAAGCTTCCCTTTTGTCAATATAATGGAGGGTCTCCCCATACTATGCCCCTGCAGGAATATGTACTCATGATTAAAATCATTTCATACGTGGTGATATAGGTCAGTGTGCCATTTGATGTACCTGTGGCAGCCTCCTCATCAATGCCTTCCGTTGTATCAACATTCTCATACCCAACGAATAGGAAGTAAGTCACCTATAGTCAAGATCGTATTCTCTCCTACCATGACTTCACATTGATAGTTATCATCATGAATTTGACAAATAAACTCCCTACATCTTCCGCATGGTGGTATGATTGTTCCATCCTTGTAAACTGCAATGACTTTTTTTATTTTACTTTCACCATCCGTAATCATAGCTGCTATGGCTGCGTGTTCTGCACAAAATCCCATAGAGCAAGGCGTATCGATACACACCCCTTTATATACCTTATCATTTTCACATAAAATCGCAGCAGCAACAGATCCTGCATAAGAATTTTTTGAAATTTGTTTTGGATTTAAGGCACCTTTTGCTATAGTATATAATTCTTCAAACTCCATCATTTCCATCCCTTTATTAATCTAATTTTTTATTTTCTGTTTAACTAGATGATCTAGCTTACTTTTAATTTATCTGACTCCATCATATACTTAAGTAACGAAAAGGAGGCTAGAAAATGAAACATCATCCTTTGCACCCATGGCAGAAAGAACAGCATAAACGAGTAAAAGATTTCCATAAAAATCACGCGTTAGCAATAGAAAATGGCGAGAATGGCAATGGATTGTTAGCTAAGTGGGAAAGATTTCTCTACCATAAGGGAAAAGCTCTTTTTAAAGCAGGCAAATAATTAGCTGTTCTTTTTTAGGACAGCTCTTTTTTTGATTTCAAATCCCTTTTTGCACTATCTCCTCAAAATGTTCAGTAAAGGATTCTTCACTAACAACTAATTAAGCCACAAAATCACTAAGACTTTTTATGTTATAATTTACACAAAATACATATTAAGGTGATTCTAATGACATTTATCAGAAAATACTTGAATATTGTTTACTTCGTTACACTTTTTTTACTTTTATCTGTTTCGGATTATTTCAAAATAGGTAATTGGGATTTTCTTAATAATCTCTTCTTTTCTTTATGGGCAGTACTTGTTTATGCTTTTTTAAATTGGGCATGGGGTAGTAAAAAATATGAAAAGAAATAGCATATTGTGCAGTATCATTGGTCCATCCTGAATAGATAGAGAGACCTCTATATAAATAAAGACTGAATCTTTACAGCAACTTCTTTTGGTTTAATATCAATTGTCAACAACTTTTCAATCTCTACCCATATCGGTAGATAAGTTCCACTATCTTTATTGCTGTCTGAGTATTCTTCACCTTGTCCTGTTCCAAATTTACCCCCAATTATTTCTGATAAGAAAAAATATTGATTGCCATTAAATTTTTCCTCTGCGATACAATCCTTGACCCTAACAATTACGCCTAATTCCTCTAATGCTTCCCTCCTTGCAGTATCTTCAGGTTTTTCATTATTCTCCATTCCACCGCCTGGAAAAACATAATAAACGGTACCGTCTCTTTCCCTTCTAATAAGTGCAATCATTTTATTTTCAATTATTACAACCGAACTTCTATCCCTCATGGTTATAACCTTCTTTCAAATTTCCTAACAATTAATTGTACTATTAATTCCTTTTTATTTACTGCACATTATCCTCCGATAGTGCAGTAAATGCATCATTCCATATTTCCATATATTACCCAATTATGTTATCCTTATATAGGTAATTACCTATATATCAGGAGTTGTTATGCAATGAAAACAATGTCTACACTTGGATGGATCATATTTATTTTTGGCATTACTTTGCTTATAAGTGGAGTGGGAAGATTATCTGGTTTCTTTGAATATGATTCAGTTATTCCAAACAAATCTGTTGCACTAATATACATTTCTATGGGCTTTTTTGTCATGTTTATTTCTTACTTTGTGAAACCCAAAAAAGAAAAAGGTTAGTAGTTTTACCAATCAATATCTTTCAAGCATGTTCCTTATATTGTGCAGCAATCAAACCGAACCATGTTTTTAAATATTTCCTAATAATGTTATCATTAACCTAATATCAGGAGTTGTTATGAAGTGAAAACACATTCTAAAATTGGACATATCATATTTGTTTTAGGCATCTTATCGCTTTCAATCGGAACAGCGAGATTAACTGGTGCCCTAGAATACAATTCATTTATTTCAAATAAATCTTTTGCAGTACTATTCATTGCCATAGGGGTTTCTGTTATGTTCCTTTCATTCTTTGTAAAACCTCAAAAAGCTAAATAACTTTACTGAACAATATCTTTCAAATATTCTATAATAATGGTTTTAACCCCTCATCCACGTTAACCTTAAAGCATGATTTGATTTACATAAATTGGAGGTTACAAATGCTTGTTAATTTACGTTTCTATATACAAGTGGTTTCAACAATTTTAATTATGATCTTTGTCTTCATGAATTTTTTGGGGCATTGGACCGCAGACAGATTCGTTCAAATTATATTTTTCTTTAGTATGGTAGTCGCAGTTTTCAGTGTCGGTATGGAAACGGAGAAAAAGCTTAAAAACAGAAGCTGATTGGACGTGCTAATCGGCTTTTTTATGTTCAATCTTTTTAAAAATTCCATTTCAAATCATCTATGGTAAAAATAGATAATTACTGGTATATTATAGGTTGTATTCTATTCATTTCATGAAAGGTGGTGCATTGATGGATAAAACACTGGAAGATTTACAAAAGGAAATGATCGTTGAAGTAAAAAAAGGATTCCCCATTTTACTTGCTGGTGCCGTTGTCTTTTTACTTTTCACCCTAATGCCCTTAGTTTTGCCAATAGAAACTGTACGTTTAATTTGGATATTTGGCTTGGGCGCTATTTTTCCAATCGGTATGTTCATTAGTAAAATTCTTGGTATTAATTTAAACGCTGCTGGTAACCCTTTAGGGACGTTAGGAGGAATCGTTGCCGCTCCTCAAGCTTTTTACATACCTGTATTTATCATTGTGTATATGAACATACCAGAATACCTTCCCTTCACAATTGGTTTACTTGCAGGCTCTCATTTTCTTCCTTACATATGGATTTATAAAAGTAAAGCTTATTTATTTGTGACTTTAGGCGTCTGTTTTTCTGCTCTGATTTTAGGTGGCTTCTTTGTTGATCAAGCTTTCACACTTGTACCTTTAGCAATCTCTATCGTGTATGGAATGGGCGTTCTTTTGATTCTAAAAGAGCTTAAAGTCAATCCGATTTAATCACCTTCCTCAAGGTGATTTTTTTTTGGACACTATCTATCGTTTAATTATTCCAGACCGCATTCAACCTGAGAAATAAAGTATTCATTTCCTATCCCATGCTTGTTCCTTTACAATAAACGTATGCATAAATGAAAGGATGGATGGATTTGCTGTTTCCATATCGTAATGATCTTAGGAAAACATTAATACCTTACCTAAACAATCTTGATGAAGCGTTTTGGTATAAGAAATCCGATTTTTATCCAAATAATGTAGCTTGGGTTATTTCTCATTTATCCAGTAGCGAAGACTATTGGGTGAATGAAATTGGTCTTAAAAAACCTTGTATGTTAAACCTTCACGATGATTGTTCACCCAAGGAAATACTAGATAGCTATATTAAAATTAGAAATTATACGGATAACATTCTACATACATTAGACGATTCGCAGCTCAATCAATTAGTCGAGGTGCCAAAGTTTTCCGATGGTTGGACACCACCTTCCGTACCTACACTTAACTGGTTGTTTCATCATGTTTACTCGCATGAAGCTTACCATGTTGGGCAAATCTCTGTTATCGCGCACCTTAATGGATTTCCAAAGCCATTATTTTAATAAAGGCAAAGCAATGAAAAGAACAACTTGTTTAAATGGAGGAACAGTAATTTGAAAAAATTTCGTGGGAAAAAGCGTTATTTCCGTAACTTATGGCGAGAAACAACGGCAGACCCATATGATGTAGACTTTGGCAAAGAAGGTTGGTTTGACTTGTGGCACACCCACCTTGATTTTTACGGGTATGGCAATAATAGTTTGAAAATAGGAAGAGAGCATATAAAAGCACATATCGCCTTGTATAACCATTTATCAGAAAAGCTTTCGACACTCGGAAAACCCTATCAATTGTGGATGGAGTTCGTGGAGGAAGACGCTAGTTTGGATTCAGTAAATATACATACGCCTAATCCAGCTGAGGATAATTTCCCACTAACAATAGCAAATGTAGATTGGGATTGCCATGTCCCAAAATTCTTTAAGGATTTAATAAATCTGAACGAATTGAATGTAGGACACTATAAGCAGGAATCAACTAATAGCTACTTCATCCAGTCTAAAAATAATGGGGTGAAATTGTAAAGGCGGAAATCTACAAAAGGAAGGTTTCCCCCACCATACTCTCTGTTGTGGTGATTAACAGAATGCAGGATACCTCGTCTAATTTGGATGGTTTGTTCTTCATGTTTCTTTCCCCCTATCTCGTATGGAAATAATCCTATTTTCATCCATAACCCCTAGGAAAACAATGTATATTCTATTATACTTAATAAAAAATGACTTGAGGATGGTGGGATGATTATGATGTTTGCTCCATTATTTGAACAGGATGTACCAGCACTTCTTCTTCCTTAACGGTAGAAGCGCTTTTTCTCCGTTAAGGGCATAGGTATCTATGAAAACGGAGGAAAAAACATGGGAAATCTAGTAATCGGCGCCATCTTTTTATCGCTTGCCGCAAGTATTTGGGGTGCTATGTATGTCGTCGTTAAAGTAGTGGTGGAGGTTGTGCCACCATTAGAGCTTGTTTGGATGCGTTATTTAATTGCGGTGATTGCACTCGGTATCATTGGTATCGTGATGAAGCAATCTTGGAAAATAGTGAAAAAAGATTGGCTGATTATTTTTCTTGTTGGACTTATCGGGAACACCATTTCGATTGTTACGCAGGAAATGGGTACAATGCTGTCCACTGCGCAGATGGGGGCAATCATTACAGCGACAACTCCTGCTTTTATGGTCGTCTTTGCCCGTTTGATTTTAAAAGAAAGCATTACGCTGAAAAAGTGTTTGTCCATCGCTCTTGCCACGATGGGCGTGGGGATCATTGTAGGTAACGGACAAATCGACGTGACACAGCAATTAGGTGGACTCTACTTACTGCTTGCAGCCTTAACGTGGGCATTGATGTCGGTATTAATCAAAAAGGTGCCAAGCCATTACTCACAAATTGTTGTTACGACCTATACATCTTTGATTGCCGTGATGCTATTGACGCCCTTTGTCCTTCCAAGGCTACAGGATTTGGATCTAGCAAGTGTTTTGCAGCCAACGATTTCAGGGGGCTTGCTCTACCTAGGCATTGTCTCAACAGCTGGTGGTTTTTTACTGTGGAATAAAGGGCTTCAACTAATGAATGCGTCTAGTGGTGGCTTATTTTTCTTCTTTCAACCTATTGTTGGCACATTTTTAGGCTGGCTCTTATTGGGAGAGACGATCGGGCTTTCCTTTTGGATTGGCTCCCTGTTAATTTTTAGTGGCGTTTTTATTGTCATTCGAGAGGAATAAATCGAAGTGCGTTTCTATGTAAGATAGAGACGCACTTTTTGCATCTCTATAGTCATCGAAAATCATGTTAGCACATATATTGCAAAAGCCTAAAGGAGCTGATACTATTGATCACCTTTTTAAATAACTTAAAGGATTTTACTTTATTAATTTTTTTACTTGCTAGTATGATCTATTGTCGACAGCTAAAATTAACGAAGTGGCAACGAAAATTATCGCTTGGTGAATGGAGCATGTATATCCTCCTTTCTATTGCCCTTCCCCTTTACGCAGTGCTTTATCTTGCTTTTCTTTTAGGGACATAGGAACATGAAATTTTTGGAGGGATTTCATGTTTCAAACAGTCGATTCACCGATTTTTCCTTTATTTTCGAGTGAATAGCATTTTATAAAGCGCTCAAGTTCGCTATACTATAAACAGTCTATATGGGAGGCTTTTGTTTGTTCAACTTATGTTTAAGCATTGTGAGTACGCTTTCTTAATACAGGGAATGTAGCAAGAAAGCACCATTTATAGATTTTCAAAAGAACAGGAGATTACAAATGGACATGATTATTAGACAAGAACTCACAGCAGATTATCAAACAACGGAGGCCATCGTGAAAAGTGCTTTTTTGAATGAAGCATACAGTGATCATCAGGAGCATTTGCTGGTACAGCGCATTCGCCAAACAGATGCCTTTATCCCTGAGCTATCACTCGTTGCTATTCAACAAGATGAACTGGTTGGTCATATTCTTTTATCAAAAATTCACATACTGG
Organism: Lysinibacillus sp. FSL K6-0057; assembly: GCF_038630885.1. Classification (NCBI taxonomy): domain Bacteria; kingdom Bacillati; phylum Bacillota; class Bacilli; order Caryophanales; family Bacillaceae; genus Lysinibacillus; species Lysinibacillus sp. FSL K6-0057. The sequence goes on along the minus strand of NZ_CP152047.1, from coordinate 2,203,281 downwards.
ATGGTGACAAAGCTGTGGAATCATTAGCTCTTGCCCCTGTCTCAGTTGCCCCTTCTCATCAGAAAATGGGCATCGGCAGTCAATTAATTCGTGCGGCTCTCAAAAAAGCACAGGAGCTAGGGTACCATTCTGTCATTCTGTTAGGTCACAAAGATTACTACCCAAAGTTTGGCTTTCAACCAGCAAGCAACTGGCATATTCGAGCACCGTTTGAAGTACCAGACGAAGCATTTATGGCTCTTGAATTAACAGAAAATGCACTTGCCGATGTGCGGGGTATTGTGCGTTATTCAGAAGCTTTTGCATAATAAAAAGAGAGGTTGTCCTAAAAATAGGCAACCTCTTTTTATAATTGTTTTTTCGCTATAAAGATGCTAGCCAGTTATTAGTATCAGCGATGGTTGGGTTAGCGAGATAATGGCCGCCTTCAATTTGCAATGTTTGGCCCGTCATAAATTTTGATTCGTCAGAGGCTAAAAATACCACTGCATGGCCAATATCATCTGCTTCCCCATGATAAGGTAGCGCATTAAATTTTCCATAGATTGCTAGCATTTCCTCTGGCATATTGTTTTTCGCAGCTGGTGTTAAAATAAGCCCTGGTGCAACCGCATTACAACGAATATGATCCTTCCCAAATTGTGTGGCAATGTTTCTCGTCATATTCACCACCCCTGCTTTTGTCGCCCCATAGGCTGTACGGATTTGGTCACTGGCGAATGCCGCCATAGAAGCCGTATTAATAATTGAGCCCCCGCCCGCTTTTTGCATATGCGGAATCGCAAAACGACTGCCAAGTAAGATGGATTTTAAGTTCACATTCACTAAACGGTCCCACTCGTCTAAATCAATATTCAATACATCTAAATCCTTCTTCAGGTTAGTTAGACCAACATTATTAAAGAGCACCGTTAATGAGCCGTATCGTTCTACCGTGAAGTTCACGGCCGCTTCAATGGAGGAAGCATCCCCTGCATCAAGGAAAATCGCTGCCGCCTCATACCCTTCTTTGACTAAAGTAGCTGCCGCCTCTTTTGCCCCCTCTACATTGAAATCAGCAATAACTACTTTTGCGCCCTCTTTTGCTAATAAGCTAGCTGCGGATAAACCAATACCAGAAGCCCCACCTGTCACTAATGCCACTTTATTTTTTACTCGATCCATTTTTAATTCCTCCTTCAATCACACGAAAAAGAGCGAATTAGCTCTCTTACCGTTAAATAGTTTAACATTAAACTATTTATTTTTAAACTAATAGCCTTGAATGTGAAGTGTATATTTTCAATCTGAATCGAGATACTTAAAAATAAAGTACTTTCAATAAGGACGTGCAAGCAATGCTGAAGAAAATTACTTTTTCACTATTTATTTTTTTAATTTACCAAACCATTAATCATGTTAGTGCGCATCCTCAGCCGCCCACTTTTGAGGAAAAATTTGATGAAGCGGGCTATCAATCAGTAGAAGCAGCTGTGAAGGAATTCGAACAGTATTATACTAAGGTCAAACTGCCAACTGTTTTACCCCCATTTTCCATCACGCATAAATTTGGCCGATTTTACAAAGATCATGAAGATGGCATAAATGATGCACTAAATATTCTCTATGTTCATAACGAAATGAAACAGCATATTTTTAAAATCGATATTCGACCTATTCAACAAAAATTGAGCTTTTCAGGAAAAGCCTATACACTGCAGGATGGTAGTCAGGGGATTTATTTTGAGCACCTACTTTTTAATTTCTTTGTCTTTGAAGAAAACCATTTACAATATCTTCTCAGCATTTATAAAGATGTCACGAATCATGAAACACCCAATCTTTTCGTTCAAATAGCCAATTCAGTCAAGTCAAATGAAGTATATTTTCCTTCATCTATACAATGAATAAGTTGTTATGCTATAATACTTTAGAAAACCTCAAAGGGTATCAACCAATTCTGAGCTACAGTGATGCATATCGCTGTAGCTTTTTCTATGTTATAATTTCCTTAAACTTACATTATGAGGTGAGAACATGGAAACGAATACATATAGTTGCAAGGCCTGTGGTGGTCAATCTTTTTCTGAAGGGAAATTAGATGGCTATGCGGCTTTAAGACCCGTGAATAGCATCTTTTCTTCTGGCTCTCCTCTTATTTTTACTGTCTGTACGCAGTGTGGAGAAATTGCCTCTATTAAAGCCACAAAACCTGAAAAGTTCAAGTAAAAAACAAGAGAGCATCATTTCAAGAAAAATGAAATTTGCTCTCTTGTTTTATATTTCTTTATTATTCTTCTTCCCCCATTGATACGGCTTTTTCGACCAATTCCACATCCAAATAAAGAAATAGATGATGACCATCGTTATCACCATCATCGTCACATTTTCTCCCCATGTAATCGGCTCTTGCTTCCTCCATTGGTTCACCGTTCTTACAAGGAAGTACATAACAGGATAAATAAAATAACCTACTTGATCCCGTCGCATCCAAACACGCCTCCTTTTGGAAAAGGTGATTTCCCTATTGATCAATCATCGTCGCAAGCTTCATCATCGTTTTCCAATTGCGAACTGTAGCGGGCACCTCCAGCTTATGCAGGTGTTGACTAAGCTTGGCATTGCGAATGCTATCGTAAAATAACAGATAGACATCTCTGCCCTTGATAATGCAGCCCTCTTTTTCACTTACATATTGTAATAACTTAGCACTGTTTATTTCGGTTGGAGCTACTGGTAGTAATGCTACATGGAGACTTTCCCCTGTAGCTGTAGCACTTGCGTCTGTTAAGTCTTGCTCTGGGAAAGGACAATTGTTCACAATCGAGTGGAACTCATCAGCTGTACGGATGATCACTGTACTTGTGATAGTGAATGTAGTTAGGATGGTATCTTGAATTTGCTGTTGCAAGCGTTCTTCAGATTCACTTGATTCGAACAGGATATTGCCACTTTGAATATATGTCCGAATATTTTGGAGTCCTAGTGGTTGCAGGGCATCTCTTAATTCAGCCATTTTTAATTTATTGTGCCCACCTACATTAATGCCTCTTAAAAGTGCTACGTATTTTGTCATTCGCTTCCACCTTTCCTTTTATCGATAGTATAGCAATAATTAGGGAATAATAGGAAAAAACTGCACCCTTTTATTCAAGGTGCAGCTTGATTGGCTATGCTAATCGGTGAATATCGTCTATTAAACGCTCCACATTTTCTTTTGTCGTAGCCCAGCTTGTGCAAAAGCGCACAACCGTATGGGTATCATCGTATGTTTCCCAAATAGAGAAGGAATATTTTTCTTCCAACGTCGGAAGTAGATGGTTTGGTAAAATCGGAAATTGCTGATTCGTTTTCGAGTCATAGCGCATTGCGAAGCCTTTGTCGAGAAACGCCTGTCGAATCAGCATCGCCATGTCTACAGCATGATGCGAAATATCCATATAAAGCGTATCTTCAAATAAGGTTTCGAACTGAATGCCCAATAATCGACCTTTGGCAAGTAGCCCTCCTCTTTGCTTGATCATGTAGCGGAAATCCTTTTGGTACGCAGGATTCACGATCACGACTGCTTCCCCAAACAATGCCCCCATTTTAGTGCCGCCAATATAAAAAACATCCACAAGCTTAGCGATTTCTGCTAAAGATAAATCGCTGTCTTGTGCCACGAGACCATAGCCTAAACGAGCACCATCTAAAAACAGCGGTAAATCACAGTCTCGGCAAACTTCACTTAAAGCCGTTAATTCTGCCTTACTATAAGTTGTGCCATTTTCTGTAGGATGAGATATGTACACTAAACCTGGCTGCACCATATGCTCATGCGTACTGTCCTGCCAATGCGCATCATAGCAAGCTTTCACCTGTGCCGCAGTTAGCTTGCCATCATCGCTAGGCAATGTCAGCACCTTATGACCCGTTGCCTCAATAGCACCCGTTTCATGCACCGCAATATGCCCCGTACTGGCAGCAATAACGCCCTGATGCGGCCTTAAAATCGACGCAATAACGATTGTATTCGTTTGCGTACCACCAACTAAAAAGTGAATGTCTGCCTGCTCCGCTGCAATGGCTTTTTTAATAGAGGCTCTTGCTTTTTCACAATGCTCGTCCATACCATAGCCCGGTGTTTGTTCTTCATTTGTAGCCACTAATCGTTGCAAAATCTGTGGATGGGCACCCTCTGCATAATCATTTTCGAATCGTATCATCTCTACTACTACCTCCAAATTCTCTCTATCTATTACTCTATCTTACGCCTGTTGCCTTATTTTCGCTATTTGTTTAGCTGAAAAAATACTGAATAGTAAAACAGTTCCTCATTTAATGGGCCGGACATTGTCCTCCAAAAGTACAATGACGCACCAAAACTTAGTCGAGGATGCTGAATCTATTCCGTTCTTTTCAACAGTTGTAGATATTTGTGAGGCGATGAAAAATATCCATTCAAATATGTACGATAGAAGAGATCCGAGACAAGCAGATCTCTCCCTCTTTAATCACGCTATAAAAAATTTCCTCTTAAGTTCGATTACTTTGACCTCTCTTTAATTAGGATCACCTATAATCCACTTTGGAGCGGGTTCTTCCTTAGTTGGATCACTTTGGACTTGCTTTGGAGCGGGTTCTCCCTAAGTTGGATCACTTTAGACTCACTTATGAGCGGGTTCTTCTTATTTTGGATCACCTTGGCCTCACTTTAGAGCGGCTCCTTCTTATTTTGGATCACCTTGGCCTCACTTTAGAGCGGCTCCTTCTTATTTTGGATCACCTTGGACTCTCTTTGGAGCGGCTTCTTCTTATTTTGGATCACCTTGGACTCTCTTTGGAGCGGCTTCTCCTTATTTGGGATCACTTTAGCCACACTTTGGAGCGGGTTCTCCTTATTTTAGATCACCTTGGACTCTCTTTAGAGCGGCTCCTTCTTATTTTGGATCACCTTGGCCTCACTTTAGAGCGGCTTCTTCTCATTTTGGATCACCTTGGACTTGCTTTGGAGCAGGTTCTCCTTATTTTGGATCACTTTGGACTCTTTTTGGAGCGGGTTCTTCTTATTTTAGATCACCTTGACCTCACTTTAGAGCGGCTTCCCCTTATTTTGGATCACTTCTACTACATTTAGGAGCGGCTTCCCCTTATTTTGGAGCACTCCAACCACTTTTCCAGAATGGTCACCTTCATTCCCCGCCGGAGCCACAGGATGAGTCACTCGTTGTAGCACTAGAATCGGTACATTGGTGGCTGTCTTGGGAGGAAAGATGTGCATCGTTTGTTGAAAAATCGTTTGTTGAATGGATGTGGTGGTTGTGCTCGTTTGATTTGCTGTGATTTTTATTTGCATTACTGACGATGCCTATGACAACGACCACGCCAACAAACACGATAAATATAATCATTTATTCCAACTCCTTTCATTCATTCTATAAATTGTAACATTAAATCAACGCTCGGTAGTATAGTTCTATGTAAAAGTGGCGATGGCTTTGTCTTCTCTATGATTGATAAAAGAACACCACAATCCAAAATGATTGTGGTGTTCATGTTATGATTGCGATTTGCGTGTGGCGGATTTTTTTGAACGATTCCCTTCGTTCGAATTTTTCTTTTGCTCTTGTGTTAAAGCATTTTCTTCGCGCACATCTAAATCATCTGGACTTAAATCTGTCGCCAATTCCGCCAACTCTGACTGACGTTTATATTGTTTGCCCTTTGTCAAAATGATCACCTCCAAGTAGTATTACATTGCCCTATTTGGTTTGATCTATTCCCAGGACGGTATGAAATGATTATTTCTAGCTAAACTAATGGCACCATCTGTTGGTTCAAAAGATGGTGATAGGCTTGTAAATCTTGGTCGTATAATTTCTGGTAGGTCGCTAGGCTATACTGTTTGATATAGTGAAAGTCCTTTTCAGGAACGAGATGATGTGTACGATTCAGCATCCATGCATTCGTCCAGGCCGTTTGCTCAAATTGACGATTCATTTCATGTTCTTCAATCAGCATGGCTAATAAATGTTCCTGACGATATATTTCCTTTAAGGTATGTTGCTTTTTCATCGTAAAGATTTCCATTGTACGTGGAAGTGATGCCTGTAATGCTTCTCGATCCACAGCATGACCTAGCTCATGTAGGGTCATTGTTTTGACATACACTTCAAGTGAAGTTGGGAGCATTAGCTCATTTCTTGCCTCTACTAGTCGTTTCGCATCAAAACCTACATAATTCATATTCATACCTGAATCATCTTGTTTTATCTTGACCGTCATGTTCACAGCCTGCACAACGGATTCAATTACCTGCAATCGTTCGTTTTCTTTATGTTGTGTCATTTCCTCTGAAAACAAGTAGAGGCGGATTAAATATATACTACCATTAGGAGAACTTCAAAAATTTATCCTGTGGATTGAGGGGAACTTAACAACAAAAAAGGCGCCTGTAGTGAAAACTGCAAACGCCTTGTGTGTGAAGGGTTTCAACCTATTTGAATGTGATTAGTTATTATTGTTATGTCGACGATTTTGGTTGCCAGTGGAGTCCTGACTACGCTGTTTGCTGCGTGCCTCTCCACCTTTACGGCCTATCTCGCCATAAAATTCTTCGCCGTGGTTATCAGCCGTAGCCTCTCCACCTTTGCGACCAATTTCTTCATAAAATTCATGTCCATGATTTTTAGACGTAGCCTCGCCGCCTTTACGTCCAATTTCTTCATAAAAATCAAGGTCATGATTTCTGGAGGTAGCTTCTCCGCCTTTACGTCCCGCTTCTTCGACAGTCATGTTTTCATTGTTGTTTCTGTTGCGATTGTTTTGCTTGTTAGCCATTTCTATTCCACCTAAATGTTTTTTGAGCTATTTATATTCCCAGTGAAAACATATCGAAATATATTCTTTTTAAAAACTAATTTTCTTATTGTGATAGAACACTGTTAGGCGTTGATTGCTTACTAGCCCTTCGATCATATACATGTACCCTTTCCAATATAATACTAATCTATAGATAAAAGAAGGGTGATGGAAAAATGACGACTCTCACAAAGCCATCCATTGGTTTAACACAATTTACAGACTTCACTATGAAGGGAAGTGCAGCTAAGACAAAGTTTGTGAAGGATATAAAATATCAAGGAGAGTACCATCCAATAAAAGATTATTGGAAAGCACTGCGTGATGGATTAAAAAAATACCATGAACAACGTTTTAACGATGCCTATTTACTCGACATTGTGGATAACGCCCTTCCTGCACGCCAGAAAAATTACCAGGAAGCCGTTAAAGCCTATATAATATTTTTAAAAAATAAACATGTTCAGTGGTTTGAGCCAGGGAAGGCGAATTGGTATTGTGACGATTTAATCGTTCGTTCCAATCCTGAGCTTGGTTTAATCATTGACGATGTGCCCTATTTGATTAAGCTGTATTTTAAAGGAAAAAATGAGCGCATTGATAAACATAAATGTCGATCTGCCCTCACTCTTCTAAAAGACTCCCACTATGCGATTGAACATCCTGATTCGGTTAAACATGCCATTTTAAATGTGCAAAAAGGGCGTTTGATTACAGATGATGATTCAACTGATTATCATCAAATTGCCCTCGAATCAGATGCAGCTCAATTTATGTTTATTTGGAATAGACTCTAGCTAAAATGTGGATTTGGAAAATACCAAATCCACATTTTCATTTCATATGATCGTAATTTTTCTATTCTTAAAAAATATATGAACATTACTGATTGTTTTCTTTTCTGTTTGCTAGGAGTAGCTTTATTTTGTCAGCAAGCCCAAACCAAGCTGGAATAAAGATTGGCATCATCATAAACGTCAAGATCACTAATCCAATAATCACTGCCATCGCTACCTGAATCAGCGTAATAACACCAGATGGCATTAATGCAGCAAATGTGCCACCTAAAATAACAGCCGCAGCTAAAATAACACTTCCCATCTGTAGGCTTGTCGGAATAATTTCCTTCAGCCCTGCTTGTGCTGTTTCGTTATAGCGCATCATCAAGAAAATGGAGTAATCCACACCAAGTGAGACAATCATAATGTACGTAAAGAATGGTACATTCCAGCTGAGCATGTCATAACCTAGCAGCTGTTTCGCTATCATTTCAGTTAAACCAAGGCTTGCAAATGTAGCGATTAATAAGCTGGCATTAATAATAAGCGTTTGTAAAAATGAGCGTGTGATCAACCATAAAATCACGCTAATGCCAGCAAGCATCAGTACTGCACTTCGTATAAAGTCAGCTGAAGAAATTTCTTGTAAATCGATATTACTCATTGTTTTACCTGTTAAATAGACGTCTGCTTGCTGCAATAACGAACTTTCCACATAGCTGTCTACTCGATGCTTGATGTCACGCATCATCGTCATGGCTTCTTCCTTATAGGGATTGACCTCCAAAATAATCATGAAGGTTGCGGCATGACGATCATCTGTCATATAGGCATTTAAGCTTTCCTGGAATTCACCCTGTAACACCTCTGTTGGCACAAAAAATGTTCCCGTTTCTTTGTTTGACAATTCATGTAAATAGCCATTTGCATCATCTAATCCTGCGTAAATGTCTTCTAGCCCTTCTGCTCCTTCGCCTAATCCATCGCGCAGTTCCACCATGCTATCCTGTAGGCTGTTTAAATGTTGTTGTAATTGCTGTTGCCCTGCTTTTACCTCAGCTAATCCATTGGTTAAATTGTGAGAACCAGCCGTTATTTGATTGGCCCCTTGTGCGGCTGTCCCTATTCCTTGGGATAAATCATTGACACCACTTTTTAGGGCACGAGCGCCTGCTTTTAATGTCACAATTGCTGATTGGGCATTAGCTAAGGAAGTATTGGCTTGCCCGAAAGCCTGTGTTAATTGATTATATTGGGCTGACAGCGATGCTACATCTAATGCATTGAGCGAACTTATTCCCTGCTGGGCAGTCCTTATAGTTGTTTGGATATGGTCATCATCTGCTGCTTCAGGGTTTGCTTGGACATATGCATTCATGGCCGCTAAAATACCTTCAAATGCTTGTTTAGAGGACGTGATTAGCTGCTCGATTTGAGAAAAAACTGGACGATATTGTTGAAAGCCTGTATCAATTTGTTGATAGAAGCTTTGTAATTGATTGAGTCCTTGTTGAAGCTCCCCAAGTCCCGCTTCTAAGGCTGCTGTCCCGTTTATTAAATCGGTAGAGCCGTTTGCAGCATTGTCTAAGCCTTTCGTTAATCCCTGTAAAGCATTCGTTAAATCACTAGCCCCATTCTGTAATTGTATGGTGCCATTAATTAAATTTTGGACACCACTGACATCTTGTTCTTCCGATAATTGATTGGTGGCATCCTGTAGTCCTTTTTGAATAGAACCGACACCCTCTTGTGCTTCTCCTAAGCCCCCCTTTAGTGTATTTGCTTGTTCATTCACATAAAGATCAGCGATACGCTCCCCTTCAGGACGTGTCGGAGAATAGACTTTTGCTACACCAGGTGTATTGGCAATAATGCCTGTTAATTCATCTAATGCACGTAAATAATCAGTGCTTGCGAGCGATTCCTTTTGTTGAATAACAAGAGTTGCAGGCGCACTCATACCAGGCTCATAATGTTTTTCAATCAAGCTAATTGCCTGCTTCGATTCATATTTGTCGTCAATTTCTACTAAATCGTTGTAATTGAGTTCCCCTGCATAATGGTAAATAAATGGCAAGGTGAGGATACAGGCAAAGATAATGCCCACGAATGGTCTTGCAAAGGCGTTTTTCGCTAAAAAACCCCACAGCTTATTTTCAGTATGCCCTGATATCGCCTTACTTGGCCAAAACAGCTTAAAGCCAAGCAACCCCATAAAGAATGGATTTAATGTCATCAAAACGGCCAATAAAACACAAATGCCAATCGCGATTCCACTGACACTTTGATACAAGGAGAATTTTGAAAAATACAGCACCGTAAAGCCTATTAACACAGATGAGCTGCTTAGTAATACGGTTTTCCCTGCTGTTTTATAGGTGTTTTGTATCGCCTTTAAGACATGATTCGTGTTAGCTAATTCCTCTTTAAAGCGAGTAAACAAAAGAATATTGTAGTCAGTACCAATCCCAAATAATATGACGACTAAAAATACTTGCGTAAAGTTAGAAAACGGAAAATTCCAATAATTAGCAAGTAAGGCGATGATGGATAACGATACAGTATAGGCTACCCCTACTGTTAAAAGTGAGATAAATGGAATAATCGGTGAACGGAAAATGATCACCAATATCGCAATGATAAAAACAACTGCAATGATTTCGGTCTTTTTCACACCTTCTTGTGTTGTGGAAGAGAAATCATCCATCACAATATCGGCTCCTGTTACATATGTATCCATTGATAAATCTTTTACTTCCGCCCTTAATAACGCTGCCGCTTCACTGGCTGTACCGATCTTTCTATCGATTGACAATTGTGCCATGACGGTTGTATGGTCTTTACTAACTAATTGATTTGCCGCCTGCTCACTATCTGTATGGAAGAGCGCATTTGTGATATGAAGCTTTTTTGTGTTTAAATGATGAAGTACCCCTTCGATTGCCGAATAATCAGCAGCTGTTAAACCCTTATCTTGATGAAATACATAGACAAACGAATAGGTATCCTTTCCTTCGTTTTGAATATCATTTAACAGCTCTGTGCCAATGACGCTCTCTAAATCACTAGGCAACGTGATTTGTCCTTTATCTAGTACAAGTTTTTCAAGATTAGGCATTACCATCAGCATCACGATAACTGTTATCACCCAAAAAACAGGACTCAATATCCATGACTTTTTCATGCTTTTCTTCCTTTCCAATTAGAACTGACTATACTGTATATCAAGAAAGGAAGAGCAAGATATAGACAGATGATGTGATTTGTAAAAATTCAGACAAAAATGCAAAATTGTAAAAAAGGTGATCCATATGAAAAAAAGTGAAAAAACAAAGAGGCAATTAGCCAGTGTCTTAAAAGACTTAATGGTCCTTAAGCCATTAGAAAAGATATCGATACAGGAAGTCATGGAGAAAGCACAATTGAATCGACAGACGTTTTACTATCACTTTGAGGATATTTATGATTTATTGAAGTGGACATTAGAGCGAGAGGCAATTGAGTTGCTGGATAATTATAAGGATGAAAGCCTTTGGCAAGAAGGCTATCGAGATATAGTATTATACTTAGAGAAAAATCGAGCGTTTGCGCTTAATGCTATTAATTCCATGGGTCATGAGCATTTTAATCGCTTTTTCCATCAAGAAATATATAGCATTATTGAAGACTTCGTGAAGCAAATTGCGGAAATGTGCCAAGAGATGGAGAAAAAATATATGAGTTTTGTGACCCATTTTTTCACCGTCTCCATTACGGCTGTAACCATTAGCTGGCTACAGGGCGAGCTTGATTTTTCCGTTGAAGAGCTTATTCAAATGGTGGATCGGTTCTTAAGTGACCACTTAGAAGGAACGAAAACGCTATATGGCGTAAATAATACTAACTGTCTCAAGGCAATCGATTAAAGAAAAGGAAGTGCTACTATGAATGCTGAAATGGTGCTGCAGGAGCTAGAGGCTCTGGGCAAGGAACGAACGAAAAAAATGTATATGTCAAATGGCGCTCATGAGCCGTTGTTTGGTGTGGCAACAGGTGCGATGAAGCCCATTGCGAAGAAAATTAAAATCGATCAGGCTTTAGCAGAAGCGCTTTATGCCACTGGCAACTATGATGCCATGTACTTTGCTGGTGTCATTGCAGATCCAAAAGCCATGACTGCGGAAGATTTTAATCGTTGGATTGAGGCAGCTTATTTTTACATGCTGTCGGATTATGTCGTAGCGGTCACTTTAGCGGAAGCACCAATTGCACAGGAGGTGGCAGATGCATGGATTGCCAGTGGTGAGGAACTGAAAATGTCTGCGGGCTGGAGCTGCTATTGCTGGCTATTAGGGAATCGCAAGGATAGCGAATTCTCCGAGAGCAAGCTGGCTAACATGCTGGAGGTCGTAAAAAATACCATCCACGACGTACCCGAACGTACAAAATCGGCCATGAATAATTTTCTATACACAGTGGCTATTTCCTATGTGCCGCTCCACGAACAAGCTGTAGCAACAGCACAGGCAATTGGTCCAGTGGAAATGAAACGAGACAACAAAAAAAGCACGCTGCTTCATGCTTATGAAACAATTCAAAAGGAAGTAGAACGAGGTAGAGTGGGCTTTAAACGTAAATATGTAAGATGTTAATCAGCACACTTAAAAGGCATCGATTCCATAAGGATGGATGTCTTTTTTAGATAAAAAATAAATGATTTATAATATATTTTTATTGATAAACGATAAATATTGTTTTAAAATCAATGTACCATAACCAGTGAGGTGCTTTGAATGAAACATAAAAAAGGGTCAACTCTTTTCCTAAAGAGTGTGATTATTCTACTTGGTATACCTGTATTAGCGTTAGGACTGTTTTGGTTACCTGGGGTGGTCAGCAGAGATGCAGCGGCACATCCTGAATCGTCCTATTTGTCCTATCTTTTTTTAATCTATGTATATACACTATGCATTCCCTATTACGCTGCGTTGTATCAAGCTTATCGTCTATTAACGAATATCGACCAGCATCAAGCGTTCTCCGAATCCTCTATACGCGCTTTGAGAACGATCAAAAATTGTGCTTTCACCATTGTTCTCTTCCTTGTGCTAGGCATTGCAGCGATTATGATGATGTTTACTGGCAAGGAAGATATTACAGGAATTATTACGCTGTCACTGATCAGCATCTTCGCCTCCAGTACGATTGCAACCTTTGCAGCCGTTCTGCATCGGCTGCTACAAAAGGCCATGGATCTTCAGTGTGAAAATGAATTAACGGTATAACCAAAAGGCACTAACCAGTCTGGACTGTTAGTGCCTTCACGTTGTTGAAAAAAGATGATGTCAACGGCAGAAAAAGCAACTTTGCAAGGCGAGGGGTTGATTTCCGTTCCGCCAGCGTCCTTTCCAGGGGGCGTCCGAGGAGCCGCTTCACTCACTGCGTTCGCTCCAGGGTCTCCTCTGTGACGCTAAATCCCCTAGGAGTAACGCTGGCTCCACTCCAATCAACCATGCTGCAAAGTGTCTTTACTTTTTTTCATAGCAGCGATCAAACAGCCCATTATCTGTATTCTTAGAGGAGATAAGCTTTTATTTTCAATGTGGAGAAGTGATGCGTGACAACACCTCCACTTTATTTGAAAACCTTTGCTAAAAAGGTAACACTTTTATGGGTTGGAGTGGAAGGCTACTTGACTCCCGCGGGATAGCGAGACAGGCGAGCCCCCTGCACGGAGCGGTAGCGGAGGAAGCGATTCGGCGCTCGCCCACAGGAAAGCAAGTAGCCTGCAACGGAAATCCATTTCTACCTTTCAATTGACTTTTTTGTTTTTCAACACTAAGAAGGCACTAACCAGCCTTGACTGTTAGTGCTTTCTTAGTGTTGAAAGTATCCGCTAAAACTAATTTCCTATAAAAACATATCAAAATTCACTTTTTAACAGTATAATAATTACATATTTTATAAATAGGAGGATTTATATGAAGAAATTGGTTTTGTTGATGGCGATGCTTACGTTATTTTTCACCACAGCCTCTATTGCAAGCGCACATCCAGGGCGTTTAGATGGCAATGGTGGGCACAACTGTTCTGACAAATCAAAGGCTAAAGGGCTTTGTTCAGGCTATCATTATCATAATGGCAATGGTGGCAATAATGCAGGGTCTTCCTCAGGCGGTCAAAGTCATGCTACGCCGACACCTAAGGCAACGGTAGCACCCGTATTAACGAAGGTTGCTGTCTATTTAAATGACGTGAAGCAAAATTATACGCCTGGCGCTTATATGAAAAATGGCACAACCTTAGTGCCGATGAAGGCGATTTTTGAATCTCTTGGGGCAACGGTTAGCTATGATAGTGCGACGAAAAAAGTGACGGCAACAAAGGACAGTAAAAAAATTGTGATCGGTGTGGGGAATAAGACGGCTTATGTTGATGCAAATGGTGCTTCATCAACGATTACACTCAGCCATCCAGCTGAAATTTATCAAGGAACAACAATGGTGCCTTTACGCTTTGTCAGTCAAGCACTCGGCGCAAATGTAACATTTGATGAGGCAGCACTCGTTGTCTATATCTCGACAAATTAATGGACAGGCTATAAGCAGTATGCTCCTATAAGGTGCTGCTTTTTTTATTGTTACTTAAAGTTAAAATCATACTTCTTGTTGATTTTGCTAGCAATTGTTGCTAAAAATAAAGCCACTGTCATATTTTCGACTTCATTTGTATACCATGCGAGCTTAGCACCATAGTTCTTTTTATTATAATTCACTTCCAATGGCCAGAAATTCTTTGTTTTATACGTATAATCAAATTTTACATAGAGTTGCTTACCATCTGGACATTCCATCACCACCTGGTATAATGGATTTTTTCTTTCTTGTTCAAATTTTACTTTTCTTATTTTTGTTAACATCAAAACCCCTCCTCTCTTCTACTACATTCGACAAAAGTTTGAAAAAACCTTTATTCAAAGAAAAAGGATAAAGCTCATGATGATAGTTGAGCCTTATCCTGTACAATTAGTTGGCTATAAATTTGTCGTAATAGCGCTTCAGCATGGTCGCCATTTGCTCCCGCGTCAAGGCGCCTGCTGGATTCATGTTCTTACTTCCATCGCCTCGGATAATGCCTTCGTTAATAGCCCATTCCCAAGCCTCTTTATGGGCTGCGCCTACTTCTCTGATTGTTTGTAAACTAGCTTTTTCAGCTAGTAAGCTTTTTAACGTCGCGATCTCTTGTTTCAGCTCATTGTATTGCGACACTGTTAATCCCTCCTCAAGCCCATTTTTAATATCTTGCTGGAACTGTGCTTCTGTAATCCCCATACTTTTTAAATAGTCAAAAGGATCTTTGTGCGTAGTGCCTCCTAGATTTTCCGCAATCCATCGATGTGACTTAATGCCATTACCGTTGCCATCTAAAACAGTAGGAACCCCTGCCTCTATGGCAAGCTTACGTAACAGCCAAATATAAGCGGCATAATCCTTCTTAAATTGTTCCTTGTCAGCAGTCCGTGCCAATTCCACCTGGGCATAGCTATACGGATTTCCCTTTGGACCACAGCCATATTGCACGCGATTCACAGGGGCTACTTGTACGATTCGTCCACCACCGCCTACCCAGTGAGAGACGAAGGCATTGGCTTTATTTCGATTCATATAGGCAATTTCGTTTTCCAATGCTTTTGGACCTGTATTGTTGCCATTACCTGATTCATGGGCCACAACGTATTTTACTGCCGTTAGCGCCTGATTCGGTAATCCTGACATCAACTGTTTTTCAATAACATAACTCATGCTGCACCGTCCTTTCCTATTATTTTTTTAGCGACTGACGCTATGTGATGCTTTTCTGCTATTTGCGGTAGTTAGGGAAAATCAACCGTTGGTAAGAGAGTGTTTCTTACGGCATTACTACACTAGCTGTTATCGTTTCACCTCTCTTTCCTCGAAGCTATGAAGTGTGAATGTCACAATGACATCCACTTACTATTAGTAAATGCTCACACAAAAGTGATTTCTAGTTAGTTGTGCTCTTTTACTATTTTTTCAATATGATTTTATAACCTCTTTTCTTGATTCCAAGCATTGACAAAGTATTGTTTTCTGTAGTATTTTTTATCTTCTAAAATATTAAAAGTGAGCAAAGAAAATGTGCAGGCAATAGAGATGATTCGTCAATTACCAAGCTTATACGGCTTTACGGAACTAGTAAAAATTAATAAAGGCTATTCACCTGATCGTAAGTATCTCGTAACAGTTGGTGAAATGCGCTATATAGTGCGTATAGCAGACCTAGTGCATCACGACAAACGCGCAAAAGAGTTTTCCTTGCTCCAAGACTTAGCAAAACAGGGTGTAAGAACGCATAAAGCCGTAGACTATGCCTTGTTTCAGGAAGCCAGACGTATCCGCCTTTTTAGAAGGCACGCCAACAGATGAAATCATGCAGGAACTCTCTGACGCAGAGCAATTTTAGGAATTAAGAAAAATACATCAGGTGAGCCCCCCACAAATAATCCATTGGGAGACAACACAGCTCAAAAAATTCTCTGCTTATCTTAGGGCATATCAGACTCCTATCAACTTCCGCAAGAAGCTAAACTATTGTGCTTTATTGAAACGCACTTGCCACTGTTAAAGCAACGTCCCAATGATTTCCACCTTGTCACATTATTTGTAAGGGCCATACTTACAATGGGGTTATTGATTTTAATGGCTATGATGTAAGTGATCCTTATCATGACTTTTATAATCTTGCCTTGTTTAGTATCCCCTTCTATATCAGACAAATCGATGGCTATTTTTCATCTGCACCAGACGATATGTTTTGCCCTCTATACAGCGATGACTGTCTTTTCAACCATTGTTTGGACCCGCCAATAGGATCCACAATCCTTTGATGATGCGTTGGCAAGAATTCACATCATTTTACAGGATCATGCTAACTTTTCTTCGATTAAACCTTTATGGTATGTGGAGAATTTATTCGCTCCGTAAGAGGGCTAATATTTTTTGCCGTTCCGCTTCAAAATTGATTGTTGGCTGTGATTGTGGTTCTTCTTCATTTCGCTGATGAAACCACTTCGGAATGATCTCCTGCCGTCTGCCCTTATAAGGTGTTGACACTCGTTGCTTGCGTGCTTGAAAACGCTGTTGCTCTATCGCAATATCTGCAAGGCTCTTTATGTTCTGATCGCACCAATTTTGTAAAATTTTTTCTACATACCGCCAGCGTAGAACATTGTGCTCCACTGCTAGCTTCATCGCATGTATGACCATTTCCTCCGAAAACATAGTGAGCCAATGACGTATTTTGCTAGTAATATAGGCTGTTAGTGTGCCAAAGCCCTGTTGCTCGAAAAAATGGTAGGCAGTGGTAGTAGACTGCTTATCATCTCTATCTTTTAGTAATTGCTTATTTAGTAATTCATTATTTAGTAGTGTGGACTTTTCCGTTGATGGTGTAGCCGTTGACGGCATGGCCGCACGTTTGGGAGCTTCATACACGAAAAACTCCACCTTACCGAACTTGCCATCCTTTGCTCTCTTCTGCACTTTTTGAAGATAGCCCGCCTCTATGAGTTCAGCTAGAATGCTGGCTGTCGCCTCCCGTCCACATTTACTACGTGTAGCTAAATCGGCAAGACGAAAGTGCCAATCATCTGGTAAGGACAGCATATAGGCAAGCAGGCCCTTAGCTTTCCAGCTCAATTGACCATCATTTAAAAATGCCTTATCCAGCACAACAAAATTCTGCTTTTTGACTACTCGATAAATCATCATGATCCCTCTTTCCATCTGATATCCTTTCTAACTATATAAAGAAAATTTTGAAAAAAAGGGACATAAAAAAAGGACATGCCATGACAGCATGCCCTTACAAGCAGGTGAAAAGTGAATAATGTTCGAGATTTGAATAGTGATGGGTAGTGGAAGCAGAAGCTAACGTTTGCTGCTGCCCCATTTTATTCATAAAGCTCTTTATAGACGATGACTTTTAATGCGGCAATCTCTTCATCGGATAATTTGCCTTCCACCATTTGCAGGGCTTCTTCCTGTGTCATCGAGCCGTCCTGCAATTTCACACGCATGTCGTTCAAATCCGTAATGCCCACTTTTTGAATTAATACTGTCGTTGCCTCTTCTTTCGTCGTAAACGGTAATGTGCTACTATCGACCGTTTTCGCCTCTTCCATATAGGCTTTTAATTGTGGGTCATTTTCAATGGTATTTTTGATTTCTTCCTTTTGTCCGCTATTTTCTAATTCGGTAGACAAGGTATCTACAATTTTTTCAGAGGCAAATTTTGTGCCGAAATGCAGCACACCATACCCCACTACACCAAGGAAAATAACAATCACCACTAGAAATTTAATGAATCTCAACTACGCTCACTCCTTTATACACGTTCATCATACTATATGGAGCGAGTGTTGAGAAACAATTCTCCCTAGAAATTATGTAAAAAAACCCCATCAATGGCGATGAGGCTTATTTGACGTATTTCAAATACTTCCGCACAAATTCCACAATGTACAGCACTTCCTCTTCCGTCATCGAAAGCAGCTTACAAACACGTTGTAGTCTAGCAGGTAATGCTAATTGCTGGCGTACCTGATGCATATACATATATTTGCATTTTCGTGGATTTACTTTATCTCGTATTTGCTTGTATCGCAGGTAAGCATAGCGAGCAAAGGCATTGAGCATCTCCCGCTCCTGCTCATCACACTCCTTCTTTTTGGCCGCCTCATCAATGATGTCCGTTTCAAATGTCCGTGTACCATCTGTTAATTGCATAGTACCACCTCTCTATTGCAAATGTACTCCTCCCTATTAAATGCAACAAAAAAAGCCACACCTAGGGTAGATGTGACACTTTTTATGAATTTTATATGTAATGAATGGTGGATAGCCTGTAGAATGTGGTGGGTGTGATTCTAAATGTGGTGGTTAGAACGTGATTTCTAATGGATAGAATCGCTCATATTGGATTGTTGATTCTAATTGGTGGATACCATTGCTTAGAATGGATTGTTCTTCTAAACTGGTGGATATAATTCAAAATGTAGCGGTTAGAACGCTGATTTTGATGGATATACTGCTGATTTTGATGGATACAATTGCTTAGAATGGATTGCTCCTCTTAATTGTGGATACAATCCTAAATGTAGCGGTTAGGATGCTTATTCTAGCGGATACACTGCTTACTTTGATGGATAGAATTGCTTGGAATGGATTGCTCCTCTTAATTGGCGGATACCATTCTAAATGTAGAGGTTAGAACGCTTATTCTGACGGATATACTGCTGATTTTGATGGATACAATTACTAAATATCGATTGCTCCTCTTAACTGGTGAATACCATTCTAAATGTAGCGGTTAGGATGCTTATTCTGGCGGATAGAATTGCTAAGTATCGATTGCTCCTCTTAATTGGTGGATACAATCCTCAATGTAGCGGTTAGGATGCTTATTCTGACGGATACATTGCTGATTCTGATGGATACAATTGCTCAGAATGGATTGCTCCTCTTAGTTGCTGGATACAGTTCAAAATGTAGCGGTTAGAACGCTTATTCTGACGGATACACTGCTTATTTTGATGGATACAGTTGCTTAGAATCGATTGCTCCTCTTAATTGCTGGATACCATTCTAAATGTAGCGGTTAGGATGCTTATTCTGGCGGATATACTGCTTATTTTGATGGATACAATTGCTAAGAATCGATTGCTCCTCTTAACTGGTGGATACCATTCTAAATGTAGCGGTTAGGATGCTTATTCTGGCGGAGAATTGCTTAGAATGGATTGCTCCTCTTAATTGGCGGATACCATTCTAAATGTAGCGGTTAGGATGCTTATTCTGATGGATAGAATTATTCAAAATGGTTTGTTCTTCTAAACTGGTGGATATAATTCAAAATATAGCGGTTAGAACGCTTATTCTGGCGGATACACTGCTGATTTTGACGGATAGAATTACTCAGAATGGATTGCTCCTCTTAATTGGTGGATACCATTCAAAATGTAGCGGTTAGAACGCTTATTCTGGCGGATACACTGCTTAGTTTGAAGGATACAATTGCTTAGAATCGATTGCTCCTCTTAATTGGTGGATACCATCCTAAATGTAGCGGTTAGGATGCTTATTCTGACGGATACACTGCTGATTTTGATGGATACAATTGCTAAGAATCGATTGCTCCTCTTAACTGGTGGATACCATTCTAAATATAGCGGTTAGGATGCTTATTTTGACGGATACACTCCTGATTTTGATGGATACAATTACTTAGAATGGATTGCTCCTCTTAATTGGTGGATATAATCCTCAATGTAGCGGTTAGGATGCTTATTCTGGCGGATACACTGCTTACTTTGAAGGATACAATTGCATAGAATGGATTGCTCCTCTTAGTTGCGGGATATAATTCTAGATCTGACGGATACAACGCTGATTTTGATAAATGGCTGCTATTAGCTTCAAAGATAATAAGCAAAGATAGCTACAATAATGTTTGGTATTGCTAAGAGTAAAGCGTTATTCATCAGGTGATTGCGTTCGTTTCTGTCTTCTTTTGTTTCTGTTGCTAAATTGGCACGCATTCTATCTCCGCTTGCTATGGCTCCTGACATTAACATGGCAGAGACAATGAAAATTCCGCCTAGTAAACCTGAAAGCAAATGCGCTTCCTCCTTCCCCCATATGAGAATGGAGCATATAACACCTAGAATGGACAAGATGGTTCCAATGCCTATATACTTCATTTTCAGCCCCCCTTATTTTATTATACGGCTAACGTCTCCTATTTGTTTCACGAATTCCAAAAATTACATATACAGGATTATTACAGTTCAGTAAAATAGTGAGCAAAGGAGGCTGAGTAGATGGTGCATCATTATGTAAATTGGGGTGGACATCCTATTAAGTTGACGTGGCTATCACAACAAACAATGCAAGATATTAGTAAAGTGACAAGTGTCCATGGTATTTGCTTTCATCAAGATCGTGTTTTACTGGTTCATGTGAAAGATCGCGAATTTAATTATCCAGGTGGCCACGTGGAAAACGATGAAACCCCTGAAGAAACACTTCATCGCGAGGCTTTGGAAGAAGGCTATGTGAAAGGTACTATTCAATATATCGGTGCGATTGAAGTTAGTCACGAAGAAAATCCCCTATTTATAGAAGGGGGCAAATATCCAATAGTTGGTTATCAACTATTTTATAAAATGGCGATACAGGAGTGTCTACCGTTTTTGCGAGAGCATGAAACAATTACTCGGATTTGGGTGGAGCCTGAGGAAGTACCTTATATCATCCATGATCATGAACTAGCACATGTAATTTTACAGGAGGCATTAACTATGTAAAGCTATACACATTGAAGATTGGTTAATCGTTTTAACAAAAAATACGTTGAATGATTTAATACATAAACGCTACCGCAAACTTCAACAAGAAAAGATATTAACGAAGTTTTTTTGCAGAAGGTTTTCAATCTGCAAGATACTTTAAAACGGACATCGATGTTTATGAAGCTATTTGCCTAGTATAGTATGCTCGCCAAACGTTCATAGTAAGTATGGTGTGGAGCTCACGCCGAATCATACGACGGAGGGATCAAATTATGAATGGAATTCGTGAAGGTTTAATCCCCACTATACTCGGGTCAGCTGTTACGGCGGCAGGCTATGCAATGAAGCAAAAACATGGCTCTAACAAAATGGTGGCCAATACGATTTTTGGCTTTGGCTTAGCGCACATTGTGTTAGGTGCGATTGACCTGGTAGAGCATCGTCGTTAACGAGAGAAGGGCACGCTATGTGCTCTTCTTTTTTTGTATTTTTTTCTATTAAATGCTAACATTGTCATAAAAGCTGAAGGAGTACAAAAATGGCGACAATAGAAGATTTTACAGCACTTGATATACGAATTGGTACGGTATTAGAGGCAGAGGCACTACCAAAGGCTCGGGTTCCTGCGATTAAAATGAAAATTGATTTCGGTGAAGAGCTGGGCATTAAACAGTCTTCTGCACAAATTACGAAGCGTTATACACCCGAAGTCATTATTGGAAAGCAAGTTGTAGCGATTGTTAATTTCCCACCGCGTCGGGTTGCTGGTTTTAAGTCAGAGGTGCTTGTCATTGGTGGCGTGCCTGTGGAGGGTGATGTGATCCTGTTAACGCCCGATCAGCAGCTGCCAAATGGAACGAAAATACAGTAAAAGCCTCTCGCATTACGCAAGAGGCTCTTTTTTCTGAAGAGGAATCCAGATTTCACTAGTAAAGGTTGGTGAGGAAAAATCGGTGCTTGCATGGTGCACGATTTCTGGACCAGCAATCTGTTCATAGCCAGAAGATGGGAACCATTCGGCATAGATGCGACCCCATGTTTCCTGCAGTGTTTGCGGAAATGGCCCGACCGCTTCAAAGACCGCCCACGTACAAGCGGGTACATCCAACTGTGTGAAATGGTGAGACGTTTCTGTTGTGGCCACGCCGATATAATGATCAAGCTCGCCCTTCTCCTCCATTCTGCCCTCGGAAAAGTTGGCGGAGGCTTGGATGATTCCTTTTGGTTCTACATTAGATAGCTTTTTTAGTTGCGCAATATCCTCCATTGTTAATGAACGTGCCATTTCGGTTATCGCTTGATTTTCTCCTTGAAAAACGATGGGTACTCTTTTCATAAGACCCACGATGTGAAACGCTTCTTTTTGTTCGAGTCGGTAATTCATTTCACAACCTCCTTGTATAGTAAGTTGGAAGGTCATCCGTGGGAAAGCTTTTAAGTGTTGACCACTTTGCCTCGCCTCTGATGGGGTGATGCCATGCATTTGCTGAAAGGCTCTTGTAAATGCATCTGCAGAGCGATAGCCATAGCGAATTGCGATATCGAGAATTCTCATAGATGAATCCGACAGTTCCAGTGCAGCAAGTGTCAAGCGCCTACGACGAATATACTCTGATAGCGAGATGCCTGCTAGAAAAGAAAACATTCGTTTAAAATGATATTCCGAGCAATAAGCTAATCTCGCAGCCTCTTGCACATCAATTTCCTCCGTTAGATTGGCCTCGATATACGCAATCGCCTCATTCAACCTTGTTAAAGAATCCACTTCTATCACCTTCCTTATCACTACTTTAGCAGGAATAGTACCTTTACATCCGACAATTGGTGCACCATTTAGTCGCCTTTCAAAAAATAATCTATCGAACAGGCAAATAACTAACTTTCGAAGCTACTTTCTCATACATATAATAGTGTAAAGCTAATTTTAGCCTTACACCTCCTGACTTGATACTTAGGGTCACTGCTCGCACAGTGGCCCTATGAAGATAAAAGATCGTTGTATCGCACCCTAATTTTTGTTACAATATTTGTAAAAATTATCGATAGAGCTGGAGGCAGCAACATGGATCGCCATTTCCAGTGGTACAAGTATATAAAATACATACTCATACCTATATTCATTTCAAAATTCTTTCATTTTGGTATACCGAATATGCAACCTCTATTCATTATTGAATACGCTCTCCTATTCGGGGTAAGCTTTTTACTCATTATTCTGCAGGATTTTTTCACGATTAGTAAAAAAACAAATATCCTACTGCGTTTCATTATGCTGATTATTTTACTGCTTTTATTCATTACCGCTATTGTCTATCAAGCGATGATGACTATTATTTTTTCAATCCTACTACTCGGCGCGTCAGGTTTTGCCCTTTATTTACATAGAAAAGATGAAGGAGAACAATAAATGGTACATGAAAATAATAGTAAGCGATTACTTTTAATCATCGGTTGGGTCAATGTTTTGCTTGCCCTTCTCCTATTCCAAGCTTTTTGTGGGCTCATGGCTATCTGTATGGGGATCGTACTTAAAAAGGATTATCAAGCACCAACCCATGGGCTGGTTTTGATAGTAGTCGGTATCGTGAGTACGGTTATAGGATGGATGCTCAATCATTTCTATATGTAAAAATGACCAAGAACCTAGATTCTTGGTCTTTTTTATTAGCGATAGCTATTATGTGTAGGTTCAAATAATGCTTCGTCGGCGTTTCGCACCAGTGAGAAATGATCCACGTTGTAATGGCCGTGCAGGATGTCATTATGATGGGCAACCGTATCTTCTGGTGATAAGTATTGGGAACCATTTGTTGAATGGCCATCTCCCACCAGTGTGACATCAAAGCCATGAATAGTTGCCGCTCTTACTGCTGTATCCACGCAATGCTCCGTTTTGCAGCCCATCATCACCAAATGCTCTACCGCATTGGCCTGTAAATAATCGAGTAAGCCCGTCTTATAAAAAGCATTTGTAGCCAGTTTATCAAAATAGACAGCTGTCGGTGGTACATGAATCGCTTGATGTACCTGAAAGCCCTCCCCTTCTCCACCAGCTACATCCTGATCACGCACAAAAATAAGATGTGCGTTTGCCTCGGTAGCTTTCTGAATTACGGTATTGATTGTCTCAAGCAATTCATCCTTGCGATAGACGGCTTGTTCATCCTGATTTCCCTCAATTAATTCTTGCTGTGCATCAATGACTACTAGTGCTTGCTTCAAAAGCATCTCTCCCTTATCGTTTGCTAACAATATTTTACCATTAATAGTTAATTCGTGATATGCATTATTTTTTAACTTTTGAAACTGTCATGCCATCCCCAATCGGCAGAAGGACGGATTCAAGCTGTGGATGATTCGCCACTGTGATATTGAACTTTTTCATAATGGCTGTATAGCGCTTTGATGCTGCCTCAGGGTCTGCTACACTGCCCCCTGCAAGGACATTATCTGCCACAATGAATGCACCAGGGTTGGCCAGCTTAATGCAATAGGCTAAATAATTTTCATAGTTATCCTTATCTGCATCAATGAAGAAGAAATCAAAACGCTGTCCTTCTGCTACAAGATTTTCAAGGTTCTCAAGTGCAGGACCAGTCCTATACGTCACTTGCTCGGCAAAGCCTGCCTTGGCAAGATTTTGAGCAGCTAGCTGTGCATAGTTCTCCTGTAATTCTAGGGAGGTCAATGTGCCTTCTCCTTCGATCCCTCTTGCTAAGCAGATGCCACTATAGCCACCCAGCGCACCAATTTCTAAAATAGCCTTCGCTCCTGTAATTGACACAAGCATTGTTAACAGCTTGCCTGAGGATGGGGACACCGAAATGGCAGGCATGCCGTTTTCCACAATAGAGGATATGACATCCTCTAACATGGCATCGTGCTGATAAAATACCTCATCGATATAATTATTCATTTGTTTCATGCACGTTTTCTTCCTCTTGTAGACTGTCGTTTGTTTCATTTTCTTGAATATCAAACAACTGGCTAAATTCTTGGATAACCAGGTCGATGGCTTTTAATTCCCCTACTAAAATTTGCTGAATGGATTGAAACTCTGGCTGCTCTAATTGCTGTTTAATGGTTGCACGCTTCACATGCAGCATTTCTAGAAACGATATCGCTTTACCTCGTCGGAACGTTTTCGCTCCTCGCTGTGGTGCGCCTTCCATGCCTCTGTGACGACCTCCACGGTGATGTCCCTCTCTCATATGCTCTCTAAATCCTGATCCTCTCATTATTCAAACACTCCTTTTTGTATACATTTGTATACGTTGATTTAAATATATTGTATACAAACGTATACACATTGTCAATTAAACATAATACTTTGTTGCTCCATCATATGTTAGACAAGAGGAAAGACATATTGAAATGGAGGTAAGTTGAGTGAAAAGGGTTATAAAATATGTTTTGGGCATCGGTACTTTATTGATACTGTCAGGCATATTTTTGATTGGTGCACAATCTCACTATAATCAGAAGGAAATTAAAATAGCTAGTAAGCTATGTCTTGAAAATGGCGGACAGCCCACCATCATACGAGATTATTTGGCATTGAATTACTCCTTTTCATGTCAAAAAAACTGAGGTTGTACATAATGCATGCTTTCAGGCAAATGGCTAGCTAATAAGACTACTTTTACATATAAATAGTAGTGTGAAGCAAATCTAGCCTTTCCACAGCGCTCCTGTTTTGGGTCACTTTCTCTTGGAAGGTGGCCTTTTTTGCATGAAAAAAAGACGTCATGTCGACGTCTTTAATGTTTGATCGATATCCTCAATCAACCTATCCACTTGTTCCTTTGTTATCTTGATGACATATAGTTCTGTCGTTTCGATTCCATCATGGCTTGTTAGGTGTTTAGGATATTGATAGTTATTTGATATCTCTTTGTCCATATCATCACCTCTTCAATAGATATATTCGACATAAAGTATAGCAAACCTTCTATAAAAAGGAAAATAACAGTATATTTTTTCACTAAAATGACAACCATATGGACAGTTTAGCATAAAAATAGGTCAAATCGATAAGTTCATTTAGACTATCCTTGTGTAAAAGTGATTATTGCTTACCAAATTTCGCAATTTTTTTGAGGTAGAATGACCCGACGAAAACAATGAAACTTCCATAAACTTTCAGCATCACATTTCTAACAGGCGCCTCCTCAATGGTTGTACTGAGAAAGGCACATCCTACGACAATGATGATTATCCCGATGATGGCATGAATACATTTCACTATAGCTCCTCTTTTCTAGTAGGCAATACCGACGCGCGTTCTCAAAAAATCCTCACGAAAGATTTGTTGATAGGCAAAGTCTGCTGTATCTGCTACGGAAATTTGGCTGCCTCCCTCTGGCAAAAAGTTGCGTTCAACGCGATAGTTTCCTGTCCAAGCTCCATCAGGTAAATAGGTAGGACAAACAATCGTCCAATCCATAGCAGATTGCTGTAATTGTTCAAATACACGTTGGTGCTCCTGGGCAGCAACGGTCGATTTTCGTTTCGATTCAGTCGATTGATAACGAAGAATAGTCGGTGTTACACGACTTTGTAAGATCCCTGCTGTTCCGATCGTAATGATTCTTTTCACCAGCTGCTTTGTCATCGCTTCAAGAATCAACGGTAAACTAGCCGATAATGTATCGCCACCATCTGTATTTAATGCACTGACTACCACATCGATATTGACCATTGCCTGCTCGACATCCTGCTTGTTTAAAACATCGCCTTGGATAACACGCAGCTGTTGTTGATGGTGCGGTATTTTATCGGGATTACGGACCAATAGAGTGACCTCATGCTGATCCTTTAATGCTAGCTCCACCATATGGCTGCCGACACGTCCACTGGCACCTAATATTAAGATTTTCATTCCTCTCACCTCTGTTATCATTATAACGCAATTCCCTTTATATGTAAAAAAGACACCAATAACAGTGCCTCTCCCCTCGATTAGTCACGCTCTAGTAGCTGAACGTTGACCATAAATAGATGAATATTATTCTTTTTGGACAGCTCATCGATGATTGATTGAATCTCACTTTCTGTACTTACATCAATTTCTTCCCCATCGTGTAATTGAATCGTGATGACTTGATGCGCTGGAGAATCTATTAAATAACCGACTGTACTATCAGGCGAGTAGCCTGCCGCTCGTATCGCCTGTATCACCTGTTTGGTAAAATTCGTAGCTTGTAATTTTTCGCCAAGCTCCTCTGCATAGGAAGTCGCACTTTCGGGGTTCGTGGCTATAATTGAAGGCTGTTTTTGTGTCATCCACAATGAAATCACGACCAGTAAGCACATGAATAGAAAGAAGATGTGCAGGATTCTCTTCATACATTCACTCCATTTCTCCATGAAATTTACAGGCGGCAGTCTAGCAATCTTTTGCCCTGAAATCTGTTATTATTCTCACAGCTATGTATGGCTATATCTCCATTTGGTTTTCGAAAAATAATTTTCCACTGTTGCAGAGGGCAAATTACCAACAAGTCATGTTTGCGGCTTCATAGATTAGAAATGTAAAGGTTAGCGCTACCATTACTAAAAAACTAACAAAAAGGGAGATTAAAAGATGCAAGATAGTAGATTTAGTCAATATATGAATTGGAATCAGAAAAAAGAAAAGTGCTGTGAACAATATGTAAAATGCTATTGTCATTTAGAAAAAAAATGTGAGCACAAACAAGAGGGATGCAAATGCAAACAGAAGCCTGGGCATTGTAAATGGGAACATAAACACGAGCGATGTAAATGCAAGCATAAGGATGACCATTGTAAATGGGAAAAGGAAGATTCCTGCTCTTGCAAAAAAGAGGCGGAAGATTATTACGAAGTTGATTATTCGAAGGATCACCACTGTAAAGGCTGTATCTGTCATCTATTAAGATGCTTATCACCTGGCGCTTTTGTAGATGTTATTTTAGCAGGCGGCGGTAGCTTTGCAGGTATTTACTTCATCAGCTTAGATCCTAAAACTTGCTGTGCAACATTTTTTGAGGTAGATGCGGCAGCTGCATCACCGCTTATCATTGATTGTCAGCAAATTATTGCCATTAGAAGCGCGTAAATGTTCCACTACCCTACTTGACACCAATTCATATACCATAAATCCTACCACTACAAGCACATTTGATCTTCTGCCAGGTTCGTGAATCCATACCTGGCAGAATTCATATTTTTCAGCTATTCATTGACAATGACTTTGACAATGGGCTCTAGTTTTCCTCTATTTACATCGCCAAGATAATCAACATCCACTACGACAGCTCGTGGCTCAAAACGTTGGATACATTCAATGAGGCGTTTCGTGTTTATTTTCTTCAGACGTTGGAAGGGTTTACGAATATCAGACCTTGTCACATACTCGCGAAGCGGACAAGGAATCGTAAACGTCGATAAAATAAATGCTACATTTTGTAAAATACCTTCCACGCCAGTAGCATTACCATTAACATTACTTAAAGCCGTTACTTGATGTGTCATTCTATCAACCTTTCTTCTACGTTCATACAATTAGTACTTTGGAAAAAGAGCACTTTGTTATTTATGCTTGCTCATTAAAAATTATGAACGATTTGTTTTTATGTACCCCATGTTATTTTTATTCAAACAACATCTTAGTTGATAGGCTGACCTACAAGCTTAGCGTGTGATGGCGTAGTAAATAACATACAGCCAGCTAAAACAGCCATGGATGATTGCCCAGATGATGGAATGATGCACACTCCATGAAATCGTAATCGCTAAAACCGATCCAAAGCCAATGCCATTTTTGACCACCGTTTTATGCTCCACTTTTTTCACCTTCCTTGTTCTTTTTATCTCTCCATCTTGCCATCGCAATATGTTTCCCTCCTATCGTTTTCTATGTTTATGCATGAGCGAACAAGGGCAATCTGAAAGAAAGGATGTGATGTTATGACAATTTTCATGCTGGTTGCCACGATTGGAATCCCAAGCCTTATGGTGTATCTTCAGCAAAAATGGGCAATCTTTCGCCTTCTTTTCAACATACTAGGTGTCATTGCGGCAATCCTGTTTAGCACGATTGCCGCCACAGCTATAACGAACATTATTCTTGAGGATGCGGTCTTTATGACAACGATTCACGCAGTTTTCTTAAACTCTATTTTTTTGATTACCGGAGCGTATCTCGGCTTATATCTGATTTACCGATTAATCATCATGACCATTCAGGAAAGAGACTAGTAGAAATCACAATAGACGTGCCAAGTCTGAGTTGTTGGATTGTAGAAAAAATAAAAATGGCCATGATCCACAATGTTCAAATGTGCTTTCGCATCCGAGGCAATTTGGAGGACAAATGGTGCATCATCACCAAAATCCATGCCACTTTGACAAAAGCTTGGATAGCCACCAATTTTATGAAGCGGATAAAGGTCTTCTACGATATCCTCAAAATATTCGAGCTGCTCCTCATGCTCCAACGTCAAAATCTCTTCCTCCAATTGAGCAGGAATACCGCCCCCATCCCAGGTTGGATAGTCATTCGTGATATGCTGGGGTATGAGGGGAAACGCGCGAATCTGTTCATGCTGCCATTCACGCTTTACTAAGCCTTCCAAAGTGGTGTACGTTCTAATGTCAAAATAAGACCCAAGATCATCCTCCACGAGATGATCCAATAGGCGTTCATCGACAAACAGCGTGATTAATTGAAACGGCTGTAAGGCTACTGGTACATAGGAAAGGTCTTTTAGAAAGAATGTAGCAAGCGGCTGATAGCCAGATGGTGGTTGCTCCTCTGGTAAGGACCAGCCGACATAGCCAATCCAGCTTTCCAATAAATCATGTGTGGGGCGAATACCACCTGTTTGAAAAATCGTTGCCTGCTTAGCTAGTTGAGCCCGAATATGTTCAATTGTCATCCGCTAGCTCCTTTTGTCGACAGCAGCAATCTGTTGTATGGTCATTCACCATGCCCACTGCCTGCATAAAGGAATAACAAATCGTACTCCCGATAAATTTAAAGCCATCCTTCTTCAATTGCTTGCTCATACGATCACTAATGTCTGTCGTCACAGGCACTTCTTTGATGGAAGCCCATTCATTAATAAGTGGCTTATGATCTACAAATCCCCAAATATAGTGTGAGAATGAGCCATGCTTTTCTTGTATTTGGAGATACGCTTTAGCATTTGTCACCACGCTAGCTATTTTTAATTTATTGCGTACAATCCTTGTGTCTTGCTGTAATTCCTCTAGCTTGTCCTGTGTATAAAGAATAATTTTTTCCACATCGAATTGATCAAATGCCTCACGATAGCCTTCACGCTTTTGGAGAATCGTCCACCAGCTCAAGCCAGCCTGTGCCCCCTCTAAGCAAAGCATCTCAAATAAATGCTGATCGTCATAGACCGGCACACCCCACTCCTTGTCATGGTATTCCACATACAAAGGCTCATCTAGCTTGACCCAATCACATCTTTTCATTTTTATACCCTCCATTTTATGTATTCCTTACTTAATAGCTGTAATGCAAAGCCATCCTTTACTTGATTTTTCCGTGACATAAACGGTTTGAAAACCGATACGTTCTAATAATTGCTTCGTCGCCTCAGGTGTTTGATAGGCTTGCATATGATAATTCATTTTGTAGAGCTCTGCTATCATAATAAATTTCCCACCGTTTTTCAGTACCCGCCATACTTCCTCCACATCCTGCTCTAAGGATGGCCAAAAATAATGCGTTTGAAAGGCTGTAATGGCATCAAAAAACTGATTATCGTACGGTATGTTGGAAACGCTCGCCTCTTTCACAATGACGCTACCACTAGCAACACGTGCTTCATTCAATTTGATCGATTCCTTCACGGCCTGTGCAGAAAAATCGATCCCATAGATTATACCATTTGGATTCAATTTGGATAAAATTTGGAGCGTTTTCCCACCACCACAACCTATGTCTAACACACGATCACCATCATTGATGGCTCCTTGCCTAATGAACCATGCATTCATACCGCGATGAGCGATATTCATGATTCGTAGCATCGATGAGCCCATCCATCCATTTGGTTTTTTCGCTTGTTCAATTAACGTTTGTAAGAGTGACATTATTGGATTCCCCCTCTTGAAGTGCGGATGTTAAAATAGAAAATAGTTCTTTACTAGTTTGTACGTGCTTCAAAACGTTTTGTTTCATTTTTTACCAAGGAGGAGATTTGATGATACAGCAAGCAAAGCAACAAGACGCAAAAGCTGCAGCCACATTAGCCTTACTGCTCTGGCCCAATCATACACTAGAGGAATTTACAGCAGATATGACACAGCTACTAAAGGGTGAAAACGCAGCCATATTCCTTGCCTATGATGAGGACAAAGCAGTTGGATTTGCCCAATGCCAATTGCGAGCGGATTATGTAGAAGGCACCGACTCGAGTCCAGTCGGCTATTTAGAAGGCCTTTTCGTGATGGAGGAATACCGCCAGCAAGGCTATGCAAGACGGCTTGTGGAGCATTGTGAGCAATGGGCAAAGCATAGGGGCTGTCTAGAGTTTGCCAGTGACTGTGAATGGCACAATGAAGAAAGCCTACAAGTTCATCTTCAGCTCGGTTTTACAGAAGCCAATCGCATCATTTGCTTCACAAAAAAATTATAAAAATAGCAGACAAAAAAATCACAGGTGCTTAAAACAAAACACCTGTGATTTTTCGACATTTTTTTAATTTAGATATGTATTGTTGGAAATATTTCGTTCGCGCTCATCTATGATTAAATGGATCATTAATGCGAGTTGTTGTTCGATTCGCATATTGTTTAGATGAAAGATATCAGCAATCACATTCTTTTGCTTTTCTGCTAATTCCATTCCCTCAAGCAGTAACATAATTTCTTCTTTTGTCAGCCCAAACATCCTCATATCACCCCAATACTCTCTCTATTTATTATTTTAAAATCATTACACACATTTCATAATTAACGAATATTTATCTTATTTCATGTACCATTTTTACTAATTATAGGCTAAAACATGGAAAATAATCAATGTATTATCCACAATTATTTAATATTTTTTTTACATTAAGTAAAAACTTTATTATGTTTATTATAACTTATACAGGCATTGTATAACTTTTCCTGTGGAATATTTCAAAATATTGCAGTAATTGCAACGAGACATCTATACCATTATAAAAATATTCATGCATTTTGTCGAATTATAGAGTTTTTTTGCACAAACTAAAGAAAATTAACAGCACAAACATTTTCCTTTACCCATTTTTCACAAGAAAGAAACCTAGATATTCGCATCCATAAAAAAAGTAATTTCAAAATTGAAACTACTTGTCTTATTTGTATAATCGGCTTTTATATTATTTTTTTAATATCATGTTTCACTATTTCTATTTTCTTGTCCCCCATCACCTGCATGCCCTCAATTTGAGAAATCTTGGATGCTGTATCCTTTTGCCATGTCGCGGACTGCACATGCCCTTGCACAAATAATTGGCTGTTTTCCTGTACCACCGCTGGAGCCTTTACTGCAGCTATATCTGTATGGCGCATTTCCAATAGAGATTTATTGGACAGCGCTAAAAATGGTCTAGCTGCCTCATCCACCTTGCAATTTTCAATACGTCCCATTGATTGATCTGACCAGATCATGGCATAAGAGCTTTCTTGACCATCTTTAAAATAGCTATTAGCTACTTCAAAAATCGCATCAATGCAAGTAATCCCGTTTCCTTCCATTTGTTCAAACGTGCAATACTGTGTAAATAGACGAGCATTGTTGATATAGACATGATGGCTTTGCAGCTCTCGAATCGTTGTATGCTGCATCATGATTTTGGCATGCTCATTACCATAAATACCACCCGATTGTCCAAATTGAATAGTCGATTGATGCAGCTTTAGTCCACTAGCATCGACAATGATATGAAATTGCTGATGGTTTTGAATTTTACATTGGTTCAGCGAAACATCTGCTTCATCCACAATGGTAAGCCCTACTGCCATGCCATTTCGGACATGACATTGGTGAAGCTCCACCTTGCTATTTTCTATCAACACCTGCGCCTTGACATGACGAGAAATTTGACAATCATAGAACTTGGCGTCCGTTTTTTCTCCAAGATAAAGCCCATGACTTTGACCATCTGAAAAAATACAATCCGATATCATTAAATCACAGCGATGAACCACCATATTCGTATCGAGATGCTCTTTTATTTCACAGCCATCCATCCTAAAAGTCGTGCTATCAAATAATTGAATGCCTACCCCTTGCCCTTGATGAACCAGACAATTGGTCATCGCAATCTCACTCGACGCAGCCATCACTTGTGCCTTGTCATGCCCATGAATCTCACAATCCTCCATTGTCATCTTGACATGGCGAATCGCAAAAATACCATGCTTCTTCCCTTCCAGCAGCATACAATTCGTCAGGCTCAGCTCACAGTTTTGAGCGATAATCTGTGCCTTTACATGATGCTCAAATGTCGTGTCGACTAGAATAACACTGGAGCCATTCGCCACACGCAAACCAAAATGATTCAGCGGCGTCGCAAGCACTGCACAATTATTCATCAGCAAACTACCATAGCTCACCATGATCTGCGTCCGTATCAATTGCTCCTCAATCACACAATTCTCTAACTGTAAATCGCCTTTCACATACAGCCCCTGACCTTGCCGAAACCGTAAATTACGCATCGCGACATGTGTTTGATAGCGAATAAAAACGCCACCCTTGATCGTCACATTGCCAACCCCATACAACGTCAGCCGCTTGGCAATATCCAAGCTTTCCTCATAAATCCCATCCCGAATTTCAATCATATCCCCTGGCGCCGCCTCTTCAATCGCCTGCCCGATACTTTGATAACGATGCATAATACTCCTCTTCACCACAAGTACAGCCATTTACACACTCCTAACCAAAAAATGTTCGTACCCTATTTATATACCGAACATGCTTGTGCTTATTCAATTTTGTGTAAAATTACTGGAATATGCAGGGGTTTATTTGGAATGTTTGACGGTTTAATGAAAAAGGGATGGTTTTGGGCAATAAAAAATGAACAGCGGTTGAGGATGCTGTTCGTTTTTTCGGTGGTTGGTATGGGGGTTTTAGATTTTAATGAACTACCTTTTTAAGCATAATTTCTATGCAGATAGTGACTTGAAGTTGCTACCGTAATGTCAGCTATAAGTCCATTTCAATCCACTCTCTATACAGTGGTGAGGTTGTAGCAAGCGTTGCTATTTCAATCCATTCTCTCTATACAGAAAGAGACTTATCCAGCCGAGAAACACAGATACAGTTACTTTTATTTCAATCCACTTCTTCAATGTAGAGATTAAACTTTTCACCAAGAGAAAATCTAGACCCCATTAATTTCAATCCATACTCTCCATGTAGAGAGTGACAAGGTGTCGATATTGTAGAGGACATCAAAAAGGCATTTCAATCCACACTCTCTACATGGAGAGTGACAGTGATTTAACAGTAACCACCGCTGGAAATGATATTTCAATCCACACTCTCCATGTAGAGAGTGACTTATTCGGCAGGAACCTATAGAGTGATGGCATACATTTCAATCCACACTCTCCATGTAGAGAGTGACTTTGAGAATTTAACGGACAGTGAAGAAAATTATATTTCAATCCACACTCTCCATGTAGAGAGTGACGGAATCATTCTACACTGTGGAAGTTAAAAATGAATTTCAATCCACACTCTCCATGTAGAGAGTGACTGCTACGCAAGGTGGATATATAAAGTGCCCTGTTATTTCAATCCACACTCTCCATGTAGAGAGTGACGTATACATTTACCACGCAATCTAAAGACGACCTAATTTCAATCCACACTCTCCATGTAGAGAGTGACTAACAAATGGGGGTTTTGGATATGAAGGGAAAAAATTTCAATCCACACTCTCCATGTAGAGAGTGACGAAAATGATTGGCAAGGACAGTCTATCTTTGCTATTTCAATCCACACTCTCCATGTAGAGAGTGACGGTATTGAGACAGAGTTTCAAGCGTCATTCGAGATTTCAATCCACACTCTCCATGTAGAGAGTGACTTTAAAGGTGTTCCACCAATATTACCGAACATTGATTTCAATCCACACTCTCCATGTAGAGAGTGACAGCCATGCGATAGCGGATTGTATTTGGATGACAGTACATTTCAATCCACACTCTCCATGTAGAGAGTGACACTACTGCATTCGATGTGCCTCGACCTGTTTCGTATTTCAATCCACACTCTCCATGTAGAGAGTGACCTCGGTTTTGTGGTGTTGGGCGTTCTTTTGTTGAATTTCAATCCACACTCTCCATGTAGAGAGTGACCAGTGGGTAAAAATCACTGTCTTTATGTTTACCTATTTCAATCCACACTCTCCATGTAGAGAGTGACAACAGATACACCCTTATCCTGCCAAAACTTAAATATTTCAATCCACACTCTCCATGTAGAGAGTGACACGTACATCTAGCAAGTGAAGCAGCCCTGTCTGATTTCAATCCACACTCTCCATGTAGAGAGTGACGCCAGTTGTTTTTGCACCAAGTGGTAAACAAGTATTTCAATCCACACTCTCCATGTAGAGAGTGACCCAAAAAGTCCAAGTTAACGTTGAGATACCTCGAATTTCAATCCACACTCTCCATGTAGAGAGTGACAGCTTGAATCGGCTCATATGGTCCCTCATCATCTATTTCAATCCACACTCTCCATGTAGAGAGTGACAAGAATCCCACTTGCTTGTAATTCCTTTACGATATTTCAATCCACACTCTCCATGTAGAGAGTGACTGGTGTTGAAGGTGCACAATACGATTACAATTATATTTCAATCCACACTCTCCATGTAGAGAGTGACTTCATGCTGTAGGTAGCTCTCTTTTTTTGTATATTTCAATCCACACTCTCCATGTAGAGAGTGACCATAATCCCATTATAACACCATATCGCTATTTGAATTTCAATCCACACTCTCCATGTAGAGAGTGACTGCATGGCAGATTTATGGGGGGGTCTAAGTAATATTTCAATCCACACTCTCCATGTAGAGAGTGACCTTGAGTCTGTAGGCGTTAAATTTGCCAATAAAATTTCAATCCACACTCTCCATGTAGAGAGTGACACAAACGAATCTATTACAGGAGGAATTATTTATGATTTCAATCCACACTCTCCATGTAGAGAGTGACATGGCCGATTATTCGAGCAATTGAAACGGCATTATTTCAATCCACACTCTCCATGTAGAGAGTGACAGTCTTCCACATTTACATACGCTTCACCACTATTAATTTCAATCCACACTCTCCATGTAGAGAGTGACTATTAAAATCATTGTGGGCAGGATCGTCTTATATTTCAATCCACACTCTCCATGTAGAGAGTGACTTTGCTCCAGGCGTGCTAATCGCTCAACCTCATATTTCAATCCACACTCTCCATGTAGAGAGTGACGTTATCGATTATTTAAGCGATATGTTTTTACAGTATTTCAATCCACACTCTCCATGTAGAGAGTGACTACTGGTTGGGCAAACAGTTCGCAAGCCATGCCTATTTCAATCCACACTCTCCATGTAGAGAGTGACAAAGAGTTGCTATGACGCGCATGGCCAAGCCAAATTTCAATCCACACTCTCCATGTAGAGAGTGACTTCCGCAAAAAATACAGACAGACCAAAATATCAAATTTCAATCCACACTCTCCATGTAGAGAGTGACCACTTGCTTCATTTCTTTTATCTTTTGTTTATCACATTTCAATCCACACTCTCCATGTAGAGAGTGACAATTTTCGTATCGCACTTTTGTTTCAGATACCTATTTCAATCCACACTCTCCATGTAGAGAGTGACTGATTATCGCAATTTAACAGACGTTGTTGGCCGAATTTCAATCCACACTCTCCATGTAGAGAGTGACAACAACGTGAATTTGACCAATTACAAACGGAACTTATTTCAATCCACACTCTCCATGTAGAGAGTGACCGTTTTGGCAACAATTTCTAACGCTTGCTGTTCTGTATTTCAATCCACACTCTCCATGTAGAGAGTGACAGGTAAGAGATGTCAATTACATTGGAAATGGCATTTCAATCCACACTCTCCATGTAGAGAGTGACAGCCAACAAACCACCTTATCTACTCTAAATATCCATTTCAATCCACACTCTCCATGTAGAGAGTGACAGCCAACAAACCACCTTATCTACTCTAAATATCCATTTCAATCCACACTCTCCATGTAGAGAGTGACAGCATGAGTGCCTCGTTCTTCCAAACAAGCGAAAATTTCAATCCACACTCTCCATGTAGAGAGTGACCGAATTTCGCAATTTGAGACAGTTTAGACTTCAAATTTCAATCCACACTCTCCATGTAGAGAGTGACTATACCCGTAAGCGTTAACGCCCTGTTTTAACGGATTTCAATCCACACTCTCCATGTAGAGAGTGACCAATCGGCCTATCAATATATCGTCGAGGACTTATTTCAATCCACACTCTCCATGTAGAGAGTGACCCGATTTCGGGAAATTAACCACAATCGGATAAACATTTCAATCCACACTCTCCATGTAGAGAGTGACATTCCTGAATACCACTGGGCGTGCTGAATGTAAAATTTCAATCCACACTCTCCATGTAGAGAGTGACGAGTAGACACATAAGTTAAAGGCTTTAGATAACCTATTTCAATCCACACTCTCCATGTAGAGAGTGACGCCGCCCACGTTGTGATTTAGTTTGTAGTAGCTTTATTTCAATCCACACTCTCCATGTAGAGAGTGACTATTACGAAATCACCGTCACCTTTGAGGATTTTTATTTCAATCCACACTCTCCATGTAGAGAGTGACATGTGTACACAAAAACCCCTTGGTATATATTACATTTCAATCCACACTCTCCATGTAGAGAGTGACAAAAATCTGCTATCAACAAGTGACAACAGACCATATTTCAATCCACACTCTCCATGTAGAGAGTGACTGCGGCGCTAGTGTAAAGTCTATAATCCGCGAGGATTTCAATCCACACTCTCCATGTAGAGAGTGACCAGTAATCTTAGATCCCATGTCATAATCCTGAATTTCAATCCACACTCTCCATGTAGAGAGTGACGGCACTTGTCCAGTCAACAGGTGCCGCACTAGCATTTCAATCCACACTCTCCATGTAGAGAGTGACGGCACTTGTCCAGTCAACAGGTGCCGCACTAGCATTTCAATCCACACTCTCCATGTAGAGAGTGACGGACTGCGATAAATGCGGTGCTAGTGTTAAGTCCATTTCAATCCACACTCTCCATGTAGAGAGTGACACTTCACCTGCAAGCTCACGATCCAAACAAATAATTTCAATCCACACTCTCCATGTAGAGAGTGACTGCAAAATTATACTAATAGAGATCAATTTCAATATAATTTTACCAATTCATTTATTTTTATCTTTACTTTTTACCCAATTCCTTAAATTTTCCCATTGAAATCTTAGCAAAATTCGGTGCGGATCTCTTAGGGATTTTATGTTTGCTTTGCATCCGCACCGAATGTTGTTTATAAAATTATCGTATCTTCTACATTGAATGTTTCTTTAGCACCAACGTGGATGACTTTGGATTTATAGTTGTTGCCTAGTTGGTAAAACCTCAAACTATCCTCTTTTTCATCAATACTATCGTGAAGAGCAAGTTGAAGTTGTTTAAATTGCGTAGCGTCGACTACACATTCAAAAACAGAATTTTGGACACGTATCCCATAATTTTCACAGATTTTCGCTACTTTTCGTAGTCGCTTTTGACCAGCAGCCGTTTTCGTGACTACATCATATGTGACTAATACTAGCATATTAAAACCTCACTTCCATAAAAATGGTGGGTATTCTTCTAAATCACCTCGTAGATGTCGAGCAAGTAGGATTGCTTGAGCATGTGGTACAAGGCCCCAATTTATTTTTTCATTTAAGTAGGGGTGTGTTAAACTTTCTTGCTTTCGTTCTTGCCAAGCTTTAATGAATTTTTTGCGACCTTCATCGGTTAACAAGACAGCACCATTTTCTTTTTCCACAAAATCGATCGGCTGCATAATTTTCTTATTGATAAGTTTTAGCACAAAGCGATCTGCCATAACACCGCGTAATTCCTCCATCGCATCAAGGGCAAGTGAAGCACGCCCTGGACGATCACGATGTAAATACCCTACATATGCATCTAATCCTACCGCTTCTAAAGCTGCAGCTACATCTGAAGCAAGTAATGTATAGGCTAGTGATAACAAAGCATTAACATGGTCAGTTGGAGGGCGTCGGTTACGATTTTTAAAGACAAACGTCTCTTTTTGTTGTAATATCATTTGATCAAAAAGCTTAAAGTAAGCTGTCGCGGCTTGTCCTTCCAGTCCACGTAATCTCTCTAAATCCTCTGTCTGCAATACTACCTTCATCGTGGCAGTTAAATCAGTAGAAACCTGTTTAAAAACAGGAACATCTAAACGTAGTGGATAATCACGCGCCATACGCTCTAATATCCATTTTTGATTAGATATTTTAGCAAAAATAAAATTACGAGCAATTTTAGCACTTTCCAGTTCACTTTCTGACAAACGATATTGTGTTTTACGTAGGATTACATTCCCTTTGCTTTCTCCAACAATTCGAGCTAAAAATTTTCCAGACCGCGATAAAAAAGTTAAATTAATATTCCGTTCTGCACACGCATGCATTAATTTCGGACTTGCTCCTGCATATCCAAATGTACAGATAGCTTCAAAATTGTGTAAAGGAAATCTCCCTAATTGCTGTTCTTCCTGGGTAATGACCACATTTTCTCCTTTTAAAGATAGATAAATATCAGGGGTTGTAATAAATAGCGTATTTAATAATTTCCGCATTATAAATACCTCTCCATATAACGACGAACTGTCGTTGACTTCATTAGCTCTGGTAGACATAAATCCTGTAGCGAGCAACTTAAACAATGTTTACCTGTTTTAACTTTTGGTGTATGTTTTCTCTCAAAATAGCGATGCATGTCTTTAAACATCGACCTTACATCTTCCTTCATCTCATTCGTAATTTCTACTTTTACACGACGCTTTATTTCATCGTAAAATAAATAGGCAAAGGGTATCTCACAAATTAACATTTCCTCTAGACAAATAACTTGTGCCACCAGTTGGACAATATCTTCCTGTCCTTTCTTTTGTTTGCCACGCTTATATTCAATAGGTATTGGCAAGTAACAGCCATCCTCACCCTGGATAGGTACCCCATTTGGATGTTCAAGAAATTCCACCACATCACATATGCCATTTGTTTTTAAAGAATGCGAGCGAATAGGCATCGCTCGCACAATTAATTTATTTCCACGTTTCTCACGCAAAAAGGGTTGATCTGCTTTTTCATGTACATGTTGACCCTCAATTGTCAAAACATTTTCAGCCCACTGCTGTTCAATGTGAATCAGCGCCCATTGTCTTGGACAAAATTGAAAATGTTGAATACCTGACAGCATCAAATAGTCAACATCATCATTTGCCATCCAGCTCATTCACTTCTAACCCTTCTAAAGTTTCTACAGAAATTGTTAAATCATTTAATGAATGCCCTTCTACATGTAATGAGCGATGAACTTTGGCAGATGAGTATTGGCCAAGCTTAGAATTATGCTCCCACCAAATCACCTTATGTACTTCCAATGACCCCTCTGGTCGAGCGGAAGAGGCATCATTTTCAAATAATGTAATCAGAACTTCTTTTAATTTTTCAGCATCTGTATTCGAAAAGCCTGTTTTTTCTGCTAATTGTGGATTAATGCTACCAAAAAATTTATAAATGCCAAAGTCTACACGGTGCTTCATTCCCATAGTATCAGAGCCTTTTTTATCACCAGTCACCGAGTTAACACTTTTCGTAATCTGAATACTGGTAATATCAATTGGTGCAAGACTTATTGCTGGATGGATGGAGACAGGTCCACGCACACCAACAGAGAGAGAATCACCTTTAAAAGCGAAAACTTGTCCAAATGCCCTTACGTCAAACCATGTTTGACTTGCAATCGTAGCATACACATCAGCATTTCCTTTTTTGTCTGCCTTAATTTTTTTCAACTCTGGAATGGCATCTGCACGATCATTTAAACTTTTAAAACCATCGTTATTACGATCATCGGATTGGACAAATATAGACTCTCCTAAATCTTGAAGCCGATTGCGCAATTTTCTCTTTATACATACATCTGATACTTCACCGTAGCCATCATAATTTTGACGTGGTCGATTCCCATTTAGTGGATCTCCGTTAGGGTTAGCATTTTGTACTGAAAACACTACTGCAAAATCAATTTTATGATCTAATGTTGTCATAGATTATTCCTCCTCATTCTTCTCTTTTTTCGAATACAATGCCTGTCGTTGACTATAGTAACCAAGTAAATATTTACCAGTAAGTGGTGTATCAGTGAAGTCTTGAATCTCCATTTGAGCGCCAATTTCATCAATAAGCTTTGTATAATAAATGCCTTTTTCTCTTAGTTTCATTTGGTAGGGCTGTAGGTTGCGCTGAATTGTAGCCCATGTTCTTGCGGGGTGTCGAGAGAATGCATTCATGTAACGTAAAGCATTTGTTGGTCGATTTTCTTCTTTACCTAATGCATTACGCTCTAACACATCTGCAACTGCAAGTAAGCGACCAAATAAATAATCACGATCCGAATTTGTCGTATTAAGTACCACTGTGTAAACCTCCTTATCTTTGTCATAGTAATGTTTTTTCACAACGGAACAGGCGACACCAAGTGCTTGCTCCCACTCCCATGATTGATCATAAAACTGTGGATTTGAAGCTCTAACTATGGCACTCCGTACAATATCCATCGGAATTTTCCGCCCATCCAACACACATGGCAACATCCGCTCCATAACTCCTTTGACGACCTTATCACTTGGTCTTGGTCCATATGCAGCATGTGCAATCGTATAAAAAGAAGGTGCTCCAAAGTATCGTACCCACTCTTCATTCTTTTTCCTTGTATGTTGCCAACTACAATCCTCATGCCATTTTAATAGCCTAGTAAAATAGTCTTTGATATCTAAATCTCGATAATAAAGGACTGCTAAACGTCCAGGCGTTGCTGCATCTAGCGTTAAAATATAGACTTTTTCATCCTCATATTCTTGGATATTCATGTTCTTTTTTATACCACTAATGATTTGACTATGCTGGTCTGCCAGTATTTTTTTAGAATCTTCACTTTGGATAAGCATTGTATCACGTTGCTCTAACAAAAAATTTAGACCTTGAAAAACGTCACTCGATAAATCATTCGAGACCTCTGGCATATCTGGATTTTTTGATCCCCAAACAAGGAAGATACGACCGTCTACTTGCTTACCTTGTCGTTCAATCAACCATTTCAAGGCATTATGTGCTTTCTGCGAGACTTCATAGCTAATATTAGCCGCTTCAAAGCTATTCTTAAATCGTCCACGATAAGTAAAACCTGTGCTATCATTTGCTGAAATTAACTTTGCTTTATCCCCTGAATTTCTCAATTTGTTAGGATGGCGAACAGTAAAAGGCTTGTATTCACCTGTCACATAGCATAGGTCGTTATCTTGTAGTTTCGTTTGATAAAAACGGCTATATGCATCATGAACTTCCTTATTTCGCCAAACAGCTTCTGTGAATTTCCCAGGCACATGTACTGTAAAACGAACAAAAGCACTTTCTTGAGCACCTGCTAACATTTGAAATATCGGCGGTTTATCTCCATCTTGCTTTGTATCCCATTTTGAACGCAATAACCCAGATTCTGTGATATGTAGTATCGAGCGTTCCACAAGATCTTGAATAATTGTCCCTTTTTTTACATATTCATAAATGGCTTGTACATGCGGATGACTATAAGGGGATGTACACCATTCACCAAGCTGCTCTAAATAGAATAAATGGGCATCACGCTTATCCTCTTCTTGAGTGTACGTGACATAATCACCTGCAACATACATCAACTTATCTTGCAACATATGCGATACATAGTTTTTCCCCGAACGACTACCAGAACTCTCCGTAAACGGTAAGATTGTATTAATTTTTTCAATGACCTGAGCATCGTATAATGTCCCATCTAAGGTAATCACCATTTCAATATGTGCCGTTTGCGTTGTGTGAGAAATGGGCAGTAATGTATATTCTATTTCTTTCTTGTCTTTCGTTTCTTTTGTAAAAACCTCTCCCGCCTGTGCTTCATGTTCCTCATATGTTTTATACAAAGCACGTAAATAACTCATTCATTCACCTCCAGTTCCGCGTATTCTTCCCCCACCGCTGTCATTGTTTCACCTAATTTAAATGGTTTTGCTTGCATTTCTTTGATTGGACGAACAAGCGAACACTCTTCTGGGCGAATGAACGTAATATAGCCCTTTATCATTCGAGGTTGCCAAAGTCTTGTTTCTAGCAAATTACGTCCTGTTTCATCAGGATAATTTAAACCATGCACCATCATACCGAAATGTACTTCATCATAGTCATCATAATACCCTTCTCCAGTTCCGTATTCACATGGCTCGACATATGCCTGACATTCCCTTGTTCCTAAAAAGACATCACGGCGACCACCCTTATCGACACAGCGTTTGGCAATGTTATGATGTTTATATTCATTGAAATCCTGTTGTAAATCTGAACGATTAGTATTGAATTCAAAATGTGCCCTTACTTGATAACGTACATCACGCAAATAGCTGTAATTCGCCAGTGTATTACCTCCAGCCATATCAATAGGACGTACACCCTTTGATTCCATACGTATCGCATTCATGACACGGATTTCATCGATATACCAAATAATGGACGGCTTCCAGTAAACAGATTCAACGATTCCCTTTAGCGATTGATAGCTAGGAATTTGTGTCGTCATTTTCTCACCACCAAGCTTCATGAGTGGATCTGTAAACAATGCATAAGCTCCATAAACCTCAAACTCTATTTGATTACGTATTTTTGTCATGTTATCACCTCCTTAAAATCATTAAAAAATATTAGAAGAATTATCTTAAAGATTTTAAGTGAGGTCTACTATAGGGAGAAAGAAGGAATAGTAGATCTCTCACCCAAAATTTTAGATAATTCAGAATTATATAACTACATTATCTCTATTTCACCAATTATTGTCAATAAAATTATTTGTGAGTTACATTATATAACTTTAAATAAATATAATATATGAACAAAATTAATTTAAAACCAATATGCTATTATTATAATGTCACTTCAGCGTGGAGTGTGGATTGAAAAATATATTATATGATTTATGTTTGAATGCAGCTCACTACCTGAAAAGCAATGAGCTGCTTTTCACTTTCTACACAATAAAATCCGTTAGATGTGCTTCTCCCTGCGTACTAATGCCATACTGTTCATCATAAGCCGCATCTTTTGCCGCATAAATCGTCAATGAACCAAAATGAACAACAATCAAC
Source organism: Lysinibacillus sp. FSL K6-0057 (assembly GCF_038630885.1). Lineage (NCBI taxonomy): Bacteria > Bacillati > Bacillota > Bacilli > Caryophanales > Bacillaceae > Lysinibacillus > Lysinibacillus sp. FSL K6-0057. Next base: position 2,158,816 of record NZ_CP152047.1, on the reverse strand, counting down.
TGATTATTTTGTTTTAGAGCTTCAAACTCATGCTTAAAAACATTCACACTGTACTGCTGGGCTTTCTTTAAAAATAGTGGATAATCTGTAATGGGTTCACGACTTGTAAGCTGGGTTATAAGTTCTTCCCCCTCTCCATACGGTACAAGTATCCCTTGTGTCTTTGCGTCAATCACCTCGAAATGTGAAAAAGCGGTTCTAAAGCTCGCCAGTATTGCTAATGGATTTTGTCTACCTTGTCCCTTCAGATAATCTTTATTCCAGTCCGTATCTACACGAAATAAAAGCTCGTAAATGGTGGTTTGCAATGCTGGGATTGGATAATTTAACTTAGATTCAAACAATTGATAGAAGTTTTTAAAATAATGTGTCATGGACGCAGTCGACAATAGATTTCCACCAAATAATGTTGGATTATGTTGTAAATCCTTCATGATGTAGCTGGCACATTCGCCACCCTTTTTAATAGTCGGTAGCTTGTTTAATGATTCTTCTGCATGATTAATCACATAGACATCTCGTAACGGCACTTCTCCATGACGATTACAACGTCCTGCAGCCTGCGCAATGGAATCCAACCCAGACAATGAGCGAATCACACAATCAAAACTAATATCAACCCCTGCTTCAATCAATTGCGTACTTATACATAAGAATTTTTCCTTTTTTCGTAGTTTTTCTCGCATATCCTTTAATTTTTGCTTTCGATGTGCAGGACACATACCTGTGCTCAAATGTACGACCTCAATATCACCATTATGGAACTGCTCAAATAAATCTTTCACTGCCCTTTTTGTATTTAAAATCACTAATATATTATTACTTGTTTTGAGCCTTTCCTCAATAAAGCCATACAACTCTTCTGTACTCCAGCCTTTATCTTTCATCAAGGGCTTAATGGTTGTACGTTGAAAGGCTTCTACAATTGATGGTAGATTCTCCATTAACTCACCATCTAGCTTTATGTTATGGCGTACATATTGGAGCGATGGCTGGGTGGCTGTACAAAGTATAGATGTAGTTTGACAGGTGTTTTTCAAAAAATTTAAGGCCTCATTAAATAAAGATACACAATGAATTGGCACAGCTTGTATCTCATCAAATATTAATATACTGTTCGCTAAGTTATGTAATCTTCTAATGCTGCGTGACCTTCCACTATAAAAGGTTTCTAAAAACTGCACCATTGTTGTAAAAACAATAGGAATATCCCAATCATCTTTAGCAGCATTTAATTTTCTTGCAGTTTGATATTCTTCAAAAGACAAATCTTCACGAGGTTCGGATTCTTCAATGACATTACTATGATGCTCTAAGACAAAATCTTCTGCTTGTAATACATCACGTACCTCTTGTGCATTTTGTTCGATAATTGTTGTAAATGGCACAATAAAGATGATACGTTTTTTTTGGTGAAGCTGTGCGTGCCTTAATGCAAAGCGAAGGCTTGCTAATGTTTTTCCACCACCTGTTGGCATTGAGAGTGTATAAATACCTGTTGAAAGGGTAGCTTTCTCTAAACAAGTTTTTGACATTTGTTCACGGAGCCGAGTAATCGCATTGGGTAAAGCGCTGCGTTGTTTTTCAGCAAGTTCAATATTTAGACGCTGTTCGAATGCTGACCAAAGAACTTGTGAATCATAATGTAAGTTTTCCTCATTTTTTTCAAAATCACACGAATTCCGCCGATCCGCATCAATTAATGCACTAAATACATACATCGTAAGATAACTAGTTAATTTTTGCATAATACTAGTCGCTTCGCTCGCAGTTTTCACATTTTTCAATCTATTCTCAAAAAAGATTTGCAACTCAGAAACCGCTTTTTGAACATACGCATGCATATAATCTAAGTCATACATATATTGTAAAAAATGTTGTTCTACTTGCAAAAACGATATATCTTTCTCAACTTCCCACCTCTTCACAAAAGGTGATTGCCCCTCTATGTCAACCATATCTATTAATTGCCCATGATGTGTGAAAATAGCATTAGCAACAGATTCCGTTAAAATAAATGCAACGGGACCTCCTAGGTGAAAATGTTTCAGTAAAAATTTGCCCCCTGCCGTAGAATGATCCACACTACCCCGTTTTGGTGGATTAGCGGGATTGGCAGCCGCTTCACGAATATATCCCTGAAACGCCTGGCTAAATTTCCCCATATCATGTAACATTCCTGCAAGGCCAGTGACATGTGGAAGGCCAATTTTCTGCCCAATTTCTTCTGCCAAAGCTTGAACCTCTTTTAAATGATCCACTAACCGTTGCTCTGCCCCATCGCTCGTTCGAATATGCGCAATAAAATTTTCAGAAGACATCTATTCCCTTCTTCCCTGTACACAAAATTGTAATATTTAAACAATTATACCAAACCTTCGACCAGATGTCTAAGGACCTACACAAAAAGTATTTATCGTTTTTCTCCCATTCAAAAAGAGGCGGTGATTATCTTAATCTTCCGCCTCTTGATAATACATTCAGTTCATATTCTTTATACAGAGGGTGACTTCATTACAAGTTCGTTAATTGACTATCCGCCATATTTCAATTCACACTCTCCATACAGAGAGTGACGATACACCATAAAAGGAGAGGTAGTCAACGTGGAATTTCAATCCACACTCTCCATATAGAGAGTGACGATTGCGATTTTACAGCTGGCTTACGTATTCTTCCTATTTCAATCCACACTCTCCATATAGAGAGTGACGAATCTGCCAGAAAGTACGGACTATGTAAATATAATTTCAATCCACACTCTCCATATAGAGAGTGACTCCGTGCCATGGATTACAGTATCAGAAATCTTTACTCATTTCAATCCACACTCTCCATATAGAGAGTGACAGGGACACGATTTAAACCAGCAGCATGTGATCCTATTTCAATCCACACTCTCCATATAGAGAGTGACATCCCTCCATCATTCTGTTTGCTGATGCAGTGTATTTCAATCCACACTCTCCATATAGAGAGTGACGTCATCATTTTGACAATCCTCATAGTCTTTTAAATTTCAATCCACACTCTCCATATAGAGAGTGACACCATTTATTAGCCCTTGAAAATATTCGCTGGATTTCAATCCACACTCTCCATATAGAGAGTGACGCAACATCAGCTACGCTTGCTTCTCCTCTATTATTTCAATCCACACTCTCCATATAGAGAGTGACCGGATGCGTACGGGCAATATTGGTCCCAGGATATTTCAATCCACACTCTCCATATAGAGAGTGACAAAGCAAGCTGTACTAGAAAGCTTGAAAGATTTAATTTCAATCCACACTCTCCATATAGAGAGTGACGGAGCATTTTCTTTTTATATTAATAGTAATACAATTTCAATCCACACTCTCCATATAGAGAGTGACCAGCTTGATTTTCAATGCCTTTGATAAGGTTTTTATTTCAATCCACACTCTCCATATAGAGAGTGACGGAAAACTTTCCGACAAAATTCGCTAAAAGGCATATTTCAATCCACACTCTCCATATAGAGAGTGACTTGCAAATTTTGTATTTTTTTTTTAATATTGAGAAATTTCAATCCACACTCTCCATATAGAGAGTGACCCATCAAACTCTCGCTATCAGAATCTAATGCAATTTCAATCCACACTCTCCATATAGAGAGTGACGTTGACGTAAATACGCTAATTCACGGTAATCTTATTTCAATCCACACTCTCCATATAGAGAGTGACTGTTGTAGTTGCTGATGATAATGTTTCAGTTGATATTTCAATCCACACTCTCCATATAGAGAGTGACCACACGCAAGAATATTTAGCAGACAATATAACTATTTCAATCCACACTCTCCATATAGAGAGTGACTGCAAAAATGAATAAATCTTTAATATAAAATCCTTAACTTTAATATTTTTTTCAAAAAACATAAGTATTTCAAACTAACATAGTTCTATCCAACTGGTATTTTCATCAATATTTCTGGTGCGAATCGTGCTATAAAATCATGTTCGCTTACCATCCGCACTTTCCTTCATTATAGCAATCATTTCCTTTTTAAAAAACCAACAACAACCGAATCCCCTCGGTCATTGCTGGTTCTTTTAATTTACATTATTTCTTGCGTTTCACAAAAACAATAACAAAAATAGCTGCTAGTACTGCAAGGATGGCGATCATCCATACTGTGTTTGAGTTGGATGTTGTGTCATCAGATGCGGCTGCTTGTTGTTCTTCTCTTGGTGTGGCGTTCGAAGACTGCATTTCTTTGGCATCGTCTTTCACCACTTGTGTAGTGCTAATTTGCACATATTGTAGAGTTGCTTCATCTGTGGCGGATGCTTCGTGTTCGTGGCTGTCGCCGTGACCTTCTGCATGGTCTCCGTGACTTTCTTCTTGCCCACCGTCATGACCATGGTGGTGATCTGCTGCTGTTGTGAAAATAGAGCGTTCTAGCTGTTGCCCTACCCAGCTTTTGGCATCTGTTGAATCGGCAAAGATGCGAGGGTGTCCTGACAGCATGTATGTTTTACCGTCAATGATGATCCCTGTTTGGTCACCTGTTACCACGTCTTCAATCGTACCCGTTGGTCCTTCTGCAAAGCCGCCCATTTGCATAAGCGTATGTCCGCCCATATCAAATGTAAGGTGCTCTATTAAGAATGCAATGTACTCTTGTTTCGTCATGGTTGCGTCAGGATTGGCTAACTCTAGTTTATGATGAAAAAGTGCTGTATTTATTTCCTTGTACGTAATATCTCCCTCTAGCGAAGACACGTAATCTTCTTTTTGTGCTGCTTGTGCTAGCTCATCCACTGTCGCTCCTTCAAGACCAAAGAAGCCACCTACCCAGCCTGCAAAGTCCTTGCGGGAGAGGTTGTCTGTTGGGTTTAAGGCCATATCTTTGCCATTGTACCCAAGAAGCCCAATACTGTGTAATACCATAATGTCCTGAATATTGGCGTCTGTTTCAGGGACATCAGTGAATAGTGTGCTTTTATCCATCGTATGGGCGTAGGCAACAGGTGCCATGAATAAAGTACTCATCAATAATAAAAGTAAATATTTTCTCAAAATGATTCCACCTTCCAATGCCTTAGTATACAGATGAAATGTGATGGAAGTTTGAAATCTACAGGTAATTTCTAGAGCTTAAATTGACGAATCAGGGCGTTTAGTTGTTCAGCCATTTCTGCTAAATGCTCGGCACTATGTTTAATTTCCACCATGGAGCTTGCGGTCTGCTCAATGGTAGCTGATGTTTCCTGAATGCCTGCTGCTGACTGTTCGGAGACAGCAGCTATTTCATCGACTGCTTTATGAATCGTGACAGTATTGTGAACAACCTCTGCTAGCTCCACTGACATACCGTAAATGCCTGTGGCAATGGCCTCAATAGCATCCGCAATTCGGTAGAATGTCGTATTGGTTGCTGCCATTTGTGAGGTGCCCTTTTCTACTTCCCCATAGCCTTGCTCTAGCGAGGAGGTCACTGCATGGGAATCATCCTGAATTTTTCTCACAATCGCTGTAATATCATCGACGGAGAAGGCAACCTGCTCGGCTAAAGTCCGAACCTCGTCTGCCACCACAGCAAAGCCTTTCCCCTGTTCGCCAGCTCTGGCCGCTTCAATCGCTGCGTTCAATGCGAGTAAATTCGTTTGGGCTGCAATCGTTTGAATGACCGCCACAAGCTTAGAAATTTCCTGTGTTTGCTTACTTAGGCCATTTACCTGTTCCACAGCATCCTTCACCGTATGCTGGATTGCTTCCATTTGTTTTGAGGAAGTGGTCATTAAGTTCCTACCTTCTTGCGTTAAAGCTTTCACATCCTGCGAATACTGTTGAACATCTTTACTGCCGTGATGAACCGTAGTGACTTTGCCAGCAAAAACATTCATGGAGGAAGCGACATCTGATGCATGATCTGCCTGTAGTTCTGTCCCACTCGCCATTTCTGTTACGGTATGAACAATTTGCTCTGTCCCTGTTTTGACCTCTGAAGTCGACTGAAGAAGCTCCTCACTATGTGCTGCCACATCGTTGGACACTGTTTGAATGTGCTTTAATAGACGATTTAAAATATCTGACATCGTATTGGTCGCTTCCATCAGTTGCCCCACTTCGTCCTTCGATTGAATCTTCAATGGCGGCTCACTTAAATCGCCATTGGTCATTTGCTGCATACGCTTGGTTAACGTCACAATCGGTCTTGAAATACCACGAGCACTTAATAGCTCAATTATCACTGCTAGAAGAACAATCCCAACACCTACGATAATGGCGATTCGCTGTTTCTGCTCCCCAGCGGCAATGATGTCCGTCCCTACCTCATTAATGGCTAGCTTTCGTTGCGCCGCTAAGCCTTCGTAGCCTTCACGAATGGTCGTCGCTATGTCATCCATTTTCGTAAGGTTTTGGGTAGCCAGTTCGGTGTTTCCTTCGTCATATACCGCAAATACCTCCTGCTCAATATAACGGTTCCATTCCTTGGACATCTCCGCAAATTTACCGAATTCGCCCGAGGAAGATAATGCTGATCGTTTTTCTTCGTTGCTTACTTCCTTTGTAACATTATCCTGAAATATCTCTTTATACTTTTCTCTCCCAGACAACACATAGCCTCTAGCTGCCGCTATCCTTAAATCAATAGACTGTGCCTGCTCGTAATCGATGATTAATAGTTGTAATTCTTGCTGTACAATTTGTTCTGTCGCATCATTGCTTTGCTTGATAGCAAAGTAATTGTAAACAATGTACCCCATCACAATTGCGATCACAATGCTAAAGGAAAAAACAATGCGTCTACTGATTGTTTTGAACTTCATCTGCAAAAACCCCTTATTTTCCTAATCTATTCCATCATTAAAAATCTACCATTTAATAAGGACGATTAGCGGTTTTAGGAATTTTTGCTATATTTCCAGAAATAACTTGGTCAATATAATGTTTTTTATAGCATCTTTCATCTTGCGTCTTTGGTACTACCCTTAATCCCAGGCATTGAACATCACGTCGCCAATGGTTTTGCTATTAAAATAAGAGACGTATTTCCATTCCGTAGCAGATAGGCTATGCAATGCTTGATCCTTTGCTAGTGATGTGGCAAGAGTCTCCGCTTCCAAGCATTTACGCATGGGAAAATATTTGTGCAGCAGCGGCTTGGATAAAAAGGTAAAGCTACTCTCCTCCTGCTTGGCAAAGGCGATGTACGGCATCAAACGATGATGAAGAATCATCAATGTCTCTCCATTAATTTCGACCACTGCCTGCATATAGACAAAAGGCGCTTTATCGATAAATTGCCTTACTTTCGCTCGTTGTTCGCTTGTCACTAAATGGTATACCATCGACTGAAACATGCGCATGTCCTGCTCAATTAAATGCGCTGCATCGAAACCAGAAATTCCTTTTGTTAAACGCAAGCCATCACTCCTTGTTATTTGTCTCTATATAGGACCTTCTCGTTCGAACGAGGGATTTCCTGCCAATCTACACATTTCTTTCAATATAATAATCAATTTGTAAAAAAGGAATACCCCATACCGTCATCTGGTGGCGTGCTGTCAATGTCTTGTCATCTACTGCAGCAATTTGAAAATGCTCCTGTAAAGGTAGCCTCATCACATTCTTTCCTATTGCCAAATAAATTCCTGCATCTCCATCGTGGCCACTTGTTAGGTGTAGCTGACCATTTTCTTCATAGGCATACAAAATACCAACCATTGTTGAAAACGGGAGTGGCAAGGCAATATTCATATAGGTCGTTTCGTTGCTTGTGTGCTTCGAATAAATGGCGACAAAAACGGTTTGCTGATGAATTGTCCGAATCCATGCACGTGGAGACGGACGGCTATCTTGTACAGAATCGACCTGAACAATGCTGCCCGTCATCTCGATTTGCTTACTGGAAAAGGGTAAATTGAGCTGTTGGAGAAAACGGCTCAATCCTTGATATAAAAAGGCAAAAGGTAAAAACCAAGTCTTCCATTGCACCGTCGCCAACAGACGATAGGACGTCGTGTGCTCATAAAAATGTGGAATGACAGGCGGTAGCTTTGCTGTATCGACAAAATTCTGTAAGGCATCGACCAAGCCAGGGTGTGGTTTATTCTCATGACGCAGCTTCCCGCGAATTTGGCTTATGGGGAACTCAAACGGACGCTGTGTTGTTGGGGGTACAGCCATTAGCCATGCGATAACCCCTACCCCACCAAAGAAAACACCATTGATTACACCATGGAATTGGAGCATTTCTGGAATGCCAATGGAAAAGTTGCCACTGACACGACTGTAAACATACAGACAAGATCCAAGAATCGTCAGACAGAGCGCTCCATAGGAAATCCTCAGCAATAGCCCCTGCCCAAACGGAAGCTTTGTTTTGAGTGCAACGAAAAACAAGCCATAGATAGCGAAAATATAAAGAGCAACCGCGATGATTTCGATGAGTATGGAAAAGGCAATACCCATCGCAACAAGGAGTGGTCCTGCCAGCAAAATCATCACCATGACACGATATCCGCTACTATCATGTAAGCGACCCAAAAGTCCGACTGAAATGGGTAATAAACAAGCGGAATAATGAAAGTGAATCGCTGTTAACCACGTTATTAATGGTGAAAAGCCTGTATCAATGTTGGCGACATAGGCGAAAAACCACAAACCACCCAGAGCTAGATAGAAAAGCCCCATGTCAATTGCAAACTCCGCACTATTCGTAAATCCTCGCTGTAAAAACCTTTTCACGCCTTGTATGGCTATATAGAAGGTATACAGTAAATACATACCTGCCAGCACATTAGCCAATAAGCCATTCGACCATTCATGCAGCAGTGTAACAGCTAGCATCATCCCAACAATGATGGCTTTGCCCACTTTCTGAACATCCACAACCATGGAGACCATGGTGGGGACGAAAATCAGTTGAGCAACTGTGAGTAACCAAAAGTAACTGGGTTGTCCACTAAGCACAAAGCAAATTACCGTGAACATAATCCCCAGTAAAAAAATGAAATTACTTCGATTGTTGCGTAAATTCTCCAGCATACATCATGAGCCTCCCTATGAATGGATTATGGATGGAGACATGAATGGTGAAGACATTTTTCGATTCATCAAAGCCCTCCTCCACAATGACCCGCCCCTCTATCAATCTAGGCATGGGGCATTCGAAACGAGAGAGGACAAAGCGCTGCTTACCTGAACGAATGACTAACGTTCCCTCTCGTGTCACCGTAAAGTGCAAATCGGAATAAAAAAGAGAAGGTGTGCCTAAATAATCTTTCACAATTTTTCGGATTGGATCAATGGTCATCCTTGCATCAAAATGCCTTGTCTTCTGTGGGAAATAAAAGGTGCGCTCCCATAGCACCTCCAGTACCCCACTCGGCAGAGCTCGGCATGTATTCGAAATGGTAAAGGGAACATTCTCCCCTGACTCAGGGAACAGAAATCGCGTTTTCGCTGCCAGCGTATAAAAGGGACGCATCCATTTAGCACCAGATTTTATTTGATGCATCACACCCTGAGCAAAAAATGGTTCATCAATCGGTAACGCATAACGCTTTTGTAGCATCGGATGAAGTCTTGCAAAATCATCCCCTAATAATGTCTGATAGATCGTCATGCTTGTTATCCTCGCTTTCTTTTACAGCTTTTGGCACTTGGGACATCCTTACTTAAGCTAAATCCGATGATTGACAACACCCATAAAGCGCTATTAAATGTGAGTGGATTAAAGGGCGCTTGAATACTTGTCGGGTCCGCAACAATAGCAGCGATCGTCAAGAGTGGAAAAACGATGATTTGTATGCCAAAGAGCCAGCGTTTTCCTCGCGGGTAAAGCCAGCACAAGGCAAAAAGGATTTCAGCAACCCCTATCCACATCACTAGCTGATCTGCATGGTTTAGTAATGAAGCGGTCATCTTTAATTCCTGCGGATGCAGATGGATGATCTTCGGTACAAGACCATGATAGAACCAGACAAAGCAAAAGAATATACGCAGGAGCATGGTTAAAAAGAATCGTCTATACTGGGCAGCAGGATTTTCTCCTTTTTCTAGCCATCTTTTTAATACATCAAAGCTGAGTGCCGTCGCCCACCCCATTATTGGGCGAAAAAATAGATCAAAGAATGTGCCAAGCTTGCCATAGCGTGTGTCATAATCATATTGAGTTAAAAATGTCAGCCCCTGTTGATGCGGGATATATTGCCAATAGCCCTTTCCCTCCGCTATAGGTGAGCGCTTTTGAGGCGTACCAAAATGCAGAGAGGATGTTCGCGTGCCATTTTCTTTATGATGCTCCCCCTTGCTTTCTCCCCAGCCGCTTACCTGTAAGCCTGGCATGACCTTCGTTTCATAGGTAAAACGCTGTGGCTCCTCAGGTGATTTTTTCGGACTATAGGTAATGGATGTAAAACGTAAATCCCATTGCTCATGCAGCTGAGGATTTTGTGTATAATCCCATGCTTTTTCTATAGGCGCCTGGATGTCTATCTCGACATAAATAGGCTTTCTGCTCATAAACTCACTCCTTTTTTTCGATTAAGCCACTATCATTATAGCAATAAATTGATAACCTACTATTAAATGGGTATGCTTATTAAGTTTCTCAATAAAAATAAAAAACTTGAATCGAAATGACGACTTGCTGAGTCTAATGGTCGAAATGGAGGCGATTTTCATTACGAGCACCCAACAATCTCTTGTAGCCTTAGCCCAACAAGGTGATGAGCAAGCATTTTATCAGCTAATTGAGCAGGAGCAACATAAGCTTTATCGCATGGCCTATGTCTACGTACAAAATGAAAACGACGCCGTAGAAGTTTTTCAGCAAACCATTATTCGAGCCTATGAGGGCTTGCCACAATTAAAGGAGCCACACTATTTTGCCACTTGGCTCACCCGCATTATGATTAATTGCTGTAAAACCTATATAGCGAAGAAAAATACAGTTATGCCTGTTGAACCACAAACTTTCGAGGATTTAACAAGCTCATCCCCTACATATATCGAAGAAGAGCTGGATTTATGGCAGGCTCTTTGCCAGCTTGAGGAAAAGTACAAAACAGTGCTATTGCTACGATTTTATCAAGACTACTCGGTCAAGGATATTGCGGCGATTTTGCAATGTCCTGAAGGCACCGTGAAAACACATATTCGGCGTGGTTTGCAAGCATTACGACAACAATTAAAGGGGGCATATCTCGATGAGTGGGTTCAATCCGTTGAAAGAAGTCATTAATGCAATACCCATCCCTGAAGGACGGTTAACAGAAGTGCTACGTGTTGAAGGGATGTCCAAAATTTATCAGCAAAAGCATCATACTGTGAATGCCTTAAAAAATATCCATTGCACCATTTATCAAGGAGAAATGGTAGCGATTATGGGGACAAGCGGCTCTGGTAAAAGCACCCTTCTGAATCTGATCAGTGCCATTGATGAACCAACAGACGGGGCATTATTTTTATTTGGCAAGGAAGCTCACGCAATTTATCAAGAGCCAAAAGCATCGCAATTCCGAAAAGAAAATATCGGCTTTATCTTTCAATCCTTTCATCTGCTAAAGGATTTATCTGTGGAGGATAATATCGCGCTTCCCCTTATTTTAAATGATGTTCCTAGCAAGGAGATTAAGGTGCGTGTGCAGCACATGATGGAAACCTTAAATATCGCCGCTTGGGCAAAGCATCGACCCCATGAGCTGTCTGGTGGACAAAAGCAACGTGTCGCCATTGCGCGTGCGATTATTGCTAACCCTCCTATTTTACTGGCAGATGAGCCAACAGGGGCTTTGGATGTTCATACAACAGATGAAATTTTAGCGCTGCTCGTTGCTCTGCAAAAAACGAACCAGCAAACGATTTTACTCGTCACACATGACCCCTATGTGGCTACCTATGCCAATCGGGTACTGTTCTTCCATGATGGGGCAATTGTGGATTCCTATCAAAACCAGCAGAATGAAGAGGATTTGGATTGTATTTTAATGAAATTCAAACAAGTTACGAGGGGGGATCGCTAATGTTTACGATGCGCAATATTGCCCTCAAGCTATTTCGTGCCGCTTGGGCAAATGTCCTAACAAGTATTAGTATTATTGCAATCTCGATTTGCCTGGTGATGACAATGACCGTCTACATTTGGAATGCCAATAGCCAGATGAAGGCCGACATCCAAGCATTGTATGGAGAAATGGACTTAATGGTCGGTTATAATCCCGATCAGCAAAAATTGTTGACAGCATCACAAATAGAGGAGTTTTCTACCCTAGCAGGTGTCACACAAGTGTCCAGTTTATCGCTAGCTCATACAATGGTTGAACAAGAAAAGCACACTGCTTTTTATACCGTTGGCGTGGAAAATGATGACCTTGTGAAAAGCCGCTACCATTTTGAGGTCAATCTTGGACCGAATGATGCCATTCTTTCAGAAAATGTTGCCCGTCTTTTCAATAAACGCGTTGGGGATTCCATTCATATTCAATCAAAGGATTTTATCGTGCAAGAAATTTTACCGACTATGAAAGGCACTGACAGTCCTAATATCATCCTCTTAGCTAATGATGTTGTCAAAGCATGGATGAACAATAGTCAGCCACAAACGGCAGGCATATTTGCGCTCATGAAAACAGATGAGGGTCGTGCCAAGGCAGTAGGTGCAGAAATCAAACAACTCGATGCAACATTACGTGTAGATGTTATGAGTGATTACGATGTATTTAAAAGAAATTTACAGAGCTTAATGGTTTTTATGATTGTACTATCTGTTTTTATTTTACTCATTTCAAGCGTCCTATTGCTGTCCACATTCCAGCTATTATTCTATAAAATCAAAGAGCAACTAATGATTTTACGGGCTCTTGGGGCATCAGTAAAACAGGTTGGACGTATTGTTAAGCTCCAACTTTCACTGATCATTAGCTTTGGTGTTATGCTTGGAACAACGCTGAGTCTTGTGGTGATTAAAATCTGGCTGCCACAATTAATTAGCTTGTTGCATTTACCTAATGCTAAAACAGAGCTTCCTATTGGATTTATACTATTGATTGCCCTTTCCAGCTTCTTGATTCTGCAGATGATGACAAAATGGCAAGTAGCCAAAAGTTCCCGACTATTGCCATTACAAATCGCGACAGAAAATGAACATTTACATCTTCGTTGGACAAAATGGAAAACAATCATAGTTAGTATTGTAGGTGTGATCGCTTTACTATTCTTTTTACAAGCTGGGACAGGAAGCGATCAAGGTGCCTTATTTATTTTACTTGGGACACTACTCGTATGTGGGATTTTACTGTTACTAATCCCCTATCTGTTTACAGTCATCCTTCATCTGGCTTTAAAGCCGATTCGAAAGGTACTTGGCAAAGAAGCTTATTTAGCGTGCCAGCAGCTCATGCCACAAGTACGCAAAAATATGCCCGTAGTGCTCAGCATTATAGGATTAATGGTCATTTTAACCTTTGGCAGCTCATTATTGAAAACCTTACAGCTCAACGACCTGGCCTACACAGAATCACAATACGAAACAGCCGTAAAGATTAATAATGAATTAAATGATCCAACCATCACGCCTGCAGTTATAGAGGAAATTGAAGCATTGCCGAGCGTGCAATATGCGTATGCACAAAGCAATAATGCTTATATTGCCCTACAGCTCGGCGAGGAATGGCTACCAGAGAACTATACAACCATTGATATCGAGAAATTTATACAATTAAAGAAATTACCTGAAATTGAGGGTGGAAATTTGCGGGATGGCCTCGTAGTGACAAAGCACTTTGCCGAACGTCATCATTTAACAGTGGGTGATCGTCTAACGATAGGTTCCTATGATTTTGCTGCCCAGCAGGATATGCCAACCGGTGAATTACAAATTATAGGAATTACCGATACACCTATTCAACGTGCTGATATAATCGTTGATTGGTCATCGTTCCTCACGGCGCAGGATCACCCAATCATCGAAGACATTATGGTCGAAACATCTCACCCTGAGCAGGCATTGGCGGAGCTATCATTCTTGGAAGAGCGCTGGCCAGCCCTGAAGTTTACAGATAAAGCGACCATACTAGCGCAATCCAATGAAATGTTCTTCCAGCGCTGGAGCCTATTTGTCGGTGTCTTTGTTATTTTAATAGCTGCCACTGCCCTAGGTGTCCTACAAACATTACTGCATACCATTTATACAAAACGTAGCGACTATGCCATCCAACGATTGATTGGGCTGTCACCAAATGGCTTAATGAAGCTCATACTGACACAAGTCCTATCCTTTGTCCTCTATGGTCTCACAGTCGGCACATTGCTAGGATTAGTTTTAACGAGAATGCTAGGCTTCATTGATGAGGGCTCCCCGATGTCCTATGACTTCTTAACATTAGGCATCACAAGCATCACCCTCCTAGGAGCAACACTCATTGTCTTTACCCTCCAAGGCTACTGGATTAGCCGACAGAAGCTGGCGAATGAAATCGTGGAAATCTAAGTAAAAACAGCCCCTCTCTGGATGGAGGTGGCTGTTTTTTTAGGAGCGGGGGTGATCTCGCAGGCGAGCGCTTTTACTCCTTTTTGGAGCGGAGTTCTCTCTTGAATGAGCGCTTTCACTCCTTTTTGGAGCAGAGTTCCTTCTTGAATGAGCGCTTCTACTTCTTTTTGGAGCGGGGTTCTCTCTTGAATGAGCGCCTCTACTTCTTTTTGGAGCGGGGTTCTCTCTTGAATGAGCGCCTTTACTCCTTTTTGGAGCGGAGTCTTCTCTTCGATGAGCGCTTTTGGTTCTTCTTTGAGCGGAGTTCTCTCTTGAATGAGTGCTTCTACTTCTTGTTTGAGCGGAGTTCACTCTTGAATGAGCGCTTTCACTCCTCTTTGGAGCGGAGTTCTCTCTTGAATGAGCGCCTTTACTCCTTTTTAGAGCGGAGTTCACTCTTGAATGAGCGCTTCTACACCTCTTTGGAGCGAATCTCTCTCTTCAGTGAGCACCCCCACTCCTTTTATAAATGAAACTCTCCCTAAATTTGAAGAAAATCCATCATTTCCTTTATGAGAGCCTCTTGATCCCGTCCTAATGTCATAAGATGCTTAGAATTTTCAAAGCCTTTCTTCCGCTTTTTAGATGATTGAACATGCTGATAAATCATTTCTGCGCTTTCTGTATACAATGCATCGTCGCGTTCACCATAGTAGATAGCAATAGGAATGGTGATTTTATCAAGCTGCTGCATCGTTTCTTGGATAAATGTTTGGAATGCGTTCATCGCATCTAATGGCATGCTCTTAAATGGCTCCATTTCCTGTGTGATTTGAAGCGGTGATTTGCCCTCTATCGTTTTATAATTGTAGGCATAGTCTACAATTCTTTGTTTTAATTGCTCTGGCTCCTTATCAAACGGTACCGATAAGACAATGATTTGCACCAGCTTCTCTAATTGGGCAAGCTTCAATGTGAAAATACCACCGATGGAGAGACCGATGACTGAAATCTTTTGATAGCCTTCATCCAATAAAAATTGATGGGCCTGCACTACATCCTGCCACCAGTCGTCTACCTGATCGTGTAATAACTGTTCGGGGTGAGTGCCATGTCCACGATATAATGGCGCATAGCATGTATAGCCTTGGCTATGTAGTGCAGTGGCTACTTTCTTCATATCTCTTGTATGACTTGTAAAGGAATGTAAAAGCAATAGGGCATGCTCATTTCCCTGTAAATAAATTTCTTTTGCTGGTAGTATATTTAGCACATCATCAAGCCCCCTTCTAACTTAAGCCCCAACAAACAGCACAGCCTGTCCGATTGCAATAAAAAAGGCTTCCTGCTGAATGGGGCTGCTATCTTCAATTTGCAGTGTAATGTCAAAATGCGTCTCACAGAAAGTCGCTTGCCAACGGGCGATGGGCTGCTCATTCACAGTAAAAACAGACCAGTCCTCCATTTCTTTGTTGAGCTTGATTTGCTGTTCGCCATCGGTAATGACTAAATCAGGAATCATGATTTGCCAGCCATCGTAGGCAATCATATAGTCTTTCCCTGTCACCAAATCCTTACCACGAAAATGCACGCGTCCACGACGGGATACTTTTTTACACGTAAAAAGAGGCTGACCATTGCGATCATTCGCATCAAATCGAACGAAATAACGATAATCCATCGTCTTATCGAATGCTTTTTTTAGTGCATTGGAATACACGCGTTGAACGGTGGACGATACCTCCCCCGCTTCATTTAAAATAGTAACGGTCTCTGTTGACTCGATGGCTGCTGGTTGCTTGTATGTATAGGTCTTCAATCTATTCGCTCCTTTAAAACAATTGCTTTCTTAAAGCTACCATAAAATAAGCGCCAAATACAAAGGATGTATTTGACACCCTATTATGATTATTGTGTCGGCTGACGGTTTGAATGGTAGGTGTGTTTCATTTTCACCCTTTCCCCACTTAGAGTCATTGACCCAAGTAAAAGGTTGCACTTGTATTAATTTTTTTGAACGCAAAAAAAGAGACTACTTCAATGAAAGTAGCCTACTCCATTTTCTATCGATCTAACTTAAAGGTAATTTCTCCGATGCCCAATTCCGAATTGACCTCTAGCACGACATCCGCCTTGTCATAGGCTTCGTTGACATAGACACCGTTGCCTTTAGACACAAGACCTTCGACATTAGACGAGCCAATGCCTTTTTCCGTCGTTAATTTGACCCCAACCTTTGAGGGTAAAATGACCGTTGTTTGACCGACGCCTGTTTCAATATTCGTTGTGAAGCTCTTTTTCCAATCGCCGCCTAGATTGACCGTTAAATCACCAACACCTGCTTCAATATCGAGTTTTTCCAGCTGAAGTCCTTGTAAATCGAGGTTGGCAAGAGAGGCACCCGTTTCTACAGTCAGATCCATTGGGATGCTGTCATTCAGTTGAATCGCCCACGTGTTTTTAATATTGGAGAGCCCTAGCTTTGTGGAGCCTTTATGCTTGATTTCCACTTCTCCTGTATCGCCATGTACAGCATAGTCTACCTGTGGGGCTAGCTTTTTTAAATTATATTCTGCATTGCCCTCAACCCATTCCTTTGCACCGCTCGATACATTCATTTCCCCGACACCTAAATCAATGTCTACCTCTAATGCTTTCGCTTTATCCTTTTCCACCAAGATGGCTTCCTCTCGCATCTTGCTTGGCATAACGGAAAAGCATCCCGATAACACCAATGCTGACGTCCCCATCACGACACCTAAACCAACTAATTTTTTCAACATTATTTCCTCCCGCCATTTAATCTACCAATAATTACATTATATAGAAGTAAGGAAATTAAAATACGACCCTACGCTTGAAATTCATCTAAGACCTGAGACGTAGAGATGGCTAGTCATGCCCCTCCAGCAAAGCCTTTAAATTAGCGAGAGAGGCATCATAGCCTGGCGAATTAAAGCTCACCGTTGTGCCATTGCCCTGCTCGGCTAGCGTAATAGCGATCAATGTTTCAGGAACTTCTAAATAAAAGGAAAATTCCTCATTTTTCTTCACTTGCTGAATCGTTAGCTGCATCGGCAGTTTTTCAGATAGCTGATTATGCGCATTCGGCATTAAGGTAGATGTCATCTTTTCCCCAACAGCTAGTATGGGAATGTCCCATGTGGAGCCTGGTGCGTACCATTGGGAGAGGGATTGCTCCTCCGTAATCGCTTGCCATACTTTATCAATTTCTGTATCAATCCAAATCGAACTGGTCATTCGCAGCAACCTCCATTTCCTCTTTTCCCTTATTTTACCGAACTTTCAGGAGTTAGACTACTTTGGGCTGTTCGATATAAGTGAAAAGCCCCGAGTAATACCATGACAGCGATGAGATCCAAAGCGAGCTGATAACTGGAAAAAACAGCAACCAATAAGCCATAAACTGTTGGTGCCAAGACAATAAAGAACTGATTAATCGTTAACGCTGCACTAACAGTCAGCCCAACAGCTTGAGAATCCGATTGCTCGGTGACACAAGTGATATATAAGGAGTACCAGCCAAGTGCTAAAAAACCAAACACACCGCAAAAAATAATCATCAAGCCCTGGCTATGTATGACAAAGGGCAGACAGCCAATCATCAGAAATGTAGCGACCATGACGAACACTAATAATGGCTCTCGCCTTTGAGCAAAATAGTGATCACTCATCCAAGCAAGCACAATCCTCCCAAGCATCCCACCAAGTAAAATCAGACTTAAATAGCGCCCCGCCTCCGTTAATGAATAACCACCCTCTTGATGTAAATAGCTCATAAAGTGAGCAATGATAATCATTTGTAGGGACATCATGACCATGCCAACAAAAAATAAAGGATAGAGCGCTCGATTGTGCCGAATTGCACGCAGCTTCTCTTTAAAAGGAATGGGAGCTACCGCAGCGCTTACATGCTGTTTTGGTTCTTTGTACAGCAATAAAAATAATAGTCCCCCACCAATCGCCATCAAGCCCTGTGTTAAATGGACAGAGGAAAGATGATGATGTTGATACAAATAAGTCAGCACAGTTGAAGCCAATGCACCGCCAATTGGAATCCCTGTCTGGCGAATCCCAATAGCAAGTCCTCGATGCTTGTCAGGAAACCATTTCACTATAGCTGTACTGCCACCCGTTTGCGCACTGCCATACCATATCCCCACAACTATTAATACGAGTAGCAATGTCGTATAATGATTCACAGGAATGAGCAATAAAGCTGACATGCCCAGAATAATTGAACCCCATCCAATAATCTGCTTCTCTCCCTTTTTATCCATGAGATAGCCGAATAGCAGCATGGAGAAAATCGGTCCAATATTGACGGCTGAAACAATCAGTCCTGTTTGGAAGGACGTTAAGTGCCATTCCATTTGATAAAAAGAGGCAACTGGCCCCATCCCGTAGGTCACAAAGGTTGCGGCTGTCTGCGAAAGTGTAGCCACAAGTAAAATGACCCATCGATAATATGTATGCATAATAACCCTCCATCAGGTTTATACCGCTTTGCAGTATACCTTTTCGTTACCTAGAGTTTACGTGGACAGCTAGCGTACGTAAAATGGAGGAAAATGATAGCCGCTATCAAAAAATTCTATAGGTGTGTGAGGAACAACATGAACATTGAAGAAATTGCCTTAAAAATGGAGCTTCTTGAAAGGCAAAACTTGAGTAAATCGGCTGAAATCACCAATTACACACAATCTGCCTTAACAGCAAAGGTGAAAAAAATGGAGCGTGAAATTGGGCAGGAGGTCTTTAAACGAACGCCTCAAGGCTTAAAGCTGACAGAGGTAGGTGATCATTATTTACAATTTTTAAAGAAAGTTGCTCAAAATTATGAGGATTTTTTACATAACATCGGCCCGACGCAAACGCACATTCATGTTGGTACATCTCATACAACCATTAAAATCTATGGTCCATCCATCATGAACGCGCTACAAGCCAGTCAAAGTCCGATTGATGTAGATTTCACTGTAGAATCGAGTACGTCCTTAAATCATAAAGTCCATCTGGCGGAAATAGATTGTGCATTAACCAGTAATCCAATCAAGCATTATAGCGATTTACACTATGATGTCATCGCCACTGAAACATTCGAAGTCATCTCAAGCTCTGCTCATATCATTGACTTTGAACAACGGACACCAGTCACATTGCTTGTGTTAAGTAAGGGCTGCATGTATACCCATGCATTAGCACAATGGCTTACTCAGAAGCAGGTTCCTTTTACGATGAAAGAAATTAAATCGGTTAGTAGTATTCTCGATTTTCTTGAAATTGAGCATACATTGGCTGTATTAAATACGAAATTACTAGCACTCTATCCTTGCCCTGACCTTTATTTTTATGAATTAGACAACCTCCATCATATTATTGAAACGGTTTTTATTCATAAAAAAGATGATAGCAAGCAGCCCTTCATCCTGCAATTAAGGCAGGTCATTGAATCCTTGCTTGAACAGAATTAGTTGCAGGATGATGTTTTGTGCTAATATTCTAAAAACCCTATATTATTCATGTCGACTGCTCTATAATAGGTTTGTCATTATTAATCTTGTAAAAGTATAGGAGTACATCATGTTTTATTACATCTCGTTATTTTTTGCAGTATTTGCGTTATCCACCTCAGCTATTTTTGTTAAGCTCGCTGATGCACCACCAGCGATTACAGCCTTTTATCGACTATTTTTTGCGATGCTGGTGCTCCTACCGTTTTTATTAGCACAGAAGGGCTTGCGTCAGGAGCTTGCTAGCCTCTCGAAAAAGCAGTGGGGACTTGGCATTTTATCAGGCTTATTTTTGTCCTGTCATTATGTTTTATGGTTTGAATCATTAAACTACACATCCGTGGCTAGTTCAACCGTCATTGTGACACTACAGCCACTATTCTCTTTAGTAGGCAGCTATTTCTTATTTAAAGAACGGTTTTCAAAAGGTGCAATTTTGGGCTGTTTCGTAGCGATTATCGGCTGCTTCATCATTGGCTGGCAAGATTTCCAGATCAGTGGACAAGCCCTTTATGGTGATATTCTTGCCTTTATTGCGGCAGGGATTATTACAGCCTACTTTTTTATCGGGCAATCTGTACGCAAGGATTTATCACTCATTCCCTATTCCATTATCGGCTATGGCAGTAGCTCGATCTTTTTAGCCGTTTATGCCCTCTTGATGAAAGAATCATTTTTCGATTATTCAGCCTCCACATGGTGGTCCCTTGTAGGGCTGGCTGTCATTGCGACGATTTTCGGGCAAACCATTTTTAATTGGCTATTGAAATGGTTAAGTACTACCGTGATTTCCATGAGTATTTTAGGCGAAACGATCGGCACCTGTATATTAGCTTATTTTATTTTAGATGAGATGATTTCCGTTCAACAGGGGATCGGTATTGTGGTCATTTTACTAGGACTGGCCCTGTTCTTACTACAGCAAAGAAAATCAGTGTAAAATAAAAAACAACGGCAAAGGCTGCCGTTGTTTTTTATTGGCGTGTAAAGTAGAAGATCGTGCCATTTTTGTTTGATTGTAAGGAAGCTTCGATATTCAATGTTTTAGCAATATCCTGAATGATTTTAAGCCCAAGTCCGCCATGCTCATCTTCAGTCGTAAAGCCAATACCATCATCACACATGACAACTTGCCCGTCCTTAATCGTCACCTCTAGCTTGGATGCTTGGGCATGCTTTAATGTATTTTGAAAGACATTATCGAATAAACGCTGTAGCCACAATTCATTGCTAAGCCAAGTTGCTTGTAAATCATCGTGCTGAAAATGCAGCGTAATATTCTGCATGCGATATAGATACTGCCACTTCTTTATCATCATTTGTAACAATGGGACAAGTTGAACCTCCTCCTGCATGACATAGGACTGTTCACCCGTATCAAAGGACTGTAACTGAAATGCATTAGTTAAATTCGTGATATATTGAATTTGTGCATGTAAGGATTCCACCAATTTGGGCTGCCCCTGTAGCTGATCCTCTAGATAAAACAGCTGCAAACGGATAGCCGTTAACGGCGTATGAATGTCATGTCGCAACTTTTGTAGCAGCTCTTTTTGAAGCTCCTGCTGCTGGGCAAGCTCTAATTCTCGGTAAGTTGTACGCTCAATTAAAAGATTGACAGATTGGCTAAGCTGTCCAATTTCATCCTCACTTTTTATCGTTAACGTGTCAGGTATTCGCTCATTACTTGCTAGTTCTCGTATTGTTTTATTAAGTAGTGTAATTTTGGATAGTAACGAATGAATCGATGTGGAAAATAGCCATGCGAGCATTCCTAACGCTAGCACAAACGCAATCAGCATCACAGGATAGGCATAGGACTCATGAAACGGAATGCCGTCATTTTTCATTTTAAAGGCCTTGTCATACAAAATTGACATGGCCACACTAATGCCTAATAGCACAATGGGCACACTCACAATCGCTACAAATAATAAAGTGCGGTATTTGGTTTTTAAGGTCATTTTCTAGTATAGGTATTCAAACGATACCCTTCTCCATAAATATTTTGCACAATATTGCCTGCTGGGTCCTGTAGCTTTGTTCGAATTTTTTTAATATGGACATTCAAAATATTATGATTGCGTTCATCGAGCGGCCAAAGATAATCGAAGAAATGATCCTTTGTTAACACTCTGTCTCGATTGTCGAATAAATAAAAGAAAATTTTTCGCTCGATCGCTGTCAGGGCAATTTCATTATGGATACTTTGATGAAACACTTGACGGCGCTCCCCATCAATAAATAAATGCTGAATTTGCGTAAATGTACCATATTGTTGTGCCAGCATTTTTTGCATCCTTAGCAACAGCTCTCGCGGATCAAATGGCTTTGTCAGATAATCCTCTCCGACCATCAACCCTTCTAGCTTACTGTCAATATCATTACGTGCCGATAAAAAAATAATCGGAATATTTAAGCCTAATCGTTTAATGTTTTTGCTTAATTGATAGCCATCCTCTCCTGGCAGCATAATATCCATAATGACTAAATCCACCTGCTGAATCAGTGCCATCATATCTTTGCCATCCGTTTTCCAGATCGCTTCATAACCCTCTCGCTGCACTATTTTTTGGAGCAAATCACCAATCATGTGATCGTCTTCTACAATTAAAATCCTAAATCCCTTCATCTGATCGACCTTTCTGTTTTCATAAATGCCAGCGCTAGTTGATAGATTTCCTCGGGCTGATAAAGATATATACTATGTGTGCCGCTGACCTCTTTCACCTGTGCATAGGTGAATTGCTTCGCAAAATCTGCATAATCCTGCCGATTTTGCCTCGTATATTTCGAATGTTTATTGTCTTCCGCAATGGCATCAATCAGTAAGATAGGGGTGGCTTGCGGCTTTGGAAGCTGTTCTGATTGTAAACTATTTTCATAGACCTGTAACAGCTCATTTTGCATAGCCTCATTAAAAAATTGCTTAAAGGACAACGCCTGATAGATTGCCTTCTCCTGTGCCGTTAAAAAAGACATGTTCAATACTTGTGGATTATAGACCTGAGATGGCATAAGTCGATGTACGCCCAGCTTCGTAGCGAGATGCATTCCCCTCACCATCCAACGATCGACCGTCCCCATTTTATGCTTTACATATTGACTAGGTAAGCCAATGTCCAGCGCAATGATGCCCTTTACTTCATCGGGGTATTTTTGTGCCCAGTAAATCGCCTCTAGCCCTGAAATGGAATGTGGCACGAGGACATAGGGTGGCTCAAGCCCACTTTGCAGAAGTGCCTGTCGTGTTTGCGCTAAAATGGTATCGATACCTCTATCATCATGGGCTACGTCGCTATAGCCATAGCCAGCTCGATCGACTACTGCAATTTGATGATGCTGTGAAAACTTACGATACAGCCCTTTTAACTCATATACAGGTGCTGCAATGCCTGAGCCTGCCATAAAGACATATGTATCATCGCCAGTCCCCTCCTGATAAACATGGATGTTATGACCATCTACATTGTTTAATGTGCCGTTAGGTTGTAAAATAGCTGACTCCTTCTGTACTAAACTATAGTGGTAGATACAAACTATCACCATTCCAAGCACGATGAATGCCCCCATGTAGACAACCATTTTCTTCAATTGCTTTTTCATACGTATCTCCTTTTCTATTAATACTTGCAAGGATACACGGTAAAAATAAATTTCTACTAAATTTTTGGAGAAAATAGATAAATTTCATACAAAAAAGCTACCTACTAATAGGCAGCTTTCTTGAATTTAAGCATCTGGATAGGTTTTTTGTACAAAATCGATCGTTTGTTGTATAAGGGCTTTTAAGATGTCTTCATCCACATCATCCAGCTTGTTAATATAAACGCAGGCTTTCCCTGTTGTGTGCTTGCCAAATTGCTGTAATAGCTGTTCCCGCTCATCACCTGGGGCAAAATATAAGCTAATTTTCGCTTTGCGAGGGGAGTAGCCAACAAGTGGTGCATCACCTTCATGGCCTGTTTGATATTTGTAATGATATTTACCAAAGCCGATAATGCTTGGTCCCCACATTTTGGCTTCATGGCCTGAGACCTCTGTAAAAATGTCCAATAATCGGTAGGCGTCTTCTCGCTTTTTTGGATGGTCTACACTTTCAATAAATTCAATGACACTTACATCGGTTTCTTTGGTCTTTAATTCATACATGTCAATCCCTCGCCTTCTGGAAGATGTACCTTTATTATTCCCTATTCGACCTGCTCTAACAATAGTTTTTGTTGAAGATGACGATAAATGCCCTGTTGCTGCATCAGCTCTTGATGATTACCCTGCTCAACAATTTCTCCCTGCTGAATCACGAGAATTTGATCGGCATTCTCGATTGTTTTCAGACGATGGGCAATAACAAAGCTTGTGCGTCCCTGCATTAAATGCTGTAAGCCCTTTTGAATATCGACCTCTGTTTGCGTATCCACACTCGATGTCGCTTCATCCAAAATTAAAATATCAGCATTCTCTAAAATGGCACGGGCAATCGCAATAAGCTGTCGCTGTCCCTGACTTAAATTGGCTCCTCCTGCCTGCACAAGAGAATCGTATTGAGCTGGTAAATATTTAATAAAATGATGCGCATTCGCAATTTTTGCCGCTTCCACGACCTCTTCATCTGTCGCATCTAGCTTCCCAAAGCGAATATTTTCACGAATCGTACCAGAGAACAAATACGTGTCCTGTAATACCACGCCAACTCTTTGACGAATCGTCGCCATTTGATAATGTTCGATATGATGCCCATCAATCAAAATTTCACCTTGATCGACGTCATAAAAACGTGTTAGTAAATTGATAATCGTCGTTTTGCCTGAGCCTGTTGGGCCAACAAGAGCAATGGTCTCTCCTGCCTTGGCATGGAAGTCAATGTTCTTTAACACAGGCTTGTTTGGCTCATAGCTAAATGATACTTGCTTGAAAACAACATCCCCTTTGAGCGTTGCCACCTTGATGGCATCCGGTTGATCTGCCACCTCTGAAGGCTCATCTAGTATTTCAAAAACACGCTCTGCCCCAGCAATAGCAGATTGGAAGGTGTTTAATAGATTGGATAGCTGATTAAGCGGACGGAAAAATTGCCGTGTATAGGTCACAAAGGCGGCAATAATCCCAACCGTAACAATACTCTTTACTGCTAAAAGAGCACCCGTTCCGATGACGACAGCAAGGCCTAAGTTATTCATAAAGTTATTAATCGGTCCTAGTAAGCCAGAGGTAATTTCTGCTCGTTGGGCGGAGTTTCGTAGATTTTCGTTTTGCTGATGGAACGTATCAATCGTTTGCTGCTCCTTGCCAAAAAGCGTAAGTACCTCCGCTCCTGTAATCATTTCCTCAATATAGCCGTTCAGCTTCCCAAGATCTCGTTGTCGTGCTGCATAATTTTTACTGCTGCGTTGAATGATTTGCTTGGTTGTGAAAACGATCAGCGGAATAATAATCAATGTCACGATCGCTAATTGCCAGCTTAGTGTAAACATCGCGATGCTGACACCAACGACAGTTAAAATAGACGACACAATTTGCGTAACACTTTGTGCGAGTGCGGTATTTAAATTATCGATATCATTGGTCACACGACTCATTAAATCCCCAAGTGCACGCTGATCAAAGAAGCGTAATGTCAGCGTTTGAAGCTTTTGAAATAATTCGAGACGCAATGTCCGAATGGTTTTCATTGCCACATGAATCATGACATAGGTTTGCAGCCAAGTCAGTATAGAGGCTACCGTAAAAATAACGGCCAACAGGATGCCTAAACGAATCGTTCCGTCGATATCCTTTTTCATAATATAATCATCAATAATATGCCCAATCATATAGGGCCCAGCAAGGCTTAAAAAGGTTGAAGCGATGACAAAAAAGATAGAGAAAAACAGCCCTACTTTTTGCTGCTTGACATAATGCCATACACGTGACAATGTCTCCCTTTGATTTTTCGCCTTCTCAGCTGGTCCTCCCATACGCGGTCCACGTCCAAAATTCATTTGCTTTGGTTGACTTTGACTCATCCTTGTTCACCAGCCTTTTGCTGTGACGCGTAAATTGCTTGGTAATGCGCATTTGATTGTAGAAGCTGCTGATGGGTTCCTTGCCCAACAATGTCGCCATCCTCTAGTACCAAAATGACATCTGCCTGCTGAATAGAGGCAATTTTCGACGCTACGATGAAGGTCGTTGTGTCTTGATAATGTGTGGCAATGGCCTGCTGCACATGTTGTTCCGATGCACTATCGAGCGCTGACGTTGTATCATCCAGCACTAAAATGGCAGGCTTTCGAATAAATGCACGACTTAAAGCAAGGCGCTGTTTTTGCCCACCAGATAGATTCGTTGCACCCTGTGACAATTCATGCGCTAAGCCCTTATCAAGCCGCTCCACAAATTCACTGGCACATGCCGCCTCTAATGCCTGCTGTATGTCCTCGGCTGTCGCATCATCCTTGCCGAGTCGAATATTTTTTTCAATCGGTCCAGAGAACAATAACGCTTTTTGTGAGGTAAAACCAATATGCGCACGTAAGGTTGCAAGCGCATACGATTGTAGCGGTTTGCCGTCTATACGGATTTCGCCACCAGTAGGATCAAATAAGCGAGGTAATAACTTCACAAGCGTCGATTTACCACTACCTGTTTTCCCAATAATGCCAACCGTTTGCCCTGGCTTCACAGAAAATGAAATCTTTTTGAGAACATCCTCAGCTGTCTCATAGTAACGATAGCTCACCTGATCAAAGTCAATGGCTCCTTTTATTGGATCTGTCAGCGCCTGTTCCGCTTCCATGACAGCAATGTCTTTATTTAACACGTCCACAATGCGTTCTCCCGAAGGCAAGGCACGCGCAATTTGCATCAGCACCATACTAGAGGACATCAGTCCATTTAAAATAATCGTTAAGTAGTTGATAAACGCAAGAATGACACCAACTTGCAACGTCCCCGCCTCTACCTTAATAGCTCCTAGCCAAAGCGCCGCTACAATCCCTAGATTGACAACAAACATCGTAAAGGGCACAAGCACGCCGACAATTTGCTCAGCTGTAATGAAACGTTTCGTCAGCGCCTCATTTAATTCGCCAAACTGTGCCACCTGCTGTGTCTCACGACGAAAGGCTTTGACGACACGAATACCCGCCAAATTTTCCTGTAGCTTCGTATTGACGGCATCAATGGCCTCCTGAACACGACGATATAGGACGCCCGAATACTTCGTGAAAAAATACATCGCAATAATCAATAAGGGCACGATAATCAGAAGTATAGAAAAAAGCTCACGTGCTGTGACAAACACAATAATCACTGCGCCAATAAAGAGCAACGGCCCACGCACAAAAATACGCAGCGTCATCATAAAGGCACGCTGAATACTTTCCACATCACTCGTTAAAATCGTAATCAGCTTCCCAGTGGTAAACGCATCTCGCTCCTTAGCCGAGTACGTCATCATCTTCTCATATAGAGCCTGCCGAACATCCGACGCAAAATGAATCGCTGCCTTCGAGCTATAATACGAGCAACCAACCCCACCGATCAGTCCGAGCACTGCACTGCCAAGCATCCACACAAACATATTCAATACATATCGATTATCCCCATTGGCAATCCCCGTATCAATCATATGTTGCATAATGGTCGGCTGAATTAAATCCATCGTCACCTCCAGCACCATCAAAAGCGGTGCAATCAAAGTGAAAAATTTATAAGGCCCCAAATACTGCCCTAACTGTTTAACTTCCTGCATACATTCGTCTCCGTTCTATTTAAATCCCATTCGTTCCTCATTATAACTGAAAATCATTCCCATTTGGCAAATAATTTTTCGGGTCTCGTAATATTTTGGACTGGATTGGTTGGATTGTGTTGGGGGGAGATTCGTGAGGAGGAAAGATCTAATTTATAAGCGGCTTTTGGAGGGTGGTGACTCTTTTATTGAGCGGGGTTCTCACATTTTGGAGCGGGTTTTCCTTTCTTAGGAGCGGCTTTCTCACATTTTGGAGCGGGGTTTCCCTTCTTAGGAGCGGCTTCCATTCACTTTGGAGCGGGGTCACTCTCCTTAGGAGCGACTTCCTCTCACTTTAGAGCGGGTTTTCCCTTCTTAGGAGCAGCTTCCTCTCACTTTGGAGCGGGCTCTCCTTAGAAGCAGCTTCCCCACACTTACTAGCGGGCTCTCCCTCCTTAGGAGCGGCTTCCTCCCACTTTAGAGCGGGGTCACTCTTCTTAGGAGCGGCTTCCTCTCACTTTGGAGCGACTTCCTCTCATTTCAGAGCGGGTTTTCTCTTCTTAGGAGCGGCCTCCTCTCACTTTAGAGCGGGGTCACTCTCCTTATGAGCGGCTCCCTCACATTTTAGAGCGGGTCTTCCCTCATTAGGAGCAGCTTCCTCACATTTCAGAGCGGGGTCACTCCTTTGACAAGCGACCACCAGCTACTTTAGATTCAAAGTCACCCGTCTAATGAGCAACACACACCCAGAGCAAGAATACTATCGACTTAAAATAACCCTTGCTACGGATTATCTGGCCATGGTCCAAGAAAGGCTCATTTGCTCAAAACAAGCCTTATCACTTTACAGAAATGTGTAGTTTCTCAAAGTTTCGCAGGAAGATTGTTTGCGCCTGTTGCTCATGAGCAGGATCGATGCCTAGCAAAATGACCGTACAGGGTCCTGCTGATTTTGTACCATCGAGGGAGCTTTCAACTCGTTGCTCTCCAAACAGACGAGCAAATTCTCCTTGTAGCCCCTTTGATCCGACAGGCCATACTTGCTGAACAATTTCTGCCTGCCATGCCTGGAAAATCGGCAGCAGCTGTGCCACATCCTCAGGCTGTGCCAACACTTCTTCGCCAACAAGCGGCAGGCCATAGGTGTACCAGCTAAGCTGTTCATGGTCAAATGCTCGACGCTGCTGGATTTCTCCAAGCATCGTAACAGCTAAGCCTGACTGCAGTGTGGGCATATTGGATTCCGAACTCCCTGCAATGGCTGGACAGGTAAGACCTGCCTCTGCAAACACTTGCTGAATGCCTTTTTCATAGCGTGACCATGCGGCATCTCCAGAAAAATTCGCAAGTAGAACTTGAATAGGTAGTGCCTGTGCAGCAAGCTGTTCTAAAAACGTTACACGGGCTGTCATGTAGGCTGTTAATTGGTCTGGTGCCGACACAACATCTTGTGGTTTTTGGCCAATGGCTGCGGCATTATCCATGGTCGCAATGAATGCCCCTACTTTCATCGCATTTCTCACTGTACGCGACCTGCCTTGCGCACAAAAACCTTTGATAGGACAGGCATTACTACCGCAACAATGATTAAATTGATCACCGTTGCCATTAAAATACTCCCTAAAGCACCCCAGAAAAATGCTGGACTAATCATAAAATAAAATGGTAGTGGCGCTACAATACCGTTTAATACTAAGGCAACTGGCCATTTCCAAAAGTGCATGCCTTTTGTATGCATCACCCCGAAGACCCATACGACAATCAACATTTCTACCGCAATAATAATATGTAAAGGTCCTAGGGGAAATCCAGACGTTAATGCCGTAATAAAATGGCCGATCAATCCAGCGACCCCTGCTAAGATTGGGGATAGAAAGACAACCCCTAAAAAGGCAGGAGCTGAATCTAGGGCAGCCGTTGAAATAAATGTTGGTACCTTAATCATTGCTCCCACTGCACAGATGGCCGCTACCATGGCCGTCAAAATCCATTTCCTTAATTTTTGTCGTTCCATACCATTCCCTCTTTTCGGTTGAATTCTACTTTATTTCAATTGCTCAGCCATTCCATACCAAATCCGTACAACCTGCTCTGCTTCCTTGAACAAAGCTTGGTATAGACGACCACATGTATCTCGTAGCTGTCGGGCTTGTTTTTCCATTGGCACAACCCCACGCCCCATATCCGTCACAATAAGTGCGAGTGTACAATGCTGTTCAAGCTCTTGTAATGTGACTAGCACCTTTTGTACGATTTGTTCATCTTCCTCCAAGTTTTGTGTCACAAGCCATTTTTCTAAGTTCTTCAGGACAAGGACATCACAGGCTGGCGCCACCTCAGGAAGTTCGCCATCCATCATGACCACCTGTTGCTGTTCATACAAGCGCCTCACATAGTCGGTTTTGCCGTTATAGGCACCTCCGATAAAGACATGCATCGTGCTCCCTCCTCCCAAGCCTTTTTAGTAAATGTTAAAACAAATTGTTTGTCATGTGGCACCTGATAGGACCAAAAGGGCTGTTCTGTTGGCGCGAACGCAACAAGTAAGGCACGAATGACTCCGCCATGAACCACTAAATAATAGCTATCCTCATTTTTCGGTAGATAGTGAAATCCATCCACAACACGTGCCACAAAGTCAGCAAATGCCTCGCCCTGTGGTGGGGGCGTGTGGTTTGGATCATCTACCCATGCCCGATATTGAGTATTCATTTTTAATTCCTCATAGTTTTTTCCTTCGAAAGCACCAAAATTCGTCTCCCGAAGGCGTGCCTCCGCCTGATAGCTAGCATTGGGAAAATAATGAGCTGCCGTTTGTCGACAGCGTTGTAGATCACTGCCATATACCTTTTTGACATTAGTATCTACCACAGCAAGCTTCGTTGGATCGGCTAATGGTGCGTCTGTCCACCCAAGATAGCGTTTTTCAAGATTCTCTTTTGTTGGCGCATGCCGCATTAAGCACACAGTAACAATGTCACCCATAGCACAACCTCCATCCCTTCAATTGATGCACCCAGTAAATCGCCTGATACCCCGCCAAAATTACGCAACGTAAATTGTCGAAAAATAAAAAGCGCAATGGCTAAAACGATAACTAATACAAGGGGCAGCAAAGAGAACTGGGTGAAAGTGAAAACAACCCCCATCGCCAATACAAGCGATAACAGCATGATAACTTTCAATCGATTAACGTTTATATGAGACTTAAAAAAATAGGCAAGACCTTTTTCCTTCGAGCAATGGAGTGACATGAAATAAAAGCTCATGCCGACCCTTGTTAAAAAAGGAACGAATAGCACCATCCACAAGGCGAACTTCTGCTGCACAAAAAGCTCATGTAGAATAACAAACTTCCCCATTAATAAAAACACTACAGACAATACCCCGAACGCTCCCACACGAGGGTCATCTAAAATCTCCAATCGTTTCTCTCGGTCTCGATAGGAAAAATAAGCATCGCCCATATCAATAAAGCCATCTAAATGCAAACCACCTGTCCATAAGGCAAATAGCCCTATCACAATAAAAGCTAGCATGACTTCACTGCTTGCTGTCCACTGCATAAGACTATAGAGCACGGCTGCCACCGTCGTCCCCATCAAAGCGCCTATCCATGGTAAGCAAGCGAACATGCCTGTGATGGTGGATCTTGTTAATGGTAGCTCTTTATGTACTGGCAAAACCGTAAAAAATTGAAATGCCAGTAGCAGGCTATGCCAAAAATTTTTCATCGTCTTGCCTTCCTTCTTGATTATTTCCATCTCTTCACAATGCCGTAGTTCATTTCATAGGCCTCCTGTGCCATTGCAACGAACCATTGGTGGAATTGTCCGAGCGTTCGTCGATATAATTCTACCTCATCACTAGCATAAGGTGGCTCATCAAACAGTTCATTGGATACAACAAAAAAAGTCACGTCCTTCTTCAGTAGTGACTGGATAGCCTGCTTGACGACCTGCAGCTTATTAGCTAAACAACCAGGCTGCTGTAAACAGGGTGTCCCCTTGTCATAGCCTTCGTAAAAAGCATTGGTCAGCCAAGTTGTAACACAATCCCACAGCACCACATCTCCATCCTGGAGTGTCTCAAATACTTCAGAAATCGCATAGGGAGCCTCCACTGTCAGCCATTGAATAGGCTGTACCTGGCGATCTGCCTGATGACGTAAGATTCTTTTTTCCATTTCACTATCTAAGGCAATGCCAGAAGCCAAATAGAGCAAGCGTTTCGCTGTACTCGACTGCGCCTCGTAATGCTGAAGCGCTGTTTGCTCAGCAAAATGGGATTTACCACTTCGAACACCACCTGTAATAAAAATGAGTGGCATGTGGGACACCTCCTATTGTAAATGATGTAGATTGCCAATATCCTTCACAAGCCATTGTTGACCTTGCCGTTCAATCACGGTGACACTTGTTCCATGAATGTACGGAGCCGCCCACAGCTCACTGATGCTGCGCTGTAAAATAGCGTTGATGATGCATTTAATCGTTACGGCGTGGGAGACAATGAGAATTGTTTCATCCTGATGTTGCGCTGCTATTTTTTTTAAGGTAAACATCGCTCTTTCTGTCACAGCTCCAAAGCTTTCTGTATGGCTTGCCACAAACTGCGCAGGGTAGTTCGTATATAGCTCATAGTCAAGCTTATGTGTCGCCAGTATGTCCTCGATTGTCTGCCCCTGCCATTTCCCTAAATAGATCTCACGTAAATCATCTTCATAGGCAATAGGCAGCTTGCGCTCAGTCGTCAAAATGTCCATCGTCTCTCTTGCACGACCACTTGAACTACAATAAGCAGCGGTAAAAGGAATCTGTTGCAGTTGCTTGTGAAGTTTTTCAGCCGCTGCTCTACCATTTTCCGTTAATGGAGAGTCCAGCCATCCCTGTAGTCGATGCTCTTGATTCCATTGTGTTTCCCCATGTCTTACTAGATAAAAAGTTGTCACTTTTCTCTCCCCTTATTTGCATTAAACCAAGCTTGTAGACAATTATGTAAAGAAGTCATGGCCGCCATATCTTTTATACCAATACGGAACCATGCACCCTGTAAACCTTGAAAATTTTTCGTATGACGCAGGACAACACCCTGTGCTAAGCAGTAGGTGAAAAAGGCGTCCGCTTGCTGTGTTTTTGGTAATGAGAAGCACACATAATTCGTGACACTGTTGGTTACTTGGCAGCCGTTTTCTTGTAAATAACGATGTAGCCATTCTCTTTGCGCTGTCGCATAGCTAATTGCTTGCTGACAATAGCGCTGTTCATCTAAACAGCTTGCCCCAATGACAAGGGCAAAGGCATTTAAATTCCAATGTGGCAGCATGTCCTTTAAGGCGCTCACTATAGAAGCATGTGCGACCAAATAGCCAAGTCGTAAACCTGGAATCGCATACATTTTAGTCATCGAACGAACGACAATAACATGTGGGTTTTGTGCACTAAACTGAATCAGCGAATGCGCCTCATCTACCCAATCCATAAAGGCTTCATCGATAACAAGCTCACAGTGAACAGCTGCGCCGTGTGCTATTAAGGCAAGTAAATCTTCCTTTTTCGGCAGGACACCAGTCGGATTATTAGGTGTACAAAGATAAACAGCATCTGCCTTCACCATTTCCTGTTTTAGCTGCTCTAATGGCAATGTGTAATCGATAAAATCCGTCACGACAATGGGAACGATAGTAGCACCTGCAGCACACAATGTTCGCTCATATTCTGAAAAAGTCGGATGCACAATAATGACACGCTTATTGGCATAGCGTCTTGCTAGCACACTAAAAAGCTCGGAAGCCCCATTGCCTAGTAAAATCGTATTCTTCGCTACTTGATGAAAAGCAGCGACCTTCGTTAAAAAAGGCTCCCCATCTGGATCGGGATAGCGTTGAATCAGCGGATAAAATGTGCGCCAACGTGCCTCCACAATTGATGGTGGCCCTGCCGCATTGACATTTTCGCTGAAATCATACACCACCTCAGGCATCGTTAAGCCTAATTGCTGATAAACATTGTGCGGATTTGCTCCGTGATTAGGTAACTGCATAAATTAACACCTCCACTGCTAGCATGACAAGCGTGAAGAGGATTGTGGCAATACGCATATGAATAATGGACGTTGCAATATGCTCCTTCGTTAATGGAACTAATTTTTCGCCCATAATCGCTCGATGAGAGACAACGCCCTGATACATATTTTTTCCACCTAGCTGTACACCAAGCTGCACAGCCGTCGCTGCCTCTAAATAGCCACTGTTTGGACTTGGATGCTTCTTCGCGTCCTGTGCCCAACGCTTTAAACGCTTGCCAAGCGAACGATCTGTTTCATTTTTCGTACCAAGCACGATCAGTAAGCCTGTGATACGACTTGGAATAAAATTCAGTACATCATCCAGCTTGGCTGAAAACATACCAAAGTCTTTGTATTGCTCATTTTTATAGCCAACCATCGAATCCAATGTATTAACAGCCTTATAGCCCCATAAACCAATGGCTCCAAATAAAAAGGCATAAAAGAGTGGAGCTGTCACCCCATCACTTGTATTCTCAGAAACCGTTTCTACCACGCCACGCACAATTTCGTCCTCACCCAGTTTGTCTGTATCACGTCCGACAATCCATGACAGCTTAACACGGGCTTCGGAAAAATCGCCTTTGACAAGGGGCTCATAGACAGCCATCGCCGCCTCCTTCAAGCTACGCTGTGCGAGTCCAATGCCAATCAGAAGCCCTTCTACTAGGATGCCAAAAATAATACTCACCTGATAGCTTAGCAGTAAAATCAGTGTCACCACAAACATGGTTGTGCCAACAACAGCAAGTGCCATCACTGTTCCGCGTAGTTTGCGCCATTTGCCCTTATTCCATAAAGCTGTTTGCGATTGAATCAAGTGTCCAATCCAGCGTACAGGGTGAGGAAGCTTCGGAGGGTCCCCTACTACTAAATCAAAAATAAGCCCTATGATACAGGCAATCACGATAGCTATCATTTAGACCGCTCCTCTTTATCTTTTTTATATTTTCTAACCGCCTCACACATCGTTTCATAAACGCCATAGCCAATGACCTTGCCAAGCATGGTGATGGGGCCTGCATATTGATGGTAGTCCCCTTCTTCTGTCGAGGCAATGAGCAAGCTATCGGTAGATGTACCTGTAGCTTGCGTGCCTGTCGTTGGGTCTGTAATACCTTCATCCACTAACGCCTTCACCTTAGCTTCCGTTGTTGAAATCATCGCCTGAAATAGTGCTTCATCAGACAGCTTGCCATTGATCAGCACCCATGTATTGATGGTGCCTGCATGGTACTGCTCCTCCCGATGAAAAGCACGAGTAATATCCACCGCATTACCAAGCCCTGCGGTAATCATAATGACAAGGTGGATTCCCTCATATGTAAAGTCACGAATGGTCGCAAACTTGGCTTGGACAGCCGTCATCATGGCCACTGTATTGTCATGTGGAAAGTGCTGTGCCTGCAAAAATCGCTGTAATTCCTGATGTGGTTGTCGTTCATCATAGGTAATGGGCACCGTTCGATTCATGAGATGCGTATAATGACCAAAGCCTGGGTTATGCATGGCTGAGGATACAACCTTCATGGGTGAAGCCGTTTGAAGGGCAACATAATCGTCAAAAATATGAATGCAATCCTTAGTAAGTATAGGCAATCAATCGCCTCCTCGCGATAAAGTTGTCACGGAACATAAAAAAACAAATTCTTACAAAGAAGAATTTGTACTGTCGATTCTTTATTAAAATTTGAACCTTCTGAACATTTGTACAGAATAACAACTTCATAATACTCAAATTATTTATTTTCTTTGAAATTGTATCATAACTTTGGCTATTGTCACAATTCCATTTTCAAAGTGTTATTGCTGTTTTTGTTTGAGATTCTTAAAGCGGATCACGGAGCCGATAATAATAAAGACCCATCCAATGCCTATGTAAACAATTTTCATTGTTTTTGTCGATGATGGTAAAATATCCATAATCGTTAAACAGACAAAAAGTATCCCGATAATTGAAAAAAGCATACCAATTGTTAAATTCTTCACGAAAAACCCTCCCAACTATGTACGCCCTCGATTTTACCGTATTCTCAGCAAAAAGAAAACACTAATCCAAGCAAGAAACACTTGGATTAGTGATGTTTGTGTCATTATGCTTTTGCATGGGCAAAAAACTCTTCATATAACGCTTGTAAAATGCGGTTTTCATAATCCTGAAGGACCCCAAACACGAGGCTCACTTCAGAAGAACCTTGATTGATCATTTCAATGTTTGCGCCAGTTTTTGAAATCGCTGTGGCAGCACGGGCAGCTAATCCTGTGTTATGACGCATGCCTTCGCCCACAATCACGATCATAGAAAAACCGTGACGCATTTCTACATACTCTGCATGTAGCTCTTCTTTCACACGACTAATAATACGTGCTTCATTTTCTGGTGTTAGTTGATTCGAACGCATGATGACAGAAATATCGTCTAAACCAGATGGTGTGTGTTCATAAGAAATATTCTCATCTTCTAAAATTTGGAGGAGCTTACGTCCAAAGCCTACCTCACGATTCATCAAATATTTAGAGACATATAAAGTTGAAAAGCCACTGTCTGCCGAAATACCTGTAACTGGACGACCTGTTGCAGGACGGCTTGGTACAATACGTGTACCTGGGGCTGTTGGATTATTTGTATTTTTTATGTTAACGGGCACCCCAATCTTGTAGACAGGCATTAACGCTTCATCATGGAACACTGAAAAGCCTGCATATGATAATTCGCGCATTTCGCGATACGTAATTTCTTTAATTTCCACTGGATCATTGACAACCTTCGGATTCGCGGAGAACACACAATCCACATCCGTAAAGTTTTCATAAAGCTCCGCTTCAACGGCTGCTGCTAAAATGGAGCCTGTAATATCAGAGCCACCGCGGTCAAATGTTCGCAATACGCCCGCTTTAGTGTAACCGAAGAACCCTGGGAACACAATAATTTCTTTTGTGTCTTTTAAAGGGGCTAAATTAGCATACGCTTCAGGTAATGCAAAGGTTCTTTCTGGTAAATCATTGACCACTAAACCTTCTTTAGGACTGACATAGCGTGCGGGCATACCAATGGCATTAAAGTAAGCGGCAATAAGCTTGGCGTTATTATCTTCACCTGCTGCTTTAATACTATCGATGAATAATTCCACATTTGTTTTGTCACCTTGTACACGTTCACGTAAATCTTCTGCGATCACGTCACAAATGGCATCATCAAGCCCCAAACCATCTGCAATCGCTCTAAAACGATCCACAACAGTTTGCAATTTTTCCTCTGTATTCTCTTGTTGTAACGCTGCATTTGCTAATTGTATTAATAGGTCTGTTACTTTTATATCGTCACCAGAACGTTTCCCTGGTGCTGAAACGGCAACAATCTTACGTGCCGGATTAGATTTTACAATGTTTGCTACTTTTTGTATTTGTTCTGCACTTGCTACAGATGTTCCACCAAATTTACACACGATCATATCTATCAAATCCTAACTTTTTCAAATTAATTGTATTCCTCCACAAAACAATTGACTGTACACAGTGTACAAATTATCGTTTCCTACGTCAATACAATTTAAAAAATTCACGCAATTTATCGAGAAATATGGACAATTTTCGTACTGTTTGATTTATTATACGGATTTCACATGAAATAGTTAAGGTTTTTGTGAATTTTTTTTCGTGACGTTCACATAATCGTGAAATTTTCTGTTTTTGACTTTCTTCTATATAATGAAGAAAACGCTTACTCCATTTATGATATGCACAAATATCCACTATGTCTGTGCTATTTTGTATGTATCAAGGATTCCTTCAGCAGGGATTTTTCTTTTATTTATGAGGTTTCTCGCTCGTTATCGAGGATTTAACGGTCAATCGCGGGTATTCGCC
This sequence comes from Lysinibacillus sp. FSL K6-0057, assembly GCF_038630885.1. Lineage (NCBI taxonomy): Bacteria > Bacillati > Bacillota > Bacilli > Caryophanales > Bacillaceae > Lysinibacillus > Lysinibacillus sp. FSL K6-0057. The sequence continues at coordinate 2,121,186 of NZ_CP152047.1, read as the reverse complement.
TCTCTACCGCGTGTATCTTCACTCGATTCGCGGGTATTCACCCTCATCCATATAAAAAACTAGGCTCACATCGAGTGAAGCCTAGTTTTGTTGTTGCTATTCGATTAAATGGCTGTCCAGCCGCCATCGATTACAAGCTCTGCGCCTGTCATGAAGCGAGATTCGTCTGATGCGAGGAAAGCTACGCCATATGCTACATCTTCAGGTTCACCGAAGTACGGTAGTTGCGTGTAAGCTTGATAGTATGGCAATGCGCCGCCCTCTTCCATCGTAGGCGCTGTCATTGGTGTTACGATAATGCCTGGGTGAACAGAATTCACGCGAATTTTATCTTTACCATATTCAATCGCAGCCGATTTAGAAAGGACACGAAGCGCACCTTTTGCTGCTGTATAAGGGCTTGTACCAGCCATTCCCACGATCCCACCGATCGAAGAAATATTGATAATTGAACCGCCGCCAGCTTTTTGCATTTCAGGAATCACATATTTCATACCAATGATACAGCCATTCAGGTTAATGTCCATGATTTTATTCCATTCAGTCATTTCCATGTTGGCAATCGTTTTTGGTGATGAAACACCTGCATTGTTGACGAGAATATCCACTTTGCCATATGCCTTTACAGCCTCCGCAATCACCGCTTTCCACTCATCCTCAGAAGTAACATTATGTTGAAGACCAATAATGTCTCCACCATTTTCTTTAATTTCTTTTACTAAATTATTCAATGGCTCGATTTGTACATCTGTTGCAATCACCTTTGCTCCTTCTTGTGCAAATAGTTTTGCTTCCGAAGCACCCATTCCCATTGCTGCTCCTGTAATAATTGCTACTTTCCCATTTAAACGACCCATTATAAAACTTCCTTCCTTCTATATAAATGAACAATTCGTGAACACGTTAACAACTAGTTGTATTATCGACACTGTGTCGTTAATATAATTATAACTCGCTATTGGAAAAGGGCAAACAACATAGAAGCCCATTATGACGCTTTCACAACACTCGCAATCGAACTGTTGTTAAAATAGAAAATTTAATACAAGGAGCTTAAAAATGTCGAAAAAAATGGACCCTCGCGTCATCAGAACGCGCCAGTTATTAAGAGATGCACTCGTGGAATTAATTGATGAACAAGGCTATGAAAAAATTACGGTACAAGATATTACTCAACGGGCTACATTAAACCGTGCCACTTTTTATTTACATTACCGTGATAAACTAGACCTTCTTTATCAAAGCTCAGAAGAAACCTTACATGAGCTTGTAAGTAGTATCCATCCTACCTTTGAAGAGAAGAAGGACTTTGATTTATTACCGAATTATGACCAACCTCACGAGACATTTATGCATTTATTTGAACAAATAGCGCTGAATAGTAAGCTATACAAGGTCTATCTCACAGAAAAAAATATCCCTTATTTCTCTGATGGCCTAAAAGACATTATTATCAATTTTATATCAAGCGGCATTCAAAGTATGGAGCCTGACGATCAAAAGCTGACCGTGCCCCGCGAAATGGCCGTCCGTTTTTATGCGGCTGCCTTTCTTGAAGTAATTGTCTGGTGGCTAGAAAATGATATGCCCTATACACCAAAATTCATGGCGACCCAGTTAATGCGTATTACCATTAAAGGCCCTTATATTGATAACCCTTTTGAAAGATAAAGCAGAACATCAAATTTTCATTTAACAAAAAAAGGTAATCACAACGCATAGGTGATTACCTTTTCTTAGTGTTGAAAAACAAAACAGTCAATTGAAAGGTAGAAAGAATTTCCGTTGCAGGCTACTTGCTTTCCTATGGGCGAGCGCCGAATCGCTTCCTCCGCTATCGCTCCGTTTAGAGTTTTGCCTGTCTCGCTATCCCACGGGAGTCAAGTAGCCATAGCCGTGTCCTTAAGAAAACATCAGACATCCTATGCCAGATTTTCGTGTGTTTATCTTCTGTTTAAAATGGGTATTACACAAGGAGTGAGGGAAAAATGGCCTCACTAAATAAACTATACAAATTATCCATCCAAATATTGGGTTTACATCGACTTTTAAGAAGTTTTGCGTTTTTTACACTTTAGGCAAAATGACGAAACGTTTCGGGTGAGCGTATCGAAATAGACATATAGCTGTTTTTTCGAATGCCACATACTTTTTAAAAGTCGATTTATTTGTTTCGCAATCAACCGGACCGTCTTTCTTTCACTAATCCTCCGTTTTCTTGTCACCCACAGATCATTTCTCATCATTCCCATGATCATTTCAGTCAATAAAAGCACAATACTTTGAAGATAGAAATGACATAACCATCGTTCAATCTTCACCTTATCGACTTCTAAATCTGATTTCCATGTTTTAAATAAGAGCTCGATTTGCCAGCGTAATCGGTAAAGTTCATGAATTTCACTTGCTGGCATATCCTCTGGTACATTTGTTAAATAGATGACCACTCCAGGTATTTGTTCTACTTCATTTTTATGGACTTGCCCTTGTTTCTTTTGACGCCTTCTTTTTTCCCGCTTGTGTAGCTCTTTTTCCTGTTCCTCTGAGAGGCGATAGAGAATACAACGTGCAGGCATTTTTTCGTGTCGTCCTACAAATAATTGGGACCACTCTTTGTATTCGCCACGTACCATATCTAATGCGATTTCTTCTAAATGAATTTGTTTGTAACGGCGACTTTCAATCAATTTCCCATTTGGATGACGAGGTGGATGACTTACTTCGACAAACAATTGCGTATCTTTTTTCGTTTTTGTGATATAGAAAGCACCTTTTGCGTGCACCTTTTTAAAAAAATCGAATTGAAAATAGCCTAAATCCTGTAGAACCAGTTCTCTCTCCTGAATCAAAGGTAATCGCGTCATTCCTGCTGGATTATCGGCATCACGTCCGTTCATTAAATCAAAATAAAGTAGCTGTTGGGTTAAATAATCAAACTCCACTTGCACTTTAACAGACGAACAATGGACACCCTGAAAATTTCCCTGATAGGCATCTGGCAATTTGATCGTTGTGCTATCTAAAATACGTATTCGAGTAAATGTGTATCCCGTTAGCTTGGGGAAGGCGAGTTGAAGCTGCGTTTTGAATAATCGTCCAAAAATGGTTTCCAAAAAAGTAACAGCCCGTTCATCAAAGCGTTTATTAAGAGCCGATTTCGTCATAAATATATCCTGCTCCGCCAAGTCCGTACAAAGCGTTTCAAGCGAATCACTGATAATCTCACTCTTTTTCAAAAACAGAAAGTGTAAAAATTGTGCCGCACTAAACGAACGCTCGCGTTGAATAAAACCCGATAATCTACCCACCTCTTTTACTTCATTTTTCCCAAGTATCTGAAAAAGTGGCGCAAGTAATTGAATATTTTCTGGTTTCATTTTGCTGGACCTCCTTTATCAAGTGTACTTATCTATACCTTGATAAGAGAAATATGAACCCACGAATAAAGGAAATCACTAAGGACACGGCTATGGTCAAGTAGCTTCCACTCCAATCCACAAAAGTGTTACCTTTTTAGCAAAGGTTTTCAAATAAAGTGTAGGTTTTATGAAGAGGTGTTGTCACGCATCACTTCCCCAATAAGAGCTTATCCCCTCTAAGAATACAGATAATGGGCGATTTGATCGCTACTATGAAAAAAGTAAAGACACTTTGCAGAATGGTTGATTGGAGTGGAGCCAGCGTCACTCCTAGGGGATTTAGCGTCACAGAGGAGACCCTGGAGCGAACGTAAGTGAGTGAAGCGGCTCCTCGGACGCCCCCTGAAAGGACGCTGGCGGAACGGAAATCAACCCCTCGCCTTGCAAAGTTGCTTTTTCTGCCGTTGACATCATCTTTTTTCAACAACATGAAAAGGTAATCACAACGCATACGTGATTACCTTTTTCCATTTGTCTCGGAAGTTATACGATTTTCATGTTTAATTCTCTAGTAGGGTTATAGAAATGTAACCATTTATCAGCTTCACTAACCATCCACGCGCCAAATTCATTTAAAAACAATAACAATACGTTTGTATCTGTTGTGGGTGTTATCGCATATTCAAGTGCCCTTCTCATGTCGCTTTCCTTGTCAGGGAAATATTTCGAAAACCGTTTATAAGCGGGGTATAAATCCCTTGTATAGGCGTTTTCCTTCGTTATGACAAGTGCAAGTCCTGCTCTTACTATAATTTTCATAATCCACTTGCAACAATCCTTTATATCCTCACGATCCGAATTATCTTGAAGGTCATCACAGGCATTTTTAATTTGCCCCTGTAAATGAATAAGGTGGTCATTCGCTAAAGCTTCGTTCGCTTTATATCTTGGTAATTGAGGTATTAAATCCTCTCCAAACACACATATACTATGGGTTTGGAGGATGAAACTAATGATTGAAAAAGATGCCGTATTGAAAATCGCTTCTTTGCAGAACACACTTAGCTCAATCCCATCTACACAAGGATGGTGCTGAGTTAATGCTTGTTCTACTTCTTTTATCCGCTTCAACTGCTGTTTATTAGGGTTTTGCTTGGTAATCGCTATTGTGTCTAAGTCAGCTACTCCTTCAATACCTATACCTTTTGGAATCGATCCCCTTATGTATATGCTATGTAGGTCATCTTGAAGAAGGGTGCGATACGTATGAACCACATCGTTGATGACAGGCAGAAAAATAGGGCTGATTTTATGCCAATCTGCATGATTTATAATGTATCCATCACTATCCGTAATACATAAGCTTCCAATTTCTTTAATAGTCGTCATCACATTACTCCTTTTGTAATTTCAGGTGATTTATTCGCTTAAATAGCTAACTATCGCATAAAAATAGGATAGCATGTTGGAAGTCCTTTGAATGGAGATAGCCTTCAAAAACGATACTTCCAGCTAAAAAATCCGCTTTTACTTTTCATTAAACTCAAATTCAATCTTTCCTTCTACCAAACGGAGTGCCGCATTAAATTGTTTGCCATTCTTTGATTTAAAGCCTTTCATCACAGCTGTTTTCCCACTCTTACATAAATCATGAATGTTTTTTTCCGTTAGTTTTTTTCCTACGCTATGACCGTTTTTTCATCGTATTCATAATCCTGATGAAACATGGCGAGTGTCGTATTGAGGATTTCAAAATAAATATTGCGTTCATCAGCATTCATGGATTGTAACGCTTTTGCTGTCGGTATTTTTTTCGTTGGAATAATCGCATAGTGCTCCCCAACATTGGCACTATCGACATAGCGCTTGTTCTTCCCTCGATTGATCGCATGAAATGATTTTCCCACGAGTTGCTGATAGTTTGCCAATGATTCATTTAAATAGGCAAACTCATTATGTGTAATGAGCTGTGAATCGGTACGTTATCTACATAAAAATGGACTTAATTATTTTGGACCTAATTAATATGTATAAAAGTCCAAATTATTAGTCAACATAACTAGATTTTCTAGTAAAAGATGGACACAATATTAAAATAACCGTAATATTGAAATTTCATTTATAATTATAATACAAGAAGTTGTAATTATTATTAATAGGAGAAGAGTATATGAAAATAGTAATTGCAGAAAAACCAGACCAAGCTGCAAAATTAGCTGCCCCCTTTTCTTTTACAAAAAAATCTGGTTATTTTGAAGTGAAGCCAAACACATACTTTCCAGGTGGAGCACTAATAACATGGGCAATTGGACATCTATGTGAACTGAAAGCCCCTGAAGAATATAATCCTACATGGAAAAAATGGACATTAGAAACATTACCGATTATTCCAGATCGATTTGAATATAAAGTGACTAAGTCAAAGTATAAACAATTTAATGTGATTAAAAGTTTAGTAAAAAGACCAGACATTCAAGAAATCATTATTGGTGGTGATGCTGGGCGTGAAGGTGAATTGATTATCCGCACCATTTTAAGAGTATGCGGTGTTCATAAACCGATGAAACGTCTATGGATATCATCTTTAACAGAAAACGCTGTAAAAAACGGTTTTGCAAATTTACTACCAGAAGAGAAAACACGCGATATATATTTTGAAGCACTAAGTCGTTCATGTGCAGACTGGCTAATTGGCATCAACACATCCAGATTATACACGGTACTCCTCAAACGAAATGGCGTGAAAGATGTATTTTCAATTGGTCGTGTACAAACACCTACACTTGCACTAATAGTAAAGAGAGAACATGAAATTGCGAATTTTAAATCAGAACCATTTTGGGAAGTGGAAACAGAGTTTAATTTTGATGGAAAAATGTTAAAAGCAAAATGGCATAAAGATAACATTTCAAGGGTTCAAGAGGAACGACAAGCTATTGCGATTGCTAATTTCTGTATCAATAAAAATGTAGAAATTAATAGTATTAAAAGAGAAACAAAGGAATACGCTCCTCCATTGTTATTCAACTTATCTGCATTACAAGCTACAGCAAACAAGGCCTATAAATTCTCACCACAAAATACACTGGATATTTTGCAAAAACTTTATTTAAAGGGCGTAGTTTCCTATCCAAGATCTGATTCACAATTTTTAACGAATGAAGAAGCAAAAACACTACCAAAGATACTAGAGCATTTAAGTAAAATTAATAAATATAAAGGTCTTCTTCCGCCACCGACAAGTACAATTATGAATAATAAAAGATATGTGAATGACAAAAAAGTAACCGATCACCATGCAATTATTATTACAGAGCAAATACCAGACGTAGCAAAGCTAAGTACAGAAGAAGAAAAGATTTATGATTTAGTTGCAAGACAAGTCATTGCAGCACATTACAACAATGCCATATTTTCTTATACAACGATTCATTCCCTTGTCGATAAACGTGCAGAATTTATCTCTAAGGGCAAAGTGCTAATGGAAGAAGGTTGGCGTAAGGTTATTTATCATTCTAAAGATAACTCACCTATAGACAAAGATGAACTGCTCCCTCCATTACATGAAAATGAGCAAGGTATCGTTGCGAAAGCGAACGTAAAGAAAGGTGAAACCCAACCACCAAATCGTTATTCTGAAGGTAATTTGATTACCGTAATGAAAACAGCTGGTAAACATTTGGAAGATGTAGAATTAGAAAAGGTCTTATCGAAAACGGAAGGATTAGGTACTGAAGCTACACGCGCTGGAATTATTGGTACATTAAAAGATCGAAACTATATCGAAGTTAAGAAAAACCAAGTCTTTGCAACGACTAAAGGTATATTACTAATTGAGGCACTGGGTGAAAGTATCTTAACGTCCCCTTCCATGACAGCCAAATGGGAGCAACGACTATCTGAAATAGGTGACGGCAACGCTTCTCCTAAAGCATTTATGGAACAAATAAAAAAGCTTGCTGACAAATTGATTTCAGATGCTAACAAGCGTGAAAAGGAATGGGCATTTAATCAAAATGTAGTAGATAAAATCACTGCAAATAATCCATATAATAAAAAATATAAAAAAGAAAAAACAGTTGTTGGGAAATGTATCCTTTGCGAAGGGTCAATCATAGATCATGGCACTTTTTATGGGTGTTCAAATTATAAAACAGCTAATTGTAAATTCTCGGTTTCAAAGAAACTTTTAAGAAAAACTATTTCACAATCGAATATAAAAAAACTCTTGGCAACTGGTGAAACAGACTTGATAAAAGGCTTTAAAAAAGGCGAAAAAACTTTTAATGCCCACCTTATTTGGGATAAAAAAGAACGTAAAATTAGTTTTAAATTCCCACAATAACTAACAATTCTACTTTCAACATATCGATGAATGTAGTTTGGCGTTCTAACAGATGATGTTACTTCACCTGTTAGAATGTGGTCACTTACTGTTAATATTGAAAGTGCTATAAATATCAAAATTTATGATACGTTTATAGGTTCATTACCTTCACACAAAATAACAAAAGCTGAATAGCAGTTTTACTCCAACAAAAATATTTTAGTCCCTTTGGTTTCCTATTTTCTTAGGGGACATATTTACCATCACAATAATATTAATCATGTAGTTTCGTAAATAACTTCAATTCATGTTAGTACAACAGGTTTGATGTCACCTACCTAAATATAGGAACCGTGCCCCTGTCGTTAATTTGCTCTTTGTTGCGGATTATTCTTGTTCGCATAATTATCATTTCTTTTAGCAGATGATTACTTTCGATTAGATACTCATTATGCTTATACAATCGTTGTAAAAGTTGGTTTTCAGGTAGTCAAGCAAACTTCCCATTAACTTCTCCTCTTTTACAATCCTGACAGATTAGAACTAAATTCCAAACTCCGTTTAAGTATAAACCATGTGTACGATTGAACCATGTTGATAGCAGAATGAAATGGTGAGACCTTATTATTATGGAGAGTGTTGCTGATGGAATCATCAAGTCCAAGTAAGTGGAGGTATAGTCATCCTCCACTTTTCTTATTTTTCTTGAATTTAGACTGTTATAAAAAATATTTAAAAGCTATACTTTCTAGCGTAATCCCTTCATTAGATCTTGCCTGGTTGCCCACAGAGTAGGAAATAAAACTGCCGCCACACCTACTAATGGAGAAAGAACAATTATACCTCCTAGTAGTGAGGGCATTAACCGAAATGTTGTAGCATTTAAACTTTGAAGCAAACAGTATGTGGAAATCATGGATAAACCTACTGCAAATATTCCAACTGTTCCCGTTAAAAGGGCTCCTTCAAGCAATAATAACGCAAATAATCTTTTCTTCGTATAACCAAGTACACGTAGCATACTTAATTCTTGGATTCTTTCCTTAATACTACTGGCTATACTATTCATTAACCCGATGATGGTAAATATAATAATTAATCCTACTGCTAGAAATAAAATGAAAAAGCGCTGCAACAATTGTTCTTCTAGGTCATTCAATTCTTCTGCCCTATTATATAAAATAGTATTAGCATACTGCGGTTGTTGGATCAGTGATTGAACTTCTTCCATTGTTTCTTGTTTATCTATATCTGATGTTATATTCATCTCTACGCTATGAAGAGTATGAATCTGAAACATATCTTCCATATTTTTTTTAGTAGTGAATACTTTGTAGTCGTCACTCATATGCTCTGAATTGGTTATAATACCTTCTACGATAAATTCTTTCTTATCCACTTCATCCATATTTTCAGACATATCAGCCTCTATTACATCGCCTAAATGATATCCTAATTTCTTTGAAGTAGACTCTGTTATCATAACGCCGTTAGGACTCAACTCTTCCTCTAGATGAATACCATCCTTTATCTTAACTTCATTTTTATCTAAGCTGTATTGTAAATCAGTCCCACTAAGAGCTAGTATCACTTCGCCTTCTTTTGAAGGGAGATTCATCGTATCAAACAGCTTTACATTTGTGTAAAAATGCGCCTCTATATTAGGGCTCTCACTGACAAGGTCATAGAATGAAAATGGAAATCCCTCTTCTATTTCTGATCCCACAGACACTAATTTTAAATCATTTGGGTAAGTATCCATGATTGTTTCAGTTGTGTTCGCTTTGACACTTGTTAATACCACCATTCCTATAATAGAGATAATAACCCCTAAAGTGAAAATAATAGAGATTTGCACATTTCTGCCTAATTGCCTTAATAAATTTTTCGTAGCTAATAAGCCTTCTGCTCTAACCTTTAATTTTCGATCTAACAGACTTATTCCTTTCTCAAATAACACAAACATTAGAGGGATCGTAACAAATATTAACGCTATAAACGAAACTGCGTTAATAACATATATAAACCTTGATTGCCAATGCCATTGATTAAGAGCAAATAAAATAGTTATAAATACTGCATACAACAAACTAATCATGAAATACCTTTTAGTAATACCTTGAGTGGTTTTCACACCTCTATAAACAACAATTGGTGGAGAAAGACTTGCTATATAGCCAGGAATGAGTGAAGATAAAAAAATGACTACTGTAAAAATCCCCAAACTAAATAATACATCATGGTAGGGCAGTACAATACCGGCATTTGGAATATTCATTAGTCCTAAAAATACATCAAATGTAAGAAAAGGAATTAGAATACCAAGAAGGATTCCCACTGCTAAAGAAACTGATCCTACTATCATCGTTTCAATTAAAACTAAAAACATAATGTGTTTTTTCTCAAAACCTAATAGGCGTAGCGTTGCAAGTTCCTTTTGTTTTTCTTGAATGGACATACTCATTGTGCTAATAAGTATCAATGCGCTTATTAGGTAAATGGCAATATTAAGCCCTTTAACAAATGGTCCAAGCCCTCCCATATTATTACGTTCATTATCAATCTCTAATCGATTATCAATAAAAAAATCATGGTTAAGCTCTCTCAATTCTTGAACAACATCCGATTTCTTTTCAATATCATTTAACTTAATAATCAATGCGGTTGTTATTCCATCGTTTAAAGTAACTTCTTGAAGCCAATGAAAGTCGAGAATGACCATATTCGTTAAGCCTTCATGCTCTTCACTAATTCCCGATACCGTAACCTCTCTTTTCCCTTGTGGTGGAAAATTCATTTCTATCGTGGAGCCAATTTGCAAATTATTTAATTTAGCGTATGCGGGAGAAATTAAAGCTTCTTCTGCTTTAGGGAAATTACCAGATTTTAATGATACAAATGGATATTCATAAGCCAGCTCATCATCGTTAAAACCAATGTAAGTTGGTTCGCTCCACATATCATACTCTTCTTCTTTGTTTAAGTATGGATATAGGAAGGGACTTATTTTCTCCACTCCTTCTATCGTCTCTATCATATCAATCTCTGATTTATTAAGTGACTTATGACTATCTTGATAACCAACTACTAGGTCAAAATCGCCATGTAAATCTTTGATTGTCTGTTCATTTGATTCTTGTAAACTAGCTAATATTATTTGCACAATTACAATTAGAGCAACGCCTAGCGAAATACCTAAAACTAAGAATGCGTTTCTGGCCTTATGGTTGAATAATGATTTAATAGCTGCTTTAATAAATAATCTCATAAGCTTAGTTCCTCAATCTTAGAGGCAATGATCCTAACTACTTCATTATCCTTCAAGCTTGAGTTTTTTAAATTTAACGTATCGCAGATTTTACCATCATGCATGAAAATAACTCTATTAGCATAAGCAGCTACATTTGCATCATGTGTTACTACAATTAACGTATGTCCCAATTCCTCACAGAAGTTACGTAGAATACTCATCATGGCTTTAGAGGTTTTCGAATCAAGGCTACCAGTAGGTTCATCTGCTAGAATTAATTCCGGGTCATTTATAAGTGCTCTCACTATCGCTACTCTTTGTTGTTGACCGCCAGATAATACAGTAGGCTTAGATTGTATAAAAGAACCTAGACCAACCAAATGCAACAAGTCAATCGCTTTTTCTTCTAATTCTTTCTTATTCTTTATAGTTAGCATTGCTGGGAGGGTAACATTCTCTATAACGGACAATACAGGAATTAAATTAAATAATTGAAAAATAAATCCTATTTTTTCTCTACGTAAACGAGTCAATTCGTGGTCTGAATACCCCTTTATATTTTCACCACTTATCAGAACTTCTCCTTGATCATAAGTATCTAGCCCAGATATCATATTTAAAAGGGTCGATTTTCCAGAACCACTTGTCCCCATTATTGCGACAAATTCGCCTTTTTCAATTTCTAATTCAATATGATTTAATGCCTTTACTTGACTTTGACCTTGACCATATATCTTAGAGAGTCCTCTCACGCTAAGAACAGACATTTTTATCTCCTCCTTCTTATTCTTGTAAGAATTATAGCCAAGGTAAATCAATTTTCTATCTATCTATTATCAAGACTTTATCAAGAAATATCATCCTTCTATACAACAATAACTAGGTATACCTATACATTCCCTTTCAATGATTTGAAAAAAATAACAATCCACAAAAAAATGAAGGAAGCAATTTCCTTCATTTTTTTCTAATCCTATTATTCGATGATATTTTTAGGTATCTTTATAACAATCTTTGCCCCTTTTTCCTCATCATTTGCGGCTTGAATTATGCCACTATGCTTCTGAACAATAACCTGTGCAATAGTTAAACCTAATCCCATTCTTTGATCAGCACTAAACTTTTCTTCATTTCCTTTATATAAAGGTTTAAATATGTATGTAAGATCCTTTTCTACAAACCCCTTTCCATTATCTAAAATAATTGTTTCTATAAAACTATCTCTTTCTCTAATGAATACTTCTATTTTCTCTGTTGGTGGACTATGGCGAATACAATTAATAAGTACATTTTCAAATGCTCTTTTTAGCAATATATAATCACCAGCAATGGGCTGACTTGTTCGATTATTTACTTCTAGCGTAAGTTTTTTCTCTGAAAGGTTATAAAACAACATCTGCTTTAAATCCTGTACCAAATCATTAACTTGAAATTCCGTTATTTCTTCGAGTTTAATTTTCCCTTCAATATTTGCATAATTAGCCAAAGACGTGACCAATTCATTCAAGTGATTTGCTTGTTTCATACTCATTTCTAAATATTGCGTTTTCTTTTGTTCATTTTTAAAAATCCCTTTTATTAAGCCTTCCAAATAACCTCGCAATGAAAAAATGGGGGTCCTTAAATCATGAACAATGGAAGACACAAAGAGCTTTCTTTCATCTTCTAGTCTTTCGTTCGTTTCCTTTGATAATTTGAGTTTTTTGGTCATTTCAATAAAGGCATGAGTCGTATAGCTCATTTCTTTAATGTTGGAACTTGGCAAATCTATGCTATATGTTCCATTCGATATAAGTTGTGAAGATTTATTAATAGCACGTAATGGTTTCATTAAATTTACTTGCAGAAATACTATATAGAGTATCGATACTAGAGAAAATGCACCCATATAAAAGACAAAGTCGTAATTCGTACTTTGAATTTGTTCATCTGCAGGTATAGAATAGCTAATATATACCGTTGCAATGAACGAATCATCTGAATAAACATTGTATGGAACTAGATTTAAATTAGATTTTCTTTCGAGATTTCCTGGAAGGGCTTGACCCTCTTCATGAAGCTGAGTATTTTCAGATTCCTTCATTCCTTCAGTATAAAGCAATTCATCATCTGCAAAAATAATGAACAAATCAAGCTTATCTGCTTCGGCTTTCTTTTTTAATTGACTTTTCCATTCTTCCTTATTGAACTGTGTCTTATCTGCATTCACTATATTGTCCTGCACCCACAAGTCCAAATCGAATATTTGACTCTCTTTGGATGAATACACGTCTGTTAGGCGTGTAACTGTTTTTGCTAAAAGGATTGGCGTGAAAACAATAATAATTAGGCTAAACGTAATAAATGCCTTAAAGCTAATCTTTGGCATCTTTTATCCTCTCATTCCCTTATGCAACTGGTAACCAACGGATCTTATTGTTTTTATCTTGGGAATTGTATCGAAAGGAGCTAGCTTCTCTCTTAATTTTGCAACATGGACTCGCACACTGTGAAATCCAGTTACATGGTCATTCCATATTCTATCTATAATTTGCTCATACGTTAGCACAATCCCCACATTTTCCATAAAATAATATAATAAATCAAACTCAATAGTCGTTAGCTCTACTGTTTGTTGTCCTACCCTCACTGACCTCGTGTCTAGGTTTAATTCAAGTTGATCGATAGATAAAACCCTCTGCACATCTATAGCTTTCCGAGAATGTATAGCTATTCTTCTTTCAACTGCCTTGACCCTTGCCACGATTTCACTTGGGCTTGCCGTTTTGACAATATAATCATCGGCTCCAAGCATAAGACCTCTAATTTTATCTGCATCGGTTTGATGATTGGCACTTAAAAATAAAATAGGAACCTCGGATTCTTTTCGGATTCTCTTGCAAAGTGTAAAGCCATCAGTTCCAGGCAGCATGATGTCTAAAATAATACAATCTATTGTCATTTGACGTAACAGAGTTTCTGCATCTTCAGCATTTTTAGCACTATAAACTATGTAATTTTCCATTTCTAGAAAATCAGTCATCAATTCTATAATTTCTATATGGTCATCAACAATTAAAATATTTCTAAAAGGCAATTCAACCACCTCTTTAATTAAATTTCTATAGCTTATTTTATCATTTATAACTCTCATAGTAGTATTCTACTATATAATTTATTATAGAACATGTTTTAGATATTACAGATATGAATGAAATAATCCATCTTGAAGAAGAGTTATCATTTTTATAACTCAATCATCACCATATATTGAAAAAAGCACTCCCCGTAATTATAATGGTCTGAAATAAACCATTTCTTAATGGAAGTGCCTTTTGATTAAGAGATTTTTATTTAGACTCTGACAATCAACTTACTTAATTTTCAACTCTAAAATACCTAAAAAATTTGGAGCAAGTGTAAGATTAATTAATTTGCCATTCTTTTCATAGACAACATGATGACCATCCATTCCCACCTGTTCCCATCCCGCTTTTTTAATTATCAAACGATAACTAAGTGGTATATCTGTTCCATTAGATTTTCCTCAAGTATAACCTTTTTCTTTTAAATTTACGCTTTCAAGTTTTGCATCTTTTGGGGAAGCAATATAATTGTTATCTAAAATTATATAATAATAGCCACCTACCCCAATTATAAGGGCCAGAATTAAAATTATAGACACTTTTTTAACATTCTCTTCCTCCTATACTTTTAAATTTCCCACCTCCATTATACAATATAGGTAAAAATAAACAGTTACAATAGTTTTCTATAATTTTTACATTTTCCGATTTATTTTAAGTATTATTAATTTGATAAAACATTGGATATAAGGAGGTTTTATACAAGTATTATTATAAAATGACTACAATAAAGTTTTCATAATAATATATTCTGAATTAATCCCATAATGTGCAGAGATAATAAAGTTGTTTAATTTACAATAAAGTCATTTAAAAAATAATATAGTTATTTAAAAATCCGTCCTCCACTAACGGTGCAGTTTAGTGCAAGAAGGTGTTACTATATAAAATGGAGAATTTAACAGGAAATAATATCAAAATTGATGAGAGGTTTTGGTTATGTATTTTAAATTGTTCAAAAACAATCTTGCTATTCTAATTGCTTTTTTGCTCCTTTTGTTAACGGGCTGCGAAATCCCCAAAAAATTTGTAGAAGAAAATGTTGAAAATCATTTGGAAAACTACGGAATAAAGGACTACAACATACTAAGTGCTAAAAATGATGGGGAGCTTGGTGAAAGTAAGTATGGTTATGTAGAAATCTATAAACCTTATCATGTAAATCTCAGATTAGCCTTTAGTCGAGAAACAAATCAATTTATTCCTAAGTATAGTGACGATGTTTATTTACAACTATTTAAAGAAGCATATATACAACAACATCCCGAACTTATCAAGGTGTCTAATCAGATTGTCGAAAAATACCATTTAATGGATGAACCTTCAGGTGAATCTTCAAAAAATTATTATCTTGCTTTTAATATTGAAAAAGGTCAAAAAGAAAGGCTAATTGAAGACCTTAGAAAGAATGAAAAAATAGACACCGATTCATTATTACCATCACTAACAAGCGAAGAAAATGAATCGTTGTATCCTTTGAAAAAGGAGTCAGTTATTAATTTTCATTATAAGTTTAATATTTACGAAAATAACAATACAATCCCGAAAGCTAGTGATATTTTAAACGATTTTAAAGAAAGTAAAGTGTTGGGTGAAGGGAAGTATTTTTTAAATGTACAGGTGGTATCTTACGAACAAAATTCAGTGTCTTATTTAGATGAAGATTATCCAGAAAACAATATTCTTTTTGAAGTCGGAAAAGATGGAGAATTTAGAGATATAAGGACATTAAAACGTACCGGATGGCTTGAGTATACCGTAGTTCCATTCCCCTAGTAATTGATGTAATAAAGTAGGTAAGAAGATTTTTATAGCTATAACACCTCTATTTAGTAACACAGTATTTTAAAGTTTAGTTTTAATATATCAATCTAAAAAGATAGTCCGATATTTTTTTAGGAAGGATTTTGAAATATTACACTTTAAGAAACAGGTGCTTTAGTTCAATAAGAATTAAACAACTTTATTAATGAATTTTAAGTACAAATACCTTTTAAATGTATAGAAATTAAACAACTTTAAAGAGCCTTACTACTATTTTACTTTAAACAATATAAAATAGCACTTACTAAAATCTTTGACCACTTTCAAAGACATATTATAAAGAATCGAAAATTTTCTTTACCCATTCAAGATACGCTCGCATATAGTATTCTTGCTTAAAGCCATGATTCTGACCTTCTGCTACAATCACAGTCACATCCGCACCTGCGTTTCGTGCGGATTGAATATATTCCTGTGGACCTTTTACCTCAATTGCTAAATCCTTTGTCCCATAAGCAATAAATTGTGGAATATGAGCTGTTCGGAAATGCGTAGATAAATCTGTCTGCTTCAAGAGCTCTTCACGCTTTTCTGGATTTCTGACATCCTCATCATTAAAAGAGGCAAAGAGCATGGGCACATTATAGCGATACGTCAATGCAGGGTAAATCATCGCGGCGGCTGCTACTTGATCATCAACTGCATCGATGACATCAGGCTGATAACGAGCAGGAAACAGATTTTCTCCCTGAATGAGGTTAATAAAGCTACCCGTTTGATAGCCTCCCGCACTAAAACCTATCAACCCAATTTGATCTGGATGGATACCATAATCATTGGCATGATAACGTAGATAACGGACTGCTCGCTGAACATCTAGTTGTGGAATAGGCCACTCATACGGATTGGAACGATAGTGTAGAACGAATGCGTTAATACCTGCCTTATTTAATGATACAGCGACTTCCTTTCCTTCCGCTGTTCCACCATCCATTTCCTTAAAGCCATACCCACCACCTGGAATAATAATGACAGCACTGTCACTGTTCGCTACCGTATAAGGAATCAGATAGGGCTCATCTTCATAGGTTGATTTTTCATAGCCCCCTTCAATTTCATGGATATAGGTAAAGGTATCAATGGCCGCTTCATTATCTTTATAATCTTCCCCCACAATGCCAGTGGAAAATTTGAATGTTGCTAGCAATCTATTAGGATTCCCCTTAATAGTCATATCGTCTAGCTTACTTCCCGAATGATTCCCTGCCACTTCTTCTCCCCAAATCTCCACCTTGCGTTCAATATCCGCAACTGGCTTGCCTGGTTTATTCCCTAACGGATTAATCGCAAGAATAGCGTATCCAATCCCTATAAACAAAGCCAGTATAGCTAGAAAAATCCCCACTAACTTGGCTATTTTCTTCGCTATTCTCATCACCATAACCTCCATTAAATTAACGTATGTATCGTTGACTATCGAATTCTACATAAAAAGACCAGAACCTCACTTATTTATGATATGAGTTAATGAAATATTTACTTGTGAATTTTGGTATGTCAGTATCAATCACAAGGGTTATAATGTGCAAGTGAAATTCTTATTCAACTAAGGCTGAAATAGGTAGGCAAGGAGATACTTCAACCCTCAGCATCTAATGTCGGGTTCAACTCGACACTTACTTTCACGGCAGATATTAATCGGTTTACTCTTTAGTATAACGGGTATAGAATCATTGAAATTAATGCAATGTTGTATTCTTCAATTTTCTAATGCATTTACTAAAGTAAAGACCACAAATATTAAAAATAACTGCATACATACCTTGTAATGACGTAAACTATATTATAAAAAGCATCACACTAA
Source organism: Lysinibacillus sp. FSL K6-0057 (assembly GCF_038630885.1). Classification (NCBI taxonomy): domain Bacteria; kingdom Bacillati; phylum Bacillota; class Bacilli; order Caryophanales; family Bacillaceae; genus Lysinibacillus; species Lysinibacillus sp. FSL K6-0057. The sequence goes on along the minus strand of NZ_CP152047.1, from coordinate 2,103,497 downwards.
TTTTTCGGAATATGAGGTAGGTATTGTAAAAAAGAAGGAGAGATACGATGTTTGATCAAGTTGCCTATTTTATTTTTAGAGCCCTGTTAATTTTAACGGTTTTGGTTGTTGTGGTTGGAATCCCTCTTGGTGAAACACTGATTAGAAAAAAATAGGCTGCATCTAAATGGATGCAGTTTTTTGATTTTAATCATACTTCATTTCGATAATAATTGTGATTGGTGAACCATATAGAAGTATCAGAATGGATTTTCACCTTTTATAAAAGGGATAAAAACTACATAGTTCGAACCAATAAAAATGAGCCAAAAAAGTACTGATGTACGTCGCTGTTTAAAGAGAATATTTTCCCGAAAAATAAACAAACCAACAATCAACGAGTATAAGACGAATAAAATATAAGAGAGTCCAAACCAGTTTACCCATACGTTTCCTGTAAATTGAATTCCAAAATTCTCGTATATAGGTCTTAAAATAGAAGTTGTGAAAAGTAAACCAATCGATAAGATTACAATGATTTCAAGTAAACTAAGTAAAACTTTCTTCCATTCTTCCAAACCTCATTTCTACTACCTTTTAATGATGGATGTAAAAAACGAGGCTAGATTCTACTCCTTATTGAAGTACAACACCCCGTTATCACAAAACACTATTATTTACCTTATGGAACTGTATTACTTATAACTGTCACAAAGCCGTTCAACGAGGCGTTATCAATTAATTGGAGTATGCCTAGTCTTGAGGAATCACTATAGACATACCAATAATTTTCAGTAGTATCATGCACTAAAACTCCGCCCAAGTCCCCCGTTGAAGAGTAAATATCAAATCGTTTGATACTGTTCCCCTCTTCATCTAAAAAATCATATTGCGCATTTTTATCATAGTTCCCTACTGGAATGGGATGAGAATCCCATGGATTATAAGCAGGTGCTTCAACTTTACTTCCATTATTTTTTATAAAAGTATTATAAATAGCTTCGTTATAACCATTCCCATTGATTTGCTGTATGACTCCGCCCAATGTCATATGATATTCGTATTGCAATGCTTTTACTTTTATACCATCAATAAAGAATGGCTTTGTTTCAATCGTTACTGTACCGTTTTTGTAAGTGACATGGCTGCCAAATGTTTCGGCAAGAAAACGCATTGGAACAAAAGTACGATTATTTTTCATGTACGGCTTTACATCAAGCAGTTCCGTTTTACCGTTTTTTACCACTTTATTGCTATTAAGTTTCAGTATTACCTGCAGATCGTTTTTAGTAAGCGTGATTTGAGAATCCGTCCATGTAACATTTGCCCCCAAATTTTCACTAATTACACGTAAAGGAACCATTGTCCGATTACTTTTAACTTCTGGCTTCACATCGGATGCAATCGTAACACCGTCAACTTTTATGTGAAAATCGGCTGCATATGTAGGTGATGGAGTCATGATGAGAATCAATACAAGAAAAATGCCTGAGAACACTTTTTTCATCTTTGAACACCCCTTTTCTTAAATATTCTTCCAAAAAATCTATCCCCTACCCCACTAAATATTTTACCATAAAAATCCACATATATTTTTGCTCTTTATTCAATCTACATGACCCAATAAAAGAAGACGCGTTTCGAAATAAACGCGTCTGATTGTTATAAAAAGGGTTCTCCTATATTGGAGAATGGGGTTGGATTGGGAAGGTTTATGCTTCATAGGTCGACCAAACAGTATCAGCAGGACATCAGCGCAAGCATTTTAGCGTGAATTGATGTCCTTGCATAAAAGCTAATAAATTCCTCTACTAAAGGATGGCTGCCAAATTCCTTGGGCATTTTTCTCCATACCTAGCTCTTTTTGTCCTTCGAGTGAAATAAATTTTACAACCCCTGTTGTAGCTGTTTGTTGCTCAAACTCTGCATTTTCTAACCCTGCAAAGAGGTTTGCAATAATAAGACGATTTATTTCCTTTGTAAACAATTCCTGACGTACGATTTTCGTTTTCTCATAATATCTGCGAACACTTTCTGTTTCATCGTTCCTATTTGTTGTAAACAATGCTTCATATGTTTCATAATCTTTTTCAATATCACTCAATAAAAACATTTTAGTAATCGCTTGTGGTGTCATATTTTTTAACCTTTCAATATTATAATCCGTTTTAAAGGCATTAAAAACTTGCTGCTCCTGTTCAGTCAATTCAAATGTTAGCTCAAAATTTTGGAATCCTACGACCTTACCTACTAATTGCCCCTCACTAATTTTCATAATCGTGTGGCCTTCGTCACTGTCATAAACAACCATTTCTTTTTCTTTCGCAGAAATCGATTTGTCATTGAATGGCGCTGGCCTTGTTCCAAAATTATGAAAAAAGTAGGGATTCTTCAATGGGTCATTGATATCCTCTTTTTTTATTTGCGCATTTAATCCATGAACCTTTAATGGGGTTTCCTCTACTAAAATTTGCCCTTGCTTCATTGTTACATGATCATTACCTAATCCTAATACAGTTGAAACGACAAGCCCATCCGTTCCATAAAAGGCAATAAAATCTCCATACGTAATGGGGGCTGCCTTATCGATAATCATTGGCAAAAAATGCAGCATCCATTGTTCCCCAAGTAGATGGGCATATTTCGGCTCAATTATATCTAAAGAGGAAACATCATCGACAATCGGTAGTAGCACATTTTGCTGACTTGCGGTTTGTAGGCTATTCTTTTGAGAAAATTCAACGAATAGCATGAACCCAATAATGAAACAAGCTGCAATAGATACCGAGACGACCTGCCAGTTCAACTTTCTTTTTATTAGTTTCGGTTGCAATATGCGTTGCTTTATATCATTTGTAAATGGGGCATCTTGTCGCAATTCTTCTTTTAGCTTGGCTTTAAAATCCTTCATAAAATAGTGCCTCCAGTTCCTGATTTGTTTTCAACAATTCTCTCGCTCGACGAATCCTTGTACGAACGGTGTTTTGTGAGACATTTAATAAACTAGCAATTTCAGAAACATCAAATTCTTCATAATAAAACAGGACAATGACTTCCCTATAATGAAGTGGTAATGCGAAGACAATTTCCTTTAAAGTCGTATATTCTTCAGTTGCTATATACGTTTGTTCCACTGATGGTTCAGTTTTGCCTAGTGGTAAAAGTTTTGAAATAAATGATTTTCTCTTTTGTTTTCGTAGTTCATCGTGACAGCAATTAATAGCGATACGCGTTAAATACGTTTTCAATGAAGCATCTTTTCTGAAATCGTCTTTATGTAATAAATACTTCATTAGGACGTCCTGTGTAACTTCCTCTGCAAGCTGAAAATCCTTCATATATAAATAGTTAAGATGATATAAATATTCACCGTATTGTTCTACGATTTGTTCCAACAACAACTCACCTCGTTTCCATCCTACTACTTAGACGCTCGTTTTCTAAAAAATTGTTCAATCTTCTGAAAATACTTTTCGAATAGCCTTTTTATATTAATAACTGATGAAGTTTGCGACTCTTCTTTAGTGCAATAAGAAAATTAACCTAAATAACGTTTTCAAATAAAAATTTGTGAATACACAAAAAAAGCACGAAGGTTGTGTAATCAACGTTCGTACCTTTTGGCGAGGTCAATTATTTTTACAAGTAGCACAAATAGTTGATGCAACAGCATTTATACTTACATATAGTATATCTACCCATAAATAATGCCCCTTCTCATGAAGAAAGACGCTTTCCTATTTCAGAAAAGCGTCCGATTGTGGAAGATCGTTATTCAACTATAACCTTAGTTAGTTCAAGAAGGACTGTTCTTTTTTAGATTTGTTCAATAAATCTATTCTTTCTTTCATACTTTCGTTCTTACTAATATCCCACCATTCAACGACCACATAAATCTCATTTATATCTTCAAGTGTAACAAAGTCACCATTTTTATTGATGTATGGGCCTTCAATAGCACCAGTTGTATATTCTGCTATGTTCATCTCACCAGTAGCTGAATTAGTATGAACCACTGAATCATCATTATCTATAACCACATGCGCTTCAAAGTGGAAGGAATCTGTCATATACTCATTGACGTTTTTCATCTTTAAATTCCCAAATCCGGCTTTAAAGTCTTCTGGTGTTATAACCATTTCATAACCTGTTAGATTCCAGCTTTCACTTTCACCCATCAATAATAAATAATAATGATTACCACCTTTTTGAACATTGCAGCCAGATAGTACAATGAAAGACAACATCAAATACATCCAAGGCACTAAACCTTTTATATACTTCTTCATTATATCCCCCTTTGAAACATTCCTACTATAAAACTTTAACATAAATATCCAATTCTACAAAAAGAATGTTATTCAATAATCTGGCTCTTTAAAAGAAAAAGACACGTTTCTAAATAAACGCGTCCTTCTCTGGAATAATAGCTAACGAGTTACTAAATATTCATAAGCTATTTGTATGCAACTTGAACGATTTGTTGTTCACCATTCTTCTCAAAAAACTTATAATTTTCCATCCCGATTTTTTCCGCAACTTTTTGTGATGGAATATTTTTCAAGGTCGTATATGAAAATATTTCAGAATAGCCCAAAATATTAAACGAGTATTCCTTACAAGCAGATGCCGCTTCTGTGGCATACCCCTTATTCCAATACGCTTTAATAATGTGAAACCCGATTTCAGGCAACCTTACACCGTCGATATTCTGCATTGTTATGCCACAATCACCGATAAATGTATCCCCTTCTTTTAAAACAACCGCCCATAGTCCTTGATTATATTGCTTATAATTTTTCTCATTCCATTTGATCCAATTTTTAACCTCTTCTTGGTTAAAGGGATGCGGGTAATATTGCATAGACTCTGGGTCGGAAAGCACTTTCGATAATTCGTAATGATCCTCCATTTTTAACTCTCTAAGGTATAATCGTTCCGTCTCGATTATCTTCAAAATAACCACCCTTTGCTTTTAATTTATTTTGTCACAAAATGGCCCTTTACGCCCAATTGTGGAAGATTGTTATTCGGCTAACGCTAGATTTCCTTTCAATTATTACAGGAATCCTGCTTATAGCAATATAACAAAAGAATTATTATTATTTAATAAACCCCCATAAAAGACACTGACCGAAAGCCCTTAAATTCCTATTTTTTATAATTAACAGGTAAATGGAGGATTATAAACAATAATAAAGGCTATTTCCAAGGGGAAACTAATAGTTTACACCCTTGCAACGATGTGGTTCTTTCGTTTTTTAGTGCAATTAAATATACTGTGGATAGGAGTTGATCATATGTATTTTTCTTCAAAAATAAAAGAAGAACGTCAAAAGCATAATATGTCACAACAACAGCTTGGAGAAAAACTTACTATTAGTAGACAAGCTATTTCAAAATGGGAACGTGGAGAAAGTTACCCTAGTCTTGACATGTTAATTAAGTTAAGTGACCTATTTGATATTACGCTTGATGCATTAGTAAAGGAGGATCATTCTTTGAAAGAGAAACTCATCAAAGATAGCCAAAAATTAGTCTATCCACGCTGGAAATTGTTTTTTGATATTCTTCTAATCATTGGATTCTTAATCATACTAGCTAAGATATTCATTGTAATAGGTAATAAGTTATTTGATTTAAACATTGTGTTCTTACAGGATTCTCTGTTATTTCAGATTGGCCCGTTTTTTATGACGATCATTGGAGCAATTGGCAGCGAATCTCTAGCCAAAAAATACAAATAATCATTCTGGATTTAGATTTATACAGTTACATAGGAAAGTCCCTTCAAACTATCTGAAGGGACTTTTTTCAGTATATATCTTCTTCAAATTTGCTCCGGCAGTTTCTGAAATGCTTTACCTATTTTCATGATTAGTTATCACATTTATTAATAGTAAGGTAAAGCTAACCTGATCACACATACCCTCATTATATATCTAATGATCGCTCCTATCCCAAATGGCTTTTTTTATTGTCTCGTCTAACAAAAATATACTTTATTTAGCCCTATAATTGATAGGTTAACACCCCAATCCTTGTCTACAGCTAACATACTATGTATTGTAGAAAGGAGGGATATATTATGGGATACTGTGGAAATGTAGGTGGCATAGAAAATGGTGGGTATTATGGCGGCGGATCTAATAATGGCTCAACATTTGCCCTAATTGTTGTTCTATTTATTCTTTTGATTATTGTCGGCGCAACTTTCTTAAAAAGAGAAGAAGACTGTTAATAAAGCCAACGAGCTGTAGCGTGTGTACCGCTGCAGCTCTTATTTCTAGAACATCTATGTGAGTTGAACGCTTCTATCACAAAACTTTTGATACATAAAATAACACTTTGAACATCCTATTCCCAGATACTAGGCTCTCCTAATCTTTTCTTTCATCTTGATCACTTTCTAAATTAGAAGGTGGTCCTGTTAATTTACAATGGATGGCCATTTTTGAACATCACGTCCTAGTTGAAATGATTAAAAAGTAATAAGTAACATTACATTACATACATTAATATTGGTGCCTCGTACGCACTTTTTATAGGCTGTGGCGTTTATTGAAAGCCGCAGCTTTTTTATTTTTGTAAGACAGAACTAGCAAATCCAAACTTGAGATGCAACAAGCAAAACCCGTTAATGGTACATTTTAATAATTATTTTTTATAGAATAAAAATAGGCAATTGTCCCATGCTAAAGGGTGATTTTGCTCTGTTTGAAACGCATGCTTCGGATTTACCAGATAAACGGAATTAACTTTTTTGTTTTCAGTTTATATACTGTAAATTGTTCTCCATACTTGCTCTGTAGATAATCGTCGGATTTAGGAATATATCCAAATATAAATACTAAAATGAGACCAAGTGGTATAAGTAAACTATAAATATTGTTAGAGATGAGCGCTAAACCTAATACCCAGAGGCAATCCCCAAGATAATTAATATGAATCGCATATTTAAATAATCCTCCTGTATATAGCTTTCCTTGATTAGCAGGATTGTCTTTAAAAGGCTTTCTTAACAACTCTGAAACGGTGTTTAGCATACTTCCTCCTACAAATAATACCCAACCTAAAATAAGTACTACTCCATTTGGATCTTGATTACTAGTAATCATTAAGATTGGGAAGCCTAAATAATAGATCCCAAAAGCAATACTGTTCATGATAGCTTCTTGCCATGCTATTCCTCTAGTCAACCATATAAACATCATAGCCGTTAATCGTAAAGCTGTAATAATCAAAGCAATAAAAAGCCCTAGTGCAATGACTGAATTGTCATAAGTAATGAAAAGTAAATAATATGCAATGACTAGATAGATCATTTCAGCAACTACAATCAAGATTTTTTCTTTTATCGTTGGCCGGTTAATGCCATACATTGTAGTACACTCCTTCAACTATTTATTGGATAGGAAAATATACTTCTACAATATTATTTTCCTCCGATGTACGATATGGATTCGTTTGATAAACTTCAAACGGCGCCCCATTCAGATTATAGTGATTCTCTTTAATCCACATATGTAGCTTTGTATGAATAGACGGTAATTCATCATAAGAACCAGTAAGCGTCGCCATTGCGCAAAGACCAGGGTTAAACACTTTTGTTTCATTTGTGGCCTCTGCCAAAGGAATTGCTATTTCTACATCATATTTTTCTGGTACATATTCTGCGCTATGAAAAATGGCAAGTGGTTTCGCAATAGGTGCTAAATTTGCAAACAAAGCTCTACTCAATAATTCATTAAAGTGTAATAGAAAATCAGCGGTATTCATTTGTTTTCGTTGAGATAATAGATGAAAGGTCAAGTGATTCATAAGTTTAATCTCTATTTTATCTAAGTACCCCATGATATGTTCCGCTTTATTTAAGCATTGAATATCAAGCTCTAATTTTTTTAATAGCGAACAATAATCAGTTATATGTTTTGTTAATTTTTCTTGCTTGGTTTGCATTTTAGCGTTTAAAAAGTCCGTATCTTCCAAATTTGCTAAAATAACTTTTATTTCTTCAAGCGAAAATAAATAGTTTTTTAATCGCGTAATCAATAAAGCCGTTTTTAATTGGGAAAGATGATAGTAGCGATAGTTATTTTGACTGTCTATGGAAGCTGGCTTTAAAAGCTCAATTTCATCATAGTATCGAAGTGTCTTCAACGTAAGATGTGATATTTTCGAGAATTCACCAATTGAAAGCATAATCATCACCTCCTTTCATAATTTACTTTAAATATAATGTTTCCTGTAAGGGGAAGGTCAATAAATATAGCTAGTCTTCGATTAATTTTTTACTGGCTGCTGCCTGAGCTTCAAAAAAAATGACCAGGTACTCCATTGAGTGCCTGGTTACTTTTGTTTAGAATTTTTGTATAAATAAGCTTCCATCAGATTGAATCTCAGCATAAAACACTTCTTCTATCTCTTTTATATTGGCCCTGCTTAATTCATTTTTTAACCAATCTCTACTTTTACCAACTTCCAACAAATTTTTAGGTAATAATTTTCCATCCGTAATTATTTCAATCGGTAAATAAGTCGGTGGCGAAGGATATATGTTTAAGTCACTTTTTTGTGTCCCTTGATATTCTGGCTTTTTGAGAATACTAAGTCTACCATCCGGTTCTAGAATGGCGAAATCAATTTCTGTTATTGAAAAGATTTGATTTTGCCTGATCAACATCGTTAGGTCATCGATATTCACACCTGTTCTTTTTAATGCTTTTCTGTCTATCTCGCCATGTTTTATAATAATTGTAGGTTGACCATCAAGGAATACTCTAATTTTCCCTGACTTAAGACTTATATAACTGATTATTATAGTAAGTAAACACCAAATTACTAGGCTAAGTAGATCCTTTGTGTAATCTTTTGTACTAAGAACAACCATATTTGCAGCCATGGACCCTATTGTTATTCCTGTTACATAGTTAAAAAAAGTTAAATGACTTAATTGTTTTTTTCCTAAAAGACGTGTAAGAGCTAGAAGGACAAAAAAAGTTATAATTGTTTCACTAGCTATTTGTAAGTAGCTGATATCGTTCATTGTTTCACTCCTATCCATAATAGAATGGTCAACTATTTAAGAAAATACACAAATAGCCTGGGCTCAACATTAATGGAGTGCCTAGGCTTTAATAATTTTCTACTTGTGCTTGAAGAGCAATATTAACATAGCGTAGTACAACGTCATTTCCTGCTGTAGTTAAAAATCTTGATACGCCTTTGTAACACTGCGTCGTCTTTTGCCATGTCCATCCTATTTAGATAGGCGAATTGTTTTATAATGGAACTTTTACTCCTTTTAAAGTACAGAGAGAAAAAGTAAATAGATGTAAATTAAAAAAATCTAGCTGTCCAAGTTAAAAGAGGGCGTAAAAATGGGTAGTTATTTCATAATACTTATGGTCTTGTTTATCATTATTGCGAATCTGATTGCGTTTATAGCGTACAAAAAAAGAATAATCTTTATTTTTCTGCGTTCATACTATTACTACTAGCAGTCTTCTTTGGTGCTATTGGTTTATTCGCGATCCTTTTGTGTTGTTTTATAGCATGCAAATAGAGTACTTTTTATTGATCAATAGTGTTATAAAGAAGAAATTAATTTTCGTTCCTAAAACTAAAGCAGAGGTTTTAAATAAAAAGAAGCATTCCTTCCTCTGAAAGAAACACTCCTTTTGTAATCATAATATTTAATCAAAAGCTCGGCATTGTTAAATAAGTTTATCCTCATCTCCACCTTAGTATCCTCAAACCCTTAACAGTAATAGTTGAGACCCGCAAGCAAAATTAAATCAAGCTAACGATCGCAGTATATCATCGATTTTTTTGCTGTTGGAAATAATTCCATTATTCATCCATGTTAGAAAATCAACCTCGTAAACACGGTTGTTTCTAACAGCGGGCAGATCGCGCCACTCTGGCTTCTGGAGCAGTTCCCTCTCCTTCCCTTCTTCCTGGCTATGCCATTTATCGAAAGTAATGAACAGGTGATCTGCGGTTAGCATACGCAGGTCTTCTACAGTGAGAGTGAACATACCCGGCCTGTTCGCTTTTGAAGCTACACCTACTGCGGAGTGGGAGCGCAAACCAACATCGCCATAAAGAACTGTTGAAACAAAGGCTTGCCCTCCTTCCGTATATTGGATGATTTGGTCCGCCGAAATACGCAAAAAAGCAACACTCTGCCCTTTCATAAGATGACTCAGCGTTTGACTCGCACTCCTTGCTTTGAAATCATAATTTGCGATAGCTTCATCGGCCAACTCCGCCCGTCCGAAATAATCAGCGACGGTACGTAGCAGTGTACGCCAATTATTGGTCTGCTCACGCAGGATGCACGTGTTGGATATGCGTCGGCACTGAGCATATTGCTGTTGTTCGTAACGATCCACAAGCAATATCAAATCAGGTTTATAATAGGAAAGCTCTTCAAGATTGTCGCTGTTCTCCTCAAATGTCGGAATATCGTTTAAGCCTAGATAATCTTGTTTTCCCCATTTCTCATGCCGATATTGGGCGATAGGCTCCATTTCCAGCGCGACAATGAAATCCTCCAAATATGGCGCTACTACTCTAAGCTTTCCCTTACGACTGAGACGGTATTGTCCAGGCGATATGCCTACCGTCTGCTTGAAACGGCGGCTGAAATAATATTCATTGTTGAAACCTGCATTTAGCGCAATATCGAGCAACTTGTCATCAGCACTGGCCAGCCACTTCTTGGCTTGATTAATCCGTACTTCATTCAAGTACTGGAGCGGTACTTGACCAGTAGCTTTTTTGAACAAACGGGTATACTTCCAACGATCAATACCTGCGAGGGAGGCCAACTCTTCCACGGTCAGAAGCTCACGGTAATATTGATGAATGTGCCGTATACTGAGCTCTATCCCATGATACTCGGTATCCGTTCCCTTCTCTTCAATTGCTGGTGCATTTTGTTGGAATAGAAAGAGCAGCAACTCTTGGAATTTTACAAATCGTTGGAACAGCTCGAGCTCGTCGCTCGCTCTGCGGAGTTCATATAACTCATTAAGGAGTTCCATTGTCTTTGCGAAGGGTGAGCAGGCAAGCTCTTGCTTATCAGGCAGTAAACCCGAAGCTGCATCATAGCCTCTCGTTTCGAAGCGCACCTGGTAGTAACTGCAGTTCGAAATCTTTTGATCAATAGTGAAATATCTGCCAGGCCCCTGTAAATAACATTTTCCTTGTCCCGTGCCACTCATAATAAAGAGGAGTTCATAACTTTCCTTATCGTTACTATTGCTGCCCTCCGAATCATTCATTTCAGCTTGATCGCCCACAACGATGAAGCGGATGGATCGCAAAACATATTGGACTAATGGGGCTATCTCGGCTTGTTTGCACTGTTCAATATCCATTGTTACTAACAACCGCCCTTTAATTGATATTCATTCTCAATGAATATAGTGTAAATCAAAAAGAGCCGCCCATCAACCTTAAACTGTACTTTTTTAAATTCAGAAAAAAGAAGTTAATGTAGAAATGTCCAATAAATACTTTACTAAAAAAGTACAGGAATAATACAATTCAAATCTACAGGCTAGTGATTACATATATAAGAATGTAACCGTCATTTTATTGCGAAAACTGAAAATGGTAAATTACCTAGAGAAATTTTTAAAGCAGCAGGTTTAGATGTTGAATTAATTGGTTTAAAGCGTAGACAGAGGAAACGTTGGCGTACCGCTTTTCGTATAACTGGAGTTGAAAGTTTACAAGCTATGCGAAAACAAATGCAAGACGTTCGTCAGAAGGTGAATTAAGCTTAGCGGGAAAAATTGTCAATGGAAGTTGAAAAAGCTGCCGCAAAATACAGACGGCAGCTTCAAAAAAGTGTCTAGCCTTTATTAAGATTATCCTTTATAAAGGGGTCAGTTAAATTTCCAACTATGGCGATAAGTCATGCAAAGGAACGTAATCACCCTATTTCGTATTAAGGAGCCAGTAATCGAAGTAAATCGTCCAGCTTCAACTCGTTAGCCGTAATGGCTCCCGTCTGCCAATAGGATCTCTCAACTGGATATACATGGCCGTTCTTAAATGCAGGAACGGTCTGCCATAACCGATCTGCCTTCATCTCCTCTAGAGCTTTCGCGTTGCTCTCTTCCTCCCACGTCCCATTGGATGGAAGTAAAATTATATGGTCCGCGTCAAGTTCAGGAATGACCTCCTTCGACAAGACGATATTGCCCTCCGTCATTGCCTCGGCGAACCCCGGAGCCTTCAGTCCAAGATCCTCATACAAAATTTGTCCAACAAACGTGTTATGAATGCCGAAAATATTAATCGATTTGTCTACGACGTTCATTCGCAGAACAACAATCTTCTCATCGCCAATCGCCGCGTTCAGCTTCGTTTTCACATCCGCAATACGTGCATCGTAATCAGCAAGAACCTGCTTCGCCTTATCGCTTAGTCCAAGCAAATCGGCGATTAAGGTCAAAGTTTTGCGCGTATCCACAAGTACATCATCCGGCAATCGGAACGTCGGTGCAACCTTAGAATAGAGCTCGTATTGTTCAGCATCTACCTCTCCAGCGCCGATAATCAAGTCTGGCTCGGATACAAGCAAAGCTTCGATGTTCCCAGTCACGTCAAACAATGGCACATCCAGTTTCAAATAATCCTGTTTGCCCCACATCGGGTTATAGTATTGCACAATGGGCGTTACCCCAAGTGCAACCAAATAATCCTCCCGATAAAGAGCTGAGACTCGCTTCGGATTTTTCGGAATCTCTACCTCTCCGAAGCCATCTGTTACGACACGTGTTTCGGTTTGAGGCGTGCCTTCGCTTGAAACTGCCGTTGCGTTTGCAGGCTGATCGGTCGTCCCCACAGCTTGATTGCCTGTCGAGGCGCAACCTGACATCGTAATCATTCCTGCAGTTATAAGCGATATCCATCCTGTTTTCATAAGCATCAATCTTGCCATGATTAAATTCACTCCCATAATTTATGTATAGTAGCAAAACAATTCGATTATTTATAATGATAATCATTATCGTTTAGCCTGAGTAGATAGTACCCCAAATTGGTTTACATAATCAATACACATTCTCTACGACTGGCTTTATACAAACTCGTCACTTCCGTATAAAGGAAAAACAATAAAAACACGCATGAACCAAACGGACGTCATGACTTTTTGCGGTAGTTTGACCCTAAAAAACGGATGCGAACACCTTATAGTAATCACATGGTGATTAAAAAAATACGGTAGTATATGTTCTCTCATCCACTTTACATATTATTAATCTATAAAAGATGCCCCACTCCAAAGTCTATTTATAGACATTAAATATAGAATGGTAAAAGTTCCAAATTCCAACAATTTACTCATTTAATTAAATGGCCCTTGAATGCAAATAGACGCATTCCTTATTAGGGAAATGCGTCCTTAAGTGTGTTTCCAAACTTTCATTTGGAAACGTTAATTGAATTTATAATGTATATAGTATTTATTATTCAAGAATAGACAGTATAGTAATACTTCAGACTATTCATATAAAAGTACCTGTTTTTTTAAGCACAGTTGAAGCCAACAGTTATCCCAAGTAATGATGAAAACACCAAACAACAAGAAACATACTCGCTATCCCCCAAGCAGTGGTACTCCATATCCATAAAACTACAGATTTAGCTTTTGATGAATTTTCCTCTTCTTCCATATTTGCTTTTATAAAAGCGACCTTACTTTCCATACCTTTTTTCATAGAAGTGAGCACAACAAATCCAATTATTATGAAACCAATAGTTAGCCAAATTAATAGGTCCATCTTTACACTCCCTTTATAACATTGAATTTCACCGCAATTTATTATAGTAATTAGATGCTACAAAGATAACAATAACCCTTGTGTTAATTCAAGTGCGTTTTAGTATATAAAATACCCTATGAAAATAATACATAATCACGTATTAAAATACTGAAACTTAAAGTGCCAAAAGCTTTATTTGAAAAGCTTTTCCAAAAGAACCTTATTCAACAATAGGACCCGATTGCTGAATAAGGACTGTTACTTAAGTTAATAGAATTGTTATAATTTCCTAATATAAAAAAGCCGATTCTCAATTGAAGTCTACTTTTTCTTTCACTAAAGCTCCCTGTTAGTTGAACATGCTATCATTACTTTTTAGATAATGGCTTCAGCATATTAATTCCAGCAATTTCAAATCCAAGCTCTTCATACAGTTTACGTGCTCCTGTATTACTACCGAAAACATGAAGTTTAAAATAATAGATTTCTTTTTGGATTAAGAAATTCTCTATACAATTCATAGTTTCTGTTCCAAAGCCTTTACCTCTGAAATTTTCAAAAATATAGATTTCATAGAGAAAAGCACTTTTTTTCTCTTCCTCCATTTTCAACCAAACAAAGCCTATTACCTTATCTCCTCTTTGGATATTAAAAAGGTGATGATTAGGCGTTTTAATTCCATTAGGGAGTAAACCTTTTAATTGTTTAAGTGCTTTGGTAGAAGGGTCATCTCCCTGTTCATGTATATTTTCAGATAATACATCCGAATATCTTTCAATCTTATTTTGGAAGTAACTCTCAAATTCATCTTTAGACATTCTTCTTAATAAAATCTCATCCATTATTGTCTCCTCGATTTGTTTGACTTTTCTATAATGTAACGTAAATCATGAACTAAACTGCGCTACTCTAATAAAGCGATTCCTCAATAAAGAAAACTCATGTTAAGATAAAAACGCAAATGTAATATGTATTGCTTTACTCAACAATCTGACCCTTAAATGAAAAGGAGCACGTATCTTTTTAAGAATTGCGCCCGATCGTAATATAAGGTTAGTCAAAAAACAAACCGTTTGTGTCTAGGAAAGAATGATCTTTTTCGATTCTCATTCTAAAATGGTTCATTATCCTTATCTGTTCTTCCGTTAACCTTTCTTTATTCCAGTACATATGCATTAAGCTGTACTCAAAAACTTCTTTTAGTTTTATAAATAAGGGCAGCTTTTCTAACATTTCCTTCGGGAGATCGTTTTCCTCTTGGTATCCCTCGATGATTGCTTTTGTAATACCTCTGCCATATTCAATGATGTTCCCACTACCGACAAATGAATACTCCATCGCACTATATATGGGAACAGCTAGATCAAATATATAAAAATTCTTCTCACAATCTTGAAAATCAACCATTGACAGTTTTACATCACGATCTACCAATATATTCTCTAACCACAAGTCACCGTGTAACAATCCATAATTGGACTTGTTTTTTGGCATGCTTTTAATCTTTGTTAAAATTTCTTGTGCAACAGCTCTAATCGTAGTCTCTTCCTCAGGAATATATTTCAAGAAAGCATATTCCTCATTTTGATACCAATCCTTGATATATCTAGTCGGATGTATTTCTTCAAATTTTCTAGAGAGGCGATGTAATTTACCAATTTGCCTGCCTAACTCTTTTAAAACATTTGCCTGCCATTGGTTTCTTGGTAAGTGTTTACCTGCAGCAGATTCATAAAGAACCGTTAATACTTCCTTGTGATTCAAGGCTATCTTTTCTACCTCTTTACCATTGATTGAAACGATTGCAGGTGATACACCTAGCCCTTCTTTATGTAGGTAGTTTGTATAGGTAACCTCTTCTAATTGCTCATCATAACCTTTGTAGTTTGTCATTCTTGCAAAGTATTCACCTTGTTTTGCGGAACACCGAAACATTTCATTTGTTACTGCTTCCACCTTAATAAAATCCACTGGATATATGTTATTGAGCAATTCTAGTATTTTTTGTTCCATAACAGCGATCTCCCGTCTCAATAAGTTAATTAACGAGTTACAGATGATATGTAAACTATATCATAAATTATCCAATTTTTACGTTTTTATAGCCAAACAATTAAGGATACATCTTGTTAGACGTATGCTCACTATTAGAGACCTTCAACTTCAAGAAAAAAGACACTTTCCTTTTTACAGAAAGTGCCTGAATGCGGTATAAATATTATATTTTTACTAAGACAGCGTTAACAAAATCGGTTTTTACTTGTGGATATTTGTAGGCTGAGACGTTGATAGCTTACATTTCTTTCAGAGAAATCCTATTCTACTAAGGATTCTGTTATTTGCCTATCTTTTTAATTGCCAACATCGAATTGTCCTGAATGATTCCTGTATCTACGAAACCAAATGAAGCGTATAATGTTTTTGCTATGACATTACTTGTTCGATAAAAGAGGGTTATATATTCTGCTTCTCCATTTGGCATCGTTTCAATATCCATCAACATTTTTTCAAAAGAAAGTTTGCCGTATCCTTTCCCTTGGTAACGCTTATCGATCATAATATGCCAAATAAAATAGCTCTTTTTCCCGTAAAAGACTTCATTTTCAAATGATTCATGATCCAACGTATCATAAATATACATCAAAAATCCCACTGCAACTTCATCGACATAAATGGCCAAGGGAGTCGCTGGTATACCATCAGCGTTCAACGCATGAGCGTCTGCAAAGCTTCTAAGGTTCGTCGTTTCGATAAAGTCTTTCTGGTTTTCTCCAACTTCAAGTGCTATTACTTCCTCTATATTATCTCCAGTTATTTTTCGTAATTCAATCATTTTTTATCCCCTCTCCTAAGACAACCACTTCCACATATGTCCAAAAATACCCCAAATGAAATTCCCATAATTTACAAAAATTATACAGAAAATTTTCATCAATGTAAACTGAGTTCTAATCCTTGTGCCGCAAATTGAATGGAAATAGAATCCTTTAATGACATAACTAAACTTCATTTGGGAACAGTATTACCATTTGCTAATGTAGAAAAATTATTAATCTTGAGATAGGTGTAACCAATCGAATTAACCAAAAGGATTTTTTAACAGATAGCTGAAGAAGTATCGGTTAAATGACTACTTTTTAACTTTTATTACTTTGTATCCAATAAATAAGATGAAAAACCAAACGGGTGCGACATATAGGGCAACACGCATATCTGGAATAAACGCCATTAACACAATCACCATTAATAAGAATGCAATGGCCATATACGTAGAAAGTGGATAAAGCGGAATTTTGAATTTCAGTTGGGCTACTTCCTCTTTCGTTTTTGCCTTTCTAAATTTCAATTGGGCTAATAAAATAATCATCCAGCTTGTAATGACTGCAACCGTCGCAACAGCAGAAATATAGATGAACACTTTTTCAGGTACTATATAGTTTAAGACAACTGCCATTAATAACACCGCTGAAGAAAATAAAATCCCTCTACGCGGACTACCGTTTTTGCTTACTGTTTTAAAATATTTTGGACCATCTTTTTGAACCGATAAGTTGTGTAGCATACGTCCTGAACCGTATAAACCACTATTAAATGCAGACATTGCTGCTGTAATGACAACAAAGTTAATAATGTGAGCCGCAGCAGGGATGCCGACGTAATCGAAAATTTGAACGAACGGGCTACCTTCTGAACCAACTTCGTTCCAAGGATAAATCACCATCATAACGCCTAATGCACCAATGTAGAAGATTAAAATACGCCAAACGATGTTGTTAATAGCTGAAGGAATGGACTTGCTAGGATTTTTTGCTTCCCCTGCAGAAATACCAACTAATTCAACCCCACCGAATGAGAACATAACTAATACTAGTGACATTAAAATACCATGGAAACCATTTGGCATGAAGCCACCGTGTGCCCATAAATTATCGAAGCCCATTGCTTCACCGTGGTTGCCAATACCGAAGAAAATAATGCCTAATCCGAGAACGATCATACCGATAATCGCAACCACTTTAATCATCGCAAACCAGAATTCGAATTCCCCGTAAGCTTTTACATTTGCTAAGTTTACAAGCATCATCATGATAAGTACGACAAGGGCAGTTACCCATTGTGGAATATCGGGGAACCAGTAGTTAATGTATACACCGACAACTGTTAATTCTGCCATGCCCACGACAATCCACATGAACCAATACGTCCAACCAGATAAGAACCCAGCAAAACGTCCTAAATATTTATTCGCGTACGTACTGAACGAGCCTGACACAGGTTCCTCTACTGCCATTTCACCTAATGCACGCATAATGGTGAAAATAACTAATCCGCCAATTAAATAACCTAGTAAAATAGATGGCCCAGCCATTTGAATGGTTGAACTAGAGCCATAAAATAAACCGACCCCAATGGATCCGCCAAGTGCAATTAATTGCATGTGACGCGTACTTAATCCGCGCTTTAGCTGTGAATCTTGATGATTGTCTTTCATAATGTCTAACTCCTACTACGTTTAGATTTTCAAATAATTTGCTCAAAAAAGGAATAAAAAAAACGCCCTTTTGGATTAACCAAAAGGACGATTCAACTCGTGTTACCACCTTTAATTTATAAGCAATTCACATTACTTACCTTAAGAAGTACGGTCATTTGACGATACTCTCGCACATGATTACGGATGCTTACCGTTGTAGCCTACTTAGCATGATCTTTTCGGTACACAGCTCCAAGATGAATTCTCAATCGTTTTACATGCACCTCTCATCAACCGGTAACTTTCTGTTCGTAAAAATAATCGATACTATTTCTTTTCATAGCCTTTGTTCTATACAAATATTTTTGAATTGTTTCTCATTTTACAGAAAAAAATTATTTTGTCAATATAATTCCCAAAATTTCTTCCTTACCCGCTTACATTTCCTTTGATATTTTACTATAGCGTGGTTGGTTCTTTTAGCAATCTCACGATAAAGAGTAGATTTTCGCTAAATAAAGCGCCCGATTGTTAAATATTAAAAGACCCGAAAGTCGCCGTTCGCTTCTTACACCCTCTTAAAACCTAAAATATATTTCAATCAGGAACAGGAAACTACTATCCTACTTTTTGCTCTGTCGAGATACAATAAAAGTAAGTCCATTTAATAGCAATGTAAAGATGAGAAGGACGGCTGTGGCGATCACTACTGCACGTGTGGTGTCCATTAGTGCCGTCCAATCCTCAATTTTTACTAAATGATAATTATAGAAAATCTGAAAACTAATTGAAATAGCACAGGCACTGATGCTGCTAACGGAAAGGATGCCCCAATTATTATGTTCATGTTTTTTATTTCCCATGAGATAAATAATTGGCAGTATCCAAGCGATTAGTCCAAGTAAGAGACTGCCAATATTAAGCCAGCCAATCATATCGAATCCCTCTTTCTATTTTTTTATTGTTGCTTAACAATACTTAACGGTAAATTGTGGGAAAGGTTTCAATTATAAACACTAACTGTATTTAGCCTGTATACAATATGGCCCTTTAAAAGAAAAAGACGCGTTCGAAAATAAACGCGCCCGATTGAAGAAGATTATGATTCTATTAAAACTGCCATTATAAATTTTATATTTTAGCTTCACGTGTATATTTATAGATGGAGATATTTTTTAGAGAAAATTTCACTATTAATAATCCAAATACTCCACCTAGCATATTAAATAACAAGTAGATAGCATCTACAGGACCAAGGTTTTTTGTAGTTAGACTAAACGACCCCAATAGGAGACGTAAAAATTCAATACTTAAACAACACAATATCACTATAAAAACGGCTTTCTTTACATTTTTTAAATTGAAAAGAACGAATAAAAATATACCTAAAGGGAGTAATAATAAAAAATGATAAATTATAGCTGAATAGCTCCATAAAGAAATATTGAAGTGGATCGCATCAAAAATTCCAAACCAGTCATTAGCTGTAATAAAACGTCTACTATTGTCTGCTGGATTTTGAGGTATAAGTGTTAATCCCCCCACTTTAATTTGAATTAAGCATATTAAATAAAAGATAAAGCTGTATAGGATAACTCGTCTTTGATTACGCTTGCTTTCTTTTCTAAAGTAATCAAGCAATACATCGATAAAAATATATAACAACAAAACTAAAAATCCTAAAGGAACAATATTATATAGAACGTAATTTGTATGCAAGTAAACACCTCCAATTTTGTAATAAATCTTATTTTAACAGTGTTAGTCAAATAGCGTTCTTCTATTAAACTGATTTTATATGGCCCTATTTATGAAGAAAGACACTTCTCACATTTAAGAAAAGCGCTGCAAATGGAGTTGCCCTTTTAAATAAATATGAGGTTTTTAAAATAAGTTTGATTATTTTCCACTATGTTATTCAAGAGTAGCGCCTGATTGTTGAATAACTTAGGTAAAAATTATTTCTTTTCTTTGTCGGTCCATAAAACTTTGTATATAAATGCTAGTTCAGCTTCTTCAATACCTAAGGGCAGTTCCCCAGTTGTGCCACCTCCAGAACGCAGTTCGTTTTTAGTAGTGCCTAGCCATGCTGTTAAATAAATAGGTTTATTTTTTTCTAAAGTCATTTTTTCGTCGATTAGCAAACCGAAAGAAGATGTTGTCATGTTATTTGAATAAAACGTTGTAGCAAGCCCAGAAGGTATACCATTTAAAAGTTTTAAAGAATGATCTTCGTCTCTATTGTCAATTATTCCAAAAGAAATAAGGCTGTCATTATATTTTGTTTCGAGTTCATCCCAAGTCTTTAGTAACTCCTCTTTAAACTTACCGTTTTCAAACACTTCCACTGAAAATTGCAAATCATCATCTTCTTTCAAAGTGCCATTCAACTTAAAAAATTCAATTTGCTCTACACCTGTTTTACTAATTAATAAGGTTTCTTTTTCACTCATGTTGTAAGACTCAATGGTTAATTTCGAATTTGATGGAGATTTTTTTGTTTCTACTCCTGCACACCCTGTTAACAACAATGTGATAACTATAAACAAGCAATAGTTTTTTAAATAACGCATATTCGCTCCCCCAATTGATGAATGTTTCATTAAATTATTTCAAATCTTATCCATTTTTTTGCAATACGCATTACTCCAATAAATGGCCCTTTTCATGAAAAAGGACACTCTCCTATTCAAGGAAAGCGCCCGATTGTTTAATAGAGTATTGACGCAAATAGAACGTGAAGAAAGATATCTGCTGACATATGGGCAATCATTGCATATTCTAAGCCCTTTCTCCAGTATAAGTAACCAAACCACAAGCCTAAGAGCCCATTTAACACCAATGCCCGTATGACAATAATGGTAGATAGATCGCCGAATACTTGTATTGTCGCTGGCAAATGCCCTAATCCAAATAGTATTGCTACAAGAAAAATTGCAACATAGTAAAAACTATTAGGAATGTTATCCTTTTCTTTTTTTGTTATCCTGGCCAATAACCATACAATGAACGTCATGCCAAACAATCGCAGCATTAGTTCTTCTGTCATTCCTCCGTATAGTGAAGCAAGTAAACCTTGCCACCAATTTGGTGAGGGAAGTTGATCCATTGGAGCTCCTATCAGAGGGCTAAATACGAATAAATCAAGAAGAATGATCATAAGACTTCCAATGAATGCCCCAACAATACTATTGATTAACCACTTTTTTGAAATATGTACTCGTGTCTTAGGATAAACAATTCCATTTAATAGTGGAGCGTTTAACCCTGTACGATTTTGAAGTCTTAAACCAACCAATATCAATACAAACATATAAAAAACTTGAATAGTTGAATTGATAATAATGATTAATGAAATTGGACTATCTCCCGGTACAGATTGATTGCCCATTAAAGTTATCGAATATGGAATGATAGCGAATATTCCTATTATATTTAATATTGTAAATAACAGGACCAGTTTTATTCTCCAGTTTCCCACGTATACACTCCTTTCAATAGCCTATTTGATCTAATCCGATGACTATAATAATCAAAATCACATCAATCATAGCCAAGACCCCAGAGATTTTTCCGACTGTATCCCCAAACCATATAGTAAAAATAGACGCAAAAATGGCTATAACACCTATCATCATTAAGAGAATCCCAACTCTACTACCTAGTCTTTCTTTATTAACCGGTTGCCACGTTTCCCTAAAACCTGCAAGAAATGCAAATGCCTGTTTTGTCCGAACAATATTGCCGGCCCAAATTACAAATACACCGAAAACTAGGCCAATTCCCATTACTTTTGTCCTCCCTTTTTATGAGCAGTTATTTTTACAAATTTAACCTATGTATTCAACCAAATGACCCGTTTATGAAAGTGGCTTTTTATAGTACATTACGTCACTTTTGTTTTAATCATTTGGTCAATTATAACATATAAAACAATATTTAGTTTATGAGCATCCAAGAAGAGGTTTCTTAAACATACTTGTTATAAATAATCATCCATTAATTTCTCACTAAGATCTTTGTTGTTTGCTTGCAACTGCAGCTCTTCAACTAAACTGCTTAGTTCAAGTAAGTTATTAATAATTAAATTGAAAAAAACCAAACATGTTCGGTAATATAAAGATCAAAAATAGCCCTGTAAACGAGTAGGTTATAAATCTTTTTCTATCTATACCCACTCTTAATTCCCAGAGTCCCAGACATACTAAATACAAACCTAACAACATACTAATCATTGGTAATAGTACTATATAAATATTCATTTCATTTTCTCCTTTTTTTTATTATGTATCACTTTGAACTGCCATAGTCCCTCAACTTTAATACGTCTGAAATGAACAGAAGTTCCAAAATTAAATAAATTATCCATCTAAATTCACAAAAATTTAAACTAAAGTGCTCCGTTATTTTAAGTACTTTTCTTTACTAACGCCAATTTAGTATTTTTTTCAATCACATGACCCTGTATATTTTCACTCCTATATACTATTTTCGGAAAATTTGATAAATTAAGAGGAAGGAATGTGTTGTGCGTTACAAAAAAAGGAGGTTATCCAAATGAGTAAAAAAGAACTTTTGCAAAATGGAGTCAATCAAGTTTTTTACGAAGAGGAATGGTACCCACCGTTATCAGAAGCATTAAAGAATCTCACTGCTGCACAAGCATGTTGGCAACCAGAAGGAAATGCGGCGAATACGATTTGGGAAAATGTAAACCATTTACTAATCTTTAAAGAGCGCTTAGTTTCTCGCTTACATAAAGATGAGACATTTGTTGCTCCACA
Organism: Lysinibacillus sp. FSL K6-0057; assembly: GCF_038630885.1. Taxonomy (NCBI): domain Bacteria; kingdom Bacillati; phylum Bacillota; class Bacilli; order Caryophanales; family Bacillaceae; genus Lysinibacillus; species Lysinibacillus sp. FSL K6-0057. Next base: position 2,080,473 of record NZ_CP152047.1, on the reverse strand, counting down.
AAAAAATGATGAAACATTTATCCAAGGTGGCGCTCATGATGAAGATGCTTGGCAAGAAACCGTGACGCGAACGCTTCACGTACATGATGCCTTACAATCTTCATTAGCATCCCTTCAAGAAGAGGCATTAGATCAACCTAGTCCTGCTCTTCCAGTTTGGCAACAATATCTAAATATCCTGTTGCACGATGCATATCATACAGGGCAAATTGTCCAACTTCGTAAACTACAAGGTTCATGGCCAGCTAAGCGCTCATACTTATAAACGAAGATTAAAACGACTTGCATATTGCACACAATAAAGCGATTTAAAAGCAGATGCCCCCTAGAGTTAAAATATCAACTGTAGGGGGCTCGTTTCATTATCTCTCGTAAGCCATGTGTCCACCTTTTGCGAGCTTGCACTAATTAAAGCCTGTTACATTTTTCTGAATACCCTGTGATCATTTACTTTAAACAGCTTCAGATTTATTTTTCTCCTCACCCAATGATTGAGTCATTTACCTTTTCCTTACATAAGAAAAAACACCCTATATAAGCGAGCAAACTAGTCCAATGTTGAAATGGATCGTTTGAACACTTACATTGAGTGTTTTAAAAACCTCTAAATAGGGGGTTATGAAAGTTATTGAATAGCGTTTTGTATGTTTAGACAGCTTTTCATGCTTATGCTTGTAACGCCTCAATTGCTTGAGCTACTTGCTCTTCTGTTAAATTGTGACGCACGATGTAGCGGTTGCGTGCATGCTTTGTACACTCGATTGTACAGCCACCTAAATGCTTGGCTTCATTTTCTTCAGATGCGATGATTTGCTTGTTACATTCAGGATTTGCACAGTTAATGTAACGTTCACAAGGTTCTCCGTCATAGTGATCACGACCGATAATCACATGCTCTACTTGATTGATTGGCACCGTTAAACGCTCATCAAATACGTACATTTGACCGTCCCATAATTGGCCTTTCGCAACAGGGTCTTTTCCGTATGTTGCCACACCGCCATGCAATTGACCGACATCGCCAAAGCCTTCACGTTTCATCCAGCCGGAAAACTTCTCACAACGAATCCCGCCCGTGCAATAGGTTAACACATTTTTCCCTTCGAATAGCTCGCGGTTTTCACGTACCCATTCTGGTGTATCACGGAAGTTTTTTACATCTGGTCGAATCGCGCCACGAAAATGGCCGACATCGTATTCATACGTGTTACGCACATCTAATACTACTGTATTTTCATCTTGCATTTCAGCAAGGAATTGTTCGGGTGACAGGTAACGACCTGTTAATTCATGTGGGTTTACGTCTTCTTCTAAGCCTAAGTTTACTAACTCAGGACGTGGGCGTACATGCATTTTTTTGAATGCATGATCATCTGCCGCATCAATTTTGAAGACAATGCCTTCAAATAATGGGTCAGCTTGCATGTTTGCCATGTATTGCTCTGTTTGCTCAATCGTACCCGAAACAGTACCGTTAATACCCTCATTGGCTACTAAAATACGACCTTTTAAACCGATCTCTTTACACATTTCTAAGTGCGTTGCTGAAAACACAGCTGGATCTTCAATCTTCGTGTAATGGTAATATAATAATACTTGATATTTCATTGTTTTCCACCTATCATTTCAATATTTGCAGGATATTCCTGATAGTGTCTTTTACGACCTATTAACAATAAAGGATAATCAGTTAATATGCTATCGGTAATTAGACTGAAATGAGTATCAATATATTTTTCCACATTCTGGCCCTGTAGATGAAAAAAGACATATTCCTTCCTAAAGAAATGTGCCTGATTGTTGCAAGAAGAAACTTTTCAATAAATTCTTTTTATATAACTTTACTGAAGTCTTTCAGCAATTATCTCAATACGAGAGTTTGGAATTTTAGCGTGTTCAAATAAAATTAACAGCAGGATTTTTCAGAATATATCCAGGGAGAGCCCTTTTCATACAGAGATTATTCAATAATCCAAGATATTGATATCTTTACGAAATCTTAGTAACTAGTTAAAAATTAAATTTCATCAATTTAGCTTTTATGATTTACTGGGTGATTTTTCGCCAGTAACACCGCTCCAAGAATAGATTCTAAAGCGACTTAAACAAAAAAGACGCATTCCCCATTTTAAGAATTGCGCCTACTTGTTCAGTTACTTCATGATAAAACTGACAATAACTGAAGTATGATTCCCACATGATTATCAAGTAATTATTTGAATAACAACAATAATATAATAAAAAACGAAATAAATATATTGATAAACGATAATAAATAGACTAATATCATATTATCATAAAATCAATGAGGTGCTTCATATGAATGTTAAACTAAGTTCAACTTTTTTCTTAAAGATCGTTGCTTTTCTAATGGGCATTGCGGTACTTGCTGTATGTATATATTGGTTACCTCAAGCAGCTATACAAGATGCACAAGTGCGTCCAGGAGATTACTCGATATATCCATTGTTAATATGTGCCTATGGCGTATGCATTACGTTTTCTGTTGCATTGTATCAAGCATATAAACTATTGAGTTATATCCATTTAAACAATGCTTTTTCAGAGTTATTCCTTAAATCCTTGAAGGCTATAAAAAAATGTGCTTTTACAATTATTTTCTTCATTTTGTTGTTAATCGTTTACTTAAGGATTTTTGCTATGTTCACAGGTGAAGACGCAGCAGGTCCGATAGCACTTGGTCTAATAGCGATTTTTGTAACAGCTATCATCGTAGCCATTATAGACGTACTTCAAAAGCCCATAAAAAATATCCTAGAAAAAATGTAGGTGTTTATTTTGCAAGTATAACTATTTTCCCTACCGAATTATGACCCTTAAATGACACAAAATTTAGACACTATATGAAGTTAAGTAGCTAAGAAGGATTGAAATCGGTATAGTACCGAGCTCAATCCTTTTATTTTCTCTTTTATACGTTTCTGATTTTCATATTCACTATACAGTACAAGATCACGCTTAAATGAAGAAAGACACTTTCCACATTGATGAAAAGTGCCCGATAATTGAAAAGTTCACTGCCTATAAACAGTGAACTTTTCATACTTGATTTATTCATTAAGGTAGCTGTAAAACTTACTCATTAAATATTTGTCTATCTCTCCTAAATAGAGTTTCATTCAATGCTTAGCCGTTTTTACATAAATAACTGTATTTAAATCGATCTTTTTATAAAAGGTTATAAAAATTAATAATCAACATTTAAATTTGGTAGCAATGGTTTGTCTTCAATAGGTGATGATAAGGAAATCAATGTAGTAGAATCGCCATACCTCATGCTATCATTTTCAAATAATTCAAGTTCCTTTGTTGATTCCACTACTACCTTAATTAGATAATTGTATTCTCCGCTAATTCGATGACACTCTACTACTTGTGAAGCTTGCATACAATAATCAACGAAATTATTGCACTTTGTAGTCCGGAAAAGGATAAAAGCAACAATGGATTTTCCGACTTTTTCATTCGATACTTTAGCCCTGTAGCTTTTTATCACGCCTTGTTCTTCTAGTCTTTTTACCCTCTCTGTTATTGCTGGTTGAGATAATCCTATAAGTTTTCCGAGGGCAGTCATTGACAACCGAGCATCTGATTGTAAATGCATGAGTATATCTCTATCAATACTATCCATTTAAGCACCCCTTCATATCATTTACGATAGTGACATCAAATTGTGGGACGTATATTACCCTGAAATCATTATATTATAATTTAAACGTGATAGCATCAAATTACATTGTTTTTACAACCAAATATAAATTTATTCCTTTATTATCAAATGTAAAATTCAAAATCTGATTAGTATAATTAATCCTATCAACTAATCAGGAGGCCTTTTATAAATGGATAATAATAGTGATTTAAGTAAACAAAATTCTTATGCAATACCCTCAGAACGTCTTCCTTGGGCAGGTTTAATGGCGCTCGCTATGGCTGGGTTTATATGTATCCTTACCGAAACTATACCTGCTGGTTTACTAATAGAAATAAGCAAAGGACTCGGTGTGTCAGAATCCCTTGCAGGTCAACTTGTTACAGCTTATGCTCTTGGTTCACTCATTGCAGCTATTCCTATAACCACTGCAACACAAGGATGGCATAGGAAGCCCTTACTGCTTTTGTGTATTATTGGATTCCTTGTATTTAATACTATTACAGCCTTATCTTCTAGTTTGACCTTAACTTTAATCGCTCGCTTCTTTGCAGGTGTAACGGCTGGAGTCCTGTGGGGGCTGACTGCGGGATATGCACGACTGATGGCGCCAGAATCACTAAAGGGAAGGGCAATGGCCGTAGCCATGATTGGTACGCCTCTTGCATTAGCTTTGGGTGTTCCTACTGGGACATTTCTCGGTTCCCTTGTTGGCTGGAGAAATGTCTTTGGCATAATGTCACTTTTAGCAGCATTACTGATTTTATGGATTATTTGGAAAGTCCCAAACTTCCCTGGACAAACATCTTCAAAACGAATGACTCTTCTAGAGGTTTTTATTACGCCTGGAGTTCGTCCAATCTTGTTTGTTGTATTAGCTTGGATACTTTCGCATAACATGCTTTATACTTATATCGCACCATACCTTTCCGAAGCAGGACTTGCCAAACGAATTGATTTGATTTTACTTGTTTTCGGTATGGCATCTTTAGTTGGAATCTGGGTTATAGGTATATTCATTGAGCGTAGACTACGTACTTTAGTTTTAATGAGTCTGGTCGGATTTGGATTAGCATCATTCGCATTAGGTATCGGAATTAGTCATCCTATTATCATTTATAGTGCTGTAACTGTATGGGGCTTAACCTTTGGTGGAGCAGCAACACTGACGCAAACAGCCATAGCAGATAATGCTAAAAAAGGTGCGGATATTGCCCAATCTATGTTAGTTACTGTTTGGAATCTCGCTATTGGTGGCGGGAGTGCAATTGGAGCAGTTCTGATCGAATCATTTGATGTGAGTTCTTTTCCATGGGTAATGTTTATCCTCATTCTTCTTGGATTCCTAGTAGCATTTCGTGCAAATGTTTATGGGTTTCCTCAAAAAAATCAATAATTAATTTCTTGTAAAGAATGTAGTCATCCTCCTTTAAAAAGAATATCTAAAAGGGTACTTGATATTCCTATACCATGTCACTGTAGGTAGAAGTTGATCTTTATCGGATTATTTCTAAAACATGGCCCGATTGCGCTGTAGATTAAACTAATACCGTTCTCCAAAAATCGTAAGCTACTTACTTTCCATAAAATAAAAGAGGCTACCAAAATAATATGGTAGTCTCTTTCTTTTTTTAATCACGTGTCGGTTCTATTTAAAACACAATCCCAATAATAATCGCTGATAGAACACTTACAAGGGAGGCACCGTATAGCAGTTTTAATCCAAAGCGTGCTACCACATTGCCTTGCTTTTCATTTAACCCTTTTACTGCACCTACGATGGTACCAATCGAGCCAAAGTTAGCAAAGGATATGAGGAAAACAGAGACAATGGCTGCTGTACGCTCACTGAAGCTATCTTGGATTTTAACGAAGTCCAGCATGGCAACGAATTCATTTGCCACAAGCTTTGTTGCCATGATACTACCAGCATTCACAGCTTCATGCCAAGGTACATCCATGACAAAGGCAATTGGGGCAAAGACATACCCTAGGAAGCCTTGGAACGAGATGCCGAAAATGCCATTAAACACACCATTAATGAGGGCAATTAACCCAACAAAGCCTACTAACATTACCCCGACAATGATGGCTACTTTAAAACCATCCATAATGTATTCGCCTAGCATTTCAAAAAATGTTTGCTTTTCGCCTTCCTGCACTTCAATTATATCTTCCTCCGCTTTCACTTCATACGGATTAATGATCGAGGCTACGATAAAACCACCAAACAAGTTTAATATTAAGGCTGCCACTACATACTTAGGCTCTAGCATCGTCATATAGGAGCCCACAATGGACATAGATACCGTTGACATCGCAGAAGCACATAAGGTATAGAGTCGATGCTTTGGTAAAAAGCCAATTTGGTTTTTCACTGAAATAAATACTTCATTTTGCCCCACTATTGCCGCTGCAACCGCATTATAGGATTCTAATTTACCCATCCCATTGATTTTACTTAATACTAAACCTATATATTTAATAATAAACGGCAGAATTTTATAATGTTGCAATATGCCGATGATGGCTGACATAAAAACGATTGGCATTAAAACATACAGGAAAAATGTATGTGCGCCCTCATTCGCCATCCCACCAAATACAAAATTCGTACCCTCGTTGGCATATTCAAGTAGTTTTGCAAAGCTATCAGCAAAACCTTTAATTAAAAATTCCCCGATACCTGTTTTCAGTAGAAGAAACCCTAAAACAAGCTGGATAACAATCATCACAATGATTGGGCGGTATTTAATTTTTTTCTTATTATTGCTTGCAAGCCATGCTAAAAATAGCACGAGTAGTAGACCTACTATCGAAATAATATAATGCATTTTGTCCCCTCCGTAACGAACAATGTTTTCAAATGCTTTCTCTTTCCATCCCTTACTCCTCGATAATTGTGTGAAGAGCAATGTCCACCATATCAAAAAAGGACTTTTCACTTTCCTCGTGCGTTAAGCTTTCATTTGTTAATAATTGACTACCTACCGTCAAAATAGATAATGCCTTTACCCCGTATTTTGCGGCTAACGTATAGAGGGCTGTGCTTTCCATTTCTACCCCTAGCACACCGAATTCCATAAACTTATGAAGCCTGTCTAATGTTTCACGATAAAATTCATCTGAATTATAAATATTGCCAACAAAAACATTTCCCTTTTTCCCTTGCGCTAGTTGAAACGCTTTCATTAATAAGGAAAAATCCGCAATTGGTGCGTAATTATTGCCGTAGAAAATTTTCTCCGTCAAATTGCTGTCTGAAGACACGGCTTGGGCTAGAATGATATCGCGGATTTGAATGTCCTTTTGCATCGCGCCACATGTGCCAATACGAATCAATTTTTTCACGCCATAATCGTTGACCAATTCAGTCCCGTATATACTCATCGATGGATTCCCCATGCCTGTCCCCTGCACTGAAATCGGTACACCTTTGAACGTTCCTGTGTAACCATACATTCCTCTTACTTCGTTATAGCAATAGACATTCTCTAAAAAATGCTCTGCTACAAATCTTGCACGTAAAGGGTCTCCAGGTAATAAAACACGCTCAGCTATTTCTCCCTTTTTTGCTCCTAAATGTCTACTCATTTTCATTCCTCCAAAAACTTGTTATTTATCTCAAATTCATTAGGTAACCGTTTTCATTTACCAATAAAAAAATACTCACAGCCATTTCCAAACCCATTTCTTCTACAAGAAATCCGTTCAGAAACTACTATGAGTATAAGATTTAATGATCATGACAAACTAGACCAGATTGTTACGTAGTGTACGGGAAATAATTGACCAAATTACCGAAGCAATTCTTGACGAATATTATCTAAATCTCTTTTGGAGGGAATCGTGGATATAATAACAACCGGCACTGTCGTTAAAGCAACTGGAAAATTACTTATAACAAAATCAATGTCATGCTGCTGCACCATTTCATCCGTTAGCCCCTTCATAATAGAGGTATTAATAATCAACTGGTCCCCTATTTCATTTTTGATCAAATTGGCTATATAATGGCGGATTGAAAACTCCTCACCAATGACCAAGAAGGCTCGTTTACTTTTATAACGTAGCCCTGAACGAACAAGCAAGGTAAGCTTGGTTAAATGAAAGTCATTATACAGGACAGAAGGGTACGCATTTTGCCACGTTTGCATACAGGTCTGCATATCTTGGTAAATTTGCTGACATTCGATTTGAACATAGTTTGTTAAATTACTTTGTGAAATCATCAGCCATTCAGGGATGGCATTATCGATGAAAAGCTTGTCCAGGAACTCATATACCTCCAAGCTAAACCGCTCATTCATATCTAGATTGGGGTAAGCCTTTGCTAATAAGATAAACAGCTGCTGCGCCATTTGATCGATTTCTTTATTCTTATATAATTCGATTTCCTTCATTGGCGTCATGTCTGACCCTTCATAATAATGATATTGGCTTAGACTAAATAGAGATTGCATAAAAAACCGTTCACTCTTTGGTAATTCAATCGAGAATCTTTCTTCCAGTGCCTGTGCAAAGTCTTTTACTGGCAAATAGAACAGCCCACTTTCCCAAGCGTAATCACCCTCCGTAATTTTGACATAGTTGCCCTTTCTTACTCTTTCCAAGACAATGGCCACTAAAAAGGATAATTTCCTTTTGGAATTGATAAAATAAACAATGCTTTGCTCATGCTCTATATGCGTGATGTATTGATTGATAAAATCAAAGTCACTATTGGTAAATGGCCATCCTGTAAACTCATAGGCATCACCATATAATTTCCAATAAAAGTAACGGATATTCAATTCATTTCCCTTTACGGCTGGCGTCGAGTATGTGATGCGTAGCTTATACGGCTTCAAATCATGATTATTTAGTTGCATAATCAGCTTCTTCATCGAGGAGGTGCTCATAAACATGGCTTCTGCCAGCTCCTCCATTGACAATTGTTTCCTATTTGTAAACAATACATGCATTAGTCGATAGAAGATGGTTTGCCTGAACATGCTAGAAAGCACTTCACTAACGGTTGTACTTCGCCCATCGCGTTGTAGAAAAATTCCCTTTCCTCTAGATACTTCAATAGTCATCGCTGCTGGTAATTGCTGATTAATCTCCTCAACGAGCTTACGTATGGTCTTATCTGAAATATGTAAACTTTTTTCAACCTCTGCTAAGGTAAACCATCTTTGTTCAGAATCTAGCAGCGTTAATAATTGACTAGCTAATTTGAATTCCTTATCCACGTTCTCACCCTTATCCATCATTCACAAAAAGGAACATACATCACTTGCTGTATGTCCCTTTTCGCCTTTATTTCATATACGTATTCAATACTTTTGCGATGTCTGTATTAAGCTTGTTGATATCGACCGCTGTCACGGGTTGATTGACAAGCTGATATTTTTCTTTTAGTTTTATTATTCTTCGGACGCTATCATTTATGCGCTCCTCTGTTATTTCCCCATTGCTGACGGCTGTTTTCACCGCTTCTATAGCTGCTGTGATATTGGCAAACTCATGGGCAATTAAAATAATATCACTACCAGCCTTGATCGAATCGACAGCTGCTTGCCCGATCGCATAATGATTCGTGATGGCTTTCATCGTCATATCATCTGTCATGATAACGCCATCAAAGCCTAGTTGCTTTCTTAGCATACCCGTAATAATTTCCTTCGACATCGAGGAAGGATACTGTGGGTCAATCTTTGGCAATAAAATATGAGCGACCATAACGACATCTGCACCATTGTTAATGGCGTCTTTAAATGGGTCAAGCTCTAGCTGATTCAAGTCGTTCAAGCTTTTTGCCACCTTTGGCAATTCTAAATGGGAATCCACTGACGTGTCACCATGCCCAGGGAAATGCTTGACGACAGGAATAACCTGCTCGGACTCCAGACCCTTCATTGTCTGAATGCCTAATTTGCTGACGATAGCAGGATCATTGGAAAACGAGCGATCCCCGATAATCGGATTATTCGGATTGCTATTGACATCTAATACAGGCGCAAAGTCCAAATTGAAGCCAAATGCCTTTAATTGCTCCCCTAATAATTGGCCTACTTCAAATGAAAACTTGGATTGGTTAATATCTCCAATTTTTTTATTCGTTGGGAAATTTTTTAAAGCGCCTGGTAATCTGACCACTTTGCCACCCTCTTGGTCAGTGCCAAGGAAAAGGGGTAGCTGATTATTCGCATTGGCAGCCATTAAGTCATTCATCAATGTGACCGTTTGCTGGGGTGTTTCAAGATTATTGCCATAAAGAATCAAACCACCTACTTTAGCCTTTTGAATGAGGCTTGCTGTCTCCTGCTGGAGCGTCGTACCTGACACACCAGCAAACATCATTTGACCGATTTTCTCGTCCAATGTCATCTGTTCCACCGTATCAGGTGCTTGTGATTTAAGTTCCGTATAAACCGAAATATGATGAACGGCAGGATTGGCATCGCTGTCAGTCGGCTTCGGTAAGATCCACTTTAATTGATAGCTGGCATTTACTTGGTAGACAAGAATAATTTGATTGGTCGTCGGATCCTGATAGTAACGAACTTCATCAGGTTCACCCAACTTATTTTTAATATCTGCTAAACGAATGCTTTTAATATTTTCTTTCGATGAACGGATATCGAAGGCCTGTGAACCTCGATAACCAATCGTCACATCCTCATAATCTTCAAATTGTCCATTGACTGATTCAGTGACTTGCTGAGGTTCTCCCCATTGCTCATGAACCATTTGTTGTTCAGTATCTCCTACTGTAAATGGCACATCTGGTATTTTTCCTTCTTGCGCGAATTGAGCAATGTCCTGTATGAGGACCTCCATATTTTCTGAATCACTTTCCTGTTCGGACGCATCCTCTTGAACGGGCGTTGTCTCAGGATTTCTAGTCGGTTGTGTGACTGGCCTCATTTTCATGCCGAGAAAAAAGACCAGACCCATTAACATCAGCACTAGAACTAGCAGCAAACCCCGTCTTTTTTTATGCATGCAAAAACCTCCTTCACCAAGCAATATGGCGACTTCGAACAAATCTATCAACTAACGTTATCATAACTGCCACCTGAATTCAAAGCTCACGCTATGAACAGAATCACGGCCTTCTATAGAAAATATTATCGTAAGCTAGCAAAAATGCAAAAGAAGATGTTAAAATATTCACATAAAGGGGGATGTAACGCATGGGGAAATTAAGTAAAAGAAATATATTGTGGATTGTGCCAATCGGTATCTTAGGGGTATTTTGGTACTTTTATGGCCCACAAAAGGATATTACGGACAACGAATACATTACATATGTAAAAAACTATTCCTATGAAAATAGTACAAAAACATTAGAGAGTGCCTTTGCCTCTACCTGCGAAAATCCATATTGGGTTTATTTTGAAACACAAAAGGGACAGGACGTAGTAGAGTTCGAGGGCGATTGTACAGTTAACAATGAAGTAGCCAAGATCAATGTACAATTTCTTGTAGACAACGACATCACAAGTGTCCAATCAGGTGCAATGCTTGTCGATAGTAAAATGCAGGAAGAAGCAGACCGCGATCAATTTTTACTAGCACTTGCTCAATAATGAATGGTATGTAGACCCTTATAGTGATGCTATGAGGGTTTTTTTGTGGAAGAAGGATGGAAGCGGATAGCATGAGGAATGTGGTGGATAGGAATTCTAAAGTGATGGATAGAACGCGGCATTGAAGGATAGCCCTTTGAAAGTGGATAAATCAAGCTATGTGGTGGATAGGAATTCTAAAGTAGCGGATAGCCCTTTGAATGTAGCTGATAGATCGTGGAGATTGATGGATAGCCTTGTGAAAGCGGATAAATCAAGCTATGTGGTGGATAGGAATTCTAAAGTAGCGGATAGCCCTTTGAATGTAGCTGATAGATCGTGGAGATTGATGGATAGCCTTGTGAAAGCGGATAAATCAAGCTATGTGGTGGATAAGACTCCTAAAGTAGCGGATAGCCCTTTGAATGTAGCGGATAGATCACGTAAATTGAAGGATAGCCCTGTGAAAGTGGATAAATCAAGCAAAATGGTGGATTGCAATCCTAAAGTAGCGGATAGCCCTTTGAATGTAGCGGATAGATCGCGGAGATTGAAGGATAGCCCTGTGAAAGTGGATAAAGCAAGCTATGTGGTGGATAGCAATCCTAAAGCAGCGGATAGCACTTTGAATGTAGCGGATAGATCGAGTAAATTGAAGGATAGCTCTGTGTTGCTAACGTATCCTCCTATCTATTTTTAGTGTAAAGGAAGCTTTAAGTTTTACTAATCAATATAAAAACCCATGCATATCTCCGCATGGGTTTAGCTACTATTAACCATTTCTAGTAGAATGGGAGGACTTTAGTATGGTCCGTTCAATGATTCTAATTTCGTTATTTAGTTTTGTAATCGCCGCTTCAATTTGTTGATAGCGCTCCATTCGCTTGACCTTCTCTGTTGGAATGGAACCCTTTAGAGCAGCCTGTCCCGCGTATAAGCTTGACAGTAAATCTAGCTTTTGAAAATAAGCTGTGCTATATTGCTCCATAACACCCAGCCCCTCATCTGTTACTTTTTTGCACGAACTTATGAATTGTTGTTCATATAAGAACTATAACCGAAAAAAGTAACCTCAAAACTCCATCTAAATTATTATTTATTATCCATTTCCAAGTAAATTATTATTCTATAAAAGCGCTAAAGCTACGTTATTCATCTTTTTTTAATAAAGAATAGATAAATGTATCATGTGCTTGTCCCTTTTGATACATATAGTCCCTCAATATGCCTTCCTGTTGGAACCCAAGTTTAATCAATAGCTGAGTGGATGACTCATTTTCTAAAAAAACTACGGCTCCGATACGATTTAACTTCATATCCTCAAAACCATAGGCAATCACTTTCTGCACAGCTTCTTTTGTAAAACCTTGTCGCCAGTAATCGGGATGAATTTCATAGCCAATTTCTGCTCGCTGATGTGCAGCCGACCATAAATGAAAGCCAACTGTACCAATCACTTCATTCGAATCTTTTCGTTCGATTCCCCAACGAATCCCACGCTTTTCCTCAAAGTTTTTGGCAAATTGCTTAATTAATTGTTCGGCCTGCTGTGTGTCGACAAAGGGTTCCTGCCCATAATAGCGTGTTAAAGCCTCATTGGAAAAACAACGAAAAATCGCAGGAACATCCTCCTCTGTGAGTTCTCTTAACCTAAGTCTTGCTGTTTCTAACACTGGAAACATCCTGTTCCCCTCCTCTACCATCCATAACATTCTCTACTCTTCCTTCAAAATCCTTTTTTTGACAACATAAAAGTAGGCTCGCACGTTTGCTTAGCCGAAAGCTTGTGCTGCTAGAGCAAATAATGTTTGATTTCGAGTAGGCATTTTTTTGGCATTGCGGATCATGACAGGCGGTGTGGCAGCCAGCGTAAAACCACTTTGTTGTAAAATTGGACTCAGCTCCTTGTGGACAGACGGACAATCGATACGTAATTTCCCCTGATAGCCCTTAGCCAATTCATTGATAATATAATGCGCTATTTCCTTATCTGGCGCTACGATTGGTCCTAAAAGAAGATAAATTGGCCCTGCGATTGTTAAGCCATAGCCAATCATTTGGTTGTGTTGATTTTTCACGACAACACAGCGCTGTGACTGCTGAATTCTTTTACGCAAAAAGACGCTTCTACTATCCCCAAAGGCTACTGCATCCAGTTTAACAAGCTGTTCAAAATCCTGTTCTTGCAATTCATTGATGGTGCCAAAACAATTTGCTTCCCTTGTCGTCTCTACAAATTTGTCCGCCAAATATTTATGTACATGCTCAACAGTCGTGAAGCCCATTTTTTGATATAATGGTTCTCCTTCTTTCGTAGCTACGAGCATAATGGTTGTGTCCTCTGAAACACTATCGATACAGGCTTGTGTAACGATTCTACCTAAGCCAAAACCTCTGCATTGTTCATGCACAATCACCATGCCAATGGAAGCTACATTTGTATCATAGGGAATAATGGCTGCACTGGAAACAATTTTTCCTTCCCTATTTTTATGTCCAACTATTCGACCTGCTGCCATGATCGTTTCAATTTCATGGGCATCGTAATCCCATCCAACTGAAGCTGATAGCTCAACTAATCCCTGAATATCGGTAGAAGTAAATAATGTTAGCTCAAAATTCAATTAGGTTCACCCTCTATCATTCAAATTAAAAAGAACGTTTGTTCCATTTTACAAAATTCACCTTCTATGTACAAGCAATTTCTCTTAATAATTGATAGGTTTAGCAATTATTACTATATAAATATTGTAAAATAGCCTATAATAGCTACTAGACTATGCACTCCTACTTCAAGCATATAAAGGTGATTTCAACATGACTTCTTATGAACGTATTCTTATAATGGTCCCGCCGTTTCCCTAGCTACGCAATCTACTTGTAACTGACAAAGTAGAATTTTGCTTGTAGGAGGGCAATATGTTGAAAAAACAGGCAGTACCATCTCTATTATTAATGATTGTTCTTGTGGCTTTTCCACAAATTAGTGAAACGATATACACACCATCTCTACCGGATATTGCAGCTGCACTTGATGTAGACTTTAGCTCAGTCCAATTAACCTTGAGCATCTATTTTATTGGCTTTGCATTCGGCGTTTTCTGCTGGGGATGGATTTCTGATTTTATTGGCCGTCGACCTGCCATGCTAGCCGGTTTAATTTTTTATGGAATAGGTAGCCTACTCTGTTTTTACGCAGAGACAATCCCTTTTCTGCTAGCTAGTCGGTTGATCCAAGCGTTCGGTGCCGCAACTGGCTCCATTATTACGCAGACCATTTTGCGTGAAAGCATGACGGGGAATCAACGCCACGCCATGTTTGCTCAAATTTCAGCCGTCATTGCCTTTACCCCAGCGGTAGGGCCGTTGATTGGTGGTTGGGTGGATCAAGCGTTTGGCTTTCGAGCTGTGTTTTTTGTCCTTGTCATCATGAGTCTCTTGTTGTTTATTTATGCTTATTGCAGACTTCCAGAAACAACCGATCCTGCAACAAGACAAAGAACGGCGATTTGGCCTGTCGTCAAACGCATTTTTGCTTCACCCATCGTGCTTGTCTATGGATTGCTAATTGGAGGCATCAATGGTATCCTATTTAGCTACTATGCCGAAGCACCCTTTATTTTCATCGAGCATTTTCAGCTGTCACCAGGTCTGTACGGCTTTCTTGGTATCATTGTTGCCCTTGCTTCCATTATAGGGGCCATGATTTCAAAACGGCTCGTCATCATCCAGCCACCACAAAAAATCATTCATGTTGGTTGTTTAGTGATGCTTGGTGGCACACTACTTTTGACCATCGTCTGTACGCTGCCATTGCACGCGAACATGATGGCCATCGGTATGATGATTACTGTTTTTATCATGCTGTTAGGCTCAGGGATTGCACTTCCGAACTGTCTAAGTCTAGCATTAGTAGACTTTCAGGATGTCATTGGTACAGCAGGCGCTATCTTTAGTCTCGGCTATTACTTACTTGTCAGTGCCATCACATCTGGTATGAGCTTGCTACACAACGGTTCTTTACTAACAATGCCACTTTATTTCTTAGGTCTATCCTTCATGATGTGGCTTTTTGGGAGAAAGTTTATTCGATAATGGAAGAAAGCGGGCTTCCAGTCCTATAAAATAGATGAGCCACCCAAAAATTTCAGGGTGGCTTCTCCTATCCTTGAAAATAATAATCCAAAACTTCCTGAGCGGAATGGAAAACTTTATTGCTTTGTGTTTTATAAAGAAATTTGGGATTCGTACAAGCTTTCTCCAGACTTTTTGCTTGCTTAAGCTTATCCGTCATTTGCTCGATAATATCTGTATAGCCATCAAGCTGATTTGAAATTTTCGGTAGCATCGTTGGTGAGATATCGAGTACAATAGAGACTTGATCCTCAGCATAACTATTTAAATTGATAAAAAAGCATTCTTCCAAATGCTTTGAATGTTTATCTACATTAATGACAGCCTCTTGATAATTGGCGATTAACCCCGTTGAGGTATTCGTAATCGTAAAGCCTTGTTGTGTCAAATGCTGTTCAACTAGCTTTAAAAACTGCTCCACCTCTGCATCTAGTTTCGGTGTAACATTGGATTGAATTAAATCATTACAATTCTGATAAATGGTATCAATTTCAGTCTGTTTGTCTACAAGTAATTTAAAATTGGACATTGAATACACGCTTCATCTCCCCTTTTTACTAAGGTAGACATTCATGAAGCGTTTTAGTCATGATCACAAAAAATAACAATTAAAAGGAGAAGTCGATGATTAGAAATTCTGTCAAAGCAATTATCATCACGGATGGGAAGCTATTGTTAACAAAAAATCAAGATGACGAGGGCTACTTTTATCTTTGCCCAGGTGGCGGACAGGAGCATGGAGAGACCTTCCACAAAACGCTACAAAGAGAATGCCTTGAAGAAATTGGCTCCTCCGTTCAGATTGGAGAGCTACAATTTATCCGAGAATACATCGGACAAAATCATGAGCATGCCGCCTTTGACGCAGATGTACATCAAGTAGAATATTATTTCCTATGTCAGGTACAGGAGCAAACCAGTCAGCCAACAAATCCAGATAGTCATCAAGTTGGGACACAATGGATTCCCATTGAAAAGCTTCATACTTATAGACTTTACCCTAAAGCCCTTATCCAACCACTACAACAATTTATTCAAGGACAACAAACAGCTATTTATTTGGGCGATGTCAATTAAAACAGGCTGTCTATCTCCATAGACAGCCAATTCTTAAGCTAACACTTTCACCATCGTATAGTAGCTACTGCCTGGTGGGTAATCTTTAATTTCTCCCACTACTTGATAGCCATGTGCCTCGTAAAATGTACGCGCTTGAAACGCGTAGGTTGTCAGCAAGGCTTTTGTTGCCCCCATGTCCTTCGCTACCAACTCTGCTTGTGCTAAGAGCTTTTTGCCAATACCCTTTCCACGATATTCTTCACTGAACCAAAATTTATGTATTTCCACCCATCCCCAGTAGATCTCAGCCGTTATACCACCTATCCATTGCTGCTGTTGATCTGTGACAATCAACTGTAAAGGACGAACCGCCCCCTTCTGTCTACTTTCACGATGATAAGAGGAATGCTCATTATTGTAGGCACGAATTTTTTCGCTTAAAAAATTCGTAAAATCCTCATGCTGTTCACGTACAACCTCTACTTGATACTCCATCTTGCTCCTCCTACTCCTGGTAGCGTTTTATAAGCTTGTCTTGATGAGCCGCAAATATCTCCTCTAGTGGAATATCATATTGATTGGCAATGACAATAAGATTCCCTAGGACATCCCCTAGCTCTTCAATCAGCTCCTGTTTATTTTCCTCAAAGGATTGTGTTTTTTCATCTGGTCGATCTCTACCAATCTCGATTGCTCGAATCGCCCTCGCTACCTCACCTGTTTCTTCTGCCAAAAAGCCAATACGTGTAAAAATATTGAGCTCTGACCAGCCACGTGCTTCATAATAATCCTTTACCCAGCGTTGAAATTCATTTAGTTGCAATTCCGTTTCCTCCATTTCCTTCCTCTTCAAAATAAATTATACTATAAAAGAATTTGATCAGATATGGAGGAAATCAACTATGAAAAGTATTGCCGTATTTTGCGGTTCCAGTCTAGGCGCTTCTGACGCTTATCGTCAAGGAGCCATTTTACTAGGAAAAGAATTAGCCAAAAGACAAATTACCCTTATTTATGGTGGTGCTTCTGTAGGCATCATGGCAACAGTAGCGAATACAGTGCTAGAAGAAGGCGGCAAGGTCATTGGGGTGATTCCGACATTATTAGAAGAACGTGAAATTGCGCATCAACAGCTGACAGAGCTAATCGTTGTGAACACGATGCATGAACGTAAAAGTAAAATGATGGAATTAGCAGATGGCTTTATCGCCCTTCCTGGTGGACCTGGAACATTAGAGGAATTTTTTGAAGTATTTACGTGGAATCAAATCGGTCTGCTTCAAAAACCTTGTGCTATTTTCAATATGGAACGCTATTTTGATTTATTAATTTCATTCTTTGATCATATGCAAAATGAACAATTTTTAAAAGCCCAATATCGTGAGGCACTTATTGTCGATGAGGACGCAGCAGCCCTATTAGATAAATGCGAAAGCTTTGTTCCTCCAGCTGTGAAAACCTATGAATTAAGCAAATAATCAAGTGGTGAGGTTGGACCTAGTTGGACTAACCTCACCTTTTTCAATATCCAAAATTTGGTTGAAGAGCTAGGAGGCGATGACTATGCGAAACAAAAGATGGATCTGGTCGTTCGGATTACTAGCGATCATTTTGCTACTCGTGTTTTTTCGCAAACCGCTCATTTCCTTTCATGATGCTGTACCTGAATTAAATACAGCTAATATCCAACTTGTTTTGATTTCAGATACGAGAGAAAAATCGTATTATCTGGACGCTGAGGAAACAGAGCAACTGATCTCGATACTAGATAATCTAGTGATGAAAAAGAAATTCATACCGAATATATCCGCATTTAATACGGATGCTTATATGATTTTCAATTCTGCCAATGCAGAAGAATCGTATACAATTCAAGTGGATTATGACAGAAATATCATCGGTATTAACGTGCATCCTAAAATATGAAGCAATACATTCTTGCGGACAATGCTGATTTATTTTTATTTGTTCAAAGTTTCTTAAACTAATCAGGAGGGATTTGAATTTGCTCGATCCTCTCCTGATTTTTATGTAGGAAATCATACACTTCATTTTTCAATCGATTTCATCATCCCGCCTCCTTTTCACCGCTACCACAGCAATCAATACCAGCCCGAGCTTCACCAGCCCAATCATGGCATACAGACTAAAGGAAAGAATCGCTGGTAATAATACCAGCCACCACGACCATGTAATGACATCTGTTAGCTTTAATACGACAAAGAAAATGGTCAACACTTCTGCAATGCCCATCTTTTCACCACCTTACAACCCATTCTTGACTATATAGTAACTATATACCTTACGATAAGGAACATCGATGGAAAAATTTTCACTATTTTTTCTAAATCATACAACAGGAGGAAGTACGATGACGAATATTTTTGTAAAAAGTGAGTTTGCTCCTTTAAAACGAGTTGTCATGGCGCAATCGGAATTTGCTTTTCCAGCGAAGGATGATCTAACAGATGATGCATTTTTAACAGAAGAAACATTAGCACTTTACGCAAACGCAGATACACTCGGTAAAAATTTCAAAGACGTCTTTCCAGAAAGACAGCAGCAATGGGAATTGGAAAGAGCCAATTTAAAGAAGGTATTAGAAAAATACGATGTAGAAGTACAAGTACCAAGACGTTTAACAGACTATGAAAAAGAGGCAGGAAAAGAAGATGGCTATAGCAATTTCTTCGTTCGCGATCCCTTTTTCACCATCGGCCATTTCTTAATCGAGGGTTCCCTTCGATTCCCACATAGACGCAACGAAGTTTTGCCCGTGCGCAATCTTTTAGCACAGGAAGCAAACGAAAATCAATGTTTCTATGTCTCCATTCCAAAGCCTGATATGGCAGATGGTCTGGATTCTGAGGCTGGCCCATTTTTAGAGGGTGGCGATGTATTAGTGTTGGATAAAACGATTTTCGTCGGAAATTCAGGATTAGCCTCCAATAAAAACGGAGTGCAATGGCTGCGTAATCTGGCAAGTAACGTTGATTATAAGGTGGTCGAAGTGCCGCTTCATCCAACTATTCTCCACCTCGACTGTGCGCTAAGCTTGGTTAGAGAGGGTCTGATGATTGTTTGTGAGGAAGCGCTCGTAAATGGCATTCCCGAACAGCTACAGGATTGGGATAAAATTCACGTTTCTCTAGAGGATGCCGCAAGACTGGCTACTAACGGTTTACCAATTAATGAAGAAGTCTATATTACAGATAAAGAATTTACATGGATCGGCGAGCAACTAGCACAGAGAGGTATCACAGTAGAATATGTTGATTTTACAATCTCTCGAAGCTTTGGCGGTTCTTTTAGATGTAGTACACAACCACTATTACGGACAGATTTCTAAAAATTATCCATCTCCTCTAAAAAAATAATATGAATAATGAGCTACCTGAAATGGCACATTATTTGTAGGAGGTGGACAAGAAATGTCTAGAATTATTGGTGTTGAACAATCATTATCAAATATCGAGGATGCTTTAAAGGCACAAGGCTATGAAGTCATCCAGCTTCGCAATGAAGAGGATGCGAAAAAATGTGATGCTTGTATCATTACAGGTCAGGACCGCGATGTTATGGGAATTAGTGATCCAAACATGGCAGGTCCTGTCATTGATGCAGATGGACTTTCGGCAAACGAGGTCGTTCAACGCGTCCAAAAATATTTCCACTAAAACCACTAGTGCTGTCTCCATGTCATTTTTGACAAGAGCAGCACTTTTCTACATACTAAATGGTCTCTACTTATAATACCTTGCGTTCTTGTACAAACTAATATACACGAACTTTAAAAAGTAGGGAGACATATGAGCCAAAAAAAGATTACGATTATTATTGTCATGCTTACGACTACACTACTGATGTCAGGCTGTTGGGATGTCACAGAGCCACAACGAGTGTATTACGTACAAGGTGTAGGGGTTGACTATAAGGATAATGAATATACAGCATACTTACAAATTATCAACTTTGCTAATGTAGCGAAAACAGAATCCGCTAATCCAGAAGCGGCACCTACCGAAATTGGCCAAGCGAAGGGAAAAACAATAGAAGAAGCCATTTACAAATTGTATCGTTCAATGGACCAAGAAGTATTTTGGGGACATATGACCTTTCTTCTCTTCTCCGAGAGTGCTATGAAAGATGAACGTGCTATTGCGGTTATTGATACTTTTTTACGCTTTCGCGAGACCAGATATCATATTTGGGTTTACTGTACCCAGGATCCTATTAAGGATGTTTTATTAGTTTCTCCATTGTTAGAAAAATCACCAACTGCCGCCAAATTAAGTAATCCTAAAAATACAGCTAAGCAGGAGTCATTTGTAGAGCCTGTTAATTTAAGACAGCTAGTCATTGGCTTAAATGAACCAAACCACGAAATGAAAATTCCTTACGTAACCGTCAACGAAAACTGGGAAACAACAGATGGATCCAAAACAGAAACCGTTTTTGCTGGTGTTGGTATTCTGTCAAAGGATAGTTTTAAAGGCTATATTAAAGGCAAAACGGCTCGTGGAATCGAGTGGATGAATGATGAAACAAAGCAAGGTGAAATCACCGTTGAATTAGAAAATAATGAAAAAAGTGATTACTTAACCGTTGATATTAAAAAGCTAGATGTTAAGGTCAAACCAATTGTCAAAGGGAATGATGTAACATTTGAGGTCTATTTAAAATTCGATACGATTTTAAATGGATTTAAAGGGAAGCTCACACCCAATCAGGTAAGAAAAAAAGTAGAAAAAGCAGGCAGAGAAGAAATCATGACTACCTTTGAGGAAGGGTTGAAGCTGGATGCAGATGTCTTCCGCCTATCCGAATATCTTTATCGTGGTAATGTAAAAACGTGGAAAAAATTAGAGAAGGATGGCAAAATTCCATTAAGCAAAGACTCCATTAGTAAAATCGATATTCATATTAATAAAGTAAGCCCTGGCCGTAAAACATTTGCAGAGACGGTTACCGAATAATAGGTAGAGACCATTCAAATTGGCATGGTCTCTTTCTTATGCCCAACTTGTCATGCTATATTGGTAAAGATGAGGAAACTTTAAATAGACAGGAGTTCGAGACGATGATAAAAGGTTTTGGCGGCATTTTTTGGCGAACAAAGAATCTAGATGCTATAAAAAAATGGTACAGCGAAGTCTTGATGTTGGAAATAGACGATTGGAATGGGACAATCATGAAACCCCAAGAAGGCAATGAAACGATCTTTTCTTTCTTCACTGAACAGGACAGTTATTTTCCCATCGAACAACAAGTAATGTTGAATTTCCAAGTACATGATTTAAACGAGATGATAAAGCATCTTGAACATCTTGCTGTTCCCCTTGCAAAGCCTCTAGAGAGTAGCGAATTCGGAAAGTTTATTTGGATTAAAGATCCAGAAGGTCGACTGATCGAGCTTTGGGAGAAATAGTTTTTAATCTTTACTAAATACGCCCACAATAAGTAAGGGCATGTTTTGAAAACATATAATCAAAACATGCTCTTTAGGTTTTAAAAGCTGCACGGCTAAACCCTTTGCTTTTTCTCTTGGAGCGAGGGGAATCCAGCTCGAGACCACAACCATAATGGCGTATGGATATCGATTGGGGCTATTCCTGTGCCTTTGAGTGCTTGCTCCCAGGCATTCGCTACAACTTTACGATCATTCGCTCCCCCATCTAACACCTCTTCCATACATAACCCCAATTTAACAGTTGCTTTCATTATATGTGTATCTGGAGCGATTGTTATAAGCTCGCGAGAACGCCACTTAATAGATGCGTAGCTCTCCAAAACATATAGCCAGTAATTGAAAATTTTAGGTCCAGATAAATAGGGGAATTCCGCTTTGCGAGTATGTTGCATCAGCTCTTTTAAGATAGCAATATCAAAGTGAGTAGATGCTATCAGCCCCTGTACATCTCCATTTGCAGAGGAATTTACAATACCTTTCGCTACCCGTTGCCAAATCTCAGGATGTCGATTAGGTTGTAAAGCAACACGATGAAGCAATAATGCCTCGCGTAAATCATGAATATCACAATTTGAGACGATTTCAGGCTGAAAAATCCATGCTGTTTTTTCATCTTGATAAGCCTTGACAACAGATTCCCACAACGCATAAGAATTTCGTTGATAATTCAAAGCCATTGCTAGCGTTAGCACCTGAAGTAAATCTGCATCTTCTACAACACCCTTTAACACATCTTCAGCCATTACTTCCCCACCAAGGTCTCCTTCTTCATACATCTCCAATAAGGTTCTAACATGCTTTAATAATTGTTCATTTCCCATTTAAAATCCTCCAAAGCTTGCCTACTCCCTATCATACCTCAAACCTAAATAGTTTGGATTGAATTTTCCAACTATTTGTTATCACGCAAGTGGCTGCCAATCCTATCTAAGTGCTATTGATGGTACTTTCTTGGTTGTACTGAGTGAAGAAGTCTAATGATGTTGTTCATATAAAAATCCCCTTTAAATAAGACGTGTAAAATTAAGGTCCTTCTTTAAGGGGCAATTAACGGAGACTGGTCCTTCTTACTGGATTAATGGTTCGTTTTCTTATTAACAATATAGTCTCGGTAAACTAACAAGGTGACAAGAAGAAAGCTTAGGCTAACAAGTCGGAAAATCATTTCTATACTTATCCATTCAGCTAACATCCCCAAGATGAATGCGCTCATACCGACCCCAACGTCAAAACTGGAAAGGAAAGTAGCATTGGCTGCACCACTTTTGGCTTCACTTACTTTTTGAACAGCCCATGTTTGTAAGCACGGCATAACGGTGTCATAGCCTGCACCGAATAAAATCGCTGCGATAATCAGTGTGAGACTATTTGTCGTATAGGACAACACGATTAATGATAGGAAACCGAAGATGGCTGACACAATGATGATCGACCATGGTCCATGCTGATCAAACCATTTCCCTGTAAATGGACGTATTAAAGTGGAAACAATTGCGTTGATCAGAAAGAATAGAAAAATATGTGCTAATCCCTTTTGTTCACCAAAAAGAACTAAGAATGTAATGATGGCGCCAAAACCAAGCGTCGTCACGACTGTCAATAATGCCTGAAATCTTACCTCTTTTTCAAATAACGCTTCCATAAATCGAAATGGCTGCTTGTCATTTTGAGTAGGTGCCGTAGAATGCACAAATGAAAGCATTAGGATCGCAAATAAACTGAGTAAGGCAGATGACCAAATCAAAGTATGAAAAGAAAAGGAACTATAAATAAGGATCCCGAGACTTGGTGCAACAATCGCTCCGACTGTTGTTGACACCGAGAAATAGCCCATTCCCTCTCCTAATCGAGCTTTAGGAATACTATCTACAGCCATTGTACTATTGGCTGTCGTCGATACCCCCCACGCTGTTCCATGGAAAAGTCGCAACAACAGGAAAATCCAAATCGTATTAAGCAATGGATACAGCATTGTAATGATTAGTAACATGATACTTGCAACAATGGCTAGTTTTTTTCGCTTATGATCGATTAAATAGTATCCTATAAAAGGTCTTATCGTAATGGCACCTAGTGTAAATACCGTCGTCACCAAGCCTACTTGCATCGGATTGGCGTTTATGCTTAATAAATAGGCTGGTAAAATAGGCAGTAGCATTTCAAATCCTATAAAAATAAAAAAATTACTT
Source organism: Lysinibacillus sp. FSL K6-0057 (assembly GCF_038630885.1). NCBI lineage: Bacteria > Bacillati > Bacillota > Bacilli > Caryophanales > Bacillaceae > Lysinibacillus > Lysinibacillus sp. FSL K6-0057. The sequence continues at coordinate 2,056,392 of NZ_CP152047.1, read as the reverse complement.
ATAAATAGAAAAAGAAATGATGAAGTAAAAATTGGTTGTTTTTTCATCGTATAATTCCTCGCTTCTAATTGTTTTTTTAAATTAGAAGCGCTAGGAACACTGCAACATTCCTTAATTGTCTTAGTTTTTTTAGCAATTAGCTCACCCTCTCTCAGTTGAATCACAACAAAAAAAGACGCCATAAAACCGGCGTCTAGAAATTACTTTGTATCGTTAAAAAGTCATTTTTCACACATGACTGACAAAGGCAAAAAGCTTCCGGTTACTAATCTCAATATGCTGTTTTCTTAAAAAACCACAGACTGGTCCCTTTGAGCATAAATCATCTAATTGTAAAAATGTCTTTACCTCAATCGCCGTTCTTCTGAAAATCGTTTCCATAACTTTTTGCCTCCTCTCTCAAAATCAATTCATAGCTTATTATAATTTAATACAAGTCTCCCATAAAAGCAAATCCAACGTTGAAACGATGTAGGAGACGCAAAATGTTTTCCCCTCATCGCCTATCTATAAGGTTCTTTCATTGTCTCCGTCCCTTAATTGAACATGCACCTTGGAGGAGCCCCCACTATATATATGATTAGGAACATTTGTTACATCGAGTAATTCCTTTAGATGAATAGATTTTTCACGATTGGCCTCGATTGTCACATGATATGGCCCTGCAATATTCATAAGCGAATTCATACGCTCATCATCTTTAAAAAAACTCGTATCGATAAATTGTAAATCAAAGGACACTGCTTCATTGCTTCGATTATGTAATACAAGGGTACATTCCCCATTCATTAAGTCTTTTCTCACCATATCAAAATGACAGTTACCGTCTCCTTTATATGAAATGGCCATAATGCCACTAGCAAAGGTTTCTTGATATGCCATAATGAGCAAATGGGGTAAAAATGAATAGAGTAATACTACGATGACAAATGTTCGAAAAAGATATTTGTTTATGCTCCTAAGTAGTATAATCATGGCGATTATAAATAAAATCGAGCAAAAAATGCCGAGTAACACGTATCCATCCTGTGTTTCGATGGGAATTGACATGAATGTAGTATGTGCAATCATCGCTTCATTGTAGGGATACGGAAAAAATAGACACATACATATACCCAAAATAACGATTGACCCAATAAACGCCTTTTTATTGTTAATCATATGCTGCCTCCTTTCTAGAAAATGGCTAGGTGACATACAAAAATATGTACATACCAAATTTACCATATATCCCCTGAAGAAGGAATGAAGCCTGTGAAAAACATCTATTTTATCGTCAATCCGTCTGAAGGATGTGGAAAATTTCCGAAATTAAGGTAAATTGATATAATAAAGAAATAAGAGGGAATTACAAGAAGAAAGAGGATGTTTATGTTGGGTATGAAAATAATTTGGTGGGCTGTAAATATTGTATGGTTATTGATTTTTTCTGGCATCGCCGTATTTATTGGGGCAATAAATGTTGATGGTGCAGGGATTGCGCAAACACCTGAAAGTAAAATGGTTTCATTCGTTATTTTGGGCCTCATGTTTCTAATAGTTGTACTTGTGCAATTAATTTTTCTTTACTTTATTAAAAAAGCACAAAGCTCATTTAACTAAAATCACTTAAAAAGAAGCGAGTGGCTATTTTAGCAATCGCTTCTTTTCTCACTCACGTTGGCGCGCATAACTCCCTGAAATTACAGCCGCGACAATGCCATTTTTCCTGTGTTTGTTCAAAATCCTCGATGTCTACGGGCTCGTTGGAGAAAATATCAGCCTGATACTTTTTCATTTCTAAGACACTGCGCTGAAATGTATACAAAATATTCTCCATATCGAAGTCAGTAAAACTATATTTCTTGCGTTTTCCTGTTAATAAATATTCATTATAAACCTCGATTTGTGCAAGGGACACACGGTATTTCTGCTGAACATAGTAAGCGTAGAGCGCTAATTGCTGACGGTCATCATCAGACTCCCCGCCCGTTTTCCAGTCAACAATAATCCATTTATCCGCAACTTCATCATAATAATGAAAGTCCATAACGACAAATACCTGGACATCATCCACTTTCATGGAGCGGAATTGCTCTGGTTCCCCTATACGGAGAGAGCCTTTTTGTGAGGTGATTTGCTGGAATGTTTCGCTCATCAAAAAATGGCTAAAAACAAGTCGTAAACGTTCTTTATAGTCTTGCACAAGCTCAGGAGAAAGTGTGCCTTGATAATAAATTTCCTGCATCATATAGTATTTATTCGGTTTTTGTCTCCAAAATTCAAGACGACGAGTGGAGTCGATAAAGGCTGCATTAAGCTGCCCGCGTGCCAATTGAATCAACTCCTCTACAGTAGGGGCTTTACCTGTTTGTAGATAATCATTAATGGCCTGCTCAATGTATCGATGGACAATTTGCCCAAATAAAATAGGCATCGATTGCAGCTTTTTTAAGCGATACACCTGTTGATGATAGGGCTCCACATTGTAGCTGAGCCATCCGTTATGTGAAAAGTAATATTCAAAGCCATATTTGCGGGCGCAGCTTGTCAATGTTTTATGACGCGAGAGCGACCACGAAAAGGTTGGATAGGGTGAAATTTCAAACAGGACAATCACCTCCTAAAGCTGATGGATGAAATCATAAACCAGCTGTACGATCAGCACAATCGTTACAATACGCAGTAAAAGCTTTACCTGATTTGCTTTCACTTTTCTCGCGAGCACGAGCCCAATTTGTGCGCCAATCGTCGAGCCAATCATTAAAATAAGCGTTAATGGCCATTCGATTTTCCCCGTAGCAATATAGGTAATCGCTGCTCCTGAGCACATTGCAAATACCCCTACCCGTGATAGCCCCACTGCTTTAATATAGGAAATCTTCTCATGTGCATATGTATAAAGCGCCAATGTACTACTGCCAGGGCCAAACATGCCGTCATAAAAGCCTACCCCAAGAAGGATAGGACCGTTTTTTCGATTCATTGTAAAGCGTTCCTGGTCGCCAAAATCAGCCCCACCCATAAAGGACATGACAAGCGCAAAGCCAAGTAAAATAATCGCAATGAACGTCAATGTTTGACTGCTCATGAATGAAGCGAAAAGTCCCCCCAATGTACCACCAATCAAAGAGACAAGTAACACCGAACGCATTTCGGTCCAGGCTAATTCCTTACGTTGATAAATCGTATAAAAGCTTGAAAAAGCACTTACCATATTGGACACTTTATTCGCGCCAATAGCCGAATGGACGGGTACACCCATAAGCATCATCGTTGGCAAGGTAATTAAACCACCGCCCCCAACTAACGTGCCAATGACATTCCCTATGATGCCAATTAGTAAAAACAACAAGTATTCCATAATATCCTTCTTTCTCTAACACAAAAAGCAATCATTCTATGATACAGTATAACAGATTGTTATTATCAATGATGATGGAAATGAGGAGCAAGGATGCATATACAACAAAAAACACCCACACCACGCTTTTGTCACCAGCTAACTGTTATCGTGTCTACTATTTTTCTAGCTGGTATTACAGCAACACTCATTCAATATGGCAAGCTCCCTGCCACGATTCCTGTCTTACAAAGCTTCACGAGTGACCAAGCCCAGTTCGGACCAAAAATCGCTATTTTTTATTTACCCTTTGTCGCACTCATGCTCTTTTTACTTTTACACTATTTAGAGATAAAAGCCGCTTATCCTGTGATGCGCAAAAATAAAGCCCAACTGTCCCATAGACAACGACAAAATGGCATCCTTACCTTTTGTCTCATCAAAAATAGTATTCTATTGTATTTTACCTACTCCCTATTCAATGATCTTACGGTAGCTCTAGGACGTGAACGTATTTTACAGCAATGGCATGCTTACCTATTTTTGCTGCTGTTATGTGGCATCTTCATGATGGGGATTGTGCGAGGCATTTTGTTGAATAAAAAAAGTTAATGTAAAAAAAGAGAGCATGTTTTAACAATGAACATGCTCTTCTTAGACTAATTATTATTCAATAGATGACATTAATTCATAAAAGTATTTTTTCTCCTGCGTTTCATAAAGCTTAAACCAAGCATGTAATGTTTCTGGTGTAAAAACATCGAGTAGCCTCAAAACATGGTAGGCAAATCCCAACGGTGCAATGCCAGATGCCGTTACTAAATTCCTTTCAGTTACGGCTGGCTTCTGTTTAAAATGTTCATCCCCAATATAATGTGGACAAAGCATCTTCAAGTATTCGAGATCGTTGCTCGTATGTTGTCTTGTATCAAGCAAACCAACCTTTGCGAGACCAAACGTTGCACCACAAATTGCAGCTACGAAAACTTCTTCGTTCAACGCTTTTGAGACTTTATTCAATACAGGCTCATGAATAGACTCTAGCCATGTGTTGCCTCCAGGAAGAATCAAGACATCCATGCTATTCAAGTGACATTCAGCAACGGCCATCGTCGGAAGTATGGTGATGCCGCCCATTGTCGTAACAGGACTTCTATCAATCCCTACAGTCATCACCTCTAAAGGCTCTAACCCCTTTTTAAAATATCTACCTGTATTTAATTCGGCCATTAAATACCCTATCTCCCAATCTGCCATCGTATCAAATACATAAAGATATACTTTTCTTGTCTGCATAATAAACACTCCTTTAAATGAAACTATCCTTAGTATAAAAAAACTTTACTGACATTCTCCGTCAGTAAAGTTTTCATGTTGTTGAAAAAAGATGATGTCAACGGCAGAAAAAGCAACTTTGCAAGGTGAGGGGTTGATTTCCGTTCCGCCAGCGTCCTTTCCAGGGGGCGTCCGATGAGCCGCTTCACTCACTTACGTTCGCTCCAGGGTCTCCTCTGTGACGCTCAATCCCCTAGGAGTGACGCTGGCTCCACTCCAATCAACCATTCTGCAAAGTGTCTTTACTTTTTCATAGCAGCATAGCGATTAAATCACCCATTATCTGTATTCTTAGAGGGGATAAGCTCTTATTTTCAATGTGGAGAAGTGATGCGTGACAACACTTCTTCATAAAAAGTAGTGAACACCTTCACTTTATTTGAAAACCTTTGCTAAAAAGGTAACACTTTTGTGGATTGGAGTGGAAGGCTACTTGACTCCCGTGGGATAGCGAGACAGGCGAAACCCTGCACGGAGCGGTAGCGGAGGAAGCGGCTCGGCGCTCGCCCACAGGAAAGCAAGTAGCCTGCAACGGAAATTCATTTTCACTTTTCACAAAAATTCTATTAATTGTTTTGTTTTTCAACACTATAAAAATGTATGAGCTCATATAGAACATCAATTATTTTTTGCTTTAGACTTATGGGTTCTACTACTTGGATTGCTTTTCCATAGGGAAAAAGTAAATAAGGTACATATGTATGTAATGCTTCCTCATCTAATAAAAATATTGCGTTCTTATTGGTGCGTTCTTTGAGGTGATACTTTAAAAACCAATGCTGACTGATCGCCTCCACAGCACTTGTCTTTCCACAAATGATGAAGGGCACAAGGTTCTGTTTATCTTCGGCTTGGGGAAAAAGGCTTTTCATAAAAAAATCACTGGCAGAGAAAGTTTGTGGTCGTTGGAAGGGAATGACTGTTTGATGCAGACTGCTAATTCGGCCTACTTTAAAAGTACGGATTTCATTTCTTACATGACAAAATGCAACGACATACCAGTTTTGATTCCAATAAACCAAACCATATGGATTAATCACCCTAGACTTAGCTTGCTCTTCATTATTAGTATGGTATTCCATTTCTATAGATGTTTCCTTTACTATACTCTCTTCTAATTTTTTTAATAGTGGCTCCAATGAGGATTCAACAGGTCCGATTATCTCGAAACCTTGTAAATGCTGTTGAATCATTTTTTCTTGCTCTTGATTTGAATACATTGTAAGCTTTGCTGTTGCACTGTTTAATGCCTCATCTAAAAAATAACCAGCTTCTTTTGCAAAAATAGAAGCATGGAGTAATGCCGCTTTCTCGTCAACATCAAAAATAAGAGGACTTTTAATAAAATTATTCAACAGGGTATATCCTCCATGATGACCGGTTTCAGCTATAATTGGCACACCACTGGCAGAAAGGGAGTTAATATAGCGGTAAACGGATCTGATATTAATCTCTAATTTTTCAGCAATTTCTTTCGCAGTAATTTTCCTACCTGAATTCAACATCCATAAAATCTGCATCATATGATCCATTTTAGACAAACATTTTCACCTCATCGAATTAATTTACAATTTATGGTTTCTGACACAAAATCAGGCTACCTGATACTGTTATCAAGTAGCCCTTCGATTATGCCTTTTCCAATTCATCTTCCATTTGCTTAAAATTATGTATTAAACCGTACTTCTGTATGCCACGTGCTTGTTGGATACTGGCATCTGCGAATTGGCGGAACTTTGCTTGATCCTTTATTGTACAGGCATGGACCGCTTCGATTGCAGGTTGCATCCACGGCTGTGTTAGTTTATCACTTCTCATATCGGCGGATCGACCTTCAAGCGCAGCAATATAGCATCGTGCATAGCTAGTTAAAGGCTCCTTTTCGATTTGTCTTGCAGCTACTTTAGCAGCACCAAGATTCTCCTCCATAATCGCCTTAATAAAGAGATAATTGTACTTAATGGCTGGTTGCTTGTAGTGATGAATGATGACATCGATTGCCCGAATCTGTTCCTCTTTTGTCCCGTAAGCTGATGCATAAAGAGCAGCAAATATAGGCTCTTTTCGATGATTTTTCACCCATTTATCTACCTGCTCCATATTGTTTGTGCGATATAAAATATGTATATGGCGATAAATCATCGCAATCGCAATCAATGCAAATATCCCGAGTGAAATGGATAGACGAACACCCGCTAAGGACAGCGTCAGTGCCAATGAAATAATAGCTAAATAAAAGAATGTTAATTTAACAATTTTCATATTACCTCCTACTGTAATTTTCTACGCATTTTACGCGAAAAAATATAACCTGCCCCTATAAAAAAGATCAGCGCCATCACTTTCATAATGGGAATAATAAACAGCTTGCTAATAACGACTACAACGAGGATATAATAGACAATCATTGCCAGTAAAAATAATGTCAGCTTATTCACGAGGTTCCCTACTTTCCTTCAGTGCCGCCTCAATCGCTGCTAAAGCTTTTGGCCCCATTCCATGAAGATGAGCTAATGTAGAAAGCTCCACTTTGTCTAGCTGCTTCAATTCTGTATAGCCCACTGCATGTAATGCGCGAATTGCTGGTTTTGCTACTCCCTTAGGCCACTCTGTCATGCTTGCACGTCCCTTCACGAAAAAATCTTCTCTGCCCTATTATGCAAGTGACAGCAAAGAAATGCAAATAAGTCAAAATTTAAACATATACATGCACGCCGCTATGAAATTCACAATACTATGGATACACCAGCTAGTGACAATGGAAACCCCTGCAACTCGTTCATTCATCCACCCCATCAAATAGCCAGCAAGCGCTGTAGTAAGCACGACTAACAAGATCACGTGAAGCGAAAGCACCGACCATAGCATGGCCCCATGAACACAGCCAAAAACAATACTTTGCACGAGATTACCTACTTGAAAACCAAAAGATTTCGCCAACCTCTTCAATAAAAAGCCGCGAAACAATAGTTCCTCTGCTAAACCTGTTTGAATAATGGCGTACATAAGTGCTGGAATGATCGCCGTGGCACCAAGGCCCGCAAATTGATTCGCCGCTAGTAAGGAGCGATCAATATAGAAAAAGATTAGCGCAAAGCTCGGTACTACAAGCACAACAATGGAAAGCACAAAGAACATGGCATACCTTCCCTTATGCACAATAATGGGCTTTTGCAAGCCTATCCACGTTAAAAAGGGCTGTTTTTTTCTCGCTGTGCAAAGCCACCAAATAAACGGAATCACTGAAAATAATATCACTTGCAAAACGGCACTGATTAAACTATTCATCATTCTATTTCCCCTCCTGTTTACTACAAGCATAGAAGAAAGTGCCATTTTTTTCAACAGTTATTTAATGATAATCATTAAATTATTTATCTTTATTATTAATTTTTTAATGCTTTACAATGAAATGCGCTGACTACAGCCTTCTTCTTTGTCTTTTCAGTTATTTTCATTTATACTCTATTACAGACATTAAAGGTCTGTAATAGAGACAATAAAACACTGGAGGCTATCACAATGGGGAAATTATCTACACATTTATTAGAAAAGGCACGAACTTATGAGCAAAGCACGCGGATTTCAGTGCCTGCCTATGACACATTATTTGCTGTGACACAAGCCTATTTCCGTATGCATTTAGGGGAACAAGAAGCATCCTTACTTGTAGTAGGAGCTGGCGGGGGCAATGAACTTTCTGCATGGGGACCAACAAACCCTAAATGGACGTTCACTGGGGTTGATCCAGCTGAAGAAATGCTCCAAATCTCTCAACATAAAGCCGTACAACTCGGTATTGAAAGTCGTGTTCAGCTATTACAAGGAACGATTGAGCATTTGCCACAAACGACACCGAAATTCGATGCGGCAAGCTGTATCCTCGTTCTTCATTTTATTGAAGATCGACAGGAGAAACGCCGTCTACTACAAAACATTCGCAAGCAATTAAAACCCGGAAAGCCTTTTGTCCTCGCCTGTGCCTACGGAGAACGAGAAAGTGACGAACTACAAGATCGCATCAAAATATGGCAAAGCTACTTTTTAGATGCTGGCTACACAAAAGAAAAGGTAGAAAACATGGGCAAAGTCATCATGAATATTTCTTTCCTATCCGATCAAGAAATCCAACAGCTTTTAAGTGAAGCTGGCTTCCAAAACATTACCCGCTTTTTCTCCTCGGGCCTCTTCGCAGGATGGATGAGCCACGCCTAAACACAAAGCCCCCACCAGTTATAGTGACAATGGCGGGGGCTAGTGTTTATTTTTGAAGGGTTAATTGATCGAGTTCTACACTTGGTGGAGCGAATTCAACTCAGTTGGAGCGCTTTCGTTCCTTTTATGAGCGGGGTTTCCTTCTGTTTGAGCACTTTTGCCTTATTTAGGAGCGGCGTCTCCCTCAGTTGGATCACTTTCTACTCATTTAGGAGCGGGCTCTCCTTCAGATGGATCACTTTCTACTCATTTAGGAGCGGGCTCCTCCTCAGTTGGATCACTTTCACCTCATTTACGAGCGGGCTCCCCTTCAGTTGGATCACTCTCTCCTCATTTATGAGCGGTTACCCCTTCAGATGGATCACTCTCTCCTCATTTAGGAGCGGATTCCCCTCGAATGTAAGCACCTCAGACACTTTATCAGTAGCTCCCCACCCACCACATAGAAAAAATTCACCAATAAATACTATAATAATAAACCTTTTCATCAATCGTCATGCCCATTTTTTCATAGAGTTTCTGTGCTTGGACATTATCGGTGGCGGTTTCGAGCATCATGTAACGAGCCTCCTCCTGCTGACAATAGGTGTAGCATTGCTCCATTAAAGCCTGTGCCACGCCTTGTTTTCTGGCTTGTTTCGCCACAAATAAATCATTTAAGAGAAATGCTCTTTTCATAGCTACGGATGAAAAGACTGGAAACAATTGTGCAAATCCGACTGGCTCCTCCTCCAGATACGCGAGAAAAATAATAGACTCTGCTCTCTCCACTCGCTCCCGTATAAACTGTTCAGCTTGCTGTAAATCAGACGGTTGACCATAAAATTCACGATAGGCATCAAATAATGGGACTACTTCCCCTATCGTTGCCTGTGTCACTGTAGATATTTTCATGCTATGACTCTCCATTTCTTTTTTATTGTCTTTCTAGTATGATGATAGTAAGTAATCTGACATTTCAAAAGAAACAATTTCAAACATTTTAACATGTCAAGGTGGTGCCCTATGGACGATTTTATCTTTCTATTAACAGAAAAAGAGGCAAAATATAAGCAAGTGTACCAGCAAATTAAAGTACTGATTACGCAAGGTACACTGCAAACGGATGATTCCCTGCCCTCCATTCGAAAACTAGCAGAAACTTTACAGGTCAGTCGTAATACTACATTAACTGCCTACGAACAGCTTGTGGCAGAAGGATACATACGTGGTGAAGGTCGAAAAGGCTATTTCGTTAATGCACTGGAGCAGGTTTTCCTACAGGAGCAGGAACAGCCTCTTATGTCACAGTCAAAAAGTAACGCTACATCATACCTCGTCGATTTTCGCGCAGGGGCTGTGGATCAGCAGCATTTTCCTATGAAAGCATGGCGCCAAATCGCCAATCAAGTATTACAGGAATCCAGCTGTTACGAATACGGAGAACTGTTTGGAGAATCAATGCTAAAGGAGCAGCTTGTGCCGTATTTATTGCAAGCAAGAGGGGTTTGTACAACGAGCGAAAATATCATCATTGGCAGTAGCACACAGCAAATGCTACTGTATCTTGGCTTTTTATTAAAAGACCATTTCCCAAGCATTCTTTTGGAAGACCCTGGCTATAACGGTGCACGTGAAGCCTTCCAGTTACACCATTTCGAAATAGAGGCATTGCCCGTAATGGAAACAGGAGCACAACTTGATGTACTCCAACACTGTCAATCTCGCTTGTTGTATGTCACCCCATCACATCATTTCCCATACGGTGTGTCCATGACCATTCAGCAAAGACAAACTTTAATACAATGGGCTCAACAAGTCGGCGGGTATATTCTGGAGGATGATTATGATGGAGAATTTCGCTATGCACAACAGCCATTTCCTGCCCTTGCCTCCATCGACCCTTCACGAGTAATCTATCTTGGCACCTTCTCCAAATCGTTTTTACCAGGTGTACGTTTGAGCTATATGGTGCTACCCAATGCACTGGTTCAGCCATTTAAAGAGCGATTTGCTCAATTTGAACAAAATGCTTCGTCCCTCCATCAACGCACAATGGCCCAATTTATGGCTCAGGGGGAATGGACACGCCATATTAAACGAATGCGTTTGGCATATAAACAAAAAATGCAGCACCTTGTGCAGGAGCTACAACGCCAATTTGGTCAGCAAATTTTTGTTTTGGGCGAGCAATCAGGACTGTATGTACTAGTGAAGATGAAGTCTCTACTTTCAGAGCAGCAGCTCATTCAACGTGCGGCGTCTTACGGCGTGAAGGTTTATCCGACAAGCCCGTTTTTTATCCATCAAACAAGAGATGAACCTATGCTGCAATTAGGTTTTAGCAAATTAACGATGGAAGAAATCAAGCGAGGCATCGAGCTGTTAAAAGAGGCGTGGCAGCCATAACCGTCAACGTTATGGCTCTCCCCCTCGCTCAAAAATAATCAATAAATGTTGGGATACCTACTGGTAAAACCGCCTCCAGCAATGCAATTTCCTCTGCACGTCCCTGTAATCGTTCAATTCTTTCTAAATAGGTTGGACGTTTATAGCCTAACAGCATAGTAGCCAATGTTTGCACCGTTAAATGCACAGCATTCGCATTCAACGTCTCACTCACCTTTTGCACTGAAAGGTTGCCATCTTTCATTTTGATGATGTAGGTGCCATTATTCCACGCCACAGTACGATCACTGACAGCTAGCTGAAGCTCGAAATCCTGGCCGATAAATGGATAGCACAGTAAAAATTCTTTGACATCGACAATTCTTGCCATGAAATAAGGCGATACCTTTTGAATGATCTCACTGTCCTCTAATAGAAAGGCTACCGCTTCATTGCCCGTTGTTTTCCCGTAGACATTATAAACCATCGAGCTGTGAGCCGAGACGAAATTCCATAAACCTTTACGAGCCTCTTCCTGCAAATAAACGATTTCATCAATGTAATAATTTTCCTCCATAATGCGATAGAACATGTAGCCCTGTGCCACATCCTCTTCATCATAATAGACCGCCGCCTGAAGATTGACATCACTATCAATGAATTTCTCTTCCCAGAAATCCTCCTGAAATTTCTCGTTCCAGGCAATACTATTGCGCACCATTACCCCATGCGTTTTTTGTGCATAGCGTGCGTAGATTTCCACAACGTCCTCATGTTTCGGATCAACACGACGAATTTTCCCGTTTAGCCCAGCATAATGAGGCAGCTGTGTATCCTTCACTTGAAACTCCACAATATCACTCATAATTTCCCATCCCTTTTTGCGGTAATAAGGAATAGAATATGGAAATAAATAGGATATAAACTGTCCTTCATTTCGCATACTTTGCAGGCTTTCAATGATCAAGCTCTCCATTAAGCCATGTCCCGAATACTCAGGGTATGTCCCAACTGCTGTGATGCCACCCATTTCATAAATCTTGCCATGTACATTAACCTCAAAAGGCAAACTTAAAATTTGCGATACAAGCTGTGAACCATCAAACCACCCGATAGCATGCCCTTCATTAAATTGCCGGCTCTTAGCATTCACAAAACGACGATCCTTGTGAATGGACATTGACATTTGAAAGACATAATTCAGTAAATCAATGGACTGTGCCATTTCATCTAATCGAATTTCTCGCATGATTAAGCCTTTTCGTTGATTCATGATTCCCTCTCCTCATCAAATAACTCTCTTAATATGGTCTGTGGCGCATCTAAAAAACGTTTCGTAACGATGTAATGAATCGTATCCTCATAGCGAATGGATTCAATTTCTCCTTGATCAAAACTATAAATCGTTGCATTCGGATAGCCAAGCAAAATGGGTGAGTGTGTGGCAATAATAAATTGTGCCTCATGCTCTAGGTCCTTGATAATTTTCAGCAAGCTCAGCTGCCTCGTTGGAGACAATGCCGCCTCAGGCTCATCCAATAAATAAATGGCTTTACCCTTAAAGCGATTCATAAATAACGCCAGAAAGGATTCACCATGGGATTGATGGTGCAGAGATTTTCCTCCAAAAGCAGCATATTTGTTTGGATGGCGATCTAACAAATCAATATGACTGGCAAATTGATAAAATGTTTCCGATCGAAGAAAAAAACCATTCGATATTTTCGGTAGCCACGACAAACGAATATATTCCCCCAACGAAGATTCCGCCTTATGTACTTCATATAAATTTTGACGACCACCACCCGCCGTATTGAAATCGCAGCGATCTGCAATCGCCTCCAGTAATGTTGATTTCCCCGAACCATTCTCCCCAACAAAGAACGTCACATTCGTCGGGAACTCCAGCTCTTGCAAATCCTGCAAACTTGGAATATTAAAAGGATACACCTGCTTATTCGGAATTGTATCCTGTAACACCTTACATGATTTTAAATACATTTCATTTCCTCCTTACTCTTATTATAGCGAACATCCCCCTAGCTGAAACGTAATCCACCCATCTGTTTGATTGAAATTACATTTTATTTGTATCCACCCGAACCAACCACCACATATATTGCCTAAACTAGCTGACGAAGTCCCTACCATTTTCACAAATTGCTATGAGATATTTCCCGAGAAATAAATAAAAAACATGTCGAAAGTTGCAATTTCCACACGTAAAATCATGTCATATTTTTGATTTTCTTATAAAACAAACGGAGGCAAACCTCATTCTGGAGAATTCCTTCCGAATAAGTAACCGCGATTTCCCTGCCATTCTGAGTGGTATTTTCTATTATTTAGCAGTGATTTGCTGATTGATCATCTTGAATAAGAGCGGGGGGCCTCGCTTTATGATCATTTGGTGTTCCTTTTTGAGCGGGGTGCATCGCTTTAGGATCACTTGGTGTTCCTTTTTGAGCGGGGGGCATCGTTTTATGATCACCTTCCATCCCTTTCTGAGCGGGGGGCCTTGCTTTAGGATCACCTCGCGTCCCTTTCTGAGCGGAGTGCATTGCTTTATGATCACTTTGCGTTCCTTTCTGAGCGGGTTATCTCGTTTTATGATCACTTTGCGTCCCTTTTTGAGCGGGGGCCTTGCTTTAGGATCATCTGGCGTTCCTTTCTGAGCGGAGTCCTCACTTTAGGATCACCTTGCGTTCCTTTTTGAGCGGGGGGCCTTGCTTTAGGATCACTTTGCGTCCCTTTCTGAGCGGGGTTCCTCACTTTAGGATCACCTAGAGTTCGTTTCTGGGCAAATCCATTCACCTTTAGATCACTTTAACTACCTAAATTGATCCGATTCAAAAAAAGGCTCAATACCTATTTCTTTTAATAAGAATTTCCGATGACTTCTTTTATCTATCAAATGTTGTTTAGGGATTAAAATTTCCTCCCTTAATCGCTTAAACAAATTCGGGTTATGTTCAGGAAACCATTCCTCATAACTGATCCCTTGATTCAGTTCAATCTTTATTAAAAATAAAACAATATCTTCAAACATAAAGGGAAATTCTTTCTCTATCTGCTCATGATGTGCTAACAGTGCATAAAGATAATCTTTAAAACGATAAAATCGCTTCTGGTCTAATGGATTCGAGCTCCATTTTTTATTTTCCTCCCTTTCCTGTATTGGCTGAAATACCTGAAGAGAACCTGTTTCCCAGGTACCTAGCATACAAGTAAATGCAGCGATAGCGTATTTTCTTGTTTCATAATCTGGATCTCCAAAATATTTATAGTATTCCTCTCGATACTTACTAAAATTTCCGCTAGTATGATAACCCCCAATAGCAAAACCTTCCAATCCCCGTTTTGCTTGTTCGATGATATTATTTGCCATCCTACTTTTTAGCCTCCTTTTCTTTACTATCTAGTCATGTTAATCTAACGTGATATTAACATAATTAACCAATAGGAAATGTAATTTACTTTCGAAATTTTATTTTCATTTATTAAATCTATTACATTCACCTACAATATGACTATTAAGCGTTGTATGGTATTCTACTCCTCTTTTTCCCTCACTAAGTTATAAACTTCTATAAGAAACTAATTACTAGTTTTCCTCTGTGCCTGGCTCTCTTAGTTTATGATCACTTTGCGTTCCTTTCTGAGCGGAGTGCCTCTCTTTATGATCACTTTGCGTTCCTTTCTGAGCGGGTTATCTCGTTTTATGATCACCTTGCGTTCCTTTCTGAGCGGTTTCCCTCCATTTATGATCACCTCGCGTTCCTTTTTGAGCGGGGGGCTTCACTTTATGATCACCTCGCGTTCCTTTGTGAGCGGTTTTCCTCGTTTTATGATCACTTTGAGCTACTTTCTAAGCGGGTTCCCTCGCTTTATGATCACCTTCAGCAACTTTCTGAGCGGTTTCCCTCCATTTATGATCACCTCTAACATCTTTTGGAGCGGTTCCACTCATTCTTTGATCACCACCTTCAAAGTTCTAACTACTATCTCCAGCTCATAAATTGAGTAACAATCAAAAGTTAGAAGGAGAATCGCGATGTTTGTGACTCATTATTATGAAAACAAGACGTCTGTTTTAAGTCAATTGCTCGTCAAACTGCCTGCTGTGGAAGAGGATATTCGCATTAAAGGGCGGAAAGCAAAGGTGTTGGAGGTACTTCAAGTGGATGACAACAATTTTCATGTGAAGATTTTGTTTGAAAAAATCCCTAAAAAGCAGCCTCTTAAAGAGCTTGGGAAGAAAAAGAGATAGTCGACTAAAACAGGTTTATTCCATTAAATTTCGGGAATAAAATAGGCAAGGATTGCGAAATATTCTCACCATTAAATTTCTTCAAGCAAAACCGTTGACTTTTTAATTGATAACAATTATCATTATCAATAGATTATTTCTTTTCTCCAAATTGCTTAATTCAGAATCCCCCTCTTTTTTGAATAAGCATGTATCAAACGGATATTCTTACATCAGACTAAGAGTATCCGTTTTTATCTGTACATGAGGAGAACTTTACATACTAAAGGAGCTGTTTTGACATGGATTATCGTATTGAAAAAGACACTATGGGTGAAATTAAAGTACCTGCTAATAAAATTTGGGGCGCACAAACACAGCGCAGTAAAGAAAATTTCCAAATTGGTACGGAACAAATGCCAATCGAGCTTGTGCAAGCTATGACGATCTTAAAGAAAAGTGCTGCGATTGCAAACAACAAACTAGGCAAACTTTCTGATATTAAAGCAAATGCCATCGTGCAGGCTGCAGATGAAATTTTAAATGGTCAATGGGACGATCAATTCCCTCTTGTGGTTTGGCAAACTGGTAGTGGTACACAATCCAATATGAATGTGAACGAAGTCATTGCTCACCGTGCGAATCAACTATTAAAGGATGCTGGCGAAGCTGACCGCATTCATCCAAATGATGATGTCAATAAATCACAAAGCTCAAATGATACATTCCCAACAGCATTGCATATTGCGGCTGTCTTAAAAGTAGAAGATTATTTACTTCCAAGATTACGTCTATTAAAAGCAACATTGGAAGATAAAGCAGCTCAATTCAAAGACATTATTAAAATTGGCCGTACACATTTACAGGACGCAACACCTCTTACATTAGGTCAAGAAATTAGCGGCTGGGCAGCGATGCTGGCAAAATCGGAACACATGATTATTCAAAATATTGACTATATGAAGGAGCTTGCAATTGGCGGAACAGCGGTTGGTACAGGGATCAATGCGCACCCTGAATTTGGTGACCGTGTAGCTGTAGAAATTAGTGAGCTTACAGGCAAACAATTTACATCGGCTGCAAATAAATTCCATGCTCTAACAAGTCATGATGAAGCGGTTGTGGCGCATGGTGCATTAAAAGCTTTAGCGGCTGATTTAATGAAAATTGCCAATGATGTTCGCTGGCTTGCAAGTGGCCCTCGCTCAGGTATCGGTGAAATTACGATTCCAGAAAACGAGCCAGGCTCTTCGATTATGCCAGGTAAAGTAAACCCTACACAAAGTGAAGCAATGACAATGGTTGTCACACAAGTAGTTGGGAATGACGCGACGATTGCCTTCGCCGCTTCTCAAGGTAACTTTGAACTAAACGTCTTTAAACCAGTCATCATTTACAACTTCTTACAATCAACGCGCCTATTAGCGGATACAATGAAATCATTTAACGACCATTGTGCAGTAGGCATTGAGCCAAACAAAGAAGTACTTGATCACAATTTACAAAATTCCTTAATGCTTGTAACAGCATTAAACCCATATATCGGTTATGAAAACGCAGCAAAAATCGCGAAACAGGCCCACAAAGAAGGCACGACTTTAAAAGCAGCAGCCATTGCAAGTGGCCTACTAACAGAAGAACAGTTCGATGAGTATGTAGACCCAGCAACAATGATTTATCCGAACGTCAAATAATAAAAGCGAAAATAAAAAGATTGAGGCTAATATGCTTCAATCTTTTTTGTTTATAGAAAATATCTTGAGAAAAGCAAAATTAAAAGCATGAATCCCAATAGAAACCGAATTCATGCCAAACCACATCCTTGTATCTACTCTATTTAGTCACTCTATTAAGGAGTTGTTTATTCTTCCTCCTGCTTAACATCTTCATAGCCTTTATGTATTGTTGAAGGGCTCCCATTAGGTATAAGACTCCTATGTAATCCATCCTCCATTACAAATGCTTTTAACAAGTTAAAATTCTCTCAGCTTATCTTATCCAGCTTTAAATTAAACGACAATTCATCGTCAATTAGACTAAATGAATCCGTTTTTTCTTGTTTAAATAATTTTACAATATAATGATAGTAGCTTGTTTCTACTTCAAGTTCATAATTTAAATGATCTCGTATGAATTGGTCATCTTGACATCTTGAAACATCCCCTATTAACAAATCATGTTTTATTAACTCTTTCGTGTTGTTAGTAAAATCAGAGACTACGTATGAAAGAACATTGTTCTCATATCGTAAGTTTTCAGAAGCACCTGAGTAATTTAATAAAGATAGTAATGTCGCATTATTAAAATTTTGTTGGTCAATTAAAGTTGAAACCTCCATTAAGTAAATCGATTCAAGGTGGTCATGATAAGGATTTTCAATATCTACTCTTTTATACATTGCTTGTTTCTCAAAGGGTCTAATTCTCCCCGTTTTTACTAGTAAAAAATGATGATGATTGCTTAGATAGATGTTTTTGGACGTATCTAATCTAAGTAAATTATCTCCGTTTGGAAGGAAAGGATTTAATTGTTTTATCTCTCCTGTTGACGTGTTTACTAAAAAAATACATTGATAAAAAGGATGTCCATAGTTAATTGCTCTTTTCGTAATCCAATACAACAAATATTGATGATTAAGGTAGATTAACTTGGAATAATAGCTTTCATCCTTAAGTTCTTCAGAAGAAAAATAATTGTTTAAATGTAACGTGATAGCATTTATTTGACTAAATGTTTGAAGATTCATTCTATAAAAGTTTATGTTATTTTTATCTTTTAGACTAAAACAGAATTCATTATTCACCGTATCTAAAGCAAACTCGTCATAGCTGGTGTCTAATTGATGTATGTTTTTGATAGTCCCGTTTTTTAAATTAATCTCACAATGCGCAATACTATCATGTTCTAATAAAATAGCCTCAAACTCTTCTTTAATTTCATTTGTAGGAATTAGTTGATTGTTGTTCAAAAAATACTCCTCCCAACATTTTGTCTGTTAAAAGCCACTACTCATTATAAGCGTGACTTCCTAGTAATCACTTTTCAATAATGAAAAAATAGCGAGATCGATGTACTTCCCTTTTTCAAATTCATGTTGCCTTAAAAGACCTTCTTGAGAAAAATTTAATTTTTCCAATAGTTTGATCGATGCTGTATTCTCTGGTTCTATTTTTGCCTCGATTTTATTTATCCCCATTGATGTAAAGGCAAAATGGATGATCGCGCTTAAAGCCTCTTGCATCACACCCTTCCCCCAATAGTCAGGGTTTAAATCATAGCCAATTTCTATACGATTATGCTCTTTTTCATAATTCAAATAGCCACATGTGCCAATCACTTTGTTGGTCTGAATTTCTTCGATTACCCATCTTAAGCCTGTCTGTTCTTTGAAAATTTTCTCATACCAATTGATTTCATCGATAGCATCTTCCACTGAAGCGAACAATGGTAATGGCAGATACTTCACTACAATTTCATTAGAATAAAGTCTCAAAATATCTTGGCCATCATCCATTCTTCCTTTTCGTAGGATGAAGCGTTTTGTTTCTAATTGAGGAAAAACCGTAAATTCGAATTGTGTATTCATACTAACTCCCCTTTTTCACCATCTATTGGCACTTTACTATTGAATAATAACACAAGAATCTCTCATTCCTCTCTTTTACCTCTATTACAAATCCTTCGTTATTATAGTAAATTAATTACAACCAAATAGCACCAACTCCGTCTAATAATTGAAAGGGTGTGGATGATGCTTGAACATGTGAGAACATCAATAGAAGTTAGCAGGGATTGTAGTAAGGAGGAGAGGCTTGAATGGTTGATGAAGGCGTATGGAGATGATATAACACGTCTAGCCTATACGTATATGAAGCACAAGCAGCTTTCGGAAGATATTGCGCAGGAAGTGTTTATAAAGTGCTATGAGCATTTAGATAATTTCAGGAATGAATCTTCCTATAAAACATGGTTATATCGAATTACTGTCAATCTATGTAAAGATAAATTAAAAAGCTGGTCTTATCGAAATATCGTTCTGACAGAATTTTTCTCAAAAATTAAGAGTACTAGTCAATCCCCTGAGTTGGAATTAGTTGGACAGGAGGATAAACGATTGCTTTCTGAGAAGATTCTTGCTCTACCTGTACGGTATCGAGAACTCATTATTTTATATTATTATGAAGAGCTGTCCTATAACCAAATAGCTGATTTGTTAGATTTACGTTTACAAACCATTAAGTCTCGTCTTCATAGGGCTCGCCTTTTGCTAAAAAAGTCAATGGAAGGGTGCAAGATGAATGAATGATATATTTAAAAATATCGGGAAAGCGTTGGATGACACGGCATTAAAGGACATTCATTTTAATGAGAAACATAAAGAAAAAGTGCGACAGAGGCTTCAAAAAGGCCATAAGAAACCGTACCCATTTCAATCCATTTTCAAACAATTGTTACCTATAGCTGTCATTGGTTTTTTTCTTATAGGCGTTAGCTATTTTGTGGCCTCGGAGCTGACAGAACAACCAGTTGCTAAGGGAGACCGTTCACAAGAACCTACATTGGAAACGAATCTTTATATCCCCCCGATCCAAGAAGAATTTTATGGTGAGATGACAAAAGAGGATGTCGTGAGTAAATTATTAAATTCAATTGATTATTTTCACTCAGCAGCTGGAAAATTTGAAGAACATAAAATTTTTCAAGACGGTTCCACTAGAACATTGGGTGTTACTTATAAAGTAAGTACCAAAAACGAAATTGGTGGCTATGAAAAACTGATCGCTTTAGATGATAACACGACGGGGATTAAGAACGATACACAGGAGTACTTTTATAACAACAAAAAGAGCTGGTTAAAATATACAGCGCTTAATGGTCAAAAAATTTATACAGTTAGTGAATCGAAACAGAAACCAAAACGAGACATAGTTACGCCCGAGCAAGCTTTTAGTATTGACTTGCAATATCCGCCTATTTCATTTAATAAATTGAGGGAAAGACCTTCATTTGGAAGTTCAAGTATGTCGTTGTTCGCTTATGAGAAAGCTGCTAGTTATTTAAGACATATAGAGCATTGGGAGATTGAAAAACAAAATGAAGCGTTATTAGGTCATAACACAATCGTATTAGCAGGGAAAATGGATGAAGAGGTGACAAATAGTGCTAACTTAAAAGGCACGACAGAAGCGTTTCGTTTTTGGGTGGATAAAGATACTGGCATTCTCGTTAAAAGTGAAACATATGACCAAAACGGTGAGCTGACAAGCTATGTTCATCCAGAAAGGCTTGAAGTGAATGTGCCGATTGACCCACAAGAATTTATTCCAGACTTAGATGGCTATCAGCTTCCTAGCAAACATAAAAAAGATGATGTCAACGGCAGAAAAAGCAATTTTGCAAGGTGAGGGGTTGATTTCCGTTCCGCCAGCGTCCTTTCCAGGGGGCGTCCGATGAGTGAACTGCACCCAAAATATTGGACTTGAAAAATTTTGAAGTGCTCCCCGTCAAGTAGACAGTGGAAATAATAAAAATACTTTATGCGGCTTGATCCCTGAATTCCAAGGGGCTCAAGCCGTTTAATTTTTCTTGATAGCGCTCTGAATTATAAAACGAAATGTATCCTACAATTGCTTTTTTAAGCGCTTCATATGTATCATATTTATTTAAATAGTATTTTTCGCATTTGAGCGTACCCCAAAAAGCCTCAATTGGTCCATTATCGATACAACGTCCCACTCTAGACATACTATGTACCATCTCGGCATCATCTATCATCCGTTTGAAAAATTTTGAAGTATATTGATAACCACGATCGCTATGAATAAGTGGATGCTCATCCTCTTTTAATTTTTGTATAGCTGGTATCATCGTTTGAAAAACAAGTTTGTTGTTATTCGAATGTCCTAATACATAACTTACAATCGAATTATCGTATAAATCAATAATGGCGCTTAAATAAGCCTTTTTGCCATTTCCATATTTAAGCTCCGTGACATCTGTACACCATTTTTGATTAGGTTGATCTGCTTTGAACTCGCGACTGAGTATGTTTTCTGCTACATAATCTAGATTCGATTTACGATATTTTTTCCGTTTTCTACGGATCACCGATTTTAATCGACACATTTTCATTAAACGATAAATACGTTTTTTATTTACCATCGGTAAATCTACTTTTTCCCGATGGCGATTGATTGTAAGTGTGATGCGTCGATATCCATAAATCCCATCTACTTGTGCATAAAGGTACTGAATTGATTCTAGAAGCTGTTCATTCTCGATTTCTCGTGCTGATGGATGACGGTTCAACCACTTATAATAAGCAGCACGTGTAACACCGGCAATTTCACATAATAAAATGATTGGCAATGCTTCCTTCGCCGCTAGTTCTTTAATGACAATATAACGGTTATGTATACGACTTTTACTTAACGTCGCCTCCTTTCGATTTCCTCTAACTTTTTTAAGAAGAGATTTTCTGCACGTAATCGTTCATTTTCGCGTTCCATACGTTGGATTTCTAAACGAAACTTGTCTTCAGTGCTTAACTCTTCTTCTAACTTTGTACGGCCACGGCGATCTTGTAAACCTAATTCCCCGGATTTTTCGAATTTTTTTACCCATTGATATACTTGTTGGTAAGAAATCGCATATTGTTCAGCTGTTACTTGATAATTCTTTTCGTTGGCAATACAAGCTTGTACTATTTCAATGCGCTCCTGTACTGTTGTTTTTCTTCCTTTAGTCATAGTTTGGCTCATTCCTTTACTCGAATCTTTTAATTCACTATGACTAGTATACTTTTTAATCCAATTTCGCAAAACGGATGTGCCAGAAAGTCTATATTTTCTAACAGTTTCTCTTAATGAATAACTTCCTGAAATATAGTCTTGAACAGCTGCTAGCTTTATTTCTTTCGGATATGTATTATGATTTTCACTTCTATTAAGACTTTCCTCACCAAAAAACAAGTAATTATTTTGCCAATCTTTGATTGTTCTAGAATCAACTTTATACAACTCGGCCACCTCATTAAGAGTGAAATGGCTATTTTCATAGAAATTTAGAATTTCTAATTTTTCTTCTTTTGAAAAGCTGTATTTTCTCATAAAAAAATCTCCCCAATAGGCAAACAGATTTTATTTTTTAATCTGTCTACTTATTGGGGAGCATATCATTTAATATAGGGGGTGCAGTTAGTGATTTCTGATGAACAAAAGTTAGCCGCAGTTCTAGCTTACATTGAAGAAAAGGAAAGTACGTATCAGATTGCCAATAGATTAAAGAGGGATCGACAGTACATTCGATTATGGATTGAATTATATCGATATCATGGCATTGAAGGAATTATTCGTCCTCAAGGGTTCACGAATTACGAAGATTCTTTTAAAATAAAAGTAATTCAACACTTGATAGAGACAGGCGATTCGCTCCTTCAGACTGCTGCGAAGTTTAATATTCCTTCTCGTGAAACCATTCGGAGATGGAAAAAACAGTGGATGTCCAAGGCTGGAGAGGTGCTCTATCAAATAGAAAAGGAGCACCAATCAATGCCAAAAAAACAACCACCTTCGTCCGATTTAAATGAAAAAACAACGGAAGAGTTAAAAGCGGAAATTGAGTATTTACGGATGGAAAATGCCTATTTAAAAAAGTTGAAAGCCTTAGTTCAAGAAAAGGAAGCCTTCAAACCAAAGAAAAAGTGAGAGCTGTGTATGAGCTAAGGCTGGAATTTCCACTTCAAGCTCTATTAAAAGTCGCGAAACTTAAGAAAAGTACGTATTATTATCATCTTCAAAAATGGGTAAAACCAGATAAATATCAGGCGATTAAAGAACGAATCCAGATACTTTTTCATCACCATAAGGGGCGTTATGGCTATCGTCGTATTTGTCTTGCCCTCCGAAATGAAGGGATTTTCATCAACCATAAAACGGTCCAACGATTGATGCAAGAATTGGGCTTAAAAGGGACAGTACGCCCTAAAAAATATCGTTCGTATAAAGGAACGGTGGGCTATGTCGCAGAGAATGTCTTCCAACGTGATTTTGAAGCCACTGCACCCAATCAGAAATGGGTAACCGATGTCACAGAGTTTAAAATAAACGGTCAAAAAATCTATGTATCCGCTGTATTAGATTTATTCAATCGAGAGATCGTTGGATATGAGGTATCAAAATCACCTAATTTTGAGTTAGTTCAACAGTCTTTTAAGAAGGCGTTTACGTATACAAAGTTATCGAAAAAGAGTGGCTTAATCATCCATTCTGATCAAGGATGGATATATCAAATACCACGTTTTAAAGCGTTATTGGCAACACATGAAATCAAGCAAAGTATGTCACGGAAAGGAAATTGTTTAGACAATGCCGTGATAGAAAGCTTTTTTGGTATTCTGAAATCAGAATTTCTGTACACAACTACGTTTAAAAACTATGTAGAATTTACAAAAGCATTAGCAGAGTATATTTACTATTACAATCATGAGCGGATTAAAAGAAAACTCAACGGAAAAAGTCCCGTTGAGTATCGAAAAGCTTCGTAAAAAAGTTTATATTTTTGGGGTCAGATCACTCAATCCCCTAGGAGTGACGCTGGCTCCACTCCAATCAACCATTCTGCAAAAGTGTCTTTTCCTCATTTTTCATACTAGCGGTAGCGATCAAAATAGCCCATGATTTGTATGATTAGAAAAAGGATAGGTTTTTATTTTCAATGTAGAAAAGTGATGAATGACAACACCCCTCCATAAAATGAGTAGTGAAGACCTTCACTTTATTTGAAAACCTTTGCTAAAAAGTTAACATTTTGTAGGTTGGAGTGGAGGGCAACTTGACTCCCGTGGGATAGCGAGACAGGCGAGCCCCTGCACGGAGCGGGAGCGGAGGAAGCGGCTCGGCGCTCGCCCACAGGAAAGCAAGTAGCCTGCAACGGAAACCATTTTCACCTTTCACAAAAATTCTATTGATGGTTTTGTTTTTCCTTTATGAAGGCTTTAGTTTTTCAATGTCATCAAACATTTTTCATCTATTTCTACCTCATCTACCGACAGTGGGTCTAACAGAAGTTCGAATTTTTTCTCATGGTCCTCCCCTTCTTCTCCTATCCAGCAAATATAGATTTCGCAATAATCTCCTTGGGGAAGGAAACTTCTTAAGAAGTCACATACATGGAGAAAAGTTCTTTTGGCTTTTTCATAGTTATGTGGGGAATACACTTTATTTTCGTTATGCATTTGCCAAATGGGCTCTCCCTTTGTTTCGATTTCATATACATAGGGTGTTGTAAAATGCTTTGCCTGTACAATTTGGCGATTTTCTTTATCTGAGAAAAAATAATTTATGTCCACTTCATTTTCTGTATACTCATCCTGTATTTCAACTGGGAAATTGAAGCCTATATAGGTTGCCATACTCATGTGCTTGCTCCTCCTATTAAAAAAACCCTGTAAATGTACAGGGTGTCAGCAACGTAGCTGTTGATAGTGTAAATAGACACGCTTTTGTGTTCGTGCCTCTCCGAAACTTTCTGGCATCACCATTTCCTGGGCCAAGCTTTGAAGAAATGGCTTGAAGGAAATAGGCTTCAAACGACGGGTTGTCCGCTTCTTTTTGTGAGGCTTGCTACCGTAGTTGGTTCACCGTAATGGCTGTTGCTTTGATCGTTTGGTGTTGCGGCGGTGTTTTGGGTTCAATATAGAGCGTTGTGTAATACGCATCCGCAATGACAATCACGTAAATAATGAATAGTAATCGTTTTGTTCAATGGTTCAAAAAATCATTTCTCCCTTTTTTATAGCTGACAATTTAAAACTTGTCTACTTATCATACGAGCCATCTATCAAAAGGTTTCAAAAATATTTTAAGGGAGACAAATTTCTGTCTCCCTTACGCCTCTAAGCTTCTGCCACCATCATTTTCCCAACGATCAATATCCCAATGATCTTCTTCTTTTTCTCTACTGATGCCCATCGCATTCAATGGAACGAATGACATTTTGCCCCTCACCCTTTTCAAGCGTTCTTCTCTAGTTTATGAAGGGAAGAGGGTTTTCGTTCATCGTAAAATAGGCTTAATTTTAAAGCCTAAGGCAATCGCAGCCCCGATGCAGCTAAAAAGACAGCCTAAGATTAAATAAATACTGAGTGTTGATTCCCCAATGACAACAGAAGCAAAACCGCCAATCACGGGAAATAACGCCACCATATAGCCACTTTTTGCCCCACCAATTCGTTCGACTAGTTTTAAGTAAAATAACCATGCAAGAAAAGATGCGATAATCGTTAAATACAATAGAGCCGATAAGTAGGTAAAGGATTTGGGTATCACGACTGTTTGTCCCTGTAGCCAAACAATGGCACACATGACTGCACTGCCCACTGCAAAACCAATGGCATTCGCATAAACCGGGTTTATTTGATGCTTGGCATTTCTGGCAGAGCTTGCATCCCCGATGGCTGTCAGGACAGTCCCTACAAAGGCAATCAAAACTCCTTTTAACTCCATATTATGTAAAGATGGGTAAATCAGCACCCCCACGCCGATGACACCTAAAATGCCGCCAATTAAAACACGACGATGCAATGGCTCCTTGAGAAATATCCGTAGAGCGATGGGTGTTAATATGACTTTTAATGAAAAAATTAATGTAACAATAGCAGCCGAGCTCCATATCGTCGCATAATACAGCGCTAAATAGCTGAATGCAAAATTACAAACGCCAAAAACGATGATAAAAGGTACATCGCGCTGTTGTGGTTTACCCTGTGGTTTCATGAACCAAGCAAGGATGAAAAATAAAAAGGCTGTCATCACTAAACGATAGGTTAAAGATAATTCTAAACTGACTGGCGTTCCTTGAATTTTGACTGCAATAAAATTAAGACCCCAGACAATTAAACAAAAGATATACATAAAATTTGTCATGCTGTTTCAAATTCCTTCTACGTAGCTATTCCTGCCATCTTCCCATAATGATCGTATGATAGAACATACCATCTGCAAGGCATTTATCATTTTTCACAATGCCTTCCACTAAAAAGCCCATTTTTTTATAGAGCTGTATGGCTTTCTCATTGGTTTCTAACACTTCTAGTGCTATTTTCCGTACACCATTGGCATCTGCCCAAGCAATGGATTGTTGCAGCAAGACTTTTCCTATGCCATAGCCCCAAAACGCTTTACTAACACCAACGCCAAATGTGACTTTATGGGCAAGCCTTTTGAGTGAAGAGCCCTCACATCTTGAGAACCCAACGATTCGATCACCGACAACCGCTACTAAACACAGATTT
This sequence comes from Lysinibacillus sp. FSL K6-0057, assembly GCF_038630885.1. Taxonomy (NCBI): domain Bacteria; kingdom Bacillati; phylum Bacillota; class Bacilli; order Caryophanales; family Bacillaceae; genus Lysinibacillus; species Lysinibacillus sp. FSL K6-0057. The sequence goes on along the minus strand of NZ_CP152047.1, from coordinate 2,029,611 downwards.
TTGGGGCTTTCGATGTCTTTTTGAATAAGTTGCTCAAAGCCTGCTCGATCAATCACTGCCTCGCCTTGTTCACGATCGAAGTTTTCCGTTTCACCGTCTAATTGCAAGCGCAAATCCGATAAGGCTTGGGCATCTTCGCATCGGGCACAGCGAATTGTATAGGATAGCTCTTTTATCTGAAGCTCTTTCTGGTCAATCAGCATGTTGAAGCCCCCCAATAGACTGAATTTGCACAAAACGATTATGCCAAATAGATTCATGATGTTGAATAATTTGCGGTGCTGCCAGTACATTACTATCTAAGGTGCTATGGGCATCTTCTATTAAAATATTATGCTGGTAGCCATGACTAAAAGCACTGCGGATTGTCGTATCAAGGCAGAACTCTGTTTGAGCGCCAGCGAAAATCAATTGGTCGATGTGCTGCGCTTGTAAATAAGCCGCTAGCTCCGTCTGATAAAAAGCGTCCCATGTTGTTTTTTGAATCACTTGATCTTCCGCTTCTCTTTGTAGTCCATGATACAGTTCCCACCCAGGCTGACCTATTGCAAAATCAACATCGTCTGCTTCTGTATGCTGAATAAAAATAATCGGTACTTCGTTGTGACGTGCCCATGTAATGGAGGCATTGATATTTTTGATAATGGCTTCACTGTTCCAAAGATTTTGTTGGCTATCTAGAAAGAAAGCCTCTTGTATATCGATAATGATGAGTGCTTGTTTCATAGCGTTCTCCTTTATCCTTCGACTTTTCTTTTCTATTGTACTGAATTTCCCATTGGAAGAAAATATAAAAAGAAGTACCTAGCTATTTGCTAGATACTTCAACTTAATTATTTCATTAATTCCTCTACAAATTCAACAGGCACATAAGTTTTGCCAGATTCTAATAAAGCAGGGGCTACTTTAAATTGGCGAAGTGCTTTATTATAACCATATTCTTTTTGACCTCGCGTAATTGTATACGAAAGGGCCCCTTTTGAAACGATGGCACCTTTTGGCGTTACTTCTACTTTAAAGCCTAGCTTTTCAGCGATTAAGCGTAGCGGCACCATTTTCGTTCCTTCTACTTCATAAAAGTCTTTATTAATAATTTCTTGAACCGCTGAATCAACTGGAGCTGGCTCTGGTGTTGGCACTGGGTCCACTTCAACAGGCTCTTCCTTCTCGATTGTATCTAACACAATCACCTTGGAAGGTGGTGTTTGAGCAGGGATGCTCATCGTTGCGATTGTGTAGAACACCACTAAATGCTGCTCTTTTAAATCGTCCACTTTCACATCTTTGCCAGTAGCACTTGCCAGCTTCGTGTCTTCCCCAACATTTAACTTTAAGTTATTTTCAGTATCCACTAAATCTTTATTGAAGAAATCCACTTCCACGCTACCCATTTCTTCCGTTTCCACAATAATTACTTCTGGGTTGTACTGTGGTGGATAAATTGCAAGCATCGGCTTCTTGGCATAAGAGTAAGCTGACACCTTATCTCCTTTTTGAAGCTTGACTTCTTTACCCATATTGTCGAAAACTAATGTGTCTTTATTCGCAATCATAATATTGGTATTGTCACCATCAACCACTGTATAGTATGTGGCGTTTTCACGTACTTCTACGCTGTCAATTGTACCTGTCACCTTAATAAAAACAGGCTGCACTTGTTGGACCGAAGTTTCTGCGTTAATCACAGTAGCCTCCCCTTCGTTCGCTGATGCAGTTGGAGCTCCAATCGCGCCCCCTAATAATAATGCTGACATAGCAAATGGTACGACTTTCGTCATTTTCATACAAAAAGCATCTCCTTCATTTTCACGAGTTCATAATAGTAGTCGTGTTCACATGAAAAAGGTTACAATTTGGCCCAAAATTTTTATGGCTCGAGCTTTTGCTTCCGCGGGTATTTTCATTTCTTTCGCGGGTATTTGCTTTCTCTCCGCGAGTATTTCCCCTTCGTTCGCGGGTATTCGCTTCCTCTCCGCGAGTATTTCCCCTTCGTTCGCGGGTATTCACTTCCTCTCCGCGAGTATTCTCTTCGTTCGCGGGTATTCACCCCCGATCAGAAGATAAATCGCAGTCGATTCAGGATGCGTTGTAAGAAGTATTGGTTTTCGCTTTGCTGCGTTCTTAGCTCGCGGGCGACGTCGGGGTGGTCGGTGATGACGCCGCTGACATTTTTTTCGATAAAGGTTTGCAGGGAGCGGTCGTCATTGAGTGTCCAGACAAATAAATCGGTCGGGTGCTGCTTCAATTCTTCGATAAGCTGCTCCGTTACCCAGGATTCCTCCAATGCGATAAAATCAACATTTTCCTCCATTGGACCAATATTGAGTGCATAGACAATGCCGACACGCAAATTTGGCACCAATTTTTTTAATTGTGTCATTTTCTGTACATCAGCGGATTGCACATAGTAGGAATCTAGCACCTTGTATTTTCGTAGCTTCTCTACTAATTTAGGTAAAACATCTTCTGTTTCTTGGCCATGCACCTTTAATTCGATTAATAGCGCCACATCTAGCGCTTTAGCAATTTCAATACACTCATCTAATGAAGCAATTTTATCGCTAAAGCCATTTTGATGAATGGTTAACGTTTTTAGTTCGCTCAGGGTCATATTCGCAATGACACCGTTTTTACCTGCTAGCCTTCGTAATGTTCGATCATGGAAGACGACGAATTCGCCATCCACGGTTTGCTGAATGTCGATTTCAATTAAATCTGCCCCCGCATTGGCTGCACTCACCAATCCACTAATCGTATTTTCTACATTGCCAGCGACATAGCCGCGGTGGGCAATAATTTTTGTGTCTGGAGCATAGACACTTTTCTCTAATGAATTGATATTCATCATACTTAATACGAGAAAAACAATGCCACTGATCAACAGCAATGGCTTATAGCGCCGCTTCCGATGTGTAGTAGCGCTGACTTTGCCCATCACCGGCGTATTATACGTAATGGCAACCATAACTTGTGAAAACATCGCCTGTAAGTAACTAAAAAGCACCACAAAGACCATTTCCAAAAAGGCCAGTGTCAGCCCAGCTGTAACCAATGCGGCACTTGGCATTAAACGTTCGATTAAATAGAGCGGAAACGTAGCGATCACTGTTATCCCAAGCATCATCAACAGATGTCCTGTTAAAAGCATCGCTAATAGCACTAGTAATTCAAATAAACCTCGCTTAGAAAAATGCCAGCTCTGCTTAAAGGAACGCAAAATAGAGATGTGCGGCTGGATTGTAAAAATAGGTAAGGTTAAAATACTTCGAATACCTATCAGCACCACGATGCTTGCCACCGCAGCATATGTTAGTCTACCCGCTCGACTGCTCATGATTTCTTCAGTTAGAAAATGTGGAAGGGAGATGGATTGGGTCAACGTAAGTGGTAGCATAAAGGAAGCTAGTGGCATTAATAGTGCTAGATAGACGATAAGAAACAGTATTTGCACACTAAAAAAATAAACAACCTTGCGATTTAATTGTTGCCATAAAGGAAGAAATCGATAGCGAATTCCCCGTTGCTGATGAAAGGCCATGAGAAATAAAAAGCCCATCTCATAATACACAAATAATAAAAACAGCAAAATTAATAGACAAATCATCATGATGACAAAGGGATGGGTCACAAAGCTTTGCCAATTTTGCTCGGTAATATGTGTAAACCCTGTTACTCGTAGCATGAGCTTCAAAACGATAGAGGTTACAGGGATCATCATTAAAAACTGAAAGATTCTAATTAATGCGAAAACCTGTACATAATCGAATCGATATACATAAATATTATGAACAGCCTGTCGCATTACTTGTCCTGCCTTGTGCACATACTCACCCCTATCATGCTGTTAAAATCGCTCTCTACTAACGTATGTTTTGACTGCTATGGCCCATTCCTCAAAGCCAATAAAATAGCATGCCTCTACATCAAAGTAGGAATCGATTTTTGTATTCATCGTGACATTCTCCATTTTTTTGAAACTTTTTAGCATGCCACCCTGTATATAACTAGATACCCACTACAGAAAGGAGCGCAAACATGAAATTCAATCTTGGCGATATCATTAGTACAACTGTTCTTTTATGTATGTTTCTAGCCATCTTTTTCGTGATGATTCATATGATTAAAAAAATGAAATCTACCGCCCCTGTGCCTCCTCCACCAACCATGCAACAGCAAGTAGAGGACTTAACAAAACGTGTATCGAACTTGGAACAACAAGTAACAAAACTAGCTGACAAACAATAGCCCCATGAAAAAAATCGCTGTGAAGGATAACCTTCTCAGCGATTTTCATAGACAATCTTACCATCCACAACCGTACATGCCACTTGTATGTGTGGTAGTTGCTCCGTCTCTACCGTAAATACATCCTCTTGCAAAATCGTAAAGTCTGCTGCATAGCCTTCTGCAATTTTGCCACGCCTAAATTGCTGCCCAATTATTTCAGCCGCCCCTACTGTGTACAAACGGACTGCCTCAAATCGTGAAATTTTCTCATGAGGATTGTAGCCATCATGTGTCTCCCCAAAATTTCTTCTAGTGACAGCCGCGTAGATACCGTGCAACGGATTTGGTACTTCAATCGGAGCGTCACTGCCACCTGCCACAATCAGCCCTCGGTCAAGAAGGGATTTTAAAGGATGTAAGCCCTGTGCGCGCTCCTCTCCAAGTCTCGATAGCTCTGCTTGATATTCTCCCTGTACAAATTGCGGCTGCATATCCACTGCCACTGGTAATGCAGCTAGCTTGGCTAATAGTTCCTCATCGACTAAGCTACAGTGGATGACCCGATCAAGCTGACCATCCTGAGGAGGATTGGCCGCAAAAACATCTAAAATCATGTCTATCGCTAAATCACCAATGGCATGCACAGCAACGGTTTGTCCATATCGGCGTGCTAGCTGAACATAGCTTGTTAATTGCTCTGTTGTATGAATAAGCATCCCCGCATTATCTGGATCATCACAATAAGGCTGACGTAGTGCAGCCGTGCGACCTCCAAAGGCTCCATCAATAAAAATTTTCATCGCACCAAACGCTAAAAATGGTGATGGGGTTAAATCCATCTTCGCAACCTCTTCAAAGACTGTATGATGCTGTAATAAATGCACCTTAAAGGATTGCTGTGCCTCTACGATTTTGCGATAAGCCTGAATCGGCTGGCTTGGTGGTCCATAATAGCTTAAATCCTCTGAATGTCCCCCTACTAAACCATAGGATTGCAATGAGGCCACCGCCTTTGTCAGTGCTTCCTCAATATACGCAGGTGTAATATGGGGCATATGGTTAACAATTAAATACAATGCTGCATCCTTTAACACACCTGTGAGCTGACCATCTACTTTGTCAATAACGCCGCCCTCTGGCGAAGGGGTAGCATTTGTAATTCCTGCAAATGCAAGTGCCTTGGAATTGGCTAAGATCAAATGGTGACAGCTCCGTTTAATAATTAAATGAGCATCTCCAAGGGCATCTAGCTCCGCTAAGGTAGGGAAAATGGGCTCCTCAAATTGGTTTTCATTTAGTCCAATCGCAATGACCCATTCATGTGCTGACGCCTCAGACATTCGCTCTTGAAGCTTCTCAAGTAGCGTCTCCTTACTGGTAACCGCCGATACATCAAGATGCTTGAGTTTTTCTCCGTAGCCAATAATATGTAAATGGCTGTCGACAAAGCCTGGATACATGATATTCCCCTCTAAATGTTGGATAGAAGCAGCTAGTGGCGACAAGCTCTCCACTGAGCCTGTCGCCACAATTTTTCCATCTTCAACAAGGACTGCATCCACTGTTTCACCAACCTGAGCCATCGTGTAAATCTTACCACCTGTCCATAATGTTGCCAAAACAATTCCTCCCATGTCCTATGCTATTGCTTCAATTAAGTGCGCTCTTTCTAAGCGACGACGAACAATGACACCAATCCATGCTGCAAGTACCGCCTTGACGATACCCACCACGATAAATGGTGCAACTCCACCCATAAAGGCAGCTGTCCATGTATAATCTGCTACAATTTTTAACCACACTGTCCCAAACGCTAATGTAATGATCATCCCAATGATATTCGCAATAATAGCTTGAGCAAATGTAATACCAAATTTATCTAAGTATAAGCCCATAATAATCGCTGTGGCAAGGAAACCGACAATATACCCACCTGTTGGACCAACTAAAATTCCTAGTCCACCTGACATACCACTAAATACAGGTAAACCTGCTGCCCCTAGTAAAATATATAATAGAACAGATAACGTGCCTAATCTTGTCCCTAAAATCGTCACAATGATTCCAACCGCTAAAGTTTGACCTGTAATCGGAATAAGTGGTAATGGAATTGTTACCTGTGCTAAAACCGCGATAATCGCTGCCCCAAATGCTGCTAAGACGTATTGATATGTACTTCCTTTTTTCAATGTAAAAAGCCTCCCCTTGTGCGTTAACTAATAATAAAAATAAGTTAACACAAAGATAAAGCAAATGAAAACCATTGTCAATCTATTTTAAAATAAAAAAAGAAATTGCTAGATTACAATAGCAATTTCCTATCATAATCATTACCATAAAGGTTCATTCATTGGATCTTTTTCTTGTAGCTTAAATACATATGGCGCAATTTGATAATGGTAATAGAACATCCCCACTAAAAAGAAAATAATACCGATGACAAAATGTTGGAAAACATGCTGCAGCATAATCAACAAAGGTACTGGCATCGTCATCACACCACTGATTTGCATAGATTTTTTTGTGCGATATTGCTTTTGTCCACAATGCGGGCACACAATTTCACTATTTTTGCGATATAATTTACGTGCATCCTTCTCAGACCAGCTTTCCCCACATTCAATACAAACAGGTAAACCAAAACCCTTTTTCACTAGATAACGTTTGACTATAAATGTCGCCCCTATAAAAATGCTCAGTAAAATAAAGCCTCTTACATAATCCGAATCAAAAAGTGACCACCAATGCCAAGTATCCGACTGTAGGCTAGCCGCTTGATGGCTTGAAGTCCGTTGTTCTTTCTGTTGTGTCAAGATATAGCTAAAACCGATGACAAAAATAGTAAAGGTTGCGAGCACGAAACGATACGTCCATTGACCACCTGCTTTGCGTTGAACCTTTCGTCGTGCTTTTTCCGCGATTACTTGTTTGCGCTGCTGTGAGAGCTTGACATCTTGTAGCTCCTTTAATACATCCTCTTTAAATTGATTCATGGCGTAGCACCTCCCAATCAAAGTCACCCATTGCTGTTGCCAGCTGTTTACGAGCTCGCTGTAATCTTGTGCGAATCGTTGCTTCCGGACAGTGTACAAGCTGTGCAATTTCCACTGTCGACATCTCCTCAAAATAATACAAAATCAAGACCTCACGATAGGCAACTGATAATGTAAACAATGCCTCCGTCAGCTCTTTTTTGACGGATTTCTCTAGCATCTCCTTTTCAGGTGTCATAGCTGTTGTGCGCCCCGTGATTTTTTCAAACAATGTCAGGCGTTTACTTTTCCAACTCCGTAAATAATCGTGACTTCGATTAACCGTCATTTTCACTAAATATGTACGCAAGGATGCTTCCTGACGAAACTGTCCCTGCTTTTGATAAAAGGCGATGAACACATCCTGCACGATGTCCTCCGCCGTTGCCTTATTTTTTACATATAGATAGGCGACCTTTAGTAAGTAATCACCGTGCTCCTCGATTATCTGTTCAATATCCATCATTGCCCTCACCTACTTTCTACACTACTGACGGACGCCATAACGATTGCGATTCATTTTTCACAAAAAAAATCCGTAATTTTTAAATCATTACGGATTCCTTCAAGCTAAATACCTATTTTTTGCATAGTAGAGACAACTTTGACCATTCGATCATCTAAATCATTGCCCGTGAAATCAGGCAACCGCAGTTCATTCACGATAGCGCCATCAGACATAAAAAGGATACGCTCTGTTCGTGCGGCAATTTTTGGATCATGTGTCACAAGCATAACCGTTGTGCCTTCTCGATTGATGGCGGCGAATAAATCCATGATTTCCTGAGCAGACGTTGAATTTAAAGCGCCTGTGGGTTCATCGCCAAAAATGATTTGTGGGTTGCTAATCAAAGCGCGACAGATGCCTGCTCGTTGCAGCTGCCCGCCAGAAACCTGTGTAATATCTCGCTCTGCCAAGTCTGCAATCCCCATTTTGTTCATGATTTGCAGCGCCCTTTCTGTCAAGGCCCTCACATTTTTTCGCTGATCACGCATGGCAGGTAACAGAATATTATCAAGGATATTTAGGCTTTTTAGAAAGGTCGGCTGCTGAAAGACAAAGCCCATTTTCGTTCTACGCAAATCAGCCAGTTCTTTGTCACTTAGTGCTGTTAAATCCATTCCATCAAAGGTAACCTGACCATGATCAATACTATCCATCCCACTAAGGGCATACAATAATGTCGATTTCCCACAGCCAGATGGCCCCATAATGGCGATAAACTCCCCTTGATTGATTGCCACTGAGACATCCATTAAAACCGGATGCTGGTCATTGCCTACTTGAAAAGACTTTGCAATTTGCTCACCACTCACTAGATTCATAGGTTCTACTCCTTTATATGCTCTATTATTTTTACCTGCCCTGCCCTTGACGTACCGAATAGCGTGGCTAGCAGTACGACGCTTGTGAGCGCTAGTGGGCAAAAAACATAGGCTGCTAGTGGATTAATCATAAAATCAAATGATGCCGCCCCAAATGATGCAATGACTGTACTTGTTAGAAATTCGCCTAGCGTGTTTGCGAGCAACGTCCCCATCGTAATGGCTAGCAGTAAAACAAAAACCGAACGCGCCGCATATTGTGTAGCAATATCGACATTCGTAAATCCTAACGCTTTCATAATAGCGATAGGCGCTTGATCCTTCGTAATCAGCATGTTCATAAATAATAATGTCACGAGCACACACAGCAATAGTGCTATGACAAGTGCTGCACGGGCTGCCTTGTCAATGGCATGAATCGTCGTACCAAATGTTTGATTGATATAATCATCAATCCCTGACACCTTGGCAAAAGAGAAGGTTTTTGCATATTCCGCCCTTTTATCTGTGACGAGTGATGGATCTGCCATCGTACTATAGATAACACTCCACATGCTTTCCGTGGAATGATCAGAGAAAGCTGCTTTAGCTGTCTTGCCGCCATTTGTAATATCTGAATAAATACCGCTGACCCTCAACTTTTTCTCCTCATCATTGATGACCACTGCTATCCGATCGCCAACCTTTTTTTGAAGTTCCTCCGCATTGAGCACCGAAAGCGCTACTTCATTAGGGGCAACCGGTGCCTTACCATGCGCATATTCTAAGGGGAAGATCGTATGGTTACCCAGCTCTATTTTTAGGTTTTGCGCTGTTCCGTCCTCGGCAATCGTTGTGAACTTTTTCGTTGTCAAAACAGTGTAATTCTTGATGGCTGTGTCATGCTCAAGCGTATCGATCACCGCTGCCACCTGGTGTGCATTTTGCTTGCCTTGTGGGATATCGATTCGGATGTCACTATTCCCAATGCCCATATACGTAATAAAGCTTTTAGCCGCAATCGTGTTGTGTAGATTTTGAGGGACGATGATAATAAATGTTGCTAATAATAGCACGGCAAGCATTGTCGCATAAAGACTTTTTCGCGCGAGCACATCCTTCATGCCAAGAAAAAGATTAATCGGAAGCCTTTTATTGGAGCTGAGGTTCAAAAATTTTGCATGTTGCACTTTACCTTGCGTTGTACCGAAGCGAATAGCCTGTGTGGCTGATAGCTTGCGAAACTGTTTCAATACTGATTGTACATAGCCCATTATCACCATAAATACGAGCAGCAACCCGAGACCAGTGAACAGCCAAATTTGTGAGCCATTGTCTGTTTCTCCCATGAACAAACGAATATTTTCTAATAGCATATCTCGAAGCAAGAAAGAGCAGGCAAAACCAAGCAGGCAGCCAATTACAGCGATCACGCCATACTTGGCTAGATACATTTTCTGAATATCCCCCACGCGTAAGCCAATCGCTTTCATCACACCGATTTCTCGAGTATCCTCTTCCATTTTAGTGAGCAGGGTAAAACGGATACACATAAAAGCAATAGCGACTACAAGGATGCTGATAAGTAGGATGACAGCAATCATGAGACCATCCGATATGGCATTCAGCATTTGAAAAAGCTGGTACGTAATGGTTGGTCCGTTTGCTTCGAGCCCTGCCCCCATATAGGCTTCTTCAAAACTCTTTAAATCCGCCAAATTTTTTAAGCGAAACTCGATTAAATATTCAACTGTGCCCGCTCCCTGGATTGCTGCATAATCTTGTTCACTGACCAGAAAGCGTTTAGAGGAAGCCAGCATAGAATTCATCTGTGAATCCCTTAGAAACCCAGCTATTGTAAAGGTTTGATCATGGACCATCACGGTATCACCCAAGTCGGCAATGCCGTCCTTCCAATAGCTTACAGGTACATAAATGTCACCATTGGACACTTCAATCACGTTTCCATCAAGGTCCAGTAAATAATCAAATTGCTCACTTTGCGTGCTAAAACCATTGTCCTGCACACTATGTGCCAATGTGGTACCCGCAATATGAATCTTCGAGCCTTCCACATTTAGAAATTCATTCATTTGAAATTCATTTACATATTCATTTTGCTCTGCAAATTCAGTGAGCCGCACTTGATCGATTTCCCCTGCATGCATTTGGAGAAAATGCGACGTTTCTGCTTGCTTCATCAGCGTATCAATCGCACTTGTCAAATGGACGATCAGTACTGCTGATAATGTGACAAGCAAAGCCGCTGCCGCCACAAATAATGTTGTCATACCTGTAATTAGCTTGCTATTTGCCATATCATTGCGCACAATTTTCCAATACATAGGTCACCTCTTTGTAAGTTGTTAACTGGCGTCAAACCTAACAAGACCTAAAAAAATTAGTTCGTACTGCCTTCCCCTTCATTCCCAAACATTTGCATCATATACAGTAAGCTACCACTTTCCACCCCTAGCATTCGTTCAATATTAAAAATTAATGCTGGGATACGGGCTGCTCGTTCCTCATCTGTCATCAAGACGAGATCATCATCGAATACCGTATTGGTATAAGCGATTATCATTTCCATGCACTCATAGGGGTAGGGTGTTTGGTAAATACCTTGCTCAATGCCCTCACGAATAATGGCCGTGAGGATTGGCGGTACTTGATTGATGACCACCTGCTGTATTTTGCGATGCATCAAAGCATTTTGTGGCTTATGAACATGCTCCATCATTTCCTGTCCACCATGTTCATTTTGCATATTCAATGCCATGACAACGCGCAATATACGTTCATTTACAGCGATGCTTGTGTCTGCTGCAACGGTTTTTGCCTTTGCGAGCATCGTGCTTGTATAACGCTCAATCAGTGCATCCATAATATCTTCCTTGGATTTAAAATGATAATAAAGGGTGCCTCGAGCAATACCTACTTTTTCCAAAATATTACTTGTGCTAGTGCCGTCAAACCCCTTCTGCGTAAATAATTCATCCGCTGCATCTAATATTTCATTTCTGCGCTCTTCTGCTTTTTTCATTTCCCTCATCAAGACAACTCCTTATAATTGACCGACTGCCTGTCGATTTATCTTACCTTTATCCTAGCATAGGACGACTTCTGTTGGCAATAATTTCTACAAAAAAAAGAATCTGCTTTACGCAGATCCTTATTTTTGTAGGTCCTCGTTCTTTCGATATTCCAAAATATCGCCAGGCTGGCAATCCAATGCCTCACAAATAGCCTCTAATGTTGAAAAGCGGATGGCTTTGGCCTTGCCGTTTTTTAAAATCGAGAGGTTTGCCATCGTGATGCCAACCTTTTCTGAAAGCTCTGTTACACTCATTTTTCGTTTCGCCAGCATTACATCAATATTAATGATCATTGCCATAGTATTCACCTCAAACCGTTAGATCATTTTCTGATTTGATATCGATGGCATTTTTAAGAAGCTTTTGCAGCACAGCAGCAAAGACTGCCACGACAAAGGAAGCAAAAATAATGACCATTCCGATAAGTATAAGACCTGGTGCATCGTCTACTTCTGCAGCATAGTATATCAGTGGCATGCCAACCACGTAAACACTACTAATAATAATTGCACAATATTTGATCTTGATTAAAGCTTTCACTGACAGCTCTGAAAATGCAATGTTTTGGTCAATATAGCTTAGTAGTTTGATTGTCGTAAATAGAGCAACAAAATAAGCGATAGCCGTTGCATAGACGCCAACTAAAGCAACAATGGTTAGGACCGGAGAATGCCCCGCTGTACCCAAAGCAACACGAGGCACCACCCATACACATAAGGCAAGAACGGGTATGCCTATTAGAAAAACAGCTATCTTTAAAAAGAGCGTTTCTCGTTTCATCTTACGCACCTCTTTTATTTAATCTCCCGTTAAACTTACCACATAATTTATCGTTTTTCAATAAATTTTTATTCCAATTCAAGATGTTATTAGATACCCAATATTTGGTTTACTTTACTTTTTATTGTGCTATAATCAATCCAACCAACGAAAAGGGGGGCATTCGATGATTTATTCACCAACAGAAAAAACGATAGAAACACCGCGTTTAATACTTCGACTTTTTACAGATGCAGATGCACAAGAAGTAAGTGTTTTATGTAACAATTATGCGATTTATAAAAGCACGCTGAATTTACCTTATCCTTATACATTAGAATGTGCACTGTCATGGATTTCCACGCATCAACAAAACTTTGAGGAAAATCGAAGCTACGAATTTGCGATAACAGACAAACACAGCGGACAATTGTATGGAGCAATAGGGCTGTCAAATCAATCTCAACACCAAAGAGGAGAAATCGCTTATTGGATTGGAGAGTCCTATTGGGGAAATGGCTACGGAACAGAGGCAGCTCAAGCGATTATCGAATTTGCCTTTCAGGAGAAGCAGTATCATCGTATTTATGCCCAGTATTTTCAATCCAATCCCGCATCAGGGAAAATCATGGAGAAATGCGGCATGCGCTATGAGGGAACATTAAAGGATCATGTTTATAAAAACGGTACTTTTGAAGATATTGTGTTTTACGGCTTGCTTAATCCATCACACTAGCAACACTTCACGAAAGAGGCACTTCTTCTGTAGATTTGCCTCTCTCTCTTTTAAATACCATTTCCCACATCGCAATATTGGTTATAGTGCGTAATTTGGTTGCGGCCGTTACGCTTTGACTTATAAAGCGCTTCATCCGCATGCTGAATGAGCTCCTCTACTTTCTGAATTTTGCCATGATTGTTCGTACTGACACCAATACTGAATTCCAACTGAACGGTTTGATTATTCACCGTAAGTGACAGTGCCGTTAAGGTTTGATACAGGTTGTCGGCCAACGTTTGCACCGATTCACCTTCCTTTACTTGACTCAACACAATGAATTCATCTCCACCAAAACGGGCGACAATGGACGCAAAGGGCTGAAAATAGTCCTGTAATGTTTTGGCTGTATTCGTCAACGCATCATCGCCAAATAAATGGCCATTCATATCATTGATTTCTTTAAAATGATCTAAATCCACCATCATCAAGGCCAATTGCTGATGACCTTCAGCAGCTTTTTCGACCATCTTTTTAGCCTGTTCATCAAAATAGCGACGATTGTAGATATTCGTCAAAGGATCAATATAGGCATTTTTTTCAAATTGCTTCTTATGATCGTTATATTCCATCTCAAACAATACATGCGAATAGTTTTCACGCTGAATTTCTAACAAAATATTAATATATTCCTTTTGTATCGCGCATAACACGATTTTATTGCCTTGCTCCTCAATTAGCTTCACTAACGAATTATAAATTAATTGAAGCAAGGAAAGATCATTGTTTTGCAAAGCATAATGCTTCGTCTTTTGGTATAAATCTATGGCCTCACTTACACGTCCCTGTCTTTCACATAGGAAGGCATAGGCATTGAGAACCTCCAGTTGTACTTTCGAATAAGGTGGGTGATGAATCGTTGCCATTAATTCTTGTAATATCGTATTGGCTTCTTCAAATTCTTCAAGCCAAATAAGCGCAACAGCTAGGTTCGTCTTCGGATGGATAATCCCTGTATAAGGCTCTTTATGCTTCATTTCAAACGCATTGGCGTAATATAAACTCTTTAAAGCAAATTCCTTCGCTGTCCGATAGCTACCCATGGATATATCTAAGTCGCTCAGATTGTTGTAGATTTTCCCCATGCTCTCCACATGCTGAATCGTTTCAGCAATTTTTAAGCCTTTTAACATCAATTCTTCTGATTTCTTTAAATGACCAAATGTTCCCCAATAAATGGCCGCTAAATTGTAATATTGAATTAAATCAATATCATTGCCATGTTGAAAAGTTAACTCACGATATTGTTCAAGGACGCTTATAGAAAGCTGTAGATCACCCGTTTGAAAATAACTGGCACAGCTATAACGTAATAGAAGAATAGCCTTATCATACATTTCAAGCTTAATGGCACTTTCAATTGCGGCACTACTTATTTCTATATATTCTAAAAAACGATCCGCATTATATAACTCATTCAGCGTAATCCATAATTCTTCAAATTCTTGTGCGTTCATACCGCCCCTCCTTTTCTTCATCCCTACTTCTTTAATACTACATTTGCCCTTGAAATATTACAATTCTTTGGACTCATTTATTTTTTCACTATTAAGTAATTCATCCTAATGTTGAAAATTATTGTGTATTTTATCCTAGATTTTAAAAAAGGTTATTTTAACATGGTACTTTTACTATAATTTTCTCCAAAATAAAAAACAAGCCTCTTTCAAGAGACTTGTTAATCTTCTATACCTAGGATGGCTTTTAATTCCTTCGCTCTGCTGGCACTCAACTGAATTTCACCGCTCCCTACCTTTTGAAGATAAAGGGAACCACCATAGCCCTTCCACATTTCAATACGGACACCTTCTACTTCAAATGAATATTCGGGTGGTCTTTTCATATAATTTGCAGTCTTCCAAGGCATATCCTGTAAAAACTCAGCGACCTCTTTTTCATTTTCCAGCTCAAGCATCCTTGTAACGGTTGGCTCTAGTTTTTCCAATTTAGATAATAAACCATATTTTCTTACGACTCCGTTTTCCTCAATGCTCCCTGTTCCCATTGAAGTTAAAGTAATATAATCTCCCTGCTCGACAGGAAATTCATCCAGCACAGGATACCAATCGGCTTGTTCATATTTTTCACTAAGCTGTTCCTCCGTCATATGCTCAAGATCCTCAGGAATCACCCCTTCAATAAATAAGAAAACATTCGATTCAACCTTTGCAACTGTTCCGACCATTGAAGCGCCATGTGAGCTGGTACGTATTACAATGTTCTGTTCCTTTTGGAAGGCTGTTGCCTGCTCAGTATAATGCGCTTGGAAATATCGTTTGGCATCAATATTGGCTACCTCTTGGTAAGCATAAAAAGCTGGATATTTTTCTTTATATAAGGCATATAGTTTCGTTCTCGTTGTATACATCGGCAGAAGGGGTTCGAGATATGTTTCAACATACTGTTTCGGTGCTAATCCTTGAAAAAGTGCTTCGTATTCAGATGACTGATAAAGCATTTCCAACTGTTCTACTTGCTTCTTTCTCTCCATCTCAAGCTCTGCCTTTGAATAATCAATCCCTAATGATGTCGCAAAATAGTAGGCGGCAACGAGCTTCTCATAAGAAAGGTAGGACTCCTCCTTATAAAATTCCTGCTCTTTCCCTGGCCACATGGTCTGATTAATACGTTCGAAGTGCTCAAGCTGCCTTTCATGAAATAGTGAGGACGTTTGCTTTGGTTCGTTCGTAAGAAGCTGCACCATAACAAACCCTGCCATACAAAGTGTCAGTACGACGGTTAATAGGGTGAATCGAAAAGGCTTCCTTCTATTGATAGACTGTTGTAGCACATGTTTTTTAACACGCTCTTTGCTTGCTGTCATATCACCCGCTACTTTGAGTAATTCCTTGTGTATCTCATTCATGTCTAAGCACCTCCCATTCCTCCTGCTTCAGATGAGGCTTTAATGCTTCTCTAGCCCTTCTCAATCTTGTCTTCACCGTATTCTCAGCAATGCCTAGTAGCTGGGCAATATCACGAATCTTCATTTCCTCAAAATAATAAAGAATGATGGGCTCCCGATAGGTTAGTGATAGCTTTAAAATAGCTGCCCCAATTTGTGAACGTTCCTCTGCTGCCACAAGCTCATCCCGTTGTTTATTCCCCTGCACAGGAAATATTTTTTCTTGTAATAGTAATTTTTTATAATGCCAGCTTTTTAAATAATCCTTGCTTTGATTAATCGTTAATGTCGATAAATATGCACGTAACTGCCCTCGTTCTTCATAGCCATGCTGAGAAAATTTAATAAAGACCTCTTGCACAATATCCTCAGCAGTTTGTCGGTTCTTCACATAAAAATAGGCGAGACGTAATAAATGCGCTGCATGTTCTTCGATCATTTCTTCAAGTATGCCGTCCACCTCCCCTTCTTACACTATAAACGACTGCCACTGACTGACCGTTTCATTTTTTTCAGCTTTTTTCCTCCAGCACCTTGACCTTGGAGCATACTCCAATGTTAGGATGATGTTAGGAGGTACTTACATGAAAATTAAACAATTCGCCGAGAAGTTTCAATTAACAACCGATACCGTTCGCTACTATGAAAAAGAGGGACTCTTACATCCTCAAAAACAAGACAATGGCTACCGTGTGTATGATGCCATGTGTGAACATACAATGAAATTTATTATCGTCTTACGCCAGCTAGGCTTTACGCTACAAGAAATTAAACATTTACTGACACTCGAACAAAAGCCTATTTCAACAACATGTAATGAAGAAACGGTCCAGCTATTTTCCACAAAGATTGCCCAAATCGAGCAGCAACTACGATTCTATCAGCATGCGCTCCATTCGTTACAACTGACAAAAACATTAATGGCTGACGGACAGTTTGAAAAAAATCAAGAAAAAATTACCTCACTCATTGAGGATATGTATCAAAATTTACTGGAAGGTCGTGGTTAAATGAAATTACGTAAAATCATCTCTTTCGAATATCTCATTGCCTTTATCATCACAGTCTTTTTCTTTGGGCATCTCGATTTTTCATGGCTTTATTTTATTGTGTTTTTATTGCTTCCTGATATCACAATGGTCGGCTATCTCATCAATACAAAAATAGGCGCTCTTTTCTATAATATAGGACATAGCTTTGTGCTACCTGCCGTGTTGATGGTCTTTGGTTTACTAACGTCTACACCCATACTTTTGATGGCTACCCTGATTTGGCTCGCCCATATTTTCTTAGATCGTGCACTTGGCTATGGTTTAAAATATGATGACGCTTTTAAGAAGACCCATTTACAGCAGATTGCGTAATGAGGGGATGTATGGCTATCCTGCGATTTTTATTAGAAATTGGGGTTCTACTCGCTTTAGGAAACTGGGGTGTCTTTGTAGGAACAAATCTACTAATTAAATCCTTACTGGGAGTGGGATACCCATTACTCATCATAGGACTATGGAGTATTTTTGGCTCACCCAAAGCAAGGATACCCTTGAATCCCTGGATGCATGGTCTACTCGAAACTGCCCTCTTTACGTTAGCTGTTCTTGCTTTATATGATACAGGCAGAACGTCACTCGCGATTCTATTTGCAATAATGATCATTTTCAGTCAAATCTTATCCTTCCTATTGCATCAAAAAAACAGCCACCCTTCATAATAGGGTCGCTGGTTTTATTGCATATCAGGATTTTGTTTTAATGTCAAACATATGTATCGCCCATATTGCTCCAAAATTATCACTTTATCTCATTATGATCATAAACATAATCACATTATAAAGTGCTGGTGCAACCAAAGCCAGCGCTAAACACACCACCGCTGCCCATTTTGTTTTCTTAATACCACGGTCATCACCCATCTTTAGATGATGAAAATAAGTTAATGTAAAATAAAAGCATAGGACTATAAACAAGGGGAATATGAGTTGTTGAGCCAAGCCATGTAGAAATGTAGCCACCGATGAAACCTCCTATTGGTATCCTCTTTATATAAATATTGTAATATAGTAAGGGGATTATTACCATTCAGAAATTAGTGGGGTTGAGCTATCCTTCTATTTGAGCTTTGTATCCTTTACTTTGAGCGTTCTATCCGCCACTTTTTTCGCTGTATCCCTCACTTTCTGCACTCTAACCGCTCCTCTCTTCTCTATCCACCATTCTACAGAGGCTATCCTACACATCGAGCGTTCTATCCGCCACTTTTATTACTGTATCCTCCACTTTCCACATTCTATCCGCTCCTCAATTCTCTATCCATCATTCTACCGAGGCTATCCTACACTTCGAGCGTTCTATCCGCCACTTTTTTCGCTGTATCCTTCACTTTCAGCTTTCTATCCGCTCCACACGCTCTCTCCGCTCACTCTTCTCCAAAATCAAAAAAAGAATGCACAGCGATTGTGCATTCTTCTTAATTGTGCTAGAAAAATAAACTTAAAAAATAGTAAATCAATGCTGCCATGACAGCAGAGATTGGCATTGTGATGACCCATGTTGTAACGATTTTGCGTGCCATTCCCCATTTTACCCCTTTAACACGGTGTGCTGTTCCGACACCCATGATGGATGAAGAAATTACATGTGTTGTGGATACAGGTAAATGGATTAATGTTGCACCAAAGATAATCGATGCAGAAGCTAAGTCTGCCGCTACCCCATTCACTGGGCGGATTTTCATGATTTTACCACCAACGGTTTTGATAATTTTATAACCACCAACAGATGTACCAAGACCCATCGCAGTTGCTGCTGCAAAACGTACCCAGAATGGAATATCATCTCCCTGGTGTAAGCCGCCCGCGATTAACGCGAGGGTAATAATCCCCATCGCCTTTTGCGCATCATTTGTCCCGTGTGTAAAGGATTGCAAGGCTGCTGTCCCAATTTGCATTGTGCGGAAGCCTTTATTCGTGCGATATAAATTCATATCTTTGAAGATGACCTTCAATAAAGTCATCATCAGGAAACCAGCGGCGAACGCTATTAATGGTGAAAAAATAAGTGCTTGAAGAATTTTAATAAACCCAGCATAGTTCAAAATATCAAATCCTGCTGCGGCAATAGCTGCCCCTGCAACAGAACCAATCAATGTATGAGAAGAACTCGATGGAATCCCAAAATACCATGTTAATAAATTCCATGTAATCGCAGATAATAAGGCTGCTAAAATCACAACAGAACCTGTAATATCGCCATCATAGGCATTTAAAGAAAATGGGTCCACAATATCTTTTGTTAAGGCTTTGGCTACCCCAACGAAGGTAATCGCTCCGACGAAGTTCATAACCGCTGCCATATAAACCGCAGTACGTGGCTTTAAGGCACGGGTTGATACAGAAGTAGCAATGGCATTTGCTGTATCATGGAAGCCGTTAATAAAGTCGAACACAAGTGCGAAAATAACGACTAATATGGTGATTAATAAGATCGTATCCATTTCGTACACTCCATCTTATGCATTACGCATAATTATTGTTTCAATTGTGTTTGCTACTGTTTGACAGCTGTCCGCGATATCTTCAAATTGCTCATAAATATCCTTGAAGACAATCAGACGCATTGGATCTTTTTCTTGGATAAACAATTGCTTCATCGAAGAACGGAAAATTTCATCACATTCACGTTCATTGTCCTTGATTTGAATAGCATGTTTACGCATTTCCACAAGCTTTTTACTATTTAACAGTTCCATGGCTTGTACCATTTCGTCTGTGCTCTTCGCAATATATGTGAGGAATTGACGCATTGGCTCTGTTACTTCTGTTAAGTTGTACATATTGAAGTGCGCAATACAGCCTTCCATCCCATCAATTACATCATCTAATTTATTCGCTAAGGCTAAAATATCTTCACGCTCAATTGGCGTCATAAAGGATTTATTCAGCATGACAATGAGCTCATGGATTAATTTGTCGCCACTTGTTTCGTATTGCTTCATTGTGTCTGCAATTTCTTTTAGCGCATCTATATCTTGAATACGGGCATTATGAGCATAATAAATACCTTCATTCACGTTTTTCGCGATTTTTAATAATGACTGAAAAAATGGATCTTGCTTATTTGAGTTGAACATCCTGTTCCTCCTGTTGAAAATATATTGTCGATTTCTGAACCATCATAACAAAACATTTACACAATTCTACAAAATTTTAAACACGTAGCTGTTGATTTTACAAAACTGTAATATAAAATTCGCCACATTTATTTTCAAGCTATTTTCCAAGTTGCAAACGTTGGAAATCAAATATTAAAAATCACTATTTTTTCTTTAAAAATGACCATTTTTTCTTTTATTTTTATAAAAATACTTGAAATAAACTTTTTTCTGCTTATTTGTTTGCCCTGTGAAATGTTAAGGAATTGTAAACGAAATTTACATGAAAATGCTGGGATTTCATTGTTATTTTTTGACTTTCGCAGTACGCTATGTTAAAACGCAATGGAGAAAGATGGAAGCATACCTATGGATATTGATTTATTTTCACTCACACTATTATTACCACTTGCTTTTATCGCATCTTTTTTAAATGCGATTGTCGGAGGCGGTGGGCTCATCTCCTTACCTGCATTAATGGCTGTTGGTTTACCTCCAAGTACAGCCATTGCCACAAATAAACTAGCCAATACGATTAGTAATGGTACAAGTATGCTAACTTTTTTACGTGCTGGGAAAGTAGACATCAAGAAAATCGGAAAAATCCTCCCCTTTATCTTTGTAGGATCTTTACTCGGTGCCTTTTCTGTCCATCTTGTATCCCCAGCGATTTTAAAACCACTTATGCTTGTTATGCTCGTCCTTGTAGCTGCTTATACAACGTTTAAAAAAGATTGGGGACAGTAATATCAAGAGCGTGTGCTTAGTACAGCCAAAAATTTAGCCTTTATAGGCGCATTTGCGGCTATTGGCTTTTACGATGGCTTTTTTGGACCAGGTACAGGCTCATTTTTTATTTTTATTCTATTAATGATGGGCTATGATTTTCTGCAAGCTGCTGGTAATGCCAAGGCTTTTAATTTCACCTCTAATTTAGCGGCATTAATCATGTTTTTATTTTTAGGAGAAGTTCATTTTCTATATGGTTTTTCGATGGGCTTTGTCATGATCTTTGGGGCCATCCTTGGATCCAAATTTGCGTTGAAGCGTGGAACGACCATGATGCGTGTCATCTTTATTGTCATGACCTGTTTATTAATTTTGAAAAATGCATGGGATTATTTCTTGCATTGAAACCGCCAATTTTCAGTCAATTGACAAAAAATATTAGCGTGCTATAATACTTTTGGGCTTCACCGCATTGAAGCGCAGAAGTATTGATTAGGAGGATTCACATGTTTCGAATAGAAGCAAAGAGTAACCCTCGATTTATTGAGGCAAGCTTCATCATCATTTTAATTATTGCCACAATGGCTTATAGTATCGGCTATTTAAAAGCAACACCGCATATTCCGATTTTTCTTGTGATTGCGATTTTACTAGCTTATGGATTACTGAAAAAAGTACCCTTTCGCGACCTTGAAGGCGGTATGATTGCTGGTGCTAGCGCTGGACTTGGCGCCGTTTTTATTTTCTTCTTTATTGGTATTTTAATTTCGAGCTGGATTATGGGTGGAACCATCCCAACGCTTATCTATTATGGCTTTTTAACTGTTTCGCCAAACTTTTTCTTTGCCATCGTGTTTTTAATTTGTAGTATCGTGGGTATTTCAATTGGGAGCTCGTTGACAACTGTGGCGACGGTCGGTGTGGCATTTATGGGAATTGCCGGAGCTATGGATATCTCCCTAACGATTACAGCTGGAGCGATTGTTTCTGGCGCCTTCTTTGGTGATAAAATGTCACCATTATCTGATACAACCAATCTTGCCTCTGGTACAGTTGGTGTAGACCTTTTTGAGCATATTAAAAATATGGGCTGGACAACCATCCCTGCTTTCATCATCTCCATTGTGCTATATGCTATTATATCGCCAACAGGAGCCGCTACATCGTTTGAAACAGTGGAGCAATTTAAAGAAGGATTACTGTCTACAGGACTTATTCATTGGTATACATTATTGCCAATTGTTGTTCTCATTATCATGACTTTTTATAAGGCACCTGCTGTCATTACATTGGCCGTCGTGTCCATTATCGGTGTAGGTCTTGGAACTCTACTCGACCCACTTCCCGCTTCAGATGTCTTCAAGATTCTGTTTGATGGCTATGTCTCTCAAACTGGTAATGAAGAAGTAGACGCCCTGCTGACTCGTGGTGGGATGAATAGTATGCTATTTACAATCGCGCTTGTCTTACTTGCCCTAACAATGGGTGGTCTTTTGTTCACACTAGGCATTATTCAAAGCATTTTAGCGAAGGTCGAAAGCTTATTTAAAAGTGCGGGCTCTGTTATTACAGGTGCTGCCATTACGGGCATTGGTGTCAATACATTGATCGGTGAGCAGTACTTATCCATTTTGTTAACAGGTGAAGCCTTTAAGGCACAATTTGCAAAGGTCGGTCTTGCACCGAAAAACCTTTCTCGTGTCATGGAGGATGCAGGTACGGTCGTCAATCCGCTTGTCCCTTGGAGTGTTTGTGGTATTTTCATCACAAGTATCCTCGGTATTTCCACACTGGATTACCTACCATTTACCTTCTTCTGCTTACTTGGACCGATTCTAACGATCTTGTTTGGCTGGAGTGGCAAAACATTAACAAAGCTTTAAGCATTACAAAAGGTAGCTGAAAAAACATCAGCTACCTTTTTAGTTTACTCAAAATTTTTATGCTTGCGGAATCTTTACATTTGGACACCGTTTTTCAACTAACGGAGAAACATCCATTTATCCTTTGGTAAAATTAGACCTTATGTTTTATAAAATAATTCTAAGCCCTTATCGGATGTGGAAAATTGATAGCCTGTAAAGCTAGCTGTTGTGGGAGAAACCTTTGTGATACTTTGAAAAGCTCACTGTGACTGACACCTTGTTTACTTTAGCAGAATAGGACATTCCTCACCGATCATTCCAATTTGGAATCAAAATTCATGCTTTTTCGCATTTCTGATTTCGGTTCTCCTTTGCTATGCTCAACTAAAGGAGATGAAATACGATGACAACAAAATGGAATGCTCATTTATATGATGAAAAGCATGATTTCGTTTCAAAATTTGGTACAAGCTTAGTCAACCTACTAGCGCCGCAAAAAAATGAACATATTTTAGATGTGGGCTGTGGTACAGGAGATTTGGCTAATGACATTTCAGCATTTGGGGCTTCTGTGCTCGGAGTAGACGCCTCGGCTACGATGATTTTAGCTGCACAGCAAAAATATCCTGCTATTACCTTTCAAACGATGGAAGCTACAGCCATGCACTTTCCACAGCAATTTGATGCTGTTTTCTCCAATGCCGCACTTCATTGGATGAAGGAACCTGACGTAGTCATTGAAAACGTCTATGGCGCATTGAAGAACGGCGGACGCTTTGTTGCGGAAATGGGTGGACAAGGCAATATCGCTTCCATCGTATGGGCCTTGCAAAACAGTATGGACTCATTAAAGTTGCCCTATATCGAACACTATTTTCCTTGGTATTTTCCAAGCGCCGAGGAGTATCAATCCAAATTAGAGAATGCAGGCTTTCAGGTCGAAAATATGACGCTTTATAAACGCCCTACACCACTTCAAGGGCTGGATGGGCTTCGCAACTGGTTGGTGATGTTTAGTGATAATCTACTACAGCACTTAACGGCAGATGACAAGGAGCAGGTGTATGCGACATGTGAGGAATTATTAAAGCCAACTTGCTTTCACCACAATGAATGGGTCATTGATTATTATCGTCTACGCTTTATTGCGCATAAAAAATAGTTCAAAAAAGGTTACTAGCCTGTCCTAGTAACCTTTTTTCCCTGCTAAGAGCGAGGCAGCAATATCACAATAACGCCGATTAAGCATATCCCAGCGCCAATAAAGTCCAAGTGATCGGGCTTTTTGCCATCAATGCCCCACCCCCATAAAATGGATAGCACGATGAATACCCCACCATAGGCTGCATAAACTCTCCCAAACGTTGGAAAGGACTGGAATGTTGCGACCACACCGTACAGAGCAAGTGCAAATCCGCCAATAATGCCCCAATAAAAAGGTTTGCCCTCTCGTAACCAAAGCCAAATTAAATAGCCTCCACCTATTTCGCCAATTCCCGCAAGAATAAATAATAATATAGCTGTCATACTGTATCTCTCTTTCTCGTTTTAACTTTATTATACATGTCTTACAAGCTCCAATAGGTAATGGTGTCCGTCATCCCGATTAAAATTAATAGGATACCTGCTGTCATTTGAATAGCCCTTCCCATCTTCATACTTTTGCGTAGGATAAGACGCTTGGCATCAAAGACATATATCAACAAAAGCATGATGATAAGTGGTACAGCCGTCGCTACGCCAAAAATACTTGGGAGGAGCAAGCCATAGGAAGTGCTTGCCACAAGGGGCATTAACCACACAAAGAACAAGACAAACATAGTGGGACAAAAGGCAATCGAAAAACTAGCGCCCATTAAGAACGAGCCAAATTTCCCCTCTTTGACTACAGGCGGCAGCAGCGATGTTAAGCGTTGCAGAAAGGTTAATTTGAATAAACCGATTAGCACCAGCCCTGTTAGCAGCATCATCGGTCCAATAGCCTTACGAAAAATTGGAAAATAAACAGTCATCCTTGTTTCAAACGATTGTCCAAATAGCCAAGCACAAAAGCCAAGCACACTAAAAACAACCACTTTCCCTACAATAAAAAATACAATCTCCTGCCAATTACTGCTCTTTTGAAGTGTTCGATTGCCGTAGAATGTAATGGCACTCATATTACCTGTTAATTGACATGGAGCAAATGCGCCTATCAAGCCAAGAAGGATGGCCAGCATCAAGGCAGAATGCTCATAGCCTTGTACAAATTGCGTAATGGGCTCACTAATAAACTGACTAATGGTGGACAACATAGTATACATATAAACACCCTCTATCCTTTATATTAAAATAGTATAAAGAAACATTATGAATAAACAGTGCAGATAGCAGCTTTATCCATACACGCTATTACATGCTTCTAAAAAATCATCATAATCAGCTGAGACATACTTTGTAAGCAAATATGTATCCGATACAATATGGGAAAATTCTTTTACTGAATAGCTATGTAGAAGGCTTTGCTGACAATCTGCTTCAATCACACTTTTAGGCAATAGGGCGATACCAAGACCATGCTTGATGAAATGCTTAATCACCTCTGTTTGATTGATATGCATTGTTTGATGGCTGGCAAATTGCTGTAGCACCTGTTGAACCTCCTGCCAATAGGGCGCATACGCATGGGTGAAAAATGTTTCCTGCTGTAAAAGTGTGAAAGCATCCTTGTCCTTTTTAGCCATAGGGGCAATCAAATGCAGCGGTTCCTGTGCAAGCATCACCGTGTGTAGCTCACGAGTTGAGGTTAATTTGGATAAGCCAATATCGATTACACCAGTAAATACCGCTTCCCCGATTTCATTGGATTTTAAAAGTTCTATCACTACTTGAGTAGTTGGCTTTCGGCGCTGAAATGCTGTGATAATGGCTGGTAATGTTGAATTCGCTATTTGTGGAGCAACACCAAGCGTAAGTTTAGCGGTGTAGCCTTTTACGAAGGCATCCATCTGATGTAGCCCTTCATCTAAAGCGGACAAAATTTTTTGTGCCTGCTGACTAAAATAAGCACCGTGCCGATTTAACATTACCTGTTTGCCCTGTCGATCAAATAATGGCGTTTGCAATGCCCTTTCTAAATGCTGGATGTGCTTCGTTACGGTCGATTGTGTAATAAATCGTTTTTCAGCTGTTTCACGAAAGTTTTCAGTTTGTGCTGCCACCATAAATGTGCGTAGCCATTCTGTTTCCATCGCTATCCCTCTTTCGTTTTCAACTAGTATAGCGAAAAATTCGGAAGTCTTGAAACCTTTTTTCAACATAAGCGTATGTATAGCTAACGATGTCAGTAGGAGGAATGAAAGATGTCTTTTTTTCATAAAGCATTAGCAAGTATTGGAATAGGTTCAGCAACAGTGGATACAAGATTGGAAAAGGAAACTTATCATGCTGGAGAGGTCATGCAGGGGGAAATTATAGTGCGTGGCGGTCAAGTCGAGCAACAAGTGGATACCATTTATTTATCCGTCAATACGACGTATATTCGCGAGTCGAATGATCACAAACATACAGAGGTTGCCGCACTACAAAAAGTCAAAGTAACAGAGCCTTTCACACTGGCGGCTGGCGAAGAAAAGGTCTTTCCCATTTCATTAACACTACCATTTGAAACACCGATTAGTGCTGGTAAAACACAGGTCTGGATTCAAACGGGTCTAGATATTAAAAATGCGGTCGATCCGAGTGATAAGGATTATATTCGTGTTGAGCCAACAGCGCTTGCAGGACATATATTAGATGCGATTCGCGGATTGGGTTTCCGTTTACGTGAAGCTGAATGTGAACAGGCCCCTTCACGCTTCCGTGGCTACTATCCATTTGTCCAGGAATTTGAATTTGTACCAACTGGACAATTTAGAGGTCATTTAGATGAGCTAGAACTAGTTTTCCTCTCTCAGTCCAACCATTCTGCAGAGATTTTCATGCAAATTGACCGCAAAGTCAAAGGCATTGGTAGCTTTTTTGCCGAGGCATTAGATATGGATGAAAGCTATGTTCGCACAACGATTACGATGCACGACCTACCGACACTGCAGGCGAAGCTTCAGCAAATCATTTCAAAACATGCCTAATGAACTAAAACTTCAGACGTTCACTTTTGAAGCACAAAAATTTAATTTCAACATAAATAGGAATGAAAGGCATTTGGAAAAAGGATAAACAATGGGACGATGTTGAAGCGGATGCCCTCGTGGAGGATTTATTAGAAATACCTATAATCATTGACTCTTTCATCCAGTGATGCCAAAAAAACCCATCTACTTGTTGGTAGATGGGCTATCGTTCTATCTTATTTCAATGCTTGCTTTACTTTTTCTAGCACTTCCTCAGCTGTCGCTAACTGTAAAGCCTCCGTTGCTAAAGTCTGCATCTCTGGGACAGATAATTGCTTCAGCAAGGCGCGTGTTTTTAAAATCGATGTGGCACTCATAGAGAACTCATCTAAGCCTAAGCCTAGTAATAGAGGAACAGCTAGCTCATCACCTGCCATTTCTCCACACATCCCTACCCATTTCTGTTCTTGATGGGCAGCTTTAATGACCATTTGAATTAAACGTAAAATGGCTGGATTATACGGTTGATATAAATAGGCAACTTTTTCATTCATGCGATCTGCAGCCATTGTATATTGAATTAAATCATTTGTGCCAATGGAGAAGAAATCCACTTCTTTTGCAAAAATATCGGCCATTACGGCTGTCGATGGAATTTCAACCATCATCCCGACCTCTATAGACGAGCCTACTGCAATACCTGCCGCTATCAGCCTTTCCTCTTCCTCAAGCAAAATCGCTTTAGCCTCACGGAATTCTTGAATGGTCGCAATCATGGGGAACATAATTTTTAAGTTTCCGTAGACCGATGCTCGAAGGAGGGCACGCAATTGTGTGCGGAATAGCTCCTGCTGGTCTAGACATAGACGAATGGCACGATGACCAAGGAATGGGTTCATTTCTTCCTGCAAAGGTAAGTATGGCAAGTGTTTGTCGCCACCGATATCCAGTGTCCGAATAACAACTGGCTTGCCCTTCATTCCTTCCATGACTGTTTTGTATGCTGTAAATTGTTCTTCCTCTGATGGCAAATTTTCTCGGCCCATGTATAAAAACTCTGTACGATACAGGCCAATTCCTTCTGCCCCATGACGTAATACACCATCCAAATCACTTGGTGATCCAATATTAGCCGCTAGCTCCACATGCACGCCATCTTTAGAAACAGTTTGCTCATTCACTAAAGTAGACCATTCTGCCTGCTGTGCACGATAGTTTTGCGCCTTTTCCTGGTAGTCCGCAATCACATCGGCTCTTGGATTTACTAGGACTTGACCCGCCAAACCATCCACGATTAATTGATCGCCATTCTGAATCGTTGCCGTAGCTGTCCCTGCCCCTACTACTGCTGGGATTTCTAAGCTCCGAGCCATGATGGCCGAATGGGATGTACGCCCGCCAATATCGGTAATAAAACCGAGCACATAGTTGCGATCTAATTGGGCTGTCTCTGAAGGTGTCAAATCATTCGCTACGATAATGACCTGTTCGTTAATATTGCTTGGATTTGGAATATGTACACCGAGTAAATGTGCTAATATGCGATTTGTCACATCTTTAATATCTGATGCACGGGCACTCATATATTCGTCATCCATACCTTCAAATATTGCCACAAACATAGAGGACACTTCATGCAATGCATACTCTGCGTTGACCGCTTCGTCTGCAATTTTTTGATTGATGGGGCCAATTAATTCAGGATCATTGACCACTAATAAATGCGCCTCAAAAATCGCGGCTTCTTCCGCACTAAATTTTTTCAATGTTTGCTGTTGAATGACAGCCAGTTCTTGCTCCGCTTTGACAAGAGCGGCTGTTAAACGTTGCTGCTCCGCTACGATATCAGCAACAGTTGTTTTAGCAAATGTTAAATCTGGTTGGACGAAACGATATGCTTTCGCAATGGCAATGCCGTCTGAAGCGGCAATACCAGTGAGTTGTGTCATTGTGCAAGCCCCATTTCTGTAATGAGTGTCGTTAATGCTGCTAATGCTTGCTCTTCGTCTTCCCCCTCTACAGCAAGTGTAAATTGCGAACCTTGCTTTAAGGCTAATCCCATCACACCTAAAATGGATTTCAAATTAGCTGCTTTTTCTTCTGTGCGTATTTCAATAGATGAAGTAAACGGTGTTGCTTTTGCCACAAGCTGGCTTGCTGGTCGTGCATGAATACCTAAAGGATCGACTACTGTAAATTGTTGTGTTTTCATAATTTATTCTCCTCTTCTTGTAAGTCTGTTAAAACAATAACATTTGGATGTTTGGATAAAACAGTGGCTGGTACATCTTCTGTATAATCAGAAGACAGTAAGCGCTCTAACACCTCACGCTTAGCTTCTCCCACTGCGAGTAACAAAATGCATTTTGCACGCATAATCGATTGAATACCCATTGTATATGCCTGTGTTGGCACTTCGTCAATGGAAGAAAAGAAACGCGCATTGGCTTGACGAGTGGATTCTTCGAGTGTCACAAGATGTGTTAAAGAAGCAAATGGCGTACCAGGCTCATTGAATCCGATATGACCATTTTGACCGATACCAAGTAATTGGAAGTCTAATGGATATTGTTGCAATAATCCTTCATAGCGAGCTGTTTCCACTAGAGGATCTATTGCTAAACCATCCGGTAAATACGATGCTAGAAATGGTTTTTGGTTAAATAAATGTTTGTTCATATAATAGGCGTAGCTTTGCTTATGTGTTGCCTCAAGCCCGACATATTCATCCAAATTAAAGCTAATGCTCTGTGAAAAATCAATATCTGTTTGACAAATTTTAGCATACAGCGGTTCCATTGTTCCACCAGTAGCTAATCCGAACGTTGTTGCGCCATTATTTTTTGCTTCCACGATGGTTGCTACTGCATGTGTATATAAATCATCCATTGAGGAAAATCTTTTTATTTTCACCACATATCCTCCTTTGTGCCTTAGAAATGAATGCGCTGACCATATTGATCAATGAGCGCATCGTTATTGTTTTCCCCTAAATTACTGCTACCAAACACAGGTATGCTTGCGCCCTGTGCATGCATCAGCTCAATGATTTGAGCGAATAAAGCATTTAATAAAGTTGCACCTAACACTGTTGATACAGGAGCATATTGCAACTGATTAACGGTTAACACACCGTCGCCTAATGGCACATG
Organism: Lysinibacillus sp. FSL K6-0057; assembly: GCF_038630885.1. Classification (NCBI taxonomy): domain Bacteria; kingdom Bacillati; phylum Bacillota; class Bacilli; order Caryophanales; family Bacillaceae; genus Lysinibacillus; species Lysinibacillus sp. FSL K6-0057. The sequence continues at coordinate 1,999,524 of NZ_CP152047.1, read as the reverse complement.
CGTATTCAATACTTCATCTACTACTTGCTCTAAACGCTTGCCTGATGAATGGCGTGATGGCTGCTGCTGATATTCCAGCGACTGCAGTGATATGGTCAAAGTGCCTGCTTCCTTTGCAAAAATAGCCATATCAATGGGCGCTGGATTATTAGCAGAGGTTGAAATGATGATACAAACATCTTGGTCATCAAATTGCAGCTGATCCTTATAGGAGGCTAAAAAAGCCTGTTTTTTTTCATTTTGTGAGGATTGCCGTGCACCCTGATGTAGCATTAACGATTCAATGTGTATGGGTTTGACAGGCACTAAGCCACCTGCTCGGTAGTAACATTCCTGTGCTAATAGCATGGAATGACCAGAGCCAAAGAGCTGAATAATGCCTCCCTGTGTGAGACGTTTAACAATTTGCTCGGCAATACGCATCAGTTGATTGCTTTCCTGTTGTGCCATCATTGTTAAATATCGATTAACTTGTTGAAAATAGATATTCATGTTCTATCACCTTTTCATTTCCATCGTTTCATGCTAGATGTTTGCATAACTCCTGACACTATTGCCCATCACCAGCTAGCATTGCATCATAGAAGACCTTGCCCGCCTTAATCGTTTGATGAAGCTTTAAATGTTCATCCAAAATTACTGCATCCGCATCATAGCCTTGTACAAGCTGCCCCTTATTGTCTAACTTCAATTGCTTGGCCGCATTAAAGCTGGACATTTTGACAAGCTCCTCCAGCGTACAATTCGTAATGTGACGCATATTCCGTACAGCTTGATCCATTTTTAAAATACTACCTGCTAACGAACCATTCGATAAATGGGCGCCTGCCTCTGTTACATGTACTGTTTGACCACCTAAATCATACGCTCCAAATGGCATGCCCTTTGCGCGCATCGCATCGGTAATTAAAATCAGTCCGTCTGCTCCCTTTAAACGATAGGCCATTTCCACCGCGCCTTCATGCATATGGATAAAATCAACAATTAGCTCAGCCTTAATCGTATCTAGCAGCAGGACACCACCAACTACACCTGGATCTCGATGGTGGAATGGACGCATTTGATTGTATAAGTGTGTTCCCTGTGTGGCACCTAATTGAACCGCTTGTTGCATTTGCTCAAAGGTAGCATCCGAGTGACCAATCGAAACAATGACACCGCTAGCAGAAATACTTTGCACAGCTGCCATGCCATTCGGTTCTTCTGGTGCTAGCGTAATTTGCTTAATTTTATGGCCACTGAGTTCCTGCCATTTTGTCCATCTATCCAAATCTAGCTCGACTATATATTCAAGAGGCTGTGCCCCGGCACGCTGCTTCGAGACAAATGGCCCTTCGATATGAATACCTAGTACCTCCGCTTCGTCTGGCTGTGGCTGGAACTGCGCCACATTTTCGATAGCTCGCTCAATGTTGTCATAGCTTTGTGTCATCGTTGTGGCTAAAAAGCTTGTCGTGCCTTCTTTTAAAAGGGATTGGGCCATCGTATGAAGCCCCTCATCTGAAGCATCCATTGTATCCATTTGAGCGGACCCATGAATGTGCATATCAATAAATCCTGGCAATAAAAATTTCCCTGATCCATCTAGCTGATCTACATCATGAATATCGAGATGGGAAGCAATTTGCGCAATTTTACCATCCTTCATCCACACATCTACCTGTTCATCTCGTCCATTGGCATTCACCACTGTGATATTTCGAATGAATAAACTCAAGAAAAACATCTCCTTCTTGAACAAGGGCTGTCGAAAAGGCTTCCATTTGCAATAGCTCATTGCCTCTGTGTACCTTCGCTAACAGCCCCATTAGTCGTTACTTCTTCATTGTAATAATATTCGTTGAGCCTGCTCGTTGGTAGCCCGTTTTTTCAAGTGTAATCTCTTGCCCCATTAAGCTTGTAAAGACAACTGGTGTGATGACAGAAGGTACTTGGCCTTCAATCTGTATGATGTCTGCTTTTAATAGCGCATCCCCACGCTTAATTTTTTGACCATCTGTAACGAACAGATCAAAGCCTTCACCATTTAGTTTGACCGTATCTAGGCCAACATGAATTAATACTTCCATGCCTGTATCTGATTTCAGGCCGATTGCATGCTTTGTTGGGAAGATCATTACTACCTGACCATCGAATGGTGCATAAACTGCCCCATCTGTCGGACGAATACCGAAACCTGGGCCCATCAAGCCTGCTGAAAATGCCTCATCTGGCACTTCTGTTAATGGTAATAAATCACCTGTCATTGGCATCTCGAAATCACGGAATGTCATAGTCTCGTTCTTTACTGCCTCTTCCACGACAGGCTGTGCAGTAGGAAGTTCAGCGTTGGTTGGTGCTGGATTGCCTTTTTTCAAACGCTCTTTCATGGCCTCAGCTAAAAACTCTACAGATGTTCCAATAATTACTTGAACATTCGTTTTACTGATACGCATTACACCTCGTGCACCTGTTTGTTTCAGTGTTTTATCATCTACAACATTCGCATCCTGTACAGACAGACGTAAGCGAGTTGTACAGTAATCCACTTGCTGAATATTGTCTTTTCCACCTAATGCTTCAATTGTATAGTAGGCACGTAAATCGACATCATTAGAAATGGTAGCATTTACTTCTCCATCCTCTTCTTCATCGTCTTCACGTCCAGGTGTTTTTAAATCTAATTTTTTGATTAAGAAATAGAAAACAACAAAGTAAATTGCCCCAAAGCCCAAGCCTAACGGTAATAATAGCAATGGTTTATCTGCTAGACCTAAATTGAGCAAGTAGTCAATTAAACCTGCCGAGAAGCCAAAGCCGTCACGGAACCCAACAATATAGGCAACTGCAAGCGAAATACCTGTTAATACCGCATGGATACCATAAAGAACTGGTGATAAGAACATAAATGAAAATTCAATCGGCTCTGTAACCCCTGTTAAAAAGGCTGTTAAAGCGATGGATACGAACATCCCACCAATGATCGGACGTTTTTCTTTTTTCGCTGTAAAATACATCGCAAGACATGCTGCTGGTAATCCGAACATCATAATGGGGAAGAAGCCAGCTTGGAAATGTCCAGCTGATGTGTCTCCTGCTAGGAAACGATTGATGTCCCCTTTCACGATTTCGCCTGCAGCATTTGTAAATTCACCGAAATCAAACCAAATAATGGTATTGATTACATGGTGTAGACCCACTGGAATTAATAGACGGTTGAAGAAGCCATACATCCCTACGCCAAGTGATCCTGCCCCGATCATCCAATTGCCGACAGCATCTATGCCACCTTGAATTGGTCCCCATACGATCGCTAAAATACTCCCTAAAATCGCCATGGTGATGGACGTAATAATTGGCACAAAGCGCCGTCCACCAAAGAATGATAACCATTCTGGAAATTTCACATTATAATATTTGTTATACAATAAGCCTGCCGTAATACCGGCAATAATGCCACCAAACACACCCATATTTAATTCTTCATTAACAGTTCCTAAAACGGCTATTAAAACAAGATGCGCAATTGCACCTGCAAGAGCTGCGCCGCCACTGCTATCGTGTGCCAACCCCATCGCAATACCGATGGCAAAAATAATTGGTAAATTCCCTAGTATGGCATTACCAGAAGCGGCCATAATACTAGCAATGTACTGGATCGCTTCATTCGGTACGGCCCCAAGCATATCCCCTGAACCTAAACGCAATAGTAATGCTGCTGCTGGTAATGTAGCAATTGGAAACATGAGCGACTTACCGATTTTTTGTAAGAAAGCAAACATTCATTATCCCCCTTTGGTATAGTTGTCTAGACCACTTTAGTAAAAAAAAAGCGTTTTCACTAAGTTGCTATTATTATAGGCGCAATTCAAAAAAAAATAAATACTTTTTTAATATTTCGTGATGTCAAACAAAAAAACCGCACCCTAATCTGAAATTAGGGCACAGTTCTTATTTAGCTTATGCCGTGACATCACGTTTCATAAAGGTTGAATAACTAATGACAAGGAAAACTAATGCGTAAATAGCAAGTACTGTTAGTGAGAAGGGCATCGTTACATCAGCAATGATGGAGCCTCCACCATGTTCATACTGTGTTAAATCAGAATGTGTTAGCCAAATATATTTGACGATGTCATATCGGCTTAAGAACATGACAATCATGCCGCCTGTAAAGGAAAGGAACATCGTTAAACCGATTGCTAAGGAGCTTGAACGGAACACAGAACCTATCAAAAAGGCAAATAATGTAGACATTACAAAATCGCCACCAGATAATAGGTAATGATAGGCTAAATCACCCCATACGCCCTTTTCAACAACCTGTTCATTGACGATTTCTAATTCGACACCTGTTCCCATGCCGAACAAGACTAAGCCGACAAGCGCACTTACCACCACGTTGACCACATACAATAATAAACCAAAGAGGAATGTTGTCAGTAATTTAGACGTTAACACTTTTGCACGGGACATTGGACGCGTTAAGAGCATTTTAATCGTCCCTGTTGAAAATTCGCTCGATACAATACTCGCTGCGGTAATGACTGTAAATAAAGTGACAAGCGTTAGCATGCCGCTTGTAAAGGACATAAAGCTCACAAGGCTACTATCCTTTTGACTTGGTGCATCATTAGCTAAACGATATTCAGAAATAGCCATCTGCTCTTGAAAGTATGCTTTATCTTCCTCCGTTAAATCTTCACCTGCTAGCCTCTCTTTATACGACTGAATGGCCTCCTGCTCTATGTCCTGCCAAGAGCCTTCTGTTGGGGATTTTACTTCATAATATTTTGTGATTCCAGCTGGAACAAGAATGACAAGAATAAGCATGGCCACCATTGCCCATGTTCCTTTTTTATGCCATAATTTCATCCACTCATTTTGAATTAGCTTCAGCAATTTGTCCGCCTCCAGTCATTTCTAAGAATTGATCCTCTAATGTTTTTTGATGTGGCTGTACAGCAAATAATTGAATACCTGCTTGTACGAGTTGTGTTGTCATGGCTGGGACATCCTCTTTCTTCATTTCCACCACATAGCCTTGATTTTCTGCTACAAAGTTAAAGTCACGCTGTTCCAGATAAGCAGACACCTGCTCTTTTGGCTGTGCCTCCACATAATAAAATGATGAGCTTTCATTGTGAATATCACGCAGATCAATCAGTTGCCCATTTTGGATCACGGCCACACGATCACACATCAATTCAATCTCAGATAATAAGTGACTTGAGACAAAGACGGATACGCCCTCTTCAGAAGCAATCTTACGCAGGTACATACGAAACTCACGAATACCAGCAGGGTCTAAGCCATTCGTCGGCTCATCTAAAATCAAAAACTTCGGTCTGTGCAATAGCGCCTGAGCTAACCCTAGTCGTTGTCTCATACCAAGTGAATACGTAGAGACCTTTTCATGGATACGATTTTCAAGCCCAACCTGTTGAATGACCTCTTGAATTCGTTCCTTCGTTACATTTTTATGCATACGCGCAAAATGTAGTAAATTTTTATACCCTGACATAAATTTATACATTTCTGGATTTTCTACAATGACGCCAACCTTACTAATGGCTTCCTCATAATGATCCTTAAGTGAAAGACCATCGATGATGACATTGCCCTCTGTTGGATGCATAAGTCCTGTCATCATTCGGATCGTTGTTGTTTTCCCCGCTCCATTAGGTCCTAAAAATCCTGTAATTTGGCCAGGATATAAATCAATGTTTAACTGTTGAATTAATTGCTTTCCTCGAATTGTTTTCGATAAATTTTGCAATTGTACAATTGGTTCAGTCATATTTTTCACCCTTTCTAATCTATTTCGACTTGGCATAATGGCTTACTGACAAGTTTTTCTTCACCTTGAGCTGTCGATGTCTTTTACTGAAGGACGATAAAATCCTTTCATCCACTCGACCGCATCCTTATTGGCCACATCGCGTAATGTTTCGACTTCCTCATAGGCCGTAATAGAGCCCGCCTGCAATAAAATAATTTGATCTAAAATAGGCTCTACCTCATATAATTCATGTGTGGATAGCAAAATCGTTTGATTTTCAATGTCCGTAAATTGAATTAAGCCTTTAATCAGCTGCTCTCTCACTATGGGGTCTAGCCCAGCAAACGGTTCATCCATGACATAATAAGGAACCTCTCGCCCAAGGGTTGCAGCCATTTTCATACGACCACGATTGCCCTTTGACAATTGGCGTAGCTTCGTGCCTTTATCTACCTGTAAAAATTGTGCAACGATACAGGCCTTATCATAGGAAAAATCTGCAAACTGAGAGGCATAATGCTGGAAGAGCTGTTCACCCGTGTAGTACTCAAAAAATAAATCCGTATCGGGCAAATAAGCAATTTGGTCAGCACTTCTACGTGTGACAGGCTCACCATCCAGTGTGACCTCACCAGCAGAGGGTCGCAGCAAGCCAGCTAATACCTTCATTAGCGTCGATTTACCACTACCATTTTCCCCTACAAGTCCAATGATTTGTCCAATCGGGAAGGAAAAGGATAGATCCTGTAAAATCGGCTTTTTCTTATATTGAAAAGATACATTTGATAGCTGTAACATCCCTTCACCTCACCCTTTATTTTTCAAAACCACAAGCATCTCTTCCTTCGAAAAGCCTAAAGCCTCAATCGAAGTTAAAAAATTTTCAGCTAGCTGGTTTTTCATCTCTTCCCGCAATAATTCAATGCGTTCCTCATTGCTCGTAATAAATGTACCCTGTCCTCGTTTGGTTTCCGTTATATTCATCGCCTCTAACTCCTTATAGACACGTTGCACCGTATTGACATTGACACCTGTTTCTACTGCATATTCTCGAACGGAGGGAAGTCGATCACCTAGCTGCAACTTTCCCTTCAAAATGTCCCCACAAATTCGATCGACAAGCTGGCTATAAATGGGTTTATCACGCGAAAAATCCATCGTCATCGTAAAACCACCCTTTCAAGCCACTTCGATGCTGCTAAAAAGAGCAGTAGCAGGAATAACGTAATGGCCACTTCCTCGACAATATAAATCGAGCCCAGCATCCATTCTATTGTCATCCCTTTCGCTTTTGGTAGGTACTGTTCAATATGGTGAAGCGAAACTTCTCCATGGAGGAAAATCGTTCGATACAGCTGACTCTCCGTCACTCGCACCCAACCAGCTGTCGTTAAATAAAACGCAACCATTGTCAACACAATCGAAAAACGACCGATTAGGCGCTTCAATTGCAAATAAAAAGCTAAAAAGAATAAAAGCACGATAAATAGCATTAACTGTAAAACCGTCAATATAATAACAATTATTACTAAAATTAATAAAATTTGTCCAGCGCTCGCAATTAGCTCATCTTTCATATGGAAAATGGCTATACTCGTGAAAAGGGTATTAAAGAGTATATATCCTACTAACGAACAAACTAACTTTGCCCCGATAAGCTTCGTGATGGAGCTTGTTGAATGGAGCCAGCTCTCCTTTGCTTTAATATCCAATCGCATCGACGCTAAAAATTGTAAGATAGAATAAAATCCACCTAGAAAAAGGACGAGTATCGTAAAGGCAAATGCTAGTTGATGCTCATGTGCAAAGAGATCGACATACTGATGTAATACATAGGGAACGATCCAAGATAACATAAGACCCATAAATATCCCTACTAGAAACCATGAGCGATAAAGTACCCATTCTTTTTTTAAAAGTCCTACAAAACTTTTCAATCACAACACCTCGTGTCATAGTGTACTAGTCACATATTACACTATGACTTTTTAGTTGGCAAGTGGCAAATACAAGAAAAAGGAAATTCCTATTGCTCACGTCTTTCCTTCTAATCGTCTTCCATTATTCCTTTATCTATGCTTTACTCTTTATAGGATAATATTGGATATTAGGAGGACGTTTATGAAATTTATTCTTATCTTTGGACCACAAGCAGTTGGGAAGATGACTGTTGGACAGGAATTAGCTAAAATAACAAATTTGAAGCTTTTTCATAATCATATGACGATTGATTTAGTGGGACATTTTTTTGATTACAGCACGAAAGAAGGAAAAAGATTAGTAAATTTGTTTCGTCAGGAGATATTTGAAGAAGTATCAAAGAGCGATATGTATGGCATAATTTTTACTTACGTTTGGGCATTTAATCTACAAGCTGACTGGGATTATGTGAATCAAATCTCGCAGTTGTTCGAGTCCAGAGGTGGTAATGTTTACTATGTGGAACTTGAGGCTGATTTCGATGAAAGACTTGAACGTAATAAAAGTGATAACCGACTTGTACATAAGCCATCCAAAAGAGATATAGAATGGTCCGAGGCTGACTTAAAAATAGCAATGGAGCAGTACAGGTTGAATTCTTTAGAAGGTGAGATTCCTTATTCAAATTATATCAAAATCAATAATACAAATTTGAGTGCACCAGAAGTGGCGAAAATCATCAAGAAAAGCTTTCATTTCTAAATTGATAAGAAGCCTCTGTTATTTATTTGTATCTACACATTTTTTAAAGGAGCTATTCATCTATACAAAACAGAATATATGGATAGCACTCTAACACTAAGCGTAAGGTGGTACTGGAATGGATAAAAGAGTAGTCTTTGACTTTGAAATTGACTTTACCAATGGTGGTGGCATACAGGGGCAGGAATTCCGCCTTGATATTGAAGGAGATGACATATCGGATGAAGAGCTAGCCAAGTATATTGTGGAAGATATGAGGTTGCTCATGGTTGGCAAGGTAACAATCCTTAACAAGAAAATTATTAAGGAAAAACATAAACGAAAACCGCTTGATGAGCAAGAAAGGACATGAAGCTCGTGAAGGCGATACTATTTGATTTAGATGATACCTTACTTAATCGAGATCATGCTGTCGATAACCTGTTTCATATTATGCTAGAAAAATACTATGGAGCTGTTGAGCATTCCGTAAAAACTGACATGCTGCAACAATTTAAAGAATACGATAAAAGAGACTATGGCTATGCCGATAAAACAAATGTTTTATCATCGTTTTTTGATGCGTTTCCACCAACCTTTCAACTGCCTCGCCATGACATGCAAGATTTTTGGAATCAGCAGTTCCCATATTGCTTTTCTATTAATCAACATACGCTGAAGGTTATCCAAACAATGAAGAAGCATGTACAGGTTGGCATTATCACAAACGGCTCTACTCAGCGACAAAAGGCTAAAATCACGCATACAGGCTTAGCGAGTTACTTTGATGTTGTCCTTATTTCTGAGGAAGTAGGATTTACTAAGCCTGACAAACGCATATTTGAATTAGCCTTAAATCAGCTTCATGTACAACCAGAAGAAGCCCTATTCGTTGGGGATGACCTAGAAAAGGATATTGCTGGTTGTCAACAGGCAAAGATGAAGGGCATATGGTTCAATCCTCATCAACTCACGAATCCTACTGACATCAAACCTGATGCCGAGATTCATTCATTTGATCAATTAATAAAAGGAAGAGCCCTGTTTAACTAGGACTCTTCCTTTGACTGTTAGACCATTTTCCCTACTACTTTTACCTTTAATCTTGTTGCATTTTCTGGATGATACGCAAGAGGTGTTTCTTCTACTTCCACTAGCTCAATCGTATCCGCAAGAGCACCTGCTAATACGGCTTGTTTCACAGCCTTGTTTTGTGCATCCTTTAAGGATTCCTGACGTGGTTCTTTGGAATAAATATAAATTTGCTCATATTGACCACTAATTTGCGCAATCGAGGCACCGATGGCATTCGCTACACCACCGTATTCAGATTTTACAATAGTAGAAACGCCACGAATTTTGTCTGGCACAATGATTCCACCGCCGCCCACTAAAACCAGTGACACATCCTCTGAAGAGGTTTTCATTTTATCAATCGCCTGCTCCAGTAAGGAAGAAATTTCTTCTTGAACGGCTTTGGCAAATGCTTCATCAATATGGGCAACTAACGTGGAATCGCCTACGTCTGCTAAGCCTAAACGGACAGCGATATCCGTTGTCGTTAAGGTCGAGCCACCAAAGACAAGGGCCTCTTCACTAATTTTATAGCCTACACTATCTGGCCCAACAGTAATTTTGTCATCATTCACACGAACAATACTACCACCGCCAAGTCCTACTGAGATAATATCGGGCATTCTAAAGTTTGTACGGATGTCCCCCACTTCTACCGCAACAGAGGATTCTCGAGGGAAACCATCCTGTAATACGCCAATATCGGAAGTCGTCCCCCCAACGTCCAATACCATTGTGTTTTGTATTTGGGATAAATACGATGCCCCACGAATACTATTCGTTGGTCCACAAGCAATTGTTAAAATCGGGAATTGCTTGGCATAGTCGATAGACATTAATGTACCGTCATTCTGGCATAGATATACTGCTACATCAAAAATACCTTCTGCTTGCAACGCCTGGACAAAGCCCTGTGTTGTTGTCTCGATCACCTTACATAATGCAGCATTTAGAATCGTTGCATTTTCACGTTCGATTAACCCGACAGAACCAATTAATGAGGAGCAAGAAATCGGGAACTCCTCGCCATAGATTTCTTGAATCCATTCACGAACTTGCAATTCTTGATCGTTTTTAATAGAAGAAAAGACGCCGACAATTGCAATCGATTCTACTTGACCACGCCATTCCTCTAATAGCTTTGTAATTTCCTCCTGATCGAGCGCACTTAATAATTGACCATCATATTCATAGCCACCATGTGCAATCGCATAATTACCTGATAATTTATCAATCATATCGGCTGGCCAAGCGGTATAAGGCAGTACAGAGGCCGTCGCTGGATAGCCTAATCGAATAACACCGACTCTTGCTAGCTTTTTACGTTCAACGATGGCATTGGTGCATTGCGTCGTTCCTAACATTGCATGGGTAATTTTTGCTTTATCGATATTTGCGCCCTCTAGTAATTGTTGCAGAGACTGTTCAATACCCGTTTTAATATCTAAGCTGGTTGGTGATTTCACACTGTAAATGAGCTGACTATTATGGTCTAAAAGGATGGCATCTGTGTTTGTGCCACCTACATCAATCCCAATTTTATACATGCTCTGCTACCTCCTTTTTCACCAATTCCTCAATTGGCGTATACTCATATTCATAGCCAAAGTATTTGGGTCCAGCTGTTTCAATCCCTTTTGCTGTACGCCATTTTTCATGTGCTGGTAAGCCAATCACACGCACACGTTTGCCGTATTTTAGACTTTCTGTTGTAACAGGCAATAAGGTTTCATAATCCACCAAGCAAATTAAGTCTGGTGTCATCGCAACAACCTGTTCATTTTTCTCCGCTAATAAGTTTTCATTTTGGAAATGAACCTTCATTTGATCATTTTTATAAGATTCAATACCTTCAAGATTCATTTTACCTAGGTTAAAGCCACCCTTTGTTTCACGAATAACATCTACTATTTTTCCTTGGAAAAGCTCATATCCTTCCACAAGCTTTAAAAGATTTTGTAGCTTATCGTTCACCTCTTGATCTTTCGAGGCAATAATTTCACCAATTTTTTCAGAAAGCGTCACAATATGATGTACACCGCTTTGTTTAATTTGTGCACCCGTTGTTGGGTAGAGGCTCACTAATGAACTAGCGCCCATTTCCACTGTTGCTGTTCGGGCGATACGCTCTGTCCATTTATTATCAATCGTTTCAAAAATACCAATATTCCCTTTTTCATCTGTGATGGCCATTGGCGTTGCCGAAATCCCATCTAAGTGGAATGTCACCATTTGTAATTCTGGGAATGCACGTCCCATACCATCACAATCAATCAATGGTAGGCCAAGCTGTGCAGCAACTACAATGGGAATCATCGAATTGACCCCACCCGCTTCCATTGGATAGGTGCCTGCAATTTTTTCCTTCCCCAAATATTGTGCGAGCTTTTGGAAAACTTTCACGAACTCATCGCCACGTGGGAATTTCTCCACTAAAACCGATGGTGCTCCCATCATCGCGGCTGGAATGAAAAAGTCATCATCTGCAATTTCATCTACAGAATACAGCTTCACAGGCCCATTTTTTTCGATGGCAGAAAGCGCCATTAATTTCCCAATGTAGGGATCGCCTCCCCCACCTGTTCCTAGAAATGCTGCCCCAATGGCAATATGTTCAATAGCGGCTTGATCTAAATATCTCATCTATGTTCCTCCAATATGACCGTTTTTTGTACAGATACACGATAGCCAACATAATAAATCACGAATGAAATAATAATGCCGATCATCGGTTGGTTTGGTAGTGCTGGCAATGCAGGGAATAAGGAGAATACCACTGGCATACAGGCAATCACAGCTCCTACTAGCCAAGAAAATACGCCTAATCGATTGACCCCTTCAACTTCATGCCAGCTATCTATTTTGCCTTTATGAATGACCCAGTAGGACGCAATCATCACCCCTGCAACAGGTGGTATCATCGCCGATAAAATTGACATAATCGGTGTAAAATAATTTAAAATCCCCACAACGGCTAAGATTGTGCCAAGTGTACCCGCCACACCAATTGCTAATCGTTCTTTGTTTTTGGCAACATCGAATACATTAATTAAGGCAATACCACCTGAAATCGCATTGACCAAGTTGGTTTTCCATGTCGCTAAAATCAGACCAACTCCACCAATAAAGGGTGTTGCGATATGCAGAAAGACTGCGGTAATATCACTTGTTTGATAGGCAATCGTTAATACAGCTCCCACAGCAATCATCAGCACACCTGCTGGAATAATCCCTAATGTAGCGGCTTTGAAAACATCTGAACGTTTTTTGGAAAATTGCGAATAATCACCCGCTATAACAGCCCCTAATGCAAAGGACCCAATCGTTACAGCTAAACCATCCATAAAGCTCATATTGCCTTGAGGGTGATAATCCCGAATGAGCTGCAGCTGCTCGCCAGTTAATGTTTGACCTAAACCGTACAGGCAAATAATGACGAGTAATGGTACAGCAATATAGCTTAAAATACGTAACACTTTCATACCATAAAGAGCCGATACGACCATGACCATACCACTTAGGAATGAAGCAAGAGGAATGGGTATATTCAAATGATAGATAGCTAATAAATTCGCTAAGGCAACGCCACAAACATTGGCTTGAATGCCAAACCACCCTAAGCAAGCAATGGCTAAGATAATGGATAATATTGTACGAGAGCCTTTTTTACCAAACACCTGCCCTGCGATATGGACAGTGGGTTTTCCTAAATCACTGCTTTGCATGCCTTGCAATACCATGATGAATACGACAATAGCATAGCCTACAAAAGCGACAGCCAGTGCCTTTGATAAACTCATATTGGTAATCAGTGCGTTACCTACTAATAAACTAGGGATACAAATCATGGCACCAGCCCAAATAATGCCTAAGCTATACCAAGATTGACCTTTGTTTTCATTTTGCATGTGACTCCCTCCTTATTGGGGTTTAATGTTTTTAATTATAAAAGAAAGGAAGGGCACGAGTCTTTTGCGTAAATGAAAAAAATAATCTGAAATTTTGTTCAAAATGACAAAATTTCAGATTATTCTAATCATTAATCAATCGATATAGCATGCAAGCCATATAGGCATCATAAAATTCCGAGTACACAGTAACATCCGTGCCAATCAGCTCGCTAATTTTTTTAATGCGATATTTCACCGTGTTTTTATGAATATAAAGGAGCTCTGCACAGCGCTCCACACTAGCGTTTGCATCTAATAAAAAGGTCATCAATGTCTGCAAGGCATCCTGATCACGTAAAATGGGTTCTATCACCGACAAGTATTCCTCAATCATTTCCTCGCCCTGCTTACTGACATCAATGGCCCTTTTCATAGAGCGAACTTCCGCTGCTGTAAACAATTTTCGCATTGGGTAAATGGTATGAGCCTTGTCCCCCACCTGATTGACCAATTGATACATTTGACGAACAGACTTTGTATTTCTCATTTTAGGTGCATAAACAATTTCTGCGATTTGTGCATCATACTGGGTCGTTTCACTATATTCGATGGCAATTTCAAACTCATGATGCTTATAAAAGCAATTCCCTACCAGCACGATCATACAATGGTCAATGCATTGGATCACCCTTGTTTGATAATACTTGGAAAGCTGTTCTTCCAATTCATCGCGAATTCTTTTTTCATCTGCTAAATCATGCATGTAGACAAGCCACATCATTTGAATGGCTGAAACATCAATATGAAGGAGATTGGCTAACCGTCTCATTTTCTCCCCTTCATCATTAATAATGGCTTTGACTAGGGCGTATTCACTTACCTCATCATGCTTATCTCCCCATAAATTTATGGCTACTTGCACAACCTCACTTACCTTTTCAATCGTCTTAGCGGGCAGTTTTGTATTTTCTTTTATTAAGAATAAAAATAGCGGCTCGCCATTTTTTTGATGCACTCTTTTATAGTCCACGACACAGGAGACATCACTTCTTTGTAGCTCTAGCTTGCCCGTTTCTCGATGGAAATTGGATTGAGAGCATTCTTCAATCACATTCGCCACATCTAATGATGAATTTCGAGGCCACATCACCTGGTTCACAATTTCAAAATGACTATTCGTGAGCACGATATTGGCTTTCAAACGATCCGAAAGCATTTTCAGTGTAATTTCAACACTTCTTAAATGCTCAGGCAGTAACGACACTTTTTCTAATGTCTCTTTGACAAAATGATCATTTACGCCTTGATTACTAACGATGGCTTCCATGACTTCATAAATAACCTCATTATAGCGCAGTGAATAATCATTTCTTGGCATACAAATGATAATAAACCCTTGCGCCTCTGCTAACGCCAGCACTTCTTCTGGAATATCAGGCAATACAATGCCGACATAATACAAAATCAGACCTAGCTCTCCTAAATCATGTAAATGCTGAATCGTTTCACATTGTTGCTCCACGCTATCTCGAATGGAGTAAAAGGAGCTAATGACAAGCTCCTCTGCATACCATTCCTCCTGCACACGGTTAATAATTTTCGAATAAAAATCAACATTCGATACCTCTAGTACAGATAAGGATGATACGGTACGATGCAGATTATCTGTACCCGTTAACACCTCTGCCCCTCGAAAGGATGGCAATTGTAATAATTCATTGACCGTTACCCCATGTTCCACCACCACTTTTCTTTACAACTCTTTTGAAGAAGAATACCATATCCCCTACTATCTTTCAAAATACAGTTTGCTCTCTATTTTAACTGCTAGCCTGATAGTGTTAAAATAATAATTAAATGGAAAAGATTAGAGAGGAAAATGAGAATGTCGAATCAGACAAAAAAAGTGACAATAGTGGGCACAAAAATCCGACAAAGCCTACAGGCAGATTGTCAAAGCTGTTTTGGTTTATGCTGTACCGCTTTAAATATCGTGGCTTCCAGCGATTTTGCGATTAATAAGCCAGCAGGCACGCCATGTCCTAATTTGCAGGGTGACTATAGCTGTCACATTCATAGCCATCTGAGAGAAACAGGCTTTAAGGGCTGTACCGTTTTTGATTGCTTAGGTGCAGGACAGCAGGTTTCACAGGTGACATTTCACGGACAGGATTGGCGACAATCCCGTGAGCATGCTGACAAGATGTTTCGCGTTTTTCCCATCATGGAACAGCTTTACGAAATGATTGCTTATGTAGCGGAGGCATTATCCTATCAGGTGGATAATACGCTTTATGAGCAGCTCCTTGCCCAATTGGAGCAACTACAGCAAACAACAGCACTAGAGGCTGATGCCTTATTAGCACTGGATATGGTAGCGATTCGTATGCCGATCAATGCACTATTGCTCCAAACAAGTGAGCAAATTCGTCAGCATAGCGTAAAGGGAAAGACTGCTAGCAAATTGAATCAGCGTGGAGTTGATTGGATGGGCAAAAATTTAAAAGGCAAGGATTTACGAGCGACTGATCTAAGGGGTAGTTATTTAATTGCAGCTAATCTTCAAAATGCGCATTTACAAGGAGTAGATTTCATCGGGGCCGATTTACGAGATGCCAATTTGCGCGGTGCTGACCTTTCGACAAGTCTGTTTTTAACCCAAATGCAGATCAATGCCGCACAGGGGGATCGTTCGACTAAATTACCTTCCTATATTAAACGACCAGCCCATTGGCATTAAAAAAGGTAGATGGCGTTTTACGGTCATCTACCCTTTTTCATTAGGCTTGTTTCTTTTTATAAAGCACAGTCGCTGCCACTAACACAAGTAAAATAGCTTGGCCAATGATCGTTTCCACTGTTGGATAGAAGCCAATGAAGCTAATAACAGGTATGCCATCAACAATGGTTGTGGACAGATTATCTGTGAGTTGCAATGTGTGCAAACTGACACCAATAATTTTAAAGGCTAAAACGTAAATTAAAACGGTTGCTACTGCAAAGAATTTATGAATGGGAATTTTGCCACTTGCTTTAAATAACACGACTGCCAGTACAGCAAGAATGACCAGTGCCACCACAATTCCAAGAATAAACTGCGACGTTTCCATTTTTGGTGCAATCCCCGCATAAAAGACCAGTGTTTCTGCACCTTCACGGAAGACCGATAAAAAACTAATCGTAGCCATCGCAAAAATAGAGCCACTCGAAATGGCATTGCCCATTTGTTTGGAAATGTAGCGGTTCCAGCTGACTACACTTGATTTGCTATGCAGCCAGATACCAACACCGATCATCATCGCTGCAGCAACTAACCCTACATACCCTTCCATTAATTCTCGATTCGTATCAATCGTTGCTGAATTCAAAATCGTCGACATAAGGATGGCAGCAACGGCTGATAATAAAACGCCGACAAATGCGCCAACATAGATCCATTTGCGCATCTTGTTCTGTCCAGATTTATTGAGGAATGACACTAAGGCTAAAATAATGAGTAATGCCTCTAGCCCTTCACGTAGTAAAATTAACGCAGCGTCCCAAATAGTGTAATCGGAATCCCCCTGAATCAGCTCAATTTCAGTACGGAAAGCATTTAATTTTTTTGTAATGGCTTGCTGATCGACGTTGGATTTTAATAAGTCGCTCGCGATAATCGGCATATCACTTTCGATTTTCGTATAAAGACTACCATTACGTGTGGAAATTTCAATTTCTACACTTGGCCAAATGGTAATAAACGCTCGTATTTTATCAGAAGCCGCCTGATAGTCACCAGCATCTACAAAGTCCTTTGCCTCATCGATATAAGCAATCAATGTTGCTAACGAATAGTCTCCTTCAACCACTTCAGCTGTTTCTTTACCAGCTACAAAATCCTCAATCGTTTGCTGTAAATCTGCAAATTGCGATTGCATCAGGGCGATATCTGGCGCCTCTGCCGAAATGGCAATACGGAGAAACGCCATTTGTGTTTCGATTTGCCCATACATCGCAATACTTTGCTCACGCACAGGTCGCTCATTTTTATTCCATTTACTATTAAAATCCTTGTAGGCTTCCTCAATGGCCTGAATGTCACCACTTGCTAAAGCTTTTTCAAAGTCTGCCATAATCGGCTTAAACTTTTGCCCAAACTCTGCTCGCTGTGCCGCTTCATCCACTGGATTTTCAAGCTTTTCTAAGGCACGCAATGCATTCGACAGTGCTGATAGCGCCTCTAAACGCTCGTCTTTGGATGTCGCTTCAGTAGCTTGCGCAAGGATTTCATCAACCTTTGCTTTGGCTTCTTTTTGCTCTGAAGAAACCTTAGCCCAATCCGCAGCAAATTGTTCAAGTGCCTGCTTGGCCTCCGCCTCTTTATCCTGCTTTGTATTCATCAATGCATCACTAATGGCAATATAGAGATGACTATAGGATTGTGCAGCTTGCACAGGTAGAGCTAAAGTCAGAATTAAGGCGATTATGATACTACAGCGCGTTAAAAAGTGCTTCACCTAAATAACTCCCCTTTTGTACACCAGGGAAGCATGCAAACACGGCACTGCCTCGATGGGTAATGTACTCATTCATTTTATCCATACGCCCTAAGCTATTTTGGATCGTTGTAAATTGGGCTGGGTCTTTTTGAAAAGAGATAAAGATAAGGCCCGCATCATGGGCTCCTGTATTGGACATCACGCCCGATGCATAGGAATAAGAGCGTCGCAAAACACGCGCACCTGATTTCCGTGCCAAATGCACATGTGATGTATCAGGCATAACATAATTGCCCTTATCATCCTTTGCCTCTACATCAAAATCATCGAATTCCTTTGTTTTGCCAAATGCTGCGCCACTGTCACGATAACGACCAAATGTAGCCTCTTGATCTTTCAGTGATGTGCGGTCCCATGTTTCAAGATGCATTTGAACTTTTCGCGCGATTAAATAAGAGCCGCCCTTTAGCCAGCCTTTATCCACCCACACGACCTCATTTAAGTCTTTTTCATCTGTAATGGCTGGATTTACCGTACCGTCCTTGAACGCAAAGAGGTTTCGAGGTGTCCCACCACCTGCTGGGAACGAGTTGAAGCCTGCCTGTGACCATTTAATCTCCACTTTACCCGAAGCAGCTCGTACGAGATTGCGTACTGCATGGAAGGCCACCTGCGGATCATCTGCACATGCCTGAATACACAAATCACCACCTGTATATTCTTTCTGTAGCTGATCTTTAGGGAAATGTGGTAAATCCTTTAGCTCTGCTGGTTTTACATGCTGCATCCCGAGTTTATCGAATAATGAAGGCCCGACACCAAAGGTAATGGATAGATTAGCAGCATCTAAGCCCTCTGCCTCTCCTGTATCCCCAGTGGGCACTCTTGTATTCGTCGAAACATCAACCATGACTTCACCATTCATTAAACGCACAACAAGAGGTGTCCATTGCTGGAACAACTCTTGTAGTTCCTTCTTCGATGTCACTAACACATCTAAAGAAGCAAAATAAATATTCGTTTGAACAGGTGTCACGATACCCGACTGATGCTTGCCATAGAAATTGACCTTATTGCTAGCCGTCGTGCTATCTGCTACTGTCTCAAAGACATCGTAGCCCATTGCTTTCATGACACCACCCAAGCCAGAGGCACCGATGGCAACACCTGCCACACCGATACCTGTTAGCTTTAACATATCACGTCTAGAGATTTTTTTATTAATGAATTTTTCTTCATTTGACGTTGTCATTTTTTATGTTCACTCCAAAATGATCCCCATTTGACTTAATGGTTCTCCAAGCTGATTCACTGCTGCCGCAAGTGCTTTCGTGTTTTCTTCCGTTAATTCCTCGTAGGATACATAGCCACCATCAGCCGTTGCATGTTGTGCCAATAAATCGTCCACCGCTTTGAATTTTTCATCAAGAGTTGACACTAATGCTGAATCTTTCGCTTCTAATTTTGAACGTAAAATTTCAAAGATTTTTTCTGCGCCTTCAATATTTGCTTTAAAATCATACAGGTCTGTATGAGAGTAAATTTCTTCCTCACCTGTAATTTTAGATGTCGATACTTCGTTTAATAAATCGACTGCACCTGTAATCATTAAGTCAGGTGTCACTTCAACCGTTTGTACAAGGGCATGTAATTCCTTCGCATCTGCAAGCAGTTGATCTGCTACAGCCTCATAGCCTTTTGTTGTATTTTCTTCCCATAGTGCATACTCAAGTTTATGGTACCCTGACCATTCTTCCTCGCCTTTACCTTCTTCTTGGATATCTGCTAAACGTCCATCAATACGAGGGTCAAGATCACCAAAGCTTTCCGCGATTGGCTCTGAACGTTCAAAATACATACGCGCTGGCGCATAAGCCGCTTTTGCTCCCTCAATATCGCCTGCCTTAAATAGATTCACAAACTTCTCTGTATCTAGTAAAAATTGATCCATTTGCTCTAACGCAAATTGTTGATAGGCTGATAGTTCAGCAGATAAATCCACCTCTTGTGTTGCTTGCTCTGCCTGTTCTGTTGCTGGCTTATCTTCTTTTTTTACTTCTTCTGTATTGCCACAGCCAGCCATTAAAATGCCTCCTGCTACTAATACCGACAAAAATGATTTGTTTTTCATACTTCGTACCTACTTCCGAATTTGTTTTATATTGTGATGATAATGATTATCATCATCTATTGCAACAACTATTTTTGTAAATAGAAAAAAACGTCATTTTTCAGTCATTCTTTACGAACAACTAGAAAAAAGACGTTTTTTCTACAATATAATGATTCTAATCTATGAAATTTTTGCTTGTTTCAAATTTTCATGTTTTCCATGTAAAAGGTAATAAAGCACAATCGACACTAAAATAACAAAGACCATCGAGAAGAAAATCGAGCTGTAGCCCATAGATGGTACAAATAAGCCTAAGAAATAAGGCCCGACACCTAAGCCTAAATCATAAAAAATAAAATACGTAGATGTCGCAAGTCCTAAACGCTCATTTGGTGTTACTTTGATGGCAATTGCCTGTGCCACCGAGTTGAAGTTTCCATAGCCAATCCCGATACAAGCGGCAGCGATTAAAAAGGCAATCGTAGTTGTTGCTGAGCTAAAGGCATACATGCCTATTGCAAACAACACTAAACATGGATAGATAATGATATTCGCCCCTCTTGTATCAAGCAATTTCCCTGTAAATGGACGTGTAGCCAAAATGACAATAGCATAGATAATAAAGAAGTAGCTACCTGCTGATACTAAATCTAACTCCTTTGCATAAAACGTCATAAACGACATGACACCTGAATACGCAAAGCCAATCACAAGCGCCACAAAGGCAATCGGTACTGCGCGCATTTCAATAAAGTTCGTCACTTTAAAGCCAGCCTTCACAGCTGTATCCTTCGCTTTTTTCGGTGCATCTGGCACGGTCACCATGAAATACATAAAGAAACAAATAATAGCTAAAACAGAATCGACTGCAAAGATCATGCGATAATCTTCAAACAGCTGTGTTAATAATATGCCGACAAATGGGCCAATGGCTGTGGCTAAAATCGCACTTAGGCTATAATAACCAATCCCTTCCCCACGACGCTCTGCTGGTAAAATTTGTGCAATAATCGTACCTGTAGCTGTACTGGCAATTCCTAGTGCAATCCCCTGTATTAAACGATTAACCATCAGCAGTGGTAGACTGCCTGCTATAAAATAAGACATCGTTGACAACATAAATAATAGCAATCCGCAAAATAATGTTTTTTTGCTACCCCAGTCACCAATAATACGCCCTGTCCCAAGACGACCTAATAGTGTCCCGATAATAAAAATGCTCGATACAAGCCCTGCTGTACTTGTAGAGGCATTAAAATGCTCCACCGCATAAGCCGCAATCGTCACCATTAATAAATAAAAGATTAACGTAATGGTAAAATTAATAAGTGAGACAATTAAAAAATCCTTTGTCCATAGTTTCTTTCTGGTTGCTTCCACGTTACTCTCTCCTATTGATTGATATTCATACAAATTCTTGCTAAAACCTGTGTCGCAATGTAAATATCTTCCTTGGGCACACCTGCCAGTGCCTGCTCAAAAAACGGACTCAAATGCGACTTTATTTCCTGCACAAGCTCTTCCCCATGCTTTGATAGGTGTACAAGCTTTTCACGCTTATCCTTACCTGCCATCGTTTCCACATAGCCCAGCTCCACAAGTTTATGTACAAGCTTCGTGACACTTGGCTTCTCTATAGACATGAAGTTCGCGATATCTACAAATGAATGTGGCCCCCTATCATTCAAGAAACGAAGCACTGCCCACTGCGAGCTATATAGTTGATAGGGTTCAAGCTGTACATTCAGCTGATTAATAAACGGCCGATACATTAAGCGGTACTGATTAAAAAATTCCTGTTCAATTGTCACACTATCACTTCCTTTTAAATTAGTTAGCCTAGCTAACTATATACCTAAAAACTCTATTTGTCTAGTAGGAAATAAGCGAACCCTCGCTCAGAAAGGAGGTAGATTTAGCATACTTTTCGGAGAATTCATCCTCATCTTGATGCGTGTATCCGCCACTTTCTCTGCTGTATCCTCCACTTCTCACGTTCTATCCGCTACTTTCCCTTCTCTATCCACCTACTTATTGCGTATCCTCCACTTTCTCTGCTGTATCCACCACTTCTCACGTTCTATCCGCTACTTTCCCTTCTCTATCCACCTACTTATTCCGTATCCTCCACTTTCTCTGCTGTATCCACCACTTCTCACTTTCTATCCGCTACTTTTCTTGCTCTATCCACCTACTTATTGCGTATCCTCCACTTTCTCTGCTGTATCCACCACTTCTCACTTTCTATCCGCTACTTTTCCTTTTCTATCCACCTACTTATTGCGTATCCTCCACTTTCTCTGCTGTATGCTGTATCCACCACTTCTCACGTTCTATCCGCTACTTTCCCTTTTCTATCCACCTACTTATTGCGTATCCTCCACTTTCTCTGTTGTATCCACCACTTCTCACGTTCTATCCGCTACTTTCCCTTTTCTATCCACCAACTTATTGCGTATCCTCCACTTTCTCTGTTGTATCCGCTACTTCTCGCGTTCTATCCACCTCAAAAACTATGAAAGCAACTCATTCAGACCGCTTGAATGAGTTGCTTAGTTTTTAAAATCCTTATTCCATAATCCAGTACTTCCTATGTTTTTTGACACCCTCTGCTTGCAAAGGGAGTTGCTGTAACAACTTGTACGCTAAATCGGGCGAGTCAATGCCAAAGAATTCGCGGAAGCTTCGATTGGTTACCTGCTGCCCGACTAGTAATCGGTAATCTTCCAATGTTCGCATCAGCGCTTCTCGATCCACCAATCCACAGCGTGGGCAAATCCATTTTTTATAGTGATACTTTAATCGCTGTCCCGTACCACATTGTGGACATAACACACCTTTCACCATTTCCTGAAGCGGTATCTCTACCTCTTTTTTCAACTTCGTGTGTAGGGATAATAGAAGGTTCGCCAATCGTAAAAGATCTACGCTTTCTCTAGGATGATGCCGCTCTATCCATTTTTGGAAATAAAATCGTAACCCTGTCACATGAAATATAGGTTGCCCCTGAAAACCCTTTGTTAAAATACCATTTTTCGTTGCCAGTACAACCGCATGAACAACAGGTAAATCGATACGTTCTCGCTGGAACAGTTTTTTCATCCAAACCACATGTCGCTCCAGCTGAACAAATGGATTAGCCATTCCTTCCACCGTGCCATCCATGGTCGTACGTGTGAACTGTGCAAAAGAGGCATCATATGAGAGATTTCCTGTTATATTTTTGATTTCTAGGATGAGTAAAAAATGGGGACAGAGAAAAATGGTGTCCATTTGATGGGTAGAGCCGAAGCCATTCGTGGTTTGAAAATCATGGAGAAAATAATGGGGGGATGGTAAATCGATCTCAAGCCATTCTGCATCGACACGCTGTTCGCCAGCAAGCCCTGCTTGGACACGGCTCAACCGTTCACTATAATAGGCGTAGTCATTGTGCGTCTGCGGCAATCTTCGTAGCATCACCTCTAGTATTTTCTGAGAATCCGATGGTTGTCGTGCTAATAGAATCATGTATTCACCTCCTGCCCTGATTATATAAAAAAAGAACCTCAACAAATGAGGTTCTCAAAAACTTAAAAGATAGATATTGCAAAATCAATTTTTCACAATTTTTAGTAGATCGAAAGACTGTTCTTTCGAGCGACAACTAACGTTTGCAAATACGTTTCTACACATTCTTCCGCAATAAATACAGGAAGTAGGGTGCGCCAATAAACGCAACAACAATACCAGCAGGAACTGTTGCACTTGCAATGGCTACACGCCCAATGGTATCAGCCAGCATTAGCAAGCTTGCGCCAATGAATAAGGTCAGTGGTAAAAAGAATTGGTAGCGCGGGCCAACAAGCTGTTTCGCAATATGCGGAGCCATCAAACCGATGAAGGCTACACCACCTGTTACCGATACAGCAGCTGCCGCTAGCGCAACGGCGACAATTAATAATCGCAAACGTTCTCGCCCAATATTCATACCGAGGCCGACTGCGGTTTGCTCCGTCATGGCCAAGACATTTAACACATTCGCTTTATAGAAAATGTACGGGATACCCAGTACAAGCCAAGGCACTAACGCCCAGAAAAATGGCCAATCTGTGCCCCACACATTTCCGGCTAGCCATTGTGCAATAAATTGTACATCACTACGTTCAGCCGAGGAAATTAACACCATCATGACCCCTGATAAGGCGGATGCTACGCCAACCCCTACTAAAATAAACTGCACAGGATGTACGCCCTTATTTCGTTGATAAGAGAAAAAGTAAATGCACAGGGCTGTCACTAAGGCACTACAAAAGCCGACAATCGGTAAAATATAGGCAAAGTGAGGAAGGTCGCCATTTACTAGCAAATAAAAGACTGTAATCCCAACACCTGCCCCGGCACTAATGCCAATAATCCCTGGGTCCGCTAAATCATTGCGGGTCACGCCCTGCAATACGGCACCCGCCAACGCTAATGCCATACCCGCAGCCGCTAGCACAAACATTCTTGGTAAACGAACGGAAAATAGCACGAACGACTCTTTAAAACTACCATCGCCCAACAAGGTCGGGATAATTCGATCAAAAGATACGGATGCGGCACCTAATGAAATCCCCATCACAAAAATGAATAAGGTGACCACTAGCCAAATGAACAACCATTTCCGTTGTTTTTTTCGACCTTCTTTAAACAAATTGACGTCCTCCCTTCCGCACTAAGAGTAGGAAGAATGGAAGACCTATAATCGAAATAATGGCCACAACTGGCGTTTCATAAGGTGCGTTAATCATGCGACCTGCAAAATCAGCCAATACCATAAACCAGCCACCTACAATGGCGCTCATTGGTAAGACAAAGCGATAGTCTGTCCCTACAAACGCACGGACAATATGCGGCACCATTAAGCCAACGAAAGCTAGATTCCCGACAAGGGCCACAGCAGAGCCAGCTAGAATAACCACCACAAACATCATGATACCTTTTACGAACGTGGTGTTTTGTCCAACCCCTACCGCTACTTCCTCATTTAAGCTTAAAATCGTTAATTGACGACTGAAAGCAAATGATAGGAGTAGACCGATGATAATAACAGGAACGATTAATAATGCCTGCCATGTTGTGCCAATAAAACCGCCACTTGTCCACATCGAAACATCTTTGGAAATTTGAAATAAAATGCCTGTTCCTTCTGCGATTGCCTGTAATAATGCCGTGACAGCCGCACCAGCCAAAACAAGCTTCAACGGAGAAAAGCCTTTTTTAGTAGAGGCACCAATCCCATAAACAATCATCATACCAATACCAGCCCCAACAAAGCAGGCTAAAATTAACGTATAATACGAGAACTTCGGAATAAATGCCATCGTTAAAGCAAGGGCAGCATTTGCCCCTGCTGTTAAACCAAGCAGCCCTGGATCAGCTAATGGATTTCGTGTAACCCCTTGCATAATCGCCCCAGCGACAGCGAGGGCACTCCCAACAAAAATAGCTGCAATGATACGCGGAAATCGAATTTCACGTAAAATCGTGTAATGTTTGCCACCACTTTGTCCAACAATTGCTTGAAAGACATCTTGAATGCTAGTATTCGCTGCCCCTAAGCACAGCGAGATACTAGCAGTGCCAATTAATACAAGCAATGCTAGCAATACTTGAAGCCAAAATGGAAGCTTTCGAAACTTTGTCATTTGCCTTCGCTACTCTCTACTAATTATTGTAAAAATTTCTCTTCAAAGAACTTCAGTTGATGTTCTAATGTGATAGGGTCGTTGAAGTAAAAGGCATTTGCATTCACTTCAAATAAATGACCATTTTTCACTGCTTCTAAATCTTTAAACCACGCTGCATCTGTAAAGGAATTATCTTGATCTTGGAACATACTGAAGATCACATAGTCACCAGCGTATTCCCCTAAAACTTCTTGAGAAATAGCATAGTAGCCAGGCTCTAACGCTGTTTCTTTTACTTTTTCAGGCATTTTCAAGCCCATTTCTTGATATAAAATCTCTGTTCCACGGCCCCAGTTATCGCCATAAATATAGAACTGTTTATTGAAGTTTTCTGCCACTGTTACAGTCGCATCTTCACCGATTTTTTCTTTAATTTTTTTACCAGCTTCTGCTGCGCGTGTTTTAAAATCTTCTACCCATGCAGTTGCTTCTTTTTCTTTATTCACAACTTTACCGATTTCAATGAACTGCTGTAAATAATCTACTTTACCATACGTAAATAATACTGTTGGCGCGATTTCTGCTAATTTATCAGCATTTTCAATCCCATTTAAGCCAATAATTAAATCTGGTTCTAGCTCAAGAATTTTTTCAATATCTGTATTTTCAACTACGACAGCATCTTTAATCCCGTCTTCGAAGTTTGGATTTTTCGCTGCCCATGCATCTACACCAACAACATTCACATCAAGCTGTAATAAGCTTCCTACAAAAGAAGATAGTACAACTACACGTTTCGGATTTGCTGGTACTTCAACAGGACCTGACTCTGATTGATATGTGATTGTTTCTGCTGATGTTTCTTCTTTTGAGCCTTCATCAGCCTTCTCTGTTTTTTCTTCCTTATTGCCACATGCTGCAAGTACTAGGACAAGCATCATAAACATTGGTAAAAGCCACTTTTTCATTGTTATTCTCCCTTTAAACGGTTTGTAATAAGTCATATGTAATGCACATTGGTTTGTTTGTTCGTGGATCTTTGCCAATGACTGCATCAATATTAAATACTTTTTTCAATACTTCTGGAACCATCACTTCTTCAGCCGTTCCGAATTTTACAAGCTCACCCTGTGAAAGCGCTACAATATAATCTGAAAAACGTGCCGCTTGATTTAAATCATGGAGTACCATGACAATGGTGCGCCCCTGTTCTTCATTCAGCTTGTAAAGCAGCTCTAAAACTTCTAGCTGATGAGCCATATCTAAATAAGTTGTCGGTTCATCTAAAAAGATAATGTCGGTTTCTTGGGCCAATGCCATCGCAATCCATACGCGCTGACGTTGTCCACCAGATAAAGCATCTACAGTTTGTAAACGGAATTCTTCTGTTTTGGTTACCTGTAAAGCCCAGCCAATCACATCTTTATCTTTTTGTGATAAATTACCGAAGCCCTTTTGATAAGGAAATCGACCGTAGGATACAAGCTCTTCCACTGTTAAACCATGTGCACTTTCTGGACTCTGTGGTAAGATTGCCAGCTCTTTTGCCAATTCTTTTGTGTTCATCTTGGAAATATTTTGACCATCTAATATGACCTGTCCACTCTCATGCTTTAAAATCCGTGTGATGGCCTTTAATAAGGTTGATTTTCCACAACCATTTGAACCAATGATTGTTGTTATTTTGCCATCGGGAATTTGCAGCGATAAGTCATGCACAATTATTTTATTCTCATAACCAACACGAATCGATTCAACTTCTAAACGCAAATCGGACCCTCACTTTCTTTTTACTTCTTTCCATGCTATGATATTCAAAGCTTAAAATGATAATCATTATCACTAGAATTAGTCTAGTTTTTTGATAAGATTTTGTCAATTACTTTTTTACTATTTATTAAGGATGTGGCAATAAAAATGCAGCATGTGTATGATGTGACAATTATTGGCGGAGGCCCAGCTGGCTTATATAGTGCCTTTTATAGTGGTTTACGTGGTTTAAAAACAAAATTACTAGAAAGCCAATCACAGCTTGGCGGAAAAGTACTACTTTATCCCGAAAAGCTGATATGGGATATTGGGGGGCATCCTCCCGTGTTAGGCGAACAATTTGTCAAACAATTAATCGAGCAAGCCAAAACATTCGATCCTACTATTTTGACAGATACAAAAGTCGATTTGATTGAACGTCACGATGATATTTTTGTGATACATACAGCAACTGGTGAAAAACATTATTCTAAAACGGTGCTGCTCGCTGTTGGTGGTGGCATTATTAATCCTCAAAAGCTAACACTTGAAGGCGCTGAAAAATATGAAATGTCAAATTTACATTACACTGTGCAATCGTATAAACGTTTTGTCGATAAGGATATCATGATCTCAGGTGGTGGCAATGCAGCCATTGATTGGGCTGTTGAGTTAAGTCCGATTGCCAAAAGCGTGACGGTGGTTTACCGCAAAGAGAATTTATCCGCTCATGAAGCCACTGTACAGGAAGCACTGGATGCAGGTGTGCGTATTGAGTGTAATACATCGATTACAAAGCTTTCCGCGAATGCTGATAAAACCGCTATTCAATTAGTGACATGCGAAAATACGATAACGAAGCAAAGCTATACTCGTCAAATCGATGAGGTAATCGTCAGTCACGGCTATAATCGTGAGGCATCTCTTGCATTTGATGAGGCCATTGCCCTTCCAAAAAAGGATGATTATTATTTTGAAGGAAAAGCAACAGGCGAAACGGCACAGCCTGGTATTTTTGCAGCAGGTGATATTTTATCGTTTGATGGAAAAATCAATTTGCTACTTGGAACATTCCAGGATGCAGCCAATGCGGTCAACTCCATTAAAACGTATTTAGAACCGACCGCCTATCGTCATGGCATGGTGTCCTCACATAATGAACTATTTAAAGAGAAAAATCGCTCTATTATCGAAAAGCAATTGGCCCCAGCCCATTAAACCCAAATATGAACCCTCTTAAGATCATTTTCTTAAGAGGGTCTTAGTGTTACAGTCAATTGAAAGGTAGAAATGGATTTCCGTTGCAGGCTACTTGCTTTCCTGTGGGCGAGCGCCGAATCGCTTCCTCCGCTACCGCTCCGCTTAGAGTTTTGCCTGTCTCGCTATCCCACGGGAGTCAAGCAGCCTTCCACTCCAACCCACAAAAGTGTTACCTTTTTAGCAAAGGTTTTCAAATAAAGGGAAGTTATTCACTACTCTTTATGAAGGGGTGTTGTCACTACACAATGAAAATAAGAGCCTATCTAATTATACAAATCATGGGCTATTTTGATCGCTACGGTTAGTATGTAAGATAAGGAAAAGACACTTTTGCACATGGTTGATTGGAGTGGAGCCAGCGTAACTCCTAGGGGATTTAGCGTCACAGAGGAGACCCTGGAGCGAACGTAAGTGAGTGAAGCGGCTCCTCGGACGCCCCCTGGAAAGGACGTTGGCGGAACGGAAATCACCCCTTCACCTTGCCAAGTTGCTTTTTCTGCCGTTGACATCCTCTTTTTTCAACAACATGACCCTCTTAAGATCATTTTCTTAAGAGGGTTTCTAGTTTTTATCTAAATAAACTTAGTAACGATCCCATCTGCCTCAACATATTAACTCCATTTGTAATCGTCCCAGCATGCCCCATAATCGTATTTAAATGATCTGGTAAATTTCCTAGTCTAGGGCCTTGTTGTTGTTGATTGGGAGAATAGTAAGGTTGCACCATTCTACCTCGAAAAGGTGGGCCAAAATATTGCCTATTGTTTGGCGGATATGGGCCCCTTCTAGCATTCGGCTGAAAATATGGCATTTATACACCCCCTATCTGAAAGCTTCTCACTAGTATATGTGCAAATATTAATAGCGAATTAGACTTTTGAAGAAGAGGTTAAAAATAATGAGGGAACCATACTAGTTTCCCTGTCATACTATAAGAAAAAAAGAAGGTGGTACTATTCAAGGCTCTCATTATCTTACCTTTTTAGCTAAATTCGGGGTTGGAGGCGCACATCCAGGGGGCATCAATCTATCAAAGGCGGTCTTGCAAGCAGAGAATATCGAGCAAAACGCACATATTTTAGATGTAGGATGTGGTACAGGACAAACGGCCGCTTATTTAGCATCTTCCTATCAAGCAAACGTCACAGGTCTCGATATTCAGCCTATCATGATAGAAAAGGCTCGTCAGCGCATGCAGAAAGCGCGTCTACCTGTCAGTCTTCTGCAAGGCTCTATCGAACAAACCTCGTTAGCGAACGAGTCATTTGACTTGATTCTAGCTGAGTCGGTTCTGGCCTTTGTTAATCTACAGCTGGCTTTGCAGGAAATTTATCGTTTATTGAAAAAAGGTGGCCGCTTCATTGCCATTGAATTCACCATTCCCAAAACACTTCGCACTGAACTTACAGCGGACATCCAACAATTTTACGGCTTTCAGTCTCTCCTCACAAAAAAGGATTGGGTAAGACTACTACAACAGGCTGGTTTTCATGATATCCATATACAAAAAAACAAATCCATCTCATCCAAGCCTGAATTTCAAGTTTCCACAGATATGGAATCCGAGTTCTATGAAATGATGGATCAGCACATCGCCATGAATGAAAAATACGAAAAGATTTTAGACTATCGCATCTATACCTGTACAAAATAATGAGCCAGCATCCAAAGCGTTGCTGGTTTTTTGTGCTGTCACAGCATATTTTATGACACCTGTCATCAAGATCTTTTGACTGGTGTGAATAGGTTTTCTTTTGAGATTTTCTTATCCTTAAGGTAAGAAAACAAAGAAAGAGTGATCGAACTTATGCAAACGCAACAAAGACTTCCTTTTATCGATATGTTAAGAGGCTTTGCCGTTTTAGGAACGCTCGGCACAAATATTTGGATTTTTGCCTATTTAGGAGATTTATCGTATATCACAACAAGTAACTATTCTGGTTGGTGGTCCTTCCATGATTTTTTACGAATGGTCGTATTATTTTTCGTTAATGGTAAGCTGCTTGGACTGTTAACGATTATGTTTGGGGTAGGCTTACAATTAAAATATCAGCAAGCCTTACGTAGAGGCACAGCTTGGCCTGGCGTGTATCTGTGGACTATCGTCTTTTTAGGGTTGGAGGGGCTGCTGCATTACACGCTTGTGATGGAATATGATATTTTAATGAGCTATGCCGTCACAGCATTCATCGTTGCTTTTATTGTGCGTTTGGGAGACAAGGTCATGACAGGCGCCTTCTATCTTTTTGGGGGCTTTCACGTTCTATTGATTCTGCTTATTTTTATCAGTACCTTACAAGGAGCTGGAGTTTCCTTAAATGGTATGGCGTCCGTTGCCACGCTCTATGAACATGGCACATGGCTTGCGCAGGTACAGCATCGTCTAACAAACTTTTTATTTTATCGCTCAGAAGCTATTTTTATTATCCCAATGAATGTCTTTTTATTTTTACTTGGCGTGAAGTTCATGCGTAATGAGGTATTTTCACCAACAGACAAAGGACGCCTTGCTCGACAAAAGCTATTTAAGATTGGTGTATTCATTGGCATTCCTATCAATCTGCTTATTTTTATTCCTGGTGGGCTTTTTGATTTACCTGTTCGCTATCTATGTGCCCCTATTCTATCTATTGGCTATATTGGAATTTTAGGTAAACTGGTAGAATATAAGAGGCTAGATTGGCTTTGGCAGCGCTTTGCCTATGTCGGCAAAATGTCTTTAAGCTGCTATGTCCTCCAAAACGTGCTTGCGTCGATCATTTTTTATGGCTGGGGGCTTGGCTTAGGCGGGCAAGTCAATAGCTTCACCGTCATTGGTATTTGGCTATCTCTATCAATCTTGCAGCTAGTTATAGCGTTCGCTTGGTTACAGCCATTTCAAATGGGTCCGATGGAATGGCTTCGTAAAAAAGCCCTTCAAGCAATGACACAGCAATCAGCAACAAAGGATGGTGCTAGTAATAAAAATATATCCAAGAGAACAAATTAAGCATTATTTAATCATTGATACAGCTTCTGTCATTTTCTTGATCACTATGGTTCTAGGGTCTCAATCCCTTCCCTTAACTATGAAAATAGCAGTGCTCCTTTTATACCTAATAGTCTTCTACATTGCTTTATGGCATCGAGATGGGAGGCTACTTGTTGCATCACTAGTAGCCTTTGTCCTTATCACCTTACTTGGCATTTTAGTCGATCCTTTTATGCTTATTTTTGGCTTTACCTTTGCCGATTTACTAGGACGGGCAAAATCAAAAAGGCATATTGCCTGTGGAATCGTAGCCATCGCTGTCATGTTTTTGACGGTCATGTACATAACAACAGATTCCCTTTTACAAAAGGAGTCACAGGTGCTAGTACCGATTATGATGTTTCAGCTGGTGCTCCCGATTCTCATTTATTTTGTGGAAAAGTCGAAAAATCTGCAAGCCGAACTGGCTGACGTGAATACACAGCTTGTTCAGCAAGAGGAACGACAGCGAATTGCTAGAGACCTTCACGATACAATTGGCCATACACTCACAATGATTAAAGTGAAAACCGAACTAACGACAAAACTAATCGACCGAGATCCCTCAAGCGTAAAGCCTGAACTACATGATATATTAGCCACTACCCGTACAGCTTTAAAACAGGTACGGGAGCTTGTGTCTGAGATGAATTTTATTTCGTTGCAAACGGAGCTTGTCCATTGCCAGCAGCTTTTACAAAGTGCGAATATTACGACAACCCTGGCCAATCAATGTCCTCAAATCGTACTTTCTAGTGTGGAGGAAACGATGCTCGCTTTATGTGTACGAGAAGCCACTACGAATATTCTCAAGCATAGTCAGGCAAAAAAATGCCATATCACCATCTATTGTCATACTGGACAATATACCCTTGTGATGAAGGACGATGGTATCGGTTTACAGTCACAAGGACGCGGGAATGGCATCCACTCCATAAAAGAAAGAATGCATATGCTGCAAGGCTATGCCATGATTGACAGTGACACACCAACAGGCACAAGCGTCACACTTACTTTACCAATTCAAGATGGAAAGGAGCCTCTAACATGATACGTGTATTACTAGCAGAGGACCAGCAAATGTTACGTGGTGCCTTGACTTCGCTCTTAGCATTTGAACCTGATATTGAGGTCATAGCCGAGGTGGCAGATGGTCAACAAGCATGGGAATTTATCCAGCAGGAACCACCAGATATTTGCCTCGTCGATATCGAAATGCCCCATCTGTCAGGGCTAGAGCTTGCTGAAAAAATACAACAGGCCAACCTCCCTTGCAAGGTGATGATGGTAACAACCTTTGCACGCCCAGGCTATTTACAGAAGGCAATCGATTGCGAGGTTCACGGCTATCTATTGAAAGACGAACCAATTGATTATTTAATCGCTACTATCCGAAAAATCATGCAGGGAGAAAAGGTGGTCAGCAAGGATTTAGCTGCTTCCTTATTTATGAAGGAGCAAAACCCTTTAAATGAACGAGAAATTGCGGTACTTCAGCTAGTCAAAGAAGGCTTGACTACAAACGAAATCAGTAAGCAATTATATTTAACAAAGGGCACAATTCGCAATTATTTATCAACCTCTATCCAAAAGCTACAAGTGGAATCCAGACAGCAAGCCGCTCAGGTAGCAAGTGAAAAAGGCTGGCTTTAAAAAAATCTCGCCACAGCCGTGACGAGATTTTTACGAGGTTAGACATTATTTCACGGAAACGATTATTTTCCTTGTAGCACTACATTTGTCGCTGTAGCCCAGTTGTTTAATGGGATAACGGTATAGCTGACATTTGCCTTCAACGTGCCACCGTTCGCTAGATCAAAAATGCCCACAGCACCTTTACGTGATGAATAACGATATTGCGCTTGCAATGTGCTTCCATCATTTCCTTTTAGCTCTACACTTCGGCCAGCAAGTAAATCAGATGGTGGATCGTTTCTTAATTGTAATTCAAAGGATTTTTCATCTATTGCTTTCGCTGATTGCAGGGCGAATGGCGCGATTTCATTCGCTACAAAGCTCTTTCCATCTATCTCCGCCCATTGTGCGTACACACGGTAAGTCACACCTGATTTTAAAATTTTGCCAGCAGGAAGTCTAAATTGAGGAGCTTGTCTGCCATCAGCTGCTTGTGTAAATGGTACATAATTAGCGACAAACTCTTCTCCCTCACTTGTTTTCACTGTCACATAGCGATCACGTAATGAAGAAATAACATCAAAGCGTTTTCCGCTAGCATCTCGATTATGACCATCTAAGCTAAATGCTAAATCTCCACGACCCGCGCGATAGGCTTCAATAATGTTAGCATAATCTACTACGCCATCTTCTTGGAATGATTCCAACGTGAATGTATCGTTTGTGACTTGCTCCACATGGTGTACATACACCTTTTCATCCGTGCCCTCAAAAACTTGATTGCGTTGCTCTTTATAGCTCAAAGTATAAATAAAATCATCTTCTTGGAATGTTGTCGGTACAATATATGTACTCTTAGAACCTGTCATTAAGCGTGGCACATTGACAATCGCTAAATCTCCATTAAAAGTAAAATGTTTTTTAATGGCATCTAAATTATTTAGGTCTACATCAGCAGCTGCTAATGGCTGATTAAATGTAATTTGTAGTGTCATCGTATTTAATGGCTTGATGTTTGTTATTTTAGCTACTTGCTCATTTTCCGCTGCTGCTACCGCTTTATTGCTTGCTGCATCCACATTTAATGGCTCGCCTACGGTTACTAGACCTGCTGATAATACCGATAAAGCTAATGCTGCTGGGACAATACGTTTTCTTAATTTCATTTGTTGAACTCTCCTTTATGGTGTTATTTGGTTTACAAAATTTATCATAAGGTCCATATCTAAACTGCCAATAAATAAATGATTAAAAAAGAATTAAAAAATAGGAAAAATAATTTAAGAACAAAAAAAACTGTAGAGAGCCGTCTCTACAGTTTGGGTTATGTCGCGCCTGCTGCAAGGAGGATTTGTTCGATCTCTTTAAATCCTCGCTGTTTTGCATGTTGCAGTGGTGTCACCTTATTTTGATCGGGAATATTCACATCAGCACCATGTTCAATCAGCAGTTGTACCACGGTTTGCTGTGTTGCATTGCCGTTATTTAAGACAATTGCCTCCATCAGGGCTGTCCAGCCTAAATGATTCACATGATTGACGTCCATGTCAGTATTGCTCAATAGCTCCTCGATGACCTCCACATGACCATGCTCTGCTGCTGGTATGAGTGCTGTTCCCCCATATCGATTTAAAATAGTCGGATCGGCACCAGCTTGAATGGTCATTTTTAAAATAGCCAAATAGCCTTCCGCCCCTGCATAGAGAAACGGCGTATTTTGCTGATTATCCTGAATATTAACATCTGCTCCTGCATCTATTAATAATTTCGCTGCCTCTATATCCTGATTATAGGTAGCAACCATTAAGGCTGTTCGGTTATTTGAATCCTGAGCATCGATATTCACGTTTTGACTTAAAACATGTTGAAGCCCATCGATATCTCCCTTTTCAGCTGCCTTCAGCAACGCACTCGACCAATCTGTTTCCACCGCTTCACTATGCTGGATCGTTTCTGTATCATGTAAGGCACACCCTTGAAGTAAAAATGTTAATGCGATGATAACTGCCTGCCTCTTCTTCAATTTTCATACACCGCCTTTCTTTTCCTCAGTGTAAGTGGTAATGCTAAATTGCCCATTAATGCATTCTTAAAAAAGTCTAAAAAAATCTCGCCACAGCCGTGACGAGGTAGTTTGTACTTAAACATTGAAGCGGTAGCCTGCACCCCATACTGTTTCCAAAAACTTGGGCTGTGCTGGATCTCGTTCAATTTTTTCACGCAGCTTTCGGATATGAACGGTGACAGTCGAAACATCTGCAGCGGATTCATAGCCCCAGTTTCGCTCATAGAGTTGCTCTTTACTTAAAACTTGATTGGGGTGTTTGACAAAAAAGACGAGTAAATCAAATTCCTTAGTTGTAAAGGCAATTTCATCCCCATTGACAAACACCTTTCTAGCCGAAGTATCGATTGTAATGCCATGAATGGACATCATATGATTCGTTTGCTGATTGGTCGCCAGTCGCTCATATCTTGATAAATGGGCCTTGACCCTTGCCACTAATTCACTCGGACTAAATGGTTTCGTAATATAATCATCCGCTCCTAGTCCAAGACCGCGAATTTTATCAATATCCTCTTTTTTAGCTGAAACAAATAAAATGGGAATATTGTGTACGGCTCGAATTTGTTTACAAATTTCAAAGCCACTCATCCCAGGCAGCATAATATCCAAAATGATTAAATCATAATTGCCTTCAAGTGCCTGCTTTAGTCCATCCTCTCCATGATGTTGGATAGCTACTGTAAAACCATTAATCTCTAAATAATCTCGTTGAAGCTCTGCTATGCTCACTTCATCTTCAATTAGCAGAATTTTTTTCATGATGATTCACCTTCTCCTCATCCTTTTTCAATGAAATGATTATGCTCGTCCCCTTCGTTAATTCGCTCTTTGCCCAAATATCGCCGCCCATTTCAACAACGATTTGTTTTGCAATGGCTAACCCTAAGCCACTGCCACCTGTTTGCGAATTACGTGAAAGCTCCGCACGGTAAAAACGATCAAAAATATAGGGTAATGCGGCAGGATCAATGCCTGCACCATTATCTGTTACCTGAATAATTGCATCCTCTGCTCGCTCATGCAATGAAATAATAATTTGCTTATATGGCTTATCCATATATTTTTCGCTATTGCTTAAAAGGTTCGTCAAGACACGTCTTAATTTATCTCGGTCCGCCATCGCAAAAAGCGGCGAGCCTGCTGAGATATATTGTAAATGAATGTCTCGTGCAATAAAATCAAAGCTCGCATCCTCTACATAATCATGCATATATTGCTGGAGATTGACGCTTTCCATTTGGAATGGAATCTTTTTTAAATCCAATTTAGAAAATAAGAATAGCTCATCAATTAATACATCCATATCCTTTGCTTTTGTATAAATAGTTGTTAAATATTTATCCATTTTTTCCTCTGTATTCGCTACACCATCTTTTATGCCCTCCACATAGCCGATAATAGAAGTCATTGGCGTTTTTAAATCATGGGAGATATTGGAGATGAGCTCTTTCCGATTTTCCTCATATTGGAGCTGAAGCTGGATTGATTCTTTTAATTTGACTCTCATTTCCTCGAATGACCGATTCAGCTGTCCAATTTCATCATTTGAGTGGGACGCAATCTCAAAATTCAAGTCGCCCGATTTAATGCGTTCTGCCCCTTTTTTTAATGCTGAGATCGGTTTAATAATACTTCTTGAGACTAAATAATTTAAAAAACCAATAATCATCATAAATAAGACAAATAAAATACCTAAAAGAATTGGTAACAGTTCTCGCGTTACCTCTGCATGGGAACTAACCTCTCTCAAAACGAAAATACTTCCCTCTGTTTGATTGGGGAAATAAAAATCAAATTTGACATACGTATAAAAGGCCTGATTTATCATAATCGTGTCACGAGAATTAATATTGGTCGCTTCAAAACCAGGTAAACTTTGAAGCAATAATTGTTTATGCTCTTTCTGCGTTGAATAAACAATTTGATGATCTTTTCGTACCACAATCTCAATCGAAGGCGCATTGATTTTTTCTAGCTGTTCGAGATCTAAAAGCTGCTGGGGATTATTTTTAGCTAGCCATTTTAAATCTAGAAAGGCATTTTCCTCAACCGTCGTCAAAGGTTTTTGGACATAGGATTTTTTATAAAAATGCTCAATTGCTTTGACATCGCCCGTAATGGCAAAGGAAAAAAGAAATACGGCTGCTAGTAAAAGCGTGATGGCAATGATAATGACACCCACATACGATAGCAAAAACCTTGTTTTAATTGACATCTACATTCCCCCAATAAGCTGAAACTACTAGCAATGTACCATACAAATCTTAAAACTTTATAAAATCATGCTGAAAAATCTATAAACAATTTATAGTATTGCGCTCATGCTAGTGAAATAAACAAAAAAAGATACGGCACAATCCTGCTATGCCGTATCTCTATGCTTTATTTAGTTTCTTCTGCTCTTAACTTCTTCTTTGTTTGCCAGCCTAAAATGAGGAGTTCAATCAACACCACAGCGATTAATGAAGCACCAAATAGTGGCATTACAATCCCTAAAATCACAAGGAAAATGATGAATGG
The DNA here is from genome assembly GCF_038630885.1 of Lysinibacillus sp. FSL K6-0057. Lineage (NCBI taxonomy): Bacteria > Bacillati > Bacillota > Bacilli > Caryophanales > Bacillaceae > Lysinibacillus > Lysinibacillus sp. FSL K6-0057. Next base: position 1,961,654 of record NZ_CP152047.1, on the reverse strand, counting down.
CATGGACATTTTATGAGAAATTTGCGGTGGTGCAGACAGCTCCCCTTTTTTTCTACGTAAAATCCAAGTGCGAATTCCCCACATAATTACAGCTAAAAAGGCTAGACAAACCACTAAATTTAATAGCTTATTCGGCCAGCCGAATAAATGCCCCTCATGTAATGGGATGCCCCATGTAAAGAATTTGGCTAACATGCCATAATCGTCATAATTCACTTGATCGATAAACTTCCCACTATACTGATCAAAATACATTGTGGCTTCGGCTGTAGGCTTCACATCCAGCCCTGTTACACCAGAATTACTAGCCTTCGCCACTGTATAGACGCCCTCACCGTTTGACGGATAAATAATCGAATATGGCTTAGCGATATTCATGGCATTGATTTCTTCTTCAAGTTGAGCAATCGTCATTTGACTGTCGTTCGTATAACGGACAGCGCCACCACCATGATGCTGTGCATGTTCTCCTTCTGATGTGGGTGCCTCTAATTGACGAGTGGCCCATGGCATTTCAGAGACATCAGATGTTGGTGGCTTTTGTTGAAGTAATGGATAGCCAAAAGTAGGATTTTCTGAAGCTATATCTGCTAGCATCGAACCTTGAAAAGCAGACCATAATAGCCCTGTAGAAATAAACATCACCATTGGAATCGTAATGATTGTCCCAACAAGTGCATGCAATCTCTTACTTTTTTGTCTCTTATTCTCCGACTTGCCCTTCTTTAAGAGATTTCCTTTGAATGTCATATAAAGCCCTGACAGTAATAAAAAGATCGTCCAACATGCCGCCAGTTCTACTAAATAGTTCACAAAGGTACCACCAATAAAGAGGGAGCTATGCGTATTTCTCATAATATTTGAAAATGTATAATCGGCATCCTGACTACCAACCATTTGATTGTGGTCATCTAAAAATACGTACTTTTGTTTAGTGCCATTTGATAAAGTTAAACGCGTATTATAAGGCTCCTCCAACATAATCACTTTTGTAGTAGAGTATCCAGCAAATGCCGCCTCCGCTTTTTCCACGGCCTCATCAATTGTTAAGACCTCTTCCTTATGGCTCTCACCAAAGAAATAATCGTCATATAATCGGTTTTCTACATCTGTAAAAAACAAATAACCAATCCCACTTAATGTGAGAGACAGCAATAAAGGCGTAATAAAAAGTGCTGCGAAAAAATGCAGTCGCCAAAACCTTGAATAAAGCAAATTTTTCATATTTGATCTCCAATCTCTCTATTTATAGCAGATTAATTATATAAATAAAAAGTGAAATATGAATGAAGTCCTAAAGGCAGTTTTATGACAAACAAATGTATTCCAATTGGTATTGTTATTAATGTAGCCAAAAAAATCATAGCCAAACCTGCAAGTTCGGCTATGATTTCGGTAAATTACAAACTCATATTGACAAGAATTTTACATTGGCTACGGTCTTTCGTTAATGCCTCGAAGCCTTTTTCCACGATATCTTCTAAAGCAATTTGGCTTGTGATGACAGCTTGTCCATCAATCACACCACGAGCAAGTAATCGAATCACTTCTGGGAAAATATTCACATAGGCGAACGAGCCACTAATTTTCACTTCTGGTGAAACCACCGCATTTGGGTTAAATTCTACAGGTCTTTCCCAAACACTGACGATTTTAAATTCGCCGCCTGGATGAACAGCACTAACACCGCTTGTAAATGTTGCTTGCACACCTGCTGCATCATACGCAACATCTACTCCACCAGATGTTTTTTCACGAATAAACGCTACTGCATCTGTATCGATTGGATTAATGACATAGGTCGCGCCTAATTCAAGTGCTTTTTGGCGTCGTTCATCCGAAACCTCTACGACAAAGATTTCGCTTGCCCCCGCAGCTTTCACAGCCTGCAAGACTAATAATCCAATAGGACCTGCGCCAAAAATGGCCGCTGTATCACCAAGCTTTAATTGACTTTGACGAACTGCATGAACCGCTACTGCTGTCGGTTCAACAAGTGCGCCTAGCTCTAAGCTCATATTCTCAGGAAGAAGATGAATGTTTTCCTCTTGCACGACTGCATATTCAGCAAATCCTCCAGAAATCGTATAGCCATAAGATTGACCACGCTTACATAAGTTGGAATAGCCACGTCGACAATTATCACATTTACCACATGGGATTGGTGGCTCCACTGCCACACGATCACCTACTTTTGTCTGTGTAACGCCTTCTGCAACCTCTACAACGACACCTGCAAATTCATGACCTAAAACAGGTTGTGTACGGAATGCATAAGCACCACCTACATATTCATGTAAATCACTACCACAAATTCCAGCAAAGGCAACTTTCACTTTCACCATGCCTGGTGCTAGTACTGGCAGTTGTGCCTCCTCTACTCGAATATCTTTTATTCCGTAAAATTTTGCTGCTTTCATCTTATTACCTTCTTTTTATAATTTTGTTTGAAGACCATGTAACACGAAATTGACTGCAAGCTCCGCAATCTGTTCAGGCGTTGCTTGTAAGGAAGAACGATTTAAAAACGGATTGTTCAAGGAATACATTAAGGTCCCCATAATAAAGTTCAACGCAACATCAAGTGACTCGAAGTGAATGGTCTGCTGCTCCTGACAAGCCAATAAAATTGTCCGAAGCTGCTCCCAGGAAGGTAAAAACACATCCTTGAGCATCTCAAGCCTTGGACTATTCATAACAATTTCTTGCTGTAAAATATCAATTAATTCATGCTCATGGATTCGGTAAAGAACAAAGTTTCGACAAAAGCTACGAAGCGCACCGATTGAATCTTCAACATCATAATGAGCATTCATAAAGGTGTGGCGTAGCGGTTCAAATAATGCATTAAAGACATTTTCCTTGCCACCAAAGTGATAGGAAACAAGTGCAAGTGACACATCTGCTTCTTCACAAATTTGTCTCACAGTTGTGCCATCAAAGCCCCTTGATGAAAACAAGGCTTTTGCCGCTTGTAAAATTTGATCCTTTACCTCTTTATTTTTTTCTTTTTGATCGATCGTAATCACCTCTTTTTTGAACAAACGTTCAAAACAATTGTTCAACGAAATTGTACGCCTCCTATAAATAATTGTCAAAGCATGTGCTTATTAAAAAAGGCTACTTCGTTTTTCGAAGTAGCCAAACATATTCTATCCTATTAATTCTTTCAAAACATTGGCATACGCTGCTAAAATAGATGGCTCATGTGTAGCATCATGCCCAACATATTGTTCGACAAGCTCCTTTAAAGGTCTAGGCTCTTGCATAATTTCAAATTTGAATAAGCTTTCATAGTACTCAACAACTTGTGGATTCATGTGGACCGCTCCTTTAATTTTTTACATAAAAAAACATCTTTCCCTCATCAGAAAGATGTCTACTATGACAAATACACGACATAATACGATGGCTGCCAACTCGAAAGAAGCTTTCTATTAAACATAGAAGCTACCTTTTTAGCAATCATCGTACTATGAGCATGCAGGAGAAATTCTCTAGTCACACTCAACACCCCCTATCCGCGTAGGTTTTTTGGCTGTACTAGATAAAGGCAGGTCTCCTGGCTCATGTTCATCACACCTTTCACCTTCCCATTACGACTCGTAACAGTGGCCTTTTGAAATGTGCTCCCATTTACAGTTGCGGGACAGCGTCGGATTCACACCGATCTTCCCTTTTAAACAAATTAAAAAATCTAATTTGTACCTCTATCCTATTATTCCGTTTTTATTATTATACCATAGTATTAAATCGAAACAGCATAGAAATGTCGCGCTTTCCTTCACTTTTGAGGTTGTATCCACTAGTTTTGGCGTGCTATCCTTCACTTTTGAGGTTCTAACCACTAGTTTAGGAGTACTATCCTCTACTTTTGAGATTCTATCCACTAGTTTTGGAGTGCTATCCTCTACTTTTGGAGTTCTATCCACCTGTTTAAACTCTATCCTTCTCTTTGATGATTCTATCCTCCAGTTTTGGAGTGCTATCCTCTACTTTCGGAGTTCTATCCACCTGTTTAAACGCTATCCTTCTCTTTGATGATTCTATCCACCACTTTTGGAGCCCTATCCTCTACTTTGAGAGCCCTATCCTCCAATTAGAAGATTCTATCCACCTGTTTACCAGCTTTCCTCCTCTTCGATTTCAAATATTTAGAAAATACTCTATAATTAAGGAAAAAAAGGGGGCGTTATGAGATGATTATGAGTTTACATCATGTGCAAATTACGATTCCGAAAGGCTGTGAGGAGCAGGGGAAGGATTTTTATTGCTGTGTCTTAGGTCTTCAGGAAGTGGAGAAACCTGACTCACTTAAAGGTCGTGGGGGATTTTGGTTACAGCTTGGTCAGCAGGAGGTACATGTCGGGACAGAGGATGGCTTCGATCGTTTGACAACAAAGGCGCATATTGCGTATCAAGTAGCGGATATTCAGTATTGGAGGAAGAAGCTCGCAGAACATCAAATCGAGATACTCGATTCTGTGCCCATTCCTCATTACGAGCGCTTTGAATTCCGTGATCCCTTTGGCAATCGCGTAGAAATGATACAGGAAATCGTGTAAGCTGCCTCGTTTTGGGGCAGTTTTTTTCATGGGATTGTTCCATATTACATCTTACTGAAACATTTGTAATAAAACTGTAAATTCCCTTGATAAAGCCTTTTATAGCAAGTGTTGAAGCCCTCCCTTCCGTTACCCTGGTAACATTTACCGCCCAGAAGCCCTACATTTTCATGCTACGATTATTTCCATGGCAAAGGTATACAGGAGAAATCCTACTAGATGCTTTAGGAGGTTATACACAACATGAATAAACGATTTTTATCTACAACACTTGCATTAACAATTGGATTTAGTTCATTTGGAATGGTGCAAACAGCTATCCAGCCGATACAAGTAGAGGCTGCGACAACCAATGCCCAGAACAACGCACAGGCGGTAGCTGCAAAAGCAGACCAATTAATTCAGACTGGTAAAAGCTTAATGGGGCAAGCAACATACAGCAATTCGGTTTACAAGCCTACATACCCATACAAATTTTCTTGTGCTTCATTTTTAATGTACATCTTCGAGAAAAACGGGGTAGACCTTGGTACGTATAATGAAAATTATATGATTCAGCAAGGGACCTATGTAGCGAGAAACCAATTACAAAAAGGCGATTTAGTGTTCTTTAAAAGTAAAAAAACAGGGACTGATCCCGATCATGTCGGTATGTATATCGGAGACAATAAAATCATCCACATGGCGGATACCAAACAAAATATTGTTATCTCTGATTTAAATAGTAAGCCGTATTATACGGAAAACTATGTATCTGCACGTAGAGTATTACCTACCCTATTATCCGCCAATCCAGCTACAAAAGGCGATAAAATTGTAGAGAATGCCCTCACATACAAAAACAAAGTAACGATTAGCTCAACAACAAATGAGGCTAGTCTACGCTTTACAGCTCCAACTTTTGTTGATTTCATCTATCGTAAAAGTGGTGTGACACTCGGCTCAACTTCATTAAACGATTTAATGAGTCAAGGATCTACTGTGGCACGTGCTAACTTGAAGAAAGGTGATCTAGTTTTCTTTAATAGTGTCAAAGGCTCTAAAACACCTTCACTTGTCGGAATTTATGCAGGTGATCACCGTATCATTATCCCTAATTCAGATGGTGTGATGACAAGAGTGTTATTTGTAGATTATTATACTGAACATTATATTACAGCGAAGCGCGTTTTCTCTGATAGCACCTCTACACCCAGTGTAAGTGCACCTTCAGCAAGTACATCTGCCGATAAAATTATTGCCACTGCTTCGGGCTTAACAAGCAAAGCAAAATTCGGCTATACGTACAATGAGAGTGCACTGACTTTTACAAGTGCGGGTTTTACTTATTATGTCTTTAAAAAGCATGGTATTGATTTAAAAGATAAACTAGCAAGTAAACAGGCTTTAGTAGGGACACGTATTCAAAAATCACAGCTTCAAAAAGGGGATCTACTGTTCTTCTCTACGAATAATGGTGGACAAGAAATTACACAAACGGGTATTTATATAGGGAATAACCAATATATTAGTATGACAACTAATAATATTGTGAAACAAAACATTTCTTCGACTTGGGCACAAAAGAATTTTGTAACCGCTCGACGTGTTTTAAAATAAATTAGGATGGAGGCTGGGACATAACTAGCTTCAATTAGTGAGAAATCCAAATTTGAATTCATTCAAATTTGGATTTCTCTATTTTTTATGTTGTCTCCCTACCTAATGGCTGTGAATTTTCTTAAATTCACAGCCATTAATGCCAGACCTATTTCATTTTTAACCTTCGATTTTCCTCGAACAGAAAATCGAGTGAAACGCAAATTAGCTTTCAAGAATCCAAAAACTGGTTCCACGTCAATTTTGCGTTGACGATAAATGGTACTCGTTTTTTCTTCTGAAAGCTTTGTTCTTACATATTCTTTTTGCTGTTCCCACTTCTCATTCACTATTAACTTACGATTATTTCCTTCTTTTGCTTTTGTACATAATGAACGAAATGGGCATTCGGAACAGTCTTCACATTCGTATATCTTAAACTCGCGCGTGAAATCATATTGATCCGTTTTCGTGGTACGATATTTAAATACAAGCTGTTGTTGGTTTGGGCATGTGTATTGATCATTTTCTTCATCATAATCCCAGTATGCTGTATTGAATTCGTTTTGTTTATACTTTTGCTTTTGTTCTTTTAAATACAAGTTATACGTAATTAAGGCTTCTCGTTTACGATTCGAAAGGATATCATCATAATTTTGTTCGCTTCCATATCCAGCATCTGCGACAATGTGTTTTGGTAGTTCAAAATAATGTTGTTCGATTTCATCTAAAAACGGGATTAAGGTACGTGTATCTGTTGGGTTCGAATAGATACTGTAGGCAAGCACATATTGACCTTCTGTTGCGACTTGGATGTTATAACCTGCTTTCAATTGACCATTTTTCATATAGTCATCCTTCATTCGCATAAATGTGGCATCTGAGTCCGTCTTGGAATAACTATTTCGCATGCCAAAGATTTCAAAGTCTTTTTGATATTTTAGTTTACGTACAATATAGTCGATTAATTGTTTGCGTGCTTGCTTTGGGAATTTCCGTTCGGCTCTTAAAGCTTTTCGCGCAGCTACATCCGATGAATCCTCTATTTTTTGATCATACGCGGAAATCACTTCGTCTACTTTTTCTACCATCTGGGCGAGCTCTTCTACTGCTAATTCTTCTACATTTTCTCGTTCAATTTCTGGTATGATTTCTTTCTCGAGTAGCTCATCGTATAACTGGTTTGATTTTTCAATTAATCCGTTATGATATTTCTCGATGGATTTTTTCCACACGAAAGTAAATTTGTTCGCATTGGCTTCGATCTTTGTTCCATCAATAAAAATAGCTTCCTGATCAATTAATTCTTCTTGGACCAACTGGCAACGGAATTGGACGAAACATTGGCGGATCAACTCTTTCATTTCTGGTTGAACACGAAAACGGTTGATCGTGCGGTAGCTTGGTTCATACCCTTGAGCTAGCCACATCATCCGAAGACTATCTTTTAATAGGGCTTCAATTTTACGCCCTGAGAAGACAGATTGTGTATAAGCACATAAGATAATTTTAAGCATCATGCGTGGATGGTAGGCGGGACAGCCTTCATTTCGAAGGAATGGTTCAAACGCTTCAGGCGAGATACTTTCAACTAAATGGTGGACATGGAAGGCAATATCATTTTTTTGTAATGTTACTTCTAAATCTAAAGGCAAAACTAATTGATTCATGTTATAATTTTTAAACATAAGGATCCTTCTTTCTGTATAATTTTGTTGTGGTGACTTAATTTTATCAGAAGTGATCCTTATTTTTTTATGAAAAAATTTATAGCCTGTGAAATTTTACTGATCGTAAAATTTCACAGGCTTTTTAATTTAGAGGTGGGTTTTGTCCCAGCCTCTTTTTCTATGCGTTTTTCAGTTTATTGGCAAATTCAATCATGGATCTACTAGACATTGGTCCTTTTATTAAGACAATCGTGTCTGCATCAAGCTTTGGTTTCAATAACTCTAAAACGCCTACTACCTCTTTAAACGTATGAACCTCTGCGCTGGTTCCATCCTTTTGTGCTTGATCGGCAATTTTCTCTGCCCTTTTGCCGATGGTAATTAAGGTATCGATCATTCTTAGTGCTACCATGGAGCCGATTTCGCGATGATATTTTTCTTCAAAATTGCCTAATCGCTTAATATCCCCTAAAACAAGAATGACTTTTTTGTCTTTTCCTACCGTATCTAACACTTTTAAGGCTGCCTCTACAGATGTCGGGTTATTTGTCCACGTATCATCAATAATCGTACTGTCACCAAGTCCTGTCGTAAATTCTAAATGTCTTGCCATCTGTTTAAACGTTCTTAGCCCTGCTATTGCCTGACGAATGGTCAGACCCATTTCATGACTAGCTGCGATGGCGGCTAAAGCATTATAGACCTGATGCTCGCCATAGCCAGGGACAAATACATTGTACGTTTCATCCGCTACCTCTAAAACAAACTTCATACCCGTATTGGCAAACTCCACTTTCGAAGCCTTGTAATCAGCTGTATCCTGTAAACCAAACTTGATAATCTTCCCTTTAAATCTTTTCAAGGAGATTTTTTTGGTATTGGCATCATCAGCATTGATGATTAATGTGCCATCTTCTTTAATACCTTCCACAATTTCTGACTTGGCCTTAATATAACCTTCCAGATTGAGACAGCCATCTAGATGATGCACACCAATATTTGTAATAATCCCGATAGTCGGTTGATAGATCATACATTGATGTTTAATATTCCCCGTATTCCCTAAGCCTAATTCAAAGATAGCAGCTTGTGTTTTATCATCAATGCCCGTCAAATAAGGTAGTGATTGCCTTGGCTCGTTTTTACTGCTGACAGATGCTTGCACTTGCCAATGCTTACTAGCAATATGTTTTAACATCTCTTTTGTCGTTGTTTTACCACAAGTTCCTGTTAAAGCCACAACGGGAATTTGAAAGAGTCCACGATAATACTCGATAAATGTCCAGTAGGCCTGTGCAACACTTTTTACTTGTAAAACGGTTGTATTCGCTAGTGCATTTTTTAACTCTGTAGACGGTTTATCGGATATGATGAGAGACGGACCTTTCCGATCAATCTCTTGCCAATTGATTTGATCGTTTCGACTAACAAACATAAGTGAATGACTTTTTGTTAAATCATGCCGATTATAGTAGATTGCCTGCTTAACAGACCATTGATCTGATCCGTGAATGAGCTTTCCCTGTAGGACATTCCTAAGTTTTTGCACACTAATAGATTGCAAGTGTACTACGCCTCCTCTCTTTATCAATCTTGTAGATGACTTATTTTTTCTCTTGATCTAGCGTGCTGCCTTTTGATCAATTACTATACCTTATTAGCAAGCTCTTCTATATGGCACAGTCAATATCCTATATGGAAAGAAGCTAATTTGCAGGTGGTGGAGGTTTTAACTTTAGCTCCGTTGCTAGTGTAGAAACCTGTTTGCTATACATATCTCCCTTAATGAGAATGATGGTATTTTCATCGACAATCTTCTGCAATAACGGATAGACGAGCGTACTATTTTTAAATGTATAAACAGGTGCGCTAAATCCTAGCTTTACTGCATGATCAGCCATTATCCTTGCATGCTCCCCAATGGTAATCAGGACATCCACGCCAATACGTTGGATTAATTCACCCGCTTGTTCGTGAATAATATAGCCCCACGAACCTAAATCGGTAATCGTACCAATAACAGCAATCTTCTTCTTGCCGTCACCTAGCTCATTCAACACTTTTAAGGCTGCCTCTAAGGAAGTGGTTGTAATACTCCATGTATCATCCAATAACATGGAATGATTAATGCCCTCAAAGAGTTGCAGTTGTTTTTTCAATTGACGGAATGATTGGAGCTGTTTTGCTGCGACTGGAATAGGCATCCCCATATCGTAAACTGCGGCAATGGCAGCAAGGGCATTATAAACCTGATGCTCTCCAAATCCTGGCACATGAATATCATAGCTTTTTCTGTTATGATGCAGGACAAATTTCATTCCCTTTTGATAATAGTGGATATGGCTCGCTCGAAAATCACAGGAATCATGCATTCCCACCTTAATCAAACGCCCACGAAATCTCGAAACATCTATTTTTTTCGTATTCACATCTTCAGCATTGATTATTAATGTACCTTTTGGATGAATGATATCTAGCATTTCTCCCTTTGCTTGAATATAGCCTTCTAATGTTTTGCAATAATTTAAATGATGGGCTCCGATATTCGTAATAATACCGATTGTCGGTTTGAAATATTTCCCCGCATTCGTGACATCTCCTGGTGAGCCAACTGCTGTTTCAAAAACGGCAGCCTCTGTTTCTTCCTCTATACCTAATAAATATTGCAAGGAAGCGGTTCTAGAATTACTGCTAAGTGTCGTCGCAGTCACTTTCCGATCAGCCGAAAGAATATGTTTAATCATCTCTTTTGTCGTTGTTTTACCTGATGTACCTGTGATGGCGACAATCGGAATATGAAACTGGCTGCGATAAAAATGAACAAATTTCCAGTAGGCCTCTTCTGCATTCCCTACCTGTATCATAATGACATGGTTGGGAATGTCAGTTGGTCGATAGGCTCTATCGGTCACTAGCACCAGAGGAGAAAGTGGCTCTAGACTTTTCCAATTGACAATACGTTTACTTGTAAAAAGGGCCGTATTGGACTTTTTCACTTGTTTTAATCGATAAGCCCCATGCTGAATCAGTGTATCCTCTGACCCGTGCACTAGATAGCCTGCCGTAATCATTGCTAAATTTTTCACCGAAAGAGGCTTCATATCTTTTCTCCCTCCTTTCTTTTCTAGTATATGTAACCTCTTAAAAGTTGCTTGGATGTAGACAAGATACATAACTAGAGGAAATCTATTTCATTGCATATATATAAAGGTGATTAAGTATCTAAGTACCAATAGAAGGAGTGATATACCTGAAAGCCATTGTATTTATCGGTACAAACAAATCTGGGTCTAGTCGTGAAGCAACAAGGGCAGCAGAAAAATTAGGCTACTTCACAGTACTTTTCACAAATAATGAAAAACAACTTCAGCAGCGCAGAGCCTACCCCGACATCCATAAAATGATACTCATTGATACTTTTGATATCGAGAGCATGAAAGATGAAATAGAGAAACTAGGAAAAACCGGAATAAATATTAAAAGTATCGTTAGTTTTGTTGATCCCTTTGTCCATGTTGCTTCAATGTTATGTGATGAATTTTGTCAGAACTACACATCCTCCAGCGCGATTGAAACCATGGAGGATAAAGAAAAAACAAGAAAGTTTTTACAAGACCAGCCATATTCGCCAAAGTTCTCGCTCATGAAACCTAACGAACCCATTGCAAAAAATTTGACCTTCCCATTAATCGTAAAATCTCCTAAATCAACAGGCTCAAAAGATGTTTTACTAGCAACGGATGCCGATCAGCTCCATAACCACCTCAAAGCACTACGCAGTAAAAATCCCTATGAAACCATCATGATTGAAGAATATCTAGATGGTCCTCAATATTTAGTGGAGGCGGTTGTCTATCAACGACAACCACATGTCATTGGTATTATTGAGCAGGAAATTACACAAGGAAAACGATTTATTATTACAGGCTATGGTGTACTAGTGAAAGCCCCTCAAAACATCCAATCAGGCATCGAGGAGGTACTTCATTCCATCGTCAAAGCCTTTGGTATTGAGAATGGGGCGCTCCATTTAGAGCTTCGATTAACCCAAAATGGTTGGAAACTCATCGAGATCAATCCTCGAATTTCAGGTGGCGCCATGAACAATATGCTACAAGCAGCTCTAGGTTTCAGTTTAGTAGAAGAAACACTGAAGATTTTGCTAGGAGAACAGCCTAATCTGCAACCAAGACACAAAAAATTTGTCTATACAAAATATGTCATTGTGGAAAGTAGAGGGATTTTAGAAAAGGTTATTGGCAGGGCAAGAGCGACAAAATCAACTGGCGTCGTAGAAGTGTATGTCAAACCAAGAAAAGGCACCCTCCTCACCCCACCTTTATCGATGGGTCACCGTTACGCCTATGTCATTGCAGAAGGTGCAACCTTGAAGGAAGCGAGAAATCACGCCATCAATGCAGCAAAAGAAATAAAATTTATTTTGAGAGTTTGAAAAAAATATCCCGAATAATTGCCGCTAGTCAGTGGACAGTTACTCGGGCTTTTTTATCTTCATAAGTCGAATCGTTTATTCTTCTTTAAACGTTTGATCTAAAAATTTCACGGTTTCAAACATATTGGTTTTACTTGCACCTTTTACGAGAATGGTATCATGAGGCTTAATGAGCTTTTCAAGAAGGACATGCAATTGGTCCTTATTAATAAAATGGTGTACTCTGGCTGGGTCCATGCCCTTTGCGATGGCAGCATTACTCATTTCGTCGGTCCTAAAGCCATAGGTAATGAATTCATCGATGCCTATTTCATGCACATACTCCCCAACCTTGCGATACTCCTCCTCCCTCAAGACACCCAGTTCTCGCATTTGCCCAATAATGGCTATCTTGCGATTCGTCGCAATATTCGTCAACACATCAAGCGCAGCACGAACCCCCTGCGGATGAGAGTGAACCGTATCATCAATAACCGTTATATCATCACGGCAATCATAAATCGTTAAGCGTCTTGGCGGTTTTTTAAAGTTGAGCCCTGCCTGAATATCAAGGGGGCTAAACCCTAAAAGATCAGCCACTGCCACTGCATTCAGTGCATTGTAAACATGATGTTCTCCTAATATAGGAATATATAATTCTATTTCTTGCCCATGTAGCTTCATTTTAAAGGACATGCCAACATCTTTATATTGCAAATCATATGCACGGTAATCCGCTTCTTTTTTAATGCCCACCGTGATAATTTTCCCTTTGAATTGCTGTGTCTCTAAGTATCTTGAATTGTCATCATCTTGATTGACAATGAGCAAGCCCTGTTGATCCATACCATGAATTAATTCCGATTTCGCCTTGGCAACGCCCCTTACATCTCCATCAAAGTTCCCAACATGGGCTAAGCCTATATTCGTCACAATACTAATATTCGGCTGGATGATGCTACAGTGATTGGTAATAATGCCTGGATAGGCCATACCGTACTCTAATACAACGGCCTGATGCGTATCGTTGATCTCTTCCTTATGCTTTTTCGTATGCTCCGTCGTATTCCAATAATCCTTTGATTCAAAAACATTCCACTTTTTCGATAAGATGGAGCCAACAAATGCCTTTGTCGTTGTTTTCCCTGCACTTCCCGTAATCGCAATAATCGGCAGGCTTTTCTTTGTCTCCACCTGCTTACTTTTTTGTTGGACAATATTCTTTTTCAGAGGTTTTTGATTTTTGGCAAGATACATCGCATAGCGGATGGAATGGATGACCACATCTAATTCCAAGTAAAAGGCAGGGGGACAGCCAGGGCGCCAATTGACCTCATACATCCAAATTTTTTGATTTTGATCTAAACCCACATCAATGCCAATTTCATCAATAATTTCCCCAAATTTCGCCATTTGAATTTCATCCAGATGATGCGCCAACGACAGTGAAAAATGCTCAAGCATTCGCCGAATATTATAGGCCTCTTCCTTAAACTCCTGCTCCAAAAAAGGATCTAAATAATTGGTATAGCCGCCATTGTTAATATTCGGTATGATGGAGCCATTCGGTGCAATACGAGGATACACCGTCGTCACTACCCATTTACCTTCCCCATTTTTTTGGACATGCAGACGGAAATCATAGACCTGACCGGATCTAGTAACGGATTGAATATACGGCTGCATAATAAAGGTGCCAGACGCAAGTTGCTCCTTTATCAATGCATCCAATTGTGGTTTTGTATAGGTTGTCGTGATGCTATCCTTTCGAACCTCAAAATACTTGGCTCCCGCCTTCGTAATAAAATAAATGCCCTTCCCTTTTCGTCCATCAATCGGCTTAAACACAACCCGTTTATAATAATTAACGAACTTATGAAATAAATCGGCATCCTTTACAATTTCAGAGGGAATCAAATACTGTTCAAATTCCTTCGCTTCTTGTAATCGTTTCATCACATTCCATTTGTTCCCGATTGAATGGGTTGTAAATGGAATCTCCTCTTTTAAACGGTCAATAATCTCTTTCGATACAGATAATTTCTCAGGGCTTCCTGCATTATAAATTACATCAGGAAAGGGCATCGTTTTTTCCTGCCATTGCCCATCCTCATAGACCTTTGCTCGAATAGAACGTTTGGCAAAGTCCACACTTTTAGGTGTGAAGTAAAAAAACGTTGCGCCTTCAGCTTTCGCAACTGCTGCAAAGGCATAGGACTTGAGCACTGTAGTTGGATCAAGTCGATGATGCAGCATACCAATAATCGTCATAGCTAAACTTCCTTTCATTAGATTCTCTCTCTATTACATTCACTTTGTATCCCTTGCATATAGACAGATGCTCTAGCTTTAGTAGTTTAATATGGTACTACCATTTCGGCTCTATGATAAATTTCCCCTTCAACATGTCTGGCTTTAAGAGCTGAATGGCCGATATCCCACTGAGTTCAATGGATTTTTCTATACTTGTTTTTTCTAACCTCACCACATCTGCAATCGAATTTGTATCGTTTCCTTCATAATCAAAAGCACGCAACAACGACACTGTGCCACGGCAACGCTCTCTATCAACAGCCTCAATGCGGAAAAACTCTGTCTCAAACTGTTTCACTGTATCCAATAAGCTTAAATGCGCACCACTATGGGTAATTAAAAAAAATGGAATCGTATCACTCCCGACAATTTTAATAAGTAGCTGACCAAAATATTTAGAATGAAAATTCATCATGATATCCTGAAGATCCTTCAAATCACTTAAAGCTTCACATAAAAAGTGATTTTTTTTCTTATCACTATTCAATTCGTAGCCCCCTCTCTAGTTTGAATATGCGATTTGATCCGTGTAAGTTGCCCTCTCGTTATCATATGTTGCGACAAAAAATATGGCGACTTCTTCACAAAGAAACTAAAAAAACCTCCACCATTGAATGGGGAGGCTTTTGCCATAAGTTTATTTTGAAAAGCATGCTAGGAAATCCTGTATAGTACAATGTTCTAATGTATCCACTGTGTTGTGTTTTGTATTGAACGGTAATTGCTTGGTAATCTCGTTCGGCATGACCACTGTATAAAGCCCTGCTGCTACCGCGGCTTGTGCGCCATTCGGTGAATCCTCAATTGCAATAGCCTCATAAGCCTCTACACCTAATTGTTCAAGTGCCTGCAAGTAAAGCTCTGGATCAGGCTTAACATTTGTCACAGTGTCAGCGGTACAAAAGCAATCAAAGTAATGTCGGATACCCAGCTTATCGACATATAGATCAATCCATTGACGACTTGAGCTACTAGCAAGACCAATTTGTAAACCCGCTTCCTTTGCCTGCTGTAGCAACGTTAAAATACCAGGTCTGAGCGTTTCCGTTTCCATCCATTGTGTATGGCGTTGCTGAATGGATGTTTGAAATGCCTCCACATCCAATTGTATTTGATGATGTGTAACAAGATATGTATAGGGATTAAAAGTTTGAAGATTAGTACCAAGGCACTCAGCATAGGTTGCCAACGATAAGTCAACACCATATTGTGCATAGGCATCTCTAAAAACGTTATACCATGCTGTTTCTGTATCAATAATTGTACCGTCAAAATCAAAAATTAGAGCTTTTATCATCAAATTCTCTCCATTCTATGCTTTGCGTTTTCATCGGTTGATTGCAGTGAGCTAAGCCTAGGTTTTGGCAGTGCTATCCGTTGAATTTGGCCTGCTAACCATTGATCTGCTATTTCTATCCTTCAATTTAGACACGCTATCCGCTAATTTTGCATCTCTATCCGCTTATCCTCTTGATTCCAACTCTTTTGCGAAGCTATCCACCACTTTGCTAATCCTATCCTTCAATTTGGACATGCTATCCGCTAATTTTGCATCTCTATCCGCTTATCCTCTTGATTCCAACTCTTTTGCGAAGCTATCCACCACTTTGCTAATCCTATCCTTCAATTTAGACACGCTATCCGCTACTTTCGCATCTCTATCCGCTTATCCTCATGATTCCGACTCTTTTGCGAAGCTATCCACCACTTTGCTATTTCTATCCTTCAATTTGGACACGCTATCCGCTACTTTCGCATTTCTATCCGCCTACACTCACGATTCCAACTCTTCTCCACCCTTATCCCCTTGATTCAACAAGATAACGCCTCCAATAATGAGGGCTATACCAATCGCAGAATAAACAGTAAACATATCGTGCCAAATGACAATGCCTACCAGAACGGTTAAAGCTGTGCCGACACCTGACCAGATGGCGTAGGCTAAGCTTAAGGGCATGGTTTTTAAGCAGAGCGATAAGCTATAAAACGAAATACCATAGCCAATTGCGACCGCCAATGATGGAGCTAGTATAGTAAAACCGTCTGAGAACTTCAGCATGGTTGTTGCCAAGACCTCGCTTATAATCGATAGTGTTAAAAATAAATAGCCTTTCACTACTGTTCAGCCTCCTAATGACCACCCGCAAGATTGAGTACCACGACACCCATAATAATGCACAGAATCCCTAATACCTTCTTGCGATTAAATCGTTCCTTATAGAGGACAACACCTACAATAGCGGTTAGCGCTGTCCCTAAACCTGCCCATATTGCATAGGCTGTGCCAATAGGAATTACTTTTAATGTTAAGGCTAAATAATAAAATGCCGTTCCATAGCCAACTACCACACCGATTGATGGCCCTATTCGTGTGAAGCCTTCCGTACGCTTGAGCATGGAACTGGCAAAAACCTCTGCTATAATAGCGAGCATTAAAAAACTTAAAGCCGTCATTCATAAAATCCTTTCTGCTTTGCTTCTAGATGTGATCTTCTTCCTCTACATATTCCAATATGTCTCCTGGCTGGCAGCCCAAAGCTTTACAAATGGCATTTAATGTAGAAAAACGTACGGCTCTTACCTTGCCCGTTTTTAAATTAGAGAGGTTGACAATCGAGACATCAACCTTCTCTGCAAGTTCACTCAGCTGCATTTTACGATCCGCTAGCATGCGATCTAAACGAATAATTATAGTCATGTTCTCACTTCCTAAGCTGTTGCATCATATTCATCTTGGAGAAATGCACCGTATCGGAAAATACGTGCAATGGTCCAAATCACCACACCACATAGTAATAGAGTCCAATGAATGCCTGTAAAATGATAGCTAATCCCCTTAATCAAACCCGACTCTACAAATCGGGACTCCAGTTGGAATTGTTGCATAATTAGATAGACGGTATATGTACGAAATGCATTCACTGTCAAGCTCAATACCATCACACAGTAGGCAATTCTCTCCATTTTTTTACTATTAGCGAGTGAAAATACAATACCTTTTGATAAATTACTTAAAATATTCCTTACTTGTACAATAATAATTAATAAAATAGCTATGTATATTGTAGCAGTAAAGAGGAAGGTCACGACATCTTTTTTTGAATAGTGAATGTCCCTTGTCACATGGTCTGCCAGCTTCATTTCCAATCCTTCTAACTGAACGGCAGCTGTCACACTCCCCTTCGCTAATAAATGATTCACTTGTTGCTCTGATACTACCATTACCCCTACCATAAAAATCGCAAGCATCGTCAAGGCGAAAATCATCATCACCATGATGATGGTAAAAACGGTACGAAGCCCCTTTGTCATCCATCGAAATTCTTTACTTTGAATTGTTTGCCCCATTGTCAACATCTCCTTCCCTTCTTTCTATTATACATCCCTTTTTATTCCTATCAATAATTTTTTAACGTTTATCATTAATAAATTATTGATAAAAATAAACCCTCTACAGCTAGAGGGCTTATTTTAGTAATTCTACCTTTACTAAATATTCTTTTGCTACTTCTGCTGCAAGCTTTCCTTCTACATTCACCTGATAATTCATTTCTCGCATTTCATCATCAGTAATGCGATCAGCTAGTTGATTTAATGCTTTTCCAATCTCTGGATAGTCAGTCAGCGTTTCTTTCCTTAGTAAAGGCGCTCCCTGGTATGGTGGAAACAATGCTTGGTCGTCTTCCAATACGCGTAGCTTGTATTGACGAATTTCACTATCCGTTGAATAAGCATCGAGCAAATTAATATCACCTGATTGTATCGCCTGATAGCGAAGCTTTGGCTCCATCGTTGCAAGCGTTGTAAAGGCAATCCCATATCGTTTTTGAATGCCCACATAGCCATCCTCACGGTCATTAAATTCTAATGTAAAGCCAGCTTTCACCTTCTGCTCTATCGGCTTAAGGTCAGAGATTTTTTGCAGTTGATAGCTCTCAGCCAGCTCCTGTGATACAGCGAGTGCATACGTATTGTTATAGCTCATGGGACTAAGCATGACCATATCGAATTGCTCCTGCATCCCCTCTTTTGCCTGAAGATAGACGTCCTCTTGGTTATTATTAATCGCTTCTTCCTTTAAAAATTCCGAAATAGCTGTGCCCGTAAATTCAGGATAAATATCAATACTGCCCGATTTTAACGCATTGAAAACAAATGAGGTTTTACCAAGCCCTGGCTTTAATTGCACCGTTAAATCTGTCTCCTGCTCAATCAATAATTTATACATATTGATAAGAATCTCAGGCTCCGCACCAAGCTTTCCTGCAATGACAATTTCATCTTGCTGTTTACTGCTTAGTAGCGGGAAGAAAATCATTACGAGTGCCGCTAAACTAATGACGCTCAAAGTCGTCATTGTTTTTTTAAAGGACAGGGTTTCTAATTTTTTGAGCGCCACATCAAAAATCAGGGCTAAAATAGCGGCGGGAATCGCTCCTATAAGAATGAGGGCCGTGTTATTTCGGTCAATCCCAAGTAATATGATATCCCCTAAGCCTCCTGCACCAATTAAAGCCGCTAATGTTGCAGTCCCCACAATCAGCACCATTGCTGTGCGAATACCAGCCATCATAACAGGCATAGCGAGTGGTAGCTCAACCTTTACTAAACGCTTTGATCGATTCATCCCCATAGCTAATGCCGCTTCCTTCAATGATGGATCGACTTCATTAATCCCCGTGTAGGTGTTTCGTAGAATAGGCAACAGCGCATAGACGACTAACGCAATAATAGCGGGAACTTTCCCAATACCGAATAAAGGAATCAATAAGCCGAGCAACGCTAAGGAAGGAATTGTTTGCAGCACCGCACTGACCCCAATAATGCTTTCTGCTATTTTCTTTTTATTGGTTAAATAGATACCTAGAGGAATGGCGATGAGGACAGCAAAAAATAGCGCAATAAAAGAGATTTGGATATGCTCTAGCAATGCCGCCAGTAGCTGTGCCTTCCGTTCCTGAAATACATCCACCACATTAGCCACCATGTGTATGTCCTCTTTTCTTAGAATCCTCTGCTAAATAACGCAGCATAGAAGCTCTTGTCACCATGCCAATGCGCTTGCCATTCTCTTCGACACCCAGCAAGTCATGCTTCGCTAATTTTTCAAGAAGCATCGTAAACGAAGCATCGACAGGAATCGTATCCCCAAAGTCGTTTATCGCTACGATTGGTTGTAGCACATCATGGATCGTAAACAATTGATCTGTCTGCTTGCCACCAATAAACTGTTGGACAAAATCATTTGCAGGATTTTGCAGCAATTGCTGTGGCGTGCCTATCTGAACAATTTCACCATCTTTCATAATACAGAGGCGATCCCCTAATTTCAGCGCTTCCTGCATATCATGGGATACAAATACGATGGTTTTCTGGATGGTACGCTGCATCTCTAGTAGATCATCCTGTAGTTTGGTGCGACTGATAGGATCTAGCGCACTAAAGGGCTCATCCATTAAAATAATCTCTGGGTCAGCTGCCAAGGCTCGAACAACGCCAACCCTTTGCTGTTCGCCTCCTGATAATTCCTTTGGTTTACGCTGACGATATTTTGCAGGCTCTAGCCCCACCAACGCTAATAGTTCGTCCACTCGCTGATGGATTTTCGTTTTACTCCATTTCTTCAACTCTGGCACAATGGCAATGTTTTCTTCAATCGTCATATGTGGAAAAAGGGCGATTTGCTGTAGTACATAGCCGATACTCCAACGCAGCTCATGGATATTATAATCGCTAATTCTTTTATCATTAATCCAGATGGTGCCTGCTGTTAAGGGGATTAATCGATTAATCATCTTCAATAAAGTCGTTTTGCCGCATCCACTAGGACCGATAATAACAAAGAATTCACCCTTTTTAATTTCTACATTTAGTTCTTTGACAGCTATTTGGTCGTTATCATATTGTTTTGAGACATTATCAAATGTAATCATCTGTCATCTCCTTTAGAATTTGCTCATGAAGTGCGTTCACTTTTTATATTTCACCAACAAAATTCATTTCAAACATTTGTAGATAGGTGAAGCTATTTCATTCTAAATACCTCGCCTTTGGGCACAAATGGTAGCTTGGCCCCTTGTGGTAGTACGAAGGCATGCTCTCTTTTAATGGCTAAACGATCACATTGACCATCTGTAATAATCAGGATAGGACCATCCTTGGGAAAATCCTGTGCTTCTTCAAGTAGCTGTATACCAGGCTGTAATACCGTGCCGCCTCTACCTCTTACTTTCACTTTCGTTAATAGTTCTTCAGGTGCTAGATAGCCTGCGTCATAGGCAACAGCATCACAAAATATAACGCGAACAAAAGGTACATCTCTAGCGATGCTATAGCTCGCTATTGTGCCGAGTGCTTTTCCTAGTAAGAGGCGATCCATGGAGCCTGATGTATCAATAAGGACTGCGAAAGTGCGCCCATCTTCCTCTCCGCTTTGATGAATCCATCTTGGTCGAGCGATATCCGGTGTCGATGCTTGCCTTCTACTTGGGCGTGCATACGTTCTCACTTTCTCTATTGGTTGAAACATCCGATCAAACCATTTGGCTAATGCCACATCCCAGGCAATAGGAGGCTGTGCTAGGCTACGAATTTCCTCAATGATCCCTTGTGGCAAGTATCCTCTCTCTTGGGTCATATGATAGCTTAACCCTTGACTTAATGCCCTTTTATAAAAAGCATCCAAATCCACGCCTACCTTGCCTTCCCAAAAGTCTGGTGGATTCGTTTCGATCATATCTCCTATGCCCTGCCCTCGAAAGGTTCTTAATTTGCGATACACCCTGATATCCGTAACAATGCGATCATAAATAGATTCTGCCGAGAGCCCTTTTAATGCTGGATCATATAACCCGCCAAATGCTGGCATCTCGCCGATTTTCATATCGATGAGCCAGCCATTGATAACATAATCACAAGCAACATTCCATAAATAGGGATCACGTCCTTGTCTGCGTGTCGCATGGCTTAATCCCGCATGAAGTAGTTCGTGTGCCAGTAAAAACCGCATTTCCTCATCGGTCATGCCCACGGCCGTATTCAAGTAAATCTCCTTTGTTTCCACTGCAATGGCCGCGACTGAGATATCCATTCTTATACAAATAAGTGGATCTTCAATTATTGTAAAGTCAGCTGCTAAAGCACCAAATAAGGGATAGGAACTCATAAACCAAGCCTTTGCGCGCTGTGCTTGTGTTACCCTCGTTGTGCCTCCTAATGTATTTTCTACCCCACCTGCTACCCGGATGGCACTTTGCACTGCTTTCGACAAGCCTTCTGCAAATAACGCGGCGAAATTACTATTGCCTCGATAAAGATAGCCTGTTTTATTTTGTGAAATAACAAAATCCACTTGTCCTGGCATTGTACTATAGCCTTTCAAATCGTTTGGTACACCTTCGCGTAAAAATCTATCATACAATTTTTCCTCAGAGCTAAAGACTTCAAAAAGAGGATTACTCATTTCCTTTGGAGCTTGACCAAATTTTAGCTCTGCTAAAAACTTTGTTATATAGCAGTCACAGGCGATATTCCAAAGCTCCTGCTGCTCTTTTGGTTGATGATGATGCAAGCCAAGGTGTAGCAAACAATGCGCTATCACATAAGCCCATTCATTTGGCTGGCCTTTTTTATCCTGATTCACATAGATGACACCTGCGCTTGTAACGTAAGCCCAATCCTTTTGTGGCATACTTTTGTATTGCATGTAAACAGCATGTCCTAACGCCTCGAACAGGGGATGTGTACAGACAATGTCATGCCCACGTGCAATGGCTTTCTCATTTTTATGCTCCTGCTGTGATGCTTTCTTTTTTTTGGCCATAAGCTACCCTTCCTTTTTGGCTACTAAACGTGGTAAATCTCGGATAACCTCCAGCATAAACCAGGCAGGTAACGCTTCACCCTTTTGCTCTGACACAACCATCTGTGCAATTTCTAAGCTGATGGATGATAGGTCCTTGATCAAGTCCTTGGCACGAAAGGCTAATTGCCGTTGATTTCCCTTCAAAGTCGTATGCTCGTTCGGAAGCTCCTTCAGTAACTGAGCACGGAAGGATTGTGCCATGAAATAAAGCAAATCTCTTTCTTCTGGTTGATCGGGCCAACGTAATTCTCCTTGGATAATTTTGGCGAGATCATATTTACTTCGCACTTGCTTGATAAAGGCTTTAAATTGACTGGCAGTATGCGCAGATAGGCAGCTACTTGCTAAGAGATCGATTGTTTGTTCTTGCAAGCTGTTACCGTATGCATACAAACAATCACTTAGCATATGCCATGAACGAGGTGTGGAGAAGGGTTCTTCTGTTTTCGGTGGTTCGTTCCATAAATGATCGGGACGCATTTGAATATACTCAATCACATATGGATGTAGTTCATGTGCATAGGCCCATTCAAGCCAATCTTTATGCGATGCCCTAAGCTGAACATGGACCATTCGATTGATTAATGCGGAGGACATCGGCTTAACAATCGCGTTATCCTGCGCTCGATTGCCTGCACCAATAACAATCGTGCCCTCTGGCAATCTAAACTCTCCAATTCTGCGTTCATGAATAAGACTATAAAACGCTTTTTGTACTTCCTGTGAGCAAGCATTTAATTCATCTAAAAAAAGGCAATAGGGTTCATCGCGTGCAATCATTTTAGGTGGACAAAAAACACTGTAGCCATCCTTAATCTGTGGAACACCAATAATATCCTCAGGTGCTAGCTGACTGCCCAATAACGACACACAGGGCAAGCCTAATTCACTAGCGAAATTTTCAACAATCGCGGATTTCCCAATGCCAGGTGCTCCCCAAATAAAGACCGGTCTGATTGTCGCTACATTCAGTAGAAAATCATATAGTTGTTTTTGTGTAACACTAAAAATCGTATTCAATCAAAACTCCCTTTCAACTCATTGTTTTAAAGGTTAATAATACCATTTTCTATGAAATTATTCTTGTCTCTACCAATCTATGAAATTGACTGCCAATTACTTGCTGTGAGAAGATAATAAAAATTGTAATAGAGAGGTCGTGACCTATGTATAATGGCTTTCAGTTTATGGCGATTTCACAACTAGCTCAAAGGTTTCCAACAGACTCTTGGTGGGCAAAGTTTTACAAGGATTTTAGTGAAGATGATCTAGTAGCGTACTATGAGGGCGATTTGACACTCTCCTCCCTTAATTTGGACTGGGATATGCCTTTTCCACAGCAAGATAAGACCATTCTCATTTTCATCAATGGCCATTTAACCGTAGACACTCTCTATAATTTAGAGACAGATGGTGCAATTGGGCTGATGGTGATGGGCAATGTAATGGCTAAAAATATAGCAGTAGGTGGTCAGGAAATCTATGTGCACGGGCATCTGACGGTCGAGAATATTTTATGTGGCTCATACAATCATGGCGAAACGATTGTGAATGGCAATCTTCAGGCAGCAATATTGGTTCAGGATGATGAGTATCGCATCAGCGTAAAGGGCAAGAAGTCGATTCCTTGTATCGTAAATATATGGCACGGAGATGGTGTTTTTCAGGAACTCCCTATCCGTATTGAAGACATTTTAATAGAAGAGTTATTTTTATCTGAGGATGAGGATGACATCGGCTTTTCCTTTACTTCACTTGTGCAAATTCTTAAAGAAGGACGTTCAGCACTCACTCAATTTACAAGCGTTCCTCAAAGGACAATAGCATCTCCTATTTATTTCACGCACCCTTCGATTAATGCGGAAAACATACTAAAGCTGACTTCATGTATTCTGATGACACCTGACAATCCTTCATTCGATTTGACGGAACAGGATGTTTATTTCATGATCCAGCGTGCACATACCAATGCTGATGGTGATGTACGCAATGACAGTGTTTATATGAAGACCGCACAGTGTCACTATTTTATTTGGCTTAATGACGATCAATCCGTCTCCCTCTTGACAAAAACACTAGATGAAGAAGCTGAATGGTGGGATATTACAGAATCATCACAGGAGCATTTCGTGGATATTCAGGAGCACTGGCTGATGCTGTTAACTTGCATCAATGTAGCAGAGCTTTATTTGCATACGATTGAGGTGCGAGATGTACAACAAATGTTCCAGCATCCTGCAATTCAGGATTTAGACGAGGAGCATGATGGATTCTGGGATGGTTCCAAATGCTATAGCTTCCGTCAAGCCTATTTGGATGAGGATGGTGATAGGATACATGCTCGTATTGAAATTCAGACGCCTGACGAAGCCTATTATTTTTATACGCTCGAAAATGAAACCTATGTTTCCCGTCATTATCAGCCTCCTAACGATGTTGGTCGTCAAGAGCTATCCTATTTGAACACGACACAATGGGAAGCATCCGAGCGATATTTTGAGAGATTCAAACAATTTATGTCTCAAAATTTTAAAATAGATATCGGAACTAATTAAGGCAAGAAACGTTCTATTAATGATGAAGTCTATTCAACTATACATCTCTTTCACTCTCTGTAATAATGAGAGATAGCTAAACTTTTGATAGAAGGGAGGGAGATGTGGTCACGACCAACATCCAGCTACAATGAAATACGTGCTAAATTTTTTTAAAGGACTTATGATTGCCGTTGTTGTTATTTGTATTTCGTTTTATATGGTGACACAGTTATTTAATACGACTGAAAGAGAAGAGTCTGTGGTTATTGATGATCGTCCAAGTGTGGAAGAGTTTATCGGTGAGATTGCAGAAACGGCACGAGATCTTGGTGCTGACAATGACTTATATGCATCCGTGATGATTGCTCAGGCAATTCTAGAAAGTGAGCATGGGCAAAGTGGACTTGGCTCTGCCCCTAATTATAATCTATTCGGTATGAAAGGCAGCTACCAAAATAATTCCGTCACACTCGAAACAACAGAGGATGATGGGTCAGGCAATCTTTCCACGATCATGGCTGCCTTCCGCAAATACCCTTCCTATGAGGCATCCATGCAGGATTATGTAAAATTAATGCGAAATGGGGTTTCGTGGAATAAAGATTTTTACGCAGGCGTTTTCAAAAGCAACACGACGGTCTATACAGATGCAACGAAATTTTTAACAGGCTCTTATGCAACTGATTCGGCTTACAATGAAAAATTAAATACATTGATCGCAAAATATGACCTGCAACAATATGATAGTCCAGTAAAAGATAAGAAAACCATTACGGTGGCTGATGGCGATTCACTTATGAAGATTGCAGAAGCCTATAATGTGAAAGTGACATCACTGAAACAATGGAATCAACTTCGAACAGATCGACTTGAGGCAGGCCAACAACTCAATATTTATCATTATTAACCCAAAACGTCCATGACTCACCAACGAGTATGGACGTTTTTTCTCATGAAACTAATCCGTTTGGCAAACGTCTTCATGTAAAAATTACAGAAAGGACAGGAAAACAGTGAAGCGTACACAATTGCTCCGTCTTCTCGCCGTGAACCTTGTGCTCTTGTCATTGATTCAGCTTAGCTACAATCTATATTTCATGACAAAAATAGCGGAGGGTTCTTTTCATCTTATTATTTTCCCCACGCTTATTATTTTATTGAACCTCTTGCTATGGTGTAGTCGACAAAGAGTAGCATCTTCTATTCATTGGATCTTTATCTATGTCGGACAAGGCACCTCTTTAGCTTGTTATTTTGTGTGGCATTATTGGCAATTAGAGCCCTATCCAGATATGCCTCCAGGTGAAGCAGCCTTTGATTTATGCATGCGTACATTTTTAATCGGCTTATGGCAGCTCATCGGATTAGTACTGATCCAGCTCAGTACGTTCATCATCCTGAAAATGAGGATGACCCTCAAGCATCATTCTAGTAGGGAGCTCAGCTAATCCTTCTGTGCGTTAAATAAAGTACCTACTGCTAGTATGGTCGTGGCTAAATCCTGTCGATAGAGGGGATGTTTGGCATCTAAACTATTAACCGTTACTTCATTACCGCCCAACGATGAGTGGACATACAAATCATTTCCCATATATAAAGCAATATGACCTGGAAAATAGATCAAATCACCCTTCTGCATCTGGTCTTGGTCGATGCTAACGATCGGGAAGCCCTCTACTATTCGGGCATCTCGATAAATATAGACACCGTTTAACAGATAGGCCATCGAACATAAACCAGAGCAATCAATACCGAATGGCGATTTGCCACCCCAGCGATAAGGGGCCGTTAAATAGCTGAGCGCTGTTTCCACAACATTTTCTCGGAACTGCTGCTCCGACAATGACTGTGCTGTTATTTTAGGCTGTAGCCATTTTGTTCGAACATACCCTTTTTGTCCTGATACTAGCTGTACGGCTGACCATTCTTCAGGTACTGCTTCGTCTGACATAACACGAATGGATGAGCCTTTTACTAGCGTTAACAGCTTTGTACTTTGGATACGTGGTTGCTGCAAAACATCGGCAAAGCTTTGACAAATGACATGCTGTGCTTCTTGTTGCCACGTAGATGCAAGTGTTTCCTCTTGCAGTAAGTGTGCCCTCTGACAATACCCCTCGTAACGATAGGCTGTTCGGATAAAAACCCAAGCTTCATTGACATCACTGATGATCTCTACAGTCATCCCATACAGTACTTCATCGACTAATTCAGAAGCTTTATCTGGCGTGGCATGTAAACTAGCCATCATGGCTGTAACGATAGCCTTCATCCCTGTCCCCCTCTCGCTTCACCAACTGGTCATAGACAACTTTTGCTAGACAACCAATGAGTTGGCGCGCCTGATCATTGTCCGTCACGTTTGTTATAAAAACGCCCATACTATAATCAACTGTTCTAGTGTAAAATATTCCCACATCATGATCGACGCTATCGAGTCCGCCTGTTTTATGTGCTAGTCGCACATCATCTACTAGATAGCGCTTTAGGGAGTCATGTACGCGCTGACGACTTAAAATAGCAATGACTAGTTTACCGTAAGGAGATGATAGTAGCTCTTGCTGATAGATACGCGTATAAAGATGTGCCATATCCCTTGCTGATGTGCGATTATCTATGCCCTTTGCTAGACGCTCTACATCCATCATTTTTCGCTGTAGCAGCGTGTCCTGTAAACCGATATGCTGAAAATAGTCATTCAAATATTCCATGCCAACTACATCGATTAAGACGTTCGTGGCTGTATTGTCACTCGTAATAATCATCCAAACAAGAAGGTCATAGAAAGTGCTTTGAGTAAGTCTTTGCTCACTAATCACACTAAAATCCACCCAATCAGTTGGTGAAATTGCAAGCGTAGAATCAAGTGATCGTTTATTCTCCTCTAAATATGAGAGCATGGCTAACAAAATCGGCACTTTGATTAAACTTGCACTAGAAAATGACGCCTCAAGCTGATGACCGATGAGCAACTGATTCGTTGTTAGATTTTTAATAAACAAATGCACGTTGTAGGGCGATTCTTGAATAAGTGTGGTAATCCGCTGCTCCATAGAACACCTACTCAACCACTTGGATGCGCTGATTGACCGCATCCATCGTGACAGTTCTACCTAAAGGTAGCGACATCGTTGGTAAGCAATGACCACATGTCAACTCGGCAATAATTGGCTTCCCTAGAGGCACTAGAATTTCTTGAAAAATAGTTTGTAATGATAAGCAATGTGCTGGCTTTTCGGGATTTTCAGGTCCACAATTTGTCCAAGCCCCCAATAAAATGCCTGCCACGTCATCTAGCTTTCCTGCCAGTTTTAATTGTGTCAGCATACGATCCACCCGTTGCTCCGTTTCATCGATATCTTCTAAAAACAGAATTTTATCTCGTGTATCAATTTCATAAGGTGTGCCAAGTGAAGCCGTCACTAATGTTAGGTTGCCACCGATGAGCTGACCTGTGGCTCTTCCAGCGACAAGTGTGGACATGGGCTGGTTAGAGGGATTTTCTAGATAGAACTCCGTTTTTTCATTCGCCATAATCTGTTGAATGAACGACTGCCATGTATAGTCATCCATCTCCTGTCGAATAAATTCCGTGGATGGCATCGGAGTATGGTAGGTTACAAAGCCACATAGCTGATTAAAAGCTATATGTAAAGCGGTCACATCACTATAGCCCGCAAATACTTTTGGATTGGCGCTAATCATGTCAAAGTCTAATTGCGCTAAAATTTTCGTCGCCCCATAGCCTCCACGTATACAAAAAATGCCATTAATCGTTGGATCTCCAAACATACGATGAACATCCGCTGCCCGTAAATCATCTGTGCCTGCTAAATAGCCATGTCTTGCGTGACAGGTTTCCCCAACCACCACATTGAGTCCTAGCTTTTCAATAGTCGCAATAGCAGGCTGCAGCTTTTCTGGTGGTGTGGCCCCAGAAGCACTAATAAGACCAATTGTGTCACCTTTTTTCAATGCCGTTGGACGAATCATACCTTTCCCTCCTTTTTCAGTGAAGCACGATAATGGGCTAGTTCCTCTTCATTGGCTAAAATAAAATGACCTTCCTCAATTTCAACGAATGAAGGGGGATTTTCCTCATAACGATGCTGTGACGGATCATACACCTCTACAACTTTCTCCCGCTCCTTATAGGGATTCGGCTCTGGTACTGCTGATAACAGTGCCCTTGTATAAGGATGCAGCGGATGGGCAAAAAGCTTTTCTGTTTCCGCTAGCTCCACAATCTTCCCCTTATAAATGACCGCTGTACGATCAGTAATAAAACGGACAATCGATAAATCATGGGCAATAAATAAATACGTTAAATGTTTACGCTGCTGCAGGTTTGCTAATAAATTCAATACTTGCGCTCGAATGGATACGTCCAAAGCAGAGATGGGCTCATCCGCAATGATAAATTCAGGCTCCATCACTAAGGCGCGGGCAATGCCAATTCGCTGGCGCTGTCCACCTGAAAATTCGTGCGGAAACCGACTGGAGAACTCTGGCAGTAACCCTACATTTAATAAAGCAGCTCGAACCTTTTGCTGACGCTCTGCCTCATCCTTATATTTTTTAGAAGGGTACAGTCCTTCCGAAATAATATAATCCACTTTTGCTCGTTCATTTAGGGAGGCCATTGGGTCCTGAAAAATCATTTGGATTTTCTGCGTAATTTCTCTATCCCAATCTTTCGGGATTTTGCCCTGTATGCTTTTGCCATGGTACAAAATTTGTCCCTCTGTGACCTCATTGATGCGCATAATCGCTCGACCAATTGTTGTCTTCCCCGAGCCTGATTCACCTACAATGCCAAATGTTTCCCCTTTAAAAATATGAAAGCTGACATCATCAATCGCTGTAAACTTATTTTTTCCTTTGCCAAAAACAACGGTTAAATTTTTTACTTCTACTAGCACCTCTTTATCAGTCATTCGCATACTGCCTCCCCTCATCAAAAAATGCTTGTAGGGCAACTGGAGGCTCTACCTTTGGTGCAAGTGGATCTAATAACCATGTGCGGGCATAGTGGGTATCACTGACCTGAAAAAAAGGTGGCCGCTCGATAAAGTCAATTTTTAATGCATATGGATTGCGTGGGGCAAAGGCATCCCCCTCAATTTCCTGAAAAAGATTCGGTGGTGTGCCCTTGATGGAATACAATTGTTCCCCCTTGGAGCCAAGCTGCGGTAAGGACGAAATAAGCGCCCATGTATAAGGATGCTTACTATGAAAGAAAATTTCATGTGTTTCCCCGACCTCGATGACATCGCCCGCATACATCACAGCAATTCGGTCAGCCACCTTTGCGACAACGCCTAAATCATGCGTAATATAGACGATTGTTAAGCCGTATTTTTGCTGAAGATTTTTTAAGAGCTGTAAAATTTGCGCTTGAATCGTTACATCTAATGCTGTAGTTGGCTCATCACAAATTAATATATTCGGCTTACAGGCAATGGCAATCGCAATAACAATGCGTTGGCGCATCCCTCCTGAAAATTCATGCGGGTATTGCTTATAACGCTTTTTCACGTCCGTTATGCCAACATCTGTTAGTAGTTTTAATGTTTCCTCATAGGCTTCCTTGCCTCTTAAGCCCTGATGCATCACTACACATTCTTCGATTTGCTTCCCAATGGTTTTAAGCGGGTTCAATGATGTCATAGGATCTTGTGTCACCATCGCGATTTCCTTGCCTCGAATACCCAACCACTCTTGCTCGGTCGTGAACTGCCCTAAATCCTGTGCATTGTAAATAATTCGCCCCTGCTTAATGCGGCCATTTTTATCAAGCAAGCCCATAATGGCTTTCATCAGCACGGATTTACCCGAGCCTGATTCGCCCACAATGGCTAAGCTCTCTCCCTTGTATAGGTCGAGTGAAATATCGCGGATCGCTGTTAAAACTCGACCACGTAGCGTAAACTGAATCACTAAATTTTGAATGACTAATACGCGTGATTTTTTAGCTGTCACTTGTTTCCTCTCCTTATACATGGTTTTTCGGATCTGCTGCATCAGCAAAGGAATTACCAATCATATAAAATGCAATCGTAATAACACTTAACACAATACTCGGGAAAATAAGTTGATAGCGTAAGTCTGGTGACATCATAAGGACGCGTCCTTCATTGATTAAATTTCCTAGGGATGGCTCACTGATCGGTAGCCCTAAGCCGATATACGTTAAAAATACTTCGGCCCCTATCGCAAAGGGTATGGCTAGACTCATGCGTAGCATAATGACAGAAATTAAATAAGGTAATAGATTTTTTAGGATAATACGATAATCGGGTGTGCCTAAGCACTTTGAGGCTAGGTTGTATTCACGGTCACGCAAAATCACAATTTGATTGCGGATAAACCTCGCCATTTCCACCCAACCCGTTATACACATCGCAATAATAATCGTTGAAATACTTGGCCTTAAGATATAGGACATTAAAATGAGCACAATGGTTGTGGGAATATTATCTACCACATTATAAAGCTGGGTAATAGGCGCTTCTAATTTCCGCGAAAAGCCCCACAGCGTTCCAATCGTAATGCCCACCACTGCCTCCACTAAGGCGACAACACAGCCAATAAAGAGAGATGTTCGCGTCCCTGCCCAAATACGAGACCATAAATCCTGACCAATGGAATTCGTGCCAAACCAAAATTCTGCATTAGGCGCAATATTACGTGCCTGCATCCCTGTTTGTTCATCCAAGTAAATCTCAGTCGGTGATTTTTGCGCTGGTAAAAAGGGCTGAAAAATAGTAAAGCCAACAATGATAATTACCCCGATTAATAAAAAAACGGCCAGTCGATTTTTCAAAAAGGATTGCCAAGTAGAACGCCAATAAGAATAATTTGAATAGCCCGTTTCCTCTGCCTGCCTTGCGTCCACTTCCGCAAATTCAAACAAAGCTTCACGGGATTTATTTGAAATATTATTGATTTCATTTGTATACATCCCCATTAACGCACGCCCCCTCCCTTGCCTAATTTAATACGAGGGTCGACAAGTGCCATGGCAATATCCCCTAAAATAAGTCCGATGATACCAAGGGAAGAGAACACTAACACTAGGCCCTGCACAATCGTATTATCCTGTCGTTGAATAGCATCCACAAGCAAGCCCCCCATCCCCGGAATGGAATACAACGATTCAATATAGATCGAGCCTGTAATCGTAAACAGAATCGTAGCAGGTAAATATTGCGCCATCGGAATAAAGGCATTACGTAATACATGCTTGAACATCAATGTCCGCTCCTTCACGCCCTTCGCCCTTGCTAGCTTAATATAATCCTTGTTCAGTTCATCGACCATATAGCGTCGCATCCACATCGCATAGGAGGCTGTTGGAGCTAAGGCCATGGACGTAAGCGGAAGAAGCCAAGTAATCGGCCTATATTCATCAAACAGCATCGGTAATTGAAAAAGTTCTGTAATATACATTTGAATGACTAAGTAATAAACGGCTGCAGGGACCGCAACAACAAATACGATATAGCCTGTCCCAAGTCGATCCAGCCACCTCCCCTTACGATAGGCCATCAAAATTCCTAACGGCACACCAATCAGTAGTGATAAAGCGACTGCTCCTAAACCAAAGAGAAGTGAATACGTCATTTTATCTGCAATGATTGTCACAACCGGGACATCAGTACGATAAGTCACCGATTTGCCTAAATCCCCCTGCAGTAAATTCTTGTAAAAACTCCCTAGCTGGACTACGATCGGATCTCGCAAGCCCAGACTTGTTAAGTAAATTTCCTGCTGAGCAGGTGACATTTTATCGGCGGCCGCTCCTAAATAGCCTTCCTCTGGCATTAGCCGTAATAATGAAAAGACAATGGTGATGATAATAAAAAGGGTTAAAACGGATTGTAAGAGTCGTTTTCCTATATACTGCAACATCGCGCCATCCTCCTTTGTCAAAAAGACGAAAGGAGATGCCGACTATTCTTTTCGGTATCTCCTTTTCATCTACAAAATGCTACTACTTTTCAGCATTGGCTAGGGCTTCCGCACGTTCTTGTTCCCAATCGGCAAGCGCCTTTTTAAATTCTTCATTACTCATTGGCTTTTCTAGCACTTGCTGACCTTTAAATTTCTCTGCTGTTACACCAAATGGCGAATATTGTGCCTCGAATGGATTTAATTTAGAAGCCATATAACCACTACCACCAACTGAATACGGAATAACAAAGGCTTCCTCAATTAAAAACGCTTCTGCCTTCGCAAATAGCTCATAGCGTTTGGCTGTATCGATTGTTTCTTTCGCTTGATCCACTAGATTTTGATAAGTCGTTTTTCCATTCGCCTCTTTATAACCCTCTGCTAATTCAGGCTTATTGTAAGTACCATCAACAGTGAATGGATCTGTATACGTAGAAGGATCTGCATAATCAGGGCCCCAGTTCGCTTCTAAAAGCGCAAACTTGCCAGGTCGACGCACCTCTGATAGGAAGCCTGTCGATGGACCCGCCTCTACGATAATGTCGACATAATCTGTCCCTAGCAATTTCTCCATTTGCTGCTCGACTACTTGAGAACGATTAGCCCAATCTGGACTGCCCGCATTATAGGGCATTAATACTTTTACAGGGAATGTAGCCTTACCTGCTAATGCTGTTTTTGCCTTTTCTTTGTATTCTAGAGCCAGCTCTTTATTGAAGGAATCCTCATTGGAGATGGATGTAAGTGGTGCTAGTTGTGTATAATCCACCCCTTCCACATCAACAAAGTTTTTCGGTGTAATGGTATTGCTCAGCAAATCTGCTGGATTATAAGGCTCAACCGTTAGCATCGCAGATACACGATCAAGCGCATGGAATAAGGATTTGCGGAAATCTTTATTATTGACAGCGACCTTCCAATTATCAGGCTCGTATTGTGCGTCAAATTGTGGGTTGAAGTTGAGTGCATAGAAGTAGGTATAGAAGTTATTTTGTGTTTGACGAACCTGTGATTTTTTCTTTTCATCTTTAAACCATTCATCAATAATGGAGGTCGGGATACTAGCCGAATCGATTTCGCCACGTAAAAACAGCTCAGGTGCCACTGTAGCTGCCTCTTTATTGTATTTATAGCGGATACGCTCAATCAGCACCTTGTCTTTATCCCAATACGACTCATTTTTCACAAGCACGCGCTCATTTTGTGGCTCAAATTTATCTAAAATATACGCGCCATTATAAAGGAAATTTTCACGTGTCGTACCAAAGGCCTCCCCTTTTTCCGCAATGAACTTGCCATTCACTGGGAAGAAGCATACATAGTTCAACATAGAAAGAAAATAGGGTGTCGGCGCCTCTAAAGTATATTCTACTGTATGTTTATCTAACGCCTTTATGCCAACTTCCTTGAAATCTGTCATCTCGCCGTTATAGAAGGCCTCCCCATTTTTTACCACCGTTGCAATCCAAGCTGTTGACGATTCATTTTTAGCATCAAGCACATAGTGCAAGCCATCCACAAAGTCTTGTGCCACAACATCTGCATAATCCTTGCCCTCATGTGTCACCCATTTCGCGTCATCACGCAGCTTGAACGTCCACACGGTAGCATCCTCATTCGCAGACCATTCTTTCGCTAATCCTGGCTGGACCACCCCATATTGATCGTATTCTATGAGCCCATCCACCATATTCGCAGCCACCGCAAATTCATTTGTTTCTGACGTCTTTAAATAATTTAACGTTTTAATTTCCCCTGAATACACCACACGATATTCCGATGCTTTTTCACTCGATGATTCATCATTGCAAGCTACACAAAATAATACGACCAGACATACGAACAGCAACCAATACTTTCTCACAAGCATCCCCCTAGTCATCTTTTTATAATGAAAATCCTATTGGCAGGATGGATTGTACCTTCAATAGGATCATTCAAACATAAGCTAGGTCCGTCTAAATCGACCATCTATCGATGAAATGAACAACGGTACAATACCCGTTGTCACGGTTATGAGATTTAATTGTTGGTTCTATCAACTATCAAACCACTTGGACAGCATGTCCCACTGCTTTTTGCATGTCTCTTTAAGTGGGGGTAGCTGGGTTGAGCGTTTTTCAACTATTTGTGAGCGGGTTCTTTACTTTTTTGATCACTTCTCACTCTTTTATGAGCGGACTCATCACCAAATTGATCACTTCTCACACCTTTTTGAGCAGGTTCACCACCAAATTGATCACTTCTCTTTCATTTATGAGCGAATTGCCGACCTTTTTGATCACTTCTCACTCGATTGTGAGCGGGGACCTCCACCTTTTGATCACTTCTCACTCTTTTATGAGCGGGGACCTCGCTTTGATCACTTCTCACTCATTTGTGAGCGGGGTGCCCACCTTTTTGATCACTTCTCATTCATTTGTGAGCGGGGTGCCCACCTTTTTAATCACTTCTCATTCATTTGTGAGCGAGGACCTCCACTTTTTGATCACTTCTCACTCAATTGTGAGCGGGGTGCCCACCTCTTTGATCACTTCTCATTCATTTATGAGCGGGGACCTCATCCTTTTGATCGCTTCTCACTCATTTATGAGCGGGTCCCCCACCAAATTGATCACTTCTCATTCATTTATGAGCGGAGTGCCCAACTTTTTGATCACTTCTCACATGATTATGAGCGGGTTCATCACTTTATTGATCACTTCTCACTCATTTGTGAGCGGGGAACTCATCCTTTTGATCACTTCTCACACCTTTTTGAGCGGGGAACTCATCCTTTTGATCACTTCTCACTCATTTGTGAGCGAGGACCTCCACTTTTTGATCACTTCTCACTCTTTTATGAGCGGTGGCCTCCACTTTTTGATCACTTCTCATTCATTTATGAGCGGGGACCTCACTTTGATCACTTTTCACTCAATTGTGAGCGGGGTGCCCACCTTTTTGATCACTTCTCATTCATTCGTGAGCGGGGTGCCCACCTTTTTGATCACTTCTCATTCGTTTGTGAGCGGGAACCTCATCCTTTTGATCACTTCTCACTCGATTGTGGGCGGGGACCTCCACTTTTTGATCGCTTCTCACTCTTTTATGAGCGGGAGTCTCGCTTTGATCGCTTCTCACATGATTATGAGCGGGTTACCCAACTTTTTGATCACTTCTCACATGATTGTGAGCGAGGACCTCCACTTTTTGATCACTTCTCACTAATTTATGAGCGGATTCATCACCAAATTGATCACTCCTCACCTATCACGAAGCAAATATAAAGCTCCACAAAAGCTTTCCATCACGTTAAAAATTGCAGGAGACGTAGCACCTCATAAAAATCACCGGTCATGAACTCTACGGTATTGTGTGGTTTGAATTTGGCATGAGGATAAAAAGAATTGCGATAGGCCCGTGTATGGTCGCGATAAATAATTTCTACCACAAAGTGTTCTGGCAACGTTACCTGTAATGCGGCACGGGGCACCTTCATAGAAGACGCTACCAGTCGTTTGGTTTCCATGATGGTTAGTTGCGGACTGACACTAATCGTTGCGTTGCCGATGCCTTCCTTAGTGGCGAATGTGACAATGTGTTCATTGATGGCCTGAATCTCTTCTGTCAATCCCACATCTCCACTCACGAAGGACACGGGCACACCGTGTAAGGCTGCTGCATACGTATTGATTAGAAATTCGCTCGCATATTCGCCATTAATTTTGACGTCGGCATACGTACAAAGCGTGTGGGCTAGTGGGTTACGCTCACTTCCTCCTTTACTGTGGTAGCCGATAAAAATGGCACGATCGAAGCTATGATTGAGACCCGCTACCATACACATAGGATCGTATGTCCAGCCACGGATGACTTTACAATTGATTGGTAAATTGGAAATGTCTAGATTGCGGGCAGAATCATGGGCATCCTTTAATAAAATTTCGGTTGCTCCCCCTGCTATCGCTCCTTCAATGGCTGCTTCTACTTCTCGCGTCATTTGTCTTTGAAAAAATTGATAGTCAGGCGCATTTAACTCGGTTTCACTCCAGGAAGTTGTTCCTGTAATCCCTTCAATATCTGCACTAATATAAACTTTCATAGAAATCGAAACTCCTTTACATTGTGATTTTGAATTGTTGTGTGTACTGCTCCATAATGGGCTACCTGTGCCTGAACACGTCTAGCCCATGCCACATTGCCATAATCGTAATGCCACCATTCCTCCGCATAATTCGTAAATCCAGCAAGTGTCATACAGTTATACAGCAAACGACGATGCTGACAGGCTAGCGGATTTTCTTCCGTATACTGTTCAAAATAACGGGTCGCAGATTTTTCATTCATTGCATCAAACGCTGTCCCAAGATCCAAGGCATTACCATGAATATCAGCTAACGTCACGTCGATGGCACCGCCTGTTAAATGGGGGGCTAAATGGGCTGCATCTTTACTTGGAAACGCTACATACTTTTTGGTTGCTTGCACAATCGCTTGTGGTGATAACTGCGGCATCATTTTTGCTAATTGCTGTGAAAAATGGCTAAACAAATACTGCTGTACTTGAAAGGGACGATAGCCATCATAAAGTAATAAGCAATACTCCTGAGGTAATAATGTTAACGCCTGCTGCAAACGCTCATAGACACCTTCTCGCACATAAATAGCTCGT
This sequence comes from Lysinibacillus sp. FSL K6-0057, assembly GCF_038630885.1. Lineage (NCBI taxonomy): Bacteria > Bacillati > Bacillota > Bacilli > Caryophanales > Bacillaceae > Lysinibacillus > Lysinibacillus sp. FSL K6-0057. Next base: position 1,924,085 of record NZ_CP152047.1, on the reverse strand, counting down.
AAACTATCAGGAATCTGTTGCTGATAGTAGATTGGCTCCATCACTATCCTAGAATGAGCAGCTGAAATCTGGATAAGCGGCTCATCGTTTTCACGTACAACTGGTGATGTTGAGGGGTTTCCATTTAGAGACGGCGCTATCGGTTGAAAAAGGTTCATAGTAATAGAGCTCCCTTAAAATAATTAGATAATTCAGTTTTTTAAGTTGAATGTTATCACATCTCTCTATCATTGACTACATAAAAAAAGAAAAATTACAAAATAATGGATATACTCTTATAATGAAACATATTCCAGCAATTTACGGGGCGAAAAATCTCTTTCATCCTCTAATTAAGGATTTTATTCATCTTATAGCTCGCTCATGCTAAAAAAACAACGAATCCTGTTTGGTGGCATAAAAAAAGCCATTGAAACACGAATATTGTCTCAATAGATCTTCCTATTATGCCTGATGAAAGGAGTATGCTTCCACCGTATGGCCATTACGACCAATTGTTGTCTGTGCCTGAGACAACGAATTAAGTATCGCTTCCTCTGTCGCTTCAGCAGCGGCTGTAAACAATTGATTCATGATAGGATGATCCTCACGTAGCTGTGTTCTTGTCTCAACAAGCTGATCAGCGGTATGAGGAATACAATGTGCCGTCGTGAAGCCAATCACAATGTCGCCACTACCATGTGAAAAATGACTGCCTGTCCGTCCTAAACCGATACCACAACGTTTAATGACGCGTGTCAATTGTCGGCTACTCAATGGGGCATCTGTCGCAAGGACAATGATAATGGAGCCATCTGTTGGTGATAAGCTTGATTGGCTTTGAACAGTTGCAATTTTGTAACGCTCGGCTAAAAACTCTGCGCTTTGTCCGAAATTACTAAGAACTAGGCAGCCTACTGTATAGTTGACTTCATTTGATTGTGCTTTGACGATGCGAGAGGAGGAACCAATTCCTCCTTTGTAGCCGAAGCACATCATGCCCTTCCCTGCTCCAACAGCGCCTTCCTGTGCCATCTGTGTAGAGGCTTGACGAATGGCTTCTATGGCATGAGCAGGTGTCACTGGACAAGCTCGAATCGAATTGAGATAACTATCATTACATTCACCCACAACGAGGTTAATGGTTCCCGTTGTTAGTCCAATGTCTTCATTTCGGTCAAGCATATAGCTTAAGGTTCCTTGGGTAACAGCTGGTACGCCAAAAGTATTGGTTAACATGATAGGCGATTCGAGTACACCTAGCTCATTTACCTGCACAAGTCCCGTTGTTTTCCCAAAGCCATTTAGCACATAGCTTGCCGCTGTTACCTTTTGCTGAAATACATTGCCACCATGCGGTAAAATGGCTGTGACGCCTGTACACGCATAGGCTCCATTCTGATCTAATGGCTCATCCAATGTAACATGTCCCACTCGGACTCCTGCTACATCGGTGATGCAGTTTTTCTGTCCAACTGGTAACACGCCAATTTCAATGCCCAATTGCCTTACCTTTCCCTGCATATTATGCCTCCTCCTGAATCGCCATTAACACAGCAGCCTGTGCATGGATAGCTGTTGTATCAAATACTGGAATGCTGACATCCTCCTGCTGAATCAGTAAGCCAATCTCCGTACAGCCCAGAATCACCCCTTGTGCACCCGCTTGTACAAGCTCCTCGATCACTTGGATATAGTACGCTTTAGAGGCTGGTACAATAGTGCCGAGACACAATTCATCATATATAATTCGGTTTACTTCCATTCGTTTGATGCTATCTGGCACAATGACCTCAATATCAAAGCTCTCTACTCTCGCCTTATAAAAGGCTTGCTCCATTGTATATTTTGTGCCAAGAAGCGCTATTTTCTGATATCCCGCTTCTTTAATTTGACTAGCTGTAGCATCTGCAATATGTAAAATAGGAATGGTAATGGCAGTCTCGATAACATCAATGACCTTATGCATCGTATTGGTACAAATGATGACTAAGTCTGCCCCTGCACGCTCAAGTGCTTGCGCTGCTTGTGCTAGCACCTCGCCTGCTTTGTCCCATTCTCCGTTAGCTTGCAAGTGCTCAATTTGCTGGAAATCTACACTATACAAAATACATTTTGCAGAGTGCAAGCCCCCTAATCTATGTTTCACCTGTTCATTGATCAGTCTGTAATATTCAGCAGATGATTCCCAGCTCATCCCACCAATTAAGCCGATTGTTTTCATGACAACAACACTCCTTTTTTCTATTATTATACGCCTATCTCGCACCGAAATAAGAGAATTTTCCAAAAGTAATATTTGAGGCTTGAAAAATAGTAGATAAAAAGAGTTTTCACAATTAAATAATTACAAATCTCAAAATTTTATTATAATTCATTATTTTAGAAAAGTTGATTTTTTATAAAAAACCAGTGTAGACTAAAGCGTATTGTGAAAGGAGGACAACTTATGGAATGGATCTCAACGATAGTAGATAGCGGAAATAATATTTTATGGACATACATCCTCATTATCTTACTTTTAGCAGCAGGACTATATTTTTCATTTGGTACGAAGTTTGTACAAATTCGTCTTTTTCCTGAAATGTTTCGTTTAATTGTAGAAAAAAGAGAGGGCGATTCGGGGGTTTCTCCGTTTCAGGCCTTTACCATTAGTGCTGCTTCACGTGTCGGCACAGGGAATATTACAGGTGTAGCCTTAGCCATTGGTGTAGGTGGACCTGGTGCAGTATTTTGGATGTGGATGATTGCGATTTTAGGGATGGCCACTGCCTTCATTGAAAGTACCTTAGCACAAGTGTACAAAGTAAAGGATGGCGATACGTTTCGTGGTGGTCCTGCCTACTATATGGAGAAGGCGTTAGGTCAACGAAAGCTTGGTATTATTTTTAGTATTTTATTAACATTAAGCTTTGGCTTTATTTTTAATGCTGTGCAGGCCAACACCATTGCCACTTCAGTTGGCGAAGCCTTCGATGTAAGTCCAAAGATCATCGGGGCGATACTTGTTATTTTAACAGCCTTCATTATTTTTGGTGGTGTCCATCGAATTGTAAAGGTGACACAAATTCTTGTACCAGTTATGGCCATCTTCTATTTACTTGTAGCCCTTTTTGTGGTGGTGACCAATTTATCGGAAATCCCGCATGTTTTTTCATTAATTTTCACTCATGCATTTGGCCTACAGGAAGCTGCTGGTGGCGCAATTGGGGCAGCAATTATGCAGGGCGTACGTCGCGGTTTATTTTCCAATGAAGCAGGGATGGGGAGTGTGCCGAATGCTGCGGCAACTGCTAATACCTCACATCCTGCTAAACAAGGACTTGTACAAAGCTTAGGTGTCTTTTTTGATACGATTATGATTTGTACAGCCACAGCCTTTATTATTATTTTAGCTGGGTTATATGATAAGGGTGAGAGTGATGGCATTATTTTGACGCAACATTCTTTAGCTGTTCATGTTGGTGATTGGGCTCCTTATTTTATTGCCATCTCCATCATTTTCTTTGCTTTTAGTTCGATCATTGGTAATTATTATTATGGTGAATCCAATATTGAATTTATGGACGCACATAAATTTTGGATGTTTAGCTATCGTATTTTAGTGCTATTTATGGTCATGCTTGGCTCCGTCGCACAAGTACAGCTTGTATGGAACCTTGCTGACCTCTTTATGGGGCTGATGGCGCTCATCAATATTGCCATCATTATGATTCTCGGTAAAATTGCCTTCCTTGTGCTAGACGACTTTACAGAGCAACGAAGAGCAGGCAAAAACCCTGTCTTTTATGCAAAATCAATTCCAACCTTAAAAAATACAAACTGTTGGGAAGAAGAAGATCGATAAAACAACTAACGCCACTCCGAAAATTGGAGTGGCGTTGTGCGTTAATATTTAAACTGACTAATCAGCAGCTTTAATTCATCGGCCATATGTGCGAGTGCTTGCGCAGAGGCATTGATTTCCTCCATTGAGGCTAATTGCTCCTCTGTTGAAGCTGCTACATCCTCAGACGCCGCTGCATTGCCCTTCGCGGAGAATGCCAAATCTTCAGTTACTGCTGCTACCTCCTGAACTCCTGCTGACATTTGCTCAGAGGCGGAAGATACCTCCTCCATTTTCGGGGTAATTTCATTCATACTTGTCATAATGACTTGGAATTTCGCAATGGCTTCATCGGAAATATGCAAACCACTTTGCACATCCTCTGTAACCTTCGCCATAATACTGACAGATTGCTCCGTTTCTTGCTGAATACCTCGGATAAGCTCAAATATTTGTTTGGCTGATTCCTGTGATTGCTCTGCTAGCTTGCGCACTTCGTCTGCCACGACTGCAAAGCCTTTCCCATGTTCACCCGCTCTTGCTGCCTCAATGGCTGCATTTAGGGCCAGTAAATTGGTTTGATCTGCAATGCTTGTAATCACATCTAAAATAGATGTAATTTGCTGAGAACGTTCATGCAACGTCTGGATTTTCGCATTGGAATCTGCTACGGATAAATGAATGGATTGCATTTGATCCTTCGTATTTTGCACAGCTTGTCCTCCCTCGTCCGCCTGTAATGTGGCGTGCTGTGAAAGGTCTGTCACAGCAGAGGAGATTTCTGCAATATGCAGAATGGCAGTAGCAAGCTCATGTAATGAAGCTGCATTTTTATTGGCACTAATCGTTTGAGAATCAGCGCTTGTGGCAACATCCTGAATGGAAATCGCCACTTTTTCTGTTGCAATGCTAGTTTGATTGGCATTGGCGGTTAGCTCTTCTGCTGAAGAAGCAACCTCCTCTGCGTTTTGTTCGATTTTTTGAATCAGTGTCCGTAAGCTTTCTTGCATATCATTAAAGGCTTGACCTAATTGACCAATCTCATCTTTCGACGTAATTGTTACCATTTCCGTGAGGTCACCTTTGCTGATTGTAACAGCACTATCCTTTAGGGCTTTAATGGGTTTAATGACAGCCTTCATTACAAAATAAAAGATGATGGTACTGATGATAATTGCAGCTATGAGGACAAGAATTGTATGATATAGGATCGAGGAAGCGGACTCATCAATTTCTTTAGCAAAAATTGTTCCTGTTATTTTCCAATTCGTCAGTTCATTTGTCGTATAGAATAATAGACGATCATCGCCATTAAAGACATACTCATACGTACCTGATGGACTTTCGTACATTTTATCAAGGAAGCTTTCTTTCAGCTCCCCTCCCGCTTCAAGGGTAGGATGTGAAATGACCATCTTGTCTTCTCCAAAAATAGAAGGATAACCATTTTTTCCGATGCGAATAGAATCTGCAATTTTTTGAAGATCGGTTAACTTAATATCAATTGCCACAACCCCAGCATGATCTTTCGTCTGCTTGGCAACTGTTACCACCATATCACCCGTTCCTGCATCCTTGTAAGGGTTGGTAATCAAGGTTTCTCCTTTTAAAGCTGTCGCCTCTTTATACCAATCTCGATCTAATGGATTATAGTCTGCACCATTCAATTTTGGCTCCTGTGTAAATCGTCCGTCATTCATGCCAATATAAACACTTAACACATCAGCATTCAGCTTTGTATATTGCTGGAATTTAGACACCATCGATGCTTGTGCTTCTTCATATTGGCGCGCATCTATTTCACTACTGAACGCATTGATGTCACTCATTTTCTCACTAATCGTTTTGTCAATGAGCTTATTTAAAATGCCTACACTTTCATTGGCACTAAATAAGATTTCTTCTTCAATCGAGTCTTTTGCAGATAAATAAGACAAACTCCCAACAGATATGACAGGGATTAGTAATACTAGCGCAAATAGCGTATAAAGCTTGCCCTTAAAACTGCTAAATAGTTTCTTCATATATCAATCTCCTTTTTATTTCTCTCCCTCTCTTTATCTGCTTAACATTTCTCCCAAAGCTTTTATCGGATGAAAAAAATTTTTTCCAACATTTTTACGATTTTCATATTATTCAGGCTTTATTGACAAATAAAAACCCCTGTAACGAGACAGGGGTCAGTTGAATTTAGTATTTAAACGACTGGATGGATTCTTGCAGGTCTATCGCCATCTTTGCTAGATGGGTAGAGGCTGCTGCCACCTCCTCCATAGCCGCATTTTGCTCCTCTGAAGAGGCTGCAACACTTTGCACATGATGGCTTGATTTCATCGACACTTCACTAATATAGTCGATTTCTTGCACTAACTTTTCAATATCATGATGGATTGTTCGAATGGCTGCGGTTACTACCTCGGTCTGTGCTTGTACATCATTAATCGCATCATCGATTTGTATAAAATTATCTCTTGCCACATTGACCTTTTCACGACCTACATGGACAGAATCATTACTGTTGACCATATCTTCTTCGATAATTCTCGTGCTATCGGTGATTTGGGCCACTACTTTTTCTATATCGACGGCAGCAAGATTTGACTCATCTGCTAGCTTACGGACTTCCTCTGCCACAACCGCAAAGCCTTTTCCATGCTCCCCGCTTCTTGCCGCTTCAATAGAGGCATTGATTGCCAGTAAATTGGTCTGTGTTGCAATACTCTTAATGACATTTACCGCTGATACAATCGCCGCCGTATTGTCATCTAAATCTTGCACCCGTGTGTTAAGCTCACTTGTATTGGCAGAGATTTCATTCATTTGCGCTGTCACATCATGCACAGAAGAACGACCTGTATTTGCCATATTTTTCGTGTCAACTGTTGCCTGATTCACGCTTTGTATGCTTGCAGAAATATCATTCATTTTCTTCAAAATATGGGCAGATAAATTTCGTACATCCCCTGTTAAAGTATCCTGCTGATCAATACCTTGCGCAATATCATGAATAGATTCTGTTACCACCTCTGTCGCCTGTGTAACCTCCATGCTACTTGCCGTTAGCTGTTCTGATGTCGCGGCTACTTGCTCGGAGGAGTTTCCGACTTGTTTCATCATCAGCCGAAGTTTCTCTGACATACTATTGAAGGAATCAGCTAAATGTGCAAACTCATCCTGCGTTTTAAATTGTAAATGCGTATGCAAATTACCTTCTGAAAACTTATCCATTTCAACCACTGTTTGTTGAATATTTTTTGCGATTCGTCTACCAAATATTGTCGCAATGATGATACTTATTAAAAGAGAAATGGCCGCTAGAGTCATAATTTCGATGCCACTTTTTTCTCCTTTTTGCTTGGTAGCTTCAATATGTGCTAGCATGTCTTCCTGTTGAGCCGTTGCCATCGTCTTTCCAAAGACAACCAATTTCTGAGAGCCTTCTCCTAGAATCGGTAAAGCCATTTGTTGTGCTTGTTGGTGATCTCCACGTTGATAAAGTGGCACAATCTGCCCATCTATGGCCTTTTCCCAATCGGCAAGCTGCAATAAAAATTGGTCAAAATCTTGATTGTTATCGCCTATTTCTTGAAGTCGATTAATTGACGTATGTAAGGTATTGCGGATTTCATGATGATTGTTGAGCATTTCTTCCTTGCCATATAACATATACCCACGAATAGCCGCATTCGCTCGTACAGTTTGGAACGAGATATCTTGATATAAATGGATTAATTCCGTATTGTCTTCGATTTCTGCTAATGTCTGATTATTATTATTCAAGTAGTACATAGCAATGCCTGAAATAAGCAGTAAAAAGACGAGGACAATACCAAAAGCAATTTGCAATTTCCGTTCCACAGTTAGTCTCATATGATTCCCTCTATTCTTCTATAATCCACTTGAGTATAGCCTACCTGAATCTATTAGCCTATAAAATCTATGCCTCTCCTCATAAACTATCGCTAAAATTTAACAATAATGAGAACTTCGCCTCCAATCTATTGACAATAATATCCACTATTTCGCTAGTTGAAATAGGAATAAATCATTTGAAAACCGTAAAGATAACACCAAAAGAGCGGAAGAAGCAGGAGTATTTTCAGAAAATGACCTCTTTTTTCTACAAACTCCCGAATGCCTGAAGTCAGCATAATCGCACTCAGTAATAGTAAGCTATGCTGAGCCCCATAAATCTGCAAAGAAAATGTGATGACCAAGGGCAAGATGGCTGGATAAATAGAATCTGCTAGTGATCGCTTGCCCTTCAGATTGATGGGAATGCTTTCTTTCTCTGTAGATTTAGCGCCTGTTAGTTTCTTTGCAAGCATAAAGACAAGACTAAAAAATATAATCGTATAAACAATAAATAATAGCCACGGCATTGCGCTTTCCTCATTCAACAAACGAAAATAATCCACAGCTTCTTGCGCTTGCAGCTCATAATACTGTTTCGTCTTCTGATCCATTAGGAAGCATCGTTCATCCTCGACTATTACCTTCAAGGCCGTTTCCTTGCCATTATGGAAGCGTATGTATAAATCACTTACTAAAGAATTGTTGGCTGGTCGACTGCTAGGGTCCTTTTTCGTCTGTAAAACTTGCTGAAGGCGATCTATATCTTTCACCTCATAGCGATCGACATAGAACACTTGCTTTAATGGATACAAATGTTGCTCTTTGCCATTACTCCCAGATAAATACCAAGCCTCTTCAATGGATTGAATGGGACTATGCTGCAGTGGTACTAGCTCCTCCCGTTGCCTTTCATTGTAAATGAAGAGTAGTAGTGTGCTTAAACTAAGGATAATGCCTAGTATAAGTGTATAAATATAGCCTCCCTTGTGCATGCTTTCACCTCCTTTGTCATATATAGTAATTATTGTAATATACGGTTTACTCCCTCAATAAGTTTCAACTCTACTTAAAATAGAGAGGATGAAGCATGAGTAAACCAGAATTATACGTACATTTAGTAGTCGGTCCTGATTGTGATTTTGAATCCATGGCCATTCGAGCGGCAATGGAATCCTTTGGTGCAAGAGTGACACTTGATTTAATTGGCAGACCAAATGATTTAATTGACATTTTATCTGGAAATGATCTGTCTCACAAAATGGATTATTTGCTATTGAATTTTCACGACGATGAAGGGCGATTTTGTCTACCTGAGTTAGGAGAAGAGGTATATGAAGAAAATGAACCAAGGCGTATCTATTTTGAACCACAGGATATCTTAACCTATTGTCAGCTACAGGGTGTCAAGGTCATTGCGGCAGGCTGTACATGAGGTTGGCAGCAGCTAGCGACAGCCTTTTTAGAGAGTGGCTGTCATTCCTACTTAGCACCTGATGATGATATAGAGGGTAACGCCAATCTCATGTTTCTGATCCGCTTTTTCTATGAGATAATCACAAATCATAGAAATCAGCAGGAAGCGTTTGAACTCGCTCAAGCGATCGATACCGAAACAGCCATGTACAAGCTGTATTTTGCATAAAAAAGATCGTAGCACCTACTACTGGCTACGATCTTTCTTCATTAATGTTGATGTTTGTCTAGCATGGCTTCCGTAAAAGCCTGTGACTGTCCTTTAGGAATACTGAGTGTTTGCCAATCAGTGCCCTTTACCTGTTTCGCGATATAAATGATTTGACCGACGTGCTGTGCATAATGCGCCATTTGTCTTTCAATGGCATCGATGACCGCTAGCCGCTCCCCTCTAATCGTGACATCCCCTTGCAAATCAGATTCTGTTAAACTCGCCAAGGCCTCTAAAAACACTTGCCAGCCCTTGTCCCAAGCTGAAATGATCGCTTCTTTGCTGTGAAGACTATCCTCAAACTCATCATCTCGATTTCTCGTAGGCTTTTCTCCATCTGTCGTTAAAAAATCGGTCCAGCGGGAAATCATATTCCCACTTACATGCTTCACAATCACTGCGATACTATTGGATTCTTCGTTATATGCCCAGTGCAGTTGTGCCTCTTCTAATTGGGCAAGCGCTTTATCCCCTAGCTCTTTGACACTTTGAAATCTTTTCTGGACAACTTGTAAATAGGTTTGCGCAATCGTCATAGCCAAATCTCCATCCCCTCTTTTCTATCATTCTATAATAGGTCAAAGCGAATGTCTCATTAATTAATCGTTAACAATAAAATCTCTTGCAAGGATCGCCATTTTTTCTTGAACCTCCTGTGGGTCCCCATCAAGTTGATACCCGATATGATAGACATAGCCGTTATAGTAAGAATAAAACTCATTGGCTCTAGTCGTCATTTGAAAGATTCGCTTATCCGCTTCATCGTAATTATAATAAGTATATACATAACCTCGCTCTGGTGACATCTCCCGATAATACAGAGGATTCATAAAATTTAAGCCTATATTCGAAACTTTCATCCCTAGCGTTTCCTCCATATTTTTGGACTTCACATAGCTCGCTAAGGGATTATACTTTACATTTGTCACGGTAAAATTAATAAATTGTAAATCCACCCCAGTGGAGGATTTTTCTTTATAGCTAAATTGAAATTGTGTTTGTTTGCTACCATCCTCCATTTTTGCTGATACCGCATAGACCTCCTGAATATTTGGTTGAAATGGCAAATTTTCAGGTTCAATGAAATGAACGACGTCCTCCAGCGATGTTGCTACTGATTGCATTGCCTCTAAACCTTGAAGTGGTGCATAATATTGGATATGTTTTGCCTGACTTAAATAATTAGCAAGTGGAAGAAAATTACTGTATGCTGTGTCTTTTCCCTCCACTTCTGTTTGAAATAAATCCGTGAATGTAGATGTTTCCCCTTCATCCTGTGTCGCCAGCTCATCCATCGGTTTTGCGGCTTGCCAGGCAATGAAAAATAAAATAGAGCAGGTAATCATCATCGTAACAGCACGATATGTCCACTTCGACTTGGACATCGTAGGCTCTTGCTGAATTTGCTGTCGAACCTTTTGAATGATTGCCTCTTTATGTGCTGTAACATCTTGTAGTACCTGCATTGTATGCTTATCCATGGAAAAGCACCTCCCACTCAATATGTTGTAACTCTCCTTTTAATAGCTCCTTTCCTTTCTTTAAGCGTGATTTCACAGTACCTTCAGGAATCGCAAGTAACTCCGCAATCTCTTTAATCGTCATCTCCTCCAAATATAAATAGACAATCGCTTCTCGTTGCTTAAGAGGTAAGCTTAAAATAGCATCATCTAACAGAGCTTGTTCATCTTGACGAATTAGTGTGTCCTGCAAAGTTGATTTTTGTTTGGTAAAAAACTTATGTTGCAATGTAATTTTTCTGTATGCCCAGCTTTTTAAGTAATCCTTGCATTTATTGATTGTCATGCGAGCTAAGTACGCCTTCATCTCTCCTCGTTCCTCATAGTGTTTTTGATGATAGAACTTAATAAAAACATCCTGCACAATATCCTCGGCTATTTGTAAATCCTTTGTATAGTAATAAGCAATTCGAAACAATTGCTCCGTATGTATAGCCATTAGCTGCTCTAATTTTTCATTATCAGACATGCCTTCTCCCTCCTTCTACACTATAAACGACTCCCAACCAGAAAAAGATTATTTTTCCAAATAGAAAAGCGCATAAAAAACCGCCTCAACCATTTGAGACGGTTTATTGTTACTTTATAAATTTTCATCAATATATGTTTCAATATCAGATGCTATCGTATCAATCGGTACATCTTCAATATTTTCAGCATAGCCATTATACATTTTGACGAGTTCACCATCTTTATCGACTAAGAAAAATTGATTACCATGAATGACTTGGTCACTGTTAGGGTCGTTTTTCACTAAAATCTTTGTATTTTTTACCGCAAATTGTTCGATATATTTCTGTGAATACCCTGTCAGAAGGTTCCATTTAGATTCATCTGGAACATTGTATTTACTAAGATAATCCGCTAACACATCTGGTTGATCAACGTCTGGATCTACTGAGAAGGCAACGATATTATAGTCCTCTACGCCTTTTTTCTGAAGCTTTTCTTGGACTTGTGCCATGTTTAATGACATGGGCGGGCAGATAGACACACAGTTTGTGAAAATATACATGCCAATCCAAGGCTTACCTTTTAAGCTTTCAAGTGAAACCGTTTCACCACGTTGATTAACATGTTCAAAATCGGGTATTTCCAGACTATAATCTGCTTTAAATTTTGAATTTCCACATGCGCCTAGCACAGATGCACAGGCTAAAAGCAACACTAGCCCTATTAATTTACGTTTCATGTCAACACTCTCCCTAACCTACACTATCCCCATCCTAACGTAGGTTGTAAGCGTTGACAAGAACTTCTAAGTGACAGCTTTCGTACATCTTTGTGAAATCCATTTCATTTTAATGAAACGAGTGCAGCATGAATCGCATCAAGCTTTACTTCGACGCGGTGCAATAAATAAAATGACACCAAAATCGGAAAACCGATATCGGATATCATGTTCAACCACTGTTCCATTCGTCTCCTCCTCTCTTACGCTAAAAATGGTCTTTGCACTGCTCATTGCAAAGACCATTTTTGAATTATTCTGTTGCTACTTCAAATTCTGTTACTTGACGATCTACAATACGGGCTCCCTTGATGGCTGACAGAGCACCACCTTGCCCAGTAAAAACATTTTTAGCCATGATCGTTGCCATTGCCTGCTGAATTTCAGTCACTGTGATATTCGGCTTGGGTGCATCAATCGAAAGAGTTGTCGTTTTCCCATCAGTTGTTACGAATTGTAACTCTAGAACTTGTGTCATTCTGTAATCCCTCCTTAAGATAAATCGTGTGTTTCCTGCTTAGCAATGCCATCCAGTGACTGTGATGAAAGACTAGCAATGGCATGAGCAACAGCTAGCAAATCGTCCGCGCCATGTGTGTTGTTCACATTTCGATACAATTTCGTTGTAAACGTAGGCTCATTGTTCTCATCATAGCCATCCACATACTTGAGACGCAGTGTAGCATTTACAAAGTTAATGTTAGCCATCAAGCATCACCTCCCTTCTGCACACTATATAATGGCGAATTGCTAAAAAAGGGACATTAAGGATGAATTTTTTTTCAGAAGCTTTTATAATAGAGTGAGAGAAGGCAAAGAGGTGAACGATTTGTTACAAGGTTGGTTTTTATGGTTTATTTTATTTTGGGTTGTCGTCCTCATTTCATTGATGGCTATTGGCGGATTCTTCATGTTCCGCAAATTCCTTAAGGCACTCCCAAAGCAGGATGGAAAATCAGATTTAGATTGGCAAGAATATTATTTAGATAAAACCGTTCACTTGTGGGGACAAGCTGAAAAAGATTTACTCTATGAACTCGTAAGCCCTGTCCCAGAGCTTTTTAGACAAGTGGCTAAGGAAAAAATAGCAGGAAAAATTGGCGAGCTTGCATTAGAGGAAAAAGCAGCTGCCATTAACAATGACCTCATTATTCGCGGCTATATTCAAGCAACACCAAAACGCGACCACAAATTTTTACGCAAAAAATTAGAGCAAATGCAAATTGACATCTCCCCCTATGAACATTTATTCGAATAAGTAAACGCTGCACAAAGGTTTGTGCAGCGTTTTTACGTAGCTTCGGGATGCTATCGATCGTTGTTGGGCGTTTTAACCTGTTTTTTTGAGATGCTATCCTTTATTTTTGCTAAGTTTATCCTCTACATTTGGATTTCTATCCACGCTGTGCTGCTCTATCCTCTACTTTTGAGATGTTATCCTTCACTTTGCTAGTTTTATTCTCTACATTTGGACTTCTATCCACGCTTTGCTTTTCTATCCTCCACTTCTGAGATGTTATCCTTCACTTTCCTAGTTTTATCCTCTACATTTGGACTTCTATCCACGCTTTACTTTTCTATCCTCTACATTTGAGGTTCTATCCGCTACTTTTATGATGCTATCCTCCACTTTGCTAGTTTTATCCTCTACATTTGGACTTCTATCCACGCTTTGCTGCTCTATCCTCTACTTTTGAGGTTCTATCCGCTACTTTTATGATGTTATCCTCCACTTTGCTAGTTTTATCCTCTACATTTGGACTCCTATCCACGCTTTGCTTTTCTATCCTCCACTTCTGAGGTTCTATCCTCTACTTTTTAGATGTTATCCTTCACTTTCCTAGTTTTATCCTCCACATTTGGACTCCTATCCACGCTTTACTTTTCTATCCGCTACTTCTGAGGTTCTATCCTCTACTTTTATGATGCTATCCTCCACTTTGCTAGTTTTATCCTCTACATTTGGATTCCTATCCACACTTTGCTACTCTATCCTTCTCTTTACTAGTTTTATCTGATTGAAGCACAAAAAAACTACACTAGCTTCAGCACTAGTGTAGTTTTGGGATTGTTTTTTTGACTTTTTTAAACTGGATGAGCATCGCGATACGCCAAGGTACTAACATGGCAAAGGCTAATATCCAGAACATACCTGCTAATTCACCGACATCGATGGAGCTACTTAAAATCATTTTCGCCACCACTCGGAATATTAACAAACCGATTAATATAAATGCGAATGCTTTTGATCGTTTTAAATAAATATCTCGACCCCTTACTTCAAATTTTGAAGTGGCAATTAATATTATCGAGAACACCATTCCTACCGCGGTTGCCTCTAAAATTTGCATCGGTGGCACACGGAATTGTTCGAATAAAAACATCAGTGCACCGGAAGACATCGCTATTGGTGGAATAATAATTTTCTTCTCATTTGTCGGCATTTTGGAAGCTCTCATTCGTATGACCATTACAAAGCTCCCCATAAGAATGGCCATAATGGTCGACCCTATAACATAATAGTGAGAAGGGATACTGCTTAACATAAAAAAAATCCTCCTCTAATGTCTAATTAACAATTTTGTCCAAGTAATTGATCAGCTACAGCCTTCAATCTCTCTGGTTCGAAAGGCTTTGTGATAAAATCCTTTGCCCCACTCTCAATCGCCTCGACGATTAATTTTTGCTGCCCTAATGCTGTTACCATAATGATTTTTGCATCTGGAAATTCTGGGACGATTTTTTTTACGGCTGCAATACCTGTCATAACGGGCATCGTTACATCCATTGTCACTAAGTCTGGTTGTAACTCACGATACATCGCCACAGCTTCCTTACCATTTACTGCCTTACCGACTACTTCATAGCCCCATTCTGTAAACATATTACTGATTGCAACACGCATAAAAAGCGTATCATCCACTACTAAAACTGTAGGCACATGTTCATCTCCCTCCACGTTAAAGTTCGGTATGCCTCTTTAGTTTAACAAATTAAAAGCCTGTAAATCCACCGAAAATAGGTTGTAAAACGCGTGTAATATACGTTAAGCCATCAAAGAATAATAAAATCCCAACGGCAATCATGATGTACCCGCCGATTTTTACAATCTTCTGGCTGTGTGTACGAATCCATGTCATGCGTGAAATAAAGAAAGATAACATGAAGAATGGAATTGCGAACCCTAAATAATACGCAAACATATAGCTAAAGCCCGCACCTGGATTTGTACTTGCTAGCATAATAATCGATGCAAGGATTGGTCCTGTACATGGTGTCCAGCCTGCCGCAAAGGCAATACCAATTAAGACGGACCCAAAATAGCCAGATGGTCTATTTTTAAATTGGAACTTTCGATCCTTCATTAAGAAGTCTATTTGCAATAACCCTACAATCATTAAACCGAATACGACGATTAAGATCGCTCCAACCTGTCGTAATAATGTTTGATAATTGAGGAAGAATTCTGCTGCAAATGAAGCACTTAGTCCAATAATGATAAAGATAATGGAAAACCCTAGTAAAAAGAATAGTGTGTGGAAAATGGCACGTTTTTGTAGCATACCTTTTTCTGATTTTAGCTCATCTAATGTCATACCCGTTATGTACGATAAAAATGCTGGATACAGTGGGAGAGTACATGGTGAAATAAAACTTAAGAACCCTGCACCAAAAGCTAAAAATACGTTAATATCAGATCCCATATTTTTTAATCGCTCCTTACAGTTACTGCATCCATCGTACCAAAAAACAAAATAAAAAGCGCCCTTCTAGTTTGTGAACGTTTCATGGCAAAATGATGAGATTTTTGAGAAGTAGCATCAAGCTACTTCTGCATTATGCGCTCCTGTTGATTTTCTGTCAACAAAATCCGCCAATCTTCCCCCTTTTCAAAGAGAGTATAGCTAACTTCTCTACCTTTTTCTTGACATTGTCGATTGCTTGTCGTTAATGTTGAAAGAAGCTTCAATATTTCAAATACACTATCACGCCCATGTTATAGTAAGAAACTATATATTTTTTCATTCATCAGCAAATCTATCTGAATATCATGTCATCTGATGACCTTATTATAGGCTTATGTGACGCATTATATTTTCCCTAAATTTCGACAGTCCTCTACTCTACACAAAGTGTTCATGTTCAACCATGAGTAAATGACTTATTTTCATGTATAATGATAGGAAATGAGCGAGAAAAAGAGGTGTAGCCCTTGGAATTAAGAAAGATTAAACCAAAAAAAATTTATGAAGAAGTGTCCGAAATCCTGCATGAAAAAATAAGAGCTGGTGTCCTCAAGCCAGGTGATCGGCTTGACTCAGTAGAGCAGCTTGCTGAACAATTACAAGTGAGTCGATCCGCTGTACGGGAGGCATTATCTGCTTTAAAAGCGATGGGATTGATTGAAATCAAACAAGGCTCTGGAACATTTGTCAAAAGTGTGCCAGCCAATCAGCTTGATTTTCCTTTATCCACAGCTATGTTAACGAATAGACAGGATATTGCTCATTTATTAGAAGTGCGCAAAATTATTGAAGTAGGCGCAGCAGGACGTGCAGCGCTCTATCGTACAGATCAGGATATTCAGGCAATGCTACAAATTTTAGAGGATATGAAGCAGGCCCATGGGGATGGTGAGCTTGGTGAAAAAGTAGATTATCAATTTCATGCAGCTATCTCCAACGCCTCTCAAAATCCCCTACTCGCTACCCTTTTAGATCAAATTTCGGGATTAATGATTGAAACGATGAAAGAAACGCGACGAATTTGGTTGTACTCCCAGCAAACAACGAGTGAACAATTATATGACGAACATATGCAGATATTCCTCGCGATTAAACAACAAAATGAAGAGCTAGCCAAACATGCAATGGCATCACATTTAAGCAATGTTGAAAAAGTGCTATTACAATATTTCGAAACAACTGAATCCAATTCACACTAAAACTACCTAGTACCCTCTAGGTAGTTTTTTCTTTTCTGAAAATTCATTAAAAATGGTTTTATCTCCTTATAATTTATTGTATGATTAAGTTATCGATAAGTCATCAGATGACCAGTTGTTTTAGAAAAGGAGCGATGCATATGAAAGTCACACTATTCGCCACTTGCTTAGTGGATATGTTTCAGGGGGATGTAGGAAAGGCCGTTGTTGAAGTGTTAGAAAGACTTGGCTGTGACATCGATTTTCCAGAGGATCAAATTTGCTGTGGGCAGCCTGCTTACAATAGTGGCTATGTCAAGGACTCGAAAAATGCGATGAAAAAAATGATCTTAGCCTTTGAGCATGCTGAATACGTCGTCTCCCCTTCTGGTTCCTGCGCTTATATGCTGAAGGAATATCCAGAAGTTTTTAAAGGGGACACGACATGGGAGCCAAAAGCGCAAGCATTAGCAGCTAAAACCTATGAATTCACAGAATTTATTGTCAACGTATTAAAGATTGAAGATGTGGGTGCCCATTTAGAGGGCAAAGCTACCTACCATACGTCATGCCATATGACTAGATTGCTAGGTGTGACAGAGGCACCCTTGCAATTATTAAAGAACGTCAAGGGCTTACACTATGTGGACCTCCCTGGCAAGGATCGATGCTGTGGATTTGGTGGTACTTTTTCAGTCAAAATGGGCCATATATCTGGAGAAATGGTCAATGAAAAAGTACACAATGTAGAAGAAACAGGTGCTGATATTTTAATAGGCGCAGATGCTGGCTGTTTAATGAATATCGGCGGTCGCATTCAACGTCAGGATAAGCCAATTAAAGTGATGCATATTGCAGAAGTATTAAATTGCCGATAAGAGGGGGAAATAAACATGGCCATGAAAACAAGTGATGATCGGTTTCAGCAACGTGTCACAAAAGAGCTAGATAATCAGTTTATGCGTCGTGCGGTTTCGAGTGCCCAAGAACGTTTTCAAACACGTCGCCTTCAACAAGCAGAGGAGTTAGGACATTGGGAAGAATGGCGCTCACATGGAGAGGAAATCCGCAAGCATGTTTTAGCTAATCTTGATTATTACCTTTATCAATTAAGTGAAAATGTTGCCAAACGAGGCGGGCATGTGTTCTTTGCGCAAACTGCACAGGAAGCAACCGACTATATTCAAAGCATTGCTAGGAAGAAAAATGCGGCAAAAATTGTGAAATCTAAATCAATGGTGACAGAAGAAATTAACTTAAATACGGCTTTAGAAGCACTTGGTTGTGAAGTGATTGAGACAGACCTAGGTGAGTATATTTTGCAGGTGGCAGATCACGAGCCCCCTTCGCATATTGTGGCGCCAGCCTTGCATAAAAATAAGGAGCAAATTCGAGATGTTTTTAAAGAAAAACAAGGCTACAGTCAAACAGAAAAGCCAGAGGAGCTTGCCCTTTATGTACGTGAAAAATTACGGCAGGAATATTTAACGGCCGATATTGGGATTACAGGCTGTAACTTTGCTATTGCTGAAAGTGGCTCGATTACACTCGTCACGAATGAAGGCAATGCTGATTTAGTAACGGCGCTACCAAAAACGCAAATCACGGTTATGGGGATGGAAAGAATTGTTCCTACCTTTGAAGAAATGGAGGTTCTTGTTAGTTTATTAACAAGAAGTGCGGTTGGTCAAAAGCTAACGAGCTATATTACAACGTTAACAGGCGTAAAGGACGAAGAGGATACGGATGGACCAGAGGAATTCCATTTAGTCATTGTCGATAATGGACGCTCGGCTATTTTAGGTAGTGAATTCCAGCCTATTTTACAGTGCATTCGCTGTGCTGCCTGTGTCAATGCTTGTCCTGTCTATCGTCATGTTGGTGGGCATACGTACGGCTCTATTTACTCAGGTCCAGTAGGTGTTGTCCTCTCCCCGCTTTTAGGAGGCTACGATGATTTTAAAGAACTGCCCTATGCTTCTACATTGTGCGGTGCTTGTACAGATGCATGTCCTGTTAAAATTCCTTTACATCAGCTCATTCATCGCCATCGTCAAGTCATTGTTGAAAATGAAGGCAAGGCACCTGTTTCTGAAAAGCTTTTAATGAAGGCATTTGGTTTTGGGGCTTCCTCCCCTACCCTTTATAAAATGGCGACAAAAATGGCTGCGCCTGCAATGTCTCCATTTACTAAAGACAATACCATTTCTAAAGGCCCTGGCCCATTAAAAGCATGGACCGAGGCAAGGGATTTTCCTGCACCAAGTAAAGACAGCTTTAGAGACTGGATGAAGCATCGTACAAAAGGAGGCGGGCAATAATGACTGATATGATTCAGCATCGAGAAACCTTTTTAGCAAACATTGCGAAGCAACTCGGACGTTCACCTAAGACAGAGCTGCCACGACCAACTTGGCAGTATCAGCCACAAGAGCGTGTGCTCAAAGATGCGACAAAGGACGAATTGGTAGAGATTTTAATCAAGCAATGTGCCAACATCCATACTCATATTGTCATTTCTAGTACTACTACACTTCCACAGGATTTACAGACCGTTGTTGACAATTATGGAGGGCAGTCCGTTATTACATGGCAGGATAAACGGTTCCAAGACTACGGATTATCTGCACTCATGAACGAACAATGGCCACAAGCCAATATTCAGCTTTATGAATGGGACCCACAGCAACCCGAGGAAAATATCCGCCAAGCTGAAAAAGCAAATATCGGGATGACCATTAGTGAAATGACGTTAGCAGAATCGGGAACAGCCGTGCTTTTTAGCAGCAAGGATAGAGGGAGAAGCATTAGCTTTTTACCAGAGAAGTCGATCATTTTAATTCCTAAAAGTACGATTGTGCCTCGTATGACACAGGCAGCTCGTTGGATTAGTGAAAAAATCCGTCGGGGTGAAAAAATTGCCTCCTGCATCAACTTTATTACGGGACCAAGTAACTCAGCCGATATCGAAATGATTCTTATCGTTGGTGTCCACGGCCCTATTCAAGCAACCTACATTGTCATTGAGGATCAGTAAAACAACAGGCATGCATTTCACTGCATGCCTGTTATTTTAAGTTGTTGTGTTAGCGACCCTTTCCGGTAGAGCTGCTTTTTCATAATACTCTGGATGTGCCTCTTTTAAAATAGATGAGCGTAGCATCACGAGTGAAATGATAATAATAATGACACTCGTTACTGGTAAAATAATCGTAGCTGGTAATGTATCATATAGCATGCCATAGACTACCATACCAATCGGCATCATGGACATTGCCATTGTTTCCATTAGCCCAAAGACACGCCCACGGTACTCTTCCGCTATAATTTTTTGCATATATACCCCAATCGGCATATTAATACCCATTTCGAAAATTGCGAAAATAAAGTAAATGATGAGGTAGAAGATCACGATCGCTATATAGGAAAAATCAGTGACTAATGGAATGACTGCTAAGCCAACACTTCCCGCCAATAGCAGTAAGCTGATTTTCGAAAAGCGTAAAGGTACCTTTACTTCAGGTCTTGTTGCGAAATAAAGGGAGGCCAAGAGCATACCTAATGCACCTGACGCTTCAATAAAGCCAAAGTGTGTGGATTTGATTTTTAGCAATTCAATGATGATGTACGTTCCTCCAACAGCGATGGCAGAAAAGAATAAGTTGATCCATAATGCTACCCACATAATGGTTTTAATGACGTTACGTTGCTTGATGTAATGAAAACCGCTTTTCAGCCCTTCCCACATCTTTTCTTTTTTCGTATCTCTCCCTCTTGTACTATAGAGGTTAAAATCCATTGTTGCCTCAAGACAAAAAGCAATCGCATAGGCCACCATATTCACCATTAAAAATACATCCATATTAAAAAATCCATACATCATACCACCAATGACTGGTCCCCCAATCGCAGCTACGGACATTGACATTTGGTTAAATGACATCGCACGCTGTAATCGTTCTGGATTAACAAGTGTGGCAATAGCAGATGAAAACGTTACACCCGAAAAGGCTGAGCAAATAGTATTAAAAACAGTAGCTATGTATATAGCATAAACGGACATTCCTACTGTTTCTGTATAAAGCAATAATCCTCCTACTGTCAAAATGGTGCCTGCCTGCGCTATTAATATCGTGCGTTTTTTTGAGAAATTATCTGCGACATAGCCTGCTAAGGGTGCCACAAGTGCGCGTGGTAATACGGAACAAATCATATTCGTCGCAAAGCTCATCGCCGACCCAGTCATCGCTAAAATATATAGGCTAAAACCGAATGCCATCACATTTGCACCCAACATGGCAATCATTTTACTCGCTGTGAACGTCCATAAATGATAGGTCGCCTTTTTTAACTTTTCCGCTTCATTCATCTAAACCCCTCCGTTTTTTTAACTAAATTAAAAAGTTTAATTAGGTTAAACAAAATATACCATAGTTCCCCCTTTTCACGCAAGCAAAAGTTTAATATAATTAAACAAAAGGAGGCGAGGCAGTGGACTCTTTAGGCACACGAATTCGCAAATTAAGGAAAGAACAAAAATTAACATTAGAGGCACTTGCCGGTGATCGTCTAACTAAAGGAATGTTAAGCCAAATAGAAAATGATAAGGCCAAGCCTTCCATGGAAAGCCTTGACTATATTGCTGAACGTTTAGGTGTAAAAGCTAGTGAATTACTGGAAGAAGTAACCCCATCCTCCATTCGCCAGCTATTAGAGCAGGTGGAAATTTTATTTGCAGAAGTAAAACGTGGTGATACAGACCATCATCAAGAAATTGTCGATTTGATTAAGCCGTCTGTGGAGGGCCTACCTCAAAGCTATGAAGCAGGTCGCTTATTATATATTTATGCAGATGCCCAATATGAAGCAGGATTATCGACATGGGAAGCCCCGCTTTTGCAGGCACGCACTATTTTTAAAGAAATTAATTTACTTAGCCATTGGTTTAAAACATTTGTCCTACAAATGGCTATTATAGCGGAAAAGCGTCAATATGAATTAGCCTTCTCCTATATGTTACAAGCAAAGGAAATCATTGAACAGGAAGACTATCAGCTTGATTCGCGTGACACCTTATTAATGGCCTATTACACAGCCACGCTACAGCTTGCTATCGGTAAACATGAGGAAGGAAAAAAGTTAATTAACGAGACGATTATCAATGCCCATAAAAATCAACTGTTCTATCAAATCGATGATATGTATCGAATTGGCGCTTATTGTGCCATGGTTGACCATGACTTTAAACAGGTTGAGTATATGCTGATGAAGCTTGATCAATACCGTGCTTTTGCTGGGCGGGATGAAGTTGATGCGTTAATTTTTGTCATACGAGCACATTATTACAATAATTACGTTCATCATTATGAGCAGGCACTTATAGAAGTAGAGCGTTTTAATCAACTTAAACATAAGGAATTTGACAAGCTAGATCCCAACTATATTTATTTTGAAAAAGGAAAATCTTTATATTTACTTGGTCGTTATGAGGAGGCAAAGGCCGCCTTTGATCACTATACAAAAATACCGATCTTTATTAGTCATCCCTATGATATCTTGAGCGTACATGAATGCTTTTCCTATAAAGCCCTTTGCTATGCACATTTTGGGGAGCTCACAACAGCCTATGAAATTGCGAAAATGGCCTACACAGATTCACTGGATTTAGTGGATTTACCCTATAAACGAAAAATTGAGGAAGTCTATCGAACAATTAAGGCACAAATTAATTCCATAACTTAATGCGTAAAGGGATTGCACGAGGCTGTGCAATCCCTTGTTTTTACTGCTGACGATCGTTCTTTATTTGTTTATGGATCTTACGTAAAGCCTTTTTCGATCCCCGTTCGATATCATGCTGAAGCTTACGTTCTTGATAGTCTACAAATAAAGTCTCTAGATCATATCCTTCAGGGTATAGCTCCGTTGCGGGTAAGTCTAGGGTAAGTCTCTTCACATTCACCTCTAGTATTTGTCCCTGATAGAATACGCTGACTTTATTGTACGGGTTCATTTCTTCGTACACCAGTCCCACATCATCATAGTCCAATAATTTAACACGATCCCCTTTTGCAAATGCATATGCCGCTGCCATGCTTTTTTTCTCTTCTTTAGGCTTTCTAATTTTACTGTCCTGAACGAGCGTCAGCTGATATTCCTTGTCATTTATATAATCCTTTGCTCTTTGTAAAACAGCTTCGCGGACATTCATTTTCTTGGAAATCCATAACGCATTGCTTTCTCCAGACGTGCCGATGAGTAATTGATACAAAGGCTCTAATGTTTCAGGATGGAAGCGCATTGCCGCATTCATAAAATCAGGATGCATCTCAGAAAATCGTTTAATTTCACCATAATGTGTAGTCGCAACAGTAATGCAGCCCATTTGATAAAATTCCTCTAATATCGCAATGGCCAGTGCGGCTCCTTCATTTGGCTCTGTTCCACTGCCAATTTCATCAAACAGCAATAGCGTATGATTATTAGCGGCTCTCATAATATCGGAAAGATTTTTCATATGCGATGAAAACGTACTTAGTGCATTTTCTATACTTTGATTGTCGCCAATATCAACAAAGATATGATCAAATACCGCCATTTCCGTTCCTTCGTCCGCTACAATATGGAAGCCCGACATCATAGCTAATGTTAAAAGGCCAATGGTTTTCAACACGACCGTTTTGCCACCAGCGTTTGGCCCTGTAATAATTAAGCTACGGTAGTCTTTCGCAATGGAAAATTGAAGGGGCACCGCATTTCCTGGTAATAATGGATGCTTGCCATTGATCAGTTGAATATAACCGTAATCATTTATACGCGGTTCCCTACCACCAATTTGTCTACTAAACTTCGCTTTCGCAAAGACCATATCATATTGGCTGATTAACTCCATGTTAATCGTGATAGCATGCAGATGTTCCATTAATAGCCCTGATAAAGTTGCTAAAATCTGATATTCCTCCACCGCTTCCTCAGCCTTTAAGGTAGCCAATTCTACATTTAATTTAGCCACCACACTCGGCTCCATAAAAACGGTTGCCCCTTTTGAGGATATTTCCACTACTGTTCCCTGTACATGATTTTTATAAGTTGCCTTAATCGGAATCGTATAGCGATCATCCTTTTGACTGATAAAGAATTCCTGAATATACGGTTTATTGGCACTGTTATTCAAAAATTTCGTTAAGCGCTCTTTCAATTTTTCCTCTGTCGTTTCCATATGATGACGAATACGCTTTAATTCACGACTAGCAGCCGAATCTACACGATTGGCTTTGATCGCAAAATTAATCTCCTCCTCCACGCTCTTCAATTCAGCCATAGAATGAGCGTAAGAAGAAAGAACGGGCGCAAAAAATTCCTTATCTAACATAAATTTTTTGATGTTGCGACAGCCTCGTAAAAAATCGGAGATACTCACTAGCTCACTGGGGTCAAGAATCATCCCCTTTTCAAGCTTCGTCATGATATGCTCAATATTCGATACCCCTAAAAACGGAACATGCCCCTCTGCATCCAAAATGGCACGAGCTTCTGTTGTTTCATTCAATCGATTTTTTACCACTGCTAAGTTTGAGCTTGGCATTAATTTATCTAAAAGTTGTTTTCCTAACCCGCTGACACAGTAGGATTTAACGATGTCCTTTAATTCATGATATTGTAATTTTTCAAGCGTAGTTTTATTCATTTGTTATGCTCCTCATTGTAATGTTTTATCATACATGAAGATACCTACCCAATATTAGATAGCAATGATGGTTTAAACAACATAAAAAAAGCTGTGAGGAATCCCCACAGCTCTATCTTTAAAAGGCGCATTTTCCCGGCATCACAAATAAAACTTCATCTAATTGAAGTTTCTATCCTGTATGCCACGCTTGATAAAGTATTGTAGGTATCTACATAGGTTATTGAAATAGGTCCATGACAAAATAAGGGGTGTCCATAACATATATCCCCGGCTGTCGTCATCGCCACTATTTCATTCAATTTTTACCTAGTTAGAACCTACCGCACTCACAAAAAAGCACCTCTCATTAATTGATCATTGTTATCTAATTATTGACATTTTACTATATGCCGGTTTGAAAGTAAAGGTGCCAATGCTTCAAAAGGTTTTCTCCTATTTTTGTCGAATCTATCAATAAGACTTTATTTGGAGGGAGTACTTAAATGCAACAAAGAATTATCCATTACCTATTCACCTTTCTTTTCTTCTTTATTTTAATAATTCCTACAGCCTCTGCCTCTGCCACTGTGATTGGTGAAAGAAATGCAATGGGCTTTCATTATGTAGTCTTACAGGAGAATGATCACTTTAAGTGGGATATTGCCCATAAAGACAGCCAAAAAGTCATTGTGGAGAGTCAAGACAATGCGGGGTTATTAGCACAATATAGAGAAGCCGTGAATGAGTTGCACTCTACACTCATTGTTAGCCTCATTATTCTCATCATCGTCTTAATTGCTGCCATTATTTGTTGGCTCTTCTTTAGAAAGCAAAAGCATGAGCTGAAAAATCCTGCGGCCATCGTATTCGTTCTACCATTCGCTCTAGCAATTTTGATGGTTTTCAAACAGTCACTCCATCTCAACCAGACAATTCAACAAGCTACCTATATTTTTCACCATATTAGTGGATGAATTTTATCGATCTATCGGAGACGATTAAACAAAATAGCAGGCAATCCAACAGCCCAATCCAATAAAAAAATAAAACATTTTTGTGTACCAATAGGGCATTCTATCAAATACTAGGGTAAATAAATCCCAAATGAAAGAGCCGCTAGAGCCCAATCCCTCATCTTTATGTACGCTCGCATTATGTCTCATCCCAAAGGCTATAAAAGCCAGCCCAAAAATGGCTAGTAAAATATGTTCCAACTTATTACACCTCTTTATTCATATCTCCATTAGAGTAGCATGCAAATCATACTAAACAAAGAGGTAAAAATTACATAAGAAAGACCTGTAGAAAAATCTACAAGTCTTTTACGAAACTGATTTATGATGGGCTTTTCTTGTCTCGATAATTTTGGAACCAGAGAATAAGAGTAATGCCGCCCAAATAATGCTGAATGCAAGGAGCTCAACTTGACTAAATGGCTCTTTGTATAACACGATACCTAAAATCAAGACAATGGTTGGCGACACATATTGGATAAACCCTAGTAAATATAAAGGAATATTTTGTGCCCCCTTCGCAAATAAAATAAGCGGGACAGCTGTTACTAAACCACTGAAGATCATTAAGATATCTGTTTTAACATCGACATGTAAAAACAAGGCTTGATGGGTAGTAAACAGATACACATAATAGCCTAATGCAAAGGGTAAAATCAATAACGTTTCAATGGCTAACCCTCTTGTAGCATCCAGTGTAATTTTCTTTTTCAGCACACCATAAATAGCGAAAGATAGCGCAATCAATAAAGCTACCCAAGGTACTGAGCCGTAATTGATTGTTAAAATAATCACCGCAATAAATGCAATTCCTGTCGCTACCCATTGTGCACGACTGAGCGATTCTTTAAAGAAAATTACCCCAAAAATAACAGACAAGAGCGGATTAATATAATAACCTAAGCTCGTTTCAATGAGATGATTATGTGTCACTGCCCAAATATACAAATACCAGTTCATTGAAATGACAAAGGACGCACCTGCAAGCTGCCAGAACTGCTTTTGATGTGACCATAAATATTTTAGATCTGCTACGAGATCCTGACGCATTCGAAATACGATAACTGCAAGTACCGTAAAGACAAAGGACCAAATGACACGGGATAATAAAATCTCCATACTTGGTACATGCTCAAGTAGTTTCCAATATAGAGGGAATGCTCCCCAAAAGGCATAGGCAAAAAAGGCAGCCAAAACCCCTTTTTTCTCATTTGACATGGACACTAACGCTCCTACTCTGATTGAAATCGATAAACGATTTCCTATAATCTTAAACTAGTTAAAGAATAGACTCATTATAGGACTTTGAGTGGCTGCTGTAAATGCCAAATTTCTAGTACCCTTTAAAAGCTGTTAACCTTTCTGTTCCGACTCTAGCTCAGAAATATACTTGCGTACAGTACTATAGCTAATCTCGGGATTGATTTGGCGCTTGATGCGAATATGGATTTCTTTAATCCCAACCCCTTGCTCACGCATATCTCGAATCATCGACTTCAAAGGCCCCGTCAGTGACTCTCTTGACATCGCTGTATATTTACTTAGTTCAATGAGAAGATCCGTATTTTGTTGGCGGAGCACCTTCATTTCCTCCACCACACAATTATATTCTGTTACCTTTTTCTGTAAAACCGTATTTTGCTGCTTGAACTTTTGCAGCTCTTCTGTTAGCTGTGCATTTTGCATTTTTAGCATTTTTCGTTCTCGTTCTAACCCATTTTGCTTGTTATCTAAATCTCTATTCATCGCATTATATAACTCTTCCGTATGCAGCAGCTCTAAATAGCGGCTTTGCGGCACAATCATTAAGCTATCTGTTGTGTATAGAGCAAGCGTTCCGTCTTTAAAAGGCTCATACGATAATGTAGAGGGCTTTATTTTATTCGCCATTTATTTTTCTCTCCTCCACGAAAAAATACATGATATCGAATTGCTTTGTTTCGCATCTTTCCGCTTCCTTTTTCATTTGATAATCATTCTCATTTAACTTTATCATAATCACTATTTTGCTTTTTGTCAAAGAACATTTCCATCTTAGCGAATATTATGGCAAACCCTTGAAAGAGCCTCTCTACCTGACTACACATTCCATATAAAAAGCCTCTTGCAACAATAGCTGCAAGAAGCTTGGGCCTTACATTTTTTTCAGTTTTTCATATTCCAATTGCAAACGTTCAATACGTTTACGACCTTCTTCACGGTTTCTTGCTGTTTCTGCTTGAATTTGCTTCGTTTCTTGAATACCAGCCATAATTGTTTGCCACGTTGTTTCAATCGTTTCGATTTTAATGCTTGGGCTACCAGCTTGACGTGCGATATTCACACTGTTCTTACTAATATTTTCAGCATTACGGACAAGCATTTCGTTCGTACGGCGGTCCAATTCCACCATAGAATCCGAAATCAGCTTTTGACGCTTCAATGTGACTGCGTGGATCAGCCCTTGCTTAAAGATCGGAATCGTTGTGACAAAGGCAGAATTAATCTTGGCAATCAAATGATTGTTCCCTTGCTGCATTAAGCGAATTTGTGGTGCTGATTGGAAGGATACTTGTTGTGCCATTTCCAAATCATAGCGACGTTGCTCTAATAATTCCACAGCGCGAAGCATTGTTTCATATTCCATGGCTGCCAGTTGATCACCTGTTTGTGCTTTTTGCTCAAGTGCAGGTAATGATGCGCGAACCTCTTCTGTTTTTACTTCAATCGCAGCAACAAATTTACTTAATGATTGGAAGTAATTTAAGTTCTGATCATACAGATTTTCAAGGTCAATGGTATTACGCTTCATTTCCCCTTCGTATTTTTGGATTTCACGGTAAATGACATCCACTTCTTTATTCATACTGTCATACTTAGATAAGAACCTTTCCAATTGCTCTTTTCCTTTGTTAAAGAGCTTGGAGATGAAACCGCCCTTTTTCTCTTCCGCAAAATCCTGTGGATCGAATTTATCCATAATTTTATTCAGGTTATTTAATAGCACACTGGATTCTTCCAGCTTACTAGCTTTCATCGTTGCGAGCATTTTATCTGAAAAGGTAGAAATGCCACTTGCTGTTTCTTTACCAAGCTCTAGCATGGCAATTTGATCTTTGACATCAATTTTTTGTGCAAGTGTATGAACCTCTGGATCTTGCTTTAGCATCAGCTGATTTTGAGCGATTTGTGATAGCTCCTGCTCAGATACAAGTACCGGCTTTTGCTCAGGCGCCTGCTGTAAAAGTGGATTTGGCTGTAATAAAGGATTTTCTGAAGCGAATGGGTCCTTGGATTTTAAAAGATCATTGTTGAATTCAGACATACGTTTTACCCCCTGCAATTTATCTCTACTAATTACTTACGATTACCATGTAAAAAAGTTTCATTTTCTATAGTATGAAAAAATATGAGTCTGCTATACGATAGCCATTTTGGTGAAGCTTATATTGCAAGTTGTATTGGCTAGGGTGAGTATTATCAACAAAAATGTCCATCTCAGTACGATGGTGGAGAATTTCTTCTATTTCATTATTCATGGGACACAACTGCTGAAGTTTTTGAAAGAACTGCGCTTTTTCCTCAGGTGTTGCTAAACGTTGATTTGGCGGGAGGGCAAGGAGCGCTTCCACCTCTGATTTAGCTAACATGGTCTCACCCCTTTGTTAAATTATAGCTTCTTTCTATGCAAAATTCGACTAATTCCGTAAATTCCTTTACATTGTTTGCTAACTGTGGCTTCTTGTGACCAAAAAAGCAGCTACATCATGATGTAGCTGCCCTAGTGTTATGTTGTTACCTTTAATACCGTTTTAATTTTTTGAATGACGCCGCCAGAGCTATATGTCAATACACTACGTTTATAGAACGATAAACTAAATAGGTATACGACAATAATCGTCGCGACTAAAATTCCTAATGAAAGTAACGGTACAATGCCACCGATATCTGTAGCGCCAATACGCATTGGCATGATCATACCAGAAGTTAGTGGGATATAAGAGAATATTTTAATGATAATTGTATCTGGATTACCCATACCTGTCAGCATAACATAGAAGCCAATCATTGTAATAATCATAGCAGGCATTAATACTTGACCCGCTTCCTCTACTTTCGAAACTAAAGAGCCAAATAATGCGCCAATGATGAGATACAAGATAACCGTTAACAGTAGGAATACGATGGCATAGATGACATAGCCAACAGACAATTCCTTGACAATACTAGCAGCCGCATCCCAAACCATTCCGCCTTTGATAAACTTCGCATAGATAAGGAACACTACTGCAATAATGCCCATCTGTGTTAAAGCGAGCAATAAAACCCCTGCAATTTTTGCTTTAAAATGTGTCGCTGGTTTGACACTTACTAAAAGCATTTCCATTGCTCGTGAGCCTTTTTCAGAGGCAATTTCAGTTGTAATCATCGATAGGAATGTAGAAATAAAGAAATAGATTAAAATCCCAACCGCATAGGAAACCACTAGCCCTGATTGCTTTTCTTCCTCACTTTTTCCACCTGCTGATTCCTCATTTAAGTTTTTCGTTGAAATCGTTGTTTGAGCCGCCATAATTTGTGCTGCTTGCTCAGACGATAACGATAGTTGCTGTACAGCATAATGCTGACCTGCATACTGTAATAAGGATGACAATGTAGATTGATCATTCAATTTTAATGGTGTGAACGTAGCAATTTCCGCATGTAACTGACCATTTTGATCGTTAATCGTCACAATAGCATCGAGCTTGCCGTCCTTCACTCTTTTTTCAAGGGCCGAAACATCTTTTTCATCCTGAATAAAGGCCATGTCTCCATTCGAGACAAAAATACCACTTAAATCGGCAGAGGTTTCATTGATAATCGCGATTTGCTGTGCTTCATCATCGCCTGTGAATAGCTCCTTAATTTCTGACCAGAAGACAGCCACAGACATGACAAGGACATATAAACATGTCATTAAAATAAAGGATTTTGATTTAATTTTAGCTTTGTATAATTGCTTCATTAGTAAACTAAACTTCGACAACATGGCCACCTACCTTATCTTTAAAGATTTCATCTAACGATAAATAATCTAAACTGAATTTTTCAATATACTTCCCATTGGACAGTTGCTCAAAAATACTTTGGGCAAAGCTTTCGTCTGCTAATGTAAGCACCGTTTGCTCCTTCTCTACGCGCACATCCTTAACACCCTCTAGTGCCAATAACTGTGTCGTCGACCAATCCGTACGAACAGCAAGCTTTGTTTTACCATATTGTTTCTTTAAATCTAGTAAGCTTCCAGAAAATAAAGAAATACCTCGTTTTAATAAGCACAAATGATCACAAAGCTCCTCGACATTGTCCATTTGGTGACTGGAGAACAAAATGGTCGTGCCCTGCTCTTTCAATAGTAGAATCGCATCCTTTAGTAAATCTTTATTGACTGGATCTAGCCCACTGAATGGTTCATCTAAAATTAAAAACGCTGGTTTATGGATGAAGCTTGCAATCAGCTGTACCTTTTGCTGATTCCCCTTTGACAGTGTTTCTGCCTTATCCTTGCGCTTTTCTTCTAATTCAAATCGTTGAATCCAAAAATCAATTTCCTTTTTCAGCTCTGCCCGTTTCATGCCACGTAGCTCGCCAAAAAAGTAAAGCTGCTCCTCCACCTTCATCGTCGGGAAAATACCACGCTCCTCAGGTAAATAACCAAGAACATCTCGGTTAATGGCATTGACTGGCTGGCCATCCCAAGTAATCGTCCCCGCCGTCGTCTCCTGTAAATCTAAAATCATTCGGAATGTCGTCGTTTTCCCTGCACCGTTTTGACCAATTAGACCAAAAATTTCACCCTTTTCAATGGTAAAATTCAAATCATCCACAGCTGTAAAATCCTTGTACTTCTTTGTAACATGCTGTAACTGTAACGTCATGTTGTCATCCTCCTTATCCTTCAAATATATGTAAGTCTTGTTTCAAGCCTTTTTTACGATTTTCATTTTTTACTATAGGAATGAATAGCAGTAAGGCTACGATCAAATTCATGCACCCTACACTCGTGTTTATAGGTCCTACAGCAGATTCTCGTAAACCTAGCGATAGATTATAAATACCCATGATTAAATTTAACAGTAACACTGTGATAAAAATGCGATTCATTGATTTAATATAGTTAATTTTCGAGGAAGCATCCGTAAATATCTCAAAAGGGCCCTCTGATTTTGGTTTTCGATAATAGGCCCATCCACCGAACTTGGACACACATTCGATATTCATAGCGTCTAGAAACTCAAAATAATCCTTCGATTTTCTATTAACAAATTCATTTCGATAAATATATTGTCCTGGTGTGCCTTGTTCAAAAACAAAGTAACCTACGACTGTTTTTTTCAGATTCCACCCCCGATCTGCCATGTCATTGACCCATCGTTCTTCCTTTTCGAAATCCATAAAAAAACGATACACTCTTTTTTTCATTTGCATCACCCCAACTATAAAGTTACGCTTCCTTTTTCATTATTTTCTGATTTCCCGGAAAATAATAGACGCTTCGTTAATCCGAAAATACATTTAATTCTCTCTTTAATCGATTACGTATACGCATAAGCTTATAGAATGGGAGGGCGAATAATACAACAACCACAAGATTCAGCGTATTTAACGCGAAACCAACCCAGTCTGTTGTTTGCTCCGAAAAATCACCAATTAAACCGATGAGACCAATGAACAAATTAAGAAGAATAAGAGAAAGCAGGATCATCATCTTTTTTGACAGGTTACCAATCTTCGTTTTTTTATCTGTATACAGCTCAAATGGACCTTCCTGTGCTGCCTTTCTAAAAAACACAAAATTGCCAGAACGATCTACTTGCTCAATGCCAGAGGATTTGAGAAATTCGAGATAATCCTCTTCATAATGCGTACCGAACCGCTCTAATTCATCATGGCGATAAATATAGCTATTTGGTTCTCCACGTTCAAACGTAAAGCGAATCCATGTGAATTTTTTCAAATGCCAGCCCTGACAAGCCATGTCATTGACCCACTTCTCTATTGCATAGGGATTAATCATCAATCGATATTTATGCATATTATTCAACTCCTCTCGTTATACGGATACCATTGTCAAAAAGTTCCCTTAATCTCAAAATTTCATATTCAACCATTGTTTTTCCAGTTTCGGTAATCATATATTCTTTCTTTCTGCCATCCTCATCGAGCGCCTCTATCCAGCCTCGTTCCAGCAATGTTTTAATTGCGCCATATATGGTACCTGCCCCTAAACGCACTCGCCCATTGCTCATTTCCTCCACCAATTGCATAATGCCATAGCCATGCCTCGCCTCATATAATGCTAATAAAATATAATAAACGCCTTCTGTTAATGGCGGATGCTCCTGTGTCATTCAAATCCTCCTCTATATCGCCTATCAATATATCGTCAGTCGATACATTTAAAATATATCAGCAGTCGATATAATTGTCAACGCTCATTTGTGATGTTGCAGTTCATCTTACACTATGCTAAGATGTAAGTAATTACTTGCATGGAAGGAAGTATATTTTTGACAACGAAAGGAACTGCACAACGAATTATCGAAGCTGCTCTACAATTGATTAGTGAAAAAGGCTATACAGCTGCAACTACCAAAACCATTGCAGAATTAGCAGGTGTCAATGAGGTCACTCTTTTCCGTCATTTTGGCAACAAACGTGGTTTATTAAAAGCCATCATTGAGCAATTTTCTTATTATCCTCTTCTACAGCAGGAGATCACTCAAAATGTAACGTGGGAATTAGAAAAGGATTTATTAAGTTTCTCATTGAAGCATTTTCATTTTTTAATGTCAATTAAAGATTTTGTCATGATTGGCTTTAAGGAATCCATTCAGTTTCCTGAAATTAGTGAGGAAATCGCCAATCTCCCACTCCTCATCAAAAAGGAGCTTATTCACTACTTTCAAGAGATGCATCAGCAAGGAAAAATAAGAGAAGTTGATTTTGAAGCAGCAGCGTTATCGCTAATTGCTTTGAACTTTGGTCATTTTATGTCACGTGCTCAACTTGGAACAATCGTGTCTGACCTACCAACTGAAGAACTTTTGCAAACTAGTGTTGCTATTTTTTCTAGGGGACTCGTTTCCTAGAAAAAATTTTTCTAATCAATGCAAGTAAGTACTTACTTAATTAGGAGGAATAAAATATGACAGGTTTACAAGCATTATTGCGAGTTCGTGAAACCTATATCGGCATTATTGCAACCATTGCCTTTCAATTAATCTTCTTTACGATTTGGATGACTGCCTATGATAGTGTCAATGAAAGAGCGGAACAGTTAAGCATTGGCCTTGTTGTGGAAGATACCGCGATGGGGCAACAGGTAGCACAGAACATCAAAGGCTCCATCCCCTTTTCAATGGAGGACTATTCATCAATGAAGGAAGCAGAGAGTGCATTAAACGAACGTCAAATTAATATGATTATGCAAATTCCCACTGATTTTACAAATCAAATACAAGCAGGGAAAGAGGCAGAAATTATTTATGCGATTAATCAAGCCAATGCAAGTGTAGCGAAAAATATGATGGAGGGCGTAGCAAAGCAATTAACAGATGAGATCAATCAAGCCCTTTATCCAATGCAACAAAATCAAGCAGTTGAGGCCTTTGCTCAACAATTTGCTCAGCTTCCCTTCGAGCAACAAATTACCACTTCTGTCAAAACGACTGTAATGAATGTCAAAGACCATGCCGTCGACGGAACCATTGTTAAAACCAATGATGTGAAAGGATTTGCCGCAAACTTTGTGCCACTTATGGTCATCATCTCCTCCTTCGTGGGCGCGATGGTCATGATTATGCAACACCAGCAAGCAGCACAGCTCGTTCAAGAAAGCCTATCAAAATGGCAATTATTCCTCGCACGACAGCTACTCAATGTGGGCGTAGCCTTTACATTGCCATTACTAACAATTGGGCTGATGCACCTTTTTGATATCGCTAGTCAAGAAAGCCTGCTGTCGATATATTTCTTTCAAGCTGTGATGTATCTCGCTTTCCTTAGCTTGGCCCAAGTATTTGTCATCGCCTTTGGGAATTTAGGGATGGTATTTAATATTTGTGCCCTTTCACTCCAATTAGTAACATCAGGCGTCCTTGTACCAAAAACCATGCTATCTGAAGGTTACAAGCAAGTCGCTGCCATGCTACCAGCCACTTATGGAGCAGATGGCTACTACACAATTATCTTTGGTGGTAGTACCGATAATCTCCTGCAAAACAGTAGCTCCTTATGCATCATCATCTTCGTGACACTAGCCATCGCTACGTTGATCGTCACATTCAAGCCTGCCCCCGTTCGATAATTTGATAGAAAAGAGAAGGTCTACAAGTTGATGTAGACCTTCTCTTTGGGTGGGTTATCCGCTACTTTTTCAGTTTTATCCTTCAATTTGCGCGTTCTATCCGCTACTTTTCCTGTTCTATCCTTCAATTCTGGCGTTCTAACCACTACTTCTCACTCTATCCTTCACTTCAAGCGTGCTATCCTCTACTTTTCCTGTTCTATCCTTCAAATCGAGCTTTCTATCCACTACTTCTTACTCTATCCTTCAAATTGTGCTTTCTAACTACTACTTCTTACTCTATCCTTCACTTCAAGCGGGCTATCCGCTACTTTTCCTGTTTTATCCTTCAAATCGAGCGTTCTAACCACTGCTTCTTACTCTATCCTTCACTTCAAGCGGGCTATCCGCTACTTTTCCTGTTCTATCCTTCACTTCAAACGTTCTATCCTCTACTTTCTCTGTTCTATCCTTCAATTCTGGCGTTCTAACCACTACTTCTTACTCTATCCTTCACTTCAAGCGGGCTATCCGCTACTTTTCCTGTTCTATCCTTCAATTTGAGCGTTCTAACCACTACTTCTTACTCTATCCTTCACTTCAAGCGTTCTATCCGCTACTTTTCCTATTCTATCCTTCAAATCGATCTTTCTATCCACCGCTTCTTACCCTATCCTTCACTTCAAGCGTGCTATCCACCACTTCTCACATTCTTCAAAATAGCTGCTAGCTGCTGATTTAACATGGTCACACTATCGCTGAAATCGCCACGATACCATTGGATGATGAGACCGATGATGGCGTTTGCTTGATAGGCGCTATAATAGTCAATCGAAATATGATCCTCCATTTGATGTATGCGATGTGTGGTAATATCTCGTTTTAGCAAGGAATAAATGCCATCAAAGAGCATGTAATAGTAGGTCAGCGGAACATTTTTAGAAAAGACAATACGGTAAAACATTTTAAAGCGTTCAATATGATGAAAAATACGGATTGTATTGGGATCTAATTGATTGGTGTCCAGGGTGGTCACGGCTCGATAGGGTTCTTCATAGGATTGATATAAATCCTCCATAATTTCCTGAAAGTATTCTTCAAAGAGCCCCTCTTTTTGCTCGTAGTGTAAATAGAATGTGCCCCGATTGACCTTTGCTTCTCTACAAATTTCTGCAATGGATATTTGCTCCAAAGGTTTTTGGCTAAGCAAGGTCAATAAGGCATCGTGGAGAGCTTGCTTCGTTTTAATAATTCGTAAATCCGTTGTACGCAATTTTTTCAGCTCCTTATTAAACAGTTTGTCCAAAGGTGTTGATTACTCAACACTTCCCGTTTTTTTGCATATTGAAATCGCTTTCAACTTTATTATATGATTTTAATGAACAGATGTTCAATAACTAATGAAATTACCATGAGGAGGTCTTTGAGATGAGATTAGAAGGTAAAGTAGCCATTGTGACAGGTGCAGCTTCAGGTATGGGGAAAGCTATTGCAGAAGGCTATGCAAAAGAAGGCGCTAAGGTTGTCGTTTCAGACTTAAATTTAGAGGGTGCTCAAGCGGTTGTGGATGGTATTCAAGCGGCTGGAGGGACAGCATTTGCCATTCAAACAAATGTCGCATCAACAGAAGACTTACAACGTTTATTTGATGAAACGAAAACGAATTATGGTCAATTAGATATTTTAGTCAACAACGCGGGTATTATGGATGGTATGGAGCCAGTTGGGGAAATTTCTGATGAACGATGGGAAAAAGTATTTGCAGTGAATACAACAGCCGTTATGCGTTCTATGCGTATGGCAACAGAAATTTTCCTTGCACAAGGACACGGTGTCTTTGTCAATAATATTTCTGCTGGTGGCTTATATGGGGCACGTGCAGGAGCGGCTTATACAGCTTCCAAACATGCAGTTGTTGGTTTAACAAAAAATACTGCGTTTATGTATGCGGATAAAAATATTCGCTGTAATGGTATTGCGCCAGGAGCAGTGATGACCAATATCGCCTCTTCTATGACAAATATGAGTCAAACGGGTGCTGCACGCCAAGCACTTGGTCTATCCATTAATCCGCGTGCTGGTCAGCCAGAAGAAATCGCTCAATTAGCTATTTTCCTAGGCTCAGACGAAGCAAGCTTTGTGAATGGACAAGTGATTGCCGTGGATGGTGGCTGGACAGCTTACTAATCCATTAAAAAACACGCACAGAGACATTTTCTGTGCGTGTTTATTCATTAGATAACTTTTCGAGAAGGCATCAGGCTTCCAATTACCGCACCAATTAGTGCAGGTAATATCCATCCTAAGCCGACATCATAAAAAGGCAGCATTGTGGAATAGTACTTCTCTACAGCGTCTAAAACACCTAACTTCGCGCCTGGCACACTTTCAACCAAGGCTTTATAGCCATCAATTAGGCTAATGAAAAATGTAAAAATCATCGCAATGGCATACACTGTTTGCTTATTCCTAAAGAAGGCTGAACTTAGAGCAAGCAAAATTAAGACGATTGCTAATGGATATAAGAACATTAAAACAGGGATCGCAAATTGGATGATATTGTTTAAGCCAAAGTTTGCAATCATAAAGGATACTGCACACAATAGGAACACAAACCATTTATAGCTGATTTTTGGAAATACTTCGTGGAAAAATTCACTACAAGACGTAATTAAACCGATACTTGTCTTTAAACAAGCCAGTACGATGATGACCGCTAATAAAATAGCTCCAAATGAGCCGAAATAATGATCGGCCACTGCGGCAAAGATTAAACCACCATTATCAAAAGTCCCGACAGCATTAATACTAGAAGCGCCCATATACGTAATGAGACCATAAATCAGCGTCATTAAAGCCATCGCAAAAATACCTGATGTCCATGTAGCCTTGGCAATTTCTCTGCGATCTGTAATCCCTGCACTTTTAATGGCATGAATGACAACAATCCCGAAGGCCAGTGATGCTAGGGCGTCCATCGTATTATAGCCCTCTTTAAAACCTGTCATAAAGGCTGCATCCCTATAATCACCGATAGGCTGCTGGAAATCGCCCATTGGCTTCGTGATGCTTGTAATAATTAAAATAAATAATACAACTAAAAATGCAGGCGTTAAATATTTGCCGATATAATCCATTATTTTCGCTGGATTTAAAGAGAAATAGTAGACAATCGCGAAAAATACAAAGCTAAATACAGCTAGTAGTAGCGTTGCATGCTGTGCTTGAATATATGGCTCAAAGCCTACTACAAAAGGTACAGTTGCTGTCCGTGGGATAGCAAAGAATGGACCGATTGTTAAGTACAATGCCAATGAAAAGATGATGCCAAATAGAGGATGAACACGATTGGCTAGATCTCGTAAACCATTACTACCTGATAAGCCAATCGCCAAAATTCCGAGGAATGGTAAGCCGATAGCAGTCACTAAAAATCCGATTAATCCAAACCAAAAATTAGTCCCAGCAAATTGACCCATTTGAATAGGAAAAATGAGGTTCCCCGCTCCAAAATACAGTCCAAATAACATTGTTCCAATGACTGCGTAAGTTGAAAAAGGTATTTTTTGTTGCATAATTGATGTGCTCCTTAGAAGTTTTAAACTATAGCAAATTATTTTAATCGAATGATTTTTCACTACAATTTCATCATGTTATCAAGCATTTATTATAATTACAATAGTTTTTTCGTTTATCCAGAGAGATTCAACAAAAAAAGAGCTGCCTGCTGACAGCCCCCTCCTTAGTTTGCAACTGACCATTCAATATGATCTAAAAATTTGTAAACATCTTCATACACTTTATCGCGTTCTTTATCTAATGTAATAATGTGACCAGAATTTTCATACCAAATGATTTCTTTGTCATCTGTTTCTACCGTATTTAAAATAAAAGGTGCGCTTTCTTGGTAGAGGTCATCATCTAATGAACCTTGTAACACAAGTGTTGGTGCTTTGATTGTTGATAATTCTTCGCGTGTTTCCGTTGTTAAACGTGTTACGCCATCCAATGAATCTTTTGGTGAAATACGTAATTCATGTAATTCTGAAATAATTTGATCTTTTGATTTATTTTCAAAGTGTTTATATAAACGAGCATAGTGGTACAGACGTGTGAATAAGCCTTTTGAATTATCACGTGTAATCGGTGCACACATCGCTACACATGCTTTTACTGGGAATGTCTCTGCCACTTTTAATGAAAAGACGCCTCCAAGTGAAATCCCAACTACAGCGATTTCTTCATAGCCTTTCTCTTGTAGGAAGTTATATCCTTCTACTACATCGTTCCACCAGTCTTCTGGTTTTGTTTCTAATAATGCTTCTGGTTCTACACCATGCCCACTATAGATAGGTGCATGCACAGTATAACCGCGTTGAGATAAAAATTCTCCTAGCTTTTTCACATCTTTTGTGCTACCTGTGAATCCATGCAGTAATAGTACGGCTTTATTGCCTCCCTCGATTGTTAGAGGTTGTGGCTTTGTTAACTTCATTTTATGATATCCCCTTCACGGAAATTGATAATTGTGTATTTTATGTGTCTATCTTATCACCCTTTATTCATAATGTACAATTTATAGTTTTTATCAAATCAATGTGTATTGTGCATGAATGATGTCAACTTAACGGCTGTACTATCACACTTTCAGCTACTTAACTTTTCCATTCTGCTAAATAATTGCAACGTCCTTTTAAAATTTTTTTGCTCCCTATACTTCCCGTCTGTTTCCCGTTATAATGCAGATAACTTAAAAATAACGAGAAAAGAGGTGAAAAAATGGAGTGGCAACAATTAGAATATTTTGTAACCGTTGCAAAGTTAGAGCATATGACACGGGCTGCCGAAGCATTAGCGATTTCACAGCCAGCACTTAGTCGTTCAATTTCAAAGCTGGAGGAAGAATTAGGTGTACCGCTTTTCGACAGACAAGGGCGCTCGATTATGCTAAACCGATATGGAGAACTGTTTTTATATCGTGTACAGCGAATGCGTAAAGAATATGAAAAGGCTGTTTTAGAATTACAGGAGCTGAATAATCCAGAGCTTGGAGAAGTATCACTCGGTTTTTTACATACACTTGGAACGAGTATTGTACCGGACTTGATTCGCGCTTTCCGTCAGAAACACCCCCATATCCGTTTTCATTTCACACAAAACTACTCCCATTCACAGCTAAAACAATTGCTGGCGGGTGAGTTAGACCTGTGCCTACTAGCTGCGATTGATACAGAGCCGCCAGTTTGCTGGAAGGAATTATGGCGAGATGAGCTCTTTATAATGGTCCCGATTGACCATCCGCTTGCCGATCGTAAAAGCATCAAAATGAAAGAATTGGAGCATGAAAGTTTTGTCTTAATGAAAAAGGGCTATGCACTACGCCGCTCTGCTGATCGCTTATTAAATGCTGCGGGCATAAAGCCTAAAATTTCTTATGAAGGTGACGAAGTATCGACCATCGCTGGATTTGTTGGTGCGGGGCTTGGCGTTTCCTTGCTACCAGATGATGAGGATTTAAACCCGAAAAAAATCGTTAAAATCCATGTTGAGGATATGGTATGTGAACGCATTATCGGCATGGCCTGGATAGAAAATCGTTATTTACCACCATCTGCACGTCAGTTTAAACAATTTGTTTTCGATTTTTATGACAATAAATAGCAAGAGCGAGTAACAACATCATCTAGATGTCCATGTTACTCGCTTTATTTTCTAAAAGGCACTGTTTCACCATACTAGGGAGGTAATAATTTGAATTTATTACTTAATACATTAGGTTTCTTTGTATTTTTATTTACCTTGATCGTATTGTTCATTTTTGTTATCAAATTAATGATTTTCTTTTTTAAACAGAAAAACTTCCCTAAAAAAACACTAACAGTACTATTGACAGGTTTAGTCCTGTTTTTGGGAATATTTATGTATATCCAATATTTTTTTACGTTTAGTACTTTAGATAAAAAAAATACGCAAAAGGTGCCCGAATCAGTGTCATCTCCTACAGGAAAATATACAGCGCACGCTTATTATGAACCATATGGTGGTGCAGGTCCAAGTGGTGGTGTTCATGTATGGGTAGAAATTTCAAATAATAAAGCTCACACAAACAAAATCGTCTATTATGCAGAGGCAAAAAGTCAATTCTCGATGAAATGGCTAGACGAAGAAAAATTATCCATTGTTAATAAAGAGCCTAATTATACCAATTCAAATAGAAGTATAGTATTAAGTATTGATAAAGAGATTTATCATGAAAATGGCTTGGCTTGTCAAAGTTTGTTGATGAAAGCTGAATATGAAAAGTGCTATCAACATGAAAACGATTAAATTAATAGCCGTACACCCCAACTTGAACCAACAGCTTCATGCATTTGGAACAATAAAAAATCAGGCTTTGTGCGCCTGATTTTTTATTGTTCATTCATTTAAATGTATTAAAGTAATTTAACCTGATAGGAAAAAATATCCGATGTATCGCCTTTCATTGCAAATACGCCTTGTTCAACGAGCGTTAGCAAGCGATACTCTACAAAGTCATTTCCTACATAATGGACAAATGTTTCAAATGTCTGTGCCAAAATATGCGTGGGCATTAGCCACTCTTCATTGTGCTGTATATGCAAATTTTTTGCACTGGCGATAATGTAGGCATCCATTGCATCTTCCTCTACATGATGCAATCGTTCATTTTTCCACAGGCGTAGTGTACCTGGCTGTTCTATGATGTGTGCCCATTCCTTAGCGAGTTGCTGACATTCTTGCACAGAGAATCGTTTGGCACTAGGGCGGAGCTTCATTAGCATTTCTGAGGAAAGTTCTCCTGTATGGCGAATGTCCATATTGGGTTGAATACTCTTCATTGCCTCTGTTGCATCAATGCCATACACCATACTGCATTTATGAATTAACTCACTCATTACATAGCGCAGTCCAATTTGTTCATGGGTGTTGTGACTATACCAAATCCATACATCCACATCGCAGGGTAAATTGGCGATTTTCTTCTTCCAGTTTTCATACATATCATCGTACAATTGCTGGTCATCTTCATCCAAAATATGCGTGGCTAACCAAGTTTTACGTTCGTCAAAGTTTTGAAGAGGTCCAATCGAGAGATCGTCATGGACACTTAGAACTGATTCATTTCGCTGCAAACGATGTTGACGAATTGCAAGTTTCATAGAACCCTGTGTTGCTAAGCTAAAGGTAATATGTAAAATAGCCATGTCCATTCCTCCCTACTGTTTGCTGATAGCAATTTGTATTCCAATAAATGTAAATAAGATACCTTGAACCGTATTCAATCGCTTAGCAATCGCAGGTTTCCCGATAATGACTTGTCTAACTTTCCCTGCAAATATACTAAACAATGAAAATAATACAAGTGCTTGTATTAAAAATACAATACCCAAAATAAGCATTTGAAACGCCACATGTCCTTGCGATGGATTGACAAACTGTGGTAACAGCGCTAGGAAAAATAACGATACTTTAGGATTTAAAATATTCATTAATATTCCTTTTTTATATAATTTAATATAAGCTTGCGTATTTTGCTGTTGCAACGTAAACGGGTCTCCCTTAGCACGAAAAGATTGCCAAGCTAAATATAATAAATACGCTGCTCCTGCAAATTTAACGATTGAAAAAATAATAGTCGATTGATAAATAATCGCAGAAATACCGAGTACTGCTGCACTAATATGAACAAGTAGGCCCGTGCATAATCCAAGTGATGTCGCAATACCCGCTTTTTTATCCTGTGTAATACTTTGGGCAAGCACAAATAAATTATCGGGCCCTGGCATAATGGTTAAAATAATCGCAGCCCCTAAAAACGCAAATAACGTTGAGATTTCCAAAACTTTCCCTTCCTTCAACTTCTTTTAAAAAACTATTTACATTATACTACATGACGTTGTTCACACTAGATGTAAGTTTATGACTTTATCCAAAACTTTTTTTGAATTTTCGTTTCACAAATTATGCTCGTTCAAGCGATACTTTTCTCCCCTAATCCATTATAATAGTAGAAACTCATGATAAAATAGATAACTTCCATAAGAGGTGATTGATAATGGCAGTAAGTGATATTGTTTCGCAATATGAGGATGAGCATGGACAGGTGTACTATAAAATGAAATCCCATGACATTGAGGTGAAGGCCACCCAGAACGCTGGTTTAGCTCCTGTCATCACGTATTGGATGGCAGACAAAGAGATTACGGATTCCA
This sequence comes from Lysinibacillus sp. FSL K6-0057, assembly GCF_038630885.1. Taxonomy (NCBI): domain Bacteria; kingdom Bacillati; phylum Bacillota; class Bacilli; order Caryophanales; family Bacillaceae; genus Lysinibacillus; species Lysinibacillus sp. FSL K6-0057. The sequence continues at coordinate 1,880,840 of NZ_CP152047.1, read as the reverse complement.
TTCGAAATTTACGCTTCAGTCCACGTGCCCCATCTAGCTATATTCAAGATTATGAAGAATTTCAAGCAATGCTTTATGCGAAAGAGCAACGAGCCATTAACCAGCTTTATGAACAAATGAGCATCAAACCAAAAAATATGTCCTCTGGGAAACAAGTCATTTGGAGCTTCTTTGTCATTGTGTTGGCTATGCTTCCCCTTTTCATCGCGATTTGGTGGTTTAAATAATCGATTAGGTTGCCTCTTCATCATTTTAGTGCATCCCTTTCTTAATTTATCAAAACTTTCAAGTAATTTATCCATTCAGCTTGACAGACTAATAGAAGTAGTGCATCCTTTAGTCAATAGATGAGAAAACGAACGAAGATCAGTAGTTAGCCACTGCTTGAAAAGAGAGCGATGCCCATCGGCTGCAAGGCATTGTACAAGAAAGACTGATGAAACCTACTTCGTGAATCGTCCTAGCCAAACTAGGCGCAGTCTCTAGCGTTATGAGAAAAGTGGAATGTCGCATGATATTCAATGTAGGTGGTACCACGGAAGGCAAGTCTTTTCGTCCTAATTTTTAGGATGAGAAGGCTTTTTTTGATTCAGTAATGATGGAGGTAGTGAAATGGAGAGAAAAAGGATCGTTGTTAAAATTGGCAGTAGCTCTTTAACGAACGCAAAAGGTGAAATCGATAAAGTTCGCTTAATGGACCATGTACAGGCAATTGCCGAATTAAAAAAACTGGGACATGAAGTTTTACTTGTCTCGTCAGGTGCCGTAGCGGCGGGCTTTAAACAACTTGGCTACCCTGCTCGTCCTGTGACGGTGAAAGGAAAGCAGGCAGCTGCTGCTGTAGGACAGAGCCTACTCATTCAAACGTACAGTGCTTTATTTAGTATTTACGATATCATGCCTGCCCAGATTTTACTGACACGCACGGATTTTTCTAAAAAAGAATGCTATAAAAATGCCTATGCCACTTTCGAGGAATTATTAGAACGATCAATGCTACCGATTATTAATGAAAATGATACTGTGTCTATTAGTGAGTTAACCTTTGGTGATAATGATATGCTGTCCGCACTCGTAAGTGGGCTTGTCCATGCCGATCAGCTCATCATTTTAACTGATATCAATGGCCTTTATAATGCCAATCCCAATAAAAATCCAGAGGCAGAGCGCATTGATCGGTTAACAGCCATTACGGATGAGCTGTTAAGCTTTGCAGATGGTACAGGGTCAAAGGTTGGCACGGGTGGCATGGCCTCTAAGCTACTGGCAGCACGAACAGCGCTACGTGCAGGAGTGAAGGTATTTATTGGAACAGGTCATGGTGCACAGAAGCTCGTCGATATTTTAACAGGACATGGTGATGGCACGTATGTGGAGCATGATGAGCTTGCCGTGTTAACAAATCATAAACAGTGGATTGCACTTACGGAAGTTTCTGGTAAAATTTTTATAGATAGTGGCGCTGAACAAGCTTTAATGGACAATGGCAAAAGCCTATTACCTGCTGGCGTCTATCGTGTTGAGGGTGATTTTGTCAATGGTGATGTTGTAGAAGTCTATAGTGAGAAGGACTTATTAGGACGTGGCGAAGTGCTGTACTCCTCCCAAGAGCTTATCTCTGCCATGGGAAAACGGACAGATACATTGTCGAAATGCCCTATTGAGGTGATTCACCGAGATAAGTGGCTGAAAATTCAAACAAATTAAGGAGGAATGACAAATGACAAATGAAATTCAAGAAAAAGGACAACGCGCTAAGGCCGCAAGCTACGTGTTAAATATTAAAACGACCTGCGAAAAAAATGAAGCACTGAAAAAAATTGCTGAACAGCTATTAATCGATCAGCATGACATCATGGCTGAAAATGCCAAGGATTTGGCACAGGGTGAGCAACAAGGCATGCCTGCTTCTACGTTGGATCGCATTATGCTCAATGAAGAGCGTATAGCGGCAATGACAGATGCCATTCATTTACTCATCTCCTTAAACGATCCAGTAGGCACAATTGTTGAACGTATTGATAAAGACAACGGTCTACGCATTGAAAAAAGAATCGTGCCACTTGGTGTCATCGGTATGATCTATGAGGCTCGACCAAATGTCACAGTCGATGCAGCGACACTTTCTCTGAAAACGGGCAATGCAGTCATTTTGCGCGGAAGCTCCTCCGCTAAGTATTCAAATATCGCTCTTGTCGCAAGTATTCATCGCGCACTTGCTAAAACATCCATCCCTACCGATGCTGTGCAATTAATTGAGGATACCAGCCGCGAAACAGCTAAAGAACTATTTCATTTAAAAGAGTACTTAGATGTACTCATTCCTCGTGGTGGCAAAGCCCTGATTGATTTAGTTGTCAATGAAGCGACTGTCCCTGTACTCGAAACAGGTGCGGGCAACTGTCACATTTACGTGGATCAAATGGCGGATTACATAAAAGCAGAAAAAATCTGTCTGAATGCTAAAACACAGCGTCCTTCTGTTTGTAATGCAGCAGAAAGCTTACTCATTCACCCTGCTTGGTTTAAAGAACACGGTGGCCAGCTTTTAACGTCCCTTCACAACGCAGGCGTAACGATCATCGGTGATGACCAAGTATGTCAGCGTTTTGAAGCTGCCCTTCCAGCTACGGAGGATGATTATGCGACAGAATACCTTGACTTAAAAATAAGTGTTAAATTGGTAGAGAATGTCTATGAAGCTATTGAGCATATTCATTACTTTGGGACGAATCATTCAGAGGCCATCATTACAGAAGATCAATTAACTGCCGAGACGTTTTTAAACAATGTCGATGCAGCAGCAGTGTATCATAATGCCTCTACCCGCTTCACGGACGGCTTTGAATTTGGCTATGGAGCAGAAATCGGCATTAGTACGCAAAAGCTACATGCCCGTGGGCCAATGGGCTTGCCTGCATTAACATCAACAAAATATGTTATTCATGGCAACGGCCAAACTCGTGAATAGATGGATTACTTACTTAATAGTTTAATAAAAAATAGAAGGAAGGTTTCGTATGAACATCTCAGCAATCATTAAACTAACAGTCTCCATGGCGCTGTTTGGTTCCATCGGCTTTTTTACCGTTCATACTGGTATTCCCGCTACAGAGCTTGTCTTTGTTAGATGCATTTGCGCAACCCTCTTTCTAGGTGGCATGTGGCTCATCACGGGTGGACATAAAACAGAGGTTTGGGATAAGAAAGAAATTCTCCAAACACTTATTTGCGGTGTCTTTATTGTGTTAAACTGGGTATTTTTATTTAAAGCTTTTGAAGAAATGTCCATTTCAATTGCCATTTCCATCTATAATTTAGCCCCTATATTTGTGTTAATTTTAGGCGCTGTTTTTTTGAAGGAAAAAATGACCATTCAGGCACTTGTAGCAACAATCACTTGCTTTATCGGTAGTATTTTTATCATTGGTCTCAATAATTTTGTGTCGTTATCAGAGTTTATGCAATCGGGCTTTGTCTGGGCATTACTGTCAGCAGTATTTTATGCCCTCACCATGCTAACAAGCAAAACCATTACGAAGCTTAGCTCCTATGCGTTAACCTATATTCAAACAACGGTTGGAATCGTGATACTACTTCCTTTTATCGACTTCTCGCTGTTTGATGGATTAACGACAAGCAATTGGTTTTATATACTTGGCACAGGCTTTATTCATACAGGATTTGTTTACTATTTATTTTTTGATAGTATACGCAGTCTTTCTACCATTCTTGTATCCGTATTAGTTTTCGTCGACCCTGTTGTCGCCATTTTACTAGATATGCTACTGCTTGATTTTATGCCAAGCTTTATGCAAACGATGGGGATCCTTCTCATATTTGCTGGTATTTTTTATACGATTTATGTTCCGAAGAAAAAGCGGCTACCACAGGAGGTCTCATAATGGGCAAGCTCTTCACAATTGGGGAATTATTAATTGACTTTACACCGACACAGCAACGCGGCTCCCTTGCCAATATCGAGCATTTTACTAAACATGCAGGAGGAGCCCCTGCCAATGTAGCCGCTGTCTGTGCAAAGCTAGGTCAACAGGCAACTCTTCTCACACAAGTAGGTCAGGATGCCTTTGGTGATTTCCTGATTAAAACGTTGCAGCAAGCAGGTGTAGATACGCAGTTTATTCGTCAAACAACGGATGCCGAGACAAGTCTTGCCTTTGTTTCATTAAACGAACATGGCGATCGAGATTTTCAATTTTATCGCCGACATGCTGCAGATCTCTTGTACAAACAGGAATACCTCCCCTCACAGCTATTAACAGCGCAAGATATCGTTCACTTTTGCTCTGTTAATCTTGTGGAGAGTCCTATGAAGCAAGCACATCTTGCCTTTATTGAGCAGGCACATCGAGCAGGGAGCCTCGTATCCTTTGATCCGAATGTGCGCCTTCCTTTATGGCAGGATGAAGCTGCGTGTCGTGAAACCATTTTAGCCTTCTTACCTAAAGCCCATATTGTCAAGCTTTCAGAGGAAGAGCTATTGTTTTTAACTGCACTAGAAGATGAACAAGAAGCTGTCCAAATATTATTCCGGGAGCATGTAGCCATCATCATCATTACACATGGCGCTGCTGGGGCTACTTTATATACGAAGAAGCATCATGTGAAGGCTCCTGCTGATAAGGTACAAACCGTTGATACAACTGGGGCTGGTGATGCATTTATAGGCGCTATTTTAAGCCAATATCTTCATCATGGACTATCGGTGGATCATGTGGTGGCCTATTGCGAGCAGCATGCGATGTCACTGCTATCTTTTGCAAACCGTTATGCAGGCATTTCGACAACCAAGCATGGGGCGATTCCCTCCTATCCTGTACTATCGTTAGATCTGAATCTAGAGTAAATCGAAACTTTTTGTCCTTATTGTTCGTATGTACTAGTGACAGGTCAATTAAAGGAGGACTTATATGGAATCGATAACAAAAAAACGCACAGCAGCATTTTTAATCGATACAGCTATTTCAACGGCTGTCACGTTTGGTGTTGAACACTTCCTACGAAAAAAAGTGAAAAATGAGGCTGTTCATGCACTTGTTACGCCAACTGTCGTATTGTGGGCACTAGAATATGCACAACTTCGTAAAAATGGACAAACCATTGGCTACAAAGCAATGGGATTAACACTTGAAAATGAAGATGGTCGTCCATTATCAGAAGGGCAAATTATGAAACGCATGGCTTATCGAGACACCATCAGTACGTTTGATTATCTAAAAGATCGCCAAGCCTTTGAGCAACAGCATGGACAACGTCTTCCTCATGACAGCTTTGCTGGTACAGTTGTAAAGGAAAAATAAATGAAAGCTGCCTAATTAGATTGGGCAGCTTTCTTTAATTGGAGCATTTTGCTATAGTGTTAATCTTCCTTATCGCCTGAATCATTATAAAAAGTAGTAAGGAGTTATACTGCCTCTTTAGAGAAGTACGCTAATCTTTCGCAATAAACTGCTGTATATCATTCGATAAAATCGCTTTTTCTGAAGGAAACCAAAAATAAGTAGTGCCATCAAATTGGATGCCATATTGAAAAGCAATGGCTTCGTCTGTATAAAGGAGTACATCATAACGACTTGTATCACCATTTGGTTCAAAGGATGGGGCTAGTTTACTGTTGGCTAAAATCGACTGTATAGCTTCCATGTCAGACGGGTCTGTATAGCTAGCCGTTTTTCGATTGCCTTCTTCCAGAGAGAATGTGTAAAATTCTATTTTCTTCACTTGTGCTAATGGAACCTGATCAAAATGCCGTCGTGGCGGAGCCTCATCTCTTACCATATAAATTCGATAGCCATTAATCACCGACTGATCCTCTACCGCAATGGCATCGTCAAGACCCTTTATCGCATAAAGCTTCGTTCCTTTCTCATGAAAGGCTGCATCGCCATCCTTAAAACGATAGGAGGTCCTTTTGATCTGATCAGCCACTTTAAAATTAACTTCCCCTATTTCCTTATCAATGAATGAACGATCGGCTAACGCTACTTCATAAACAGCTTCATATTGTTTACCATCCCATTTGATTAAATCGACCCATTCGATTATGACTTGACTACCGCAAGCAGTCAGCAACAAACACATGGCACAAAGGAATATCCATTTCTTCAACAACATCCCCCCTTTTTAGCAGTAGACCCAAGCAACAATTGAAAAGTTACAAAGTATTCCGCCAATCTGGAACGTTAGTGAAAAACGGTGATTTCATCCATTACCAGTATTTTTTCATTAGAATATGGGGAATGCCACAATCCATAAATTCTTCGCCTTCACGCTGATAGCCTAATTTTTCATAAAAACCCTCCGCATAGGACTGGGCATTTAATTTTGCTTTTGTTAGTCCTTTATCTCGTGCAATTTGCTCTAGGCCCACAATAATCTCCTTGCCAAGGCCAAATTTGCGGTATTCTTCCAATATACAAATACGCTCTAATTTGCCATAGCCCTCCACAACTCGAAGTCTACCTGTTCCAACAGGTTGCTCATTGTAATACACCAAAATATGGTCGCATGGAGCATCTAGCGCATCAAATTCATCATACTCTTCTTCCTCAGGCACTTGCTGCTCTTCAATAAAAACGTTTCGTCGAAAATCGAACGCTGTTTGTAATTCCGCTTCAGTTGTTACTTTTTTTATACGCATAAACTAATCCTCCTAGTTTCTCCTGCCTTATCATCTTCCCTAGGTGCAATTTCACTTCGAAGATGATAGTATTAGTATAGAACGATTTTTATTGCAATTACAATAAAAATCTCAGGAGGATCGAACATGAAAGAAATCTTACGTGAAATAGGTGCCATTGCACGGGCATTGGACTCAATTAGCAATATTGAATTTAAGGAATTGGATTTGACGAAGGGGCAATATTTATATGTCATCCGTATTTGTGAAAATCCTGGTATTATTCAAGAAAAGGTCGCAGAGCTATTGAAGGTGGATCGTACAACGGCTTCACGGGCTATTCAAAAATTGGAGACCAAAGGCTTTATTGAAAAACGGATTGAACAAGGCAATAAGAAAAATAAATTACTCTTTCCAACAGCCAAAAGCATGGACATCTATCCTTTTTTAAAACGGGAGGGCGAATATTCCAATGCTCGTGCGCTTGAGGGATTTTCCAATGAGGAGATGGACAGCATTCACAGTCTACTAACACGTGTGTTGCATAACATTGAAATTGACTGGGAAGAGGTAAAGAAAGGGCATAAACGACAGTATTAAAGGCGATCCCATGTGGTTTATCGCACACTTGGAATCGCCTTAAGCTAGACATTGGCTGCGAATACTCTTTTTAATACAGCAACCATAAAGTCAAAGTCCTCGTCTGTACAGCAAAGCGGTGGACTTAACGTAATGATATTATTGAAACCTTCGACTGTATCACCATTTCTTCCAACAATTAAGCCATTTGCTTGACAATCAGCCATAATTTTCGCTACAAGCTCCGGCTTGGCAGGTGTTTGAGATTGTTTATCTTCGACCAGCTCGATGCCAATGAGTAACCCAAGCCCACGTATATCGCCAACGAAGGGCAGCTCTAATAAGTCTTGCAAATCATGTAGGAATTGAATTCCTAAATCTCTTGCTCGTTGCACAAGTCCTTCTTCTTCCAGGATTTTTATATTTTCTAAGGCCACTGCACAAGCTGCCGGATTGCCGCCAAATGTATTAATATGGCGGAAATGACTATAGCCGTCTGTCTCTTTAAATTTTTCATAAATGTCTTTGCGTATCGCTGTTATGGATAAAGGTAGGTAGGCACTCGTTAATCCTTTCGCCATCGTAATGACATCTGGTCGAATGTCGAAATGCTGATGGCCAAATAACTTCCCTGTCCTTCCAAAACCACATATGACTTCATCCATGATGAGTAATACCCCATGCTTTCTACAAATACGCTCCACCTCTTTGACATAAGTAGGATGTGGAATAAGCACTCCTCCACCAGTGATGAGTGGCTCCATAATCACAGCCGCAATCGTTTCTTTTTGCTCCCAAATAATCTTTTCTTCCATTTCTCGGGCAAGTGCTAAGCTGTATGCCTCAATGGACTGCCCTTTTGGACGACGATAGTGATCAGGTGGAGCAACATGTAAGAAGCCTGGTGTCAACGGCTCGTACTTAAATTTACGTAATGCCTGACCTGTAGCAGCTAAGGCCCCAAGTGAACTGCCATGATAGCCCCGATAGCGAGCAATGATTTTGTAGCGGTTCCCTTCCCCATTTTGTTGATGGTATTGACGTATTAACTTAAACGCCACCTCATTCGCATCTGAGCCACTATTGGAATAAAACATCATATAGTCATCATCTAGTAAGCTGTTAATTTTTTCAGCGAGTCTGATGGCAGGTTCATGGCTTTGTGTTAGGGGAGCATAGCAGAGCTTTTTCAGCTGCTCATACGCAACCTTAGCAAGACGCTCACGCCCATACCCTACATTCACTGCCCATAAGCCTGACATGCCATCTAAAAAGCGATTGCCTAAACTATCTGTAATCCATGCCCCTTCTCCCTGTTCAATAATGGGCGGTGCTTTGTCGTTGTGCATGGACATGTGATGCCAAACATTTTCATGATCTTTTTGTTGTAAAGTATGTGTAAACTGATCATTTCGCTCCATATCATGACCTCCAATCGTCTATCATCGGTGTCTTTTTGTCTATCACCATTTTCCCTATTAAGCTAGTTAATATTGAAATTTTCTGATTTCTCCAACATAATGAAATAGACATTGTACATTCGAAGGGCAGGTGCTAATTGATGTCGAAACATCCTCTACTCGTACGTGATGTCCTCAAGCGCAAGCATTTTGAATCGGCGAAGCTTATCGCAGGGCAGCATGGCCTTGATCGACAAGTATTGTGGACACATATATTAGAAATTAAAGATTTTGACACATTAATCAATGGTGGTGAATTAATTTTAACCACCGGTGTCGGTTTACAGCTAGAACGAGAAACACAAATCGCCTACTTACAAAACCTTATTCGTAATGAGGCAGCTGGTCTTTGTATAGAAATTGGAGACTATTTTGACCATGTTCCCGTAGAATTGATTGCCATGGCAAATGCCCATCATTTCCCTATCATTATCTTTGAAGAAATTGTACGATTTATTGATATTACGCAAGATTTGCACACGTACATAATTAATCAACACCAACAGGCACTTACACAGCTAGATACACTATCCAAAACTTTTATGGAATTATCATTAATGCCCAATGGTATTTTAAAAATATTACAAGTGCTCCACCAAGATACAGATGCGCCATTTTTATTTGTCTCAGAAGATACAAAAAGCTTTTATTATCCGATGGAAGCTAAAAAATACTTACGTGTCATGGAAGAGCATTGTCAGCAGTTAGAACTACAAGAGCCCTTGCACCTTTTGTCCTTGGATAAAGACCATTTTGTCATTATTCCTGTTAATGGGCTTGGACAAGTTTGGGGCTATTTATGTATGCATTCTGGACTGCCAAAGCCGAGTGATTACACCTTGTTAAATCTTGAACGGGCGACCATGTCGATAGCCCATATTTTAATGCGTAACCGTATGCTTCAGGAGCGACAGCAAAGCCGTGAGGATGAATTTATCCTAGCCTTAATTCAAGGTCAGCCAGTAGATATTCAATACTATCAAAGCTATTTACCAATCGAAAGTCGTAATTTATTTTACCGAGTCGTCGTGTTCAATCTACATGATGAGGCCAATACTGTGCCTGAAGAAGAATGGCAGGAAATACAGCTCCAAAATGCCATGTATGTTCGTTCGATTCTGAAAAAGCTAGGGTTTTTCCCTACTGTTTCTGTAAGACAGCATGAGATTATTATTTTAGCCTTTTACATTGCGGCAGATTATATGAAAGACAATCGCGACGCCTTTGATCAAGCGATTTCACAGATTGTTGCACGAAAAGCAGCACAATTTTTTGAGCAACTTACCCTTAGCTGTGGTATTAGCAATGTCTATCAAACGATTGAAAGTGTTCATCTGGGCTATAAGGAAGCCAAATCAGCCATCCAAATGCAGCATCATCAATTGACGAGCTCCATCTATTATAAGGATTTAGGTGTTTATCGATTGTTATTACAGCAGGATCAAACAGCTCTCCTACAATTTGTAAAAGATTACTTGCAAGAAATTTTAGTATTAGATCAAAAAAGTAGCCATGATTTATTTCAAACATTAGCTGTGTATCTGACCTGTAACGGGGCTAAAAATGATACGGCAGAACAACTGTTTATTGTCCGTCAAACACTCTATAAACGAATTGAACGGCTAGAAAGTATATTAGGTGCTGATTTTTTACAAGCTCCCCATCGCCTCAATATTGAAATGGCTGTTAAGGCATATGAACTGTTGCAAAAAACAGCACCTGATCTATTACGATTTTGAACGTGGGTCCATAAAATCTCGTAAAGCATTACTGAGCATATATAAGCCTAGAACAAGAATCGTAATGGCTCCACCAGGGGCGTACGTATACCATGGGGCACCAATTAAATAGGCTTGTGAATCTTTTAACATTCTGCCCCAGCTAGGGTTTGGTGGCTGTACCCCAAGCCCTAAATAGCTCAATGCTGCCTCGGCCAGCATAGCCGTCGCAAATGTTACGGTTGCCGCAACAATAATTTGCGATGAAATGTTCGGCAAAATATGGCGGAACATGATGCTATAAGGCTTGACCCCAATTAATTTCGCTGCCAGCACATATTCCGAGTCACGTTGTTGCACAAAGCCACTGCGGGCAATCCTGGCAATAGCAGGTATCGCGATAATGCCAAGCGCTATGGCTGTATTCGTTATTCCTGGGCCGAATACCGCTACAAGCATTAATGCTAAAATGATCCCTGGAAAGGCCATTAAAGCGTCCATCGTGCGCATAAATATTTCATCGACCCAGCCACCAACATAGCCTGCAATCCCGCCTATGAGAATGCCAAACACCGTTCCGATTGCAACCGTTAATAGACCAACGGCAAAGGCTGTTTGTGTCCCCTTCATAATGCGGCTAAAAATATCTCGCCCGAATTCATCTGTTCCAAACATATAAGCACCACCTGGACCACGCAATTTTTCCGGTATATTCATTGCGTTGACATCATGGGGTGTATAAAAAAAGCTAACAAGCATGACGAGCAGAAAGCCAACAATGACGAGGAGACCAATGACTAAATTGATTTTTTTAGTATAGCGCTGTAGTTGTTTCATGGTAGTCACCTCTTAACGTAATCGAATTCTAGGGTCCAGCACAGAATATAAAACATCGACGATAAAATTAATCATGACGACAGCTACTGTAATATACATAACGATCCCTTGTACGAGTGGAAAATCGCGATTACTGATAGCCGTAATCAATAATTGACCAATCCCTGGCAATGAAAACACTTGCTCCACAATAATCGTCCCTGCTACAACCTCCGCCATAATCAAACCAAAAACCGTCAATATCGGGATCATTGAATTTTTCAAAACATGCTTATACATCACATTTTGTTCAGACATCCCTTTACTGCGTATTGTACGGACATAATCGAGCTGGACCTGCTCCAATATAGCTGTACGGACATAACGAAAATTCACCGCAATTTGGGGAATCGCAATCGTTAAAGCTGGAAGTATGAGCGTACTGAGCGCCCCTGCTACACTTTGTGTCCAAGGAATATAGCCACTAATTTTAAAGAAGCTGAACTGTAAGCCAATGTAAAGAATAAGCATCATCCCAAGCCAAAAGGAAGGCACGGCCATACCGATTTGGGTTACAGTCGATAAGGACACATCACTTAATTTATTTTGTCTTCTTGCTGCAAACATCCCTAAAGGTAAGGAGATGATTAAGACAATGATAAGGGTGAGCCCTGCTAATGACATTGTGACAGGAAGTCGATCAAATAGTAATTCTTTTACTGGCATGGAAAATCGAATGGAATTCCCTAATTGCCCTGTCAATAAGCCCTTCATCCAATCCACATATTGTTCATAAAGAGGACGATCCAAGCCAAGCTCAGATCGTAAATTTTCAATTTGAGTGGGATCCGCTTCTGTCCCTAGCATCGTTCGAACCGGATCACCAGGTAATATTTGAAAAACACCAAATGTAATAATGGATACTAGAAGGATGGTTGTTATTAACAGGATGATTCGACGTAGGATATACATCATAAGCACTCATCCCTTTCTAGTTTGAAAACTTGACCTCTGACATATCGTGGAACCAGAATGGATAGCTCTTCAGCCCCGTCACTTGTTTATCAGAGCCCCAAACGATTTGATAATCCGCAATATATACCGCTGTCGCCTGCTCTGCTAAAATTTCCTGTGCACGATGATAGTAATCTATTTGTTTGGCTTGATCTGTTTCCTTTAAAACATCGGCCATAATTTTGTCGTACTCTTCATTTTTAAATAAGAAGAAGTTTTCACTATCATTTGTAGAAATGTAATCATTCAACACTTCAAAAGCAGATGCACGACCCGTTAAATCAATCGTTGTCATTGCATAATCACGACCAAAGTAAACGCGATCTAGCCAAATTCCCCATTCCACGACTTCAATTTCTACATCAATTCCGATTTCTTGCAAATTAGCCACGACAATCTGTGCAATGTTTGAGTAAATATCATTGTGTGAAGACACTGTAATTTTTGTTTTAAAGCCATCAGGATATCCCGCTTCCGCTAATAAGGCCTTCGCTTTTTCCACATCTCGCTCATACATGCTTTCTAAGCCCTTCTTTTGGAAATCGCCCATTGCTGGACTCATATTAGAGCCAAGTGGCACGGCATAGCCTGCAAACACAGAGTCAATAATATCAGCTTTACTAATAGCGTAATTGATTGCTTGACGAACCTTCACATTATCAAATGGTGCCTTTGTTTCGTTAAATGTCACAATAAGAGATGAGTTATTATTTTGATGTGATAAATTATAGCTTCCCTCTACCTCGCTCACACGGTGCCAAGGAACACTCGTTAAATCCACTTCATTGGCCATCAAGCTCATAATGGCTGCCTGATCATCTGATTGGAAGGCAAACGTTACTTTATTCAAATAAGGTAATCCTTCCTGCCAGTACTGCTCATTTTTCTTAAGCTCTAAATTTGTACCTGGTGCATATTTCACAAAGGCAAATGGGCCTGTACCAATTGGATTTTCATTATGCTTCCCATCATTGCTCTTCGGAATAATAGCTGATTGTCTTCCTGTTAATGAATAGAGGAAATTTGAATTTGGCTCTTTTAGCTTGATCACAAATGTACTCGCATCAGGTGCCTCTGTAGATGCCACGTTATCAAAGCTATTGGACATTTTTTCCCCACCATTTTTTCCCATTAAACGGTCAAAGGAATATTGAATATCCTCCATCGTTAAGTCATCACCATTATGAAACTTCACACCTTGGCGAATTTTAAACGTATACGTTAAGCCATCCTCAGAGATTTCATAGCTTTCAGCAAGTCCCTCTTTTAACGAGCCATCTGTTTCAGGAGCCATTAGCCCCTCAAAGATATTAAGAATCATTTGATACGAAATGGACGCTGTCGCTTTATGTGGATCTAAAAAATCTGGATCATCATTGACACGTACAACAATTTCCTGTGGAACATCTGCTGCCGTTTGACCATCCGTAGTACCTGAAGTTGTCGTATTTTTCTCTCCATCACTTGAACACGCCGCCATAACGATTGCCATTAACACTGTTATTAGTATCAATCCGCTTTTTTTCCATTGCATGGCCGTTCCCCCTTTTCCTAAGTGCTTATCTTTTGAATGCTTGTATAACTTTCAACATCCGCCAATCGATCAGCGGCTTTAATACCAGCAAGAATCGCTTCCTCCATCACCTTTGTTGCTAGTTGACCTAAATAATCAAGTGCATAGGATTGATCGCCCGTCCCGAGCACAAAAATCGTATCGCCATCCAGCATCGTATGAACAGGATAAATCGTTCGTGCTAAGGCATTTTGCGTAAGCTGCGCAATCTTTTTAGCCTCTGCCTTCGTTAGCTTAGCATTCACTGCCACAACACCAATGGTTGTATTGGTACCAGCTAATGCCTCTGATTGCGCATGCTCCTCCAGATAGGCACAGCAATCCACCCATTGACCAGAATGCGCATCTCTTGCTCCAGCTAAAATTTGCCTTGTCGAAGGGTCCTTGACATCTCCTACTGCATTGACAGCCACGATTGCACCTGCTACAAGACCACCTTTCCCCGCATAAGAAGCACTACCAAGCCCACCTTTCATCGCAAACGCTGGACCTGCTAATTTGCCTACAGTTGCTCCGTAGCCAGCGCCTACATTGCCATTTGGAAATAACCCAACTTGTGCTGCTTGTGCCGCTTCATAGCCCATTTGTGCAGTAGGTCGAGCATGCGGATCACCGATAAATAAGTCAAAGAGGACCGCACTTGGCACAATCGGTATTTTTGCCACACCTGCATCGACCCCAATCCCTTGCTCCTCTAAAAATTGCATCACACCTGTAGCAGCGTCTAATCCAAACGCACTGCCACCAGCTAAACAAATGGCATGGACTCGATCAATTTCATTGATGGGATCTAACGCGTCTGTTTCACGAGTACCTGGTGCAGAGCCCCGAACATCCACTCCACACACCGCCCCGTTTTCCACTAATAGCGCCGTGCAGCCAGTGATGCCCACCTTGTTTTCACGATGTCCTACCTTAACACCTGGCACATCTGTTATATTGCCAAACATCATCAACACCTCGATTCTTAAATAAATTTAATATTCTGATTATTTATCATACAAAAAGCAAGCTACGCGTTGATGATCATTTTCATTCTGAAGCACCGGTCTTTCCTGATGACATCTTTCCATCACAAACGGGCAACGTGTATGAAAGACACAGCCGACAGGTGGATTCATCGGACTTGGTAACTCGCCCTGTAAAAGTATTTCTTGTTTTGGCTCATCAAAATTAACCACTGGTATCGCAGATAGTAATGCTTGTGTATAGGGATGCAATGGATTGGCATATAGCTCCTTCTTTGTCCCAACTTCTACCACTCTACCTAAATACAGCACTGCCACACGGTCACTAATATGCTTCACAACGCTTAAGTCATGTGAGATAAATAAATAGGTTAATTGAAATTCATCCTGTAAATCCATCATGAGATTGAGCACTTGCGATTGCACCGACACATCCAGTGCAGATACGGGCTCATCGGCAATAATGAATTCTGGATGAATCGCTAATGCCCGTGCAATCCCAATTCGCTGTCGTTGTCCACCAGAAAATTCATGCGGAAACTTTTGCATGGCATCCTCAGGTAGCCCTACCTTTTGTAACAGCTCCTTCACACGCTCTTTTCGTTGCTCCTTCGTCAAGGTTAATTGCAGCTTCATCGGTTCTTCGATAATAGAACCGATTCGCATCCGAGGATTGAGAGAGGCGAAGGGATCCTGAAAAATCATTTGCATTTGATTGCGGTAACTTTGCAGCTTATTCCCCTTTAAATGCTGGATGGGCTGCCCTTTATACAATACTTCCCCTGCCGTTGGTTCAACGAGCTTTAAAATTGTTCGTCCAAAGGTGGATTTTCCTGAACCTGATTCGCCAACAATACCAAGTGTTTCTCCTCTATAAATCTCTATTGAAATATCGTCAACTGCCTTGATGACTTTTTTCTCTTCCTTCATCGACTTGCGCTTCACAGGAAAGTAGGCTTTTAAATGATTAATTTCCAGCAAAACTTCTTTCTTCGTCATGAGCCAGCTCTCCTTTCTCTGTGAATAAATGACAGCGCACCTTATGTGCCTCTTGAATGTAATGAACTGCGGGTTGCTCCTGATGACAATGCTGCATCGCATGTGGACAGCGAGGGGCAAAGCGACAGCCGTCAGGTAATGCATACGCTGGTGGCACAGTCCCAGGAATCGACGGCAGCCTTTTGACATCTGTTTCAAGGCTTGGCATTGTCTTTAATAGAGCCGTTGTATAAGGATGCTGTGGATTTAAAAATAGCTCTCTTACTGGCGCTTCTTCGACTATCTGCCCTGCATACATCACCATGACACGGTCAGCTGTTTCTGCGACAACACTCATATCATGGGTGATGAATAAAATGGCTGACCGATGCTCTTCCTTCATTTTCAGCATCAGCTTTAATATCTGTGCCTGTACCGTGACATCCAGCGCTGTAGTTGGCTCATCCGCAATCAATAGCTGCGGATTATTGGACATTGCGATGGCAATCATGACACGTTGCCGCATCCCGCCTGATAATTGGTGAGGATATTCAGCGATGACCTTTTCTGCATTCGCAATCCCGACTTCTTTTAAGAGCTGAAGCGCTTTATGCCACGCCTCTTTTTTGGATACCTTTTGATGTCTGCGTATGCCTTCTATCATTTGATTGCCAATCGTAAAAACGGGATCTAAAGAGGTCATGGGCTCTTGAAAAATCATACTAATTTCATTACCACGAATACGGCTCATCTCTTTATTTTTATAGCTAAGTAGATTGTTGCCGTTGAAGGTTATAGAACCTGCTGTAATTTCTCCTGGTGGTATGGGCAGCAACCGCATGATGGCTAAGGATGTAATGCTTTTGCCACTACCCGATTCACCTACTAGTGCAACGGTTTCTCCTTTGTGAATGGTAAAATTTACATCTTCAACAACTTTAGCCTCTTTACCATTTTTCAGATGGAATTTGATTGATAATTGATTGACCTCTAAAAGCACTTCTTTTTCTTTTGGCTGTTCCATATGCGTCCCTCCATCTCAGTGTTGATTAGGTGGTGCATAGCGTATAGCGATGTTTTTCATTTGCGTATAGTTTCGCAGTGCAACAAAGCCCTTCTCTCGACCAATTCCGCTTTTTTTATAGCCTCCAAACGGCATTTGAATGCCTCCAGCAGCCCCATAATTATTGACAAATACTTGGCCAGCCTGCACACGACTTGCCACATAATGAGCCGTATCAATATTTTGCGACCAAATGCCCGCCACTAAGCCATAGTCTGTGCTATTGGCTAATGCGATAGCTTCTCCTACAGTGGAAAATGTCAAGACGGTTAACACAGGGCCAAAGATTTCTTCCTGCGCTAAAGGATCTTTTGGATCAACGCCATCTAGTATAGTTGGCTGTACATAAAAGCCATTTTCATAGCCTGCCAATGTCAATGGTTCTCCACCCGTAACTACATAGCCATCTACCTTTGCTTGCTGTAATAATGCAGTGATTTTCGTATATTGTTGTTCATTTAGTAGCGACCCCATATCCATATCCGCTTCACCTGGCCCTACTTGTATCGCTTGGAATTTTTGCGCTAATTGTGCGATGAAGGACTCTTTGATACGTTCCTCAATGAGTAAACGTGCCCCTGCTGAACAAGTTTGACCAGCATTTTGGATAATCGCACGTACAACCCCCTCTAATGCCTGCTCGATGTTAGCATCCGCAAAAACAATATTAGGTGATTTCCCTCCAAGCTCTAATGTCACTGGCACAACATTTTCCGCTGCCGCCTTCATCACCGCAATCCCTGTTGGAACAGAACCTGTAAACGTAATATGATTAATATCGGGATGTGATGTTAAATAAGGGCCAACTTCTCGTCCCAATCCTGTAATATGCTGGAAAATCCCTTTTGGTAGCTTATCCGCGAACCATTGTGCAATGGCATGGGTTGTCAGCGGTGTATCCTCCGCACTTTTCACAATGACTGCATTACCAGTCGCTATAGCCGCTGCGACACTTCTTGCCGTAATTTGAATCGGATAATTCCATGGCACAATATGTACCGTAATGCCGACTGGCTCTAGCACTACCGCATTTAATAGCCCATCCTCAATCGGAATGGTATCCCCCATCACCTTATCCGCTGCACCGCCGTAAAATTCAAAATAGCGAGCCGCTGCTTCAATATCTGCTCTTGCCTGTGATAAGGGCTTTCCTACATCCCGACATTCGAGTAAACTCCATTCCTCAGCATGCTTACGAATATAATGAGCAAATTCGATCAATAACTGCCCACGTTCATAGGCTTTCCATTGACGCCAGTCCTCTCGTTCAAATGCTATACGAGCTGCACGTACTGCCTCTTCTACATGTTCTTTACTCGCGTTACTAATTTGTGCAATCACTTCACCTGTTGAGGGATTCTTAACATCTAGGTATGCCTCTGCATCACCGTGAACCCACTCGCCATCTATCAACATAGGAATTTTTTTCATCGTACCCCTCCTATAATCCGCGACCACCATCTACATGTAATGTCGTCCCTGTAACCATGCTTGCTGCGTCCGACAGTAAATAACTAACTGCCCCTGCTATATCTGATGGCTTCACCAATCGCCCAAGTGGGACAGACTGCACAAACACACTTTGCTTCGTTTGCTCTACATCAGCACCCTGTGCGGCAAATTGACCAAGCATCTGCGTGTCGGCTGGGCCTGGATGAATCGTATTAACACGAATTTGACTGGAAGCAAGCTCAATCGCAAGCCCTCTCGTAAAGCTCTCTGCTGCACCCTTCGACGCAATATAGGCTTGTAAGCCCGGTCTAGGTCGCACCGCTGAAATCGAGGCAATTGTAATAATAGAACCCCTTTGCTGTTTTTTCATAAAAGGGACCACTGCCTTTGTCGTGATAAATAAACTTTTCACATTCACATCCATTAAACGATTCCATTCATCCATCGAGACCTCTTCAATCGGTGTAGCTGCCTGGGCAATTCCCAGTGCATTCACAAGGCCATCAATTCTGCCATACTTGTCAAAAACCTGCTGGCAGATGGCTTGCACACGGTCCTCCTGTAACACATTGACTTCAAAGCATTGGAGGGCATCCTGTGCAATATCTGATAAGGCATCGATCGATAAATCAAGTCCAACAACTCGATTACCCTGCTTTAATTGCTCTTGAATAATGGCCTTGCCCATACCGCCTCCTGCACCAGTAACCACAATCACCTTTTGCTCAACTGTCATGCTAAACACCTCCTGCTGTTAACGTTCTATTAATGATTTCCTGACAAATCGCATCGCCCATTTGTGTTGTTGTCGCTTGTCCACCAATATCTGCTGTTTTCACAACGCCTTCTTGCAGCACTGCTGTAATAGCTTTGACAATGAGCTGTTCTAAATCTGGTCTACCCTGATGTCCAAGAAGCAAGGCAAGCGACCAAATTTGTGCGATTGGATTGGCAATGCCCTTGCCTGCAATATCTGGTGCTGAGCCATGAACAGGCTCAAACATCGATGGAAAATCCTTTTCTGGATTCAGATTGGCCGATGGAGACAGACCAAGTCCTCCGACAATGGCAGAGCCTAAATCAGATAAAATATCGCCAAACAAATTGGACGCCACCACCACCTCGAAATCCTGTGGTCGTTCTACAAAATAGGCAACTAATGCATCGATATAAATGGATTCGAGCTGCAGTGCTGATGAGCTTTGGGCCACCGTTTTTCTTGTATGCTCGTCCCAAAATTTCATCGAATGAATAATGGCATTCGATTTTGTCGCACTTGTTATTTTGGTTTTACCGTGTTGCTTCGCATAATCACAGGCAGCTTGAACAATCTTTTCAATCCCTATTCGCGTCATGATGGTATTTTGAATCGTCATTTCCTGTGGCTGCTGCTGGTACAATCGACCACCACTGTCCGAATATTCGCCCTCTGCATTTTCACGGAAGATCACAAAATCAATCTCTTTGCCGCTAGCCAACGGAGACACGATCCCTGGCAGTGATTTAATAGGACGGAAATTCACATATTGCTGGAAATGTTTCCGAATAGGCATAATCAATTCCCAAACGGTCACATCATCCGGCACACGTGCATCACCAATAGCACCGAATAAAATCGCATCAAATGTTTGAAGTGTTGTCAGTGCATCCTCAGGCATCATATAGCCATGCTGCACGTAGTAATCGGAGCTCCAAGGAAAAATGGTTGTTTCAATTTGTAAGGAGCTATGTTGTTCTTGCAAACAATTTAAAACTTTTAACGCTTCCTGCATAACCTCTTTCCCTATGCCATCTCCTGGTATTACCGCTATTTTGATCGCCGTCATTGTGCATCACCCGCCAAAAATTTTAATGCTGCCGAACGGTAAATTGCCGTTGTTTCTGCCAACTCTTCAATATCCACATACTCATTGATTTGATGAGGGATTTCTCGATCTCCTGCGCCAACCGTTACAATCGGAATACCATGCACATGAAGAAACGTACCATCTGTCGCACCTGGAACGCCGTTATATTTTGGTTCCTTTTCTGTTACCTCTGCCACAGCTTCATAAATAGCCTGTACAACCGGGTCTTCCTTCGCTGTTGCTGTTGCAGGTCGGTTATCAAGGACCGTTAATTCAACTTTGAAATCAGGATCATCTGCTTGTAATCGTTTAATAATCGCTTCGATTTTGCCTAGCAGTTCATCATGATCCTGCGCAGGCACCGTACGAATATCGAGCGTCGTCATACAATGATCCGGAATGACATTGATTTGTGCATCGCCTTTTACCGGCGCACGTAAAATCGTTGGTGTAATAGAAGGCCAATTCAGCATTGGATCACGCCCTAACCGTGCTTGCTCCTCTTTTTCTAATTTTTCAAGCTCTACGATGAAACGTGCCATACGCCAATTAGGATTGATACCGCTCCACGAAATGGCACCATGCGCCATTTTACCGAAAATATCTACTTGTAAACGAATAGCCCCACGCTGGGCAATACACACATTATTTTCCTGTGGCTCACAGATAATCGCCCCATCCACACCATCAGCCCAGCCATTTTTAATAAAATGTTTAATGCCAAGCATAAGCCCTTCTTCATCACAAGGAATACATAAAATAATCTTGCCCGTAAACGCCTCTTGATCTAGTAGCAAAGACTGACAAGCCGTAATCATACAAGCCAGATTCCCCTTTGTATCATTCGTTCCCCTGCCATACATACGCCCATCGACAATTTCTGCTCCAAATGGATCATAGGCCCAAGCCTCTCGATTGCCCTCTGTCACCACATCCGTATGTCCTTCGAAAAGTAATGTTTTCCCAGGCTTGCCCGAATCAATAATACCAATGACATTTGGTCGCCCTGGCACAACCTCCTCGATATGCGTCTCGATCCCAATATCTCGTAAATACGCCGCTACAAAAGTGGCCACCTCTTGCTCATTGCCCTTCGGATCGTTCTCACGGTAAACGCTTTCAATGCGTACGAGCTTCTGTGTTAAGGCAATGACCGCCTCACGATCACGCACATACGATTTCGTTGTCTTTAAACTAGTTACTGTCATGCAAAGGACCTCCTATTTTAAAAGAATATTCTGAATTTATGTTATTTTAACATTGTCCTTTCTCTATGAAACTAGACAATATGTTAATGATTCAAAGTAGGCCCTTAACTTTTTGTTTAGCAATAAATCACTAGAAAACAACATTTTTTTCTGTTTTACGCGTTTTTTCGATCAATTCATTGAATGCAGGAGATGATTGGTTTCGATTTTGGGAGTGGTTTTGGATGGTTGATAGATTTTTAGTTTGGAAGAGGGTAATACTTTTTTTGGGAGCGGGGTTTCGCTTCTTTGGAGCGGGGTTCTTAACTTTTTGAGCAGGGATTCGCTTCTTAGGAGCGGGCTTTCCCCTTTTTAGAGCGGGTTCCCACTTCTTAGGAGCGGCTTTCTTAACTTTTTGAGCAGAGATTCGCTTCTTAGGAGCGGGCTTTCCCCTTTTTAGAGCGGGTTCCCACTTCTTAGGAGCGGCTTTCTTAACTTTTTGAGCAGGGATTCGCTTCTTAGGAGCGGGCTTTCCCCTTTTTAGAGCGGGTATTCACTTCTTAGGAGCGGCTTTCTCACCTTTTAGAGCGGGCTTTCGCTTCTTAGGAGCGGCTCTCTCACCTTTTAGAGCGGGCTTTCGCTTCTTAGGAACGGTCTTACCCCTTTTTTGATCAGGTTCTCACTCTTTAGAGCGGACCCTCACTTCTTACGAGCGACTTTCCAACTTCTTGGAGCGGACCCTCACTATTCAGGATCAACTTCACCCACTGATTAGAGCAACCCCCCAACCATTACAAAACAGAAAAAAACCAGCGTCTGCTGGTTTTTCCTGATTATTGTTGACGGGATTCGGTCATTTGCTTCCAGACCGAGCCTTTTGCTTCTTCGCCCTGTTCGATACGGGCAATGGCCATTTTCACTTGTAGCTTCACTTCGAATTCTTTATCATCCTCAGCAGCTTTCAATGCTGGTAAGGATTGCTCCGTGCCGACCTCATACAAATACATCGCAGCGCGCCAGCGAACCAATTTGTTTTTATCCTGTAAGGCTTGCAGCATGGCTTCTTCAAATTCTACAAAGCCAAGGTCACTCATGCAGTCACCTGCTGTTCGACGTACTGCTGCACTTTTATCTTGTAGGGCTCTTTCTAAATAGGGTACAACAGCCACATCTTCAATCATGCCTAAGTATACCGTCGCTAGTCGACGAATGGACATTTGTTCATCCTGTAAGGCTAAATCTAATAGCGGTAGATCGTCTAGCTCAGGGTCAGCCATTTGGTCGAGTAATTGGAAGCGTTTCTCCCATTCAGGTTGCTTGAACTGCGCCACCGTCACTTTTAGTTTATCCGTTTTCAAAACTGCTTTTTCACCATCATTATTGATAGCTGCGACAATTTCTGCTAAACGGTCAGCAGAATAAGTGACATCAATCTCCTGTTGGACGGTTTCTGCAATTTCTTCCAGCTCGCCGTAGCGAACACCATAATCAATCCACTTACGTTGGAAAATATAGTTTTCATCAACTGCTGATTCAATGATTTGATTAAACGCATCGACAAAACGGTCACCACAGCTAATACGATACTCGCGTTGGTTATCAAAAACTTTTACTTGTAAAGGCACCTGCTTGTAAAACTGTACATGCACGTAAACCTCTCCATAAAATTCATTGGCTACAACGGTTTCTTCTTGTGTTTGGACATCTTCCCCTAACACTTGACGAATACTTGCTAGAATGCCTTCCCATGCATATTTGGCATTGCGCTCAACAGCAAAGAAATCGGCTACATGGTAAACGCCCTTTACTCCTTCAATCGCTAAAATAGCAGCAGCCTCGCCAGTTGCTTCGTCTTTATTATCTTTTGTAAAATTATAGCTTTTCCCGAACGGTAGCTCTGTATCAACAACAATCTTCATAGAATTGGGACTTGGCGTCGGTTCAATTGTAATAATCTTCATGTCTATCGCTCCTTATCCGTTAACTATTTCATCTAAATAAGACCATCTTTCAATCAGATGCTCATAGTGTGCATTTAGTTCATCCAACTTTGCCGTTAATTCCTGTAACTTTGTAAAATCAGAGCCTGCATTCGCGATTCCTTCTTCGGTCTCCATAATGGCCGTCTCCGTTTTTTCAATCTCGTCTGCAATCGTTTCCCATTCTTTTTGCTCTTTAAACGATAGCTTTTTCTTATCTGATTTTGGCTTTTCGGACTTGGCCTTTTCCACTTTTGGCGTTTCTACTTTGACAGTAGCAGCGTGCTCACGTTTCTCCAGGTACTCACTGTAAAGATCCAATGTTTCTTCTACCTGTCCCTGACCATCTAGTATCCATAGCTTTTTCGCAATACGGTCTAGGAAGAAACGATCATGGGAAATCGTGATAACAACGCCAGGGAAATGCTCGATGAAATCCTCTAGCACACCCAATGTTTCAATATCTAGGTCATTGGTAGGCTCGTCCAGCAACAAAACATTCGGTTGCTCCATCAATAAACGTAATAAATGAAGACGCTTGCGCTCACCGCCCGATAATTTTCCAATTGGTGTGCCGTGAGCATGCAGCGGGAATAAAAAGCGCTCCAGCATTTGAGCGGCTGAGTAACGAACACCCTCTGCATCCGTAATATCATTTGAAGCCTCACGTATATATTCAATCATGCGCTCATTTTCATTCATTTTCGGCAAAGTTTGCTTGAAATGTGCCAGCTTCACTGTTGATCCAACAAGAATTTCACCTTGATCTGGTGTCAGCTCTCCTGCTAGCATGTTCAATAAAGTTGATTTTCCTACTCCGTTCGCACCGATAATGCCAATTCGGTCACCCTGCTGTAGTAAAAATGAGAAGTTTTCAAGGATTTTTTGCTGTCCAAAGGCTTTCGAAATAGTCTCAGCCTCCAGCACTTTACGACCAAGGCGTGTTGTCGCAAGTCCCATATCCAATGAAACATCCTCTGATTTGCGTTCTAGGTTTTCTTCTAGCTTTTCAAAGCGTTGAATACGAGCCTTTTGCTTGGTTGAACGCGCCTTCGCACCGCGACGAATCCATTTTAATTCTGAACGGTAACGGTTGCGATCCTTCTGCGCAGAAGCAGCTTGCATTTCCTCACGAATAGCTCGTGCCTCTAAATAATCTCCGTAATTCCCTGTATGACGATACAAGGTTTGATTCGCTAACTCGTAAATATGTGTCGATAATTCATCTAAGAAGTAACGATCGTGGGTGATGAAAATCACTGCACCCTTTAGTCGTAATACCATCTCTTGAAGCCATTCTGTAGACTGCACATCTAAATGGTTGGTAGGCTCATCCAATAAGTAAAGATCCGCTGGTTCAATTAACACCTTCGCTAATGCAACCCGTTTTTGCTGGCCGCCTGATAGCGTTAGTACTTCTCTTTCAAATGTTTCAATCCCTAGCTTTGTTAAAGCCGTTTTCGCAAGGGCATTGACATCCCATGCCTGCTCTTCATCCATACGCTGTTGCAGGCTAAATAACGTCTTTTGTAAACTTTCGGATGTAGGGTTACTTGCTAGTGCAGCAACCGTTTCCTCATATTGACGATTAAGCTGTAAAATGGGCGAATCGCCTGCAAAGACAGCCTGTAAAACCGTTTCCCCAGCATTAAATGTCGGCTCCTGTGGTAAATAGGCGACACGGTATTTATTCGGGCGATCTACTGTCATCGTATCCGCTTCCATGTCCCCAGCTAAAATGGATAACAGGGTTGATTTTCCCGTTCCGTTTATACCGATTAAGCCTGCTCGCTCTCCCTCATAAATGGTAAATTCAATATTTTGAAAAAGCGTTTTATCGCCCACCGTTTTGGTTAAATTTTGTACGATTAAATGACTCATTCCACTATTCCATCTCTTTCATGTTAGGTATTGTCCATGCCCACACGATTTTTATGTAGACGATTATTGATATCCACTATTCATCATAACATCAAACGGCAGGTAAACAAAGAACAACAAACTATCAGCGAGCCGGTGAAATGTCCTGTAAATAGGATTCCATAAGCTGACAAAGCTTGATGATTCCTTGTGTTAAGTCATGCGGTTCAGGATAAGAATAACTAATTCTCATATGGTGATATTGAGGCTCTCCTGGATAACAAGCTGAGCTTGGTAAAAAGGTAATATGGTTTTGTTGAGCCTTCCATAACAGCTCATCCGTATTACCATTACGAGGTAAAGACACCCAAATATTAAGCCCACCCTTTGGTTCGATCCACGTAACGCCCTTTGGTGCATGCTTATTCAACAATGCAATCGTCTGATCCCTTCTTATCTCAAGTGCAATACGCAGTTTTTCTAAATGGGCATGCATTCGGTCTGAACGTAAGAATGGAATCAGCGCCTTTTGTGTTAATAAGGGGTTACCCGAATCGGCACTGGATTTGGCAGATAAAAGTCGTTGATGAACGGTACCTTTTGAAAGAATAGCGCCGATTCTACAACTTGGGGCTAACGCCTTACTAAAGCCTTTTAAATAAATAACATGACCACTTGTATCTAAAGCTTTGAGCGTTGGTGGTGGGGGGTTATCGTCAAAATAAATTTCATTCCATGAATCGTCCTCTACAATAAGAAAGCCATATTGTTGGGCAAGATCCAGCAACTCTCTCCTTCTTGCTTCACTTAGAACTGTGCCTGTAGGATTCTGAAATGTTGGATTTGTATAGATAAGCTTTGGTTGTTTGCTTAGGCATAGTGTCGCTAGAAGAGTTGTCTGCATTCCTTCCTCGTCTACTGGTATAGGAATAATGTGAGCCCCACGATTTCTAAAGACATCGATGGCTGCTGTATATGTAGGGGCTTCGGTAATAACAATATCTCCAGGGCCAATAAATGTTCTAGCCACTATATCTATCCCTTGTTGTACACCGTTTGTCACAATAATTTCTTGTGGTGTTGTGGCAATGTGATTATATTCTTGGACATAGTCTCGGATCGCCTTTCGTACTTCTTCATCACCCTGAACAGTTCCATAACGAGCCACAATCTGAGGATCTGCCTGTAATATCGCCACAATTTCATTCACCAAATAAACAGAGGGTAATAACCCTGGGTGGATGGTAGCACTTGAGAATTTCATCGCGTATTCCATTCTTTTATTTAACATTGATTGAGAACGTTGAATGTAATCAGGGATCGTTAATTGCCAATTATAATCACTGCAGCTCTCTTTTGTGCTTCTTTGTCCTTTTTTTCGAACAAATGCCCCCTTGCCATGTATCACTTCAATATAACCATTTCTTTCTAATAAGGCATACGCCTTACTGACCGTTACAGGGCTCACTTGATTTTCTTTTGAAAAGCTCCGAATAGAAGGTAATTGGCTCCCTTCCTGTAAATATTCTGACCTTATTTTTTCTGCAATGATAGTTGAAATCTGATTGATTAAAGATTGATCGGACTGACGATTCAGCTTTATTTCCATTGGACCTCCAACTGTTATAGTCTTCATTTGACTGTTATACATATCACTATATAGTGTATAGGCAGAAATAGCTAAGTTAAAATGAAGGGAAATGATGACACATGACGAGCATGAAGCAAGATCAGGAAAAAATAAAAACGCTTTTAATGGATGTAGTTGATCATGCAGCCAATTTTTTTACTAATTTGGAGCATAGAGCTGTAACGAACCATTCCTCTAGCCTTCCTACGTCAATACTTCCAGAAGTGGGTGAGGGTGCTCAGGCAACACTTCAATATTTTACAAAGCAATTTGCTGAGGGCTTAAATAGTAGTGCAGGTTCAAGATACTTGGGTTTTGTCACAGGTGGATCTACCCCTGCTTCGATTGTCGGAGATTGGTTAGTAAGTATTTATGATCAAAATTTATCCCATTCTAAGGGCTCTATTGCTGGTTCAATGGAGCTTGCGACAATTGACATGCTAAAGGAGTTATTGCTACTGAGCGATGATTATCGAGGAACATTTGTCAGTGGGGCTACGATGGCTAATTTTGTAGGACTGGCTCAAGCAAGGGAATGGATTGCACAATACTATGGAAAAAACACTGCTTTGGATGGTCTATATGGTATCCCTCCAATAAAGATTGTTAGCGGAACGCCCCACTCAAGTATTGTCAAAGCAGCTTCTATGCTTGGCATGGGTAGAAATTCTATTCATACAATCCTATGTCAGAAACAGAGGGAAGCAATTGACATCACAAAATTCCAGCAGTTTCTTGAAGAAAATCCACATGAACCTTGTATAGTTGTAGCAAATGCGGGAACTGTCAATACGGTTGACTTTGATGATTTACAAGCGATTGGCGCGCTAAAAAAGCGATATCCTTTCTGGCTTCATGTAGATGCGGCTTTTGGTGGCTTTGCAGGGTGTTCACCAAAGTATCGTCACTTTGTCGAGGGCATGAATTATGCAGATTCTATTACAATTGACGCCCATAAATGGCTGAACGTCCCTTATGATGCCGCTATGCAATTTACCCGTCATCAATCATTGCAAGCAACCGTTTTTCAAAATAATGCTGTCTATCTTGATAGTTCCCTTGAAAATCCAGATTTTTGTGATCTTACACCTGAAAATTCACGTCGATTTCGTGCGCTACCTGCTTGGTTTTCTTTACAGGCCTATGGTAAATTGGGCTACCAACAATTAATAGAAGAAAATGTATCACTCGCACAACAGCTTGGTCAAAAAATAGATGATAGTCCCTACTTTACATTGCTAGCACCTGTTCGGCTAAATATCGTGTGCTTCGCAGTCAATCATGAGGCACTGACAGCTGAAATGAACCAACAATTTTTAACGACTTTAAATCAACAAGGCAAAGTATATATGACACCAACTGTCTACAAAGGTATGCCAGCTATTCGTGCGGCTTTCAGTAATTGGCGCACTTCTCCAGCAGACCTGACAATCATTTGGGAAGCATTAACAACAGCGATTGGTAAAGAAATAACACGATGAAGGTTTCCTCACTTGTTGCTCCTCCAATCTATTATGTTAGTAAAAAGTGATTTTTAATGGCGTTAGCAGTCGTCATCAATGGATGATGCTATGCCACTTGCGATAGGAGTCGTTTTTTTGTCATATTGAAAGCACTCCTCACAATTTTAGTGCTACGAAGACCCTACCCGAATGAAGTACAAAAACCGCCCTTCTCATTGAAAAGGCGGTTTTTATCCTATATGCTACTGACCAATTTCGTGCTGGAGTTGCTTTAAAAAGCTTTCCATAAATTGATGGCGTTCAAGTGCCATTTGCTTGCCCTTTTCCGTCACCATTAAATCTTTTAGCAGTAATAATTTCTCATAAAAATGAGTGACAGACGCGGTATTTTTTTGACGATATTCTGACTCTGACATAGTTGTGCGTGCTTCTTCTTCCTTATCATAAAGCTTGCGACCTTTTGCTCCACCATAGGCAAATGTTCTGGCAATGCCAATGGCCCCAATCGCATCTAAACGATCTGCATCTCGGACGATTTTTGCTTCCAATGACGTTGCTTCTAGCTCATTTCCACCATTAAACGACACTTGCGCAATACAATCTCGAATATGCTGCTTTTTTTCCTCGCTAACAGGTAATTCCGCAATAAGCTGTTCTTCCTTGTCCTTGCTATCGGTATACTTTTTGTCACTGACATCATGTAAAAGCACCGCTATTTTCACAACTTCTTCATCTGCTGTTGGCTCGCAATGCAAGATAGCTAATGCATTTTGATAGACGCGTTCAATATGTTGAAAATCATGACTAGCATCAAATTGCTCATATATTTCACGTACTTTATTCATTAAATGATTCATAATCTATACTCATTCCTTTCCTACAAAATTATACTGTATTTTGTTACATAAGAGGTAATCCGGGAAAATAAAAAATCAAATCCATTTCAATTGACTAATTTTTCAGAATATTGTATGATAAACGTACAGAACAGCTATTTGTTCTGTACCTCATATTTTTCAGCAATGTACAACAGCTGTGTGTTTAACAGATTTAACATTAACTTCAGCGGGCTTACAATTGAATAACCTGTTTAAAAGATGACGTGCGTATTGAAAACCAATCATCTAAACAAATAAAAGTGAACACTTTCCCTTAGAAATTCTTTGTTTAACCCGCATAGCCAAATGTACATGCCGAAAATGTGAACAACAAGTTAGTTTGTTGCATGACCAAAAGGATTTCGCCAGATGTAGCAGAAGTGCATTGTTTTTTCATTAACGGTTGTTACCTTCTACTAGTCAATACCTTGAGTATGTATGAACGTAGCTCCTCCCTTTAATGAAAATCATACACGAACCTTGCTTACAGCTTGTGAACACCACGTTCGAGGAGTCGTGCAAATCA
Organism: Lysinibacillus sp. FSL K6-0057; assembly: GCF_038630885.1. NCBI lineage: Bacteria > Bacillati > Bacillota > Bacilli > Caryophanales > Bacillaceae > Lysinibacillus > Lysinibacillus sp. FSL K6-0057. The sequence goes on along the minus strand of NZ_CP152047.1, from coordinate 1,851,209 downwards.
GAATTAAAATTCATTTAAGCCATCAATGTATGAAGCGAAAAAGGAAGTAGGAACGATTGTGATAAAATGTATTACCCTCCCGCTGAAGGACAAATAAAAGCTGCCCATCTTACATTCAAGTAGATGATGGCAGCTTTTACTGTTTTGTTTTCTTTCTTTATAGAACGTCTTTGATTACTTCATCGATTTCCTGTAAAAGTGCTTCGTTTTGCATTGTTGAACTTAATTTTAAGTTCGATTGGTCTACATGAATAACTGCGACATGCATCCCCTCTTGAATACTTGCACTTGGAACAGGCATCATTTTATCCGTATCGAACGTCATGATGAGGTCTGGGAATTTAGATTGTACCTGTCCTTCCTTCGATAACGTCATATATTCATTCCAGAACGTTAGATGGTAATCACCCACTGATAATTTTCCTACATCGAAGCCATTATCCTTTGTTAATGAATAATTCATGACTTCACCTGATACGATGTGTACGCCATTCAAATGCTGCAACACATTGGCTAATTTTTCTTCAAAGGTTTGTCCATTTAAGAAGCGATAGCCAAGCTCTATGGCCATTGTAATCGCATTTGGCGCTCCATGTTTTTGTAAATAGTCAATCGTCACAGGATTTCGAGTTACCCCTACTAGCCCGCCTGCTAAAATAGACGCTTGGCGTGCTGTTTTTGCGGTGTTGTGTAAATCCCCTTCCACAAAGCCTTGGACGGCGAAGTCATCTTTCCCTCCTGCATAAAATTGTACGGATTGATAATCTTGTTGTTCATGGAGATTTAAAGAACCCATGATTCCCGTTGGATGTGCTCGCCCATTACAGGGAGCATCTACAACAGGTACATTTAATAAGACCGACTGCAACCAGCCATTAATGGTCGTGATGGCACCATTTTCATTGGTAATGATGCCCTTTAGACGTTGATTGGTATGGTTGTTCATATTGCGATAGCTCCAACAAAGCTGTTCATTCGAGATATATTGATCGGCTGCTGATGGCGCTCCTACCATTGCCACACAGGCAACTAAATCTTCTTGATTTAATTCGGTAATATCCACGATTTGAGGCTCCCCTGCTGCAAAGATTTCCTCCACTAGCTTGAGTCCTTCCTCTAGGAGACCACCGCCGCCGCCACCAAGGATCGCTCCTCCATAAACGGCAGCAATCCCATCCTCATACGATAATCCTTTTGCCATTCATCATTACTCCTTTCTATTTCCCTATTTTTAGAATAGAAGAGAAGAAGCTATACAACGCATCTCCAGCGATGACACCCGCTGCAAAGACAGTCATTTCAGATTCTCTCTTACCTTTCGTCACATATGTGAAAATAACACGAAGTAAGATACCCGCTAATACAGCCCAACCAGCAATTGGATTGACAAGTAATAAACCTGTTGCAAATAAGATACCCATTTGACGTTTTGAACCACCGATCAGCTGAATTAACGCACCTGGAATCGCCCAAATCATTAATTGTTTTGCTACATCGCCCGTAACGCCCGATTGAATTGTTGCTGCATATACATGGTTAACAGGTGCTACTAAACCTTGCGCAAAATAAGATTTATAAGAAAGTAGGACAACTATTGCTGAAATGGAGAAGGCTAACATACCAGCAATCATTTGCTGTTTGCGTCCTTCTTTTTCTAAAGCAGGATCACTACCATTACCACGTAAAATAAAACCTGTTTTTAAGTCATAGCCCATATCAGCAAATGCTACACCTGTAGCGGCACTATACCCTGCTAATAATGCAAGCGCTGGTGCTGGGAAACCAATTAAAATACCAACAATCAGCGTAATAAATGCTACTGCAAATGCCGGGAACCAACCTGCATGCATCGCTGCAATACCAACAATCAGCTCATGGACAAATGCAGCAATTGTTGCAAAGATGATGAATCCTATTAACATTCCGAAAGACATATGCGTGATAATACCACCTAAAATGGCGATTAATAACGCAATGGCTAAATAGGCAATAAATCCTACACCAAAGCCTTGACGAATTTCTTTTGCATCTTTTGAATAGCTTAACTCTTCTGACTTTTTCGCAGAGCGTTTATTCAATAATGTAAACGCTACTTGGAAAAGAGCCACGATTCCTGCACCAATCATAATACCGTGTGGAATATAGTAAGCATTTAAATCAATATTAAATAATTGAACAGAATAGCCTCTTAATAAAAGACCAATTCCAAACATCGACAGCGCCCAAATATTACCGATGAACGCTACCCCAAAAGCTGACATTGGAATTTTCAAAACAGCTCCCACGATACCGATTAATACACCACCAATTAATACCTTTGCATTCTTACCGCCTTTATCGCCTGCTTTAATGGCTTCAGCAGTTGCAATCCCTGGTGGCCAAGTACCTGCTGCTGGGAAAATCTTTGTATCGAAAAATTTATATAATAATAAAGCATCGACAAACATCGCTAAAATAACACCGATAAACAATGGTAATACTAAATTTTCATAGCCTAATACATATGGAATACCAATTGGCAACATTAAGCTACTTGCTGCACTAAATGTAGCTGAAGAAATCGCCGTTTGAATAATATTTTGTCTGTGCACGGATTTAAAGGCAATGAGTTTGCCAATCGGTATTCTTCCAAGAATCATCGCAAATATTGCCCCAACGATCGATGTATTGGCAGAAATCCCTAAAGTCGTAATCAGTTGTATCCCAATAATTGCCCCCACAACAGATGTTAAGACGATCATTAGTAGAGTTACAGGCTCTAAAGCCCTTGGATGTAATACTTTATTATTCATAGTGTCAGCTCCCCTATTGTTGTTATAATTTTGAAATGTGTGATTGTATTTGCTGAGCTACTTTCACTAACTGTTCAAGCATATTTTTCTCCCTTTGATCATCTAAATCATATACTAGCCCAGAAATCGTAAGAGATGCAGTGATTTCTTTTTTATAGTTAAATAACGGTACACTGATGCCAAATGCATGTTCATTATACTCCCCAACGGTAACACACCATTTGTTTTGGCGAATTTGTTGCAGCTCTCCCTTTAATGACGCTAGGAAAGAAATATGCTCTTCTTTCGATTGTTCCTCCTGAAAGAAGGCCATTAATTCTAGCTGCCTGTCCTCGTCTAAATAAGCAAACATTACCTTACAGGAAGCACCGATGTAAAGGGGTGTCTTTGTTCCTAAAGACACCGCATACTTTACATTTTTATTGCTTTCGGCTATTTTCGTTGTGACACCGTATTCATTGTCCATATAAGTAAGAAATACTGATTCATTCATTTCACTGGCAAGATTTTGCATCAATTCATAAATGGTCGAGTGAGGGTCTTTGGAATTCGATAACACATCATAAAAAAGGTACATTTTATAACCCAGTTTATATTTTTTCGTGTGTTCATCCTGTATTAAATAACCCGCTTCTGTAAATGTATTAATGGTTCTTTGCACGACACTTGTCGGCAGTTTCATCATGCGTGAAATCTCACGAACACCCAATGCATTTTCTGTCGTGGCAAAACACTCTAGTATATCCAATGAGTTTTTTAATGTCTTGACAGTCATTTATTTCTCCCTTTAAGCGTTTTGATAACCGTATCGCTCTTTCGCTACATCTACAGAAATATATTCATTTAATAGATCACGTTCAATGGCCTCTGTGCTTCGTTCATGTGGATGTCCATAACCACCGCCAGTTGCTGTAACAAGCTCAATACGGTCGCCTTTTTGCAATTCATAATTGGCAAGTACGCCCACTGGACCAATTTTCGTTCCATCCTTTTTATGAATGATTAAATAGTTGTGAGAGCCTTCTCCACCACCATTTAAACCGAATGGCGCAAATTGATGTCTACCTAAGTTCACAGAAACCTTTTGACCGTCATGATTGACTGTATAAACGCGACGAACACCTAAGCCACCTCTAAATTGACCAGCACCAGCACCGTCACAATTCAAGCTATATTCATCAATTTGAATACCGTATTTTGTTTCAGCAATTTCAACTGGAAGATTATATGTTTCACCATCTCCCATACAGTATTGCCCACTTTGACCATCCTCATCATTCGCTGCGCCCCAGCCACCAACAGATGGCTCAACAATTAGGAATGATTCATCATTTTCAGGATTTTTCCCTGTGAGAATAAACGTACAAACAGACTGTAAATGCCCTGCTGATAATCGTTCTGGTAAATGCGGAGCAAGAGCTTTCCAAATTAGATCAGCTGCCCCAATACGTGCCTCAAAGTTCATCGATACAGGATGTGGACGTTTAGCGGAAACAATGGAATTGTCATCTGTGATAATCGTTAAGCGTTTAAAAACACCCTCGTTAATTACGTCAATATCGCCAAGTAATGCTAGGAACATAACGCGCACACTTGCCATTAAACCAAATTGCGAACAGTTCATTGGTACATTGACCGCCGGATGTGAGCCTCTGAAGTCACAAATAAATTCCTCATCACTGATTGTGACTTTCACTTTAATTGGATAAGGTCCACCTTTTAATGGGTCCCCTTCAATAAAGTCCTCCGCATAAAATTCACCTTTAGGTAGGTGTTGAAGCTCATGCTCTACAATTTTCTCACCCTTGTCCAATAATTTTTGAATGGACAATTTCACCGATTCCGCACCAAACTTCTGACAAAGCTCTGCGATTCGTTTTTCACCTGTTTTTAAGGCGGCTACTTGTGCAAACATATCACCGATTGAAAGCTCTGGTAAACGAACATTCGTAGAAATGATTTCATAGACTGCATCGTTCAGCTCACCTTGATGATAAAGTTTGACACCTGGTAGCTGTAAACCTTCCTGATAGATTTCATTAGAATTACTTGTAAACGAACCAGGATCCATGCCCCCTACCTCTGTCCAGTGTGCTTTATTGGCAGAGTACGCAATAATTTCACCGTTATAGAAAATAGGTAGAACTAAGCCCACATCCGATAAATGCGATCCACCTCCAACATAGGGGTCATTGATAATAATGACATCACCTTCATGTAGTTTTTTCCCATTATCAAATTTTTCAATAACACGCTGTACCATTGGACTTAACATCCCAATAAAGCTCGTTACACCGTTCCCTTGACTAATTAAATTACCCTTGGCATCTGTTAAACCACAAGCGTAGTCTAATACTTCATAGATAACTGGGCTCATAGAAGAGCGTGCTAGGGCCACAAACATTTCATCTCCTATGGCTAGCAATGAATCTTGAATAATTTCTACTGCAAAAACATCTTTTTTCATGTTTTATTTCCCCTCCATCTCTACAATCAAGTTGCCGTATTTATCAATTTCAATCGATTGTTTGTCATTGATTACGACCGTAGATGTTGGATTTTCCACAATAGCAGGACCTGTAATGACATAACCAGGTACTAATTTTTGTTGGTCATAGACATTGACCTCTACCCAACCCGTTCCCTTCACATATAAATTGCGTTGTGCCTTGACACATGTGGAACCATCGATAGATGAGAAGTCTAGCTCTTTAAATTGAACCGCCTCATCTTTACCGTAGATTGTAAGATGTAAGTTGACTAGCTCAATTGGTGTAGCTGGTAAATCAAAAGAAAACTCTTGTTTATGTTTGATGTGGAAGGCTTCAGCTAATTCTAGTAGCCCCTCTTCATCAAGCGTAATAGTTGATGCATTTAATTTAACGGCATGCTCTTGACCTTTATAGCGTAAATCATAATTAATTTCAAAATAATAATGATCCTTTGATAATGGTGCATCTGCATAGGCATTGGCAATCACTTGATCAATATTTTCTTGAATCGCCGCTAGATGATGATGATCGAACCCCATTAAACTTGTTTGAATATAATCTTGTCGGTATTCAGTCATCATCATTCCTAATGCTGAGAAGACGGATGAACCATAAGGAATAATGACTTTTTTCATGCCTAGTTCTTCTGCTAGGTTAATCGCATGTAGTGGGCCACCACCACCAAATGCCACCATTGTAAAGTCTTCAGGGTCATAGCCTTTACGAATAGAGATCAGCTTCAGTGCGTTTAACATATTGGAGTTTGCAATATCTAAAATACCTTGTGCTGCTTCTTCTGCTGACACATGAAATGGTTTCGCAATTGCTTCAACAAGAGCCTCCTCCACTTTGTCAATAGATACTGGGTTATCAAAGTTTTCTAAGGATAATCTTCCTAAATAAACATTGGCATCTGTAATTGTTGGCTGTGTATTCCCTAAGCCATATGCTACAGGTCCTGGATTTGCCCCCGCAGAATCTGGTCCAACCTTTAATGAGCCAAACTGATCTACACGTGCGATGGAGCCACCACCATTGCCGATTTCAACAATATCCACTACAGGTGTTTTAATCGGATAACCTGCAAATTTTTCATTTTTTTCAATATAATAATCTGTTGTGACATTGACTTTGCCATCTGTAATAAGCGAGCATTTTGCTGTCGTCCCACCCACATCAAAGGCGATAATATTGGATTCATTGAGAAGTTGGCCTAATTTTGCTGCTCCAAACATACCTGCTACTGGACCAGATTCTACAAGGTTGATTGGCAGCTCCATCGCTTTATCAAAGCTTGTTGTTCCGCCATTCGATTGCATAATTTTTAAATGGTCTGTAATGCCAATTGTGCTTAATTTCTCTTTTAAGCTTTTTAAGTAGGCATGTGCAATGGGCTTTACATAAGAATTAAGGACTGTTGTGTTTGTTCTTTCATACTCTCGGTATTCTTTAATCGTTTCACTTGAAAGTGTGATATACACTTCAGGCCAAATTTTCAAAATGGCTTCTTTTAACTGTTGTTCATGAATTGGATTTTTATAGCCATGTATTAAGGAAATGGCTATCGCCTCAACACCCAATTCCTTAAATTTATGAACGATATCGCCAACTTCCTTGGTATTAAGCGCTTTCATAATATTTCCTTTAAAATCGATTCGCTCATCAATTTCTTGTCGTAAATAACGCTCTACAAATGGTTCTGGCTTTTTATATTTAAAGTTATATAAGTCTGGTCGATTTCCACGAGCAATTTCTATGATGTCACGGAAGCCTTTTGTTGTAATTAACCCGACTACGCCCCCTTTTCTTTCCGTTAATGTATTGATGATAACCGTCGATCCATGAATAAATGATTCAATTAAAGAATCTTCTGTTACATGTCGTCCTAATACATTTAATATGCCATCCTCAAAATGACCAGGTGTCGTATGGCCCTTATCAAAATGAAGATTTCCTTTTTCATCTGTGAAAACTAGGTCGGTAAAAGTACCGCCAATATCTGTTGCGATTTTCAAGACTTCATCCCTCCGTGTTCCTATTATCGGTACAGTGTTCCGAATTAGAATTAAATAAATTATATTTAAAAGAAAAAGAAAATTCAATGTATTTTTTAAATAAAAATTCATTTGACAATTGTCCTTCGTTGTAAAAATCCGCTCTTTCTTTCCAAAATCAGAGAACTATTAATAAAAAATACCAAACACATTTATATAAGGAAAGTTCTCGTATTTTTTCTACAACATAAAAAAGATCCTAGTTTTCACTAGAATCTTAAAATCTTTTAAAAAAAATTAATTTTTATGAATTTTTACTCATGTAGCGGGTGAAGGAATCAACTAAAATTTCACATTTATCCCATGTTTGCATTGTAGATAGACGATGAGTTAGGTCACTTCCAGACAATGCAGCGAGCATCTAGGAACCAGGTTTCTCCATTATCGATAAAAAAAGCTGCCCATTTAACTTGGGCAGCTTTCAACATACATTTAGAACAATCCTACCGCATGTCCTTCATTATCGACATTCATACGTAGGGCAGCAGGTGCTTTTGGAAGTCCTGGCATTGTCATAATATCGCCAGTTAGGCACACTAAGAAGCCTGCACCAAGCTTTGGAATAACTTCACGAATTGTGATGGTAAAGCCTTCTGGACGACCAAGTAAACTTGGTTGATCTGATAAAGAGTACTGTGTTTTCGCCATACAAACCGGAAGAGAGTCCCAGCCGAATTTTTCGATTTGGGCAATTTGTTTTTTAGCTTGGTCTGTAAATTGTACATCTTTCCCGCCATATACCTTTTGCACAATCGTACGTACTTTTTCTTCAATCGATTCTGTTACGTCGTATAAAGGAGAGAAGTTGTTTTCTTCCTCTAGCACAGCTAGTACTTGCTCAGCTAGGGCTAGACCACCTTTACCGCCTTCTTCCCAGACATTTGTACGAGCAATACGAACATGATTTTCCTGACACCAGTTCAGAACAGCTTCTAGCTCAGCCTCTGTGTCCGTGATAAAACGATTTAAGGCAATAATTGGTTCAACGCCAAATGTACGAACTGTATCAACATGTTTAGCTAAGTTTTCAATTCCTTGTAGAAGTGCTTCCACATTTTCACCTACAAGCGCTGTTTTCGGTACACCACCATGCATTTTTAATGCACGAATTGTCGCTACGATAACTACCGCACTTGGTTTAAAGCCAGCTTTACGTGCTTTAATGTTCATGAATTTTTCAGCACCTAAATCAGAGCCGAAGCCCGCTTCTGTCACCACAATATCAGCTAGCTTACGAGCTGTTTGTGTCGCCATAATGGAGTTACAGCCATGGGCAATATTCGCAAATGGACCACCATGGATAATGGCAGGTGTTCCCTCTAATGTTTGAACTAAGTTTGGCTTAAAGGCATCTTTTAATAATAGTGTTAAGGCACCCTCTACCTGTAAATCACGCACAAAGACAGGCTCACGCTCAAAAGTATAGCCAATCACGATACTTGCAATGCGCTCGCGTAAATCCTCAATACTTGTTGCTAAACAGAATACCGCCATAATTTCAGAGGCAACCGTAATATCAAAGCCGTCCTCGCGCGGCATGCCTTGAACAGGACCACCTAATCCCACCACTACCTTACGAAGGGCACGATCATTTAAGTCCATTACACGCTTCCAAATAATACGGCGTGGATCAATGTTTAATGCATTCCCTTGATGGATATGATTATCAATGAATGCAGATAAAGCATTGTTAGCTGTTGTAATCGCATGAAGGTCACCAGTGAAATGTAAATTGATATCCTCCATCGGTACTACCTGTGCGTAGCCACCGCCAGTTGCTCCACCTTTTACGCCCATTACGGGACCCAATGATGGTTCACGTAAAGCAACCATCACTTTCTTATCTAATTTATGAAGGGCATCTGCCAGTCCTACCGTTACCGTCGACTTCCCTTCACCTGCTGGGGTTGGACTAATGGCTGAGACTAATACAACCTTTGCATCCTCGCCCTGAGCTGTAATTTTTAATGGATCGATCTTTGCTTTGTAGCGTCCATACTGCTCAAGGGCATCGTCTGGAATACCCGCAGCATTGGCAATTTCCGTAATAGGTTTGATCACTGCTTGACTAGCGATTTCTAAATCTGATAATGGTTGATTTTTCGTTGTCATTTGGCATCCTACTTTCTATGTTGTTCATTTCCATTATAGTCTTAATTGTGAAAAAAAAGAAAGCCAGATATACGAGCATTTCGACAATCGATTGACAACTTTGTTCAATTCCTGTATGTTCTAAGAGAAAATGCAATTTTTTCACATTTTCTCAATATAGCACGACTTAGTTAACTTTATTTTACATTCAAGCGCATTGGAGGCGAATGCTTATGCAACAGGGGATCGTAAAGTGGTTCAATAATGAAAAGGGTTATGGCTTTATTGAATGTGATGATGGCGAAGATGTATTTGTTCATTTTACGGGCATCCAGGAGGAAGGCTTCCGTACACTTGAAGAAGGTCAAAAGGTTTCATTTGATGTTGTGGAAGGCAATCGTGGACCCCAAGCATCAAATGTTGTAAAACTATAAGCAGAATGGGGCTATCCGTGTAGTTCCAGATTAGCAGCGGATTAGGAAAAGGATCGTTTCCTTCATCCGCTTTTTGTGTTGTTATAAAAGCTTAGTGACCCTTCCATGTTATAATAGAAGTAACAATAAGTAAGGAGGGATTTCGATGCAAAAACAAAATAAACCAATGACAGAAGTTATTTTGAAGCATAAAGAACGACAAAGTGTAGCAGAATTTGCGGCAACACTAGAAACGATTGCAAAGAAGCTTAAAGAAAATGGTGAATTCACTTTTGTTCAAGGCACAGAGCCAACTGTTGTTAGCCCTAGTGAGCAGCTCAAAATCGAATACTCCTATACAAAAAAGGGCGACAAGCATTCATTTGAAATTGAATTTGATTGGTATACAGGTACAGAATTACCGAAAAAAATGACGATAGAATAATAATAGGCAACGAAAATCCACTTCTCTGTTGAAGTGGATTTTTCTATCGAATAGGAAGGTGAAAATAGAATTCCGTTGCAGGCTACTTGCTTGACGCCGACTCTCCGTGTATGGTTTCGCCGGTTTTACTAATCAAAAAGCCTTCCACTCTAATCCACAAAAGGGTTATCGTTTTAGTAAAGGTATTTACAAATACAAATGAAGGGTTTTCACTTATTAGTGGTTGTCGTGACTAATTACTTTACACTATGGAAATGATGAAAGATTAATAAAGTCAACTTTTGTAGCAAGTTGATTGGAGTGGAGCCAGCGTCACTCCTAGGGGATTTAGCGTCACAGAAGAGACCCTGGAGCGAACGGAAGTGAGTGAAGCGGCTCATCGGACGCCCCCTGGAAAGGACGCTGGCGGAACGGAAATCAACCTCTCGCCTTATGAAAAAGTCTTTTTCTTCTAGTTCAGCAACATGTAAAAACCCACTTCTCTGTTGAAGTGGATTTTTCTCATTATCGATTTATCCAATAAAAAGCGCCTGGGCAAACTAACGTTTCCTTTGTACGTTTTGGATCTTTTAATGTCACGCCAAATGGCCCTTCTTTGACATGACCGAGTGTCATGGCTACTGCGCTCTCTTCCTTATAGAAATCTAAACGCATATTCGGTAGCTGTAGTGACATATACTGCTCATATTGCACAGGCTCTGGTAGCTGCAACGCCTCTTGCCACAGCTGAACGGTTGCCTGCATGTCCTTGACATAGAATTGGATGGATTCCATCGTTATAGCCTGTTTTACATCAATGGCACCACTTGCCTTTAGTTGAGCCAAACGCTCTTCATCTTCCTCCGCCCATTCAATCAAAAATGGAAAATCGATTGGAAGATCTGGCTTGCCAAAATGCAGTAGCTTCCATTCTACAACAGTGCCATCTGGTCTTGTTCGGCTACATGCATCTGGCCCATATACTTCATAGCCTAATGCTCGCAAGCGCCGACCCTCTTCCTCAATATTTTTTGTGCGCAGGGCAATTCGAGAAAATCCCTGGCGCTCTTGATCACGTTTAAACGTATAATGTAGGGAATATGGGTATTGTGCCGCTTGCTCAAATAAATCACGATCATAGATAGCAATTTGTTCAATATAGCTTAAGCCAAAGTAGCTTAACGTATTATAAGTCCCCCACATCGTGTGCTGCCCACCATTCACTGTATGGACATTTCGTTTATTGAAGAAAACCTTTATATTTTCTGGTGATTCCACTTGATGAACCAGATGATCAAAATATAAAGTCATGGCCATTCCCCTTTCTTTCCCCATTACCTTTACCTGTATGTTTGATTGGTTTAAAATTTACTCAAGAAAAGGAGTTACTAGTAGGATATGAAAAAAAGTTTCGTTTACCTACAAACTCCGTTCACTAATTTCATAAAGAGGTGATTTGAATGACAGATTTAGTAGCTGCTTTTAAATTAGCATTAGGTAATTATCCTACAGGCGTAACAGTTGTCACGACATGTCATGACACAAAACCTATTGGCTTAACCGTCAATTCCTTTGCATCTGTTTCAATCGACCCGCTCCTTATTTTGTGGTCACTCGATAAAAAATCTCAGCTCCATCCTTATTTTACGGCTGCGCCAAATTTTGCGGTCAATATTTTAGCGAGTGATCAAGAACATTTATGTACACTATTTGCAAGTAAAATCCCTGATCGCTTTGCACAAGCACAGTGGTCAACTTCCTCTTTTGGACTACCGATTTTACATGATACAGCAGCTAATTTACAATGTAAAACGTTTCAGCAAATTGATGCTGGCGACCATACCATTTTTATTGGGCAGGTAATAGACATTACAAATGCTCAAAAAGAGCCTTTACTTTATCATCGCCGTCATATCGGTCCTATACCAAAAAGCTTTTATAGCTAGCCTTTACACAAAAAAAGGGCCACTTGTAAGCAAAGGAAATCCTTCATGCTTATAGGTGGCCGTTTGACATAAGTTCTACTGAAATCATTGTTATTTTTTCTGCGGAAATCTCTGCTTTTCAAGCCTATTAATTTGCACAATCACACCATCTTGAATCGTAATATGCACTTCACCAAATTCAAGATTTTGAATCGCCTTCGCAATTGCCTCTAATTTCTTATCATCTACTTTTACCGACTGAGCCATACGATACACCCCTTCTTTTTTATCCTTATTGATCATAAAGAGGCCAACGCATCAAACTGATTGATAGCCCCTCCTATCTCTCAGACACCATCTGTTGGATTTGGCACCTGTTTTTCGGTTGCCGAGGCTTCATTGGGCCAAGTCCCTCCACCTCTCTTGATAAGAGTACTGCGTTTCTTGAAAATAATTCTATAATTCTGCTATAGGAATGTCAATACAAAATATTAGAAAACCTAGTTGAATACTATGCAATGTGAGAATTTTATAGACTATTCACACATAATCCTACCGTATTGTATGCTATGTCAGTATATCTAACCACAGAAGCAAAGAAAAAAACTGCACAGAAATATAGCCTCTGCACAGTTCTTGATTTTATTGTTCTTGTAAACAGGCCATTAAAGCTTGTGCGGTCTGTTGCTTCCCCATCACCTTGATTGGTTGGCCTTCAGCAGGCACGATCCAATGAGGCTCGTCCCCTCCGTATAAAGACTGGGAGCTATTTGCTACCATAAATTGAGCATTGGCTGTTTCCATACGCAGTCTTGCGCGAGCTAGCAAGAACTCCTCATCATCCGTCGCTTCGAGCTTAAAGCCTACTAATGTTACCTTTGGTTGCCAGCCCTTGATTTGTCCTAACACTTTTGGCGCCTTTTTAAAATGAATAATAGGTGGTTCGTCGGAAGGCATTTTCCCCGCCTCCTCCATTAAATTACCTGATTGATCATACACCTTGTCAATGACCCAATCAGAGCCAGCAGCAGCCATAATGACGATATCGACTTGTTGTTGGACAGCATGACACACCTTTTGTCCTAAATCCTCTATGCCTTCAAATTTTATCAATGTCATTTTGTTGTGGTTTTCTGGGAGCTGTGCAAAGTAACCATGCATATATACTACGTTAGCGCCAGCAGCCAGCGCCGCCTCTGCTAAATAACAGCCCATTGTGCCTTTTGATAAATTCGTATGCCCTCGTACACGATCCCATTTTTCAAGTGTTCCCCCACTTGTAATGAGTACGGTTTTGCCTTGTAATGTCCCCATACACTCACCTATTTTCTGAAATATATACAAATACTATTTTAACGTAATGTAAGGATATGCTTCAATAGCGACTATCGTAGGGAGCTGTTTTGTTCATTTAACCAAGCGCTTAAAATCTCTGCAAATTTCTTTGTAACGGGTGAAGCATGGTGTTTCATAGCAATCCCAATGGTGCGGTAGCCACCTTGCTTTAATGGAATCGCTTTCAATGTTGGTGGTAAATTTTGAATAACCAATTGGGGTAAAATACTAATCCCTAAATGATGTGAAATCATAGAAAGAATCCCTACCTCCTCAGAAAGCTCAAAGCGAATATTCGGCTTTATATGATATTGCTCTAATAGCACCTTGACATCATTTGTCCCTTTATAGGAAGTCATAATAAATGGCATATCCTCTAGGTCTACGATATCAATTTCTGTCTTATCAAATAAGGGACTTTTATCCGAAACAATACATAATAATGGGTCTTGTTGTAACTCAGTAAATTGATATTGCTCTGACTTTTGACCATTCAAGAACCCGACTTCTACTTCACCACTTAAAAGCCATTGTTCAATTTCATAGTAATCTCCCTCTCGTAACTCCACCTGTATTCCTGGAAATTGATTATCCATAATCCGAACAATTTCTGGCATCCAATTCGAAGAAATACTTGAAATTACACCAATTCGAACCTTACCACGTGTCACGCCAAGAATATGAGCTGCTTCCTGCTGTAATAATTCCTGCGCATCCAAAACCTGACGCATTGCCCTTAGCATCGTTTGTCCCTCACTTGTTAATGTTACACCTACACGACTTCGATGAATGAGAGCAAAGCCAAATTCTTTTTCTAAACTTGACACGGCATGACTCACAGCAGACTGTGTTAACCCTAGTGCATCAGCTGCTTTTGTAAAGCTTGCCACCTCTGCCACCTTTGTTAAAATCTCGTATTTAACTAAGCTCATCCGCAATCCCTCTATATACATGAATTTTTTTAATCCTATTCATTATAAACATTCGTTTTACTAATCACAATACAAGATATATAGTAATTTTTAGTATAAAAACTGTTTTAGTACACAGATGGTAGGTGAACATAATGAGTATCCAAGGAAAAGCAAATGTATTGATGGTTATTGTCACAATGTTTTGGGGGCTCTCTTATACCTTTATGGTCATGGGGCTAGAAACATTGGCAGTTTATAATGTGGTGGCATTGCGTTGTATCATCGCATTTTTCGTAGCAGGACTTATTTTTTACAAACGGATGATCAAAGTAAATGGTAAAACATTAAAATATGCGGCTATTCAAGGATTTTTATTATTCATTGTGTTCGCGTTAAGTTTATTTGGTTTACAGTCTACTTCTGCTTCAAATGCTGGCTTCATCTTGAGCCTAACAGTCGTGTTAGTGCCGATTTTCAGCAGCTTTATTGAAAAAAAATTACCTTCTCGAGCAGTTAGCTTTGCGATCATTTGTACGATGATTGGTATTACCGTCTTAACAGCACATGGCTCATTCACTTTCCATACAGGTGATTTATTAGTAGCAATTGCTGCGGTATGTTATTCAATTTATTTACTTTTAAACAGCTCATTCACACGAAATGTAGAATCCATTTCATACGGAATTTATCAGCTTGGCTTTGCTGGTATTTATGCGCTTGGCTTAACATTTCTATTCGAAACACCGACATTGCCAAATTCCACAACATCTTGGATTGCTATTTTAGGGCTTGGCATCATCTGTAGTGCGTTTTGCTTTGTTGGTCAAACTGTTGCACAACAGTATACTTCTGCTACACATACAGGTCTAATATTCTCCTTAGAGCCTATTTTTGCCGCTATGTTTGCCATGATGTTTATCGGAGAAGGCTTAACTATGAAATTAGCGATTGGTGGTAGCTTCATTCTTATTGGGAATTTAGTGGCTCAATTAGAGCACTTCCATGCCCTACGCTTTATCAAGAAAGACGCACAAGAAAAAGTCATACAATAAAACAGAGTGATCACTGGGATCACTCTGTTTTTCTCTTTATAAAAATCTTCTATATTGCTCTGCCTCTGCCATACGCTGTTGATTTCTTAAACGCTCCTCTTGCTCTTCCGCTGTCTCTGGATAGGTTTGAAGCGTATCAACATCATCCTCATGTTCTGCATATAGGACAATACTTCCTTGTTCTACAAGATGTGCATAGTAAGCGATTTGTCCCTCTGACAGATTAAATCGTTTTAAGCCCTCTGTAACAGCTGAGTCGCCTGTAAACCAAGATTTGAATTGGTCTACCCAATTTCCAGCCTCATGTGTTTGCACATCGGCATCCCATTTTACATCCTCAAACTGTTGGGGATCTCTCGCAATAATATGGATATCGTCTTGGTGATAACCTTCCATTCGCATATGCTCTAAAATGTGAAGCATTTCATCCCTTGTATGGGCCACCTCAATTTTTGGATTTTGTTCATTCATCATGTTCAATTCCTCCTAAGTTGTATGGCTTACTAGAAAATTACCCTCACGGCACACAAGCAAACCCGTTTTATGAAACTGTAATAATTGTTATGATGCCTTAAACTATGTTGCTGATTTGACATAAAGCGTTCAGGGCAGAAAAAAACATGCTAGAGAGGCTTTCTTCTCCAGCATGCTGAACGTTTCATTTTTACTTGTCAAGAAAGGCTTTTAACATCCATGTATGCTTTTCAAGAGACTGATACATCGCATTGAGTAAATCCTCTGTACGGTCGTCCCCTTCTTCTGCGGCTAGCTCCATTGTAGAATTCAAAGCTTTCATCAGCTTTTGGAAATCTGAAATTGTCGTTGCAACCATGTCCTCTGTCGTTTCATCACCTGTTGCTTCCTCTACATAGGATAGCTCTAGATGCTCTTTTAATGTCGCCACTGGCTTGCCATCCTTTGATAAAATACGCTCTGCTATTTCATCTAAATTCAGCGTTGTTTCATTATACAGCTCTTCAAATTTTGCATGCAGTGTAAAGAAGGCTGGCCCTGTGACATACCAATGATAGTTGTGTAGCTTTGTGTAAAGCACAGACCATGTGGCCACTAGCTTATTTAATTGTTTGTTTAAGTTTTGTGTCATAATCCATTTCTCCTCCAATATGTCTTGTTCTAGCCATTAGTATGAGTAATAAAAGATGTTGGCTATACACACATTGTTCCCGACCGACAATATTTCAAACATACTTCATGCGAAACGACCTTCAGTAAGAATATTGCAACTATTCTATGAAATTATTTCACTTTCCGAAATAGTTTCGTTATAATGAAATCACTTACATGTAAAGGGGTGTCCATAAATGAAAGTTTTACCATTACGAAAAGATGTTGCAGTAGAAGAAACTTGGGATTTAACAGATTTATTGAGCAATGAGGCTGATTTTGAACCGACCTTAGCACAATTAGTAGAAGATGCACTTAGCTTCGAGCAACAATACAAAGGAACAATTACCGATGCGCAAAAAGTAATCGACGTGTTAACAGCCTTTGAGGAGCTACAAAAAAGATTTGTTCCGATTGGCACATATGCAAGCTTAAATCTCGAAACAGATCGCACAAATGATGTAGCACAAATGCGTGCCGCAAAATTTGGTACAGCTATCGGAAAAGTCAGCAGTGCTCTATCCTTCGTACGCAGTGAGTTACTGGCATTGGATGAAGCTGTTTTACAAGAAGCAGCAACATCAAGCCCTCTTTACAAACGATATCTAGAGGAATTATTAAAACGAAAACCACACCAGCTACACCCTGAAGTGGAAAAAGCGCTAGCAGCATTCAGCCCTACATTTGACGCGCCCTATAAAACGTATAATACGACGAAATTAGTGGACATGGATTTTGGCGAGTTTGAAGCCAATGGTGAAAAGCATCCCCTTAGCTTCGTCCTGTACGAAAATGACTGGGAGTTTGAAGCAAATACAGATGTACGTCGTGCTGCCTTTGAAGCATTTTCAAGCAAGCTACGTGATTACCAGCATACAACGGCTCAAGTATATAACACACATATTCAACAAGAAAAAACAATGGCTGACCTAAGAGGCTTTAACTCTGTTATTGATTATTTACTATTTGATCAAGATGTCGATCGTTCTCTCTATAATCGTCAAATTGATTTAATTACAAAAGAGCTTGCCCCGCATATGCGTCGCTATGCAACGTTAATTCAAAAAGCCAACGGTATCGACCAAATGACATTTGCAGATTTAAAAATTGCGCTGGACTCTGATTATGATCCTAGACTATCGATGGCTGAGGCAAAAGAATATGTTGAAAAGGCATTAGCCGTTATGGGTGAAGACTATAATCAGTTAATGGATAGAGCCTTCAATGAACGCTGGATTGACTATGCACCAAACAAAGGAAAATCTACAGGGGCATTTTGTTCAAGTCCGTATGGTAGCCATCCTTATATTTTAATGTCATGGAATGAACAAATGAATGAAGTCTTTACACTTATTCACGAGCTTGGTCATGCGGGGCATTTTGCAAATACGTATGAACATCAATCTTATCTGAATAGTCGACCATCTTTGTACTTTATTGAAGCGCCATCAACAATGAATGAAATGCTGTTAGCGAATTATTTACTAACACATAATGATGATCTACGCTTTAAACGTTGGGTAATTTCCAATATTGTAGCGAAAACATATTATCATAACTTTGTTACACATTTACTAGAAGCTGCCTATCAACGTAAAGTATATGAATTAATTGATGCTGGAGAGGCAGTTAACGCAACCATCCTCAACCAATTAAAACGCTCTGTGCTGGAAGATTTCTGGGGTGATACAGTGGCTATCTCTGAAGGTGCTGAACTTACATGGATGCGTCAGCCACACTATTATATGGGCCTTTACCCATACACATATAGTGCAGGGTTAACCATCTCAACACAAGTGTCTCAACGTATTTTAAAAGAGGGCGCTCCAGCTGTTGAAGATTGGCTAGCAGTGCTACAGGCTGGCGGCACAAAATCACCAGTGGAGTTAGCACAAATGGCAGGTGTTGATATCACGACTGACCAACCGCTTCGTGATACAATTGCCTACATTGGCCATTTAATTGATGAGCTTGAACGTCTGACAGTGGAAATCGAAGCCGTTCAGCAATAATTTAACTAGAAACGGTCCT
The DNA here is from genome assembly GCF_038630885.1 of Lysinibacillus sp. FSL K6-0057. Classification (NCBI taxonomy): domain Bacteria; kingdom Bacillati; phylum Bacillota; class Bacilli; order Caryophanales; family Bacillaceae; genus Lysinibacillus; species Lysinibacillus sp. FSL K6-0057. Next base: position 1,832,561 of record NZ_CP152047.1, on the reverse strand, counting down.
GCCTATTTAAGGTGGAGACCGTTTTCTTTTTTTTAGTTCTAAGTAGAAAAATACGTACATATACTAGAATCAGGGCGTCCCTCTATATTTTTTAGATATTTCAAAATAGACAATTATTTTTCTTCATACAAAAGTACCGTTATTATTAAGAGTACGCAAATTATTTAGCAATATACGATTAACAATGATTAAAGGAAGTGTTCTAATTATGGTAAAACGTAATGATCCATGCCCATGCGGTAGCGGCAAAAAATATAAAAAATGTTGTGAAGGCAAACAGCAAGTAACAGTGGAAGCAGTACAAATCGAAGAATTAGAGCGTGTGCTACAAACATTTTACTTAGAATATCCTGAACGCAAAGATGTTCGTGCCTATATCGAGCATGTGGGCACATGGCAGCCTAAATTAGAGAGCGTTCTACAGCGTGAGCTAATCGAAGCCATCGCTTTAGACGACTTTTTCTTCCATCAAGAGCCATCTATCTGGAAAAATTATCTAAAGAAAACGAAGAAAAAGGCGGTAAGACCTTCTACAGTCAAAGTACTTGAAGATTGGTCTCAGCCGACTTTATTTATTGGTACGGTGTCTGTTGTTGAGGAAAAATATTTCAAGGCTAATCATTTACTTACAAATGAAGAGCTTTATATTCGTCGTGAAAATAACAAACCGATTCCTGAAGGTATGCATGTATTTGCCTTTATCTTACCAGACGGAACGAAGAAATCGGCTCATTATTTAGCTGTGTCCACACTGATTTTCTTCCCAGAGGATCATGCAAAAGTCTTTGAAGATTTCAAGAAGAACTTTGAGGCATCCGAGAAGAAGGTTGGCTCATTCTTAAAAGAAGAGCACCTAGCATTCTGGGAGTTATTAGTATCGAATGGCTATAAAGGTGAGGAATTCTCAAACTTTGAGAGCAATGTCCTGACACAAGTAAAGGACTTCCTAGAGCAAAATGAGCGTGAAACAGCACCGATGCTTGAGCTATTAGAGGACTATTTAATTGAAGGACAACCGACTGCGCGCAAAGAAGCAGCCATTGCAGCTGGTGCGATTCGTTATGGTCAGGAAAAGGAGCTGTTCGAGTCTCTATCTATGACGGTGAAAGAAATCGCTGCGACATTCGATATTTCAGCTTCCTCTCTTACAAAGTATTATCAAGACCTAAGCAGCTATGCTGATACGAAATAATTGTGACAATTAAAGAAGCTACATTTATTAGCATTGTTGCTAATAGATGTAGCTTTTCTTCATGTGTTCATTTACTATAAACTTTTAAAAGCTCTTCCCCTAAGAACTGTAGCTTTTCTCCAACTGAACAGGCTTCAATACAGAAACGATGAGCCCCTGGTTTACCACGGTCTTTACGTAATTGCTTAATCACCAAGCAATCCGCACAATACGTATCATGCAGTTCGTCAATATCCTTCATAACCGTCACTTTCTCCATGTTGAACTCTCGCTCCTTTCACGTCCAAAATTCACTTCCTACTATTATGAAGCGTTCAATTTCAACAAGCAACTATTTTGTTTACTTCCTACGTATTTTTTTCAAACACGAATTGCTCCACAAGGATGCTTTGCGCCATAGCCTTGTTGTACAATTATAGGGAAGTCAAAACGCAAAGTAGGGATGATATGTTAGAAGTTTATATAGATGCTGCCAGTGCAGGAAATCCTGGGCCAAGTGGGATTGGGTTATTTATTAAAGGTGAAGGCCACCATATCCAAATCAGTGAGTATATTGGCGAAACAAACAACCATATTGCTGAATTCACGGCATTAGTTCGTGGCCTTGAAGAAGCACAAAAGTTAGGCTCCCCTCTTGTCTCAGTACGTTCGGATTCCAAAATCGTTGTCGCTTCTATGGAAAAAGAATATGTCAAAAACGAGGAATTTAAACCTTATTTAGAAAAAGCTTTAGCACTTGCTACTAGCTTTGATTTATTTTTTATCAAATGGGTGCCTGACGCACAAAACAAAGCGGCTGATGCCTTGGCACGCAAAGCAATCCACAGCAAAAATAGCTAACATCATTTCACTGGACTGTTCTTTAAGTGCAGTCCCTTTTTCTTTTCCTATTCTTCAGTTACTTACTATCCCCCAATTTCATTATTTTATGCTATTCAAAAAAATGCTAGAAAACACCGCTCTTTTTCTGATTAATCCAAAACGATATTGACATTGTTAGAGTACGATGTTATCCTTTAACACATTAGTAGTTTAGCAAGCGAAAGTGATAGATTATAGGGGGAAACAAAAATGAAACGTGTATTGACTTTATTTATGATGCTGACAGCTGTCATCGTTTTAGCAGCGTGTGGTTCATCAAAAGAAAAGACAGCAGAAAAAAACGAAACAGCAGCAGATCAAGAAAAAGTGATTATTGGGATCGACGATAAATTTGCACCAATGGGCTTCCGCGATGATAAAAATGACATCGTTGGATTCGATATTGATTTAGCTCGTGCAGCAGCCGAGCATATGGGCGTTGAAGCAGAATTCCAACCAATCGATTGGAAAACAAAAGAGGCAGAATTACTGAGCGGACGTATTGATTTAATTTGGAACGGTTATACGATTACAGATGAACGTAAGGAAAAAGTTCTATTTACAAAGCCTTATCTTGAAAACTCTCAAGTTGTGCTAACAAAGGCAGATTCAAAGATTACAAAACTAAGTGATTTAGCTGGACAAGAAGTAGGTATTCAATCTCTTTCTTCTGCGGCAGATGCATTAAACGGGAACCCGATTCACAAAGAAGTGAAAAAAATTACAGAATTCACGGATAATGTATTAGCATTATCAGACTTAAAAACAGGCCGTGTTAATGCAGTGGTCATTGATGCGGTCGTTGCAGAATATTACATGACACAAGAGCCGGATACATTCAAATTATTAGAGGAATCACTTGCACCTGAACAGTATGGTATTGGTGTAAAACCAGGCAATGAAGCATTATTAGAAAAACTACAAGCCGCGTTAGACAAAATGAATGAAGATGGTACAGCGTCTGAAATTTCTACAAAATGGTTCGGTGAAGATAAAGTATTAAAGTAAGGACAGGATACATCAACTGTAAGAGTTTCCTTAGTGGAACTCTTACTCTTTTTGGAGGGACATCGTTATGGCGGATTACTGGCAAACTATGATATTACCGATGCTAGAAGGGGCAAAAATGACAGTTTTACTGTTTTTCATCGCCATTCTAGTATCGATTCCATTCGGCTTTTTACTAACACTCGCCGTAAAAAGTCGCATAAAACCACTCGCTTGGCTTGCACATACGTATATTTATATCATGCGTGGTACACCACTATTACTACAATTATTATTAATTTGCTTCGGTTTACCTATGCTGCCAGTAATCGGTGAATATTTAGTACTCGATCGTTTTGTGGCCGCTTGCCTTGGTTTTATTTTAAATTATGCTGCCTACTTTGCAGAAATATTCCGTGGTGGTCTTCTTGCCATCGATAAAGGACAATATGAGGCAGCCCAGGTGCTCGGCTTATCCAAGTGGCAAACGACGACACGTGTTATTTTGCCACAAATGTTTCGTGTCGCCTTACCAGCATTATCAAATGAATCCGTTACACTGATTAAGGATACAGCCCTACTTTATGCAGTTGCTGTTCCAGAATTACTCCATTTTGCGCAAACAGCTGTCAATCGTGACTTCACGATTACACCGTTCTTTATTGCTGGTGCAATTTACTTAGTCATGACCCTTGTCTTGACGGTGTTCTTTAAATGGCTAGAAAGACGCTTTAAATTTGAATAGAGGTGACACATATGGCATTGATGGAAGTAACAAACTTGAAGAAATCTTTCGATCAGGTGGAGGTTCTGAAACAAATTACATTTTCGGTAGAGAAGAACGATGTCATTGCAGTTATCGGTCCCTCTGGATCTGGGAAAAGTACAATGCTTCGAAGCTTAATACATTTAGAAGAAATTGATGGTGGCAGTATTGTCGTAGATGGCGATTATCTTGTGCAAGATGGTCAATATACAAAGCCACAGGCCATCAAAGCAATTACAGCAAAAATGGGAATGGTCTTTCAACACTTTAACCTGTTCCCCCACTTAACCGTTCAACAAAACCTCGAAATGGCACCAAGCTTATTAAAAACCGAATCAGCAGAGGCCATTACGAGACGCTGTCAAGATTTACTACAAAAAATTGGTCTTGCCGACAAGGCCAAGGCTTATCCTGCCAATCTTTCTGGTGGCCAAAAACAGCGTGTAGCAATCGCTCGTGCCCTGATGATGAATCCTCAAATTTTATTATTTGATGAACCTACCTCTGCCTTAGATCCTGAGCTAACAGGCGAAGTATTAAAGGTCATGAAAAGCCTAGCAGAGGATCAGATGACGATGATTGTTGTAACACACGAAATGGGCTTTGCACGAGAGGTAGCAAATAAGGTAGTCTTTATGGATGGTGGTCAAATTATCGAATCCGACCATCCAGACAACTTCTTTACAAACCCTCAAAACGACCGTACACGAGCGTTTTTACAAAAGAATCTTAACTAATTTGAAGGAGAGCTGGCTCATGTCGCTCTCTTTTTTATACAGGTCTTTTCTAGTGTTGAAAAACAAAACAATCAATAGAATTTTTGTGAAAAGTGAAAATGAATTTCCGTTGCAGGCTACTTGCTTTCCTGTGGGCGAGCGCCGAATCGCTTCCTCCGCTACCGCTCCGTTTAGTGGTTCGCCTGTCTCGCTATCCCACGGGAGTCAAGTAGCCTTCCACTCCAACCTACAAAATGTTAACTTTTTAGCAAAGGTTTTCAGATAAAGTGAAGGTGTTCACTACTCTTTAGGAAGAGATGTTGTCACGCATTACTTCTCCAATAAGAGTTTATCCCCTCTAAGAATACAAATAATGGACGATTTAATCGCTATGCTACTATGAAAAAAGTAAAGACACTTTGCAGAATGGTTGATTGAAGTGGAGCCAGCGTCACTCTTAGGGGATTTAGCGTCACAGAGGAGACCCTGGAGCGAACGTAAGTGAGTGAAGCGGCTCCTCGGACGCCCCCTGGAAAGGATGCTGGCGGAACGGAAATCAACCCCCTCACCTTGCTAAAAAGTCTTTTTCTAGTGACATGATCTTTTTTCAACAACAGAAAAGGAATAGGACACGCATGTATCCTATTCCTTTATTACATTATTCATTTGGGAATTTCGGTAGATAAATCATGACCTTAAATAAATCGCCATCTACTTGCACTAAGAACTTGCCGTGCTGGATGTGAATAAGGCTTTCAGCAATCGACAACCCTAATCCGCTACCTTGACTTGATCTTGATTCATCTCCGCGTTTAAAGCGTTCCATTAGCTCCTCAGCTGAAATATTCAATTCATATGCTGAAATATTTTTAAATGTTACAAGTAGTTCATTCCCTACATCTTCAACATCAATATACACCCTTGATGCCGGCTGTGCGTATTTAAAAATATTCGAGAATAAATTTTCGATGGAACGCCATAGGAGTTTACCATCAGCCTTCACATACACTTTTTCTGTTGGATGAGCTAGCTTAAAATCTAAGGACGAGGCTTCAATTTTTTCATCCATTTCTCCGATCCCTTGCGTTAGTAATGATACGATATCAATCCGTTCTAACTGGACAGGTATACTACCACTTGATGCTTTAGCCGCTTCAAATAAATCATCGGTTAAGTGCTGAAGTCTTTTCGATTTTTGATCTAACACGTCCACATATTCAGCAATCATTTCAGGATCGTTTTCTAATTTTAATAAATCGACATACGTAATAATTGATGTTAAAGGCGTTCTGATATCATGCGAAACATTCGTAATAAGCTCTGTTTTTAAACGCTCACTCTTGATTTCACTATCCACTGCCTTTTTCAACCCATCTGTAATCCGATTTATATTTTCTGCAAGTTGACTAAACTCCCCTTTTCCATCAACTTCAATTCGATGATGAAGATCCCCATTTTTAATTTGCTCTACACCCTCTTTAATGCGGTTAAACGACTTCACCTTTCTCAGCGCCAACCAGGCAGCTATCCCCATCGTAATGGGAAACATGAAAAATGTTGCCGCCACAACTAATGGATAGCCAATGACTAGCAGCACAATTTTCACGCCTGTACTACCACTGTCAAAAACATGTTTCACCAAAATAAATAGCTTTTTGAAAATTTGATAGAGGAGTGTATGCTGCAATAACGATCTATTTTTAATATGCTTTACGAGCGATAAAATCAATAGTAAGGCAATGATAAAAATAGGCACGCTGAAGAACATGTACATATCATGGAATACTTCAACAATCATGGCGATCCACATCGCTGTTAAACATCCGATTAGCACAATATTGAGATCATTATAAAGTTTGTCAATGAAATGGAAATGAATTTCTTTATCTTTAAATGACGTTCTTCCAATAACTATGATTAAATACACAAAAGATAAAATAAACCCTGCTAGAAATACCATAAATTCATTCAGAAAGCTTTGGGCAGTCGCTTTATCTTTTTCCCATTCCGACATTTTTTGTTGTAAGTAAGAATCTTTAAACGCTACATACATAACATCTGTCTGTGGGTTCAACATGTCAACTTCATGTGTAAAGTAATCCAAGTATTGACTTTCTTTCACTTCATTCGGATGAAGCTTTTGTTGATAATTTTCAAATAACATATAGGCATCAAAGGATTCAAATTGCTCTTTCTTATTGAGATCACTATTGGAGAACTCATGCTCACCGTCACTCGCATAAAACACAATTCCTTCATAGGCTTCTAACGTACTGCGTAATCGATAAAAATTTCTTACCTGTTCATTCATACTTTTATCTTTTATTCTAGCAATGTCATTTGCATATATTTCTTGATAGTTATCCTTATTTTCCTCTTCACTCAAATTCGAATTATATCTATAAGAATTACGGAAATCATAATATAACTCTTCTTCGATTCTTCTATTATCCTCTTCTACTAGTGTCTTATCACTTAAAATATATTCTTCACTTTTGTATTTTCCGATTAATTGCGCTAAAGGAGCAATAATGCTGTAACTTTCATCAGCGAATGCTCGGCTTTCAAAATAATGATCTTGATTTATACTACTAAGATGAATCTCATTAAATTCCATGTTGATCATTACCCTCGCGATACCAGTTAAACAAGCGATGGCAATTAGGAACACAACCACTTTCGTAATGAGTGCATGACTAATACTTCTCAACTTTCTCAACCTTATACCCAACTCCCCATACAACTTTTAAATACTTCGGCTCTTTTGGATTAATTTCAATTTTTTCTCGAATCTTTCGAATATGAACCGAAACCGTATTTTCAGGATTAATAGCCCTGACATTCCATACCTTTTCATAAATCTCTTCAATCGTGAACACCCTACCAGCATTGGCTGTCAGAAGCTTTAAGATTTTATATTGCACTGGTGTCAAATGAACCTCTTGTTTATCAACAGTAATGACTTTTTGTTCATCATCAATCACAAGCCCGCCCGTTTGAAATACAGCACTACTCATCTCGAGACTCCCAAACGTCGTATACCTTCTTAGCTGGGATTTCACTCTAGCCACAAGTTCTAATGGATTAAACGGCTTGGACATATAATCATCTGCTCCGATATTTAATCCGAGTATTTTGTCATAATCCTCCGACTTAGCAGAAAGCATAATTAACGGAATCATATTATCTTGCCGAATCTTCATCGTCGCCGTAATCCCATCCATTTTTGGCATCATAATATCCATAATAATGAGGTGAATAACGTGATCCCGAATAAGATCGATTGCCTCTATACCATTGTAAGCTTTGAATACTTGATAGCCCTCATTTTCTAAATAAATGCTAATCGCTCTAACAATTTCTTTATCATCATCACAAATCAAAATGTTCAACTACATTCACTCCTCCACCACTTTAGGTTCATGTCATCACCCCTATAGGATTCGTATAAGGATATAATACTAATTAAATCTTAACAAACTCAGACACTAATTCTTAAGATTTTCTTAGTGTTTTCCTTTATGTCAAATACAAATTCGAAAAATTCGAGGAATACAATAAAAAATAGAGAGCAGGCTTGAGCGGCTCTCCTTTAATCATCTAATATACAATTCGGAATTATGCAGCTTGAGGTATTAATCAAAATAGGCAGGTTCTTGTGGGTACCTTAAATGACGAAAAGCTAGTTTTATTTGTGACGCTGTATTTCTGGCTATTGATAGAGAGGGCAATTCATTTTCAGCAAAGAATGCAACGGCATTAGTTTCCATGCCCTCTTCTGCCTGTCCCCCAATGATTTCACATTGAATAAACATTTTATAGACATAGTAGAGAGATGGTGGATGAGGGTGGCATTTCTTATCAAGTACACTTATGAGTTTGATTGCTTTTACATCAAATCCCGATTCTTCTTTCGTTTCTTTGATGGCTGCTTCACTAGGCGTAAGTCCGATGTCACCCCAGCCACCTGGTAATGACCAATCCCCATCCATCTTTTCTCTCACCATTAATATTTTATTGTCCCTAAAAACAACCGCCCTAATATCTATTTTTGGTGTCGCATAACCCGTCTCATTAGCAAATAAATCACGTATAACCGTCTTATCCATCTCCGTATGGTGTGCTATGATGTCCACGCTTATTTCTCTTAATGATTCAAACCTTTCTAAGTCATAAATATCCTTCGAATAAGTTAGTCCTGCCTGTGCAATTGATTGTAGTTCCTTTGCCCACTCAAGCCATTTAGGTTCCATTTATTATCACATCCTATTTTATGATTTCATCCTACCAACTGATTCCCCAAAAATCATTTGTAGTCCATAACAATTAATTTTACATTATTTGAAAAAAAACATTTATCCATGTTATAATTCTTAGTGAAGATGTATATAAGTAAATAAGACCATTGGTGCTGGAACACCAATGGTCCTAGTAACAAGACGAATCGCTTCAAAGGCGATTTGCAAAGTGATGAAAGTAAACCATCTCACATGCTGGCGAGGCAGGGGCGGTTTACTTTTTTTGTGTAAAAGTAAATGACAATGCAAGTACAGAAACAATAAGTGTTGAAAGACTTATCGCAACCATCATTGCTTCAAAAATAGTCAATGGCATCAACTCCTTTCTCTTCAATAAGCTGAATGAGATAGGTTAAAATTGTGCCAACCGCCCATGAAACCTCTATCTAGTTACGCTCTTATTATACCATATTTTGGTCAATAACGACCGCGCTGCATGACTGAATTTTCATAGCCTATGATCGCTTCTAATAATAAAAACAGTTGGGACAGATCCAACTGTTTTACTATATATTCACTACTTTTTTCGGTTTCATCTTTGCAAGGCGTACGAGATAAATAATAAAGACAACCCCTAGTAAACCTGCACCTGACAAGTAGACTGAAGCATAACCTGCCTGTACGGCCACCATTCCTAAAATATAGGAACCTAGTGCGATTCCAAGGTCAAACATCGTAAAATAGGTTGCAGTTGCGTAGCCACTTCGCTGGATGGCTGTGGATTGAACAGCTAATGCTTGCAAGCTTGTCGTCACAGCTCCATAGCCGAAGCCTACAAAAATAGCAGCACTTAAAAATAACACGGGTCCTTCTACAAAAGCGAGCATAACGAGTCCGATGGCGAAGGAGATAATGCCAGGAATAATAACAAATTGCGGTCCCTTCGTATCATAAAGTTTACCTGTATACGGACGCGTAATTAACATGGATGCAGCAAACACTGCATAAAAAAGACTGGCCACTGCCATTAAATCTTTTTGCTGTGCATAGACCGATAAAAAGGATAAAACACTGGCATATGAAAAGGCTACTAAACTAGCAATCGCAGCAACAGGTAATGCTTTTCGCTCAAATAAATCATCGAATTTAAAGGTTAGTTTTCCTTCATGGGCAGGTTTCGGTAAATCATCGGTATTGACCGTTAACGCTAAAATTCCTCCTGCTAAAACGCAAATACTCATAACAATGAACAATACGTTAAAGGTACTATATTGAATTAATAATAAGCCGATAAATGGCCCGATGACAACTGCTAGATTCGTAGACATCGTAAAATAGCCTAGCCCTGCCCCTTTTCGTTTAGCAGGAACAATATCTGCGGCTAAAGAACCCGCGGCTGTTGTGATAATGCTAAAGAAAATCCCTTGAATAAAACGAAGACCAAGTAAAAGTCCAAATGGATGAATAAATAAATATAAGACGGTACAAATAAAATAGCCCACTATAGAGAGGACTAACAGTTTTTTCTTACCAAATACATCCAACAGTTTTCCTGAAAACGGGCGCACAATGATAGCTGACAATAAAAAGCCAGACAATAGAAGCCCTGCCTCCTTATCTGTCTGATGTAGCTCCCCTATTGCATAAAGAGGCAAAGTCGTTACAAGTCCATAAAATACAAAAAAGACTGAGATATTCGTTAAAAATAGACTAATGAAACGCTTCGTCCATATCTGTGTATTCTCTTCTTGCTGCATGTCCATCAACCTTTCATTTTTTCCAATAGCTTTAGAAATTGCTGCTGTTCTTCAGCAGTTAATGACCCTACCATTTCTTCTTCAAATGCTAGAATAGTTGCTGTAATGGCTGGTAGGCGCTCCTCTGCTTGTGCAGATAAAGTCACAATCTTTTCTCGTTTATCCTCACCATCTAATCGTTGTACCCAGCCCAATGACTCAAGCCTTGTAATCGCTCTTGTAATACTTGGCGCTTCCACATTTAAATACTTCCAAATTTGCGTTAATGTCATCGGCCCATTTTTATGTAAGCAATATAAAATGGTCCATTGAGAACTATATAAATGATGCTGCTTCAGCACTTCATTTAAGCAATTAGTTAAATAGCGATTTTTTTGGAATAAAGCATGGAAAATTGGATTCATCGCTGTCTACCTCCTGAAAAATTTATTTACCTAGCTAAATAAATACTATACGCTTCATTTTTTTCTTTGTAAAGGAAGTAATTTGGAAAGATGGCTCGATCATCAGCAGGAAATTTTTTGCATGTGTCGAATAAAACTTAGTAGATTCACAATGTAAAGGAGATGGAATCATGGGGAAAAAGGTTTTAATACTTGCAGGAGATGCAGTAGAAGCTTTAGAGATTTTTTATCCTTATTATCGTTGTCTTGAGGCAGGCTATGATGTCACTATTGCAGCGCCATCAGCTAAGAAATTACAGACCGTATTACACGATTTTGTAGATGGCGTCGATACATACATCGAGCGACCTGCCTATGGTTTAGAAGCACATGCTTCTTTTGCTGATGTTGATCCAACCGATTTCGATGGATTGATTATTCCTGGTGGTCGTGCGCCAGAATACATTCGTTTAAATGAGCATGTTCCACCACTCGTGTCCCATTTTTTCGAAACCAATAAACCGATTGCAGCCGTTTGTCACGCAGCACAAATTTTCGCGACTATTCCTGAAGTGCTAAAAGGACGTGAGCTAACAGCCTATATTGCCTGCAAGCCAGAGGTGCAGGTGGCGGGCGCTACTTATATTGACGCCAATCTTCATACAGATGGCAATTTAGTAAGTGGGCATGCATGGCCTGATTTACCAGGCTTGATGCGCGCATTTATTGAAAAGCTAGAAGGTTAAAGTACAAGGATGCCCTATTTTAGGCATCCTTGTTTTATGAAGTACTTTCTTGAAATTCAATTTTTTCTACTTCTTGCGTTGTGGTTTGATAGCTGATTCTGACATAAACACCAAATTCCTTATCAGGCTGCTTAAGCCAAAGCTTAAACTTCTCAATGGTTGATGTTCCATGTACTTCCTTGCCTTCATGCAAATAATCCACAATCTTGGCAGTAGGATATTTTGCCTTTACCTCTTTGATAGCCATCTGTCCCCATTTTGCATAAGCGGGTGTTTCTTGTTGTGCATTTGCAACAACTGGTAGATGTATAAACACAGCAAGACAAACAAAAAGAAGTCCAAGTAAATAAAATTTTCTCACTTGAATCACTCCCTTTTTGACTGTATAAAGAAGCACATACGGTAAAAAATAAGAGCTCCAAAAAGTTTTGGAGCAGCTTGTCTTTATTGCTTTGGCTGTTGAGGATTATTATGAATGACTTGGTTAAACTCCGCTGAGTACTCCTCACGATCATTCTTTTTATGTGTATCTTCCTTCTTTTTCTTTTTAAAGCTTGTTTTCCTCTTTTTCGCCATGATTTGTACCTCCACTATTTCGTTTTATTAGACTGCTGGTTTTTATCATGATTTGTTTTATTATTTTTATTTTTAGCTTTCGCATCAAATTCTGCTGCGAACTCTTCGTTCAAGTTGTCATTCGGGTTGTTATTATTGCTATTACTTCGATCAAGATCTTTGCTTTTGTAAGTACCAAAAGGATTATGTGTTCGCATATTCATGGTTTTACTGTTGTTCCGATTATTACGTTTGCCCACGTAACTTCACCTCCTGCACATAATTTGTTCAAGTAGAGGCGTTACTATGTAGGTAATTTTCTTCGCTATTTGTAAAAAAAATGAACATGACTAATCTGCATTAGTCATGTTCATTCTTATCTGTCTCTAGACAATTGTATATTCTGTAATGTTGAGCAATGCTCCGACAGCGCCTGAAAAGCCATGATCGTTTATAAAGACAGGTGTATGCTTCTTCGTGCGTGTATAATTTGCAATTACACGGGCAAGATGAGCATTATTGCTGAGGGTTGATCCAATATAGACAATATGCTGAGCCTTTTTTTCTTCCGCATATTGAATGCTAAGTGTTGTGATGACTTCGCCTACTAGTCCCTGAACCGTTGCAATAATATCCTCGGCCGGATGTTTGATGGACTTTGTAATGCCTACTTTCCCAAAATTACTCGCAGTTAAATGACCATCAATTGGTGTATCCATGCCCTGGTAAATGTCCTTAACCAATAAATCAATACTCTCACGATGGCCATTGTCAGCCAATTCTCGTAGCTCATTGTAATCGGTAATACCTGTTGTAAGCGCTGACAATCCAATTAATGTCCCACCACCAACGCCTGTTCCGCCAACACGAATATGGGTATTGCCCTCCATATAATGAATGGAAGTGCCTGTCCCAATATTGGTGATCATACTACGCTCAAAAAAGTAACCTTCTTTATTTAATAAAAATCGGACACCCTTTAATGTTGCTTCAAATTCCACTATATAATGAATCGATTTCATTGTTTTAATGACATCAAGTAATTGCTCTGTACGTCCCCCCGTAACACCAATATCCTCAATATCTGGATGGTCAATAATCCATTTTTTTACAGATTGCAAATCATTAGACGGAAAGGTTGTTAAAATAAGCTCATTGTGTTGATCTAAATAAGCAACCTTTGTCAATGTGCCGCCTGCATCAATACCTATAGCCTTTGGCATACAATTCTCCTTTGTTTTTATTACGTAACTTCCTCATACAATGATTGCAGTTTACGCGATGATTAAGGCAACTAATAAAGTACATGCCCTCTTTGGTACTAAGGATTTTGCAAGGAGTTTTGTGTGCCAAAATCCTGACCAATTAATTTGTTCGTACGAAAGCTAAACGCTCAGTACAATCCCCCAAATTGTGTAATGACATTTTCGCCCTTTCTAAACTTTAACGCTGTTGAAATGATTGTGCAATAACTTCGTAAACTTTCATGAAAAAATCACGAAAAATATCAAATTTTTTCTAATCGATAGCTGAATTTTAATGCATTTCGAAAGCTTTATCATCATTTTACTAAAAAAACAAAAAAAGTGAAAATGCACTGCTTGAACAGGCATTTTCACTTTCCTATAGCGATTAATTAGCGTGCTGAATAGCCACCGTCAATGACAAGCTCAGCACCTGTAATATAAGAAGCTTCATCTGATGCTAAAAATAAAATAGCATTTGCTACTTCCTCTGGTTGGCCAAGGCGACCCATTGGTGTTGCTCTTACTAACATATCCATTGCTTCTTTTGCTTCAGATAATTTAGCTGTCATGGGTGTTTCAATGACACCAGGGAATACTGTATTAACACGAACATTGAAAGCACCAAGCTCTGATGCCGCTGCTCGAGCAATCGCACGTAAAGACCCTTTAGAGGCTGTATAAGCATTAAAGCCTGCGCCAATAATCGCTGTGTAAGAGGATGTATTAACAATAGAGCCTTTCCCAGCTTCTTTCATATAGTTAGACACATGTTTAATGCCTAGGAATGGACCAAAAGCATTGATATTATGCATGATTGACCAGTCCGCTTGTGTAATTTGATCTGGTCCTTTTTCGGATGAAATACCAGCATTATTAATTAAAATATCAATGCGACCATATTTCTCGACAATGGCTTTCGTCACTTCTGCCCAGTTTTCGTCTGAGGAAACATCTAATTTCATGCCCGCTACATTGGCTAGCTCGGAGATTTTTGCTAGGTTCTCTTCATTAATATCAGCCGCAATTACCGTAGCTCCCTCTTGCGCAAACAATTTCGCCATTGCTGCACCCATACCAGATGCGCCACCAGTAATCATCGCAATTTTATTATCTAAACGTCCCATTTTCTAAACTTCCTCTCTTCTGAAATGTGGTTTAACCTATACTTTTGTCCACAATAAAAGTATAGGTTTAAATAGTTTACTATTAAACTATATCATTCTCAGGAAACGTTTTCAAAGAATATCTCTCTAAATATGAACAATCTGTTTTATCTTTCCCTATTTTTACGATACGATATACTATAGATGTGGAACCATTTGAACGGAGGAATACAAGTGAACGAGCAAAAAAGACTTTACAAAGAAGCGATGCAGGTTTTGAAAGATACAAGCCGCACGTTTTATATACCGATTACTTTTTTAAAAAATGATTTAAAGGTGTCGGTGGCTGCTGCGTATTTAGCTATGCGTGCCATTGATGAAATTGAAGACCATGAAGAGCTTTCTAATGATGTGAAATTTGATTTGCTGTCAGCAACGAGCGAATTATTAAAGGACACTTTTAATGAAGAAGCCTATCAAGCATTACTCGCACCTTATGCAGACCAATTACCTGAAGTATCTCTTCGTTTAGCAGATTGGCTGACATTTTGCCCTGAGGAATCCAGAAAAATTGTGCAGGCTTCCACAAGTGAAATGGCTTTGGGTATGGCAAAATGGGCAAAAGCCAATTGGCAGGTCCACACACGTGAGGATTTAGATGATTATACATACTACGTGGCTGGGCTTGTTGGGACGATGCTGTCTGAGCTTTGGGCATGGGGTGCAGGCGTTCAAACCGATCGCGAGCTAGCAATTGGCTACGGTCGCGGATTACAGGCTGTCAACATCTTACGAAATCAGCATGAGGATTTAGATGAACGTGGTGTAAGTTTCGTACCTGACGGGTGGACACGCGAGGATTTATTTGCTTATGCAGAAGAAAATTTAGCTAAAGCAGATCTGTATATGAAGGATATCAATAAACGTACTATTCTGCTGTTCTGCCGCCTACCACTTGCCTTAGCCCACAAAACACTAAAGGCAATGCAGGAAGGACGAGAAAAAATGACTCGTGCCGAGGTTGAGCAGACTGTTGAAGAGGTACAGGCCGACTGATAGGTGCATTACATTTCTCGAATGACCCTTTAAGATGAAGTTGCAAAATCAATAAAACCCCTGCATGAGAATTTTCTCGTACAGGGGTTACTTTTTTGAGCAACCTTCACTCTATTTTGAATAAACTAGATTAAAATGGCGTGAATGTATTTCATGAATTACAATTTTCGGACAGGAACTTGGATTTCAAAGGTGATCTCATTCGGTTTATCCGTAATCGTAATATCAAGATGCATAATTTGTAATGCATCACCAGTAATCTGATAACTGTTTTTGTTAAGATAATGAAGTATTTTTCTTAAACTTTTGCTACGACTTGACAATAATTCTCCATTGTAACGGATACACGCAAATAATCCCCCCGGAATCGTCAATTGATATGTATTCGGAATCTCTTCCTTATCTTTTGCTACAATAAAAATAGTAGAAGGATCTTCAAAACGTCCTGATTTTAGATTCGTTTCTTCGATAATAATGCCCAGTCTGTTTGTAGCAAGGATGGGTGTCTTCTCCATAAGCATATTCTCAAGATTCAAGACACCGTAGCAAAGTTCGAAGTTATTATTAATTTTTTCCTGCAAGGTAAGTAATTGCCTACTTTTCATTTCACGGAATATGACTTTATGAAGTTCATCTTCTATTGCCACCTGTTCCAAATAGGCAATCTTCTCTCTAATATTTTCCTCCAACTCGTTCAATTCTTTCAGATTGGAAACAAGTTCTTCGTGTTTTGTTTTCATAATCTCTAATGATTTACTAAAATTGCGCTCATTTAGATAATCCTTGATCTCATCTGTAGTCATCCTAAGTTGCCTTAGTTCTTTAATGGTACCTAGAATTTCATACTGAAAAATGGAGTAGTAGCGATACCCTGAATGAGGATCGATAAATTGTGGCTTGAACAAGTCGATCCGGTCATAGTGGCGTAATGTCTCCGATGTTAACCCTCGCAGCTTTGCCATTTCACCGATTGTCAGTTTTTCTTTCAATCAGCTTACCCCCATATGGACTGCTAAAATTTTTATCGTGGTGATAATAGGAAAACTTACCAAACCCGAAAAATTTCGAGTTTGATTAGTTTCACACACTCAGCAAATTTTTTAAAATAAGTGTATCTCACCTACTTTATTTTCTCCAAAAATCAATTAGTGTACCTTTGACGTTTCAACGAACACCTAATTCAAACTATGCATTCTTTTCTGACTATTTGTCAAGTGCTATTCTGAACGATTTACTTCAGTTCAAGCTAGCCTACTATTCTCTTTCTCTTTTAAGACATAGCTGAGTAAATCCAGCATGATGCGAGCCGCTACTTGCCCGGTCATGCCAGTAGGATCATAGGGGGGCGCGACTTCAACTAAATCGAATCCGATCACATCTCCCCTTTTAGCAATCCCTTCTAATAATTCGTTTACTTCATCGTAAAGAAGGCCACCTGGGGAAGGTGTTCCCGTCCCAGGAGCGATTGATGGATCCAATCCATCGATATCAATTGTCACATAATATCTTTCTCCCGCTGGTATTTGTTTCAGCACCTCTTCAATCCCCATTTTTCTCATTTGGCGTGGAGATAGAATTACGCTACCGTAATCTCTTGCAGCCTCAACATCTTCTTTTTTACTGCTGCTAATTCCACGAATACCTAATTGGAATATTCTCTGTACATGATCCAGCTCTGATAAACGGCGAATACAGTTTCCATGGCCGTAACGCATTCCCGAGCGGTGATCCGCCCAATCTAGATGGGCATCAATTTGAATGACATGAAAAGGACCTAATTCTTTCAGTCCTTTTCCGACTGCAGCTGTGATAGAGTGGTCTCCCCCTAATACTACAGGCAAAGCTCCTTTCGAAACAATTTTGCGTATCGCTTCTTCTGTATTCTCGTGACATTGCATAAGATCACCATGTACCATATCAACATCCCCGCAATCCACCACTTTCCAATCTGGCCCTAGATACATAATATCATTTTCGATATCATAGGCACCTTCTAAACCAAAACTATATAACGTCGATCCTTCCCTAATTCCACGTGGTCCCATTCTAGCACCTGATTTCCATTGGGTACCCATATCATTTGGTACCCCTATGACCGCTACATCAGCATCCAGCTGGTCTAGATCTGTGCAAATTGGATATTTTCCAAACGTACATATCCCTGTAAATGGCAAATTTAAAAATTGTTTTTCATCGTGATTAACCATCATTATCCCTCTACTCTCTACAAATCTTACGTTTTAGCCTAGCTTATCGTGAGGTTATTGACATAACTGATTCATTTCATAAGTTCTATGGAACAATTTCAAGTAGTCATCCTTTGATAATTTACGAGAATTTGTTAGTGTACATAGATGATTGAATGCACCTTCAGCAAGAAATTCGAAATCATCAGTGTTAACATTATCTAAGTCTCGGAATGGAGGAATGCCAATTTTACTTGCGAGTTCATGCAACAATACGACACCTTCTTGAGCAATTTCCTCCAAGGTCTTCCCTTCCGTGGTTGCTCCAAGTTTCAACGCAACAGTCGCATGTTTTTCCAGATTGGACGGAATATTATACTCAAATACATGAGGTAGGAAAATTGAGTTAGCCACTCCATGTGGTGTGTCATACAGCCCTCCAAGTGGCTCTGCCATTGCATGCACCGCACCTAGATCGGCGTGTGTAAACGCCATACCTGCAATCAAGCTTCCAACAAGCATGTTTTGTCTTGCTTCTAAATTGTTGCCGTTTTCTACAGCAAGTGGGAGATACCTTGCAATTATTTCAATTGCATATAGACTGAGTGCATCAGAAATAGGTTCAGCAATATTGCTCGTATAAGCTTCGATTGCATGTGTCAATGCATCCATTCCAGTAGCAGCGGTAATGGATTTAGGCAAAGAAAGTGTCAATTCAGGGTCTACAATCGCCAGTTTTGGGGCTAATTTTATATCGAGTATAGCTTCTTTCTGCTTCGTGACCGTATCTGTGATAACAGATCCTGTGGTCACCTCACTACCAGTACCCGAAGTTGTAGGGATACAAATTAGAGGTGTAATATCGCGCTCCAATAGATTGAAACCGTAGCGATCTTTTAGCGCCCCTTCATGTGTGAGAAGTACCCCAATTGCTTTGGCAGTATCCATCGAACTTCCACCACCAAGACCCAACAACAAATCGATATTTTCGTCCTTGAATTGCTCATAGGCTTTTACGCAATCCACGTCTTTCGGATTCGGTGTAATTTCATCATAGACAAGAAAATGAATCCCTTCCTGTTCCAATGAATCTGTTACCTTTTTTAAAATCCCGGTTTGTGCAAGCCCTTTATCAGTAATGATTAGCGCTTTTTTACTATCCAGCTCTTTCGCTCTTTTCCCTACATTGTTAACTGTCCCGTTACCAAATTCAATAGAAGTCGGTAAATTAAAATGAAAATCCCATACCATCCATCATTTCTCCTTCCAATTTTTCATATGACAAACGAATTACTTTTACGAGATGCTCGTTGTTTGGTCAACCTTCAAACCAATTTGTCGGACTGACTTCTAAATTGATATTTATTTGCCTCACTTCCGAAAATTCATCCAAACCGAAAGTTCCTAATCCACGACCGAGTCCGCTCTGTTTATATCCTCCCCATGGTGCTTCGTTGTAAGCAAGATTGTATACATTAATGGAAGTAATACCTGCTCTAATTTTTTTTATAACGCGTAAAGCCTTAGCCCCATCTTGAGAGAACACCCCAGCTGCAAGACCGTACGGCGTATCATTTGCGAGCTCGATAGCCTCGGCTTCATCTTTGAACTTTTGGACAACTAGCACAGGGCCGAATATTTCTTCTTGGACAATTCTCATATCAGGCGTTGTATCTACAAAGATTGTCGGTTCAACAAAACAGCCATGCTCAAGCCCACCACTTGTAATACGTTTACCGCCACAAACTAATTTCGCTCCTTCATCGATGCCGATTTGAATATAATTTAGTACTGAATTCATATGATCTTCACCGACAAGAGCACCCATTTGAGTCGATGGATCATCACCTCGACCGACACGAATCTTTTTCGCTTTACTAATTAGGCTTTCAACGAACTTGTCATGGATGCTTTCTTCAAGAAGCAATCGAGAGCCTGAATTACATACTTGTCCTGCGTTTACAAATATTCCATAAAGCGCATAATCGACTGCTGTTTCAAAATCTGCGTCAGCGAAGACGATATTCGGCGATTTACCACCTAATTCGAGTGCCACTTTCTTAATATTTCCTGAAGCTGCTTTCATGATGGATCTACCTACCGTTGTACTGCCAGTAAAGGAAACCATATCGACTTTTTCACTTTCAGCCAATTCATTTCCGACAGTCGAACCTCCTCCAGTAACCAAATTCGCAACGCCCGTTGGAATCCCTACTTCTTCAAGAATTTCGAAAAGCTTGAATGTGGTAATTGGCGTCAACTCCGCTGGCTTGAACACAATCGTATTTCCTGCTGCAAGAGCAGGCGCAATTTTCCAAGCTCCTGTCAATAATGGGAAATTCCAAGGCGCAATCAGACCACATACGCCTACAGGCTCACGTACAACAAGTGCCTGTACTGGATCAGCAACTGAATACGTTTGACCATGGGGTTTTGTGACAAGACCGCCATAATAACGGAAGCAATTCACAGCATCCCCAATATCAAACTCTGCTTCTTTTAGAGGCTTACCTGTATTTAACATTTCAAGCTCGCTCAGCTCTGATGCATATTCTTCTAGTTTGTCGGCAATTTTGAATAAATAGGCTGCTCTTTCGGAAGCCGGTAAGTTTGACCAAATACCTGAATCAAATGCATTACGTGCTGCATCAATCGCATCCCTCGTTTCTTCAACACTTGCTCTCGGAGCCTCTGCAATCACTTCGTTATTCGCTGGATTGATAATATTGCGTTTTTCCTTATTCACAGAATCCGCCCATTTACCATTAATAAACATTTTTAAATCTAGCATTTTCAAGTTTAGCATTCAAAAAACCCCCTGTTTATTATCCATATTTTATTAAATTTATATTTAACCTCTCCTATAATCGGGAGGAGTTGCTTGATGTCTCTATTTCGAGCAACTGGCAAAGTACTACATACCTTAAATAATCGTTTCTTCATATCATTTTCCAAGTTTTCTATCTTTCTTTTTTCCAAAAAAGCTGTACTTATTTTCGAAATTCAGCCTTTTCGAATCGCCTCACCCCCTTTCATTTGGCGAACCTACTCACAAATGGCAAGAGAATTTTCCCCTGAAGTCCATTACATTTCATTACGCTTCTTCCATAAGAACTTGATCAGGAATAATCTCCTTATCGAAATGGAATTCTGGCAATCCCTGTCTGAAAAATTTTGTCATATAAATTAGATACCCCAATCCAATTGCCATCCAGATACCTCCAAGAATCAATGCATCAAACTCTAAGTGAGACCATAGCCATAGCGTAAACCCTGCTCCAAGTAGAGGCGTAAATAGATACCGCATGTATTCGGTGAAAGTAGAGCGCTTACGATGACGAATAAAATAATGAGCAATGACAGACAAATTCACTGACGCGAACGCAATTAACGCTCCGAAATTAATAAACTTAATGACTTGATCGAGTGTCAGAACAATACCAAGCAATGAAATGATACCGATTACAATAATTCCTGTTGAGGGTGTTTTATAACGTGAATGGATATGCCCAAATACCTTTTTAGGCAGTACAGAATCTCTCCCCATTGCATACAGTACACGGGATGCACTTGTAGTCGAAGCCACACCGGACGAGAAATTCCCTAAAATGACAGCAGTTACAAATAAAGATTTGAACAAATTACCGCCGACTAAATATACAACTTCCATAGCTGCAGAATCAGTGCTTTCAAATGAAAAGCCAGGGTGAACTAATTGTGCCAAATAGGCTGATCCGATATAGATGACACCAATTATCAGTAACATGATGATAATCGCTCTTGGTATTGTTTTTTCCGGATTAATGGTTTCTTCAGACAACGTAGTAAGGGAGTCAAAGCCAAGGAAACTAAAACAAAGAATGGACGCTCCAGCCAGAATCACAGGTAAATCAATTTCTGTATTGAACAAAGGTTGAATAGAGAAAAGTGTACCTGCCCCTTCACCTGCCAATAAACTTTTGATGGTCAAAATCCAGAAGATACAAACAAAAACGACTTGAGCAACAACAAAAATCTTACCCGTAGACGCGGTGAACTTAACACCCAAGATGCTAGGTATTACAATGGTTGCAGTTAATAGAATAATCCACAGGGCGTGAGGGACTCCCGGAAAGACAGCATTTAAAAAAACAGTAGACATTAAACAAGTGACCATTGGTGTCAACATATAATCCAACATGATTGTCCAACCGATCAGAAACCCAAGTTGTGGATTAATTGATTTTTGTGTAAATGTATAAGCCGAGCCAGCGATTGGAAATGCTTTAGCCATCTTTCCATAGCTAAATGCGGTAAACAGGATCGCAAGGAATGCAATGATATACGCCCCCATGATGACACCTTGGGAAGTGACAGTAGCGATTCCATAAGTATTAAAGAATACCATTGGGTTATTCCATGCAATACCTAAAAATACAACTTGAGACAAAGTCAGTGTTCGCATTAATGTTTGTCGTTTCATAAAAGCTCCCCCATCTGCCTATAAAATTATAATTTTCTGAAAATTCTTTTTTGTTAATATTGACTATAAAGGTTTTTGTTACACAAAGGTCAACAGCTAGATTAAGATTTTCTATAAGAAAAAAACATCCATAGAAATATCTTAAAATGCTTCATTTTGGATGCTGTAAGTAAATAAAGCTACATATACGACGTTATAAGCATCCCTGTTGATAGTAAAAAATTATTAAAAAAATTCTTCATAAATCCTCTCTTTTAAGCTTCACTTTCACTACATATAAAGAATTAATAATTTAAAAAATGCTCCCCTTAGATAAACAGATTTTTTCATCTGCCTACCTAATGGGGAGCATCTCACACTCTTAGTGAATTTCTTTGCTTAAATGGTATCAATAAGCTTAACTATAATTTCATAGCTAAAAAAGACTGAAAGCATCGTTAACAACATAAACACTACTTTTTCAACTTTACTACCTGTTTTTGTAGTAAGTGGTAGACGCACCGCAATGGATACGGGGAAAAATAGCTTAACACCCTTTTTCGTCCCCATATCAAGAAAAACATGGCTTGCCATCCCTAATAAAATACCTAGTGTAATGGATTTGTAAGGTATAAATGTATGTAGTAGCATCCCAACCAAAAATAAAAACAACAAACTATGTGTAAAGGAACGATGTCCAAATATCGTATTCACTAGCTTTGCGATGAGGGGAAATGTACGACCTATTTTACTGCCTCTATGACAAATATCTGGAAGTAATGCACCGATAACCCCTGCACCTACTAGGACAAGTGGGTTATCATTTGAAAACTGTGCAAAGGCAAGACTTGCTGTAATGCCCCCAACAATATGGGTATTCCCTTGCATAAATTACTTCCACTCCTTCTCTCTCTTATATTTTCTTTCTTAATGTAACATAATTCGACACGAAAGGGAACATACATTCCGAACGTACGCTCGAAACTTTTTATTCTATATTTGTATAGCTAAAGAAAATATGGATAAACATAGAGGTGGAGGTTATATATGAGCGCTTATAAAGGAATACTTTTTATTTTATTCATTATGTGCGGCAGTGCTTTGCTTTGGTATTTTGCCAAACCTATGGCTCCCATCCATCCGTTGAACACACTAAGTCATGTCATTGGAGGCTTAGCCATGACTAGTTTATTCCTTGTATTCTTATTAGCTACAAGAAGTAAAATTTTGGAGCGTTGGTTCTATGGTCTTGAGCGAGTCTATTTTTATCATAAATTACTAGCTATCCTTTCACTTGGATTGATTCTTATCCACGGGCAATTACAAAAAATGGTTCCTGATGAGGAGCTAACACATCGAACGTCACTCAATGAATTCGCTAAAGGACTTGGCGAGCTTGCCCAATACGGCTTTATCATCCTAATTGTTCTTGCCTTTATTGCAAAATTCCTGAAGTATGAGCATTGGCGTTGGCTCCATCGCTTATTACTTGTGCCCTATGCATTCGGTATTTATCATGCTTATTTTTCTAGCCACTATGATTTATTACAGCCCTCAGCTTTAGGTATTTTTACAGCACTCACAACTACAATTGGATGTATGTCTGCCCTTTATATGCTGACAATGTATCAGGATATGTTCTTTCCCTATAAAGGTCATATTTCATCCATTCAAAAGTTGAGTCCCAATGTAATGGAAGTTGAGCTGACGCTGGCGAAAAGGCTTGATTATCGCCCAGGACAATTTCTCTTTCTGAAAATCTTTCAAGAAGGCATCGAAAAAGCACCGCATCCCTTCTCTATTTCTGGGGGGCATGGACAACAAATCAATATTAAGATGAAAGCTGTTGGAGATTATACAAAACAGGTTTACAACCTTATTCAAAATCATACAGAGGTGGCTGTAGATGGTCCATATGGTCATTTTGATTTCGATAAAGGGCATGAGCAGCAGCTTTGGATTGCTGGTGGTATGGGCATCACACCTTTTCTTGCCTATTTACACACGAAGCCTAATAAGAAAATTGACTTATATTATTCCTTTCACGGGCAAGACAATGCCATCTACAAAGATTTTTTACAGGATTATGCGCAAGCAAACGACCATTTTACAGTCACGTTGATCGATACAACGCAGCAGGATAGGCTCTCTGTTGATGCGTTATCCATCCCTGCACAAACAAGTATTTTTATTTGTGGCCCCAAAAAAATGATCAAGCATTTCAAATCGACTGCACCTAAGAAAAATGTACAGTGGGAAGCCTTTTCTTTTAAAACCTAAAAAGGTGTACACCTCCATATAGATGTACACCTTAGCATTAAATAGTGAACTTAGTTGCTTCTTCTTGCAGATTTTGAGCAAGTTGTGCTAACTGCTCAGAGGCTATGGACATTTCATTCATGGTAGATGCCTGCTCCTCCGTGATGGCCGATACATTTAATGTATGATCATTCGTTGCAAGTGCTTGTTTGCTAATTGCTTGTACTTTTACGGTCACTTCATGCAGATTTTCAAAGGCATTCGATGTCGTTTTACTTGTCTTTTGCATCGTGTTTTGGAGTCCTTCAATTGCGCTGGCAATCGTATCGAAGGTCATGCCTGCTTGCTTGACAGAACCAATACCTTGATGGGCAATTTTTCTACTTTGCTCCATCATCACTACCGCTTCATTCATTTGTTCCTGAATCGTCTGCACGACCTTTGCAATATCTAACGAGGCACGGCTAGTTTGTTCAGCAAGTGCTTTGACCTCGCCTGCTACAACAGCAAATCCTTTCCCTGCTTCGCCTGCTCGTGCCGCCTCAATGGCAGCATTAAGTGATAGTAAATTGGTTTGGTCGGTAATAGCCGAAATGAGCTGACTCATTTGCTCTATTTGAGTCGAATGCTCCTTCAAGCCATTCACTAGATTGGCACTGCTGTCTACCTGTGCATGAAGATGGACAATATCATCCACGAAAGCTTGTATTTTTTGTGAGCCTCCTGTAGCCAGTTCAGAAGTTGTTTGCGATTGTTGGACCGCTTCATGTAAATCGTCCATGGCGGTCTTCATATCCCCACCTAATTGTGTTGTTACACCTTCTAACTCCCCGCTCACCTGTTGTTGTGAACTCGTATTTTCTGCCACCTCTTGCATAGAAATAGCTACTTCTGTGACAGTTTTATTGACCTCTTGCACACTTGCTGTTAATTCCTCCGCAGTAGAAGCAACTGTCTCCGTTTCAGCAACAATGCGCTGCATCATCGAACCTAATGCTTCCACAGAGTCATTATAATACTGCGCCATTTCACCAAATTCATCCTTTGTATGAACGGCCATTTGTTGCGTTAAATCACCTGTAGCAAGATAGCCTAAATGCGTATTCATCGTTTTCACTTCTCCACGGATATAACGAGCAAGGAAATAAATACTAATCGCAATAAGTACAATCAGAACGACACTGATCACGATTTGCTGCTGGAGCATGGCCTCTATTTCGCCGTAAAGCTCATTGGTTGGAACAAGTAATATCAACTTCCATGGCATATCCTGTAGTTGCTTAAATTGCAAGGTAAAATCTTTACCTTCACTCCCTGTATGTATCAGCTTTTGTTGCTCAGATAACTGTTCAACAGGTATGTTCAAATACTGCTGAATCGTTTCATTATTTACTTTTTTGACATCAGGATGCGTTAAAATTTTTCCATTTTCATCAATTAAAAATGCATAACCGCTCTCTCGAATTTTCACATCAGAAACGATGGTTTGAATTGAATCTAATACATAGTCTCCTGTAATGACGCCAATGGGAGTAGAATCTTTCACAATTTGTGTACCAAATGAAATAAACATTTCTCCTAAAGCTTCATCAAAATAAGGTGCTGTATGAACTACCTTATTAGATTGGATACTGTTACGATACCAATCTTGCTCATGAAAATGATAGGTAGGATCTTCATAAGCATCCGTAGAGACAATTTTTTCTTCTTCCTTATAGGCATACGGTCCAAAAATTTCACCCTTTGCCGCATCTTCCTCTAGCCATAATCCCATACCATACGTTTCCTTATTGAACGGCAATAGCTGTTGTACGTAGCGAATAAATTGTTCTCTGGTCATCATACTGTCAGCCGATTCTATTGTTGTCTTTGCACTATTTATAAGCTGAATGTGCGCATGCAGTTTGCTCTCAACGGAGCCTGCAACGTCATCCGCTAGTATAGACATTTCATTTTCAATAGAGCTTTCAAGTTCGTTGGATACGTTCAAATAGTTAAGGAAGGACATACCACCTAAAAAAACAGTGATGACAGGAATAAGCATTCCGATTTTTGCCATAATATTTAAATTTCCTAATAGCTTTTTCATTCACCTTCACTCCATATCTATTATTATTGCTCTATTTATTCTCTAGTATAAATGGATTACACCTACAAAAATATGTTTTTTTTGTAACTTTTAAATCCTATATTCAAGACTCTTTAATTCGAGCAATTTACTTGGAAAATGAATTCATTTATCGTATAGTAAAAATCGCATCATACCATGAAGGAGACAAAATAATGACAGTGACAAAAAGTTCTTTAAATAAAATTATGCATGAGCGTAAATCCGTTCGTAAATACGATGAAAACTATAAAATTCCGCAACAACAATTAGAAGAATTACTTGTAGAAGCAACATCTGCTCCATCATCTAGTAACCTACAACCTTGGCGCTTTTTAGTGATTCAAGATGAGGCGGTCAAAAAAGAGCTACGTGCTATTGCCAATAATCAAGAACAAGTAGAAACTTCCTCAGCGATTATTGCTGTCCTAGGCGATACAAAAATGTACGAAAATGCGGAAGCTGTCTTTACAAAGAACTTCGATCTTGGCTATATTAATGAGGCAACAAAAGATTTAATGATTAACAACTCGGTCAATCTATATTCTCAACTTCCACAAGAAGTATTAAAAAATATCGTTACATTTGACGCTGGGCTAATTTCCATGCAAATCATGCTGCTAGCAAAAGACATGGGCTACGATACAGTGCCAATGGGTGGATTTAATAAAGAAGCTTTCGCTCAACGCTTTGAATTAGCTGATCATATCGTCCCAGTTATTTTAATTGCGATTGGTAAAGCTGCAGCACCTGCTTACAATTCTTCCCGTATTGAACTAGAGCATATTGCCAAATTCATTTAATACACGTGAAAATAGTCATCTTACGAAGTAGTTAAGATGGCTATTTTTATTTTTTGTGGCATGTCTTGCGCATCTATCATCATAGGATAGTAATGGTTTGCAAGTAGCAACTATCGAAATGAATAAAACGCAAAATGATTCTCGAAAACTAGCATAATAATGTTCCCAAGGATATTTTTTGCATTTTTATCATAAGCTACGCAAAAAATCATCATTAAAGACTTAAACAACCGACTTTATTCTAGTACATTTGTGTGATTTCTACTAAATATTACATATAAATCGTTGTAGCTTAAACACTTGAGGATTGGTATGATTAGGAGGTATTTTCATATGAAGGGAGGTTTTTCTGATGAATTATGACTATAATGATTCTTATTATTACTCAGATTTAGATGCAGCCATGGGTGGTTTATTTTTTATCTTTATACTAGCCGCTCTTGCTATTGGTTTAATTGCCTACATTATTAGTGCACTTATTTATTTTATGACATCTAAAACAAATGGTTTTGGAGATGTAGCTTATATCGCTTGGATTCCCATTATTAATGTATACAGTCTCTTCTTGCTGACAGCTGGTGGGGATACTCGAGAAACAGTACGTGCAACAGCTTTAAAAAATACGCTTATTTATGCGGGCTTGATCATCGTTTCGTTTATCCCATTTATCGGTATTCTCGCTTCTTTAGGAGCGGCAGGCTTTACACTCTATTTCACGTATCGCCTATTCTACCGCTGGTGTGGCGAAACAGGTAAGGCTGTACTATACACAATCTTAATGGTTATAACAGGTGGATTGTTCTTTGCTATCTACGGCTTAATGCGTATGAACAGACCTTTCGTAGCTTAATTCCCTATTTTAAAACCTCTTTACGCCCTCAGGCTAAAGAGGTTTTTTGACGTATTTTCACAGAGTAATGGTGCATTGATTTAGGAATTCCTTTTAACTCAAAGACCCCGCTATATACTAAATAGCGAATTCTATATTCTAAAAAGAAGATATTTGGAGGAGCATCCATTCTTGTTAATAGCGCTGAAATGAATGTTCCAGTGTGAATAAAGTCGGTATCCCCTTGCTCCTCATGAAGTTGTCTGAGCGTTGACACAATCAATTTATCATAATAATGCTCTGGCACTGCTTGAATTTGCTGATGTAGCCATAGACGGCAAACATCCTTTGTCTGTGCTAAACTTTCCCACTGCTGTTGAAAAATCAGACGCTCTTTCGCAGACAGCTTCTTTTTTGCATACAGTTCTATATCCCAATGACGATTTATAGCATCTTGTTTGCGCGTATCAATCAGAACAACTTCATTTGTTTTATCACATAATAGATAGAGGAAAAATCGTAGTCCACACTGCTCTTCTGCATTATGCCCATACCAAATGTAAATCGGCAGGTTGCTTGGAATATCCTGTATCTCTCTGATTGTGTTCATCAATTTGTTTAGATTTACAAAATCGTCCATTCCATCATTAATATTTTCCCTTAGCCACTTATCACGGAATGCCTGTCCCCTTTTTTCATCTAATTTCCATAATGGCCCGATCGACAAATCCTCAGGAAACCCGATAACATATTTCGGTGGAGCAAGTGCCACTCGTAAAGAGCCTGCTGCAGATTCCGAGCAAACGATATGTACCATTTGTGCTGAAGTCGTGGTCATGACCTGTTGTATATAATCATTAATAATCACTACCAAATGATGGAGCTGTTCCTGCGCCACAAAAAAAGACCATCCCTGCTGAGGTGTGCTTTGCTCATGATGAAACGCCGTAAATGATTCAGATGGCTGAAGCTCATACCCCTGCCATTCCCCCTTCCTCATCACATCTGTGATTGTGATATACTCTAGCGCTTGAATTTTATATACCAGCACTTGGTTTGTGTCGTATAAGAAATAGATAAATGGATAATGCATGGATGTTTCCATTCCCACAACCTCCTTTTTAAAAATTGTACCACAATGACAATCTCTTCCATCATTAAAAAAGTAGTTAGCTAGCACAATAAATATGCTATTATTATAGTTAGAAAATTTTGAATTTCTAACAAAGGGGATTGATGAATATGTATGAAAATATTTTAAGACATCCAGGGCCAACGCCGATTCCAAAAAAGGTTCAGCTTGCGATGAATCGGGATATTTTTAGTCATCGTAGTCAGGAATTTGTAGAATTATACCGAGAAACCATTGAATTAGTAAAGCCTGTTTTTGGTACCACACAAGATATCTTACTTTTACCATCTGGTGGGACAGCTGCGCTTGAGGCTGCGGCAGTTAATACCGTTTCTGCTGGTGAAGAGGTTGTCGTCATCACGGTTGGAGCCTTTGGTGACTATTTCGTCTCCATCTGTGAGCAATATGGCTTCCATGTACATAAGCTGGAAAAGGAATGGGGACAAGCTTGCACAGCCGAAGAACTACGAGCTTTTTTACAGCCATTACAAAATATTAAAGCCGTTTTTGTTACGTACAATGAAACATCTACAGGCATTTTAAACCCAGTCGCTGAACTAGCACAGGTCATCCAAGAGGAAACAGATGCCCTCGTTATTGTAGATGGCGTAAGCTGTATTGGTGGCGCTCCTGCTGAAATGGATGCTTGGGGTATTGATATTCTTGTGACGGGCTCTCAAAAAGCAATGATGCTTCCACCTGGACTCTCCCTCGTCAGCGTTAGCGAAAGAGCTTGGAAAGTTATTGAAGAAAATCAAACACCTGCTTATTATTTAAATCTAAAAAGCTATCGTAGCTGGGCGGAAAAGGGCATGACGCCTAATACCCCAGCAATCACACTGATTTATGGATTGCACGAAGTATGCAAGCTTATTGAACAAGAAGGTGGCTTTACTCAGACAGTTGCCCGCCATGAACTCATGAAAAACATGGTGCGCAATGCAATGAAAGCATTACACATTGAGCTATTAACTGAAGATCAATACGCTTCTCCAACTATCACAGCAATTAAAACACCTCAGGGAATAGATCTTGGCGAATTTTTGACACACCTCAAGCAACACTATCATTTAGATTTTGCAGGCGGACTTGGTCATCTACAGGGTAAAATTTTCAGATTCGGCCATATGGGCTATTGCTTCCCAAGTGACATTTTACAAGCCGTTTCCCTATTGGAGGCTGCTCTACAAGACTTCTCCTATGATTTTGAGCCAGGAGCAGGCATCCTTGCCGCACAAGAAGTATACTTAGCAGCACACCGCAAAGCACTACAACGTTAAAACAGCAAAAACAGGCGGAGAATTTTCTCTGCCTGTTTTTAAAATGGATTTTAGCTATCTTGAAGTTGCGGTGAGCGTTTGTAGACGCTATCTGAGCGGGGGGACTCACTTTTTGAGCGCTTTTGACTCCTGTCTGAGCGGAGTGACTCACTTTTTGAGCGCTTTTGTCCCCTACTTGAGCGGGCTGACCCACTTTTTGAGCGCTTCTGTCACCTATTTGAGCGGGTCACACCACTTTTTGAGCGCTTCTGTCACCTACTTGAGCGGGTCACACCACTTTTTGAGCGCTTCTGTCACCTACTTGAGCGGGTCATCTCACTTTGTGAGCGCTTGAGACTCCTACTTGAGCAGGTCACCCTACTTCGCGAGCACTTTCCACCCCTGCTAAAGCAGAATAAAAACAACTCAGGTCACGCCGCCATCCAAACAAAGCATCCTACCGTCTTTAATTAAATTCCTTGGCCTTCGCTAAATAAGCAGCTCGCATTGTTGGAGGGACCATACTGCCGCCAGTTGCCCATACGAGATGTGTGGCTTGCGGTAGATGGTTTACTAATGCGTGCTTTTCTAGATAGGATTGACCTTGCTGCAGTAAGCGCATGGCTCCAAACATCCCTGCGTGTGCAGATGGTTCTAAAAATAATTCTTCACTTTCCATGGCTAACCCTAGGGATGTAAATAATTCTTCATCTGTCACCGTATAGCAACCACTTATATACGTCTCCATCACTTTTCCTACAAATTTGGAGGCGCGACCGACCGCTAGCCCATCCGCTTCTGTTTTATTATCAAGGCCAATATCCTCTACACTGATTGCATCATGTAAGCCTGTCATCAGCCCAATGATCATACAAGGAGAGGCGACAGGTTCTGCAAAGAAAATATGCACATGTTCACCGTAAATTTCTTTTAATCCATAGGCAACACCACCTGGTCCGCCACCTACACCACATGGTAAATACACGAACAATGGATGTGCTTCATCCACTTTAATATTCGTCCTTTCTAGCTGCCCTTTTAAGCGCTTTGCAGCTACAGCATAGCCAGCAAATAAGTCCTTTGAATTTTCATCATCAATAAAATGACACTTTGAATCTTGCTCAGCTTCTTGTCGTCCCTGTTCAACGGCTACACTGTAATCGGCTTCGTATTCAATCACTGTGGCTCCTTTTTCTCGCAATAAGGCTTTTTTCCACTCCTTGGCATCACTCGACATATGTACGACGACATTAAAGCCGAGCTTCTTGCCCATAATGCCGATACTTAAACCTAGATTTCCTGTAGAGCCTACAGCAATCGTATATTGCTGGAAAAACAACTGCCACTCCTCTGTTGCTAAAAGCGCATAATCATCCTCTTCTTTGAACCTTCCACTTGCCAGAGCTAGCCTTTCTGCGTGTTTTAATACCTCGTAAATCCCCCCACGTGCCTTGATGGAACCAGAGATGGGTAGAGCATGATCGCATTTTAAAAGCAATTGGCCAGGTATCGCCACACCATATGCTTGTTCAATAGCACCTTTCATTGCAGGAATCTCTTTGATGGTGGACTCAATCAAACCATCACTTTCTAAAAGCTCAGGAAATGCTACTTTTAAATAAGAAGAAAAACGTTGCAATGTTGCTTCTGCATCCTCCACTTCAGGCATAGTAAAGAGCGTTGTTTCCGGATTTTTTACCCAATTTGTATTTTCCCACAATACAGCATCCTTATTTGCTAGATCTTTCAACTGCGGATATTGTTCAAATAGTTCGTGTTTCTGTTCATTTTTCACCTGTAGATTCCTCCATTTTATGGGCTAAAATTGCTCGTTCACAAATTTGTCGAAATTTCATTTCAAACGAAATATTGTTTTCTTGTGTTCTTTTTTTAGGTCCCTTTGTTCGTCCTCCTGCCCTTCTAATTTTTTGACCAACATGACGCATATCGAGCAAACGTTCGATATTTTCATCAGACATTTCTCGTCCATTTTGATCAATCGGATACCCCCCTCGTGCTAAAACCATGGCAGCTAATCCGTAATCCTGTGTAATGACAATATCGTGTTTTGAAAGCGCGTTCACTAGCGTAAAATCAACCGAATCTGGACCTTTGGGTACAATAATTGTTATTACATTATCACGTTCAACACGGTGGGATGTATCGCAAAACAAGATAGTTTCTATCTCAAACTCAGATGATATAGATAGCGCTAAATCCACGACTGGACAGGCATCAGCGTCTATTAGAACCTTCACAATAAGGCATCATTCCTTTCTCTTAATTAGATGAATAACTCAACCTTAAATTATTTCAATATAACATTCACACAGCCTCTCTTGCTCAATTTTTCACAAACTCTTAAAGTATTTTATTGAATAGTTTGAAAAATAGATATACGATACACCTATCAACTAAATGGGGGTTTTATTTATGACAATCACAACTGTTAGCAATGAACAATTAGCAAAAGAATACGTAGATGGCGTATTTGAGCAACTTAAACAACAGAACTGTCATCAAGCGGAATTTTTACAAGCAGCTGAAGAAATTTTTATCTCATTAGTACCTGTATTCGCTCAGCATCCTGAATATATTAAGGCCAATATTTTATCTCGTATTGTGGAGCCCGATCGCATTATTTCTTTCCGTGTAGCTTGGCAAGATGATAACAATCAAGTACAAGTGAATCGTGGCTATCGTGTGCAATACAGCAATGTCATGGGCCCTTACAAAGGCGGTCTTCGCTTCCACCCTTCCGTAAACGAATCCATCATTAAGTTCCTAGGCTTTGAGCAAATCTTTAAAAATGCTTTAACAGGGCAACCAATCGGTGGTGGTAAAGGTGGTTCAAACTTCGATCCAAAAGGTAAATCAGACTCAGAAATTATGCGTTTCTGCCAAGCATTCATGACTGAATTATACCGTCATATTGGTCCTGATGTCGATGTTCCTGCTGGTGATATTGGTGTAGGTGCTCGTGAAGTGGGTTATTTATGGGGTCAATATAAACGTTTAACAAAAGCAAATGAATCAGGCGTATTAACTGGTAAGACTCCTGGCTATGGCGGCTCTTTAGCACGTAAGGAAGCAACTGGTTACGGTACTGTTTACTTTGTTAAAGAAATGCTAAAAGACGTAAACGATTCATTCGAAGGAAAGACAGTGGTCGTTTCTGGTTCTGGGAATGTATCGACGTATGCCATTGAAAAAGCGCAACAGTATGGTGCAAAAGTGGTTGCTTGCTCAGACTCTTCAGGCTATATCTATGACCCAGAGGGCTTAGATTTAGATGCCATCAAAGAAATTAAAGAAGTAAAAGGTGACCGTATCTCAACTTACGTTAATTACCGACCAAATGCTACTTTTACAGAAGGTTGTACAGGTATTTGGACAATTCCTTGTGACATTGCCCTACCATGTGCTACGCAAAATGAAATTAACGGTGAGTCAGCTCGTACATTAATTTCGAATGGGGTGAAAGCAATCGGTGAAGGTGCGAATATGCCATCAGACCTTGAAGCAATTAATGAATTCCTAGATGCAGGCGTATTATTTGGTCCAGCAAAAGCCGCGAATGCTGGTGGAGTTGCTGTATCTGCTCTTGAAATGGCACAAGATTCTAGCCGCGTATTTTGGTCATTTGAAGAAGTAGATGCGAAACTTCATCAAATTATGAAAAATATTTATACAGACAGCAAAGCAGCAGCAGAAAAATATGGCTTCCCAGGAAACCTAGTAGTTGGTGCAAACATCGCTGGCTTTATCAAAGTAGCAGATGGAATGCTTACTGAAGGTGTCTATTAATAACATTCTATTTTCATTGTTTCCCAGGATTTGAATTCGGAATATTCTTAATTTCAATTAAGGTGGTAACGAACATTCGTTATCACCTTATTTTTTATTTATAATTTCGTTATAAAACATATAAATAAACGCTTAAAACGAACATTTTTATTATTAAATATTTAAAACATTCGTGTTATAATTTTAGAGTACTATGAAATATTGGAGGTTTTTTTGTGGAATTATTGTATACAGGTAAAACAAAAAATGTGTTCAAATTAGAAGACGGCCATTATTTATTAAAATTTAAAGACGATGTTACGGGAGAAAACGGCGTGTTTGACCCAGGTGCAAATACTGTTGGTTTAACGATCGATGGTGCTGGCTTAGCTGGTTTACGCTTAACTTCTTATTTTTACGCAAAATTAAACGAACAAGGTGTTCCTACACACTTTGTAGATGCTAACTTTGAAGATGCAACGATGACAGTAAAACCGGCAACAGTTTTCGGGAAAGGCTTAGAGGTTATTTGCCGCTTCAAGGCAGTTGGTTCATTCTTACGCCGCTATGGTGCCTATGTAAAGGAAGGACAAGACTTAGACTCCTTTGTAGAAGTAACAATTAAAGATGATGATCGTTTAGATCCTCCAATTTCTGAAGATGCTTTAGCGATGTTAAACCTGTTAACTCATGAAGAATATGCCATTTTAAAACAACGTACAATTGAAATTTCCAAATTCGTAGCGGCAGAGCTGGCTAAAAAGGGCTTAACGCTTTATGACATTAAATTAGAATTCGGCCGTGATGCGAAAACGAATGAAATTTTATTAATCGATGAAATTTCAGGCGGTAATATGCGTGCTTACAAAGGTGAGCAATATATCGAACCGTTAGAACTTGAAAAAATTATGTTAGCTGAATAATAGAATTATTCTTAAAAAGAGTCGACAATTACGACTCTTTTTTTATGTGCGAGCTTATTTTTATTTTCCACGAAACTTTTCCTTCCTTCACTCGTATATTAACTATATGTAACAAGCAATTATTCTATTATTTTGGAGGTAGTTTGATGGAAAACTTGAATGAGACATCGAAAGAAGAGAGGTCAAAACTAAATCCATTTTTATCGGTTTGGCTGCATCCAAAGCAAACGACTCGTTATATGATTGATGAAAAATCTATTGGCTTTGCTATTTTGGTTTTATCTATTGGTTATATTGGCTCCCTTATGTCTGGGTTAATTGATTCGGAATTATTTCCTGATTTTTCTCCATGGCTTTTAGTCTTATTATGTGTCGTTTTTGCTCCTATCGCAGGTATGATTGGAACAGCTATTTCTGCACTCATCTCATGGCTATTTGGGAAATTATTTAAAGGTACTGGAACATACTCGGACTTATTTAAAGGATTAACCTTAACAGCCGTTCCATATATTGTACTGGTTCCTCTTTATATTATTTGGTTAATGACTGCACCAGATTCATTATTGGATCCGAATTTCATGGGTACGTTGCCGTGGATTTTTTGGCTAACTATTTTAGTTAACATCGTTATTACAATCTGGTCTTTTGTTATTTCCGTTGGTGTAGTTGCTGAAGCACACCAGATTTCGAACTGGATGGCTTTCTTCACCATCTTTATTCCAGCCATTATTATATTCATCGTCTTATTTGTTCTTTTCTTTGTCATACTCATCGGTATTATTGG
The DNA here is from genome assembly GCF_038630885.1 of Lysinibacillus sp. FSL K6-0057. Lineage (NCBI taxonomy): Bacteria > Bacillati > Bacillota > Bacilli > Caryophanales > Bacillaceae > Lysinibacillus > Lysinibacillus sp. FSL K6-0057. The sequence continues at coordinate 1,796,445 of NZ_CP152047.1, read as the reverse complement.
TGTTGGCATGGTCTAAAAAATCTCCCCTCTGAAATGAACTACACCCTCAATTATCTATCTGATCATTGAGGGTGTAGTATATCAAAGAGCGGGAGATTTTTTCTACAGTTTAAATTGGGCTATTAACCCTTTCAATTGTAAAGCTAATTCGGATAATTGCGCAGATTGTCCTGCCATATCCTCCATAGAGCTACTTGTCTCTTCCGTAGTAGCCGTTGTCTGCTCAACACCAGCAGCAGATTCCTCCGCTACAGCAGCAATTTCTTGAATAGAATTGTTCATTTTATTGCCATCCTCTGTTACCTTTGATAAATTTATTGAAATTAATTTAACACTTTCCACTACATCATTGACGGAATGACTAATCGTATTAAACGTTTCGCTAGTAGCTTTTATTTGATTTGTTCCTTCTTTGACCTCTTGATAACCATCCTCTAAAGAAGTTGTTACGACAGCAAAATCTTGCTGAATGTTTGTCACAATCGATGTAATGTCGTTAACTGAAAATGCCACTTGTTCTGCCAGCTTGCGCACTTCATCTGCTACCACTGCAAATCCTTTACCCTGCTCACCAGCTCTAGCCGCTTCAATTGCAGCATTCAAAGCTAGCAGGTTAGTTTGATCTGCTATATCTTTAATGACAACAACCAATTTTGAAATTTCCTGTGCTTGGGCGTCTAAATTTTTCACTTTCTGTACTGCATTTTGCACCATGCTATCAATCTTCACCATTTGAGAATTGGAGGATGTCATTAATTGATCGCCTTCTTTTGTTAACGTTAATACTTCCAAAGAAGATTGATGAATATGCGCACCATGTTGATTCGTTTCTTGCAAATCAACAGTAAAGCGTTCCATTAGAGACGTTAATTCATTCGAATGATGGGCTTGTCCTTCTGCACCTGATGCTAATTCATGCATCGTAATCGCCACTTGCTCCGCTCCCTTGTTTACTTCATTGGCAGATTGTGTCAGTTCTTTACTAGAAGTATTAATCCGATCAGAAGCTTGTGCAATATTATGAATCATATCCTTTAATTTCAATTGCATTTGATTCATCGCATTTGCCAGCTTGCCTATTTCATCTTTCGATCGGATGGATATGCTTTCTTGAGATAAATCCCCTTGTGCAAAAAGCTCCATAGCATGAGCCACACGGTTAATCGGTTTCGCCATACTACTTGCATATTGCCAAATCACAAATATCCCCACAATAACGGCAATAGCAATCACAAGGATTGTTAATTTTAAAATACTTTCTGCTGGTTTATTGAAATCAATTAAATAGGTACTTGCGCCAATGACCCAGCCCCAATAAGGATCCGTTTCGGTATACACACCCTTTTCTTCTAGTTGGTTTGAATTGGGTAACGCCCATTTATAGCTTACAAAACCACCGCCGTCATTCCCAACAGCAATGATTTCCTGCATATATTTAAATCCACTGTCATCTTGTTCATCCCAGACATTAGAGCCTTCGATGTTAGGGTGTGCAATGGAGTTCCCTTTTTGGTCAACAACAAATATATAGCCGTTATCACCAAGCTTAATGTCCTTATTAATTGGTCGCTTCCCTTCGCTATCCTTCTCACCTAAAATCGCAATCTTTACTTTTTCTTGCGCTTCCTCTAAGGATAGATTACCTGCCTCTACCTGTTGATTGAATTGTTCAATCATGGCAATGGTCATTTCAACACTGTTTCGTAAATTTTCTTTTCCTACTGTCTCTAAATTTGCTTTACTTTGTTGATAGCTTGAAAACCCAAGTATTATAAGGGGAATCAACAAAAGTAGCAAAGAGAAAGCAATCAGTTTCGCCTTAATGGATCGAAATTGAAATAATGATTTCATGTGCTCAACACCTCTTTTTATATAAACTTTAGGCCTGAGCTTTGCAATAAAAAGACAAAAATCAGGATTAATTATTCCAAATTTAAAATATCAAACATTACATAATTCCTATTAATCTTATTACATAAAAATACAAACAACAACAACTTTCGAACAAATTCGCCATAAAAAAAAGACAAATCGAGAAAAGCCTATAACTTTTCTCGATCTGCTTTACTTTCAAGGAGGTATTATTTTTTAGACAGATAGTGCTGTACTTTGCTGGAATAGCTCGGATACGCCAGATTCTACAGCTGCCCCACTTACTGCGCGTGAGACGATTGCCACAACGCGCTCATCTAAAGATTTAGGCACAATATATTCTTCCTTTAGTTCCTTGTCACTCACCAGAGAGGCAATCGCTTCAACAGCGGCTAGCTTCATCGATTCATTGATATCCGTAGCACGCACATCTAACGCTCCACGGAAAATACCAGGGAATGCGAGAACATTATTAATCTGATTTGGATAATCTGAACGGCCCGTTCCCATAACACGTACACCCCATGCTTTGGCATTTTCATACGTAATTTCAGGATTTGGATTGGCTAAGGCAAAAACAACTGGATTTTCATTCATGGATGCAATATGTGCCTCTGTTAATAGGTTGGCAACAGAAACACCAATAAAGACATCCGCACCTGTTAGTGCATCCTCCAGCGTACCATGAAGCTTCTCTGGATTTGTCAAATGAGCAACCGCTTCTTTAATCGGATTCATCCCCTCTGTACGTCCCTCATAAATGATACCTTTTGTATCGCACATATAAATATTTTTATAGCCCATTTGCACAAGAATGCGTAAAATCGCAATACCTGCAGCACCAGCACCGTTAATCACAACCTTCATTGTTGCTACATCCTTTTGCACAATACGATTGGCATTAATCATCGCTGCGCCTACAACAATCGCTGTTCCATGTTGATCGTCATGAAAAACTGGAATATCACATTCTTGACGTAGGCGATCTTCAATTTCAAAGCATCTTGGTGCTGAAATATCCTCTAAGTTTACCGCACCAAATGTCGGGGCAAGCGCCTTCACAATGCTGACGATTTCATCCGTATTTTTCGTATCTAAGCATATTGGAAAAGCATCAACATTGGCAAAACGCTTTAGTAAAATCGCCTTCCCTTCCATTACAGGTAATGCCGCTTTCGGTCCGATATCTCCTAACCCTAAAACCGCTGTCCCATCCGACACAACAGCTACCATATTGCCCTTCATTGTATAGTCATAGACAAGCGAAGGATTTTTCTCAATTTCCACACATGGCGCTGCTACCCCAGGCGAATACGCCAAACTAAGATCATATGAATCTTGTACCGGTACCTTTGAGCTCACCTCAAGTTTTCCGCTATAGTGTGCATGCATTTCTAATGCCTTTTTCATTACGTCCATTCTATCCCATCCTTTTCCCTTTTTTTATTGTATTTCAGAATCATAATACTTTGTGAAAATATAGTCAACGAATTTTCTGTCAATTTATTTTCATCTTCAAAAATTCAATGTTTATTGACTTTCAATACATTTTTCTGTCAAATTAAATATTTCACAATCAATTATTTTGAGATAGTTAATACAATTCTTGACACATTGTAAAATGTACAAATAGAGCCATTTTGCCTGTTCAACTTTTCACATAGTATTTTTCTTATGTAAATGAGAATTTTTTCACAAACTTATGTAAGCGCATCCATTGTCCTGACTGACTTTGTCACAATTTATCCACATTTTTTCACAAAGTTTTTTGTTATGCACATAAAAGTATTTGTGAAACTCTTAACAAACAAAAAAAAGAGCCCTTATATAAAGGACTCTTGGGTAAAATGATTAATAAAAGCCGTGATAATATGCTTGGAAGACCATTGTTCTCCTGAAACTTTTGTAATCGGATAATCACGAGGAAAAATTGTTTTGGTGATTTCTTCAACAGAATAACCTTGCATAAACAATTGCTTCACTTTTCCCTCCATATCTTCCAAATAAGCAATTTTTTCTTGTATTTTCGTTCGACCATCCTCTATAAAGCCTGCATGACAGCAATAGACGACATCGAAATCATAGTGGACTATTTTCCTCAAAGACGCCAAGGTATGGACAATATTTTCTTCATCAAGCACAACCTTCGTCTTTGGCTGGATAAACAAATCTCCTGTAAACATAGCGCCTGTTTCTCGATTATAAAAAGAAAGATGATCTGCAGTATGTCCAGGTGTTTCAATAACATCCCATATGGCTGAATTCGTTTGTAACGTATCACCAAATGGTTGGGCAACAAACGCTGGTCGTTCCCCCCACAATGCCTGACGATAAAGTGGATAGTCCCCATCTTCAGCACAGAGATTGACTGAATCACGATGAATATAAATCGGTACATTCTTATGACGTTGAATCCACGCTGCATTTCCTGCATGATCCTCATGACAATGCGTTAATGCCAATTGCGCTATCGGTATATCGTTAAAAAAGGATTGAAATTCCTGCGACAGTGAGTAGGAGCCTGTATCAATCAGTAACCCATCCACAAAAAAGCTGTACACACTCATGCCAATCCCCTGAACCGCAACTTTCCCATGCGCACATTGTACACCCCGATGCTGCAGAATCTCTATACTTTTCTCTCGTTTAAACATCCTTCTCCCCCTTTGCCCCTTGTACAAAAAGTGTAGCATAAAATGAATGGTGAGTCATTTTTGCAAGTAGGTAACAACAAAGGATTTGCTCTTTACATGTTTACGAAGTGCTAACACATGAAAAAACAAACGTATATTTACGGCCAATAAAAGCAATGCGCCTAGGAAAAATAATCCCATCTGCCAATCACCTGTAACATTCATTAACAGCGTCCAACTAATAATGACTGCAAAGGCAACCGCTATATATTTCTTCATCACTCTTGTAGTTGGACCCTGTGCATGATGTTTTTGTTCAATGCTCAATAAAATTTTTCCAAATTCCATTATGATCAGCAAATCAAGTCCTTGAATTAAAACCGTACTCCAATAGAAGAAAAGATGTGAAAAAATGAAAGTACTCATTAAGGTAAGAATCATAGCGCAAGCCATATATGTTTTGATTGGTGTTTTTTCTTTATAAAATGAGAGACTTTTTAAATAGGCCCCATAAACAAGGATATCTTGTAGAAGATTAGCGTATTGAAAAATATTTAAATAAATAAATTGAAAGAAGAGCGCCACTGCAAGCCATTGTAGAAGTTTTATCTGCTGTTTAGATTCACTCATTGTTTTCACGCACCTTTTTCACCAAATTCGTCGTAAAATACGTTTGCGAATATAATCTCATAGTTAAATAACCATCTGGGCCACTGAAACCGATGGACGTATTGATGTCTAAAGGTGCTTCCTTAAATTGAATTGTCATCTCCAAGCGTTGACCTTTCGTCACTGAAAAAGGAAAATCACTTGCTGTGTAGCGCTGATCATTTAATCTCCATTCCTTCAATAGTATTTTATCCTCTAATGTAGGTGGAACATAAAATGCATCAAAAACAGCATCCTGTTGAAGGGTAAATGAAATGATTTGCTCAGCATCATGTTGGGACTGACTAAAACTATTATTCATGACCTGATTTTCATAAATGGATGGTTCCCTCGTAAAACGAATTGGAGCAGGCAATTTCATCCCGTCACTTAATACAAGATAAACATTTTTGCTTGCCATCACTTTTTCCAGAGTGCTTAAATCAAGTTGAAAAAAAGCTAAACGAATATTTTGATAGCGTAAATCTTGAGACGTATCCAATGGATAATAAAAGCCATTCACTAGGTTTTCTTGCTCCGTTTGGTAATATACAATTGGTAATTGCACATCTTCTGCCTGCAAGTATTCCACATATCGACGGTCATCTTTATTCGTAATATACCGTATCTCTAAAGCATTCTGTAAGTTATTCGTACCCTCGATTACAGTAGGTACCACTATTGGTTTTATTAATTGATGTTGTAAAAAAAGCGTACTATTACCGATCATTAGAATCAAAACGACAGCAACACCAATCGTCTTTTTCTGATCAGCGCCAACCTGAAGCTTTTTCCTAGAGATGTATAGTGTGATAAATATGCATAAAATAGCAAATATCCAGTACATAGGAGGGGATAAATTTTCTACTTGTGACATTAGCGCACTTGCCCGATCATTATCTAGGTGGTGTTCACCCACCATTAATGCCACAAATCCACCTGCTGCAAGTGTTACAGCAGCAGTCAAAATTTTGGGCACCCAGCTCTTAGACTTGCGCTGCTCTTTTTTTGCTTGTTCAATACCTTGTAGACTACGCTGATGCAACGATTTTGGAATGTCTATTTGATCCATCTGCTTTTTTAGATCGTTCACCCTTGCCCCTCCTGTTCCAGTGCCTGCTTTAATTTTTTTAATGCACGATACAAAATGGTTTTCGTCGTCCCTAATTTCAGCTGCAATACCTGAGCCACTTGAGGCAATGTATAATCCTGATAGAATCTCAGCAAAATAACATCCTTTTCCGCCTTTGTGAGCCGTGTCATCACATCTTCCAGCGCCCACCTCTCAGGAAGCTCCTCATGCGGCTCTTCCCCTAGTTCTGACTCCGGTTCATAATCGACAAGCGGTTCACGCTTTTTTAGCAAATTTGTTGCACAGTTTATGACAATCCTTACTAACCATGTTTTCAAATAGGATGAATTTTGAAGAGAATGTATGTATTTAAAGCTACGGTAAGCGACTTCCTGTACGACATCGAGTGCATCTGCCTCATTGCCCACATAGATAAAAGCCATTTTATATAGATCCATTTCATACTGTGAAAACAACTGTGCGAACGCCTCCGCATCACCCTTTTTAGCTCGTTCAACAAGCATTTCCTGCACCCGCTCACCTCCCTTTACCTATTAGACGCTAAAACTACGCCATTTAGCTTTACTAATCAAAAATTTCCTAATACTATGTATCACTACCCTCGATTTGAGTATGCTCTGTCTCCACTTTGATGGATTCTGTCCTATTCTTTGAGCGGGTTATCCGTTTCTATGAATCTATCATCCTCTTTGTGCGGGCTATCCTCCACTTTTTCATTTTTATCCGTCACTCTAAGCGTTTTATCCTCTACTTTTCACGCTCTATCCACTACAATGCATCCTATCCGCTACTTTAAACGGGCTATCCTTCACTTTTTCATTTCTATCCGCCACTCTAAACGTTCTATCCTACACTTTCCACACACTATCCACCACTCCACGCAGGCTTCCACTACTAAATTCTATCCTTTACTTTGAGCGGCGTACCCTTCACTTTTTCATTTCTATCCGTCACTCTAAGCATTCTATCCTCTACTTTTCACACTCTATCCACCACACTACATAAAAAAACGCCCACCGAAGTGAGCGTTTCTTTTTATTCGTTTGTGCCTTTTTCCACGTCATATGCTGTAATCCAATCGCTGAAGCTGCCTACATATAATTGAATGTTTTCATAGCCTTCATCTGCTAACACAGCATAAAGTGGAGAGGCGGTTACGCCGCTTCCACAGTAAACTACAACTGGTTCAGTAGGTGCCACTTTTTGACGTAATGCATCGTTTGCCTTTAGTTGACCATCTGTCTTTAGTTGCTCCCAGTCAAAGTTTTTCGCAGTTGGAATATGGCCTGCTACCTTATCCAATGGCTCTACTTCTCCTCGGTACCTTTCAGCAGCACGTGCATCGAGTAAAGTGGCTTTCACTTCTCCATCTACAATGGCTTTTACAGCTTGGCGTGGGGCATAAAGCTCATCCTTCCAAGCAAACTCAATGATGGTTGGTGGATATTTAATAATATCCTTGGTAAACGGCATTTTCGCCTCTAGTGCGGGTGCACCTCCGTTGACAATCACTACATTTGGGAAACCAGCATATGTCAGCATCCACCAGGCGCGTGGAGCAAATGGCGCTGCTCCTTGGTCGTAGACAACAATTTGATCTTCATAGCGTAATCCTAATTCTTGAAAAACAGAAGTCAATTTTTCTTTGCTTGGCATCGGGTGACGACCGTCTTTGCTGTCCATATCTGATAACTGTTGTTCTAAATCAATATAAGCAGCACCAGTTGCGTGGCCTTCCTCGAATGCTTTTTTACCTGCTTCTTTGTCCTGAAGATCGAAACGAGCATCGATGAAACGGACGCCTTCAAATTGAATTTCATCCACTGATTTGAATACTTTTCCCATAGGAATCACCTCATGCGTATTGTAATTGTGCGTAAATCGCTTTCCAAGAAGCTAAACGGCTCTCTTCTTGTAATGCTAATCTTTCTGTGTCAATTTGCTCAAGCGCTTGATGATAAATATACAAACGTAATTTTTCGGCTTCCTCTGCAATAAACGTAATCGCCCATGTCATAACGGAAACTTTTTGTGCATCTAAATAATCTTGTGCATCTGGCTTTGTGACAGCTTCTAATGCCTCACTCAGCTTCACTTTTTCATTCTTTTCAAAGAAAGCTTTTTGATTGCGGAAATGAGATTTTACGCTAGCATATTTGGAAATATCCACAAATGGTCCTTCAAAATCCAATAAATTTGGCTCAGAAGATTCAAAGGCTAGGAATGAGAAGCTTCGATTTAACTCTTTCAATTCGCGTACTTCATCTTTAAAACGTTGCTGCATCTTCTTGCTAATGAACTGCGATAAACGGAAGTTTGTTACACGCATTTCTTGTGTAAAATCAAAACGTAAGCTTTGCATCACTTCTTTTAATGCATGCTCCAATGCTTGTTGTGCTGGCATTGCAGCAAATGTAGAAGGATTGTAGCCTTCCTTAAAGAACTCAGGATAACGATAATAAACACGTTGGAGAACATAATACAATAGCTCATCAAGCTCTTGTTTTGTTTCACTCTCTAACATGCTCGTATTCAGTACACTGAACTTCGATTGAATATGTTGTTCAAGTGTTGTTAATTCCTCTAGTCGCTCATCTTTACGTTTTAAGTTTTCCTCTGTTTGTGCGATTAAATCTGCCAAACGTTGCTCTGTTTTATCGACTTCTTCTGCAAGAGCTTGAACTGCTAATGCACTCAATTCATCATTTAAGAATGTATGGAAGTCATTTTCAAACGGTGGCATACCTGATGTTAAATCGGCACCTTCTACCTTTTCTTGCAACGCTAACAGACTGGATACCCCATATAGTCGTGGGAAACGGATGCCAAAGCGTTGTAACTCTGAGCGTACATACCCTTTTACATCTTCTTGTTCTTCATCCGTTGTTGCCAAATCAATCGCATTGACAATAAAGAACATTTTATCTAGCTCAAATGCATCCTTTACACGACCAAGCTGAATTAAAAACTCGCGGTCCGCTTTGGCAAAAGCATGGTTATAGTACGTAATAAATAGGATGGCATCTGCATTACGAATATATTCAAATGCTACACCTGTATGACGAGCATTAATCGAATCTGCTCCTGGTGTGTCAACAAGTGTCACGCCCATACGTGTTAATGGACTATCATAATAGAAGTCGATATTGTCAACAAAGCAAGATTTATTTTCTTGTGCTACAAATTTTTCAAATTCTTCACGGTCTACGCGAAGGATAGAACCAAACTCCGATTTAAAGGTTGGATAGCCTTCCTTATAGGCACGAATAAATGATTTATGAATATTTAATCGTTCGTCCGTTAACTGAACTGCTAGCCCTTCATCAGCACGATTATAGGCTTCCTCTAATGAAGACACTGACAAACCAATTGCCGCATAGGATCCTTGAATGTCCTCTAGCATTTGCTCGGCAGTTTTAAGCTGTACATCCGCTGTTTCATGAGGATGCTCAGGTGTAACGGGACGAATTTTATTGATGGCTGCAGTTGTTGGGTTTGGTGATACAGGTAATACCTTCGCTCCCATTAAAGCGTTCGAGAAGGATGATTTCCCCGCACTAAATGCGCCAAACAATGCAATCGTAAAATCCTTTTTCTGTAAACGTTCTACTTTATTTTCAAGGTATTGGGCAACTTCGGCAAAGCCTTGAACCTCTTTGACTGCATTGGCAGTATGCAGTGCACGGTTAATCACACCATCGATTGGTAGAGTCGTTGCGCTAATAGCTTGCTGAGCTTCTTCTTGTTCAATGACTTGCTCTTTTGGCTTCAGCATGGACTCATCAAACAAGCGAATTTCGGCTAAATCTTGCTTAAATAATTGTTCCCAATTTGTAAGCTGTTGATTGGCAATTTTACGGATTTCATTGCTCGCTTGATGCATAGTGCTTGCACTATATTGCTGATAGCCTTCAATTTCAAGTACCGCATTAATGGCATCTACCTTGTCCTGCATACCCGCCATTTTTAATTTTGACGGTGCGGCAGTTTCTGTTGCTACAGCTTCCAGTGTAGTTGCTTGCGCATTTTTCCAGCTATCTGTTTCCTGAATAAAGTAGCGCTTTGTTGCTTCTGCGACACGGTTAGCGAAGTTTAACACAGCATCACCTGTTAAAATAGCGCCTGTTTGAACTTGCTGCTCAATCAATGAAAAAGGTAAGTCAAATACATAGGCATCAATGGCTGTAGCACGTTCTTCATTTAATGCACCAACGTCCTTTAATGCCTTCTTCATGAGTCCTTTTAAATGCCCTGTGATTTGTGCATGGACCACATTTTGATAGGCACTATACGCATCCTCTTTACGTCGGTTACGCTCTTCCTCTGTTTTTTTCTTCGCAGTAAAGAGCCCCCCTACTTTAAAGCCTTCCTGCATGCTTTCTAAATAAAGGCGTAAGCGGTCGCGTAAATCAGCTGGCATAATAGCTGCATTAGCAAGTAATTCCTTACGCTGTTCTTCAAATGTTTCGTTCCATGCCTCTACGGAGAATAATTCAACCTGACGATTTAATTTATTGTATTGCTCTAAAATATCTTGATGGTGTGCCCAGTCATCCGCACTTAAAATTTCTTCATCAATCGCTAAACGATCCTGTCTTTCTTCCATTAAATAATTGTCATGCTCGCTTTGTAATAAAGACAATGTATTTGTAGCAGTTTGTACAAGCTGCTCCTGCCAATCATTCATACTGTCCATCACGATTTTCTTTACAGCCTCAAAATCATTATGAGGATGTTCAGGCTCTCTTAATGATGTGAAGAACACACCCTTTGGCACAACACCCCATGCTGCAAAGGATTGATGAACCGTTGCTTTAAATTCTTCGAAGCTCAATTCATTATCTTTATGCTTATCAATCATATTGACAATTAAATAAACATTTGGATTATATTTCATTAATTGCTTTGTGAATTGGAAATTTAATTCCGACTGCACATGGTTGTAGTCCATTGTATAAAATACGATATCGGCAATATGTAGTGCTGATTCCGTTGACATGCGGTGTGCATCATCTGTGGAGTCTACTCCTGGCGTATCCATCACAGTAACGCCTAGTGGGAGTGTAGAGGCGCTGTGTCCAATCTCAATTTGTGACACTAAATCCCCATTTTTACTTAGCTCTTTTACCGTTTTGAAATCATAGCCAGCCTCAAATTTTACAGGCTTTTCATTGTGCATATAAACAATCGCAAAGTCTTCCTCTGATTTATGCACCTTCACGATATTCGCACTTGTTGGAATTGGACTAGATGCCAGTAAATTTTCACCAGACAGCGCATTAATCATACTTGATTTCCCAGCTGAGAAATGGCCTGCGAAGCCAATCACATACTCTTTTTGCTGAATTTTTCGAGCAAAAAGTGATGTTTTATCCATGCGCTCTGTATCACCATTATGCTGATAAATTATGTATTGCAAAGAGGCTTGCTTTAATAGCCCCTCCAATTGTTGTTCAAAATCTTTCATGAAACCAGTAACCCCTTTTTCGTTAATTATTCATAATTAGTATTCTACCTTATTCAACTAGCAAAGTATAACACTAATTTAAAGCATATATGCCAACGTTTCCATCCTAATAGCTTTCACCATAAAACTTGTTTATACAAAAAATCTATGCCAAATGATAGATGGTCAACTAGTTCTTTTTATATTTTCTTCATATTTTATAGTAAGCATATTCGGGGCAAAGTTATTTTTTATGAAGGGAGTGTGATGACATATGATGAATCCTAGGTCTCGTCAAATCATCGAAAAATATTGTTCATGTAACTGTGAGGACCGATTTATCTGGCCCCGTATAAAAGCAACAAACGGAATACCTATTAATCCTCCTTCTGAAATAGTCCCAGAAGGAACGATTATACCAACGATCCAGCGATATTTTTATATCGTTACAGCCGATCTTGATCTATCTAATGGGGCAACGCTTCCAGCGGATCTCTTTTGGAATGATGATGCAAATACCATTACTGAGTTTACAGTTTTTTCACCCAATGGTTACGTTAACCTTTATATTAATGCAGTGATGCAGGAAGGCGGCATTTATACGGTAACCCCAGCCTCCCTGACAATCGTACCTTATAATGCCACATTGTATAGAGGAACACCCATCATTATTGAATCGCTAGGCTTTACAACAAAATGAAAGGAGGTGAATCGGGTGGCACTTTCCATTATTAATATTCACGTCAATGTAACTGGTACTTCTACGAGATTTTTTAACATCTTAGCTGCACCCCTTGCCATTGCGGATGGCACGACAGTCGCTGCAACAACATTTTTAAATGATAGTGGTACAGCAGCAACAGTATTTCCAGAAGTCGCAAATGGTTACTATAACTTATATATCAATGGTGTTCTTCAAGAGGGTGGTGCCTATACAGTTTCTGCAGACGATATAACGTTCAATACTGTCACAGGTACACTTTCTGCTGGTACGCCAATTGTGCTTGAAGCTGTCGAACTTGTGACGACAATCTAAACAAAATGGATGCCTTGTTTAGGGCATCCATTCTTATTATTGTAATTGCTTTCTGAGACCTGCAATTTTTTTCGCATAGTCTAGCGCATGTGGGCCATCTCCATGTATACATAAGGTTTGGACCGCAACTTTAATTTTTTTGGACTGGACGGACATCACTTCGTTAGCAGTCAAAATACTATTTACATGCACGAGCATTTCCTCTTCCGATTGTATTAAGGCATTTGGCTCCTGTCTGTTCACTAATGTGCCGTCATCGTTATAGCGTCGATCCGAAAAAACCTCCTCATATACTTGGAGCCCCTTGCCTCTAGCAATCTCCACAATGAGGCTGCCCGATAAGCCATATAAAATAAGCTGTGGATTAAGATCATACACTGCATTGACTACAGCTAACGCTTTTTCACGATCATTCGCGCATTGATTATAGAGTGCGCCATGTGGTTTAACATGATGAAGCGTACCATTTTCAAGCTGCACAAAGGCTTGTAAGGCACCAATCTGATAAACCATCATATCGTAAATTTCAGCTGGGCTACATTCCATATTACGGCGACCAAATCCCTCTCGATCAGGGTAGCCTGGATGTGCACCAATGTGAACATTTTTACGAATGGCACTGCGTACAATTTGATGCATGATCGAATGATGCCCTGCATGGTAGCCGCATGCAATATTGATGGATGTTACAAAGTCTAATAGTGCTTCATCTTTTCCCGTGATAAAAGCTTCATAGCTTTCACCTAGATCACAATTAATATCAATTGGCATCATGCTTCCTCCAGTACAAAGTGTATTGTGTTATACATACGCATTTGCGCTACTTTATGTAAATCCTCTTCATGTACTGTCGCGATAATAGGATAGCCTCCTACTGTTTGAGCATCAGCCATTAGGATAATAGGATCACCACTTTGAGGCACTTGAATCGTTCCGAACTGTGTAGCTTCTGACAGAATATCTTTCATTTCCTGAAGTTGTAAGGCAGGTCCTTTTATGTAGTAGCCCATACGATTGCCGCCGATAAATTGAAAAGGATTTTGTAAAAATTGTTGTTGACTCTTTTCTGTAAATAAATGAAAATGCGGTCCTTTAAACAATCGAACCGTAATGGAACTGTCAAACCTCGGACGATAGGGTGCATATAGCCCTCTATTATATTTTAAAGATGCTGATACCTGCCCATACAAAATACTTCCTTTTGTAATGCATGTTCCCAAATTCCCAAGCGGAAGGCAGGATTGGCTACCAAGCTCATCGTTTGTATGAAATCCTCCTAATGGTGTTAAGTAAACAATAGAGCCTTGATGGACACTCTTGATAGATAGTATATCACCTCTCGTTAAATGGAATGTTTTCCACATTTCGATTGGTACATGATTAACCAAGCATGTACTATATCCACCCGTTAATACATAGACACCATCAGCCAGTGCCTCAAATTCAAAACCACCAACAAACATTTCAAAAGACGTCTGTTCATGGTAATGATGCAAGATTCTTTGAGCTGCTTGAAACGATAGGTGATCCATTGGTCCAGATAACGGAATACCAAATGCCCGATAGCCGTACCTTCCTTTGTCTTGTAAGCTACCATAAACCCCTTGTTTTGTTACGAGCAGAAGTGGCTTCAATCGCTACACTCCTTTGCTATTCATTTCCCAAAATTGCTGTTTGGTTATTTCATAAAACTGAACTTCATCTCCAAGTGCAAATAAAAACGGCTCTTTGCCATGTACATCAAATAAATCCAAAGGTGTCTTTCCTATAATATTCCAGCCACCAGGTGAATCGACAGGATAGATTCCTGTTTGTCCACCCCCAACTCCAACGGAACTCGCTGATACAGATGCCCTTGGTTTCTGTAAGCGTGGCACAAACAACTTAGGATCAAGCTCACCTAAATAGGGGAAACCTGGTAAAAAGCCGATTAAATAAACATAATAGCTTTTGGACACATGCAAAGTTTTAATGTCCTCAAAAGATAGCCCTGTGAAATCCATTACGCGCTTGCTATCTAAGGCAAATTCCTCATCATAGCAGACGGGTATTTTTAAAAGACGATTCGTTCCTTTATCAATTGTTGTGGAGGCTTGCATCTCAAGCCACTGCATGCCTAAACGTTCAACATCTATTTTTTGTTTAATATAAGCTGTCACAGTATGGTAGCTTGCAACACTTTCGACTAGGTTATGCCGTAGCTGCTGTTTCAGAAACCGATTAAACGTTTGGACCGCGTGAAAATTTGAGTGGGAGATTTCCTCCTTGAATGCAAAACGAATAGTATGTTGACTAATCCACATCGAATGAGGAAAATCAATGATTGGTTGCACGTACCGTCTCCTCAATACAAAGCGTTACCGCAGCTATTAAATCTCCGATATTCCAGCCGGGAATTTTGCCATGTTGGATTGCTAGCTCAAATGATGCTGGAATATGAATAAAGCCAGCACGAACCCCTTCATGTAGCTGTGCATAAGCAAGCCCCTCATACATAATGTTATTACATAAGTATGTACCCGCTGTATTGGAGATTTCGGCTGGATATCCTTCTGCCTGCAAACGATTCACCATACTGCGAATCGGTAAGTTTGTTAGATAAGCATCTGCCCCCTCCTCATGGATACACTCATCAACTGGTGTGTAGCCATTATTATCAGGCTCTCCATCTTTCACATTAATGGCAATGCGCTCCGGTGTTACTTTAAAACGCCCCCCAGCTAATCCTAATGAGATAATGATTTGCGGTTTCACTTCTTCTATCTGTTGTTTTAATTGCTCCGCTGACTGCTGAAAATCTACAGATAGAATTCGTCCGACAATATCATAGCCATCTATCTTCTTTCCCTTTAATGCTTCCACAATTTGCATCGTTGGATTTATTTTATAATCAAGAAATGGTTCAAACCCTGTTAATAATATTTTTGTCATATTTGTCACCTGATTTCTATCGGACGTTTTTTAATATAGCGTCCAGATTGATTAATTTTATTTACTTTAGTAGAAATTGTAGCTTCAATAATAGCTTGATTAAATAATTTATGTGCTTCAATACAAGAAATTAATTCTTCATCATAAACAATTTCATCGGACACTTCAGAAATGATATCTAGAGCCACCCACTGCGGGTAGCGTAATATACTAACAGATGAGTAAGTTGGCGTAACTTCCATACTCCGATAAAAATTAATATTCCCCATTTCCTCAATTGGGTACTTTTGCGGATCCCATTTTGTGCCATATTTATAGTAGCGTTCACGCCAATAAGCATTTTCTTGGGCAAATGTTGAGCCCTCAAAAAACATATTCACTTTTTCAGCTACTAGTTCTAGATTTTTAGCCTGGACTTCCCTCGTATCATAATCCGCGTAACGACCAATTCCATAAATCTTGGCACTCGGAAGCGTGTAAGAAACAGGGAAAATAGGTGGACATGCATATCCTGCGAATGGTTGAACCCATTCACGAGCAGGGATTCCATGATCATCAATTACTATATCAGGTGCCCATTTTTTCAAGATGAGTGGTAAAACATTTGCCTCACCAAATACGCTTTCTTGAAATTTGACATGGGCAAACTCTAAACCTACTGCATTAAATCTTGCAGCATGATGTTTCCATTTTGGATGTTCTTTTGTCAAGCTCTCCATTATTTCATAACCATCTGGATTTGATAACGGAATAATGATTATATTAATCTTTTTCAAGATTTCAGGATGGTGACAAATAATATCTTCCATTAGCTCTAATATAGCAGGTGTACTAGATACTTCATTTGGATGATGGCCAGCTTCAAAGACAATCGTATGCTTTTCATCCGATTTTTTAAGTCCTGAATAAAAGTCACTAGTAATAGGCTCAGTCACTTCAAAAAATGGAATGACATTCCCTTTGTAAGATATATCTCCATAATTCAGTTTGACCTCAGAATAATTTTGATACCGGGTTGATAATTGATAAACATTTTTAATTTTGTATTTTAAATAATCATTCACTTTCATTACTTTGAGATAATTACCTAAATACATTTCTACCGTTTCAAATTGCCCTTTTGGATTAAATAAAATTCTTTTTGTAACTGGAACTAGATTGGGTTTTTCATGCCATTGGTATGCCCGTATTACACTTTTAATAGGCTTATAAATATTTTCCTCTATATGAATAGAGGGAATAATGCCACCAGGAGCTTTATAAGGTTGATTAACTAATCGGCGACCGAGCTCATTAAAATAATCTAGCGTGTTAAAATATAGATCTTCGTATAACGCTTCGAAGGATGAGTTTGCCTCTTGCTTAACATTTAATTCTTCTTCAATTCCAGATGAAGTAAAGTCAATTTCGATTCGATCAAATAAAGGAAACAATTGTCCTTGATCGCGATTCGTTACATCAATATTTAATTTTCCCACTATTTGAGGAAGAAACTCATTGATATACGTTTTATAGAAACGCTCACGATCTGACAATATTGCATTTTCTTGAACCAGTTTCCCACTTTCAAATAATCTATACCCAGCTGTAGTTGGATAGACTTTTTTCTGACCGTCAACATAATCCAATTCACTAATTAACGGATTTAGTTCAGCAATTAATACATCATCAACAAAGACACTATAAATGTGCTGCTGTGTGCTTGAAAGCTCAAATTGCACATGTTCTTTCGGTACACCATATTGCCTTTCAATCAATTCATCCACTGGATAAAGCTCCATAATCCAGCGATTATGTTGTTCTAAACCGTTTTCACTAATCCCATCTTTACATACTATTTTTACTTGTTCAAAATGCCCTGAAACAGATGGAAGTACTTCCTCTAATATCCAGTATAACCCTGTTTTAAATGCAGAGCGAACTGTAATTGTCTTTAAATTTGAAAATTTCTTATACAATTCTAAACAATATTCATCTCGATTTTTTTTAGAAGCTGTAAGATAGATTTCAGCATCAAGCATTTTATTTGGTTCATCTTGCAAAGCATTTATAATATATGACGCTTCCGATTCATCTTCCCATGTTGTTTCATACAATAAATCCTCTACATTCACTTGTTTTTCATTTAGCTCCCAAACACCAAATAAGCCACCTTCAGACACATGCTTTTCTTTTGCTATTGAATGTAGAACAGTCGGTAAGCTATCTTTTGTACCACAAATTTGAATAACGTTTCTAGAACTTAGCTCCATTAAACTTGCAGTTCCTTGCTTGATGTCAATTGAAAAATGTCGATGATCTTTTGTGATAACTGGTAAAGAAACAGAGGTAGCATACAATCCTAAACGTAATGCAAGATAGCAAACTTCTTTTATAATGGCATTGGACTTTATTTCTTGTTGTAAATTAATTTTCACACTTAAATGCTGTTGTGGATGTGCCTCGTCCTTCTCACCAGTTCCATAGGCTGACCAAAGGTGACTTAAACTTTCATAATAAGATGATGGAATGTCTGTATACGTTTCGGCCATTCCTTCACTTGCTATCGTACTTAACAACGTTGACAGCGAAGACTCAGTCTCATAATAGACTGTAAAGTTGGACCCATTCTGTGAAATAAATGTACTACTATGTTGTAAAAATTCCATTGAGTACTGCTGATTTGACGCTTGAAATAAATCAAAATCTATTTCATTTGACTCTAAGCCTAACCTCGCACAAAAATCAATTAATCCTATGGGAGCAAGATTTGTAGGTAAGTTTATAAATAAAGAGGGCTTTTTTATCGTTTCATTCTTATGAAATAAAATTGAAAATATTTTAGAGTTCACAGTATCACCTAAACTTTCATATTTGGATCTAAGCGATCTCGTAACCAATCTCCTAGTAAATTAAAGCCTAGTACAGTTAACATAATTGCAATACCTGGAAATACAGAAATCCACCAAGCTGACGTCATATAATTCCGACTATCTGCCAACATGCCGCCCCACGATGGTATTGTCGGTTCAACACCTAACCCTAAAAATGTTAGTGAAGCCTCTAATAAGATAAACTCTGCGATACACATTGTTGCTAACACTAAAATCGAAGAAGCAACATTTGGTAATATGTGCTTAAGGATAATTTTAAAATGTGTTCCTCCGATTGCCTTTGCAGCCTGGATATATTCTTGTTCCTTTAGAGCTAAAATCTCCCCTCGAATTAGTCTTGCAAAACTAACCCAATATGTAAGCCCAAGAATAATGATGATTTTTTCAATCCCTGTTCCAAATACACTCATAATGACAATTGCTAGTAAAATAAATGGCAGACCCAATTGAACTTCAGCTAACCTCATAATTAAATCGTCCATCCATTTTCCAAAATACCCTGACACAATGCCTAGAAACGTTCCAAGGACTAACGAAATGAGCACACCACAAATACCAACCAATAGTGAAATACGAGCACCGTATATAATCCTACTGAGCAAATCTCGTCCAACTTGGTCTCCCCCAAGTAAATATTGAGACTTACCAGTATCGTCTAACCATTTGGGCAAATCTAAACGATGTCCTAAGCTAGCTGCTCCTGGGTCATATGGCGCAATATATGGGGCAAATATCGCACAAAGAATAGTCGTGACAACTAATAATAGACCGATGATCCCAGTTGGATTATTTTTAATAAACTTTAAAACACTTATTATTCTGCTAACCTTTTTTATTTCGACTGTTTCTGCTTCCATTATCTGTGTCATTAATTGTCACCTCTTCCAGTGCGTATTTTTGGGTTAATTAATGAATAACATAAATCCACAATTAGATTTACGACAATCATGATAAGAGCTAAGAGAATTACTCCACCCTGTACAACCGGATAATCTCGTTGATTAATAGAATCAACAATTAATCTTCCGATTCCTGGCCAAGAAAATACTTGCTCTACAATAACAGCCCCTCCTAGGAGTCCACCAAACTGTAACCCAACAAACGTCACAGTTGGCAATAAGGCATTTCGAAAGGCGTGTCGAATAATGACAAGCCATTCTTGAATTCCTTTTGCTCGAGCAGTTGTCACATATTGCATCTTAAGTACCTCAAGCATAGAGGTACGAATTAATCGAACTAAAATACCAGATAAAATCAGACCCAATGCAATGGATGGTAGAATTAATGAGCTAAACCCCTCAAAGCCCGATACGGGTAACCATTTTAACTGAACAGCAAAGATCAAGATTAGCATAAACGCTAACCAAAAATTAGGAAAAGAGATACCTAATAAAGAAAAAATACGCCCAAAAATATCAATAGACTTGCCTTTATAAACTGCCGAAAGGATACCGATAGGAATAGCGATTAACAATGCTACAGTCATCCCCCCTAAAGCAAGTGCGAGTGTTGGCCATGCTCGTTCTAACAACATTTCCAAAACTGGACTATTCGAACGATACGATGTGCCAAAATCAAGCGTTACTAAATCTTTCATGAATATGATATATTGCTCCCAAACAGGTCTATCTAAACCTAACTTTGCTGTCAGTTCCTCTACCGCTTGTTGTGATGGTTCCCCTGCACCGAACATGATGCTTACAGGATCACCCGTTAAACGAATGGCGAAAAATATAATTAATGAGACAGCAATTATCACCAACACGGTATGCGATAATCGTCGTAGTATATAGGAAAGCATAATTCCATCCTCCTAATTTGAAATGAAAGAGATAGTATGACAAGCATACTATCTCATAATTTTTTACTTACTCGACAGTGACACCTTCAAATCTAAAGCGGCCATCATGAGGTGGTTGGAAATCTTTTATTCGTTTATTCACTGCGTATATTTCAACCTCAGAATATAAATTAACTTCTGCAGCATCTTCGTATAACACTTCTGTCAGCTCTTTAAAGATTTTTTGACGCTCCTCATTATTAATCGTTGCTCGCTCTGCCGCTAATAATTGTTCTACTTTTTCATTTTTATAGGATGGATTCCAGAATTCCCCTTCGTGATACATTAAATAAGCTGTATTATCAAAATCTAAAGTCCAACCACCCCAGCCATTTTTATACATTTGGCCAGCTTTTCCTTGTGGTATTAACTCTGATTGGAATGTAGTATTTTCCACACTATTAATTGAAACTTTTAATCCCGCTTCTTCTAAATAAAACGCTACTGCTTGGGCAATTTCTTTAAATGTCCCATCGGTACCTGGAATAAAGAATTCAAGTGTAGTACCTTCGGGAACCTTAGCTTCCGCAAGTAATTTTTTTGCTTTTTCTGGATCATATGGATATGGCTCTAAATCTTTGTTATAGCCAAAAGATAGATTACTTTGGAAAGAACTAATGAGGTTACCATAGCCACCTAAAATTTCCTTCACTATTGTTTCCTTATCAATGGCATAGTTAATAGCTTGACGAACACGTACATCATCAACTGGCTTTTGTGCTGTATCAAAGCGAATTGAATACGCTGTAGGAGTGGACACATCCTTTAATTCAATGAAATCAGTTCCTTCTGCTGTTGCTGCTTGCGAAACTTCTAAACGTGTCATAATATCAATATTTCCTGTTTGTAATTCTGCCAGTGCCGTCGCTGTTTCTGGAATCACTTTAAATGTTACTTTATCTAGTTTAATAGCGTCTTTATTCCAATAATCATCGTATCGCTCAATAACTACTTGTTTATCACGTTGATAATCAGTCATTTTAAATGGACCAGTACCAACAGGCTTCATGTCAAAATTCTCTGCACCCTGTTCTTGGATATATTTAGGTGGTACGATGACAGCACCATATCCTGAAAGCTTAGTCAGTAAAACTGGGTCAATGGCATTTAAGTGCATAGTAACTTCATAGTCACCTGTTACTTCAACATTATCAATTGACGTATAGTTTGAATATTGCGGACCTTTTTGACCTTCTTCTCCTAGTAAACGATCAAATGTAAATTTAACTGCTTCCGCATTAAACGGTTCGCCATTATGGAAGGTAACACCTTGTCGTAGTTTAAAC
Source organism: Lysinibacillus sp. FSL K6-0057 (assembly GCF_038630885.1). Taxonomy (NCBI): domain Bacteria; kingdom Bacillati; phylum Bacillota; class Bacilli; order Caryophanales; family Bacillaceae; genus Lysinibacillus; species Lysinibacillus sp. FSL K6-0057. Next base: position 1,774,787 of record NZ_CP152047.1, on the reverse strand, counting down.
ACAATCGTTTTATCATCTATATATTCCCAAGATTCCGCTAACCCTGGTTGAATTTCTAAATCTAGAGAACGACTTACTAATCCTTCAAATACCGATGTTGCTACTGTACTCCAAGCAAGTAAAAACGTATCAATTGGGTCCCAGTTTTGTGGATCTCCAGCCACACGAATAACTAATTCATTTCCACGTGTTGCTGCTGGGTTTTCACCAGATGATTTGCTACCATTTTTACTTTCGTCTTTTGATGATGTGCCACCACTACATGCTGTTAAAACAATCATTATACAAACAAGTAATAGCGCAATCCATTTTTGTTTCTTCATACATTGTTCATCCCCTTTTGTATTTGTGCTATCTATACGCCATATGGATATGGCATCGAATAACCTAGTTCAGCAGATATTGAAGCTGCCGTTTCCCACAGACCTTCTAAAAATGCATTTATTTTTTCTTTTGGTATTAGCGTCTCTATGCCCGCTATACTAATCGAGTATTCTACTTTGCGTTCGCTATTGAAAATCGGTACTGCTATTGATACAGTGCCTTCTTCCAATTCTGATACGCTGTAGGCATAGCCATTTTTTTTCCCAAATTCAATGAGTTCAAATATCTCTTCATCAGTAACAGGTGTTCCACTAGCATATTTTTTACGAGGTTTTTGAAGTACCTCATTAATTTTCTCCTCTGATTGAAAGGATAAAAGTACCCTTGAACAAGCGCCTGCATAAAGTGGTGCTCTTCTTCCCACCCGTGTATAAAGTAAAACCGGTTTTAAACTTTCAATTTTTTCAATATAAAGACCATCTGTTTCATCCAGTACGCTTAGTTGAACAGCCAAGTCAAACTTCTGTTGCAACATCTTCATATACGGTATAGCCAAAGAGCGAATTTCAATTGAATTTGCTGCAATTGCACCTAATTCAATGAGTTTATTCCCAAGTAGATAATGATCACTCAATACTAACTGTCCACCACTTTGAATATAAGGACGTTTTAATACGCCTAAATCTGTAAATGTTTTTAAAAACCTATGTAAAGTCGGTTTAGGAATATCTGTTTCGATTGCTAGCTCGTCTAACCGCCAAGAAGGTTTCTCTTCAGTAAATAACGTTAAAATATTAATACCTTTTTCCAATGTTTTGCTCATGTTAATCGCTCCATTTGCTCTTCATAAAGTAAACAGGAAACTTCATGCTTATCGCCAATTTTTTTTAATTTTGGAGGTGTCACCTTACATATTTCCATGCAGTTTGGGCATCGTGTATGGAATGTGCAGCCCGATGGTGGATTAGCAGGATTGGGAACATCTCCACTTAGCACAATACGCTCCTTTACTTTTGAAGGATGAGATTTTGGTAATGCTGATAGTAAAGCTTTTGTATATGGATGTTTAGGATTATTAAATAATTCGTGTTTATCTGCCATTTCCACTAACTTACCTAAGTACATTACCCCTATGCGGTCACAAAAGTGATGCACTACACTTAAATCATGAGATATGAAAATGTAGGTCAGGTTCATTTCCTTTTTTAAATCTTTCATAATATTTAATACTTGAGATTGAATCGAAACATCAAGAGCAGATACTGGTTCATCTGCAACAATCAATTTTGGATTGGACACTAATGCTCTAGCAATTCCAATTCGTTGTCTTTGACCACCTGAAAATTCATGTGGAAAACGTTCTAACTGCTTTTGTGTAAGTCCAACCTGTTTGGCTACTTCATAAACACGTTGCTTTCTCTCTTCCCTTGTACCTATTCCAAAATTCACCAAAGGTTCTTCGATTATTTTAAACACCTTCATACGAGGATTAAGGGAAGAAAAAGGGTCTTGAAAGATGATTTGCATATCACGACGTTTTTGACGTACCTCTTTTGGGCTAAGAGTGGCAATATTTTCTCCATTCAGTAAAATTTCGCCTTCAGTAGGTGTAAGAAGTTGGATTAATGTTTTACCCATAGTCGACTTTCCGCACCCTGACTCTCCGACAATTCCTAAAACCTCACCCTCATTTACAAAAAATGAAACATCATCTACTGCTTTTAAATGCCCTGAACGTGATCCTTTAACTGAAAAATATTTCTTTAAGTGTTTAACTTCTAACAATGGACTGCCCATTGACAATTCCCCCTCCCACTTCGTTCTCTTCATACAGCCAACATCTTACCTTGGTACCATTAGACGTTGTAAATAGATCAGGCTTCTTTTTACATTGATCTGTTGCAAATTCGCATCGATCGAAAAATCTACATCCTGAAGGCATATCGGATGGTGATGGCACCACCCCTTCAATTGATGGAAGGTACTCTTGTTCTGATTCAATGTCAGGCAATGAATTTAATAACCCTTTGGTATATGGATGAAGCGGCTGATTAAACAAATCTAGCACTGTAGCCTCTTCAACAATTTCACCAGCATACATCACGATTACTCTCTCACATATTTCCGCTACTACACCAAGATCATGGGTAATTAAAATGATGGACATATCTAGTTTTTCTTGTATGTCTTTCATTAAATCTAAAATCTGAGCCTGAATTGTCACATCTAATGCTGTAGTAGGCTCGTCTGCAATTAATATTTCTGGTCCACAAGCCAATGCCATGGCAATCATAACCCTTTGTCGCATTCCTCCTGATAATTGATGAGGATATTCATTCACTACTTTATCGGGACGAGGAATACCTACGAGACGAAGCATGTCAACGGCACGTTCATGAGCTTCTTTCCTTGAAATTTTTTCATGACTATGAATCATTTCCATAATTTGCGAACCGACTTTATACACTGGATTGAGCGAACTCATTGGTTCCTGAAATATCATAGAAACTTTTTTCCCACGAATCTTTCGCCATTCCTTCTTCGACTTTTTATTAATTTGCTTTTGATCTATGTAAACTTCTCCACCTTGCCAGTTAACCCCAGCAGGTAACAATCCCATAAGTGAAAGTGATGTCATGCTTTTTCCACAACCTGATTCCCCTACAATCCCCAAAGTTTTGCCTTTTTCAAGTTGAAATGATACTCCATTCACAATAGCAATATCTTTTTTATTTTGTTGAATACCTATTTTCAAATCGCTTACTTCTAAAATATTCAAACTCATTTCCCCCTCCGTTCCAAAATATGAAACGCGATTCCATTTTTTAAAATCTTAACAGAAAAAACCGGTTATTTCAATAGTTTTCAGAAAAAAATAAAAATTCATTTTAATTAAATTATTCCAAAAAAACGTTTAATTCATTTATTCACGATCTTCATTCCTAGAAATACAAAAAAACATGGCCCGAATATTCGGACCATGCCTAAAAATGTTTATCAAGTTTTATCTCTTATTTCAAATGTGCAGTCGCCTGTTTCATGACGTATTTCCCAACTCCAATATAGATTACTACAGCTGCTCCAATCAATACGAATGTCATTGCTAACCGCTCCTTCTTAGTTATTTTTCGTTAAGTTTTTAGATGTTTGCATTGAATTTGAAAATCATTCTCATTAATATATTATAAATTTCACGTTAATTCGTCAAGACATACTTTCATCTTACCCTTTTTACATGGTAAGATGTAGAAAAGTCGGAAAAAGGATGCGGTAATGATGAGTAATTCGAAGTACTTTCAAACTATTTTAAACGGGACAATCCACGCTTTAAAAACCATTCTTCCTATGGATATAGAAGTAAAGTCGCCTAGTATTATTTCTGAACCCTTTCAACAGCAACAAATGGGCGTATTAATTGGCTTAATCGGAGATTTAAAGGGACGCGTCATCATTGATTCCTCTCCTGATGTGTTTAGTGGGATTGGCAGTACAATGTTCGGTATGCCGTTAGAGGGAGAAATGCTAGAATCCTTTACAGGAGAATTCGGTAATATGATTGCAGGAAATTTATGTACAGCTGTTGGGCAAGAAAGCTTAGAAATTGATATCACTCCGCCAACGGTGATGGTGGGCACTACAAAATTATACGGTTTTGAAAAAGCATTTGCTCTCCCAGTTTCGGTCCCAAGCATTGGTGCACTAACAGTTCTATTAACAATAGAGGAAGAAGAGTAGAAAGCAAGATTTGATAAAGGTCCCAAATAAGACATTGTATGCTCAAGCAGACAGCACACATGTAAAAAACTTGTCATTCGCATAAAAAGAATGACAAAAAAGGAATGCACTTTCCTACCAATCTTTTGTTTTTATTAAAATTAAGCAAAATATAGTACGTCAACAAGCTATCTCAATGACTTTTGAGATAGCTTGTTTTTTTCTCTTCACAATTTTTCACACTTTCTTCACACATTTCCCCTAGAAGTGTGATTTTTTTCACATCAAAATGTAGTGGATTTTTATATGATGACAATAAGAAACACAACAATAAAAAGCGTAGGAGGAGCAAAAATGGCAAACAAAAAGAAGTCAGATGAAAATTTAAAAGGTTCACTCTATGCAGTTTTTGGAGTAGGTATTATCATCATTTTACTTTGGGTGTACTGCTTCGATTTGTTCATTGGACGGTTTTAATCTACGAAGAAGGGACAGAAACATATGCACATACATAAGTATGAGAAATACTGGCTTGTGTTTGGAGTTGCCACTTTAGTTGCATTCCTGATCATTCTCGGTATCGGGGCATTTCATCAAGGCTCCCATCCAAACAATGGTAAAAAAACACTAGATTACGAGAAAGTGAAAGAGACAGCACCTTTTGATAATCCAGGTGTCCATAAGGTAGAAGGGAAGGATTGGGATTACGAAGTGGTGGTAGTTGCTTCTGCATTCAATTATAATCCTCCACAAATTGAGGTTCCACTTGGTGCAAAGGTGAAATTTATCGCGACAAGCGAAGATGTTATGCATGGTTTTGAGGTTGCAGGTACGAATATCAATATGATGCTTGAGCCTGGCTATATTTCGGAATATGTGACAGAAGTCAATAAGGTTGGCGAGTTTTTAATCGTATGTAATGAGTATTGTGGTACAGGACATACGATGATGCACTCTATGCTAAAGGTGGTGGATTCAAATGAGTCACACTAATTCAATGACAAAAGTGGATCGTCGAGATGCAAAGCTAGCAATGGCACATATTTACGTGGCATTTATCGCATTGCTATTAGGTGGTCTTGCAGGTTTATTACAAGTTTTTGTACGTTCTGGTCAATTTACATTACCAGCAGGCATTGGTTATTATCAAGTATTAACAGTTCATGGTGTCTTACTCGGTCTTATTTTAACTACATTCTTTATTTACGGCTTCCAAATTGCAAGTGTAAGTCGAACATCAGGTACATTCACTGATACTCAACGAAGACTTGGCTGGATTGGTTTCTGGTTAATGACTATCGGTACAGCTGCTGCCGCAACGATGGTTTTATTGAATAAAGCAACTGTTCTTTATACATTCTATGCACCATTAAAGGCACATTGGATTTTCTATTTAGGTCTTACATTAGTCGTAGTTGGTTCTTGGGTTGGTGGCGTAGGTCAAATTTTACGTTATGTCCAGTGGCGCAAAGAAAATAAAGCAAGTGGACAACGCAGCCCATTACTATCATTTATGGTAGTTGTTAATAATTTAATGTGGTTCGTGGCAACGCTTGGTGTTGCAGCTTCTGTTTTAATTCAATTGTTACCATGGTCATTAGGTTTAATTGAGCGTGTCGATGTGGCATTATCGCGTACCCTTTTCTGGTATTTTGGTCATGCACTCGTATACTTCTGGTTATTACCTGCCTATATGGTTTGGTATGTGATTATTCCAAAAGTAATTGGCGGGAAAATTTTCTCCGATTCTTTAGCAAGACTTTCGTTTATGCTTTTCTTACTCTTCTCTATTCCTGTTGGGATTCACCATCAGTTAACAGAGCCTGGTATTGATGGTACATGGAAGTTCATTCAAGTTGTATTAACATTCGCTGTAATCGTGCCATCTCTGATGACAGCCTTCTCGATGTTTGCGATGTTCGAGTTACGTGGTCGTGAATTAGGTGGTAAAGGGTTATTCGGTTGGTTTAAAAAATTGCCATGGAAGGATGCTCGTTTCTTCGTACCATTTATCGGTATGGTGTCATTTATTCCAGGTGGTGCAGGCGGTATTGTCAATGCCTCTTATCAAATGAACCAATTAATTCATAATACGATTTGGGTTACAGGACATTTCCATTTAACGATTGCAACAGCTGTTGTTTTAACTTACTTCGGTGCGGCATTCTGGTTAATTCCACATTTAACAGGTCGTACACTTTCGAAGTCTTTAAATAATCTTAGTAATTTCGCTGGTATCTTATGGGCTACTGGTATGACGATTATGTCTTCTGCGATGCATATTGCTGGTCTGTTCGGCGCTCCTCGTCGCTCAGATTACTCAGAATATGGTGGCGCTCAGCAGGCTTATGATTGGATTCCTTATCAAATCGCGCAAGCTGTGGGTGGAACAATTCTCTTTATCGCCATCCTAGTGATCATTTATATCGTGGTGAAATTAGCTTGGTTCGCACCTAAAGGTGAAGAAGAATTCCCTGTAGGTGATGTACATGAGCTTAGCGGTCCAACACCAGCTATTTTAGAAAACTTTAAAATCTGGCTTGTTATTTTAGTAGCCTTAATTTTATTCGCTTACACAGTACCAATTATCGATATTATTTCGAACTCACCAGCCGGCTCCAAAGGCTATCAATTGTGGTAAGCATTTAAAAAAAGAGATTTCTCATTTCTGAGAAATCTCTTTTTTCACATTATAATTGATACAGTTTCGTATATTTTTCTTGTAAATAGTCTGCAAGGTACTTGGCATTTAAGCCTTCCCCTGTCGCCACTTTTAACAATTCGAACGGTTTTTTCAATGCCCCATATTGATGGACCTTGTCAGTTAGCCACTCCCGAATTGCCAGTAACTCTCCCTTTTCTAGTAATTCATCAAAATGAGGGATGTCCTTGTCCATCGCATGCTTCCATTGTGCTGCATAAATCATTCCTAATGCATAGGATGGGAAATAACCGAACATGCCTCCTGACCAGTGCATGTCTTGTAATACTCCTTTTGCATCTGTCTCAGGACGAATACCTAAATATTCCTCATATTTATCATTCCATACTTGTGGCAGATCCTTCGCTTGTAAATCACCATTGAACAAATCACGTTCAATTTCATAGCGAATCATGATATGTAATGGATACGTTAATTCATCTGCTTCAATGCGAATGAAAGATGGTTCGACCATATTAATGGCACGTAAAAAATCGGCTAATGCAACATCACCAAATTGTGCTGGTGAGAAGTGTTGAAGGCGCTCATAGTTATGCTCCCAGAACTTTTCATTTCTACCGACAAAATTTTCATAAAATAATGATTGAGATTCATGGATCCCCATCGATGTACCCGTGGCTAATGGCAGACCTGCAAGCTTTTCATCAATGTTTTGCTCATACATCGCGTGACCGCACTCATGAATCGTGCCAAAAATAGCCGAACGGAAATCATTTTCATCATATTTTGTTGTAATACGAGCGTCACCATAGTTTAAGCCAATCATGAATGGGTGGACACTCTCATCCAAACGCCCAGCATCGAAGTCATAGCCAAGCTGAGCAAGCAATTCTAACGATAATTCACGCTGTGCCTCACGCGGGAAATGCTTAAATAGCATGCTAGTGTCTGGTTTATTCGATGAATGAGCAACTTTTTGAACAAGCGTCACAATGGATTCACGTAAATCACCAAATACTTGATCTAAGACATCTGTCGTCATATCTGGCTCATATAAATCTAGTAATGTATTGTATGGAGATCCATTTTTAATACCCCAATATTGAATGAATTTTTTCTGCCATTGAATGATTTCCTCTAAATAAGGTAGGAATAAGGCAAAATTATTGCTGGCCTTCGCTTCTTCCCAAGCCGTTTCCGCCTTTGATTGAAGAATAACGAATTGTTTGTATTCATTCGCAGGGATTTTTTTATTTTGATCGTAATTCTTTCTTACTTCTTCTACTAAACGCAGTGTTACATAGTCAAGATCAGCTTTTTGTGCCTCTAATGCTGCTAAAAGCTCTCCTAGTTCTTCACTCGTCTGCATATCAAATAAGGAGGCTGATAATGTACCAATTACCTCAGAACGTTGCGCTAACCCCTTTTTTGGTGCACCCGTCCGCATATCCCAATAAATCACATTGAGTGCTTCCTCATAATGCTGCATCTTCTTCACATAGTCTGTAAATTGTTGAACAGTCATGCATTCATCCTCCTTTTCACGTTATCAGTTTATCATATTTTCGAAAATTTTGTATATTGTGGACTTTCTAGGTAAATTATTCAGAATATTCCCTCTTTATTTCCTCTATTATTTTGATATATTGAATATCCCCTAATCCATAGTGTGGAAATAGAGAAAACAATTGCTTTAACAGGTCATTTTGAGATAGATTGAGGTGTTTTTTTATATATGTAGTGATCTCATTCTCTTCCTTTAAATAGTTGAAATATAATTGAATGCCCTGATACATGACAGGTATAAGCGTTGTCTTGGGCAGACGATGGTGCATCAACACCTCTTGATAGACCTCCCCATAAGGTCCAAGTTCTATCTCTGTTTCCTCCACATCATAGGTCATTTCCTTGACCATATAATAATAGACTTTGCCTTGATACCTTTGTTGCTCCAGGAAAGCCAGCACTGTCAGTAAGTTCATCTGACAAAACATATCATCACCAAACCATAAAACGATACATTGATAGTCATTTGTCAGTAATGGCTTCAACGGATTTAATGTCACTTGCTCATATTCTTGTAATGCCACCTGATGCCCTGTAGCACGAAGTTTATTAAATTCTTCACTGAAAATCGGACTAGTCGTTGGATTCGCACACATTGCTTCATTGAAAGGTACGTAATCACTATTGCCCATTAATTGCTGTTTGGCAAACTCCTCATACATCATTTGACCATTTAATACATTCAAGATCTCTTGATCGTATTGCGCATTGATCTTCTCTTGTAACGCTTCAATTTTTAATTTCTGAGAAATATCCATTGTAAACCATCCTCCATCATCTTGTAATTTCAACTTTACAAAGGTTTGTAAAGGTTGAGGAGACTTTCTGTAATCATTCGGACTTATACCGAAGTACCTTTTAAAGGCTCTAGAAAAGGATTCCTGTGATGAAAAGCCGTAGTGAAAGGCGATGTCAATTATTTTCTCTTGGGGGTCCTTTAATGCAATAGATGCAAGATATATTTTACGTAGTGATCTATATTTTTTAATTGTCATCCCGGTCGTCTGATGGAATTTAAAAGAACAATAATACGGAGAATAGCCCATATCGTTCCCTAAATGCTCTAATGAAAATCCTTCTAATAGGTGACTTTCAATCCAATCAATCATCTCCTGTACGATACTGTTCATCCACATCCCTCCTACTTTGATTATAGTAGAATCGGTAATTGTTTTTATGATATAAGTTGTGAAGGTGTAATAAAAAAACTGTAGCAAGCTTTTGCGCCTGCTACAGTTGAGAGCTTTCTCTAAAAATGGGGGATTTACGCTAGCTTTCAAGTCATGTTCGGTTTCCAATCAAACATTTTTTTGAGCTATCATGAAGTCTTATGGAAAGAAAGTTGGGGATCCTTTCGATCCATTGAAAAATAGAGTCTGTTTACCCTATTCAATGTTTTGGCAAATAGCAATTACCTGTTTCACAGCCTCTGCAGAATGCTGAAGGGCTGTTTGTTCTTCATTTGTTAGGTGCAATTCGATGACAGATTCGATGCCATTGCCACCTAAAATCGTTGGTACCCCTAAAAAGAGATCGTGGTACCCATATTCTCCTTCTAAAAGAGCAATAGAAGGGATAATTTTTCGTTGATCCTTGATAATGATTTCAACCATCTGGGCACACGCTGCGGCTGGTGCATAGTAGGCACTACCATTACCTAGTAAGCCAACAATTTCACCGCCGCCTTTACGCGTACGCTCCACGATTTGCTGTAGTCGTTCCTGAGGAATTAGTTTCTCTAATGGAATGCCGCCTGCATAGGAATAACGGATTAATGGTACCATTTCATCGCCATGTCCTCCTAGGACGAAGCCTGATACATCCTCTGGTGCTATGTGAAGCTCCTGCGCCACAAATGTGTTGAAGCGAGCTGTATCTAATACACCAGATTGACCAATGATACGATTTTTGGCAAAGCCTGTTTCCTTATGACACACATACGTCATGGCATCAACAGGATTACTCAACACAACAACAATACTATTTGGAGCATAGTGTTTAATTTGTCTTGAAACCTGTTGAATAATTTTAGCATTTGTTGTGACTAAGTCATCACGACTCATCCCTGGTTTACGTGGAATACCTGCTGTAATGACAACAATATCCGCACCAGCGATATCTTCATATTGACTCGTGCCTTTAATGGACACATTGAATTTTTCGATGGGGCCTGTTTGTAGCAAATCCAAAGCTTTCCCTTTTGTCTGGTTCTCGGCCTCTGGAATATCAACAAGCACTACATCGCCTAATTCTTTCTGTGCTAAAAATAAACTCAGTGTGGAACCGGTGTGGCCTGCTCCAATAACAGCGATTTTATTTTTACGAAATGCCATTATGCATCACCTCGATTATCTGTCGCTGATGTTGTTTCTGTTGTTTTTTTAGCACGCGTTGCTGCGGGTGCAGAGACAGCCTTTTTCTTTGGTGCCTCTGGTCCTTTAATCATTTTAAAGACATCTTCATCAGGTCTCGGAATGACGTGAGCGCCTAATAATTCACCAACACGCATAGCGGCTGCTTTTCCAGCCTCTACTGCGGCTTGTACAGAACCTACGTCACCCTTCACGACAATCGTCACGATGCCACCATCCACAAACTCTTGTTTGACGATTGTGACGTCTGACGCTTTAATCATCGCATCAGCAGCTTCATAAGAGCCTACTAATCCTTTTGTTTCGATCATTCCAATTGCGCTACTCATTGTCCTCACCTCTCATTACTTCCGTAGAATCAATAATACCAATGACAACTGCATCAATCGGTAACGGATTATCTTTCATGATATAGCGAGATGACCCACCACTTGTAATCAGGACATCATCACCAATACCCGCTCCTATACGATCAGCTGCAACCATTTCTGTGCGAATCGGCTGTTGATTGGAATCAATAGGTTGAATGATTAGTAGCTTTAAACCATTCAGTCCCTCTTCCTTGCGTGTTGCCCATACACTGCCTATCACTCTTCCCATTTGCATGAACTTCACCCTCTTTATGCGACACACATTGTCTAACTACTCTGAACGAATCGTTAATGTTTTATTTAACTCTCGCAGCTTATCATAAGCCAATGCTGTCACAATGGTTTTCTTTGGAACGACAATTTCTTGTGCATCGATATCGAGCACTTCTATTTGTGAAAGTAGCTTTTTGTCATAATGATAGACGGACGGTTGCTCTACTTTCTGTACGACTGGCGACTGCTCTTTCACAGTGATCATAGGTTCACTTACTTGATGATGCACGATTTCTGCAAGCGTTCCTTGTTGAATTAACCCTGCATTTGCTTCATCTGTATCAATATGCATTTCTAAGCGATAACGCTCTGAAACACGGATAACCACATTCGATAAAATAATTGGGCGAATACCTTCTACCTTAATTTGGACAGATTGCCCATCTACGACTTGGAATCTCGCACTATCCGCTGGGGACATATGAATATGTGCCTGTGCAATAATGAGGCCTTCCTTTAACACAACACTTCCCTTTGGACCAATTAATGTAACAGGACTGGAACCTTGAATATCACCAGAAATTCTTAATGGTGGCTTCAGACCTAATTTCATAGCATCTGTCCAGCTTACTTCCACTTGAGATAAGGAACGAGCGGGACCAAGAATACGCACGCGCTCAATTGACCCTTTTGGACCTGCAATTACTACAGTTTCCTCCGCAGCAAATTGCCCTGGCTGTGAAAGCTCGAATTTCGGTGTGAGCTGATAATTTTCACCAAAGAGCTGTTCCACTTCTGCTTGTGCAAGATGGACATGGCGGGCAGAAACACCAATCGGAATTTTACCGTCATGTGGAGGGGAAGATTGATTTTTTAAGACCTGTTGCAGAACTTCTTCCACAATTTTTTGCACTAAATTTTCTTGCATCTTGCCTCCTCCTTACGATGATACTTTTATTAATTTACCCTGTGCCTGCTGTTCGATAAAACCAGCATTTGCTTCATCTGTATCAATGTGCATTTCCAGACTAAAATCATTGGAAACACGTACAACGACACCTCGGAAAGTGACAGGTCGATCACTTACAACTTCCACTGAAACTATTTCATTATTGCGTACTTCCAATGCTTTGGCATCTTCCTCAGTCATATGAATATGCGCTTGCGCAATGATGACTCCCTGCTGGATTTCTATTTCTTTGTCTTGAGAAAGTATTTTAATGCCCGCAGAATTGTCTATATCACCTGATTGGCGTAAAGGTGGTGTCACTCCTAGCTTCATGGCATCAGTGCGGCTTACCTCTACTTGGGTTGCTGGTCTTACAGGTCCAAGGACACGGACATTATGAATAACGCCTTTAGGTCCCTCAATAGAGACGCGCTCTTTTGCAGCAAATTGCCCTGGCTGTGATAAGTCAAAATCTTTCGTTAGAGTCGCATTTGGGCCAAAAAGTGCTTGTAAATCCGCTTCACTTAGATGGATATGACGAGCCGAAATGGCCACTGGAAAAGTTTTTATTGCTGTTGTCATGTTAGCCACCTCTTTATTTTATGGATTGATATTATCAGAACAAGTTGAGAGCTGTTCTAAAGTTAGATCCAGCTCTCCTCTATAAATGGTAGTTATTTTTCCATCTATAGCGTTGGGAATTTTCTATCCAAAGAATATGAAATTATGCTTCTGCTTTTGGTAGAATCATTTCTAATTCGTGGTGTGGACGTGGAATTACATGGACAGATAATAGCTCTCCTACACGTTGTGCTGCTGCTGCCCCTGCATCTGTTGCTGCTTTTACTGCACCTACATCACCACGTACAAGAACTGTTACGATCCCGCCACCAACATGAACTTTTCCTACTAGATTAACGCTTGCTGCCTTTACCATTGCGTCTGCTGCTTCAATTGCTCCTACTAAACCTTTTGTTTCTACCATTCCTAATGCTGTACTCATTTGTCATTCCTCCAAATAATTTATTTGTTTTGTAATGTGATTTGTTTTAATACTTGATCGACAATTTGTTGAACCATTGTTGTATCTAGAGCAGGCTCTTGTGAAACTACCGACTCAACAACGGACTGTACTTCGAATTCTGGTTTTGGCACTTCGACATCTTTAATGCCATACGCCATACGTTTGATATTTAATAAATGTCTTGCTGTAATGTTGTCTGACGTAATATTGCCGCCAAATGTCCCACAGCCTAATGTAAAGGATGGCGCTAAGCCCGTTGTGCCACCTACTGCACCAATTGAGGATAATGTATTAACCACAATCCGTGATACTGGTAATTCAACAGAAAATTGCTCTGCTAATGCTGCATTTTCAGTGTGAATGGAGCATGTATGTCCGCGTCCTCCAATATTTAGTAGGTCAATCATCACCTGCTTGGCTTCTGTACTGTTTTCCACAATATAAAGCGCAAAGATTGGTGATAGTTTTTCAAGAGAAAATGGAATATTTTTACCAATCATTGTTTCTAAGCCCACAAGAACTTTTGTATCGTCTGGTACTGTAATACCAACAGAATCTGCTAGGCAAGTAGCTGATTTACCGACAATCTGGGGATTTACTTTCCCAGGAACTGGCGAGATCAATTTTTCCATTTTAGCTTTTTCTTCGGCATTTAATAGATAGGCACCATTTTTCTTTAATTCTGTTTGCACTTGCTCTGCAATCACCTTATCCACAATAATGGCTTGCTCTGTTGCACAGATTGTGCCATTATCGAATGATTTACTTTGCACTAATTGACGTACAGATTTTTGAATATTAGCCGATTTTTCAATGTAAGCTGGTACATTTCCTGGCCCAACCCCATAGGCAGGTTTGCCAGAGCTATAGGCCGCCTTTACCAATGCACCACCACCCGTAGCTAAAATTAAATGAATGTTTGGGTGCTTCATTAGCTGCTGTGTTGCCTCCATGGAGGACATTGTTAAACATTGTAGTAATCCTTCTGGCGCACCTGCTTTTTCAGCAGCTACTCGACAAATATCCAAAGCCTCTTTTGTACATTTCACTGCATATGGGTGTGGACTAAGCACTAACCCATTTCTCGTTTTTAAAGAAATGAGTGTCTTAAAGATCGCTGTAGAGGTTGGATTTGTTGTTGGTACGATACCAGCAATGACACCGAAAGGACTTGCAATTTCGGCTACTTTTTTCATCCGATCATAGCCCACAATACCAACTGTTTTTAGTTCTTTAATATCTTCATAGACATCACGTGAAGCTACTTCATTTTTCATCTTTTTATGGTTAGGAATACCCATTCCTGTTTCTTGCACAGCCATTTTTGCTAAACGATCTGCTTCCTTAAAGGCAGCATCCGCGACAGCCTTTACAATGTTGTCTACTTGTTGCTGAGAAAATTGCATATAGGCAGCCTGTGCTGTATTAGCATGTTTAACGGCATCTCTCATTTCCTGAATCGCTAATAAGTCTTTGTCTAATGTGGCCATAAAGCCGCCTCCCTTCTAGATCACTGGGTTTCTAGCTATATTTTCAATAGCTTCTCTGAATGCATGTGCCGCAGCCTCGCATGAAGATTGACTGCCAGTTAATAAGCCGCCCCCAAAATTGGTTTCAGATGGAGGACCAAAGAAAACCTTTAGCTCAACATCTGCAGCCTTTAATGCTGCATCTAATCCAACAACTGCCTCAAGCGGCGGTGCGATTAAATAAGCAAGTGGGGTGCCAACCTTTACATCTGCAAGCTCAGCAAGATACGTCCCACAGCTTGCCACGGTATGGGCAAACAAGGCATGATTGTCATTATTATTAATGGCTTCAAAATACGTATCAAATTCAATTTTTTGTTGAATGGCATCAAGACCACTACGAATTTCATCAGGTGAGCTTCCAGCAATAATGCCAATCACTTCGCCTGACAATGGACCAGATGCATGTGCCGCTCCCGCATAAAAGCTTTTTGCATAGACAACATCGACATCTGCCTTTTTCGTCGCCTCGTCTAAGGCTACGTAGCCAACATCGTCGATTGTCAGTGTGACAAGCCCAATGCTATGATGATGTGGCTTTAAATCTAACTGCTCTGCTAGTTCACTGTTGACTCTTGGAATGGTTTGCATCGCCAAGATTTGCGCCATAATTTTTTGAGGATACATATTTCAGCCTCCTAACCTTCTTTTGCGACAAGATCTACGCCACTTGCCTGATAATGCAGGATTTTTTCTACGACTGTGCCAAGATAAGCGCCCGCTTCTAATGGTGGGATACCACCCTTATGGATATTTGAAATTACCATGCGTTCCGCTTCCACTGTCCCAATTCTTGGCTTGTAGCATAAATATGCACTCATTGATTCTGCCGATACGAGCCCTGGACGCTCACCAATTAGGTAAACAATAACCTCTGCCTGTAGCAGCTCACCAATCTCATCCATTAAAGCAACACGCCCTTTATCGATATAGAACGTAGTACCGATGTCAATATTTAAATTGCTAAGGCTTTGCTGAAGGGCTAAGTAAACATCTTGAACATTCTCTTCAATCGCACTTGCACTCAAGCCATTCGAGATAATAATCTGTACCTTTGGCTGTGGTTTACATTTTTGCTGAATCAATGCCTTTGATTCTTCTGATAAACGACGCCCTAAGTCAGGTCTTGTAATGTATTCCTCTTTATCTGTGACTTTCGTAGTGACCTGAAAGACATCAAGCTTTTGTAAAAGATCTTCTGACACTTCGCCATACACAGCATCTACCGCAGCAGCATGATCGAGTCGGAATTTTAACCAGGTTTTCGTTTTCGGTCTTGTCCCTGCTCTCCCTACACCAATACGAGCAGGTGTATGTTTCTTAGCAGCCTGTACACTTTCAGTTAACGATTCTTCCTCAAACTGAAAGGGCTTGATTGGCACAGCGTCATTTACTGGTTGGTTGAAAGTAGTAGAAGCAAACGTTGTTACTTCCTGGGGAGCTCCATGCTGATACAGCTGAATTAATGGCTCCTGTGATGTTGCTGTAGCTTCTGTTGTTCCTGAAGAACGATTTTCCACTGTATCATAAAATTTAATAAGTGGTTGTTCTGTTGAAGTAGCAGCTATTTCAGGTGCTTGACTACCAGTACTTTTCTCCATCTTCCCCATGACAAGCTGTGTAATCATTGAAACTAATTGATCATTCACTTGACTCACCTACCTTTCAAAAATGGATAAATCGCCAGCTCTTGCTGACAGTCGACCATTTTCATAAATGCCCATTTTCTCTAACCATGCTAAATACTCTGGTGCTGGTTTTTTACCAAATGTTTGGAGTAATGTAGCCACATCATGGAAGCTCATCGATTGATAGTTGAGCATCACATCATCGCCCATTGGCGCAGCAATAATAAAGTTAACGCCAGCAGCTGTCAGCAATACACTTAAATCTTCCACATCATTTTGGTCTGCCTTAATATGGTTGGTATAGCAAATATCGACCCCCATAGGAATACCATGCATTTTGCCCATGAAATGATCTTCAAGACCTGCTCGAATTACTTGTTTATTGTTGTATAAATACTCTGGGCCAATAAAACCAACTACTGTGTTCACAATATAAGGATTAAAATGTCTTGCAAATCCATAATTGCGCGATTCCAGTGTTACTTGGTCAATGCCCATATGTGCCTCTGCCGATAGTTCTGAGCCTTGACCTGTTTCAAAGTAGAATAAATTTGGGCCAGTACCTGTTCCTTGTTTTTTAATGAGCTCCTCTGCTTCTCTTATTAAATCAGCAGAAATACCGAACGAACGGTTAGCAATTTCTGTCCCTGCGATACTTTGGAAAATCATATCTGCTGGGGCGCCTTGTTTAATTGCCTTCATCTGTGTTGTAATATGAGCCAATACACAGTTTTGTGTAGGAATAGACCAATCATTGATGAATTCCTTTGTAGCCGTAAGTACTTTTTTGACACTTTCAACTGAATCATCTACAGGATTAATGCCGATAACAGCATCCCCAATACCATAGGACAGTCCTTCTTTTAGAGAGGCGATGATGCCATCAATATTATCTGTCGGATGATTTGGCTGTAGACGAGATGACAGCGTCCCTTTTTGACCAATCGTAATATTACACGTTGAAAGTATTTCAACTTTATTGGCTGCGTGAACAAGATCTAAATTGGACATTAGTTTTGTAACAGCAGCAATAATCTCGGAATTCATCCCTTTACTTAAACGCTTTAATTCACGATCACCCGTGTCATTTGATAAAATGTATTCACGTAGCTGCTCGATGCTCCAGTTTTTGATTTCTCCATATATTTGCTCATTAATATCGCCCTCAATAATGCGTGAAACCTCATCATTTTCCTGCGGCACTAATGGATTTTCTCGGATATCTTTTACTAAAAGCTCACTTAATACAGCCTTCGCTGCGATTCGTTGTTGAACCGTCTCAGCGGCAATACCCGCTAGCTGATCGCCTGATTTTTCTTCATTGGCCTTGGCCATAACATCTTTTAATGATTTAAAATTATATTTTTCTCCACCAAATATCACCGATAAGTTCACATTCATCCTCCTTACTTTGAATGGAAGGCAAGGGTCTTCACCACAACAGGAACAACGCCAGATGGCAGAACCTCTCCAATGTCGATGTAATCACCTGTTTCCACTTTAATTTGATCGATGCAAATAATTGGCACTGTCGCATTAATGGCTTGTATGGTTTGTCCAATAATTTTTGCGTAATCTGATTGAATGACTATGATAATTGGTATGTCCTTAGAGCATCTTGTCGCCAAATGTTGCAGAATGGCCTGACACAATGCATGTACATCCTGAAAGCTTAAATACGGCAATTCACTAAAATAGAGTGCAAATGGTGAACGATTGTCCTGTATAGAAAATAAATCATCTGCTCTCTCTACGGCTGTCTTCACTGTCGTGTTAAAGTCTGTTGACGTATCTATATGGCAATTAAAGACTGGTACATTTTTTAGTGGTAACACGTGAGCATCCACCTGAATGGTTGCCCCACTAATTTCAGTGGTTTGTGTACCAGCACCAGTCACTGTTGCCCGTGCTGTTTCCTCAGGTCGTAACCATAAAAATGATTGTAGCTGTTCTTGCTGTAATAGCATCTTCGCTAATCTTTCACCAATATCATCATATTGGCGCTGTGTACATTCATTTTCATAAATACAAGAGGCCACACCACCCGTAAAAACGATGGCATCCACAGGTTTATGCCAGTTTGGTAAATGCCCAAGTAATAATGGATGCTTTTCATCTGTGCATTGTCCATGAAGAATCATCGCAAGTATTTGCACCATTTCTTCAATACAATGTGTTACTCGATTATCTTCGGCCGCATCACCGACCGCTAACGGATTAGCCCATCGTTCCATCAATCGCATGAGTGGCGGAGAAATTGATTGAATCTTGCCATCCTTAAATTCAATCAATCTACCACCAACATGTAAGGTACATGTACCAATGACCTCTCCAAATTGCATAACAGCAATATTCGCTGTCCCTCCACCAATATCGATATTGGCGATGACTTTGGATGAATTCTTTGATTGCTGTAAAGTACCTGCTCCTTTGGCAGCAATGATGCCCTCTAAATCAGGACCTGCGGTAGCAACTAAAAAATGACCTGCGCCATCTGCAATGGTATGGACAACTTCACTTGCATTTTCCTTCGTGGCTGATTCACCTGTAATGATAATGGCCCCTGTTGCAATATCAGATGGAGCAATTTGTGCCAATTGATACTGTTGGGAAATAAATTCCTCAATCTTTTTCATATCGATGATGTCTTTATTAATAAAAGGTGTTTTGATAATTGGACTTTGATGCAACACCGTTTTCTCAATAATTTCAATCCTTGGCACATGGGTTATGCCAGCCACATTCTTTAACAGAAAACTACTGACGACCATTTTTGTGGTACTTGTCCCAATATCAATGCCTGCACTAAATATTTTTTCAGTTTTCACCCTACACCTCCCTCTCGCTACTGTGAGCAATACATGAGATACGGACTATCGTGATCCTTGACAAATTGACGAATTTCTTCATGTGTCTTGAGTTGAATCAATGGTTCAATCAATTCAATGCCAAGCTTCTGCCATGAAGAGGTTTTCACGATAGGGCCCTGCGTCATAACATTTTTTAATAAGGCGATAGCCCTTTCAACATCGGCATCAGGGGCATCAATCTTGGTAATCACACCTATTTGTATTTTGGGAATCCCTAAGCTGAATTGCGGAGGGAATACACTCCTTGCTGATGTGGCATCCTGCAAGTAAATCACATGGGTTACTTCCAGCGATGTTGCCATAATATTTCTGTAATACATTGGATTTTCAACATATTCACCTGGTGTATCAACAATCCAGTCATCATAAACGAGTGCTTGTGTTTTGTTGGCACTGCTTTCTTTACCCAACAATGTATTCATCAATGTTGACTTTCCTGCTTGCACACCGCCTATTATCATTACTCGATTTTTCATATGACACATCCTATGATTTCGTTATTTTTGAAGGTGTATAGCCTAATACCTCGGATAAAAAACGATTGATTTCTAACATCGCCATTTCTACCTCTGACACACTGCCTACAATAACGAGACTACCTGTAAAGCGATCTAAAAATCCTAGTTTGACATTGGCTGCCTTTGTCGCTAAATCTCCTGCGATAATTACCGTTTCACTTGGCGTACAAGTCATAATGCCAAGGGCACCCGCATCTTGGATACCCAGCTTTTGAAACATTTCTGGATCAGGATTGGCAATAAGGTGACTCAATGTTAGCTGTTTACCCGGCACAAACTCCTGAATAAATCGTTTTTTCTCTTCACTCACACGTCATCACCTCACTTTTTCTTCGTTATGATTTTTGATCTGTTAAATATTCGCCTTCTTTAATAATGCCTGCCTTGCGATCCTCAATTTCTAGCCTTAATGCAGTTGGTACTGAAAGCTTATAGGCTAAAATAATCGCAATCACACCCGCTAAAAACTTCCCTGCGATAACAGGTAAAATAATGGTTGGCTGGAAGTTAGCCGTGAATGATAAGTGATCACCTAATAAGAAGGCAGAACATACACCAAATGCAATGTTAATCACTTTATCTTTTGGTGGCATATGGCGAATCAGTGTAAACATCGCTAAAATATTCGCAATCGTTGCTAGAATCCCCGCACTTCCTACAGAGGATAAGCCTAATTTTTTCCCAGCCGCTTCAAGTGGCTTGGAAGCATACTTTCGAATTAAATACACCATTGGGAAGGCACCCGCTAGCATAATCCCGATATAACCGGCTGTTTCTAATGCTCGGAACTGGTCGATTTCATCAGCCATGATTGGATCGAAGCCCCACGCGCCAAAAATCTTTGTAAAAATACCTGTAAAAATCTCCACAATAGAGAACACTAACACCAATTTAATTCCCGCATCCATGACACGACCGAATACCATGAAGCCAGTAATCATGCCGTTTGGAATAAGCTTTAAGCCTAGTGCGATTAAGATAACGAAAATGAATAACGGTAGTAAGTTAATTAATATTTGTAAAACAGAAATGGCAAATACATATGTAGGAGCCTCTGTTGTACTAATGACTTCACGTACTTCTGTGTTGAATAGCACAATCATGATTGAAGAAATAAATGCACCAATCGGAATTGTTAATACGCCAGCCATAATACCTAGCGCCATATATTTATGATCACGCTTATCCAACATCGCAAGGCCCATTGGAATCGAGAATACAATGGTAGCACCTGACATAAAACCAACAACAAGAGCCATTACCCATCCCTCATAAGACTCCTTTAACGCATTGGCTAATTGGTAACCACCCATGTCCGAAGCTAAAATTGTTGTCGCTGCAATCGCAGGATCTGCACCAATTAACTCAAAAATCGGACTAATAAAATGACTAATAAACCATGTTAAGTAAGGTATAGCTGCCATGATCCCTGCTGCTGGGACAAAAATATGACCAACCGTATGGATCCCATTCATAAATTCTTTCCCAATTCCATACTCAGCATCTCGGATAGCTCCGATTGCCCCTAAAATAGCACAAATCATAATAATATAAACGATAACCGTTCCTATCATTGCCATCTTACTCATCACCCCTTTTTTATTTATAAATTTATATAAAAAAAGGCACTTTAAAGAAGAAATCTCTTTAAAGCGCCTTTGCTTCAACTATTGACTTGTAAGTTGTTAATAATTTGCTGTGCAATGTGCACCATTTCCTGTTGTGTTTGCATACTTTCATTGCGGATCTTACGGTAAGCCTCGTCCTCGCTTATATTTTCAGCCTGCATAAGCAAGCCCTTTGCTCGTTCAATGACTTTCCGCTTATCTAATTGTGTTTGCTTATGTAAGATCTCTCCATTGAGACGGTTGAATTTATCAATTTGATGAAAAGCAACCTCTAGCACAGGCAACACATTTTTTTCAGAAAACGGTTTCATTACATATCCTAATATATTATCCTGCTTCATGTATAGCAACAATTCTTTTTCACTATAGGCCGAGATGAAAAGAACGGGTATACCAAGCTGTTGTTCAATAATTTTACTTGCCTTTAAACCGTCAAGTTTAGGCATTTTAATGTCCATTAAGATTAACTGCGGTTTATGTAAAAAGGCTAATTCAATGGCAGTTTCACCATTGTTCGCTTGAGCTACAACTTCGTAGCCGTTATCTTCTAACATAAACTTCAAATCAATCGCAATCAGTGATTCATCTTCGACAATCATAACTTTCCTAGTCATTTACGATAAATACCTCCTCACTTACAGGGAACTGAATTTGAGTATGTGTACCTTCATTACTAGGGATAATGGAAAATGAGCCAGCTAAATCATATTCTACAAGCCTTGTGATAATCTCCATACCAAAAGATGCCTTCACCTCTTGCATTCCAACGCCGTTGTCAGAAATATGAAGCGAAATTGTAGAATCTTCCTGAATGAATTGAATATCGATGATTCCTTCATCACGTCCGATAAACGCATACTTTAATGCATTTTGCAGTAGCTCACAAATAATGAGTGCTAAAGAGACTGCCTTTTTCGAATGGCAGAATAGTTGCAAATTTTCATGATGAAAGGCTAGTTGAATAGTTGCTGTATTAGACGTACCAATCATTTTATGACCAATTTTTTTAGCTAATGCGATAACATCTACTCTTTCTTCAGCGTTATCTTCATTTTCTAAAATCAGCTCATAAACCGATGAAATACTATAGATTCGATTTAATGCCTCTTGAAAAGCACTTGCATTCGATGCAGACAGATCATTTCGCATTTGCAAACGTAATAGGCTTGTCACTGTCTGAAGATTATTTTTCACGCGGTGGTGAATTTCTCGTATCGCAAATGTTTTCATCATTAGCTCATTTTCTTTCAGCTTAAGCTCTGTTAGATCATGAATAATGAGTAGTGTGACCTTCTCGTTATAACTGCGAATTGGAATTTTCTTTACAATAAAGGATTTACGATCAATCGTAATTTCTAGGAAAAAGACATCGTCGCCTTTATCATAGACTTCCTGTAAAAAAGGTAAGATTTTATCCAATGCTACATTGTCAAAGTTTTCTAATCCAGATAGCTCCGAAATAAAATGATAGCCAGCAGGATTACTGTAAATTACTTTATTTTCGTGATTTGTGAGAATAATCGACTCTACGAGTAAATCTGAAACAACTGGAATCGGTTGAGAATTAGGTTCAACAATATGTTCAATTAAAGCAAAAGGCATATTTTGAAAATCATCTTTCGGTGTCGTTTGCATCTTCACCATTTTTTCCTGAATTAACACGGCAATTACTTGCTGTTGCTCATTAAAAATCGGAAGCACATTTTGCTCTACCGTAATGCCTTCCTGCGTAATCGCTCTGGTAATGGATGATTTTTCTTTATGTTTAAACGCAGCAAATACAGCTGGTTCAAAACTTTCAAATACGAATTTTCCGATAACTGATTTTTCGTATAAACCAATCTCTTTCTTCGGGAATGCCTCTGCCACAACAATCGCATGCGGTAAATTCTCCAACAGGCAATCTATGAACATATAACAATCAGTCAACTCAGCATAATACGTTAGCGTAGCCTCTATTTCTATTAACTTGTCAATATCCGTTGCCGATAGATTTGTATATTTTCTACACAATGATTGAATGTTCGACAGGTTTAAGCCCCCTATCATGGAATAGTCAGCAAGCAATTTGACTATTCTTAAAAATTCTTGTCATTATTATAAACCTTTTGTGAAATTATTTTCAATACAAAAAATATATTCTTCCACAAGATTTCGTTGCATTACAAAGAACTATATAGCTTAAAAGAGAAATATTCAACAGTTTTTTAAAAACCAATAATTTAACTACGCCCATAATGTTATTTCAAAATAATAAAAAGCGAGCTTGCATTTTGAGCAAACTCGCTTTTTTCTACTTTATTTCTGGTACAACCGCTAATATATTTTCAAAGGCTGCACGCTGTTTTTGCTCGTCTTCATTTAACAAAATATGAATATCACCATGGTCATTTGATGTACGAATTAAGCGTCCCATCCCTTGCTGCAAGCGCAATTGCATGAAAGGTAATTCCACTTCCTCAAATGGGTTTTCGGCAAATGTACGTTTTGCATCAAATAATGGGTCCTGTGGAGGAAACGGTAAATCATAAATAATCACACGTGTTAATGCTTCCTCAGGTAAATCTAGCCCTTCCCATAAATGATATGAGCATAATGTTTTAACTGTTCCTTGCTGGAAATCTCGAACAATGGCTGATAGCTCTCGATCTCCTTCGAATGCTACATACATACGTTCCATTAGCGGTAATTCTGCCTTGAAGTTTAGCATGGCTTGCTTCGACTTAAATAAAATCAATGTTTGTTCGCCATCACGTAGCAATTGCTGAACACGCGCTGTTTTGTCACGTTGCGTAAGCTCATGTAAATAGATTTTCATAACCTCTTCATAATCGAATGGGGATGGCACAGAAAATGATTGGTAATCTCGAATTCCTAAACTATAGGCAATATAAGAAAAGTCTTTATTGACCGATAGCGTGGCTGAAGAAAAGACGATTGGAAGCTTTTTAGAGAATAACTTTTCTGCTAAAACTTCTGTGATTAAACGAGGCATAATGACGAGTGTTTCTTCACCATCTGTCTCCTCTAACCAATCCACTGCATCTCCCTGTGCGATAAAAATACGTAAAGAAGCCTCATATTGTTCTAAATATTCTTCTGCCATATTTAACTCATATTCAGGGATCATGTACATTTCTGATTCAAAGACGAATTCTTCCATCAATGTTTCTACATCATTTATTAACTGCTTTCCATAAGCCAGCAGTGTTTTTGATTTGTTTATACGTTTACGATCTTCATTGGAAGCAACGATATCATCACGAAGTTGATCAAAAAATAGCTCATGATCATCCTGTAATTTCTCCATCGCATACAGTGTACGTTCACGTACGCCATCTACCATCAAGCGCTCCAATAATTGCACAATGGTCGTCGCCTGCACTTTATACGTCATCGCTTTTTGTGCAGCATACTCCAGTAAATGTCCTTCATCCAACACCATCATTGATACTTCTGGCAGTAAAGCAAGCTGACCTTCACGCTCACGAGATTCCTTTGTAGCCAAATGCTCCATTAAAAAATCTTGCGAACAAATAACAAGATCCGTTGATTTTCTGTAATGAGAACGGTGCAATGTTTGCCCACAGCGATTACGCAGATCACAAACCGAGCATTGCATAATCGAATTGTAATTAACCTTTTGCCAATCCTCATCACTGACAGTCGGATAATCACTGCGTTCCCCATATGGATGAACAGCAATCATCGAACCTTGAGCATAAACACCATCAGGGATAGAAAAGGCAATATCGTCAATCCATTCATCCGACTCCACTTTCTCCGCTTCCTCAAAGCGTTTTAAGCACAAATATTGATCTCTCGATTTTGCTAGACGAACATCAATATCAAGTCCTAATGTTTTTTGAAGTTTATAAATATCGCCCCCCTCTTTTACAAGTTGGTCGATTAATGTTTCATCTGCACAAGCAATCAAAGCTGGTTTCCCTGTGTAGCGCGCATAAGAGATAGCTGGAAGCAAATAAGCGATCGTTTTGCCAGTTCCTACTCCTGCCTCTGCGAAGAGAACATTTTTTTCTTTTAGTGCTTGTTCTATTTGATACGCCATAAATATTTGCTCATCACGGCATTCAAAGCCCTTTTCAGGTAATTCATCATAAAGGACATCGCCCATCCAGTCACCTAATGATTCAAAAAATGAACGGTCCTTTGATAATGCAAATGGTAAAGATTTACGCAATTGATGTTCCCCCTCTAACGATCTGGTGCTATTATACGCGACGAAACGGAAGATAAGAAAAAATCTTATCTTCCGTTACTATTCGTTAATCTCTTTTAGACTTTTGACCCCAGAACTGATAATAATTTGTTTCAATAAAACCATTAAATAATTTACGTTTTTTCGTCGCTTGGCGTCCATATAATTCTTCAAAATTTTTCATGGAGGATAGCATATATACAGACCAAGTTGGATAGTTTTTCATAACCTTTCCGACGTCGCGGATCACCTGTTCCACGACTTCAACATCACCAATACGTTCTCCGTACGGTGGATTCCCAATCATGACACCATCCATTAACTGTGTTGTAAAATCACGTGCTTGCATTTGCTTAAACGTAATTAACTCTCCAAAGCCTGCTTCCACTGCGTTTTCTTGCGCAATGCTGATCATGCGGTGATCGATATCGGAACCGATAATTTCTAACGGCTGATCATAGTTCGCTAAACTTTCCGCCTCATCACGAACCGTATCCCAGATTGCAGCTTTCATCCATGGCCATTCCTCAGAAATGAATTCACGGTTATAGCCTGGTGCTATGTTTTGTCCAAACATCGCCGCTTCCAATGCAATGGTACCAGAGCCACAGAATGGGTCAACAAATGGACGATTTGGATTCCATTTTGAAATTTGTACAAGTGCAGCTGCTAATGTTTCTTTTAAGGGTGCCTCACCTTGTACCTGACGATAGCCACGTTTATGTAAGCCAGCACCAGATGTATCAATCGTTAGTGTCGCCACATCTTTTAAAATTGAAACCTCTATTTTGTAAGTTGCTCCAGATTCATCTAAAAAGCCAAGTCGCTTGTAATGCTGTTTCATTCGCTCAACGATTGCTTTTTTAGTAATAGCTTGGCAATCTGGTACACTAAATAATTTCGATTTTACGGACTTTCCTGAAACAGGAAAAGCAGCATCCACTGGTAGGTATTTTTCCCAAGGGAGTGCCTTAACACTTTCAAATAATTGTTCAAATGATTTTGCAGGGAATTGTCCAACGACAATCTTTACACGATCCGCTACACGTAGCCATAAATTGGTACGTGCAATAGCCGTTTCATCGCCTTCAAAATATACTTTGCCATTGTCAACGGTTGTTTCATAGCCAAGTGCTTTTACTTCTTGTGCCACAATAGCTTCTAAGCCCATTGCTGACGTAGCTACTAATTGATAGTTTGCCATAGATTATTTCCTTCCTTGATGCTCAATTTCCCAATACTCCATAAACTCCATCAGTTCGTTTAACGGGAGTGGTTTGCTGTAATAATAGCCTTGGATAATATCACAGTTCATTTTACGTAGTATATCCACTTGTTGTGCTTGTTCTACACCTTCAGCAACAACTTTCATTTTTAGGCGATGGGACATTTGAATAATCGCATCTACAACTGCCTGTTTTTCATCGAGTGATCCAATATGCTGAATAAAGCTTCGATCAATTTTTAAACAATCTAATGGGAAGCGAACTAAATAACTTAAGGACGAATAGCCTGTCCCAAAATCATCGATTGAGATTTTAAAGCCTAATTGTTTCAAACGAACCAATTTACTGACAGTTTCGTTGGCACTGTTCATCACCGTTCGCTCCGTCACTTCTATTTCAAAATTGTTGGCTGGCATATTATAGCGCTCTAATATGGTTTGGATTGACTCCAAAAAATTCTGCTGTTTAAAGTGAATGCTCGAAATATTAATGGCGACAGGTGTTTTCCAACCATGTTGTTGCATTTGGATCACTGCCTCACATGCTTTTTCGATAATGAGCTCACTTAATGGAATGATTAGACCTGTATCCTCCGCATAAGTGATAAACTCCGCAGGCGACACAAAGCCTAGCCTCTCGCTATTCCAGCGGACTAGAGCTTCTAAACCTTGAATTTGCTCATTTTCCATAGAAACCTTTGGCTGAAAATACAGCTCAAATTCACGGTTTTCTATTGCTCTTCTTAACTCAGAATCTAGCAATAGTACTCGTTGTGCGTCTGTTTGCAGTTCATCAAAATAAAAGGAATAGCCGTTCAATTCATTCTTTTTTGAATAAGTCATTGCTCTATCTGCACAATTGATTAGTTCTTCTGTGTTTTTACTATCAACTGGAAAAACGCTAATACCAATACTTGTAGAAATAAAAACTTCCTGATCATTAATCATCATCGGTTGTTCGATACTACTAATAATTTGTTCAGCGAATTTTGCAGCTTCTTTGACATTTTTCACATTGGTTAATGTAATGACGAATTCATCTCCGCCATATCTTGCAATAATGTCTTTATTTTTCAGTAATTTTTTTAGACGATTTGCTACTTCTATTAAAATTGAATCTCCAACAGCATGGCCTAATGTATCATTAATTTGCTTAAATCGATCCAAATCTAAGAAATAGATCGCATGCTGCACTGAATGAGAAATAGCAGAAGTCGATTCTAAGAGATTATCCATTCTTTCAATATAGGCAAAACGATTGGATACATCTGTTAATGAATCCGTGAGCAAACGCTTTTCTAATTCATTTTCTACTATTTTTCTTTCAGACAAATCTGTGAAAATACCACAGTAATTTGTAACCTCACCCTCATCGTTGGTTACACAAACAATTGTTAACCATTCAGGATATACGTCTCCAGTTTTACGACGATTCCATATCTCACCTTGCCAAATGCCTTCTTGTCGTATCTGCTCCCACATCTCTAAATAGAACGGCAATTCATGTACACCAGATTGTAAAACGGCTGGCGTTTTGCCAACCACATCATCACATGTATAGCCTGTCACAAATTCAAAGGCAGGATTAACCATTACTATTTTTTTGTATTCATCAGTAATCATGATACCTTCAGATACATTTTCGAAGATTTTAAGTATTAAGGTAGTCGGATATTTAGCTATTAATTTCAGTTTATCCGTACTTTCCCAATTGTTTACTCCGTTCATGTTTCCGCTCCATCCTATCTCTCTATACTCCCCCTCAGAAGGGCATTTACGTCAGGCCAATCGTTATGTAATCTATTACGCTCGGCGTAATTGTCGCTGACGCTTCGCTTTCGCGCAGATAAACAATGCGTCCAGATTTTTTGAACTTGCTCAAAAAGCGTCTCACGTAAATCTGTGACAATCGCCAGAGGCATTCTCTTGATGAACAGGGTACAATCATCTCTCCAGTTCTAATGATGGTCGCCTTTTGTACCAGGCATTTTGCTTACAGTACAAAACAATCAAGATCAATACATCACATTAATGCGATAACCGTTTTCAGATGTTGTGACTTAGAAGCGGTAGCGATACTTCTCAAACGTATAGCGCATACCAAGACTTGATTAACAAGGTTACTTTTTCCTCATGAACTCAAAATAAAAGCTCTCCACCGAATTGGAGAGCGCTTGTTATTTCGTAGATAAGCATCAAAAAATTCCATAAGCCATGTTTTGTTCCTGAGTACTCAAACAGCTTGCGCCTCGTACGATCAGGTGGTAATCATCTATCTACAGAGCAAACTCTGTCCCTCTATCCGTTTAATTCCTTCTAGAGAGTGCCCCTACCATAATTTGGGTTTCTCACTCGTGGGGTTTACCTCGTTCCACCTTGCAAGTTTCCAAGCAAGCTTCGTCACTGTGGCACTTTCAGGAAGTGTCAACCATATCCAAAGGACTTAGGTTTTCCTTCCGCCGTCAGCCTTATCAGCTGCCTTACCTTATTTTTTCAGTAAGCACGAACACTACGACCATCTCAGAACCGTGTGAGCATGGACTTTCCTCTACGACGTCTAGCGCCGCAGCGATTACCAGAATTTCATGATGATACGAAAGATTATACTAGAGTTTTATGTTAAATACAATATAATTGACTAAAATTATTCGTATAACTTGCTACCAAATACATGTTTCTCTAAATTAGAAAGACGTTTTAAAATATCAAAATTCGTTGTACCAGCTGCTGCTGAAGCAACCGGCTGTCTCTTAGGTGTACTTTCAATTTCTTCTTTTAATTGTCTATTTTCTTCACGTAGTTGGGCCACCATTTTTTCAAACGTTTCATAGTCTTGAATAATTTCATCAAGAAAAGAATCTACTTCTTCTACATTGTAGCCTTTAAAGTTCTTTTTAAATTCCTTTTCAAGGATCATTTTTGACGTTAATTTAATGTCCATTCACATCGCCCTTCCTCACACTACATACACGAATACATTATAGCATACTTCATCACATTATATCGTCTGTAAACACTAATTGTAAGGCTAAACTTGTCGTTTCACGCGCTTTCCCAGGAAATTATTTCTTATTTCCTAGTCTGTGCAATCTCTTTTCCCAAGAAATTTCCCATTTTTGTTTTTGTTCTACTCTCCATTGCTCATGATTTTGAATGAGACGTATGCCTTCTTGCGTATAATAAAGGGCCTGCTCATAATCTTTCATTTGGTGCTCATAAAGTATGGCTAGCTGCTCAAGGGCATGTAACTTTGTTCTTGCTTCAACAAAATGGAGAGACGCCACAAATGAGTCAATGGCCTCACTATAACGTTTACTCTTTTTGTGCTGTAGTGCTAAATAGTATTGAGCATGGCCCGCTTCTAGTGCATCAAATTTCGCTGTCACCTTTTCTAAAACTCTCACGCTTTGAGTGCTTTGTTTTAAATCACCATACCATTTCCCAATATTCGTAAAAGTTTTTGCTGATTCTTCCTGGTCCTGTTCAAACAATAAATGCGTAGAATGACTATAAAGTGTGATGAGTGACAGTAAATCCCACTCATTATGATGCAAAACCTTCATAAGAGCATCTGGTATGCCACTTTTCACGGCATCTAAATAAATAATAGGCGCGAGATGACCTGGAATATCCCCTATACGAGAAAAACCAAGCTTTTCTTCCTCGACAGATTTTAATTTTAAGCGCTCCATATCATTTTTCCATAAACGCTTGGAACTATGCAACAAATCGATCTGTCGCTGAGATCGTAATTTAGGTAACGTTTTTTGATGTAGGGTCCATCGTGTTTCAAGCTGTGGCCAATCAAAGCTTTTCCCATTATAGGTAATTACAGTAGCTGACTTTTGCCAAAGTTTTGATTCAAACAAGAAAGCTGCCTCATGTGCAGGATCAGCCATAATATATTGTGTTAGGATGAAGGATTCCTCAGCTACCTCTAAAAATCCAAGCAAAAAAATATGGGTCCCGACACCCTTTAAGCCTGTCGTTTCCGTGTCAAAAAATAATACAGACTCTTCCATATCGAGTGCATAAGGGTGGTCAAACTCAGCGCCTTGCCATTTTTTCAGGGCTTCAAAGAATGATTGCAGTTGATAATGTCCATGCTGATAACTAAACGGATAGCTTACTTGACGCTTAAATACGATGCCAAAATCATTTTCAACAACCGTTAGTCCCGCCTGTTTCCATTGCTCTGTATAGCTAGGACAAGTAGGTTTTTGGAATGCTGGTGCTTCAACCTTTTGTTTAGCAGTCATTGTTTTTTTTCCAAGCATTTTTTTCATTTGTAATATTTTATTTTCGTAAGACATGAATTTCACTCATTTTCTGCTTATAGTATAAGACCTCTCTCTTGCAAGAGTAACATGATTGTTAACCCCATTCAAAGTCATTACGTCTAGTTTTTTCACGCCAAGGAGCAGAAGCTAACCATGCTATCCGCAAAATCGAGATAAAAAACTCAATGGGAAAAATCCCACTGAGTTTCTACCTGTATCACTTTCAATTAAATACATATTCTTCAATTTGCTGTAACCAATCTGACGCGCTTTCCTGCTGGTTATCTTCTGTATAGCATTCTACATTATTGAGGATAATAATGGTAAAATCAGTCTCTACATATCGGCATAACATCGTAGAGTAACCTGGCCAACCACCACTATGAAATACTTTTTTTCCTGTTCTTGGTGATTGATCAATGAACCAACCAAAGCCACATGGTGTTTTTTGGCCATCCTTTGTTACAGTTGCAGACATAGCCAATTCTAGTGATGAAGCACTAAGCAAATGACCATTTTTAAGCGCTCTATCAAACGAAAGTAAGTCCATTATCGTTGAATGAATCATTCCATCCCCTTGGATTCCGTCTAAATAGTTCACAAATTCATAACCTGGAAGTTCGTCAGGCATGGAAAACAACGCACGTTTCACATCACGGATATAGCCAAAAGCAAAATCCTCAACATATTCAGGCTGATATCTGCGATTCATGACCCTTGTTCGTTGCATGGCTGACGGTTTAAATATATGGTGTAACATGAACGTGGCATAGGACATACCTGATACTTCTTCAATGACCATCGCTAGGCAAACATAGCCTGTATTACTATATTGATATTTTTCACCAGGGTCAAAATTGAGCTGTGGTCTATGTTCGGTGAGTAACCGAAGTACATCTGTATTTGTTGCAATACAACGATGATCCCAGTGACTTTCGAATAACTCCATATAATCTGGCAATCCCGATGTATGTGTTAGTGCATGTCGTAAAGTAATGGTTGCATAGGGAAATGAGGGAATCCATTTCTGGATAGTGTCATCATAATTAAGTTTCCCTTGCTCCTCAAGAATCATAATGCCAATGGCTGTCATTGGTTTCGTAACGGAAGCTAATTCAAATAAGGAATCTTCGGAAAGCTTCTTGCCATTATGGTAGTTTGCTAAACCAAATGTACCTATATAAAGAGGTATACCTTCCTTTGCTACTAAAATATTGCCTGAGAAAAGCCCTTGTTCAAATTTTTGCATAAATAATTGATCAAGTTTCTCTGATAATTTCACACAATCGCTCCTTATCACCTTTACGTATTTTAGTTACTTAATGCCTGCATGGTTGCTTCTAAAATACGGACTCGCCCATTTAATGTCCCTCCACCCATTACCAATGGATCTACGGCATTAATAAAAACTTGATTGCTTTTGACTGCCTTTAATCCTTTCCAAACTTGGTTTTGTTGAAGCTCCTCGAGTATACTTTCATCCATATCATTTTCATATAGGTCATACTGAATGAAAATATAATCTGGATTGGCTTGATATAGTCCCTCCAAAGAAATAACCGTTTGCTGATCCACCTTGTTAATAGTTTCTGGCACAGGGAGATTCAATTCACCGTATAGTACATCATTGAGAAATACGTCTTTAGGGTAAATCATCATTTCGCCACCTCGAATACGTATTGCTACTACATCCTTGTCTTGAAATGAGTGGAGATATTGGATAGCGTTTTGCTTATCCTGATGGTATTTATCAATAAGTGTTTTTGCTTTTTCAGCCTTTCCAGTGACCTCAGCAAGCATTTCAAGATTCGCCTGCCAATCTGGGCCATAATGAGAAGTTGGAATCACTGGTGCGATTTTCTCTAACTGTTCTAAAACTTTTGGATCTTCCATATCTGTACTGATAATTAAATCTGGTGCAAGTTGCAAAACGTACTCCAAACTGTCTCCGCTAGTTGTTAGTAAAGGAATTGTATTCGCTGTAACGTCACCAAAAAAACTTGGGAATGGCTCCTCATCACTACCAATTGCACTTGCTGCATAGGGTTCTATGCCCAAAATCACAGCATCCTCAATGGACTCAAAGGCATTTAAAAAGAGAATTTTCTCTGGTTTCACTGGAATCTTGTAGTGATTATTTAAATAAGTAATTGTTGTTTGTTCTTCACTATCCTTATTTTGTGTACCAGCTGATGTTGGTTCTTCCCTATCTTTCGTACATGCAGATAAAATGAAAATAAATAATATAATGCTTAAAATGACTATAGTTCTTTTCATCAAGAACGCCTCCTTTTACGCTTATCTCAAATGAGAATGAAAACTATTATCAATAATAAACAGGCGTTCTTTTGGCGTCCATGTAGAAAAGGCGGATTTTATAATGAACTATCTGCGGTTAACAATTGCATAACTTCTTTTACGATGAGTAAATGTGGCAACGGAGCATAATCACGCCACGGAAAATGAGTAAGTGTATAAACAGTATCATTTCGCACGGATTTCAATTCAAGCCACAGCTCATCTGATTGAAGCTCGTTCCATTTCATCATTGATTCCTCGTCTTCATAAACAAGTACCATGATGAAATCGGGGTTCATTTCAGCTAATTCCCGAACCGTGATAGGATCTTGCGTGTTAGCAATCATCACATTTAGTCCTAGATCCTCCAGCAAAACTTCTTGAATACTTCTATCCTGATACAGATAGCATTCATTCCCCCTCACTAACAAAAATAACATACTGCGCTCATGGGAAATGTACGCTAAGCTAGCAACGGCATCTTGTACTGTTTGTTCGTATTCTATCAACCATTTCCTTGCTTCCATTTCTGCATCTAGGATTTTTGCAATCTCGAGCAACTGTTCACGCCATGAGAGACTACTCCACGCAAGTCGATAAACATGGCCCCCCTTTTGTAATACTGTCAACTGCTCATCCGTCACATTATCTAAGCAAAATATATAATCATATTGCGGATTTTCTTGCAGAAGTACCGCAATATTTTCATTTAAAACGGCTGGTGTTCTGCCAACAGCTAGCTGAACAGGTACATGATTTCCAAAAGTCTTATAGTAATAATATCGCCATGTTGGATGGAGCGGTGCTGCAATCGGGATATAATGGAGTGGTGCAAGCAAGCCAAAAAAGGAGCTATCTAAAACAGCGATGTTTTTTCTACGACTTTTCATAAATAAAGATGGAGACATACCCATTTGTTGTTTGAATCGGCGACTGAAGTAAAACTCGTCTTTATACCCTACCTCACTCGCAATTTCTCGAAGGGTTTTACCTCCTTTTATTAAAAGCCATTTAGACGCTTCTATTCTTACATTCATTAGATACTGGATGGCACTAATACCAAACTGTTTACGAAATAGCTCCATATAATACTTTGCACTTATATTCATCATTTGGGCTAAATCTTTCACTTGAATAGCTTCTCGAAAATGATACTCCATATGTTGCTTTGTTTTTTCTAACATATGTTGCAAATCTCTATTAGGGGTCTTGCGATGCTGAATGATGGTATGTAACAGCAGGTAAAAATGGGCTTGACTTAATAAAATATCCTCTTCGATGGGACTCTCTGCCAACGAGAGGAGACTGTTACAAAGACGGATGATTTCGTCTGTTTGTTCAAGATTTATCGCTTCTCCTCTATCATTCTTCGTCTCCCATCGCTTTGCACTTTGAGAGAGGGCATTAAAGGTAACAAGGTAAACTGTAGTTAGCTTCTCTAAATCCACCTTTAAGAGGCGAGCACTTTCAGCAGAGCAGAGGTAGACACCATTTTTGGGCAGTCTGTATTGGTGATCTCCAAGCGTTAAATGAGCAGTCCCCTTTGTGGTAAACAGTAAGCAATGGCTCTCAAGGCTTTGTTGATAATGCCGTTTTGCCTTGCTTGATAAAACTTTAATATCAAGAAAATGAAAAAGAAACTGCGTCATATGATCGAATAGCAAATCGACCTCCTCCTTCCCACAAACCTAGTAGATAACCCTCGTTTCAGTAACTAATAATACTATTTATAAAACATAAAAGGGCTTGAGGAACGAACTTGCTTATTCCCTAAGCCCTCTTTATCTAATTTAACATCCGAAGAAGATCTACCACTCTTTTCTTCCCTTGCTCTAAACTATCTTGCGCCCCAATACAAGACGGACAACCTGACTCACAAGGGCAGCTCGATACATGTTGTAGCGTTTTGGTTAACAGTTCCTCCCATAGTGCAAATACTCTCTCACTTAAACCAATCCCACCTGGATACTTATCATAAACAAAGAACGTTGGTAACTCATTGTGTGATGCCTTTACTTGCGGCACAACTGCTACATCACTACTATCACACTGGATAAAAATCGGGATAAAAGCGTTCATCGCATAAGCAGCTCCTACCATAGCATCCGTTAATTCCGCCTCTGACCATTGAGACACTCTATTGAAGGATAGCCACGAAGCACTTGTATGCATTTCATCTGGTGGTAAATGGATAGGTCCTGAGCCAATATTGTCATGAGTGCCGAAGCGGATTTTAATAAATGTGTAATTAAACATAAGTTGATATATACAAGTCTCCAATATTAAAAACATTTCATATTATTACTAAATATACAGAAAAGCTATGGGTCACGTTTAAGTACAACCCTAGCTTTTTTGTATACCTCGTTATTTTGCAGTATGTGCATTATAGCTAATGATTAAAGAAAAAGCATATCATTTCACAAATTTATCTCATTTTTTATTATATACAAAGCATACAAAATTCCCTAAAATGGTAATAATTGAAGGGAGATGATTATTTTGGTTAATCTATTTACTATTCTTGCACTAATTTGTTTAGGCGGTTTTGTTCTATGGGGCATCAAGTTTTTATTAGCAATTGCAAAAAAACAAGACGATAAAATGTATTTAAAAAAGACACTCTACTCTTTGACTGTAGCTATTATTGCAATTGCAGGTGTTGGCATCACAGCACCCGATAGTGTTAATGAAAGTAAAAAAAATAAAAATACTACATTACCAGTGGCTAGTGTAAATGAATCAGAAAAGGAATACTACTTAACTCAAACAAAACCATATATTGATGGTTTATTAAAAAAGTTTGATGGTACTTGGTCCGAATTTTGGAAAAGTACAGCGAACAAATATTCCAATTCACAAATAGCAACAAAGCAAGCTATTGACCAATACACGTTATTAAAAGCAGCTTATCAATCTGTGCGAGAAAAAGACATGTCTCCCCCTGTTGATGGACTTTCTAAAGAACATCAACAAAACATAGTTGATTTTATAGCTAATGTAGAAAAGGCTATTTTAAAACGTGAGAAAGCTACGGATCATGCTATTTCTGCTTTGCAAAAGGGCAATATAAGTAATATGGATAAAGCCTTAGAATTAATAAAAGAAAGCGATACATATATCTATGAAGCTTCTATCGCATTAGTTACTCTTGAAAATGTGTTAGATATAGATTCTAAAGAAAATTCAAATTAAGCCACTAATCTGTACTACATTCCAATTGTAAGATTTTTTGAGGTGCAGTTCAAAGGAGTGGTCTTTTTACTAATTATTAGGCTCTCGTTTGCCATCCCTATAACGCAAAATCAATACTTCATCTTATAAAATGTAATATTTTAATATTTTATATTTAAGGATATTATAAAAGCTAACAAATGGTTTAAAAAGAAATACAATTATATTTTTAGGTAATATATTTTCAATTAAATATACCTAAATTAAAAAGACTTAACCATATATTTATTATGAGTTATTAATAATTCCGCATATTTACATGAATATATTTACATTAAAGGTAAATATATTAATATTTAAATAAAGGAGGAATTTTATGAAAAAATTTATAACATCAATTGCAGCTTCAACTCTTTTATTCACTTCTGTTTTACCTACAGCATTCGCTGCTGAAGAATCTAATGACACATTGGTTTCATTAGAATTTCAATCTGATTATTATTATTCATTCCAAGGCATTAACTTTACTGGGAATGTCGAATTGGACGAAGCTCAACTTCAAGATTTATATTCAAGTGTTCAAGAAAACTCTAATACTGATTTGATTAAACCTTTTGCTCATGATATTGGTTCAAACTCAACAACAG
Organism: Lysinibacillus sp. FSL K6-0057; assembly: GCF_038630885.1. Taxonomy (NCBI): domain Bacteria; kingdom Bacillati; phylum Bacillota; class Bacilli; order Caryophanales; family Bacillaceae; genus Lysinibacillus; species Lysinibacillus sp. FSL K6-0057. The sequence goes on along the minus strand of NZ_CP152047.1, from coordinate 1,737,576 downwards.
TTGTAGCGCCAGTATATAAAACATTTTCTAATAAAATAGAAAAATATCTTATAGATAGTTTTGTAGCATATATAGTTACTAAAATCCCTACAAAATATGCTAGTAACTTTATGTTTAACTTCTATTTCAATAAAATTACAGGTTGGGCTAGCGGAAAAGTTGTACCTACATATGTTGGATCATGGGTTACAAGAAGTTGGAGCGAGTATGACCAAACTTACATTTATTATCTTACAGCGGTACATTATACAGATAGTACATTTAAAACTGTAAAGGATGTTGGATATTTAGAGGTATTAAGAGATCCTGACCCAAATAGAGCTACTTGGTAGTTAAATTTATAAAACATACTAACATTAGTAGTACAAACCAAGGCCATGGTTTGTGCTACTATTTTTTATTGTAGAAGTGAAGAAAAGTCGACCAGCCTCTGGGACCATTTGTGAGTCCGTATATAAAACCGGCTAACTTCATACCCTTAGAGGAATCAGTTTAGTATGTTGGGTCCTAAGAGATCGTGTATAAGAAAGTGGAATCGATAAGGTACTGTGAAGGCTTCTATGATTGGTCAAAAGGAGAAGAATGAGATGAAACATGTCATTGCGTTAGATGTCAGTAAAGGAAAAAGTACTGTTGCGATTTATGATGGTCACCGCCAATGTGAATTCGAAGGTGTGCTACTTCATACACGCGGTGATTTTGAGCGATTACACGAACGAATAGTAGAGATGTCAAAACAAGATGGACAAGCACCAGCTATCGTATTTGAAGCAACAGGTACCTATTCAAAACCTATCGAAGCATTTTTCAAAGATTACGGCTACGCATACTGCCGCATGAATCCACTTGAAGCGAATTTACAGATGGCAACGATGCGTCGTCATAAAACCGATATTAGTGATGCCCATGAACTTGCGAAGACTCATTTTAAAATGGAACGCGAAATAACGTACATACAAGACGATTATTATGAACAGATGCGTGCACTGACTCGTTACTACGATGAAATTGATGAAGAAATCATTTTACTCAAAAGTAGAATGCATGCCATTTTACAGCTGAGTTTTCCAGAATTAGAAAAGCTGATTACACCGAGTTCAGCACTATTTTTAAATATTGTACAACTCTATCCACACCCCGCACTTTTACAAGCCCATTCAAAAACGATGATTAAAAATCGTTTAAAGGCCAATACGCGAAAAAACCTCTCGCTAATGCGTGCGGAGGCTAAAGCTATTACATTATTAGAAGCAGCTGAAAATAGTTACCCCGCGATTAAACCAACAGATATTCGTTGTGATCAAGCACGAGATTACGCAGCTCGCATTGCGGATTTACAAGAGAAGAAAGATACGCTTGTGAAACAGATGGTGGAATTGTCGGAAGGACGAAAAGAATATCTAGTATTTCGATCGATTCCTGGAATTGGCGATTCAACGGCGTGCCGATTAATTGGAGAGATTGGTGACATCCACCGCTTTCAAAATGCGAAACAACTGAACGCTTACGCAGGCATTGATATTATGCGGTACCAGTCTGGGAATATGCAATATCGAGACAGAATTAATAAACGAGGAAACAAACATTTACGAAAGATTTTATATTTTATGGTGTGCGCCATGCTTATGGCTAAAGGAAAACCGAATCATTTTGTGGACTATTACTACAAATTAAAAAAGCAACCTCAGAGGAAGCCTCATAAGGTTGCGATCATCGCCTGCATCAATAAGTTTCTGAAAGTGACATTTCAGTTACTGACGCGTGGCATTCTTTACGATTATGAGTCCGCACTACCAGCTCAGAAATCGTAATCACCTACATAGAACTATATCATAATGACCTTTCGAAAAAAATAAAAATCGTCAGGTCTTTTTGGCGTATCTAAAAATGAGTGTGAAGTGGTGAGGGATATCCCTCACCACTTCACACTCATAAAAATATAAATTATTCATTAAATAAAGTTGACTAATCGTAAGAAGAGGCTGGGACAAAAAGAAAAAATGTTAGACCAAGATATAATTGGTCTAACATTTTTTTGATTTAGGAAGGCATATTTAACTTCTTAAAGTGAAAAAGCTAATATCCATTTTTATTGTTTTTCAATATAATCGAGTTCTGTCCCAGCCTCTTTTAAAATATTCTAGTTATTTGTTTCTAGCTATCTTTCAAAGTTTTTTTATTTCTTCTAAAAAGTTCAAGTAATGCAAACGCAAAGATAATCCACGTCCAAGGGCTTGTTATAGATATCCCCACTTGAGAGACTCCTCCTAAAAGTGTTAGGACTAAAAAAATCAATAGTATATATAATATAGAAACTACTCCAACAAAAAAATTAGTTTTATTATTCTTGTTTTTCCTACCAAAAAATACACCCAGTAAAAAAATAATTAGAATTAAAATTACAAGGATACCCTTAGGAATATTAATATAGTTAATTGAATTAGGGAAAAAATCATAAATCAGTAACATTGTTAATATTAAATGAATAAAAATTGTAAACACATAATCCGTTTTAGTCATTTCCATCCTCCTTTTCTCTTATTTACCATATATCATTATTATACAATAAATTCTTTACTTAATAAAATTTTAAATTATTTACCTCTTCTTTGTTGGATTGTAATTTACAACCCTATTAAACGGTCATTTGACATTGTTCAAATTGTAGATACTTTAAGTTAGAATTAGAAATTATAGTCTTTTTAATATCCATTGTAATTAGACCTTCACTTATTTACTTCGCTGTGCAATGATAATCTTCAATCCTTCAAAATCCCCGCCAGTTAATGTACCAGTATCAAATTTATCTAGGTGCAACTTATCAATAAGCTTTTTATCTACTGCTTGTTTTAAGTAGTCACGTACTGCCTTTTTCGTTGTTGGATTTGTAAATTTCATCTTACCATCATCCTCCTTAACCATATGTTGTGGTTTGTCCAAGCCATTCAGAATATCCAACTTGAATTGTTCCTCTGTAGTCCCCATGCTTGCTAAATAACCATAAGGATCTCTATGTGTTGTTCCTTTAAGATTGTCTGTAATCCATCGATGTGACTTGATACCATTACCACTGCCATCAAGTACAACAGGTATTCCAGCTTCTTTTGCAAGCTCTCTTAATAGCCAAATATAAGCAGCATAGTCCTTTTTAAATTGTTCTTTATCTGCTGTCCTCGCTAATTCAACTTGTGCATAGCTAAGTGGATTACCTTTTGGACCACAACCATACTGCAATCTGCCAACTGGCGCAATTTGCACGATACGTCCTCCTCCACCTACCCAGTGAGACGTAAAAGCATTAGCTTTATTTCGGTTCATGTATGCAATTTCATTTTCTAAAGCATTTGGACCTGTGTTATTACCATTACCTGATTCATGAGCAATGACATATTTTACTGCCGTTAAAGCCTTATTAGGTAGTCCTGACATTAAACGTTTTTCAATTGTGTATGTCATTTCGCACCATCCTTACTTGAATATTGTTTATATAATTGATTGGCAAAAACAGCAGCTCCACTCACAAGAATACCTTGTACGATTGCTTGTATCGTAATTCCCATAATTCCAATTGTAAAAGCAACTCCAAATATCAATAATATATACGGAATAAACCAATCTTGCATTTTTGGTGTGTTTTTTAGAACTTGTCCAATAACTAATAAAACAGGCACTACAATTAGAGCCTGTTCGATAATATAATCATATAAAAATTCCATTTAAAATTCCTCCTAGTTAATTTTGATGACTAGCGCTAATAACGCCAAAATAACAGTTCCGATAATAGTTGTAGAAGCCCACCAAACAATTTTATCAACTTTATCTAAACGATGGTGAGCGCTTTTTGTACTGGCTAGAGCTTCATCCGCTTTGTCCTCAGCACGATTAGCTGTATCACGAATATGATTAATACCGTCTAATTTTTCACCAATTGCCCCTAAACGTTCATATACATCTCTTACTAAATCATCACTCATAAAGCACCTACTTTCCATAAAATGAAGCCCTCCACAATTATCTATGGAAGGCTTGGATTTCTACTCTGCTAGCCACGATTTTTTGCGTCTTTTCCACATTATCCACTTCTTTTTAAATAATAAAAATTCTATTAAATAAATCCTTAATTAGTCGGATTAAGACGAAACCATCGCCCTCTAATCTTTAAATAAAATTCACAGGGTAAGCCTGAAACAGGAGGTTGAATAGCCTGTTCAAAGATTAACCAGGGTCTACCATTCTCCATTTTCCAAATTTCATCAAAGTCCCATCCTACAAAAGTAGATTGTTCTGCTAGTGCAGTAGTGGTTTTTGGTGTACCCCTATCTACATCACTCATCCCAGATTTCTCTAAATCATAATAAGAGGACAAAACTGTTGTTTCACTGACACTGCCTAATAATCCTCCTATATAGTTTTTTTCAATAGAATCACTTCTAATTTTTCCCTGTAAGAAAGAATTAGTAATCTGTATATTATGAGTTTTCCCTATTAATCCTCCTACCTTTCCAGACTCTGTTTCAGTCCCTGTTACATCAACTACTGCATAAGAATCAGAGATAAGTACGGGATCTACAATTACTGAGCCTGTGCCTATTAGCCCGCCAACACAGTCCTTTCCTTTAACTGTCCCCCTAGAGCTACATTGAGTAACGCTTCTTTGACAAAAACCAATTAATCCACCTACATTGTTAATTCCGTTTACTTCTCCAATTGCTGTACATCTTTCTACAAGTCCTTGCTGATGCCCCACAAGCCCTCCTACAAAATCTGTACCTGTTGCAGTTATATTAATAACATTAGTATTTTTTAAAATAGAAGTGTTTATTATAAATCCAAAGAGTCCACCAGGATGACCTTCTTTCGCAATTGAAATTACGTTAGAAATTTCGTATCCAGCTCCATCATAAACGCCACCGAATGGACCATTAGCATAATCGCCAATAGGATGCCAGTCCCCTTCGTAATTGAACTCAATGTCATTACATTGTTGGAAGTAAACATCTTCTTTTACTAAGTGATTCTTTATAGCCTCAAAATCAGCAAAATCTTCTACAAGGAAAGGATTAGATTTTGATCCATCTCCGCCACCAAATAATCCACCTGCCATCAGACATCAACCTCCGTATACTTAATCCACAAATCCCCATCCTTACCATCTAAATCACTAGGCGAATTTGTAGAGATGTGTAAATTTGATTTTTCTTGATTCCCTTGATTAATTAAGGGTACAAATTTTCTCTGCGCTTCATCCCACGCTTGCGGAATTGGACTGCCCAGTGCATCACGAATCATTTTGACTTTTGTAAAATCCACTATTTTTCCCTCCTCTATTTAATAAAAACACCCTATTCCTCAAATAAACTTGAGAAATAGGGCTATTTATTGTACCTTTTATTAACTTTTTTCTTAACTATGTTCAAGATCTTATTTCCTCCTAAAGTTGAATAAAGGCATACGTTTACAAAGTATGATTGCACGCTTTGTTAAAGATTCAAACTTTGGATAATTACCTGGATCGATCACCCAAACGTCTTCAAAATCGAAATTTGTAAATGTAGATTTATTTTTCATTTGAGCTGTTTTCTTGAGCATTGTAGGATCTTCACTTTGTATTAAATTATTTATGTCTGCATCAATAAATATGTCTATCATTGCTGGAGAAATACTCATGCTATTATTTCCCCAAAACACACCAATACCTCGCTCTGTATTTGCTGTTAATTCTGTAGCTGTTGCTATATATCCTTTACTGAATGTGATTTCTGTCGCATTCCCTTGTCCCCAAGTACCTGCGATACCTCCGAAGCCACTATTAACTGTTACATTTTCTATAATTGTATCTGCATACCAATTTTCCAAATGTGCCACTTCTTGATAATCGATTTGTCCAAACAGTCCACCAAAACCGAAATTGATTGGCGCTACATTTTTCAATTTTGTGTTTGCTCCGACTTTTTGTAGATTCGCATTACGGAAATTAGCTTGACCAAAAAGCCCTCCAATTAAAACGCCATCAGTATTGTTAAAATCAAATACTGTATATACTTCCACATCTGCTGCAATATCTAACAATTTATCATCTTCAATTCGAATTAATCCCGCTACACCACCAAATGTAGCACCGCCATTCAAATCAAATTCAACATTACGAGATTTTAGTGATTTAATCATAGTGTAATCTGACAGTTCTAAAGCTCCAAAGGCATCCGTTTGTGTTGATACCGTCCCTAAAAATGTTCCTAAATTATTGTACATAGGATTGGCAAATTTTAATGTACAATCCTTAACAATACAATTATGCAAACTCATTAATCTATTTTTTTCAGGTTGATATTCATCTATAATTCTTTGTTCCATTTTACCAACTATGAAACCAGAAGGATAATACAATTGTCCTTCTTCGTCTGTTATTGTGCTATTTTCTATCACAATATTTTCAATAGTGGCGTTTACTGTATTACCTAAAAGACCATATCCTTCGCCTCCATTTTCTACTGTTTTCTTAATGACGAGATTTTTCAATCTCTTGTTATTACCATTAAAATCACCCAAAAAAGGGACATCAAAAGGAATTTTATATTCAAAACCTTTAAAATCAATATCATTCATTACAATATAGTTTCCGAATTCATCTTTCATTTCTAAAAAATCTTGTGGGGTATACAAATAATACGTCCGTTGGTTTACAAAATCGTATGGTTGTGCAGAAATGACAATTTGGGTATCACTATTAACTGTTATGGTTCTATTAATCTTTTCAAAACCTAATTTCCCACTTATTTTTGTGTTTATTTCACAAGACGTTTCACACGGCAAGTAAATGATCGTTTTACCAAGAGAAGTCACTTCTTGATTATCGCAACTATATAAATATATATCATTTGCAATAACATCATGTTCCCAAAACCATCTATCCACAATACCTCCAATTGAGTTACGATAAATTAATTCTATATTCAATATTCGCGAAAATCGAGGATAGTCCAATCCTTCTTTAATCGACCAAAACCTCACATATTCATTGTCAAACATCCAATTGGTAAAGGTTGCTCGGTTTCTCATTTCTGTTAGTGATTTTGGTGTACCATATCCATTACTTTCAATAGAGTTATCATAATAGCAATCTACAACTGATAAATTACTCACTTCTACATCACTAGCTTTATTACCAATAATCCTGCCACTAACTACATAGCTCTTTTCTATTGTTTTTAAATTATTGGCTTCTAAATAGCCCACTAAATTAAAACTGTTACCAGTAGAGATACTGTAACAGTTCTTTATATTTGTTTTCCCTCGGATTCTTCCTACAATTCCACCGATTGAATCATTTGATACACTTCCAAGTAATTGACCTTCAAATGAACACTTTTCTACATTTATCGTATCTAATATGGCTGCGATGCCACCTAATGAATTTTTCCTATTAACTTTAATTTTTCCTGTTACATGACAGTTAATTATTCTTGAACTTGCATATATAAAAGACCTTTGTCCTGGCGTCAATCCAGCCCAATCATGATACGCACTTGTTCCAGAAGCTGTACATTCTAAATCTATATCTTCAAGTGTGATATTCTCTAATTTTCCCGATAAATAACCAAATAATGCAAAGTAATTTTCTGTTCCTACATGTCTAAATCCTGTTATCTTTTTATTGTTTCCTTTATAGATGCCTGTAAAATGTGTACCACTTGCATTTGCAATTGGTTGCCAATTTAGATAACTTGATAAATTAATATCTCGTGTTTGTAAAAAATAGTGGTCTCCTGATTTATTACTTATAGCAATTAAATCTTCAGCATCTTCTACTAAAAAAGGATTGTTTATAGTGCCATTCCCGCCACCGAATAAACCATTAGCCATCTACCTCACTCTCCTCGTCATCAAGACCCATTTGACACACTGCTTGTACACTGATGCTAACCTCTCCAGACAGTAGACCTTTTACATCCACTAGCACTCCTGTAACTCCTTCTTCATTTTCTACAAGTGACCATTCTCCTGTAACAAGCTCTGTTTGTTCAGTTTTACCAACACCTAATGCTACACTAATAACTTTTGTATAGGTTTCTGTAAAATCAAAACGAGCACCCCCTGAGGATGCTTTTACTGTTTCTGATTCTAGAAATAATTGAGGTCCAAGTTGATCGATAACTTCGCTATTTTGCTCTGTAAATTTAATCGCATACCAAGCTTGCCTATGTTTACTTGGGTCAAATACACTTGGTGGTTTCTCCATAATACTAATGACCATATGCATCACGCTTTTTCGAGGAAAAGTCCAGTCAGTAATACTTGTATATTCCCTATCAGTTGCTTTACCTTTACTATCATATGTCCGAATGCCAATATAATAGGATCTATATTCACGTAGCAAAGTTATTCGCAGGCCTTCATATTCATCAAGTTCCTTATAAAAAACTTCAGCTTGTATAGTATTTAATGCTGGTGAAGGTGATACTGCCACGCCATTTAGTTGTAAACAATTAAGTTGTCCTATACGAAACTCATATAACGGCTCAAATGGTACTTTTTCAAACTTTATACCATAGTTCACACTTATTTGACTTGTTACATCACTTATAGACACTAATAAATATTCAGCATCCTCACGTGGTAGCCTCCATGTTGAGAGCTGATCTTTTACAGTAGCGTAATCGTAAATAGTTGGCACTCCATCAGCATCCATAGTAATTATTAACACTTTGTAACGCTCAAACTCGCGACGTAATAACAACAAAGACTTATTGGTTCTATCTTTCCTACCGCAACATTAGATGTTTCTAATGATTTATTAATTATGCACGCTAGGTTGCCACAACAAGTCACACTGGACATTCGCATCGATATTGAAACAATGGAAGTTGTTAAAGAAAGAGAAATGTATGCGGCTGCCAAAGAAAAATATCATGCCATTCAAACATACCTAAACCAAAATAAGGATGCTTCGCTTGAGCATTTGCAGAAACATTTCCACAGTAATTACAGCACACTTATTAAGTATCAAGAATGGTTTGGCCCATTTAAGCATTTAGCGCCTAATAGATTGGGACCCGAAATGCGACAGAAAAGAATAAAAACAATAAAAAAAGCCCTACAATCACATCCAAATGCAACAGGGCGTCAACTCGAAAAAATCACAGAAATAAACAGAAAAATGATATACAAGCTTATACGCGAAGAAAAATTGCGTTGAAGGCGTACCCTCAACGCTCCTTTTCATTATTTAGTTGGGACACTAAATAGCTTAACAATTTTATAACATACCCTTTTGATTCATTCAAGCTGTCTTGAACGCCAATGCAAGATGGGCAACCTGCTTCACATGGACAACTTGATACATGTTGTAGCGTTTTTTCCAAAAGTTGCTCCCATAAATCGTATACTTTTTCACTTAGACCAATACCACCAGGATACTTGTCATAAACAAAAAATGTTGGTAGCTCATTATGCGTTGCCTTTATTTGTGGCACGACAGCAACATCACTACTATCACATCGAATGAAAATCGGAATAAAAGCATTAATGGCATAAGCAGCACCAACCATAGCTCCATCTAACTCTGCCTCTGACCATTTCGATGGTGCTTCAAATGATAGCCAAGATGAGCTAGTATGCATTTCATCAGGTGGTAAATGAATTGTTCCCGACCCGATATTGTCCTGTTTTCCACCGAACTTTATTTTCTTAAAAATTGTTGCTTGTGCGACTAAGCCAACATCGCCAAAGCAAATCGTACCGCCCACATATGAACGGCTGCGATCCTCCTCCAATACTTTCATTTCAACTGCTAGATTGGCATCTGTATAGTAATCTACATCTACTTCCCGTACAAAGGCTTTCTTTTCTTCCCAATCAAGCTTCTCCACTTGGAATTGAATGCCTTGGTGTAAGTAAATGGCTTCTTCATGCAAGAGTGTCATGGCACTATGACGATCCATTTCACCAATGACCTTTGTCTGTGCAGGGATGGACAGATCAATAATAACCACATTTTCCTGTGACGCAGAGCGCAAGCTAATATCATGCGCAGGGAAACGCTCACTCATCCAATGCCATTTATCACTCGTCTTAAAGACAACCCCTTCCTCTGCTAAATATTCCAACAATTCCTGTATGTCATATTCCCCATACGAATCTCCTGTTGAAAAGGGTAGCTCGAAGGCGGCACATTTCAAATGATCCATTAAAATCAGCATATTCTCTGGATAGATACGTGCTTCCTCTGGTGTACTGCCTAGTAAAAATAGTGGATGATTGACCACATATTGATCCAATGCGGAAGATTGCGCAACATAAATAATCAATGCCTCATCCTGACGTCTCCCCGCACGTCCTGCTTGCTGCCAAGCACTCGCAATATTTCCCGGGTAACCTGTCATAATACATGCTTGTAATTGACCGATATCGACACCTAATTCTAATGCATTGGTGCTAACTACTGTTTGAATCGTCCCATCACGCAAGCCTTTTTCGATGACGCGTCGCTCAGATGGCAAATACCCACCGCGATAGCCACGAACAGATTCATCAAGCAGCTTATTACGTGTTAGTTCCTTTAAATAGGTCACAATCATCTCTACTCGTACCCGACTCTTAGCAAAAATAATCGATTGAATGCCAGCTGTGTACAGCCTTTTGGCTAAATCACTAACCTCTAAAACAGCACTTCTACGCACGCCAAATGTTTTATGAATAATCGGCGGATTGTAAAAAAGAAAGGTTTTCTTGCCAACTGGTGCACCCGAATCAGCAATGAGCATATGTGATTCATTCGTTAGCAGCTCAGCAAGCTCTTTAGGATTTTTAATGGTAGCTGATGTACAAATAAACACAGGCTTACTCCCATAAAATTCACAAATTCTTTTTAATCTCCGAATAACATGAGCCACATGGGAACCAAACACACCTTTGTATGTATGCAATTCATCAATAACGATATATTGAAGATTTTCAAAAAGTGAAACCCATTTTGTATGATGCGGTAAAATTCCCGAATGAAGCATATCAGGATTTGTCATCACGATATGCCCAGCCTTACGAACCTTTTGGCGAATGCCTGGAGCCGTATCTCCATCATACGTATAGCTTAAAATCTCCTCACCACTTTGCTCGATTAGTTCATTCAAATCATTTTTTTGGTCCTGTGCCAATGCCTTTGTTGGAAATAAATAAATGGCACGTGCATTTTTATCTTCCATTATTTTTTGTAGCACTGGCAGATGATAGCAATAAGATTTACCTGAAGCAGTTGGCGTAACTGCTGTAAAAGACGTACCACTCTGTGCCAAATCAAAAGCCTCTCGCTGATGTGTATAAAGCTGCTCGATACCTCTTGCCTGCAAGGCTTTCACTAAAGACGGATGTAAATTTCCCGGAAAAGGTGCATAGTTGGCTGGGCGTCCTTCTAATGTTTGCCAATGCAAGATACGCTCTTTTAGTTCTTCATCATATCTCCACTCATGTAAAAGCTCACTAATCGTTCGTTTCTTCGATAGCACCCGCTTCTACCTCCTTTACTAATCGTTCAAAGATTTTCAATGTATAGGAGGTAGAGTGAATCGCATCTAAAAAACGTTTTTTACTTGTTTCTTTATAAAAAGACTGCACAACAAATTGCTCCATCGATTCTGCCGCTGAAGCAATTTGTTGTGTATGCATATATTTCGGTCGATTTTTTTGAATCCATTTATTGGCTTCTTGCTGCCATTCCTTCAACAGTTGATGAATTTCATCTGCATGTGGCTTTACTTCTTGAAAAAAATCGGGTGTTCGATCTTCCTCACGCATTTGCCAAAAACGTGAAACACATCGATCACATTCATCTATTAATTTGGATGTTTGCTGGATAACTAACAATTTTGCACCTCATCTCTCATCAATTACACATAGCAAATATATTTCGTAGTGACTGCATATACATGGTGAATATGTCTTGTCCAGCATGTCCACTATGGAAATATCACTATTCTTGACACCTATTTACCTCACCCTTATGGAAAATATTGTATCAATTTTCATGCTATTGCGTTAGTTCAATTGCTTATGAGATAAGTGTACCAAAGTCTATCATTTTTCACTACTAATAGGCGAACAAGCATTCTTTACTTGCCAGTTCTTTTCTGCTAAGCTTACTTTTTGGCTAACCGCTTTGAGCTGCATAAAAAGATGCAACCCATGAGCATTGTTTTCCAGTGACACTCTCGTGAAAAGTAATTGATTGACCAGATCTAACTGCGCAACTAATTGTTCTAACTTGTTCAAAATAACGCCTCCTTTGCTTTACTTTAGTATTCCTCGCATGTATAGAATTACCTTCATGCGTGACAAAATAAGCGTAAGTTAGCTGAAAGAAGAAGATTTTCGATAAAATTTTAATAATGAACCTTCCATCTGAAAAATCGTCATGAATGAAAGGTCTCGATGTGAGCATATTTTCATCCTAATGGCCTATTTAAATTTATCAGTTATTTTGACGATTCGAGTAATAAGGAAGCTGGCGATTTTTCGACGCAAATTATTCATACTTACCATCGGTTTTCTACTATTCTAGTAACAATTACATGACTGATGGAGGTAGAGAATAGCCACTAAAACATGGTAAACTAGTGGATAGAAAAGCAGTAAGGTAAAGGGTGAGCTTAATGACAATTCGTTATCCAAACGGGAAATTGTATACCCCAAATGCTTCTGTACAGAAAACAGAAAAAAAGAGCAAAAACAAAGATTTATCTTTTAGTAATCGTGGGAAGACGCTAGAAGATGAAATTAATGAAGCAAACGACTATTATATAAAAAGGCGACTTGCTATCATTCATAAGAAACCTGTTCCTGTGCAAATCGTCAAAGTAGAGTACCCTTCACGAAGTGCTGCTGTCATTCGTGAAGCTTATTTTCGAACACCCTCTACAACCGACTACAATGGTGTTTGGAATGGGCAATATATAGATTTTGATGCAAAGGAAACTGCTTCCAAAACAAGTTTCCCTTTAAAAAATATTCATGAACATCAAATGACGCATATGCAGCAAGTGACGGAACAAAATGGTGTGGCTTTTATTATCGTTCGCTTTTCTGCTTTTGAACGATATTTTATTGTGCCATACGAAGTTTTACAAAAGGCCTGGCAAGCAATGGACAATGGCGATCGTAAATCGATACCCTTTTCAACAATCGAAGAAGAGGCATATGAAATTCCCACAAGTTATTATCCACGTATCGATTATTTACCCATCATCCAACAATTGATCGATGCAAAATGCTACGGGTCTGAAAGTGAGGAGAAATAAGAATGACTGAACGTCGTCGAACACGTGGAGAGCATCAAAAAGCTCTCGCTGAAAAAAATAAAAAGAAAAAAACCAAACCAGCCTCATCCACTAAGTCATGGTTTAAACGCATTTTCTTAACAGTCTTAGCTATCGGTGTGGCAGGCTTAATTGGAGGAGCTGCATTATTTGCCTTCTATGCAAGCACGGCTCCAGAGCTCGATGAAGAATTATTGAAAGATCCTGTTTCTTCAGAGTTCTATGATAAAAACGGTGAATTATTTGCAACAATCGGTGCTGAAAACCGTAAATATATAAAATATGAAGATATACCTGAAGATATGATCAATGCTATTCTGGCAACAGAAGATGTACGCTTTTTTGAGCATCATGGTATGGATTTTTATCGTCTTGGTGGTGCCATTCTAGCAAACTTCCGTGATGGCTTTGGTGCACAAGGTGCATCGACTCTCACACAGCAAGTTGTCAAAAACTCATTTTTACAAAACGAGAAGAAATTAAAGCGGAAAGCACAGGAAGCATGGCTTGCCTTCCAGTTAGAACGTAAGTATACAAAAGAAGAAATTTTTGAAATGTACTTCAATAAAATGCTTATGTCAGGTCGCATCTATGGATTCGGCACAGCCGCACAATATTTCTATGGTAAAGAATTAAAAGATTTAACATTAGATGAAGAAGCTCTATTAGCTGGATTAGTGCAACGACCAAATGCGTATAATCCATTAAAAAATCCTGAGCTTGCAAAAAAACGTCGTAATACCGTTCTAGGATTAATGAATCAACATGGAAAAATTTCTAAAGCGGAAATGGAAGAAGCAAAGAAAGCAGAAGTCCAATCAGGTTTAGCGGATGATGCGACACGTCAATCATTTGCAGGTTCCAAATATGATGCCTTCCTGGATATTGTGATCAATGAATTAGAAAATAACGGTGACGGATCGGCAATGGCAGAAGGAATCAAAGTCTATACGACGCTTGATCCAAATGCTCAACAAGTTGTAGAAAACGTGATGAATGATGATAGTAATTTCCCTACTGAAGAGATTCAGTCAGGTGTGGCTGTCATCGATACCAAGACAGGTGCGGTTCAAGCCGTTGGTGGCGGTCGTAAATATGGTGCAGAACGTGGCTGGAATTATGCCGAGGACTTAACAAATAATCAACCAGGTTCCACAATGAAACCGTTAGTCGACTATGGGCCAGCAATTGAATATTTAAAATGGTCTACAGGTCAAACACTTGTCGACGAACCAATGAATTATACAGGTACAAAACAAACAATCACGAACTGGGATGGCAGATATATGGGTGCCATGACGGCTCGTAAAGCATTATATGCTTCACGTAACGTTCCAGCTGTCAAAGCATTACAAGAGGTCGGCACTGAAAAAGCCAAGGAATTTGTTGGACGTTTAGGGATTGAAACAGAAAACCTATACGAGTCAGATGCAATTGGCGGTGGTGCGATTACCATCTCCCCTATTCAAATGGCAGCTTCCTATGCTGCTTTCGGAAATAACGGGGTCTATACAGATCCACATTCGATTACAAAAATTGTTTATCGTGATGGTAAAACGTCTAAAAACTACACACCTGAGTCTAAAGTGGCGATGAACGATTATACGGCTTACATGGTAACAGATATGCTACGTGATGTAGTCGGCAATAAGCCTGATGCTTCTGGTACTGCTGCCAATGTTCCTGGCTTAGATATCGCAGGTAAAACAGGTACAACCAACTACTCAGCAGAAGATTTTAGCAAGTATAATTTACCAAATACGAGTGTGCCAGATTCCTGGTTTGCAGGTTACACAACAAATTATTCCATTGCTATATGGAGTGGCTATGAAAAACACTTTGATCCCATTACAACATGGGAAGAACGTCGATTACCACAAAACCTATTTAAGACCATTATGCAAGAAATTTCAGCGAACGTTGAAACAGCAAGCTTTAAAAAGCCAAGTACAGTTGTAGAAGCAACGGTGGAAGTTGGCTCTAAACCTTTAAGATTGGCAAGTGAGTATACACCTAGCGAACTACGTCAAACAGAGCTATTCGTTCGCGGTACGGAACCAACAGAAGTTTCTGAGGTCTATGAAGCGCCAGAGCTATCTACACCTTATAACGTATCGGCAAGCTTAGATTTAGGAGCACAGTCCATCAATATTTCTTGGGAACATGATGCCATCCTAAATCCTGAAACAGATGAACCATTACCAACTTCATTTGAAGTTTCTGCCACACGACAAGGTGGAGAAACGGTTATCCTAGGTACAGCGGACACCAATGGCTTAACTGTTGCGAACACGCTTGAAGATGGTAATTATACAATCTCTGTCGTAGCCATTGTGGATGGCACACGTAGCGAACCTGGTACAACTACCTTCCAGATCGCAAGTACCCCTGAGGAAGATTTGGAAACCGAAGATCCAGATGAGCCAGAAATTGACTTACCGATTGATCCTGGTCAAGAGGACAATAATAATAATGGTAATAACAATAATGGCAATGGTGACAACGGCAATAACAACAATAATAATGGGAATGGAAATAACGGCAATGGTGGAAACAATGGCAATAACGATGGCAATCAGCAGCCAACACCACCTACCGAACCTACCAACCCAAATGAAGAAGATCAAAGCACAGAGTAGACAAAGAAACACCGAGAAGCATTTCTGCTTCTCGGTGTTTCTTTTAGATAGTGAAGGCTGAGGAGGCTATCCGTCAATATTGACGTTCTATCCATCAGTTTTGATGCTCTATCCGCTACTTTTCAGGGTCTATCCTTCACTTTACCTGTTCTATCCACTTCTCACACTCTATCCTACATTCTGCGCGTTTTATCCGCCACTTTTCACTGTCTATCCTTCACTTTCCCTGTTCTATCCACTTCTCACACTCTATCCTACACTCTACACACGCTAGCTTTTACTAGCTTGAATCCGCAACCGTGATGTACGCTTTTTTGTTTCTTTAAATAGCTCATCTAGTTGACGATAGCATGCATATTGACCTGGCTTGGCTTTGATAAAGGCTAGGCGTTCAACACCATTAATGGGTAGCACTTCATCACCTGCTGCTTGCACAAGTTGTTCAAATAGCTCGATGGCTTCTTCCATAAGCCCTTTTGCCAGACCGTTTCTCGCATCATGGGCTGTATGGATAGCGGCTTGCAGTGTAGTCCATTGGGCAAACCAAGCATCTACTTTGTCTTTTGCAATGGCTTCGCTATTCATGCTTCCTTCACCAGGCCTTTCTTTAAACGCTTTTGACCTTCACGACAATCATCGAATAAAGGGCAAGTATGACACCCAGGATTTTGCGCCTTGCAATGATAACGTCCAAAGAAAATTAGTTGGTGATGTGTTTTTGACCATTTGTCCATTGGCGTTTTCTTCATAATCGTTTCTTCTACTTCAAGCACCGAATCTTTCCATCGACAGAGCCCTAGGCGTTTGGATACTCGCTCCACATGGGTATCCACTGCGAGTGCTGGAATATCGAAGGCAACCGAAAGCACGACATTGGCCGTTTTTCGTCCTACACCCGGTAATGTCACCAAAGCTTCACGGGTTGCAGGGATTTCGCCACCGTACTCATCTAGCAAGCGTTGACATAGAGCCTGAATGTTCTTCGCCTTATTGCGATAAAGGCCAATTGAGCGAATATCTTGTTGCAATTCCTCCAAAGAAACAGCTAAATAATCTTCTGGTGTTTTGTATTTTTGAAATAATGTTTTCGTTACTTTATTGACTAGTACATCTGTACATTGTGCAGATAATAATGTAGCAATCGTTAGCTCAAAGGCATTGTCATGTACGAGCTCACAATGTGCATCGGGAAACATTCGATCCATTTCATGTAGACAATGCTCCCACTGTTTTTTCGTTAACAAACTGGATGCCCCCTATTCTCTTTCTTCCAACCAATTATAAAAAGGTACTTTACCCGTTGATTGCGATTCTGGCTGAGCTGTTCGAGCTGGTGCTCTGTTAAATGTCTGTTTCTCACGGAACTGCTCACTTTGCTTTTGTGCGGCTTGCGGTGTTGTAATATTTTTCTTTTTCCACTCTAATAAAATGCGATCAATATAGCGTATACTCAGTTTCCCAGCAAAGACAGCCTCCTTTAGCGCCTCTTTGATGAGTGCTGGACTATGCTTGTCCTCATCAAGCCAACATCCAATTTTTTCAAGCTCTAAAGGAGATAAAAGGCGCCCCATTTCCTCTTCAAAAAGACGGAATATCTCACCTTCTTCTTGTTGAAGAGTCACTGCCGTTTGTTGTTGCTCTTTCATATCAATCATCTGCAAAATGCGCTCCCAAAGTGGGTATACGGAATACTTTTCATATAGCTTGCCTCCTGCATCAACATCACGTGTAATTTCAAGGAATCCCTTTTGCATTAATCGCTGTAAACGTGATGTGATGTCATTGTCAGCCATTGTGAGACGATTCTTTAGATCATTCGGTGTCGGAAAGTCATTTCCCTCCATATGAAAGGCTAATAAGTGCATGACAATTAGTGCCTCTTCATCCTCCATATTTAACTCCTTATAAAACTGAAAAAAAAGCTGAGGAATGGGAATCATTCTCTGCTCAGTCCATGTACGGAGTCGATGATTATTTACATTCATTATTCTCCAGACCCCTTCTTTAAGTAAGTAGAAAAGCCGCGTAGATAGTTCACTACGCGACTTTTAAATTGATTAGCTTATGGATATAAGCGGTTCAGTAAACGTGGGAATGGAATCGTTTCACGGATATGTTCTGTGCCTGAAATCCATGCGACAGTTCGCTCTAACCCTAGACCAAAGCCTGAATGTGGAACAGAACCATGTTTGCGAAGCTCTAAATACCATGCATAGGCATCTAATGATAGGTTATGTTCTTCCAGACGTGATTTTAATAAATCATAGTCATGGATACGTTCAGAACCACCAATAATTTCCCCGTAGCCCTCTGGTGCAATTAGATCAGCACATAATACAACATCATCACGATCTGGATGTGGTTGCATATAGAACGGTTTAATGCCTACTGGGTAACAAGTAATAAATACTGGTTTGTCAAATGAATTCGCAATCGCTGTTTCATGTGGCGCACCAAAATCATCGCCCCATTCAATATCGTCGAAGCCTTGTTCATGTAAAAGCTTAATCGCATCATCGTACGAAATACGAGGGAATGGCGCTTTAATGTTTTCAAGTGTCGATGTATCACGGCCAAGTCGCTCTAAATCTAATTTGCAGTTTGCAAGTACAGATTGTACGATGTGTGCTACATATTGTTCTTGTACTTCTAAATTTTCTTCAAATTCTACAAACGCCATCTCAGGCTCGATCATCCAAAACTCGATTAAATGACGACGAGTTTTAGATTTTTCAGCACGGAACGTTGGACCGAATGAGAATACTTTTCCTAAAGCCATCGCAGCCGCTTCCATGTAAAGCTGACCAGATTGAGATAGATAAGCATCTTCATCAAAATATTTTGTATGGAACAGCTCTGAAGTACCTTCAGGTGCAGAACCTGTTAAAATTGGTGGGTCCATTTTTGTAAAACCGTTGTTGTTGAAAAATTCGTATGTAGCGCGAATGATTTCATTACGAATTTTCATAGTAGCATGTTGTTTACGAGAACGTAGCCATAAATGACGGTTATCCATTAAAAATTCTGGACCATGTTCTTTTGGTGTGATTGGGAAATCAGTTGCTGCATGTAGTACCTCAATACCAGTTATAGCAAGCTCACAGCCAAAGCTTGAACGTTCGTCAGCTTTAACCTCACCTATAACATACATAGAAGTTTCTTGCGTCATTCCTTTTGCCGTAGCAAAAATTTCTTCGCCCACTTCTTCTTTCACAACAACGCCCTGTACAAAGCCAGAGCCATCACGTAGCTGTAGGAACGCGATTTTTCCGCTTGAACGTTTATTGGCTAACCAAGCGCCAATTTTGACTGTTTCACCGATATGCTGTGGCATATCTTTAATCATAATTTTTTTCATAGAAATCCTCCAAAGTCGACTAGCAGGATTAGTCTTGCCATTTTGATTTTACAAATGAATCAATACGACGGACTGCCTCTTCTAATAAGTCTAAAGATGTAGCATAAGATAATCGCATTGTAGTTGGTGTGCCGAAGCCAGAGCCTGGAATCACTGCTACGTTTGCTTCTGTTAAAATATCCGCAGCAAATGCATCTACTGAATCATAGCCAGTATGAGCCATTGCTTCTGCTACGTCTGGTAATAAGTAGAATGCACCCTGTGGCTTTAATACATGGAAGCCAGGAATAGCACTTACCTGTGGATAAATTTTTTCAAGACGAGATTCAAATGCCTGACGCATTTCCTCTACTGTATCCTGAGATCCATTATAAGCCTCCACAGTTGCATATTGTGCTGTTGTTGTCGCGTTAGATGTTGAGTGTGATGCAAGGTCAGTCATTGCATTAATAATGTCTGCGTCGCCTGCAGCATACCCAATACGCCAGCCTGTCATAGAGTGAGATTTTGCCACACCATTTACAACGATTGTACGTGCTTTCACTGCATCAGAAAGTTGTGCAATTGAAAAATGCTCAATACCATTGTATACAAGCTTCTCATAAATTTCATCTGACACGATTAAAATATCTTTTTCTTCTGCAACAGCAGCAAGTTCTGCTAGCTCTTCACGAGAATAAATCATGCCAGATGGGTTGCTAGGAGAATTGATAATCACTGCTTTTGTTTTGTCTGTCACAGCTGCTCTCAGTTGATCCGCAGTAATTTTATAGCTTTGTTCACGTGTACCTTCAACATATACTGGTACGCCACCAGCTAATTTCACTTGTTCTGGATAAGACACCCAATAAGGAATTGGAATAATAACCTCGTCGCCTTCATTTAAAATCACTTGGAATAGCGTGTATAAAATATGCTTTGCCCCTACACCCACAATGATTTCATTTGGCTGATAGGCAAGGTTATTGTCGCGTTGAAGCTTATCAATAATGGCTTTTTTCAGAACTGGAAGTCCGCCAGCAGGTGTATATTTTGTATACCCTTTTTCCATTGAATCAATGGCTGCATTTAAAATGTTTTGAGGTGTATTAAAGTCTGGTTCACCAGCCCCAAGACCAATAACATCAATACCTTGCTCTTTCAATGCTTTTGCTTTCGCAGTAATCGCTAAAGTTGAAGATGGTGTTAAAGTTTTTACACGTGTTGCTAATAAATTTTTCATTCGGGATCTACTCCTCTTATAAATTCGTAATGCGCTTCCACCAGTCGCCATCCTTAAACATAATATAGACATAGTTGAGCTGGTCATGGTCGTTCAGATACGTAATTTCCCAAACTGCGCCAGGCTCCTCATAGCCTAATTTCATGTGGAGGACTTTTTGTACATTTCCTTCATTTTTAAAAACCGATAATGCTTGCTTTTCCGTAATACCATCTTCTACTAACACTTCCTGAATGGAATCCTCGTCTAGATTCGTCGGAACAAAGACAGCTTTTTTATCACCGTATTCGTCTACCCCGAACACAGTAACATACGAATGTTTGCCATTATATGTGTAGGACTCCGATACAATTGCGAGGGCTTTGGCATCGAGTGCCAACTGTTCAGCCTGCTCTTCAATTGAACGGAACGGAGCCTCGGCTTTCCAGAGTACTAAAATACTAATGACAAGTGACAACGAAACAATAAAGACAGAAATGAAAATTAACCAGTTTTTCATCTATTCACCTTATGTTTCACATCGAGCTGTTTTGGTATAACACATAGCTGATGCATGTGTGTGTCTATAACTGTGTAACCATTCATTTTGCTTTCCATTTTGTCAACCTGCTTTCTTTCCTCATACCACAACATTATACAACAATTTTGTACTGTCGTGTTTCTTAATTTCATATATTGTACGTTGCTAGAACAACGTTTTCAAATGATGACTACAGTGAATTTCATTCCAGATAAAAAACGCTTCTTTTTAGGAATAAATATCATGGCTAAATCAAAATAAAAATTCCTATTTAACCATGTAAATAGGAACGAGTAATTATGATAATTCGTATAGAACACAGCTAGCACGGCCATTCGCTTTCGCTTGGTATAAACAGCTATCTGCTTGCTCAAATAGCTCTTTGTATTGATAGTTTTTCTGATTATTCACACAAGCCCCCATACTCACCCTTAAAGGATAGCTTTGCTGTTCTTGTTCGAGCTTTAATGAGAGCAAATAGGCATGGGTGTTATGGACCAACGCTTTGATATAATCCTTATGCGGATGCCTGAAACAAAGGATGAATTCATCTCCACCATAACGAATAACTTTCACATCTTCATCCTGTAAAAAATCCTTCAAGCCGTTAGCTAAAAGCTGTAAAATCATATCCCCAAACAAATGACCATGCGTGTCATTAAATAATTTAAAATAATCGACATCCAGTACCGTAATACATACATAGGATTGCGTCATTTTCGCTGCATTCAACCATTCCTGTAGCTCATAATCTAAAAAATGACGATTTAATACGCCTGTTAATGGATCATAATGTGCTTTTTCCTCAAGCTTCTCCTTTTGACGCTTAAATTCTAAGTTCATTACTTGTTGCAGTAAATTAGCAACACTCATTTTTTCTGAGAGATCAATATATTCACGCTGTACATCAAAAATCTCATCTCGCCAATCCAATTGATACAATACATTTAACAGTAAGCGCATCACTTTTTTTGTAATCGGCTTATCCCCATAAGATTGAGCAAGTTCTATAGCTTGTTTATAATAGGATACAGCTTCTTCAAGCTTTTGCTGCTTTTCATATAAAAAACCATAACCAAACAGTGCCGCTACTTTTTCGCGTTTATGGTGCTGAATAATGTCCGAAGATAGTGTACTGTCCAGCAATGCCTTCCCCGTCAAAAAATCTCCTTCTAAAATATACACATCTGCTAAATTATTATTAATACGAATATCATGTAATTTTGCTAAATCAGGCATTGTTCTAGATAGGGATTTATTATACGCTTTAGCTAATAGCCCTGCTTGAAGTGCTTCCTTTGTGCAGCCCTTCTCTACCTCTAGATAGCATAAATTATTATGACAACGAACAAGCATGATTGGATCTTGTAGCTCCTGTGCATAGGCGATAGATTTTTTCGTCATCTCCACCGTTTTTTCACGGATACCCACTAAATCATAGATTAAGGACATCACTAAATGATAATGCATTAAATCCTTAGTCGTACCATAATTTTGACAAATGGCTTCATAATCATGAATAAGGCTGACCATGCTTAATGTGTCACCTAAAGAATGATGAACTAATATTTTTTGATAATACAAATCCAATACATATGGATAGTTATTGCTCTCTAATGCGACTAAAAGTCCTTGATCAGCTAGCTTTAGCGCTTCTGTTAAATACCCCTTTGTGCGCATCTCCATAATCGTTTTATTTAATTCTTCTAATGTTAATTCCACCGTTTCACCACTTCTCCATGCCCTATATCATCCAATTTACTTTGTGCTTTCTCAATTATAAGACATATTTATTCACTTCGTCCGCCTTTTTCGTAAGATACCAACTATTACCTATATTACAAAACTCGCTTGTGGTGATTGTTCTAAAATCTTACATCAATTTGCTTTCAAAATGAACCATCTTATTCCAACAATAATCTGTAGCTAAAATTTTTATGTCTTTACACATTTTTCTCCATTTTTGTCCTCGTTACCTATTGTTTTTACCCATATGATGAGATAATTAGCCATTTTAAGTATTGAAAAGGGACGTGATGTTGTGAGTATGCAAATTAACCCCTCTGACCCAGCAACGATTCCAAAATTTGTAGATGAACTCCCAAAACCAATGATCGCTAAACCCAAATACAGTAGAGGGCAACAAAAGAATGATTATTACGAATTGGTTATGATGGAAGGCCAGCATCGTTTTCATAAGCATTTTCCAAACTCATTAATTTGGGGATACAATGGGCTTTATCCAGGACCAACCATTGAAGCTTCTAAAGACAAAACTATCTACGTAAAATATAAAAATCAGCTGCCCTTACAGCACTTTTTGCCAGTAGATTTTACGCTTCATGCCGCCAACGATTCACAAGAAGTGAGGACCGTCACTCACTTACATGGTGCCAATGTGGATTGGCAAAGTGATGGTCATCCAGAAGCATGGTACACAAGAGACTATCGGCATACTGGTCCAAAATTTAATAAGGAAATACATGAATATACGAATCATCAGCCGGGCACTACCATGTGGTATCATGACCATGCCATGGCTTTAACACGTTTAAATGTCTATGCAGGATTAGCAGGCTTTTATTTACTGAGGGATGCACTTGAGGAACGTTCCAATTTACCATGTGGAGACTATGAATATCCGATTTTAATACAAGATAAATCGTTTAACGAGGATGGCTCATTGTTTTATCCTGATGAACCACCATTCCCAGTTCCCGTTCACCCCTCTATCACACCAGGCTTTGTTGGCAATACGATAGTGGTTAACGGAAAACTATGGCCTTATTTAGATGTAGAGCCACGTAAATATAGATTTCGGTTTCTAAATGGCTCCAATCGCAGAGGCTATGTCATCGGCCTGTCAAATGGTCAACCAATGTTTCAAATTGGTACAGATGGGGGTTTTTTAGCAGCTCCACAACTTATCCAATCTGTCGAGTTACTGCCAGCTGAACGCACAGATGTCATTATCGATTTCTCAAGCTGTGCTGGACAGGAGATCACCTTACTTAATACTGATACTGATTTCAGTGATGAACATACAAATGTGATTATGCAGTTTCGAGTAACTCTGCCTTTAAAATGTGAAGATACAAGTGAAATTCCAGAAAGACTTGCCGTTTCTATGGATCTACATCCACACCATGCACATATCGACAGACAACTGCCACTGACAGCGACCACTGATGAGTTTGGGCGACCTATGTTACTATTAAATGATCGTATGTACCATGATCCAGCAACAGAAAAACCATCTTTAGATAGTGTGGAAATCTGGAACTTTATTAATGCGACGCCTTTTATCCATCCTATTCACCTACATCTCATTCAATTTAAAATTCTGGAACGAAGGCCCTTTGATTTAGAGATCTATCAAAATGAAGGCATCGTACAATTTACAGGACCGCCTGAAGAACCGCGAAACTATGAACGAGGTTGGAAGGATACGGTGAAAGCTGATGCTGGAAAGGTTACGAAAATTATTATGCATTGGAAAGATCATATCGGAAATTATATGTGGCATTGTCACTTCTTGGAGCATGAGGATCATGATATGATGCGACCAATTCTCGTCATGAAAGACGTCCATGCTGTCCAGCAACCGCATGCAGAAGTAGAACATTCAGCATCACATCAAGAAACAACCGCTCCCACAAATCCTACGAGCACTACAAGTACTACCCATCATAGCGAATCACCAGCACCACTATTACATGCGGCAGAACACTCAGCACATGAGGAAGAAAAGGAAGCCTCTCCTATTCAAGAGGAATCGATTGCTATCCATATAGGAGATAATACACAACATATGCCACCGCTACTGTTCCCAACCATTCCTACCAATACTCCTACTAGCAGGCATAGGCCTCGTCGTAGAACAAGAAGATTTTAACTAACGATCGCATTACAAAGAAAACTACCAATGAAAAGGTGGTTTTCTTTGTCCTAGCAAATTATTTAGCCTCCAATCGCCATAGTCTTTTCGTTACGAACGCTAATAATAATACACACACAGAGATCATAAGGACTGGTACATAGATGTTGTCTTGAAAGAACTCGAATAGCAATCCATACCCCATTTGCCCAAGCGGTGCCATACATTGTGATACGGCCATCATAATCGCCATAACCTTCCCTAATTGCTCATTCGGCGTATCCTTTTGGACAAGCGTCATCACGTAAATAGAGATGATTGTCATCATCATTGCAATGACAAGAGCACAACCAATAAATAGGATATAGGAGGGATAATAGCCAATTTGAAGTGTGTGAGGAAATACAGCCATAGCCATTGGAATTACTAAAAAGGCTGACACTAACACCCAAATGTATAGGGTGTGAATGCGCAGCTTTTGAGCAAAATAGCCCATCGTTAACGCGCCTAAAATCGTCGCAAAATCAATAATGCCCATTCCTATTCCATATAATGTATCACTACTTTTCATCGTGACACGAAGAATAATAGGTACACCGACGATAAATAGTGGTGTCAATAATAAATTCAATAAAGCAGCAAGTAGCGTACATTTTAAAATAAATGTTTGCTTCACGACATAAGTAAAACCTTCTTTCATGTCTTTGAGTAATGTCGGTACCAAATGACCATCATAGCTACGTTTTACAAATGGGATTGTCATAAACATTTCTACAATAGCCGTAAAGAAAAATAATAAACCACTCACTATGACAAGAGTTTTGAGACCCAGCATTCCATATAAAATACCTCCAAGTACAGGTGCTGTCACCCCCGCTAATGCCTGCACCCCATTGACGATTCCATTGGCCTGCTCAAGCTTCTGGTCGCTAACCAACAGCGGGATACTCGCCATTACAGCTGGCGTGTACATCACACTAATAAATGATAGTAGCACCATGACCAAGCCAATCCATAGCACTGAATGATTGTCTGTTAGTAATCCAATAAAAAACATCCACACAATGCCGCTACTGACAAAATCAAATAGGACCATTAAATTACGCCGATTAAAACGATCTGCTATAGCACCACCAAATGGCGTAAGTAAAATAGGTAGGCTTGAAATAGCAAAAAGCACGGCAAAAAGATCTGCCCGCCCCGTTATGTCTAAAACAAAAAGTGAAAGAGCAAATCTTAAAAGCGCAGAGCCCAAAATAGAAATAATCTGACCAACTACCATAATGATGAAATCTTTCGAAAAGCCCTTTTCTTTGACTAGCATTTCCATATACTGACCACTCCTTTATACAATTAGACCGACTGTCGGTCATCATTTGTGTAAAAAAAATGTAGGCACAAGTTGAGGCTTTACAAGCTTTTTTGACTTGCCCTACAAAAATAGACTGACTGTCGGTTTATAAATAGTATATGTGAACGCTCCAAAAAAAGGAACTTATTTTTATACCTCCCTTATTTTATTCGTATTAGCCTTTGAAATAATCTTTAATTTGCTCAATCATAGCTGTTGTTGCCTGACTGACATAGCGATCTACGCGGTAAATAATCGATAAGCTACGGCTTGGTGCACCATTTGAAATCCGTATACTACACAAAGTAGGATCATTCATTTGTTGGAGTAACGGATAAGGTTGCACCGTCACACCAATATTGGCTCGAACAAGATTCATGATGGACGTGACAGAGCTTGTCTCAAGAATAGAATGGAGTTGAAAACCATGCTTTTTTACAGCCTCTTCTACAACCTCTCTACCAAGAAAACCTTCTGGATACATCACCATAGGAAGGTCTTCTAATTCAGCAATTGAGATCACTGTTTGATTTGACAATGGGTGCTCCTTTGAAACAGTCAATACGTATTCCTCTCTACATAAAGGAATAATAATCAAACGATCATCTGATTCTACATTTGTCCCAATGCCGATATCCACTTCATTTTCAAGCACCTGCCGCATAATATCGATTGAAGCAAGTATCTTTAATTTCACCTTTGGGAATTTTTGATGGAAATCAATAACTAGCTGTGTGATCCGATAGTCAAGATCAGAGGGCATAATGCCAATCCGTATTTGCCCCCCTTCTAGCGCCTGTAAATCTTTAATAGAATCTTTAACATTTTGTAATGTATTCAATACCTCTGAAGTATAGCTAAATAATAGTGAGCCAGCCTCCGTCACAACAATTTTTTTGCCAATCCGATCGAACAATGGCATACCTAGCTCATCCTCAAGCACACGTATTTGCTGACTTAATGTTGGTTGAGCGATGCCTAGTTTCTCAGCAGCTTTTGTAAAATGTAGCTCCTCATAGACTGCCATAAAATAATGTAAATGCCTTATTTCCATAACGATCACACCTATCATAGTTTGTAACTATTATTGTAATAGTAATAATAGTATTGTTCAATCATTCTAGTTAGTATAGACTTCAATTTGGACTTATTATTTATTTGATATGACGGAGTGGAAAGACAATGAATATAAAACGTAAAATCGTACCAATTATCGCTATTATTTTAGCTTCTTTTAATTTACGACCTGTTATTACTTCGGTGTCCCCTTTATTAGGGACTATTCGTGAGGCTTTACATATGAGTGCGGCTACGGCCAGTTTATTCACTTCTTTAGCTGTACTTTGTATGGGCTTATTTGCACCTTTTGCAATCAAACTAGCCAATCGTTGGAGCATTGAGCGAACTATTGCTTATTCTCTTATTCTTATTGGACTAGCAACAGCTGCCAGATATTTTGCTTATACTGCCTGGGTCATGCTATTAACGGCCTTGTTATCAGGCATTGGCATTGCCATCGTGGGACCATTATTATCAGGCTATATTAAGGAGAAATTTGCGAACCCTTCTCGTGTAGTGGGTATTTACTCGCTAGCACTTGTAGTAGGAGCTGCACTTGGTTCAGGGCTTTCTATTCCCTTAAGTAATCTTTTTCATTCATGGCAAGTTTCTGCTGCCTCCTGGGCTATTCTTGCTTTAATCGCTTTATTCTTTTGGTGGAAGCCCCTCGAACAGAAAACAGTTACGGCAACAGTCGCGAAATCACCTAGTACGAGCATAACTGTGAAGCAAATGTTAATGAATCAAAGGGCTTGGCTTTTAACAGGCTTTTTTGGCTTAATGGCCTTTATGTTTTATACCATTATGGCTTGGTTACCCCCAATCGCTGAAAATTTAGGTTATAGCAAACACGAAGCTGGGCTGATGCTGACACTATTAACAGTTGCCCAAATGCCCGCTACGTTTTTAGTGCCTATATTAAATAACCGTTTTCAGCATAGAGCTGTATGGCTAGTAGGCAGTTCATCATTAGAATTAATCGGTTTATTGATGCTTCTGTTTTCTTATAATCCTTGGCTAAGCAGTATTCTGATTGGTATTGGTGCAGGTGGGCTATTCTCATTAGGGCTAACACTACCTATTGATGAGGCCAAAGATATTCACGAGGCCAGCTTCTTAGCTGCCATGACACAATCAGTTGGCTTTGTATTTGCTGCATTTGGTCCCTTCTTTGTCGGTCTTGTTCGAGATTACACAGGCAATTTTACAACTGCCATTATTGGCATGATTGTTATCGTCATCGTGATGATACTGATTCAACTAAAAATTGGGAATCAGAAGCAAATGCATCATGCACATATGAAAAAGACGACTTTCTAACAAGGAAGGTCGTCTTTTTATTATGAAATCGATTTTTGCCTTTATGAATCATTACGCTAGCAATAAACGTAGATCTTCAGATGACTAATGCAAATTAGCTAACTGAAGCATATTTTAGAACAACGGCCTCTAATACATCGATTCCTATTAATACATCTTCAAGCGCTGTATGTTCATCCGGATGGTGACTTAAACCATCCACAGAAGGAATAAAAATAAGGCCAACTGGTCCAAGCCTCGTCATATTCATAGAATCGTGACCTGCTCCACTTTGCATAAATTGATAGGAGAGTTTCTTTTCTACACAAATCGTTTCTAGATCTTGCATTAGATTTGGAGAAAGTAGGACAGGCTCCTCTGAACTAATGACATTATATTCAATCGTAAGCTGTCTCTTTTGTTGAACGTTTGCAATAACAGCATAAAAATGCTGAAGGACACGTTCTCTCGATTCCACAGAGGATGATCGGATATCTACAGTTAACTCCACTTCACCTGGAACTACGTTCATCGAGCCTGCCACAACCTCTAGTATCCCTACTGTTGCCACAGTTCCAAACTCCTGCTCTGCTATCGCTGCTTTTTCCAATTCTAATGCCAATTCGGATGCTCCTAAAAGAGCGTCCTTTCTCATATTCATTGGGGTCGTGCCTGAATGGGATGCTTTTCCGTTTAACTTCATTAATAAGCGGACTGGTGCTGCTACCCCTGTTACAATACCTATTTTCTTCTCATAGTTAATAAGCAATGGTCCCTGTTCAATATGCAATTCAAAAAAGGCATGGAATCCTTCCTCTACTCTTGTTGCTTGATCAACACTACTAAAATCAAGTCCACAATGAGCAAAAGCCTGCTCCATCGTAATACCATCTCGATCAACCAAATGGCGGTATTTTTCTTTATCGATTAGACCTGCCATTGCTTTACTGCCTACTGTCGACACACCAAATCTTGAAGACTCCTCACAGGCAAAGGCGATAATTTCAATTGGATGCTCTGTCACAATAGATCGCTCGTTTAATCGCTTAATGACCTCTAGGGCTGCGGTTACACCAACAACGCCATCATATTTACCGCCTTGATAGACAGTGTCTAAATGGGATCCCATGACAACAGGCTGCAATCCTGGCACACTGCCTTCTCTTCGAGCAATAAGATTTCCACAATGGTCAATATGAATTTGAAGATTTTCATCTTTACATAAACGAATAAAGGCATGTAAACAAGCCTGTTCTTCATTCGTATAGGCAACTCTCGTAATCCCTTTCTCGCCTGAATTATATTGATTCATTTTATCTAGTAATTGTTGATAACGTTCTTTATAGATCATGTAAACAGCTCCTTCTTAAGCATTACGAAGATGAAAATCAGACCAAATGTACTCTTTCATAGCATTTTTTTCATTGTACCAATTATTTTACACCTTTTTGGTTGAAAATTAGAAAAGGGATTCTCTATAACGAGATCCCTGCTCTAATTTGTCGGAAAGACTTAAGCAGTATATGACTGCTGCAATCTATTTACTATTCGCCATTTTGTCATTGAAATGATGGAACAATGCATCACATTCTTCAGTCGTTTCAATTTTTTCATGTTCAGCACACTTTTATCTTTACCTGTTAAGTAATCACGTAAATGCATATCAGAGAAGCCATGTACATGAGCATCTTCTGCTGTATTACAATAATGGACTTCTTTAATACCTGACCAAATGATTGCACCAACACACATTGGACATGGTTCACATGTAGCGTAGATGACACAATCCGATAAATCCATTGTGCCAAGCTTTTTAGAAGCCTCACGAATGGCTACTATTTCTGCATGTGCAGTGATGTCTGTATCACGCATCATTGTATTGCCTACAACAGCGATGATTTCATCTCCTCTTACAATCGTTGCACCAAATGGTCCACCAATATTTTGATCAATACCTTCTTTTGTTTTATCAACAGCTAGTTGAATGTAATCCATACCGTGATTCCTCCTAGTTAATAATATGAGTACCAGCCTGATTATTAATCGCTTCTTTTAGACTTTCAGGGTTTGTAATAATCACTCGATGACCACCATTTTCTAAGAAGCTTAAGCTTGCTTCGATTTTTGGTAGCATACTGCCTGGCGGGAACTGATTATCTTGAACATGCTGCTTTGTTTCTTCGACTGTAATTTCTTTAAGTGCTTGTTGCTCAGGTTTTCCAAAGTTAATAAACACACGAGGAACACCCGTCGTAATAATTAATGAGTCTGCATTTACTTGTGCAGCTAATAGACTTGTTGCAAAGTCTTTGTCAATTACTGCATCTACACCCTCATAGACATTGTTTTCTTTTTTAACAACTGGAATTCCACCACCGCCTACAGCGATCACGACATAATCATTGTCAATTAATGATTTAATTGCGTCTTTTTCCACGATATCAATTGGTTTTGGGGAAGGCACAACACGACGATAGCCACGCCCCGAATCCTCTACCATTTTCCAATCGGGATGCTCGACTAACATCTCCTCGGCTTGCTCCTTAGTAAAGAATGAACCAACTGGCTTTGTGGGGTTAATAAAGTTTGGATCATTTTCATTGATTTCAACTTGTGTAATCACACTGACTACTTTTTTATCAATTTGACGTTTAGCCAGCTCGTTAATTAATGCTTGTTGAATCAAATAGCCAATTCCACCTTGTGTGTCAGCTACACAGTTTACTAATGGAATTGCTGGCATGCCCGATACCTCATTAGCAATTTCACTTCGTTGTAAAGTGAAACCAACTTGTGGGCCATTGCCATGCGTGACAACCACTTTATAACCTTCCTGAATCATATCCGCAATATGTTCGACAGTTTGAGCAACTGCCTCTTGCTGACTTTGAATGGATTCGCTTCCACTATCTTTTACCAACGAGTTACCGCCGATTGCTACAATAACTAATTTATTCACAACTACACCCCTACTTCTTTTTCTACACTATTTTGAACATTTTGCTGATTAAATTTATATAACAACGTATATAAAATGAATGACACGATCAGTCCGCTAAAGAAAGCAAAGTTATTTAGCTGTACTAAGAACGGCACACCTTTTAGGAAAGCACCTGACATCGGTAAAAGGAAGCTGATCAAAAGGACGATACATGCTACGAAATTATAGCCAGATTTATAAGCCCCATTGCTCCCTTCTTCCACATAAATTACGGATAAATCTAAACGTCTTTTACGCTCGATAAAGAAGCTAGACAACATAATACCTGCGATGGGTCCAAACATAGAGCCTATAAAACTATAGAAGAAAAATAACGTTTCTGTACTCGATACGAGTTTCCAAGGCAAAATGATTGTGCCAATAATCGCTGTTAAAATACCTGCTGTTTTGACAGTAAATACTTTAGGGAATAAAGTTGTCATTTGTAATCCCGATGGTAATAAGTTACCGAAAACTACAAAAGCTGTTGCGCCTACATTTAAAGCTAATATTAATACAATTACAGAAAATGGATTTTGAATTTTATCAATAGCGTCTACAATATTAAAAATTGGTTGCCCGAAAGCAATTTCTGTCCCTGCTATTAAACTAATACAAGTAATCGCAAACAAGAGATACGAGCCGATCATACCAATGGATAAGCCATAGATCATTGCTTTTGGCGATTTAGCTCGATGCGTAAAGTCTGCAATATTTACAACTGGACCCGCCCAGTTTGAAACCAATGCGCTCACACAGGCAATAAAGACCAATGGACTTTCCATTGTTGTAGAAGGCTTATATTCTAAAATGGGCCCGATTCCTCCAGCAATATTAATTGCCCAAATAGCTGCGCCAATAATGAAAATATAAACAATCGGTGATGAATATTTACCGAAGACTGTTAGCATATCCATGCCGCCTAAAAATAGTAAAACTGTAATGACCCATAAAATAATATAAGAAATCATTGTCGGAACATCTAAGCCAAAAATAGTGAAGTCTCCACCAATAGACATATAGTTCGGAATGAATCTTGCAAATAATACATTAAGGGATTGAGCGCCCACAACTGTTGTCGTACCAAAGAATACAACCCCAGCAATCAATCCTCGACATAATGCTGGAATAATAGAGCCTTTCACTCCAAATGAATCTCTTAGTAATATGGCAAATGGAATACCATATTTAGAGGCAGAATATCCATTTAAGCAATAGCCTGCTGAGACGATCACTGCTGAAAGCATAATGGCTAAGAAAACTTGATTAACTGATAATCCTAAGACAAAAAATCCTGCAACCGTCATATAAGACATAATATTGTGAACTGCGCCCATCCACACGGTAATGTAGTTAAAGATTCCCCAGTCTCTTTCCTGAGGACCTTTTGGTAAAAGTTCTTCCGAATAGCCAAGTGCTCTATAGTCTTGATTGGACTGTTCAATTTTAGCGTGTTCCATATAAAGCTCCTCCTACTTATAGGAAGTGGGCTTAAGCCCACTTCTCACTAATTGTGATTAATGCTTTTTCAAAAGCTTCCATTGGAGGATTCGTAATACCAGCACCAATCATACCAATTCCAGCCTCTTTATGTGCGATAGCTGTATTAATAATTGGAAGAATACCTGATTGGATGACTTTACGAATATCAATACCTGTAGGAATTCCCATGAAGTTTAATAATGGAATGGTAATATTTTGGTTTTCTGTCGTTGTAATTTCTTTCATTTTACGAGAATAACCAATTGCTTCATCTACTGTTCCACCTACTAAAGCAACGATTGCTGGTGCAGTAGCCATTGCGAAACCACCGATACCGTATGTTTCTGTAATAGCACTATCCCCAATATCAAGACCTGAATCCTCTGGTTTGTAGCCAGCAAACATCGGTCCGATTACTTTTTGTGCAGGGCCAGTAAACCATGTATTACCTGCCATGCCACTAATACGAACACCAAATTCTACACCGTTACGTGCCATTGTTGTCACGACTGTACTATATTCGATCCCATGTGCAGCATCTAATGCACATTTACAGCAGGCCATCCATGTAGGACCTGAGAAATAATCACTACTTGCCACGAAATCGAATACTGCTCGCTTCTGTTCAACAGGGTAATCTGTTTCTAAGATATATGGTGTCAGTGCTTGAATTAATAAGCTTGTACCTGCATTATTACGGTTATGACATTCGTCGCCCATGTGAAGTGCTTGTGCAAGCATTAATCGTAGATCGATGCCGTCTTGATTTAATTTCATTGCATCACGTAAAATTGGCCCTAACACATCACGCATCCATATTAATCGTTCAACAACGCTGTCATCGTTGGCACCCATACGTAAGATTTTTGCCATTTGCTCACTTAAGTTTGTATAGGCGATATTGCCATACGTTTTATTTTCAACGATGTGCATGAACATCGAAGCAGATGTTACGCCAGCCATTGAACCAACGGCATTATGCTCATGACAAGGTGAGAATGTGATTTCTCCCGAAGCCGCTACCACTGCTGCTTCTTCTAAGTCTTTCGCTAATCCTTCGAATACAAGTGCACCCATAACAGCGCCCTGCATTGGGCCATTCATGTTTTCCCACGTAATCGGTGGTCCTGCGTGTAAAATTGTTTTTTTCGTCATGCCAGGCACAACATTGATGGCTTGATCAAAACCAATCAGCACGGGTTGAGAGTTCACAATTTTTTCAACTGCAAGACGGTTTGCTGCTTCAATTTTTTCAGCAAGTTCTGCTTTATCGATTCTGTTTAATGCTGCAATAATTTCTGGCTTACCTCCACCTGGTGGTGACCACTCTAGGTGTGTAGCACTTGCATTTTGTGCTAAAATATCATCTTTAAAAAGTTCAATACCTACGTTAATTACGTTAATTTTACTTGTAAAAAGTTCATTAATCTTACTCATGATTTTCTCCTTTCAGCACCATTTCTCTAGCAAGTAATCCAGCATTTGTACTACTACTTGCATGTGTAACACCGGCATCGATTAATTTTTTCACTTGCTCATCTATGTTTGGCGTATCTAAATCAGTTCCAAGGACATACCCAATGATTTCTAAATGTCTGCCTTCTTTTTCAGCTAATTGTTTTGCTTCAATCATGGCAGGAAGCATAACGCCAACTGGGTCTTCATGAGAGCCAAAGCCTAATACGAAGTCCATCACAATGACACCAACTGACGGATCTTTTGCTTCTTGTAAGAAACGCTCAATACGAGAAGATGGATCGATCATTGGATGTGGTTTACCATTTGTAAAATCATCATCACCGAAGTCAATGAAAGTATGTTCTTGACTCACATTGATATCTTTCAATAAGAAATCAGGATTTTTCTGAATGTTACTGTAAACGTTATCGAATTTTTCCATCGCTAGATACATAGATTCATCACAAAGCGTACCGCCACAGAATAACCCACGAATGTATTTTTGTTCTGGTGCTAATTTTGCACGAACCTCTTCAACTAATGGAATGTTAAGTGCACGTTTGTTAATGCCTGCTTCATCAATACCTGCTAGTAAGACTGCTTTTAATGCTGCTTCTTTCGATGTTTTAGCAAATTGTCCACCAGCTGCCACTACCGCCTCTTCATTACCACCGATAAAGTAAACCACTACTGGTTTGCTGCATTCTTTGATTTGTGCGAGCACCTTTTTCTCAACACTTGCTTCAGGTGGCTTCGATACTAGAACGATCACTTTTGTCGCTTCATCCGCATCAAGGGCTTTAATACCATCAAGCATCATAATGCCGCCAACTTCTTTACTTAAATCTCTTCCGCCAGTACCGATCAGTTGTGTGATTCCACCACCGAAGTCATGAATACGAACACTTACCTCTTGGCTACCTGTACCAGATGCTGCTACAATACCGATATTGCCTTTTCTCACAGCGTTGGCAAAGCAAAGACCTGTATTACCAATAATGGCCGTACCACAGTCTGGCCCCATCATTAATAGACCTTTTTCATGTGCTAAAGTTTTTAATTCTACTTCGTCTTCAACGCTTACATTATCACTGAACAGCATCACGTGTAGATCATTTTCAAGTGCTTTGCGTGCTTCACGAACGGCAAATGCACCATTGACAGAAATGACCGCAAAGTTTGCATCAGGGATACCTTGTGCAGCAGAATCTATCGTTGCATATTTAATATCGCTTTTTGCTTGTGCTTTATTTTTATTTGTTAGTAATTCTTCGACTGCTAGGTAAGCGCTTTCTGTTTGATCCGCACTAGTAGTTTTGACAATAATCATTAAGTCCCCTGCTGTTGCTTCTTCCACTTCTGGCGTCATCAAACCAACATTGCGAATGACCCCTTTGTTCATTTCTGTACCCATACCAATAATTGCTTGCTCAACGCCTTCAATTTGATTCGCTTTTGTAGATAGTGACATCAATGACACTGAATCAAAATATGTGTTGCGCTTAATTACGACTTTAATACTCATCTTTATCCTCCTAATTTTATATTGGCTTCTAAGCCACTTATTAGCCCTAAGGCAATATCTGTTCCTGAGGAGGAGCCAATAGCAAGCACCTTTCTCAGAGCCTCAATCGATTCCGCTTCTGTGCCATATAAAATGGCGTGTATGAATGAACAGATGGACTCCCTTACTTGTCCATATGCTGCCTCCTTCAATGTTGTATAACTAATCTCATTGGTTAAAGGCTGAATCATTTTGATGACGCTTTCACACAATGGTTTATAAATAGAACACGGACTATTTTCTATGTGAATGACAGCAAATAAGCCTACTATAAAATCATCCCCTGATGGTGTAAGTCCTGGCCCCAAGCCGACTAAATCAGCTGCATATGCCTGAAAGCGATCCAAACGCTGATTCAATATTTCCTCATAAAGCAAAGTGGTACGCTGCTGTAGCAATCTCGATGTCTCCGCTTCAAATTCACTGACGGGTGAATCATTACGTTTTATGCCGCCGCCTTTGCCTTGTAAATCAATGAATTGTTTCACACTGCTCATATTCATTCTTAAACTTGTACGATTTAATGGATAAATAGGTAGCTGACATTGCCAACGAGTGGCTGTGTGAATCGCTATTTGTAATTTTTCTTCTATTAAAAGTTGATTATGGCGAACCAATACTCTGTCATATTGATGAATGTCCAGGTGATCGAACGTATCGAGATCAATGACAAGTGTATTGGGTGCACGATCCATTGCTTTCGTAGCAAGTGTGAAAATTTCACCATTACCATCTCTCTGAATATTTAAGGCATGTTGAAACACACTATGGACCGTTCCAGTAAACGCCGTTGCCACCATTTGTTGAAGAAAATAATCATCACCAGATTTGGCATGTATCATATGTACACCTCTTTATGTCGTAGGAGTACTACTATTTTGCCCCTGCTTCTAGTAGAATTTTTTCAATTTCAGTGAATCCCTTTTCTCTAGCCATCGCTAATGGCGTCACTCCGTATTGATCCACTAATTGTGTATCTGCACCATGTTCAACTAATAGACGAACAATTTCCTGTTGCTTTTCTCCACCATCATTTAGAAGGATGGCTTCAATCAACGGTGTCCAGCCACAAATATTTGTATGGTTGACATTGATATCTGTAGTCGTTGCAAGTTCACGAACTACTTCTACAAAGCCCTTCTCACTTGCTGGATGAATACCGACACCGCCAAAGCGTGTTAAACGCTCTAAATCTGTGTTTGCTTGTAGCATCATTTTCACAAGCTCTAACTTTCCGTTAATACATCCATACAAAAATGGGTTTAAACAAATTTGATCTTGAAGGTCGATATCTGCTCCTTCCTGAATTAGAAATTTTACTGTTTCTAATTGATCATTCATCGCAGCAAGTAAAATTGCTGTACGCTTACGCTTATTTCGAGAATTAATATCCACACCTTGTTGTAAATAACCTTTCAGAGCGTTAATATCCCCTGCTTCAGCTGCAGTTAAAAATTCTGAGACTACATTCATATCTACCAATTTCATACCTCCATTTTTCCGACCTATTGTTCATTTCAACTAAATGGAAATGAACCGCGAGAATGTTATTATCTTCACATTTCCGTCTTACAAGCTTTATTTTATTCTCTTATGCCGTAGATATCATTGTTTAGCAAAACCAAAAAGAATGTAGATGATTTAGGCAATATGTACAATGTTTTGTGATAAGATTATGGCAAAGGAGTGAAATCATTTGCTAACAATCAAAGATATATTAGACATAAAGGCGCTTGAAGGAATTAAAATTGTTGCTGGCGAACAAGGCATTCACAATGAAATCGCACTTGTAAACATTATCGAAAATCCCGATGCATTTGATTGGCTGACACCGAATGAATTATTATTAACAACCGGCTACATCTTCCAGGACGATGAAGCATTACAAAATAAAATCATCCAAGAAATCTCTAAAATCAATTGCGCTGGCCTCGTCATCAAAATGAGGCGCTATTTACAAAAAACACCTCAAAACATGATCGATATTGCCAATCAACATGGATTGCCGTTATTAGAGTTGCCTTATAATTACACCCTGTCCAAGGTCATCTCGATCATCAATGAAAAGGCATCAGGAGGTTATGATCTATTAAATAGAAAATCTTTAGATATGCACAATACGCTATTTAAGGTTGCACTTGAAGGAGGAGGCATTGAATCCATTTCCTCAAAATTAGCCGAAACAATTAATAACCCAATTATCTTTTTAGATAATGACTGGAATTTACTGCATTATACAGATCTTGATACCAATCCAGTGCCACTTGCCTATGGGATCAACCTAAAGAAGAATCGTCCAACGTTTTCAAAGGATTTTATTGATACTATCCCGATTGATCTCAATGAAATGCAAAAATCCATTACACGAATCTATCAATTAGAAGATATCGCAGTGAAATGTAGAATACTCCCTGTCGCAGTTGCCAATTATATTTATGGCTATATTGTCATTTGGCAAACTGTACGTGATCTGAATGAGTTTGATTACATCGTTTTAGAGCAAGCCTCCACGATCGTGGCATTAGAAAGGATTAAACAGAAGGAAATTGAGGGTGTACGTTTAAAAATTAAACAGGAGTTTTTTGATGATTTATTGACTGGAAAAATCACTTCGATTGAAACGCTACAAACACTTTGTGATCTCCACGGCTTAAAGATCAACCATAAATATTATTGCATCGTCATCTCTATTAGCCATGAAAACCTTCAAAACCAGCATGATTTAATTTCTCGAAAATACGAGTCCGATAATATTGCAAAAAAATGTATGAACTTAATTTATGAGCATTCTAGTACGATCAATGGAGAAATTACGTGCCTATATCGCAACAACCAAATCATCCTATTAGTTGGACAGCAGGACGGCAAACAAGATTTCACAATCAATGAAACAAAGCACTACGCAGAAAACATTCTCCAACTATTAGTACAGCAACATACCCAAACCTCCTTCTTAATTGGAATTGGCAAAGAATATAAACATATTCGATTTGTTCATAAAAGCTTTGCAGAGGCACATGAAGCACTACGTCTTATGCATCGCTTCGAAGAACGTGGAGCTGTAGCTCATTTTGCGGATCACTCCATCTATCATTTTTTAGATTCGAATATTAACGAAGTGCAGCTCAAGGACTTTTTCTTAGAAAGCTTGGGCACTGTCTTTGAGCACGATCTTTTACATGGGACAAGCTACCTAATTACATTAGAAAATTACTTTATTAATCATATGAATATAAGTGAAACAGCCAAGGAAATGTTTATCCATCGCAACACATTAATTTATCGAATCGAAAAGATTAAAGAAATTTTAAAAACCGATTTAAAAAGCTATGAGGAACTCTTACAAATCCAACTAGCCTTGAGAATCTATCGCTTGCTTGGTAAGTCTTTATACCACGATGAATTCGCAGACTAGCATCAAAAGGTGGTGATCGCATCACCTTTTTTGATGACCATTCATTTCATATTCAGTTCATAAACGCATGCTATAGTAAAGCCATAGAAACGAAATACATTGTTTTCGGACAATGAAGGAGGCTTATTTCTTTGCAAGAGACATCAAAAGATACAACAAAACAAAAAGATTGGCGCCGTTTTATACAATTAGTAAAACGAGCTGAACCACCGATTTGGCTACTTGTCATCGCTTTAGTGATGAGTTTAGCAACGACGGGTGTAGGATTTATTGTTCCATTATTTACAAAACAATTAGTGGATGGCTTTTCGTTAGAATCACTTAATTATTGGCAAATCATTGTATTGGGGATTGCCTTTATCGCACAAGCTATTGCTAGTGGATTATCCATCTATTATTTAAATCGCGTTGGGCATCATGTTGTGGCAAAATTACGCGATCAATTATGGCGAAAGCTGTTGCATTTACCAATCCCCTATTATGATGAACATGATACAGGCGAAACATTAAGCCGTGTTACGAATGACACAGGGGTTGTGAAAGAGCTTATAACAGAGCATTTAGCAAACTGTTTATCTGGCGTTATTTCCATTATAGGTTCTATCATCATTCTTCTATTTTTAGATTGGAAAATGACGTTAGTGATGCTGATTGCCGTACCACTGGCAATGGTGATTTTAATGCTGCTAGGTAGACGCATGTTTGTGATTTCAAAAGGGATGCAAGATGAAACAGCGAAGTTTACGTCTGTATTAAATCAAGTATTACCTGAAACACGCCTAGTAAAGGCTTCGAATGCTGAGCAAATTGAATATGAGCGTGGAAAAAAAGGCATTACAAATCTCTTTACATTCGGCTTAAAAGAAGCGAAAATCCACGCACTGATTTCACCGCTTATTTCATTTGTTTTAATGTCAGTGCTTGTAGCTATTATTGGCTATGGTGGTGTCCGTGTTTCCTCTGGAGAGCTGACGGCTGGCGATATGGTAGCATTTATTTTATATTTAATCCAAATCATTATGCCGATGACACAATTGACGATGTTCTTTACCCAACTGCAAAAAGCAATGGGGGCTACAGAACGAATTAGTGCATTACTTGAATATGAGGAAGAACATATTGAAGAAGGCTTAACTGTAGAAAAAGTAGACCAACCCATTAATGTTAAAAATGTTGATTTTTCTTATGGTGAAGAGCCTATTTTATCCGATATTAACTTCACAATTGAGCCAGGCAAAGTAACAGCCATCGTAGGACCAAGTGGTGGCGGTAAAACAACCACATTTTCTTTGCTAGAACGATACTATCAGCCTACGAACGGCAGTATCACACTAGGAGATACACCAATCGAAACTTTCTCACTCCACTCTTGGCGTAGTCAAATCGGCTATGTGGCGCAGGAAAGTGCCCTGCTATCAGGTACGATTCGAGAAAATATTTGCTATGGTATTGACCGTGAAGTGCAAGATGATGAACTAGAAAAAGTGGCTAAAATGGCCTATGCAGATCAATTTATTAATGAGCTTCCAGACAAGTTTGACACTGAAGTTGGAGAACGAGGCATCAAGCTTTCAGGTGGACAACGTCAGCGTATCTCTATTGCAAGGGCGCTGTTACGTAATCCGCAAATATTAATGCTGGATGAAGCCACATCGAGCTTAGATAGTAAATCAGAAATTTATGTACAAAAAGCATTAGACAACTTAATGCAAGGGCGCACAACATTAGTCATTGCGCACCGTTTATCGACAGTGGTAGATGCCGATCAAATTTTATTTATTGAGAAAGGGCATATTACTGGCTGTGGCACACACGAAACACTCTTTGAAACACATGCTATGTATCGTGAGTTTGCCATACAGCAATTACGCATTAAAGACGTTGAATAAAGGGGTTTGTTGAAATGACAAAACTATTAGTGGTGGATGATGATGCACATATTCGAGAATTGGTAAAAGTGTTTCTGCAAAATGAGGGCTTAGAGGTGATTGAGGCTATCGATGGTGTTGATGCACTGTCCAAATTAGACACTGAAAAAGTCGATATGGTCGTGATGGACATTATGATGCCCAACATGGATGGCTGGGCATTATGTGAGGAAATACGTTCATTCAATACAGATCTACCAATCCTTATGCTCACAGCTAAAGGAGAAACCTCCCAAAAAATCAAAGGCTTTCATTTAGGGACGGATGATTATCTCGTGAAGCCATTTGAGCCTGCCGAGCTAATTGTACGTGTTAAGTCAATCTTAAAAAGATACCGTATCTCCCTTTCTCAAGTTGTAGAGGCTGGTAACGTCAAACTGAATCGCCACACACATGAAGTGGAGATGAACGGCGAGGCGATTCTACTTCGTTTAAAGGAATTCGAGCTATTATTTACATTTGCAAGCTATGTTGGCAAAACCTTTTCCCGCGAACAGTTAATCGAAGAAATTTGGGGCTACGACTATGAGGGAGATGAACGAACAGTTGATGTCCATATCAAAAGAATTCGCGAGCGCTTCCCACAGGAGACGAGTGGCTTTGTCATTCGTACCATTCGTGGGCTCGGCTACCGCTTGGAACTAGCTTCATGAGAAAACGAAGATTCCTTTTAAGATTAGCCATGGTCTTTTGTTTGTTTCTTATTGCCAATACTGTTTTTGCTTTTATTTCCTATCACGTAACGACATGGCTGTATGGTCGATTAGGGACAGAACCTCATGGATTTTGGCTACAATTAGCAACAGTAATTGGCGTGTTTGTGCTCTTCGCCTGTTCAGCGGCTATTATCTTTTTAATTGGACTAAATCGACAACGCAACTACTGGGATACCATTGTCGATGCATTAAGCCGCATGGCAAAAGGTGATTTTGATGTCCAGTTGGATTTGAAAGCAGATGAAGAAGATCAATTTGGGCAATTGATTCATGGTATTAATCATATGGCCGTTGAATTAGGTGAACTGGAAAGAATGCGTCAAGAATTCATTTCCAATGTCTCTCATGAAATTCAGTCACCGTTAACGTCTATTAATGGCTTTGCAAAGGCACTGAAAAATATCAATCTACCTGAAGAAAAGCGTCAGCATTATTTAGATATAATTGAATTGGAAAGTAATCGTTTATCCAAGATTAGCGACAATTTACTCAAGCTAACATCCTTAGAATCGCAGCATCATCCATTTGAGCCTATAAATTATCGACTCGATAAACAATTACGCAATGTTGTACTGGCACTTGAACCGAATTGGATAGCCAAACAGATCGACTTTGATCTCGATCTTGATGGCATGAGCATCACAGCAGATGAGGATTTAATGAATCAAGTATGGATGAACTTGCTGACAAATAGCATTAAGTTTACGCCCGCCAAAGGAACCATCACCCTGACTATGAAGAAGCAATTAGATACGATAACGGTGATGGTTCAGGATACTGGTATTGGCTTAACGGAAGAACAACAAAAGCATATTTTTGAAAGATTTTATAAGGCTGATCAATCACGAACCGTTGGAAATGGCGGTAGCGGATTAGGGCTAGCCATTGTCAAAAAAATTATCGATATGCATCACGGAACTATTGCTGTAGAAAGCAAGCTAGCTGAATTTACAAGATTTTTGATTACGGTGCCTATCGACAGTACGCCAACTCGT
This sequence comes from Lysinibacillus sp. FSL K6-0057, assembly GCF_038630885.1. Taxonomy (NCBI): domain Bacteria; kingdom Bacillati; phylum Bacillota; class Bacilli; order Caryophanales; family Bacillaceae; genus Lysinibacillus; species Lysinibacillus sp. FSL K6-0057. Next base: position 1,694,406 of record NZ_CP152047.1, on the reverse strand, counting down.
GCAAACGACTAAAAATCGTCTGCACGAGTTATTTTTTCTAGTAAGCTACTTTTCTAAAATATTGATAGACTTTATTTAGTTTTTGCTGTTGTTTCCCTTTTTTGCTTTCCATATTACCAAACTCAAAAAACTTCACTTTTTTCATTCCAACAAACTTAAACAACGCTCTCTTCATCAAAATTTTATGTGCATTGTTCAACCATAGGAATGGATAATTGGTTGGCCCCTTCATCGTAGACACACAGACAACAGATTTCCCTTTTAAAAGACCCTCTGGAAATAACCCCTTTGTATCGCGATAAGCAAAGTTTGCCGCAAATAATTGGTCAATATACCCTAACAGCATGGCTGGCGGTCTCCCCCACCAGATCGGATAAACAAATACAATTTGATCTGCCCAAGAGAGCTGTTGGCGGTATTTTTCCATTTTCGGATCCTGATACATATCACGACGTCGCTTATGCTCATGAAAAATTAAGCGAGGATCGAACTCTTCTTCATATAAATCTAGTATTTGAATCTCCTCGATGTCAGGATTTTCACGACACCCCTTTATCACCTCTTGTAAAAAAGCATAATTTAAACTTTTATGGTTTGGGTATGTATAAACAATTAACGTTTTCATTGTGTGCCTCCTCATTACTTATCATTTGACAACAAAATAATAATTCATCTAAATTTAGTTGTCAAATGATAATTGTTTTAAGACAAGTTATTTGTTATCTTGACAGTAAGAGGTGATCCCATTGAATAAAAGCGCTTTATTTCATCAGTTTGTATCATTTACAGCCACCATCCATCAAGTGACACATGATCTCACACAAAATGTTACCGCTGCGAATATCACACCGCTACAATATAAAATTCTTGAATATATTAAAGTAAGCCAACCTGTCACACCAACCGAAATCAGTGATTGTCAACACATGTCCTTACCTAATACAAGCCGTGAATTACGGAAATTGCAGGAACGACAGCTAATCGAAAAATTTAGCGACACAGCCGACCGAAGAAAGCAGTATGTCCGCTTGTCCAAAGAAGGCGAAAAAATGATGGAGGAGGCATTCACCTGTATCGAAGAACGCTTTTTACAGCTTATTCAACACGCAACACAGGATGATCTAAAGGACATCCAGCATGCTCTAACCATTCTAGAGGAAAAGGTTTTTCAACAAAAAGGCTGAGACCATGCTGCTTTGGGAGTGTGGTGATGGCTTTTTATTCAAAGCCGCTCTTTCCTTGGCTTGAAGTGATCTCATTTGATTCAAAGCCGCTCTTTCCTTGGCTCGAAGTGATCACTTTTGAACCGCTACCGCTCTTTCTTTGGCCAGAAGTGATCATTATTACTTCTAAACCGATCATTCTTTGGTTCGAAGGCCTCACTTCTGATTCAAAGCCGCTCTTTCCTTGGTTCGAAGCGCTCTCTTTTGGTTCACAGCCGCTCTTTTCCTGGCTCAAAGCGCTCTCTTTTACTTCTAAGCCGCTCTCTCCCTAGTTCGAAGCGCTCTCTTTTACTTCTAACCGCTCTCTCCCTAGTTCGAAGCCGCTCTCTTTTGGTTCACAACCGCTCTTGCCTTGGTTCGAAGCGCTCTCTTTTGGTTCACAGCCGCTCTTTTCCTGGCTCGAAGCGCTCTCTTTTGGTTCACAACTGCTCTTTCTTTGGTTCGAAGCGCTCTCTTTGGTTCACAACCGCTCTTTTCTTGGCTCGAAGCGCTCTCTTTGGTTCACAACCGCTCTTTCTTTGGTTTGAAGTGCTCGCTTCTGATTCAAAGCCGCTCTTGCCTTGGTTCGAAGCGCTTTCTTTTGGTTCGCAACCGATCTTTTCCTGGCTTGAAGCGCTCTCTTTTACTTCTAAGCCGCTCTCTCCCTAGTTCGAAGTGATCATTCTAGCCTTCAAAGCGCTCTTGCCTTATTTCAAAGCGCTCACTCTTGATTCAAAACCGCTCATCTTCTGGCTTAAAGTGATCACTTCTTAACTTAAACCGCTTATTCTCTTTAATCGAGTTATTTATCTTTTGGTTATCCATAACGTGAAATGAAGCATAAAAAACTTTATCAGAATACCCGTGTCACTCACCTTAGATTCGTAACCACTTTGTCTTTTCTTTAATAGTATAAAGGTGAGTAGAAGGAGGAGTCTCAAGTGGAAGTAGTAGTGTTTGATAGGGAGTGGATCGAGGAACAGTTTGAAACACTTCCATTATGGCAACAGTCAGCTTATACTGACTTTGCTGCCACGATTGCAGACGAAGCGAATACATTTCCGTGTATACCAGCAAGAATGGGCTTTTTATCAAACCATTTGCGCTATAGTTTTGTCGGGGATCCACGGGAGGAGCAATCGATTAAGATGTTGGCACAATGCTTAAAGGACTATACGAAAGCGTCACGAACTTTCGGGAAGTATACAACACTCACTGTGTTCTTTCATACCCCTCATGATATGCGAGATAGCTTTGAGGTGGCAGATTATCAGCAGTTATTTTGGTCCATCTTAAACAATTTAACCAATATGGATGAGATGGATTGGCCTGAGGGAATACCAATGGAACCAACCCACCATGAGTGGGAGTTTTGCTTTCATGGAGAGCCCTATTTTATTTCTTGTGCAACACCAGCCCATAAATTGCGAAAGAGTCGTCATTTTTCAACTTTATTGATGGCTATTCAACCACGTTGGATATTTGATGATATTAACGACTCGACCGCCTTTGGACGAAAAATCAAAAAGCTGATCCGCCAGCGTATTGCAGACTATGACACGGTTCCAGGGCATCCAGATTTAAAATGGTACGGGCAAGAGGATAGCTATGAATGGAAGCAATATTTTTTAAGTGATGATAACCATAGTCCATCCAAGTGTCCTTTTTTACGGATGTCACAGGAAAATGGTTCATTACACAATGTTTTTTTGCCTTTTCACAACGATCCAGGTCGCCACACCGATTAAGACAATAAAGAGCAGGCTCACGCAAAAACCGAGTCTGCTTGTTTTTTCGCCTAAAGTCCCAGATACCGTCACAGCAATGAGCAACATCCCTATACCATTCTTTACATGCCCCCACTTCGTTAACTCCATAAGCTTCCAATATGTTACTAAAATAAAAAGCCAATTATAGATCAACATTAAACCCGCTGCCGTGATCAAATATTCAAAGATTTTTTCTGGCATCAAAAAACCAATCACAATCGTGATCACTAACCCACCCGTTAAAAATAACAAGGCTGGAAAAGGAACTTTCATTTTTCCTTTCTTTGCGAGTATTGCCGGTGCATCATGGTCCTCAGCAAGTGTAGTAAGAATGGTAATGACTGCATAGAGCGAAGCCACCATTGTTGAAAAACCAGCAATGATTAACACACCATTAAAAATATCTGCCACAAAGGGTATATGATAATTTTGAAGCGCTGTAATAAAAGGACTTTCATCGATTGAAAAGTCTTTCCACGAAACGAGTAACAATGCAAGGGCTATAGCCATGATAAAAATAATCGTAATCACAAACAGCATCATTCTCCCTGCTTTTGGCGCTTCCTTTGGATTTTTCAAATCGATGACCATTAAACCCATCACTTCAATTCCTCCGTATGCATAAAAGGCATAAAGCAAGCCAAGCCAAATGCCTTTTATTCCTTGCGAGAAAAATGCTTCATAATTAGCTTGAAGTGAAGCCAATGTAGCGGATTGTGTGCCTTTCATGATGATGATCACCGCTACGATAATGAACATAATGATGGCCGCTGCCTTTAGGGCGCCGAAGATATTTTGAAAATTTTCAAACCCCTTCATACCCGTGAGGATAACGACTAATCCGATTGCAGCATAAATTGATGCAGCAATCCAGAGTGGCAGCGCTGGAAACCAAAACTTCGTAAAAATACCGAGTGCCATCAGCTGGCTCCCCATAATCAATAACTCAGAAATCAAGTAAACCCAGCCATTACTAAAGCCTGCCCAGCGTCCAAAGGCTTGCTTGGCATAGGTACGAAATGAGCCTTTATCTGGGTTTTCCACAGACATTTTAACAAGTGCATCATACACTATATACGTACAAATGGCCGCTAATAAAAAAGGAATTAATACCGCAGGCCCACTTTTATGAATGGCCATACTTGTCCCAAGAAAAAAGCCAGTTCCCAGTGTACAACCGATACCAAGAAGCGAAAGCTGCCACCATGCCATACTTCCTTTAGTTGATTTTGAAGTCATTTTTATCAGCCCTTCGTTACGTTCTTACCAATGGCAATGTCATACAGCGAATGCCACCGCCGCCTTTTTCAAGCTCTGTGACATCGACTTCAAGCAAGTTCTTTTTCTTTAGCAGTGGATGCGCCAATAATTGTTGTTGCGTTGCCTGCTTGCTTATCAACAGTGTTTCTGGATTCAGGTTAATGAAGTTAATGTCTGGAATGGTCTTATATGTGTCTAGCCAGTAAACATCAAAACCATGGCGCTGTAAAAATGGCTCTACCATGTCAAAACGACTGCTTTGTGCTGTCAACACCTGCACAGGAAAATGGCGTACAAAGCTTTTAGCTACTACCAGATTAGCGTTCACTACATTACAATTCATATCTAAATGCAGCGTATCATTACTTTTAGGTAAATCAATCACAGCAATTTCTGAAAAGCCCTCTTGAAAAATGCTTTCCTTCAAACTTTCGATAGCCTCTAATGTTGTTCTCATCCCAAGATTAATGAGCACAGCATCTTTATTTAAAATTAACAAATCTCCGCACTCGAATGAATGAAGTGGTTGTGATGTAACTATCCATTGCTGCGGAAACCATCTCTCTAAAAGTGAATGAGCAAAAGGATACTCTGGTCTTCTAAGTGAACTGCCTGCCTTTCCAAGTAAAAGTCGATTACCAATGACACAGGCGAGGTCACGTACAAAATAACGATTGAGTAACTGTTCACTTAATAGCTGCTGATCATGGGCTAGTTCCTTTGCATAATCAAGTACATGTACCCCAGCGTTTTCTAATGTTGTCTTGAATGCCATGAAGTTCTCCATTGCTTTCTGATGGTTGACCGTATCACTCCAACCAACCTGCTCTGCTATTGTTAAATCTGTTACATCTACGATTGATGGTGCACAAAGCATCACCACTTTTAATTCCCCATGTTCTGACCAACAATTTAGTTGAAATGAATCCATCCATGTATTCTCCCCTTCTTCACGACGATCTCTGTTAGCGTTACCATTGACTTTCGGATTATACAAAGCCAATAGTTTCGAACATGATGGAATACTATAAATTTCTAAAACAGTATGTAGGACAGCAGCCAATCATTTTACCTGGTTAGGTGGTCATCATGCTTAATCCATCAAACGAACTATTACTACAAAAAAGATATGAGGGACTTCCTAAATTAGACGAGAGCTTTGAGGATACACAGTTACTAGGTGTTTTTTCTGGTCCAGATTGTTACCTTAAAGTATCAAATGGGGACGAATTATACGCAGTGACAGCAGTCCAAGAAATGAGCTCGGTAATATAGTGATTGATTACACTGAATCAGAAACAATGCAATATTTTTCACTGTCAGATTTGCCAAACGATTTAATAGATCACCCTATATTTTTAGAGAGAAAACAAGCTGTTCTCTCTCTACTTGTCATGTGAAATATTCTAATTTCGCTTGAGGAAAAAATTTTTGCATATAGCCATACAGGTGCTCCTTAATGTCTTCCTCTTCTTCTTTTTGATAAATATATTTACCAATCCCATATTTGCCCCATTTATATCGTCTCACCGTCTCATCGAGCTCTAGCTTCGTCATCGGGTAATTTTTTTCTATCACACGTTTGGCTGGCTTTGTAAAGCGATGCTGAATAAACTCAAAGGTGATGTCATCTCGCACATCCTTTGGTAATTCAGCATCCAATCGCTCAAACATATGGTAATAGCCCTCCTGCCAGCCATCATGAAGATAGATTGGGGCCACAATAAAGCCAAGTGGATAGCCAGCTCTTGCCACTTTCCCCGCTGCTTCAATACGCTTCGCTAACGGAGAGGTACCTGGCTCAAAATGTTTAATCACATAATCAGCATTGACACTAAAACGAAACCTTGTCCGCCCATTATGCCTGGCATCCAATAGATGATCCACATGATGGAATTTCGTCACAAATCGTAATTGGCCTAGCTCACTTTGGCCAAAATGCTCAATGGCTCGCTTTAAAGTATGTGTTAGATGATCAATTCCTACAATATCAGAGGTACAGGATGCCTCAAAGCGTGTGATGTCAGGAGCTCGTTCAGCCATATAGTGATCAGCTTGTTCTAGAATTTCATCGACATTGACATACGTCCGAATATAAGGTTTACTGCCCATTGTTGTTTGTAAATAGCAATAATGACAATGCCCCATACAGCCTGTGGCAAATGGAATGGCATATTCAGCTGAGGGCTTAGATGTATCAAACTTTAATGTTTTTCGAATGCCCACTACTAATGTCGATTTGGCTACCCGATACTTTTGAAAATCATTGTCACCAGGAAGATTTCTCACTTGATTGTGCGAAGTTGTATAGCGAATTTCAATCCCCATCTGCTCAAACTTCGCTTTTAGCTCCTGACCTAGTGGATAATGAAGAGCATCAGGCTCAAAATAAACAAGCTGAGGGGTAAATGGCTTCATCATGTGAGTCCTCCCTTAATGAAAATACTGATGATAAGCTTGTTCAGCCGCCATCTCACTTGCAAAAATTAACATGTCATTTGTGATTGGATAATATGTTTCAAATAAAAATAGCGCTAGCTCCTCTGGTTGCTCTGGATGATGTACCACTGCCGCTTCCTGTATATTCGTTACATCTTGAATATGTGGATTGCGGTAAAAAATATAAACAATATCTCCCACATCAAATGGTTGTTGCATCTCTTCACCTTCCTCTACCTTTCCATTAGTTTGGTGAAAATGTACAAAAAATATGTCATAAAAAATTTTATTAGCAATATACATACATTTGTGTGGTTATTTTCATCAGTTATTTAGGAAAATAGCATAATACAGAATTTTTTAATAATTTGGTATAATCAAGAAAAGGAGGAAGATACATGCTTAAACAATCGATTATAGAAAATGTGCTTGAAGCGGCTCTTGTAACAGGCGGTGATTTTTCTGAAATCTTCATTGAAGATAAGTACACCAATGAATTCCTATTACAAAGTGGAAAAATTGAACAAAGTATAGCTGGCCGTGATTTCGGTATCGGCATCCGGATTTTTTCAGGATTTCAAAGTATTTATACCTATACCAATGACTTTTCAGAGGAAGGTTTACTTGCAGCAGCCAAAAGAGCAGCATTAGCGATTAAAGGTGACGCATCGGGTACCATTCACCCACTTCATAAGGAAATCATCCCACCTATTCATCAAATCCTCCGTATGCCCAATACAGTGGAGCACGCAAGTAAAATAGCTATTATGCGTCAAGCAGACTCCATAGCACGAAATTATGATTCTCGTATTAGCCAAGCAAGGGTTCGCTATTTAGACGAACAACAAAACATACTAATTGCTAATTCTGAAGGCAAATTTGTAGAGGATACACGTGTTCACAGTAGACTCAGCATACAAGCGACTGCCACAGAAGGCAACGAAATCCAAACAGGCTTTTATGGACCTGGTGCACATGCAGGCTTTGAATTTATTGAGCAACTAGATCTAAACCACTATGCAGGAGAGGCTGCACGTATTGCTGTGACGATGCTTCATGCAGATGAATGTCCAAGTGGTAAATTCCCTGTCATTATTGATAACGAATTTGGTGGTGTCATTTTCCATGAAGCTTGCGGTCATGGCTTAGAAGCTACGGCTGTTGCTAAAAACAATTCTGTCTTTGCCAATCGTATTGGTGAAAGAGTGGCTCCTGAAATCGTTACATATATTGATGATGGCACACTTCCGAATGAATGGGGTTCGCTAAACATTGATGATGAAGGAGAAAAAACAAGAAGAAATATTTTAATTGAAAATGGCATATTAAAGGGCTACTTAATTGATAAGTTTAATGCTCGACGCATGAATGCTCAGCCAACAGGCTCTTCACGTCGCCAATCTTATCGATTTAATCCGACCTCACGTATGACCAATACTTACATCGCACCGGGAACATCTACCCCAGCAGATATAATTGCCTCTACGGAGTATGGCATTTATGCAAAATATATGGGTGGAGGACAAGTTTCCCCTACCACTGGTGATTATAATTTTGCGGTGATGGAAGCCTATATCGTCAAAGATGGCAAAATAGATCGTCCTGTGCGTGGCGCCACGCTCATTGGCAACGGAGCCAAGACATTGCAGTTAGTGGATCAAGTTGGGAATAATCTCGCTCATGGAGCAGGCATGTGTGGATCACTTAGTGGTAGCCTTCCTGTCAATGTCGGACAGCCGATGATTCGCGTAAGTGAAATAACTGTTGGTGGAACAAAGGGGGAATAAACTATGAGTATCACACAGTTCCAAAATAAACTTTTACAACAAGCAGCACTGGCTGGACTAACGGAAGCAGAAGTCTATTATGAACAGAAAACTTCTTTCCAATGTACACTGTATGAGGGTGAATTAGATAGCTACGAAACATCTGAGGATGGAGGTCTTAGTCTTCGAGGTCTCTATAAAGGCAAGATGGGCTATGCTTATACGGAAAAAGTAGATGATGATTCCATCTCTTTTTTAATTGACCATGTAAAAGCCAACGCAGAGGTACTAGATGAATATGAAGACCTCTCCATTTTTGAAGGCAGCCCGGAATATGCTGAGCACTCTTTTTACAATGAATCGTTAGCAGCTGTTAGTATTCCTGAAAAAATCGATATCCTACGTGCCATAGAACAGAAGATACGAGCATATGATCCTCGCATTGTTACGCTCGATTATTGTATACTCCAATACTATTCAACGGAGCGGACTTTAGCGAATAGTAAAAATTTATCTTTATCACATAAGGAAAATGGCTTAATCCTCTATCTTTCAACTGTGGTCAAAGAAGGAGACGAGTTAAAATCAGGTGAATATTTAATAACAACGAGAGATTTCCATGCACTTGATGTAAATGCTATTGCCAAGAAAGTTGCTGAGGAGGCACTTGCCAACTTAGGTGAACAGTCCATCCCTTCTAGCAAATACCCTATCCTTCTTCGTCATGATGCGGCAGCTGCACTACTTAGTACCTTTATGCCTATTTTTTCTGCCGAAAATGCACAAAAGAATCAGTCATTGTTAAAAGGAAAGGTGGGGCAGCGAGTCGCCTCTGAAGGGGTCACACTTCTCAATGCTCCTTATCATCCAGATGCGCTATCTGGTGGGAACTTTGATGGTGAAGGCGTTGCGACAAAACATCAAGCCATTATTGCTGATGGGACATTACAAACCCTTTTGCATAATCGGAAAACAGCTACTAAAGATGGCTGTGAAACAACAGGCCATGCAAAAAGAGAATCCTATAAAGAGACGCTGTCCATTGCTCCTCAAAACATATATATTGCACCTAGCCAAGATACACAGGACACATTAATCGCCTCTTTATCAGAAGGAGTACTTGTAACCAATTTATCAGGGCTTCATTCTGGTACGAATAGTATTTCAGGTGACTTCTCTGTTGCTGCACAAGGATTCCATATTCAAGACGGCAAAATTGCCTCACCCGTGAAGCAAATGACCATTGCGGGTAATTTCTTTAGCTTACTTAAAGATATAGAAGCCATTAGCTCCGATCTTTATTTTTTACCAAGCGGTCATGGTTCACCATCATTCATTGTTAAAGAACTAGCTGTAACCGTTGATTAATAGTAGAAAAGCGAGCCTCTCTTTAATCGGAAGCTCGCTCATTTTATTTGGATAAATCAATTTTTTATTTAATAAGTATATCGTCAATCCACCTGCAGTCATAAACAATAATTTTAAGTAGCTGGACAGCGTCAAAGCTAATACCTGATAATAAAACCGTTACAGCAAAGTAAAGTACAACCCACTTAAAATCGCTTTAACATCTGTACCTGCTCTGTCGTCACCTTAAGCCCATGCTTTAATAAATAGTTCGTTGCTGGGTTGCTTGCTAAGAAGTTCACTGTCGTCAAATGGACTTTATCTGTTGTAATACTTGCTAAAAACTGTGGAAGTAAATCTACATTACTTTCTTCAAGTATTACCAATTGGTAAAGTAGAATACGCTCCACCTCACCATGTTTATTCCACACGGTTTTGTATAGCATATAGCCCAGTGCTTCCTTGTTATCGTTATAAAACACCTTGGCTTCTCCCTGCTTCACACTCTGCCAGCTACACTGCCAAGGAACATCTTCCTGATAAAAAGATAGATGTGCTAGCTGTTCAGGACGAATGGTTGCTATATGAAGAGTGGCTGTAGATTCTGCTTTTGCTTCATACTCGCCACTTAAAAATAGTAAGTGATGAGTAATTACATAGCCATATTTTTCATATAAAGCAATGGCTATCTGGTTTTCCTTAATCGCTTCCAGCGTACCCATTTCTACGTTTTCCCGTTTATAGATGGCTAAGGTTTCCTCCATTAATAGGCGCGAGACTCCCTTACCACGATACGCTGGGGAAATACCTGTCCCCCCATTCCAAGCAATTTTTTTGCCATCGATGGTACGAAAGCCATTCATAACAATGGCAATCGGTTCATTTTGGTCGAAAACGACGATGGAATGCTCAGGAGATAGCCCCTCCCCCACTAGTCGCTGTAAAAACATTTCTGCTGTCATATTGATTTCAACAAAATAGCCTTCGAAGCCTTTGTTCCATGCTTTCAATATTTCCTCTAATGTACATTGCGCAACTGTTTTAATCTTCATATTTCCCCTCTTTTCAAATGGAATCTAATGTTGCTAAATGTTCTAAGGTTAGTTTTCTGACAATCTCATAACCTTGTCCTAGACCCCTCGGTTTTATGACAACCGTCCCCATATTCGAAATGACACCAAGTCCCACATCTCTTGGAAAGCTATGACCAATGATTACGCTATTCATGCCCTGTGGTGGTATGATTTCCAACATTGATGTAAGAGTCGTTAATATGCGAGTTTGCTCAACACTAGCAAGATTGCCACCTAACATAAAAATTTCAAACAAAAAGGGGTCGATTTGCACATTGTCAGTTGGAAATGCCAGGCGAGCTGTTTCAATCGTCCGACAGAAAGGGCTAGTAGTAATGGTGGAAAGGATGGGAATTTGCCAATAGCGTAGCATGTGACCATAATACATAGCCTCTCTATGACCATGATCGGACAAATTCCGTTGATTTCGACAACTGTGAAATGTTCCATAGGCTTGATCGACACCGACAGTTGCAGTCCCATGCCTTGCATATAAAGTGAGCCCACCCTTTCTCAATAACGCCAGGAGAGCCTTTTCCATTTTCTTCATCTCCTTCATCATATCACTTTCTACTTTGTAATGTATGTCCTATACATAGAAAAAAGCTCCCTACAATTTCTTGTAGAAAGCTTTTTCTATTATTTTATTGGAAGATGGACAATGGCAGTCGTTTCTAAATGTTTTGATGAATCAATTGAAATATGACCATTATATTTAGCAACAATTTCTTTCACAATAAATAAGCCTTGGCCTCTTAATCTACCATTCTCATGTTTTTTCGTTGAAAATCCTTGCTTAAATATTTGATCAGAATTCGCAATATTTGGCCCTGTATTAGTAATTTTAAATTCATACTGTGCCTCATCTGCTGAACAGCAAATTTTAATTTTACGTTGTTCCTCAGGTAATTCAACAGCAGCATCAATTGCGTTATCAATTAAATTAGATAGAATCTTGATTAAATCTGTCGTTTTAATCTTATTAAAGTCATCTTGAGAAATAGTAAAATCCATATCGATATTATGATTTTGAGCCGTTAATTTCTTCGTTTGCAATAATATGGATAAACCTGGATGATCAATATTTAATTTTAATGATTTAATCGCTTGCACTTCTTTGGATAGTGAAGATAAATATTGTTTAGCCTGATCTGTTTTTTCTAATTGTAATAAACCATGTAACACTTGAATATGATTCGTAAAATCATGACGAAGGGACGACACCGAGGTAATCAATGTTTTGATTTCTGCTAGGTACGTGTCCTCTGTAGCTCCAACTTCCTTCGCTACCTCTTTTTGATACCATCTTTGTAAAAATAAAAAAGAACCGATGACAATTAAAATAAGCACACCATTAAAAATAAAATTAAATAGGTTGTCTTCAATGACTTTACCCTTAATACCATTTAGCGTATCTGCACTGATGTCAATGCCTAAATACCCGATAATTTTCCCATTGTCATCTTTGATGGGTGCACCAACCGACAAATAAGACCCATGTACAGAATCATGAATTACCTCTGTGACATAGGTTTCACCGTTATAGGCCTTTTTAACTTGCTTTGCAGGAACAGTACAAACCACACCAATACCGAAGCCCTCTTTCATTTCTTTTGGCATCCCCGTAATCATGGCTATTGATACTTCTGGATTGTCCACCTTTAAGGTATAAACAAATAGTGCCCCTAGTTTTATTCTTGCATCGTTTAAATAATTTCTTACTTTCCAATAATAATCATTTTCCTGTGGATTATTTAAAAATTGCTGGTATGCATCCGTATCAATGGATGCAGCAATAGAATGAGCTGCCTCTAAACTTTGATTGGCAATCGACTCTTCAACGGTCTTTTTTATTTTTACATAGGATGTAAAGATGTTTAAACTTGTAAACAAACATAATAAAATCGTTGATAGAATTAATATTAGTTTTATTTTTCTATTTTTCATAAAAAGCGGTACTTCCTCATCTATAATATTCTAGAATATTATTATATTATAATTAACTCTATTTTTTGTTTGTAAAGCAAACATTGCTTGTCTATCCTACATAAATTAAAACACAAAATCAATTTTTATTTTATTCATACAAAAAATTTACACACCGTAACAAATAGTTTAATAATCCTTGACAAGAAAGTAAACTAAAAAGGTATGTAATCACATTTTATGTCTCATTTCCTATTTAAATGGAAAATAGAAAAGACCACTAAAGCAAAGGTCACAAAAAAGATCAGGTACCGACAATACCTGATCTTCTCTGGAATTTGCTTATTTTTTATCTGAAGTACGCGTTTGATCCTGTGGCTTTAAAAATGAAGGTCGCTTCGTATAGCTCTTTGGAGAGGGGCGCAATAATGATTTTCGAAGACTGCCCTTTTCGAAGTCTGCACTAAAGTTTATATAGGGCACACCCAGGACTTGCATATTAGCCGTATATAGCAGTATGAAAAAGACTGAAATAAAGAAACCAAATAAACCAAAAAACGCAGAAGCCATAATAATGATTAATCGAAAAATACTCATAGCCGTCACAAAGGATTGATTGACCAGTGTAAAAGCAGCAATACTTGAAATGGCAATCACAACAATCATGGAAGGACTTGTAACACCTGCTTTAATGGCAGCATCACCAATAATTAATCCTCCCACAACACTGATTGAGCCACTGATTGCACTTGGTAGACGCAAGTTGGCCTCCCGAAACAATTCAAACATAAATAGCATCATTAATATTTCAAGAATTGTTGGAAAAGGTAGCCCTGTTCTCGACTCAACAACCGTTGCAAGAAGAATAAAAGGAAGCTGCTCTTGATGATAAGTCGTCAACGCAAGCCACAAACCTGGTAATAGCATACTAATTAAGATCCCTACAATTCGAAGTAATCGCTCCAGTGAACTGACAATGATTGGATATTCATTATCCTCTGCCGATTTAAAGAGTAGCATAATATTTGTAGGCGTAATTAAAGCATAGGATACGCCATCAATCATTATTAATATTCGCCCATTAATTAATGACTGCAAAGCAAAATCAGGTCTTCCTGTATAATCATGTCTTGGAAGGATGGTTGCTGTCTTTTCGATTGTTTCCATTAACAAGTCACCATTGATAACAATATCCGTATCAATTTTTTGTAATTGAAGTCGAATTTGTTCCAGCATATTTAAATTCACAATGTCTTCCATATAAAGGATGGCTACTGTTGTTTTAGAGCGCTTGCCAATTTCTAATGTCTCAACACTAAAAGAATTAGTGGGTAATCGTTTTCTTAATAAAGCAATATTAATAAAAACATCTTCAATAAAGTCATCTCTAGGTCCTTTGACCACTAGTTCTAGTGTTGTTTCCCCAGGCTCTCGATTTGGTCTTTTTGAAATATCGCTAGAATAAAGTAACTGATTTTCTTCAAAATACAATAAGACATGGCCTTTATAGACTCTTGTCACTGCATCCTCTTTCGATAAAATCTTTTGTAAATAGGGTATGTGTAAATGCTGTTCGATTTCTTCCTCTAACATGTCCTCAGAGACTTTGCTTAACAAAGATTGAACACGTTGAACAACCACAGTTTGAAGTATTTGCTCATTGACCATTGCATCACAAGTTATCAAATGTACTGTATATTGCTGAAAATTATATTGTTGGAAAATCACATCAGCAGAGCGTTGAAATAGTGATTTCAACATATTCAAATTGATCATTTGTTCCATTGATGAAATACTTCTCATCTCCTACTGAGCCAGCTCAAGATTAGTACATTTATGAAAACAATCACCTTCAATAAATACACTTAAGCATATTTTTCCCACGGTTGTTCAAAATATTCAAAGAAACAAATGTTGTGACGAGTTATTCAAATTATCCTCAGCCAATCATTTTCTTTAGATTCGCCATCTCGATTGCAGACATTGCAGCATCATAGCCTTTATTACCAGATTTCGTGCCTGCTCTTTCAATCGCCTGTTCAATATTTTCAGTCGTGACAATACCGAAAATAACAGGTACATTCGTTGTTAACGATACATTGGCAATGCCTTTTGCTGATTCATTACAAACATAGTCATAATGAGTTGTAGAGCCACGAATAACGGTACCTAAACCAATAATGGCATCATATTTCTTTGTTTCTGCCAGTTGTTTCGCAATAAAAGGAACTTCAAAAGCCCCTGGAACCCATGCGACATCAATAGATGCGGGATCAACCCCATGGCGTGTTAAACCATCCATTGCTCCACCCAATAATTTGCTTGTAATGAACTCATTAAAACGACCTACAACTACTGCAATTTTTAAATCCGTTCCAATTAATTGTGCTTCAAATGTTTGACCCATTGTTCTTGCTCCTTTTTAAATAGAAATTTTATTTTTATTTGTGGATAACTGATTACGATAAACAACCAATGCTTCTATTGATATCATTTTTAAGCCATGATGTGCCGCGAACTTTGTCAGTTCCTCAAAACGAAGCATTTGCCCATCATCACCCATAATTTCACAAATAACACCTGCTGGTATACTATGACAAAGCTTCGCCAAATCAACTGTCGCTTCTGTATGCCCTCTCCGTTCTAACACACCATGCTCCTTCGCAATCAGCGGAAAAATATGACCTGGTCGACGAAAATCAGTCGGCTTAGCTTGCTTTTCTATCATTTTCTGTATTGTCAATGCACGCTCAAAGGCGCTAATCCCTGTCGTTGTATCTTCATGGTCAATACTCACCGTAAATGCGGTTTGATGGTTATCCGTATTGCGCTGAACCATCGGATGTAAATCTAGCTTTTGTGCGATCTGTTGCGAAATCGGTGTACAGATTAAACCTCTACCATAGGTTGCCATAAAGTTGATCGTTGCTGGTGTGATGAATTCAGCGAGTGCCAACAGATCTCCTTCATTTTCCCGATCCTCATCATCGACCACCACAATCATGTTGCCTTGCTTTAAATCCTCAATGGCTTCTTCAATTGTATGTAGCACGATTATCATCTCCTCATTCTGTTATTTTAAAAACCATGTTGTGCTAAATAATCTCTCGTAATTGTTGGCGCTACTTGCCCTTTTTTTAGTTGCTGTAAAATATATTTACCGACTAAATCTGTTTCGATATTAACGATTGCTCCAACCCTCTTCATACCTAAAACGGTTTCTTTGTAAGTATGAGGAATGAGTGAAATCGTGACACGATTCGCTTCAACATGAAAAAGGGTTAAGCTTGTGCCATCAATTGTTATGGAACCCTTCGGAATACAAAAGCTTGTTAGTTCTTCTGACATTTCAATATCCATATAAACGGCATTTGCTACTGGACGTATGCGCAAAATTTTACCGACGCCATCGACATGACCAGCAACAAAATGACCGCCAAATCGTCCATTAGCAGGCATGGCACGCTCCAAATTAACTGAATCACCTAGTGCCAGCTGCTGTAAATTTGTTGCTTTGACTGTTTCAGGCATAACATCCATTGTAAGCTGCTGATTAGTAAAATGTGTCACCGTTAAACAAACACCATTGACTGCTATACTGTCGCCAAGCTTGACATCCTCCGCTATCATGGCTGAATGAACCGTAATTTTCATACTGTCCCGATCGCTTTGCATAGCTTTTACGACACCAATATCCTCTACAAGCCCTGTAAACATTCCATCACCTACTCTTCTTATTAGCTCTTCTATCCTTCACTTTTGAAGTTTTATCCGTCATTTTTGAAAGTCTATCCACCTGTTTTTGTGTTTTATCCTTCTCCCTTCACTAATTAACAATAAATAAAAACCCCTTTCATCAAAGGGGTTTTGGGAGTATAAGACATCAACAAATAAGCCTACTTGAAAACGATTTTTTCCATAGACTGTCATCTCATTTGTTCTTCTCCCATCCAGACTATCACTGTCGGTTTTGGATTTGCACCAAATCAGCTTGCGCTCACGGACTTTGAATTGCTTCATCACCGCCGATTGGGAATTTCACCCTACCCCGAAGAACATCTTCTATTCGATTGTACTAAATAAAAAAACTTCCCAAAAGATGATTGGGAAGTGGCGTAATAAATGCATAGTCAAATAAACCTTCTAAATTAGAATCAATTTAAAAAGCTCGCATTTTTACCCTTCTCCCATCCAGACTGTCACTGTCGGTTTTGGATTTGCACCAAATCAGCTTGCGCTCACGGACTTTGAATTGCTTCATCACCGCCGATCGGGAATTTCACCCTACCCCGAAGGATACTTTTATTTAGCTAGTCTTACGATAACACTATTTTATTATATTATCCATCCTTCTTTTTAATTTTTTTTCGTCATATAAATTTTAAGCAGCTCTGACGTGACTTGATAAATGTAAAAGAAATTATTAAAATGATGACATTTAACCTGTTTGTGAAACTTCTCAATCAAAAAAACGTTCCTTTACAGGTGACTATTCAGTCTAGCAGTTTGGAGGTCATTTCCTTGACATTTTTAAAAAATATACCGTTTAAGCAATGTGTTTTCTATGCCTTATTAGCACTCTGTTGTGGAATTTCAATTGTTTTCGTCCATCATA
Organism: Lysinibacillus sp. FSL K6-0057; assembly: GCF_038630885.1. Classification (NCBI taxonomy): domain Bacteria; kingdom Bacillati; phylum Bacillota; class Bacilli; order Caryophanales; family Bacillaceae; genus Lysinibacillus; species Lysinibacillus sp. FSL K6-0057. The sequence continues at coordinate 1,677,009 of NZ_CP152047.1, read as the reverse complement.
ATGAACAATTTTATGATCGACCGATAGCGGAAGTAATACAGGTGAACGTCACAGAATCGGAACCGATGACAGATATGTATGAGAATGAGGATGAATTGTTTACACAGGAAATTACGGCCATGATCAAAAATGGACAGTATAAGGGGCAATCCATTCATTTGATGAATGACTATTCTTCTTCTGGTGCTTTTGATCAAAAATACCATGTAGGTAATGAAATCTTTGTCACCATAGATAATCACGCAACACAATCAGGGTTAACAGGTACCATCCTCGATTTAAAACGTGATCAAACCATGATCATGATTGCGTGGATTTTTATTTTCGCCTTACTTATTATAGGCAAAAGACAGGGCTTGTTTTCTATCATTAGTTTGGTTGTCAATGCCTTAATCTTATCATTTGCATTAGATCTTTATGTTACACATGGGGGCGTAAGTCTGTTATTCGTTAGCGGTATTTGTGCCCTGCTATTTACCATTATTTCGCTCCTACTCATTAGCGGATTGAATACAAAAACGTATGTAGCCATTGTGTCCACACTTTTAGGAACTGTTATAGCGCTTATCATTAGCTCAATTGTAATGTGGTTGACAGGTGAAAATGGTCTTCGTTATGAAGAAATGCAATTTTTAACACGGCCCTATCGCACAGTCTTTATGGCCGGTTTATTTATTGGCTCACTTGGGGCTGTCATGGACGTCTCTATTACGATGGCTTCCTCCATATTTGCTTTATATGAACAAGACCCTTCTATTTCTGTGAAGGCACTTAAAACTTCAGGGCATGAAATTGGTAAAGATATCATGGGTACGATTACAAGTATTTTATTCTTTGCCTACCTTTGCGGCTCCATACCTATGATTATTCTCTATTTGAAAAATTCTTCCACATTAGGGCTCACATTGTCCTTGAATCTTTCTTTAGAATTAGCCCGTGCCTTAGCAGGGGGTATTGGTGTTGTCCTCACGATTCCTATTAGTCAGTATACTGCTATATTTTTCATTAATCGAAAGAGGGTTCAAGAATGAATGTTATCGTCTTATTAGCAATTATTTTATTTGCGTTGATGGTGATAGTAGGTGGTAAGCAGGGTGTCCGCTCATTTCTTTCTTTATTTCTAAACTTTGGTGTACTCTTTATCACCATCTTTTTAATGACAAACCCTAAAAATAGTCCCATTATCTTGACGTTTATAGCCTGTACGGTCATTAGTTGTATTAGCCTTTTCTATATCAATAAAACAAACAGTAAAACCATTACAGCCTTTATCGCAACGATGGTGACGATTGTTGTGTTACTGCTATTTATTACCTTTATTACAGAAAAATCGATGATCCAAGGGTTTGGTGAAGAATCGACTGAAGAAATTAGTATCTTTTCCCTCTACATTGGCGTTAATTTTGTGCAGATTGGTGCATCAGTCATTATTATGAGTACGATAGGTGCCATTATGGATGTGGCTATTTCTATCGCCACTTCCATGCATGAGATTTTTTATCGCAATCCCACGATTAGTAGAAAGAAACTATTTACATCTGGGTTAAGTATCGGGAGAGATATTTTAGGAACCGATACCAATACATTATTTTTTGCTTTCTTTGGTGGCTATTTAAGCTTGTTAATCTGGTTCAAGGATCTCTCCTATTCGATTGGCGAGATTGTTAACTCCAAAGTTTTTAGTGCTGAAATGACAACCATTCTTTGTGCAGGCATCGGCATTGCACTGATTATTCCGATTGCCTCCTCCATCAATGCCTATTATTTAATTCGAACACGAGAAAAAACAGAAAAACTGTTGTAAAAAGATACTAGCACCTAGCACTTATATGTGATAGGTGCTACATGTTGTTGAAAAAAGATGATGTCAACGGCAGAAAAAGCAACTTTGCAAGGCGAGGGGTTGATTTCCGTTCCGCCAGCGTCCTTTCCAGGGGGCGTCCGATGAGCCGCTTCACTCACTGCGTTCGCTCCAGGGTCTCCTCTGTGACGCTCAATCCCCTAGGAGTGACGCTGGCTCCACTCCAATCAACCATTCTGCGAAGTGGCTTTACTTTTTTCATAGCAGCATAGCGATTAATCGCCCATTATCTATATTCTTAGAGGGGATGAGCTCTTATTTTCAATGTGGAGAAGTGAAGCGTGATAACACCTCTTCATAAAGAGTAATGAACACCTTCACTTTATCTGAAAACCTTTGCTAAAAAGGTAACACGTTTGTGGATTGTAGTGGAAGGCTACTTGACTCCCGTGGGATAGCGAGACAGGCAAAATCCTAAACGGAGCGGTAGCGGAGGAAGTGATTCGGCGCTCGCCCACAGGAAAGCAAGTAGCCTGCATTGGAAATCCATTTCTACCTTTCAATTGACTGTTTTGTTTTTCAACACTAAGTAGCACCTATCACGTAAAAGTGATAGGTGCTAGACATTTCTCCTCGTACCTCTCAAAAAATGAATGCTATGTCAAAAAAGTTTGTCCAAATTGTGAAATCGTATAGTAGAGGCTAAAATTAATGCTTACATTTGAGAATTTTTTTTTGCTATAGTAAAAAACAGAAGAGTTAGTATCGCGGAGGTGTACTAGCTAATAGGAAACACGATCGCTGATAATCCACATCACGATAACTTTATCATGCAGAAGAATGAAATAAGACTAGAATTCCATCTATAAATTTCAGAATGTTCTGTATTTTATTCTTCTATGATAGTCAAACATTTTTTGAAGGAGTTTTTACAGTGAATAAGGAAATAAAAACAGGTCCGATCATGGTGGCTCTCTTAGTAGCCGGCTTTGTAGGACTGTTTAGTGAGACCGCATTAAATATTGCACTAGGAGAGCTAAGCCAGCTCTTCGATGTGGACGCTACAACCATCCAATGGCTGGCAACAGGCTATTTTCTCACATTAGGCATTTTAGTACCTGTGACAGGCATTTTAATGCAAAAGTTTACTACTCGCCAAATGTTTATGGCGTCTTTACTCTTTTCGATAATCGGTACCATGCTTGCCGCTGTCGCACCAGTCTTTGCTGCCTTACTTTTAGCACGTATTATTCAAGCAGCTGGCCTAGCGATTATATTACCATTAACACAAAATGTGATTTTCACGATTTTCCCAGTCAATAAACGTGGTGGTGCTATGGGCGTTATGGGTCTCGTCATTTTGGCAGGACCCGCTTTCGGCCCTACATTGGCAGGGATGATTTTAGATACGCTATCCTGGCACTGGATATTCTGGGTTACCATCCCCTTCCTGTTATTCTCCATCGTTTTTGGTTTTATCTTTATTCCCAATGTGAATGAAACAAAGCAGCTTGCTATTGATGTCTGGTCTATCATCTTATCTACCATTGGCTTTGGTGGCATCGTCTATGGTGTCAGTGCTGGCGGAGATTTAGGCTGGACAAGCATTACCGTTCTTAGCGTCATTTTGCTCGGTATTATCGCCTTATTTTTATTCGTATTGCGACAATTGAAAATGGAACAGCCAATGTTAAATTTGACAGCATTTCAGAATCCCATGTTCGTGTTAGGTCTTCTCATGAATATGATTACCTTCTTCAATATGCTGTCTATGCTAGTGGTGCTCCCTATGTATATGCAAATGGCCCTTTTCGTATCGGCCTTTGTGACAGGTTTAATATTGCTTCCTGGTAGTCTATTAAACTGTCTATTAGCACCTACAATCGGCAAGTTCTTCGATAAATATGGGCCTCGTGCAGTCATTACCCCCGGCACAATACTTGTTGTGGTCGGCTATGGACTTTATGCTCTATCTGGTACCGAAACAGCTACTTGGGCATTAGTCATAACACATATCATTATGATGCTTGGAGTTGGGATGGTATTAGCCTCTGTCCAAACGAATACGCTGAATGCCTTACCAAGACGATACTTTCCAGATGGTATTGCGATTACACAAACCTCTCAACAAGTGTCTGGTGCAATTGGTATTGCTGTGATGGTGTCGTTGTTCTCAACAAAACAACTGCAGCTCCTAAGTGACATGACAACTAATACCCAAGAAGCAGCGGCTTCAGGTTCAACATTTGTCTTTACTATCAGCTTTGTCTTGGCAATTATTAATGTCGTTCTCTCGTTTTTCTTGAAAAAAACACAATAATTTCTTGATAAAAATGAGGTGTCTCAATGGGCTTTGGAGACACCTCATTTTGTTGTAGCATTTCCGTTGCAATCGCCGCATTATCTGATAATATTTACCATAAGATGTTTACGTACGCTCAAAATGGTTGCTGTTTCACGATGCATTAAATCGCCCATTCCATGTAACATTTTTTAGCATAAGACGTCAATACAACGAGATGAAAAAGGAGAAAGTTTGCAATGAAGCATATTATCTTTGATTTTGATGGGACACTGGCAGATTCAACTGCTGTGTTTGCATCAGCATGGAATACATTAGCCCAAAAATATAAATTTAAAGGCATTGAATTGAAGGAAATTGATGCATTAAAAAAATTATCAATTTCAGAACGCAGTAAATTATTTGACTTTCCGATGTATAAATTGCCCATGATTTTACCCCAATTTTATAAATTGTATCGTCAATCATTAAATGATGTTCATCTTTTTGAGGGCATGAAAGAAGTTTTGATAGAAATTGATAAAAGAGGCTATAAAATCCTGATTATTTCCTCTAATTCTAAGGAAAATATTTTAGAATTCCTTAAAATGAACGGTATTCATTGTGTAGCTGATGTTCTTTGCTCCAACCACATTTTTGGTAAGGACAAAGTAATGAAAAAGTTTTTAAAGGAAGCAAATGTTGAGTCATCTGACGTGATATACATTGGAGATGAGCAAAGGGATATTGTTGCGTGTAAGAAAGCGGGTGTACCCATTATTTGGGTGGAATGGGGCTATGATGCCAAAGAGGTCGTACAAAACGAGGAACCTGAATACAGTGTCACTACACCACAGGAAATTTTAGAGATTATTTAATTATGAAGAAGGATAATAGCACTTGTCTATTATCCTTTTTATATGGTTATCCTTTGATGTCACTAATCTGCATGAGCTTTTCTGCTGTACTATTAACCCCTTTATAGGCATCTGTTAATTCGTACATACTCGCAGCAAATTGCTGTGTAAACGCAGCAATTTGATTGGCTGATGCATTGACTTGATCGATGGATTGTTTAATGTTTTCTAGTTGCACAGTTATGCTATCGGCACTTTCTGTACTACTCTGGGACATTTTTTGTATTTCAGAAGCGACCACAGCAAAGCCACGCCCATGCTCACCTGAACGTGCCGCTTCTATCGATGCATTTAGACCAAGAATTCTCGATTTCATAGCTAAATCTTTTACTAAATGGACAATCACATTAATTTGTTGAATATCGCCTGTCATCGATTCTGAGAAATTAGATAGCTCTTCCAATCGATTGGATACATCCTTACTGGCAGTGGCTAACCCTTCATTTGTGGCCGTCATTTCTTCAACAGCACTTGAAAGCTCAGTTGCCAATAGGCGCATACTATCCATTTTTTCATTCGAAATAATGGCACTTAATACGCCAATAACACGTCCTCCTTCAAAAATAGGCTGGGCAGAGGCGATATAGGCCATACCAAATCCTTCAGCGCTACGTTCTTCTTTTATAAATCTTCCCGAGCTTAACGCTATTTCTGTTGCTGTTCCACGATATTTATGTACTGGATCACCAACCCCAACTTTTAAGTCAACCTTTTTCCCTGGTTTGTAGGCAAGCACTCTTTCCGTATCTGCCACGATGACACAAGCATCCTCTGGGTAAGTTACTTGGTATAAATCAATCGAATCGATAGTTGCTTGTAGTTTAGGATGCATTGTTTTTCCTCCCCTAAAAGTTTTCTAATCTGTATCAATTTAACTATATCATGCCATCCAAAAAAAGACACCAACGTCCAGAGGTGTCTTATCACGACATTATGAGTTCTTCAATAATTCTACATATTTTTCTGCCGTTCGAATTTCAATTGTTAGAGAATTCTCTCCATAGCTTGCCTTAATTAAAAATGGTACGTCATTTGCGTTTTGAAACCTAAAATCTAACGTATCATAAGAAACCGTAGCATCTCTACCTTTTGGAACATACCCTACATCTAAGGAATGATGATGTCGCTCCACATATTTGATTGGAATTTGATCTACTGCGTTAAAGAGAGTTGAAGATGTTTGACAGATTCCACCGCCAATACCCATGACTACCTTCTTATTAATAATTTCAGGTGCAGGCTGATAGCCATTTGCTTCGTCTCTCGGTCCCACAATTGTATTAAAAGAAAAATAATCGCCACTGCCTACGATCACATTATTAATGGCTCTTGCAGAAAGCTCTATATTTTTATTTCTTCCTAAATCAGCACGATTGAAATACGTCGTATAGGATGCAACAACTACTTCCTCTAATAAAGGAAGATCCTCAAAATAATAGCCACTTTCTGTTATATAGAGTGGCATTTCTACCTGACCACCAGTCGCTGAAGTTTTTATAATTCGCTCCACTAGTTTACTTTCTTTTAAAATGATTTGCGGCTTCCCCTTGATGACTTGCCCATTTTCATCCAGTCGATCAAGTAGCATACGCTGATCAAAGCCATCTGAAGTATCTGTTCCTCTCGCCCATTCCCTTGCTAATTGTTCTATGTGCTTTTGATAGGCTTGTGGGTCTGTATCGAAGCCAAATTCCTTTGGAAATATTGTTGTAATTACCTTATTCGTAGTTGGATCAACAACCTTTACAATAGGCTCAATCAATTGCTCTTGTTCATATGTAACAGGTTGCTGCACTTCTTCGCGTTGTTGAATTTCTTGTTCTAGCTTGTTATCATTGACCGCTTCTTTATCACATCCTACTAGACCTAGCATCCAGATTATGCCGCTTGTAGCTAACCACTTCTTTTTCAACCATCAACACCACCTCTATCTTCATACTACAGAGACATCTTATTCGTCTATTGCTCATAGTGTGTTGTTTTTTGGTTATTTTTATTTGTTAAGACAGCAAAAACACGCTACGGTGTCAATTGCAAGACATTGTAGCGTGTTTATTTCTTAAAGATGGTGAGGCAACTAACGCTACCATCCTCTATCAGCCCCGCCGCCACCTCCAGAATCATTGTCATTATTATGCCAATAGCTTGTAGAATCCTCAGAACGAGATTTAGCACCTTTTGATTGGTCACCCTTCATAAACAATCCCATAATAAACAGTAAAAGGAAGAATGCTGTAGTAAGTCCAATAGCAGCAAACAGTAAAAATGCCAGCCAGTCAGTCAAGCCCCATTCTGCAAAATTCCAACTTTTTGACTGTGATAGATGCCCTTCTTTCACAGTTTGAATTAATACCTCAAACGTATTGAATATAGCTTGATTAGGCTCTTCTTCTTGTAACGCTGGAATAGTGTAGTCATCAAGAATCTGCCCTGCTAGTTCATCGTAAATAATGCCTGCTAAATCATCACCAACTTCAATACGTGTCTTTCGATCCTCCATTGCTAATACGAATAAAACACCTTCGCCCCCTACACCATATTGTCGGAAAGCCTCTTTCGCAAATTCTGCAATGGTTTGCTCACCTGTTGTTTGTATCGTTAATAGAACAATTTTTGCAGATGTTTCCTCCTCCAATTCCTTAGCCATCTGTATTAATTGCACTTTCTCCTCTATTGTGAGTAATTCCATAAAATCTTGCACATATATATCACCGACAGGAGCTGGAACAGTTGTTGCATAAATACCTTTTTGACTAAACAAGAACATCGTCATGCAAAAGAAGAATATATATATTATCTTTTTATTCATCATGATCACTCCCTCCTATAATGTTCATTTTCTATGTATAGCTACGTCATATTTCTAAAATACACTAGGAGAAACTTATTGACTACTAGTAAAAAGCAATGATAGGTCTATTAACATACGAAAAAAAGGCGATAGTTTAGTAAAATAAAAATTATATTGTAAAATTTTTCTTAAATTAAGGAGAGGGATATGATGCCTTACACATTATTATCTTCTAAAATCACGATACCACATCATTCAGCTACGCTAATAGAACGAACGCAATTACTCGATTTGTTCGATCAACATAAACATGTTAAGGTAACCCTTTTACGTGCACCAGCAGGGTATGGGAAGACAAGTATACTTAGCAGTTGGCTTCAATATAAAGGAAAGGCAATCGCATGGGTTTCACTGGATACAGCCGATAATGACCCTATTCGCTACTGGACATATGTTTTACATGCTATTGCCAAGGCTTATCAAAATCAAATAGATCAAGTGCTAGCACCTCTTTTAAATACACAGGACTTTGCAACACTTGAGTTTTTCATCCATTCTTTAATCGAAGAAATCAACACAACCGAACAGCCTATTTATATTGTACTAGATGATTATCATCTGATTAACAACCCTAGCATTCATCAACTGATGACTCAATTCATAGAGTATCTGCCACATCATGCTCATATTTATGTATTGACTCGTTCAGTTCCTCCCCTTCCCATAGCTAAATGGCGTGTTAAACAATGGGCACACGAATTTCATTCTGAACATTTACGGTTTACGCTTCAGGAGACGAGGCGATTTTTTTCTGCCAAACATTCAGTCTCTTTAACGCATCAGCAATTACAAAATATAGTAGACAAAACTGAGGGTTGGGTTGCTGGCATATTGTTAATGAGCTTGGTCAATGAACAGGAAGTAGAGTCATTGCAACCTACTGCACAACCCTTTATTTCTGAGTTTCTATGGGAGGAAATTATTCATAGCCTTCCATCTCAAACTCAAGAGTTTCTCCTGCGCACCTCCCTATTACGAGAGCTAACTCCAGCTATTTGTAATCAATTGACCAAGCAGACAAATAGTCGTGAGTTATTGGAAAATTTTGAAGCTAAAGGGCTATTTACACTTCGTCTACAAGCTGACAAGCCCATTTTTCGTTACCACCATTTATTAGCTGAAGCTTTACAAATGGAATTAAGTAGACAATTTACCACACAAGAAATCCATGACCTTGTGTTTGACACAGCTCAATTCCTACATGACCAAGGTGACTATGTCTCGGCGATAGAACTAGTCCTACAACATGAACATTATGAGCAGGCAGCATCATGGATCACTGAGCATCTTGTTCAACTCTATTTAACAGGACAAACCGCTACGTTTATGCGTTGGTTACAGCAGCTTCGTCTTGCACAGTACAATGCTACCTATGAAATGCTTGTCATAGGATTCCTGACAGCAGTCTCAGCAATGGAAGTGGAAACAGCCACCTCACTTATGCAAGAACTAGAGATGCGTCAATTAGCAGAACAGTGGATGGAGCAGGAAGAACATGCCGCGATGATTTATATATACGAAAGTGCGAAAGCATTTGCACTTGTGGCTTCAGGTGGAGATTTACAGGTAGTAGCGGACATTATGCGCAAGCAGCTTGCAAAGGGGCCTATTTCTTCGCGTTGGGATCATGTCCCTATTCCTTATAACAGTTTTGAATATAAACTTTTACGCACTAGTATTGGATCAAAAGGACAACTTCAACTATTAGAAGATGGCGCTTTAATCAGTGAGCTTTTTAGAGAAACATCTTTACAAACAGCGAATGTCACAGCATTTAGCTATGGGGTTGCTGCTGAATCCTTATATGAGCGCAACTTACTAGAATGGGCTCAAAGGGAACTAGAAGTTGCTATCAAGCTAGGCCATCAATTGAAAGATCCTGGATTATTTATTCCGATGTATCTATTAAAGGCAAAAATTTATGTCGAGCAAAATCAAATAAGTTCCGCTCTAGCCATGCTAGGACAGCTATATGAGGATATAACGGAAAAACATTGGCGAACACCTATCCAAATTATGCAAGCCTATTGTTATCTTCGCAATGGTGATAGCCAGCAGGCGGATGTCATCTTACAGGCTACTAAAACCAAACAACCATTTTGGCAATTGGTACATGCCCGCCTCTCCTTAGCAAAAGCACTACCAAATGACGCCCTTACAACGGTCATTCAGGTGAAAACAAAAGCACAGCAGGAAGGACAAATTGCTACAATAATTGAAGCAACTGTGCTTGAAGCTATTTGTCATCACAAGCTAGGTAACCAAGCCATTGCCTTAGACATATTACACGAAGCGTTCGAGCTTGCAGTTAAATTCTATTATGTTCGAACATTTTTAGATGAAAAAGACTTATTACCATTGATAGATAGTTATTTGGAACAACTTGATCAAAAATGGGATACCATTCCCACTAAATACTTTAGCTATCTACGGGAAGGCGCCATTGTCAACACAACGCCACTGGCAATACTGACACAACGGGAACAGGAAATGTATGATTTATTAGCAGAGGGTATTACCAATCGTGAAATAGCTAATGAGCTGCATTTATCAGAAGGTACTATTCGTGTTTATTTATCCACGATTTATAGTAAGCTAGGCGTGAACTCCCGTGCTAAAGCCATTGCACTTAAAAATCAGCAGTAGTTCTACGCTTAAACTTTAGACAAAAGGCATCGAGTTTATCGCATCGATGCCTTTTGCCGTTCATGAAATTAACCTTAGGCAATTAAATCAGATTTCTTTAATAATTGCTGGAGCATGATAATCACTTCTGCACGTGTCACGTTTGCCTTCGCTGCAATAGTCGCATGACCTTGGCCCGTGACAATACTTGCTATGATACATGGTGCTACATCATCTCGTGTCCATCTAGCTACACTTCTATCATCCGTAAATTGTTGAAGTGTTACATTGGTATTTTGAATTGGTAACAGTTCCTTCAATCCTGTTAACGTCATCTCCTTGGAAATAATAGCCATCGCCTGTTCGCGTGTCAGCAGCTCCATCGGTTGGAAGCAACCATCTTCAAATCAAGTAATTAATTGGTATTGCTGTGCCGTTCTAACTGCGTCACTATACCAATCCGAAGTTTTCACATCTACGAAATCTACTGCTCCCTGTTGTGGCTTTAAGCCCAATCCACTCTTTACTTGAACATTGCCATAGATGGCTCTCACAGTAAAATCAGTTGGCGGAACAATCAGCACGCTCCATTTCATTGTACCTGGCAAAAAAACATGACAATACTGACGAATGTTAATGACTGAACTATTAACATTTAAAAATCGTTATCGTCTTTAAGCAAGGGGAATACTCACGAAGCTACTGCAAATACCCGCGGTGCTACACCCAATACCCGCGAAGCTACACCCGATACTCGCGAAGCTACACCCGATACTCGCGAAGCTACACCCGATACTCGCGAAGCTACACCCAATACTCGCGAAGCTACACCCGATACCCGCGAAGCTACACCCAATACTCGCGAAGCTACACCCAATACTCGCGAAGCTACACCCAATACTCGCGAAGCTACACCCAATACTCGCGAAGCTACACCCGATACTCGCGAAGCTACACCCGATACTCGCGAAGCTACAACCAATACCCGCAGCATTTACTAAAAAAAGAGCATCAACTAGCTATCTAATTAGCCAGTAGATGCTCTATCATTTTCAACTCTTGTAAGAAAGCTTCAGTACAAAATAATGCGATTCTTTATTTTTGAATAAACATTTGTGTCCAGTAGTTACCGTCCTGTACATACCCTACACCAATATGTGTATAGCTTTTATTGAGGATGTTGGCGCGGTGTCCTTCACTGTTCATCCAGGCCGTTACAACTTCCTGTGCGGAGCGTTGACCTTTCGCAATATTTTCACCAGCAGATTTATACGTAATACCGAAGTTTTTCATCATTGTAAAAGGTGTACCATACGTTGGACTTGTGTGGTCAAAGTAATTTTTATCGTGCATATCTTGCGACTTATATTTAGCTACTCTAGCTAGCTCCCAATCTTCTTGTAATGCTGAAAGACCTGCTTTTGCGCGTTCTGCATTGACAAGTTTAACTACCTCTTGTTCAACCGTTGCCTGTTCTTTTACAGGGATGTTAATTTTTTGCCCTGGGGAAATTTGATTTGGATTGGCAAGTTGTGGGTTGGCATCAATTAATTCTTGTACACCCGTTTCTGTTTTTAATGCTATTTTCCATAGTGTGTCTCCAGATGCCACTGTATAGGATTCGGCTGCCATTGCCGCAACGGGTACTAATAATGAAGTTGCTATTACTGAAGCGAGTGCTGCTTTTTTTATTTTTTTAAACATGTTAATCATCCTTCCTATTTGCTCTACCATTATCGTAAATAGTTTCAGAGCCATAATCATCACAAAATATTTGGAAGGATTTTTACATTTGTATGACAAGCACGCAATATGAATGGTCGAAGCCCTTTATCACGCTATTCTTTGTCATTCGGCTTGTCATCAAGTTGCAATCTATTTGTAATTGGCATACATTACTAATAGATTTGGTGTTCAAAATTTGCACAATATATCCTATTTTGCTAATTGTTTACACTGCAATCGATAAATTAAAAGAATATAGAGCCAATCATAAAAGAGTGTTGCAACAGAAATAATGGTAATCAATGGCGTGCGGAAGTAGAGATAAAAGCCAACTGCAGCAAATAATGTACCTACCATCTTACACACTGCAATCCCCATTGATTGGCCAGCTAAATTCCCTCTTTTCAATAATAAAGCAATAAATAACCCTGACATCATAAGATTTTGGAAGAATGCTACGTACTTTCCTTCGAAATCTTGAAACTCATAGACTATGCCTAAAATGATCAGCATGCTGAAAATTAACGAGATCAAAAAGGAGAAATACAATAGCTTTTTTGATAGCATCTTTCGATATTCATTTGGAGCATAGCGTAAAAATTGCATTAAAATAAAGACATCCAATACGAACCAAATCAGCGTAATATAGCGTTGGAGGTCATTTTGTGGGTAGAAAAAGGCAAAAATAAATTCCCATGAAATATTGGCACAAATAGCTGCCATAGGCATACCATAGGTTTTATCTTGCCATCCTTTATAAATAATAAGTATATATGTAAATATCCAAAAAAGTCCCATGCCTACTTGGCAAATTAATAATATGTCTTGTTCACTCAACATTCACTCTCTCCCCCTCTCTAGCATTCCTTCTACTATATGTGAGGAAATCGATTCGATATGTCTAAAAGTTTGATAGACGGGTAAAAGAGTAGCTACGGCAACCTATACATTCCATAAGCAATCCTATATAGTAAAACGAGGTGATTAAATGAAAATAAAAATGTATGTAGATAATGAGCAATTGATTGCTGGGACTACCTTAAAAGATGTGATGGAAGTAGAGCACAATAATATGGCTTTGCATAGTTGCCAAGATGTTCAAGCTATAATTGACAATCGTCAGCATTTAGCCGCGACTTTGAACTGTGACTTACAAAATTTTATTTGTACAGAGCAAACACATAGTGCAAACTTCCATAAAGTCACATTAGCCGATCAAGGACGTGGGGCAGCGCAAATGGATACAGCGGTGAAGAATACCGATGCGCTTTATACAGTAGAGCCTAACTTACTATTATGTAGCTTTACGGCAGATTGCGTTCCAGTTATTTTTTATAATGCTGTGAATGGACTCGTCGGTGTTATTCATTCAGGATGGCAAGGAACCGTCAAAGAAATAACACCCAAACTGTTTCAGCATCTGATGAAGGAAGAACAATGTCGACCAGAGGATTTTCATGTTCAAATTGGTATGGCGCTGAGTCAGCAAAAATTTGAGGTAGATGCAGATGTTTATGAAAAGTTTCACAGCCTCGGCTATGCCGAAGAATTTATGTATTACAATGCAGAAACGAAAAAATATCATATTGATAATCAACAAACGGTCAAAAAACAATGTGAGCTTGCGGGTATTCCTCCTGAACAAATTCAAATTGATGAAACCTGTACATTCCTTAGCCCAGATGGCTTTTCTTACCGTCAAGACAAACAAGCAGGGAGACATTTAAGCTTTATTATGCGAAAAGCACATTAACAAAACAGGCCAATTCTTGACGAGTTGGCCTGTGCTATTATTTTAATGTACCTGTACTAATAATGGACGTTTCTACACGGACGTTTACGTCTAATTTTCCAATGAGCTCTCTTGTTTTTTTCGTCGTCCATTTTCCATGATGGTACATTCTGAATTCTTCACTTAAGCCAGCGGGGTCTACCTCTGTTTTATTTAATCGCTCTAAAAAACCACCAATATCCTGTTCAAGCTGTTTATTCACATCTTTTTCTAAATCACTAATACTTTCAACCGTGAATAATTGATACTCTCTTTCTCCCTTATATTCGCTTAATGTACCCTTAATTTTTAAGAAAATCGTTAATTCGGGTGATTCCATATTTTTATTACTCTCTTTTTTCACACTGCTCTCGATTAAATCGATCATTACCTTTTCTTCTCCGTGTCCCGCGTTTAAATCCAGATGCAGAGGCGCAAGGTTCTTCCGTCCACTTAATGCTTGGATAACAAGTGCTTCCTCAGGTTTAATTAATTCATGCATATGATTCCCTTTAAATATGGCAACGCCTTTAATTTCTAATTTTTCCCCTCGTTTTTCAACATAAGGTAATACTGTATCAATTACTGGATTGGTAATCGAATACATAAAATCATGAATATTAGTATTTGGATTAAAAGCAGTATTAATACTAGGCTCTAATAGATTATTCAAATAGAAATTAATACTTGGCTTATCAGGATAATCCCCTTTTAAAATCGCTTCCGCATTATCCTTCACCACGGCTATCAATACTTTATTACCTACTTCTGCATTACGATATAAGTGCTGAATGATTTTTCGAACATTCCCTTTCCGTGCAAAATCTTCGTTTACTAAGACCACTCGCAATTGATTGAAGACTATTTTCTTATCGGATTGCTTTTCGATTTCCACGATGCCGCTTGACACTAAGTCTGTTGTAATAGAAAACGTTTGTGTGTCTTTTTCTGCGTCTGGAGAATATTGAGGAATTGCTACTGTGAGCCTCATCTGGTTTTCATCGATATAATCAAAGGCCATCGAATCTACCATCCCAACATCCTCTAGAGGAACTTTTATTTCTTTTTTAGAACAACCTGCCAGTAAAACTAAAATCAAAAAAGAAATGATGCATAGCTGTTTATGTTTCATACTTGCACCTGCTTTTTTCGAATTATATATATCAGAATTAAAAACACGGGCCAAATCACCAGCAAATAGCCCATATAGTTACTTGCCATAAATAATTTTTCTTGAAATTCACGCGAAAAAGGCATTTTTATAATAATAAAAATGATGAAGGCGATGATATATAGCTGATAATTTTGTTTTTTCTTTTTAAGTAAGGTATCCACACCCCTTTTTGCACACCAAACATAGGCTGTGACCGAGGATAGTATAAGAAGAACCCAAAGTGTAATGCCAATGATATCGATTCGCTCAATAAAGGTAAATTCTCCAGCTTTAAACAAGTTTAATACTGAAAACTCTACATTTTTCAATTGCCACTCTGAATAATACATGACGCTAATAGCTGTTGTAATAAAGCATAAAAAAATACTAATCCAAATGCCTATTAAGGAATGACGGAAGGCCTTTTTTTGATCGATGATATAAGGAAAATAAAATAAGATCAATTCGTAACCAAGTATAGAAAAATAACCTTGCTTTAACGCTTCATAAAATTCATTCGGTGTGAAATTAAATAGAGGCAAAAAATGACTAGGATCACCTTTTTCAATCGCCCAGCGCGTAAAATAGATGACGCCAATCGTGATAAAAAAGGTCATCATACAAAATCGTGCAATTGATTTTATGCCCCCACTTACGATGTAAATAAGCAACAGTAAAAAGCAAAGTACAGGCAAGGTAATTGTTTGTTCCTGTAAAGCTGTGCTTTGAATTAAGTGCATATAATTACTAATAATTCCTGCACTAAAGACAATAAATTGAATAATGATGAGTATATTTATAAACTTTCCGAGCCATTTTCCCAATAGTATTTCATTCATCCGAAATAAATCATCATTGGGAAATTTAGAGCAAAGCCATACCATGGCAAATAGCGTCAGGCTGGCAATCACGCCAAAGAGAAGCGGCATAAATGTTTGTGTATAGCCCATAGAACTTAGTTTTTGAGGTAGTGAAAGGATACCGGTACCAATCATAATACTTTGTGCTAAGAAAATGACATGATAGCGATTTAACACCTTTCCATTTGTTGTATTCAAAGTTGACCACCTCATTCTGGTTCTATTTTTTCTGTGCCTTGGAAATCCCTGATTTGTTCCTTAAATATTTTGTTGGAAATCTGATGACACTATCCAATAAATCGGTTGGCTTTCTTGGAATAGCAGGTGTCATATAATGTGTGCCTAAAGATTTTAGACTTAATAAATGATGAATTAACCATGCAAAGGCGAGCATCTGTCCAAACAAGCCAAATAACCCTGCCGATAAAATAAAAATATAACGGATAAATCGGCTAGTATTACTCATTAAAAAAATCGGCGGTAAGAAGGACAGTAGAGCTGAGGTTGCGACTAATACAATGAGTATATTACTGAGTAAACCAGCTTCTACAGCGGCCGTCCCTATTACAATACCTCCTACGATACCAATTGTTTGTCCGACTTTGGCAGGCATTCGGGAGCCCGCTTCTCGCAAGACTTCAATAATCAGCTCGATAAATAACACTTCAATCAGCGGTGGAAATGGCACCTTACTTCTGGATTCCTGAAGATTTAATAATAATTCATATGGCAAAATTTCTGGATGGAAGGTTAAGGCTGATATATACATAGGTGTAATCATGATCGTTAAGAAAAAACCAAAAAAGCGCAACATCCTTAATAAAGATGCCGTTGTCCAACGGTTGTAATAATCTTCAATCGACACGAACATTTCAAAAAAAGAAGTGGGACAGACAATCGCTAATTGACTATTATCCATAAAAACGACAATTCTACCATCTAGAAGATAACGGCAAATACTATCTGGTCGGACTGTCATATAATATTGAGGAAACGGCGATAATGGATTATCCTCAATTAATTGCTTCAACACGGATATATCTGTAAATAACGGATATTCTACCTGGTCGATACGGTTTCTTAGATCATCTAAATTTTCATGACTCACTATATTATCCATATACATAATCGATATTTTAATATTAGCTTCGGACCCAACAATTCGGTTTTCATTTTTTAGCATGGAGCTTTGAATACGTCTTCTCACTAACGAAATATTCGTTTCGAGTGATTCAGTAAATGCATCCTGTGGACCAATTACAGTTGACTCTGTTTCCGTATCCGTAATAGCCCTTGTAGGTGCGCTATATGTATCGACGCTTAAAAGTGCATTGGTTTCGTGAAAGAAAAGAAGGGTTTGCCCAGCATTCAATTTTTTAACGACACCCTGTACATCCTTTGGGTCCACATATTGAGCCATTTGATGAATTTGTTTCAAATTATTGGCCAGTGGAATCGTCACCATGGTTTGTAAGGTCATTTTTTCGATGAGTGAGGAGAAATAAATGACCGTCACATCCCCTTCTTCTGTAGCAATCATTTTCAGTTTTACATCATCGACTTCGTTAATTTCCTGCTTTAATTTAGCGACAATTTGTTCAGGTATCTCGTTCATTTTCGCTCCACCCCTTTCATTCCGATGAATACCAATCCATATCATTCATTTTTAGTAGTTTGGCTTTTTTTCGTTTATTTATGTAAAAATTGTGCTAGCAAAAATAGCCATACAAAAAGGATGCATCCCAGTTAGAGATACATCCTTTTATGCTATTCTATAGAATCTTTGCTGTATCGGTTTTTACCAATACCAAATACGTAGTAGCTCATTGTTACGAGAGCTAAGAAAATAATGCCAACAATTAATGATACGCGTGTATCATCATTGAACCACATGCCAACTAGCACCATGATTAAAAAGATAATCGTTACATAGTTTGTAATGGGTGCAAAAGGCATTTTGAAAGGATGCTTCGCCAGTTGCGCTCCCTTTTCTTTTCTAAAACGAATTTGACTAATTAAAATGATAAACCATGGAATCATCCCTGGTAAAACACTTGCACTATACACATAAACAAATAAATTTTCAGGGGCAATATAGCTTAGGATAACACCAATGACTAACCCAACTAACACGCCCGCTGTTCCAAATAACGGTACGCCATTACTAGAAAGCTTGGCGAAAAATTTTGGTGCTTGACCATTCATAGCAAGTGTATATAACATACGTCCAGCACTATAAATCCCACTGTTACAGCCTGACATTGCTGCTGTGATGACAACAAAATTAATAATACCTGCGGCCGCTGTAATACCTACCTTCGCAAATGTCGCCACGAAAGGACTACCAATTGTCCCAAGCTCATCCCAAGGATACACTGTAACAATGACAAAGATTGCACCGATATAGAAAATTAAAATACGCCAAATAATGCTTTGAATGGCATTGGTAATCGTTTGTTGAGGATTTTTTGCTTCCCCTGCTGTAATCCCAATGAGCTCTACCCCTTGATAAGCAGCAACGACTAAGGATAGGGCAAAGAAGAAGCCTGTCCAGCCACCCGTAAAGAAGCCACCGTGACTCCACAGATTAGATAAGCCAATTGCTATACCATCGTTGCCAAAGCCAAAGAAGATCAATCCAATTCCTGCAATAATCATTAAAATAATCGTCACGATTTTAATCATCGCAAACCAAAATTCAAATTCACCAAATGATTTGACAGAGATGAAGTTCGCCACACCTAAAATCACCATCGCAATAAGACCAGGTATCCATGCTGGTAATTCTGGATACCAATACTGCATATACGTTCCCACTGCTATAATTTCAGACATCCCAACAATGACCCATTGGAACCAGTTACTCCACGCTGTTAAATAACCCGCTAAAGGGTGAATATATTTATAGCCAAACGTGGCAAAAGAGCCTGTACTTGGCTCTGTATAAAGCATCTCACCCATTGCCCTCATAATGAAGAAAATAAAAATACCTGCTATCCCATAGGCAAGGAGTACAGAAGGTCCCGTCCATTGAATAGCACTTGCTGAGCCCATAAATAGCCCTACACCAATCGTACCTCCAAGTGCAATCATTTGAATATGACGTGCTTCTAATCCTCGTTGTAATTCCTTATTGGCCACTCCATAACGCCTCTTTTCCTGATGTAATTTCTACGTTGAACATCCTTTAAAAATCATAAACAATTATTCTAAAAAAGACAAATGTATTTTTAGGAAAAACAAAAAATAATGATAATTTGATAGTTTCAACAAATACCACTCTTTTATTTCAAAAAATTCTTAAAATTCGATAAATTAAACTTTATCTCACAAAAGTAATTGACCTAATTATCAAAAAAGTATAATATCTTTATATATTTTTAAGAAAATGAGGAATTTTTGTGCGTAAAACAGTATTTAGAAGAAAGAAAATAGAGGATTTATTGCAAAATAAAGGGACTATTCAACTAAAGAAAACATTAGGAGCTTTCGATCTTATCCTATTAGGCATCGAATTCAGATATTGGGCTATTTTGATCGCTACCGCTAGTATGAAAAATAAGGAAAAGACACTTTTGCAGGATGGTTGATTGGAGTGGAGCCAGCGTCACTCCTAGGGGAATTAGCGGCTCATCGGACGCCCCCGGGAAAGGTCGCTGGCGGAACGGAAATCAACTCCTCGCCTTGCCAAAAAGTCTTTTTCTGCTATAGACATGATCTTTTACATCCAATCCCTCCATTTAATACAAGGAAAAGAAAAAAACTCTATTCCCATTTTAACGAAAGGAATAGAGTTTACGTCTTTATTGTAGTAATGTTTGTTCTTGTAATTTGGCAGAGAAGTATTTACGTGCATCTGCTGTTAGAATTTGTAGCAATGTCACTTCTTCCTGACGAGCAAATTCAACAAACATTCCACTTAAATTTTCGTAGACATATTTGATTTTAAAGCCACTATCTAAATAATGATCTACTTTTTGGATTTCCTCTGTGCTTTGTTGGAATTCAGACATGCCATCACCTCACCTTCTTTTGAAAATGTCTTGATGTTGTCTCTCTTACTCGGCACCCTTCATTTCGAACAGAGGATCTTGTTGCTCCACCAGTTCATCTTCATCTGGAGCCGCCGTTGGAGCTGCTGGTTGCCCAAATAGTTCATCTAAATTATGTCCAACCGTAATGCCTAAATATTTGGCATCACTTGGATCATCTAGCTCAGCTTGTGGATACTTTTTAAACCACCAATACTTCGCTAATACATAATATACAAACGCTCCTACAGCGAACCCTACTAAAGAGGAATAAGTTGAAAATATATTCGCAACTACTCCGCCAATTACCCAGGCGATTAACCCTGCCATATTAAAGCCCTTATAATATTTAAATTGCCCGTCTAATTCGTAAAGCTCTTTTACATGTACTCGCCGCTTACGAATGAGGTAATAATCAGCAAATAAAATTCCTACAATCGCCGTTAAAATACCCCCAATGATTAATAGGACATTGACCATCACATCAAATAGGCTCCAAGGCTGAGCAAGAATACCGATAATTCCTGCAATGACAACCCCTACCCAGAATGGAACTTTTGGTCCTCCAATATTAGAGAAAATAGTAGCTGCTGGCACGACATTAGCAGAGGTATTTGTCGACCATTGTGCTAACACAATCATCAACAATAAAATTCCTAGAATAAAGCCACTTGCACTTTGCTGTAAGGCATTGATTGGATCAGCCGATGCCACAGCCATATAACACACTGCTCCAATTGTAACAATGAACGTATTCGTAATGGGCATGACAATTAATGAGCCCACAAGCTGTGTTTTATTGCGCTTGAACCAATTACGCTCATATTTAGGTGCTTTAAAGAATCGAGACAGGGACGGCATATCAGCTGCTAGTGTTGACCAAAAGCCCATATTTGCCATGACCACTACCATAAAGGCTGTAAAAGCAGCAAAGCCTGTTGTTGGAGTTTCCACCCACGTCCAAATATTTTTTCCCTGAGATGTTGCATTATCTGCCAATGTGTAATACATCCAACAAGAAATTAAAATAATGACAGGGGCTGCTAAATCAGCAAAGCGCTCAATGGATTTAATGCCCAGTGAAGTATTAAAGAGTTGAAGTGCTGCAAACACAAGGAAACAAATAAACCAATTATCAAAGCCAAACAATAAATTTAAAATACCGTTTATCGCTAATGCACCAAAATACGTATTCAGACCAAACCAACAGGCAGCTGTAACGCCTCTTACAAGAGAAGGTATATGCGTACCGAATGTGCCAAATGGTGCTCGCATGTAAACAGGGAAAGATAGCCCATGCTCTATCCCGATATCACCAATTAACGTCATAAAAACACCGATTAAACAAGAACCTACCAATGTTGCCACTATGACCATTGGTAAGGATAAGTTCATGATGGCTGAACCACCAATGGCAAAAGCCGCTAATACAATCGCCATTCCTATCCAAATCACTGCAAAACCAAATGTTCCAATATTTCTTTGTTGATGTGTCACTGGAAGTAAATCTGGGGATTTTAAATAATTCCCTTCACGTTCCATAATGTTTCTCTCCTTTTTTTCTAATTTCCGTGACAACCTACTTGAAGTGCCTTCCTTCACCAAAAATGCTGAAGGAAGGTGGAATTTCGATTTTAATCTTTATTCAAAATTGAACAACGGTACTTTATTTTGCTAGACTGCTAAGAAGTGATTGGCGTTCATTCCATGTCATTGGCGGAATTGTGGATGTACGTTCTACCATTGAAATGGCCCCATCGACAGGGCAAACAATCGAGCATAAATTACAGCCTACACAGTCTTCCTCACGAACCTTTAACATTGGGCGACCATCCTCCGTATAAAGATCAATACATTGATGGGATGTATCCTCACAAGCGATATGGCATTTATTGCAATTAATACAAACGTCATTATTAATTTCTGCGACAATTTTATAATTTAAATCTAAATCGCCCCAGTTTGAATACCTTTGCACAGAGCGACCGACTAAATCCATGACTGAAGCTAAGCCTTTATCATCTAAGTAGTTATTCAGCCCATCAATCATATCCTCCACAATACTAAAGCCATGATGCATCGCTGCTGTACATACCTGTACACCTGTTGCACCCATTAAAATAAATTCCGCAGCATCTTGCCAATTGGAGATGCCTCCAATGCCCGAAATCGGTACATTGACTAATGGATTACGGGCACACTCTGCGACCATATTCAGTGCAATTGGTTTAACTGCTGGACCACAATAGCCTCCATGAGCTCCTTTGCCTGCCACATGTGGTACTGTATTCCAAGAATCTAAATCAACACCCGCTAAACTGTTAATCGTATTGATCATACTTACCGCATCTGCTCCACCTCGTGTTGCTGCTTCTGCCGTCACGGTAATATCCGTAATATTTGGCGTCAGTTTAACAATGACAGGTGTACGCGCCGCTTCCTTTACCCAGTACGTTTGCTTTTCCACCAATTCAGGGACTTGACCAGAGGCAGAACCCATGCCTCGTTCTGCCATCCCATGTGGACAACCAAAGTTAAGCTCAAGACCATCAACCCCCACATCTTCTACACGTTTCACAATTTCATGCCATTTTTCTTGTTTTGGTTCCACCATTAACGAGGCAATAATTGCGTGATTAGGAAATTTCTTTTTCGTCTCATAAATTTCTTGTAAATTGACTTCTAGTGGTCGGTCCGTAATTAATTCAATATTATTAAAGCCCGCCACACGTTGACCATTATAGCTAACAGCTGCAAAACGGGAAGACACATTTAAAATCGGTTCCCCTAACGTTTTCCATACTGCGCCACCCCAGCCTGCTTCAAATGCACGCTGTACTTGATAGCCTGAATTCGTTGGTGGAGCAGATGCTAGCCAAAATGGATTCGGCGATTTGATGCCCGCTAAATTAATGCGTAAGTCTGCCATGTAAGTTCCCCCTCTATCCCTTACTAACAATCTTTTTTGTACTGAAAGCATAGCGTCAGGTATAGGCTGTAAGACCTCCAAGTTCAGCAGCCTGTAAAAACCCGATTGGTGAAACTAACAATCAGTGGAGGATGAAGAGCCTCCACTGATTGAAGGTTCACTTTATGCAATCTCACTTGGTTTTCTTAAACGTTCATGAATCTTGTATGCTGCATCTTTGCCTTGTTGTACAGCGGTCACTACCATCGCTTCACCCTGTCCATTGCCAAAGACAACATCTCCACATGCAAATACCTTGTCATTGGACGTTTGCATTGTTGTCTCATCAATATCGACGACACCATTTGTATGAGCTAAATCAAAGGCTTCAATTAACGATACGAAACGAGTTTGCCCGATGGCTTTAATAACAGCATCCACTTCAATGATAAAATTGGAGCCCTTTACTTCTTCTGGGCGTTGTCGACCATCAGGACCCGCCTCACCAAGCTTCATTTTCACACATTCAATGCCTGTCACCTTTCCTGCTTCATTGCCGATAATTTTCTTTGGTGCCGTTAACCACTTAAATTCCACGCCATCCTGCTTGGCAAATTCATACTCAAATTTGTATGCCGTCATTTCTTTTTGTGTTCTGCGATAAAGAATTTGTACATTGTCTGCTCCTAAGCGTACCGCACTTGTAGCACCGTCAATAGCCGTATTTCCAGCACCGATTACAGCTACTCGTTTCCCTACAATATCATTTGTAAGCGGTCCCATTTTTGTTTTTCGAATAAACTCAATGGCATCATGTACCCCTTCTAAATCTTCCCCATCAATGCCCAGATTTGGGACAGCACCCATGCCGACAGCTAAAATAACACTGTCATAGTGCGCCAAAATTTCAGCAGCAGAAATATCCACACCTACAGCTGTGTTCGTTTGTATGTCCACACCAAGCTGTTCAATCTGCTCTACTTCCCAATCTACGACATCATTTGGCAATCGGAACGCTACAATTCCATAGCTTCCTAAGCCCCCAGCCTTCGCTTCAGCCTCATAGATCGTTACTTGGTAGCCTAAGCGACTGAGTTCACGCGCTGCCGACAAACCAGCAGGACCTGCCCCAACAATGGCTACTTTCTGACCATTATATGACCCTGGTTTAAATAGCTGAGCATTGGTTTCCATTGCCCAATCCGTTGCATAGCGCTGTAACTCACCAATTTTAATTGGCTTTGTTGAAGAATTTAAGACACACGCCCCTTCACACAGTTCTTCCGTTGGACAAACTCTTGCACAGCTTGCACCAATTGGGTTTGCTTCTAATATAGTCGTAGCTGAACCCTTCATATTACTTGATGCAATTTTTTTTATAAAATTTGGGATTTGAATACTTGTTGGACATGCTTTAATACATGGTGCGTCATAGCAATATAGACAACGATTGGCTTCCTCAATAGCCTCATTCTTTGTCATCTTGCCTTTTAGTTCCACAAAATTACGTCTAAGCTGCATGGTCATCGCATTCTCTTGAATCGGAACCATTTCCACATCCCCCTCATGTGTTCATTTTTTCCGTACTCTAATTACTAGACCGATTGCTTTGCTCTCCAGTCAAAACAATCGGTCCTATCCCTGTAGGAAGCTAAATATTAAGTGCTTCCGCAGCTACTGTTTTTAATGGACGTTTAATGTATCGCCCACTGCCAAGTACGCCTACAAATTCTTTATTTTTAATGACATATTCCCCACGTACGAGTACACTAACAGGCTCACCTGTTACCTCCCAGCCCTCATATGGGTTATAGTCCACATTCATATGATGTGTTTTAGCCGAAATTTGGCGCTGTGCCTCTGGGTCAAAAATGACGATATCCGCATCTGAACCAATTGCAATTGTTCCTTTTTGCGGGAATAAGCCAAATATTTTTGCGGCACTAGTAGAGATCATATCAACAAATTCATTGATGGAAATTCTACCTTTTGCCACGCCCTCTGAATATAAAATACTGAAACGGTCTTCAATAAATGGCCCGCCATTTGGAATTTTCGAGAAGTCATTTAAGCCTAGCTGCTTTTTCCCCTTAAAGCTAAAGGAGCATTGGTCTGAGCCAATCGTCTGTAGTTGTTTTGCCTTTAAGGCATGCCATAAATGTTCTTGATGATATTTAGGACGAAGTGGAGGTGACCAAACATATTTCGCTCCCTCAAATTCTGGCTGTGCTAATGCTGATTGATCGAGTGTTAAATATGGTGGACAAGTTTCACCATAGACATCATAGCCCTTTTCACGGGCAGCAATAATTTCATCTACCGCTTCTTTACATGTCACATGCACCACATAGAGCTTCGCACCAGCTATATGGGCTAATTCGATGGCACGTTTTGTTGCCTCACCTTCCAATTCTGCAGGACGAGTCAGTGCATGATAGATTGGTTCCTTATGTCCTGCACGTCTTGCTTCCTCTACTAGCTCATCAATAACAGAGCCATTTTCACAATGGACCATCACTATCGCACCAAGATCCTTGGCGATTTTAAAGGCTTTAAATAGTGTACGATCTGTCGCTTGGAATTCTTTTGCATAAGCCATGAAGACCTTGACAGAAGTAATACCCTCTTGCTCCAATAGTTGTGGTAATTCGGCTTCGGTTTCAGGTGTTAATTCACCAATCATTAAGTGGAAGCCATAGTCAATAGCTGACTTTCCTTTTGCCTTGTCATGCCATTTTTCTACCGCTGTCGATAATTTTTCTTCCCCTGCTGTTAAACAAAAATCTAAAATAGTCGTTGTCCCACCAAAAGCCGCTGCAATAGTGCCTGATTTCCAATCATCATCTGTCACCGTATTATTGAATGGCATGTCTAAATGCGTATGGGGATCAATGCCACCAGGTAATACGTACTTGCCTGTAGCATCAATAATTTCAGCGCCAGCATCCGTTAAATTTCGGCCAATTTGAACAATTTTACCGTTATCAATTAAAATATCTGCCTCATATACATCAGCAGCCGTTGCTACTCGTCCACCTTTAATGATTTTTTTCATTATGCCTCTCACCCTTCATCGCAAAATTAGAGAATGCTTGCTAGTTAATGCAGTGTATATGTTTCGCCCATACTAAACTTCGTTTGTAGCGTTAACACCGTTTCTAGTAAAATATCTGCGCCCTTTGCACAATCCTCAAAGGCTGTTTGCTCTTCCTCACAATGACTCTTGCCTTGAATACTTGGAACAAAAATCATTGCGGAAGGAACCATACTTGCCATATACTGCGCATCATGTCCAGCGCCGCTAAACATTCGATGCGCTGAATAGCCAAAGCTTTGACAAGCTCTTTCTATTTCATTGCAAATCGCACTTTCAAAATACACGGTATCCCTGCCCCACAACTTGACAGGCTGGATATGGCATCCACCTGCTGTTTCTGGAAGCGCGTTGAGAATATCCTCAACCTGTTGCATGACCTCTGGTTTTTGGTGACGAGAATCAATTGTAAATGTCACCTTATTTGGGATGACGGTATGAATATTCGGGGAAACATTCATACGACCAAAGGTAAAAACAAGTTGTTCATCAATTTTCCCTAATTGTTCATGTAGCTCTGTAATGATGGTCGATGCCACAATCATCGGGTCTTTACGCATTGACATTGGTGTTGTACCTGCATGATTTGATTGTCCTGTAATGGTAATTTCGTAGCAAACCATACCGAGTACACCCTCTACCACACCAATTTCCAGTTGTTTTGCCTCTAGTACTGGCCCTTGTTCAATATGCAATTCAATATAAGCAAGTGCTTCCTTCAGACGATTGGCTTGCTCTCCCTCATAGCCACTTGCTTGTAAAGCTTCTTGAAAACGAATGCCATGTTTATCTGTGGATTGCAGCATTTTTTCTTTGTCGAATTTCGAGGTGATGACCCCAGAACTCATCATGGCTGGATCAAAACGCGCCCCCTCTTCATTCGTGAAATTGACAATCATGAGTGGGATGTCCACTTCAATATCATTTTCCTTTATTGTTCGAATGGCCTCAATCGCTGTTAGTACACCTAACACGCCATCAAATCTTCCACCTTTTTCAACTGAATCTAGATGGGAACCCATGACAATGGGTGGCACATTCTTCTTACCAGGAAGAGTGGCGTACATATTGCCCATATCATCCACCTGAATATCCATTCCTAACGCTTTGCAACATTCACAAAAATAGTTTCTTGCTAGAACATCCTCATTCGAAAGAGACAAACGTGTGACGCCACCATTTTCAGTGGCCCCAAATTGACTAAATTGTTCAATTAACTCTTGCAATCGTCTACTATTACATTTATACATATGCAAGTCCTCTCTTTCACAGTAGTTAATAAACATTCTAAAATAGATAAAATTTGTGAGATATGGATATAACACTAAAAAAATATGTGCAACTGCACATCATATATGGTAAGTTATGTTCATAATTAAGGGGGGAAAGTATGGGGACGATTCGTAAAATTGTAGAGGGAGTTCAATTCCCAATGCTCACATTAGTCGCTGGACATAGTGGTACGTATCACAGAGTTACTGGTATTAATGTTGTGGAAAGCAGTGATTTAATCATGTTTTGTAGACCCAATGAATTGGTCGTCACAACAGGCATTAATTTAGATGCACAGCAAGATTCCTTGGAACAGCTTGTCAAACAGGCATACACAAAAAAAGTAGCTGGCTTTATCATTAATACAGGACCATTCATTCCTAATATTCCAGAAGCCGTCATCTCTTTTGCCAATCAACATGATTTCCCTATTTTTCAAATGCCATGGAATTATCGCATTGCCGATCTATTAAAAACTACCTTTCAATTTATTGCCAACCATCATCAAGAGCTTTCTATCGAAGAAAAGATTCTTTTCAATCTACTATTTCAGTACAAACAAAACGCTAACACAATGAAAGATCAACTAGCACAGCTAGGATTTCCTCAAGGAAGAGAATTAGCGATCATAACATGTACAACCATTGGCACCCAAGCAGCTATTGACCGTTACGAAGTCATGATCCAATTCGCTTTTCAAAATCGCTATCAACGCTTCTTAAAATTAAAGCATAAAAATCACCTCATCTTTTTAATTGATAAAGCACAAATCAATACACCAAATATACCCTTCTCAAAAGTCGTGGAAGAAATCTATGAAAAAATCATCTTAAAAAATGGTTACTTGGATATTATTATCGGTAAAGGCAACTATCATAAAGAGCTAGAAAAAGTTCGCCAAAGCTATGATGAATCCTTAACTGTCATTCATTTAGCACAGCTTCATAACAATCGTTATTTGTATAAATACAAAGAAATCGGTGCCTATAAAATATTGATGGCTGTGCAAAACCAGCCCCTGATGAAGTCCTTCAGTCAGGATATTTTAGGACAGCTCTATCGCTATGATGAATTACACGGCACAGACTATGTACCTTTTTTACGCATATTTGTAGAGGAAAATGGCAGTACAAGCAGGATTAGTGAACGTCAATTTATCCATCGTAACACGGTCCTTTATAAAATTAAGAAAATTGAAATGCTATTGGATATGGACTTAAGCAATCCCTTTACGAAGACTAATTTGTATATTGCTTTTTTAATAGAGGATGTCTTAATGCATCAATAGCATGTCACGCCTTTAAATTAACTGAATTTTCTTTCTCATTAAATACTCCTTCTAAAATACTTGAAGCATACATATAAAGTACAAATGGGGTCGACTGTGCATTTTTGTTGTCCACATCTGACGAAAACATATGCATGCTAATCAACTACCTGTTTAGAAGGAGTGAAGCTTCGTGACAAATGTTACAAGTCCCAATTGGCAAGTAAAAGATGAACAATTTGTATGGCACTCAATGAAGCCATATAATCCAAATGCAACGATGATTGTGCAATCCTCTAAAGGCGCGTGGATTACTGACATTGAAGGCAAACGCTATTTAGATGCGATGGCTGGTTTATGGTGTGTGAATGTTGGCTATGGACGAGAGGATATTGCTAAAGCTGCCTATGAGCAATTACTGGAAAATACGTATACACCATTATCTGTTGGGCATATCCCTGCCATTCAATTAAGTGAAAAAATTAGTGAGCTATTAGGTGATGATTATGTCGTCTTCTTCTCCAATAGTGGCTCTGAGGCAAATGAGGCTGCCTTCAAAATTGCTAGACAATATCATCAACAAAAAGGTCACGTTAATCGCACGAAAATTATTTCGCGTTACCGTGCCTATCATGGTAGTTCCATGGGTGCTCTAGCTGCAACTGGACAAGCCCAACGAAAGTATAAATATGAGCCACTGGCACCAGGATTTTTACATGTCACGCCACCTGACTCGTATCGTGCTAATGAAGACCATATTCAAAGTAAGGATCCTTGTGCATTACCATCCGTCCAAGCAATCGATCATGTCATGACTTGGGAAATGTCTGATTCCATAGCAGCTGTCATTATGGAGCCTATCATTACTGGCGGTGGTGTAATTATGCCCCACGACAACTACCTACAAGGAGTCAAAGCTGTTTGTGAGAAGCATGGCGCACTGCTTATTGTTGATGAAGTCATTTGTGGTTTTGGACGGACAGGCAAAGCTTTTGGATTCCAAAACTACGGCATCCAGCCTGATATTGTGACAATGGCAAAAGGCTTAACCAGTGCTTATATGCCACTGTCTGCCACAGCTGTTCGACGTGAAATTTATGAGGCGTTTGCAGGAACAGAGGAATACGACTTTTTCCGCCATGTCAACACGTTCGGTGGATCGCCAGCAGCATGTGCCGTCGCATTAAAAAATATTGAAATAATGGAGCAGGAAAATTTATTTGCCCACTCTGCTGCACTAGGTGCTACATTACTTACTACCCTACAGGAGCAATTAAAGGAGCACCCGCATGTTGGAGATATTCGTGGGAAAGGCTTATTAATTGGCATAGAACTTGTTCAAGATAAAAACAGCAAAACACCACTCAATATCACGCTTGTAAACAAAGTAATGACACAATGTAAGGAACAAGGGTTAATCATTGGGAAAAATGGTGTAACCGTTGCAGGCTTCAATAATGTGTTAACCTTATCTCCTCCACTGATTATTTCCTCAGATGAGAAGGATTTCATTGTTGAAAAATTTGTGCAAGCCTTACAATCTATTAAACTGTAGGAGGAATAGCTAGATGGTAACGAATACAGACATACAGGAGTTAGGTCATTTTATCAATGGACAAACAGTTCTAGGGAAAAGCGGACAGTTTTCAGATGTTTACAATCCAAGCACTGGCACTGTCATTGCTCGTGTTCCTTTGGCAACAAAACAAGAGGTACAGGAAGCGATCGCTGCTGCCCAAGCGGCTTTTCCTGCTTGGCGCGCCTTATCTGTTGGGAAACGAGCTGAAATTATCCTTAAATTCCGCCAACTCATAACAGAAAATATCGATGAGCTAATTGATTTGATCTGTACAGAGAGTGGCAAAACGATTGAGGATGCCAAGGGCGAAATTACACGGGGTTTAGAATCTGTTGATTTAGCCATCAATGCCCCACATTTACTTAAAGGAGAGTATTCTGTGAATGTTGGTGGTCATATCAATGCCTATTCTGTGAAAGAACCATTAGGCGTCGTAGCAGCTATTTCGCCGTTTAATTTCCCTGTCATGGTACCGCTAGCGATTACAAGTATGGCGGTGGCAGTAGGAAACTGTGTTATGTTGAAGCCGTCAGAGCGAGTTCCTTGCTCCGCTTTATTTTTATCAGAGCTGTGGAAAGAGGCAGGCTTACCAGATGGGGTTTGGACGGTTATTAATGGCGATAAAGACGCCGTTCATGAGCTGTTATGTCACCCAGCCATTGAAGCAATTTCCTTTGTAGGCTCCACGCCAGTGGCAGAAGCCATTTATGCTACAGCCTCTCAACATGGGAAACGTGTCACAGCATTAGGTGGCGGTAAAAATAACATGGTGGTGATGCCAGATGCTGACTTAGAGCATGTCGCTAATGCTTTTTTAGGGGCTGCCTCTCAGCGTTGTATGGCACTTTCAACCATTATTCCTGTTGGTGAGGATACGGCCAATAAATTAGTCGGTATTCTTGCCGGTAAAATTGCCAAATTAAAAGTGGGTCCCTATACAGATGCCGAAGTTGATTTTGGACCAGTCATCACTCAGCAATCAAAGGACGCCATTATTGGCTATATTGATCGTAGCCTAGAGGAAGGCGCAACACTAGTCTGTGATGGGCGAAATCCGGAAATTGCCAAACAATCGAACGGCTTCTATCTCGGTCCTACTTTACTCGATCATGTAAAGCCTGGGATGGAAATTTACGAGCAAGAGGTTTTTGGGCCTGCACGGAATGTCGTGCGCGTGGCAACACTAGAGGAAGCTATCGCCCTCATTAATGCCCATGAATTAGGAAATGGCGTAACCATCTTTACGAACAATGGTGCAGCTGCTCGAAAGTTTACCACTGAAATTGAAGTAGGTATGGTAGGTGTCAATGTACCGATTCCTATTCCAGTAGGCTATCATAACTTTGGTGGCTGGAAACGATCAAGATTTGGTGAAGGGCATATGTTTGGACCTGACCAAGTACGTTTTTTCACCAAAGCGAAAACCATCTCAGAAAAATGGATAGAACAAGGGAATGACGTTACCTCATCCTTTGCCTTTCCAAGTAATCAAGACTAATCATGAAATACAAATATTCGCGTAGTCAGTAGCTACGCGAATATTTAAGCTTGCTATTGAAAAAACTGACGAGCTAACATGGTCACCAGTTTTTACAGTGTAACTACTTGTTCTCTTTTTTCTCTTCCGTCTCTCTTACTTCAGAGAAATCTGCTTCTTCCCCAGCCTCCATACCATAGCTAGGATTTCTATCCATACGAGTGAATGTATCCACATCATCCTCGTCTTCAAATCGCTTTACAAGAATTGGTATCGTAATCAGCCCAGCAAGCCCAACGAGTGCATAAATCCATCGAGATAAGACCGCCGTTTGTCCACCAAATAAATAAGCCACTAAATCAAATCTAAAGAATCCAATGAGTCCCCAGTTGATTGCACCTATAATGACTAATACTAAAGCGATTCTATAAAGCACGCTCATGTGTACACCTCCTTTATCGTCAATACTCCAAGCTATATTTCTTAGCAGGGAGGTGTCATAAGAAGCGATAAAATGACAAAGACTAGTCATTACAACCGCCATTTTGACGGTCTTATTTTTTGCAATAACGTCTTTTTTATACTGTGTACAAATGGCGTAAGGATATACGCCGATGAACGGCATTACTTGGATGGATTTTTATGTGTTTGCTCGTGCTGAAGCAGCCATTCTTTGCGCCACATCCCGCCACCATAACCTGTCAACGTTCCATTGGAGCCGATAATTCGATGACATGGCACAACAATGCTGATATTATTTTTACCATTTGCACTACCGACAGCCCTTACAGCTTTTTCATTGTTAATAGCAATGGCAATATCCTTATATGAAGCCGTTTCACCAAAGCCTACACTCGGTAAGGCATGCCAAACAGCTTGTTGAAAATCTGTACCTTGAAATACATAAGGAAATGAGAACTCCTGACGTTCACCTAGAAAATACTCGTGCAATTGCTTAACACATTCTAATAGAACTTGAGGTGTGTCTTGCTGAGGAATGTTGATCATCTGCTCTCGTTCTGCAAAGTTAATGGCATCAATTGCAGTAGCACTTCCCTCTACTTCAATAATTCCAATGGGTGATTGATAATCTAATTTATATCGTTTCATACAGTGACCTCCATAAATAAAAAGTGGCATAAGCTTGCCAGCCTTGCCAATGTTTCGCATAGTTCTTCATTTCTTCAATCGTTGGTTTTCGTTCTAATGCTAGTTGGATTTTCAAAGCATTATGCAGACCAACATCAGCTATTGGAAATGCAGTCGGTTGTTGTAAACATTTCATAAGCACATAATCTGCTGTCCATGCACCAATTCCTCGAATGTCCATTAAACTTTTTTTCATGGCTTCGTAGTCTTCTTTTTGACGCAACAAATCTTTTGTCAATTGACCATTTGCTATACTCTTGGCAATATCAATAATATATTCTGATTTCCTTAGTGTAAATTGGAGTCTTTGCAAATCATCCGTCTGAATAGCAGCTATTTTTTCTGGGGTTGGAAATAGCCAGTAGCTTTGTCCTTCAAAGTGAACATGCTCTCCAAAATGCTCGACAAATCGCTTTTTTAACGTATAGGCGAATGTTAAATTAATTTGTTGTCCGATAATGGCCCAAACCAAGGCCTCAAATAAATCAGGAATTCCGATTAATCGTAATCCTGCATATTTTTTCGTAAGTGGCTGCAAGATTGGATCTTTTCAGCCATCTGATAATAGCCCTGCAAATCCTTTGTTAAATCAAACCACTCTGTGACATATTGTACGATTGTTGCGTGTTCATGGCTAGACGGCTGATTCATCGGAAATATCACTTTTATATTATTTGCTTGCTCCGTTATTTTACATAAAATTAGCTGCTCATTAATCTTTAGTAATTTATAGAGCACATCATCTTTCATATGATGAAGAACTTCTTGATTTGAACGCTTTAAGAACTGCAAACACTCCGGATAATTGAATTGTTCTGGTGGCTCGATGACTATACAACAATCTTCATTCTTCCATTTCATCTCATGGTTCCTTCCTATAATAGGTTTCGATATTCTGTAGGGGAGCAATTTTTCAGCCGTCGAAAAACTTTATAAAAGTTAGATGGACTTTGAAAGCCTGCTTCATAACAAATTTCTAAATTTGTATAGTCTGTATGTTTTAATAGATATGCAGCCTTATCAATTCGTATTTTCTCTAAATACGTTCGGGGTGTTTCAGCAGTTTCTTGCTTAAATAGACGTTCAAGATGAAATGGACTGATGCCTACATGCTCCGCCATATCCTGCAATGTCACGCTTTGCTTATATTCGTTAATGATAAAAGCTGTCACATTTTTAATCAATTGCGTATGTGGTGAATATTCGATTTCAGGTTGACATCGTTTACATGCCCGATAGCCAGCCGCCTCTACCTCTCGGATATCCTCATAAAATTCAACGTTTATCTTTTTTGGTTTTCTGGATTTACAAGAAGGACGGCAATAAATTTTAGTAGTCTTAACCGCAGTATAAAATAGCCCATCATAGGTTTGATCACAAGCGATGATTTTTTCCCACTTCTCCTCAAAGGATAAATTGATTGCATTGTCCACGAATATATCACCTCATTTTCATCGATTATACATATAAAGAAGAAGTATCTTGTTCTTTTAATAATTGTGCGGCATGCTGAGTTAAATGCGCAATGATTTTATCTGAAAGTGCATTGCCAAAACTAAAACGCTTTACCCCTAATTCTTTTAATAACTTGACATCCGATAAACCAGGTAAAGAAAGGAGATTAATAGGTGCATTTACAGTACGAGTCATCGCCCTGATTTCATTGACATCTGTTAAGCCAGGGATAAATATACCACTTGCTCCACTCTCAATATAAGCTTTTGCTCTTGTTATTGTTTCCTCAAATGGTTGCTCCAACTGAAAATACGTATCTGTTCGGGCATTAATAAAGAAATCTTTATAGCCATGGTTATCTAATTCTTTCCTCATGTTTGTTAACAAATGACCATGTTCAGTTATGCTTCTTAAGCCTGTTTGCTGTTTAAGGGAATCTTCAATGTTAATCCCTGCTACCCCAACATCCGCCGTTCTTAAAACATTGTCGATAATACTCTGTTCATCATGACCATACCCCGCTTCAATATCTGCCGACACGGGTATGTTCACTTGCTCTGTAATCGATTGAATAATGGTTAGATGTCGTTGAAAATCGATCTGTTCACCGTCCGCATAGCCAAGCGAGTTAGCTATACCCCAGCTTGTTGTGCCAATTGCTTGAAAGCCTGCTTTTTCTAATGTTAATGCCGATAACACATCCCAGGCATTCCCTATAAATAATAGCTCTTGTGAAAAATGTAAGTCATTGAATTCCAGAATTTTTGACATAATGAAAGCCTCCATACTGTTTGTTAGACCTCATATTATCAGGAACTATCCGTTTATTTCGTCCTCAATCTTGCTATTATGGTCTATAATAATGTTGTGATAATTTTCTTATAATAGACTATCCATTTGTTTGCATATAATCTAGTAACTGTAGAATAGGAGCAATTGCCCTTTCATGGAAAACAAAATAATCAGAAAAATAAATTTCTTTATTCTTTTTATCCTATTTATGTTAGCCCTGATCCCCCCTGTCAGCGCAATGAGCCCAACGGATGAACTGCTCGATCCTATTATTTTAGGACAACATTATGATATTTTTCGAGACACTTCCAAAAAGGTCTCCATCGAAGATTTATTAAGTGGTGTCCATGACCATTCTTTTGTGGCTAGTAATCATCCATATCCATTCTTCTGGCATACAAAGGATACCATTTGGTTACGGTTATCCATGGATAACATTTTAATAAATAAAGAGGAATCCTATTGGCTAGAGGTAACAGATAAATTAGATCGCATTGATATGTATGTAGTGAAAGCAGATGGCACCTACGATGTGCAAAAAAGAGGAATCGCCAATCTTGGGGAGCAATCGATTCCCTCACGATCTAATTTATTTCAAATCAATGATCCTGCTGTTCGTGAAATTTATATGAAGTTAGACGGGGCTTTACCATTAAGTTTAACATCCTATCTTTATACTGAAATCAGTTTTACCAACAAGATTAGTGAATATAAATTTTTAACAGGGATCTTTTATGGTTTTTTATCCGCCCTCTTAATTTATAATTTATTTTTATATTTTTCATTAAAAGATAAGGCGTATTTCTTCTATGTTTTATATATGCTGAGCTTTATTTTCTATCAAGCTACGTTAAATTCATTAGACATCGAATTATTGGGATCATGGTTGCCTCAAGTGTTCTTTATCAAATCTTTAACAGTCAGTGGAAATCTTTTGCTTGTATTTATGCTTCTATTTTGCATTCAGTTTCTAGAGTTAAAAAAATATTTACCGTTGTTCCATAAAATAGGAAAATTGCTTTTATGGATCACACTCTGCTCTTTAATGGCCTCCTTTATCATTCCTGATGTGTCCATCACCAATAATTTTACAACTAGCTTTGCTGTTGTTGTCTTTATCTTTTTATGGTTGTCAGGCATTTTCGTTTTAATAAAGGGCCAAAAAATGGCTCGTTTTTATTTAATTGGTTGGACGGTTTTACTAGGCTCCATTATCGTTCAAGCATTAGCCTTTTTAAGTGTGATCCCGTTCCATCCACGTATATTTGAGGAGGTTCCGGCCATTGGAGCTATTTTTGAATCGATCTTTTTATCTTTAGCTTTAGGAGATAAAATCAACATTATTAAGAAAGAACATCAAATCATGCAAGAAACGTTAAATGAGCAACTTGAAGAGAAAGTTCAAGAACGCACTCAAGAGCTTGAATTAGCAAAGCTTAAGTTGGAAGCATTAGCTAACACGGATCGTCTGACACAAATTCCAAATCGTGTACGTCTAGATGATGTATTAGAAAAAGAATTGGAACAAGCTAAAAGAAGAAATGGAACACCACTCTCTATTATTCTGTTAGATATTGATTACTTTAAAGCCGTTAATGATGAATATGGGCATCAGGTAGGCGATATCGTATTACAAAATGTAGCAGAGCTATTGAAAAATAATGTACGAGCTGGAGATATCGTTGGTAGATGGGGTGGAAGGCTACTTGACTCCCGTGGGATAGCGAGACAGGCGAAGCCCTGCACGGAGCGGTAGCGGAGGAAGCGATTCGGCGCTCGCCCACAGGAAAGCAAGTAGCCTGCAACGGAAATCCGTTTTCACCTTTCATAAAAATTCTATTGTTAGTTTTGTTTTTCAACACTATGCAGAGGCGTCATTATCGTGACGCCTCTTTGTTTACTTATCGATTTAAGATG
Organism: Lysinibacillus sp. FSL K6-0057; assembly: GCF_038630885.1. NCBI lineage: Bacteria > Bacillati > Bacillota > Bacilli > Caryophanales > Bacillaceae > Lysinibacillus > Lysinibacillus sp. FSL K6-0057. Next base: position 1,640,084 of record NZ_CP152047.1, on the reverse strand, counting down.
CCTATTGTTTACTGTGTAAAGGTTTTATTTCTTTAGGAATTGGATTTTGATATACCTCATTCCCTAAACGCTCTTTTAGCTCTTGCTTAGCTTGCTCCATTAATTGTGGTTGAGCAAGCATGGCAGCAGCAGTAGCAGCCATTACTTTTCCTGCGTGGAGCATCCCTTTATGAGCAATGGACGTTGTGCCCGTAGCAACGGCCTGCCAAGAATGAAGCTGCGTTCCCTGTGCATGACAGGTCGTTGTACACTGTACAGTAGGAACAACCCAGCTTACATCCCCAACATCCGTTGAACCCGGCATCGTAATATTGGTAAATGCCTGATAATAAGGGAATAAAACGGTCGATAATGGTGAATCTATTTCTTTCGCCATTAATTCTTTATAAGCTGGAATAGCAGCTAGTCCTCCCCCCTGTTTCTCTTGTTCTGAAAGTGTCTCCCTAATGGTAGAAGCAAATTCGTAGTCCTCTTCGCTAAACGTCGGGGTACCTAACTGTGTAAACTGTTTAAACATCACCTGTTGCATGGTATGATTCGGAACGAGATTTGAACAGGCTTTATCAAAGATTACTTCCACCTTTGTTCCCGTCATTAATGCCGCTCCTTCGGCAATTTGACAGACACGCTCATAAATTTCATTTACTTGACTTGTTTTTGGTGCACGTACTAAATAGAGAACACTGGCATCAGCCTGCACAATATTTGGCGAAAGTCCACCAGTATTGGTGATAGCATAATGCACTCGTGCTTCAGGAATAATATGCTCTCGAAGATAGTTAACCCCAACGTTCATTAATTCAACGGCATCTAGTGCACTACGTCCTAAATGAGGCGCTTGAGCAGCATGTGCTGAACGTCCTGTAAATTTGAAAGATGCTTGTATATTAGCTAAGGAGCTTGTACACATCATTAAGTTTCGATCGGCTGGATGCCAGCATAAGGCGAAATCTACATCATCGAAAAGCCCTGCACGCACCATCAATGTTTTACCTGAGCCTCCTTCTTCTGCTGGACAACCATAATAACGGATGGTACCTGGAATATTGTGCTTTTTCATATGCTCACGTAAAGCTATTGCTGCCGCAAGTGATCCTGTCCCAAGTAGATTGTGCCCACAACCATGTCCATTTCCACCTTCTTGAATAGCTTTCTTAGTGGCAGTACCTGCTTGTTGACTTAAACCTGACAATGCATCATATTCTCCAAGGAAGGCTATGACGGGCTTTCCGCTCCCATAGCTACCAATAAAGGCTGTTTCAAGTTCAGCTACTCCTTTTTCAACATGAAAGCCCTCACTTTCTAAAGCCTTACATAGTAGCTCAGCCGATTGAAATTCCTCAAAGCGAATTTCAGCAAAATTCCAAATTTGATTGCTAATATCTATCAATTGTTCCCGTTTTTCTTCAATAGTTTTAGAGATTTCCTCTAGAAAAGTAGACATCATCTTTTATCACTCCATTGTTGTATGTTTTCATTATTGAACAGATATATTTGTTAATGCTTCATTTTTTGTATGTAGCGTCATAGCTGTCACGATTGGAATAATAATCATCACCATTAAGAACAAAAATGCTGCTGAGTAAGAGCCATTAAATAAAGTAATCACAAATCCCATGACAGATGGAGAAATGGCTCCTGCCATTTGACCTCCGAAATACATAAAGCCAGTTGCTGTCCCAATAACATCATGAGAAAAATATTTAAGTGGTAATGTTAGAATCGTTGTTGTAGCAAATAGGCATCCTGCAGTAGTGATTGATTGGAATAGCACGACCATGACAATGGAAGAAGCATTTGTCATAAAAAATAAACTAATTCCTGCAATGAAGGCACCGCCCATTATTAAATACTTCTCCTTGCCCACTGCATGTTTATCGATTAACCAACCTGTAAGCACTACAGCTACAAGAGCTGCTAGCGCAGGAATAATCGATACTGCCCCCATCGCTACCATATCCAAATGTTTCGCTTTTACCATATAAGTAGGCATCCATGATGTGAGTCCCCAATTGACAATACTTACGCCAAAATACATCAGCATTAACTGCCACAGCATGGGCATTTTGAGTAATTTCTTTAAAGGGACTTTTGTTTTTACTGTCTGTGTGTTTTCCCTATATTGCGTATTTGGCTTTAATAAAAAATAAAGCGCATTGGTTAAAAAGAAGCCTAGTGTACCAAAAATAAAGAACAAATTTCGCCATCCAATGGACATGATTAAAGCGGCAGCTACAATAGCTGAAATCATACTACCTACTGTTGTAGCGGCAGTAAGTGTTGACTTTGCCCGACCGCGCTCTGCTTTCGGAAAATTGTCTGCAATGGCTAACGAACTCGCTGCAGGAAAACTTCCTTCTCCAATGCCGAATAATAAGCGGATGGCAATAAGAGAAATGAATGACCAAGCAAACCCAGTCATGATTGTAAAAATGGACCATAATACAACTGAAATGAGAATCATACTTCTCGCCCCATATTTATCAGAAAGAAAGCCCCCCACTAATTGCATCACCGCATAACTCATGAAAAAAACACTAATAACTAATCCTGCTTGTGTTTCATTTAAGTGAAATTCCTCCGCAATCGGAATAATCGCCACATTCATAGATAACTTATCTAAATAATTTACGATCCATGTAAAAAACAAAATACCTAGAATTATGTACTTCTGTTTACTTACAGTTGATTTTTCCAAAAAAAGTCCCCCTTTGTGAATGTTCTTTTATTTTTGGACATATTTAAGACTGTCCTTAAATGATTATAGTCGATAGTTATTTAAAAAATCAACAAAATTCAAAAAATTCACTTCAATATTGCTATCAACTGTGACTGTCCAATATACTAGACCTAATAGAAAAACCTAGGAGGAGAATTCATTTTGATTCGAATCGGTGTGATTGTGGCGCATAATTCGCTACAAGATGTTTTACCAGTTAAAGAAAAATTAACAGATCGTTGCGAGCTAACTTTTTTTACATATAAGAAGCTATCTGAAATAAAGCCACTCTATTTAGAAAACTATTTATTTTTCGATGCCATTGTGATGAATGGACTTGCACATTTAGTCCTACAAAATGCAAACGTACATTATCAAATTCCCACTCATTATTACATGGCCAATGAACGAGATTTTTATAAAAAGCTCTTTCATATCAGCAGAAAATATCCTAATCTAGACTTCTCTAAAGTAACGTTTGATTTTAGTGGCTATACAGGTTTAATTAAGCTTGAGGAACTCTACGCTAAAGACGAAGAGGCACATCTGATTCATTTAGATATAACAGACAATTTTTATGAGGAGTTATTAGAGAGGCATATTGAATTAAACCATTCAGGGAAAGCGGAATTATCCATTACAGCTTTTAGTAATATATTGGATAAACTTTCCGAGCAAGGTGTGAAAGCGGAGCTAATTACTGCTTCACCTGAAACGATTTTGGAGATATTTGAAAAGGTTATTCTAGAGGTACGTCATAAACAATTGACTGAAAGTATTATGGTGATTGGTAAATTGACAAGTGATGCATTAATTCCTAAAGAAGAAAATACACATGCGGAACTGAATCAGAGCCTTTTGCAAACTGCCTTATTGGAATATTGTAAAAAAAATCATCTAACAATGATAATCCAAAAGCAAAGTGTTCATTTTGAAATCATTACCTCACAAAAAGAATTACTTTTTATCACTAATAATTTTGCTCAGGATACATTAATCGATACTTTATCCGAGCATTTGTCTTTTAGTCTTCATCTTGGCTGGGGAGTTGCACAAAATATTGATGATGCGCGTAAAAAAGCACACACTGCGAATCATGAGGCACAGCAACAAGACATATCATCCTTGATTATTACAGAAGATGGTCAATTTATTAGTCTAGATACAGAGGAAAAAGTTGTTTTACAGAAAATAGAAGATACACCTGAACTGCAACGACTAAGCGAAAAATTAGATATCTCTATTTTGTTCATTCAAAAAATCCTTGCAGTCATTGAAAAAACAAATACCAATGAACTTTCTTCCGCAGATATTGCCCAGCATTTAGGTATTACAATCAGAAGCTCTAATCGCATCTTGAACGAGTTAGAAAGTAAAGGTATTGCCGAACTAATCTATAAAAAGCATGAGAAACTTCGAGGAAGACCAAAAAAGTTTTATAAAATAAATTTTCACAAAAATAATTCTTGATAGCTTCTGAACGTGAAAAAAGATGACCTCGGCTCAAACCAAGGTCATCTTTTTTCTTATAAGAAGGTATCCCTTTATTTTGGACATACCTTTTGAAACTAAATTAAGTAAGGGCCTGTTCCTTCGCAAGCTTTCGCTGCAAGGCAATTTCTTGCCGCTTTTCTTTCGTTACACGTTGCCAAATGACTACTGTAATGAATCCAATAATAGCTAAGCCTAATAAAATACCGAAGAATACTTTATAGCCCGCTGTGCCACCCCAGTAATCTAAACAAGCGCCTGCAATAATCGGCATAAAGATTTCACCACTATAACCAATTATCATCAGTGGCATCGAAACAGTTCCAGTTGATTCTACAGGATAATCGCCTTCTACTAGAATCGCAAAATGCATAGCTTGCAAAGCATACATAGATGTATAGATAATCCCAATGAACACTAAAAGCATAAGGATTAAAGAAGCTTTGCCTGGCAACAGAATGAGTCCTACTAAACCAAGCGCTAATAAAATATAGCCGATTAACACCATATTCGACACACCAATGCGATCGCCTATGATTCCTGCACTAAAACTACCAATAGGACGACAATATTGTGAGAAGTAGCCCAAAGCTGCAGCAATTAACGTAGAGGCACCAAATGCGGCTGTTGCATAAGGTGTGATGTAATAATAGCTAATAATCATCGCATAGGACGTAAAGATAAGGATCGTTGCAAGCCAAGTAGTTGGCATCTTCAACACTTTCCAAAGAACTGCCCAATCAAACGATTTACTGCTTTCCTTGTCTTCGGAACTGACAGTTGCTTGGTCAGGATCTTTATACAGCATCATTATCATGAAGCCCAACAAAAGACAAATAACAGAATACACCGTAATAACTGCTGAGAGCGCCATTTTATCACTCATATGTTTCGCAAAAAAAGCAAAGATTCCTAAAATCACAGCAGATTGAATGATATTGGTTACGCCACGTCCACCTTCAAAAAATCCAAAAGCTTTTCCTTGTTCATTTTCAGAGCCTAAAGAACGAACTGCTTTTACTAATGCTCCCCAGAATGTCATAATCGACGTGATTCCCCAAGCAGCATGAATCAATAGAAGGACAGGATATGGTGGATACAATAATAATGTAAACCCTAATAATCCTGTGGCTACTAAAGAAATGGTTAATAAATATTTCGTTTTCCAACGATCTGCACAAAATCCTCCAAAAATATAGGAAATTAAACAACAAACACCATACGCACTACCAAGTGTCCCCATTTGTGTATTGGTTAAATGAAACGCATCCAGAAAGACATCATAATAGTAGTTTCTAAAATAAGGCAATGCGTAAATTAATGCACCTGAAACAGCTAAAATAACTAAAGTAGCTGTATTCTTTTTTAACTTAGCCTCCATATGTTTACCCCTTATATGTTATTTACAAGCCATGACGTTTAATTTTTTGATCCCATTCCTTATGGAAGACCTGTTTATCATTTTCTTTAATAGCCATTTCCCCAACAATTTGGAAGTTTTCTTGTTCAGATTTTTTCGTAACGGTTATATCTGCGTCAATCCACCAGCCTTCACGACCAATTTTCATCTTTTGATAGATTGTATACTGTGCTGACAGTGGATCAGCATTCGTTAATGTTAATTCTCGTTTCAAATTATGTTCTACAGTGATATCAATATCATCAAAGCGATAGATACCTTCACCAAATACGCCTCCAACCCCATCTGTAATACATGTCCATGTATCAGTTAAAATATCATAGGATATAGAACGATCGACTCTTCCTTCTTGTAGCGTTGTGATTGGTGTTAACGGTGCACTTTCAGGATTCATATTAGGTCCTACTACTTGCTGACCATGGAAGGTTGGCAATGATAAGGTAGCCGTTTCAAGATTCAATGTCAATGTAGCATCTTCCGGCATTGGCCAAAACATCGGCCAAAACGTTGTCGCTAAGGATAAGCGTAAACGATGCCCTGCTTTAAATTGATGTCCACAGCAATCTAACTGAACAAAGGCCTTCACTTTTTCACCAGGTGTTAACAGGTCAACACGATCATGCCCATTTAAGTGTGTTAAATTCATCACGCCATAGGATACACGTGTGACAGCTCCATTAGGCGCTACATCTGATAGCTGTGCAAACAGCATTGCATGTGGTTTGTCACTCATTAATTCCACTTCAAATTTTGGATAGCCCACAATCTCTAATGCATTCTCTAGCCTATCCGTTTCAAAAACCATTGCCATTCCATCATCTAATCGTTGGTCTGCTGGACTTTCTCCTAATACGCCAGCTCCCATCCATTCACCTGATAAAAGACCATGATTTTGAGGAGTTTTTAAGAGAACTTGCTCTTGTTGATCGCCGCGATTTTCTACTAGTTTGCCATGTGTCAGTTGATATCCCTTTGTTTGTACCGCTTCCGCAGTTGGCCACGATTCTAATCCAACCCAATAGCCTTTGCTGATTGGTTTCTTAACGGATGGCTCCATGCTTTCTTCTACCCAGACATTCACCATTGGTCCATCCATTACATCATTGTCTATTCCTTTTAACCAATGATCCCACCATTTCACAGCTTCTTGCAGAAAGCCCATTGCTGGACCTGGCACGCCATCATGTGGATAAACATGTGCCCATGGGCCAATGATGCCTTTTCTAGGAACAGAAAGCCCTTCCATTAAACTTAAGACTGTGTTTGTATAAGAATCTTCCCAGCCATCTAACGCAAAAACAGGGATTTCTATGTCATTATAATTCTCACAAACCGAACCATGTTTCCAATAGTCGTCTCTTGTTTGATGCTCCATCCATTGTGCCATCCACAAAGGCATATTTTCTAATCGTTCCATCCATTTATCACGCCAGCTATCGCCAACAATATGTGGATCAATCGGACGAAGCTGGTAGGCTAACATAATAGCGCCCCACCAGAAGTTATCGTTTAATAAACAACCGCCCTTATAGTGAATATCATTATTATAACGATCATCTGTAAAGCCTACTGTAATAATCGCCTTTAACGCCTTTGGTCGACGAGCTGCTACTTGTAGAGAATTAAATCCGCCCCACGATTTCCCCATCATCCCGATATTGCCATCACACCAGCTTTGGCTAGCAATCCATTCAATGACTTCAAGAGCATCATCCTGCTCTTGCTTTAGATATTCATCTTTTAATAAACCGTCTGACTCACCTGAACCGCGCATATCTACTCGCACAACAGCATAGCCATGTCCTGCAAAATAACCGTGCATAGGTTCATCTCTCGCTCTTGTCCCATCTGTTTTACGATAAGGAATATACTCTAAAATGGCTGGTACTTTCTCTCCTGATTTCACTGTCGGAAGCCAAATACGACTAGAAAGCTTTGTGCCGTCTGCTAATTCGATCCATGTGTTTTCGATTGTTTCATATGTACACTCAAATTGTGTCACAATTTTTTTACTCATTGCATAATCCTCCCCTTGTGTCTAAGCACATGATTCTTTGTTCCAACATCCTCTTCGTCTAATTATTCCGAATCTTGATTATTTAGTAATCATGATTATAAAATAATTGTGATTAGTATATCACCTGAAAATCTAATGCACAACTCTGAAATTGACAAAAGCTAATGCTATAATGGAAGCAGGAAATTAAAATTGTTTTGCTATAATAAGTTTAAATTAGCTATAATAAGGTAAATATATACATTTAATTAATGATTTTACATTACTTATTTGTTCGTTAGGGGGATATTACTTTGAAAAAAAAGGAAATACAAAGGAGTCGTATGTGGAAATACTTTGTAGACGCCACTGCGGAAATAATCGAAGAAGAAGGACTGGAAAACGTTACGATCCGAAAGGTTGCCGATAAAGCTGGTTATAACAGTGCAACCATCTATAATTATTTTTCAGAAATCTCGCATCTTCTATTTTTTGCATCGATGAGATGTATGCAAGAATATACTAACGAAGTTGCTCACTACATAGAAAAAGGCAAAGATCCCATTGATAAATACCTATTGGCATGGGAATGCTTTTGCCAGTATTCCTTCAAACAACCTCAGATTTTTCACGCGGTCTTTATCATGGACTTAGGGGAAACACCAGAAGCACTATTGGAAAACTATTATAATTTTTACCCCAATGATTTAATCAATATTCCTGAAGATTTAAAGACCATTTTATTTCAACACAGTCTGACAAAACGAGGACGTTCAATGTTAGAGATCGCTTTAAAAGAAGGCTACTTAACCGAGGGTAATGTAGATGCCATCAATGAAATCACATTATTAATTTGGCAAGGCATGTTTACGAACCTATTGAATAATCGTAAAAGTTATGATGCCGAACAAGCAACGGAAATCGTCATGAAATATATTACTGAAATTGTTCGAAACGCCAACCTTTTTGATGAGCAAAATAAAAACAAGCAACGATAATCATGCTAGCAATATAACATTTCCACTCTTTAACTGCTTAGTATGTATGAAAAAAGATGATATCAACGACAGAAAAAGCAACTTTGCAAGGCGAGGGGTTGATTTCCGTTCCGCCAGCGTCCTTTCCAGGGGGCGTCCGAGGAGCCGCTTCACTCACTTACGTTCGCTCCAGGGTCTCCTCTGTGACGCTAAATCCCCTAGGAGTGACGCTGGCTCCACTCCAATCAACCATGCTGCAAAAGTGTCTTTACTTTTTTCATGCTAGTATAGCAATCAAATAACCCATTATTTGTATTCTTAGAGGGGATAAGCTCTTATTTTCAATGTGGAGAAGTGATTCGTTACGACACCCCTCAAAAAATGAGTAGTGAACGCCTTTGCTAAAAAAGTCAGTGGGTTGAAGTGGAAGGCTACTTGACTCCCGTGGGATAGCGAGACAGGCAAAACTCTAAACGGAGCGGTAGCGGAGGAAGCGATTCGGCGCTCGCCCACAGGAAAGCAAGTAGCCTGCAACGGAAATCCATTTCTACCTTTCAATTGACTGTTTTGTTTTTCAACACTAAGAAACCCCTTCTAGCAATGCTAAAAGGGGTTTCTACTATTTTTGCCAATGATTTAGTTCTTTTAACAATTCGGGTAGCTGTAATTTCTTTACATCGATAGGTGGCAATGCTTTAATAAATTCTTTCCCATACGACTTACTAGTAATTCGTCGATCTAGGACAATAAAGGCGCCCTTATCCTGAGAAGAACGAATTAATCGACCAAAGCCCTGTTTAAAGCGCATGATGGCTTCTGGTAAAGAAAGCTCAGTAAAGGAATTGCGCCCTTGAGCAGTTAGATGCTTAGCCCTTGCCTTAAAGACAGGCTCTTCTGGTGAAGAGAATGGTAATCGTACGACAATGACAGAGGCAAGGGCATCCCCTGGAACATCTACACCCTCCCAAAAACTGTTTGTACCAAAAAGAACGGCATGACTAAATTTTTGAAACGATTTTAGAATACGCATACGGCTACCGCCTGTTACACCTTGTGCAAATAGCATGTAATCATCTAAAAGTTCACTATCTTGGATAAGCTCGACTGTTTTTCGTAGCATATCCTGTGCTGTAAAGAGCACAAAGCAACGTCCCTCTGTCATTCGAACAGTCCGCGTAATTGCATGGGCAACAGCCTCAATGTATTCTTCCTGGCTGACATGCTGAATATCTGGCATATCGGTGACAATAAATGCCTTTGCTCCAGCATAGTAGGCTGGCGGAGCTTGCAGTTTCAAGACTTCGACATTATCAGCGATACCTAACTGGCGTGTAACAAAACGCTCATTGCCTGGTACCGTTAATGTGCCGGATGTCCAAACAATACTTGCTTGTTGACGTAATGGTGCTAATACTTGTTCAATTATCGGCGTGACATTGACAGGCTTTTTAAAGACATGGAGACTACCAGGAACACTCCGTACATCAAATTCTAACCAAACAGAATTGCCTTCCTGTGGTGATAGAAAAATATCGTCCCATTCAGCAATTTTTATCTTCACTTCTCGAATCCAATATTGCCATTCTGATAATACATATTGATCGTTTTTATCTAGCTGCTCAATCGCATTTTCGAATGACTGCGTAATGCTAGTAGCGAGATCCAGCCATTGCTGGGTTAGTTTGCTTACTTGTGCAAACGATTCTTTCGCAAGTGAGACATCCTCTAAGAACAAGGTGCATTTACTACCTGCTTGTTTGCCTTTCATTTGCTGTTGCATTTTTTGAACAGCCCTCTGAATGGTTTCATCAAATGTCCGCTGTAAACGTATAAATTGTGCGTCTAGATGCTGCAAATTTTGCATGGCCACTCGCTGTTTTTTCTTCGCTGCTTGGCAAAATTGTTGAAATAGAGCGGTGTCCTCCATCGTGCCAATTTGCCCAAAAATATACTTCCACTGTGTATAGGAGAAGACCACTTCATCCTGCTGCATAGCAGCCTGAATAAATTGATGCGCCTCGTCAATAATCCAGCCATCTATTTCTGTAAAGAGTGGTGTTTGACGCACTAAATCACTTAACACCATGGCATGGTTCGTTACAATACAGTCAGCAACTGCACTGTTCTTTAAAGCTTGCTCATAGAAATCAAAACCCTTTGAAGGCTTGTCATTCGGTATTTTTCGAATTTTTTCTAAAAATAGTTGTCCGCCACCAGAAACATTGAGCTCGCTCAATACACCTGTCTCTGTTTTTGTCAGCCAAACGAGTATTTGTAAAATAGTAAATGTATCATCATAGGATTCATCAGCATGTGCCATACATTGCTCAAAGCGTTCGAGATCAATATAATGCTGCATGCCCTTTAGCACACACAAATTCACTTTTGTTCCAAGGATTTTTTCGATCTTTGGTAACTCCTCTTCTACAAGCTGTTCTTGTAAATAGGAAGTATAAGTGCTGATGGCAATCTTTTTATCGACAGCACGGGCAAATAAGATCGCAGGGAGTAAATAGCCAGCAGTTTTACCAATGCCCGTAGAAGCTTCAATCACGCACTCCTGTTGTTCATGGAATGCCTGCCAAATCGTGTCCATCATGTCAAATTGTGCAGGACGTTCCTCAAAATTCGGCATTGCCTTTGACATTAAAGATATTTTCTCAGCTACTGATTGAGGGTAGGGAATCGTTTCTGTCATATGTTCATGCTTATTTCGGCCATTGCCAATCGCAAAATTACGATAATAATGCACATTCTCACGGCCTGTAATATGCTGGCGTTTAATTTGCAACGCCTCAAAAAAAAGCTGAGAAATATTTGATTTCAAGCGAAATGAACGCTTATGCATCTGTTCAAGCGTTAGCTGTGGCAGACTTAACAGCTCCTTCCAGCAATGCCTGAATAGCTCTGCTGTCGCGCGTGCATCGTCATCCGCTCGATGTGCATTTGCTAGCTCGATATTTAAATCAGCCGCTAAATCCCCTAGCTTAAAACCGAGAGACATAGGAAACAAAATTTTAGCCAGCTCCACCGTATCCATTTTTTTGCCTTGCCATTTCGGAAGTCCGGCACGTTTAAACTCTGCTTGTAAAAAGGATAAGTCAAAATCTGCATTATGTGCGACAAATACACAGTCAGCAAGTAGCTCATATATGTAATCCGCATGCGCTTCAAATGGTAAAGCATCCTTTACATCCTCATTCGTTATATGCGTTAAATCTTGAATGAAAGTTGGAATTGCTTTCCCAGGATTAATGAACTTAGTATAGGTACGCTCAATTTCCCAATCCTTCATAATAACAACGGCAATTTGAATCATCCGGTCCCCATTGGCTGGTGAATGACCAGTTGTCTCCAAATCTACAATTGCATATTTTTGACTTTCCATCATACATCTCAACTCACAGTTCACATTAGATAAGTTGAATTTTATCATATAATTGGCTCCTAGGCATCCTTTCTCCCCTTTGTTAAATCACTGCATCCATACAAAAAAACGCAGCCTTAGAGAAAGCCTCTAAGGTTGCGTAAATGAATAGTACTTGATTGTTTACTTAAAGAATGTCAAGCTTATTGTTTTTTTGCAACATCAACAATACGACCTTCTGATGTTGTTTTCACTTCTTTAAGTGATAGTAATTGCTCTTGAAGGTTTTCCCAATCAGATAAGCCTAAATCTGTAACACGACCTTCTTCATATGCTTTAGCAAACATATCTAGGCCATCTCCACCTTTAGCAGTATAGGCATTTGTAGCTACTGTGTAAGTTTTACCATCTTCAATAGCAACGTATTTACCTGTTGCTTTATCTAAATATTCGATAGATACAACACGTGAGCCTACTTCTTTTGACGAATCATATTGTAATTTCGCTCCAGCAATGTGTAAGAAGCCACCATTTTCTTTAGGTGCATTTTTCAAGGACACTTCAAATGCTGCTTTTAGCTCAGCACCTGTTGCATCCATTAATGCTAAAGTGTTACCGAATGGTAATACTGTAATTACTTGACCAACTGTAATATTCCCAGCTGGAATTGCTTCACGAATACCACCGCCATTTTGTAATGCCATTACAACCGTTTTATCAGTATATTTTTGTGCCTTTGCTAGCATACCGTCTGTAATGATATTACCTAGGGCTGTTTCATTACTACGCACACTTTCAAGACTTGTTTCACTTGCACGTGGGTTAGCTAAAGCTTCTTTTAGTGTTACACCGATTTCTTTGTTGTTCACTTCATCTACTTTTGCTTTATAAGGTGCTAGTAATTTCACTAATGTCTCGTCTTCAGCTACCTTACCAAGGTCGATTAACTCGCCACCATATTCAGTAACTACACCATCTCCATCAAATGTTACATCAAGCGTACCTAAGTATTTTACATACTCATTGGCCTGTACAATTAATGTAGCATCCTTTGCTTCACCTACTGTATTTGTATCAACAACAAATGGCTCGTCTAATTTTGTATGATCATGTGCACCAACAATGACATCAATGCCTGGTACATTTTTAGCTAGTAAAATATCATTATCAACATTCGGATTATCATTGTAGCCAATATGTGTTAAAGCGATAATTTTGTTGACACCCATTCCTTCAAAGGCTGCCACTGCTTTTTTCGCTTCCTCAATATAATTTGTAAATGTTACTTTATCAGGAGAAGCAATATCAACCGTTTCCTCAGTCGTTAAGCCGAAAATACCTACTTTTTCTCCATCAATTTCTTTTACAATACCAGAATAAATTTTACCATTTTCAGGCTCACTTGAAATTAAATCAGTAAATAAACCTGTGAATTTAGCATCTGCTGAGAAATCAGTATTAGCATCTACAAATGGGAATTTAGCCCCTTTAACAAAATCCGCTAATGCTTGATGACCTTCAGGAGAGGCACCTAAATCAAATTCATGGTTACCAAATACCATTGCATCAAAGCCAATTTCATTTAATAGCGCTAGGTCTGCTTGTCCATGGAATTCATTAAAATATAAAGTACCATTGAATGCATCGCCAGCATGTAATGTTAAAACATTTTTCTTTGCTTCTCTTTGTTCTTTTACAGCTGTCGCCAATTTAGGTAATTCATTTGCACGAGCATGTGTATCGTTCACGTGTAAAATCGATAATGAGAATGCATCTTCTGGTGTTTCAGGAGTCTCTGGTGTTTCTGGGTTTGATTTTGTTAGAGCTTCTGCAATGAACGTTGCCAGTTGTCCACGTGTAACTTTTTCACTAGCCTCATGATTTTTTGCACTTTCTAGCTCTGGTAATGTTGGAATAGATGCTAAGATTTTTGCTAAATCACCATGTGTAATAGTTTGGTTTGGACGGAAAGTATTATCTCCATAGCCTGTAATGACATTTAATCCTACAAGCGCTGCAATCGAGCCATAATAAGGATTTGATGCACTAATATCCGTAAATTTTGGATCCTCTACTTCTTTAGTATCCAATTTTAATGCGCCTGCAATCATTTTTGCAGCTTGTCCACGTGTGACATTTGTATCTGGTTTGAATGTACCATCTGGGTAACCACTGATAATCCCTGCTGCATAAAGTGTAGCAATGCCTTCAAAATCTGCATGACTTTCCTTTACATCTGAAAAAGGACTTGCTGCCGATGCTGGTACTACCGCTACCGCTGTTACGGCTAATGCTGCCGCAGTAACTGTTAAAAATTTGTTACGTTTATTTTCCATGACAAATGATACCTCCACTAGTAAAATGATGTACTAACAACTAAATTCTACATAAATATTACACAAAATACTAGAACATTTGTAAAATTATAATTTTAAAAACTAGTTTAATAGTAATGAAAGCAAAATTTTACCAGTTGCTTTTATTACAAATTCAATCGTAAAAAAGGAGGATTGGCTATGATTTGCCATCCTCCTCTCTGGTATTAAATTTATACTATGGCTGAATTCACATCACTGTTGCCTCTGGTTCGTGTGCAATCATTTCCTTAATCGTATTGCCCTCTCCCATGATGGCTACAGTTGGTTGATGATCTTTAGCCTCCTGATTATCTACATACACATAGGAAATAATGATGACAATATCACCACGCTGTACAAGTCTTGCTGCTGCGCCATTGACACAAATCACACCTGAACCTCGTTCACCAGCAATAATATATGTTTCAAAACGAGCGCCATTATTATTATTAACGACATGTACTTTTTCGTTTGCCAGCATACCTACTGCATCTAAAATATCTTCATCAATTGTTATGGAGCCTACGTAGTTTAAATCCGCCTGTGTCACTGTTGCACGGTGGATTTTACTATTCATCATCATACGTAACATTTTATAGTCCCTCTTTCACAGTAAAAATACAATTGTCGATTAAGCGTGTTTTACCTATATAAACAGCTGCTGCCAACAGAACTTGCTGTGTTGTAGCTGTCACTGGTGTTAAATCGGGGTATGCCAATAATTCTATATAATCAATTCGTCCATGTGTTCTTGCATGAATATGAGCTTTTGCTTTTGCAAGTGCGCTATCAGCATCACCATTCGCTAAAAAGCTATCGCGTGCCAATTGTAATGCTTCATTGATCGCTGGAGCCTCTTGTCGCTCTGACGCACTTAAATAGACATTACGTGAAGATTTCGCTAAACCGTCCTGCTCACGCACAATTGGGACAATGCGCATTTCTAAAGGGAAATTAAAATCACGTATCATCGTCGCAATAATCGCAACCTGCTGTGCATCTTTTTGACCGAAATAAGCCCGTGTTGGCAGTGTTAAATGGAATAATTTAGAGACAACCTGTAAAACACCGTCAAAATGACCAGGGCGACTCGCACCACAAAGAATCGTGGCCTGCTCACCTGCATGTAGACGAATGCCTCCATCTTGGGGATACATTTCGTCCACACTTGGCGCGAACACAATATCAACACCGACAGATTCAGCTAATGCCGTATCCCTTGGCAAATCACGAGGATAACTTTCAAAATCTTCATTTGGCCCAAATTGCGTTGGATTGACGAATATACTCATCACAACGACATCATTTTCTACACGAGCTGTTTGTGCTAATGTTAAATGACCTTCATGTAAATAGCCCATCGTTGGAACAAGTCCAATCGTTTTTTGAGCCTGCTTAGCTGCTTGAATTTCTACGGCTAATGCCTGTATAGTCGTGACGACTTTCATCATTTAACGCCTCCATATAGCTGATCTAACGCTTCCTCTTTCATTGTGAAGAAATGCTTTGGAGCTGGGAAAGTACCCGCTTTCACCTCTTCTACGTAACGAATCATACCCGTGCTTGCTTCTTTGCCCATATCAGCAAATTGTTTAACAAATTTCGGTACATGGTGCGAACCGTAGCTTAGCATGTCATGATACACCAGCACTTGTCCATCAGCCTCTACACCTGCGCCTATGCCAATGGTTGGAATAACAAGACTAGCTGAAACAATCTCTGTTAGCTGATGAGGAATACATTCTAACACGACTGCACATGCACCAGCCTCTTCGCATTGTTTTGCTTCTTCGATCAGTGTAGCCGCCTGTTCAGCTGTTTTCCCTTGCACCTTATAACCACCAAGCACTCCCGCTGATTGTGGCAATAAACCTAAATGAGCTACTACTGGAATACCAGCTGACGTTAATTTACGAATGACAGGTAGAACCTCTCCTGCCCCCTCAACCTTTAAAGCATCTGCTCCTGTTTGTTGCATCATCGCAATGGCTGTTTTTAGTGTCTCATTGACATCGCCATGATAAGAACCAAATGGCATATCAACGACCATAAACGTATCCTTTGCCCCTCGTCTTACTGCTTTTGCATGATGAACCATATCCGCTACAGTCACGGGCATTGTAGAATCATAGCCGAGCACAACCATTCCAAGTGAATCTCCGACTAGTATCATCTCAACACCAGCGTCTTCTGCGAATTTAGCAGCTGGATAATCATAGGCCGTCACCATCACGATTTTCTCGCCCGCCGCTTTCATCTTTAAAAAATCTGTCGTCGTTTTCATTTTGTAGTCCTCCTTTTTTCAAGGAAGAAAACAGAAAAACCCTTCTGTGCCGAAAATGGACAGAAGGGTAGTGTGTCGTTCAATGATAAAAAGACCCCATGAAGAGGTAATAGCTTGTAAAATAAAAGCTATATTTGAACGTATCGTTTTCTTCCGTCCCTGTCTGAAAAGATCAAGGCAGATATTTGTTCGTATAGTCTGTTGCGTTTTTGAAGGTGCCGTTCACAATGGATACTGCCCTTCGCACATACTATAACAGATTTTCCTACTAATCTTCAAATATTATTTTCTTACAATATCTTCGTCTAACCACATTGGAAAAAATTATCTTTTAGAATTGACAATCAATGCTATACGTCATATACTATCCACATACTATATGTCATATAATATAAAATGAAGTATAGGTATTACATGTGAGGTGAAAAGATGACATTTCAGCTTGGTTCAGCTTTACTTGATGCTTGTGTACTGGCTATTGTCGACAAAGAGGACGCCTATGGTTATTCTTTAACGCAGCAGGTACAATCAGTCATGGAGATTTCAGAGTCTACACTGTATCCTGTATTACGCCGCTTACAAAAAGCGCATTATTTAACAACATACGATCAGCCTTATCAAGGAAGAAATAGACGCTATTATCAAATTACAGAACAAGGACGTATACGATTATTAGAGCTATTAAAAGAATGGCAAGTGTATAAGGAAAAGGTTGATTGTGTACTTTTAGGAGGGAATTTAGATGGATAGAGCAAGCTATTTGAAACAGCTACGAGGAAAATTACGTCGGCTTCCTGCGCATGAGTTAGATGCTGCGCTTGCCTATTATGAAGAATACTTTGAGGAAGCAGGAGAGGAAAATGAGCATCAGGTCATTTCACAACTTGGCTCTCCTTCACATGTTGCCTCGCAAATATTAGCTGATTTCGCATTAAAGGATTTGGAAACCTCCTCGGCAAAATCAACCAAAAAGAATATGTCTGCTATTTGGCTCATTATTCTAGCTATACTGTCTGCGCCCCTTTCATTGCCATTACTTGCAACAGCCATTGCACTTATCTTTTCATTTGGCGCAGTTATTATCAGCTTAATCTTTGCTATTGTCGCAACAGTTATTAGTATTTTTGTCGGTGGCGTTGCGGCTATGATTTCAGGTTTCTTAATTTTAACAGAGCATTGGCCAACTGCGTTGCTCTTTATGGGTGTCGGGTTAATCGTAACGGGCTTAGGTGTCCTACTTTTCCCAATTGTAGCTCGTGTTATCAAGAAAACCGTTGTTGTCTCTGTTGAAACATTAGGAAGACTATTCCACAAAATGACAAAGAAGCGAAAAAAGGGGGACTTCTAAATGACGTCAAAAAATACCCTTATTGCCATGACAATGATTGCATTAGGCATTCTACTCGCATTGATTGGCTATTTTTCAGGGGGCCGCTGGCTGATTCTAAAAGATTCAGAGGGTCTTTACGTCCCAAGCAATACTAAATTAGTAAGTCAGTCTCATACTTTAGATGCGTTCACAAGTATTAATATCGTAAATGATTATGGAGATGTGGAAATTGTTGCAAGTGATAGTGACTATAAATTAGACACAAAGGTCCTTAAGCAAGAAGATGTAACCTATCATATTGAAAATGGCACTTTAACCATTGAAACAATGGCAAAGAAAAAGAATGATTTTCAATTTGGCTTTGGAAACTTTTCTTCCCCTTCAATCAAACTCTATGTCCCAAAAGATACAAAAATAGAGACAATTGTGATCGACAGTAATTTTGGTGATACAGCCATTCATGGGCTACAGTATCAGCAGCTTAATCTCATCCAAGATTACGGAGATATTACTTTCAACAACACGACTGGTGACAAAACAGAGATTAGGCAGTCCTTTGGTGATTTGACGCTTCAGCAATTTGCTAGTAACGGCTTCACCGTTGAGAGTGAGCATGGAGATATCGATATAGCTGGCACATTAAATGGCCAAACAACGATTACCTCAAGTTTTGGCGATACAACGCTTCACTTACAAAACAAACAAAGTGATTTAGGCTATGACCTCAAAACAAGCTTTGGTGATGTTAGCATTAATGATGAGGAACAAAGTGGCACAGTGACTCAAGTAACCAATGGGGAGCACCAACTGAATGTATCCTTATCACATGGTGATATAGATGTGTCACTAAAATAATGAATAGACTATAAAAGAAGCTGCAAGTACAGGACGGTACTTGCAGCTTCTCATATTGTTAAAAAACAAAACCATCAATAGCATTTTTGTGAAAGGTGAAAATGGTTTCCGTTGCAGGCTACTTGCTTTCCTGTGGGCGAGCGCCGAGCCGCTTCCTCCGCTCACGCTCCGTGCAGGGGCTCGCCTGTCTCGCTATCCCACGGGAGTCAAGTAGCCCTCCACTCCAACCTACAAAATGTTAACTTTTTAGCAAAGGTTTTCAAATAAAGTGAAGGTCTTCACTACCCATTTTATGGAGGGCTTTTGATACTCATCACTTCTTCGCAATGAAAATAAGAGTCTATCCTTTCTCTAATCATACAAATAATGGGCTAATTTGATTACTACGGCTAGCTAGTATGAAAGATAAGGAAAAGCCACTTTTGCAGAATGGGTGATTGGAGTGGAGCCAGCGTCACTCCTAGGGGATTTAGCGTCACAGAGGAGACCCTGGAGCGAACGTAAGTGAGTGAAGCGGCTCCTCGGACGCCCCCTGGAAAGGATGCTGGCGGAACGGAAATCAACCTCTCACCTTGCAAAGTTGCTTTTTCTGCCGTTAACATCATCTTTTTGCAACAACATGAGAAGCTGCAAGTTCAGGATGTTACTTGCAGCTTCTTTTTTATAATATTTTAATATCTCCTGCATAGATCGTGCGAATCGTTCCATCGTCCTGCGTCAGCTGCAGGACACCATCGTCTGTAATGCCACTCGCAACCCCTTCAAACCGTTCACGTATCGTCGTTACCTCGATACGCTGGCCAATTGTACAGGACAATTGCTGCCATAGTGTCTTTAGACTGGCAAAACCTTCTTTGACATAAAGTTCTGTAAATTGTTCTAAATAGTGTAAGATAGAGGCCACAAGTGCCGCACGATTGATTTCTTCTCCTGCTTCTAATTGTAGTGAAGTGGCAATATCGGCAATTTCAGGTGAAAAATCAGCTGCTACTTGGTTTGCATTTATGCCAATTCCAACAAGTAAAGCTTGCACAAGATCAGCCTCTGCCTGCATTTCTGTTAAAATTCCTGTACATTTTTTTCCATTAATCAATAAATCATTGGGCCATTTAATCGCTAGCTCTATATGTTTATATAAGGTTTTAATGGCCATCGTGACAGCTACTGCCACCACAAGTGTATAGGATGAAGCCTGCTGTGGCGTAACATCTGGCCGCACGATAACGGTCATCCAAATACCTGTGCCCTTTGCAGACTCCCAAGGACGCGCCATACGACCACGCCCAGCTGTTTGCTCCTCACCAATAATAATCGTACCGTGTGGGGCACCTTCCTGTGCAAGCTTATGCGCAATGGTTTGTGTAGAATCAACTACATCGTAATAATGGATTTCACGTCCAAAATGCTCTGTCTTTAAAAAAAGCTCAATTTGTGTAGGGCTCAAGCTATTTGGTACACCTGTCAATACATACCCCTTTTTCTTAATTGTTTCAAAAGTATACCCTTCCTCTTGTAATGTTTGCATATGCTTCCAAACAGCGGTCCTTGAGACACCAAGAGAATCTGCTAATTCCTGACCAGAAACTGCTTCTCCGGCAGCAGCCAATATTCTTTTTAAAATTTCGTCCTTCATGGAAATTGTCATCTTCACATCAATCCTTTAGTTAACTATACTCTTGTTATGTAACTTATTTTGTCTTAATCATACTGTAAATTAGCGTAAATGACCACCAACGATGGGGAAATTAATAAAAGCCGTCTCCCGAAAAAAGAGACGGCTTTTGACTATCATGTATTTGGCTTTAAGTAAGATCATGCTGCTCTAGCCAGCTTTTAATCTGTTGTCGATCATTTTGAAGTTCCTGATGAAGAATGGCTGTCAGCATATCCTCCAACGCGGCTTTTACCCACGGTCCACCTTTTTTGCCAGACCATTTCAGTAAATCAGCCCCATTCACCACTAATTCTTGCTTATGTTTTATCGGTAACTTTGCCTGTAATTCTTGAATAGATTGCTGCGGTATCGAGGCGTTCAATTGGCGAAGCTGAGCAAAATATTGTGCAGCCTCTAGTTGTTGCTCTGTGTAGATAAAATAATGACGATTTGTCCATCCATCTTTTAAAGCCTCATAAGCGGTTAAAACGGATTTAACAAACGCCAATTCCTTATTAGATAATCGATATTCACGCACTATCTCTCGCCATGCCGTTCCTTGTAGTAAGGCAAAGTAGGCCCAGCCAAGGAGAGCGTCCTTTGTTTGGAAATCATGCCATTGCTCAGCCTGAAAATCACCTGCTAAATAGGCCGTCAAACCACTATCCTCTAGTTTTTGTAGCCCCCCAAAAACTGTTTGTCCTACCCAAAGCTTATCAAGCTCTGCTTTAATGCGTTCTTTTGCAATAAAGACCAAATCAGCAGCTCTTTGTTGGATGGCTGTGAATGTATTCGCCTCGATCGTAAAACCAAGCTGTGCTGAAAAACGTATAGCTCGTAGCATCCGTAAAGCATCTTCTGCAAACCGTTTTTGTGCCTCTCCTACCGCTCGTATAAGGTGCTTTTCAATGTCTTGACGTCCATCATAATAATCTACAAAAGAGCCATCACGACGCATGGCAATGGCGTTCATCGTAAAATCACGGCGTTGTAAGTCCTCTTTTAGTGATCGAACAAAATGCACATTCTGTGGTCTTCGATGATCTGTATATTCCCCGTCTGTCCGATAGGTTGTCACTTCCACAGGTCCAGTGGGTACGATAACAAGTACCGTCCCATGCTGAATCCCAATATCTACAGTTTTTTGAAATACCGTTTTTACTTCTTCAGGCAAGGCATTTGTAGCAACATCTACATCATGGGCAGGACGATCAAGTAAAGCATCTCTTACCGCTCCACCGACAATAACCGCCTCAAAGCCTGCCTGTTCTAGTTGTTCAATAACTGAATAGGCTGTTTGCCATTCTTTATTGTTTTGCATGATTTCTTTCCGCAACCTTCTCGTACAGATTTTCATATTGTTCCACAATTTTGGACGAGTGGAATTTATCACCTACTGCAAGGATGGCCGCTTCTCGGAAACGCAGTAATTGTTCCTCGTCTTGCAATAAATGAGTTGCATACTCCGCCACTGCATCGGTATCCCCTAATTCCACGATATAGCCATCTACACCATGCTCAATGACTTCTGGAATACCACCTACGTTTGATCCAATACAAGGTACACCACAAGCCATCGCCTCTAATAAAACCAGTCCAAACGATTCCTGCTGTGATAGTAATAGTTTTAGGTCACTAATCGCATACAATTCAGCTAAGTTTTCTTGTTTCCCTAAAAATAAAACATCCTTCATATATGGACTTTCCTTTACTTGGTCCATGACACGATGCTTTTCTGGGCCATCTCCTACTAATAAGAGCTTTGCCTTCATGTTGGCACGAATTTTCATAAAGGCGTCTACAATATGTGGAAGGTTTTTAATTTTACGGAAGTTTGATACATGAATGAGGACTTTTTCATCTTCTTCAATACCAAATTGCTCTTTTAAGTTTCCTGAATTTCGTGGGAAGTATTCGCGTTCGTCCACAAAGTTATAAATCGTTTCAATTGGTTTTACTGTATCAATTAGTTCATAGGTTTGTTCTTTTAATGCTTGCGACACGGTTGTCACAATATCAGATTTATCAATCCCATACTTAATGGCCTGTGAGAGCGTAGAATCCTGCCCAAGCACCGATATATCTGTGCCATGAAGGGTTGTGACGATGCCTATGTCTCGACCGCTCATTTCACGTGCTAGCACCGCACACACTGCATGTGGGATGGCATAATGCACATGCAGCACATCCAACTCTTCATCCTTGATGACGTCTGCCATTTTACTCGCTAATGCAATATCGTATGGAGAATATTGAAACACTGAATAATTACTAACTTCGACTTCATGGAAAAAGACGGTTGGATAAATTTTATTCAATCGAAATGGTACGCTTGAGGTAATGAAATGAATTTCATGTCCTCTTTCTGCAAGCATTTTGCCTAATTCTGTTGCAATGACACCAGAGCCACCAACTGTAGGATAACAGGTAATGCCGATTTTTAGCTTTTTCATTCGATGATCATCCTTTCTGAATCACGTCTTTTGTTAATTGCGTCTTTCTTGTATCAGTCTCCAATCCACAAAGCCTTCTTGTAGGCCTTTTAGTAATATTTCTGCTGTTCCCATATTTGTCGCCAGTGGCACTTGGTAAACATCACAAAGACGGATTAGTGCAGAAACATCTGGCTCATGTGGTTGTGCTGTTAACGGATCACGGAAAAATATCACCATGTCCATATCATTATTGGCAATCATTGCGCCAATTTGTTGATCGCCACCAAGTGGCCCTGAACGAAAACGTGTCACTTCTAAACCAGTAGCTTCGATGACACGTTGTCCTGTTGTGCCGGTAGCATATAGCGTGTGTTCAAGTAAAATATTTTGGTAAGCAATAGCAAACTGTACTAAATTATCTTTTTTACGATCATGTGCAATCAATGCGATTTTCATATAGCTTCCATCCCAATCTTTAGATGATGTTTTCTAAACCATAAACAAGCTGATCCATTTTCATAACCTCTTCTATGCAAAACGCAACACCAGACATAAAAGAATTACGGTTTAATGAATCATGGCGAATCGTTAGTAGCTGTCCATCCCCTCCAAATAATACTTGCTGGTGTGCCACTAAACCAGGTAAACGTACGGAGTGAATACGCATGCCATCAAAGTCTCCACCTCTTGCACCTTTAATGGTTTCTTTCTCTTCTGGATGTCCTTGTGCCTTTGGCGTACGGACCTCTTGTATTAACTGTGCCGTTTTCACCGCTGTACCAGATGGTGCATCAAGCTTCTGATCATGGTGCATTTCTATAATCTCTACATCTGGTAAGTATTTGGCCGCTTCTTTTGCAAACTTCATCATTAGGATAGCACCAATCGCAAAGTTCGGTGCAATAATGCAACCTAACTCTTTCTCCTTGGCCATGGCTGATAATTCCTCTAGTTGTGCATCTGTGAATCCTGTTGTACCAATTACAGGTCGTACATTTAAATTCAGTGCTTCCTTCGTATGATTGTAGACTGCATGTGGATTGGTTAAGTCCACTAGTACATCCGGTGCAGTTGCTTCTACAAGATCATGCATTTCTGTAAAAATAGGCACTGTATAGCTTGCTGGAAACATATCTAAATCAGCTAGTGTTTTTCCTACTTCCTTATAATCTAGTACAGCTACTAATTCCATTTTGTCATGTTTCATGACCGTATGTACAGCCTCAGCCCCCATTTTTCCTCTTGCTCCTGCAATGGCTACACGAATCGACATCATTCTTCATCCTTTCTAGTCCAACGATCCTTATCTCTAGTTTCAAATTTATGTATGACGCGTAATAGTGCTTCATCTAGTTTAATACCTTGTGCATTGGCAAAACAAACTAATACAAAGAAAAAGTCCCCTAGCTCCTCTTCAATACTGTTTGTATCCTCTGTACTCTTTTTCTTTTTTTGTCCATACACATCCTGAACTTCACGTGATAGTTCACCTAATTCTTCTGTTAGACGCGCAAGTAATTCGAATGGTGGAAAATACCCTTCTTTAAATTGTCCTATATAGTCATCGACACGCTGTTGTAATGCTTGCATTGTTAGTTGATCTGCCATAAAAATCACACTCCTATTTACCATCGTATAAAATTTACACCATTGTTGTCAAAACCAATAAAATGTCAGATAATAGATTACACTACTTCATTTGTTTGGAACTACAGGAGGTCAAATGCTAAAACAGATTAAAATTCGTAATATTATCGCAATAATGCTCGGAGCAGCCGTTTTCAGCTTCGGCTTTGTTCACTTCAACATCCAAAATCAGCTGGGTGAAGGTGGACTAAGTGGGATTACACTCATACTATACTTTACATTAGGTTGGGACCCCGCTTTAATGAACCTGTTATTAAATATTCCCATGTTTATCATAGGTTATCGATTACTTGGAAAAAAATCATTTGTCTATACACTTGTCGGCACTTTATCCGTATCTCTTTTTCTGAAAGTTTTCCAAAAGTATCAATTTACCATTCATTTAGAGGATGACATGTTGCTTGTGGCACTGTTTGCTGGTGTCTTCGTCGGACTGGGACTTGGGATTGTCTTTCGTTTTGGCGGCACTACAGGTGGTGTCGATATTTTGGCACGACTAGGGCATAAATATTTTGGCTGGAGTATGGGGAAAACCATGTTTGTCTTCGATGCCATCGTCATCCTCCTGTCTTGGCTAACGTTCTTAGATGCACGGTCGATGATGTATACATTAGTGGCCGTATTTGTTGGTGCCCGTGTCATTGACTTTGTTCAAGAGGGAGCCTATGCTGCTCGTGGTGCGCTTATTATATCTGAAAAGTCTGGTGCAATTGCTGAAACAATCGCTCTACGAATGGAGCGAGGTATCACCATTTTAGAAGGTCATGGTCATTTTACCAAACAACCGAAAGAGGTAATCTATTGTGTGATTGGTCGCAATGAAGTTGTACGGTTAAAATCTATCGTGCATGAAGTAGATCCGCACGCATTTGTTTCCATCATAGAAGTACGGGATGTGGCAGGAGAAGGCTTCACACTAGACGATCAAAAGCAGCCGCTTCATTAAGCATACGAAGATAAAAAACTTGCTATAGTGGTGCTCCACTATAACAAGTTTTTTCTTAGTCGTCGCTACGCATATTTGTAAAAATTAACACTAAACGTAATAACTCAAGTACAGCTACAGCTGCTGCTGCTACATATGTGAGTGCTGCTGCGCTTAACACTTTTCGAGCAGGACGTTCTTCTTCGTTTGAAATAATACCTAGTGAATTCATTTGCACTAAGGCACGTTTCGAAGCATCAAACTCCACTGGCAGTGTCACTAATTGGAAAACAACACCTGCTGCTAATAATATGATACCTAATAGCAAGAAATTCGTACTACTGGCAAAAATACCAATCATCACGAAAAACCAAGACGCATTAGAAGAAATGTTTGCTACTGGAACGAGCTTACTACGTAATGTAAGCATAGAATAAGCTTCTTTATGTTGGATGGCGTGACCTACCTCATGGGCAGCAACCGCAGCACCTGCAACACTCGCTTCATAAAAATTACTTTCTGATAAAGCCACTGTTTTTGTTGCCGGATTATAATGATCAGACAACACACCTTGCGTTGGCACAACTCGTACATCATATAAGCCGTTTGCATCTAAAATCGCACGCGCTACCTCTGCACCAGTTTGCCCCTTCATTGTACGTTGCTTTGCAAATTTATTATACGTACCCTTTACCTTCATTTGAGCATAAAGTGGAAGCAGCATAATAATCGCAAAATATACAATATACATGCTCATTGACAATTTTCTAACCCCTTTCTACCTCGATACTATAATTCTATAATTTATACCCTAATTCGGCAAATATTTGCGCCACCTAATTGAGAAAATTGCAAGTAAAATACATGCAATTGATAACCAAAATGTAAAGTAACCAATATAGCTTGTGTAATTCGCTAAATCTCGATACATAGGCATTTGACCAAATACATAGTCAATGACATCATTATGCAATGTCCAAACAGCTGCTATCACAACATGCCAATAAGTGAAAATATATTTCTTCATGTACAATACAGCTTGCACTGCCATAGCAAAGTGTGAGCCGACTAGCATCCAGCCCTGCCAGCCAATAGATCCTGTTTCAACTAATGTCCAAATATTCATCACATCTGCCCATAAGCCATATTTCACCAATGTAACAAGGGCGAGCACTTCCATCAATGGCCAGCTTTTCCCCATAATCCAAGCGATCAACACAAAGCAAAAGAATAAGCTAGCTGTCGGGCTATCTGGCACAAAAATATAAAAAATAGGCTCTGTGATGGCTAGCTGCCACCCATACCAATAATAGCCATAAATTGTACCTAGTAGATTAATAATAAGCAGCGCTATCAAGAAGGATTTATGGGTCAGAAGGTACCAAATATGTGCTTTTGTGATTTGCATGATGTCAACTCCTTCCGATAAAAACAATCCATGATTATGTATAGTTCTGAAATCCTAGAGCTTTCCCTCTATACTTCAAGTGTACCTCAACATCAATATGTGTTATTTTATTGATTTAATCCGCTTATTTGATTCAAGAAAAAATGTTTTTTCGACATCTTTCGCTAAATTTCATGATACAGGGGAACCTTTTTGCATAGCTTTCAGTCCCAATAGTATAACAAGGTAGAAAAAAAAGAGCCAGTTTCCTGACTCTTTTACTATTACTCTGCTTTTAAGCTTTCGATGAATTCAGCAAGTTTTTGAAGATCTTCATCTGAACCTGTCCATAATCCTGGTGGCATTTTACCACTCTCAGAACCATTATGAGCAATGTCCTTAATTTGATCAACCGTTAAACCTGTGTTCATTAGAGATGGCGCACCAGCCCCACCTTCTAAACCTTCACCGTGACATGTAATACATGCAGAACCAGCGTAGATTTTATAACCTTCTGATTCTTTATCGAACTCAACTGTTTCTACGATGGCACCCATAGCTTTTTGAGCTTCCCAGTCATGGTTAACAACTGACTCCCAAGTTAGGTAGAACATAGCAGCTAAAGTTAATAACATAAACGCTGTTGGTAATGGACGTTTAGATGGACGACGTTCTGGACCCTTGTCTAAAAATGGCATTAATAATAGCGCTCCAAATGCAAGACCTGGAATTACAATAGCTCCGATTACATTGTATGGACCAGAAGCAAATGAGTATTTTAAAAGTTGATACATAAATAAGAAGTACCAGTCCGGTAGTGGTGTATACGCTCTAGTTGGATCTGCCGGCCCTTCAAGTGGTGACGGGTGAGCGACAGTTAGTAATAAGTATCCAATTAAAAATACAGCACCTACCATCCATTCCTTCAGTAAGAAGTTCGGCCAGAAAGCTTCCGTCTTACCTGGATATTCGGAATAATCCTTTGGAACATTCGGCATTCTGTGATTCGCTTTAATACGAGAATCGCCGACAAATTTCATTCCTTTTCCGCGATGCATAGTGTCCCCTCCTTTTAAAGATCATCGAACCGTCAAGACAATTACAACGGTCCTGAAATTCCTTGACGACGAATCATGATAAAGTGCGCTGCAAGTAACCCAAACAATACTGCAGGTAAGAAGAATACATGAATCGCAAAGAATCGAGTTAACGTTTGAGCACCAAGAATCGTAGTGTCACCCGCTAATAATATTTTAATCATCCCACCGATAAACGGTACAGATGCAGCAATTTCGATACCTACTTTAGTAGCGAATAATGCTTTCATATCCCATGGTAATAAGTATCCTGTAAAGCCAAGACCCATCATTACACCAAAAATACCTACACCAACCATCCAGTTTAACTCACGAGGTTTTTTATAAGAACCTGTGAAGAATACACGAAGTGTATGTAAGAACATCATTACGATAACTAATGAAGCTCCCCAGTGGTGCATACCGCGTACGATTTCACCAAATGCTACTTCGTTTTGTAAATAATAAACTGATTTCCAGGCATTCACAACGTCTGGTACATAGTACATTGTTAGGAACATACCAGATAGAATTTGAATTACTGTGATGAAGAATGTTAATCCACCAAAGCAGTAAACGAATGCTGAAAAATGATGTGCAGGGTTAACGTGCTCTGGCACTTCGTGGTCGGCAATATCACGCCAAATCGGTGTAATATCTAGGCGTTCATCGACCCAATCATAAATTTTATTTAGCACAGTTGTCGTACCCCCTTACTTATTTAACTAGAGTATTTGCTTTTGCTGGACCAATCATTAAATAGCCATCTTGTTCTTGTACTTCAAATTCATCCAACGGACCTAGAGGTGGTGTACCTGCAACGTTTTTCCCGTTTTTCTCATAACGACCTGCGTGACATGGGCAGAAGAATTGTTCTGGGTGTCCAGAATCTCCATTCCAGTCAACCATACATCCTAAATGCTTACAAACAGGTGATAGAGCAATGACTTGATCGCCGTTTTTATATACCCACGCTACGTTTGTAACATTCGATTTGTACCATGCGTCAACTTGTTCGAATGAAAAGTCAACTTTTACAGGTTCTTCAGTGAGGTCAGCGACTTTATGCTCTGTTTTGACAAAATCTCCACCATCATGCTTTTGTAACACTGGATCAATTGCGAATCGAAGCATTGGCATTAGCATGCCTGCCGCCATAAATCCACCTACACCAGTAAGTGTATAGCTTAGAAATTGACGACGTGAAACTCGATTATTACTCATTATTTTCCCCCCTCTAACTTAAAGGTCAGTCCAACGGACATACTTTTACAAATAGTAATACTAGGACATATATATGATATATCAAGTCCATAGCTTGGTCAATATAGCATTCTGTGGAAAGCTGGAGAATGTGAACATTTATTGAAACTAATTGTTAAATCTGTGCCCATTTAGTCGAAAGCATTGGAATCACTTGTCGTAATTGATCTTCTAGAATGGATTTTTTCACACTCGCATCCATACTTTCTAACGGAATCGCTGGTAACCAAATCATATTGACTATCTCTCCACTCTTTGTCCAATAATGGTCACAAGTAATGAAGAACACATGCTTAAATCCAGCATTATGTAATTGTGCTTCTAATTGCTGTGGTAAGTCATCGTTTTTTAAAGTTGTCATATAAGAAAATGGTGGCATAACTAGTAGTCGGCCTTTAAACTGCTGCTCTATAAAAGAAGTTAAAGACATGACAAAATCTACCTCGGCACCACTCTGTTTCATTTTTTCAGCAGATAGATCAATGGATACAAGTGGAACAATCGCGGTATCAATAAAATCTCTTTGTGCCATAAACGATGTTACATCGTTTGCATTAAAATACATTCAACAAACCCTCCTTTTATTGCAAAATAAAAATGTCCTTTTCCACTCTTCAATAGGATACCCAATTAAAAGTGAAAACAATCATTCACTAGTAATGTTACCATATTGAAATGGATAAAGGACATTCAATTTTTACCTATAATTAACGTAAATTAGCCGTTTCCTTCAATGCTTGTAACAAATTAGACAATTCATAAAAACGCGCTTCATCTCCCTGGTCGAGGGCTTCATCAATTTGTGCGAGTAATTTCTCCTCTTGGAATACGAGTAAGCTATTGGAAAGCAGCTCTTCTGCCAGTAAACGATCCTTTTCACTGACTAGCAGTGTTTCTGGCATATAAGGGTTTTCTTCAAGAACTGCTAAGTATTGTGCACTTGGTGGTATATTTGGAAAATTCAATTGTATATACATATCTTCTTGTTCATGTAAGCGTAAATCATGGAAAGACTTCTCAGCATCTGCCGTCATTACATTACCTTTATAGAAACGAAAAGGCACACCTGTTGAGTCTACTGTCGACATCACCATCGCCCTAGGACAATAGTGAGCTTCTTCCACAAAACGGATTCTTTTTAACAAGTCATCATTACTTAATAAGTAATTTAAAATCCATACACACTCACGACGTTTCAATTGATAATTTTTTAAAAACCATCGAACAAATGCTTTTTTATCAACAACTGATACAGAAGCAGTCATACCCACTCCCTCCTTTACTCAAATTCTAAGGTTTCTAACTTCTCCTGCCACTCTGGTTCACCCGGTTGAATGTTGATTAATTGTCCAAGAACCTCTCTTGCCTCTGAACGCTTTCCTTCCTCTAATAAGAAGTAAACATATTTTTCTAAAAATGTTGCATCTTCCTTAAAATCATTATATGCCAAACGGTAAAATTCGTATGCACGGTCGTACAATTCTAAATTTTCATATGCCTCTGCTGCAAAAGGATATAAAGTGCTCCATTCAAAATCATTTTGCTGTAATGTCTCAAATAACTCAATTACATCCTCATGACGCTCCTGTTGTCCAAACACAGAAATAAGTGCCAGTACCGCTTCCATATATTCAGGATCGAGCGCTATAGCTTCTCTTAGATATTGCTCAGCTTCTTCTGGCAAACCATTTTTCAACGCCATTTTCCCAGCAAACAAATAAAGTGATTTATCATATTCATCGCGCTTTAACCCCTCTTGAATGGCAGCATAAGCTTTTTGATTATCCTCTGTCATTGCATAGCTTTCCGCAAGCAATAAATAGGCTGAGAAGTAATCAGGATCTAATTCTTTCAATTCCTCTAGTTGTTTAATAGCCATCTCGTATTTTTTTGACTGGAAGGCTGAATAAGCAGCTCCAAATAAAATATCGGGCTTTACTTCCTCTTCAAGGGCTTTGACATAATAATCGAATGCCGTCTCATAGGCTGCCCCTGCACGATACACCTCTGCTAATCGTTCGACAAGTTGAATACCAGCAAATTCATTTTGCTGCTCATATAAGTCCTCATACAATCTTGCTGCCTCTAAAAAACGACCCGTTTCAAATAAAAGCTCTGCTTTGGCAAAATGTAATAATGGCTCGTCTGGTAAAATTGCTAATGCTTCATTTATACGCTTTTCCGCAACCTCAAATAACCCTTGCATTTGATAATAATCAGCTAAAACCAATAAAGCTTGTGGATATTCTGGTGAGGTTTCTTCAATTTCTAATAATAAATCTAATGCATCATCTTCATTACCAAGCTCCATTAGGACATTGGCACGATCTATTTTTAACTGTGCTTCTTCTGGGAATAAAAATTGTAAATGCTCCAGCACACGGTCAGCTTCTTTCATGTACCCATACTGCATAAAAATCTCAGCAAGTGCATAGATCTCCTCGGGTAGCTCCTTCATTAAAAATGATTCTAGTAGCTGATCTATTAATGCTAAATCCCCTTGTTCAAGTGCTTGCATCATTTCAGTCATCGCATTGTTCACAGTCATTCACCTATTCTTTCGTTGATACCTTTATGCTACAAAACATTTACCTCTGAAACAAGAAAAAACTCCCCAAAAGCTTGGAGAGCCTCTCTTTAATTGTTACTTCACTGCCTCAATATGCTCAAAGAACGATGGGTAGGATACAGCAATACATTGTGCATCATCTAGTGTAATAGCACCATCTGTTATTAAAGCTGCGACAGCACCCATCATGCCAATACGATGATCGCCATATGTTTGAAGACTTGCACCTTTTAATGGCGTGGGTCCCTCAATAATCATCCCATCTTCTGTTGCTTCAATTTGGGCGCC
The DNA here is from genome assembly GCF_038630885.1 of Lysinibacillus sp. FSL K6-0057. Taxonomy (NCBI): domain Bacteria; kingdom Bacillati; phylum Bacillota; class Bacilli; order Caryophanales; family Bacillaceae; genus Lysinibacillus; species Lysinibacillus sp. FSL K6-0057. The sequence continues at coordinate 1,608,044 of NZ_CP152047.1, read as the reverse complement.
AAGCTTTTTCAATTCATTCACAACAGCTGTGATACGGTCAGTCTCCTTGACCTTTAGCTCCTCAGCATCTTTAATGATCGTTTGACCATGTGCTTGCGTAGCGAGTAATGCAAGGATTGGAATCTCATCAATTAAGCGAGGTATAATGTCCCCTTCAATTGTTGTACCGGTTAAAGTAGATGTTGCGATTTGAATTGTTGCTGTAGGTTCAGCTTGATTGTCATCTTTTGGCGTTACCCTCATCGTGGCGCCCATTTTTTGCAGCACCTCAATCATGCCGTCACGTGTTGGATTAATACCTACATTATTTAGTGTCAATTGACTATTTTTGCAAATCGCTCCTGCCACTAAGAAAAATGCAGCGGATGATATATCTCCTGGCACAGAAACATGCGTCCCCTTGAGAGCTTGTCCTCCTTCAATGGATACAATGCCATTATCTACTTCTACATGTGCACCAAATTGACGTAGCATTCGCTCTGTATGATCTCTAGATACATCCATTTCTCTCACAATGGTTGTTCCTTCAGCACGCAAGCCCGCTAGTAAAATAGCAGATTTCACCTGTGCACTTGCTACAGGCATCTTGTAATCAATGGCTTGTAATTTTGTACCTTGAATGGCTAACGGTGTATATTGCCCGTCGGCACGCCCTGTAATTTGTGCCCCCATCTGACGCAGTGGATCTATAACACGTCGCATTGGTCGCTTTCCGATGGATGCATCACCAGTCATGACTGAATGAACATTAGAACCAGCTAAAATGCCTAGCATTAAGCGTGTTGTAGTACCAGAGTTACCCGTATACAACACTTCTGTAGGCTCCAGCCAACCATCGATCCCTGGACTATGAATGGTTACATTTGTTCCTTCCACCTCAATTTGAACGCCAAGTTTCTGGAAGCAATCAATTGTGCTTAAACAATCTTCACCTAATAAAAAGCCCTCTACTGTTGTTGTCCCACTAGCAATGGCCCCAAACATCACGGAGCGATGAGATACAGATTTATCGCCTGGAATGGTTAAAGCGCCCTGTAAAGAAGGTTTGTTGTATTGCAATACTTTTTCACTCATGAACTTTATTCCCTCCAATATGAAGATAGAAAGCGCCGAAATACCGACGCTTTCTTATGCTAAGAAATATACGTTTCGAAATTTGCTCGTTTTTGAATACATGCTGCAGCACGTTCGCGATCATTTTCACTTTGGAAGCTAATGACTAGAATACCGAAAACATCTTCTCGTGATTCGACGATGCGTAGATTCGTAATACTAATCGCTTCATCTGCTAAATAGCCTGTCACTTCTGAAATAACACCTGGATAGTCAGGAACATCAACATATAAGTCGAAGGGTGTATACATAGCCCCTGCACTAATCGGTAATTCATCTCTCAGTTCTTTGGCAACAGCAAAATAGTTTTCAATATCCTGTGAAGAACCATCTGTCAGCAGTTCCTTAATGCGTGTCATTTCTTTTTCCCAGCCATCTAATTGCGTGAGTAGCTCCTCGCGATTTTGCAGCGTAATATCTCGCCATAAAATGGGATTAGAAGAGGCTATTCGTGTCACATCACGGAAACCTCCTGCCGCAAGAGAACGTGTCATTGGGTACTCGCCATTTTCTCCACCTAATTGATGGACAAGTGAGGCAGCAATAACATGTGGGAAATGACTCACCACAGCAGTCATGTGATCATGTTCACCGGCAGATACACTGACTACTTTTGCATGTGTAAATTTTAGCAAACTTTCAAGCTGTGCCATATGAATAATTTCTTCTCCAGCAAGCGGTGTAAGCATGTAATATGCATTTTCAAAAAGATGGGCCTTTGCAGCCAAAACACCACTTTTATGAGAACCCGCCATTGGATGTCCACCAATAAACGTTATGCCAAGTTCACGTAATTCGCCGGCCTTTTGCATAATTAATTTTTTTGTACTCCCTGTATCTGTTACGATGACTTTATTTTTTAAAGGCCATGATTTTAATTGCTCCATCCAATCCAGTGTTGCATTAACGGGCGTCCCAAAGATAATAACATCAACATCAGCCGCAACAGCCTGTGGATCTGTGACAATATCATGCACAATATTTAATGTTTTCGCATGCTCACGTGTTTGAGCATCCATATCGTAGCCAATAATTTTTGTTTCAGGTGCTTTTTGCAAAGCAAGGGCAATGGAGCCACCGATTAATCCTAGCCCTATAACGAGTACTTTGCGTGTCATGCAAATACTCCTTGTTGTTTTAACACTTCGTCAAGTTGGCTAAGTAATGCGGCATTTTGAGCCTCTGTTCCAATTGTGACACGGATAAATCCTGGTAATCCTAGCGCATTACCACTGCGCACAATAAAGCCTCTTTTCATCAGCTCTTGGAATACAACATCACTATCAGCATGGGTATCAAAGAAAATAAAGTTTGTATCAGATGGGAAGTATTTTAGATTATGTTTTTTACAAAATTCTACATATTGTTTTTTGCCTTTTTCGTTGGCTTCACGGCATGCTTCAATATATTCTTGATCACTGAGTGCAATGGCAGCAACAGCTTGACTCAAGATAGTATTATTAAATGGTGCGCGGACAGGATCAAGCTTAGCAATAACATCAGGTTGGCCAATTGCATAGCCAACGCGGAACGATGCTAAACCATATGCTTTAGAGAATGTACGCAATAAAAGAACATTCGGATATTCATCAATGATTGGTAACGTATCCTTGTGGTCTGGATGTGTAACATATTCAATGTAAGCCTCATCTAGCACGACAAGGACATCGCTTGGAACCTTTGCAAGAAAGGCACGCAATGCAGCATCTGGAATGACCACTCCTGTAGGATTATTCGGACTACATACCCAAACAATAGACGTTTGGTCATCAATTGCAGCCAACATTGCCTCTAAATCATGTGCCCCCTCTTGACAAGGCACTTTACGTACTTCAGCACCTTCAATTTCAGCATTGTGCCAGTATTGAGAGAAGGAAGGGTCGGCCATAACCGTGTTTACCCCTGGATACAACAGAGCACGAGTAATAATAGCAATGATGTCATCAGAGCCGTTACCAAAAAGAAGCTGTGTTTCTTTCACACCTAGATGATTTGCCACAGCTGTACGCAAGTTTTGTGCATAACCATCTGGATAAAGTGCATGATTCACTGCATTATTTTGTAAATAAGCTGTTACCTTAGGTGAGCATCCAAATGGATTTTCATTCGATGCCAATTTAATAACTTCCTTTAAGCCATATTCACGTTGTACTTCTTCAATTGGTTTACCTGGCTTATATGCTTGCATACCGTCCAATTGTTGTTTCCACTTCATCTAAAACATCTCCTCTACTTATTTAGCCTGAGCCAAATCTGGTCTTAATTTCACTGCATCATTGAGATACAAGTGCTTTACATCTTTTTGGGCTACCTCTACGTTCGCATGAATTAATATACGAATACATAATGGTAATGCGTCTGGCACATCCATTTCATGTGTACACATAACAGGGACATATTGCCAGCCAGCCATCAAACGTACTGCACGAGCAGGAAATGCTGAGGTAATATCTGGCGTTGTAGAAATAAGGATCGATGCAATATCATCGATCTCCACATTATTTGCTGCCACAACCTCACGCACTAATCTTGCTGTCTCATCCCATACAAGCTCTGGCTTGTCAGATTCAATTGTTACTGCTCCTCTAAGTCCACGAATCATACAAGCACCTCCGCTAATAACTGTCTATATTCAGCATCTATTTCTTTACATTCTTCTATATCAATGGCTTTCACAAAAGGTTTACCAATTTTTTCTAGAAGAACAAATTGTAAAATGCCATATTCCGCTTTTTTATCTTTCATTAAGTAGCTAGTTAATTGTTCAAATGAATAATCATTTACAGCCTCAAAAGGATAGCCATTCTTCACTGCAAACTGTAAGAAAGCTTGAGTGAACGTTCGATCTAGTTCTCCATATCGTTCACTTAAAAGAAGACAGTAGACGAGCCCAATCATAACAGCTTCACCATGTGCCACTTTACCATAACCCGCAGCTGCTTCAATAGCATGTCCATATGTATGGCCTAAGTTTAAAAACTTGCGAACGGATTGCTCTGTTTCGTCCTCGGCTACAATTTGCGCTTTCACTTCAATACCCTTTTTCAGCTGCTTTGCTAGTTCATTTTGATTAAAATGAATTACAGAATCCGCTGTCATTAATTCCTCTAACCAAGCTGAGTCAGAAATCATGGCGTGCTTAATTAACTCCGCTGTTCCTGAACGTACCTCACGCTCTGATAAACTTTCTAAAAGCGCTGTATCATAAATCACACCTTCAGGCTGATAAAATGCGCCAATCATATTTTTTCCTAGTGGATGATTAATAGCTGTTTTTCCACCGACTGCGGAATCATGCGCTAGAATGGTTGTTGGAATTTGAATAAACGGAATCCCCCGCATATAGGTTGCCGCAACAAAGCCAGTTAAATCACCAACTGCTCCTCCTCCAAAGGCAAAAATAAATGATTTTCGTGAGCATTTTTGTTCCAATAAAAATGTTTGAGCAGCATTATATTGCTCAAAGGTTTTGCATGCTTCACCACCAGGCAAAATAAAGACCTCAAAATGATAAGGGAAATTTGCTTTAAAGTACTCTCCCTGTGCAGCCCATACATTGCTATCTGTAAACACAAAGAGCTTATCTGCTTTTTGAAGTTTATCAACAAATGCCTCCACAGCTTCAGTTAGAAATTGATGACCAAGAACAACTTCATATTGATGCGATTTTGTTGCCACTGGTACACGCATAAATCAGAACCCCTTTGCATATTGACGATGCTCGTCAATTTGAGCTTGTAATTGAGGTAGTTGATCACTATGGAATTGCTCCAAAATAGCATTCGCTATTTCCCAGGCAATAACATGCTCTGCAACTACAGATGCTGCAGGTACTGCACAGCTATCAGAGCGCTCTACGCTTGCTTTAAATGGCTCTTTTGTTTCGATATCTACACTTTGTAATGGTTTATATAAAGTAGGAATTGGCTTCATCACACCACGTACTACAATAGGCATACCTGTAGACATACCGCCCTCTAAGCCACCAAGTCGATTGGTTGCACGTGTATAGCCTTCTTCTTCAGACCAAATAATTTCATCATGCACTTCAGAACCTTTACGACGTGCCATTTCAAAGCCAAGTCCAAATTCTACACCTTTAAAAGCATTAATGGATAGCATAGCTGCTGCAAGTTTCGCATCAAGCTTACGATCATAATGTACATAAGAACCTACACCTGCTGGCATGCCTTCTACAATAACCTCTACAACTCCACCAATAGAATCACCAGCTTTTTTCGCTTCATCAATGGCCTCAACCATTTTGGCAGAGGCTACTGGATCTACACAGTAACAAGGATCAGCTTCAACTATGGCACGAATTTCTTCTGTTGTTTTTCCTTCTACTAAAGATGTATCTGCCTTAATTCCCACTATCTCTGTAACATGTGCAACAATGGAAATGCCTAGTTCATTAAGTAAAGCCTTTGCCACTGATCCAACTGCTACACGTACAGTTGTTTCACGTGCAGAGGAACGCTCTAATACATTCCGTAAATCACGGTGACCATATTTCATGCCCCCAACTAAATCGGCATGACCTGGTCGAGGTCGTGAAATTTGACGTTTGATATCTTCAGGATTGATATCATCAGCCAATGGCTCAGCTCCCATAATTTTAGTCCAGTGCTTCCAGTCATCGTTTGTGACAACGAGTGCAACAGGAGAACCAAGTGTCTGACCATGACGAACACCCGCAACAATCTCTACTGTATCTGTTTCGATTTGCATGCGGCGCCCACGTCCATGACCTCCTTGGCGTCGTTTTAAATCGTGGTTAATTTTTTCTGCTGTAATGGGTAAGAGTGACGGTAAACCTTCAATAATTGTCGTTAATTGAGGTCCATGTGACTCACCTGCTGTTAAGTAACGCATAAACACTTTCTCCCTTCAACTCGCTAAAGTATGTATTTTTCACTATAACATATATTCTTTAAAAAAACAGTCCTTTTACAAATGTCTTTTAAGTACCTACCATTTTCATAGATCTAAATGTGAATATTCTGAACGGCAGTTATAAAAAAACACTAGCTAAATTTTATAAAAAATACGCCTTTGCTTATGATAAGCGAAAAGCGTATGAAATATCTATGTTTAATGCTTGGCCAACTTTATGTACATGACTAATTGTGTCATTTGTACAAAGCTTTTCATCCATATTATTAATTATTTTTGCGATAGAAGAATGTGTCTTCTACATCAAACTCATAACGTGCTGGATTAAAGATTTGCTCTGTCGATCCAACAAATAAAACGCCGTCCTTGCGTAGTGCTTTACTAAAATTATTATAAATTTGATCTTTCGCTTCTTCTGTAAAATAAATCATGACATTGCGACAAACAATTAAATCATAATTGCTGTCATAAGAGTCATTCAATAAATTATGTTTCTTAAAGGTTACACAACGCTTAATTTCATCCTTCACACGATAGAAGGAGCCTTCTTGTTCAAAATACTTTGCTTTAATGTCATTTGGCACCTCGGCTAAAGAGCGTTCAGGGTAGACACCTAACTTCGCTTTTTGTATCACATTCTCATCTAAATCAGTGGCAATAATTTGAATTTGAGATAAAGGCACCAATTGAGATAATACCATTACTAAAGAATATGGTTCTTCTCCTGTTGAACAAGCAGCACTCCAAATTTTTAAACGCTTATTTGTTTGTAAGAGCTTCGGAAATATTTTCTTTTGTAATACTTCCCAGCGCTTTCCATTGCGATAAAATTCAGAAACATTGATCGTCATACGATCTAAAAATTCATTCATTAAATCACGATCTTGTTCAAGTGCCTTTAGAAAGTCTACAAAATTACGATAGCCCTTTTTCTCATAAAGAGAGGTTAATCGTCTTTTCATTTGCGCTTCTTTATATAACGCTAAATCTATTCCTGTTTTGCGCTTAATACCTTCTATAAACTGTTCATAATCAGACATATGGTCATCTTCCCCTCTAGCGTCGTATTACCATTATAGCGGAAAAGTCCCAATCCTGAAATAGTCTTTCTCATGTATACTCATCTACTTGCTTGCGTTTTGTTTTTCCTCTAAAAGTAATACTTTCGACTGTTCTAATTCAAGGCGCATTTTTTCTGTTTCGATCGTATAAGTTTCTAACCTAAGCTTTTCTAATTCTACTTCTTTTTCAACAGCCTTCAGTTTTATTTTTTGTTGTCTTGTAAGAGCGTCTGTAAAAATTCCAGCTAGAGAAATAATGACGCCTCCAATTATCGCTACAATGGCAATTGACAATCCGTCCACATCCTTTCGTTACTAAGATTATACGGCAAAATGGAAAAAATAGTTTCATTTTTCAGGAATTTATTCCAATAAAAAATGAAGGTAGTTTTTCACCACCCTCATTCTATCCATTAACGTTAGACTTGTATGCGATACTCTTTTAAATCTTCTCGTAATTTAGCCTTTAAGAATTTACCTACAGACGTTTTTGGTACTTCGTCAATGAAGACAATATCATCAGGAATCCACGTTTTATGGAATTGTTGCTGTAGACTCTCTAGTAACTCTTCTTTAGTAATCGAATCCTTAAATTCTGGCTTTGCTACAACGCAGGCTAATGGTCGCTCCAGCCACTTTTCATGTGGAATGGCAATAACAGCCGCCTCAAAGACCTTTGGATGGGACATCAATGCATTTTCAAGCTCTACTGAAGAAATCCATTCACCGCCACTCTTAATTAAATCCTTTGTACGGTCAGTGATTTTTATATAGCCATCTGTTGTCATCACGGCAATATCACCTGTGTAGAGCCAGCCGTCCTTAAAGGCTTCTTCCGTTCGTTCATCATGATAGTACTCATTGGCAATCCATGGACCTCTGATCGTTAGCTCTCCCATCGTTTTGCCATCCCAAGGCACTTCTCCATTTTCATTGACAATCCGTGTATCAATAAGAGGCATGGTCATGCCTTGTGTAATCCGAACATTCATTTTTTCATCAGCCGTATAGTCCTCCATATGTGTTAAATACGTGGATAGGCTTACAAGCGGTGATGTTTCGGTCATACCGTAGCCTGTCATGTACGGAATATTGAGTTCTTGTTCAAAGCCTCGGACAAGACCAATTGGTGAGGCAGATCCTCCACAAACAATTAATCGCATAGACGATAGGTCACGAGGATTTTGGCGCTGCTCCTGTAGAACGCCCAGCCATATTGTCGGTACGCCTGCTGTCAACGTGACTTTATATACATCAAATAACTCAAGCAATAGCTGTGGTGTAAACATTGGACCCGGTAAAACCTGTGTAGCACCAAATGCGACACCTGCAAATGGTAATCCCCATGCATTCGCATGAAACATTGGTACAACAGGTAACACCACATCTGACTCACAAATCGCAATACTGTCAGCAAGACCAGCTGTTAAACTGTGGAGTACAATACTGCGATGTGTATAGACAACTCCCTTTGGCATACCTGTCGTTGCACTTGTATAGCACATGCCTGCAGGTGTATTTTCATCTAAATCTTCTGGGAATGTGAACTGTTCATCTGCCTCTGCAAGTAGCGCTTCATAGGAAAGAGCATTGGGAATCGGCATCGATTCTACTGCAACAGCATCGCCCATAATGATAAAATGCTTGACCGTTTTCAGCTGTGATACGATTGGTGCAATCAATGGCACTAGATTATCATCTATTAATAAAATTTCATCCTCAGCATGATTGATGACATAGGCAATATGCTCAGGGGCTAATCGAATATTAATCATATGCAGTACTGCTCCTGCACATGGTACAGCAAAATAGGCTTCTAAATGGCGATGGTGGTTCCAAGCAAATGTGCCCACCTTCATTCCTCGCTCCATTCCTAGCTTCGTCAGAGCATCAGCTAATTGGCGAGTCCGTTTGACATATTCTTTATACGTGAACTCATGAATAGTAGTGGCGCTTGTTCGAGAATAAATTTTCTTTGAGTGAAAAAATCGTTCTGCGCGATTCAAAAAACTTGTTAATAATAAGGGTGTATCCATCATATGCATTATACCGCTTCCCTTCATCTACGATTTTTTGAAACGATCAAGACTAAAACTATTTAATCTAGATTTTGCCGTTACCTAGGTTGCATGCGAATGGCACCATCTAGACGAATGACCTCTCCATTTAACAAGCCATTGTGGATAATACTTTCAACCAAAAGGGCATATTCCGAAGGTTTACCAAGTCGCTTAGGAAACGGTGTCATTTGAGCAAGAGCCGCTCTTGCAGGCTCAGGTAACGAAGCAAACATCGGTGTTTCAATTAATCCTGGCGCAATGGTCATCACACGGACACCGATTTCCGCAAGCTCTCTTGCAATCGGCAACGTCATCGCCGCTACCCCACCTTTTGACGCGCTATAAGCAGCTTGTCCAATTTGGCCATCAAATGCAGCCACAGACGCGGTATTAATAATGACGCCACGTTGTCCATCCTCATTTGGCTCATTATGCTGCATTTTATCCGCAACTAGGCGGATGACATTAAACGTACCAACTAAATTAACAGCAATCACTTTTTCAAATAGAGCAAGGGCATGTATACCACGCTTGGAAATAACTTTACTCGCATCTGCAATGCCAGCACAGTTCACTGCAACATTGACCTTACCAAAAGCTGCAACAGCCTGCTCAAGGCCTGCCGCCACGTCCGCTTCCTTTGTGACATCCACTCGTGCATAAAGGACATTTTGACCTAATTCCTCCACTAGAGCTTGTCCACGCTCATCATTGACATCAAAAATAATCGCTTTGCCACCCTGTCCTATCAGTTTACGAACGGTTGCCTCTCCTAAACCTGAGGCACCCCCTGTTATGACGGCCACCACTTCATGTTCTTTCATCAGACATATCCCCTTTTACATTTTTTCAATGATCGTGGCATTGGCCATTCCCATGCCCTCACAAATCGCCAACAAGCCGTAACGAAAATTCTCGCGCTCCATGCGATAAAGCATCGTCGTTAACAATTTCGTACCCGTTGCCCCTAATGGATGTCCCAGTGCAATTGCTCCACCATCAGGATTGAGTTTCTGTGGGTCTCCTCCTATTTCATGCAGCCATACGAGTGGCACAGGTGCAAAGGCTTCATTTACCTCATATGTGTCGATATCCTCTATGTTGAGACCTGACCGTTCTAATGCTTTTCTAGTAGCCTCGATTGGCCCTGTTAGCATTAATGTTGGATCAGAGCCCACGACCACTCTTGTCACAATTTTAGCGAGTGGTTGAATGCCCAATTCTTGTGCTTTATCCAATGCCATCACGACTACAGCTGATGCCCCATCACTCATTTGGCTCGCATTGCCCGCAGTAATCACGCCGCCATTCTCTTGAAAAACAGTTTTTAATCCATTTAAAATGTCAACGGTTGTTTCTTCACGAGGACCCTCATCAACAGCAAATGTTGTCACAGAGCCATCTTCTTGTGTAACTTGAATAGGTAGTATTTCAGCTTGGAAATGACCCGCTTCAATGGCAGAAAGCGCCCGTTGATGGCTTTGATAGGCATAGCTGTTTAACTGTTCTTTCGATAAAGACCATTGGGAGGCGATTTTCTCTGCTGATAATCCTTGATGGATAATATCATAATTTTCCTGTAAGCGTTTACTAGCATGTGCATGTTGCATGTTTGAGCCCATCGGTACTCTTGACATGCTTTCTACACCACCAGCAATGACAATATCCATATCCCCCGCTAAAATGGCCTGTGCTGCGAAGTGTACGGCTTGTTGGCTTGAACCACATTGGCGATCAATGGTTACCCCTGGCACACTATCCGGGAAACCAGCCATTAATAATGAGGTCCGCGCAATATTTGCACCTTGTTCAGCTGTTTGCGTCACACAGCCCAAAATGACATCATCTACTTGTGCCTTCTCAATCCCTGCACGTTTTACAGCCTCCTGTAACACATCCGCTGCTAAATCATCTGCTCGAACTTGACTTAACGCACCCCTACTTCGACCTACAGCAGTTCTCACAGCTGCTACAATTACCACTTCTCTCATGCTCATAACCCCTTTTCCTCGTCATCCTCACAGTGTATTGACGAGTCTACTAAACTATTCCTAACTTAATTATCAGAATATTACATCATTTATTGTACATGAGTAAGAAGTTTTTAACAATTCTATATGTATCTAGGAATAGATTATTTGTCGGAATAATATGCTGCACACTACCCAGCCCACCTTTTTGACAATAAAAAAAGCAATCCCAAAATTGAGATTGCCTAATCTATTCGAAATTAAACTAAATCTTCACCGAAGAATAAGCCGATTTCGCGCTCTGCAGAAGCAAGAGAGTCAGAACCGTGGATGATGTTGTGAGAAACAGTTGTTGCGTAGTCACCACGGATTGTACCTGGGTTAGATTCTTCAGGTTTCGTTGCACCCATCATAGTACGAGCAAGCTTGATTACGTTCTCGCCTTCCCATACCATAGCGAATACAGGACCAGAAGTGATGAAATCAACTAATTCACCAAAGAATGGACGCTCAGCATGCTCAGCATAGTGCTTTTCTGCTAATTCTTTAGGAATTACCATTAATTTAGCACCTTTCATTACAAAACCGCGACGTTCGAAACGATCAACGATGTCTCCGATTACTTGACGTTCAACGCCGTCAGGCTTAACCATTAAAAAAGTTTGTTCAATTGCCATGTTTAAAACACTCCTTAAATTCGTCTAACAGGTTTTACACCTACCGATAAATATTAACAAAAAATGAGCCTTTGTACAACAAAAAGCTAGAATTTGCGCTTACCCATGAACAATGCTACATCACGCAGTTTTTTCTTTACGGGATGTTTTGGTAAAGCATCAATTTCCTGTAAGGCTTTTTTCAAATATTTATCACTCATACGATTAGCTTGCTCAATTGCATGAGATTTACGCACATATTGCAACATATTTTGACGTTCCGGTTCTGTTAATGTGCCTGCAAAAACTTTGACTAAGTAAGGTTGCATCTCCGGATCATCTTTTAACAATAATATCGGTAAAGTAATATTGCCCTGCAATAAATCACTACCTGCTGGCTTCCCTAGTTCTTTATCGGTTGCCATGATATCTAAAACATCATCGATAATTTGGAAGCTCATGCCCACAAAGTAGCCGAAGCGCTTTAAATGTCGCACTGTTTTAGCATCCACTCCTGCCGCCACAGCCCCTAGCTCACAGCTGGAGGAAATCAGTAATGCTGTTTTTCGTTTTATTCTTCTAAAATAATCTTTTAAACCTTGGTCTAATCTAAATTTATCTTCAATTTGAATGACTTCACCGTTACAAATTTCCACCATCGTACGGGCTAAAATTTGATGAACAAGCGGGTTTTCTAACTTCGTAATATATTCCAGTGCACGTGCGAAAATAAAATCGCCTGTGTACATCGCTACCCTGTTATTCCACTGTGATTTGACAGTAGGGCGTCCTCTTCGCATATTGGAGTCATCAATGACATCATCATGTACAAGCGATGCCATATGAATGAGTTCTAAAGGTACTGCTACATCCTTCATCTTCTCAATGTCATAATCACCAAATTTTGCACCTAGTAACACAAAAATTGGTCGTATCCGTTTGCCACCAGCTTGTAATAAATGGAGAGAAGCATCGTTGATCAAATATGAAGATGAGTCCACCGCTTTTTCTAACTCTCGTTCAATGATATCGATATCTGATTTCAAATCGGAATAGAGTAGTTTTAACTTCATCTTTTCCACGTGTGAAAACCTTCCCCCATTAACGTACCTTTTTAAAGCCCATATGCATTGCCGCAGCCCCGCCACTGTATGCTTTGTACGTTACTTTTTCTAATCCTGCTTGCTGAAACAATGCCGCTAACCTCTTCATACCTGGGAAATCATTCGCAGATTCCTGAAGCCAAGAATACTCCTTATAGCTTTTCGCAAATATTTTACCAAATATCGGCATTATATATTTAAAATAAAAACGGAACAGTTGACGATAACCAGGAATTTCAGATTGTGATGTTTCTAAACACACCACCATACCACCTGGTTTAACAACACGATGCATTTCCTTCAACACTTGTAAATAATCAGGTACATTGCGAAGACCAAAGCCAATCGTCACATAATCAAACGTATCATCTGGAAAAGGTAATTCCATCGCATTTCCATGAATTAGTTCAATTTGTGGGTATGGCTCTACCTTTTTTTCGCCAACTTTCAACATGTTTTGACTAAAGTCCAGCCCTTTTACTTCTCCACTTTCTCCAACAGCCTCTGCCAATGCGATTGTCCAGTCTGCCGTGCCACAGCATACATCAAGTGCCTTTGATCCAGGTTTTACAGCCATGTGCTTCATCGTATCGTTACGCCAGCCAACATGCATCTGGAAACTAATTACACCATTCATTTTATCGTAGTTTTCCGAAATACTCTCAAATACTTCGTGAACATGTTCTTCTTTCGTTTTAGCCATTTTGAAAAACCTCTCTTATCCGTTAGTAGAAGCAATGGATGCCTCTACATGTGCATGTAAAGCTTGTTTGATATCACTTTGTAAAAAGGATGCATGATGAATGATCTGTGATAGCTCTGTTTTTAAATGCACAATTTTTCCTTGGATGACGCTATTAAAGGTTGCGCCATTTTGTCTGACACTATCTTCAAGTGCCTTACCCATTAAAGACATTTGCCCACGTTGATAAGCTGTCCATTCTTTTTCTAAACGCAAGATTAATAAGCTTTTTTCTATAAGTGGTATATATTCACTGAAAGAATAAAGATCAAAAAATTGAGCAATTAACCCGGATTCTATCGTACTCATCGACGCATACCACTGTTCGATTGTACGTTGTTCATTTTCATAAACTTTAATCTGGTTTTCACACCGTGCCACAATGCCTTGTGACAAGTTTCGAATCAATGCGACATTCCCTGACATCGCTAATATTTCATAATAACGACCACTATAAAAATCCCCAGCTAAAACGGTAAGTTGCTGTTCTTTTGATGTTGCATCTATTTCTTTTATATGATCGTGAGCCGCTAATGCTGCGTACACTATGCCAACAGTAATTGCAGCCTCTTGTTGCTCTTGTTGCCACTCTTCACCATTCAAAAACGGGATTAACAAATAAAACAATTGATTTTCATCTAGCACAGGTACACCTGTGTATTTTTGCAAAGTTCTATGACGAACATCCATGAAAATCTCTGTTTTTAACTGTGCAATTGAATTTTGAATGTATGTTGCATTCATAGACCTTACTCCATTTCACTTTCAGATACGTTAGCCCTATCCAAGGCTTAACGCTTGCTTACTGAGTCATTATAGCATACGCAACGATGCGGAATAAAAAAAATTTGCTTTCTTCATAGGACAGGCAGTAAAGCTTTCCCATAATTGAATGTAGGGATGCTAACTGCCCAAAAACCTTATACTCAGTTTTTCACATCTAGTGTTTTTATATGTGCTTGTTATATGCTAAACAGCATTAAAAACGATTGTTAGAAACCAGATTTCTTATTTTTTCGCTTCGCTATTGATCACGCCATGTGCTGTATGAATTTGTGCTTTACCACGTATTTTCATGGCAGACGTGTGTTCTGTAAATTGAGCAATCATTACTTCGCCGGCATCTAATTTCTCTGAATGATGGAATTTCGTATCTGTTCCACGTGTTAATCCAATGACATGTACACCATCTTCTTCTGCTTGAATAACAATATAATCTTGTGACATCTTTGTACACTCCTTAAATCCGACAAATTCTTAGTTCATCATAACATAATTAGACACGCAATTTAAGACATTTGAATAAATGACAGCACTTCTCTACGTTTCACTTCATCTTCCTCATAAATACCGCGTGCAACAGATGTTACCGTCTTGGAACCAGGTTTTTTTAAACCACGCATCGTCATACACATATGCTCAGCCTCGATCACAACATAAACACCTTTTGGCGCAAGCATCTCCATAATTGTGTCCGCTACTGAAGAGGTAATACGCTCTTGTAGTTGGGGTCTGCGGGCAATCGTTTCCACAGCACGTCCTAATTTACTAAGCCCAGCAACAACGCCGTCATTTGGTATGTATGCTACATGTGCTTTGCCATAGAAAGGTACTAGATGATGCTCACACATCGAATAAAAAGGAATATCTTTGACAAGCACTAATTCTTCATGATCCTCATGAAATACCGTTTTAAAATAATCTTTAGCATCCTCATGCAAGCCGCTGAACATTTCAGCATACATTTTTGCTACACGCTTCGGCGTATCCAATAAACCTTCACGATTTACATCTTCACCTACTGCTTCTAAAATCATTTTTACTGCTTCTTCTATTTTCAATAAATCAATATTCGACATTCAAAAAACCCTCCTGCATATCAAAACATTACACATTTCCCTATGCATCGTAGCACATCCAAAAGGTAAGCGCAAAATGACTTACTTGATTCATCAGAAATTCGCTTTTAGAGAAGCAAATCCCTGTATATTATTGTTATGTAAATTTCAAATTGAAGTTAAAAAGAGCAGCCTCCATGTTCGTTAACATGAAGACTGCTCTATGTAACTACTAGACGTGTATTATTTTACCGCGTCTTTAAGCGCTTTACCTGGTTTGAAAGCAGGCACCTTGCTAGCAGCGATTTCGATTTCTTTACCAGTTTGTGGGTTACGACCTTTACGAGCCGCACGTTCACGTACTTCAAAGTTACCAAAACCAATTAATTGTACTTTGTCACCCTTTGCAAGAGCATCTTGAATTGTATCAAATACAGCTTCAACTGCTTTAGAAGCGTCTTTTTTAGAAAGACCTGCAGCTTCAGCAACAGAGTTTACTAATTCTGTTTTATTCACACCATTCACCTCCTCTCAAAGGGTCATGAACCAATTCTGTAAAAAGAGTAACACATAGAAAACCGCTACGCAACTGTATTCATACATGATTATAACCAAAAAATCAGTTTTTCACCCAAAAAACAAAAATAAAAGGACTTTTCGCATAAAAACGAAAAGCCCTGCGTATATTTTTTGCATTTTTTCTGAATTTTATCACTATAAAATAAATGTTACTAAACCACGATCACCTTCGTTGACCATACGTTCAATCGTTTGACGCATCCGTTTTTTGGCAGTAGTTGGGACAGCATCCATTTTATATCGTATCCCTTCTTTTAATACTTCATGCAATGGTGTGCCAAAAAGTTGTGTATTCCATAGCGCATCACGATCATGTAAATAAGCATGATTTAAATCTTTTAGAAGTTGCTGACTATGGAATTCTGAGCCAATTAATGGTGCAAATTCTGACTCCATGTCAACTCGAATAATATGGTAAGATGGTGCTTTCGCCTTCATTCGTACGCCAAAGAAATTATTTTGTTTAATTAGCTCTGGGGCTGTTGGCTCAAATTCCTGCATCATCGGCAATGTCACGCCATAACCCGTCGTATCAGCATCTTGAATAGCACTTTTAAAGCGTTTTTGAGCTTCTTTCGCCTCTGACGCCTCTTTGATAAAGAGTAACCAATCTTTTTTCGTTTCAATCGGCTCCTCTAGCCATTCATTACAAACTGATTTAAACAATTCACCTTGTAGGGATACCCGAATCACAGCCGTTCCAATACCTGCATCTACATGAACAACTTCACTTTGGTCAATAAAGTCAATGGCTTTAAAGGCATCTGACGCCTGTTGCACATCTCGAATTTTCATCACAGAAGAAAGTACTTCCTCCATCGAATCAATCAATGCAACATTTAATGGATGAGTGGCATCTAACACATCCAGCCAGTCTGGTTTCTCCACCTCAATTGTACGAATTGGGAACTCAAATAACGCCTCTTGTAAAATATATTGAATATCCGTCTCTCTCATTTGATCGATGGACATCGCAATAACGGGAACATTGTAACGTTCAAACAATTCATTGCGAAGCTGAACTGTTTCTTCTCTCGCGGGCATTTGGCAATTGAGTAAGATGACAAATGGTTTGCCGATATCTTTTAATTGCTCCACAATTTCCTCTTCTGCCTTCTCTGCGGCACGGCGGCTAATTCCGTTAACCGTACCATCAGTCGTTACGACAATACCAATATTCGCATGATCACGAATTACCTTATCAGTGCCAATTTTAGCGGCTTCCTGAAATGGGATAGGCTCTGTATGCCAAGGCGTATGAACAAATTTTGGTCCATTTTCATCCTCATAGCCTTTTGTCCCATCAATAATATAACCAACACAATCTGCTAAACGAATTTGGAATGGCATTTCATCTTCTCCGACCACAATACGGGTTGCTTGGGCAGGCACAAACTTCGGCTCAGCAGTCATAATGACTGGCCCCGGAGAACTTTGTGGCAACTCATCTTGTGCTCGCATTCTTTCCGTTTCATCCACAATATTTGGTAACACGACTGATTCCATTACCTTTTTTACAAATGTTGATTTACCTACACGTACTGGACCGACAACACCAATATAAACATCGCCATTTGTGCGCTCTGCAATTTCTCTAAATACTGCTTCACTCAAGGTTTCTGCCTCCTTTATCTACGCTTTTTCACTATATGCGAGCCTGTAGACAAATATGAAAAAGCCCCTCACAAATGTAAGGAGCTTGTTTGCTATTGTTCTTTTTTCTCGGCGGCTTCGGCCTCTTGTTTTTGTCGCTCTTTCGCCTTTTTGACATCCGCATTATATGTTTCCATATCATAGATTGGTTCTCCATTCTCGTCCACTGTATAGGGAATAGAATAGGCAGGCACCACAGGATATTTGTCGACAAGTAATTGGCGTATATCATCACCAGGCTTTACATTAGGCTTATCGTCTTTTAAAAGCTGTCCTAAATCCACAGCATAGTCAACATGTAATTCACCATCACCTGTCATGAAAAGTGGTAACTCGACGCCAGAATAGGGGCTTTTTACAGTCACATCTGTTTTATAGCCTAAATCTTTATAATTGATTTGATAAACATTTTCCGCTATCGACCCTTTTATTGGTAAATACTGTGTAGATAGTTTACGAATACCTATTTCACGTATACGCTCTGCCGCGTTTAAATCTACTAATTTGACCGATGCATCATTTTCAGGATCCCAAATGATATATTGATATATACCACCTTTTTCATAGGCATTTCCAGGAATTGTCGTCAAATACTTCGGCATAAGTTTTTCAAAATCGATTAAGTATTTGATATAGATATCTGTATCTAGCTCGCTATTTTTAATTGGTACTAGTCCACCGGTTGCTTCACGGTATTCATTCACGGCACGTTGAACTGCAGCTAGTTGGTCGACATCAGGCGTGACCTTTGCCCTTTTTTCGTCTTCTGGGTACGCACATCCTACTAACAGTATGGCGGTTGCAAATACCCACAGCAAAGCACTTAGTTTTTTCATGTTACTGACACCTCATTATTTTTTATGCTGGCCATGTGGCAACTACTAGTACCATTAAAAATGTGCCAAGTCCAAACAGTATGTATGCACATAAATTTACGACTGTTCGTAAAAATACATTTGAAATCTTATTCCGAGCTAAATAAATTAAGCCGACTGATATAATCATAAATGCGATGCAATAAAATGACACCCACATTACATCCAGTGCAGGCATATGAGCTAACGGGCCCATTTCAAATAACCACCTTTCTTTCAATATCCAGACACAATCAAAGTATATTATACTATGTGCTTTTGCTAAAAAGAAATAGTTGTCCCATAACTATCAAGAAATGGACAACTCTTTTACAATGCATTCCCTATTCAACTAGCAGCACACAATAAGGCGTCTCAACAGATTCGTTGAGACACCTTATTTATGTCCGTTTTATGACAAGTTTAATCAAAAAATTAATATTAATGCTTCATATCATCTATTTCTCGTTTTTTCATCCGCATCATTAAGGCATCGACTGCCACTTTCGGTTCAACATCATTAAATAGAACACTATAAAGCTCCGTGGAAATCGGCATAGCCACATTATATTTTTCTGCTAACTGATAGGCTGCCTTCGTAGTACGTACACCCTCTACAACCATGCCCATTTGATCCAGCACTTCTTGTAGCTTCATGCCTTGCCCTAACAGATTTCCCGCACGCCAGTTTCGGGAGTGGACACTTGTACAAGTTACAATTAAATCCCCCATACCCGTAAGCCCTGAGAACGTAAATGGATTCCCACCCATTTTTACGCCTAAACGTGAAATCTCAGCAAGACCTCGCGTAATAAGTGCCGCTTTCGCATTATCGCCATAATTCAAGCCATCTGTAATCCCGGCAGCTAAAGCGATGACGTTTTTCAACGCTCCTCCTATTTCTACACCAATGATATCCTCATTTGTGTAGACGCGGAAAAATTGATTCATAAATAAATCCTGTACCTTTTCAGCAGCATCGATGTTGGCACAAGCTGCAGTAACCGTTGTAGGATGATGTAACACCACTTCCTCTGCATGACTTGGCCCAGAAAGAACAACGATTTCTTCCACATACTCAGCCGGTAAGCTCTCTGCTAAAATTTCAGATATTCGTTTTAAAGAATCAGGCTCAATTCCCTTTGATACATGGACAAACAACACTTTTTTCGTTAATTCAGCCGTTAATTTCTCGCATACTTCGCGAATTGCTTTTGTGGGAACAGCCACAACAATGGTCTCTGCATGAGTAGCTACCTTCGCCATATCACTCGTCGCATGTAAATTTATAGGTAGAATGGTTTCTGGTAAATATTTTTTATTCGTATGCAGTTGATTGATTTCTTCTGCCTGCTCAGCTCTATGTGTCCATACAAGCGTATCATGTCCATTTTCCGCTAGTACCATTGCCAGTGCAGTACCCCATGAGCCTGCCCCTAACACACAAACTTTTTCCATAACAAAATCCTCCCTTTGTTGGGTTGTCTATAATAATTTCTTTTCTTGTAAAAAGACGCCACCCAACAAATATGTCGGGTTGGCGTATTGTATGTGTATAGCTATTACCTTAAGCACGCGCACGTGTAATTAAACGAATTGGCGTCCCTTCAAAGTCAAAGGTTTCACGAATTCGATTTTCTAAGAAACGTTCGTATGAGAAATGCATAAGCTCAGGTTCATTCACAAAAATCACGAATGTTGGTGGCTTAATCGCTACCTGGGTAGCATAGTAAATACGTAAACGACGACCTTTATCTGTCGGCGCAGGATTACGCGCCACGGAGTCCTCAATCACTTCATTTAAAATAGAAGACTGAATACGCATCGCATGATTCTCGCTTACACGTTGGATAATCGGTAAAATTTGATGAACACGCTGTTTTGTATTCGCCGACACAAAAATAATCGGTGCATAATCTAAAAATAGGAAATGCTCACGAATTTGCTGTGTAAAGACATTCATTGTTTTTTCATCTTTTTCAATGGCATCCCATTTATTCACAACGATGATCACAGCTTTTCCAGCTTCATGCGCATAGCCAGCAATTTTTTTATCTTGCTCCTGAATACCCTCTTCTGCATTCAGTACTACTAAAACAACGTCTGAGCGTTCGATGGCACGTAGCGCACGTAACACAGAATATTTCTCCGTTGTTTCATAGATTTTTCCTTTTTTACGCATACCCGCCGTATCAATAATGACATATTCCTGTCCATCATACGCATAAGGCGTATCAATCGCATCACGTGTTGTCCCAGCAATATTACTTACAATAACACGATCCTGCCCTAAGAAAGCATTCACTAAAGAGGATTTTCCAACATTTGGACGACCAATTAAAGAGAATTTAATGACATCATCACCATATTGCTCTTCATCTTCTTTCGGGAAATGTTTCGCACATTCGTCCAATAAATCCCCTAAACCTAAGCCGTGAGAACCTGAGATTGGCCAAGGCTCACCAAAACCAAGCGCATAAAAGTCATAAATCATTTCACGCATATCGGGATTATCGATTTTATTGACTGCTAATACGACTGGTTTTTTTGTTTTGTATAAAATTTTAGCAACTTGCTCATCTGCTGCCGTTACCCCTTCACGACCATTTGTCATAAAAATAATAACGTCTGCTTCTTCAATGGCAATTTCAGCTTGTTGACGAATTTGCTCTAAAAACGGCTCGTCTCCAATTTCAATCCCACCTGTATCAATAATATTAAAATCATGTGTCAACCACTCTGCCGAACTATAAATACGATCACGTGTTACGCCTGGGATATCCTCCACAATTGAAACACGTTCTCCAACGATACGATTAAAAATCGTCGACTTACCTACGTTCGGACGACCTACGATGGCTACTACTGGTTTCGTCATCTGTACTTCATCCTTCCAACTTCTTGTCTTTCGCTATTATACACGAAAAATGCCATTATATCATATCATATCCATAATGTAGAACGCTATGTATGGCTATTATAGGTGTTATCCCTTTTTTTGAGAGTTCTATTAGGTGTTTCGAAGGTTTTATCCGCTATTTTTAGAGTTGTATCCTTCAATTTAAGCGTTCTATCTTTTACTTTAATTTGTATCCTTCACTTTTAGAATCCTATCCGCTACTTTAAAGGTTCTATCCTCTACTTTTAGAGTTGTATCCTTCAATTCAAAGTTTTTATCCGCTTCTTCATTGCTATCCTTCACTTTTAGAATCCTATCCAACACTTTTAAGGTTCTATCCACTACTTTTAGAGTTGTATCCTCCGATTCAAAGTTTTTATCCACTTCTTTATTGCTATCCTTCACTTTTAGAATCCTATCCAACACTTTTAAGGTTCTATCCGCTACTTTTAGAGTTGTATCCTCCGATTCAAAGCTTCTATCCGCTTCTTTATTGTTATCCTTCACTTTTAGAATCCTATCCAACACTTTAAAGGTTCTATCCGCTACTTTTAGAGTTGTATCCTTCAATTCAAAGCTTCTATCCACTTCTTTATTGCTATCCTTCACTTTTAGAATCCTATCCGCCACTTTAAAAGTTCTATCCGCTACTTTTAGAGTTGTATCCTTCAATTCAAAGCTTCTATCCACTTCTTAATTACTACAACCTAACTTTTGAAGTTCTCTCCCCTTCAAACCTTCTATCTACCATTTCAACCATAAAAACAGCGAGGATACATTCATGCATCCTCGCTTTATACATTATTTAAAGTTTTTCAGTTTATCGCCAATGACATCACCGAATGAGAAGCCTGTGTTCTCTTCAGGTAATTCATAATCGATTACTTCTTCTGCTTCTGGATTTTCTAGTAATTCTTTAATACTTAGGGCTAGACGGCCTTCGTCAGCATTGACATCAAGTACCTTCACCTGTACCTCTTGTCCTTCTTTTAATGCTTCATGTGGCGTGTTAATGTGCTTATGCGCGATTTGCGATATATGCACTAAACCTTCAACACCTGGGAATACTTCCACAAATGCGCCGAATGAAGTAAGACGCTTCACTCTACCGTCTAAAATAGTGCCTTTGGCTGCACGGTCTTCAATACTTGACCATGGTCCAGGAATAGTTTCTTTGATCGATAAAGAAATACGTTCATTTTCTGGGTCCACTGACAGAACTTTTACTTTTACATCTTGCCCTTCAGCTAGAACCTCACTCACATCACTCACATGCTCATGCGATACTTGTGAGATGTGTACAAGGCCATCAATACCGCCAAGGTCGATGAATGCACCAAATGATGCTAGACGCTGTACTTTACCATCCAATACTTCGCCAGCTTTAATTTGATTAATAACATTTTTCTTTTGTGAAGCTTTTTCTGCTTCTACCACTGCTCGATGAGATAAAATAAGGCGATTTTTGTCCTTATCAAGCTCAACAATTTTAAAGCTTAATGATTTCCCTTTATAGCCTTCAAAATCATCGACAAAGTAGTCCTCTACAAGCGATGCTGGTACAAAGCCACGTACACCTAAATCTACGACAAGACCACCTTTAACAATATCTTTTACTTCCGCTTCGAAAATTTCTGCAGCGGCAAATTGCTGTTCCAGTGTATCCCATGCTTTTAAAGCATCCACTTTACGTTTTGATAGAACAAAGTTTTCTTCTTCTACCTTTGTGATCATCAACTCTAATTCATCTCCTACAGAGATAACATCAGACGCTTTCTCAATGTGTAAGCTAGATAATTCACTAATCGGAACAATACCATCAAATGGAGCCCCTGGAATTGATACAGATACTGCCTTTTCATCAACTTGCGCGGCAATGCCTTTGACGATATCACCTTCGTTAAACGTTTGTTCTGCATAGTTCATTTCTTCAGACATATGTAACCCTCCTTCGCATCTTCCCTTACTATTTTATTCGATATTGAAGACAAAGACAAAAATAAATCCTTTAAATTCAAAAAATGTCTGAAATTTTAGGATTTATAGCATTTTTTCTTCTGCTAATTTTAAAATAGCTTGTGCTGCATCATCAATGGACAATGCTGTTGTATCTAAAAATAGAGCATCTTCAGCTTTAATAAGTGGCGATGCTTCACGCTCACTATCCTTTTTATCACGTAGCGCAATTTCTTCCTGAAGTTTTTCAAGAGAGGAGTCAATTCCTCTTTTTTGATTATCAATCAAGCGTCGTCTAGCACGTTCCTCTACTGTTGCAGACATAAAAATCTTTAACTCTGCATGCTTTAAGACGTGTGTAGCAATATCACGACCATCCATGACAACCCCACCGTTAGCTGCAAGCTTTTGCTGTTGGGCAACTAATAGCTCACGAACTTTTGCATGGGCAGCTACTTGAGAGACTGATGAAGTGACCTCATTGGAGCGTATCTCCGCTGATACATTGTGACCATCTAAAAAGACAAGCTGTCCCTGTGGGGATGGTTTTAATTCTATAGTGCTTACCTCTAGCATCTCTGCCAATTTTGCTTCATCATCTAAATGTATGTTTTGTTGCATCGCTTTATACGTAACTGCTCGATACATTGCGCCTGTGTCAATGTAAGTAAATCCAAGTGCTTCAGCAACAATTTTCGCGATCGTGCTTTTGCCGGCACCAGCAGGCCCGTCTATCGCAATTTGAATGTTTTTCTTCATAATTCTTCCCCACTTTCTGTCACCTCATATTGTATCATATAACCCCAAAAAAGCCCTCTACCAGGAGAGGGCTTCAACAAAATATTCATGATGAACATTAATCATTAAAAGGATTCATTTCTTTACGGCGATTGACTAATTGGCGTTCAAAGCAAAAACGTACAATATGCTGTTGATCGACGTCATCTGTATCCGTTAGCTGGATTGTCGCAATGCGTTTATCCTCTTTTTCAAAAATACGCACGATCATCGCATCCGTAATGACATATTTGACTTCTCCATTGGCAAAAGGCAATACGATGGTTAATTTTACTTCATCACCCTCATTGAAAGCTACTTGACCTTTCAACATGACTGCTAAGCCTCCTGCACTAATATCCACAGTCACGAGCTGATATTTATAGTCTTTCAACTGAATAGCAACATCTACAGGTGTTTCCACACGAACGTATTCTCGTCGCTGAATTTTTATAAACTCTTCTGGTGTTGGACAATGCAACATAATCATTGGTATATTACCTGCTTTACGGCCAACTACCTCTGTATTAAAAGCAAAGGATTGTTTATCCTCAGTACGGAAGGTTGCTCTAAATTCTGAGCCATCTATTAAAAATGCCGTTTTCTTTGTTGCCATATTAACCGGATAATCAATATATAGAATATTATCTTTCTGCTCTACAACTTTACAGCGGAATTTCTCCAAACGCTCTGTATAAGTTGGTTCAAGTTGTAAATGTGTACCAATTTTTATTTCCATGAGCATCTCCCCGTGCGAAAAATATAGTTTAATTATCTCACGAGAAGTTTATTTTGGCTATATCAATTGGTAGTATTTTCATGTTAAGTTAAGTTAGATATTCCACTTTTAATACGTTATGGTTTTCCGCATCAATGACTATTCTAAATGTCTCTTGTGTATTACCATCACGCAATGCAATAACCTCATAGCAAAGACGTTGTTCAAATTGCCCATTATCTGTGTAAATATTTTTTACCTCTTGTACTTGAATATCGTCCTGGAAGAATGTTTTCCAATCAATTGGCTTAGCTGTTTGCTTCTTAATATTCTCTTCTTGAATATACTCCATTGCATTCGCACCTAACAGCTCGCCTGTGTCTTTCGCTACTTTCAATTGAACACCATCAGCGTAGATTAACGCATTATCTCCTGGATGGACTCGAGCAAATGTCACATGCCATGCTTGATGATTTTCACGTGATTCCACATAGGCTACATCTTTCATGCCTAATTTCTTCACATATTCCTGCGCTTTTTTCATGACTTCCTCTTGTGATAACTTCGCTTCATCAACAGGACGTTCTACTAAATAGGATAATAAATGTCCACCCTTTTCTGTTAAATCAACATAGCCTAGTCGTATTCCTTGATGGAATTGGATATGGTAGAAAGGATATGGTGCTGTATCGCTACTTTTTGTGACTGTAAATGTTGCATCTTTAATGATTGGGAATAAGTATTTCACTTTTTCTAATGCTTCTTTTTCGGTAATAACAGCATCCTGTAATGCCTTTAACTCAATTTTTTTCTGCCAATCAGATTCCGATAAAGTTAACGGGAAATCTTTTTCGCCGTAGCCTTTTAGCGTATCTTTTACAGTATCAAATTGGGTATTTGGATTTTTATTATCTACCTGCTGTAGCCAAACATCCATTTTTCCATCATGCTTATAAAAATCGACGGTTGCTGCTGTCCACTCATCAGAAAGAGATTGTAAATTCGTTGAAACCTTAGGCATTTTTTCACGCCAAGCCTCATAATCACCTGTTTTTGCTGTCCTTTTTGCTTCATCGCCAAGACGCCCTAGATAGTTCATCCATTCACTCGAAAGTTCTTGTCCAATTGGAATATTCGCAATAGAAGAACGAACTTCTGAGCTTAAACGCCAAACCGAATCTAGCTCATTGTGAATCGCCTGCTCGTCTTGAAACAACAGGGATTGTGATACTGAGCGCTGAAGATGGGAAAGTTTCTCAGATGCATCAGTTAACTTATCTGTATACTGCGCTAGCACGGTACGTTGTAAATCTTCTTTATCTCCGTGTAAATCAATACTGTATGCCCCTAACCCAATAACGGCAATCGTTAAGACCACGAGCCAAGTTTTCATCTATGTTCCTCCTTTCTATGAACAGAAAATATGCTCTCCAATTTGTTTAATTTGTGGACGTGACCAAATCCATTTACTCGTTGCTGTTTTTGGATTGAAATAATACAACGCATTTTCAGAAGGGTCCCAGCCGTTCATAGCATCAATAACCGCTTCTTTTGCTCGCTCATTTGGCTCAAGCCAAATTTGTCCATCTGCAACGGCCGTAAATGCCAATGGTTGGAAAATGATACCTGAAATGGTATTCGGGAAATCTGGGCTTTCCAAACGATTCAAAATAACTGCTGCAACTGCTACTTGCCCTTCATAAGGTTCTCCCCTAGCCTCTCCATATACTGCATTCGCGATTAGCTGTAAATCACGTTCTGTATATTTGGGAGGAACTTGTGTCTCTGTGCCATTATTATTGGTACTTCCACTACTGTTGCCACTTCCACCACTCGTATTTTTTTTCACTTGCTGATCAAGTGGCTTACCACCATAATAAGTAAATTGATTCCCTGCATTTAATTGTGCCTTCACCCATTTTTCATCATAATCCGAATAGCCCGCTAACGCTTTTTTTGTCTTCGTGCCAGCAATGCCATCTACTGGTAATCCATAATTCTCTTGGAAATTACGTAAAGCCCAGTATGTGTTATAGCCAAATTTGCCATCAATTTTACTCTTATAAAAACCTAAGTATTGTAGCCTTGCCTGTAATTCAACGACATCATCTCCATAGGCACCACGAGTAATTTGCTGATCGCTAAATGCATTCGCATCGTTTTGAGGAATCGCAATTATACTAATTCCTAATATTAAAGCAAAAAGTATGCTTACTAAACGCACTTTTATCACTCCTTTTTTTTATAGCTTGAAACAAAAGGAGTAATTTATACATGATAAAAAAGAAATAAAGCGTAGAAATCTTTGACGATTTCTACGCTTTATATTTTCTTTTGCATATGCAGATGTTGCACCAGATGATAATGAGCAAGCTTTACTTTGCGCAAGCCAAACCACCATAAAAACAACATAAAAGGAATCATTAAATAAACCCAGTGACCTTTGAATGATAATATTGTATTGTATAGAATGTGAAGTACGACTGGTGCACAAAGCGCCATAGCAATCATTTCTTTTGTCTTAACAAGTTTTGAAAACTTAGCACGTCCATAATAATAGCCCATTACGACCCCGAATAAAGCATGACTTGATACTGGTAATAAGGCTCGCATGAATGCAGTGTCCAAGCCAAATGACAGTAAATAAAGAACATTTTCAATCGTTGCAAAGCCAAGTGAAATGCTGGCACCATACAATATACCATCGTAAGGGTCATCAAATTCTATATGATTGTAGATGGCAATTAATAGTACAAACCATTTAAAAAACTCTTCAATGACACTAGAAAAAAGTACGTCTTGAAGATAAAGATATCGAAAAACCCCTTCCTCTGTTAATACATACTGTAAAAACATGATAGGGAACGTTAAAAATGCGCCGTATAAAAACGTTTGTAGTAAAGTTCTTCTTGGCTCCGTAGCCATCTGATTGCGCAAATAGAAATAACTAAAAAGCGCTAGACCGGGAGCAATGGCAGCAGATAATAAAATGATCATGATGCCGGCTCCTTTCAACAATAGACTGCTATTATTATACCATGTAATGACAAAAAAACTTTTTAAAAGGAGATTTATTTTTTATGAAAAAGACAATTTTATTAATTCATACAGGCGGCACAATCTCCATGGCGATGAGTGATGAAGGAGCGGTCATGCCAAATAAGGAAAATCCTCTTATGAAGGAAAGTAATAAGCTGGCTTCACTAGCAAGTATTATCGAAATAGAAGCTTTTAACCTTCCTTCTCCACATATTACACCGAAAGAAATGCTCTTATTACGTAACTTGATTATGGACCAAATTGACGCACAACCAATTGACGGTGTGGTCATCACACACGGTACGGATACATTGGAAGAAACCGCCTATTTCTTAGAGCTAACAACGAACTTAGCCATTCCGATTGTGCTAACAGGTGCCATGCGTTCATCTAACGAACTAGGAGCAGATGGGATTTATAATTTAGTGGAAGCAGTCCGAGTTGCCGTTGATGAGGAAGCCCGTGATAAAGGTGTGCTTGTTGTGATGAATGATGAGGTTCATCTTGCTGTTAACACAACAAAAACAAGCACTAGTTCAGTAAATACTTTCCAATCTCCACAATACGGACCGATTGGAATTATTACAAAATCACGCATCTTATTCCATCATGCACCAATTCGTCGACAATATGTAGATGTGAACAATTTATCCAAGCGTGTAGCGATGTTAAAAGTGTATGCGGGTATGGAAGAAGATTTATTAGATGTCGTGCTTGCCTGCAAATATGATGGCGTTGTGCTGGAAGGGCTAGGCCAAGGGAATGTCCCACCATCTGTTGTAAAGGGTATTGAAAGCCTTCTACAGCGAGACATCCCAGTAGTACTTGTTTCCCGCTGCTTTAATGGTATTGCAGAAGGTGTTTATGGCTATGTGGGTGGCGGTAAAATGCTCGAAGACTTAGGCGCAATATTTGCCACAGGTATCAATGGTCAAAAGGCACGCTTAAAATTATTAATAGGCCTTAACACAACAGGTACGCCTTTAAACTTAAAGGACTTCTTCCTGTAAAGCTAAAGTATTTCTAATCATACTTCGATCACCTGTTCATAATAGCTCAATATCTCGCTAAGTCGAGCAAAAGCTTCATCAAAATCTGGTTGTATCACAGAAAATTGAATGAAATTCTTTTGTCGTAAATACGGGCTTTCACCATGAACGAATAGTCCGTTCAATGCTAAATCAAGAAGTAGGTTAGCATAAGTATTAGGCAATTGAACCGTTATCAGCATCGGATATTGAATTGTTGGATATTGAAATTGCATGATTGGTAGTTGCAGCAGCGATTGAAAGCGTTGCTGTAGCTGCTCATAGCGTGCTGGATAGGCTTGCAATGCCGTATCCACATTGCCCAGTAATACAGCAGGTAACGTAAATGGTATGGCACCTTGCTGATAATTTGCTAAATCAAGATAAGCAGGTAGTGTAGCAGATGAGGGTGCAAGTGATTGTGAAAACACAAATGCTAGCCCACTTAACGCACCAATGGCCTTGCCACTCACAGCCGTAGCTAAATAGCAGTCTTGTAAGGAAAATGGCATGGCACCGAACGAACTGATACAATCTATACATAACTTTACATTGTATTGTTTAGCTAGTTTATTCAGAAGGCCTAAGTCATTACAAGTTCCTGTGGAAGTCTCCCCATGCACTGCCAGCATCCACTGATAAGACCCCGTTTCAAGTAGTGAAGCCAGTTCTTCGCCATCAAATACTGTACCCCACTCTTTTTCTACCACCTCAAAATGTAATGACCAACGAGCGGCTTGCTTGCGTAAACGCTCACCGAATTCACCATTTGTTAGAATAAGCCCCTTCCCTAATTGCTGTGCCTTTAGTTGAGCAAGCATCACTTCATTTGCCAGCGTTCCTGTCCCAACGATTACACCAACATGATGGGCATTCGATAAATGCAGCAACTTCTTCTGTACTCGTTCATAAAGCGCATTAAAAGGTAGCGAACGATGTGATAACTCGGAATAAGCGATTGCTTCTAATTGCTTCACTGGCCCTGGATAAAATGTAGAGGGTTCCGTCGTTAGTCTATGTTGTAATGATTGCTCAAATTCATTTCTTGTGAGCACCATCGGTAAAAACAAAGCATCCTCTACTCCGACAGCTGGCGCAAACTGTTTAAAACCCATCTGCTTATACAGTTTTTCCTCTCTCGTAGTACCTGAAATCACTGCAGCAGTATAGCCTTTTTCGTAGGCAAATGTAGTTAAGGCTTGTGTAAGTTTCAATAATACTCGACCCGTTCGATAACCTTTCTTCACTGAAAGCAAACGAATTTCACAAAGTTTCGCACAATTTTCCTTTGGTAAATACTGTTCGACCCTACCAATCTTTTCATCAATCGAAAATGGTCGTTGATCTCTAAACGCGACCATGCCAATTAATTCTGTTTCCTTATAAACAACGACATACGTATTTTCCTGGTGAAATCGGTCCACTTTTTTTCTTGTTGGATTTACCTCATGCTGAGGAATTTCTTCCACAAATGTTTCATAATTCAATCGAGCGATCGCCTCAAATTCCTCATTTGTTTGGGCAATTTTACACCAATACATTTTCTTCACGTCCCTCTTTTCAATGACTCCTGAATATTAGACATATGCTTAATAAGCATGCACACGATGGCCACGATTAAAAGTCCATACGACTCTATTTTCCCAGCTTGAATAATTGCACCTAGATAGAAAATAAATCCTCCAACCATGCCAAGCGTCAAACTTCTTGTAAACGCAGATAGAAGTACTGTTCCAATGATCATCCATAAAAATAGGCTCGGTGATAAGGCAAGACCAACACCAATAAAAGTAGCTACACCTTTTCCTCCATTCAATTTCAGCCAGATTGGAAATAGATGTCCTATGATTACCCATGCAGCCCCACCAATAATGACCCATTCATCCAAATGCCACATATAGCCCAACCCGACTACAAGTACACCTTTCAATGAATCACCGAGAAAAGTCCAAAGAAAGGCCCCTTTCCCAATCACACTACCCGCATTACGCGCGCCTAAATTTTTACTACGCTCTTCCTGCAAATTGACACCATATATCTTACCAACGAAATAAGCAGTCAAGATGTTTCCTATTAAATAACTCAAGACCCAATACAAGCCAATCAATGCGTTTCTCCTCTCTAAAAAGGCTGTATAAGCTACATGCCTATACAGCCTTGATCATTATTTTTTTCTCTGTTCAATAATTCGAGCGATACATTCACCATGGAAACGGCCATTTTCAATAAAAATTTCATTGGCATTATTTCCTGCTGCAATCACACCTGCAATGAATAATCCTTCCACATTGGTTTCCATCGTTTCAGGCGTAACATAAGGACGCCCTGTTTCTTCCTCTATCTCCACTCCCATTGCTTTAATAAAGGAATGATCAGGATGATAACCAGTCATAGCAAAAACGAAATCATTTTTTACTACCTTCTCTTGACCATCTACTTCTAAAACAACCTCATGCTCTCGTATTTCTACTACATTTGTATTAAAAAGCATGTCGACTTCTCCAATTTTGACTACCCCTTCAAATTCAGGTAGTACCCACGGCTTGATGCTTGGAGAATATTCACTGCCACGATAGGCAACCGTTACACGAGCGCCCGCTTTATTTAATTCTAGAGCGGCATCTATCGCTGAATTTTTACCACCTATCACAAGAATATCCGTATCAAAGAATTCATGTCCCTCTTTAAAGTAATG
Source organism: Lysinibacillus sp. FSL K6-0057 (assembly GCF_038630885.1). Classification (NCBI taxonomy): domain Bacteria; kingdom Bacillati; phylum Bacillota; class Bacilli; order Caryophanales; family Bacillaceae; genus Lysinibacillus; species Lysinibacillus sp. FSL K6-0057. Next base: position 1,576,407 of record NZ_CP152047.1, on the reverse strand, counting down.
GAATACTTTAGGTAACTGTTCACCTTGGATATTTAAATAATTTGGATGATCATAATAACCTGTTGCAATGACAACATATGGCGTTTCATACGTATCCTTATCAGATGTAACAGTAAACATATCCTTATTTTTTACAACACTTTGTACTTTTTCGAAGCGATTAACTTGTATATTTTTTAAACGGACAACCTCTCGATAGTAGACAAGGGCTTGATTGCGTTTCGGCTTACGTCCTTCAATTATAAATGGCACATCACCAATAGCTAACCGTTCACTCGTACTAAAAAATGTTTGATGTGTAGGGTAATGATAGATGGCATTCACGATATTTCCTTTTTCAATCACAATAGGTTGTAATCCAATATTTTGCAAAGCTATTGCTGCTGCTAAACCACATGGGCCTCCTCCAACAATAATTGCATCTGCTTGCTGCATTTCTTGACACTCCAATCGAATTTGAACAGCAAAAATTACTGTTCCATGCTTTCACATTATCATAGAATAGACGATACCTTTTTATTATACGCCTTCTCATAGGATTTGGTTGGTTATTTACTCGAAATATCAATGTCAATAATATGACATTGCGGTTTCGCACCAAGTCGAAAAGGCACTAATGTCGTCCCATAGCCATTACTTACTAAAGTCATAACACCATCACGCTGACGATAGGAACCATTTGGATGGACACCATATGGGCCGAATCGGATTTGCCCTCCGTGTAAATGTCCCCCCATCATTAAATCCGCACGAAACTTTGCACGAACTTTCGCAAAAACCCCTGGATTATGCGCAATGAAAACAACTAAATCCTGTTCTCCTACCTTGGCAAAGGCTTTTTCGAAGCTATATTCTTTTACGGTTGTATCCTCAATTGCACTCAACCAAAAGCGATTTTTCAGCGGAAGTAGTATGGCATCATTGACAATTATTTGAACCTGATATGCCTGTAAAATGTCCTTCAGCCTTTCTTCCCCAATTTCTCTGTCATTATTGCCCCAAATAAAATAGGTTGGTCCCAGGGACGTTAATAATGTTAAATTTTCATGAATACGATCAATTGGTGTACGGCTATCTGCAAAGTCACCGCCAATAATTACTGCATCAAAATGCTGTCCCTGTAACTGTGCAATCATTTTCTTACTTATTTTACGTAAATGAACATCTGAAATAAAAAATAATCGTACCTTTTCCTGTTCACCTTGTAATGAAAGCTGGTGAGACAATACATTATTTTCATATGCCACCTTCCACATATAGAGTAGAAGGGCGATGACTACCAAAAGAAATAGCCCTAAATATAGCATTTTCTCACTTCTCCTTACGACAGCAAAAAGGCGATTCGTTTCTTAAGAAGAATCGCCTTTTTGCTAAATCAGACGTACGTTTTGGTGTGAACGTTTGTCTGTTATTTTATACTAGAAAAACTATATAACCATAAAAAATTCTATTAAGGTAGCTTAATGACTTGCCCAACCATGACGGTATTAGAAGACATACCATTGGCAGCACGAATTTTAGCTAAAGTCGCTTCACTGCCATCGCCATAATGATTTAATGCAATTCGGTATAAGTTCTCATTTGCTTTTACAGTATGTGTACTTGCTTTAGCATTTTGCTTTGCTTCTTGCGCTTTTCTAGCTTCTTCTGCTTTTTTGGCTGCCTCTGCTTGTTGTTGAGCTATTCTCGCTTCCTCAGCTTTTCGAGCTTCTTCTGCTTTTTTTGCTTCCTCTGCCTTTTTAGCCTCTTGTGCTTTTTTCGCCTCTTCAGCAGCTTTTTGTTCAGCTGCTAATTTATCGGCATCTTTTTGAGATTGCTCCTGAGCCTTCTTATCCCCCTGAGCGTCTTGACCCTTATCATTTTTATCTTTATCAGACGCAGATGCCTCTGAAGGATCTAATTCGACAACCTGTTCAGCTGTGTCCTTTTCAGCTTGCTCAATCGTTTTTCCTGGTTCATAAAATTTCCAAAAATAGATAAGGATTGTTAATGGTATCAAGATAAAAATAACAAAAAGAATCGTCATTAACGGTGTTTTACGTTTCGAATTTTTTGGCTTTTTGTTTTTATTACCATTTTTATTCATTCTGGAAACTCTTGATAAGGATTGCTGTTCTTTTTGCTCATCTTCAAATGATTGACGATGCTCTTCTATTTTATCGCGATAATCTTCTTTATTCATTCGCCTTTCCCCCAACCTTACTACGCTTTCTATCATCTCTATTATGACGAATTTTACGAAAAAAGTAAATGACCGTCAGTTTTAGTCTAAATACCCATTAATAGTTGCTGCAATCGACTTTCCCATGATGCCATTTCTACTTTCTTCTTCTCTTTTAAGCGTGTTTTCTTGATTACATCATAATGGATTCCACAATTTTCACAACAGTTTTCCGGTTTTTCCTGCAATTTTTGCCCAAAATACCCGACTAAATGTTCACGAATACAGTCTTTTGTCTGTATGATTTTAAGCATTTCATTCACTGCATGGTATTTCTCTAGGGCTAAATGATTTAGTCGAGCTTTTACTTGTTCCGTAGACTCTCGTTGAACCCAATAGTCTAACACACGGAAAGCCGTCTCACTCAACTCCCCGTTTTTTAGCATTTGGGCTGGCTGTATTTGCTGGGATAGCAGCTCCTGATAGCGATCTACATGGTGTAGTGTTGGTAAATCGCCTGTCACAACAAATTTAGCTAGCTCCTCATCACCATCACTATACAGTAAAATGGCAAGTGCAGATTGACCATCACGCCCTGCACGTCCAATCTCCTGCATATAATTCGCTATATTAGCAGGCATTGATTCATGAATGACCTGCCGTATATCAAGCTTATTGATTCCCATGCCAAAAGCATTCGTTGCGACAATCCAATCCAATTCACCAGCTATAAATTGCTGTTGGATAAATTGACGGTCCTCCGCCCCATAGCCAGCATGATAGGCAGCGACACGAATGCCTGCTTGTAAAAAGGCTTTACTATATTGTTGCGCACGTTTACGTGAGGAAACATATAAAATACCAGGACCCGCCGTTTCTGTAACATGCTGCAAAAGCCATCTAGCTTTATCGGCCTTATCCTCCACTATTACACGACCTAGATGAATATTCGGGCGGTCAACATTATACATAAACTCGAATGGCGCTTTGAGAGATAAAGTTTCTCGTATATCTCGAACAACCTTATTGGTTGCCGTAGCGGATAATGCCAACATGGGTGGACGATTTTCTCTCGATAACCATTCACCTATCCGTAAATAATCAGGTCGAAAATCAAAGCCCCATTGTGATATACAATGCGCCTCGTCTACTACGATTAAACCTAGCTTCATCTGTGCCAGTTTATCCTGTACCTGCTGCTGGAGCAACATCTCCGGTGAAGTAAAAATAAAACGATATTGCTCTAAATAATGTAATACATAGCGTTTCTCTGTTAGAGATAAAAAGGAATTTAAAGCTACCACCCTCTTTTCCCCAAAACGCCGGAGCTCTTCCACTTGATCCTGCATTAAGGAAAGTAATGGTGAAACAATTAACACTGGCTTCTCTAACATATAGGCTGGTAGCTGGTAGCAAAGTGATTTTCCCATCCCTGTTGGCAACAACGCAATGACATCTTGTTCTTGCAGTAAAGCCTCAATGACCTCTTTCTGCCCTGGTCGAAAGGATGAATAACCAAAATGCTTATGCAATAATTGTTCAAGCTCCATTTATACTTCTCCTTTCGCAAGGACAAGCCTTAATTGAAAATAACTCATATCGTTTAAAGCTTCATGTAATATTTTCAATTTTTTTGTTTGATATTGCTTCGATGCCTGCCACACTTTTTGAGCTTCTTCATAGGAGACGAATGGGCCAATAGAAAAGTTCGGTTCGTACATGGCTAATTCCACAAAATGATCCTCAATTGTGCTTTGTTTTAGCTTTCTCATTCGAACAATTTGCTCCATCGAATAACCTTGTTCATATAATTGTGCGGTTTGTTGCGCAGAATCTGTTAGCAATATTTTAACTTTTATTCCTTCTGTCACATGCCCCAGCATTGGATAATCATCCATTTTTTGTTGCACTTCATTTAATAATATATGTAGGGTTTCAATAAAAGCCAATTGACTATCTAGCACGGTTTCCTTCCGTTCATCTGCAAGCTGTTGCCATGTCCATCCTGGTAATTGATAACCACTTAAACGATAAAGAACAAGCTGTTTGCTTGCATCTGAAACAGGGAGAATGTTTAGCACGTGGTTACATTCTGCCAATAATTGCTGCTGCAAATGCCCTTCCTTGTAATGATGATCCTGTAAAAATGATCGCACCCATGCTTGAATCATTGTGTCTCTACTTATCGGTGAAAAGGCACGAACGGCTGCAGCTTGATGTGACAAACTTTGCACAATAAGAGAGAGCCTTGCAAAGAACACATGCTCATTTCCTCGATAGTGCCAACCATCAAAGAAAAAGGTTGGCGTTTGTTGTGCATGTTGTAATCCTAGCTTTTCCATGTAAAAATGACCAGATTCCTGCACTTTTAACCAACTATACTGCATAAATAAGGTTACAGCCTCGTCGAATGTAGGACGAGATAGTTTAGGTAATAGGCCAAAATATTGATGCAGTTGAAAAAGACCAATATCTTGAATTGTCTGGCCTGAACGCTTCCCTCTTAGGACATGATAGGCAGCCGAAATCGTCCGCTCCTTATTGAGTTTTTGAAAGATTTGCAATAAAATTTGATGAAACATTGACGCAAATTCCTCCAATTTAATAGTATTTAAGTTGAAATGTAAGATAAACATCTTTAAAATGAGTATGAAGCTTTGTAGGAACATCGTTAAAGGAGAGAAAAAAATGGCTAAATACACAATAGTTGATAAAGATACATGCATCGCTTGTGGCGCATGTGGAGCCGCAGCGCCAGACATTTATGATTATGATGATGAAGGTATTGCCTTCGTTATTTTAGATGATAACATGGGAACTGCTGAAGTACCAGAAGATCTATTAGAAGATATGCAAGATGCTTTTGAAGGTTGTCCAACAGACTCTATCAAAGTAGCAGACGAAACGTTCGATGGCGATTCATTAAAATTCGAATAGTCTTCAATTGATGTATACCCTAGAAGGCATCCTTCAATGGATGCCTTCTTAATTGATTAAAATACTGGTTAACTTTTGCATCAAGATAATAAGCATATGGTCCATTGCTATACATACCAATCTATTGGAGGAATGTGAATGTTTGAGCAGTTACAAGTTGAGCATAGTTTATTTTATATTGACCAAGACCATATGAATAGATTTAAAAATCTTGCTGCAAAATGGCAATCGATATTTCCAGATGTGTGTGCGAAATGCTTGAATTCAGTAGACGCATGGGCAAACGTGTTAAATAACTGGGTTTTCTTAAAATCACAGCAGACCGATGAGCTCATTCTCAATCCTTCTAAAGCCATCTACTATTCCATCAATACATTCTTACTAGATGAGCTTCAAAAAATTCAAATAATTCAAAAAATAAAAGAATGTGAGAATGATGATTTTCAGTATTTTGCTGCCTTTCAATTAGGCAATGCAATTGATTTATGGGTGTATAATACACTTAAAAAAAGTGCAGAGTCTGATTTGTTAAAATCTCAAAATCGAAAACCTTATTTCCTCGCTTTTTTAGACGATGATTTTCAAACTGACAATGCTTTATTCCATAAAAATCAAACAAGAGCAATCAAAATATTGGCCCAGGTCATTCGGTCACAAAATTGCTTTAGAATCACTGTCAGCAGTGCCATTAATCGAGCAGTAGATATGTATGATCATTATGTAACAAAATAAAATAGCACACTTTTCAATTCGTCTCTACTGTGAAGAGATGAATTTTTTTTGCTCTGTAAACTGCGTCTCTTTTCATCTTGTTATTGCAACGATATTTTATGTATGATAAGATTTTAGTAGTTGGTACTAATAACAGATATTATCTCACAAAGGAGTTCTTTATAATGATGGATAATTTATTACAATTAAAAGATAAGAACATTGTTGTCATGGGCGTAGCAAATGATCGCAGTATTGCTTGGGGCATTGCAAAACGCTTATTTGACGTTGGTGCAAATGTCATCTTCACGTATCGTCAAGAACGCTCATTAAAAAAATTACAAAAACAATTAGAAAATATCGGACAATCTGATTCTCTTGTTGTTCAATGTGATGTGAATAGTGATGACAGCACAAAAGCAGCTTTTGATGAAATCGGCTCAAAGGTTGGCATTATTCATGGGATTGTGCATTCAGTGGCTTTTGCGCATGCAGAAGATTTACACAACCGTTTCCTTGAAACAACTCGAGAAGGCTATGCATTCGCACAAGATACAAGTGCCTATTCACTTATTTCCACAGCAAAAGCAGCTCATCCATATATGACAGAGGGTGGTTCTATCGTTACGATGAGTTACCTAGGAGCAGAACGAGTGCTTGATGGCTACAATGTTATGGGTGTGGCAAAGGCGGCATTAGAGGCTTCTATGCGTTATTTAGCTGCTGATATCGGCCAAGATAATATTCGCGTCAATGCTATTTCAGCTGGTGCGATTCGTACACTTGCTGCAAAAGGTGTTCCTTCCTTTAACACAATTTTACACAAAATCGAAGAAACAGCTCCTTTAAAACGTAATGTTCAACAAGACGAAGTAGCAGATATGACGATTGTGATGCTATCTCACCTATCCCGTGGTGTTACTGGTGAAACAATCTACATCGACGCTGGCTACAATATTATGGGTTAACAATAAAGAAGTATGGAAAATGAATTATCTTTTCCATACTTCTTTTTCTTTTTTATAGCATTGTCCATATCGTTTGGATCAATAAAATGAAACCTGCTGCTATTAAGAGAACATAAATTAATATTCTAAACAGCTTTTGATTTAATCTAGTAAATAACATCTGTCCAAAAATAAGTCCTAAGAAAACAATGGGCAAGGCATACATACTATAAACCCAAACCATTTTACTTGTGCCCTCAAAAATGACTTGAGAAAGTAAGCTAATAAGATAGATAAAAATATAGTAGGCTAGTGAAACTGCTCTAATGGTTTCTTTATTTCTATGTGTGCTCGCAAAATAGAGTAACAGTGGTGGTCCCGCCATCCCAATACTGGTTGTGAATATACCTGATATAAAACCAACGCCATAATCCCTACTCCTTGTTTGTTGAATAGAGAGATTTTTAATCAAGAGAATGGTAAGCCCTATTAGTAGGATGGCAATGAGTAACTTGAATGTCGTCACATCGACTAAGGCAAAGAGTAGGCTACCAAAAGGAGCCCCCACAACACTACCGATCATCACCTTCTTAAGCAACGCTACATCAATATCCTGCCTCACCTTCCATATAAGAGAAAATGAAATAACAAGGGACAGTATTATATTTATTTGCATCGCCTCTTGTGGTGAAAAAAGCAACAGTAAAAAAGGCGTGGCCATAACGGAAAAACCAAATCCCGTACTGGTTTGTAAAATAGAAGCTGCTAGGATAATGAAAAAATATAAAAATAATTCCTGCAAAATGACACCTCACATCATGTTGTGATACGTTGTCTAACAATGAATCTCTTTAATAAGAATGATAGTACACAAGCAATGAATAAAAACAGCGCAATCATCGCTATAACACCTATCCAACCATATTTCATCCAAAAAACGCCACCTATTGTTCCTCCAACACTCGAACCAAAATAATAGAAAAACAAGTAGAGTGAGGATGCTTGTGCTTTATCGTGTGATGCCCGTTTGCTTACCCAACCACTTGCGATTGAATGAGCTGCAAAAAAGCCAAAGGTGAAAATTGTTATCCCTATAATCTTTAAAGTAAGGAGTCCATTGAGTGTCACTAAGGCTCCTGCAAACATAATGGCAATGGCCAGCAAAAGCATTTGTTGTCGTCCATAACGATCAGCTAAACTACCAAACCATGCTGAGCTAAATGTCCCGACTAAGTAAATGACAAATATCCAACCTACAATTGTTGCACTTAAATTATAGGGAGGCGCCATTAATTTAAAGCCAATATAATTATAAAGTGTGACAAAGCTTCCCATTAATAGAAACCCCATCCCATAAAGACACAGCATAGAAGGATCTCTTAAATGTTGCAGTAGGGTTTTGGTCAATGCTTTTAATTGTAAAGGTCGTGCGCTAAAATGTTTGGAGCTTGGTAACATCCAGACAAACAATATACTAACAAAGAGGCTAATTCCTCCAAGCACCATCATGCCTGTATGCCAGTTATAATGGTCCGTTAATGTACCAATAATAACTCGTCCACTTAGCCCCCCTACTGAATTACCGCTAATATATAAGCCCATGGCAACCCCTAAGCTTGATGGTTCCATTTCTTCTCCTAAATAAGCCATGGCGATTGCAGGCAAACCAGCAAAAACGATACCTTGTACAACACGCAAAACTAAAATTGTTTCAAAATTAGGTGAAAATGCAAGTGCCAAGGTCAGAATAGAAGCTGCAAAAATAGAAATCGTCATCAATGATTTTCTTCCCCATGCTTCTGATAACGAACTGACAATGATTAAACTCACTGCTAACGCAAAGGTAGTTACTGAAAGAGATAAACTTGCTACAGCTGGTGAGACGTGAAATACTTCTGAAAATGTCGGTAGTAATGGCTGCGTTACATATAGGTTAGCAAAAGTAATAAAGCCTGCTAAAAATAAGGCCCAATTTGCTTTATGAAACGCCCTCGTACCCTTTTGTATATAGTCCATGAAACGCTCTCCTTCACTTCTTCCACATGCTACTATTATTCTAATACAATATTTCGTAAAACACACGTCTCTCTTGTCAAAAATTAGACAAAAACGTTTTCATTTTTCACTATGAATAGCAAATTATAATTGACAAATAAAAACATCCCAACTTTATTTAATCGTCCTTTAATAAAAAATAAATAGTTATTTTGACTTGGCAAATATTGTGCTACAGTAAATATAATCATCTAGAACCATTGTCACAATGAAGACAGATGACACAACCATTTTCATTGACTAGACTTGGAGGAATTTTTATGAAAATTATTGAAGCTTTAGCCCTTGCAACACCTTATATTCATCTAGCATTAAAGCAAGAAGCCATTGTAGCTGTTGTCGAAAAGGAAAGTGAAACAGTCGTTAAATATTTAGCAGGTAAACGTGTGGATTCAGGCTATCATGATGGACAAAAAGTGAATGCCAATGACCAAAATGTTTTCATCGCCTTTAATGGACAAAATGCAGATGTGGTGATACCAGAGGATGTTTACGGCGTAGCAATCAATGCTTTTTCATTCCCCATTCGTGAAAATGGTCAAGTAGTAGGTGCATTAGCTTTTGGCTTACCAATAGATAATGAACTCAAGCTTGAAGATTATATGGGTACGATGGATAAGATCGTCAACAGTCTACAGGATAAAGTACATACAATTGCTTCCCATTCTGAGGAATTAGCGGCCACTAGTGAGGAAATTAATAAGCAAGCACAACATGCTCTAGAGGATTCTGAAAAAACAAATGCCGTGACAGATTTAATTAAAAGCATTTCTCGTCAAACTAATTTACTAGGTTTAAATGCATCCATCGAGGCTGCTCGCGCTGGACAGCATGGTGCTGGCTTTAATATTGTGGCGCAGGAAGTTCGAAAACTGTCCTTCGAGACATCTAGTGCTACTGAAAATATAGAGTCGTCCTTACGGAATATTAATAGAAATCTAGATAATTTAAAGCAAAATATGGGACAAATCAATGATGCAACGAATGAGCAAGCACAGCTCGTACAGGATTTCAGCGAAATTATTGAAGAGTTAACCGTACTTAGCCGAGAAATGAAAGGCTTTATGCACAATGCATTAAAATAAAAATGAGGTGAACAATATGCAAATAACCATTAACCAAGATTTAGCTTTACGGATGATCACACCTGAGGATGCAGAGAAGGTTTTTGCATTAACGGATGCCTCAAGGGAATACCTGAAAGAATGGCTACCATGGCTAGATTTCACGAGGGAACTGGCGGATACGAAAGCCTATATTGAAGGCTGTATCAAGGGGCATAAAGCGAACAGTAGCCTCTCTCTGGTCATTCTCTTTAATAATGAAATTGTTGGCATTGCAGGCTTTAATACGATTAACCCTAGCAATAAAATCGGCACTATTGGCTATTGGCTGAGTGAAGGAGCACAAGGGCATGGCATCATGACCAAAACGGTAAAAGCTTTATTGCAATATGCCTTTGAAACATTGAAGCTTCATAAAGTAGAAATTCGTGTTGCTGAAGCCAATCACAAAAGCCGTGCAATTCCAGAGCGCCTCGGTTTCATTCAAGAAGGAACCATTCGCGCTGCTGAATGGCTCTACGATCATTATGTAGATCACGTTATTTATGGCTTGCTTGTAAATGAATGGCAGCAACAACAATAAAAAATAGCGACCTGATGAGACGATTCATCAGGTCGCTTTTATTAGGATTGCTCTACCGCTTCTTTCGTTTCTTCAGGTGCTTGCTTTTTTTCAAGCCCTAAAGCAATTTGCTCTAATTCTGGACGCAATGTATGCTTTCCAGCATAGCTTTCGATCAGCTCTTTTACATCAATACCCGAAGTTTCTTTTAATGTTTCTTGTAGTGTAGACATTAAATTGGTTGCATACGACGTCACCTTATTGGCGCCACTGCCTTCCCCACCACCAGTATCGACCACAGTAATCTTATCGATATTGCCAAGTGGGCTTGCAAGCTCTTTTGCATACTCTGGCATCATGCGCACAACCATATCCAGCACAGCTGCTTGACCATAGTATTCAAAGGCTTCGGCAATCTTGCGTTTAGCTTCCGCTTCCGCCAGACCTCGTAGGCGAATAATATCTGCCTCTGTCTCCCCTTGTGCTCGCTCTGCATCTGCTTTAGCAAGACCATCCAAACGAATTTTCTCTGCTTCTGCTTTTGCTAAGGATTCAATACGATATTTCTCCGCATCAGCCTGAGCAAGCTCGCGCATTTTTTCTGCAGCAGCATTTTGCTCCACCGCATAACGATCAGCGTCAGCCTTTTTCTTCACTTCAGAGTCATATTGTTTCTCACGACGTAAAATCTCTTTTTCTTCTAATTCAATTTGCTTTTGACGCTCGATAATGCGAATTTGCATTTCTTGCTCCGTCACTTCTTGCTTTGCACGAGCAGTTTCAAGTTCATAGGCTTGGTCAGCGCGCGCTTTGGCAATATCCTGCTCACGACGGAATTCAGCTACTTTTAATTGGTTTTCTTTTTCCGCTTCCGCAATTTCTGTCGCACGCTCTAGTTCTGCCTTTTGTGCTTCTTTAGACGCTTCTGCACGTTTAATACGTGTTTCTTTTTCTGCATCTGCCGTCGCAATATCAGCATCTCGTTTTACCTGTGCGATTCTCGGTTTCCCTAGTGAGTCTAAATAGCCATTTTTATCTCGTACATCCTTGATCGTGAAGGATACAATGACAAGACCCATCTTCGCTAAATCTTGTGAAGCAACACGTTGAACTTCCTGTGAGAATTTATCACGGTTTTTATAAATTTCTTCAACCGTCATGGAGCCTAAAATCGAACGTAAATGACCTTCTAACACTTCACGTGCTTCCGCTTCACGCTCCGCTTTTTGCTTTCCTAAAAACTGCTCTGCTGCCGTCGCAATTTCAGAAATAGAACCACCAATTTTAATAATGGCCGTACCATCCGCCATAACAGGTACACCTTGCTCTGTATACACCTCAGGCGTTGTCACTTCTAGTTTACTAGAAAGTAAGCTTAACGGTTGTGCTTGCTGGAAAATAGGGAATACAAATGTACCGCCCCCACGAATGATTTTAATGCGATTCCCCGACTCATCCTTATGTACATTTTTAGAGCCGAGATAGCTACCTGTCACAATCAGTGCTTCATCAGGACCCGCAGTACGATATTTTGTCACATATAAGCCTACTAGGGCAATTAATACAAATGCTACAATTCCTAAAACAATTAAAATATCGGTTGACATAGACATATCTCTCCTTTAAACAAATTTTTTCTCATACGTTCTGACAAAAAGTGTTCCGTCCTTCACATCCACCACAAGCACGGTTTCATCATAGTCAATGGCTTCATTATCATAGCCCGTTGCCCGTTTCGAAATCATGCCACTTGTCGTTTCGATGACAACCTCTCCAAAACCATCAACTGGAATTGGCACAATAACTCTTCCTAATTGCCCACCAAGCGATTCCTCTGTGTAAGCTAATGAGACATCAGCGGAACGTAGCGGAACGAGGACAAATAAATAAAAGATGGAACTTAAAATAGCGCCGATAATACATGCAGCAATGATGTTCCAAACGCTAGAGAACCAGGCTAGTTTTTCTAAAATAAATCCTGCTGCTGACATCAACGTAATGAAAGATAGAATGACACTCGGATTAAAAATGGGCAGTCCTTCCCCAATACCTTCGACTGCATCACCAAAAAACATAACCAATACTGTGGCAAGGCCGGCGAAAATTAAAACCACCAAAAAGATCTGCTCGAGTGAATAGCCAAATAGCGTCAAGTTGCTCACCCCTTTTCATCATATTACCTACTATACGGATGTACCTCAGGAAAAGTTTCAAAATTTTTCAAACTCTTCTTTAAAGTATTATTTTTTGCTTTCATTAGAACCATGTTACAATAGAAAAGTATTCTGACAACTAAGGAGATATGGCATGAAGCTTTCAACAGTCTTAAATTTTGTTATTCTAGTATTTTTTACGTTATTATTCGTTAACGATTTCTTCCCTGATACAGCTATTGCTGCGATGCTGACTAAAAAAATAATATTGCTTATATTAGTTGTACTTGTCATCATTCAACTAGCCTTCGACAAGGGTAGATATAAAAAATTATCAAAAAAGGCTTATATCGGATTAACATTGTATACAGTCGGGTTATGGATTGTTTTAACATTACTTGGCGGTCAGTCACAGATTGGCTTATCGTTCACAAGTCCTCTATTCTATATCATTGTTGTACTGCTTGGATTGGATTTACTGCGTCTTTCACGCCAAACTAAACGGGAACAAACAGAGGAGAAAGCGAAGTAAAACACAGCTATCCGTCAATCTTACGGGGCTATCCACCACTTTTGCACTTTTAACCGCTACATCTACTGTACTATCCGTCACTTTTGTCCCTCTATCCGACGCCAACATAAAAAGCATGTCTCTGATCATTTTGACAGAGACATGCTTTTCTTATGATTCTAATACATTTAAAATGGCATCCAGTTCATTGACAGCTAAATCTAGGCGTTCTTTTGCTTCGATATTTTGCTGTTTTAAGTGACTAAACTCTAGTAAATTTTTCTCATGCTTTAATTTGATAGAAGATAAACGTTCGATTCGTGCTTCTACTTTTTCTATTGCTTGCTCACAGACTGTTGTCCAAAGCTTTTCTGATTGTTGCATTTCCGTAGTTGATGGGTTGTGTTGACGCATAATTCTGGCATAGACCATTTCAATTTGTTCAATTAATTCCGAATAAAAATGGCGTTCGACGCGTGTTGTTTGGAATGTTGGGTGCTCTACCTCTTTTGCGTATGGCGTAATTTGACGAAGCAGCTTGCCAGCATTTTCTCCAAAAGCATGGGATAAATTCAAGACATTCATTAATTGCAATAATAAGCGTATTTCTTCTAGATTAATAAGTTGTGAATCGATGCTTTCTTTTAACTTTAATGACTCCATATAGCGTCGATCAAAAAGTTCAATTTCGCCGTTGCGTTGCTCTACTAAATGTACACTTGCATTGTCTTTTAAGCTTTTAATATAGCGTATGGCATGGTTTTTCAGCTCTTCTTTTGACAGCAAGTTAACATCGTCTTGTTGTGGTTTTCCTCGTTGAACATACGCAAATGCATCCATTTTTTTGGGCCATTGTGCTGCTTGGGTTTCTTCTGAGACATTATAGCGTATATAAATTCCGTGCATTTCATATCCTCCAAGTCCATTAAACAAGTATCTCTAAAGACAATAAATCGAATACGGCATTTTTTCAAGTAAAAAACTTATATAATTGAAAATCCTCTTTCTTAACAATAAAACAAAAATCCCGAATAGTCGATACTATTCAGGATTTTACTAGTTTTCATTAATTCGTACTTACCCTTTGACAAGCTTCATTCGCAAGCGATTCGAAACATACTCCACGATTAAAATAAGTAGCACAAGCCCCAATAATATAGATCCTACCTCAGACCATTTATAGGCATTCATCGCAAAAATTAATGGTGCACCGATTCCACCTGCTCCAACTAAGCCGAGTATGGTTGCATCTCGCAAATTCATATCAAAGCGATAGATCACGATGGATAAAAACAACGCTGTTAGCTGTGGCCAAATGCCATAACGTATTTTCTCCATTAATGTACAACCGATTGCTTCCATCGACTCTAATATACTTTTATCTAAATCCTCAATTACATCAACATAGAGCTTGGACAGCATCCCTATGGAGGTTAATGACATGGTTAGGACACCAGCAAATGGCCCCGGACCAGTGACTCTGATGAACATGAGACCATAGACAATGGCAGGGATCGTACGAATGATGATTAACAGCAATCGTACGATAAAAGCAATAGGCTTCGGCACAATATTAGAAGCCGACAAAAAGGCTAAGGGAATGGATAGTAATGCACCAACAATTGTACCAAGAAACGCAATAGCCATTGTTTCGATTAATAAATAAGGGATGCCTGCCGTTGTCCAATTGATGATTAATGACCAATCGGGATTCAGCAGCCCTACGAATATATTTTTAGCAATTTTTGTGCCATTTACCGATACATTCTCAAAATGAATGGTTGTTACAGACCAAATAAATAACAGACATACAATGCCAATTGTCATGATGTATGACATGCGTCGATTTGGTTCTAACTGTAATTGTTTTTCGATAGCATTCATAACATCACCTCTACATTAATTTTTTGCGGAAATATTCACTCGTTGTCTCAATGAGAAAAACGGTACAAACAAGCATCAACAAAATCATGCCCACATTTTCATAGCTTCTCCACCCTAGGCTTTCATTGAGCAGCAAACCTATCCCCCCTGCACCGACATACCCTAAAATGGATGCGTAACGAACGTTCCCTTCAAAGCAAAATAAGGAGGTCGACAAGTAGTTAGGAAGAATTTGTGGCAAGATGGCATAACGAAATGCTTGCATGGTCGTTAATCCCATCGACTGCATGGCCTCATAGGCTTCCATATTAGCGTTTTCTATTTGCTCATATAATAGCTTGCCAACATAGGCAATGGTAAATAAGAAAATGGCTACAGTGCCTGCCATCGTGCCAAGCCCAAAAATAAATGTCGCAATTAGAGCAATAATCAAGGTTGGTAAAGTTCGAAGCAAGCTTAAAATAAACTTGCACATCATCGCCAATCCTTTCTGCTGTGTTATATTGGTCGCAGCAAGTATAGCGATTGGTAAGGCACATAGAGCCCCTGCAATCGAACCAAATAATGACATTTTAATCGTATCAAAGAGGGGCTGCCATAGCTTTGATAAATAGCCCCAATTTGGCGGAATCATCTGTTGTAGGATGACAAAAAACTGTTGTATTCGGTTAACTAAAATATCTAGGCTAAAGCCCGTAATTCGAATAGCAAGTACGGTTAGAATGAATAGAATAAGCCACACGCCCGGTATGAACGAACGTTTCTCCAGTACTTCTTTGCCATTAGGCAATACTATTTTTTTCGGTGATAGCAGCTTCCATTGCATACTTCGTTACGCCTCTCTCTTGATTGGTATTGTGATAGATGAAGGCAAGCGTTTCCTCGTTGATTTCATCTGCTTGCCCATCAAAGACAATTTCACCACTACGCACGCCTATAACACGTGTTGCGTAAGCTAATGCTAGCTCTACATGATGAATGTTAATTAAAATGGTCATGTTTAGCTCTTGATTAATGCGTTTAAAATCCTCCATCACTTGTTTTGCTGTTACGGGGTCAAGGGATGCAACCGGCTCGTCAGCTAAAATAATTTGAGGATTTTGAGCAAGTGTACGCGCTAAGGCAACGCGCTGTTGTTGTCCGCCTGATAACTGATCGACACGAACATAAGCCTTATCCAAAATACCTACCTGATCGAGAGCCATTAACGCTCTACGCTTCTCTTCTTTCGTAAATATACCTAAAATTTTTCGCCAAACAGGCATATTTGGTACAAAGGAAACAAGGACATTTTTCAAGACTGATACACGCGTAACAAGATTAAAAGATTGAAAAATCATGCCGATATTACGGCGTAGCTGGCGAATGCTCTTGCCCTTTAGTTGATGCACGTTCACATGATTGACATGCAAGGTTCCCCCAGTAATATCGTGCATTTTATTAATACAACGTAGCAGTGTTGATTTCCCTGCACCCGATAAGCCGATGATGGCGACAAATTCACCTTGCTCAATTTGAAGATTAATTTGATTTAAGGCAAGTAAGCCATTCGGATAACGTTTTTCTACCCTTTTAAATTCAATCATTGTACCGCTCCATTTCTACAAGAATCTCACAGAATGAAAGAAGAATCTGCTTTCTGCGGGGTATCCGCAAGTCACAGATTCTTCACCACCATAACGGACTATTAGTTCGAACCTAAATTTTGCACTAATTCTTGTGCCTTACGCTCATTGTCATAATCACGATCCTTTGCTGCCTGATAGCCTTCATGACTATAGATTGCAATCACTTCTTTCCCTTTGTCCGTGTTGCCAATATTGATGAATGCCTGTTGAACGGCCTTTTTCAAGTCTTCCGTCATAACCTTCGAGTTTTTACTCACGCTAATCGTATCGTTATAAATGGCTGGCATTACCCCGAGTAAATCTGTCTCCTCCCAAATAGAAGCAGAGCGGCCGAATTCGCCTTGCCAGCTTTCCTCATAATCACGACGTGCGTCTGCATATGTGACCAAAACATCCGTTTGTCTTGCCGCTAAACGTGCAAAGGCACTACCATAGGAATCTGCCTGGACAACCTTCGCTAAATCAGGAATCGTCTTTTCGAAATTCTCGTGTAACCATAGTGTTGGGTAAATATAGCCTGCTGGTGAGGAAGAGGACATCACATTCCAAGTAACATCATTTAAATCTTCAAACGTTAATTTTTCACCGTTATTGACTTTTGCTGCTAATGCCTTGCCTTTCTCAGATGGACCTGCTACTAATATGGCTCTATACGAAGTGGCTTGTGTTGTTGTCGGCGCAGTTGGTTTATTTTGATTCCAATCAACTGGATTATCGGAATCATTATTTAAGCCTGCACGTGTAGCGGTTAAAATGACTTCTGCACCATCATCATAAAGCACATAAGTCCCACCAGGAATTAAGCCAATATCGGTAGTACCTGCGGATAAGGCTTCCCCTACTGCTTCAAAGTTTGTACCTACCGTAATATCGATTTCCTCTACATCAAAACCTAATTTTGCTAGCTCGTCCTTCAGTAACCCCTTTAAAGGCTCCGTTGCTGTAATGATTTCATCTGGATTACGCGAAGGCACGAAGCCAATCGTTAATTTTTCTACGGATTCATTGCCACCTGCATCTGTAGATGTCTCTACCGTTTTATCAGTATTTGATGTACTCGAAGCCTCATTTCCACATGCCATCAAAAATACAGAAAGCATGCATGTTAACGTGAAAAGTAGTAATTTCTTCAAAGTGTTATCCTCCCCATTTTTGAAATGCTTCCTCAGTATAAACAGTAAATATTTTCCTAGTATTAAAAGAGAGTAAATATATGTGTCTAATTCGTAAAATAGTATTTTGATATTGTAAATACACTAATTTTCTAGCTATAACTTTATATACTATGGGTATACTAATGATCGGAGGATCACATATGACAGTAAAAACCTTACAAATACTTGCCACTAGCGATATTCATGGCTATATAATGCCCACTACTTTCCGAAACGACTATCATGAAGCACTGGGCTTAGCAAAGCTCGCAACCATCATTGAAGAAAAAAGACTTGAAATGCCTACCCTTTTAATTGATAATGGTGATTTTATTCAGGGAAGTCCCATGACTTTTTACCATCAGAAATTTCAAGCTCAGGAACTCAATCCATTGATTCAGGTCGCCAATGAGCTTCAATACGATGCCATGGTATTCGGTAATCATGAATTTAATTATGGTCAACAGACATTACAATCCGTTATAAGCCAATCGAATTTCCCATGGCTGGGAGCGAATATTGTTACGGAGGATGGCAAACCTTTTACGAAGCCTTATATAATAAAAGAAATAGAGGACGTTCGACTAGCTATTTTGGGTGTGACAACACATTTTGTGAAAAAATGGGAGGAACCCCTACATATCCAGGGACTTCACTTTGAGGATGCCTTTTCAAGTGCTAGCTACTGGGCAAAATGGATTCGTGCGAATGAACAAATTGACGTGCTTATTCTTTGCTATCATGGGGGCTTTGAACGAAATCTTGAAACGGGAGAATTACTCGAAGCAGAAGATGGTGAAAATCAAGGATACCGCATGTGCGCAGAAATTGAAGAAGTAGACATTATCATTTCTGGTCACCAACATCGAGAGATTAGCACAAAGATCAATGGGAAATCTATTGTTCAGCCTGGTTCTAAAGGGACTTGCATTGCAATGATTGAACTAGAGGTTGTAATGGATGAGCAACATACGATTCAATCCATTGCTCATACACCTGCACTTATTTATAGCTCGGAAAACACGATACCTCAAAAATCCGTTTGCCAGATCATCTCTCCTACATTTGAAAAAACCGAAGCTTGGTTAGATGAAACGATTGGCGTGATTGAAGGAGATTTGCAAATCGAAAATCCTTTTCTGGCGCGTATTCAAGAACATCCTTATATAGAATTTATTAATCGCATTCAAATGGCGGTGTCTGGGGCTTCAATTTCTTGTACGGCTCTTTTTCATAATGAACGAGGTGGCTTAAAGCAAGCTGTCACCATGCGTGATATTGTTACAAACTACATTTATGCCAATACTTTAAAGGTACTTCGATTAACTGGACAGGACATCTTACAGGCCCTTGAACAATCGGCTAGCTATTTTACAGTCGAGGGAGGACAGCTAAAAGTCGCAGAAGCTTTTCTGCATCCTAAGGCACAGCCCTATAATTATGATATGTGGGAGGGAATCGAGTACAGCTTTGACATATCCAAACCTATTGGAGAACGTGTGACGAAACTATTGTACAACGGCAAGGTTATTAATAAGGGTGAGGAATTTAATGTCGTAATGAGCAGCTATCGTGCTACAGGAGCAGGAAATTTTGACTTTTTAAGAACTCGCCCCGTTGTAAAAGAAATACAAATGGATATGACTGAATTAATTGCTGATTATATTTTAAAGCATCCCTGCATCCAAGCAACTTGTAATCAAAATTGGCAAGTACAGTTCTAAAAAATCGCCAAATTCCTTGTAAGCACTACAGGAATTTGGCGATCTTTATGTGTAGCTATTTAAGCCTGTTGGCGAATGTCTTGAATGCTCTTCCCTTCAGTAAATGCATGGATGGATGCAATGGAGCCCACCGATTGAAAATTTGCCTTTTCATAGACCTTGGCAACCTGTTCACTAATCGGTAATATCCAAAGATTGTCCAATCCCAGCTTGACTGATTGCTGTTGGATATGCTGCAACATATAGCCGATTAAACCACGTCCTCGATAGCTTTCCGTTGTTACAACACTTTCGATCCTTCCTTGATTTCCTGATATAAAAATATTTGCCGAACAGCACGCCACTCCATCTAGTCTTAATAAATAATACGTAAAATGTGGTGAATGATACGTTTGCTCAAATGCTTTTTTTATTAAAGAAGGCTCCCCAAAAGCAGCAATGCTCATTTCTACTGCTAATGCTTCCTCCATATTCACATCCGTTACACGCTCAATTTGGATGGCAGGATTAGGTGGAAGTGGCGTATATTCACCGTTCCAGCACTGAATTTCATTCACAAATTGCTCATATTGAAAGCCATAAGTCTCTAATGCCTCTATACATAAATGGTTTTCTTCAAGATTATACAAATAAATTCGTGGAATCAGAGACTTTGATTGGTAGAAATCTTTGATGTTTTGTAAAAACAGATCCGGCTGTTCAATCTTCCCCCAAATCTGTGCATGATTTGCATCATAATAGGTTGGGATAGCCTGATTGTAAAATAAGGCCCCCTCCTTCCAAACCTCCACTTCGCTAAAACTCTTCACATAATCTATATCAAGCTGCATAATGCGTTCTAAATTAAACATGCTCCGCTCCCCCTTCAAACCATCTTTCATATAAATGCTCTAATTGCAATTCAAGCTTCTGCCGTTGTTCATTAGCAAGCGATGGTGCTTGTAGTTTTATCTCTAATTTTTCAATTTGTTGTTCAATCGTTAATTCTTTTTTTGCTGGCTGCGTTTTATTCGCAGGTTGTTGTTCAATCGTTTTCTTTGCGAACTCCTGTCGTTTTTGTCTAGCCCACTCATAATCTCCCTCAAAAACCTGAATCGTTTGGTTTTCAATCCACGCCGTTTTCGAGAAAATTTTCTGTAAGAAATAACGGTCATGTGACACCCCAATAATCGTGCCTTCAAAGGATTCTAGTGTTTCTTCCAATACTTCTCTTGCTTCAATATCTAAATGGTTTGTGGGCTCATCTAAGATTAAGACATTGATATCCTCATGCATTAATTGTGCTAAACGTAAACGCATTTTCTCTCCACCACTTAAGTCCTTCACTTTTTTAAAAACATCAAAGCCATAGAACAAAAATCGTGCGAGTATATGACGGGCTTCCGCCTCTGACACGGCGACACGTTCACGAAAGGCATCAATTAATCGGATAGCAGGGTTTTGATGTTCAAATTGTTGGGAGAGGTAGCCAAATTTCACATTGCTCCCAATATGGCACACTCCCTGATTAGGAACGATTTCACCTAACATCATTTTTAATAATGTTGATTTTCCACTACCATTGCTCCCAACAATTGCTAATCTTTCTCCAAAATAAACAGCTAGATTGCTGTCCTTCAATAAAGGCTTATCAAAGCCATGATGAAGATCTTGTAAAAGCACTACCTCTTTGCCACTACGCTCAGCCATCGTTAACGCTAAATTCATTTTCTTTTTAGTGATTGGCTTCTTAACTCGCTCAATACGTGCTAATGCTTTTTCCATACTTTTTGCACGTCGATGCATCGAGGCGTTTGGTGGATTCGCCTCATTCGCCCACTGCTTTAATCGTTTTATCGTTTCTTGCATCTTTTTAATTTTCTTTTGCTGCTCTTCATAGTTTGCAAACTGTTGTTCAATTTTTGCTTCTTTTTGTGCTATAAAAGCATCATAATGGCCGTTATACGTAAAAGCCTCCCCATCCTCAATTTCGATAATCTTCTGGGCTACTTGATTCATGAATTGACGATCATGGGATACGACAATGACAATCCCCTCAAAGTTTCGCACATAATTTTCAAGCCACTCAATGGCTTGCATATCCAGATGGTTCGTTGGTTCATCTAATAACAAAATAGAGGGCTTTTTCAATAAAATTTGTCCAAGCATAACCTTTGTTTTTTCTCCACCACTTAAGCTACTAAAAGGTTGTTCCAGCAAATCTACTATACCCAGTCCATTTGCAATCATTGCCAACTGGGCATCTACTTCATAGCCCCCTGCTAGCATAAATTGCTCCTGCAGTTGACCATATTGTAAGAGTATTTTATCTGTGACAGTCGACTGCATCTCTTGCTCAAGTGCCGTCATTTTTCCCTTAATTGCATAAATATCCGCAAATGCTTCCTCTAGCACTTCTTTCACAGCATGCTGTGGGTAGTGTGGAATTTGGTGTAAGTAGCCAATCGTCGCTTCTTTACTTTTAATAATTCGACCTTTTTCAGGCACCTCTACCCCTGCTAGTAGCTGTAATAAAGTCGTTTTACCACTGCCATTCACGCCAACAATGGCCACATGCTCGCCTTTATTTACCTCTAGCTGTAAATTCTCGAATAATATATTCCCACCCATAATTTTTTGGATTTGTTCAGCTTTCATTTGCATCGTTTTTTCCTCCAATGAAACGTGCGAAAACATCTTTAGACCACAAAAAAGACTGCTCCTTAACAAGCAGTCTTTTTCTCATTTATATGTGTGAAAAAGAATGGTTAATTCGCTACGTTTGTTATTTGATTTTGCTTAAAAATGGACAGACCTATCCCGTTGTTCGCAAAATCGAAAGTAATCACACGTGCAAAATACATAGCTGTATCCACTTTTACACATGTTTTCGTAGCGTTTTTATTCATTCCTTTTCACCTCCGTTCATAATAGTTATAACTATCATAACATTATTCAGATTATTTGGAAAGGGAAAATTTAACGTTCATTTATCATTATTCAATAATTCTATACTAAAAAATTGTATGAATGATCGGAATTAGCACAAAGAAAAACATGAGAGGTTGATTCATCCCCCCTCATGTTTTCACTTTTTTCACAAATATTTTCACCACAGGCACAAGGAGAATTGAGACCACTAGTACACGAAATAGCTGAAAAGCCGTAACAATTGTGACATTGGCATGTACAGATGCGGCGATAATTCCCATTTGATCAAGACCACCAGGAACAATACTTAAAAAGCTTGTCCTAAAATCAAGGCTGTACAACGCTGTCATCACAAATGTTAAACCATAGGCTGCCCCGATAAAAATGCCTGCTGAGACAAATGCATAAAAGATATGCTTCTTCGATAAATGTAAATCCTCTTTTTTCAATAACAACCCAATATAAATCCCAAGCATGAGTTGGGCGATATGTAGTAATGATAGCGGTAATTTCGGCACTTCCACCCCTGCCATATTTATACCCATTAATAAAAACACTGGGCCAAGCATATAGCCTGTTGGAATTTTTAGCTTTTGTGCCAGCCACCCTGCGCCACCACATACAACAAGTATGCCAACAAGGTTCCATGTATACGCTCCATCAATCATAGAACTATTGCCACCTGCTCCTGACACCATTAAAGGAACAAAGCCAACGATTAAAAGAACACGAAGGATTTGAAAGAACGTGATGACCACCATATCCATGTCTTCTTGCTCCTCCGCAAATGCCACAACCTGTGACATGCCCCCAGGTACACAGCACGTTAAGGCAGTCGCAAAATCCAAATCGGTACGCTTTGCAACAAGAAAACTCACCGCAAAAAATAGCAAAATAAATAGGATGTTTAACACGACCATGCTTCCTAAAAAAAGCTTAATATCCTGTACAGCTTCTGGTGTAAAGGCATAGCCGATAGAATACCCTGCTACAACTAAACCAAAATTACGGAAAGAATGATGCCATTTTAACTGGACATTGGTTGATAGCTGCACGATGAGCACCGCTGTAATCGCTCCTAACAACCAAGGCATCGGTATATGTAAAAATTGAAAAATCACAGCACCTATTAAACCAATGCATAATGTGATGAACATATGCTTATCAAAAACAAACATGGTAGCAACCCCTTCAACTCGATAAGCCTATTATGACGTTTAAGCATCTTTTTTTCTACCGGGCCGACTTTTGAGCTGTTTGCTATCGCTTAAAAAGAACCTGTTATCCATCAAATAAAACCTCTTATCAAACAATTTATCCTTGTTAAAATTTTCTATGCTACATTAGTAATACCTGATTCAGCGTTTTAAAAGGAGGCCTCCTATGAAAATTCATTTAACCATCAATCATGAACTCGAAGAAACAGAGGTTCATATTCATGCCAAGGAATATAATGAGCAAATTGAAAGATTGATGAAGCAGCTTCAAGCATCCCAAACGACGATGCTAGATGGGTATTTTCAACAAGAAATTCATCTGTTAAAAATTTCTGATATTTATTCCATTTACGCAGAGGATGCCAAAGTATTTTTGCAAACAGATGAGCAAGAGTTTGAGTCAAAGCGAAAATTATATGAGCTAGAGGCACAGCTAACCAAGGATTTTGTACGAGTGAGTAAATCTACGCTTGTCAATATCCATAAAATCGCCTCTATTCAAATGGGCAAAATCGGCACTACACAACTATTACTCGAAAATGAAGTAGCCATTCATGTCAGTCGAAAATACTTAAAAGAATTAAAGCGACATTTAGGTATTGGGAGGGATTTATAGCATGAAGTATTTACGCATGATGATTATTGGACTACTCATTTCCCTTAGTTCTTCTTACATCTTAGTCACATTAAGCGTCCTTTCAAACAATGCGGTTATGTCAGGAGCAGAATTACTGGAGGAGATTATCATTGCTACCATTCTTGGTATTGCGATTGGACTATTTTCCGCCATTTTTGATATCGAGCCAATCCCTTTTACGGTTCAGCTACTTTTACATTTAATCGCTGTCACAGCATGTGTATTAACGGCAGGCTATTTCGGGAATTGGTTTGAACATTCAGGTGTGACATATGTGCTACTATCGGAAGCTATTATTTATCCCATTGTTTGGTATATTATATATGTTTTTCAAGCAAGGGATATTGAAAAAATGAATCAAGAAATTCAAAAGAGAAGGGATTAACCACTCATGACTTTTGCGATAAAAGTTGAAAATTTATGTAAACAATATGGTGTGCAACATGCTGTTAATGGTATTTCATTTACTGTCGAACAAGGCACCCTATTCGCTTTTTTAGGTGCAAACGGTGCTGGTAAATCTACAACGATTGAAATTCTTTGCACATTACTAAAAAAATCGAGCGGTCAGGTAACCATTAATGGTTTCACTCTTGATGCAAGCAATGATAATGCAGATATCCGTAAATCTATCGGTGTCGTTTTCCAGCAAAGCCTATTAGATGAGCGATTAACAGTACGCGAAAATATTCTCCATCGAGGCAAAACATATGGTTTATCGAAAACACAGCTTACTGAAAATTATCAATTTGTTTCCACCTATTTGCATTTAGAGGATATTGAAAAGAAAAAATATGGCACATTATCAGGGGGACAAAAAAGGCGAGCAGATATTGCTCGTGCATTGATTCATCGTCCTAGTATTTTATTTCTGGATGAACCTACAACCGGTTTAGATCCACAAACACGGCAATTTGTTTGGCAGGCTATCAAGCAACTTCAGTTGGAAACCAATATGACCGTTTTTTTAACAACCCATTATATGGAGGAAGCGGCAGTTGCTCACCAAGTCACTGTCTTAAAGCAAGGAAAAATTGTCGCACAGGGGACACCCGATGCACTGAAGACAAAATATGCCTATGATTCAATGGCTCTCGTTTTTCATCATTCGAAGGAGGGTGTAAAATTTCTTGAGGAAAATGCGATCTCCTACACAGAGAATCAAGGGATATACACCATCCGTTTAACTTCTACCTTACAGGCACTTCCCTTTTTAAAAAAAGCTGAGCCACTCATCGCTTCCTTTGAAGTCATTAAAGGATCCATGGATGATGTCTTTCTTCATATTATGGCTGAGGGGGAGGTTGCGTAATGGAAGCATTATTTAATTTAGTTTTGCGTAATAACAAAATATTTAGGCGGGATAAAACACAGGTGTTCTTCTCCCTACTATCAGTCATCATTGTCATTGTGCTGTACGCTGTCTTTCTCCAAAAGATGCAGGTAGATGCCATTGAACGACTAACAGAAGCTACGCCTGAATTGATCACTATGGTCAATGAATGGCTTGTAGCAGGATTACTTTCCATGATTGCTGTTTCGACTACACTTGGTGCCTATGGCATTGCTGTTAAGGATCAGGAGTCAAAAGTGCAAGCCGATTTTTTAACCGCTCCCCTTTCTCGTGCAACCATTCAGTTAAGCTATGTACTCAATGCGTTTATTATCGGCTGTATTTTTTCCTTTATCGCTCTCATAGGCTGTGAAATCTTTATTGTAGCAGCGGGTGGTAAGCTTCTAAGTTTTGGGGATTTTGTGCAAGTAATGGGCATCCTATTTTTATCTGTCTTGCTTGCAAGTGTCTTTAACTTATTTCTTTCGTTATTTGTGTCGACACAAAATGCTTTTTCAACACTCAGCACAATTGTTGGTACATTACTTGGATTTTTATGTGGTGTTTATGTTCCTCTTGGAGCTCTACCAAGCTTTGCTCAACATGTAATCATGTACTTCCCAATTAGTCATACAACACTATTATTACGCAATGCTTTTATGGAGAGCTCTATTGCAAATGTTTTTGAAGGTGTGCCTGTTTCCTATGTGGAAGATTATAAAATCAATTATGGCATTGTTTACGAGCTAAATGGACATATACTTAGCTCCTCAACAAGTCTAATTGTGATTGCTTGTACAATCGTAGTTCTTTCTCTAGCATCTATGATTCTATTTAAAAGAAAATATAAATAAATATTAACCAACATCATGACACATCGTTTAGAAAACGATGTGTTAGTGTTGAAAAACAAAACAGTCAATTGAAAGGTAGAAATGAAGTTCCGTTGCAGGCTACTTGCTTTCCTGTGGGTGAGCGCCGAATCGCTTCCTCCGCTACCGCTCCGTTTAGAGTTTTGCCTGTCTCGCTATCGCACGGGAGTCAAGTAGCCCTCCACTCCAACCCACTTTTTAGCAAAGGTTTTCAAATAAAGGAAAGGTCTTGACTACTCATTTTATGGAGGGGTGTTGTCACGCATCACTTCTCCACATTGAAAATAAAGAGCCTATCCCCTCTAAGAATACAAATAATGGGCGATTTAATTGCTATGCTACTATGAAAAAAAGTAAAGACACTTTGCAGAATGGTTGATTGGAGTGGAGCCAGCGTTACTCCTAGGGGATTTAGCGTCACAGAGGAGACCCTGGAGCGAACGAAAGTGAGTGAAGCGGCTCATCGGACGCCCCCTGGAAAGGACGCTGGCGGAACGGAAATCAACCCCTCACCTTGCCAAGTTGCTTTTTCTGCCGTTGACATTATCTTTTTGCAACATCATGACACATCGTTTAGAAGACGATGTGTTTTTTATTGCATTAACACAAACATTTTGTTATTTTAAATATAAAATAACAAACAAATTTTAAAATTGTTTGTTTTTCGGAGGATTCCCAATGGATGTAAATGAATTGTTTTGGCAAGCTCCTATCGATGATCTTAAAAAGGGTTACATCGATGAAGCGACACACTTCACTTGCCTACTGTGCGGTGAAAAAGTAGAAAAAGGCATTATTTATCCTTATGAAGGCTTACTGTATGAAGCAGAGAAAATGATGCAGCTCCATATTACATTGGCTCACCAATCTGTTTTTCATTATTTAAACGGTCTCAACAAAAAAATGACAGGCTTAACAGAACATCAAAGTCATATTTTACGCTTATTTTATGAGGGACAATCAGATCAGGAGATAAAAGAAGAATTAGAGATTGGCAGTGCCACAACGATCCGCCATCACCGTTTTGCTTTAAAAGAAAAGGAACGCCAAGCCAAAACATTGTTGGTGATGATGGAGTTACTAAAGGAACAAGATCAGAAGGAGGAACCATTTGTGCCTATTCATAAAACAGCTACGATGGTTGACGATCGCTATAACGTAACCCTCACGGAAGAACAGCAAATATTGGAGAAATTCTTTCCACAAGGTATAGGCAAGGAGCTAGTACGCTTTCCTAAACGTGAAAAGCAGAAAATTGTAGTACTTCGAGCCATCACAAAGCTTTTTGATGTAGAAAGACAATATACAGAAAAAGAATTAAATGAAGTCATCAAACCAATATATGAAGACTATGTTCATATACGTCGTTACTTAATTGAATACGGTTTTCTGGACCGCAAAGCAGATGGTAGTGCCTATTGGGTAAAAAAATAAGAAAGCAGGTTATTAAAAATGGATCATAAAAAAGAGTTAAAAGAAATGTATAAAGAGATGAAAATTGAAGCTGGTGTTTTTACCATGACTAATAAACAAACAGGAAAAGTGTTTGTGGGTAGCTTCAATAATTTAAAGCGTTTAAATGGCTTTCAATTTATGCTAAAAACCAATACACATACGAACAAGGAGCTTCAGACAGATTACATTTCATATGGTCAAGAAGCTTTTGAAGTGGTTATCGTTGAGCATTTAAAGAAAAAAGAAGAGGGCTATTTTGACGCCAAAAAAGAACTCGAAAAGCTGGAGCAAAAATGGCTCGACACGCTAAAGCCTTATGGTGAACGTGGCTATAATTAGTAATTATATAGTAGCGCATTTGCCAGTAAGTAGATGGTAAATGCGCTATTTATCACTCAGTTGTCTTGCTTCCAACGGATTGAATTTCCTGTTGAGCTTTCTTCGTTAATTTATTGAAAACAAGCTCATAGGAATGTTGGATAAGATTCTCTACCAAATCCATCGGAACATCTTCAGCATCCATATAAATAGAATTCCAATGGGTTTTATTCATATAGTAACCAGGTATAATGCTGTCATATGCTTCCCTTAATTCCTCCGCTCGAGAAGGCTCACATTTCAACGTAAGCACAGGTTTGCCCATTGCATTGCCCCCAAGCATGGCATACATTTTTCCACCGATATGATAGCGATCTGCTTGCCACTCCTCTTGATAGTCATACGTTGTTCCTTGAAGCTGTAAACAGTAAGCATGAATTATTTCTTTTTCCATCTTTACGATCCCCTTCCTACCACAAATAAAAACACACGTTCGATTACGGTTAGTATAACCTAAAACGTGTGTAGAGAATAGCATTATTTAGTTGTACCACGATCAAACATCCCGATAACCTCTGTTGTTTGTAAAATATTCACAAACGACTTTGGATCAGTTTCCTTAATCGTGCTTTTCACATCAGCTAGTTGGTAACGCGTAATAACAGTGATTAACACTTTCCGACCTTCACCAGAGTATGCTCCCTTTGCATCGATAATCGTTACCCCACGATGCAGCTTTTCTAATAGCTGCTGTTTGACCTCGTCCCCTTTACTCGTAATAATCATCAGCGTTAATTTAATATGGCTCGTATGAATTGTATCAACCACTTTTCCAGTTGCATAAATGGAAACAAGCGTTAACAATGCTGCATCCCAGCTAAAGACAAAACCAGAAGCTGCCACTACGATACCATTCATAGCTGCAATTAGCGTACCGAGTGGAAAATCGCGTTTGCGACTAAGTAGCATAGCAATAATATCAAAGCCCCCTGAGGAGCCAGCCGCTCGGAAAATCATGCCCATTGCAAAGCCTACAATAACACCGCCAAATAAGGACGCGAGAATTGGCTCTTGTGTCGCTTTGTGTATCGGAATAATATATAAGCTCACTGACAACACAGCCACCGAAAGAATGGTATAGCTGATAAATCGCTTGCCAAGCTTCATCACACCTAAAATCAGTAAAGGCAGGTTAAGCAGTAAATTTAACACACCTGTATTCAAAGGGGTAATAATCCCAAGCATGATGGCAATACCACTCAACCCACCACTCAAAATTTCATGGGGAATTAATAAATAATTATAGGCAAAGGCTACTAAAATGGAAGAAAGTGTAATTATAATCACATTTCGCATAATGCTATCCCCTATCAATCAACGACCAAATTTTGATACATCTTTGTCATAGACTACCCAATTTACTCCCATGAAAAACCTATCCTCTTACTTTTTCTTCTGTTCTTCCTTTAAAGGCATATTTTGCTTATGCTCCCCAGTATCCGCAACCTTATAGATCCGCTCCAGCATCGGTGGATGTGTATAACGGAACCACTTCACTAAGAGTGGTGGGTTCACTTCACTTAAGCCTGAAATCGTTAGCTTTTGAAACGCTGTTACAGCCGCTTCTCGATCATTCATAAGGTTAATCGCATACTGATCTGCTCTCGTTTCCTGATATCTTGATATAAAATTGGACACTGGATTGGAAGCAAATAGTAATATAGAGGTAATGAGTAAAAATAATGGATAGGAACGAATGCTACTGATTTTATTAATTTTAAAAACCTGTCCATATCGTGAAATCAAGCGACGCATAATTTTCGCCGTTAGCCATAACCCTATCAACATTAAGAATAAATAGCCTGCAATGCCAAAATAAATATGCTTTTCTACATAATGTCCCATTTCATGTGCCATGATAAATAAAATTTCATTGTCCGTTAGTCTATTTAATGTAGTATCCCAAAGCACAATTCTCGAATTGCTCCCAATCCCTGTCACATAAGCATTTAAGGCATTGGTCTTTTCTGCCATATTGACCTCATAAACATGCTCTGCCGGAATATTTGCCTGTGTAGCAAGTGTAAGTATCTTTGTTTCCAGCTCTTTATTTTTTAGCGGATAAAATTCATTGTACAAAGGATCAATGACAACTGGCTGAATGAACATTACAAAGATTGTAAAGGGGATGGTTAAAAGCCAAGCATAGAGCCACCATCTTTTTTCGCTCTTTTTAATGAGCCAATAAATTACCGTAACAATAATCAAGCTAGTGCCAAAGTTCACCCAAAAATCAATGACACCGTCCTTCATCCAAGATGCAAATGCTTGTGTACTGATGCCATAGCTTTTGCTAAGATGATAGCGATAATAATCAAGCGGGAATAGCACGATATATAGTAATAAAGATAATAGGAATAAGTAGCCTGCATTTTGCAATAGCTTCCACTTCGTTTGGGAGGTCGTCACTTTTTCGAAATAACGAGATACGCCCAATAGTAAAATCAAGATGTAAATAAGCCATTCTAAAGGTGTGGCTACAAAGAATATAAAGTTCCGTATTTTTGAATATTCACCACTTAAAAAAAGCTCCTTGCCAGACATAAACATCACTGGATCTGCCGCCGTTCCTTGTAAGGCACTCGGTATTTTACCACCACCGCTATGGAATATATACCAGTACATACAAAGCACGTAAACACCGAAAAGTAGTAGTGTAACAATGCCCATTTTTTTCGCTATGTTATTTCCCCCTCATATCACCCAAAGTTCGTCCTATAGTAAGTGTAAGCGAAATTAGCAAAGTTAGAACAAACATGGACCTACTTTTTAATCTCTCTGTTGCCAAAGAAAAAATTCGCCTCATTTCTATATGTGGCGAATTCATTATAGTCCTACTTATTTATCCATGACAAATGCCGTTTTACCACGTTGATCTACACTTAAATAGCCTGCAAATAATAGTTGCTCATACCATTGTTTTTCAATAGCAGCTGCTTGAGCGGCATCATCTACCTTTGTAGAAAGTTCAACCATCATGTCTCCTTTGTACTGCCACACTTCTATATCCGCTTCATGTCCTAGAAAACTTCCTTTATAGGTCATAGCATTAGCAGGTCCATATACAACAGCTTGAGACAACGTATTTTTATACCATGCTTCAGAATCCCAATTTACAATTTTCTTTGGAGAATTTTCAAGAATGCGTTTTTTAGCAGCACTCGTATCTACCGTATCGTAAGAGACATCAGCAGAAGTCTTCAAGGACTCCTTCCGGCTAATCGTAAATGTACGATGGTCTCCCTTACTATCTAACTCAAACTTATAATTGGACTCAGAACCAGTAAAACCATGATTCGCTGTTACTGCTATTGCGTCTTTTAATGGTGTATTTAAAAAACGCTTTTTATAGGTTATATCCATTTTATTGCTACCCTTATATACGCGTAAGCGATGTATATAATCATTATGGAGAAACGATTGGTCAAACGTATCATAAAAATAAATTTTTACGTCATCCTTTTTAGTTGCTTGAAAAACCTGTACAATCGTTGATTCCTTAAAAATCTCGGGTTTAATATTGAATTTAATTTCATGCCCTGGCTCAATGGCTGCTTTCGCTTGTGTTGTACTCACACTCATCATACTAATTATTGTCAATCCCATGACACATATATAAAATGCCCATTTTTTTAGTTTAGTCACGCTTTAACTCCTCCTTCGGAAGTGTTGTTGCTAAATTTGTATGTGTACTGTGAAAATAGATAGTTTGTCGTGCACGAATTCTCTGTGACAGAGCCACAATATCACGATAATCTGGATGTGTTTTATAGAAGAACTCCTTTGAGAGATGCTTCAAAATAGATGGATTGCATGAATAACGAGAATAGCCTGTGTGGACAAAAATAGCTGTTGGATATGCCTTTGCAAGCTCCTCCAATTGAGCCTCATCCTGCTCTGAGACAAAATAAAGTGCATGGTGACTGTCCGTTTTTTGCTTGTGACGTACTTGGAGTACCGCTTTATTCGGCCAAATATTTTCGGGATCTTCATCATAATGCTCCAATAAAGTTTGTAGCTTTGCATCTACACTAATCGCTCGGGTTGTATGTTCAGAAAGATAAGACATAATATCCACTGTTTTGCCCGAAAAAGAGGATGGGAAAATAATTGAACGATTGGGATGAGCCTTTACGTACGTAGCCAATTGCTGTAATACCTCAAGATTATGAATGCATTTTTCCACATGTCCACTATCAATAAACGCTACATCATAAACCGTTCCATCCTCCTCTGGTAAGGTCGCCTTTAACAAATACGAATCGACTACATAATCACCAGAGAAAAAAATCATCTCATCAAAAAATCGAATTTTGTACCACACGCTTCCAATTAAATGGCCACTATATCCCCATTGAAAGGCAAGATAATCCTTGACCTCTATCCATTTTCCAATTGTATCTGGGTGGAAAGTACAGACTTGTGGAAGAGGCAGTGGAAGCTGCTGAGCAGTTCTATGACTCATTAGTACCTGCCCCGTATAGTCCATCTTTTGTAGTAATGGCAATGCCCCTACATGATCAATATGCGAATGAGAAATAAAGACAGCAACTAGCTTTTCAATATGATTAGCTGTAATATTTGGTGGCGTTTTTTGAGCATTTTTCATAATCCCACAATCCAATAAAATGCCCTGCCCATGATTTTCAATATAAAAGCAATTGCGCCCATATTCCCCTACGCCACCTAAAATTTCAAAACTAAGCATCGGTCTGCCCTCCTCGTCTTTGCAGCCAATCCAATAGGAACATAAATACCACAGTCATCAAAACAGTGATGACGGCAACTGCCATTCCAACCCCTACATTACCTTGCTCAAATTGACTATAGATAAAAGTTGCCCCTGTCTCGACTGAGGGTGGCAAAATTAAGAGGCCAGCTACTAGCTCACGCATCGAAATAATAAAAGTCATCATCATTCCTGTCAAAATACCCTGCATCAATAGCGGTAGGATGATGCGACGATACACCGCCCAATTACTACGTCCAAAAATAGCGGCTGACTGAAAGATAGAGGCATCTAATTGTGAAAAAGAAGATTTAATATACTGCACCGAATAGGGTAAAAACAGCACACAGTATGTAACGACTACCATTGCCTTTGTGTTATAAATCGTTGCGGGAAGCCACGGCGCATTCCAAAACATAATTAAACCCACAACAAAAACAATTCCCGGAATAATATTAGGCATTAAACTAAAAAAATCTAATATTTGCTGCTTTCTGGTTTCTCCTTTTTTAATATAAAGAGCAATGAATAAACCTATCATGGCTGTAATGATGGCCGTTATGATAGAAAAAACAATACTATTTAAAAATGCTGTCAATCCTGCACTTCCACTGGTGAAGACCTCTTGATAGGAAGCAAAACTGAAATTCCCTGCCTGTAAACCATCTCCCCTTACCTTTTGCAAAGAGGTCACGATAATAGAGAAATAAGGAATGCCGATAGACAGCAATAGTACAAGTCCTACAAAAGTCCACGAAGCTGTTTTTATATACCACTTGTCTTTGATCTCACGTCTAGCAGGCGTTTTTCCTGATAGCACACCGTATGTAAATTTGCGTCCAATGAGATTTTGGAAATACCAAATGACTAAGCAAACAGACAATAAGAATAAGGATAGCGAGGTTGCCATGCGAATATCGACTGGCCATCTTGATAGATAGGAGTGAATTTCGGTTGTAAAAACTTGAAACCCAATCCGACTGCCAAATGTAGCTGGCGTTCCAAATTCAGCAAGCGTCTTAATAAAAATAAGCAGACTTCCCAAGACATAGCTTGAAAGTACAAGGGGTAACACAATCTTTAGCCCATTTTGCCAGGAGCTTCGCCCAAAAATCAGCGCTGCATCTAAAAATGAGCCATTTATTCGAAGCAATGTATTTTTTAACATTAAATACAAAAACGGAAACAGGTGTAAGCTCATGATCAGTACCATGCCAAATAAGGAAAAGAAGGAATCTGTCATCCAAGCAGCACGTGGAATAAGCTGCTGTAAAAAACCATTGTGCTGCATAAACAAAATCCAGCCCATAGAACCAATATAGGGAGGTGTCATAAATGGAATCGTTAACACAATATCGAGCCATTCATATTGATATAAACTTGTTTTCGTACGAATGAAAGCCATAGGTAATGCGATAATTGTTGTCCCAATAATCACGAAAATCCCTAAGACCACAGAATTTCCTAGCGTCCTCCATATTCTCTCGTGTGCAAATATTCGGCTAAACTGTGATCCATCGAATTGCCCCTCATTTGTAAAGGTATAAACTAAAATGGCCATCAACGGAGCGATAGCAAATATGGCAACAATTGTCAGTAAAAATCCAAAAGCTCGTCTTCCTTCCATTATCATGACTACTACAACCCTTCTCTATAAAAACTAGAAAGGAGGTATATCAACCTCCCTTATTTAACGAAATAAATCCGTAAACTTTGTTAGTACTTCAAGCTGTTTCGCTTCAGCACCCATCCAATCAACTGTTAACTGTGGAATTTCATCTAATGCTGCACGATTTTTCACAGCAATATCTTTATTTCCTGGTAATAAGTAAGCATCTGCTACTAGCTTTTGCCCTTCATCCGACAATAAAAAATCAACATAGGCTTGTGCAGCTTCTACATGTTTCGCATCCTTCAAAATACCAACCGCTCTAGGACTAACCACTGTCCCACTCGTCGGATAGATAATTTCTACTGGCTCACCGTCCGCTTTTGCTTTATAAGCCATGTAGTCTACCCCTGCGATCGTGGCATTTTTCTCACCCGTAATAACAGCATCCAATGCTTCTTTATTTGCACCATTGACTTGCAAGCCATTTTTCTTCCACGTATCAATTGTGCTCCAAGCTGTTTTTTCTGCTGCTGTATAACCAAATAAGAAATCCACAGCAGAGCCTGACAGACTTGGATCTGGTATATTTATTTTATTTTGCCATTCAGCTTTCGCTAAATCAGACCAATCCTTAGGCGCCTGTGTCGTATTTTTCGTATTATAGGCAATACCTAAAGCAGAGGCACTGTAGCCATAGAAATATCCATCTTGATCAGACCAATCACTGTTGATTTTGTCCTTGTTTTTAGCAGCTTCATAGCTTTGTAATTGGTCTGTTGCCTTTAATCCATCCATTGAGGCGACAGAGGCAAGTACAACAATATCAGCTACAGGATTATTTTTTTCCGCTTCTAGACGAGAGAGAATTTTACCTGTAGTTCCTTGAAACATTTCCACTTTAATCCCTGTTTTTTCTTCAAATGCTTGCTGAATATTTGCAGCTAAACCATCTGGCCCTGCAGAATACACCGTCAGTACTTTCTCCTCCTGTGTCTTTGCACTTGCTTCATTTGTCTCTTTTGCCTCTTTATTACCACAGCCAGCTAATGCCAAGGTCAATAAAATGCCAGCAGTTGCCCATAATTTAAAACGTCGTTTCTTCAATGTAAACCCTCCAATTGATAGATTTGTTTTTCATCAATAAATACTTGCAATCTTTTTCCATGCTCTAATGGTTGATTCTCATAAAAGCTCCAAGGCTGCCCATCCACCTGTGCTTGTACTAAATAACGATCGCCAACAAATATGCTTTTCACAATCTCCGCTTGTTTAGCAATCGTACCAGGACGCGATACGCTTGATACGCCTTCAGGTCGCACGATCGATTGTCCATGATGAAACCAATTCACTTTGCCAATAAAATCTGCCACATAGGGCGTTGCTGGTGCACGATAAATTTCCTCAGGCGAGCCAATTTGAGCAATTCTCCCTGCCTCCATAACAATAATTTGGTCAGACATCGTCATGGCCTCCGTTTGATCATGTGTTACAAAAATGGCTTGGCAATCAAGTTCATGAATCAGGTGCATAATTTCATCTTGCATTTGTTCTCTGAGAACAGCATCGAGAGCGGATAAAGGCTCATCAAATAAAATCAACCGAGGGTTCGTCGCTAAAGCTCTTGCTAATGCCACCCGCTGCTGCTGACCACCCGATAATTCGCCTGGCTTTCGTTTCTCATAGCCTTGCATTTTTACCAATCGCATCACATGCTCGACTCGTTCAGGAATAGCTGATTTTGCAATAATGCCCTTTAAGCCAAAGGCAATATTTTGGAAGATGGTCATATGTGGCCATAGAGCAAAATCTTGAAAAACCATGGCGATATTGCGCTTATTTGGTTTGACATTTTTATGAGACTGTGAAGAGAAAATCACGGTGTCATCGAATCGAATTTCTCCTTTTGTTGGCTGTTCAAGGCCAGCAATCAACTTTAATAAGGTTGTTTTGCCACAGCCTGATTGTCCTAGAATCGTAATAAATTGCTGATCTAACTCCACATCGATTGGCCATAATGCTTGAGACTGCCCATATTTTTTCTCGATATTGGTTAATGAGATTTTCATAAGTATCCTCCTCGTTACTAACAACTATAAATTCCAGATATTTAGAAAATATTAATCTACTATTAATAACACGTTAAAAAAAATCTAATAAACTAAAACAAATACAAGATTTTTTCTAATTTGCTTTAGGAGGATAAAATGAACAATAGTAAATTACAGGCATTTTGCTTACTTGTAGAATTAAAAAAATTAGCCCCCGTGGCCAAAGCGCTTGGCATTACAGCACCTACAGTATCCTTTCATATTCGCTCTATTGAGGAGGAATACGGTATTCGTTTATTTCGAACAAACGCAGGAGGATACCGTTTAACAGAAGCGGGCGAAGGTGTGTATCATTACGCTCGTCAAATGGTTCAACTCCAAAAGGATATGGACCGTTTTATTGAAAATCTTTTAGCAGGCCATATCGGTTCATTACGACTTGGGGCGAGTGGCTTACCTGCCCATATTTTTATGCCAGATTTAATTCATCAAGTTTCAACGACCTATCCTGAGATTCGTATTTCATTAGAAGTAAAAACTGCACCCGAAATTGAAAAAAACGTAGCACTACAAGAATTAGATTTCGGGCTCATCATGGAGACCAAGCAGGAAAATCCTTTACTTCATTACGAAACTATCGGTGAAGATGCACTTGTATTGGCATTCAGCCCATCACACGAGCTAGCAACAAAAAAGGACATCACCAAAGAAGATATTCTTAAGTACAAGCTCTTGTTGCATACATCCTCTAGCTCCACGAATCACTTCATCGAAAAGTGGATGGACCCTTTTCAGCCTTCAATTTACACAATTGAGCTGGATTCTGTGAGCACGATAAAAAAAATGCTGACCTTTGGAAAAAACATGGCGTTTCTATCCGTTTCCTTAATAGAAGAAGAATTAAAATCAGGTGTACTGATGAAGAAAGATCTACATGACGTGACGCTTAATAGAAAGATTCAATTGATTTATCCGAAAACGCGCTTAGATCATAAAATTGATGAATTTGTCAAAATGTCGGTTTACGAAATAGCGAAGCAATTAAAAATGTTTTCTTCGATGACATAATTCCACATGCAGTCGTAATAACATGGAATGGGAAGATATTTTTATGAAAGGAGGGTTGTCCTTGCTAACCAAGCTGTTAACAAAGGATTGTATACAGCTTGCAAACTTTGTCCAATCATGGCAAGAAGCGATTCATTTAGCTGCTAGCCCATTAGTACAGCAACAAAAAATTGAACAACGCTATGTCGAAGCCATGATTCGATCTATTGAGCACTATGACCCCTACGTAGTCATCACACCAAAAGTAGCCATTCCTCATGCACGGCCATCTGATGGGGTTCATGAACTAGCCATAAGTTTGCTATGTTTACAAAAGCCTGTTTTTTTCAGCCCCAATCAGCCTGTTTACTTACTAATTGTGCTAGCTGCCATTGACAATGCTTCTCATCTACAGGCGTTGGCTGATGTAGCATTAGTCTTACAAGAACCTGATCAGATTGATGACTTGATCGCCTGTCAGCATGCGGACACGATATGGGAGAAAATCAAACAATATACGACAAAGGAGTCAACAGAATGAAAATTTTAGTCGTGTGTGGGAGCGGTTTAGGAAGTAGCTTTATTTTAGAATTGAATGTAAAAAAGGCATTAGAGGCATTGGGTAAAGATGCAGAGGTAACACATACCGATTTAGCATCTGCCAAGGCGGAAAAAGCAGATATTTATTTAGGGGCAGCAGACATTGTGAATGAATTAGCGAAAGACAAAGGAATCATTGTGAGCATTGTTAATATGATGAGTATTGCAGAAATAAAAGAAAAGCTAGAACCTTTGCTTTAAGCATAAAAATTTTGGATAGGATGAGGTGTTGGTATGTTGGATGTTATCATGCATGACATTTTAGGAACACCAGCTATATTAGTCGGCCTATTCGCTTTTATTGGTTTACTCATTCAAAAAAAATCAAGTTCCACTGTTCTGTCAGGTACTTTAAAAACGATAATGGGCTTTGTCATCCTTGGAGCAGGTGCCACTGTCTTGATTGGCTCTTTAGATCATTTTAGTAAAATGTTTGATCATGCCTTTCAAGTACAGGGAGTCATTCCCAACAATGAGGCCATCGTGGCAGCTGCTCAGACTAATTTTGGTACAGCTACTGCACTAATCATGGTATTTGGTATGATTATGAACCTATTATTTGCGCGATTTACGCCATTAAAATATATCTTTTTAACTGGACATCATACATTATTTATGGCTTGTTTAATCGCTGCTTCATTGTCAGTTGGGGGGATGAGTGGTACACCTCTTATTATCGTCGGTTCTATTATTCTTGGACTTTGTATGGTGGTGTTCCCTGCCATTTTACAGCCAACAGTTCGGCAAATAACAGGTAGTGACGACTTTGCTGTTGGTCACTTTGGCAGTGTTGGCTATTATGTTTCTGCAAAGATTGGTAAGCTCTTTGGCAATAAAACGAAATCCACAGAGGATATACAAGTCCCGAAATCATTGGGCTTTTTACGGGATACCTCTGTTGCTATTTCGCTAACAATGAGTGTGTTCTTTGTGATTGTTGCCCTTTTTGCTGGCCCTGCCTATATTGAGGCACAATTATCTGCGGGCTCTAATTTTATTATTTTCGCTATTATGCAAGCGATTACATTTGCAGCGGGTGTTTATATTATTTTAGCAGGTGTACGAATGTTAATTGCTGAAATTATTCCAGCCTTCAAAGGCATTGCAGATAAACTTGTACCAAACACAAAACCAGCACTTGATTGCCCAACCATTTTCCCCTTCGCACCCAATGCCGTCATCATTGGTTTCATCTTTAGTTTTCTAGCAGGGCTGGTTTCCATGTTTATACTCCCCTTCATCGGACTTAAGGTCATCGTTCCGGGTCTTGTTCCCCATTTCTTCACAGGTGCAGCAGCTGGCGTCTTTGGTAACGCTACAGGCGGCAGAATCGGTGCGATGTCAGGAGCCTTTGCCAATGGTTTATTGATTAGCTTTATTCCTGCCATACTACTGATCTTTATGGGAGACATTGGTTATGAAGGCACAACCTTTGGCGATTCAGACTTTGGCGTAATCGGCATTATTATTATTAATTTATTAAAATTATTCGGTGCTGTTTAGATAGTAAAGCCTAACGCTATTCGCGTTAGGCTTTTATAGTGCTATACATACAAGAATTGTTACGGAAACCTTAATAAATCCATTACTTTAATAGTAATCTAGCTTTATATTTCTAACTTATTATGTATATAGAAATGAATCCTTATTCTTATACATTCTCAGAAATTTA
The DNA here is from genome assembly GCF_038630885.1 of Lysinibacillus sp. FSL K6-0057. Taxonomy (NCBI): domain Bacteria; kingdom Bacillati; phylum Bacillota; class Bacilli; order Caryophanales; family Bacillaceae; genus Lysinibacillus; species Lysinibacillus sp. FSL K6-0057. The sequence goes on along the minus strand of NZ_CP152047.1, from coordinate 1,536,406 downwards.
TTTTCATCGAAGTCTGACATCAGACTAAAAATATTAAGTTTTTGCCGATATATATTTTATACACAACAGGAGGTACACATAATTTGAAGAAATTAATTACTACTTTTCTTTTGATCGCTCTGTTGATAGCCGGCTGTTCTTCAGCACCAGCAGAAACATCAACTGAAGGATATAGGATAGGCATCTTACTATCAGATGCAGGACTAGGCGATGAATCATTTAATGACTCCGCTTTTAAAGGATTAGAAAAGGCGCGCGATGAGCTTGGTATTTTGTTTGATTACAAAGAGGCTCCTGATGGTAATTACGAGGAAAAGCTGAATGAGCTTGTAGCAGAAAAATATGATATCATCATTGGTCTCGGTTTCTCTGTACAAGAAGCACTAGAAAAAACAGCGAAGCAATATCCAGACCAGCAATTTATACTGATTGACGGACAATCTGATATTAACAACATCATTTCGATTACCTTTAAAGAGCAAGAAGGTAGCTTTTTAGTTGGCATGATTGCCGCTATGACAAGCAAAACAGGAAAAATTGGCTTCATCGGTGGTGCAGATGCTCCCGTTATCCATCACTTTGAAAATGGTTTTATCGAAGGAGCTCGATATGTACAGCCATCGATTGAAATTATGAGTGACTATGCTGGTACCTTTGACGATACCCAGGCGGGTGCAGCAATAGCAGAAAGATATATCAAAAATAACGTTGATTTTATTTACCATGCAGCGGGCTTTACTGGCTTCGGAGCGATTAAAAAGGCCGAGGAAATGGGTATTTATGCAGCCGGTGTTGATATCGATCAATTTTTTGTTGCCGAAAAAACAGTTGTCACATCCATGCTGAAAAATGTTGACCTGGCCGTCTATCAACTTGCTAAAGCATTAGTAGAAGATGGGAAAATTACTGAAAAATCGTTTGCATTAGGTTTAGCGGATCAAGGCGTGGGACTAGCAGATATTCGTGTAATACAACTAACAGCTGAGCAACAAACTGCCATCGAAAAAGCCCAAGAAGCCATTATTTCAGGAACGATAAAAGTTACTGCAGAAAAGGGGAATGGCCAGTGACACTACGTAAGAAATTATTTATGAACACACTGATTCCAATCGTACTGGCTATGGCGATGATTGGCTTTATTATCATACAAACATTCACAATCCAGACCACAGCACAGGATGATACGAAACTTTTACTTGCAGTGAAAGAACTAGAGCAAAGTTTAGTTGTTGCCAGCCAATCTTTAAATAATTTCACCTACCTGGATAGTGAAGCCAATAAAAACGAAGCGCTCGCTATTTTACAAGAAACAAAAAGTAATTTAGGGGCATTAGCCTCTCTAACGAGAATACCTGAGCATCAGACAATCGTCGAAAAAATAGCTAGTAAATTTGAAAATCTAGAAAAAGCGACTGAAAGCGGGTTTCAAGAAAACAATCGCTCTGAAATTAAAAAGCAGTCCATCAGAATTAAAGGGATTTTAAACGATATGTATTTGCTCAAAAAAGAAACGAACGAATGGTATCAAGAAATGATACAAGTAACGAAGCAAAAAATAGGTTTCATTACAACCTCTACCATCATAGGTAGTGTGCTATTAATTATTGCTACGATACTTTATTCCTATGTGGCTGCGAAAAGAATTACCAAACCAATTAATCAGATTGTAGATTGCGCACAGGCCGCAGCAACAGGAAACCTAACCATTGATACCTCTACCCTTTCCTATCAGGCAAACAGTCGATATGAGATTGATCAATTAACAAAAAGCTTTTCAGAGATGATGAATAATTTAAAAAGTACCGTACAATCCATCGATTATATTGGAAAGGATGTTAATTTGTTTACACAAGAAGTGACGAGCCATATGAATACTATTCATGAAAGTAGCAATCAAGTCGCTACTTCTACCGACGAATTAGCAAAAGGCAGCTATACCATGTCTGAAGACATTCAATCAGTGGCACTCCAAATGAATAATATGGCAGATCAATTTAAGGATGTAATGCGTACAAGTGAGCAATCTGCTGACACTGGTAAACAGGCTCTGGAGGCTGTTCAAAATGGTCAGTATTCATTGGAAAAACAATCGGCCATTGCGCAGGATATTTCAACCACATCACTTGATATTAAAGAGGCTGTTACCCAATTCTCTCAATTTACTTCAGAGATTGAAGGCGCAGCCAATGCTGTCCACACGATTGCCAGCCAAACCAATTTATTAGCCTTAAACGCTGCCATCGAGGCTGCACGAGCGGGAGAAGCAGGTAAAGGGTTTGCCATTGTTGCCGAGGAGGTTAAAAAGCTCTCTTCTGAAACGGAGAATGCGACGAATTTAATTACTTCTATGGTTACGCATATTCAAGATGGCATTACGCACATCCTTACTACAGCTGAACGAGGTTATCAGCTATCAAATGAGCAATCACAATCCATGGTTGAAACGGAACAATCATTTGCCGTTATTACCATGCATATAACAGATATCCATCGCGATTTACAAAACCTCACAAAAGAAATGGTGCAAACCAATGAAATGAGCCAGCAAGTAAATAGTACCATTGAAAATATTTCTGCTATTACGGAAGAAACGGCTGCCGGTACAGAAGAAATATCGGCATCAACCCAAGAACAGCTACTATCCTTCCAAAAAATTAGTGCTAAAATAGACGAACTTCAAGCTATGACTGATACGTTGATGAATGAGCTCAAAAAATTCACCCTATAGCCGACTCGGTTCATTACCCCAAGAAATCCAGTGAAATGATTCACTGGATTTCTTCTTAGTGTTGAAAACAAAACAGTCTATTGAAAGGTAGAAATGGATTTCTGTTGCAGGTTACTTGCTTTCCTGTGGGCGAGCGCCGAGCCGCTTCCTCCGCACCGCTCCGTTTAGTGGCTCGCCTGTCTCGCTATCCCACGGGAATCAAGTAACCTTCCACTCCAACCCACAAAAGTGTTACCTTTTTAGCAAAGGTTTTCAAATAAAGTGAAGGTGCTCACTACTCTTTATGAAGGGGTGTTGTCACGCATCACTTCTCCACATTAAAAATAAGAGCTTATCCCCTCTAAGAATACAAATAATGAACGATTTAATCGCTATGCTACTATGAAAAAAAGTAAAGACACTTTGCAGAATGGTTGATTGGAGTGGAGCCAGCGTCACTCCTTGGGGATTTAGCGTCACAGAGGAGACCCTGGAGCGAACGAAAGTGAGTGAAGCGGCTCCTCGGACGCCCCCTGGAAAGGACGCTGGCGGAACGGAAATCAACCTCTCACTTTGCAAAGTTGCTTTTTCTGCCGTTGACATCATCTTTTTGCAACAAAAAGAAGAAATCCAGTGAAATGATTCACTGGATTTCTTCTTTCATTATAAAGTTAAGCCACCATCAACTAACACGATGGAGCCTGTCATATAGCTTGCTTTGTCCGATGCTAGGAACACAACCATTTCTGCTAATTCTTCTGGTTTCGCATAGCGGCCCATTCTCATGTTTGGAATTTCCTCTGGCACATAGCCACCTGTTTCAAACATGGCAGTTACACTGTTTGTTAATGCTGTTTCTACTCCACCTGGACAAATACCATTGATACGGATACCTTTTTTTACATACTCCAAAGAAGCAGATTTTGTTAAACCAACTACTGCATGCTTACTTGCAGAATAGACAGCCATACTGTGCTCACTGCGAACACCCGCTGTAGAAGCTGTATTAATAATAGAGCCGCTTCCTTGTCCTTCCATTACTTTTAAAACATGTTTTAAGCCAAGGAATACACCCTTCACATTGATCGACATAATGCGCTCATATTCTGCATCTTCAATCTCTGTTAATGGAGAGATTTTTTGAATAACCCCAGCATTATTGAAAAATATATCAATGCGTCCATACGTATCAACAGCCGTATTGACATATTTCTGAACGTCTTCACTTTTTGAAATGTCAGCCTGAACGAAGATACCTTCTCCACCCTGCTCTTTAATCAAGCTTACTGTTTCTTCCCCTGTTTCTTTGTTGAAATCCACAACTACCACTTTTGCACCATTGCTAGCAAGTTTCAAACTGCTGGCTCTTCCAATACCGCTTCCTGCGCCCGTTACAACTGCAATTTTATTCAAAAGATCCATCTTCTATTCCTCCCTAACATTTTGAAGTCACTGTCTATTTTATTGCTACTTCCCCTTCATTTATTGTATTATTCTACACAAAATAGTACTTTCTCAATGTCTATACAATAAAAATTGTAACGGCTTTCATTTTGATAGCATCATTACGAACTGGAGTGTAGGAACATGAAAATTACCACTATCGACCTTCAATACATAAGTCAATTAATATACGAAACACATCATCTTCCAGTCACTTATATTAATTCGTTGGGAGACATAATTTTTGACTATTCAACAACCAATAATCCATCTTACATTTCTTTAAAGGAACAATTGAAAACATATCCTTATCATAAGGATACAAATGATTATCCGATTTTTTTCTCTTATGCTGAATTTAATTTCTTCTATATCAACGTGCAGTTAGAGGATCAATATTTAGGGGCGATTGTAGTTGGTCCTTCTCTTTCTCCAGAAGTGGTAGACATAAAGACAAATGTTAATCAAGAGCTAATTCCTATTCTTCATTATCAGCAATGTTTAGCCATTAGTTTGTTTGTGTATTACTCGATCTATCAAAAGAAATTAAATAAAACTGCTGTCATTTATCATAACCAAGCATTAAGACCTCTAATTCGTCATGAGGAAAATACTGCGCTTGAGCTCTCATACGCTAGAAGAAATGATATTGTTCATACAAATCTTTATTATGAAAAAATATTGTTAGACAATGTGAAAAATGGACGTATGGAGAAATTAAATGAAGTTTTGAATTATTCCATTGTCGAGCAGGCAGAACTGGGAATACTTTCAAAACGCAATAATTTAAGAAGTGTTCAATATTTGATGATTACAGGAATTGCCCTAATTTGCCGTGCAGCGATTGAGGGTGGTTTAAATGAAGAAACAGCCTTTACATTAAATGATTTTTACATTCAAAAGCTAGAGGATCAAACCAGTTTAATCGATATTCTTTCGTTAATGGAGGAAGCTATTTACGACTTTACAAGCCGTGTATCGCAGGCCAATACAAGGAAATATTCAGCACCCATTACTACCTGTATCCATTTTATTGAAAATCAATTATATGGGGATCTAACACTCGACCAACTTTCAGCTATTTGCCACCTAAGCCCCAACTATCTTTCCTCCTTATTTAAAAAGGAAGTAGGGACTTCCTTTAGTGAATATATTCAGCAGCAAAGGATTGATGAGGCGAAAAAACTCTTAACATTTACCAACTATCCAATTCTAGACATCGGTTCATTACTTAATTTCACAGATCAAAGCTATTTCATTAAAGTTTTCAAAAAATTTACGGGTATCACCCCTAAACAATATAGAACTAAGTATTCTCCTAAATAATTCGATAGAGAGGGAAAGTAAAAAGATGGTAGGAACCAATTTTTACTTTCTCTTTCCTTTTTTGAAGTAATAACAATATCATCTATGTCATATCTTACATTAAAACGTAACCATTACACTTTAAGGAGGTCTATGTGGAACGTCTCCATTTTTCTAAATATGTATTGAATTTTTGGTTCCTCTTCATTTTATTCATAGGCATGCTACCACTACTGTTATTCAACGTCTCAGCACTAAACGACCTTAGTTCCTCTCTACTCAATTTAAATACGATATTTTTAAGTATTTTAATTGAAGCATTACCATTTGTCTTAATTGGAATACTGATTGCTGGCTTTATTCAGATATTTATAACAGAGGAACATATCCAAAGGTGGATTCCTCGAAACCCTGTGATGGCCGTCATCATGAGTTGTCTTGTAGGTGCATTATTTCCAGCCTGCGAATGTGGAATTGTTCCGATTGTTAGAAGATTAATTGCCAAAGGCGTACCTATACATGCAGCTATGGGCTTTATGTTAACTGGTCCACTTATTAATCCCGTTGTTATTCTTTCTACCTATATGGCATTTGGCAATGATTTAAGAATAGCGAGCCTTCGAATGCTCGTTGGCTTTGTCATCGCCATTGTCGTAGCATTACTCATCAGCTTGTTTTTTAAAGGCTCACAATTTAAGAGCTCTTTACAGCCCTACTCATTGACAACCACTAGTCAACAAACATCTTTCGTCACAAAACTATTAAATATGGTCAAGCATGCCATCGATGAATTTTTTGATATGGGCAAATACTTAATTATCGGGGCATTTTTAGCTGCCTTTGTACAAACCTATATATCAACCAAAACACTCGTAGCAATTGGAGACGGTGAATCCTCCTCCATTCTAGTTATGATGAGCTTAGCCTTCATTCTGTCACTTTGCTCTGAGGCAGATGCCTTTATTGGCGCATCCTTTAGTGCTATTTTCTCCACTCCATCCATTCTGGCCTTTCTTATTTTTGGCCCTATGATCGATTTGAAAAATACCATTATGTTGATGAGCGTATTTCGCTTAAAATTTGTCTTTTGGTTAATCGCCTTAGTGGCTACAGTTGTCTACATTAGTATATGGATGCTTTCAGCGTATCTCTAAGGGGGAAAACCATGAAATTTCACGTTCAACAAGCGCTAAGAGCCTTAATGTTACTTGCCTTTTCGGCTATGATAGCCAACCTGCATTGGACCGGAGAACTAACAAAATTCATCAACCCTAAATATGAAAGCCTGAGTAAAACAGCCGCCATCTTATTTTTTATACTATTTCTTGTTCAATTGACTAGAGTTATATCTTTTTCAAAGGCTCCCCACTCATGTGAGCCTACCGGACAAGCTTGCTGTTCCCATCACGACCATGGTCACTCAGCCTTTACAAGAAAAAAAATGATTGCCTACCTCATTATCATGACACCGATAATGACAGGCTTTTTCGTGCCAGCTAAAATTTTAGATGCTGCCGTCGCTGATAAAAAAGGTGGTGCCTTTATTCTCACCCAGCAAAGTCAATCATCTAAAATAGAGGATTATCTCACTTCAAATGAAACAATTGATGAAAACATCTATGATGAGCATGATGCTGATCCGCGACTGATGGAAGAAAAACAGGAAATGACAAAAAAGCAATATGACCAATTAAAGCAACAGTTATCCCAACAATCGATGCTGAAAATGACCGATGAGGACTATACGATCTATTACGAGGAAATTAATCAAAATTTAGAAAACTATTTGGGGAAGAAAATACAGTTGAAGGGCTTTGTTTTAAAAGAAGAAAGCTTTACAGAAAGGCAACTAGTTATTTCAAGATTTCTTATTACGCATTGTGTCGCCGATGCCAGTATCGTCGGCTTTCTAACAGAGTTTCCAGACGCTCCAACACTCACAGAAGATACATGGATTGAAGTGGTCGGTACAATTAGTCAAACAACATATGAGGGTGCAAGCTTACCTGTTATCCATATTGATGATTGGGTAACAATCGAACAACCCGAATCACCTTATCTTTATCCGATTAATATTCGAATGAGTTTCTAGCAATAAAAGGGCAAAGCTTATGGCTTGCCCTTTTTCAGCTATTAATTGGAGATCGCACATCTAAGCCTAAATGGGAACGTAATGTGCTACCTTCATATTCAGCTCGGAATAACTCCCGCTCTACTAACATGGGAATAACGTCGCTAAAGAATAAATCTAAAGATTTCACAGGGCCACCTGGTACAGCAATAAAGCCATCCAATGCGCCCTCCTCATAAAAAGTAACGATTTGATCGACAATATCCTGTGGTGTGCCGATTGCTACAAGATGGGCTGAGCCAATTACCTCGGGGCGTGCTAACAATACCTCAACAGTTGGTTCATTTTCTATAATATAACGACGCACCAAATCTGCATGTGTTTTACTACGTACTTTTTGATCTTTTGGTGGCAACATATCAACGGTCACCTGATCTTCAATTGACAAATGACGAACATCCATACCAATCACAGATTCTAAAGCACTGTAGCGTCGTTCAAGCGTTAAATGTGCATGCGCTTGTCGGTGCATTTCGAGTGCTTCTTCATATGTATCACCTATAAAGAAATACAGCCCAGGTAATAAGCGAATATCGTCGGCAGAACGCCCTACTTCAATGGCACGTTGACGCAAATCATTACGCATCTCAATGCCCACCTCCATAGCTGGTGTAGCTGCGAAAATGGCATTGGAAACAGTAGCTGCAAATTGTCGCCCAACATCCGACGCGCCTGCTTGGAAGAGCGGAATCTCTCCTGCTGGATGCATAGGGAGATTTAGGGGACCTTTAATATGGAAAAATTCGCCCTCATGTTCAATAGGTTTGACAAGCTCTTTTATTTTTTCTATATTCCCATCCGTTTCTAATGTTTCGTAGGGTTGACTATGCCATAGCTGCTTGACCACCTCTGTACATTCTGTAGCTTTAGCATAACGCTCTTCTGAAGAAGGCATAGATTCATTGCTGAAATTATGGGCACCATCTATGGAGGTCACAATATTCCATCCAACTCGCCCATCACTAATCCAATTCAAGGATTGCAATTGACGCGCAATCAGATAAGGTGGCGTAAATGATGTGGAGATCGTTGTCACTAAGCCAATCTGTTTGGTTTCTCTTGCCACCATCGCCATTAAAAAGCTAGGATCTAAGCCAACCGTTCCTTTCATTTTAGCCATTAATTCTGGATGAGCTATTAAATAATCAGCCTTAAATACAAAATCCAATTTTGCTGCCTCAGCACGCTGCGCAAATGCAATATGTTCATCTATCAACGCACCTTGCTTGCCATGATTACCGTGAACAGCTAAATGCATCCCAATAATAAGATGTCTTTTCATTGTTACTCCCCTTTCAACAATTGAAAATGATTATCATTTTCATAATAAACATTCATTTCAAAGATTGCAAAGAAATACTTTTATGTTTTAGAACGCCTTCACCTATAAAAATAGGTGCTCCGTTTTAATGAGCACCTAAACTAATATTTACTATACAGTTAAATAAAGGTATTATTAAGATGATTTCAAAATATATTTAAGCGGAGGAACCATGAGAAAATTTGCCTCTTTATTAACAGTGACTCTTTTTATATTTCCACTTGGTGGAGCATCTTATATAGCTAATCATACACACAGTTCATCTCGTCAGCCGACTCTAGCTGCTACTGCTGAAGAACCTCATTCTACTATCATAGCTGAACAAAGTGATGAAATGGGTGATGGTTCTCCCACTCTTCTTGCAACTTCTACTACCTTTCCAACAGGTCAGGGTTCAATGAGCTTTAATTATCAAGCAACTAGTAATAGCACTGATGCAATTCGAATTTATGTGAAAAATAACAGCACACAAGCTATTAGGTTTATATTAACTGCACCTAATGGAACGGCTTGGATAGAAGGAGAGATCATTAAGCCTGGGCAATCGTTTACGACAAATTACAAGGTGGATGCGAGCCTAGCAGGTGAATGGTTCATGAAATTTGATAATAGTGATGGTTCTTCAATTTCAGTAGATATAGACACAAGCTACGAAATTTGAAATAGGAGCTGACCCCTTTAGATTTCCATTTACGACTTAAATAGGCGATGCAAAAATTTGTTTTTCTATTGGGTCCCAAAGGACAATTCCTACATCCCCATTATGGTCGATTACTCGAACTGTAATGGGAATATAATCAAATAAAATTGTATTTAACTTGGTACTAGTTAACTGTAGCAAGCCAATTAATTCTACATCATTTATCAGAGGAATATGTAAATCCATGTTAATATCTGTTAGTTTGCCATCCTCATAACGCAGTTTCCCTATAATTTTAGGGTTTAAATGTTTAAATCCAGCTTGAATATCCTCTTTAAAAATTAATATTTTATTATACATATTTTGGTCTAAACTATATAAGGCATCTGAAGGGAATGTATAATACTTTTTATTAACCTCAGACCATTTTGAGATGGTATCTGTATCTTTCGAAATAAAGGTTTCAGCTAAAAATATGCCTGGTATAATATCGTTTATATTAGATTCTTGATATAAAGTTAAATAAATAGGAACTCTCGGATACTTTTCATTTTTTCTTATATCCGCAACAATCTTTTTAGCCACTTCTTTACCGTATTTTTCAACATCATTGATTTCATCATCATTTTGATCTACTTTCACTTGGCCCGTGTAAATTAAGCCATTTTCATCGGAAACTCGTATGTCATAAAATTCATTTAATGAGATCGCGATCGATATGCCCTCAACTTTGTTATTCTCTTTATTAATAAAGTTTTGTTCTAATACATGAGAGAGAATCAAAGGATACTTTTTTTCATCCTCCAGCACATTGCCACTTCTCTTTTCAATAGCTGGGTTTAAACAAATACCTTCATCTTTTTTCCTGCTTAACCATTGGGTGATCGTATTTTCATCCAAATACTGACCTTCCTGCATATAAAACTTGTCTGTTGAAAAATGACTCACTGACAAATCCATGAGTCCTCTCTCGATTTCATTGATATTTAGAGCATTGTTCATTTTTTTGACGATTAAACCTCTAGCAATATTGACTTTTGCAGGCTGTTGAATTTCATAAACTTCCTTTTTTTGAACCGATGAAATATACATTTTCTCATTAGCAGTAACACTCTCACCCTCACTACTACAAGAAGCTAACATCATTATGGGTGCGATTAAAAATAACATACGCCTTCTTTTTTTCATTACAATTTCTCCTTGAATACTATGTATCATGTGATAACTTCCCTAATTTAACCATAACAAATTTACCAAAATAAAACATTATATATTTACAAATCTCCCCATTTACCTACCAGATGATCATAAAAGACCTATGTTCGCTTTCTCGAACATAGGTCTTTCTGCTTTAAAGTTTTTTCACCTGATTAAGAGCGAGTTTTTCCCTATTTGAACGGGTTCTCACTACTTTAGAGCGGAGCTTACCATTTTATGAGCGGGTTCCGATCATTTTTGAGCGGGGCTTACCATTTTAAGAGCGGGTTCCCTCTACTTTGGAGCGGCTCTCACCTTTTTAGGAGCGAGTTCTTACTACTTTAGAGCGAGGCTCACCTCTTTAGGAGCGGGTTCCCTCTACTTTGGAGCGGCTCTCTCCTCTTTATGAGCGGGTTCCCTCTACTTTGGAGCGGCTCTCACTCTTTTAAGAGCAGGTTCCCTCTACTTTTGAGCGACTCTCTCCTCTTTAGGAGCGGATTTCCTATACTTTAGAGCGACTCTCTCCTCTTTAAGAGCGGGTTCCCTCTACTTTTGAGCGGCTCTCTCCTCTTTAAGAGCGGGTTCTCCACATCTTGGAGCGACTCTCTCCTCTTTATAAGCGGATTCTCCACATCTTTGAGCGGCTCTCTCCTCTTTAAGAGCGGGTTCCCTCTACTTTTGAGCGAGTCTCTCCTCTTTAATAGCGGGGTTCCCACATCTTGGAGCGGCTTTCACCTCTTTAAGAGCAGGGTTCCCACATCTTGGAGCGGCTCTCTCCTCTTTAAGAGCGGATTCCCCACATCTTGGAGCGACTCTCTCCTCTTTATGAGCGGATTTCCCACATCTTGGAGCAGCTCTCACTCATTTAGGAGCAGCTTCCCTCCATCTTTGAGCGGCTCTCACTCATTTAGGAGCGCAACCTCCTTATATTGGACCAGTTCCCACACATTCAGGAGCAACCTCTCACTTTCCAACATTGAGCAAATACTATTTGGCATTTTTATCAGGCTGGTGAATACCAAATACATTGCCTTCCGTATCAATATAATAGCCTTGCCATGCCATCCCTGGTAATGCATACTTGGGCATGGCTACTTTGCCACCGTTTTCAAGAATTTTTGCTTCTGTTACATCATAACTTTCGACACCCATTGTACAAGCAAAGCCATTCAGCGCTTGGTTTGTTTCTGGTGGAGGACCTTGGCGTTGCATTAAAGCACCGTTAATGCCCAGTTCATCATCTTCACCTGTCACGGCACCGAAGTAAGGCATGCCTGCATAGTCACTCCAGTCCTGAAATGACCAGCCAAATACTTTCCCATAAAAATCCTTTGCCCGATCCATGTCACTTACATGAATTTCAAAATGAACTAATCTCCCCATAGTATCCTCCTTAAGGATGATGTATTTGAACATATTTACTATATATCATTTTTCTGAAGATTAAAATTAATAAATCATCTATCAATTAAATTAACCTATATTTCTCGATGCTCAAGCTGAAAATGCTATAATATATGAAAATTTGAATTGATAAGAAGGTACGTTTATATGGAGATACGACAGCTTGAATATTTTTTTGTTCTATGTAGTGAGCTTCATTTTACAAAGGCTGCCGAAAAATTAAATATTTCTCAGCCCACACTCAGCCATCAAATAAAGGTTTTAGAAAATGAGCTTGGCTTACCTCTATTCGATCGTCTAGGAAAAAAAATCGCTATTACAGATGCTGGTAAAATTTTATATGAACAGTGTACATATATTTTTAGGGCAATGGATAATACGAAAAATCAGATGACTGAACTAAAAGAAATAAAAGCAGGGAAATTAGTGATTGGTACTTTGCCAGGAGAATTAACTGATTGTGTATCAGATTATTTGCTGGACTATTATCAGGATTATCCAGACATACAGGTTTGTATCAATAGCTCAGATGATTTGTTGCAACTATTTAAAAACAATAAAATAGATTTTGCCATTTCCTACAAACAAGACAATATCGATTATGAGGAGGAGCAGCTTCAAATCGTTCCATTGTTTACGGAGGAACTAAAGGTCGTTATTCATAAACAGCACCCTTTAGCAGGATTGGATACCATCCCATTGCAAAAGGTGTTAGCACATCCATTGATTTTATTTCCAATAATACATCAGTGTAGAAAGGTAATTGATGGAGCCGCTCGTAAAGAAAAACTTCACATTACACCAAAATTAGAAACAGCTAGCATCCAAGCGATCTTTAAATTAGTAGAACAAAATGTGGGAGCAACGATTATTTCGAAAACACTTTGTAACTTGCATAAATCGGATACTATTTGTGAGCGTTCGATATGCAATCCACCCCTAACACGTGAAATCGTCCTGCTCTATCGAAAAGATAAATTTATTAATTTTGCGGCTAAAGCTTTCATTCGTCTACTAGTAGAGCAACTTGATCTTGCACAACTTTCACTTTCAGATAAAAGTCGACAACTCATTCGTTCATTAGTCATGTCTCAATAAAAAATGGACTAAACCCAGCACTCGTCGTGTCTGCGTGTAGTCCATTTATTTTTTAGCTAAATAGGCATCTTATTTTTTCATTGTCTTGGCTTTGGCAAGATGCACATGCCAAGATAATGCTTCTTCTAAAATATGTGGCGTATGGTGATTACCTGTTTTCTCCACCGCAGCCTGATAATATGCCCACAATTGCTGACGATAATCAGGATGTGCACAATGATCAATTATTCGTGGTACTCTCTCTTTCGGTGCTAGCCCACGTAAATCAGCTACACCAAACTCTGTGACAATAACGTCCACATCATGCTCTGTATGATCCACATGGGATACCATAGGAACAATACTGGAAATACTGCCTCCCTTCGCATAGGATTTTGTAACAAAGATTCCCAATCGTGCATTGCGCGCAAAATCGCCAGAACCACCAATACCATTCATCATTTTTGTACCTGAAACATGTGTAGAATTTACATTTCCATAAATATCTACTTCAAGAGCTGTATTGACGGAAATGAGCCCTAAACGACGAATAATCTCAGGGTGATTCGATATTTCTTGAGGGCGTAATAGTAAACGATCTGCATATTTTTCTAGCTGACTATACACCTGTTTGCCTCGTTCTTGTGATAGCGTAATGGACGTACCTGAAGCAGATTTTACTTTCCCTGCATCTATTAATTCAAATACAGCGTCCTGCAACACCTCCGAATAGATTTCCAAATCCTCAAATTCAGATTCTAAAAACCCATTTAACACTGCATTGGCTACTGATCCAACACCCGATTGTAGTGGCGCTAATGTCTTCGTTAATCGTCCAGCCTTCATCTCCTCTCTTAAAAAATTGAGTAAATGGTCTGCCATTTTTGCGGTTTCCTCATCTGGTTGTACAATCGTTGAAGGCGCATCAGCAATTTCAGAAAGCACGATGCCTCGAACTTTCGTTATATCTAATGGGATACCAACCGCTCCAATTCGCTCCCCCGCGCTAGTTAAAGGAATAGGATCTCTACTTCCCTGTACATCAGGAATATAAATATCGTGAATGCCCTCTAAAGAAGCAGGATGTGAAACATTGAGCTCAATAATTATCTCTTTCGCCATTTGCACAATAATTGGCGAATTCCCTACAGAGGTTGTAGGTATCAGCAAACCATCTTCTGTAATAGCAGTTGCTTCAATGATGGCGAAATCAATTGGACCCACAATGCCTTGACGCATTAACTCAGCATTATGTGAAACATGTGCATCTGTATATAAAATTTCTCCGTTATTAATCATTCGGCGAATCGCTGGGTCACCTTGATAAGGGGCTCTCTTCCGAATGATCCCCGCTTCAGCCATCTGCTGATCCACCTCTGGACCAAGTGAAGCACCTGTATAAACATCCACCTGAAACTTTTCCACTTTCGCCTTTTCAACAAGCGCTAAAGGTACAACTTTTGCATCTCCCGCCCTCGTAAAGCCACTCATACCTAATATCATACCGTCCTTTATCCAAGAAGCAGCCTCTTGCGCTGAAACAATTTTATTTTGCAAAGCAGTATGACGAATTTTTTTATGTGCCAATTTCAACATGTAAGATATCCCCTTATCCCATTTTAGTTTTTATTCAGACCAAGGTGAATGCAAGACACAGTCACAAAAATTTTTAGGTTTGTAGTTTGGAATAAATAATGCACACACATCTGATTTTATATTGCCAAATGTTGTTTCAGGTTTATGCTTAAACCCTTCAAAAAATGCTGGCAATATCTTTTGTTTAAATTGGTCGCGTGGAAAAGCATTGAGAACGGCATTTCGTTCATCAGCCGTTAAATCATCATAACCATCGCCCATTACATCAAGACCTACGCCTGCATATAACAAGCCAACTTCATGTTCTTTATGCTCAGCAATACCAATTGTCGTATGAAGTGCAATCGCATCCCATACTAGTTGAATTGACTGTTCATCAATATGATGCAATGCTAAAAACTGACGTGCTGCATTAGCGCCATCCACCTCAAAGCGCTTATCTACACTACTAAACTTCTTTGTTAAGCCTAAATCATGAAATAAAGCACTAACGTATAAAAGTTCCGCATCAAATGATTTCTTAGCTTTCTTCCCTTGTATTGCGCCAAATAAATAAACACGATTGGAATGATTCCACAGTAAATCAGAACCATGTTCCTTTAAAACTTCCTGTGCTTCTAAGGCTAAGCGACTGTCAGGTATCTTAATTCCTGCAATATTTGTCATCCATTCTTTCCCTCCTCTGTTAAAATACCAATAACTCGATGGTTTATAGAGAATTATATGGAACTTCATATCTATTAATCAATTCTATTATTTCTATAATAATCATAGAATTTATCTATAATATAACTATCACTTACCTTTTCCTCAATCAGAAAGCAAAAAAATGTATGATTAGAAAATGAAATATCCTCCAATCACACACTATGAAGGCCTCGCAGATTTAGAATAATCTTCACCTTATAATTGACTATATACCGAAATGGCATCTGTGATATTATATTGCTCCGTTCTAGGATTACCGTCAGCTCCTACTGTCACGAACACATATTCTTGTCCATTTATAAGAGCTAAGCTTGCTAAACATAAGCCTGCATCTTCTGTATAGCCAGTTTTCCCACCTAAAATTTCTCCTCCTGGCAATGCACTTGACGTCATATGTTGAAACATGCGACTTGTAAAAGTAATGCCTTCTGGATGAAGGTTTGTGGACTGAATAGAATATCTTTCTGCTGTATAAACATTGCGAAACTCATCGTTTGTTAAGGCGTATTGTAAAAGTAAAGACATATCCTTTACGGTTGTATAATGATCTGGATGGTGCAGTCCAGTTGTATTCACAAAATGAGTATTTTTCATGCCTAACTGCTGCGCCTTTTCGTTCATCAGACTCACAAACTTTTGTTCTGAACCAGCAACATATTCAGCTAAACCCATTGATGCCTCTGCACCTGATGGCAGCATGGAGCCATACAATAAATCCTCTAATGTCAGCTTTTCATTTGGGAGAAAGCCCGCTACGGAAGCATTTTCCTCTAATAAATCCTGAAAGATATGCTTAGGTAAAATGATTTCTTCTTGTAAATTGGAGATCTGCTCAATCGAGACTAGAACCGTCATCATTTTGGTCAAAGAGGCAGGATAAACCCTTTCCTCACTATTTTTATCTAAGAGAATTTGATTTTCATCCAAATTCACTAAAATTGCATTCGAGCTGTATAAATCAAAATCGAGCATATGCTGGCTGGCTGTTTGAACTACTTTCGGTGAATGATCTATTTCCTGACGTAAAGTCATTGGCGATTCTTTCAATAGTAAATAAACAACTATCATCATGAATAAGAACAATAAACTCCATATACCTTTTCTTTTGAACATAAAAACAACTCCTTCTCTTTATGCTTTTATTCAACCATAAAAAAAGGAGCTTATTTTTAATTTACTATTAGTGAATTCTTAAGGTTTCTTAAGAATTGGTTGGAATCATCACAGTGAATACGGTTGTATCATTACTAGAAGTTGCGGTAATCGTCCCACCATGGGCCTGTACAATTTCATTAGAAATGGCTAAACCAAGCCCAGCACCTCCTGTTTGGGTAGACCTTGCACTATCTAAGCGGTAAAACTTCTCAAATATCATCTTTAATTTTTCAGGAGGGATCGTCTTCCCTGAATTCGTAAACGAAATTAATGTCTGATTATTTTCGTTTCGCGCACTAATTTCAATTGTACTATTGGGATCACTATAGGCAATTGCATTTTTTAAAATATTATTAAATACCCTCGCTAATTTATTACCGTCTGCATAGATAGTAATATCTTCATCTATTTTGACGATGGCTTGTTGACCCTTTGGTGCCAGCAATGGATAAAACTCGTCAGCCACTTGCATTAACATATGATGTAAAGGAATAAGATCTTTCTCTAAAATGATGGATTGTAAATTAAATCTGGTTATTTCAAAAAATTCATTGATTAATTGTTCCAGTCTATAGGATTTTTCTAATGTAACCGTCACATATTTTTCTTTCTGCTCTACAGGCATATCCCTTGCCTCATCTAAAAGGCTTAAGTAGCCAATAATGGATGTTAAGGGTGTTTTAATATCATGCGCTAAATAGACAACTAAATCATTCTTTCGTTGCTCAGCTTCTTGCGCATCCCTTGCACGCTTTTCTAATTTATATTTCACGTTATTTAATTTTTTCTCCAAAAAATCGAGTTCAGCTGGGAGCTCAATTTCCTTCCCTGACTCATCTGCAAGCATGGTGATACTCGAACTAATTTGATGAAAATAACGGGTAAAGCGAGACAAGGCGATATAAAAAATAATCAACAATAATAGAATAAATCCTATCGCAAGCCAAAGTGGTTTATTTTGTCTAAATAACACATTATAGGCACTACTTGCAGCATAATAATCAAGCTGCAAGACATTTTCACAAAAGGCAATAAAAGCATCTGCAAAGGGAGCTTGCAAGACCCCATCAATAAATGCAAAATTAATAAAAAAGCCTATGATGATAGCGATGACAAGTATAGAAATAATTTGTACAACCATTTTCCTTTTCAGTTTGCCAAACTCATTTTTCAATGGTATACCCCACTCCCCAAACCGTTTTAATATATTTTGGGTTCTCCGCAGAATCCTTCATTTTTTCCCGTAAATGTCGAATATGAACCATTACCGTGTTATTGCTACTAAAGTACTTTTCCCCCCAGATTTCTTGGAATAGTTGCTCTGAACTAATAACTGTCCCTCGATTTGCACATAAATACCAAAGAATAGCGAATTCCGTAGGTGTAAGGGATATAGGCCTTTCATTTAAAAAGACTTGCCGTGTGTTTTTGTTAATCACCAGGCCAGCAAAATCAATGATATCTTCATGTTGCTTCGAGCCTTGGTTGTACAAGGTAAATCTTCGTAGTTGCGCCTTTACACGAGCAACCAATTCCAATGGACGAAATGGCTTTGTTATATAATCATCTGCTCCTAAAGAAAACCCATTTATTTTATCAATTTCTTCTTCCTTTGCCGTAAGCATAATCACTGGAAAATTCAATGTTTCTCGGATTTTTCGTAAAATGGTAAAGCCATCTATATCTGGCATCATAATATCTAGAACAGCTAAATCCACATTTTCTTGCTCAATACATGCCAAAGCCTCTTGAGCTGTATAATATTTAAATACATGATGGTTTTCATTTTTTAAGTAAAGTTCGATTAAATCTGCAATTTCCTTTTCATCGTCAACAACTAAAATATTCAACTGTCTTGCCCTCTCCTTCTCCCCACATGTTTTCCAATGATTTTTCACAGGCATTATAGCACTTACATATGGCTATATCTATTAATAAGGTAGTACCTTTGAAAGCTAATGAAAAAAGTAGAGATGGAAAACATCTTTCCAACTCTACTTTTGATAGTTTATGTCGATTAAACGATGGGATAATAAACCATATTGAACGGTACACTGATATGTACCTTCTTTTAAAAAAGCAAAATCCTCAGCATCCGCCTCTATAGTAAGGTCATCTATTATAACTTGATAAAATGTATCTGTGCTAAACCTACCACCCACGCTATCAATCCTTACAATTGTACATAACCCATTGACAGATGGGTTTTGCCCATTTTTAAAAATGTCTACTAGTCCCGTTATACCAATAAATAAGCACAACAAGGTGAAAAAACTAAAAGTCATAACCACTAATAGAAAATCTTTGTGTGTTTTTTTCTTCTTAATAAAAACGATTATTATACTTAGAGATGCAATAGTACCAATTATTGAAAAAAGTGTTATTCGAAATAGTTCATTCATGTTATTTACCTCAGGATACTTTCATATTTACCAAATCTGGAAACGTTTTTCTTGCTCTTTCAAAAATCTTTTCCATCCTTGATACAAATTCGATAAATCAACCGGAATAGGTTCTTCAGCTATCTCAAAATACAACGGATCTGTAGTATCTTGTTTAAATATGAAATCAAAAATAGTCATATTACTATTGAAGTCATCCCAAATCACCATCATTTGTTGAAAAGCATTATCCAATGGAGGTTGTTCTTCGCCTTCTAGTATCCTGTGTTCCTCCTGATGTTCGTATAACCAGCTAAGTACAAGGTATAGCCACTTTTCTTGAATAAATGTAATACTTTGCATAGGTTCTTGTTCGGCTAAGTTGGATAAATAAGGGACAGCTAAAAATGCCTCATGCTTAAATAAGCTAGCTAGTTCGAATAACGAAGCTGATATTTCTACTTCTTGTGCGATTAATTTCTCCGCTTTTTGAATGGCCGCTTCTGGGTGAATAAAACCACATTGAACGCCAAAGTACAATTCTTCCCATGTTAAATCCGTTTTATCAATTATGAATGTTAAAGGGATAACAATGGAAAGAGAGTTTTCAACTAAATCATCAGTATGGATAGTCAAATAATTCCCCCTTCACTTTTCATGCAAACAAGTTAGCCATACTTGATAGATAAATTACTTTCCATATGTATAAATAATCCATCATTCAAATTAACACATCTTGAATGGACTTCTTTTTAATAAATTCCTCAATAACTTTTTGTATTTATGTAATAACTTGTGCAATACATAAATAATACAGCACCACCGCATATCAACATTCATAAACATTTTCTATTATAGATAGTCACTCACTAATATGACTGTGCTAAACTAGCTATTTTTCGTAGCACTTTATGGAAATAATTAATGGTGAAGAACTATTACTACATCAAAAATAGGCTTAGGTTAAATCCCAAGCCTTACAGTTGTTCCATAATTAATTTGTTGGATTCATAGTAGATTTTCGATTCATATCCTGTGTGACCTCTCTCCCTGAATAATATTGCATCTGTTCATTTAATTTATGTTCTTTCGCGGTTATACTGGTTGGCTTCACTTTCAGGACAAGTGTCTTGCTACCTAAAGATGATTGATATTTATCGAGATGCTTTTTTGACAAAGGTGTATGATAATAATCTGGTACATATTTATCGAGCATTGCCTGCATAGCAGCAGTAGCTTCTTTTAAATCTGTGACAATTTCCACCAAACCATTTGCGACTACACTCATATAAGCCGTCTCAGTCTTAGCAGGAACCGGGTCTACCATTGTTCCATAATTTTCGCTTATTGTCATACATGCATTTTGATTGGTTGTTAGAATATCTATTTTTCTTCCTTCGTTGGCACCATGGAAATAAAAAATTCCGTCTTTATAGACATAATTTAGTGGAATAACATATGGCATATGTTGATCCACTAAACCAAGAAATGCAGTTTGTGCGTCTTCTAAAAATTGCTTAATTTGTTTTTCATCTGTACAAGCTCTATTCACCATTCGAATATCTGTTACCATCTTCATTCCCCCTATTCTCTTCTAAGAGGAGTCTACAGTAGGAATGTACTCTAAAAAAGGGACAGTTTGATGAAAGAGAATGGGTACAAGCTAAAAATACTAGTTTATCGGAAGCCCATACTATATTTCTTAGAAGCTTTGCAAATTCTCTTAATCGTTTCTCGCAAATATCATTAAACAAAAGAATGTCATATTTAATTTTTCCTTCATACCTATTTATATGAACTCTTTCTTCTCCAAATTTTCACCTACATCACGATAAAAGAGTTTAAGCTGTGCAACAATCATTATGCTAATGACTACAAGTAAAAACCATGAGCTGATTTTACCAAAATGAACAATCGACCAAGATACCTCTTGATTCGGATATGACCATGCCCCAAAGAACGTTGCAATATTTTCAGCAATCCAAATGAAAAAGCCAATCAAAAAGAACGATACAACAATGGGCATTTTATAGACTTTGTTCCGTACTGTAAATTTGACAATTGTACGATAAAACACAATGAATAGAAGTGCCATTAACAGCCATCTAAAATCATAAATAAAATGATGTGTAAAAAAATTCAAGTAGATAACGGCTCCAAGTGGAATAGCTACATAACTTTTTGGCCAACTTACAATTTTCAAATCAAACCTACGCCAGGCTTGGCAAATATAACTTGCCACACTCGCATACATAAATCCACTATATAAAGGCACACCCCCTATTTTTGTCCACGCTTCTTCAGGATATGACCATGAATTGAAATTCACTTTATATAGTTCGAGCACAAGTCCAATAATGTGAAACAAACAAATGACTTTTATTTCATCCTTTGTTTCTAAACCAAATGTATACATCAAGTACTGTGTCAATAGACAGATAACAAGAATAAAGTCATATCTGCCTACACCAGGTATTTGAATAGCTTTAGAGAGTGCAAGTGTAGCAAATATCACAACAGGAAAAATACAAGATAATGATTGATGATACGTAAAGGCTCCTAAGTCTTTAAAAAAATTCTTCAACATGAATCCACCTCAAATTAACTTGTTTATAATTAATTTCTTCTTGTATGAAGAATAAATGATAAATTATTCTTTTTCAATATTTTTTTATCGAAAAACGATAAATTATTTCTCTTACTATCGGAACTATTCCTTGTAAAATACGTCTTATGTTGTTCTTTACTAACGAAGAAAAGAGATGATGTCAACGGCAGAAAAAGCAACTTTGCAAGATGAGGGGTTGATTTCCGTTCCATCAGCGTCCTTTCCAGGGGGCGTCCGATGAGCCGCTAAATCCCCTAGGAGTGACGCTGGCTCCACTCCAATCAACCATTCTGCAAAAGTGTCTTTTCCTTATCTTTCATACTAACTAGTAGTGAAAAATGTGGAGAAGCGATGAATGACAACACCTCTCCATAAAATGAGTAGTGAATACCTTCACTTTATTTGAAAACCTTTGCTAAAAAGTGGTGTGGTGTGGAAGGCTACTTGACTCCCGTGGGATCGCGAGACAGGCGAAACTCTAAACGGAGCGGTAGAGGAGGAAGCGGCTCGGCGCTCGCCCACAGGAAAGCAAGTAGCCTGCAACGGAAATCCATTTCTACCTTTCGATTGAATTTTTCAACACTAAGAAAGAGTAGCCACATTAGCGGCTACTCTTTGAACTTAAAGATATATTTTTTGATTTAATTTTAATTGGACTTCTTGTTGGTTTATTTCTAAGTTCGTCACTTTTTTCACTTTTAAATAATAAACGATATAACAACCAATGAAGAATGCTCCACCGCAGTAGAGTGCTAATCGTTGAGCTGGATCAAAAGCCAAGCTTGCCATAACGATACAGTTCGCTAATAAACCTAAAATAGGGATCACTGGATACAATGGTGCTTTGAATTTTAAATCCTCTACTTTTCCTCCTTGACGTATGTAGGAGCGTCTAAATGCAATTTGCGAAGCCGTAATCGCAATCCAACCAATTTGTGCGCCTAAGCCTGCTAGAGATAAAAGCCACACAAATACTGTATTAGCAGCAAATACACTTGACAGTAATGACAAACCAGCTACTGCGAGTGTAATCAGTAATGCATTCATTGGGATGCCTCTTTTATTAACCTTGCCTAAAACGGGGCTTGCCATTTTTTCGACGGAAAGAGAAAACAACATACGTGTCGCGGCATAAAGGCCTGAGTTTGCAACGGATAATAAAGCTGTTAGGATAACAAAATTCATAATATCCGCTGCATACGGAATCCCTATGCTATCTAATACAACAACAAATGGACTTTCAACAACCCCTGCTTTATCCATTGGAATCATTGCTGCAAGTACAAATATCGAAAAGACAAAGAAGAATAACGTACGCCAAACTGTTTGTTTAATAGATTTAGGGATGGTCTTTTCAGGATTTTCACTCTCCCCAGCAGCAATACCAATCAATTCTGTACCCTGGAATGAAAAATTCACCGTAATCATTGTAATAAGCAGTGCTGTTACGCCATTTGGAAATAGTCCACCCTCATAAAAATGAGAAAGGAATGGGGCATTTGTTCCATCTTTCATATCGATTAGCCCAAACATAGCCGCTCCACCAACCGCAAGGAACATAATGATTGCTAAAATTTTAATACTGGAGAAGACAAATTCCGCTTCACCAAATGCTTTTGCTGATAAACCATTCAATACAAAGAGCAGTGCAGCAAATATTAGACACCACATCCATACTGGCGAATCAGGAAACCATCTTTGCATAAGTTGTCCAGCCCCTAAAAACTCAAGAGCAACCGTTACTGCCCAACCTAGCCAGTACAGCCATCCAACGGCAAAACCAGTAGCAGGACCGATAAATTTCGTCGTGTACGTTTGAAACGAGCCTGATACTGGCATAGCAACAGATAATTCACCCAAACAGAGCATCGTTAAATACATAACTGCTCCGCCTACTAAGTAAGCTAGGATGGCACCAGTTGGTCCAGCTTGGTTAATCGTGTAGCCTGATCCCAAAAAGAAACCAGTTCCGATACATCCTCCAAGTGAAATCATAAATAAGTGTCTTGCTTTCATACTTCTTTTTAATTCATATTGTTCTGATGCCATAAAAAACTCCTTACATCCATTATCTTGTAAGCACTTTCTTTTTTTCGTGCACGACAGATAACTATTTAAAATTTGAATGATTAATAGGTAAACCATTTAATATATTTGATAAACTGTCAATTTTCTGACAAAATAAAGGCTATTGATAAGCTAAATTGTATTGTAAACTTAATGTAGGGAGAGCTACTTTCTTATATTTGGTTGTGGCGACCTAATTTCTAAGAAAAGTTCTTCCTTTATGAGATAAAAATTGACCTCTACCCACTGCTTAAAGTAATGTATCGCCGAATAATGAGCTGATTAAAGCTACCGCAGCAATAGCAGTTTTATTGTATTGATCTAATACTGGGTTTGTCTCAACAAATTCTGCCGAAGTGATGATATTTGCTTCTGACAGCATTTCCATCGCCAAATGACTTTCACGGTAGCTAATCCCACCTGCAACGGGCGTTCCTACACCTGGTGCATCGTTTGGATCAAGTCCATCTAAATCTAATGATAAGTGAACACCGTCTGTACGCTCTTTTAAATAGGCAATCGTTTCTGACATCACTGTTGTCATCCCTAAACGATCAATTTCATGCATTGTGTATACTTTAATACCAATTTCCTTAATAAGCTTTTTTTCTCCTGGATCTAAGTCACGAGCACCAATAATAACGACGTTTTCAGGCTTTACTTTTGGAGCATAGCCTCCGATATTCGTCAGTGCTGGATGACCAAGGCCTAAGCTTACAGCTAAAGACATGCCATGGATATTTCCTGAAGGAGATGTTTCACCTGTGTTTAAATCGCCATGTGCATCATACCAAATGACACCTAAATTTTCATAATGCTTCGAAACGCCCGCTAATGTTCCAATAGCAATACTATGATCTCCACCTAATACTAAAGGAAAACGATTTAAAGAAATCTCATGATCCACTTTTTGGCCTAGCTTCTCGTTACTTTCTGTGACAGTTTTTAAATTTTTTAGGTTTGTCTTTCCTTCTGTCTCTTTATCTTCATGTACGATGTCAATCGTTAAATCCCCTTCGTCATAAATCGAATAACCAAGGCCCTCAAGTCGTTCAGTTACTCCTGCATATCTGATAGCACTTGGCCCCATGTCTACGCCTCTTCTTGTTTGACCTAAATCCATGGGCACCCCAATAATTGTCACTTCTTTATTCATGATATTTTCTCCTCTCCAATAATTACTTTCACAGTATAAAGAAAATGGAACATTGACTCAACTCGACATTATTTTAAATTTTTATACAGTTTAAATTATTAAAAACATAGATATATTCTTGTATAAACGATTGCATAAACGCTATTTCAATGCATAACAAAACATTTTTTTCCTTTTTAATATGGATTTTTGTCATAAATTCCTAAACAAAATATTAAAACTGTTCTTTTTTTATAGTTTTTTCCGAAAATTTTGACGGTAATATTATCTATAAATGCAATATAATAATAAAAAACTTCCAAAATCATTCGATTCTCCTTATTTTTTACGGCAAAAAAAGCCCTACTACAATAGTAATAAGACTTTTCAATCCTCTATTTTAATATTCTCACAATACTATTCAAACAGGTTTCTTTATAAAATAGATGTTGCTCTTCTATATCACATGTTAACCATTGAATTAAAGAACCATCAATCATTGCCCTCATCATTTTTGCAGAGGTTAAGGAATCAATGTCTGGGCTAAACACCCCTTCACTTTTTCCTAATTCAATAATTTCTTGTCCAATTCCCCAGCAATTCTCATAAAATTTTAAGTTAATTCTTTTGTACGCTTCATTGCTGTTTGCCTGAGCTAAAAAATCTAAATACACTCTGTAAAATTTTTTATTTTCTTGAGGGGATACAAAAACAGCATTTAAGTAGGCTTGAAGCTTGTCTATAGCCGTTTGATGCTTGCCTATTTCTTGTATTTCATAGCTGTAGATTTTGCTCGTAGTGGATTCCAGTAATTCTAATAAGATG
The DNA here is from genome assembly GCF_038630885.1 of Lysinibacillus sp. FSL K6-0057. NCBI lineage: Bacteria > Bacillati > Bacillota > Bacilli > Caryophanales > Bacillaceae > Lysinibacillus > Lysinibacillus sp. FSL K6-0057. The sequence continues at coordinate 1,510,706 of NZ_CP152047.1, read as the reverse complement.
TTTTGTTTGCTTGTAAAATAGTAGTGAACTACCCCTTTTGAGACGTTAGCATGATCCGCAATGTCTTGTAGTGTAACGTTATCATAACCTAAATGTGAAACAGCATTAAAGGCTGCTTTCATAATTTGTTTTTTACGTTCTTCCTCTTTCTTTTTCATAGGAGCCTCCGATGACTTGATAGAAGTTATTATACATGAAGAGTCGCTATAATCCAATTTTATATTGACCGGTCAGAATAATTTTGATACTGTTTAATGGAATAAAATTGTAGGGGGACGTTTACGATGACAGTAGATAATTTTAATGCGTTAGTAGTCAATAAAGATGAGGCATTTACAGTGAAAGTGAACGAGTTGACTTTAGAAGATCTACCAAAAGGTGAGGTATTAATTAAAGTTAGTTATTCAGGTATTAATTATAAAGATAGTCTTGCCTCTATCCCAGATGGTAAAATCGTTACGTCTTATCCATTTGTTCCTGGCATTGATTTAGCTGGAACGGTTGTTTCCTCTGAAGATTCTCGCTTTAAAGCAGGTGATGAGGTCATTGCGACTAGCTATGAAATAGGAGTATCTCATTTTGGTGGTTTCAGTGAATATGCCCGTATTCCAGCTCAATGGATTGTACCACTTCCAAAAGGTCTTTCCCTCAAGGAAGCTATGGTGATTGGTACTGCAGGATTTACAGCTGCATTATCTGTTCAAAAGTTAGAGGAAAATGGTATACATCCTGAAAAGGGAAAAATTCTTGTTACAGGGGCAACGGGTGGTGTCGGTAGCTTTGCTGTATCTATCCTCTCAACACTAGGTTATCAAGTTGAAGCGAGCACAGGTAAAGAATCTGAACATGAATATTTACGTTCACTTGGGGCTACTACAATTGTAAATCGTGAAGAGGTCTATGATGGAAAGATTAGAGCGTTAGGGAAACAAAAATGGGCTGCTGCTGTCGATTCTGTTGGTGGAGAGCCACTTGCCTCTTTATTAAGCCAAATTCAATATGGAGGGGCTGTTGCAAGTAGTGGTTTAACAGCAGGCACACAGCTTCCTACAAGTGTATTTCCCTTCATTTTAAGAGGTGTGAATTTACTTGGAGTTGATTCTGTTTATTGCCCAATGGACATTCGATTGAACATTTGGCATCGTTTAGCGACTGATTTCAAACCAGCAAACCTTGAGGATTTCATTCAGCAAGAGGTAACACTACAACAACTTCCAGAGGTTTTACCTATTTTACTAAAAGGACAAGCAAGAGGAAGAATCCTTGTTACATTATAAGGTGTTTATTCCAGCTTCCTTCTCCTTTCTATTTCCCAGAAAATAATTATAGAAGTTGTCAAATTAACAACATAAAGCTACTACGCATAGCGAGCGTGGTAGCTTTTTTTATTGTTGACATCTCCCTGACATATAAGTCCTTTATAGTAACTCATGAACGCCCCACCTGTTCCCTTTAGACAAATTTAGGCAACAAAGTTTGTCTAAATTAGCACGAACAAGCATACCAATAGAGTATGTAGGCAGTGTTCTGGGAATTCAATACTATAAACAATATTCTGGAGATGATCGTATGAAGCGAGCACATATTAATGAATTAAACATTACACGAGCTTTAGCCATTCTAGCTGTCCTTCTCATCCATTCTACTAGTACACCTGTAACGGCTTTATCTAGTGACTCAAAACTATATCCATTTTATGTGTTTTTTAATATTTTCCCTAAATTTGCTGTACCTGTTTTTATTTTCTTAAGTGGATTTGTTTTATTTTACAATTATATACAGAAGGATTTAACAAAGGAGCTTATCATTCATTTTTATAAAAAAAGAGTGACCCAAATACTCATTCCTTATCTCTTTTTTTCTATCTTTTATTATGCAGCGATGCAATTTTATGTGACACATGATTTAGTAGACACATGGCGTTCCCTATTTAGTGTTGAATTTCTAGAGAAACTATTATTAGGCAAAGCGTATACGCATCTATACTATATTTTTATTATTGTTCAATTCTATCTTATGTTCCCATTATTCCTATATATTTTAAAGAAAAAACCAGCCCTATCTCCTCATTTAATTTGGATTGGCTTTGTTCTTCAATGGGTCTTTATTCTATTAAACGCAAAGTTTTGGCAGTATCCCTATAGAGGAAGTATCGCTTTCTCTTATCTCTTTTACTTCTTGACAGGAGCATTTTTAGGGATCTTTTTTGAAAAATACAAAGGATGGCTTCAACTAAAAAAAGAAAATTTCCCTATCACGATACTTTTTGTGTGGTGTATATGGCTAATTTCTACTATATATAATGTGTATTTATATTACTTTGTTTATTCATCACAAACCTATATAGTGAACAGCACCATATTTGAGCTAGTTTTTCAGCTACAATCTGTAACAGCCTGTATTGTCTTACTACAGCTTTCTTTCTGGATCTATGATAAATGGAACCAAGCTTTTGTAAATGGCTTAATCAATCTAGGAACAGTATCATTTGGCATCTATCTATTGCATCCATTTTTCCTTTTCCTTTATAGACAAATAAGTACTGGTGGTAATAGTATAATCTATCACCTATGGAGCATTGGTGGCTTTATTTTTGCTCTATTCGTCACATGGATGATTGTGCTATTGATGGGCAGATTCTTTAAATATCATTGGATTGCCTTTGGACCGATCCCGAGCAAATTTCCTTACAAATAGGCATTCTATATGTACAGCCAGTTGTCGGTTAATTTCAGTCAACTGGCTATGTATTTAGTTGAGAACCTGTTTTTTTGTGCTTACCATTACTGAAATATGAGTGTTTCTTCTGTGGTACATTATTAAATAAGAAGAAACTAATTAAAAAAGCCCTGTGGAAATTTTCACAGGGCTTTCATGTTGTTGCAAAAAGATGATGTCAACGGCAGAAAAAGCAACTTTGCAAGGTGAGAGGTTGATTTCCGTTCCGCCAGCGTCCTTTCCAGGGGGCGTCCGATGAGCCGCTTCACTCACTTACGTTCGCTCCAGGGTCTCCTCTGTGACGCTAAATCCCCTAGGAGTGACGCTGGCTCCACTCCAATCAACCATTCTGCAAAGTGTCTTTACTTTTTTCATAGCAGCATAGCGATTAAATCGCCCATTATCTGTATTCTTAGAGGGGATAAACTCTTATTTTCAATGTGGAGAAGTGATGCGTGACAACACCTCTTCATAAAGAGTAATGAACACCTTCACTTTATCTGAAAACCTTTGCTAAAAAGATAACACTTTTGTGGATTGGAGTGGAAGGCTACTTGACTCCCGTGGGATAGCGAGACAGGCGAGCCACTAAACGGAGCGGTAGCAGAGGAAGCGGCTCGGCGCTCGCCCACAGGAAAGCAAGTAGCCTGCAACGGAAATGCATTTCTACCTTTCTTTCAATTGACTGTTTTGTTTTTCAACACTAAAAAAGCCCTGTAGAGACCTCTCCACAGGGCTTTTCAATGAACGATTTAATTATTTTGCAATAGAACCGTCTTTTACTTTATTGTTATTAGCATCAACTAGGTTTGTTGATTTGAATTCAACTACAATGCTGTCTGTTAATGCATAGTCAGCTTTAGTTGTTACAGTAAGTTTACCACCAGCTACTGTAGCAGAAGCAAGTTCTACAGTTGAGCCTGCAATTTTAACAGTTACACCTGTTGGTGCAGCTTGGTCAGCAATGTTTTCAGAGAAGTCTACTGTAAATGTTTTGCTATCTACTGCAGTTACTTTAGTAGCAACAGGTACAATATTTTCTTTAAGTGTTACTTGCGTTGAAACTTTTCCACCTTTAAGAGTGTTACCTTTTGTATCTACTACATTGCTAGCTTCAAGTACATAATTACCATTAGCTGTGATAGAACCTTCAGGTAAAGTGAATCTTACTTTTTTAGTACCATCTACAAATTGAAGTTGTGTACCAGCAGGAAGCTCTTTTCCTCCTAGTTTGTAGTTAGCAGCAGTTGTTGCTGTTGCCGTTACATCTGCAGCATATTCAACAGTGAATACATTGTTATCTGTTACAACAACTGGAGTAGCTCCAAATACTAATGAATCTGTAGGTGTTTCTGGTGTAGCTTCAAACACGCCTGTTGTTACATTGAAAGTCACTGTATCAGCAGTTACGTTGCCAGCTAAATCTGTCACTGCTTTAGCAGATAATTCGAATGTATAAGATGAATTGCTATCTAAATCAATGTCAACTTTTACAGTGTTTTTCTCTGCACCTTCAATTTTACCGTTACCATCTACATCGAAACCAGCATCTGCTTTTACTGCTGTTTCTTTTCCAGTAGTGTAAGCAATACCATTTTGCGTTTTAACTGTTAATGTTCCTTCTACTTTTACTGGTTCACTAAAAGTAAGGTATAGAGCATCAACATCAGTAGTAGCATTCACATCGTCAGCTACTAACATTTTAGTAGCAGCAGATACAAGTGTAGCAGGCGTTAAATCTTTTGAAAGGATAGCATTGAACTCAAATGCATCACCTGCATTACCAGCTAAATCTTTTTGTCCTTCTACTTTAATGTTTGTATTAATGAATGTAGCTGTACCTAAAGCAGATTTAGCATCAATAGTGAAGACAGTTTTATCCTCTGTATCTTTAATATCAGCATCTGTTAAATAGAATACAGTTGATCCTACTGTTACTTTTGCATATTCTTTCGTTTCAGCATCTGCATTAAGATTTTGTTTCATTAATTCTTCAGAGAAATCAAACGTAATTTCTGTACCATTCACAGCTGTAGAAACAGTTGGTTTTGAATTATCAACGTCTGCTTTCAAAACTGTGAAGTTTACTGCGATAGGATTTGCGATATTATTAGCGAAGTCAGTTGCACCAACAATGTCTACTTTGTAAGATTGTTCAGCTGTTAATCCAGTAATTGTTAATTTCTTACCAGATAAAGTATAGCGATCTTTTGAAAGTTCAGTACCATTTAAGCTGATTGTTCCTTCACTTTGTACGGGCTCATCGAAAGTGATCACTGCTGTAGTGCCTTTTGCTTCTACAGTATTCACGCTAACAGGCGTTGTATCTGCAAATGTGATTAATTTGTTGAACTCTTCAGTTAGAACTTTAGCATCTGCTTTTGTTTTAATTGGTTTTACAGTTACTTTACCATTTGTTAATTTTACTTCTTTATCAGTTGTTAACGTAACAGTCATTCCGTCTTCAGATACTACTGCGTTTGTGATCGCTACACCTTCAACAGCATATTTCGTTGTGATTGCAGCATCTTTTGCATCAACAGCTGTGTTGAACTTCACTTCAAGTTCCTTTGCATTCAGCCCTTTTACAGCTTCTACAGCTGGTGTTACTTCTTGAACAGCATCAATCGTACGTTTTACCATTGTAGCGAATTCTTCACGGCTGATTTTATCCTGTGGTGCTAATAATGAACCTTTACCATTGATTACGCCATTTTCTACAGCTGTTTCTAAGTAAGATACAGCCCATTTAGAAGCTTTAGAAGCATCTGCAAATTGGCTAAGATCTGCTTTACCTGTTAATTGGTAACCTTGTACGATAACTTTCGCAGCTTGTTCTCTTGTTAATTGAGCTTTAGGCTCAAATTTACCATTGCCCATACCATCAAATAATTCTGGTGAAGTTGCAAGTACTGCGTTGTAGAACCAGTCATTTTCATTAACATCAGAAAAATCTTCTGTGCCAGTAGCTTTTAAATCTAATGCTTTTGATAAAATTTCAGCAGCTTCTGCACGTGTAAGTGTACCAGCTGGGTTGAAGTTTCCTTTTTCATCGCCTTGGATGAAGCCTTTGTCAGTTAAAAATTGTACAGCTTCTTTTGCCCAAGATGAAATGCTAGCTGCATCTTGAAATTCAGCAGCTGATGCTACCGGTACGATTGCTGATGCTACAAGTGCTGCTGTAGCAGTAGTTGCGAAAAATTTACGACCTTTGTTTTGTTTTGTCATTTTATATTCCTCCAGAATTTTAATAAATTATATTATTCTGTGAGAACAATATTATCGCATTATTTAATTTTTAAAATATGTATAAATTGTTCTCGCAAATAATAATTACAACCAATTATAGGGAAAGCAAACTTCTAAATTTTCCAAGATTAAATATCCCAATGAAACTGTAATTTGCTTTACAAGACAATAATATAACTAGATTACCAATAAATAAACGCTAAAAATAAGGTAATTTTAATACAGTATTGGTTATATAGGTAATCTTTTCATAGAAAATTTCTATAATATAGAAAAAACAGTTGAAATGGTGATAAAATGCATCTTATTTATGGAATTTTACTGAAACATACTTTTCACTTGAATGTGTTATATTACTTTCTTGATATAATAGAGGACACAAAATTAAAGCGATAATGTGAGTTAATTGGTAAAATTAACTTTAGGCATTGTGATCGTTACGTGCCCTAAACACTAACTTGCTAAATGGATTTGATTGCTATTAGTAGAAGGGGTGGATAAAAATAGATATTAGAAAAATGCGCTATTTCATAATGGTGGCAGAGGAATTGAATTTTAGTCGAGCAGCAGAGCGTCTTAGAATGGCACAGCCTCCCCTAAGCCAAGAAATTCGTAAATTAGAAGAAGAATTGGGTGTTCAACTTTTTCATCGAACAAAAAGAATGGTTGAACTAACAGACGCTGGGGAAATTTTTTTACAAGGAGCTAAACAAACACTTTTTCAATTAGATAAAGCGATAAAAGAAACACAACTTGCAGCTGAAGGGAAAATAGGGAGCTTAATAATCGGTTTTGTCGATTCTACAGAAATTGTTATAGAAGTTCTTAATAAATTTAGAGAACGCTTTCCTAAAATCCACCTTACATTACGTGAAATGACAACAGAGCAGCAATTGAAAGCACTTTATGAGAAACAAATTCATATTGGATTTATTCGTTCTGAGCAAAACAACGAGATATTAGCTTCTGAAGTTTGTTCTGAAGAATCCTTAAGATTGGTTTTATATCAAGATCATCCTTTGGCCACATTGCCCGAAATTTCACTTCAATTAATAAAGGAAGAACCATTCATTATGTTTCCGCGTCATTTAGGACCCAATTTTTATGATTTAATTATTAGTTATTTTTGGGATCATGGGGTAAGTTTGAATGTTGTTCAAGAAGCTGTTCAAATGCAAACGATTGTTAATTTAGTAGCTACAGGAATGGGCATTTCTGTTGTACCTTCGTCGGTGGAAAGTTATCAACGTCCTGGCGTTATCTATAAAAAAATCAAAGAGACTACACCAACAGTAAATTTATATGTAGGATGGAGACAAAATGAAATATCTCCAGCAATAGCTCATTTCTTAACAGCCGTTAGAGAGGTGTATTCCTTTTCTCAACTTCACTACCAAAAATAAAAACCCACCCTAAATAGGATGGGGAAAAATAGCAGTTATATATATTTCTAGATAAGTCACTTGCAAAGCTTAACCTGTTTTACTCGGATCGTATTCTATAAGACCTTCTAATACTTCGTCAATCTGATTCATTATTGCAGGTTCCAGTTTGACACCAGAAGCTAATGCATTCTCTCTTACCTGTTCTGGACTTGAAGCACCAATAATAGCTGAAGAGACTTGTTGGTTTTGTAGTACCCACGCCAATGAAAGTTGAGCAAGCGAAAGATCAATCTCTTGTGCAATGGGTTTGAGCGTCTGTATAGCAGAGAGCACATTGTCATCCATCCAACGTTGTGCGAGTTTATCAAAAAATGGTTTGCCTGCAGCTGAATTGGCACGGGATTGAGTTGGCACTGGTTTTTGCGGTAGATATTTCCCGGTCAGTACACCTTGTGCTAGAGGCGACCATACTACTTGCCCAAGTCCCTCCCGTTGACAGGTTGGGATCACATCCGTTTCGATAACTCTCCACAGCATAGAATACTGGGGTTGACTAGCGATGAACGGAATATTTAATTGTCGTGCAAGTGCTGCACCACGAGTGATTTGTTCTGCTGTCCATTCGCTTACGCCGATGTATAGCACCTTTCCTTGTCTTACAAGGTCTGCGAAAGCTAACATCGTTTCTTCAAGAGGAGTCGTTGGGTCAAATCTGTGTGCATAATAGACATCAATATAATCGGTCTGTAACCGACGCAAAGAGGCATGACAGTTTTCTAGAATATGTTTTCGTGATAATCCCTTATCGTTTTGCCCCTCCCCAGTCGGATGGCACACTTTTGTACATAGTTCAATGCTCTCACGTCGTATACCTTGTAAAGATCGACCAAGTATTTCTTCAGCTTTCGTGTCAGAATAAACATCAGCTGTATCGAATGTTGTGATACCGACATCCAGTGCTGCATGAACACATGCATTTGCAGTATCCTCATCTACTTTACCACCATGATTTATCCAGTTTCCATAGGCAATCTTGCTAACTGATAAACCACTATTGCCAAGTTTACTAAACTCCATTGTAGATCCTCCCTTTATACGTGATATCTTTATTATAAAGATCCTGCTTTCATAAGAATAATATATTATTCGTAATGAATTAATATAAAAAAAATATATAAGGATACAGTATGATGACGGCTATCATGTGCACTAGTTATACGTTCTCTCTAAGAGACTGAAGGAGACCATTTAAATAATATAAACGGTCTCCTCCATTTTATAAGCTCAGTAGTATTTACTGTTGGTTATTCAGCCTCAATACCGATTGTATTTACTGCAACTTTAGGCTCTACTAGCATAATATGGCATTCCTTTTCTGCAAAAGGCATGTGTTCAGCTCCTCCAGGCACAATAAACATCTCCCCTTTGGATATTTTCACCTGGCCATCGCGAAAAGCAATGAACATCTCTCCTTCGAGCACAATAAATACTTTATCGGCACCTTGATGCTCATGCCATATAAATTCCCCAGCAATCTTAACCACTTTGAATTGAAAATCGTGTATTTCACCAATGACTTTCGGTGACCAAAGTTCCTTTAATTCAGATAGTTCCTCATTTATATTGATAACTTGATCTTGCATATTCATCTCTCCTTATTTACTTTTTGGAAAAGGTGCTTCCTATTATTCGTTCTTTTGCAAGGCTTCTGTTATATTTTGCAAAGCGTATTCGATAGCTAATGGACCTCCCGTAATAGCGGAAGTATCCATCAAATGAATATTACCTTTTTTTACGGCATTCATATTATTCCAGACATTGCTTTGATTTAACTCACTCATTAAAGTTTCCTTTTTTGTAATGTCACCGATAAGGAAAATATGGTCTGCTTGAATAGTTGAGATTCCTTCAAATGCAGCGAATTGATTATTATTCCCCTTAAATGTATCATCTGGTGTTAGACCCAAGCCCCTTTCTTTATCAAAAGCAAGTGTATAAACAGGGTTCTCTTCACCAAGAACATTAAAAGTTTTTCCATCCCAAGACAAAATAAGGGCAACAGACTCTCCTTGAATGGACTTTAATGCTTCACGTCCTGTTGAGATATCTTTCATCATTTTATCAATTACTTTTTCCGCCTCATCGTCTTTTCCGATAATCTCGGCTACTGTACGAAGTCCATATTGCCAGTCTTCGTAGATGTCCTGAGATTTCAACGTAATGACTGGGGCGATTTTTTCTAGTGATTCATACAACTTTTCGTGATGTTCTGTTGCTAAAATATAATCAGGGCCAATCGATAGGGTTTTTTCAATACTAGGAGACAATTTATCACCTAATTCTTCTGTTGAATCTAGCTTCCCTTTTAAATAAGACAAAGAAGATAGATAGTCTTTATCAGTAGAAGCTGCAGGAGGCTCACCTAATGCAACTAAAATTTCAGGGTAAAAATACCATAAAGAAGCCACTTTTTCTGGTTTTTTCTCGATCACAAATTCTTTCCCTAAGGCATCCTTAATGGTTCTTGGCCAATCAGTTGCTTCTACATTAACTACTGATGAAGATGTGTCTTCTGTAGTTAACTCCTTATTTTCAGTAGGCGATTTATTACAACCTCCCAATATAACTGCTAGTACTAGCATTGAAAATAACAGTCCTTTAATCTTTTGCATCCGAAATTCCTCCAACATATGATCTCTGATATATCCTTAGTATAGTAAAGTCATTTTTGGAGGAGAATGGATGCTTGTTGAACTTAGCATGGATTATTGATGAACTTCTCTCGATATTCAGTAGGAGAGATACCAACTTGCTTCTTGAATACTCTACTAAAATAAAAAGGGTCAGCAATTCCAACCGTTTCCGCAATTTGTTGTACAGGCACATCACTTGTAAACAGTATTTTTTGCGCCCTGTTTATTCGATAGTTTAATAAATATTCTGCTGGTCCCATCCCTGCATGTTTTCGAAATATATAAGATAGTCGATTTCGATTAACGTTATATTGTTCGGCAAGCGAGTTAATGGAAAGGCTTTGATAATAGTTTTCATGAATATAAGTAGTTACCTGTTCGAATAGAGTGTGGGATTCACAGCTATTTTGCCTATTAACAACACATAATAAGGCTTCATTGAGTACATCGCGAAATAGCATTTCTGTCTGAAACTTTGACATGCCTCCACGCTGATTATATACATGCCATAGACGCATAATTAATTCGATTAGACGAGGAGATTGTCCTATTGGTAATTCAAAATGCTGATGAGAAAAGCTTGTCTCTGCTAATTCTGTGTTCCATATCCTATACAGGACAAGAATATATTCCCAATTTGTATCTCCAAAATTTTTTTGATTTAGTTTCATTTTTGCACCCCCATGCACCACTTTTCCTGGCGAAAAGATATAAGGCGTGCCATTAAATTGAAATTCTATTTTTCCTGTAAGGGGAAAAACAAATCCAGGAAAAGAATCTGTATGGTCAGCGTGAGGCACACCTGTATTTCTAGCATATCGATATATTCCCTCTACTTGAAAAGGCGTGCGTGCTAAATGCTCTGCTAGCTGATTTACGTCGATATTCATATTGTATACCTCATTTCAATAATAGTTTGCTTGTAATACCAGGATTTGTCCTACTGTAAATAGCACATACCTTTCAATAAGTTACTGCTTCAGCCAAAAGACATTGGAATGAAGAATTGATTTTCAAAACAGTTCTCCTTCCTCGTCATGGATCCCCCTGGTCGTTGGGTTGAGCTATATGTTTAATCATGTTTAGCTCGAAAAATGTGAAAAGGTAGGGATGACGGCTCTCGCCTATCCCCACCTTATCGATAACGATTATCATTGTCAATTAAAATTAGAGCCTCTTAATCTACGCGTGAAAAGCTGGATACTGACCCCTTTTGAAAGATTCTCTGAAAGATCCTTCAACCACACTCATTTTATATTTTTCACTTCTCTATCTTTTGACCTCTTAATTCCTTGCAAATCCTCTCTATTTCTTGTGAAAAGGATTTTACTTGGAAGGCTTCTGAAAACCTTTGATCCTCAGATACAGCTACTACTTGTAGCAGTTTTTCTTCATATGTTTGTACAAAATGATCAAGCGTTGGACTCTTTGACTTCAGGGCCTTAGCAATCCCTTGAATGATTTTTACACGATAGTAGTCCTCTTTTGGCATTCTCGGAATATCCCATTCACCGTCGTGATTTTTAAAAATTTTTCTAATAGGAACTGCCGAAAAATCAAAATATTTTCCCTCTTGATTTGGCTTAGAAAATGGATCAATTAATAAAGAAGCATAACGAATATAGAGAAGGTATTCTTGATGGATGGACTCAAGTTTATTAAAATTCTCTATTTCTTGTCTGGCTATACTTGCTGGCAGCAATGGATAATTATCATCTACCATAAACTTCAATAGATTTAGGGGTTGAATATCGAAATGACTGACGATTGCCATCATTTCTTTCCAATAATTTAATAATTGATGAATCATTCTATAAGTAATGGGGCCCTCCGGATAGAGTTTATACACATACTTTGTCATTGTCTTTTCATCAAAAATCGCTTGTAATGAAAAATCATTCATAAATAAAGGTGGGTGCACGTACAAAGATATATTTCTTGTTTCTGCCTCAAGAGGAGATGCTACCTTTTTCAGACTAATCCCCAGATGATGAAATAGTACAGTTAAAATTTCTAGTCTATCTGATTTCGAGTAAGTTGAACCAATATATACTTTTTTCTTCACACCTGTTGTTAATACCTCATTTGATGGAATTCCACCTATCCATCTCGTATCTCCATAATAGGTTGAAAAACTAATTACCTCTGCCTGAGGAGCTAGATTCTTTAAGAAATTAGTTATTAAATGACTAGAACCAAATGTAGGGGAAACTAATATAAAACATCTAGCCTCCTTTAGCACTTTGGTATCGATTTGTGCGAGTACAGAAAGATAAGCATCTGTGGTAACACTAAGTATAACCGTATCCCAATTTCCACAAATTGTATCATAACCCTTAAAAAATATATCAATTGTACATTCTCCCGCTACAGGCTGATGTTGTGTATTTTGTATAGATACCTTAAGTGCCAGGTGATGCTGAATGATAGCTTCGAAGAATAGATTGGAGCGTAAAGATTCTCGACCAGCAATAGCTACCTTACTGTTTAAAATTTTTTTGAAATTCACAGCTAATTGAATTACTGTTGGCCCTGTTCCTAGCAATAAAACATTGTTAAAATAAGCCATATTCCTCTCCTCATCTATAGTACTTTTTGATATAAAATAACATCAAATACACGTTGAGGGTGCATAACTTCATCTATTATATGCCATTTGGTTTCGTCTACCCTCTGCATGGGATAATTAAAAAGAGACTTTAATCCATTTCCATAACGCATCGCAATCAGCACATCTTTATTTGTGACATCATATAGTTGATCTAATATGTCATATTTACAGCTAACAGTGGAACTAAATATGATATGGCTAATTTGATTAATCACTGCAAGTTCCCCTACTGTCTTCTTTTCTATTTCAATGGATAAATGACTTCCTAAATTATTGACTACATGTTTTCCCAATTGAATCGCTTCATTATCAATATCAATCCCAAAAACGTCTGCTCCTGTTCGTTCCGCAATCCTTAATAAAGTTATAGGAAAAGGGCCAGATCCCACCAACAGCACCTTCGATTGACTGGTAATTTGAAAACCTCCAAATTCCTTTTCAATGCAATCTTCTATATTTCGAAAATAATCAGTGATCTCCTCTTTTTCACAGGTTACTAGTTGAGCTCGATATTTTTCCATGATTTGCACACAAACAGAAGCGTTATTTCTTAGATTCTCAACTAATGATACAATTTCGCTTGTTTGCTCTAAATTATCCCATAGTTTTTCATTGTCACGATTTATTATAAAAGATGAATAATTATCGATTATTCCACACAACTCTGAATAATCAACTAGTAGGTGATCATTGTTTTGATGGATAAATAACTTAAATTTCTTATCAAAGTAAAGTAATTTCTCAAAAAAATCGTCTATATCCTTCACTTGCCTCACTCCTATGTTTAAGGATTAAAGTTCAATATATGCCAAACCTTTTCATACTATTTCAACCCTCCCTTGGATATGTAAATTATTAAAAATCTCTACGGAGCGAAGAATCTTGTAAAATAATTTATTTATCTACAAGGTACGATTGTTACCTCGTTTCTTTACGCACCTTTTCTTTTCATACCAATGCTTTCAGAAGATTTTCTACGGTAGAATATCTAACACCTAAATAGGCAACTTAGTAAACCACTATGAACAAAATGTTCAAAATGAATGATTTACTCATATTATTTTTATTTCACAATACTTTCATTATATTGACCCTGCCAACTGAACAATCTATGATAATCCCTGTTAATGATTATCATTTTCATTTAAAGTAACGGAAAAGGAAGGTTAGAAGAATGCTAAGTTTTACTAAATTAAAGAATTTGAGTGGGCTATCGCTAATCCTGTTATTAGCAATAATGATGGTGTTAACTGGATGCAATGCTCCTCAAAATCATACAGACACAGAGAAAAAGGAACAAACTACTGGAGAAGCAAAAGAATCTAAAAGTAAAACAATTAAACATGAAATGGGAGAAACCGTACTTAAAAATACTCCTAAAAAGATTGTTACCTTAGAGTTATCTTTTGTTGATTCCCTAAATACTTTAGATGTCAATCCGATAGGTATTGCCGATGACAATAAAAAAGATATGATCACAAAACTAGTCGGCCATGACATAGACTATACATCTGTAGGAACTCGTGAACAGCCTAGCTTAGAGGTTATTAGCTCTTTACAACCGGATTTAATCATTGCAGATGCTGAGCGACACAGTGCTATTTATAAAGATTTACAGCAAATTGCTCCTACAATTGTTTTAAAGAGTCGCGAATCGACATATCAGGATAACTTAGACTCTTTTAAAATAATTGCCGAAGCGTTAGATCAAAAAGAGGCTGCTGAAAAGAGATTAGGTGAACATAAAGAAATCATAAATGAAATTAATTCGAAACTAAGTCTTGATACAAATCTAACTGTTTTACCTGCAGTTGTACGAGACACATCATTTCAAGCGCATACTACTTCTTCTTATGATGGAGAATTACTTGAACAATTAGGTCTGAAGGTGGCAATTCAGGACGAACAACCTTATGTTGAAATGAGTTTGGAACAACTTGTCGAAATCAATCCAGATGTACTACTTTTAGCGAATAATGAAGGTAAGCTACTTACTGATGAGTGGAAGGAAAATCCTCTTTGGAAAGACTTAAAGGCAGTAAAAAATGACCAGATTTATAGTGTTGATAGAGATTTATGGACAAGATTCCGAGGAATTATTTCGGCAGAAGCTATTGCTAAAGACACGTTAGCAAAATTGAATGAAAAATAAAGTAAACAAAAGAGAAGTAAGTAAGATACCCTACTTACTTCTTTTTCTAGTAAATCTTATATTTTGTAAGAAAGTGTGTTGTAGTTAATGGAATCTATAGTTAAAGCTAAAGTAAAAATATATAGTACAGCAATAACTGCAATCGTTTTATTGATGTTAGGAATTATCATTAGTGTTTCTGTAGGGATAGCAGATATTGATCTAGTAATGATATTGAAATCCTTTTTCGAGATAAATCCATCAAAGGAACAGTTAATTATACAAACCCTTCGATTGCCTCGAGCTATCATCGGAGCATTAGTCGGTGCAAATTTAGCCGTAGCCGGTGCTCTTATGCAGGCCATTACTCGAAACTCATTAGCCTCCCCTCAAGTATTTGGTGTGAATGCGGGGGCTTCATTCTTTATTGTCACTGCTTTTGCTCTCTTTCCTTCCCTCTCTTCCCCATCTCTCGTTTTCTCTGCATTTATCGGGGCAGCAGTTGGAGGAATAACAGTCTATTCCTTTGCATCTGGAGGAGGAATGACACATGTAAAACTAGCGTTAGCTGGAATTGCCGTACACTTCCTTTTATCCTCTTTAACACAAGGAATCATTATTTTTAGTGAGCAAGCAAAGGATGTTCTGTATTGGCTAGTAGGATCAATTAACGGAAAATCATGGACACATGTTATGATCATTCTTCCCTGGTCTATTTCAGGACTATTCATTGCCTTATTACTTTCAAGGTCTATTTCGATTCTTGTCCTAGGAGAAAGTACTGCTCAAGGGCTTGGGCAACAAGTAAATCGTATCCGTATGCTAGCTGGAATCCTAGTCATTATTTTGGCTGGCTCTTCTGTAGCGGTCGCAGGTCCAATAGGCTTTGTTGGATTAATTATTCCTCATATTGTTAGAAGATTAGTGGGAGGAGATTATAAAAGAATCATTCCATTCTCTGCACTATTTGGAGCTTTACTTTTAGTTTACGCAGATATTCTCGCTCGCTTTATCGCTTATCCTTTTGAATCACCCGTTGGTATTGTGACAGCTATTATCGGGGCACCATTCTTCCTTTATTTAGCAAAGAGAGGAAGGAATATTAAGCAATGAAACATAAACAAAAATTTATGCTACAACGCAATGTTCATCCTAATCTTATTCTTCTAGTACTTTTAATAATCATCCTCATTTTATCTATTATAAGTCTAGGCTTAGGAGCCATTTACATTACACCGTCAGAAATCATTCAAAATTTAATTGGAGAAGGAACACAAAGTCAAAAATTTATATTAAGCAATTATCGGATTCCTCGTATTATAATCGCTATCATCGTAGGATCTGGATTAGCAACCGCTGGAGCGATTTTGCAAGGAATCCTCCGTAACCCATTGGCATCTCCTGATGTAATCGGCGTTACGAGAGGAGCCGGATTAGCAGCCGTTATCATTATCGTTCTATTTCCAACGTCACCCATTATTTTTCTTCCCCTTGCAGCTTTTATAGGAGCAGCTACCATTGCTGTCATTCTAATGCTGTTTGTTTATAAAAAAGGGGCTCAACCAAATACACTCGCTTTAGTAGGAATAGCTCTAGGTGCAATATGTCAAGCAGGGATAGAGTATTTTATGATTAAGTTCCCAGATGATGTAAGTGCGACTCTTTTATGGTTGACGGGCAGTCTATGGGCAAGAGGATGGGATCAAGTATATATCCTGCTTCCATGCCTCATTCTTATCCCCCTACTAATTGGATTAACTTCTAAATTAGATATTCTAAGCCTTGGTGATGATATAGCTACTGGTCTCGGTGAACGCTCAAAATTCCTGCGCTATATTTTACTAGGTGTTTCAGTTGTGTTAATTGGCGTATGTGTAGCGACAGTAGGTTCTATTGGATTTATAGGTTTAATCGCTCCTCATATTGCCAGAAGAATTGTAGGATCTAAATTTAAAGTGTTACTTCCTGCTTCCGCTCTCTTTGGTGCTATTCTTCTATTAGTTGCTGATAGCCTGGGTAGAGGTCTTTTCCCTCCAATAGAAATACCTGCTGGAATTATTACAGCAGTGATTGGTGCACCCTATTTTTTATATTTATTACGTTCTGAACGAAAAAAGGCATAAGAAGGTGAGCATTTATGACAACATTATCAGCAGAGCATCTTTCTCTCTCCTATGGATCATCTCAAATCCTTGATAATATAAATTTAGTCATTCCTGAAGGTAAGATTAGTGTTATTATTGGGGCTAATGGCTGTGGAAAATCTACTATTTTGCGTTCCTTAGCTAGATTATTAACCCCTCAAGAAGGAATGGTCTATTTAGATGGTAAGGCCATTCAGCAGCAGTCGTCCAAAGAAGTTGCTAAGAAATTGGCTATTTTACCTCAAGGTCCAGAAGCTCCAGAAGATATAACGGTTAAAGACCTATGTTATTATGGTAGACATCCACATAAAGGTCTATTGTCTAGACAAACGCTGGAAGATGATGCAATTGTAAACCGCGCATTATTAGCAACCAAAATGACTGATTTTGTGGATCGTACATTGGATGAGCTATCTGGGGGACAAAGGCAAAGGGCATGGATTTCAATGGCTTTAGCACAAGACACAGATCTACTATTATTAGATGAGCCAACAACCTATTTAGATTTGGCGCATCAAATAGAGATACTTGAATTGCTACGTGATTTAAATGTCACTCACGGTCGAACAATTGTCATGGTTTTACATGATCTAAATCAAGCAGCACAATATGCGGATCATCTCATTAGCATTGTTAAGGGCAAAATTTATCAAGAAGGATCGCCTGAAAAAGTATTTACCAAGAGCATGATTAAGGATGTATTTGGATTAGATTGCTGTATTATTGAAAATCCTGTAGACTATACACCACTTTGCATTCCTATCGGCTTATCATTAAGATAAAAAACACAAGGGACCACTACTGTTAAGTTGGAGTGGTCCCTTCATATTGTTGAAAAACAAAACCATCAATAGATTTTTTGTGAAAGGTGAAAATGGTTTCCGTTGCAGGCTACTTGCTTTCCTGTGGGCGAGCGCCGAGCCGCTTCCTCCGGCTACCGCTCCGTGTAGGGGCTCGCCTGTCTCGCGATCCCACGGGAGTCAAGTAGCCTTCCACTCCAATCCACAAAAGTATTATCTTTTTAGCAAAGGTTTTCAAATAAAATGAAGGTGTTCACGACTCTTTATGGAGAGGTGTTGTCACGCATTACTTCTCCACATTGAAAATAAGAGTTTATCCCCTCTAAGAATATAGATAATGGGCGATTTGATCGCTATGCTACTATGAAAAAAAGTAAAGACACTTTGCAGAATGCTTGATTGGAGTGGAGCGAACGGAAGTGAGTGAAGCGGCTCATCGGACGCCCCCTGGAAAGGACGCTGGCGGAGCGGAAATCAACCCCTCACCTTGCAAAGTTGCTTTTTCTGCCGTTGACATCATCTTTTTGCAACAACATGGGACCACTACATTAAAATTGTAGTGGTCCTTTTTTGTATTCCACACTTCGATGCTCGTTGAAATGTTGATATTTTATAATGGGTTCTGACAGTGAAAACATTTTGCGGGAGGAACTAAAAATGAAAATAATGAAACAAATGCCAAATACAAAAATGATAAATCCTAAAATTTTATATTATGGATTTCCTGTAATTTTACTGAGTACATTAAATGAGGATGGAACAGTGAATATTAGCCCTTTATCTTCTTCTTGGGCATTAGGAGACTGTATTGTCTTAGGTATTGGCCTCGGTGGAAAAGCAATTGAAAATTTAGAACGACATCCTGAATGTGTCCTGAATATTCCTGACACCTCTCTATGGGAGAACGTCGAACAGTTAGCTCCTTACACAGGAAAAAATCCAGTCCCAGATTTTAAGAAACAGATTGGTTTTACATATAGAAAAGAGAAATTTGATATTAGTGGCTTAACACCAATTGGGTCTACAACGGTTATTCCTACTCGAATTATGGAGTGTCCAATTCAAATCGAAGCTCAGGTAAAACATATTCGTATCCCAGATTATGCGCCTAGTTTTGCAATCGTCGAAACACAAACGATACATGTACATGCCCATGAGGATATAATTATAGAAGAAAATCATATTGATCCAAATAAATGGAGTCCCCTAATTTATAATTTTCGTCATTATTTTGGTCTGGGTAGCAAGCTTGGTAACAACTTCCGGTCAGAGATCTAGACATAGATAGTTATATTTATAAATACATCAAAAAGTTAAAAAAAGACCAGGTTCTCATTTGAGCGCCTGGTTATTTGTTTCGAGACTAGCATATAATTGGGGTCAAAATAATATACTTGCTGCTCTTACACACAAAATACTTCACTACTAAGCAATTTAGAAATGAAAAATTTTTCTCAGTACATTCACTTTTCCTCTTTCATAAATTCCCTAAAGTTTTCAACGATTTCTTTTGCTTTAGTACGATATAAATAATGATCCCCTTCAAATGTCATCACTTTTCCATGTACAGAATCTTTTATTTGTTTTTTATGCTCTGGTATCCACCTATCCGTTACTGGATGATTCGCTTGTATAAAGAAAATAACCGGAATATTTTTAGGAAATGATAAATTTTCAGCTGCTTTAAAATTTGCATACATCGTTTCAGCTTCATTTAATTGGCTGGGATTATACATGTTTTTATGCTTAAGAATTTTCATTTGTTCTTTTGTTTTTTCCTCATATGGTAGTACGGTATATGGGTCATCACTTAGCTTCACTTGCAATCTAGCTAAACCTGAATTTTTAAGTAGTTTTAAAGTAGTTATTATTGAAGACTCAATCTTTTTCTCGCTTATCGTTGGAACACTACTATCGAGCCCGACAAATGCACTCACTTCGTTTGGATATTTGTTCACATACTCCAATCCGTAAAGGCCTGAAATGGAGTGGCCCATTAGAATATAACGCTCAATATGAAGTCGCTGTAAAGCTTCATGTATTTCACTGACAATATTCTCTATGCTTCGTTCTTTTTCAGTTAGATTACTTAATCCATATCCAAAAGGCTCAATAACAACAACCTTGTAAAAAGGAGATAATTCATCTACTAATATTTTAAAATCAAGTGCTGGTGCCGCTGTTCCATAACCAGGTAAGAGGACGACGGTTTCTTCGCCTTCTCCCTGAATGAAGACATTCATTTTTTTCCCATCTACGGTTACAGACTGACCATAAGTTTCTAGTTTTCCTTGCTCCATCTTGCTGCAGACAATATTAACAAGAAAGACAATCGCTAAAAAAAGTAGTATGGCTATAACTAAACCCACTATTATTTTACTTATAATGGTGATCGTTTTTTTCATTATATTGGCACGAGGGTGTAGAACGGCAAGCGATAGCCGTTTTCTCCTTTGTTCTCGTACCACACCTCCCTTTCGTTATCTCTTCTCCATATCATTGTATTCTGGCTATTTTCGCAAACCGTTAAGGATAGCTTATACAATGAAGGTGTACTACCTATGACAACAATATGAACGGGGTATGAACAAAAAAAATATTACGACATGATCAATTACAGAAAGGACCCCATGATCCTTTTGTTATGGTATTGCTTAATTGACATAAAAAAAGGATCTTCAAATCGAAGACCCTTCAGACTGTAGACAAACTATTTTTTGAGAGTTCAGATGCTAAAAAATAGTTTATCTCTTGCTTTATAGCAAATTTATCCAACAACATTTATACGTCATGCTTTCTATGCTACAATTTTCTATACGTGAGGAAGGAAGGTGTCTTATGAAAATATCCGTTTATGTTGCAAGTGCATTTAGCAAGGATCATAAAGGCGGAAATAAAGCAGGAGTAGTATTTATTGAGAATACATTGACCACTACTCAAAAAATGGCAATAGCCAAACAACTGGGCTATGCGGAAACCGCATTTATATCAGAATCTGAAATAGCTGATTATAAATTTGAGTATTTTACACCAAAAGAGGAAGTTGATTTATGTGGTCATGCCACAATTGGCTCTTTCACGATACTGATGCATTTAAATAAACTTTTCAAGGATCGCTATACGATTGAAACAAACAGCGGTGTTCTTACTATTACGATAAAAGATGACATCATATTCATGGAACAAAACAAACCGAAATTTTATGATGTTGTATCTCCAAACGAGTTGATCGACTGTATTGACATTAAAGCTATAGACAATAAATACCCGATTCAAATTGTCTCCACGGGCTTAAAAGATATTTTAATTCCTATAACAAGTGAAACACAATTACATGCACTGCAACCTAATTTTGAAAACATTAAAGAAATCAGCAAGGATTATCATGTTGTCGGGATGCATCTATATACTTTTAATGACGATCGAATAATATGCAGAAATTTCGCTCCACTATACGATATCAATGAAGAAGCAGCGACTGGAACCTCAAACGGTGCATTAGCTTGCTACCTTTATGAACAGCACAACTTGCAAAAAGAAATCTATGTATTTGAACAAGGCTATTCTTTACACTCGCCTTCCGAAATATTAGTTAAATTAGCAACCAATAACCATAAAATAGAAAAAGTTTATGTTGGCGGCAAAGGCTACTACTGTGAAACTAAGTATTTAAATGTAGAAAATATAGAGTGAAAATAAAAAAACACCGAATAAAATCTCTCAACCTCAGACTGTAGACAAAGTATCTGATTAATTTCTGGTCTTCACTATTCGAAGATGATTGGTAAAGAAAAAATGCACATGAAAATGGGTCTTACTTTTGCTTGTCTAAATATAAAAAACTTAGCAAACATCCTGAAATTAAGAGACCAAAAGGACTCTATTTTTTTGCCTATTTCGGTGTTTTAATTCAAAAATAGAGAAATAGATAAAAAAACAAACACATTTTTTAATTGGACAATGTGTTTGTCTTCATTCTGAAGGATCTTTAAATCGAAGATCCTTTTGCTACTTCTTTACTGGATTTTTTGTATTTAGTTTTGACGTTTCTTAACAATCCATCTTTTTCTAGTAATGTTGGTAAACTTATACCGATAACGATCGTTACGATACCTGCTATTTGCAAAGTTGTAACCGTTTCGCTTAGTAGGATAACTGATACCATCACCGCGATTGGCAATTCAACAGCACTCAATATGGATGACATACCTAATCCAACTTTAGGAACTGCAATCGTGAATAAGAAAACCGGTATAATCATGCCGAATAACCCTAATGCCAATCCGTAAATCCAAAGTCCTTCGTTAAACAAAGTACCATTCCAAATAATTTCTGGAGACTGAAAAACCGCCGTAATCGTGAAAGCAAAGAAAGAAACCAATACTAAACGGTTAGAAGTTGTCATACTTGCAGTTGCCTTTCCGTTCACATATAAAAATAAGGAATAACAAAGAGCAGCCGCTAACCCCCATAACCACCCTTGAAAAGGTATTTGAGATAAATCTACATCAATTATGCCAGCAGCTGGTATGGTTCCAGCTACCAATATAATTAAAGAGATGAATTCAATTCTGCTTGGGAATTGTCGTTTTGTGATACAAGATATCAACATGCCAATCCATGTAAATTGAAACAGTAGTACAACCGCCAAGGAAGCAGGCAAAAAGTTCAAAGAATGACCATATAAAATATTTGTTAACCCTGTTAAAACGCCTGCAAATACAAGGATTTTAACGCCTTTAAAGCTAAATTTCGATCTATTTGTAAGTAAGAAGATACATACTGCTATACAAAAGCCGATAAAAAACTGACTTGTAACTGCCTCGGAGACAGAAAAACCACTACGCATTGCCAGTTTTATAATAGTTGAAACGATACCAAAACTACTAGCTGCAATCACTACTAATAGGGGATAAAGATACATCTTGATTATTCACTTCCCTCTCAAAACTTGTATATAAATGAAATTTTGTTTATGATTTTGAGATGTCGAAAAAAATCATAATCTCCAATATATATCACTGATTGTTATTTTACAATCTTTTTTTTCGTTAATAATGAATTCCCCAGTAGAAGAAAGTCTAATTTTAAAAATGACAAAAAAGCCAAACCCAGATATATCAAGGGTTTGGCTTTTATCCACTATTTCATGAATAATCCAACCCTGTTGATCACAAAATAACAAAAAGTTACGATATTTCACAAGTAGATTTATATCTTTATACAGAGTTAAGATGGGTATTCATTTTTAACATTATGCTTATGAGTTTCTAAGAAATTCTTATATTGTCTTTGCCTTCTTTATTGAATTTATAACTAAAATGGTTTTACTTCTTTCAATTTATAAATACCAACGTTATATTACTAAACTTAAAGATTGCATGTATTAAAAATAGCTGTTGATTTCTAGAAAACTTTTGTATACAATATTTATAATTTGATACGCAAACTCACACAAATTTGTGAGTGGCGGAATTTTGTAGAGTTTTTTCTCTGTTTCATTCGCCCGTCGTCTATAAATAGACGACGGGATTTTTATTTTTTGGAGGGATTTTTTGAATAAATTAAAGTTTTCTTTAGTGGTTTTATTGGGTGCCTGTAGCTATGGGGTCCTATCATCCATACTTAAAATTGGATTTTTAGATGGATTTTCTTTTCCTGAACTTTTAGGTGGACAATATATATTTGGCTGGTTTGGACTATTATTACTCGTTGTTACCTTTTCTCGTCATAAAGTATCCTTAAAAAATATATTATCATTGTTAGCAGTTGGGATAACAATGAGTTTAACTAGTATTTTTTATGGGCTTTCTGTAAAAGAACTACCTGCATCAATTGCAATTGTATTGTTATTTCAATTCACTTGGATGGGTGTCCTAATGGAAGCAATTGCTAATAAAACCTTGCCAAGCCGCGATAAGGTATTGTCCATTGCCATCTTATTTGTAGGAACGGTATTTGCTGGGGGTGTATTTGATGGAATAGGACAAGAATTATCAACAAAAGGAATCATCTTTGGGTTACTAGCAGCTATAACTTTTTCCATGTATATATTTGCAAGTGGACGTGTATCTACTGATGTTCCAATTTACTCAAAAAGCTTTCTGATGACGACAAGTGCAACCCTTTTTGTTTGCTTAACTTTTCCCCCAACATACTTGATTGATGGTACACTGCAGGCTGGATTATGGAAATATGCTTTAATTTTAGGTTTCTTTGGTGTTGTTATACCAGTTATTTGTTTTTCAATTGGTGTACCAAAGGTAGGGACGGGTTTAGGTACAATTTTAGGAGCTGTCGAACTCCCTACAGCAGTTATTGCTTCAATTACACTTGTCCATGAAGTCGTATCGCCTTTACAATGGATTGGGATTCTTTGTATTTTATTTGGAGTTTTCTTCCCTCAAATGTTCATAATACAAAAAGAGAAGAAACAAATTCGTTTTCATGAAAAAACTACACATTTTTAGGTAGGCTTCTAGAAATTGCTACAAACTAAATCGACTTTTGATGTTTTCAAAAAGAATTTTATATTGAAAAATTTAGTAATACAGTGTTTTTTATTAAATTTTATTTTTGATAGGACGAGTTATGTTGCTACTTAACAAGTACTTGCATGTGCTATGAACTAGGAGTCATACTACAGACTCTAAATTTGTGCAAAAATTATTTAAATGGTTATTAGAATAAGGAGTAGCCTAATAAAGAGACATAAATTAATAATATCGAAACAAGGAATTCGACTCCTCCTGTCTTAGAAGACTACTAACATAATTTTACGGTTAACTAAGAACATAGATAGTCAACAATTAAAAGATTTGCTTGAATAAAAAAGATTCTTTTGATACAGCTTTAAGGGTACAAAGCAGCATCAAAAGAATCTTAATTTCTCTTTAATAAAAATCGGCAATGCGTTTAGCGTGACTCTTTTGGTGGTTGGCATACATCACATTTTCGTTGATTTTTATTTTTAAATTTCGTAAATGTTTTTTCAAAGTTACTACCACATGCACATTTAAATAGTAACTTTTGAGAAAAACCATGATATTCCGTCGTTAACAACTTACTTTCTGAATTGTTCTCAACAAATTTCTGAATTTCACCAATCGTCCAACGTTTATTCATTCTCTTACACCTCCATATTTGATCGTTCTGCGGAGGCTTTTCTTGGCATCCGTTATAAAAAAGATCTTAAGCGCCTCATTATAACATGAGCTGGCTAACAATTAAACAGATGTTTTACAAACTTGTGAGTACTGTTACGATTCGAGCGAGCCTCCCAGCACTTGGCATACCAAGGAACCTTGTAAGATTCAAAGCTTTTGAATCTGCTCTTTAATATCTACCTTACATAATCCTCCGTGGTAACAAACCACAGATTCAATGTCTAGGTCTACATATTTCTTTAAAGATTGTTGAGCAACCTCTATATCCAAAGTGGTTGGAGCATGAATTCCCCCCAGTGCTCCGTTTACGCTATACATTGAATCACCAGCAACAAGCGTTTTACTTTGCTTCAAATATAAACTAATATGGCCAGGCGTATGTCCTGGCGTATGGATAACTCGTATCCCCCCACAATATGGTAATTCTTGACCGTCTTTCAAGGTCTCATCCACTTTCCCCATAGGTGGGTTCGCTATGTGCCCATCTTTCAAAAGTGGTAATTCTCCCTGAATATAAGGCTTATCTAATTCGTGCGCATAAACTTTTATATTACTTCCGCAATTTTGTAATATCTCTGGGAGGCTGCCTATATGATCTATATCCTGATGTGTCAAAATCACAACTTTTAGTTGATCCAACGACACGCCTACCTTCTCCATTGCTATGCATAAGTCTTCCATTTGACCTGAGCATCCAGTGTCAATTAAAACAGCCATCTCCTGATCCCATATAAGAGTTGGATGAATAATGGCTCCATTAAAATCAAGCTCCAGAATCTCTACTCCCTTAGAAACTTTCATAATTTTCTTCCCCTTTATAAGTAGATTTTATCATTCAATAATATGTTAATTTTTTACATCACGAAGAACAGTCCTCTTGCGCCAAAGGAACTCTCTCAAAGTTTCGAAATTGACTAGAATCGTTCCAACAATAATTATCAGAGTACCTATGCCTGTTAGCCACGAAATATATTCATGATAGAAGGTAACGCCTAATATAACGGCAATGACTGGTGATATATATAGCCATGTAGAAGGAAAAACAGGATTTGTCCGTGAAACAAGCCAATAATAAATACTATGACCGATCATTGAACCAAAAATAATTAAATAAAAAAGAGAGCCAATTGAAGCTGGGCTTAAAAGATAATGAAGCTGAATGTTCTCGGTAAAAAGTGACAAAATGATTAATAAAATCCCTCCATGCATCATTTGTGCTGCATTTAAAGCAATCGGGGATGTCGTTTCAAATTTTCGGATGACATGCTTCGTATAAATCGTTCCAGATGCGTAAAAAACTTCACCTAATAGAATGGCGAAACATCCAACCATCCAGACGGGACTAATCTCAATTGAAAAACTAGGTAAGAGCAAGAACGTGACACCAATAACTCCGACGACACAACCAATGAATGATTTCCGATTTCCTTTTTGCTTCAAAAGGAATGTCTGAATAACGATGATCATCATCGGACCTGTAGCAGATAAAACAGCTGCGATTCCAGATGTCACATACTGTTCTGCCCAGTATAACGTGGCAAACGTCCCAAAGGTTAAACCCACTCCTGTAAAAAGCATCTCTTTCCGAAATAATAACCGGATTGTCGTTTTTTCTCTCCAAACCATAAAACTAAATAGTAGCAAGCCAGCAAGGAAAAAACGAAGGCCAGCTGATAAAAACGGAGGCACTCCTGCATCTACACCAATTTTAATCGCTAAAAATGTTGTCCCAAAAATCAAACACATAAAGAAATAATTAATCATTACCATATAAAACTCCTCCTCTTTTTCTATCATAAAAGAAGGAGGACAGAACAGATTGAAAAGGATAGAACAGATTAGATAGGTTCGTGGTACAATCGTTTTGAATAGGAGGAATCGATGTGGGCAAAGCAATTCAAAATGAAGATTATCTTTTTAAGAAAGTCTATGATGATGTACTGCACCGAATAGAGCGTAAAGAATGGAAAGAACATGAAAAGCTTCCCTCCGTTCGGCAATTAGCATCTGAAATGAATGTTCATCGACTAACGGTATTAAAGGCTTATCAATTACTGAAACAGCATGACAAAGTTTATGTAAAAGATAAAGCAGGCTATTTTGTCCAATCAAATGTAACGAAAAACCTTGAATATCTAGATCAGGACAACCCCATTGTTTCAGCATACGTAAAAAAAAATCATTTATCCGAAATCCATCAACCATCTGCTTCCTATCATTTTTCTCAGGCATTGATTGATCCCAATCTTTTGCCTAATCATTATTTTTCAGATTACGTGAAGGAAGTGTTTGACCTTTATCCTAAAGTACTGGCAACCTACTCAACTGTACAAGGTGATTTAGAGTTGCGTGAAACACTCACTCAGTATTTTATCAACCAGTATAAAACTCATCTCAGTGCAGATGATCTGTTAATAACGTCTGGCTCACAGCAAGCCATTCACTTAATCGCTCAAGCTTTTATTAAGCCAAGAGACGTCGTTTTATTTGAACGTCCAAGCTATAGTGCAGCGATTGATATTTTTAGAGCACAGGGGGCACAGATTGTAACGATTGATATCCATCCTGAGGGCTACGATTTAGAACAGGTTGAATACTATATTAAGCAATATAAGCCACGCCTATTTTATCTCAACCCCACATTCCATAACCCAACAGGTTATACTGTTCCTGTTGAGCAGCGTAAACGATTAGTAGAATTAGCTGAACACTATCGATTTTTATTAATAGAAGACGATGCCTATCACGACATCTATTTTGATGAAGCCCCGCCACCACCAATTTACACATATGATAGTGCTGGGACAGTCATTTATATCCGAAGTTTTTGCAAATATATCTCTCCTGGTTTGAGAATAGCGACTGTTATTTGTCCATCATCATTAATGAACTCACTACTAACAGAAAAATCGTTAGCTGATAATGGCTCACCACTTCTCAATCAAAAAATTTTTCTCCATTACTTTTCCTCACTAAGGTTGCAGCAGCACTTGGAGAAAATTCGGATTGCTTTACAGATCCGAAAAGAAATCATGGAGGAAGAGTTAGCAGTAACAGGTTGGCGATGGATCAGCCCAAAAGGCGGTCTGAATTTATGGGTGCAGCTCCCCAATAAACTTCCAACTGAATTATTATTATCCAAAAGTATCGAACAATCGATATCCTTTGTGCCAGGTCAAATTTGTGATCCATTAAAACAACTATCTTCCTGGATACGTTTGAGCTATTCTTATGCAAATGAAAAACAGCTAAGAGAAGGGGTACAAAGGTTGGTTGCAGTGGCGCAATCGGTTTCTAAGTGATCGGACTAGCAATTTAATTTCATCTATAAACGGTGGTTTTCACAGCTTTATCAACCATTTCAATTATTTCGTTCAGAGCTGCCACGAATCGAAAAAAGCAGTGGACACAGCAATAATACGCTACCACATCCACTAACATATTCAGCTGTCAATTTGAATAATATGAAAAAAAGTTATACATCTAGCTCCTATCTCTACAAAATAATTGCAACGAAGGACAGCAAAAGATTGTTCTAGGTGAAGAACACAAATGTACCAAGGAATGATAAGAGTGCCTTCAGATTTGATGAAGCCACATTGACTCTCATATTCCCGCGAAATAGTGGTCCAATTTAAAGCTGCCTCCTTTAAGAAAAGTTATTTTATTATTAAAAAGCGCGATTTAGAGAAATTTCTATTCTCATAACATCCCTGTAGAATGATAGAATGTTTTTATACAGTGATAGAAGGAGGAGAACGATTCATTGTCTGATCAAAATGAGAACTCATTAGATAAGGGAAAACAGCCTGATCCGAAAATCAAAGTAGAAAGAAAAGAGGGAGAACCTACTGCTGCTTTCAAAGGGGCTTCCTGGGCTGCATTGTTAGTAGGTGTTACTGCTTATTTTATAGGCTTGTTTAATGCAACGATGCAACTAAACGAGAAAGGATATTACTTAGCTGTTTTAGTATTTGGACTCTATTCAGCAATATCTTTACAAAAAGCAGTAAGAGATAAAGAAGAAGGAATACCTGTCACGAATATTTATTATGGTATTAGTTGGGTTGCACTTATTGTATCTATTTCATTAATGGGCATTGGGTTATATAATGCTGGCAGTATTGTTTTAAGCGAAAAAGGGTTTTATGGTATGTCATTTGTTCTTAGTTTATTTGCATCCATCACGGTTCAAAAGAATATTAGAGACACACAGAGAGCAAGAGAAAGAGAGTAGGTTATATTACTGAAAGAGTCGAGAAGTTCATTCTCGATTCCTTTTGTCATTTTTTCCTAAGCTCCATGCTCCTCCAGACTATAAAAAAAGAGCATGGCTGTCATAAGCCATACTCCTATCAATTTTATTAATTTTCTCCACTTATCTCGACTAAAATTTTAGATTGTGTTTTGTCATTTGTTAACGTTTTGAATCCTTTTTCAACAATCTCATCTAGTTCAATTTGGCTTGTGATGATCCCTTGTGGATTTAGTTGACCAGCGCTCATTGCATCAATTGTTCTTTGGAAAATGGACGGTGTATAAACAATGGATGATAATACATTAACACCTGTGTTTGTAAGTTGCATTGGATTCCATTCGATTGGTCTTGCAAAAATCGAAACAATCATCATGTTTCCACGAGGTTTTGTTACATCAATTGCTTGTTTAAATGTAGGAGCAACTCCCGCCACTTCAAAGGATACATCAACCCCATCTGCAACAATCGCGCGAACAGCTTGTACAGGATTTTCTTTACCTGAGTTAATAGCATGGGTTGCACCTAATTCTTTTGCCTTTTCTAATCGATCATCTGATAAATCTAATACGATAACTTTACTAGCACCAGATGCTTTTGCAGCGATTACTGTTAATAATCCAATTGGTCCAGCCCCAAATACAGCAACAGAATCCCCTAATGTAACCCCAGCATCTTTGACAGCTTGTACAGCAACAGCCATTGGTTCTACCAGTGCACCATCTTGTAATGTTAAGTTATCTGCTAAACGGTGTACATTTGTTACAGGGACATTAACATAATCCGCAAATCCACCGTTTCCATGTAAGCCAATGAAGTTAAATCCATCATAACGATCGACATCTTCATGTTTATTTCTATACGTTAGTGTAGGATTGATGACAACTCGGTCCCCTGCCTTAAAGTCAGTAACCTTAGAGCCAACTTCTTCGATGATACCAGCAAATTCATGTCCCATTGTAAGTGGGGCAACTTCACCTGTTAATTCAGCTTTTACATCAACTGGTACGAAAACCGGACCCTCTTCGTATTCATGTAAGTCACTTCCACAAATACCAGCCCATGCTACTTTTACTTTCACTTCTTCTTCTCTTAAAGCTCGTAATTCAACCTCTTCGACTCTAATATCTTTCACACCATGCCAAACTGCAGCTTTCATTTATGTTACCCCCAAAAAATTATTTAAATTGGTACCATAAAATAACATCCTTAATAGCCATTCGTGCATTTTCAAAATCCGACACTTCTATACACTTGATAAATGTATTGATGGACATATGGTAGGATTCAACTAGATTCATTTTCCATTTTGTTTGTGCAGCTACATTTGTAACAAATATTGTTTCTTTAAAGAATCGTAGCATGGCAATATTTCCTGTAACATCAAAAAACAATTGTAGCAAGTGAGCAAACGAAACAACATATTCATAAATATTTTCAGCAGACTTTCTTTGTTTCATCGCTTCAAAACGAAGTAATAGTTCATTTTGCAAATCGGCAGTCCATTTAGATTCACACTCGGTAAGTGCAATATCCAATAGATGATAAAGCGCTTCCAAATAATCCTTTAATTCCTGATCCGTTATAATCTTCACTCTTACACCTTTATGTTGTACTTTTTCAACTACACCATCTTTTTGTAAAAGATAAAGGGCCTCACGAACAGGTGCATGACTTACTTGTAACTCCTTTGCAATTTCCGCTTCGATTAAGCGCTGACCTTGTTCATAATAACCAGAAAATATGCGAAATAATAATCGTTCCGCTATTTGCTCAGAAATTGTTTTTTTTGAAATTGAATTTTCATCAAACCCCATTAAACCACTCCAATAAATTTATATCCTTTTATTTTAACATAGTTCAGTGTATAGGGTGATTAGCTAAAAGTGTTATATATTATGGATTATAGATTATCGATAATCTATAAAAGTATTTTAATCTATAAATTCATTTCTTTCAATTATCTTGTTTCGGTTATAGTATCTTTTAAAAGAAATATCAAATTCTAAGAAAGTGTTATTAAGCTGATGAGCGAAGTACAGTGGGATTGTTCGCAGAGAGGTGGATCAAATGTTCCAAAGCACTAAGCATTTCATTTTAGAGTGCCTAATTTTACAATAAACTTCTAAATAGGATTTACTTATTTTCCTTTTTTGAAGTAATAAGTTGTATTATCATTTACTGCTTCGATTAAAAGCCTAAGAGATACATCGAACTTTCCAAAAAGCCACAATAGAAAACTGTATAAATATGCAATAAAAAAGATCAGGCTTTATGCACCTGACCTTTGCTATAGTTATTAATTTAACGGAATTGCCGGTACAACTTGTTCTGCATTAGGGATTGGTTGAGGATAAAAAAAGTTGCTTTCTCCATTAGATTGATTAATATATTTCTTTGATTCCTTGTACTGTTGTCTTAGTCGGTTTTCAAATTCTTTAGGTGTCATATTTTGAATGCTATTTAAAAACTTTTCTTTGTTTTTTTCTGGAATATACATTTCTATCCCATATTCTTTACTAAGTTTTATCAATATTTTATTGTAAGGTACGAGTAATAACTCAATATCGTTGTCATATGTTGACTCAGCATTATAATGAGTAGTTGAACAAAAAACAGAAACCATGATACAAATCAATGTAATATTTATTATCTTCTTCATGCTTTTTCTCTCCTTTAATGTTCCTTTCCCCTTACTTATATCCGAATTACTTAATAATAAACACATCTTTATTTTTTTCATTTTTAAACAATAAGCCAACTAATTTGCATAGTATGTATTTGATGCTGTTAAAGAAAGTGCAAGTGCAACACCATTAGCATCTTCCGGATGTCCTCTTAGAGAGACTGTACAACTTTTTAAATCACTACTTAATTTATGTGAAGCACTATCAACTTCCCAATGATAACCTGTAAAACTAGATGGCCAAGTTGTTCCATATGATTTTATACTTTGATAAGTGAAAGTTCCTTGATTACCTGATGCACTAAAAACATTTGAGTTCAAGTACATTGAAGAATTATAGCTTAATGCAACTAGTTGAGTAATATTTTCACTAATAGATAATGGAGAAACTGCAGAGTCACTATTAGATAGCTTATCATTATAAAAATTATCTAAGAACTCTTTATATTGTTCTCTTAGTAATTTTTCTAATTCATCTGTGCTCATATCTCCTACATTGTTATAAAAGTGTTCCTTTTTTTCTGGATTAATATAAAATTCTACGCCAAATTCATTAGTCAGTTTATTCAACACTTCCTGATATGGACTAATAGATTTTTCAAGATTTACATTTTCACTTGCAGACACACAGGTGATTAATGATAAGGAAATGCTCAAACATAAAAAGATGTAAATAATAACTTTACAAATTTTTTCATAGTATGACCTCCAAACTAATTTACCTGTATTTACATTTAAATACATATTAATACATGGATTCATAATTTTCAAACTTATATTTACACAATAAAGCTAAAATAAACTCTCAGAAAACCTGATTTGAAAGCGTTGTTTTTTGACAAATGACATGACCGTAATGTTTCACTTCTGAGTTCGGGTAGATAACGTATTATGTCATAAATACTAAGAATTGCTTGTTACAGTATAAATACTTTGCGAAATTATCTAGAAATGCATCCTCATTTGACTTAGAAATAATTTATAAATTTAACAATACTTCCATTTTTGAGTAATACTTGATTTAAAATCTTAAAGCTACATAAACAAACTTCATTTTTAAAAATGATTATTTAAAATAGATTTATCCTTTTTACTTAGCATGGATTTTAATAATAAAATTTGATTATTTTTGTACTTGTTATTCCTCTAAGGCATCCATTAGTTAAACAACTAATTTAAATCATTCTGTTTCTTATGTGAAACAGCAACTAATACTACAATCGAAGTCCCAACACCTGGTGCATCATTTGAATCAAGTCCATCTCAAACTATAGTTAAAGAATAAACTTCACATATATTTAGATTACCAAGTGCATTTGCGAAATGACATTTTCTACTTTTCGACTAAACTTGTTATTAGCTCCTACTTTAAGTTTGCAACTAATTTTTCAGATTTTTTTTGAAATCATCACCATCTTTTTTTCTCTTCATATTCTATAGAATCAGATTATTGAGGGGGAAACATATGGGGATTGAATTCACAGCTCTCCATTGGATTTACGTTGTTTTTATTGTGCTCATCATCGGATTTATGGTTAAACGTCGCGATACCACCCTCATTTGTGTAGTAGGCATCTTTATGCTAGCAATTGTTGCGACTGGCGATTTTACTTCGTCCATAAGTGGTGTGTTTAACAGCTTTATTTATGCCATAACAGAGCTGTTATCAACGATTCTTATTATTTCGATTATCGTGGCGATGAGTCGAGTCATGATGTCTTCAGGTATTAATGAGGTTATGGTTGCACCTTTCACAAAGATCATTAAAACACCAGCACTAGCTTATTGGACGATTGGACTATTAATGATGTTTATTTCTTGGTTTTTCTGGCCATCACCTGCAGTGGCTCTGTTAGGGGCGGTGCTCTTACCTGTTGCGATTCGGGCGGGCCTCCCAGCACTAGGTGTTGCCATGGCGATGAACTTATTTGGGCATGGTATTGCGTTATCGAGTGATTTTGTCATTCAAGGGGCTCCAAAATTAACGGCTGATGCTGCTGGTATCCCTGTTGGCGATGTTGTTTCAGCCAGTATTCCACTTGTTATCACAATGGGCGTTGTGACGACAATTGTTGCTTATATTTTCTTACGACGTGATATGAAACGAGGCACTTTACTTTTAAACACTGCCAGCAAGGAAGACGAAGATAGTACACAAGCAATGGAGGAAAATTTACTATCGATCGGGCAAAAACGATTCTTTGCTGTACTTATTCCTATAGCTTTCATCTTGGATGTTGTTGCAATGTCTGTTTTTAAATTGCAAGGTGGCGATGCTACGGCTTTAATCGGGGGAACCTCTGTTTTTATTCTATTGTTGCTTAGTGTTGTTGCTCATAAATCAGAGGGACTAGAAAAAACAACAAGTTATTTGATTCAAGGATTTCAATTCGGCTTTAAAGTCTTCGGACCCGTAATTCCAATTGCTGCTTTCTTTTATCTAGGAGATGCTGGCTTTACACAAATTCTTGGTGATCACCTTCCCGCTACCTCACACGGTATTGTCAATGATCTTGGTGTAGGTCTTGCAGCAATCGTTCCGTTAACAAAGGAAATAGCTGTTGTCACGCTAGCGGTTGTTGGCGCTATTACAGGATTAGATGGTTCTGGCTTCTCAGGAATTTCTCTGGCTGGCTCTGTCGGCAGTTTGTTCGGCAATGCCATTGGTGAAGGAACAGCAACTTTAACAGCTTTAGGGCAAATCACTGCTATTTGGGTTGGTGGTGGTACACTAATTCCATGGGCATTAATCCCAGCCGCTGCTATTTGTAATGTCAGCCCATTTGAGCTGGCAAGGCGTAACTTAATTCCAGTAGTCATTGGACTGGTTGTGACAACGATTGTAGCGGTATTTTTGATATAAAGACAACAAAGAGATGGCCTATTTTTGGAAGCCATCTCTTTCACGCTGTTTTAACTATCCGCATAATATTTTCGAAAAGATTCATGAAATATCTGCTTTAATTGAAATCCATTAATCCCCAAATTATTAGCTTCTACCATGATTTGCTCGACACCCTTCGCTACTTGTTGAATGGAAAAATGCATGGCTTTACTAGAATCTACTATTATCAATGCTGCAGAATGCGGTTTAATGGTGATGATGCCTTTCCTTTGAAGCTCTTTGTAGCTTTTATGAACCGTATGCAAATTGAGGTCTGTTTGTGCTGCTAAATTACGAATAGAAGGCAAATGGTCCCCCTGTGTTAAATTTCCAGTCACTATTGCTAAAAGGACCTGCTGTGTTAACTGCTGATAATATGGAATTTTACTTCTTCGATTTATTTTTACATTCATTTGTCGAGAATTCCCTCCATATTAAAATTTCTTTTTGGCAATAAAATGATGCATGATAGCCATCATGAATAGTACAAGTAACAGTGTGACAACAATATTAAAGCCATACCATGTTTCTACGTTACCTGTCATTAATATCGTGGTAGCATACAAACTATTACTAGCAGGATTCATTACATCTAAGAATGGATGTAAGCCAGCACAAAAACGACAAATAAATAAGACACCTATACTGATTAAAGCAATAAATGGTGAACTATTAAAAAAGGTACTGATCATGGCAACAAATGTAATGACAAACAACAGCCAAATACAATAAAATGCTAAAGCGATCAATGCACGAGTGATCGGTACAGAGGTAAATAAATAAGATGTATAGCCAAAGGACATTGCATAGCCAAGCGTAATACATAGAACAGCTAAAACATAATGAGTAAGTAGTTTACTATTTAAGTAGGACGAGATAGATACTGGCCTTGTTAGAATAAATGCCATCATCCCATTGGCCTTTTCTCCTTGAATAATCCCCATCGTTGCAATGGCAAGGATGATTATACCTAATTGATCAAATTGCGAATTAAGGGTTGAGGCAAGCACTTCTGCTCCCCCTGGCTTTGCCATTGTAGGATCAATTATAATCCCTTCAACACCACCCATAGATTGTAAAATAGCAGGTAAAAAATACATCATGATCGGCTGAGTTAAGCCTAGTAGGATATAGACAATTGGTAGCCAAACGACTTTATATTCCTTTGTCATTTGATTCATTTCTTTTCTACTTAATGCTAGAAACGTATTCACTTCACGTTACACCACCAATTCTAAAAATATTTCTTCTAAGCTTTCTTGAATGCCAAGATCAAACTTTGTAAATACCACGTTTGAATTCAATCCGTACTGTAGCAATCGATGGGCATCTGCTTCCAATTGATTGACATATACTTTAAAACCATCACCGCAACTTTCGATTTTCTTTACATATGCTAACTGTTCAATCGTTGTGAGCCACTTAACATCTTTCTTCTGAATCATTAAAAAGATAGCTGGATCTTGATAGCGATTAAGTAACTCTAATTTTGTCGCATCTTCTATTTTATAACCATTTTTAATGACCACAAAGCGCTCACAAACTTCCTCCGCATCGCCTAATATATGCGTAGAAAGTAAAATGGTCGTTTCTTTTTTTATGTCTTTTAATAGATTCAGCACTTCACGTCTACCAATTGGATCTAGTGCTGATACTGGTTCATCCATAATAATGAAAGCTGGCTTGTGTAATAAAGCTTGTGCGATGCCAAGACGCTGCTTCATCCCCCCTGAAAATGTTCCAACATGAGCATCTGCTTCTTTCCCTA
Source organism: Lysinibacillus sp. FSL K6-0057 (assembly GCF_038630885.1). Taxonomy (NCBI): domain Bacteria; kingdom Bacillati; phylum Bacillota; class Bacilli; order Caryophanales; family Bacillaceae; genus Lysinibacillus; species Lysinibacillus sp. FSL K6-0057. Next base: position 1,474,216 of record NZ_CP152047.1, on the reverse strand, counting down.
AGCCAACCTTTTCTAAAAGAATTGGAATGTCTTTTTGTAATTGATTTTTTGAAATACCAGAAAGTGTCCCCATAAAGGATAAGGTTTCAGATGCTGTCATCCACGAGAAGAAATTAGGATACTGTGGTAAATATCCAATATGATTTTTCATCTTTGAAATTTTTTGTCCATCAAGTACAATGTCCCCTTCATCTGCATAAAGAATGTCAGCAATGATCTGAATTAATGTGGATTTCCCTGCCCCGTTTGGTCCAATAAGCCCTACACATTCATTCGAATCTATAACCATTGAAAAACCGCTCACGGCCGCTTTCTGTTTAAATTTTTTCGTAATATTGTTAATTTCTAAGCGCACGTTTATTGACATCCTTTCTACCAATCACGAAATATAGAACAGAACCAATTGTATTAAAGAACAAAATAATCATTGCCCACATCAGTATGTTTTCTCTTGTATCTCGGTGATTATATAAATCAATTAGTGCAACAGTGATAAGTAAAAAACCTACGAGTACAAATGGTAAAAGGATTGGTAGTATGCTTGCCCAATCAATTTGATTTAAGTCTTCAAAACCATAGTGTAATTTCATTTTTATAGCTCCCTTCATTATCATTATCGATAATGATAACAAATGGATGAATAAATTTCATTACCTTTTTACTGTACATCTGAAAAAAAAATCTATAGTATATTTTTTGATAATGTTCTCATATTGATAACATTTGAATGCTTCCCTTGATACTATCTCATTTTCTTGTAGGAGGATCGGTTTATGCGCAATAAAGCAGAGGTATTAATGCACCCTGTGAGAATGAAAATTTTACAAGCTCTGATGCACAATAAAGAAGAGGGTTTAAGCACATTGGAGATGATTTCTATCATTAAGGATGTACCACAAGCTACTCTATATCGTCATATCCAAATTTTAGTCGATGAAAACATCATAAAAATTGTGAAAGAGCGAAAAGTTCGTTCTGTTACAGAGAAGTTTTATGCATTAAATGAAGGAGCAGCAAAACTTAGCAAGGAGGATTGGACCCAACTCACAACCAAGCAAAAATTAAATTATATTTCCTACTATCAACTGGCTTTACTATCTCAATATCAAAATTATTTGCATTCACTTGATGAAAAAGAAAGCACGACAGATTTAGCAACATTTTCTTTAATCGACCTAACGTTAACGAACGATCAATTCAAAAACTTTGAAAATGAATTAAACGATTTATTAACTAAATACTATAATATGACCGACTCAAATAAAGGTTCTGAGACTAAAACAATTGCTCTAAATATTATTCCAAAACCTTAGGTACTATTGACGTAAAGAAATGGAGAAGATTTATGAAAAAAGGAAAGTCACTAGAAAATATACGAAAATTCATTATGATAATTATTGGTGCAGTTATTGCCGCTTACGGACTAGAGGCCGTATTAATTCCAAATGCGGTTATTGATGGCGGTGTAACAGGTATTAGTATTATGGGTGCTCACCTCTTTGGTATCCCGTTAGGCGTACTGCTCTTTGTATTAAATATTCCGTTCATTTATATCGGCTATAAGCAAGTTGGAAAAACCTTTGCCTTAATGAGTAGTGCTGGCATTGCAGCTTTATCGATTTCGACGGTTTTATTACATGATGTCAAAACCATTTTAGGTCCAAATGATCCTCTCCTAATTGTCTTATCTGGTGGTATGCTGCTTGGTGTGGGTATCGGGATTGTCTTACGAAATGGTGGCGCTTTAGATGGCTCAGAGGTTTTAGCTGTATTATTATCACGTAAGATTCCATTTTCAGTCGGCGATATTATATTATTTATCAATGCCTTTATTTTCTTAGGGGCAAGCTTTATCTTTGGCTTAGAGAGTGCTCTTTACTCAGCGTTAACTTACTATATTGCCAAAAACGTTATTGATATTATCCAAGTTGGTTTAGAGAAATCAAAAGAAGTACGTGTGGTTAGTGCAAAATCAGAGGAGATTGGCGACGCCATCCAAGCTCGCTTAGGACGTGGTGTTACCTATACACATGGTCGTGGTGGCTTCTCCAATGAACCAACTGAAATCTTGAACTGTGTCATTAACCGTATGGAAGAAAATAAATTAGTTTCGATTATTAAGGACATTGACGAAGGCGCTTTTGTTGTCATTTCTGATGTATCCGAAGTTCGCGGTGGTAACTTTAAGAAGCGAGATATCCATTAATGTAAAAGTAAGTAAGGCATGATGCGCCTTACTTACTTTTTTATTTAGTTACTACTATCATATTTTACGCCCCCTATTAAACATAATGCCCCCAGCATTACTACTAAGGAAGCCCCGATTAATGCATACTGATAGCTATTTGTAAAATTCGCAAGTGTTCCTGCAATGGATGGTCCAATCATTTGTCCAAGTGCATAGCCTGCCGTTAAATAACCTATTATTTGATGACTATTAACTGGTACAATTTGTCTTGCTAATGTTGTCCCAACCGTTGTAATACCCATAAAGGTTGCCCCAAAAATAAAGGCACTAGCATAAAGGATCATCGAATTTGTAGCTAATGCGGGTAAAACAATGCCTATCGCTTGCAGGAACATAGAGATGAGTAAAATTTTCACATAACCATAACGCTGTGCTAGCTTAGACCACACGATACATGAGGGAATTGCTGCCACGCCCACAGCAAACCATACAAAGGCTGCATCCCCATGAAAGCTTGTCGACTCCTGTGCAATCGATACAATAAATGTGCCCGTGACAATATAGCCAAGTCCCTCTAAGCTATAAGCGATGATTAACCACTTCATCCAAGACGGAGGAGGCGTTTTCTGTGAAATAATTATCTGGCTTTCCGCAAGTTGTTTACTTGGTGGAATGGGTTTGATGAATAGCACAATCCAGACAAACAATACAAAACAAAACAGGGCTAGTGCGATCCAAGTGCCATTCCAATTGAACATGGCATGTATTGGAGAAACGATCACGGCACTTAATGCAATACCCATGCCAACCCCACTATAAAACAGCCCTGATAGTTGCATATTCCTACTGCTAGATAACTGGTCTAATACAAGGCTTGTCATAACAACAAAAATAAAAGCACTCATAACACCTGAGATAAACCGTAATATGTACCATATTATGATGGCATTTGTAAAACCCATGAACGCCGTTGTTAAAATGCTGATAACAAGTGCAATTCGCAAAAAGGGAATACGTTTATTCCCTATTGGTAAACGGCCTGCCACCCAGGCTCCAACCAGATAGCCTAAGTAATTACTAGTTGCTAAATAACCTGCTGTTGCACGGCTAAATTCAAATGCTTCTTGCATATACGGTAAAATAACCGTATACGAAAAACGACCGATGCCCATAGCGATTACTAAAGCAAAAACGCCACCGATTAAATATCGAACGGTTTGCTTGTGCATAACATCACTCCTTCTATTTCACTATATCGAATATCTAGGTATCACAAATAGACCCAATTCGTTATAATAAGTATCAAAAAAATTGATAGTTGGTGACTCTATGAATATTAATGATTTAACGATCTTTCGAACAGTCGTCCAAACTGGTAGCTTTTCAAAAACTGCCACAGCTCTTAATTACACTCAATCCAACATCTCTATGAAAATCCAAAGTCTTGAGGCACTGTACGGTACAACATTCTTTTATCGTGGGCATCGAGGCATACGGCTAACACCAAAAGGGGAACAATTTTACGAGTTAGTCTTAAAAATGCTTCATCTCTATGAAAAATCTTTTGAAATCATACAGGATACAGAGGAACAACGAGGCGTTTTACGAATTGGTTCGATGGAAACAACTGCTGCACTGCATTTACCAGCGCTGTTGACAACATTCCAGCAAGCACATGAACAGGTGGATATTACCATATTAACAAGCCCCTCTCAGCACAATATTGAACGGGTAGAAAACTATGAACTAGATGGTGCATTTGTTACGGGACCTGTTTATAAAGAAAATATATGGATGAAGGAGTTTGTCTGTGAAGAGCTTGTTATTCTCACATCTAGCAAGCAAAAACCCATCAAGCATCTACGGGATTTAGAGGGTAGCACCGTAATTACATTCCGCCATGGCTGTTCCTATCGAGCCATCCTGGAACATTGGCTACATGAAGACGGTGTTCAACCGCAGAATCGAATGGAGTTTGGTACGCTTGACGGTATTATTGGCTGTGTTGCTGCTGGGTTAGGTATTACCTTGCTCCCTCGTGCCATTGCGGAAAAATATATGGCAACACAAACATTGACATTGCACGAGATAAAGAACAAGCAAGCACATATTCCTACATGGTTTATTTATCGTAAGGATGAAGTGCAATCCCCCATACTAAAGTATTTTTTAGAATCTATAGAAGCTTATGACTATCCAACGGTTTGACGGTTTTATCCATCTGTTTTAGGGTTTTATCCGTCGGTATTAGGGTTCTATCCACCGGTTTTAGAGTTCTATCCGTCAGTTTTGGGATTCTATCCTACAACTTTTCGAATCTATCCGTCTCCCTATTGAAAAAGCTGTTCAGCGCATCATTCTCTGCTGAACAGCTCTTCACATGTTTTCTTTTGACGACTGAATGCATTTCCTTTAGGCTGTAATTAGACACTGAAGGGAGTTTTCTATGGATATTTTTATCGCTAGTAACCGCCAATTACCGATCCGCTACTATGTGCAGGAAGCGATTTGGATTCGACGTGGTGGCAGTATTAAGCTGCCAGATTTAACACTGCCGTTTTTCGTCGAGGTAGAAATTAAAAATCAATATAATTTACATATCATCGCAGATTATATTATGGACTTTCAACGACAATACAAGCAGACAGAAATCCAATTATTAATTAGAAACACAGCTACCCTAGCTACCCTGCAAGATATGCTTTCACAACATGTACAGACACAACATGCCATTACCATTCTTCCATTATAGTCAAGGCTATTGGGCTGTTAATGGCAATGTGATAATAAAGTACAGTGTCTCGTTTTTATATTTAGCGTGAATCGTTCCTCCGTGAAGCTCCACAATGCTCTTGGCAATCGCTAGTCCAAGCCCTGAGCCCTCAGTAACATTTGTTCTCGATTGATCCTTTTTATAAAATCTCTCAAATAAACTACTAAGCTCCTCTGATGTAAAGGCATCACTTTGATTCGCCACACAAATACGCACATGGTTTTTTTGTCCTTCAAGAGAAACCATAATTTTTCCTTCAGCTGTACTATAATTGATCGCATTGATGAGTAGATTATCAAATACTCGCACAATCTTTTCCGAATCCAGCGCCGCAAAAATTCGTTTTTCTGGAAAATGTTTTATAAAAATACGTTGTTTTTCCTCTGCTAATGGTACTAATTCTTCCATTAGTTGTTCGAGCAGCTCATTTACACAAACTTGTTGTCGCACTAAAGTATTTTTATCATTCGTTAGCTTGGTATACTCAAATAAATCATCTATTAAATTCTTTAATTGCTCGGATTTCGAAAAAGCTATTTTCAAATATTCGTCATATTGCTCTTTCGTCTCATACTTCTCTTCTCTTAATAAACGCAAATAACCCATAATCGAGGTAAGAGGCGTTCTGAGGTCATGTGAAACATTAGTAATGAGATCATTTTTTTGTTGCTCAATTTTTCTTTCCATCTCGATACTTGTCATGATTTCTTCTGCCATTTGATTAATATTATCAGTTAGTAAAGCAATTTCATCCTGCCCTTTTTTCTCAATACGAAAGGCTAAATTCCCTTTTGCGATTTCCATAACCCCCTCCGCTAATGCCTCAATTTGATTCATTTTGCGTTTTGTTATATAGAAAAATGATACGATAAACAAAATAACACCAATGAAAAAAGGTACGGGTCCTTCACTCGTACTTGTGATGGCTTCCCCTTGTGGTAGCCCACTAACAAAGAAATAATAATTTTTTTCTTGTAAGGTCAACGGCACTAATGTAGTAAATTCCTTACGAGAAGTTTCGATCACATGATAGGCATTTTCAAAAGGCTGATTCATTGTAAAATCCATAACATGCCTAATTTCTTCATGTAAATCGATTTGTTGCTCTTTTACCTGCTTTGTTTTATATAAGATCTTACCTGTCTCATCTGTGACGACTATTTTTAAAGCATTGTCTTCATATTCTATTTTTCCGTTTTCTTGATCAATCAATTCTCTTAACGCTTCAACACTATTTTCTTGGGTCGCCAATTCTGCTGTATCCTGTGCATGGTAATACATCATCTTCATACTGCCACTATAATCCACAATCACAGTTTCGTTGATATTCTCAAAAAATGGCACTACTGCACGTGCCACTAAAAAGCTGCCAAGCGCACATAATAAAAACGTTGTAAATAGTTGAATACGAATGCTACGTTGAATATTATTTTTTATTTTCACACCGATATGCTTTAGAAACCTTGGGAACTTTAAAAGCCTAAAGATCTTTTTCAACTTTATACCCTACTCCCCATACGGTTTTAATATATTGAGGATTTCTTGGATTTGTCTCAATTCGCTCTCGAATTTTTCGAATATGTACCATTACAGTATTTTCTGATTGAAATGCCTCCTCTTTCCAAACTTTTTCATAGATTTGCTCTGCACTCATGACGATGCCTGGATTACTAACAAGCAATTCCAAAATAGCAAACTCTCTTGGCGTTAACTTTACTCTTTCATTGTTCACAAAAACTTCATGTGTTGCTGTATTGATACGTAAATCACCAACTTCCATCTCCTCATTATTGCTACTATTAATACCACTCATTTTCAAATAGCGACGAAGCTGTGATTTAATGCGGGCAATCAGTTCTAACGGATTAAAGGGCTTTGTCACATAATCATCAGCACCTATCGTTAAACCAACAATCTTATCCATATCTTGAGATTTGGCAGTCAGCATAATAATAGGCATTTCTGCTATTTCTCTTACCTTCATACACATTTCAATGCCATCTACTTTAGGCATCATTAAATCCAATACAATTAAATGAACCTTATGCTTCTTTACTAACTGCAAACCCTCTTCTCCATCACATGCCTCTAGCACATGAAACCCCTCATTTTTCAAATAAATGGCGATAAGATTTCTTATCTCCTTTTCATCATCTACAATTAAAATTGTTTCATTACTCATCTAATCCCACCATTAATCAAATATTTTCCAATAATCACGTTTCACCATTTTACCTATTTTTTTATTTTCCGTATATAAAAATAATAAAAACAGCTGACAATCAAGATGAATACCCCAAAGTAAATACCATATTTCGTAGCAATCACAGAAATATACTCAATCTGGCTACCAAATAATAAACCAAGTGTAAAATAAATCAATGTCCATACAAAGCCCGTTGTATATGAAAATAAGGCATATGTTTTAAAAGGCATATTATTCATTCCCACCAAGTAAGGAAGGATATGTCGAACAATCGGAATAAAATAACTCAGGACTAATGCAAAGCGTCCATATTGATCTAGCAATTCTTTCGATTTGAGTAAGTATTTTGCCTTTTTCTTTTTCACCAATTTATCGAGTACACGATGACCAAATAGTTTACCGAGAACAAAGCCTAGAGAAAGCCCCGAAACAACGCCTAAATAAGTGAGTAAAAAAGATTTCCATACGACCATTTTTTCCAACGAAGATAGAAAGCCACCACTCATGACAATCATTTCATCTGGTAGCGGCATGCCTATAATACCTAGCCATAAACTAAAAAATAAAGCAAAATAGCCATATTGTTCGATAAATAGTAACAGATCCTGTAGCTCCATTAACTGACCCTCGTATTTCCAAGCCTACAGCTCAATACATAGGCTGGTGGCATATTGATCCATACTTTTTCATGAGAAATATCCTGAAAATAGGTTTGGAAGAATGATTTTTTCACAAGTGAATATTGGAAAGTAATGAATTTTCCATTATGCAAACAATCCTTCACATTTCTTAAAATACAACTGGATACTTCCGCCTTTAAAGATGTAAATGGTAGGCCAGAAATAACATAGTCTATTTTTTCGATAGTCAACTCCGTCATATATTGCTTCAAATTTTCTGCTGAGCCATGAATCACTACAACATTGGCTACATGAGCAAACTGCCGACGTAGTTTTTCACAAAAAATCGCATTATTTTCTATGAGAACCAGCAATGTAGCTGGCTTTTTGCTTTTCACAAGCTCCGTTGTAAAGGACCCCATCCCAGGACCCAGCTCAACAATGCATTGAGCCGTTTCAAAGCAAATAGGTTGTACCATTTTATGCGCTAATTTTTTAGAGCTAGGTGATATGGCGCCTATAGTTTTCGGATGCTTTATAAATTCAGTAAGGAAGGTGATGAGCTGCATATAGTTTTCTCCTCGCTTTGCTTTCATTGTTGATGGTTCTAACTATAAAGAGCATTTCTTAAAGATTTGCAAGGAGAATTCTTAACTTTTTCTTAATAATTTACATTATTTAGTTAGTAGGCAAACAGCATTCTCATAGGTGTAAACAAAAAAGTCGCTCATTTCATACATGAGTGACTTGATTGATTAATTTATATATTCATCTTCATTTTTCTGCTTATACTCTCCATCCCTAAATGCTCATAAAACTCAATTGCATTGGTATTGAATTCCCAAACATTTAATTCTATAGATGTAGCTCCCTTTGCTATTGCCCATTCTTTACAACGATCAAATAATCGTTTTCCAACACCTTGTTTTTGTATTTCTTTTTTTACACCAAAATCATGAATATACGCATATTTACGCTCTATTAAAGAATGAAATGGAGGTGCACATTCAATGCAAACTACAGCAAAACCTATAATTAAATCACTATGCTTGGCTATAAAAATCTCACTATTTTGATCTTCAAGTAATTCTTTAAAATACATATTGGGCATAACAGATTCAACATTTTTAAAAACAGTCGGTTCTTTCATAACATGTTCTTCGTGCCCTTCTCGCACAAGATCATTGATCGCAATATAATCTTCATTCTTAGCTGTACAAATAGTAATAATCATATTTCACACCTCCCAAAATAACCCTTTTTATATTATAACAGCAGTATAAAGGTATGATTCTTTCTTATATGACATGTTGTAATTTTAATCTTTTTCTTTGTTTCTCATGATTCCCTTACTAATTCCTCTTATAATTAACTGTCCTAAAACATAAAAAAATGAAACAAAGATAATGGCTACATCTCTTCCAAAAGGCTTAAACCAACTTCCATCATCATCTATAAAAAAATGGCCAAATATCAAAGAAATAGCTGTCATTAAAAAATTCATGGCAAAGAACAAAATTAAATGACAATTTCTGGATAACACACCTACTACAATGATGAAAAAAAGAAATAACGGAAATAAGAAACTAGCCTCTTGGTTAGAAAGATGGCTATTATACTCGTAAAAATGAAATAAGAACGGAAATGGAAATAACAGCAAAATAATTTGAATAAGTATTTTCATTTCAACTATACCTCCTTGAAATATAAAATGATTAATTTAGTGTAATTTTACACTAATAATCCCCTTTTTTCTATATAAAATAAATGTATACGACGGTAATCCTTCTGTATCAACTTTGTGCTGAGCATCAGTACCATTTCCCTTAAGATTCATAAAAGATTAAAAGGTACTTCGTTCTAATGACTATTTCCTACATAAAATAGGCATACAATTGCTGCCAATCGAATAGAAACCTATATAGAGAACATTTAGTCACGGGAAAAATAAAGTGGGGTGTGAAAGGATGCTTAAAGTAAATGATGCAAAAGAAATGGTACTTGAAATTGTGCAAGATGACCCATTGTTTGTTGCACTACAACATACGCCTTTAGAGGAAAACCTCTTTAATGATGGGTATTTAGCAGAGCTTGATGAATCGAAACACTATACAATCGCAGAAGTCGCGGGCTGGTTTGATATTACAGACGCCATGCTTCGCTACTATTTAAAACCGTTTGAACAGTACATTTTTGATAATGCTTCACCCAATACAAATAGCAATATTCGTTTAAACCTACCTGCTATATTAAGATTGCGAATGATTTTATTATTGAAGGATGAGTATCGTGTGAGGGGGATTAAATTATTGTTAGGTATTGATGATAACGGTCAGTTGCTGAAACACCAAATTACCGCAACGACCATGGATTCTGAGGATTTATCACATAAAATTGATTTGCTCGGAAACGTCCTACAGCAGATGATTCAAACAGGCCTATTTCAGATTCTACCCAATGAAGAGCAAGGAACTTTACAAGTAAACATTAATCAGGATTTTCTTGCTCAAAATATCGAACGATTTTCTTCTGAATCTGCCCTTCAAGTAGAGGAAATTCAAAAGGAAACATCGGAGCTAAAACAAGAAAATGAACATCTCCAAAAGCAAATTTCCGAGCTACAAGAAAATAGCGTAAAGGACATTGTCCAAAAGATTAGAGAGCGTCATATAGAAAATGAAATTGTTTCTACTTTACGTACAGAAGCATTACAGCAATTTTCTCAAAATAATAAAGTCGGTTTTTTCACCAAATTTTTCAAGTCCACTCAAATTGAAATGGACAAAGAGCAATTTGTTCTAAGCTATATTTCAAAACATTTAGAAGAACGTTTAGAAATTGCATTGAACGATTATTATGATAAGTAAACTGGAACAATGGAGAACATGAGTGAGACTATTAGAAATGGTCACAGTCATGTTCTTTTTTATTTTTCCAAATCACATTGACCACAGTAGTCAATTTCAATATAATGGCATAAAATATGACGGAAAGGAGTAAAAAATTGTACCAAGCTTTTATGAATTTAGCAGAAGATAAACGTCAAGCAATCATTAATGCTGCCTTAAAGGAGTTTTCAATCAATCACTATGCTACCGCTTCAACAAACAAAATTGTGAGCAATGCCAATATTTCAAAAGGCATTTTATTTCACTATTTTGGTAGTAAAAAAAATTTATATCTATTTTTATATGAATATACAACCAATACATTCTCCGAAGCGCTTAATCGTCAACTTGATTTAACAGAGCCTGATATTTTTAAGCGTTATGAACAGATCATGAAAGTTAAAATTGATCTCATGAAGCAATATCATGCTCTGTTTGATTTTTTGAAAAAGACCTATGCTGAAACAAGCTTTGAGGTCCGAGATGAATTAAATCATTATAATGCCACTATTCAAAAAAGCTCCTATGCGATGGTATTTGAAGGAATTGATACTGGTTTATTCCACGAAAACTTGGATATCAAAAAAGCAATCGATACAATTCAATGGGTGACAGATGGCATTAGTCATCGTTATGAGGAAAGGTTAAAAGCGCATGCAGATAATCAAGAGCTCTTTAACGAATTAATCGAGCAATGCATGGTAGAGGCAAGTGAATATTTTCTATTTTTGAAGACATTATTGTATCAATAAAATGGGGTGATTGGCATGTCCATGATTGAAGTAAACCATTTAACAAAAAAGTTTGGTGATTTCTATAGTATACAAAATGTTCATCTACAGATTTCAAAGGGTGAAGTGTTCGGTTTTTTAGGACCAAATGGGGCAGGAAAATCCACAACCATTCGCCATTTAATGGGTTTTTTACAGCCAACTGAGGGCTCTTGTTTCATTAACGGTCTAAATTGTCGAGAAGCATCTGCAATCATTCAGCAATTTGTTGGCTATTTACCTGGAGAAATTGCATTTATAGATAAAATGACGGGTAAACAATTTATTCACTTTATTGCTAAGTTAAGAGGTATGAACGATTACACGCATGCCGAGGAATTAATGCACTACTTTGAATTAGATGCTTCTGGGCTCATAAAGAAAATGTCGAAAGGTATGAAGCAGAAGGTTGGCTTAGTTTGTGCCTTCATGCATCATCCCGAAATTGTCATTTTAGATGAACCTACTAGTGGTTTAGACCCGCTCATGCAAACAAAATTTATTGACTTTATTATAGCTGAAAAGGACAAAGGAACGACCATTTTCATGTCCTCCCATATGATTGAAGAGGTAGAGAAAACTTGTGATCGTGTAGCGATTATTAATGCAGGTAAAATCGTGGCGACTGAAACCATTGCAGACTTAAAGAAACGTAAATCCAAAAAATACATGCTTGCGTTTCAAGATGAGCAAGAGCTTACTCGCTTCCTTGATGAGAAATACGCACTTGAACGAATCTCCTCTACAAAAGTTATGATTACTATAACAGGAGATCTTCAAGCATTTCTTCGTGCTATATCCAACTACAACATTATAGACTTAGATGTTATTTCACAATCACTAGAAGATATATTTATGCATTATTACGAAAGTGGAGGTACTCAATCATGAATCTTACCTTATTCAAGCATGAGTTTTTTGCCTCTCTTAAACTATTCACCATTATTATTGGTGTACTAATGCTATATATTGTCAGTGTGATTTACATGTATAATCCGGAAATGACGGACACGCTAAAAAAATTAACGGACACAATGCCTGAAATGATGGCGGCCTTTGGTATGACCAGCATCGGCGATACCTTAATAGAATTCCTCTCTGCCTATTTATATGGATTTTTATTCATGATTCTTCCTATGGTATTTTCGATCATGTTAGCCAATAAGCTCATCATGGGCTATATTGACAATGGTTCAATGGCATACTTACTTGCAACACCGAATACACGTTTTAAAATTGTCTTTACACAAGCACTATTTTTGATCATTAGTCTTTTTACTCTCCTTGCTATTACCACACTGGTCATGATCGTCTTTGCAGAAATATTGTTCCCTAATGAGCTGGACATAACAGCCTTATTACTACTAAATTTCGGGCTATTTTTGTTGCACTTTGCCATTAGTGGATTCTGCTTTCTTATTTCCTGTAGCACTAAAGATTTAAGAACATCTTATGCCTATAGTGCAGGCATTCCCATTGTTTTTTACCTTATTGAGGCACTCAGCAATATGGGTGGTTCATTAGAAAAATTACAATACTTCACAATCTATTCATTGTTCGATTCCGTTAAACTAATTCACCAAAATAGCTCCTGCTGGTGGATGCTAGGTACACTTTTACTCATTGGCTTGCTTTGCTATAGTTTAGCGATTCATTTTTTTGTAAAACGAGATTTACATCTATAATTCCTAACCGCTACAGAGCAAGTGCTGTAGCGGTTTCCCATTAAATAGTAGCTACTACATTTCCTAAAAAGCTTAATAATCGAAAATGTAGAGCAACCATTTCTTCTACTGTTAAGTTCTCGTTCCCCTTGTCTAACCACTCCTGAATCACCCCTAAAATGGCTGATGCTATAAAGGCTTGTAAGTATTGCTGAAACTCTGGATCTTGTGCTTCCTTGCGGATAAGTGATAGTCTGTCCAAAATATGACTTCCGAAGATCGTTTTCATCTTTTGCGTAAATGCAGGACTCCCCTGCTCTCCTAATAACATACGAAAGGCTGGTGCGTGCTCCTTTATACACGCTATCACCTTGATAAACGGCTGATAGAGTTGCCCCATTTTTACTGTTTGAAAAGCATCCACAGGCTGAACATGTTTAACATAGCGCTCTAACTCCAGTAATAGCTCCTGCTGCAAATCCTCCATCACATCATATTTATCCGTATAATGTAAGTAAAACGTGCCACGATTGATTTCAGCTGCTAACGCTAAATTCTTTACTGTCACACGCTCAAAGCCTACCTCCTCTACTTGCTGGATAAAAACCCTTTTAATGGCTTGCTTCGTTTCAAAATTCATCTTTTCATGTACAGACACATATTTCCCTCCATTTACTTAACACTTGCTGGCAAACTGTTGATTGTATTTGCTCACATGCTACCGTAAAATTTTTATCAAATCAACATTGTGTTCAGTGAAGGAGTGAGGTCCATATGGGCAACCAGGCAATCTCTATTAAATCTCTTGAAAAACGATTTCAACAAAAGCAAGTTATTGCCCCCCTTTCTTTGGATATTCCTAAGGGACAGCTAATGGGCTTACTTGGTCCGTCAGGCTGTGGTAAAACAACACTAATCAAAATGATTATGGGGATGCTAAAGCCTGATCATGGCACTATTCAAGTGTTAGATTTGGATGTTCCACATCAGCAATTATTGAATGATATCGGCTATATGGCACAATCAGATGCACTTTATACAGATTTAACTGGGGAAGAAAATCTACATTTTTTCGCTAAGCTTTATTCATTATCGAAGGCGGAACGAATAGAAAGAGTTGCCTATGCTGCTAGCCTTGTTCGTTTAACAGATGACTTACGACTTAAAGTGGTAAATTATTCAGGGGGAATGAAACGTCGATTATCCCTTGCTATTGCCCTTATTCAGAATCCTAAACTATTAATCTTGGATGAACCGACAGTGGGAATTGATCCTGTCTTAAAAAAGGAAATTTGGCAAGAACTTATTCGTTTAAAAGATCAAGAACAAAAAACGATATTAGTGACGACGCATGCGATGGATGAAGCAGAAAGATGTGATCAATTGGCCATGCTGAGAAGTGGGCATATTATTGCACAAGGTACACCACAAGAGTTAAAAGATCATTATCAAGCAAAAGATTTTGATGAGGTGTTTTTAAAAGCTGGAGGTGACGTTCAATGAGAATAGGTGCTATCGTCACAAGAATCATCCAACAAATGAAACGAGATAAGCGGACACTTGCTTTATTATTTTTAGCCCCGCTTCTTGTCTTGTCCTTAATGTATTTTATTTTCAATAGTAACGAGGCTTCTGTCACACTTGTGGTCTCTAATGGGCCCGCCCCATTGATCGACAAATTGAAAGAGACTGATTTTACCATTATCGAGGACAATGCTTTTTCAAAAAAGCAGCTACAGGATAAAGAGTATGATGGTTGGCTAGCAATAGAGCAAAATGATAGTAAGTTAACTTTATTAAATGATGACCCTTCTCAGGCAAAGGCATTAACGATGCAACTGGCACAAGTTTTACAGCCAACACAAACCTCTATAGGCAGTATGGAAACGGACTATATTTATGGTGATAAGGATACGGCTATTTTTGATATATTTAGTCCTATGCTCATTGGTTTCTTCGTGTTCTTCTTTGTCTTTTTAATTACCGGCATTGCCCTATTAAAGGAGCGTACTTCAGGAACATTGGAGCGTTTACTGGCGACACCTATTAAACGCTCAGAAATTGTAGCAGGCTATATGGTCGGTTATGGTTTATTTGCCTTCCTGCAAACGATTATTATCGTCCTGTTTGGTATTTATGTGCTAGATATTGTCCATGTAGGCTCCATCTGGCTTGTCCTACTCATTAATATGGTGGTTGCCCTTGTATCGTTATCCTTAGGTGCATTGCTATCTAGCTTTGCTGCTTCAGAATTTCAAATGATGCAGTTTATTCCGCTTGTTATTGTTCCTCAAGTATTCTTTTCGGGTATTTTTCCGCTCGATAGTATGGCGGAATGGCTTCAAAATATTGGACGCATCATGCCTCTTTACTATGCTGCTGACGCATTGAATGGCGTTATGTATAAAGGTTATTCATTTCCTGATATTGTAATGAATCTCAGCATTCTTGCTTGTTTCGCCATTGTTTTCATTACGTTAAATATTATCAGTTTAAAAAAATATCGTTCGTTGTAAAGTAAACAGTAAGAATCTGTTAATCATTAAACAGATTCTTACTGTTTTTTATAATGGTTTCTTTTGCCATATAACCTACTATTCTCTTACAATAAGCTTAGTGAATTTAACAAAAGTAGGTGCAGATTTATGAATATGTTACTCGCCGTACAAAACATCACCAAGCAATACAGAGGCACTACCATTTTAGAAAGTGTCTCTTTTTCCATCCATTACAATCAAATTACTGCTATTTTAGGGAAAAACGGCTCTGGCAAAAGCACCCTATTAAAAATAATTGCGGGGCTAATCACGCCCGACTCTGGTTCTCTTATTCCTTCCAAACACCCTTTAAAAATTGGCTATGTACCAGAAGTTTCTCCTTCTCATATTTTATTTACCCCTAGAGAATACCTTGAGCATATGGGGCAAATCTGCGGAATGGGTAAACAAGAACTATTATCGAGAATAAATTATTTACTCGAACTATTTCACTTAGAAGATGTACAAGATACTAGAATAGCTCATTTTTCTAAAGGAATGAGGCAAAAAATGATGATTACGCAGGCCATGCTTAATGAAACAGATTTATTGATTTTAGATGAACCTCTGTCGGGACTAGATCTTAAAACACAAAGTGAATTGGAACAGACACTTCTGAGCCTCAAACAACAAGGTATGACGATACTCTTAACCTGTCATGAAACAAAACTACTGGATCATGTTGTTGATACAACTTTAATGATTGAAAATAAAGAAGTAAAAGAAGCTAATTTATCAGTGCATCATGCAACCTATAATCAATTGATTTTTGAGATTTCTAATCTTGCATACTTACAAGACATCTCTCCTTTAATCGAAATTCAAAACCAATTACAACTAGCCAATGGTTCTTATGAAGTTATTACTCATATTCAAGCACAGCAAACTAACCATCTCTTACAACAGCTGCTCTATAAAAATGTTACTATTAAACAAATAGTGCCAATCAATGTCAAGGAGAAATTCATACAAAATGATTAGTTTAATGCGATATCAGTTAAGCAATTATGCTAGAACCTATCAGTATGTTCCACCTTTTTCAATTTTTATTTTATGTCTTGTTGTCAACTATACATTTGTCCCAAATCCTATATTAGATAGCTTTTCATTTACCTCAATTGTTATCTTTTTCTTAATGGGATGGTTCACCATCACACTGTTTCATTCAGAAGATGAGGGGCAAAAAGTGATTACAATATTACATGCGAATGGTTCAACACGTTATAATATTAGCTTATTTATAATCTGCATGTTGATTGCTTTATGCTTAAGTATGATTTCTGTGATCTATCCTACCGTCATTCACGCTTTTGCTGAAGAACCAAGTTTTCTACACCTATCACTTGGATTTCTCGCTCATTTTAGTTTAGCGTTTTTAGGAATGGCACTCTCTGCTATGTTTACAAGAGAGCTTGTCAAAAGTAAACAAAATACTTGGTGGGGTGTTATCAGCGTATTATTGTTTGCTGTAGTAATAGCAACGTTAAAAGACTCGATCCTGCATATAAAAGGCATTATTTGGTTTCTACCCCCACTTTATCTTTCTTTAGAAATGATGACTATTGGAGATCAAATAAAGTCCATACCTAGTAAGTTCTATTGGCAATTTATCTGGATACTAGTTTATGCTATTTTCATTATCTATTTATTTTTCTTTTTGTCCAAACTAAAAAAGAATTAATGATTAAAAGGACTCCCAATTAAGGAAGTCCTTTTATTCTGGATGTTGTTAGTTTTTGACGATAAGTTTTAAATAAACAAATCGTTAGTAAGCTACAGAAAAATGAATCGATGATACGGATTACCCATGTACCATAACTGCTTAGTGAAATCTCATTCATAATGTACCAAAAACAAAAATACAAAAACGCTAGACCTAGTATCTGCATCCAAAAACAAAATTTTTGTGTTGTATGAATCGTTTGCAAAGTTTCCTTCGGCTGATTGTTTGTTCTGAAATAGACATAGCTGATTATCAGCATAAGACCAATGAATGTACTGCCATGCTGTAAGTATTTATAAACAGGAATCTGCAAGCTGAATAGTGGCATTATTTCAGATAAAATAGCTAATTGCGATACCATATAGCCATTTCTATGTGTAAAGGAATCCCAGATAACATGTGTTAGCATACCAAATAGCGCTGAATAGCCAAATACGATGACATTGAATAATTTACTCTTGGAAGTTTTTTGGATAGTTGTATCCTGTAAAAATAAAGGTAAATGATTAACTAGATGTTGATGAATAAACGCACGGTATAGTGTATAGATCAAGATAATAAGAGGTAGATTCAAAATGAAAAAACCTGTCACACTATGACCGATTGCTCCTATTGGTCTGCC
The DNA here is from genome assembly GCF_038630885.1 of Lysinibacillus sp. FSL K6-0057. NCBI lineage: Bacteria > Bacillati > Bacillota > Bacilli > Caryophanales > Bacillaceae > Lysinibacillus > Lysinibacillus sp. FSL K6-0057. Next base: position 1,456,225 of record NZ_CP152047.1, on the reverse strand, counting down.
TCTAAAAAAATATTCAAAATCAGGTGCCATACTTCCTAGGACAAGTGCTGAAAAATGGATGTATTTGCTTTGTCTTGAAAAAGGTAATATTGCTGCTGGATGTGCAAAGGTTAATGGCATATCACCCACCTCCCATCTGTTCAGACGTTTCTTATGGTGAAAAGATACTCCTCACTATAAAAAAAATCGCATTCCCTCATAGAAATTGTTCTTCTGATAAAACCTCAATTCCATGTCTTCGAAGCAATGCCGTAGTTACCCCTTCTCCAACTAGTTTTATTCCATTGAACTCACCATTATAAATCTCTGCACTGCCACAGGATGGGCTATATTCCTTTAAAATGACATGAGTCGCTCCCACCTCAAGCGCTTTTTGTAAAGTTACATAGGCCCCCTTTAGATATAGCTCCGTGACATCTCGTCCAGAACTTTCAACCACTGTTGCGTTGCCATCAAGAACATCCTGTCCATTGCCTCCTACAATTTCAGCGGGCTCACGGGGCGTCGAAAAACCTCCCATCAGCTCTGGGCAAACCGTGACAGCTTTATTTTCTAACACAAGCTTTTGTATTTTTTCATCTAGGCTGTTGGTGCCATTATAACGAACATTGAAACCTGCTAAGCAAGCACTTATTAGAATCATCGCTTTCTCACTCCTTCTCCTATCTTTATTCCACTATAACATGCGTGATACAATATTTTTATGAAGATCAAGGGAGGGTGAAAAAATGTCCGATCCTATTTTGATTTTGCCTTATACAGATGAATGGGCTAAGGAATTTCATAGCATAGGCTGTCAATTGCGTGAGGCCTTAGGAGACATAGCGCTGAGAATTGATCATATTGGCTCAACCGCTGTAACAGGGTTAGCAGCGAAACCAGTGATTGATATACAAATATCCGTCGCATCGTTTACACCATTGACAGCATTTAAAGCTCCATTAGAATCTCTCGGTTTTATTTATCGAGCGGAAAATCCAGATAAGTCTAAACGCTATTTTCGAGAGGCTCCAGACCAAAGACGAGTACATATTCATGTTCGACAGGCTGGGAGTTGGGCAGAGCAGTTAGCCTTATTATTTCGAGATTTTTTGCGCAGTGATCCAGAACACTGTCGGCGCTATGAGCAGGTAAAATATGAATTGGCTAAGAAATACACACATAATCATCAACTTTATACGGATTCTAAAGAAGCGATCATATGGGAAATTTTAAAACAAGCAAATCATTGGAGTCAGCAGACTGGCTGGTCTCCTGCCAATTCAGATAGCTAAAGAAAAAGGAGGAACAAACTTGGCTGAATTTACAATTTGTTTTCTGAAGAAGGGTGATTATATCCTTTTACTAAATAGAGATAAGCCACAATGGATGGGCGCGTGGAATGGTGTAGGTGGTAAAATTGAACAGAGTGAAACGCCATTAGCTGGTGCACTTCGAGAAATCAAAGAAGAAACAGGTATTACGGTTGAGGATATCACCTATAAAGGTAAAATTACCTGGACAGATGGCGTTGTGAACTATGGTTGTATGTATGCCTTTATAGCAGAACTACCTGAATCTTTTACATATGTTACTCCCATAAAGGTAGCAGAAGGCATTCTTGATTGGAAGAAGCTAGATTGGATTTTTCACCCTGAAAATGTAGGTATTGCGGATTTAAAATATTATTTACCTACAATGCTCAATGAAACAACTAACTATGAATTTATCTTTACATATCAAGACAAGAAATTAGTTCATGTCTCTTCTACACCAATTGAACAAACATCTACTGTCTAGTAGACAAACAAGCCTCGTCATGCTGTGATTGCATGACGAGGCTTGTTTTTTAGTGTCTTGGCTGTACTTTTCCAGTTCGACCAATTCAAGGCACTATATGTTAAAATATGGATGTAGATTTACGTGACTAAATACCTAACTTGATTTGTTTTGATAACCATGACCTGAGGAGCATTTTCGCTTTTTTCTAGCTCTGTCTTCATATTTAATATTGAATTACGATCATAAAGCTAAAAAACGGCAATTTTTTTTAAAATTTTGTTGACTTTTATTGAAATTAGTAATATTTTTGTCTAAGTGATAAAGATTATCATTATCGTTTTTTTAAAATAAAGTGAGGTTGGGAAAATGTCAAAAATGAAAAATTCTATGTTCGTCGTAATGCTTTTATCATTTATGGTTTTAGCTTTAGCAGCATGCTCTGATTCATCTAATAAAGACACTGCTAAAAAAGAAGAACAAACAAAAGATAATACATCAGAAACTACTGATGGACAGCAATATCCAATTACAATTAAACATGCTTTTGGTGAAACGGTTATTGAAAAAAAGCCAGAGCGTGTAGCAACAATTGCTTGGTCTAACCATGACGTAGCACTAGCACTTGGTGTAGTTCCAGTAGGTTTCTCTGCTGCTAACTATGGTGTACAAGATGGTAGTGGTATGCTTCCTTGGACTGCTGAAAAATTAAAAGAGCTTGGTGAAGAAAATCCGAATATCTATCAAGATACAGACGGTCTAGACTTCGAAGCCATTGCAGACTCTAACCCGGATGTCATTCTTGCTGCATACTCAGGTATTACGCAAGAAGAGTACGATACTTTAAGCCAAATCGCACCTGTTGTTGCGTATAAAGAAATTCCTTGGGTAACTTCTTGGCGTGACCAAGTTACATTAAACACGCAAGGTATGGGTATGGAAGCTGAAGGTCAACAATTAATCAAAGACACTGAAAAATTAATCCAAGATAAAGTAAGTGAACATCCTGAAATTAAAGGTAAAAAAGCTGCATTCGCTATGTTCACTGCAACGGACTTATCAAAATTCTATATTTATACACCTGCAGACCCACGTGGTGAATTCTTAAACGAATTAGGTATGGAATATCCTGAAAGCCTTAACAAGCAAATTACTGATGATAGCAGCTTCTATCTTGAATTAAGCGCTGAAAATGCTGATGCTTTATCTGATGTAGAAATCTTTATTGCTTATGGAGATGATACAACTTTACCAGCCTTACAAGCTGATCCAATTTTAGGGAAAGTACCTGCTATTCAAAATGGGCATGTTGTTGTTATTGGTGATAACACGCCACTTGCAGCTGCTGGTACCCCTAGCCCACTATCAATTGCCTATACAATTGATGAGTATTTATCATTAATCTCAGACGTAGCAAAAAATATTAAGTAATATGAATAAGATACAAGCTACCGAACAGAAGCAGTTATTTATCCCTAAACATTTTGGAAAAGTTTTGCTCTTTCTCATCATTTTTCTTGCGATATGCGTAATTGCTTCGTTACTATTCGGTTCTCGTACAATTGGCTGGACTGGACTGATGGATGGCTTGTTCCATCCTGATGTCGAGTCACATGAAGCCGTTGTTATTCGAAAACGAATCGTTCGAACAATTTTTAGTTTACTGTGTGGTGCGGCATTAGGTGTTTCTGGGGCACTCATGCAAGCAGTAACACGTAATCCAATTGCAGATCCAAGTATTTTAGGGGTAAACACAGGGGCATCCCTTTTTGTCGTTTGTGGTATTGCTTTTTTAAACATTAGTTCAGCAAATCAATATATCTGGTTAGCAATAGCGGGGGCAATTATCACTGCTATTTTTGTATTTGGAATAGGTTCTATGGGTGCAAGTGGCGCTACACCTTTAAAGCTTGTACTTGCAGGGGCTGCTACTAGCGCTATTTTATCTTCATTGGTTGTCGCGGTGATGATTCCGCGTACAAATGTAATGGATCAATTTCGATTTTGGCAAGTTGGTAGTGTAGGTGCCGGGAGCTGGGATGCTTTACAGCTATTTATTCCATTTTTAGTTGTTGGTATCTTGATTGCCCTCTTCACTGCCCCAGCACTAAATGCTTTAGCACTTGGGGATGAAGTGGCAACTGGTTTAGGTGTTCGTACTGGTACACTACGGATGTCTGCAGCACTTGGTGGTGTCCTTTTATGTGGGGCTGCTACAGCTTTAGCAGGACCGATTGGCTTTATCGGTTTATTAGCAACCCATGTTGTCCGCCTTCTTATTGGACCTGATATACGTTTTATCCTGCCTATGTCTGCCTTAACAGGAGCTATTATTTTAACGTTTTCAGATGTATGTGGTCGACTTCTCGGCAGTCCTGGTGAGTTAGAGGTGGGTATTTTAACAGCCTTTATAGGTGCCCCTATCTTGATTTTAATTACGATGAAAGCGAAAATGCGTGCGTTATGATGAATGAAACATTGATATCCATAATGGAAGGTAGAAAACAAAGAAAAAGACGTTTTGTCATAATAACTTCTGTACTAACTCTTATTTCCATCATACTTTGTGGCACAATGCTAATGCTTGGTAACACGATTTATCCTGTCGAGGATGTTGTCCGTGTTCTCTTAGGCCAACAAGTACAAGGTGCTTCTTTCGCAGTAGGTACAATTCGATTACCACGCATGCTAGCTGGTACATTTGCTGGCTTTGCATTCGGTGTTGGTGGTTATATTTTCCAAACCATGTTGCGCAATCCTTTAGCAAATCCAAATGTTATCGGTATTACAGCTGGTTCAAGTGCTGCTGCTGTATTTTGTATTATTGTCCTACAAGCAAGTAATATTGTTGTATCTATTGCTTCAGTTATTGGTGGTTTAGCTACTGTACTAATTATTTATGCTTTATCAAGAGGTTCTTCTTTTTCAATTGGCAGATTAATTTTAATCGGGATTGGCATTCAAGCCATGCTCAATGCATTCATCTCTTATTTAATGTTGATTGGCAACACACATGATATTCCAAGCGCCATGAGATGGTTAAGTGGGAGTTTGAATGGTGCAAAAATGGAGACGCTATTTCCATTAATAATCATTGTCATTGTTTTTACACCTGTACTTTTATTTTACGGGAAACATTTAGAAATGCTTGAGCTTGGTGAACAAACATCCACCTCTCTAGGTGTAGACACAAACAAAACACGAATCATTTTAATGATTAGTTCTGTATTAATCATTGCACTTGCTACAGCAACTACAGGACCGATTGCCTTTGTTGCATTCCTTGCTGGACCAATTGCCAAAAAGTTAGTTGGTGTCGGGTTTTCAAATATATTTCCAGCTGGTCTAATTGGTGTTATTTTAGTATTGGCTGCTGATTTAATTGGGCAATTCGCATTTACAGCTAGATATCCAGTAGGTGTTATTACAGGAATCATTGGTGCACCTTACTTAATTTACTTGTTAATTCGAATCAATCGAAAGGGAGATATATGATGAAACCAACACATACGCTTCAAGCTGAGCATATAACATCTGGTTACGAGCAGAAAACGATTTTAGAAAATGTCAGCATTGCTATTCCAAGTAACAAAATTAGCATTATTATTGGTGCGAATGGTTGCGGGAAATCTACTTTATTAAAAACAATGGCACGTCTCATTAAGCCAACTGGTGGTCACGTCATGCTAGATGGCAAATCAATTCATCAAATGCCACCAAAGCAATTAGCTCGTGTGTTAGGGCTTTTACCTCAATCCCCTATCGTTCCTGAGGGAATTACAGTTGCTGATTTAGTCGGACGAGGTCGATTTCCTCACCAAACATTGTTTAAAGGATGGTCCAAACAAGATTATGAGGCAGTTGCAGAAGCACTTGAAATGATGAACATTACAGAATTTGCTGACCGCAATATTGATGAACTATCAGGTGGTCAGCGTCAACGTGTATGGATTGCTATGGCATTAGCACAACAAACTGATATTTTATTTTTAGATGAGCCGACAACTTTTTTAGATATTACATATCAAGTTGAAATTTTAGATTTACTAACAGATTTAAATAAAAAATATGGTACAACCATTGTCATGGTATTGCATGATATTAACCTTTCTGCCCGTTATGCAGACTACTTATTTGCATTAAAAAATGGTCATTTACTTGCAGAAGGTTCACCAAAAACTATTGTGACAAGCGAGTTAATTAAAGAAACATTCGATTTAGATAGCATGGTCATTGAAGACCCTGTTTCAAAAACACCTTTAATCGTTCCTGTTGGTCGTTATCATGCAGTCTAGCTAAAAAGGGAATGTTGTTCATGTCACTAGCAGAAAAAGACCTTTTGGCAAAGCAAGGGGTTGATTTACGTTCCGCCAGCGTCCCTTCCAGAATGCGTCCGATGAGCCGCTTCACTCACTAGTGTTCGCTGTATGCTCTCATCTGTGATGCTAAATCCTCTAGGAGTGACGGTGGCTCCACTCCAATCAACCATGTGCAAAAGCGTCTTTTCCTTTTTTCATACTAGCAGTAGTGAACACCACTATGAACGATGCACATAATCCCTTTAGAAAGATCTAATTTTGTCTTACTGGAAGACGAGATTGAAAATTTGTTTGAATATAATCTTCACTTACATAGCCTTATCGATCTCCCTTTCAACAAAGAGATGATGGTGGGGTTTAACAGTATTACATGATGAATATCACCTTGCTTATCGCAGTTAGCTGTATATCTTTTTCTAATAGACAAACAAGCCTCGTCCATGCAACAGTAGCATGACGAGGCTTGTTCTTTATCCTCTAGCCTGTGCAAAACGCATTCTGCACATCGACCAATTTAAGCTTGTATGCTGGATTTCATCATGGATTTCCCACAAGCTATTTACTATACGTAATTCAACATTCCGATCCCATAATGCTTTAGCTATATCGTTGACTTCAGAGACATTAATGGGTATTTGTGTTAATTCACTTGTATGATAGCCTGCATTATCATCCTGTAATGTGAAGCCATTACTATCAAACTCATATAGGTAAAGTCTCGTATTCTTCAATATTTCAAACCATTTGTTTTCAATGACCACTACATGAGAGGCTTGCGCTAGATAATGCCTTCTATCCTGTTCTGTTGTTTGTATCCCTGCATGAAAACAAACACGAGGACAATCTCTCGGTGTTAAATAATTTGGCAAGCATCTTTCGTTGATTGCCCAAACAAGCCCTTTGGTGGCATCTAAATCTGGTCGTTCAGGTAAACGAGGATGAAAAATCGTTATTGTAGAATCTTCACTGACATGAAATAAACGCATGGATTCACTCTCCTTCATTTTCTTAGTTTAAATACTAGAAAATCTGCACAATGCAAATCTTCCTCAAATTGCGGATATTTCTCTAGCATGTCTTGTGATGGCTTTGGCTCTACAATATTTTCAATGGTAAAGCCAGTTTGAATAATGGCTTGCACATAGCTTGTTAATGTTCGATGGTATAAAACTATGGGTGGTTCAGCATCTAGTTGTTGATAGGCACCCTCATAAAAATAACGCTGGACTTTCCAATACTGTTGATCTAGCTGCTCATGTCTCATCCATCCACTATTTGGTGTCACAAAACACGGATGCAGAATCGAAAAGATAAAAATGCTATTCGGTTTTAATAGTCGATACATCTCACGTATCGCAGCCTGATAATCCTCTAAATCTTGGAAAACCATATTCGAAACAATACCATCAAATTGTTCATTTGCTAAGAATGATAAATTTTCACAGTTCCCGTGTAAAAATTGAATAGCTTCCTGCTGTTGTGTTCTTTCCAAAGCAATCTCCAGCATTTTTCGAGAAAAATCAACAGCCGTCACGCTTGCCCCTTTCTTCGCTAGTAATCTACTTAAATAGCCTTCTCCACATCCTGCATCTAATACATGCTTTCCGTCTACCTCTTCCAGCAAAGAAAAGATAGTGGGATTTAACAGTACTACACGATGAATGTCACCCTGCTCATCGTAGTTAGCTGTATACCTTTCCGCATATTGATTCCAGCGTTGAATAGCTTGTTCTGTGTTCATATATAGTCCTCATTTCAAAGTAGAATCGTAACGTTACGTCCTTTGTGCACTTGTCTATTTTTCCATATAAAGAAAAAAATATATAGACTTTTATTATATTTTTTAATATCATGTAGATAGAGGCACGGCTTCTTTAAGTAAATGATAAAGCCAGAAATCCTATTTGGATTTCTGGCTTTTATGCGTTATATAGAAATTGTATGTTCTGCAACAGCTTCTTTTTTTAAAGTGAGCCATCTACCAATTACCATAACGAGCAATGCAAGAAACACAATGACACCAGCAAATACAAGTGCTGCTTTATAGCTACTATAAACTTCAACCAGCTTTCCTGCGACGATCGGTCCGATAATTTGTCCAAAAGCATAAAAGGTTGTTAATAAGGATACAACGAATCCGCTTTGTGTCGGGAAAAGCTGTCGTGCATAGGAAGTAGTTAGCGTGACAATCCCTACAAAGGTTAGTCCGAATAAAAATGACGCTAACAACACACTCCATACGGTTTGTGCAAAAACAGGTAACAGGATGCCTACCACTTGAAGTATGTATGCCACAAATAAAATTTTTATAGCTGAAAACTTCTCTAATAAGATTGTCCAAACAGGAGCTGATGGAATAGCCGCTAACCCCACAATGACCCAGCTATAGGAGGAGTAAGCTTGAAGAGAAGGGATATTATGAATAATATCGACTAAAAAAGTCCCTGTAATAATATAGCCTAACCCCTCTAAGCCATAGGATAAAATCAGCCATGGCATAAAACCCTTTGTCATTTTTGTATCAAGCGTTTTTGTAACTTTTGTGATATCCTGCACCGCTAAACTTCTCCATAAATAATAGGTAATAAATAAAAAAATCGCTGATAAAATCCCTAATCCTAACCATGTACCCTGCCAAGCAAATCTTATTTCTAAAGCAGGTACACATAAACCTGAAATAGCAATTCCCAAGCCTATACCACTAAATACATAGCCAGACCAGCGTGATAATGAATGTTTCGCCAAGTAATCCATAATAATACTAGACGTTAAAACAAAAATAATACCCCCTGTAATGCCTGCAATTAAACGCAGAACTAGCCAGACACTATATACTTCTATCAAGCCCATTAATACAACGGATAGGACATTGATAACAACACTTGCCAATAAAACATTCTTACGTTGACGATAAATGAATCCTGCCCATAATGCACCAATGAAATAACCAATATAATTGCTTGAAGCTAAAAATCCAGCCACTTCTAATGAAAAACCTACATCACGACGCATAAAGGGTAGAATCGGTGTGAATGCAAATCGACTAATCCCCATTGCAACAACCAATAATAAAATTCCTCCAAAGACAATCCCTATGTGTTGTCGATTCATGATGATCCCCCTCTCATATATTCTACTGTAATTAAAAGGATACAGAGCGCAAATTAATAAATCTAATATATAATGTATATAAAATCATAAAAAAAATTTATGAAAGGTGTAACGACATGAATTTACATGCTCTGCGGTTATTTACAAAGGTGGCTGAACTCAATAGTGTTTCCAAAGCAGCACAGACGCTTATGATTAGTCAGCCTGCAGTAACCATCCAAATTCGAAATTTAGAAAAAGAGCTGGGTTTGACTCTGCTAGAAGCCAAAGGGAGAGGCATTTCGCTAACTCAAAATGGTGCTTTTTTATACAAACAGGCACAGCGCTTATTTGATTTAGAAACTGATATTGAAAGTAAAATTGAACAACTTAAAAATACGGGCAATGAAGAATTGCAAATTGCCTCAACACATGTTCCCTCCCATTTTTTATTGCCCAAATGGTTAGCTCATTTTAAACAAGTTTTTCCAGCGACACATATTCATTTAAAAACCGCTAATTCTCAGCAAGTTATTGAGGATTTACTTCATTATAAAGCTGATTTGGCCTTTATCGTCAAAGAAGATGGGCATCATGCTGATATTAATTATCAATTTCTCATGAATTTAGATTATTGGTTTATTGTACCGTACAACCATCGTCTAGCTGGTCAAACGATTTCCCTTGCAGAACTTATGCAGCAGCCCTTTGTCACAAGGGAGGATGGGAGTTCCACAAAAGAATATTTAAATGCTTTATGTAAAGTGCATAAAATCCCTCCACCGAAAGTAGGGCTACAACTAGATGGAATTAATGAATCGATTCATGCCATTGCAGCAGGTTTTGGTACGATGCTAGCTCCATCCATAGCAGCTTCTAGCTTTATTCAACAGCAACAAGTTGCCCGCGTTTTTATTAAAGACATTGATATTCAACGCCCTATCTACCTTTGTACAAGAAAAAATGAATTGCATCACTCCGCATCCTTTAATAATTTTCTTCACATCATCAATGATTCGATCATGTAGAAAGAAGGCACTCTCAGTTAGGTGCCTTCTTTTGTTATCTATCAACGCTTGTCAAAGCTGTAAAAATGTAGTTGCAAAGGTGGATTTTTTTCTTTAGCCACAGCACCAATATTCGTTTTTTTATAGACTTAATAGTTTGTATAGCCTATAATAATCCGTGTTATTATCAATAAACGAACATTAAGGTGGTTTTTATGACTGAATATACGCATATTTTCAAAGGGACAGCTTTTACTAGTAAATCTGCTACTGACGTTCACATTTTAAAAGATTATTTATTTTTCATTAATGCTGACGGCATGATTGTTAAAACAGTCGCTCCTGAACACGCGGATTACCAACAACTATTCACTACATATCAAGATCAAAATAACTTCCATGCATTAGCTGAAGGGCAATATTTCCTACCAGGATTTGTCGATTTGCATGTACATGCACCTCAATGGGCACAATCTGGGACAGCTTTAGACATTCCTCTATACGATTGGTTAAACACATATACTTTCCCTATCGAATCAAAATTTTCCGATTTAGCATTTGCTCAAGAGGTTTATGAGGATTTAGTAAGCACACTACTTGCCAATGGTACAACTACATCATTATATTTTGCGACGGTTCATAAGGAGGCCAGCGTACTTTTAGCGAAAATCTGTGCTGAAAAGGGACAGCGAGGATTAGTCGGAAAAGTAGTCATGGATGATCCTGAGCAAAATCCTGATTTTTATCGAGATGAGAACACAAAAACTGCATTAGCGGATACGGAGGAATTTATTTTAGCTGTAAAAGATTTAGCCAAAACAGCTAAACAGGGTGTTTATCCTGTTGTCACGCCTCGCTTTATTCCAAGCTGTACTGATGGTGCCTTAAAGGGCTTAGGTGAATTGGCTGCGAAATACGATACACATATTCAATCTCACTGTAGTGAAAGTGACTGGGAACACGGCTACGTCAAAGAACGATTCCAGAAAAATGATGCAGTTGCCTTGCATGACTTTGGTTTGTTAGGTGATAAATCTGTCATGGCTCATTGTAATTTCTTAAGTGATGAGGATGCCCGATTATTTGCTGAAACTGGCACTGCCATTGGTCATTGTCCAATCTCTAATGCCTATTTTGCTAACAGTGTGATTCCAATCGCCCGCTTCCATGCTATGGGGGTTGATATTGGATTAGGCTCAGATGTTTCAGGTGGATTTTCTCCAAGTCTTTTTGATAATGCAAGACAGGCTGTTATGTCATCGAGAATGTTAGAGGATGGTGTAGATACAACCATTACCGCCGAAAACCGTGGTGTGCCAAATTCACGCATTACGATTAATGAGGCCTTCTATCTCGCGACAGCTGGTGGTGGAGAAAGCTTAAGTCTTCCAATTGGACGTTTACAGGAAAACTATACATGGGATGTACAAATTATCGATACAAAATTCCCTACTGCTAAGCTTCCGATTTTTGATCAAAATGAAGATTTACTCGATATCTTCCAAAAAATCATGTATCTTGTACGCCCAGAAAATATCCGTGAGGTATGGGTGCAAGGTAGTAAAGTTCATACGAGAGACTAATCACTCTCTTATTTTCCAATAAAAATCTATCATTTTGAGGTGTACAACTTCGTGGAAACACAACATAGAAAACTAACTAATCAAACAAGACAAACACAATTAACCGTATTACCAGATGAGAAAATCTCGTTCGGTCAATCCGCTCTACTCGGTTTACAGCATGTAATGGCTATGGATGTTTACGTCGTACCATTTTTAATTGCCATGCTAATCGGTTTACAAACTGGTCAGGCAAGCGCACTCATTCAATCAACCTTTATTGCAGCTGGGATTGCGACGATTGTGCAAACACATTTTTGTATGAAATTACCGATGGCACAAGGTCCATCCTATGTTCCACTTGGTGCCATTATTGGGATCTATGCAGCAAGTGGTAGTGGTGATTTAGGTTGGAGTACTGTGCTCGGTGCTAGTTTAATAGGTGCCATTTTAGTTATTATTTTAGGCTATACAGGCATCTTCAATAAAATTGTCCAAACATTTATTCCACCAATTGTGGGTGGAACGATTATCTTTGTGGTTGGACTGTCCTTAATGCCTGTCGGTTTAAGTGATAATATTTTTAATGGAGCAGGAGCATCCATTAATCAAAACATCTATTTAGCGCTGATTTCAGCATTTGTGTTAATTATTTGTGTTATGTTAGGCACAGTCTTCCATCAAAAAGGACGTCTATTCCGAATTGCTTCTGTCATCATTGCCTTAATTGCTGGTAGTATCGCAGCCAATATCATGGGTGTTTTAGATTTATCTCCTGTATCGCAAGCAAAATGGTTTAGTATGCCACAAATTCCATTTGCAGATTTTAGCTTTAGTTTTAATATTTCTGCCATTATCACAATGGTCATTATTTATATTGTCTTAATGGCAGAAACAACAGGAACATGGTTTGCCATTAGCAATGTTATCGACCAACCATTAACAAATAAGCAAATTAATCGTGGTGTTATTGGCGAAGGAATTGGCTGCTTTATTGCTTCTTTACTTGGTTCCACTCCTGTTACTGGTTACTCTACAAATGCAGGTGTTATCTCAATTACAGGGATTGCGAGCCGTCGAGTATTTATAGCAGCAGGTATTTGGTTTATCGTCTTCGGCTTCTCTGGAAAATTAGCGGCACTCATTTCAGCGATTCCTTCGGCTGTTATTGGCGGTGTATTTGTGATCGTCTGCGGTATAATTGCCATTAGTGGTTTGCAGGTCATGAAAAATGAACATATTGGCGAAAAGGAAATGTATGTCATTGCGATTCCTGTTATTTTAACGTTAGCTTTGACATTATTGCCTGATGATTTCCTATATTCATTACCTACAACCGTTCAATATTTATTTGGGTCGCCTATCGCAACGGCAGCGCTAGTAGCGATTTTCCTTAATAAAATTCTACCAAACTCAAAATAGCAGGTATCTACAACGCACAGCACCTCTAGTCCATTTGGATTTGCAGGTGTTGTGCCTATTTATTTTCTAAAATTTCTGTTTCCTTTTCTGTTAATCTGTTATACTAGAGTAAAAAAGTAGGGATTAGAATGGACTATGATGTCATAATAGTTGGTGCTGGCTCCATGGGGATGGCGGCTGGTTATTATTTAGCAAAGGAAGGTAAAAAAGTTCTTATGCTAGATGCCTTTACTCCCCCGCATGAAGAAGGTAGTCATCATGGAGATACAAGAATCATTCGTTTTGCTTATGGTGAAGGGGCTAGCTATGTACCTTTTGTAAAAAGAGCTGGTGAGCTTTGGCATGAGCTAGTGTCATTAGTAAATGAAAGCTTATTTTTACAAACCGGTGTGGTCAATATTGGCGAACCAACATGTGCCTTTATTCGAAATGTGAAGGCTAGTGCTGCACTCTATGATTTAGCACTCGAACACTATTCAGCTGCTGAGGCGATGAACAAATGGCCAGGGCTATTCTTGCCAGCAAATTTAGTTGCTTGCTTTGAGCCGACTGCAGGCGTCCTTCGTGTTGAAGCATGTATTCGAGCATATAAAAAATTAGCCTTAGAGGCTGGTGCAAGCTTACAGACAAATGAAAAAGTATTGGCTATCCAAGCTGGTGATATTGTACAGGTTCAAACAGTACATAATAGCTATAAAGCAAAGCACTTAATAGTAACGGCGGGTGCATGGGCAACAGAGTTACTACAAACAGTAGACGTGAGCATACCCGTCACACCAACGCGCAAAACCTTTGCATGGTTTGAGGCGGATGAGCAGCTATATCGTGATGAAGTTTTCCCAGCCTATTGCTTTGAACTTGCAGATTCGACCTACTACGGTTTTCCAAGCATTGATGGAGCTGGGTTAAAGCTTGGACGACACGATGGCGGTGATGTGGTCAATCCGAACGACCCTCTACGTCCATTTGATGCGTCTGATACAGTTGATTTACAAAATTTCATTGATCAGTTTATGCCTCAGCATGGAACGCTTAAATACGGAAAAACATGTAAGTATTCGATGACACCAGATGAAGATTTCATTATCGATTTTTTACCTGAACATCAGAATATTGTCATTGCTGCAGGCTTTTCTGGTCATGGCTTTAAATTTAGTAGTGCTGTTGGGGAAGCCCTTGCGGAATTAGTTATAGAAGGCAAAAGTAAACAAGATTTATCTACCTTTAAGCTTAGTCGTTTTTAGCAAAAAAAGGATTGGTACAACGGTTAGTCGTTGCACCAATCCTTTAATTTTGAAACATGGTTTGAAACGCTTGCCAATCAAATAAACGCGGAAGATTCACATGCTGGTTATAGGATTGATTTTTTAAGATCACCTTAGTTTTCACATCATGAAGCGTTTCAAGTACTGCTGGTTTATCATCTACATAAATATCTAAAGCAAGCTCTTTTATAATGGCTACTTTTTCTGCATCTTGCATGCCACAGAAAAAATGACCGTCTGTTATTGGAAAGCCCTGTGCTTCCATCCACGCTTTTGTTTGCGCACAGTATTGTTTTGGGCGAGATGTAATATAGTAAATGTCATATCCTTGCTCTGCTAAAGTTTGGAGCGTTTTTAATGCCCCTTCAAAAGATGGGCAGTCCGTAAAATAGATCTCTTCTAATACGCTATTCCACATGGCTGAACCTTCCTCGTCTGTTAATCCAAATGGTTCATGAATTTCCACTCGCTGTATCGCTTGAAAGGTTTCAAAGGAAACATTTTTACCAAGCTTTTTATTATAGAGTGAAAAGGCATGTGCTCGTAAATCAATTAATGTGTCATCTATATCAAAGCCAAACTTCATCTAGTTGTTCGTCCTTTCAAGAAGCCTTGTTTATAAAGTTAGAAGCAAATGTCTGCTCTTTTTCAATTTGTTTTGCTAATACTTCCTCAATGGCTTGCTCACGCATTTGTTGAAAATCTTCTACGTTAAAATGTGCTAGCGTGTCTTTATTTAGCAATGATGCAAGACAATCTGCATCTTTCAGTGCACTATTCAGCCCAAAAGCGCCAGTTGGTGTCATTGTGTGAACGGCATCCCCTAACAAGACAAGGCCCTTTGTTCCCCAACTATTACAATGGCTACTAAAGACATCAAGCAAAACAAAATCTTGCCAAGACGTTATCTGCGCCTGTACGGACTCCGCTAATTCTGGAAATGCCTCCACAAGCTGCTGGATAAAGGGTGTAAATGCTTGTTTTCGGAGCTGAGGGAAACTACCTTGTTCGATATTCCAGCCTATTTGAATATAACCACCAACTTGCGTAAACAATGACAGCTGCTTATCATCGATGAGTGCCATTTTTATAGATGGCTCCCAATCAGTGGGTGCAGGAATTTTAGCCCACAATAAATCAAAGCCATGCTTTTGTTTCTGAACATCAATATGTGCTTCCTTACGAATGGTAGAATAACGACCATCAGCACCAATAATTAATTGGCTATCGATCTTTATAGGGTCTCCGTTTTTTGTCGCCAAAACGCCTCTATAATGACCTGAAGCATCCACAATCAGCTTTGTTACCTTTGTATGTAGCAAGCATGTAAAGTTAGGGAACGGTTGTGCTTTTTGTAAAATTCCTTTTAATAAATTGGCCTGAGGTACATGAATGCCTAAATGTCCTATTGCTTTATCTGGAAGAATCGTTTTAAATGCTCTGCCACCAGCATAATACTCAAGCTTTTCCATTCGTAAGATGCCAAGTGCCTCGACTGCTTCAAAAAGATGGTGACTTTTTAAAACAGCCTCACCTTCCTCATTTAAATGCTCGCCACGAAATGCCTGACCAAGTGCTGCATTTTGCTCTAGTAGGATTACTGACAGCCCTTTTTTAGCAAGTAGGTAGGCTAACAGTGCACCTGCTGGACCTGCTCCTACTATACAGATATCTGCTTGATAGTTCACTTTTCTTCACCTTGCTTTGGATAAGCAATAATACGCAAATCCTCGCCTATTTTATCAAATGAAGTAAATTCAACATCCCATGCCTCATGCATGAGAGAGGGATTATAGCCAGCAAACGGTGTTAACGATAGATTCCCTCCAAGAACTTTAGGCGCTATATATACCACATATTTATCGATTGCACCTTGCTGTAAAAAGGAAGCGTTCATTTTACTTCCGCCTTCTAGCAAAATATCCGTTATGCCGTGTTCATAAAGTTTTTCAAGCATCTCATCAATCTGAAGGCCATATTCATTTTTTCGAACAGGGAACACTGTAACACCTTTTTCTGTAAATAAATGAATCTTTTCTTGGCTTACGTCGTCACTACAAACCAGAATCGTTGGTGCATCCTCCGTATTTAACACATTTGCATGGTCAGGTGTACGTAGAGAACTATCGATAATAATACGTGTTGGATTTTTTCCGTATCCTTCTTTTAATCTTGTTGTTAAAGAGGGATTGTCAGCAATCACTGTACCCACGCCAACTAAAATTCCATCTACTTCATGGCGAAGATGGTGAACATCTTCACGTGCTGCCTCACCTGTTACCCATTTTGAATGCCCTGTATGCGTGGCAATTTTCCCATCTAAAGTCATGGCAAATTTCGAAATAACAAATGGGCGTTTTGTAAGCATATTGTGAATAAAACGTTCATTTAAACGGCGCGCTTGTTGCTCTAAAACACCTACTTCTACCACTATTCCCGCTTCTTGCAGCAATTGAATACCACGACCTGCTACAGTTGGGTTTGGATCTTGCATAGCAACTACCACTCGACTGACACCAGATTCCTTCACTAAATTCGCACAAGGTGGTGTCTTACCATAATGTGAACAAGGCTCTAGCGTTACATATAATGTAGCACCCTGTGCATGCTCTCCAGCCATTCGAAAAGCATGCACTTCAGCATGTGGTTCTCCTGCTTTTCTGTGTAAACCTGTGCCTACAATCACGCCGTTCTTCACGATTACAGCCCCAACAAGTGGATTAGGGTTCGTATTTCCTTTTGCACTAGCTGCTAAATCTAGTGCCAGTTGCATATATTTTTCATCTACATTCATCATCATCGCAACCTCCACCTATTGCTTTTCGCGTAAATGTCCAGATTTTTCAACTTTCGTTTCTAAATAAAAACGATTCGTCTCTGTCAAACCGCCCCATAAAGGAACATGCCCTTCCGCAGCCATGCCGCGAGCCTGTAATGCAGCCAATTTCTTCGGATTATTTGTAATCAGGGTTACTGGTTTGGTACGTAACGTAGCTAACACCGCAAGTGCTTCTTCATAAGAACGTGTATCGTCTGGGAAGCCAAGTGCATGGTTTGCTTCAACTGTATCTAACCCTTCCTCTTGCAATAAATAGGCAAGAGATTTAGAGAATAGTCCAATACCACGACCTTCATGATCAGCTAAATAAAATATGGCACCACAGCCATGCTCTACAATCATTTTCATGGACTCATGCAACTGGTAACCACAATCACAGCGCTGACTGCCAAAAATGTCACCTGTGTGACAAATACTATGCATTCGGATTAAAGCATCTTCTGAGTGGGCAAAATCACCATATACAAGCACAGAAGATTGTTGCAAAAAGGCTAAATTGGCAGCGGCTAATCCATCAATGATTTCTTCTTTTGTTAAATTTGCATCGATTTTAAGCCAGTTATACCATTGAAAAGTTGCAGAAAAATCACCTTGTTTTACAGGCAAATTCACTGGACCAACTAGGCAAATATTTTCTGTGTTCGTATGCTTTACTATTGTCATTTTATCTTTCACTAAGTCCATCACTTTAGTCGTAATTGTCATATTAATCTCCAACCTTCTATAGAAACAGTTGGCTAAATTCACCAACTGAGCACATGTATTTTCACATCACTTACATAACGTAACTTAGTTTATAATAATAACTAAAAAGTGTCAAACAACAGCTATTATTCTTTCATTATAATTGTTAGAGACGGAAATTTTATTATTACTTTTTCATCATATACTACTAGCTTATGGAGATGCTATTTTTTCTGTGCAGGCTAGTCTATAATAAGCTGTGGTACTGTAATGACGAAAGGAAGTTTAACATGAACTTAGAAAAAACTGTTCAACTAAAGCAACCAAAATATCAACAAATAGCCATCGACCTCGCCTCCAAGATTGTCGAAAGAAAATACAGCATTGGCGATAAAATATATGCAAGATCCTCTCTTGCCAGTCAATATAATGTTTCAGCTGAGACTGCAAGAAGAGCTATTGCCGTTTTGCAAGACTTAGAAATTGTTGAAGCCTCTAAAGGTAGCGGCGTAATTATAAAATCGTATGAAAAAGCGGCTCAATTCGTCAGACAGTTTCATGATGTCCAATCGATTCATGAAATACAAAATGAGCTTTTGACAAGTATTCAAAAGCAACATCAAGAATTGATTAATTTGCAAGACAAGGCAAAGCAACTAATTAGTCGCACAGAGCATTATCGATCAGTCAATCCTTTCATTCCCTATCAATTAGAAATGACAGCTGATAGTCCATGCATTCATCAAACTGTACAAGCTTTAAATTTTTGGCAAAATACTTCTAGTACCATCGTTGGTATTAGACGTGGCAATGAATTATTACTATCACCTGGTCCTTATGTCTCATTTGAAGAAGGTGACATTATTTATTTTGTTGGAAATGATGAAAGTTTCGCCAGAGTTCAAAGCTTTTTATACCCAAATTAAAATCCGTTTAAGCGCTGATATAACAGCGTTTAAGCGGGTTTTTTCTTATTTATCGATTTGACAAAAGTAACAACCCTTTGCTACAGTAAGGTTGTTACTTGTTTATTTTTGGGTATCGTTATCCTCACATAGTAATATTCTACGAAAGGAGTGCTTCTATGGAAAAAATTAAAATAGAACACGTATCGAAAGTGTTTGGCAAACATATTCCCCAAGCACTAGAACTCGTTAAGCAACAAAAAAGTAAGACTGATATCTTAAAAGAAACAGGTGCAACTGTTGGTGTATACGATGCAAGCTTTACTGTCAACGAAGGAGAAATCTTTGTGATTATGGGATTGTCGGGAAGTGGCAAATCCACGCTTATACGGCTCTTAAACCGCCTTATTGAACCAACGAGCGGAAATATATATATCGATGGAGAAAATATTTCTACTATGGGAAAAGAAAGTCTACGGTCTGTAAGAAGAAACAAAATGAGCATGGTTTTCCAAAACTTCGGTTTATTCCCCCATCGTACATTACTTCAAAACACCGAATATGGCCTTGAAATTCGAGGCATTTCAAAAGAAGAACGGCAAGCAAAAGCTGAACAAGCTTTAGAAAATGCCGGATTACTCGCATACAAAGATCAGTATCCAAGTCAATTATCAGGTGGTATGCAACAGCGTGTTGGCTTAGCACGAGCCCTCGCAAATGATCCTGAAATACTGCTAATGGATGAAGCATTTTCTGCACTTGATCCATTGATTCGTAAAGAAATGCAAGATGAGCTACTCGATCTACAACAAACATTGAAAAAGACGATTTTATTTATCACACATGATTTAAATGAAGCATTACGCATTGGGGATCGCATTGCCATTATGAAGGATGGCTCTATCATTCAGATTGGTACGGGAGAAGAAATATTAACCAACCCAGCAAATGATTATGTCAAAACATTCGTGGAAGATGTGGATCGTTCGAAAGTATTGACAGCTGAAAATGTCATGGTACGACCAGTTTATGTCAATACAGACCTAGATGGCCCTAAAGTGGCACTAAAACGCATGCGTCAAGAAGCTGTTAGTTTATTAATGGCTGTTGATAAAAATAGACATTTAAAAGGCTATATCACTGCAGACGATGCACTGGCTGCAGCTAAGAAACAAGAGCAAACCGTCCATTCTATTGTGCAATCAGAAGTGTTAACAGTTCCACCAGATATGTTACTACAGGATATTTTAGGGATGATCTATAATTCTCCTACTCCTATTGCCGTTGTGAAAGATGGTCGCTTGCTTGGTGTACTAATTAGGGGCGTTGTCATCCAAGCACTGTCAACGAGCGATGAGGAGGCCGAAGCACATGAATAACTTTTTAGATAATATTCCAACATTACCACTAGCTCCGTGGGTAGAATCAGCTATGGACTGGTTGACGAGTAATTTTTCAGCGTTCTTTAACTCTATTCAGCAATTCGGAAAACTACTCATGAATCAGGTCACTGATTTATTAATTAGTATCCCAGCCATTATTCTTATACTTCTTGTCGTGATATTTGCCTTCTTCGTTTCAGGCAAAAAGTTAGGGCTTGCTGCATTCTCATTAATAGGCTTGTTGTTTATCTATAACCAAGGATTATGGACTCATCTTATGGAAACAACCACGCTTGTGATCTTTTCCAGTATTATATCCATCATCATCGGTATTCCACTTGGTATCCTAATGTCAAAATCAACGGTAGCTGAAAACATTATTAAACCAATACTAGATTTCATGCAAACAATGCCTGGCTTTGTTTATTTAATTCCGGCTGTTGCCTTTTTTGGTATTGGTATTGTACCTGGTGTCTTTGCATCCGTTATCTTTGCTTTACCCCCAACTGTACGTATGACAAACCTCGGTATTCGTCAAGTACCAAAAGAATTAGTGGAAGCTGCAGACTCCTATGGTAGTACAGCTAGCCAAAAATTATTTAAAGTTGAAATTCCCCTTGCTAAATCAACCATTATGGCAGGGATTAACCAAACCGTTATGCTGTCACTTTCTATGGTAGTGATTGCCTCTATGATTGGGGCTCCAGGTCTAGGACGGGAAGTATTAACGGCCCTACAACGTACCCAAGTTGGGAATGGCTTCGTTGCAGGTTTAGGTTTAGTTATTTTCGCAATCATTATTGATCGCTTAACACAAAGCTTCAATAAAAAGAAAGCATTATAGAAACGTCATCTTTCTTGCTACCATCCATGCTCCGATGGATGGCGGCAGTCTGATACAAAACGATGAAGAGAAAGGGAGATTCGATGAAACTGAAAACACTATCAAAGTTAGGAATGGCACTAGGCCTAGGCTTCATGCTTGCTGCATGTAGTGGAGGCGACTCAGGCTCAAGTTCTGGTAAAAACAGTGATTCTAAGGAGGTAAACCTAGCCTATGTTGAGTGGGATACAGAAATTGCCTCAACGAATGTTGTTGGGCAGGTACTCGAAGATTTAGGCTATGATGTAACATTAACTCCTTTGGATAATGCGATCATGTGGGAGGCTGTCTCGAAAGGAGAAGCTGATGGAATGGTGGCTGCATGGCTACCACATACACATGCTTCACAATATGAAAAATATAAAGCTGATTTAGATGAGCTAGGTGAAAACCTTGCTGGTGCAAAAATTGGTTTAGTTGTACCAAGCTATATGGATGTTAATTCTATTAAAGATTTAACAAATGAAGCAGATCATACAATCACTGGTATTGAGCCAGGTGCGGGAATTACGGCTGCGACAGAAAAAGCATTAGAAGAATATGATAATTTAGCAGATTGGAACTTTATTACTTCTTCTTCTGGCGCGATGACAACGGCATTATCTAAAGCGCTGAAAGATAAGGAAGAAATTATTGTCACAGGCTGGTCACCACACTGGAAATTTGCGAAATATGATCTTAAATACTTAGAAGATCCAAAGGGTGTATTTGGTGGAGAAGAAACGATTAATACATTCGTTCGTAAAGGCTTAAAAGAAGATTTACCAGATGTATACTCAGTTCTAGATAATTTCCACTGGACAGCAGAAGATTTAGAAAGTGTTATGTTAGAAGTAATGGATGGTAAAGATCCAAAAGATGCTGCTAAAGAATGGATTGATGCTAATTCAGATAAAGTGGCTGAATGGACAAAAGATGTAAAAAAATAATATAAAAACAGGCACTTCCGCTTATGCAGGAGTGCCTGTTTGTTGTTGAAAAAAGATCATGTCACTAGCAGAAAAAGACCTTTTAGCAAGGTGAGGGGTTGATTTCCGTTCGCTCCAGGGTCTCCTCTGTGACGCTGGCTCCACTCCAATCAACCATTCTGCAAAAGTGTCTTTTCCTTATCTTTCATACTAGCCGTAGCGATCAAATAGCCCATGATTTGTATAATTAGATAGGCTCCTATTTTCAATGTGTAGTGACAACACCTCTCCATAAAGGGTAGTGAAAACCTTTGCTAAAAAGTTAACATTTTTATGGGTTGGAGTGGAAGGCTAATTGACTCTCGTGGGATGCTCGGCGCTCGCCCACAGGAAAGCAAGTAGCCTGCAACGGAAACCATTTTCACCATTCACAAAAATTCTATTGATTGTTTTGTTTTTCAACACTATGCAGAGTGCCTGTTTAATTATGATAGCAATTTCAACATTATTGCTGCTCCTAATACAAGGACAATACAAACCATGCGTCGCCAGTCCTTTGATTCATTAAAAAATAGCATACCTAGCAAGGCTCCCCCAGCAGCACCAATTCCTGTCCAGATCGCATAGGCAGTACCCATTGGCAATGTTTCCATCGCATAGGCAAGACCTGCAAAACTTAAGGTGAATGCACCAATCAACAGCCCTAAATTTTTCATACTCTTCGTCTTATTATATTTACTAATCATATATACGCCCATCATCTCACATAACCCTGCAACAACTAATGCCATCCATGCCATTATTCAGTCACCTCTTGTTCCTTAGGCTCTCCCGTTACAAGCTTTAAGCCCACAACCCCTGCAAGTAACACAACAATACATACTATTTTTGCTAATTTCCACGGTTCTCCAAACAGTAAGCTATCTGCACATACGGTACCCGCTGTACCTAATCCGACAAAGATAGCATAGACTGTCCCAACTGGTAAATGCTCTCCAGCTTTAATGAGCAAATAAAAACTAATAAAAATAGCAATAGCTGTCCCAATCCATTCCAGCACACTTGTTGCATGCTTTAAACCAATGACCCAGCCTACTTCAAAGCAAGCTGCTATTATGACACTGATCCACTGTTTATTCATCCTAAATCCCTCCATTTGATAAGACACGGCCGAATAACTGGTTAATCCAAATACTTTTTCAGCATTCGCCAAATAATTCGATTTTAGCCAAACAAAAAAAGCCTGAAGAAACTGTTTTTAAACAGTATCTCCCAGGCTTTTATCCTTCCGTGTCACAAAATCAATTTGTGGTTTTCTCTCGGACCAGACTAGCAATAGCTACGGAACCCTAGAAAACTTTTTATTCGATTATTACTCTTAGTATAGCAAACTATTTAATGATTTTCCACTGGTACATAGCCGACCTTTTCTACCATCGCTTGCCCTTCCTCAGAAAGTATCCAATCAATCAGTTTCTGAGCATTTTGATTTTCTGTACCAGCTGTGATGGCAAAAAATTCAGATACTAAAGGATATGTACCATTTTGAATATTCTCTTTTGTTGGTGCTACTCCGTCAATGGATAGTAATTTGATTTTTTTATTACCAACCATCTCTGTAGAATAATATCTAAACGTAAAGCCCATGGCATTCTTATAATTTCGATATTGTGACACTTCACGAATGATTCCACCCATTCCTGATGCAACATCTTCAGTCGGTGCCTCCATAATTGGCGTATTGCCCATCAATTTTTCTAGTGTCGTTTGGCTTCCACTATCTGCTGGGCGTTGGAAAGCACGAATGGCCTCATCCTCACCACCCACTTCACGCCAATTCGTTATTTCTCCAGCATATATTTTTTGGACCTGCTCAAGTGTTAAATTATCGATTTTATTTTTACGGTGCACAAAAAAGACAAATGCCTCTCGACCAATTGGCGTCATATCAAACGTAAGACCTTCCTTTTCAGCTTGCCATTCTTGTGAGGTGGACGGTGCTGCCGCAAAGATCAAATCAACATCTCCTGCAATTAAATTTTGATAGGCCTCTGGTGTACGGCTTACTTGAACTCTACTATTATATGGAGGATAGTCACCTTTGGGATAAGTAGCCTCCACAAAAGCCGCATACAAAGGATACATGGCTGTTGCACCATCTAACCGTGGCAAAGACTCTGTCAATTGTAAGGAAGCTTTTTCATTAGATTTTACCACTTCATTGCCAAGCGTAAATGGCTGATAAACGGTTACATCCATTTCCGCATCCACAGTGGGAATACTCAATTTATAATAATGTTGAATTGGTTTGATGGCAGCAATCAATAAGGCGATTCCCATCACACCAAATAGCAAGCCTCTTCGTTTTTTTGTGTTGGTCCATTTAAACATGCTACAAACAATCCAGACAAATAAACAAGCTGGTACAGTAAAGACTAAATTAATTAAATGCATGCCACCACTCAATGTGATAATGAGTGCGACCATTAATGTCACAACTGATAAACCAATTAGAATAGATACTATTTGTATAAACTTAAGCATACAAAAACCTCCTTAGTGTAATTTTACACTCCTTACACCAATGGTACTCGAAAGATAAAGCATTCACAACCATATATTCTGAAAATTATGGTAAAATTAATTTTGTCTTGATTTAACAAATGCTTTTTGTATGAATGTAGAAAACTCGCCTCTATAGAAAAGGGAGCTTCTCGAATAATCTCAAAAAATCTCGACAACCTATGCTAAGGCATAATTGATATGAGTAGGAGGATGTACATATGGCAATTGAAAAAGCACGTCACCATTTAGCACAATGGCATGTAGAACACAAAATACAAGAATTAGAAGAAAGCTCCGCAACAGTTGAATTAGCAGCCCAGGCGCTTGGCTGTGAGCCTGAACGCATTGCAAAATCTTTATCTTTCCTCGTGAATGATGGTGCGATCTTAATCGTTGCTGCAGGTGATGCTAAAATTGATAATGCAAAATACAAAGCCCTATTTGGTACGAAGGCAAAGATGTTATCCAAAGATAATGTGGAGACGATGATTGGCCATGATGTCGGAGGTGTGTGTCCTTTTGGTGTGAACGAAGGCGTAGCGATTTATTTAGATGAATCACTGAAGCGTTTTACTACAGTATTTCCAGCCTGTGGTAGTAGCAATTCAGCCATCGAGGTAACGATTTCAGAGCTCGAAACGTATGCACCTTATAAAGAATGGATTGATGTCTGTAAAGGTTGGAATGAATAAGGATTAAACGAAACGATTGGCGAAACTTTTAAAAGTCTCACCAATTCATGTTGTTGAATAAAGTTAATGTCACTAACAGAAAAAGACCTTTTGGCAAAGCGAGGGGTTGATTTCCATTCCGCCAGCGTCCTTTCCAGGGGGCGTCCGATGAGCCGCTTCACTCACTTCCGTTCGCTCCAGGGTCTCCTCTGTGACGCTGGCTCCACTCCAATCAACCATTCTGCAAATTCCTTTTCTTTCATACTAACCGTAGTGAAAAATGTGGAGAAGCGATGCGTGACAACACCTCTCCATATAGAGTAGTGAAC
This sequence comes from Lysinibacillus sp. FSL K6-0057, assembly GCF_038630885.1. Taxonomy (NCBI): domain Bacteria; kingdom Bacillati; phylum Bacillota; class Bacilli; order Caryophanales; family Bacillaceae; genus Lysinibacillus; species Lysinibacillus sp. FSL K6-0057. Next base: position 1,430,636 of record NZ_CP152047.1, on the reverse strand, counting down.
ACCTTCACTTTATTTGAAAACCGCTGCTAAAAAAACAAATTAATGGGTTGGAGTGGAAGGCTACTTGACCCCCGTGGGATAGCGAGACAGGCGAAACCTTAAACGGAGCGAAGGAAGCGGTTCGGCGCTCGCTCACAGGAAAGCAAGTAGCCTGCAAAGGAAATCCATTTTCACCTTTTACAAAAATGCTATGGATGGTGTTGTTTTTCAGCACTATAAATTTGTTATTCCTTGTAACCAACGGCTAACCAATGTGAATCCCATTCTGTAATTTGATTGCCTACCCGACAGCTTAAACCACATGCTTGATTATCCGCCACAAATGAACCAATTAGCCACTTCTTAGCGTGATATCCCTCTTCTAACTGTACTGTTATGCTAGGCATCTCCACATACTGTTGGTAAATAAACAAATTATCATCATAATGTGTGGATGTGGAAGCATTTACTCTCTGCCCACTTCCTGCGTAAATTTCTACAGTATTTCCCTCACGAGAATAAACAGGCTTCTTCACATAGGGTATATCCTCTCGTATAAATGGTTCTGCTGTAAGGTATGTAGGGAGCATATATTGCTGGATAGCTGCTCGTTCCTCGGAAGTAAAGAGTAATGGATCATTTCTCCGCTCCCATATTAACCATAATAAGATTTTCGATTGTAATACATAAGCAGCAGGTGGATTAATAATTGCCAGCTGTCTTTTTTTGATAAGCTCTAAAAGATGCAATCCAATGCGATCACCATCCGATGCCACATCATCTAGTAAAAACTCTACAGGGTGTGCGGGTCTAAATAAAATATCAATTTTCTCCATTGTGGGTGTATACAGACCTTGTGCTACCTCAGACGTGTCACTAGAAAAGATAATCAGTTCTTGAATGGGCACATACTCCATATCAAAAGGAATACAGTGTTTGATAAACTGTACTTGGCAATACTCCTCGTAGTCCTCCTTCGCTGTTTTCCCCGTGATAACAATCTTTGGTTTGTTGACATCTTGTAAATATTGGATGGCAGCAAAAAGAGCACCCGACAAGGTTTTTTGTAAGGCTGTTACATCATTGGGATTTTTATAGCCAAAATGCTGGCATAGTGCGTCATTCATCTCAAAGGTTTCTTGTACAAGAAAAGGTGTTTCTCCATTTAACTCTAAACATTTAATGTAGCCCTCCTCTGTACAAATAAAATCAAATCGTGCCAGAACTGATTGCTGCTGTAAATAATCTAGTTGAATATATGGTATCATTTCGGGTCGAATTCCTAGGGCTAACAGTTGATCGACCGATAAATGTTTAAATTGTTTCCCAACTTTTAAAAAAATGCGCCAAAGGATTTGTGTTGCATAGTGAAGTTGATCAATTTGCTGCTTTGGCAATTCTAAAACATCATATAACGCATACTCCAAATCCTCAAAGTCAGGAAAGAATTTAGGGAATTTCGAGTAGAATGCTTGTCGTTGCTGTGTATGATTCATCATCGTTTTTGCTTCCTTTCCAAACTTTACGAGGAGGACGAGCCGCCACGAGATGCCCCGCCTGAACCAAAGCCGGATTTCCCTGTGCTTGAGGAGGAGCCATTAGAGTAGGAATTGGAGCTCTTAGATGAACTATCTGTCGAATAGGAACGTTGTCCACTCGAATAAGAATTTGATCCACTTGAAGTAGAGCTACCTGAAGTTGAACCAGCCTTATTTTGCGTACTGTTTGTTATACCATTTGTTGATTTACTTTCATCTTTAGCGCTTGATGACGATCGTGGCACGGCTGAGCCGCCACCATTGGTTTGCTCCTCTCGATCTGTGCCATTTTTTAAATTGCGACTTTTATATATTGCACTACCTATCATTGCGCCAGCCGTTGCATACATTAGTCCATTAAAGAAATGCTGTGCATAGTAAGGTGAATTTTCATCGATACATTCAAAGGAACCATCATCACCTTCTTGCCATTCATCACAGGCATCAGCCATTTCACTAGTATAAACACTTTCTATTTCATTACTTGTGGTTGCTTGATTTTGATCTTCTGTTACCTGATTCGAAGTAGTTAAAGAGGTTTCCTCCACTGTCTGAGTTTCACTATTTCCACATGCTGCTAGCTGTACAGCCATCAAAGATGCCGTTGTCACAGCCATATATTTTTTTATTTGCTTTGCCATATTGTAAACGCTCCTTTATTTCTAGTATCTAGTTTACGGTTGTCTACCATTTTAGGTTTCATCTTTTACAAAAACATACAATTTATTTCAGCAAAAAAAATCCCAAACAGTAGAATTGTTTGGGATTTACAGTGTTTTATGATTGTTTTGACACAACTTTTTTACCATAAGTCATATAGCGCCATAATTTTTCAAATGGTCCAATTGTAAAGAATTTAAACCAAATCACACTATAGATTATTTGAATGATAAACGTTATACTCGCGATTACTACAATCTCTGATGGTGAAACTACTTCTAACCCCATTAATGAAATGATGGCTGTTTCAATAAAGCTTTGTGCCAAATAATTTGTAAAGGCCATTTGCCCTACACGTCCAATTGGCTGAAGTAGCTTGGCTATTGTTTTATGTTCTAATAGAATAAATAAACCACTTAAATAAAAGTATGTTGTCGGAACAACCCCTAAGCCAATAATAGATTGAAGCTGTTGGTCATCTGCTTGTGAGGCAAACCAAATCCATAGTGAAAATCCAATAAAGAAAGGGAAAGTACCATAAAGCAGCCGTTTTATTTTTTGACTATGCTCCCCAATATGCCCAATCCAATCAGCTTTTGCTACTAAGAAACCACTTAAAAACATAATAAAGATGGCTACGGCATCATTGCCTAAAAAGCCAAAAATAGCTGACGAAATCGCATTAGTCGGCATATACATTTGTCCTAATAGCGCAAGAATATGCAGTGTGATAATGGTAAATAACCATTTAGAAATAGTTGAAACCTTCGCCGAATAAAATGGGAGCAATAAAAATCCAATCACTGCGTAAATGGCTAGGATAGAGCCCCAAAAAATAAAAATATGAATAATACCAATACCCAATAAAGCAAATAAGCGTCTTGCAAAGCGCCATTTCGGTCTATCCCCACGCGCTTCTGCACGTGAAGCAAAAATATAAAAACCAACCCCAAATAGGAATGAAAAGATAGAGAAAAATTTCTTTTCTATAAAAATATTAATAAGTGAATCAATCACCCCATTGATACCACTCATATCAGGCATTGGTGCACCCTCCATTAAAAGCTGATAGGCGCCTACATTAATAAATAAAATACCAAATAACGCTAATCCTCTTATAATATCTAAGGAAATGATTCGTTCTTTTTGTGTAACGGATGGATTCATGTTAAAAAAACTCCTTATCTTTTATGCTATAACTAGCATAACTTCCCATCCTTACAGCTAATTTTTTTTTAAGCTTACAGGAACCTTAAATCAAAAAGAATAGTCTTATAGTTTTTTATCCTTTTCTACGAAGAAACGTTACATATTTTATAGTAAAAACATCGAAAAGAGAGGTTTAGAAGATGAATAGAAATCGCAAGCTCGGTTTTTGTTATCCTGGCTATCGATACTGTGGTCCTGGTTGCTCAGGACCAGGCGCCCCTACAAATGCAGTGGATGCTTGCTGTAAACTGCATGATGAATGCTATGAACGCCACGGTAGCACAAAATACTGTGATGAATTGTTTCAACAATGCCTCCGCCCCCATATGAACGCACCAAATAAAATGGCTAGAGATGCCAGACTGTTCTATCGTGTTTTCGAATTACGCAATCGTTTCTTTTAACTACAGACAAAGCTCACGGTGTTTTCGAAAGCAACGTGGGCTATCTTTTTGTATAAATCGCATATTTTTGCGGAGTTGTAAAACCAAGCTTTGTACCTAAATGAATGGATGCCGTGTTCGAAATATCACAATCCCAACAAGGCGTTAGCTGGTTGGCAAGACAATGATCTATAAATGTTTCCGCAATGCTACTTGCTAATCCTTGTCCTCTAAAATTTGAATCTGTCATAATATCAATTTCTGCATATTCATTCGATTTAAAAATAGAGACAGCTTCACTGATGATCTGCTCTTTATGTACTAAACAAAAGCCAAAGCCATTTTCGAGGAAATTAGAGGTAGCATCCCAATATTCCTCATAATATGTCTGATCAAATTCCAGTGAATTGTTAATAAGATGGTCAGTAATAGACTTGACTTCGTAATGTCGTTCCCCACGCTTTTCTTGATGATTATAAATAGTTTCATCGAATGTAAATGTGTAGCGTTCTAATTTTCTAAGCTGGTCATTTAGCAATTGTTCAATTTTAATATTCCATTGTTCTGAATAAGAAAATAAGGTAAAACGTTTCTTTTGCTTTATGGCCTGTTGGAAGCAGTAGACAAGCTGATGATCAATCGAAGTCTTACTTGCATCGCCATATACATAATAGATTCCTGATTTCGTGTGGAATAATAACGTTTGGTAAGCAACTGTATCCATATAGACAGTTCCTTCTATAATTTGATCTAGTATACTATAAACAAATGTTGGTGCTGTTGAAATAAATTGTTTAATGATAGGATATTGATCTTCCGAGACTTTTATCATGCTATTTCCTCCAGTATTTTGCAGTATGTATCCTTCCTATTATAATAAACCTATATCCAATTGAAGGGACTGAATTATGCGCAGATAGCAATATTTTTCATCCAACTCATCATAATTTTGGAGGTAAAAGTATTGATTGAAGATATCAACACGGAAAGATTACGATTACGAAAAATGGTGAAAGCTGATGCTAAAAGTTTATTGGCCATTTGGTCTGATCCTGAGGTAACCAAATACATGAATATTACTCATTTTACACATGAAGAGCAAGCCTTAGAAATGATTGAACTACTGGAGCAATTAGCTAGGCAACACAAGGCGATCCGCTTCTCTATTTTTGAAAAGGCATCCAATCATATCATTGGCTCATGTGGCTTTAATATGGTGGATTATGACAAGGCTTTAACAGAGATTGGCTATGATTTGGGCAAGGTTCATTGGGGAAAAGGCTATGCAACAGAAGCCATAACTGCTTTAATTGATTATGCTTTTACGCAATTAACAATGGAAACAATTGTGGCAAAAGTTGATGCTGCAAATATCAATTCAATCAAGGTCTTAAAGAAATTGAACTTTATTTGCCAAGGCTATGACAATATTGAAGATGCTCTACAACTTTACACTTTAACAAAGTCGTAAAATGACAAGGCTAAGAATGGTAAAATTTAACCAATACTTAGCCTTTTTAATTAGTGATACATACCGTGATTAATTTTCCCTGTCAGCCTTTCTATTTGTACTTCAAATAGCTCAATTTTAGGCATAATCGGATAGCCTTCTCTTTCAAATGTCCATTCAGCATTGCCATATTTCTCTAGAAGCGCATCAAAGAACCATTCTTTCTTTGACTCCTCTTCAATTCTTACGATCTGCCCAAACAGCACCACACTTTGATAAACAAGTGCTGATTGACAAGCATATTTTTTGCCTGGATGTAAATCGCCCATATCGCTCACTTCTATACAAACTTTAGAATTTTGTTTGATATTTGACCAAAAATGACTCTCTCGAATATTACCAATATGCAAATAAAGTTTGTCCTCCCCCTCATACACATAGACAAACGGAATAACATAAGGAAAACCTTCCCCATCAACAGTTGCAACATGTGCCACTTTTCCTAATTTCAAGTATTGTTGTGCTTCCTCTTGTGAAATTTCTACACGCTTGTTTTGAATCGTACCTCTCATCATTCCTTAACCCCCTCATGAAAATATGTAACGATTAAATAAATGCTACTGTTACATCGTTTATTTTAAACATATATACATATTACATCTTTAACACAATAAAAAGAAAGGTTCTTCACTAAAATATGAATTTAGCTAAGAGGCATATTCGAATGCGATTATTCATGTTAAAATCAATCGCCATATATAGGTTGTTTAATACAGCTAACTTGAATTGTATAAACTCGCTTTGTCCGATCTCTATGTAGTTTTTATAGGTAATAATGGATAGCCTAAAGTAGCTTCTAAATATTCTTTCACAATGTTTCATTTCTCTATTTCCACATAAAAACACCCCAAAAGTTAGATTTTAACTCTAACTTTTTGGGGTGTGGTACCTATACAGGAAGCTGTTTTTAGCTCTGTTAATTTCCTAAGCGTGGAAGCTGATTCCAATATATCTTCTATATCAGTTGATGTGTCTTATGTTATTAAAAACTTTGTTACTTCTAATTATCCCACTCTTTGAGCTTTGCTAATGAGGTTTTATAATAACCGGCCAGCACTTGAAGATAGTCTTCTCCTTTAACGGCTGTAAAAGGATTTGGTCCCTCTGCCATCATCTCCATAATAATCGGCCCTGTATAGTTGATTTCATGTAAAGCTTTGATTTGTCCCTTTAGATCAGCATGACCATTTCCAATTGCTTGACGATTAGAATCTGCTATATGATACATACCTAACTTGCTTCCTACTTTTTTTAAGACCTCGATAGGATTAGCTTCTTCAATATTCATATGGTATGCATCTAATAAAACATATAAATGAGGACTATTTACTGCATCAATTAATGCTAAAGCTTCTTGTCCTGTTACAATTTGGTGGTTTTCATAACGATTTAGCACTTCAAATACAACGTCAATATTTAAAGTGTCTGCCTTCTCCATCACTTTTTTGGAGCTATCAATAAGGAGCTGCCAATCTTTCTCTACCTCTCCACATCCCGCTATTTTTCCTACATCACCATGCAAACAAATACGGCTTGCTCCTAACTCTTTTGCCCAGCTTAATAAATCTAAAAAGTATTGCACTGCCTTTAAACGTATCTCTTCATTTTCACTAGAAATATCTACATTATCAGGTGTAACTGACACTACTTTCAAGTCATATTTAGCTAAAATAGTCGCCAATTCTCCCGGGTTTTGTGTTAAATCTCCTTGAACTTCTACGCCACTTACACCAATTTCCTTTGCTAATTTACATTTTTCCTCAAGCGAAATATCTCCAAATGACCATAAACATAAACCATAATCTCTGCTCATTTCTTTCTCCCCTCTACTAAACTTTCTTGCCTGTAGACCTTTTTACTAGATTTTGCTACACTTCAACAAATATCATAGAACTATTCTTATAACCCTGTTAATTCCCCAATATAGATGCGAGCCATTTTTGCATATTGGAATGGGTTTGCCTTTGCAGGGTCTTGTTCAGCCTCTACAACAAACCAGCCTTTATAATCAATCTCCTTTAACACTTGAAAAATTGGCTCAAAATCAATATTCCCATCGCCAGGTACAGTATACACCCCTGCCTTTACTGCCTCTAAAAAGCTTAAGTCATTCTCTTTTACCGTCTGAAGAACTTCAGCTCGTACATCCTTTAAATGCACATGATGAATACGTTCTCCATGCTTTTGTAATACTTCTAAATAATTCTGTTCTGCAAAATATAAATGACCGCAGTCAAATAATAGTGATACCAGGTCTGGATCTGTCTCTGCCATTAAGCGATCAATTTCTGATACATTTTGAATACCTGTCCCCATATGATGGTGATAAACAATTCGCATGCCTTTTTTCTTGGCAATTTTACCAAGTTGCTCTAACCCTTTAGTAAGCAATCCCCATTCCTCTTCATTAAATACAGGCTTATTACGAATAACACCTACATCCAGCTTGCCTTGAATGCTCTTACCTTGCTCAGATACAACGATAACCTTTGCGTCCATAGCATGTAGAAAATCACAATGCTTTAAAAATGCCTGCTCTGTTTCCTCATATGGTGCAGTCGTTAAATATGCACTAAACCAAGCAGATGCTACTTGTAAACCACGTATATCTAAATATGAATGTAAAATTTCTGGATTTTTCGGAAATTTATTACCTATTTCACAGCCGGTATATCCCGCTAAAGCCATTTCACTAATACATTGTTCAAATGTCACTTCTTTCCCTAACTCTGGTAAATCATCATTAGTCCAGCCAATTGGAGCGATACCTAATTTAATATTTTCTTTACTTAACATAAAATGAACCTCCTCCATGTATATAAGCGATTTGAAAATTTATATGTATCTCTTTATTACTAGAAAAAATAGGAGTAGCCTTTCAATTCACTTGAAAGACCTCTCCTAAATAACTTTTAGAGGCCCTTTATTTCCAGCAAATATATGACTTACTTGTGAAATAAGAAGAACCCATTTCTAATATTGTTAATAAAAATGGACAATCAACATATCTGAACCTATTTTACACTTCTAATAAAGAAGCAATTTTTACTGACTGACCTGTTTCCATTGATTTTTTTGCAGCTTCAGCAATCAGTTCTGCTTGTAATCCATCATTTCCTGAGCAGACTACTTCTGTATCATTGACAATGGCCGCTACAAATTGCTCTATTTCAGAAATATAAGCTTGTGTATAACGTTCTAAGAAAAAGTGATATGGTTTGTCTGTCATGATACCGTCTTCACTGAAATAGGTAACATTTGATGGGCGGTTATTTTCAGTAACTAGCGCACCTTTATCGCCAAATACTTCTAATCTTTGATCATACCCATAAATGGCTTTACGACTATTTTCAATTGTTCCGATGCTTCCATTGGCAAATGTTAATAACACAATTGCTGTATCAATATCGCCAGCTTCACCAATCTTTTCATCGATTAGTACAGCACCCTTAGCATGTACTTCCACAACATTTGACTGCATGATATAACGAGCCATATCAAAATCATGGATCATCATATCGATAAATAGGCCGCCAGAAGTTTTAATATAATCAATTGGTGGTGGCTGAGGGTCACGTGACGTAATGCGTAACGTATGCGTAGAACCAATCGCCCCGTTTGCAACTTGATTTTGAATTGTACGGAAGTTGGTGTCAAAGCGACGATTAAATCCTACTTGTAGCTTAACGCCTTCTTCTTTAACAACCTCTAATGCTTCTCGCGTTGTTTCAGTTGAAAAGCTAATAGGCTTTTCACAGAAAATATGCTTTTTAGCACGTGCAGCAGCTTTAATTAACTCACTATGTGTAGTCGTTGGGCTACAAATAAATACGGCATCAATTTCTGGATTTTGAATAATATCCATTGGTTCATTTGTAATATATTCAATATTTCTTTGCTCTGCCCATTCGCGAACATTATCAATATATACGTCTGCAACTGCCTTTACCCTAATCGTTGGCATTGTAACTAAATTATCAATATGGAGTTGTCCAATACGGCCAGCTCCAATAACTCCAATATTAATCATCATTTTTTCTCTCCTTTTTAGGTAACCGCTTAACTCAAACAACTTTTTAAAGGACTTATATGAAATATTGCACCTCAATATAAATCCTTCAATCTTGGTTATATGATTTTACACTTTGTCTTTCAATTAATTTCGGCGCTAAAACGATTTGTTCAAACGGTGCACATTTCTCTTCTTCAATAATTTTTAATAATTGATAGATCGCAAGCTGCGCCATTTCTTCGACAGGCTGCTCAATGGTTGTAAGCTGTGGCTGACATAGCTGCGCATAAATGGTATTATCAAAGCCAATAACCGATAAATCCTCTGGCACTTTTAGACCTTTCTCTAACGCTGCATTAATTGCAACGATAGCGAAGAAGTCCGTTGTCGCAAACAACGCGGTTGGATGCGGCTCGAAAACCAACAATTGCTCAGCTGCCATCTTTGCTTCAGCTAACTCAGAATTACATGAAATAATCTTGGACTGTTGAACAGCAGATTGATGTACCTCAAAATAGTTACAAAAGCCTTGAATACGCTTTTGTTCACTATCCCTTGATAAATCACCTATGATTCCCACATGATGATGTCCCTTTTCTAATAAATAACGAGCTGCAATATACCCACCTTCGTAATTATTAGTTGTCACACTGGCAGTTTCATTCGGATCTGCATATACAGAGAACTTTAACACTGGTGTATTACGCTTATTAATTTTTTTTAATACATCACTATCAAGCTGCTCTGTTGCAATAATAATACCGTCTACCTGTTTCTTTAACAGTAAATTAATATATTCCTCTTCTCTTTCTGACTGATTATACGTACTACAAATAATAATGGCATATTCAATTTCACGCGCTTTATTTTCTAAAGCGCGCGTAATTTCTCCAAAAAAGGGATTTGCTATATTCGGTACTATTACACCAAGCGTTTTCGTTTTTTTTCCTGACAATGCTTTAGCAATAATGCTCGGCTCATAATCCATTTCTTCCATTACTTCCTTAATATGATTACGGGTTTTTTCGCTGATTTGACCTTTGTTGTTTACTACCTTTGAAACAGTAGCAATCGATACATTCGCTTTTTTTGCCACATCATAAATAGTTGATTTTTTCATTGAATACTCCTTTTATTTAATGATGCCCTTATAACCTATAATCGCAATCATATTATAATATCTATTTATTTACTAATAGATTTTAAGAAATCTAAATGCTCTTGTGCATTTTCTTTTGTAATAATAGTAATGCCACTATCTATACGGCTATCGATAGATTCGCCGGATATTGCTTTGACAGCTGTTTCTACACCTTGATAACCCATATTGTAAGGATTTTGTGCAACTGTTCCTGTTAAACCATTATCAAGAATTGATTTTACAGCTTCTTCTGTACCATCTGTACCAAATATTTTAATATCTAAATTTTTTGCTTGTACAGCACGTAATACGCCCAGTGCCATATCATCATTTGCTGAAAATACACCTTTAATATCTTGGTCTTTTTCTAAGATATTTTCCATAACAGACATCGCTTTTGTTTTATCACTATCTGCAGGTTGCTCCGATACAATAACCATTCCAGCTTCCTCTAACGCTGCTTTAGCACCTTTAATTCGCTCATCTGTTGCTGGATTCCCTAGCGCGCCTGAAATAAGAACTACCTTATCACCTTTTTGAAGCATGTTTGCTAATTGTTTGCCGCCTTCTTGTCCTGCACTAAAGTTCTCTGTTCCGATAAATGTAGTTTTACCGTTAAATGTTGCATCTGAATCAATTAATACCACTGGAATATCTTTTGCTGCTCTTTCCAATGCAGGAATTACTGTATCTGGCTGCGTTGGGGAAATTAAAATCGCATCAGGCGATTGACTAATTTGATCTTCTAGCATATTTACTTGCTGAATAACCTCAGACTCAGCTGAAGGCCCAACAATTGTCACATTGATACCTAGATCCTCACCTGCTTTTTTAGCACCCGCCTCTACATATTTCCAATAGGGACTCGATGTCGTTTTTAATACAACTGAAACATTTTTATCAGCATCCGAATTTGAGCCTGAAGATGATGATTGATCATCATTACATGCTGCTAAAAATAACGAACTCACTAAAGCAAAAGATAGAAATGGCGTTAAAACTTTCTTCATAGTTAATAGCCTCCATATTCTTTTCTATTTATTTTTTCATACACACATTAATTAGCTTTAGATTTACGCTGACGTAAAACATCTACGAAAACTGCGGCAATAATTACTACACCAATTACGGTCATTTGGAAATCTGCCGAAACATTCAGTAAATTCAGCCCATTACGAAGGACCGCTATAATCAATGCTCCGATTAACGTCCCCCATACAGTTCCTACTCCACCGAAGAAACTAGCACCACCAATAATAACAGCGGCAATTGCATCTAATTCATAAGAAAGTCCTGCTAATGGGAAAGCGGAGTTTACACGTCCTACCATTACTAAACCCGCTAAAGCTGCCATAAAACCACTAATTGTATAAACAATAATTAAAACACGATCTACATTAATCCCTGATAAGCGCGCTGCTTCTTTATTGCCGCCAATCGCATAAATATAACGTCCTGTTTGAGTACGTGTCAGAAAAATATGGAAGATAATATACACAGCAATAACTAATAAGAAGCTTACTGGAATAGGCCCTACAAATTCACTACCTAAAAATTGAACTAAGTACGGGAAGCCCGCAATTGGTGCAGCTGCCGTAATAATTAATGCGATACCTCGCGCAATATTCATCGTTCCTAATGTTGAAATAAATGGATGCGGTAAGCGTAGTTTTGTTAATAGTAAACCATTTAATAAACCAAATCCTGCGCCAATCAATAAACAAACGGCAATACCAGCGACTGCACCCATTTGCATGTTAACTGAAACAATCCCCATAACCATAATCGAAACCGCTAAAATCGAACCTACAGATAAGTCAATACCAGCTGTTAAAATTGGTAGTAACATCCCAATTGCTAGTAGAGCATTTATAGATGATTGTCTAGCAATATTCATGAGGTTGCTGACCGTAAGGAATTTATCAGTCGTCATTGTCAAAACAGCCATTAAAATAATTAATGCTAAAAGCGAACCAAATTTACTTAATAGCTTCTTCCAGCCTTGTTCTTTTTTTTCTACTTTCAAAGTTTCAATTAATTCACTCATCTTATTCCTCCTTTAAACGCTATGCCCCTATTGTTGCTGCTTTCATGATGGTTTCTTGTGTTGCTTCAGCAATTGGTAAATTCGCTGTAATATCCCCTTGATTCATTACTAAAACTCGATCACACATTCCTAAAATTTCTGGAAGATCTGATGAAATCATTAGTACAAGCGCACCTTCATCCACTAAATGATTCATTAAGCGATATACTTCAACTTTTGCCCCAATATCGATTCCTCTTGTTGGCTCATCAAAGATGAAAATTTTAGCTTTCGTACAAAGCCATTTAGCAATGACTACTTTTTGCTGATTTCCGCCACTAAAGTTGCGTGCATTTAACTCAATGCTGCCAGGCCGAATTTGCAATTCCTTCACATATTTTGCTGCCTCTTTGCGCATTTTAGCTGGGTTTAATAGCTTTCTAGATCCTTTAAATGCCTTCATATTGGCTAAGCAGACATTAAAGTCAAGTGGTAAATCTAACAATAGCCCCTCTGATTTTCTATCCTCGGTAATAAACGCAATGCCTGCTTCAATTGCTTGGCGAGGGTTAGTAATTTTTTGCTTCACACCATCAATGTAGATTTCTCCCGAATGTCGTTTATCAGCAGCAAAAATTGCTCTCGCTAATTCTGTTCGGCCCGCTCCTACTAAACCAGAAACGCCCAAAATTTCTCCATAATGAACTTCCATGTTTAAAGCAGGTGAATTGGCAGTCACTTTAAAATTCTCAATTTTAAAACCTATTTCGCCTCGCACAAATTCTTTTTTCGGGAATTTCTCATCAAGAGAACGGCCAACCATTAACTCAATCCAATAATCTTGATGAGTTGTAGCTACTTCTACAGTTTCCACACCTTGTCCATCACGTAAAATAGTAATACGATTTCCTAAACGTTGAATTTCTTCAAAGCGATGTGAAATGAAAACAATGGCCATTCCCTCTGCTCTTAGCTGTTCAACAATTTTATAGAGCTGTTCTACCTCTACACCACTTAAACTCGATGTCGGCTCATCCATAATTAACACTTTAGCGTCTAAAATAAGTGCTTTTGCAATTTCAACAAGCTGTTGCTGACCAATACCTAATTTATTTAGCTGAACTGTCGCCAATTTTGGATCTTGTCCTAAACGTACTAATAACTCCTCTGCTTGCTTAATCATTGTCGATCGATCAAGCATTCCGAACTTACCACCTTTTTTTAGCTCTCGCCCTAAAAAGATATTTTCGTATACTGCTAACTCTGGAATAACGTTTAGCTCTTGATAAATGGTTGCAATACCAAGCTCCATGGATGCTATTGGTCCAGTAACACGAACAGGCTTCCCCTCCCAAATCATTTCACCTTTATCCATTGCATAGGCACCTGTAATAATTTTTATCAGTGTAGACTTTCCAGCACCGTTTTCACCTAATAACACATGTACTTCTCCGCGTCGAACACCTAAGTTCACCCCTTTTAATACATGGTTACTTTGAAAGCTTTTATAAACATCTTTCATTACAAGTATTTCTTCAGGCATCGTCAACACTCTCCCCTTCTAGTGCTCGATTGTTATTATTTTTCCTTGGTCTTTAAATGAAGCCGTTGCTGTGTAAGCAATCTGTAGGGCCTTAATACTATCTTCAACAGTTACAGGTGACAATGCCCCATTCATAACCGCCTCAGCGAAAGCGCTTAACTCATTGACATAAGCAGACTCGAAACGCTGTGGGAATGCAGGAATAATTTCATGCAGATTTCCTTTAGGTGTTAAAATATTGACATTTGATTTTTTTGTACTTCCGATAAGAAGTGTACCTTCTGAACCAATAATTTCAGTTCGAATATCATAGCCATAATACGCACAACGGCTTCCTTCTATATCGCCCGCAGCACCATTTGCAAATTGTAGATGTGTAAAGCCTTGGTCTACATCATCATATTGTGCAAACTCAGGATATTTGATATTACAACCAAAGGCAGAAACGGCTTGCACTTCTGCTCCCATTAAAAAGCGTGCTAAATCATAGTCATGAATACATAAATCGATATATAATCCGCCACTACCTGGAATAAAGCTTAAATCTGGTGCAACTGGATCTCGACTAATCCCTTTAAAATAAAGTGGCTTGCCAATTGCTCCTTCCTCAATCATTCTCTTGGCTTCAACATAATCCTGATCAAAGCGTCTCATAAAGCCTACTTGACAAAATACGCCACTCTTGTCGATCTCCTGTTGAATTAACAAAGATTCTTCCATGTCAATTGTTAATGGTTTCTCTACAAAAATAGCTTTTTTAGCTGCAATCGCTTTTAAGATTATTTCATAGTGTGTACTTGTAGGAGTAACAATTACTACCGCTTGAACTTGCTCATTGTTCATAATTTCGTCTACATTGTTCGTAAAAAGTGGAATGCCAGATTCTGTTGCAACAGCTTGTGCAACTTCTAAAGAATAATCACAAACTGAAATTATATTAATATACTTAATTTTCTGTAAATTCATCACGTGCCAACGACCTAATCTTCCTAATCCAATAACAGCTACATTAAGCATAATAAATATCCTCCACTCTGATAAATTTTCCATTTTTATAAGCTGATTTATAGGCTTGCTCTAAATAATGCGACATTTCAAGTGATTGCTGCAAATTTTTTTCAGAGGACACTTTACTATCCACTTGCTGTTCAAAGTGTTCAATTTGTCTCAAATATTGATCATCCTGAATTTTGTGCTGTTCTAACAAATCTCCTGCATTATTGTAGCGTTCTACAATTCCGACGCCACTTTTCGAAACATCAGGACGGAAACTATGTGAAACTTTTAACAAGCCTTGTTCTCCAATAATTTCATAGTAATCAAGAAATGGCATTTCCATCGAACAAGTAAAGGTTGCCATTTTCCCATGTTTATCAAACATTGTACAAACACTAGTACGATCAACATCTGTTTCAGAAAGAGTATTGCTTACCATGCTAATGACTGCGGGCTTAAAGCCAATTAACTGTGTAATTGCATGCATACAATAGCAGCCAACATCATACATCGCTCCTCCTCCTAATGCTGAATTTAATCGAATATCCTGCTCATTTTCTAATAACCATGAAAAATGGGATTTAATATGTACAATATCTCCAATTAGAGGCAATAATTCACGCATCTTTTTATGCTGCTTATGATATTGGTACATAAAACCTTCTAAAAAATAATGACCTGTTTCTTGTACAGTTGCTGCAATTTGTTTCATTTCTTCTAATGAAATCGTAGCTGGCTTTTCCACTAACACATTCTTATAAGATTTTAATGATTTGATTACCATATCATGATGTAATGCATTTGGTAGGGGGATATATACGGATGTTACATGTTCATCAGCTAATAGGTCTCCGTATGTGGCATAGACATTATCAATTTGAAAACGTTGTGCTTTTTCTTTTGTTTTGGTAGCAAGTGCATATGGTTTAGAATTAGCCGAGCGGCGAATTGCTGGAACAACCTCATCAAATGCAATATTAGCAGCACTAATAATTCCCCAATTCATGTTTATCACCTCTTTATAATAATAGGAAAATAAATCTAGTTAAGCGCTTACTTAAATTGAATATTACAAAATTGCGAAAAATAAATCAATATATAATTTTCTCGTAAATAGCACAATTTTCTCTGTTAAACCATTTTTAACTTTACCGAAATAGTAAAAATAATTAGTGGTAACTACTATAAACTTTCTAAATACCTAGTATTTTCAATACAAGGTCGTATTCCTAAGAAATAACCAGACTACTATAATTATTACACTAATAAAATTTAATTCTCATTAAACTTTTTTAAAAAAACCATAACTTTATCAATTTATACTAACAAATTAACCGTAATCGGATATAAATTAACCATAATTGCAATCGATATCTCCAAAAAAATAACTATTATTCATTCAATTTCACAATAAGATAATCATTTTTTAACAAATTATTTATCAACACTCTTATGTAAATTATTGAATTCACGTGCAGAAAAAATATATATCTTTATCTGCAAGCATCCCACTAACGATCATTCTTTCTTATCCTTCTATTAAACGACTAATATGATCATATATTCTTTTGACAATAGGGAATGATTTATCAAAAGGAGCAGAATTTATATCCTGCTCCACAACCGCCCAATCGTTATAATCTATGTCTTTTAACACCTAAACAAATGCTCCAAATCGAAGACACTTTTTCTGGCTCACACGTAATATCCTCTATTACTACTTTTGCAAAGACCAATTTTCAGCATTCATTTTTCCACGAACAGATAAATCACAGCTTTAGCTTTAAACATGCAAATATAGAACACACTCATGGTGCAAATAAATAAACTCGATAGGATCTACACGCATTACAGTTATCAAGTAAAAAATTATAAAAAAGGACAATGCAACCATTTGATATCGATATTTATTCAACGTCAATTAGTTGCAATTCTCAGAGCATTTCTCCTATATTTTCCACAGATTAAATAATCAACATATGATATATTAACTATTTTTTCGGGTTATATACATCTCTCTTAACATAGCTGATTATTTACTTGTTAAAAATCGTATCTATAACTTGAATTTCTTTATCTGTTAATGGTACATTCAAAGTTTCCAAATTCATTAAAAGTTGCTCTGCTCGCTTTGCACCTGGAATAATGACATCGATGACTTCACGTGTTAAATACCATGCTAGTACAAGATGAGCAATTTCAATATTTTTTTCGGCTGCCATTGGACGGAGCTGCTCTATCTTTGCTAAGTTTGAAGAAAATACATTATTTTGAAAGTATGGTAGCCCCCTGCGTAAATCATCAAATGTTGCCTGTTCATTAAATTTACCTGTTAGCAAGCCTGATGCTAGAGGGAAATATGGCACAAATGAAATTTGCTGTTCTTTTAAATATGGGAATAGCTCATGTTCCGCGTCACGCGACAGTAAATTATATTCACCTTGTACAACATCTACATAGCCATCTTTATTTGCCTCTTGCAATTGCTGTAATGAAAAATTTGATACACCAATTGCACGAATTTTCCCAGCATCCTTTAACTCTTTTAGTGCACCAACCGCTTCATCTTTTGGTGTATCCTTATCCGGAAAATGTATATAAAACAGATCGATATAATCAGTTTGAAGTCGTCCAAGAGCCTCATCCACAGCCGTTTTTAAAAAGGTAGGATGATTATTAAATTGTTCCCCTTCATGATTTAATCTATGGGCAGCTTTTGTCGCAATAATCGTTTCTGCTCGATTCCCCTGCTCCTTTACTACTTCACCAATTAGCTCCTCGGAACGCTTTGGACCATAGATAAAGGCAGTATCAATAAAATTGACCCCTTGTTGAAGCACTGTATGTACCAATTCACGTCCCTCTGCCTCATCTAAATTTGGATATAAATTATGCCCTCCTACTGCATTCGCCCCAAAACCAATTGGATTCACATAAAGCTCTGTTCGACCAAGTTGTACTTTTTTTACCATAGTTAACACTCCTTATTCCATCGTAATTGGTTTTATCTCTCTAGACCATATAAGGCTACATATAAATCCTAATATGCTGATACAGCCTGAAAAATAAAAGCTTGCTTCTAAGCCAAATGAAGTATTGAGCAATCCTGCTACAAACGGCCCTACAAACATTCCTATTGCATAAATAGCTTGATAAGCCCCCATCGCTGTTGCTCGCTTGGCATGCGGTATTTTCTCTACCGCCATTCCTAAAAATAATGGGAATAGCAAACCTAAGGCAAAGCCATTCATCATTTGTAAAAATAAGAATAGTATTTTCGTTTCGATAAGAGCCATCAGCATCGTAAATATAGCTGTTGTTAAAAAGGCTAGCTGCAATATACGCCACTTACCAATTTTCAAGATAAATGGTTTCCCACTCATTAATGTAGCGATGGCATGGGGAATCATAAAGGCAAATACAACAAGACTGATTTCAGCTGGTCGTAATCCTTTAGATAATGCATATGCTGTAGTAAATCCGAACATTGTTGTAAAAATAATACTATGAGCAAATATAGAAAGTAGAGAAACTTTCAATAACATCGGTTCTCTTACAACCGTGCCCAATTCACGCAACTTAATAGGCTTATTTACTGGTCTTTTATTCTCTTCTGAGATAAAGAAAGAAAGCAATAGCCCAATACCCCCTAATATTGTACCAATCCAATATGGCGCATCCCATCCTAACTCCTCAACAAGCCAAGCACTAAGCGCCATTCCTAGCAATTGTGCAAACACAAGTGCAAATGATAGATTTCCCATTGCGCTATGTAGCTTGTCATCTGCAGCATAATTAGAAAATAAAATCGTAAAAGCAACCCATGTTGCTGCAGCAATTCCAGCTAGTGCACGGGAAATTAATACCCATTCTAAGCTTTCTGTTAAAGCAAAGGCTAAACAACTTGCTGTACTAATAGCCATTCCTAGCACAACAAATAGTTTTCGATTATTTAATAAATCCGAGCTAATACCCGTCGGCACACGAAATAAAAATTGCATCAAGCCATAACTAGCTAACACAATACCAGTAAAGGTAAATGTTCCTCCCAGATGCTCAATGTACGGAGATAACATCGGAATATATAAAAAATGAGCAAACCAAAAGATAAATGCAATAACTAAAAATAGCAATTGATCCCATCTCTTCACCTTATCACTCCGTATACTTTTAATCATTCATTATAAATAAATGATTATTTTTCAGGATATAAAATTTTGTAATTATATTCTTTACTATGATGCAAATATATGTTGTCTGGTTTTCGGTCAGTCACTAAGTAATCAATTTGATTAAAATCACAATAAGTAGTTAATGAATATTTCCCAAATTTACTATGATCCACTAGCACAAAAACTTGTTCACTTCTCTCAATGACTTTCGCTTTGATAGGTGTTTCTAATGGAGCGGAATTTGTAATTCCCTTTGGCAATGAAATACCTGTCGATGCCATAAAAGCTTTATTAAAATTATATTTACAAAGGTTTTCTACCCCCTCTGTACCTACATAAGATCGAGTAGAACGTTCAAACATTCCACCCATTGAATAAATACTTAAATTCGGATAGTATGTTGCATCCAACGTAAAGTCAAGATTATTTGTGATAATGGTAATTCTTTTATCTTTAATAAACTCAAGCATTTCCAGTGTTGTTGTACCAGAATCAATAAAAATAATATCGTTATCCTCCACAAATTGTGCTGCCAGCTGCGCTAATTGTTTCTTTTCATGAAGTTTTTTCACCTTACGATCTTGATAAGGCACCGTTTGAGAATTAGAAATCGATACACCTCCATGTATTTTGGTAATTTTTTCAGTTGCAGCTAACTCTTGAATATCGCGTCGAATGGTGTTTTTGGAAACATTAAATACTTCCACTAGCTCATCGATTGATGCAGATTCTTGTTGCCTAACATAGTCTAAAATCGCCTTTATCCTTTGTGACTTCATCATAGGGCATTCTCCTCTTTTATATATTATTTACTACCAAAATGCACTCATTTGTTTACCAATTTCTAATACCTTTAGTAGCTTTTATTATTTTACATACTATATCATAGAATAAAATTGACAATCATCTATATTTTTATTTCTTTTCTCCAAATAGCCTATTATTATGCAGTTATGTTCTAGATGCACTTTCTGTATCTATTAAATTTTTTACAACTCACTGCTATCAAATATATCCAAAACATATCCAAATCGTTCAATTACCTCCCCTTTAAAAATCTCTAATCCTCTATTAATTATTAAAGTTTACCACAATATAATCAAATTTAACCCAAAATATATCATTAAGTAATCATTTTATTGTTAACTTTTTGAATTTTATATGCTATACTCGTCTCAAGAAACAAGAAAACTGAATTTAAAGTCAATAATAAATATTCTGTTTTATCTTGATTCGCTAGATGCAATGATTATTGTTTGCCTCTTAGAATGTAGTAAGGGAGTGGGGAAATACCTTTAGTTAAAACAAAAAGCGAACTTAAGTAGCGTTAAGACAACTTTGAGATGTAACAATCACGTTAGTTTAAAAGCATTTCAAGATCATAGAACATCCAATATCAAATTGTTACACAACACGATCCTACTAAAATGGTTATTGACGATATGGACTTGAATTAAACGAAATGATAAAGTCGTTATCTTTACCATCATCGTACACATAAGATGGGAGAGAATTCCATCTATTATTTATTAACATCAGCACTCAAGGTTAATAGTGTCATTTACTCAAAAATGTAATGATAACTTTTGTTACTATTGGTGCAGGTAAATGGCACATCGATTTTGAAAAAGTGCTGTTTTTAAATGATGTACGATGATTGAAATATTTTAAAACATTCTATATAAAAAATACTAATTTTTTTGAATAAGAGGAGGTCCTTATCATGTCAAGAAAACTGAAAAACTTTATTAATGGTGAATGGATAGAAAGTAGAACAGATAAATATGAAAATGTATACAATCCAGCAACGAAAGAAGTATTAGCACAAGTACCACTTTCCACTTCAGAAGATTTTGAAGAAGCTGTTCAAAAAGCACAAGAAGCACAAAAAAATTGGGGGAAAACACCTGTTGTACGTCGTGCGCGTATTTTGTTCAAATACCATAACTTATTACAAGAACATCAAGAAGAACTTGCTACTTTAATCACAAAAGAAAATGGTAAAAGTTATACAGAAGCGCTTGGTGAAGTTGGTCGTGGTATTGAAAATGTAGAATTTGCAGCAGGTGCTCCTACTTTAATGATGGGTGATTCTCTTGCAACAATCGCTTCTGATATCGAGGCAACAAATTATCGTTACCCTATCGGTGTAGTTGGCGGTATTGCACCATTTAACTTCCCAATGATGGTTCCATGTTGGATGTTCCCAATGGCAATCGCACTTGGTAATGCATTTATTTTAAAACCATCTGAAAAAACGCCATTACTTGCTGAAAGATTAGCACAACTATTAGATGAGGCTGGTTTACCAAAAGGTGTATTTAGCATTGTTCATGGTGCTCATGATGTTGTAAATGGTATTTTAGATCATCCAGTTGTGAAAGCTGTATCATTTGTTGGTTCTAAGCCAGTTGGTGAATATGTTTATAAACGTGCAAGCCAAAACTTAAAGCGTGTACAAGCTTTAACAGGTGCAAAAAACCATACAACTGTACTAGCTGACGCAGATTTAGATTTAACTACAAAAGAAATTATTAGTGCTGCATTCGGTTCTGCTGGTGAACGTTGTATGGCTTGTGCAGTTGTTACTGTAGAAGAATCAGTCGCTGACGAGCTAATAGCTAGACTAAAAAAAGCAGCTGATGAAATTACAATGGGTAATGGTTTAGATGATGGTATCTTCCTAGGTCCTGTTATCCGAGAAGAAGCGAAGCAGCGTACATTAAATTACATTGAAAAAGGTATTGCTGAAGGAGCAAAGCTTCTACGTGATGGACGTGGTGAACAAAATGAAGACGGCTACTTCTTAGGTCCTACAATATTCGAAAATGTGACACAAGATATGACGATTTGGAAAGAGGAAATTTTCGCACCAGTGCTATCAATCGTACGTGTGAAAAACTTAAAAGAAGCCGTTGAATATGCTAACCAATCAGAATTCGCTAACGGAGCATGTCTATTTACGACAAGTGCATTATCTGTTCGTTACTTCCGTGAAAATATTGATGCAGGTATGTTGGGTATCAACCTAGGCGTACCAGCGCCAATGGCATTTTTCCCGTTCTCCGGTTGGAAGTCTTCATTCTACGGAACTTTACATGCAAACGGAAAAGACGGAGTAGATTTCTATACGCGTAAAAAAGTAGTAACTGCTCGTTACAACGAACCCGATTTTTCATAAATGAAACAAAAAAAGAAGGGAAGTCTCTCCCACTTCCCTTCTTTTTTCTACAGGTTAATTGGAAACCCTTTCTAAATAGGAGGAAGACGATAAATGAGTCAATTACTTAGAAAACCTGACAATAAAATAATTGCTGAAGGTGTAACTTTAGTGCATGAGGTAACAAAAGAAAACTCTGAATTAGTATATGTTGGTTTTAAAATGCTAGATTTAGAGCCACACGCAGTTTATAAAGAAACATTAACGGATTTAGAACTATGTATTGTAGCTTTAACTGGAAAAATCACTGTAACAGATGGCCAAGACAGCTATAAAGAAATTGGAACACGTCAATCTGTTTTTGAAAGAATACCAACAGATAGTGTTTATATTTCACATAATAAATCATTGAAAATCACAGCGAACACAAAAGCACGCGTCGCTCTTTGCTATGCCCCATCTGATCAAGAATTACCTACAAAATTCATTAAAGCATCTGATAATGGTATCGAAAATCGCGGTAAATACAATAATAAACGTTTAGTTCATAATATTTTACCTGATTCAACTCCATCAGCAAATAGCTTGCTTGTTGTAGAAGTAATTACAGAAACAGCTAATTGGTCAAGCTACCCTCCCCATAAACATGATCAAGACAATTTGCCAGAAGAATCATTTTTAGAAGAAAGCTATTACCACGAAATCAATCCACAGCAAGGTTTTATTTTTCAACGTGTTTACACTGATGACCGTTCATTAGATGAAACAATGGCTGTGGAAAACGGGGATGTGGTCCTTGTGCCAAAAGGTTATCACCCTGTAGGAGTTCCTGATGGTTATACTTCTTATTACTTAAATGTTATGGCTGGTCCAACTCGTATTTGGAAATTCAATAATGATAAAGATCATGAATGGATTATTCACCGTCCATAAAACTGTATTATTTATTTCATCTAATAAAAGGAGAGACCCCAATGGTACTGATATTTAATCAAAATAGAGAATTTGATATTATTGCAATTGGCCGTGCCTGTATCGACTTAAATGCAAACGAATACAATCGCCCAATGGAAGAAACGATGACTTTTACAAAATACGTTGGCGGTTCACCCGCCAATATCGCAATTGGTAGTAGTAAACTTGGCTTGAAGGCTGGATTTATTGGTAAAATCCCGCAAGATCAACATGGTCGTTTTATTAAACAATATATGAGTGAAAAGGGTGTGGACACTTCCAATATGGTGTTTGACACAGAGGGCCGTAAAGCAGGTTTAGCTTTCACAGAAATTCTTAGCCCTAGTGAATGTAGCATATTAATGTATCGTGATCATGTAGCGGACTTATATTTAGAGCCTTCTGAAGTAAACGAAGATTACATTAAAAAGACCAAAATTTTACTTGTTTCAGGTACAGCTCTTGCACTTAGCCCTTCTCGTGAAGCGGTATTCAAAGCAATTAGCTTAGCTAAAAAACATGCTGTTAAAGTTGTTTTCGAATTAGATTATCGTCCTTACACTTGGCATTCACAAGAAGAAACTTCCATTTACTATTCCTTAGTAGCGCAGCTTTCAAATGTTGTGATTGGTACTCGTGATGAGTACGATGTAATGGAGAATTTAGCTACACCAGGTAACAATGATGACACCGTAAAACATTTATTTGCACATGATGCAGAATTAGTTGTCATTAAACATGGTGTTGATGGCTCTTACGCTTACGAACCAAACGGAGCCACATATCATGGTCAAGCTTATAAAACCCAAGTATTAAAAACATTCGGTGCTGGTGATTCATATGCATCTGCTTTCTTATATGCCGTCGTTAACGGAAAAGATTATGAAACCGCCCTAAAGTATGGTAGTGCTTCCGCTTCAATAGTCGTTAGTAAGCATAGTTCATCTGAAGCCATGCCAACAGTACAAGACATTGAAGATCTTATTAAAGATCGTTCTTAATTAAACTAGTATGCCTCAGAGTAGTAGATTGTCATCTTTATTTGCTTATTAATTTTAGAAAGAAGGTTTTAATATATGAAAAAAAAGATTCGTCTAACAACAGGGCAAGCACTAGTAAAGTTTTTGAAACAGCAATATATCCATATTGATGGAAAAGAATTTCGATTCGTAGATGGAATCTTTAACATTTTTGGGCACGGCAATGTTTTAGGAATCGGACAAGCATTAGAACAATATGGGGAAGATTTAAAAATTTATCAAGGAAAAAATGAGCAGGGCATGGCACATGCAGCTATTGCCTTCAGTAAACAAAAGCTGCGTCAACAAATTTACGCAGTGACTACTTCTGTAGGCCCTGGTTCTGCAAACCTTGCAGCAGCAGCTGGAACAGCGTTAGCAAATAATATCCCTGTACTCTTTCTTCCTGGTGATGTTTTCTCCAGTAGACAGCCAAATCCTGTTTTACAACAAATAGAACATGAGCACAGTGCAGATATTTCTACTAATGATGCATTACGCGCTGTTTCCCGCTATTGGGATCGTGTTACACGACCAGAACAATTGATGTCTAGCTTAATTCGTGCATTTGAAGTAATGACAAATCCAGCAACTGCAGGCCCAGCAACTATTTGTATTGGACAGGACGTAGAAGGTGAAGCATTCGATTACGATGAAGCATTCTTTAAAAAGCGAGTCCATTATTTAGATCGTAAAGCACCAGTAGCACGTGAAAAACAAGGTGCCCTCGAGCTTATTAAAAAAAGTAAACGACCAGTCTTTGTAATTGGAGGCGGCGCTAAATATTCCGAAGCTCAAGAAGTATTAGCGCGTATATCCGAAAAATGCCATATCCCCTTAGTTGAAACACAGGCTGGTAAATCGACTATTGCTGCAAATTTCGCTAATAACCTAGGTGGCTTAGGTGTTACAGGTACTCTAGCAGCAAACAAAGCTGCCAAAGAAGCTGATCTAATTATTGGCCTAGGGACCCGTTACACAGATTTTACGACAGCATCAAAAACGGCATTTGATTTTGATAACGCTAAGTTTTTAAACATTAACATTAATCGTTTTCAAGCTTATAAATTAGATGCCTTCCAAGTTGTAGCAGATGTTCGCGCAACACTTGAACTGTTAGAGGCAGAATTACATGATTACCAATCCACTTTCGGCACACGAATTGTGGAATTAAAAGAAGAATGGACGAAAGAACGCAATCGCCTAAGTAATGTGACATATACACGTGAAGGTTTTGATCCAGAAATTAAAAACCATTTCTCACAATCTACTATTAATGAGTATGCTGATGCATTAAATACGACATTCGCTCAAACTACTGCATTATGCACGATCAACGATGCGATTGATGATGCTGCCATCGTGGTGACAGCTGCCGGCTCTTTACCAGGTGACATGCAACGCATTTGGAATCCTAAGTCAGCAAATACTTATAACGTGGAGTATGGGTACTCTTGCATGGGCTATGAAATTGCAGGTGCATTAGGTGCTAAACTAGCAGAACCTACCAAAGAAGTTTATGCAATGGTTGGTGATGGCAGTTTCCTTTTACTCCATTCAGAACTTGTAACCGCTTTGCAATACAATAAAAAAATTAATGTAATGTTATTCGATAACTCTGGCTTTGGCTGCATTAATAACTTACAAATGGGCCATGGTAGCGGTAGCTTCTTTACTGAATTCCGTACAGCTAATAATCAAATATTAAATATTGATTATGCAAAGGTCGCAGAAGGATATGGCGCAAAGGTTTATCGTGCTAACACGGTAGAAGAATTGAAATTCGCAATCGAAGATGCTAAAGAGCAAACTGTTTCCACGTTAATTGAAATGAAGGTATTACCAAAAACAATGACAGATGGCTACGAATCTTGGTGGAATGTTGGTGTAGCTGAAGTATCAAACAATGAAAAGATTCAAAAAGCTTATGAAGAAAACCAACATCATCGTGAAGCAGCACAACAATACTAATTTTTCAAAATAAATAATAGTTTTTTAGAAGACGAGGTGAATGTTATGGGATTTGTCACATTAAAGGATTTATTGCCACAGGCAAAAAAAAACCATTATGCTATTGGACAATTTAACATTAATAGTTTCCAATGGATAGAAGCCATATTACGTGCTGCTGAACAACAAAAATCACCTGTAGTTTTAGCATCATCAGATCGAATCGTTGATTATCTCGGTGGATTTAAATTAATCTCTGCTACAGCCGATAGAATGATAAAAGAGATGAACATTACAGTACCCGTAGCCCTCCATTTAGATCATGGTTTTACAGTTGAACGATGCATGGAAGCCATTGATGCAGGCTATAGTTCTGTTATGTACGATGGCTCTAAGCTTCCCTTAAAGGATAATATCACTACAACTCGTGAAGTTGTCGATTATGCCAAAAGGTATAACGTTTCAGTAGAGGCAGAAATCGGTTCTGTCGGTGGAACAGAAGATGGTGTTACTTCAGGTATTAAGTATGCAGATCCAAACGAATGCTATCAGTTAGTTGAATCGACAAATATCGATGTACTAGCAGCTGCATTAGGCTCAGTTCACGGACCTTATCAAGGCGAACCACAGCTTGCCTTTGATTTAATGAAAGAAATTTCTGAACATCTAAACGATATTCCTTTATCTTTACATGGCGGCTCCGGTATTCCTGAGCATCAAATTATTCAAACGATTGAATATGGCCATGCTAAAATAAACGTAAATACTGAATGTAATCAAGCATGGGCTCAAGCTATTCGTGAAATACTTACAAATAATCAAAATTTATATAACCCACCAGATATTTTAAAGACAGGTATGGATGCTATCGAAAGAGTTGTGTTTGAAAAGATACAATTATTTAATTCATTTAATAAAGCTTAGCATCTTGTATTGAACTATATTCCATAAAGCATCATTACAACAAAAATGGATTTGGTCAACTATTCGTTGACCAAATCCATTTCATCTTTACTTTATTGGAATCCAAATTTCTGAGTATGAATCAGGGCTGTAGGCGTCCTCTTCAGGGTAAACCTCAAGCTCCGCTGTTCCTGCTGGTTCGTATGGATTGGATGGGAACCACTCTGAATAAATTTGTTTCCACGTATTTTGCATCGCATCTGGCATAGGGCCATGTACCTCAAAGATAACCCATTTTGATGGAGGTACTTCCATTGTTAAGAGATCTTCTCCTACTTCTCCTACATGATCAGTAGCAATCCAATAATCAATGAAGCCTTTTTGTCCCTGGCTTGTATTTGGTACACAAACACCTAGTACGCCATTGATAGTGCCATTATTTAATTGATATAACTGATGGTCAAAGCCACTTTGATTCACTTCATGCCAAAATAGAGGGATTTCCCGTGTGTTCTCTCCATTTTGACAGTTGTACGTTCTTTTTACACCAACAATTTGAAACTTGTCTTTTTCTACAATTTTATACTTCATTGGTTCTGCTCCCTTCAAGCTTACCTGTATCACCAGGCGATTGTATGATTGTAATGGTCCTTGCTTCTTTCTTGCTTCACTGGGCGTTACATAATGCTGTTTACGAAACGCTTTGGTAAAGGCTTCAGGAGTTTCATAGCCGTATTTGTAGGCGAGATCGATTATTTTTTGTTCCGTACCCATTAATTCTTGTGCAGCTAATGTTAATCTTCTTCGACGTAGATAATCTGCAATAGACATATCTGTTAAAATGGCAAATGTTCGTTGAAAATGAAAGACCGATGAATTAACCTCCTGTGCAATCTGTTCAATCGTAATATCCTCTAATAAATGATCCTCCATAAAATTAATGGCCTTTTGAATCGACTCAATCCAACTCATTGCTCTCACTCCTTGATCCCATCATAAAATAGATATTGCTGTATAACCTGTCTTTTTATGCTAACTTTGGACAGGTTATAAGGGAAGTATTTTTTTATGGACTACTCTCTTTGCTTAATTTCGTCCTTTATATACACTTTTTTCTCTTTCTCCTCTAAATTTCATTGTACTCGAAATCAAAATATATTGAAAAATAACAATAATGTATTTATAATAACGGACAAGACCTTTATTGTCCTTAAATAAAAATAAAGAGTCTTAAAAAGGAGGAAGAATTGAATGAATGATTTACATACGCAACTGAGTGTTGGCAAACGAAATTTTATCTTTTCACTACTATTTCTAGCATGGCTAGTCGATTCATTAACATTGTTCGGCATGAATGTGGCCATCATCCCCATCAGTAAAGAATTGCATTTAACACAAACACAAAGCGGGATGGTCATCAGTAGCTTTTGGCTAAGCAGTGCACTAATGACATTGCTAGCAGGTTGGGCATCTGATAAGTTTGGCTCAAGGAAAATAATTGTTATTGCTGTATTCATGATTTCCCTCTTCTCCCTACTGACTGGGATGATTGGCTCTTTTATGGCTATTTTAGCTATTCGTTTTATTCTCGGTCTTGGTGATGGTGGTTTGCCGACAGGTAGTGGTGTTGCCATTACGGAGATTTTCAAAAAGGATGTTCGTGCACGAGCTAAATCGATGCTACTAGCAGCTCAATTAATTGGTGGCGTTCTTGCTTTATATTTGGCTGGTTTAATTGCTGATACTTGGGGCTGGCGCGCAATGTTTTACATCATTGGTGGTGTAGGCTTAATTGTCACTCTTTTATTGTTTAAGTTTTACAATCCACCAAAGCTTGTCAAACAACAGGCAACAGCAGTAGAAACTTCGGATGGTCGTCCAATGAAAGAGCTCTATAAAAGTTCATTTTTATGGGTTCTTGTCGTGATGTACTTTTGCTCAAGTACAGTCCATTGGGGATTCTCCTCTTGGCTACCTTCCTATTTGGAACAAACTCGGAATTTAAATTTACGAGAAGTAGGATCACTTGCTATGATTCCACAGGCTTGTGGATTAATCGCAGCTATTATCACAGGGTTTTTAATCGATAAGGCACTGGCCGGAAAAGAAAAAGTAATTGTTTTTGTTGGTGCCATTGTTTCGGGCCTATGCTTGTATATGATGTTCAATGCATCAAGTATTCAGTTAGCTATTTCCTATCAAAGTATCTTTTCAATCGGTGATGCAGCCATCTCAATGGCAATCTTAGCCATTCCACTTAAGTATGTTTCTCAAAAAATCATAGGCTCGTTTTTAGGTATGATGTATTTCGCTAGTGGTATGGCAGGTTTTATTGCACCAACAGCCATGGGTGCCCTTATTGATGGTTTTGGTGGTTCATTCCAAGCAGCATTCTTCTTCCTGATCGGCGCCCTAGTCATCGTTGTAATTTGTGCGGTAATCTATAGAATCCCATCAAAGAATAGTAGTTTAATTGATCATGCTTAAAAAAGAAAGGTAAGGGTGAGTTTATTTGACTAAACATAGTAGACTATCTCAAATTATTGAAGAAAAACGAGAAAAATTAATTGAAGTGAGCAATCAAATTTGGCAGTATGCTGAAACAGGATTTGAAGAGTTTAAATCTGCTGAACTATTATGCAAGGCACTAGTGGATGAAGGATTTGAAGTGGATAAAGGTGTTGCCCAAATTGAAACCGCCTTCATGGGAACTTGCGGTAGCGGCAAACCTATCATCGCATTTCTTGGAGAATTCGATGCGCTTACTGGCTTAAGTCAAAGTGGTGGTATCGCACTGCCGAATCCACAACAAGTAGGAGGCAACGGTCATGGCTGCGGACACAATTTATTAGGTACAGGTTCACTTGCTGCTGCTATTGCATTACGTGATTACATGCAAGAGCACAATATCAAAGGGACTGTTCGCTATTATGGTTGTCCTGGCGAAGAAATTGGCGGTGGTAAGACCTTTATGGCAAGAGAGGGCGTTTTTGATGATGTCGATATTGCTTTGACTTGGCATCCAGGAACAACGAATAATATCATGTCGGTTGCTACACTTGCTTGTTACGAAGTATATTTTAAATTTAAAGGCAAAAGCGCCCATGCAGCTGCTAGCCCACACTTAGGGAGAAGTGCTCTTGATGCTGTGGAGCTGATGAATATCGGAGTAAACTATTTACGGGAGCATATCATTCCAGAAGCACGGGTCCATTATGCCCTTACAAATACAGGCGGTTCTTCTCCAAATGTTGTACAAGCAGAGGCAGAAGTATTGTATTTTGTAAGAGCCCCAAGAGTTTCTCAAACGGAGGATATCTACCAACGTATTTGTGATATTGCAAGAGGTGCTGCTCTGATGACAGGTACTGAGGTAGACATTGATCTAGCCTCAGCTCTTTCTAATGTGATACCTAATACAACATTAGAACAGGTTATGCATGAAAACTTCGTCAAATTAGGTGTACCTTCTTATACAGATGAGGAACTACAATTTGCAAGGGCTATTCGTGAAACATTATCGGAAGAGGAAAAAAAGGTGGATGTGCAAAGAAATCGTGAATTAGCTGGAAAAGATATGGCGGATGTCATTGACCCATTCAAGCCAGATGAATTTATGGCTGGGTCTACAGATGTTGGTGATGTTAGCTGGCTTGTTCCAACTGCACAATGTATGACGGCATGTGAACCACTTGGAACCCCTCTTCATACATGGCAAATTGTAGCGACAGGAACAACTTCCTTAGCACATAAAGGCATGCTTCACGCAGGTAAAATTATGGCTTCCACAGCACTGGATGTTCTTCTACAACCAGCATTAATTGAACAAGCGAAGGCAGAATTAATTGAACGTCGAGCTGGTGAGGTGTACACTTCCCCACTCCCATCAGACGTCAAGCAATACAAAATTCGCTCGTAGCATAAAAGAGAGTCCGTATTATGGACTCTCTTTTCATGTTGTTGAAAAAAGATGATGTCAACGGCAGAAAAAGCAACTTTGCAAGGTGAGGGGTTGATTTCCGTTCCGCCAGCGTCCTTTCCAGGGGGCGTCCGAGGAGCCGCTTCACTCACTTTCGTTCGCTCCAGGGTCTCCTCTGTGACGCTAAATCCCCTAGGAGTGACGCTGGCTCCACTCCAATCAACCATGTGCAGAAGTGTCTTTTCCTTATCTTTCATACTAGCCGTAGCGATCAAAATAGCCCATGATTTGTATAATTAGATAGGCTCTTATTTTCAATGTAGTGACAACACCCCTTCATAAAGAGTAGTGAACACCTTCACTTTATTTGAAAACCTTTGCTAAAAAGGTAACACTTTTGTGGGTTGGAGTGGAAGGCTACTTGACTCCCGTGGGATAGCGAGACAGGCGAGCCCCTGCACGGAGCGGTAGCGGAGGAAGCGGCTCGGCGCTCGCCCACAGGAAAGCAAGTAGCCTGCAACGGAAACCATTTTCACCTTTCACAAAAATTCTATTGATGGTTTTGTTTTTCAACAATATGAAATGAGAGTCCATGTAATTATGGACTCTCTTTTTAGAATGGAGAAATTTTATAAACCTTCCGTGGACGTCCGCGTGTGTGGGGTTTTTCCTCTGCAACTACTTCAGCGAATCCTTTTTCCTCAAGGGTTGTTAATATTCGGCGTGCACTTCGAGCTGGTATTTGCATATATTTAGCTAGCTCATTAGCATTCAGCTCATCACTTGCTAATTTTTTCAATGATGACTTTAACTTATTTAATGTCATCACACTTAAGGAGGTTTCTTGACTTAAAGCCTCTAATTCTTCTGAGGTATAGGAATATGTAAGTTGTTCAGGCTTTCCAAGGGGTCCAGCGATTTTTTTATCATCAAAACAAACCATCCATGATCCCTTACCACAGTCCTTTGCATGCAATAAGGCATTTCCAGCGTTAATTTCTGCGTCATATACTGTTTGACCAATTCCAATTCCACAAGTCATGGCCTCTTGATCTAGTTGTGTGAAATCTTCTATATCAGGTATTTGGCTAAAATTCTTCGTGATGTCCTCCATTAAACCTCTCGTCGTGAAAATCACATAACGCCCAAATCTTGTAGATTTAATGGAACCATGAATGCTTTTTGTATATGTTAGCAAATGCTCCATAATCTTCAGTTCCATTCTAAACAACTCATCTGTAGAAAAATTATTTTTTGCGATTCCTGAAAAAGGATCAATTTCGATAATTTGCACAGCAATTTGCGTCGCCTTATAACGTAACATTTCATATGTTCGTAGCATATTCGTAATAACGGCTTCTACTGCCATTGAGGATGGGAACAGTCGATAGGTTGGAACACCTAGCTGTTGTAGCTCATGATGAATGGGATGACCTGTAATGGCCGCCTTTGTTTGGCCACTTTCCCAAAGCTTAAAATGGTAGTGTACAAGCTCATTTAAGGAGATCGTCTCAGATTCCACAAATTTAGGCTTCACTTCGATTCCTGCCTCCACCAAAGCTTGCTCCCATGCATCACTATTACCAGCATCATAGCTAATCTCATTCACTTCGATTTTGTGTTCATACAATACCCTTAACACCGTTTTATATAAGGAAGATCCTTTATACATAACATAAAAAATGGGTGTCTTTAGCTGATTCCAACTTTGCACAATATCATAGGTGATTGGCCCTGTACACAGCCACATATCCATTTCTTCTTGCAATAGAGGTGTCACTTTTTCATCTAAATCCGCTTCTGCGAGACATTCTATCGAGGTACATATAAACTCTGGCCAATTTTTCAAGACCGCTTCGACAAATTCAATTGAGTCTGAAGGGCCAAGAAGACCTAACCGTATTTTCAAGTACACCCCTCCTCTGTTCAATTAACATGATAATTTTATTATAGCAAAAGTATATAGAATTTTTCAGAAATCCATCTGTTTTTTACAATTACATACTTCATAGGTAAAAATAGATAAAAAGGGGTTTTACTTGTGAAATGGCAAGGTGCTGCCGCTATTTGTTTGAACAAAGACAATCAATTATTAATGGTTTTGCAAGGGAATAAGGATGAAGAAAAAACATGGGCTGTTCCATCAGGTGGTAAAGAGGCAACGGAAGATTTTAGGGCTTGCTGTATTCGAGAGGTTTATGAAGAAACAGGCTATATCGTAACGATTCTTAAAGAAATTCATCATAAGCAGAATGAAATTGTGGAGGTATATTACTTTGAAACTGTCCTGGCTGGCGGACAAATGCTAATTCAAGATCCTGACGAATTAATTTATGACATCGCATGGAAATCTAAGGACGAAGTTGCCCGATTACCATTAACCTTTCTAGAAGATCGAGTCTTTCTATTATCTTTATTTATTTGAATAAAAAAAGTCACGTCTCATCGACATGACCCCATCTTGTTAAATGTTCTAATCATTTTGCTGATAAATAATTAAAGCAGAATGGATGACTGTCTGTTCTCCAATAAAGAGCGTATTGTATTTGATATCAAGTATTAAAAAGCCTTTTAAATCTACTAAAGCCCGGTTAATATCAAGTTCAAATTGCACAATATCATTGTTTTGAATTGTCACAACTTGAGTTATTTGTGTCATTGCCCACACTCCTTTAATCTTATGATAGAGCAAAAAGAAGTTCATGTCACATAAAAAAGTTGGGGCAAAAAATAACCCCAACACTTTTTTAGTA
Source organism: Lysinibacillus sp. FSL K6-0057 (assembly GCF_038630885.1). Lineage (NCBI taxonomy): Bacteria > Bacillati > Bacillota > Bacilli > Caryophanales > Bacillaceae > Lysinibacillus > Lysinibacillus sp. FSL K6-0057. Next base: position 1,396,809 of record NZ_CP152047.1, on the reverse strand, counting down.
CATCTTTAAATACTCCTCACGCTCCCAATTATGGACACGTGTGCGATATTTATTCCATTCAATCTCTTTTGCAGCTGTAAATTTATCGTAAATATGGTCACCCAGTGCATCACGAACAATGGCATCCATCTCTAATTCGATTAGCGCAAATTCCAATGAGGATGGTAAACTGTCAATCCCATTCAACTCCCGCTCCGCTGCTGTCATTTTATAAATATTACGATCTACCGCAGCTGGTGGCGTTAAATCTTTACGTATGCCATCTAGTCCAGATGCTAGAATAACAGCCATTGCTAAATACGGGTTTGCTGCTGGGTCAACTGAACGCAATTCAATTCGTGTAGATAGTCCACGAGCTGCTGGAATACGAATTAGTGGTGAGCGGTTTTGAGCTGACCATGCTACATAGCAAGGTGCCTCATAGCCAGGTACTAATCGTTTATAGGAATTGACAAGTGGATTCGTGATAGCCGTAAAGCCATGTACATGCTTCATGATTCCTGCCATAAAGCTACGTGCGGTTGCACTTAATTGTAAGTCAGCATGTTCATCGTAGAAGGCATTTTTATCACCTTCAAATAACGATAAGTTAAAATGCATTCCTGACCCATTGACCCCAAATAGTGGCTTTGGCATAAATGTTGCGTGGAGGCCATGCTGTGCAGCAATGGTTTTTACGACTAGTTTAAATGTTTGAATATTATCACATGCCTCAATGGCACTGGCATACTTAAAGTCAATTTCATGCTGGCCAGGTGCTACTTCATGATGAGAAGCTTCAATTTCAAAGCCCATTCCCTCTAACTCTAAAACGATGTCACGACGACAGTTCTCCCCCAAATCAGTTGGCGCTAAATCAAAATAGCCCCCACTATCATTTAATTCCAGTGTTGGGTGTCCCTTTTCGTCCAGCTTGAACAGGAAAAACTCAGGCTCTGGTCCTAAATTAAACGAAGTAAAGCCTAGCTCCTCCATTTCCTTTAATACACGTTTTAAATTGGAGCGTGGGTCTCCTTCAAACGGTGTACCATCTGGTCTCGCAATATCACAAATAAAGCGAGCTACTTTCCCTTTTTCAGCAGTCCAAGGAAAAATTACGAAGGTATCGATATCGGGCTTTAAATACATATCTGATTCTTCAATACGCACAAAACCCTCGATTGAAGAGCCATCAAACATGACTTTATTATCTAACGCTTTCTCTAATTGACTGACAGGCACTTCCACATTTTTAATTGTTCCTAATATATCTGTAAATTGTAGGCGAATAAATTTCACATTTTCTTCCTTCACTCGGCGTACAATATCTTCTTTTGTATAATGTTTCATTCTTCACCACTCCAATGTAATTTTAGTTAACATGTTATTTATTACTGTTCTTAAAATACATTAAAAATGGAGAATACGCAATATGTATGTAAGGTTTTATAACATGCATATTATCGAATATATTAATCCCTTTTTTAGATTAATTTTTTTATCACATTTCCTTCTAAAATAGCGTTCTTTCATCTTAAATAAAGGACAAAATTACTACTTTCTACAAAAGGTCTTTAGTCTTACAAAAATCCTTTGTCTGTCTAATGATTGGACAGTTTATTTGCATGATTAGGAGCGAAGCGTTTTCTACATCTTCATGCAGCAAATGCATATAACACAAGAACATTGCTAAAAACATAACCTTAGAACACTCTTCATGAGCTTGGATGTCAAAAACCCCATTGATTAAGTTTTACTTTATATCACAAAAGCCTTGTATAATGCCATATTTATTGGTAAATTTATAGCAAATTAGAATTTTAATTTATTCATATTATAAGTAAATACGGAGTATATATTATGGTTAGAAATCATTATGTTGGCTTCCAGGAAATATTTAGTTATAGATACATAAGGCGGTGAATTGAGTAGGCATGTCAGTATTAATTATTGGCAGCGTAAGTAATGATGTGCTGCGTCTGCAAAAATATTTTCATCGTATCGGCATCCCAAATATTCATTGCTTTTCAACAACGGAAGTAGCAATGAATTATTTAGTAGATTCATCTTTGAAAGATGAGCTAGAATTAATCGTACTCGACACTAAAATGACACTCAGAAATTGCGAGGAAATTTGTCAGCACATTCATGTACTTAAAAATTGGATAGAAGTCCCTATCCTTCTATCTACTACCTACGAAAAAACCATAACAATCGATAGGGTATTTGAAGCTGGTATTTTCGACTTTATTTTAAAACCTTTTGATTTCACTCAATTTAAGACTCGCATTCAAGTAGCCTTAAAATATCAGAGGGAAGCCACGCTTCGAAAGCAGCAGGAAAGTATGATTCAAAAAGATTTGTTTGTTGCAAAAAAATTCCAAAAGAATGCACTATCTCCCCCATTAAATCTTGAGCATATACAGGTTGATGGTCTTTATGTAACATCCAATACACTAGGAGGTGACATGTACTGCTGGTTTAAAATTAATGAACATTTAACCGCCATTCTTCTGTATGATGCAATGGGGCATGGTATCGCTGCATCACTCGTTACTATGTCCATTAGATCCTTATTAAAAGGAATGATTACGAAGTTAATTGATCCAGTAGCAGTAATTCAAGAACTTAACCGCCAAATATACGAGCTATTTTCTGATGATATGGACCGTTTTTTAATGACGGCAATCTACATACTTCTAGATACAAAAAACGGAACTTTGCACTATGTGAATGCGGCTCATCCTTCTGGTTTTTTATTTGGAAAATATGGAGAAACAGTCTTCCTCCCAGCGAATACACCTATCCTCGGACTATTCCCTACTATTCAAATAAATAAAAAAACAATACCTTTATCAGGCTGGCACCGCATCATTCTTTATACGGATGGATTATTAACATTAAACGAGCAAAATTCAATTGATATGGACTTTTTCTACAGTTATGCTTCACAGGAAAATAGCTATGCACTACAAAAGTTTTCTCAAAAATACAATTTATTTGATAATGATTACAGTGATGACATCACAGTCGTTTCAATAACAATTACATTAAAGGGTAGGTGATTGAAGATGGAATTCACACTCAATGTAAATCTTGATACACAAGCTATAGCCTTTATTGATCAAGTAATGGAGAATTATACAGAGTTATATAATCTACCTTATAAACGAGAATTACGATTTGTTGTACATGAATTAGTCATCAATGCCGTAGAGGCTATGGGGAAAATTGACACACCCTCTCAAAAGGAGATCCAAATACATGTAACGCAATCATACGAAGAAATAAAGATAACAGTCACTGATGAAGCAAAAGGTATTGCCGAATATGACTGGGACAAAGTTCTCCAATTCGATTTAGACGAACTTGATTATTCTGATCGTGGACGCGGTTTATTTTTTGTCAAAAATATGGTCGACCACATTTGGTTTGAAAATATTTCAGAAACAAAATTTTTAGTTGGTATTTCAAAAAAGATTCATATATAAAGTAAACGTAAAATTGGGGGCGTGTTTTAATGAAGTTATCTATACGAAAAAAAATGAATCTGCTTATATTTGGTTGTATTATCTTACTTACTTCCCTTTTAGCAGGAGTCAATTTTTTTGTTGCCAAGAACAATCTATTAGAAAGTGCTGATACAAAGCTTCTATCAGATATACAGGTAAGCTATGAATATTTAGACGCTAAATATCCTGGAGAATGGTCCATTAAAAACAACCAACTCTATAAGGGCGATATCAATATGGTAGAAAATTTCGAGGCAGCTGATAAAGTTGGAGAACTCACAAACGGGAATGCTGTATCCATCTTTCAAAATGATACTCGTATAAGTACCAATATAGTGGATAACGGTCAACGCGCTTTAAATACAAAAGTTTCTGACGAGGTTGCTACTGTTGTGCTAGGAGAAAAAAAGCGCTTTATCGGTTCTGCAAATGTCTTAGGAAGTTTGCATCAAGCAGCCTATGATCCTATAGTAAATAGCCAAGGGGAGGTTATCGGCGTATGGGCAACCGCTGTCCCTACCGCTCCTTATATAAGCATTGCCACAAAATCAGCACTGGAGAATGTAGCCATTTCCTTAGTGATTGCCATTGTGATGATTGGAGGAATTAGTTGGTTCTTACAAAAACAAATTGTTAATCCGATTAATATTCTAAGTACAAATGCCAAAGAGCTGGCAGAACTAAACTTAAATGTTAAACTGTTAAACCCGAAAGGCAAAGATGAAATCGCTGAATTAGCGCGCGCATTTAGTAGTATGAAAAATCATTTAACAGAGACGATAACGATTGTGGCTGGTAGCGCACATCAAATCGCAAAGTCGTCACACACTTTAGCAGAATCATCCCATCAAACAAGTGAAGCATCTAACCAAATCGCATTGACAATGAATGAAATTGCTGTTGGTACTACGACTCAATCCGACCAGGCTGAACGAATCGTTTCCATGATGCAAAAAACGATCGAGGAAGTATCAAAGAGCTTACAAAAGGCCGAAATCACTTTAAATAGCGCTATTGAATCAACTCATATCGCACGCAAAGGAGAAGAAGCCATCAATGAAGCGATTATGCATTTAGGTGATGTGACGAAAACTGTGTCTTATGCAACTGATTCTATCCAGAAGTTAGGCAAGCGCTCTGAAGAAATTGGTGGTATTATTACCGTTATCACAGGCATTGCTGAGCAAACGAATCTGTTAGCACTCAATGCAGCCATCGAGGCAGCACGAGCAGGCGATCAAGGAAAAGGCTTTGCTGTCGTTGCATCAGAGGTTCGTCAGCTAGCAGAACAGTCAAGTTTAGCAGCAGGACAAATTACAAATCTCATTAATGATATCCAAGCTGAAACTTCTGTGACGGTAAGGACGATGGAAAGCAATTTATTGGCGGTCGAGGAGCAAGTAACAATCATTAATAAAGGTGGAAGTGCTTTAAAAGAAATCGTGGAGAAAGTTGTCGAAACAGAAGAAGGTGTCGAACAAATGAAGGTTGCATTTACACATGTTAACGACAACTCCTTAGGTGTGCAACAAGCTATCCAAGATATTTCACGTATTATCGAAGACGCTGCAGCAGCTACAGAGGAGATTGCCGCGACTTCTGAAGAGCAATATGCGACAGTTGCAGAAATTACACAAAGTTCAGATGAGCTATCATCAATTGCTGATAATTTACAAAATGAAGTTAATAAATTTAAGTTTGAATAAATCCCCAAACAAGTAAAGAAAAATGGAGGCGCTATAGGATGAATCAGAAGAACATTGCAATGAATATTGACACAAAGGCTGATTATATTGTGATTGCGTTTACTGGCGATTTAGAATACGGGATAATCGAAGATATAAAGTCAGAGCTGCAAACACTTAGCTTGGACACAAAACACGGATACATTATCGATATGCAAAGGGTTACAAATATTGATAGCACTGGATTCGGTATGATCGTCAATTTCGCTAAGAAGGTGTCTGTAAAAGATAAAAAAATTGCCATTATTGTCGTCGATGATTTCATTCGCAACTTATTCGCTATTTCACAGGTTGATAAAGTATTCCCTATTGCCAAAAGCGAAGAACAAGCAAAGAAAATTATTAAAGAAGATTGGCTAGGAGAGCTATCACTTAACGAGTATTAATCCTTGTCATACTAAAAAAAGGTGTATTCCTGTTAGATGGAATACACCTTTTCTTTAATATTGCAGTAGCATATTAACAAACACGACAAGAATGATAATCGGTACGACAACTAACATTAACATACGATATGATGAATAATAGCCTTGTCCCATTTGACTACCCATTAACAATTCTCTTTTCACAAATTCTTTATCCACTACATGGGCAATAAAGATAGCAATGAATAAATTTCCTAATGGAAGCATGATGTTTGACACTAGAAAATCGGTTGCATCAAAAATACTTTTCTCAAAAATCGTTACATCCGATAGAACACTAGAAGAAAGTGCTGCTGGAATAGCTGCAATAAATACGACTATACCAAGTAAAAGTGTCCACATTGGACGGGATTTCTGACTATGTTCCATAAATGCCGCGACAATAATTTCATATAAACTAAATGATGACGTTAATGTGGCAAATAAAAATAGTAATAAAAACATCGCTAAAAATACTTCACCGAATGGCATTTGACTGAAAGCTGTTGGTAGCACCATAAATAGCAAGCCTGGACCCGCTGCTGGCTCTAAATCAAAAGCGAACACAACAGGGAAAATCGCTAATCCTGCTAAAAATGAGACTAGCACAGTTAACAGCACAACAGAACCTGCTGAATTTGGCAGACTTACATCCTTTTTTAGATAGGAACTATATGTAACAAGACAAGAGAATCCCACTGCTAACCCAAAGAACGATTGCCCCAGCGCTTCTAATAATGCCTTTCCAGTAATATTTGAGAAATCAGGCCATAAGAAGAATTTTACGCCCTCCATTGCCCCATCCAATGTAACAGCACGCACAACAAGGACAATGAACATTATAAAGAGTAGCGGCATCATCCATTTATTGGCCTTTTCGATCCCATTTTGTACACCTAACGAAATCACAAGTACATTGGCTAATGTAAACAATACTAAACCAACTAGCGTAATCCAAGGCGTACCTATAATTTTTCCAAATAGTTCAGCAGGATCTACTGCTGGATCGATTACAGCGCCAGCAACACCGAGCCCGCTATAAATAAAGATCCAACCTCCAACTACACTATAAAAAGTTAATAATAAAAAACAACCTAGTACACCCATTCGACCAATCCAAGCCCAGCTTGGCTTTGTCGGAGCAATTTTTTTATATGCCGTTACAGCCTCCGATTGTGTACCACGCCCCAAAACATACTCGGACAATAGCATTGGTAACCCTATTAACAAGGTAAATAACACAAAGATTAGGAAAAACGCTCCCCCACCACTTTGTCCCGTTACATAGGGTAGTTTCCAAATTGCCCCTAGTCCAATTGCAGCACCCGCTGATGCTAGAATAAATCCTAATTTACTAGACCACTGTCCCTTTTGTTCACTCATCTCTTCAAACTCCTCAAACATTCTAAACTCTTCCCTATTTTACATGAAAATATAGCTTTCGACTAGGTCATAATGATAAAGTACTAGATAGCTTGCTTACTCCATTACTTTTTTCTATGTTTATCCGTTAGTTTTGCCTTTCTTTCCGTTCCTTTTAGTAATTTATCCGTTACACCTTAAACCCTATCCATCATTCCTTCAACAAAAAACCTCGGGTATATTCACCCGAGGTTAGCGTATATTATTTTGATATATAGATAGAACGCTGACGGTCGATCCATTTGCGCATTGTTGTAAATAAAAACGCCATAATAGCCGTTAATAAAATACCTTTCACAATGTTAAATGGTAAAATCCCAGCGACAATCATTTTATAAAGTGAGTCACCTACAACAGGTTCCATTCCTAAGAAGTATGTGTACATTGGTAAAAATACTACATAGTTTAAAATACTCATGCCTACTGCCATAACGACTGTACCTGTTGCTAAACCTCCAACAAGACCAGCAATTGTTTTAAAGCGATTAAAAATAAAGCTTACTGGTAAAATAAATAAAATGCCTGTTGTAAAGTTAGCAATATGACCTACTGGCACACCTGTTGGCGTTCCTGAGAAAATCCAATCCAATACATTTTTAAATAACTCTACTAAAATACCAGCTACAGGCCCCATTGTGATGGCTGCTATTAATGCAGGCATATCACTAAAGTCCACTTCCAAAAATGCTGGGAACGGCGGAATCGGGAAATTAAAAAGCATTAATAAAAACGAAATACTGCTCAGCATACCAATCGTAATAAACGATTGAAGTTTAACATTCTTCTTCATAGAAAACTCTCTCCTCTTTGCTGATTCAATCTCGCAAGAAGAAAGGTGACGATCTTTCAATTGTTAGCATGAAAAAACCCTTATGCATGAAAAAGCACAAGGGAGAAAGGCATGACGAATAAGCGTCAATATAAACTATTTTTTGAGCACTGTTTAAAAAGCTCTACAAAAAAGCGCTCGGCTATAGTTCACTTCATAACAATGAATGACGATCGTACCTCCATCTTCTCCCATCCAGACTTTAACTGTCGGCCTTGGAATCACACCAAGTCAGCCATGCAAATAAATTTGCACAGGTCGCGGGCTGAAGAGTGTAGCATAAACCATTCGAGTTAATGAAAAACATTAACGGTTTACCACTCTATTACCGCCGGTCGGGATTTTCACCCTGCCCCGAAGATGAATCATATTATTTTATACTACAACCTTACTATAATTAATTATCAAGAAAAAGTAAATAGTTCTGCTTAAAAAAATCCGATTAGATTTGTATGTATTATAAAAATGGAGCATTCCATGCTACAGGAATGCTCCATTTTTGACTAAGGCATATATTGTTTATTTGGCCCCACAGGCTTTGGCAAATACGTTTTCAAATCGAATCCTTCCCAGCTTTCTTGGACCACATTATCTAAGCGTAATTGTTGGCCAAAGCCAGCAGCAGTTAACATCATGGCCTCAATCAATTGCGTGGCGCGGATTGGCTCCATCGATGCTAAATCTAAGGGGATATCAAATGTAACGACGACACCTTCCGCTTCCTCTTTCACGGTATAAGTCACGTTTTCAGGAACAACTGTTACATAAACATCATCATTTTTGTTTTTCATGAGTGTAAGTGCCTCTGTAACATTTGCAAATGTTTGACGGAAATCTGGTGACAGATATTCCGCACCATTACCATCTTGGTATAAATAATAATTAAAATGTTTGGCGTTTGTTAATGACATAGCTTGGCTTGGCTCGCCCTCTTGAGAAAACTCATAAGGTGTGCCATCTTCATTTTGAATCTCCACTTCCGTATATTCAGAATCTGAGAATGTATCTTCCAAAGTTCCTTTATACTCATTGACGGTAGCTGAAGCAACATCATAGTCATTGTCCTTTGGTAAAACGTGGACAAGCTTGTCTTCCTTCTCCTTCAGTTCACCTTTAAAAGGATGATAATCTGTAAACCCTTTGGCTTCTTCATCAATTTGAGGAGCGTATTTCTCATACATCTGTAGAGTAGAAGGTTTTTCTGTTCCAAAATCAGTTGCTACACGCTCATTTGGTATCACATATGTCATTGGCACACTTTCCGCATCACGTCCTGCTAAACCAATACGGAAAACGACAGCATCTTTCACATCTTCCTCATAGACAGATGACCGTAAAGATAACATGCGCTCATGCTCCGATACAATACTGGATTGAAGCGCTTCATCCTGCGTAGCAGCGTCTTTAGCAGAACGATCTTCCTGTAAAGTAGCGTAATTAGCCGTTTCTGGAGTACTAGCTAGATCTTTTTGGCTAGCATCATTATTCATGAACATGGAGCCAACGAGTACCGTTAGCGCGAAAACTGCTGCTACACTCGTAAAAATCGGCATTCTTCGGAACTTAAATCGTGATGGTCGTTCATCTTGGATCAAAGGTTTACTTTCTTGTTGTGCTTCTTCATTCTCTATAGGTTGTTGTATCGCTTCTTGAAGGTGACTATTATCCTGCAAGCGAGCATCTGCCATTAACCGATTTAATATTTCTTCTTTTGAACGGTGGTCAGAAAGCTTAGGGGCATTGTTCAATACATATTCAAGCTGTTCATCATCAAATGGCTTATGCGTCATTGCCGTTTCGCCTCCTGTTCTCTAATCGGCTGTAGCTGTTGCCTTAAAAATTTAATGGCTCGATGCTGGGTCGTTTTTACCTTAGCTTCTGTCCAATCTAGTATTTGCGCTGTTTCTGCGATCGATAAGTCCTGAAAATAGCGCATTATAATGACCATTTTTTGGTCGCCTGTACAGTTTTCAAGTGCTGATTCTACCTGCATAAATTCATCACTGGCCTGTAGCATATCTTCCGGTGATGGTGTGGTTGAATGGAGCTGTTCCGTTTCCCAGTCAAAGAAATCATGTGAATGCTTTTGGCGTACAGCTTGCTTTCTAAAATGATCAATCGCTACATTTTTGGCAATAGCAAATAGCCATGTTTTCTCACTACTATTCCCTGCAAATTGATCATATGAGCGCAACACTCGTACATAAACTTCATGTGCTAAATCTTCGGCAAGTGTACGGTTTTTTACTAAATATATTAAAAACTGAAACACGTCTTGGTGATATGCATCGTATAGTCGATGGAACACGGAGTCATTCAAAGCACTCCACCCCCGTTCTATAATATTTGTCGTCTTACATTCATAGAAGTTACAGCCAATTAATAGCAATACATGTTATTAATCGAACGGTAAATAAAACGTGAAGGTCGTACCCTCTTTCAGCACACTGTCTACCATAATATTACCTGAGTGTGCCTTCACAATATTTCTAGCAATGGCTAAGCCGAGACCAGTTCCGCCTTTGGAACGGGTACGTGCCTTATCGGCTTTGTAAAAGCGTTCAAAGACATATGGTAAGTCATCCTGAGGAATGCCATGCCCTGTATCTTGAACAGATATTTTAGCAAATGTCGGCTCCTGCTCGATTTTTACAGTCACAGACCCTTCATCTGTATGTCTAAGTGCATTATCGACTAAATTTGTAAGCACTTGTTCAATCCGATCCTCATCAATATTAATCATGGCCTCGTCATTAAATTCACTGTCAAATTGCAGACGAACGTGCTTTTCCTTTGCTACCTGAGCAAATTTTTGTGTAATACGCTCGAATGTCGAATTGATCGGTAATTCATCTTTATAAAGCGTCATATGCCCTGATTCCATGCGTGCCAAATCTAATAGATCTGTCACAAGGCGACCCATTCGCTTCGATTCATCATAAATGATTTTGGTAATCTCATTACGCTCTTCCTGATCCTGAATAAAATCATCGTCCATTAATGCTTCAGAGTAACCTTGTAGCATAGCAATCGGTGTCCTTAGTTCGTGAGAGACATTGGCTATAAAATCGGATCTTAGTTTTTCTAAGCGATGTTGTTCAGTCATATCACGAATAACAGCCACAGCCCCACGTATCATTTCACCACTATAGAGAGGACTAATCGTAAATGTGTAGTAGTTGCCGTCCATTTCAATTTCCTCTTCTAGTTTATCCTCAAACATCAGCACATGATCAAGCATATGATACAGCTCTGGAGGGATAGGCTTTGCACTTTGCGAGCCTTTATTCACAAACCACTTTTGCATTAAACGTTCTGCTGGTGGGTTACTTAATAATATTGTACGATCACGGTTAAAGGTAATCACTGCATCTGTCATAGAAGTCAAAATATTCGAAAGCTGTTCGTTTTCTTGATTAATAACCTCTAAATTATGCTTTAATTGACGGCCCATTTGATTGAAGGCAACGGCAAGTTGACCAATTTCGTCATTTTGCGTTGTAGGCATTTTCGCTTCAAAATTCCCTTTCGCGATTTCAAAAGCCAACTCACGCATTTTTCTTAATGGCGAAGTAATACGTGAAGAAAGGAAAAATGCGAAGAATGTCGTCAGCACAAATGCTATGAAGGCAGCTAAAAAGACAATTTTCGTTGTTTCCTTAGACGTTTTATGTAGCGCATCTGGGCTTTGATAGATGAAGACAGCTCCATGTACTGTATTTTCAACATTTAGGGGGAAACCAAGTACGACATACGATTCCATCTTTTCTTGATCAGTAGAAGAAGGCATCATCATTTCTTTAATAATGGGTTCATCTGATTGAAACACTTCATGAAAAGATTTATTGGCTAAAATAGTATCTTGTATTTCTTTTTTGTTGACACCCTCCTGCATTGCAAAGGATACTTCAACATGGCTTATCGCAATCAATGCATTGGTCCCTGTAGGTAAAATATCTTTTAATAATTCCGAAGTAGATTCTGCTGTTTCATTGTCATCTACTATACTTGCCACTGTTGCAGCTGTCTGACGCAATGAAATTTCTGCTTGCTGCATATGATAATTTTGAAGAAATTCAAGCATTAATACCGTGAAAACAAATAATACAAATGAAACGAGAAGCAATATGGTTACCCATAGCTTCCCGACAACACTATTCCATATTCTATTCATTGACAACCTCAAATTTGTATCCAACGCCCCAAACTGTCACAATCATTTTAGCAGCGTTTTCAGAAACTCGGTTGAGCTTTTCACGTAACCGTTTTACGTGTGTATCCACTGTACGTAAATCACCAAAGAAGTCATAATGCCATACTTCTTTTAGTAGTTGTTCACGGTCAAATACTTTGTCTGGCGATTTCGCTAAGAAATACAGTAATTCATACTCTTTTGGTGTTAAATTGACCTCAATCCCCTCTGCTGTTACACGGTGTGCATCGTGATCAATCATTAAATGCTGGAACACCACCAAATCTTTTGAAGAGGATGCATTCGTCGTTGGTGAGAAAGCTTGTGAACGGCGTAAAATAGCCTTCACACGTAAAACAACCTCACGAGGACTAAATGGTTTTACAATATAGTCATCTGCGCCAAGCTCAAAGCCTTGTACACGATTCGCTTCTTCGCCTTTTGCAGTTAATAAAATAATCGGTGTTGCTGCGCGTTCTCGAATTTCCGCACACACTTCTAGCCCATCTTTTTCAGGCATCATAATATCAAGTAAAATACAGTGATACTCTTTTTCTAAAGATTTCTCGATCGCTTGTTCACCATTTTCTGCCTCGTCAACAAGGTATCCTTCTCGCTCTAGATACATTTTTAATAAGCGGCGAATACGATCCTCGTCGTCTACTACTAATACTGAAATATTTTCTGACACTTTCACGATCCCTCTCTTCCAATCTTTCTCTACCTTCTATTGTACATGCTGTGACACATATTGAAAAGAAAAGAAAGCCTCTTCGCTACAGCGAAAAGGCTTGTTGTTTCACAGGTTACGCGTAGGAGTGTAAACCTGCAAGGATTAAGTTAACAGCAATTAGGTTGAATAAAATAATCCCGAAACCAATTAATGCTAACCAAGCAGATTTTCGACCTTCCCAGCCTTTTGATAAACGTAAATGCAGGAATGCTGCATAGAATAACCATGTAATAAGAGCCCATACTTCTTTTGGATCCCAACCCCAGAATCGACTCCAAGCAATTTGTGCCCAAATCATCGCAAAGATTAAAGCACCTAGGGAGAATACAGGGAAACCAATCAACACTGAACGATAACCAATTTCATCAAGTAATTGTAAATTGACACGTTTAACTAGTGGTTGGAAAATGGCACTAATTCGACGGCGAGCGATTAAACGAATTAATAAATACAAAATAGATCCTATCATTAATGACCAAACAACAGTTGTTAATTTTTTAGCATTAATTAATGCTGGCATTTCTACTAATGGTGACATGCCATGTTCTTCAACCACTTCATATTCATTCATACCGAAAATCGGAGGTAAATTGTAAATAATTTTACGAGTAGTTCCTTCTTTATCCACATAATTATAGCTAGACTCATAATCCATAGCACTAAATGTAGATGTTACCGCAACAAACCCAATAACTACTACAAGACAGTACATCACGGCCTCTAACCAAAAACGTTGTTTAGAACGCTTCGTTAAATCTACTACTTTTAATAAGTAAATAAGTCCTGCCACAGCACTAATAGCTAAAATAGATTGCCCTAATGCTGCTGTAATAACGTGAATCGTTAACCAATAACTTTGTAACGACGGCACTAATGGACTTACTTCTTTCGGGAACATTGCTGCATAAGCGATAATTAAAAGTGCTACAGGCAATGCCACTAATCCAAGTGCAGTCAAACGATAAATAAAATAAATTAAGATAAACGCACCGACAATGAACATACCAAAGGCAGTCGTAAATTCAAACATATTACTTACTGGCGCATGTCCAGTATAGATCCAACGCGTAATAAAATAGCCAAGCTGTGATAGGAAACCAATAATGGTAACCACAATGGCAAGCTGGCCCCATTTGCCAGTATTCTTACCAGTAGCATTAGCTTGCTTAATTGAACCACCAAATAATAATGTCGCAACTAAATAAGCAATAAACGCTACAAATAATAAGTTTCCACTTATATCAATCAAACTCATAAGGTGTTGTCACCTTCCTTTTCTTTAATGCCACCATTTGTGGACTCTTCGCCAGCCTCATCTTTCTCTAACTGATCTGTATACGGAGGCAATGCAGCAAATGTTGTGACAGCATCTAAATCCTTTTTCATGCTGAACATATTTTTGTTGACATGGGCAGCCATTAACACACGGCCGTCTGGTTCCACTTGCAGCCATAAACGACGATGATTCCAATAAGAGCCAATCGCAACACCGATCATAAAGATGACACCCCCAACAAACAGAATAGGGATGGTACTATCTTTACGTACCGTAATACCTGACATGTCACGCATTTCTGCACTAGCAAACTTCATTCTGTATTTATTTTCACCAAGTGGTTCTAAAGGAGGTTGCATAATTTCAACAAAGCTTACTTCTCCTTCTGGTGTTTCTGGTGTTGTCATTTTAAATAAAAACGCGGGATTATTTGGAATTGATGTTTTTGTTTGTGGCTCACCATTTTCAAACCCATCAAAATCTGGTGTATACACTAGTATTTGAACGGATGAACCATTGCCTAAATCATATTCTTTTTTAGGGTTTGTTAAATCAATCTCTACCTTACCTAATGATTTCTCCGTCGTCTTATTAATTAATTCAAAATTCATTTGTTTTAATTCATTTAGACGATAATCCATCTGGTAAAGAGCAAAGCCATCTTCTTTCAAAGGGTGGTTTACACGAATGGAATAGTCTTTTACTTTTTCTAGATTTTCCGTATCCCCTGGTAATGCGTCTTTAGGCTGCTTGTACAGTGTAATATCGGTCTGGAAGTTTTTAGCTACTACATTCACACCCTGTTTAACTTGCTCTCCTTGAGGTGTATTATCATGTGTTTCTAAAATAAAGTCACGGTTTTCAATGAAATAACCTTCCATCCCACTGATCGCTCGTGTTTCACCTTCACGCACCCATATCGATTCATCCACATAGAATCCTGGGATTAGACGTAGCATGACCCCACCTAAAAAAATGATGAGACCTACATGGTTTATGTACGGGCCGTAACGAGAGAAGCGTCCTTTTTCAGCTAAGAGAGCGCTACCATCTCGACGAACAGAATACTTCATCTCAGTCATTTTTTGAGCCACTTTATCAAGCGTTTCATCCGCACTCGCCGTCACTTGTCCTTCTGCAACAATGCGCTGACGCTTCATAAAGCTTTCATGTCTTTTAACACGTTGATTCTTTAATGATTTATAAAGCGGAATGCCTCGGTCAAGACTTGCCACAATAATCGATACTGCCAGCATACCAACTAAAATTTGGAACCACCATGAGCTATATAAATCTGAAAGCCCCAACGTATAATAGATTTTTCCGAATGTACCATATACGTCTGCGTAATAAGCTCCTTTCTCCATATCAGAAGCTTTTACGTAAAACTCTTGCGGTAGTAATGTTCCGATTGAAGCAGCAATTAATGTGATAATAATTAAGGATATACCTACTTTAACACTCGAGAAGAAATTCCATATTTTATCGATGAAAGATTTGTTATATGTTTTGGAGCGAATGGCCATACCATCATAGCGCATATCAACAACCTTATTTTGTTTTTCTTCTTCGGTTAAAGGACGACCACATTTCTCACAAAGCTTCGTGCCGTATGGATTACTATGACCACAAGCACAAATGATTTTTTCCATCGTCATTTACTCCTTATCTGGCTTCACTAATTCCATGTACGAAGCAATATTTTCCTCCGTCATTTCACCTGTAATAATTTTGGCTACTTTGCCTTCTGGATCAACTAGCACTGTTGCAGGTAATTGACCTACATTATAAGCAGTCATCACACTTTTTGTTTTGTCGATAACTACAGGAAATGACAACTCATATCGATCGACAAAATTCTGTACTTCAAAATCTGTTTGAGCAATATTGACCGCTAATGTTTGTACACCCTGATCTTTATACTCTTGATACTGATTGTCCATCGCAGGCATTTCCTTCTCACAAGGCTTACACCAAGTTCCCCAGAAGTTTAAAAATACCCCTTGTCCTTTATAATCCGACAATTTATGCTTTTCACCGTTTAAATCTACTAACGTGAAGTCAGGTGCTTTAGAGCCCACTGCTACTAACTCTACTTTTTCCTTTGTTGCTGTTCCATATACTGTGTACCCGATTGCCAATGCTAACACAGCTAAAATGACCGTTCGCAGTACAAGACGTTTTTTCTTTTTCTCCAAGTTAATAAACCCCCTATCAATTACGGCTTGCGTATGCTTCTACATAATGAAGATACAAATAGAACTTTTTCATGCTCTATACGTCTATAAGTATGTAAAAACTTCTTTCACACTGACGTCAACAATACCGAATTAAATGTGTTACAGCTATAGTAGGTGTACTATTCTCACCTATTATAGCAAAATGATACAAAAACACTTAGCTATTAATTATGAATGATTTATGAACGATTTCACCACAAAGAAAGTGTAAACATCCAAATACCTCTTGTGGTATCCACACTTTCTTCTGGCAAATTTCATTAATCCAGCTTTCCTGTCTCTGCTAACACACGTAGTTGCTTGACTTCATGCTTTGTTAATTCACGGTATTCTCCTGGAGAAAGGCCGAATAAATCTAAAAAAGCAAAGCGTTCACGTTTTAATTTGACAACGGGTGTCCCAATCGCTTCGAACATACGACGAACTTGGCGATTACGGCCTTCATGAATCGTGATTTCACAAATGGCTTTGCCAGCTTTTTCGTCAAAGGATGTCATACTTACCTTAGCTGGTGCTGTCTTACCATCCTCTAATTTGATCCCTCGTTGAAGCTTTTTAAGCCCTTCAATTGTTGGCACACCTTTGACACGAGCGATATATGTTTTGTCAATTTTAAACTTCGGATGTGTCAACATATAGGAAAATTCTCCATCATTTGTCAATAGCAATAATCCAGATGTATCATAATCAAGACGACCAACTGGGAAAATACGTTGCGGAATATGATGAAATAAATCTGTGACAGTTTTGCGTCCTTTATCATCTGTTACAGCAGAAATTGTTCCACGTGGTTTGTAAAGTAAGTAATATACCTTATCTTCTTTTTCTAATTTCACACCTTCTACTTCAATTGTATCGGAATTAGATACCTTTGTTCCCAACTCACGAACAACTACACCGTTTACTTTAACTTTGCCTTCTAAAATCAATTGCTCTGCCTTGCGCCTTGAGGCAACACCTGCATAGGCAATGACCTTTTGTAATCTTTCCATTTTTTCACCTCTAGTTTTCTTTCACAATAACACTTTCTTCATCATTCGATTTCGATCCAATGAATAGGGTTATTTTTTCCCGCTAATCTGTGAAAATTATGTCATACTTTTAGACATTATTAAAGAAAAACAAATTTCACATTTTTTATTTGAGTATTCCAACTAATTTCGCATTAGCTAATTTCTTAACATTTGAACCTGCATTTTGTTTTGTTTACTAGCAGTATACTCAGTTAGCAATAATGTGAATCGATTGTAAAATCTTTATTTTAACAACAAAAAAGCTACCATTCGGCAGCTTTTATTTGTATACATTTTCAATTGTTAGGCCACGTTGGTTTAACTCATTGGCTATATAGTTTTTAGCCAGCATCATGTTGCCTGCCAAAGATTCTTCAATTGTGGAACCATCTTGAAATTTAAAAACCAGATGATCAGGCTTTGTCACACCACTTTTTTCTAGATTCACTTGCTCCACTTTCACAACTTCTTCCCACCCGACAAAATCAGCTTTTAAACTAAAAATTGGACTCCTATAGATACCGTTTGAATCTATCAATTTATAGGTATTAAAGCTTAATGCGATGAAACCTAAAGCAATTAATAAGGAAGCAGACACTAGACCACGTTGAATATTCTTGCTTTTTTTCGTTTCAGGTATGATCAAATAATTGATTAGTAGTACAAGAGCCATGACAAATAAAGAGGCCATAAAGATAATATAAGCATTAAAATAAGGTGCAAAATAATAAAATTCTTTTGGTCGATATAGCATCTCTTGAATTGGATATAGTAGAATGACAGGGACAATTAAACTTGATAAGAATAAGACAATTATTAGCCCAAATTGAATTTGTCTACCTTTACTTTCCATGGAAGCATTCCTCAATTTCCTCACCCCTTTTTTCGAAAATTAAGAATTCAACCTTCATTATCATTTTACCAAATTTAACATCAATTAATCAAATAATGTAAAAAATCAGCAAATCGTTTTTAACGATCCGCTGATTCAACTTTTACTGGCATTGCATAAATACGTTCTTCGCCTATAAAGATCGACAAGACTGCTTCTTGACGTTTTCTTGAAACATGTAATACTTGCCGAACTTGTTCTTTTTCCTCTTTATTTAATTGTAGGCGAACGGGCTCTTGTAAACGAATAGCCAACTTTTTATTGACATTGTATTTACCCTTCTTCACTACTGTTTCAAGACGATAATCTTGCCATATTTTATTGGATAAGCCTCGATGTACATTCCAATCATCGGATGCATTTAATGTGACAACAATGCAGGTTTGCCCGTCCTTTTGAAAGGCCGTTGCAAGTGTTCGTCCAGCAACCTTGGTAAAGCCCGTTTTTCCAGCAAAAGCAGTACCAGTGGCTGACTTTAAGGAACTAACAGGTTGCTCTGTCTCATCATCTATATCTGCCGCCATTCCCGAACCTTCTCTTAATAAACGGTGTTTATTTTCCCATAGCATTCCGTTTACTGTATTCGCCCGGTAAAGAATCGTTGAAGCAATTTTCTCAAACGTTTTATTTTGCAAAGCAAGTCTTAACATCTCAGCAGTATCTCTCGCTGACGATAAATGCTCATCATGATGGAGACCAGATGGATTCATAAAGACGGTATTGGTAAGACCTGCAATAACGGCTCTTTCATTCATTAATTTGACAAAGCCCTCTACAGAACCCCCTACATGTTCGGCTAAAGCTGTGGCAGCATCATTGCCTGACCGTAGCATTAAGCCATACAATAACGTTTCGACTGTTACCGTTTCACCAGCCTGTAGGTAAATAGAACTTCCCTCAGCCATAGCAGCCTTTGGGGATATAACGACTTCATCCTGCAAGTCACTATTTTCGATTGCCACAAGTGCTGTCCAAATTTTTGTTAGGCTAGCAATAGGTAATCGTTCATCGCTATTGGACCCTATTAAAACCCGACCTGTATCGCCATCCAAAACAGCATAGCCGCTTCCTCCTCTTGCAAAGCTAGTTTGAGGAAGCATTACCATGAACACAATGATCATGAACAGTGTTAAACGAAATAACCGAAGCAACGAGCCACTCCTTATTCAATGTGATAGGAAATTATAGATTTAAATTTATGTTGAAGGCTACACATTATACCTAATTACCATTATTTTGCCCCGCTAAAAGTCTCTTGGAACTTCGTCATAAATAAATCTGTTTCTTGTTCTGTATCAACAAGGTCCTCATCAGGTAGAGGAGGCATTTCTTCTATATTATTTAAGCCAAAATAATGTAAAAACTCTTTTGTTGTTCCATATAAGATGGCACGTCCAGTTCCTTCTGACCGTCCTACCTCTTTAATTAAGCCTCGTGAAACTAACGTTTGGATTGGTCGTTCACACTTGACGCCACGCAAATCTTCTATCGCTACACGGGTAATGGGCTGTTTGTATGCAACTATCGCTAACACTTCGAGGGAGGCTTGAGATAAGGATTGTGCGGTTGGATTTTCTACTAATCTTTGAATTGTATCGGCAAACTCAGATTTTGTAATGAGCTGATAGACGCCTGCAATTTCTTTCACCGTAATTCCTCTTGCTAAATCTTCTTCATAGGTTTCTCTCAATGTATTCATTGTTTGCAGAATCAACTCTTCCTGCTCTCCTAAAAGTTGTGATAGTTGTTTAATCGTTAAGCCATCATCTCCCACAACAAATAATAAGGCTTCAATTCTACTCTGTAACATCAATGTTTTCGTCATCTTCCCATTCCTCCTTCTGTAAGGTAACCGTTAATTCTTCAAAGTTACCATCTTGCTCTACGATGACGATCTGACGTTTCATCAGTTCAAGAAGGGATACAAACGTCAGAATAAGTGTTGGCTTATCTTCATAGGGAAAAAGCTCGAAAAATGATGCACGTCCACCTGTTAATCGTAAAGAATCCACAACAGAACGCATTTGATCTTTTACTGATCGTTCCTGCCTTGCTACAGTTGTTTTTAATGGTTTCTTTAATTTTTTACGACGCATCAATTTTTGAAATGCGCCAAGCATATCATAGATATTCACATTCAAATCAAATAAAGCCATCTGTTCTTCTGAGGCTAATCCTGTTAAATCCGCAGGAGGCCTTGTAAATACTTGTGCTCTGTCTGTTTCAAGCTCTTGCAAATTACTTGCTGCTTCCTTGTATTTTTTATATTCGATTAAGCGTTGCACCAGTTCTTCACGAGGGTCAGGTCCGTCCACTTCTAATTCTGCGTCCTCCATCTCTCCTTCGTGAATCGGCAATAACATGCGGCTTTTAATTGCCAGCAAGGTTGCTGCCATTACTAAATATTCACTTGCTTCATTTAATTCCAGTACTTGCATTGCATGTATATGGTCGATATATTGTTGTGTAATTTCAGCCATTGGGATATCATAGATATCAATTTCCAATCTGTGAATTAAATGCAATAATAAATCAAGAGGCCCTGAAAAGGCTTCTAATTTTACTTCATAAGACATTATTTTACCACCCTGAGATTCTATGTTCTTTTAGTATAGTGGAAAGGAGTCCAAAATGCATCCGCAGCATCATACTTTATTTATAGATTACTGTGCCTATTTTAATGGCAATCAAGATTTTTTTGAATGCCATGAAGTGCTAGAGGAATATTGGAAGGAAATTGCACCTGGTGATAAAATGCATCCACTTGTCGGCTATGTACAGCTGGCAACAGGTTTCTATCATTGGCGACGTGGTAACAATACTGGTGCTAAACGAATTTTAGAAAAAGCACTTCATAATTTTCAAGTAAATGAAGGGCATATTTTTTTCCAAGAAATTGATTATCATGAACTCCTAACACAAATGACAATAGCTCTTACTTCGATAAAAACGGGCAAGTCCTTTCAAACTTTCCAGCTCCCTCTTTCACCTCACTTGCTGGAGTTAGCCATAGCACGTATAAAGCTTTTGCCATCGAACAGCTCAAATTATCTTCTTCATAAACATATGCTACGAGATCGCTCACATATTCTTGCAGAGCGACAAGAAAGCAAACAAAGAAAAAGCAGACGGTGTTAATCGTCTGCTTTTTCATCGGTACAATGAATACATTTTCGAACGAAACTACGTGTTTCATCTGTAGCACGTACACTTTCATATTGGCCAAGTTCCGCCACTTCTTGAAGCATCTCGGTTGCTACACCCTCGCCCCTATAGGAAGGGATCACCGACACGTGCTGGATCGTAGCTATATTATGCTCATCAACAACAAGCCCTACTATGCCAACATATTCATCATTCTTTTTCCATAAGTATAAAACCCAATTATCATCATTTTCATAGGAGTGGATGGTTTCTGTAAGCTTTTTTACGTCTTTTTCGTTAGGCATAAACGAAAGTAGCCCCATTGCTATTTTCTCTAAAGCTTTTTTATATCGAATTAACATATTTGTCTATTCCCTCTTTTTCTAGCTGTACATAATCTTTGACTATCCTACACGATTTGTACTTTTACCGCAAGCCAATTTCTGTCTTACGAACCAGGTCCGAGAATACCTTTCGACGCCAACACCCAATAGACTACGCCCCATAATAAAATAAATGTTGTAATGGACGCTAGTAATACCCACTTATTTTTCCTCAAATTTACTCACCCTTTTTTAAAGTTAGCGGGAGATCGTTTTGCACAATATCTTCATAACTTTCGCGGCGAATAGCTAGTTGATGCTGTCCATCCTCTACAAATACAACAGCAGGTCTTGGCACACGATTATAGTTACTAGCCATTGAATAACCATACGCACCTGTACAGAAAATGGCTAACACATCACCTGAAGCAGCATCTTGTAGTTTAGCATCAATAATTAATTTATCGCCAGATTCACATAATTTACCAGCAACTGTATAGAGTTCATCTTTCGGCTCATTCGCCTTACTTGCGATGACTGCCTCATACTTAGCGTCGTATAGTGCTGGGCGGATATTATCACTCATACCGCCATCAACCGCAATATATTTGCGCACATCTGGCACTGTTTTTTGTGAACCGATTGTATAAAGAGATGTTCCTGCATCACCTACAAGTGATCGACCTGGTTCAATCCAAATTTCCGGCATCTTCAGTCCAAGAACAGTTGCTTTATTTTTGACAACTGTAATCATATCCTCTACATATACTTGTGGTTCAAGCGGTGCATCTTCTTCAGTATAACGAATACCAAAGCCCCCACCTAAGTTTAACACAGTACATGTAAATCCGTGAGTCTTGTTCCAATCAGAAATTTTGTCAATCAATTTTTCTCCAGCTAAGCCAAAACCAGCAGTGTCAAAAATTTGTGAGCCAATATGACAATGTAAGCCTAGTAACTCTAGGAATTCATGGCTAAATGTTTGTTGGAATGCTTCATCCGCTTGACCATTGTTTAAGTCAAAGCCGAATTTTGAATCTGCTTGACCTGTCGTGATGAAATCATGCGTATGTGCTTCAACACCTGGTGTAACACGTAATAATATACGCATTTTTTGCTGACGGCGCTCCGAAATTTCTTTTAAAAGCTGTATTTCATAGAAATTATCTACAACAATACATCCAATCTTGGAGTCAAAAGCTAGCTCTATTTCAGCAATGCTTTTATTGTTACCATGAAAATGAATGCGCTCTGCAGGGAAACCTGCCTTTAATGCAGTAAATAACTCCCCACCAGATACAACATCCAATGATAAATTTTCTTCTGCTGCTAATTGATACACCGCTACACATGCAAATGCTTTTGAAGCATAAGCTACTTCTGCTTTTACGCCTAGTTTTTTAAACGTATCGATAAAGCTGCGTGCACGCTTACGAATAAGTGCAGTATCATACACGAAAAGTGGTGTACCATACTCTTTTGCTAGCTCTAGTGTGTCTACCTGTCCAATTGTTAAATGACCATCTTCAGAAATCGCTTGTGTTCCATATAAATGCATGTGCATCTCTCCCTTTTCACATCGTTCCATCTTGTTATTTTTACGGCTTGATAGTGGAATCATTCTTTACCATTTAAAGCCATCCCATCAAGAAATTATTTCCATCAAACATAAAAAAACAAATGTATAATACTTGCTTTTTCTTGAATGAAAATAATTTTTGCAAAAATCACAAAATACTATATGTGAACTTTATCACATGAAAAAAACGAGTGCAACGGCTCCTATGATCTTTTTCGCTGTTTGGAAGCGACTACATAAGGTCTTAATGCATCAGAAGTCATTGGGAAACGAATGATGACACGAAGCATTGCCGTTGGAAAGAATGGAACAAGCGGCCATAAATAAGGTGCCTGCATTGGTCGCAATGAACATAAATAGGTAAACAATAAAAATAAACCAATAAATAACCCATTGACACCCCAGAGACCCGTCATCAGCAGTAACAGTAACCTAAAAATTTTAATGGAGATACTGAGCTCATAGGACGGAATAATGAAAATAAGAATAGCTGCAACTGCTGTATAGAGGACCACCTCTGAAGAGAATAATCCAACATCAATCGCAATTTGACCAATGATTACCCCCGCAACCAATCCCATCGCTGTCGATAATGGTGACGGAGTATGAATGGCGGCCATCCTCAAAAACTCGATGCCAATATCTGCAATCAGTATTTGTAGTAACAATGGTACATGTGATTTCTCCTCCGTACCTAAAAAGGAGAGGGCATCCGGAAGTAAGGATTCATTCGTTGCAAATACATACCACAATGGCAATAAAAGTAAACCCATAACGGAGCCAAAATATCGCATTAAACGTACAAACGTCCCTACAGTCGGTGCCTGTCGATATTCCTCCGCATGCTGTAATAAATGAAACATGGTAACAGGCACTAAAATAACGGATGGAGAGGTATCGACTAATATAGCTATGTGCCCTTCAAGTAGATGGGCAGCTGCAATATCAGGTCTTTCCGTATAACGTACAAATGGCACTGGATGGAACTTTTGTTTAAAAAGCCATTCTTCTAATGATTTATCGGCCATCGTCAAGCCATCATGATTAATTTGTCCAAGACGCTGTCGTAAACTTTCGAGCATATCTTCATTGGCAACATCCTTCATAAACGCGATCGCCACGTCGGTTTGACCGATTTTGGATATTTTATGTAGCTCGAAACGTAAATTACTATTGCGAATTCGCCTACGTATTAAAGCTGTATTTTGAGAAATTCCTTCTGTAAAGCCATCCCTTGAGCCACGGATAACTTTTTCATTATCTGGCTCTTCTGGAGAACGTCCTGGATAGTTTCTAAGCTCTGCAACGTAGCAATAGCCACTTTTGGTAATAAAGGTGACCTGTCCACTTAAAATGGCTAGTAAATAGGCTTTACGCTCTGTTTCCTCTGAACGTCCATGGAAATTAAAATAGGACTCAAAGTATTCCTTCTCATCCTCTACTTCAATCTCAACGTCCTCATCTGGGAGCATACTAGAAAGTAACTGTGTTAAAGCTTCTCCATCTACAAGCCCACTAATATATGCACAAAGGACCGGCAAATCTTTGACAAATAAGTGTTTAATCCCAACGTCAAATGATTCGCCGTCACCAAAATGTTCTATAAGAAAATCTTCGGCTTCTTCTAAGCTGTTAAATAATTTATTTGTCATGCTGTCACCATTTTCTTAGATGTCTTTTTTTATTACTTCCTGCTCCACTGTTGCACTTGTTGCCATCCAACTTTTCAGCTGGGCAAGAATTTTTTTCTCTAATCGGGATACTTGTACCTGAGATATACCTAATCTATTTGCAATTTCAGTTTGCGTGCAATCTGAAAAATAGCGAAGATATATGATAGACTGCTCTCTCGGCTCAAGTCTCGTTAGTACTTCTTTCAGTGGGATATAATCAAATGGTTGCTCTGATTTCTCATCCTTCATTTGATCCATTAATGTAATGGAATCCCCCTCACTTTCATACAATTGCTCATGAAGAGAGGCTGGGTCTCTCAGCGCATCGGATGCGGTGACAATTTCCTCGGTTGTCACACCAAGCACCTGAGCGAGTTCTTGAATAGTTGGAGGATGTTCGTTCTTTTTAATAAATTCGTCAGTAGCATGACGGATTTTAAAATTGAGCTCACGAATAGAGCGGCTCACCTTCACCATGCCATCATCCCTTAAAAAGCGTTGAATTTCTCCAATAATCATCGGTACGGCATAGGTTGAAAATTTCACATCATATGTTAAATCGAATTTATCCACAGATTTCATGAGCCCTATGCAGCCAATCTGGAATAAATCCTCAAGCTCAACACCTCTCGTTGTAAAACGTTGAACAATGGACCACACAAGTCTCGTATTGCCTTCTACCATTCGTTTACGAGCCTCATGATCGCCCTGCTGTGCGCGTGCAATTAAATCACGCATTTCCTCCTGAGACAAAAGCTTATCGGACGACTGTTCTAACGGCTTCACGGGCTTAACCTCACATTACCGCTGTGCGAACTGTGTAAAATTTCTTCGTGAATGTTACAGTTGTTCCTTCTTGCCATTTTGATATAACTGTCAGCTGATCCGAAAAACTGTCCATAATAGTGAAGCCCATACCTGAACGTTCCATCATACTTTTCGTTGTAAATAACGGCTCCATCGCTCGACTAACATCCTCAATTCCTACCCCTTTATCCATGACAGATACTGTCACAATATCATCCTCACGTTTAGCATGAACTGTCACAACACCCTTACCATCTTCTTCATAGCCATGAATAATGGCATTGGAAACCGCTTCTGAGACAACTGTTTTAAATTCTGATAGTTCATCAATAGTTGGGTCTAATTGTGCAATAAAGCCTGTAACTGCTACACGCGCTAAAGCTTCATTTTCACTAATTGCCAAAAAAGTTAATGTCATTTCGTTATCCATTTACAATCCCCCTTACGCGATCAATCGCTTGTTCCTCTGTTGCATCCATCATCCATGGCCCTAATCCTGAAAATTGAAATACTTTTCGCATTGTTGGCGATGGATTCAATAAAATAGTTCGCCCAGCAACTGCTTCTAACTCACGCATTCGACCAAGCACTAAGCCAACTCCCGAACTATCCATAAACGATAGCCCTTCTAAGTTCCAAATGATGGTCGTCACAGTGCCTTGAAAAATTGCTGCAGAAATTTTCGCTCGAATTTGTTCTACTGCATGATGATCGAGCTCCCCAAACAAACGTATAACGACTGTCTCTCTTGTGACCATTTCTAATTGATAATGCATGAACATCGCCTCCTCCTCGTGCAATTCCACATTCAATATGGTGAATCCTTGCGGCTGACAGAACTAGTGCAAAGTCTTCCGAAATAGTGTCTAATCGACATACTTATAGCTTTTTAGGTTAAGTGCAGTATGGGATAAATCAACAATTTCTAAACGCTATCGATTGCTAAAGTTTGGCGATTCATGGAACACAAAAAAGCGAGAGCCCTCTTAAAGTGAGGGCTCTCGCTAAGGATCTTTATGCAATTGTATAAGCTTGTTGAATTTTATTAATTGTTTCTTCATCAATTGGTTGATTTGAATATAAATAAGCAATCGTATCGCCAGTATGGACATGGTCACCTTTTTTAGCAATAAGCTGAATGCCTGCATCATAATCTAGCTGCGATTCCTTCGTTAAACGCCCAGCGCCTAGACTAACACTTGCTTCCCCAACTAATAAGGCATTAATAGTTTCCACAGTGCCCCCTGTAATCGCTGTCACTGCTACTTTATGAGCTGTTTCATTTTGAACAATATCAGAGACTACTCCACCTTGCGCCACAATAAACTCCTCGAATTTTGCAGCTGCAGAGCCATCTGCAAGTACTCGCTTCACCGCAGCAGTCGCTTCCGCTTCATTCACGCCAGCAGCGATTTGGTACATTAAGGAAGAGATGACAACACATTCATCAACCAAATCCTCATGCGTTTCTTCCAAGCGTCCACTTAATAAGGCATATGCCTCGACAACCTCAAGCTTATTACCAATCATTTTCCCTAATGGATTATCCATATCACTAATATGTGCGATGACTTTACGTCCAAGTTTTTCTCCAATAGCCGTCATTGTATCCGCTAAACGCTGTGCTTCTTCCTGCGTCTTCATAAACGCACCTGAGCCACATTTTACATCGAGTACAATACCATCGGCACCGCTTGCAATTTTTTTACTCATAATCGATGCTGCGATTAATGGAATAGAATCGACAGTACCTGTCACATCACGCAATGCATACAATTTTTTGTCGGCTGGTACAAGATTACCTGTTTGTCCAGCAACGGCAATTTTATGCTGATTGACATTATCAATGAACTCTTGTGATGAAAGTTCTGTTTTGAAGCCCTGAATGGATTCCAGCTTATCGATTGTTCCCCCAGTAATCCCTAAACCTTTACCGCTAAATTTCGCAACAGGAATTCCTAGAGCAGCAATAATTGGTGTGACAACAAGTGTGACCTTGTCACCAACTCCTCCTGTTGAGTGTTTATCAATTTTAAAGCCTTCAATAGATGTTAAATCAATGACATCGCCTGATTCGATCATTGCCTTTGTTAAATAAAATGTCTCATCATCAGACATGCCCAGTAAACGTATCGCCATTAATAAAGAACTTGCTTGATAATCTGGGATTGAGCCTGTCGTATAGCCTTCAACAAAATACTGAATTTCAGCTTGAGAAAGCTCTAATCCTTGTTTTTTCTTTTCAAACAATTGAACCATATTCATACGAAAAAAACCCCCTTATTTCAAATCATGTAAGAAACTTTTACCGAATGGTGGTGCTTCTACATGAAAGTTTTCTGCAACTGTTGCTGCAATATCTGCAAAAGTTTCACGAAGCGCAAGTTCCGCCCCACCGTTAAAACGTGGTGAATAGACAATTAGTGGTACATATTCACGTGTATGATCTGTCCCTGGGAAGGTTGGATCATTGCCGTGATCTGCTGTAATAATTAATAAATCGTCTTCTGACATGGCTTCTAGAATTTCTGGTAGGCGTGCATCAAATTCTTGTAATGCTTGTCCATAACCTAGTGGATCACGACGATGGCCAAAATTGGCGTCAAAGTCCACTAAATTTAAGAAGCTAAGTCCGCGGAAGTCACGACGTACAACTTCTGCAAATTGATCCATACCATCCATATTATTTTTTGTACGGACCGAATCTGTCACACCTTCACCATTGAAAATATCTGAGATTTTTCCAATGGCAATCACATCTAATCCCGCGTCCTTCAAAACGTTCATCGTTGTACGACCAAATGGCTTTAACGCATAATCATGACGATTGGATGTACGAGTAAAGTTTCCAGGCGTACCCACAAATGGTCGGGCAATGACGCGACCTACTAAATAGTCAGGCTGTAATGTTAATTCACGAGCAATTTCGCAAATTTTATATAACTCTTCTAGTGGAATGATTTCCTCATGAGCCGCAATTTGTAAAACAGGATCGGCTGATGTATAGACAATAATCGCTCCAGTTTCCATATGCTCCTTCCCGAAGTCTTCAATCACTTGTGTACCACTTGCTGGCTGATTGCACAGTACTTTACGACCTGTACGTTTCTCTAGCTCATCAATTAGCTCCGCTGGAAACCCATCTGGATACACTTTAAATGGTTTATCAATATTTAACCCCATGATTTCCCAATGGCCTGTCATCGTGTCTTTACCAACTGATGCTTCTTGCATTTTACCGTAGTATGCTTTAGGGTCAGTAGTTGCATGCATTCCATGCAATGGTTCAATATTCGCTAAACCAAATGACTCCATTACTGGCATTGTAAGCCCATTCATTTTTTCAGCGATATGTCCTAGTGTATGTGCGCCAACATCACCGAAATTGGCAGCGTCTGGTGCTTCACCAATACCTACGGAGTCCATGACAACGACATGGATTTTATTAAATGGTTTATTCATAATGGTTGCCTCCTAATCTCATGACTCTATTTTACCAAAAAAATGCGAAAAATAAAGGTCAGACATCCGACTGAAATATAATTTTTTCCTATGATGTTTTAAGCACGTGGATGGAATTGCTTATAGACCTCAGATAATCTTGTTTTGCTAATATGTGTATAAATCTGCGTAGTAGAAATATCTGCATGACCAAGCATCTCCTGTACCGCTCGTAAATCGGCTCCATTTTCAACCAAATGAGTGGCAAAAGAATGACGCAATGTATGTGGTGTTAATTCATGTTGGATGCCTGCCTTTAATGCATGCTCCTTCATTAATTTCCAACAACCCTGCCTTGTTAAACGTTTCCCTCTTTGATTAATAAAGAACGCATCTGTTTTAGGGTGCTTTCCCTGTAATTGACCACGAGCACCGTTTAAATAGCCATTTATTGCCGAAAGTGCGCTTTTGCCGAGTGGAATGATTCGCTCCTTGCCGCCCTTCCCAAATACACGTACAAAGCCCATGGTTAAATGAATATCAGCTAAATCCAGTGCAATGAGTTCACTGATACGCATACCAGACCCATACAATAACTCCAGCATGGCAAGATCACGTATGCCTTGTGGCTTACTTCGATTCGGAGCTGTTAGTAAAGCTTCAATTTCTTCGATAGATAAGATATTAGGCAATTTTTGCTCAATTGTCGGCATTTCCAAATGAACTGTCGGATCGGTTTCTGCACGCTTTTCTCGTAGTAAAAATTGGTGGAAACTCCGAATAGATGAAATATGACGGGCAACTGTACGACTTGTCTTCCCCTGTGCCCGCAATTGCTCTAAATGGCGTAATATAGTTGTCCGTTCCACACGACTAAAATCAGCCATACCCTCTGCTTCCTGTAAAAAATGAACATAGCTTTCTAAATCTCGGCGATAGGATGCTAATGTATTAACAGATAACTGCCTTTCCACCTGAATAAAATGGATATAGTCCTCTACTGCATATTGAAATTCATTCATCACAACGCCCCCTTACTGTCAATTATTCTCTATTTTAGCATGGCCTTAAGAAATGTGCTAAAGCACCCTCCGTTCGACATAAACCACCAACCATAATAGAATTTGTACTTCATTTTTATAAAAACAAAAAACTGCCCGATTCAATCTATACCAAAGATTAAAACAGACAGTTTTTTGTTATTTTTCTTCATTCGATTCGTCGTTTTTATCATGACAGCGCCAGCATATGCCGTGGAAAGTTAGTCGGTGATCTTTTATGATAAAGTTCCAACGTTTTTCAACAACGGCTTCCACATCTTCAAGTAAATCTTCTTGAATTTCATCAACAGCACCACATTCGATACAAACAAGATGATGGTGGAAATGGGCAGCTCCCTCTTGGCGTAAGTCATAGCGCGATACGCCATCGCCAAAGTTGATTTTGTCGACAATTTTGAGCTCCGTTAATAATTCTAACGTTCTATAAACAGTAGCTAGACCAATCTCTGGTGCTTTTTCCTTTACTAAAAGATAAACATCTTCAGCACTTAGGTGGTCCTCTTCGTGCTCAAGCAAGACAGCAACTGTCGCTTCTCGCTGCGGCGTCAGCTTGTAACTAGCACTATGCAACTGTTTTTTTATACGATCAATTCGGCTCTCCATGTGACGCCCCCCTAAACTCTTTCCATTATACCAAAGGAGTAAATCCTATTACAAGATAGTGAATAGATTTCTAACCTGCTTCTACTTTTTTATCTGATCACAATTTTTGTCTATTCAATCCATCATTTTAACACATATGAAATAACAATAAACTCAGCAACTATTATGATGAAAAATGCGATAAAATTCAACAAAATTGTCCGACCAGATACTTGTTTCCCGATTTTTCGCTTTGACCAAGCGGGTACAAGTAAATTGCATAGGACTAGCAACAATATACAATAGATGAGCTGAAATGGAAACCACCAAATCGTATAAAGCCAAAAAGCTTCAAGTTTTTGTAATAAAAAAACCGAACTAAAGCCAAAAAAAGTGGCACGCATGGCTACGGTCACACGCACTAACACCTTTAAGACGCTATGTGTTGCTAGTAATAATACAAGACCTATGGAAATAGCGACAGGCAGCACTAAACGAAAAATGGATTGCCTGTCCCCATCTGCTAAACGAGGCTCTATAAATAAAATAAAGGGTTCCGCTTTCGGTCCACCAATAATATGAAAGAAAATAACGCCACAAACAAAACTTACCGCAATGATGGAAGCGTGATAAAAAATAGACACCGTACGAGACATAAACATGCTCCTTTTCTATCAAGGTTTGTACAGCTTATGCTCGTCCGTCTCTATTATGCTAAAAGATTCTTTTCTAAATTTGCAGCCAGCCACAGTACTGCAAATGCTGTTTTAGCATCATATATACGCTGGTCAGCCACCATTAATTGTGCTTCTTCCAACGAAACTTCTAAAAGTTCGACAAATTCATCCTCATCTAAATCTGCTTTATTGTCTATTGTATATAATTCCTTGGCTACAAACAAATGAATGACTTCATCCGCAAAGCCTGGTGATGTTGCAAAGGTTTGTAAAAAACTAAGTTTATGCGCTCCATAACCTGTCTCTTCCTCTAATTCTCGGCGTGCTGTCGCCACAGGTTCCTCACCAGACTCAAGTTTTCCAGCCGGAATTTCAATAATAGAACGCTCCAGCGCTTTACGATATTGTTCTACTAACACTAGTTTCCCCTCGTCCGTAACAGCAATCACTGCTACGGCACCTGGGTGCTTAATTATTTCACGTTTTGCAACCTGTCCATTTGGTAATGTAACATCATCAATTTGTAGTTTTATTATTCTTCCGTCATAGATTGGTGTCGATTTCGTTGTTTTTTCCTCAAACTTTTTCATTGACGATTACCTCGCTTGTTCTTCAGATATGTTCATTGTACCATTACAAGTAGAGAAATCGAAGGAGGTCATTCGTATGAAAAAAAGACAGCTTGGTACAAGCGAATTGTTTATTTCAGAGATTAGTTTAGGAGGCATGTCTCTTTCGACAGATAAAACACAAGCAGCTGCCATTGTCGATATGGCACTAGATGCTGGTATTAATTATATAGATACAGCTGATTTATATGATTATGGTGCTAACGAAGAGATTATTGGCACAACATTAGGTAAACGTCGTCAGAATGTCATCTTAGCAACAAAAGTAGGTAATCGTTGGGTAGAAGGTGTAGATGGCTGGCAGTGGGATGCATCACCATCCTATATAAAAGAAGCTGTCCATGCTAGCTTACAACGTTTAGGAACGGACTATATTGATGTATATCAATTACACGGTGGCACAATCGAGGATGATTGGGATGGAATTATTGACGCTTTTGAAGGATTGAAAAAAGACGGGCTCATTCGTGAATATGGCATTTCCTCTATTCGTCCAAATGTTTTGCAACGGTTTTTACCTGCAAGCTCAGCAAAAAGCGTTATGATGCAATATAGTGCTCTAGATCGCCGCCCTGAAGAATGGCTTGAGTTTATTGCGAATCAAGGTGCATCTGTTGTAACACGTGGCACAGTGGCAAAGGGCTTATTAACGAATAGCTGGCAACAACGTCTACAACAGGTTAATGGTTTTAACACCTATACAGCTGAGGAGTTAACAACAACGTTAACAGACTTAGCTTCACACTATGATGATTTGCATGCATTGGCTACCGCTTTTAATCTGAAAGAGCCGACAATCGCTTCTACGGTCATTGGCGCAAGCTCACAACAACAGCTAGCTCAAACACTTGCTGCCTACGAGAAAATCAATTCCATAACAGATTTTAAGTTAGCGAATGAGCGAACAAAAAATGAGATTTATCAAGAACATCGATGAAAAAATGGCTAATTTTTATCATTTGTCTAGTCGTACTAGTAATCTCCTCTAGTATGACCTATGAGCAACAGAGCATATTACCAGAATTAGAAGATTTACTTGCCAATAAACCTTTTGAAAAACAACTATCTATTTTAAAAATTCCCTATTGGGGAACCATTGTTTCCGTTGAAGAACGTGGTTATTTTCCATTTGTAGAGTTTTTAATTCGTAAATTGACACATTTCATGGGATTTGGCTGCATCGCACTTGGTCTATATTTTGCCTGGGGAAAACGACGTTTTGCAGCAAGTATTGCCATTGGTGGAACAGCTATGATTGCTACGCTTGATGAATTTCGACAAAGCTTTACCCCAGGTCGTACAATGAGTGCTCAGGATGTACTTGTCGATACAGCTGGAGCCATTGTTTTTGTTAGTATCGCTGTAGCAATGAGAAAAATACTCAAAAATAAAAGACAAAAGGCATTATCCTAGCCTTTTGTCTTCATCGTGTTGAATAACAAAATATCCATAGAATATAAAGTAAAAAAGGTTTGCCGTTCCGCAAAAGAGCGCTCTTTTTTACAAAGGTTTCACAAATAAAATGAAGGTGTTCACTACTCACTTTATTGATGGTCGTTGTGATGAATCCCTTCTCTACTCTCTAAAAATATTTTATTCACTACTGGTACTTATGAAGGACCCTGAAGTGGCACTTTTGCAGCATGGTTGATTGAATGGAGCCAGCATCACTCCTAGGGGATTTAGCGTCACAGTGAAGCGGCTCATCGGACGCCCCACGGAAAGATCTCTGGCGGAACGGAAATCAACCCCACGCCTTGCTAAAAAATCTTTTTCTTGTGACATTACCTTTTTTCAACAACATAAAGACAAAAGGTACAATCATAGCCTTTTGTCATAGCCATTTATTTCAAAGTTGGAACCTCCAAAAATAGAGGGAGTTTGTTTCTTTATACAAGGCAGCTCCCGCTTTTTCTAAAACTCGATGGGATGCCACATTATCTTTTTCGGTATCTGCAATAACGTATTTTACATTTGGCTGATGAAGTAACCAGTTTTTTAGAGCTATGATTGATTCGGTCATATAGCCCTGCCCCTGATAATAAGGAAAAGTATAATACCCAATCACAACTTCCCCTCGCTCATTTGGCATACCTTTAAGCATTATGCCACCAACAGCGCAATTTTTTTCTGTTAACACAAGTAACCAATTCGTATGCCACAGATAGTTTTGCTCATCTTCTACTACTTTGGAAAGTCTAAAATAAAGCGCTTGTTTAAGCTCGCAATCTAAACTCCCTACACCTTTAGACAATGACAACTCCTCCGCCATTTGCTCCTCATGCTCTATTAGTAATTTTAGATACTTGGCGTTTAAAGGAATTAAACTTATTCTTTTTGTCTGTAATTCTACCATGTTGTTCTCCTAACATAATTTAATCGATACTAAACTACAATTAGGTATATGTTATTGGCAGCGTCTCCCGTTCCATTGAATTCAAAAATCTCTCTTTATATATCGACTATAACGACATAATTTTAATGCTGTAAAAGACAAAACAGTGAACCCACCTGTGTGAATTCACTGTTTTTTTCTTAAAATTTAGAGCCTTTATCGCCATATTCGTTTAGTAGTTCTTCAAACGATTTATTTTTTTCACGTTGTTTACGTTCAAAAGCTAGTTTTGCTTGGCGTTCTTCTTCTGCTGCCTGCTCTTTCGCAGTTAAATCTTGCTTCGCTGCTTTTAATTTTGCTAGCACATCGCCACCTAGCTGATCTGCTAATGTGACCGCCTCTTGCTTAGGTAGGCTGGCTGTTAAGCTATTGTCTGTATGTTGTTGCTGTTTTCTTTTCTTTCCCATTTCTATTCACCTTCTTATAGACATCAAGGGCGCTTCACTACTGTTGCTACGCCTTGTCCCCCACCGATACATAATGTGGCTAAACCCGTTCTCACATCACGCTTTTCCATCTCATGTAATAGCGTTACCAAAATACGAGCACCACTTGCACCGATTGGGTGACCAAGAGCAATAGCACCCCCGTTAACATTTAGTTTATCATGATTAAAGCTTAATTCACGATCTACAGCAATCGATTGTGCTGCAAATGCTTCATTTGCCTCAATTAAATCGATATCGTTTAAAGTAATCTCGGCCTTTGTCAGCGCTTTTTGTACTGCTTTTACAGGACCTGTTCCCATAATAGCAGGATCTACACCAGCACTAGCATTCGCTGTAATAATCACCATCGGTTGAATACCTAGCTCTTGTGCTTTTTCCTTTGACATCACCACTACCGCTGCCGCACCATCATTAATACCAGACGCGTTCGCTGCTGTCACAGAGCCATCCTTTTTAAATGCTGGTCGTAGCTTAGCTAAGGACTCCGCTGTCACACCTGCTCGTGGGAATTCATCTTGATTGAAAAGAAGTGGCTCTCCCTTACGCTGTGGAATTTCGACAGCGACGATTTCATCTTCAAACTTGCCAGCTGCAATCGCTGCCTCTGCACGTTGCTGAGAACGAGCTGCAAAAGCATCCTGCTCTTCTCGAGAAATTTGATACATATCACATAAATTTTCAGCTGTAATCCCCATATGATAATCATTAAAAGCACACCATAGGCCATCATGAATCATTGTATCTACTACCTTTTGATCGCCCATTCGGAAGCCTTCTCGTGCATTTTTTAAGACATATGGAGCCTGACTCATATTTTCAAATCCACCTGCAACAACAATCTCAGCATCTCCCGCTATAATCGCCTGTGTTGCTAAATGAACAGCCTTTAAACCTGATCCACATACCTTATTAATTGTTAATGCAGAAACCTCATGTGGTAAACCAGCCTTAATTGCTGCTTGACGAGCTGGATTTTGTCCAAGTCCAGCCGCTAAAACATTCCCCATAATGACCTCATCGACGTGTTCCCCTGCTACGCCAGCACGTGCTAATGCCTCTTTAATGACAATGCTACCTAACGTTGTCGCTGGTACGTCTTTTAATGTCCCCTGAAATGAGCCGATAGCTGTACGCACCGCACTCACGATTACTACCTCGTTTGTCATAATCATTCTCCCCTTTTCCCCGTTCAAAAATCAACACTGCATGCATATGCTACTAGCAGATATGTATATTTTAACAAATATTATGACGATTTTCGATAATAGAAATAATCGCAGTTTTGCCAAAGATATTGTAAAATGTTGACGTGTTTTAAACAATCTTAGTTGGGAACATTACAAATAAGAAACAGCATGTGGAGGTGTTTTATGATGAAAAAGAAGATGCTTTTATTCTCTGGTATTACAACAACGCTAGCCGCAGCTGCAACAGGTCTGTTCGGCTTCGCGCTTTCCAATAAATTAATGTATATCCAACAAAAAGACCCTGAATTTATTCGGGAACGAGAAACGACTGCAAAGCGCTTTGATGAAGCTTGGTACAATAAAAACTTGAAATGTGAGCTGAATATTGATTCCCCAAATGGCTACTCAATTCGAGGCATTATGTTTCAGCCTTTGCAAACCAATAACACCATCATCATTTGCCACGGGGTTACCGAAAATAAAATAAATTCCGTGAAATATGCTCGCCTATTTGAAAGACTTGGCTATAATTCCGTTATATTTGACCACCGTCGCCATGGTGAATCGGGAGGCAAGACAACCAGCTATGGCTACTATGAGAAAAACGATCTTGATGCCGTTGTGAAAACAGTAAAAGCCATGATTGGCGAGGATGCTATTCTTGGCATTCATGGTGAATCGATGGGTGCTGCAACCATGCTCCTCTATGCAGGAACGGTTGAAGATGGAGCTGATTTTTATATCTCAGATTGTGCATTCTCTGATTTTTCTATGTTGCTCAAGCAAATTGCGAAAACTGAATTTAAATACGGCTCGATTATTCCTATTCGTTTTGCCGACTTTTTTGTTCGTCTCCGAGATGGTTACTCATTTAAAAGTGTAACACCTGCAGAAGCTGTCACACATATTGAAAAACCTGTACTCTTTATCCATAGCATTCCAGATACATTTATTCCAGCCTCCATGTCACTAGATCTTTACAATAAAAAAGCAGGCCCAAAAAAATTAAAACTTTTTGATACAGGCGCACATGCACAGTCCTTTAATGAAAATATGGATGAATATGAGGATTTAATTCATGATTTTTTAGAAAATTTTATTTATCAAAAAATCAATCGGGATTCTTCCTCCTCCAATGTCATCCCATTCCATTTTTAGTGCGTATAAAAACCTTGCGGAATTTTTTATCGCAAGGTTTTCATTTTGTTTATTCTTCAAACACGATATGCCATTCATCACGTTTTGCTAAAAATTCTTGCGCTAATGCTTGTGCCCCTTCTAAGCTATGGCTAGCTGCCCAGCCACATTGCACTTCATTGCAGGCAGGTACGGCTGTTGCCTTTGTCACGTCTGTAAAGGTTTTTTCTAAAATAGTTAATAAATCCTCATAATCATTATGATTGATCAATGATACATAGAAGCCTGTTTGACAACCCATTGGACTGAAATCAACAATATGATCTGAGTAATTACGGATAATGTCAGCGGATAAATGCTCTAAAGAATGCAATGCAGGCATTTCCATATGCTCTTTATTTGGCTGTTTAAAGCGAATATCGTATTTATATACTTCATCGCCATTTTGGCCCGTTTTCACACCTGCTAAACGAACATAAGGTGCCTTTACTTTTGTATGATCTAGATCAAAACTTTCTACATTTGTTTTTTCTTTTTGCAAAATATACAACTCCCTTCCGTATGGTAATTCTATTATACATAGTTTCCCGATAGAATTGTATGATTTTCAAGAATTTTTTAAATACTGTTAAAAATAAAAAAAAACAACTAGTTATGCTTGAACTAGTTGCTCTGATCATTCCAAATTACTTCTGGAATTTATTCATTTGCGCCATCATTTGACGTACTTGCTTTTCAGACGGCGTACGACCCATTTGTGCCATCATCATACGAATCATTTGCTCATTAATAGGTGGGTTTTCTTTTAAATATTTCATCATAGCTTGACGAGCGAAATAGAAACCAAGTGCCGCGCCCGCTGCTAATGCGATAATTACGATAATAATCCAGCCCCATATAGGCATACAACCAACCTCCTCCACTACAATATACCGAGAAAAAACTCTCCACGCTCCATTATACACGAAATAATAGCGTGTTACTATATATTGTAGTGAATTTTCCTAGTGCATTGTATACTTCATCGGCTTTAACCACCCACACTCATTATCCTGTTTATTAAAAGCAATAAAGCGTTCACTCATTTTAGCAAGCATTTGAAATAAATCTAAATCTAGCATTCGTGAACCTTCACAATAAACACAAATTTTACGATCCACTAAATAAATAGCCATTTTGCCTTTTATCGGATGTTCTAAAAACAAAGCATTGCGAGCTCTTTCTAGGTGTGCATATTTGGAATCAAGTTGTTGCTCTAACATGGCTGCAATCTCCTCAAAACGAACGGATTCACATATATATGCAAGCTCTTTTAAGGATTTCTCGTTGGCATCTTCACAACCTTGCATCATCTCTAATAACTTACGCTCTCTGCCAAAAATAAACGTTAAATGCTCTTCTTTTATCTTATATATAGAATAGGTTCTCACCAGAAATCCTCCTTCGCTCAGTTTCTTTTCCATAAGTATAGCTCATTCAATCTTGTTTATTTGTCAAACGAAGGAGGGATCTCTCTTCTATTTTTGTCGAAAAAATTCTAGTTTCGGATCTATAAATGACTTTATGACAAATGGTAATTATATCCAAGAATAAATAATATTTTTCCAAAAAATAAGAAAAAACCGCTTGTTTAGCACGCCAAAAACCTTCTATTGTGGCTGCTTAGATGAATCTCAGCCTCGAGACCTAGTACAAAATCAATTTCGAGTCCGTTTTAGACAATCTTGTAAACAGGTAACATAAAGGTACAAACGAAAGGAGCTAAAACAAATGAAAAAATTTCTTTTATTAACTGGAGGCGTCATTGCAGCATGTGTTGCACTTGCGTTAATCGGACCACTGGCAGGATTATTATTCTCCGGACTATTTGTAGCACTGGGCATGCACTTCTACATTGCTAGTAAGTCAACATTCGGTAAAATTTTCTGGTTTACAGTTGGTCTAATCGGTGTCCTATCAGCAGTGTCCAACATTCCAGCAATGGTTGGTCTTGCAGCAATCGCCATTATCTATGTTATCTATAAAAAATGGAATGGTGAAGATGTAAAAATCCCAACAATTGAAGAAAAAAAAGAAGAAGATCCGTTTACAAACTTTGAAAAAGAATGGTCAAACTTAACAAAATAAAAGGAGCGAATTTAAATGAACTTATTTCAACGTTTTAGATATACAGTAGAGGCAGACTTACATCAATTATTTGATAAGAAGGAACAAAAAAATCCGATTGCGATGTTAAATCAATACATTCGTGAAGCAGAAAAGCAAACGGAACAAACAGGCAAATTATTAGAGCGACAAGGGCAATTAAAAGAAAAACTAGAGCAAGAATATAAAGAGAACGCGGATTTACTTGCTAAACGTGAATCTCAATTGGCACTAGCAAAAACGAGCGGAGAGCAGGACTTAATTGATTTCGCTACGGATGAAGTAACAGCTTATTCAGCCCGTAACCTTACATTACAAGCTAGCATTGAAGCAAGTACACGTGAATACTTCGAGCTTGAGCGTAAATTTGAAACAATGAAGCATAAAATTAAAGATATGAAAGTGCGTCAATTACAGCTGATGGGGAAAGAAAATGTAACTCGCGCCCATCATCAAATGGATGGAATGATCGCCAAAAACAATAAAACAAACTTTGAAGATTTAGAAGCGTATATCGATAAATTAGCTTATCAAATCGATAAAGATCATGAGCTCACAACTTTTGAGGCAAGACTCGCAGAATTAGAAAAAAAAGCAGTAGAAGATAGCTCACCACTGCTAATTGAAAATAAATAACATGGTATAATATAAAGAGATAAGGGATGCCTCTATTTAGGAAGCATCCCATTTCTTTGAAGAAAAGTAATCTACATTTATAGGACCTTCTCTCTTCCAAATAACAAAAGATTCAATGCAACAGATTTTTCAATAGCATTTTTCCTTGGTGGTTTATTGATATTTGTAGTTACCTTGATTTGGGTATTGTATTAGCGATTAATACTGGAAAAGGAAATTACTAAGATGAAAATTAAAAAGTGGGTCCATCATATGATTAAAATCTGCCTTTTTGCTTTAATTTTTCTCCTCGTACTTTCAATCTGTTTATTGTGTTATCGTTCCATTGTTCAACAACAGATAAAGCAACAAAGTACGGCCATTATTGAAAATGGTGGTATTAGTGAACTAAAAGAAATAACTGTAAATGGAGATAAACAATTTATACTAGTAGAGGGGCAAGATAAAGAAAGACCATTTTGTTTATTCCTTCATGGTGGCCCTGGCTCCCCATTTCCATATGGGGTAAGTGCTAGAACGCTGTTTCCTGAGATTACCGAGAACTGCGTAGCCGTATTTTATGATCAACGGGGTTCTGGTAAAAGTTATAATAAAAACTTATCATTAAACACAATGAACTTAGTTCAATTCACAGAAGATGCTAATAGTATTGTGGATTTTATAAGAGTACATTACAAACAGGAAAAGATCTTTATCATTGGGCAATCTTTTGGAACAGTAATCGGAACACAATTAATAGCTCAATATCCCGAAAAGTTTCACGCTTATCTAGGCATTTCGCAATTAACGAATCCAACAAAGGGACAGGAACTTGGTTATGAGTGGCTAAAGAACGAAGCTCAAGCAATTGACGATGAGAAAACTCTTAGAATTTTGGAGAGTTTTGATAAAAAACCCTATCTTGAAGAAGATGAAGACCAGTTTAGTAAACTTATCAATCAATATAAAGGAATGAATTATTCTGATGATACCATAGAAAAGGTGAACCTTTTTAATTTAATCAAAGGGGCTTTCACTTCACCTGACTATTCTTTACAAGATATTTATCATGCATTTATTTCTGGTCCCCAATTTAGTCTTATCGAAAGCAAGGAATTAAAAAAAGAAATTATCCTTACTAATTTTTTTGAAACTGTTAAAACTATAGAAATCCCTGTTTATCTTATTCATGGAATATATGATAAACAGGCAAATTATGAATTATCTAAACAATATTACGAGATTTTAGATGCACCAAACAGCAAGGAGTTTATCACATTACAACACTCTGCTCACTATCCAAACAAACTTGATGTCACACTAATAAATGACACATTGAAAAAAATGCTTGAAAAATATTAACGCATGAAACTTGTAGAGAAGTTCAGCTTCTCACATCAATTTCTAGAAGGAAGGGTGACCCTCTTGCAAAATTTCACAACAAATAAGCTCACATTTTGGGTACTTTGCTTCTTTTTACTCGTCTTCGTGGAGCTAACTATTTTTAATAACGGTGGTGCCTTCTGTTTATTGATTGGGGCTGTACTTCTTTATTTAAGTTTTTCCAAAAAAGTTCGATTTTTTAAATGGACAGGAATTTTCTTTATTGCCATTGCTTTGTTCACGATGTGGAGCTTACGTTTATTTATCGTCATCATGCTCTTATATATGCTCTATCAATACTTACAAAGAGAAAACGAGCCAAAAGTAGTTGGTGCTGAGCTTTTTGAAAAGCTCCCTGCGACTAAAAATGACTTAATTGGCACAATGCCAGCGCCTACAGAAGCATATAAATGGCAAGATGTACAAATTCAGCGCCTTGCAGGAGATATTACCATCGATACAACGCAAACGATCTTACCAGCTGGCACTAGTTTAATTACAATTCGACAAGGTATCGGTAAAGTTCAAATTTATATTCCTTATGAAATTCCATTCCGTTTACAGTATACGACGTTATTTGGTGAGCTTTCCTGCTTACATGTCGGGCCACAACGTATATTAAATGAAAGTATTACTTTCTCCGATGGCAACCCTGAGGATGCTAAACGTGTATTGATTATTCATGTCGCAACCTGGCTTGGAGATTTGGAGGTGCTACGAAAATGATTGCCTTTATCTCAAGATTATTTACATTATTTTTTATTTTAATGAGTGCTGTTTTCGGTCTTCTTGTTGCACTATGGGGCAATCCTGATGAAAAAACATGGGAGCCCTTATGGCAGCAGAATTACGATAATATCCCTCTAGGTGGCATCATCATAGTTAGCCTGTTTATACTTAGCTTCCTGTTTGCCAGCTGGATCAGTATGACTGCAAGGGCACGAGAAGCGCAGGCAACACGAATAGTGAAACAATTAATCGAGCCTGATTTTGTTTTTCCTCAAAAACAAGCTCTTCCGAAGTCGTTAAAAAAGGCACTTGTCCAAACGAGTGAATTAATCGATACACAACGTAAAAGTTTACAGCGTTTGTCTAATGAACGGGCTGAGGCCAATGATAAGATAATTCAGGAGCGTATTATTGCTGAACGCCAACGTCTAGCTAGAGAACTACATGACTCTGTGTCACAGCAACTATTTGCTGCCTCTATGTTACTATCCGCATTAACTGAAAATGACGAACATGCTACTAGCTTAAAACAGGTGGAGAAAATCGTTCAGCAGGCACAGCTAGAAATGCGTGCATTACTGCTACACTTACGGCCTGTAGCTCTACACAATAAAACTTTGGCACAAGGCTTAGAGGAATTGATTATTGAGCTTCAGCAAAAAGTTTATTTCCATATTGAATACGAGCTAGAGGAAATGGCCTTAACGAAAGCAGAGGAAGATCATTTATTTCGTATTGCACAGGAAGCCCTCTCCAATACGCTTCGTCATGCCAAAGCAAGTGAGGTCGAATTACTGCTTGTGGCAAGAGACGACTTAGCTATTTTACGAATTCAGGATAATGGGTTAGGCTTTGATGTGGAGGCTGATAAATCAACGTCGTACGGCTTACAAAATATAGCTGAACGAGCAGTTGAAATTGGCTGCACCTATAAAATTGTATCAGTGCCTGGTGAAGGAACAATTGTAGAGGTTAAAATTCCTTTACAAAAAGAGGAGGTCAATGTCGATGATACAAGTGCTCATAGTGGATGATCATGAAATGGTACGGATTGGTGTGTCAGCCTATCTTTCAGCACAGCCAGATATTACGGTTGTAGGTGAGGCTGAGAACGGTAAAGAAGCTGTGGAACGTGCCCTAGCGCTAAGGCCTGATATTATTTTAATGGATAATGTGATGCCTGTTATGACAGGAGCAGAGGCAACAGTGGAAATATTAGCAGCATGGCCTGAGGCAAAAATCATGATGGTGACTAGCTTTTTAGATGATGATAAAGTATATCCTGCCTTAGAGGCTGGCGCGGTAAGCTATATTTTAAAAACATCTAATGCCAAACAAATTGCAGATGCTATTCGAAAAACGATGGGTGGCGAAACGGTATTAGAGCCAGAGGTCACTTCCAAAATGATGCACCGCATGCGCCACGGCAATAGTACGCCACTATACGAACAATTGACTGAACGTGAAATGGAAGTATTATTGCTAATGGCCCAGGGTAAAGCCAATCAGGAAATCGCTGATGAGCTATATATTGCCTTGAAAACAGTAAAAACACATGTTAGTAATATTTTAGCAAAGCTAGAAGTTCAAGATCGTACTCAAGCCGTCGTCTACGCCTTCCAAAATGGGCTAGCGAAATAACCATCTATCCATTGCGCTTTGAGGACATGGCGATCTTTCAACAGAAATCTTACCAACTAATCATCCATTTATTTTAGTATGAGCCAAAATAAATGGATGATCCTGCGTAGAAAACGTCCTTGCAACAGACACCCATTGATTTATCTTATCCTATACTCCCCCAAGATGAAAAGGGATTAAAGCAGTAGGTCTTTGCGCTTCAATACTTCTAAACTTACTATATAGAGAACAAGACGAATCCCAAGTGGTCAGACTAGCAACTAAATCGTACTCTCCTCACCACCAATAAATTTGATCGCAATACTCGTAAAATTTTTTAGGCTTCTTACCATATACTAGTTTAACCATGCCTATATATATTCGATGAGATTTAGCAAAATTGATACTATGAAATGAGAAGTCAAAATAATCTTGATAGTACGTTTTGTTAGATAGAACTTTTTATCGTTTGGTACGTTAGTATTTATAAAAGGGGAGCTTTCATGGATAGTCGTTTTACGTATCAGCACTTTATTAAAAATAATGCTTTTGCATTATTGGACCCTGTTTTTATTGTATTGCTGCTGTTCTCCATTGTACTGCTTATCATCGTTTTGCTGAAAAAAGTGCCTGTTTGGGTATGTACTCTTTTTGGTACTTTAACTAGTATTGTAGCCGCACAGCTTCTTTGGTTTTCTGGCATTATTGCTGATGAGCTAGGGATTGGTGGTAGTGCAAAAAGCTTTAATCTTTTTATTAGTATCGTGATTGTGCAGTGTCTTAGTTTATGGGTAACTAGCAAGAAAAACAATAAAAAAATACCGCAACATAGCAGCGTGATGTAAAGTCACGCTGTGTTGCGGTATTTTTATGTAGCTTATAGTGCTTTTACTTTTGCTACAACGTTTTCGACTGTAAAGCCATATTTCTCGATGACTAATTCACCTGGTGCGGATGCGCCGAATTTATTGATTAACTATACAGCTTCTTTATGGACTGCACCCTGCTTTTCAACAGGAGATACTATGTAAGCTCCCCCCTTCGCTACACCCTTATATACGATTTCAATAGAAGCGTGATTGCTAATTAGCCGTTACTAAAATCTCATTTTCTTCATGTTTTGCTTCAACAAACTGTCTATGATTTGGGGCAACAACTAAACTATATGAATGCATTATCGCTTG
Organism: Lysinibacillus sp. FSL K6-0057; assembly: GCF_038630885.1. Classification (NCBI taxonomy): domain Bacteria; kingdom Bacillati; phylum Bacillota; class Bacilli; order Caryophanales; family Bacillaceae; genus Lysinibacillus; species Lysinibacillus sp. FSL K6-0057. The sequence goes on along the minus strand of NZ_CP152047.1, from coordinate 1,351,812 downwards.
CTGTTGCATAACCCCCTTTAAAATAAAGCCATCCGTGACACCTGTTGCAGTAAATAAACAATCATCTGTTTGAACAAGTTCATCCAATGTCCAAATTTGATGAGGGTCTTTGATACCCATTTTGACACAGCGGGCATATTCCTCCTCTGTCTCTGGCATCAATTGACCTAAAAAGTCACCACCAAATCCTTTTTGTGCCGCTGCAGCAATAACCCCTTCTGGTGCACCACCAATACCAATAAACAAATCAACGTCACATTGCTCTAATGATGTTGCTAAAACGCCTGTAATATCGACTTCGGCAAAAAGCTTGACCTTAGCTCCTTCCTCTAATACATCCTCAATCCATTGCTGATGACGTGGACGATCTTGAATCATCACCGTTAATGCACGTACAGGCTTATGTAATGCCTTTGCTACACGATGCATATTTTCTTTTAAAGAATCCGTTAAACAAATCGCCCCTTTCGCTTGAGGTCCGCAAGCCATTTTTTTCATATACATATCAGGTGCATGAAGTAATGTTCCTTGTGGTGCTACAGCCATCACTGCCATTGCATCATTCATACCTTTTGCTACTAATGTAGTGCCTTCAATTGGATCTACTGCAATATCAACATGCAAAGCTTCTCCTGTTCCAAGCTTTTCTCCAATATAAAGCATCGGTGCTTCATCCATTTCACCTTCACCAATGACAACTGTAATATCCAATGGTAATTGGTTCAGTTCATTTCGCATCGCATTTGTTCCTGCACCATCAGCCGCTATCTTATTGCCACGTCCAATCCACGGATAGGCGTTCAGCGCTGCCATCTGTGTTACTTTCATAAAATCATTTGCAAAATGCTTAATTTGTACAGTCATTTTCATCATTCCTTTCAAAAAAGGCAATAAAAAACACTCACCCTAAAAAAGGCATGTCCGAAAACATCATTTAAAGCGGATGAATGCTATTTTTAGTTATACACGCATCGTATTTTGTGCGATGTATAAAAATTGCTCCATAATTAATGCTGCTGATGTAGCACCAGGATCTTGCACGCCAATGGAACGTTCACCTAAGCGGCTTGAACGACCTCGTTTTGACAATAAATCTTTCGTTGATTCAGCACCTTCTTTAGCAGCAGCAACAGCTTTTTCAAAGGCTACAGGAAAATCTCCATCCTTATTAAATTCAGCAATTAATGTTTCACGCGCTGGAATAAGTGCATCCATCATCGTTTTATCGCCTAACTCTGCTTGCCCACGCTCCTGTACTCCATCTACAAAGGCAACCCAAAAATCTTTCCATGCTTCATCATTTAACATATCTTTACCTTTTATGGCTTTCGCCCCACGCATAAAGCCTGTTGCATATAATGGACCAACGGATGAACCAACCGCACTTAAAAATGTACGACCAGCAGTTGAACTTACTTTGACACAGTCCTCTTCCTCAGCTAAAGGCCCTTCTAGTTGTTCTTTAACAGCTTGCCAGCCAATAGACATTGTGACACCATGATCACCATCACCTAATTTACGGTCAAGCTCACATAAATAATCTTTTTGTTCTTCAATCATATCCACTATTTTCAATAAAAACTGTTTAAATTGTGTTACCGTGACTTCCATCTCGCTTCCTCCCTATCGCTGTACATACATTGGACAATCTGCTGCAAAATCAATGACTTCCATCAGCTCGTCATCTAATTGTGCAATGGATATAGATGCACCACCCATTTCTAAAGATGTGCTATAATTTCCCACAAATGAACGATGAATGTGAATATTTTTTGCTGTTAAAATTTGTTCAACACGACGGAATAAAATATATAGTTCCATATTCGTTGTTGAGCCTAAACCATTTACTAATACAGCTACTTTGTTACCGCTTTCAATTGGCATATCTTCTAAAATAGCATCTACCAATCTATCTACAACCTCGTCAGCCGTTTGAAGTTTACCTTTTTCAATACCTGGTTCTCCATGATGTCCTAAACCAATTTCCATCTCATCCGCTTCTAATTCAAAGCTTGGCTGACCTGTTTGTGGTAGTGAGCACGGTGAAAGACCAACACCCATTGTACGTGTCACATCGTTCATTTTATTCGCAACACGCACAACCTCTTCTAAACTATAGCCCTTTTCAGAGGCAGCCCCAGCAGCTTTCGTCACGAAAAACTCACCTGCAATACCTCGACGTTTGTGCTGTTCTTCCTTTGGTGCGGATGCAACATCATCTGTTACAATGACACATTCTACAGTAATATCTTCCTCTAAATCGGCAAGCTCTGCTGCCATTCCGAAATTCATTAAATCACCTGCATAATTTCCATAAATATAGACAACACCTTGTCCATTATCAATTTTTTTCGTTACCTCAACAATTGGATCTGGGGAAGGAGAAGCAAAAATATTCCCTACAGCTACACCATCTGCCATCCCATATCCTACATAACCCATAAAAGCAGGCTCATGACCTGAGCCACCACCAATTAAAACACCCACTTTTTGGCTTTCTTCACGAACAGCAACTAAAGCACGTTTATTTTCTGCTAATTGCTGTACATAATTTGGAAAGGCTTTTACATAGCCTTCAATCATTTCATCCACAACATTTGCAGGATCATTCATTAATTTTTTCATTATCTATGTACACCCCCATCAATATAACTTTGTTCTTGGTTCATAATTTGTTGTACTTTACGCGCGGAATTACCACCTGGAAAAGCCGAATTCAAATAGATTTCTACTACTTTTTTTGCTGCTTCTATGCCAATTACTTTTTCACCTAAAGTAATAATTTGTGCGTCGTTACTTTTACAAGCTCGTTCCGCTGAATAAACATCATGTGTTGTTGCTGCACGAATCCCTGGTACTTTACATGCCGCAATCGCCATACCTAGCCCTGTACCACACACTAAAATGCCTCGATCTAATTGATTGTTCATAATAGCTGTGCCTACTGTGAACGCAACACCTGGGTAATCAATTTCTGTACAATTGTCTTTTGAACCATAATCAATCACTTCATGACCTAATTCTTCGGTAATATATTGTTGCAAAACTTGTTTCAAATGATGTGCATTATGGTCTGAACCTAAACCAATTTTCATTATACAATTTCCTCCTACTTGTCATCTATATATATTTGGTATTTTCTGATAAATATAATATTATTCTCACACACAGATTTTCGTTTGTCAATTTTTATTTTCGTTCATTTTCGTTTATTTTCGTTTTTAATTATATAAAAAGGATATTCTTTTCGAATATCCTTTTTATCAATGTCCTGTTACTACCTCTTTCGGTATATCGGTTTGTTTAGAGCCTTTTGGCAGACGAACAAATATCATCAACCCAGCACTTATAATATGCATAGTAACATATGCCCAAATAACACCAACAGCACCAAAACCACCGATTAAAGCACCTGCAACTGCTGGACCGAGAAATGTGCTTAAACCAGCACCCAAGTTAAGAATAGACATTGCTGCTCCACGGTTTTCTGGTGCTAATGATGGCACTAATGCAGAAAGTGGGACATACGCCGCTAAACAGGAGCCGAAGCACATAGCCACAATAATTGTCATCAGATAGTTAGCACCAAGGAAATACGGCACATAATAAAGACCTGCCATAAACACTGCACAACCTAAACCACCGATCCACATAACAGTACGCTGCCAGCCAATTTTATCGGCCACTGCACCCCAAATTAAATTGAAAATAACATTGCTTGCCCATAGAGCCCCATAAATTTGTAGCCATTGTGACATCGTAAATCCAGCATCAATCATATAGGCAGGCAAAAAGACTACTAATCCATATGCACCAGATGTATTAATAGCACGAACAATGCCACCAAGACCTACACGTGGCTTTTCAAATGCAATCGTGATGCCTTTTGTCATTTGCTTCATTGCTTCTTTAATTGTTAAATTTGTTTTTTGTACTTCAGGTTTGCAAAGGATAATACCAAAAACTGCACCGATTGCTGTAAAAATCAATGCACTCCAAAGCGTCATCATCTCGCCTAAAAATGGTAGTGCAAAACTTGAATAATAGGCCCCTAGCATATTTAGACCACCTGCAAATGATACCCAGAACCAACCAACTGCTGTTCCTAATCGCTCAATTGGAGCATAGTACGTAATCCATACTAAAAATGAATACGCAAATAATGGATAGCCTAGCCCACGTAATGCATATGTAGGAAGCATAATAGATAAATTCATCGTTGTAATACCTATTAATAAGAAAATCAACGTTCCTAAAACAAATAAACTCAATCCTATAATCATCATTTTTCTAGGACCATAAATTTCTGCTAACACACCTGAAAGCCAAGAAGCTATAGCTACAGCAATACCATAAAAACTAAGTAATGTAGCGACCTCCTGTACAGTCATTCCATTTTGGGTTAAATAGGTTGAAAGCCAACCTTGTTCTAAACCATCCCCAATCATAAATATCAGGACGCCTAAATAACCCATAAACATTTTTTTATCCATTCCTAGCTTACCAACTGATGTCGCCTGTAAATTTGATTGCATAATATCCCCCCTTGTCTAGCGTTTATCGGCCTATAAATTTGGGTTTAGTACTACTTTTAATGATTCCCGTCCATTTTTCACTAGCTCAAACCCTTTTTCAAACTCTTCAAGAGGTAGCATATGTGTCACAACGCCCTCTGTTGGTAAATCTCCATTCATAATTCCTTTGATAACAGGCTCATAGCAGTACGGCCCTAAATGTGAACCTAATACATCCAACTCTTTACGGTCTGAAATAATAGACCAATCCACTGTTACTGGGTCTTTAAACACACTAAATTCAACGAAACGCCCTAATTTACGAATTAATTTTAAACCCTGCTCGACAGATTTTTGTGCACCTGTTGCTTCAATATATACATCACAACCATAGCCATCGGTTAATTCATCAATAATGCCATAAACATCATCTTTCGCAGGATTTAGTACTATATCTGCACCAAATTGTTTTGCTAATGCTAAACGATCCTCAAATAAATCAAGAACAATTAATTTTCCTGGACCTGATTTTTTTATCGCACCAATCATGCCAAGCCCTAATGTTCCAGCACCTGCTAATACAACAACATCTTCTAATTCAATTTGTGCACGTTGAACAGCATGATATGAACAGGCATATGGCTCAATAAGAATGGCTTTTTCAATTGGTAACTCATTTGGAACATGGTAATTAATGCCCTCCTTTGTAAATTTCATATACTCAGCCATACCACCATTAACATTGTTTTGGAAACCATATAGATCATGCTTTTGACACATCCAATATTGACCACGCTTACAAAAGCGACATTTCTCACAAGGAACTATTTGTTCTGAAATTACACGATCACCGAGTTCAAAATCACCATCTACATTTTCACCAATTGCTACAATATGACCGATAAACTCATGACCAGGAATCATTGGTGCTTTAATGTATGCGGGCTGATCTTCATCGCCCCAAAAGCTTGGCGCACCGTCAAATGCTTTTACATCACCTGCACAAATGCCACATGCTTCTACCTTTATTAAAATTTCACCTTCCCCAATCTTTGGAACAGCTACTTCCTCTAAACGATAATCACCAGGTTCATAGGCAACAACTGCTTTCATTTTTGTTGGGATATTGTCAATAGATTTTGTCACTTTGTCTACTACTTGATTTGAACACATGTATTTCATCCTCCCATTATAAAAAAGCGTTTTCATTTTTCAGATTGTTTTTGTTTTTCTGTTTTTATCGTACCACCCAAACTTTCGAATTTCAATTTTTATTTTTATTTAATTTCGTTATCTATTTTTTACTTTCATTTCATTTATTTTTACGCTACTATGTAAAAGCAATATTTTTTCTGACTTTCTTAATTATCATATTGCTTGTAATTGTAATTTTCTAAATCCTATTGTTTTTACACTATCTAGGTATGATATGATAGTGAAAATAACGAAAAACAATAACAATATGCTCATCACTAAAAGATATGGTTGATATTTTTTCAAATAGTAATTAAAAGATAAGATCCTGGTCACAAAGGCGTTGCTACTATCGCATAGATATAATGTCATAGAACAACCTGATGTGCTTAGCGTGTGTTGCAAGCAAACACTTTCTTTTAGAGCCTTTACTTGTTCAGTGGCGTGGAGGGTACGACTTCAGCGGAAAGCGTCTCCCGCAACGGAAATGGACAAGGTTTTCCTATCATCTGTAAAATAAAGGCTAATCAACACACCTGAGTTCAAAGGAAACTTTACTCTATGTAAAAGAAGCAGCACTTACAAAGTATGCTAGCAGGGTGGCAGTCAACCCCACTTTATGGTGAAAAGCAAAAAATAATATTATAGAAAATTTATAGGTGATGTGATGAAAAAAATGTTTGCACAGGAACGTCAAAAAATAATTTTGGATAAATTAGTTCAACAGAATAGTATTACGATTAAGGAATTGGCTACTTCTTTAAATGTGTCGGAAGCTACTTTACGCACTGATTTAACAAAGCTTGAACAACAAAATCTGTTACGCCGAACGCATGGTGGTGCTATTTTAGTCGATACAGATGAACATGAAACAAGCTTTTCTACGCGTCAGCTCAAAAATAAAACTGAAAAAAATGCGATTGCACGTGCAGCTTTGCAAACGATTTCAGATAATCAATCTATCATGCTTGATGCCAGTTCAACTGCTTTGGAACTAGCCCACTGTTTAAAGGACTTTAATCATCGTCTAACAGTTGTGACAAGTGGCTTAAAAGTGGCAATGGAATTAAGTGATTCTCCTAATATTACTGTTATTTTAATCGGTGGAATCGTGAAGCAAGGTTCAAATTCATTAGAGGGAACACTTGGCGCAGAGATTTTAGATAAGATTCATGTAGATCGCTTATTTACATCTGCCAATGGTTTTAGTAAAGATGCAGGATTTACGGATTTTAGTGTTTATGAAGTTGAACTGAAAAAGCGCATGGTTCAAGCAGCTAAAAAAGTGACAGCCTTGCTTGATCATACAAAAATAAACCGTAGTTCTATTGCAGCCTTTGCCTCCATTGCAGATATTGATACATTCATTACAGATGAACCAGTTTCTGAAGACTATTTCGACCTTTTCCAAACGTATAATGTTGAACTGATTGTGGCAAAAAAATAACAAAAGGTGGGATTCACTTGAAGTTCAAAGGTTTTGATACAAATTTCGGCATTGAAAATAAAGTGGCAGTAATTACAGGCGGTGCAAACGGGATTGGCTATGCTATCGCTCAGCTATTTATTGAAAAAGGGGCATCTGTTGCACTTTTTGATTTAAAAGAAGATGTAGCAGCTATTGCAAAGGAGTTGCACCAGGAGCGAGCAATTGGTGTTCTATGTAATGTAACAGATAATGCAAGTATGGATGATGCCATCAAACAAGCCCATACTCATTATGGAAAAATTGATATTTTGGTAAACTGTGCAGGCATTGCTCTACTCGATGATGCTGAAAATATTTCTGATGACTATTGGCAAAAAACCATGGATATTAATGTAACAGGTACATTTAAAATGGCACAGAAGGTTGGCAATATTTTCATCGAACAAGGCACTGGAGGCAAAATTATTAACTTAGCCTCTCAAGCAGCCATTATTGCACTGGATAATCATGTTGCCTATTGTGCAAGTAAAGCGGCTGTGCTTGGTATTACACGTTCTCTTGCATTGGAGTGGGCACAATTTGATATTAACGTCAATGCAATTTCACCAACCGTTATTTTAACAGAGCTTGGAAAAAAAGCTTGGGCTGGTGAAGTGGGCGAACAAGCTATGAAAGAAATTCCACTTGGACGCTTCGGCTATCCAGAGGAAGTTGCAGCCATTGCTCTTTTCCTTGCATGTGATGCTTCCAATTTAATCACAGGTGAAAATATTGTGATTGATGGTGGAAATACCATTAAATAAAATTGCATAAAAAATACCTCTATCGTTAATTTAAATGAGGCAGTGGGAAGCTCGAATATATCGAGCTTCCCACTGCCTTTTTACTTTATAATGAAGATGTTTTTGCTTGTCTTCTTAATATTATTTGTTTAATGCTTTCACTTTTGCTACTACGTTTTCAACAGTGAAGCCGTATTTTTCCATTACTAATTCACCTGGAGCAGATGCACCGAACTTATCAATTGCTAGAACATCGCCTTCAAAGCCAGTATATTTATGCCAGCCGAAAGATGCCCCCATTTCAATTGCAAGACGTTTTGTAACAGCTTTTGGTAGAACAGATTCTTTGTAAGCGGCGTCTTGTTTTTCGAAGCGATCCATAGATGGCATAGAAACAACTGCTACATCTATACCGTCTGCTTTTAATGCTTTTTGTGCTTCGACAGCAAGCGAAACCTCAGAGCCTGTTGCAATTAAAATAGCATCTGCCACTTCTTTTGTAGCTGGAGACACTGTGTAAGCACCCTTTGCTACGCCCTCACGTACTGTTTCAATAGAAGCGTCAAGAACAGGTAAGTTTTGACGAGATAATACAAGAACAGTTGGTGTTTTTTCTGCTGCTACTGCAAGCTCCCACGCAACTGCTGATTCATTTGCATCCGCAGGGCGAATAACAGATAGGTTTGGCATTGCACGTAATGATGCAAGGTGTTCGATTGGTTCATGTGTTGGACCATCTTCCCCTACTGCAATCGAATCATGTGTGAATACATATGTTACAGGAAGACCCATTAATGCAGATAGACGAATTGCAGGACGAACGTAATCAGAGAATACGAAGAATGTACCACCGAATACATTTAAACCACCGTGAAGAGCCATTCCGTTCATAGCAGCACCCATTGCAAATTCACGAACACCGAACCAGATGTTACGTCCAGCATAGTCGTCTGCTGAGAAATCTCCTGCACCCTTCATCGTTGTTTTATTGGAGCCAGCAAGGTCAGCTGAACCACCAAAGAATGAAGGTGTTTTCTTCGCAATAGCATTAATTGCATCGCCTGAAGAAGAACGAGTTGCTACAGATTTACCAGCTTCATATACAGGTAACTCAGAAGCAAAGTCTTCTGGTAATTCACCATTCATCGCTTTCTCGAATTGAGCTGCTAACGCTGGGAATTCTTCTTTGTATGCAGCAAATTTTGCATTCCAAGCTTCCTCTGGTTGTGCGCCTTGCACTTCAGCAGCCGCATTAAATGTATCGTAAACTTCTGCAGGAATTTGGAATGGTTCATGTGCCCACTCATAGGCAGCCTTCGTTAAGACAACTTCATCTGTACCAAGTGGTGCACCGTGAGAATCTGCTTTACCAGATTTATTTGGAGAACCAAAACCAATCACTGTTTTCACTTCAATTAATGTTGGCTTGCCAGTTGATTTTTTCGCTTCCTCAATAGCAGCATTAACAGCATCTACATCTGTACCATCTGCCACTTTTAAGTAATTCCAGCCATAAGATTCGAAGCGTTTTTGCACGTTTTCTGAGAATGACTTTTCTAAGTCACCATCTAAAGAAATATCATTAGAATCGTAAAGCACGATTAATTTTTCAAGTTTTAAGTGACCAGCTAATGAAATAGCTTCTGCTGCTACACCTTCCATTAAGTCACCATCGCCACATAGCGCAAATGTGTAGTGGTCAACAATGTCATGACCTGGTTTATTGTAAGTAGCAGCTAAATGGCGCTCAGCCATAGCCATACCAACAGTCATAGCGATTCCTTGTCCAAGAGGACCAGTTGTTGCCTCTACCCCTACTGTATGACCGTATTCAGGATGTCCTGGTGTTAATGAATCCCATTGGCGGAAGTTTTGAATTTCTTCCATTGGTAAACCATAGCCTCCAAGGTGCAGTAAGCTGTATAAAAGCATTGAACCATGGCCTGCTGATAGTACAAAACGATCACGGTTAAACCATTTTGGATTTGCTGGATTATGGCGTAATTGTTTTGTCCAAAGCGTATAAGCCATTGGCGCTGCCCCCATTGGTAAACCTGGGTGACCAGAATTTGCTTTTTCAATAGCATCGATTGACAAAGTTCGGATAGCATTAATTGCTAAAAGATCCGCGTGTTGAGTCATTATATTGTGACATCCTTTCTCGTCCTATATATTGTTCTTTTACAGTTTAGTCAACATTGCTTTAGAAAACAATGCTTTTGTTATACTATTTGCGTTTTCATACATACTTTATTGAATTGTGTCACATTAATTTAGAAATTTATTTTTTTGTGCTTGTTTTACCTTCTCAGGAGTTACATCATTTCCTTCTGCATCTACCACTTTAACGTTTTCAATCGTATCTCGCATAGTTGCTCTAAACGTATCTAAATACTCCTTGCGAAGCGCTGTTCGCTCCTTTGCTTCTTCCTCTGTTAATTGTCCGCTTTTTGCTTTAGCAGATAATTCATTAATTCGGTTAATTTTTTCCTTTGATAACATGGTTACACACCTTTCAGTACCTAGCTTAATGACCTCAGTATGCAAAGTATAGCATGGTTTCCCTTAAAATGCAGTTATACCAACCCTTAAAAACACTTCTTAGCCATTATTTACATGACTTCCAGAAGTTAGAGGTGTATAACTAATAATAAAAGGAAAAATTTGATAGATATTAGGAGGAGCTATCATGAACATCACAACACCTAGATTACTTATTCGAACATTTGAAGCCTCAGATTGGCAGGCCGTTTATAGCTATATGTCCGACAAAACGGTCATGCACTATATGCCAGAGGGTGTGTTGAATGAAGATCAGGTTCAAAATTTCATAACAGAGAATAGCAACGAGCAAGCAAAACATTTCGCCATTGTTTTACGTGAACAACAGCGAGTCATTGGTCATCTTGTTTTCCACAAATACTTTGGCGATCATACGTATGAAATTGGATGGGTTATGAATCCTGCCTATCATTATCATGGCTATGCTTCTGAAGCTGCTCAGGCCCTATTAGATCACGGCTTTAATAAAATGAAACTTCATCGAATTATTGCCACATGCCAGCCAGAAAATATCGCTTCTTACCGAGTCATGGAAAAAATCGGGATGCGCCAAGAAGGATTTTTTAAAAAATGCATACCTCATGGAGAGACTTGGTGGGATGAATACTATTACGCTATTTTAGAGGAAGAATGGAACGATTTAAAGGTAAGAGGTGTATGAAATGAAGAAAACTGCGGTGTTATTATACCCACAATTTAGTGAATATGAATTGAGTGTTGCTTTGTCCATATTAATGCAAGGCGGTAAACCCATCATCACACTTGCATCGAATACCAAACCTATCAGAGGAGAATCTGGTTTAAATTGTATAGCTGATTTATCCGTGAATGAGGTAGAGCTTGACGATATTGATAGTCTACTATTACCAGGCTGTATGGATATTTCTACATTACAACTTGAAGAGAGCTTACTAGACTTCATTCATCTTCTATCTGCAAAAGGAGGAATGATTGCAAGTATTTCTAGCTCCCCTTACCTATTAGCAAAAGCAGGGGTCTTAAAGAACAAAAAATATACAGTAGGACTACCTTTAGATGGCATGGAGCAGTTAGGATGCTTTGAACTTCATAACTATTCAGATGAACTAGTGGTACAAGATGGAAATATCATTACAGCAAGAGGAAGAGGTTTTATTCCTTTCGGTATTTGTTTCGGGCATGCGTTAAAGCTAAATTTTGATGAAAATTGGTATTAAGTGATGATTTAAAACCCAAATGTCCAATTAATCGGGCATTTCATGTTGTTGAAAAAGATGATGTCATTAGTAGAATGAGAATTTTTAACAAGGCTGTGGGGTGATTTCCGTTCCGTCTGTGTGCTACAAGAAAGCAAGCAGCCTGCAATGGAAATCCATTTCTCCCCTTCAATTGACTGTTTTGTTTTTCACACCAAAAAATGTCCAATTAGTTGGACATTTTTTAATTCTTATCTTACGATATATGTCTAATACTTTGGACAAAATGGAGGAATAATTCTGAAGAACATCATCAAAATTTTAAGAAAAAAATTAGGCATAACACAAGCTGCTCTTGCAAAAGAGTGTGGAGTTGTGAGACAGACCATTAATAGTATTGAAAATGATAAATATGATCCGACCCTAGAATTAGCTTTTAAGATTGCTAAGGTTCTCAATAGCCGAATTGATGAGGTGTTTATCTATGACTAAATTTCACCCAAATTATATGATTACAATGAAGGACTTCGTGAAAGAACACTCAGCAATTTTAAGAAAACAAACTCAAGAAGTATCGATACCCGTGACCAATGAGGACCGAAATACCCTCCTAGCCATGCTACAATATCTGAAAAATAGCCAAAATCCAACGCTAGCAAAAAAATATAAGCTTCGCCCTGGGAGTGGGCTCTCTGCTAATCAAATTGGCGTAGATAAACGAATGTTTGCTGTACTCTTTGATGACCAAGAAATGATGCTGATTAACCCTAAAATAATGAGTCATTCCCTTAATATGATTTATCTACCGGAGGGAGAAGGCTGTCTATCTGTAAATCGACCTGTCCCTGGTTTTGTACCGAGATATGAGAGAATTAAAGTCAAAGCTTACGACATCGATGGACATGAAATCATTGTACAGTTACAGGGCTATGGGGCCATCGTTGTACAGCATGAAATCGATCATTTAAATGGCATCATGTTTTATGATCGAATAAATAAAGAGCACCCTTTCCAACTGCCTAATCATGTTATCATCGAAAGCTTTTCTTCGCTTCAGTAGTTTTTTACAGAAAAAAAATTAGCAGGAATATTATTTTCCTGCTAATCTTTCTTGGTGCTCTTGGAAACGACGATGTACAGTCGCCTTACTTACCTCAAATCCTAACCCTCTAAGCGTTATAGAAATTTCTTCAAAGGTAAATCCACGTTTGCGGAGCTTCACAATTTCCTCTACAGGTAGATCTTTTCGCTCCTGCCCCTGCGGATTACCTCGGTTCGATAAATTATTTTCTGGACGATAGCCGTTTTCTACAGCACGTCGCATACCTCGTCGAATTTTAGCATTATGGATTCTACGCTGATACTCCTCTACAATCGCTAAAATTTCAAGCAGCATCGTATCCATTTCATTTAATTGAACTGGGCCTGCATCACGCATCGAAAAAACGTCAGTTGCTGACTTTTGTAATAAATGTAATACAGCCATCCTTGCATTGCCTCGTCCTAAACGAGTTTCATCTTGGACAAAAAGAGCATTAATGTTCTTATCTTTTATAAAATCAAGCATTTCTAGTAAGCCTTCACGTTCTACATCATAGCCACTATGTTGATCTTTAAACACGCCCTTCACCGCATAGCCTTGCTCTTTAGCATAGCGCAGCAACTCTTCCTGCTGGCGCTCTAATGAGGAGCTTTGTGTTTCTTTTTCAGTACTTACGCGACAATAGACAACAGCCGATAGTTGATTATTTATCATTGTTCATTTCTCGCAATTTCGATAGTATTGATGGGACTGGCTTGATCACTCACTACAGGAATAACTAGAGATTTTCCCGCTACAATTTTAATATCTGCTAGTTCATTTTCCGTTTTTACAAGCTTTATCCAATCATCAGTACTCATTTTACCACGATATTGCTCAGCTAACGACCACAAGCTATCTCCATGTTCAATTTGAATTTCTGCGTAACTAACTTTTCCTGGATCAGTAATGTAAAGGTATGCTGCAAATAGTAAACAAGCTCCTATTAAAATTGAGATATGTGTGTTTTTCTTCAACCATGTCATAATCATTACCCCTTTTTAAGAATGTTTGTTCGGAATGTATGTTCCCATAATAAAGCGAACAAACGTTTTTGTCAAACACTTTTCGAACCTATGTTTGCATACATGTTCGCATTCTGTTATACTATCAAATAAGTAGAATGATATTAGAAAAAAGAGGTGAGCACGCATGAAAAAAGTTTCGAAAAGACAAGAGGACATTTTAGCTTTCATTAAGGAAGAGGTACGAGCTAAAGGATATCCACCATCAGTACGTGAAATTGGTGAAGCAGTTGGACTTGCTTCCAGTTCAACTGTTCATGGACATTTAGCTCGATTAGAACAAAAAGGCTTTATTCGTCGAGATCCAACAAAGCCACGCGCAATTGAAATTTTAGAGCCTGAAGAATCCATTCAAAAGCAACAGGTGATCCATGTCCCACTTGTCGGGAAGGTTACAGCTGGTTCTCCAATTACAGCAATTGAAAATATTGAAGAATACTTCCCATTACCCGATACGTATGGCACAAGTGAAGATCAATTGTTCATGCTAGAAATCATGGGGGAATCAATGATTGAAGCTGGGATTTTAGATGGAGATTTAGTCATTGTCAAACAAAAGGCAACAGCTAATAATGGGGATATTGTTGTAGCTATGACAGCTGAGGATGAAGCAACTGTAAAACGTTTCTTTAAAGAGAAAAACCATTTCCGTTTACAACCTGAAAATTCTTCTATGGAACCTATTATTGTCGATCAAGTTTCGATTTTAGGACAAGTTGTAGGTCTTTACAGACGTGTACATTAACGATTAAAGCAGGTTTTGAGGATTATGTTCCTTCTAAGAGCATGTATCCTCTTTTTTACGCAAAAAAAGAATCCATATACGATTGGATTCTTTGTATAATGCCCCTTCTAAGCTTCCTTCTTAAATTTTAAGCTCGCTTCAATAAAGGCTGAAAATAGCTTTTGAGCACTCTCATCTCCTGCTATGGCTAGTTCCTCAGGATGCCACTGAACAGCCAAGCAAAATGGCATCTCCTCATGAACTACCGCTTCGATAATACCGTCGCTGGATTTTGCTGCTACTTTTAATTTTTCTGCTAACACATTCACCGCTTGATGATGAAATGAATTCACTGCAATCTTCTCTTGTTCAACGATAGTCGCTAATAGATTGTCAGCAATAACCTGTACAGAATGAGTAGCTACAGCTCGACCTGATTGCTGCGTATGTTGGAGTAACTTGTTACTAAAATGGTCACTATCAATGTCCTGATATAAAGTACCACCTAATGCAACATTTAATATTTGAATCCCTCGACAAATACCGAAAATAGGCATTTTCCGTTGGAATGCAGCTTCAATTAAGGCTAATTCAACCGTATCTCGCGCTGGATGAATTTTTCCAAGCTTTAATGAAGGCTCGGCCCCGAACAGAAATGGATGCACATCATGGCCGCCCGATAACATTAAACCATCTGTCATGGCTAAAATCTGTGCTGCCTCTTCTTCTACTCCAATCGGAATAATCAGTGGAATTCCACCTGCTTCAATAATGCTTTTGCTGTAAGCAGCATTTAATCGAGAGGATAAATCATCCTCCACAAAGGCTGTAATACCAATAATCGGTTTCACTTGCTTCCCTCCACATTCTTGAAGATTAAACAATTACCAAAAGCCTAAATACCAATTGATTAATAGATCGCCATAGAAATAAACAATGACTGCGGCCAGTGCAATAGAAGGCCCAAACGGAATGGGTGTTTTTCTCCCCTGTTTGTTCTTCGATAACACAGTAAATCCGACAATCATACCAATAACAGCAGCTAAAAACAGCGTTAACAGTGTATCAATTGTACCCAGAACGAGACCAATTAAAAAGAATAATTTAATATCGCCTCCACCCATGCCACCGTTCGATAGCACAGCAATTATATATAATATGCCAAAACCAACAACAGCACCCACAAGAGAGTCCCACCAAGGTGTTAATGGTGATAGAACTCGTCCAATAGCAAGCAAGGGTAAAAAGAATAATAGCACCTTATCTGGAATCTGCATATAGGCCAAATCTGACACTACAATGATGACTAATAAGGAGATAAAAACGAAAGCTACTATTAATTCTATGCTCCAGCCTAGCCGCCAATAAGCAAAGGCAAATAATACACCTGTCATTAATTCTATGACTGGGTAAACCCAAGAAATTTTGTTGCCACAACTCCGACATTTTCCTCCTAAAAATACATAGGACAATACTGGCACTAAATCAAGCGCCGTTAGTCGTCTCTGGCATTTCGTACAATGGGAAGGAGGGTGTACAATCGACTCCTTCTGCGGTACACGTAAGCCGACAACATTATAAAAAGAGCCAAAGACAAGTCCAAATAAAAAAATAAAGATCGTATAAGCCATTTCCAATTTTATGTCCTCCTAAACCAATAGGCGCCCATACAAATGAAGTATGGTGCGCCTATCAATAAAGTTTATTGTTGTTCTTCGTAATAGAACGTCGTCACTTGCACTGTTGCCTTTAACGTAAGATCTGCATCTTTCTCTAGCTGTTCCTGCTCTCCAGGTAATTTAAATTCAATCTTATCGGTTTTCATGACACGCTCTAATTGTTCAACCTCCTGTAAAAAGCTTTCAAGCGAATTAAAATCAAGCGCCCCAACCTCTAAGATAAAAGTAATGAGCTTTAAATTAGCTGGTAAAGAGTCCTTTGAAAGAGAAGCAATCGGTGTAGTGGTCTCCTTGTTCTCCTGATCACCATTGACCTCTGCTTCAGCCTGTTCTAACATATTGAGCTCATTCGATACATCTGAAGGTTTCACAGTGCCATCCTCACCTTGAACAGTTAAAGTCTGTATACGAGTTCCTGTCACCTCTTCAATCTCAGCTAAATCAAGAATAATCTTTTCAACGGCTCTTGTTGCAGGTAGCTTTTGTCTTAAGGCTAATATATTGATAGTAGGCTGTCCCTGCTCCTTGTCTAATTGTGCTAGTTGTTCTTTGACATTAGCTAATTCTTGCTGCACCTGCAATACATTACTCTCTTTTTCATTCACCTCATCCAATTTTGGTGACAGCAAATAATAATACAGCGCAAATAAAATAGCAGCTATCAACGCCAGTAACAAGATCATAGATGAATTTTTACTACTCGTTAATTTATTCATGAGCGTCGTCCTCCAGCTAAATACATAAAATCGATTGTTGCTGTGATGGACACTGAATATCGCGGTACTTCTTTAAATTTTTGTTGGGGTGTTAACGCCCTTTGTTCACCTAGCTCTATTTCAAAGTTTGAGACAGTGTTAATTTGAGCATCTGTAAAATAGCTACTCATTAAAAGTCGCTCCACATATTTCGATATATCTGTCATCGTTTCAAAATCCACTTCAATATTCACTGTGTTCTCTCCGAAAACGTAGCTACGTAAATAGGAATGAGTTGGTAATAAAGTTTTTGTTTCATCAATTAACGGTGTTACAGGATAAGAAACGCTTTGAATAAAAGTCACAGACTCTTCCAACGAACCCTGATCGACACTTTGTCGTGCGTCTAGCTCTTGCTGCAATTGATTAAGCTGTGTTGTTAATGCCTGTTCCTCTGCAGTCAATCGAGACAATTCACTTTTGGATGTAAAAAATAAAAAAAGTAAATAAGCTACAATAAGTCCCACAATGACAATCACCAAGCTATAAAAAAGCTTGGGAGAGGTTGTTCTTTTTTCAAGTTGTGGTAAGAGGTTTATATCTGGAACCATTAACGAACCTCCTTCAAAGCTAAGCCAAGCAACGTTGAAAATTCTCGCTTAAAGCGAGGAAACGATTTCTCAATTTTTTTCCCATCGACAACCCTCAGTGGTGGTTCTAAATTAGAAGCGAGTAAGTTCCCAATTGATTTCAATAGTGGGTTATCGCCAAGCATGATAATTTCATCCACTGTTTTTTCACCTTTATGTAAAGAAAACTTAAAGAAATTCATCATCCGATCAATCTCTAGAACCTGATCCATTACGACCATTTGATAATTCTCTGATTCGCCATTATAAATAAATTGATAGCTAAACTCATTCTCCTTCTTCCCCTGCCATTGCGTCATATCTACTTCAATGGTTTGATAGCGCAAAAACTCCACTTGGCCATTGGAAAAAATACTGATAGAGAGTTCATTAATCGACCATTCTGCTATTAAATATGTTTTATTAGGCATTAATAAGGACATGTGCTCTAATAAGCGTATATTACAAAGCGCACGAATATCGGCAGCTTCGGGTTCTAATGAAACATCTAACAGCATCCCTACTAGTTTCGTAATCTCTTCAGAAGGCGCAGCAAATAAGATAGCCTTGCCATCCTCGGCATCTGCATCATACACATCAATTAAAGGGTCCTGAAATGGTAAATGAATGGAATGTCCCAATTCCATCTCAGCATATCCTCGTAATTCCTGAGGCTTTACATCTTTAGGGTGCTCAAAGTTTTTTAATAGAACCGTCGTATCAGGGACAAACATGCGAACTGCCTGTTTTTTCCCTGTCCATTTCATTACTTGCTCTTTAATCACCTCAAAAAGAGCTACCTCGTCGATTATTGTCCCATTTTCAACGATTCCAGCTGCTAAGGGGTATTCATAGCCCTGCCACTGATTAGGCTCTGGTCCTTTCGCCACAATCGCACGTAGCACATAATCCTTCAGTTCAATCGAAACATGCGACTTTCTTTTTCTCTTAAACATGTGAAAAGACCTCCTTATCCTATTCAGTATAAATGATTTTTTCAATTAGTCATCCATTTCCCAGCCAGAAACGCAAATTTTCTTGCGCTTCTGAGTGGGTTGGGAGGACTGATTATTCCTTACCTTTTGTATCTTTATTATCTTCCGGTTTTTCCCCGCCAGCTTTTACCAATCTGTCATTAATCTCTTTTTCTGTTGCTTTATTATCTTTAACTTGAAATTCTGCTAACTTAATATCCTTTAATCTAGGGTACGTAACTTCCCAACCAGTTGTTGTATTTAATTCAACAACAGTACCAGCTAAATCTACACCATCTACATACGGTTTTAATGATTCATCATTACATTTATTTTCTTTACATGCCCCATCAATATAAGCAATTTTAGCACCTGCTAGAATATTTGATGCCTCCGCTAAAATTGCACGGTCCTTCGACTTATTAATAATATTACCAATTGCAGGTACAGCGATTGCTGCGATAATTGCTAGGATAACAATTACAGCTAATAGTTCAACTAATGTTAAACCTTTCTCATTTTTCAATAGTTTTTTATTTTTCCATTTTTTTAACATAATGAAATCCTCCTTAATAATTTTATATGAAGTGTGTGTACACGCGCTTCTGAACATTATGGCGAAGCTGCACAATCTCGCCCAATACATTTGCCACCAGTTCCCTTGCTGCCCTTACGAATATCGTCTGCAATATGCTGTAAGGTGGCATTATCAAAATTAATATATTTGCCATTGCTGTAATAAATCGCATGTGCATTGAAATAGTAGGTGCCCTCGATAAATTGGACATTGGCATTCTGACCTTCTTTATCTGCCTCTAATATTTTGCCTGCACTGTCTAAATAACCATCAGATACTAATTTTCCCACTTCAACCATCTGCCATTGATCAGCGGTTGGATGCTCCATAAAATAGAACTGCGCGGCATGAATGACATTGATAGCATCTGCCTTTAATGCCTTATAACGTGAATTATCAATGACATTACTTATAGCTGGAATTGCAATGGCAGCAACGATAGCTAGAATAACAATGACTGCCAATAACTCGACTAATGTCAAGCCCTTTTCGTTCATTACCCTCATTTCCATGTCCAGTCTCTCCTTTAATACTTAACCATGAAGATACCTACTTGCCGCTTCCTTTTGTTAGCAAATCTAAGTAGATATTTCCCATTAAGCGGAACAAAAGGGCATCCATATCAATATTGTAAACATTACATATTTTCATATAGTTGGAACATTGGTAAGAATATAGCCGCAACGATGACACCTACAACTAGAGCCAGTATCACAATCATTAAAGGCTCAATGAGTGACTTCATGGTATCGACAGCACGGTTTACTTCTTCTTCATAAAAATCAGCAATCTTTTCAAGCATGTAATCCAAGGACCCTGTTTTCTCACCAATTGATGTCATTTGTGTAACAAGTGGTGGAAATAGCCAGCTTTTTTCAAGTGGTTCTGATAATGTGCCACCCTTTTCTAAATTATCTCGGGCTTCCAGTACTACTTTACCCATTACTGGATTACCACCAACCTTTTCGACAATTGTTAGGGCTTGTAGAATTGGCACGGAGCTACTAAAGAGTGTAGACAAGGTTCTTGTCATTCTCGCAATAATATCCTTTTGTAACAGCTGTCCAAAGATTGGCATACGCAGTAAAAATACATTGACGGCATAATGAAACTCTTTATTATTTTTATAGAAATAGTGTAAGCCCACTACTAACACCAATAATCCTAAAATCACAAGGTACCAAAACTGAATGAGCCAATCACTAATACCTACTACAATGACCGTTATTAACGGCATTTCTAAATTCATTTCTTTAAATGCATCCATAAAGGTTGGCACAATGAACACCATTAAAAACATACCAACCACCAGTGTTAAAAGCGATAATATCGCTGGATAGGTCATGGCAGATTGAATTTTTTTCTTGATGTTATATTGCTTCTCTAGTGTGCTTGCAAGGCGATCTAATGTATCATCGACGTTTCCTGTAGCCTCACCAGCACGCATCATATTGACAAATAGCAATGGGAACACTTTTGGGTGTTTACCTGCTGCATCTGAAAATGCCATCCCATTTCGAATATCCTCTTCAACCTGCATCAATGCTCGCTTCAGTGGTTTACTCCTTGTTTGCTCACCCAAAATATGGGTTGCTTCAACGACAGGAACGCCCGCACGAATTAATGTCGCATATTGCCGACAATAAATAACAAATTCCTGGTGCTTCACTTTTGTCCCAAAAGCAATATCTTTATGTAAAATGCTATTTGATTCTTGAAGTTCTCGTGCATTAATTCCTTGTGCTCGAAGCTTTTCCATGGCTACCTTTTTATTCGGTGCCTCGATAATGCCCTTTTTAGGTGCTCCTGTTTTGGTACGACCACTATAACGAAATATCGTCAACTATAATCACCAGCGTTCATATATGGTCGTGCATCCTCAAGTGAAATCTTACCTGTCGTAATTAAGTGTTGCATCGAATATTCCAATGTGTGCATACCTAATGCTTTACTTGTCTGCATCACACTTGGAATTTGGTGGATTTTTTCATTACGAATTAAATTCGAGATGGCAGGTGCCTGTACTAAAATTTCTGTCGCAGCAATACGCCCTTTTACATCCTTACGTACAAATAAACGCTGAGAAACAATACCTTGCAGTACATTCGCAAGCTGCACACGAATTTGACTTTGCTGATGTGGTGGAAATACGTCTATAATACGGTCGATCGTTGTTGGTGCACTACTTGTATGAAGTGTAGCCATGACTAAATGTCCTGTTTCAGCAGCCGTAATAGCCGTTGAAATGGTTTCGTAATCTCGCATCTCCCCGACTAAAATAATATCTGGGTCCTGACGTAGTGATGCACGTAAACCATTTGCAAAGCTCATCGTATCGACACCAATCTCACGCTGATTGATGACAGATTTCTTATGTGAATGCAAGTATTCGATTGGATCCTCTAACGTAATAATATGTTTTGATCTCGTTTCATTAATATGATCAATCATTGCTGCCAAGGTAGTTGATTTCCCTGAGCCTGTTGGGCCAGTCACTAAAATTAAGCCTTGTGGTTTTTCCGCAAGCTTATATAACACCTGTGGCATATTGAGCGCTTCAATAGAAGGAATTTTAGCCTCAATTAAACGAGCCGCAATCGTTACTTCATTTCGCTGATGATATGCGTTGACACGGAATCGACATTTCCCAGGCAATGAAAAGTTAAAGTCAGTTTCACCTTTGTCCTCAAACTCCTGTTGTTTATGGACAGGGAGAATGACCTTTACCATTTCCTTTAAATCTTCTGTTTCTAGCGGCACTGTGCCATAATGCTCCAGTTGCCCATGAATACGATACACTGGTGGAATATCTTTTGTTAGATGTAGATCCGATGCTTTCTCTTCAAATGCACGTGTTAATAATTCAACGATTGAATATGCTGTCATTTCTTTCACCCCTAGTCTGCACTTGCAACACGTAATATTTCTGATGTGGTTGTTTTGCCAGCTACAACCTTTAGTAATCCATCTACTAATAAGGTATGGAAGCCTTTCTCATTCATATAATCACGTAGAACGCTATCACCAACACGATTTAAAATCATATCCTTTATTTGGCGATCAACAGGGAGGATTTCATGAATCGCCATACGCCCTCGGTAGCCTGTATGGTTGCAGGCAGGACATCCACGACCTTTTTTTCCATGCGTTACGCCCTCCACCCCATTGTCTTCAAGTATTTCAAGTTCACGAGAAGTGAATACATATGGCTCAGCACAATCACGACAAACTTTACGTACAAGACGTTGCGCCATGATTCCTACAAGGGAAGAGGATAGTAGAAATGGCTCAATACCCATATCATGTAGTCTTGAAATAGATTCTATGGCACTATTAGTGTGCAGCGTACTTAACACTAGATGGCCTGTTAGTGAAGCACGAATAGCAATTTGAGCTGTTTCAAGGTCACGAATTTCCCCCACCATCACAATGTCAGGATCCTGTCGTAAAATCGATCGTAAACCTACCGCAAATGTTAAGCCGACTTCCTCTTTTACTTGTATCTGGTTGATACCATCTAATTGATATTCCACTGGGTCCTCAACCGTAATAATATTGACGCCTTCTTCATTTAAATGAGAAAGTGCCGCATATAAAGTAGAGGACTTCCCTGAGCCTGTTGGACCAGTAATCAACATCATACCGTTTGGATGGGCTATCATTTTCCTAAAAAGTGCCTCATTACTTGCACTAAAGCCTAATTTATCAATATCATTGGCTGAATTGGTTAAATCTAAAATACGCATAACAACCTTTTCACCATAGACTGTTGGTAATGTGGCTAAACGTATATCGACAGGTCTAAAATTAACATTGGTTTTAATACGTCCATCCTGTGGGATACGATTTTCTGTAATATTTAAATTACCCATAATTTTAATACGAGCCAATACGACATTTTGCATATGCTTGGGCAAGGATCGTTCAGTACGAAGCACACCATCTACTCGATAGCGGACACGTAGCTCTGTCTCTTGTGGATCAAAATGGATATCACTTGCGCGCTGTGCGACACCATTGGCAATTATTTGATTCACTAAACGAACAATAGGTGAATCCTCATTCTCAATTTCGTCTTGTGTTTCCGTACTTGTGGCAGCCAAATCCAACATGGCCGCATCCATTGATTCCTGCAAATCATAGTATTTTGTTATCGTCCGATATAAATCATCTTTTGCTGCAATACTTGTCTCGATTTGGCAGCCCGTCGTCATACGAACTTCCTCAATGGCGAAATAATCCATCGGGTCTTCCATTGCAATAAACAATTTATTTTTTTCTTTGCGAATCGGCATAATATTTGTCCGCTTTGCCAGCTCCGCAGGAATTAGCTGTAATAATTCGGGACTAATTGAAAACTGATTCAAGCTTATATGAGGAATACCCAGCTGGAATTCTAAGACCTCAATAAGCTGCTGCTCTGTTAGGAAGTTTTCTTTAATAAGGAAATCTCCAAGCTTCTCATTTTTCATCTTAGTAGTTAATGCGTACTCTAGCTGGTCAGCTGTGATAACACCTGATTCAACCAGTAAATCCCCTAAACGTTTACGCCCTGGCTTCATTGCCATAAACATACCTCCAATCGTTATGGACTTGTTTGTACAAAATTGCCACCCTTGTCATAGTAGCCATAGACAATTTCTGGTCCATCTTCTTGCTTTGTTTCCTCTGGTGTTGAAGATTTCACGTCAGGCAAGCCATTCCCATCTAAATCCACTTCTAAATCAGGATCTGATGTTCCTGCCCCTACGTTTTGAGTAGGTGTTGTGATCGTAACAGGCTCCTGCGATGAACGCGTAACAATTCGATTTTGAGGTGCATAATAATCTCTACTAATGAATTGTTCTTCTGTTGCTCCGTTCTCTACAATGGAACGATACACTTCCACTCTTGAACCCTCTTTACCCTCTTGCTCCACTCGTTCTTGTCCAGCTTTTAAATCCTCCGAATAGCGATAAATAATTCGTGGCTTCACGATTTTATCCTTGCTGACGCGAACTGTAATGTCCTTGTCTTTCACTGCTGCAAAAACTTCTATCTTTAATTGATTACCTTCCATAGATGCTTTCATTTTACCAAGCTGTTCGGAACGATTTATAAATTGTAAGTCTTTTACTAATGCTGCATTGATATCCGCTTCAATTCCCTGCTGTAAATAGCTTGGATTGATTTCCTGAGAATGTCTTTCAAGAATTTCGTAATCCGTTTGAAGAATGACACTATATAGCATGGACGCGACAAAATCTAAACCTGCATCATTGACAACCCCAGCCTGTTCACCTAATAGTGAAAGCAACGAGATCGATTGATTTGGTACTAGATTGACATCATTTAATAACGGAATGATTTTCGCTACCCCTTGACTATTTGCTGGTAGCTCGGCAATCTGAAAGGCAATCCTTTCCTCGGTTTGCATGGAATCTTCATTGATAACGGCTTCAACCTTATGCTCCTTCAAATAGCTGGCCTGTAAGATTAATTTCTGAAGTGTTTTATCTGTATCCCAAATACCTGCTTCATCTATTTGCTGTGTAATTACTTCATTAACGGTAACAGGAATGGGAATATGAACAATTTTCTCTTTTTGCCAAAATGCATACCAAGGTTTTTTTGTCTGCATTTCGTACTGAGCAATAGCTGCTGATGTGTCAAAAACAAATTGTTTCGGGTCTATGGTTTTGGAAATGCCATCACTAACAATTTCTATTTCCTCACCTTGCCATTCTGAGATTGCATTTTGTAAAGTTGTGGCTAAATCTGATGTTTTCACATCAATGATCTCAATATCTCCAATGGTTGATTTTTCAACATCTCCCTTGGCAAAAACCTTTCCATTTAGTACAAGAGATGGAATAAAAAATCCAATAGCCGCAACAAATGTAATGAATAAGCCAAATATTTTTATGTATTTTTTCATCTGCAACACCCCTCAAAGTACTAAACTTTCTCTATCTTTCTAAATGATACTATAATTAAAGCCATTTTACACCACCATAAATGCAACTTTTTTCCGATTTCATTTTTAAAAAACCTTAAAAATTTCAAAAAAATTTAAGAAATTAGTTCATTCGAAGTACAACATATTAAAAATTCCATAGATATAGAGTAATAATTTCGTTATAATATCCATAACAGTAATAATTATCTACATTGAGCTAACTGTCCCTTAGGATAGTTAGACTCAAACTTTATAATTATCGGGAACATATAAAAATTATTACTCTTAAATGTTAATTCAAGTTATAAAAACATTTAAACACTAATACCTAATCACTCATAGAATGGAAGTGAACCTTTATGATTGTTAAGAACAATCAAACAGGAATTACACTTGTAGAAGTTATTGCCTCTATTGTTATTATTACTATTATCCTCACAAGCTTTTTATCTTTTTTTATAAGTACAGCTAAAACTACTAGCACATCAAATGGTATTTTTGATGCTACTTATTATGCCCAAAAAGAGATGGAACATATTTATCAACTTTCTCAAACTACTAAATATGATGATAGAGTCTCAGAAATTACACTTAGTCCTTCAGATACTAAAGAAGAGAACAAGAAATATTATTATCAAGGCTCAAATACAAGCTTTGAGAAATTAGGGAATTTAGAAGTAGACCCTAACAATCAATATTACTACTCCTTAACATGCATTCCAAAGTCGTATACCTTAACAACAATTGTTATTAAGGTATACGACAAAAAAGGAGGCGTTCTAAAAGCTCAAATGGAGAATGTTTTGGAATGGAGGAATAATGAATGAAACGTTCCAACGAAGCAGGAATTACACTTATTGAAACAGTTGCTGTAACCGTTATCATAGCAATAGTAAGCTTATTAATTTATTCCATTATCCATCAAAGTCAAACAAATTTTCATAAGCAAAACAATGTAAATAAAGATATTAATGACGCTGCTTATGCTTTAAAGGTAATAACAAAAGAAATACGAAAAAACCCAACTACAGTTTCTTCGGACTCGTCATCTGAATTAACTATTAATAAAGATGTTACAGGTAAGGAACTACACTTTGTTTTTAACAAGGATAAAAATACAATAAATAAAAATAACGTTATTTTCGCTACAGGTATTCAAGATTTTCACATCTCGCTTAAAGAACAGATCGTTACAATTAAAATTACTAGTGTACATGGTAAAACGATATCAACAGAGTTGTATCTTAGGAGGGTGGAAACAGAATGAAACGTAATTATTTACAAAAAAATAGCCATGGTTATACTTTTATGATTGCCCTCTTTGTTATCGTTTTGATTGCTGTACTTGGGCTTGGTCTAATGTTAACAACATCAAATACATTAAATATTACTAAACACGAGCGTAACGATCAGTCCATTTTTTATATTGCGGAGGCTGGGTTAAACGTAGAAAAGAAAGCTGTCTATACCCTTGTAAATAACGCTTATGATTTCACAAGAAACAAGCACAAGCAAACAAAAAAAGAAGATAGAGATAAAATTGATTTTGTCAAAATATTTATTGAACAAATAAATGACGGCTTACCTGATCAACCAGTTTCCAATAGCAGCTTCGAACCTCAATTTAATCAACAGCCTGAGGCATGTGTCAAAGTGACAATGGAAAGTGAATCGCCTTTAGCCATTAAAATCGAATCTACAGGATACTTAAGTTCTTCTGAAAATCCCATAGAAATAGATAAAGAATGTACAGAACGTATTTCCAAACATCATCGTGTGGTGGAGCAAATCCTTGAAGTAGATGTAAATTTAAAGTTTTTAACTGACATTGATGATAATGAAGGTGGACCAGTTTTTGAATTGCCAAACCTCGCTGTACAAACATCTGGGGATATCACTTTAAAATCTGCAAAAATCAATGGAAGTGCTGTTTCAAATTCTGGTTCAATACATTTAATAGATGATTCGAACATAACAGGTGCTATAGGTACTAATAAGCCATTAGACGCACCAAATTGGTTAATACAAAGAGAAAAACTAAATGATAGACTCGTTAATAAAACAGTACCCGAAATATTGTTACCAGAATTCCCAAGCTATTCTTTTATTTCTTTATCCTCGGCTAACTACCCAAAAGATTTTCCGATTACAAATGGGAGTTATGCAGCAGGTTGGAACCCTCCGAATTCAAGAGAGAATTTGTCAATGAAAGAGGATTCTAAATTAAATAATTTCACCGTCCCAGATGGAAAGACAATTAATATTGATATAGGTGATAAAACTGTTAATTTACTAGTAGAAGATACATTTAAAATAGGTAGTAATGCAACTGTTAATATAATAGGCACGGGGAAATTAAATATTTTTGTAAAAAAATCACTTACCATCATTGGAACATTAGGTGTAACAAACAGAGACCCGAATAATATAAATGTATATTACTCCGGATCAAGTGTACCTAAGATTGATGATGGTGGATGTTTAATCGCGGCTTCATTAATTATAGAAAAAGCTGATTTAGATTTAAGAGGTGGTGGAGAAATGAGTGGAAATATTATTAGTGGCGGATCAAATATTTCCATTCATGATGATAGAAAACCCACTGGACAATATATAATTGCACCAAAAGCAAAAGTTACACTCGGTGGCTATTTCCATGGTGTTATTATTGCACAATCTTATTTAGGTGATGGGTACGGTGCTGTTACTTATCGACCAGGTATTGTACCTCCACCTTTTCCACCTTCTACCTCAACACCAGATTATAGTGATCCTAAACATTTAATAACTGAAGAAAGTATGGTTGAAAAATAAAAAATGAAGTGACCCCTAAAAGTTAGACACGGTTATTTCGTTTAGACAGCTTGGGTAAAATGAGTTCGGTACTGCACTGGACTCATTTTTAATTTTGCCTTCATACGTTTCGTGTTGTAATAGTTTATATAGTTTTCCAGTTCCTTTTTAAAATGCTTGACACTTTTAAATTCCTTTAAATAGAGAAATTCCGACTTCATGATGCCAAAGAAATTCTCCATGACAGAATTGTCGTAACAGTTGCCTTTACGCGACATACTTTGCACAATCCCTCTTGATTGAAGGGCGTGGCGATATTGTTTCATTTGATAATGCCAGCCTTGATCGGAATGCATGAGGAGCTGGTGTTCTTCTGGCAACCGCTCTAAAGCCTTTTCTACCATCTCTGAAACTAACGAATATGTAGGTCTAGAGCCAATTGTATACGTAATAATTTCGCCATTAAATAAGTCTAAAACAGGCGATAAATAAAGCTTTTCACCAATTAACTTAAACTCCGTAATATCTGTTACCCATTTCTCATTAGGCGCTTTTGCTGTAAAATTGCGATCTAAAATGTTAGGCGCAATTTTACCAACTGTCCCTTTATATGACTTATATTTTTTCATACGAACGATGCACTTTAAGCCTAGCGCTTTCATCAGGCGTTGCACTTTCTTATGATTCACTTTTTGCCCACGATTCGCTAGCTCATCACGAATGCGACGATAGCCATAACGGCCTTCATGTTCCTTATAGATTTCTTGAATTTCGGCCTTTAACTCGGCATCTGGATCGGGACGATTCATCTTCTTTACTAAATC
The DNA here is from genome assembly GCF_038630885.1 of Lysinibacillus sp. FSL K6-0057. Classification (NCBI taxonomy): domain Bacteria; kingdom Bacillati; phylum Bacillota; class Bacilli; order Caryophanales; family Bacillaceae; genus Lysinibacillus; species Lysinibacillus sp. FSL K6-0057. The sequence goes on along the minus strand of NZ_CP152047.1, from coordinate 1,323,217 downwards.
ATAGTACGTGCTACGTGGAATTTCTGCGAACGCTACAAGCGCCTTCACCGAGTATTTATGCCTTAATTCATAGATGACGTTTACTTTGTCTTCTTTGGTGATTTTTCCTTGGCTTGAACTAAGGCGTTTAACTTTTTTAAATACTCGTTTTCCATACGTAGACGATTGATTTCTGCTTGAAGTGCTTCTGGTGAGCCTTCTACTGGTGCTTGTTTTGGTTGTTTATTTGTTTCTTTTTTCATGATGGACGCCCCTTTTTCTTTGATTGAAGGGCATCGAATCCTTTTGTTTCAAATTGTTTTTTCCAAAAACGAAGTGTAGAAGGAGTAGCTATAATAAAGATAGCTGCCGTTTCAAGTAAGGACGTACCGTTTTCAATCATATAGTTTAGTACGTCTAGTTTAAACTGTGCCGAATAATTTGTATATCGTTTTATAAACGCTTCTACGCCGTTATACTCATATTGTTTCACCCAATTAAGAATCGCTTTGTGATCTGTTCCAATTAATCTAGCAATTTCATGTGAACTTTCTTTACCTTCTATGTAGCGTAGGACTGCTTGTAATTTTTCTTCTGATGTATATTTAGCCATATAAAAACTGCTCCTCCAATTGTTAGATGTGTCTAACAATTGGGGAGCAGTTCAGATTTTATTACTCTAACTTTTGGGGTGCAGCACCTACCCTAGCAGGCTATTTTTTATTTCATTTCCTCAACAACCTACCCGACAACAGCATGCCAATACCACCAATGGTAATAAATAGAATAGCTCTAATCAATAAATCAAGGGCAGATAAGTCAAAGAAAATTAGCTTAATGAATGCAATGACTAAAATAATAAAGCCTGTTGTGCGCAGTGTTTTTAAATGATGTGTGGAACTAATCCATAGTGAGACACTGGCTGTTAAGAATAATGTAATGGTTGCAAGGGCGATGCTTAGCTTCCAATCAAGGACATTGTTATATGTGAATTGATGGATTAGCCCCCATATTGAAATCATCGTGAGCACGATACCACCGCTTACAATGGCGTCCACATATTTCCCTAGACGATCCTCGTACAATCGATAAATAATTCCTTTTACAAGCACATCCACGATTATTGCTACAATGACTGCTATATAAATTAATCTAGTAATACTATTGAAGCTTTCCAGCATTGACAGTCTCGTGCCGATCATCAAGGAGACTAGTAGGAAAAATGCGCCGAGAACTGGCGTTAAAGCACGTCCTTTATAGGTTTCCTCTACAAATAGAGAGCCAGTAAATAAGGCAGCTAATACGATACACACCATGTATGGAATGTCATTTGTTGCTGCAAAATAAACGGTATCTAGTTTGCTAATATAGGCTAAGAAATAGCCAGTTGTGACCACTGCTAAAATATCGATCACATACAAATCCTTCATGACCTTTTCAAAAGGTGAGAGTGTCTCTTTTGGACGTCTTGCATATAAATAAATAATGATGAAATAGATGATTGGCATAAATAAGCTTAAATGATCTATGCTGAAAAATGGACTTGGTTCATGAAAGAAGAAGTTTAGTGTAAATGTGATCACAAGAGAAAGCGAAGTGACAACCTTCATTATACTTGCACGTATTCGCAAGCTCATCATCACGCCTGCAAATGCGATGAGTGGATACAATAAATCATCCACTTTATTCGGTATGTTCAATAGAAGTATCATATTGCAGAAGGTGATAAACGCAAGTGTCACAGCACTATCCAATACTTCCTGCCATTTCTGACGATAGCTATAAAACGCTAGTGCTCCAAATAAAACCATTAAGATAAGGAGTAGCATTTCTCCATTTTCAAGAGAACGAATGATCAGGTTCAGCAGTAATAAACTAAATGAGCCTAAAGAAAATTGGACGCCGATGTGAAGAGGCTTCCATTTTGATTGTGCATTATACAGTAGGCACCAAATTGCATAAAAGATTGCTAAAATTGCAATCAAACCAAGTGCGAAAACTACTTGCTGATCACTATTCATAAACGCTACAACGCTCACCGCTAGCACCGAAAAGAATGTGGCAATATAAAGGGCTAGCTTTTGCTTGTGCTGATAAATGACCCATTGCAATGCAGCAAACAAGACGATCACAAATAGTAAGATAATGACGGCACTAAAATCCATATATTCTAGTAAATAAGGCAGTAATAATGATGTAAAGGCAACAAAAACAGTTAGTGCTTCATTTTTCTTCAAATAGCTAATGGCGATACCATAGGCTATATAAAGTAGCGTAATGCCTAGTGCTGGGGTAAGACCAATGATTTCGTATAAAATGGCACTCGCTGCAGTTGTTAAAATACCAACAATAAATGCCCCACCGTATAAAGAGATCGTTATCGCCGTTGAGCCTACTTTTCTACGTTCTATTGCATAGGCTATAACCGCTAAACCTACCGATAGTGCATAGGCAAGGATGATTTTCACGCCATTCGATAAATAACCATAATCACTTACAAGTTTTAGACCCCAAAGTACGCCCATTACTAAAATAACCATGAATACTTTTGGAAGTGCCCACATAACACGTTCCTCCATCGATGGCTGTGGTTGCACTTCTTTTTCCGTTACTTTAGTCGGGATAGGCCTCGACTCCAGTACTGGTTTTGGTTTTATTGGTTCTGATTGCTTGATCATCGACTGTCTGGCATCAAGAGTATTTATTTTTTCAGCGCTTTGTGAGCCTTTTAATAAAGACAACTCCTGACGTAAATCTGCCATTTCCTCCTCGAGCTTAGCAATTCTTCGCTCCAATTCAACAGACATTCAATCATCCTCCCCACTTTATCAATTTTCTAACAGTATAACATATTTATCCTTATTGTAAAATTACACTTTTTGTTTATTTTATCTCGGTCTCCGATACATTAAGGCACGCTCACTATCACTGGTGCCCCGTGTGGTTGGATCTACAATGACACCCATTAACACAAGAATCGATAAAACTGTATTTAAAATAGATGACATTTGCTCACTCATCACCCCTGTAAAATCATAGCCAAAAATCGCTGCTACTTGTTGTGCGAGTAGGAGTAACAATGAAAATAGCCCTAGTAAAAATGGAATATGTTGAAGACGAACCTTCCAATTGATTCTCATAAAAGCTCACCTCCCCCCCTCTTGCCACAGTATATGCATAATGGTTATGTGACACATATGCAAAAATGGAACTCTCGCCATGTTACTAGGATTTTTTAATAATATTTTGTGATGCAAACTATTTTCAGACGTTGAAAGAAAGACAGGTTTTATCATGAATGACATGTTCATATATTTAGTTAGGTTGCATCGCAGTAGCGAGGTGTCCACCAATTTACTGAAAATGAGGGTGATGGAGATGGTGTATGAGTGGAACGCAGTAAGGGTAATGGCTTGCTTAAGTATTGTGTTATTACATGCTACAACCAATATTGAAATTATGAATGGCTATATAGAACAGCCATACTACCAGTTTTTTAGATTATTGTTATGTTTCGCTACACCGACTTTTATCTTATTATCCATTTTAATATTAGCGAAACGCTATCAACACCAGCTTCCTCCTCATTTTTTATGGCGTCGTTTGCAGTTTATTATCATACCGTTTGTAGCAGCTGGCATTTTATATGCCGCTAACGCAGCCTTTCATTATGATGAAAGCTTTTGGGATGCATTATATCGTCATATTGTGTTAGGAGATTTTTCGGGTTGGTTTGTCATGACTATCTTTCAGCTCTATATACTCTTTTTTTTAGTCAAAAAATTTCAGCTATCTAGTATCTGGTTCACACCTATTATGTTTTTGTTTGGTATTTTCTATATGACACTGGCAAATGTAAAGATAGATTATTTCATCCAGAATGAACATTTTATGCGCCTACTTTTTGTGGGCTGGCTCCCTTATTTTGCACTAGCCTATATGATGGGCAGTCATTATGAAAAAATCGCCCACTATCTCGTCCGATATAAATTTTTCACAGTGCTAGCTGTCCTACTTGCAATGGCTATTTTATATACAAATTATTATTTAGGTGCCCAACAGATTACATCAAGAAGAATTGATATGATGCTATTCGTATTGGCGATGACATTTTGCATCCTAGCGTTTGCACAAATTTTGCCCAAACTCCCTTTTATCCCTATTTTAAGTCGCTATTCCTTTGGGATCTTTTTAATTCACTGGCTAATTCAAGAATATATAGCACCCTATAGCGCATTACTACCCACTCCCTTCCTTCAAGTCACTTCTCTTTTTTTATCCAGTTTACTTGTCTGTATATTGCTCATCAAAATCATTTCTTTTATTCCTTTCAGTGCCTATCTGATAGGAAAATCTCATCAAAAGCCCTCTCAAGAATGAGAAGGCTTTTTTGATGGAATAAAAATTGTGTACAGAATTTTTTTGCCAAGTGATTGACAGTTGACGCCATAAGTTGTATGGTTAGTTACACAAGTAATTAACCAACTAACAAGTGAGGTGGATTGTGATTCATTCTTTAAATAACGAAAAGCCTATTTTCCAACAAATTCGCGAAAGAATAGAAGATGCCATTTTAGATGGACAGCTACAGCCTGAAGATCGCATTCCATCTACGAATGAATTTGCCAAAGAATATCAGATTAATCCTGCAACTGCTGGGAAAGGCGTGAATGAATTAGTGGATAAGGGTGTCATTTATAAAAAGAGGGGTGTCGGCATGTTTGTACATGAGGGCGCCAAAGATATTTTAATTACTGAGCGTAAAGCAAGCTTCTTCCAGCAACATATTGAACCATTGAAAAAAGAAGCGAGACGTCTAGGCATTTCAGATGAAGAGTTACAACAACTACTACAAGGGGGATCATGAATGAAAATCAATGTGAACCATGTCACGAAAACCTATAAGCATAAATCAGCCTTGAAAAATGTCACTTTCACTATGGAGGGTCCAAAAATTATTGGCTTTTTAGGCCATAACGGAGCTGGTAAAACGACTTTTTTAAATCTATTATCAGGACTCATCACTACAACAAGTGGTGAAATTTTAGTTAACGGAGAAAATGTTTTCAATGCCCCTTCTACATTACGTGATATTTGCTTTATCGCTGAAAGTGGCAATTTTCAAGAAGAAATGACCATTGCCCAAACATTAAAGGCCAATCGCTTCTTTTATCCAAAATGGGATGAAAAGCTAGCTCATGAACTGCTAAAAGTTTTTGCCCTGAATCCAAAAGATAAAGTGCGGAATCTTTCAAAAGGAATGGTATCTGCACTTGGAATTATTACGGGCTTTGCGAGTTGTGCATCCATTACTATCTTTGATGAACCGTATATCGGTTTAGATGTAGCTGCACGTAATATGTTTTATGATTTGTTAATTGAGCAGCAAACAGAAAATCCGCGATTATTTATTTTATCCACACATTTAATTGATGAGGCGAGCGAGCTATTTGAGGAAATTTTTATTCTACATGAGGGCGAGCTTTTGCTCCAAAAGACCACTGATGAATGGCGAGAGCATATTGTGGCTGTAAAAGGCAATGCCTCAGATGTTGCTGTAGCAATTGGCGACTTACAAGTAATCTATCAGCATACATTTATGCAAGAAATGACAGCTGTTGTTTTTGCAAATGGTCAATCCATAGAAGGTCAAAACATCTCGATTGAATCTGTTTCTCTTCAAGATATGCTTGTCTATTTAAGTAAACAGAAAGTGAGGTCTGGGCGATGAACACAATGAGCGGCAGTTTTTATATCTTATTTCAAAGCTATAAGAAGCAAAATATTATTTTTTGGAGCATTTTATTTTCTATCGTGCTTTTGTCATTTTTCTTAGATGCATTTTTTGGTCAATATGTATCTTTTGCTATGACTATTTCGATCCCAGTTTATATTTTTTACAGTATGATGGCAACTAAGCTTCTAAATAGAACCTTACCCTATTTTTTAAAGCTAGGATTAAGTCGCCAGCAATATATGTTATATGTCGGACTATTTTTCATGAGCTGGAGTCTAATCGGTGCCTTCATTATTGCGTGTGCACATCAAATCATTTCCTATGTTTCTACGCTATTCAATATCAAGGATATTATGATCATCCACCCTATCCTATTTTTTGATATCACCCATTCATTTTTACAAACCGTAGTATTGGATACGGTCTTACTACTATTTTGTCTTAGTTCTGGCCTTCTCCTTAACGTTGTTTTTTATCGCTTAGGCATACTTGGTGGCTATAGCTTAATTGGTTTACTAGCATTGATTCCTATATTAATGGTGATCTTTGAATGGTATTCTCCGTTGTATGAGCTTTTAGCCCAATCATCCATATTAGGCATTTTAGGTAGCCTGTTTATTTTTAGTATCTTACTCTATTTAGTTATTGCAGCTAGCATGCGAAAGGTTTCTGTGAATCCTGTATAAATACAGAATAGGAGGAAGGTAATAAAATGAACAAAAATGTGCTGATGAAAATAATTGCCTTAGAGTTTCTGCTCATATTTTTCTATGTTTTAAACGGTGCCTTTGTTTCCATTAAACAACCTACAAGCCCTTTTCTACAGTTTGCACTGTTAATCCCATTCGCATTGGGGCTCTTCATCTATACAGGAATGAAAAAGAACTGGCAAAAATATTTCTTTCTTCCTTTTAAAAAGAATCATTTCTTCATCACCTTACCGCTCCTTATTATTTTATGTATCATTTTGGTGAGTACAAAAGGATTGAATATGACATCTATTAGTGATTTCATTGTCATGTTTATCATGCAAATCTTCATTGTAGCGTTTATAGAGGAGACTGTATTTAGAGGCATTATGCTACGAATGCTATTAACAAAAGGAACATTCACTGCTGTCTGGATTTCTAGTATATTGTTTGGCATCACACATGCGCTACAATTACTAGGTGGTCAATCTCTAGAAGATACGATTGTTCAAATCATCTATGCCCTTTTAGTTGGCCTTGTTCTAGCATTGCTTGTATTAGATGGTCAATCGATTATCGTGACGATTCTTTTCCATGGCTTGAATAATTTTTTCAATTTTATGGGAAATATGGAAGGCTCCATGTTAAGTGCCTATCTTATCATTTTTGTGCTCTTTATCTACATGCTTCTGTTATGGAAACGTGTAAAGAAAACCAATCACAATCCGTTTACGAAAAATGCCAAGTCCATTTAAAACTTGGCATTTTAGTTAGAAAAGTAAATGACCAACCAATGCGGCAATTGGAAGAGAAATGAGCGTACGTAGTATAAATAAGACGACTAAATCGAAAAACTTCAATGGAATTTTTGTACCTAAAATAAGTCCACCTACCTCAGACATATAGATCAGCTGTGACACAGAAACAACAGCAATGACAAATCTAGTAACATCCGATTCAATGCCCGCACCTAAAATAGAAGGTAGAAACATATCGGCAAAGCCAACGACCATTGTTTGCGCTGCTTCAGCGGCTTCAGGCAAGCCAAGTACGGTTAAAATTGGCTCAAACGGCTTTCCTAAAATCGCAAAAATACTTGTAAATTCAGCAAGCATTAAGGCAATTGTCCCAAAAGCCATAACGATAGGCGCAACACCTACCCATAAATCAATTACGTTTCTAGAGCCATCTTTTAAAAATTTTCGAGGATCACGATTTGCATGCGCAATAGCAAGTGCATTTTCTAAGCCATGTGAGACGGAATTATAGCCCTCAGGTAATTTCTCACGTGAATAATCTACTGGTGTCCCATCTATATACGTATCCTCCTTCTTCGCAAGTGGATAGATTCGAGGCATAATAATGGCTAATACAATTCCACAAAGGACTACTGTCAAATAATAAGGAATAAAATAGCGTGCCAAATGTACCGTATCCAATACAACGATACAGAATGTGATAGACACTACCGAGAAACTTGTAGCAATAATCGCAGCTTCTTTTTTTGTGTAGTTCCCCATCTCATATTGTTTACTTGTCATTAACACACCTATTGTGCCATCGCCAACCCATGACGTAAGAGCATCAATTGATGAACGTCCTGGACTTTTAAAAAGAGGTCGCATAATTTTCACCATCATTGTCCCGAAAAATTCAAGTAAACCGAAGTTTGTTAAAAATGGTAAAAGAAAACCTGCAAACAAAAAAATGGTAAACAAAAACGTCACAAGTCCCCCATTTGGATCCATTAGGAGTCCACCCGTATTTTCATTATTGATGGCAGAAGGTCCAAAATTGAAGACCACCATTGAAGCAAAGACTAAACCGATAAAACGAGTAATTGTCCAAAACCAATTAACATAAAACAATGTATCTAAAATACTAGGTTCTTTCGCATTTTTACGAGGTATAAATTTCGCTATAAGTGCACCAATTGCAGATATTGCAAACATTATAATTGTAAAATAACTAATGACTGGAGCCACATTACCCGCTAAAATATTGGCTAAAATGGCAATAGGCACTTTCCAGCCCTCTACCGTTAAAATGGGGGTCATAAATAGGAAGATACCAATTAAAGAAGGAATAATGAAATAAAAATATGTAGAAACAGAATATTTTTTCATTTTTTATAAAGCCTCATCTCTATTAATCTCAATAATTTATGTATTTTTCATTACAACAATTCGAATAGTGTTTATAAGAAGCATTTATTTGTCCATCGTTGTACTACTATACAAACAAATATATGTTGTTTTCATTCACTACCTCATTCCTCCTTCTGTTATAGAACGTTTTTAAAAGCTTTGAAGTATGGAGCATTAAACAGAAAAACACTCAAATTATTCATGTTTTTATAACATAAATCTGTTATAAAACTATTGTAAACGCTACACGCTAGTTGGTTCAACCTCGCAATATTCTGAATATTTATATATCCATTGTTTTTTCATTTACTGACCATCCATAATATATAAAAGCCTAACTTCTTTATAAGAAATTAGACTCCTTGATTTAGATAGCAATTCTATTATTGCATCAACGATTTTTTAATGTTTTACTGGACCTTTCGTGATTTCAGTCAGTTTTGAATTGATAGCAAAGATCTTTGCGTTGATATTTGTGATTCCAAATTCAGCTAATCTTTTTGAATGCATTTCTAAATATTGTTCAGCAGCGTGTTTTGTTTCGAACATGTAGATTCCGCCTGCTTCGTTTGTTTCAGGGCTCTCCGTCCAAATTTTCCACAAAAGTCCTTTCTCTTCACTAATACTTCTTGCTAGATCCGAAAATGCTTCTGCCATGTCTTCTCCAAATGGTCCATCCATTTTAAAATCCACCTGTAATACGTATGTCATTGCCATTCTCCTTAATATTTAGTCGTAATATAACATTCACCAAGCATTTCCTTCATTTCATATTGATCTGATGAAAGCTCTTTTTTCACATAAGACGTAACCTCTGATTTTTCCAGATCATACATGACTTCAATTTCTTTCGAAAATAGTAGCTTTTCTTTTTCGAGCAAGCTTAAAAGAGATGGCTGTTGTTTTGGTTGCAGTTCCTCGATATGGAGAACCTGTTTTAGTCCATCCACATAGTTTACAAATGGACGCCCACCAACAATTTTTAAGCCTTTATTGTCCTCATTCATCATAATAATAGTTGGAAACCCTCTAACACCTAGGTTTCTTGCACGGTCAAAATCTTCATTTAATAACTGCTGTCCGGTTGTTTGTTGTGATTCGTTTACAGTGGCCTCTCCATCAAGACCAAGTTTATTTACAATGTCAATCATAACGGATTTATCTGCAATATTTTGATTGAATATAAATAGTGCTTCTCTTGCTCGGCGCAAATATTCATAGGCTATAGCATCATGATGATTTTTTTGAATCACTTTAAATACCCGAGATGGTGGGTAGGATGATTGAACTGGATTGTCAATCATGACTGTTCCATCAATTGGCATGCGGTAATATGCACCAACTTCTCTCCAGTGTCCCACAACATCGGCAGGTCCAGATATTCCATTTGCAGGATCAACTGGACCATCACCCCATTTTTCTAGTAATCCTCCCATTATCGTATGAAAGTTAAAATAGTGGCCGTACTGCTCGATAAAACGGCGAAGAACAGGCTCAAGCGCCCAACAATGAGAGCAAATCGGATCAGTTACATAATATACTTCAACGGATTTCTTTGGTTGATTAAAATCAATCATTCCGAATTCCTCCTCTCCAGCTACTCCACATACACCTGTCTCTAAATCACACATCATAGGATTGTTCTTCATTTTATTTTCCTCTTTTCTTACTTGAATTAAGAATAGAAATATTACTCTCTCATTTGCCTTACACTTGTATTTTATTCATAATAAAATCATCAAGAAACCAATAATCTATTTGATGCGTTGTTTATACAACACATTTAAGAAATTGTTTAAAAAAGGAGTGACAATTAAATGACCTCACCTAAGACAGACCTTCGCGTTATACGTACGCGTAAATTAATTATGGATTCTTTCATTGAACTTTCTAGTAAAAAAGAATTCAAGGATATTACGGTTAAGGATATTACGACAGAGGCCATGATTAATCGTGCGACTTTTTATTATCATTTCGAAGATATATATGATTTGTTAGAGAAGGTATTATCAGAAGTTTTGTTAGTTAATTTGAATGATGATTTCCTTCAACATAATGAACTTAATGAAGAAGCTTTCGTTATTATCTTTAAAGCAATAACTAATTTTCAAAAGTCATTATCCAATCGGTGTCATAGAGGCTATGAAGAGACGATTGCTCGTATTATTAGAGAACAGCTTGAAATTATTTTTTACAAGATGTTATTGAAACAAAATGCAACGACTGAGAACGAAGCGCTAAAAATGACTGCGGTTATATTAAGCTGGGGAATCTATGGTGCTTCTATAGAATGGAAAAATAATCATCAGGAGAGACAGCCCGAAGAATTTATCAAATCTGCAATCCCTTATTTATTGGCAGGTATTGATAGTCAAGACAATGTGTTATAGATTAACGTTCACATTTAGAAAGCATTCTGATAAAGAAGTTTTATTGGCATGCTAGATTTTACAAAGATAGAAAAAGTGAATAAACACTTATATGATTTCATCAGTGTTTATTCACTCTTAGTGGTAGAATATTTTGTTGAGGTTATGATTGTCTTTTTATTTTTGGACAAGAGATACAATAATCATTTGCTTCATCAGAGGTATGATAATAGAAACAACATGTTTTTCTCAAGCGTACAGGTTGCTCCGATTCTTTGATGGTCACTTTAGGCCCACAATAGTTCGTCAAAGGATTTTTTCTTTCACCAAAAAGGGTGCCTGGTGCTAGGTTTACAGTATAGTGATAATCCTCTTGTATACGAACCTTTTCTTGCTCGCTGGCCCCTTCCCTTATTTTCGTTTCATAGAGCCAATTCACATAAATAGCTGTGTTTTCCCATAAGATTGATTTTGGGATTTTACTTATTTTCGCTAATGACTGCCACACCTTCGCTAAATTATTCGCAAAGATTTCTCTAAGAACCTCATCACGCCATTTTTCACGGTCTTCAATAGGTTTTGACACTGTGCTATCGATTAGCCGAATATTTGGAAGCCATGGCTTCGCATATTCGGCTTCTACCCATGTATTTTCGATTCCACACTGTAGTCCTTTATCGTATCTGGACATAGCATAGAATGCTGAAGCCATCGTTAAGACGCTATAGCGCTTCGCAAATAACGATGCCGTAACTAGTGTAGATGGCGAATGGAAGAAGTGGGCAATTTTTTGTAAATAATCTAGCGCTTGTTCAGTATCCAATAGACTTTGGGCACATATAGAATAAGTAGCGTCTACTGCTGGCTCTATCGTCAATCGATAATCTCGTAGTAGCACGGATGATTCTTCAGCTGACAGTGTTAAGCTCAACTGATGCCTACCTCCTCTAGTTCCTTGGTTTGAACTGTTCGTCCCTTGCCATGTGGAACACATAATGGTGTACCAAATATTGGATCTTCAATAATGGTACAATCCATATGAAAAACTTCTTGTACCATCTCAGCTGTCACTACTTCCTCTGGCTTGCCTTGCGCATAGACCTGTTTATTACGCACCGCCACAATATGATGGGCATAGCGACAGGCTAAGTTTAAATCGTGCAATACCATAACGACTGTACGGCCTTCATTTTCATTTAAATCAAATAGTAAATCTAAAATTTCTACTTGGTGAGCCATATCTAAATAAGTTGTAGGTTCATCTAGTAAAATAAGATCTGTTTTTTGAGCCAATGTCATGGCAATCCATACACGTTGCCGCTGACCACCTGATAATGCATCTACTGGTCGATCCGCAAATTCAGTCATCTGCGTTACCTCAAGTGCATTGTTCACAATTTTTTCATCCTCTGTAGACCATTGCTTTAACCAGCTCTGATGCGGATAACGACCTTGTTTAATCAATTGCTGAACGGTTAATCCTTCTGGCGCAACAGGCCCCTGTGGTAGAATAGCTAAACGTTTCGCCACCTCTTTTGTTGAAATGGCATCTAGTTTATTATCATCTAAGAAAATTTCACCTGACTTCGCTTTTTGTAGCCGTGCAAACGTTCGAAGTAGTGTAGATTTCCCACAACCGTTGGCCCCTACTAGTACCGTAATTTTCCCTTTTGGTATTTGAAGATTCAAATCTTCCAATATAAGATTTTCACCATAGCTTACATGTAAATTTTGTGCCTCTAAGACATTTTTCAAAATCCTGTCACCTTCTTCTCACGCTTTTAACTTTTTTATCATGAAGCTTTATTGATTGCGCGTTCTAAATAATAAATAAATAAAGAATGGTGCGCCAATTGCAGCAGTAAAGACACCTGTTGGTAAATCCTTTGGTAAAAAGGCTGTTCGTGCCACAATATCAGCTACAATGACAATGATTCCACCTATAATAGCTGTCACAGGAATTAATCCTGCAAAGGAACGCCCTACAAGCATTCTGCTCATATGAGGGGCAACTAATCCAACAAAGGCAATGCCTCCAGCAAAAGCGACAGCAGAGCCAGCTAGCATCACACTAATGAGTAGAAAAAGCAAACGATACACTTGCACTTTTACGCCTAGCCCTATCGCTATTTCATCGCCTAATTCCTTCACATTTACCGTTCTTGCTAAAATAAATGTTAGTGGCAATAAAATGACTAGCCATGGTAATAGCAAATAGACATCCTGCATATTCGCCCCATACAAACTACCTGTCAGCCATAAATAGGCCTTCGTTGTTGCGGCTACATTACTGATCACAAGCAACATCGTCACAACGGCCTTTGCTAAGGCTGAAATCCCAATACCAATAAGCACCATACGTATAGGTGTGACGCCTTTTCTCCATGACAGTAGATAAATGATAAAGGAGACAATGCCTGCACCTAAAATAGCAGCTAACGGTAAAAATTGAATGCTGACTGACCCCATAAAGTACACGATAAAGATAATTGCCCCCATGGATGCACCACTCGTTACACCGATAATATCTGGAGCAGCAAGTGGGTTACGGATAATCCCTTGTAAAATTAAACCGGCAACTCCTAGCGCAGCACCAACTAATAATGCCATCAATACGCGTGGAAGCCTTAACGTATGTAAAACAAAATCATAGTCTCCATTGCCATAGCCCAATAATTCTTTCACCACTGTAAAAGGATGGATAAACTCGCTACCCGCAGATAAACCCAGAATCGTTATGATGACTAATAATAAGCTTAATAGTAGTAGTATCCAACCTGTTCTTTTAGCAATTTGAAAAGAGATACGATTAGATTTCGTTCGAACCGTCACATAATTAGGCATTTTTTGCTAACCCCTTTCGTGCAATATAGATGAAGAAAGGAGCTCCGATTAAGGCCGTCATGACACCTATCGGCATTTCTAATGGCATAATCACATACCTCGCCGCAATATCAGCCAACAGTAGCAATATCGCTCCCAACACCGCACTATACGGAATAATCCAGCGGTAATCCGTCCCAACAAGATGGATCGCCATATGGGGGACAATCAAGCCAATAAAGCCTATTGAACCTGCAACCGCTACTGAGCTGCCTGCAAGTATAATAATAATGATGCCTAATGTGATTTTCGTCATCATTGTTCGTTGTCCTAATCCTTTGGCAATATCATCACCTGATTGTAAAATATTTATCGAACGCCCCATAAATATTGCCACAACAGTAACCACTAAAATAAACGGTAGGACTGGTATGAGCATTTCAATGCTACGACCCGATACAGAACCTGCTAACCAAAACAGGACACTTTGTAAACCTTGTTCATCAATGACTAAAAGTCCCTGCGTAAACGAGACAAATAGAGCTGTAATCGCTGCACCAGCTAATACTATTTTAATCGGTGTTAAACCATCTCTTCCTAATGAGCCTAGGAAAAATACCATAGCTCCCGCTGCACCTGCTCCTAAAAAGGCAATCCACATATAGCTCATTAAAGATTGAATGGAAAAAAGAGTAATGGCACTGACAATAAAAAATATGGCTCCTGCATTGATACCTAAAATATCAGGAGCTGCTAAAGGATTTCTTGTTAATGCTCGCATTAATGCCCCCGCAATGGCAAGGCTTGCGCCAACTACTGTAGCGATCACAGCTCTTGTAAATCTAGATGTTCGAATAATGACATGCTCCTTATTAGCAGCATCAAAATGAAAAAAAGCATCATAGATTGACGAGAAAGGTATGGGCGTTTGACCAATAGCTATGCTGATTATAAATGCCAGCAAAAGGATCAAACAACTGATGAATAAGCCTATTTGTTTCATCGGGGTACTAGAAAGAATAATTCTCATTTTATGCCAACTTTCTTGATCCACAATTTATCTTATGCATATAGCTGTAGGTTTCAATTATGCTCAAACACTACAATGAGAGGGCTGTTATTCAAGTATTCTCTAACACTTTTAACAGCCCATCCCTCATTCACTATTTTTCTAATTCAAACTTGTCATAAATATCATCTAGCATTAAATTAGCACTAATAATGCCACCTGCTAGATTCCAATTGATTTCATCTACTTGGTAAACTTGATTTGCTTTCACTGCGTCAAGCTCTTTCCATAGTGGATGGTTTGTCCAATCTTCATAAGTTTTTTTCACTGTTTCATCATTTTCCATAAACATATAAATAACATCCGCATTCATTTGTGTAATGCTTTCCTTATCAGTTAGCTTCACAATTTCTAAAGAATCATCTGTTAAATTTTTAGGACCTTGGAATCCAAGCTCAGATAAAATAGAACCCGCATACCCTGTCACATAAATACGAGCATGGTCTGCTCTGAAGTTGACAACGGAAACATGGAATGGCCATTTATCGCCAAGTTTCTCTTTGATTTTTGTTTGGAAATCAGCAACTCGCGTATCCCAATTGCCTAGTAATTCTTTCACCTTATCTTCTTGATTCATTGCTTGACCCATCATTTCAGCTGTTCCTTTGAAATCGAAAACTGTTTCATGAGCAACGGTTGGAGCAATCTGTGATAACTGATCATAGATTTCTTCATGACGTACTTTAGAAGCAATAATTAAATCTGGTTTTAGCTTTGCAATTTCTTCAAGGTTTGGTTGTGTTTCTTGTCCCACAATTGCAACGCCATCAAGATCATTTTTCATATAATTATAAACAGGCGCTTCAGCCCAAGATTCTACTACCCCAACTGGCTTAATGCCCATTGCTACTGCAACATCTGTAGCACCTTGATATAGTGTAACGATTTTTGTAGGTGTTCCTTCAATCGTTGTAGTACCCATAGCATGTGTAATCTCGCGACTAGTAGCTTCTGATTCTGTGTTACTTTCTTCTGCTTTGTCATTTTCTTGTGAACTACTGGAGTTCGATGATTTCTCCCCACAACCCACTAATAATAACGCGAAGGTTAATAGCAGTGTGAAAAGTACAAAAAAATTCTTTTTTTGTAGTGATAATTTTGGCATACATTTCCTCCTAAGAAATAGTCGACAACGATAATCATTATCAATTAAAGAGTATACTGTACGTTTGTTTTATTGACAATATGTATTTTTTCAAAAAACATACTTTTTTAATAAAAATTTATTTTAAATTAAAAATTCATGACATTGAACCAATTCGATTGCTCTAGACAATGAGCGAATGACGCTAGGAAGAACGTTTATTATTCAACCTAATCATCGTGTTGGAAAACAAGCAAATAGATGATTGTTATGACTCATTACTTCTTCACATTGAAAATATGTGCCTTCCCTTTCTCTAAAAAGTAGAAATAATGGGCTATTTTGTTCACTACTGTAAGTATGATTTGCAACATGGTTGAGGGGAGGCAGATCATTGCCCACGAAAAGGACACTAGCGGAACGGAAATCACCCCCCTCGCCTTGCAAAATTGCTTTTTTTGTCGTTGACATCATCTTTTTTCAACAACATGGAATGCTTTCATTTCACTCACTGGCGTAGGCAAGTTGATTAAAGATTTTCTAGCATTTTAGTTACTTGTTAGATTTACCTATGCATTAATAGGCAAATAAATAGACCCTATCGACGTATATCTCATATCTTAATAATGAACTACAACTTATCAAAACAGGAGGTAATAACATGTTTCAACGAAGACGCCATCCGGCAAAAGGTCCACACTGCTGTCCGCCCCAAATGATGCCAATGCAATATGATCCACCACAGTTTTTACCACCAGAGCAATATGTTCGCACAAATTATATCCATACGGTTGTTCCCCATGTTCAACCAGCACACGTTACAACGGTGAACAAACATATGATTGATCATCAGTACTATTTCCCATGCACAGAATCTGTTGTTAACGAATGCTGTGAAACACATACAATGTGCGGTATGCCACCTAACCCTTGCCATATGCCACACCATCATAAACATATGCGCTAATCATAAAATAACGATGGGGTTGTCACACGACCCCATCGTTCCTAATAAATTTAGAAAAAAACCGAGTAACCTTTATGAGGCACTCGGTATCTTTATGATTAATACATTTTTAAATATTGATCGCGTTCCCATTGATGAACGGTTGTACGGTACATATCGAACTCAATTTCTTTTGCTTCTTTAAAGTTTGCGTAAATATGCTCACCTAAAGCTGCTTGCGCTACTTTATCTTTAGCAAGTAATGTTAGTGCATCATCAAGTGCTGCTGGCAAGTTTTCAATACCATTTGCTTGACGCTCTTCTTCAGACATCACATAGATATTGCGGTTAATAGCTGCTGGTGGCGTTAAGTTTTGACGAATACCTTCAAGACCTGCCTCTAAAATAACAGCCATTGCTAAATATGGGTTTGCTGAAGGGTCCACAGAACGTACTTCTACACGAGTTGAAAGTCCACGTGCTGATGGAATACGAATTAATGGTGAACGGTTTTGTGCAGACCAAGCTACATAACAAGGTGCTTCATAACCTGGTACTAGACGTTTATAAGAGTTAACTGTTGGATTTGTTACAGCTGTGAAACCTTGTACGTGCGCAAGAACACCCGCCATGAATTGCATAGCTGTTTCAGAAAGACCTAATTCTGTAGATTCATCATAGAACGCATTTTCTTTGCCTTTAAATAGTGACACGTTAAAGTGCATACCAGAGCCTGCTTCACCAAATAGTGGTTTTGGCATAAATGTAGCGTGTAGGCCATGTTTACGAGCAATTGTTTTAACCACTAATTTGAATGTTTGGATGTTATCACACGCAGTAACAGCATCAGCATATTTAAAGTCGATTTCGTGTTGTCCTGGAGCTACCTCATGGTGTGATGCTTCAATTTCAAAGCCCATTTCTTCTAGCTCTAATACGATATCACGACGGCAGTTTTCACCAAGATCTGTTGGAGCTAAGTCGAAGTAGCCACCATGGTCATTTACTTCTAACGTTGGCTCTCCTTTTGCATCTAATTTGAATAAGAAGAATTCTGGCTCAGGCCCTAAATTGAAGCTTGAGAAGCCCATTTCTTCCATTTTTTTAAGAATACGTTTTAGGTTGTTACGTGGGTCACCAGCAAACGGTTCGCCTTTCGCAGTGTATACGTCACAGATGAGACGTGCCACTTTCCCTTTTTCAGAAGTCCAAGGGAATACTACGAAAGTATCAAGATCAGGATATAAATACATATCAGATTCTTCGATTCGAACGAAACCTTCAATAGATGAGCCATCAAACATCATTTTATTTTCTAATGCTTTGTCTAATTGACTTACAGGAATCTCAACGTTTTTGATTGTGCCAAGAATATCTGTAAATTGTAAACGAATAAAGCTTACATTTTTTTCTTCGATGAGACGTTTAATGTCCTCTTTTGTGTATTTACCCACAGTTTTCCACACTCCTATAATTTGTCTAGCTTTTATGTTTACCCTACCCTATTTATTAATAGAATCGAGATAAATCCCCTCGTCGGATGGATGATTTTTGCATGCGCTGTGCTTGACGCATTTCTTCGCGCATAATTTGGCGTAATTCTGAATCACTTAAATCTTGTTCATCAGTTGTAGCAACAGGATTTTTCTTTTTAGCAAATATTTTTTTAATCTTCGCCATATTCATACCCTGTTCTAAGTAGTCTTTAACCTCAAGCAATGTATCGACATCATTTAGTGAAAACATACGTCGATTGCCTTCTGTTCGGTGCGGCTCAATTAAATGGTGTTCTTCATAATAACGAATTTGTCTTGCCGAAAGCTCTGTTAATTGCATCACAATACTCATCGATAATAACGGCATAGTTCGTCTAATTTCACGACTCATTTAAGTCCTCCTCCAATACCCGCTTATCATATAACGAAATTTTTTCACTGTCAACCAACCATGTAAGGTTATCTAACATGGTTGGTACTATTTTTTTCAATCTCATAGAAAATTGTAAAAAACTATTCATATTTAGGCTTAATCTATTGTCTTGTTATGATTTTTGAATGGCTTGAACCGCACTACAAATTGCAAATTTAACGTGTTCATATGTTAGTCCACCTTGGATAAAAGCAGTAAATGGCGGTCGTATTGGGCCATCTGCTGTCAGCTCAATGCTGGAACCTTGAATAAACGTTCCAGCCGCCATGATGACATCATCTTCATAGCCTGGCATATATGCTGGTTCCGGAGCATAATGGGCATTGATTGGTGAATTCGCTTGTATTTCACGACAAAAGGCAATCATTTGCTGCGCTGTTTGGAAAGACACAGATTGAATTAAATCTGTACGTTTCGCATGATAGCTTGGAGAAGTGTTCATACCGATTTCCTCCAGCATTCCAGCTGTAAAGATCGCACCTTTTAATGCTTGCGATACAACATGTGGCGCTAGGAAAAATCCTTGATAAAAATCACCTAGTGTATTTAATGTGGCTCCCGCTTCTGCACCTATACCTGGAGATGTCATGCGGTAGGCACATTTCTCCACTAAATCTGCTCGGCCAGCAATATAGCCTCCGATTTTCGCCAATCCTCCACCAGGATTTTTAATGAGCGAGCCAGCCATTAAGTCAGCACCAACTTCTGTAGGTTCCTGCGCCTCTACGAACTCACCATAGCAGTTATCTACAAAAATAACAGCTTCCGGGGCTAATTTACGTACCTTTGCACACATATCAGCAATTTCATCAATCGTAAAGGATGGACGTGTTGCATAGCCTTTTGAACGTTGAATGGCAATCATTTTTGTTTGTGTTGTAATGGCCGCTTCTACACCTGCCCAATCAATGGCCTGGTTATCTAGTAAATCCACATGTCGATAACCGATTTTATAATCTTTCAGTGAGCCTGTATCTTTATCACCACCATCAACAATGGATTGCAATGTATCATATGGCTGACCAGAAATATAAAGCAGCTCATCACCAGGACGCAAAACACCGAATAGACTAAGCGTGATTGCATGTGTCCCTGAAATAATTTGGGGGCGAACAATGGCAGCCTCTGCTCCAAATACTTCCGCATAAACACGTTCTAGGTTATCCCTTCCCTCATCATCATAGCCATAGCCGTTAGATGGATGTAAGTGGTAGTCACTCACTTGATGCTTGCGAAATGCTGCTAGCACCTTCTGCTGGTTATAAAATGCCATTTCTTCTACCTTGGCATGATAAGGCCGCACTTGCTCCTCTATTTTTGTCGCTAAGGATATCGTTTGTGTAGATAAATTTGATGTAAACGTCATTCTTTCTTCTCCATTTCACAATTGTCCCGCATTTCATTCAGTAAGATTTATTGACTATCTAAATTGACATCAATCACTCTAGAATTCCCTAACCAAACACTGGTATATAAATGCTTTTGACGAATGTTTTTCTTTATTTTAATCACATTTTATCAATTTGTATGTGCACCTGTAAAACTTGCCTATTGTTTCTAAAGGAATTTTACGCTAAGCTAATGTGCGGACTTATTTCAAGAAGCGTATTTAATGACTGATTTTGGCTATTAAATTCATAGATTCTGTTACGTAAAAAAGTCTTTTAACTTATAAAAAAGTTTATTTATTGATAGAAGGGGTGAAAGGGATGGCTTGGGAGGTTTTTAGTATTATAGGAACAATTGCCTTTGCTATTTCTGGGGCAATCATTGCCATGGAAGAAGAATACGATTTATTCGGTGTATATATACTTGGTATTGTTACGGCCTTTGGTGGTGGAGCAATTCGAAATTTACTCATCGGACTACCTGTCACAACACTATGGGGGCAAGATATGATGTTTCAAATTGCACTGGCTGCAATTACGATATTCTTTATTTTTCCACATCATCTGATTCAGCATTGGCATCGTTGGGGTAACTTCACAGATGCTATTGGCTTATCAGCATTCGCTATTCAAGGGGCACTCTATGCTGTGAAGCTTGATATGCCAATTAGCGCGGTCATTGTAGCTGCAGTTTTGACAGGTTCAGGTGGTGGTATTGTACGAGATTTATTAGCTAGACGAAAACCACTAGTTCTCCGTGATGAAGTCTATGGTGTTTGGGCAGCTCTCGCAGGGCTGATAATCGGATTTGAGGTTTTTACAGGGGATATTTTCCTTTATATTTTATTCGCAGTAATTACAGCGTTACGTATTCTTTCCTATATGATGAAGTGGCGCTTGCCATTACGAAAATTAAATCGTGCATAAATACCATTCAGCCAATGACCAAAAATTAAGTCATTGGCTGTTTTATTGTTTTTATCTTTTTAACAACTGCATTGATTCTTCTAAAGTCACCATATTTTTCATCATCGAGCAGGCTGCATCTAAAATGGGAAAGGCTAGGGCTGCACCAGAGCCTTCACCTAAACGCATATTCATGTACAACATTGGTTCAATGCCAAATAATGCAGCGGCAATTTTAGCCCCTGGTTCCTCTGAGGCATGGGAAGGAATAATATAATCTTTTACTTTTGGTTCGAGCTTATAAGCAATGAGCGCGGCAATAGTTGAAATAAATCCATCAATGACAACAGGTTTACGATGGACTGCAGCGCCAAGTATAATGCCTATCATCGCCCCTATCTCTAACCCGCCAACCTTAGCTAGAACATCGATGACATCTTTAGGATTAGGCGTATTTAAGCTAATTGCTTTTTCAATAATCGCCGCTTTATGGGCAATTCCACCTTGACCAACTCCTGCTCCAAATCCTGTTACTTCAATTGGGTCACAGTCAGTTAGAACAGCTAATATCGCAGCACTCGGTGTTGTATTGCCGATGCCCATTTCCCCAGTTCCAAGTACATTGGCACCTTTTCTGATTTCCTCTGTTGCCACACGAATTCCTACTTCAATGGATTGAATAGCCTCTTCTCTAGACATAGCTGGACCTTGTGCCATGTTATCTGTACCATATTTAATTTTATGAATGAGGACACCTGCATCAAGTGGAATATCTTCTTTTACCCCAACATCTACTGTTACTACCTTTGCATTGGTAATGCCCGCAATCGCACAAACACCTGTACCTCCCTTAGGAAAATTTAATGTTTGAAAGACCGTCACATCTTGTGGATTCGTGGTTACACCTTCCTCACAAACACCGTGATCTGCTGCACAAACAATGATGACTTTTTTATCAATCACCGGAAATAATTGTCCAGTTATGCCAGAAAGCTGCACTGCAATGGACTCTAGTTTTCCTAAACTGCCAGGGGGTTTACATAGGGCATCTATACGCTGTCTAGCTTGCTCCATCACCTTCAGGTCAGCACCTTGGATGTTTTGTATCGTGTCTTGTAGTAATTGCATGATAATTGCTCCTCTCTTTTTAAGACAAAAAGAAAAAGTCTGTAGTTTATTGTCATGACAAATAAACTACAGACTTTTCCATCATCTATATCTTCTAAAGCATGTAGGCAGGTCTCCTGGCTCAAGTTCAACATCTCATAGCACCTTCCCAGCAATTTGCTAGTGGCATTCACTATGAAACTCCCTTATACAGTGGCGGGTCCGCTAAAGCTTTTCACTTTATTCCCTATTCTCCCTATTGGGCACCTATTGCTTTTATTCAACTACTTTAAATCTACGACAGCTCACTTTTCCTGTCAATATGTGAAAAGTAAACTTGTAAAACTAAACAGTAACACTATAAAGTGGCTTATGTCTTTTCCAATTCACTTAGTAATGTTGAGCCTAATAGAAGAACAGCCCCTATTATTTGTAGGACTGTCATTTGTTCACCAATAATCATTGTTGAGAGTACTAATGATGTCAGTGGATCAATATAGCTAAGAATGGCTATACTTTGACCTTTTAGCTGAGACATGCCTAAAAAGAACAAAAAGAACCCCACACCTGCATGCACAATACCAAGTACTATCAATACTAGAACGAACCCAAAACTAATTTGCATCACTTGAAAACCCGTAGTCCCTACAATATAGAGACAGAGCAAAAATGCAGCTAAAGAGAGTTGGATAATTGTATTTTCGGGCTCTTTTAAACCACGAATACGTTTATTTGTAAAGGTTAGTACCGTGTAAAAGCATGCTGCGATCAAACCATAGACAATACCGATAAAGTGACCACTGTTCTCCATGTTTTGGCTTTGGACAATCAAAAATAGGCCTATTAATGCTACAGCAACATACACTATTTTTCTCCCTACTAACGTCTCTTTTAAAATAATAGGAGATAAACAGATGACCAGTACTGGCGCAAAATAATAACTTAGTGCTGCATTGGCAATGGTCGTTTCCTTATAAGCCTGAAATAAAAATATCCAATTACCGCATAATGCTAAACTTGAAAGCATTAACGGCCATTTATTTTGGACAATCGTGATCCTCGAAAAGCTTTCCTTTTTATAAACAAATATGGCCAACAAAAAACAAGCGCCAATGATACTCATCCAAAAGGCAATTTCACTTGAGGATAAAGGAATAAACTTCGCAAAAACACCGACAGCACCAAAAATAATCATGGACAATACAAATGCTAATTTTCCGCTCATTACAAATTCCTACTTTCTACGTATATCGTTTTAGCCTATACAGTAGAATCTATCGAAATGAGCAAGCTATTATCGAATGCCTAAACAGTAGATTCTACTGCAAAGACATTGTTGGGGGTGCTATGGATCGAAACATACAAAATCCCTCCTTCATTCACTATAATCATAACATATTTCTGAAAATTCAGGATTTAAAATATTAAAATTAGGGGAAGGTTCAGCAAGTAATAAAACAATGAAAAGTTAGGGGAAGATAAAATGAATGCAAAAGAATTAAGAAATGCCAGTGCTGAAACCTGTGAAACGCATGATAGCCTCTATGCCAAGTTGGTAAAACCGATCAATCAACTGCTAATAAATGTCGACGCTTCTATTAGTGAAGAGACAGCAAATAAAATACTAGAAAACTTAAAGTTATTTCATAGTGGTGATAAATACATTACGGAGTGTCATTTCGAGGAGAGTCAAAATTTCTTGAAAGACGGCATTGAGCTTCTCCAAAAGGGTGATTTGGCGAATGGAGCACTACAAATTTATGGCGCTGGTCTAAACTTTGCTAGCTATGCTTCAAAGGTGCAGGGACAAAAAAATGTTCATCTCTACAAAAATTTTGAGGAGAATTTTAATTTCATCATGGACTCCCTGAAAAAACAAGCATAAGAAAAACAAAACCAGCAATAGCTTTTTTGTGAAAGGTGAAAATGGTTTCCGTTGCAGGCTACTTGCTTTCCTGTGGGCGAACGCTAGTGAGGGAAAGCTCCTCGGACGCCCCCTGGAAAGGACGCTGGCAGATCGGAAATCAACCCCTTACCTTGCCAAAAGGTCTTTTTCTGCTAGTGACACGATTTTTTTCAACAACATAAAAAAAGAAAGAGTATATGCTCTTTCTTTTTTCATGGTTTATTTAAATTCTAATTCTCCATCATAAGCCAGCATGCCGCCTTCAAGGTTTGTTACATCAAATCCTTGTGCCTCTAAGTAAGCACAGGCGTTGGCAGAACGAGCACCAGCCTTACACACAATAATATATGGCTTTTCTACATCTAATTCCTCTAAACGTTCAGGGATTGTTCCAAGTGCAATATGCTGAGCGCCTGGAATCATGCCGTGTGCTACTTCATCTTCTTCACGAACATCAATAATATATAGGTCCTCATTTGCATCTAAAAGATCTAATAATTGTGTTGTTTCCATTGTTTTCATTAACTTTGTCCTCCAAAATATCAAATTCCACTATCATTATAGCTTGTAGCAAAAAAAACAGCCAGTGTGGAGAACACTAACTGTTTAACAATCTTTTTATACTTCTGTCTCTAAAAATTCTATTTGTTTTGCTGGAACGAATGTAGAAATGGCGTGCTTGTAGATTAGGTGCTGCTTATTGTCAGCATCCAGCAGTAAAACTGTAAAATTATCATATGATTTCACAGTCCCTTTTAACTGAAATCCGTTTAACAGAAATACAGTTACAAAAACACTGTTTTTTCGTAGTTGGTTCAAGAACGTATCTTGCAAGTTGATTGATTTCATCAAATAGCCTCCCTACTAACTTTCTACCTCTTCATTCCTATAGTAGCACGTTCTACCAATTTATCAATTAGTAATTTTTAGAAATTTTTCTTTATTCTTATAATCGGTCATCTGGTGTAATAAAATGGATATCCATTTTATTGCGGAAATAAGTAAGCTGTCTTTTTGCATAGCGACGGGAATTTTGTTTTAAGCTATCAATGGCTGCTTCTAGGGTACATTTGCCATCCAAATAATCATATAATTCCTTATACCCAATGGCTTGTATAGACTGCACACCTCGGATATTTTGCTGCCATAATCCCTTTACCTCTTCCAAAAGGCCATTTTCCATCATCAAATCAACACGACGGTTAATGCGGTCATAAAGCACCTCACGAGACATATTTTGACCTAGTCCCAAAATAACATGCTTATAAAGGGGTACTTCCCCTCGATTTTGTGCTTCGGCTGCTTTCGAGACACCGCTTAATTCCAGCATTTCTAATGCACGAATAACACGTCGTGTATTATTTGGATGAATTGTCTCCGCTGCTTGAGGGTCTAGTTGTTTTAATTTGTCATGCATTGCCTCAGGGCCAAGCTTTGCTAATTCCTCATAGTAGGCTTTACGTGCTCGCTCATCTACTTTTTCATCAGTAAATTGGAAATCATAGAGGACAGCTTGTACATATAAGCCTGAGCCTCCTACTATAATAGGTAATTTTTGACGAGATTGAATTTCCGCAATCTTTGCGCGTACCAATTTTTGATAGTCTGCCACTGAAAAAGATGCTGTCGGCTCTAAAAAACTTAGTAAATGATGAGGAATGCCCTCCATCTCTTCTTCCGTAATTTTAGCTGTCCCGATATCGAGCCCTTTATATATTTGCATGGAGTCACCATTAATGACTTCACCGTTATATTTCTTTGCCAATTCAATGCTTAAAGCCGTTTTACCAGAGGCAGTCGGTCCCACAATCGCTATGACCTCTGCCTGCTGTAATTTAATTTCTATCATATTTTTCTAACCACCGTATTAAAACTTGAAAGACTGCTTCTTGATTGTCTTCATTTAAAATTTCATGTCGTTTATCCTCGAATAAATAAACCGTTACATCCTCTATGCCCACCGCTGCTAACTGTTCAGCAACTGTGTAAACGCCTAGCCCCTGTTCACCGACGGGATCTTTACTGCCACTTATCAAGAGAATAGGAAGATCTTTTCTTACTCTTGCTAATTCTTTTTTACGATTTAGTGTTGCAAAGCCCGTTGTTAAATCTACAAAAAATTGATTCGTTGGAATAAAGCCACAATAGGGATCGTCTATATACTTTTGCACCTCTTGTTGAACTGAACATAACCAGTCATAGGCAGTCTTTGGATTCGGAAATTGTTTATTAAAGCTACCAAAACTCAGTTGATTTAACAGCTTACTTTCAGTTTCTTTCCCTAGCCCCTTTGCTAATGCTCTGGCTAAAATATTTCCAACAGCATGTAAGGCTGTCACATTTCCAGTACCACAGAGAATAACATTGTTTACTTGTTCTCCGTATAGTTGAATATAGCGTCTAGTAATGAAAGACCCCATACTATGACCAAAAAGAATTAATGGTACATCAGCGTACGATGCATGTAATTGTGTGATCACCTCATGAGCATCTTTTACAACACGCTCAAAGCCGTTTTCTTCAGCAAAGAAGCCTAATGTTCCATTATAAGCTGCCGTTTCACCATGTCCACGATGATCGTGCATCGTCACGACATAGCCTGCTGCGTTGAGTGTTTTCGCAAATGTTAAATAGCGCCCACTGTGCTCTGCCATGCCATGCAAAATGTGAATATGTCCAATACATGGCGTTGAAGGCTCCAATGTTCGAGTGAAGACAAAATGTTCATCTGACATTTGAATATAACGCTCCATCCCTTACTCCCCTTCTTTCACAAAATTTGTTGCATCGATAATGGCTTGCTCTAATTCAGCAATATACCTATTTTTTTGTTCCTCTGTATAATTCAAGCGTTGTTGCATCACCTGAATCACTTGCTGCTTATAAAGCTTTACTGCTTCAATATCAAAGTATAATAAGCCCGTACGACGAATAAAGAAGTCGCTAGGTGTATAGATCATTTCGGCTTCTATGCCATACAGTAGCATAGCATGTAGGGCAAGAGGCATTGTACTGCCATGTTCATGTAAAAATTTCACACGATCAAATAAGGCATCTACATTCGTGCCATACTTTTGTACAAGCTGTTTGGCTTCATCATAATTTAAGCCGTATTGTACACCTTCTCGTGCTTTATAGGCAATATAATCAGGGAAATTAATAGCGTTGATTCCTTTTGCGCCAGAAAGTGCTAGCTCACGTGTTAAACAGGCACTTGCATGCTTGTAACGACGTGCCTTCACAATTTTATCGACAATTGTTTCAGCCATTTGGCGATAGCCTGTGAGTTTGCCACCAGCAATCGTCATTAAACCACTGGGCGCTGTCCATATTTCATCTTTTCTTGAAATTTCAGATGGGTCCTTGCCTTTTTCATAAATTAGTGGTCGTACGCCTGCCCAGGAGGATTCAATTGTTTCTCTTGTAATAGTAGCTGTTGGAAAGACCTTTTTAGCTGCCTCAATTAAATAATCCACATCTTGCTGTGTTGCCACTGGATGTACAGGATTACCCTCAAAAACAGTATCCGTCGTCCCTACATAGGTTTTACCATCTCGAGGAATAGCAAAGGCCATGCGTCCATCGACAATATCAAAATAAACAGCTTGCTTTAGTGGAAAGTCCTTCTGTTTGAGGACAATATGAACGCCCTTTGTCAGACGTAATTGCTTGTTATCTGCTACTTTATCTTTTTGTCGTACGTCATCAACCCAAGGGCCTGTCGCATTTACAATTTGTGCGGCATGGACATCGAGTATGTTACCCGTTACATGATCCTTCACTTTAATGCCAACAAGCTTTTTCTTGTCGTAGATAAATTCCGTCATTTCTGCATAATTGAGGCAAAGTGCTCCATATTCTGCAGCCTTTTTTAATACTTCAATTGTCAGACGGGCATCATCTGTACGGTATTCTACATAGTAGCCGCCACCAACCAATCCATCTTGATTAAGCAAAGGTTCTAATGCTAGGGTTTCTTGGGCGTTTAACATCGTTCTACGTTCATGTTTTTTGACACCCGCCAAGCGATCATAGACCTTTAGTGCCATAGATGTTGTGAATGGACCAAGCGAACCCTTTTTATATAAAGGTAATAGCATTTTTTCAGGCGTTGTCACATGTACCGCATTATCATAAACGATTTCACGCTCTCGCCCAACTTCCGCTACAACTCCTACGTCAAATTGCTTTAAATACCGCAGGCCACCATGAATCAGTTTGGTTGATCGGCTCGACGTACCAGCTGAAAAATCCTGCATATCAATTAATGCGACAGAAAGGCCTCTTGATGCGGCATCTAATGCAATTCCTGCACCTGTAATACCACCACCAATGACTAATACGTCAAAGCTATAGTGCTCTAGATAATATAAAATTTTTGGTCGCTGCTCAAATGAAAACATACCTTTCTCCCCCAATAGCTATGATTTAAAAATTCGTGTTGCCTCTACAGCCTTCTGCCAGCCAGTGTACAGAGCTGTGGCTTGCACTTCATCCATGTGAGGTTGGTAGGTTTGCCCACTCACCCATAATGTGGATAAAGCCTCTTGATTTGGCCAAAAGCTTGTCGCGAGCCCCGCTAAATAGGCTGCACCGAGTGCTGTCGACTCATTCAGTTTTGCTAGTTCAACTTGTAGCTGTAAAACATCACTTTGGAACTGCATTAAAAATTGATTTTTGACAGCTCCACCATCTACACGGAGTACTTCAATCGGAGTACCCGCTGCTTCCTCCATTGCATCCAGTACATCTTTCGTTTGATAGGCTAATGATTCAAGTGTTGCGCGAATAAAATGTTCTTTTGATGTTCCTCGTGTTAAGCCAAAAATGGCACCACGAGCATCAGTATCCCAGTAAGGTGTACCGAGCCCAACAAAGGCGGGGACAACATAGACGCCATCCGTATTGTCTACTTTTCTAGCATAGGTTTCAGAATCCTCAGCTGTACGAATCATCCGTAGTCCATCCCGAAGCCATTGGATAGCTGACCCTGCTACAAAAACACTACCTTCCAATGCATAGGTCACCGTCCCATCTATTCCCCAAGCAATGGTCGTCAATAAACCATTTTCAGATGTCACTGCCTGCTGTCCAGTATTTAATAGCATAAAGCAGCCTGTGCCATACGTGTTTTTCGCCATTCCTTTGGTAAAGCAAGTTTGACCAAAAAGTGCGGCTTGCTGATCACCCGCAATACCAGCAATCGGGATTCTTTCTCCAAAGAATATACTTGGAGCCGTTTCTGTGTATATTTCTGATGAATTCCTTACTTCAGGGAGCATGGACATCGGAATATCTAAAAGCTGGCAAAGTTCCTCATCCCACTGCAATTCGTGAATATTGTAGAGCAAAGTTCGAGCTGCGTTTGAGTAATCGGTCACATGGGCCTTTCCCTTTGATAATCGCCAAACTATCCAGGAATCAATCGTGCCGAATAATAAATCTCCATTGTTAGCCTTTTCACGGGCGCCATCCACATTATCTAAGATCCATTTAATTTTTGTCGCTGAAAAATAAGCATCTAGGCGTAGCCCTGTCTTTTGCTGAAAACGTTCTTCATGCCCCTGTTCTTTTAAGGCATTCACTATGTCCTGTGTTTGGCGTGATTGCCAGACAATCGCATTGTAAATCGGCTGACCTGTGTGTTTATCCCACACAACGGTCGTTTCGCGCTGATTGGTAATACCGATCGCATGAACCTCACTTGCTTCATGCCCACTTTCGGTCAATACGGCTGCAATAACGGACAAAATAGAGCCCCATATTTCATTTGCATTATGCTCTACCCAGCCAGCCTTTGGAAAAATTTGTTGAAATTCCTTTTGTGCGACATGAACAATTTCACCTTTTTTATTAAATAA
This sequence comes from Lysinibacillus sp. FSL K6-0057, assembly GCF_038630885.1. Lineage (NCBI taxonomy): Bacteria > Bacillati > Bacillota > Bacilli > Caryophanales > Bacillaceae > Lysinibacillus > Lysinibacillus sp. FSL K6-0057. The sequence continues at coordinate 1,293,277 of NZ_CP152047.1, read as the reverse complement.
AATGGCTCTTGAACTTGTCGTTCCTTGATCAATCGCTAAAATAAATTCGCCCATCCATTTTCCCCCTTTTCATTACATAACCCGTTTGAACATTTTTTCCACTTCATATGATGTAAAATGGATAAGCACTGGACGTCCGTGTGGGCATGTAAATGGATTATCTGCATTGCGTAAATCTCGTAGCAATATTTCCATTTGTTCTTTTGTTAAATAATGATTGGCTTTGATCGATTTCTTACAGCTCATCATAATCGCTGCTGCCTCACGTAGTTTTTTGATATCAGCCTTTTTAGTTGTCAGCACCTGTTCAATTAAATCCTCAATGATTTCCTGTTCCTCCCCTTGTGGGAACCAGCTCGGATGCTCACGCACAACGAAAGATGACTGTCCAAATTCCTCTAAGAATACGCCTACAGCTTCTAACTCATGCTTGTGCTCTCGTAATATCAGTGCCTCATCAGCTGCATAATGGAATGTTAGTGGTAACAATAATGCCTGACGTTCATGAGGATTGACTTGACCGACTTTTTCACGGAAAAATTCGTATTTAATGCGTTCCTGTGCAGCATGCTGATCAATTAAGTAAAAACCATCCTCCATTTGCGCGACAATGTATGTGCCATGGATTTGCCCTACTACTTCTAGTTCAGGAAAAGGTTCCTTCGTAGGTGCCTCTTCCAATACTTCCGAATGTGCAACGATCGTTACTTCATCAACTGTTTCAGCCTCCATTTGTGGTGTTGGCTGCCAACTTTCCTCCTGAACAGTAGAAATAGGCATAGGCTCCACTATCTGTTCACGATTGTTTTCTTGAATGGTTTGGACATCATAAAGTTTTTCTACGATGGCATTCATTTTCTCCACATTAATCTTAGGGGCAGGCTTCCAAATATTTAATTGCTCCGTAACTGGTTTAACGATTTTTTCTTTCTTCTCCATTTGTGGGACTCGAATAATGTTGCGTATCTTTTCACGAATGGTTTCTTCTATTAACTTCAAAAGCTCAGGCTCTTTACTTAAACGAATTTGATGTTTTGCAGGATGCACATTCACATCTGTTAAGTAGGGATCACCCTCTATATAAAGAACAACTATTGGAAAACGCTCAATAGGTAAATACGTATGATAGGCATCGACAATAGCCTTTTGTACTAAATAATGCTTGACCCAGCGACCATTGACAAATAGGGACATATAATTTTTAGAAGCACGTGTTACCTCTGGTAAGGTTACAAAGCCAGAAATTCGATAATCATATGACTCGCCTTGGAATGACACCATTTTCTTGGCATTATGTACACCATAAATAGCAGCAAGTACTTGTTGTACATCTCCTCGACCATTTGTTTGCAGTAATTGTTGACCATTATGCAGTAATCTGAATGCAATTTGTGGGTTACCAAGTGCGAGGCGATTCATCAGGTCTATTGTATGCCCAAGTTCGGTTTGAATGGTTTTCATATATTTTAAGCGGGCGGGTGTATTAAAGAATAGCTGTGATACTGTTAAATCAGTCCCTTTGCGCAACGGACCAGGCTTATGAGTGAGGATATGTCCACCTTCAAGCTCTAAATGTGTACCAGATTCACCATTTGATGTAATCAATGTCATTTTGGAAACAGAGGCAATAGATGCTAAAGCCTCACCACGGAAGCCAAGTGTTCGAATACGGAATAAATCATGTTCTTGATGAATTTTACTAGTAGCATGACGAGAGAATGATATTACTGCATCCTCTTCATCCATACCGCTACCATTATCTATTACTTGAATGGAAGTGAGACCCGCTTCTAGTAAAAAAACATCAATGGACGTACTTCCAGCATCAATAGCATTTTCCACTAGCTCTTTGACAACAGAAGCTGGTCTTTCTACTACCTCTCCTGCTGCGATTTTATTGGATAGCCATTCGTCCATAATTTGTATGTTTCCCACTAACGTATCACTCCTTTATTTTTTAGCGTTCACTAGCTCTTGCTGTAGCTCATATAAAATATTCATCGCCTGCATTGGTGATGTACCTAGAATATTTACCTTTTCTAATTTCTTTAGCACCTCTGCCTCGGCTGGTGAAAGTGGCTCTGCCTCTGCAAATAAAGACATCTGCACTGGTTGTTCAGCTATCACCTGTGTTTCGGCAACTACCTCTTTCCCTGCCTCAAAGTTCTCAAGTAATACACGTGCTCTAGCTAAAATTTCTTCTGGTAATTGAGCAAGCTGTGCCACATGAATACCATAGGATTTATCAGCCGCGCCTTTTTTCACCTTATGCAGGAAAACGACCGTACCATTTTTTTCAGTGGCCGAAACATGCACATTTTGTAAGCGTGGCAAATCCTTTTCAAGTGCTGTCAATTCATGATAGTGCGTAGAAAATAACGTATTTGCTCCAATTTTGTCATGAATATACTCCATCATCGATTGTGCCAAACTCATACCATCATAGGTTGATGTTCCACGTCCAATTTCATCAAATAGCATCAAGCTATTTTTCGTTGCATGCATAATAGCATGTTGTGATTCAAGCATCTCCACCATAAATGTAGATTGCCCTGCTGCTAAATCATCGGCCGCTCCAATTCGAGTAAAAATTTGATCGGTAATAGGCAATTTTGCTTTTTCAGCAGGTACATAGCAGCCCATTTGTGCCATGACAACAATTAATGCTACTTGACGCATATAAGTACTTTTACCAGACATATTCGGTCCTGTAATAAGCATCATATTGTTCTGCTCTTCTAGCACACAATCGTTTGGTACATACATTTGCTTATTCAACATTTTTTCAACTACAGGATGGCGTCCTTCTATAATTTTCAGGGCACGTCCACCATGAAATTCTGGTTTCGTAAAACGGTATTTTTCTGAGACGCTCGCAAAGCTTAGTAAAACATCTAACTCACTAATGCTTGCTGCCAGTGCTTGGACACGTGGAATATAAGCTTTTAATGCATCACGAATTTCCACAAACAGGTTGTACTCTAATGTTAAGCTTTCTTCTTCAGCATTTAAAATCAATGCTTCTTTTTCTTTTAGTTCCTGTGTAATATAGCGCTCCGCATTCGCCAGCGTTTGTTTGCGCTCATAGCGTGTTAAATCCGCTAAATGAATATTTGATTTTGTAATTTCAATATAGTAACCAAAAATGCGATTATAGCCTATTTTTAAATTTTTAATACCCGTTTTCACACGTTCTTCTTGTTCAAGCTGGGCAATCCAATCCTTACCATTACGAGCAGCATAGCGAAGTTCGTCTAAGCGTTCATTATAGCCATCACGGATGACATCCCCTTCTTTAATGGTAATAGGTGGATTATCTGTAATCGCTTTTGCTAACAGTTCCTCGACATCTGTACATGTATCAAGTTCCACACCTAATTGCTGTAATGTTTCTTTATTTGACCCCATCAACTGTTGCTGAATAGCTGGCACTTGACGTAAAGAATCACGCAATTGGGCTAAATCTCGTCCACCCACATTGCCAAAAGCAACACGACCAGCCAACCGCTCTAAATCATATACTTGTTTTAAGGATGCTTGAAGCTCTGTTCGTACAAAATATTCTTCCAATAAATCCGTAACAATCGCTAGTCTAGCTTCTATAGCTGAATGTGTGGCAAGCGGCTGGTGTAGCCATTGTTTTAATTTTCGCCCACCCATCGCTGTCACGGTGTCATCTAATAACCATAAAAGTGTCCCTTTTTGATCTCCACCACGAATTGATTGAATAAGCTCTAAATTTCGCTTAGAGCTAGAATCAATACGTAAATAATTTTTGATTTCATTAAACGTGAATGCTTGAATATGTGATAAAGATCGCATTTGCGTTTGATCGATATAAGCTAACAAGCGAAGACACGCAATTTGTAACGGTTGTGGTACAGCTTCTAAATAGCTTGCTGCTTTGTCCATAGACATTTCATTCACTTCAATCGAAAGCACGATACCAGCATTGACGGCATGCTCTGCTAACAATAGCTGCAAACTATCCGTTACAATAAGCTCTCGAATACCATAAGCCTGCATTTGCATTAATAATGCTTTCTCATCGCCTTCAATAGACGACACCACTGCTTCACCTGTTGATAAATCTAAATAAGCGTAGCCAAATGTTGTGTCATCTAGTTGCTCTGCCGCGCCAATAAAATGATTGGATTTACCATCAAGTGCCTTCCCTTCCATAATTGTTCCTGGTGTGATAAGCCGAACCACTTCACGTTTGACCACACCTTTTGCTTGCTTTGGATCTTCTGTTTGTTCACAAACGGCCACTTTATAGCCTTTTTGCACAAGTGTTTCAATATAATTTTTAGCCGAATGATGCGGCACACCGCACATTGGTATTCGCTCTTTTGCGCCTGCATCTCGGCTTGTTAATGTAATCTCTAAAATTTGTGAGGCATTGATAGCATCCTCAAAAAACATTTCATAAAAGTCACCTAATCTAAAAAATAAAAAGGCATCTTTGTAATCTTCCTTTACCTGTAGATACTGTTGCATCATTGGTGTATAAGTTGTCATATCACTATTTCCCTCGCTCTTGCCTTATAGATATTTTTATTATAACAAAAGATACATGCGAAACGCTTCATTCACCTTTTTTAAGATGCTAGCATTTCGCATGTATCAAAAAATGATGTTTTTTAAACTTATCTTGGTCGTTCATCAGGAAACGATGAAGACTCTAACACATACCTACCTTCTCCTTCAGGACTTGAAGATGAGCTGGAACTAGAGCTTGATGAGGATGAAGATGAACTTTCATCATTAAGGCTCCAATCTTCTTCATAGTCTAGTGGATGGACACTAATACAAATTGTTGTTTCACCCATTACTTCCACAACTACTTCACGTTCCACTACAATTTCAAACTTCGTACCACATGGAGAGATAATCGCTTCAATACAATTTGGCTCTTGTATCACACGTACACGAACGTCATCACCAACGCTAATTTCACCTTCTCGATAGTGAAGCTTCACTTTGTCTTTATAGTGAATCGTTTCAGAAAACACAGCTGTTTTCGAATGATTACTATAGGCATACCACACATTGACATCAAATTTCCCTGTTACTTCTACAAATTTCCCGACTCTTTTTGCAGAGCAAGTGTGATTGATTACCCAGCATCCTAAAATACTTGTCGGTTTATTTGTTGGTGATAATGTCACACGTTCTTCCGTTCTCTTCTTCCCTTTGGCAACTACTGCTTTCGTCACGATTTGTCGTAAACGTTTCAGCGCAATTCCTCCTTCGACTCTTTTCACTCCATCATATGCAGGTAGCGCCCATTGGGTGAACATATATTTTTAGAGAATGAAAAGTATCGTCCAGATCTTTTTCCGTGAGAGGTCTGCTATAGCGTGGGAATGCTTCAATAGAAGAAGACATGAAAAAAGCTCGAATGCTGTCATTCGAGCTTTGATTTCCAAGGGTTTATTAGGAGCAACTACCTGGCTGAGTATTTTCTACGTATGAACCCGTTTCACCACGAAGAACATCGCCACCAGTTGAGCGAATAATTTCATTTGTAACATTATTCGCGATGGTATTCGATACCAGTTGCAATAAATCATTCACATCGCCTTGTGATTCTTTAAATTGTTGCACAACTGGGATAGCATTAATTTCTTCTTCGATTTTAGCAATTTTATCTTCAATCATTTTTAATGCTTTTTCTTTCCCTAAGTGTTGGAAATTAACCGCTTGTTTTTGTAAGCTTTTTAAGCTTGCAATACGTTCACGTACTTGTTGATTTTCATTAATCTGTGCTTCTGCCTTTTTGAAAAATTCAACCTCTGGCGTATTTGCAATCATATGTGCAATTTCATGTGATTTTTTAATTAAATCTTCTTTTGTATATAAGACTTGTGTCATTTACGCTTCCACCTTTTCATTTTTTACGACTTCCAAAAATTCACCAGTAAGTGAATAAGATGTAGTCTCTGTTATTTTTACTTTTACTAATTGACCAATTACTTCTGCTGGTGCTTTAAAGTTAACTAAACGATTTTTCCGCGTATAGCCTGCTAGCACATCGTCGCGTCGTTTACTTGTACCTTCAACTAATACTTCGACAACCTCACCATTTAAACGCTCTAATGCTTTGCGTGAGTATTCACCCACTACTTCATTTAAACGTTGAAGACGCTCTTTTTTCACCTCTTCAGGTACATTGTCGATCATTTTTGCAGCTGGTGTTCCTTCACGTGGAGAATAAATATACGTAAACGCTGCCTCAAAGCCGACTTCACGGTATAAGGACAATGTTTCCTCAAATTGCTCCTCTGTTTCATTCGGATAGCCAACGATAATATCTGTTGTTAATGTTACTTCAGGTATGGCAGCTTTAATTCTGTCCACTAAACCTAGGAAATGCTCGCGTGTATATTTACGCGCCATAATTTTTAAGACATCATTCGAGCCAGATTGTACTGGTAAATGGATATGCTCCACTAAGTTGCCACGTTTTGCAAGAACTTCGATTAAATAATCATCAAAGTCACGTGGATGACTCGTTGTAAAACGTATCCGTGGAATATCAATCTTTCTTAATTCATCCATTAAATCACCAAGACGATAATCAATATCCTCAAAATCTTTGCCGTAAGCGTTGACATTTTGTCCCAGCAACATAATTTCTTTGTAGCCCGCTGCCGCTAGCTCACGTATTTCAGCAATGATTTCCTCTGGTCGGCGACTACGCTCTTTACCTCGTGTATACGGAACGATACAATACGTACAGAATTTATCGCACCCATACATAATATTAACCCAAGCCTTAATGGAACCAAGACGTTTTTTCGGCAGATTTTCAATGACATCGCCTTCTTTAGACCAAACCTCTATCACCATTTCCTTCGACATGTAAGCTTCTTTTAAAATGTTCGGCAAACGGTGAATATTATGTGTACCAAATACCATATCGACATGTGGGTAGCTTCTTAAAATTTTATTAACAACAGATTCCTCTTGCGACATACAGCCACAAACCCCGATTAGCATCTCAGGGTTTTTTCGTTTATATTTCAGCAGGAAACCAAGTTCTCCAAATACTTTGTTTTCTGCATTTTCACGAATAGCACATGTATTTAGCAAGACAACGTCAGCCTCTTCAATCACCTCTGTTGGTGTGTAGCCCAGCTGCATAAAAATCCCAGCCATTACTTCTGTGTCATGCTCATTCATTTGGCAGCCATAAGTACGAATATAGAAGGTGCGATCTTTGCCCATTCCTGCGAACTCTTCTGCAATGCTAAAATCCTTATGATACTTGACATCTTCTTTCCCACGTTTTTTAGCATCTTTTAAGGAAGGAGCCGTAAAGACCTTCTCAAAATATTTACTATAATCCTTTTCAGGCTTGTCTTCTTTTTTTGGTTGATTGACTTGTTGATTAGCTAAGCGTTGTTCCTCATTCATCGCAATCAGGTAACTCCTTTCAAACGAAATCCATGCACTTGAATTCCCATTTTATTATTATACTGAATAGTTGATACTTCCTACAAGGTTTGCGCCTCAAATGTCGTGGTTTCGACTTAATTATATGAAGATAGGCGTAATTATCCATCCGCTTTGATGTTCTATCCTTCCGTTAGGGCTTTGTATCCTCCTGTTTTGAAGCGCAATCCTTCAGTTTGCATATGCTAACCATTGCTTTCATTAAAATACTTGCTGTACTTTACATGTAAATACGAATCATACAATTTCAACTTCATCCAACGCTTTATATTCATATCTTCTTTATACAGTAATGCATTCGTGTATTGCCCTTCTTTCATTAATTGCTTTGCTTCAATTTTTAATTTTTCATTCTTCATGTATTTAAATAATGTTTTTGGAGGAAGTAGTGACCATACATGCTTCGTCTGGACATATGTTCGCTCATGATTAACCTGGAATAAATAATCATCCACCACATACTGCATTAAATTATGACCACTCGCTGTCACATAGTAGCTTGAAGCCCCTGCTCGCAAATTCATTTCAAATAGCTTATATTCCCCATCTCTAGCGTCATATTTCATATCAAAATTAGCAAAACCTGTATAGCCAATTTCCTCTAAAAAATGGCGGATTGATTCCATTAGCTGTTCATCATAGTCCGTCATGACAGCTAAAGAAATACCTTTATTTTGCGGAGATGGATCTTCAAGTAGCTTGTTGCTTACACACATCAACTTTACTTTTTGATCCCTTCCTACATATACATCTAGTACACGTATATAGGAATCATCGCCTGGAATAAATTCTTGAACGATTAAGGCATCTTGATAACTAGAACGATAAATACTGCGAATGATGTGCTGCATCTCGTCTGCATCATGCACTAAAAATATTTTTTTCTTCTCAGGAAAGGAACTATTCGTATAGGTCACGGCATTGGAAGGTTTAATAATAATGGGATACTGGATCGGGAGTTCACTATTTGCATGATGTTCCTTTGTGATGATCATGGTTTTGGGGTATTTTAACTGATATTTATCACAAAGCTGGTAAAACTTTTCCTTTGTTTGCACCATTTTTAGTAAAGCCTGATCAATATAAGGTAAAATAAAGTACTTTTCAAGCAGCTCTTTATTTTTAATGATAAGCTCTGCATAATAGCAGTCACAAACTAATAAAATCAATTTCTTTTGTTGGCACTGCATGGCCAATGCGACTAGCGCTTGTACAAAACGGCTAGGATCATCTAAATGTTCCACATATTGAAAATCCAGAATACCGCTATTTTGCGTGGCAATTCCCTGAGAGCCTCCCAAAAAGAGTGAGCGCATCGTTCTCCCTTTTTTAGCTGGCTCAATGACAAGACTTTTGATGCGATAGGCTTCATAAAAAGAGCGGGCTACCCCATAGGCATGCTGACCCGATTGAATAATAATTGGCAAAAAGGGTTGTTCTTTAATGGATGTCAATTTGATTCGCCTCACATTATAAAAATGAATTTAATCATTTGTATGCGAGCTAAATTGTACTTATGTAATACAAATAAAAGGCACTACAATGAAACTTTAGTGCCTTTTCTCTACCTATAACGTGATCATTTTTTTAACTCGCTGCTCAAAAGCGACAATGGCTTGAACGCCATAACCCTTTAGTAGCTCAGTATTGGCAAATGTATATTTACCTAAATCATCCGGGAAATGCGCATCAGAGGATACGGTAAAAGCAACTCCATGGGCAAGTAAGGTTTGTAAAAAAAGAGGACCCGGACACATTTCCTTTACAGGGTAGCGATAATACAGCCCGGCATTGATTTCAGTGGCGGTTTGAGTAGACGTTAGTGCCTGTGCAATACGTTTATACCAAACTTCAAGAAAAGCACGATCCTCCACTTGATAATTAAATACTTTAAAGTTATCTAAATGGGCAACAAAATCAAACATATTAGAAAGAATCATTTGCTCAACTACTCCAAAAAATCGCTCATAACTTTGTTGTAAAGTGGGCTGATCCATTTGCTCAAAAAGATATTGTGTTTGCGGATTATCAAAGCCCCAACCATCAACAAAGTGAACTGAACCAATCACATAATCCCAAGGATAACCAGCCAGTAAAGCCGTTAATTCCTCCTCCCCACCAACAAAATAATCTGCCTCTATACCAAGCCTTAGTGTAATGCCATGTTGACGCCATTTTTCCTTTGCCTGCTGAATGGTCGTGACAAAAGCATCTATATTTTCTGTCATCACACGATCCAGCCAATAGCGCTGTATTTGTCCAATCTCGCTATCATCTAGCCTCATAAAGCGCTCAAAATAGGCCCGTGTTTCTTGAAAACGATATAAATGATCAACAATACCTACCTCACGCAAGCCAAGCCGTTTTGCCTGTTCGAGATATAAATCCAACCATTCCTCACTATAACAGCCATTTTTCACACGTTGTGCTAGCCGCTGTACTTGACAGGTCATTTGTTGCTTAGAGCCTTTTTCCGTCTCATCCTCCTGATGGAAAAACGCCAGTGCCTGTGATGTACGCTCTAGCCAGCGAAATGAATAGGGTCCCTCTTCTAAATGTACATGATAATCAATTGTCATCAGCTCTTCCCTCCATTACATACCGTCCATTTTTCCTCATAAGCTTGCCATTCTAATGGACAAGTGCTTTCGCAAAGAATTTCTGTACATTCATCAAGATGACAGATTTGAAAAAATGATTTGCCATTGATTTTGGCTGCATCCGCTAATAAATAACTCACCTTACTATGCTTGAGCATTTTCTTAGAAATAAGAGATTCATCCAAATCGTAATCATAAACAATGCCCTCACTAATGCCACCACACGATAAAAAGGCCTTATCAAAATTCATATTATCTAGCATTTCTAACGTCATAGCACCTGCAACTGAAGATTGTTTTGGATTCGCAGTGCCCCCTAGTAATATGACCTTGCCTGTCATGCGTCGTTCTTCAATAGCTAAATTAAATTGAATAGCTGCTGCAATCGAATTCGTGACAACTGTTATATCATCAACAGCTAATAAAAAATCGGCCATATGTACCGTTGTAGTACCTGTATCTACTGCAATAGTATCGCCGTCGCAAATGCGTTTTGCTGCCATACGAGCAATTTGTCGCTTTGCCTCCTTTTGCATTTGTAGCTTGCGTAAAAACACCGGTTCATTGCGTACGTTTGTGTATTTAATAGCCCCACCATGAACTCTTGATAATAAATGCTGTTGCTCTAATTCATCAAAATCTCGGCGAATGGTTTCTGGTGCTACTTGAAGGGCATCGGCAATATTGGCAACAATAATTTTTCCTTCTATATCTAATTGTTTTAAAATAAATTCAAATCTTTCCAGTTTTGCGTAAGTCATGCTAATGCAATCACATCTTCTTGTGCGACATAACACTTATAGGTTTTTCCCATTTCAATCGAATAGCCTTGTTGATGCAGTTGTTCCATTGTAAACGCCATTTCCCCATCAAACGTAGTACGAATAATATTGCCACTCATTAATGATTGTTTGGCAATTCCGGAGAGACACAAATCTCCATCTCTTTGATCGAGATGCAATGCTTCAGGTCGAATGGCAAATTTAGAGGATTGCGCTACTAAAGATTTTCCAAGCATTTTCTCTAAAGACTGGCGTGGAAAGACATTATAATGACCGATGAAATTAGCAATAAATTCATTATTCGGTCTCGTATAGATTTCTGTTGGTGTACCATTTTGCGCAATATGGCCATTATTCATGACGAATATTCTATCCGAAACAGCCATCGCCTCCTCCTGATCATGTGTAACTAGAATCATTGTCATATTTAATTTTCGTTGAATTGCTCGTAAATCGGCTTGTAGTTTCTTGCGAATTTGAGCATCAAGCGCACTAAGCGGTTCATCTAATAACAGTACTTTAGGGCGGACAATTAATGCACGTGCCAGAGCAACACGCTGCTGTTGTCCCCCAGATAATTCTTTCGGGTAAGCATTGGCTTTCTCACTTAAATGAACAAGTGCTAGCATTTCTTGAACACGCTGTTCAATATCTGCCTTACTGACTTTTTGCATATGCAAACCAAAAGCAACATTTTCTAGCACAGTCATATTAGGAAAAAGTGCATAGGATTGAAAGACCATGCCCACTTGACGATCCTTCGGTTGTACGCCACTCATATCTTTTCCTTCAATCAAAATTTTACCTGCCGATGCATCTGTTAAGCCAGCAACAATGCGCAAAATGGTACTCTTTCCACAGCCACTAGGACCTAACAGTGTGATAAATTCACCCTTTTGAATTTCCATATGAATATTGGTTAAAACAGTTGCTTGTCCATATTTTTTATGAAGTCCTTCAATAACAAGATAACTCATAGATTTGTAGCACCTTTCGATCGTTTCGTTACGATTGCAATGACAAATGTTAATAGACCCATTAGCACGAGATAGATGAAAACAACTGCACTAGCAATATGTCCACTTGTGCTAAGCTTTTTCATTAAATAAATTTGAACTGTTTCAAAGCGAGAGCCAACAACAAGATTAATCAAGACAAATTCACCAAATAAGACAGAGAAGGATAACAATGCACCTGCAAATAAGCCTGGATAAACGGTAGGCAGTAAGATTTTTGTGAATGCTTGCCTTTTGGATGCACCTAGCAATTGAGCCGCATCAAGTAGCTGCCTCGCATCTATATTTCTTAAACTATTTCGTGTACCTTGATAGATATAAGGAAGAATTCCCACAACATAGGCGCCTAAAACAACGAATATCATCGGTATACCTATTTTGCTATAAACGCGTATAAGCCCTACTGCTAAAATAATTCCTGGGAAAGAATACACCATCACCACTGCCATCTGTATCCATTTCTCATATTTAGGAAAGTACAGGACGATGACAAAGATAGCTGGCACAATAACGAGGAGTGCGATACTAACTGCACCACCTGCTAAAAGTACTGACCGGCCAAATGCCTGAATAAATTCGGTATCCTGAAACAATGTGGCAAGCCATTTGAATGTGAGTCCCTCTGGCAATATCGTTTTATTCCATTTTGTTGCAAACGCATAGAGCATCGTTGCCAACACTGGTAATAGTAAATACCCCCCTAACAGAAGGAAGAAAAAATCAGCCAAGCCACGCTTTTTCATTTTACTTTCCTCCTTGTTTTAGAGATACTCCACTCACTAATAAGCATGGCCGTCACCATTGTCACTGCTAATATGACCGCAATGGCACTGGCTAGCTCTGGCTGAGCAAATATATCACCTTTTATTAAGGAGCCAATACGAATCGCCACTAAATTATAATTACTGCTTGTTAATGCATAAGCAGAGGCATACGCCCCCATTGCATTGGCGAACAATACACTAAAGGTTCCCACAATCCCTGGAAGCATAACCGGTAAACCAATTTTCAGCCAAAACTGCCAGCTAGATGCCCCTAGAAGGGCTGCTGCCTCCTTCCATTGCTGCTGTATCCCATCATAAATGGGATATAGCAGCATAAGCGATAATGGTAGTTGAAAATAAATATAAATAAGTAACAAACCGCCCCAGCTATAAAGAGAAAAGGACGTCAACACATCAATATCCCATTTGTCAAATAACAATGTAAATAAACCACTATTGCCAAGTAAAACAATAAAAGCAAATGCTAGCGGAATGCCTGAAAAATTGGATGTTAAGTTCGTTAGTATTAAAATTTTCTCCCGTACTGGCTCAGAAAACTTCATCATGGCATAGACAGCAAACAATGTGACAAACAATGCAATGACAGCCGAGATAACGGACAATGTTATGCTATTTTTAAAGCCTTGCAAAATATAATCGTTCGTAAAAATGGACTTGTATTGCGCCAGTGTAAAGCCCTCACTATTTTGAAAGCTCGTAATAAGCATATACAGTAAAGGTACTAGGAAAAATAATAAGAGTAGAACAAGAAAAGGCGAAAGCCAAGCAATGGACTGCCGCTTCGATATCAACACAACCACTTCTTTCTATAATTACTTGCGGCTCAAGAGGGATAGTAGTCGCTCCAACCTAAAAGGAGCGACTACTCCTAGTTACACCTCTTTTGCTGTATACACACCTTCTAGCAAAAGGGGTACCATATCATCCGCAGGCTCCATATTTAATAAATGACAGCACAGTGGCGCAATTTGTAATTGCGAAATAATGCCTTCTTTTATACCAGCCTTTACAGAATCTGATATGACAAACAGTGGCACATGACGATCCTCATGCGTTGTTCCACCATGATTGCCATCACTTGTCATACCATGGTCAGCTGTCACAATTACCTCATAGCCTTGTGCCATACACTTTGGAATAAATAATGAAAGTAAGGCATCCATCGCCAACACACGATTGCGATATTGAGCAGAATCCGCCGTAAATTTGTGGCCATCATCATCAACATTCATTGGATGAATATAAAGGAAATCAGGTTGCTTTTGATCCATTAACCATGCTGCATCGGCAAACACATGACTATCTGGATAATGATCCTCAAAATAGAACATACCGTTGTCAATTGGTAATTGTGTATCGAGTTGTAGCCTGTCTTCCATATGATTAAAGGGCGCTCTATTATAAAGCTCACTTACCCAATAATAGGCGGAGGCTGCGGTGGACAAACCATGCTCCTTTGCGACATGAAAGACACTTTGTTGATTCGATAAACGCACAGTCATATTGCTAGTAACGCCATGCACAATGGGGGATGTACCCGTTAAAATTGTCTCATACAATGGTCTGGATAATGATGGTACCTCTGCGCAAATCTTATAGCGAGCAGCCACCTGACGCTCGACTAAATGGTGCAAAAATCCCATATGTGTACAGGCTGTATCAAAACGCAATGCATCGATGACAATAAGAACCACTTTGTTATTTTGCATGGATTAACACCTGCTCTTGATAAAGCTGAGGGATTTGCTTCGTCGTGTCTTCCCATTTCTTTTGATCTTTTACTGGCTGTGCATTCGTATACATATCTGCTGGTAATAATAAGTCTTTTACTTCCTGAGGAAGGTCTACTTTATCTCGAATCGGACGCGCATAGCCTTTTGCTAAATTTTCTTGACCAGCATCTGAAAGAATATATTCACGTGCTAGCATGGCAGCATGTGGGTTTTTGGCATATTTATTAATTACCGTTGCATAACCAGAAGTGACAGATCCTTCTTTTGGTATCACTACATCGAAGCGCTCCTCATCGATTTGGTGACGATAGCCTAGTGCATTAAAATCCCATAAGATTGCAACATCTATTTCACCTTTTTCTAGGTTTGCTACTGATGGATCCCCCTGTAAACGCCCTTGCTTCGCTAATTCGGCAAAGAAATCAATGCCTGGCTGGATGTTCGACTCATCCCCTCCAAAGGCCATTGCTGCTGCTAAAATAGCAAACTGTGCTTGGTTAGCCGTTAATGCATCCCCAATACTGACTGTATAATCCCCATTTTTCAGATCTTCCCATGATGTTGGGGCATTCTTCACATTATTTTTATCTGTCAAAAAAGAAATGGTTCCTGTATAGCCAACAATCCAGTGTCCTTCTTCGTCTTTAGCCCAATCAGGTATTTCATCCCAATACGACGTTTTGTATGGTAATGTTAAGCCCTTGTCCTTAGCGATTGGTCCAAAAGCAATTCCGACATCTCCAATATCTGCTGTAGCATCATCTTTCTCTGCTTCAAACTTCGCTAACTCCTCGGCACTCGACATGTCCGTATCCTTGTGTTTGATGCTATATTCGGTCCCGAGTTCCTCCCAAGTTTCTACCCAGTTCGCCCATGTATCTGGCATACCAACAGAATTAACAGTGCCCTCTTCTTTTGCTTTTTCTGTAATTTCTTCAAGCGATAAATCCTCGTTTACCTCATTTGCACTAGATGAACTGTCAGAACAAGCTGCCAACATGGAAATGGCTAATGCACCGATTAGACCTTTTTTCCACAGTTTTTGAATTGCCATGTGTTGGACCCTCCATTTGTTTTGCTTTATTTTTATTTGCTTACATCCGTAATGGTATAAAACAAACATTAAGCAAGTATGGAGGTGTTAAAAATATTTAGTAAAAATTATTGAGGAATTATAAATATCTATGAAAATAATGAATAAGTGAAGTAGAATTGTAAAGTTGTATGAGGAGAATAAGGAAAAACCTAGGTATGTGTACGTTTGCTTTACAGACGTACACATACCTAGGTTATTTGGAGAGACCTAAAAAATCAGCATATGTATGCGGCTCATTTTCCTTGAGAATTGTTAAAAATGTAAATGCCAGTTGTACAACTGACCACCATCTCATATTGTACGACATCTCAAAACGAGAAGGTTCTAATGAAAAGACATCTTGAAAAATATCTAGCGGCTCTATTTGCTCATCCTTTAAAATGGATAGAAAGCCAAGAAATAACGTATGATCTTTGACTTCAATCAGTTTGTCCTCTACAAGAGCATCAATATTTTCAGGCTGCTGAAAATTACATTGTGTAGCTACATAACGTTCTAAATCCTGAGCACGCTTTCGGTCTTCACGTTCCTTTTTTTTTGCAATAAAATCAATGACGTTATTCACGTTCATCGCCTCTTTTTTTCTTTTATTGTAGCATTTTTTTAAGGAAGAATGCCTGAAATAGCCCCACTCTTTTCTATAATAGAAAGATCTTTAGGCATTTTTATTCACCAATGACAAGGGTATGAAGTGGCGATGTTCCATCTGAATAAAGCCCTCAAACTGTGTAAAAAAATCGTTCTATTGGATGCTTCCTCATAAGCTTGACTTAAATGGTTTGTTTTTTAGTAAATTCCTCTAAAAAAGTAGTCAGTTGATGAAATTCCACAGAGAAAACATCTTGCATACCAAAATAGCCCTCTTTTTCATCAATAACCTTGGCAAACTTTTTATAAAGACGATGAATATAGCCATGATGGCGATAAGCATAAAACTGGACTTCCTTCACTTCTGGATGTTCTTCTAAAATATGATTAAGCATTTGTAGAAAACCATTAACAAAGGATCGACTATTTTGATAATCTTTTTTTAATAGCGCACAATCAATAAAAACGATATTTTTATTTTTAAATTGATCTTCTCGTATACCCAATGTATAGCTCGCCGCCGCGATTACTTCCTGTTGTGGATTTTGAAAGAGAAGCAGATTTGTCTCTTCTATCATGACATATAAACTACCTAGTGTATCTAAAATTGGATACATATCATCAAATATATTTCTATTTTGCAAAAAGAAAACCGCGAATTTTTCATAATCCTTGTCAGTCTTACATTGCACTATTTCCATTCCTTTTCCCCCTTATTTAGTGGGCCCACTTACCATTCACTAAAATGGCTTCGACAGTACCGTCTTCACGTATACCATTGACCTGTAATTTTTGTGAACCTAACATAAAATCAATATGGATCATACTATTATTTATGTTTTCTAGATTCGCACGATCTTCTTCTTTCAAGCCTGATGTATAGGCTTGCCCAATAGCTAAATGACAGGATGCATTCTCGTCGAATAAATTATGATAGAATAGTAGATTGCTTCTGGAGATTGCAGAATCATGAGGAACCAATGCCACTTCGCCAATATATCTTGCTCCCTCGTCTTTATTAAGCATATTTTGTAATGCTTCCATTCCTTTTTCAGCTGAGAAATCAATAATCTCTCCATCTTTAAACGTAAGTGTAAATTGATCAATGATCTGCCCTTCATAAACTAATGGCTTTGTATTTTTGACTATCCCATTTACACCTTTTTTGAGTGGTGTTGTATAAATTTCTTCAGTCGGCATATTACAAATAAATGAACTTCCATTGTCATTCGTTTCTAAGCCATTAACCCAACGATGATTTTGCGGTAGCTCAATTTTTAAATTTGTGTCTTCGCTAATGAAATGTAAATAACGGAAATACTTATCGTTCAATAAAGCTGCCCTTTTATTTAATGTTTGGATATGCTGCCTCCAGGCTTTTAGTGGATTTTCTTCTTCTAATCTTAGTATTTCAAAAAACTTTTCCCATAACTTTTCCAGAGCATTTTTGGGCTCTAAATCGGGGAAAATAGACCCTGCCCATTGCTCCGTCGGATAAACAATAACAGTCCAACTAACTTGCATTCTAATCAATTTTTCGGTAAACGAGCGAAAAGCAAGTGCAGAAGCATACTCTGCTTTTTCTACCTTAACAGGGTCTACTCCCTCCATATTTTGCAAGTGGGGTGAAATTATATAAAGAAAAGCGGCACCACTACTCGCCATTTCTTCATACCCTTTCACAAGCCAATCAGGTGTATAGGCTAAGCCTTGCTCTGTCATATATTCATATTCAATTCGAGCAAGCTCTTCATCAATCCACCTTATATAAACATAATGTGCACCATTGAGATAGGCATGTCGACAAACCCTTCTAACAAAATCGGCAGCAGCTATTGAGGCAGAAATCACTAAAGTCTGTCCTTGTTGAATATTTATTCCTACTTTAATGACCAACTCCGCGTACTGTTCTATTTTAGTTTCAAAAGTTTTCATTCTATGTTAAACTCCCAATTTTTAATATTTTAATGAACACGCCAATGTATTTTTTTACTGATTAATAGATAAGAAAAGCATGAAAAAATAAGTAGAATCAAAACATCTATTAATGTAGAATTGGACCATCCAACAGTTAGCATACCGTGTAATACATTCGCTACATACGTTGTGGGTAGCACATAGGAAATCCACTGAAGAATAATAGGAAGATCTTTCATCTCAATCATAACTGGTGTTAAGAAAGTGACAAACATCAGTAAAAATTGGGCTACAATATTTGTAAATTGTGGATTTGGAGATAAAAACCCCATTAATACACCAATGCCCACTACACTAAAAATCGCCAATAATGCTACTGGTATTAAAAGCCACTCGAAATGAAGATTCACCCCATAAATTTGCTGACCGAAAGTAAATACAATAATAAAAGAGGGTAAGGAAGTTAAAATACCATAAAACAACAAAGATAAAATAAAATTAACTTTACGGATGGGAAGGGACGAATAATATGTAAAATAACCTCCGAATTTTTGATACGATATATCCTGCCCTAAAATATTCATTCCCATTAACAGAATACTAAAAATCATATTACCAATAATTAATCGTGCCAATTGTTCTGAACTTGATTCACCCAGTAAAAATTCAAGAAACACTAAAGTAACCATTGGAAAAATGGAAGACATTGCAATGATCCATAATAATTGATGCCTTACGATGGCTATTTGTATACGAAATAGAATAAATAATTCAACAAAAAATTGAATAAAGGAATTCATAAGCTATTCACTCCTTTGTTGCTCTTGAAGTAATGAATAGACATCTTCAAGACTTGGAGGTAACAGAGAGTACTGACTGATGTTCAATGTCTCATCCTGTATTATTTCAATAATAGTACGGACCGCATTTTTCTCAATTAGCAGGGTGAGTTTTGTATCCTCTACTAATTCAGCTTGCCCAAAAGCTTTTAGTCTGTCTTGGATATTTTGAATAGAGGCTTCCTGCGCATAAATTTCTAAACGCATTCTTTGGTCTACCCTTCTCTTCAGCTTTTCGACATGGTCAATGGCTAAAAGCTTTCCGTTATCTATAACAGCCACACGATGGACAACTTTTTCAGCTTCCAATATATTGTGAGTGACTAAAATAATTGTTGTACCCTTTTGGTTAAGCTCACGAATGATGTCCCATACTAATTTCCGTTTTAATGGATCTAGCTCGTTTGTAGGTTCATCCAAAATCATGACGGATGCCTGACCAATCAAAGTAGTTCCTAAACTAATGAGTCTTCTTTGGCCACCCGAAAGCTTTGATAATAGCTTATCTCGATAAGCTTCCATGCCTAACCTCAGCAAAATGTCATCAGTCTGTTGTTTCGACTCTTTTTTTGAAAGCCCCTTTAACCTACCCGTAAAATAAATGGCTTCCCATGTTTTTAAAAATGATAAAGCAAAAGTCTCTTGTGAATAATAGGCAGTCTGTCTCAATACATACTTCGTATTCTTGGATACTTCTTGGTTATGAAACTTCACTGATCCCTCTGTTGGTGCTAACTGTCCAATCATTTGCTTAATCAATGTGGTTTTTCCTGCTCCATTCGGCCCTAATAAGCCAATAATTTCTCCTTTATTTATGGTCAGTGAAATGCCATCATTTGCTTTAAATTTACCTTTTTTATAATAGAAAGTTACATTTTCTAATTCATATATTGGTTCAAGCATGTTAAACAGCCTTCTTTCAAAAGATGAGGTCTGACTAAAAAGTCAGACCTTGAGGTAATAATTATTTACCGAAGGGCTTTGTATCACCTTTTGGGAAATTCACTATTGGTGGAAACATCAAAATTTTTCACCTCACTTTCTTTTTTATTGAGTGGACAACCATCAGATAAGCTAATGATAATCACTACTTATTTTTGATTTTATATTACTTTAAAGTAATATACAACAAGAAAAATAGAAAAATCAGTATTTTCTCACTTCTAATAATAGACTAACTTAATTTATAATTTCTTCTATCTATTAGACTATTTACAAACAAAAAATATTTTTCCCTTTGTTGCTACACATTATTCGTAATATCCATCATCTTTGTCTTCTTTAAATTAAGTAGCTTCAATGTTTTAATAAAAATATCTATTTCTCGCTAATCTATATTATCCTAAAGTAATATTTGATTTTACTGTGTTCATAACGATGTGAAGCTGTTAGATTACACAAAAAGATATTTAAAATTGGAGTGCCCTGTATAAAAATGTCGCTAGCTCTGCACGTGTTACTGGCACATCGGGATGAAATTCACCATTACTCCCAAATGCAATCCCAGCCTGTTCTAGTGCTGCAATATAACCCGTGCTCCAATGATTACTAGAAACATCACTAAATGAACTTGTACCCTCAGAAGGTAGTCGTAATGTTTTTGCTAAAATTTTTGCTACTTGTGCACGTGTAATAGCTTCTACTGGACGGAATGTGTCACCCATCCCATCAATAATTCCCGCTTGCTGTAGCGTGTTGATCTCTTCATAGTAGACATGATTTGTTGCTATATCAGAAAAGGCTTTTGCTGAGCGAATTGATTCAAACTCGAAGGCGCGTGCAAATAATACTGCCACATGCATACGACTAATCGGTTCATTTGGACGGAAAGTGCCATCTTCATAACCTTGGATAATCTTAAGTATCGCTAGTTCCTCAACTATCTCTTTTGCCCAATGGCTATCCATATCATAAAACCTTACCATTTCTTTGGGTAGTGGTGTGTCTGATTCGTCCACTAGCAAAGGTATCCACTTTGCATATATTACTATATTCTCTCGAATAACTGTATCCTCATCCCATTCAATTTTAAATGCTGCATCCTCATACCAGCCATCAAAGCGAAAACCATCTTTGGTAGGTAAAGGTAAATCACGTATTTTTGTATTATAAGCAATCTCTTGTGGCGGAAGTATTGTACCACCATTTGTATGAAAAGTGATTTTCACAGTTGATAATGAAGAGTAGTCATTATCGTTGGGTGATGTGGTATTGTCACCTGATGATGGTGGATTTACTATCCATTGAGCATATAATATGACATGCACTTTACCAATTGGAAAAGTTTCATTTGCTTTATACACTGTTCCTGTCCCATCTGCCTTGGTGTTCCACCCTACAAATGTATAACCTGCTTTTTCTAGGTGGCCACTATTTCCTTGGACTGTCACTGTTTGATTTTCTTCATACCGTGTACTATCTCTGGTACTTGACCCGCTGTTGCCTCATTTGCATCATAGGTAACTGTATATGTTGCAGTTTGTTTTTTTGTCCATTGTGCGTAAAGAATCACATTTGTTGTGCCTATTTGAAAAGTGACATTCGCTTTATACGCTATACCTTTTCCATCTACCTTGGTGTTCCACCCTACAAATGTATAACCTGCTTTTTCTAGGTGGCCGCTATTTCCTTGGACTGTCACCGTTTGATTTTCTTCATACCGTGTACTATCCTCTGGTACTTGACCCGCTGTTGCCTCATTTGCATCATAGGTAACTGTATATGTTGCAGTTTGTTTTTTTGTCCATTGTGCGTAAAGGATCACATTTGTTGTGCCTATTTGAAAAGTGTCATTCGCTTTATACGCTATACCTTTTCCATCTATCTTGGTGTTCCATCCTACAAATGTATAACCTGCTCTTTCTAGGTGGCTGCTATTTCCTTGGACTGTCACTGTTTGATTTTCTTCATACCGTGTACTACCCTCTGGTACTTGACCCGCTGTTGCCTCATTTGCATCATAGGTAACTGTATATGTTGCAGTTTGTTTTTTTGTCCATTGTGCGTAAAGGATCACATTTGTTGTGCCTATTTGAAAAGTGTCATTCGCTTTATACGCTATACCTTTTCCATCTGCCTTGGTGTTCCATCCTACAAATGTATAACCTGCTTTTTCTAGGTGACCACTATTTCCTTGGACTGTCACTGTTTGATTTTCTTCATACTGTGCACTATCCTCTGGTACTTGACCTCCTGTTGCCTCATTTGCATCATAGGTAACTGTATATGTTGCAGTTTGTTTTTTTGTCCATTGTGCGTAAAGGATCACATTTGTTGTGCCTATTTGAAAAGTGTCATTCGCTTTATACGCTATACCTTTTCCATCTACCTTGGTGTTCCATCCTACAAATGTATAACCTGCTTTTTCTAGGTGGCCGCTATTTCCTTGGACTGTCACCGTTTGATTTTCTTCATACTGTGCACTATCCTCTGGTACTTGACCCGCTGTTGCCTCATTTGCATCATATATTACTGAGTAGAATGGTGTCACTTCATATACGCCTAGATCGATTGTTATTCCCTGAATACGTTTGTTGCCAGCAATATCTGTTGTTACATCTGCTAATTCAGGATAATTAACTTTCCCTCTATCTATTGCTGGTGAGTCAACTTTTAAGCGATAGTCTTTCTTGCTAGAATCCATAAAAATATCTGTTGGTATATAGTTGGATGTATCTGTAGTATTCCCGTCCCCATCAATAAGTTTCCCTCGTACATTCCTTCCTACCTGTACATCTAGCAAACTATTTTCAACTTTGCCCTTATAATTCGAAATAGCAATTTTCCTACTATTGCCAATAATAATGGTATTTTGAATTTTACTAACTAGATCACCTCCATAAATAGCACTCTCCCCATATCTTGGAATATCCCCACTAATAGTCACATTTGTTAAGATTATATTACTATTTGGAGAGTCATTACTTATAGAAGCTCCTTCAAATTCTGCCTTGTTTCCAGTGAATAATACATTTCTTAGATTAGGGCTACTATTATCTTGATTGAACAGGCCCCCTCCAATATATGCATCATTACTTGTTAATGTTGTATTTGTCAAAATCGGGCTGCTAGAACCATTATTAGACATAGCCCCTCCACCATAGTTTGCTGTATTTCCGCTAAATAAAGCATTCATAATAATTGGACTGCTATCTTGATTATGCATACCAGCTCCATTGATGGCACGGTTTTGATTAATCTTCACTTCATCAAAGCTAGGACTACTATAATTGGAAGTAAAAACACCTCCACCTATCTGAAGTGCCTGATTATTATTAAATCTCGTATTTCTTATGACTGGGGTACTGTCACGACCAGTTATAAACATCCCCCCTCCATACCCTGCCTTATTTTCGCTGAATGTTACATTTGTTAAAGTTGGGCTACTATTATCGTTGTACATACCCCCTCCATACATAAATGTCTCATTTCCAATAAATATTACATTGTCTAGGCTCGGATCACTACTTGCATTGTACATCCCTGCCCCATAACTACTTGCCGTATTGCTGGTGAATAATACATCTATTAAGGTCGGGTTACTCATCTCATTAGCTATACCACCTCCATCATAGCTGGCTACATTTTTATTAAATTGCACATTTGTTAACATTGGACTACTTTCGCTATTGTACATTCCTCCTCCTTTCCCTGAAATTAAGGCCTTATTTCCATCGAAACTCACTCCTGTTAAACTAGGATTACTTTGTTTCGTATTGGACATAGCCCCTCCTTTATTCTCTGCTTCATTTTCAATAAATGTTACATTTGTTAAAATAGGACTACTCCCATAATTGTAGATACCCCCACCTTCACTTTGTGACCCAGTTGTCTTATTTTTTTCAAAAATTACATCTTGAAAAGTCGGTCCACTATTATAGTTATAGATAGCGCCACCTTGGAAGCCAGCCTCATTTTCAGTAAATGTCACATTTGTTAAGATAGGATTACTTTCACTATGATTGTAGAGTCCACCGCCCTGAAGGCCCGCTTTATTACCATAAAAATTAACATTCGTTAAAGTCGGACTATTTCTACTAATATTGAACATACCTCCTCCATATAAATCCATAGTGCTCCCATTAGCATTTCCTTTCGTAATCGTGACACCATCGAGAACTGCTGTTTTATCTAACTCTAGGAAATAGGAATGGAAAAAAACATGATAAGCACTACTACCATTAGGTAGTGCGCCACTTAATATGGTTTTGTATTTCTCAAAATCTCTCTCTGCTAATGTCGTTTCATCACCTTTAAAACCACCATAAATCGCCACGCCATTTTTCATTTGAAATGTTGCACTACGTGGATCATTACCATCCACTTTTCTAGTTGGCGTATATGTTCCTTGGGCAATCCATATTTGATCTCCACTTTGTGCCTTATCTAATGCTGATTGTAAATTATCAAAGGCATTTACCCAATTTGTACCATCATTACTTCCTTCAACAGTATTCAGATTCACATAAATAATGGAATTACTTGCCGATAATAGTGAAGGCTGTGATCCTGCAATACGAATAGTATGCTTACTGATAGTTGGTTGTCCGATAATTCTAAACCAAATTGAATAATCACCTGCATCAGTTAAGACAAGTGGATCCATCATATCGAATATCTCCCATGTATCCCCTTCATTGACTGACCACTCTACTTGCATACCTTCACTATCAATCGAGGAAGTTGCCATTTGGATCGTGACAGGATTTAAAGCGATATGTCCTTCTATATAAGGTTCTCCTTCTGTTGTCAGGATAATTGTAAGTGGCTCATTAGCTGTTGCAGACACAGTTATACTACCAAATAAAGCTTGCGCAAATAATAAACAGATGGTAAAAAGCAACATCAACTGTTGCCACACTTTTCTCATAACAGCCCTTCTTTCTTATTACTTTATAAAAATAACCTCTTTTTGTATGAGTCTTCCAAATAGGATCCAATATTCTAGAAATAATAGCTATAACCGTTACTCTATCAAAATCCAACTTATATTACTCAAAAATAATATAAAGGTACAAAATACCATTTTGCGTCATCGTTTGAATTCCAAGCACTGCTACCCTGTCGAATAAAACGATACAACTGTTGCCATGTCTTCCCCTCTTTCTGTAGATTCCTATCTGATATGCTTTACTACTAAAATAAATAGACTCACATGTATAACAATATATAGTGGCTATAACCGTTACTTATTTCCAATTTCATATTATATTACTGAAAAGTAATATTCAACTACAAAAAAGAAAAAATTTGTATTTTCCTTTTTCCCTAACGGTGCAGTTGAACTATTGGACACTTTGTTCTCTATTCAACATTCCTTCAATGAGTAAGTCTACAATTTCAGTGGCTATCTCTTCTGGCTTTTTTAGCTTTGGCAGTAGTTGAACAAATGTTAATCGCTCAATAATGCCTATTAAGCACTCTGCCACTATATGTGTATCTATATCTTTGCGAAAGTAGCCAGCATCTACTTCATAATCCAGATTCTCTTTAATTTGCTTGACAATTTGTACCTTTATTTCATCAGCCTTTGTTGATAAATAAAAGCCAATCCGTGTTAAATTAGGGTTTTTAGCAAAAAATGCTAATAACTCCTTAACATTATAGATAATACGCGCTCTTACTGTCCCTTGCTCCAATGCAGGCTGTAAGCGGCTTTTTTTAGCTAAATCCATCATTCGTAAGCGAAAAAGATTTTCTAATTCTTCAAAAATGGCCTCTTTATTTTTAAAATACAGATAAAAAGTAGGCTGACTTAATGATGCACTTTTTACTATAGTACTCACCTTCGTTTCATGATATCCATGCTGCGCAAACTCTTTCGCTGCAATTTCAAGTAATAATGCGCGACTTTCTTCTCCACTTGCGCCTTTAGGTCTACCTCTTTCTGCCATAAAAAAACTCCTCCATTTAAGAACACATAAAACATTTTTTTCTATAGAAAAAGTCCTTTATAAGGATAGTTAGTTGTAAAACCTGACCTCCAATAAAAAGGACTAAATTTACTATTAGGGTAACATGAAGGACTCATTAGAGCAATGACTTTGATCTACGCTCAAGATAAACCTGTAATCCTAACCTTATCAATTACTCGTGGAAGCTATGTATTTACCCGCGATTGATTACTAAATACTCGCGGTAGCTATGCGTTTACCCGCGATTGATCACTAAATACTCGCGAAAGCAGTATATTTACTCGCGGTTCCTTACTTAAGCATAAAAAAAGCATTTGGAATGTCATCATTCCAAATGCTTTGATTCTATCATTTTTACATAAATTCTTTTACTAAATCATTAAAATCATTTTCGCTCATTTTGATATCGATATCTGTTAATGGTAGCTCTGAGTAGCCAGGTACTTTTTCTTGATACGACGTTGTTTCTGTATCATGATAAATAATGCCTGTTACTAAGCCCTCGTGCTCCATCACTGTACGCATCGCCATACCACGATCTGAGTGATCATAGCCTTCGACATCCGCTAGCTTTGTTAGGTTCTCTTTAAACCAATCATATGTGTTCACTTTGTTATACGTTACACAAGGTGAAAAGACATTGATAAATGAGAAGCCTTTATGGTTAATACCAGCTTCAATTAAAGCTGTTAACTCTTTAATATCTGTAGAGAAGCCTTGTGCCACAAATGTTGCACCACTTGTTAATGCTACCTCTAATGGTTTTAATGACGGTTCAATCGCTCCACCTGGTGTAGATTTTGTAATAAATCCAGCAGCAGAACGTGGTGATGTTTGACCTTTTGTTAAACCATAGATTTGATTATCCATGACAATATAAGTAATATCAATATTACGGCGGATTGCATGAATTGTATGCCCCATACCAATTGCAAATCCATCACCATCACCACCAGAAGCGATGACATGTAAATCACGATTAGCCATTTTTAAGCCCTGTGCAATTGGAAGTGCACGACCATGAATGCCATGGAAGCCATAAGAATTGATATAACCTGAAATACGACCAGAACAACCAATGCCTGAAATGACCGCAAGTTCATTTGGTTCAATACCAACATTTGCAGCAGCACGTTGAATAGCTGCTTGTACAGAGAAGTCTCCACAACCTGGGCACCAGTTTGGTTTCACTGTATTACGAAAATCCTTAAATGTTGCCATTAGCGAGTCAACTCCTTCACACGATTTTCTAATTCACCTGGCAAGAATGGTGTACCATTATATTTAGTGATTGTCGCGATTTTATCGTGACCACCAACATTCATCTTCATAATATTAGCTAATTGACCTGTATAGTTATTCTCTACAACGATCACTTTTTTCGCTTGTGCAACTAGAGATGTC
This sequence comes from Lysinibacillus sp. FSL K6-0057, assembly GCF_038630885.1. NCBI lineage: Bacteria > Bacillati > Bacillota > Bacilli > Caryophanales > Bacillaceae > Lysinibacillus > Lysinibacillus sp. FSL K6-0057. The sequence goes on along the minus strand of NZ_CP152047.1, from coordinate 1,266,142 downwards.
ATTTCTGCAGTTGGGAATGGGTGAATTAAACGAATGTGTGCGTGATTCACTTTCATTCCTTGCACATTCAGTCGTTCTTGTACTTCTTCAATAGCGCCTCTTGTTGAGTTAAAGCCTACTAATAAAATCTCTGCTTCCTCATGTGGTGCATTGACAAAGACTGGGTTATCAAATTTCAAACTCTCTAATTTACGGAAGCGTTTATCCATTTGTGTTTGACGATTACCCGTTGCCTCAGACGGCTTCCCTGTTTCATCATGTTCAACACCTGTAACGTGGTGAATACCATGTAGTGTACCTGGTAATACACGAGGTGAAATACCATCCTCTGTATCTTCATAGCGTTTGAAGTAGGCTTTATCTGCCGCTTCTTCAAGGTCATCAATCACAATTTTACCGCGACGAATATCAATTTTATTATAATCAAATGGCTCAACAGATTGTTTTCCTAGAGATAATTGTAAATCTGTCATTAAGATGACTGGTAATTGTAGTTCCTCTGCAATATTAAATGCTTGGATTGTATCAAAGAAAGCTTCCTCCATCGTCGAAGGTGCAATGACTACTTTAGGGATTTCTCCATGTGTTCCGTAAAGCATAGCCATCAAGTCAGATTGTTCTTGCTTTGTTGGTAATCCTGTTGAAGGGCCCCCACGTTGTGTATCCACTACTACTAATGGTTGCTCTGTCATACCTGAAAGACCGATTGCTTCCATCATCAATGAAAGACCAGGACCCGCTGAAGCGGTAAAGGAACGTACGCCACCAAAGTTAGCTCCGATTGCCATTGTTGCTGCTGCAATCTCATCTTCCGTTTGAATTACCGTACCACCAAATTTCGGTAATTTTTTAATCAAATATTCCATAATTTCTGAAGCCGGCGTAATTGGGTAGGCTGCCATAAAGCGTGTCCCAGCTGCTAATGCGCCAAGCGCTACTGCATCGTTCCCAATCATAAACATACGACGTTTGCCATCTGCAGGTGCAAGCTCCCATTCGCCTATACGATCAACTAAAAGCTCATTCATGATTTGGCGACCACGTGTAATAGCTTCCATATTTTTTTGAACGACTTCTTCGCCCTTTTTACCAAAAATATCATCGACAACATTTTGGAATACTGCATCCTCTAGGTTTAGCAATGACGCTGTTGCGCCAATAGCCACCATGTTTTTCATCAACGAAGTACCAAGCTCAGCTGCTACTTCTGTGAACGGTACTGCAAATAATGGCGCTTTGGAATCCTCTGGTTTAACAGGATCAAATTTTGCATCAGCTAAAATAATACCTTTTTCTGTAAGCTCTTTATAATTGACATCGATTGTTTCTTGATCGAATGCCACTAAAATATCTAAATCATCCGCAATTGCACGTACTTCTGTTGGACGAACTGTAATTTTATTATTCGTATGGCCACCTTTAATTCGAGAAGAGAAGTGACGATAACCGTATAGGAAATAGCCTAGACGATTCATTGCCATTGAGAAAATCTCACCAGTACTCTCAATCCCTTCACCTTGTTGCCCACCGACTTTCCATGAAAGCTGATGTAACATGTCAACAACTCCTTAAATCCAATGTGTACTATTATTTTTCCTTCATAAGTTTAACACGAAGAAACCGTCTGGACTATTGTTTCTCCACGATTTAGGTGAAAATCAGACCTTTGACTGAAAATCCTGTTCATAAAGTTGTAATTTTCAAATCCAAGCAAAATCACGCACCTATTTCAAGTGACATCTATCATATGTAAAACAGGAAAACGAAAAAAATGCCCGCCACATTATTATGTGACAGAGCATTTTACTTCATTACTTTTTTATCGAGTACGTTTTTCCACTAGCAGCTTCAAGGCTGTACGTTCTTCGCCAGCAATTAAAATATCGGCAAACGCCGGTGCGCAAATTAAATCTGTGCCACTTGGCGCTACAAATCCGCGTGCAATGGCCACTGCTTTCACGGCTTGGTTAAGTGCCCCCGCCCCAACTGCTTGCATTTCTGCCTGCCCTTTTTCTCTGATTACCGCGACTAATGCACCTGCAACTGAATTTGGATTAGAGCGTGATGATACTTTTAATGAATCCACAATTATTCCTCCCCGTTTCGCGAATAGTGTTTACGCTCAACAACTCATGTCCCCCTTTTTGGACCTCAAGTTATTGTCCGTAGCACATTTTATGCTCCGTAAAACGGAAATAGACTAATTTGACAAAGAAACCTATATCCTCGTAAAAGAAACGTAAAAAAACATTCTTCGACTTATCTATCCTTGAAATGGATAATCTTCATTTATATAAATGCGTTCACAGGCAATGGCTTTTCCTGTTCGATCATCCATCTCTACAAAGAAACCACTTAAAACCTCTCGTCCGTTTTTCGGTACTTCAAAACGAGATGGCATATTTGTTTGGAATTTATAGATGACACTTTCCTTTGTCATACCTAAAATTTCATCATACGGACCCGTCATACCAACATCCGTAATATAAGCTGTACCTTTTGGGTAAATTCGCGCATCTGCTGTTTGCACATGTGTATGTGTCCCAACAACCGCTGAAGCTTTCCCATCTAGATGCCAACCAAGAGCAATTTTTTCACTAGTCGCTTCCGCATGAAAATCCACGAAGACAAGTGGAGATATTTGTCGAGCTTCTTCGATCAATTGATCTGCCATTGTAAACGGATCCTCATGTGGAGGTAAAAATACACGACCATGTAAATTTATGACAGATAATGTCACACCATTTTTAGAAATTTGGACCATACCTTTACCAGGTGCTTCACTTGAAAAGTTTGCCGGACGGATTAAATAATCCGCGTCATCAATAAAATCAAAAATATCTTTATTGTCCCATGTATGATTGCCCATTGTAATGACATCTACACCTATTTGTAACAGGCTGTTATAAATATTACGAGTAATCCCTCGGCCTGCCGCAGCATTTTCCCCATTTGCAATAACAACATCTGGATTATACTTCTTTTTTAAGCGAGGTAAATATTTTTCCACCGCATCTCGACCAATTGAACCAACAATATCACCAATAAATAAAACCTTCATTTTTTAACCACTCTTTCTTTCCATTACGCCTCTATGATTGTGCTAGAGACTTTACTTCGCACCTTGAATACCATCCCTAATTGTACCGCTAGGCGAAGGATTACGCAAAATAAAAAATACAATCTAACAGCGTGAAATCACTTTGGGCTTTTTCACATTCATGTAGATCAGTGTCGAGGATAAGGTAAGCCAATTCATTTTGATGAGCTTTAAAAAAACAAGCTGTTTGATATTGCGATTTATTAACTTAACCTTTAGTATGTCTGGATATGCCTTTAAAAAGGATTGAAGCTCATACTTCATATTTTGTTTAGTAGCACTTTGATGAAGAATAATCAACAACCCTTCGAATTGGTAATTCAGAAAGCTATTTTTCACTTCACCATAAACCTCTCCACACTGTAATTCTTTTAAGAGCTTATTATACAATACATCATAATTATGCCGTAAATGAACCATCGCTTTTCTTGTTAAGGAGCATTGATTGGTTACATTATAATAATAAAGCTGTCTTGGTACATAACAGATAGATTGATTTTTGAGGATAGCTCTTGTTAGAAAAACTGTATCTTCTGCGAAGTTCATCCCCTCATCAAACCTTAGCTTATGCAAATCTAAAAAGGATTTTTCATACAATTTGCAGCTGGCAAAACCAAAATGTTGTTCTCCTATTTCAGTAAATAATTTGTGTAAACACTCTATGGCATTGTAAATACGGTAAGTGTTGGCTGGATAATGTAATTGTCTACTGCCTTCCGCTTCTTGCCAAAATAAATCGCATTTCGCAATATGGGAACCAGTCAACCTGCATGCTTGATACAGTTCTTCAAGCATTGTTAGCTCTAGCCAATCATCTGCATCTACAAATGTGACATATTGACCTTTAGCATGTTCTATTCCTATATTTCTTGCTTGACTGACACCACCATTTTCGCGATTAAAAACGGTTATGCGTTGATCGAGTTGGGCAAATTTTTGCAAGATGGATAATGATCGATCTTGACTGCCATCATTGATAGCAATAATTTCAATATCCTTTAATGTTTGATGACAAATACTTGCGAGACATTTCTCCAAATATTGCTCACCATTGTAGACGGGCACAATAACACTTACTAAGACTTTGAACGCCAAAATTTTTTGCCTCCTTTACGGCAAAGCTCTATCCACTTTGTTCTCTGTTCTTTCCTCAAGCCAATACAGAAAAGACTGGCAGCTGCCAATAGCGTATAATAAAAAATAGATAAACTAATAGAAAGCCAAGTAACATGAAAGTTTGTTAGTTCCCATAACAGTCGACTACAGCAAATAGCGATGACAAAAGCGAGAACTAGCCTACCAATAGTTCGCCAAAACCTAAAGATATCCAAGCCGATTTTCTTATGGTAATAAATATTCATAATGACGACGTTTCCGATAAATAAAGAACAAGCTGTAACAATCGCCGTGCCGACCTTGCCATAAAAATAGATGGCTGGAATGGATACGACAATATTTGTAACAGCAACACTGATTAATAAAATGGTTCTAAATTTAAACATATTTTTTGCCTTCAGCACATTAAGACCTAAATTTTGTATGAGATCAATACTAAACGGCAACATAATAATGAGTACAATTGCATAAATGGCAATGAAATCTTGCCCGAGCCACAACAGTAGAAACTCACGACCAAAAAGGAAAAAACCACCTAGTATATACCCCACTACTAAAAATTGAATGGCTCCCACTTTGATAAATAGCTGATTAATTTCTACTAATCCATCTTCTTTTGTCACAAGCATAGAAATACGAGGTAAAAATAATCCGCTAATCGCTAAAGCTAGTGACATAAAAATCAGCACAATTTGAATCGCTACTGCATAAATAGCAACATCCTCGGTTCCCTTTAAAATACCTAATAATACTTGATCGGTTTGCCAATAAATTTTATCAACAATAACCGTGATAAAAATAAAAAATGAATAGATGAAGATTTCCTTTATAAGTGCTGTATTTTTGAAGGTAAATGTAAATTGGATGGACAGCACCTTCATGCAATAAACGGCATCTAACACTAAAAAAAGTATGTTATATATCGCGATAATATAGATGAGTGTCACCGCATCTGTTCCCTGTAACAAAAAAAACAACATTGTCAAAGGCTGCACAATCACCTGTAATAATGTTGTTAATTTAATAAAAATAAATTTTTCATATGCTTGTAGGATGGAAGTAAAGACACCTAACGGAAATTGCATCGCTAAACTAATCGTCATGATAAAGCCCATTAGCCTAGCCTTTTCTAATTGTTCTCCCGATAAGCTTTGCCCAAAAATAATAGCCACATGGGAAAATAAGAAAAATCCTATCAATAAAGTAAGACAGCCGATGCCAATAAATAATTTCAGAAAAAATCCATTTAATGATGCTTCTAATACCTTATCCGCAGCTGCTCGATTTCTAGCAATATAGCGTACAATTGCATTGCCTAACCCCAAATCTAAAATGGAGAGATAGCCTACAAGTACTATCATTAAGGAATATAAACCAAATTCTTTCTGACCAAGGAGTGATATTATAATCGGTGTGAAAATTAGCGAAGAGAGCATTGTACAGCCGATCGTTATATAAGAAAGAATGGCTCCAATCTTTATTTCTTTCATGAGCACACCTTTCTATTAATTAGGATGGACTTTCATTTAAAATCGCTGGATATAATGATTGGTATTGCGCAACGACCTGTTGAATTTGGAAGTTTGCTAAAACATGTTCACGACCAAGACTCGCTTTTTGTGCATATTGCTGTGAACTGTAATTTAAAGCCGTATTAATCCCACTTGCTAAAGCCTCTGCATCTTTAGCAGCTACAACCTCGCCACTATTCCCGACCAAATAGGCACAATCCCCAACATTTGTTGTGACACAACATGTACCACTAGCCAGAGCCTCCACTAATACATTCGGTAGTCCCTCTCCTACTGAGGATAAAACGAATACATCTGCTGCTGCCATTAACTGCGGCATATCCTCTCTACTGCCTAATAAGAATGTCACCTGCTCTAAATGGGCGTCCTTAATCATTTGCAGTAATTCTCGATTCGAGTGATCGATTTCATAGCCGACTAAAAATAGATAAAAATCTTGTCGTTGCTGTCTTAGATGATTTAAACTTGCCATCAAATTCGCATAATCCTTTAATGGGTCCCATCTACCCACATGCAATAAAATCGGTTGATTGATGATATCAAATCGCTCTACAAAATATTGCCTTTTCATGCTTGGTTTATATAGATCTGTATTAATACCATTTACAATAACACGATGCTTTTTACTACTATAGCCAATTGCTTCATGAATTTCCTTCACCTTAGGTCCACACGAAATAATGGCATCTACACGTTTAGACAATCTTGCACAGAGCTTGGCAATAAAAATTGTCCTACGTTTATTATCTTGTTTACTAAGATTACTATGGTGAATACCCCAAATTAATTTCTTTTTTAGCAAGATTGCTAAAATATACCCTAGTAAATTAGCATGATACATCCATGTTTGAATAATATCGCTATCTCTACATAATCGATAACAATGCAATAATGCACTTACACGATTGCTACGCATATCGCATATCGATACCTTGATGTTTAATTGCTGTTCTATAAGCTCCCCATACGATCCCATCTCTGTTAAACAGATGACCTCTACCTCGTAATCATCCCGATCCATGTGTTGTAAGAGGCGATAAAGCATGGCTTCCGCTCCACCAAGGCCGATGGTGGTGATGATATGAGTAATTTTAATCTTCTTTTGAATAGTCTCATCCTTCGACTTATATTCTTTATATGTAGACGGCACATAATTTGTTTGTAATCGTTTCTGCATCAAGACCTTTCCATTTGATACTGTCACAAATCATTTGATGATCCACTTTCACATTTTTTGTCACAATGGCTTGAATCCAGCTATCCATCTCCCCATTCAGATCTAAATAATGCAATAAACCCATATTTAGATCTACTTCTCTTGGTAAAGTGGAAGAAACAATAGCGGGTGTACCACAAACTTGTGCCTCTAAAAGGACAATCCCAAAGCCTTCGTATTGCGATGGTAAAAGAAACTTATCAAAGAGTTGAAGAAGCTTGAGAATATCTGTACGTTGCCCTAAAAATCGAACACACTCCTCTACGTTTTTTTGTTGGACAAGAAGCTGGATGTCTTGTTCTAAAGGGCCGTCACCTACTAGAAATAATTTTATCGGGATACCTTGTTGCTTTAATTTTGCAGCTAGTTCAATTAAAAATGAATGATTTTTTACGGGGACAAACCGTCCAATATGTCCTAACACTAAATCACCATCTTGTATCGCTAATTCTTCTTTCATACGTCTTTTCTCTTCTAGCGATAGACATTCTATTTTTTGAAGTTCAATTGGATTTGCGATTACTTCAAAAGGTTTCTTATCAAAGCAAAACTCTCCCGCTTTTCTACTACAGGCTATTAACTTTGTTGCATTAAAAACACTGAGTTTTTTTAACAAAGTTAAGATCACTTTATTATTCCACTCTTCTGCAACATTCGTATGACTGTGTAATACGCGGCATGGAACGCCTGCTAATCGTGCTGCCAGTAATGTAAATACGGCTCGATAACCTGTGTGGTCGTGAACTGCGTCATACTGTTGTTGCTTTAGGATGCGATAAATATTCCTGATATAAGCGAGCGGACCTTGCTCTGTAATGTATTTTTCGTAAAATATCTTAGAGCCTTGTTGGGTTATCATTTCATGGTATTGCCCCTTATTAAAAGACACGAAATCAAAGTGGTACAATGATTTATTTGTATTCGTCCAAATATCTACAATCATTGTCGTAATCCCACCAAAATCTGTTGTTGGAATAATATGCAGAATCTTTTTCAATGCCATTTTTCACCCTTATTCTTTTCCATAATAATGCTCATACGTACTGCCTTTTATCTTATAATTATTCAAGATCACCCCTAATATATTGGCTTTGGAAACCGTTAAGATTGATTTCGACTTTACAACAGCTGCTTTTCCAACTACCCCTGTATTGACAATTAAAAGAGTCCCATCACATTTATTCGATAAAATTTGTGCATCTGATAAAAAGAGCAATGGTGGTGCATCCAAAATAATAATATCGTATATAGCTTTCACTTCAGTCAAGAAGTTGGTCATCGTTTCTGAAGCTAACAGCTCTGTAGGATTGGGCGGAATCGGTCCACTTGAAATAATATCCACCCCTTCAACAAAGGTTTCTTGAATAACTTCCTGTATTGCTGATTGCCGTGATAATACGGAGGACAGCCCTAAAATATTGTCAAGGTAGAATGTATAGTGCAACGTAGGCTTCCGCATATCAGCATCGACAATGAGCACGCTTTTGCCCTCTTGTGAAAATACCACACCAATATTTGCAGCATTTGTAGATTTTCCTTCACCAGCAATAGATGAGGTTACTAAAATCGTTTTCACATCTTGATTAGGTTGAGAAAACTTAATATTTGCACGGATTGTTCGATATTGTTCTGAAGGAATCGACGTCATATCTGAAACAGTAATTAGTTTACGAGCCATTGGTGATTTTTTTGTTTTTCTCTTGAAAAACACTATGTTGACCTCCTGACTCTTGATTTTTTTCTAGTAAGTGATTCAATATTGCTAACAATCCCAATCACTGGTAGTGATAAGATTTCCTCGATATCTTGCTCTGTTTTAATGGTCCTATCAATCGTTTCTAAAAAGTACGCAAGCACCATTGCCAAACTGAAACCGCTAATAGCCGCTATAATGAGGTTCAGCATTTTATTTGGTTTGACAGGAACTGGGTGCTCACTATTTTGAGCAACAAATAGAATATTAATATTGTCTACATGCATTAATACAGGGATTTCTTCTTTAAAAACTTCTGCAATCGTATTGGCAATTTTTACGGCTTTCTCTTCATTCTCATCCTGCACACGAATATTCACAACCTGGGAATTATTAGCACTCGAAACCTCAATTTGCTTCATTAATTCCTCAGGCGTCATATTAAGTTCCAGCACATCAATAACCTTCGCTAAAATAACAGGGCTTTTAATAATCACATTGTACGTATTAATGAGCCGAAGATCCGTATCAACGTTCTGTGCCCCTATGAGTTGCTGATTTTCATAGCTTTTTTGATTAACTAATAATTGTGTTTCTGCTTCATAAATCGGTGTTTGAATAAAGTAACTTATCAAGAACGCCACGCCTATTGATAGAACCATCAGCATTAGGATGAAGAACCAGCGTTTTCTCAGTACTTTTACTAGACTTTGTATTGTCATTTCTTCATTCACAAATGGATCCCCTCCTAATAGGCAAATCGTGTACATTGCTAATAAAGTATATTAAACAAGCCTATTGGTTATTCAGACAAAGTTGCTATTTTGCCCTTATCTCGTATGCTTCCACTTACAGCAAATACAAGGATATGGAGCATATTGAAATAAAGAATTTCAAATGTGGAAATGCCTAATACAGCTACTATAATTAAGCCTGTAAATACGACCAGTTGTTCATTCATTTGGCGATACCCTTTGGCAATGGTCAAAAGAAACAAGCTATAGCTAATGAGAGCAAGCAATCCCGCTTCCTGTAAAATATTAATAAATGTATTGTGTGCATGAGAAACGCCTATAGACCACAAAGATTCGACACCATGTCCCCAAAAATTAAAATGCTCTAAAACATATTGCCAAATTTCAAGGCGACCATCCGTTATGTTTGTAGACTTTCTCTCCATTTTTAATAGAATACTTTGCACTGCCACTTGCATCCTATCCATTTTCAGCATCACCATTACCAGCCCTACACCTACAGCTGTAAAGAGTGCGACAAACTTTATGAATGGCAGGAAGGTTTTGTTCATGCTTTTAACAATACAAACAATGACAACAACCGTCGCAAAAGCAACTGTTAATAATGAAGTACGTGCATTTGATAGCAGAATGACATACATTCCAACTAAATAAATGATCGTATAGAGCAGAAATGACAATATATTTTTTATCTGTTGTTGTCCATGTAGCATCTTTATTGCCACATCATATAGCCTCATCAACACAACAATCATTAAATCAATCATTGAAAATCCCATTGTATTTGGGTTCTCAAATACACCTGCAAATGCTTCATACATATAATTCGCTTGTTGAAAGCATAAAACTAAAAATGGTATATAGGCGATTTGGACACTATTTAAAACAATTTCTAAAACATGCGCTTTCACAAGGTCATTAAAAAAAATGGACACAGCGAAAAATAGGCACATTAATTGTAGACTGTTTTTCAATAAAACCATGTCCTGATTCACACCAGCTGCTATGACACAAAAAAAGGTATACATACTAAAGAAAACACTAGCTTGTACATTTTGAACAATTATTTTTTTATGTAGGACAACAGAAACTATGATGATGAACAAGCTAATTACTAAAGATAATTTATGAAAAATACCAGCAACTGGCTGCATGAGGCTCATAAAAATTAATAAGCTGAACATTAATGTGTAGAATAATTTCATGTGGTTCTCACGCTCAATTCTACAAAGACATCTTAAAAAAATACCATCGTTTCTTTAGCGTTATGTCATCTAATTCAAGTGGCAAAAAAGGCTTATTTGCTAAAACCTTTGCATTATTATTTAATAGACGATTAATCGTATCTACCTCTTTCTTTTTCTCCAGATATTGAAGAGCTGCTTGATAGCAGAAGTTCCTTTTTTGTGTATCGTGGGCATCAGAGGCAATCGTATGAATGTAATTCCCCCTCACTAAAGCAAGTGATAAACGCTGTACCTCCTTACCATACGAACCTATCAAACTCCCTGTCGTCAATTGTGTGAATACTCCTTGTTGAATAAGCGTATCCAGTTTCTTTGGATTTTCCCGAATGGCAAAATTTCGCTCTGGGTGAGCCAAAATTGGTATATAGCCAGATGACTTTAATTGCTTTATCATCTCAAGCGTATAAGCGGGGATCGTGCTAGATGGTAGTTCTAATAGGATGTAGTTTGACTGTGCTAAAGTATGAAGTTGCTGCTGTTGAAGTAATGCAGGAAGTTCGTCATGTAAGCGAATTTCGTGGCCAGTATGGAGTGTAATTGGAATTTCATGCTGTAGCAGCAATTGTTGTAAATCTTTTACCTGCTCTGCTACTTTTCTATAGGGAACGTGATATTGTGGGTGCATGGCATGAGATGTACATATAATCTCTGTTATTCCTTCTCTTGTAGCTTGCTTCAACAAATTCAAGGAGTCCATTTCATTTTTTGGCCCATCATCTACACCATTCAGTATATGTGCATGGAGATCTATCATGGTCATCACATCTTTCATCATTAATCAAAGTTTAGCCTTCTTCTTTTTTATGATGGATGTACCTTAAACATGACTCTGCTTCTAATAAAAAAGAGGCTCTCTAGATGTTAATCTAAAGAAACCTCTAACTTTCAATATTATTTCGCGTACTCCACAGCACGTGTTTCGCGAATGACTGTTACTTTAATATGCCCCGGATAATCGAGTTCTTCCTCAATACGTTTGCGAATATCACGGGCAAGACGATGGGATGCTAAATCATCAATTTTTTCAGGTTGTACAATAATACGAATTTCACGTCCAGCTTGAATAGCATAAGATTTTTCTACGCCATCATAGCTTTCTGAGATTTCCTCTAACTTTTCAAGTCTGCGGATATAGTTTTCAAGTGTTTCACTTCGTGCACCTGGACGAGCTGCTGATAATGCATCAGCTGCAGCGACTAATACCGCAATAACAGATGTTGCTTCAGTATCACCATGATGCGAAGCAATACTATTAATAACAACTGGGTGTTCCTTATATTTCGTTGCTAATTCCACACCGATTTCGACATGGCTTCCTTCAACTTCATGGTCAATGGCTTTTCCAATATCATGTAATAAGCCTGCACGACGAGCCAATGCTACATCTTCACCAAGTTCAGCAGCAAGTAATCCTGCCAAATGTGCGACTTCAATTGAATGTTTTAGGACGTTTTGTCCATAGCTTGTACGATATTTCATGCGGCCTAAAATTTTCATTAAATCCGGATGTAAGTTATGAATACCAATTTCAAATGTAGTTTGCTCACCTGTTTCGCGGATTTGTTCATCCACTTCACGTCGAGCTTTTTCCACCATTTCCTCAATGCGAGCTGGGTGGATGCGGCCATCCTGTACAAGTTTTTCAAGTGCAAGTCGAGCTGTTTCACGACGAATTGGATCAAAGCCTGATAATATTACCGCTTCTGGCGTATCATCGATAATTAAATCAATTCCTGTTAACGTTTCCAATGTACGGATATTACGGCCTTCGCGACCAATAATACGACCCTTCATTTCATCATTTGGCAGGTTCACAACAGATACAGTTGTTTCTGCTACGTGATCTGCAGCAAAGCGTTGTAGTGCTAATGATAAAATTTCACGTGCTTTTTTATCCGAGTCTTCTTTCGCACGTGTTTCAGCTTCCTTCGTCATCACAGCAATATCAGTTGCTAACTCTTTTTCTACTTCATTTAGGATAATTGATTTAGCTTCATCTCTAGTTAAAGCAGAAATACGTTCTAGCTCTGTTTTTTGTGATGCCATGAGCTCGTCCACTTTGCTCTCCATCTGTTCAATATGCTGTTGTCTTTCGGCTAGCGCTTGTTCTTTGCGCTCTAAGCCAGCTTCTCTCTTATTTAGAGCATCATCTTTGCGATCAAGATTCTCTTCTCTTTGCAATAAACGGTTCTCTTGTTTTTGAAGTTCTAAACGACGTTCACGAATGTCATTTTCAGCTTCAGTACGAAATTTGTGAGTTTCATCTTTGGCTTCAAGTAGTGCTTCTTTCTTCATTGCCTCCGCTTCTCGTTTTCCTTCTTCAACGATTGTTTCAGCGACATGTTTAGCACCAGTGATTTTTGAGTCATTCACTTTTTTCATGTAGATATAGCTAACAGCGGCACCAACGATGAGTCCAAGCAAAGCGGAGATGATAGTAATTCCATCCATATGAACACCTCCTCTTGCTATTTGGGTATTACAGTTTCAGTCGGCGCATACATCTATGTCGCCCTAGCAATAATGCACCAGATTTTGTTAGAATTTGTACAAAACCCGTTTCATCGGCCAAAGGCATTATCTTCATCCAGTAGGCGTTTAGACATCCATTTAAAAGGACATTTCACTAGAAAACATTTGCTAAATGAAGATAAAATGTACTGCCTATTTAAAGTCATAATTCAGAAATTATACATATTTAATTGTATAGCTAGCCTCAAGCTCTGTCAAGGATAGTCGGGCGTCTGTTCGCCACTTTAGCCAAAAAAAGTAAGTACTATCCATTCAGTGAATTTTCCCCCTATTACTATTTCACTAGAAAAATTTTCATGTTAAATACAATTAATAAAAAAAACAGTACATAGGAAATAAACACCGAATTATTTAGCCTCTCTCTTATTATGTGTAAAAATTTAAGAATATAGACAAAAAAATGCATTGTACCCTCAATAAAGTGGGAACAATGCAGTCGTTGATTATTCTTCTTCAAGAAGTGACATTAATTCTTCATCCATCTCTTCTTCATCATGTGCAGCAATTGTATAAGAAGAAGCCGCAATACCATAAGAAGCTCGAATTTTATTTGCTATATCTTCCTGAACAGCAACATTTTCTTTTAAATACTGTTTAGCATTTTCTCGTCCTTGACCTAAGCGCTCGTCACCATATGCATACCAAGAACCACTTTTTTGCACAATGTCTAATTCCACGCCTAAATCCACTGTTTCGCCTTCTTTAGAAATTCCTTCTCCATACATAATATCTACCTCAGCTGTACGGAAAGGTGGTGCTACTTTATTTTTAACAATTTTAATTTTAGTACGGTTACCAACAATATCATTACCTTGTTTAATAGCTTCTGCACGACGCACTTCTAAACGGACAGAGCTGTAGAATTTAAGCGCACGTCCACCTGGTGTTGTTTCTGGATTACCGAACATGACACCAATTTTTTCACGAATTTGGTTAATGAAAATAGCAATTGTTTTTGATTTATTAATCGCACCTGAAAGTTTACGTAAAGCTTGAGACATTAAACGTGCTTGTAAGCCGACATGAGAGTCACCCATATCCCCTTCAATTTCAGCTTTTGGCACTAAGGCAGCAACAGAGTCAATAACGATAATATCAATAGCACCACTACGCACTAATGCTTCTGCGATTTCAAGTGCTTGCTCACCTGTGTCGGGCTGTGATAATAATAGCTCATCAATATTGACACCTAATTTTTGTGCATAGATTGGGTCTAATGCATGCTCCGCGTCGATAAATGCTGCTTGTCCACCTGTTGCCTGTACTTCAGCAATAGCATGTAAAGCAACTGTTGTTTTACCAGATGATTCGGGACCATATACTTCAATGATACGTCCACGTGGATATCCACCCACTCCTAATGCAGCATCAAGTGCTAGTGAACCACTTGAAGATGTTGCAATTTCTAAATCGGTTTTTTCACCGAGTTTCATGATGGAACCTTTACCAAAATTCTTTTCAATTTGTTTTAGAGCCTGTTCTAAGGCTGCTTTACGATCACTCATTCATTTTCCTCCTTCGAAAACTGTTCACTGTTTTTATCTATCTCTACTATACTTGTTTTTGAGAAAACACGCAAGAAAAAAGCGAACGTTTATTCGATTTTTCTCCAAAATAAAAATTTGGATAGTTTTCCTCTACCCAAATTCCTATGCCCTACTCTATTTAATAACGTTTTGTATAGCCACGTTCTTCTAAAAGTTGCATTAAATAATGGCATGTAAATTTCACCGCACGGAGTCGATTCGTATTCCGCATGCCTGATAAATGAAGTAAATAGGTAAGTGGCTCCTCATCATCGATGGCAATACCAATCCAAACCGTACCTACTGGCTGATGATCATGCGCTGTAGGACCTGCTTCTCCAGTAAGACCAATCCCAATATTTGTAGCAAATTTCTTACGAACAGCGCTTGCCATTGCCGCTGCACACTCAGCACTCACAACACCATGTGTATCAATTAATTGCTGTGATATGCCTAGCTGTTTTACTTTCGCATCAGCTGCATAGGTAACAACGCCTCCTATAAGCGCATTTCCTACTCCTGGAATTTCCGCAAGCTCAGATTGAAATAACCCAGCTGTTAAACTTTCTGCAGCCGCAATTGTTAGCTCATTATCCAGTAGCATTTCAACCGTTTTTGAGGCAAGAGAATCATCATCTACACCATATTGATAATCACCAACAAGTGCCTGTATCTCTGCAACCTTTGCCGCAATAAGCTGCCCGGCTTGCTGCTCTGTTGCGGCTTTGGCTGTTACGCGTAACGTTACCTCTCCATCAGAAGCCAGTGGGGCAACTGTTGGATTAGTTTGTGCATCTAAAATATCTTGAACTTGTACTTCAAGCTCGGCCTCACCAATTCCATAAAAACGCATAACATGTGATGCAATGATCCCTCCATCATTAAGCATCGCAGCCAGTTTAGGTTTAGCCTCAAATTGAAACATTGGTTCTAACTCTTTTGGAGGTCCTGGTAATAAAATATAAGTGCAATCATTTTTTGTGAAGATCATACCTGGAGCCATTCCATGGTGATTGGCTAGTACTTCACTTCCAGCTAAAATTAATGCCTGTTTACGATTATTTTCCGTCATTGGACGTCCTCGTTTAGCAAAAAATTGCTCAATATATGTTAATGCTACTTCATCAAACTCAAGAGAAACTCCAAGATGACGTGCAATCGTTTCCTTTGTTAAATCATCTTTCGTAGGTCCAAGTCCTCCCGAAAAAATAATAAGATCTGCACGAGACTCTGCCACTTCGATAGCTTGTTCTAGACGTTTCGCATTATCACCAACTACGGTGTGATAAAAAACGTTTATGCCTAGCTCGGATAATTGACTTGAGATAAATCTCGCATTTGTATTCGTAATTTGACCTAATAATAGTTCTGAGCCAACCGCAAGAATTTCAGCATTCATGATCCCAAGACCTTTCTTATTTAGACTCAAGTAACACACGTCGATTTAGATAGAAGTAATCCCACCCAGACCAAAGTGTAAAGAACAATGCAATATAGAGCATGATTGTATCAAATGGAATACCAACCAATGTAAAGATTGTGTTGTGTAAAAGAGCAGCAGCAATCGCTACAATTTGTGCCCAAGTTTTAATTTTACCAAGCTGATTGGCAGCAACGACTTCTCCCCCACCTGCCAAAATCAGACGTAAGCCCGTTACGGCAAATTCACGGCTAATAATAATGATAATCACCCAGGCAGGTGCCATATTAAGTTCTACCATTAAAATGAAGGCTGCTGAAACTAGTAATTTGTCAGCTAAGGGATCTAAAAATTTCCCAAATGTAGTCACAAGATTATACTTACGTGCATAATAACCATCCACCCAATCGGTTGTTGAAGCCAAGATAAAAATAAGTGCGCCTATAAAATGATGGATTGGCATCTCTGCACCAAAAAGTGATAATGTTCCCCAGCCAAAATCAAACATCATAACAATGACAAAGAATGGAATAAGCAAGATTCGAGAGATGGTAATTTTATTTGGAATGTTCATTTTTCTAACACCTTTCATGATGAAAGAAAGTAGTCATCATGTGATGACTACTGTTCTTTATTGAAATTGATGACGATATTTTGCGTTACAATTTGTTGTGCATACGTTAGAAGTTCGTCATTAATATAAATTTTAGCTTGCGTTGAATTACCGAGACGAATACGAACATAGTTTTGTGTTGAGGCGTCAAATTCAATTACTTCCCCGGCATTATAGACACGCGTATCTGTTAATATTTCTTGTTGCTGTTGATTGCGAATACCAACAAATGTAGGGCCTGATACTTCGATTTTAAGTTTCATTGTATCCGTACCTGTTAACATATACGAAGTTGTCGCTCCATCTGCTTCAACAGTACCTGCGGAAATTGTTTGCTTCATCTCTTCGGTTTGATCAGTGTCATCTTCATCAGTTGGTGTTTCTTCTGTAGAGTTTGTATCTTCTTTATCATTTTTCTGTGCATCTTTAGTTTCTTGTTCTTTTTTATCCTTCTCACTATCAATTGGTTTGACATTTGTGTCATATTCCATCTCAGGAGTAGAATTGTTTTCTTCGCTTGTCCCTGGACTGTTTTTTGATTGCCATAGCACCCATATAGCCACAATAATGACTACAATAAATAAAGCAACAATGATTTTGGGCATAGCCTCCATCATTTTATTCGAAGGGCCTTTCGTTACTTTTCTTCTGCTAGGACTATTCGTCATCGATTGACTTACTTGATCGTTTGGAGTGCTCGGTAGTTCTTTTTTATATGTCTCTAAAATTTCTTCCGCGTCCAAACCAACAGCTTCTGCATATTGTTTAATAAAAGCTCGTACATAAAACGAACCAGGCATAATGGAATAATTGCCCTCTTCAATTCCTACTAAATAACGTTTTTGGATTTTCGTTATTTCTTGTAAATCGTCTAAGCTGTAGCCTTTAGACAGTCTCGCCTCTTTCAGTCGAGTCCCTAATTCTGCCACTAATAACACCTACTTTAACATCAAATTAAAAATTAAATCCTCCAAAAGAATCGGATTCGGACATATGATTTTTTTCCATTATTTCATAAGTAATTTCTTCATCAGTGTGATGACGCAGTTCAATGATATAATCAAAATCCTCTATTTTATATTCTGAATGCTGAACAAACATATCTGGATGCTCTACAACTTTGATACAAGGCATATTCATCATTTCACGTACTAATTGCAAATGTTTCTCATCAGATGAACGCCGAGTCACAATACCATCTAGAATAAAAATATTGTTACGACTAAATTCATCTCCCACAAGCTTATTACGAACTGTTTGCTTAATCATTGTAGACGATAAAAAGATCCACTTTTTATTGGCACAGACACTCGCGGCTACTATGGATTCAGTTTTTCCAACACGCGGCATGCCACGAATACCAATCAGCTTATGTCCCTCTTTTTTAAAGAGTTCTGCCATAAAGTCGACTAAAATACCTAGTTCGTCTCTTACGAAATGGAATGTGTTTTTTTCGTCTGCATCTCGAGGAATATAACGACCATGCCTAATGGCTAAACGGTCACGAAGTTTTGGTTGTCGAAATTTGGTTACGTTAATATGTTCCATTGTCGAAACAATTGTACGAAAACGCTCAATTGCCTCATCATTGTCTGTATGCACTAACATACCACGTCGATCCTCATCTACACCATTTATTGATATAATATTGACACGAAGCATCCCTAAAAGTGAAGCAATATCTCCTAATAATCCAGGGCGATTCACCTGAATTTCATATTCAAAGTACCAATCGCTCAACACACTCGTTCCCTTCCTATTAGTTAACGTAAAAAATCCTTTATAAGTTCCATCATAGCTGATTTTTTATGTAATGGAAAGTTAGAATACATGGAATTACAGCGTAATTTGCTAATTTTTTTTGATGCCTGTTAAATAGGCTTACATACGTTCCCGTTTTCACAGAAAAATAACTTTTTGTATAGCAAAAAGAGGAGATTGGCTCTCCTCTTTTATTTACTGCACATGCTTATTTTGTACGAGCTTAATGACACAATTCGCTAATGCATGTTTTTCATCTTCAGAGGCAACGCCCCATAAATCCGACAGCACTCGCTCTTGTTCGTTTTTAGGGTCGACATTTGTCGCTAAATATTCCCCAATTTGGACAGCAGCCGTTTTAATCATTTTCTTCGGCATACCACTTGATTCAGCTTGCATAACGTTTTGCCCTAAAAACGATGTCCATTTTTGCCAGTTTTCTAAAATGGTCATATTTCCTCCTCCTTTTCACATGTAGTATGTGCAAAAGAGAATATTATATGTACCAACCACCATTTAATCGTACGATTTGTCCTGTCACATAATCGGCTTTACCAGACAAATAAAAACGGACCATTTCAGCTACATCCTTTGTTTGTCCAATGGAGCCTAGTGGAATATCGTCCAAAATGTATTGAAGCTCTTCTTGACTTAGATGGCTGTTCATGGAGGTATTTATAAAGCCAGGAGCAATAGCATTCACTCTAATCCGAGATAATGCCGCTTCTTTTGCATAGGATTTGACAAAAGCATGTTGCGCACCCTTAACAGTTGCATAAAGTGCCTCTCCTGCTGAACCAGCCTCTCCCCAAATGGAGCCGATAAATAAGACATAGCTCACATCATGCTTGCGAAGTTTTCCAGAAAGTAAAGCTGTCAGCCGCATGGGATTTTGAACATGAACACGCCATAAAGCATCCATATCCCCCACTGTCGTATCTTCCAGCAATGAATAATGGGCTTGACCATTGGCAAAAACAATAGCCTGCACATTAAAAATTTGCGCTGCTACCATTTCTGCTCCATTAACGATTGAAAAATCCCCCTGTACAAGCATAAACTCTTGTGCAGGGAAATTTTCGGAAAGCATTTCACATAATCTCTGTGCCGCTTTTTGGTTGTTTGAATAATGTATATAGATGGACCAGCCGTCCTCAGCTAAGCTTTGACAAATGGCATGACCGATATCACCTGATGCACCTAAAACAAGGGCAAACTTTTTCACTGTTTAGCCTGCTTACTTGGCAGAATTTTAAAGACTGTTTGCTGCGTTTCACCTTGGATAGAGGCAAATGCTTTTTGTAAATCTTCAACGGTTAATGTCTCAAGTACAGGTACTACATCAAATAAATTCATGTCATTAAAGGAATATCGTGTGAATTGGTTTGCGATAAACTCAATCGAATTAAGTGCACGTAGGAAGAAACCAATTTTTTTGCGTTTTATACGATCCAAACCAGCACGATCAAATTGGCTATTTCCTTCATATTTTGCTAATTCGTCCATGATTGTTTTTGCCAATTTATCAGGCTCTGCTGAATCTGAACCAATCATGGCAAACCCAAAGCCATTTTCTAAGGTGAAATCAAAAGCATATGTCTCATCGATTAAACCTTCCTCATAAACACGTTCATAAAAATCAGAGGTACGTCCAAAAATAAGTTCAAGCGCAATCTGAACCGATAACTCATGCTTTAACATGTCCTGACCAGATAAATTAGTGTCTTTCGCTTTTAAGCCAACATAAATTTTCGGTTTTTGAACATCCATATTTAATGTACGTTCTTTCACCGCTACCTCTGTTGGTTCTGTATCAAAGAAACGTTGAATTGGCGCTGGCTCTGGGAACTCTTTCTTGCCTTGATTGTCACGAATAAACGTCATCATTTCCTCTGGTTCTACAGCACCAATTACAAATAACAACATATTCGAAGGATGATAAAACGTGTTGTAGCACGTATATAAATGCTCCGCAGTAATGCCATCAATCGATTCAATCGTACCGGCGATATCAATTTTTACAGGGTGATGATGATACATATTTTCGATCGTGCCAAAATATAGACGCCAATCTGGTTGATCATCGTACATTGTAATTTCTTGCCCAATAATTCCTTTTTCTTTGTTGACAGTAGCTTCTGTAAAGTATGGTTCTTGGACAAAATTCAATAAAGTTTCTGTACTTTTATAAATATTGTCAGTAGATGAAAATAAATAAGCCGTACGTGTAAACGATGTAAATGCATTGGCAGAAGCACCGTACTCGCTAAACTTTTGGAAAACATCCCCATCCTCTTTTTCGAACATTTTATGCTCTAAAAAGTGTGCAATACCATCTGGTACAGTAATACTTTCCGTTTCACCAATTGGCACAAACGTACGATCGACAGAGCCGTACTTTGTTGTAAATGTAACAAATGTTTTAGAAAAGCCCTTTTTCGGCAAAATATAAACATCTAAGCCATTGTCTAGCTTTTCATAGTAAAGTGTTTCATCTAATTGTTTAAATTCTATTGTTTTCATTGTGCGGCTTGCTCCTTCCCACATAAGAAATAGACCGCTTCAAGCTGCACTTGCTTTGCCATTGCAACAACATCTTCCTTTGTTACAGCTTTCCACTTATTTGCCCAGGCTTCAACCGAGAATTCCTCAGGTAAATCTTTATATTGGTCAAAAATTTCGATTTGTCCTCGTGCAGAATCTAAGGATTCTTTTAGCTGATTCGTCAGCATAGCCTTTGTTTGCTCTAGTTCTAAATCTGTAATATTTCCAGTCTGTATGACGGCAAGTTGTTCTTTTATTAATGACAGTGCTTTTTCTTCATTTTTAGCTTCAATACCAGATACAACAAAAACAAGACCGTAATGCGATGCATAGGAACTAGAAGCGTAATAAGCAAGGCTCTCTTTTTCCCGAACATTCATAAACAATTTGGCATGAGGGTATCCACCAAAGACGCCATTAAAAATCTGCATTTTAGCAAAATCCGCATCACCAAATCTGACAGGTGTGCTAAAGCCTATATGAAGTTTACCTTGTTTCATTTCATGCTGTTCTCTTACATAGTCATTGTCAGGATGTTGTTGTGGGAGTATTGCTGGAACTTCTTCAGGTGTACGATCATTAAATGGTAGCGCTTTTTTTAATTTCGCTACAATTTCTTCTTCATTAATGTCTCCAGCAACATAAATATCGATTTTGTCGTTAGCTAGCATAGATTCATAAGCCTCAAATAAAGAGGCAGGTGTAATCTTTTGAATTTCTTCGACACTACCATTGGCTGAAATCGATGCAGGTTCATTTGGTCTCAGGATTTGTTGGAGACGGAATTGAGCAAAACGAGATTTATCATCAAAAATAGATTCAATACGTTGAATGACAGTTTTTTTCTCACGTTCTACAATAGATTCCTTAAAGACACCATTTTCTAAATTAGGTTCAAAAATGGCTGTATGCAATAAACCAAGAACCTCGTTTAAGACACTCGTATTCGCTAGATAATGATCATTCACAGTCTCTACATTCATTAGTACCGTATGTTCATTTCCTCGCTTCGATGTATCAAAATACAAAACTGTACCATACAAGTCATCTAAAAAGCTTCGAAAAGCAGCAGTCGTCTTATATTTAGCATTACTGTGCTGCAGTACATTTGTTAATACTGTACGTTCTGATGCACTTTTAGCCGTTAATGCTCTTCTCCATTTAATTGAAAAATTTACGGTTTTAAATTGGGTCGTTTGTCGGATATGCAAATTGACACCTTTTGCAAAAGGTATTGTTTTAAACATATGAAACCCTCCTATCCTTCTTAATATAACGATGTACTACACATACTATACATGTCTATTGTCTATAATTGCAAAAGGAATCCAAAGTATGTATGGGAAAAATTAAAAAATACGCCAATTATATATAAAAAGGACTGAGCATAGCTTGCCCAGTCCTTGAAATTCTTTTCTTAGCGTTTACCTTTAATATAAGGTTGTCCACTCGCTTTTGGTGCATTTGCTTTACCAATAAAGCCTGCTAAAGCAAGGATTGTCAAGACATATGGTAAAATTTGCAGATAAACTGCTGGTACATTCTCGATTAGCGGAATTTGATTCCCTGCAATACTTAATGTTTGCGCTAAACCAAAGAATAAGGCTGCACCTAGCGCTCCAATTGGATGCCACTTCCCGAAAATCATTGCAGCAATGGCCATGAAACCTTGACCTGCAATTGTTGCGTGTGAGAAATCGTGTGTAATTGTTTGCGCGTAAACTGCACCACCAAGACCACCCAATGCCCCAGAAATCATCACTGCAATATAGCGCATTTTATTTACATTAATACCCATTGTATCTGCTGCCATTGGGTGTTCACCTACAGCACGTAAACGCAAACCGAATGGCGTTTTATAGATAATAAACCATGCTCCAAATGCTACTGCAAACGCTAAAATAGATGTGCTGTAAACATCATGGAACAATAAACGACCGAAGAATGGAATATCCTCTAAGTAAGGGATACCAAAGCGACGAATCGGTTGGTCAATCATATCTGTTTGACCTTTATCATAAATCATTTTTACTAAGAATACTGTAGCAGCCAAGCCCAGTAGGTTGATCGCTACCCCTGATACCGTTTGATCGGCACGGAATGAAATAGAAGCAACCGCATGGAAAAGTGAGAAAATTGCACCAATCACAACAGCTGCTAACATAGCTACCCAGACTGTTGCTGCACCTAATGATGAAGCGAATTCTAAATTGACAAAAATACCAACAAAAGCACCAACAATCATTAAGCCTTCTAGCCCGATGTTGACAACACCAGAGCGTTCAGAGAACACCCCACCGATGGCCGTAAAAATCAACGGTGTTGCATAAAGAATCGCTGAAGGGATGATGAAATATAACATTTCTAAAAAGCTCATGTTATTGTCCCTCCTTTTTCTTGCTCAGCTTCTGTAAGCCCACTCGAATAATATAGCCTGATGCGACGAAGAAGATAATCAATGCAATGATAATCGATACGATTTCTTCTGGAATACCTGCAGCATTTGGCATATTTAATGCACCATATTTTAAAGAACCGAACAGTGATGCCCCAAACACTACCCCAAGTGGTGTATTGGCACCAAGTAGCGCAACGGCAATACCATCAAAACCAATTCCTGTGAAACCAGGTTTAATGGATGCGTTTTGGAACGTACCTAAAGCTTCCATCGCCCCACCTAGACCTGCAAACATACCTGAAATCGTCATAGCTAAAATAATATTTTTATTAACACTCATACCCGCATAATCAGCAGCATTTTTGTTAAAACCTACTGCTTTTAGCTCATAGCCACGTGTTGTTTTTTCTAAAATGAACCACATTACAGCTACCATTAAAAGTGCAACAATGATCCCATAGTGAAGACTTGAATTGTCTGTAAGCTCTCTTAAAAACGGAGAACGCAATGAAGCAGATTCATGGATACGTTCTGTTTTAAAGCTGCCATCGGACAATTTTTTAATCACTGCGTTTGCGATATAAAGCGCTGTGTAGTTTAGCATAATTGTCGCAATAACTTCATGAACTTTAAATTTCGCTTTTAAGAAACCTGCAATAAAGGCCCAAAATGCACCTGCAGCTGCTGCAGCAAGCAATGCCAACGGTAAGTGAATGACTTTAGGTAATTCAAAAGCATATCCTACCCAAGCTGCTGCTAGCCAACCTAAAATCAGCTGACCTTCAACACCGATATTGAACAGACCCGTACGGAAAGCAAATGCTACTGCAAGACCTGCCAAAATATATGGTGTAATTTGACGAATTGTGTTCCCAATAGAATATGAGTCTCCAAAAATACCTGTCCAAAGAGCGATATAACCTTGTACTGGGTCATAGCCGCTGACTACCATAACGATAGCTCCTACAATTAAACCGATAATGATAGAGATGATAGGAACGAGTAAATTAATGACACGATTTGACATTAGTCGTTCCCCTCCTTCGCATCACGCTTGTTATTTTTTTTACTTTGCCCTGCCATTAGTAAGCCTAGCTCTTGTTCTGTCGTTTCTTTTGGATTTAACTCATCGACTATTTGTCCATCATAAATAACCGCAATTCGATCCGAAACATTCATAACCTCATCTAATTCAAATGAGATTAACAAAACGGCTTTTCCTTTATCACGTTGCTCAATTAGGCGCGAGTGAATGAATTCAATAGCTCCTACATCAAGTCCTCGTGTTGGTAGAGCAGCAATTAATAGATCAGGGTTACGATCAATTTCACGACCAATAATAGCTTTTTGTTGGTTACCACCAGATAATGCACGAGCTGGCGTCATTTCCCCATTACCTGTACGCACATCGTACTCACTAATAATTTGGCGAGCTTTCTCTGACACTTTTTTATAGTCCATGACAAAGCCCTTCGCGATTGGAGATTGGTAATATGTTTGCAAAGCAATATTATGACCAATCGGGAAATCTAAAACTAAACCATGCTTATGACGGTCTTGTGGGATATGCCCTACGCCTTCCTCAGTAATTTTACGAGGCTTCATGTTTGTAATATCTTTACCATTCAGCTTGACTTTACCACTTTTGATTTTACGTAGACCTGTAATGGCCTCAATTAGCTCAGATTGACCATTACCATCAATCCCAGCAATACCTACGATTTCACCTTTACGAACATTTAAATTAAGACCTTTTACTTTATCAATATTTCGATAATCCGTAACAACCAAGTTCTCAACCGCTAGCACTTCGTCAGTTGGTTTCGCATCCGTTTTTTCCGTTTTAAATTCAACTTGACGGCCAACCATCATTTCAGCAAGCTGTTCAGGATTTGTGGCAGCGGTTACAACAGTGCCAATCCCTTCTCCCTTGCGGATAATCGTTACACGATCTGAAACTTCCATAATTTCTTTTAGCTTATGCGTAATTAAAATAATGGATTTACCTTCTGCAATAAGCCGACGCATTATTTGAATTAATTCAGTAATTTCTTGTGGTGTTAATGATGCAGTTGGTTCATCAAAAATTAAAATTTCAGCACCACGATACAATGTTTTTAAAATCTCAACACGTTGTTGCATACCAACCGTGATGTCCTCGATTTTGGCATTTGGATCAACATCTAATCCATACTTTTCAGAAAGTGCTTGTACTTTCTTAGCTGCATCTTTTATATTAACAATTCCCATTTTAGTAGGCTCAGTGCCTAAAATGATATTTTCTGTTACCGTAAAGTTCTCTACCAACATAAAATGTTGATGCACCATGCCAATCCCTAAATCATTGGCAATATTCGGGTTTGTAATTTTTACAGCCTTCCCACGTACACGAATTTCGCCACCCTCTGGTTGATACAAACCAAAAAGTACGTTCATCAAAGTCGATTTACCTGCACCATTTTCACCTAGCAATGCATGAATCTCGCCTTGTTTCAGTTGGAGGGTGATATTATTATTCGCCACGAAATTACCGAATTCTTTACGGATTCCTAGCATTTCAATCACATAATCCAAATTTGTCACTCCCTTAATAGGCACTATTATTAAGTATTTTCGCCTTAGCGTATAGTATCTGCTGCTACATGATTGATGGTACAGACAAGCCATACGTCCAGTAATTAAATTTCTACCAGAGGCTATATATTTTATTTGACCGATTTAATATCCCACCTATAGAGGTAGGTGTTTTGCTAAATTAATACAGGAAAGGTCATCGTTAGAAACCTTTCTTCTATTAACTTGTTACCATACTCATAATTACTACCTCTATAAGTTTCATATAAATCTAGTTAAATAGAGTATTGCAAATAATCTAAATACAACGATAGATTGAAAAATCATCATAAGGTCCTTCTAGAAGTCCCTTATGATGATCAAAAGATGAATTATTTTTCCACTTTTTCAGGAACTTTGATTTCACCCTTAGCAATTTTCTCTTTATATTCGTCGATTACTTTTTGTACATCTTCTGGAATCGCACCGCGAGAATCCGCAAGTTTAACACCATCTTCAGCTAAACCGTAAACAAGTGTTTCTCCACCTGGGAAATCACCATTTTTTGCTCTATTTGAAATATCTACTACTGCTGTATTAACACCTTTTAACATAGAAGTTAATGTAACGTTTGTTTTATCGTCAATTTTACCTTCTTCGTATTGGTCAGCATCTACACCGATAACCCATACATCTGCATTTGGATCTTTCGCTTTACGCTCTTTTGCTTCAGAGAATACACCGTTACCCGTTGCACCAGCAGCGTGGAAGATTACATCTACACCTGAAGAATACATACTGTTCGCTGTAATTTTACCAAGATCTGCTTTATCAAACGCACCAGTATATTTTACTTGAATATCGATATCTGGGTTTACTGCTTTAGCCCCTTCAACGAAACCAGCGTGGAAACGGTTAATAACTGGAATATCAACGCCACCTACGAAGCCGATTTTACCTGTTTTAGATGTTTTCGCTGCAGCAACACCTGCTAAGAAAGCACCTTCTTGCTCTTTGAACAGTACATTTACTACGTTGTCTGCTTCTACTTCAGCATCGATTAATGCAAAGTGGTTATCTGGATTTTCAGAAGCAATTGCATCAATTGCATCAGCCATCATGAACCCGATACCAAATACTAAGTTAAAGTCACGACGAACTAAGTTGTTTAAGTTTGTTTCATAGTCAGCATCTGAAGCTGATTGTAGGTAGTCAAAACCACCATCACCTTTTGATAAACCGTGCTCTTTACCGTAAGCTTGTACACCTTCCCATGCAGATTGGTTGAATGATTTGTCATCAACGCCACCTACGTCAGTAACCATTGCTACTGAGAAAGCTTCTTCTGTGCTTTCGCCACCTGAAGCATTGTCATTTTCTTTCGCTGGCTTTTCGTCGTCTTTCGTACCACAAGCACCTAAAATAGCACTTGCCGCTAATACTGATGTTAATACTAAACCAAATTTACGTTTTTTCATTTAATTAACCCCCCAAAGGTATTGTAATTAGCAGGAAAAAATTTAGAAATGTTCTACACCCGTTTACGAACTACATGGAAGCTGAATTTATCAGCTCGGAAATAATTTTTTGAATAGAGCACTACTTGATCATGATCGTCGTAATGCAATTGCTTTAACACTAAAAGAGCTGTCTCACGTCCACAATTTAAAATCGGTGAGGCTTGTTCATGATACCCAACTGGATCAATATAAGTTACGGCATAAGCTACATGAATTTTGCCAGATTGTTCAAGTGCAGAGAACAGTGAAACTTCTTTTTTTTCGACAAAGTCAGTAGGCAGGAAGCTTGCGGGTAGCCTGTCTATGCAGTATACTACTGGCTCACCATCTGCTGTTCTGACACGTTCAATCGTGAGTATTTTATCTTCGCCATCACTTTGGAAGCGTTTTAAATCTTCCTCAGAAGGTACGTGCTCAGTTGCTTTTAAAAAACGCGAACCCGGCTCCATACCTGCTGTCTCAATCATTGAAGAAATGCTTGATAAATGCTCGATGCCTGATGTAAACAACGGCTTAGGGTTGACAAAAGTCCCTACCCCATGTCGGCGCACAATCACATTTTCCTCTTCCAACAGTCGAAGTGCTTCTCTAAGTGTTGCTCGACTGACTCCTAGTGATTTCGATAATTCAAATTCTGAAGGCAGCTTTTCATTTTCTTTAAAAATGCCAGCCTCAATGTCAGATTTTAAACGATCGATTACTTGAAGATAGAGATGACGATGATCTGCTTTAATAGTCACATATATCACCACCAAAATCAGAGATCAGACATCTGATGTACAACATTCCTACTAATCGTTCATAAATATAACATTTTTGCAGAATGAAATAAACAGTTTTGAGTAAAATCTGTTATAGAATTCATTCTTTCTTTATTTTATTTGCAAATTTTTGGACAAAAATACAATTGCTCTCACCATTATCGAGTTTTAGTTATCGTATTGGTGAACAAGTACTTGACGAGGTTTACTACCCTCTGGTGGCCCGACAATACCGCGTTGCTCCATCTGATCAACAATACGTGCAGCTCTTGAATACCCAATACGGAAGCGACGTTGAAGCATAGAGACAGATGCTGTTTGCATATTGACAACTAATTGAACCGCTTCATCATATAAATCATCGGTTTCTTCTAATATGGTTTCTTCTTCAGTCGGTATCATCTCCTCCTGATACTGAGCTTTTTGCTGTTCTATAACAAAATTCACAACAGCCTCAACCTCTTGATCCGATAAAAAGGCTCCTTGTACCCGTTTTGGTTTCGATGCACCTGCTGGTAAAAATAACATATCTCCGCGACCAAGTAATCGTTCTGCTCCGCCCATATCTAAAATCGTTCTCGAATCAATAGCTGAAGAAACTGCAAAAGCAATTCGCGATGGAATATTAGCTTTAATGACACCTGTTAAAACATCTACACTTGGTCTTTGCGTTGCAATAATCAAATGGATTCCCGCTGCACGTGCCATTTGAGCTAATCGTGTAATCGAATCCTCTACATCACTTGATGCGACCATCATCAAATCCGCTAACTCATCTACAATCACTACAATATAAGGTAGCTTTGGATGCTTTTCTTCTGTTTGTTCATTAACCTTTTGTACATGTGCATTATAGCCCTCAATATTTCTTGTACCTGTATGAGAAAACAAATCATAGCGACGTTCCATTTCAGACACCACTTTTTTCAGTGCTTGCGAAGCTTTGCGGGCATCCGTTACGACAGGCGCTAATAAGTGCGGTATGCCATTATAAACGTTTAATTCTACCATTTTTGGGTCGATCATCATGAGCTTTACTTCATGCGGTTTTGTACGCATTAGTATGGATACAACAATGCCATTTATACAAACACTTTTCCCACTACCTGTTGAACCAGCTACAAGTAAATGTGGCATTTTATTGAGTTCCGCTAGTACAGCTTGTCCTGTTATGTCACGACCAAATGCTACTTGTAATAATGCTTCAGGCTTCGCACTATCCTTCGATTCTAATACCTCACGAAGTGTTACAATGGCTACCTCACTGTTAGGTACTTCAATACCAATCGCGGATTTCCCAGGAATTGGGGCTTCCATCCGAATATCTTTAGCCGCCAATGCTAATGCAAGATCATCTTGCAAATTGACAATTTTACTTACTTTCACACCGATATCTGGTAAAATTTCATATTTCGTGACGGCCGGACCTAAATGCACTTGTGTCACCTTTGCCTTTACTCCAAAGCTTTGTAATGTTTGCTCAAGCTTTTTGGCATTCGCTTGAATCACTGAATATTCACCACTTTGATCATGTTGTGGTGGTAATTGCAATAGACTATAAGATGGAAGCTGATAGTCTGCATTTTCTACTGCATCTGTACCCTGAATCCGGACATCATCCGTTGCTTCTTCTAGTTCATTTTCCACCATGTGAGGCGTATCAAACACTTCTCTTTCCTGTGACACGTTCTGTGTAAAAGCAGAGATAATCGGCTCATGAGGCATTTCCTCTTCTTGTTCAGGCATATCTATAGATTGATTAACAGCTGCTACCTCATCCCCACTCTCTACTCTCGAACGACGATTATTTGGTTTTTTCGGTGTATTTTTTTTCTTATCACGGTGCTTTTTTTTCCATTTGCCAAATAGATCTGGCGTTTTTTCTGCTAAATAAGGCATCAATGCTTTACCCGTGACAAGAATTAATCCAATAAAGAAAATAACCCAAGCAACAACTTTCGCCCCCGAGGCTTCAAACAACACATGAAGCCCACTAAATAATAGGGCACCAAGCATCCCACCACCAAGCGCATTACTACGATGAAGTATGCCATCTGTATTAATCAAAATTCGCCACGATTCACGTAGCACAGAATCAGATAGTAGGCCACCTGATTTGGATAGTTGTTCAAATAATATGCCATGACTAAAAATCGTTAAGCTCATAACGATGAGGAACATGCCAAGTACTAATCGATCCTTTATTCCTATTTTTTTACGGCCAATCATCATTAATAATGCAATAAATATAAGCATAAATGGAACAGCAAAATGTAAATTACCTAAAAGAAACATGGCGATTGTTTGTAGAATACGCCCGATCATGCCGTATTCAAAAATCATAATGACTGCTAATGCAATTAAAAGCAGTCCTAAAATTTCGTACATAAGCGGATGCATTTCTTTTTTTTCCGTTGTCGATTTACTTTTAGTAACTTTTTTCCTCTTACTAACTGCCATCTATTTCACCTTCTTCTGCAATCCATTCTATATATGTAGCGAATCATCACATGTAGAACTTGAATATTTCAAAAAAAGGATTTTCCACCGCAATTGGGAGAAAATCCTTTTTCATTTATTTTTTCCTCAAAGCATATACGATGAGCTTGTTCAATTAATATTCCATAATAATAGGAATAATCATTGGGCGACGTTTTGTTTTTTGGAATAAATACGTATTGAGAGTATCTCGTATTTCTTGTTTAATATTCGTCCATTCAAAGGTTTCTTTCCCAACATACTTTTCAATCACATTCTTCGCAATGTCAGATGCCTCAATCATTAATTCCTCTGATTCTCGTACATAGACAAAGCCTCGTGATAAAATCTCTGGGCCTGAGGCAATTTTCTTTTGTGCTCGATTTAATGTTACCACCACAATGAAAATGCCATCCTGTGATAATAATTTTCGGTCACGAAGTACAATATTACCTACATCGCCTACACCAATACCGTCAATCAAGACATTACCAGCTTGTACACGACCACTCATGCGCATTTTATTATTTTTATATTCTACGATATCCCCTTTATCGGCGATAAAAATTTGGGATTTTTGCATACCAAGCTGTTGTGCTAATTTGGAGTGCGCAATTAGCATACGGTATTCACCTTGTACAGGAATAAAATATTTTGGCTGCATTAAGTTTAGCATCAGCTTTAAATCTTCTTGACTACCATGTCCTGAAACATGAACATTTTTGCTAGAAGTCAAAATTTCAGCGCCTGCTTTTGACATCGAGTTCATTGCATTCGCCATTTGTACTTCCATACCTGGAGAAGGTGTAAAGGTGATTAATACTGTATCACCTTGTTTAATTTTAATGTCACGATGGTGCTTACGGACAATTTTTTCTAAAGCATCGAGAGGTTCTCCTCTATTGCCTGTTGCAATAATGATAATTTCATCATCTTGATATTTTTGCATTTCCGAAATTGGAATAATTGTATCTTCTTCAACTGTTAAATAACCAAGCTGTACGCCTAGATCAACCGCTTTTTCCAATGGTTTACCCACAATCACAACTTTACGGAATGATTTCTGGGCTTGGGCAAAAACTTGTTGAATACGAATAAAATTCGATGCATAAACAGCTACTAAAATACGACCTGGTGCTGAGTGGAATGTTTTTGATAATTGTTCTTCAATGACAATCTCTGATGTTGTATATCCTGGTCGCTCAGCTTCGCAAGACTCAGATAATAGAATAAAGACGCCGTCTTCGCCTAGCTGTGCCATTTTTGCTAAATCAGGTTTAAATTTACCTGTCGCTGACTGGTCGAATTTAAACTCTCCTGTATGAACAATCGCGCCTTCAGATGTATGGAACACTACCCCTAACGAATCGGGAATACTATGTGTTGTGTGGAAGAATGTTACATACGTTGAGTTAAAATTCATACGACTACGGTTTGTTACTTCAAAAAATTTCACCTGATGTGGTGCAGGTAATTCTTTTAAATGTTCCTTTGCTAATGCAATGGTTAATTTCGATCCGTACACAGGTGCCTTAATTTTTTGTAAAACATAGGCAATAGAGCCGATCGCATCTTCATGACCATGTGTTAAGAAAATACCTTTCACACGTTCTTTATTTTCTTCTAAGTACGTAATGTCAGGAATCACGATATCTATACCTAACATTTCATCTTCTGGGAACATTAAGCCGCTATCCACCACAAATAGCTCTTCATCAATTTCTACTACGTACATTGCTTTCCCAATTTCGCCAACACCCCCAAGAGGGATGATGCGGATTAATTCATTTTTCTTTTTTGTCAATTTATTTCCTCCTAAAAAATATCCCGAACAGCAACCACTTAACATTTATTATACGGTTTGCAAAGCTTTTGCACAAATTAAAAATACATGTTTCATGTTGGAAATAGATTTTCTTGCTATTTGCTTATTACTTGCAGATGGAAAACAAATATTGGATATCCTGTATAAATAGAGTCAAATAAGTATTTGTGAGGACGAGGAGTTACGGATTTGTGAAATTTTTTTTTACTTTATGCATACAAAAAACGAGGCTGATAGAGTTTCAGCCTCGTTGCTATTTATCTAAAACTTTTCGCTTTTTCTTGATACGTATCCCAAATTCGATCAAAATTAGCTTTCTCTTCATCTGTCATTTCCATCATTGGCAAACGAACATTGAGTGTATCAAAGCCTAATTTTGTCATCGCATATTTAATCGGTGAAGGGTTGGGTTGAGCGAACAGCGCACGTACTAAAGGTAATAAGGCTCTGTGAATTTTGGCTGCTAGCTTATGATTTCCTTCTTCAAACGCTTTAATCATTAATTGCATATCATTGCCTACCACGTGGGCTGCTACAGAAATAACACCTGCGCCGCCAATGGCCATTAGTGGGAGTGTTAAACCATCATCCCCACTATACACTAAGAAATCATCATCTGGATCAACGTTCTCAATAACATCACCCATCTGATCTAAGTTACCGCTCGCTTCTTTAATCCAAGCAATATTAGGAATCTTGCTTAAAGCAACAGAAGTTTCATAGGCAACATTGACACCAGTACGCCCTGGGACATTATAGAGCATAACAGGAAGACTCGTTTGTTTAGCAATGGTTTCAAAGTGAGCAAAAATCCCACGTTGATTTGGCTTATTATAGTAGGGAGCTACAAGCATAATGCCGTCCGCTCCATTTTCTTCTGCTTTATGTGTCATAGCGATAGAGTAAGCTGTTTCATTGTCCCCAGTACCTGCAATAACAGGTACGCGACCTGCTACTTTCTCTACTGTAAAGCGCACAACTTCAATTTTTTCTTCAGTAGACATAGTTGGGTTTTCAGAAGTCGTACCACAAGCAACAATACAATCTGTACCGTTGTCTATTAAATGATTAATAATACGTTCTAGTTCTGGATAATTAATCGTGCCATCATTTTTGAACGGCGTAATCATAGCCGTTCCAATTCGACCTAAATTCATCCTTACACCCCTCTTATAGTAAGTTATCCTCAAGCATTGCTTCTGCAATTTGGATAGAGTTTAATGCGGCGCCTTTTAATAAATTGTCAGAAACGATCCATAGATGGAATCCTTTGCTGTTGTCTAAATCTTGACGGATACGTCCTACAAAAGTAGCGTCTTCCCCTTCTGCATAAATAGGCATTGGGTAAGTTTGTGTTGCAATATCATCTTGTAATACCACACCTGGTGCATTGCGTAATACGTCAAAAATCTCTTGGATTGACGCTTCTTTCTCTACCTCAATATAAACAGATTCAGAGTGACCTGAAACGACTGGCACACGAACGCAAGTAGCAGCTACTTTTAGCTCTGGTGCATGCATGATTTTTTTCGTCTCATTAATCATTTTCATTTCTTCGTATGTAAATCCATTATCTGTGAATTTATCGATTTGTGGAATGACATTACGAGCAATTGGGTAATGACGTTTATCACTACCAGACGGTAAAATATTTGCTTCTACATCTTTACCTGCATCCCAGTTTTCGCTTTGTGCCTTTAATTCTTGGATCGCAGAAATCCCCGCACCCGATACTGCCTGATAAGTTGAAACGATTACTTTTGTTAAACCAAATGCATTACGAATTGGTTCAAGTGCAGCTACCATTTGAATTGTAGAGCAGTTTGGATTCGCAATAATCCCTTTATGCTTCGCTAAGTCGCCTCGATTCACTTCAGGCACGACAAGCGGTACCTCTGGATCCATACGAAAATGGCTCGTATTATCAATAACTACTGCACCACGCTTAGCTGCTTCTGGTGCAAGCACAGCTGATACTGAACCACCAGCTGAGAATAAAGCGACATTGACGCCTTCGAAAGCCTCAGGTGTCGCTTCTTCAATTGTATATGTTTCACCATTAAATTCGATTGATTTTCCTGCTGAACGAGCAGAAGCTAGAAATTTAATATGTCCAATCGGAAATTTACGTTTAATTAATTGCTCCATCATTTTCGAACCTACTGCTCCTGTTGCCCCAACAACCGCAACTGTTAACTGCTTTGTCATCTGTCATCTCTCCTTGAATACATGTTCCATAATGTGTGCTATTGTATCACAAAAATACTGAAAATTGTGTGTAATCTCTTATTTATTTGAAATATTGTATCAACAGCGGTTGTAATTGCTTTTTCTGCGTAATTGCTGCATGAACAGTATCCACCATTTGTTCAAAATCAGCAATTAAAGAATTTGGTTTGGAGTGGGGGGCATCCTGACCAAATGGGATAAAGTATATATTTTTGGCATTTAACAACTTCATAATATTTATGCCATTTAAGCCTAGTGCATCATTTGTGGAAATACCTAAAACTACAGGCGAACCATTACGCAAAGTTGCCTTCGCTGCCATTAAGACAGGACTATCTGTTGCTGCATTAGCAAATTTACTTATGCTATTGCCCGTCATGGGTGCGATGACCATTGCATCTAATGGATTGGATGGGCCAAATGGCTCCGCCTCTTTTATAGAAGAAATAACTTTTTCTCCTGTCAATGCTTCTATTTTGGCAATCCATTCTTCACCAGTACCAAAGCGGGTAGCTGCATGTAAAACGGAATGCGTAATGATTGGAATAACTGTTGCTCCGACATCAATAAAATTTTGAATTTTAGGCACTACATCTTCATACGTACAATGAGAAGCAGTAATACCTAGGCCTATTCGTTTCCCCGTTAGCAATTTTCTTCCTCCTCTATTGCCTTGCACAATATTGTAGCTGCGTCATGTGCAAAGTATTTCCCAGGCAATGATGGCAATAGTACATATGTTTGTAATTGCTCAGTATCTATATCTAAACAGCCTGGCTCGGAGGCCAAGTCATATAATACTGCTGGAACATGCTCTATAAAAGACTCTGTAATCCATTTAGCAGGAATTGTATTAATAAAAATGCCATCCGTAATAGACCATTGACGATCATCTAAATTCGTGGCTTTATAACCATATGCTTTTGCTTCACTCACTTGTACAACAGAACGTGCAACAATATGAACATTCGCACCCATTTTAACTAGTAAAGAGGCGAGCATTTTGGCGATGCGCCCAAAGCCTGCGATTGTGAAATTTTGTCCGTAAATACATTTTTGCTCGAGTCCGTAAAACGTGGCGATAAATCCCTCCGCTGTTAACCGAGCATTTTGCCAAATAAAAGATTCTTGCTGTAAATAACAAATCGATTCATTCTTCTCTAGTAATTGCTTCCAATGCATAGTTAATCGACCTGTATAAAATTTCACTTGTGATATACCATAGAGCTGCTCAACTTCTATTTTTAATGGAAGAATCGGCAGTATGATTTTATTAGGTTGGTATTCTAAAACAAGTTTATTTAACTCCTCGTTCCATACGGTCGTTCTTTTATAAAACACTGTTCTCGATGGACTTCTTAGCATTGTAGCTAGTTCCTTTAACCGCGAGTCCTCACCGATAACAAGCCATTTTTCGTTTTCCAAAAGCTCACCTCACTGTAAATATTCTGACTGTACTGTTGATGTCTTATTAAATAAAATACGATCTTCACCAATTAAAATAATTTCATGCCAAGGTATCATTTCACTAACTTTCATTTTCTTTTTTTGGAATGGTAGTTTATCTTTCACAATTTCAAAACCATGTATTTTCCCTGTTTGCACATCTAATAGGCATTCTGTATGTGCCAAGATGCCAAAATGTACGCCACCCTCAATTTGAATTAACTCCTTATCCACCATCTCAGATAGTAGCATGCCTCATCTCCCTCCTTGAGCCGTTACCTCAATATATGCCGAGTTTTTGCAAATCGTGACCCCTACCAAAAGTACGAAAATGTTGCATTTGCATTACCATATGTATATACTGTATATATACAGTTATAAGAGGTGATGATTTGTGCATATCCATTTGAGTAATGCGAGTGAAAAACCTATTTATGAGCAAATCACCATACAGCTCAAAGAAGCTATTTTAGCCAATAAATTACAGGCAGGTGATGCTCTACCGTCTATCCGTGCCCTAGCAAAGGATTTAAAAATAAGTGTGATGACCACTAAACGTGCTTATGCTGATTTAGAGCGAGATGGTTTCATTGAAACAGTTGCTGGTAAAGGGAGCTTTGTCACAGAACGCAACCAAGACTTTCTACGCGAGGAGCTATTAAGGCAGGTAGAGGAGCATTTGCAAAAGGCAGTAAAAGTAGCGACAACGGCTGGTCTTTCTAGTGAAGAATTGCAAGAACTACTATCTTTAATGTTAGAGGAGGATAAGTAAAATGAACGCCATTGAAATTCATGATTTACATAAGGGCTTTGAAGGCTTTTCTCTAAAAGATATAAGTTTTTCCGTCCCACAAGGAACTGTTATGGGCTTTGTTGGAGAAAATGGAGCTGGAAAATCAACAACGATAAAATGCATGCTAAATTTATTAAAAAAAGAATATGGCGAAATTTTGCTATTTGGCAAAGATCATGTCGAACATGAGTTATCGATAAAAAACGACATCGGCGTGGTATTTGACGATTTACATGTACCGGAAACGCTAAATGCGACGCAACTCGACAAAATCATGAGAAAAGTATTTCAAACATGGGATTCAGGCTATTATTTTGATCGATTAGCTCAATTTAATGTGCCAAAGAGGAAGAAGATTAAGGAACTATCACGAGGGATGAGGATGAAGCTATCGATCGCATTAGCATTGGCACATCATCCAAAATTATTGATTTTAGATGAACCAACAAGTGGATTAGACCCTATTATTCGGGATGAAATTTTGGATTTATTTTTAGCATTTATGCAGGATGAAACACATAGCATTTTATTTTCTTCGCATATTACAAGCGACTTAGAAAAAATTGCTGACTATATTACGTTGATTCATAATGGTGAAATTTTATTGAGTGAGAGTAAAGATGCTCTATTATATGAATATGGGATTTTCAAAGGGAACCGTGAGGAAGTAAGTGACTTACCAGAGCATGCTATCCTGAGAACACGTCCTGGTGCGTTTGGAATAGAAGCTTTAGTTCTGAAAAATGAAGTAAATGAGGCTTTCAGACTTGAAAGACCTTCTATAGAAGATATCATGCTATTTTTTGTGAAAGGTAGTGTTTGAATATGGTAGGTCTTATCCTCAAAGATTTAATGACTATTCAACGTCAAATGAAGGCACAGGCATTTGTTCTATTATTTCTTCTTATGATGGCGATATTTATGCAGCAAAGCTCAATGCTTCTAGCTGTTGTTGTCTTTATTGTAACGATACAAGCCATAACTGCCCTTAGCTACGATGAACAAAGTAACTGGGATAAGTATGCCAATACTTTGCCAATTTCTAAAGGGGATATAGTTCTTAGTAAATATATACTTAGTGTTGTGCTAATGATTATCGGTCTTGTGACGGCTTTACCTCTCCTATTTTTTATTAATTTTTTTACCAATAACGAAATCACTTCAGAATTTTT
Source organism: Lysinibacillus sp. FSL K6-0057 (assembly GCF_038630885.1). Classification (NCBI taxonomy): domain Bacteria; kingdom Bacillati; phylum Bacillota; class Bacilli; order Caryophanales; family Bacillaceae; genus Lysinibacillus; species Lysinibacillus sp. FSL K6-0057. The sequence goes on along the minus strand of NZ_CP152047.1, from coordinate 1,227,912 downwards.
TCTAACGTTTAATTTGATTGTAACATTGGCGCTCTGTCTGTTAGCCGTATTACTACCTATCTATATTCAATTTGGCTCTATTAAAGGAAGGATAGTCCTCATTGCGCTTTGTTTTATCCCTGGCTTCTTAATGGGGATGTTTAAACAGTATATCCCTGATACGACCCATACCTTTTTATATTTAAAGCAATTTATCTATGTAGCACCTTTTGTCGGGCTTATACTGCTATGCCTCTCCTCTCTAGTTTCTACAGCTATTTATAAAAGAAAAGAGTTTTAGGAGGGATTTCATGCGAGCACTGTTGTTACAAAGAATTGTCGTACAAAAATGGACTATTCTTTTTGCAATGACGATATGTTTACTTCTTCATTTTGTTCATTTACCTTTTGTAGATAGTCCTTCTATCGGATTATTTATTGTCGTTATTTCAGCCAACCTTGTAGATAATTTATATAGAGGTGATCGTCAAGTAAAGTGGACAGTATATGTCAATACACTACCTCTATCAAAGAAAACACAATTGCAATCCGATTTTTTATTTTGCTATGGCCTTATTACATTACTCTTTATTATCCTAGCGCCAATGTATTTTTCACAACCTGGAGCAAATGAAAATTTTATAGAGCATTTTGCTATGTACTTTGCTTTTATAAGTAGCGCTTCTTTCCTCATCTGTAGTCAATTTTATATTCAGCAACTGGAGGAAACGGAGGGAATGCGAACGGTTAGAATGCTTACAGCTAGCGTGCTTATTATTCTTTTAAATTTTGTCATTCATTACTACTTATCACTAGTAGCAGCCAATTTATTCATTTTGTTGTTGCCAACATTGATTAGTGTCTTCATCAGTTTTATTGTGTTTCACAAATGTCTTCATTTATATATGACAAAAGAAATCTGTTAAACATTCAGCAAAAAAATAGGCTGCCTAAATTGGCAACCTATTTTTTATCAATTACAACATGGATTAATGTGTCATTAGCTAGATCAATTGTAAAGGCTTTACCAAATCCAACGACATAGCGTCCATCTAGTGGTGTTAACTCAAACAATGAGAAATCGAGTGAACGCAACATTTCCATCATCTTGGCATTAAATAGCTGGTCGAAGGCAGCAAATACCTCTTCATGGCCGTCATTCCCTAAATTTTTAGGCTGACATTGCCAACGTGCTCGCTCTGTGGCAAATGGATTAGCTGTTACAGCCTCATCCGCTACACAAATTAAATCGACTACTTCTGATTGCTCCATTAGCTGGTAATGTTCAGCAATGCGACTAATATAGACATAAAATTTTCCGTTCAGACGTACAAATGGCGTCGTACTACTAAAAGGTTTGCCATCTCCATCTACAAAACTTAGTACACAATTTTTCTTGCTTTGAATAAATGTTTCATACCCCTGTTTTACTTGTTCAATATCCACTGCTTTCGGCATCTTATTTCCTCCTATACTTTCACCGTATTTTTTAATTGCACCCGTGGAGAATTATCCCACGAGACATATTGAATTTCTGCCTCCATGCGATAAATTTGTTGGATCATCTGTTCCGTCATGACCTCATCAGGTGTTCCCATTTGTGCCCTCCAGCCATCCTTTACGACCACGATTTGATCGCTATAGCTAGAAGCCTGGTTTAAATCATGGAGCACCATCACAACGGTCATTCCCATGTCACGATTAAGCTCCCTCACTAATTCTAGCACTTCATGTTGATGAGCAATATCTAAGAAGGTTGTAGGCTCATCTAATAATAGAACTTGGGGACGCTGTGCTAAAGCCATGGCAATCCACGCACGCTGTGCCTCCCCACCTGATAAAGCAACAATAGGCTTTTCTTTGTAATGGGCAAGATAGGTCTTTTCTAATGCCCAATCGATAATAGCCTCATCCTCTGCATTGAGACGTTCAAACCACTTTTTATGTGGATAACGACCATAGGCAACTAAATTTTTAACAGATATATCGCTTGGAGCTTGATTCTGTTGACTCAACATACACATTTTGCGTGCGATTTGCTTTGAGGATAATTGACGCATATTTTCTCCCTCAAACAGAATGGTTCCTGCATTGTACGGCTGCATTCGCGCAATCGCTTTTAATATCGTCGACTTACCAGAACCATTTGGTCCAATGATCGATAGAATTTCGCCTTGTTTTACTTCGAATGAAAAATTATGGACAACTTCCTTTTGTTCATAGCTGATGGATAGCTGTTCAATTTTTAACATTAAAACGCCCTCTTTCTCATTAGGTATAAGAAGTAAGGTCCACCGATAACAGCCATTAAAATCCCCGCTGGAATATCCAGTGGTGCAAATAATGTACGTCCACCAGTATCGGCAATCAATAAGACAATCGCCCCCATGGCCATACTCATAGGCAACATATACTTATAATCAGAGCCCACAAGTAAGCGTGCCATATGCGGTACGATTAATCCTACAAAGCTAATCATGCCAACTGCCGCAACCGAAATGGCTGCTAGAAAGACAGCTAAAATAGATAACATAATACGAATACGGGTTACACTTTCCCCTAAATTGGTTGCGACCTGATCGCCTAAACGAATAATATTCGCTTTACGAATGGCGAAAATAACGAGTATCCAACCAATGATGGCATACACATAAATCATCTGCAGAGAGGCATTGCCTTTAGCTGCGAGACTTCCATTCATCCATTGCACAGCTGATGGCAAACGATCACTATAAAGAATAGACAAGAACCCAATTACCCCACCACATAAAGCATTTACAGCGACTCCCGATAAAATAATGGTGATGGGTGTAATGCCTGTACGTCTCCACGCTAGGGCATAGACTATGGCTGCTGCAATCAAACCACCAACGAAGGCAGCAAGTGGAATTAAGTGTGTAAGCTCTGGATTTGCTAAAAGGATAAGTAGCACAAAGGCTGCGGCACCGCTCGTTACGCCTGTTAATCCAGGATCAGCTAATGGATTGCCCATGACTGCCTGCAATAAGGCTCCCGAAATGGCTATACTTGCACCAATGATTAGTGCTAGCAACACGCGTGGTAGGCGGATATCCCAGATGATGGTTGTGTAGACGCCTTCTTGATTGCGCCCATTAATCAGAGTAGCTAAAATATCGGGAATCGAAATATGAACACTGCCTAACCCGATTGCTACGATGGCTGCTAAAATTGTTACCACAAATGTCGTCATAATAATCATGCGACTTCTTGCTGTATGAATCATACCTCTACCTCACGTACTTATTTATAGAAATAATCTGCAATTGTTGTCAGTGCTTTCTCCGCATTTGTAATCGATGTGACACCGAATGTACTGTAATCAAGCATATAGATTTTGTCATTTTTATAGGCTGATAATTGTTGCCATGCGCTATTTTTTTCAATCTCTTGTTTAAATTTATCTTCATTTGCTCCATGATCACCAGATGCTAAAACAAAAACGATATCTGGATCAGCTACAACTATATCTTCTAGATTCATTGGCGAGTATGTCGATTCTGCTTTCAGCACAGATTTGGCAATATTGTCTGCACCCAATCGTTCTACTAAGCTTCCTAAGTAAGATTGATCATTCATTACCATAAAGGAATCTGATGTTCCAATCACAAGCATCACAGATGGTAATTCTTTTCCTTTCGCCTTTTCTTCCAATTCTTTTTCTTTTGCTACGAGATTTTGTAAGACCTCGTTCATTTTTTCTTCTTTACCAAAGTACGTACCGAGCACTTTGAAGCTTAATTTTAAGTCTTCATATGAATCTGTTGGTAAATAAGCTGTCGGTAAATTCATTCCTTGAAGAGCTTGATCAAGTGAACTTTGTAAAGAAGAAGCCCCAAGTATTAGGTCTGATTGTAAGCTTGAAATAACCTCTAAATCGGGTGACATTGGTGAGCCGATTTTTGTAATGGAATCAAAGTCTGCTGGGATAGGGTTTGTCGATGTTGGTACCCCTACTGGTGTGATGTCCAAAAGATGTAACATTTCTGTTAAAGGCACAGACGTCGTGACAATTTTTTCTGGTGCTGTTGTTGGGAAGCTTGCTAAAGCCTCTTGAAAAGCTTCCTTATCGACACCATCTTGAAATGCCTCTTTTTCTACCTCTGATGTATTTGCTGTTTCTTGTTGTATTTGTGTTGTTTCTTCCTTTAATTCTTTGTCAGCACTTTTCTCTTCTTGATCTGCACATCCAACGAGTGCTAGTGATAATGCCAATGTACTGACTGTAAGCCATTTTTTCATAACGTGTATATCCTCCATTTAAATGAAAATGATTTTCAATATCACCCATACTATCAAAGTTAATTGAGAATTTCAATACCCAACTGATAAAGGAAAAAACATTAAAAAAGGAGAACTTTGAAAATATTCAAAGTGCTCCTCATAGTGTTGAAAAACAAAACAGTCAATTGAAAGGTAGAAATGGATTTCCGTTGCAGGCTACTTGCTTTCCTGTGGGCGAGCGTCGAACCGCTTCCTCTGCTACCGCTCCGTTTAGAGGCTCGCCTGTCTCGCTATCCCACGGGAGTCAAGTAGCCTTCCACTCCAACCTACAAAAGTGTTACCTTTTTAGTAAAGATTTTCAAATAAAGTGAAGGTGTTCACTACTCTTTATGAAGAAGTGTTGTCACGCATTACTTCTCCACATTGAAAATAAGAGCTTATCCCCTCTAAGAATCCAGATAATGGGCGATTTGATCGCTATGCTGCTATGAAAAAAGTAAAGACACTTTGCAGAATGGTTGATTGGAGTGGAGCCAGCGTCACTCCTAGGGGATTGAGCGTCACAGAGGAGACCCTGGAGCGAGCGTAAGTGAGTGAAGCGGCTCATCGGACGCCCCCTGGAAAGGACGCTGGCGGAACGGAAATCAACCCCTCACCCTGCTAAAAGATCTTTTTCTGTTAGTGACATGTTCTTTTTTCAACAACATGAGGAGAACTTTGAAAATATTCAAAGGTCTCCTCTTTATATGTTTCAATATAATGGATAAATGCTATCCTTGTTAAAATATTTTTATTCGCTAGGACCAATGATTGAAATAGCTGGTTCTGCTTTTAAAATTTTGGCAATCAGCCGATCTACAGACTCCATCGATACGGCATCTATCGATTTAAGAACCTCGTCTACAGTTCGATGCTTGCGATGGACAAGTTCACTTGTTCCATTGCGATTCATACGAGCACCTGTCCCCTCTAACCCAAGGACAAAGCTACCTTTAAGCTGCTCTTTTGCATTATCTAGCTCCTCCTCTGTAACACCACCTGCTACAATATCTAGTAAAGTGGCATCAATGGTATGCTGGAGCTGTGCTAATTGCTGTCGACTCGTACTACCATAAATCGTAAAAGCACCTACATCGGCATAACACGATTGATAGGAAAAAATAGAATAGGCTAGCCCACGTTCTTCTCGTACTTCTTGAAACAATCGAGAACTCATATTGCCTCCAATAATATTGTTCAGCGCAATAAAGCTATACATATCTGGATCTTTTACACCGATTGCTGGATACGAAATCGCTACATGTGCCTGCTCTGTATCGCGTATTTTTGAAATTTCTCCTGGATAAAATGAAGGATTTGTCAAGACAGGCGCCATGGCATGTGGTGAAGGTTGATAGTGTCCAAATAAATCTTCAATCGTTTGCATAAGCTGAGCTGAAATATTTCCCGCAATAGAAATAACAACAGACTCTGGCCCATAATGTTTATCCATATAATGTCGTATAGCATCTGCTGTAAATGTCTTTAACGTAGCAGCCGTACCAAGTATTGGGCGACCAAGCGCATCATTCGGATACATGACACCCCATAGCTTTTCATGAACATCATCATCAGGAGCATCTTCACTCATTAATATTTCTTCTAATACCACTTGTCGCTCTTTTTCTAATTCTTCTTCCGCAAATGTAGAATTGAAAAACATATCTGCTAGTATTGCGACAGCCAGTTCCGCATGATGATCTAAAACCTTCGCATAGTAACATGTATTTTCTTTCGATGTGAAGGCATTTAACTCTCCCCCAATTCGATCAAATTCTTCAGCAATTTGACGAGCTGAGCGAGTGGTTGTTCCTTTAAACAACATATGCTCAATAAAATGTGTGATACCATTCTCTTCAGGTAGCTCATAGCGAGAGCCAGCATTCACAAAAATGCCTAATGCAACAGACCTCACATGATCTATTTGCTCTGATACAATCCGAACACCATTTTGACATGTATGTACTTGAACCAAAAAATCTCCCCCAATTATAAAAATTCTCTACTAGTCTTTTTGCTACTATTTAAAAAGGCTGCGCAATCATACGCAGCCTTTGGAATCGTTATTATTTTTCTTGTTCAGCGCGTTCTTTTTCCTCTTGTATTACTACTTTACGAGATAAATTCACACGACCTTGCTTGTCAATTTCAATAACCTTCACAAGTAATTGATCGCCAAGTTTTAAGACATCTTCCACTTGCTTTGTACGTTCCTCTTGAATTTCGGAAATGTGTAGCAAACCATCTTTTCCTGGGAAGATCTCACAAAATGCACCGAATTTTTCAATACGTTTCACAGTCGATAAGTAATATTCCCCTACTTTTGCTTCCCGTACGATATCTTCAATAATTTGTTTTGCACGTGCATTCATTTCCTCATTTGCAGAAGAAATGTAGATTGTACCATCTTGTTCTGTATCAATCTTAACGCCTGTCTCTTCAATAATTTTGTTAATTTGTTTACCACCAGGTCCAATCACATCACGAATTTTATCTGGATTAATTTTCACGATGACAATTTTCGGTGCAAATTCAGACAATTTTTCACGAGGTTCAGCAAGTGTTGCAAGCATTGACTCTAGAATATGCATACGACCAACTTTCGCTTGTGTCAGTGCTTCTTCTAAAATATTGCGAGATAAACCGTCGATTTTAATGTCCATTTGTAGTGCTGTTACACCTTTAGCTGTACCAGCAACTTTAAAGTCCATATCACCTAAATGGTCTTCCATCCCTTGAATATCCGTTAAAATGGAATAGTGCTCGCCTTTTTTTATAAGACCCATTGCAATACCTGCAACTGGTGCTTTTAATGGTACACCCGCATCCATCATGGCTAATGTGGAGGCACAGATAGAAGCTTGAGAAGTTGATCCGTTTGATTCAAGTACTTCTGATACACAACGAATTGTATATGGGAAAGCCGATTCATCAGGAATAACAGCTTCAAGTGCACGTTCACCTAACGCACCATGACCGATTTCACGACGACCTGGTCCACGGATTGGGCCTGTTTCTCCTACAGAGAATTGAGGGAAGTTGTAATGGTGCATAAAGCGTTTTGATTCTTCAACACCTAAGCCATCAATAATTTGTACATCACCTAGCGCCCCTAGTGTACAAATAGATAGGGCTTGTGTTTGTCCACGTGTAAATAGACCAGAACCGTGTGTACGTTGTAATAAGCCTGTTTCAGAAGAAAGTGGTCGAATTTCGTCGAGCTTACGACCATCTGGACGAATTTTATCTTCTGTGATTTGACGACGTACTTCTTCTTTCACCATCTTATCAAGAATGTTATACACTTGTTTCATTGTATCGTCATCTGCTTCTTGCTCTTCATAAGAAGCAATAACACGATCTTTAACAGCTTGAATCGCCTCATCACGTGCATGTTTCTCCGCCGTTTGAATTGCATCATGCATATCAGTCTCACAAGCTGCTTTTATATCGGCTTGAATCGCTTCGTCAATTTCAAATAGTGTCACTGGTAACTTTTCTTTACCAACCTCTGCCACAATTTGCTCTTGGAAAGCAATGATTTTTTTGATTTCTTCATGACCGAACATAATCGCTTCTAACATAATTTCTTCTGGTACTTCAAGTGCACCCGCTTCAACCATGTTGATAGCATCTTTGTTCCCTGCTACAGATAAGTGAATTGTTGAGTGATTCGATTGTTCTACTGTCGGGTTTACAATAAACTCTCCGTCAATATAACCAACTTGTACACCTGCGATTGGTCCATCAAATGGAATATCAGAAATAGCTAATGCTAATGAGGAACCAACCATTGCTGCCATTTCAGATGTACAATCAGGATCATTTGACATAACCATAGAAATAACTTGTACTTCGTTACGGAAACCATCTGGGAACATCGGACGAATAGGACGGTCGATTAAACGGCTCGCTAAAATCGCTTTTTCAGATGGACGTCCTTCACGCTTAATAAAGCCGCCAGGAATTTTACCTGCAGCATATAGACGTTCTTCATAGTTTACTGTTAATGGGAAGAAATCAAGTGGTTTTGGTGATTTTGACATTGTTGCTGTAGCAAGTACAGAAGTATCGCCATAGCGTACTAATGCGGCTCCGTTTGCTTGTTTTGCTAACTGTCCTACTTCAATTACAAGTGGACGGCCAGCCCATTCATAGGAATAGACTTTCTTTTCGTTCATTCAATGAACCCCTCTCTATTATAAAAACACTTACTTCGTCTGTATGTACTAATAGTAAGTGTACCAAAAATGCTTGTTCTATGCTAAATAATATTTCATGAAATAATCATACATTTAAATTCAGTTATTGCCAATTTATTTAAGATTTATTTCTATATTTCATTGAAAAAGCATTTTTGGTATATGGATTTTTTTATATTGATTCCTTCTTGACGAAAAGTAATGTATGTAAATGGAAATAACTGCTTCGCTAACATTAGTTTTTCAAGTACAAGTTTAAACAATAGACTCATTATAACATGGAGCTTATCATACAACATCCTATAAGGTAAAAGAAAGTCGGATCATCTAGTAAAATTAATAAGTCAGGCACACAAATACCTCTCACATATAATGGGCGGGGTATAAAACCATCAATAGAATTTTTGTGAAAGGTGAAAAGTGGATTTCCGTTGCAGGCTACTTGCTTTCCTGTGGGCGAGCGCCGAATCACTTCCTCCGCTACCGCTCCGTTTAGAGTTTTGCCTGTCTCGCTATCCCACAGGAGTCAAGTAGCCTTGCACTTCAACCCACTGACTTTTTAGCAAAGGTTTTCAAATAAAGTGAAGGTGTTCACTACTCTTTATGAAGAGGTGTTGTCACGGATCACTTCTCCACATCGAAAATAAGAGCCTATCCTCTCTCTAATAATATAAATAATGGGCTATTTTGTTCAGGAAAAGACATTTTGCAGAATGGTTGATTGGAGTGGAGCCAGCGTCACTCCTAGGGGGGTTAGCGTCACAGAGGAGACCCTGGAGCGAACGTAAGTGAGTGAAGCGGCTCATCGGACGCCCCCTGGAAAGGACGTTGGCGGAACGGAAATCAACCCCTCACCTTGCTAATAGGTCTTTTTCTGCTAGTGACATGATTTTTTTCAACAACAATATACCCCACCTATATAATGGGCGGGGTATATTCAGACTAATGAGTAGTCTCCTATATAAGATATGCAAAAAGTTTATTATGTAATTTTAGAAATTGGTTGAACTACTTCTTTTTTCTTATTTCTCTCCATCTTTTCACTTAAGATTGGCATAATAAAGCGGTCAAGCCCAAATTTCCCAGCATTATAACCAGCAACGGCAATAAAGATTGCAAGTAAAATGTCCCAAGGATTACTAGATATAGTACCTGCCATTAAGAAAGCAAAATTCATGACCATACCGAAAAATGCAGCATATGTCGTTAAACATCCCAGAATTAATCCTAGCCCTACTAAAAATTCTCCCCAAGGCACGAGAATATTAATTACCCCAGCATTTGGTAAAGCAAACGATTCAATAAACTTTACATACAGTGGATATGCGAGCTCTTCTCCACTTGTCACTGGATTTGCAATAGCATTGGCTAAAAAACCAGATGCATCAAAGCCATTAAACAGTTTTCCCCAACCTGCTGTAAGCCAATGCCAGCCTAAATAAACACGAATAACTGTTAATATACCTGCGACAATATTATTCTCTCTTAATAATTGGTTAAACATCTTACTCACCCTTCTAAATGATTTAGTTTAAGTTTACATTTCACCATCTGATAATACAGAACGTTTTCTAACCCATAGCCATCGTTTTACTAGTATTCAATGATAGCATTTAGATTGTATGATTGACGCTTATCTACCAATTGTTTCGAGCCTCTACCTATAATTTGCTAGATTATAATTCATGAAAAATAAAAGCAACCTCGCATTCAATTTATCTACTTCAATTGCACTTGCAAAAGATGATTACAATGACTTGAACATGGGCTGTGAAATGTGATTAGAATATATCACCCTTTTATGAAGTATCAAATCATTTTTATCTATCGTTCATCGTAGTGTAAAAAAGTTATGGCTTATTGTTGAACAAAATAACAATCATTATGAATGTTATTTCGTATTGATGATTAGCTATAAAAAAAGACTGTAGACAAACTACTGTTTGTCTACAGTCTAATATAGGATTACTTCTGCTATAAATTAGCGACGTAAGCCTAAACGGTTGATTAGTTCACGGTAACGTTGTACGTCAGTTTCACGAAGATATTTTAATAAGTGACGACGACGACCTACCATTTTAAGAAGACCACGCTCAGAGTGGAAATCTTTTTTGTGTGTACGTAAGTGAGTATTTAGAGCATTGATTTCTGCTGTTAATACTGCAACTTGTACTTCTGGTGAACCAGTGTCACTTTCGTGAGTACGGTACTCAGCGATAATTTCGTTTTTACGTTCTTTTGTAATAGCCATTTGTATGGACCTCCTAAATTATAATTAATCCCCATTAGCACAGTAAACGTTGGAGTCATCGATATACCAAGCTAAGGTTAAGCATTTATGCACTTATGAATGTTACCATAAATCACTTGGTCAAGCAAGTAAAACGTCGAATTAGATCATCTAATTAAGAAAATGAAGTAAGTCTTATAGCTCGTTAAAGTAACGAATTGCTTCTTGTTTATCCTTTTCTATTTGCGTCTTCAATGCCTCAATACCATCAAATTTTCGTTCACTTCGAATGCGTTTATACCATGCTACATGTACTTCTTCACCATAAATATTTTTATCAAAGTTTAGAATATGGACTTCAATCGATAATTGCTTATCATTTGGATCTTTGAAAGTTGGTTTATAGCCAACATTGCAAACACCATCATACCAGTTATTTTGCACAAGCAGGCGAACAGCATAGACACCACTTGCTGGAATAAACGTTCCTTCTAAAGCTTGGACATTTGCTGTAGGGAAGCCAATGGTACGCCCACGTTTATCACCATGTACAACAATGCCATTGATTTCAAATGGTCTCCCTAATAGCACTGTTGCTTCTTCCATGTCGCCTTCTTGTAATAGCTTGCGGATACGGGTAGAGCTGATTTTCTCAACATCATCTGTTTTCTTCTCAACAATCGTTACCCCATATTCACCATTGCTTAATACACGCATATCTTCCATTGTTCCCTTACCAAATGCTCCAAACGAATAATCGAAGCCAGCTGTCACATGTTGAATATTTAATCCACGAATAAATGTATCAATAAACGCAGCTGGTGAAAGTTTGGCAAAATCAGAAGTGAAATGGACAACGAATACCGTATCCACACCCTGTTCTTCAAACAACTGTAATTTCTGTTGTAAGAGTGTAATATAAAAAACCTTTTCGTTACGTCCACCAAGGACTAATGAAGGATGTGGATCGAATGTCATCACTGCAGTTGGAATTTGTCGCTTGTCTCCCTCTTCCTTAGCTGCCTTGATAACTGCTTGATGCCCTCTATGTACACCATCGAAAAAGCCAAGAGCTAATGAATACGGCTGGATACTTTCTCGTTGCTGTAATTGATGTGGGTATTTTAAATGAATGACCTCCATTGAAAAAATCCTCCTACTCTATCGTCGGAAACATCTTATGTGGCTTCATCAAACCATCCTTTGTAGGGTGAGCCTGATAAACCGCAACTGCCTTTCCATTGATTCCATACACAATTTTATCATGACTATTTAATAATGCATCTGCTGGAAGCACTTGTCCATTGAAAATTTCTTTTTCATTGGCGTTCGTAATCTCAATATATGGATAGTCTGCTAATGCATACTCGACAGGTAAAATACAGGTAGCCACTTGCTCAGCCCCCATTAGCTCAGCAACCTGTGCTAATGTAAAACAGTTATCCTGTGTAAAGGTACCTGAAGCAGTTCGTACGAGTTCCTTCATATGTGCTGGATAGCCAAGCGCCTCACCAATTTGTACAGCTAATGTTCGTATATAGGTCCCTTTACTGCAAGCGATACGGACTGGAAATGTAATTTCTTGCCCCTCATATTGTGCTAGCTCATCAAGAAGCTCTAAATCATAAATTGTGACTTGACGAGTTGGTCTTTCAACACTTTCGCCTTTTCGCGCATATTCATAGAGGCGCTTCCCATTTACTTTTACTGCTGAAAACATGGGTGGTGTTTGTTCAATAACTCCAGTTAATGAAGCTAAAACCTCTAGCAACTGTTCACGAGAAAATTTTTTTATCGTAAGATTTTCTTCAACGGTTTCACCTTCTGCATCCTCGGTTGTCGTGGTACGACCGATTGAAATAATTGCTTCATAGGTTTTCCCTGCATCCGTTAAATATTCTGCTATTCGAGTTGCTTGGCCAATACAAATTGGTAGTACGCCCTCAACACCTGGATCAAGTGTACCTGTATGCCCAACTTTTTTTGTCCGCAAAATTTTGCGTAATTTAAAGACACAATCATGGCTCGTCATGCCTCTTTCTTTCCAAAGCGGTAAAATACCGTTCATATAGCTCCTCCCAAATTGCCTACTCTATAATTAATTACTCATTGGCAATATAACCTTTTCCATGAAGATAAAAAGTCTGCCTGCATAAACATGCATGTGGCAGACTTTTTTAGCTTATTCTTTGTGTAAATCTCTTAGCAATGAATCAATACGGTTACCATATTCAATCGATGAATCAAATTCAAAGATTAATTCTGGTGTACGTCGTAAACGAATGCGTGATCCGATTTCAGAACGAATGAAGCCAGAAGCTTTTACTAAAGCTTTTAGCGTTTCTTCACGTTCACGCTCATTGCCTAAAGATGTAATATAAATTGTCGCTTGCTGTAAATCACCTGTTACATCAACACCTGTAACAGTCACAAAACCAACACGCGGATCTTTTATTTTACGGCCAATAATATCGCCAAGCTCCTTTTTCATTTGCTCAGCAACACGGTTTGAACGTAGAGACATAATTTATCACCTCTATTTCGATGTACAGATAGTTGATATTTTATTGCTGTATCACGCTCTCAACTATCTACTGTTACTTATAAATAATCTCGCCACACATCAAGCTGTTCCCATGATGGATTTGACTGCAAATAATGGAGCGCATGGTTTATTTCCCGTTCAGCTGCATCTTTTGATGAAGAAACAGCAACAAGTCCTAATTTCGTACGCTGCCATACATTTTGATGGTCAATTTCCGCAATAGAAACATTAAATTTCTGCTTTGTGCGGGTAATCATACGCTGTAAAACAGCACGTTTTTCCTTTAACGAATGGGCAGTTTGAATGATGAATTCAACCTCTGCATATACGATCATTAGACGCGTTTAACTTCTTCCATAATATAGGCTTCAATAATATCGCCTTCTCTAATATCGTTGAAGTTTGTAATCGTAATACCACATTCGTATCCTCTTGCCACTTCTTTCACTTCATCTTTGAAGCGTTTAAGCGTATCTAGCTCACCTTCAAATATTACTACGTTATCACGGATCACACGTACACCTGAATCACGCGTTACTTTTCCTTCTGTTATATATGAACCAGCAATTGTACCAACTTTTGATACTTTAATTGTTTGACGAACTTCTGCTTGACCAATAATTTTTTCTTCAAACTCTGGATCAAGCATACCTTTCATCGCTTGTTCAATCTCTTCAATTACTTTATAGATAATGCGGTGTAAGCGAATATCTACACCCTCTTCTTCTGCTGCACGTTTTGCGTTAACATCTGGACGTACGTTAAATCCAATAACGATCGCATTGGAAGCTGCTGCAAGAGAAATATCAGATTCTGTAATAGCACCAGCACCTGTGTGAATGATTTTCACATTTACGCCTTCTACATCAATTTTCATTAAGGAAGCAGCCATTGCTTCAACAGTACCTTGAACGTCAGCTTTCACAATTAAGTTAAGCTCTTTCATTTCGCCTTGGCTCATTTGTTCAAATAAGTTATCCAGCGTAACACGTTGCTTTTCTGAACGCTGTGCTTGAATTGCTGACATGGCACGAGTTTCCCCAACTTGGCGTGCTGTTTTCTCGTCTTCAAAGACTACGAAGCGGTCACCAGCTTGAGGTACATCATTTAAACCTGTAATTTCTACTGGTGTTGATGGGCCAGCTTCTTTCACACGACGACCTTTGTCATTCACCATCGCACGTACACGACCATACGCATGACCTACAACAATCGGGTCACCTACTTTTAAAGTTCCATCTTGTACTAATAACGTAGCAACAGAGCCACGTCCTTTATCAAGTTGCGCTTCAATAACTGTACCAAGTGCTAAACGATCTGGGTTCGCTTTAAGCTCACCAACCTCAGCTACAAGTAGAATCATTTCGAGCAATGTATCGATGCCTTCACCTTTTAATGCAGAAATTGGTACGAAAATTGTTTCGCCACCCCATGCTTCAGGAACTAGGCCATGCTCTGTTAATTCTTGCATCACACGATCAGGATTTGCTGATGGTTTATCCATTTTATTCACAGCTACAATAATTGGTACTTCGGCTGCTTTAGCGTGATTAATCGCTTCTACTGTTTGTGGCATGACGCCATCATCAGCAGCTACAACTAAAATTGTTAAATCCGTTACTTTTGCACCACGTGCGCGCATTGTTGTGAAAGCTGCGTGCCCTGGAGTATCAAGGAAAGTAATTTTCTTATCGCCTTCCGTTACTTGGTATGCGCCAATATGTTGTGTAATACCGCCAGCTTCTCCTGCTGTCACTTTAGTATTACGAATAGAATCTAATAATGTTGTTTTACCGTGGTCAACGTGACCCATGATTGTTACAACTGGTGGACGTTCTGATAATTCAGCTTCGTTCACTTCTTCTGTTTGCTCGAAGTGTGTTTCTAAATCCGTAATATCTACACGAATTTCTTCTTCCACTTCTACACCATAGTCTGCGCAAATTAATTCAATTGCATCCTTATCTAATTCTTGGTTAATTGTTGCCATTACCCCAAGCATAAATAATTTCTTAATGATTTCAGACGGCTCACGGTGTAATTTTTTTGCTAATTCCGCTACTGATAATGATTCAACAAAAGTAATTTTTTCTGGCAGTTCCTTTTGTTTAACTGGTATAGACGGTTGATGCGTTTTTGGATGGCGACGTTTGCCTCCATGAATCCCTGGTTTTGGACGTTGGTTGTAACCACCGCCACCTCTACGATTATTATTATTATTGTTATTATTATTATTTTGTGTCATATTTCTATTTTGATTACCTTTTGTATTCTTAGATTTTTCGTTAGACGAATTTGAGTTTTGCTGTGCGTGTTGCTGGTTGTTTGCTTTTGGCTTAGAAGTAGCAGATTGCTGCCTTTGTCCTTCTTGCTTTTTCACCGAATGCTGTGGTTTTTGCTGGCCATTTGATTGAGGTTTTTGTGCCATGTTTTGAGTTGATTGTTTTGCTACATTTTTCTCAGGTGTTGCTTTAAATGTTTGATTTAACTTTGCCACAGCGTCTTTCTCTAACATAGACATATGGTTTGTTACACTCACATTTAATTTACTTAGTGCTTCAATAACCTCTTTACTCGTTTTATTCACTTGCTTCGCATATTCATGAACTCTGATTTTGGTCATCTGCTCACCCCCGATTAGTTTTCGTTGAGTAGACTAGACAATTTACGTGCAAAACCTTTATCGGTAATAGCTAAAGCCACTCGGGCCTCCTTACCTGTAGCATGTCCTAGATCATAACGATCTCCAATTACATGATACTCAACGTTGTAGTACGTGCACTTATCTTGAATTTTCTTACTAGAGTTTTTAGAAGCATCGTTTGCAAGCAATACTATCTTAGCATTGCCATTACGGACTTCCTTTACTACTAGCTCTTCTCCTGAAATCACTTTACGTGCTCTTGCCGCGATCCCAAGCAAATTAAATATTGCTTGATTTATCATAAAATTGACTCCCTACGAATCAGCAAAATAAGTTCCTCATAAATTTCTTCAGGAATTTTAACATCAAGCTGGTGCCCTAATACATTTTTCTTACGCGCGATGTCAACTGCCTGCTCTGATTTAGAGACATAGGCACCACGCCCAGGTTTTTTTCCGGAGACATCTACACTTACTTCGCCCTCTTTTGAACGAACAACACGTACCATCTCTTTCTTTGGTAGCATTTCTCCAGTTGCTACACATTTACGAAGAGGTACTTTTTTGTTTACAGCCATAAGAATCACCATTCCTCTCTGAAGCTTGTCGTAAGAGGTGGACAAGTTATGCTCTACTTGACGCTCTGACAGTATTCAGTCGGCGTAGGGGGCCCACTGAATACTGTCAGCTAACTTGTCACACGGGGCTTTCTTACTTATTCTTCGTCATCTTGATATAAGTCAACTGCTACATCATCAAAATCACTTTCTTCATCATCCGCAGGGATGAAAGTGCTTGTAGCCGAAGGATAAATACCTAATCCACGAGCATCTGTCTCACTCTTAATATCAATTTTCCAACCAGTAAGCTTCGCTGCTAGACGTGCATTTTGTCCGCGTTTACCAATTGCTAGAGATAATTGATAGTCTGGTACGACAACTGTTGTCGATTTTTCTTCTTCATTCACTTGAACATCTAATACTTTCGATGGGCTTAATGCATTAGCTACAAAGACAACCGGATCTTCAGACCATTCTACGATATCAATTTTTTCACCATTTAGTTCATTGACAATCGTTTGTACACGAGCTCCCTTTGCCCCAACACATGAACCTACTGGATCTACTTCTTCATTATGCGCAAAGACAGAAATTTTAGAGCGATCTCCAGCTTCACGTGCAATTGATTTAATCTCTACAATACCCTCATAAATTTCAGGTACTTCCATCTCAAATAATCGGCGTAATAAACCAGGATGTGTACGGGACACAATCACTTGAGGTCCACGTGTCGTACGTTCAACTTTTGTAATATATACTTTAATACGATCATGTGGATGATAGGATTCGCCTTGGATTTGTTCATTAACTGGCAATGCCGCTTCTACTTTCCCAAGACCTACATAGATATTACGAGCATCTAAACGTTCAACAACACCCGTTACGATATCATCTTCACGATCTACGTATTGCTCATAGATTAAACCTCGTTCCGCTTCACGTACACGCTGTGTGACTACCTGTTTTGCTGTTTGTGCAGCAATGCGTCCGAAGTTGCGTGGCGTTACTTCCTGCTCCACGATGTCCTCTAGCTGATAAGCTGGATTAATGACTTTTGCATCTTCTAGCGAAATTTGCAAACGATCATCTTCTACCTCTTCCACCACATCTTTACGTGAAAATACACGAATTGAGCCCTTATCTAAATTTAAGTCCACTCGAACATTTTGTGCTTGGTTAAAGTTGCGTTTGTAAGCTGTAACTAATGCCGCTTCAATGGCTTCAATTAACACATCTCTTGAAATTCCTTTTTGTTCTTCTAGCGCATTCAGCGCATCTAACAAATCACTACTCATTTTGTTTTCACTCCTAAATATGCATTATGCTGAAAAATCAATGGCAAGACGTGCCAATGCGATTTTTTCTTGTTCAATTGTTACTGTCATTTTACGTGTTTTAATACGCACTTCCATCACTAATGTATGTTCATCGTATGACGTTAAGTAGCCTAGGAATTCCTTCATGTCCTTGATGGGCTTGTAGGTTTTTACGTAAATAAATTTACCAACTGCTTTTTCAAAATCTGTATCTTTTTTTAATGGACGTTCCGCTCCAGGCGAAGAAACCTCTAAATAATAATTTTGTGTAATTGGATCTTTTTCATCCAATAACAAGCTTAGTCGTTCACTAACTTGAGCACATTGGTCAATGTCAATTGCACCCTCAGGTGTATCAACATAGACGCGTAAAAACCAGTTACGTCCTTCTTTTACGAACTCAATATCCACTAGCTCAAGATTTAACTCATCCACAATTGGTTTAGCGAGCTCTTCAATTAAAGATGGTACTTTGCTCATTATTTCCTCCTGTATTTATCAAATTCTAGCGTATGAATTGTTCATTACTATCAGTTAACGCAGTAATGAACCATAATAAAACAGAAATTCCACCAGTTGCTTTGGTGAAATTTAACGGTCTTACCTGCTGTTAGTCAAAATTTGTTTTGCTACGGTTAAACAACAGAAAAGAGCGGGTATGCCCCACTCTTTTGCTGGAAAAATATCAACAAATTATTACCATAAGAATAGCACAGTTCTCGACACAATGCAAATTTCCGTCATTAAAGATAACCATATTGTGTCAGGAATTTGAAAATGCATGAAGACCTTTCAATACGAAACAAATCCCATACTAGAATAGTGATAACTGATTAGCATCAGGCATGCCTTCTAAACATCCAAGCTGATCCATGTATTCAATAAGTGTTTTGGATACACGACCACGTTGCTGTAAATCTTCCTTGGATAAAAACTCTCCCTCTTCACGAGCAGCTACTATCGTTTTGGCCACGTTAGTCCCAAGGCCTGGTATCGCGTCGAATGGAGGGATGAGTGAATTGCCATCAATGACAAATTCACTGGCTTGAGAGCGATATAAGTCAACCTTTTGGAAACTCATACCTCGTTCACACATTTCCAACGCAAGCTCCAACACCGTTAATAAGTTTTTCTCTTTAGTGGATGCATCTAAACCTTTCATATTAATTTCATCAATACGTGCTCGAATCATTTGTGATCCTTGAACCATCGCAATTAAATCGAAATCATCTGCCCGAACTGTGAAATACGCTGCATAATAAAGAATTGGGAAATGTACCTTGAACCACGCAATACGTACAGCCATTAACACGTAAGCTGCCGCATGGGCTTTTGGGAACATATATTTTATCTTTTTACAGGATTCGATATACCAGCCTGGTACTTTATTGGCGAGCATCTCGGCTTCAAACTCTTCTGATAAACCTTTCCCTTTACGAACAGATTCCATGATTTTAAAGGCTAATGACGGCTCTAGACCTTGGTAAATTAAATACACCATAATATCATCACGACAACCAATTACTTCTTTCAGCACACATGTACCGTTTTGAATTAATTCCTGTGCATTGCCTAGCCATACGTCTGTTCCATGTGAAAGTCCAGAAATTTGTACAAGCTCTGAGAATGTGGAAGGCTTTGTATCTTCTAGCATTTGACGTACGAAACGTGTACCAAATTCCGGGATACCCAATGTTCCTGTCTTACAGCCAATTTGCTTTTCTGTGACTCCTAACGTTTCTGGAGAACTAAAAATTTTCATCACGACAGGATCATCGGTTGGAATTGTTTTTGGATCTATTCCAGATAAATCCTGCAACATCCTGATCACCGTCGGATCATCGTGTCCAAGTATATCAAGCTTTAAAATATTGTCATGAATCGAGTGGAAGTCAAAATGGGTTGTCCGCCATTCTGCATCCTGCGCATCTGCAGGGAACTGTACTGGAGAGAAGTCATAAATATCCATATAATCAGGTACAACAATAATTCCCCCAGGGTGTTGCCCTGATGTACGTTTTACGCCTGTACAGCCTTGAACTAAACGATCGACTTCCGCACCTCGGAAATGTAAATTATGATCATTTGCATAGCCTTTTACATAGCCATATGCTGTTTTCTCCGCCACTGTACCAATTGTTCCGGCACGGTATACATAATCCTCACCAAATAGCACCTTTGTATAGTTGTGAGCTTGTGGTTGATATTCACCCGAAAAATATGACGATAGGTAAGCCTTTGAAGTTATCGCCAGCTTTTCCCCCGTCCCACACCGTGCATGAGGCTTTCACACTCACACGGCGTTCCATCGTTAGTTTTGTTGAATGTTATAGGCTAAGCTTTGGATTTCCTACTTCCGTTCTTAGCCTGTTTAATTTGTTCATTGCTTTTATTTCGAATTTACTTAAAATCTTCTGATATTCTTTATTCCTTAAAGGGTCTGAATTGTGAATGAGCATATGATACTTTCTATTAATAATAATCAAGTTATCGTATTCATCTGTACCACCTTGTGCTGTTGATTTAATATGATGACATAACGCTTGATGAGGTGTTAATCTCTCACCCGTAATACCACAGCAGCCTTTTTGTGCTACATATTTACTCAATCGGTTATTCTCATACAGAACACTTTTTGATTTATATATTCCTTTACGAAACATTTCGATTTCTCGAATGGACACTTGTTTTAAATCTTTATGAATTACTTTCCTATCAACTTCATTGTAAATTGTGAATTCAGGCTTTCGCTGTCCTCGTATATCATGTCGAACAGCTTCAATAGGATATACCAGCAATCCATTGCTTTTGAAACGTGGATAATTGTAATCTCCGTAAAATTTATCAATCACTCCGTTTGTTTCTTTTGTTTTCAAAAAGATGTTTCTTATCATGAGTGATTTAATGTTTGGGTGAATGTTATGCCTTATCTCATTAAAATCCTGAGCGATCCGAGTTGCAATCTTATAATAGTTTTGCAGCCCTAAAATATTCGCATTAAAATTCATCACTTTTTGTGGAGTAGGACTTTTTCTTAGTTTTACTAGCTGATGCCTTATAACGCCTTGTACCTTTTCTTTTGCTCTTGGGTCCATCTTAGAATTGACGATGTATCCTGTTTTCGCATTGCCTTTTTGTACCGCTCTAAAGCGAACTCCTAAAAAGTCTGTACCATTCTTACGCAAATTCGTGATTTTACTTTTTTCTTCACTAATTTCTAGCCCTAATCGTTCTTTTAACCATTTTTCAACAGCTATTTTAATCTTTCGAGCATTTTCATATGAGTTCGTGAATATTTTAAAATCATCTGCGTATCGAACTAGATACATTGGTTTTAACCTTGTCTTTTTAAGTGCGTCCGTTTTATTGCGTTTTAGCTTATAAGGTACTCGTGTCGGTTTCGTTTCCCATTGATTTGAAATCCACCAATCCAACTCGTTTAATACTACATTGGCAAGTAGCGGAGATAAAATTCCTCCTTGGGGCGTTCCTTTCGTTGGTACTCCTTCACCTGTAATTTCAGCTTTCAGCATCTTTTTGATGATTACTAATACTTTTTTATCCCTAATACCAATCGTCCATAATTGTCTCATTAGCTTTTTATGATTTACATTATCGAAGAAACCTTTAATATCGATATCAACGACAAAATGTTGATGACTATGATTCACCATATGATAGCATCTTGCGAGTGCATCATGTGTGCTTCGTTTCGGTCTAAAGCCATAACTTTGCGGATGATATTTCGCCTCTGTAATCGGTTCTAATACTTGCAAAAACATTTGCTGTATTAATCTATCCTCAATAGTTGGGATACCAAGAGGTCGCATCTTTCCATTCGGTTTTGGTATGAATAACCTTCTTACTGCATGTGGTGAATAATTTTCTAGTCTTCTTCGAACAAGCTTGATTAGTTTATCAGCATTCATTTTGTTTAAATGTTTAATTGTGTGTCCATTAGTACCTTTCGTTTTACTACCTGTATTACTTTTAAGGTTACGAAAGGCGAGCATGATATTTTCTTCGGAAATAATCACATCATAAAGGTCTGTAAAATAACGACCACTTTTACTTTCGTTATAAAGATCATCAAAAGTTGTTTGCAATCCAAA
This sequence comes from Lysinibacillus sp. FSL K6-0057, assembly GCF_038630885.1. Lineage (NCBI taxonomy): Bacteria > Bacillati > Bacillota > Bacilli > Caryophanales > Bacillaceae > Lysinibacillus > Lysinibacillus sp. FSL K6-0057. The sequence continues at coordinate 1,206,044 of NZ_CP152047.1, read as the reverse complement.
ATACTCATTGTTTCTTAACTTTTGAATCATTAAGTCAGTCAACTAATCACTCCCATTGAGCTTTCGTTCTCTTTAGTCATACTAGAATCTGACTTGTGTAGGTTTGTTTTCAACACTAACGACTTGTGCCCTTCCCTCAGAAATGTTTTTTTCCTCCGACCTATTTGTTATTCAGTCATCACTGGCATTTCATCATCGGTACTACGGCACTACTGCCACTCCGTTAAAACGAGTTATAGCTAAAAGCCTTTCCTCGTACCGTCGTCATCGACATGCAACTGTCTCTTACGTTTGGAGCTTCACACGTTCCACTATTTCTATCTGTACATCTTCCCTTAGGTTCCCCCTAAATTCCGCTAGGCTTGCATGTGCCTGTAACACAAGATGGATTTTCATAATCAAACGCTTACTCATCCACACCTAGAAGCCCTAATTTGGACCCCGCAGCATTTCTACTACGTGATATTCACGAAAAGTCAATCGAGGGTTCGTCCCAGTCAATCTACTGATTCTAACCATAGAAAGTTTATAGACGCCAGACCTATCATTCACAGGATGTCTCCTTTTCCACAGCCGTACTGTTTGGGTGAACTTCAGCCCACTTTAACGAGCTTCATACAAGTTTCAATTTTGCAGTCATCCGCTTGCATGTCGTAGCTTCAGCGAGTGTGTTTCGGGGCGTTACTCCGTCATTCCACACTTCGAAATAGCAGTTCTACCATTAATGGTGGCTAATCTTTTCAATTAGCAACGTGTCGCACTCAAATCGATATCGGGTACCTTGTCACCTTTAAAACCAAGGAAGGTTTCAAATGGTATATCTTGTCCATCTTTTTTATAAGGTGTGCCACATTCTGTACAGTCTTTATTTGGTAAATCGAAGCCAGAGCTGACAGATCCATCATCGAAAAACTCGGAATGTTTACAACTAGGACAAATATAGTGAGGAGGTAATGGGTTAACCTCTGTAATTTCCATAAAAGTTGCTACTAACGAAGAACCAACCGAACCACGTGACCCTACTAAATAGCCATCAGCTAATGATTTTTTCACTAGCTTGGCAGAAATTAAATAAATTACCCCAAAACCGTGACCCAAAATCGATTTTAATTCTTTCTCAATTCGAGCCTTCACGATTTCTGGTAAGTCCTCACCATAAATACGATGGGCCATTTCATAAGTTAAATTAGTTACCTCATCATCAGAGCCTTCAATTTTTGGTGTATAGAGGTCATCCTTAATCGGTTTGACGTCGCCAATACTTGCTGCTACTTTTTGAGCATTCGTCACAACTACTTCTTTTGCAAGATCCGGTCCTAAAAAATCAAATTCTTTCAGCATTTCATCAGTTGTTCTAAAATGAACCTCCGGTAGCTTGGATCGATTTAAAATATTCGCTCCACCTTGTGAACCAATGAGTATTTGCCTGAACATTCCATCTGTTGGATCTAAATAATGGACATTGCCAGTAGCAACAACAGGCTTATCTAGCTTCTTCCCAAGTTTAACAAGTTTACGGATAATATCTTCTAATGTCCATTCATCACGCACAACATTTCGTTCGATTAATGGCGCATATACAGCCTTCGGTTGCACCTCAATATAATCGTAAAAACGAGCGACTTTCTCTGCTTCCTCAGGAGATTTATTCATCATTGTTTCGAATACTTCACCATTACTACAACCAGATCCTACTAATAAACCCTCGCGATATTGCTCAAGCACTGCCCGTGTCACCCGAGGAACACGATAGAATGTTTTTGTATGCGAATGTGAGACGATTTTAAATAAGTTTTTTAAGCCTGCATTATCTACTGCTAAAATCGTACAATGCATAGGTCTACCTTTTTTATAGGCATCCCCACCACCAATATGCTTATTGAAGTCATCATGGTAGTTGATAGCTAGCTCATCCGCATCCTTTAATAGCTGCAGCAGTAAATACCCTGTCGCCTCTGTATCATAAATCGCTCGGTGATGTTGTGTTAATTCAATATTGAATTTTTTACAAAGGGTATTCAAACGATGGTTTTTCATTGTAGGATAAAGCAACCTTGCTAGCTCTAATGTGTCAATTACAGGATGGACCGTCTCTTCAAGACCAAATTTTTTATAGCCTGTATAGAGGAAGCCTATATCAAATGACGCGTTATGAGCGACAACAATTGCGTCACCGATAAAGGCATGAAATTCTTTAATGACCTGCTCTACCTCTGGTGCATTTCGAACCATATCATCTGTAATACCTGTTAATTCAATGGTAGTGGCCGAAAGTGGATGATGTGGATTTGCAAAGCTTTCATATTTATCGATAACATGTCCATCTTTAATTTTAACTGCAGCCAACTCAATAATCGTATCGTATGCAGTGGATAGCCCTGTCGTTTCTACGTCAAAAACAACATACGTTGTGTCTGCCAATAAACGATGCTCTGGAGCATAGGCAATTGGTACACCATCATCCACTAAATTTGCTTCCAGACCATAAATAATCTTAATGCCATGTTTTTTCCCCGCCGCATATGCTTCAGGGAAAGATTGCACAACCGCATGATCCGTAATAGCTATTGCTGGATGCCCCCACTTTGCAGCCTGTGCAACAAGCCGATCAACAGGTGTAACAGCATCCATTTGGCTCATTGGTGTATGCAAATGTAACTCAACACGCTTTTCACCCTCTGGTGCTAAATCCTGTCGTGTTTCTTTTTTGATTTCATTAATATCATTCGCCATGACGATTAAATCACGAATGAATGTATCTGTTTGCACAGAGCCTCGAACTTTAACCCACATGCCCTTTTTCAGATGTTGCATTAATTCGGCATCATCATTATCACGAGAAAACATTTTAACAATGATGGAATCTGTATAGTCGGTAATTTTGATTTGTAATAAGGAACGTCCACTTTTTAACTCTTTAATTTCCGCATCAAAGACAAATCCTTCAATAATAACACGGCGTTCTTCTTCAACAATCCGTTTAATTTCCATGATTTCATCATCTTTAATATGCATTCCAAGTTGGAAGGGACGGTCACCAAGGTTCGCCAGTGCTGGATTGTCCTTCTTCTCTTGCTCACGTTTTTGGAAATCCTGCATCGCTTGCTGTGCCAGAGCCACTTCTTCCAGACGTTTCTGCTCCATAAACGCTTCCTGTGCCGCAATCATTTCTTCCGTTTCTTCTTGTAGCACAAAGTCGATTGCCATACGAGGGAAACCAAATTGACCATAGCTTTCTGCTAGTTTGTCAGCATACTTTGTTTTTAGCATCATAAATTCCATTTCCTGCATGCAGGATAATGTCATCTTTTGGCCGTTCCATGTTGGTACTTGAGAGACGAGACAATTTTTAAGCGGTGGGGCCATCTCATCAATTTGTTCCACAACATTTAGCCAGTAAGCTTGCACCAGTTCCTCTGTCACATTTTGCTCTAACGTTTCAAATGTCGTATTAACTTGCGCGATCGCTGAAAACTTCTCTGTCAAATGCGTACGGAAAAGCTGATATAACGAAAACGGTAGTATATCTCTTAACTTAATGGTGAAATGCCAAAGTCTGTCCTTTTTATGAACTGTCAGGCGTGATAATTCACCTTCCTCAAAAAATGACATGTATACATCATCTGTTAACTCTAATTGTTGCAAGAGCATTCGAAGTCTCATTCTTGCCTCTTGTTGCTGTTCCAATCTAATGACACCTACTTTCAGAAAGAGGCAGCTTATTTAGCCTCATGTTCTAATTCGTCTCAAACGCATGATGAGAATTCAAGAAAAAAATTCGCTCCCACACTGCGGGCGCTCTTCAAGTTTAACAGAGATTTTACCATCTGTTGTTTCTTGCTTGGCTCACTGTCCCGCAGAAGTGTCGCGAATTATTTATATCTATCTTATCAAATTTATACGAAAGCCTCTATCAAAAGCATTGGCTTCCAATTATGACCAACCTTCTAGCAGGTCATTAGTTTTTACGGAAAAATTCGTTAAGGTGATCAATGACTTCTTCTTTTTTCCATTCAAATGTTTCACCCGTTTGACGGAATTTCACCTCTATAATACCCTCTGTTGCTTTTTTACCGACAGTTACTCGAACAGGTAGACCAATTAAATCAGCGTCCGCGAATTTTACACCTGCACGTTCAGGACGATCATCTAATAGCACATCATAACGGTATGATTTTAATAAGCCATACAGCTCCTCTGCTAATGCCACTTGCGCCTCATCTTTTGTGTTAACTGGTACAACATGAATATCATATGGCGCTAATTGTGTTGGCCATGTAAAGCCATTGTCATCTTGGAAGTGCTCAGCTACAGCAGCTAGAATACGAGATACACCAATACCATAGCAACCCATAATAAATGGTTGAGCCTTTCCTTGCTCATCTAAGAAAGTACCATTCATTTTAGCAGAATATGTAGTACCTAATTTGAAAATATGACCAACCTCGATACCTTCTGCAAATTTAATGATACCTTGTCCATCAGGAGAAGGATCTCCCTCTTGAATAAAACGAATATCTAAATAGTCATTAACTGCAAAATCACGCTCTGGGTTAACATTGACTAAGTGGAATCCATCTTCGTTAGCACCTGCAATACCATTACGGATGGATTTAATTGCTTGGTCTGCTACTACTTTTACGTCTACTGGTAGTTTCACTGGACCAATTGAACCAACGCCACAGCCTAATAAATCTTTAATTGCTGCTTCACTAGCAAGTTCCACTGACCCTGCATCAAGTGCATTTTTCAATTTGATATCATTAATTTCATGATCCCCACGTGCTAGGACTACAACAAGCTCACCATCTACATCAAAAACTAAAGATTTGATGACATTGGCTGGCTCTACTTTTAAGAATGCTGAAACTTCTTCAATCGTTTTTTGTTCTGGTGTTGCTACTTTTTCCACTTCTTTTAAAGCCTCATCAGATGGTTGATAGTCAACGATGACTTCAGCCATTTCGATGTTTGCTGCATAGTCCGAAGTATCCGAGTATGCAATTGTATCTTCACCGATTTCAGAAAGCACCATAAATTCATGTGTACCTTTACCGCCAATTGAACCTGCATCTGCAATAACGGCGCGGTAGTTTAAGCCAAGGCGGGAGAAAATATTAGAATAAGCACGGTACATATCTTCATATGTTTCATCTAAACTTTCACGTGACGCATGGAAAGAATAAGCATCTTTCATGATAAATTCTCTTCCTCGTAGTAAGCCAAAGCGAGGACGTTTTTCATCACGGAATTTGGTTTGAATTTGATACAATGTTAACGGTAATTTTTTATATGATTTAATTTCATCACGTACTAAAGTAGTAATGACTTCTTCATGTGTTGGTCCTAATGCAAAATCACGGTCATGACGGTCTTTTAAGCGCATTAATTCAGGCCCGTATTTTTCCCAGCGACCTGACTCCTGCCATAGCTCAGCAGATTGTAGGGATGGCATTAGAAGCTCAATGGAGTTGATAGCTTCCATTTCTTCACGGATAATTGTTTCAATTTTTGTTAGCACACGTTTTGCAAGCGGTAAATACGAGTATACCCCACTTGTATTTTGACGAATAAACCCTGCACGTAGTAATTGCTTATGTGATTTTACTTCAGCATCAGCAGGTACTTCACGTAACGTTGGGATAAATGTTTTACTTTGCTTCATTCAGTGTTCCACCTTTTTCAATAGATAAGTTTATACTCTCAATAGCATAAACAAATTTAGCTTTGAGCGCAATGTTTCATCGAAATTGCGCTCAAAGCTAGGAAATCAAATTTCATTTAACTGTAGATCATTTAAAAGAAGAATCGTTGTATATCGTTCCATGTAACGACCACCATTAAAATCATCAGTAGGACGATTCCTACAAAATGTACAATCCCTTCTTTTTGACGGTCAATTGGTTTACCACGTAGCGCTTCAAAACCAAAGAATAATAAACGACCTCCGTCAAGTGCTGGTAATGGAAGTAGGTTCATAATTCCTAAGTTAATACTTAGCATTGCTGCCCAATTCATTAAGTTCATAATACCATACTGGGCAACTTGCTCTGTTGCTTTATAAATACCTACAGGACCAGAAAGTGCATCGATTGTGAACTTACCAGTAATCAGCATACCTAATAGTTCAAATATTTTCACAGTCATATTATAGGTTTCTTGTGCTCCATAGACAACCGCCTTTATTGGGTTAAACTCCCTTGGGCTTTCATAGCGCACACCTATTTGACCATATTTTTCACCGTCCTGTTGGATTTCCTTCACGGTCATATTTAAGTTCACAGATTGTCCATTTCGATCAACTGTCACGGCAATATCTTCGTTTGGATGATCTTGAACGATAGCGGCTAAATCCTGCCATTTTTCAACAGCTTGTCCGTTAATAGATGTTACTCTATCTCCTGCAAGCATCCCTGCTTGTGCAGCTGGATCATTCTCTACTACTTCCGTGATGATTGGCTCATAAGTTGGTACTCCATGGATTAATCCAATCACTAAATAAATCACAAACGCAAGAATAAAGTTAAACAAAGGACCTGCAAAGATGGTCATCGCTCGTTGACCAACTGTTTTTGCATTAAATTGACGATCCTGTGGTGCAATGACCAGTTCACGACCATTTTCCACAAGAACACAATCTCTAGCTACTTGATAACGAACTAAACGTTCTTCTTCATCATAGCCCTCTACAAATAACTCCTTCTCTAAATCAGCACGTTCAACTTCTAAAAATAATAAATCTGGTAACTGCTTATTATTTTGATTGAAAATAATTTTTTTAACAATATTATCCTCATTCACAATAAGCCCTATTCGGTAGCCCGGCTGTAATTCAGTGCCATCCATATCCTCGCCGGCCATACGTACGTATCCCCCGATAGGTAATAATCGAATGGTATACATTGTTTCTCCATGTGTTCTCCCATAAATTTTGGGACCCATTCCGATAGCAAATTCACGTACTAAAATGCCTGCACGTTTGGCGAATAAGAAATGTCCAAGTTCATGGAAGAAGACGAGCATGCCAAATATTAATATAAATGCAATGGCTGTTTGCATATTACCCCACCTTTAATAGCGATTAGTTAACGATACAGTGCTTTCGTTATTTTACCATGTCTAACACTATTTTTCTTGTCTCACTATCCACATGTAATATGGTTTGTAAATCTGGTATTGCAATGTTTTGGTGTGCTTGCATCACACGCTCAATCGTCTCATCAATTTCAAGGAATGTGATTTTCCCTTGTAAAAAGGCTGCAACTGCTGCTTCGTTTGCTGCATTCATCGCTGTCAAAATGGTACCACCCATACGACCAGCCTCATATGCTAAACGTAAAGCAGGGTATCGCTCAAAGTCCATCTCTTGAAAATGTAGTTGACCAATTTGCGCTAAATTTAGTCGCTGACCATTATGTAATGGTATACGATCTGGGTAGCTTAAAGCATATTGGATTGGCACACGCATATCTGGTGTACCTAGCTGAGCAATAACACTAGTATCATGATACTCAACTAGAGAGTGAATAATACTTTCTCTATGCAAAAGTACATCTATTTTATCATATGGCATATCAAATAAAACATGTGCTTCAATGACTTCTAATCCCTTATTCATCATTGTAGCGGAATCTATCGTAATTTTTGCACCCATAGACCAGTTCGGATGATTAAGTGCATCTGCGACCGTCACGTGTTTTAATTGCTCTCGCGTTTTATCACGGAAGCTACCACCAGAAGCAGTAATAATCAAACGTTCAATATTTTTCGGATTCTCGCCATTCATCGATTGGAAGATGGCAGAGTGTTCACTATCTACAGGCAAAATGGTTGCCTTGTATTTTTTCGCCTCTGCCATCACTATATGTCCAGCAGTTACAAGGGTTTCTTTATTAGCAATAGCAATCGTTTTGCCCATACGAATTGCTGCTAATGTTGATTCAAGCCCTACACTTCCAAGCACGGCATTGACTAGTACAGTCGAATCTGGGTGTGTTGCGACCTCTACAAGTCCTTTTGCTCCAAACGTAAATTGGATATTTGGAAACTCACTAGCAAGCGTAAGTGCGTCTTCTTCTAATTGCACTGAAACTAATTCGGGCTTTAATGTTTCAATCATTTCTCGCGTTTTCTCTAAGTTTTTCCCTGAAGAAAAAGCCACTAATTGAAAAGCATCACGTTGTTCTTTTAAAATATCGTAGGTTTGCCAACCGATTGAACCAGTAGCACCCAATAAACTAATTTTTTTCACAACAAATTGTCCCCTTTTTTCTATCTAAGCAAATGATTTAGCAAGCTGCCTTTTCGTATACAGATTAATTACCAAATAAATGTAGAAAATGAAGTAGTGGCACGACAAATAATAGACTATCAAAGCGATCTAAAATCCCGCCATGCCCTGGTAAAATATTGCCCGAATCTTTTACATCAAAATGACGTTTAATAGCGGACTCTACCAAATCGCCCATTTGACCAATGATTGAGGCAAAAATCGTTACAAAAACAAGTGATATATAACCATTTGCGAATGGGTAAATGAGTTGCATACCAACTGCAAAAATGACAGCAATGACAATTCCACCTATAAAACCCTCAATCGTTTTCTTTGGTGAGATTTCTGGCCATAACTTATTTTTTCCTAATTTTCTGCCTACAAAATAAGCACCGGAATCTGTTGTCCAAACCACTAATAAGCAATAAACAACATACTCTAATCCAACATTTCTTGTTTCAATTAAATAATGGAATCCTAATCCCACATAAAATGCACCTAATAAAATAAAACCAACTTCATCAAAAGTTATTTTATTTTTCACTAAAACCACGTAAATAAGAAGTAGCATCATGAGACCATAGACTACCATTAGATTAGACGAATAGCCTATTAATTCTACAACCTGTTCACTCCAGTCCTTCGGGATAACAAGTAAAATTAACGTGACCAGCCCTAAGAAGCCAGGTACAGAAAAAATGGAAATACCTTTCATTTTTAATATTTCATAAAAACCGACAATAGCCATTGCAAGCACAAGTATGGTAAACGGTACTTTGCCATAAATAACGAACGGAATAAAAAGTGCTGCTGCGATTATTGCCGTGATAATACGTTGTTTCAAGTTGTTTCTTCTCCCTTCAACCCACCGTAACGGCGATTACGTTTCTGATAGTTTTCCACCGCTTCCAGTAAGGTTTCCTCACTAAAATCTGGCCACAATGTATCTGTAAACCAAAATTCTGTATAGGCGAGCTGCCATAGCATAAAGTTACTTAATCGCACTTCACCACTTGTACGAATTAAAAGATCTGGCTCAGGTAAATGGGCCGTCATTAAATGAGATGTTAAGCAATCTTCTGTTATGTCTTGCATCGTTAATTGACCGTCCTGCACTTTCTGAAGCATCCTCTTCATGGCATTGACCATTTCAGAACGACTACCATAATTCAACGCAAAATTTAGAATAAGCCCTGTATTATGCTTCGTTTCTTCCATTGCCTCATACAACGCTTTTTGTGTATGGGCAGGTAATAAAGATGGGTCACCGATCATTTCGACACGTACATTACGCTCCATCATCTCTGGTAAAAAAGAACCTAAAAATTCAACAGGTAGCCGCATCAGAAAATCAACCTCAGGTTTTGGTCGCTTCCAATTTTCAGTGGAAAATGCATAGACAGTTAAGACTTTAATACCTAAGTCTGACGCAAATCTCGTTACCTTACGTACCGTCTTCATTCCTTCATGATGACCAGCAACACGTGGCATAGCTCGTTTCTTCGCCCAACGTCCATTTCCGTCCATAATAATCGCTACATGGGCAGGAATCGGCTCGCTTTTAGTTAGGGCCACACGCTCCTCCAATGATAGTGTATCCATATTTATTTGTTTACCTAATAGCTTTTTAAACATGCTAACTCCCCCACTACAACTAATCGGACGTATACTAACCTATCATAACAAACAAAAGCGCCTTTTGTCTTTTTTTTCCCTCTAAATTGACTATGTATGTACTAGCTTGTTTTAGAACTATACACATATTAAAGAATGAGTTTGTTAAAAAATCGATGATTGTATCATTAATGACCTTTTCACATTTCATAAATGCTCTCTACATGAGTAAGCAATTTGGCTATGAATAATAAAGAGAAAAGACGTCCTGTTAAGTATAGGACGCCTTCATCTCATCAAAAAGTTCCATCATAGACGTGTAAAAGTATAGTTTACACCTCTAAAATTTCTTTTTCTTTATCTTTCGCTACTTGATCTACTTTCACAATGAATTCATCTGTTAATTTTTGGATATCTTCACCAAAGCCACGTAGATCGTCTTCTGTGATTTCGCCAGCTTTTTCAAGTTTTTTCAAATCATCATTTGCATCACGACGAACATTACGTACAGCAATTTTTGCGTCTTCCGCTTCTTTTTTCACTTGTTTTACTAGATCCTTACGACGCTCTTCCGTTAGAGCTGGGATCATTAGACGAATGACAGAACCATCATTTGTTGGTGTGATACCAATATCTGATTTCATAATTGCTTTTTCAATATCACCTAAAATTGATTTATCGTAAGGTGTAATTACTAATAAACGCGCTTCAGGTACAGAAATACCCCCAAGTTGGTTAATTGGTGTTGGTGCTCCATAGTAATCAACCGAAATACGATCTAATAGAGATGCATTCGCACGACCTGCACGAATAGAAGCTAGTTCACGTGAGAAAGCAGCGATTGTTTTGTTCATTTTTTCTTTTGCTTGTTCTAATACTTGTTTAGCCATTATACATTCCTCCTAACAACTGTTCCGATTTTCTCGCCTTGTACAGCACGTTTAATGTTACCCGGCTCCGTAATTGAGAAAACAATTAGCGGGATATCGTTATCCATACATAAAGTAGAAGCCGTTGAATCCATTACTTGTAAGCCTTGTTGGATAACGTCTAAGTATGTGAGTGTATCATATTTAATGGCTGTCTCATCCAATTTAGGATCCGCTGAATAAACGCCATCAACATTGTTTTTAGCCATTAAAATTGCATCAGCGTCAATTTCTGCTGCTCGTAATGCGGCAGTCGTATCAGTAGAGAAGAACGGATTACCTGTCCCTGCTGCAAAGATAACGACACGCTTTTTCTCAAGATGTCTAACTGCTTTACGACGAATGTATGGCTCCGCTACTTGAGTCATCACAATAGAAGATTGAACACGTGTTTCAATGCCTAATTTTTCAAGTGCATCTTGTAAAGCTAGGGAGTTCATTACGGTTGCCAGCATGCCCATATAGTCCGCAGCTGCACGATCCATTCCCATTTCACTACCTATTTTCCCACGCCATATATTACCGCCACCTACAACAACAGCAACTTCTACATCAAGATCTACTACTTCTTTTACTTCTTCTGCAACAGACTTGATTATTTTTGGTGATAAACCGAAGCCCGCTTCTCCAGCTAACGCTTCACCACTTAGTTTAATAACTACTCGTTTATATTGCGGTACACTCATTGTAAACCTCCGTAAGACTTTATTTAAAACATCCCTATTCCCTTTTCCATTATAGTATATCTAACAATAATTGCTAGTTATGAATAAGGCAGAATAGAAAATTATCTTCAATTTTTCATTCACTTCGGAAAAATAGGGAACACGCTATGTTGTGTTCCCCATTTTTTTGTCTAGATAATCTAGATATTATTTGATTAGAATCAAATGCAAGCTAAATTAGTTACCTTTAACTTGGCTCATTACTTCTTCTGCAAAGTTATCTTCACGTTTTTCGATACCTTCACCAACAGCGTAACGTACAAAGCCGTTTACAGAACCGCCAGTTGAAGCTACAAAATCACGTACTTTTTGATCTGAGTTTTTAACGAAAGTTTGGTCAAGTAAGCAAACATCTTCGAAATATTTACCAAGACGACCTTCAACCATTTTTGCAACGATGTTTTCTGGTTTACCTTCGTTAAGAGCTTGTTCAGTTAATACTTTACGCTCACGTTCAACTTCTTCAGCAGAAACTTCATCGCGAGAAACATAAGTTGGGTTGATTGCTGCAATGTGCATAGCAACATCTTTAGCAGCTGCTGCATCAGTAGAACCTTCTAAAGTTACTAATACACCAATACGACCACCCATGTGTAAATAAGAACCGAATGCATCTGCATCAGATTTTGTTTTAATTTCGAAACGACGAAGTGTAATTTTTTCACCAATTGTTGCAATAGCAGTAGAGATTTGATCTACAATTTTCACGCCTTCAGCATTTGCAAGCTCTAAAGCAGCTTCAACTGATGCAGGTTTAGCAGCAAGTAATTGCTCTGCTAAAGATGCAACTAATACTTGGAATTTGTCGTTTTTCGCAACAAAGTCAGTTTCAGCGTTTACTTCAAGGATGATTGCTTCGTTACCTTGTTCTAAAATGTAAGTTGTACCTTCCGCAGCGATACGGTCAGCTTTTTTAGCAGCTGAAGAAAGACCTTTTTCGCGTAGGAAGTCGATAGCTGCTTCTAAGTCGCCATCTGTTTGTACTAACGCTTTTTTACAATCCATCATACCAGCGCCAGTTTTTTCACGTAATTCTTTTACTAATTGTGCAGTAATGTTTGCCATTTAGTGTTTCCTCCTCAAATTGGTTGAACATAATTTAATGATAGGTTCTAAAAAAGGTGATAAGGGTTCTGAGCCACTTATCACCTTTTTGTAAACGTGAATTACTCAGCAGCAACTTCTACAGCTGGAGCTTCTTCTTCACCTTGTTTTGACTCGATTAAAGCGTCAGCCATTTTAGCAGTTAAAAGTTTAACAGCGCGAATAGCATCATCATTAGCAGGGATTACGTAGTCGATTTCATCTGGATCACAGTTCGTATCAACAATACCTACTAGAGGGATGTTTAATTTACGAGCTTCTGCAACCGCAATACGTTCTTTACGTGGGTCAACCACGAACATTACGTCTGGAAGATCGTGCATATCACGGATACCGCCTAAGAATTTGATTAGACGTTCGTGTTCTTTTTTAAGTTGGATTACTTCTTTTTTAGGAAGAACTTCGAAAGTTCCTTCTTCTTCCATTTTTTCGATTTGTTTCATACGTGCAACACGTTTTTGAATTGTACCGAAGTTTGTAAGAGTACCACCTAACCAACGTTGGTTGATGTAGTAGTTGCCTGAACGTTCAGCTTCATCTTTGATCGCTTCTTGTGCTTGTTTTTTCGTACCAACGAAAAGAACTTTACCACCGTCTTGACCAACTTGACGCATGAAGTCATAAGCTTCCTCTAATTTTTTAACAGTTTTTTGTAAGTCGATGATGTAGATCCCGTTACGTTCAACGAAGATATATTTCTTCATTTTTGGGTTCCAACGACGAGTTTGGTGACCGAAATGTACACCAGCTTCAAGTAATTGTTTCATAGAAATTACTGACATGTGAATTTCCTCCTAATATGTTTGGTTTTTATCCTCCGCATTTATCATCTGCAACAAGCTACCCTAAGCTTAGAGCACCACTTACTACATCAAAATGCGTGTGTATTAATAACACCATTTGCAACTATATCATAGCTTTGAACGATTCGCAACAATTTAGTAATGGAATTTCAGTAAAAGCTCGATTTCTGTTTTGCCTTTTTGCAGTTGTTTCGCTATTTCCTCTGGTGATTTTCCCTGCTTTGCTAATTCTAGAACCTGCTGTTCCACTGTCAGCAATTTTTCTGGTTCTTTTTGCTCCTCCACTTTTAGAGGTGGGGCTGATTGCACCATTTTTGAACCTGTTTGTTGCTGACGTGAATAAGCATTTGCGACAATATTTTTAGGTACATAGATACGAGCATCTTTATCTAAGGCTAGAGAACTATCACTTTTTACCTCATGTACTACTGGTAGAGGCGACTGCTCCTGAGTTGCCACATATTGCTCGGTTTGCTGCATGCTACTAGCCGTTATTTCAGACTGTGAGACATTTTGTAACTCTTTAATAAGACGGTCATTTTCATCTTTCATTTCAGCTAAATACACACTAATGGTGTCGTCCATTTCCCTCATTAATCGTTCTTGCTTCTTTTCCAAATCTTTAAACTTTGCTAACTTTGTGTTTAAAATGATAAGAAAGTAAAATGAAATGAGCTGTAAAAAGAATAGCACCGCTATTAGAATGGTTGTCATTGTAAACTCCTATCCACTAAAATCCACGAAATTCCCTTTAAACGGATGTTGTGCCTGTTTTTCTTGTTGATCCTTTTTTTTCTTTTTATGAATACCTGTTAAATATTCACCGCCTGCATCTTCATCCTCACTAATTTCATCCATATCTTCAGATGTATTGACAATTTTCTGTTGACGCTCAACTTCTTTTTTTAATGCTTCATTTGCATGTGCTTGTTGGGCTAATACTTGTTGCTGTGCCTGATCTGCCATTTTTCCTGCTTCAAATGTTTTTGGAATAGCAATCTGTAACTCAACACCTTTTAAACTCATTGGAATCTCTCCCTCAAGGATATTTACGCATTAATCATTTCACTCGATAATAGCTTTCGTAGCTTTAATAGCGCTTTTGAATGAATTTGTGAAATGCGTGATGTTGATAGTTCAAGCATTTCACCAATTTCAGTCAAAGTTAATTCCTCTGTGTAAAATAAACTTAGTACAAGCTGTTCTTTTTCATTGAGTTTCTGAATATTTTCAGCTAAATCATCTAATAACTCTGATTTAATGATAGCTTGCTCAGGTGTTTTGGTTGTATCATCTCGGATGACAAATGACTTGCCATCTGTTTCTTCTTGATCTTGTTGTTCATTAATAGAAAGAACATTGGAAAAAAAATGCTCCTGCACCGTCTGATAAACATCTTCAACAGGTAACTTCATATGCTCCGCAAGTTCCTCAGGTGTTACATGACGCATATATTTTTGCTCTAGCTGTTCAATTTGAGCATCTAATTTTTTGGCTTTTTCGCGTGCTGACCGCGGTAACCAGTCTTCTTTTCGTAAACCATCTATGATGGCTCCTCTTACTCTAAACGAAGCATATGTATCAAATTTTAAATCTCTGTTAATGTCAAATTTATTTAGTGCATCAAAAAGCCCTACCATCCCTAAACTCGTTAAATCGTCACGTGATACGCTTTTTGGCAAACCTGCACCAATACGTTGGACATGATAAGATACTAAAGAAATGTATTTTTTTATAAGTAAATCACCAGCATCTGGATCACGCTCATGTATCCAGCGATTCCATAGTTTTTGCTCATCGTTCAGAATTGGTTGTGTCATGAAATCCACCTCTCTAAAAAACGCTTTTTCACGCCCTTTTGCCAACGACTACTTGCGCTCTTAAAATTTATCATTTAACAGGATTTCTCGGTTATTTAAAAAAATCCACATTTAAGCTAATCTAGACGTGAGCCCTGAATAGTTAAAAGCCCGATAAGCAGTTGCCATCTTTCCTATATTATAACAAGAATCGACTATAATTTCATTTGTTTCTCTTAGTCTCTAATATATTCCTTTGTTTTTTAAAGACATAGAAAAACTGTACCCTCATTGTGTAATGACACTTGGATACAGTTTTGTATGATAAAGCTTATAGTTTATAAAGCTACTGGATTCTTTTTATATGATTTTTGAGTAGCCATACTGACGAGCAACATAACCATAACATTGAGCAAAAGAGCGATGATCCCTACATTGACATCTTTCATCCAATGTGGAAGCAACGGAAACGAAGTGGCAATGGTCGTTTTTGACAGCGTAATATAGGCTACGGCTGCTTCACCCATTATGATACCTGCAAAGGCCCCTTGCTTTGTCACAAAATTATTTTTCATCAGACTAAACATCAGAGACGGAAACAGTTGTGTCACCATACTTGCACCCATCGTTCCACTTTGAAATGTGAAGAACAGTGCGATTAATGCAACGAAAGGTACTAAAAACTTTGCTAACTGAACAATTTGTTTTTATGTAGCAGTTGGTACAAATACACCATAAACATTTTTTGCTAGTAATGTAGCGACAGACAGTAACAGCATTGAGCCTGGAACTAATGCTGGTAGTACGCCAGCAGCTCCAATGACACCATGACCCATGGATCGAAAGCCATTTTAGATAAACGTAATAGCGATAAGTCAACTTCATCACCTTGCAAAGTCGGAATTTGAAGAATCGCAGCAAATCCAACAAGAAATACAAAGAGCAATATCAATTGATATAATGGCATAATAATTGTATTTTTGCGGAATGCTTTTTCACTTTTACCTGCATATATCGCACCAAATGCATGTGGGTACATATAAAACCCAAGCGAGGTTAGTAATACTGTAGAAATAAACCATGTCGGACTTAACCCTTCACTAGGTATGGAATGATGCTAATAGTTTGATAAGTTTCAAAGTATGTTCTCCTTTCAAATTTACAATCGACAATGATTGTCCTACTCAACTGCATTCAGTTCACCTGCAACTACGTTTCCCTTATACATAACAGCGGGGCGTCTAGATCTTCTAGCTATTGCTTCAGCTGAACAACTTGCTTCTACAAATACCATGCTTGCTTCATCACCAATGTTTGGCCAGATTCGTTTCCCCATCTGATCTAAAGGTGTTTTACCATTCGTAATAAAGCCTAGTGTTTGAGCTAATGATTGCTCGTCAATCCAGTTAAATCGCTCTGCCATACGGCTTGCTCGGTCAAGAATATCGCCATTTCCAAAAGGAGACCAAGAATCAAAAATATTATCACACCCTATAGCAATGGGCACTCCCTTTTTTCTCAATAAATCAATTGGAGGTATAGGGCCATGAATAGGCACACTCGTAATAAGCGATATATTCGATGCTACTAGCATGTCAGCTACATCTTCTGCCTCAGCTAAAGAAACCTCCCCTAACCCGTAGGCATGGCTAATGGTTACTCTTCCCTGCCAGCCTGCATCTTCTGTAAGTGCTGCTAAACGTCTCATCGTAAAAATTCCAAGATGACTTGGATCGTGTAAATGTAGATCAATACCAACATTTGCTTCCACAGCAATATCCATCATTTGCTGTAAAGATGCCTCAATATCACCTTCTATAACAGCAGGGTCGACTCCACCTACCAAATTAGCCCCTTCACGTAAAGCTGCTCTCACTAAATCTTTTGAGTTTGTACGTAGTAAACCATGCTGTGGAAAGGCTACAATCTCATGTGATAATCTTCCATCAAATGTTGTCAATGCTTGCTGTACAGCTTCTAAATAATGAAGTCCTGCTTCAGGATAAATATCAACATGGGTACGAATATGCGTTGATCCAGCATTTACTAATACTTGTAAAAGCGCCTCTGCTCTTTCTTTAGTTGTTGTTGCTAAAGTAGGTAGCAAATTTTTTTCAAAGTTGCAGCGCTCGATTCGGTTGGCTACTTGACGACAGGATCTCCAAGAGTCTCCAATCAATGTTTTATCTAAATGACAATGTTTTTCTATAAATGAGGGAAGAATTAATAAGTTTCTTGCATCTTTTTTAGGTAGTTGATCGCTTAATGGCGTACGAGCAGCAACAATAGCTGTAATAAAGCCATTATCTATTAAAATATGAACCTTTTCCGTGATGGTCTCAATGGCTACATCATCCTCATAGTGAAAACCACTTTCTAATAGCGCATTTGTAATCCAAAATGTAGAGCCCTGCATAATCCGCTTCACCTTTCCTCTATCAATTATTAAAATATTAAGAAAATTAAATTCAAAAAAATTATCAATTTAGATAGGGATGGTTTCTAATAGAAGCTAATAATACCATCCCTTATCAATAAGCTTTTGCTTTAAATCGAACTATAGACAAAGTTTCCATTGAATAGAGTTGCCTTGCGTTGAGATCTTCGAGCAATTGCTTCAGCAGAGCAAGAAGCCTCCACGAACACCATATTTGCACTATCTCCCACTTTTGGCCATGTTTGCTCACCCGCTTGATTGAGTGGGGTTTTTCCCCCTGTAATAAATTGAAGAGTTTGGGCTAATGAGCGTTCATCCCCCCAACCTGAGCTTTTTGCCAAACGACCAGCTCGTTCTAATAGATCTCCGTTACCAAATGGGGACCAAACATCAAAGATATTGTCACACCCAATTGCAACGGGTACTCCTTTACTGTGTAATAAACCAACAGGTGGGTACTTTCTACGTAGGGGTACACTCGTCACAATCGTAATTCCTGCATCACATAAGATGTCCGCCATTTCTTCTGCCTCAGTGCTTGAAACATCTCCAAGCCCAAAGGCATGGCTAATGGCTACTTTGCCTTGTAAACCAGCTTCTTTTGTTAATTGGGCTAATCTCTTCATGGTGAAAGTACCCAATTGGTCTGGGTCATGCAAATGCAAGTCAATTCCTGCGTTTCCTTCAACAGCGAGTTCCACCATTTGTTGTAGGGAAGCCTCAATATCACCATCCACTGTAGCTGGATCGACACCTCCGACAAATCCTGCCCCACAACGTAAAGCTTCCCTTATTAAATTGGTTGCCTTTGTTCGTAATAGACCATGTTGCGGAAAGGCAACGATTTCATAAGACAACTTCCCTTCAAAAGTTTGTAAAGCTTTTTGAACCTCCTCTAAATTTTTCAAACCTACCTCAGGATATAAATCCACATGCGTACGTACATGTGTAACGCCTAACTGCACATAACGACTAAGTAATTCCTCAGCGCGTTGCTGTGTAGTTGTATGCAAGGCTGGAAGTACCTCTTTTTCAATTTCACAACGTTCGAAAATATTGTTCACAGGTGTAACTGCCCGCCATTGGTCACTCAAGAGAGTTTTATCCAAATGACAATGTTTTTCTATAAAAGAAGGCAATGCTAATAGCTGTTTCATATCTTTTTTTGGGTAATCATCATTTAATAGGCTATTAGCAGAAACTATTTCTGCAATTTTTCCATCTTTAATGAATAGATGAAAACAAGCCGTATTCGTTTTGGTAATCGTGTCGTTTTCAAAATGATAATCCGTTTCAAGACGTACATTTGTTAACCAAAAAGTAGAGTTCATTTCAGATTTATCCTTTCCTCTTCAATAATTAAAGCCCGCCCGCAACTATTTTTCCTTTAAAGAGAACTGCCACTCTTCTTGCTCTCCTTGCTACTGCTTCTGCTGAACAAGTTGCTTCAACAAACACGACATTCGCTGCATCTCCAATATTCGGCCAAAGGAGCTGTCCTTCATTGCTTAAAGGTGTTACGCCTCCCGTAATATACTTTAGACTTTGACCAAGTGAACGTTCATCACTTAAACCAAAGCGTTCAGCTAGCGTACCCACTTTTTCTAAGCTGTCACCTATACCAAACGGTGACCAGTGATCCGTAATGCTATCATCACCTAAAGAGATTTGAACACCCTTTTGATCTAATAGAGGAATAGGAATGGTATGATCCAATGGAACAGACGAGGTAATGTCAATACCATGATGTGCTAGTAACGCTGCGACTTCACTTGCTTCATTAATAGAAACATCAGCAAGGGCCATCGCATGACTAATTGTCACTCGACCTTGCCAACCCACTTCCTCTGTTAATGCGGCTAATCGTTTAAAGGTAAAAATACCAAGATGGCCAGGATCGTGGATATGCAGATCAACATTTGCATTAGCTTCCACCGCTAATTCCATCACCGTTTGTAAAGATTTTTCAATATTTTCATCGATCGTTGCTGGGTCTACACCACCTACTAGAGACGCTCCACTTCGCAAAGCTTCCCTTACTAAAGAAATGGAATCACTACGTAATAGCCCATGTTGCGGGAAAGCAACAATCTCTAAAGCAACTTTATCTTTGTAAGCCTCTTTAGCTCTTAAGACTGCTT
This sequence comes from Lysinibacillus sp. FSL K6-0057, assembly GCF_038630885.1. NCBI lineage: Bacteria > Bacillati > Bacillota > Bacilli > Caryophanales > Bacillaceae > Lysinibacillus > Lysinibacillus sp. FSL K6-0057. The sequence goes on along the minus strand of NZ_CP152047.1, from coordinate 1,186,220 downwards.
CTAAATTTTTCAACCCAATAAACGGGTCAATATTACAATGCGTACGAATATGTGTTGAACCCGCATGTAACAGCAAATCAAGTATATTTTTTGCTCTTTCCTCTGCAACAGGCAATAAGCTAGGCAGTAGAATCTCTTCCTCTTTTAATCTTGTGATTAGACCTTCTGTTGGAATCGAAGGAGCCTTCCATGGCCCACCAAAATAGGTTTTATCAATATGAATATGCATATCTCTAAAAGAAGGGAGCATTAAATAACTATGTGCATCTCGCTTAGGTAAATCTGTTTCTAAAGGCTGATCTACACTTATAATTTGTGTTATTTTACCATTTTCGACTTGTATATTAAAAAGAGCCGTTTTTGTTTCTATAACGGCCCCATTATCGTAATGATAACCCGTTTCTAATCGTACATTTGTTAGCCAATACGCTGTTGGTATCATTAATTGAACCTCCCGAATTTTATTAAAGATTACTAGCTAGATGAACCATCTGAATGGCCCTCTCTTGATGGGGTAAAGATAGTTGATGGTAGACATAATTTTGACTAGGATTACTAGCATTAAAATAATAAACTGTAGAAATTTTAGAATAATAAATGGCACTCAAACACATAGGACATGGTTCTGTGCTTGCATACATTTCGCAACCTTCTAAATTGGTCGTTTTCAGTGCATGACAAGCTTGACGGATTGCTTGAATCTCTGCATGATTCGTCAAATCATTGGTGATTGCAACCTCATTTACACCAGAGCCAATCATCTGTCCATTTTTCACCACAATTGCACCAAAAGGAGCACCATGTTTTGTTCTTTCATTTTCCTTAGCTAAGTCAAGTGCTTGTTTCATAAAGTCATGTGATTTCATATCGTTTCCCTCCTAGAAATAGCGAATTCCTATTACCTTGTCATACATTAAAACGGGCCGTAATTGATAAAATGTGCGACGATGACTGCAGTCAAACCGATGAGAATGTGAATGGCAACCAGTGGCCAAATCCATTTCAACCAACGCACCCATGGGATACCAGCTAATGCAAGTGCTGCCATAAGTGGGCCATTTGTTGGGAAGATGATATTGCCAATGGCGTCCCCCATTGAAAAGCTAAGTACAGCTGTTTGACGTGTCACCCCTACAAGATCAGCAAGTGGTGCCATAATAGGCATCGTTAATGCTGCTTGACCACTTCCTGAAGGAACAAAAAAGTGAAGAATAAACTGTAAAAAATACATTCCTACAGCACTCAATACAGGTGGGAAATGATGAATTAAGGATGATGCATGAAATAATAATGTATCAATGACATGACCATCAGTTAACACGACAACAATTGCTCTCGCAACACCGATGATTAACGCCCCTGACAAAATACCACCTGCACCCTGCATAAATGCATTCACTGCTTTGTTTGCAGAAATTTTCCCTGCAAAAGCAATGACGATAGCTAGCAACGTAAAAATACCAGCAATTTCTGTAATATACCAACTGAACTTAATCACACCGAAAATAAGCACAACAAAATTTAGTAAGAAACAACCGAGGACAATCTTATGTGTAGTATTAAGTTGAACATTGGCTGTATCGTCTAATTTGTCGTACTTGCCAATTGGGAAAAATCCTTTTGAAGGATCACGTTTTATTTTTAAAGCATAGCGCTGAATATACCAAACAGAAACCAAATACGTAATAACAAACAACACAATACGATAGCCAATCCCTGAAAATGGCGGTAATTGAGCAATCCCCTGTGCAATCCCTACAGTAAATGGATTTAACACGGCTGTCATAAAACCAACAGATGCCCCAACCAATACAATAGCTGCCCCTGTAATAGCATCAAATCCAAGTGCGATGGCAATAGGCACCAAAATCCCAATATAGGCCAATGTTTCTTCAGCCATCCCTATTAATGTTCCTGCTAAGGCAAAAAACAGCATAATAATTGGAATCAACCATTTTTCTTTTTTGGCGAACTTTCTCGAAGCTGTGGCAATTAACGCTTCAACTGCTCCAGTTGCTGATAATACCCCCAATGTTCCACCAATAATCAGTACAAAGAAAATAATAGGTGCTGAATCTACCATTCCTGTATGAATAGATGTAATGAGCCCCATCAAACTAATTGGTGAAGATTCAATCGTCTGATACGTATCAGGCACTACTACATTTCTGCCATCCACATCTGACCGGGTATATTCACCAGTTGGTACAATGTAAGTAATAATAGTTGCAATCACTAACATTGATAAAATAAGGACAAAAACATTTATTTCTCTTATTTTCTTTTTTTTGTTTTGAAGATCATTTGACTGAACTGTAGTCATAACTCCACTTTCTCCCCTTTGCAGCTAAACTTTCTCTTAGTTGAAAAAATCTATCAAAATGTACAACCAAGATAAATCTGGTTTTTCCTAATGAATAGATTTTATTAAGATTAATTAATAGAATAAACAGTGATCGCAATTTAATTTGCAGAAAATTTCGTCTTTTTAAGTGATAACACGTTTAACCATGTATCGTTCCTGCAACAAGCTTTCCTTGAAAAAAAACAGCTATTCGTTTTACACGTCGAGCGATTGCTTCTGCTACACAGCCAGCTTCCACTAATACCATATTGGCCTCACTACCTTGAATGGGCCACATTCTATTGCCTTCCTTGTCTAATAATGTGATACCATTCGTGATATAACCAAGTGATTGATCTAAAGAATATTCATCTAACAAGTGGAATCTATTTGTTAAGCGGCCAACGCGCTCAAGCAAATCTCCATTACCAAATGGTCTCCAAGCATCGTAAATATTGTCACTTCCCACTGCAACTCGTACCCCTTTTTCCTTCAGCAGTGGAACAGGTGGCAAGGTAACATTATGTTGTAAAGCTGTCGTTATGGAAATACCTGCTTCCACTAGGAGGTCTGCCATTTCTTCAGCTTCAGTTAATGGAATTTGTCCTAATGCAAAAGCATGACTAATATTTACACGTCCTTGCCAGCCAGCATCCATTGTAAGTGCTGCTAACCGTTTCATTGTATAAATACCTAAGTAGTCACTATCATGTAGATGAAGATCTATTTCCGCATTTGTTTCCACAGCTAGATCCATCATTTGGAATAAGGACTCTTCAATATTGCAATCGACCGATGCAGGATCAACACCACCGACAATGCCTGCCCCAAGGCGCAATGCATCTCGAACCATGCTCTTAGCCTTCTTTCTAACTAAACCGTGCTGTGGAAAAGCAACTACTTCATAGGAAAGCCTCCCAGAAAAATGAGTCAATGCTTGCATAACTTCTACAATATTTTCAAGTCCTACTTCAGGGTAAATATCTACATGTGTTCGAACATGAGTAGACCCATTCTGTAGTAACTTATCTAATAAAACTATTGCCCGTTCTTCAGTAGTCATTGTCAATGCTATTAATTTATTATGTTCGAGCTTGCATTGATCAATAATGGATTCTTCCTGTTTTACAGCAACCCAAGGTCCACCTAGAAATGTTTTATCTAGATGAACATGTTTTTCAATAAAACTCGGCATGAGTAATTTCATTTTTCCGTCAATTTTTTCGATATTGCTGTCTACTGGTTGATCTGCTGATAAGATATTCACTATGATCCCTTCTTTAATATGAAGGTGACAAAGCTCGGTTGTCGTACCTACAATGACACTTCTGTCCTTCTCATAGCTTTTTTCAAGAAGCACATTCATTAACCAATACTCTTGCTGCATCACCATTCCTCCATATGTGACTTGTTTTTAGCTGTTTTTCACCCTATTCTTTTGATTGACTTCCAGGACAAGGCATTTGTTATGACAAACTACATTTTTTATATAATTTGTAGTTTTCTGATTAAAGGCTTTTCCTTTGTACAAATATGCTAACATGAAGAGTGTATATATGAATAATATAAAAAAAATTAATTTTACTTAAGTTTTTCATATACTATAAACTTCAAAGCCAAATAAAAAAAGAGTCGCTATTCACGACTCTCTCTTTTACGCATTCACTTGTTGGTCTTCTTCTCGATTCATCATCGTTCGTACTACTTGTGCAATTTCCTCAGAATTCTCATCTTGAAATTCAACCGTGGAATTAGCTGTTGGCGCTTCTTGTGTTACGCCTTCTGTTGAATCAAGTTCCTTTTCATCTAAATCATCTTCAACTGCTTCCTCATCTACCTCTGGTGTAAACAAGATGTAAGCAATTAAAAAACGTACAATAAACATTACAAAAAATACGATGATTGCTACAATAAATGAGCCAATCAGGATTCGCAGGGGCGTATATGATTCTTGAAATGTACTAAAAAAATAAATAGAAAAGGCAATTAATGCTCCCCATAGGTTGTAAAATATAGAACCAAACATTAGATTTCGCTCACTCCCTGGTTAACTGTTCGAATATGTAATATCGACGTTGCAGGATTAAATTCAATCGTTCTACCACTATTTCCACCAGTATCCTCGGCCACTAAAGGGATTCCATGTCTCTTTAATTCATTTTTGACAGCTTCTACATTGCGGGGACCGATACGCATTGTATCTTTGTCAGAAGTAAATTGGAACATCTGCGCACCCCCTGCAATTTTTGCTTTGAGTTTAAATTTTTGAACGCCTTCTAACTTTAATAAATCAACCATTGCAGCAATGCCTGAATCTGCAAATTTTGCGACATTGATTGACTCAGCTCTTCCTAAGCTTGAATCTGGTAACATCACATGGATTAAACCAGCAATTTTTTTTGACTCATCATACAAAATAACACCAACACATGAACCAAGACCCGAAGTTCGAATCGTGTTAGGTAGCTTTACTACATCCATTTGTGCAATTCCCACTTTAATCACTTGTCCACTACTATTGCTTAACATCATCATGAAACCCCTAATGCTTTAAAAATCGCATCAAATGAGTCAGGATCTGGTAGTAGGAAGAAATGGCCTCTCACCGTTTCAAGGTCTTCCACACCTTCTTCAAAAATGGATGTATTTATAACAATAACATTATCACTGACATGAGATAATTCTATTAAACCAATACTTATTATAGCTCCAAACATATCAACACTTAGACCTGGCACAGTCGGGTAAATTTTCAAGTTAGTAAAATCTGATAGGGCTGATAAATAGGAGCCCGATAAAATATTTCCCATTTCTTGCATAGCTGATAAACCTAACTCTGAAACAGGTCGTTTTTCAAAGTCAAATGAGTCATCGAAAATGAGTCGACGGATAAAGCGGTTTGCTTGTTCGATAGGTAAAATAAAGAACATACTCCCCTCTGCATCACCTTCAATACGAAGGTAAATGCCAACAACGACGTTTTCTGATCCGCCAGCCAACTCCATCATATCGTTAAAGGATACCATTTCTACCTTTGGAACACGCATATCTATTTTTTTCCCAAGTAAATTGGAAAGTGCTGTCGCGGCATGCGCAGCACCAATGTTTCCAATTTCCTTTAATACATCTAAATGTAGCGATGTTATTTTTTGATTAAATGTCATTATCGATCCCTACTTTAGTGGATTTAATACTTTTTCTAAATGTAATAAGATTAATAATCGCTTTTCTACTTTAGCAACGCCTGAAATAAATTCTTCTTCAAGTGAGCCAACAACTTCTGGTTGCGGTTCAATAGCACTTGCAGGAATATCAATAACGTCGTTAGCAGAATCTACTACAAAGCCTACTTCCATATCTTCTAATGAAATAATGATAATACGTGTTGTTTCTTCATGTTCAGAGATTGGTAATTCAAAACGTTCACGTAAATCAACAATCGGCGTGACAACACCTCGTAGATTGATTACACCTTTTACATAATTCGCTGTTTTCGGTACACGTGTGATATGCATTAACTTCTCGATTCCTTGTACATGAGACACAGGAATTGCATATTCTTTATCTGCTAATTGAAAAACAATTACTTTAATACTTTCTTGCTCCACTGCATTTGTCATACTTTACACCTCTCTTATTCATTCACCTTATTTAATTAGTGCGTTGCAATCTACAATTAAGGCTACTTTACCATTGCCTAAGATTGTTGCTCCTGAAATGGCAAAGATATTTGTTAAGTAATTTCCTAATGACTTCAAGACAATTTCTTGTTGGCCAATGAATGAATCCACTACTAAACCAGCAAGTTTTTCACCCTTACGGACAATCACTACTGAGTGGAATTCTTCATCTTGCGGCTCTTGACGAGGTACCTCAAAGATTTCTTCTAAGAATACCAATGGCACAACCTTGCCACGGAAGTCGATTACTTTTTGATTATGCGCATTCATAATCTCTGATGAACGGATAATAGATGTTTCAATAATAGAAGATAGTGGAATTGCATAAATTTCCTTTTCAATCTCCACAAGCATAACTGAAATGATCGATAATGTCAGTGGTAATTGAATCGAGAAGATGGATCCAACATCTTGAGTTGATTCAATTGAAATATTGCCACCTAGTGATTCAATCGTTGTTTTTACAACATCTAAACCTACTCCACGACCAGATACATCAGAAATGACATCTGCCGTTGAGAAGCCCGAAGCTAAAATAAGCTCATTAATTTGTTTATCAGACATTGAATAAGACTGTTCTTGCGTAACAATACCTTTTGAAATAGCTTTCGCTAATACTTTTTCTCGATTTATGCCCGCACCATCATCTTCAATTTCAATAAAGACGTAGTTTCCGCTATGATACGCACGCAATACAACCGTTCCTTCTTCAGGCTTACCTTTTGCACGACGAGCAGTTGGATTTTCAATGCCATGATCCACAGAGTTACGGATTAAGTGAACAAGCGGATCTCCAATTTCATCGATGACTGTACGATCTAGTTCTGTTTCAGCACCAATGATTTCGAGGTTGATTTTCTTATTTAAATCACGCGATAGCTGACGAATCATTTTCGGGAAACGATTGAAAACTGTTTCTACTGGTACCATGCGCATCGTTAAAATAATCGTTTGCAAATCACCCATCACACGACTCATTCGCTCTACTGTTTCATTTAGCTCGCCATGATTTACTTCAGTAGAGATTGATTGCAGTCGGCCACGATCAATGACAAGCTCCTCAAACAAGTTCATTAAAATATCTAGACGTTCTATATTTACACGAATTGTTTTATTACCTACAGGTGCATGATTTTTGTCAGCCTTTGCAGGTGCAGCTTCTTTGACCGGTTTCGCAACAGGCTCAGCTTTAGCAGCAGGTGTAGCAGTAGGTATTGCCTCTACCTCAACCACTGCTGTTGCAGTTGCTGCTACTTCTTGGTGAGCTTCAAATTCTTTTTCGCTAAATTTCCTTTGGTCGATTGTTGTCACAATAACTTCATCAACTTCAGAAACTTTCATTAGCTTTTTCTGCATATCCTCTGCTGTTGTTTTTGTGACAAATGCAACATAAAACTGTTGATCAAACTGTTCGTCCTCAAGCTTTTCAACAGTTGGACTTGATTTAATGACATCCCCATCTTTTTCTAAAATCTCAAACACCATAAATACACGTGCTGCCTTTAGAAGGCAATCCTCGCGTAATGTTACTGAAATTTCAAAAGCATTGAAGCCTTGTTCAGCCGATTGTGTAATGACTGTTTGTTCAAATGAATCATATTCTAATACACTTTCAACAACTGGTGCAGCAACAGTTGCTACCACCTCTGGTACGGCTTCCTCACCTAATTCTATGCGCTTCAGCTGCGCAACAGTTGAAGAAACATCACGCTTACCATCTCCGCCGTTGGCAATATCCATTACCATTTCTTCTAAATGATCAACAGATTCAAATACGACATCTAAAATTTCAGGTGTTACATGAATCTTCTCATTACGGATAGCATCTAAAACATTCTCCATTTTGTGTGTTAAATCTGCTAAATCTTCAAAGCCCATTGTGGCAGACATACCTTTTAATGTATGTGCAGAGCGGAATATTTCCCCAACAATTGCCAAATCATCTGGATTTTTTTCTAACTCTAATAAGTGTTCACTACATGCTTGTAAATGCTCTTTACTTTCTTCAATAAACATCTCTAAATATTGATTGACTTCCATAAGAGGACACCCCTTTTAAGGCAAATATTTCATTATTGTTTGTGCAATATCATCTACATCTGCAACTTCATCAACAAGTTGCGTTTCTACTGCTGCTTTTGGCATACCATATACAATGCAAGTTTCTGCTGATTCGGCAATAGCAATGACATTGCCAGTATTTTTCAATGCTTTTAATCCATTAGAGCCATCATGGCCCATACCTGTCATAATCACTGCTACTTTATCAAAATCTTTATATTGACTAACATCTTCGAACATTACATCTACAGAAGGTCGATGGCCAGATCTTGGTGCTTCTTGATTATCAAGAACTATGCCAAAAGTCGTCCCTACTTTTCTAAGCTTTAAATGATAGCCACCTGGTGCAATATAAGCCACTCCATTTTGCAAAATATCGCCCTGTTCAGCCTCTTTTACAGAAATTTCACTTAGCTGATCAAGTCGAGTCGCAAGCGATTTAGTAAATCCAGCAGGCATATGCTGAACAATTAATATAGGAGCTTGAATAGACTTAGGAATTTTAGTAACAACCTCCTGAAGTGCACGAGGTCCTCCTGTTGATGTGCCAATTAGCACAATCTTCTTTCCTACTTTACTCCATTCTACCATTGGTTTTGTTGCGACTACCTTAGTAGAAACAACATTTGTAGATGTATTTGGTCGTCCATGCTGTTGTGGTTCCTTTATTACGGTACTCACCCTTGTCACTTTTTCTTGTTGTCTTTTACTACCAGAAGGTTTTTTCAATTTGGAAATTGGCACCATTGCAGCTTGCTCCACTTTGTGCACAAGTTCATTTTGAATTTTATGTAAATCAAGGGAGATGGTCCCGCTAGGCTTGGCGACAAAATCGACTGCACCGCCTTCAATTGCTGCAATTGCATTTTCTGTCCCACGTTGAGTGGTACTTGAGAGCATTACTACAGGAACCGGACATTGTATCATAATTTCTTTTAAAGCGTCGAGCCCATTCATTTCAGGCATCTCAATATCCATTGTCACAACGTTTGGCTTCAACGATTGTATCTTTTTGATCGCATCTTTTCCATTTCGAGCTGTTCCAACTACTTCCACCTTCGAGTTGCCAACAAAAAAGTCACTAATTAGCTTTCTCATAAAAGCAGAATCATCCACAACTAAAAGCTTGCTTTTATGTAAAAAGTCCAATTAATCACGCCCTTTCGAGAAAATACTTCTAAGTTTCGTTAAAAATTTTTTCGCAGTTTGATCATGCGCGTGTATTTCCTCTGCACGCTGCTCCATAAAACGAACTACTATAAGTTGTAATGTTTTTGATATTAATGCGTCTGGATAAGCAAGTGAAAATGGTACTTGCTCGCGCACTGCCTTACGCACAATAGGGTCTTCAGGTAATGAACCGAGAATGATTGTTTCTTTGTCTAAAAAACGTTTCATTGTTAACTTTAAACGTTCATTCGTTTCTATTCCTTCTTCTTTACTGAAAGCACGGTTACAAAGAATATAAAACTGCTTATCTGGATCTCGAACATGAATATACTTCATCATGGAGTACGCATCTGTAATAGAAGTAGGCTCCGCTGTTGAAATGACGATAATTTCATCAATGGATGTGAGTAAATCTAACGACCAATTTGTCGCACCAGCCCCCATATCAAATAAAATATAATCATAGTTTTTTTGAAGCTCTTCAAATGCTTGGATAAGTCGTTCAAACATACTATGTGACCAATCAAGCACACTTGTCATACCTGACCCACCTGAAATATACCTTAAATCGTAAGGCCCTTCAAATATTACCTCATCTAGTAACTTATTTCCTTCTAAGTAATCTTTTAAACTATAAGAAGCATTTTTCCCAATTAGAATATTGATATTCCCCATCCCAATATCCATATCTACAATGACAACTCTTTTCCCCTTTTGGGCCAAAGTCATGGCAAAATTCATAGTGAAGTTACTTTTACCTACTCCACCTTTGCCACTTACAACTGCAATTGCTCTACCTAGTTCGCCTTGCCGTCTCATCATTTTTAAGCGTAATGCTTCAGCTTGGTCTCTCATTTTTCTTCACCTTGAAAAAACAAATTAAGCACTGCTTCTAAATCAGCTTCTTCAATATCTTCTGGTACTTCTTGACCATTCGTATAGTAAGCAAGTCCTTTATTATATTTAATCATTAAATTGATCATTGTGCCAATAGAATTTGTTTCATCAATCTTTGTAAAAATGAATTTTTCAATTGGTAATTGTTTGAATTTATCAACAATATTCTCCATATCCCTTTCTTTCGTTGTCATTGCAAGGACTAAATAAGATTCTGCATGATAATCGAATTTTATGAGACGTTGGAGATCATCAACATATTTGACTTCTTTATAATTACGACCAGCTGTATCAATAAAAACCAAATCTAAATGTGATAATCTTCGGATTGCTTGTTCAAAATCTGTTGCATTGTAAGCAATTTCAACAGGAGCTTGTAAAAGACCAGCATATGTTTTGAGCTGCTCTATTGCCGCAATCCGATAAGTATCTGTCGTAATAAAGCCAATCTTTTTCTTCTTTTCTAACACAGCTCTAGCAGCCATTTTGGCAATGGTTGTGGTCTTGCCAACACCTGTTGGTCCTAATATATTTATATATTTTCTTTCGTAGGACAATCCTCCAACAGGAAGTACTTCTAGCTTCTTACGGAGTAAATTTTTTGTTATTAATTTACACTGCGAGAAATTTATTTCTGACGCTTCTTTGAAATGCATAAAAAGCTCATCACCTATCGTTGTGATGAGCTCTTCACTTAGCTCTTGCTGTCTTAAGTATTCAATGAAGGGTAAGAGTTCATCGGGATATTGAGCTTGGGTAGTCTTTTTATGCATCGATTGCATTAATGATTTTAAATCAGCAATTTCTTTTCTCAATTCTTCTGAAATGCTAGTGTCCTCATGTACTGCTACATCATGGGGTGGTTCCTGATGTATTTTTGCTTGAATAGCATTTGTAATCTCTTGTAACCTTGCATTTTCTTTTTTTACTACAGGTAGTACAGCAGGTGTTGGTACAGAAGCCACTTGACGTGGCTCCATTGCATCAATACCTGCAACTACTTCAAAACTTTTCTTTTTTATCATGCCGAAAAATTTCTTTGTGATGACTACTTTTGAATTTAAAATGACTGCGTCCTCACCTAATTCTGCTCGGACTTGCTTCATCGCCTCTGGTATGGATGATGCATAATACTTTTTCATTTTCATTAAACATTCACCACCCCAACACTTTGAATTTCAACTGAAGCATCCAGTTCATTATAGGATAGAACCGGAATTTGCGGGAAATAACGCTCCGTTAGTTGTCGTAAATACATCCGAACTGCTGGAGAGCATAAAATAATAGCTGATTGCTCCATAAAGGAAACACGCTCTACTTCAGCTGCAATAGTTTCTAATACTGTTTGGGAATCTTGAGGGTCCATAGCTAAATAATTTCCATGATCCGTTTGCTGGATACTATCAGCAATCATTTTTTCTACTTTACCTGAAACCGTAATCACCTTTAATACCGAACTATCCCCAACATACTGGGCTGTAATTTGACGAGCCAATGATTGACGCACATATTCAGTTAAGATATCTGTATCACTCGTTAATTTTGCATAGTCTGCTAGTGTCTCAAAAATAATTGGTAAGTTACGTACAGACACATTTTCTCGAAGAAGCTTGCCCAATACCTTTTGGATTTCTCCAGTAGATAAAGGTGTAGGTGTCAATTCTTCTACTAAGATTGGATGTGATTCTCGTAAGTGATCGATTAACTGCTTAGTCTCTTGTCGCCCTAATAACTCATGAGCATTTGCTCGAATAATTTCTGTTAAGTGTGTTGAAACCACACTCGGTGGGTCCACAACTGTGTAACCGTACATTTCAGCATCCTCTTTTACTTGCTCTGTTATCCATTTAGCTGGTAATCCAAATGATGGCTCGACAGTGTCAATACCTTCAATGGAATCATCGTCGCCAGGACTCATCGCTAAATAATGATCTAGTAAAAGTTCGCCTCGTGCCATTTCATTTCCCTTTATTTTAATTCGATATTCATTTGGTTGAAGCTGAATATTGTCACGAATACGTACAACTGGGATAACGATTCCCAACTCTAATGCTAGCTGTCGACGTATCATGATAACACGGTCTAATAAGTCCCCACCTTGAGCGGCATCTACTAAGGGAATTAATCCGTAACCAAATTCGAATTCGATAGGGTCCACATTTAATAAATTCACAACATTCTCTGGGCTCTTCATGCCGTCAGTAGCCACTTCTTCCTCAATTTCCTGTAATTCTTCTTCATCCTCTGGTTTCTTACGCTCCATCATATAAGCTCCCGCAATTAGTGAAAGACCTATTGGCAGTGTTACCCAGTTTGGTATTGGGGTGAACAGCCCTAGTAATACAATGGTACCACCAGCTACATAGAGAAGCTTAGCTTGGGCAAATAATTGTCCTGTAATGTCCTGACCAAGACTTCCTTTAGAGGAGGCACGCGTTACGACAATCCCTGTAGCAGTTGAAATAAGCAACGCAGGAATTTGGGATACAATACCATCCCCTACTGTTAGTTTCGAAAAATGAGTTGCCGCTTCTGCAAAGGGAAGCCCCATTTGTACGACACCAATGATGATACCAAATAATAGGTTGATAATAACCATTACCATGGATGCAATGGCATCTCCCTTTACAAATTTTGTGGCACCATCCATTGCTCCGTAAAAGTCCGCTTCTCCCGCTACTTTTTCACGTCGTTCACGCGCTTCTTTTTCGGAAATAATCCCTGCATTTAAGTCAGCATCAATACTCATTTGTTTACCTGGCATCGCATCCAGTGTGAAACGTGCCGCTACTTCAGCTACTCGTTCCGCACCTTTTGTAATTACAATAAACTGAATTAACACTAAAATTAAGAAGACGACTAAACCAACAAGTATATTTCCGCCAACTACGAAATCTCCAAAGGTTTCAACGACCGAACCTGCATCTCCATTTGCTAAGATTGCACGGGTTGTGGAAACACTTAATCCTAATCGGAACAAGGTTAATAATAAAATCACCGAAGGAAAAATGGAAAAATCCAATGCTTCTTTCATACTCATTGCTGTTAGCAGTACAATTAATCCTAATGTAATATTAATGACAATTAAAAAACTTAACATCCACGGAGGAAGAGGGATGATGAGCATCGCTACGATTAAAATAACCGCACCTAAAACCCCAATATCGCGAACTTTCATTTGTGTCCCTCCTACAAAAAGCCTTAAATTTTTCGCTTAATACGGTAAACATAAGCGAGTATCTCTGCTACTGCTTTGAAAAATTCCTCTGGTACCTGATCGCCTATTTCTACCTGATCATACATGGCACGTGCTAATGGCCTATTTTCAACCATAATTACATCATGCTCTTTGGCAATCAGTTTAATTTTTTGAGCAATAAAGTCTGTCCCTTTCGCAATAACACGAGGAGCATCCATACTGTCCTCATTATATTTGAGGGCAATTGCATAGTGAGTAGGGTTGGTAATAACTACATCCGCACTCGGAACCTCTGACATCATCCGTCTCATCGCCATTTCACGTTGACGTTGTTTGATTTTTGATTTGATCAGAGGGTCACCCTCACTATTTTTATATTCATCTTTAATATCTTGCTTAGACATTTTAAGATTTTTTTCGTACTCATGTTTTTGATACATCCAGTCTAAAATGGATACACAAAGTAATACTAAAGAAGCTGCTATGCCCATAATGCCAACAAGCTTCCCTACCGTAATGAGCGTCATCCATGGACTTTTAAAAGATAAGGCCAAAACTTCCGGTAAGTTTGACCAAATAATAATTGTTGTGACACTTCCGATAAAGCCGATCTTTAAAACAGACTTTAATAACTCCACAATGGCTTTAACAGAAAATATCTTTTTTAGCCCTTTAATAGGGTCCATCTTTTTCAAATCAAACTTCATTGGCTCTAACGTAAAGAGAAAGCCAAACTGCAAAAAATTACCTGCAAGTGCTCCGACAAATGCAATTGCCATAATTGGCACAATGATAAAAGCCATTTGAATCAATGTTTCTGTAAATAAGCGCATCACACTATCAATAGTCAGTGCTTCGATGCGTATGTTATGAATAAAGGTTTGCCTGAAAAAGGATAGTAGCTCGTCGCGCAAAGAGCCTGCAAAGAAAAATAAAAAGATAAATACCATTAACATCACAATGGCACTAGAGATATCTTGACTCTTGACTACTTGCCCCTTTTTTCGAGCATCCTGTCGTTTCTTAGGGGTTGCCTTTTCTGTTTTTTCACCCGCAAAAAATTGTAGTTCTAAATTCAGTAGTAGTCTCATATTATCCACCACCTAAAATGGCCATTAAATCACGCATCCCATAAATCATAATCGTAATAAGCTTTTGAATAACTTGAATCATAACGGCCATCATTGTAAATAACACTAAAAAACTAACACCAATTTTAATAGGAAAACCGACAACAAATATATTCAGTTGCGGTACTGTTTTTGCAGTGATCCCTAAAGCTAAGTCGACCAAAAATAAGGTCGCTACAACAGGAGCAGCCATCTGGAATGCTATGGCGAAAACGGCTGTAAATGTTGTGATGATAAACTGCGGAAAGTTTTCGTTCATAAAACTAGGGAATTGATCCATCGGGAAAAATTGATAGCTGTAGTAGATTCCATTAAGAATCATATGATGGCCATCAATCGCTAACAATAAAAGCAGTGCTAGCATATTAAAAAACTGACCAATTAATGGACTTTGAGCACCTGTTTGCGGGTCAATTATATTGGCAATGGCAAAACCCATTTGAAAGTCGATAAAGCTTCCTGCAATTTGAATTGCGGACATGATGATATAGCCCATTAGACCGAGTAATAGTCCAACTAGTGCTTCTTTCACCACTAATAATATGTAATCATCATTGAATGCAAATGGCTCAACATCAATTGTATAGTACATCATCCAAGCTAAAACCAGTGCGAGAGTAATTTTGACTTGTGGTGGAATGGTTCTATATGAAAAAAAAGGAACCGTAGCAAAAAAGGCTGAGACACGTACAAGTACTAATAAGAAAACCGTTAGATGCGGAATTAATTCATTCATGTACTCACCCTATATAACGCGTTAAATTCTCAAATATGTCTCTCGCATAGCTTGTAACTTGAGATAGCATCCAAGGGCCGAAGAATACGATGGCCACTAAGACAGCAATAATTTTTGGTACAAATGCTAAAGTTTGCTCTTGTATCGAAGTTGTGGCTTGAAAGATACTTACCGCTAAACCAGAGATTAAAGCAACTAATAGTAGCGGACCGCTTGTTAGAAGGATAATCATTATAGCACGCTCTGCAATGGAAATAACCAACTCACCTGTCATACTGTATCATCCCCTAAAAACTTTGTAGTAACGATTTCATAACGAGATACCAGCCATCAACCAGTACAAATAATAAAATTTTAAATGGCAATGAAATCATTACTGGTGGTAACATCATCATCCCCATCGACATTAATGTACTCGCAACAATCATATCGATTACTAGGAATGGAATAAAAATCATAAAACCAATTTGAAATGCAGTTTTAATTTCACTTAAAGCAAAAGCAGGGACAAGCATAGTCAGCGGAATTTCCTCCACTGATGCTGGTTTTTCTGCTTGGTTATACGTTAAAAACAAATCAAGATCTTTTTGCCTAGTATGCTTACTCATAAACTCTTTAAATGGCACACTAGCACGGTCATAGGCTTCTTCTAAACCAATTTCTTCAGCAAACAATGGCTGTAGCGCCTCTTTATTGACCTCCTGAAAGGTTGGTGCCATGATAAAAAACGTTAAAAATAGTGCCAGACCAATGATCACTTGATTTGGTGGCATTTGCTGTGTTGCCAATGCTGTACGCACAAAGGATAAGACAATGACTATACGAGCAAAGGATGTCATTAAAATTAAAATACTTGGTGCAAGTGATAAAACAGTTAGTAAAAGTAAGAGCTTTACAGATGTCGAGACGTTCGTTGGATCGCTGTTGGAAAAAATATTGATTAAATCATTCATTTACCATCCTTCTCCTTCTGCTTCCATCTCTCTATCTCGTCACTACGCTCCTGTTTTATTTCGGATAGCTTTTTTTCAAATAAATTGCCGAATGAATCTTGCTTTTGTTGCTCATTTTGTACATTCACGCTATCTTTTTTCTTAAACTTAGAAAATACTTCTGCAATATACGGTGATGTTGCTGCAAGTTCTTGCCTATCATTATATAGGGCTAAAAGAGCTTCAACTTCTTCAGGATCTGTAATTTCTCGTAAAAGTTGAACGTCTTCTCCGACACCAACTAAATACAATGTTTTACCTACCTGTAAAAGCTGAACTGACTTTTGCGCACCTAACGATAAACCGCCTAAATTTTGTACCATTTGATTACGTTGGAAGTTTAAATTACGTTTATTTAAAAACTTCATCAATCCATAAAATAAAGCTACAACAAAAATAAGCGCCAAAACCATTTTTATGTATTCCCATGCAGATATGTCTCCAGCTGCTGTTACAGTTGTTTCTTGTTTAGCAGCTGGATCAGTCGTATCTCCATTACAAGCTTCTGGATCTTTAATGCAATCCGTGACACTATTCGTATCAGCATCTGCATAGACAGAAGTTGGTGTCGGGTACAAAAACAGGAAGGATACAAGAAATGCGAAAATCATCGTTAAACGAAATGATTTTAACATTTTCATGCAATCATCCTAGCGCTTTTTGAATCGCTTCAATTACACGATCTGCTTGGAAAGGTTTAACGATAAAATCTTTCGCACCAGCTTGAATTGCATCGATTACCATCGCTTGTTGCCCCATCGCTGAACACATGATTACAGTTGCACTTGGATCTGTTCCCTTAATTGCTTTAAGAGCAGCAATACCATCCATCTCTGGCATTGTGATATCCATTGTTACTAAATCTGGTTTTAGTTCATTGTACTTTTCGACAGCTTGTAAACCATCTGCTGCCTCTCCAACAACTTCAAATCCATTTTTTGATAAAATATCCTTGATCATCATGCGCATAAATGCAGCGTCGTCTACAATCAAAATTCTTTTAGACATGGTTAACTCCTCCAATTGAAACTATCTTAAATTATTTAAACGCTCTGCTTGACTTAAAACATCTGTAATACGGACACCAAAGTTTTCGTCAATGACAACGACTTCACCTTTAGCAATTAAACGGCTATTGACTAAAATATCAACAGGTTCCCCTGCTAATTTATCCAGTTCAATAATTGAACCACTTGATAGTTCTAAAATCTCTTTAACAGAACGCTTCGTACGTCCTAACTCTACAGTAACTTGCAATGGAATATCAAGTAGCATATTTAAATTTCTAGCTTCAGATTGAGAGATTACATTTGTATCGAAGCTAGCAAACTGTGCTTGTTGCACATTTACAGGCTGTGCAGGTCTCGCTGGTTGTGCAAATTGTTGTGGCTCCTGATAAATCGGTTGCTGCATTGGTGCTGATTGCTGCTGATATACTGGTTGTTCAGGTGGTGCTACAGGCACATGCTGTTGAACAGGCGGTGGTGTAACTGGTGGAGCCTCAGGTGCAATCGTTGCAGCCACAGGTTCCTCAAACACTCCTGTTTCACCTAATAAAGATTTTACAATATTTTGACTGAATTTAAGCGGTAATAATTGCATTAAATTCGAATCAATTAAATTACCAATTCTTAATCTAAATGAAACTTTCACCAGCAAATCGTCTTCTGGAATATTTTCTCGACCTTCATCTTGTGAGATGTTCATTAAATCAATTGTCGGTGGAGAAATATCTACTTTTTTGTTGAAGACCGTCGACATAGATGTAGCAGCTGAGCCCATCATTTGATTCATAGCCTCTTGAACAGCACTTAGCTGAATCTCACCTAAGTCCGGCTTCGGATTTAATCCATCGCCACCTAACATTAAATCTGCGATAATTGCTGCATCAGATTGTTTAATAACAAGTAAATTCATACCTGTCAAACCAATTGTATATTCAACTTGTACAGCTACATATGGATGAGGAAATTCCTCTTCTAATTTATTGCGATTAATCATCGAAATACTTGGTGTAGTAATATCTACTTTTTGACCCAGTAACGCTGAAAGAGCTGTGGCAGAGCTACCAAAGGATATATTGCCTACCTCTCCTAATGCATCTTGTGCAAACGAATCAAGGTAATCCTCTACTCGTATCTCATTTATTTCTTCATTTGTTGAAGCATCAGTGTCGTTGTTTTTATCTCCCAACGTCTCGCCCCTTAATAGCGCTTCAATTTCTTCTTGGGAGAGCATTTCATCACTCATCTTCGTCTCCTCCTTTCAAAGGGTCGATAATCTGGATTGCTAATTTTTTGCCTTTCTTACCTGGTTGAACAGTGAATTTCGGCAATGTTCCTACTTTCAGTAGTAATGGTGCTTCAATTTTTTGATCTAACTGTATAACATCCCCAACCTGCATTGTTAGGAAATCTTCAATGGTGATGTCCGTCAAACCTAATTCAACTGAGAGTGGTAATTGGGCTTGTTTCACACGTGTTTCAAGCATTTTTGTTTGCTCTGGTGACATCTCTTTCGTATTAGTTTGCATCCAATAGCGAACCGAAAGATTTGGCACAATTGGCTCCAACACAACATGTGGAATACAAATATTAATCATACCGCTTGTCTCACCGATAATCGTATTTAACGAGATTACGACAACCGTTTCATTGGGTGAAATCATTTGTAAAAATTGTGGATTAACTTCAAGTTCCACTAATATGGGATCGATTTCCGCAACATTTTCCCATGCTTCACGTAAATTGTCGAATGAGCGTTCAAAAAGGTTTGTCATAATTTTAGTTTCAATTTCCGTTAGGTTATCTACATTACTATGACTTGCCCCACTACCGCCCATTAGGCGATCTAGCATTGAATAGGCAATATTTGGATTGATTTCCATCAATATATTACCATCTAATGGTGGCACTTCAAATACATTAATGAGTGTCATATTCGGAATGGAACGGACAAACTCTTCAAATGGTATTTGGTCTACTGAGGCAACCGTAATTTGCACATAGCTTCTAAGCTGTGCAGAGAAAAAGGTTGTCAATAGTCGTGCAAAATTTTCATGTATTCGGGTCAAACTTCGGATTTGATCTTTTGAGAATCGAAGTGCTCGCTTAAAATCATAAACTTTAACCTTACGTCCCTCGTCCTCTTTCTTTATGTCATCCGCTGACATCTCCCCTGTCGATATAGCGGAAAGCAGCGCATCTATCTCGGATTGAGATAACACATCTCCTGCCATTTGCCCACCTCCAATTCAAGCAGTTTCTGTTTTATTGAGTAATGAAGGAGGTAAAATATACTTCCTGAACTTCTCCCTCTTGCATCAATTCATTTATTCTTGTTTTCAATGATTTTTGGAAAATCTGTTTCCCTTGCTTACCTTCTAAATCCTTTTGCTCCATTTCAGAAAGCTCTTGAATGGCGATGTTTTGCACTTGGAAAACGCGCTTTGTTAATTCTGCAGCAGCATCTTTACTTGTCGTTTGAATTTTCAACGACAAGCGCACAACTCTTTTATCTGCAAGATTTGTCGTGATCTCTGGTATCTCCACTGTTGCCTCTACAATCTCATCAATGGACGGCTCAACAGCCCCTGTTGGTTTATTAAATTGGGTAAGCAATACAAACAAAATAACCCCAATCAGAATGACTGCTACTAGTAAAATAATAATCATCGTTAGCATTTTATTATTCTTCATCTTCTTCACCTCGTAGATGCGGGTTGGATAGTACTTGTATATTGTTATAAAAGGCAGTTACCTTTTGTCGCACCTCATCTTCACTCTCTAAAACAATTAATTTTGTTCCAGTTGTTAAAGTAATAGTCGTATCTGGAAATGATTCGACGGTTTCTATGTATAAAGCATTTAATGTAAATGCTTTGCCATTTAGACGTGTTAGTTCAATCATGAATTAGGGCCGGGTCTAGCATGAGAGCCGGCCCGACCCTCCCTCATATGAAAATATGTTTGTTAAAACGTCCGTTATGAAAGGACTATATTATTATCGTTTTAAGTTTACTAGTTCTTGTAGAATTTCATCAGATGTCGTGATGATACGTGTATTTGACTGGAAGCCCCGCTGTGCAACAATCATCTCTGTAAACTCCTCTGAAAGGTCCACATTTGACATTTCAAGTGCCCCAGAAACGGCTTTACCTATCCCACCTTCAGTACCAGCTGCAAAATAAGGATCTCCTGAGTTAGCAGTTGGTACGTAATAATTTCCACCAGACTTTTCAAGTCCTCCTGCATTTGCAAATTTCGCCATAACAAGTTGACCAGCATAATGTAAAACGCCATCTTTACTAACAAAAGTCACTTTACCATCTAATCCAATAGACATTGATTGAGCATTCGTAGGGATTTGGATAAAGCCTACATTACCTGCTAGATCTGCTGCAGGATCAATCGTTTCAGGAACAACAGGTGCTGGGTCTACTGCTGTACCTCCAGACGGTGTTAAGTCTTGATAATTACTCAAATCATCTGGAGTCGTTGGGTCAAACGATGGATTCTGAGGAGATGATTCCGCTAAAGTCGTAACAGCCATCATATAATTACCATCTGCGTTTACCAAGAAACCATCTTTATCTAAATAAAAGTTTCCCGCACGTGTATATTTTAAATCTGAAATTGGAGCAACAGGCCCTGTAGAGTTAGCATCATAACCTGCTGCAATAAAAAAGCCATCCCCTTCAATAGCCAAATCTAAAACTCGTCCCGTACTTTGAAGTGAACCTCCTCCATGAATGGTATCAATCGCAGCAAGTTGTGAACCTAGTCCTACTTGTTTAGCGTTTGTGCCCCCAATAGTGCCTGTTGGACCTGAGGCACCTGCCTGTGTTTGAGACATTAAATCTTTGAAAATTACTCGCCCTTTTTTAAAACCATAAGTGTTCACGTTGGCGATATTATTACCAATCACATCTAGCTTTGTTTGGAAGTTTTTAAGACCTGAAATACCTGAATACATAGAACGTAACATATGTTTTCGTTCTCCCTTCGTTTTATATAGGTGAGCCTCTATCAATCAGCATCACCAAGGCTTCCTTACGTAAGAAGGTCCAGCCTTTAAAGCACAATCGTGCCATCAATATTTGTAAATAACTGCTGTTTTGCTTCCGTGCGATCCATTGCTGTAATGACAGTAGCGTTTTTAGCACTGACAATTAAAGCTGCTTGATCCATCAAGACTAATGGCTGTTTGACACCTTTTGAGTGTGCTTCAAATACCTTATCCGATACAACCTGCCATTCTTGTTCAGAGATATTAATTTTGCGCTCTATAATACGTTCATTCGCATGCTTACTCACCTTTAGCTCTTGTTTAGAAGCTTCCTGTAAATGTGCTTTAAATGATGGTTGCGTATTGATTGGCTTAGGTTGTATTGTACGAATAGATGGATGCAAGGGTACACGATGAATTGAAAACTTATCCATCACTTTTCTCCACCTTTATTCGCTAATAACCGTAAAATCTTTATCTGTTAATCTTTTATCATTGTCTAATACGTAATTAATGACCCCATCTTTATTGGAAACAGAGACGATTCGTCCTGTTAGTTCTTGGTCACCGTCTTTATACGATACATTTTTACCAATCAATTGGCTAGCTTTCACTAATGGAGATTCTGATACATTATTATTGCCATTTGAACTAGAATCGCTTGCTCCACCTAAAATACCAGAAATATTACCAGGAGCAATCTCTTTCCCATCAGCTAATTTGAACACAACATTACCATCTACAAATTTAAGGGATTCGATGACGCCTGTTCCTTCATTAACCACGGGATTTCCTTTTTCATCTATCTCCTCTGAAATCTGATGCCATTTGACTTCTTTGCCAATAAAAGTTGTATAACTCATCATCTGTGTTTGTTGCTGTGATGCTAATAAAGATTCCATGGCCTTTGTCATATTTTGCATTTGCTCTAAAGAAGAAAATTGCGCCATTTGAGAAATAAATTCTCGATCATCCATTGGATTCGTTGGATCCTGATGCTGTAATTGTGTAATTAACAATTGTAAAAAGGCATCCTTGCCAAGCTCACTATTTCCTGTTTGCTTCATTGGCTTCTGATAATTCGAGTAGTAAAGATCATCTGTTATCGAATTATTTGTCACTTTCGTTGTTGCATCTGCCATTATTACACCTCCTCACTTATTAAATAGTCACTAAAGGACATTCCTTCATCTTCATCATCACTTTTTTGATCCTGTTCTTCGTCTTGCTGTTGTTTAAAGAAATTATTGAAGAAACTTTGATCACGTTGTTGTCGATCGGCATCTTGTAGTGATTGTGCAATATCAAGGCGGTCTACTTGAATATTTTGCTGAGCAAATGCCTGTTTTAGCTGGTGTGCTTGACTATCAAGCAATTCACGTCCATGGGTTGTAGAAGCCAGTAAACGGGCTGTAAGAACACCATCATTTTGTACAAGTTCAATACGAACCGTCCCTAGATTTTCTGGATATAATTTTATGGTTAAACGTGTAATCCCTTGTGCATTAGAGATCTGTGCTCGATTGATGATGGCTTGCATTTCCTTTAATAAAGCTTCTGATTGCGCAGGCTTAGCCGTTGGTAATGTTACATGGAATGTGTCTGGTTTGGTTTGTACCGTTTGTGGTGTAACCATATCAGTCGTACTTGTTTCACTTTGCTTCGTCACTTGGACTTGCTGAACAACTTGCTGGAAGCCTTGTAATGGCAATGTCACAGTTGTTTTAGTTGTTATTTCCTGCATCGTACCTACTTGCGTTTGCAATGACGTTAATAGGCTCTTAACCGTCGTTAACAGGTTTTCTTGCGATGCAGTTAAGTCTGTTTTTTGGCCTACTAATTGCACTAATTTCAACACTTGAAGAAGTTGTGACGCCTCTTTTGGTGTCACTTGACCTTCACCTTGTAATGCTGTGCTTATATTTGCCTGTAGTACCGGTGCTTGGGCATCTATTACTGATAATAGCTCCCAAACATCACTCGCTTCCTTTTCTTCTCCTAGAAGCTGTTGAATTATTTTTTGAAGCTGCTCTTCATCAATACCTAATGCATTTAGTATATTTTCTAAATGTAGCATTTCATCCATTGCCACTGCCTTACCGTCTTCTCCTAGCTGAAGCACTAGTAAACCATCATCGTGGGAAATCCCCAGTAAATCTAGTACTTCCTCCATTGAATCAGCATTTAAAACCGCTTGTAAATCTGCTAGCTCATTTGTGGAAGTCGTCTGTGATGCTTGGGTTGATTGAGATGAAGAAGATAAAACTTGCCCAAAAACAGAACCGAAATTTGATAAACTTTCTTTCTTTTGTGTGCCACCTAATTTTTCTTCAGCGGTACCAACTGCTGCTGACTTTGTTGCTGCAGTTTTAGTAGGCGCTGATTTATTGATCATTTGCATCATCGCTACATCCATTAATCTTTCACCTCCTTTCAATTACCCTATTGTTTAGCCATAAGCTCGGTATATTTTGCTGCGTCTTTTGCATCCATTTTCTCTAAAATGGCTGCTAGCTTATCCGGCTTTAAATTCGTTATAATTCGCAACGCTTCCGTATCACTCATATTGACCAGTACAGGTGCTGCAGCTTTGGGTGACATCTTATCAAACGTTGATAAAATATCATTAAAATCACGCTTTACATCATCTTGTTCACGATTCAATTTTTCAATTTCAAATTGAAGTTGTTCTTTTTCTGTCAGCAACTTCTCTTTATCCGTTATTGTTGAATCTAATTTTTTTTGAAGCTGTGTAATTTCTGCTTCCTTTTCTTGTATCTCTGCCTGTAAACTCACTATTTTAGAGTCGTTATTAACGACAGCATCCTTCGCTTGTTGTTCTTCTGACGGCATAAAAGGTAAATTACCAATTGCCTTTTTTCCTAAATCAAAGACATTTGTATTCATTAATGTTGCCACAACAAGCAAAACCGCTACTACAAACATAATCGGCAGTACAATCCAAGTAAAAAACTTTAGAAAGCCCCCAGATTTTTTCTTTGGTTGCTCTTCTACTAATTCTGTTGCTAATCGATTGTCTTTCTTTGCCATGAAATCACCTGATTTCTTTCTTGTTATACGTTTGTAATGAAATCTCATCTAAAAAAAGGCTTTCTATACGATCTTGCTCTTGTTGGAAATGTTTAAAATCCTTTTCTCTCATTTTTTCAAATTTACGTACTTCCAAGTTTTTTTCTAATAGTTTTTCTTCGTGCCAATTCATCTTTGCACGAGCTTGAATCACTTTCTGTTGCACATCTGCAATTGTTTTTTCGAGACTGTCAATAAAACGACTATAATGATGGATTTCATCTATCGATGAGCCGATCATTAAACGCTCCTGTTGAAACCCAATTAAATCTTCTTTCTTTTTTAGCAATTCATATAATTTCGTTGCTATTTCTTCAAAAGAACGGACAGATTCTTTATAAGCCATTTCGGTTTCGTTTTTTTCCTGTTCGCGAATAGTTAACACTTTTTCAAAACGATACACATAACTGACCATCTATTTCGCACCACCGTTCGATAATGTTATTAACTCATTGACACTTTCTTCTAATGTCACTTTATCTAAGTAACCCTGTTTAAGATAAGCAGTAATAAGCGGTTCATAATAAATTGCTTCATCAATTTCTTTAGAAGTCCCTCTTTTATAAGCCCCAATATTGATCAAATCCTCAGATTTGTCATATGTATAATAGAGTTCTCTTAATCGTTCAGCAGCTTTTTTATGAGTTGGCTCTGCAACATGGTTCATCAAGCGACTCACACTTTTCAAGACATTGATGGCTGGATATTGCCCTTTGTTGGCAAGATTTCGATCCAATACAATATGACCATCTAATATCCCTCGCACAGTATCCGCAATGGGCTCATTCATATCGTCCCCATCTACTAAAACGGTATAAAATGCTGTTATAGACCCCTTTTCATTGGTGCCTGTTCGTTCTAGTAATTTAGGTAATATCGCAAAAACAGAAGGCGTATATCCTTTTTGTGCAGGTGGTTCACCCGTGGCAAGTCCAATTTCACGTTGTGCCATCGCCACACGTGTAACGGAATCCATCATTAGCATGACATTTAAGCCTCGATTTCTAAAATATTCGGCGATTGCTGTAGCTGTAAATGCCCCTTTAATCCGCATTAATGCAGGTTGATCTGAAGTAGCTGCAACAACAATGGACCGACTTAGACCTTCAGCGCCTAAATCACGTTCGATGAATTCTCGAACCTCACGACCACGCTCCCCTATTAACGCAATGACATTCAAATCTGCTTGAGTATTTCTTGCGATCATACCAAGTAATGTACTTTTACCTACCCCAGAACCAGCGAAAATACCAACACGTTGTCCATTACCAACTGTTAGCATGCCGTCAATAGCCTTCACTCCGACTTCAAGCCTTTCATTAATCGGTGGACGAGTCAGTGGGTTTGGTGGATCTTGTTCAGTGGGAACTGTCATTAGTCCCTTAGGCAATAAAGTACCATCAATTGGATTCCCCATAGAATCCAATACTTTACCAATTAACTCAGGGCCCACTTTTACTTCCAATGGAGCACCCGTCCCTTCGACAAGGCAGCCGATCGATATTTCGCGTAAGGAGGTAAAAGGCATTAAGACGACTATTTCATCTTTAAAACCAACAACCTCTGCTAAAATAATCTGATGACCATTATTTACAGTTTCCACATGAATTTTACAGACATCACCTATGGAACTATCTGGACCTTGCGACTCAATCATCAAGCCAACAACTCTAGTAACTCTACCAAACTTTTTAAAAGTAGGTATATGAGGAATATGTTCAATTAATTGAGCCACTTTCATCAAGATCATTCCTTACTCTCTAATATTTCATGTAACTTTAATCTGAGTGCATTTAATTGCTCATCGATACTAACCATAATTCGACCATGATTTGTTTCAATATAGCAATCTGTTTCATTATCCAAATCCTCATTAACAAAAATCATAAATGGTACGTCTATTGGGAACATTTCTGCTAATTCATCTCGATTGGCCGTAATTAAAGCATAATAAGCTGGAGAGACATAAATTTTAATTTCTTTCATTTCTCTCGCTTCTTTCAGCCCTCTGCGTACGATTGATACAAATAGTTCGTTATCCTGTTCTAATGAGGTACCAATAATTCGTTCTGCAGCAGTTAAGCCTAACTCTAAAATCACCGCTTCTTGATCATCAATGTATTTTTGAGCATTTTCTTTCGCTAACATCATGATTTCATTCGCAGTTTGAAGTGACTGAGCCATTGCTTCAGTGGCCTTATTCACGCCGTCTTCATAGCCTTGCCCAAATCCCTCATCATAAGCTTCTTGAACACGATTGGGTCTCTCTTCCTCCCAGCTTAGCTTTAAATGTTCAATCTCTTGAAAGTGCAAATGCTTTTCCTGTTCAAACATCTCTCGTTCTGCCTGCAAAGCAGCTCTCGCTTCAGCAAGTAAACGATCTCGCTCTGCCATTACTTCATCCATCGTTAATTGATGTTGAGGTGGGATTTCTTCCTGGTATTCCTCCATCGGTTCAAACATATCACGGATCTGTATTTCCTTAACATTATCGCTATCGGACTGTGTATAAATAGAACGGATGATTCTAGACAATGACGTCATCTCCTCCACCGCGAGCTATAATAATCTCGCCAGCATCCTCTAGACGACGAATAACGGCAACAATTCGAGATTGTGCCTCCTCTACGTCACGTAATCGTACAGGTCCCATAATTTCCATTTCTTCTTTAAATGTTTCAGCCATACGTTGTGACATATTGCGGAATATAATATCTTTTACCTCTTCACTTGATACCTTCATTGAAAGCAGTAAGTCTTCGTTTTCACAATCACGAATAACACGCTGAATGGAACGATTGTCGAGTGTAACAATATCTTCGAACACAAACATACGTTTTTTGATTTCCTCTGCAAGTTCTGGATCTTGGATTTCGAGTGCATCGAGAATTGTTTTTTCTGTTTGGCGATCTACTCCATTTAAAACTTCAACGACTGCATCGATACCACCCGTTTCTGTATAATCCTGCGTAACAGTTGACGATAATTTACGCTCTAACACAGATTCAATTTCGCTTATCACTTCTGGTGAAGTTGATTCCATGACCGCTATACGTTTAGCAATGTCAGCTTGTACTTCCTGTGGTAAAGAAGATAAAATAACACCCGCTTGCCCTGCCTCTAAATAAGAGAGTATCAGGGCAATTGTTTGAGGATGCTCATTTTGGATAAAGTTGAAAATTTGCGCTGGATCAGCTCTGCGTGCAAAATCAAACGGACGTACTTGTAAAGAAGATGTTAATCGATTAATAATCGTTTGTGCTTGTTCTACACCAAGTGCTTTTTCTAATACTGTTTTTGCATAGCCAATACCACCTTGTGTGATATAGTCCTGCGCTAGTGCAATATTGTGGAATTCTTCAATAATCTCTTCTTTTACATTTGATTCCACTTTTTTAACACTTGAAATTTCTAATGTTAAACGTTCAATTTCTTCCTCTGTTAAATGCTTATAGACAGAAGCTGAAACCTCAGGCCCTAATGAAATTAACAAGAGAGCGGCCTTTTGTTTTCCGGTTAATTCCTTATCTTTCTTGGACACAGCCGAACCTCCTAGTTAGTCTTCAGCAATCCAACTGCGCAGTAACTTTGCAAAATCGTCTGGCTTATCTTTGGCCATTTTTTCAAGCTGCTTACGACGCATTGTAGCTTCCGTTTCAATTTCTTCATTAATATCATCAACCATTAATTCTTCTTGTTCTTCTAGGATACTTAGCTCTTCTTCTTCCTTCGCACGCTTACGTGAACGGATAATGAAGAATGCTAGCAATACGATCACAGCTAACAAGATACCGCCGATAACCCAAACCCACCATGGAATAATTGGTTTTTCATCAGCTACCTCTGTCACCTTACCGTATAATGGTTGTACAGATACCGCCACTTTTTCATCAATTTGCTCTTGTGTAAGTTCTGCTGCCACGTCTTTGGAAATTGTTGTACGTACAATTGTACTTAAAATTTTCTCAATATCTTCACGAACACCGTCTGGTAATGACGCTGCGTCAGTTGCTGTCGGTGGTTCAACAATTACTTGAATCCCAATATCTTGAATTTTATAAGGTGCTTCTTGGATATCCTTACGTATACGGTTCACATCATTATTTATCGTCTCTTCCGTACGTTCATAATCTCCATTTCCTGCTGCACCTTCATTATAAGTTGTGAAGTTATCAGTGGTTGTTTCAGCTTCAGGTGTTCCGGCAGCAGCTGCTGCTCCTGTGCCAGAATATTGCTCTGTAATTCGCTGCGCACTAATAGCAATACCTTCCATATTTTCTTCATCAACAGGTGTCACAAGATTTTCTTCGCGATTTTCTTTCTTGAAATCAATATCTGTTGTGACAGAAACCATTACCTTATCTTGTCCCATCAACGTTCCTAGCATATTTTGTACTTGACGTTGTAGATCTCGTTCCACTAATTTCTTCATTTGTAATTGACCTTCTGCTGTCGTTGTGGAAGTTCCATCAGCTGTGGCAGCATTCAAATCAAAGTACTCTGAGAATTGATTAGAGATCACAATATTTTCAGTATTTAAATTCGGAATACTTTTTGACACCAAATTGTACATCGTTGTAATTTGCTGCTCTGTAAATTTATAGCCAGGGTCTGTATTTAAAACGATAGATGCCGTTGCTTCTCCTTTAACATCCGTTACGAATACCCCTTCCTCAGGAACAGTAATCATTACTTTTGCATCTTTTACACCTTCCAAATTTTTGAAAAGTTTAGCAATTTCAGTTTCAGTAGCTGCTTTTTTTAATAGGTTAAATTCATTATCAGTCATACCAAATCCTGAACTATTCGCAAATGAGTAATCGATTGAACCTGTTTGCGGATATCCCTCAGAAGCTAATTGCACTAACAAGGAGTCAACTTGTTCTTCTGGCACTAAAATAGATGTTCCACCTGGAGCAATTTGATAGGTCACACCTTGGGAATCTAGCGCTTCCTTTACTTGTCCAATTTCCCGTGTTGATAAATCTTTATAAAGTGGAACATATGTAGTTTTGGAAGCGAAAAATGTCACAATTGCTGCTAGTGCGATTACAACTACCACGGAGCCAATCATAACTATTTTTTGCTTTTTACTTCGACTTGTCCAAAATTGACTGGTGTCGTTTTTTATTTTCGTCAATCGTTCATTCATTATGAATCCTCCGGTTATAGTGAATAACCTAGCCATCAATAATTTGCGAACATAATGAGCCCACTCTAAATCGTGGTTATTAATCTATATTGAAAAGGGGTTGCCTTATCTTGACAATAAATTAAACACTCATTCGCATTATTTCTTGGTAAGCTTCAATCACCTTATTGCGAACTTCAATTGTTGCGTTTAGTGTAATGCTCGCCTTTTGCGAAGCAATCATCACTTCATGCAACTCCACATCTTCACCTTTAATTAGCTTCTGAGTATACTTATCAGAAGTTATTTGTTGATCATTTACTTTTGCTATTGCTTCTTTTAAAGAGTTCGCGAAGCTTTGTTGTGCTTCATAAGGTGTTTCATTAAGTTTGTTTGGGTTATTTACAACCTGAGTAGGTGTCATTAGCGAAATGGACGAAATGGCCATGTATGTATCTTCCTTTCTACTTAATTTTATTTACCAATCTCTAAAGCCTTTGTAAGCATGGATTTATTCGCATTAAAAACAGTTATATTTGCCTCATAAGAACGAGTAGCCGACATTAAATCTACCATTTCTTTCAATGGATCAACATTTGGCATATTTACGTAACCATCTGCATTTGCATCTGGATGAGTTGGGTCATAAACAAGTTTGAAAGGTGTTTCTTGATCTTCTGAAATTCGAGTAACTTTTACACCATTACCAACACCACTTTTTGCATTTTTCCCTAGTGCTATGTTCAAAAAATTTGAAAATTGTCCTTCTTGTGCTGACAGCGTAACAGACTTGCGTCGATATGGTTCCCATTCCCCATTCACTTGACGAGCGCGAGTTGTATCCATGTTAGCCATATTAGAAGAAATAACATCCATGCGTAAACGTTGCGCCGTTAAAGCAGAGGCAGTGGTATTCATCCCATGAAATATAGACATCTATTACTTACCTCCTTTAATAACGGTATTCAATGTGTTTAATTTCCCATTAACACGATCGATTAAAGCATTATAATAAATTTGATTCTCTGCTAATTTTGCTTGCTCAGCATCCATATCTACAGCATTCCCATTGTTTCTATATCGCAAGTTCTCAACGATATTGACACCAGGTGTAGCTTGTCGAAACGTGAAATCATAATGTCTATTATCAGTACGATATGCAGAAATGGCTATACTCTTCTGTTCTTCCAGCATATCCTTAAAACTAACATTTTTCGCCTTATAATTAGGTGTATCGACATTCGCAATATTATTTGCGATCGTTTTATGATTTAAAGTGGCATAGGAAAGTCCATTTTCCAGGCTACTAATAGTTCCTCCAAATAAATTCAAAACTGTTCACCTCATTTTATTTCAATCTATGTACTTGTTAATTTATCCAATAATACAATTGTAATTAAGATGATACCTAGTGTCTATTGTCTTTTGTCACTTTTTAATAGTCTATACGCCCTATTTTTTCTCAACCTCAACCATGACAAAACTTCCTTATCCCTTGTGCCTCTAAGTTCAAGTAAAGGTCATTACACATCTAGTTATTTTACACCATTTCGACAGTGTTTACGATTTTATTGTTAAATATGCCTTTTTATGAGGTTTATCGCCTTTTTTAATCCTCATCAATAAAGGTCCCTTTTTACTAGTTCAATCAATATTAGAGTATTTTTAAAATAGTTACTATACGTTTATTGGCCATTCTTCCAAAGTAACATAAAAGGCATTTTTATATGCTAATTGTAGTGACAAATTATCGAACATTATTAGGCTAAAAGCAATGAAATCCATCAAACTTCATTGTTTTTGTATTAATTCTCTAAAAAATATGAGCCATAAAAATTCGAAAATAAACCAAAAAACGTCTATATGTACCATAGACACTTTCATATTTTTTGAAAAACACAACAATAAAATTTTTTTATGACAAGTGAAAAAGGCTTTCCGTTCCAATCTACCTGCTTCCATTGCCGCTTTGCTGTCGCCCAGAGCCAACCTTCCTGTGCTAGTGTGACTAAGCTTTCGTCGCAAAACCAGTATGGCTACCGCTCTGTGCAAGGTCATTCCTATCTCGCTATTACACGTAGAAATGAAGTAGCTTTCCACTCCAATCCACAAAAGAGTTATCTTTTTGCATAAATAAAATAAGGTGTTCACTACTCATTTTATGGATGATCGTTATGACTAGTCACCTCTCTACATTTAAAATAAAAGCCTATTCTTTCTTAAAAAACAGATATAACTGGCGAAATTTCCCTACGGCTAGTGTGAAAGATAATGAACAGACACTTTTGCAGCATGGTTGATTGGCGTGGAGTCCGCGTCACTCCTAGGGGAGATGAAACCTTGGGGCGAACGCAGTGAGTGAAGCGGCATATCGGACGCGATCGGAACGGAAATCAACCCCTTACCCTGCCTTCTACTAGTGAAATTATCTTTTATCAACAACAAAAAAGCGTCTATATGTTCCATAGACGCTTTCGTTAGCTTCTTAAAGAAGCAATTATTTCATTTTAATTTCTGCTAGAGCATTTAAGAATTTATCGTTTAGTACTTTAATATAAGTACCTTTCATACCTAAAGAGCGAGATTCAATGACACCTGCTGATTCAAGCTTACGTAATGCGTTTACGATTACTGAACGTGTAATACCCACACGATCAGCAATCTTAGAAGCAACTAATAAACCTTCATTCCCATCAAGTTCTTCGAAAATATGCTCAATTGCCTCTAGCTCACTGTATGAAAGTGAATTAATAGCCATTTGTACGACTGCCTTGCTACGAGCTTCTTCTTCAATTTCTTCAGATTTTTCACGTAAAATTTCCATACCAACTACTGTTGCACCATACTCAGCTAAAATTAGATCATCATCTTCAAATTGTGAAGATAAACGAGCAAGGATTAACGTTCCTAAACGTTCACCACCACCAACGATTGGCACAATTGTTGTTAAGGCGTTTTGGAATAAATCTTTGTTTTCAACTGGGAAAGCAGTATGTTCATTATTAATATCTAAATTTGATGAAGTTTCAGAGATCGTAAATAAGCTATGTGTGTATTCTTCTGGGAACTGTCTCTCTTCGAACATTTTTTTCATACGCTCATTTTCAATTTGTTGGTGAATTGAAATACCTAATAATTTACCTTTACGACTCAAAATATAGACATTGCTATCAATAATATCGCCTAATGTATCGGCCATTTCTTTAAAGTTCACCGGCTTACCAGCAGAAGCTTGAAGCATCGAGTTAATTTTACGTGTTTTTCCTAATAAATTCATTATATGTTCCTCCTATAAATAATCCGAAGAGTATTTACTAAATATTCTAAAGGTTTTTACTATTGAATGATACTAATCAGCTTTATCTTACAGTATAAACTGTGACAAATCTTTGTTTTTTACTATACCCGCAAGTTTTTGATCAACATACGCAGCATTGATTGGGATACTTGCTGGTGCAATTTCAGATGCCTCAAACGATAGTTCTTCCAGTAAACGTTCTAATATCGTGTGTAAACGACGGGCTCCGATATTGTCTGTTTCCTGATTCACTTCGGTTGCAATTTCAGCAATTCGTTCAATTGCATCTGTCGTGAAATGAACTTCTACACCTTCTGTCTCTAATAGTGCTTTATATTGCAAAATTAGTGATTGATCTGGTTCTTGTAAAATACGTACAAAATCCTGCTTTGTTAATTTTTCTAGCTCTACACGAATTGGGAAACGGCCTTGTAATTCAGGAATTAGATCCGATGGTTTCGACATATGAAATGCACCAGCAGCAACAAACAGCATATAATCCGTTTTTACTGCACCATACTTCGTAGTGACAGTAGAGCCTTCTACAATTGGTAAAATGTCACGTTGAACTCCTTCACGGGAAACATTCGCCGAAGTATTTCCTTCTTTACTAGCAATTTTATCGATTTCGTCAATAAAAATGATACCCGATTGCTCAGCCCTATTAATGGCTTCCTGTGCTACTTCATCTGCATCTATCAGCTTATTTGCTTCTTCTATTGTTAAAATACGACGTGCGTCTTTTACTTGCACACGGCGTTTTTTCTGTTTTTTAGGCATTAAACTAGATAGCATATCCTGCATACCGCTATTCGCAGACATATCCATCCCAGTTCCTTGTAACGCATCAAAAATGGATGGATTTTGTTCTGTTACCTCTACAGTAACCCACTCATTTTCTAACTTCCCATTGCGTAAATCAATCGCAATTTGTGCACGCTTCGAGCGAACTTCCCCATCATCTGCTAATGAATCGTCATTTGTTGGTTGCTCTTTCCCACCGAATAGCATTTCAAACGGATTTTGCATCGCCTGTTTTTTACGTAAAGAAGGCACCAAAAGTTTCACGATTGCTTCATTTGCTAATTCTTCTGCTTGTTCCTTGACAGACTCCATCATTTCTTCTTTAACTAGACGGTGTGAAGCTTCTACCAAGTCACGTACCATTGATTCAACATCTCTACCGACATAACCTACCTCAGTAAACTTTGTTGCTTCAACTTTTACAAAAGGAGCATTTGTAAGCTTTGCAATCCTTCTCGCTATTTCTGTTTTACCGACACCAGTTGGCCCAATCATCAAAATATTTTTCGGAATAACTTCAGCCTTCATATCTTCGTTTAACAATGAACGACGATAGCGGTTTCGTAACGCAATAGCTACTGCTCGCTTAGCTTCATTCTGCCCAACAATGTTACGATCTAAATGCTCAGTAATTTGTCTTGGCGTTAAATTTTTTTGCGTCATTAGTTCAGCGCCTCCACGATAATATTATGATTCGTAAATACACAAATTTCAGCAGCTGTTTCTAATGCCGCTTCAGCAATTTCACGAGCAGTCATCGTTTCACCTGCATATTTTTTTAATGCTCTACCTGCGGATAACGCATAATTTCCACCAGAGCCAATAGCCAAAATGCCGTCATCGGGTTCAATCACTTCTCCTGTACCCGATACGAGTAGTAAGGTCGTTTTATCCATTACTAATAGCATCGCTTCTAGCTGGCGAAGCATTTTATCACCACGCCATTGCTTTGCTACCTCAACTGCTGCACGCTGTAAATTACCGTTATACTCATTTAATTTGCCTTCAAACATCTCAAAAAGTGTAAAGGCATCAGCAACTGAACCTGCAAAACCTGCAAGGACCTGCCCATTAAACAGACGTCTGACCTTCCTTGCTGTACCCTTCATCACAACTGCATTTCCCAATGTTACTTGACCATCACCAGCCATGGCACAGCCTCCGTTATGATGAACCGCAAATATCGTTGTTGCATGAATTTGTCCCATCTGCCTTCCTCCTTAGCTCTATTATGCCCTTGGATGAGCATTCATATATGTTTGACGAAGATGCTCTTTTGTTACATGTGTGTAAACTTGTGTAGAAGATAAATGTGAGTGACCTAATAACTCCTGCACCGTCCGCAAATCTGCGCCATTATTCAACAAATGAGTGGCAAAAGTATGACGAAGCATGTGTGGGTAAATTTTCGTATGGAGTGAGGCCTTGTCAATCATTTCGTTTAAAATATGACGTACCCCTCTAGGAGTAAGTTCCCCACCACGCATATTGACAAACAACTGCTGATGATTCGTTTTTTTCATCAATCGTGGACGAGCTTGCTCTATGTAGTCCTGCATTGCTAAACTCGCAAATTGACCAAATGGAATGATTCGTTCTTTTCGACCTTTGCCCATTACTCGTATGATCGAATAATGAAAATCCACATCCTCTACTTGAATTGAAGTCAGTTCACTCACACGAATACCTGTTGCATATAACAGCTCTAATATAGCTATATTTCTCAATGATTTCAAATCATCACCAGTATTCGCATCAAATAACTGTTTCAATTCTTCTTCGTAGAAAAAACTGGGTAAACGTGATTCTTTTTTCGGATGATAAAGCGAACGAAATGCTCCGTCATCTAATCCGTACTGTCTATTTAGAAAGCGAAAAAAGGAGCGGATTGAGGAAATTTTCCTAGAAATAGAAGCTCTTGCCCTTTTTTCTTCGTACAACTTTGTTACATAAAGACGTGCATGTATATATTCAACACTTGCTAAATCATGGATTCCCTCCGTTTGTAAAAAGGTTAAAAAATCTAGCAGGTCTGATTCATATTCTCGCACTGTATGAACAGAGAAGTTCTTTTCAACTTGGATGTAAAGCATGAACTGTTCGAGTGCATCTTGGGACGAAACTAACATGGAAAGATTCACCACCAATAATTTATTAATAATTTTCTCAAATGACTGTCACTTGTAATATAACGGATATACATTTCTTTGTCATCTCTTACAAGTTTGTATCGTTTTTCTCATCATTAATAAACATACATATTGACACTAAACCTATCTTCATAATATAGCAAGTGTAAATAGTTATATTTTGAGAAAATCTCCATACAAAATAATAAAATACGTCTAATTAAGCATTTTGTCTACAAAAAGAAAAAGCCTCTAAGAGTATATCAACTTTTAGAGGCTTTTGGCAATTAAATTGTTTGTGAATTCACAAAATTTCGAATTGTGCTTATTGCGCGTGTTGCATGCATTTCCGCACGTTCTGGTTTGGAACGACGACCAGGTGGTAAGTCTGGGAAAATACCAAAATTTACATTCATTGGCTGGAAGTTTTTCGACTGTGCTTCTGTTATATAACGCGCCATGCTTCCTAATGCCGTTTCGAATGGGAAAATAATTGGCTCTTGTCCTAATGCTAAACGAGCTGCATTAATTCCTGCAATTAATCCACTGCCTGCTGATTCAACATAGCCTTCTACTCCAGTCATCTGACCTGCAAAGAAAATATTCTTTTGCTCACGAAGTTGATATGTTTTTTCTAAAACTTTCGGTGAATTAATGAAGGTGTTTCTATGCATTACGCCATAGCGTACAATTTCTACATTCTCTAACCCTGGAATTAGCTGTAGCACTTCCTTTTGCGGCCCCCATTTTAAATGGGTTTGGAAACCTACAATGTTGTAAAGGGTACCAGCAGCATCGTCTTGACGAAGTTGAACAACTGCATATGGACGTTTTCCTGTTTTTGGATCTTCAAGACCAACTGGCTTCATCGGACCAAATAACATGGTTTTCTCTCCACGAGCTGCCATGACTTCAATTGGCATACAACCTTCAAAGTAAATTTCTTTTTCGAATTCTTTCAATGGTACAACTTCAGCTTCGATTAATGCTTGGCGGAAACGATCGAATTCTTCTTTTGTCATAGGACAGTTTAAATAAGCCGCTTCCCCTTTATCATAACGAGATTTTAAATAAACTTTATTCATATCTATACTATCTTTTTCGATAATGGGTGCTGCTGCATCGTAAAAGTATAAATAATCTAAACCCGTTAAACCTTGAATTTTTTCAGCTAAAGCTTTCGAAGTTAATGGTCCTGTTGCAATAACTGTAATACCCTCTGGAATTTCTGTGACTTCCTCATGAATAACCTCCACAAGTGGATGGTTTTTCACAGTCTCCGTTACATACCCTGCGAATTCATGACGGTCTACTGCTAATGCACCTCCAGCAGGTACTGAACATTGGTCTGCTGCCTTTAATATAACAGAATCTAACATACGCATTTCTTCTTTAATAACGCCTACAGCATTCGTTAACCCATTTGCACGCAATGAGTTAGAACAAACAAGTTCCGCAAATTTATCAGTATGATGCGCTGGAGTCTGCTTTACTGGACGCATTTCATAAAGTTTAACTTTTATACCACGCTTTGCAATTTGCCAAGCTGCTTCACTACCTGCTAGTCCTGCTCCTATTACATTTACTACTTGTTCAGTCATGTTTCTTACCATCTTCCTATCATTGAGTTGGTGCTTCTTCATAGTCACACTTCGTACATTGAATTTGCACACCTTTTTTTATCTTTTTCTCTACTAATAATGCACTACATTTTGGACATGGTCTACTAATTGGTTTGTCCCATGATACAAATTCACATTCAGGATACTGATTGCAACCGTAGAATAGACGCTTTGTTTTACTTTTTCGCTCCACAATTTCGCCCGTTTCACAAGAAGGACATTTCACACCAATAGGTTTCATAATTGCTTTTGTATTTCTACAATCTGGGAAATTAGAGCAAGCCATAAATTTGCCATATCGTCCGAGCTTAAAGACCATTGGAGATCCGCAAAGTTCACAGTCTTCTCCTGCAGGCTCATCTTTAATGACAACCTTTTCCATAGCTTCATCCGCATGTTTTACATGAACTTCAAAGTCTGTATAAAACTCTTCTACAATACTTTTCCATTGACGACTACCTTCTTCAATATCATCTAAATCTTGTTCCATTTGTGCTGTGAATTCGATGTTTATGATATCTGGGAAAAATTCTAGTACGAGTTGGTGTACGATTTCACCTAGCTCTGTTGGCATAAAGCGTTTAGCATCTAATACAACATAGCCACGGCGCTGAATTGTATCGAGGGTAGGTGCATATGTGGACGGGCGCCCAATTCCTAGTTCTTCCATTGTTTTAACAAGTCGCGCCTCTGAATAGCGTGGTGGTGGCTGTGTAAAATGTTGTTTAGGCTCAATTTCAAGCGATTTTACTTGGTCACCAATTTCCATCTCAGGTAAAAGTTTTGTCGTCTCTTCCGTTTGATCATCAGTACCCTCGATATATAATTTCATAAAGCCTGCAAATTTAACTTGTGAGCCATTCGCACGGAATAAAACATCACCATTTTGAAGATCTACAGCTACTGTATCAAGGACTGCTGGTGCCATTTGGCTCGCAATAAAACGCTCCCAAATTAAGCGATATAAACGTAACTGATCTCGACTAAGTACCGTCTTTAATTCCTCGGGTGTACGCATCGTACTAGTTGGACGAATCGCTTCATGAGCATCCTGTGCATTTGAAGCCTTTTTTGTTTGTTTTATTTCTGTTGCAATGTACTCTTTTCCATATTTCCCCTCAATGTACGTCACCGCTTCAGCTTTTGCCGTATCAGAAATACGTGTGGAATCGGTACGCATATAGGTGATTAACCCGACTGTTCCCTCTTTTTTTCCAATATCAATACCTTCATATAATTGCTGAGCTAGCATCATGGTTTTCTTAGCTCGGAAATTTAGTTTTCGTGCAGCTTCTTGCTGTAAAGATGATGTTGTAAAGGCTGGTGCTGCATTACGTTTACGTTCCTTTTTCGTTACATTAACAACATCAAAGTTTGTTCCTTTAACATCTTTTAAGATTGCTTTTACTTGTGCTTCATTTGTTAATTTTATTTTTTCTTTACCATTTCCATAGTAAAGGGCATCAAATGATTTTTTGCCTTTTTCAAACGTTCCTTCAATTGTCCAGTATTCTTCTGGTTGGAAGTTTTTAATTTCATTTTCACGATCAATGATCATGCGTAGCGCTACAGATTGTACTCGACCTGCTGATAAACCTTTTTTCACCTTTTTCCATAGAATCGGGCTAATGTTATAGCCAACAAGTCGATCCAATATACGTCTTGTTTGCTGTGCATCTACTAAATCCATGTTAATTGGACGTGGATTTTTAAAGGACTCTATAATTGCATCTTTAGTAATTTCATTAAATACAACACGGCAATCTGAGTGAATATCAATATTTAATGCAGTCGCAAGGTGCCAAGCAATTGCTTCTCCCTCGCGGTCTGGATCGGCTGCTAGATAAACTTTCTTTACTTTTTTAGCCGCAGATTTTAATTCCTGTAAAACAGGTCCTTTACCACGTATCGTAATATATTTAGGCTCGAAGTTATTTTCAGCGCTAACACCCATCTGACTACGTGGAAGATCTCGTACGTGTCCAACCGATGCTTTCACTTTATATTTCTTTCCTAAATACCGTTCAATTGTTTTTGCTTTTGCTGGTGATTCTACAATCACTAAATAATCCGCCATCTATGTCTCCCCCTTAGCGAGGTCTATTACTAATTTTTTTTAAGTTACCTGTTGCAAAATGTATAACAGATTTTAAGATAATGCAACTTTTTTTCAATTTTTGTTCGAAAAGAGGTCCAATGTTTCAATGATTTGATGACCATTCACTATTGGAATTGCTCCTTCTAAAAGCAATTGATTTGTCCCCTTAGATTGGGTAGCATCAATAGGTCCCGGCACCACAAATACATCTTTTCCTTGCTCTAATGCAAGCTCTGTTGTAATGAGCGTGCCACTTTTTAATGCCGCTTCTGTCACAACTAAAGCTCGAGATAATCCACTAATGATTCGGTTACGCATTGGGAAATGCCATTTTTCAGGCTTCATATAAGGGGGATATTCTGTCACTAATAACTGGTGCTCTGCCATTTGTTTAGCAAGAACGCGGTTTTCTGCTGGATAGAGATAATTAAAACCATGTCCAAGCACAGCAATTGTATGACCACCCATATCGATTGTCGCCCTATGTGCCATTGTATCTGCACCTCTTGCAAGCCCACTAACAACCGTATAATCACGTTGAACAAGAGGCGGGACAATTACGTCTATCGCTCTTTTTGAATACGCTGTCGCCTTCCTAGAGCCTATAATAGCTATCTGTTTTTTGTTTGTTAACAGGGAATATTGACCTTTCACATACAATACAGTAGGTGGACTTGATATTTCAAATAATTGCGCCGGGAAATAGGGATGATAAAACGGGATGGGGAAAATATTAGCCCGTGCATAGGCCTCTTCAAGTGGTGTTGTCATAATTTGTCGAAAACGCTGAGAAAGTTGACATGCTTTATGTGCCGATATTTGTAAAACTTTTGCGATTTCGTCATAATGAATGTCTTCAAAAGAGCTAAAAATATTCACCGGGGACAACAATTGCTGAAGTTTCTGAAGTGGTAATGGGTATACATAATGTAAGGCTAGTAATCTCTGCGTATCTACTGCTAGGATCATTCAATAAACCTCCTTTATAATAGAAGAAATTAAATGACCGCATGATAATTTTCAACACAACATTTCATTATTATTTATAACTTCTGCCACAAAATTGTTGATTTCTTCAGAAGTAAGTAGGTAATTATTGAATGAAGTATGATAAACAGTGTATAAATAATGAAAAAGATGTAGCCGCAATGGCTACATCTT
The DNA here is from genome assembly GCF_038630885.1 of Lysinibacillus sp. FSL K6-0057. Taxonomy (NCBI): domain Bacteria; kingdom Bacillati; phylum Bacillota; class Bacilli; order Caryophanales; family Bacillaceae; genus Lysinibacillus; species Lysinibacillus sp. FSL K6-0057. Next base: position 1,145,671 of record NZ_CP152047.1, on the reverse strand, counting down.
CCATTTTAATGGGTTTTACACTTTTCGTATAGCCCTTTTTCTTTAATTACTTTAATCAATGTTTCACCAATTACAGAAGGTGTTTCTGCAACTTCGATACCAGCTTCGTTCATTGCTTTAATTTTCTCCGCTGCTGTTCCTTTACCACCAGAAATGATAGCACCAGCGTGACCCATACGTTTTCCTGGAGGTGCAGTTTGTCCACCAATAAAGCCTACAACAGGTTTTGTCATATTTGCTTTAATCCATGCAGCTGCTTCTTCCTCAGCTGTACCACCGATTTCACCAATCATAACGACTGCGTAAGTTTCTGGATCATTATTAAAGGCTTCAAGCACATCAATGAAGTTTGTACCGTTGACAGGGTCTCCACCAATACCTACTGCAGTTGTTTGACCAATTCCAGCTTGTGTTAATTGATGTACTGCTTCATATGTTAATGTACCAGAACGAGAAACAACTCCTACATGGCCTTTTGTATGAATATAACCAGGCATGATACCAATTTTACATTCATCAGCTGTAATAACACCTGGACAGTTTGGACCTACTAGGCGAGTGTTTTTACCTTCCATATAACGTTTAACCTTAACCATATCAAGGACAGGAATATGCTCTGTGATACAGATTGTTAATTCTAATTCAGCATCAACAGCTTCTAAAATTGCATCTGCCGCAAATGGTGCAGGTACATAGATAACTGAAGTTGTAGCACCTGTTGCAGCTACAGCTTCTGCTACTGTATTGAAAACAGGAACTCCCTCGATTTCAAGTCCACCTTTACCTGGTGTTACACCTGCTACGATTTTAGTACCATACTCAAGCATTTGCTTCGTATGGAAAAGAGCTGTTTCGCCCGTAATCCCTTGTACAATTACCTTCGTATCTTTGTTAATAAATACAGCCATTGTTCTCCCTGCCTTCCTTAGCCTACTAGTCCCACAATTTTTTGTGCACCGTCAGCCATTGAATCCGCTGCAACGATGTTTAAACCAGATGCATTTAAAATTTCTTTTCCAAGTTCTACATTTGTACCTTCTAAACGTACAACTAAAGGCACAGCTAAACCAATTTCTTTAGCAGCCGTTACAACACCTTCAGCGATAATGTTACACTTCATAATTCCACCAAAGATGTTTACGAAAATGCCTTTTACGTTTGAATCAGAAAGGATAATTTTGAAAGCCTCTGTTACTTTTTCAGCTGTTGCACCGCCCCCTACATCTAGGAAGTTAGCAGGGCTTCCGCCATAATAACTAATTGTATCCATTGTTGCCATAGCAAGACCAGCACCATTAACCATACAGCCAATGTTTCCATCTAATGAAATATAGCTTAAGTCATATTTTGATGCTTCGATTTCTTTTGCATCTTCCTCGTCAAAATCGCGTAATTCGACAATATCCTTATGTCGATATAATGCATTGGCATCAAAATTGAATTTAGCATCTAGTGCCACTACATCGCCTTGTCCAGTTACAACAAGTGGATTAATTTCTACGATTGATGCATCTTTGTCGATAAATGCTTGATATAAGCCTAACATTAATTTAACAGCTTTCCCTACAAGGTTTGCTGGAATATTCATATTAAACGCCATACGACGTGCTTGGAAGCTTGTTAATCCAACTACAGGATCTACTACTTCTTTGAAGATTTTTTCCGGATTTGTTTCCGCTACTTCTTCAATATCCATACCGCCTTCTTCAGATCCCATCACTGTAACACGAGATGTGGCACGGTCTAATACTAGACTTAAGTAGTATTCTTTTTGGATATCAGAACCCTCTTCAATATACAAACGTTTTACTTCTTTTCCTTCTGGACCTGTTTGATGAGTCACTAAAATTTTTCCTAATAACTCTTTTGCGTATGTGCGCACCTCGTCAAGGTTTTTAGCGATTTTTACACCGCCTGCTTTACCGCGTCCACCTGCATGAATTTGCGCCTTGACTACTGTTACGTTTGAGCCAAGTTCCTTCGCTACTTTTACTGCTTCATCAGGGGAAAAAGCTACTTTTCCGTTTGGTACAGCTACACCATATTTTCTCAGAATCTCTTTCCCTTGATATTCATGGATATTCATAATACATCCTCCCATCAAACATTTGCATAGAATTGTTTTACTAACATAGACTATTCTAACGAAAGATTCTGATAAAGTCTACACTTTGTCTTTAGTTCGAATTTTCTCTCTTATTATGACGCTTTTTTCTATTTTGTGTACTAAAACAGCTTGTAAAAATAATCAGAATAATTCATTTTTTCTATATTTTTGCGCATGTTGCTGATCCAAACGATAAATAAATGCAAAAACTTCTGCTACTGCCTGATATAATTCTTCAGGAATAGACTCATTTAAATCTAATTGACCAAGCAACTGCACAAGGTTAGGATCCTCATAAATCGGCACATTATGCTCATTTGCGCGAGCTAAAATATTTTCTGCAATCTTCCCTTTTCCCTTTGCTACAACAGTGGGACTATCAAATTGACCAAGCTTATACGTAAGTGCAATTGCCTCTTTCCGGGTAAGTTTTTCTTCGCTCATACGCGGATATCCACCCCACTCTGCTCCTCTCGCTGTTCTACTACAGGACTTACTTTTTCCGTTTGCCCTTTGTCAAATTGTTTAATAAACACTCCTGATAGTTGATAATTTTTTTCTGCCAACCCAGCTTTCAAGGCAACCTTTAACGGCTCGGCAAGTGATTGAATTTCCGAATTTTCATTAAAGACCGTTACTGTGACGACTCTATTTTGAACCTGCATATCAATCACTGTTTCTTGCATGGATGCCATCTGTAAATAAAATAATACGCGTGCATAGTTGGCATCAATTTTGCCATTTTCTTTCATGCGTCCATTCCACTGTAATGTTGCATCCATTTTCTTGCCAAAAAATTCAAGTGGGACTTGCATGATAAGCTGATGTTGATGACCATTTTCTCCTGAAGATAGCTGCATACCATTCATACGCGTCATGAGCATCTCTGCCGCTTCCTTTATTTGCGGTGTTGTATTAGTTTCCTGCAATAATGTATGGAGCTGTGGCTTTAGCTGATGTGCAATCATGTGTAAATCAGCCGATTTGTTTCCCAATGTTACCTCATAGCTAATTCCTAAATTTTTCAACACCGTTTTAAGAGCATGTTCCATCGCTTTACTATCCATTGAATTTTGCACTAGTGCATCTGCTTGTGTCACAACTTGCTGTATAAATGGCTGCGAAGAATCAATACTTTTTTTTACAAGATTGCGCATGAGCGCTTCATTCTGTGAAGGAGAATTTGCCTCTTGCCTAAATAGGGATAACAAATGATCTTTCACCGAAAGTGCATGGGCATCCTGTGTAAATAAACGATCAGTTGTATTTTGGGCAAATGCTTTTAATAACTGATCCTGCATTTGTTTAGCAAAAACCTCTAGCGTTTGTTTCGTTACTGGTAACTGATTAAAACGATCCACCAGCTGATTGATTTGCTGTTTTTGCTCATTGGTTAATAAACTTTGACTGTTTGTCCATGATTTAAGCTGTTCCACCAGTTGCCTAGCATCTTCAGGCTTTGTAGCAAGTATAGTTTGAATAACTTGACCAGCTTGCTGCATTGGTTGAAAGGCTTTAGCTTCATTCATATTTGACCAGTTTTGCAACGTAGCCTGCTGGGGAAGGATCCCCGACTCTTTTAGAATCGATAAAGCTTGCATTTTTTCGCTCGTTGTCGCAGCACTATTCGTTAAACTTTGTAGAACCCTAGCAAGCACAGCACTACCTGTTTCTACTTCAAAGGGCTTGGCAATCGCTTGTACTTGTTGCATTAAATTTTGCCTAAATGACTCAGATAGGGTTGTATCCTTTGCTAAAAGCTGGGCAAAGTTGTCCATGATAGCGGTCATACCAGAAGTCTTTTGACCACTAATCAATGCTTGAAACACATCGTTTGTCATAGGCATTTTAAGCTCGATCATTTTTTGTATAGTTTGTAGAGCATCCATTTTTGATATACCTTCTGGTAATGCCTTTAACCACATTTCAGCTTGTAGCATTTGGTCTTTTGAAATAGGTAACTGTGCTTTCATAAAATGTCCTAATAATTGCTGCATTTCTGCTGATTTAGGCAAATTCATGGATTCTAATAACTGATTAATTTGCTGACTTGGGGTAGCTGCCTGCGCCATCGGTCCAGTCACTATTTTCAATTCCGTTTGTGGATTTGTTCCTGTTACCTGAAAGAAATGGGCATCTCCAGCTTTTAACGGCACTTCGAGTTTAGCTATAAATTTTTGATTACCTACTTGTATTTCTGCCATTTGATCTGGATATAATTGCTTAATTGTTCCGTGAAATACTTGTCCTTGTTTTAAAGCAAGTGGTTGATTTGTCGAAGTGATCGCATTTTGTTGCAGTTGAATCGGATTAAATGATGTGGCTGTCATCTACATACTCCTTTCATCAATTACTCCTACGTGTAATTGTCTACCGTTTTTTAGCTTTATTGAAACATAGATTTTATTGGTTCAAACGATTTACGATGGTGAATAGACGGTCCAAATTCTTCTAACGCTTTTAAATGTTGCTTTGTCCCATACCCCGCATGTTGCCTAAAGCCATACATCGGAAATTCTTCATCTAATTGATCCATATACTCATCCCGTGCCGTTTTAGCTAAAATGGATGCAGCTGCTATCGCTAGGCTCTTGGCGTCCCCTTTTATAATGGAATCCTGAGGGAGCGAAATAGGTAATGTCATGGCATCCACTAAAACAACATCAGGCTTCGTCGCTAATGATTCCACACTTGCTTTCATAGATTGTTTCGTTGCCTCATATATATTCAGTTCATCAATTTGCTGGGCAGGCTGAAAATGAATGAAATAGCTTATGGCATGCTCTTTAATTAATGTGGCAAAACCGTTTCGTTTATCCTTCGATAATTGCTTTGAGTCATTCAAACCAACAAGTGCCTCACAATTTGTCGGTAAAATTACAGCTGCCGTCACGACTGGTCCCGCTAGTGGTCCCCTTCCTGCTTCATCTACACCTGCAATAAATGCATCTGTTCCCCCATAGCTTAAATCAAATGCGACTTTTTTTTGATGCTCTTGCAGTAATTGATGTTTTTTATCTTGTCTCTTTTGCCAAGTAAGCCATGCCTTTTGTACGCCAGCTCTTTCATCCGCTGCAATGTCTTTCATCCAATCTTGCCATTCCTCGGCATCTTTCAATGCAGTTGTAATTTCCTTAATGGTTTTCATTGTGTACTCCTTCTTACTTCTATTCATTCAAACTATATCATGTTCAGTTCTTTATGTAGTCTCTTTAACTAGAAAACTATTTCCTCTCTATAGTCATTATCGGTAAAAAAATGCATTCCTAAAAGAAAAACTGTCACAAAAGAACGTGTGACAGTTTCAAATACTTATACTTGTTCAGTTTCTTTTTCTAATTGCTCATCCACAAAATCAAAGGTTAGTTTACCTAATTGTAATCCGCGGATATCTCGAACAATTAGTTGAGCTACTTGATCATAATCAATCTCTCCACCCGGACCGAATACACGGCGCAGCTTGCCTATATGGTCAAAAGTGTCCACTAGCTCCTCGTGGATAAATTCCAAACCATAACGCTCCTCCATTCGCTTTGGGTAATGAACAGATAAGAAGCGTAAGCCATAGACAGCTAGGTCTTCCATATTTGTAATCGTGTCCTTAATAGCACCAGTTAAAGCTAATTTAAAGCCTACTTCTTGATCCTCAAACTTTGGCCATAAAATACCGGGTGTATCCAATAGTTCAAGCTCTTTACCAACTTTGATCCATTGCTGTGCTTTTGTCACACCTGGGGTATTCCCCGTTTTAGCGATATTTTTTTTCGCTAATCGATTAATCAATGTGGATTTCCCTACGTTTGGAATTCCCACAATCATGGCACGAATAGCTCTAGGTTTCATTCCTCTTGCTTTCATGCGATCAAATTTTTCTTTTAAAATTTCTTGCGCCGCTTTTGTTACTTGCTGTAAGCCCTTGCCCTCAAGTGAGTTAATGGCTACTGCTTTATGACCACGCTTTGCAAAATACTCTACCCATTTCCGTGTTTCTTGCTCATCTGCCATATCCGCTTTATTTAAAATCAAAAGACGAGGCTTTTGGTTAATGACTTCGTCGATCATCGGATTACGTGAGGATAGCGGTAAACGTGCATCTATTAATTCAAATATAATGTCAACAAGCTTTAATTTTTCAGTTACTTCACGTCGGGCTTTAGCCATATGCCCGGGAAACCATTGTATCGTCACAGCTATACCTCCTAAACTAAAAGAAAAAGGGAGTGATTATGCTCTCCCTTTCATGCATTACTTTACAATTTTTATGTCACTAAATGGCCAGAAAATCAGACTGGTGTTACCAATAATTTCTTTTTGGTCAACAAGGCCAATATGTCGACTGTCTTTACTATATCGACGATTATCCCCCATAACAAAGATATATCCCTCAGGAATGGTATTGCTATCCAAGGAAACATCGATGTCACTTAAGGTGAAATCTTCTGTTAAGGTCCCCTCAGTAATTTGCGCTTTATAGGCATCTAAATAGGGTTCATCAATTGGCTCTCCATTTATATACAATTGATCATCCTTATACTCCAATGTATCTCCTGGCAAGCCAATTACACGCTTTATGTAATTTTTTTGTTCAGGTGCATGGAATACAACGATGTCAAAACGTTTTGGTTCACCTATTTTATAACCAATTTTATTCACAATCATTCGGTCGCCATCTTCAAGGGTTGGCATCATGGACTCTCCATCAACTGCAATGGGTGTAAATAAAAAATATCGAATAACTGCAGCAATCGCAAATGCAATTAATAGTGCTTTTGTCCATTCCCATAATTCATTTTTTTCTTTCACTTGTTTTTCCATTGAGAATTGCCCCCTTGTCTAACACCATTTTAGATGATAGTGAATAAAGATGACAAGCAAAAAGAAAAGAGGCTTGAACACAAGCCCCTCACTTTTAAGTCATAATTATCGAATTTCTTTAATACGAGCAGCTTTACCACGTAGGTTACGTAGGTAGTAAAGTTTAGCACGACGTACTTTACCACGACGTACAACTTCTAAGTTAGCGATTTTTGGTGTGTGTACAGGGAATGTACGCTCAACACCTACACCGTAAGAAATTTTACGAACTGTGAAAGTTTCGCTAATTCCGCCACCACGACGTTTAATTACTACACCTTCGAAAAGTTGGATACGTTCACGAGTACCCTCTACTACTTTCACGTGTACCTTAACAGTATCACCTGGACGGAAAGTTGGTAGATCAGAGCGAAGCTGAGATTTTGTAATTTCTGTAATAATGTTTGACATTGTTTTCTCTCCTTAGACAGATGCTCTTGCACGCAATCTATGCCACAGCGGAACACCGTAATTCAGTACTTCACATAGAAGTACAGATTAGATGTTATCATAAATAGAGTCGGCAATCAAGCATCTAGATGATTGTTTTTTAGTTTTTCTACATACAATTTTTGCTTGTCTGTTAATGGATATTGCTCCAATAAGTCAGGACGGCGCTCAAAAGTTCTTTTCAGCGATTGTTCCTCTCTCCACTGGTCGATTTTAGCATGATTCCCCGATAATAAAACATCAGGTACCTTCATGCCACGGAACTCCGCAGGTCGTGTATAATGTGGATGCTCCAGTAGACCCGTTGAAAAAGAATCCTGTATATGCGAATCCTCTTGCCCTAAGACACCAGGTAACAATCTAACTACACTATCAATAACAGTCATAGCGCCTAATTCCCCACCTGTTAACACGAAATCGCCAATGGAAATTTCATCTGTTACAAGGTGCTGACGTATACGCTCATCATAGCCTTCATAATGACCACATAAGAACACTAACTCTGTTTCCCGGGCTAGCTCTTCTGCTTTTTTTTGGGTAAAGCGTTCCCCTTGAGGACACATTAATATGATCCGTGGCTGTTTGCCTGCAGTGATGGCCTCTACCGCACTAAACATCGGTTCAGGCTTTAATACCATACCTGCACCACCACCATATGGATAGTCGTCAACTTGATTATGCTTGTTCCCTGAAAATGTACGAATATCCGTTACCTCTAAATTTACAGCACCCTTTTCTTGTGCTTTCTTTAAAATAGATGCACCGAAAACGCCTGAAAACATATCAGGAAACAGGCTTAATACATGAATATTCATCATAATAAGCCTTCCATAACATGAATGACAATTTTTTTATCCATAACATCAATATCTTTCACGATATCTTCTATATAAGGGATATAGTGTTCTTTCTTCGAGCCTTTCACTACCCATACATCGTTTGCCCCTGTTTGCAGGATATCTGCTACAACACCGATTGTTTCGCCCTCTTCAGAAATAACTGTGCAGCCGATTATTTCATGGAAAAAGAACTCATTTTCTTCAAGTAGATCATCAGTCATTTGATCTTTTGTCACTTTCAGCATGCCTTCTTTAAACGGCTCAACTAGGTTGATATTGTTCATGCCTTCAAAAGTTAATAAAATAAAGTTTTTATGACGACGCACAGAGTCAATCGTTACCCATGTTGGTTTCTTATCGTCTTTTTTAAAGGCAGCAAGCTTATTTCCTACTGCAAAACGCTCTTCTTCAAAGTCTGTTGTCGATAATACACGTACCTCACCACGGATACCGTGCGTATTGACAATTCGACCTACATTAAACCATTCCATTTTACTTTCACCTCGTAAAAACATGCTTATCTCCACAATGCACCTTGCTCATCTAACAAAGGTCCCGTTCTTGCAGATGTGCTTTGGAAGAATGTAGTTTTAGTTAAGACTCAATTGTCTTGTCAATAATAATATAAGCGATATCCTTTAGCTATACTCCTTATTAAAGGTTTATTTTCCACTTCAACAGAAATCATAGCGATATGCTGATGTTAAAAAAAGATAAAAAAAGGAAGGAACCTACAAGCTCCCTCCTTCTTCGTCCAGATTTTACACTTCATGCTAAAAGCCCACTTCGAACTCCTAAGCGACATGTAAACACACCTATCAGGACTCACTAGTACTTGTTGCAAGAGCGTGAAAATCTTTTCTATTAATCCAATATATCGACGTAGGTCTTCTTTTGATGGTGACTACCTGCCGCTGAATAAACAATTGTACGAATCGCTTTTGCTACTCGCCCTTGCTTGCCTATGACTTTCCCTCTATCCTCTGGATGAACAAAAAGTTTATAAACAATTCGATTTGCATTTTCATCCGTCTCAATACGAACTTCTTCTGGATAATCGACTAACGGTAAAACGATTGCTTCAATCAGCTGCTTCAAAGACGTCGCCCCCGATTATTTACTGAATTTTTGGTTATGGAATTTTTCCATGATACCTTGTTCTGAGAACAGGTTACGTACTGTATCTGATGGTTTTGCACCGTCAGCTAACCATTTAAGAGCTTTCTCTTCATCAATGTTTACAGTAGCTGGTTGAGTTAGTGGGTTGTAAGTACCAACTGTTTCGATTTGACGACCGTCACGTGGTGAACGAGCGTCTGCAACTACGATACGATAGAAAGGAGATTTTTTAGCTCCCATACGTTTTAAGCGAATTTTAACTGCCATTTTAATAGCACCTCCGAATAAGTTTCACACAAGATAGTATATTATCAATGTTTAGGTTGTTTGTAAAGTGTTTTTTCTTAACACCTAAAAATTATTATTTAAACAACGAATCAAAGCCTGGTAATTTCATTTTTTTCTTTCCTTTACCACTTGCCATTCCAGTCATTTGCTTCATCATTTTTTTCATTTCATCGAATTGCTTAATGAGACGATTCACCTCTTGAATAGATGTCCCAGAGCCTTTCGCAATACGTTTTTTACGGCTACCATTCATGATTTCTGGGTTGGTCTTTTCAGCAGGCGTCATCGAGTAAATAATGGCCTCTACACGCCCCATTTGCTTATCATCAACTTTTACATTATCTAAGCCTTTGATTTTATTAGCACCTGGGAGCATTTTTAAAATTTCATCAAGAGGGCCCATTTTCTTGACTTGCTGTAATTGCTCGACAAAATCATCAAAAGTGAATGTTTGAGATTTGAACTTTTCTTCTAATTCTTTCGCTTTGGCTTCATCTACATTTGCCTGTGCTTTCTCGATAAGTGACAGAACATCGCCCATACCTAAAATACGAGATGCCATACGCTCTGGATGGAATGGCTCGAGCGCATCCATTTTTTCGCCCATCCCGACAAATTTAATTGGTTTTTGCGTCACAGAACGGATAGATAATGCAGCACCACCACGTGTATCACCGTCAAGTTTTGTTAAAACAACTCCAGTAATACCAATTGCTTCATTAAAGCTTTCTGCTACATTGACTGCATCTTGACCCGTCATGGCATCGACAACTAGGAAAACCTCATCTGGCTCTTTTAATGCACGAATATCCTTTAACTCTTGCATTAGGTCTTCATCGATATGAAGACGACCAGCCGTATCGATGATTACTACATCATGATGCTCTTCCTTTGCTAATTCAATTGCCTGACGCGCAATTTCTACAGGAGATACTTCGGTTCCTAACGCAAAAACAGGTAGTGATAACTGTTTTCCTAATGTCTGTAATTGTTGGACAGCTGCTGGACGATAAACGTCTGCAGCAACTAGTAAAGGTTTACGATTATATTTTTTTCGTAGAACATTTGCCAATTTACCTGTAGTTGTCGTTTTACCCGCACCTTGTAAACCAACCATCATAATGACAGTGGGTGGCTTTGTATTAAACTTAATGGGACTTTGTTCGCCCCCCATTAATTCTGTTAATTCGTCCTGTACAATTTTAATAACTTGCTGACCTGGTGTTAAACTTTGCATAACATCAACACCGACAGCACGTTCACTTACCTTTTTTACGAATTCTTTGACTACTTTTAAGTTAACATCCGCCTCGATTAAAGCAAATCGGACTTCTCGCATCATTTCTTTAACGTCTTGCTCTGATACTTTCCCTTTGCCTTTAATCTTTTGGATCGTTCCTTGGAGTCGTTCCGCTAATCCTTCAAAAGCCATTGCTTTCGCCTCCTAATCCCATTCTTTCATCTGTTCAATAAGTGCTAACTGCTCTTCAGCTGTCATACTTTTTTCTGTAATCCCCATTGTTAGCTGTGACAGCATTTGGGTACGTTGTTTAAATTTTTCAAGTAAACATAATTTTTCTTCATATTCCTCAAGCATCGCTTCTGTTCGACGAATATTATCGTAAACAGCTTGGCGTGAAACACCATACGATTCGGCAATTTCTCCTAGGGAGTTATCATCCAAATAGTATAGCTCCATATAACTTCTTTGCTTATCAGTTAATAATGCTTGATAAAAGTCGAAGAGAAAGTTCATGCGTGTTGTTTTTTCAAGTAGCATCGAATGTTTCTCCTCCCGCTATTAGTCATTTGTATCATAACGAAAAGCGCCCGTCTGTGTCAAGGTAATCTCCTTGTCTAAAAGCCTAAATTGCTGCTATCAGGCATTTCTTGCCTTTAGCTAGTATTACTCTTTTAAACAAGCCCATTTCACCTATACACAGTCGAGCGTTTTTATCCATTACGTGTCAGTGTCATTTTATCCAATTTTGTTCAAAAACTGAAGCAAATTAAGCATCTACCTTCCCCAAAAGAGGAGGGAGATGAATTCTAATCAAGATAAAATTATTCAGCTACTGTTAGCTGTTACTCTTCATTATTTTGTAATTCCTTATCTAAACCATCGGCAAATAATCCATAAACATATCGTTCTGCATCAAATGGCTGTAAATCATCCATTTTCTCACCAAGACCCACAAATTTTACAGGAATGTGTAACTTGTTGCGAATCGCAAGGACAATACCACCTTTAGCTGTACCGTCAAGCTTTGTTAAAACAATACCTGTTACATTCGTCGCTTCTTTAAATGTTTGTGCTTGAACAAGCGCATTTTGGCCAGTTGTTGCATCTAATGCCAATAATACTTCATGTGGAGCATTTGGAATTTCACGTGAAATAACACGATGAACCTTTTCAAGCTCATTCATTAGGTTCACTTTGTTCTGCAAACGTCCAGCTGTATCACAAATTAACACATCCGCTTTTCTGTTTTTTGCTGCACGAATCGCATCATACATGACTGCCGCTGGGTCAGAGCCCTCTGATTGTTTAATGACCTCACAACCAACTCGGTCTCCCCACACTTGTAATTGATCAATGGCACCAGCACGGAACGTATCACCTGCAGCTAACACAACTGTTTTTCCTTGGGATCTTAAGCGATGCGCTAGCTTACCTATCGTCGTTGTTTTCCCAACGCCATTTACGCCAACAAATAAAATAACAGTCAGTTCACCATCTGGCTGCATATTTAGTTCAATTAAATCTTCTTCACCTTGCTCATAAATTTCTACAAGCTTCTCAGAAATCACTGCTTGAATACCATTTGTATCTTTGATATTTTTACGCTGAACTTCATAGCGAAGTTTATCCATGAGTTCCATGACTGTTTCAAATCCAACATCAGCCTGTAATAGTAAATCCTCTAATTCTTCAAAGAAATCCTCATCCACTTTACGATAACGTGCAACAAGGTCATTCACTTTTGAAGTAAAGGAATTACGTGTTTTTTCAAGACCAGCCTTGAACTTTTGTGTTATTGACCAAGCAGAAGGCTTTTTCTCTTCCAGTGGTTCGTCCTCTACTACAGCTAGCTCCTGTATTTCTGACTGTTCTTCTTCTATCTCAGGTGAGGATTCTGGTTCTGCTTCCACTTCAGCTTCTTTCACAATCTCCATTTCTGGTGAATCCTCACCTTGTTCAGGCACTTTTAGATCCACAGTCTCAATGGCAGCAGGTTCGTTTGATTCCTCTAGCTCTATTTGATCAGAATCCTGCTCTTTGTCAGCTGCCTCTAGTTTTTCTTCCTCTGCTGGATTACCCATTAATTTATCTTTTAAACGTTTAAAAAAACTCATGCTTGTTCGCTCCTTTGCTCCGCAAGTACGGGTTCATCTTCTAGTTTTACTGATACAAGTTTCGACACACCTGATTCCTGCATTGTTATACCATACAAGACATCGGCTCCCTCCATCGTTCCTTTACGGTGGGTAATAACAATGAATTGTGTGTTGCGACTAAACTTTTTCAAATATTGGCTATAACGCACAACATTCGCCTCATCTAAAGCCGCCTCTACTTCATCAAGAATACAAAATGGTACAGGTCGAATATTTAGAATGGAGAATAATAAAGCAATGGCCGTAAGTGCGCGCTCACCACCAGAAAGTAAACTTAAATTTTGTAATTTTTTTCCTGGAGGCTGTGCCACAATTTCAATACCTGTTTCTAATAAATTTTGCGGGTCAATTAAAACTAAATCAGCTTGCCCCCCGCCAAATAGTTCACGGAAAACACGTTTAAATTGCTCTCTAATAGCATAGAACGTTTCACTAAAGCGCAACGTCATTTCTTCATCCATTTCTTTGATTGCTTCATGCAATGTTTCCTGCGCAGCAAGCAAGTCCTCTCGTTGTTCAGTTAAGAAAGTATGACGTTCTAGCACTCTATCATATTCCTCAATTGCACCTAAATTAACAGGTCCTAGCTCTTCAATGGATCTTTTTAATAATTTTACACGTCTTCGCACAAACTCTTCATCTTCGATGGCTAGAGCTTCTTCTTCAGCCTCTTCGAATGTTAACTGATAATTTTCTTCGAGTTGTTCTATAAAATTATCCATTTCAAATTCTACACGATTTCGTTTTAACTCATTTGCACGTATTGCCTCAAGGTATCCTTTATGAATACGTTGCAGTTCCTTCAGTTGCTCTTCTAATGTAGCTAGTTCTTGTTGCTGACCTATTTTCTGCTCTTTCTTGTCAGAAATAGTTTCTTGTAAGGCATCTCTTCTTGCTTTCCATGTAACAACCTGTTCCTCGACCTCTTCATCACTTAAATGATTTGTCGATTCATCAGATTGAAGCCACACTATTTCCTGAGAAATATTTTTGACTTTTTGTTGTGCTTTGTTTAATTGTAGTGCTAGTTCAGCAGTAGTAATTTGAACTTGTGACATTTGTTCCTGCATAACTGCTAACTGTGAACGTTTTTCGGCAAGTCGTTCTCGTAATACATCTTTCTCTGTCTCACCTTGTAACTTTACCTTACTTAATTGTTCTACAGTTTCATTGATTTCGACAAGCTCTATAGCAAGGGTATTTAATCGCTCCACTGCCACTTGTTTTTGTGTCAACAATGCTTCCTCACGTGTTTTTACATCCTGTGTTTCAGTTGAAGCAAAGGTTACTCTGGCCGATAAGCTTTTTTCTACCATTTCTAGCTCACGAATACGGCTAGATTGTTGCATTTCATCTTTTCGTAGTTGCTCTCCTTCAAGCTTTAGTTGCTCTACTTGATCTCGCAGTATCGCAAGCTTCTCTTTTTCTGCTGCAACAGCCTGTTCGGCACTATAAATGGAAGCTTGTAATGATTCTAGCTTAAGGATTAAATCATCTAACTCGGCCTTTCTTGTGAAGAGTGAGGATTGCTGTTTCAATGCACCACCTGTTAATGAACCACCTGCATTGACAATATCTCCATCAAGTGTGACAACTCGGTATCGGAAACCACATAAACGAGCAATTTGACTTGCACCTTCTAAATTTGCTGCCACGATGACATTTCCTAAAAGGTTTTCAACAATTGTTCGATTATCTTCGTTAAAAGTAACAAGCGCATCTGCCATTTGAATAAAAGCAGGATGCTCAGTTGCTATTTGAATAGTCCCTAGATTAATTTTGCGTGATTTCATGACTGTTTTTGGTAAAAAAGTAGCACGTCCAGCCCGTTTTTGTTTTAACCAATGAATGGCCTGTTGTGCATGACGTTCATTGGTTGTGACAATATGTTGAGAGGCAGCACCTAAAGCTGTTTCGATCGCTTGTGAATACTTTCCTTCAACTTGAATTAACTCAGCTACAGCACCCTCAATACCTTGTAATTCGCCTTTATCACGAGCAAGTAAGACTTCTTTAACACCTTGGAAGAACCCAGAAAAATCAGCTTCGAGCTCAGCTAACGTATCTTTTCTAGCCTTTAGTTGCTGTTGGTGCTGGTAGGCTTTGTACAGCATATCCTGCTTTTCAGTAAAGGATATATTGACATTTTTCAACTGTATTTGTAAGGCTTCATGTTGCTCTATTTTTTTCTGCAAATCATTGGTTGTTAAGGCATGTTCAGCCACTAACTTTTCTTTTTCAGCAATAATTTGCATAAGCTCCTGTCCAATTTCATCTGTTTGATCGGACATTTTTGCTGCCATTGCCTTTTGTTGAGCTAATTGCTGGTCGATATTTTTCAATTCATTCTTGACTGTTGCTTCTTCATTTAATGAATCAATATATCGATTTTTATGCTCTTCGATTTCTTCCTCGATTTCCGTCACAGAACGATTTAATGATTGTTCTAACTGTTTGATGCTCTGTTTTAACACTGAAACGGCTTGTTGTTTCTCGGAGAACACTTCTTTTTTCTCCTGTTCTTGAACAAGCAGTAATTCTACCTCTGCTTTAGCCTCTTGTAATGTCGTATTCAGCTGCAGAAGTTGATTGGATGCATTTTGGCGTTTTTCAGCCATCAGTGCCTTACGACCATCCCAACGTTCTACCTCCATAGTGGCATTGACAAGTTCAGCTTGCGAAACATCCAAATAATCATCCAGATCTTTTAATAGCTTACGGATATTGGTAGTCTGTTTATCAATCGTTGTAATTTTTTGAGCTTGTTTTAGCTCCGTTGCTGAAAGCTCAGCAAACTCCTCTTTTAGCGCATGCAAAGATTGTGCACAATTTTTAAAATCATGCACAAGAATGGCAATATCAAAATCCTTTAGCTCGGTAGACATTTGTACATAGTCTCTTGCACTAGATGCCTGCATTTCAAGCGGCTCTAATCGGTTGTCTAATTCATGGAGAATGTCTAATACACGATACAAATTTTCATCTGTCTCAACAAGCTTATGCTCTGCTTTTTTCTTTCTTATTTTATACTTTAAAACGCCAGCTGCCTCTTCAAAAATAGAACGACGGTCATCAGGTCGGCTATTTAAAATTTCATCCACACGTCCTTGAGAGATGATTGAAAATGCCTCTTTTCCAAGTCCTGAATCCATAAACAAGTCCGTAATATCCTTCAGGCGACACTGTTGGTTATTTAATAAATATTCACTATCACCTGAACGGTATACGCGTCTTGTTACACTGACTTCTGTATAAGAAAAAGCAAGTTGCTCGTCAGTATTATCTAATATAAGTGTTACCTCTGCAAAGTTGAGTGGCTTACGAGAGTCACTCCCAGCGAAAATAACATCTTCCATCTTTGCTCCACGTAACGACTTTGCCGATTGCTCCCCAAGTACCCAACGAATCGCATCTGTGACATTACTTTTTCCACTGCCATTTGGTCCAACAACGGCTGTAACACCAGGTACAAAATCAATTCCAATGCGTTCCGCAAAAGATTTAAAGCCAATCACTTCTAGTCGTTTTAGGAACATCTATTAAGCCTCCTCTTTTGCAGCTTCTTCACGCATCATTCGCATAGCACATTGTGCAGCTTGCTGCTCGGCTTCTTTTTTTGATTTTCCACGACCAATACCAAGCTCTTGTCCATTTAATAATACGCTTGATACAAAGGTACGATTATGTGCTGGGCCTTTTTCATCGATAATCTCATAATGAAGAAGTCCATTATTGGTTTGCTGTACCATTTCTTGCAATTGACTTTTAAAATCCATCACATGCGAAAAAGCACCGACTTCTACTTTTGGGAACACGATCCGTTCTAAAAAGGACACGACCGTTTGTAAATCTTGATCTAAATAGAGTGCGCCTACAAATGATTCAAATACATCTGCAAGTAGCGCTGGACGTTCCCGACCACCTGTTAATTCCTCACCTTTTCCAAGTAAAACAAAGCGTCCAAAGCCTAGCTCATTAGCAAAAATAACTAGGGATGGCTCACAAACAATGGAAGCTCTTAACTTTGTTAACTCACCCTCGCTCATATTCGGGTATTTCTCAAAAAGATATTTAGAAACAGACAGTTCAAGTACTGCGTCTCCTAAAAATTCAAGACGCTCATTATCCGTAAATAGTTTACGGCGATGCTCATTCACATAAGATGAATGCGTGAATGCTTGGTACAATAAATTTTTATTAATAAATGTGATATTTAATTCATGCTGTAACAGCTCAAATTGATTGCGTACTTTTTCAGGAAGTACGCCAGATTTCTGCATAGTTCCTTTTCTTTTCATAGCCATTGAACAAATCTGCCTTCCTAATAGTTTCTACCGTTTTAGTGTACCTTTTTCAAGGCGTTTATGCAAAAGTATTTCGGCTTAAACACAATGTTTTGGAAATTTTTCCGAAAATTTATCTTGATTCAGCATGCATCTCCCTTGAGAGAGAATTTTGAAGCCAAAGCGTAATTAATTTTCAACATGAAAAAAGGGACGTTAATAGATCGAAAACCGATCCATTTCGTCCCCTTTAAATACATCTTCATTCATTGAATCTGCTTCTTCTTTCAAGTAAAAGCAGAAAAAGTAATTTCTACTTTATTCAAGCTACCATAAAAACCATTGTATGATTACGATGACCATTACACCTATAGAGGTGATCTATTTTCACTAAATAAAGTTTTAACGAAATTAGTTTAATTTACTTTCGATGTATGAGATTGCAGTACCTACTGTTGAGATTTTTTCAGCATCTTCATCAGAAATTTCCATATCGAATTCGTCTTCAAGCTCCATTACAAGCTCAACTACGTCTAATGAGTCAGCACCTAAATCATCACGGAAAGAAGCTTCAAGCGTTACTTCGCTTTCTTCCACACCTAAACGGTCCACGATTACTTTTGTTACGCGTTCTAATACTGTAGACAAATGATTCACCTCCCCTCAAATGATTATACAAAAAATCAGCGTATATGCCTAATTGAAATTACATGACCATGCCGCCATCAATATGAAGCGTTTGCCCTGTCATATAATTAGCGTCATCCGATGCAAGGAAAGCTACTGCTTTTGCAATATCCTCTGGCTGACCAAGTTTCGCAAGAGGAATCTGTGTAAGCATACCTTGTTTGATATCCTCTGGCAATTGTTCTGTCATTTCTGTTTCAATAAAACCTGGTGCAATGGCATTGACTAAAATATGACGAGAAGCTAATTCCTTTGCCGTCGTTTTCGTTAGTCCAATAACACCTGCTTTAGCCGCAACATAGTTGGCTTGACCAGCATTCCCCGCTACACCAACGATAGAAGAAATATTAATAATACGACCTGCACGTTGCTTCATCATTTGACGTGTTACCGCTTTAGTACAAAGGAAAACACCTTTAAGGTTCGTGTCTAATACATCGTCCCATTCGTCCTCTTTCATACGCATGATCAAGTTATCTCTTGTAATACCAGCATTATTAACTAAAATATCAAGAGAACCAAATGTTTTCACAGCAGCATCCATTAAAGCTGTAACTTCTTCTGTCTTTGAAACGCTAGCTTGCACAGCAATGGCTTCGCCACCGTTTTCTTGAATCATCGCCACTACTTCTTCCGCTTTTGCCTGTGAGCCACTATAGTTCACAACAACCTTCGCACCTTCATCAGCAAGCTTTAAAGCAATAGCACGTCCAATTCCTCTTGAAGCTCCTGTTACAACAGCTACTTTTCCTTCTAATTTACGCATTGATTGACCACTCCTTCGATGCTTCTAAAACTGCTTCTAATGAAGCTTCATCATAAACACAATAAGCTGCAACAGAGCGATCAATTTTTTTCAAGAGACCGCTTAATACTTTGCCAGGTCCACATTCGATAAAGACATCAACGCCCTGCGCAATCATTTCACGCATAGATGCTTCCCATTGCACAGCACTATAGACCTGTTCAACTAGCTCCTGTTGAATCGCAGCTAAATCTTTTAATTCCTTCGCCATTACATTACCAATCACAGGTATTTCAGGTGCGGATAAAGAAACCTCTGCCAATGCTGCTTGCAGTTTCTCTGAGGATGGTTGCATTAAATCAGAGTGGAAAGGACCACTTACAACTAAAGGGATTGCTCGTTTTGCACCAGCTTCTTTAGCGGCGATACTTGCTTTATCTACTCCTTCTTTAGTGCCTGAAATAACAATTTGTCCTGGACAATTCACATTGGCCACCTGAACAGAGTCGCCTGCAGCTGACACCTGCTTTGTTACCTCGTTCAATGCCTCTAGTTCCATTCCTAGAATTGCCGCCATCGCACCTTGTCCTGCTGGTACAGCTTCATTCATATAAAGACCTCGTTTATGCACGATCGACACGGCATCATCAAATGACATAACGCCTGCTAAAACCAATGCACTATATTCTCCAAGTGAATGACCCGCTGCGTAGTGTGGTTGAATACCTGCTGCGCGCAACTTTTCGGCCACCATTACACCAGTAGTAAGAAGCGCTGGCTGTGCATGATATGTCAATGTTAACTCTTCTGCTGGACCTTCTAACATTAATTTAGATAATTCAAATTGAAGAGCTTGATCTGCACGATCATAAAACGCTTTACTTTCTGCAGCATTTTCAACAAACTCTTGACCCATTCCAACTACTTGCGAACCCTGTCCTGGAAAAATAAATGCTATTTTCGTCATTTGAATAATCCCCTTTGCTTAATCAATTTCTATGTGACGTACTGTCTCAGTAATCGTCGAGATAACGGTATGCTCTACCATCGTATTGGCTTGTCGAATGGCACTGAAAATCGCTTTCGCGTTAGATGATCCATGTGCCTTAATAACAGGTGCTTGTAAGCCAAACAATCCTGCGCCACCATACTCTGTATAGTCCATTTTATTTTTCAAGTCACGTAAATTATTTTTCATGAGTGCTGCCGAAATTTTTGTTTTCGTTGAAGACATAAAGGCCTCTTTCAACATGGAAAATAAAGCACCGGCCGTCCCTTCAATAGACTTCAACACCATATTGCCTGTAAAGCCATCCGTTACAACAACATCAGCTACTCCTTCAAGTAAATCACGCGCTTCAACATTACCAATAAAATTCAAATCCGCTTCCTTCAATAATTCGAAGGCTGCTTTCGTTAGTTCATTTCCTTTTTTATCCTCAGTGCCGATATTTAATAAGCCAATTCGTGGTTTTTGTAATCCTCCAACCTTTTTAGCATAAATATCACCCATAATCGCATATTGCACTAAATGCTCTGGTCGAGCATCTGCGTTTGCTCCTAAATCAAGCATTAAAAAGCCTTTACCATCTAATGTTGGTAGCGTTGTAGCTAATGCTGGTCGAGCTATTCCCTCAATGCGACCTACTTTAAATAAGCCTCCTGCCATAAGGGCACCTGTGTTCCCAGCAGAAAGGCAAGCATCTGCTCTACCTTCTTCTACTGCATCCATCATACGTGCCATTGAAGAATCTTTTTTTCTACGAACAGCGCGGGCAGGATCATCAGTTCCTTCTACTACTTCCTCACAATGTATAACCTTTAATCGATCATGTTGTTTTAAAAATGGTTCCAGCTTATCTTGCTGACCATATAATTGAATTTCTAAGTTTGGGATTTGCTCTAATGCTAAAAGTGCACCTTCAACAACTGATTTTGGTGCATTGTCTCCACCCATTCCATCAAGCGCTAATTTCATTGTTACTCACCTTTACCTTTCGTGCGGTACATATCAAACTCACCAACAAAAACGGTTTCACCATTAACGGTAGATGTTACCTCGACTTTTGTACGATGTTTTTGTTCATCTCGTCCGATAACAATCGCTTTTGTAATAACACGATTTCCAGCTCGTACAGGTTTCACAAACGTTATATTGGAATGTACGGTTAATGCTAGTTCGTCATCAATTACTGCAACCGCTAATGAATTTGCTTGCGCAAACAAATGATGGCCACGTGCGATGCCATTGCGCTGAAAAACATGCTCTTCTTGTACATCAAAAATCGAGAGTGCTCGATGATCTAATTCAATATCTACAATTTCCCCGATGACCTCATCAATCGGTAGAGATTTTACTTCATTTTCATAGTTTTTTGAAGCAACGTCTTTAATTCGCTCTCGTAATTCTGGTATGGATAACTCCATACGGTCTAAACGAATTGTTTGGACACTTACCTGAAACTGTGTTGCTAGCTGTTCATCTGTGACGAATGGATTTTCAGCTATCGTTTCAGATAGTAGTCGCTGTCGCTCTTTTTTCGTTCGTCTCAACTTCATTCGCCACCTTTTGAGTTGTTATTAGCACTTGGTACTAATATCAGTATATAGAGTATAAAAAAAGAATGCAAGACTTGTTTTGAAATCAAGTACTTACATTCTTTCTATGCTAATAAGCTTCCAAAACTAATCGAAGCGTTCCCCTTGTAAAACACCAGAATCCTCTAGCATTTTACGCAAGTATTGATAGTCGTCATCCTGCCAAAACGCCTTTGTTTCAAGCATCTCTGTGGCATCTTTTCTAGCGGTCTCCAATATACGATAATCATGTACTAAATCAGCTACTTTAAAATCAGGTAAACCACTTTGCTTTCTACCAAAAAAGTCCCCTGGTCCCCTTAATTCCAAATCTTTTTCAGCTAAACGGAAACCATCATTCGTTTCCGTCATCGATTGCATACGTTCTTTCCCCTCATCAGACTTAGGATCAGCAAGTAAAATACAGTAGGATTGATGCTCTCCACGCCCAACACGCCCTCGAAGCTGATGCAACTGCGCTAAGCCAAAGCGTTCAGCATCATAGACAATCATAAAGGTAGCATTCGGCACATTCACACCTACCTCCACAACGGTTGTAGAAACTAAAACCTGAATGGTTCCTTCACTAAAAGCCCGCATAACAGCATCTTTTTCATCGGCTGATAAACGCCCATGCATTAAACCGACCTGATAACGATCTTTAAAATAAGTCGCTAGCTGCTCATAAATTTCCACTGCATTTTGAACATCAAGCTTATCGGATTCCTCAATAAGCGGGCAAATCGCATAGGCTTGTCTTCCAGCCGCTAACTCTAATTCTAGCTTGGACAAAACAGAGCCGATTTGTTCTTTCTTCATCCAATGCGTTTCAATCTGCTTGCGCCCTGCTGGCATTTCATCAATCATCGATACATCCATTTCCCCAAATGCCGTAATAGCCAGTGTTCTTGGTATCGGGGTAGCTGTCATAAAGAGCACATCTGGATTCTCCCCTTTATCTCGCAAAACACGACGTTGCTCCACACCAAAGCGGTGCTGTTCATCCGTGATGACAAAGCCTAATTTATGAAAAACAACATCTGGCTGGATTAGTGCATGTGTGCCAATGACAATATCAAGATCCCCATTTGCCAAATCAGCTAATATCACACGTCGCTCCTTTGTTTTAGTGGACCCAGATAACAGTGCAACACGAATGCCGAAGGGCTGGAACCATTCTTTCAAGTTCTCCAAGTGCTGTTCTGCTAATATTTCAGTTGGTGCCATTAAGGCTCCTTGAAAACCTGCTGTTACGGCCGCATATAGCCCTATTGCCGCTACGACTGTTTTCCCTGAACCTACATCCCCCTGTAGCAAGCGATTCATTCGATGCGGTTCCTTCAAATCTTTACAAATTTCATTCACCACGCGTTTTTGGGCATTCGTCAATTCATAGGGCAAAGAAGCAATAAAGTCTCGTAACTTATGCACATCAAACTGAATGACTGTACCGTGTTCACTATCCTTCCTTATTTTCCGTAAAGCTTGAATACGCAATTGGAAGTTCAATAGCTCCTCATAGGCAAAGCGTCTTCTTGCCTGTTTAGCATGTCCGGCATCCAGTGGAAAATGAATACCCTCCAAGCCCTCTCTTATTGAAACGAGCTTATACGACTCTAGTAAATAATGTGGAATGGTATCTGTCAACACTGCACCACAGTCATCTAACACTTGTCGCATATATTTTCGAAATCTTTTTTGTGGGATCAAACCTTTCAGACTATAGACAGGCTCAAAGTCTACTTGATCCGTTTTAGGACCAAATGTGACAGAAGTGCCGTTGATTACTTGTCTACCACGATCCCATTTTCCAGTCACCGTAATAATGGCTCCAGGTACAAGCTTTTGCTTTAAATAGCCCTGATTAAAAAATACGACTTTCACTAAATGACGTCCTGCTAAAACGGTTACTTGAAGTCTTGATTTATTACGACCTAAAAACAAAACTGTAGGCTCACGCTCCACCTTACATTCAACCGTCACTCGTTCGTTATGTGGTGTTTGCGCTAAATCTTTTAAACGAAAATCTTCATGTCGATGTGGGAACGTCCATAATAAATCAGCTATTGTATTGATTCCTAGTGATTCAAGATGTGCTGCTGTTTCTTTCCCGACGCCTTTTAATTCATTGACGGGTCCATATAATTCAGTCATCTTCTCCCACAACTCCCTTCATTGAATGTTTATGTAGTGTTATACCCTCTCTCTATCTAATGTACCATAAATTATTTCCCTAACCCTACATATAAGCAAAAACCCTACCAATGATTGATAGGGTTAAATTTTTGATTATTTAATTTCACAGGAGAAGCATGTAATTTCTTTCACATATTGCTCATCAACTTCTATTCCTAATCCAGCTTTATGGCTTAACTGTAGGATGTCTTTATAGTATGTAACATTTGCCACATCTTTTACAAACATTAATGGCCCAACCATCTCGTTTGTATGGATAATCGACTTACTAATCGCTAGGTGTGCCCCAGCCATTGTTCCGATTGCTGATTCCACCATAGAGCCTACTTGACAAGGCATCTCTGCAGCCTCTGCCAGACTTGCTAGAGCTAGAGCTGGATAGATTCCACCTGATTTCATTAATTTTATATTTAGCATATCCGCAGCACGCATTTCTATGACATCGACTAAATCATAAATATTATGAACACCCTCATCTACCATAATACTACAAGGAGAAAGGGCTCTGATTTCTTTTAACGCTCTTAAATCATGTGCTTTTACAGGTTGCTCGTACCAGTCTACATGACAAGCTGTAGTTTCTCTTATTACTTTTAATGTCTCCATTCTATTCCAACCTTGATTGGCATCTACCCGCAGTTGCACCTCATCCCCTATTGCTTCTCTTACCGCACGAATACGAGCAATATCTATTTCAGCATTTGTACCAACCTTAATTTTAATATTACGGAAACCCGATTTTACAAATTCACTTGCATCTTTAGCCATTTCTTCCGGACTTTTAATACTAATCACTCTTGGCACCTGTAATTCCTCATGTGCTTTTCCACCAATTAATTGATAAACAGGTTGACCAGTCATTTTCCCCATCAAATCATAGAGTGCAATGTCCAATGCTGCTTTTGCTGAAGGGACTCCATCAATTTTTTCATTAAACTTTTTATGAATACGCTCTACTGCAAATGGATCTTCATTAATCAATAATGGGGCTAATTCATGTTTAATAACGTGATACGTACTCTCCCAAGTTTCACCAGTCACATTTTGATCAGGCACAGCTTCGCCCCAGCCAACTACCCCCTCATCCGTCTCTATTCTGGTAAGAATAGTTGGCATATCATCTAAATGAACATACGAAATAATGAATGGTTCCTTTAATTGTAATCGTGCTGCAAACACTTCAATCTTTTTTATCACGATGTATAGCTCCTTTCCGTATAATTAGTCTGATTATTTATGTTGCAAGATAATGTTTATAAATAGTTGAATAGCGTCAGGGAAAACATCTTCATCTACATCAAATCGTGGATGATGATGTGGATATTGGCTTTTTTTACCACCCATACCTACAAAAACAAATGCTCCAGGCTTATGTTGTAAATAATAAGAAAAATCTTCTCCTCCCATGACTGGTTCAACTACCTTAAATGCAGTATCTCCGAATTGTTCCCGTACAATCGATTCAATAATTCGTGATTGTGTCGGATCATTGATGAGCGGAGGTGTTCCTAAAATAAAATCGATTTTTCCCTCTGCTCCAAATGCTCGACAAATTCCCTCTGTTAAACTTACCATTTTCGTTTTAATGATTTTTACAGTGTTCGGTGTCAACGCTCTGATCGTTCCAATTAATTTTGCCGTATCAGGAATAATATTATAGGTAGTCCCCGCTTGTATATTACCTACTGTAATGACACCGGCATCGATAGGATTGACATTTCTACTTATGATACTTTGAAAAGCTTGCATTAAATGGCTCGCTATATAAATAGGATCAATTGTTTCATGTGGCATCGATCCATGCCCACCATACCCTTGAATTATAATTTCAAAATCATCAATAGAAGCCATCATTGGTCCATGTGTTAAACCAATCTTACCTTTCTCTAAACCTTGCCATAGGTGAATGCCAAAAATAGCATCTATATCTTCCAACACACCTTTTTGAATTAATAAATCAGCTCCACTTGGGGTGATTTCCTCTGCCGATTGAAATATAAGCTTGATATTCGGTTCGATTTTCTCCCTATTTAAGCTTATCCATGTTGCAACTGCTAATAAAATCGCAGTATGACCATCATGGCCACACATATGAGCAATACCTTGCTTGTGAGAAATGTATGACTTGTCTCCCTCTTCTTCTATAGGTAATGCATCTATATCGGCACGTAAAGCAATGGTCTTTGTTCCCTTTGTCCCTTTTATAAATGCCACTACACCTGGAGGTTCGTAATCTAGAATTTCTATATCTAACGCCTCTAGTCTTTGGCGAATAAACTTACTTGTTTCGTATTCTTGACCAGAAAGCTCTGGGTATTGGTGCAGATGACGACGATCCTCTATTGCCTTTTCTGCTAATTTTTTCATATTCATTATTTCCATTGTTAAAACTCCTTTAGAAAGGTCCATATTGTATGATTTGCGCAATAATGAGCGATATTACAGCAACTGTTACTTGAATAAGCATAAACGGAAAAATCCATTTTATCCATTTACCCCAAGGAATACCCGCAATTGATAATCCCGCCATTAAAAAACCTACTGTAGGGAAAATAATATTCGACATACCATCTCCAAATTGATAGGCAAGTACAGCTGTCTGTCTTGTAACGCCAATCATATCTGATAAAGGTGCCATAATCGGCATTGTTAAGGCAGCCTGTCCACTTCCTGATGGTACTAAAAAGTTTAAAAATAACTGGAAGATAAACATCCCTACTGCATTTAGTACAGGTGGAACTGAATCAAGCAATGCAGACGTGTAAAAGAGGATTGTATCAATTAATCCTGAGTTATTGAAAATCACTAAAATAGACTGGGCTAATCCAATGATAAGCGCACCACCAATTAAATCCCCAGCACCCTTCATAAATGAATTAGCAATATGCGAAGGTGATAGTTTGCCAATAAGCCCCATCAAAATACCAAACAATAAAAATAAACCAGCTATTTCAGTAATGTACCAACCTAGTTTTACAACCCCGTACATCAACACGATAAAATTCAATAGAAATGTAGCCATAACAAGCTTATGTCTTATTTCCATTTTCGAATTCCCCTGTACGAAACCACCATCCCCATTGCGGAAATTCCCATAAAACCCTATTTCGGGATTATTCTTCACTTTTCTTGCATAGCGATATACATATATTGTTGCTACTGTGTATAAGACAATAAAAATTACAATTCGAAAAGCAATTCCTGAAAATAATGGCAAGCCCGCAATCTCTTGCGCTATTCCTACTGTAAACGGATTCATAACAGCTGCCGAAAATCCGACAGATGCACCTAGAATAACAATAGCAAAACCCGTAATTGCATCAAAACCTAGGGCAACAGCAAGCGGTGCAAGAATCCCTACATACACAATCGTTTCATCAGACATCCCCATTAATGACCCAGCACAGGCGAAAAACAACATCAATACTGGTATTATTAACATTTCACGTTTAGCCATTTTTACGGATAGCATAGCGATAAAGGATTCCAACGCCCCTGTGGCTGATAGTATCCCAAAGGTACCTCCCACAATCAATACAAAGAAAATAATACTTGCCCCTTGCATCATGCCAGAATGAACACTGCTAAAAATATCTAAAAATCCAATAGGGTTCATTTCTGTAAAACTAAATGTCCCAGGTTGAATCACTTGACGTCCATTAACTTCTTCCCGTTGAAATGAACCAGCTGGAATAAAATACGTTAAAATGGATGATACGACAATAAGGCAAAAGATTAACACATAAACATTAATTCCTTTTTGTTGCTCTATTTCTTTATTAGCTATAAATTTACTCATCCGCCATCCTCCTTAGTTGAATCAGTAATCAAAACAAATTTTTATTAGCACTATCAATGCATATCGTATCTCTCCATCATAAAAAGCCATCCCCTTTTTTTGAAATTTCCGTCTTATTCATTGTAATTGATAAAAAAATAAATAAAAAATTACTATTTCGAATAGTTACTATTGATAAATTTACATATAATTCATCGGAATACATCAAAAAAATTACAAATAAAAAAGAACGTTCATTCCTGCGATTTCACCAGGAAGCAACATTCTTTTCATATACAAACCTTTTAAATTGTTTTCCATGTATCTTTGACTAAATCAATAAAAGTACTTACATTACTAAATGTTTTAGCATTTTGAGGAAAGATTAAATAAGTAGGTAACTTTTTAGGAAATCGGTAAAGAACTTGAAGACTTCCTTTGCTTACCTCTTTTTGAATAATAATATCACTCAGCAAGGCTAAACCTACTTGCTCCATTACCGCTCGTTTAATTGCTTCCTCGCTTCCAAATTCCACTATTGTTTGGGGCTTACACTGAATTTCTTGAAGGCAACTGACAATAGAGTCATCCATACCATAGGTTATAAAGGGAAAATGATCGAATATTTCCTGCACAGTACGGTCTTTTACAATAAGCGGATTTCCAACCAACACTAAATCCTCTTCCTCCAATAATATCCCCTCTACACCAGCGTAACTAGGATTGCCAGCTACAAAACCTATATCTGCTTGATTTGAACTCACAAGTTTAGCTGTTTCTTTACTATTGGCACAAAGAAGTTTTAAGTTTACCTGAGGGTACAGTTTTAAATACGAGCCAATAATATGTGATAAATAATAGCCACAATAAAATTCTGGCGCAGCGATTGTCAAATGGCCAAAGGGTTTTTCGAAATTCTTCAAATCCTGTTCCATTTCTTCCATAATCCCAAATAATCGATCTGTATGTTCCTTTACTATTTTTCCTACTTGAGAAAGAAACATTTTTTTGCCCATTCGATTAATTAAGATATGTCCTAACTCTTCCTCTAACGCTTTAATCTGCTGGCTAATTGTAGGCTGGCTATAATTTAAAATTTGAGCCGCTTTTGTAAAGTTGAGGTAAGTTGAAACAACATGAAACGTTTTCAAATTACGCAAATCCATCTCTATTCACGCCCCTGCTATCAATTAAGATTTCACTTATTAAAATTTAATTATACATAAAACGACGATGTACGTTAGAGGGTTTTTCTTTCCATTAAGTTATCAACCAACATAAAAACATGCTACCTATTCAGATAGCATGTTTCTTCATTTTTATTGAAGTGCTTTAATGCTTTGTAAGCCACCGTTTTCAAGAATAGCTTTACTAATAGCCTTTCCTGTTGGTGTTGCCGCTAGACCACCTCGTGCGGTCTCTTTAAGATTTGGACTCATAGATTGTCCAATGCGATACATTGCGCCAATTACTTCATCACATGGAATACGACTCGTTACACCTGCAAGCGCCATATCCGCCGCTACAAGGGAGTTAGATGCACCCATGGCATTACGTTTGACACATGGTACTTCAACTAAACCTGCTACTGGGTCACAGACAAGTCCTAGCATATTTTTTAGTGTAATGGCAAACGCTTCTGAACATTGCTGTGGTGTACCTCCAGCCATTTCAACAATAGCAGCCGCAGCCATACCTGCGGCTGAACCAACCTCTGCCTGACAACCGCCAGCAGCCCCAGAAATGGAAGCATTATTTGCTACCACAAATCCAAATGCTCCTGACGTAAATAAATAACGAATCATTTGCTCACGAGTTGGATTTAGTTTGTTTTTTACAGCAAAAAGCGTTCCTGGTACAACACCTGCCGAACCTGCTGTTGGCGTTGCACATATTGTGCCCATTGCAGCATTTACTTCATTTGTTGCAACCGCTTTACTTACTGCATCTAATAATAAATCACCTGCTAGTGACTTTCCTTGTTTAATATAATTTTGAAGCAATACGGCATCCCCACCAGTTAAACCTGTTACTGACTGCACACCTTGTAATCCGCGTTCAATTGCTTCTTCCATCACTGTTAGATTTCGATCCATTTGCTGGATGATTTCTTCACGAGTTCTGCCAGTTATCAATATTTCCTGTTCGATCATAATTTCTGATATTAATTTTCCTTCTTGCTCTGCTCGTTCAACAAGCTCACGAACATTATGAAATAAAACGTCCATTACGGGACACCCCCTTAGTTATTAATTTTAGAAACCTTTGTAATATGTGGAATTAAGGATATTTGCTGCAGCACCTTATCCTCAATGTTTTGGTCAATTTCAATCACCATTAGAGCAGTTAAACCACGTTCGATACGTGACACCTCCATATGCCCAATGTTGACTTCATGCATCGCTAAGCAATTGGCTACATTGGCAATACAGCCAGCACGATCGTCATGTACAACAAGAATAGCTGGCATGCCACCAGTTAAACGCAACTTAAAGCCATTGACTTCACTGACTTCAATTTTCCCGCCACCAATCGAAATACCGACTACTGACATTTCCCCTTCATCGTCCCCAATGACAAGTCGAGCCGTATTTGGATGCTCCGTATTAGCTGTTTCAGGAATAAATTCATATTCTAATCCTGCTTTTTTGGCATCTTCAAATGCTGTTTTAATACGATCATCAAATGTATCGTAATTTAATAAGCCTCCCACAATCGCAACATCTGTACCATGCCCTCTATACGTTTCTGCAAATGATCCATATAAATGAATTTTTGCCCATTTAGGTTGTCTACCAAATAAATCCCTTGCTACACGCCCGATACGAGCTGCACCTGCCGTATGAGAGGAGGAAGGCCCAATCATGACTGGTCCAATAATATCAAATACTGAAGTAAACTTCATACAAACACCCCTCTATTCTATTCGTATAATAATATTTATTTTTATTTATATCATGCTTGATAGTTACTATAAAAGTAAAGCATTTAATTTATCAACTTTCAGAAAATTACCACTACTATAATTTATAGTAAATATATATGCTTATTTTTTGTCCGCACCATATATACACAACTACTAAAGCGTTGACATTCCAATATTTCCAAATTTTATATCCTGTGGGTACGTACATTGAATTCTTCATATTTAGTACGTTTTTAATAAATTTAACCCATCATTCTCTTTGTAGCATAAACAAAAGCAGTACACGTTTTGTGCACTGCTTTCTTTACGGAATTGCAAAGTAGCATGTAATTATTCTACTGAAATAATATATGGATATAACCCTTGTTTTCCATCAAATAATTCAACTTCTACATCTGGATAGTTCTCTTCAATGAAGGCTACCAACTCTGAAGCAGCTTGTTCAGTTGTATCTTCACCATAGATCACTGTAACAATCTCAGCATCTTCATCGACTAAATCCATGATTACTTTTTCAGCTGCATCCTTTAGTGCTGGTGTAGAAAGAACAATTTTTCCTTCTGCCAATGCCATATAATCATCTTTATGGATTTCAACACCATCAATAGATGTATCACGCACTGCATAGGTAACTTGACCTGTCTTCACGTTCGCAAATGCTTCTGACATGGTCTTTTTATTTGCATCAACAGCCGCCTCTGGATTAAACGCTAAAATCGCTGCCATTCCTTGAGGAATTGTCTTAGTAGGGACAACTGCTGCATCAATTTCTAATAGTTCAACTGCTTGCTCCGCTGCCATTACTATATTTTTATTATTCGGTAAGATTAATACTTTCTCTGCTCCAATTTCTTGTACAGCTTTCACGATATCTTCAGTCGAAGGATTCATTGTTTGCCCGCCTTCAATGACATAGGAAGCACCGATAGAGCGCAATAATTCTGCCACACCCTCACCCATAGCAATCGTGACAATAGCATATGGATGTTTTTCTACTTTTTTGGCAGGCGTTGGCGCTTTATGTTCTTCACCAACGATTGCTGAATGCTGCTCACGCATATTATCCACTTTAATTTTTATAAGACTACCGTATTTTTGTCCAATCGATAGAACAGAACCTGGTTGCTCGGAATGGATATGAACTTTCGCAATTTCCTCATCCGAAATCACAAGTAAAGAATCCCCCAAAGGATTTAATTCATTACGGAATTGTTCCTCATCAAAAGGTTCTTTTCCTTCCTCTAAGCGTACCATTATTTCTGTACAGTAGCCAAATTCAATATCGGCAGTGTTCATGAAATCTTGCGCTCTATGATGTTCTGCATTGATTAAATCATCGAGCGTCGCATCATTTTTCTCAGGGAGAGCCTCACCCTTCAAGGAAGCTAAAAACCCTTCATACACAAATAGTAAGCCCTGACCACCACTATCTACCACACCGACCTCTTTTAAAACAGGCAGTAGGTCAGGTGTGCGATCCAACGATGCCTTTGCCTCTGCTGTAAAAGCTTCCATTACGGCAATGATATCGTTTTCAGTTTCTGCTACTTCTACACCTTTTTTTGCAGCTTCACGTGCCACTGTTAATATCGTTCCTTCTACTGGCTTCATAACAGCTTTATATGCCGTATCAACACCTGCTTGGAAGGCTCCTGCAAAGCCCTTTGCATCAATTGTTGACTCTTTTTCAATAAACTTCCCAAAACCACGGAATAATTGAGATAGAATAACGCCTGAATTCCCACGCGCACCCATTAACAAGCCTTTTGATAATGCCTGTGCTGTTTTACCAATATGCTCTGAAGCAGCATGCTCTGTTTCCTTAGCACCAGATGTCATCGATAAGTTCATATTTGTACCTGTATCACCATCTGGAACGGGGAAAACATTTAATGAATCTACATAATTTGCATTTTGGTAAAGGTGATGCGCACCCATTTGTACCATTTCAGCAAACTTTATACCGTCTAAAGACTGCATTCGATTTAGTTCCTCCTCTTAATTCGCTACACGAACGCCCTGTACAAAGATATTGACAGATTTTACGCTCATACCTAATGTTTTATCTACTGTATATTTCACTTTCGATTGTACTTGATAAGCAACTTCCGAAATTTTTGTCCCGTAACTAACAATAATGTACATATCTATATGTAAATCGTCGTCCTGTTGTCGAATTACAACACCTTTTGCGAAGTTTTCTTTACGTAAAATATCAGTTAGACCATCACGAATTTGATGTTTAGATGCCATGCCAACAATACCGTAGCATTCTACAGCAGCTCCACCAGCAATTTGTGCAAGTACATCTGTTGAAATATCAATTTGGCCGAATTCATTGTTTAATTCAATTGACATAGAAATGCCCCCTTGGCTCTTTTTGACTAAACTATATTGTAACACTTTCGTTATAATTTAAGCAACCTAAGGGGGTATTGAAAGGCTTCGTAGCAACGTTTTCTGACTTCAAATAGACGCATTTGCTTCTTCATCAAAAATTGCCATTTTACGATAATAGTTGTTTCGTCCGTTTTGCTTAGCTAGATACAGCGCTTGGTCAGCTAATTCACAACATGATTGTAATTGCTCATACTTTGTGATTTTAGCATGACACATTCCAATACTGACTGTAACATGTTGGGCAATAGTAGATTGTATATGCGGAATATTAAGTTCTCGAACTTCTTCTAAAATTTCTTCACAAACAGGTTCAGCAAACTTGTGAGTATGCTGACTTATCATCACAAATTCCTCGCCTCCCCAACGGGCAACGAATGCATTATACTTCCCTGCAATTTCATCCAACAGGGATGCGACTTTGACAATTGCATCATCTCCCTGTAAATGTCCATAATAATCATTAAATTTTTTAAAGCAATCAATATCAATCATTATGACTGTGAAAGATTGCGTTAGATGAAGTTGATGTCCTATTTTATTCAATTTTTGATTAAATGCACGTCGATTAGGTAGATTCGTTAAAGAATCTTTTAATGCTTGCTCTGCTAATTCATTATTTTTAGTAGCCAACAATTCTGATAGTCGTTTCGTTTTGGTCATTTCCTCATTCAATAAAATATGCTGGGTATGGATTTGTTTACGAACCTTATAGGTCTGATATTGAATCATTACACCAATAGGTATTAATAGTGACATCGGTAATATGATTTTTATATTCTCACTCGATATTCCAGCACTCATATACACACTCGCAATAATCGCTGATGCAGAAAGCAAAATAATCCAGACAATTTTACGTAAAGGTAATGCGAATACTGTACAAATGATGATCAAAATCACCTCATACAATGCTGCATGGCGGAAAAAGTAAACATCCAATACCGATATAGCAGTAATCAATAGCATTATTGTGTAAATATAAACAACAACCAATCGTTCATACTTCTGTATAGTTAAAGGCGTAATATGAATTCGCTTTTCTCGGATAAACAATAATACTGCTACATCTATATAAAACATGGCGATATGAATAGCAATATAGACGGGGACCATAGCTCTTTCTGCCTTAATAAAGAAAACCTCTCCATAATGAATAATCGAAATAATGGCTGATACATACATGAGTGTCCAAGCAACCATTCTCATCCCTTTTAAATTCGACTGAACCATTTCTTCACGAATAGAAAAAGCTATTTTTTCTTGATTTTCCATCATGCTCGCTCCTCATGTCCACTTTCAAATAATTATAATGTCCTATATGTATCGTCATGATAATGAAAAATACAAGTCAATCTAAATTTTTCTGGTAAATAAAAAAGTTGATACCTTTATAGCATCAACTTTTTACATTGTATTCAATTAAATATCAAAAAATTTATCTGGCTAAAATAGACTTTTAATAAGCGTATCGATCATAACAGGCATTTCTTTAAACGCACTATCCACATGCAATCGTTCTGTTTTTTGATGGGCATCTTTACCAAATGGACCGACATTTAATACAGGGCCTTGTAATGCCGCCATTTCTTTGAATGGAATATGATACGTGTCGCCCCATACTGGTGTGTTCCGCTCAAATGCTAGCCACTCATTGGATGCATCTGAATAGTTGACATAGCTTAAATCACAAATGCCGTTAAAGTAGTGGATCTGCTCCACCTCAATATCAAATGTCCGAGCTGTTTGCTTCATTAATTCAATCGACTGTTTCACTAATGGGTGATTGGATGAATTAATGGCTGGGTAGTAAGGTGGCGCATATAACAAGACTGTTGCGGGTGCTAGTTCCTGACAGCGAATCATGAGCTGATCCACAATGCGAATGGACTTTTCACGATCATCCCATGCACTATGTTGCAGAACCTGCTGCTTAATCGCTTGTACTTCCTCAGCCCCTAATTTATGGATCGCATGTTCCAATAATGCCTCGTAGCGCAAGACCTTTACTTTGCCCACACCCTGCACATTTTCTCGTGTACAAATGTCCTGATAGTGCGCATTGCAAGCAGCCATTGCCTGTAACGCAACTTCCTCAAAAATAGCCATCACTTCTGCAGCTGTCCGTTTTAACAAAAAGACATTGTAAAGTGCCGCAGCACGATACGGTGTTTGTGTAGAATACTCCATTTTCAAATCTTTTAACTGTAGCGATACGGGTAGTGGCGTGCTTTCACCTAAATCTGTTTCACGGAAAAGCGGGTTCCACTCCATATGCTGTGTCATATAGGAGGCGATAAAGGTAGCCGTCATCCCTTTTAATGGTTCACCCACATGTGTCTCTTTTCCATAGAACAAGGCAGCAGGCATGATTTTACCAATTGTGCCTGAATAGATATATTCATTCGTATCCGATGGCCCTTGTGAAAAGGAAGGCTCACTATTTAAAAATAATTGATAGGATAAACCATGCTGTTCACGCAGTCTCACCAGTTCCACAACAGCCGCTCTCATACCAGCAGAGTTGACTTCCTCATCAGGAACAGTTGTTAAAATCAAATTAATCGGCCATTGCTCAAAGCTTGCCTTTTCAATTAACTGCATGTGTAAGGCAAGACCCATTTTCATATCCATTGTGCCGCGACCAAATAAATAATTCCCTGACTCCAAATCAATGCGAGCTGCCTCTGGTAAGTCTTTTAGGTATTTAGGCTCCAGTAGCTTTTTCGTTAGCTCTTCCGGATAAAAGGCTAACGGCTCTAGTTCACCATATTCCTCCGTATGCACGGTATCAAAGTGGCTAATTAATACAACCGTTTCCGTTGCCGTTGGATGCTTATAGAAGGCTGTAACCGCGTTTCTGCCAAGTCCTGCATCATGTAATTCAATCAATTCCGGGTGTTTATCAAAATATGGAAGCGTTAACAATTTATCTTTTAAGCGAAAGGCAAATTCATTTTCACCCTTCGTTAATGTTCTGCTTTCCCAGCTCACAAGTTCACATAAGAGGGCACGTAATTTTTCGGGTGTATCCCACATAAAAGTATTCATAAAAATTCTCCTTTAACTCCCATTCGTTAGAGATTCTATTAACGAACTTCTAGTGTTTCTTCATTTTTGCTATCTGTAGCAGCAGTTGCCACTTTTTTTAATTTCAATTGATAAAAGATCATACAGGCAATAAAGAAGCCAATCCCGTACAGTAAACCAATCCTTTGTGTTGGATCAAACGCTAAAAATGCTAAAATAAATACACAGAAGATTATACAAAATACTGGAATCAGTGGAAATAATGGTGTCTTAAATTTTAGATCAGCCACATTTCCTCCAGACTTGACATAGCGATAGCGGAACATTAATTGAGAAGCACAAATTCCCATCCATGAAATTGTGACAGATATTCCAGCTACCGACATTAGTAATACAAATACAGCATCAGCTTCCATTACACTTGTTAACAATGATAAGAGCGAGAATACCATTGTAAAAATAAGCGCATTTAATGGTACTTTATTTTTCGTTAATCGACCAAATAATTTGGGTGCCATCCCCTCTTGTGACATAGAAAATAATAAACGTGTTGATGCATATAAGCATGAATTACCAACTGATAAAATAGCCGTCAAAATAACAAAGTTCATGATGCCAGCTGCATAAGGCACACCAGCTAAATTCATTAACGTGACAAATGGACTCTCCATAAGACCAAGCTCTGATGCTGGGAATATTGCTGACAATACAATAATGGAAGCAATATAGAAAACGATGATTCTGAAAAGAATTGTACGAATCGCTCTTGGAATATTTTTTTCAGGGTTCTCGGTCTCCCCTGCTGCAATTCCAACCAGCTCTGATCCCTGATAAGAAAAAATAACATTCATCATTGTGACAAAAATAATCGTAATACCTGCTGGGAATAAGCCAGAAGGTGCTAAATTTGTGAGATGTGGAGTTGGACGATCTGCTAATGGAATTAAACCAAAGATTGCTGCACCACCAATAATGATAAATGCAATCACTGCAACAACTTTTATACTAGCAAACCAGAATTCCGCTTCAGCAAAGCCCTTCGTTGTTAAAGCATTTAAGACAAATAAAAGAACCATAAACACAGCACACCATATCCAAATTGGTACACTTGGAAACCAATGCTGCATTAAAATGCCTGCAGCCGTAAATTCAACACCAGCTGTGGCAGCAGAACCGACAAAATACATCCAACCTAATGAAAAACCAGCTGAAGGACTAATGAAACGTGTTGCGTATGTTTGGAAGGAGCCTGTAACAGGCATGTAAACAGCCAATTCTCCAAGACAGTTCATGACCATAAACAAAATTAAGCCACCAAACAAGTAGCCAATAAGCGCGCCTCCTGGGCCTGCCTGATTAATGGTATAGCCTACATTTAAAAATAAACCTGTTCCAATAACACCTCCAAGTGAAAGCATTAACAAGTGACGGCTTTTCATCGAACGTTTTAATTGATTAGTGTGAAGCTGATCCCCTTTATTCAACATCCATCCCTACTTCCCATATAATGTAAAAATATTAAATTTTCTGATATTTATAGAATGAAAGTACCCAATCAATTTTCTCTTTTAAATTGATTGGGTATTGTTAGAATTACTTAAAAACGTAATGATAAACAGCTTAAGCCACCATCATGTTTTCTGAATTCAGACATATCAAGTTCAATTGTTTGATAGCCTAGATCCAGTAGTTTACGATTTGTTTCTGGATAGCCAGCTGGAATAATAATATAATCATTTACTTGAATACAGTTAGCTGAATATTCATCTTCTTTAGGAATTATGATTTTATCGTAAGATTCAAATGCAGGGTGGTCGACAAACTCACCAGCTAGCACCATGCGATTTTCCCCAACATAGGCAATTCCTGTTTTTAGATGGAAGAACTCTTTTAATGGGATAATAGTTGCCTCATAACCCTCTTGCTCAACAATTTCTTTAAATTGCTGCGCTCCTTCTTCATTTGTGCGATCTGAAATCCCTACGTAAAACTTTTTCTCTGCCTGTAATACATCTCCACCATCAAGTGTTCCAGAACCTTTAATATAGTAAATTTTTTCATAGAATTGCTTTACAGCTGGTTCAATTTCTTCAATTTCACGGTTACGAGCTACTGCTCCAGGATTCGATATAATAGCAAACTCAGGTGTTAATACGGCTGTATCCTCTACAAATGTTGAATCTGGAAATGCTTCATTCGCTGGTAATTGAGTGACCTCAACACCACATTTTTTTAAAGCCTCTACATAGTTTTCATGCTGTTCAAACAATTTTTCTAAAATGGGCTTCCCTAAATCACTAGTTGTTAAACCGTTTACAAAACTATTTCCTGGATTTTTGACAATTACATTTTTGAACATATTCATCTTCTCCTTTATCCTCTTACTACTGGGCAAGTTAAACATGTTGGCCCACCAGTTCCTTTAACAGTAATTTCATCGCCTTTATATTCATACACAGTTGCTCCAGCATCAAGTAGCTGTTGCTTTGTTTCTTTGTTGCCTTGAGGAATCACACATACCCTTGGTGCAAGCGCTAACACATTACAGCCTAGCGCATCATATTCATCCTTCGGGACTTCTACTAGCTGGATGCCACGCTCAATTAGCAGCTGTCTGAAAAATACTGGCATTAGGCGCGAATGCACAACAGCTAAATCTCGGTCTACCATACTTATGAAAGACATTAAATGTAAACACTCAGCTTCACCTAGATCATGTGGTAGCTGTACAACTATAAATTCATCTACCATATCGGCTGTCATTTCCTTTAACTGACGAATGGCTTCATCGTTTGTACGATAACCTCTCCCCACTACGAGCGTTCGATCATCTAGCCAAACAATATCTCCACCGTCTGAAACCGCCTCACCTGTAAGTTCACCAATGACTGGAATACCTTTTTCCTGTAAAAAGTCCTTGTATACTGCCGCTTCTGGTTGTCTTAATTTTTTGCCAGACTTCAGTATAATGGCACCATTTGGTGTGAATTTAACTGGATCATGTGCGTAGAGCGAATCTAATCCTACTTCATCTGCTATTGGCAAATAATCAATAGTCTCAACATACTTTTCAAGAATCCCAATAAATTCAGCATATTCACTTAGAGCTTCTTCATAATTAGGCTCAGATAAGTAGTTAAATGTTTTCCATTCATCACTAAGATGTTTCTGACTTCGGAAAGCATCTTTTGGATCTTTTACTATAACGTGTTTCAAAGGTGCATACATTGATGAACAATAATGCATTCCTTTCACCTCATTTCCGTGTAGTGGAAAACGTTTCCGTTAAGAGGAAAGTTTATATGAAGAATATATTCGTTTTATGCTATACTGTCAATATATTTAGAAAACTTTTATTTTTCTTTTAATCTATATTGCATTCACTCTCGGAGAAAAAGTTATATTAGTATTTATGCAAATACACTTAAAGAACCCTTTTGTACTTGTCTTAAATAAAAATACAGCTTTTGTTTAGACTACTAATCCGTTCGAGGATATTGGAACTAGACGTAGATGGAGAATAAAAATAAAATAGGAAGAAGGGAGGTGGGACAAATGCAATTATTAGAACGGGCAATGACGATTGCGAAGGTTTTAGCTGCTGATGCAAACGACAGTAGCTTGTCCATTTCAGAGCTTTCTACTAAATGCGATTTACCGCTAAGTACTTTACATAGAATTTTAAAAGCCATGATTAAACAAGGGATGATTGAGCAAGATGAGCAGACCAAACATTATCGGCTTGGAACTATATGGATGGAGCTTGGCTTACAGGTGTATGATACGATGGATTATATTAGCAAAATCAGACCTGAGTTAGAACGATTAGCCAGAGAGGTTGAAGAAAGCGTTTATTTAAGTAAACCAGCTGGATTAGATACGATTATTATAGAACGGATAGACAGTGCAGCAAATCCGATTCGTATTTATGATCAGTTGGGGATTCGTATACCCATGCATATCGGTGCGGCCAATAAAGCCATACTTGCCTCCATGTCAAAGGCACAATCAAAGGAAATTTTAGAACAACTTGTAGATAAAGATGAAATGGCCGAATTAGAGGAGCAGCTTCAACAAATTCGACAACAAGGCTATGCAATAAGTCATGGAGAAAGAACTGCAGGTACATCCTCCATTGCTGTCTCTGTTTTAGATGGTTTTGGTGAAGTGATAGGCGCAGTCAGTATTGGTTTTGTGAGCTTTAATGTCTCTCAAGATCATATTAATACATTAATTAAGCGTTTAGTTGATACTGGTAGACGTGTATCGACGAAACTTGGTTATCGAGGAAAAGGATAGGAGAACGGCTACCGAAAAAGTTTCCCTACTTTTTCGTCACTGTTTTATGTCTGTAAAGGTTTTTTTCTTGAAAGGTTATGTGAAAACTGTTGCACTGAACGCCATCGTATGTTAAATTATTATGGTATGTGAAATACCGAACTGAAATAATAATCTTTCAGCATCAACAGTAAGGAGGGAATACAACATGCCAAAACAATGTGTAATCACTGGACGTAAAGCTCGTACTGGTAACAACCGTTCCCACGCTATGAACGCTAACAAACGTACTTGGGGTGCTAACCTTCAAAAAGTTCGTATCTTAGTTGACGGTAAACCAAAACGTGTATGGGTTTCTGCTCGTGCATTAAAATCAGGTAAAATCGAGCGCGTTTAATCGCTGCTTCTAAAAAATCGATTTCGCATTGAGCGCAATCGATTTTTTTCTTTGATTAGTATTCTATAAGAAAGTAAAAAAATCCGACTAACATTAGTCGGATTTTTTTACTTTCTTATCTTTTTTAAATAGGTTAATACACGTACGCGTGATACTACTCACGAATTTCGGCAATTGGAACGTATATACTTTCAGGACTCTCTCCCCCTTACGCTAATCTATGCTTCTTATCATTAAACATATGCCTTGTGAGAAAGATATAGACCCTGAAGTTCCTATTATTTCATTACTTGTAAATCGAGATGTTCCTAAAGAAATTTCCTCATTCGTTGTTTCATATTTTACTTGTCGTAATGTTACATCTTGAATAGGCTCCTCGTGAGCGAAAAAAGACAAGTATCGGTATCGATCATCTGCATAAATGGTATGTGTACCTGGTAGTAAAAATTGCAACATATTTGAGTGATTGATAATCTTTAGCTCAATTTGAGGACGCTCCTTTTGTAATCGATAAATGGAACGAACGGCTGCCTCATAATGATCTAAACGCCCACCCGTCACACCTGTCAAAACAATTTCTTGCGGTTCATACGTATAGGCTTTGAGCAAAGCTAAGTCCGTGTCTGTTTCATTTTTCTCTTCTTGAAAACGTTGTTGATCATTGGTTTGTGCCATCACTTGTCGATATTCTTCATCTGTTAAAGAATCAAAATCACCAACAATGGCATGAGGAGTAATTCCCTGCTCAATTAAATATAAAGCGCCACGATCTGCCCCGATAAACACAACATCCTGTTGTTGCTGAAATGACGAAAATGAACAAAGCTCATTTTTTGGACCACCTGCACAAACAACGACTGTCGTCATCCTTTAATCGCTGCCTCGCCAGCCAATAAAATCTCTTGAAGGGCAGCTGTTCGATCCTCTTTACTATAGATGGCTGATCCTGCTACAAAAATAGTCGCTCCAGCCTGTGCACATGGAACAATTGTTTCAGCAGTAATACCACCATCAATTTCAATGGCAATAGCTAAGCCTCTCTCTTTAATAATTGCTGATAATGCTTCTATTTTAGGCACAACAGAATGGATAAACTTTTGTCCACCGAACCCTGGATTTACAGTCATTAATAATACCATATCGATATCTTCTAAAACGTGTTGTATAGACTCTATCGGTGTATGTGGATTTAATACGACACCAGCTTTTACACCATAAGAACGGATTAATTGAATTGTTCGATGTAAATGACGGCATGCTTCTACATGTACTGTAATATAGTCTGCTCCAGCTTTTGCGAACTGTTCAATATATTGATCTGGATTTTCTATCATTAAATGCACATCTAATGGTAATTTTGTTAATGGACGGATAGCATCTAATACGATGGAGCCAAATGAAATATTCGGTACAAAGTGACCATCCATTACATCAATATGAATAAGTTGTGCACCTGCTTGTTCTACTTCTTTTACTTCTTCACCTAACTTTGCAAAATTCGCTGCTAAAATTGATGGTGCTATTTGTATCATCATTAATACCTCGGCTTTCGATCCATAATTTCTTGCATAAATTGTTCATAATGCTTGTAGCGGTAGTCCCGAATTTCTCCTGATTCTACTGCTGCCTTTACTGCACATTTGGGCTCTTTCAAGTGTAAGCATCCTCTGAATTTACAATTATCCGCTACTCTAGCCATTTCAGGAAAACATACACCTAATTCTTCTTTATCAATTTCGTCAAAATCAAAGGAACTAAATCCAGGCGTATCTGCCAATAAACCATCACAGACCTCTATCAATTCGACATGACGAGTGGTATGTTTTCCTCGTCCTAAGCTTTGGGATATAATATCAGTTTTTAAGTTCAACTCTGGAATGAGTGTATTGAGCAAGGTTGATTTCCCAACACCTGATTGGCCAGCTAAA
The DNA here is from genome assembly GCF_038630885.1 of Lysinibacillus sp. FSL K6-0057. Taxonomy (NCBI): domain Bacteria; kingdom Bacillati; phylum Bacillota; class Bacilli; order Caryophanales; family Bacillaceae; genus Lysinibacillus; species Lysinibacillus sp. FSL K6-0057. Next base: position 1,103,393 of record NZ_CP152047.1, on the reverse strand, counting down.
ACAGTGGTTTTTTCCTTTAAAATAGGACGTAATCGTTCAACTAATTCTTCTTCATCTTTATATGTTTGCAAAACTGTATAGCCCATGCTTTCATAATCTGCTATATAATTTTGTAATTCCGCACGTTCGTCATTTTCTAGCAGATCCATTTTTGTTAAACAAATAATAGGATGTACATGGAATGATTCTAACACAACTAAAAAGCGATCCAGTAAAATGGTATTGAAATTGGGCTCTTTTACAGAAAATACCAAAATACCTTGATCAATATTAGCAATTGGCGGACGCACCAATTCATTTTGACGCTCTAAAATCTTTTGTATAGTCCCATCAGAACCTTCTGTTTCCATTGTATACTCTACAATATCGCCGACAAGTGGAGATTCGCCACGATTACGAAATACCCCACGTCCTCGACATTGAATCAGTTGATGTCCATCAAATACATAATAATAACCGCTTAATGCTTTTCTTATTTGGCCTTGCGCCATCCAATTCCTCCTTAATCGACATCATTATAATTAACTTTGCCTTCTAAAATTATTTCTGAGTCACGGATTATTCTATAACTCGCATCTTTGCCATCTTCAATTGTAAGCTGAATGTTGTATGGCGTATCACTTAAAATTTCAAATACTTCAACAGGTTCAGACAATGTATGATTTTTATCTTGAATTTCAATTCGAATGTTTTGAGCTATTCCCTCTTCTGTAGGTTTATACTCAATTTCTACAGGTATGAGACGTAGTTTATCAGGTTGTTTCGCTGGTCCTTTACTTATTACAACCGATAGCATAGAACCTTCTTCTACCATAGTACCCGCTTTTGTCAATTGCGAAATTACACTGCCAGCTGGGATCGACTCATGATATTCTTCACGAGATATACGCCAATTAAGCCCCACTCTATTCACATAGTCATCCATATCAGCTTTCGTATAATTTACAACGTTTTCAACCCTTACCATCCTAACTCCTTGGCTTACTTTAAACGTGATGGTTTCCTCTTTTGCTACTACTTCTGTATCCGCTGGAATACTTTGCTCAATAATCCTGCCTTCTGGTTCACGCGAAGGAACATCCTCTTTTATTACATCTTTATACTTACCTTTCAATAAAGCTTCCACCTGACTATAATTCTGACCCACATAATTATCTACAGTCGTCATCTCTACACCTAAACTAACGATTAAGTCTACCTCTGAGCCTTTTTCACGTAATGAATTCTTTGCTGGGTCCGTTTCAATGACCTTTCCCTTTTCAATTTCCTCATGATTTCGCTCCTGATGCTCTTCACCAACAACAAATCCATCTGCTTCTAATTTTTTTGTCGCTTCCTCTATTGTTAAGTTTACTACATCCGGTATAGCCACTTTTTTCGGGCTAAATAAATCTTTTGCAAATATAAAGAATAAGAAAATGACAATCGCTGCAATAAATAGTCCTGCAACATACTTTGGCCAATTTTTCTTCTTTGCCTTAACGGGAACTGGTTTTTCTACAGGCTTTTTAGGCTGTGGTTGAGATGGAGCTTTAGCTTCCATAATTGGTTCAATCACTCTTGTTTTGGTTAAATCTTCGTCTTTTTTATGCATCTGCTCTTTAATGATGGGAATAGCCTTCGTCACATCATTATCCACAGGTATGACAAATTTGGGATTGTTGATTCTAGATGGTGATAGAACGGTTTCCAAATCTTCATACATTTCTTCCACTGTAGTATAACGATGGGATGCATCTTTGGCAGTAGCCTTTAGTACTACATTTTCCAAGCTCTGAGGAATCGTTGCATCAAAAGCACGGACAGAAGGCGTTTCTGCTTGTAAATGCTTAAGTGCAATTGAAACAGCCGATTCACCAGAAAATGGAAGTTCACCTGTTAATAATTCATACAACACAATACCGAGTGCATAAATATCCGATTTGTTTGTAGCCGTACCACCACGAGCTTGCTCTGGCGATAAATAATGCACCGTACCAAGCACAGAGTTTGTTTGAGTAAACGATGTAGCACTTAACGTCATGGCAATACCAAAATCCGTAATTTTCACATTGCCTTCTGCATCCATTAAAATATTTTGCGGTTTAATATCACGGTGGATAATATGGTTTTCATGGGCATTGGCAATGGCAGATGTTAATTGCTTCATAATATGCACACTTCTCGCAGGAGAAATCGGTGCAAATTCTTGTATGTACTGCTTTAATGTTTTTCCTTGAACATATTCCATCACAATATAATGTAGATCTCCATCGTCACCTACATCATAAACACTAACAATATTCGGATGTGTAAGACTTGTAGCAGACAGTGCCTCACGTTGAAAACGTCGATGTAATTCATCCTCATTGGAAAAATCATAGCGTAATATTTTAATGGCTACATCACGATTTAAGATCATATCGTGTGCTAAATAAACATTGGACATACCTCCGCCACCAATGAGTTCTATAATTTTATAACGGTCACTAATTCTTTTACCTACAAGCATTCTTACACCTCCTCATCCTTTTTTGTTAGTAGCACGAGGGAGATGTTGTCTTCTCCCCCGCTGGCATTTGCTAATTCTACAAGTTTACGTCCCTTCTCCCCAATGGAATCTGGATACGTAATAATAGATGCCATTTCATAAACAGTTAGTTTATTGCTTAATCCGTCTGAACAAATGAGTAAATACGATTCTGATGCTAAATCTACTTCATAAAAGTCTGGTTCAATTGTTTCCTCTGTTCCAACTGCCTTTAAGATGAAATTTTTCTTTGGATGTGTCAAAGCTTCTTCTTCGCTTATCTCACCATTTTCAACCAAGACGTTCACATATGAATGATCTCTTGTTATTTGTTGTGCACCATCTTCAAAGAAATAATACACACGACTATCTCCAACATGTGCAATGAAGCAATGTTGTTCTTCGATTAACACCGCAATAAACGTCGTGCCCATTCCTTTACAGTCTTCATGTGATAAAGAATAGTCATATATAGTTTTATTCAATTGCTTAACTGTTTGTAATAACCATTCTTTTTTTGATGTTGTGGATACAAAATGATGTGTGTCTGCCTGTAAAAAAAAGGATTCCATCTGTTTGATTGCCATATCACTTGCTACATCACCAGCATTATGACCACCCATGCCGTCTGCTACAAGTGCTAGTGCAAGCCCATCTGGACGTTTAAAGAATGCAGCACGGTCCTCATTAATGGATCGTTTTAAACCAATATCACTTTCGACTGTGTATTCCAATACTGGTCACCTCGTTTCTTCAGATCTCTCTTGTGCACGTAATTGACCACACGCAGCAGCGATATCTGAACCTTGCTCTCGGCGGATCGTTACGTTAATACCATTTTTCTTTAATGTTTTTTCAAAAGCAAAAATTTGACTACGAGACGTACGAACATAATCACGTTCTGGTACATAATTTACAGGGATTAAGTTGACATGACATTTAATTCCTTTAATTAATGCAGATAGCTCCTCAGCAATTTCTACTGAATCATTTTCGCCAGACATTAATCCATACTCAAAACTCACTCGTCGACCTGTTTTTTTAGTATAGTATCGCACAGCTTCCATTAATTCTTCCAATTTATAAGCACGAGCAATTGGCATGAGCTTTTGACGTGCTTCCTGATTTGGCGCATGCAGCGAAACAGCAAAGTTAATTTGTAATTGTTCATCTGCAAATTGATAAATCTTCGGAACAATACCAGATGTTGATACTGTAATATGACGTGCACCGATATTTAAACCTTTTTCATGGTTGATCACTTTTAAGAAGTTCATCATTGCATCATAATTATCGAAAGGTTCGCCAATACCCATAATGACAATATGTGATACTCGCTCACCCAATTCATCTAATGTTTGCTGCACTTTGACAACTTGCTCCACGATTTCTCCTGCCAATAAATGTCGCTTCAAACCACCTAAAGTAGAAGCACAAAACGTACAGCCAATTCGACAGCCAACTTGTGTAGTTACACAAACAGAATTTCCATACTCATGGCGCATTAATACAGTTTCTATTGAATAACCATCCTGTAATTGAAATAAAAATTTAATGGTACCATCTTTAGATTCTTGTTTAATAATGGTTGATAGTGTGGATAGTGCAAAATTTGCAGTTAGCTTTTCGCGTAATCCCTTTGAAAGGTTTGACATTTCTTCAAATGTCTTTACACGTTTATTATACAACCAGTCAAAAATTTGAGCAGCACGGAAAGGCTTTTCGCCATTTTCCTTTAACCATTCTTCTAATTGATGAGGCTGTAAAGAATAAATGGATTCTTTTAAATTTGGTTTTTCTTTTTTTTCACGTCGAACGGGCTTTTCTTCCGCTTCTTCAACTAAATCGTTAATACGTTCATTAAATTTCTCTTGATCCACCATTAGTTGGATTCTCCTTTTTTACGAAAGGCGGCGACAAAGAAACCGTCACTGCCAAAGTCTTGTGGAAAGACTTGAAGCATGCCATTAGCTTGCTTTTCCGCTAATTTTGTTGGTAAAGATTCTAGTTGTATAGCTTCCATTTCTGGATGTGCTGTTAAAAAGGCTTTCACTGTGCCTTCGTTTTCCTCTATGTCGACTGTACACGTACTATATACAAGCTTACCATCTATTTTCAATACTTTCGTAGCTGCATCGAGTAAAGCTAACTGGATTTTTTGAAGACTTTCTAAATCTTCTTCTCGCTTTGTATATTTAATATCTGGCTTACGTCGCATAACCCCTAATCCACTACACGGTGCATCGACTAAAATAGCATCAAAAGACGCTGCTTGTAAAAAGTCCGGTGCTTTCCGTCCATCGATTGGGGCTGTTTCAACAATATCAAGCCCTAGACGCTCTGTATTATGGTCGATTAAATCTAATTTATGTGGATGAAGGTCTGTTGCTAAAATGGAACCTTCATTTTTCATTATTTCGGCTATATGCGTTGTTTTTCCACCAGGTGCCGCGCACATATCCAAGACACGCATACCTGGAGATGGATTTAGCACGTTAGCAGGTATCATTGAACTTTCATCCTGAATAGTAATCATACCTTCTTTGAAGGCTTTTGTACGAGCTGGTTGACCGTTTGTAATGTGTAAGCACTCTGGTATAACATCGCTTTGCTTAGCAGTTAATCCTTCTGCCTCTAACTCGGCAATAGCTTGCTCAACAGTTGCTTTTGTTGTATTAACACGCACTGTCTGCACAGGTGGTCTATTATTTTCATGCAACATTTCAGTCGCTACTTCCAGACCGTAGTTATCAACAAATCGTTGTACTAGCCAAACTGGATGACTTGTTTCAATAGAAAGACGCTCAATTGAATCTACTATGTCATCTGTTGAAGAGACTCCACTGCGTAACACCGATCTTAATACGCCATTGACCGTCGAAGCAATCCCACGATGTCCTCGACGCTTGGCAATTTCTACTGCCTCGTTTACTGCAGCGTGTGGAGGGATACGTGTTAAATAATGGATTTGATACAACGATATTCTTAATAACCAGCGCACCCAATGATCGATTGAACCGCGAATAAACGGCTCTAAATAATAATCAAGCGTCATTTTATGCTGTAAAGTACCATACGTTATTTCAGTTAATAAAGCACGATCTTTTGCTTCAATTTTATGTCGTTTAATTGTTTCATTTAGCAGTAAGTTGCTATAGGCCTGATTTTTATCAACTGCTAATAGAATTGATAATGCGGCATCTCGTACATTGCCATCCCAAATCACTACACTTTTTTTACTCATTGAAATTGGTCCCCAATCTGTAATTTAGAACCTGTCCCACGTAAATATTCCTCTGCGGTCATGCGCTTTTTACCAGCTGGTTGCACATCATATAATGCTAAAGTTGTCCCATTGCCAGCTGCTACCACAAAATGATCTTTTTCGATTGCCACCACTGTACCAGGATTAGCCTCATGCTTACTTTTGCCAATAGTTGCCCACCAAATTTTAAAATGACCATCCTCAAAAGTCGTATAAGCAACAGGCCACGGATGAAGACCGCGCACTTGATTGTATAAAGTAGCAGCATCATTTGTCCAATCGATACGTTCCTGCTCCCTCGAAATATTACTTGCAAAGGTAACTTGAGCCTCATCTTGAACTGTACGGTTATTTGTACCATTTATAATAGAAGGAAGTGTTTCCTTAAGTAAGTCACACCCCACTACGCTTAGCTTATCAAAAAGTCCACCAGTATGATCATCTTCCTCAATAGGAATTGCTTTTTGAGAGATAATATCTCCCGCATCAAGCTTTTCTGCCATATACATGATTGTTACCCCTGTTTCTTTTTCACCATCCATGATGGCTTGGTGAATCGGAGCACCTCCACGATATTTTGGTAATAGTGAGGCATGGACATTAATACAGCCAAGAGCTGGTGCATCCAATAGCTCTTTTGGTAGTATTTGTCCAAATGCTGCTGTTATCACTAAATCGGGCTGTAAAGCAAGAATTTGCTGTAACTCCTCAGAGCCACGCAATTTTTCGGGTTGAATAATGGGTAAGCCAAGTTCCAAGGCTGTTGCCTTCACAGGCGGCGGTGTTAGTACTCGCTTACGCCCAACCGGACGATCTGGTTGGGTCACAACTGCTTTAATAGCATAACCTTCATCATGTAGCATACGCAAAATAGGTGCGGAGAAGTCAGGTGTCCCCATAAAAACGATAGATGTCATTTTATTCCTCCTCTTCTGCGTACATTTCTTCTAGTTCTTCTGCTGTGACAATACGCTTGATTTTTGAATCAAAAAGCACACCATCTAAATGATCCAGTTCATGTAAAATTGCACGGGCATCAAAGCCACCTGCCTCTAATTCATAAACACGTCCTTCACGATCACATGCTTCAATTTTGACATAACTAGGACGTTCCACTTCTCCATATAACCCTGGAAAGCTCAAGCATCCTTCAATATCTACTTCTGCTCCATCCGTTTCAACGACAGTTGGATTAATCATTTCTAAAATATCACGTTCTTCACCTAGTTCAACAATTGCTACCCGTAACCCTACATCTATTTGTGGTGCAGCAATACCTACGCCATCATACTCCACCATTGTGTCATATAAATCATCAAGTAATGTAATAATTTCTTCATTAATTTCTGTCACTTCAGCACACGGTGTTGATAGTACTTTTGCTGGGTTTTCGATTACTTTTTTTATGGCCATTATTATTTCCTCATTTCTGCTTTAAAGCTAGTGCACTAGCTGATTGTTTCTTTTACAATTTTTAAATGATCATGCTATTATTTCACGCTAACTATATAGTAGACGGATCTAAATCTACCGTCATTAATATTCCTTGTTTAATCCACTCTGCTCTATACATGGCAAGTAGGCGTTGTAACACGGAAATTAGATTTGGTTCAATTTTATATTTTATCAAACATTGATAACGATATCTATTTTGGAGACGAGCAATACTCGCAGTTGTTGGTCCTATAATGGCTACTTGATTCGATAAGTTTCCTCGCAACCAATCTGCCACTCGACCTGCATATTCAGCAGCCATCATAACATCTTCATGAGATACTTGAATAAGAGCTACAAAATAATAGGGTGGATAGTTGGAACGTCGTCGTAAAAACATCTCTCGCTCATAAAATGGTTCATAATCCTGCGTTTTAGCCAATTCAATTGCATAATGCTCAGGTGTATACGTCTGGATGATGACTTCCCCTGGTTTATCATGTCGCCCAGCCCTTCCACTTACCTGTGTTAATAGCTGAAATGTACGCTCTGCTGCCCGATAATCAGGTAAATGCAAGGATGTGTCGGCACTCAGTACACCGACTAGCGTAATATTAGGAAAATCAAGACCTTTTGCAATCATTTGAGTCCCAAGTAAAATATCTGCTTGACCCGCTCCAAATGTCTCCAATATCTCTTCATGTGCCCCTTTATGCTTTGTAGTATCTACATCCATACGTAACACTCTTGCCTCTGGGAACAACTTATACAGCTCTTCTTCCACTTTTTGTGTACCTGTACCAAAATAACGAATATGATCACTTTGACATTGCGGACATATTTGAGGAACATGTTCCTCGTAACCACAATAATGACATTTCAATTTTTCAGTTGTTCGATGATAGGTTAAGGAAATATCACAATTTGGACATTGGACGACTGTCCCACAATCTCGACAGAGTACAAATGATGAATAGCCACGACGATTTAAAAACAGCACCATTTGCTCATTTTTCTCAAGTCTTAAACGGATCGCTTCAATTAGTGATTGAGAAAACATCGAACGATTACCTTGTCTCAGCTCTTCACGCATATCTGCTATAAAAACAGTCGGCAAAGCCTGATGTAAAGCACGGTATTTTAATGAGAGTAGCGTATACACTCCCTTTTTGGCTCTTGCAAATGACTCTAACGCTGGTGTTGCACTGCCTAAAATAATAGGACATTTGTAAAACGCACTACGCCAAATGGCGACATCCCTTGCATGGTAACGTGGAGAATCTTCTTGTTTATATGTTGATTCGTGTTCTTCATCCAAAATAATAAGGCCAATATTTCTAAAGGGGGCAAAAATAGCGGAACGAGCACCAACCACTACTTTCACTTTGCCTTGTTGGATTCTGCGCCACTCATCATATTTCTCACCAACAGATAAACCACTATGCATAACAGCAACCATCTCCCCAAAGCGGCTGCGGAATCGCTCAGTCATTTGAGGTGTCAAAGAGATTTCAGGTACGAGCATAATAGCTTCTTTCCCATCATCTAGCACCTGTTGGATGGTCTGTAAATAAACCTCCGTCTTACCGCTCCCTGTTACACCGTGTAACAAAAAGGTTTGCGCTTGCTGTTGCTCCATAGCTGTAGAAATAGCTTGTAGCGCAACTTGCTGCTCATCTGTTAACGGTAAAGCATCTGTACGTGATACATCCTTTGTAAACGGATCACGAAACACTTCTTCTTGTATAAAATGAGCAGCTCCTTTGTCAATCACTGCCTCTAATACCGATAAGGAGACACCGGCTTCCTCACAAATTTGCTGAGGTGTTGATATTTCTCCTAGATGTTGACACATCCATTGCAGTAATAGACGTTGTTTAACTGCCCTAGATGACAGTTCCAAAGCCTGTTCAACAAGTTGCAGGTCTTTTGTAATTTGAACCATCCGAATTTCCTTGACATTCCCTTGTTGCTTTACAACATTTTCAATGGTAACAATATTGTCTGCAACCAATTCTTTTAATAAAGGAAGTAAACCAGCTCGTTCAAATTCTTTAAAATTAGCTTGTTGACGCTTACCGAATATAGCCTGTACCTCTAGTGGCAGTTGTTGACCCTGCTGTAGCTTAACCATTTTTTCATACTTGGCCCGAAGTGCAGATGGTAACATCACTTGCAAGGCATCTATTTCATAACAAATCGTATCGTTCTTCAACCACTTCGCCATTTGCAGCATCTCTTCTGTCAGGACTGGCTCCATATCTAAAATTTGAGTGATTGCTTTTAGTTTATTCAGCGGGACATCCGTTTCTTTTTTTAATCCAACGATAAAACCTAAGACATTTCTTGGACCAAATGGTACTTTAACACGACATCCTAATTCTATGACACTAATCCATTCTACAGGTACTTGATAGTCAAATGGACGGTCTACATGGTAAGTAGAGACATCTACAATGACCTCTGCTATCAAAAAGCTCATTGCTCCTCACCCTTTATAATATAAGCCCATAATGTCTGAGCAAAAAGTTGTGGGTTAATTGTAGCCAAAAATTGTCCGTTTAGCTGCGCTTTTTCACTAAAATCAATCCATCTCTCAGAAAATATGTTAAGCATTGGTGTGCCTTGCACTCTTTGTCCAAAAGTGATCGCTTTTATTCCTTCTACAGAAATGATCGGCGCTTCCTCGATCGTCGGCACATTTGCTGCATGGATCAATAATGCTTGGGGATATTGGATTTTATAGGCTTCAAGTTGTTGAATAACATCAAACAAATTGCTATTTTCTATTTCAATTACATGTGCGCCAAGCAACCTTGCCTCATGCGCTAAAGCTCGTCCTATAGATCCATTTGCCTGTGGGCAGATCATATGCAGCTCATCCAACGGTATATGCAGGGCACCTGCTGTCACTAATACGGTTTTACCTGTTAATGGTTTTGTTTTTCCTGAAAAAAAATCTTGAACAAGTGCAGTAATTTTTTCAGGCTCCTCTAGACGTCCCTTCCCGACATAGCCACATGCTAAAAACCCCTCTGAAGGCTCAATAAATTTGTAACCATCAGCTGATAGCCTATCCAAATTACGTTTTACTGCTGGATGATCGTACATGTGTACATTCATAGCTGGTGCAATCCATACAGGTGCTGTCGTAGCAAGCAAGGTTGTTGTAACCATATCATCTGCGATACCATTGGCCATTTTGCCAATCATATTTGCCGTAGCGGGCGCCACTAAAATTAAATCGGCCCAGTCTGCTAAGTCTATATGAGCAATCACACTTGAATCTTTTTCATCAAATGTGTCAAAATAAACATCATTTTTGGACATCACTTGAAAACTTAATGGATTCACAAACTGTCTAGCAGAGGCCGTCATGATGACTTTTACGTTGGCCCCTGCCTGTGAAAGCTTGCTAACGAGCGCAACAGCCTTATATACAGCAATTCCGCCTGAAACACATAGTAAAATATTTTTATTCATGCTAGGTGTCGTCCTTTCAAATGATAAGCTCCCAAAGAAGGATTCCCTGGGAGCTTTCGGCATTCTGTATAATCAAAATCTACTGCTAACTAGACTAGCATGCATGTAAAGCAAAGCACTTTACATGATGTTAGATTTCGTCCTCGTACACAGCTGACTCATCCTGTGATACTTTCGTAAGTACACCTGCCGCTACTTCTTCAAGTGCTTTCCCTACATATTTATAGGAAACATATTTGTGTAAGCGTTCTGTGTCTTGCTCTTCTTGCATTTGGCGAGCACGTTTAGAAGCAAGGCTCACTAATGAATATTTTGAATCGATTTCTTTTTTTAAGGCGTCTACTGATGGGTATAACATTGTTTTATTCTCCTCTCAACATTGACAAATATCTTTTTTCAACACGTTCTCTACGACAATGCTCGGCTTTTATAATCGCATTTATACGATCACAGGCATTCGTCACTTCATCATTCTCCACAACATAATCATACAAGCTCATCATTTCAAGTTCTTCACTTGCAGTAGCAATGCGTTTGGCAATGATATCTTCAGTTTCTGTCCCACGTCCAACTAAACGATCTTTTAATTCCGTTAAACTTGGAGGGGCTAAGAAAATAAATAAGGCATCTGGTGCTTTTTTACGAATTTGTGCCGCACCCTGCACTTCGATTTCTAAAAATACATCACGACCTGCATCTAGTGTTTCATTTACATAAGCTAGTGGTGTTCCATAATAGTTACCGACAAATTCAGCGTGCTCTAATAAGCCGCCTTGTTCAATTAACGCTTCAAATTCATCACGTGTCTTGAAAAAATAGTCTACACCATCTACTTCACCTTCGCGAGGATTTCGTGTTGTCATCGAGATGGAATACTCATAATTCGTATTCGGCTGAGAAAATAATTCTTTTCGCACTGTCCCTTTACCTACACCAGATGGGCCAGACAGAACAATTAATAATCCACGTTCTTTTATCATTTATTCTCTATATCTCCCTTAATTTATAACAGACACGTGCAAGTTATTCGATGTTTTGCACTTGCTCACGCATCTTTTCTAAAATTGTTTTCGCCTGAACAACAGCTACTGCTGCTTCTGTAGATTGATTTTTCGAACCAATCGTATTGATCTCGCGATGTATTTCCTGCATTAAAAAGTCTAATTTACGTCCAACAGAAATCGTTTCAAGTAATGTTTCCTCCAGTTGGTTGAAGTGACTATCTAATCTGTCTAATTCTTCGGAGATGTCTACTCGTTCTGCAAAAATCGCTACTTCCGCTAGTAAACGATCTTCTAGCAAAGTGCCATTTGCAATTTCAGTAATTCGCTCTATTAATCGTGTACGATATTTTTCAACAGCAAGAGAGGAACACAAACGAATCTGATTTACTTGCTCTATCAACTGTTCTTTATATTGTACAACAACTTCTTGCAATTCTTGCCCTTCACGCTCACGCATTTGTACGAGCTGTGCAATCGCTTGTGATATCGCTTGTTCAACAGCACTGAGCAAATCCTCTGGTGTAAGCTGTGGTTTTTGCTGTACAAGTGCTTGCTCTAACGATAAAAGCTCTTGCATCGTCCATTTTTCTTCAAGTGGTACTTTACTTGCTAACTGCTCTTTTGCCTTACGATACGCTTCAATTAATGACCAATTAATCTCAATAGATTGCTCTACGTTCTCTAAGTCCTTCACATATACCATCACATCAATTTTGCCGCGTGACAAAGCTTGAGAAATTAGTTTCTTTGCAAAAATTTCTGCTTCAAGCCATTCTTTCGGAAATTTTGCGTTAATTTCTAAAAATCGATGGTTGACCGAGCGCATTTCCACGGTTAATTGAAAGTCTCTAGTTGTTGTGACACCTCTGCCAAAACCAGTCATACTACGCACCAAGGTTCGTCACACCTTTCTTTGCATACTGGAATTATTATAACATAAGCTTTGTCGATTATGACGACTCTCCAAAAAAATTTGGATAAAGTAAAAGCTAATTCTACCACAACTGAAGCTATATTTTAATATTCACCTAAAAAATGCTATGATAAACATACAAAACGTGTATTAGCAGAAGCTTGAAAAGAGTGAATGCAAATGCAACAAGAAAAAAATAGGAAAGTACCAAGATGCTTGCTATCGTTGGAAAGAGGAATTCATATGGCATTTGATGGCTTATTTACTTATTCAATAACTGCCGACCTACAACAGCTGGTCACTGGTCGGATTACAAAAATACATCAACCCAATGCACAAGAAGTTATATTACATGTCCGTGCTAACGGAAAGAATCATAAATTACTGTTTTCTATCCACTCTTCTTATGCACGCGTTCACCTAACTGAGCATACGATTGAAAATCCAGCTGAGCCCCCAATGTTTTGTATGCTTTTGCGGAAACATATAGAGGGCGGTTTTATTGCTTCTATAAAACAGCGTGATTTTGATCGCATTATAATAGTAGAAATTGAAAGTAAAAATGAAATTGGTGATCCGATTGTAAGGGAAATACATGCTGAAATTATGGGTAGACATAGTAATCTACTGTTGATTGATCAAGAGCAGGGAAAAATTATTGACAGCTTAAAACATCTACCTCCTTCAGTCAATAGCTTCCGTACCGTGTTACCAGGTCAACCTTATATTGCGCCTCCTGTACAAAATAAGTGGAATCCTTTAACAGCGACAGATGAAGAGCTAACAACATTTTTCGCTGAAGCAAAAACCTTCAAAGAGGTAGTACAACAGTTAGCTGGTTTTTCACCTCTTCACGCGGAAGAATTATTGTATCGAATGAAGACAACATCAAATACGCTAGCATGCTTCAAGGATTTTATGACCTCCTTCGCGAACGGTGGGTTGAAGCCTATGTACGTACTCTTCAATCATAAAACGTACTTCTCCCCAATCGAGTTAACGCACTTGCATGGAGGAGATATAACAATTTATCCCAATGTCCATGAGCTTCTTGATCGTGTATTCTTTGCACGTGCAGAGCGAGATCGTGTGAAACAACAAGCTGGAGATTTAGAGCGTTGGCTACAAAATGAAATTGATAAACTAGCTTTAAAAACAAAAAAGCTAACCAAAGACTATGAGCGTGCATCTAAGCTCGATCAATTCCAGCTATACGGTGAGCTATTAATGGCGAATATTTATGTCTTTGAAAAAGGAGTCAAGGAAGTAACCGTTACAAATTACTATAGTGAAACTGGCGAAGAGCTAACGATTCCCGTAAGCGAACGTAAAACACCGATTGAAAATGCCCAAAGCTATTACACAAAATATACAAAAGCAAAGAATGCCTTGGTTATGGTTCAAGAGCAGCTAGAAAAAACGACAGAAGAAATTGCCTACTTCGAAATGCTAGCACAGCAAGTTCAACAGGCTTCTCCTGGTGATATTGAGGAAATTCGTGAAGAGCTAGCAGAGCAAGGTTACTTAAAACTACGTCATGCGAAGAAAAAGAAAAAGCAAGTGAAACCTGAACCAGAACGCTATGTTTCTTCCACAGGTGTTACAATTTCTGTTGGAAAAAACAATAAGCAAAATGACATGCTGACATTTAAACTAGCAAAACGGACTGATATTTGGTTACACACAAAGGATATCCCTGGATCTCATGTTGTCATTCATTCAAGTGAGCCAGATGAAACGACATTGCGAGAAGCTGCCACACTAGCCGCCTATTTTTCTAAGGCCAGAGAATCCTCTTCTGTGCCTGTGGATTATACCGAAATACGACAGGTCAAAAAGCCAAATGGAGCCAAACCTGGTTTCGTCATCTATTTTGAACAAAAGACACTGTATATTGACCCTGATGAGGCAGTCATTTTACAGTTAAAGAAACAGTCATAAAGGAAGAAATCGATACAAATTGTATCGGTTTCTTCTTTTTTATAGCGAGAACACGTAATCCGTACTATAAAACGATGAAAACAGCCTTATCTTGATTGATTTTTACAGACAATCTTCCTTATTATAATAACATTATAAAAACATATGAATAATCTGCACTGTTTCCTTCACCGAATATTGACTTCTACTACTCTGAAACGCTAAATTAAAGTATAAAAATTTTTGTAGAGCATTTAGGAAAGGGCGTATCTCTATGTCTGTAGGTAAAAAATTAAGCTTTGGTTTCTTTGCAATTATTCTCACACTAATCATTTCATTGTTTATTATGTTCCTGTTATTTTCAAACATTGAAAAAAAGATTGAAAATGCTTTAGAAGGACATGTTGCCCTTGTAGAATTAGCAGATGATATTCAATTTGAAATGGCCATGCAAGGTCTTTTCATTCGTGCCATCATCATCGAAGACAAACCTGCTAACAAAGAGAGTTTCTCAAAATATGCAAATATGCTCGACACACATGTAGAAGAAATCATAGAAAAATCGAATTCAGCTGAAATGGAAACATATGCACAGGAATTAAAAATTCATAATGATACTTTTAACAAGGCAGCAACTGAAGCAATAGCTCTATTTGAAGCTGGTAATCTAGAAGGTGCTTTGCAAAAGGTGAATGGTGACGTGCAACAAGCGAATAAAGGTATACAAGATGTATCCGATAAAATTGGAAGCTATCAAAAGGAACAACTAGACATTGTGACAAAAGAATCTAAACAGGCCGTGTTTAATTCTCAAATTATTTCCATAATTGCGATCATTATTGGTATCGCTCTAGGTATTTTCCTTATTTTCTATATACAACGGACAATCTCACGCCCTTTAAAATCTGTCGTTCTGGCAGCAAACCATGTAGCTAATGGTGAATTAATTCATCCAGATATTACCCATCATTCAAAAGATGAAATTGGTCAGCTTTCAGCAGCTTTTAATGCCATGAAGGGAAATCTGAAAAATTTATTAACGCATATACAGGACAATGCAGAGCACTTAACAGCTTCTGTAGAGGAACTTTCTGCCTCAACTGAAGA
Source organism: Lysinibacillus sp. FSL K6-0057 (assembly GCF_038630885.1). Classification (NCBI taxonomy): domain Bacteria; kingdom Bacillati; phylum Bacillota; class Bacilli; order Caryophanales; family Bacillaceae; genus Lysinibacillus; species Lysinibacillus sp. FSL K6-0057. The sequence continues at coordinate 1,087,758 of NZ_CP152047.1, read as the reverse complement.
AATTACTGCCACTGCTGACGAAATAACAATTCGGATTAATGAAACAGCTGACGCTGCAGTAGCAGCTACAAGTGCAGCTAACGAAAGCGCACACGCAATGGATGAAACGGCTGTAGGTGTTCAACGTATAGCAGAAGCAACTCAACAACTGCATCAGAATGCTATAACAACTTCTGAATTAGCGACAAATGGTAATGTGACAGTAGAAGAAGCTCAGCAACAAATGAATGTGATCCATGAGTCAACACAAATGATTAATAACCTTGTCCAAAAATTGAGTAAGCAATCAGATGAAATTAGTCAAATCACAGCTGTCATTACAGCCATTACCGATCAAACGAATTTATTGGCACTCAATGCAGCTATTGAAGCAGCTAGAGCTGGTGAGCATGGTAAAGGATTTGCGGTTGTAGCAGACGAGGTCCGTAAGTTAGCTGAGGAATCCAAACAATCAGCCAACCAAATCGTTGCCTTAACGTTGGATATACAACAAGATACACACAATGTTGAAAAAGCTGTTTTTGATGGCCTTCACTCTGTTACAGAGGGCGTAAAAATCATCGGACATGCAGGACAAGCCTTTGAAGGAATTGTCAAAGCGATTAATACGATGACAGATCAAATAGAAGATATATCAGCTACCTCTGAAGAAATTTCAGCTAGCGCAGAACAAGTTGCCGCCTCTGTTGCAGAAATTGCTCATGGTGCTTCAACTAGCGCGGATAATACAAAAATTGTAGCTTCAGCAACTAGAGAGCAGTCTATAACAGTGCAACAAGTAAATCAAGTTGCAGCAGATCTAAGCGAAAAGTCCTTAGATTTACAGAATCAAATCAATCAATTTAAACTTTAAATAAAAAAACAGTGCATTTTATATACGTGAATGCACTGTTTTTTATATTTTTTTCATGTAGTACCACTTAAAAAGTGGAAGAATATCCTTCTGGATAGCTATTGATAACGTTTTCATTAGGTTAATAAACAGATTTTTAGTAATTATTTGCATAATCAATCCTCTACAGTAAGACAAATGACATCCTCAAAAAAACAATATTATTAATATGGCTCCACCTGGAAAAATATTGGTTATAATAAAGCAATACTTTTAAAATTTGATTGATGAATAAAACAGAATAGAGTTGCATATATGCATGTATACACAATTCGTTCTAAAATTATTTCAAAAAAACTTAATCTCGTAAACTAGCTTGTCGCTAAATCCATTTTTTTCTTAGTATGGGTACCTTTTTTCATACAAATGCTCATTTTTTTCTTTTCCTTCCCCACAATTGGATAATCCTAGAAAAATACAAAACAAGTTTCTTATATATCATTAATAGATAAAAATAATCATGTTTCGCGATCATAATTTACAAGAAATTACCTGTAAAAGAAACTAATTCACTGAGTTTTACATAGATTTTCTACAAATCTATACAAATTCCTCAAGGTATTACATCCATGACTTTTGATTCATTTTTCAAATATCGATAATATTATCAAAAAAATAGGAATTTTCCGTATAGTAAATCATTTTTTTATTTTTACTTTATTTTTGATATTCAGAATATGTAAATATCAAATTTTTAATATATATGCACTTCGTCTCTTTAGCGTGATAAATCGGAAAAATTTATTATTCTCCTAAATGTCAGATAATACTATATAAATTCGAATCTTTTTTATTTTGTACACAATGATTTTTTTGGTATATTAAATAGGAGCTTCACAAAAGGCTTAAAAATTGTATAAGGGGGATTCACATGAATAAAAACAAAAAGTTTTTATTACTAACAGTTCTTGCAGTATTTTCTTTAGTACTTGCTGCATGTGGCTTTGGTGGAGGAGATTCGTCTAGCAAACCAAAAGACGAAGGAAAAGATTCTGGTTCTTCAGAAGAAACAACTTCATCAGGTGGCGAATTAAACGTAGTAGTAGCTTCTGAGCCACCATCACTTCATCCTGCATTAGCAACAGATACAACTTCTGGTGTTATTCTTACAAATACTTTTGAAGGATTAACAACACTTGATGCAGACGCTCGTCCAGTTGCAGCTGCGGCTGAGAGCTGGGAAGTTAGCGAAGACCTAAAAACTTACACGTTCAAATTACGTGATGCAAAATGGTCAAACGGAGATCCAGTAGTAGCTAGTGACTTCGAATACGCTTGGAAATGGGCATTAAACCCAGACAATCTTTCTGAATATGCTTCAATCCTTTACTCAATTAAAGGTGCTGCAGCATACAACAATGGTGAAGGTTCTGCTGATGATGTAGGCGTTAAAGCTGAAGATGAGAAAACATTAGTAGTAACTTTAGAAAACCCAACACCTTACTTCTTAGAATTAACAGCATTCAAAACATATGCACCATTAAACCAAAAAGTAGTTGAAGGTAATGATGAGTGGTATACAGATGCTGGTGAAAACTTTGTAACAAACGGACCATTCGTATTAGATGAGTGGAGACACAACGATACAATCGTATTAAAGAAAAACCCAGAATACTGGGATGCTGATAAAGTGGCTTTAGACACAGTTAATATCGGTATGGTTGAATCTGAAGCAACAGCAGTAACAATGTTCAAAGGTGGCGAAATTGATTACCTTGGAGCACCTTTCCAAACTGTAGCACTTGATGCTATCGATGGATTTAAAGCTGATGGTACATTAAATATCAATGACCAAGCTTCTGTTTACTGGTACAAGCTAAATACAAAAGATAAAATCACTGGAAACGCTAACATCCGTAAAGCGTTAGCATTAGCACTTGATCGTCAAGGTTTAATTGACAACATTACTAAAGGTGAGCAAAAACCTGCATTAGGTATGGTTCCTACTGCTGTTCACGGCTTTGAAGAAGACCGTGGTTACTACAAAGATAACGATATCGAAGGTGCTAAAGCAGCACTTGAAGCAGGTATGAAAGAACTTGGTATTACAAACCCAGCAGATGTAAAAATTAACCTTTCTTACAACACAAGTGAAGCACACGCTGCTATCGCACAATACGTTCAAGAGGGCTGGACTAAAAACCTTGGTATCACTGTAAGTCTAGATAACTCTGAATGGCAAGTTTATTTAGAAAAACTTAACCAATTAGATTACCAAGTTGGCCGTATGGGCTGGGTTGGTGACTACAACGATGCTTATACATTCTTAGAAATGTATGACACTGCTGCAAACGGTAACAATGATACAGGTTGGGAAAATGCAGAATACAAAAAATTATTAGATCAATCTAATACAGAAGCAGATCCAGCGAAGCGCCTTGAGCTTTTAAAACAAGCTGAATCAATTGCTGTTTCTGAGTTCCCAGTTGTTCCAATTTACTACTACACGAACCTTTCTGTAGTACAAGATTATGTGAAAGACATGAAGGCAGACATCCTTGGTAACATCTCTCTTAAAGAGGTTAAAGTAGAGAAATAATCAACAATAATTCGCTTATTTAGCTCTACAGCGAAGAGCTGCCTCGTAGCCACTTCGGCGCGAGTCAGCTCTTTTTAAAATACGAAGGCATATATTTGTCTGAAAATTGACAAATAGAAGGAGGAGTTTTATGTGATTAAATATATTTTGAAAAGGCTGATGTATATACTTCTCGCGCTTTTCGTCATCGTAACGGTTACGTTTTTCTTAATGCGTCTCGCTCCTGGTAGTCCTTTCGCGAGTGAACGTAATTTCCCACCTCAAATTGAGGAGAAGTTAAACGAAACGTATGGATTAAATAACCCTTGGTATATTCAATATAAAGATTATTTAATCGATACGGCCACTTTCAATTTCGGTGAGTCAATGAAATATAAAGCGCGTTCTACAAATGATATGATTTCTGAAAGTTTCCCTGTTTCTTTAACATTAGGGATTGAAGCTATGCTATTAGCAATTGGATTCGGTATTTTAATTGGCGTAGTTTCCGCGCTATATCATAATAAGTTCCCGGATTATTTGGCAACGTCCTTTGCGGTGCTATTTATATCAGTACCTTCATTTATCTTAGCGGGTTTAATGCAGTATTTCTTAGCCTTTAAACTAGGCTGGTTCCCTATTAGTGGATGGAAAGGCTTTCAGTATAGTATACTGCCTGCCCTTGCAATCGCTTTAACTCATATGGGCTTTATCGCAAAATTAACACGTTCAAGTATGCTTGAGCAAAACAATAGTGATTATGTTAAAATGGCTCGCGCTAAAGGTATTGGAAGATGGACAATTGTATTCCGACATACATTACGAAATGCCCTTCTACCAGTCGTAACTTATCTTGGTCCATTAACAGCTGGTGTTGTAACAGGTAGTTTCATTGTTGAGCAAATTTTCGCTATTCCTGGACTTGGTAAACACTTCGTCCAAAGTATTACAAACCGTGACTATACAGTCATTATGGGTACGACAGTGTTCTTTTCCATCATCCTTTTATTTGCGGTATTAATCGTTGATATTCTATATAGTGTGATTGATCCGCGTATTAAACTGAAAGGAGCGAAAAAATAATGACACAGCAACAAATTGAAAAAGATAAGTTTAAAATTGTTGGTGGTAATCATGAAGCAACGGAAAAATTAGCTGACAAATCAGTCTCCTTTTGGAAAGAAGTATTTCTCCGTTTCTCTCATAACAAATTAGCCATCATTGGGGTAATCATTTTAATCATTGTTATTTTAATGGCTACATTCGTACCAATGTTTTCTCAGTATAAAGCAAGTGATCAGCTAGGTGTTTACAACTCACCACCATCTGCACAATTTTGGTTTGGGACGGATGACCTTGGTCGTGATATCTTCGTTCGTATATGGGAAGGAGCTCGTATTTCCCTATTTATCGGAATTGCAGCAGCGATTATTGACTTAATTATCGGTGTTATTTGGGGAAGTATTTCAGGCTTAGCAGGCGGTCGCGTTGATAACATCATGATGCGTATTGCTGACGTTTTAACAGCTGTACCTTACCTTTTAGTTGTAATTGTACTTTTAGTTGTTATGCAACCTGGTTTAATTCCTATGATTGTTGCCCTATCCATCACTGGATGGATTAACATGGCACGTATCGTTCGCGGTGAAGTATTATCTATCAAAAATCAAGAATATGTTCTTGCTGCTCGTACATTAGGTGCTAGTACAAGTCATTTAATTATTAAACACTTAGTTCCGAATGCTCTTGGTGCAATCTTAGTAACGATGACTTTAACAATTCCATCTGCTATTTTCACTGAATCATTCCTAAGTTACCTTGGTCTTGGGGTTCCTGCTCCAACAGCTTCTTGGGGTACAATGGCCTCTGATGGTAATAAAGCCATTGCCAATGCTCCATGGCGCTTGATTTTCCCTGCGGTATTTATCTCACTAACAATCTTTGCGTTTAACGCAGTTGGTGACGGCTTACGTGATGCTCTAGATCCAAAACTACGTAAATAAGGAGGTGGCCGAAATGAGTAAAACAATTCTAGAAGTAAAAGATTTAAAAATTAACTTTAAAACTTATGCAGGACTTGTACATGCTGTACGTGGTGTTAACTTTGATTTAAAGGAGGGTGAAACACTCGCTATAGTAGGTGAATCTGGTTCTGGTAAAAGTGTTACGAGTAATGCGTTAATGAAACTAATTCCCCAGCCACCTGGTATTTATGAGTCAGGACAAATTTTATTCAATGGCCGTGATTTAGTTCCATTAACTGATAAAGAAATGTCTAAAGTACGCGGAAATGAAATTGCAATGATTTTCCAAGATCCAATGACAAGTTTGAATCCAACAATGAAGGTCGGACGTCAAATAACTGAAGTAATTTTGCAACACAAAAAGGTTTCTAAAAACGATGCCAAAAAACGTGCCATTGAGCTTTTAACACAGGTAGGTATTCCCTTCCCTGAGAAACGTTATAACCAATACCCACATGAATTTTCAGGTGGTATGCGTCAACGTGTTGTAATTGCCATTGCCCTTGCAGCTGATCCTAAGCTATTAATTGCCGATGAGCCGACAACAGCTCTAGACGTAACAATTCAAGCGCAAATTTTAGAATTAATGAAAGAAATTCAGAAAAACTCGAAAACATCTATCATTTTCATTACACACGATTTAGGTGTAGTAGCGAATATCGCTGACCGTGTAGCAGTAATGTACGCTGGCCAAATCGTAGAATATGGTACTGTGAATGATATTTTCTATAATCCAAAGCATCCTTACACATGGGGTCTACTTGGTTCAATGCCAGATTTAGATAATGATACTGATGAGCTATTACGTACGATTCCAGGCTCACCACCAGATCTTACGAATCCACCTAAAGGTGATGCATTTGCAGCTCGTAACGAGTATGCTATGGCGATTGATTATGAACAAGAGCCACCAATGTTCCAAGTAAGTGAAACACATTTTGCAAAAACTTGGTTGTTGCATCCTGATGCACCAAAGATTCCTCTTCCAGATGCGGTTGCTAAACGTATTGAAGGGTATTTAGCAAAGGAGGCACAAGAAAATGACTAAAACTGGTGCGAAAAAAATTCTTGAAATCAAAAATTTACAGCAGCATTTTGGTTCGCCAAGTAATCCTATCAAAGCTGTAGATGGTATCAGCTTCGACGTTTACGAAGGTGAAACACTTGGTCTTGTGGGTGAATCAGGTTGTGGTAAGTCAACTACTGGTCGTTCAATCATTCGATTATATGATATTACAGGTGGCGAGATTGTTTTCGATGGTGAAAATGTCCATGGAAAAAAATCTAAAAATGAGTTAAAGAAATTTAACCGTCAAATGCAAATGATTTTCCAAGATCCTTACGCTTCTTTAAACCCTCGTATGACAGCTGGCGAGATCATTGGTGAAGCCTTTGATATCCATGGCCTTTACAAGGATAAAAAAGAACGTCGTGCGAAAATCCAAGAGTTACTTGAAGCTGTTGGTTTAAACAAAGAGCACGCGAATCGTTACGCACACGAATTCTCTGGTGGTCAACGTCAACGTATTGGGATTGCCCGTGCACTAAGCTTAGATCCTAAGTTTATCATTGCCGATGAGCCTATCTCTGCACTTGACGTATCCATCCAAGCACAAGTTGTTAACTTACTAAAACAACTACAAAAAGAACGTGGCTTAACATATCTTTTCATTGCCCATGACTTATCTATGGTAAAATACATCAGTGACCGTATTGCTGTAATGTACCGCGGTAAAATCATGGAAATCGGTAAAGCAGATGATATCTACAATCACCCTGTTCATCCATATACAAAATCTTTACTATCAGCTATCCCACTTCCTGATCCAATGTCAGAGAAGCGCCGTCAACGTATTCAGTACAAGCATACAGAGGTTGACGAAAGTGCATCTTACCATGAAGTAGGTGATCAGCATTATGTTTACGGTACTGCTGATCTAGTAAAAACTTGGATTGCTAATCGATAAAAATTATAACTCCTGTCGACAGTTTAACTACTGTGATGGGAGTTTTTTTAGTTTATTTCTTTATTACCCATATCCCCATTAGTGTAAACCTAAATAATTTCACTGTCTTTCAATGAACTATAATTCCCTTCTCCTTTATTTTACATGAAATAAGTAGTTAATAAATACCATTTTTGTAAATTATATTTTAAAAAATCAGGGAATATATTAAGATATAGTTAATATGAATAAAGGGGTGTATTCAAATGAAAAAAAGTATGAAACTTCTTCTTGCTACGTGTTGTTTTACAATATTATTAATTAGTATTGGTTCAACCACTGCATCTGCCTATCCAGGTCCATGTCATAGTCCAAAGCCTTGTGTGATTAGACCATAATTGATAAAAGACAAGCTATATGCTGTTTATTCGCTCTCAAAAACAATATTTCTGGGTCTGTAAGGACTACTATGCATTAAACTATCATCCTTTATAAAATTCGGCACCTTTAAATGCAATGATTTTTACATTTAAAGGTGCCCTATTTTCTTGTCACTTATTTAATATTCAATTTATGATTACCTTCTTGATTTTGGATTTAACGCATCTTTTAATCCTTCTCCAATAAAGTTAATCGACAAAATTACTAGCGTAATAGCTGTCGCAGGAGGTACCCACATCCAAAGCTTCTCCTTTAATACCTCTGAGTTTCTAGCTTCGGATAGCATATTCCCCCAACTAGGCGTATCTGCTGGTACACCCAATCCTAAAAAGCTTAAACCAGATTCAGCGACGATTGTTACGGCCATCAGCAATGTTGCTTGTACAATAATCGTCGAAGCAACATTAGGTAGTAAATGCTTGATAATAATCTTTGAGGATTTACAGCCTATTGATTGAGCTGCTAATATATACTCATTTTCCTTTTCAGCAAGCACCCTACTTCGTACAATCCTTGCAACAGATCCCCACATTAACAGTGAGATAACAAAAATCAAAGTCCATAGACCAGATACTTTTCCAATTAGAATTTGGTTTAAAACAATGACAAAAATCATAAACGGAAACATTAAGATAAAATCTGTAAATCTCATTAGTATTTGATCTACTTTTCCGCCAAAGTACCCCGAAATGGCACCGACTGTAGTTCCAATTATAACAATAAAGAACATACAGCTTAATCCTACAGTTAAGGAGGATCTACCAGCATAAAGCATTCTTGTAAACACATCTCGTCCATTTGTATCTGTTCCTAGCCAATTTTCACTAGATGGTGGTTTACTTATTTGCATAAAATCAACTCGGACAATATCTTTGGTTGTGATATATGGAGCTAGAAACGATAAGATAATAACTGTTAGTAGAAATACAAGACTAATCAAGGCCAGTTTATTTTTAAAGAACTTTCGTCTCGCAATTACCCATGGCGAGGGGCTTTTCCTTGGCGATTTTGGCGTTAATACTTTTTGATCCGTTACCAATGTCATATTTCCCCCTCCTTAATCCAATCTAATACGTGGATCTACTACACCATATAATAAATCCGCTACTAAATTCCCAAAAAGTGTTAAAAACGAAAGTAACATTGTGATCGACATCATGACTGCATAATCCCTTCTTCCCACAGATTCTAGGAAGAGAGCACCTATTCCAGGATACGTAAAGATAGTTTCTGTTATTACCGCACCACTGATTAATGTGGCGATATCAAAACCAAGGAACGTAATAAGAGGAATAATAGAATTTCGTAAAATATGTTTGTTGTAAATTTTCGATTCTTTTGTTCCCTTTGCTCTCGCAGTTCTTACAAAGTCTTTTCTACTATTTTCAATAATGTCATTTCGCAAAAATTGTGTATAGGATGCTGTTCCCATCAATCCTAATATAAGCGCAGGTAGTAAAACATGGTGGAATCTACTTAGATAGTACTCAAAATTTCCTGGCTCTAACCCAACGCCCACCGAACCGTTAAATGGGAACCAACCTAACTTGAACGAGAAAAAGTAAATGGCTACAATTCCCGCTACAAATGACGGAATGGCTAAAGCTAGGTAATTGTAAGTTGCAATCAAATTGTCCCCAAGTGTATAAGGTTTTCTACCAGCATACATGCCCATAATAAATGCAAATATGTAGGTGAAAATTAACGATGTTAGAGCTAAAAATATGGTATTAGGTATGCGCTGTGCAATAATCTCTACCGCTGGTTTTTTATAAACAGTTGATTTACCAAAATCCCCTTGTATAAAATTAACAATCCATCTGCCATATTGCTGGATAATAGGATCGTTATAGCCTAATTTTTCTCTCATTTCTTCGATGTATTGTGGATTCGTATTAGAAGGATCAATTTCACCCGCAAATGCATCTCCTGGCATCATTTTTGCTAAAAAGAATACCACTAACGAAATAAGGAGTAACAATGGGATCATGCCAAGTAGTCGTCGAAGTGTATATTGAAGCATGTAACATCTCCTTATCTATAAATTTACTAACTAAGCCCTCTTTACAAGGACTTAGTTAGCAGAATTAAATTACACGATAGCTTATTCTTTAATATGCCATTTATAAACATCCGTTTGGAAGCCAACAGCGTTGACATGAACACCTTGTAAACGATTATTTATACCATATAAATCTAGGTTTTCCCATAAAGGAAGTGCAGGTAATTCTTCGTTGAAGTATTTTTGCCATTCAACATATGTTGCCATACGTTTGTCTTTGTCAAACGCTTCTTCACTTAAGCCTTTATCTAATAATTCTTGGTTTTTCGGATCTACCCAACGACCATAGTTCCACTCTGCGTTATTCCCCCATAATCCTGATGGATCTGGATCAGAACCCATACTCCACGCACCGAAGAACGCTTCTAATGCTGCATCATCATTGTCTTTCATATCATTATATAAGTTAAACTCAATTAAACTACCTGTAGCTAATTCTGTTTTTACACCAATATCATTCCAAGATTGAACAATTGCTTGGGCACGACCTTCAAATGCTGCTGAACCTGCATAGTGACCAAATGAAATTTTAAATGGCTGACCTTTCGGATCTTCTACGAAACCATCGCCATCTTTATCTACATAGCCAGCAGATGCTAATAGCTCTTTAGCTTTCTCTAGGTTGAATTCATATTGATTTAATTCTGCCTCTGGCGCAGCAGTCCAGAAAGTAGTTGGAATCACAGTATTGGCAACTGTTGCTTTTCCTTCTAAGAAAGCATCGATCATTGCTGGACGGTTAATTGCATATAATAATGCTTGACGTAATTCTTTTGCATTAAATTTATCAAAATCTGCCACATTTTTTAACGCCGCTTTATCACGGTGGCCAAAACGAAGTCCGATGTATGAATAGCCCACACCATTAGTTTCTTCAATACGTACATTGCCTAATGCTTCTAACTCTTTTACGGATTGTGGTCTAATATCCATAATGTCAATTTCTCCGTTTTGGAACGCACCAGTTGCTAATGATGGGTCGATTACTTTTACAATAACGCCATCAAGCTGTGGTTTGCCCTTCCAGTAATCATCAAAACGCTCTAATTCAGAATACTCTCCATCTACAACTTTTTTCACTTTAAATGGCCCTAAGCCTACAGGATTTTCACGAACCTGTTTAGATTCCTCTAAATCTTTTACCGCAATACCTTCATAGTGCTTCTTCGGCATTGGATATTGCCAAAGTTGTTCTAAATTATTAATTTTCACTTGTTCAAAAGTGATTTTTACTGTATATGGATCTACAACTTCAATACCTTCAATTTTATCAGCTTTACCTTCTTTTTTAGCTTTTGCTCCTTTAATTCCTTCTGCATAATTAAAACGAGGTCCAGCATAATCAGGATCTGCTAGAGTCTCTAATGCAAATACCCAGTCATCACCTGTTAATTCCTCACCATTATGCCACTTTACACCTTTTTGGAATGTAAATGTATACGTTAATTTATCTTCACTAATTTCCCAAGAAGCTAAGTTAGGAACATATTCTAAATTATCATTTACATCATAAACACCATCTGTTGTGAAATTTTGAATATAGCTATCTACAATACTACCTGAATAAGCTGGATCATATACGCCCTCAGGTGCCGTATCTGTACCAAATGTTACGATGCCACCCTCTGTAGAAGGTTCATCCGTTGTTGTCGTTGTATCCCCGCTTGTATCCTTTTCATTTTCCTTCTCTGTTGTTGTCGAGTCAGTATTACATGCGGCTAAAAATAATGCCATAACTAGCAAGAGCATAAATGACCATAATGCTGATTTTTTCATTTTTTTCCCCCCGTAATTTTATTTTGTCAATAACTAACTATTTTCCGTTTTTAGTTTTTTAATATAAATGGCAAGCAACACTATGCCCTGACTTCACCTCCTTTAAAGCAGGCTTCGTTAATGAACATTCTGCCATTGCCTTTGGACATCTTGGATGGAATGGACAGCCTGTTGGTGGATTAGCAGGACTTGGTATATCTCCCTCTAAAACAATACGACTATTTTTCTTTCTCGGATCTGGCACTGGTATTGCAGAGATTAAAGCTTGTGTATAAGGATGCAACGGCTCATCATAAATATGTTCCTTATCGGCTATCTCTACAATATTTCCTAGATACATCACACCGATTCGATCGCTCATATGCTTGACCACACTTAAATCATGCGCGATAAACAAGAATGTTAAATCAAACTCATCCTGAAGTTCTTTTAATAGATTAAGAACTTGTGATTGTACAGATACATCTAAGGCTGAAACAGGCTCGTCTGCTATAATGAGCTTTGGTCTAAGTGCAAGTGCCCGAGCAATGCCAATACGCTGACGCTGACCACCTGAGAACTCATGCGCATATTTATAATAGGCATCTTCAGGTAAGCCTACTTTTCTTAATAGTTCCATTACCTCGCCTTTTAATGATTTCAATGATTTGTTGCTGAAATTCATAATGGGCTCTGCAACAATACTCCCAACCATTTGCATCGGATTTAATGAGGCGTATGGATCCTGAAATACCATTTGAATATCTTTTCGTATATCCCTTAAAGATCTCCCTCTCAGGTTTGTAATATCTTTACCGCCAAAGATAATTTTTCCATCTGTTGAGTCTAATAATCTTAAAATTGTACGTCCAGTTGTAGATTTTCCACAACCAGATTCCCCCACTAGCCCTAATGTCTCACCATTTTTAATGGTAAAAGAAATGTTATCCACTGCTTTTACATGACCGACAGTATGCCTTAAAAAACCACCTTTAATTGGGTAATATGTCTTCAAATCTATAATTTCTAATAGGTTTTCCTTTTCTTGTTTTACGATTGTTTCATTCATGCTGTCAGCTCACACCCTTTCTAGTATCACAACTCTCATAAAGTAAACACGATACCTCATGTCCCTGATCTATAAAGGAAAGTTGCGGCGTAACATTTCTACAATCAGGCATAGCTGAAGGACATCTATCAACAAACCGGCAACCTATTTGAGGCATATTTTTTAACGAAGGTACAATCCCCTGAATGGTCGTTAATTTTTCAACTTCTTCATCGATTCTTGGTATAGAAGCCATTAATAGCTTTGTATAAGGGTGCTGAGGGTTGTGGAACAAATTATCTACATTTGTTCGTTCTACAATTTTTCCTGCGTACATAATGATTACTTCATCACACATTTCGGCTACGACACCTAAATCATGTGTAATAAGCACAATGGACATATCATTCTTTGCTTGAATTGTCTTTAATAAATCTAAGATTTGAGCTTGTACTGTCACATCAAGTGCCGTAGTTGGCTCATCTGCAATTAATAGTTTAGGTTGACAAGCAATGGCAATGGCAATCATAACCCTTTGTCTCATACCACCAGATAATTGGTGTGGATACTCATCTACAATTTGATCAGCTCTCGGTATACCGACTTGTTTTAATAAGTCAATTGCTTTACTTTTAGCCTCTGCCTTTGACATTTTAGAGTGATTTAAGATAATCTCTTGTATTTGTGAACCTATTGTAAAAACGGGATTTAAAGATGTCATGGGTTCTTGGAAAATCATACTGATATCTTTTCCTCTAATCTTATTCATGTCATCACTAGAATAATTTTCTATGTTTTTGCCTTCAAACCTAATTTCTCCGCCTGTAATTTTGCCAATCCCTTTTGGAAGAAGCTGCATAACTGAAAGTGACATGACACTTTTTCCACATCCAGATTCACCGACTACCCCAATAATTTGACCAGATTTGACTGAAAAAGAAACATCATCAACAGCATGATAAATCTCCCCATCTATATCAAAACCAGTTTTAAGGTTTTTCACTTCTAACATTAAGCTCATTTAATATCACACCTTTAATTTTTTTACTAAAAATCACTACATCCTTTATGTAAGCAACAGAAACATATGTCTAAAATGTATTCTTAAAGTAAAAGATGTAAAAAGAAATTAGCTTTTGGATTTCTTTGTAAGATTCAATATTCCGAAAAATGAAATCAAACGATGTTAAACTTATTTCAAAATTATATTAGCTAAAAAAAATATCAAATTTTAAAGAGAAGTCTCCATCACATAAAATTGACCCTTTTTTCCAAATGTAAAAGTAACTGGATCAGTATATAATATTCTGACAATTAGGCGTAATGCTATTTTATCTGGAAATAATACATTTAATCAAGTGAATTTTTACAATTCTTATAATATTCCAAATAAATCAAGCCATACAACTATGGCATTTCAAATTAGATACTTTAAAATTCATCACACTGAATATTTGTTCATTTTTAACTTTATTTGCCTAAAGTATCATTTTTTTATTTTATTAAAATAACGATAACCCACTTAATTGATCCATTCATTCTACGCCGAAATTTACTTTTATTTGGAAAACATGATTATAAAAGGATTTTAATAGTTTATCTAGTTCATAGAATGATACTAAATTTTCCGAATTATTATTAATGAATAATTTTATTTACTAAAGTACTAAATGAATGAAGTGTATTATATTACATTAAAAAAACAAATTATTTTTACAATTCCTTTAATCTATATGCCATACTTCTCTTCAAAGTTAACATCGTTAATTTCCTTCTAATCACGTCGAATAAACACAAAAAAACAACTATCAACAAAAATATCGATAGTTGTTTCTATGCATTTACTCTCTTTTATATTCCAGTAACTCTATGTTTTACTACTACTTTTGCAAGATTACTGATTATAGCTCTCCAGCTTTTAACTTGCCATGCCACTCTTTTAAGAATGGAATATCTTCTTCTTTGATAGCACCTGATTCATTTGCTGCTTCAATTAGATAATCAAAATTTGTTAACGATACATATTGAATGCCAGCCTCATCAAACGCTTGCTCAGCGCGTGGAAGGTTATATGTGTAGACACAAACTACTCCTAATACTTCACAGCCAGCTGCACGCAATGCTTCTACTGCTGTAATGGAAGATCCACCTGTAGAGACGATATCCTCCACAACCACTACTTTTTGTCCTGCTGCGTATTTTCCTTCAATTTGATTGCCACGGCCATGCTCCTTCGCTTTAGAGCGTACATAAACCATTGGTAATTCTAAAATATCACTTACCCATGCTGCATGTGGAATACCTGCTGTAGCTGTTCCTGCTACAATTTCTGTCGCACCGAAGTTCTCTTTGATGACAGAAGCTAAACCATTTGCTAATTGTTTACGAATAACTGGATCGGAAATTGTTAAACGTGTGTCACAGTATATAGGTGATTTAATACCAGATGCCCATGTAAATAGCTCTGTTGGATTTAATTCTACAGCTCCTACTTTTAACATAGCGTGTGCAATTTCATTTTGTAATGTCATAATTTATGCCTCCCATAATTCACTTACGATTTTATACGCTGCTACTGGATCCTGTGCACCAGTTACAGCACGTCCCACAACGATGAGTGATGAACCATCACGTTTTGCCCCATCAGGTGTTGCAATACGTTTTTGATCGTGTGCAGCACCACCTGCTAGTCGAATTCCAGGTGTTACACGTAGAAACTCATCTCCACACGCCTCTGCAATCGCCTTTGCCTCATGCACAGAGCAAACAACACCTTGTAAGCCAGCTTGCTTTGTCAGACCTGCATAGTGCAGAACAGACGCTTGCAAAGAAAGAGCAATTTTTTGCTCTGCTTGCATTTGTTCTTCTGTTGTGGATGTTAATTGTGTAACAGCTATTAGTGCAGGACGTTCTTTGCCTGCAGGTGTTCCCGCTTCAAGTCCTTCTAGAGCGGCTTCCATCATAGGACGTCCGCCTGCAGCATGGACATTGACTAAATCTACGCCCAATTTTGCTAGACCCTTCATAGCAGAGCCTACTGTATTTGGGATATCATGTAATTTTAAATCAAGGAAAATATCATGACCTAAATCCTTTACTTTACGAACGATATCAGGTCCTTCTTGCATATATAATTCCATACCAATTTTCACGAAAAGAGGCTCATTGAACTTTTTAAGAAAATCGAATACTTCTTTTTCTCCTGGAAAATCTAGAGCTAGTATAGGTTTCGTATTCATCAACGATGGCTCCTTCCAATAATCTCTGTTATATGTTCTACACCTAATGCATCCAGCTTTGCTGGTAACTCTTCAATGATGTTTGGACAGACGAAATGGTCAACAAAGTTAGCAGTTCCTACTGCTACAGCTGAAGCACCTGCGGACATAAAATCAATGACATCCTGTGCTTCCGTTACACCGCCCATACCAATTATCGGAATATTGACAGCCTTGTACACCTCATAAACCATTCGTATTGCTACAGGTTTTACAGCTGGCCCAGACAGTCCACCTGTGCCATTAGCAATGACTGGCTTGCCTGTACGCTCATCTAAACGCATACCAACCAATGTATTAATCATCGTAATCCCATCTGCTCCACCTGCTTCAACAGCTAAGGCAATATCAACGATGTTCGTAACGTTTGGTGATAGCTTCACATAGACTGGCACTTCTGACACAGCCTTGACAGCCTTGACAAGCTCGCGTGCTGTAGCAGGATCTGTTCCAAATTGAATACCACCACATTTCACGTTTGGACAAGAAATATTTAGCTCCAATGCTTTGACATTCGGTGCTGCTGAAATACGGCGTGCTACTTCCACATAGTCTGCCGTCTCTGTTCCAGCGACATTCGCGATGATAGGTACATCATAATCCTCTAAAAATTTTAATTCCTCATTCATCACTTTTTCAATGCCTGGATTTTGTAGACCAATGGCATTTAACATCCCCGCAGCTGTTTCGGCAACACGTGGCGTTGGGTTACCTGCACGAGTTTCGACCGTTGTTGCCTTAATCATGATAGCACCTAGTTTTGACAAATCATAAAGCTGTGCATATTCACGACCAAAGCCAAAGCAACCTGAAGCTGGCATAATAGGGTTTTTTAAATCTAAGCCTGGTATTTGAATTGTTAAACGACTCATAGTGCCACCGTTCCTTTCGGGAAAACTGGACCATCAGAACATACTTTAACATAGTCTTTTTCAACTTGATCAGTTGTTTTACATACGCATGCAAAGCAAGCTCCAATACCACAGCCCATACGCTCTTCAAATGATAAATAGCCTTCTTTTTCAGGATAAAAGCCTTCTAATGCTCTTAACATTGGTAATGGACCACAGGAATAAAAAACATCAAACGCTGGTGCATGCGACTCTAAGACAGTTGTCACAAAGCCTTTTGTACCTTTCGAGCCGTCCACCGTCACATAATGCGTTTCACCAAGTGCACTAAATTCATCCTCATAAAAGCAGACATCCTCTGTTTGGAAGCCTAAAACATGGATTGTTTTCACACCACGAGCATTCAATTGTTTGGCTAGCTCATGTAATGGTGGTACACCAATACCACCACCAACTAGTAGTGCTGTACCTCCCTCTTGTACTGCATCTACTGGGAAACCATTCCCAATTGGCCCAAGCACATTGACCTGCTGACCTTCTCGATTCGTCGCCAGCACTTTCGTACCACGCCCCTCAGCACGATAGATCATTGTGAACTCGTTGTTGTCTTTATCAATATTTGCAATACTAATTGGTCGACGTAAAAGCGGCTCCAGTGAATCTGACACCTTTACATGGACAAACTGGCCAGGAGTCATCTCCTGAACCAGTTCACCATGAAGTGTCAGTTCGAAAATGTTTGTCGCAATTTGCTTTTGAGAGACGACCGTCATTTTCTCTTGACGTATCATATTAGTGTACTACCTCCGCTTTTGGCATTTCTTCTGCTGTAAATGTCATGGATTCGATGACACGTACCATTGCTTCTGCCGTATCTAAAGATGTTAGACAAGGTACGCCGTTTTCTACAGATTCACGACGAATTCGGAAGCCGTCACGAGCTGGTTGCTTCCCTTTTGTTAATGTGTTGACAACAAGCTGAGCTTCCCCATTTTGGATAAGGTCAATCAATGTTTGTCCTTTCGCGCCAATCTTGCCGACAACATCTGTGCGTACGCCTGCTGCTTCAAATGCTTTTGCTGTACCTTCAGTAGCTACAATGCGATACCCTACTGTTGAGAAACGTTTTGCTAATGCGATTGCTTCTTCTTTATCTTTATCAGATACAGTGAATAATACTGTACCTTCAGTTCGAATTTCCATACCTGCTGCAACTAAGCCTTTATAAAGAGCTTTTTCTAATGTTGCATCTTTCCCCATTACCTCACCAGTAGATTTCATTTCAGGTCCTAATGTAATGTCTACACGACGTAATTTAGCGAATGAGAACACTGGTACTTTAACAAATACGCCTTTTTGCTCAGCTGCTAAGCCTGTTGGATAGCCTTGCTCTACAATGGATTTGCCTAGGATTGCTTTTGTTGCAATATTAGCCATTGGGATATTTGTAATTTTACTTAGGAACGGTACTGTACGTGATGAACGTGGATTCACCTCGATGACAAATACTTCGTTTTGTGAAATCACATATTGGATATTCATTAAGCCGATGATGCCTAGTCCCTTCGCAAGACGAGTTGTATAGTCAACTAATGTATCTTTTTGTGCTTGTGTTAATTTTTGCGGTGGGTAAACAGAGATCGAGTCACCAGAGTGAACTCCTGCACGCTCGATATGCTCCATAATTCCTGGAATTAACACATTTTCACCGTCACAGATAGCATCTACTTCAATTTCCTGTCCTGTTAAGTAACGGTCTACTAATACTGGATGATCTGGAGATGCCTCTACCGCGTTTTCCATATAGTGCTGTAATTCTTCTTGGTTATAAACAATTTCCATTGCACGTCCACCAAGTACATAAGAAGGGCGAACAAGTACTGGGAAGCCTAGACGCTCACCAATGACAAGGGCTTCCTCTGTAGAAACTGCTGTTTCTCCCTGAGGTTGTGGAATATCTAATTCACGTAGAGCCTGCTCAAATTTATCTCGATTTTCTGCACGGTCAATATCCTCTAAAGATGTGCCTAGGATTTTTACGCCATTTGCAGCTAATTTATCAGCAAGGTTGATAGCCGTTTGACCACCAAATTGAACAACAACTCCAATTGGTTGTTCTAAGTCGATAATATGCATTACATCCTCAATTGTTAATGGCTCGAAGTATAATTTATCAGAAATCGAGAAGTCTGTTGACACTGTTTCTGGATTTGAGTTGATAATGATGGCTTCATAGCCCGCTTCTTGAATCGCCCATACTGAGTGTACAGTGGCATAGTCGAATTCTACCCCTTGGCCGATTCGGATTGGACCTGAACCAAGTACCACAACAGAAGGTTTTTCTGACTTAATCGATTCATTTTCATCTTCATATGTCCCATAGAAATATGGTGTTTCTGATTCAAATTCTGCTGCACATGTATCGACCATTTTATAGACTGGAATAATGCCATGCTCTTTACGATAAGCGTAAAGATCTTCTGCTGTCGTTTCCCAAAGCTCAGCAATTTTCTTATCTGCAAAGCCTAAACGTTTAGCTGTTCGTAGTACTTCTTTGTCATTCTTATTATCAGCAAGCGTTTGTTCCATATCCACGATATTTTTAAATTTATTTAAGAAGAATAGATCAATTGCTGACCATTCATGAATTTGCTCAATTGTTACACCTCGGCGTAAAGCTTCACCGATGAAGAATAGACGCTCATCCCCAGCTTTGCGGATACGTTTTTCAATCCAAGAATCTGAATTTTCCTCAGCATGTTTTAACTCTAAGTGTACTTGACCTGTCTCAAGAGAACGAACCGCTTTTAGCATAGCTTCCTCAAAAGTACGACCTAACGCCATTACCTCACCAGTAGCTTTCATTTGCGTACCAAGATTACGTTTAGCAGATTCGAATTTATCGAATGGCCAGCGAGGAATTTTAGCTACGATATAGTCCAGTGCAGGCTCAAAGCAAGCATATGTTGATCCTGTTACAGGGTTTTTAATTTCATCTAATGTTAAGCCTACTGCAATTTTAGCTGCTAGCTTAGCAATTGGATAGCCTGTTGCTTTTGATGCTAATGCAGACGAACGAGAGACACGTGGATTTACTTCGATCACATAGTAATTAAAGCTATATGGATCAAGTGCTAGCTGTACGTTACAGCCACCTTCAATTTTCAATGCACGAATAATATCTAATGATATATTACGTAGCATTTGGTTTTCTCGATCCGACAGTGTTTGCGTTGGTGCTACAACGATTGAGTCACCAGTATGAATCCCTACTGGGTCAACGTTTTCCATGTTACATACGACAATCGCATTGTCAACCGCATCACGCATTACTTCGTATTCAATCTCTTTATAGCCAGCGATCGATTTTTCTAATAGACATTGCGTCACAGGTGAATATTTTAAACCAGATGTCACAATCTCTTCTAAGTCTTGATCGTTGTAGCAAATACCGCCCCCTGTACCGCCAAGTGTAAAGGCAGGTCGAACAATGACAGGGTATCCAATTTTCGCCACAAATCTTTTCGCTTCATCTAAGTTATGAATAATATCAGACTCAGGAACTGGAGCTCCTAGCTCATACATTAAATTACGGAATAAATCACGGTCCTCCGCTTTATGGATTGCATCTAATTTTGTACCAAGAATTTCAATCCCAAGCTCATCTAGAATACCTGATTTGTCTAATTCGATTGCCATATTTAGACCCGTTTGACCACCAAGTGTTGGTAAGATCGCGTCTGGGCGTTCTTTACGTAATATACGAGATACAAAATCAAGAGTAATTGGCTCAATATAGACTTTGTCAGCAATTTCTGTATCCGTCATGATTGTAGCAGGGTTTGAGTTGATTAAAATAACGCGGTAGCCCTCTTCTTTTAATGAAAGACAAGCTTGTGTTCCTGCATAGTCAAATTCTGCTGCTTGTCCGATAACAATTGGGCCTGAGCCGATTACTAAAATAGTTTCAATATCTATACGTTTAGGCATGTTGTTTCCCCTTCCCTGCTTCTACTTCCATCATTTCGATGAATTCATCAAATAAGTGGTTTGAATCTTCTGGTCCTGGTGATGCTTCTGGATGATATTGCACTGTGAAAATTGGATATTTCTTATGACGCACACCTTCACATGTTCCGTCATTTAACGCGATATGTGTTAATTCTAAATCAGTATCTTTTAAGGATTCGATGTCGATGGCATAGCCATGGTTTTGTGATGTTAAATCTGTACGACCTGTGCGTAAATCTTTTACTGGATGGTTACCACCACGGTGTCCAAATGGTAATTTAAAGGCTTTCGCTCCACTCGCTAAAGAAAAGATTTGGTGACCTAAACAGATACCGAACATTGGCACTTTTCCAATTAAGTTACGTACCGTTTCAATGCCTTCTTGAACATCTTCAGGATTTCCTGGTCCATTCGATAGCATGATGCCATCTGGATGCCAAGCTAAAATTTCCTCAGCTGGCGTATTGTAAGGAACTACTAGCACATCACAATCACGTTTGTTTAATTCACGTAGAATACCATGCTTCATTCCATAATCAATTAAGACAACTCGTTTACCACGCCCTGGAGATGGATAGGCAGCTTTTGGTGATACTTCACGAACATGGTGCGTAATGGCTGGCGTCGCTTGTAATTGTGCCACAATTTCATCCACATTTACTTCTTCATCAGCAGCTGTCAATATCGCTTTTACTGATCCTTTACTGCGAATAATACGTGTTAATTTTCGTGTATCAATCCCCTCAATTCCTGGGATATCCTTTGATGTCAAATAGTCAGCTAATGTTAAATCACAGCGGAAATTTGAAGGGTTTTTAGCCAGTTCACGTACAACGAATCCACGAATGGCTGGTGTAATCGATTCAAAGTCATCACGGTTAATTCCGTAATTACCAACTAAAGGATAAGTTAATGTGACAATTTGTCCATAGAATGAAGGATCTGAAATCGTTTCCTGATAACCTGTCATCCCTGTTGTGAATACAACCTCACCTTGTGAAGCGCGCTCGCTACCAAATGCTGTACCTGTAAATACTGTGCCATCTTCTAAAACTAGTAAACGTTTTTTCATTACTCTGCCTCCTGATATACGATATTGCCTTCAAAAATCGTTAGTACTGGCCAACCCTTTGCCACCCAGCCGTTGAATGGTGTATTACGACCTTTTGATACAAAGCCTTCTGCATCAATCGTTTGTTCTTTTTGAATATCAATTAAAATCATATCAGCTGAAGCGCCTACTTCTAATGTGCCATATGGCAGATCAAAAATCTCAGCTGCTCTCACTGTCATCCAATCAATTAATTGTTTTAACGTCCACTTTCCTGTTTCTACAAATTGTGTATAAAGTAGTGGGAAAGCTGTTTCGAAACCTACAATTCCAAATGGTGCGCCAACCATTCCGCAGCATTTTTCTTCTACAGTATGTGGCGCATGATCTGTTGCGATGCAGTCGATTGTGCCATCAAGTAGTGCTGCATGTAGAGAATCTTTATCATCAGCTCCACGTAATGGTGGATTCATTTTCCAATTAGCATCATCAGATGGAATATCCATTTCTTCTAGTAATAAGTGATGTGGACAAACCTCTGCTGTGACACGAATTCCTGCTGCCTTTGCATCCCTTACCGCACGCACAGATTCCTTCGTCGATACGTGACAAACATGGTAACGAGCGCCAGCTGCTTCTGCAAGTAGTACATCCCGTGCAATTTGTACGGATTCACAAATGGAAGGTATTCCTGGAAGGCCAAGCTCTTTATTACGCTTTCCTTCATGCATCACGCCATCATAGATTAAAGAGTTGTCCTCACAATGTGCCACAACGACCATATCGTGCTTGGCAGCATCTTTCATTTGCTCATACATCGTAGAGGCCAGCTGAATGCCAACACCATCATCTGAAAATGCTACTGCTCCATGTGCTTTTAATTCTTCGATATCTGTTCGAACCTCACCCGATATATCCTTTGTTAGGGAACCATATGGGAGTACTCGAATAACAGAGCTGTCCTCAATGAGCCCATTGATGAGCTGCATGTTTTCAACCGAATCAGGTACTGGCTTTGTATTAGGCATTGCACAAATTGTTGTAAAGCCACCTTTTGCTGCTGATGCCGAACCTGTTGCAATGGTTTCCTTATGCTCAAATCCTGGCTCTCGTAAATGTGTATGAACATCGATAAAGCCTGGTGCCACAATCAAACCATTTCCTTCAATCAACTCTGCACCTGCTACAGTCACATCCTGACCAATTGCCGTAATCTTTCCGTCTGCCATTGCAATATTGACTGTCTCCAGTTCACCTTGTTCATTTAGCATTTGTACATTTTGAAGTACCTTTGTCATGTTATTCTCTCCCCTTTAAAATGGTTTCCATAATAGCCATCCGTGTGTAGACACCATTCCGCACCTGTTCAAAAATTCGAGAGCGATCACACTCTACTAACTCAGAAGCAATCTCGACATCACGATTTACGGGTGCTGGATGCATGATAATGGCTGATTCTTTCATTTGCTTTTCTCGTTCAATCGTTAAACCAAACTCCTGATGGTAACCCTCTTTCGAGAAGCTTTTATTCACTTTATGACGTTCATGTTGCACACGAAGTAACATAATGACATCACTTATTTCGATTAAATTTTCCCATGAATGATGCGCTTCAAAACCGCCAGACCATTCTTCTGGACAAAGGAAATGAACATTTGCCCCTAAATTTTGTAATGCTGTTGCATTTGATTTCGCTACTCGACTATGAGAAATATCTCCAGCAATTGTGACATTTAACCCTTCAAAATAGCCAAACTCTTTTTTGATGGTATAAAGATCCAATAAGGATTGTGAAGGGTGTTGCCCAGCACCGTCCCCTGCATTAATAACGGCTACATTAATACCGTCCAGTAGCTCATTGTAATACTCATCTTCTGACGCTCGAATGATGACTGCATCTAAACCAATCATTTCTAACGTTTTGACAGTATCGTACATCGTTTCCCCTTTCGTAACACTCGAAAACCCTGCATCGAAAGGGATAACATGACAGCCAATTTTGTATTCTGCCATTTCAAAGCTTGTTTTTGTACGAGTACTTGGTTCAAAGAATAAATTGGCCACTTTGTGTGTGCGAGATAACGATGATGTTTCACCATTTTCAAATGCTTGCGCAAGATCTAGGATTTGGTTAATCTCTTCTGTTGTTAAATGTTCCATCGATAATAAGTTCTTCATCATGTGACCTCCATTAGGTTGTGAGTCGTGAACGTCTTATGTATGACGTTCTTTAAGTCAATTTCGCCTTGGCGTAATTGCGTCCGGATTTTGAATTGGGCTTGCACAATTCAAAATCCGTGACAACCGCCGTAGGCATTATCTTCAATCATCCTCTTTCTTAAGGTGATGATTGAAGATAATCAGAACCACCAGTATAACTGGTGGTTTGCTCTGCGCGTGAAACGCTGGGGTACTGGCCCATGTCTAAAGACATTCTGAATGGTCCGTCAACCGCACTCCGTTTTCACACAAACCGCTAAAGCGGCTTACTTATTTTTTCTTTCTCTTGATTTCTTCTCCTGTGAATGGGTCAATGAATTCTTTCATCGTCATTTGATCTTGCAGGATATCTTCTTGTAATTGATTTTTTATATACTCCTGTATCTTTTTCTTATTTCGGCCGACTGTATCCACATAGTATCCTCGACACCAGAATTGACGATTACCGTATTTATACTTTAAATTTGCATGTCGGTCGAAAATCATTAGACTACTCTTCCCTTTTAAATAACCCATGAACGCAGATACACTCAATTTCGGAGGAATACTTACCAACATATGAATATGGTCAGGACAGGCTGTTGCCTCTATGATTTCTACATCTTTTCTTTCACATAATTGGCGCAATATTCTTCCAACATCTGCTTTAATTTGACCATAAATAATCTGCCTTCTATACTTTGGCGCAAAGACGATATGATACTTACAATTCCACGTTGTATGTGCTAAACTTTTATTATCCATTTATGGTGGCTCCTTTCGTACGAAGTCGGTTGACTAGACCTGACTTTATTGTACGTTTGGAGTTTTTTTATTGTCCATAGCTAAAAGCTTTCCGGAACCCCCTGCATAGCAGGGGGTTTTCAAAGCACACAAAAAAGGCCCCGTTGATGTCATCAACGAGGCATGAGGAGGCGTGACAAACTACAGCAAGACATACATCCTACTTCAGCCTGTCCACAACTTCCCTTTTTTTGCCTCTCTGGACAATTCATTAAAAGGTACTTCTATGAATCTTTATTTTGATTGTATGGTACGGGTACATCAGCTTCTTTTTTACCTGGCAGAATCGCATTTAATAGCACACCGATAATCGCTGCTAATGCCATTCCTTCAACACTCAATGATTCTGAGATAACAAATTTGGCACCGCCAATGCCAATGACTAAAATCACTGAAGCAATCACTAGGTTACGACTGTTACCAAAATCAATATGATTATCTACTAGCATACGTAAGCCACTTGCTGCGATAATTCCGAAGAGTAGGATGGAAACTCCACCTAGTACTGCGGTTGGAATCGTTGCGATTACTGCCATTGCTTTCCCGAAGAATGATAGTAAGATGGCAACCACTGCTGCACCTGCAATAACGTAGATACTGTATACTCGAGTAATGGCTAGTACACCAATATTTTCACCGTACGTTGTTTTCGGAGGACCGCCGATTAAAGCACTGACAAATGTTCCGAGCCCATCACCTAGTAGGGAACGGTGTAAACCTGGTTCTTTAATATAATCTCGATTTACTACTTTTCCTAATACCAGTTGATGACCAATATGTTCAGAAATTGTTACGATCACGATTGGTACCATGATAAGAAGGATTTTTGTTGTTATTTCAAATTCATAATGCACACCTGGTATTAAGAAATCAGGCATGGCGAAGAATTTTGCTTTGGCAATCGGTGTATAGTCTACTATGTCAATCATCATGGAGTAAATATACCCTACAATTAAGCCAATCAAGATTGGCATAGTACTTAAAATTCCTTTAAAGAAAATCGTAAAGATGATAGCTGTAAAGACTGTAACTAAAGCCGCCGAGAAGTGTAAAAAGCTATACTCCCCATTGACGTTCATCGCCATATTCACAGCCGTACCTGATAGTCCAAGTCCAATAACCATGATTACTGGTCCTACCACGATTGGCGGCAAAATTTTCATAATCCACTTATAACCACTTTTCCAAATGATTAAGGATACAATTCCGTACGTAATGCCGACTGCCATTGCACCAATCATGGCATTGCCTGGGTTTACACTTGAGCCGTTTTCATTTAGTCCACCAGCAGCAAGTAAGATTGGTGCAATAAAGGCAAAGGAGGATCCTAAATAAGCTGGTACCTGAAATTTCGTAATTAGTAGGAAGAATAATGTAGCAATTCCGCTCGTTAAAAGGGCAATCGCTGGGCTAAGGCCTACTAACTGCGGCACTAAAATCGTTGATCCAAACATCGCAAACATATGCTGGAAACTTAATGTCACTAGCTGAAGCGGGGTCGGTTTATCCTTAATATCTAAAACTGCATTTGACATACTGTTTCCTCACTTTATTGTTCGTCTTCTTTGTAAATAATGACGCAATCTTCTCCGTCTACTTCTTGTAAATTAACTACGATGCGCTCAGATCCAGAAGTTGGAACGTTTTTCCCTACATAGTCTGCTCTAATTGGTAACTCTCGATGTCCTCTATCCACTAGAACGGCTAGTTGAATTTGTCCTGGTCTTCCTAGATCCATCACTGCATCTAGAGCTGCACGTACTGTTCGTCCTGTATAAAGTACATCATCCACTAAGATGATCTTTTGATTTTTCACTTGATACTCGATATCAACTTGTTCTACATGTGCTTGTTCATTTTCATGTTTTGTTGTTAAATCATCTCGGTAAAGTGTAATATCAAGTTCCCCTGTACGAATCGGTTTACCTTCAATTTTTTCAATTCGCTGTGCCAAACGTCTGGCTAGAAAGGCACCTCGTGTTTTAATGCCAACTAAAATACATTCATCGATTCCTTTATTACGTTCTATAATTTCATGGGCAATACGTGTTAATGCTCGTGTCATTGATGGGCCATCTAATAATTCATTTTGTGCCATATTCGTATCCTCCTCTCTTCAATCTATTGTCGGCCATGTGTCCATAAAAAAACCTCTCGAGGCGAATAGCCTGAGAGGGTTGTATACGTGTCGAAAAAGCATGTTGGAAAAATTTGCAGCACAAATTTTCACAACACTATCACATGTCCCTTCTCAGCCTCTCTGGACTGCTATTAAAGGTGAATATTTAGTTATGTTGTTCATTCACTGTCGTTAGTATAGACTTTCTTTTCGTATACGTCAATGCCTATTTCTTAAATCATTTAATAATTGTTCATAATCAGCAGGAAGTGGTGTTTCAAACTCCAAATATTCTCCAGATGAAGGATGATCGAATCCTAAAGTCGCTGCATGTAAAACTTGTCCACCAAAGTCGATTGTTTTTTTCGGACCATATTTTGGATCTCCAACAAGTGGGAAACCAATATAATTCATATGCACACGAATTTGGTGTGTACGTCCTGTTTCTAAACGACATTCCACAAGCGTATAGTCACCAAAACGTTCAATCACTTGGAAGTGTGTAACAGCATGTTTACCCTTATCAACGACTGCCTGTTTTTGTCGATCTTTTTGATCACGTCCAATTGGCGCATCAATTGTTCCCTTATCATGTGCAATATGCCCGTGGACAAGGGCAATATATTTACGAGTAACCGTTTTATTAACTAACTGATTGACTAATGATTCATGGGCCGTATCGTTTTTAGCAACCATTAATAAGCCTGATGTATCTTTATCGATACGATGAACGATACCAGGTCGTAGCACACCATTAATCCCTGATAAATCTTGACAATGATACATTAATCCATTTACCAGTGTACCTCCCATATGGCCCGGTGCTGGATGTACCACCATACCCTTAGGTTTATTCACAACAAGGACATCTGCATCCTCATACACGATATCTAAATCTAGGTTTTCTGCGACTACATCCAATTCTTCAACTTCCGGTACATCGATAGCAATGACGTCACCAGCTTTAACCTTATATTTTGCTTTCACAGCATCACCATTTACTTTGATGACTCCCTCACTAATCCAGTTCCCAACTTGCGTGCGGGACCACTCTGATTGTAAGCTTGAAAGTGCCTTATCAATACGCTCTCCTTGCTGCTGTTCTTCGATTGTATATGTTACTTGCGTCATTGTTTCACCTGTTTCTTCTCTTTTTTATCTTCCATAATTAAGCCAATCATCAGCACGACAACTGCTATTGTTAATGCAGCATCTGCGACATTAAAAATAGGGAAATCATAATTAATAATTGGAATTAAAACATCTACAAAATCGACCACTTCTCCTCTAAATAGACGGTCAATAAAGTTTCCTACTGCACCACCAAGCAAGAGCATTAAGCCCACTTGAAAAACAGGCTTTCCTTTTGCTTCTTTATGATAGAAATAGACAATCGCACAGATAACAGCAACTGTCACAATACTAAACAACCACATTTGCCCCTCTAGCATTCCCCATGCTGCCCCTCTATTTCGATGAGACAAGATACCAAACCATGGGTCCCATACAGCAATGCGTTCAGCATATTCCATATTTTTCACAATTAGCCATTTTGTCCATTGATCCAATAAAACGACAAAAGCAGCTAATCCATAATATTTATACACAGACATTCCTCCGTTCACTCAACATCTTACCTATTCTACCATAACAGCACCATTCACAATAACTAATATCATATCAAAATATGGCGGATACCCAATCTCTTTGCGGGAATATAAAAAAGCTATTCCTATTACGTTTAAGCAATAGAAATAGCTATAAGTTATTGGGTTATACGGTTTCAGATTCCTTTGAATGCACTCGCTTCATGAAGTCATTGACATCAGCAGGAACTTTACGATCTAGTAATGACACGATAATAACAGATAAGAAGCCAACAGGCACCGTCACAATACCTGGAATTTTAAACTGTAAGAAGCTTGGTAACGTTCCTGGTAAAAAGATCATCCACATAGATACGCCAAGTCCAATTAGTAATCCTGCAATAGCCCCCTTTTCTGTCATGCCTCTCCACCAAATACCTAATATAAATATTGGTGTGAATGTACTTGCTGCCACAGTAAAGGCGAGCGCCACTAAATGACCAATGGATGCATCCTTTACAAGTAATCCCAATGCTCCATATAAAATACCTAATAATACAATGGCCACTTTCCCTGCAATAACACGTTGTTTTTGTGTAATATCCTTTTTCATGATGTTGGCATATAAATCATGAGCTAGTGCGCCTGAGCTTGTAATAAACAGTCCTGAAAGATTGGAGAAAATAGCTGCAAATGCTCCTGCTATGACTAATCCAAGTAGCCATTTGCCACCTAGTGCAAGGGCTGTAGTAGGAATCACCATATTATTTCCACCTAGCACTAAATCGCGCATAACTTCCTCACTAGCTGTTCCAGAAATGAAAATAGATCGACCTACAACACCTAAATAAACAGCTAATAGGAAGAACGCACTTGCAATCCCAATGGCCATGAGTGCAGATTTACGGGCTGCTTTAGCACTCGGATTTGTATAAAATCGTAATAAGATATGAGGAAGTCCAATTGTTCCTAGCGCTAACCCAATTGTCATACTAATTGTTTGCCAGAATGTTGGGAAATAGAAGCCCGTGCCTGTCCAAGCAGCACCATCAAAGTTTATATCATTGCCATCTAAGGCATACGGTGAAGTGCCTGTGATTGGACCACTAAATGAATGGATGGCTGCTAAAATTTTATCGTAATGTAAACCACCATAAACCGCTGCAATTAACATCACGATAAACGCACCAAGACGAATCCATAACTCTAATGCTTGGTTGATGGTTGTCCCTTTCATACCACCAATTCCTACATAAAAAATCATAACAACACAAGTAAAAATAATGCCAAATTCATAAGAAGTACCAAAAAACATACTTAAAATTTGTGCAGCACCTAATAATTGGGGAGCTGCATAAAAGCCGGAAATAGCTAAAACCACCGCCACCGCTACAAGCCGTGCTCGTTTACTGTGAAAACGATAGCCTAAAAAATCTGCAACGGTAAATGCACCAAAACGTCTTAAAGGACCCGCCACAAAAATCGCTAATAATGTTAACCCAATGGAGAAGCAAAAAGCATAATAAGCACCATCATATCCAAGTTGAAATGTTAAACCTGCGATGCCCAGGAATGTTGCTGCACTTAAGTAATCCCCACCAATGGCAGAACCATTTGTAAACCATCCGAAGCTTCGGCCACCTACAAAGAAATCCGATGCGGTTGCATTTCTTTTTGTTAAATACGTAATGTATACAATCGTTCCCATCAAAGCAATGGTCATTAACATCTTTGGTTCTAATAGAGCTTCCATCATTCAACATTTCCCCCTTTATTCCAACTACTTATTTGCTATATCGTATTTTTTTAGTCGTTTCTCGTACATAGCAGTGTGAACATATGCAATAATAAATGCCATAGCCATCATCACAATTGTTGTCACAAACCATGTGACTGTCATACCACCCCAGATCCTCTTGAATGCAAATGCTGGCGCAAACCAATTCATAATAGGGATACTAAAAATCACAATAAAGTAAAATATCGATAAACCTAAACCTGTTTTAAATTCATCTTTCATAATTTTGTTTGTTGTTGCATCTAAAGGTGGTAGATCTTTCACATCAACTGTTCCTGCTTCTACATAGTCATAATCATGACTGCCTACTTCCGCCATAAGCCAACTCCCCCTTTTCGTATCAGTAAATAATTATCTGAAATTTCAAATTATTATTCACTACAATTATTCTATTCTATTTCAACTTCAATATAGATATAAAATTTTGCTGTATTAGTACAAATAATTGCTATTTTAAGTTAAAATATTTTTATCTTTTTATTCGTAGGAGGCTGGTAGCATTTTAAAGGTGGTATGGTATATGGAAAGCTCATTTGACAAGCAGCAAATGAGTGAATGGTTAAAAGAGGTTTTACCAAACGCTTTAGAGGAATGTAAAATGCCTAAGCCAGAAGATGAGGTCATTATTGTCTATGAAGTAAACCGGTTATTTGATTGGGTAAAAATTAATCGCTTAAAAAGAAACTATCCTAATAGTATAATTGTCCCGTTTGTTACAGAACACCTCACCTACTCGACTGGTATAGCAATTGAATTAGTTTTACCTGCACTTCTCATAAAACCATTACAAAAATCAAAATTTTTACGAATCGTAAAAAAACTGTACACATCCTATCAGGAAAAAAAAGCAAGTACACTCACAATGCTTGAGCTATCACAACAAGTATCCCAACAACATACCTCTCCGTTCAGAGAAGCATTTTTAAAACGTCTGATCCGTGGAGAAATTGACGATGAACAAGAAATTATACAATCCGCATCATTTTTATCGACAAGCTGTATTCCTAATATTGTATTTTTAATTCAGGGCTATATTGATGGAGACGATAAGAGAGCTATCCCACATGATGCGAGTAGTAGTATTACAACCGTTTTTCGCCAATACTTTGCTGACAAGGCCCCATTATCCTTTTTACATTTTGAACGCTATTTACTACTTCTTATGCGAATTCCGTCTAAGTACAACTCTTTTAAACATTGGGCAGAGGGTGAAGCCTGTCTATTAGAGGTGATCGAGACACTAAAAAAGGACCACTCTATTCATCTATTTATGGGGATTGGTGGTGTATTTCAGGATGCTATGCATGTGAAGGAATCCTATAGTCAGGCTAGAAAAGCACGTAGAAAACCACCTATCCATAACATTCACATCAGGTATTACGAAGATTTAACAAAGCATGAGCAGCTTCAAAAAGCTATTCAGTATATTGAAGAACATTATGACGAACAGCTGACCATACGTGATGTTGCAAAATATATTAGCTTTAGCCCAACTCATTTTAGTAGACTATTTAAAAAAGAAACGGGTCGCAATTTCGTTGACTATGTTGCTTATACGCGCATTATCAAAACCTTACCTTTTTTACGCAAGTACGACTACACCGTAGAAAAAATCTCCTCCACCTGTGGCTTTAATACACCAAATTACTATAGTTTAACCTTTAAAAAATATGTAGGAATCTCTCCAACAGACTACCGCAATACGACAGAAATTTTATTTAAATAATCTAGAAAGAATCTGCAAAAACCTCATGAAAAAAAGCAAGCCCCCATCAAGGAGACTTGCTTATCATCTACATGAGAATGCAGATTCTTATTTTTCATAGCATTACACGTAATATTTTTCTACAACTTCTGCACAGCGAGCGCATACTGTAGGTTGTGCCTCATTTGCACCAACTGTTTCAGAAATTGACCAGCAACGCTCACATTTCTCACCTGTCGCCTTCTCAACAACAATGGAAACATGCTCAAGTGCTAAAGCTTCAGCAGGCGCTTCTTCTATGGCAGCTACCTCGAAAGCTGAAACGATGGAAAGTTGTGCAAAGTCAATGTTGGCATCGTTCAATAATGCGACAATGTCCTCTTTTGCATAGACAGTCACTTTTGCTTCAAGTGATTTACCAATTGTTTTCGCATTACGTGCTTCCTCTAATGCTTTTAAAATATCATCGCGTACATCAATAATTTTTTCCCATTTTGTGCGTAGGCTGTCAAAATTCGCTTGAACATCTACCTCTGGGAAGTCCGTTAATTGAACAGAAGCCTCTTCTACAATACCTTGAGCATTTAGGTAAGACCACATTTCATCTGTTGTATGTGGGATAACTGGTGTCATGATTTTAACCAATGTCATTAATGTATCATAAATAACTGTTTGCATCGCACGACGATCTTTATTGTCATGACCCTCAATATAGACAACGTCTTTTGCAATATCCAGATAGAATGAAGATAACTCTACAGCAACAAAATTATTGACTACATGATAGACAGCAGCAAAATCATAGCGATCATATGCAGCACGTACAGTTTTTAAGACATCTTGTAAGCGCATATACACATATTGATCCATTTCACGAAGCTCTGCATAAGCTACACGATCTTTCTTAGGATCGAAATCAGCAATATTACCATGTAAGAAACGGAATGTATTACGAATTTTACGATACACTTCAGATACTTGCTTTAACATATCCATAGAAATGCGCACATCTGCTGTATAGTCAACAGAAGCAACCCATAAACGAAGAATGTCTGCGCCATACTGATCCATTACTTTTTGTGGGATAATTACATTCCCTAAAGATTTACTCATTTTACGTCCTTCACCATCAAGAACGAAACCATGTGTTAAAAGTCCTTTATATGGTGCATAGCCGTTAATCGCTACAGATGTAATAAGAGATGAATTAAACCAACCACGGTGTTGGTCAGAGCCTTCTAAATAGAGATCAGCTGGATATTTCATGCCACGTTCTACCAGTACACCTTGGTGTGATGAACCTGAATCGAACCATACGTCCATAATATCATTTTCTTTTGTGAATTCACCGTTCGGGCTTCCTGGATGTGTAAAGCCTTCTGGCAATAATTCTTTTGCTGTTTTTTGGAACCAAATATTTGATCCATGCTCACGGAATAATGCTGAGACATGACTAATTGTTTCAGGTGTAATAATTGGTTCACCATTTTCAGCATAGAAAATCGGAATCGGCACACCCCAAGCACGTTGACGTGAAATTACCCAGTCTCCACGATCACGAATCATATTATAAAGACGCGTTTCTCCCCAAGCTGGTGTAAATGCTGTTGCTTTTACAGCCTCTAATAACTCTCCACGGAATGCTTCAACGGATGCAAACCATTGAGGTGTCGCACGATAAATAACAGGCTTTTTCGTACGCCAGTCATGTGGGTATGAGTGCGTAAAGAAATCAAGCTTTTCTAACGCTTCTACTTCTTTTAGTTTTTCTGTTACTAGTTTATTCGCATCATTATAAAACACGCCTTCAAAGCCTGGTGCCTCATCTGTATAACATCCACTATTATCAAGAGGGCTAAGAATACCTAAACCATACTGTTTACCAATATGATAATCGTCTTCCCCGTGTCCTGGTGCTGTATGAACACAACCAGTACCCGCTTCAGCTGTTACGTGTTCGCCTACCATAATAAGAGATTCACGATCATAGAATGGATGCTGTGCTACAATACGATCTAGTGCCTCACCTTTTACTTCCTGTACAACCTCATAGTCTTCCCATCCAAGCGTATTTGCCACTGACTCTAATAATTCTTTGGCGATGATGAATTTTTTATTAGCCACCGCTACTACGACATAGACAAATTCAGGATTCAAAGAAATCCCTAAGTTTGCTGGTAATGTCCAAGGTGTTGTTGTCCAAATAATAAATTTTGCGTCTGCTGGTACAACACCTTTTGCATCCTTAATAGCAAAGCTTACATAAATGGACGGTGATTTGATATCCTTATATTCAATTTCAGCTTCCGCTAGAGCAGATTCAGAAGATGGTGACCAATAAACTGGTTTTAATCCTTTATAGATATAACCTTTTTCGGCCATTTTACCAAATACTTCAATTTGACGTGCTTCAAACTCAGGCTTCAACGTAATATAAGGATTTTCCCAATCCCCACGAATGCCTAATCGACGGAATTGTGTACGTTGATTGTCAATTTGCTCATACGCATACTCTTCACAAAGTTGGCGGAATGCTGCTACTGACATTTCTTTACGCTTTACACCTTTGTTCGTCAATGCTTGCTCAATTGGTAAACCATGTGTATCCCAACCTGGAATATAATTTACATGGTAGCCAGTCATAGAACGATGACGTGTAATCATATCCTTCAATACTTTATTTAAAGCATGGCCGATGTGGATATCACCATTGGCATATGGAGGGCCATCATGTAGAACAAATTCTGGGCGATCTTCCGTACGCTCCATTTGTAATTTGTTAATATCCATAGCATTCCATTTTTCTTGCATTTTTGGCTCATTTGCCGGTAAGTTTCCACGCATTGGGAAATCTGTTTTTGGCATTAATAAAGTATCTTTGTATTCAACCATTAAAATTCCTCCTTTATTTTACATAAACAGGTAGACATTCTTCTCATACGACAGTTATTGGCAAACTTATCTAAAACGATTCGGGAACAAACAAAAAAAGCCCTCAATCCCACTAAGGGACGAGAAGCTTCTACTCGCGGTACCACCCTACTTGTAGCACAAAAAAATTGCACTACCTCTTAAAAGCACATTTAACGTCGTGCATCACGAAATAACCTACTTTTTTCAGTTATTTAGCTCAGAAGTGATGTTCAATGCTAGTTGTATGTTTGGGCTCTCACTGTCCCCAAATCGCTTAACAACGCCTAACAAATACTGTCTTCGTCTCTGCTTTTATGCATATCTGTTCAAAATAATTACTATTACAAAGTATATGAAATTCAAACAATCGCGTCAAGTTTCATTTGTCAATTGCAACAATTAAAAAGAAAAGTTAAATATCTTCAGAATCCTGTGCTTCCTCAACAGATGCTTGAATTTCTGTTAAATCAATATCATATTGCAGCAAATGATCCCAGTCATCTGCATTAAGTAAATCAAGCTGTGCTTCTACAAGCATCTTGAAACGATTACGGAATACCTTAGATTGCTTTTTAAGCTCATCAATTTCAATCGTCACCTTACGAGCCTTCGTCAAAGCTTCAT
Organism: Lysinibacillus sp. FSL K6-0057; assembly: GCF_038630885.1. Lineage (NCBI taxonomy): Bacteria > Bacillati > Bacillota > Bacilli > Caryophanales > Bacillaceae > Lysinibacillus > Lysinibacillus sp. FSL K6-0057. Next base: position 1,052,133 of record NZ_CP152047.1, on the reverse strand, counting down.
TGACAATTCGATCAGCATTTTTTTCAGCTTCTTTTACAATGAGCTTCGCCTCTTTTTGAGAGTTTCTTCGCACTTCATCAGCCGCTTCTTGTGCAACGACAATAGACTTCTGCAAAGTTTCTTCTAAGGAGTTAAAATGTCTCGCTTGTTCTAAGGCCATCTCTAATTGTTTATCAACTTCTTTTTTTTCACGAAGCAGAATTTCATAGTCTTTAATAATCTGATCTAAAAATTCATTTACTTCATCTTCAGCATAGCCTCTGAAGGCTTTTGTAAACTCCTTATTATGTATATCAATAGGTGATAATGGCATACAATCCTTCTCTCCTTTACATGTACATTCGTAATTCCTATTATACAATTGTTCCGACAACTTAGCAGTAAAAATTAATGAAATTTACTTCACTTTCAGCTTTTTTGGGCCAATCGACCGACTTGTAGACGGATTTTATCTTTTTTTGTTCGGCCTTCAGTCATAATAATTTTCACACGACCACTTCCTCGTATCGATAAAATATCTCCCTCTTGTAATTCAAAAGCAACTGTGTCTCGTTCTGTCCAATTAACACGTACTTTTTTCCCAGTAATGAAAGCTTGAGCTTTTTGGCGTGATACATTTAAGACAGTCGCAATAATTACATCTAAACGCATCGAAGATACCGTATGAGATTCCTCCAACCATTCTTCCTCATTTACAATAAGGGAATCCGCTTCTTTTAAAGACTCAATATGCACCTTTACTTTACCAATACCCGTTAAATGTAAACGAACATATTCTGCTACCTCCTGAGCTACAATGAATTGCACCTGGTAATCATTAACTCGAATATCACCAAATTTACCACGGTTTAAACCTAATGATAGCAATGCACCTAAAACATCAGGATGTCGTAATTGAACAAATTTCACAGGATATTGAATCGTAAATGCCACCAACTGAAAGTCTTCTTCTGTCGCTTCATAGTAAGTAGGAAAAATGAGCATACGCTGCCTTTCTGCTCCATCAAATAAACCTGTGCATGCCGTTTTCAGCGTATCATCCTGCCCGATAATAGAGGTCACAATAAAACGTTGTCTTGGATCAAGAAAATCTGTCAGCTTAGGCGCATAACGATCTTCCACCTCACGTTGCCAACTTATTACCTGTTCAATAAAGGGTTGTTCTTCTTTTCGAAAATGCTGGATTAAGTGTTCCATCTTGTTGTCTCCTCTTTCACTAGTTCCGTTTTGCTTTGTTAGTTGGAAACTTAGTATTCCCAATTAATGACGTTTGGACATCATTGTTTTAAAAATTTTTTATTAGTCGCTTTAGTAGCGGAGTAATTCTTTTTTACTTGATACTTCGTGTTGCATCAAAATAAATAAAAAATCCCCACTAAAACGTGAGGATTTACTTCTAAGCGAACATAAAATATATTTTCTGAATGACTATATAAAGCCCTCTTTCTATAAAATTCAGCATAAAGATGGCCACAATTGGAGAAATATCAATCATACCAAGCGGCGGAATAAACTTCCTAAAAATCCCTAAATATGGCTCACATACTTTTTCAAGCATTCGACCAATGGCTGAATTTTGAGCGGCAGGCACCCAAGACATTAAGATATATGCAATTAGCATAAATGAATAAATCTTAAATGCTAATGATACATAACTAAGTATTAAAAGAAAAGTCATATAAACTACAATCCTCGCTATTAATTATCGTCTAAAATAAAGTTTGTAATTTCACCAGTCACTTCTACATTATCTGGCGTACACAGGAAAATATCCTTACCGATACGTTGAATATCACCAGCAAGAGCATAGACTGTGCCACTTAAAAAATCAATAATGCGTTTACCTTGTTCTCGTTCAATACGTTGTAAATTAACGATTGTTGCACGCTTATTTTTTAAATGCTCTGCGATATCCTGTGCTTCTGCATAAACTCTGGGTTCTATTAAAACAACTTTTGCTCCCTTAGAACTCATAGCTGCCTGCAAACTGACAATGTTATTAGGAGTTGCTGAACTTTGTGGCACAATTTCATGAATAGGTGCTTTACGTTCTTTCATCATTTTTTTAGGCTTTACTGAATGAATCGGTTGCTGTTGTTGTATGGGTTGTTGTTGCTGAATAGGAGCTTGCGTGATTTCTTCTTCTAATTCTTCTTCAAGGTAAAAGAAGTTTTTAATCTTATTTTTCATGCTCATCCTGTTCCCCTCTTTCATTTCCAACAAGAGCCGTTCCGACTCGAACAAAAGTAGCCCCTTCCTCTACCGCAATTTCAAAGTCATTAGACATGCCCATTGATAACTCGGTACAAGGTGCGTGTGCGAATCCTTGCTCGGCTATTTGCTGTTGACATTGTTTTAATTGCTTGAAAACAGAGCGAATGATTGCTTCGTTTTCGGTGTTTGGTGCCATTGTCATTAAACCTACAACTTGAATCTTTGTAAAACCTTTTAAGGCTTCTACAAAAGGCAAAACTTCTTCGATAGTTAAACCATGTTTTGAATCTTCGCCAGAAACATTTACTTGTACAAAACATTTAACAGGTTGATCTGCTCTTTTTTCAATTTCTTCTGCCAAACTCAAACGATCTAAGGAGTGTAAATAATCAATGCTGTTAATCACTTGTTTTACTTTACGTGTTTGAAGCGACCCAATATAATGCCAGTGTACATCAGCATGAATCTCAGTAATTTTACGATGTAAACCTTCTGGTCTATTTTCACCTAAATGAGTGAGTCCTGCTTCAATTGCTTCTTGCGTTCTTTCAACAGAAACTTCCTTCGTCACCGCAATTATTTGGACTTTATCGCCCTCACGATTCCCTTTTTTTTCTGCTGCTGTTATTAAATCATTTAGTTTGTTTAAATTTGTTAAGATTTTTGTCACTGTTTTTCCCAACTTTACAACAATAGTTTCTTTTATTGTAACAAGCAATGCTTGATTTATCAATGAATAGCCTGACCTATGTCAGCTTACAATCCTCACAATTTTATTGACCATATGTTTTAGGAAAGTGCTTTGACTAAAATGACATCCTTGCCAACGACAAGCACATCCTTCATATAGACTTTTCTCACAGACTCTTCGCCTTTAAAAAAACCAAGATATTTGCGAGGCTCTGCAATTAAAAATGCTGTCACATAGCCCGTTTCTTTTGATACTTCGGCATCTATCACAAAGCCTATAAATCGTCCATTTCCTGCTTCAATGACTTCTTTTTGTTGTAACATCGAAAAACGCAATGACATACCTCCTCTATTGTTTACTTTCGTACATTCATTTCTACCATCAAACTTTGCTGTTACTATATATTTATGTATCACTTGTTGATTGAATGAAGATAAAATGCGCACCGAATAATACGATGCGCATTTTTTTATTTGTAATCTTTTTGCATTGTTTCAATTGCATTTTTTTCAAGACGTGAAATTTGTGCTTGAGAAATCCCAAGTTCTTTGGCAATTTCAGTTTGGGTCTCTCCATAATAAAATCGTTTGGCAACGATCATTTGCTGACGTTCATCTAGCTTTTGCAAGCTTTCCTTTACCGACACATAGGCAACCCATTGATCCTCAGATACATCATCATCTCGTAATTGGTCCATCATATAAACAGCATCTCCGCCATCTGAATAAATGGGCTCTTGTAATGAAACTGGATCTTGAATGGCATCTAAAGCAAATAAAACATCTTCCTTTTTCATGTCAATCATCTCAGCAATTTCTTCAATCGTTGGTTCACGCAAATTATCGGTTATCCATTGCTCTTTTGCCTGCATTGCCTTATAAGCTATATCTCTTAGAGAGCGAGATACACGCAATGCATGATGATCACGCAGATGGCGACGAATTTCACCAATAATCATTGGTACAGCATATGTCGAAAATCGTACATTATGCTTTAAATCAAAATGATCAATGGCTTTCATGAGGCCAATACAGCCCACTTGAAATAAATCATCTGCCTGTTCACCTCTATAGGCAAATCTCCCGACAATACTAAGCACTAACCTTAAATTGCACATGACAAGCTCTTCTCTAATCTCAGTTTCTCCAGCTTGTAACCGGATGAAGAGTTCCTTCATTTCCTCGTGCTTTAGAATTGGCAAAGTCGATGTATCTAAGCCGCAAAGATCTACTTTTGTTCGCATATTCGATTCCTCCGGATGTTATTCTCTGACTAAACCGTGACATCAGTTTGTCCGAGAGAAACAAGAATATGCAAAAAAGCTGCGACCAATTTTAGGTAGGTTAAATTTCCCTTTCTACGAAATTGGCTGATTTAAATTTTCACGTAAATCTTGAATAATTTTCTTTTCTAAACGGGAAATATATGATTGCGATATGCCTAAATGATCTGCCACTTCTTTTTGTGTCATTTCAACTTTTCCATTGAGACCAAAGCGACATTCCATAATATATCGTTCACGCGCACCTAGTAAATTAATAGCATGAAACATGTGCTGACGTTCAATTTTCTTCTCCACATTGTCTAGAATAATATGCTCTTCTGTTCCTAAAATATCTGACAGTAATAATTCATTTCCATCCGCATCAGAGTTTAGTGGCTCATCTAAGGAAACTTCACCCTTCATACGACTTGTTTTTCGTAAATGCATTAAAATTTCATTTTCAATGCAGCGTGATGCGTATGTTGCTAGCTTAATATTTTTATCCGTATTGAACGTCTCAATCGCCTTTATTAAGCCAATGGAGCCAATGCTAATTAAATCTTCAATTGGCGTTCCCGTATTATCAAAACGTCTAGCAATATAAACAACAAGACGTAAATTACGTTCAATTAGTGTGTCTCTAGCTCGTAAATCACCGTTCATAAAGGATGCAATGACTGTAACTTCTTCTTCTCGACTTAATGGCACTGGCAATGAATCATTTCCCCCTATATAGTACGTTTCACGACTCCGAAACTTACTCCATAATTTTTTCAAGCTAGCAAGTAGCCTAAGAAGCAATAGTTCTCCCCCTCTATGAGTTATTTGAAAGCGCTGAAAAATGTAAAATTGCTGCTGTGCTATGTGGAAAATTTTTAGCTTTTTTGGTTAAAACGATATATTCATTCATTTTCACTTGCGATGGCTCCCCCTTTATATGCCACTCATCAAAGCGAAAACCAAGGACAACGGTTTGCTGTTGTACGGTATTGACATGAATAAATCGTATATAACGCTGATAATCTTCTGAAAACATAGATACATTGTACGGATCTGTTTCTTGCCATTCCATTAATGATTCCCGGAACGCTGAAGGTAAATGTGGCCTCAAAGCAGTATAGGAAACGAAATGAACCGGTTTTCCTGATAATGGCTCAATGGCTTGATTTCCTGTGTCTACAAAGGCCGAAAGTGGTATCTTTGCCCCAAAGATTGTTAAAGTTGTATCAAATACAAATTGACCACTTAAGCGTTCTAACTTTACAAAACCCCATTGCTTATAAAATGCAACAAGATTTAAAACGGCAAGCAAAAAGCAAATCATAATGAAATGGGTGGCAGAAAGATTTTTTAAAAAAGGTTGTAGAGCTGTTAACAATCCGCCAATAACGATCGTTGCTGTTAATACAATCGGTCCTTGCTTCTGAAAGCTTCGAATCTTGAAGTGAAACGCTATACCAATTAACAATATAAAACTAAGAATTGTCGTCCACAGCATTTGACCGCCAATGACAGCTACAAAACTACTACAAATAGAACTCATTAATAATCTTGAATTTTTTACAAGGACTCCTGTTACTCTTGCCGTAAACGTGAGTATCGCTAGATTAAAAAGCGTATTAATGAGCACCAGCCATTCTCCATACATAACAGCCGCCTCCTACTTACAAAGTTAGCACGTTACTCCCACAAATATTGTCAAACAATCGCATCATTTCCTAAAAATGTTTTGACAAAAAACATGGTTTCCTTACACATTTGAACATCATGACAGCCAATATAAAAAGCTCGTATTTTACATATGTAAAATACGAGCTTTTTAGAAGTTAGTTAACCACGATTTTTGCGGTTACGTAAAAATGCAGGAACCTCAAGCATGTCATCCTGTGCATAATTTTGCTGATTTTGACGTGGCTGCTCATGTTGAACATGCATTTCTTGTCGTTGTTCACGAATTGGTGCTTGTTGCTGTGGAGCAGATTGTCTGTTCATGTTAAGTGTCGGTTTTGCTGTAGGGCGTTGTTGCTGTAAAGCTTCCTCTGTGAAGCCTGTCGCAATGACCGTAACAATGATTTCATCTTTAAGATTTTCATTAATGACAGAACCGAAAATCATATTTACCTCTTCATCTGACGCTGAAGCTACGATATCTGCCGCTTCTTGTACTTCAAATAAGCTAAGATTTGAACCACCTGTGATGTTCATAAGAACACCTTTAGCGCCATCAATGGATGATTCAAGCAATGGACTTGAGATAGCTTTCTTCGCCGCTTCAGAAGCTCGGTTTTCGCCTGTTGCGATACCAATTCCCATTAAGGCTGAACCTTTGTTAGACATAATCGTTTTCACGTCTGCAAAGTCTAAGTTAATAAGACCAGGTGTAGCAATTAAATCTGAAATACCTTGTACACCTTGACGTAAAACATTATCGGCTTCTCTAAAGGCTTCTAACATTGGCGTTGATTTATCAACTATTTGTAATAGCTTGTCGTTTGGTATCACAATCAGTGTGTCCACAGATTCTTTCATACCGCCAATTCCACCGATTGCTTGTGTTTGACGCTTACGACCTTCAAAAGTGAATGGACGTGTTACAACACCTACTGTAAGAGCTCCCAATTCACGTGCAATTTGTGCAATCACTGGTGCTGCACCAGTACCCGTTCCACCGCCCATACCAGCAGTCACGAATACCATATCTGCACCTCGTAAAACCTCTTCTAGCTGTTCTCTGCTCTCTTCTGCAGCTTTTTTTCCTACTTCAGGATTTGCACCTGCACCTAATCCACGCGTTAATTTAGCCCCAATTTGTAGCCTCACTTCCGCTTTGGATAAATTTAATGCCTGTGCATCCGTGTTAACCGCGATAAAGTCAACACCTTGTACACCATGTTCTATCATTCGATTGACAGCGTTGTTACCGCCGCCACCAACACCTATGACCTTTATTACTGCAAGTTCATCAACACTTGTATCAAATTCTAACATATCTTTTTCCTCCCACGGTAACTCGACTCTGTATCATTCATTACGCATTCTAGTTAATCAAAAAACTTATCAAATAATTTTTTTGCTCTCCCAATTACGCTTTCTTTTGGTTCTGAAGGTGCAGAATACTCTTGCTTTTTGCTTATAGCTGATTGAGCCCCTACAACTGCATATTCAACAGGCTGCGTATTCGTACTTTTACCGTAAAAATCATCTTCTAAATAGGCGTAACGAATAAGTCCAACTGCCGTCGCAAATGAAGGCTCTCTAACACCGATATAATCGGGTGTATAGATTCTAACACGCGTTTGTAGAATTTGACGTGCTAATTGGGCAATCCCCTCAAGCTTTGCAACACCACCAGTTAAAACAACTCCACCTGGTAAATCTCTAACACCTAAACGTGCTAATTCATCAATAACTAACTCTAGTAATTCTTCTAATCTAGCACCGATAATCTCCGATATATAGCGTTGGCTGTACTGATCAGTAGAATCTGTACCTACGACAGGCACTTCAAAGAGCTCGTCATCAGAAGCGTCATCATAGAAGGCATGTCCAAACTGGTGTTTAATTTGTTCTGCTTGTTCTGTTGGTGTTTTTAAAACGATTGAAATATCTTTCGTTATATGATCACCACCAACTGGTATGACACCCGTATGCGTTAATAATCCCTCTTCAAATACTGTGATTGTTGTAGATCCGCCACCTAAGTCAATAAAGGCAGTTCCTTGGTTTTTTTCATCTTCTGTTAATGCAAAGTAGCCTGATGCTAATGGTTGCAAATATATTTCTCGTATACTTAAACCCGCTCGCTCGACACAGCGAAGAACATTGTGTAAAAGCGTTTTGGATGTTGTTATCATTGTTGCATCCATTTCTAGACGGATGCCAATCATACCACGAGGATCTTTTATTTCATCAAGGTTGTCTACAATAAACTGTCTTGGAATGATGTTAACTAATTCACGTTCAGGAGGTATTGACATGACTTGTGCAGATTCTACCACTCTGTCTAAATCATCATCTGTAATTTCTCTATTTTCACTATTTACAGCGACAACACCTTTAACTAGCTGTAACATCGTCTGGTTAGCTGGAACGCCTAAAACGACTTCATGGATTTGATAACCTGTCATACGTTCAGCCTGTTCTATTGCTTTTCGAATAGATTGTACTGTTGCATCAATATCAACAATTGCACCTTTTCGAACTCCATTCGACTTTACATTTCCGACGCCAATTACATGTAATTGCCCGTCACTCATTTCACCTATTAATACCTTGACAGAGGAGGACCCAATATCAAGGGAAATGTATAAATCTTGATGATTCAATTCGCTGCACCTCCTTGAAAAATGCTCTTGTTTTCATTCTATTGTAAATTTGGCATAATGTCTAAGCAAATCGAGTATTTTGGTCAATTTTTCTCTCATTCTATGGAAGTTTTTTTTCGCTTGTGACGTTTCTCATCTAACCGAGTTAGTAATATCCGCCTAATTATTGCTATATTTTGGAATAAACGTACTCCAAAAGCGAAAATGGCTGCTAAATACAAATCTATCCCCAAATTCACTCCTATAAAAGCTAATCCTGCTGCTAGAACTATATTAAAAAAGAATCCTGATACAAAAACTTTATCATCGTAAACTTGCTGTAATTGAGCACGAATACCTCCAAATAATGTATCTAAAGCTGCTAAAACAGCTATTGACAGATAATTTTCATACATAGAGGGGATTTGTATATTTGTTAACAAGCCAAGGGCAAGTCCAAATATCAAACCTAAAAATGGTAGCCACATATATTAATCTCCTTTTTTTACCTCTGCTAAATAATCATTTGTCAACGGCTGATCAAATGCTGGAATTAGTAACTGTTCATTTGGTTCTTCAATTACTAAATTAAAATTGTCTAAATAAAATGAGTCTATAAATGTTGAGGCCTGCAATGAATTATACATTTTTTGTGCTGCTTTATAATTGCTTGTCCCAACAAATAGCTCAAAAGAAGGTGAAGACAGTGGTATACTGTTTACTGTTGTCTTACCATTTATATCCCGTATGGCAGTCGTTTGTACTACACGATTACCATCGATTGCGACACTAGTAGCATCGTTCTTAAAAAGGGTATTTAATAATTGAGTTAACAAATCGGGTGAAATTTCTTTAATTTCATAGCCCATTTCAATCAATTCAGGTGCAGGTTCAACACGAAGTACGACACCTGGTCCAATAACTTCTGTTAATCCTGCTTGCAACTTTAAACGATTTAATGTTTCATTTAAGGCTGCTTGCTGATTTACTTTTTCAGATTGCTCATAGCGATCCACTACTTCATGAAGTGAGCGAATTTCTGCCAGTAATGCGGAATGTCTTTGCTTTTCTTGTGCTAATTCCTCTCTTATTGCCCAAATATCTCGTGTATCTCGCTCAGCTGGTTTTTGTATGGTATTGTATTGTACCGCTATCATCAAACCGATAATAAATAGCACGATCGTTATTCGGGTGTACATATTTCTTTTCAAAATAGCCCCTCCTAGACGTATCGTATGCCCCTCAGAATACGATTTTAAATTGTAATCTATATCTACAATCGACTATGTAACTGGAGGCTAAATTAGACTTTAAACTTGAATTATAGAGCTTGTCCTTAACTTTCTACTTTTACCTTTGGCATTGAAAGCTTTTGATTTTCTTCTAATGACACCACAATATTGTCATTTAATAACTGATCCACTACACCTCCGTTTAAATTTAAAGAAGCCATTAATGTTTCTGAATCACCAACTGCTTCTATCACAAACGGAGCTGGATGTTGTGTGCCATCAATGGTTATCACAGGTCCATTACAGCGGATATAAGAACTAGCCATCACACGTTGTCCATTTATGGCGATAGCTTGTGCACCTGAAATTTTCAGTTCATTTAACAATTTAAAAACATGACTTTCATGGACAATATAGTCATTTGGATTCAAGGATTTCGGATCATAGTCCCCATCCTGGAGGGTGATGCGTATCCCTTTCCCCTCACTCTTTAGTTCACCAAGCAATAGCCGTAAATCTTCTGCTTGCTCAACAAGCTGCTTATAGTCTTTCTCGTTTGAAGCAAAGGATTTTTCATACTTTCGAATCTGTTCTTGTAAATTATTTAGTTCTTCAGTGAGCTCTTTATTGCGCTCTTGTTGTGTGATTAGCTCTTCACGATAAGAATCTTCTTGCTCAAAAAGCTCAGAATCAATAGTACCTGCTTCTCGATTATCTTTCGCCTGGTTGTATGAATAGCCGATGATAAATCCTGTTGTTACACAAACAATTAGTAATTCAAATTGTTTTCTAGTAAAAAAACTCCCTTTGCTATTCTTCTTCTTGTTGTTCATCGTCCGTCACTTCCTGGTTAACCAATTCCCCATCTGCATTCGCTTCCATGTCAATACTCATCTTGTTGTATTCCTCGTTAAAAGGACGATAGTATGAACCGACCTCTAAATCAATCACACCTTTTTCCAAGTTGGCAATTTGAGCGACAATAGAGGGGTAGTAATTTAACTTTTGCGCTAGTGTCTGAATAACAGCACGAACTTCATAGCCATCATTCATATAAAGCTTGACTGCATTGGGATTCGCCTCATTACTATTCGTGTTAACCTGGGAAATTAAAGCTAATACTTCTGGCTTTAGTTGTGCTAGCTGTTCAACAAGCTTATTAATGGTCTTTTCACCAGTTATCCCGATAAAAACAGGTGCATCAATGGGCGTATCATTCCCTGTTTGTTCAAAGCGCTTGCCGTTTTCTAGCAAAGGATAATAAGTGCCGTCCCCAGCTAAGTACGCAACTTTTTTCCATTCTTTAACATCAATCGTTACGCCTTGTAACCAGTTACGTTTAACATGTGCTTCTTTAACCCATTTATCCTTTAATAAAATCTGCTCAATATCTTCCACTTTGAAACTCCACATTGATTTACCTGGTGCAAGAGTACTTGCCTCCACATAATACTGGTCATTCGCTAGCTTTGCGCCATTGACTGTGATCTTATTGATGTTACTGTATGGAGATTGAAAATAAAGGAGTACTGCTAACACAATAAAGAAAAGTAATATTAGCACTATAAATTTCCGGTTTGTACGCTTTTTTCGTCGCTTTTTTAGCGTAGGTATACGATCTTCTATATCAATTACTTTCTCCAAAAAAGTACTCCTCCTTTATATTTATTTCGCTAATTGATAAATAATACCTATTATTAACCACATTGTTACTAAAGATGTTCCACCGTAGCTAATAAATGGTAATGTGACACCCGTTACTGGCACTAAACCTATTACTACAGCTATATTTAGAAAAGCTTGCACCATGAGCATTGTGACAAGCCCGATAATCGCATAATAGGACGTTCGGTTTTTAGCCTGTACAGCAAATCTATAGCCTGCATAGATCGTTAGTACAAAAAGCGCTAAAATAAAGAGGCCACCAATCAATCCGACTTCTTCTAAAATAATGGCGTAAATAAAATCATTTTGAGGCTCTGGTAAATACAAAAACTTTTGTCGGCTTTGTCCAAAGCCATGTCCAAAAATCCCTGCTGGACCGATTGCCATTAAAGATTGCACCGCTTGGAACCCACTAACCAAGGGATCAGCCCATGGATCAAGAAATGCTTCTATACGCTTTAGACGATATGGTGCTGTCGCAATGAGACCTACCAACCCAGCAACCCCTGCTAGCATAATCATGGCGTATAGTTTTAGAGGATAACCAGCGACAAAAAATAATAAAAACACAGATACAACAAGAATAAATACTGAGCCAAAATCCGGCTGCAACATGATGAGAACTACAGGTAATAACAGGATGAACCCATGTCGCCAGTTAACAACTGGCTTGCCTGTTTTATGTTGTGCTAATATGTGGCTCAAGTACACAATGACGGTAATTTTCGTTAGTTCTGCTGGCTGAATTGTTAATGGACCTACACCAATCCAGCTTTGGGAACCATTTCGCACGAGTCCTATACCAGGAATCAGTACAAGAACGAGTAAAATTAACGAAAATATATAGGCCATTTTCCAAAAGGACTGCTCTCTCAAAATATTTAATCGAATCGTGATTAAAAATACGACAATGGCTACAACAAAGTATATGCTTTGCTTCATATAAAACGGCATTTTTCCACTATAATGAACGGCACTCCAATAGGTACCTGCAGAATAGACGAAAATAATGCCGATTATTGATAGCATCAAAGTTGTGACGAGCAATAAGTAGCTTTCTTTACCTCTCAGTAATGCCATCCTTCCAAGTCAAGTATATTCTAAAATAGTTACAGGCTCATTACAGCTTCATTACAGCATCAATAAAAACATCTCCACGTATTTCAAAGCTGTCATATTGGTCCCAGCTTGCGCATGCTGGAGATAGTAAAATAACATCTCCTTCTGCAGACATCGGTGCTGCATAGTGAACAGCGTCTTCTACATTTTGTGCAATGACAGTTTGTTGGACACCACACGATTTTGCAAATTCGACAAAGCGTAAGCCAGTTTCTCCAAATGCAACAACACCCTTTACATGATTCATACAAGGGCGAAGTTCTTCAAAAGAATGTCCACGATCTAAGCCACCTGCGAGTAAAATGACAGGTGCTTGGAAAGCATCTAAAGCACTCTTTGTTGCTAAACAATTGGTTGCCTTGGAGTCATTGTAAATCTTTCGACCATCCCACTCACGTACAAATTGTGTACGGTGTCTCACTCCACCAAATGTCGCTAAAACCTCTTCCATCTTCTCTTTGTCACAGCCAAATAAAATACAAGCTGCTACGGCTGCTAAGATGTTTTCTAAATTATGCTTACCAGGTAGGGCAATGTTGGCACGATCCATATATGGTTCGCCTTGCCAATAAATTGTTGTATCATCTGCACTAATGCCGTTTGTAGTACATCCCTTAGAACTGAATGGAATTTTTTGTGCATTAGATTGTGCTGCGTATCCAACCACTATCGGTTGGTCAGCATTATAAATAAAATAGTCACTGTCATCTTGATTTCGAGTAACACCAAACTTCGCTTCAGCATAATTATTAAATGTTCCGTGATAGTCTAGATGTGCATCATAAAGGTTTGTCAAAATAGCAATTTTAGGCTTAAACGTTTTGATCCCCATCAATTGGAATGAAGACAATTCTGTTACAATGATGTCATCTTTATTAGCTTCTTTTGCGACACCACAAGCTACTGTCCCTATATTTCCAGCAATTAATGAATTTTTACTGCCGTTATTTAACATGTCGAATATTAAAGTTGTCGTCGTTGTTTTACCATTCGAACCTGTTATACCAATAAATGGTGCATCGCTAATTAAATAAGCTAGCTCAATCTCTGTCCAGACTGGAATCTCTCGACTAAGAGCATCTGCCACAATTCGATTGCTATAAGGTATTCCTGGATTTTTAACCACTAATTCAAAGCCTTCATCAAGTAAATCTTCAGGATGGCGACCACAAATTACTGTAATCCCCTTCTGTAATAATCCTTGTGCATCAGGACTTTCATCAAATGGTTTCGAATCATTAACTGTTACAAATGCGCCAAGCTCGTGTAAAATTTCAGCAGCGGCCACACCACTTTTGGCTAGACCTAACACAAGCACTTTTTTATGTTGTAAATCTGTATAGTTTTTCATTAGAACGCCTCCGATAAGACTGCAATTAATGCTACTGCTAAGGCAGTTGACCAGAAGACAAGCACTACTTTCCACTCTGACCAACCTGATAATTCAAAATGATGATGAATAGGGCTCATTTTAAAAATACGCTTTTTTCGAAGCTTAAAGCTACCTACCTGCAAAATAACGGAAAGTGTTTCGATGACAAACACTAAGCCGACTAGTAAAAGCAAGAACTCTTCTTTTACTAAGACAGATACCATAGCTAATGCTCCACCTAATGCTAATGACCCCGTATCCCCCATGAATACCTTTGCAGGATTGGCATTAAATAATAAAAAGCCTAATAAAGCACCTGTTACAGCAAACGAAAATAGTGCAATATCTGCCTGACTTTGGAATAGCGCAATAACACCAAATGCTGCAAAGGCAATGGAAGCAGTACCCGCCACTAGCCCGTCTAGTCCATCCGTCAAATTTACTGCATTGGAGAAGCCTACTAACCAGAAAATTAAAAAGGCTATATAGAATACGCCAAGATCAATTGTCCACTCCGTAAATGGAATGGCTAGTGTTTTATCAAATGACCCTACTTCTAGAAGGAAATACGCAAGAATTGCAATAACAATTTGACCAATCAATTTTTGAAGAGAGGTTAAACCTAAATTTCTTTTAAAGACAACCTTTAAACCATCATCCAATAAACCTATTAAGCCGAATCCTGCTAATACTAATAAAAGTACTACGGTCTGTGTCGTTAATAAATCTAAAAAGCTACCTACACCAACAGTTGTTAGGAGGATGGATATTAAGAAAATAATGCCTCCCATTGTTGGTGTACCAGCTTTTTTCATATGTGATTTTGGTCCCTCTTCTCGAATACTTTGCCCAAATTTTAGACGACGAAGAAGTGGAATACTAATTGGTGCCAGGATAACTGTTACTATAAAAGCAAGAGCTAAGATGGTAAGTGTTGTTGCGAGTTTCATTGAAAAATCTCCTTTAAATCTTGTTTCACTTTCTTCTTTAAGAAAAAAGCATTAACTTTCATTTATTTATTACTACCCTTCATAATAATAGTGGTTCTTTCCCATTTTTTAAAGGTAAAGTTATTTTAGTTCTCCAAATATAAATGAATGGTACCATCTTGTTTGATAACACTATCCACTTCAGGTAACTGATTACCAATTTTAGTCCCTTCTCCATGCCACTCAATGCGGAATGGGTAAAATTGCTTGGCAATATCATCCTTCGTTTGACCAATAAAATTCGGTACCTTCACAGTAATTGGGTCACCATAACGATAATCCTTTTCAAGTTGTTCCTTCGATTTTTCAATACCTACAAAAGGTGCAACATCTTCAATAATTTGCCCCACTATAGGCGCTGCTACAACGCCACCAAACTGTGTTGTCTTTTTCGGATTGTCAACAGCTACATAGACGACAATTTGTGGATTGTCTGCTGGTGCAAACCCTATAAAAGATACGATGTATTCTCCACTTTTATAACGGCTATTTTCAACTTTCTGCGCTGTTCCAGTCTTACCACCAATTCGCAGTCCATCGCGAAAGGCTTGTCGCCCTGAACCATTCGCCACTACCGATTCTAAAGCACCGCGAACCTTAGCAGAGGTCTCCTCACGAATCACCTGATTTTTCACCACTGGTTCCGTTTCTTGTATGACTTCTCCTGTATTTGGATTAAATACCTTTTTCACAACATATGGCGTATAAAGCTTGCCTCCATTAATGGCAGCAGCAACCGCTTGAACTTGCTGAATAGGTGTCACGGCTACCCCTTGCCCAAATGAAGTGGTGGCTTGCTCAACAGGACCAAAGGCTTCCCTAGAAAATAAAATCCCAGATGCTTCACCAGCTATATTAGAACCTGTCTTTTTTCCAAAACCAAAATCTTTAATATATTGTAGTAGTCGCTCATTGCCTAGACGCTGACCTAATTCTATAAATCCTGGGTTACAAGAGTTTTCAACTACCTCTAAAAATGTTTCATGACCATGTCCTTCACGTTTCCAACAGCGAAGCTTTGCTCCCGCCACCATCGTATAACCTGGGTCATAAAAGGTTTCATGCTCCAAGTCCACTAAGTTTTCTTCCAACGCGGCACTCAGGGTAATAATTTTAAAGGTAGAACCTGGCTCATACGTCATCCATACGGGTAAATTTCGATTGTAGATGGCTGGCTCTACTAATTGATATTCAGCTGGATGGAAAGTCGGATAAGAGGCTAATGCCAAGATTTCGCCAGTGTTTGGATCCATAGCGATAGCCAATGCTTGGTCAGCTTCATAGCGCTTCATAGCTTGCGATATTTCACGCTCCACGACTTGTTGTACATCGACGTCAATTGTTAGCTCGATCGTTGCACCATCCTCCCCTGCTTTCCAAGCACTTGAAACATTAGGCAAGTTATTACCTTTTGCATCTGTAAAGAGACGGATAGCAGAAGAATTAGCCTGCAGGAATTTATCATATTCATATTCAATTCCAGCTAATCCTTGGGCATCATAGCCCGTAAAACCTAAAAATCGAGATAATAGCGTGCCGTAAGGATAATCTCTAGAATAATCAACACCACTATATAGCCCTTCAATTTGCATACCCTGTAATTCTACCGCTTTTTCATAAGAAATATTTTTGCCTTCAGGCGCTAGCTTCACTAAGTAAGCTTTTTTTTGCATTTTTTCTAATAGCTTCTCTTTATCCACTTCTAGAACTTGCGCAATTTTTTCAGCAGCCCCTTCAATATCATTACTTTGTGAGGGCATAAAATATAAAGTGGGTGCTAGCTTATTGGTTACAATACTCTCTCCATCTCGATCTGTTATATGCCCTCGTTCATTCGCAAATGGAATTTCTCTGTCCCAATTCTCCTCTGCCTTGGTAGTCAAATCTTTTTGATCTAATACTTGCAAAAAGAACAACCTAACAACGATCGCCACTGCTACACACATAAACAACACATATAAAATACGTAAACGCTTTTTAGAATGGATAGAAATCCACTTCATTCGACATCACACCTTGTTTTTTACAACGTATGAAATAAAGTGGACTTCTATTCAGTGTTATTCATCCTCTACTTCTTCAACTTCACCCTCAGAGGCAGTTTCAACATCTTGTACAAAGCTTTCAGCAGGTGTTTTGAGCTTGACAACAATCGGTGAACTATCAGTAATGACGGTTCCAGCTGAAACACTTTGACTGGCTACAAAGCCTTCACCGAATATTTCCATCTCTAGTCCAGTCATGGATTTGAAGACTAGTAAATTACGTAACGACCAATTCGTAAAGTCTGGCAATGTTATTTCGCCATCAGTCTTTAAAAATACAAAACTACCTTTTACGAGCTTTTGACTGTTCGTCGGATATTGTTCAATAATTTTACCACCACTGCCAACAACGATTGGTTGTAATCCATCATTTCCCAATTCTACTTCAACCGCTTCAGCACTTTGACCTGTATAATCCTGAATGCTGACTTTATTAACATGCTGCACGTCATCTGGATTGATATTAAGGTGCTTTAAACTATTTAACATAACTGGATTAAAGACTTTTGATACTGGTACAGATCCAAGCTCATTACTCAGCTTAGGTTTTTTCACTGAGACATACATGATTAACTGTGGATCATCAACAGGCGCCATTCCTAAAAATGAATATAGGAATTGGTTAGCACCCCAAGAATAAGTACCATCTGCTCTTGGTATTTGGGCTGTCCCCGTCTTTCCTGCAACCTCGTAATCCTCTAGTACAAAATCCTTCGCAGTACCATATTCAGAGGTTAATGTAGAAGCAAGGATTTCTCGCACTTGTTTCGCTGTATCAGCTTTTATTGGCTGTCCTTTTTCTACCGGCTCATGATTTTGAATAACTTTTCCTGTTGAGGAATCAACGATACGGTCGATAACATATGGCTGCATCATCTTACCATCATTCGCAATGGCAGTCATGGCTTGGATCATTTGGATAGGTGTTACGGTTGACCCTTGTCCATATGTTGTTGTCACGCGTTGAATAGGATACTTCGATAAAATAGTACCTGCTGCTTCGTTCGGTAAATCAATTCCTGTTTTGTGACCAAAGCCAAAGCGGTCTAAATATTCAACAAAGACATCATCGCCAATCAATTTTAATAAGTTGGCCATGGCTGTATTCGATGAACGCTGGAACCCCTCTAAATAAGGGATTGGTCCCCATCCAACCTGATTATGGTCTCGAATTGTTCGGTCATGTACTGTATAAGAACCCGATTGGTATTTTGCATTTGGAGCCCATGTATTTGTATCAATAGCAGAGGCAAGCGTGAATGTTTTCATCGTTGAACCAGGCTCAATCGTTTCCTCAATTACCTCATTCAGCCACTTCATATTTTGACTATCACGTGTTTCTGGGTTAAATGTAGGACGCTGTGACATCGCTAAAATTTTCCCGGTTTTTGGATCTGCTACAACTGCGGTCATAGACTCAGGATTATATTCCTGTTCTACCTTTGTCATTGCTTCCTCTAAAAAGCTTTGGATTGTTTTATCGAGCGTTAAATAAATGTCGTCCCCATTTTTAGCAGGTGTAATCATTTTCTCACTGTTTGGAAGTAAATAGCGGAAAGCATCTGTCTCATATTCCACTTTGCCATTAACGCCTGTAAGTTCTTTATCATACGTATATTCTAGGCCCATTTCTCCCTTTGTAGTGACTGTGCCATCTTTATTATCTTTTTTCAGAGCATAGCCAATTAAATGAGAGGCAAATACACCATTTGGATAATAACGTTTTAAGTCACTCACAAATAGAATTCCTGGTAATTTTTCTTCCTTTATTTTACTCATGACCTCGTGACTAATACCACGACCTGCGCTACCAAACTCAACTTGATATAAAGGTTCACCATCACTTCTATATCGATTGTTCAGTTTTTTAACAATCTCGTCTTCCTTTTCCTTTATCGCTGGAATATATTTTGCTAGAACTTTTGCCGTTTTCTCGGAATCCACTACATGTCGTGGATTCTTAGGATCTGTTGTAGCTTTTTCACTTACAATGGCAATCATGCGATAACTTAATGTATCCTCCGCAATCACTTGTCCATTTTGATCATAAATCTTCCCACGATTGGCTGTAATCACACTTTCTTTCCCATACTTAGCTGCTGCTCTTGCTGCAAGCTCTTGTCCTTCTACTTCTCCTGTAGCCTGTA
Organism: Lysinibacillus sp. FSL K6-0057; assembly: GCF_038630885.1. Lineage (NCBI taxonomy): Bacteria > Bacillati > Bacillota > Bacilli > Caryophanales > Bacillaceae > Lysinibacillus > Lysinibacillus sp. FSL K6-0057. The sequence goes on along the minus strand of NZ_CP152047.1, from coordinate 1,033,091 downwards.
ATGTCACCATTCTTGTAAATAATAGAAAAAAGAGCCCTCCATAAAAAATTAATAATAGAAAGGCTCCCCATTGGAATCGAAATCTCTTTTTTTTCATTCTCCCGGCACTACCTTTACATTTTTCTCATTTTGAGTTAAACCGAGTTCTTTGGCTTTTTTCCATATGTTTTCGTATGTAGAAAGTTCACTTACACGAACCGTTAAGTCAACATTCTGTTTCGCAATCTCTTCTGCTTCTGATTCGATTTTTTGAATGTCTATACTTGTTGTTTGAATCGCTGCTTGTTTATTTAACACGAGTATTCCTAATACAGCAATAATACCAACTAAAACAATTAGCATTGTCTTTTCAAACTTTTGGTTCGTTTTTTTACGACGTATGATAGTGGGTTGTGGACTTGGTGGTGTTATCGGTTGTTGCACTTGTTGATGTTGGTGCTGTTGCCTTACACGAACTGCTGCCATTTACTCACGCCCTTTGTCGTTAATTTTTTCCACCACTCTAAGCTTCGCTGAACGCGCACGATTATTAACTGCCAATTCTTCCTCAGAAGGAATAATGGGCTTTCGTGTAATAAGCTTTAAAGTTGGCTTCATGTCATCAGGAATTACAGGTAAATTTGGTGGTAATTCCGGTAATGATGACGCTTCCTTAAAGATTGTCTTGCATAGGCGGTCCTCCAATGAATGGAACGTAATGACACTAATGCGCCCCCCTACGTTAATCATATCAATCGCATCGACTAATGAATCCTCTGCTGCGCCTAGCTCATCGTTGACAGCAATTCTTATTGCTTGGAAAATGCGCTTTGCCGGATGTCCACCTTTTCGGCGTGCCGCTGCTGGAATACCCTCTTTAATTAATTCTACAAGTTGACCTGTTGTTTCAATCGGTGCTGTTTTACGAGCCTCTTCAATTTTACGCGCTACTTGTTTGGAAAACTTTTCTTCGCCATAACGGAAAAATATACGAACTAGATCTTCGTATGCCCATTGATTAACTACCTCTGATGCTGTCAGTGTTGCAGTTTGATCCATACGCATATCAAGTGGTGCATCATGGTGATAGCTAAAGCCTCTTTCAGGTGTATCTAATTGTGGAGAAGATACGCCTAAGTCATATAAAATGCCATCAACCTGCTCAATACCATGAGCTAATAGCTCTTCCTTTAAGTAACGGAAATTCGAATGGATAAATGTAACACGCTCAATATAAGGTGCTAATCGAATTTTCGCATTTTCAATAGCCGTCATATCTTGATCAAAACAAATTAAACGGCCTTTATCTGATAATTGTTGTACTAGATATTCACTATGTCCTGCACCGCCTAATGTACAGTCCACATATACACCATCAGGATCTATGTTCAACCCATCAACAGTTTCTTTTAATAACACGGTTGTATGATCGAACATACCACTCGCTCCTCTCAGGCCTTAACCTCATTCAACTATCACGTTGTAATGCCTATAAAAGTTAAAAATCAAAGCCAATCATATTTTCTGCAATTTCATTAAAAGATTGTTCAGACTCACTAAAGTAAGCTTCCCAAGCATCCTTAGCCCAAATCTCAATTCGATTTGAAACTCCTAACACCACACATTCTTTCACTAGATGTGCATGTTGCATAAGAGTAGCTGGGATATTGATACGCCCCTGCTTGTCTATTTCTACCTCTGTTGCTCCAGAAAAGAAAAACCTTGCAAATGCTCGTGTATCCTTTTTGGTCATCGGTAAACCTTTTAATTTCTCTTCGAGTTTTCGCCATTCATTCATAGGATAGCCAAATAGACAGTTATCGAGACCTCTTGTGACAACAAACGTTTCGCCTAAAGCTTCACGAAATTTTGCCGGTACGATTAATCGCCCTTTCGCATCAACGGAGTGTTGATATTCTCCCATGAACATACTACTCACCCCACTTTATTAAATAATGTACCACATCCCCCCACTTTCCTCCACTTTTTTTAAAAAAAACTTGACATTTTATCTCTTAATGTGCAATTAGACCTTTAGGGATTTTTTTGATATAAGCTAAATGATACAAAAAAAGAGCCACCCTTAGTAGGATAGCTCTTTAAATACTATTTATCTCGACATAATTCATCAAATTCACATGATATCAAATTACCACTTAGGTATAAAGTATCTATTTATTGATTTTATAAATAAAGTAAATAGTGGTGTTTACCGATGCTATAATTTTGCTTCAGCATTTCAGCAATTAACATAGGTCCAAACTCATTGAAATATTGGTATGGATTAAAGGTTCTCTCTTGGAAACCATCATTCGGATACAATTCATTTTGCAGTGTCATAAATTTACGAATAGTCGTTTCATGCTTACTCAATACAGTTTGTTCAATTTTTTGCTGCAGGTAATCCAATTGCTTTGCATGATTTTCTTGATTTTTCTCAAGAATTTTATCTAAATGCAAATGCTGTTTCTCTAAATAGGAGGCTAGCTCCTCATATTTTTCTGTTAACAACTGCTGCATAGCTTGAATTTGACGTTTGGCTTCAATGTCCTGTACATCTGCAATAAAGCGTTCTTTCATTTGCAACGCTTTTCCTTCCCATACGTCAGTAACAGTTAGTTGATGCTCACGTAATAATTGCTCTACATGACGAGTGACAATGGTGATATGAAGGCGTGGAGCAAAAATGGGCATTTGTAAGTCTAAAGCTGAAAATGCATTTTTCAGTGTTGCCCAATAAGCTAACTCTCCTGGTCCGCCAACAAACGCTAATACTGGCAATGTCATCTCCTGCATCAATGGACGAGTTACTACATTATTACTTAAACGTTCAGGATGATTAAGCGCTATTTCTAACAGCTCTTCTTGTGTAAATTTGAGGTTAGCCGCTAAATTAACAAATAGATCATTTTTTCTTTCTAAAAGATGTCTCTCCCCATCCTCTACATAAAATAAATTAGCGGCTTCATATGTTGCCAAAATAGGCTTACCATAGCCAGCACGCTCAAGCTCCTCTTCCTTTTCCGTTACGACTCTAGCAATTTCTTCATTGGATTGAATGATTTGTGCAAAATATTTGCTTTCAAATTGACGGAATTGAAAGTCGGCGGCATCGATCAATAATAAGCCTTCCTCTTTGAATAATTGATGCATTAGACAGGCAAAGAAATCCGTAAATGTTTCACTACCGTTCAACGCGTCAACTAATTGCTTAATCAGCGCTTCTGTATACTCTGTTTCCCCAATATCTCGAATAATCGTATTAATTAATTGCGTCATCGACTCTTTGTTTAAGGCTGTTGCAGAAGCCATCGTTTTACGTCTAGAGCGTTCACCATAAGTTCGCTTTTTTAGCAATTCCCCATGTACTGTATAGGTATGATTAATTTCTTCTAAGTCATGATCTTCTCCAGCTATCCAAAAAACAGGGATAACAGGCTGTTGAAGCTTTGCGCTTTGCTCTTTCGCTAATGCAATAACTGAAATAGCTTTATGAACGGAGTAAAGAGGGCCAGTTAAGATACCTGCTTGTTGTCCACCGACTATTACCATAGCTCCTTGCTCTAATTGTTCTAAATGCTCATTCGTTTTTTGGGATAACCCGAGTGGCTCCATAAATTGACGGATGATTGCTGTTAACTCTTTTTGGTCACGGGTATATTGTGCTAAATGCTCCGCTCTTTTCTCAAAAGCTTGATCATTGTAATCATACTCAAAAAATTGATGAATGGCAGTATTTGGCGACCAGTAATCTGCTAGCACATGATTTTTTATAGGTACTTGGATTGACTCCAGTTTCATTTAACATAAACTCCTCTACTCACTAAATCATTTCCTAACTCATAACGAGACATTGAATTTCATTCATACTATGCACACGTTGCTTTCAATGTCGCCTCGACTTTCAGATAGCTCGAAAAATCCGCGACATCCATTAGCGGCTTTGGGGCATCAAATACTTTTTGACGATGTTTCAGCAAGCATTTGAATACTTGTTGAAATAAGCCATCCCTCTCCCTCAAGAAGGATTTTTCTGTACCCGCTTTCGCTTTCGGTACAAAAACCTGTGTTGGGTCAAGATGAATAATTCGAGACCACCTTTGCACTTCGTCCATGTCACTGAACTATGCTTCTAGTACTAAGGTTTATGAATTCAATCAATATTCTCATTCCTATAGAATGATTTTTATAACTATTTTAATGCTATTATTTTAACGCTTAAAGCTTCAACATGAAAAGAAAATGCTTAGACAACCTGTAAATATTCCACAATGGATTGAATGACACCCACAATACAAATTACTAGATACGCTGTACTAAGTATTAAAAATAAAAAGCGCCAAATTTTCTTTAATAATGGCTTCACTTCTAATTCCTTTTTAGTCCGCCAATCAATATATGTAAAAATCATGGCCATCATTATTGCAAGTATCACCAAAAGCGCCCCTACATTTACACGCCAAAGCACACCAATAGCTAACGGAACAGAAAAAAACAAGCACAATGTCGTGACATCAGAAGCTGCTCCAAAAGCATGTGTGCCACGAATTTTAACTTTTCTGCTAACCAGATAAACAATGACAAAAAGAACAATTGGACAAAAAATAATGATACTAATAACTATATGTAAAAGGTCTTTCAACGTTATTCACCGCTCTCCTCTATTGCAAGTACTTGGTGATATAAAGTACGCAAAGTAGGTAAATTATGACCGTTTGCTAAAGCTTTATTCAGAATGACACCAACAATTGTTTCGATTTCACTTTTTCGACCCTGTAGACGATCCGCTAGCATAGATGAAGTGTTGTTGGCCGTTTTCCTACATAAGTCTATCACATCACTAAAAGATATGGTGTGTTCAATATCTCCAAAAGCTTCTGTAAGCTCTCGATAAATATTTTCCATAAGTAAAAACGCTTGTTGATTAGTCACTAACTCCCCGTTCTTCACTTGCAATACAGCCGTTAATGGATTTATTAAGCTATTAAGCACCGCTTTTTCAAAAAGCATCTGCTCTGCATTACTAGCCAATTCAATAGGAAATAGGGAATTCTGTAATTGTAGTAGCTTTTGAAAGACCTGCTGCTCTCCTCGTTCTATCGCTATTTTACATTGACCTATTCCTCTATGCTGAACCGTTAATTGGTCCAACAATTGAGCACCAAAGGTCACCGAACCAAAGGCAATATTTTTTTGCGGTAAGGTTAGTGCCTCCTCAAAATGCGCTAAGCCATTTTGCATAAAAAGTAATGGCGTATCATTCGGAAATGAAGCTAATGGTTTGTATAGTTTTTGCAAATGTCCGTATTTAACAGCAATCACTAGTAAATCGTGCGTTGGTAAATTAGCCAAATCTGTAGTAGCAATAACCCTTTGCACAGTTTTAGTTCCATCAACGTTGATACGTGTTAACTTCTTGGCATTTAGTTCATTTACTTGTTCCTGCCTTCTCGCAACCAACGTCACCGACACACCAAACTCTGCTAAAAAACTTGCTGTTAATTGACCAACTGCTCCTGCACCAATTATCGCTACTTTCATTGTCTACACCCTTTCCATCTTTACTGCTCATTATTACTTCGACGTCATTACATCAAGCTTGCTTCAAGCACGCTCGAAACAAGCTGTGACATTCGCCGAATACTTTGGCGCAACACGATATTGTTCACACCATCACAGAACGTGGCGCATTTGTTGGGGTGTTTCCTATTCAACAGACTTTAAAACCCCATCTAACGCTTCAACTCTGAATAATATACATTCGCTGAATCAAGATAAAACTACAATCAGAACCACCAGTATAACTGGTGGTTTGCTCTGCGCGTGAAACGCTGGGGTACTGGCCCATGTCTAAAGACATTCTGAATGGTCCGTCAACCGCACTCCGTTTTCACACAAACCGCTAAAGCGGCTTACTTATTTTTTCTTTCTCTTGATTTCTTCTCCTGTGAATGGGTCAATGAATTCTTTCATCGTCATTTGATCTTGCAGGATATCTTCTTGTAATTGATTTTTTATATACTCCTGTATCTTTTTCTTATTTCGGCCGACTGTATCCACATAGTATCCTCGACACCAGAATTGACGATTACCGTATTTATACTTTAAATTTGCATGTCGGTCGAAAATCATTAGACTACTCTTCCCTTTTAAATAACCCATGAACGCAGATACACTCAATTTCGGAGGAATACTTACCAACATATGAATATGGTCAGGACAGGCTGTTGCCTCTATGATTTCTACATCTTTTCTTTCACATAATTGGCGCAATATTCTTCCAACATCTGCTTTAATTTGACCATAAATAATCTGCCTTCTATACTTTGGCGCAAAGACGATATGATACTTACAATTCCACGTTGTATGTGCTAAACTTTTATTATCCATTTATGGTGGCTCCTTTCGTACGAAGTCGGTTGACTAGACCTGACTTTATTGTACGTTTGGAGTTTTTTTATTGTCCATAGCTAAAAGCTTTCCGGAACCCCCTGCATAGCAGGGGGTTTTCAAAGCACACAAGAATAAGGTGCCTCAGAATACATCTAAGGCACCTTCTACGCAGGTTCTTTTATTATACAGGATAGACCGATTATTGACGATATACAGAAAGGGTTTTATCTCCAGGAAAGAAAAGCAATGTCATTCATGTTCCAAAAGCCACATACTTATAACGTTAATCTTTCATTAATGAATAACCTTGTTGAAGCCATTTCACTAACTTATCATGTTCATTTTGCAATTCACGGTGCTTCATTTCAAGTGTTTGATAAGCCTCGGTTAATTCGTCAAAACTTGTCAACGCTAATTTCAAGTGACTTCGCATAGATTGTTGAGGCTGATTTCGCACAGCTAATAGTGACTGACTATATTGCCCACGCAAAGTTTTATTCCAGCGGAAACCACAAGCTTGTTTTGTACGACCTAGTTCTATGGCCGCCATTTCAAATGCCTCTAGCTGTGTTTTGCCATTCTGCACATTATGCAATACGATTTCTGCTAGTCTTTCATCATCTTCCTTCGTCCATTGATCTTTTCTTTTTTTCAATTCCATAATCTATCACCCTCGCATTTTTTACTACTATATGCAAAAGCGAGCAAAATAGAATCATCGCTTGAAAAAAGACAGTGATGACGTTTTCCTCTCATCACTGTCTTTATACATTACTTATTGTTCTTCTTTGTCAAGAAATTATTAACCGCTTGATGGTGTGCTTCACTTTCCCACAACTTTGCACAGGTACGAACTTCCTCCATCACACGCTCATACATATTGCGCTCATGCCACTTTCGAAGCTCAATATCCTTATATGCTTTATGAACAGAAGGATGGATTTCTCGCATATGTTCAATAAAATCATTCAAGGCTTCTTCTTTTGAGCCTTCAAAAACACGCATAGCCCATCCTATCTCGTATAATAAGTGTGCAGGGTACGGCTTTGCATCCACTAGCATCTTCATTGCACGATCATGACGTAAACCTCGTTCAAATAAGTATGTACCGCCACCCCAACCACTTGTAATGGCTAGTGTTCCTTGAATAAAACCACATTTTGCATGGCTAGCGACTAAACGAAAATCACAAGCCGTTGCAATCTCACAACCTCCTCCAACAGCAGTACCATTTATAAGTGCTATAGTTGGTACAGGAAGCGTGGCAAGATCATATAATATTTTCCCCATCTTACTTAACATACCAAATGCCTCATCCTCTGTTTCCAATGAATGAAACTCAGATAAATCCCCTCCTGAGCAAAACGATTTATCGCCAGCACCTGTCACTACTAAAAAACGCACATCTTCATGCTCACGAATATATGTAATGACTTCTTGAAGACCATTCATCACTTCGTCATTGACAGCATTCCGCTTCTCTTCACGGTTAATGGTAAATGTCATAATGCCATCATGATTATCAATCGTATAAGACATACTTCAACCCCCTTTGTCGCAATGAATAAATTGTATCACACAATTATTTCACTATTGTAAAGAACTTCATAATCAACGAAATATTCCGTCTTTTTTAGCTAACAAAAAGGCTAGTAAAGAGCCATGGTCTCTCTACTAGCCTTTTAAGTGAGCAAACACTGTATTATTTGCTTACTACTTCTTTACCTTTGTATTGTCCGCAAGCTTTGCAAACACGGTGTGATAGTTTAGCCTCACCACAGTTAGGGCAAGTTACCATACCAGGTACAGATAATTTGAAATGCGTACGACGCTTTCTTTTTGCAGTTTTAGAAGTTCTTCTAAATGGTACAGCCATTGATGGCACCTCCTTACAGATCGTCTATTCGTCTGTTTGATCAAAATACTTAGCTAAAGAAGCTAGTCTTGGATCCACTTTTTGTTCGTCAGCTTTTTTGTGTAGCTCTACGTCTTCATCTGTTGCATAAGACCAGTTTTTACCACCATGCACTTGTCCTTCAGAATCCTCTTTGAACACTTGCATTGGTACCTCAAGTAAAACTAATTCCTCAAGAACTGGTTTCATGTCGATGACTTCACCGTCAATATAGTGAATGTCTCCGTCATCGTCTCCTCTTTTATCTTCGTCAATCCAGCTAAAAATTTCAACTGTCTCAACTTCAATTGGAAACTCAACATCCTCCCATGTGCGTGCACATGGTAGTATTAACGTTGCTGTCACAGTTAACTGACATGTCATTTGCGATGCACCAAAAGTACATAGCCCTTTTACATGAACGGGCGAAATTGCTCGAATATCCTGGTTTCGCTCCATCACTTCGTCCAGCTGGACAAAGGCATCGATTGGCATCCCGTTTTGGCGGTATTTAGATAATTGATGAATTGACCATTTCATTCGTTTAATCACCTCGAGACAACACTGTTGATTATATAATGTGTAAAAATAGATGTCAAGATAATTTCTTGTCACCACTTTAAAACCCACCTATAATTATATACTATGAGAAGTGTATTTACTCCTAACAGATTCAAATAAAACATTAATTATAAGGGGGAAAAGCATGCAAGCAGTTGGAATTGTTGTTGAATATAATCCTTTTCACAACGGACATGCTTATCATTTAGAGCAGGCTAAAAAAGTAGCGCAGGCAGATCTTGTTATCGCTGTTATGAGCGGCACATTTTTACAACGTGGAGAACCTGCCATGGTAGATAAATGGACACGCACTAAAATGGCGCTTGCTGGTGGTGTAGATATTGTTATTGAGCTACCTTATGTCTATAGTACAGCACCTGCCACAGATTTCGCAAAAGGAGCCATTTCTTTATTAAGTGCAGTAGGCTGCGACGCTTTTGCCTTTGGAAGTGAAGACGGCTCTATTCAGCCCTTTCTGAACACGTTTGAGCTGATTGACAGCCACCGTGCAGAATATGACTTGTTCATTAAAGACAGCCTTAAAACAGGTGCAAGCTATCCAAAAAGCCTACATTATGCCTATGAACAGCTTTCTCAGAAGTTCCCTGCTCCATACATCGATCTTGCACAACCAAATAATATATTGGGCTTTCATTATCTTGAAGCTGCGAGGGCCCTTAACAGTAGCATCAAACCGCTAACAATTCCTCGCGTTGCAGCAGGATACCATGATGCATTAAAGGAAGATGCATCGATTGCAAGTGCCACTGGCATACGTAAAGCCCTTGCTTCTACAAGTTCTTTACAGAGTATAGAAAATGTTGTTCCTAAAGCTACTTTTGATTTTTTAACAGACTGGCATACAAAGTATAACCAATTTGCTAACTGGGAAACTTTTTGGCCTTTATTACAGTTCACTATTATAAGACACACCCCCTCAGAACTTACTCGTTATGCAGAAGTAACAGAGGGGATCGAAAATGCAATTGTGAAAGCAGCAAAAACGAGCTCAACCTTTAATAGCTTTATGGAAAAAATAAAATCTAAACGTTATACATGGACCCGCCTTCAGCGTATGATAACACATATCTATACAGGGTTTACAAAAGAGCAGCTCCAAAGTTTTAAAGCGCCCTCCTTTATTCGATTGTTGGGTATGAGCCCGATGGGACAAGCTTACTTAGGTCAGCAAAAAAAGAATATAGAATTACCCTTAATCAGTCGAGTTGCGTCTACCAGTGATGCGATGTTAGCCATCGATATCCATGCAGCAGAGCTTTATAATTTAAGTATCGAGCAAGGAACAAAGAATCTGACGCTGCCGAAGGATTATCAAACACCACCTATTCGTTGCTAAAGACAACAAAAGGGATGCTAAAAACACTCTAGCATCCCTTTATTTTATTTTGGTTGTAGTTGCTCTAAATAATTGATAGCATCGTCAACCGTTTTTACTGGAACGATTTTCATTTTTGTTTTAATCTCTTTTGCCGTTTTAACAGCCGTCGCATAATTCGATTCTAGCTCTGGATACTTCGCTTTCATTTCTTGAGAGATTTCATCGTCTGGTGCAAAAAAGATCTCCATACCGTCACGATCGGCGGCTATAACCTTATAATCTATCCCACCAATTCTGCCAACTGATCCGTCTATTAGCATTTCACCTGTACCAGCAATTGCATAGCCTTTTGTTAAATCTTCATCAAGAAGTTGGTCTAATATCTCAAGTGTAAACATCAGACCAGCAGAAGGTCCTCCAATATCCTCTGTTTTCATCGTCACTTTCGGATTAGTTTCAATCGATTTGCTTTCAGTATAGGAAATACCTAAACCCGCTCTATGTTCTTGCGCATTAGGAATTTCCTGTAATGTAATAGTCTCCTGATGTTGTTCTTCATTGCGTATAAATTGAATGGTTACCTTATCTCCAAGCTGCTTAGGTTTTAATAGATCCACAAGCATTTGTTGGCTAGTTATTTTTTGACCATCAACCTCGACAATTTCATCACCAGCTTTCAAGATACCATCTGAAGCTCCTCCGTCTAATACATTTAATATGAATACACCATTAAAAAGAACCTTTGTCTCTAGCCCCGCTCTTTGGAAGGCTACATATTTCGCATTAAATTGTGAATCAGACATTAACTTTAACTGTCGAATATTATATTCCTCATCATCCTCTAAAGGATTTCGTACTTGTTCAATATCCATTAGCTTTTGATATTTTTGAACTTTCGCCCACAAATACGAGAACGGCGTGGCTTGCTGCATAGCGACTGTCATTAAACTTAAAGACCCCACGCTATCTGCCTCTTTGCTATCAACAGTAACGAATTTGCTGACATCATATGCACTTCCAGGTTTCATAATATACGCGTCTAGTCGGTATAACATCATAAAACAAATCACGACTATTAACACTGCATAAATACTAATTTTTTTCTTCACTTGAAAACACCTCCTAGGACGCTTGCAAAACCATACGTTCATGTTTTTGCCTTTCTCACATATATTGATTTTAGCATTTGCCTATGTGAATGACAAAAAGTTGAAACGAGTTGATAACATGTTTGCTACAATTCAAATAGTGCTCTGCGTAATTCTAATTCTCTTACTCTTGTTATTCCCACAAACCGCTCATAGTGGTACTGATTTAGGCTTAAATCTTTTCATGGAAGCACTGTTTCCGTATTTATTGCCTTATCTTGTGTTAACACAATGGCTTCTGCGTTTAACAGCCCCTATGCGTACCAAAACAAAAAGAGCTTCTTTATACGTACAAGCCTACATTATTAGTGCCCTTGGAGGCTATCCAACTGGCGCAACCACCATTGTTTATTTAAAAAACAGTGGTCAATTACACCCGAAAGAAGCAAATTTTTTGCTAGCTGTTTGTCATGCACCAAGCCCACTTTTTGTATTAGGTTTTGTAAGCCTTGATTTACTACACAGTAATACGTTTGGATGGTTGTTTTTATGTTTACTACATACGTTTAATATTTGTTGCCTAGTAACTGGCTACTTTTTATTTCGTAAAACTGAGCCACCTAATATCTCCGTACACAACACACCACTCTATAGTGCTCCATTTTCAGAAAGCATTAAAGAAACGGCTCCAACAATTCTGCTAGTTGGTACAACCATCATCTTTTTCACAACGATTCAGACCATTGTACAACAAGGCTTAGATCAGCTGATACCCAAGCTTCCCTATACGATTGAGCTTTCGATAGCAGCTGTTCTAGAGGTAACGAACGGTCTTAAAATGACGGTTACAGCATTTCCAGATCTTCCGTATATCCATTTACTCGTTGTGATTTTGTTAACGATGCAAAGTATAAGTATTCACTTACAAATTTTTGTTATCGCCAAATCTGCAAAACTTTCTGTAAGACCTTATATAAAATTCCGCCTTCTTAGCATAATCATTGTACCGACTATTTATGCTCTATTTTTTCTGAAATAACAATAGCACTAAAGATCAAAAAGAGGATGTCATCGTTCATTTGACATCCTCTGCATAACTATTGTGTAAAACCATATTTTTCTTTTAAAGCCTTCACGACACAAGTAGGGACTAGCTCGTTAACATCACTACCGTATTTCGCAACCTCTTTTACTATACTAGAACTTAGGAATGAATATTGATTTTTCGTCATGATGAAAAAAGTTTCAATCGTTTCATCTAGGAAACGGTTCATAGAGGTAATTTGCATCTCATATTCAAAATCTGAAACTGCTCGTAAGCCACGAACAATTGCCTTCGCCTTTTTTTCCTTGGCATAATCAATCAATAGACCTGAAGAACTCTCTATACGGACATTAGGTAAGGTTTTCGTCACTTCAGCCATCAAAGCCATACGTTCCTCTACAGAAAACAACGGATTCTTTGCTGAATTGTTTAATACTGCTACATATACGATATCAAACACATCCGCCGCACGTTTAATTATATCTAAGTGGCCGAATGTGACAGGGTCAAAACTTCCAGGAACTACAGCAATTTTTTCAGACAACTTATTCTCCCTCTTCCTCTGTACAGCGATAAACAGAAATAATTGTTCCGCCATATGTTTCTTGTCTTGTTAAAACAAACTCCCCAAAATTTCGAGGCAATTGTACCTCTTTTGCATGTTCACATAAAATAATACCATCTTGTTGTATTTTACTGTTATCAACCAAAATTTGTACGAGGTCATAATATTCCTGCTGATGGTAAGGTGGATCTAAAAAAATGAGTTTAAACGTAATGTCACGCTTTAATAGCGCTTTCACAGCGCGCTTTGCATCTATACGAAAAAGCTCTGTATATTCTTCATAACGGCATTTTTTTATATTTTCTTGTAGCACCTGGAATGCTTTAGGATCTTTCTCAATAAAAATAGCACGCTCTGCCCCTCTGCTTAATGATTCAATACCCAAGCCACCGCTTCCAGCAAACAGATCTAGCGCCACACCTCCATCAAAAAACGGCCCAATTATATTAAAAATGGATTCCTTCACCTTGTCAGTTGTAGGCCTTGTCGTGTTTCCTGCTATTGCTTTAAGCGGCATTCCTTTGCGCTCTCCTGCTACAACTCTCATATCAGCATCTCACCGTACTTTCGTCTATATAAAGTATTTTGCAGCGAAAGGGTGGCCCTCCGCTGCAAAAGTTATTGTTGTTCTTGTGTTAATACTTGAATACGCTCATCCTTTTTTTGTAGTTCAACGAGGAATAATCGCTGTAACCAAGCTTCTTCTACATAATAACGATCAGCAATCTTAATGATTGGTTCCGAGATAGATGAATATCTACGCTGGTTGAATACATAGAAGCCAGGCTCTTTAGGAAAACGGAATGTACGATGCTCGCTATTTACATAATAGCCATTCTTCCCTTCCTCAGCTGAGTAGCCAAGATAAGGCAATAATGTATCTGCCGTATACAACGCCTGTCCCTCATATAGGATAACATGAACATCTTCCTTCAGCATATCATCCACATATACATCACGTGGATCCTCAAATAAAAGCGGATAGGTTCCATTTGGCTGAGCTGCATTTAATGCAAAATAAGAGGTCTTGGCATCTAATACCTGTGATAAATACTTGTCCAGTGTATCCGGAGAAATTGATTCATCTCCAAGCTTTTTCAATGTTTCCTGCCAAGCTTGTTGTTGACTATCTGTCATAAAATCATTTAATGCTTTGATGATTTTCTTTGTTTTTTCTCCACCAATTGGATCGTTTACTAAATAGGATGCCACAACCTCAGGCAACCATTCTGGAGAATCTACAAAATTATATTGTGATTTAATTTGTGATAAAATTACTTCCTGCTCTACAGCTTGTGTAGTAAGTGTTGGTAAAAATAACAATCTTTCGTCATGAACTGCTACTGGACTTTTTTCTTGAATAATTGCAACATGCTCATCACTTAGAAGCTGTAAATTTTCTAATGACTTTAGAAAATCATTAGGGACTTCCTGCTGCGCATAAATAGATAACACAGGTGTCTGCTCTTGCGCTTTAAGTTCTCCAGCTTGCCAATATAAATCTTGAACAGTACCGTTTCCTCTAAACATTGTGTAATTGACAAGTACAAGTTGTTGTTGACCTACTAAAGGCAAACCTGTAACCCATTGTCCTTTCACTTTGCTGTCTGTAGAAATCGAAACAATTGAATAAGACGCTTCACCATTTATTAGTGTAGCAAAAACATTTTGAAGGAGCATCTTATTTTTCAAGCCGCCCTCAATTGGAATTATGTATGACACAGATTGTGATTTTGTCTCCCCTTTTGCAAAATAAGAGACTTCATCTGATAAACGATCACAGCTTTTTTCATTTTCAATAAAGCAACTAGCGTTTGTTGCTTTTTCAGGCCATTTAATTTTCACCTTTTGATTTGGTAGGTTTTTAAAATGTTGACGAATATCTAAGCTATTTTCTCGATAGACAATCTCTATTTCCTGAGAATAATGAAAATCCCCTATGCCCGTTTCTAAATCAGATGAATAAGCATGATATTGGAAAAATATCGTTCCTGTAATGATTAGTGCTAAAATAGTAAAAAAGCTTAATGCAAATTTCATGTGCTTGACCTCCCGCAGCATGATACTATGAGTATTGGAAAGGATGTGCAATTATTATGCCACAACAATTTATAGAATTAGGAGAAGGCTATGGTGATGTTTACGAGCTACTCGAAATTATTAAAACCAACCAGGAACGTTTTCATCAAGCCTTTTTACTAACATCTACAAAAGAAGACAAGAAGGTGATTTCTTTAGCTGTCGCCCTTAAACCAGTCGGCGAAAGTAAGTTCATGCCTATTTATATTTGTCGAGAAGGCATCCCATACAATGAAGAACAGCCAACACAGCGACAAAAAATGTTTGAAGCACAAATAGAACAACTCGGTCGAAAAGCAGTAGTTGTAGAAATAAAGCACTCATCTATATTTTCGGAATCAAAACTATTTTATCAATACTTAATCGGTATATTAAGACTAAATAACTATATACCCGCATTAACATGAGTTTATAGACCTACCTTATAGTCATATTCCTTTGCTTTATCTGGTTTTGCATTTTCATATTCAGTTTTTACAAATGGACGATAAGACGCCACAACGTCTTTTACAAATGGAAGGCGTTGTAGTTTTGTTGTCATCATGTCAATGTCCTCACGATCGCAGTAAAGCACTACGTATTTTTGCCTTCTAGAAATATAAAGAACATGACCATATTTCCGAAGTGACTTCGCATGTTTTAATTGATGGACGTAAACGATTAGCCCTTGTCGTTCGTTCATATTGGATTCCCTCATTTCTTACATAAAAGAATACCATAGACCAGAAAATGATAGCAACAGAGTTTAGCTGACAGAACGCTCAATTTTCCGTTATAATGGAAAAGCATACAACGTTGAACATCGTGAAGATGAATCAGTTGTTTTAGATAAATTCAATTGTAGCATCATTACAGGAACAGAAGAATGCTGAAAGATGATCATGCCTCAAAAGAACCCTTACAACACATTTGAACCTCCATAATGATTATTTTTCAATAGGATGGCAAGAATCGGCATAAAAAAAATCATCATTCACTTATACTAGCAACTAATTTTAATAGTAGGCCCTGTACTTACTACTATTGATTAAACAATGAATTCACTATTACTTTTTTATATGAGGATAATTGTTAAGGAGGACGAATATGGGTAAGAAAACAAAAATTGCGCTTGCAATTGCAGCAGCAAGTGCAGCAGCTTGGGCAGGTAGTAAAGCTATTTCAAAACCACAGCAACGCGAAGGTAAGCAAGCATTACAATTCGAACGCCCCGTAATTCTTGCACATCGTGGCGGAGCTCTTTTAGCACCTGAACATACAATGGTTGCATTTGAAAAAGCAGCACAGCTTGGTGTTGACGGCTTTGAAATCGACATTCGCCTAACGAAAGATGAGGAAATTATTGTTTTCCATGACGACACAGTTGAACGTACAACGGATGGCTATGGGCTCATTGCAGATATGACGTTGGCAGAAATCAATGCCTTAAATCATGGCTACCAATTTGAAGATTTGGATGGAAACTTCCCATATCGTGAGGACAAATTAAATGTCGTGACATTACGAGAATTGCTTGAAACCTATCCAAATATGTTAATCAACATTGATATCAAAGATGCTCCAGACACTTATGAAGGAAGTCTAATGCCTTCTAAACTTTGGCGCTTAATTGAAGAACTTCAAGTTGAACATCGTGTCGTTGTGACAAGCTTTTATGGTGAGCAAATAGATCGCTTTAATTTATATGCTCAAAATCAAGTAGCACTTGGTGCAGGTGAATCAGATGTAAGAAAAGCATTTGCTTCCTTCTCAAGTCAGTTTGGACATTTATATCATCCTAAAGTGGATGTTTTCCAAATCCCTCCGAAGTCAGGGGTTATTGCATTAGATTCTCCAAAATTTATTCATTTTTTAAATAACCTCAATATTCCTGTCCACTATTGGACAATCAATGATATAGATACGATGAAAAAGTTACTCAATAATGGGGCAAAGGGCATTATTACAGACCGTCCTGATATTGCTGTTGAGTTATTACAAGTTCAAGAGTCTAAATAAGATGCGGACAAAAAAGGGAAGGACACTCGTTAAGTGTGCCTTCCCTTTCTTAGTATTGAAAAACAAAACAGGCAATTGAAGGGTAGAAATGGATTTCCGTTGCAGGCTACTTGCTTTCCTGTGGGCGAGTGCCGAATCGCTTCCTCCGCTACCGCTCCGTTTAGAGTTTTGCCTGTCTCGCTATCCCACGGGAGTCAAGTAGCCCTCCACTTCAACCCACTGACTTTTTAGCAAAGGTTTTCAAATAAAGGGGAGGTGTTCACTACTCTTTATGAAGAGGTGTTGTCACGCATCACTTCTCCACATTGAAAATAAGAGCTTATCCCCTCTAAGAATACAGTTAATGGGCGATTTGATCGCTATGCTACTATGAAAAAAAATAAAGATACTTTGCAGAATGGTTGATTGGAGTGGAGCCAGCGTCACTCCTAGGGGATTAGCGTCACAGAGGAGACCCTGGAGCGAACGGAAGTGAGTGAAGCGGCTCATCGGACGCCCCCTGGAAAGGTCGCTGGCGGAACAGAAATCAACCCCTCACCTTGCAAAGTTGCTTTTTCTGCCATTGACACCATCTTTTTTCAACAACATGAAAGGGAAGCACATTAGTTCATTGTGCTTCCCTTTCATGTAAATGTTAGATCCATTATTACTTCCCATTTCAATAAACATTATGTTAAATAATCTATGATTGCATCAGTTACTTCTTGTAGTGTGGCAGTTCCACCCAAATCAGGCGTTTTTATACCCTGCGCTAATGTTTGCTCAATAGCATCTAATATACTTGTTCCCACATCTTGATAACCAAGGAAATCAAGCATCATCTTCCCTGTCCAAATTTGCCCTATTGGATTGGCAATTCCTTGACCAGCTATATCTGGTGCAGAACCATGGACTGGCTCAAACATCGATGGATAATGCCCTTCAATGTTTAAATTTGCTGCAGGTGCAATACCGATGCTTCCCATAATGGCACCGCCTAGATCTGTTAAAATATCCCCAAATAAATTGGATGCTACGATAACATCAAAGTTTTCTGGCTTCATCACTAAAAATGCCGCTAGTGCATCAATATGATTAGATGCTTGACCTACCTCTTCATATTCTTTTCCTACTTGAGCAAACACTTCATCCCAAAAAGGCATGCTATATGTAATCCCATTTGATTTTGTAGCACTTGTTACATGTCCACGACGTGTTTTGGCTAGTTCAAATGCATAGCGCATCGCCCGTTCTGTACCCTTTCTTGTAAAAACGGCATTTTGGATTGCCACCTCATCTTGACCACTATGTATTCTTCCTCCGCTTTCAGCATACTCCCCTTCAGAATTTTCCCTTACAACAATAAAATCAAAGCCATTTGGTTGTCGTAAAGGTGATGGTAACTCTTGTAATAGCTTCGCAGGTCGTACATTAATAGCTTGCTGTAGCTCGCGTCGAATTTTAATGAGAAGGCCCCATAATGATACATGGTCTGGAACCAAGTCAGGCATTCCCACTGCCCCTAAAAAAATTTGATCAAACTGTTTTAACAGCTCAATACCATTATCAGGCATCATTTTACCTGTCTCTAAATAGTAGTCACAGCCCCAGGGAAAAGTTGTCCATTCAAATTGAAAGCGACCATCTAATAACGCTGCTTGATCAAGAACTTTTATTGCAGCTGGTACAACCTCTTTTCCTATTCCATCCCCTGGTATCACAGCAATTCGATATGTTTTCATTTATGCTTCCTCCTTCAATTCAATTATAAAAAAGACTGTAAACTAACTCAGTTGTTGCCTTCGAGTTGTCTACAGTCTAGAAGAGATATGTTATATACACATCCTATTTATGCTGAGCAAGAGCATGAACCGCCCGAGCCGCATCCACCTCCGCAAGATGAACCAGATGCAAAGAATGGATTACTAACAGGAACTTTTACCGCTTCAGAGACTGTTTTTCCTATTAATAGGCTAATCTCATCAAGTAAATCCTGAAAATCGTTTTCAGCAATTTTCAAAGCTGAAACTTTTTCATTTAAGTCGAGGGCCCTTTTCTGTTGGCGAATCGACTTCATAATTGTATGGTAGTCCGGATGATATTTTCCGAAACGTTGTACATCTTCGTACTGCTCTTTCATGCGATTAAATGCATATATAGCTTCAACAATTTGTGCATCACTATATACTGCTTCATACGCTTGTTGTAGCGCCATCGCAGGTTCTGAGGAAAGAATCATCTCACAAAGCGCTTCCGCCTCATCCAAAATGATTACCCAGTCAGAGGTCATCATCATTTTTAATTCCCCCAATCTCTTTCCCATCATAACAGATTTTATGGTAATTTTACATTATTGATAATTTTAATGAAAGAGGTTTTCCAAATGATGACAACATCTAAAGGTCAGATTGAACAGTTAGTTGCCGAGATTTTACAAGACAGTACCAAGGAAGATGAAGATGTTTTATTACATCTTTTAAATGGACTACGGGAGAAACAGCAAGGCATTCACCGTCGTTATATTAATGCTACTTTACATATGGTAGGAAAGTTTGAGCCTGAGGTCAGCGAGGTACGTATCCCTATTACACCTGTTATTCACAATACGATAAAGGTGCCACATGGGGGTATTATTGCAACGATTGCTGATGCCGCTATGGGAGGGCTTGCTTCACGCTCTGTGCCTGAGGGATATAATGTAGTTACTACGAATATGAATATATCGTATATCGCTACCACAACGAATAAAGAATTGATTGCACGTGGTCGTTTTGTTCATAAGGGCCGCCAAACACTTGTCATGGAATGTGATATCGAAGATGAGACTGGTCGCAAGCTTGCCATTGCTACAGGATCTTTCTTTGTTATTCAGCGTCGTCCATAATTAGACTTGCAAAATAGTCTTTAATACATTGTTGATCGGAAAAAGGGAACTTTTGGTTTTTTATTTGCTGAGTTTGTTCATGCCCTTTTCCGGCAACAAGAACAATGTCGCCCTTTTCTGCCTTTGCTAACGCTTGATGGATAGCAAGCTTCCGATCTAAGTAAATTTCATAATATTGTTGCTCTGTAAAACCAGCAATAATACTTTCATTAATTACAATTGGATCTTCATCACGTGGATTGTCTGTTGTTAAATAAATAACATCAGCGTATTTACTTGCTACTGCTCCCATAGCAAAGCGTTTCGCCTTGTCACGATTTCCACCACAACTGAAGACAAGGTAAATTGTTTTGGAACGATCAAAGGTTTGTAATACCGCTTGTAAAGCTTCTGCTGTATGGGCATAATCTACATATACATCAATCCCTAATGGATTTTCAATCTTCTCTAGCCTGCCCTCTGGTAGCCTTAATGTCCACAGATGTCCAACTATATCTTCCATAGGGACACCTGAGCGCCATACGGCCATTAAGGCAGCCACAGCATTTTGTACATGATATTTTCCGACAAAGGGAATTTCCACAATATGCTCACTCGCTGTAGTCTGTAGACAAAGGACGGTTTTTCCAACTGATTCACTGACGATTTGGATATGTAAATCATTGTGATTATCAAAACCAAATGAGCAAGATTTTTTCTTATCATAGATGCCTACAGAACGGCAAAAGTTATCATCTCCATTTAATACTAACTTTTTTGATAAATCCGCTAATCGTTTCTTAGCACGTTTATAAGCTTCTAACCCACCATGATCTTCTAAATGATCTTCTGATAAATTTAAAAATACACCACAGTCAATGTCACAATGATCGAGTCTATGTTGCTGCAACCCCATTGAAGAAGCTTCTAGCACAACATGCGTAACACCTTTTCGCACACATTGCTTTAGAATGGGGTGTAATTCTTTAGCTTGCAATGTTGTTAATTGCTCATAAGCCGTTTGTTGTTTCTCGCCATTGATGAAAAAGCCAACCGTTCCGATAACTGCTGCTTGTTTATGTAGAGCATTTAGAAGCTGACTGACAAAATGGCTCACTGTAGTCTTTCCATTTGTACCTGTAATGGCAATAACAGTTAAAGCTTCTGCTGGAAAAGCAGCAAGCTTTGCACTTGCATACGATAAAAATAATGCTGTATTAGGAACCCAGACAAAAGGAATTTCTTTATCGATAATTGGCAAAGAGATGCTTTCTTCTGAAACGATAGCAGCAGCTCCTCTTGCCAATGCTTCTTTGACAAACCGACTTCCCGATGTTTTTTTACCTTTTCGTACAATAAAGATATCACCAGGTTGTACTGCCTGTGCATAGTCCTCTACACCAGTAATTTCTGTCCGTATAGATCCCCCCGTCACGCTACATGGCCAGTCTTTTAATAGCTCTGCTAATTGCAAACCTCATTCCCCCTCTCAGTTCTCTATCATATGACGGCGTTTGTAACGGTGTGACGAAAAATGCAGAAGCCTAAGAGCTGGAGAAACTGCACAAAAAAAATGAAGACAAGCCCGATTGTCGAAAGCTTGTCTTCATATGAATATTCTTCTGTTATGGTGAGGTTTGATCTGATTTCTCTGTAGAATCTTCACTATCTTGTTTTTCATTTTTCCGTTCTTCGTTATCTTGTTCTTCATTTTTCCGTTCATCGTTATCTTGCTCTTCACTATCCAATTCTTGTGAAGTGGGCTCAAGATAAATTTGCGTATAATAATCTACAAATGCACCAGAACCAACGCGGGTGTATTTATCATTCAAAAGTACTTTTCTGTGTTCAGGAGAATTTGTCCAGCCATGCATAGCTTCAATCGCATCAAAATAGGCAGTGGCCAGGTTTTCATTCGCTTCACTATAATCGATATTTTGCGCTTGTAATCGTTTTTTTAGATCGCCATAGGTCGGCGATTCATGTGCTAAAAAATTTTGTACCTTCATATCTTCACTATGCATTCTTGCCGCTT
Source organism: Lysinibacillus sp. FSL K6-0057 (assembly GCF_038630885.1). Taxonomy (NCBI): domain Bacteria; kingdom Bacillati; phylum Bacillota; class Bacilli; order Caryophanales; family Bacillaceae; genus Lysinibacillus; species Lysinibacillus sp. FSL K6-0057. The sequence continues at coordinate 1,011,273 of NZ_CP152047.1, read as the reverse complement.
CCTCCAATGATTCATCCATTTCTAAAGGAAGTAAATCATGATGGACTCTTGTAACATTTAACAAATCATCTAGCTGTTTAGCGCTGGCCACATCAATTTCTTGCTGTAGAAATGAGGAAGGTGGGGTACGTCTAACAAGCTCTCCTTGATAACTCATTTCATATGGCTGATGAAGGACAAGTGTTTCACTGTCTGTATAGCGTATCCCCTGTAACTCACTTGTCTCCCTATCTATATAAAGTTGTGCGTAAAGACCATCAAATTGGACAAGCAGCCTTGTTTGCATATCTTCTTCACTCATCGAGAAAATGAAAATATTTTCGCCTACTGTGGCAGCCACCTCATAGTCAATGATTGTCATTCTATATATTTCATCACGTTTTTGCCCCACTTTAAAAGGAAATGCATCAATTTCTTGTCCTGCTATGTAAATTTGTGTCACAATATTATTATTAATACCAATCATAAAAAAAGTTGAAACATCTTCATTGTAGACCCACCATTGATAACCAAATGAGGATGGCTCTTTTCTTGCCGGCTCCCCATATTTTTCTAAAACAGTTTGTGTGCCTTTTCCTATCAATGTAGATATACCCGTTTGTGGACGTGTCATTGCTCCTATTGCAGGTTGCTGCTTTAGCTGGGTTTGAGGAATAATATTAGAATTGGTATTTGGCCCTTCTAATGGCTCGTTTTCCTTCGGGGTATTAAAAAACATAAAGCCAATTAACGCGATTGCACCACCAACCATTAAAATGCGGAATAAAGCTTTCATACAGCACTCCTTTTCATCACCATTATTGTAAGTTATTATATCAATTGTAATTGGGTTGACACAATGTTGTCATTGCAACAATGTCGAATATGCTCTATTATAAAAATGAGCGTATACTTTGTACGAGAACCTAAAGGAGGACTATACATGTATTTTGAAAATACTAACCTTGAAAATTTAACAGCTGATCAAGAGCTAATTGTCAGCATTATGAAAAAACATGGTTTAGAATGTGATGGCGGCTGGGATTACGAGCGTATGACATTCGATAAACGATTTGATACTCGTGAAGGTCGTTATTACCTACGCGTATTCGCATATGCTATTTCTGGTGATGTTGGTGCACACGATGCCATCCTTACATTAATGAAACCAGTCCTTGGTAAATACTATTATCCACACGGTGTTGAATATGGCGATGACGAAGTTTATCCAGCACACCTTGTAAAAAAATGTGAAGAAATCTTAAAAAAGGTTAAATTAGAATTAGATCAATTCTCTATCGAACCTACAAATAAAAATAACTTTGAACCTGTTAACGCACGCTAATCTTTCGTACATTAAAGTGACTGCAAGTATAGCGTAAATAGCTTCATTGTTGTGAAAAGACTGGTGGTCCAGTCTTTTTTATTTTGAGTAAAAAATTTTTTTCTTCTCATACTACCTATATCTATTACATGATGTAGGTGAGAAAAATGTTGTCATTTTTTAATCGTCCTTTTTTTCGTCATCCCATTATTGTTATCGCAATGGGTATACTTATTCTTTGGTCCATCTCCATATCGTTACCAATTTTACTTGCCTACTTAACCGCCTTACTTTTAGAACCGATTATTGTTCGAATGAGCAAACGGTTTCGAAAAAAACGGAAAATCGTTGTTTTTTTCTTTTTTCTATTTTTTCTAAGTATATCTTTATTATTATGTTCACTTCTCCTTTATATAAGCTGGAAACAATTTTCTTCCTTTATCATTGATATACCTGATTATCTTAATCAATTATCTGCTCTATGGATTCAAATGCAATCGAAGCTCAGCAATTACACCTATCATTTACCCGTAGAGCTCGTTTCACAAGTTCAATCCATGATTGCAAAAGCTTTAGCTTCCATCGAAAAATTTTCCCTATCCTTAACAAACGTCAATGTTTGGTCAACATTACTAACATATATTCCCACACGTCTATTTGATATTTTTGTTTATTGGATTGTGTTGTACATGTTACTTTTAGAATTACCAACAATTAATCGTAAATTATTAACGCCCGTTCCTTTTCATTACCATCAAAAAATTATCTTTATTGGTCAACGTGTTAAGCTAGCCTTATTTGGATTTCTAAAAGCTCAATTCCTTGTAGGGATAGGTATCTTTGCTATATCATTCGCTGCATTTTATTTTTTAAAAACACCTTTTCCTATACTACTAGCAATACTACTGGTTGTTTTAGACTTTATCCCTTTTCTTGATTCATTTATATTATTAGTCCCATGGGCGATCTATCAAGTCTTTGCAGGCGATTATTTATATGCAGTTGTCTTAATCTTATTAACCATTGGGCAATTTCTAGTTCGACGAATGATTGAACCAAAAATTATTGGCGATAAAATTGGTCTTTCTTCCTTGAATACCTTTATTGCCATGTTTATTGGTTTTAAAATCTTTGGATTTCTTGGAATATTAATTGGTCCATTACTTGTTGTCGTAGTGCTCTCACTATTCCAACCAACTATAAAAAATCTCCCTCCTGTACAAAAATAAGGAGGGAGATTTTTTTAAAACCCTAAAATGGCTTTAATAACAGATGTTGTTTCACCTGGTTCAAATAAAATATACAATAATAAATAAACGAGTACGCCTGTTATGGCAACGAAGAACCAAATAATACTTGTAATTGGCCCAATTCGTCTGTGTAATTTTAGGTTTGTTTTTAAACCTGAAATAATACTAACGATACCAAACACGGCTCCAGATGTCGCCAAAATAATATGGAAAATCAAGAAGAACGTATAATATGGTTTTAAATCTTCTCCACCGCCAAAAGCCGTATTTCCAATAAAGATGGTACGGGATGCATAGATAATAAAGAAAATAAGTGCCGCAACCCCTGCAGCAAGCATTACTTTCTTATGCCCCTCTACATTTCTTTTTATAATTAAGCCCCATCCTATCGCCACTAGTACAGCACTAATAACGATAAACGATGTACTAATAGTAGGCAAAATTTGCAATTCCATTATCAAAACCCCTTATACAAAGTAAATTTCTATTCTTCAATTAATGTTGCTGTTGACTTTCCCACTTTTTTTGATGGGCAGCTAAAGCATCAGCAGTGATTTTATCTGGATCTTTTTGCTCAGAACGATACCATCTTGTGAAAATTATACCAATTAGTACACCAAAAATAAGTTCTTGTAAGATTTTCATTAACACGCCTCCTAATTGCTGATCTGCAACAGGTTTCATGTCTGTAAATAGCTCTGGTCCAGATAAAGATAGGCCTGACAATGTAGAGGCTGGTACACAAAGCTCCATTGCCTTTAACCATGCATCACCGTTTGTGTATGTCTCATACATTGCATTTGGGGCAAAGATGATTAATCCACAAGCAGGTGTAATTAAAACGGCATTGGCAATAATATAGGCTAATTTATGCAAAGGCTTCATTTGAGCACTATCTGGCATATTTTGAATTAAAGGCCAGTACATAAACACTGCAGAAAGAAATAATACAAATGTATAGGTACCATGTAATGTTTCATTTAATTTAATGTAATCCAATATGGAAGGTAAATGATAAAAAGAAAATAGACCGATAAATACAAAGACTGCAACGACTGGTAATGTTAACACTTTAAACAATGTTCTAACAACCGGTGCCTCAATAGCCACCTTCCAAACCCACCAAGGGATTCCTTTAATTAAGAAAATAGGTACTAGCAATAACAAAATAGCCATTTGCACCATGTGCATGGTAAACATAATATGAGCCATTAAATCAATAGGAGATCCTTTGATAATATAAATGGTAATCATAGCTAACACAAAATAAATAGCTTCACTTTTTTTCAAAGGTTCACTTACTTTAAAATCTTTACGCCACTTTGTTGTGACTAGAAAATAGATGCTTGTTATAAAAACAAGAACCCCTATTAAATATGGGCTCCACAATGCTTGAAAACCAAATATACTAAGTGGCATATAGAACGCACTCCTTTAAACTTCAGTACTCCTATTATAAAACGCTTACAGCTATACTGCAATGAACGAAAGGTGAACAAATGTTAAGTTTAACATTGTTTGCTTCATTTGATACCTAAATACCTTTAAAACATAAGAAAAGCACGTTCGTACAAAATAACGAACGTGCTTTTTCGGTGATTACCACCAAATGATTGTTAAAAATGCTAAGAAGAATGTAAATGCGATTAAAATTCCCATCCACATGAAGAAACCAATAACGCCACCAAAGTGAGTTTTTTTGTCTTCTAAGTGCATGAAAGAATAAAGTTGAAGTACAACTTGAACGCCAGCCAACAATAATACGAATGGCATAATTAAGTATTTAGAAAAATCAGCTGCAACTACTGCGAATGCGATAAAAGTAAAGAAAATCATAATCGCAAAGTTGATTACTTGTTTACGCATATGAACGGCATTATGATGACGATCATACTCATACTGTGCTTGTGTCTTAGCAACTATAGGTGTATCGTGTGAAGACATTATCCGATCACTCCCATCAAGTAAACTACTGTAAAGATAAATACCCAAACTACGTCAATAAAGTGCCAATATAAAGCAGCTACGAAGAATTTAGGTGCATTGTACAGGTTTAATCCACGTTTAGCATTACGGATCATTAAAGTTCCAATCCATACAAGTCCTAAAGTTACGTGGAAACCGTGTGTACCAACTAAAGAATAAAACGCTGTTGCGAATGCAGATTGGTTAAATGTAAAACCAAGGTGCACATAGTGGTTGAACTCATAGATTTCAAGTGCTAAGAATCCAAGACCTAAAGCTAATGTAATCGCTAACCAAGTTTGCATGCCTTTAAAGTTAAAGTTACGCATATGGTAAATTGCATAAACAGATGTTAGTGATGATGTTAATAATAACATCGTCATAGCAAATGCTAATGGTAATTCAAATAAACCTTGAGTTGTGAACTCCATGCCAGCTGGCCCTTTGTTCTTAAGCGCTAAATAAGTAGCGAATAAACTTGCGAAAAGTACAACTTCACAGGCAAGGAAAATCCAGAAACCAACGACTTTATTTTTACCTTCCATCGTAGCTTGTTCAGGATGATCTGGCCAAGTATGAGGAGTAAATTTAGTATTGAAATCCATTATTTATTTCCTCCTTTGCCGTAAAGATGTTCTTCAATTTCAATAATTTCTTCTTTGTGTAAATGGAAGCCATGATCGTCTTTAACAGAACGAGCAATCATCGCACCAAATGTAATCGCTAAACCAATGATTAATACATAGATTGACCATGGTTTATCTGCATCTGGATTGTAAAGTGCACCGAATGCTGCAATAAACATACCTAATGAAATAACGAATGGAATCGCTGAGTTATTTGGCATATGGATATCACCTAGTGGCTCAGCAAATGTAACTTCTTTATTACCTTCTTGTTTTTCAATCCACCATGGATCTAAACCACGAACAAGTGGTGTTTGACGGAAATTGTAGAATGGAATTGGTTGTGGAATTGACCATTCTAAAGTACGTCCATCACCCCATGGGTCGCGACCTGCTGGTTTGCCCTTAATAGACATTAAGCAGTTGATTACCATTAAGATAACCCCTACACCCATCATTAATGCACCGATTGTAGAGATATAGTTGAATTGATCCCAACCTTGACCATCCATGTAAGTGAATACACGACGTGGCATACCCATCAAACCTAAGAAATGTTGAAGGAAGAATGTTAAATGGAATCCGATAAAGAATACCCAGAAAGTAATCTTACCAAGCGTTTCGTTTAACATACGGTTGAAGAAAATTGGCCAGTAGAAGTGCGCTGAACCAAATAATGCTGTAACGATACCACCAACGATTACGTAGTGGAAGTGAGCAACGATAAAGTAAGAATCATGTAATTGGTAGTCAAGAGGTGCAGATGCTTGCATTACCCCTGTAACACCACCCGCAACGAATGACGGGATGAAACCAAGTGCATAAAGCATTGGTGTCGTAACTTTAATTGATCCGCCCCAAATAGTTAGGATCCAGTTGAATACTTTCATACCTGTTGGAACCGCAATTGCCATTGTTGCAACAGCGAAGATTGCGTTTGCTGTTGGCCCAAGACCAACTGTAAACATATGGTGAGCCCAAACCATGAACCCTAAGAAACCAATTAAAATTGTAGCGAATACCATTGAAGAGTATCCAAATAGACGCTTACGAGAGAACGCTGGAATAATCTCAGAGAATAAACCGAATGCCGGTAATACTAAGATATAAACCTCTGGGTGTCCGAAGATCCAGAATAAGTGCTCCCAAATTACTGTGTTACCACCCATTGTATGGTCAAAGAAGTTACCGCCGAACATACGGTCAAATAACATCATTAATAAACCAATTGTTAATGGAGGGAATGCGAATAAAATTAATGCACTTGATACAAGAGCAGTCCAAGTGAATAATGGCATACGCATAAATGTCATACCTGGAGCACGCATTGTAATAATCGTAACGATAAAGTTAAGACCTGAAATTAAAGTACCTGCCCCTGAAATTTGTAAACCAAGAACATAGAAATCAATACCATGTCCTGGAGAGTATAAAGATAATGATGCATAAGAAGTCCAGCCCGCATCAGGAGCGCCACCCATAAAGAATGACAGGTGAAGGAATACTGCACCTAGGAAGAATAACCAGAACCCTAATGAGTTAAGGAACGGGAATGCAACGTCACGCGCACCAATTTGTAATGGTACAAGCATGTTCATAAATGCGAATAATAGTGGCGTAGCAGCTAGGAATAACATTGTTGTTCCGTGCATCGTTAATAATTCATTGAAAAAACCAGCTGATATGAAATCATTATTTGGTTTCATTAATTGAATACGCATTAATAATGCTTCAAAACCAGCGATAGCGAAGAACAATGTACCGGCTAATAAATACATCACTGCTAACTTTTTATGGTCAACAGTAGTGATGTAATCCCAGACAGCTGCTCCAAAGCCCTTTTTCTGTGTGTATGAGCTCACAACTTTTACCTCCCTCAAAATTTGTTACATAGAACGAAAATTATTTTTCTACTGATAAGCCCATGATGTAAGTTGCAAGAGCTTCAATTTCTTCATCAGATAAATCACCGTAGATAGGCGCAGTGCCTTCAGCATTCATCATTAAGTTACCTGGTTTAAATTCCTCAGGGTTTTTAATCCAAGCTTTTAAGCTTTCTTCATTATGCTCTAAGAAACCAGCAACACGGTTACGGTCACCAAACGTAGTTAAGTTTGGACCTGGTGTACCACCTGCTCCAGAACCAGAGATAGCATGACAGCCTAAGCAGCTGTTAGCAAAAGTTGCTTCACCAAGATCAGTTGAAGCTTTGTCAGCTGTTTGTCCTTCTGTCGCTTTCATTGCATCAACCCATGCGTCAAATGCATCTGGGCTTAATGTTTTTACTTTAAAGTCCATTAATGCATGTGAAGGACCACATAATTCAGCACATTTTCCATAAAATACGCCATCTTTAAGATCTTTTGATTCTTTATCGAATACTAAGTAGAATTTGTTTAAGTTTTCTACGTTTGTATCCATTTTACCGCCTACAGCAGGAATCCAGAATGAGTGCTTAACATCGGCAGCTTTTAAATTAAAGTAAACTTTTTCACCTGTTGGTACCACTAGCTCTTGAGCCGTTACGATACCTTGGTTAGGATATTCGAATTCCCACCAGTATAATTTTGCCGTTACATTGATCGTTAGGGCTGTTTTGTTCCCTTCTTCATCTACTTCATCCATTGCAGCTACATCTGCAAATTTATAAGTAGTTGTAACAACTGGTACAGCGATAATTAATAATAAAATAATCGGAATAACTGTCCAAATCACTTCTAAAGTATGACTACCCTCTACTTGCTTAGGGATAACATTTTCACCAACGCGTGAGCGACGGTATTTTAAGAATGCAAGTAAATAAATAACGGATACTATTACTACTACTAGCGTCATAATTACAGTAGTTAACAGTAATAAATTCAATTGTTGTTTACCTACTTCTCCAGATGGTTTTAGTGTAGAAAGATAATCTTCACCACAACCTGAAAGGAAAACCATCATCACTGCTAGAAGTGAAAAAAGACGCCATTTTTTAAGCCCTTTCATCATAGCTTAATTAAACCCCTCTTTCTTTGTTGTATTTTCATGTGTACCTAGGACATCAGTTCTGTCTATATGAATTCTTATAAAAAGAAAGAATCCCTAACTTTAGCTAAACACCGCAAATATTATGATGGATACAAATAGTATGGTCATATGATTCAACGAATAAATAAACATTTTATTTGCCCATTTCATATCATCTTTTGTTGTAAAGCCTTTCAGAGCTAGTATTAACCAACCCAAGTTCAATGCAGTAGCAAGAGTTAAAAAGCCAATTCCAAGCTCTGTTAAAAGGAAAGGTAACGGTAATAATAAAAGAATCCAGAATAACATTGAGTACTTTGTACGTTTAAATCCCTTTATAACAGGTAGCATTGGTATTTTAGCCGCACGATATTCCTCAGTCCGTTTCATAGCAAGCGCATAAAAATGTGGTGGTTGCCATGCAAACATAATAAGGAATAAAGCTAGTGCTCCTGGACCTAACGCAGGCTCAACCGCTGCGAATCCAATAACAGGAGGAATAGCCCCCGAAATACTACCTACAACCGTGTTACTAACATGCTTCCTCTTCGACCACATTGAATACAGAACGACATAAGCAAATATTCCTACTAGTCCCCACATGCCGGCTGCAAACGATGCCGCAAATAACAAAATTTCACCTACAATTAAAAATGAGAGGGCAATGGTCAACACAAAGTTTGGCTTAAATCTGCCTGTCACTGTCGGTCTTGCTTTTGTTCTTTTCATGATAGGATCTATATCCTGATCAATGAAGTTATTCATTGCACCTGAGCCACCAATGATTAATGCCGCACCCAGCATGGTGTAAAATATGACATCAAGCTCTTGCAAGAAATGTCTACCAGTAAACTGAAAAGCCAGCCACATCCCTGTAAACGTTGTGACAAGATTCGAGTTAACGATTCCAATTTTTATTAGTGCTAAGAAATCTTTTACAACAGATGTTGTTTCTGGACCAGTATTTCTAGTAGCCGCCAGTGTACGACCGTTTGACATAATACCTCTCCTTTCATTTTTGTAAGCATATTCCGCTAACAATAACTATAGCGAAATTTGCGATTGATTTCTAGACATTAAGTGAAATTTAGATGAAGTTGTAAAAATTAGTTTTGTCTAGAAATATAATTAAAAACAACATATCTATAGTAAAACATTTTCTAAAATGAATTGTGAAGGTTAAAGCACGAAATTATGAACAATTTGTGAAATGGAATCGACATCTAGTAGTCCCTTCTCTTTACAAGTTGTTTTTTATACGTATTTTCGATATTATCTAGTAGCAGAAACATTACGTTCTTGTAATGTTGATAGATAAAGTAGGTGACTCATTTTATGCAACACAACAGGTATTTGAAGTGGTTTGCTGTTGCCGCTACAGTAGGGATGCTCCTTATATTATTAGGTGGGGCTCTCGTTACAAAAACAGATAGTGGCCTAGGCTGTGGTCGAAACTGGCCTGATTGTAATGGATCTCTTATTCCAAAGGAGATTACACCAGAAGTCCTTATTGAATTCTCACATCGTCTTGTAACTGGAGTCGTATCTATTTCAATTCTTGTGTTAACCATTTGGACATGGCGTAAACTCGGACATATTCGTGAAGTAAAGCTATTAGGTTTCTTAGCAATGTTTTTCTTAATCGCGCAAGCTCTTATTGGAGCAGCTCAAGTATTATGGGGGCAAGGTGATTTCATCTTAGCACTTCATTTTGGGATATCTCTTATTTCCTTTGCTGCGGTTCTTCTTCTTTCTATGATTGTATTTGAAGTCGATCGGAAATTTGATGCTGATAACGTATTTATTGGTAAAAAGTTACGATGGCATACAATTGCTGTCACAATTTATTCTTATTTAGTCGTTTATACAGGGGCGTTAGTTCGTCATACAGATTCGAGCTTAATTTGCCCTGATTGGCCATTTTGCTATAATGAAACACCTTTCGCACCGCCGAATAACATGTATGAATGGGTGCAAATGGGACATCGATTAGCTGTTCTTATTATTTTCATTTGGATTGCATACATAACTTGGCACGCTGTGAAAGAGTATAAAAACCAACGTGTTATTTACTATGGATGGGTAATTGCCTTTACTATAGTAGTTTTACAAGTGATTGCTGGTATGTTAGTAGTCCTAACTAAACTGAATTTAACGGTCGCTTTACTGCATTCATTATTTATTTCCCTTTTATTCGGTTTATTATGTTACATGATTATGCTAGTTGCTCGAAGTAATTATAATGAAAAAAAGAAATAGCCCATTAAAAAAGATTCGCCACCAATGATGTGTCGAATCTTTTTTCTACGATTATTTTTGTTTCTTCATAGCCTCTGTCCCAATAATTCCTACAATTAAAATAATCATGGATACTAGTGCATAATCTTTAAAAAATGTTGTAAAGGGAATGTCGAAATATCGACAAATTAACGTTACAAGACGGCCCCCTAATAGAATTAAACCAATGACTAACATCCAGTTAAATAGTGCTTTAAGCATTTTTTGGCCCCTCTACTTTCATTGCTGTCCATATAATATTTGTTACTTCGTAACTATAATCCTCTGCTGCAATAGCAAGCGGTCCCCCTATTAGCATGTATTCACCAATAGCTCCTTGAATAACTTTTGCCATTACATTGATAGAGCTGACACTAAATGTCCCCTGTTTTTTACCCTCTTCTAAAATATTACATAATGCCATCAATAACGGATCTTCTTCTTCATCTGGCAGTTTATAGTAAGGGATATCTTCTGTCGTCCGAGCATTGAAAACAATTTCTAATAATGCTGTATTTTCCTTCGGGTGTGTCGCTTGATAAGCAATACTTGCCTCTATGAAGTTTGCTAATCGTGTAACAGGATTATTGGCAGTATATGTTTTTGTCAAAATAAAAGTTGTTGATTGATCAATTAGCGCTTGCAGACTTTGATTGATTAAATCTTGTCGATCTACAAAATGATAAGAAATTAATGCTGTGCTAATAGAAGCACGTTTAGCGATTTGTGCTAAACTCGCCTTCACATAACCAATTTCATCAAGGGTCGTTATCGTAGCTTCAATAATTTGCTGCTTTCTTGCTTCCTGAATAAAGGTATTTTTATTACGATCCATAGAACCTCCAATTGATTGATTGAACATTTTTTTGATTAACTAATCAAATCTTATATAATTTATCACTTAAACACAATAAAAAAAGGTTATGTAGATACTAATAAAAGTATCTAATAACCTCTTTTCACGACTATTTATTCAATTTCAATCAGTAAATCCCCTGTTGAAATCGCATCTCCTGCACTTGCATATACCTCTTTTACAATGCCGTCTTTTGGTGCTTGAACAGTTGTTTCCATTTTCATCGCTTCTGTAATTAATAGGTGATCGCCACGTTTAACTGGACTACCTTTAGAAACAACGACTTTCAACACAGTACCTGGCATTGTAGCACCGATTTGATTTGGATTGCTTGGATCGGCTTTTAATGCTAGATTGCCATCTACCTCAACAGTCATGTCTTGAATCACCAATTCACGCGATTGTCCATTGAGCTCAAAGTACAGGACACGTGTTCCATTGTGTTGCGGTTCCCCGATTGATACGAGTTTAATAATCAATGTTTTCCCTTTTTCGATTTCGACTTCAATAATTTCTCCAAGCTTTAAGCCATATAAGAATGTTGGTGTGTCGAGAACCGAAATATTGCCAAAGGATTCTGCCGTTTTTGCATACTCCTCAAAGACTTTTGGATAGAGAGCATAAGCCAGTACATCCTTTTTCGTTACAGGACGATTTAATTTCGTCTCTAGCACCGCCTCTAATTGATCAAACTGAATAGGCTCTAATAATTCTCCCGGACGAACGCTAATTGCTTCGCGATCTTTTAGCACTACTTGTTGTAATGCCTCTGGGAACCCGCCATATGGCTGCCCAAGATAGCCTTGGAAAAATTCAATGACTGAATCTGGGAAGTCAATCGTTTGCCCTCTTGTTAAGACCGTATTTTCGTCTAGATCATTTTGTACCATGAATAAAGCCATATCACCTACCACCTTGGAAGATGGTGTCACTTTGACAATATCACCAAACAGTAGATTTACACGGGAATACATACGCTTCACTTCTTCCCAACGATCACCAAGACCTACTGCTTTTGCTTGCTGCTGTAAGTTACTATATTGTCCACCAGGCATCTCATGCACATAAATTTCTGAATGTGGGCTGATCATGCCACTTTCGAAATCTTTATAGTATTTACGAACATCTTCCCAGTAGTACGATAATTTTTCCATAGAATCGATATCCGCACGTACCTCACGTTTACTGCCCTTCATCGCATAGTACAACGAGTTTGCACTTGGCTGAGATGTTAAGCCCGCCATAGACCCAAGTGCTGTATCGATAATATCTACACCAGCTTCAATGGCTTTGGCATATAAGTAAATTCCATTACCACTTGTGTCATGCGTATGCAAGTGAATTGGCAGACTTGTCGTCTCTTTTAACTCGGAAATTAAACGATAGGCCGCTTCTGGCTTCAGTAAACCAGCCATATCTTTAATAGCTAGAATATGAGCACCTGCTACCTCTAGCTCCTTCGCCATATCCTTATAATATTGCACAGAATATTTCGCACGACTATCATCCAAAATGTCACCTGTATAACAGATTGCTGCTTCGGCAATTTTTCCTGATTGACGCACCGCATCAATCGCTACTTCCATACCTTTAATCCAGTTTAAGCTATCGAAAATACGGAATACATCAATACCTGATGAAGCTGATTCCGCGATAAATTCACGAATTAGATTGTCAGGATAGTTTGTATAACCAACAGCATTAGCTCCACGTAGTAACATCTGGAATAACACATTTGGCACTTGTTCACGCAGTTTCGCTAGGCGCTCCCACGGGTCCTCTTTCAGGAAACGATAGGCTACGTCAAATGTTGCCCCGCCCCACATTTCCAGCGAGAATAATTGATGCATCATACGTGCTGTCGCATCGGCAATTTGGTACATATCTTGCGAACGAACACGTGTAGCGAGTAATGATTGATGCGCATCACGGAATGTTGTATCTGTTAGTAGTACATCGTCTTGTGCTAAAATCCACTGCACCAAGCCATCTGCCCCTTGTGTATCTAAAATCTGCTTCGTACCTGCTGGTGGTACAATTAAAGGATCGATTTTAGGTTGGTTCGGCTGCACAAAAATGGGCTTTGACTTCTTTTCTACTCCCGGGAAGCCATTTAATGTCACGTTTCCGATATAGCTTAATAGCTTTGTCCCACGGTCTTGACGAACAGGGAACTCGAAAAGCTCTGGCGTTGTATCAATAAAGCTTGTATCAAAGGCACCTGATATAAATTTCTCATGTGTAACGACATTGTTTAAAAATGGGATATTCGTTTTGACACCACGAATACGGAATTCTTTCAAATTACGATCCATTTTCGCAGCAGCTTCTTTAAAGTTCATGCCCGATGTCGAAATTTTCACTAATAGAGAATCATAATAAGGTGTTACGACAGCACCTTGGAATCCATTCCCGGCATCTAAACGTACTCCAAAACCGCCACTAGAACGGTAAACCATTAATTTTCCTGTATCTGGCATAAAGTCATTTGCAGGGTCTTCTGTTGTCACACGAGCTTGAATGGCATAGCCAATCATTGGCATATCTTCTTGCTTTGGCATATGAATTTCTTCACTGTGTAGTCCATAGCCTGCCGCTACCTTAATTTGGGCATGGACGATATCTACACCTGTAATCATTTCTGTAATCGTATGTTCTACTTGAATGCGAGGATTTACCTCGATGAAATAAAAATCGTCTCCTGCGACTAAAAATTCCACTGTCCCTGCATTTATGTACGAGACATTCTTCATTAATTTCACAGCAGCATCACAAATACGATTTCTTAACTCCTCCGAAATCGAATGAGATGGCGCAATTTCCACCACTTTTTGGTGACGACGCTGGATCGAGCAATCACGCTCATATAAATGCACAATATTGCCGTGTTGATCACCAATAATTTGTACTTCTATATGTTTTGGTTTTATGATGGCCTTCTCTACATACACTTCATCAGAACCAAAAGCAGCCTTTGCTTCTGATTTTGCTCTTTCATAAGAAGAAGCAAGATCTTCTGGCGTATGGACAAGACGCATCCCACGACCACCACCGCCAAGTGCCGCCTTAATCATAACTGGATAGCCATAATTGCTAGCAAACGTCTCTACCTCTGCTAGATTGGCTACAGGGCCGTCTGTACCTGGTATAACAGGAATCTCAGCCGCAATGGCTTGTGAACGTGCTTTGACTTTATCTCCAAACATATCTAAATGCTGAGAAGTTGGCCCGATAAAGACAATGCCCTCTTCCTCACAGCGACGTGCAAATTCCACGTTTTCAGATAAAAAACCATACCCTGGATGAATCGCATCAACATCTGCATCTTTTGCGATGGCAATAATACCTTCAATATCTAAATAAGCATCAATTGGTTTCTTGCCCGCTCCCACTAAATAAGCTTCATCTGCTTTAAAGCGATGAAAAGCACCACTATCCTCTCTTGAATAGATGGCAACAGTTTGGATATTCAGCTCCGTACAAGCACGGAAAATACGAATTGCAATTTCTCCTCGATTGGCTACGAGAATTTTGTTGATTGATTCCATAGGTATCCCCCTTTATGATTGTGTTTTTTTCCTCTCTACCTTTTCAAACATAGAAACATTGATTAATATCCCCATCGCTAAAGATAGAATGATTATAGATGTACCGCCATAGCTTATAAAAGGTAACGTTACACCGGTTAACGGGATTAACCCGGTTACACCCCCAAGATTAATAAACGATTGCCAGCCTATCCAGCTCGCAATGCCGGCCGCAATCATGCGTGCCAATGGATCTTTTGTTCGTAATGCAATAGAAAAACCTTTATATACAATAAATCCTAGACCACATAAGACAATTAAAACGCCCCAAATCCCTAGCTCTTCCATAATAATTGCCATAATAAAATCTGTTTGTGGTTCAGGTAAGTATCCTAATTTTTGAATGGATTGACCAAGGCCACGTCCTTCTAAGCCACCACCGCCAATGGCATAATAACTATTCACCACTTGGTGACCACTACCATCCTCATACTCAAACGGATTTAAGTAAGACAATATCCGTCCTTTTCGATTTCCTGTTAGTAGCTCTCCCTTAAATAACCAAAGAATACCAAGAATAGCTGTACCAAATGCACCTAACACACCAAAAAATTTCCAAAATGTTTTAAACGGAATACCACTTGAAGCTACAACTGAAACGGCAATTCCGCATAGAATAATTACTGCTCCTAAGTCTGTTTCAAAGGCTACCCCAGCAACCACTAAAATCCATAGAAAAATTGGGTAAAAAATTTCAGTAGGTTGTAGCTTTTCAAATGTATACTTTTGCGCTTTTCGATAAAAAGCAGCTGCAAAATATAAAATTATAAATAGTTTCGCATACTCTGAAGGCTGAAAATTACCTAATCCTGGAATAGCAATCCAACTTTGAGAGCCTACTTCATCTGCCCCATGACCAAACAATTTTAACCATGTGAATAACACCGCCAATACGACCGTTAGCAATAACATAATGTTCTTATTCGCATAATGTTTGTATGGAAAAAAGGCCGCCACTATAAAACCGAGAAAAGCCACCATTAAATTGGTCACTTGCTTTTGATAAAAAAAATCAGGTGCTTGTTTTTTCTGTGCAATAGCAACCATCATACTTGAACTGTAAATCATTATTAACCCAAATAAACTTAATAATAGGACCGTAAAAAATAAGGGGTAATCAAAATTTTGTGCATAACGTTTTAAGTATTGTCTCATTGGAAAACCTCGTTCTAGTAAAAAAACTCAAAGCGCAAAGAAGCGTTTGAGTTTTTCTTTTTATTTGTCTGTATACGCGTCGTGTAGTACAGAAAGTTCCTTCTCGAGTGAATCGAGAATTTCTTTGCCCTTATCACGTTCAATCAATCCAAGCTTCACAGCAAAGTCAATTTCACGTGACAGGCCGAACATTTGTGTATCTAATACTTCCTCATATAAAGGGCATTGTGGCATTGTTAAATGATCCATTTGTACTCGAATAAGGCGAGCAATCTTATCTGCATCAGCAACTAATAGCTCCAAAGCCTTCTCTTGAAAAGAAGTTTGTGATTTCGTATCCATGAGGACGCCCCCATTATCTGATATTTCTTCGATTCTATCTTAATAAAGTTTATCTTTTAGTCGATAAAAATGCAAGTGTCTTCGTTGGAAAATAGAGAATTGGAATTATATTTCTTTATTATCTCTAGGTATTAGCGTTATACTATGTCATGGATATACAAGATTTGAGGAGGATTTCTATTATGGAAACAATAATTCCTATCACAGGTGCAGTCACATACCAACTAACATTAGATCCTACTGTGTGGATTTTCGATGATCGTAAATTAGATTTAAACACTTACTTCATTACTCAAGATATTGAGGAAGATGCCGACATCAAGTATATGCGTGAAGTAGGAGCTCACTGGTCACGTGAAATTATGGAAGGGGCAACATTCCCACCTACATTAAAATCTGAGCGGAAATTTGACCGTAAAGGAATGGAAACAGGTACTTTTGGTATCGAATTAAGTCATTTCTTGAAGAATGCTGAAATTAAACAAGAAGCGACAAAAATCGTCTTAACTTGCAAAGATGGTCAAGAATATCCATTCACAATTGAAGAAGCTTATACACTTATTTTAAAATATAGCCAAGATGGCAAGCCCCTTTTAGAAGATGGGCCAATCCATGTATTACTAAGAGACGGTTCAAATATTGACAATCCTATTAAAAACGTATCAGCCATTCGTGCTGAATAGGAGGGAATGCAATGCGCGTTAAATGCGTTATTTGCGATACGATTCATAATTTAGATGATAATTTACCTTTAGCAAAAAAATTGCGTAATCGACCAATTCATACCTATATGTGCGATGTTTGTCATGATCGCATTTCTGAAAATACGGTCGCACGAATGGAAACAGGCAATTTCCGTTTTTATCGTACTTCACCACAAATGGATAAAGAATTTTAAATAAATCATGCTAATAACAAAATCATTCCGAGATATGAGTATTCTCGGAATGATTTTTTAGTGTTGAAAAACAAAACAGTCAATTGAAAGGTAGAAATGGATTTCCGTTGCTGGCTACTTGCTTTCCTGTGAGCGAGCGCCGAGCCGCTTCCTCTGCTACCGCTCCGTTTAGTGTCTCGCTATCCCACGGGAGTCAAGTAGCCTTCCACTCCAATCAACAAAAGTGTTACCTTTTTAGCAAAGGTTTTCAAATAAAGTGTAGGTTTTATGAAGAGGTGTTGTCACGCATCACTTCCCCAATAAGAGCTTATCCCCTCTAAGAATACAGATAATGGGCGATTTTGTTCAGGAAAAGACACTTTGCAGCATGGTTGATTGGAGTGGAGCCAGCGTCACTCCTTGGGGATTTAGCGTCACAGAGGAGACCCTGGAGCGAACGTAAGTGAGTGAAGCGGCTCATCGGACGCCCCCTGGAAAGGTCGCTGGCGGAAAGGAAATCAACCCCTCACCTTGCCAAGTTGCTTTTTCTGCCGTTGACATCATCTTTTTTCAACAACATGAAATCATTCCGAGATATGAGTATTCTCGGAATGATTTTTTGCTTGATTAGGATATATACTAGGAACAGTATTAATTTGTAGTTAAGAGGTCAGGCTAACTTATTTTCGCTGATATCCCATACTGTTTTACCATGATTGTTACCAGGAGGATGAACTATTCTTAACGATAAATCAAGAAATTTTCCATCCTTTCGCCTCTAGCTGCTCATGATAAAGCTGAGCATAGCCTCCTTCTAATTTAATTAACTCATCATGTGTTCCTTGCTCAGTAATCTGTCCATCCTTTAACAAGAAAATTTTATCTGCATTTTGAATCGTGTTTAATTTGTGTGCAATAACGACTACTGTCTTTCCTTGCATTAATTCATCAATGACCTCCTTTATCTCCATTTCATTATCGGGGTCAAGTGATGCCGTTGCCTCATCCAACAAAATAATAGGTGCATCTTTTAAAAACGCTCTTGCTAGAGAGATTCTTTGTTTTTCACCTCCAGATAAAGTTGAGCCTCCTTCACCAACGATTGTTTCATAACCTTGTTCCATTGCCATAATGAAATCATGGCAATTAGCTCGTTGACAGGCTATTTCCACTTCCCTACGTGTAGCCTGTGAATTACCAATTAAAACATTATTGTAAATGGAATCGTTCAATAAAAATGGATGTTGGAACATAATACTCATATTTTGTAGCAAATAATCAGGTGCTATGCGAGAAATCGTTTCTCCACCAATCATAATTTTCCCTGCATCAATATCCCAAAAGCGAGCTAGTACATTTAATATAGTGCTTTTACCAGAACCAGAAGTACCAATTAAAGCGACAGTAGATTTTGTAGGTATCGTAAAACTAATATCCTTTAAAACCGCTTGCCCTTCTTCATAGGAAAACTTTACATTTTCAAAAACTATATCAAAATCTGTAAATGTGGGATTTTCCAATTCGTAAGTAGGCATCTCTTTTTTATATACAGATGCAACATAATTAACAGCTACGGACAACATTTTTATTTCAGTGTAAAACTGACTAAACGGTTTAAACATTGCGGATATACCTAACGAAATAATGATGAAAAGAACCATCGCTTGGGC
Source organism: Lysinibacillus sp. FSL K6-0057 (assembly GCF_038630885.1). Lineage (NCBI taxonomy): Bacteria > Bacillati > Bacillota > Bacilli > Caryophanales > Bacillaceae > Lysinibacillus > Lysinibacillus sp. FSL K6-0057. Next base: position 992,356 of record NZ_CP152047.1, on the reverse strand, counting down.
GTCAATTGTCCCTCCTAATAGACTGTAGGAGCCTACTAGGAAAACAAGTGGTACGATACAGTCAATAATTATAAAAAATAAAAAATTAACGGGTACAAGCTGCAATTCGACTTTAATACTAACATCACGATACTTTTTTAAAGCATCATGCAAACGTTTAAAAGCCTCGCCTGTTTGATTATGAGCTCGAAATACTTTAATACCATCAATATATTCCATTACTCGCGACAACACTTCAGCCACAATATCTTTTTTATGTTCCCCATTTTTACGCCCTAAGTGACCAGCTAAGAGGAGCAGCGGAATCGATAACAGCACCATAATCAGCTGTGCCATAGCAAGTTGAGGATTAATGAAAAATGATACACTTAAAATATAAGTAGTGATCATTGTAATTTTTAAAATATCGCCTATTAAGTGCGTAATAACCCGTTCGATATCACTCATATTTCCTGTACAAATATTAATCAGTTTGCCAATGCTTTGTTTTGAGAAATAACCTAGAGGTAAGGATTTTAAATGGTTGGATACGTTGATACGTGCATCACGAATAAGTATGGAACCTCTTAACTGATACAAATATTGAGAAAAACCAATGAATACAACACGGATGACAAAGCTGCCTATCAGCATCATGAATGCAAGTTTCAAGACATCAGAGGTAAAACTTCCTTGAACAATATTTACAATGACATAATACAGTGCTCCATACATAGTAGCGGTGCCAAATGTATCTAAAATAGATAATCCAATAGGTAGATACATGCGCTTCAATTGTCCTTTAAAGATGAGCTGTAAGTTGCTAAACATTGAGTGATACCCCCTTCTCATACTTAGTATAGCTTTGCCACATCTGATAATATCTACCTTGCTTGTTCATTAATTGGGCATGTGCACCATACTCAATAATCTCTCCCTCATCAAACACATAAATAATATCTGCTTCTTTAATCGTATGTAAACGATGGGCTATAATAATGGTCATTTTATCTTTTAATAAATGATCAAGGGCTCTTTGTATTTTCCTTTCGTTCTCTATATCTGAATGTGAGGTTGCTTCATCTAAAATAACAATAGGAGCGTCCTTCAATAGGGCTCTAGCAATCGCAATTCTCTGTTTTTGTCCTCCACTAACTTTTATACCTGCCTCACCAAGCTTCGTCTGATAGCCGTTTGGTAAAGAAACGATAAAATCATGAATTTCTGCATTACGGCATACGTGCTCTACTTGCTCTATAGAATAGTTTTGACCCATAATGATATTCTCATAAATTGTATCCTCAGATAAAAAGGTATCTTGAAAAACAAAGGATATTAAATTCATTAAGTTGTGTTGAGCAATCGTTTGTATTGGCTGACCATTAATACAAATCTCGCCCTCTTCTGCGTCAAAAAATCTAGCTGCCAGTTCAGCTGCAGTCGTTTTACCTGCACCTGATGGACCAACAAAGGCAATTTTTTGTCCCTTTTTAAGCTGGAGTGAAATATCTTTTAGTACATACTTTGTATCATACTTAAATGATACATTTTGAAAGGATAATGAACGTACTTCTTTCGACTGTATATCGATTGCTCCCTGTGGCTGAGAAGGTACAAGCCAAATATCCTGAATACGAGATACCCCCTCCAATGTCATCGCTAATGTGCCTCCAAAATCAAGCAATTGCTTGAGCGAAGATAAAAAAGTCATACTCATTACAACAATTAACAAAAAGGCACTAGGTTCAAGCGTCCCATGTAAAACTCGTATGCCTCCAACAGGAATAATAAACACTAAAGCAGATTCTGTTAAAACAACAAACAAAGCATAGTAAGGAGATTGCTCACGATTGATAGATGCCCACATCAATTGGTATTCTTCAATCGCTGTTCGCAACTTTTTAAAGGAGGAGCCAGCTATATTAAACGCTTTAAAAACAGCCATTCCTCGAATATATTCAACAAAAGAGGCATTCATATTTTCTAATTGAGTATGATAATTTTGCATACGACTATCAAAGTTTTTAAACATTATTATTTGTAGTAAAAAACTTAACCCTAATGGTATTAAAAGGATTAAGCTCAGCTTCCAGTCAATCGTCATTAAATAAATAAAAATAACAAGCGGTGCCATTATGGCGGCTGCAAAATCCGGCAATTGATGGGCCAATGAGTTTTCTATTTTTTCAATATCCTCATTGATAGATTTCTTTAATTCGCCTGAATTTTTCTTAGAAAAATAGCCTAAAGGCAATGTTGCTAGATGATTGATTGTTTTAATCCGTAACTGATACAGCACGCTAAAAGCCGCAATATGTGAAAACGTTCCTGATACTCCTAAAAGAACAAAGCGCACAACAACAATCACTGCAGTCCATATTGACCATACTTTAATGTGCTCATAATTAGGTTCAGGCTGTAATAACTCATTTAAAATAAAATAGCCCACTAAAAAAGGTGCATATGTTAGTAATGTACTCAGGACACTAAATAGTGCTGCTAAATATAATTTCCCATGCTCCTCTTTAGCCTCTCGCCAAAGAAAAGTGAGATTAGATTTCTTCTGCATACAGTTATGCGCCTCCAATGTAAAAGTATTATGCATAGTCTAATTGATAATGGTTTTCGATTACCACTCTAAAAAATAAAAAAACAATCCAAAAAGCTGCCCATTTAACAACAAGTTAAAATGGACAGCTTTCGTTTTGTTCAAAGACATGTGTTATTTTTTAAATTTTTTTCGATACTGTAATGGTGTCTCTAAATAAGTACGTTTAAAAATGGTCGTAAACTTGCTCGGATTATCATAACCAACCTCTAATGCAATAGCCAATATAGGTATAGTTGTGTCTTGTAATAGTTCTGCAGCCTTTGCCATTCTTCTTTTTTGAATATAACGGTATACTGTGCAACCAACGATATTTTTAAAGCCCACTTGTAAATCAGCTAAAGCTATATGATATGTCTGAGCTAAAGCTTTTACTTGAAGAGATTTACAATAGTCCTTGTCAATTTGTTCCTTTATTTGATGAATTCTTGAATCGTGACAGCAAGCCAATGTATTTGTACATACACTACTAGAATTTTGATTAATACTATGTGTTAAAAATTCCAATGTTTTGGTCTTTATTAATAATTGATTTAACATATTCTCTTCAAAATTCCCTAATAATTGTTTCGTTAACATTTGATGAATGGGTGTACTTTCTTGTTTATAAATATGACCATTTTCTGAAAAAATGGTCTGAACAAAATTTCTCCATTCCTCTAATATATTTCCATTATCACTACATAGAGATTTACGCATCACTTCTACATCCATACAAACTGAAATACCTGTTAAATTCTCACAAATAAAATCATAATATGGCAGTGGTTTTGAAAAATTAAAAAATAGTAAATCATGTGGGCTAAAAACCATCCATTCATCACTATTACTACAGCGCACTTTCCCTAGCCCCTTTACCAAAGAAGTAATTTCAATTAAGTGACATTGATGATAAGGAACTTTACCTGCTTCTACTTTATACGTACAATCTCGAAAAATAGATATTTCAATTCCTGGCTCTACCATACAACGCTGTAACAATCCACTACCACTGGGCTGTTGTATGACATATTGTGTACCTAGCCAAGTATGACGTATATGCTTGACGTTAGTTGAATGAGCGTAACATTTAGATAGAATATTTTCACACATCTCGTACCTCCTAAATGATAATCACTCTCAATTATATAAAAGGAATCTGCATACTGCCAACTTTAAAAATGAATATATATTTTTTCTTTTGGAGCAATTTTCTTATGTAATGGGGTAGCTTGCTTAATTGAGAAATATTATCATTTAGAAAAACAATTTAGAAGCGAGGTTATTAGGTATGAAGACGTCCAAATGGCAGGCAAAAGATTTGATTACAATTGGTTTGTATACTATTTTAATTTACATTATTAATAATGTAATTAGTATTATTTTAAGTCCGATCATGCTTTACATCTATCCTTACATGTCAGGTATTTGTTTATTCTTTTCAAGTATTGTGTATTTATTGATGGCAATTCGAGTAGGCAAAAAAGGTACTCTATTACTTATGGCTACGGTTACAGGCTTTATCTATACGTTGATGGGCGCACCACTGATGCTACCATTCTTTATAGTTGCAGGTATTGTTGGTGAATTGACTCTGTTAAGTGGCGATGGTACACAATATCGTCAAGTTAAAAGACAGGCTGTTGCTTATGGAATTTACGGTATTTTATTTGGCTCTGGCGCCTTTGTTATGATTTATGTACTAGGAACTGAGTTTTTCGAAAGTATGAAATATACAAAATCCTTCATTGATCGTATTCTTGAATATGCTTATTCTCCACTTTGGATGGCATCTGGGCTTGCCGCTTCCTTTTTCTTATCCTGGTTAGGCTGTATGATTTCAAAAGGTATTTTAAGCAAGCATTTTGTAAAGGCCGGCTATATTAGCTATCAGTCCTAATGGTGATTGCATATGAAGTTCGATGCTCGTATACAATTTTTCATGTTATTACTTTGCAGTATCATTGCTCTATTTATCACTGTAGAAAGTACGATATTACTTATTTTACTTGCATTAATAACCTTATTATTACAGGGCTTATACACACATTTTTTTACTTGGCTTTTCATGGGAGGCTTAATCGGCATATTTTATTACTTAATCCAATTAAATCCGCAATCTATTTTTAATGTCTTTAGCTTTTTACTATTTATCTCAATCAAATTATTGCCAGCACTTATCATTGCTTCATCTTTAAGCACGATACCTGTTGGAAAATTACTAGCCAGTCTACAAAAGTTAGCTATACCTAATAGCATACTTCTAACATTTACTGTTGCTTTACGCTTTTTTCCTATATTACGGATGGAATCAAAAATTATCAATGAACATGCCAAAATCAGAGGTATTTCCTATAGGCAGATAAAAAATTGGATAAAGCCAAAGCAATTATTTGAATATACAATCGTCCCTTTACTCATGAGAACAATTAAATTAGCAGATGATTTAAGTGCTGCAGCTACTACAAGGGGAATTGATGCACCAACAAAAAAAAGCAGCGTGTACGCTATACAATTTGGTTACTATGATTACCTTGCCATACTGCTACTATTATGCATGATACTAATTCCATTTATTTAATAACGAAACAAAAGAACAATTACGAAAGGAAATTACATGTGATTGCCTTAACAAATGTTAACTTTCAATATAATTCGGAAAACCCCTTGCTTAAAAATATATCTTTAACCATTAATGAAGGTGAATTTATCGTTTTAACCGGTCCTTCTGGGTCAGGAAAAACAACATTAAGCCGTATTATTAATGGCTTAATACCACATTTTTATGATGGTCAATTACATGGGCAGGTTACAATTAACCATACATCTCTTTTAGATCTACCAATGTGGCATTTAAGCCAATGGGTGGGAAGTGTCTTTCAAGATCCTAAAGCACAATTTTTTACAGCTAATGTTTATAATGAGATTGCATTTGAGCTTGAAAATCATGGGATACACCAACAAACTATTGCTAGACGAGTTGAAGATGTCTGTGAGCAGATGACTTTAAACACGATAAAACATCAATCATTGCCTTCACTTTCAAGTGGACAAAAGCAAAAGGTAGCCATAGCTGCAGCAACAGCGATAGAGCCACTAATTTATGTAATGGATGAACCCTCTGCTAATCTTGATTTACAGGCAACGAATATCCTACAAAATGAACTACTCCGCCTAAAAAAAAGTGGAAAAACCATCATTGTAGCTGAACATCGTCTGTACTACCTGATGTCTTTAGCGGATCGTATTATTTATATGGAAGATGGTCAAATTCAGCGGGAATATAGACCAGAGCAATTACTAGCATTATCTGCTCAACAATTGCAGCAATTTGGTTTACGTTCTCCCTCACTTACAAATGGATATAAAAAAACTATACCTTCTAGGGGTAAAGAGCCTGTCGTAACAAGTATGAATTTATGCGTTAGCTATAATAAGATTCAGGCTTTGGATTACCTACAATTACATTTACAAAGTGGTGAGGTATGTGCTCTAATTGGTCAGAACGGGGCAGGTAAAACAACACTTGCTCGTACTATAGCTGGACTTATTAAAGAAAAAAAAGGAGAAATCCGTATCCACGGTGATGTAAAAAATGCAAAGAAGCGTTTAGAGGATGTTTGGCTAGTTATGCAAGATACAGTTTATCAATTATTTACTGACAGTGTATGGAACGAGCTATTATTAAATAAACCATTAAGAGAGGAAACTTTAGAATATGCCGAAGATTTGCTAAAATCATTAAAACTATGGCACTTAAAGGACCAACATCCTGCAACACTTTCAGGCGGTGAAAAACAACGCCTTGTGTTGGCAATTGGCTTAATGCAACACGCCTCTATTTTCATCTTGGATGAGCCAACATCAGGATTAGATGGTTTTAATCTACAGCGTGTAATCGAGATTATTCAGCAACTTAAGGAAAGAAACTGCCATATTCTTGTTATTACCCACGATTATGAGCTTGTTGCAGGAGCATGTGATCGAATTATTAAATTACAATCTGGAAAAATTACGGATGACATTGCAACAGAGAACTTATCTTTTGAAGATATTGTACATATCATGCAATAGCAATTTTCCATAACGATAAAAGCGAGGAATCTCACAATGCTGAGATAAACCTCGCTTTCATTTTTTCAATTTAGGAGCCACTTCACCTTATGCCTTATTCTTTATGATTATCTTTTCAATCAGCTCCACCACTTGATACATAATGGTTGCAAAAAAGGCAATGATTAGAAGTGACATAAGGACAAGGTTAAAATTAAATACTTGGAAGCCGTAGATAATTAAATAACCGAGTCCTTTTGAAGCTACTAAAAATTCTCCTACAATAACCCCTACCCATGATAAGCCAACATTCACTTTCAAGGTTGAAATGATCGTAGGAAATGAGGCTGGCAAGATGACCTCACGAAAGATTTGCCATCTTGTTGCCCCAAATGTTTGTAACACTTTACTATAATTTGGATCGACACCTTTAAATGCTGTATATACTACTATGGTTGTAATAATGATGGAAATTAAGGCACCCATGGCTATGATGGAAAAATAACCTGGACCTAGCGCAACAATCAAAATCGGACCAAGTGCAACTTTTGGCATCGCGTTTAAAATCACTAAATATGGATCGAGTACTTTTGATAGGAGTGGAGACCACCACAAGACAACAGCTATCAATGTTCCTAATAAAGTCCCAGCTATAAAGCCAATCACGGTCTCCATTAATGTAACACTAACATGCAATGTTAAAGACCCATCACTGACTTTTTCAATAAATGTATGCCATACATGAGTTGGTGAGCTAAAAATTAAACGATCAATCCATTCTAGTCTTGAAAGTAGCTCCCATCCCCCAAAGAAAATAAGGAGAATAATAAGCTGATATAATCGAACGAAGCGTTTTTCTTTTTTTAACAATTGCTGATATTGTTTAAATAATGTGTTATCCAAGGCTCTCCAGCTCCTTCCAAATAGTTTGGAAAATATCTGAATAGGCTGGATGCTGTCTTACATCAAAAGGTGATAGATCACTAAGGGCTTTAGGTATTTCAAACACCTTGTGCACTGTCCCTGGGTTTGCTGAAAATAGAAATACACGCTGACTCATCGCGATTGCCTCGCCAATATCATGTGTCACAAGAATAGCGGTCTTTTTATAAGCTTTTAAAGTTTCCACCACTAAATCCTCAAGCTTTAATTTCGATTGATAATCTAACGCAGAAAACGGTTCATCTAATAGTAAAATTTTAGGATTTACAGCTAAGGTACGCGCAAGTGCTACACGTTGTCTCATACCTCCAGATAATTCTCGAGGATAATTGTTTCCCACATGAGGTAATCCTACTTCCTGTAACAACGCATTGGCAGTTACTTTATGTGTTTTATGGCTACGCTCCATTATTTTTAAGCCAATTGTGACGTTTTCTTCAATGGTCTTCCAAGGAAATAAATAGTCCTGCTGAAGCATATAGCCAATACTAGATTGATTACTTGCTGATAGCTTTTCACCATCTATATAGACATTGCCTTCAGTTGCAGGGAATAATCCTGCAATGATTGATAATAATGTGGTTTTACCGCAGCCACTCGGCCCAATAAACGAAACAAATTCTCCTTCATGAATGGCTAAACTGATATCACGTAATACTTCCTTTGCCTGTGTGCTTGAAAAATAACTATGGTGAATATTCTCCAGCTGTAAAAATTCCATATTACTCAGCAGCCTTTTTGGCAAAGGTTGTGTTCACAAGTTTTTCATACTCCACTCGTTGAGGAAGTTCACCTGCTTCCTCCATAATTGTTTGCAAGTTATCCCACTCCCCTTCATCAAGGATTGGGTCAGTGGCATAAGAGCCTTGTGCTTTATACCGCTCAATGACTGTTTCAATTATCATTATATCTACATTTTCAAAATACGGTTGAATAATCTTTGCTACCTCAGCAGCACTCTCATTTTGTACAAAATCCTGTGCTCGTTGTAATGCATTTGTAAAAGCTTGAACAGTTGTAGCTTCATCCTTTAAATAACTACTTTTGGACATAAAAGATGTGTAAGGGAGATTACCAGACTCTGTTCCAAACGAAGCTACAATATAACCTTTTCCTTCTTTCTCGAAGACACTTGCAGTAGGTTCAAACAATTGTACATAGTCACCAGTACCTGATGCAAAAGCTGTAGCAATGTTAGCAAAATCAATATTTTGAATGAGCGTTAAATCATTTACAGGGTCAATGCCATGTTTTTTCAACACGAATTCACCTGCCATTTGTGGCATACCACCTTTACGTTGCCCCAAAAATGTTGAGCCCTCCAATTGATCCCACGAAAAATTATCCATCTTATCTCTTGCCACTAAAAAGGTACCGTCCGTTTGTGTTAACTGTGCAAAATTTTGAATGGGATCATTAGCACCTTGTAATGTGACATAAATAGACGTCTCCGACCCAACTAAAGCTATATCAATTCCATCTGACAGTAACGCCGTCATCGTTTTATCGCCACCTGCAATCGTTTGTAGCTCAACAGAAAGACCCTCCTCCTCGAAGAATCCCTTCTCAAGCGCTACATATTGAGGCGCATAGAAAATTGAACGAGTTACTTCTCCTACTTTGACTTTTTCTAGCTCTGCTTTATTACATGCCGTCAAAGAAAGGAGTAACAAAGCAATGACACCTAATAATAAACCTTTTGTAAGCCAACGCATTCCCTTTCCTCCTTGATATGATGAAAATAAGCCTATCGACATTAACTTATTCACATAAGGAGATTTCGGTGCCTATCAATTTATTTTGAAGCAGTAATATTTTGGTGCTAAAAAAGTAGAAGACTCTCCCCTCTAACGGAAAAAATGGATGCTTGTAGTGTTTTTTTAGCAGGTGTACAAATTTTGAGGAGAAGATATACATACAAAAAAACAGCCTTAGCTTAAAAATCGCTAAGACTGTTTATCACACGATAAAAAGTTCTTATTACAAAGTACGTAATTGTTACTGATTGGTAGCTTGTCGCTCTTCTCTTTTTTCACGCCATAATCTTGTTTTATAAACAATTAAAATTAAGGCCGCTACGATCAAACCTTCGATCATTGGCAAGAATAGGGCGAAAAACGTAAGCATGATACAACCTAAAAATAGGAACGCATAAATAATAATGTTTTGAGATAGTTTTAATTTCTTGGCAAAGCCTAACTTATAGACAATGGCAGAAAGTGCAAATACAAGAAGAAATACAACATAGCCTGCAATTTCATAGCTTGGTAAATTTTCGTATAAAAATCTAGTTATACCCGCCATTCTTCCATAAACTCTTGTTGTTTCATCGGAACTTGTCTGTGCAGCAACTTGAATAACATTTAGTTCACCCAATAAAGCGGACTTAATATCCAAGACTCCTCTTCCTTTCATGTCAGCGGAAAATTATTGTTCTGCGTTACGTAATTTTTTCGCTGCTTTCTCACGTTCATTTTTATCAAGAATTTTTTTACGCAGACGAATAGATTCCGGTGTGATTTCTAAGTACTCATCATCGCCTAGGTATTCAAGCGCTTCTTCTAAAGATAAAATACGTGGTTTTTTAATAACATTCGTTTGGTCTTTATTTGCTGAACGGATGTTTGTTTTTTGTTTCATTTTTGTGATGTTTACAGTGATATCAGCGTCACGAGTATTTTCTCCAACGATCATACCTTCGTAAATATCTGTACCTGGCTCTAAGAACAGTGTACCACGGTCTTCAATTTGCATCATCCCATAAGTTGTTGATTTACCAGTTTCCATTGAAACTAGTACACCTTGGTGACGTCCACCAATTTTACCTGGTAGTAATGGTTGGTAGCAATCAAACGTATGATTGATGATACCGAAACCTTTTGTCATAGACATGAATTCAGTCGTATAACCGATCAAACCACGCGCTGGTACTAAGAACGTTAAACGAACTTGACCACTGCCGTTGTTCACCATATCAAGCATTTCACCTTTACGTGTACCAATCGATTCAATAATTGAACCAACATTTTCTTCTGGAACATCGATTTGAACGCGTTCGAATGGTTCACATTTTACACCGTCGATTTCACGCACGATTACTTGCGGTTTAGATACTTGTAATTCGAAACCTTCACGACGCATATTTTCGATAAGAATTGATAGGTGAAGCTCACCACGACCTGAAACTGTCCAAGCATCTGGAGAATCCGTATCTTCAACACGTAAAGATACGTCCGTTTGTAATTGCGCACGTAAACGCTCTTCTACTTTACGAGAAGTAACCCATTTCCCTTCACGACCTGCGAATGGAGAATTGTTTACTAAAAACGTCATTTGTAAAGTTGGCTCATCGATACGTAATGGTGTAAGCGCTTCTTGGTGCTCAACAGGACAAACTGTTTCACCAACGTTGATATCTTCCATACCTGAAACGGCGATTAAATCACCAGCTTTTGCTGTCTCTACTTCTTCACGTTTTAAACCGAAGAAACCAAAGATTTTCGTTACACGGAAGTTTTTCACTGTACCGTCTAATTTCATAAGGGCAACTTGTTGACCTACAGAAATTGTTCCACGGAATACACGACCAATTCCGATACGTCCAACGAAGTCATTATAGTCAAGTAGAGCTACTTGGAATTGTAATGGGTCTTCTGAGTTATCAACTGGTGCTGGAATAGCCTCGATAATTTTTTCGAATAGACATTTCATATTTTCTTCTTGTTTAGACGGATCCGCATCCAAAGAAGCTGTACCATTTACACCTGAAGCATAAACTACAGGGAAGTCTAATTGATCATCATCTGCACCTAGCTCGATAAATAATTCTAGCACTTCATCTACTACTTCTAGTGGACGAGCTGAATCTTTGTCTACTTTATTAACAACAACGATTGGTGTTAGGCGTTGTTCCAATGCTTTTTTCAATACGAAACGTGTTTGAGGCATACAACCTTCATACGCATCGACAACTAGTAAAACGCCGTCTACCATTTTTAAAATACGTTCTACCTCACCACCGAAGTCAGCGTGTCCAGGCGTATCAAGGATGTTGATACGAGTTCCCTCATAGTTTACTGCTGTATTTTTAGCTAAAATCGTAATACCACGTTCGCGTTCAATATCATTAGAGTCCATTGCACGTTCTTCAACACGTTCGTTTGAACGGAATGTACCTGATTGTTTTAGTAATTGGTCGACTAAGGTAGTTTTACCATGGTCAACGTGGGCGATAATTGCGATATTGCGAAGATCTTGACGTAAGTTTGTCATTATTCCACTCCATATTCTTTTTTCGAATGTTTAACTGTGATATTATAGCACAAGAAGGATAGAAATGTCCTTATTAGAATTTCCATCATTCTAAAAAATATATTTGATCGACAAATTTTTTATATAGGAGGCTAGGCTATGAATCGTGCAAAAATCGTAATGGCCATCTACGCATTAGCAGCTGTATTAGCAATGTGTGCTATCGGTTACTCTGTTGCAGCTAGTAGTGTATTTGGTGCAATAGCTGGTATTGTGGCTACTTGTGTCATTTTCATGACAGCCTTTAAAATGAAACGTAAACTACGTGCGCAAGGATTACTTTAAGCAACATAAAAAGGAGCTGTCTAGTAAATAGACGGCTCCTTTTTATTCATATGGCACTATATATTTTTCTAATAATTCTTTATGAATAGCCGGATTGGCGATAATAAACGTATCCTGATGAAGGAAATCAAAGCCCTCACCATGTAAATTTGTAGCAACTGCTCCAACTTCCTGAGCAATGATGGTACCCCCTGCAATATCCCATGGTGCTAAACGCATAGAGACATAGGCATCTAATTTACCACTAACCACAAATGCAATTTCCATTGCTGCTGAGCCGTAGGACCGTGTACCTCGAACTTTACGAACCATATCTATCACCTTTTCATGATGAATATGTCGATTAGGTGCTACCCAATGTGCATTAATCCCAATAACAGACTCCTCCATTGTAACAGACTGTAGTTTACGCAATGGTGAATCATTATACCATGCTCCTTGACCTTCGATGGCATTAAACAAATCCTCTCGCATGACATCAAATATGTAACCTAACTTTCCTACGCCATTTACAAAAATACCTATCGAAATCATAAAATGACGATGCTGTTTGACGAAATTCATCGTGCCATCAATCGGATCAATAATCCAAACTACACCATCAAGCGATTTAACCTGCTCGCCCATTCCTTCTTCCCCTAAGATTTTGTGGGTTGGATCAAAAGCTTTAATTTGCTCAATAAAGAATAATTCAGTCTCTCGATCAATATTGGTAACAAGGTCATTTGCACCTGATTTTGTCTCAATAACTAGATTATACGAAAAAGCCTCTCGAATACGTCTCCCAGCTTCAAAAATGATATCTTTTGCAAATTCATCAATTTGTTGTAAATCCACTAATAACCCACCCTTCGAATATAAGAAAAGGCCTTCTATATTTCTCGCTCCCGTATGTCCATGATACCTTTTCCCACTACTTCATAACTTTTTTGCTATATAAAACCTAGTACTACCTTATGATATAATTTCTATTTTACCCTTTGTCACAATAAAAATCACCTGCTGTCGGAATATTCAGCAAGTGATTTTTTAAATGGGTATTAGATTTTGATTACGCATAGGCGTGAAAACTTTCAAGTTCCATCTGAATTTCTGCCAGACGTTTTTTACTTTTTTCAATTTCAGTGTCATTTTTTTCATTCATTGCTGCAAAGAGTGAAGCTAATTCATAATCTAATTCTAATTGTAAAATATGCTCATATTGCTTTTCAATGTCAACTTTACGTATAATTTTTACGATCGGTTTCATAAAAACACTTCCTTTTTTTAATTTTTTTACAAAAACTTTTCTAATTTGATAAAGTTCTTGTTATAAGATTTTTTCCCAAATTCAGCGTAAAATAAACCTTATAAAACGAAAGGAGTAAAATAAAATTGCCAAAAATAAAGTGGACAAACAAAGATTTTAAGGTTTTTACAATAGACGGTTTAGAACAGAGAATGGATGCTTTAAATGTGGATGTACGTCCAAAATTTAATCAGCTAGGAGAAGATTTTTCTGCATATTTCTCCAGCCAATTAGGTGAAGAATTCTTCCCACATGTTGCTAAACATGCTCGAAGAACTGTTAACCCGCCAAAAGATAGCTGGGTTGCCTTCGCCCCCTATAAAAGAGGTTATAAATCATTGCCTCACTTTCAGATTGGTCTATGGCACACACATTTATTCATCGTTTTAGCTATTATTTATGAAGCGCCACAAAAAAATGTTATGGCGGAGCGTTTACTAGCTCATAAACCTTTAATTGAGCAGCTTCCAGATGATTTTATTGTGTCAGGAGACCATATGTCTCCAGAGGCCATTTCTCTCGGAGATGCAAAAGAAGACAAGCTTGAAGACCTACTTATCCGCTTACGAGATGTCAAAAAGGGTGAGTTCTTAATTGGCCGTCACATTCAAAAAGAGCAAGCAACAAAACTAACAGCAAGTGAATTACAACAATTAACAGAAGACACATTTAACAGCTTACTTCCTCTTTACAACGTTATTGTTGGAAAATAGCCCCACTAAAAAATGTGGTTAAGTTCACCTTATAAAGTTTTTTATTGATGTAGTTTATGCAAAATGTCGTTTTTTAACACAAAAAAATAAAAAGTGGATGTGAGTTGACCTCACATCCACTTTTTTATCGACCGTTTCTAGGGGCAACTTTTATGATCATCCCATCTTCGGCTTCCTTTGTTTGCTTTACGACAGGATAGCTAATATAGCCACTTGCCTCTTCAAATTCACGAAATATTGACTTTTCCTGTGCTTGGGAAGGCACAATCTCTTTAAAGCGTCGATATTTAGCCAGCATGACTTCACGCTTGATGCCCTTTTCATAAGCTTTCTCAATCCCCTCGAAGAATTGAACAACATCCACAATCTCCTCTGTGGACCAATCAGTTGAAAACGGATAAGAATATTCCATTCGACAAAACCACCTTTACGTTATTGCCCCCATTTTAACCGTATACTTTCAGCTTCTGCAACCATTCGCTTGATGAGGTCTTCAACGGTTGGGATATCGTGAATCATTCCTGTTACCTGCCCAGCCCAGCCAAAGCCCTGATTCTTATCACCGTCATAAATAAAACGCTTGTTGGCTGAACCACTTATATATTCTTTCAACGCCTCATATGTTGGTGTTTTTTCTTCAATTTCTAAAATCTTAGCCGTAAATTCATTGCGTAAAGCTCGAGCTGGTGCACCAATAGAACGCTTAATAATGGTTGTATCGGCCTCCGTGCTTGCAAGTAGCGCCTCTTTATAAGCCTCTGAAGCATCGACACATTCTCGTGTTGCTATAAAACGAGTGCCCATTTCAATGCCTTCAGCTCCCAGCGCGTGAGCCGCCATCCAGCCCCGACCATCGCCAATTCCTCCAGAAGCAATGACAGGAATTTTCACACTATCAGCTACTTGAGGAACAAGTACCATTGTACCTACATCATCACGTCCCAAATGACCGCCGCCCTCTTGACCCACAACCATCACAGCATCTGCTCCTAGCTGCTCAGCCTTTTGAGCTTGTCTACGAGCAGCTACAAGGACTAATTTTTTTATGTCCGTGCCTGCCAGCAAATCAAATATAGGTGCTGGATTTCCTCCCGTCATTGTTACAACAGGAACTTTTTCTTCGACAGCAACACGCACCATATCCTCATAGCCTGTACCATGCATACCAATCGCAAAATTCACACCAAATGGTTTATCAGTCAATGTTCGTACTTTATGGATCTCTGCTCGTAACAAATCGGGATCTCGTAAACTCATGGCCGTTATTTGACCTAGACCACCAGCATTCGACACAGCTGCTGCTAAATCAGCGTAGGCTAAATAAGCCAATCCTCCTTGAATAATTGGGTATTTAACCTGTAAAAGATCCGTCACCCGTGTATTCCAATTCATAGTACCTCCCCTTTCGTTCAATACTATTTTCTCGATATCCTGAAAAAAATCCTTTTATTTTTTAGGAAAAGCCTATTTTTTCGTGTCGTTAGGTGCTATAATTCATTTGTTTTCTTAGATATTATAAAGTGAGGTGGTACCTGCGTTGTCACAATTAGAGACTCCATTGTTCGACGTATTACTAAAACATCGGAACAGACATCCCATTCAGTTCCATATTCCAGGCCATAAGAAAGGGCAAGGAATGGATCCTGCTTTCCGAGAATTCGTCGGCGACAACGTTTTATCAATTGATTTAATTAATATTGCTCCACTAGACGATTTACATTCACCAAAGGGTGCTATAAAAGAAGCCCAAAACCTAGCAGCTGAAGCCTTTGGTGCTGATCATACATTCTTTTCCGTTCAAGGTACTAGTGGCGCCATCATGACGATGATTCTGACCGTCGTCGGTCCAGGTGATAAAATTCTAGTGCCACGGAATGTTCATAAATCTATTATGTCAGCGATCGTATTCGCTGGTGCCATTCCAATTTTTATTCATCCTGAAGTCGACAGCGAATATGGGATTTCGCATGGCATATCTCCAGAAGCTGTTGAAAAAGCGTTGAATGCTTATCCAGATACAAAGGCAGTACTTGTGATTAATCCGACATATTTTGGCTTTACTGCTGATTTAAAACGTATTGTTGAGATTGCTCATGACCGTAATATTCCGGTAGTAGTAGATGAAGCACACGGTGTACACATAAAATTCCATGATGACTTACCATATTCAGCTATGGAAGCAGGTGCTGACATGGCAGCAACAAGCGTACACAAGCTTGGTGGCTCCATGACACAAACGTCTATTTTAAATGTACGTGAAGGTCTTGTTTCTGCAAAACGTGTACAAGCTGTATTTTCTATGTTAACAACTACATCGACATCCTATCCATTACTTGCTTCACTTGACACAGCTCGACGTCAGCTAGCCATTCATGGATACGATTTAATCGACGATGCACTGCGTTTAGCAAAGGATGCTCGTAAACGTATCAATCAAATACCGCATTTAAAATGTGCAGGTAAGGAAAAATTACACTCATCTGCGACCTATGATATGGATCCATTAAAACTTCTTATTAGTGTGAAAGATTTAGGTATTTCTGGTCATCGAGCTGAGGAATGGTTGCGTCATAATGCAAATATTGAAGTAGAATTGTCAGACCTTTATAATATCTTATGTTTAGTGACTTTAGGAGATACAAAAAAGGAAATTAATCTTTTAGTGAATGCACTAACTCGTATGTCAAAAGCATTTGATTCTGAAGCAGCTATAACAGAGGCTGTAGTGAATGTACCAGAAATTCCAGCACTTGCCATGTCACCACGTGATGCTTTTTATGCAGATACAGAAGTCGTGCCTCTTGCAGAAGCAGATAACTGTATTTGTGCAGAATTTATTATGGTATATCCTCCTGGAATTCCTATTTTTATTCCCGGGGAAATAATTACACAAGAAAATATTCATTATATTCAAATGAATATTGAAGCAGGTTTACCAGTTCAAGGACCAGAAGATACAACATTAAAAACAATTCGTGTTATCAAAGAACGTAAGCCAATTTTCTAAAAAATCCAAGCTAGCTCTTCAATAAAAAGGGCTAGCTTTTTCATTTATAAAACATAGAAGTGAGTAGATCTGAATATGGAAATTATACTCACAAAAAACCTTTTCGTTCTGTGTGAATTGAGGTTATTCTCTCCATTACATAATAGATAGTAATTGAATAGTATGTGAGAATTTATTTATTTCATTTTCACAACGATTAGTTGCTTTTACAATATCTCTACTATTATCTACAATAAAGAAAAGGGAGTGAGCTAAATGAATACATGGGATCAACGTTTTCAAGGTACAGAATATGTTTATGGAGAACATCCAAATGCCTTTATTCAAGATTATGTATATTATTTGAAGGATTACCCTACTATCGCTGCTTATGCAGAAGGTGAAGGACGTAATGCTGTTTTTTTAGCCTCAGAGGGACATACTGTCACTGCCTATGATTATGCACAAAGCGGTCTTCAAAAAACTGAACAATTAGCATTGAAACACGATGTTACAGTTCAAACTGTGCTAGCCGATTTACTGCTGGATGAGCTTCCTGTGAATAAATATGATGCAGCTATTATGGTATTTGGACATTTTCCAGTCATGCAACAACGAACTGTTATACAAAAAATTATCGATTCAGTCAAACCAGGAGGACGAATCATGATGGAGTTATATTCCATTTATCAACTCCCGTATGCCTCAGGTGGTCCACAGCAGCTTGATTTTTTATATAACCCTTTAAATGTCCTGGAATGGTGTCAAACACATAAAATAATCCATTTTTTTACAGGTGAACAGATTCGACATGAAGGAACGCTACACACAGGACTAGCCCATACCATTCAATTGGTTATTGAAAAAAGCTAAAGAGGCTGGGACAAAAAGAAAAAATGTTAGACCAAGATATAATTGGTCTAACATTTTTTTTGATTTAGGAAGGCATATTTAACTTCTTAAAGTGAAAAAGCTAATAACCATTTTTATTGTTTTTCAATATAATTGAGTTCTGTCCCAGCCTCTTTCTTACGATTAGTCAACTTTATTTAATGAATAATTTATATTTTTATGAGTGTGAAGTGGTGAGGGATATCCCTCACCACTTCACACTCATTTTTAGATACGCCAAAAAGACCTGACGATTTTTATTTTTTTCGAAAGGTCATTATGATATAGTTCTATGTAGGTGATTACGATTTCTGAGCTGGTAGTGCGGACTCATAATCGTAAAGAATGCCACGCGTCAGTAACTGAAATGTCACTTTCAGAAACTTATTGATGCAGGCGATGATCGCAACCTTATGAGGCTTCCTCTGAGGTTGCTTTTTTAATTTGTAGTAATAGTCCACAAAATGATTCGGTTTTCCTTTAGCCATAAGCATGGCGCACACCATAAAATATAAAATCTTTCGTAAATGTTTGTTTCCTCGTTTATTAATTCTGTCTCGATATTGCATATTCCCAGACTGGTACCGCATAATATCAATGCCTGCGTAAGCGTTCAGTTGTTTCGCATTTTGAAAGCGGTGGATGTCACCAATCTCTCCAATTAATCGGCACGCCGTTGAATCGCCAATTCCAGGAATCGATCGAAATACTAGATATTCTTTTCGTCCTTCCGACAATTCCACCATCTGTTTCACAAGCGTATCTTTCTTCTCTTGTAAATCCGCAATGCGAGCTGCGTAATCTCGTGCTTGATCACAACGAATATCTGTTGGTTTAATCGCGGGGTAACTATTTTCAGCTGCTTCTAATAATGTAATAGCTTTAGCCTCCGCACGCATTAGCGAGAGGTTTTTTCGCGTATTGGCCTTTAAACGATTTTTAATCATCGTTTTTGAATGGGCTTGTAAAAGTGCGGGGTGTGGATAGAGTTGTACAATATTTAAAAATAGTGCTGAACTCGGTGTAATCAGCTTTTCTAATTCTGGAAAACTCAGCTGTAAAATGGCATGCATTCTACTTTTGAGTAAAATGATTTCTTCATCAATTTCATCGTAGTAACGAGTCAGTGCACGCATCTGTTCATAATAATCGTCTTGTATGTACGTTATTTCGCGTTCCATTTTAAAATGAGTCTTCGCAAGTTCATGGGCATCACTAATATCGGTTTTATGACGACGCATCGTTGCCATCTGTAAATTCGCTTCAAGTGGATTCATGCGGCAGTATGCGTAGCCGTAATCTTTGAAAAATGCTTCGATAGGTTTTGAATAGGTACCTGTTGCTTCAAATACGATAGCTGGTGCTTGTCCATCTTGTTTTGACATCTCTACTATTCGTTCGTGTAATCGCTCAAAATCACCGCGTGTATGAAGTAGCACACCTTCGAATTCACATTGGCGGTGACCATCATAAATCGCAACAGTACTTTTTCCTTTACTGACATCTAACGCAATGACATGTTTCATCTCATTCTTCTCCTTTTGACCAATCATAGAAGCCTTCACAGTACCTTATCGATTCCACTTTCTTATACACGATCTCTTGGACCCAACATACTAAACTGATTCATATAAGGGCATGAAGTTAGCCGGTTTAATATACGGACTCACAAATGGTCCCAGAGGCTGGTCGGCTTTTCCTCACTTCTACTATAAAAAAATAGTAGCACAAACCATGGCCTTGGTTTGTACTACTAATGTTAGTATGTTTTTATTGTTGAAAAACAAAACTGTCAATTGAAAGGTAGAAATGGATTTCCGTTGCAGGCTACTTGCTTTCCTGTGGGCGAGCGCCGAATCGCTTCCTCCGCTACCGCTCCGTGCAGGGCTTCGCCTGTCTCGCTATCCCACGGGAGTCAAGTAGCCATAGCCGTGTCCTTAAGAAAATATCAGACATCCTATGCCAGATTTTCGTGTGTTTATCTTCTGTTTAAAATGGGTATTACACAAGGAGTGAGGGAAAAATGGCCTCACTAAATAAACTATACAAATTATCCATCCAAATATTGGGTTTACATCGACTTTTAAGAAGTTTTGCGTTTTTTACACTTTAGGCAAAATGACGAAACGTTTCGGGTGAGCGTATCGAAATAGACATATAGCTGTTTTTTCGAATGCCACATACTTTTTAAAAGTCGATTTATTTGTTTCGCAATCAACCGGACCGTCTTTCTTTCACTAATCCTCCGTTTTCTTGTCACCCACAGATCATTTCTCATCATTCCCATGATCATTTCAGTCAATAAAAGCACAATACTTTGAAGATAGAAATGACATAACCATCGTTCAATCTTCACCTTCTTCATCTTATCGACTTCTAAATCTGATTTCCATGTTTTAAATAAGAGCTCGATTTGCCAGCGTAATCGGTAAAGTTCATGAATTTCACTTGCTGGCATATCCTCTGGTACATTTGTTAAATAGATGACCACTCCAGGTATTTGTTCTACTTCATTTTTATGGACTTGCCCTTGTTTCTTTTGACGTCTTCTTTTTTCCCGCTTGTGTAGCTCTTTTTCCTGTTCCTCTGAGAGGCGATAGAGAATACAACGTGCAGGCATTTTTTCGTGTCGTCCTACAAATAATTGGGACCACTCTTTGTATTCGCCACGTACCATATCTAATGCGATTTCTTCTAAATGAATTTGTTTGTAACGGCGACTTTCAATCAATTTCCCATTTGGATGACGAGGTGGATGACTTACTTCGACAAACAATTGCGTATCTTTTTTCGTTTTTGTGATATAGAAAGCACCTTTTGCGTGCACCTTTTTAAAAAAATCGAATTGAAAATAGCCTAAATCCTGTAGAACCAGTTCTCTCTCCTGAATCAAAGGTAATCGCGTCATTCCTGCTGGATTATCGGCATCACGTCCGTTCATTAAATCAAAATAAAGTAGCTGTTGGGTTAAATAATCAAACTCCACTTGCACTTTAACAGACGAACAATGGACACCCTGAAAATTTCCCTGATAGGCATCTGGCAATTTGATCGTTGTGCTATCTAAAATACGTATTCGAGTAAATGTGTATCCCGTTAGCTTGGGGAAGGCGAGTTGAAGCTGCGTTTTGAATAATCGTCCAAAAATGGTTTCCAAAAAAGTAACAGCCCGTTCATCAAAGCGTTTATTAAGAGCCGATTTCGTCATAAATATATCCTGCTCCGCCAAGTCCGTACAAAGCGTTTCAAGCGAATCACTGATAATCTCACTCTTTTTCAAAAACAGAAAGTGTAAAAATTGTGCCGCACTAAACGAACGCTCGCGTTGAATAAAACCCGATAATCTACCCACCTCTTTTACTTCATTTTTCCCAAGTATCTGAAAAAGTGGCGCAAGTAATTGAATATTTTCTGGTTTCATTTTGCTGGACCTCCTTTATCAAGTGTACTTATCTATACCTTGATAAGAGAAATATGAACCAACGAATAAAGGAAATCACTAAGGACACGGCTATGGTCAAGTAGCCCTCCACTCCAACCCACTAACTTTTTAGCAAAGGCGTTCACTACTCATTTTTTGAGGGGTGTCGTAACGAATCACTTCTCCACATTGAAAATAAGAGCTTATCCCCCCTAAGAATACAGATATTGGGCTATTTGATTGCTATGCTAGTATGAAAAAAGTAAAGACACTTTGCAGAATGGTTGATTGGAGTGGAGCCAGCGTCACTCCTAGGGGATTTAGCGTCACAGAGGAGACCCTGGAGCGAACGCTAGTGAGTGAAGCGGCTCATCGGACGCCCCCTGGAAAGGACGCTGGCGGAACGGAAATCAACCCCTCGCCTTGCAAAGTTGCTTTTTCTGCCGTTGACATCATCTTTTTTCAACAACTCCTTTTTACACGAAGCGACAATTGTATTATAAAAATAAATATACAAATAAAGGGCAGAAGAATGCTCCGATAACAGCCGTTAAGCCCATTGATAAGGAACCAACTGATAATTCCTGTTCCCCATATTCTCTTAATTTTACAAGACCTACACCATGTGAAGCACTACCTACTGCCACACCTCTACTAACAGCAGAGTCGATTTTGCCATACTTAATGACTAATGGTCCGATAATGGCCCCTACAAACCCTGCAATCATGACGAAAACAGCTGTTAAAGGGGGGATGCCACCAATCGTTTCGCTCACTTGCATCCCAACAGGCGTTGTTAACGATTTAGGTAAGGCCGTCAGCATCCAGCTAGATGTTACACCAATCCATTTTAGTAACACAAAAATGGTCACCAAGCCTGTTATCATGCCGATTAAAAGCCCTGATAAAATAGAATACTTATATTTCATAATAATGGCTCGTTGATTATAGAGAGGATATGCAAGTGCCACAACAGCTGGCCCAAGCATTTTCTGAAGCCATTCTCCACCTTCCATATAAGTTGTATATGGAATATCAAAAACAAGTAAGATCACTGCACTGACAATCGTAGTGGTGACCAAAGGAATCATGATAGGATGAGGAAATCGTTGATAGAGCTTTGTAAATAAAATGAACAGGATAATGGTGCTAAGAACAACAAGTACTTCAATCAACAGTTAACTCCCCCTTCCCTTCTTCCACCGTAGTTTTCGAGCTTTCTTTTTTCGCTATTTCTCTTTTTTCAATGAGTTGTGTCAGCAATCCCGTAACATAGATAGAGATTAACGTACTAACAATAACTGCTAAAATAATAAGCAGACCAGTGATTGTCATGAGTTCTGGGTAATCAATAACACCTACAGTTGCTGGAATGAAAAACAACGTTAAGATACCAATTAAAAAGCCCGCTCCATCTTGTATATATTCGACCTTAATTATTTTAAAATTGAGTGAAAGTGCTAATAACAGTAATCCAATGACGCTTCCAGGAAGAGGAATGTGCAAATAAGAAACAATGCCTACCCCCATATAATAGAAAATAGTAAGTATGCCAATTTGAACAATAATCCGAACAACTCGTAACAACAATGCAGCAAAATTTTCGTTCAACATTTCGCCACTTTTCACCCCCTATATCGTTCATTCTACATCTGCGGGAATTTTCTGTCTATTATAATTTTAGAAAAACAATAGAAAAGAAGAAAGCGCAGAGCTTTCTTCATAATCAATAAGATACATATAGAGATTGTCTTATCATATTTTAATTCGCAATCATTAAAATTTCTTTTCTTCAAAAATATTAGCCTCTTTATAATGCGTGACCAGAGCCACCATCAATATTAACAGCAGTTCCTGTAACATAACTTGCCGCATCAGATACTAAAAAAGTGATAACGTTTGCGGCTTCTTGCGTATCACCTACACGACCAAGTGGAATAGCTTGCCCCACTTTACGAGAATATTCTTCCCACGATAAATTTGGTTCTTCCTTTTTCCATTTCTTTTCGATTTGATCACTACGAATAAGTCCTATACATACAGAGTTTACTCGAATATTATCCTTCCCTAAATCCTTGCTCATCGCTTTTGTCAACGCAAGCCCTGCAGCACGACTCACAGTAGTAGGAAGTGAGCTTGCAGGTGGAGTTTTAGCCATCACGGCTGTCACATTAACGATTGCACCGCCCCCAACCTTACGCATATATGGCGCAGCATATTTTGAACAATGAATAGCTCCAAATACCTTTAAATCTAAATCTGCTTGCCACAGTTCACTACTCACCGATTCAAAGGGATTTGCTGAAGCTGTACCCGCATTATTAATAAGTATATCAACACGTCCATAATGTTCGACAGTACGCTCAATTAGATACTTACAATCTTTTTCTTTTGTAATATCAGTTGGAACAATTAAAACATCTACGCCTGTTTCATTTTTTATACATCCAGCAGCCACTTGCAGCTGTTTTTCCCCACGTGCGCATAGAACAACCTGTGCCCCCTCTTTGACAAGCTGCATGGCCGTGTAATAGCCAATTCCTTTACTCGATCCTGTTATAATTGCTACTTTCCCTGTTAAATTAAGCTCCATTATGAAATCCTCCCTTACTTTCTACAATGCTATCATTATAGCATTTATCGATTATTCAGAATAATCAAAGGAGCTTGTAAATGATAGAAATAATATTTGAAGCCAATACCACTACCAAATCTTTCCCATCAATAATTGCTTACCATTTTCTTTGTAACCTTTTATGTTGCTGACTCACGCATCAAGCAAATACGGTAAAAAAGCATGTAGTTAGAAAACAACTACATGCTGACTATCATTTTCGTTCTTATTTTTCTGCACCTAATGCACGTGGCACCATCGTTTCTACTACATAATTCTCTTCCTCATATAGTATTTTTTTTAGCTCTATACCAAAAAACGACTGCATTCTCTCCTCTGTCATTATTTCATGTACAGTACCATATACAACATCCTTATCCTTTGCCGTCATCAGAACCCGATCAGCTAAATAAAAGGCATGATTAGGATAATGCGTGTTAATAATACAAGAAATGCCACGCTCTCTTGCTAATTGCTTAATTGTTTGTAAAATAATAATTTGTTTTTGAATATCCAAATGGGACTCGGGTTCATCTAAAATAAGTATTTCTGGATCGGCAACCAATGTACGTGCTATTAAAGCTAATTGCAACTCCCCACCACTTACCTCATTACATGATTTTTTGGCTAAATGGACAATACCAATTGTATCTAGTGCCAAATGTGCCGCTTCTAAATCTTTTTTTGATGGTTGGGCTAATGTACTAATAAAAGGGGCTCGTCCCATTACAACAAGCTCTTCTATTGTAAAACCAAATACCATTTTATGAGCTTGCGGTACATAGCCAATACGTTGCCAAAGCTCCTTACGCTTGACAGTAGACAATGGCTTGCCATCTATATAGGTTTCTCCCTGCTTCCACTCTAGTAACCCTGTAATACATTTAAGCATTGTTGTCTTTCCAGCACCATTAGGACCAAGAATAGCCATAATCTGTCCTGGTTCCAGTGTAAAATTAATATTGTTCATATAAAGATTTTGAGATTTCTTATGACGCTTTTCATAATAAAAATTGCCATTTTTCACTTCAATTATCACGCCCATCCACCTCCAGATTTACGCAGTAAATAAGCAAAGAATGGTGCGCCTATAATCGCTGTTAAAATGGATAAAGGTATTTCTGTTGCTGTTATAGAACGTGCTAAATTATCAATTACTAACAAATACATACTTCCTATAGCAATCGACATTGGTAGTACATGCTGATTATTATTCCCCACAAGCATACGAGCAACATGTGGAATAATTAAACCAACCCAGCCAACAATTCCTGCAACCGCAACAGATACCGCAGTAATCAATGTAGCACCGAAGATAATCATCCATTTTAAAGGAACTACGGAAATTCCCATTGATTTTGCCTCATCCTCTGGGAGGGTTAAAATATTTAATCGCCACCTTAGGAAATAAAGTATTAACATACCGATAATAATCAATGGTCCGCCTATATATAAATCTTTATAAGTAACTGTTCCTAAGCTTCCCATCAGCCAATAGGTAATGGCAGGTAGCTTTTCTTCTGGATCAGCTACAAACTTAGTTAACGAAATAAGCGCATTAAACAGTGCCGATGTAATAACACCCGCTAAGACAAACATAAATATAGGGGCATTTTTGCGTGCGCCGGCAATTAAAAATGTAAAGCCAATGGCACCTAATCCAAAAAGCAATGCCATTATCTGTGTAGCAAAATTTTGCCCAAACAATAATATTCCAAGAGAAGCACCAAAGCCAGCCCCCGCAGAAACACCTAAAATATCTGGTGATACTAGGGGATTACCAAACATTCCTTGAAAGCTAGCACCTGCAATAGCCAAACCTCCACCAATTAACAATGCGAGAAGAATACGTGGCAAGCGAATATTGATAATAACCGTTTCTTCCATCTCTGTCCATGTCGGTTCTATAGGGAAAATCTGTGAAGCAAGAATTTTTAATATCTGCTCGATGCCAACTTCAAAGCGTCCTACACCAAGGGAAATGATGGCAATTACCAGGGGTAGGAACCATATAATAATCTTTTTCCAGTTTTGCATTTACCAATCATTCCTTAATATTTAGCTGCTTCTGATGATGGATTTAAAATAGCTTGAATATCTTCATCTGTCACATCAAATTCATAAAAATCTTTGTAATATGCTTTAATTTCGTCTTCTATTTTATAATCAAATAATGTAGGATGATTTTTTTGCGCTAACCACTTTAACATTAATGGGGCGTCACCACTAGGTGGGAACCAACGATAAATCCCTAATGGTATCTTATAAACTTTACCCTCCTGTACTGCCTTTACCTGGCTCCAATCCTGTCCATCTACCTTGTTTTCAAGTAGATCAGCTGGTTGTGTTTCTGTAAAATTGGTAATAAAAATAATATCAGGATTCCAAGCATAAATTTGCTCCATATTCACTTCTTTTTGCCCTTGTATATCATTTTCAGCTACATCAATTGCTCCAGTCGCATTGAGCCATTGGTTACCAAAGAAGTTTTTCCCTCCAATTGTAATCGACTTTTCATTATGTCTAAACAACATCATTGCACGAGGCTTGTCTTTTTCTTCGATTGCTTTTAATTTTTCATCTAATTGAGCTTGTACTTTTTTCCCTTCCTCTAGGAAGCGATTGGCACGTTCTGTTGTACCAGTTATTTGGCTTGTTACTTCTAACCAACTATTAAATGTAGCTAACGGCTCTGCCGCAGCCGCATCAATTGCCTTGAGTGCCACTACTGGAATGCCTGCTTCTGTTACTTTATTAATCGATTTCTCATCTGTTGCAATCTCAATATATAATTGTGGATTTACTTTCATTAATTCTTCGACATTGACTTCGCCATTCTGAATAAATGACGTATCAGCCTTTAAAACATCTGGAGACATTTTACCTAGCATCGAATGTTTTGCTGCATTATACGAATTTGGATGCATACCAACAATTTCCTTTGTAGAATTTGTTGCTACATACCAAGTAGAGAAGTATGGAAGAATGCCTCCCGTTACAACACGCTCAATCGAGTTTGGTACTGTTACTTCACGTCCTAATTGGTCAACTACAAGCTTTTCTTCCTTAGTCGTTTGCAACTCTGATGATTGTTCCTCCACCTGAGGCTCAGTTTTATTTTGCGTCTCTTCTTTGTTATTATTACAAGCTGCCAACAACATTGTTAGTGCTGCAGCAGCGACAAGTCCATACTTTTTCAATGTTTTTCTTCCTCTCTTAACCATTTTGCAATCCCATGTAAAAACGGCTTTGATTGATCAATAAAACCTAATCCGATATGAAACATCGGATCAAGTGTAGTGACAACTAGTTCTCCATTAAAGCTCACATTATCCACATAAAATAACGATCGTCCATTTGGAATATCTAATAACGATTGCGCTCCTTGTGGCGGTAAAAAAGAACCGTGATAATGCCATTTCATATCATGTAATGTGACGTATTTGAAAAGTGGATGCACATTATTTTGCATTTTCATCGGTAAATCACCGCCATCTCTCACCCACCAACTAAAATTGACTTCAGAATCTTCCCAATCAATTGTCGGAAACCAGCAATCCAATATTTCACCAAAAATAATCAGTCTTTTGCCAGCATTAATAAATTTCAGTAATTGTGACTGATACCGTTTTAAAGAACGGATATCTAAGCGACAAGATAGAATAAGTGTGTCATACTTTGTTAAATCATATTGATGCAAGTGGCGAATATGTAGCACTTCATCATATAAATAATGAAATTCTTGCTCTGCAAAAAAACGATTTTGAAATGGTAAGCCATTCGTCACAATCCCTATCATTCGCCCATACCTCCACTTGCATAATTGCGGTTAGCTTCCTCACGAATACAATCTAGCATTTGCATACTAAGCTTTTTCGATGTATTTTCTTCATTAATAAAAACCTTGTAAATATCGGTGCCTGCTCCTGCAAAAATGGTGCCATTTGTTGAATGTCGGTCAACATAAAGTATTGGTACACCGCTTTGATCTGTAATTAACACTTCCGCATGTGCGGGTACTTTTTCAAAATACCCACGAGAAAAGAAGCCCCGTACACCTTTTCGATAATTAATATCATAGGGCTCTATCCCTTTAAATAAAGAACAATTAGATTGCTCAATCATAATTTCACGATCTTTCAATGGAATAGGAGAGCGCTTCCAATTAGCTACATTCGCTAACCATGGCAAGGATATTTCTGTCAGTGAAAAGATCACACCACCCTGTAGCAAATATTCATCTAAAATCGTTTTATGTTCTAGTAGAAATTGTTCTTCTACATGATTTGTGATAATTATTCCTGCATAGGCAGTTAAATCGACAGAGGGTAAATCATATAAATATAAAAATACTAAGCCACGTTCACGATCCTCATCTGTTATTCGAGTAAATTGAATATCAATGCCAACATAAGCAATAGGTTCCACTAGTTCTCCTACTTTCTTTTATCTAAAAATTTCCTTATCAAAGACGAGAAATTTCAAATTTAGTCCAATATCCACAAGTTTGTTTTTTCTACACTATGTACGGCAATCTTTCCTGTCAAAGCCTTGAACCAACATACTGCTTGCGTCTCAAATAGAGCTATTAGTAATCATTTTGCGCATTTAGCGTTCCTTATATCTGCCCTTTCTTTAGCCAAGGTAAAAATCCCTGTAAGAACCGTTCCGTTGCCGGCATAAAATAAGAGCCAAAATGATAATCTGGATCCAATGTTGTATTGACCCAAACCCCATTTGTGTTCACTCGATCAATATATAAAACGGCACCACCATCATCTGTCGATACTAATACTTCGCAGCTCTCACTTGGCCAGTACACACCATGTTGATGCCAAGTTGCATCCTCCAATGTAAGATAATTTTTAAATAAATCATGCGTTGCCTCTACTAAACGCAAGCCACTATCAGCATTAGGTTCTAGCCACCACCAAAAATTAGTTGGTCTGGATTCCCAGTTATGCATCGGCAACCAATCTCGATGCTGCGGGCCAAATGTGACCACTACTTTCCCTGTATTCGCAAAATCATAGATCTTTTGAATGTTTTTATCTAATAATCCTGTATGTGTTTGAGAAGGGATGATTAATACATCAAAAGCGTCTAAATTTTCTTCCTCTAACTGACGCACTGGAATCAATTGATCGATATACTGAGCGAATTCAGATGTCTTATATGTACGCCAATGTTGTGAACTACCACTATACATAACAGCTATTTTACGCACTACTTGACACTCCTTTCCGCTAAATACTTGTATTCTTCCTGTATCCATTGCATTAGCTGTGTAGGAATACGATTGGTCGTTTTTGATATTGACGGTGTCATGCCCCCAATATTAAAGAGATTATTACCTGCATGCATAAAAATGGTCCCATTTGTTGAGCTTCGATCAATAAATGTCACAGGCTCACCGTCTGGCAAAGTTAATAATATCTCTGCATCTGCTGGTGCTGGATGATGTCCACGAGCAAAAAACCCTTTCACACCTTTATTTATTGTCATATCTTCTTCCTTTACACCTGCAAAAATTCCGTGTTGTTTCGCAATAGAGATGTCATAATCCCAATGATTTCGAATCTCCTTTGCGATAAAAGCCTGCTGTCCTGGTAACCAATCTGTGACTAAGTTACCGAAGAAGCAAACAATCTTATTATTTGCCAAAAAATCAGCGATAATTTGTTTCTTTTCTTGCAAAAATTCTTGATCAACAAACCCTAAAATCACCATACATTTATAAGAAGATAGCTCAATATTCGGTAAATCATACATATCTACTATTTCAAAATTTTCATCTGCTTTGCCTTGAGAAAAAATATTACATGGATGAACTACAATATAATCTTTTGACATCTTCATACCTCCTTGCATTTCGAACTATATCATCACTGATAACGATTATCAATATCATGTAAGGTGTAGTATTTTAATTTTCTCTGACCGCTTATCAGTTTTTCTCAAATTATAAAAATCTCCAATTGTACTATTACATTTTCTTATAGAATGCTATAAACCTACAAATTAAGGATGATATTCTACTAAAAATGATCCTTGGAAGTCATCGCAGAAAAGCGATATAAATTCCTCCAAGTGCTACTATTTTGCTGACATAGAGGCTCAATTAAGATAAAAAAACCAAACAATGACGAAACAGTAAATAAAAGCTTCGTATATTGCTTGGATTAATTTAGAAAATATTTTATTTTAATGAATATAATGGTAAAAATAAGTATAATAGAAGAAACCCTATAAAGGATTTATCTACCTTTATAAGTTTAACTTACCTGACAGACTCCATCTTCAATTTCTTCTTTAGACGTTCACAAAATGCTTGTTCTTGCTCATTTAAAATTTGGTTACGGTTAAATACAATACCATTTTTTCGTTTAATAGATAGACCTTTCACATATTTAAACGTTAATTTATCTAAGCTATCCTCTATTGATTTATAAGGTAAAAAAGATACGCCCATACCCTGCTGTACAGCCTTTTTAATAATTTCAAAATTAGTCATCTGTATATAATAAACAGGTACTGCCTTCTGATGTAAAGCTTGTTTAATATGCTGATTCAAATAAGAACTTTGAGACAATAGCATCGATAGGTTTTTCAAATCTCTTGTATAAATGATTTGACGACTTGCTAAAGGATGATCATTTGTCATCACTAATACTAATTCTTCCTCAAATAAAATATCTATATCAAATGACTCGTGAACAATCGTATCAGCATCATAAATCGGCATCACGGCAAATTTGGCATGGTTTTCTACTAAACTACTTTTTAAATCTTCATAGCAATAGCTATTAATTTCATAGGGATATTGTTTATATGTGCTATTATTTTTATCAAATAGCTCGTCAAAAAAGCTATCGGCAATATAGTGACTTATATATAATTTGATATTTTCCTGTTGTGTCTGCTTTACTGCTCTTCGCAATTGTTGGTCCATTTCCTGCATTTTTTGCGCATAAGCCAACACAATTTCGCCTTGTGTAGTTAATTTAATTTGCCGTTGTTTCCTTGAGATTAGCTCGCAGCCTAATTCATTTTCCAATTGCTGAATATGCTGAGAAACTGTCGGTTGGGAACAAAACATATGCTTTGCTGTTTCAGTAAATGATTTGTGTTGTGCTAATAAAATAAATGTTCGATAGCGCTCATTCATCGTAACCCATTCCTTTATATATAATTGATAATTATTATCAATTATAATACTATCTTTTATGCATAAAGTAAAATGTAATATCTTTAGGGGCAACATCTTCAAGTTATTACCTTTTATTCAACGACAATCTGCATTTAATAAAACAATTGCTAATAAAAAAGGAGTGTAGATAAGCGAATGAACATCCGCTTTTTCTACACTCCTTTATTCATATTATTTTTTCGCTACAATGTGGATTGGGTTGCCAAGTAATACTTCAGCAGTTTCCATTGTAATTTCACCTAATGTTGGGTGAGCATGAATTGTTAAAGCGATATCTTCAGCAGTCATGCCGCCTTCAATCGCTAAGCCCATTTCAGCGATCATATCAGATGCACCAGCACCTACGATTTGAGCACCAATTAATAAACCATCTTCTTTACGAGCAACAAGCTTCACGAAACCTTCTGATTGGTTTAATGCAAGAGCACGACCGTTTGCTGCGAATGGGAACTTCGCTGCAGTGTATTCAATGCCTTCTGCTTTCGCTTGTTCTTCGTTGTAACCAACTGTCGCCATTTCTGGATCTGTGAAGCATACAGCAGGTACAGCAAGATAATCAACAACTGATTTTTCACCAGCAATCGCTTCAGCAGCAACTTTACCTTCGTAAGATGCTTTATGTGCAAGCTGAGGACCTGCAACAATATCACCAATTGCATAGATGTTTGGAATATTTGTACGACATTGTTTGTCAACATTGATTAGACCACGTTCACCGAATTCAACTCCGATTTCAGCAAGGCCCATTTCATCTGTATTTGGACGACGACCTACAGTAACTAATACATAATCAGCTTCAACTTTTTTCTCTTCTCCGCCAACTTCATAAGTTACGACTACGCCGTTTTCAGT
Organism: Lysinibacillus sp. FSL K6-0057; assembly: GCF_038630885.1. NCBI lineage: Bacteria > Bacillati > Bacillota > Bacilli > Caryophanales > Bacillaceae > Lysinibacillus > Lysinibacillus sp. FSL K6-0057. The sequence goes on along the minus strand of NZ_CP152047.1, from coordinate 960,224 downwards.
TTCTTCAACGCCTTTTGCAGATGCGTTAACTTCAATTTCAACGCCTTTCTTTTTAAGGCCTTTTTTCACGATTTGCGTCATTTGTTTTTCGAAGCCAGCTAAAATATCTTTTCCGCCTTCAATAATTGTTACTTGAGAGCCAAGGTTTGCGTAAGCTGATCCTAGCTCTGTACCAATATAACCTCCACCGATAACAACTAATTTACCAGGAACTTCTTGTAAAGAAAGTGCACCAGTAGAATTTAGTACGCGATCAGTGAATTTGAATGTTGGAATTTCAACTGGACGAGAACCTGTTGCAATAATGACATTGTTAAATGTGTAAGTTTGAGCAGATTCACCATTGATGATACGCACTGAATGAGCGTCAACGAAATAAGCTTCACCTTGTACAATTTCAACTTTGTTGCCTTTAAGTAAGCCTTCAACACCGCCAGTTAATTTTTTAACAACGCTGTCTTTAAATGCTTGTGCTTTTGAGAAGTCTAATTTCACATCAGAAGCGATGATTCCCATGTCATCTGAATGTTTAGCTTGCTCAAAACGGTGACCTACTGAAATTAATGCTTTTGATGGAATACAACCTACGTTTAAGCACACACCACCAAGTACATTTTTTTCAACGATTGTTACTTTTTGGCCAGTTTGAGCTGCACGAATTGCTGCTACATATCCTCCAGGACCTGAACCAATGACAAGAGTATCTGTTTCGATTGGGAAATCTCCTACTACCATTTTTGTTACGCCTCCATTAATAATAATTCTGGCTCACTTAACAAACGCTTTAAGTGATTTAAAGCATTTTGCGCAGTGGCTCCATCGATCATACGATGATCAAAGCTCAATGATAATGCTAACACAGGTGCGGCTACAATTTCACCATTTTTTATTACAGGTTTTTCTGAAATTCGACCAATACCTAGAATTGCTACTTCAGGATGATTAATAACTGGTGTGAACCATTGTCCTCCTGCAGAGCCAATATTCGTAATGGACATAGAAGCACCTTTCATTTCATGTGGCGCTAGTTTGCCTTCACGGGCTTTCGTCGCTAACTCATTGATTTCATTAGACACTGCAAATACAGATTTACGATCTGCATGCTTAATAACTGGTACTAGTAAGCCTCTTTCCGTATCTGCTGCAATACCGATATTGTAGTAATGCTTTTGGATAATTTCTTGTGTCGCATCATCTAAAGAGCGGTTAAATTCTGGGAACTCGCGTAAAGTTGAAATAAGTGCTTTCACTACATATGGTAAGTATGTTAATTTAACACCTTTTTCAGCAGCGATATCTTTGAATTTTTTACGATGTGCTACAAGAGCCGTTACATCGACTTCATCCATAAGTGTAACATGAGGAGCCGTTTGTTTCGAGTGTACCATTGCTTTAGCAATCGCTTTTCGAATACCTGACATTTTCTCACGAGTCTCTGGGAAATCCCCTTCAAGAACTACTGGTGCTGCTGGTGTAGACGTTTCTTGTTGAACTGTTTCTTCTGATGTTTCGACATTTGTAGTTTCTACCTCTACAGTGCCTCCACCTTTTAAGAAGTTTTCAATATCTTCTTTTAAGATTCGACCGTTTTTACCTGTACCCTTCACTTCACGGATATTCACATCGTTATCACGGGCAAATTTACGTACAGAAGGCATTGCGATTACACGTTTTGTTTCATCAACAACTGTCTCCACTTTTTCTGGAGCTTTTTCTGGTGCCTTTTCCTCTTTAGCAGGAGCTTTCTCTACGTTCTGACCAGATTCAGCAGTTGCTTGAACTTGTGCCTCTGTTTTCGCTTCAGCATGATCGTCACCTTTTAGCTTTAAGTCTTCATAGCCAGGTGCATCCAATCGGATTAAGACATCGCCAACGACGGCAACTGTTCCTTCTCCTACTAAAACTTCCTCTACTGTTCCTTCAACTGGTGAAGGGATTTCTACTACCGCTTTATCATTTTGTACTTCACAAAGAATATCGTCTTCTTTTACTGTATCTCCAGCTTTAACGAACCATTTCACAATCTCGCCTTCGTGAATACCCTCGCCAATATCCGGTAATCTGAATTCAAATGCCATGTGTACCCATCCTTTCTATTTACTGTTGTTCAAGTTTAGAAGCTTTATTAGAATGTTAAAACTTTTTTCGCTGTTTCCATTACATCTTTGTAGTTTGGTAACCAAACACCTTCAGCTTGTGGGAATGGGTACACAGTATCTGGTGCAGCCACACGAAGAACAGGAGCCTCTAAGCTTAAAATTGCGCGCTCTGTAATTTCTGCTACTACGTTTGCAGCGATACCTGCTTGTTTTTGAGCTTCTTGGACAACGATTGCACGACCTGTTTTTTCAACTGATGCGATAATTGTTTCCACATCGATTGGTTGAATTGTACGTAAGTCAATTACTTCTACAGAATGTCCTTCTTTTTCTAGTTCTTCTGCAGCCTTTAAGCTTTCATGAACCATTAAACCGTAAGCAACGATTGTTAAATCAGTACCTTCACGTTTTACATCCGCTTTTCCTAGTGGAATTTCGTATGCTTCTTCAGGCACTTCTTCACGGAATGAACGGTATAATTTTAAATGTTCTAAGAAAATAACTGGGTTGTCATTACGAATAGAAGAAATAAGTAAACCTTTTGCATCATATGGTGTTGATGGAACAACAACTGTTAATCCTGGTTGTGCTGTCATTAAGCTTTCTAAGCTATCTGAGTGCATCTCAGGCGTATGCACACCACCACCAAATGGTGAACGGATTGTTACTGGTGCATTGTATACGCCACCACTACGGTAACTCATACGTGCTAATTGGCCACTGATTGAATCCATTACTTCATAAACGAAACCGAAGAATTGAATTTCAGGAACTGGACGGAATCCTTGAAGAGAAAGACCGACTGCTAAGCCACCAATACCTGATTCTGCTAATGGTGTATCAAAAACGCGGTCAACCCCAAATTCTTTTTGTAGGCCTTCTGTCGCGCGGAATACCCCACCGTTGACACCTACATCTTCCCCGAATACAAGAACGTTTTCATCATTCTTTAATTCTGTGCGAAGTGCATCTGTAATTGCTTGAATCATCGTCATTTGTGCCATAGGTTATTTCGACTCCTTCTCTTTATAGATTTCATACTGTTCTTTTAGATTAGATGGCATTTCGCCTTTATACATATTTTCCATTAACTCTGTTACTTTTTGTTTTGGAGCAGCATCTGCTTTTTTGATTGCTTCTTTAATTTCTTCTTTTGCTCGCTCAATTACTGCTTCTTCTTTCTTCTCATCCCATAAACCTTTTGCTTCTAGGTATTTACGGAAGCGAACTAGAGGATCTTTTTGAGCCCATTCATTATCTGTATCAGAAGTACGGTAACGAGTTGGGTCATCCCCAGCCATTGTATGAGGACCATAACGGTAACACATTGTTTCAATTAATGTTGGGCCTTCACCATTAACCGCGCGCTCACGAGCATCACGAGTTGCTACATAAACTGCAAGCGCATCCATTCCATCTACTAAAATACTTGGTAAGCCTGCTGCTACACCTTTTTGTGCAATTGTTTTAGCAGCTGTTTGTAATTCACGAGGTGTTGAGATTGCATATTGGTTATTTTGTACGATGAAGATTGCTGGAGATTTAAATGCACCTGCAAAGTTAATGCCTTCATAGAAGTCTCCTTGAGAAGAACCACCGTCACCTGTATAAGTTACTGCAACAGCTTTTTTCCCACGTTTTTTAATTCCAAGTGCTACCCCAGCAGCTTGAATATATTGCGCGCCGATAATAATTTGTGGAGCTAAAACGTTTACACCTTCAGGAACCTGATTCCCCATAAAGTGACCACGTGAGAATAAAAACGCTTTTTCAAGAGGTAAGCCATGCCATACAATTTGTGGTACATCACGGTAACCTGGTAAAATCCAATCTTCTTGTTCTAATGCAAAGTGAGAAGCAAGTTGTGAAGCTTCTTGACCAGCAGTCGGCGCATAGAAGCCTAAACGACCTTGACGGTTAAGTGAGATTGAACGTTGATCTAAAATACGTGTATAAACCATACGTGTCATTAGTTCAACTAGTTCCTCATCTGATAATTGTGGATCTGCCTCTTTATTTATGATTTCGCCTTCTTCATTCAAAATTTGAAACATTTCAAACTTATCTTCGATTTCAGTTAGCGTTTGTTTAGCATCAAAAATATTATTGTTTTTCTTGCTCATTTGTCACATCTCCCTTTCAGCTGTATTAAAATAAATCACCTTTTTAACTAGTACAACTTATTCTTGACACTCAGTATACTGAATAAAATACTGTCGGTCAATCATCTATTACTGCTCTATACAAAGATTTTTTCTAGAATAACAATCAAACATCGCTGTCCTATACTGTATTACTAATATTCAAAATCTGTATTACAACACCTTACTCACACCATACGACTCTTACGTTTTCCAACAGGTTTTCCCCTAGTAGAATACCCCATTCTGGAAAATCTAATAGCATTAGAAAAATTTTTTGAGTATATTCAAATAAGGTCTTTTTTCATGGGATTGTATGAAGACGTGATGTATAATTATTAGTAAGCACTACAAAGTTGAAAGGAAGATTACTATATGATTTTAATGGATGATATTATCCGCGAAGGTCATCCGACTTTACGCACAAAAGCAGAGGAAGTTAAATTCCCTTTAACTGATGAAACAAGACAGCTTGCTCAGGATATGCTCCAATATTTAATCAACAGCCAAGATCCTGAAATGGCAGAAAAATATAATTTGCGTAGTGGCATTGGCTTGGCTGCTAATCAGGTAAATAGCTTACAGCGCATGTTTGCCCTTCATTTAAAAGATGAGGCTGGTGAACAATTAAGCTTTGTAGCCATTAATCCAAAGATTGTTAGCCACTCTGTTGAAAACACCTACCTATCAGCAGGTGAAGGATGTCTTTCTGTTGATCGTAATATTCCTGGGTATGTGCCGCGTCATGCGCGCATCACAGTAAAATTTAAAACAATTGATGGTGAAGAGAAAAAAATGCGTCTCAAAGGACTACCAGCTATTGCCTTCCAACATGAGTTAGATCATTTGAACGGCGTGATGTTTTATGACCGTATCAATGAAAAAAATCCATTTGCTGATATACCTGATTCTATTCCCTATGAGCGAGACTAAAACAAGCCTCGGCAGTTATTACTATCTGCCGAGGCTTGTTTTTATTTATATTCTAATTGTTTTTCCACATTTAAACGGGCATTGATCGTTTCAATTAACGCTGGCAGCTCTGCCATTGTTTCAATTGTATAATGAGCGCCAGTTTCTTCAAAAATACGTTTCGTGTTCGCTATCACTTGTTGCTGTTCTTCTGAAGACAGGGCATGGAATTCTTCTTCAGATAGTCCCATTTCTGAGCTTCCGATAATAACGCCAACAGCCCAAACACCTGCATTCAACGCTTCCTTTATATCAGAGGTAGTATCCCCAACCTTCACAACTTGCTTCGTTGCTTGCGATCCTAATGCCTCCATATTTTTGAAAATCATATATGGATATGGTCGCCCTTTATCGCCTACCTGTGTAGGTGTTACAAGAAAATCAGGTTGATAGCCCTTGTCAGCTGCATGCTTCGTTACTACTTCCATCATCGTATTTGTATAGCCGGTTGTAGAGCCAATTCGAATACCCACTTCTCTTAATTGCTGTACCGTTGTTGTCACATGCTGGATAGGATCTGTGTAGGTCGCTAAAGACTCCATTAATTTTGTTTCGAAATGATTATACAATACATGTACATCTTCTTCCGTAAAGGATTGTCCATGTACCCTATGCCATTCTTCTTTAATTCTTGGCATTTCTAGCATGGTGCGGATATGATCAATTTTCAGCATACCCATTGGTTTTCGAGCCTCTTCGAGTGTAACTGTGACACCAGCATCTTCAAAAATCGTTAAAAAAACATTTACAGGGGCAAAGCAACCAAAGTCAACTGCTGTTCCTGCCCAGTCCAAAATAACCGTCTCAATTTTCATTGTTTTTCACCACCATATAATTTTCAATGACTTCACATAACGTAAGCATATCATCCTCATGAATATCACCAATATTGCCAATACGGAATGTATCGACATCCGTCAGCTTACCTGGATAGATAACGAAACCTACCTTTTTCATTTCTTGATAAAAATGCTCAAAAGAAAACTCTTTATGCGGGAATAAAAATGTTGTGATAATTGGCGATTGCACCTCTTCCGAAATATACGCTTTAAATCCCAGCACTGACAAGCGCGAGCGAAGTATATGATTATTATACGCATAGCGCTTATAGCGGGCATGAATGCCACCTTCTTCAATCAACTCTTCAAGCGCCTTCGCGAAAGCGGCCACTACATGTGTAGGTGATGTGAAACGCCATTTCCCATCTTGCTTCATCACTTCCCATTGACTATACAAATCTAGTGCAACACTTCGAGCTTGTCCCTTACATTTTTCTAGTGCTCTCGTATTCGCAATAACAAACCCAAATCCTGGAACACCTTGAATGCATTTATTGGCACTACTTATGCAAAAATCAATATGCAAGCCTGATAAATCCATTGGTACGCCTCCAAAGCTACTCATGGCATCCACAATAAACGTTTTGTTGAACGAATGAACAACTTCTCCAATTTCTTTAATTGGATTTAATATACCAGTAGTCGTCTCACAATGTACTACGGCTACATGTGTAATACTTGCATCTTTTTCAAGGAAGGCCTGAACCTCTAACGATGATGGCTGTTCATCATAAGGAACATGATAAACAATATGCTGTAACTTTAATACTTTGGCCATTTCAGCAATTCTTTCGCCATAAGCTCCATTTGTTAGTATTAGTACTTTATCATTTTCACCAATCGCTGTTGTTAGAACTGATTCTACGACAAAGCTTCCGCTTCCTTGCATAAGCACCGCTGTGTACTCAGACTCATCGACTTGTCCTAATTTTAAGAGCTGCTTACGAATCACTTGTGTCACATTTTTATAATCATCATCCCATGTACAACGGTCTTTTAACATTTCTAATTTTACTGCTTTCGTTGTTGTCAATGGCCCTGGTGTCAATAATTTATAGTTACTCATCTGCTATAGCTCCTTATCGCTGCGCTTCTTTAAAGAAGGCTTGGTGTTTTTCTAATAAATCTACGGTTAAGGTTGTATCCCATTTTTTCAAATAGGCTGGAACGTGCTCGTCTTTTACTTGTTCTCCTTCATATAGAGCTACAGGATATTGCTCTAATAGACCATTGCGAGCCTCCGTTGCGATGACCTTTGCAATTTCTTTAGCTAACGCTTCATCACCTTCTTTATCTACAACAGCTACAGATTCCGTTAAAGTGAAATTTCCTTCTGTCGGGTCAATATAATCAATCGGCAACCCTTCATTTTTTGCATCAATAGCTTGGATACGTAAACCAAAGCCTGCTGCAACTTCTCCTGTTTTCACTTTTTTAATAGGACCAGAACCTGAACTTTCAATATGTGGCCCAGCATTTTTAATTAAATCTGCTAAAACCTTTTTCCCTTCCTCTTCACCATATTCCTTTATAATAGCTTGTACTAGAAGCCATCCTGTTGAGGAATCCATAATATTTGGGAACGACACTAAGTCCTTATAAGCAGGGTCTGTTAAATCTTTAATTGATTTTGGTATAGATAGACCTTTTTGTTGTAATACCTCTGTATTGATAAAGATAGAGCCAACATTACCTAAAATTGGAAGTGCATACGTAACTCCTCCATCCAGCGGCTTTAAGTCCGAAGAAATATCTACAAACATGGCTTTAGAGGTTTGAGCACTTTCTATAAAATAGGAAGCCATTGTCACAACATCTGCTTCAATATCTGTCCCTTCTGCCATCATTTTGCCACCTAACTCAGAAGTACCGAATGATTGGATTAAATACTTACCTTGATAGCCCTTGTCATCCAATGTAGATTCCATCACTTCAATAGCTTCATCATCAGCATTTGAATAAATGATGACTTGCTCTTCGGAATCCGCTGCTGCCCCTCCACATGCAGCTAATACGACTGCTGCTGCACTAACTGTCCCTAACATCATGCCTGTTGACTTCTTCATTTTGAAATCTCCTCCACTTTTTCTTTATGTGCTGTTATATAATCACAACCTAATTTCACAATGAGGTTTGTACATAAAATAAATATCGATAGTACAAAAATATCGGTGTACTTTGCGAAATGCTGAAGCTCTTTTATCCGTGTCGATACAAGCATTGTCTTTGTGCTGACAAGGAAAATAACACCACTGACCGTGACCATCGCATTTAAAAAATAATAGCTAAACATTTGATAAATCGTTGGCCTAACATTCGGTAAAATGATTCGTACCACGGTTTTTAACCACGAATCCTTTAACAGCTCAGCTGTCACTTCCCAGGTAGGATCCATCTTCTGCAATGAATTTTTCGCCATTAAATAAGGTGTTGTAAAAAAATGGACAATATTACATGCGATAATGATAAAAAATGTACCTTTTAATGAACTTCCATTAAAGAAAAACAAGTAGGATAGTCCAAGCACCATTCCTGGTACTGTATTTGTGATCATAGATGCTATATCTAAGCTCTTTCTTCCTTTTAATGGTGTCCTTGCATTAAGAAGCGCTGACATAAATGTTATGCCCACACCAAGTACCGCTGTTAATAGCGCTACGATGAGAGAATTGATGTAAACCTTCGTTAAATCTTTCTCCGCAAGTACATTTTGAACATGCTCTAATGTAAAGCTAAAGTCATACGGATAACCTTTGGTAAAAGGCACAATAAACATGGTTGAAAAAATAATACATACAACTGTGACACAGACAATAGAATAAGTCGTAAAGAGCGCGTCACGTAAGCGATGCTTTACAAGTTCACTTTGCCCAACTTGTTTATATTGAAAATTGAAGCGCTCTAAAATCGTTAGCATGACAACCCCAAGTACAGCAGGTACTAGCATCAACACAGAGATCACTGCCCCACGCTCAAAATGGACAATGGAGCCTAACATGGCTTGGTAAAGCTCAGTGGCAATCACGCTGTAATTTCCACCAACTGATGCAGGTATCCCAAAGTCTGTGAAGCTTAAAATAAATGTTAAAATAAATGCCCCACCAACAGTCCCTAACATAGGACGGAATACGGTATGATAAAAACGACGCAGTGGATGATCATGCATTAACATGGACACTAGTAAAAATCGTTTATCGATATATTGCATGGAATTTTGCATTAAAATAAAAGCAACTGGCAATGTGTATAATACGTAACCGAGCACCAAACCGTTATACCCATAGATTGTAAAAAGAGGCTGCCCCACTAATTTTGTTAGAATTCCTTGATTACCAAATGTATAAATCAATACAAATCCATAGGTGATAGTTGGCAGTAGCATAGGCAACGTAATTCCAATTTGCACTACCTTTTTTGTATGGCGGTGCATCGTTGTAAAATGAACAGCATACGCCAATAAAAAAGCTAAAATAATTGTCACTACCGATGCTACAAAGGAAACTTTAAAGCTATTAATGAAAGCTTCACGAATTTCGATATTTTGTAAAGCCTCTATATAATTTTGAACAGTCACGACATTTCCTATTTTGAATGACTGCCAAAACATATAAAGCAATGGCACAATTAAAAAGAATAGAAAAAATAGTAGAATCGGCAGAAAAATTAATTTCATCATTTTATTCGTTTTAAGCATATGTTTCTCCAAACAATTGATAGATGTTATGTCGCTTAATATGAAGCTGCTTTAATATGAAGTCCTTTATAAATTGATTTTTTGGCGCTGTTACGATTTCATGAGGTGTGCCAAATTGAGCAACTGTACCTTCATTAATAATCATGACTTTATCTGATAAGGTGAGGGCTTCTTCTGGATCATGTGTCACAATAATAGTCGTCAAATCAAATTCACGGGCGATGGATTTAATGCGCTCCTTTATCGATTCCTTAATGACGCCATCCAGTGCACTTAATGGTTCATCTAATAATAGAATTTTAGGTTGCATCACGAGTGTTCTTGCAATGGAAACACGCTGTTTTTGCCCACCAGACAATTCATGAATTTTTTTATGCAAATGTGGAGCTAGCTCTAAAAAATCAATGTATTCTTGTATCTCCTCTTTGGACATTTGCAGGTTTTTATTTTTTAATCCATAAACGATATTGTCGTATGCGTTTAAATGAGGAAATAACGCAAAATCCTGAAACACGATATTAAATCCTCTTTCTTGCATCGATTGCTTTGATATATCTTGTCCATTGTAGATAAGCTGACCAGCCGTTGGATCCGCGAGTCCTAAAATGATATTCAGCAAAGTAGTTTTACCGCAACCACTTGGCCCTAGTAACGAAATGATCTCACCTGATTCGATGGTTACGTTGATATCTACTAAAACTTTCTTATTTTTATAGCTTTTTGAGATATTTTTTAGCTCTAACAATTTGGTCACCTCTCTCAGTTCTTAGCTTTAGTATAGAGACCATTTGTAAAGGAAAATGCTTTTTTGTGTAAATGTTGAGTAAATTTTGACCAACTGTTGACAAAGTTATGATTACTTTGAGTAAATATCTAGTAGAGGTGATGAAATGTATATGATAGAAAGGCAACATCAAATTTTGCAGTTTATACGTCAACATAAGGTAGTAAAATTAGTAACTCTCACGAAAGAGTTTAACGTTTCGATGGAAACGATCCGTCGTGATGTCCAACAGTTGATGCAAAACAAAAAAATTGAAAAGTTTTATGGAGGCGTTAAATATATTGAGCCAGTTGAGGGATTAATTGATCAACGACTTCACGAGCAGTTAGCAGAGAAAATTGCTATTGCCAAAGCATGTGCTTCGCTCGTTCAAGATGGGGAATGTATTTTCATTGATAGTGGAACAACTACCTATCAAATGACACCCTTTTTATTGGACAAGGAAAAACTAACAGTAGTAACAAACTCACTACCTGTGGCATTCGATCTAATTGGCTCTAATATCGAGGTTATACTGCTTGGCGGTAAAGTTCGGCATTCTGAAAAATCAGTGACGTCGAATGAATTCTTATTTCGCTTTGAACACCTTAATATCAACAAAGCATTTATTTGTGCTAGTGGCGTCTCAATTGAGAAAGGTATATCTGATTTTAGCTTGGATGAAGCGATTACCAGAAAGCAAATAATATCCATCTCTCAAACAGTCTATGTCGCTACAGATTCCTCAAAATTTAATAAAGATGTAGCGATTCAGGTTTGTCCAGTGAATGACATAGATATCATTATCACAGATGACGCACTACCTAAAAAAACGATTCAACATTTTGCAGATAATGGCGTTCCAATAAAAGTGGTCAACATAGTCGAGGATTAAAAAGCGCTGATGTTAAGAACAGATAGAGTATATTTGGCAAGGCGAGGGTTGATTTCCGTTCCGCCAGCGACACTCCAATCAACTATACGGAAGAAATATCGAGCAGTAGTGAATAAATAGCCCTTTATTTCAAATTTTAGGGTATGCATTTATTTTTAACAGATTAATGACAACAACGTTTACTAAAATGAGTAGTAAACAACTTTAAGTTAAGACTTATTGGAATGAAAGTCTTTTTCACCTTTCACACTAATGATTACTTTGTTTTTCAAAAAAATGAGCAACTAGTCGCGAAGTTGGCAACTAGTTGCTTCTTTATTTTAAATAATCGATAGCTTGCGCATTATTTTTGAGAGACCATCCTCATCTACATGGTCAGCAATATGATGAGCGACTGCCTTCACTCGCTCATGCCCATTCCCCATGGCAACACTTGTCCCTACAGCCTGCAGCATCTCAATGTCATTTATGCCATCTCCAAAAGCAAAGGCATCTTGTAAAGTGATGCCCATTTTTTCAAGCACCTTTTCAATACCAGCAGCCTTCGAACCTCCTTTTGGCAAAATATCACAAGAATAACGATGCCAACGTACAAATTGAACATTCGGAAATGTTTCATTATATAAAGGTTCATCTTTTTCTTCCATAAAAATAAGTGTTTGATATACATCGTTCTGCATATAATAAGATAAGTCTAATTCTGGATATGGATATTTAAGAGTGTCTAAGCTTTCAGCTACCATATGATGCTCGCCAACTGAGGCAATCATACGTTTATCATCTAAAAACACCACTGGTTCATTGCGGGCCTCACCAAAGGCAATGATATTAGCTAGCTCTTCCTTTGCAATCCCATTTGTATAGACAACCTCACCTTTATAGACAACATACTGTCCGTTGAAAGTAACATACGTATCGATCTCTAATTCTTCTAGTAGTGACTCAATCATAAATGGTGCTCGACCAGTAGCAATTGCCAATTCATAACCATTACGTCGTGCTGTCAAAAGCGCCTCTTTTGCAGATATAGGTAATTTTTTTTCACTGTTATAGAGAGTACCATCGACATCAAAAAATAAAATTTTTTTCATTCTATTAACCCTTTCCATAAATATTATCCTTTCAAGTTAAATGACTTTACATAGACAATAATTTTTATTATAATGATCCTAAGGAGTGATGTGCCATGCTGAAGAAACTCAAACGAAAATTGTTGAAGCAACTTCGTGGCGTACTCGGAAAAAAATCAATTGCCTAACATTTGCCCTTCATTATTTGAAGGGCTTTTCTTTATTTTAGAGGAACTGCGTGATAATATAAAGGAAATGCATTTATTTGGCTATACGCAACCACTGTCTCACTACTTTCTATACAATTTTATAACATAGTGCACATCTGAAGTATTGAGATACAAGTATTACAAACGTACATTTCTTCAATAAAAGAAATTCGTTGTTTTCTTGTAGCACGTGTGTGGTAGTAGTCAAAGGTGCAAGAAAATTGTACGCAATTAAAGGAGAGCAAACTATGATTTACAAAGTTTATTATCAAGAAAATGCAAATGAGATTCCAGTTCGCGAAAATACTAAAAGTCTATACCTTGAAGCTGCTTCAGAACGTGAAGTACGTGAAAAGCTAAAAGACCGTAACTACAACATCGAGTTCGTTCAACTGCTTGAAGGTAACTATTTAGAGTACGAACAAGCAAGCCCGAACTTCGTCTTGGAGGAAATTTAACAAACATGAAGTTTGTTAAAAATGACCAAGCAGCTGTTTTCGCGCTCGGCGGACTGGGCGAAATCGGCAAAAACACTTATGGCGTTCAATTTCAAGATGAAATCATTTTAATTGACGCCGGTATTAAATTTCCAGAAGACGACTTACTCGGCATTGACTATGTTATTCCTGATTACACGTACTTAGTGCGTAATGTCGACAAAATTAAAGGACTGTTTATTACCCATGGGCATGAGGATCATATCGGAGGTATTCCATACCTTTTACGACAAGTAAATATCCCTGTCTATGGCGGTAAGCTCGCACTTGGCTTATTACGTAATAAACTAGAAGAACATGGCTTGCTACGTACAACAAAACTAATCGAAATTAAAGAAGAGGATGTTATTAAATTTAGAAAAACATCTGTTAGCTTCTTTAGAACAACACACAGTATTCCTGATGCATATGGAATTGTTGTGAAAACACCACCTGGTAATATCGTTCACACAGGTGACTTTAAATTTGACTTTACACCAGTGGGCGAACCAGCCAACCTAACAAAGATGGCTGAAATTGGACGAGATGGCGTGCTTTGCCTTCTATCAGATAGTACAAACGCTGAGAAGCCTAATTTCACAATGTCAGAACGCACAGTTGGAAAAAGTATCGATGAAATTTTCCGCAAAGTGGATAGCCGTATTATTTTTGCTACATTTGCGTCAAATATTCACCGTTTACAGCAAGCAACTGACGCAGCCATAAAATATGGAAGAAAAATTGCTGTCTTTGGTCGCTCAATGGACAATGCTATTACAATTGGTCGTGAGCTTGGTTATATTACCGCTCCAAAGGATACATTTATTGATGCTCAAAGTATCAATCGACTACCTGCAAACGAAGTCATGATTTTATGTACAGGCTCTCAGGGTGAACCAATGGCCGCCTTATCACGAATTGCCAATGGTACGCATCGTCAGATTCAAATACAGCCTGGCGATACAGTTATCTTTTCTTCTTCACCAGTACCAGGTAATACTGTAAGTGTTAATAAAATCATTAACTTATTGTTCCGTGCAGGTGCAGAAGTCATTCATGGCGCATTAAACAATATCCATACATCTGGTCATGGATCTCAAGAAGAACAAAAACTGATGCTTCGTTTAATGAAACCCAAATTCTTTATGCCTATCCATGGAGAATACCGTATGTTAAAAATGCATACACATCTAGCAGAAGATTGTGATGTTGCATTAGACAATACATTTGTTATGGAAAATGGTGATGTACTAGCATTAAGTGCTAATGAAGCACATGTAGCTGGTCGTATTCCTTCAGGAGATGTTTACATTGATGGCAATGGTATTGGCGATATCGGTAATATCGTGTTGCGTGATCGCCGCATCCTTTCTGAAGAAGGTTTAGTGATTGTAGTTGTCAGCGTGGATATGGAAAAACAAAAAATTGTTTCTGGTCCTGACATCATCTCGCGTGGATTTGTCTATATGCGTGAATCAGGCACGATGATAAACGAGGCACAAAAAATGCTGAACCGTCATCTGAATGAAACAATCCAAAGTAAAACACCTCAATGGACAGAATTGAAAAATGAAATTACAGACGTTTTGGGACCTTATCTATTCGAAAAAACAAAACGTCGACCAATGATTTTACCGATTATTATGGAGGTTTAACCTCGTAAAAAGAGGCTGGGACAGAACTCAATTATATTGAAAAACAATAAAAATGGTTATTAGCTTTTTCACTTTAAGAAGTTAAATATGCCTTCCTAAATCAAAAAAATGTTAGACCAATTATATCTTGGTCTAACATTTTTTCTTTTTGTCCCAGCCTCTTTTTTATTTTTGAAACCTCCTTTTTATTTTTGCGTATATAGTAATAACAACATCAAAAAGGAGCGTTTTTATGCTAGATAAAATTCTTCATTCCTTATTCAATAGTAAATCCAAACGCCATTATTCTTCATCAAGTAGCCGTAGCAGATATTCAAAAAAACATAATTATTATGGTCACAAGCATTATAAGCGTAGCTCTCGTAAAAGCTCACGCAGTTTTTTCAGCTCTATGAGTTTCTTTAGTAGCTAATGTGGTGGAAACGACTATCCGAAAAAAGCTTTGATCAGGCTGTGGAACTTTACATTGCCGAACATCCCGCATTCTCTTTTAAAAAATTTCTTGGCTATGGCTCATATGGTCGTACGTATTTAATTGAAGAACGCTCGTCAGAAAAGCTATTCGTTTTAAAATGCTTGCGTCCCAAACATCGTCACCACCAGAAAACCATTCATAAATTTCAACAAGAAATACACATACTCCAACAAATATCACTACCCTACGTTCCTACCATCCATTCAGCAGGAACGATTCAAGATAGCCCATTTTTTATCATGGACTATATCAATGGGCATACATTTGAGCAACTTATTTTTCAAGACGGTGCCAAGTTTACAATCGCTCAATCACTTGTTATTACAAAGCAATTATTAGAACAAATTGTACAGTTACACAATGATGGTATTGTACATCGCGATTTACGTATCCCTAATATACTGTTCGTACATCAACAATTGCATATTATTGATTTTGGTCTTGCTACCACTTATCAAAAGCAAATCGATATCTCTACGATCAAAAATCCTAAACGTGCAGAAAATCATATTAGTGATCTTTATTTTGTCGGTCATTTTTTGTTATTTTTACTATACTCAGACTACAAGCCAAGCAATAAAAAAGAAAAAGCCTGGCAGCAGGAATTGAAGTTACCAATCGAAGTCCAAGATTTTCTTGAACGATTATTATGGATTCAAGAACCTTTTGCTAGTGCTTTAGAAGCTTTGCAATCTATGCCACCATTAATAAATAGAAAACATTAAAAAATAGAATTGTTCACCTCCAAAAGTGAACAATTCTATCCTGAAGTTCAAATATTAAAGTATTTTGCAGTTACATATGCAATCCAATGATACGCTGGATCTAGACGTAGATTTTCAATTAGCCCTTTTATGATCGCTCTACTGTAAGTAGGATTTTCTATTTCTTGCTTTAACAGCTCAAGGGATTCTTTTTCTATAGAATCCTCGGTAAGATCTATATTTTGCTTCAATAATTGTAGTAAAGCATCTTTTGATACATCTTGTTCACAAGGCTTTGCAATAAATGGCACAAGATCTGCTGTAATAAAAGGAATGGTTGTATGATGTGCGATAATATCTGTTTTTTCTGCTAAAGATTTAGCTAATTGCTCTAAATCAAGAGGCATATCTGAAAAAATAAAAAGCTCAGCATAACTCTTCATAAACCCTTTTATACAATACATCACATCATATTTCGTTTCTTGTAATTTATCCTGATAAAGTTGCTCAAGCATATAGAGAATTGATTTCGACATTTCTGCTTCATACGCTGTTATTTTATGAAATAACTCTTTTTTCGTTAGAAAGACCTTTTCGTTAAAAAATACACGAGCGGATGCAGAATGATCTTTGAATGCTTGAAAGATGCTTTTATAAAATTCAACCAAAACGGTTTCTTTGTTATACGCTCCTCTGACTACTTGGTCAATATCTGTGATGAACTGCTGTAAATAGTAATCCACCATTGAAATAACAAGCTCATCTTTCGTTTTGAAGGATAAATAAAATGCACCTTTAGAAATCCCACAGCGTTCCGTAATTTGTTGTACTGACGTAGCTTCAAAACCCTGTTCAGAAAACAGCTCTAACGCTTTCTCCATAATTAATTGCTTTTTTAACATATTTTTAACTCTCTCCTAATGCATTTCGTTGACAAATGACCGATTAGTCATTAGTATAAATAATTGAATTTAGATAGTCAATAAAGGGTAGGTGTGAAGGTGAAAGGTTTAGTTAATTTCGTATTAAAAAACAAATTGGCAGTGTGGTTATTAACAATTATCATCACTGTCTCTGGTATTTATTCGGGTACAAGAATGAAAATGGAATCGATACCCGATATTTCGATCCCATACTTAATTGTCATGGGTGTATATCCTGGCGCAACGCCTGAACAAGTCATGAATGATCTTTCCATCCCATTTGAAAAATCCATAGAAAGTTTAGAAGATGTCAAGGCAGTTTACTCAACATCCTCTTCCAACGTAGCACAAGTTCAAGTGGAATACGACTATGGAATTGATATGGATGAGAAAAAACGACAATTAGAGGCAGCTTTAGATAATATTAAACTACCTGAAGGTGCTCAAGAGCCTACTATTATGGCAATCAGCATGAACATGATGCCTGTAGTCGCATTATCTGTAAGTAGCTCTAAGGAAGATATTGTGGATTTAACTGCAACAGTTGAAGACGTTTTACTTCCTAAAATCGAAAAAATTGATGGTGTTGCTTCAGCTACCATCACAGGTCAGCATATTGAACAAGTATCATTTAAATATGATGAAGAAAAAATGGCAGCACTTGGTTTAACGGAAGATACTGTTAAACAGATGATTCAGGCAAGTGATATGTCACCGTCACTTGGTTTATATCAATTTACTGTTGGCGAGCAAGCCGTTTCAGTAGACGGTAAAGTACAATCCGTTGATGAACTGAAAGATTTATTAATCCCAGTTACACCTTCAGCTACAAATCCTTCACCTTTCGTTCGTCTAGGTGATATTGCAAAAATTGAAGTAGAAGGTAAAGTACAATCTGTTTCACGTACAAATGGTCAAGATGCCATTGCTATTCAAATCGTTAAAGGCCAAGATGCCAATACGGTAACAGTTGTCAATGCAGTAAAAGACCTCATGAAGGATGAGGAAAAACGATTAGATGGCTTAAACGTAGAAATCTCTCTTGACCAAGGTGCCCCAATCGAAGATTCCGTATTTACAATGATCGAAAAAGCAGTATTTGGTGGCGCAATTGCCGTATTAATCATTTTACTATTCTTACGTGATTTCAAATCAACTATTATCTCAATTATTTCTATCCCAGTTTCTGTCTTCATGGCATTACTGCTTTTAAACTGGATGGATATCACATTAAATATCATGACCCTCGGCGCGATTACTGTCGCAATTGGGCGTGTTATCGATGACTCCATTGTAGTTGTCGAAAATATTTACCGACGAATTCACTTAAAACAAGAAAAACTTACAGGTCGTGCCCTAATTCGTGAAGCAACGATTGAAATGTTTAAACCAATTCTTTCTTCAACATTAGTAACGGTAGCTGTATTCGCCCCACTTATTTTCGTAGGTGGTATGGTAGGCGAATTATTCATGCCATTTGCCCTTACAATGACATTTGCATTAGGTGCTTCGTTATTAGTTGCCATCACAATCGTACCTGCTTTATCTCACTTCTTATTCCGTAAAAAATTATACGGTGAGAAGACAGAAAGCCAACATAAAGAGGTTGGTAAACTTGCTACTTGGTACAAAGGTGTCTTAGAAAAAGTATTAAATCACAAAATTATTACATCTGTCATTGCAATTCTTTTACTTGTTGGTTCTCTTGCATTAACACCACTTATTGGTTTTAGTTTCATGGGCTCACAAGAAGAAAAAGTTATGTACTTAACGTATACGCCTGCAACGGGAGAGCTTGCTGACGAAACAGCAGCGAATGTTGAAAAAGTAGAAAAAGAATTAATGAAACGTAAAGATGTTGATATTTTACAAGTTTCCATTACAGATGCGAAGAATGTAGATCCATCAGCAATGATGATGGGTGGAGGCGCTGGTGGTGCCTTAATGTACCTTATCTTTGATCCGGATATGGAAGACTTCCCTAAAGCTCGTGAAGAGGTTGAGGACTATGTATTTAACATCGGTCAGTCAGGAGAATGGAAGTCTCAAAACTTCACTTCTATGTCTATGTCATCAAACGAAGTCAGCTATACACTATATAGTGATGACTTAGATAAACTTCGAGATGCTGTAAAACAAGTAGAGGGTGCTCTAAAAGAAGTGGATGGCTTAGAAGATATTAAATCTGATAATGAAGATCCATATGTAGAGCATGTGTTAAAAGTTGAACAAAAAAATGTCCTTCAATATGGGTTAACGACAGCTCAAATCGTGATGGCATTAAATTCGAATACATCACAAGAAGTGTTAACGACCGTGAAAAACGATGGTAAAGATATTGATGTAATTGTTCAACGTGATGCTAAAGCAGCTGCGACTTCACTTGATGATGTCTTAGCTACTGAAATTAAAACAGCATTAGGCACAACAATGACAATCGGAGAATTAGTAGATGTTGAGGAAGGTACGACACTTAACTCATTATCTCGTTCAAAAGGTGAATATTTCGCAACAGTATCTGGTACGATTATCGGTGACGATATTTCAAAAGCCACTACTGCTGCTGATAAGAAAATTGATAAATTAGATTTACAAAAAGGTGTAACGCTTGGCGTTGCTGGTGTTGCTGCAGATATGCAAGAAACATTCACGAAGCTTGGTATTGCGATGTTAGCGGCCATTGCCATTGTTTACTTCATTCTAGTGGTAACATTCGGAGAAGGTTTAGCTCCGTTCGCTATTCTTTTCTCACTACCATTTGCTGTAATTGGTGCTTTCATTGGTTTATTCGTTACAGGTCAAACCATTTCTGTATCTGTCATGATGGGTCTATTGATGTTAATTGGTATCGTCGTAACCAATGCCATCGTATTAGTTGACCGTATCATTCATATGGAACATGATGGTCTTGCCATGCGTGAGGCGATCCTTGAAGCAGGAGCAACACGTTTACGTCCTATCCTAATGACAGCCATCGCAACAATCGGTGCTATGATTCCAATGGCACTTGGTACTGGTGGTAGTGGATTAATTTCTAAAGACTTAGCCATCACTGTGATTGGCGGTTTATTATCTTCTACCCTATTAACACTAGTTGTTGTACCAATTGTTTATGAAATGCTATCTAAAATGTTAAAGAAAAACCGTAAAGATACTGAAGAAAATTAATAAAAAACAGCCACTCATGCAGTCATTGCATGAGTAGCTGTTTTTTTATTGATCTTCTTTCACTACAAAAACTTCCTTGCTTTCCACACCTGTAGCAGACACAGCCGTAATGCCGTATGTATAGCTATGCTTAGCAAGAGCTGACTTGTCCACAAATTTAGTGAGGCCATCCATATTATAAACAACATCCACTATATTTCGAGGGTCATCATAAGAGCCTTCTTTGTTCCCTGTAAAACGATAAATGACATACTTGCGTGGTTGTGTTTCATTTTCGTCTATAATCTCAATCTTGCGTCCTGCCGCTTCCTTTGTCACTTGTACAAAAGTCGGCACGTTCGGCACTATGTCATCATCCCAAGTTGTTTCTGGTGTCAGTGCTGTGTAATTGTATAGTTGTTGGCTAACAATCGTTGCATAGCCTAGTTTATTGTTTTGAAAACTTCTTAAGGAGAAATGCATTTGCCCCTCGGCCGCAACCTTTTCCGAACGATTTGCTAGTATTTGATTTGGTAATTCCATCTTATTTTTCCATGCTGCATCACTGTCATTGCCCACCTTGTAATCAGCAAGCCCAATGTATAGATGCACAGGGTGCGTTGTTGCGTATGTTTGCACTTCATGGCTCCACCAATCTAGCAGCGTCCCATATTTCGCAACAGATAATGTTCTTGACCAATAAATTTGTGGTGTAATGTAATCAATCGTGCCATTTTGAATCCATGTTCTAACGTCTGCATATAAATCATCGTAATTATTGACACCAGCCCGTGTATCGCTTCCTGTTTTATCAAGCGATTTATTGCGCCATACACCAAATGGTGAAATACCGAATTGAACATATGGCTTAGTGTCTTTAATGGCCGTGTAAAGATTTTCTACAAGCTGATTGACATTATCTCGTCGCCAATCCTCCACCTTTTTAAAGGAAGCACCATATTTTTTAAAAGCTGCTTGATCTGGAAAAACTTCATTAGCAATTTTGTATGGATAAAAATAATCATCCATATGAACTGCATCAATATCATAATTGGCTACTAGCTCTCTTACTACTTCCACTAAATAGTCTTGTACTTCGGGTAAACCGGGATTTAAATAATATTGCTTGCCATATTTGATAACCCAGTTTGGATGTGTTCTAGCGACATTATCGGCAGCAAGGTCTGTCAATTTTTGTCCAGACATTGTTACACGATAAGGATTCATCCATGCATGCAGCTCCATACCCCGTTTATGCGTTTCGTCTATCATTATCGCAAGAGGATCGTAACTAGGATTTGTGCCTTGTTTTTTACCTGTTATGTAAGATGACCATGGCGCTAAATCAGACGCATACATTGCATCATTTGTTGGTCTTACTTGATAAATAACAGTATTGAATTTATTGGCTTTTAGTTGATCCAATGTTTGGCGTGTCCAAGCCGTGTACTGCTCCTTCGTCATACCTGCTTTCATATCAAGATTGAGAACGGTTGAAATCCAGACAGCCCGCATTTCCCTTTTCGGCTGTGTCGTGCTTGCCTTCGCTGTATTTACAGGGATTGTCGATAGGCATAATACAAAAATCATCGCGACTAAAGTTAAAAGTTTCCATTTACTATTATTCTTTCTCATATTTCCTCCATTTGCTATTTTTCTATTTTAGTATATGATAAGTGCTCGCTATATGCACGTCTTCGTAGCAAGTTCACCTGATGAAATAAAGCAAATCATACATTTCACTTTTATGCCAAGTTTAATAGATTCATTTTATAATTTCCATATTTTTAAATTTGACCTAGTTTTTGTTTAATTCATTCTTTACGCATAGAAGGACTTTATGCTACAATCAACACAACTTATATAGAACGGAGGGTATTCCAATGACAGCTTCAATTAGACTACGATTTCACATTACTAATTAAATATGTGTACACTTTGCCTGCTGTGCAAGGGAAATGGAATTAGGTCTAGTCTGTTTTAGGAATACTGGAAAAGAGGGGACTTCTACTCCCCTCTTTTTTTTGTTGTCTTTTAACTTTCCACACAGGCACTACTGTTAGAAAGGAATGACGAATTTGGAACATTGGAAACGTAATACGATACTTTTTTTAAGTAGTCAAACGATTTCACTTTTTGGCTCTGCACTAGTGCAATATGCCATTACATGGTATATCACGCTTACAACGCAATCAGGCAGCATGATGACCATTGCGATTATTTGCGGCTTTCTACCAACCTTCTTCTTAGCACCTATTGCTGGTGTCTGGGCAGATCGCTATAATCGCAAATGGCTTATTATTTTGGCAGATGGCATGATTGCCTTATCCACGCTAATATTAGCGATTTTATTTTTAATCGGCTATGATGAGCTCTGGCTACTATTTGTTATCTCAGCCGTACGTGCAGTTGGCGCGGGTATTCAAACACCAGCTGTGGGCGCTATTTTACCGCAATTTGTGCCTGAAGAGCACTTAATGAAGGTCAATGGCGTAAATAGTAGCATTCAAGCTTTTATTATGATTCTTGCACCTATGGCAAGTGGTGCATTATTAACAATGGCTTCCATTGAATCCATTTTCTTTATTGATGTGACAACAGCGGCTATTGCCATCGCTATCTTCTTATTATTTCTGCATATTCCTGCACATGCCAAAGCAACGCAGCCACAAACAACAGGCTATTTTAGTGATATGAAACAAGGCTTCATCTACATTAAAGAGCATGCTTTCTTAAAACAATTGTTCTTGTTCTTTGCCTTTTTCATGCTGCTTGCTGCACCTGCTGCCTTTTTAACACCTTTACAAGTTACACGTAGCTTTGGTAATGATGTATGGCGTTTAACTGCCATCGAAATGGCCTTTGCCATTGGTATGTTAATCGGTGGGATCGCAATCGCAACATGGGGTGGCTTTAAAAATAAAGTGCATACGATGACATTATCTGCTTTATTATTTGGTCTTTGTACAATGGCTCTCGGAATCATCCCTGTTTTTTGGCTGTATCTTGTGATCATGGCCATTACTGGTATAGCCATGCCAATCTTTAATACACCCGCTACGGTGTTATTACAAGAAAAAGTTGAAAGTGATTATATGGGAAGAGTATTTGGCATTCTTAGTATGATATCTACCTCTATGATGCCGTTAGGAATGCTAATTTTCGGTCCAATAGCTGATATTATTGCTATTGAGTGGCTACTCATCGGTACAGGATTATTACTCTTCATCCAAGGATTTTTCCTTCTGGGCAGTAAAGTCTTATTAAAAGCTGGCAAACCTACTCTCAAGCATATGGATGTTGACACGCTAGAAAAAAAGTGAAGATTTCGTTTTGAGATAATTGTTGATGATAAAAAAACAATTATAACTTAGCTTATAAACAATCTTAAACGCATACAGATTTTCTCGACGCTAAAAAAGCTCTACTAATATGTAGGGCTTTTTCGTCTTTATCCATCCAAAAAACTGCATATTATAATTTGCAGTTTTTACATGTTGTTGAAAAAAGATCATGTCACTAGCAGAAAAAGACCTTTTAGCAAGCTGAGGGATTGATTTCCGTTCCGCCAGCGTCCTTTCCAGGGGGCGTCCGATGAGCCGCTTCACTCACTTCCGTTCGCTCCAGGGTCTCCTCTGTGACGCTAAATCCCCTAGGAGTGACGCTGGCTCCACTCCAATCAACCATGCTGCAAAGTGTCTTTACTTTTTTCATAGCAGCATAGCGATTAAATCGCCCATTATTTGTATTCTTAGAGGGGATAAACTCTTATTTTCAATGTGGAGAAGTGATGCGTGACAACACCTTTTCATAAAGAGTAGTGAACACCTTCACTTTATTTGAAAACCTTTGCTAAAAAGGTAACACTTTTGTGGATTGGAGTGGAAGGCTACTTGACTCCCGTGGAATAGCGAGACAGGCAAAACTCTAAACGGAGCGGTAGCGGAGGAAGCGGCTCGGCGCTCGCCCACAGGAAAGCAAGTAGCCTGCAACGGAAATCCATTTTCACTTTTCACAAAAATTCTATTGATTGTTTTGTTTTTCAACACTATGAAAAACTGCATTTTATAATTTGCAGTTTTTATTCCTTTAAAGGAATTTAAAGATATGTATTAGGAAATAGGGCTTCTAGAATTCCTCCGTACATTTTTCACCATAACTTCATACACTTTCAATAAAACTAAAATACGGGCTTTCAATCTAGTTGAACTAAAATCTATTATCATTAAATATAATAACGATGAATAGGACGTCCTACGTTTCCATATTGTATATCTACTTTTAATAGATTCTGCTTTTCTAAAAAGTCTAGATAGCGTCTAGCTGTAACACGTGCTGTCCCTATATAAGTTGATACCTCCTCCGCTGATACTGCCTCGCCACTTTTCTTTATATATGCAAGCACCTTATCTAAGGTAGCTCGATTAAACCCTTTTGGGAGCTCTTCTATAAGAATGGCATCCATTCCTGTTGTTGATACTACAACTTGCTCGGGAAGACGTTGTTGCATTAAATGATCCACATCATGTTGAGTTAAATCTTGCATACCGCTTATTTTCTTTCTATAGCTTTGGTAATTTTTTAAAGTCTGCTCAATCCGCTCAAACGTAAAAGGTTTCATAATATAATCATAAACACCTAAGTGTAAAATTCGCTGCACAGTGGGCATATCATTCGCAGCTGTTACCGCAATCACATCAACATGAAGATGCTCCTCTCGGATTTTCCCTAACGTAATAATGCCATCTTGCTCTGGCATAAAAATGTCCATAAAAACAAGCTCTGGATTTAATTGTTTAATTTTTTGAATCCCCTCTATACCATTGCTAGCATAGCCGACTAATGAAAATCCTTTGATTTGCTCAATAAATTGCCTGTTCACTTCTCGTACCATTGGATCATCTTCAATTAATAAGACATTTATTACATCCATCTATACTTCTCCTAACTCAAATAAAATTAAGAAACTTGTTCCTTTCATAAATTCACTCACAACTTCAATATCTCCATTGCCCTTTCTTACAATTTCATATACTAAATGCAAACCAATGCCCCGATTTTCACTAGCCTTTGACGAAAATCCATTTTCAAACATACGATCCTGCACCTCTTTGGACATGCCAATCCCATTATCGGAAACCGCTATCGCTAAGACTCCATCATGCTCGTCTACAGAGATGGCTACATATTTATCTTCCTTAGAAAGGACATTTAAAGCCTCAAAAGCATTTTCAATTAAATTGCCGAATAATACAACAAAATCATGATGATCTAATAGAGGTGGAAAGCGTTTAAAATGACTTTTTCGATCAATTTCAACCTCGATCCCCAGCTCTTTGCCATAGCTTACTTTACTTAATAACAAACCTGAAATATTTTCATTATGAAAGCGTTCATTTAAAAACTTCGTCAATGAGGCTTCATTTTCAGTAGTCACTGTAACATATTCAAGTGCTTGCTTTGTATGTCCCAATTGCAGTAGTCCTGCAATCGTATGAATCTTATTTTTATGCTCATGGGTTTGCACACGTAATGCTTGAACAAAAGCCTTTACACCCGTTACTTCCTCCGCAAGCTTTTTCACAGCTGTTAAATCTTTAAACATAGCAACTGCTCCGACTAGCTCTCCATTCACAATAATGGGTACACGATTACTTAAAATACTATGATGATTAATGTAAAGCTCTTGATCATAAACAGGTGTTGCTGTTTCAACAATTTCAGGCAGACGGGTATCAGGCAAAACATCATAAATCTTTTGTCCAATACAGTCCTCTATTTTCCTAGAAACCCCTAAAATATCGGCCGCTTTTTCATTAAAAATGGTGATATTCATTTCCTTATCAACGGCTATTATTCCCTCATGCATAGCATTAAAAGTTTCTGTTCTTTCCACATACATTTTTGCAATTTCATGAGGTTCAAGCCCAAACATTTGTTTTTTTATATGTCGTCCCAGTGTATATGCACCGAAAATACTGAAAATCAGCGATATAACAATCGTTATCATAATTTCTCGCTCATAACTTTGTAACATTTCCAGAAAATCTGGTAATGAATAGCCAACTACTACAATGCCCACTTGTTCCCTTTTATCATTTATAATTGGCACGAAAGCGCGTATCATAACACCGGATTCTCCACGTGCCTTCGATACATAATAATGTTCACTAAACGCTGCGTTTAAATCCTGCGACTCACTGCGCTTTCCTAATTCCTTACTTACTGGGTGTGATAGTTTAATACGTTCCATATTCATCACAACAATATACTCGGCCTTATGAATCACTCTAATGCCATCTACAATTTTATTAATATTTTTTGCAGCTTCTTTTATGTTGTCATTTTCCAAATGTACACTAAGCTCTGGTACATTTGATACAGTTCTTGCCACAAGCATTGCCCGCTGACCAAAGTCTTTTTCCTGTTCAGATAATAGGTTACCCAGTAAAAAAATACCACCTAGTAAAAAGGAGAGTGCAATGATTAAAAATGTCACTAACAGTATTTTGCCGTTCACAGGCATTTTCATCATTAAAAAATTCCTTCCTTTCAAATTTGCATTCTCGTAATCAGTGGCCTACATATCGATTATATGTTTTTAAGATTATCTGCAAAAAAATCTTTTGACAACACCTTTAGTCTATATAAGTAGCAGAAAATATTGAATTTAATGAACAATATTACAAATTGACAATTTAAAAAGAACTTTTTTATCACTCTATGTTTTTGTATTATAACAATAATTAATTAACTATAGCGTACCATAACAGAAATAGTTATTGATATTACTATATTTATATGTAATGGTACTTAAATGTACTTAATGAACGTTATGTTTCTTATTTTCTAAATCTCTTTTTTCAAGAAGTATTCGCTATGATGATTCTATTGAAAGCGATATCAAAGAGAAAATTTAGAAAAGAGGTAGCAAAAAATGAAATTACTGAAAAATTTGACTGTTCAGGTTATAGTGGCTATCATCCTTGGGATAATTGTCGGAGCCATTTTCCCTGAGTTCGGTGCCAGCTTAAAAATTTTAGCAGACCTATTCATTAAATTAATTAAAATGTTAATTGCCCCAATTATTTTCCTAACAGTAGTTATTGGAATTGGCAGTATGGGAGATATGAAAAAGGTCGGGAAAATCGGAGGGAAGGCATTACTTTACTTCGAAATCGTTTCCACAATTGCCTTAGCAATCGGAATTGCTGTTGCTTTAATCGTAAGTCCTGGTACAGGCTTGGATACATCAGGTGCATCTGATGCTGATATTTCGAAATACACAACTGCTGCGGCTGAATCTGAGCAGGGCTTGGGTGCATTCATTTCTAGTATTATTCCAGAAAATGTAGTTGGTGCATTGGCAACTGGGCAACTATTACCAGTTCTATTCTCAGCTGTTTTATTTGGCTTAGCAGCCGCTTCAATCGGTGCACCCGCAAAACCAGTCATCACATTCTTTGAGCAAGTAGCAGAGATATTCTTCAAGATCGTAAGTATGGTGATGAAAATATCACCAATCGGGGCTTTTGGTGCAATGGCCTATACAATTGGGAATTTTGGTTTAAAATCTTTAGGTAATCTAGGTCTATTAATGGCTGCCGTATATATTACAA
The DNA here is from genome assembly GCF_038630885.1 of Lysinibacillus sp. FSL K6-0057. Classification (NCBI taxonomy): domain Bacteria; kingdom Bacillati; phylum Bacillota; class Bacilli; order Caryophanales; family Bacillaceae; genus Lysinibacillus; species Lysinibacillus sp. FSL K6-0057. The sequence continues at coordinate 932,543 of NZ_CP152047.1, read as the reverse complement.
TGTTTTTATTTGTTGTCTTTATTTTAGGTACCATTGCAAAGTTCTTTGGATTCAACATCTTTAAATTTATCGCTTACATCAAAGATGAAATTTTCTTAGTCATTGGGACATCCTCTTCTGAATCAGCTCTACCATCTATGATGCGAAAGCTTGAAAATTATGGTTGCTCGAAGCAGGTTGTAGGTTTAGTTGTTCCTACTGGGTACTCCTTTAATCTAGATGGGACTTCCATCTACCTATCAATGGCTGCCTTGTTTATTGCACAAGCATATGGAATGGAACTAACTTGGATTCAAATCATTACACTACTCGGAATTTTAATGATTACTTCTAAAGGTGCAGCAGGCGTAACAGGCTCAGGTTTTATCACATTAGCAGCAACTTTGGCTGCCTTCCCAATGATACCAGTGGAAGGAATAGCGCTTTTAATCGGTGTTGATCGCTTTATGTCTGAGGCTCGTGCTGTAACAAATTTAATTGGTAATGGTGTAGCTTGTGTTGTAGTGTCAAAATCTGAAAAAGAGTTTGATGTAACGATGGAAGAACGTGCACTTCAAGGAAAGACCACTATTTCTTCCTAAGAAAAATGGTTGTGATGATAGCCATCGCCGTTTCCTCTATCACCCAAAATGTTTACACTCTAGTATAAAAGTGAAAGTTAATAGTAAGAGGTGATAGTGAATGACTAATAAAAAACAGGCGAAAACACGTAATACGAACAACCCTGATGTATTGGATACCGATAAAGAAAGCATTTTTGATAAACATGAGGACATGAAAACAGTTGATCCAATACCTGTCGAAGAATTGAATGAAAAAGTGAAAGATGAACAACATAAATCCAAAACAAAGGATTCTTCCGCAACAGATAAGCGCTATCGATCATGTAAAAGTTGAATTTTAAATTATCGTGCTTCAAAATGAATAAACATATAAAGTCGACCTAATCCATTATTATAATAGGTCGGCTTTTTATATACTATTTGTTAAAGGAGGTAAATCATGAGTAATATACCAATTATGAAAACGGAGAGGTTACTATTAAGACCTATTACACCTCAGGATTTAGAAGCAATGTATGACTACTCTTCCCGTGAAAATGTCGTGCGTTATGTGACATGGCAAGCACATACAAGCTTAGAGGATACGAAAGCTTTTATGGCATTAATTTTTGATGGTTATCAGCAAGGCAATCTGATGTTATGGGGTATTGAATATGCAGGAACAATTATTGGAACAATCGATTTTGTTACGATGAATGACACCCATAAATACGCGGAAATCGGTTATGTGCTTTCTGAGGTTTATTGGAACAAAGGCTTCACAACAGAAGCAACGAAAAAACTCATTGACTTCGGTTTTAATGAATTAGATTTAGTACGTATCCAAGCACGATGCTTTGAAGAAAACATTGGCTCCCAAAAGGTGATGGAGAAATCAGGTATGCAGTTTGAAGGGTTATTACGCAAAAGTATGTTTGTTAAGGGTCAATACCAAAATGTGAAAATGTACGCTATAACTGATGATGATAGGAAACTCTAGCAAATAAAGCCTTGCTCCGTATGCAAGGCTTTATCATGACAACCATTTTTCTACACAATATATCTTTTTAGCTGTTGCATCCAGCTTTACTTGTTTCCCTATCGCTATTGGATGCATAGGGTGTGTATGACAAATATCCACCTCTGCTAATATAGGAATTTCTATTCCATCCAACTGTTCAAGTAGAATATCGTAGGGTTGTCGCCCCGTTCCTAAATCATCATAGCATTCATGTTTCCCCAAAATAATCCCACTAACTTTGTTAAAGACACCATGCAATTTCAGCATAGCAAAATTCTTTTCAACAACAGCAGCATTTTTTAAGCAGTCCTCCACTAATAAAATGTCACCTTCCAAAACTTCAGGGAAATAAGGCGTACCAATAAAACCATACATGGCATTAGCATTCCCACCAATTAACCTCCCTTCAGCAACCCCTTGCTGAATCGCTAACCATTCATTCTTTTTGAGCTGCTTATCGACTGTCTTCTCTAGCCAATTAACAGGTTCATCTGACCAATAAGGAGGCATTGGAATTTCATATGGTAATGCTTGCGGCTTCAAGAAATAATGCTCAAAAAATTTGAAGGTATCATTTACTAAAGGTTCAAACTCGCCAAAGGAAGGTACGAGGGCTGGACCATAAAAAGTTGATATACCCGTCTTTGCATAAAGTGCCAGTAGAATGACCGTTGCATCCGAATAACCTACAACAATTTTTGGGTGTTGACGAAAAGCCTCATAATCAATATAAGGTAGCATGCTATTGGCATTGGTGCCCCCGATGGTAGACATAATCATATCCACATTTGGGTTGCGTAGTAACGCATTCAATTCTTCTGCTCTTTCCTTTGGAGAACCTGAACGATAATAATCTGATTTGCCAGTAAGAGAACCTGTCACGATTTGAAAATTTTTCTCCTCCAGAAACGTTTTAGCACGTTCATAACGTTCCAAAGCCGTCACCGTTGCTGGTGAGGATGGTGAATAGATGCCGATGTTTATTTTTGAAGTCATACGCTAGTTCCTCTTCCAATCAATAGTTTTGACATGTAATATTCATTGATATATTGTCCATCTACATACAGGGAATCCCGCTTCGTTCCCTCAATATCAAAGCCCATTTTCTTATACAAAGCAACATCCGACTCATTATTTTCCATAACAGTTAGTTCTAGACGATGTACACCATTATCCATTGCCCAATTTTCTACATGATGAAATAAAGCCGTTCCAATCTTTCTTCCTCTATAGTCACTATGTATGCCTATGACAAGATAAGCACGGTGAGCAATTCTTGTCGGCTCATTGCCCTGTACAATTAAGTACGCCACAACCTGCTCATCTATTTCAGCTACGAACAAAGCTGAGTGTTGACTATGATGTAGCTTGTCTATATACTCCCCAAATGGCTTATGTGTTAAATTGCGCTCACCTGGTCCAAATAACATAAAATTCGATGCCTCTGCATTTGTCATAACAGCTATAATTTGTTCACTGTCATGTCGGGTTGCTTCTCGTATAATCATGTTGAGCACACTCTCCTTCTAAAATTTCGTCACCTGAATCCACATTTCTTTTGTATTCATATGGATATTCCCACCGATAGGGAATGTAAAAATCGGCTGTGTATGACCAAAATCCACATCATATAATACAGGGATAGTTTTTAATAGTGGATGCTTGTCTAAAATAAAATGTAATTGTTCTTCTGTCATAGCGGAAGCTCGTTGAAATCGACCTATTGCCAATCCTTTAATTGGAGTCGTTGCTTGCAATAATGACGTGAGATCACGCGCAAAAATAGCAGGATTCACAAGCTCATCATCCTCTAAAAATAAAATACAATTCGATAAATCAGGCATGTAAGCTGTTCCTTGCAATAAATTTAATGTGCATAAATTACCACCATAAAGCTGCGCACTCACTTCCCCTCCCGAATAGACCTTCCAGCCGGCTGCTTCAAAATGACGATTGTCCTGATCTATATACCATGCATCATCACTCCAAACGCTAGATGCTACTAGGGGAAATGGATTCTTCTCCATTAAACATTTTTGAAAATAGGACAGCTGATATTGTTGTGCTTGCGCCATACGAAAGCTAGAAAAGTGTGGCCCTGAATAAGTGATAAAATTGCATTTTGTAGTAATAGCTGTAGCTAAGGCCGTGATATCACTAAACCCACAAAGTATCTTCGGATTTTCAGCAATCATTTGATAATCTAAATAAGGTAAAACCTCATTACAGTTGTATCCACCAAGCACCGTCAGTATTGCTTTCACCTGTGGATCTCGAAAAGCTTCATGTATATCCGTAACACGATGCATGATGGATGAAGATTGCTGCAAATCACACTCAAAAATGTGGTGACCAAACGATACGCGAAACCCTAATCTCTCCAGTATGGTCTTCGTTTGTTCAACCATCTCTACTTTTAAAACTTGGGCACTTCTACTTGGAGCAATGACACGTATCTCATCACCCAATGTTAATTTTTCTGATATTCTCATATTTTCTATGTCCCTTCTAATAGGTTTGAATTTTAGCTACTAATTTTTCATTCCTAAAATGGAGCGACTCTGCATCAATGAGTGTGTATGCTGGTAATGTGGGATGATTTCCTGACCAGCGATCAAATGCCCACTTTCTCTCTTGATCATCATAATGAGGACAATAAGTACCCGCTAATATTCCCAGGCCCTTCCATTCCTCAAAATCATTATTTGTGTTTTCACAATAGCATTTATCAAACCAACACATGGCCCCGGCACTGATACCAGCTAATATAACTCCTTTTTGATAAGCTTCCTTTAACAATTCATCAAAACCATATTCTCGCCACTTTTCAAGAAGATAACCTGTATTCCCCCCACCCACATAGATAATATGCTGCGCTAGTACGTTTTCTCGAATATTATTATCAAGCATATCCTTTTGCAGAATATGTGTTGCTTCACAATGATGGAACGCTGCATAAAACTTCTCGATATATCCTTGTGCATCCTTACTTGCGGTGGGAATAAAGCAAATTTTAACTCGTTCATTTATTTGAACTTGACGTAAAATGTATTCGTCGATAATTGACGGGTTTTGCTGAGAAAATCCTCCGCCTGATAGGGCAAAGATTTGTCTTGTCCGTTCATTATTTTTTCTTAATTCATATACAGCTTGTTCATGTCCAAATCTTTCTAACGTCTGAACTTTCTTCATCCCTAATTTTTCAAGTAAGCAACAAGATGCTTTGTTAGCCGTTTGTGTTTCTGCCACAATAGATGCTATATTCAGATAATTTAACCCCTCCTCAATTACCTGTGTAAGCACTTCAAAAGCTAACCCCCTCCCCCAAAACTGAGGTAAAAATTGATAGGAAAGCTCATATAAATCCTTATCATGGTATTCATCAATCGAGACAAGACCTATAAATTCACCTGTCTTCTTTAAAGTGATATATAAATATGTATTAGGGAATGGTGCTTCTAGCATGCCTTTAAAAGATGCTTCTATATAGTTGTTTGATGGAACACCCCCGAGAAAAGTTCGAACTTGTTTATTAGAGTAGAGTATATGTATATCTGTGAAATGCTCTGGTTGTATTCGTTCGATTACACAGTTAGTTGACATGATTTTCATTACATCTAGCCCCCTTCTTTATGTCAAAGTTTAATCTAACTCTCTGAATGAAATCAAATATTTTTCCAATTTTTCTTAATAATAGAATAAAAAAGTAGTGACCAGCATGAATTGCTGAATCACTACCTACATTATTGCCCGTATTGTTCAAGTAAACGTTGCGTATTGATTGATTGTTCAAGTGCCTTTTTCTCTTTTGCCCAATAGATCAAATATTGTGCATCACCCATAGGAAAAACCATTTGCTGCAACTCTTCATCGAGTTCAGAACTAATGGCCACTTTTAAAATTTCCACCTCATATATAGACTTATCCTTCATTTTATAAACAATATGATAAGCTGGCTTTTCTTCAAATATAGTCCTTTCCTTTTTGGAAAGCTTCCTTACATGACTTAATGGATATTTCTCAATAAAATCTTGTGCTTCATCGCCTGTAGCACGAAATAGTGATTGGTCTCCTTGAAATAAATCAATGTCGTCAATTTCTGTGGCATGATCTAGAACAAGAGAGATTGCCTCATCTTCACTTTTTTCTCTGTTTTGCATGATAAATCCACCAATTAATAATATACCAGCAAATATAACAAGTCTCCATCTGCGTTTTGTCATTTGCTCTTACCCATTCAATGCCTTTTTAACAAAACGATTTATATCCACATCAGCGCCTATAACAAGCATAATATCTCCTAGTAAAATCTTGTCACTTGCCTGTGGAGATACAATAATGTCAGCTCCACGCTTGATTCCTACAATGTTGATGCCATATTTAGCGCGAATATCCAAATCCATAATGGAGTATCCTGCAATCGCATCATTGGCCTTTAATTCCATAATGGAGTGTTCATCTGATAGCTCTAAATAATCTAGTACAGTATTTGATAACATATTATTGGCAATACGAATCCCCATATCTCGCTCAGGATGGACGACAAAATCTGCGCCAATTTTACGTAAAACCTTTTCATGGTAATCGTTTTGAGCCTTTACCGTAATTTGCTCAACACCAATTTCCTTTAAAATGATGGTTGTTAATATACTTGCTTGAATATCTTCCCCAATTGCTACAATTACGTGCTCAAAATTACGAATACCTAATGAATTCAGTACCGACTCATCGGTTGAATCTGCAATAACAGCTTGTGTAGCAATGGAAGCAAACTCATCTACACGCTCTGAAGAATGGTCAATCGCCATTACTTGTGCGCCCTGACTCATTAATTCACGAACAATACTCCCTCCGAAACGTCCAAGCCCTATGACCGCAAACTCTTTTTTCATCATAAAAAATCCCTCCGAAAACTACTATACCACCATTGTAGCGTATTCTCTGCGATATGTATTGTCAAAACAAGAGCCTATTCGTCAATGTTGGACAACAAAAAAGACGAGGACCTAGATCCCCGTCTTCAACATATCGTTATTATTCAGCGTTACGCATCTCATCTAGCACGCGGTTTACACGTTTTTCTAGCATTTTCATACCACTACCACCAGCTTGCATATGACGCAGCTGACCATCTTTATCGAACACAAAATACGCTGGTACATATTGGTTTTCAAAAGCATCTGTTAGCTTCATTTCACTGTCTACAAAGATTGGTTGCACAATATCATGCTCTGCTGCTACTGCTTTAATTGTATCTAAATCAGTATCTGCCTCAGAACGTGGCATATGTACTGCTACAACGTTTAATTCATCTTTATATTGATCGCGGAAATTGTTTACGTCTGGCATTGCTTCTTTACATAAATGGCAGCTTACTGACCAGAAGTGAATTAAAGTTGGTTTTTTGCCTACTAATTCCGCTTTTGATACTTCACCATTTAACCAAGTCGTTGCGCCTACTAATTCAGGCATTTGTTCACGAAGTTTCATAAAAATCCTCCTCTAATAGATAGTTTGTCTTCAGATATTTAGCTAACGGTCTAAAAAATCTTTCCAAAAACAAAAATTCAGTTAAAAGTCCCCACAAACTTGTCGTGGGGACTGTTAATTTGTTGCATAATGACTGGACTCTATTTAAATTATAGAGTTGCTTGGCCTGGACGCCAGTTAGCTGGGCAAAGACCACCCGTTTGTAGTGCTTGAAGTACACGTAGTGTTTCATCAACATCACGGCCGATGTTGTTATCAAATACTGTTTGGTATTTTAATTCGCCTTCTGGGTTGATGATGAATAAACCACGTAATGCGATACCTTCTTCTTCAATTAAAACACCATATTCTTTAGATACTTGATGGTTAGTATCAGCAGCTAATGGGTATTTTAATTCACCAAGACCATTTTGCGTGCGGTCTGTATTAATCCATGCTAAATGTGTATGGATCGTGTCAGTAGAAACACCGATTACTTCTGCATCTAAGTCTTCGAACTCGTCATAACGATCGCTCATTGCAGTGATTTCAGTTGGACATACGAATGTAAAGTCCATTGGATAGAAGAAAAGAACTGTCCATTTATCTTGTGCTTTAATATCTTCTAATGATACTTTACCAAATGATTTGTCTGAAAGTACTGCTTCCATTGTAAAGTCAGGTGCTTGTTTACCTACCATGCGTTCTGCCATAATAAATCCCTCCGAATAAATATGTAGTTTATATATTCCATTCGCACTAGCGAACTCGTCTTCTACGATAGCAGAGTAACCGTAGTTTTTCAAACAAGTAAACTCCGCCCGTTTGGATGATTGAAATCGATTGACAAAAATTCGTCAAATCCATCAATGGAATTATCGCTACTGTCTTTCTATCAGCTATTTTTAACAATAATTTTCTACACTATACAATTTTTTTCTCAATTAAATTTATACCTCTTTTTTTAACATTTTATAGCTATTTTTTTCACGAAAAACGATTGCAAATTTTTTATTATTATGTATAATTGTAATGGTTTTAGTAAACTAAAAGTTTCGTTAAAGTAAACTTCATATTTCGAAAGTTTATCATTGCTAAACTTCTCTTAGGAGGGAAAAGATGCAAATAGGAGCAAAAATTAAAGCGCTTCGTTTAAAAAAAGGTCTTACCCAAGAGGAACTTGGAGAACGTACAGATTTAAGTAAAGGTTATATTTCCCAATTAGAACGTGATCTAAACTCGCCTTCTATTGAAACATTATTTTCAATATTAGAAGTTTTAGGGTCGAGACCTAAAGACTTTTTTGATGATGAATCTCCTGAACAGAAGGTTGTTTATACAGAGGAAGATCAATCTACCTATACGGATGAAGAAAAAAAATATGAAATTCAATGGCTAATTCCTACTTCGAATGAAAAAGAGATGGAACCCATTTTCTTAACCTTTGCCGCAGATGGCGAGTTCAAACAGTTTGAGCCTTCGCTCTCTGAAACATTTATTTATGTGGTTAAAGGACGTATTCGTCTCGTTTTAGGGAATGAACAGTATATCGCAAGTGAAGGCAATGCACTTTATTATGACGCGACAGACCATCATCAGATTTTTAATGCACATGATGATGAAACAAAAATTTTACTTGTCGCAACAGATTCTTATTTATAGCTTAAGGAGGCGCATCCATGACAACAAATTCAATTATCCGCTTTGAAAATGTTTCAAAGTCATATAGTGACGGTACCGTCGTTTTAAAAAATATCAATTTGGAGCTTGAAAAAGGGAAATTTTACACACTCCTTGGTCCATCAGGTTGTGGTAAAACAACCATTTTACGAATTATTGCAGGATTTACGGAACCTACAACAGGAGATGTATTTTTCCATGATAAAAAGATTAATGCAGTTCCTGCCAATGAACGTCAGGTTAATACTGTCTTTCAGGATTATGCGCTGTTCCCTCATTTAAATGTTTTTGAAAATGTCGCATTTGGCCTACGCATTAAGAAGCTCCCTGAAAAGGACATAAAAGAGCGTGTAGCTGAAGCCTTAAAGTTTGTCAATTTGGCAGGCTATGGTAACCGTGAAATATCTGAAATGTCTGGTGGACAACGACAACGTGTGGCGATTGCACGTGCTATTGTTAATGACCCTGAAGTGATTTTATTGGATGAGCCACTTTCAGCTTTAGACTTAAAGCTACGTACAGAAATGCAATATGAGCTTCGTGAACTACAGCAACGTCTTGGCAAAACTTTTGTCTTTGTTACACATGATCAAGAAGAAGCACTTGCGATGAGTGACGAAATTTTTGTCTTAAGTGAAGGACAAATTCAGCAATCAGGTACGCCGGTGGATATTTATGATGAACCGATTAACCGCTTCGTTGCTGACTTTATAGGTGAATCCAATATTGTACCTGGTGTAATGATTGAGGATTTCAAGGTTGAATTTGCTGGCAAAGTTTTCGAATGTGTCGACCAAGGGATGAAGCTAAATGAAAAAATAGACATTGTCATTCGACCAGAAGATTTAGAAATGACAACGGTTGATAAAGGAAAACTTGTGGTAAAAGTGGATACACAATTATTCCGAGGCGTACATTATGAATTATCAACATACGATAAAGATGGTAATGAGTGGTTAGTCCATTCATTGAAGAAAGCAGAAGTAGGGACTGAAATTGGCTTAGACTTTGATCCTGAGGCGATTCATGTAATGCGTTTAAACGAAACAGAGGAAGAGTTTGATAAACGATTAGAATCGTATGGAGACGATGAAGATGCAAACTAAAACATCGAAATCAGCGTTATTTCCATATGTGTTATGGATTGCCTTTTTCGTTATCGCGCCGATAGCACTCGTTGTTTATTATTCCCTACTTGATTTACATGGCAACTTTACGCTCGATAACTATAAAGGATTCTTTTCTTCTGTTTACTTAAAAATGACCTTGAGCTCGTTTTGGTATGCATTTTTAATTACATTCTTTACATTATTAATTTCATATCCAACTGCCTATTTCTTAACGAAGACAAAACATAAACAACTTTGGCTTCTGCTTATTATTATTCCTTCATGGATTAATCTTTTATTAAAAACATATGCCTTTATCGGCATCTTTGGGCTATACGGCCCAATTAATGCATTTATCGAAGTATTTGGCTTCGATCCAAAGCAAATGCTCTTTACTGATATTAGCTTTGTCTTTGTATCGGTCTATATTTTTATTCCATTTATGATTTTACCGATTTTCAACTCTTTAGATCGATTAAACCCAACGCTCATTTATGCAGCACGTGATTTAGGTGCTTCGGCTTTTACAACCTTCCGTCGCGTTGTTTTACCCTTGACAATGGATGGCGTTAAGTCTGGAATTCAAGTTGTCTTTATCCCAGCACTATCCCTTTTCATGATTACTCGCTTAATTGCGGGGAACCGTGTCATTACTCTAGGTACAGCGATTGAACAGCAATTCCTTGTGACACAAAACTGGGGCATGGGTTCCACTATTGCTGTATTCTTAATCTTATTCATGGTGATTATTATGCTAATTACGGGACAAAAGGATAAAGGAGGTCGCGTACGATGAACAAACTATCTGCATCAGCCAAAGTTTATTTAACAATTGTCTTTATCGTTCTCTATGCACCAATCCTCTATTTAATCTTTTACTCGTTCAATAGTGGCGGTTCCATGAATAATTTTGAATCCTTTACTTTAGAACATTATCAAGCCGTTTTCGAAGATTCACGTCTTCTTGTTATATTAATAAATACGGTCATCGTGGCATTACTTTCTGCTCTCATTTCTACTATTATTGGTACGCTAGGAGCAATTGGTATTGTGACGGTTAAGGATTCAAAAATGCGTAATACTTTACTATCCTTAAACAATGTCTTAATCGTCAGTCCAGACGTTATCATCGGGGCAAGCTTCTTAATTTTATTTACAATGGTTGGCATTAAACTGGGCTTTGCATCTGTGTTATTAGCTCATGTCGCATTTAGTGTACCAATTGTTGTACTAATGGTTTTACCCAAACTACTAGAAATGAATAACTCATTAATCGATGCAGCATTAGATTTAGGGGCAACGAAAAAGGACGTTATGATGCGTGTCATTCTTCCTTATATTCAGCCAGGTATTTTTGCAGGCTTCTTCCTTGCCCTTACGTATTCATTAGATGATTTTGCCGTGACGTTCTTCGTAACAGGTAATGGCTTCAGTACCTTATCCGTAGAAATCTATTCAATGGCCCGAGCAGGAATTTCTCTAACGGTGAATGCGATTTCTGGATTAGTATTCTTTGTTACGGTTTTAGTTGTTGTTGGTTATTATTTCATTACAAGTCGTACGAGTAAAAGAATGGAGGGGCAACGATGAAGTCATTAATTCAAGCTACCATCGCCATCCTTGTCGTTTCAGCCCTTTTATTCTATGCGGCTGACGCCTTAAGTGCAGGCGGCGGTAAAAGTGGAAAAGACACGTTAACCATCTTTAACTGGGGAGAATATATTGATCCCGATTTGTTAAAAGCATTTGAAAAAGAAACAGGCATTCATGTCATCTATGAAACATTCGATTCCAATGAAGCCATGATGACAAAGATTCAGCAAGGTGGAACAGCTTACGATATTGCTGTGCCTTCTGAGTATATGATTGAAAAAATGAAGGAAGAAAATTTATTGATTCCTTTAGATAAAACGAAGATCCCTAATTTAAAAAATATCGATCCTTACTTTTTAGATTTACCTTTCGATGATAACAATAAATATTCTGTCCCTTATTTTTGGGGAACTGTAGGTATAGTTTACAATCCAAGCCTTGTTGGAGACTTAGACTTCTCTACTTGGGACGATTTATGGGACCCTTCCTTAAAACGAAAAGTGTTTTTAGTGGATGGTGCTCGTGAAGTCATTGGAATGGGCTTAAACAGTCTTGGACATTCTCTGAATTCACTAGATGATCAAGAACTACGTGAAGCTACTGATAAATTAATCACACTCGCACCAAATGTGAAAGCTATCATTGGAGATGAAATTACGCCATTAATGATCAATAATGAGGCAACTGTAGCCCTTACTTGGTCTGGGCAAGCAGCAGACATGATGTATGAAAATGAAGAGCTAGACTTTGCAGTACCTGAGGAAGGCTCAAACTTATGGTTTGATAACATGGTCATCCCAAAAACATCGAAAAATATCGATGGTGCCCATGCCTTTATCAATTTTATGCTAAGTGCTGAATCTGGTGCTCAAAATGCCGATTTTGTAGGCTACTCAACACCTAATATTGCAGCTATGGACTTAATGGACGAAGAAGTTGTTTCTGACGAACGCTACTATCCTTCTGAAGAACAACGCGATACATTAGAGGTCTACAAAAACTTAGGACCAGATTACTTAGGGAAATACAATGAATTATTTTTAGAATTTAAAATGAGTATTCGATAATTAAACTAGCGAATTGGTTTTCACACCCATTCGCTAGTTTTTTTCTGCTTATCTAACTTTCTATTAAATAAGAACCTTTACAATGGATTATTTGCATTATTATATTTAGAAAATAATTTATCTGGATTTCGAGGATTCCTACATCATTTGTTATGGAGTAGCTTTGCATCTAGATATTGTCATCTATCATGCACAACTTTATATTGTTTTATCGAAAAACAAGCCATGAAAGTGTACTTTTTATATTACATAACCTTCACTCAGTATTTCTGATGCCGCTATATCATCGCTAGGATTTATAGCCAACCTTTATGTCATTACAGACTAACTCATAATTTTTTTTAATTATCTCTACATAAGCGAAGTCCATTCATTGTTGTTGCAACTTTGGAGCTGCAAATTTTCCATCTCCCATTCTACAGCTTCATTTTCATCCATTTTTATTACAAAAATGGATTATTTCGCAATTCGTAGATGCCCGGACGAAAACTTTTGTGGAAAACCATTCTAAATATAGAACCAGTTCTACAATCTTAACTATTAGCCAAGCAATAATTCTTTATGATAGACTGTACTATATTTGATTACAAAAAAAGGGGGTTCATTCGATGACCCAGCAGAAGTCCAATAAGGCGGCTTTGTATATTTTAATGTTTAATATGTTTATCGCAATGGGGAGTATTGGCATAATTATTCCTGTCATGCCGGAGTATTTAAAAATATTTGGTGCAGCAGGACAAGTTCTAGGTATGCTAATTGCAACGTTCGCCTTAGCTCAATTCGTATTTTCTCCTATTGCTGGGAACCTTTCCGATCAGTACGGTCGAAAAAATTTAATTATTTTCGGTCTCATCGTGACAGGTCTTGCACAAATCGGTTTTGGCCTTGCTACAGATGTATGGATGCTCTTTTTAGCACGCTTTTTAGGTGGCCTAGGTTCCGCTTTTGTCGCACCTCCTATTATGGCTTTTGTCGCTGACGTCACAACCTATGAAGAACGCGGGAAAGGGATGGGGATGTTGGGTGCTGCCATGTCTCTTGGTTTTATGATAGGGCCAGGAATCGGTGGTTTCTTAGCAAAGGTTAGCTTACATTTTCCATTTTACACTGCTGGAGCTGCAGCCATCCTAGCTTCTATTTTATCTTACTTTTTATTACCATCTACCAAACCAAACACTGCACAAAAGAAGCAAAAGCAAGACAATCTGGCGAAGCAAATGGCTCGTTCCATACATATGCCTTATTTTGTAATGCTTATCATTATGCTGGTGTTCTCATTCGGAATTGCAAACTTCCAAACGACATTGTCATTATTTGTGACAGAAAAGTTTAATTACACACCTGTGGACATAGCAATTATATTAGTTGTCGGTGGTGCTTTTGGGGTAGTTGTACAAATGTTTATTATTACACCACTATTCAATCGCTTCGGTGAAATGAAGGTAGTCCTTGTCAATTTATTTATTGCATCTGTTGCTATTTTCTTCATATTATTTGTTTCTGGCTTTGCCCTTATATTAGTTGTAGCAACGATTTTCTCTACAGCAACGACATTAATTCGTCCAGCTGTTAATACACTCATCTCAAAGCTTGCAGAGAAAGAACAAGGATTCGCTGCGGGCTTGAATAATGCCTATATGAGTCTTGGTAATATGATTGGACCCGCTTTGGCTGGTTTATTATTTGACTGGAATATGAATAGTCCATATATTTTCGGATCGATCATATTATTAGCTTGCTTCTTCCTTGCACTCATCTGGACATTGAAAAAAGCACCTCATTTAATGCATCCCGATACAAAATAGTCTGAAAAATCATTGACTATTTTTAGCAGTATGTTACATTAATGTTGGTCAACGAAATTGAATGATTTTAACCACTAGGGGAGTCTTTAAAAGGCTGAGACGTATATGGTAATATACGGACCCTTTGAACCTGATCTAGTTCACACTAGCGGAGGGAAGTGGCGCTACTTGCTGTTGTCACTAGATACACGCAAGGCCGCTTCCTATTGTTTAAAGGGGGCGGCCTTTTTATTTTTCCTCACGAACTTTATCAAAAGGAGTGAACTTTATGTCAATTCGTAAATTAACAGTCATGGCTTTATTAGTAGCTATTGCTGTTGCAGGCTCTACCTTCGTATCTATCCCAACAGGAATCGCACGTGCTTACCCCGTTCAGCATGCTATTAATGTGATAGGAGCCATTATACTTGGACCCGTACCAACAGTAATAGTTGCCTTTGTCACTGCCGTCATTCGAATTCTTACCGGAACAGGCTCTCTATTAGCTATCCCTGGTAGTGTCATTGGCGCGTTCTGTGCGGCCCTTGCCTATAAATATAGCAATAAAATGTGGTTAGCTGGTATCGGAGAAGTTGTGGGAACTGGCATTCTTGCTTCACTTATTGCCGTACCTTATGCAAAATTATTCATGGGAACATCTGTAGCAGCATTCTTCTTCCTACCTGCCTTTTTAACATCAAGTACAATCGGCGCCATTCTAGGTGTTATGGTTGCTAGCAGCTTGCGTAAAACGGAGCTAGTAAAGGGGTTTAATTCTTCTCTTTATTGAGGGGGGTGGCCAAGATTGGAGCGCTTTTCTTCCTTCTATGAGCGGCGATGGCCTTGGTTGGAGCGCTTTCTGTCTCCTTATGAGCGGCTGCGACTCTACTTAGAGCGCCTTCCACCTCCTTAGGAGCGGCTGCGACTCAATTTAGAGCGCCTTTCTTCTCTTTAGGAGCGGCAGGGACTCAACTTAGAGCGCTTTTCTTCTCCTTAGGAGCGGCTGCGGCTCTATTTAGAGCGTCTTTCATCTCCTTACGAGCGGCTGCGACTCAATTTAGAGCGCCTTCCTTCTCCTTACGAGCGGCTGCGGCTCTATTTAGAGCACCTTCCTTCTCCTTACGAGCGGCATTGACTCAACTTAGAGCGCTTTCTATCTCTTTATGAGCAAAGCTCCCACTTTTTAGATCATCTTGCCACTCTCTACAAAGGGGACAACTCTCTATTCAAACAATACAAAAAAGCAGTGCAAAATCTAATATTTTGCACTGCTTCCACTATATTAAGATCGTTTTTTCATACCTTTTAATAACTGTGCCACATTTGTGTCTTCTGCCTGTATAGGTTTTTCCTCAACCAGCGGTTCTTTCTTCTTCGCATTCGTTAGGAAGTTCCATCCAAAACGTCTTATGGTAATATCCATAAAGAATAAAAGCATACTTGCTAAGAGAAGCCATGTAGCAATATTTTGTCGATCCGCTCCTTTTGTTGTAAAGTCTCGGAATACATCTTGTGGTTCCTTTAAAACTGCGCCTCCTGTTTGTTGAGTTAACTCTTCTATCAGTTGATCATTGACAGGAAGTAGTTCGTATTCGGCACTATAAGGAACACTTAGTCCTGCTTGATAAATGGCCTGCTTTTCATCTGCTACACGGAAGAATATTAATCCAGGTTCGGCTTGTACTACAGCTCGAACTTGGGAGGCCGAAATGGTTTCAAGTTGTGTTTCTAGCTCTTCCCCAGCTTCATTAACTGCTACAATATCTAAAAATGCAGCTTCATTTGTAGGGTCGGTAATCATAAAGGAACCATCTGCTTCCAATCTTACATCATAGGCCACATCATTATAGCTTGGTAGCATTTGTGAAATAAGTGTTTGCCAGAATGTTCCCCAATCCTGCCATCTTGCCCAATCTCCTGTCCATTTACCCGTTGAATCAGATGTAAAGGCAAAAGTTTTACCGAGACCGTATTGCCACTGCGCTAACACAGGATCTTCCTTCTCGCTTTCTGCCACAACAGTAGTCCCCTGTTTTGCCGTTGTACCAATGTAAGCATTCATTTGTGGGACACCATTGGCAAACAGCGAATTCCATCCTGCTGCATTATAAATCGCGGGATAGAATGGATTATCCTCAATGTAAGTGCGAGAAATCATAGCTGTTTCACGAGATAAAATAGAAGGAATCGTTTGCTCATCTATGACATCATAGAAACGGCCACTGCCCATGTCACTAAGCGCTTCTAATAAGTTCGCATCGGCATCTTGTCCAATCGCTACTGTCGATAAAGTTATACCGTTTTCTTTTCCTTCAGCAATTAGATCCTCGTAATTTCCTGACTGTGATTGCCCATCTGTTAAGAGAATAATATGCTTACGTTGCAGTTTTAAATCAGCTAGATTTTCATAGGCTTTAGCTAATGAACTGTAAATTTCCGTTCCACCACCAGGTGTTACGGATAAAATAGTATCCACTGCCTCTTCTTTACTGCTAAGAGGTCCTGTCTCTATAATCTCCCAAGGACGATCATCAAAGGCAATAAATCCCAATGTATCCTCATCTCGCAACATCTCAACAGAACGTGCTGCTGCTTCTTTAGCAAGCTCTAGCTTCGAGCCTTGCATACTACCAGAACGGTCAAGTACAATCACTAACCCTAAGGAAGGTAATTGCTCTTTGCCCTTAATTTCCATTTCCACTGGCAATAAGGTTTCAATCGGTGTTTTAAAATAGCCGCCTAGACCAAAACTATTTTCTCCTCCAACCATGGTAAAACCAACACCAAAGTTTTTGACTGCTTGCTCAATAACACTCATTTTTGCCTCACCGACTAAATGACCTGGCACATTGTCGAAAATAATAGCATTATACTGCAAATAGCTGGACAGTTCATTTGGTAGACTTTGAGGATTGACAACATCATAGGCAATAGATTGACTGCCAAGTGCTGCTGCGATAGGTGAAGCTGTTTCATAACCATTAACGATTAGTAAATGTGGTTCACTTTGTACCATTGTGACACTAGTTAACTTATTGTTTTCAAAAATAGCATCCTGACCAACTTGAACAACTGCCTCATATTTTACAAGTCCTTCAGCTGTCGCTGCATGTTTATAGGTAAACACATTCGTGCCTTCAGTCAGCTCAACTGCCTCTCGATGAATAAGCTCATCATTTTCATATAATAACAGCTCTCCTTGGCCTGCAGTCGTTGCATGAATTTCCGTCACTAATTGTTGCTGCTCTCCCACATAAGCAACCTGAGGGGATACAAAGCTTTTTAGTGACACATCATTGACAACTGGTTGACTAAAAGGTCTAACATCCACACTAATATTGGAGCCTTTCAGCTTCGTGGCAAATTCTAAAGCATCGCCTTTTGTCTCATTACCATCTGTTAATAGCACAAGACGAGTTGCTTTTTTCGGATCGATAATACCTGCTGCAAGCTGGAGACTTTGTTCAATATTTGTTTGATCGGTTGCTTTAATTTCTGTAAGTTTTGGTACTTCCTTTAAAGTTTTAGACAAAATGGCTTCTGTTTGTAAAGTGGAGGAAAATGAATAAATGCCTGCAAGCTGTGGTTCTTTTTTTGATTGTAGGCTCTCCTGTATAAACTGAACCATTTCATCTTCTGTGCCATTCATGGAAGCAGAACGGTCAACTAAATAGACGATTTGTTCTTCTTTTATTGGTAATAATAGATATGGTCCTGCAAGTGCAAAAACTAAACAACTTACTGCTACTATGCGAATAGCAAGTACAACAATATGACTTTTTTTGAGTCGCTGCCGTTCACGAAAATAAGTCCATCCAAAATACAAGAACAATGGAAGGAGTAGCAACAATACTAATGGCATATCAATTCGTAAATCCACGACGTCGTTGCACCTCCCACTCTGAAACAAGTAATAATAAAATAATCACAATTAGCCAAGGTACGAAAGAGGTCATCGATACTTCTTCTTTCCCATTATCTGAGATATCACCTAATGTAAAGCTTGTTCCTTGTTCAATGACACGTTCTTGGGCTTGCAATTGCACTATCAATTGTTTTTCTTCATTATTTGAACGTACCATATAAATGCCTGGTTGTTTTGGTGCAGTTAGCATGCCCTTCGTAACAGTCGAGAGAAACTCGTCTTCTTGCGAATAAACATTCCACTCTCCTTGCGCTAAAGCTACTGCACGCTGTTCATTCGGTGAAAAAATCCCAAGTGAACCAACTGTTTCTGTTAGCTGCTGCTCAGTACTCCATAGAAATAGCGGGAATGATGGATGTAATGGCCAATCTGTATCGGCAATATCCGCTAAAACAACGATATCTCCTTTAGGGGAGCGTTGGATGAACGGCTCTTCTCCAACAGAAGCAATCGTTTCATAGTCCGCAAAGCCTGGATAAACAGCACTAACATAAACATCCTTTAGTTCGCTAAAAGCAAACAATGCATCACTTCTAGTGCTTACCAAGCCATTTGCTTCTACTTTTTCTGCATCGTCACGACCAAATAATACAAGGGGTTTGTCCATCTTTTCTAATAAGGCTGTTTGGTTTGTGATTACTGTAGCATCCTGATTGTCAGCTACTTGTAATGACGGAACGATTTTTACCCCATTACTGACCGTTTGAAAACCTTTTTGTATCAATTGATGCATACCTTGATCAACAACAATTTTAGAAGTAGTTGTTTGTAGTAAAACGGTTTGTTGATTGTCTACAGCATAATCATCTTTTGCATCAATAGTAGCTGTCATCGATTTTGCTAAAGGCAAATCTTTGAATGTTTTCGTAATGGCTTCATTTGGAGGCACAACGACACTTTCTGCTACCAGCTCCTCGCCCTCTGCATTTTGCAATGCGAGTGTTACCTTTTGCTCGGTATTTGTATCATTATGGAGCTGTACAAGTGCCAGCGTAGCTTGTCCATCTGTCGTAGCAGCAAAGCGGGTGATAGCGATATTTGTTAAGTCTTTTGTAGCACCTCTTACTAGCCATTTCACAGAATCCTTGTCCATCGGTAATTGCTTTTTATCAAGTGTATCTGTAAAAACATAGATAGAAGTCGGTGTGTCGCCCACAAATGCCTGTGCTACATCCAGCGCCTTATTCATTTCAGCAGTTTCATAGGCTACTTGTAAATCTTGAATAGCTTTTTTTATTTCATTCATGTTTGTTTCTTGCTGTAAAACAGCTTTTGGAGCGGCGCCAGTTGTAATCAATGTAACAGGTCGACCATTCAGCTCATCCATCAAGGTCAGCATTTCCTGTTTATGTGTGTCAAAGGTTGATTGACTCTTGCCTGCCAACATTGTAGCTGAAGTATCTACAATAAATATGGTTTGTGCACCCACAATGGTTGATTTCTTTACATATGGATTCATCAGTGCCAATACAAGTAGTAGCAACGCTAGTAGCTGTAAATATAGTAGGGCATTTTTTTGTAAATGCTTTAAATAAGGCGATACACGCGTTTCCTGCATAATCTCCGACCAAAAAAGTGTCGAAGAAACAGTTTGCTCTGTATATTTTTTTCGAAAGAAATAATAGAGTAGGACAATGACCGGGATGATGGCCGTCCAGCTAAATATAATTTGACTAAAGCCCAATACGGCTCACCTCACCTAATCCAATGTGCTTTTAATAATTGCTGGAAAATTGCATGTTGCAATCCATCTTCCACTTTCAATTGTAATTTTCGAACACCAAAGCGACGGCAAATGGCTTCAAATTCTTCTTCATGTAATAAGCGTCTTACATGATAGGTCTCTAGTACTTTAGAGGACATCGTCACATTCACATCATTACCTGTTTCACGGTCAAGCAGGCGTACATCACCCGAATAATTTGGTGACAGCTCTTCTTGCGTCACAATTTGCAAAATGCGAACATCCCCAGCATAGCGTGGTAGCCTTTTCAATAGCTGTTCCCATTCCTCAATTGGCTCTAATCCATCTGTTACGATGAATAATACGGTACTATCTTTAGGCAAAGCATTTAGTGCACTCTGGGCAAAACGATTAGAGTAATTAGCTTCCTCTATATCTGTTACTACCTGCAAAAAAGCTCGGCGATACATGGCACCTTTCCGTCTAAAGGGTGGTTTCACTTCATCTTGAACAATAGAAAAGGATAAACGGTCATCTCGACCTAATACCATTAAACCGAGGGAGGCTACGATTTGACGAGCAAATAGCCACTTAGCATGATCCCCCATTGATTTGGTAGCATCTAGTAAAATATGTACACGCATCTCTTGCTCGTCTAAAAACCTTTTAATAAAGTATTTATCTGTACGAGCAAAGACGTTCCAATCTACTTGGCGTACATCATCTCCTAAATGGTATTCTCGAAAATCCGAGAAATCAAGGGAGGCCCCGAAGCGTTGTGAACGATGCGAGCCCTTATGTTGCCCGCGTAGTTTGGAGGCCGTCGCTACTTGAAAGCGACTGATTTTTGCTAACCAGTCTTCGGGCAATAAGTATTTGGCTGTCACTTGCCAACACCTTGCTGAACCTTTTCTAAAATAACATCAATCACATCATCTGCTGTTTTTCCTGAAGCCTCCCCTTCATAATTCAACAGCATTCGATGACGTAAAACGGGCTTTGCAACAGACTTAATATCCGCTACAGAAACATGGAAACGTCCATTCATTAGAGCTCTCGCCTTTGCTAATTTGATTAAGCTCTGCAAGCCACGTGGGCCACTGCCATACATTGCATATTGTTTAACCTCATCAAGTGCATCAGCTCTTTCAGGATGCGTAGCCACCACTAAATCCGTTGCATACTCCAGCATTTCATCAGCAACCATCACTTCTTTCACCATTTGCTGAGCTTCAATAAGAGCCTCCGTATCCATCTGCTTCTGTAAACCAATTTCCTGAGCACCTGTCGTTCGCTTCATAATTTCCATAAGTTCACTTTTTTCAGGATAGGGTACAAGAATTTTACAAAGGAAACGGTCCATTTGTGCTTCTGGTAATGGGTATGTTCCTTCCATTTCGATCGGGTTTTGTGTTGCCAACACAAAAAATGGTTTCGCCATTTTTTTCGTATCCCCTAATATCGTTACCGTTTTTTCTCCCATTGCTTCCAACAAGGCACTTTGTGTTTTCGGTGTTGCACGATTTATCTCATCAGCCAATACCATTTGGCTAAAGATTGGCCCAGGTTGAAACGTAAATTGCTGCTTCCCATCGGGTGTACGTTCAATCATGCTCGTTCCTGTTATATCTGCTGGCATAAGATCTGGTGTAAATTGAATACGTGAAAACGACAGATCCAGTACCTCTGAAATCGTCCGAATTAACATCGTTTTTCCTAAACCAGGTAAACCTTCTAACAATGCATGACCATCCGCTAATACTGCATACAAGGTATAATCAATTGCTTCTTCCTGTCCGACAATGAAACGATGAATTTCTTCTTTAACTTGTTGTAATTTCGTACTCATATCTACATACTGTTGCTCCGTAAAGGCCATTTTTTTTCCTCCTACTGCGACTCAATTGACGTGAAATAAGATTGCACGACATTTTGTAAATCCTTCGGTAATTGCAAACGCTCTGAACTCTCTAAATAGCTGTCTTTATAAGAGCCAATTACTTCCTCATAAGGTCGAATAGAACCCTTTGTTATCGGGCCATTTCCTTGTTGCTCGGATACATGAGAACCGTCTCCTAATGCACCACCATCTACAGATGTCTCACTAGACCCACCAATTCGATTCGGTGTCGTTAACAAATTCCGACTGCCTTGGCCACTCCCTGCTCCTTGACCACCTTGGCCTTGACCCTGTCCTTGTCCTTGTCCTTGCCCTTGACCCTGGCCTTGACCCTGGCCTTGCCCTTGACCTTGACCTTGCCCTTGCCCTTGCCCTTGACCCTGGCCTTGTCCTTGACCCTGGCTATTACCATTTTGCTGTTGAGAACCGTTTTGAGCATTATTCTGACTAGACTGACCTTGTTGATTGCTGGGCTGGGCATTACCAGATGACTGTTGATTATTTTGATTGTGACTGTTTGCATTATTGGCACTGGCAATCGCATTTTGTAAGGAGTTACTCGCTGGTTTACCAAGTTTACTCATAGCGGTTTGTGTAGCATTTGCATTTTCTGTGAGCTCTTGCTGCATTTGGGCAAGCTCTTCTAGCTGCTCAATTTCTTCCTTCGACAAGCCTTGTCCTTCGGCAGCTCCATCTTGGCTAGCCGTTTGCTTATCTTTTAATTGCTGCTCCTTTAGAGCTAACTCCTTTTGCTTCTTCACAACTTCCCGTAAAGCTTCTTCTGCTGTTTCAGCCTCTTTTAAAGTATTTTGAAGTTCTTGCAATTGCTCCTTTACTTCTTTTGTTTCAGCCTTTTTCTCTAGTTCAGCAACTTCCTTCTTCATATCTTCAATTACAGCCTGCTCCTTTTCAACCTCTATTGCTTCGATTTGCGTAGCTGCTGGGAACATATAAAGAATGGCTAGTACAACTGTTGTGATAAATAATCCAATAAATGCCTGAGGACGAAATAGATTTTTCTTTCGAGCCTTGAAATCTGTAAAAGCTTTTTCAGCATTTTGCATAGCTTTCGATAATAGTGATTGAACAAGAGGATCCTGATCATCTTTAAATGATAACGCTGTCACTAATTCATTATGTGAAAAATAATGATCGAGTGTGTGCAAAGCCTCTTTCTCGTTGACTCGTTTCCACCATATATAAGCAAAGGTTGCAACAATAACAGTAATGAAAACTCCTAACGCTATTTGGCGATAATAGGGCCAAACAAATAGTCGGGAAATAAGTACGAGAGAAGCACTCGAAAGCAATGCCAAAAACAAACCGTATTGTGCAATGGGAATGCTTCTTTCAAGAGTTAATCTCGATTTTGCACGCTGAATATATTTTCGTAATTGCTTACGACGCTCCATAACTATTCCTCCTCATCGATTACTTTTCATGTTGGCACGTAATTTTTTAATGGCGATTGTTAGGCATAAAACAATAATCAAGATATACGCTATTAAATAGGTAATCCAAACAGGTAATTTCACGCCTGAAAGTTCGCTAAGCGCATCTCCCATTTCCGGAGAAATAAGTGTCAGCATCAAAGCACCTGGATTAATAGACGCCCAGAAATAGGTCATAAAGGAGGTACCTGTTCCAATGGTGTTGCCCATTTGATGAAAGGCCATTGTTAAAAAGAAGAAGAATGCTGTAATACCACCCAAGAAAATAATTGAGCCATATGTGGCAATCATGGCAACAATGGTTCTTTTTGTAATTGTGGAGAACATCACGCCTATGCTACCAATGGCTACTACAGTGACTAAATAAAATAAAAATATAGAAATAAGCTGTGAAGGCGACACACCACCGAATAGAAACACTAAGCTATATAGTGGCAATCCCGCTACCAGCATCAATACTAGAAATGCTACAGAAGATAGTAATTTTCCAACAACAATTTGTGTAGAACTTTGTGTCGTTGTTAATAAAATATTTAATGTTTGCTTTTCGCGCTCACTGCTAATGGCACCTGCAGTCAAACTTGGTGTAATGAAAAGAACTAATGCCATTTGTAAAATGGTTAGCACAGCAAACATCATAAAGCTTGTCTCTGGTCTAAAGAAGCCTCTGCCAGTAAATTCAGTTGTAAGCAATAAAAACCCTGCAATGAAAATACACAGTACTGCTAAATAAAACATTAAACCTGAAAAGCTTTTAAAAGAACGGAAGCGTAACTTCAATTCTTTTACAAGTACTGGATTATAAAATCTTTCCATCATTGATTGTCCGCTCCCTTCGTAATCGCCATAAAGACATCCTCTAAATCCTTCTCTTCTTCACTTAAAGCATAAATCGGTAAATCGGCAAGCATCGCCTTTTTCAGCAATGCCACCTGCTCTACATCTGTTCCTCGATAATTAAAGGCTATTTCTAATCGATTGTCGATGACATCAAGAGATGAAATTTGAGGATCTTCCTCTAAAAATGCACGTACTGCATCCAGTTGATCTGTCACTTTCAATACAATACGCTTTTCTCCCTGTAGCTGAGCCTGAATCGCAGCTACATTGCCATGCGCAATTAATTTACCATTATCAATAACACCGATTTCATCACACATCTCAGCAAGTTCTGGCAAAATATGCGACGAGATTAAAATTGTTTTTCCCATGGACTTTAAATTCCGTAAAATATCTCGCATTTCCACACGAGCCCGTGGATCTAGTCCTGATGCTGGCTCATCTAGAATTAAAACCTTTGGATCATGGATAAGTGCACGGGCTAAACATAAACGTTGCTTCATACCACGTGATAATAAATCAACATATTCGTAGCGTTTATTTGTTAAATTCACTAGTTCTAATAGTTGTGGAATTAACACTTGACGCTCTGCTAATTGGATACCGTAGCTCGCTCCATAAAAATCTAAATATTCATCTACTTTTAACTGATCATATACACCAAAGAAATCGGGCATATAACCAATTTGCTTACGAACTTCTTTTGGTTCCTTCACTACACTTTTGCCATTTATTAGAGCATCACCTGAAGTCGGTGACAATAGCGTAGCTAAAATAGAGAAGGTTGTTGATTTACCTGCTCCATTGGCGCCAACAAATCCAAATACAACGCCTTCTTCTAAAGATAAGTTTAAATGATCTAGTGCTGTAAAGGAGCCATACCGTTTCGTTAAATCACGAATTTCAATCATTATTTTGCCACTCCTTTCAGCTCTATGTCTGGTAACTTCGTTTGTTCCCCTGATGGATCGGGACCATACTTTAATTCAATGCGAAGCTCTCCTTCTTGATTAAAGTAAGTTGAAATTTTATCAGTAAACACTTGCTTTGTATCAACCAATGGCTCATATACATTCGTTTCATTATTCCAAATGGAAAGCTGCATACGTGCGACATCCTTATTAGAAATTGTCAGCTCATTAAATGATTTAATAACATCCATAAATTGATCTGGCATGGCCATCGTTACTTCATACAACCCTTCAGATAGGTACCATTTGTTCAATTCTTCCTCGATCTTTTCATAATACCCATTTGCTGATAGTGGCTCTACTGTATACGAGAAGTTATTGCGCTTCATTGTAAATGGACCAGATAGCTCTACTTTTCCTTTAAATGGCTGAACAAGCATCGTAATCGGTGACATATTGGCACTTGTTTCTAATTCAACCCCTACAATTGCTTGATCTGTCCAAGCAGTAAGTATTGGCTGTTTATCATTTTCTACAAGCGGCAATGCTAATGTTTTCATTCGTTCAATACGCATTGGGTCTACCTCATCCTTTTTCGATGGGTAACTATAATTATTGAAAATAGATGGTTTTTGAAGAACCGTTGTTTTCAGTTCCTTATTGACCTGTAATGTTCCGTTTGCTTCAATATCACCCAGTTTTACTTCTTTCACACCAGAGATTAATGTGACATCTTTTAATGCGAACGGGAAATTATTTTTAACTGTTCCTGTTAGTTTTTCATTTTTCAGTGTTATATCTATATCCATCTTGCCAATATTTTGTGCTGATGTTTTTCCACCAAAGGACTGCACAGACCAGTAGCTTAAATCACGTAATGTTAGCGTTGAACCGCTAGCGTTTTCTTTTATATAGGAAGATTCATGTAATGGCCCCATCGTGCCTGTGAAATTATTGTAATTTCTTAATGCAACGGCAGTTGTATTTTGATCAGCATTGACTACAAAATCCCCACTGCGATTCGTTAGAATGGACTCTACATAATAGCCATTTACACTACTATCTTCATTTACTTTATAGAATGCAGATTGTTGCACTTGTGGCTGAACAATACGATCCTTCGCTCCGACAATAAAGAGAACAATGGAAAGGACAACAGAGATGGACGGAATAATCCACCATGCATGCTCACGCTTGTCCGCTTTTTTCAAGACAAAATAAAGCATTGGCCCGATAATTAAAATATAAAGAATAATGACAATTAGCATATAGCTCACAGATACTTCGAATGATGGAAATAATTCGTTAATGTTACGAAGTTCATAAGAGATTTGATCGAGAGGAGATTGCCCCTGTCTCATCATTCCTTGCTGTGAAATACTTTGAATATTGATCACTTTAGCTAAAAGTGCTGCATAGCCATCCATAGAAGCGAGTGGTTGATCACCTAAAGAGAAGGTTGTTTGAATAACTTCCCCGCTACCTACTTTTTTCTTTGCTGCTAACACTGCATTATTTTCTGTTAATACAGGTAAACTTCCTTCACTACTAGTAGCTGAGTAAATCGAAATCGGCTGAGTAAAAATGCCGCCTCCTGACAGTTTAGTTAAAGCTTCTGCAGAAATCGAAGTCATTTCTTGTGATAATGACAAAGGTAAATATTCTTTAAAAATACCTGCAGTTGCATCGATTTGGTCAGCAGCACCTAGAAGTAAGGTACCACCATCTTGTACCCATTTAAGTAATGCTTCTTGTTGTTTCTGTGTTAAATCAGCAATCGCCACTTCATCTACAACAATAACATTGGCCATAGCAAGTCCTTGTGAATCTTCTGGAAGTGTATAATCTTTTAATTGATTGATATTGAATACTTCCACATTGCTTTGAGCTACAAATGTTGATAAACGTAATAGCGCTGAAAGTCGATCACTTTTATCTGTTAATGTATAAATGAATGTTGATGAGGGATCTAAAAAATTTGATTGCAGACGCTTTGTTCCTTTATAGGCAATCTTTTTTCCTTTTTCAATGTTTCCCTCATAAAAGGCAAATAAATCTGTGTCCGAATAACTATAGTCAGCTAAACCATTTAGATAGAAAGTAAATGTCTTTTCCTCTCCTGCTGCTATATCAATTGGAACGACGAGTGCTGAAGCAGCCTCATAAGAGTTGGCTGAATTGATCGCCATATCTCCAGAAAAGTCAGCCCCATTATTTTTCACTGTAACTTGTAGTGGCACTACTGATTGATATTTCGCTTTTCCTGAAATACCTGCTGTTGCTTTGACCTCTAGCGTAGCAGCAGCGCTCGCCTGTGTTGTAGGCAAGATAAAGCTCATTACAAGCATAACTAGTAAGGTCAGTGCCGTCCATTTTGTCTTTTTCAAAAGCTCAACCCCTTTTTATGTAAATAGATGGTTACATAATTATACGATTTAGATTGCATTTTGTTCCATTTCTTATGATATCTTCATGAATATTCATAAACTCTTAAGAATTCTACAATGCAAAAAGGCAACTCCAAAACAACCTGGAGCTGCCTGATTTTCTATTTAGTATAATCAAACAAACACCGTGCATGATCCTGCACCACTTCAACAAAAGCCTCTACCTGTCTCAATTCAAAGGAGGATTCGTAGCCAATTAGCCAAGTATCACGTGTAAGTCCAAATTCCTTTTCATTATTTGTCAGAGGTATTTTATGAATGCCGTCGTGGTCATTTAACGTAATAGAAGGTAAGATCGCATAACCGATACCATTTAAAGCCATTTGCTTACAAATTTCAATTTGATCCACTAAAATTTGTTTTCTAGGATTTGAAGCAAAATGCTGCTGCCACCATTGTTGAATTTCTTGATAATAGTTGGAATCACTCTTATATTGAATAAATGGACGGTCTGTCTTTAACACATCTTCAATTGTTTTAACCTCTTTGTCCACTAAATATAGAGTATCTCTGAAAAGGTGGATCTTTTCTCCTTTCCAGTCAACCTGGCCTCGTACAATGCCTACATGTGCCTCGCCCTCATAAAGTGCTTTCACAATTTCAGAACTCCAGCCCGTCATCAGGGATATTTTAGCCTCAGGATATTTTGCTACAAAATCCTTCAAGATTTTTGGTAGCCAGTTTTGACCAACGATCGATGCACAGGCAATTTTCAATGTCCCATTTACTTTTGTTGTTAAGGATTGTATGGTTTCAAAAATCTCTTCCTTTTTAGCCAGCATTTCCTTTGCATAGGCTATCACCTGTTCGCCAGCGGGTGTTGCTGTAAGACCTTTCTGTGAGCGAATAAATAACTGTGCACCCCAGTCTTTTTCAATCGTTTGCAATCGTTGTGAAAGGGCTGGTTGGGATAAAAATAGACGTTCTGCTGCTTTCCGCATATTACGTTCTTCAGCTAAAATTTTTAAAATTTCTGCCTCTGTTGCCATCAAACAATAAACCTCCAATACAAGCAAAGAGGGCCTCATGATTTTCATCTGAGTTCCCTCTTAAGCTACTACTCTTTTTGATAAATATATTTTTTCAATTGCTTCAAAATAACACGTCTTGTTAATATCCCTGCAAATGTACCATCTTCGTCCACTACACATAAAAAAGCGTGGTTAATGACTAAATCCAAAGCACGCTGGAAAGTATCCGTCAGCTTTAATACAGCGATCTCTTTTTCCATAATAGTGTCAACCTTAATATCAGGTAGCTTTTCATATTCTATATGCTCAAGTCCAAGAATCGATTCGGTAATCATTTTCATGCTTAGTAAACCTTGAAGTCGATATTTCAAATCTAATACAGGTATGGACGAGTACCCTGTACGTGTTAGTACAAGGAGTGCATGTTCCGCACTATTTCCAATTTGTACATGCGCAACTTTTTCAGAGGAAATGATAAACTCACTAATTGGCATTGCTAATAAGTCTTTGCTGTTAGTTGAAATCATGAACTTCTTCTCCTTTTCTGTCCTCACTGTGTAGAACAGTCCTTCCCTTTCATCATATCACAACTTTTCTATGTATGACCATGACCAGGCCGAGAAGAGTTTTTCATGAACAATGAATTATTTTAGCCCATACAGCAAAAACTTAGTATATCTTCATTCAGTCAAGCTTTTCATGACTGAATGAAGATGGTTCCTATCTAATAGCCAGCCTTACTCCAGTAATAAAAAATCATGATTCCTAAAAAAAGCAAAAAAATTGCATAGACCCAAACAATTGGGTTCAACATCGTTGCATACTCTTCAACTGTTTCTGAAATCGGGGTATCATTTTCAGATTTCCGTTCAGAAGTCATTTTGGCTATTTTTAGCGTATAGACAAACGAAATAGCAGAAATGATCACAATGGCAATAATTGCTGGTATTAACCACATACCCATTGGCAAAACTCCTTTCTTTACCCTTAGTATGCGTCAACCCAGCTCTCTGTTATGCAAACATTTTTAGAATGGATATTGATTGAGCCACTGCCCACCATCCAATGTCACACATTCTCCATTCATATAACTTGCTTTGTTAGACATCATAAACGTAGCTAAATCAGCAATTTCTTCCGGTGTTCCTATACGACCTAGCGGAACAGAATCTAGTGTACGAGCTGCCGCTGCTTCTGATTCCCAAAGCTTATCGGCTCCACCAGTACGCTCGATTGGACCTGGTGCAATCGCATTAACGCGAATTCCATACTGTTTTCCCCACTCGACAGCTAGCGTTCTTGTCAATGATAGTACCCCCGCTTTGGCCGCAGCAGAATGGATCACACCAGCGCCTGCATTCCAAGCATAAGTCGCCACCATATTTAATATAGACCCCTTGATTTTTTGCTCAATCCAATACTTGCCGACTACTGAAGAACAGTAGAATGTACCATTTAATACAATATCCACGACAGCCTTCCAGCCATTCGGTGATAAATCTTCTGCACGTACAATAAAGTTACCTGCAGCATTATTCACAAGCCCATCCACTTGACCAAATTTTTCTACAGCAAATGCGAGCATAGCTTCAGCATGCTCAGGTACGCGTACATCCATTTGGAATGTCTCGATAGAGGGACCAGCCTCCGCTATAAATTTCTTTGCCTCTGCTAATCGTTCTTCGTTACGTCCCGTTATGACAACATTAGCTCCCTCAGTGACGAATTGCTTAGCCATATACAGCCCCATGCCACTTGATCCACCCGTAATAATAATAGTCTTCCCTTGCAACATTCCATTTCCCCCTTTGTTAAAAATGAATGATGATTCACTAAAATTTTACTATATATTCTCGAATATGTCATATTAATTCTATAGATTGCTAGTTTATTTTCTAAAAAAATATAAGAGAGCTATTCATTAGTTTGAACAGCTCCCTACATAGTGTTAAAAAACAAAACCATCAATAGAATTTTTGTGAAAGGTGAAAATGGATTTCCGTTGCAGGCTACTTGCTTTCCTGTGGGCGAGCGTCAAGCAGCCTTCCGCATTAATCCACACATATAAATTGAAAGTGTCCACTACTCATTTTATTGATAGTTGTTGTGACTAATCATTCTTCACATTGAAAATAAGAGTCTATCCTCTCTCTAATCATACAAATCATGGGGTATTTTGATCGCTACCGCTAGTATGAAAGATAAGGAAAAGACACTATTGCAGAATGGTTGATTGGAGTGGAGCCAGCGTCACAGAGGAGACCCTGGAGCGAGCGTAAGTGAGTGAAGCGGCTCATCGGACGCTGGCGGAACAGAAATCACCCCCTCGCCTTGCCAAAAGGCCTTTTTCTACTAGTGACATGATCTTTTTCCAACAACATAGAGAGAGCCATTCATTAGTTTGAATAGCTCTCTTATATTATTAAAACTCATACGTATAGGCGATTTTGTATAGCTCCATTAATTCTTCTTTGGTTGGTATCTTCGGATTATTCGCAGGGCTACCACTTGCAAGAGCATCTTCAGCCATTTTAGGTATGGCCTGATAATAAGCATGCTCCTCTATTCCCCATTGCTTTAAATTGCCAATCTTCATATGCTTACACATTTCTTTAATGGACGTAATGGCAAGCTGAGCAAGCTCTTCTTGTGATAAACTTTCTTTTGTTTTATTAAAAAACTGTCCTAAATTTGCTAATCGATCTATACAAGCTTCTTTTGAATAGTCTAGTACAGCTGGTAAAAGCATCGCATTGGAGATGCCATGTGGTACGTGGAAAAGTGCACCAATCGGACGCGACATTCCATGTACGAGGGCAACAGAAGCATTTGAAAATGACAGCCCTGCCTGCATCGAACCTAATGACATGGCTTCCCTCGCATCAACATCATCTCCATGTTCATAAACCTTTATCATGTTATTAACGATTAATTCCATGGCAGATAAGGCCAGCACATTCGAATAGGGGTGAGCTAAGCGCGATAAATAGCTCTCAATGGCATGGCTCAACGCATCTATTCCTGTTGCTGCGGTAATTGCAGGAGGTGAAGTAATGGTTAAAATAGGATCCACAATCGCAATAGTTGGCATAAAAGCTGGTTGCTTAATCATCATTTTTACATCACTTTTTGTATTGGTAATAACAGTTGCATCTGTTGCTTCAGAGCCTGTACCCGCTGTCGTTGGTATCGCAATGTGTGGAATTGGCGAATAAGCTGCAACCTTTGCCATTTTCATATAATCTCCTATGTAGCCGCCGTTTGTAGCCACTACTGCAATCGCCTTTGCCGTATCAATACAGCTACCACCACCAACAGATATAATGACATCACAGTTTTCTTTCTGCAAAAGCTGCAAGCCCTCTGCTACATACGTATCAACTGGCTCTGTTGTCACCCCTAAATATGAAACGACTTCCATCCCTTGGGTCTTTAACAGCGTATAGCATTTCTTGACAAAGCCTAAGCCGTCCATGATTGGGTCACTAATAATTAATGCCTTGGAGCCTAGTTTTTTTGCATACTCTCCTACTTCTTCAAATGAATCACGACCATACACAATCGTTCCTGGTGAATGAACGGTAAAGATGGTTTTTGTTTGAATCATATTTTCCCTCCTAAGCTATTGAGCTGTATAGCCACCATCTAATAGAATGGCTTGACCGGTTAACCCCTTTGCTACATCACTTGCTAAATATAATGCAAGCCCTGTAATTTCCGAGACATCAAGTAAACGTTTTTGTGGTACAAGTGGATATAACACTTGTTCAAGTACTTCCTCCACTTGAATACCTCGTGTTTTTGCTAAATCCATAAACTGATTACGTACTAATTCCGTATCAACATACCCCGGACAGATGGCATTAACCGTGATTCCATCCGTGGCCACCTCAAGTGCGGTTACCTTGGTAAGTCCAATTACACCATGCTTTGCTGCATTGTAACCAGCCTTACCAGCAAAGCCAATGATGCCATTGATGGATGCCATATTGATAATACGACCAAATTGATTTTTCTTCATATGTGGTAACGCATACTTCATCGCCACAAATGGGGCAACCACCATTACTTTTTGCATAGTCTCAAAAATTTCTGTCTTAAAATCCTCAATAAGCGATACATGTTGAAATCCTGCATTATTGATTAAAATATCTAATGTTGAGAATTTTTTAATCGTAAAATCAATGGCTTCTCGTATGGCTTGTTCTTCTGTCACATCACATATAAAGGAAGTTAAAGAGGGGTTTTGTGAGACAGCTTCCTCTAAAAGCTGTTCATTTTTATCCGTAATCACTACATTAGCTCCTTGCTCAGCAAATGCTTGTGCCATGGCAAGGCCGATACCACGAGCTGCCCCTGTAATAAAAACCGTTTTTCCTTGCATACTACATCCCTCCCTCTTTTTTAGAAAAAGAGCTGTATGTCTCTACAGCTCTTGGTTTTATTAGTCGTTATTGCTAGGGAATGCAAATGTTGATGCTGTGGATGCATTGCCTGCCATCCATCGCTCTGAAATTGTCTTTGTTTTTGTAAAGAATCGTGCTTGATCTGGGCCAAACATATGCCCCTCGCCAAAACGAGAGCCTTTAAAGCCAGCGAAGTTATGATAGCCAACTGGAATAGGAATTGGTACATTGACACCTACCATGCCAACATCAATTTCTGTTGTAAATTTTCGAGCTGCTAGCCCATCATTGGTAAAGATTGTGACACCATTACCTAGCTCATGCTTATTTATAAGTGCAATAGCTTCCTCCAATGAATCAACACGAACAACATTACGAGCTGGGCCAAATATTTCTTGCTCATAAACTTCCATGCCTGGCTTTACATGATCTAATAATGTAGGTCCTACATAAAATCCTTTAGACTCTTTGACAATGTCAAGTTCTCGTCCATCGCATACTACTGAAGCTCCTTCTGTTTCTCCTCGATCAATTGCAGCAAGTATTGCTTCTTTTGATTGTTGAGAAATAACAGGGCCAAAATCTGAATCAGGGTTTGTATATGGGCCTACCTTTAGATTAGCGATCTTTTCCTTCAGGATCTCCACTAGACGGTCTGCAGTATCTTTTCCTACAGGCATAATGGTAGATATCGCCATACAACGCTGGGATGCTGCCCCATAAGCTGCTCCAATAAAGGCATTAGCTACCTGTTCAAGATCAGCATCTGGCATCACGACCATATTATTTTTACCACCACCAAGTGCTGTTACACGCTTTCCATATTTTGACCCTGTTTCATAAATATACTTTGCTACTGGAGTTGATCCAACGAATGAAATCGCTTGCACTGTTGGGTTTTCTAAAAGTTCGTTGACCGCATCTTTATCACCATTGATCACTGTCCAAATGCCATCAGGCAACCCAGCTTTCTTCCACAGCTCACTAACATACAATGCAGTCATTGGCACACGCTCTGATGCCTTTAAAACAACCGCATTTCCTACAGCAATAGCCATACTCGTTTGTGCTAGAGGCACCATGATTGGGAAATTAAATGGAGAAATTGCCGACACAACCCCTAATGGATATTTTGCAGAATAGGCATTTATTTGACCTCCAACATTAACAGAGTATTCTCCTTTCATTAAGTGAGGCGCACCGATGGCTAAGTCAACAGATTCAAGTCCTCGTGTAATTTCACCTTTGGCATCTTCAATCGTTTTACCGCTTTCAGTACAAATGATTTGTAATAGCTCCTCCATATTTTCAGTAACAAGGTTACGGAACTTTAGCACAATTTCTGCACGCTTAGCCACTGATGTATCACGCCAAGTTGGAAATGCTGCTTGAGCTTGCTCGATTGCATCTCGTGTTTCTTCTACTGTTGCAAGGGGAACCTTAGCAATGACTTCACCTGTTGTTGGATTAAATACCGACCCAAACCGGCCACTTTTCCCTTCAACCAATTTACCGCCAATAAAATGTGTTAATGTTTTAACCTCTTGCGCTGTTGTCATATCCATTTCCTCCTCTTAAAATTGTTCTAGTTTACATTTTTCTTTTAAGCTTAAATAAGCAGCAGACATATCATTTTCGCCATAGCCCTGCTGAGCAATTTCACTGTAAAGATCCACCAATTTTTCACCGATTCGCAGAGATACACCAGCTTCATCTGCCATTTCCTTAGCTAACTTCAAATCTTTTAATAGTAGATTTGTCGAAAAGCCTGGCTCATAATTATCATTTTTCATATATTCCACATAATTGCGTTCATAAATACGGCTTTGCCCATAGCTATTACTTAAGACTTCATATAGGGTGTCTGCCTGAATACCCATTTTTTCGCCAAGTACAATTGTTTCAGCGACCGCCTCTGTGTAAAAGCCAATCATTAAGTTATTGAGTAATTTAATTCGCGTTCCTACACTTGAAGATGTGCCCAAGTGATAAACATTTTCCCCGACTATTTCGAATATTTTAGCAGCACTTTTATAATCATCTGTGTCACCACCAACCATAATGGTTAATGTCGCATTGACAGCCCCAATTACACCCCCACTGACAGGTGCTCCCAAATAACGTAATCCCAAAGCTTTAGCTTCTGAATGTAACGTATCATTCAATTCGGGATTAACAGTACTAAAATCAATCAGTAGACTTCCCTTCTTTGCATGTTGTAAAATTCCTTGCTCGGACTGAAAAACCAATTCTACAACGTGAGGGGTAGGCAAACTGGTCATAATAATATCACATTGTTTCGCAATATCCATAGCTGTCTCAAGACCGATACCACCTGCTGCTACGAATTGTTCCATTGCCTTTGTATTTGTATCGAAGCCATACACCTCATAATCTGCTCTTAATAAGTTAATAGACATTGGTAAACCCATATTCCCTAAGCCGATAAAACCTAATTTTTCCTTCATTGTGACCTCCCCCAATTCTTGAAAATACAACAGAAAAGCTTGATGATGCACTAGCCAACTTTCATTTTTTAAAGTAACATTAATAACAAGATATTTTAATGACCACGGTCACTGACTTCGGTCAATTAAATCATAATCAATAGAAATCCATCTCGTCAATTAAAAATTCGATATTTTCAGAATGTTTTTTATGGAAAATATTTCACAATACTTAATATAGGAGGTAATAGGTGACAATGGAAGCACTCACAAGCAGACAGAAAAAGGCATTGGAAACACGTGAAAAATTATTGAAAACCTCTTTGGATTTATTTAATAAATATGGTTATGAACATGTATCTGTTGAACAAATTACGAAGGCTTGCAATGTTTCAAAGGGTACATTTTATACACATTTCCCATCTAAATATGATGTTATTTTAGAAAAATTTATGGAACTTGATCATTTTTATAGTACGGTTGAAAAAAAGATTGATGGTACATTATCAGCAAGTGAAAAAATACTATTAGTGTATCAAGAGCAAATGAAGTATTTAACAAATGTGGTGGGAAAGGATTTATTACGTACTGTATATACCGCTGCCATGACAAACCAAGTAGAACAGGATCATTATTTAATTAATCCCCAACGTAAGATTTTTCAAATAATGAACACATATATCGAGGAAGGCATTCAACAAGGCGAATTTAGACAAGATGTATCTGCCACTACCATACAATCAATTATTCAGCGATGTATGCGTGCCAATGTTTATGATTGGTTAATACATAGTGAAGATTTTGACCTCGCCTCTGAGATGGCCCAATTTACGGCAATTGTCTTAAATGGTCTTAAAAACGACAAATAAAAAAGTAGCACTTCATCTATTTTGCGATGAAAGTGCTACCTGTTTTCTAGCTGACAAAATATTGTTGTACAATGGTTTCAACGGGTAATGGTTTATTATACAAATAGCCTTGCCCTTTTTGACAACGATGACGTTTAAGAAAATCGACTTGTATTGGTTCTTCAATACCCTCTGCAATGACCTCTAATCCTAAATTATGAGACATTGAAATAATGGCTTTTATGATGGCTTCATTTTTGTCATCCTTTGCTATATCTGCAATAAATGACTGATCAATTTTAATAATATCAATCGGATAACGCTTGAGATAACTTAATGAGGAATAGCCTGTCCCAAAGTCATCCACTGATACATAAACACCTAATTGCTTCAGTTCTGTAAGTATCGAAAATGTTTCATGAACGTTTGTCATAGAACTTTCGGTAATTTCTACTTCTAATAATTCAGGTGGAACATCATATTTTTTTAAAGCTGTTTTAATTTTTCGCGCAAAGTTTTCTTTTCTAAACTGTTTTGGAGATATATTGACTGCAACACGTACAGGACGGTATCCCTTCGATTGCCATTCTCTTTGGTAACGACATACCTCATCAATAATCCAATCACCGATTTCAATAATTAATCCTGAGGCTTCTGCAATAGGAATAAATTGTGCAGGTGATACAAAACCAAATTTACGATTATTCCAACGCAGTAATGCTTCAAAGCTATTGATGCTATTATTTGCTAAATCCATTTGCGGTTGTAAATGGAGACTTAGCTCATTAAATTCAATTGCTCGACGTAAATGTGCCTCCATCAATGCTTCGTTTGGAAAAATGGCTGTCATATCTTCACGGTAGTAGCGGTAATGCGATCGACCATGTTCTTTAACAGAAAATAAAGCTTTATCTGCTTTCCGTACAAGTGTCTCGATATCTTTACCATCTGCTGGACTAAGTGAAATCCCAATCGACACGCTAATAAAATACTCCTGCCCATCTATCATAAAAGGCTGTTTTAATACGTCCATGATCAAGTTAGCAGTTCGCTCAATTTTTTGGATAGTTGCATCTTTTAGTACAAATATAAATTCATCACTATTATATCGGTATAGCGAACATTTTGAGTAGCAAAGCTCCCGTAACCTGTGACTAAACATACGCATCAACTCGTCTCCCTTGCTCTCACCAAGGGATTCATTAAACTTTTTAAAACGGTCAATGTCAACTAAAATAAGGGCTGCTTGCTTATGCTCCTGTTTTTTATCATTTAAATGTTGTAGCCAATGTTCCTTAAAAGCTTTTCGATTCCAAATACCTGTTAATTCGTCCATCAGCGCTAGGTAATAGAATGCTTCGTGATCATTCATAAATGAATTAGCATCTTTAACAAATAAGTGTACACCTACAACTTCACCATTATAATACGTTGGATGCGTTCTTAAATAAAAGGGCTCTTTACTAAGCAATTGACCCTTTAATAAACATTTAGGCATGCCAAACGCTGAACCTTCAATTGTTTTAGTAAATAATAATTTGAATTCATTAAGATATTTACTTTCTAATAATGAAAAAATATCTAGTCCAATTAGACTGTGCTGCTCTCTCGATAGTAGAGCAGTAGCAGCAATATTTTGATGAATGATTCGACCTTGTAAATCTGCCGTTAACACTGGACTTACATGTTGTTCAATGAATTGTAAATAGGGCTTCTCTTCAAATGGTGTTGCTCGAAGAATAATGGCAACCATTGATTCAGAAAAGTGCTGAACATGAAGCACGAATGTTTTCTCTTGAAGACCAGTACCTAATTTTAGGACATGCTGTTTATTGAATTCTTGATTTAGAAGTTCCGACAATTGCAGCCAGCATTGCTTTGTAAAAAAGTTCTCCGCGTTTTTGGCTGTTATATCCTCCAGCTCAATCAATGACGATAGCTTTTCATTAAATTCAACGACCTCAAACGCTGTCGTATCAACTTTTCTCAAACAAGCGACTGCATCAAATGGATTCAGTTGTATGAGCTGTTGATAATCTGCAAATGGCGCTACACTTTCTCTACATTTTTTCATTCTATCCCTCACTAAGTAGCGTGTTTGCTCTATTCTTCATCTAGCGTAGGCTTTAATGCATCCTTCAAGAAAATTTCCTGGCTATTTAATGGATCTTCGCTGCGATCAAACTCTTTGTAATGATACTTACCATTAGAGTCTTGAATACGTGCTTTGGCAGTATCCATTAATTGTGCATTCATTATGTCAATAATACGAGTTTTTGCTTCACTTGCATATACAGGGAATAAAATCTCTACACGTTTAATCATATTGCGTGTCATCATATCTGCGGAGGATAAATAGACTTTGTTTTCCCCATTATGATGGAACCAATAAATACGAGAATGTTCAAGGAAACGACCAACAATACTTGTTACGGTAATGTTTTCACTAATACCTGGGATACCTGGCCTAATACAGCATATACCACGAATAATAAGCTCCACCTTTACACCTGCAATCGAAGCCTCATAAAGCTTCATCATTAAATCCTTGTCGGTTAGTGAATTCATTTTTGCACGAATAAAACCATTACCATATTTTTTATGACAGGCAATTTCCTCATCCATTAAACGAATAAACTCATCTCGTATATCAAATGGTGCTACGACTAAATGATTAAAGGTAGGCTTTTCTGTATAGCCACTTAAGTAGTTAAAGAAATTTGTCGCATCAATGCCAAACTCTTTATCTGTAGTTATTATGCCCATATCCGTATAGATTTTTGCAGTAGCATCATTATAATTTCCTGTACCCAGATGGACAAAACGTTCAATTTTGCCATGACGACGACTAACGACTAGTGTGATTTTGGAGTGTGTTTTTAGGTTATTCATACCATAAATCACAAGACAACCCGCTTGTTCTAATTGTTTTGCCCAATGCACATTATTTTCTTCATCGAAACGGGCCTTTAGCTCAACTAAAACTGTTACTTGTTTACCGTTTTCAGCGGCAAGCTTTAACGCTTGGATAATCGGCGAATTCCCACTTACTCGATATAATGTTTGTTTTATTGCTAACACATTCGGGTTGACAGCTGACTCAGAAATAAAATCCACAATAGGAGCAAACGATTCATATGGATGATGGAAAAATATATCTTGTTGAAGTGCTTTTTCAAAAATATTTTCGTCTGACTGTAAATCTAAAGGTGGCTGTGGGATAAAGCTTTCATATTCTAAATGCTCACGTCCTACAGAAATACCTTTGACAAAAGAGAACATAAACGTTAAATCCAATGGTCCATCAATATGGAATACATCGGATTCTTCTATTTCAAATTCATCTAGTAAGTATTGCAGCACTTCCTCGTTCATTTCTCCAACTCGAACCTCTAAACGGCTACCTACTCCCCATTTTCGCTTTTTCAGCTCTTTTTCGATCTCCACTAAAAGATCTCGAGCACCCTCTTCATGGATAGTTAAATCCGCATTTCTTGTTAAACGGAAGGCTTGCGCTGATTTTACACTATAGCCATAAAATAGTTTTTCAATATGAGCTACTATTACATCCTCCAATAAAACAACAACTGTTTTTCCTTCTTCGGATGGTACTTTTATATAGCGATCTAAAACAGATGGAACCTGGACAATTGCCACTTTTTCACGACTTTCAAGATCTGTCTCATCCTGCTCTATCAGTACTAGTAAATTTAAGGTTTTACCAAGCAAGGTTGGGAAAGGACGATATGCATCCACTGCCACAGGTGTTAAAACTGGGAAGATAGTTTCTGTAAACATTTCATTGATAAATGATTTTTGCGTGCTATTTAAATCTTTCATATCCGCAATATGTACATTATGTTGTGGCAGTAAATCGTAGATTAAATGTCGATATACCTCAGTTTGTCGACGAACTAATGCTTGTGTACGCTCTGCGATTTTAGCCAGCTGTTCTTTCGGTGTTAATCCAGATTTATTTTCGGGCTTATGAAAACCAGCGCGTACCTGGTCCTGTAATCCTGCAACACGCACCATAAAAAATTCATCTAAATTTGAACTAAATATAGCCAAAAATTTTAAACGCTCTAGCAGAGGATTATTAATATCCTCTGCTTCTTCTAATACTCGCTCATTAAAGGCAAGCCAGCTTAATTCCCGATTATTATAATATTGAGGCTTTGCAATTTCCTCCAACAATAGATTGTAGTTTTCGGAAAACTCTTCCTCGTATAGCTCGTTTTTCGTTACTTCAGTTGTCATCCATTGTTCCACCCTTCTTCAATAAAATTGATTTTCATTGGGATTTTTAATGCACGTTCTAAATGTTTTCTATGTCGATTGGCTTGATATTTTTCAGCCGCAGCATTCTTTTTAACATAAATATCAAGCTGAACATGATCTTCTTCGGTGTGCATTTCAATAGCGTGTACAATATTGCGCTTTGAAACATTTAATGCATAGACAAATTTTAATAACGCTCCGAAATCTCGTATTTTACGATGTTCCTCCCGACTCATCCATGTAGCAAATGGAGCAGCAAATCGTTCGAAATAATCTTTATTTTTATAGGAGGCAAGAAGTGCTAGTTTTACTCGTTCTAAATGATTTAAACCATCAATGGATTGATTTGCAATTAAATAAAAAGTATGTTGGCTTGAAGAGCTTAATTCGATATACTCTCCTATATTAAAAACCTTCGCCGCTTTTGCTAATAAATGCAAATCTTCTGGATTATATTGCAAGTAGCCTAAATGACAACATTCACGATACAATTGATCTGCTAAATGCATTAAATAATCTACTTCCATTTCACTCCGACCATACTGACGTGCTAATCTTCTAGCATTTCCTTCAAATACATTATATTTATCAAAGGCTTGTGTGTCTGTTTGCAAAATCCGTTGAAAAATGAGTCCCTCACGTAAACCTCGTTTTGTCAGTTGGAAGGACTCACTACCAACTACCTCCATCAACACTCTAAATACCTCTAATGCAGGAACAATGATATCTGCACGGTCTGATGAAAGACCGTCCAATTGTTTCAATTCCTGAAAGCTTAATTGCCCTAAAAATAAGCTTAAATCATCCAAATCTCCCTTTGTCATTTCGTAGCCATGAACGCTGGCAATAGGATAATCATGCTTTTGTTGATGTATTTGAGCAATATTGCGCGCACTACCACCAATTGCGATAATAGGTAGAGCAATATTTTTTATCCAAGGGAGAGTTTGGAACTGCTCTTTTACAAAGGTAAGAAGCTCTTTTTTCTCACTACTATTGATAATGTCACCTTTTACAAAACGTTGCTTTAAAGAAACTGTCCCAAAAGGAAAGCTATGTGATTGCTGAATTTCTTTATTTTCAAACAGCGTAATTTCGGTACTACCACCACCGATATCTATCGTCACAGCCGATTTCGTACCCATGGAATAAGCAACAGCAACGTAGCCAAAATAGGCTTCTTCCTCTTCTGATAAAAGCTCTATTTGGATACCTGTTCGTTCTTTCATTACCTCAATAATTTTGTCACGATTAGTGGCTTGTCGGATGGCAGCAGTCGCAGCAGCTTTTACATCTGTTACTTCAAAATCCTCAAGCATTGCTTTAAATGTTAATAAAGTTTCTGATAACAATTGAATACCTTCATCAGACATCTCCCCTGAGGGCTGTATATATGTACGCAATCGTGCTACCGTTTTGATATTTCCAAGCTCACGAAGTCCCTCTTCATTATCATATTGATATAATACTAATCGAATAGTATTGGAGCCGATATCAATAATCGCTGTTTTTAATTCATTCAAATAATCACATCCTTCAAGCGTCTACAATTTATTTTGTTCATAATATTTGGACATATACAAAAAAAGTCGGTCCCTCTTAATTAAGGCATCCGACTTTTCTTTCATTTATTTTTACTTGCAGGATACCAATTATTAAAATTGAGAAGTATCATGTAAGCCATGGTGATTACAGAATTAGTTGGTCAACACGTAAAATGAGCTCTGCAATTTCTGGCTTACTTATTTGATCCTCAGCCCCTACTTGATCACCTTTATGACGTAGGTCATCTGTAATGAGACTTGAGAAAATGATAACAGGAAGCTTTTGAAGATCGGGATGCTCTTTGATTTTTCGTGTCAAATGATGGCCATCCATTTGTGGCATTTCAATATCCGTTACCACCAATTGAATATGCTCTGCTATATCACTACCACTCTTCACAATTCCCTCTAAGTATTCATAAGCATCGCGGCCATTTTCAAAGAATTCAACATTGTCATAACCAGCTTCACTCATTGTATCGAATAGTAATTTACGTAATAACGGTGAATCTTCCGCAATTAAAATTCGCTTACCAGATCGCTCACGTTTGCCGAGCTTTTTAACAGATTCCACACTAATTCCTGATGCAGGATTGATATCCACCATAATTCTTTCGAAATCTAGTAATAGAATCATTTGCTCATTCTGTTTAATGACACCAATTACTTGTGATGTACCTCCTTGATACATATCTGAAGGCTTTTCAATTTGATTCCAAGAAATACGATGAATCTGTGTGACATTATCTACATGGAAAACCACACGTTGTTTATTAAACTCTGCTACAATATATTTTTGTTGTGGATTTCGCTCAGCACCTTGAATCCCTAATACTCGTAGCATATCTACAACAGGTAATACCTCACCTCGTAATTGAATGATTCCTTCTACATGCGGGTGCGCGTGTGGGATAAATGTTACTGGGATCGGTTGAATAATTTCTTTTACTTTAATAACATTGATGCCAAATTTATTGTTTGCTACTTCAAATTCAACGATCTCTAGCTCATTTGTGCCACTTTCTAATAATATTCCTTTATGTTCCAATGCAACCCCGCTCCTTTCTCTACATCTGTTTATAATTCAATTGTATCATAGGCAATACATTTCTCCTACTTGCTATTTCCATTTTTATCATTAACTTTTAGATGTACCAGTAGACCAACGACAGTCATAACAATCAACGTTGATAGTGCTACACGACTAGCAAGAGTACCATAATCCTTCATCCACAATGTAACAGTTCCATATACGGCTGGACCGATAATGGATGATACCTTACCTGAAAAAGCAAACAACCCAAAAAATTGACCGCGTTTTTCGTTTGGTGATAATTCAATTATATATGTCCTAGATGTCACCCACATTGAGCCAAGTGAGATACCAAAAAGACTACCAGCAAGCCAGAACATCCATTGTGCTGAGGCAAAAACAGCGAATACCAACGCAACTATCATAATAAGTGCAACAATTGTAATGGCACGTTTAGCTCCTATTGATTTCGTAATATACCCAAATGCAAGTGATCCAAGGATTGTTGAAACTGTAGAGACCAAATAAAGAACGATAAATTGTCCAGAACTAAAGCCGACAATTGTTGTCGCATAAACAGCCATCATTGCAATCGTTGTAGCAATGGCATCATTTAAAAAGAAATAAGCAATCATAAAGGTAAAGATTGCTTTATATTG
This sequence comes from Lysinibacillus sp. FSL K6-0057, assembly GCF_038630885.1. Classification (NCBI taxonomy): domain Bacteria; kingdom Bacillati; phylum Bacillota; class Bacilli; order Caryophanales; family Bacillaceae; genus Lysinibacillus; species Lysinibacillus sp. FSL K6-0057. Next base: position 888,931 of record NZ_CP152047.1, on the reverse strand, counting down.
CTTCATATCTTTAAATGTTTGAATGATTTCCTTATAACCATCTAAAAACTTTAAGGACTTCCGCTGTGATTTAGGAATCGGTGTATCTTTATTAATTAAGAATAATGGCAATGAAAAGAGTAGATACAGGATAGCTGTTGGAATAAAAGCTCGATGAAAATCGCTATTACCAACATACAAGTAAACAAGTAATCCAAAAAGTGTACCAAGATACCCGATTGCAACACCATACCCTGAGATGAGTGGCATTTCTTCTTTTGTCCCTAGATCACCCATCATAGAATCGTAAAATACTAAACTAGAATTAAAGAAAAATTTTGCTATGACAAAACTTGCAACAACCAAAAACAAACTAAGAGGTACACCAGAGTAATTGACAGTGGTTTGTATATTCGCAAACATTCCCATCATAAACGTAAACAGAATAGATATGGATGCAAACCATACAATAAATCTCTTTTTATAACCTGTGTTATCAATCCAAACACCGAAAAGCGGTGAAAAGATAACGAGCAACAAGCTTGCAATGGCATTTGCATACGATATAAAGGTGCTCGCAACTTGTTGCATGACTTCATTTGTACCTAAAACCTCATCCATGTAAAACGGGAAAAATATTGTATTTATATTTGAAGAAAAAATTGTATTCGCAAAATCATAGAATGCCCATGAAAGTATCGGCAATGATAAATAAATGGCTAATTGACTTCGATGTTGTACGTCTATAGCTGTACTCTTCTTCATAAAACCCTCCCCTCCATTCTCTATAATAATCAATTAATTTCTCTCTGTAATAAAAAATACCTTTTTTTAAAGAAAATTAATATTATTTACAATATAACAGTAAATTCACTGAAAAATAACTGCCAATTGGCCGATAATTGAATACTCATTTTCCTTGTGAATCAAAAAAGGTATTCAAGCCCCTCGCTTGAATACCTTTTTATCATTCTATATCTATGGTCACCCATTCAGAGGACCACTGCTCAATCGCTTTTAGCACAGGTGCAATAGCATAACCCTTTTCCGTCAGTTCATACTCAATGACAACTGGTGTTGATGGAATTACTGTGCGAAGCACTATTTGCTCAGTCTCTAACTCCTTTAAACGTTCTGTTAATACACGACTACTAATATTTAGCTGATTTTTAATGGTCGAATACCTTTGTGGACCATCTAGTAGCTGATAAATAAGTAGAGTATTCCAACGATGATTTAATATCATGAGTGCTTTTTCAAATCGTGGACAAATATTTTTTTGATCCAAATGACTTACCCCCTTTGTATATTAGTTCCTATTTAACAGTATATCACTTTTTTAAAAAAACCTGTTCTAAAAAAACATTTAGTTACTTGACAAAAGTTGTTTTTAAAAATAAACTAAGTTACGAATTGTAAGTAAAAAAAGAAAAGGAGTTACTCTATTATGCAAAATATTGGTTCAACTATTTTACGTATCGTTTTAGGCATTATTTTTGCAGTGCATGGTTTTCAAAAATTTCAAGGCGGTATCAGCTATACAGCTGACTTCTTTGATAGCCTAGGTATACCAGGATTTATGGCGTATATCGTGGCAATTATTGAATTAGTTGGTGGAATTGCAATTATTTTAGGTTTAGCAACAAGAATATTTGGTGCTTTATTAGCCATTACAATGATTGTAGCGATCTTTACGGCAAAGCTTAGCATCGGCTTTATCGGGGCAGATGGATTGGCTGGTTATGAATTAGATTTAGCTTTAGGCGCCATAGCTCTGTACTTTGCTCTCGCAGGTCCATCTAGCTTCTCACTGGATTCTCAACTTTTTGGGAAAGAGTAAATAAAAAAAACCTGAAGGCCTCCTATCATAAGGAGTCTTCAGGTTTCCTATTCATAATACATCGCGAATTATTTATAATACTTTAAGAGTGCTTGTGTACCATTATCACCATAGCCTAAGGCGATTAATTTCTCATACATTTCATAGGCTAATGCAAGTCCTGGTAATGTGATGCCCATTTTATTTGACTCATCTAAAGCTATTTTCATATCCTTCACAAAATGTTTAATATAAAAGCCTGGTGCAAAATCTTCTTTTATCATACGTGGTGCTAAATTGCTTAAAGACCATGAACCTGCTGCACCTGAAGAGATCGATTGTAATACGGTAGGTAAATCTAATCCCGCCTTTAGTCCATAAGCTAACGATTCACACACCCCAATCATACCAGAGGCAATGACAATTTGATTGCACATTTTTGCATGCTGGCCGGCTCCTGCCTCACCCTGATAAACTATATTTTCTCCAAATTGCTTCATAATTGGCAATACCTTGTCATATGTAACCTGATCGCCACCAATCATGATAGACAAAGTACCATTTTGCGCACCAATATCCCCACCTGAAACAGGCGCATCTAAAGCCTCTACACCGATGGATTGAGCATGCGTATAAATTTTCTTTGCTAAAGATGGTTCTGAAGTCGTCATATCAATGACAATGTTGCCTTGTTCTGCCGTTTGGAAAAGGCCATTTCCCCCAAAATATACTTCCTCTACATCTGAAGGATAGCCAACCATTGTAAAGGCAATTTCATGATTTCTAAATGCTTCAGCAGGCGAGCTTGCCCATGACGCCCCTAAAGCAACAAGAGGTTTTGCTTTTTCTTGTGTACGTGTATAGACGGTTACTTCATGACCATTTTTTAATAAATGCTTAATAATACTTGCACCCATTACTCCAGTTCCAATAAATGCAATACGTTTCTTTGTCATATGTACATGCTCCTTTGTTCTAGAATGTCTGCACTCTCTGTGAGAGTCTAACTCTATATCTTTTCAGTTTAGGTGAAGGAAAGAAATAATTCAAACTCTTCCCATAACTTGTACTAAAATTTATATGTAGGGCATATATACCGAATAAGCAAAAAAAGAGAGCAAGTGATTGGGGGATCACTGCTCTAAAGGGGGAAATGAGAATGTTGCTGTGTTCATAGTAAGTTATTCCCCATAGAAATGCATTTTAAACATATATGTTAAAATGTTTTTTTACTCTGAATACTGGAACAATCTTTTTAGTCTTCTTGGTCTTTTTCTTCTTCAAATGCCATCTGTCTATAATAAGTATTCATTAACTGATCTAATCTGCGACTCAGTTGAATGGTTTTTGCATTTTGTAACCCGTTTTCTACACCTGAGCGAATCATCATCTCACGAGTTTGTTCCATTTGTTTCAAGAGTAGATTGACCATTCATACAACCCTCCACACACAAATAATCATACCATTATTATACATTTATATTTCATTTCTTACAGCATTAACTTACGACAATGTTCGACAAATTAACTTCTTGGTGTTTCAGTATAAGTATAGATAATTCGTCCATTTTGCTTGGCCTCACCTCTAAAATGTTTAAATAATGGGTGTTTTACAAGTATTTCACGAAATTCGTAAAATTCTTCCTTTTGAATTTCAATACTTTCTCTTTCCCCATTTTGTAATTGTTTAAGCATATTTTCGTATTTTTCCATGAACTTTATTCCTCTCTTTGCCTCATTTGTGTAATAAATTATGAATTATTTAAAAAAAGCTTTACGTTTACCAATTTTTCATGCAAACTGTATATTATTAGTCGATGAAGGAGCTGACTGTCTGTGAAAATAGCTGAAGTTGGAAATATTATCGAGTTTAAAAATGGTCTCCAAGGTATTGTAGAAAAGGTAAATGAAAATTCGGTGATCGTTAATTTAACATATATGGAGAATTTTGATTCCCTTGAAATTGAAGAAAAAACGGTCGTCAATCATAAACGATATAAAATTTTATATACTAATGAAGCTTAATAGTCTGAATAGTCCCTATTTGTCTTAATAGATGATAAGGGACTATTTTTTTGATAAGATTAGGGTATGGAGGTCGAATATGCTAACAAATTCGAAACAAACAATACTATTTCTCCTTTCTTTATTATTCGTTTATGGCATGCTTGCTTTTACCTTTGCTAACCAAGCGGTATTTTGGTACATGTATGCATTCACTCTACTAGTATGTATTGCCATTGCCATTTTAGCTGGCTCCATCGAAGATCAATTACCTACATGGCAATTTTTACTCTTTGGTATTGGATACGGTACCATCACATATGGTATTATTCGCTTTGGTTACTGGCTCGCCCCATATATTAATAATAACTTAGTACAATCCGTTCAAAAATTTTTAGCAAGCTACGGACCACAAAATATTTGGCACTATGTTTTACTCGTATTTATCGTTTCCATAGGTGAAGAATTATTTTGGCGTGGTTATATCCAACAACAGTTAAAACGCTTTATGCGCCCAACTTTGGCTGTCATAGTTACCGCAGTATTATGTGCTGTCTCAATTGCCCTAAGCGGATTTATGCTTGGTGTCATTGCTGCACTGGTAACAAGCATTATTTGGGGCTTCTTATATGAATGGCGTAAAAGTATGCCACTTGTTATTGTAGCTCATGTCGTTTTTGTACTATTATTATTTTTAGTGTTGCCTTTAACATCATAACATTAATATTTGGAAACATTTTATCTTTACTAACGTTTAATTTAGAAAAGGAGGGTTTTTTATGCAAAAAAAATTAGTTTCTATTCTTGCATTATTACTAACAGCCGTATTAGTTGTAGGTTGTAATACATCTGATAAAACAGGGGATTCAGATGCTCAACAAAATGAGCCATCAAATACTGCTGCCGATCAAAAACCATCTGGAAATACAGCTGGTGAATCAAATGAGGAAGAAGAAGATACACCTGCAGCAAATGATACAAATACAGAGGATGCTAAACAGCCTCAACAAGATGTGAAATACGTCCAAAAGGGTGTAGATAAAACAGAAAAGGCAACTGAATCAGCAAGTGTTGATCAAAGCTATAAACTACAACAGCTTCCTGGATTTACACTAACACAAGAAGAACCTGGTAAAGACATGTTAGTGTCAAATGATGATGATGAAGTGTTTATGCGTATTGAAACAATTGAAGCTTCACAATCGAGCTTTGAAGAAGTAAAAACAACTATGCAAGATTATATGAACGCAGTGGGAGAAACAGTAGCTCTAACAGCTGAGGAATTAGCAGCATTTAAAGATGTTCAAAATATCGAGGGTTATGTTGTGGACTTCGACACTGAGAAAGTAATTGGGGTTGTATTTGAGAAAGATGGTCTCATTACGAAATTAACTATTCATGATAATGATGAACAAGATTTAACAGATGCTATGCTTAATATGGCAGCAACTATATCTAAAAAATAATAAAATACTAAGGACGATAGACTATTGTCTATCGTCCTTACCTTTTCATCACAAAAAAGTTGTCTCAAATCAATGAGACAACTTTTTTAATAAGATAGGTCCTTTATAGAAAGGCCTATTTTCTTCAATAGCGTAATAGCTTGTTCTTTTTCTTCTGATGAAAGTACACTCATTAATTCATGCAAATGCTGCTCATGTTTTGGGAACAGCTCGCCCATAAAGGCTTCACCTTCCGAGGTGATTTCTGCATACGTAACACGACGATCAGCAGGACAAGATACTCGTAATAAGTAACCTCTCTTCTCCAGCTTATCAATGACATACGTAATAGACCCACTGGCTAATAAAATTTTATTGCCAATTTGCTGTAATGGCTGTCTTCCTTTATGATAGAGAAGTTCTAGAACAGCAAATTCAGTTGGGTTTAAACCATTATCCTGAAATAATTGATGTGTTGTTTCATTAATTGCTTTTAGTGCACGTGACAATACAATATATAATTTTAAAGATTGTTTTAGATCTTCTGACGGCATATTCTTTTCCTCTCACTTCGCTCTTTATACATGACATTATAGCGACATTAGAAAAGCATTGTCAAAAGCAATATATAATTTAGAAGGTTTTGTTGTTCATTATGCAACCATTTTTACTCTCTTTATGTTACTAAATAAGCAGAATCTTTTGTGGATACTTCCATTGTATCCAGCTGATTGAATGTGTAAATTGGAAACTGCAGATGGAAGCATGTCCCCTTCTGTAATTCACTACTAACACCGATTACACCTTCATGCTCTTCAATCACCTTTTTCACGAAAGCAAGGCCCAGTCCTGTCCCTGATGATTTTGTCGTGTAAAAAGGCTGGAATAGGTTTTGAAGTGTCGTGCTGTCCATGCCAACACCTTCATCTTTAATCATAAGTTCGACAATCGCACAGTCATTTGTTGCCATTTCGACGGTAATCGTTCCACCATTATTCATGGATTCCATTGCATTTTTAATTAAATTCATCAGCACTTGTTTTAATCGATTCTCGTTGCCGCCAATATATACTTGATTAGAAGTTGAAATATACTGAATCATAATATTTTTCATGAGTGCATCAGGTAGCATAAACTCAATGACTTGCTTTACAATATGATCCAGTTCTAATAATTCCACTTTCATCGTTGTTGGCTTTGACAATACTAATAATTCGGATAAGATTTGTTCCATCCGTTGAAGCTCACTGTCAATAACAGAGAGATACATGCGTGATTCATCATCAGCATTTAACTTTAGTAATTCAGTAAAACCCTTTAAAGAAGTTAATGGGTTACGAATTTCATGCGCAATGCTCGCAGCCATCTGTCCAACAACGTTTAATGCTTGCTGATGCTCAACTTTATGCTGAAGTTGCTTTTTCTCTGTTTCATCATTGATAACAGTGACAATAATATTATTGTATTCATCAAAAATACTTGAAATTTCATAATAGCAAGTTCTGCTTACTTGTGTTTCGTCGACTACATGAATGCTTGCATGTTTTTCACCCATTAGCTTAGAAAGGTAGGTTGTAATTTGCCCTTTTTTCAATGTAAAAGAATCAAATATATGCTGATGCGCTTTATGAAGGAGCTGTGAATTTTCAACTTTCAGAAACATTTCGGCATACTTATTAAGCCCAAGAATAATACCACTAGCGTCACTAACAATAACAGCATAAGGTAAGTAATCGTAGGCATTAAAAGATTGCGCTCTCTCATGTGCTTGACTAACATATAATTTATGGGCAACATCATCATTCAATGTTGAAATTTGCGCAACAATTTCCTCTGTATTGGGATCGTAAAAACATTTGAAAGATAACATTTCGTAGTCATTTCCAACTGTGCGAATATTGAAAATTTCCTCTGAACGTAAATCATTTTGTAACTGTTTGACGAACTTAGTCCATTTAAAATTAGATGGCTCGTCCATAGCTAAATAGCCAATATAGGTTAAATTAAGATTGAAAAGCTTGATAGCAGCCTCATTGACGTTCAAAATTTTCCCTGCTTTATTGAGTATAAGTGTTGGTGACGAAGTACTTTTCATAAGATTTCCAAAACATTGATTAATATCATTTTGCTTCAACTTTCTCACCGAACCTTTCAAAAGAGTAAAAAACCTCTAAATCGAATTTTGAGCCTTTACTATACTTTATGACAGCACGATTCTATTATTACAAAATTTAGTAAATTTAAGTATTTTAAATTATTTCACGAACTGTTCACAAAATAAATAGGTAAAAAGAATTATATTGTATGTCAGATACTTGACTGATACAATAGGATGTTGAAAGGAAGATTATTGCATGAATACTATTTTAACTACTTTAAATGCAAAGTATATTCACACAAATTTAGCATTGCGCTATTTAAAAGGCGCAGCTTTACCGGAGTTTAACCCAATTATAGCAGAGTATACTATTAAAGATCCTGCTTTTAATATTGTATCAGATTTATTCCAAAAAAAACCTGATATCGTTGGATTTAGTTGCTATATTTGGAACATCGAAGAAACGATTCACGTTATTAAAATGTTAAAAACGGTCTGTCCAAATGTTAAAATTTTGCTTGGAGGGCCTGAGGTTTCTTATGATTCTCACCATTGGTTACGTCGAATACCTGAGGTAGACTTCATTGTGATGGGTGAAGGAGAAACTTCATTTAAACAATTACTGCGCTACTTCCATGGTGAAATTTTACTGGAAGATGTTCCTGGTATTTGTTATTTAGAGGGCGAGAAAGTCAAGATTCACGCTATGCCACCTAAAATTGATTTGCGTGAATTACCAAGTCCTTTTCGTTTCGAGGAGGATCTTCCCTATCTAGGTAAACGAATTCAATATATTGAAACAAGTCGAGGCTGCCCATTTAGCTGCCAATTTTGTTTATCTTCTATTGAAGTGGGCGTCCGATACTTCAACCGTGAAAAAATAAAAGAGGATATTCGTTTCTTAATGGATAACGGAGCTCGAACAATTAAATTCGTGGATCGTACCTTCAATATCAGCCGTAGCTATGCTATGGAAATGTTCCAATTTTTAATTGATGAACACAAACCTGGCGTTGTGTTCCAATTTGAAATCACGGCCGATATTATGCGTCCTGAAGTAATTCAATTCTTAAATGACAATGCACCAAAAGGTTTGTTCCGTTTCGAAATTGGTGTTCAATCGACGAACGATTTAACAAATACTCTTGTGAAACGTCGTCAAAACTTTGAAAAACTAAAGCGAACCGTAACAATGGTGAAAGATGGCGGAAAAATAGATCAACATTTAGATTTAATTGCTGGATTGCCAGAGGAAGATTATGCAAGCTTCCGTCAAACATTTAATGATGTTTTTGCAATGCGGCCAGAGGAATTACAGCTTGGATTTTTAAAGCTTTTACGCGGTACTGGTCTTCGATTAGAAGCTGAAAAGTTTGGCTATACCTATGTGGATCTATCTCCTTACGAAATCTTTTCAAATAATGTTCTAACATTTGATGATATCGTTCGCATTAAACATGCTGAGGATGTGCTTGAGAAGTATTGGAATGATCACCGTATGGATCATACGATTGAATACTTAGTGACAGAGGTCTTTGATACACCATTTGATTTCTTCCAGAATTTCGGGACGTATTGGGAAACAAAAGGCTGGTCTCGTATTGGCCATCAGCTGGAAGATTTATTCCGCCGTTTATTAATGTTTTTAGAAACTATTGAAGATGTGAATTTAAACATTGTCCAGAGTTTAATGCAGCTTGATTATTTAATGGCTCAGCAGTTCCAACCACGGAAGCTATGGTGGAATGAACGTCCAACAGAAGACCAACAAAAGGCCCTTTATCATGCCTTACGAGAAAATCCAGCTATTGCTGGTGAGGAATTTGCTAACTTTAAGTTATCTGAAAAAGAGTTGTTTAAGCATACCTTGATCATCCCTCATTCCCTTGACTATCAAGATTTCATAAATGGCAAAATTGTACCAAAAAATGGCTATCTGTTAACCTATTTCCGTCACGGTCAAGCGCCTTATTTTGCAACAATCTACTCTAAATAATAAGAAAAGCTAGTCCTGTAATAATTATCAGGACTAGCTTTTTTTCTTACTTAAAACATTCTTAAATCCTCAAAGTAACAATAAAGACTGTAAAATTTGTTCTTTCTCCATATCATTCGTTCCGTTAGTTAAGTATTCATAGCTAGCCTTATCAATATAGGCTAAATTACTTAAACAAAAACTGTTAAAACTTTGTAAAAATACCCAAAAAACGAATTGTTCAATCAGGAAAAATAATTTTAAATTTTTTGAATATTTTATGACAACTTCATGTTTTTATACTTTTTATGGAGTATACGATGGGATGATTACCTATTAAGCATCATATACTCCTTAAGATTTACCCTATAATTACTCTTTCTTTTGGATAGTGGAAGCCTGATTTTTTACCTCTTCCTCCACCCCCAAGTGTGTAAAGGAATGAAATTAATCCAACTCGACCAATAAACATTAAAATAATGATAATGATTTTACCAATCACTGATAAATCGGATGTTATTCCTAACGACATCCCACATGTACCGAACGCTGATGTGATTTCAAAAATAATCTGAATAAGGGATGCTTGTGGCTCTGTTATAAGCAAGATAAGGGTTGCAACTAACACCATGAAAAAGGCTAATAAAATAACGACAAATGACCGGAAAACATCAATTAAATGAATTTCTCGACCAAATACTTGAATATCCTCTCTTCCCCTAGCAAAGGTAATTAAGAATAAAATGGCCAAGGCAAAAGTTGTGGTACGAATCCCTCCACCAACTGAACTTGGTGAAGAACCGATGAACATCAGGAAGCTCATAAATATATCGGTTGCTTCGCTAAATGTCGTGACATCATAAGTTGTCAATCCAGCTGATCTTGTTGATACGGAATGGAACATCGCTGAAAATAGTGCTTCATGCCAAGACATTTCCTTAAAAGAATGGAAAGATTCAAGGAGTAAAATGACAAGCGCACCAACTATAAATAAAATGGCGTATGTTGAAGTAGTAATTTTAGTAAACAAACTAAAACGAAAATTCTCGCGTCGATTAAGTAAGAAAGTCTTCAATTCAATTAATACTGGAAAGCCGATAGCTCCTAATACGATCAGTACCATGGTAACCATTTGTACAAAATAATCATCATGGAATGGCAGTAAGCTCATTCCCGTAATATCGAAACCACCATTTGTTGTAGCAGAAATAGAAGCAAAAATTCCATGTAAAAAGGCTTCTTCTAATGTATCAAAGTAATTGGTAAAATGTAGCGTTAAAATAATCGTACCTGCTAATTCAATGCCAAATAAAATTTTTAAAATTTCGCGGATTAATTTAACAACACCAGAGACACTGTACTGGTTATGATCTATCATGATTAACTGGCGCTCACGCATGCCAATTTTTTTCCCAACTAGCAACCACACAAAGGTACCAAGTGACATAATACCAATGGCGCCTAACTGTAAAATAACAAGAATCATTATAAGCCCAAAGGTCGTATAAGTTTCCGAAATATTAATCGTCGTTAACCCAGTGACACTTACTGCACTGACTGCCGTAAACAAACTATCTAAAAAAGAAACTTTTACACCTTCTTGATGAACGCCTGGAAGCCGTAATAACAGGAAGGAAATCGCTATCGCTATAAAATAATAAGAAACAAGTACCTGAAATGGTGTGACTAGTTTATTTGATGATTTTTTCCAAGGCACTTTAACAACTCCTCCCACATATGATGCCCAACTAGATAGATTATAGTATAGAAAAAATACATAAAAAAAGAAAGAGGAATAGTGATAACTATTCCCCTAACGTTCATGTACTTATTTTTTATTTCGAACACCGACTAAATAGCCTGCAAATGCAATACCTACTAGGACAATCCAGAAGGTTAACTCCCATGCAGTGGAATGTGGAAATTCCTTAGGTAATATCCCTACCTTTTCATGAGCCAATGTTAAGACAACCAGCTTCACACCTACCCAGCCAACGATTAGAAATGCCGCTGTTTCAAGTGAAGGATAATCATTTAATATTTTTACAAACCATTGTGCTGCAAAACGCATCATAATAACGCCGATAAATCCACCAAGGAGCATCACAATAAACTGCCCGCCATTGATACCGCCAATATCAAATCCGCCTAAGTGTGGCAAAGTTACAGCAATTGCAACGGCTGCCAGCATCGAATCAATAGCAAAAGCAATATCTGCTGCTTCTACCTTTAGGACGGTTAACCAGAAACCAGAACCCTTTTTTCCAGCTTTTTCAGTTTGTTCTTCTTCTTCATCCTTATGTTTACGCAAATCATATATATTTTTCGCAGACATAAACAATAGATAAGCAGCACCGACCGCTTGTATTTGCCAATAATTTACCAATACCGTAATAACAAACAGCGCGGAAAATCGGAAAATCAGTGCCCCAAACAGTCCATAAAATAACGCCTTTTTTTGCTGCTCTTGTGGTAAATGCTTGACCATAACAGCCATTACTACCGCGTTATCAGCTGCAAGTAATCCCTCTAATACAACTAGGACAATTAATACCCAGCCATATTGTAATAAAATTGCTTCCATTCTAGTGCCTCCTCTAAGCTCTATATACCCACTATGACCATTTCATCCAAGTACAAAAAGAAAAAAACCCCTGCCCTAATTCAGGCAAAGGTCTCGCTAAGTAAATTCATACCTTATTTTCTTTAAGGTACATTAATCTACACGTCATACGTATAGAGCCATTCACTATCACACCCGATGGTAAGTACCATGTCTTGACGAATGTGAAACCAGGTAAAGTTAATTGCCTGTTAGCTACTCCCCTTTGACAAATTGTCGAAGGTATCTTCTTTCAAATATTATAGCACTATCATTTACAGCTGACAAAAATATCTATATGTTTTTCTTTACTTAATCTGAATTTGATAGCTCTTATCTTCTTTATGTGCTAAATAAAACTCAATCATTCTTGGCATCGTCTGTATAAAATCAGGACATGTAATATCGCCTTTTTGTAAAATATGATGTGCTTCAGTCGTGTCAAATGTGGCATTCCATGTTAAATAATCTAATGTTTCTTGTTCGACACCTAATTTTTTCCGAATAAAAGGAAGCTGTAATGATAGTTTCGCCAATATAAATGGTAAACGTCCTTTTGGATAAGAGTTCGTAACTAGTTTCACCATTGTACGGTATACTTCCTGTACAGGGTGAGGATTTGGATCAGTTAAATGAAGTGTCTTCCCTTCTGCACCCTGCTCGTTTACCAGAAAAGTAGAGGCATTTAAAATATAATCGACTGGCACTACATTAATCGTCGATGTAGATTGGCCAATATACGGAATAAAAGGTAAACCCTTTAAACGTTCCACTAAGTTTAAAAAGAAATAAGGGCCATCAAATTTAATGGTTTCACCCGTTTCGGAATGCCCCCGCACAATTCCAGGTCTAATAATCGTCAATGGTAATTCTGATTTTAAATCCTCCACTCGAAGCTCAGCCTCATATTTTGTTTCCTCATAGTGGTTTTTAAATGCTTTAGGTCGGATCAATTCATTTTCACGCAGTAGTCCCTCTCGTATACCAGCCACATAGGCAGTACTAAAATACATATAGCGTTGTAAATTTGGTAAGGTGCGGACAAAATCATTCACCATTGTTGTCCCATGAACATTTACTTTCCACGCAATATCACGTGGCACAGCTAAATCATAGATTGCGGCTAAATGCCAAAGCACTTCGATTTGCGGTACAATTTCTTTGAGGGTTTGATTGTCTAATCCCAGATTTGGTAGTGTAATATCGCCCTCCACGATACGAATCGAACAGTCAGGAAACTCCTCTATCAGTTTGTTTTTTTCCTTTTGTGCCTTGATGATTTCACCTGTCAACACGATTGCAATCACTTGTTGCGTTTGTTTCTTTTGGAATAATGCTCGAATTAGTTGACTCGAAATGAAACCAGGAAAACCAGTAAAAAAATGAACCTTCATCTTTCTTTCCCCCTTGAATCTAGCGCATCTTTCTTGTTTCTTTATCCATTAAACTGTAGATAATCGGTACAATATACAGCGTTAGTAATGTTGAAGTCACAAGCCCTCCGATTACAGCAATCCCCATCGGTTGGTTCATCTCTGTCCCTTCTCCAATGCCAAGTGCGAGTGGTAATAGCCCTAAAATAGTCGTTAACGCTGTCATTAAAATTGGACGTAGACGATCTTGGCTAGCGAGTAAAATTGCCTCATAAGCTGGCATACCCATTGCCTTTTGCTGATTAATATAATCGACAAGTACGATGCCGTTATTCACGACAATTCCAACAAGCACTAAAATACCAATAACAGAGGTCACACCAATTAAAGTATGTGTTGCGAACATAGCGATCGCCACACCAATGATCATTAATGGGACAGTAAACATGATAACAAATGGATATTTAAATGACTCAAATTGAGCCGCCATCACAATATAAACAAGCACGATTGCTAGCATCACTGCTAATAGCATATCATCGATTGCACTATCATAAAGCTCTCGATCCCCACTGAACACAACTTGAGTGGTAGGTGGCAAATTGACATGTTCTAATGCTTTATCTACTTTTGCAGAAATTCCTCCCAACGATTCCTTTGTTTCATAATCTACAAAAAAGGCCACTGCTGCTGCTTGATCAGAACGACGAATGGATACGGGACCCTCTTGTATAGATACAGTAGCCACTTCCTCTAATTTTACAAATAAGCCTGCTGGCGAACGAAGCTGCATAGCTTTTAGCGCATCTATACTAGTATTAAATGTCTGTCCATAGCCTGTATAAACGGGTAATACTGCGCCGTCCTCAGTAATTAATTGGGACGTTAATTGACCTTTTGTCATTTGATTCACGGTTTGAGCGATTTGTGCTGGAACAAAACCGTAGTCTTTTGCTTTTTCTCGATTAACCTCAATTTGAATCTCTTGAACAGTATTATCTAAATCTGTAGAGACATTTGTGACTTGCTGAATCGCTAGAAGTTCCTGCTGCACTTTCTTAACAGTCTGCTGTAGCCTTTGTTCATCTGAGTCTGTTAAGCGGAATGTTAAGGTGTGTGGTGACGAGCCTCTAGCTGTTGATACATTCAAAGTAATTTCTGCTTGCTCTCCAAGCTCTCCCTGTATATCTTGTTCTAGCTCTTCCACAAATTCGAAAATGGAACGTTGCCTTTCTGCTAATGGCACAAGTTTTACATACATTTCAGCTTGGTTGGCGCTAGTTTGTCCACGTGCCTGAGATTGTTGTGTACCGCCAATTAAACTAACATAAACATCCACATCTTTTTCCTGTTTCAAACGTTCCTCAATTTGCTTAACAATCTTTTCTGTTTCCGATACAGCAACACCTTTTTCAAGATTGACACTTATAGAAGTGAAGCCCTCATCGGTAGGCGGTAAAAACTCAGTACCTATTCGAGTCAGCCCAAATAAAGATAGACTAAAGCAAACTACTGTGAAAATTAGTATGAGCATTCGATGCTTTAATACCCAGACAATTGAATTTTTGTAATGCCGATAAAATTTGGACTTACTGCGTTCTACATAAAAATTACTGTTTTTCATTTTTAAAAGTCGACTTGCTAGCATCGGCACGACCGTCAACGCCACTACTAGAGATGCAATTAAGCTGAACGAGATTGTTAAGGCGAACTCTGTAAAAATTTGACCAATCAATCCTTCGATGAACATGACAGGAATGAATACTGCTATTGTTGTTAAAGTGGAGGCTGTAATCGCAAGGGCTACTTCCTTTGTTCCTTCCTTTGCTGCAGTAATGGGGTCCTTTTCTAATCCTAAGTGTCTTTCTATATTCTCAATAACGACTATGGCATTATCCACAAGCATACCAATTCCAAGTGCTAAAGCTCCTAATGTCATAATATTGAGGGAAAAATTCGCAAAAAACATCAACACAAATGTCACAATAACCGAATAAGGAATGGCAACACCAATGATGATCGGACTCTTTACACTACGTAAAAAAACAAATAGGATGAACATCGCAAATAATCCACCTAATAGTAAGGAAGAGCCGATGTTGCTAATTGCTAAATCTACATAATTACCTTGATCAACAAGAATATCTGCTGTGATTCCTTTATACTGTTCTTTTTTTAGTAATGCCTCTAAGGCCTTCTGAAACTCCTTCGAAACCTCTGCCGTATTTGCACCAGATTCCTGTAAAACAGACATAAGGACTGCTGGATGCTCATTAGCACGTGTTGTTGTAAGAGATTGTTGTTCTGTCCTCTCGACGGTTGCAAGATCACCAACGGTTAGCAATTCGCCCGTTAAAGGGTTCACCGAAACAATTAAATCGGCTATGCTTTCAGGTGATGATAATGTACTCACAATACGTGTTGATAGCATTTTGCCATCATCTGTTGAAACAGGCTCACCAGGTAGCGACACATTATTCGCTTGAACTATTTGCATCACATCTGTTTGTGTCAAGCCTTTTTCAACTAACTTTGCTTCGTCTAATGTTATTTGGATCTCTTCAATCAATTTGCCAGAAACATTCACACTGGCAACACCCTCTGTCCGTAGCAGCTCTTTCTCTAAGTGCTCAGCTAATAAACGTACATCTACTTGATTATTTTCCGCACGTAAAGACAGCTGAATAATGGGAAATTGAGACGGATCGAATTTTAGAAAACTAGGCTTGCCAGCATCATGAGGCAGTGGGGTCATATCAATTCGCTGTAAAATATCGAGTTGGACCACTTCCATATTAGTGGACCAGTTGAACTCAAGCACAATTAAATTGGAGCCTTCTTGTGAGGTTGATTGGATTTTCTTGATGCCAGGTAAGGTGGCAAGTGTAGCCTCTAATGGCTTCGTTATCTTCTCATTTACCTCCGTCGGGTTTGCCCCAGGATATGAGGTGACAACCACACCAATAGGAGGATTTAACTCTGGAATCAATGTAATCGGTATTTTTAATAATGAGACACCGCCTAGTATGATGACAAAAAGCATAGTAACAATCGTAAAGACGGGTCTTTTAATGGAAAAATGACTAATATTCATATAAAAACAAACTCCTTTTTCTACCTCTTCCTTTCTATGATAGCCGAAAAGGATATTATTTTATAAATAAGCTAGGCTCCCTTTAGCGAAATACTATCCTTAAAAGAAACTTACATTTCCTAATAATGTATATATTCTACAAACAGTGTCAATTTTCCTTGCAAAAAAACACGAATCGCAAAATTGTCGATTCGTGTTTCATGATTATAGAAGGCTATAAAGTTTAATGTTTTCGTTTTTATCGGCAAACCATCGCATAGCAAACTCATTTTCAAATAGGAAAACAAGATTGTCAAAACGGTCCTTCACGAGCATGGAGCGACCTGAGGACATAGACTCTTTAACATCCTCTTCATTTTCAATCCAACGTGCGATTTTGGAACCAATTGGCTCCATTCTTACTTCCACATTGTATTCATTTTTCATACGATGCTCAAATACTTCAAATTGTAATTGACCAACTGCTCCAAGGATAACTTCTTCTGTATGCAACGTTTTATAGTATTGAATGGCACCCTCTTGTACTAATTGTAAAATCCCTTTATGGAATTGCTTTGATTTCATAACGTTCTTCGCTGTTACACGTACGAATAATTCTGGTGTAAACTGTGGTAATTTTTCAAATTGGAATGTTTTCTTGCCACCTACAACAGTGTCTCCAATTTGGTATGTTCCTGTATCATATAAACCAATAATATCTCCGGCAACTGCTTCATCTACTGTTTCACGATCATCTGCAAGGAACTGTGTGGATTGCGTAACTTTAAAGGATTTCCCAGTACGAGATAATGTCATATTCATTCCACGTTCAAATTTACCAGAAACAATACGTACAAAGGCAATACGGTCACGGTGGGCAGGATTCATATTGGCCTGAATTTTGAAAATAAAACCTGAAAATTCATTATGCTCCACAGGATCAATGAACTGCTCATCTTCAGTAATTCTAGGCTGAGGTGTCGGTGCAAATTGTAAGTATGTTTCAAGGAAGGTTTGAACACCAAAGTTCGTTAATGCTGAACCAAAGAATACAGGTGTTAATTCCCCACGACGAATTTTTTCCTCAGAATACGCATTCCCAGCTTCATCTAGAAGGAGAATATCGTCCATTGCTTGTGAATAATAAGAAGTCACTTTCATTGGATGCTCCACAGCAAGCTCTCCATTGTCATCTATTGGTAAGAAACGTTCAGCTTCATCTGTACGGAATTGTTCAATGCGTTTATTATAACGATCATAAATACCAAGGAACTCTTTACCCATACCGATTGGCCAGTTCATTGGATATGCGTTGATACCTAGTACCTCTTCAAGCTCTTCAATCAACTCAAGTGGTTCTTTCCCTTGACGGTCTAACTTATTAATAAATGTAAAAATCGGAATGCCACGCATTTTACAAACCTTAAATAGCTTTAAAGTCTGAGCCTCGATCCCTTTGGCAGCATCCACTACCATGACAGCACTATCTACAGCCATTAATGTACGATATGTGTCTTCTGAGAAATCTTGGTGACCAGGGGTATCCAAAATATTCACACGAGAGCCGCTATAATCGAATTGCATGACGGATGAAGTAACCGAAATCCCACGTTGTTTTTCGATCTCCATCCAGTCCGATGTTGCAAACTTACCTGTTTTTTTCCCTTTGACTGTACCTGCATCACGAATGGCACCACCAAAAAGTAAAAGCTTTTCTGTAATCGTCGTTTTCCCAGCATCAGGGTGACTGATAATGGCAAAAGTACGACGCGATAGTATATCTTTTTCTAAATTTGAATTCATCTCGTCATTCTCCTTTTTTCATACTTAATAATAATAAAAGAAGACTTGCCTTTCGTACAACCTTTTTACATGAAATCTCCAAAAAGAAAACCCTCTAGTTACAACTAAAAGGGTTTCCTAATCACTTAGCTTTCATCATACGAATTTTAATCGGCCAGCTTCTATCGCAATTTCTGCATCACTATGTGGGAATTTTGTATTTTCGATAATTTGATAATCCTCATGCCCTTTACCAGCAAAAATAATCATGTCACCAGGTTCAGCAATTTCAATAGCATGGCGCACTGCTTCTGCACGATCCCCAATACAAGCATAATTGTCATGAAGCATACCTTTGGCAAGATCGCCTGTAATACTAGCATAGTCTTCATAGCGTGGGTCATCTGTTGTCAAAATGACATATTCCGCAGCTGACGCTTTCTCAGCCATGGCAGGACGCTTCGATTTATCTCGATTACCCCCTGTTCCAACTAAGAAAATAAGCTTGCCCTTTTTATAAGGTTGTGCAGCTTCAATCGCCTTTTCAATAGCATCTGGCGTATGCGCATAATCAATAAAAATTTGTACAGGTAGATCTGAACATACTTTCTCCATCCGACCTTTAACTGGTGGTAGTTGCTCAATTTGCTCAATAATAGACTCCATTGAATAGCCACGACCATAAAACGCAATCATGGCTGCCAATACATTATAAATGTTAAATTCCCCAAGTAAATTCATTTTTACGCGATAAATTCCTTCGGGCATTTCCACGTCAAAAGATGTCATATAATCGTGATACTCACAGTTAATGGCACGGAAATCAGCCTTTTCATTTTTTAAACCATATGTCCACACTGGAAATGGTGTCATGGCGGCATACCGCTCTGACCAAGCATCGTCAGCATTCAACACAACAAATTTATTTTTTTCTAAATCTTGTCCAAGTTGGGAGAATAATAAGCCTTTTGCATGGCCGTATTCCTCCATCGTACCATGGAAATCAAGGTGATCATGCGTTAGATTCGTAAAAATAGCGATATCATAATCAACACCTGCTAAACGCCCAAGTGCTAACCCATGTGATGAAACTTCCATTGTCATTAAACGACAGCCTTCCATTTTTGCTCGGAAAATCATTTGTTGTGTCGATAACGCATCACTCGTTGTATTGGCTGATTCATATAAAATACCATTTAAATTAAAGCCAATTGTGCCGGATAAGGCCGATTTTTCGCCCATACCATGCATAATATTTTGAATAATTCCTGTTACGGATGTTTTACCATTTGTTCCAGTTACACCAATCATCGTTATGTCCTTAGAAGGATAATCAAAGAACTTTGCAGCTAGTAAACCTACTGCGCGATCTGTATCTTGCACAATCACTTGTGCAATCGTTTCTCCTAGCGGTAATTCACGCTCCGTTACAACAATTGTTGCGCCGCCATCTACAGCCTTTTGCGCATAATCATGCCCATCTACTGTATAACCTTTGATACAAACAAACATGCTATTTGGTTGCACACTTCTTGAATCTACTACGATATCGCTAACCTGATCTGGCAGCACGCCAATTATTTTTTTCAAAGGTAATGCGCTTAACAATTCCTCTGCATACATTTCATAGTCCTCCAATCAATCTCTACACTCATATCATCACCCTTAACAATCGACAAAAAACGACAATATGAATTCCCCCACATTCTATTGAACTTATTTTACTACTTATTTCATGATAAATAAAATGCCTCAGTTGTGTTTTTTCAACGAAAACGCTTTCATTTGAACAAAAAATCATGTTTTCTTCAAATTTTTATTTATAATCACCAATCGGCATTTTTCGACATAACGAGAAAGGTTTATTTAGAGAACAATCTTCTATGCATATGAGACTTATTCTTAAAATGGAGGCATCATAAGATACCCCCATTGTTAGGCTATTTCATAATTGAACGCACAATTTTCACTTTTTGTTTATATGGTGGGAACAGCACATTTGTCTCCAGTTTGGAAGATTTCTTTAAAATAGATTTGGGGTGTGTAAAGTTTTCAAAGCTCGCTTTGCCATGGTATGCTTTCACGCCTGATGGACCTACACCACCGAATGGTAAATGTAAATTCCCAACATGTGTGATGGTATCATTAATACAGCCTCCACCAAATGGTAATTCTTCTAAAAAGTATTGCATTGCTTTTTCATGTTCTGAGAAGAAATATGCCGCTAAAGGCTTCGGTAATTGGCGAATTTGATGAATGGCAAGTGGCAAATCATTATACATCATAACAGGTAAGATAGGACCAAACAGTTCTTCCTGCATCGAAGGACTTGTCCATTTTACATATTCGACGATTGTAGGTTCAATATATAAATCATCTCGATCCATTCGTCCACCATATGTAATGGCATCACGTTCTTCCACGATTATTTGCTGTAAACGATCGAATTGTTTCAAATTCACAATACGACCGTAATCAGGGCTTTTCAAAGGATTTTTGCCGTAAAACGAACGAATCGTTTCTTTTAAAATTTTCATAAATCGGTCATAAACAACTTTGTGGACAAGTAAATAATCGGGGGCCACACATGTTTGTCCAGTATTTGTAAATTTGCCCCATACAATACGCTTTGCCGCTACTTCTAGGTTTGCTGTTTGATCGACAATCGCTGGACTTTTCCCACCAAGCTCTAAAGCAACTGGTGTCAAACGTTCTGCAGCAGCTTTTGCTACTACTTTACCGACGGCTACACTACCTGTAAAAAAGATGTAATCGAAGGAAGCATGAATAAGTGCCGTAACTTCTTCCTTTTCACCTTCAACAACACGTACGTAGGAAGAGGGGAACGTTTCCTCAATGATTTTTTTCACAATGGATGCTGTGTGTACAGATGTTTCTGACGGTTTGACGATTGCTGTGTTGCCTCCAACAATGGCACCAATTAGAGGCTCCATTACAAGTTGGAATGGATAATTAAAAGGCCCAATTATTAATGTAACTCCATACGGCTCACGTACAATGAAGCTCTTGCCCATTTGATATTGTATCGGCGTTTTGACTGCTTCTGGTTCCATCCATTCTTCCACATGCTTTACCATATATGAAATACTATCTAATACAATGCCAATTTCTGTCGCATATGCTTCAAATTCGCTTTTACGAAGGTCTAAGTGAAGCGCATTCAATATTTCTTTCTCATATTTCAAAATTGAAGTTTTTAATTTCTTTAATTGCTCTTTTCTAAATTTCACACTTTTTGTTGCGCGTGAAAAATAAAATTGACGTTGCGCTGTAATCATATTTTCCACATCTTGTGACGTAAAATTCATCAATAAAGCACCCCTTTTTTAAAATGGCATACATAGTTTTTTCATTTTGAAACAAACTATCTTTGTCTATACGATACAACATCGAGAGGCAAAAATCCTCTTTCTACATCGAGGGGGTGAAATGGCATATGTGAAAATGAAATGTTTTAGTTTTTTCATCTCGGGAAATATACAACTACATATTAAAACCGAAACGGGGGCGTAGATGAATGACAACAACAACAGGAACATGGTGGGAGTCCATTTTTTCTGGACCATTATCGCATGGAATTTGTGAAGAAAAAATAATGCTATTGCAAGATGAAGCTTTCTTATATCTCTCTACAATACCTGTGGAGAATGAAGAAAATCCAGAAGGAAATTAAAAAATAGCGCATTATAGGATGCCCCTATAAATGCGCTTTTATTATTTTAATTAACAATGAATACTTGCTGCAATTGTTCTAATTGTGCTTCAAGTCTGCTGATGGCCTCTTCCTCAATTGCAAAGCCACCCTCTTCCAAACGAATGATCTGTTTATCCACAATGTAAACAGAATTAGTAATGGATGTGGCTCCTAGTACAGCTAAAACTGGCTTTAGTGCATATTCCAATGCCAATAAATGGCTGATTGACCCTCCTACAGCTATGGGTAGTATGGCCTTATCGAGCAAGGCTTTTTGCGGTAGTAAATCCAAGTAAGTCTTCAAAATACCTGTATAGGATGCTTTGTAAATAGGTGTAAGGATGACAATAAGATCTGCTTCCTTAATCTGTTCATTTTCAGATTGTATTTCCTTACTTGAAAAATTCGCCGTTAATAAATCAGTAGCTGGTAGTTCATGTACATAATTTGAGTGAACCTCTATTCCTTGTGTAATGAAATGATTTTCCACCTTTTCATGAATAGCCGTAACTCTTGAATTTTTTGAATTACTTCCATTAATAATGACTGCTTTTGTCATCTTACCCACTCCCTTTATCATTGTTAATAAAAAAGGCCCCTATTCTACAATTCGACGGATAACCGTTTTGTAAAATAGAAGCCTCTAGATGTCTAGTTAACTTAAATACCTAGTATTCTTATAAAATTAATTTAACATAAATTTCTTGAATGTCAACAGCTTTTTATCATTGGTGAATGGCTTTCCCAAAAACAGCTTTTGCCACATCACCAATATGCTCCGACACTGTCGGATGTGGAAAAATCATTTGTGCAAGTGATTGAGCGGTACCACCAGCATTTTTTGTTGCTAATAGCGCATTAAGCATTTCTGTTGCACCATCCGCTACTACACAAGCACCTAAAATTTGACCATTATCCTTGGATGAAATTAGCTTCACAAAGCCTTCTGTATTCCCCTCCATTAATGCCTTTGGATTAGTCTGCAGTGGCATTTTTATTACAGTATATGGCGTTTTGACCTGCTCTTCTAATAAACCAAATGTGGCAATTTCAGGATGTGTATAAACACATCGAGGGATGCACGATTGATCAATTGGTATTGGCTGGTTGCCCACAATATAATCAACAACGTAAATTCCCTCCGCACTGGCAGAATGCGCAAGTTGATAACCACCCACTAAGTCACCAATCGCATACATATTCGGCAGGCTTGTCTCAAAATGCTTATTGACTGCGATTAACCGACCATCAAAAGTTAATCCTAATTGCTCTGCAATTTCTGTATTCGGACGACGTCCAGTTGCAAATAAAAGGTTTTCATATGTATAAGAGCCTTTAGATGTATGAATGGTATTGCCTTCAAATTTTTCAAATTGGAAATCTGTCACAAGTTCAATACCAAGCTTCTTCATTTTTTCTCGAATCAGCGGTCTTGCTTCAGCCTCTTCCGTTTGTAAAATATCCTCGCTATGATTAAGCACTGTTACCTTAGTACCGAGGGGTGCTAAACTAAAAGCCATTTCAATTGCAATTACACCTCCCCCAATAATTGTTAACTGTTCTGGAAGCTCTTCTATATCAAAAAATGTGTCTGTCGTATAGTAGGTAGATGTCTCTAACCCTTCAAATGATGGGACAAAGGGTTTACTGCCTGTGGCTAAAATAATATCTGTAGCCGTTATTGTCTCGTTCTCGATTGTAATTGTTAAATCCTTTGCGACTGAAGCTTCACCACGATATAAAGTAACATGATTGCTGACAATATAATGCTCAATGTTTGTTAATAGTTCATGAATAATTGTATCTTTCCGCTGCATTAATCGAGGAAAATTAATTTCCACTTTGGGCACTTCTATTCCCCAGCTATTCCCCCGTTTTATTTCCTGCACAAGTTTACTATGCTCCAATAAAATCTTTGATGGTATGCAGCCAACATTATAGCAGGCGCCTCCCAATTTATCTCGTTCAATTAGCGCGACTGTTTTGCCATTCTTTGCTGCATGTATGGCTGCTACATAGCCACCTGGTCCCGCTCCAATAATAGCAATATCAAAATTTTCCATAATTTTCACCTCATGTACCACCATATCATTTGCAAATTTTGAATGCAATGACAGACATAGTAAAAGCCTCTCATTCAATGAAAGGCTTTTGACTTACATAGTATTTACTTCTCTTTCACGGGTATTCGACTGCTCTCCGCGGGTATTTGCTTCCCTTTCGCGGGTATTCGACACTCATTGCTCTGTTTAATAAATATTTCGTTGCCAAAATCGTTGCTGGGCAATGGCAGCTACAAACTTTTTCGGGAAATCTTTGTTACCTGTCGCTAACACGATGCCTGGTCCTACATTGGCATTCGACATATTGAAGAAGGTTGTGCCAGTTGCAGCAAATCCTATGGGCTTAAAGTGACGATATGCTTCATTTATATAATTGACGATATAAGTATTGAATTTCGCCTGATTACTTGCTTTTACCCCAACAACATATAACGAGTCGAATAATACAGCATCGGTTGTAATAAATGTGTCAGTAGCCGTTAATTGCACACCATTATTCCCTGTCACAACACCTAGTCGATCAGAGATGATGCTGTAGCGTACACCTTGTCTTGTTAAATATTTCAATACTTCCCCGACTTCATTTGCATCAAAGCCATCACCAATTAAGACACCTACTTTCAGTGTATAAGGTAGTTTAATGGTATTGGCTTGGCTCAGTGCAGGTGAAGAGGCTGTTACCTTGGACTGCTCTCCGCTAGGACGATTTACACCAACATTGTCTGCCACTGTGGTAGCCATTGCTTTATCTACATGGACAAACATATCCACTACTTGCTGACGAACTGATTTACTCTTCACTTTACCTACTTCGAAGCTAAAGGCATCAATAATATGTTGTTTTTCAGGTGGGGACATGCTATTCCAAAAGAGCCTTGCTTGTGAAAAATGATCATCAAAGGATTTACTACGCGCTCTTGTGATTCGTCCCTCAACCTTTTCTTCATAATGAACATATCCACCTTCTCTTGCAGTAGAAGTGGCTGGTGTATTATTGGCTAGTGAATTTTTATGATAGCTTACCCTACCTAAATTAATCGTCTGTCGGCTAAAGCCATTACGTTGATTGTTATGCACAGGGCAAATCGGACGATTAATAGGAATCTCTGCAAAATTTGGTCCCCCTAATCGAATCAACTGTGTATCTAAGTAAGAAAAGAGTCGACCTTGTAGCAGTGGATCATTGGTAAAATCGATGCCTGGCACAACATTACCTGGATGGAACGCAACTTGCTCTGTTTCAGCAAAGACATTATCCACATTGCGATTTAAGGTCATCTTTCCAATCTTCTTCACTGGCACTAGTTCCTCTGGCCAAAGCTTTGTCGCATCTAAAATATCAAAATCAAATTTAAATTCATCCTCAGGTTCTAGTATTTGTATGCCTAACTCAAACTCTGGATAATCTCCAATTTCGATCGCTTCCCATAAATCTCGTCGCTGAAAATCTGGGTCCTTCCCAGCAATTATCTGGGCTTCATCCCAAACAAGAGAATGCACACCTAACACAGGCTTCCAATGGAATTTAACAAATCTTGATCTCCCCTTGTCATTGACGAAGCGGAACGTATGCACGCCAAAACCTTCCATCATACGAAAGCTTCGTGGAATGGCACGGTCAGACATCACCCACATTACCATATGTGCAATTTCCTGATTACTGGCTACAAAATCCCAAAAAGTATCGTGTGCGGAGGCTGCTTGTGGCATATCATTGTGTGGCTCAGGCTTTACAGCATGAATTAAATCGGGAAACTTAATGGCATCCTGAATAAAAAAAACAGGTATATTATTACCGACTAAATCATAATTTCCCTCATCCGTATAAAACTTCGTTGCAAACCCACGTACATCACGAGCTGTGTCCATTGACCCTAAGCTCCCTACCACTGTCGAAAATCTGACAAACACAGGTATTTTCTTTTTCGGATCCTGCAAAAATTTCGCTTTCGTATACTCTGCCATGGATTCATATAATTCAAACTCGCCATGTGCTGCAAAACCTCTGGCATGTACAACACGCTCTGGAATACGCTCATGATCAAAATGGGTAATTTTTTCTCTAAGATGAAAATCCTCCATAATTGTCGGCCCACGAACACCTGCCTTTAACGAATCTTCATCATTGGACACCCTTAGTCCCTGATTCGTTGTCATTTTCGTGCCCTCATTCTCGACACGAAACGGCTCAAGTTGATGATCCTTTGCGTTTCCTTCTACATTATTGGATTGATTTGACTTTGAGTTATCCACGCAATCCCCTTTCATACATGTACTGATTTCGCTCCATATACACTATATGTTTTTGAAAAAGAAACATGCCTTCATTTCGACAAAGCATTATGTAAAGATAAAAACAGGCTTCTATTTGATCATAGAAAACCTGCTAATCTTAAAATATGTATCGTATCATTTCATGTATGTTACAGTATGGATTGTCACGGCTCTCTGACTCTCGGAGAGCCATCATGTCTGTGCAATTTTTAATCGCTACCTCATGTCGTAATGCAATGGGGGCTATGATGGCTTCATCAGCCTTATGACGGAAATAACGACTCACACCAAGGTGCTGTTCCATTTTGTCATTTAAGACCGCACGGGGATATTTTTCTGTACTGTCGACTTCCTCAAAATGCAACAGTAACCACAATTCAAATGCTTCATTTGTATAGGCAATATGAATATTTTTTTCCTCGCAAAATTGATTGACTTCCTCTAATTGCTTATCGGTTAGATCATCCTTATCAAAAACAATCCACACCTCATCAAAGTATTGATAGCTGGAATCTCGATAAGCATGTTGGGCAAGCTTGATTGCTGATCGTTTAACATTTTTTATTTTGACACTAACCATTTTAGAACGCTTTAAAATACGCATTTGTTCAAAATAAATACGTTCAGTTTCACCTTCACAATAAATTAAGATGGTTTTACGCAGTGTTCGGCTCCCTTGTTGACGTACTCTCACTGCTCAGATACCTCCGCTTCTTCTAAATATTGTTCGGATAAATACTCATTAATGACAGGCGTTGCACCAAATTCCCCTTTCATATACCGTTTCGCATAAGAAAGATCCCCACGTTTCTTTTGTAAATCTGCAAAATCAAATAAGGAGTATAGTTCCGATTCATTTTTAAAGCTTTTATTCACAAACCAAATTTGATCGGATCGTAGTGGCTGATCAAGTAATTCTATTTCATGACTCGTCACGACAAATTGATTACTGCTATTGCGTTTGCTATTCATAATAGCCATTAAAAACTCACAAATCGATACATGGAATGCTGTGTCGAATTCGTCTATAAAAATGGTTTTTCCTTTATTATAAGCATCCACCATCACACATGCTAAATGTAGCATTCGTACTGTGCCCTTAGAATCCATTGTCCAATTAATTGTTTCTGTCCCTATCGGTTTACCTGCTTCATCAAATGATAAGTAATGTAGATCAATATCTACTTCTTGAATCACCTCAGGTGTATCAAACTCGTAGCCAATTGTATTTTTCTCTCTGCGTTCCACACGTCTAGCCGTAACATCTTGAATGGAAAGGTCTGCAATTTTAAGAAGTTTGATCACTTCTTTTTTAAAGGGCTCCTCTTCAAGTTTACGAATAAGGGGATGACTTGATAACCGATTTGCTTCATCTAGAAACAGAATTTTATGTAAAAACCAATCGAATATCTTTAATGCATCAGGATCATTAAAAACATGCAATACGGATAAAAAGGCTGTATTGTTTCGTGTGTACTTTGTCAATTCCTGCGCTGTTGTTTGGGCTGTTTCATAAGAATATTCTGTACCGTCCCATTGTCTGACAAACAGTTCTTCCTTCATTGACCTATTCGTTTTCACAAGACGTTCATAAAGAACTTGAGAAGCATTATACTGTATTTCATAATCATACAAAGCTCCGTCTAAAAAAAGCGATATCATAAACTCTGTTGGTTTGTCTTGCTGTCTTCCTAACTTAAATGGTTGATAGGGTAGACGTAATTGCTTTACATTATTTAAGTTTTCAAAATTAAAAAGCAAGGAACGCAATACTTTAATAGCCGTAAAAAGATTGGATTTCCCACTTCCATTTGGGCCAAAAATAAATGCACTTTTTACAAGACGAAGTGTATCAAACTGGATTGTGTGGGTATCCTTCCATTTTCGTAGGCGACTTCCCGCAACCATTGAAAATAACGTATCATCTTTATAACTCAAACAATTTTTCACTCTAAAATCTACAAGCATATGTAAGCCTCCGTCCGCAACCATTTCTTTAATGAATTATTATACTATAGACATAGAAAAAGACATATTACTCAATGTAATATGCCCACATACTTTATTGCCTTTATCCACTATTTTGTTGAATTTCTGCTAACTTTTCATTTTGTAGCGCATGCAATGTACGTTCGATTCCTTCTGCAAATGAAGTTTTGGGCTTCCAACCAATGGCATTGGCTAATTTGTCATTATTTAAAAACGAGTGTTCAATATCTCCTTCTCGTGCTGGGGCATATTGAATTTCAAGTGGATGATTTAAATGTTGGAGCAGTAAGATGACTTGGTGAATAGACCAAGCCTCATTGGTGGATACATTATACGTACCTTGTAAACGTGCAGATACACCTGCGTAAATAGCATCTGCAATATCATCAACATAAATGAAATCACGCGTTTGTTCACCATCACCATAAATCGTAAAAGGTTTACCTGCCATACTGCTTTTTAACATACTTGGAATCACAGCTGCTTCACCTTGCATTTGCTGTCTTGGACCGAAAACATTGGCAAATCTATAAATGAGAACGGGCAAACGATAATCTTTTTGCCATTTCTCACAGTAGGTTTCGCCAATGCTCTTATTTAATCCGTACATAGATATTGGTTCACAGACATCTGATTCTTCTAATGGAGGATAGTGACTATCTCCATAAACAGCTGCTGAGGAGGCAAAGACAAAGTGCTGTACCTTATACTTGGATGATAAAAAAAGCATTTGGCTGAGCCCAACTATATTGGTCAAAATATCCTTTACTGGCTCCTGGATAGACTGTTGCACGCTCGTTTGCGCTGCACAATGGACGACCACATCAAAGTTTATTTCCTTAAAAAGATGCTCGCAAACCTCATCCTCAACATTTAACAGATAGGATTTATGCTCAAAGTCAACATTCCGTAAATGCCCCGTACTTAAATTATCAATAATATAAACCGTTGCACCTTCTTCAAAAAAACGCCTACCTACTGCACTGCCAATAAAACCATAGCCACCTGTCACTAATACATTCATCCTATCGCCCCCAAAAACAATATGATGATTTATATGCAGTAATTACTAAAAATATGCAAGAAACTTATTTGTTGGTAATTTTTCACAAATTCTTTTTACAAGATTGCTTCATTAACAAGTATCTATCTTGGGCTATATAAAAAGCATGCTTGAAGATTACTTCAAACATGCCCTAGCTATCTATTTTTAAGCTGGATTAATTTCTAATTCAACCGTTACTTTAATATCTTTCCCAACAAGAACGCCACCAGTTTCTAATGCTGCGTTCCAAGTTAGGCCAAAGTCTTCACGATTAATTGTTGTTTCAGCTTCAAAGCCATATACTTCTTGACCCCATGGATTTGTGCCTTTTCCATTAAATTCTGTATCAAACGTTACTGATTTTGTAACGTCTTTAATTGTTAAATCACCAGTTACTGCATATTCATCGCCTGCTTTTTTAGCAATGTTTGTAGATTTAAACGTAATCGTTGGATATTTTTCTGCATCAAAGAAATCTGCTGCTTTTAAATGATTATCGCGGTCTTCACTACGTGTATTAATGCTCGCTGGATCAATTGTAAAACTAATAGTAGCAGTTGTTAAATCTGCAAGATCTGCTGCCTCAATATCTGCTGAGTAACTGTCAAATACACCTTTAACTTTTGATACCATCATGTGCTTTACTTGAAAGTTAATTGCTGAGTGTCCTAAATCAATGTTCCATTTTGCCATTATAAATTCCTCCAATTGGTTGATTTTATCTCGATTTCGAGATATATTTTAAAATATGAAGCAACTACAGTTTTTATGTTACCCAAAATTGGTTAGGGTAAACATTTGTAGTTACTTATTTGTTTACATCTTAGCTTATAAAAAGTTTTAATTACTTTCTGTAACCTACTATATATTAATAATTTAGTTACGTCAAGTAATTAAAATAAATTTTTTATACATAAAAAGGATGTCCGAGTCATCGGTACATCCCTTTCTATTCTTTCCCTCAACGTTTTACTAATTTGCCTTGCACGACAAAGCGATGATCATCACTCATGACAGCATCCTTACATGTAGATAAAGTAAGGATTTTATCGTCTGGACTTATATCAACATCCATCTGAATAGCAGACCGCTCCTGTATTTCCTCCAAAAATTGTTGATAAGCCTCCCTGCCAGTAAAGTCAGTCTCAATATAATAGAAATCAATCGTTGTCTCATATGCAGCAAAAACCTCAATATCATAGCCCTCATATAAGGTATCAAGGTATAGGATTGGATGTTCATCTGCATAGTCTTGCTTTAAGTAATTTTTAAGACTTCCAAACATTGTATTATTCTTCATAGCATGTCCATACAAAACCGTGTTTTTGTCCATTTCCAGTATATTATTTCGATAATCCATGAACACACTCCCGGCCCGACTCTCCTGATCTTTATAGTTATGATTTAAATAAAAGTCATTGTTATCAGCTTGTAATATTGGATTATTAAGTTTTGTCCCATCCACTGAAATCCACCCAACAATATGAGAATTGATCGCTAATAAATCATGAAACTGTGGTCTTATAGGTAACGTGGATACATCATCTGTCGTTTGATTTTCCGTCATTTGATCTGCTGGCTGTTCTTTAATAGCTGTCAATGTGGCTTGATAAATGGCTTGTACTTCCTTTAACGATTTTGATGTTTCATAATACGTATAGAGGTACTTAGCAAGTGAAAAAGCCGAAAATAAAAATATTGCTAAATATACAAGTGTTAACAACTTTGATGCCTTTTTTTTCATCCGATCACCATCTTATATCCCCATTGGCATCATATAATAGCCAAGCTGTTTATCTTCATTAAATATCGCGTCAACTCCATAGACTTCTTTAATCACTTCTTTTGTAATAACATCACGTGGAGCACCCTCTGCGAAAATTTGACCTTCCTTCATCAAAATAATATGGTCACTATAGCGAATGGCTTGGTTAATATCATGAAGCACCATAATAATCGTTAAACCATGCTGCTCGTTTAATGTTTTCACCAGTTCTAACAATTCAATTTGATAGTAAATATCCAAATAGGTTGTGGGTTCATCTAAACACAATATTTCTGATTGTTGTGCTAACGCCATCGCAATCCATACACGCTGCCTTTCCCCACCAGATAATGCCTCTAAATTGGTTGTGCCTTTATGTTGTAAATTTGTACAGGCAAGTGCCCATTCAATTGCTTTCGTATCTTCATCGTGATTTTTTTTCAGCATTGTTTGATGAGGTAAACGACCGAATCCTACTAATTTTTCTATTGTTAAATCTTTTGGTATATCATTTTGCTGATACACGATGGCCAGTTTTTTAGCAAATTCCTTTGGCTTATAGTGCAGTAAATCTTTATTTTCTAACGATACAGTCCCTGCTTTAGGTGAATGAAGGCGAGAAATGACACTTAATAATGTTGATTTCCCACAGCCATTCGGACCAATGATAGTCGTAATTTTACCTTTGACAATTGTTGTTGAAACACCATTTAAATGGTTACGTGTATTATCATGCGAAACAATGATGTCTTGTATATCCATGTTCGTCACTCTTTTCGTAATAGGAATATTAAGAATGGGCCACCGATTATTGCCATAATTGTGGAGGCTGGAATTTCAATAGGTGCAACAATTGTACGGCCAATCGTATCTGCCAGTAAAATTAATAGTGCACCTGCTAATGCTGTGAATGGAATGAGCACGACATGATCATGCCCAACCAATCTTCGAGCAATGTGAGGTACTAGGAGACCCACAAACGAAATGACGCCTGCCACCACAACTGATACAGCTGCTAATAAAACAGCGACAGCTGCAATGAGTAACCGCGCACGAGCTACTTGAAACCCTAAACTTTTAACTGTTTTGTCTTGCAGTACTAGCAAATTACACCAGCTATATAAAGCAAATGCACCAATCAATCCAATTGTCCCATATGTCACAATTGTAGAGACATCTTTCCATGTACGCATCGTTAAATTAGAGCCAATCACACTGGATGCTGATGTATTTAGAGAACCACCCAAGCTAATAAGTGCCTCTGTTAATCCTGTAAACATAGCGTTAATGGCAATACCCACTAAAATTAGTTTAAGCGGACTCAGGCCAGATTTCCAGGAGAGCGCAAATACAAGCGAACAAGCCAATGCACCACCCATAAATGCTAAGACGGGTGTCATAAAAAATAATGTAGGGAAAAAGGCAATGATAGAAAGCTGTACAAATGCTGCACCAGAAGATATTCCGATTACCCCAGCATCAGCCAATGGATTACGCATTACGGACTGTAAAAGCACCCCAGATACTGAAAGTGCCGCACCTGCAAATAATGCTACAATGATGCGTGGGAAACGTAAATCTCGAATTGCCTCCATTTGACTATTTCCTTCTTCAAATAATGCTCCTATAAATTCAAAAAAGCCCATTTTAATGCTACCTGTTGTGGCTGAATAAACGACTGTCACAAGTAATAAAACAATTACAATTAAAAAACTGACGATTCTTTTTGTCATATTGGACTTCCTTTTTCTATGTTTAAATTCTATAAAGATAAGAAAAACGCTCTATGATAAGTACAAATACTGATCATACGAGCGACAATTCTAATTACTATTTACGATAGAAGATTTCCATCAGTTGTCCTAAAGCTTGTGGTACTTGTAAGGAGGCTGTCGTCCCGAATAATTCTTCCTCTAAATCATAGACTTTTCCGTTTTTCACTGCATCAAAATGTTTCCAAATATCATTTGTTTTAAATTCCTCATCGAACATTTTCACAACTTCATCTGGCATACCATGTGATAAACGTAAAATAATATCAGGATTACTGTTATGTAGATACTCTGTATTGGAAGATAAATATTCAGCGTCCTGACCTTCCATTACATTGATTCCCCCTGCTCGCTTAACAAGATCACCTGCGTAGGAATTTTCAGTTGCCACTAAATAGCTCCCTGGAATACCAAGTAAGATTAAAACACGAGGGCCTTCTTTATTTGCCGCAACACTTTGTACCGCTTCAATATTTTTCTGTAGATCCTGTACTAGGCCCTCAACTTGTGTTACACGATTATAGCGTTCACCAAGTGTTGTGATTTCCGTAAACATGGCATCCACACTTTGAAAATTTAAAAAGTCGACAGGGATATTCAATTGTTTAAACTTATCCTGCAAATCGTATTCTAATGTCGATACAGATAATACTTCTGTCGGATTTAATGATTTCACAATTTCCATATCAGGCTCCATTGCATTGCCGATAGTCGGTAGACCTTCAAAACGTTTTGCTAATTGCTTTTCCGTTTCTGGTACAGCGATCGCATCCAAATCCAGCTTATCTAGAATATCTGCCACCACAACTGTTCCAGCAATGATACGTTGCTCACTCTCTTCTGTTCCTTGTTCTTCTTCAGCAACCGTTTTCTCCTTCACTGCTGGCTTGTCACTGCCACTACAAGCTGCAAGAAGCAGAGATAGTAATGTCAACAACAGTAGCCCTATTTTCCAATCCTTTTTCATTGTGTCATCTCCCACTTATTTTTGCTTCACTCTGTCATTTTTTATTTTTTTAAGACGTCGAATGAGTAGCCAGCCTGATACTAGGCAAATAACGATAAGCAATATAATTTTCACTATATTTAACGGTTCAATCTGCTGGGGTGTCGTAGAAGTATTCATTACCTTTTCAGTTGTGGCTTCATCTTTTATGTCTTCCTCTGGTTCATCTTCTTCCCCTTTATCCACTGATTCATCAAGTGTCCGATCAAATGCTAATTTTTCATCCAGTGGCACAACGAGCATCGTCTGGGAAGTTGGTTCTTCTGATTTAGCAGAGTTTGTTTCCTCCACAATAGTGGCTTGTATAGATGGTTTTTTCACTTGTTCTTTCACTACTCGATTCGCCGCTTTATCACTGACAACGGGTTTAGAAGCTGTTACTTTAGAGGGCTTATCTAAAACCTTTGCAACTTGTGTTTCATCAAATACTAACTGAACAAAATATTGATGGTGATAAGAAATGTCAAGAATATCGATCTTTACCCACATTCGTAATGCTTGTGCTAAATCTTCAACCTCAAATTCCACAATCCGTACATTATCTAAAAGTGAAAGCTGTTTAGGTTCAACTTGCTCCCCTTTATAATCTACCTTTAGCCCTGTGACCCAAGCTGATTGTAAAATCGTCATTTGCGCATAGTATCTACCATCTTTTTCAATCACTTTTGCCACAGGCTTTACATAACTATTCATAATAGAAGGTTCTTGTTTACCATCTACCATTAAAACATAATTTAAAGCCCATTCCTGACCCGTTATTTCCTCAGCATCTATTTCCTCCACTACTTCTTTATCGTCTTCACCTTGCGAAATATTTGGTGATAATGTCTGCATGTTTAGGTGAAGCTCTTGGGAAAACGAGGCATATTGTTCTTCTGTTGCAAGCTCTACACTGCCATTGATGATAATTGGTTGTTGTAACGCTAAAACATCAAACTGAACTAAATTTTCTATTTTATCCAATGTGAAAGAAAGATCATGGCCTAGCTGTTCGATATGTATATCGCTGATAGGACTTAGCTCTTCAAGAGCCATTGTTAATTGATAGTGCTCATTCTTAACTGAGAGCATTGCTACATCTTTAAAAAGGCTTCCTTCAAAGCCTTCGATAGGAGAAAAACTTAGTTCAACTTGATAACTACCATCTGCGATAGCAGAATCCTCAGCTTTTGCTTGTAGAAAAAGGGACGGAGAAAAAAAGAACAATATAATTGAAAAAATAACCACTAGGCAAAGGTTACTTCTCTTTTGTGTCATTACATGCTAGCCTCCCATTTCTTTAAAAGCACAGGAACTTCCTTCCCCATAAATGTGAGAAAGGAAGTTGCTGTTAAGATCATTATTTATTCAAGTATTGCAATGAGCCATTTAAAATTTTCGCCATATGTGAACGTTTTAATGGGCTATTCGCATCGATAACAGTTTTACCATCTGCAGTAGGTGAACCAGTCATGACTTTACCTGCATACAGAAGTGCAAAGGCTTTTTTCGCTTCTTCATCTTTCACTTTTGCTCCATCAGCATAGTAAGTAAGACTTGGGTCACCAAAGTTCATTTCTTTACCTGCTACATGTGTTACTGTACGATAGATCATTACAGCCGCTTGTTGACGAGTTAATGTATCATTCGGATTAAAGTTCGTTGCTTTTTTAACAATTCCTGCTTCAGCTAATGCATTAATTGCTTGTACTGCTTCAGCGCTAAGTTTACCTGTATCTTTAAACCCAGCATCTTTTGTAGAAGTTACGTTCAATGCACGTGCCACCATTAAAGCAAATTGAGAACGTGTAATATTGTCGTTTGGTTTGAAGTAGTCTTGACCTTTAACAATTCCTAAACTGTAAAGTGATAAGATTGCTTCTTTATTTGCATCTTTACTAATATCTTTAAATGGATTTACAACTGGTTTTACTGCACCTTCGACAGCAAAGCTAAATTGTACTGTATGATTTGAATCATATTTCACACCTTGTGCTGGCTCATCAACAACGATGTGTAATTGAGCATTCACAAGTTTCTTTAAATCTGCTACTTCAAATGAGTATGTGCGTGCATTTGTAGCATCGTCTTGTTTCACTAAAGTTGCTTCTTTGCCCTCTACAGTGAAACCTTTTACATATTGCCCTTGAGGGAATGTCATTGTCACGATGTTTTTACCGTCTTTAGCAGAAATGCCTACTTTTGGTGCAATATATTGTTTCATGATCGATTCTTCTGTTGTACCATTTTTATAAACAGTGACAGCTACTTCGTTCACTTTAACTTCTTCTTTTACTTCTTCTTTAACATCTTCTTTCACTGCTTTTAAATCAAATTCATACCATTTGTCCATATTTGCAGAAGGAACGACTACATGGATTTTTGCTGATTTAACTTCATCAACAACCACAGGGAAACTGTATGTAATTGTGCCGTCGCTATTTTTCACTTCAGTTGCATCTACATATTTATCGCCCTGCTTTGTTTGTAGACCCGCAATCATTGGTGCCGATTTTGCTGTAACCGTTAAAGTTGCTTCAAATTTCCCGTCTTTTTCAACGATTGAACCCTGTGGTACTAGATGAGAACTAATAGCAGGCTGATCTTCTGTTGTACCAGGTTTGAAGATTTTGAAATTGATAACTGATGCCGTTTTGTCAGCTTTCGTTGCTTCTGCTTTTACTTCTGTATTTGTTGTTACTACCTCTGCTGCAGATGCAAAGGATGGAACTGAAAGAGATGCAGCTAGCAATGAAGCTAGTACTATTTTAGTTGCGCGAGATTGACGTTTTTTAGCCATTTATTGACCCTCCGTTTTTGTTTGTAGTTTTTTTCTATAAAGTAAAAATGCTGACCCCACTAAAGCTACAATTAATAGGTAAGGTGTTGCATCACCTGTTTGTGGATTCGACACTTGACTTTCTGTAGTAGAAGCTGTGGACGCTTTGGATTCATTTGACGTTGTTTGTTGAGTCGAAGCTGTAGAGCTAGCAGTCGATACGGCATCAAATACAAGCGACACGCTATATTCATGGTGATAATTAATATCATCAATATCAATTTTCATGGATGTTACTACTGGTTGGGATAAATCTTTAACCGTGAATTGTACAGTACGTGTGTCTGCCGCTTTATCTTCACTGACAACAGTTGCGCCACCAGGCGGTTGAAATTTTGTAATCCATGCACTGTTTTTTAGGGTAATTTGCACAGTAGCTGTGCCATTTTTCACCGTTACGTTTGCCGGTTTTACAAAATAGTCGTTTGCAATAGATGCAGAGTTACTATCAGGTTTATTGACCTGATACTTTATCGAATGTGTGCCATCAGCCAGTTGAGCAGATGCTTGTGTCAGCCCTAAGTTAACAACGACAATACTAACAAGCATGATCAACATGAGCATTTTCTTCATGTGTTGCACGCCTCCTTTAGTCATAGTAAAACATCATAATTGAAAAAATATTCGTATGAAAGCACTTCCACCTAAACGAAAATTATTCTCAATTACGATTCTACTCCCAAGAATAATCGCTGATACCAGTGTATGTCAACTGTTTAACCAAATTAGTCCTCAATATGTCAAATTTTCCTCCTAATAAAAAGAATATAACCAAAATATGGTTACATTCTAAGGGTGATGTATTCATTTAATGCACAAGAAATATTTTTTCAATACTTACTAATGGTTACCCATTCTCTTAATTAAAGATTTTGTTAGCAGCATAGATATTGTTTATAATCTGTAAAATATGGTGATTGACCATCACTTTTATACGTTTTAGATGTTATTTTGCAAAAACCTCAAAAATACCAATCATAATTAGTAGCCATCCTGATATTGCTGTAGAGTGCTTGCCAATATACGTTTTTGATAGTAAAGAGCCACATCTACTTCCCACCCCAACTGTGATAAACGAAAACACGCCGATGGAAATGACCGTCCAAAGGGCAGAGATGCCATTTGCACCTATTGCAATACCCCCTGCTAAACAGTTCGCTGATAATACGAAACCAAGTGCCATTGCCTCACGCGTTGAAATCACTAAATTTTTATCTTCATCAAATAATTCAGGATTGCCAGCTATCCGTTTATTAGAAAAATTATTGGACATTAACGTCCATACACCAATGACACACAATAGTAAACTTCCTAATAAATTGGCAGTATGCGGTGAAATATACTCAACAACTGTGCTACCTGCTGTTACTGCGACATATGTGACAATCATTGACATAACAGCAATCACGGCATTCGATAAAATTGGAATTTTAACTTGTTTGACACCATAAGCTAAGCCGATCCCCAAGTTATCTAAATTCGCAGCGATTCCTATTAGAATAATTGTAATCCAATGCATACTAAGCCTCCTCGCACCCCAGTCTCCATTTTCACCTATCATATGTCATCAATAGAAAAATTTATGGGCAGCCCGATATAGACTGCACGGCCAATCCCATGATTCCCGTAATGATTTGCACAGCATCCATTTGACAAAAGTAACAACTTGTTTTTAAAATAAAGTTGTTACTTATTTATTTTTTAATTTTTACAATAATTCAAGAGTTGATGGAGAGGGGAAATTTATGAGATATCTAAGATTATGGAAAATTGGTTTCGCTTTAGCCTGCCTACTAGTTTTATCTGCATGTGGTTCAGCAAGTGAGGGTACGCAGAATAATAATAGAAATGAAATCAATTTAGCCTATGTTGAATGGGATACTGAGGTTGCTTCTACACATGTAGTAGGACAAGTATTAGAGGATTTAGGATATAAGGTAACATTGACACCTTTAGACAATGGGATCATGTGGGAGGCACTTGCAAACGGAGAGGTTGACGGTATGGTATCTGCCTGGTTACCGCAAACACATGCCCCACAAGTAGAGAAATACAAAGATAAAATAGAGAATTTAGGTGAAAATCTAACTGGTGCTAAGATTGGTTTAGTCGTTCCAAGTTATATGGATGTCGATTCTATTGAAGATTTAACAAACCAAGCTAATCAAACAATTACAGGAATTGAACCAGGAGCTAATATGATGGCTACGACAGAAAATGCCTATAAGGAATATAAAAATCTGGAAGGTTGGCATGTATTGACCTCGTCTGCCGGTGCAATGACCGCAGCCCTTAGCCAAGCCATCTCCAATAATGAAGAAATCATCATCACAGGTTGGTCACCACACTGGATCTTTAACGCCTATGATTTAAAGTATTTAGATGACCCGAAAGGTTTATATGGGACGGAAGAATATATTGGCACTTTTGCCCGTAATGGCTTGAAAGAGGATGCCCCTGAAGCCTATCGTGTCCTTGATCGTTTCCACTGGACTGCTGAAGACATAGAAAGTGTGATGTTTGATATTATGGAAGGTATGAGTGCCACGGAGGCTGCTAAAAAATGGATTGATAACAATCAAGATAAAGTAGCCGAATGGACGAAAGATTAAAAGTATAATGACTAAAAAAAATCCATTTACTAATGTCTAGTAAATGGATTTCATAATGTAGACAGCTACATTCTATTATAGAATGAACCATCTGAAATTTTTAACGTTCCCAAAAAATGAGGGGGGTTTCAGGAGCGTAATCATGAACTAGCAAACTTCTGGAGAAAAGTAGCTAAAGTTCATCCTCTCTACACTGTATTGTAGTCGAGGAATATTCTTTATATGATAATGATAATCATTATCATTTATTTTGTCAACATATAAATAAACTTTTTTTTCGTAGCATTCTCCCACTTAACTTAAGACGCCTTCGCTGTATGATAAAGAGGTTGAAATCCCTTTTTCATTTGTAAAGCCAATCTCGCAGTCTAAAAGACTACCAAACATTATGGCAATGGCATTTGAAAAAGCCGCCGCCTGTAAAATACAAACAGCAACTTCAACTATAGTAGCTGTTATCATCTGTGCAAGCTACAATAAATAATTTAATTGTCTATTAATTTTTATGACAGCTTTTTTTCGGAATGCTTTTTTCAAAAAAATTTAAGCTAATAAACAGCGATTGGCCCATAAGGTCCTTCGATAATTTCTATTTTTGTTTCAAAAATATCTGTCAAAATTTTTGAGTCCATAACCTCTTCTACTGTCCCAAAAGCAGCAATTTGTCCATCTTTCATAGCACAAATTCTATCAGAATATTTGGCTGCAAAATTTATATCATGCATAACAGTCAGAATTGTTCTTCCAAATTCATTGGCCGCGCGTCTCAAATGCTCCATCATTTGAACAGAACGAGCAACATCAAGGTTATTCAAAGGCTCGTCTAAAAGTACATATTCAGTTTCTTGGCATAAAACCATCGCTACATATGCCCTTTGTCTTTGGCCACCAGAAAGCTCATCTAAATATCGATTTTCTAAATCCGTTAAATCTAAGAAATCGATATATTTAGAAATAATCATCTCATCCTCTTTAGTTAATCTTCCCTTTGAATAAGGAAAGCGTCCAAATCCAACTAGTTGTCTAATCGTAAGCCTAGTGACAAAATGATTTTCTTGTCGCAATATAGTTAAAATTTTTGCTAAGTCTTTTGATTTGGATTCAGAAATATTCATATTTGCTACCTGAATTTGACCTTCTTCCATATCCAAAAGTCTTCCAATCATCAAAAGTGTCGTAGACTTTCCGGCACCATTTGGTCCAATTAATGAAGTAAAACCAGCTTTTGGTATTTCAATATCCAAAGGTCCAATTTTCACCTTATCAGTATAGAACTTTTTAACATTATCAATTTTTATCATAAAGCCCTCTTCCTTAAAATCACAGTTAAAAATATGATTCCACCAAATAATTCAATAATAACTGAAACTACACCTTGAGCATGGAATACATGATACATCAAAAAGTATGCACTCGTTATGATCAAAAAGCCTATAGCAAGAGCCATTGGAAAAATATATCGATGATCATAAGTCGATGCTGCCTGATAGCTTAGAGTGGCTACTAAAAAGCCATAGAAAGTAAGTGGTCCAATCAAAGCCGTTGAAATGGACATTAAAATGGCAACTAATACAAGTGTATAAATGACACTAGGTTGATATTTAACTCCAAAAGTAGTAGCAACATCCTTGCCTAATGATAATATATTCAAATTCTTAGAATGAGCAAGAAGTAATATCGCTACAATGATTACCATAGGAATGACAATAGGAAAATAGGCAGAATCCGCATTATTAACAGAACCAAACAATCTCGCCTGTAAAATATCAAACTCTGAAGGCGCAAGTAGTCTTCTCATGAAAGTTGACACAGAATTTAGCCCAGTCCCTATAATAATGCCAACTAAAAGCATCAATTGTAAATTTCCATATTTACCGGAAAGCAACCATCCATACAAAATCAAACTCATCAAGACCATAACAACAACCTGAAATAAAAATGATCCAATACCACTAAAATTTATTAATGCACTAGCACCAAAGAAAAAGATTGTACTAGTATGAATTGTTGAATAAAGTGATTCGAAGCCTAACAGCGAAGGCGTTATAATCCTATTATTTGTAATCGATTGAAAAGCAACAGTCGACAGGCTCTGACAAACTGCAGCAATAATCATGGCGACAAGGGCTACTATTCGTCTCATTACAACAGGAATAAATGAAGGCGAATCTATTGGAACCGGATTGTTATACACTAAAAGTCCATATGAAGAAAGGATGCCTAAAGCAATCAATGTTATCAGTATAATCCAATAGCGTCTTTCCTCCTTCTTAGTACGAAAAGCCCTAGCTGATCTATTTTCATTCTGAAGGCTAGCATCGATTTCGACATTATCTTTATTTCTATATTCGAATGTGGTCATCGTAGCCTCCTCGGTTTTCTTTGTCTCAATAAAATCGTTATAAATACGACCGATCCTACTGTTCCAAGTATTAAAGAAACAGGTACTTCAAAAGGCATAATAATTGTACGGGAAATGATGTCACAGGCAGTTATAGTCCCCATTCCAATCAAACATACCCAAGGTAAATTACTTCTAAGATCATCGCCTCTAAACATTGACACAATGTTTGGAACAATTAACCCCAAGAAAGGTAAGTTTCCAATAACAGCTGCAACAATTCCAACTGCAAAAGAAATAAGGGCTGTCCCCAAAAGAACAATCCTATTGTAATTAACGCCAAGGCTTGTTGCGACATCTTCACCTAGTCCAGCTAAGGTTAATCTATTTGCATAAATAAAAATAAGCAAAGTAACGATCACAATTAGCCATAAATATTCATATCTTCCCACCTGAACGGCCGCAAAAGAACCTACAAACCAAGTTTCAATGCTCTGCGTCATTTGAAAAAGAAGTCCCATAAAAGTGGACACTGCAGAAATGACTGCTCCAAGCATTAATCCAATAATTGGAACAATTAAAGACGAACGAAGCTTAACTCTTCTTAAAAATAAAAAGAAAATCATCGTTCCTATAAAAGAAAAAATGATTGCACCAGTCATTCTTTGAACTAAAGTTGGGGAAGGAAATAATAAATAAACTAGGAGCAGTCCTAATCCTGACCATTCAATAGTCCCCGTTGTAGTAGGTTCAACAAAGCGATTCTGTGTAATCAGTTGCATGACGAGTCCCGCCATTGACATTGCAGCTCCTGTAAGCATCAATGCAGCTGTTCTAGGAACACGAGTTATGAAAAACATCTCCATTCCATCCTCTTGTCCACGTATATCATAAACTCCAGTAAACAGTGATATAATGCCTAAAAAAATAACAACTATAATCGCTAATATAAAAGGTTTTGTACATATCTTATTATGGTTATAAAACTGGGGTTGAGAAAAATTCTCAACCCTAGAAATTATATTTTTTGGCACTATTTCATACTCCTTTACACTACTTAGCTAAAGTATTTGCAAGATTTTCAAATAACTCTATATAAGTCTGAATTGATTCATTCGTGTAAGTATCTGCCGGTGCATAAATAATCTGTTCTTTAGAAACAGCCGTTGTTTTTTGGAGAGCAGGTGCGTTAGCAATAACATCCTGGGCAGGCGCTGATGTTGCTGCATCAGATGTTGCTGCATCACGGTCTAATACGAACAACCAATCCGGATTACTTTGTGCAATTGCTTCAACAGAAACTTCATCACCTTTATGATCAGTCGTAGAATCAGCAACTTCTAGTGCTGGAGCCCAACCGAAAATTTCATACATTGGTCCCCACACACGTCCAGAATGTGGAGCTGCAAAACCAATATCCCCACCAGAAACAATAACACTCATCACTTTATCTGTTCCATTATAAGCAGATTTTGCATTTTCGATTACTTTATCAAAATCAGCTACCACTTGTTTCGCTTCTTCATTTTTATCGAAAATTTGTCCTAAAGCAATTGTAGAATTTTTAAGTCCATTTACTAAGTTTTCACCAGGCGTTGCAGTTTCCTCAGAAACATCAACATTAAGATCAATAACAGCTGCATTTGGCACTAATTTTTTGATATCTTCGTAATAGCCAGCAAATCTTTGACCGATGATTACAAGTTCAGGGTTTGCAGCAGCGATAATTTCAAGATTTGGTTCGCGGTGATTTCCAATATTTTGAACTGAATCATCCTTTACATAAGGTGAATCCGCGGGCATTACATCCTTTGGAACAGCTACTAGTTCAATATTCCAATCAGCTAACGTTTCGAAAGTTCTATTATCCAAAGCAACTACATTCTTTGGGTTTACAGGAACAGTAACAGTTCCATGGGCATCAGTGATTTCAACCGTCGTAGGCTTAGCAACCTCTTCACTTCCGTTATCTTTAGGCGTTGACTCTTCGTTCGTTTTATTACTTGAATCTGAACAAGCTACTAGCATCAAAGTCAAAACTGCCAAAATACCAACAAATTTTAAAAACATAGATTTCTTCATACATATACTCCTTATAGTGTAATTTTTTGAAAATGATGAAGTCTATAGATTGAGTTGGATAGTAATTGCTTGCCATCCTAATCGCTATTGATAATCATTTTCATTTGTTCGTCCTGTGGAATAGTATAGTGATTAATTATGTGAAAATCTTGTGAAGGATATAAATTAATAAATAAAGTTACATCAAGCATAAATTGGATACAAAAAAGGAAAATATGTTTCCGCCTCTTCAATACCTTCCAAAAACTGTTTGCTTACTCGATTTAATAGAACAAAAAAAAGAGCAAAACGGTTGAAACTGTTTTACTCGTTTTTTCGATTATGTTTAATATTGCTTACTGTGACAAACTGCATGATACCTATTATCTTCTTGTTACTATTCAATCATTGAATAACCTCTGCCATGGATTGTTTGAATATATCGATCTTTCTTCTCGCATTTTAGCTTTTTTCTTAAATACCCAATATATAAATCCACTACATTTGGATTGACAGCTAAGTCATATCCCCAAACCTGATTCAATAGCACTTCACGGCTCAATATTTTATTTTTATTTTTGATTAAAAATACTAGTAAATCATACTCGCGCTTAGTAAGCGGGAGATTTTCGCCACCTTTTGCCACAATATTGCATGATGCATCAACAAAGAGATCCTTAAACCGATAGAAA
Organism: Lysinibacillus sp. FSL K6-0057; assembly: GCF_038630885.1. Lineage (NCBI taxonomy): Bacteria > Bacillati > Bacillota > Bacilli > Caryophanales > Bacillaceae > Lysinibacillus > Lysinibacillus sp. FSL K6-0057. The sequence goes on along the minus strand of NZ_CP152047.1, from coordinate 844,628 downwards.
TCAGTCTCGTTTGTCTGGATAACGTCCCCTCTTCTTAGAATAACTTTTATCCTTGCTACTAATTCTTCTTTTACAAACGGTTTTCTTATATAATCATCTGCTCCTGCTTGCAATCCGGCTATGCAATCCTTGCTAGACACATTATCGGTAACAATAATGATCGGTGTCGTTTTAACAGCCCGTATTTGTCTGCAAATTTCGGGTCCAGATATACTTAACGAATCCCAATCCAATACGATAATATCCCAATCTTGCTCATATACTATATTTAAACCTTTATTTTCATTGTGAAGTGTTAAAATGAAATAGCCTTCTTGCTTTAGCCCGCTTACAATTTTTTTTGCCAAAGACCTTTCATTCTTAATTACCAACACCTGCTTCACTTATGATTCACCTCTACTTCATTACATAAATAATCTATTACAAAAAAATATTGGATTTATCAATCTTAAATTTCTCAAAAACTATTATAACAACTTATCTAAATAAATTTTTAAAAATTTACAATAAATATGTAAAATACTAAACTTTGTAATTAAATTGATACTTATGAAAATTTAAGAAAAATCGATGTTACCTCAACAAGTAATGGCCTTGAACAAGCAAAGAATATATGAAGAATCACTTTAATGGGAGAATTTACAAAAATACCTTAGCTTAGATAGAAAAATTGACTCCACATTCGTATTGTAGAAGGTTTAAGAAAGTATGGGTTTCTCCTACAGCGTACATAAACGAAATTCGTATACATTATGCATAGGAAATACTTTGTGCTAAACTAACCATTAAAGGTGGGGTTACTTTTAAATAAGGGATGATAGAGAAATTTACTTTAGTAGAAGTATTAACATCAAATAGAGAAAACTTATAATTATTGCAAACACATTAAGTTTTAAATTAAAAAACCCGCCGTTTTGAAAATAGCCTAATCAAAATGAGTGGGTTTTTAATATAAATATATTCTAATATAAATCACTTTAAATATCTTGCTTCAAACATATATTGATCATATAATTTACCACTTTCAAACTGGATTATTGCATCAAGAACGGACTCTAACATTCCAATTTTCCAGATAGTCTCTATTACTGGAACTGTTCCTACTGTTTCAATAGTTCGTTTATATTTTTCTAACTCTAAACTTCTTTCAATCAGTTCTTTAAACGCCTTAAGGGTATTCCCTTCATGCTCAAATGGTCGCTGTAAATTAATATCATTTAATTCGTCTTTATACTTTTTAGTTGTTTGATTTCTCATTTTTTTAGCTTTATCTGCTTGAATTTGCATTGGTCCGTAACGAAATCTTGAGCGCCATGCTACAAAAGTTTTTACTGGAACACCTAGTAACTTAGCACCATCCCACTTCTCCAATTCTTTTTCTACACAAACTTCATACATAACATCCTTTAAAGGCTTCCCGAATTTTTCTTCTACAATGATTTTGTAATCCAAATCTATCACTCCTAAACCATTCGTAATTTCATTAAACCTTTTTTGATTCAAAGTACAATTTTAAATTACTTTTTCTTAATTTATTAGCTTCTTTAATTAAGTTGATTTTTTTCTCATGTATTTTTTTTAGTGAACTTATTGCATTTTCTACGATTGCTGGAGCATCATTTCCTAAGTTTGGCAAATTCTTATTTAAATATTCATATATAGCTTTTTTTTCAATATCGGATGGTACGGTTGGCGCTAGAGGCAACTCGAATGGTGATTTTGTATCTACCAATTCTTGAGGCGTATTATATAGAAACTGAAAAGCATTTTGTAGCATCCTTCGTTGCCTTTCATCAGTCACCTCATAGACCCCTTTTGAATCAAGAGTAATTCGATCAAATTCAACCATTACTAGTTTGTCTGGTTTTCTATTTTTTGTTCTGTAATACAACATAACCTTTAAGACGTCCTGTTCTGAAAGCTCCTTTATTTCTTTGAATCTCCCATTTTTAGGGTTAGGAACCTTATAAATTTTATTCTCTTTTGAAATATACAACCATTTTATACCACCCATAATCAATCCCCCTAAAAATAATAGAACATTCGTTCCTTTTTAGAATTATAACGAACAGATGTTACACGTTCAATTTATAAATAACTTATTTGACTTTATCTTTACAAAACTTTCAAATAGAAGAAACTCTACTAATTGACATGCAATTTAGTTAAAAAACTAAAATTGGACATTCGTATAATCAATGCTTTGGAAAAAAATCCACGAGGATTAATACCTCATGGATTTCGTTTTAAGTAAAATAATATTTCTTGCTTCAAGTGTTACTTCTGCATATCTTTAGGTTAAGCAACCTTAATAGATCGTAAAGTTAAAACGATTACGATATCATGTAAATCAAAAATAAATTCATCTCCTTCTATATGTTATTGATAATCATTTTCATTTGAATGTTCTATGGAGAAGTATAACTTTATTTTATGTGAAAATCCTGTGAAGGGTAAACTTGTTACATTACTAAAGAAGCTAGGAAAAACCGATGTATTTTGAAGCATCATTAAGGAATGAAAGAATAATTAATAAACCTATTTGTGTGGGGAGACAACGAATAACTGAACAAACATCTTATTATGCTAAAAATAAGTTTTGTATAGCTAAAGAGGAGTAGGTTGAACTATTTCTAGTTCATATTAACATTTCCAAATCAAAGGTTATTTTTAAAATAATTGATTCTTCATCGTAACTCTTGGCTGATTTTATAGTAATTCAATGATCAACTATTTTTGTGACATTTAGTGTAGCTCTCTTTCTGTACTTGGTCAATGGCTATATACTTACTGCTTCAACCCCATCTTGACATCACCTTTAATACTGTACAAAAGTTGTAACGCCACTATCACCAAAATGGGACTTGCCAATCAATGTCGTGTCGAGGAGTCTATTGGAGCTATGCTCACTTTGGACATTTTAAAGAAGAAGTAAACATCAAAGAATACGAAAAGTTAGAAGAGGTAAAACAAGAAATAAAGGAATTTAAAAAGCTGCTACCTGTAAGATACAGACAGCAGCTTCCTAGCCTTTTTGAAATTGTCTTTTAACAAGCGGCTTTTTAGATTATTGAACTACTTCCGGATGGAATCCATCTTTTTGGAAGTAATCATCATGTGACCAAATATTTAATTTTGCATCCTGTGCTTTTTGCTGAATAGCTCTAAAGGCATCTTCAAATGTGTTGTTTGGCTTATGAATATAACGTACAACTGCTAGACCTTCCTTTAATAAAGATTCCTGCAATAACACATCATCTACAAAAACATAAGCTAATAAGCGATCATAATTGTCTGTTTCTGGTCCAACATCATAGACCGCTTCAATTTTTTTAGCCTTTTCCAATAAATTGATCGTGTACTCTTTTGCTTGTTCAGCATATGGCTGGGCGCCACCTTTGTTGTAATTCATTTCAGGTGTATCCACCATTAACAGACGAATTTTTCGTTTCTCATTATTAATTGTCGCCTGAATCGTATCCCCATCATATGCTTTAATATAGTCTATCTCAAAGCGTTTATTTCCTGTTTTTTCTTCCACTTGTTCAATGGATATAGTGCCTTGCTGATCTGTAACTGATTTTGTATCTTGATCTTCCGCAGGAGATCTGCCAAATATCATATACAATGCTACAGCCAGAATAATCGTACCACTTGTTATTAATGTTTTTATATCTTGCATTTTCATGTAGTTGGCCCCTCACAACTCATCATCTTTTCTTATACCTACGACTCGTATAAGTTGTGTAACTCATCATCAGGAAGACAAAAAGTTTCACGATGTTTCTATTGTAAAATATCAAGCTACTACATTCAAGCTATGACATTGTCACAGCTACCCAATGATTAGGAAAAACCTCTACTAGCTGACTATTTTCTACCTCATAACGTACTTTTACATCTTCTGCATGTTCAGCATCGCTATATTTCTGCTTCTCTATTGCAGGATCTGGAATAGGAATGGAGCGTAATAATGCACGTGTATAAGGATGCTGTGGATTAGCATATAGCTCTTCACTTTCTGCCAATTCAACAATTTTCCCACCATACATGACTGCAACACGATCACTGATATGCTTCACCATGGATAGATCATGGGCAATAAATAAATAAGTCAAACCAAGTTTTTGCTGTAATTCCTTTAATAAATCAACAATCTGCTTTTGAATAGAAACATCCAGTGCTGATAAGGGTTCATCACAAACAATAAAGTTTGGCTCGACTGCTAATGCTCTAGCAATCCCAATTCGCTGACGTTGACCACCTGAAAATTCATGAGGATAACGCATCGCATGTTCTTTCTTCAAACCGACAAGTTCAAGCAATTCCTCTACTCGTTGTCGTCTCTCTTCATGTGTCTTCACCAGACCATGAATATCAAGAGCCTCTCCAATAATATCTAAGATTTTTTTGCGAGGATTTAACGATGAATAAGGGTCTTGGAAAATAATTTGCATATGACGACGCATTGCCTTTAGCTGTTTTTTCGTTAGTCTTGTTACAGGTATTCCTTGATATAGAACCTCGCCATTTGTAGGCTGATGAAGCTGGAGAATCGTCCGACCTGTAGTCGATTTACCTGAACCAGATTCACCAACCAAGCCTAATGTTTCACCAGGATATATATAAAATGATAAATCATTCACAGCTTTCAGCGTTTGACCACGGCCTAATGGAAATTCTTTCGACAGATGGGTTACTTCGATTAAAGGCTTATGTCGATCGATACCTGGCTGAATAGTAGCAATCTCTTTTGGTTGCTTTTTCTCATGCAGCTTTGGTAACGCATTCAATAATTTCTGGGTGTACGGATGCTGGGCATTTGCAAAAATTTCTTCCGTTGTGCCCTGTTCAACTATTTCTCCTTCTTTCATCACAATGATGCGATCACACATACCTGCAACAACGCCTAAATCATGTGTAATTAAAATAATAGACGTCCCCATTTTCTTTTGCATGTCGCGCATCAATTTTAGAATTTGAGCTTGAATAGTAACATCCAGTGCTGTTGTTGGCTCATCCGCAATAAGCAGTGATGGATTACAAGCAAGTGCCATAGCGATCATCACACGTTGACGCATACCACCTGAAAATTCATGGGGATATTGTCGATACCGTTCTTCTGCATCTCCAATACCAACCAGTTTTAATAACTCTATTGTTTGTTGATAGGCTTCGGTTTTTGACATTGACTGATGCTTGATTAAACTTTCAGCCACTTGATCTCCTATTCGAATAGTAGGGTTTGTGGATGTCATTGGATCTTGAAAAATCATACTAATATCTTGTCCACGAATCCCTTCCATTTGTTTTTCACTAAATTCAGTGAGTTCTTGCCCTTTAAACACAATAGTACCAGATTTCAGAAATGAAGGTGGAGATGGTAATAAACGCATAATGGAACGAGCCGTTACACTTTTCCCGCTACCAGACTCTCCTACAATTCCGAGTGTTTCACCTTTATTTAGATGGAAGCTAACGTCCTTAACAGCTTCGAATTCTGTCTCCCCTGTGATAAAGGACACGCGAAGATTATTGATTTCTAAAAGCTTTTCATTCATTCGACCCATCCTTTTTAAAATTTGTGATTGACTTACTTACAAGTATAATCCATACTTTACAATACTGATAGGAATTATACAATATAATGCTGAATATTTTATTTACGTTTGGAGGAAATGCATGGTTACTTCAAAAAATCATTTAAAACCTGAGAAATTTATTTTCTTTTCTACGGTTTATCAAAAACTAATGCATCAAAAGCCTTATCATCTCATTCTTTTTCTTTTAAGTATTTTAGTTCACCCTTTTACATACTTTATCTATCGGAAAAGAAAACATTCTAACACTTATGATCAGGCTTTTGCATTGCGTAGTCAATACTATCTAGAGCATGGGCTGGTTGCACAATGGCAAAAAGAATTTGAGCAACAAGAAATAGCAAAAGCTACATTTTTTAAAGATGCTGTATTGGAGTCACAAATTCAGGCAACAGCCAAGCAATTAGCTCAAAGAAAACTACAACAGCTAGTGGATCAAGATTTACAAAAAGAGGGCATACAACAACTATCCTATGACCAATTTTTTAATCAGCAACTAACAAACAAACGTTTTGTAGCCCTTACCTTTCTACCAGCTGTTTTATTTTATGTAGTACTGATCTTATTTGCGAATCCATTTCTGCAATTTATCATTGAACGTATTTTACAAAGCTTCATTGTGATTGTTGGTGTGGCTACATTAGTGTTTACCATTTTATATTTATCACCATTTGATCCAGCAAGAAACTTACTTGGAGTTGAAGCAACACCTGAGCAAATAGCAAACTTTAATCGCATTCACGGTTTGGATCAACCTTATTTATCGCAGCTTTGGAACGCATTATCTGGCCTATTTACATTTGACTTAGGTACATCCTTTGCAGGTAAAGAAGATATAACACACAGCATTGCTACAAAATTCCCTGTCACACTTGAAATAGCCGTGTTGTCATTGTTAATGGCTATCGCCATAGCTATTCCAGTCGGTATTATTTCAGCTGTTCGTCCAAATTCATATTTGGATTATACATTTATGTTCATTGCTTTAATCGGCTTATCCATTCCAAGCTTTTGGCAAGGTTTAATTTTTATTTTGACATTTGCTCTAAAGCTACAATGGTTTCCAGCCACCTATAACCCTCATAATTGGTTATCGCTCATCATGCCCATTATCGTCTTGGGAACATCCATTACAGCATCCATTGCTAGGATGACAAGGTCGAGTATGCTTGAGGTGATTCATGAGGACTACATTATTACTGCAAAAGCAAAGGGCTTAAATGAATTCAAAGTCATTTCAAAACATGCCATTCGCAATGCCATGATTCCGATTATTACGGTGATTGGACTTCTTTTTGGGGGTATGTTGGGAGGCGCATCTGTAACAGAAAAGGTATTCAACATTAGTGGGATTGGCAGCTATATCGTCGATAAGCAATTTATCCCTGATATTCCGGCCATTCTTGGCGGCGTTGTTTATATCGCCATCACCATCTCGATTGTCAATTTATTTATTGATATCATGTATGCCTTTTTTGATCCACGCATTCGCTCGAAAATGAAGAAGTCTTAAAGGAGGATCACCTGTGAAAAACATCTTACATGTCAAACTACTTTTGAAGATTACACAGGAATATGTCAATTCTCATTTTACTTTTGTCTTTTCCTTACTGTTTTCTTTACTATTTCTAGCCTATAGCTATAATTTTTCCAGCAATAGCTGGCGACCTGTGGTTCTGCTCTTTTTTGTTATTTATGCCATTACCACGGCATATGTTGCCTTCGTCAATTTACGAATTAAAAAGGATTTAGCAAAGCATGGTGACATTCAAAAAAGCACTCGAATGTTTGGCTATCCCCTTTTAGTAACGATACTGTCAGGCAATATTTTTTCGACATCCTTTGCATTTATGCTTGTGTCAAAAAGAAAGACTGCAGAATATACTTTTGCTGCTTATGCCTTTATCACACAACTATTTATCTTAGGTATTGCAGCGTTGAATTTATTTAAGCCATATGTAACAGATACCTTTTTACTGGCAATGGGCGTTTTTTTGGTACTCTCGCTTCTTTATATCGTGATGGCCGTTTTATGTACAAAATATGTCACAGCAACTGAGGCACCAAAATGGATGCTCATTCCAGGTATTGTCCTGCTATTGGCCACTTTCACTGGTAATCTATTTGCGACTTTACTAGGATATAGCCTTATTCAAAAGGCTCGAAAGGCTAATCCATCTTCTATTGAGAAGTGGCAAAAAATATGGGAAAAGATTTTACGCAATACGATGGCTGTGTTCGGCTTATTCTTTATTATTTTCATGTTTTCGTTGTCCGTTACAAGCTCTTGGACTTTTGACTATGACTTCGCTACGGAAAATAACTATGGAGCATTGCTACAAACACCGACATTAGAATATCCACTAGGTACAGATAATTATGGCCGAGATTTATTTTCTCGTATTGTATTTGGAGCACAAATATCGTTAATCGTCGGATTTTTCTCAACGATTATCCCCGCAGTTATTGGTGGAGCATTAGGAGCATTTTCAGGCTATTATGGTAAATCCACTGACAATATCATCATGCGGAGTCTCGATATTTTATATGCCATTCCTGGGATATTGTTAGCCATTGCAATTATCGCCGCTTTTGGTGCTAATACGGTGAATCTCATTATTGCACTTAGTGTTGGGGCAATTCCAACCTATGCTCGTACAATGCGGGCAAATGTTATGCAGCTTGCCAATTATGAATTTGTAGAATCGGCTAGAGCTTTAGGTGCATCTGATGCTGCTATTATTTTCAAGCACATTGTTCCCAATTCTTTAGCACCCATGATTGTGAAAGCAACATTAACGATTGGCGGAGCTGTTATTTCAACAAGTAGTTTAAGTTTTTTAGGGCTAGGTATTGAGCCGCATATTCCCGAATGGGGCAATATTTTAAAAGTTGGTAGTACGTACCTGGAGACACATTCATATGTCGCTATTTTCCCAGGTCTTTGTATTATGCTTCTTGTCCTCTCCTTTAACTTCTTAGGAGACGGTTTACGAGATGCTTTAGATCCAAAAACAAATTAATCGGAGGTAACTATGAAGAAATTACTTGTATTTTTATTCGTTGCAGTACTAGCTTTAGCTGGCTGTGTACAAACAAAAACTGACGTAGAAGGCAGTAAAGATTCAAAAGATAGTGACAAGAGCAATGGCAAGATTGCCATTGAAGTATTAGGAATGGCAGCTTCTGAAGAAGATATGAATATTGTACGTGACCAATTAGTAAAAAATGGTTTTGACGTAAAGCTAAATATTCAACCAGATTACGGTTCTTTCTCTGCTCAAAAAGAAGCAGGTAACTATGACCTTGCCCTATCAAGCTGGACGACAGTTACAGGGAACCCTGACTATGCTGTTCGTGGTTTATTTAAAACTGGCGGTGACTACAGTGTGGTGGCAGATTCAAAATTAGATGCATTAATTGATGAAGCGAGCACATTGACTGGTGAAGAAGCAGCAGCCAAATATAAAGATTTAGAGCAATTATTAGTATTTGATCAGGCTTATATTGCGCCTTTATATATTTCCAATAAGTATCAAGGGATCTACTCTGAACTAGTAAACCCTAAAACAGTTCTTTTACCAAAATCTCGTGCACAAGTTTGGGAAAAAATCGAATTTAATGATACATCTAAAAATGCAACAGAACCTTTAATTTTACACCAAACAATCAATTCTCTTACTTCACTTGACCCAATTAAAGGGAATGATGGTTCAATCAACACATTAAACACAAATATGTATGTTCGTCTTGTTAACTTAACAGACACAGATGAAGTTGTTTCAGATGGTTCACTATCTTATAACCATGTAATGGCTGAAGGTAATCAAGAATATTACTTCATTTTACGAGATGATATCCACTTTGCAGCTGTGAAAGATGGTGCTGCTGTTGATACGGGGGAATTAGTGTCAGCTGAAGATGTAGTCTTCTCATTAAATCGTGCAAAAGATGCTAACTCAGTACCAGATCACCGTACTTATAGCATTCATGAAAATATTGAAACAGTGGAAATCGTTTCAGATTTAGCTGAATTAAAAGATAAAAAAGTATCTGGCTCTGAGCAATCCGTTTTAGATGCATTATCTCAAAGCCTACCTGCTTCTGTAGCTCAGTTAGCAAAAGAAAAAGGTACTGTTAATAATGCGGCAGGTGCATACCAAGTTGTTAAAATTACAACACCTACACCTTTCCCACAAGTATTAAATTATTTAGCACACCAATCTGGTGGTATCGTGTCTGAAAAACAAGTAACAAGTATTAATACGTATGATGTGGCTAACTACAACCCTGACAAGGACATTGCCTATGGTGATCAAGCTACTGTAACAGAGGGTTCAGCAACATTCAATAACCAGCTATATGCAAGTGGTCCTTACATTTTAGTGAAGAAAAATGATTATGAAGCACAGTTTGTGAAAAACCCTGCATATCGTGCTGGCAGTGAATACGAGCCAAAAATTGCTAAAATCAATGTCCGTTTCATCTCTGATGTTGATAGTGCCCTATCTGCATTACGTAATGGTGAAATTCATGTTCTTCAAACAGTACCAGAAACGAAACTGGATATTGTAAAATCAGATGCTAAATTAACATTAAATACGGCAGATAGTAATGCTGTTTCCTACCTACAAATGAATACATCTGGCCGTGCAGTTTCTGATTCAGCAGATTTACGTAAAGCAATTCTATACTCTATTAACCAAGACGAATTTATTAGCTATTACCAAGGCAATAAAAAACCAGCTGTATCTACAGTCTCTCCATTAGTTGATACTGGTTTAAAACTTGAAGCAGATAGCGACAAGGTAAAAGAATTTGTAAAAGCATATAACGATAATAAGTAGTACAAATTAGAGCCTTCTCAAAATTTGAGAAGGCTCACATGTTGTTGAAAAAAGATCATGTTAACGGCAGAAAAAGCAACTTTGCAAGTGAGAGGTTGATTTCCGTTCCGCCAGCGTCCTTTCCAGGGGGCGTCCGATGAGCCGCTTCACTCACTTCCGTTCGCTCCAGGGTCTCCTCTGTGACGCTACATCCCCTAGGAGTGACGCTGGCTCCACTCCAATCAACCATTCTGCAAAAGTGTCTTTACTTTTTTCATAGCAGCATAGCGATTAAATAGCCCATTATCTGTATTCTTAGAGAGAGGATAGGCTCTTATTTTCAATGTGGAGAAGTGACGCGTGACAACACCTCCTCCTAAAGAGTAGTGAACACCTCCACTTTATGTGAAAACCTTTGCTAAAAAGATTACGTTTTTTGGATTGGAGTGGAAGGCTACTTGACTCCCGTGGGATAGCGAGACAGGCGAGCCCCTGCACGAAGCGGTAGCAGAGGAAGCGGCTCGGCGCTCGCCCACAGGAAAGCAAGTAGCCTGTAACGGAAATTCATTTTCACTTTTCACAAAAATTCTATTGATTGTTTTGTTTTTCAACACTATGAGAGCCTTCTCAAAATTTGAGAAGGCTCATTTTTAATAGTAGAAACTCATTTTATATTTCATTATGTGATTTTGGTTTTGGCCCTAGCTCTTCAGGTTCGATATCAGCAAATGTTTCGCCTTCCTCTTCTAAATCACGCATACGATGTGCAATACGTGAAGCCGCTGAAGCTGCTATACTACCAACCAAATCATCTAAGAACGTGTTGACATGATGTCCAGGTTCTGTATCTAGTTTTTTGATAATCCCTATTTTTTGCTTGTCTAAGTGACCAAAAGTGGTAACGGCAATGCTGCCATATGTAAAAACAGATCCTAGTGCGATTGTTTCGTCTACACCAAATAAACCTTCATCTGATTCGATAATTTGCTGTAGTGGTGAAGATAATAATTTCTTCTCTGCTAATTCATCTAATTCAATTCCTACTAATAAAGCATGTTGTACTTCTCGCTTACGTAATACACGTTCAACAGAATGAACACAATGCTCCAGTGTTAAACCTTCATTATAGGTTTTTTGCATTTCGTAAACAATTTGCGCGATATCCTCTATCGCTACACCTCTACGAATTAACGCGGCTTGAGCTGCCTTTGCTACTTCGTCAGAGTGCACACGAATACTTTTATTATGCATAATTAACCCTCATTTCGATTTTTATTGCTAGTATAATGCTAGCCCAACCTATTATACCTTTACTTACGTAATATGGTACAATTTTGTTACAAACATAAGAAGGAGTGTCATCATTGGATAAGGGAACAGTACAGGATTTAACATTTTACAGTGAGTCATTACAGGAGGAATTACAGCTCTATATTTATGTTCCTGCAAATTATTCTCCACTATATAAATACAATATTTTAATCGCATCAGACGGTAAAGACTACTTCCAACTTGGCGGTATTACAAAGCTAGCTGATGAACTGATTGATGACTATGAAATCGAAAATTTAATTATTGCATTTGTTCCTTACAAAGACATAAAAGATCGACGACATAAATATATTCCGAGCGGTGAGCAACATGAAGCCTATCTTCGCTTTTTAGCACATGAGCTAGTACCGTATTTAGATCGTGAGTATGCCACTTACCAAATGGGTATGAGTCGTGGAGTGATTGGTGACTCTATGGCTGCTACAGCTTCCTTAATGGCTGCTTTAAAGTACCCAAGCATCTTTGGCAAAGTCATTCTACAATCACCATACGTTGACGCTGATGTGTTAAAGGCTGTTGAAAATTTTAAAGATCCAGGGTCCATTTCTATCTACCATATTGTCGGCAAAGGCGAAGATCAGGTTGTGACAATGGATAAAACCATCAAAGATTTTTTAACACCTAATCGTCAATTGCATGATCTCATGATCAGTAAAGGGTTTACTACATTTTATGACGAGTTCGATGGCAATCATACATGGAAATATTGGAAACCAGATCTTCGACGTGCATTAATCGAAAATTTCAATTAATATTAGGCGATTCAAATTACGAAAACTGAAATTTCTGTTATACTTAATTAGAAAAATTGTTTATTTTCGGGAGGTAATGGACTATGAAGTACGGTATTGTGGCATTTCCATCAAAAAAATTGCAAGATTTAGCGAACACTTATCGCAAACGATACGATCCTCATTATGCGAAGATTACACCGCATATGACATTAAAGGACAGCTTCGATGCGTCTGAAGAAGAGATTCAAACCATCGTCAAGCAATTAGATGAACTTGCTGCTAAATATGCACCTTTAAACATTCATGCATCTCGCATAAGTTCGTTTTTCCCTACAACAAATGCGATTTACTTCCGCATTGAACCAACAGAACAATTAGCAGCATTCCAACATGCACTTCAAGACAGCATCCCTAAAGGGGAAATGAAACATGTATTTGTTCCTCATATTACAATCGCTCAAAAAATGTCAGCCTCTGAGCATGACGATATCTTTGGACAATTACGCATGACAGGCGTTGATGAAAAAGATACAATTGATCGCATTCATCTTTTATATCAACTAGAAGATGGTTCATGGACAACATACGAAACATTCCGTTTATCTGGAGCTGAGTGATTGTTGTATAACGTAAAAATTGTTGAAACAAAGCAAGAACACGATGATGCCTTTGCTATTCGCAAAAAAGTGTTTGTTGAAGAGCAAGGTGTTCCGCTTCATCTAGAATGTGATGCTGAGGATGCAACTGCAACACATTTCATTATGTATGATAACGATGAGCCTGTAGGAGCAGCACGTTTACGCAGTATTGACAACAAAACAGCTAAAATTGAACGTGTTTGTATTTTACAATCTCAACGTGGTAAAAAATTGGGCGCTTTAATCATGAGGGAAATGGAGAAGCATGCCATTTCTATCAATAAAAAAACCTTAAAACTTCATGCACAAAGCTATGCTATTCCCTTCTACGAAAAGCTAGGCTTTACAGTTACCTCACCTGAGTTTATGGATGCAGGTATTCCACACCGTGCTATGGAGAAGAACATTTAATGAAAGGGTGTTACGATATTTACAATGTCGTAACACCCCTTTTTTAAGAGACGAATTCGCTTGCCACCATTTATCTACTCTATCGTAACAAGCAGCATTGCCAAGTAGATATGCCATGCGCTACTTCATCATTCTAGTGATTTTATCTAAATCTAGTGATGCGCCATCTTGAATAATAGATTGTACTAATTTATCTTCTAATTCTTGCGTAATCGATCTGTTAGATATTTTAGCAACACGTCGTACAATTTTTCTTACTTGTTTTTCACTGGTAAAATCCGCATGTTGAATGGCATTGGCTAATGCGAAGATTTCATCCATCGATACACCTGTTTTTTTCTCAATCGAATTAAAAAACGAGCGATGCATGTTTTCCCTCCTATCATTAAAACTCAATATGACCTTGCATCTTGCACGAAACATTTCGCAAATGGTGGAGGCCTTAACTTTATTTAGCATTTCCTAAATAAAAGCTAAAGCCTTTATTATGTTCATCAAATTAGATGTAAGTAGCGCCAACAATAATTAATAGAATGAATAGTACAACAATTAGAACAAATGTAGAACCATAACCATAGTTGTTGTTGCCTCCAGAGTATCCTCCGCAATAGCTATTGTTCCACCCACCAACGTTAGTTCCATACGGTTGTGAGCCCCAGCCTTGGTATCCCATAAAAGCACCCCTCCCTTCTACAACCTATAATATGTTTCGGTCGTAAAAATGGGAGGGGTATTCGTCTAGTCAATATTTCCTTTTGGTCTAAATATTAATGCACCAATAAAGCCAAACACGATAGCAGCACTGATTCCTGAGCTTGTTACTTCGAACATGCCTGTTAATACGCCAACAAGTCCATGCTTCTCTGCCTCTGCTAGGGCACCATGGGTTAATGAATTCCCGAAGGATGTAATGGGTACTGTGGCTCCTGCTCCAGCAAAATTGATTAGTGGCTCATATAAACCCATACCATCTAATATGGCACCGAGGACAACTAACGTACTTAGTGTATGCCCTGGTGTTAAATTGCCAACATCCATTAATAATTGGCCTATGACGCAAATAATGCCTCCAACAATAAATGCAAATACAAATGTCATAACCATGTTTTTTGCCTCATTTCATCGTAATTTCTATCGCATGTGCCGTACATGGAATTGTCTCGCCTTGCTGATAGGACAGAGGAGATAATAACGCCCCTGTTGCTACTAGTAATACACGCTTATAGCTCCCTGCACGCATTTGTTGAATAACATAACTAAAAAAAACAGCTGCTGAACAGCCTGCTCCACTTGCACCCGACTGGAATGCTTCATCCTGTCCATAAAATTCGGCACCTGCATCACGCAATAACGTGAGCTCTTCATTTTTCACGCCATTTTCAACAAGCATTCCTTTCAATAGCTTTAACCCAAGCTGTCCCAAATCACCTGTTAAAATTAAATCGTAATGATAAATTTTTTGGTTTCTTTGTTGTAAATGAGATTGAATCGTTTGAAAGGCAGCTGGTGCCATCGCTGCACCCATATGGAAAGGATCATCCATACCATAATCAACGGACTTGCCAATTGTTGCCGCTTCTATTGAAGGATACTCCTCGCGATGCTTCCCAATTAGTGCATATCCAGCAGCGGTTACAGTCCATTGAGCTGTTTGTGGTTTTTGCGCTCCATAATTGATGGGATAACGAAATTGACGTTCAATTGCATTATGTTGACTGGAGGCACCTGCTAATGAAAAATTAGCAGCACCTAACTCTGTTAACAGGCATGCAATAATGACTGAAGATACTGATGTGGCACAAGCCGAAAATAGTCCAATAAAGGGGATTTCTAAATCTCTAGCGGCAAAATTAGTCGGTGTCATTTGATTGACTAAATCCCCACCCATCAAATAGGCGATATCACCTTTTTGTACGCCCATTTTTTTCATAGCAAATTCACAGGCTTCTTCGATCATTTTGCGATGCCCCTGTTCATTTGTTTTCATTTGCCAACGTTCATCATCATAAACAGAGTCAAAATATTGACTAAAAACACTCCGATTCTCTAAAGGACCTGCTACCACTCCACCTGCTAAAAGAGAGGGCTTCGATTGAAATACAATTACCATGAAACCACTCCTATCGTCACAAGGATGTATTTAATAAGCGCTACAAAAAACGCGGACACTACACCAAATAAAACAACCGACCCTGCTAATTTAAATAAATTTCCGCCGACTCCCAATACTAACCCTTCTGAACGATGCTCGATCGCCGCCGAAATAACGGCATTCCCAAAGCCTGTTACTGGTACTGCCGATCCTGCTCCAGCAAATTGACCAATTCTTTTATAAAGACCAAGACCCGTCAAAATCATGGCAAAGAAAACCATCGTTGCAACAGTTGGATTTCCTGCTGTTGCCTCCGTAAAATTGAAGAAAATAATATAAAAAAGAGACACAGCTTGACCAATTGCACAAATAAAACCGCCAACGAAAAAGGCTTTTGCTATATTTTTTAAATAAGGGGGCTTGGGTGTAACATTTTGCTCTAACTGTTGATATTGCTCTTTTTCCATTTATGTCTCCTCCTTTGCAAGCTCTATTAGTTCTGTAATTTTATCGCTCAATTTATTATCTTCCACTTGATCCTTTTTTATTTTATTGGCTTCATAAAAAATTTTATAATCAGCGGAGACAAACACATCCTTGTTTGGATATTTCTCTTCAAGTCTTTTTTGCAACTTTTTCTCTAGCTTAGTCTTTTTCCACTTTTTCCATGGTTCAATTTGTACTGCAACAAGCATACTATCGTCATATTGGATAACCGTCGAACGATCAACATAGTCTTCTTCTTTTATAAGGGCTTCGACTTCACTTTCATTTTGCGGCGACCCATAGACAATAAATTTTTCCTTTTCAGCACAACCATTTAACAGCGATAAAACAACTAAGAGCGGTAACGTCATTCCTAGTAGCCTCAAGTTTTACCCTCCTTTTCTTTACAGTTTCTCCACACATAAAAAAACTATTCATTCAAAGATATACACAAAAGCCCGAGTCCAGTTTTCAAAAGTACATATTGTAGAAGTAGTAACAAGGAAAGGGGGTGACAATATGGGTTGTGGTAAGCCAACAAATCCTATTGGACCAATCCATTCAGCAGGCTGCGTTTGTGACGTAGTTCGCGCTATTTTAGATATTCAAAATCAAGCGGTGCGAGATGAGTGTTCTCCATGTACAGCTAACTGTTTCTTAGAGCCACTAGGTGGGATTGTTAGTCCTGCACGCTCTCAAGCAGATACACGTGTATTCATGTTAATTACGAAAGATGGTACTCCTTTCAAAGCATTCTTTAACTCTCCAACAGCAGATCCTTGCATTTGTACATCCGTATTCTTCCGCGTAGAAGATATGTTTGATGAATGCTGTGCTACTTTACGTGTTTTAGAGCCATTATGTACATTTGACTCTAGTGAAAGTACAGTAGACTTACTAAGCAAAGACGGTTGTTGTATAAACATGAAGAAAATCTGTAAAGTAGATGACTGGAGCTCAACTGATAGCTGTATTACTGTAGACTTATCTTGCTTCTGCGCTGTACAATGTATCGCTGATGTTGACTTAGGGATTTGTGACTAATTCTTTCACCTTTGACACACACACATAAAAAAAGTGTACGGCATCCTCTGCTGTACACTTTTTTATGGTATCGGAAAACAAAACCATTCATAGAATTTTTGTGAAAGGAGAAATGGATTTCCAAATTAAGCGAAGGTGTGCTAGTGCCATTTTCTTTTTTCAGCAACATGAAAAAAGAAAATATCACTAACAGAAAAAGATCTTTTAGCAGGGTGAGAGGTTGATTTCCGTTCCGCCAGCGTCCTTTCCAGGGGGCGTCCGAGGAGCCGCTTCACTCACTTCCGTTCGCTCCAGGGTCTCCTCTGTGACGCTGGCTCCACTCCAATCAACCATTCTGCAAAAGTGTCTTTTCCTCATTTTTCATACTAGTGGTAGCGATCAAAATAGCCCATGATTTGTATGATTAGAAAAAGGTTAGGTTTTTGTTTTCAATGTAGAGAAGTGATGAATGACAACACCCCTCCATAAAATGAGTAGTGAAGACCTTCACTTTATTTAAAAACCTTTGCTAAAAAGATTACGTTTTCTGGGTTGGAGTGGAGGGCTACTTGACTCCCGTGGGATAGCGAGACAGGCAAAACTCTAAACGGAGCGGTAGCGGAGGAAGCGATTCGGCGCTCGCCCACAGGAAAGCAAGTAGCCTGCAACAGAAACCATTTTCACCTTTCACAAAAAATCTATTGATGGTTTTGTTTTTCAACACTATGAAAAGGTGTACAGCATCCCCTGCTGTACACCTTTTTTATAATGTTGGCAATTTTCTTCCACGCCAAAGTATTTGCTGTATATCTTCAAAATGAATGATTTCCTGTATTTTTAATTCTAATGATGTAAGCATTAAAGAATCACTCTGTACATCTGAAGCAGTACCAGTTAATTTTCTACCATCCTTTAAACAAACTAATAATGGCTGATAGGCTCTCTGACGAAATGGCTTTTCTAAAAATTGGAGCTGTTTCAGTAAATACGGATCTATTTGTACATCATCTACTGTATCATTTTTTTCTTCAGCCGTTTGCTCATCGAACATATTGTCCTTTACATATACAGATGTACTTTCATCCAAATCAAGTTCATGTAACACCTTAGAAATATTCAAAAAATATGATGGTGACTTTATAAACAAGCGTGGTTCTTGATCCACTTTACTCACTTCCCTTTTTTCCATACAATATGCGAAAGTAAGCAAATTGGTTCTTAGCCTATTTGGCTTAAAAAAACTGTCGCTAAGCCCAAGTAAATTAAAATACTTGTAATATCATTTAAAGTTGTAATAAAAGGTCCTGATGCAACAGCAGGGTCTATTTTTAGTCGATGCATTAACAATGGTATAAATGAACCTGCTAAAGTCGCCACTAAAATGGAACCACAAAGTGCTGCTCCTACTAACATACCTAGGACAAGTTCATGTTTCCAAAAATAAACGATCCCAATCACAATTAATCCACAAACAACGCCTGACATTAAGCCAGTACCTGCTTCACGTAAGAGTAACTTGAATTTACTATGTTCCTCTACGTCTCCTGTTGCAATCCCTCGAATCGCCACGGCTAATGCCTGTGTCCCACTATTTCCTGACGTTCCTGAAATTAAGGGAATAAAGACTGCAAGTAAGGCAACCTTATCTAAAGTATCCTCAAATTGCCCCATTAGATTAGCTGTTAACATACCTAAAAACAGTAGAACCACTAGCCAAGGCAAACGTTTTCTTGCTGCTTGGAATGGTGTTACATCAAATTTATCCATATCCGAAATACCGGCTAATTTAGAGTAATCCTCAGAAGCCTCTTCATCAATTACATCAATAATATCGTCAACCGTGATAATACCAAGTAATTCCCCTTTATCATCAATAACAGGTGTCGCTAAGAAATTATAATCCTTCATAATTTGTGCGACTTCTTCTTGGTCATCACCCACATGTACCATCACGACACGTTCATTCATAATGGAACGAATAAGTGTATCCTCGTCTGCAATTATCAAATCTCGTAATGATATGACACCCGTCAGACGATGCTCTTCATCCACTACAAAAATATAATAAACAGTTTCTGCATCGGGTGCCTCTTTACGCAAAATGGCCATTGCTGAACGTACTGTTGAATTTTCTGGTATAGCTACGTATTCAGTTGTCATGATAGAACCAGCTGTATATTCATCATAGCTTAGTAGCTCATTAATATCTTCAGCCGCTTCTTCATCCATCATTTCCAAATAGCTTTCGCGCTGCGCCGTATCTAGTTCGTTTAAGACATCTGCCGCATCATCTGCGTACATATGAGAAAGCATTTCTGCACCGTACGATGGATCCATTTCAGCTAGATATGCTTTATACTCATCATCTTCGATATCGATTGCCTCAAAAATATCAGCCATTTCTGTCGGAGACAAGAACGAATAGATGATCTTCCTTATATCAGGTTCCACCTTTTCGTAAAACGTTGCCTGATCATATGGATGAAGTTCTAAAAACTCATCACGGAATGCGTCAATATCATGTGCTTCTAGCATTTCTCGTAGATGTGCCTCATCAAATTGCACATCATCCTTTTCATTTCTTTCCTCTATCATGCTTGTCCCCTCCTTCCGAGCTTTCAATCATTTTACGAGCAATGCCGTAAATCTACCTTCTATATAATAGAGTGTATTGTACCTTTTCTGCAAACCCTTTTTTAAGTTATATTCATGAGTAGCTGGGCAGAATTTTATAAATTTCAATATTACGCCTAAAAACATAACGATTTCTATTTTACTATACCTTACCTTTGTCACTTTGTTATAAATTAGGTGTAAAAATAATCTACTTACTATATCCTTTCGCCTCAGGATAATTGTCGCTGACGCACAGATAAACAATACGTCCAATTTTTCCCTAGCTTTCGACCTCAAATCATACGACATGTGACAACTGTTAACGATCTCCCTCGTGAAGAAAGTCGCCAGCTCAATCTACATCAAAAAATGATAAGGAGATGCTCGTTTGTGCGAACATCTCCTTCTATCAAAAATTTATGCATAAGCTTCCTTCAGTAACCTTTGCATGTCATCATTTAGCATACATGTAAAGTGTAATGGCACACTCGTTAAAGGATGTTCCATACTCAATGATACACAATGTAGTGCTTGTCGATCAATCTGATGACGGCTACCACCATAAAGGTCATCACCAACAAGTGGATGCCCAAGATGCGACATGTGCACACGAATTTGATGTGTACGCCCTGTATGCAATTGAAGTCGTACATGTGTCATTGGTTCCGCATCGACTATAAAGTGCTTTAGAACCGTTACATCTGTATGCGCATATTGCCCATCTTCTCGTACTTCTCTTTCAATAATACTGGCTTCTTTACGTCCAATTGGAGCTATAATCGATTGAAAATTGTGTTCGACATGTCCATGGACAATCGCTTCATATTGTCTTGAAATTTCCCTATTACGCTGAGCTAGACCTGTTAAATGATGAATATGAGCATGCTTAGCAATACAAAGCAAGCCTGATGTATCTCGGTCTAGCCTTGTAACAATATGAGCCGTAGAGGCCAATCCTTGCTGCTGAAAATAGCCACAAACTAAATTAGCAATGCTGTTGGTCGGATGCTCACGTGAGGGAATCGTACTTTGGTGTGC
This sequence comes from Lysinibacillus sp. FSL K6-0057, assembly GCF_038630885.1. Classification (NCBI taxonomy): domain Bacteria; kingdom Bacillati; phylum Bacillota; class Bacilli; order Caryophanales; family Bacillaceae; genus Lysinibacillus; species Lysinibacillus sp. FSL K6-0057. The sequence goes on along the minus strand of NZ_CP152047.1, from coordinate 823,832 downwards.
TGGCTTATTGAGCACTAAAATGGCATCGTCCTCGTAGACAATGGTCAAATCGCCATGCTCGACAGCAAGACCATCACTTTTTACTTCAGGAGGAAACGTCACCTTCACACAATCTCCAGCTTGCAGGATATGCCTCACATTACGTTCGACACCATTCACAGTCAACATGCCACCATCGAACTTAATAGCGGTTAGGGCTCGCTTAGAAATACGCCACTCTTGGAGAGCTTCTCGTAATAATTGGCCATCTTTCTTAGCCGTAAATTGCAATGTAAAGCTTGTATCCATGTTATTCATTTGCGACAAACGATTCATGCACTCGCTCCCAAAATGGGAATGGTCGGAAACGGGCAAAACGTACTCTTTCATTTGCTACATTAAACGCTATGGCTTTGACATCACCTTGCGTAATTTGCAAGTGATCAACAGTCATATTAAAATTCTGTTCATTTACAGGACGTAACACACAATGGTGGTGTGCTGGCAAGATTAATGGTGATCCTACTGTCCTGAAAACACGGTTATTAATTGAGGCAATTTCAGTGACTTGGAGTGCCGCTAATGTGGGATGTATGATGGCTCCACCAAGTGCTTTATTGTAAGCCGTACTCCCAGAAGGAGTGGATACACAAAGTCCATCTCCACGGAAACGTTCAAACTGATTGCCATTTAATTCAACATCCATCACAAGTGTAACATCTGGCGATTTGACTGTTGCTTCATTTAAAGCCAGATACGTATTTGATTCGGCATTATGATGCTCCACCTTTACTTCTAGCAGTGGATATTCCACAACATTAAAATCCTTTTTAGCAATGGACAAAACTAGTTTTTCTAATTCAGATGGTTTCCAATCCGCATAAAACCCTAGATGGCCCGTATGAATACCAACAAAGGCTACCTGGTCTAATAAATGAGAGTAGCGATGAAAGGCATGCAAAAGCGTGCCATCTCCTCCAATCGAAACAACGATTTCTGGCGTCTCTTCATCGTATGTTAAGCCAAAATCCTGTAAATAGGTTTTAGCAAGTTCCATCAGCTCGTTGGATTGTGCATCTCTACGTGATTGAATCGAAAATTTCATTGTGCGTCACGCTCCTTCTCTGTTAGTAAATTAGGATTCGATGCTTCTTTATATTCGCTAAAGTAGGCCTGTGCCTCTTGAATCTCACTACGAATGGATGACATTTCCTCATCCAACCGAAATGCTGCCTCTGCAGCACTTTGCAAGCGATTCTTAATTTCCTCTGGGAACATGCCCTTATATTTATAATTTAAAGAATGCTCTATTGATGCCCAGAAATTCATGGCCAGTGTTCGGATTTGTATTTCCGCCAATACTACTTTTTTTCCTTGAATCGTTTCAACAGGATACTCCACGATCATATGGTAGGAGCGATAACCACTAGGCTTATTATGTGTAATATAATCGCGTTCTTCCACTACGCGCATATCTTTTCGCTGACGGATAAGCTCTGTTACCGTTGCGATATCATCAACAAATTGACACATAATCCGAAGGCCAGCAATATCGCCAAGTTCATCACCAAGTTGTTTAGAAGGCTCAAAAGCTAATCCTTTTTCTAACGTTTTATCATATATACTTGCTAAAGGCTTAACACGTCCTGTGACAAATTCAATTGGTGAATTGGCATTAACAATACCAAATTGCGAACGCATGCCTTTTAATTTTACTTTTAATTCATCTACTGCTTGTTTATAAGGACTTAAAAATATTTCCCATTGTCCCATTGTAAAAACCTCCCGACATTCGGTATCGAACACCACCGTCTGTTCGTTTTGTCTTTCTATTCAGCGAGAATTGCCTTGAAGTGTTGCTCCACTGCTTGGACAAATTCTGCCCCATAATTGTAATTTCCTTCAATATTATACACGAGCATTTCCAATTCTTCGTAGAAATTTGTCAGCTCAATCGCTTCTTCACCAATTCGTAGTAATGGATTTTTCCCTTTTTGTAAAATATGTACAAGATTCTCCCAACTACTCGGTGGAAAACGCAAATAATGATAGTCGTCACCTGCATCAAGTAAATAAATAAATGCAAAATCATCTGAATCTGCAATGAGTTGTCCAGCAGGTTTTAACTGTAAATTTACTTCATTGTCGTTTAAACTAAAATGAAGTTGATCTTGTTCAAAGTTCGATGTTTCTATTGTATAAATTTTACGCACGTGCGGTTCCCCTTTTCGTTGTACTCTTCCTCTTATTTTAGCACACAGGGTAAATAGTTGCAGTGTGTAAATATTAAATCAAGCGAAACAACGGATGAAAAATAAAAAATAAATAGGTGACGATAAATGACACAAGAAATTGAAATTGAATTTAAAAATCTATTAACAAAACAACAATACGAGCAATTATTACAAGACTTCCACATTAGCCAAAATGCTATTCATCGTCAAACAAATCATTATTTCGACACACCTAATCAAACCATTCGCAAACTACAAAGTGGTCTTCGTATTAGACAAATTGATGATTATTACGAATGTACGCTCAAAGAAAAAAATGCCGAGCATGCACACCTTGAAACAACGGATGAAATAACAGCAATACAGGCGCAGCAAATGTTAGATGGCAAAGGATTTTATGCTCAAGAGGTAGCTAAAAGATTAGCTCTCCACCGGATTCCTTTAGAACAATTGCATGTATTTGGTTCACTCACTACAGATCGTGTCGAAATTCCATACAAAGAGGGGCTTCTTGTTTTTGATCATTCTTTCTATTTGCAGTGCGACGATTATGAGGTAGAATATGAAGCAAAAGATGCAATAAAAGGAAATAAAATTTTCGACGAATTTTTACAGCAATATGGTATTGAAAAGCAGGCTACTGATAAAAAAATTGCCCGTTTTATGAAAGCACTAAAAGCACAAAATTTATAAAAGTTTAAAAAGGAAGGTGTCTGACTCCTTGGATATTCAATCATTAAAATCTTTACTTGAAATTCAGGCATTGCAAACACTTGGATCTAGTGAAGGTTCATCAACAAACAATTTGACAGACAATGATTCTATTTTTTCTGACATGATTAACGAATTATTAGGAGAAACTTCGACAGCAAGTAATGCCAAATTAGCAAGCTTGCTTGCTTCAAACACATCAAATAATTCAAATTTCGTCAATCAACTGGCTACTTCGGAACAAGGTACATTAGAATCCTTACTTTACAAAGGCTCTAATGCTGTGTTTATACCTGAATCAGTCAAACAAGCATTAGCAAACACATATGCTAATACAAAGCTTGATTCCTATGTTTCAGACGATGTAATAGGTTCTACAGCTTATGCCAATTCACTAGCAGGTGCAAATGAATATACAGCCATTATTGAAAAAGCAGCTGCTACTTATCAGATACCCGCGAAGCTTATTGCAGCTGTTATCAAGCAAGAATCTAATTTTAATCCAACCGTAGTGAGCCATGCAGGAGCGCAAGGCTTAATGCAACTCATGCCCACAACAGCACAATATTTAGGTGTGACGAACGCTTTTGATCCAGAGCAGAATATTATGGCTGGAGCAAAATATTTGCGTCAAATGCTAGATAAATTTAATAATGACCCTACTCTAGCATTAGCTGCCTACAATGCTGGCGCATCTCGTGTTACTAAATATGGAGGTATCCCTCCTTTTAAAGAAACACAGAATTATGTCAAAAAAGTGATGAATTACTTTACAGTGTAATCGCATCTTTCCTGTTATCTATGCTTTTTCCAACAAATTTCACCCATTGTGGTGAAATTTGTGCTTTTGTAGCGAACAGCAATTCGAAAGAGCTCTTTGTTTGTGTTAACGAAAAGACGTTGATAGAATGAAGGTAGTCACAAGAATTTCACATTTTGATGAGGATGAAGTATACAAAGTGGTACTTTACGATATAAAGAATTAAAGGAGCATATAACTTATGAGTCGAAAATACACTGTTCCTTATGAGGAGCTGGGAGCTGAAAAACTGTCAGAACTCATTCATGCGTTCTATAAAAGAGTTGCTCAGCATCCTGATCTTATTCCAATCTTTCCAAAGGATTTAACAGAGACAGCCCGTAAACAAATTCAATTTCAAACACAGTATTTAGGTGGACCAAATCTTTTTACTGAAGAACATGGACATCCGATGATGCGTGCACGTCACATGAATTTTCCTATTACACCTGACCGCGCTCAAGCTTGGCTAGAGTGTATGTCAGAAGCAATGGATGAGGTAGGTTTGGAAGGGAAGTTCCGTGAAACTTATTATCAACGTTTAGTATTAACAGCTCATCACATGGTTAATACGCCAAATGACGATGAGGGGGAATTGTTACGTGAATAATATTCAAATGTTGCAAGAGCCAACGCCAACGATTTCAACTGCAAACAAGCCAATTGAATTGTATATTTTCGTAGATCCACTTTGCCCTGAAGCTTTCAGTATGCAAGCAACTCTTCGTAAATTACAACTTGAATACAACCATTACTTCACATGGCGCTTTGTTTTAAGCACAGAACTTACTTCTTTAAACTGCTTAAGTAAACGTGTCAAAGGTTGTATCTCAGGAATCGAACTTGATATTAATCACCCTGTTTTACCTTCTATCGCTATTAAAGCAGCTGAATTACAGGGGAAACGTGCAGGTGCACGTTATTTATCAAAACTACAAGAATATGTATTATTAAGTCATCAAGATGTAAACTCCTATGCAACGCTTTTAAAAATAGCTGAGGATGTTCAACTCGATATGAATGAGTTTACTGTTGACTTTGGTTCAAAGGAGGCAGCACGTGCTTTCCAATGCGATTTATATATTAAACGCGAAATGGAAGTGGAAGAAGTACCAAGTATCGTATTTTTCAATGAATGTATTGAAGATGAGGGACTAAAAGTTAGTGGTAGCTATTCCTATGAAGTTTATGAACATATTTTACAAGAAATGCTGAACGAACAGCTTGTCCGTCAGCCATTACCATCAATAGAGGACTTATTTTCTAAATTCCATACTCTTTCTACAAACGAAATAGCTTTTATCTATTCATTAACAGAGCAAGCAGCAGAGCGTGAACTAAAGAAACGCATGCTGCAACAAAAGCTCGAACGAATCCAAACTACTCACGCTACGTTATGGCGTCTTAAATAATACAATAAACCAAAGGGACTCCAATCATCATGATGGAGTCCCTTTCATGTTGTTGAAAAAAGATCATGTCAATAGCAGTAAAAGACCTTTTGACAAGGTGAAGGGTTGATTTCCGTTCCGCCAGCGTCCTTTCCAAGGGGCGTCCTATGAGCTGCTTCACTCAATGCGTCTCCTCTGTGACGCTATCTACCATGCTGAAAAAGTGTCTTTTCCTTTTCTTTCATACTAACAGTGGAGAAACGATGAGTGACAACACCTCTCCAAAATGAGTAGTATACGCCTTCTCCTTATTTGGAAATCGCTAAAAAGTTAACGTTTTCGGCGCTCGCCGACAGGAAAGCAAGTAGCCTGCAATGGACTTCCATTTTTACCTTTCACAAAAATTCTAGGGATAGTTTTGTTTTTCAAGATAACGCAAAATACAAAGAAGCGCCTCTATCCTCGACCGATAGAGACGCTTCTTTTTCACAAAGGGGATGGGAGAAATGTTCACGTTCAAACAAAGGGGTGTATGTTTGTTTTGTGATTTATTTCACAAGAATTACTCTATCATGGAATAATATATTTAGCAATGAAACCAATACTAGATTCACAAATTTGTCAAATAGAAAGCGATTACAAACAGTATTTTTCCAAGATGCACACTTTTAAACTATTTAGAAATCAAAAAAAATCATTATTCTTTCATTTCAAATCACACGCACGCCAACAGAAAAAGGGCTGTAGAAATATTTCCCCAGCCCTTTTAATTAATTATTCAACAATAATTTTTCTAATTCATTTAAACGCTCTTCAAATACTTTACAAGCATCTTCAATTGGCTTAGCTACGTTCATATCAACGCCTGCTGCCTTTAATACTTCAATAGGGAAATCAGAGCATCCTGCTTTTAAGAAGTTATTAATATAACGTTCTACAGCTGGTGCACCCTCCTCTAAAATTTGTTTACTCAATGCTGTAGCGGCTGATTTACCAGTCGCATACTGATAAACATAGTAATTATAGTAGAAGTGTGGAATACGAGCCCATTCTAAGCCAATTTCCTCATCTACCACCATATCATCACCGAAGTACTTTTTGTTTAATTCATAATAAACCTCTGTTAAACGATCTGCTGTTAATGACTCACCATTCTTATCCATTTGATGAATAAGATGTTCGAACTCTGCAAACATGGTTTGTCTGAATACAGTACTTCTGAAACCATCTAACCAATGATTTAATAAGTATATTTTTTGTTGAGGATCATCAATTGTTTTCAGTAAATAGTCATTTAATAGCTCTTCATTGCATGTAGAAGCAACCTCTGCCACAAAAATAGAATAATCTCCATAAACAAATGGCTGGTTGTTGCGTGAATAATAACTATGAACACTATGGCCAAATTCATGTGCTAAAGTAAATAGATTGTTCACGTTGTCTTGCCAATTCATTAAAATATACGGATTCGTACCATAGGCGCCTGATGAATAGGCTCCGCTACGCTTCCCTTTATTCTCTAAAACATCGACCCAACGGTTATCCAGTCCATTTTGGACGATGTTTTGATATTCTTCCCCTAATGGAGCTAAAGCTTTTACTAAAATATCTTTCGCTTCATCATAAGTGACCTTCATTTCCACCTCTTTAACAAGTGGCGCAAATAAATCCCACATATGCAATTCGTCTACACCTAATAATTTCTTACGCAACGAAATATAACGCTGCATAGCTGGTAAATGCTTATGAATTGTTTCCACCAGTTGATCATATACATTTTCTGGAATAAAATTATTAGACATGGCTGCGTGTCGTGCAGATTCATAATGACGAATACGTGCACTGACATTATGCTTCTTCACGTTACCTGTTAGCGTTGCCGAGAACGTATTTTTAAACTTGCCATATGTTTCGTACATAGCTTTAAATGCGCCTTCACGTACTGAGCGATCCTTGCTCTCTAAAAACTTGATATAGTTACCATGCGTAAGTTGTACCTCTTCCCCCTCTTCATTTTTCACATGAGGGAAAACCATATCCGCATTGTTTAACATGCTGAATGTATTCGAAGCTGTACCTGTTACCTCAGACATTTGCGCTAGCAATGCCTCCTGTTCGGCTGGTAATACATGTGGACGTGCCATCGTAATTTCTTTTAATGATTGCTTATATAGTTGTAGGTCTTGATTTTCTGTTAAGTAGCCTTCAATCGTTTCTTCACTTAATGATAAAATTTCTGGCGTTAAATAGGAAAGGCCAGCTGAGATACTCGTTGCCAATGTTTGAATACGGCTGTTCATATCTTGATAAAAGCTATTTGTCGTATCTTGATCATAGCGCATATGAGCATATGTGTAGAGCTTCATTGCACGTTCATATATATGATCATGATACTGCAAAGCTGCTAATAATGCCTCTGCCCCATTATTTAAAGTACCTGCATAGCTAGGTGCTTGTTTAGCAAGCTCTGCAACCTCCTTCAATTCCTCTTCCCAAGCTGCATCTGTTGCAAAGATATCCTCTAAACGCCATGTTAATTCTTCTGGTACTTCTTTTCTAACCAAAACCTGATTACTGTTACTAGCCATGTATGCCAGCCCCCTTTATATGTGCTTTTTTCCTTTTACTCTCATATTTTCTCAGTATATTGTGGCAATTGCAAATAAATGTACATAGACTTGCTCACAATTATCTAGTGAACCATCTTCATGATTCATTCGCTGAAGAAGTTGTCCATAATTTTGAATAGCTCTTACTGCTTGTTCGGTTATTTCTAACTGTTGCTGACATAAAAAATTTTTAATCTGATGCTTGGTTAATTCAAATGGTTGACACCCTAATTGTTTACTAAAATACAACAGCATCGTTTGCCATTCACTCGTGAATAAAGAGATAGACGCTCCTTCTTGCACTGGAATACCAATGTATGGCGGCATAGCAGTAAGAGAAAGATTTAATTCATAGCAATTGCGTAAAAATGGATCTTGTGCCCCCTTCTTGTTATGTAAAAGACGACTATACGCAAATTGCCTACAAGTTTGTTTATAGAGCTGCCAATAGCATTGAAATTCTTCTTTGGTAATACGCTTTGGTATATAAAAAGGAAAATGCTGTTGATTGACCGGAATTTTTTGTACTTTGCCTATGAAAGTATGCCCGTGAACATGAAGAAGATTCGTCCAATAAATAAAATGGGCTGTCACCGCGTTGTACGTCAGTAAATAAGGCAAATCTGTTGTCGTTGTTATAAATGCTTTTTGCAGCAATGGGGAGATTCTAATTTTTCTGATGCCGTTGATTGCTTCTTTGCTTTGAGGAGTTTGAAAAAGCCAAATTGCTTGTATATCGTTTTTTTCATAGCCCATTGTTCGTTGATGCCATTTTTCATGAGAGATTGTGCTACATTGAAATTCAACTGCGAAATGCCCCTCATCGATTGTAACGAGCAAATCAGGGCGCTGAGAAAGCTGCTTTAAAAATGGCTCTAGTTCCACCTGATGTCCATTTTTTTTGAACCACTCATATAATTGCATTTTACCTTGTAAATGTAGTTTAGATTCACCTTCTGCGAATAGCTGTGAACATTGATTTTTAGTGAAGTGTGCAAAGTGGGGAATATTATAGTTACCTATTTTCAATTGAACTTGTTCCAAACATTGAGGACAAAAAAATTTCATCTGCCGCCTATATCGCTGTAAAGCTTTCCTCGTATATTGATATGGGAGAAATAGCTGCTGTTGATTGTTATAGGCAATAAGCATATAATCAGCTCCTTTTTAGCCAACTATAATAGAATTGGGTTGCACGAACAAAAATAAAGCCGTTTTTTCTTGAAATTTTAAAAATGCGACCTTATTCAGAAATCCGTGATGTTGAACGCATAAAAAAGGACTGTAGCAAAACTCGATTCTTTTACGAGTTTCACTACAGTCTAAAATAATTAGGTGATTCATTGCTTATGCAAAGTATTTTCGAACTGTTTCAAAGCAATTGAATTCCATAATTTTTTCACCGTACTCCTCTAGACGATGAATTGTAAAATTGGATGGTGTTAAAAATTCCTTGATAACTGCGTTTCTATCATGACGATTTAAATCCTCATCTGCGTTTCCGAAATCAACAACTAGATAGTACCAATTTTCATATTTGAATAATGAGGAATCCACTAATTCGTCTGTCATTCGTTTTGCGACAGGGATTAACTCATCAATATCTTTAAATTTATAAACATAAATGTCTGTATCCATAAATAATTCTGACTCATCCATGTCACCAAATTGAGTTAGTTGGCTAAGAAGATCCTCTCCAACTTCATCGAATGGTGCAAACATATCTTTGTGTTCATCAAAATTCGAATGACCATCTAATGTTTCACCGTCTTTTAAAATATGTGCACGTGTGACAATGATTTCTAAGCCAACTTCAGATGCATTGATATGAATCCAAATCGGACCCTCTACATCAAAATAATCCTCCGTGTTTACTTCATCAATCATATCCCAAAAAAGTTGCTCACCCTTTGCTCGATTGTACCAAATTTCTTCACGACTATAGCCGCGATCCTCTATATCATTGTACGTAATAAAGAGCTTGAGTGTATTTTCATTTACACGTTCGATGTCCACTAGACCTCATCTCCCTTCACTGTCATATGTCGAAAAACAGTTTTGTTTCATTAGTATGCTTTTATTCTTTGTTTTTAACCTTCATACTGCATTTGTTTTTCAACCTTTGACCACACTACAGTAAAACCATCGAGTAACCGTAAACATGAATTTTTGTATTCACAGTTGTCTCTAACTCTATTGTATGCTGTTCTGTCATAAAATGAAAAGGATATACACCGTTTCACAGAAGATATTTGAATTATTGAAATTGTAGTAAACTATTTAACTTAAATCAAGTTTAACATACTTTTACGGAAATATATGACTTTTCCCTATTAATTATTATACTTCATATAGAAGGTTTTACAGAAGTAAAACATAAAAAAAAGATGTCACAACATGCATTCCACATCTGTAACATCTATTACATATATTATTCAGAATAGAAAGGTTTAATTCACCATTCGTTGCGCTTCTTGTAATTGATATGCTCGAACTTTTCGAGGTAAGAAACGACGAATTTCATCTTCATTGTAGCCAACCTGTAGACGTTTTTCATCTAAAATGATTGGTCTACGTAATAAGCCAGGATATTCCTGAATTAATTCATATAAACGTTGTAATGGTAAACTTTCAACATCCACATTTAATTTTTGGAATATTTTTGAACGAGTAGAAATAATTTCATCAGTTCCGTCTTCTGTCATACGTAAAATTTTTTTTATTTCACTAATGCTGAGCGGTTCAGAAAATATATTACGTTCTGTATATGGAATTTCGTGCTCCTCTAACCAAGCTTTCGCTTTACGACAAGAGGTACAACTTGGTGATGTAAATAGGGTTACGATCATTCTGACACATCCTTTCATTTCGAATCATTATCTATAAACCAGAACCAGTGTGTTAAATTAGAATTAATGTAATGTAAAATACACAGTACCATTATACAGTACTCCGCTGTATTTGAATATAGTTCCAATAAAAAAAGTCTGAGCCTATCCCTAAATATTCTGTCTATTTATACAGCTTTTTAATGTAGTGTATTTTCTTCAAACTTATGTGCTACTACTACCATTCCCACTTTTCAAGCATTTTAAACATCCAAACATCTATCTTACTTGTTCTCATTTAAGAAAAATAAACGAGAAAATTGTCAATTCGACGTGTACACCTCAACAATATTTTAATAAAAAAATTTATATTTATAACAAAATTACATAACAAAAAAAGCATATAATTTTTTCTCAAAAAAAAACACCGTCAAAAGTCTGACTTTACATAAAGAAATCTTTATAATATAATTCTTTGCAATCAAATCAATTTGAACAATTTAAATTGAGAAAAACGCTGACGAAGAGTAGTACATATGCTAATTCACGTATAGAGAGTCTGTGGTTGCTGCAAACAGATCGTGGAGGCATGTGGAATGGACTTCCGAGTTAGCTTTGTGAACGCTTCTTAAAGCTAATAGCAAAGCTCGTCCCTTCACGTTACGAAGCTGAGTGGCCTTTTTAGGCAAGCTGGGTGGTACCGCGGATTCAAACATCATTCGTCCCTTCATTAGAAAAAATCTAATGAGGACGCATGATGTTTTTTTGTCTTCATCAAACAGATTGAAAGATGAAGGTAACGCTGATGACAATTGTCACAGAATTTGAATTCGAGGAGGAAATTTTAATGACAACTATTTTTTCTGGCGTACAGCCTACAGGTATCGTAACTTTAGGGAACTATTTAGGAGCATTCAAGCAATTCCCTGCACTACAAGATGAAGGAAATGCGATTTATTGTATCGTTGATCAACATGCCATAACTGTTGCACAGGACCCTAAAGAATTACGAGAAAGTATTCGTAAGCTAGCTGCTACCTATATTGCTACGGGCATTGACCCTAAAAAATCTACGTTATTCATCCAATCAGAGGTGCCAGCGCATGCTCAGGCAGGATGGATGTTACAATGTGTTGCGTCTATCGGAGAGCTAGAACGCATGACACAATTTAAAGATAAATCACACGGTAAAGAAAGCGTATCTGCTGCTCTTTTAACATACCCACCTTTAATGGCTGCAGACATACTACTTTATAACACAAATATTGTTCCTGTCGGCGATGATCAGAAGCAGCATATCGAACTGACTCGTGACCTAGCAGAACGCTTTAACAAACGCTTTGGTGATGTTTTAACGATTCCAGAAATTCAACTACCAAAAGCAGGCGCTCGTATTAAATCCTTACAAGAGCCAACAAAGAAAATGAGTAAATCAGATCCAAATACGAAAGCGACAATCCGTTTATTAGATACGGCGAAAGAAATTGAGAAAAAAATTAAATCAGCCGTTACAGACTCTGACGGTATCGTTGCATTTGATGTGGAAAATAAACCAGGCGTTTCAAATTTATTGACAATCGAATCGGCTATTTCAGGTATAGCGATTGAAGATTTAGTCAAAAAATATGAGGGAATTGGGTATGGTGGATTCAAGCAAGGTGTAGCAACAGCAGTGATTGAACACCTAACACCTATTCAAGAAAAATTCTATCATCTAGTAGAATCATCCGAATTAGATGTCATTCTAGATGAGGGTGCTGAAAAGGCGAATGCGATTGCTAGTGCTACATTAAAACGTATGGAAGATGCCATGGGTCTTGGTCGCGCACGTCGCTAAACTTACGGCTTGTCTGAGGAGCGATCAAAGCCTAGATCAAGCACAACTGCACAGATGATAATACAGGCTCCTACCGCCATATAAAATTCTGTTGTTTGAAAAATAAACTTGAAAACAACCTTCCATGAATAACCTAGTGTGCGGTAATTTAAATACAATATGAGATTCCCTACTGAGAGGATCATTAAGCCATAACTTACTAAAAATAAAAAGAGACGAAACATCGTAGTGGCATCCTTTCTATTTCTTCTTACTTATCATTTATTCACAAAACTATAAAAAAAGACGTCAGCCATTTAAATTCGGCTGACGTTTTTTATGTTTACATATTAGGCTTCATATTTTTTGAATAGAAGACTTGCGTTGTGACCACCAAAACCAAGAGAATTACTCATTGCGTATTGAATACTTGCTTCTCTTGCTTCGTTTGGAACATAATCTAAATCACATTCAGGATCAGGATCTTTTAAATTGATTGTAGGAGGTAAAATCCCTTCTTTAAGGGCTAATGCTGTGAAAATCGCTTCCACACCACCAGCTGCTCCTAATAAGTGACCCGTCATCGATTTTGTAGAGCTCATTGCAAGCTTATACGCATGCTCACCAAAAGCAGTTTTAACAGCTTGTGTTTCAAATAAATCATTGTATGGCGTACTCGTACCATGAGCATTAATATAATCAACTTGTGATGGCTCTACGCCACCATCTGTTAACGCTTGCGTCATCGCACGTGCTGCACCTTCACCCTCTGGAGCTGGAGCCGTAATGTGATGCGCATCACCTGTTGCACCATAACCTAAAACTTCAGCATAGATTTTGGCACCACGAGCTTTTGCATGTTCATATTCTTCTAAAATAACGATACCTGCACCTTCTCCGATAATAAAGCCATCGCGGTTTTTATCGAATGGGCGACATGCTGCTTGTGGGTCTTGATTTAATGATAAAGCTGTATTGGCACAGAAGCCTGCCACAGCCATTGTTACGATTGGTGATTCAGCACCACCCGAAATCATGACATCTGCATCCCCACGTTCAATTACTTTAAAGGCATCCCCAATAGAGTTTGTACCCGAAGCACATGCCGTTACAGAGCAAGAGTTAATTCCCTTTGCACCAAAGTGAATAGAAACTTGGCCCGAAGCCATATCAGGAATCATCATTGGAATAAAGAATGGACTGACACGTCTTGCACCACGCTCTTGGAATGTTAAAAATTGTTGTTCATATGTTTCCATTCCACCGATACCAGAGCCAATCCATACACCTGCACGTGGAGCTAGCTCTTCATCAATTGTTAGCTGTGCATCTTCCATAGCCATAATGGAAGCAGCTAATGCGTATTGTGTGAAACGATCCATTTTACGTGCTTCTTTACGATCAATATATTTTTCAATATCGAAGTCCTTCACTTCTGCTGCGATTTTTGCTGCAAAAAGATCTTTATTTAAACGTGTCAGCTCACCTATACCAGATTTACCAGCTTTAATGTTTGCCCATGTTTCTTCGATGCTATTTCCTAGTGGTGTAACTGCGCCAATTCCTGTAATTACTACTCGTCGTTTACTCATTGTCTTACTCCCCTCAAGCATTTTTCCTACTTATTTTCCCCATCTCATGGCTACGGCACCCCATGTTAAGCCGCCACCAAAACCTACAAGGACTAATAAATCATCCTCTTTAATCTTACCTGCTTCGAGCTCATCTACCAAGGAAATCCCAATAGATGCTGCTGAAGTATTTCCGTATTTATGAATCGTTTTTGACATTTTTTCTGGTGGTAGCTCTAATCGTTCACGAGCAGATTCCATAATTCGTATATTTGCCTGATGCGGCACTAAAAAATCAACATCTTCTTTTGTTAATCCCGCTTTTTCTAATACATTAACAGCCGATTCACCCATTTGACGCACAGCAAACTTAAACACTTCACGACCATTCATCGCAATTGTGTCTTGCTTCGATAAGTAAAGATTCTTTCCGCCTGTACCGTCTGCACCGAGTTCAAATGATAAAATACCTCTACCTTCAGAGACTTGCCCAACGATAGCTGCACTGGCACCATCGCCAAATAATACAGCTGTATTACGATCTTCCCAATCAACGACTTTCGACAGCTTTTCTACACCTACTACTAAGATATATTTATAAGCATTCGCCTCAACAAAATGCTTTGCTGTCACTAAACTATATATAAATCCTGCACATGCTGCTGCTTGATCCATCGCTGCAGCATTCACTGCTCCGAGTTGTTCCTGAACCATACAAGCTACACTTGGAAAATTTTGATCCTGTGTGACAGTTGCTACAAGAATTAAACCAATTTCCTCAGGCGTAATCCCCGCATTTGCAATAGCTTCTTTTGCAGCAGCTACTGCTAAATCTGAAGTTTCCTGATCATCTGCCGCAAAATGACGTTCTTCAATGCCTGTTCGAGTACGAATCCATTCATCCGAAGTATCCATTATTTTTTCCAAATCAAAATTTGTAACGACCTTCTCAGGAACATATTTGCCTATTCCTATAATACCAGCGTTCATATAGCAACCCCTCAGCTTTCTTACTATCAATTATTAGTAACTGGTCATAATTATAACGCATACAAAAGGAAAGACGCAAGATGATTTAAATTTTATGTATATGAGGGTGGTGTTGTTTGATTATCGAGGTGAAGGAATTTGATGAAATGGGGTTCTTTTATTTTTGAGGGTTTATTATCCTTTGTTGAGCAGTTTCTTTAGTTTTTGGAGCACTTTTAGTGAACTTAGAGCGGGGTTCTCTCTTTTTGGATCGCTTTCTATCCACCTTTGAGCGGTGGCCTCCTGTTTTAGAGCGCTTTCTATCCGTTTAGGAGCGAGGTTCTCCCTTTTTAGAGCGCTTTCTATCCACCTTTGAGCGGGGTTCTCCCTTTTTGGAGCGCTTTTCATCCATCTTTGAGCGGGGTTCTCCCTTTTTGGATCGCCTTCTACCCATCTTTGAGCGGGCTCTCCCTTTTTAGAGCGCTTTCTATCCATCTTTGAGCGGGGTTCTCCCTTTTTGGAGCGCTTTTTATCCACCTTTGAGCGAGGTTCTCCCTTTTTAGAGCGCTTTCTATCCATCTTTGAGCGGGGCCTCCTGTTTTGGAGCGCTTTCTATCCGTTTAGGAGCGGATTTCCACTATTTCTGAGCGCTTTTCACCAGCTTAGGAGCGCATTCCCCTATTTCAGAACCATTCCTAAATACTTTAACACCACCAAACATAAAATACAAAAACTCATATTTGTTGTGACAAAATCGCCATGTTTCACATAAATGGTTCATTTTTTTTTAATTTATGTTATGATATGATAATGAATATGAGTAAAACCTTATGATGAAAAAAGTTCGGTTGAGGTGAAATTAATGCAATATATCGTAACGTTCATATGGTCATTCTTACTAGTTTCTATGTTAAACTACGTAGTCAGCTCTGTACTTGGTGTACCATTTGATTTCAAAACTGGGGCAATCGTTTCTGTTGTATTCTCCATTCTTATCTTTATTATTGGAGCAATCATTCCAAACGATCCTACACCAGAAGCTGCAGACCATCATTAATTCAGCTAGAAAAAACCTGTTCAGCTTCATGCCGAACAGGTTTTTTCTGTTATTTCTCCACAACACATTGGCCATCACGCATTTTTACATGCAATGTCTCCCCTGGTAAAACTTCTCCACGTAAGAGTTCTTTAGCAACGGCTGTTTCGATATGTCGCTGTACAAAGCGTTTTAGTGGTCTTGCTCCAAACTGGGCATCTGCGCCTTGCTGCACTACCCAATCAATGACTTCTTGCTCGACAGATAAAGTAATTTCTTGCTCTGCCACACGTTGAATCAATTGCTCCACATACTTCCAAGCAATCGCTGTAAAATGTTTAGTAGATAAAGCATGGAAGAAGACGATATCATCCATTCGGTTTAATAGCTCTGGTTTAAAATGTTGTCTTAGAGCTGTCATAACTAAGTCTTCTACAGTAGCATCATTTTCTTTTGCTTCCATTAAATAGCTAGAACCAATATTCGAAGTTAAAATGACCACTGTATTTGTAAAATTCACCATACGTCCCTGACTATCTGTAATGCGACCATCATCTAATATTTGCAATAAAATATTCGCCACATCAGGATGAGCTTTTTCAATCTCATCTAGTAGCACCACAGAATAAGGATTTCGGCGAACGGCTTCTGTTAGTTGTCCACCTTCCTCATAGCCTACATAACCTGGAGGAGCACCAACAAGACGGGACACACTATGTTTCTCCATGTATTCACTCATATCAATACGAATAAAGTGATCCTCTGAATCAAATAACTGTGCAGCAAGTGCCTTGGCAAGTTCTGTTTTACCTACACCAGTTGGGCCTAAGAATAAAAAGCTACCAATAGGTCGGTGTGGATCTTTGATGCCTGCACGTGCACGCCATACTGCTTCTGTCACTAATTGAACAGCTGTATCTTGCCCAACCACACGTTCATGCAATGTATCCTTTAAACGTAAGAGTTTTTCACGCTCACCCTCCACTAATTTTGTAACAGGAATTCCTGTCCAACGTGAAACGATCGCAGCGATTTCATCTGCTGTTACCTCTTCACGTAAAATGCGAGATTCTACACCGTTCTCTAATTCCTTTTCAAGTGCCTGAATGTCTTTTTCAAGTGTCGGAATTTTACCATGACGTAATTCAGCAGCTTTATTTAAATCATATTTACTTTCCGCCTCATCTAAATCACGACGATATTTATCCAATGTTTCCCGTTTTTTCTGGATATCGTGAAGCTTTTCTTTTTCTGCTTCCCATTGTTGTCGCATGCCCTCAGAGGATTTTTTTAACTTTGCTAATTCCTCACGTAATTGCTCTAGACGCTTTTTACTTGCCTCGTCTTTCTCCTTACGTAATGCCTGTTCTTCAATTTCTAGCTGCATAATACGACGAGTAACTGCGTCTAATTCTTGTGGCATGGAATCAATTTCCGTACGTATCATTGCACAAGCCTCATCAATTAAATCAATCGCTTTATCGGGTAAAAATCGCTCTGTAATATAGCGATTGGATAGTTCTGCTGCCGCAACAATGGCTCTGTCATGAATACGTACGGCATGATGCAACTCAAAGCGTTCTTTTAAGCCACGTAAAATGGATACTGTATCCTCTATAGAAGGCTCACGCACTAGTACTTGCTGGAATCGGCGTTCTAACGCGGGATCTTTTTCAATGTACATACGATATTCATCTAAAGTAGTAGCACCAATACAGTGTAATTCACCACGTGCTAGCATTGGCTTTAGCATATTTCCTGCATCCATAGCGCCATCTGTTTTTCCTGCGCCTACGATCGTATGAATTTCATCAATAAATAGAATAATTTGTCCTTCTGAATCTTTTACTTCTTTTAGCACACCTTTTAAGCGTTCTTCAAATTGTCCACGATAGCTTGCACCAGCGATTAGCGCACTCATATCTAGTTCATATAGCACACAATCTTTCAAGCCTTCAGGTACATCACCTTTTACAATACGTTGTGCTAAACCTTCAACAATCGCTGTTTTACCAACTCCTGGTTCACCGATTAATACAGGATTATTTTTCGTTTTACGTGTTAAAATACGAATGACATTTCGGATTTCTTCATCACGACCGATAACAGGGTCCATCTTGCCATTTTTCACTTCTTCAATTAAATTACGTCCAAATTGCTCTAATGGTTTTTTATTGTCTGTTTGTTGAAATTGCATAGCTAGCACTCCTTTACTTTCATGTTTCTCATTATTTATATACCCTATCTTATTCATTTGAAAAAGTTTGACCTTTTTTGACTAACTTTATTTTACATCACTCGACAATGCTTAGCAAAGAAATTGCACTAAAATTTTTTCACTTATTATGGAAATCTACGTTATAATAATGATATGTTTCTATGTTTTAGTATCGAAATCCACTATCCTTTTGTAATAATCGCCATTTATTACAAAAAGAAAGCGATGTGTTGGAGATATGGTTTTAATGGATAATATGTTTGAAAAAATTAAGGATCTTTTTCAAAAGCATGGTGTTTTTATCAAAGTGAATAAAGGAAATAAAATTTTTCTAGAGGGAGAACGGGCAAAAGAAATTTATTACATCCAATCAGGTGTTATTTCGATTAGCCAAGAATCCGAAACTGGCAAGGAATTAACCATTCGTATTTGTGGTCCTGACAGTATAATAGGAGAAGGTTCATTATTTTGTAATCTCGTCTATAATTCGATGACTGCCAAAGTTTTAGAACCCTCTACGCTGTATGTTTTGAGTCGTAAATCTTTGGAGCATTTACTAGAAGAGCAGCCGACAATTATGGTGGAATATATGAAGTGGTTGCAAACAGAAAACTTAAAGCATCAAAGCCGTTTGCGCGATTTAGTGTTAAACGGTAAAAAAGGTGCTCTATTTTCAACGCTCATTCGACTTTCCAATACGTATGGTAAACCTTTAGAAAATGGCTCCATTTTTATTGATTTTCAGCTAACCAATACAGAAATTGCGAATTTGTGTGCAACAAGTCGTGAAATGATCAATCGCATGCTGAATGATTTAAAAAAACATGAGATTATCACTTTTGATAAAGGATTTATTACCATTCATGATTTACAATTTTTAAAAAATGAAATTGCCTGTGAAAATTGTCCATTACAAATATGCCGTATCGATTAATTTCGTTACAAGCAAAAACCCTGCTTATTTTTGAATAAGCAGGGTTTAATATTACATTTTAACGTACACCTAATGCCATTTTTGCATAGCGTGACATTTTATCTTTTGACCAAGGTGGATTCCATACAATATTCACATTTGTACTTTTCACTTCAGGAAGTTCACCTAATGCTGTATTTACTTGATCCACAATGACTGGTCCAAGTGGACAGCCCATCGATGTCAAGGTCATTGTAACAGTTGCGACACCTTCATCATCTAAATCCACATCATATACTAAACCTAAGTTGACGATATCGATGCCAAGCTCAGGGTCAATTACATTTTCTAAAGCACCAAACATGCTGTCTTTCATATCTTGATCCATTCGTATTTCTCCTTCCATCATAGTGTTAACCTTATCATAGCAGATGCATCCTGTTATGCCAAATGCTGTGCAAGCCATGCTGTAGCTGCTAGCATACCGTCACGTGGTACAGCATGTCCAGCCCGTTTGTTAACCATGAACTTTAAATATTCAGGGTTTGCTTCATAGTATTCCCGTAATGTTTCATAAAATTTATACGTTTCATGAAAAGGAACTGTTTTATCTAATTCTCCATGCCAAAAGAATACAGGGCGGCCCGCGAATTTTTCTGGTGTTAAACTGACATCATATTGAGCAAGGACATCATTAATTTTTTCTACGTCTTCCTCTGACATAGGCCAGTTTACTCCGCTTTTAGCAAATTGCTGTAATTGATATTCACCCAATTTAATAAAACCAGGAGCGCCCATACATATTGCAGCTGTTTGTATCCAATCATAAAGTTTCAGACAGCCTGATGTCACGATGCCACCCATTGAAGTACCTGCTATGCCAATATTATGACTAGCTAATAATTTTTTATTCTTTAATTCATCATATAATTGTTGCACTTCATGAATAGAATTTAAAACAATGTCCCAAAAATTTAAGTTCATTTGCATTTCTGTTAGGCCTTCGCTACGCTCACCATGAAATTTTGCATCTGGCAATAGGACACGCACCCCTTTATGCACCAATTGGTATGCATAGTGTAAGTTATGTTCTTTTGCACTCATAAAGCCATGCAAAAAAATCACTACCGGGGTTTCTTCATTCATATTGTCTGTATGTATATGTAATAAAGGAATAGTTCCCCACACTTCTTTTTCTACAAACATTATTGTCACTCCCAACTCTTGTCTCATCTTTATGTTAGCAAACTTTTTTCACTGTGACAAAATTTTGACGAATGTAAGACAAAGAGATACTATTCAAACTATAGGAAAGGGGCAACGAGCTATGAAACCACATTTAATCGTATTAGACTTAGATGGAACTTTATTAACAGATCAACAACAAATTACAGCAAAAACGAAAAAAACATTATTGCAGGCTAAGGAACAAGGGCATCAAGTGATGATTGCGACGGGGCGCCCATACCGTGCAAGCGATCTTTATTATCATGAGCTTGGGCTCACTACACCCATTGTCAATTTTAATGGCGCATATGTGCATCATCCTAAAAACATCTCTTGGCAACATATGCACACACCGATTGATTTAAGTGTTGTACATGATGTCGTTGATTCTATTAATAGCTATGAGTATGAAAATATTATCGCTGAGGTAAAAGATGATATTTATGTTCACACAGAAGATGATCGTATCTTAAATATTTTTAATATGGGAAATCCCAAAATTACACTTGGGGATTTATACACACATCTCTTAGAAAATCCCACAAGTTTGCTGATTCAGGCAAATGAAGCAAATTCGGTTATTATACGTGATCATTTACAGGCGGTGCATGCTGAAGTCATCGAGCATCGTCGATGGGGCGCACCTCTTCATATTATTGAAATTGTGCGTCGGGGCTTAAATAAAGCTGTTGGTATAGCGCATGTGGCAAAAGATTTAGGTATCCCACGTGAGCGCATCATCGCGTTTGGCGATGAAGACAATGATTTAGAAATGATTGAATATGCTGGACTTGGCGTAGCGATGGGGAACGGTATCTCAAGTCTAAAAAACATTGCTAATGAAATAACTGCAACGAATAATGATGATGGAATTGCAAAAATACTCATTGAACGCTTGAAATTATCATAGTTAAGTAGTAAGTTCAAGTTAACATTCCATTTTTACCAGTTTAACTTTATTCAGTGGTACCCCTTCCATTTATCTAAAGTGAGTATCTACTGAATAAAGTTAAAAAGCTTGAAAAGTAAGTTGAATTTAGGGGGACAAGAGAATGAAGATTTTTACAGATAGTGGATGTGATCTACCGAAGTCTTACTATGAAGAAAATGATGTTGTGCTACTCCCTTTACGAGTGCAATTGAACAACAAAGAATATGAAGATGTGATTTCAATTGATTCCAAAGAGATTTATGATGCGATACGTCAAGGTGCTCAGCCAAAAACATCACAAGTGTCACCTGAGCTGTTTTTGAAGCATTTTGAGGAACTAGCCAAGAATGATGAAGAAGGCATTTATATCGCGTTTTCATCAGAACTATCAGGCACATATAGTACTGCTCAAATGATTCGCAATCAAGTACTTGAGCAGTATCCTTCCTTAAAACTAGTCATTATCGACTCTAAATGCGCCTCATTAGGACATGGCCTTGTCGTGGAAGAAGCTGTTCGACTTCGAAATATGGGCGTATCCTTAGAAGATACGGCATCTAAAATAAATAACCTTGCACCTCAGGTTGAGCATTTATTTACAGTGGAGGATTTAGATTACCTTGCTAAAGGTGGTCGTGTATCGAAAGCCAGTGCATTTTTAGGTGGCCTACTTAGTATTAAACCTATTTTAAATGTAGAAGATGGCAAACTTGTACCGATTGAAAAGTCACGAGGTCGAAAAAAGGCACTTAATCGTATGTTAGATTTAATGCAGGAGCGTGGCGGCAGCTTTACAAATAAAATCATAGGTATTAGCCATAGTGATGATGCTGCCTTTGCAAATGAAGCAAAAGCCTCTATCCAGGAGCGTTTTTCACCTCAAGCTGTGCAAATTACTATGATTGGCTCCGCAATTGGTTCACATGTAGGTCCAGGGACTATTGCGATTTTCTTCACAAATAAAAGCTTTGAAGGCTAATAAAAAGCATGTTAGGATGGCTCCTAGCATGCTTTTTTCGTTGTGCTATTATTGTTGGACGTCTTGCTCCTGACGGCGAACTTTTCCTCGTTTAATGATGATGACTACAAAACCAATAAAGATCAACCATACTAAGCCTAAAGCCACCATATAGGGCGTGTTTAAGCCTTCATCATTGCGAACCTGATAAATCTCGACCATTTCTCGGTCTAAAATAACAGGATAAACTTCTTTTTCATTTATACGAACTTTTTCCTCATGTAAAATCCCGTTCAACATTTTCCCTTCACCAAGTTGTTCAGGCGTTAAGTCGACGCGTTGTGTTTTACCAGTATTATTAACCATGATTACCCACTTTTCTTCATCAGAAGTACGTGTAAAGACAAGAAGGCCATTTTCATTTGTAATGACTTCAAAATCACCATTACGCAAAGTAGCTGATTGATTACGTAAAGATTGAACATTTTTAATATAATCAATCAGTTCTTCATCTGTTTTAAAGTTGTAAAACTGGTGTGTATCTGGTTTGGCTTCCCCATTCATAGCAATTTCGGTACCATATTGTACGACAGGAATTCCTGGTAGCATAAATAATGCACCCATCGCCATTTTTAAGCGCGTAGGTGGGAACATATTTTCATTAGCAGAGTCGAATGTAAAACGATGAGTTTCAAGCGAATCCACCATAATTTGTGTCGGTTTTTCTCCTGTAAAAGGTTCCATTAATTTAGAGGAATCCATATCCACGTTTTTAAACATATTACGATAGATATCTGCCGTTACAGGTGAGAAAGTTGCATCAAAGTCAGCATCACTTTCTTCATTAGCAATGACATAAAGGGACGATTTTGTCTCTTTTAATGCGGCTATCATTGCATTGATAAACGCTGTATCAGCCCCTGCAATATTTGTTAAACGAATACCACCGATGTCATATGTAGAAACAAATTCAGTTACTGCTTGAATAAGTGCCTCTTGCACATCTTTATTCGATAAATCCCACTGTACTTGTCCATTATTCGTAGATGCAACCCAATCTGCTTTTGAAGCATCCTTTGCCCACTCATGATTTGGACTCACATTTGTAAGTGGAAAATCAACCATAATAGACATATTTTTAGCTTTATAGGCCTCTACAATACTTTGGAATTCTTCCGTTGTTCCAAAATGACGTTCGATTGTAGTATAGCTTGTTGGCATTGAACCATCGTATTTCTCTGTAGAAAAAATAGGTCCAATGGAAACAATCGTATAGCCCATCTCACCGATAAATTTCAGTTTATCCTGTAAACCTGTAAAATCGCCCCCCGCAAATTTCGAAGGGTCCTGCGTATTTGTATCAAAATCGTTTGTGCCCGAGCCATTAAAGAAACGGTCAACGAGTAAATCATAGATGCTCTCTTCTGCTATCGTTCTAGTCGCTGATTCATCCGCATGGGCTACTGGTATAGTAGTTACGAATGAAGTTGCTAATAAAAGTGATGCAGCTGTTGCACTTATCCACTTCTTAAATTTCACTGTTATTCCCTCTCTTTCAAACCAATCATCGTCATTTTACCAAATAACTCAGTCACGTCGCTATCTTTTCCAAACATTTTGCGAAAATGCGAAATGAATTACGGCAAAAAGGTGTCATTTACGTCTTCATTTTCGTTTACAAAATAAAAGCCGTGAAGCAACTACTACTTCACGACTTTTAAATCATTATGCTAAGAAATCTTGACCCATTGGTAGTTTAAATCCTAGGAACAAAGTGATTAATAAGAATACTGCAAATAAAATCCAAAACATACCTGTTGGTTTATTTTTCTTTTGGCGCACTAATACCATTTCCATCATACCAATTACAAGTATGCCACCTAAGAATTTAAAACCGTAAAGCATACCTTGACCATAGTCCATTGCCTCGATAAATAATGCTCCACCTGTGATGATTATTAATACATAAAACAGACGTAATGTCATATGTAAGCCTTTTGATTGCTTGCCCATTAGTGCCGCAATTAAAAAGATAACAATAGCCACTACCCACGTAGTAATATGCAAATGCGTTTGGCTAGTTAAAAAACTCATGTTTGTCCCACCTCATTCTTTTTCTATCAAACTCTATCCTACCATGCGATGGAAAGGGTTTCAAATATTACAATAGTGTTCACATAATTTACATCAATTAAGATTCTACATCGTTAGATCTAACAGCTTTAACTTCTGTTACCTTCCCTTAAAGAAGTAAAAAATCCGCGGAGTATGGACTCCCGCGGATTGATATCATCATTATTCAAAATGGTTGACTAATGTACCGATTCCTTGAATGGATACTTTTACTGTATCTCCAGCTTTTAAGAATTGTGGCGGGTTCATACCTTTGCCAACTCCTGCTGGCGTACCTGTTAAAATAACATCTCCTGGCTCTAATGTCACATGCTTTGATAGGATGGATACTAGTGTTTCAACAGTGAACATCATATCTTTCGTAGAGCCGTTTTGACGTACTTCATCATTAACCTTTGTAACAACTGTTAAGTCTTGTGGATTTGGAATTTCATCCTTTGTCACAAGGTATGGTCCAAGAGGGCAAGTACCGTCTAAGCTTTTACCCAAGAAGAATTGTTTATGATTCTCTTGTAAATCACGAGCTGTTACATCATTGGCAATTGTGTAGCCAAATACATAATCAAATGCTAAATTTTTAGGAATGTTTTTGCCACGTTTCCCAATAACGATAGCTAGCTCACCTTCATAATCCATTTTTGAAGAAAGATCAGCATGAATAGAAATTGTTTGTCCATCAGCGGCAATTGCAGTTGGTGATTTTGTAAATACCATTAAATCCGTTGGTGCTGCTTCTGCACCCATTTCCTTCGCATGTTCATCATAGTTTTTACCAATACACATAATATTTTTAGGTGTACGTGGAATTGGTGAAAGCCATTCGATCTCTGTAAATTCACGTTTAAAACTATTAGCATTATCTGATTTTTCTGCTGCTTCTACTAATTTACGAATCTGTTCCACAAAATCAAAGCCTAAAGCAATGCCATCCACGATTGAACTTGAAAAAGAAGGGAGAACTTGAAGTTCATTTTGAATAGCGAGTACGTCCCATACCGCTTCTTCTTTTTTTACTTTTGGTCCAAAGCTTACATGTCCACCTAATTTGAATGATAAAATTTTCATGATTGAAAGAGCTCCTTCTTTTTTCTACATAATACAACAATATGATAGAAATTACCTCATTTTTGCGACAACATTTTTATAAGTTGTTATATCTTCTTAAAATATGCATGTGAAGAGGAATATATTAACGTACTTCCACCTTTTGCTTATATGTTAATTTACGCCATATTGCCTCTAGCGGCCCTTGTTTCCACTTAGATAGCCAAATTTCTGCTATGATCATTTGTACAACAATAATGCCAATAGCAATTAATACCCCAGTTTCCACACTTACTTTGCCATACCAGCCAAAACCAAATTGATAGAATAAACAAGTGCCTATAATCGATTGAAGAATATACATCGTTAATGACATGCGCCCAATTTTAGCAAAAGGACTAAGTAGCTTTGGCACAATTGGCACTAAGCAAAGTAACACAATCACCCCGATATAGCCCACCGATAGCATTGGACCCCCTATGTATACCTTTAAATAATCTAGTAAATAAGTTCTTGTAAACATAATAGATAAGCTTTTCATACCAATCCCGATGACCAATCCGGCAATTGCTAATGTCAGCCATAACCACTTCAATTCTTTAGCTCGTTCTACTAAACGCCATTTAGAGGCAGCGGCACCTATTAACATATACGGTAAAATGGTGAACAGTGCGACAAACCACATCTCGATGCCTGCCTGCGTCGATAAATCTGTTAAGCGTTGCATAAAGGCATCTACCCAGTCTCCTGTCCCATAAGCCGTGATGGCCTTCTCTACTGATACGATATCTAAGTAATCATCTACTTTTGTATTAAAATTAACAATCCCTACCACAAAGAGCATAAAAACTTGCATCAAGCCATTAATGATCAAAGCACTAGCAAATAGCCAGATAGGACTCAAACGTAGTAAAAGCACTAAGAACACGCCACAAAATGCATACATCATTAATATGTCGCCCCACCAAATTAACACAGCATGGACAAAACCAAAGGCAAAAAGGATGGACAGTCTACGAAGCCCTAGCGTATAAAAGTTTTGTTCACGACTCTGAGCCTTCTGCCACTGCATAGCCAGTCCATAACCAAATAGCATGGCAAAGAGCGGGTAAAAGCTACCTTGCACATAAATATCTATATTTTTCTGCCACACAATATCCGATGGGGTTGTAAACCATGATGCCAAATCAATATGCGGCATTGGCAAATAAAAGGTATACATATTTACAAGTAAGATACCTACTAAACTAATACCTCGTAAAATATCTAATGTTGCCATTCGTTCCTGCAACATTGTCGGTTTTAACTCCACAAAATAGCCTCCTCTTGACTAGTAGCTATGGTGAAAGCAGGACAAATAAGCCCTACTTTTCCCATAACAAGCTCTTTATGCCTGTATGATCTGTTCATTATCGAATAAATATAATACTTTATCGCTCACCTTGATGTGTAAAATGGATTCAATGGCTTCACTATAAACACGAAGCTGTACGGCATAACGACCTAGTATTTCTTTTGACAGGGCAGTCTCCTGCGCAAAATGAGATTGTATACGATCCGTTTTATAATCCAACAAGACCCAATTACCGTATTCATCCTCAAATAAGCAGTCAATAATCCCTTGCACAATTTGAGCATCGCCATCTTCATCGATTCTACTAATGGTAAATGGCATTTCCCTACGTATTTGACTCGCTCGTTGAAAGCGTTGCCCTATTTCTGTCTCAAAGAAATGATAAATCTTCGCTTGTGGAACCACCATACCCTCCGCCTCTGTTAAAAGCTGCCTTGCGACTAAATCCTCTACAAAGTCCTTTACATCATTGATATGACCAAAACCAAACTGAGGGACATGCTGCATCACTGTGTGCACAGCGGTACCAATTTCAGCACCTGTTAACTGTTGTTCCTGTAAAAAAGCTGGTCGAGGTGCAATGGATGAAGCCTTTTGCTTGGTAGGAGAGGCAAAATAAAATTCGGGTTCCTCCTGACGCTGTAGATTTTCTAATCGCTTTATTTCACTAACAGATGTTTTAGAGCGCTTTCTTGTTGATTTTTGATAGGCATACTGTGCTTGAAAGCGGGTCGTGATTTCAGCCAGCAAGTCCTCATCCTCTGGCATCGCAAGCGCTTGCTGTACTTCATCGCCCATCGCTTGTAACTCATACGAGTAATGCTTTGTATCGATGGCTTGAACCCACCAATGTGATGGATCCTCTAATTTCTTATAAGAATTGGTTGCTACTGCTGCAAAGTCTGCATGCCTTGCCACTGCTGGACCTATCCAGTCCAAATAGCTATTAGCTCTAGCACGTAAATATTCTTGAAGCGGTGCATCCAACGGCAAACTTTGTGCGTCCTGCCAGTTGTCGCGTGTTTTCTCCCAGTTCTTCACTGAGCCTACTAAAATCAAACGCTCCTTCGCACGAGTCATCGCAACATATAAGACACGCATTTCTTCTGCGCGCATCTCTAGTTCTTTTTTCTCCTTCAATGCTAAAAACGGTAACGATGTATAGGTGATACGATTTTCAGGATCAATGGCCTTAACAGCTAGTCCAAAATCTTGATCGAACAAATAAGGTTGATGAAAATCCATTTTATTAAACGGACGTCCCATTCCTGCAACAAAGACGACTGGATATTCTAATCCCTTAGAAGAGTGAATTGTCACCAGGCGCACCACATCGTCCTTTTCGCCAATTGATTTGGCAGTGCCTAAATCATCACCACGCGTACGCATACGATCAATAAAACGTAAAAAACGGAATAGTCCACGAAATGCCGTTTTTTCATACATTAACGCACGATCATGTAAAACGCGTAAATTTGCCTGACGCTGTTTGCCATTCGGCATTGCCCCAACCATTTCATAATAATGTGTATCTAAATATATTTTCCAAATTAAATCTGACAATGATCCACGACGTGCTAAATCTCGCCAATTTTCAAAGGCCAGCATAAAGCGTTGCAGCTTCTCAAATGTAGTGGTTTGCACACCATGTCCTTCACTGCGAATAAATTGTCGTAAAGCATCATAAAAAGGTACCTTTTGATCGGCTAAACGGATTTTCGCCAGCTCATTTTCCGTTAAACCAACAAACGGTGCGCGCAGTACAGAAGCTAATGGGATGTCCTGATAGGGATTATCGACTACCTTCAGGACATTTAACATAATCATCACTTCAAGCGCATCAAAATAGCCTTTAGACGATTCTGCATAGAGTGGGATCCCTGCCAGCTTAAATTCCTCCACTAAATCTGTCGACCATGTCATCGAACGCATTAAAATCACAATATCACTATACTTTAATGGTCGCTCTGTTTTTGTTTTCGTATCATAAACGGTTGTTCCATCTTCCATCATCTGACGTATACGATCGATAATAAAGCGTGCCTCATATTGTGATTTTTTTAATTCCTCTAGCTCAGCAGCCTCGTTGTTTATTTCTTCCAGTTCTTCTGTTGTTTCCTCTTCCTGTGGTGGATGCATTATGACTAGCTCAACAGGTATTTCTTTATCATCATAAGGCGCAGCGGGCTTTAGTGACGCATTGTCGTCATAAAGAATTTCACCAACACGCTCACCCATAATTTGTGCAAAAACGTAGTTTGTCACATTCAACACTTCTTTTCGACTACGGAAGTTAGCATTTAAATCAATTCGCATCCCCGTTACCTCAGGTGTCTCCATATACTCACTATATTTTCGCATAAAGAGCTTTGGTTCAGCTAATCGGAAACGGTAAATACTTTGTTTTACGTCCCCAACCATAAAAAGGTTACCATCCTGTTCCTCACCTGTTTTGACAAGTTGTAAGATGGTTTCCTGTAGCATATTGGTATCCTGGTATTCGTCCACCAGCACTTCTTTAAAGCGTTTTTTCATATCTAGTGCAACTGGTGAGGGCTGAAGCTCGCCATCTACCTCTACGGTTAAAATTTGAAGTGCATAATGCTCCAAATCTGAAAAGTCAATGATTCCACGTTCTAGCTTGGCTAGTCGGAATTGTTCACTAAAAGTAGTGGTCAATTCCACTAACGTAGCAATCGTTGGTGCCATTAATCTTATTTCCTCAAGTAGGCGTGCAGGCGTACGAACAAAAAACGCCTCTTTGATTTTATTCATCATTTTTTTGGCTGCTTCTCGTTTTTTCTTCGCAAGCTCTTGTAGCTCTACATCTACTAATGCATCCTTTGATACTCGTTTTAATGTAGACCATTTGACCGTTGCAAAATAATCAAATAGCTCCTGCCATGTACCGCTTTGGCTCATGCGAATCCCTTCCTGAATCATAGCAAAATCAATTTCTGCCGTTTCAGCATAGGGGGCAGGTCCGTCTGGCTGTAATGTAATCGCCCGCATTTCTGAAATTAATACAAACGCCTCTTCCAGACTATGGCGTACGGTCAATTTGACGTATTGAGATAGCTCTAAATCATCAATCGTCACTTCATCAGCTAAATCATATGCTTGTGGAAGGCTCCATAGCCATTTTTGAGGTTCTGCATGTACACGAGAAGTATCATAAAGTTTACTAATCAGCGTTTCGATGGCTTGATCATCACGATCTGAGGTAAAGCTATCAACAAGACGATAAATAGCCTGTACGCGAGCCTCATCCTCAGAATCGTAGGCATCTTCTAGAACTTCTGCTAAAACATCATCTCTCAATAATGCTATTTCTGCTTCATTGGCAATACGAAAGCCTGGATCTATCTCAAGTAAGTATGCGTATTGCTTCACAATGGCTAAACAGAAGGAATGCAGGGTGGAAATTTGTGCTTTATTCACAAGACTAAGCTGCCGTCTTAGATGATTAGATGTTGGATTTTCTGCTATCGCCTTTTCTAATGCCTCAGACATACGATGGCGCATTTCAGCGGCTGAAGCATTCGTAAAGGTCACTACCAATAGTTCATCTACATTGATGGGATTTTCAATAGCAATGACTTTTTCAATCATACGATTAATCAGGACTGCTGTTTTCCCAGACCCTGCCGCAGCCGATACAAGTGTATCTTGACCGCTAGCATAAATTGCCTTCCACTGATCGTCTGTCCATGTGACATCTGCTGGCTTAATAGGAATTGTTTGTACCATGCTATTCTACCTCCTTCCGAATTTTATCAACAATATCATTCGGCTTTGCTTGCATCAATTGACGATAGCTTTGTTTACCATCAGATGGATCAAATTGGCAAACCGCAGCAAATTGACAATAATCACATGCCGTTTTGGCTTTCAATTTATAGGGGCTAATGGCGGTATCACCAGATAAGATACCATTCCCTGCCTCCTGATGTTTACGACGAACGAAATGCTGTAACTTTTTCATATCATTGACAGGAACTATGCGGGATTGTGATTCAGAAGGTGTTCCATCTTTTTTCATATAGACAGGAATGATTTTTGAATGCCCGCTACTTTCCTCCAATTGTTCGTCCATCGATAATATCGCCTCAGCGTTTTCAGACAGTAAACCTTTCATTTTATACTGCTTTAAACGATCCTCTTCTATTTCACTGTCCGTCAAATCCTTATCCAGCTTTAGCATCGGATTATGGACATGGACATACAGTACCCCTGCTGGCTCTGCCTCACCTGATAGCCAGTAAGAGCTATTTTCCATTGCCACATCTAAATACGTTAGGACCTGTAAGGATAATCCGTAATAAACCTCATTTAAATCAAGGTCACGAGCTGAGGATTTATAGTCAACAATCCGCAAATAAGAGCGGTCATCTATCGTTGCACTATCCACTCTATCAATACGCCCACGCATAAACATTTTCTTGCCACCAGTCAAATCTATTTCTAGTGGTGGTAGCTGTTCATGTTGTCCAGGACCAAACGACGCCTCAATCGCAATTGGTTTGAAGTGAGATACATTAGCATGCTGTGTCAATGCCGTCATTGTGCGCTCGACAATTCGAATAAGCTTACGCTGAATATAGCGATAACGGGCACTAGATAATAGGATTTGATGGGAAAAGACTGGTACAATTTGTTCTACTGCTTGACGTGCTAATTGTTTAATTTGCTTTGTTGTTAAACGAATCCATGATAATTGCTGACGATGTGTTTCCTCTGTAATCCACTTTAACGCCTCATGGAATAAGTCACCCATTGCAAAGGTTTCTAGACGATACTCAGCACGTTCTTCTAGACGTAGACCGTATGTAGTGAAATGAGAAAAAGGACATCTGAAGTATTTCTCAATTCGCGACACACTGGATGTTAGCTTCTGACCATATAATTCCTGTGTAATATAGGTTTCAAGTGGTTCAGCCTCATTTTTATGGGTAATTGGATAAAGGACACGGTCGAAAATGAGCGCCCAATATGGATCTTGTTTATAAAATCTTTGTAAAGCTAGCCATTCTGGAGCTAGTTCACGGCTATGTTCAGCTTGACGTAGCTGCACCATCAGATGTGCTAATGCGGTACGTGGATGGCGTAAATATGGCAAAACATCTCCGTCTAGTAATTCAATCGGATCGATTACCACTCGTTCTATGGAAACATCACTTAATAAACCCGTCTTTTTGTCATTCCCTATTATTTTCTTAATATAAAGTGAGGATAGCAGTGCCTTGCCTTCCTCATCCGCCGTAGGGTACGTCATATACAATTTGTTAGATGGCGTTGTAATAGCGCGATAGAACAAGAAATTTTCCTGTAATAAACGATTAGTAGAGGTAGGGGCAAGCTCATAGCCAATTTGACTAAACCATTCACGCTCGCTATCTGACAACAAGCCTTCATACTCCATACGAGTTGGATAAACACCATCATTCATCCCTATAACAAAGGCAACTTTGATATTGGATAAACGGGCTAAATCAACAGTAGCCACCATTACCTCATCAAGGGTTGGCGGAATTCTTGAAAATTCTAATGTATCAAAACCTTCATCAAGAATTTTGGCTGCTTCCTCTACAGTCATCTCCTGCTCACCAAACATATAAACGAATTGATCAAGAACAGCAACCCATTCATTCCAAGCTTGTTCATGTTCACTTGCCGCTAATGCGTCACCCCGCTCTAGCTCACGATCTTTCATTGCTTGCAGTTTATCATATACCTGTAATGACTCTATTAGCTCAAATAAAGCAGTCGCAATATCTCTGCCATTCTTCGCGCTATCAAGCTTGTCTTGTAAAAGTTTTAGAGGGAGGCGAATTTCATCTCGAATGGCCTCGATTTCTGCCTGCATTGCACGCTCTTCGTCTGTTTGTACACGCGAATGGAATTCTAGACCTCGATATTTTTTATAAAACCAACGTGCCTCCTCAAACCATCGTTCACCATAGATGCCTTGTGCCAAGCAATAATTTTCTAATCGATCTGCTCGCTCACGCCAAATCGTTAGCTCCGCTTGTAAAGGGAAAAACAAATCTGTTTTCACACTACGAAAAACAGGTTCATATTTCCAGTTCGAGGTCATAACCTCCAAAGCTGAGCGACTTAGCTCTATTAATGGATGATGTAACATCGTCTTTTTTGTATTTGTAAAAATAGGAATTTCATATTGTTGGAAAATACTTGTAATAAGTGGATCATAGAGATCTGCTTGTCTATACAAAAGTACGATATCCTGATAGCGAAAACCGTCTTCCCTTGTCAGTTTTGTTATTTCCCGGGCAATCGCATGTACTTCTGCTCGACGATTTGATGCTTCGAGCACGGTTACATCTCCAGAAGTTTTTTTCGTTTGAGGCTCCAAATCAGCAAACTTTGCCTCCACATGCTGTAAATCTTCAGAATGAAATCTTTTAGTATTATAAAAATGGTATGGTAATTCAACATCAATGCCCTCTTCTTTTGCGATATCATGAAGTCGTTGATTCGTTAAAGCTGCTTCATGGAATAGAGCTTGTTCATCAAAGGCTTCATCTATATGATCAAACGGAAGTACAACGGTTACCTGCTGTGTTACCTTTAACAACTCACGAACCAGTTCTAACTCTCGCACAGTGAAAGCAGTGAATCCATCAATATAAATGGTCGCTTGCTTCATCGTTTCAGCATACTTCAATTGCTCCGTTAAAATCGGATAATAGCCCTCGCTGTCAACATATGTCGTACCCAGTCGTTCCTCTAATGCCTGCAAAACGACATGTAAATCGTTCGCTTTCGCCTGCAAGGTATTGGGTGCATCGATCGCCTTCAAAGATTCTGTTACCTCTGCCAAGACTGAGCTATTGACGCTATAGCGACTAAATTCTTTTAAAAGTGTTTCAATCTCCTCCGTAAAGCCACGTTTTCCTGCTGCTTGTCGAAATAAGGAAAATTCACTTTTTTGCTCCTCTAAAAGTTTACGAATAAGCATTCGATAGCCATAGCCATTCACTTCTTTACGAGCAATACCACCCGTTTCTTGTAACACCAACCATGCTAAACGTTTAAACGTCATGACCTGTGCTCGAATCAAGCCCTGTAAACCATGCTTATTCGTCAGCTCATATTCCGTAGAATAAGACATCTGGTCAGGCACTATAATGAAAATCGGATGCCCCAATGGATCTGTCTTAAGCTGCTCAACAATTTCCTGATGAATAAATGCCGATTTCCCTGTTCCCGAACGTCCTGAAACAATACGCAATGCCATATGCTTTCCCCTCCTCATTAACTTGCTGTTTTCGGGTGACTCTTTTAATGAATTAATTATTTTGTACTTTTATTTGAGCGATTTTTTTAATGGATTGATTTCTTCTTATCAGTTTTGGAGCGGTTTCTCCATCTCATTAATCACTTCTCACTTATTTTGGAGCGGCTCCTTCACCTCATTGATCACTTCTCGCTTATTTTGGAGCGGTTTCTCTATACAATTGAGCACTTCTCACCTATTTTAGAGCGGCTACTTCATCAAATTGATCACTTCTCGCTTAACTTGGAGCGGCTTCTCCATACTATTGATCACTTCTCACCTATTTTGGAGCGGCTTCTCCATCTCATTGATCACTTCTCGCTTAATTTGGAGCGGCTTCTCCACTTCATTGATCACTTCTCTCCTATTTTGGAGCGGCTTCACTACTTCATTGATCACTTCTCACCTATTTTGGAGCGGTTTCTCCATCTCATTGATCACTTCTCGCCTATTTTAGAGCGGCTACTTCATCAAATTGATCACTTCTCGCTTAATTTGGAGCGGCTTCTCTATACTATTGAGCACTTCTCACCTATTTTGGAGCGGCTTCTCCATACTATTGATCACTTCTCGCTTAATTTAGAGCGGCTTCTCCATACTATTGATCACTTCACTCCTATTTTGGAGTGGCTTCTCCACTTCATTGAGCACTTCTCGCTTAATTTGGAGCGGCTTCTCTATACCATTGATCACTTCTCATTGATTTTGGAGCGGTTTCTCTATACAATTGAGCACTTCTCACCTATTTTGGAGCGGCTTCTCCATACTATTGATCACTTCTCGCTTAATTTAGAGCGGCTTCTCCATACTATTGATCACTTCTCACCTATTTTGGAGCAGCTACTTCATCAAATTGATCACTTCTCGCTTAATTTGGAGCGGCTTCTCTATACAATTGATCACTTCTCATTGATTTTGGAGCGGCTTCTCCATACAATTGATCACTTCTCACCTATTTTGGAGCGGCTCCTTCATAAAATTGATCACTTCTCACCTATTTTGGAGCAGTCCCCCAGCCCTCTAAAACAACATAAATCATCTATCTTAAATTCTATCGAAAAAAACTAGTAAATACTATCTATCAACCTTCATCTACCTATAAAAAGGTTACACAAAAAAGCAGCCTCTTCAGACAATGAAAGAGGCTACAGATAATTTACTTAACTGGCATGGTGGTCCTGCTTTTTCGTCAAATTTCGCGCTTGCTTTAAATCTCTTTCTACACGGGCATTCAAACGCTTCTCTATCAACTTACCGACCCACCACAAAATAACAATGGCAACAGCTGCAATTATTAATCTGACTGGGCTTGTCAAGAGCGATTTTAAATCATAGCCCAATACACTCATGCCTAAAATCATGACAAACTTTCCTGCCAGTAAAACGATTAAATAAAACTTTTTATGGATATGTGACAACCCCGCTACAATATTGACAATAACAGATGGTGTAAAAGGGAAACAGAGGAGGACAAAAAGAGGGCTGATGCCATTCATATCCACCCATTTAATAAGCTTCTGTACTTTTTTACTACCTGTTAAAAATTGTAGCCTTGGATGCTTGCCAAAATGTCGTACAAGTAAGAAAACCGCATAGGAGCCAGCTACAGAGCCTAACCAAGATAATAAAAATCCTAACCATAAGCCAAATGCACTTGCATTCGCCACAACGAATACGACTAAAGGTAGGAATGGTAAAAATGCCTCTAAAAATGGTAGCAGTAAACCAATGATTGGGCCAAATGTTCGATACTGTGCCGCAACCTGTTCAATATTTTCTACAGTAAACCATTCACTCAACTTCGACACCTCTATTTATACTGTAAAATTAAATGAAAAATTGTTAGCCCTTCTGAAGTATTGCGATATTCATGGGGCTGATGCCCTGAGAATACTAGTGTATCCCCTTCATCCAGTAATTCATGCATGTCTCCGGCAGAAATAACTGCTTGTCCTTTGATGACCATTACAGTTTCCTCTACCCCTTCTGTATGGGCTTCACTCCTACTCACTGCTCCTGGCTCCATTTCAACCTTATAAAACTCCCAGCCTCGCTCTGGATTATAGGGAATAATGGAGTAGACACGATAGCGTCCCTCATCTTCATCGACATGTGGTACATCTTTACTGCTATAACGCATGTAATGAGCAGTTGGCGGCTGTAATAATGAAGAGAACGACATACGCATACCAGCAGCGATTTTCCAAATTGTTGAAACAGTCGGATTGGCCTCACCTTTTTCAATTTGTGCAAGCTGTGCTTTACTGACGCCAGTCGCTTTGGCCACATCATCGAGACTTAAATGACGTTGCTGTCTAATTTTCTTTAATTGAAATGCTAAATTTCGACTCATTTGTTCCATTTTTACTCACCAATTTCTATTGTTTATTTTATCAGACATATGTATACTTTAATAAACATCAAGAACTATCAAACAATTCCATCAATAGTATACATGGAAATTATCAAGAAAGGATGACCTATTTATGACAAGTACAACAGAGCTTCATCATGATGATACAACAAGCTCTTCCAACGACAGTTTTTTACAAGGCGTGAAAGATTGCGTACCTACATTACTCGGTTATATTAGTATAGGACTTGCATTTGGGGTTGTAGGTTCCGCTTCAGGGTTGTCTGTCCTTGAAATTGCACTATTAACGATACTGATTTACGCAGGCTCTGCACAATTTATTTTTTGTGCACTGCTTTTAACAAGTAGTCCTGCCTCTGCTATCATTGTAACCATTTTTGTGGTGAATCTACGCCATTTATTAATGAGTTTAACATTAGCCCCTCATTTTACGCGCTACTCTATGCTTAGAAATGTTGGATTCGGTACATTATTAACGGATGAAACCTTTGGTGTAGCTGTAACAAAGCAAATGCAAACAGGTAAATTATACGGTAAATGGATGGATGGGTTAAACTTAACAGCCTACATCTTCTGGATCCTTTCTTGTGTTACGGGTGCCTTTTTAGGACAGTGGGTAGCAAATCCTGAAAAATGGGGTTTAGATTTTGCCTTAATTGCCATGTTTGTTGCACTTTTAGTTTTGCAATTGAGCAGTGTTGGCAAAAGTAAAATCATGCATTATATCAAGTTAATCGGCTATATGGCGGTTATTATGTACGGTCTTTCTTATATAGTCCCTTCCCATGTGGCTGTGCTACTGGCAACCGTGATTGTCGCAACAATTGGGGTGGTGACAGATAAATGACGACAACTTCTTATATGGTCTGGCTTATAATCGGCTGTGCACTTGTAACATGGCTACCGCGTGTCATTCCATTTATCTTTGTACGCAGTGTAACACTCCCTGATGTTGTACTCAAATGGCTTAGTTTTATTCCTGTTTGTATATTAAGTGCTCTTGTCATTGAAAATTTAATAGATACTGAAAGTGGCAAAATAGTAACGCTTGATTGGCCAGTCTTTGTTACATTTGTTCCCACTCTAATTATTGCCCTTGTCACAAAAAGTTTATCCATTACAGTAGTTGCAGGCGTAATCATTATGGCAGCAGTACGATTTTTCATGTAAAAAGGTCAGTCCCATTGCTTGGACTGACCATTCTTATTTATTCATTTTACTTGCTAACCAAAAGCCTACCGTTAATGAAAACGCGTCGATTACAAAAATAATAGGTGGGGATGTATAGCCTGCATATACAGAGGCGGCGATTAGTGCAATGGCTAATAACAATGCAACATAGCGATTATACGTAATTCTAGTGAATAATAACACCAGTATGGCTGGTATAAATAACGCTAACATCATTTTCCCAAAAACGTCCATTATACTTCCCTCGGCTCCGCAAGTAATAACCCAATACGGTAATGATCATTGCTATAAATCACATGCTGCGTTAAACGTAATTCATTGTTTCGGTCTAAAACCTCTAAACGACAATGAGCTGCATTTAATTGCAGCGCCTCATATAATTCATTTTCTGTAAAAATGGACACACCATTTACTTTGCGTATACATTCCCCTGCCAGTAAACCCATTTTCTCTGCAGGTGAATCAGGAAGAACCGCTGCGATAATAGCACCTTTCGTACTTGGCGCAACCGCATAATGATCTGTTTTGTCCTGCTGTGCAAAGTAAATAGCAATGATGATTCGGATAATTGCACCAACAGCAAGTGTGATGAAACCAATCAATGGTTCAAAATATGCAGCCAGTCCTCCTACTAAAATAAGCTGTCCTAGTAAAAAGACAGGTCGCCCAATTTTAGCATACGTTAATGCTGGTAATTCCTTTCTAGTCAGCTTTGCAAAGCCAATGACAAGAGGAAATAACACGAGTGCAAAGCTACTATGACCTATCGTAAACTGTGGCCAGTACGGGAATATAGCTGAAATAGCATCACCTGGAATGACAAAGAAAATAGGTAATACCCATACATTTCTTGAACGATAGACAATTGCCTGCATACCTCGCTTCGTTTTCTCAATGCAAGGTGTTGTAACCTTCATCGCCACACGTCGAATTAATAGTCCTTCTGCAATGACACAAAGGCCCGCAAGAATGGTAATTGTAACAATGGCGCCATCCTCTAAATTGACACCAGCTAATGAAATTTTCCACCAAGAAAAGGTCCAATTGTAGTAGGACATTCCCCATATGGCCAGTGTGGCAATGCCCATTGTCACAATAGGTGACATTGCGTTCATGACATATAAGACAAGTGCTACTATAGAAACTGCTGTTAAAATGATTAAAAATTCTTTTGGTACAGTAAGCCCTGCTCCAATACCGATAAGAGAAATAATTAGTGCATAGAGCCACCCATCTTTCCATTGTCCGATTAACTCCGTCCAGCCCCAAATAATTCGTCTATTAAAGTATTTACGCTCCTGTTTTACACGACGATAACCTAACATAATAGCAAATATTATGACTATATACAGTAATGGGTTGAGTAAAAAGCGGCCAATCGCTGTTACAATTTCTAATAAAATCTCACTAACCATACGAACACCCGCCATTTCTATCTTGAATACTATGAATTTATTGTATCAAACGACTACACGCTTGCGTAGTACAAACTCATAGAAAGCTTTAGATTATGGTATTTTTGTTCTTTCAGCCAGTTTTATTGTTCAATTGTGTGCAGTAAAAAACTAGTGGCCATTTGAAATTGCTGGTCATTTTGACGATCGGTTTTAAAGTCTTTTAACGTTTCATTTAAACTATTAAAGAAAGTTGTATCCATATAAAATTCATCTTCTGCTAGCTTTAATTTTTTCTGTTTGCGATAAAGGTTCACAGCCTCTGCGGTTGTTTCATCCAAATAGCCATCTAAACGATCTATTTGATAGCCTAGTTTCTGTAAGGCATTTTGTGAATAGGAAATCTCCTCACTCATATCACCCACTTTAAACTTACCTGTTAGTGGATGAAGTTGAAAAGCAAATAATTCATTTTGCTCAATCATTAAACTTGCTTCAATGCCCTGCCCATGAATCCATTCGCGTTTTGGTGTTAGCCATTTATTGGTTGATAATTTAAGTTCACCACCGTTGGAAAGCTCCCAAGATTCTTGTACAGTCCCTTTTCCAAAGCTTTTAACCCCAACAAGTGAAGCGCGTCCCCAGCCTTTTAAAGCACCGCTTAATACTTCACTAGCAGATGCACTACCTTGATTTTGTAACACCACAATGGGAATTTTATTCATCGTTTCTATATATTTTTCATCGAAGCCTTTTGTTTGTGTTTTTAATGGTTCCATAGCACCTTCCGCATTTTGCATATATGCAAATACTTTGCCATTGTCCAATA
This sequence comes from Lysinibacillus sp. FSL K6-0057, assembly GCF_038630885.1. Taxonomy (NCBI): domain Bacteria; kingdom Bacillati; phylum Bacillota; class Bacilli; order Caryophanales; family Bacillaceae; genus Lysinibacillus; species Lysinibacillus sp. FSL K6-0057. The sequence goes on along the minus strand of NZ_CP152047.1, from coordinate 784,023 downwards.
CTGTGCTCAGTAGCGCTGCGACGCTATGTAAATAACCACCTGGATTATCCCGTACATCGATCACAATTCCTTCCACATCTTTACGAAGCAATTTACTCGTTTCTGCTACCCATTCATTGGCCGTTTTTTCACCGAATAATGAGATTACCACATAGCCAATGTCTGTATCCTCTACCTTCACAACTTCACTAGTAACCGTTTTATTAGAAATTGCTGCGCGCTCCATCGTCATCTTAATATGCTTATCTTCACTTGGACGATAGACAACAATGGTTACTTTCGTTCCCTTTTCACCTTGAATTAAATGCATTAATTCACTCATCGTTTTTCCATCTATTCGTACCCCATCAACTTGTACAATTTCATCGAGTGAACGCATGCCTGCTTTCTCTGCTGGTGATGAACGAACAGGTGACACAACGATAAACTTCCCTTTATTTTCCGTTAGTTCAATACCTATGCCTACTCGTTCCTCAGCCAACATTTGCCGATGTTGCTCAGCCTCTTCCTTGGAGTAATACGTGCTATAAGGATCTTTAATGGCATCAGCCATACCACGAAGAGCCCCCTCCACCAATGCATCCTTTTTTGTACTGTATACTGATTTTTCTTCAATAATTGTCATAGCCTCACCAATAGTATCAACCTCCGTAACAGGCTCCTTTTTATCGCCAATATTAAACCAATCAAAGTAAATACCACTCCCCACCACCAAACTACTAAGTAGGACTCCGACACCGGCTGTTAATTTGCGCAAATCTTCCCTCCTCCGTCTCTTTTACTGTATGACTCTATTTTTTCAAACATACAAAATTACCTTTCAAATTTATGAAGAGAGAATATTGCATATTACTCACGCATGTTGTTGTTGATTCGAGGGTATTCACCTTGCTTCCGCGGGTATTCATCCTTGCTCCGCGGATATTCACCTTGCTCCGCGAGTATCCATCCTTGCTCCGCGGGTATTCATCCTTGCTCCGCGGGTATTCATCCTTGCTCCGCGGGTATTCATCCTTGCTCCGCGGGTATTCACCTTGCTTCCGCGGGTATTCACCTTGCTTCCGCGGGTATTCATCCTTGCTTCCGCGGGTATTCATCCTTGCTTCCGCGGGTATTCATCCTTGCTTCCGCGGGTATTCATCCTTGCTTCCGCGGGTATTCATCCTTGCTTCCGCGGGTATTCATCCTTGCTTCCGCGGGTATTCACCTTAGCTTCATGTAAAATAAAAAAACCTGCTCGTTTCTACTATAGAAAACGAGCAGATTTTTTATGAATCAATCTAGTGCATCTACATAATCATTTAACATATCCACGTCCATTGGTCCTCTGATTGCACGTTGGATATAGCCGTTGGAATCAATAAAATAAGTGGTTGGAATCGTGATGACTTGATAATTTAAGCCAGCCTCATTGTCTGGGTCCAATAAGATGGGAAACGTGAGCTCAAAGCTATCTCTAAATGTCATCACAGTGTCCACTTTAGCATCGGCGGTCACATCACGTTCGGCATCTGTTAAATTGACCGCTATGATTTCAACGTTTTTTTCTTTAGCATATTCATCGTAGAAGCTTTGCATATGCGGCATCTCAGCCTTACAAGGTGGGCACCATGTAGCCCAGAAATTTAGTACAACTTTTTTTCCACGCAAATCACTTAATGTGATATCTTCCCCGTCTAAGCTTGTTAAAGTAAAATCAGGCGGGATATCTCCTTTTCTTAAGCCCGTCTCTAGCTCCTCCATATCCTTACCAAGAGCTGATTTTTCAATGGCACGTTCTTCGTCAATTTGTTGTTTTACATATGTACCAATCATCGCAACCACTAATAGCACAACAATCAGTAGCCCAATATTTTTTTTCATTCTTTACCTCCCACATTGATTCGTTCATGCTGAATGGTTAATCCCAAACAAAGTAGTATTACACTAACAGCCACAGCTGTTTGCCATATACCAAGTGGCTGTAAGATAGCCACTATTAAATAGCTAACTGTATAGAGGAATAAAGCTTGTTTCATCGCTGCTAATTTCCATAATATGAAGAGCGTGACTACACTTAGCACAACTAATGTTATAACTTCACTCGTTGTGTTATTGTCATTGAGTAGCACAACAAGCATTTGATAAATGGATTGCGTTAAAATAATGGCCCAGCTACAGGCTGTCATATCTTCTCCCTCAAGCTGTAGCCTATTTCTCCTTCTCCATATTTGCAAGGATGCTACGATGACGCCAAGATAAACACCAATTGTTCCGCCATTAAAATAAAACACCGTAATTGGATTGCTTACAACAGTCTTGAAATCAGTTACAAGCAAGCTCAGCTTCCAAACAATGATAAACGTAAAAATGGCATCACTATATAGCTCAGACCACTTTTTAGAAAATTGTAGGCGCAAGATAAGCCATACAATAAAAAAGGTAATGAGTAAAGCGACTGCGGTAGCTGGTAAAGTTAATGTTCGGATCGAGTACCACTCTGTATTTATCACCCCAACGAAACCTCCTCCGAAAGCATAGCATAGAACCTTTTTAAAATTAGAATATTTCACACTGTTTTAAGAAAATCTTCAGAAATAACAACAATTAAAATACCCCACTATGTATATAATCATCATAACATCAAACAGAATCTTATAATAGCAATGAAACTTTTATTGGAATATTTCGTAAAATGATAAAAAGGGGGAGGAATTATGCTTTCAAAGCGACTTATACTATGGATCGCCGCTATTTTTCTCGGCATAAGTATACTGATGCTGTATACAGAATATCGAACGAAGAATTTGCTACATGATTTTTTACCTAATAAAGATCTTGAAGAAATATTAAATAAAATGACGATATGGGAAGTGGACAATGGTACCAATAAAACCTTAGCCATTATCAATCGTGGCGATCCACGATTAGATGAAATGCGTTTAGCCTTGAACTCTTGGGAAGTAAAAAGAACCTTATTAAATAACAAACAAGCTGATGTTGTCTATCAATTGGATATTACTTATTATGACCATACATTAAAAATACTGTTCATCCAAAATGGCTTATTGGCTATTGATGGGCAAACCTATAAGCTGGTGAATGGTGAAACACTAGATAAAATATTAAAAGCTATACACTAGAAAACGCTAGTGTATAGCTTTTTATTTTTACAATGGAATATATTTCAGTGGATTAACGCTGCCGACTGCTTGTCCTTTCCAAGCACCAATATGCACTTCAAAGTGTAAGTGTGGACCAGTAGAGCGACCTGTACTACCCATCGCTGCTATTTGATCACCTTGTGATACTTCTTGTCCTACACTAACATTAAACGCACTTAAATGTGCATAAACAGTTGTATAAATTTGTCCATCGATAGAATGCGTCAGAATGACAACATTACCATACGAACTAAGTGGTGCAGCGTAAGAAACAACGCCATCTGCTGCTGCCCATATTGGTGTTCCTGTTGCATTTGCAAGGTCAACACCATAATGGAATTCAGGGCCAGCACCAAGATTTCGCCAACCATATGGTGATGTTAAGCGACCATTCGTCGGTTTAATCCAAGTCCCATTTGATTGAGGCGCATGGACTGTACCACCAGATGATCCGCCACCATTGTTGGCAGCAGCTGCTGCCGCGGCCGCCGCTGCGGCTGCTTTACGTTTCGCCTCTTGCTGACGAGCAATTTCAGCCAAACGATTTTGTTCAGCAATAATTTGATCTTGTAATTCCTGACTTACTTCCAAAGCTTCTGAGTACTCTTTTTCAAGTAATACCTTTTCTGTTTTCAGTTTTTCTTGCTCTTTTTCTAATTGGTCGACTAGTTTATTTTTTTCAGCTTTTTGGCTATCTAAAGATGCTTTTAATCGTTCAAGCTCAGCTTTTTTGTCTTCCAAGTTTTTACGTTTTTCTTCGATAATTTGCTTTTGCTCTTCTAATTTTTGTTTATCATCTTTTTGATCTTGGATAATTTGTCGATCTGCTTCCAATAATGCATTAACTGCAGAGAAACGATCAATAAAGTCTACAAAACTATTAGAGCCAAGCAATACATCCAAATAACTAACAGAGCCTCCTGCTTGAATTGCTCGTGCGCGTTCTTGTAACAATAAATCGCGCTCCTCAATTTTATGCAAAAGCTCTTCGATAGACGCTTCTAACTTTTTTATTTCCTCATTTGTTGCCCGAATATCTGCTTGTACCTTTTTAATATTACTATTGGTTTTGTCGATTTCAGCGTTCAATGCTTGAATTTGATCTAAGATTTTTTGTTGCTTTTCTTGATTAGCTGTAATGGCATTTGATTTATTGCTGATAGATGAATTTAACTGGTTCTTCTTTGTTTCAACTTGTTTCTTTTCTTCTTTTAAATCCGATAAACTTGTTGCATATGCTGATGGAGTTTGGATAAAAAGAATTAGAGCAGACGCTGCTGCAAGTGTTTTCAATGTTTTTTTCGCCTTACTTTTCACCGATTGAACTCCCCTTCGACTATTCTTTTTCTTTTTCACAAATATCCGTTGTGACTAAATTTTTAAAAACTTACGAACTGACATGAAGCTTCCCCAAATACCAATAAGTACACCAATAAGTAACAGAAGACCGCTTACCTGATACACAAGTGGAGAAAAATCTAGTAATTGAATAAGCTCACCTTGTAAACGTGGTGCAATAATTTTATATATATTGTGGTAAATGGTTGTGACAACCGCAATCGGAATAATTGAACCTAAAATTCCGAGCCACATACCTTCTAATAAGAATGGGATACGCACGAATGAATTCGTAGCCCCTACAAGTTTCATAATTTCTATTTCATCACGACGAGCAATAATCGTTATACGGATAGTATTCGAAATTAAGAAAATCGCTGTAAATAATAACCCTAAAATAAGTACGATTCCTACATTACGACTAATATTTAAGAAGTTAAATAGTTTTTCAACTTTTCCTTCGCCATACATCACGTCATATGTATACTCATATTTATCAATGGCTTTCGCAACTTTTGCTGTTTGCTGTGGATCAGCAGCTTTTACATAAATTACATTACGTAAAGGGTTACTTTGTTCAAATAGTTTAAAATCATCACCGAAGTCTTTTACTAGCTTGGTTAACTCGTCTTCCTTAGTGGAATAAGTCATCTCGGAGACACCAGGCAATTTTTTGACTTTTTCAATGAGTGCTTTTTCTGCAGCTTCATCTGCTGTCTCATCAATTAACACTTTAATTTCGACATCGTTTTCTAAATCCGTTGCTACTTTATTTAAATTCATCATAATAAGCGCAAAAACGCCTACTAGTATGAGCGTAACGGTTACGGCACTGACGGACGCAATGGTCATCCAGCTATTTCGACCAAGTGATTTAATACTTTCACGGAAGTGGCGCTTTACTGTACTAAATTTCATAGCCGTAATCACCTCCGTGTTCATCACGGACAATTAAGCCACCTTCAATTGCGATTACACGACGACGAATCGTATTCACAATTTCACGGTTGTGGGTCGCCATTACAATGGTTGTCCCACGTGCATTAATTTCCTCAAATAAATTCATGATTTCCCATGATGTTTCAGGATCAAGGTTCCCTGTAGGTTCGTCAGCAATCACCACTTTGGGAACATTGACGATCGAACGAGCAATCGATACCCGTTGCTGCTCTCCGCCTGAAAGCTCATTTGGAAACATTCTTGCTTTATGCTTCAATCCAACTAGTTCTAACACTTCCATAACCCGACGTCGGATTTCATCTGGCTTTTCCTCAATTACTTCAAGCGCAAACGCTACGTTCTCATAAACGTTCAAACGAGGTAGTAATTTGAAATCTTGGAAAACTACGCCAAGTTGACGACGCAAAAAAGGGACCTTCTTATTTTTTAAAGTTGCTAAATCAATACCATTGACAATGATTTGTCCTGATGTTGCCTTTTCTTCACGGTACATCAATTTAATAAAAGTAGATTTACCTGCCCCACTTGGACCGACTACATACACAAATTCGCCTTGCTTTATATTAACGGAAATACCATTTGTCGCAACAACACCGTTTGGGTATTTCTTTGTCACATTTTTCATTTCTATCATGATTAAACCACCTAAAACTCTCATCTATGTAAGAGGTATTTCTTTTACTATTATAGCACTCTATTTCTGTTTTTTTATTACAGTTTCATTTCAATCCGTGGCAGTTCCTTCTATTTCGTTCTTTCCTTGCCATTATCCTTAAGAAAATGACAAAAATAAAAACAAGATTCGCCTATATATGCAAGGTCGAATCCTGTTTGATAAGAAAAAAGCACTCAAGCCTAAATTAGCTTGAATGCTTCTCCTGTTAAATTTGTTGTTCATCCGTTGTTGTGTAACGCACTAAAACGGCACCTGTTTTCGATTCACCTTCGATAAATAGGCGATTCGCATTTTCTACTTCTTTGTCAAAACGGACTACTTTGGATAAGAATTGATCTTGTGACTCCATTTTGGAAACATCCTGAATACCCACATCCACTTTTCCAAAATTTGTTACCACTTTGCCGCTCAATGAAATTGTTCGCGGGACATATAATTCCACAGCTCCAGCAACTGTCTGAGCTTTAATTTTAGAGGAGTTTGTCGAGCATGTTGTTACGACTACATGTCCATTGACTGACTTAGCTTCAACTTCATCCAGAGCACCATCCAAATAAACACGTCCATTCAATGTTTCAGCCTCTAAATCCTTACCTCGAACATTCGTTAATTCAATGGAACCATTAGAAGAATCCACTTCCGCTTTCCCGAAATTAAACTTCGTTCCTTTAATGGCACCGTTTAACGTTTTTACTTTTAATTCTTCAAATGCTGTATCCTGTAATGAAACACTACCGTTCATTAGACGCACAGATAATTTTTCAAGTTTATCCTTAGGTACTAACACCTTCACATTGACTTGAACAAGCTTTAATTGGCTCAAAATACGAAGAGATTGCGCTTCCTCTTTCACAACAAATTGCTCTAAAAAGTGATTGCGTGTTTCTTCTTCACTATCGTTCATCAAAGGTGCCTTTACCTTGCAGATCACTTGAATAGTGTCGCCTTCACCAGATTCCAATGAGAAGTTACCATTTGGTAATTCAACGATAATATTGTCTACATCGGCTGCAGCAACTTCTTCTGTATGTGTAAACTCAATTTTATCTCCAAATGGAGAAGCTACATCAAATTCCTTCACTTTTTTAACAGCTGTATTCATCATATCCATAAAAAGAGAACCGATTTGCGTTAAATCCTTACGAAAATCTTGCATTTCATCTTGGAAGTATTTCATAAAATCATCTTTTTTCTTGTCACCATCTTTTTGTTTTTCTTCAAATAGTGACTCTTTTTCAGTTGAAAAGGATTGCGTCTCTTTCGACACATCATTCATAACATGTTGAGTAGACTTGCCAGGTTGCTCTAATGCTTCTAATAATGTAATCGCCTCTTGTGCCGAAATTGTTCCTTTTTCTACAAGTTCTAAAATACGTTGACGTTCATTTTGCATAAATAAATAGCCTCCCTCAGTTCGTTATACTATTTATACGATTCATCATGTGAAAAGTTTCACTGCAAAATTGAATAAATTGGGTCTTTTCAATACAAAATCATCGGGCTTTTACCTATTACAAATTATATCACTCGTTTATTAGATCGGTTTTTCTTTGAATAGAGCGGAGGCCGCACTTTTTGGATCACTTCTGAACTCTGTTTGAGCGGGTTCTTCTCCTTTTAGATCACTTCCGGCCTCTGTTGGAGCGGGAACCTCACTTTTTAGATCACTTCCGACCTCTGTTTGAGCGGGGTCCTCACATTTTAGATCACTTCCGGCCTCTGTTTGAGCGGGGTCCTCACTTTTTAGATCACTTCTGACCCCTGTTTGAGCGGATTCCTCGCATTTTGGATCATCTTTCAATCTGGATTGAGCGGCTTTCTCCACTTGAAGATCACCTTTCAATCCAGATCAATCATTTCCATTCGATTGTAAATCCATTAAGATTTAGAAGCTTCTGCTAGCAATGCATCCATTCTCATACGATCTCGTTCCAGAATTGGTTTTAAGTATTTTCCTGTGTAGGAGCCAGCAACTTCTACTACCTCTTCAGGTGTACCAGTTGCAACGATTGTGCCACCTTTGTCTCCACCTTCTGGACCTAAGTCGATGATATAATCAGCTGTTTTAATCACATCTAAGTTATGCTCAATAACTAACACAGAATCACCGTTTTCAACAAGACGCTGTAACACGACAAGTAATCGAGCAATATCATCGGCATGTAATCCTGTCGTTGGTTCATCCAAAATATAGAACGATTTCCCTGTAGAACGTCGATGTAATTCAGAGGCTAGTTTTACACGCTGTGCCTCCCCACCCGATAAGGTTGTCGCTGGTTGTCCTAATTTCATATAGCCCAAGCCCACATCGACAATCGTTTGTAGCTTACGTTGGATCTTTGGAATATTTTCAAAGAACACTACTGCATTTTCAATCGTCATATCGAGAATATCAGCAATACTCTTATCTTTATACTTCACTTCAAGTGTTTCACGGTTATAACGTTTGCCGTGACATACTTCACATGGTACATAAACATCTGGAAGGAAATGCATTTCAATTTTAATAATGCCATCCCCACGACATGCTTCACAGCGACCGCCCTTGACATTGAAGCTAAAGCGTCCTTTTTTATAGCCTCGTACCTTGGCTTCATTTGTTGCCGCAAAAACATCACGAATATCATCAAAAACACCTGTATATGTTGCTGGGTTTGAACGAGGTGTACGCCCAATTGGTGATTGGTCAATATCGATTACTTTTTCAAGCTCATCAATGCCCGTCACTTCTTTATGCTCGCCAGGCTTGACCTTTGAACGATTCAACTTCTGTGCCAATGATTTATATAAAATTTCATTAATCAAAGTAGATTTCCCTGAGCCAGACACCCCTGTCACTGCAACAAATAAGCCAAGTGGAACATCTACTTTGACATTACGTAAATTATTTTCCTTAGCACCTTTAATGGAGAGCTTTCGCCCATTTGGTTGGCGTCTTTCAATTGGCAATGGAATAAACTTTCTACCGCTTAAATATTGTCCTGTTAAGGATTTTTCATTATTCATAACTTCCTGTGGTGTACCGGCTGCCACAATTTGACCGCCATGGACACCTGCTCCAGGTCCTACATCGATAAGATAATCGGCAGCAAGCATTGTATCTTCATCGTGCTCTACGACAATCAACGTATTCCCAATATCACGCATATTTTGTAACGTGCTAATCAGACGATCATTATCCCGTTGATGCAAACCAATCGAAGGCTCATCTAAAATATAAAGGACCCCCGTTAATCGTGAACCAATTTGCGTAGCAAGACGAATACGTTGCGCTTCCCCACCAGATAATGTACCTGCTGCACGACTCAATGTTAAATAGTCTAAACCAACATTAACAAGGAAGCCCAATCGTTCTTCAATTTCTCGTAAAACCAATCGTGCTATTTGCATATCCTTTTCAGTGAGATCAAGCTCTTTGAAGAATGTGTCCGCTTCCTGAATCGAATATTGTGTAACCTCACCAATATGCTTATCGGCTACTTTCACTGCTAACGTTTCAGGCTTTAAACGATAACCTTTACATGAAGGACAAGCTTGCTGTGCCATGTATTTTTCCATTTGCTCACGAACATAATCGGATGTAGTCTCTTTAAAACGTCGCTCAACATTGCGCACAACACCTTCAAATTCAATCATTTGATCTCGCACATTACCAAATTCATTTTCATAATGGAAATGTATTTTGTCTTTCCCAGAGCCATATAAAACCTTATCCATCTTTTCCTTTGGCAAATCCTTCACAGGTACATCCATTGGGATATCATAATGATCACATACAGCTTTCAGCAATTGTGGATAGTACTGCGAGCTAGTTGGTTCCCATGGTGCAATGGCATGCTCTAATAAGGAACGATCCCAATCAGGCACCACTAAATCTAAATCCACCTCTTGCGTTGAACCTAAGCCATCACAGCTTGGACAAGCACCAAATGGACTATTAAATGAAAACATACGAGGCTCTAACTCACCTATAGAAAATCCACATAATGGGCAGGCATGATGCTCACTAAATAGTAACTCTTCATGTTCCATCACATCGACAAGCACACGTCCATCTGCCAGACGCAAAGCCGTTTCTAACGAATCACTCAGACGAGCAGCAATCCCTTCCTTCATGACAACACGGTCCACCACTACTTCGATTGAATGCTTTTTATTTTTATCAAGTTCGATAGCATCATCTAAATCACGTAATTCCCCATCAATTCGGACACGAACAAAACCCTGCTTTTTTAAATCTTCTAGCAATTTAACATGGGTTCCCTTACGTCCAGAAACCATTGGTGCAAGAAGTTGCATTTTTGTTCTCTCTGGATAAGTTAATAAACGATCCACCATTTGCTCAATCGTTTGGGAAGTGATTTCTATGCCATGATTTGGACAAATCGGTTTACCAATGCGTGCATAAAGTAAACGTAAGTAGTCATAGATCTCCGTTACCGTACCTACAGTAGATCGTGGGTTACGACTTGTCGTTTTTTGGTCAATGGAAATAGCAGGAGATAAACCTTCTATGGCATCAACATCTGGCTTATCCATTTGCCCAAGAAATTGGCGGGCATAGGCGGAAAGGGACTCAACATAACGACGTTGGCCCTCCGCATAAATTGTGTCAAATGCTAGAGAAGACTTTCCTGAGCCTGATAAACCAGTTAATACGACCAATTGGTCACGTGGAATTGTGACATTGATATTTTTTAAATTATGAGCACGTGCGCCTTGCACGACAATTTCAGTATTTTTCACAAGTCATTCACCCTTCTACCTTCAATTCAAATATTGTATCTCGCAACTCAGCCGCACGTTCAAAATCAAGCGCTTTTGCTGCTTCCTTCATTTCTACTTCTAGGGAAGCTAAGAGCTGTTCTCTTTCCGCCTTTGTTAGCTTTTTGCCTTTTGTTGCCTTTGTTACATAGGATTCCTCTTCTTCTGCTACTTGTGTTGCACGAATGACATCTGGGATTTTCTTAATGATCGTTTGTGGTGTTATGCCATGCTCCTCGTTATAAGCCATTTGTAACGCACGGCGACGTTTCGTTTCATCAATCGCCTTTTTCATCGAGTCTGTTACATGATCTGCATACATAATGACATGACCATTCGCATTACGAGCAGCACGACCAATCGTTTGAATCAATGAACGCTCTGAACGTAAAAACCCTTCTTTATCAGCATCTAAAATTGCAACAAGGGACACCTCAGGAATATCAAGACCTTCACGCAATAGATTAATACCAATTAGTACGTCATACGTTCCTTTTCGTAGTTCACGGATAATCTCTATACGTTCTAGTGTTTTAATTTCTGAATGTAAGTATTCGACTTTTAAGCCCATTTCCTTCAAGTAGGCCGATAAATCCTCAGACATTTTCTTCGTTAACGTTGTCACTAAAACCCGTTCATTTTGTGCAATTCGATCTTGAATTTCATCGATTAAATTATCGATTTGCCCTTCAATAGGTCGCACCTCAATTAACGGATCCAATAATCCAGTAGGTCGAATAATTTGCTCAACCATTTCGGGTGTGTGCTCCAGCTCATACGGACCTGGTGTGGCTGATACATAAATGGCTTGATGCACTCTTTTTTCGTATTCTTCAAAGCGTAGTGGACGGTTATCAAGTGCTGATGGCAAACGGAAACCATGTTCTACGAGTACACCTTTACGTGCTTGGTCACCATTGTACATGCCACGAACCTGAGGCAGTGTGACGTGACTTTCATCGACTACAAGCAAAAAGTCATCTGGGAAATAATCTAGCAATGTATATGGAGTGGCACCTGCTCCACGCAATGTTAAATGACGTGAATAGTTTTCAATCCCTGAGCAAAAGCCCATTTCACGCATCATTTCTAAATCATAACGTGTACGTTGTTCTAAACGCTGTGCCTCTAGTAATTTATCTTCTGATCGTAATAATGCAAGTCGTTCCTCTAATTCTTGTTCAATGTTTTCAATTGCTTTACGCATTTTTTCTTCTCGTGTAACGAAGTGGGATGCTGGGAAAATAGCAACATGCTCTCGATCCGATAAAATTTCTCCCGTAAGTGCATCTACCTCACGAATGCGATCAATTTCATCACCGAAAAATTCCACGCGAATACAATGCTCATCACGAGAGGCTGGGAAGATTTCCACTACATCTCCACGTACCCGAAATGTTCCGCGTGTAAAACTAATATCATTTCGCTCATACTGAACGTCTACAAGTTTGCGCAGTAGCTGATTACGTTCTATTTCCATACCTGTGCGAATGGAAACAACCATTTCTCGATATTCTTCAGGGGAACCTAAACCATAAATGCAGGACACAGATGCAATAATAATGACATCCTCACGCTCAAACAATGCAGAAGTAGCAGAGTGACGCAGCTTATCAATTTCATCGTTAATGCTAGAATCTTTTTCTATATAGGTATCTGTCTGCGGTACATAAGCTTCTGGTTGGTAGTAATCATAGTAGCTGACAAAGTATTCAACAGCGTTATTTGGGAAGAACTCTTTAAATTCACTATATAACTGGCCAGCTAACGTTTTATTGTGTGCCATGATTAGTGTTGGTTTTTTAACCTGCTGGATGACATTAGAAATGGTAAACGTTTTACCTGTTCCCGTAGCACCAAGTAATGTTTGATGACGTTTGCCTGCATTCACACCCTCCACTAATTCCGCAATGGCCTGTGGCTGATCCCCATTAGGCTGATATGGCGCTTGTAAATCAAATGTTTGCACTCATGTCCCCGTCCTTTCCTTCCAATTTGTACATATATTTTAGCATAGCAATATTAAAATTTCGAACATTTAACGAACGAATGTTTGTAATTTTTTTTTCATCTCTAAAATTCTTAATAAATAACGATACGGCCAATTTAACTTGTCACTCTTATAATAGCCGTTTTATCAGGTTTTCAAGCTTCATGAGATTCCTTATTTAGGAGTGACGGTTATTGCTTTTGGAGCGGCTTGCACTCTTTTAGGAGCGGAGTTTTGTGCTTTTGGAGCGGCTATCGTGCGGTTACGATCGGGGGCGTCACTTTTAGAGCGGTTATCTCACCTTTATGAGCGGCTTCCGTCTCTTTCAGAGCGACTCATTCCCTTTTATGAGCGGGTTCCGTCTCTTTCGGAGCGACTCATTCCTTTTTATGAGCGGGGGCACATGCTTTTTGGAGCGGGAACCTTCACTTTCGGAGCGACTCTCACTTTTTTATGAGCAGAGTCTCAAACTGTTCGAATGAAAACAAACACTCTTCACATCCCTCACAACTATTTTCAAAGTCAAAAAAATCCCGCTCTCCAATAGAAGTGGAGAGCGGGTTCGTCAATATGTTTCATCTTCTGTTTGCTGTAAGGAAATTAGTTCGGATGCGTATTGATAAAATGCGTTTTCATCTTTTTCATCGAGTGCTCTATCTATCAGAACCATGAGCTGCTCTTGCCGATGCATACGCTGGATACGATTTAAAAATAAATCTAAATAAATCTCGTTTAATAATTTCTCTGCCTCATCAACTTTTTTCGACTGACCAACGGCTTTTAGAAAATCTGTATACGAATAATATTTATCCAACGATCTCACCTCGATCCTTTTCTAAATTATATGAAAATTGAAATTAAAAAGCAATGCTTACGAATCGAAAATATCTTGGATTAGCTCTAAATCACGTGACATTTAGAGCAAATTCTCTAAGCATTTCGTGCTTTTCTGAACAATTTTCAACTTTTTCATCTAATTTATGAAAGTCATTTTTTGCTCTACACTAATGTTATTACTAGAAAAAAGGAGGCACTCCCTATATGACAACTAATTTTGTAAACGGCTACTTAATTTCATTCAACACTTATTTACTGCAGCCCATTCAGCATGACTCCAAAGTATTCACACATGTGATTGATAAGCATAATGAGCTGATTGTTACGCGCAAACCGATGCATGTCCTTCGAAAATCCTGTATCTCATTAGGCTCCACCTATGAAGCCGCAAAACAATCGGCTAAGCGTTTCTTCGGCAATCAACACAAGTTACCAGTCGTCGTGGCCTTTGATTACGGTTATCCCTGTATTTTTTTACCAACTTATTCACCAAGCTCCATTCACAATATATGGATTGGGCTTCATGCAATTATCAATATTACACCTAGTGAAATGGGGTGTACTGTAACGTTAAAAAATAATAAACAAATTGAACTACCTATTCGATATGCATCCATTAGTAAACAATTTCTTAACGCATCTATGCTGTATAAATACTACATGAATGAACGTAAACAGCTTAGCCAAGATGCACCCTATCATCCGCCCTTTTAACAAAAAATTCCCCAAGAGCATCTCACTCTTGGGGAATCTGTGTATTAATTTATTTTTGAACGTAAATAAGCATTAATAAATGGATCTAAATCGCCATCCATCACTGCTCCCACATTACCTGTCTCTTCATTTGTACGATGATCCTTTACCATCGAGTATGGGTGGAAAACATACGAACGAATTTGAGAGCCCCAGCCTATTTCTTTTTGTTCACCACGTATTTCATCTAGCTGTGCCTGCTGTTTATCAAGCTCTAGTTGATATAGCTTCCCTTTTAACATCGTCATCGCTTTTTCACGGTTTTTAATCTGTGAACGCTCAGCTTGACATTGTACGACCGTACCAGTAGGGATATGCGTAATACGAACAGCAGAATCTGTCGTATTAATATGCTGACCACCCGCACCTGTTGCACGATACGTATCAATTTTTAAATCCTCTGTACGAATATCGATTTCAATATTGTCGTCGAACTCTGGCATAACATCGCAGGAAACGAAAGACGTATGACGGCGGCCAGAAGAATCGAATGGAGAAATACGTACTAGACGATGGACACCCTTTTCTGCTTGTAAATAACCAAAAGCATTGTGACCTTTAATCGACAATGTTACAGATTTAATCCCAGCTTCATCTCCAGGCAGATAGTCCACCGTTTCCACTTTAAATCCGCGCTTTTCCGCCCATCTCGTATACATACGTAAAAGCATGGAACCCCAATCCTGTGATTCCGTACCACCAGCTCCAGGATGCAGCTCTAAAATGGCATTGTTTTGATCATATGGACCACTTAACAGCAGTTGCAGCTCAAAATCAGCTATCTTTTGTTGGAATTCTGCTAGTTCTTTGCCTAGTTCTTCCTGTAATTCTTCGTCTGATTCTTCACGTAAAAGCTCCAGTGTCATATCTAAATTTTCATGTGTTTCCACTAAATCCTTATATTCATTGGCAATGGCTTTTAAGGCATTGCCTTCATTGATAACCACCTGTGCACCTTGCTGATCATCCCAAAAGCCTGGCTCTAGCATCATTTCATCTAGCTCCTGAATACGTGCCTCTTTGTTTTCTAAGTCAAAGAGACCCCCTAAAGTCCACCAATTTTTTGGCTGTAGTGTCTAACACATTGCGTACATCTGCTAATTCAATCATCGTTAAATCCTCCGAACGTTAGTCATGGAGCTAACACTTCATTCACAAAGCCCCGTATCTTTTTATTATAACGTTTTTACAAAGGAAAACATACTATCTAGCAGATGTTTTATGGTATTAAGTCAACTATCTTGCGTCTCGTCCTCCACCATATTCTTGGCAAGACGTTGAAATACTTTCACACGATCATACTGAACAAGTAAATATTTTGTTCGTTTCTCTAGTCTATATTTTAATAAAAAAGCTCTTTGAATTCGAGACTCTAACGCATTAACACTGACATCTACAATAAATTCCTTGCCATTCATAAAAGTGACCTTCGTCCTCTTTTTATCCACAGCATTATATTCATCAATATGATGGACAGCGAACCAGATACATTCGGGATGTAGAGGAGATCTACTAGGGAACCATAGAATATTACATCGTTCATCCACCACTATAGGATTTTTATTAAGCTTGCCTAGGATCATTTTCGAACCATCGAATGCTCCTCTTAAACTAGAACCAAAATAACGCAGATTAAAGTCCAATAATTTCGTGGGTGGTAGCGTAGATATATACTCATTATTTTTCTCATACACCTGCGTACATAAATTTCCAAAGGAATCATACACAGGCATATACATCATTGTTTCACTATTCATAATATCTTTTTTATGCATCTATAGTCCCCCTTTATACATTTTATGTTGCTTCCAGTCATAATAAAAAGGAATATACCAATATCCGTACATTCCCGATATTTTCAACGAGTAAGATTGCTTGAAATTTTTTTCAACACACCTACCCATTTCTCCAAGAAACCTTCTTGAAAATCCCGATCCTCCTTAAGTCTTGGTCTTATAATTAATAATTTAGGATAATAATAGGACAAACAACTTGTACTATATACCTATTATTACAGCTATTGTATACCCATATTTTTCAATTGTCTATAAATTCTGACTTTATAAGCTAAAATTTCTTCAATTTTGAGTTATTTTAAAAAGAAAAAATCATTTTAACACGTAGTTAAAATGATTTTTTCACCTAAATATTATTGAGCCGTACCATGACAGTTTTTAAATTTCTTACCGCTTCCACATGGACATAAATCATTACGGCCAATGTTTTCAGCCTTACGAACTGGTTGCCTTTTCGGAGCAGAGCCACCTTCTTCTTTTGGATTAACAGCCTGCCCCTTCGCCACCTCTTCACGCTCAAGATTGTTGCGGATTTCTGCTTTCATCGCATATTTCGCTACATCCTCACGAATAGAGGCTACCATATCCTCAAACATCGCAAAGCCTTCTTGTTGATATTCACGAAGCGGATCGTTTTGACCATATGCACGCAGATGGATACCTTGACGTAGTTGATCCATTGCATCAATATGATCAATCCATTTTGTATCGATTGATCGTAATAAAATGACCTTTTCAAACTCACGCATACGCTCTGGTGTCAGTTCTACCTCTTTTTCATTATAACGAACATGAACTGCATCAGAAATCAACTGATTAATATCTTCTACAGACTTGCCTTGGAAATCAGATACTTTAAGTTGACCTTCCTCTAAAAGATTGGCCGCTACAAAGTCTTCAATTGCCTTTAAGTTCCAATCCTTCTGTTCACCTTGAGTATACAGGCTAACAATATTATCAATTGTTTCTTGAATCATAGACTCAACAAGCACACGCATATTTTCTGTTTCCAGCACATCATAACGCTCTTTATAAATAATCTCACGTTGCTGACGTAATACATCGTCATATTGTAATAATCGTTTACGCGCATCAAAGTTATTACCTTCGACACGTTTCTGCGCTGATTCTACAGCTCTCGACACCACTTTCGATTGCAATGGCTGGGAATCATCCATACCTAAGCGCATCATCATAGACTTCATATTGTCAGAGCCAAAACGACGCATCAAATCATCCTCTAGGGATAGATAGAATTGTGTAACCCCAGGATTCCCTTGACGACCAGAACGTCCACGAAGCTGATTGTCAATACGACGGGATTCATGTCGCTCTGTACCGATTACCGCTAAACCACCAATTTCGAGTACACCTTCACCAGGTTTAATATCTGTACCACGACCAGCCATGTTTGTTGCAATTGTCACAGCACCCTTTGAACCAGCATTGGCAATGATTTCAGCTTCACGTTCATGGTTTTTCGCATTTAATACATTATGTGGAATTTTATACTTATCCAATAATCTTGAAATAATTTCAGACGTTTCAATGGCAACTGTACCTACAAGTACTGGTTGACCCGCTTGATGTCGCTCTGCAATATCTGCAGCTACCGCTTTATATTTTCCTTCCATAGTGGCAAAAATTAAGTCAGCACGGTCATCACGAGCAATCGGTTTATTCGTAGGAATAGCCACAACGTTCATATTATAAATATTACGGAATTCCTCTTCCTCTGTTTTCGCTGTACCTGTCATCCCTGCTAACTTTTGATACATACGGAAATAGTTTTGGAAGGTAATTGTCGCCATTGTCATCGATTCATTTTGAATCTCTACGCCTTCCTTGGCTTCAATTGCCTGGTGTAAACCGTCAGAGTAACGACGCCCTTTCATCAAACGACCTGTAAAGCCGTCAACGATAACGATCTCGCCTTCCTGCACAACATAATCTACATCATTATGCATACTCACATGTGCTTTTAATGATTGATTAATGGCATGGTTTAAACGAACATGTGTCAAATCAAATAGATTATCAATGCCGAATGCTTTTTCCGCCTTCTCTACACCTGCATCTGTTAACGTAACACCTTTTGTTGATTCTTCATACGTATAATCTGTCTCTGCATTTAACATCCGTACAAATGCATTGGACTGTTTATAAAGCTGTGCTGATTTCCCAGCTTGACCC
Source organism: Lysinibacillus sp. FSL K6-0057 (assembly GCF_038630885.1). Lineage (NCBI taxonomy): Bacteria > Bacillati > Bacillota > Bacilli > Caryophanales > Bacillaceae > Lysinibacillus > Lysinibacillus sp. FSL K6-0057. The sequence continues at coordinate 765,573 of NZ_CP152047.1, read as the reverse complement.
GAAATAATTAATGGCGTACGCGCTTCATCAATTAAGATTGAGTCGACCTCATCAATCACCGCATAATGCAATGGACGTTGTACACGTTCCTCCTTATACAGCACCATATTATCACGTAAGTAGTCAAAGCCTAGCTCATTGTTTGTACTATACGTAATATCAGCCTCATAAGCAGTACGTTTTTCATCTTTTGAGAGGCTATTTAAATTAAGCCCAACAGATAAGCCTAAGAAATTATAAAGTTGTCCCATTTCAGCAGCATCACGACTCGCTAGGTATTCGTTGACTGTCACAACATGTACACCTTTACCAGTGATGGCATTCAAATAAACAGCCATTGTTGCTGTTAATGTTTTACCTTCCCCGGTCTTCATCTCTGCGATATTCCCCTCATCAAGAGCAGCAGCCCCCATGATTTGAACACGGAATGGGTACATCTCTAATACACGTTTTGCCGCTTCTCGACAAACAGCAAAAGCTTCGCCACGAATCGACTCTAAATGTTCGCCATCAGCATAGCGTTTTTTAAATTCATCTGTTTTCGCTTGTAATTGATCATCTGAAAGCTGTTCCATTTGAGAAGCGAATCCCTCAACTTGGTCAGCGATTTTTTCTAATTTTTTTAGCTCACGTTTATTGAAATCAAATAATTTATTTAATAGGTTTGCCATGAATGTTTTTCACTTCCTATATAGATTCAACTTTCATTTTACCATTGTGTAACAGTTTCATGCAAACTGTCACCCCGGCTACATATGATTGTCATACAAAAAAAGACCCTCGCCATCGCGAGAGCCTTTGTCATCATGAAGTTTTAAGTTGTTTCAATTAAGCCATATTTTCCATCTTTACGTTTATACACAATATTTGTGCCGTTCGATTCAGCATCTGTAAAGACATAGAAATCATGTCCAAGCATATTCATTTGTAGAACTGCCTCTTCTTGATCCATAGGTTTTAAATCAAATTGCTTTGTACGAACAATTGAATATTCTTCTTCCTCTGATACTGCATCAGCGGCTGCTTGAGTAGTAGCAAAATAAAGGCCTGCACCTTCACGCTCGCGGAATTTACGGTTTACCTTTGTTTTATGCTTACGGATCTGACGCTCTAATTTATCAACAATTAGATCAACAGCAGCATACATATCATTATGACGCTCTTCAGCACGAAGAGTTAGGTTCTTCATTGGAATAGTAACTTCCACTTTAGTTTGTTTGTCATTGTAAACCTTTAAATTGACATTAGCGTTGGCATTAACATCTTCGTTAAAATAGCGTTCAACTTTATCGATTTTGTTCTCAACATACTCTCGAATAGCTGGAGTTACCTCAATATTTTCACCACGAATGTTAAAGTTTAACATGTAAACTCCTCCTTTATAACTGCTATACTATCTATTTCTACACAAGTGTGTGAAATTCCTCTAAAATCATTCTTTTTTTTACAAAAAATTTTTATAAATTTTATAAATTATTATTTTGTTTTTTCGCTTCAGCTGCTTCCTTTTTGCGTCGAAGCTTTAGTTCTTCAACAATCAAATCTTCCACGGGTCCTTGATTATTAAAATAGATGCCGTATTGCTTGCCGTTCCCAAATGGACGACTCCAAATCACTTCTCCATAAGCGCGAACTTCTTGTGTATCTAGCACAAAATGAATATCTAATGGTGGAGGGTTTATACCTAAGTCTACTTCCGTAAACATCTTTAACCCACGTGGACTAATATCCAACAAGTCAGCCATAGCCGTTTGTCCATGATTGACCTTTCCATTTTCATAAATAGCAAAAGTTATTTGAATTGGCTCCTCAAATTTAAATCGGAAACCTTCTTGACGCTTAAAAATCATATTCCCACCCCAGTACTCTTTTAAACATGTTTATTGCTTTGATTATGCCATGATGCCCAACTAACAGCCACAGGGAATAAGTAACATATTTTACCGATCAATAGCCTAATTTATGACTATTTATCAATAATTTCTAGATAATTCCTCTGTCACAAAGAAAAGAGACCATCTTTTGATGATGGCCTCTAATTGTGTCTAAATTTGTCCGCTGTTTCCCTGACCAAATTGCTGTTGTCGATTAATGCGAATAACTTCCTTCCACGTATCGCGAAATTCCGTCACAAATCCTTCTACTTCCTCAATAATGGCTACGTCATTTTGAATGTTGGCTTCAATTAAACGACGATTTAAAAATTCATAAAGAGGTAACAATTGCTTCGACACCTCTATGTCCATATTGAGTGTCGACATCAGTTCACCAATAATGGACTGTGCCTTTTGAAGGTTCGTATTTTTTTCTTGAATATTCTTCTCTTGAATAGCTAGTTTCGCCTTATGCAAGAATTTCAGGCATCCATTATAAAGCATTAATGTTAGCTCGCCAGGAGAAGCTGTAGTCACACTATTTTGTTTATACGCGTTTTGTGCTGTTAAATTTGCTGCCAATAAAGGACAACTCCTTTGAAAGGTTACTTATTTACTAGTTTAAACCATTTTACGAAGAAAAGCTATTTGATCAATTAAGCCTCGGCGTAATTGTGTCTGGATTTTGAATTGTGTAATCACAATTCATTCCTTTTAAATCGAAGACATCCGCCAGGGCTTTATCTTCCATTCAGCTGGCGACTTGCACCACGCTGAATGAAGATAAACTATTAATTCTTTTTGTCATAATACATCCCATCCATTACACGAACATTCGAATAAGGATTGAAATATTGTTGTTCACTTTTTTTCGTTTTTTGTAGGTTTGCCATGTCTTGTTTAACTGCTTCCATAACAGCTGCTAACCGCTCTTTAATGCCATTATCCAATTCAAACAATGTAAGATGAATACGATTTTCTTGATTAAATTGAAAGTTCTCCTGCTTTAATACTTCCATTATTTGTCCACGTTTATTTAGCAGATCATTAATCTGATTAATGTACTCATCACGCTCTTCTCCTGCTGGAATTTCGCCTAAAATCTTATATAAATTCGCCGACACCTGTAATAATTGTTCGATTGGTTGCATCATAATCTCCTACTTCAACTTATTAATTGCCACCCGCAAATTGCGCAAACATGCTAGATTGCTCGTTTGCTTTATTAATCGCTTTCTCCATCGCAGAAAACTGCTTCCAATACCGAGCTTCGATATTTTCAAGCTTCGTTTTCCAAGTGTCCATTCGTTGATTAATTCCTACTAATTCTTTACCAAGAGCATATTGTTGGTCTGTCATCGTGGCACGACCAGCTTTTTTCTCTATAGATTGACTAAAGTCAGTAATAGCACTACGTAATCTTTGTACAATACCACGAGTATCTGTTCCATCTGATTTTTTCTCGCCCTGTTGTGTTAATGTACTAATTACACGCTCTGGATCATCTGTTAATGCTTTACGTAGCTGATTTTCATCAATTTGTAACTTACCACCATCACTATAATTACTTGTCGTAGTAATCCCCATTGCTGATAATGCATTATAAGCACCATCACCAAAGCCGCCTACATGTCCTCCTATTGCATAACGTATATCATTCATGCCTTGGCGTAATAAAGAATCACTACGCAATAAGCCACTTTTTGCCTTTTCATCCCATAATTTTTGCTCATTTTCACTCATATCTTTACGTTGCTCATCTGTTAAAGGAGTAAAAGAACGATATTTGGTCTCTTTTAATTGATCGTTAATACCACCAATCAGCTCATTATACTTATTTACGAATTCTTTAATTTTATCCACCATATGATCTATATCATGTGTGGATTTTACAGATACAGTATTAGCTGTACTTTCAGTAAATTCTCCTTTTAATGTAATTTCATAGCCTGAAACATTGACTAAATTAGAAGCACTCTCCATGTCTAGCCCATTAATTTTATAAATAGCATTTTGACCTTCTTGACCTATCCTAACACTATTTTCTACAACATTTGTTAAATCAAATGTTGCAACATTATTATCTTTAGTGTGACCTGTTTCTGCAGCACCAAATCCTAATTTCCCCAGTAAAGCTGAAACATTCGCATCATCATTACCGTCACCGTCACCATCTTTTAAAACTTGAATACTGCTTGTGCTACCATCACTAGTTTTACCAGAGTTATTAGCCCCAATTGTTAGCTTACCATTAGAGAATAGGGCTGTAACCCCTGCACCAGAACGATTAAGATTATTAATAAATGACTCAATTGTATCTGACTTGCTATAAGAAATTTTTGTTTGCTTTGTTTCACCATTCGACTGAATAACATTAAATGTTAAAGAGCCATCCTCAAGTCCTAATTCTCCTAAAAGTGTGTTGCTTTTAGCACCATTGCCACCGCCGGCTACAAATTGTGCAGTACTTTCACCCTTTTTAGAAAAACCTAGCTTCTCCGCATTTGTTTGGCTAGTCACCTCTACATTATTACCTGCAAAAATTCGACCTGTGGTAGCATTGAATTTTGCATCTTTTAATCCTTCTTCATTCATCCTCTTTACAAAGTCAGAAATTTTGTCTCCTGTTGTAAAAGTAACTTCTTTCTCTGTCACATTCCCTTTATCATCAGTAACTTTAAATTTGATACTACCGCCTTCACTGACGCCAATAGCACTCAACTCATCATCTGCGGTTGCTAGTCTATGTGTTGTATCGCTTACATTCATAACACCAGTTTTTGCATTCGATGCCAATTTTGTAACAGATTGAATCTCTAAATTACCTGCTGCGCCTGCGCCAGCTTTAATAGATACTTTATCACTACTACCGCCACTAACAGATGCTGTTTTTTTCAAGAAATTGCTTGATAACAAAATATTATCGAACGAGAAATCACTGAATGTTTTCAGCTTTGTATTGATAGATCGATAAGCATCTCTTTGCCATTCTGCAATTTGTTTCTTTTGAAAAAGTTTATCCATCGGCATTCTTTCTGCCTTCATTAACTTTGCTACCATAGCATCAATATCCATACCTGATGCTAAACCACCAATTCTATTTACCATATCCTATTCCTCCTAAATTTAGATTTTTTCATCAACAATCATACCAGCTAGTTTTTGCATTTGATAAAATGCATCTAATAATCGTTCAGGTGGTATTTCTTTAATGACTTCTTCTGTTTCTGCATTAACTAAACGAACATAATATTTATGCAATCCCTCATGAAAGACAAATTTAGACGTTTTTCGATCCGTTTGTAAAAATTCATTTATAGAATCTACGGCTTCTTTAAGCTTTTCTTTCATTCCTTCTTGGCTAGATTCGCCCTTTGAATCTATTAATTCATCTACTGGTTTTTGATTAGCTGTAGTAGTTCCTTCTTCTTTTAGTTTACTGCTCGCAATAGCTGCTTTAGCAGAATCAGTAGACACTTGAGAGTTTTGGAAACTTTCTACTGTTTGTTGTGCATTGATGCGCATCTTATTAACCCCCCTAACTTAAAAATCTAACTATAGTTATTATCGGCACTAAATCTTTGCCTTACATAGGTAAATTAGGAAATCGTCTTAAATTAGGATTCATAAGGTGTTTTGTAATAGTACTTGTTTTAATACTAGATTTGTTGCGCTAAAAATTGTAGTAAAAAAACCTACTATTCTAAATGAATAGCAGGTTTAAAATTAAAAATAGCAGAAATCTCGCTTATTTAGTTTTCAATTTTTTCAAATGTCCACTCTGACGCGCTCATAAACATTGGTGCAATTTCATATTCAAATAAGTCCGCCACCGTAACAGAATCGCCAATTTCTAATGCTTGACTAACTTCTTTTAGCATATCAATCATGTCGTTCAGACAACTATTGATACGATAGTGTTTTTCAAGCATGTGTTTTTCCACAGTTATAAGCCATTCTACACCTTCACTTAAATCCGCAATCATTTCGAATGCTTCTACCTGTTTGCCCGTACGCAAATTATTCGCTATTTGCTGGCAACCTCCTTCAATTTTGACTACATAATCGTAGTAGGAATGCTGTGTTTCTTGTAGTAATTCGTTTTGCATATTGGATTCTCCTTAAGGATATATATTCATTTCTAATTAAACAGCAATTGAAATACAGGTAGCACATGGCTATAGTCCCCATGAACTTCTATTTTGGAGCTAGTAACATTACACTTAGGACATTTTCATTTGTATTAATATGAGTGGGTTTCATTTTCAATACATAATCTACAAGTCCAATAGAAATCATCCTACACCCATGATTGTTTAAAAATAATATTGCCGTATTTCGTATGGTCAATGATTTTATTTCAAACTTAATATGTTGTAATCTGCACAAGCTTGTTTGTTTAACTTAACAATTACAAAATTATCCGTTATATCTACACAAAAATAATTTTTAAAGTTATTAATCAATCAATGGAACAAATGTAACAATTTGTATTAAATGATATTCAAACTCCACACATAATGTTGCTAAATTATTTCGTACATAAAAAGAACAAATGAATATAAATACAATAGGAGGAGTCCAAGTAGATATACTATCTTTTGCGAAGATAGTTGAGGGCCTAACCAGCTACCAACATGCAATAGGTCTGCACATTTGGTTTGTATAAAACTCATTATTCGTTTTTCATTATAGTTCACTGATTTTCTAATAAAAAAATTTAATATCTTCAATTGCAGTAATAAAGTCTATCACCAACATATAACTCATATCAGCAAACTCTTTTGTAGTTTCAATTAATTGCGCTAACACAGCTGCATACATTCATTTTTAATACTGGAATTAAACTAGAAAAATCCTGCTGAATTTGCGTTATTTCATCTTTAAGAAATACATCTGCTAAAATACTCACATATAGTGTTTTTATGACGCCGTTAAGCTTTAGTAATCGATTTTAACTTATTTGTAATATTTTCAATTTCATTTTCTAATTCTTTTATTCTGTTTAATAATGCTAGTTTATCAAACATACAATCTTATTTATTATTTTGTAGCAAATTCATTAATATTTAAAATTAGTTTATTTAAGATAAATGTCACTTCTTCATCACTCAATTGAGGGTGTATTGGTAATGTCAAAGCATTCTTATACCAATCTTCAGCTACAGGACAAAGCCCTTTTTTATATCCTAATTGTTGATAATAAGGATGCCAATATACAGGTATATAGTGCACATGAACTCCTATATTTGCCGCATGCATTTCTTCAAAAATATACTTACGGTTTACGCCTTTTAGTTGAATCATATATAAATGCCAACCAGATACTGTATTGTCTAATTGTTGTGGTGTAATAATATATTTAATTTCTTTTAATGTTTCTGTATACAACTTTGCAATTTCTCTACGTCGCTCAATGAATTGATCAAGTTTAGTCATTTGCGACAGACCTAGTGCTGCTTGCAAATCAGTCATTCGATAATTATAGCCAAGTTCAGTCATTTCATAATACCAACCGCCTTGCTCTTGAGCATAAGAGGTTTGCTCAATGCCATGACTACGAAATTTCAAAAGTTTTTTATAATACTCTTCATTATTCGTCACAATTACACCACCCTCAGCCGTTGTAATTGGCTTAACAGGATGGAAGCTAAACATTGTCATATCAGCTTGTGTGCCTACTTTTTGACCCTTATATTCTGCACCAAATGAATGGGCACCATCTTCAATAACGACTAAGTTATGCTCTTTTGCAATCTCCATAATTTCATCCATATTTGCTGGCTGACCAGTAAAATCTACAGGTATAATCGCTTTTGTTTCTACCGTAATTTTCTCCTGAATTCGCTTAGGGTCAATATTGTATGTTTCAGGATCAATATCAACAAAAACTACAGTACCTCCTACATAACGTACGCAGTTTGCACTAGCCGCAAAGGTAATGGGCGAAGTGATAACCTCGTCTCCCTCTACAATCCCAGCAGCGTAGCAAGCGCCATGTAATGCAGCTGTACCATTACAAAAAGCGACTGCGTATTTTACTCCAATATAATTGGCAACTGCTTGTTCAAACTCAGTAACTTTTGGACCTTGTGTCAAATTTGGTGAGCGCAATGTATCAATGACTGTTTGGATATCTTCCTCATCAATAGATTGTTTGCCATAGGAAATAAACTCTTTCAAATTAAACACCTCTTTTAAAGTTTCTTTACATTTTCTTTGCTACTAAATTCCAAGAAGCAATCGTATAGCTATTGGAAAGTTCATTTTTAGTTGTTTTATGTTCTAAAACTTGTATATCAAATTTAGAAAATAAATCTAATAGATGTTGTTTATCAGAAAAATGGATTTTCCCTAAATTACTAAGATGTCCGCTTTCTATATTCATTTTTGTAAAAATATCATCCTCAACTACACTTCCTTTATCAAAATCCGAATGTTTAGTTGAAAACCAATCAATTCCTATAAATTGACTTCCTGGTTTCATCGCTTCATAAACATTATTTAAACATCTCTGTATAGCAGAAGTTGTATTACAAGTTAGTGATCCTCTATCAATTACTAAGTCATAATAATTCTTTTTAAACTCAAAATTCGTAAAATCACCCACATGAATCGATTCCTGATATTGCGGGAATTTTTCATGTAATAAATTTACAATTGACTCACTACCTTCTACAGATGTATATTCGGACTTCAAAGACAGGAAATATGGTATATTAGCCCCTGCTCCACAACCTAATTCCAATACTTTTAACCGTGAACTCTTTGAATTTACATAACGTGATACATAACTAACTAAATCTGACCATGGCCATATACTTAAATGCTGATTTTTTTTATAAATATTTTCCCATTCTATTGAAAAGTCCATATTTCCTCCCTGTAAATTTTGGATCATTTTACGATTTTCCTCCCTAATATAAAAGCTTCTGCAGCTTCCACTCCAATATTTGCCCCACGCCATTTTGCTAAATAATCTAACGCATTTATGGAACGAGCATGCGGCCAATCGCGCATTTCATATTCATAAGCCTCTAATGCTTTTAATTTAAGAAATAATGTACTCTCAATATTTACATAATAATTGGGTGTAAAAGGTGTCGATGATCCTGGTGTCATCCACTCTGTACTAGAAGCCGTTTCAAAAAATAATACTTCGTCCACTGTATGACTCCCTGGAATAGGTCTTACTGCCGTTACAACTGCTCTATGAATCATTTGATGATCTATATTCACATCACCCATATGATGTGTATAAATAATATTTGGTTTAAATTCGTTAATTAATATTTCTATCTGCTTTACAATATCCAATAATTCTAGAGAATCCATTCTATTGTCAGGGAAGCCTAAGAATCTTAACTCCTTAACACCGACAATATCATTTGCAATTTTTGCCGCTCTATAAAGTTTTTTGAAATCTTCTGAATATAACTCAACATCTCGCTCAATATTTCTACTAGTTAGCCCCTCTGCTAAAATAGCACTATAAACTTCATCACCGCCTATTGAATGTCTCGCCATTACTCCACCACAGCCTAAAATCTCATCATCAGGATGAGCAGCAATAATTAAAACTTTCCTCATTTTCCCACCCTCTTTACCAAAAATATATTTATGAATTACTTTCCTACAACAAAATTCCAAGAAGCAAATGTATGATCATTTGGAAATTCAAATGTGTGTACTTTATGTTCTAATACTAAAAAGGTAAAATCAGCAAATAAATTAATTAAATGTTCTTTATCAGAAAAATGTACTTTTCCTAAGTTAACAAATTGCCCTTCATTTATATTTGTTTTAGTATTTGGGTCTCCTGCAACTTCCTCTCCTTTATTAAAATCATCATGAATAGTAGAAAACCAGTCAATTCCTATATATCTTCCATCTATTTTTAATGATTTATATATGCTTTTCAAACATGTAGTAATTGCGTCAGTACTATTATGCGTTAATGCTGCTCTATCTAATATCAAATCATAATAATTTTCCTTTAATTCTATTGTCGTAAAATCTCCTACAACAATATTCTTTTTATATTCCGGGAAATTTTTGTGAAGTTTTTCAACAATTGCTTGGCTACCTTCGATAGCATGATACTCTATGTTTAAACTTTTAAAGAATGGAATATTTGCCCCTGCTCCACAACCTAATTCTAATACTTTAAAGCTTTTAGCAGAAGGTTCCATATAACGCTTTACATAGCTCACTACATCTGACCATGGCCAAATACTCAAATGTGTCTGATTTTTATAAACATCTTCCCACTCTATGGAAAAATTCATAGTTTATATCTCCTTTAACTTTATAATTTCTTCTTTATTTATATTATTTTTAAAAATAATATTCAATGAATTTTCTCCTTCATTGAAAAGTAAATCAATGATACTCATATATGGAAGGAAGTTTCTTTGTTTTTGAGAATAAGTTGGATGAATATATTTTTGTACATAAGGAGAAATTTCTGCTTCTTCAAAAACACTTTTTTCTATATAGTTCACACCCATTTCTCCAAATATAAAAATATTAGAATGCATTTTCTTCGTAATATCTATTAAAAGTTCATTTTTCTTTCCAATAAAACTCTCATCACTTGCTTTTATTAATTTTACTTCTATTTCTAAAATCTTCAAAAACCATTCCATCATATGAAATGTTAAATCAGATAAATATAGCCACTCTCTTGAATAAATATCCTCTAAAAAAGGACTATATTCCTTAAAATATGGACTTGATTTATAATTATAATAAATAGATAGCCAATGTTTTTTTCTCCAATCTATATTATTATTAATTTTTATTTCATTAATAGCCATATCGATATGCCCTTTATGTTGGACAGGAACAGTAAGCCATTGTGGCATACCATTGGCAACTATTTTATTTCTATTTATAAAACTATTTTTTTCATATTGTACTGTATCTAGAAAAACATAATAATCACTTAGTGCAACTTTATGAAACAATCCAAGCCATGGTAAATAAGATGGCTGATGTGCAGTAACAATCAATTCAATACCTCATTCCTTAAAAACATGAGTAAATCTCAGCATTTCTTTGTCTGTTAAACTTAGATACATAGGTACAGACAATCTTGGTTTACTTACTTGTATAACTTACATAAGTCATAAAAATTTATAAACTATTTCTATTCTTAAAAAATATATTAACTTTGCACTACTTCCTCTAATGATTCTTTATATACGGCAACTTGTCGATGAGACCATTTAACAAACTACAGTGTACTTCGTTAACTAGGACAAATTACTTACATTTAAAGCAAATAATATTTATATTTTTTTTGCATTTTTCATTAAATATAGAGCCATTATAATAATCATTCAAACTAATGAATAATAGAACTCACATAAGGCTTCTCCTTATTATCCATCTATAAAATCACCTAAAAATATATTTTGACCTTTAGAAATTTTCTTGGCTGCTTTATTTCCTAATAATTCTTCATAGAAATTAGGAGATAGACCTGGTATACCTGTTCTTCGGAGTCCAATATTATTTACATTTAATACTTCTCCTTCTTCAATATTATCAAGCGCGATAATATATCTTCTTGCTATTTTTCTCATCTCTTCTTCTTGTTCTGTAGGTCTTATAATTGAATCTCCTAACATTTTATAAGCTGAAGTAATTGCTTTTACCCATTCACTTAAAGTCACAGGATTTTCAGAAAACCAATGATCTGGACCTGGTAAATCATTGTCCAACGTAAAATGCTTTTCAAAAAATCTAGCACCACATGCTACAGCTAATGAAGAGGCTACGTATCCCTGTGTATGATCCGAAAACCCTAAAGTTATCATTGGAAAAGCACTTGCCAACGTTTTTAATTTATTAATATTCACATCTTCTTCAGGTGTAGGATACTGTGAAGTACATAATAAAAGAATAACAGGATACCCTTCAAATGTACCAATCGTTTTTAGTGTTTCATATACTTCACTCATATCTGCCATACCACAAGATACAATTAAGGGAAGTTTAGTTTTTGTATACTTCTTTAACAAGGGCAAATTTGTAAAATCATCTGACCCTACTTTTATAGCCTCAATTCCTATTTCTAAAAGTAAATCTAAGTCAGATTCATTTTGTGGTGTCGATAAAAAAGTGATACCTACTTCATCACATTTTTTTTTAATTAAAAACCATTCATTTTTAGTAAATTCATATCTTTTAAACATCTCTAACATAGATTCTGTAACTTCTTTTCCTTGAGAAAAGTATGTATACATTTGATCATGATTATTTACAAATTCCTCTGCTTTAAATGTTTGAAATTTTACAGCATTAACTCCTGCTATTTTTGCAACTTCAATCATTTTATAAGCTTTTTCTAAATCACCATTATGATTAATACCTACTTCAGCAACAATATAAGGTGAATTTTCCATATTTATTACTGTGCCATTTATTACAATATCCATGTTCATCATCCTTAGCTTAATAGTTCTTTAACAGTTCTTTTTACTCCTATACCATCCACTAAATTTAAAGAGTTATTAACAATTTCACTACGTAAACTTATATTCTTAATGAATTTTTGAATTTGCCTTTGCCAATCCATAATTGTAATTTCATGTGCTAATCCTAAAAATTTAATCACCTTTTTTTCATCAGCATCCATTGACAATTCAATTTGATTTTGAGCAGCAGCAACAACTAAACTAGGAATTCCTAACGAACATCTCTCCCATGTAGAACTACCACCTGCCCCTATAGCAATATCACATTTATTCATTACTTCTGCAATATTATTAATTTGATAATAATAATGATAATTACTATGTCTCTCACAGAAGTTCTTTATTCTTTCACTATTCATGTTACCTTTTCCCACAACAACATGAACTTGCTTATCTTTAAAAATCAATAGCGCTTGCAGTACTTTAGTTGTTTCATCGGTAGGATCACTACCACCAAAAGAAACTAATACATCATTTACATTACTATTTTTAGGTTTTAAATTTCTTCGTTGCTTAATAAATTCATTTCTTAATAAGCAGTAGTTTACTCCTAATAATAGTTTACAGTTACTAGGAACTAATAAATTATATCTTTCTGCACCTTTAACATAATCATTTTGATCTAATAAAATGTCACATAAATGCTTACGATTTGCAATATCATCAATAACCATCATTTTATTTGTCCAACTGTATAATTTTCTTTCCCATTTTTCATCAATTGCATAATGGTCTATAATTAATGCATTAATGTTTTGATGATTGATTGCTTGAATAGTTTGGTCTGCATCTATTGCCCAATTTTCATTGGTATAACTCCAAATATCTTCATCAATTTCGGGTAATTCTGCTACAACAAAACCTTTATTTCTTATTAATTCAATGCAGTCACCTTTAGCTTTTCTACAAACAAATTGAATAGTTATTTTATAATTTTTCAAATGGTCTGCTAAAGTTAAACACCTCATAACATGACCATATCCGATTTCAACTGATGCATCAGTACGAAATACCATTTTCACGCTAAAACCCTCTTACTTTTTTATATGTGTATTAATATAATACCTATTTTATTTTCATGCATTACTTTTAAATTGATCTTCTGACTCCGCTTATGTAACTCCAATATCTACTTCTCAATTAATTAATAATCCTCTCCGTATCAACTGCCCAATGGTATTTGCTATTATCTTCATCATTTTTAATATTTAATAACCTGAAAGTTTTGGGTTAAAATACATATGATATGTAATATTTACAACACCTCATTGCTCCATAGCGTTTCTATAAATAGTTTCTAACGCATTCCTTGTAAAGACTTCTGTATCCATTCTTCTTGGGTAAGTTCTTTCTATATGGTTAGAAGCATAGTCTACTTTGTTCTCCATATACTTTTCAATTATATTATCGATAACCTCGATACCCATTACAGGACAATCCGATGTAATGTGAACTACTATATCCGCTTATATTGTTTAGCTGCCTAATAACAGCGTTCAACCTATTTTTTTAAGCCTCTCTAAAATAGGTTGGGATTCCATTTGTTTAAATAATTGAACAACTGCATCATCTCTTAGTTCGTTTGATAACGACTTCTTTATACTTACTTTTTGTGAAATATTCAGTTGATCAAGTAATGTTTTTCCTTTATAATTTTTAATACAGTTTTTTGGAAAACATATAGATCTCATTCACACTTGAATAATTAGAACTATATTCAACACTGTTCTCTCATAACCATTTGTTTTATCAAACTAATAGGAGTATCTAACCCATAAATTAATAGATATTGGTATTTATCTGTATCTTGTGTAGATTGATAACTTCCTTTCCCCTTCTGAGAAATTGCACAAATTTTCCCGTCACGAATATTTTCCCAATTCTCAATAAAGACATCTTCTGCCAACGTAATTAATTTATTATATGAAGTTCTTAATGTGTCATTCTCTTCAAATATTATTTCTTTTTGAACATAGATTGGGCCAGTATCTATCCCTTCATCTATTTGATGGATACTAATCCCTTTGGGTGTATCAGATAAAATACTCCAAAGGTTCGGAGAAGTACCTCTATTCCATGGTAAGTAAGATATATGAATATTAATAATCTGCATCTTTACTAATTTAATTATTGAGTAAGGGATAATATGTGTATAGCCAAAACTGATATAGTAATCATATTCCTTAATATCTTCCTCTGTTATTACCCTTTGAATTACTTTCACACTATGCCCTATTTTTGCTAAATACCGGATAATACGCTCATTTTCAGGGCCTAAAAAGAGTACTTTATTCATATTTCATCACCACATTCTATAAGTTACGAATAGACACACTTTATTATTGTCTCTTGTATAGTAAAAAACTATCTTGTCGTAAATTACCTCTTAATATTCATTGAACTACCATGGGAGCTCAGGCTTGTATTACATAATAAATATCAAAAACACGTTTATGTTTGCATTATTCTTCACAATCGCAAAATATCAATAATCTCATATTGCAATTTGATAAAATTTTTTTACTACTAAGTACATAATATTTATGCTTGGTATTTTAGGAATTAAATTTCATCCCATGCATATACTTAAATTATTTAGTGCACGATTCAACATAATTCAAAAGCTAGTTATACGTTCATCTATAATAGGTGTAACACCGTTATCTCCTTAAAGAAAGGAACAACATTAATTCCCTGTACCTCCTACTACATTGCTCTAATGTATAACTGAAAATCGCATTTTTCTTTCGTCTACATAAATATTAGTAGCTCAAAATGTATATCTGAAGCTAATTTCATTGCACCTTATAGATATATACTAGTGAACGAGCTTTATCTGCTGAAAGGGCAATCACCTTTTCTTTCCATTGATCAATAACTGCTTTGGAAATATTTTGTGTATCATTAATACTTGCTTTTACTAATTCAAACGGATTGTACTCACTTGCTCAACATGCTTCATCGGGGTTGCATTAATCACTATCAAGCACGTTATAAACGATTCTTATCACGCACAAAATCAATAAAAAAACGAATACTTTCATCTTGTAATTTCTGATTCATTTTTCATTTTATTTATCCTCTAAGTATTAAATACTTCCGAGTATTAACTTTGGGATATCATCCATTATATACAATAAAACCCAAAAAAATTATAGACCTAGCTGATAAAAACTGCAGTTTTATCCCTAATATCCCTGTTATTTTACTCCCTTTGCATCCTAAAGTTCCATAGCCTCTTCAAAACTTTTCCTAGAAATCGAAATAACTAAGATTAACAGGAAGAATTTAAATACCATTGTATTTAAATAATCATTACCTACATTTTAAACAGTTAGTAAATGATGATATAACTGACGAGCATATTCAATATACATGTTCAGTTGGGTGACAATAAATTTTACTTACTGAGTATCATTTTTGCTTAAAATCCTCATACTTTTTTCTGTTCAATATGTGCATTAATAGAATACCAATCTTTATTTTCGTGCATTACTTGAAGCAAGTTTTTTAAATTTATCTCCTGATCTCGCATATGTAACTCCAATATCAACTTCTCAATTAACTCAAAATCCTCTTCTGTATCAACTGTCCAACGGTATTTGCTATAATCTTCATCATTTTTAATATTTAGTAACCTAAAAATTTTCGGATTAAAATACATATATGGTGTAACATGTTCAATATCTCTTTGCTCCGTAGCATTTCTATATGCAGTTTCTAACGCATTCATTGTAAAGACTTCTGTGTCCATTCCTCTTGGGTAAGTTCTTTCTATAGTGTTAGAAGCATAGTCTACTTTGTTCTCCATAAATTTTTTAATTATATTATCAACAACCTCAATATCAATTACAGGACAATCCGATGTAATGCGAACTACTATATCTGCTTTAAATTGTTTAGCTGCCAAATAATAGCGTTCAAGAACATTTTTTTCAGACCCTCTAAAATATGGTTGATTTATTTGTTCACATAATTGAACAATAGCTTTATCTCTTATTTCTCTTGTAGTTGCTACGACAATACCTTTTATGTATTCACTTTTCTTTAAACATTCTAATTGATACTCCAGTAATGTCTTTCTTGCAACTTTTTTTAATACTTTTCCTGGTAATCGTGTAGATCCCATACGTGCTTGTGTAATTGCTATTATATTCATTAAACATCCTCCCATATCTTTATAAATAAACAATGTAGCCACAGACTACATTGTTTATTTAGTAATCCTTATTAATTAGTATTCATATAAACTATTCACTCTTTTTTAATAAAAACCACGTAACATCATCTTGAGGATAATTTATATCTCTATGATAAACAAAACCATAATCCACAAGCTCTAAATCTTTATATAGATCCATCATTTCTCCTGCAAAATCACGTTTAAACAATTTATCCTTATAGCCTCTGTATTCAACAACTGAAGGACTGGGACTATAATACTCTACAATACAAATATATTTTGAAGAACTTTCATATAACTTTTCATAAACATTTTCTAATTCACTAGGGTTGATATGAATTAATACACCTTTAATTAGCACAAAATCATATATCCTTTTAGGGTTATAATCTAAAATTGATTCATTAAGTATATAACCTCCATTTATAATTTCTCCAAGCTTTTTAGCAGCTTTTGTATTTATCTCTATCGCAGAGATTTCTAGATTGGGTTTAAGAATTTTTAAAGCTCTTATATTTAATCCAATGTTTGCGCCAAATTCAATTAGTGTATTTACATTCTTAGTTTTACTCATAATTTTTGAAAATAAATGAATATTGCTTGAAACAAATTGCACATTATTATTATTTCTATTTATATATTCATCTCCAAAATTTCCAAACCAAAATTGTTCTTGTTCAGTTTTAAACATTTTAATGGCTCCTTTTAAAATTCATTTATTAGATTTTTCAACTCTTCCACAGAAAGCCATACATTATTTTTATCACTAGTATAGGAAAAGTCGCCTTCTATTTTTTTTCCACTATCTTCTTTATTAAATTTCCAATAATTTAATTCAGGATAAATTGTATAATAGTCCTCATACTCCAAAGTATGTCTTGCGTCATCCTCCATAATCATCGCTTCATGTAATTTTTCTCCTGGACGGATTCCAACAATTTCATACTTACAGTTAGGTGCAATTGCCTTTGCTAAGTCCATAATATTCATACTTGGAATTTTAGGGACAAAGATTTCTCCTCCATGCATACGTACAAGATTATCTAGCACAAATTGTACACCTTGTTCTAACGTAATCCAGAAGCGTGTCATACGTCCATCTGTAATTGGAATTACACCTGTATCCTTTATTTTTTTGAAAAATGGTACTACGCTTCCTCTACTCCCCACAACATTCCCATAACGTACTACAGAAAAACGTGTTTTCTTTTCACCTACATAAGCATTGGCAGTAACGAAAAGTTTATCTGAAGCTAATTTCGTTGCACCATATAAATTTACTGGTGAACAAGCTTTATCAGTGGAAAGTGCAATAACCTTTTCTACTCCTCGATCAATAGCTGCTTCTATAATATTTTGCGCACCATGAATATTTGTTTTTATCGCTTCAAACGGATTGTACTCACATGCGTCAACATGTTTCATTGCTGCTGCATGAATGACAATATCTACGCCATCAAACGCGCGATATAAACGCTCTTTATCTCGCACATCGCCAATAAAAAAGCGGATACGTTCATCTTGAAACTCTTGCTTCATTTCGTATTGTTTTAGTTCATCACGGCTAAAAACAATAATTTTCTTTACACCAAGTTCTAATGCTCTACGAGTGAATTTATTCCCAAAGGAACCAGTTCCTCCTGTAACTAAAACATTTTTATTCTTTAAGATACTCATAACTTTCTCCTCATTTTCGATATAGAATTACTTTTGAAATTGAATTTATCATAAATTAAATAAATTTTACTTTATAAACTAATTTATCATAATCTGAAATAAACTATAATTTAATAAATCAAAAAAATTATTTCATCTACCTTATGACTTATAGGTAGACTCTTACTCTACTAGTATACTTTGGTGCAAATTGATAAATCATACGTGTCAACTACTTTTAAAATGTTAATCTTATCATTGAGGATGCACCATTTTTTATAAAACTAATCTCGGTCGGTATCCTGTCATCTTCAATGGCTCTGCAACTGCACTTGTACAACGATAATCAAATCCATTATCCAATTGAATAGATCCATCATCTCCTATGTAACTACCACGTAAAAGTCCTTGTTTACTATTTTCATTATCCACATCCTTTACCCAACTTGCTATAAATGAATCTGCACACCATTGTAGATTATTACACTTAACATTTTGATTCTCTACTAAATAACGATCCCATTCACTATTCTCAATATCTTTAGAGCTTGTTAGTAAGGAAATCATACCCATGTTTCTATCCAAGATTAACTCCTTATCTTCTATAGCCTGCCTACTAATCCAATTCTGTAGTACACGATCAGCAATTAAAATTTTCTGTCCTTCTTTCTCATCTACCATTATAAAGTAGAAATCACCATTTGGATGATTTGTTGCCTGTACAGGTAAATAGTTCATTGTAGCTTCGCCAATATTGCTAAATTCCCCAATTACATTATAATGAGCTTGATAATGACACCGAATACATTTACCAATTGTTAAATCTTCTATTTTCTCTACTTCATTTAAATGGTAAACACGTTCTCCTTTTTGAATACAAATACCAAGTAAATTAACGTATACATTTTCAGATAATATCTCCACTGTCACTTCATGTACACCTTCTGGAAGTTTCAATGTTTCAAAAAGCACTTGATGATGAAAAGTAGAGAACTTTTCATCGATATGTTCATAAATCGAAACAATTTGTTCTTTCTGATCAATGGTAATTTTTAATTTCAAGGCAGATTTGCTAGCATTTGTTCCAATTAATTGCAGACGTTTTCCTGTAAATTTAAAGTGGAATTTTGCTCCCTTTTGCATGTTCTCAGCACTTGCCCCATAACTTCCTATCTCATCATTATCTTCTTTTCTTAAAAACCATTTTTTATTCCAATTCCCTTCATACTTTATCACTCCACATACTGATTCGTAATATTGCCACTGCTCAGCATTTTTGAGGTAAGGTATCAAATGCAATTGTATTATTGGATTTATTTTCCTGTAAATATCTAAGGTAATTAGCATATAATTCTGATATATTTTAATTACCTTTTGAAGTTTTTTATTACTTTCACCCATTTTTTGACATATCTTTATATCGGAATAAAATCTACTTGTATGAACCTCAATAATTGGTGCAATGATTAATTCAAATAATTGATTTTGTATTAATTTCCCTAATAATTTATACATTTTATCTAGCATTTGATTGACTTTTTTACCATTTGTATCACCGTTTTGTTTTTCAAGTCTCTCTAATAATATCATCATCTCATTATATAAATTTCTATATTCAATGGATGATTGTTGTAATTGTTTAATTTTCTTATCACTAATTTCTGTAGTAGTAACAATTAAATCTTTCCACCAATTCCTATCTACAATCTTATCTGTTAAGTCGTTTTGAATCGTTTCTTTCAAAGATTGAAAAATGGTTCCTTCTATTTTCGCTCCACCTTGCGTTGTATTAATGACCTTCAAATTGGGGAAGTTTTTAATATACATTTCCATTTCCCGACGCATATTATCAAAGCCCGGTTCTGTTTGTACAAGTCCTCCAAATACATCTCCAACAGTAATTATTTGATCTTCTTCAATTTTTTTCAAAATACTACTGATATATTTAGTATCATCATAGGTTTTTATACCCTTTGCATAATAGGCATCTTTTTTATAAGCAAAGTTTTGCCCCACTAAAATGACTTTTCCCACATTTAATTGTACTAATAGCTGCAATGTGACATTTGAAATTGTAGTAGAATCGTATACTGTTTGAAAATCTCTATTCTGTAAATATGTTGCAAATTTATCTCGATTCATTACCATATAAATTTTAGGTCCTTGAAATAAAGGCAGTGTTTCATGGCCTACTGTTGTTCCGAAAATAAGTGGAATGCTGTTAATATGTTGTTTAGCTAGCTCTAAAAACACTTTATAATTTCCCATAGATGGGTCGTAAGAAAGCACAGCATCTGGTAAAATCTTGTGTTTAATTAACACTTCATTCGCTGAACCAACCGCAAAAATATAAGCTAGCCCTTTTTCTTTAATAACACGTAGATTTTCTAATTCCTCTGTCAATGAAGGACCTGCCGCAACTAGAATAACAGGCTTCCCTTCAAATACATCCATTCCTTGAATACATGTTGTATTCATTATCCAAGGTGTATTCATAATTGTATTAATTACCCAACGTTCATTAAATAATAGATTTGCCATTGTATTCGTCCGTGTATCTTGAATAAATTGCTGAAATATTTTCGAAAATTGGTAAAAAGATCCTTGCTCTATTTTTTCATAGACAGGGTATATAATTACCACAATATTTTGTGCTAAATATGGTTTAAAATCATTTAGATTTCTTAATATCTCCTCTTTTGAAGCACCAACATACTGATTCGTAATAGCATCAAGATTTACAGTTGTTTGTTTAGCGTACTGTAAAAATGCATTGTATACCCTATCTATCGGTTCATATGTAGAAATAAATTTATCAGGATAACGTTGTTGTAAAGCCTTTACATGATATCCTAGACCAACCCCATAACAAAAAATATGATCCGCTACCTCAATTTGCTTTGCATAAGAATCAATTAATCGTTCCGCCTCCGCTACTGGATTATATTTACTATGTATAGGGAGCATATTTCCATCATGTTCAACTTGAATGATGGGAAGTTGGGTTTTACTCATCAATACTTCAATAATCGGCTCTTTCATCAGAAAAACTCCTTTATTATTCTTTCTATTGAGTATATCGGTTGTTTTTATCAATTCTATAGAAAAAAACCTTTCGATGAAATACGCCGAAAGGTTTTTTAAAGGTACTGATTAACCTAATAATTGAAGTACACCTTGTGGTTGTTGGTTTGCTTGCGCTAACATAGATTGAGCAGCTTGTGTTAAGATATTATTCTTTGTGAATTCCATCATTTCTTTTGCCATATCCACATCACGAATACGAGATTCAGCAGCTGTCAAGTTTTCTGCTGTAGCACCTAAGTTGTTAATTGTATGTTCTAAACGGTTTTGAACTGCACCAAGACTTGAGCGTTGTGCAGAAACTTTAGCAATTGCTTTATCTAAAGTGTCAAGTGCGTTTTGAGCTCCAGCAGATGAAGATACATCTACACCTGTAATACCTAATGAAGCTGATCGCATATCATCAATACCAAATGTTATTGTTTGTCCTTTATTTGCACCTATTTGTAAAGTCATACCGCCATTTCCAGCAGCATTTGTTTGTGCACTAGATAAGCCTAGATCCTTAACAATTGACTGACCTGTTTTATCAGATAAATTTACTGGACCTGTCTCACTTACGATTTCAAAACGTCCATCATCTGTAACATTCACTTTTACTTTCGCAATATATCCAGGATCCCCAGGATTTGCTGCACCAGCTGTTGTATTTGCACCTGAAATAGCCGCATTTAAAGCTGTTTCTAATGCTGTTGCACCAGATGCCATAGTTGCACCAGCTGCTATACCACTAGTTAATGTAACATTCATTGTTACACCATTAATTTCTGCTGTAAATTCCTTACCACCTGAAATAGCAGAACCGTTGTAATTAGTTGTACCATCAGTTGCAACACCTGTAGTGCCTAGAGCTTTTGAAAGTACTGTTGTACCAGAAGTTACTGAAATCTTAGAATTAATGCCTTCTGAGCCACTTGATATTACTAATTTACCAGCGCCATCAACATAACCAGAAACATGAGCAACATTTGCTCCTGAACTATCAATCGCCTCATTAATCTTGCTCACAATTAAATCGGCAGCTTTTTTCTGAGATGTGGAATCTGAACCAACACCTGTAAGAATATTCTTTTCATCTTGTGTTAGTGAACCCCAGTTTACTTTAATATCAGTGCCATCAATCTTAATTGTTTCTTCTGTAAAAATACTTGTTTGTCCTGCTAAGCCAGAAGCAATTGTGCCACTACCTGTTATTGTTCCAGCAGTTAATTTAGCTACTTGTGAACCAGTTGTTGTGTTTTGGCCAACAGTTGCGCCACCAGCAGACTTTAGGTTACCGTTAAGTAATTTTTGAGTATTGAACTCAGTTGTGTTACCGATACGGTCGATTTCGTCTTTTAATTGTTTTACTTCATTTTGGATTGCTTCACGGTCGATACCAGTGTTTGTACCGTTTGCAGATTGGTCTGCTAAAACACGGATACGTTGTAGAATATCGTGTGTTTCGTTTAATGCACCCTCAGCTGTTTGGATTAAAGAGATACCATCTTGAGAGTTTTTTGTAGCCATTTCAAGACCACGGATTTGAGAACGCATTTTTTCAGAGATAGAAAGACCAGCTGCGTCATCACCAGCACGGTTAATTTTGTATCCTGAAGATAATCTTTCTAAGTTTTTTGCAGAAGCTGTATTATTAGCTCCTAAGTTACGATGCGTATTTAACGCAGCAATATTATGTTGAATTCTCATAATAGAATTCCTCCTTGAATGTTATTTTACTCCACATCCTTGTGGAGCAAATTATGTAACTGTTGAATCACCATAGTGGTTCGCTGTTACATAGTTTATATCGTATGTGATTTGAATTATTTAATAGTTTTATAGATAATTTATAAAAAAATTTTTAAAGAATTACTTTTTTGTCAAACCTTGAAGAATACTAGGTTCAATATTCAATGCAGCTTGATTTTGTGCCTGGATGGCTTCAAAAATTTCAGTACGATGAACCTTCACACTTTTAGGTGCAACTATCCCAATTTTCACCTGTTCTCCATCTATAGATAAAACTTTTATTTCAATATTGTTATCAATCATTATAGACTCATCTTTTTTTCTAGATAAAACTAGCATGTTTTACACCTCAATTTTAGAAAGTGGAAAGTGTAATGGATAGGCTACATTATCATTAAGAACAATTTGCTTCCCAAATTTCTTCTTTATATTAAAAATAACTGGAGCTAATAGATTCATCGTTGAATCATTTAAAGATTCTTTTAATGTAACAATTGCATACGTAGCAATATCTTCAGCACTTTCAACTTGCAAATCGGTAATGTCTTCTTCACTGATATCAAATGCATAGTCATTCTTAAATGCATATGGATAAGCCACAACGAAGCCTATTTTAGCATCTGTTATAGATTGTAATACGGCAATCGGAAGTTCCGAATCTATTGGTAATAAAACAAATCTTTTTTCATTTGGAAAACCAGGCAATCCACATTCAAAAGTTAAAATCTCTTTTTCATCAATTGTTACTTCGCCTAATAATTTTGTTTGGATTTGCATACAAATTCTCCTTTAACTTTTAACATCAATGGTAACAGATGGTCTTTGTATCATTGTACCAGTTACTTTTCCAGGTGTATATTCAAGGATAGGCTTGTTCACTTGAGTGTCAATTTTAGGCTCCTGACGCGCAATGTTTACATCTGTAGTACCTGGCGTATAATCAATTTTCACAGAACCTACAGATGGCACAAATTTTATGTTATAGGGACCAGGACGTTTTGGACCTGTATTTTGCTGGGCAATACTTTGCATGACAGAACGCCCCTGGTCCTTACCTGCGGCGTTCATCATTTGATATCCCTCCTTCACTCTTCTTGAAATCCCTTTGAGAACTCCTTCTTTTCCAGCCTGTGCATATTTTTCGATTGACTCTTTATTCGTTAACATCCCAATATCACTCCGTGCCTGAGTAGAATCTATTTTCAAAGTACTGTCAGTCGTGTGAATTTCCAAAATTGCCGGGGGCTGAGAAATGGTTTGCTTTGCTCTTGGTTGGTGTATGCGTTGAACAGGATCTTTGATACTCCAATCCATTTTTATATCATTTGTCGTTATTTGGATTTGTGGAATTTTCATAGTATCACCCTCTCTTTTAAAAAAGCGTTTGAACATAAACATAATGTTCAAACGCCTTAAATTTGTAATCAAGAAAATATTATACATAACAAACTAATCATCTATATCCTATTAACAATACTATATTAACGAATAAAATCGACTAGTGTTTGTTGAATAATTTTAGCACCTACTGAAAGAGCAGCTTGATGGATAGATTCACTAGTAACTAGCTCTGTAATGGCCTTTGAATAATCTACATCTTCGTTATTAGATAATTGCTTTGTAACACTAACCTCCCGGATTGATAAACGATTTTCCATCATTTCAACCCGATTTTGACGAGCACCAATATCGGCCTGAGCCTCTAGCACTTTATTGTGTAAAGTTGTAATATCATCAGAAGTACTAGTGGAGGAGAATCCGCCTAATGCACTACTAATCTCTTCACTTGTTGCTAAAGGGCTGCGTTTAGGATCTAAAAGATCTGATATTTTCCCCATCAATGCATCTAGATTTCCAAATAAATCAGCACCTGGTGTATTAACCTGTATTTGAAGGTCGTCATAGATTTCTATTTTCACTTCACCATTCGGAGCATTTATTTTTTGATCTGCTGTTGCTCCTGTAGTAATAACCGTATTATTCACCAAATTTGTATAGTCAGCATTTATCGTTTTATTGCCATTTGCATCTGTATCTGGTCCAAATAATGCTTTTCCAGTATTTGTTCCGCTGAAAATGTATCTATCAGCAATTTTCGTATTACCTACTTCTTGTAGGTGCTTGCGAATTTGATCTATTTCTGTTTTGATTTTTTCACGTTCGTCAATAGAATTCGTTCCACTAGCTGCCTGAATTACTAACTCCCGAACGCGCTTCATTTGCTCCCCTACTTGATTTAATGATTCATCAGAAGCATCTAGCCAGTTATTAACTTCATTCATATTACGTGTATATTGTTCAACTCTACCTAAATCTCGACGATAGCCCATCCCTTTTACAGCAATAACAGGGTCATCTGAAGGTCTAGTAATTTTTGAACCCGAATTAAGTTGATCTTGCAACTTTGACATCTTTCCGTAACTTCTATTTAAGTTTAATAACATGTTATTAGATAACATAGATTGCGTAACACGCATTTTTATAAAAACCCCTTTCTAATAAATATTTATAATCCTACACGGCCCATGCCATTAATAATCTTATCTAATGTTTCATCTACGACTGTGATCATACGTGCATTTGCGTTATAAGCCTGTTGGAACGTAATCATATTTGTCATCTCTTCATCTAATGACACCGAACTTACCGCATCACGATTATTAGAAAGTGTTAACAATAAGCTTTCAGACGTTTTGTTTAATCGATAAGCCTCTTCACCGTCAGTTCCCAACTTTCCTATCATGCCTTGATAGAAAGTGTTAAATGTCGCACCATCTAGGTGTTCTGCTAAGGGTGGAATTACTATAGTGTTTGCACCAACTGTAATCGTTAGCCCACCTGCGCCAATTGATTTGGATTGGAGATTTGCGAGTTCAATAGCCCATTTACCATTTCCTTCTTCGCCTTTTACAGATGACGCTGCTAATAAGGACGAATTTTTTTTCAAATCTTCATTTACTTTGATATTCGCAGCTGTAAACGTTTCTGGCGTCACGCCATTACCAGTGAAAAATGCAACTCCAGCATCCCCATTTAAATCAAAGCCACCTTTATGTACTTCATTAAATGTATTAGCAAAGGTGCTTGCTAGTTTATTTAGATCGGCTAATGTTTCTAGATAGTATCCTTTTTCACTAACCAAAGTACCACCTGCATCATATTCACCATACCCATAGGAATTAATTAAAGATAGTAACTTTCCTTTCCCTGGTTCAAGATCATTATGCTTAATCGTTTTAACTCCTGCACCAGCTGCTGGTTTTGTTGGTGGATCATCTAAGTCTGAAATTTCAATTTGCTTAAATACGTTAGTCAAATCATTCCCATCAATAGTACTAGTATTTGCACCAGTTGTATTCATTGCAACGTAGTTTTTGCCATTAACAAGTACAATCGGGTCGCCTGTTGAATATGATTTAAAAGAGATTGTTATACTTCCTTCCGCTACATTACTAGCATTACCACCTGAAGGAACACGTTCAATCGAAATAGGGATGTAACTATTTAGTTCATCAATTAATACATCTCGGGCATCGTATAAATCATTTGGCACAAGTCCATTTGGTTCAACTTCTTGTACTTGTTTATTAATTGCAGCAATCTGTCGTAAAAGTGAATTAATTCGGTCTGTAGCAACATTGATTTCATTCCCTAAATTACCTTGAATCGTTCTTAACTGTGTATCCATATAATTAAAGGATTCTGCAAGGTGGACAGCACGTTCGATAGCTACTTTTCGTGACGATGCATTTTCTGGATTAGTACTAACATCCTCTAGTCCCTTCCAAAATTGCTCTAACGCCGCATTTAAACCAAATTGGGATGGTTCATCAAGGATATCTTCCATTTGTGAAATCGCATTGGAACGAGATTCCCAATACCCCAGCTTATTCGTTTCTTGACGATATTGGCGATCAATAAACTCATCACGAATACGTTGAATAGATGTCGCTTCGACACCAGTACCTAGGTGCCCAGGATAGTAAGGTGAATTTAATCCGGCAGTTGGAAAACCTGGTGTAGCCTGCATATTTACTCGTTGACGAGAGTAGCCTAGTGTGTTGGCGTTGGAAATATTATGTCCTGTTGTGTATAAAGCTGTTTGCTGTGTGAAGAGGCCGCGTTTACTTGCTTCTAGGCCCATAAATGTTGAGCGCATGTTTCTTCCTCCCTTGTTATGCTTGTGAATCGAAATATGATTTTTTAGCGATGGTATTCGTTCCGCGTACCTCGTTGCTGGAGTAGTTCATTTGCTCTGTACGAGGTCTTACGGCATCTAATGTTAGGTTGACGATTTGTAATGATTGGAAAACGAGTTTTTGGTTTAGGTCGTTTTGTTTTCGTAGATTATTAATGATTTGCATTAATCGATCTCGAACTGCTGAGAGTGTTGCTTTGTCAGCTTGGTGTTCAGCGACCTCGATGACATCCGCGACAGTCGTTTTGTCAGATGAAGCAAGTCCCTTTGCTTCAAGGTAGTCCGTTACCTGTTTCTGACGCTGTTGCTCGAGCTTATCGATGGCCGCTACGTGTGCCTGCTCGTCCTTGAGCAATTGGTCTAGAGCTTCGATATCGCCAGCTTTAATGATTTCAGTTTTTTTAAAGGCTAGTTCGAGTAAGCTTTTATGCATTCTCTCTAGCATTGTTAGTGTAGAACTAATTGCTTCTACAGACATATCGTTATACACCCTTTCTGCTATTCCCTAGAAACGATAATATTTCAGCATATCCTCTGCCACTTTACGTGCATCTACTTTATATTCACCAGAAGCAATATCCTTTTTTAACTGTTGAACATGGTCTGCCCGCTCCGTACTGTATGTTGAAACACCTTGCATTTCTTGTGCAGCCTTTGAAATTTCAATTTTATCGGCGAAAGATGCTTTGTTTGTATCTGATTTCACATTGCGTACTTGGTTTTTATAGGCGTTTACTGCATTAATTCCATAAGATGTAATTTTCATTTCAATACCCCCCATCTCTAAATCCTATCTTACTATTATTTCGGATTGTCTCACATAATGTTAAGTT
Source organism: Lysinibacillus sp. FSL K6-0057 (assembly GCF_038630885.1). Lineage (NCBI taxonomy): Bacteria > Bacillati > Bacillota > Bacilli > Caryophanales > Bacillaceae > Lysinibacillus > Lysinibacillus sp. FSL K6-0057. Next base: position 737,530 of record NZ_CP152047.1, on the reverse strand, counting down.
TTCACATAGAAAAAAGTGTGCTAATTTTGTTTAAAATTAACACACTTGGAGTAATTAACGTTTACGTTCTGAGTGATATGTTACTCGATCACGTTCCTCAACACTTTGGCGAAACTCTTTGGCAGCTTCAAAAGTCCTTAACTCAGATTTTAAATCATCCTGACATTTCGAGCAGAGCTTTCCTGTCGTCGTTAGATGGCCACAGTTATCACATGGGTAGCCAAGGTTAGGGAACATAGCTGGCTGTAAACGACCTTTACGAACCCATTTAAATAGTAAATCCTTATCTGCTCCCGTTGCTTCCACAATACGTTCTACTGTTGCCGCACGGTTTTCACGTTTACGTAAGAAACGATAAACGATTTGATAAAGCTCCTCCTCTGATTGTGCACACTTATGACACACTTCTCGGACTCCTGTATAATTAAAAAATTCATTACATTTTGGACAATTACGAACCTCTGCCATTGGCCTTTCCTCCTCTTTCTAGTAAATTTATCTACGAATGCTGTCTCATTAACTATTATACATAATGTATTGGTATTTTCATCCTTCAATTAATGTGAAGTATTGGACATTTTTAGCACCTGCTTGCATTAAAACATTTTCAGCATGCTGTAGAGTCGTCCCTGTGGTTTTTATATCGTCAAAAAGAAGATAATTTTTATGTTCGACTTGAGCACCCTCCTTTAAGCGAAAAAGTGGAGCTACATGTAGACGTTGCTCTCTATTTTTTGAGCTTTGTGTTTCTGTCGTTGTCTTTTCTAGTAATTGAATAAAAGGAATATGGGCTGCCTTTAATAGTTCATCAGTATGTGAGAAGGTACGTTCCTGTTGTTTGAGAGGGTGCATTGGAATGGGTAAAATAATCGCCTTTTCTTTGGTGAGACGATTATAAAGCTCCTGTCGAAAAACCTTTGCAAGCGCTACATCTTGAAGAAATTTTAACTGGTGTAAGTAATCCTTCATCGCCTCATTATATTGATAGAGGGATGTAGCAGATTGTGAAGGTGCAAAACGAGCGGCACATCTTTCACATAGAGTCGGTGAGAATTGCTTAGTTAAAATCATTTTCCAGGAAATAGTTATTTTTAATGGCTGTGTACACATTAAACAATGGGATTCCATTTTATTCATTCAGAAAACCCTTTCTTATTATAAAATTGAATTTTCGCACATGCCTCATCCATTTCTGCCGTATTACCATGATGAAAGAAAAGGACTTCACCATCAGGAAATTGAACATTTCGGCCAACTCGACCTGCAATCTGAATGAGGGCACTGGCGGTAAAAATCAATGACTCTGCCCCTATAACGGCCACCTGTACATTGCTAATTGTAATGCCTCTTTCTAATATGGTTGTGGTTAATAAGCCTGGAACTTCTTTATTTCGAAGCTTTAGCACTTTTTCCTTCCTCTCCGGATCTGCAGCATGCACAGCTAATATGTTTTCATTTACCTCTTGTACAAGAGGTGTTGCACTATCCATTAAGGCAATTGTTGGGAAAAATAATAAAAAGGGCTCCTTGTGGTGTAAGCGTTCTTCTACCCATTTTTTCAACCTGTTGGGGATTCTACCTCGCTTGAAGCATTTATCATAGCCCCATAAAGCACGAACTTGTGGAACTGGTAAAGGATGATTATGATAGCGTTTTGGAATAAAAGAGTAACTTTCTTGCTGGTAGGTATGGAGTAAGGATGATGATGGGGTTGCTGTCACAACTACGAGAGGAGCATTTTCCTTTTTAGCCTTTTCTACTGCTCTTTGTAGGGTTGCATCAAATGTATAAGGAAAAGCATCTGCCTCATCTACAATCATGACATCAAATGCCTTATCAAATCGGTAGAGCTGATGAGTCGTTGCTATAATAAACTGTGCATAGCCATTTTGGTTAGGTGCTCCACCATATAAAGCATGAATAACCGTTTCAGGAAAAGCCTGTTGAAAGCGTGGATACAGTTCTAACACTACATCTGTACGTGGTGTAGCAATACAAACACGTAGCCCTCGCTTTAATGCATCATAGACAGTAGGAAAAAGTAGCTCTGTTTTGCCTGCACCGCATACAGCATGGATTAAATGCGATCGTTTTACTTTCACACTTGCTAAGGTTTCATTAGCAGCCTGTTGCTGGAGTTCGGTGTATTGACCTGACCATTTTAATGCATGCTTATTAATCTTTATCGACTTTGGGCCAGTCCAAATCATTAATTGTGTACAGCTACTTACTCTACCCATCTTTATACAGTGTCGGCAATACACACATTTTCGTCGACATTTTGAGCAATCGAATTTTGTGAATAATTGCGGGTCTGTATTGTGGCAACGATTGCATTTCATAACGGACTTCATTTGAATTCCTTCTATTATACTGACGTATTTTCGCTGTATCGCTTTATCAATATCTTCTGCTGAAAATGGTGAATGATCTTTTAACCAAATACGTCCTTCATGAAAATCACGTAATGCTGGTGGCAACAACCAACCTCTATATCTCATTACATTTTCTCCTTTCATAGAAAAAAGCCTCTACTTTTGCTGTAGAGACTTCCTTACATTTCGTTATTTTTTTGTCCATCCTAAGCCCATCGATCCTTCACCTAAATGAGTACCGATAACAGGACCGAAATAGCTTAATTTAAAGTTTACGTTCGGGTATGTTGCGGCTAATTGCTCTAGCCATTCTTGCGCTTCGGCAGGGCAATTCCCGTGAATGACAACAGCGTCCATTGCTTCATACTTTTTGGCATCCTCTGCTAGCAATTCCTCAGCACGTTTCAATGCCTTTTTACGTGTACGGATTTTCTCGAAAGGTACAATTACCTTGTCCACAAAATGTAAAACAGGCTTTACTTGTAATAAACCACCGATTAATGCTGCCGCAGAAGATAAACGCCCACCACGCTGTAAATGTGCTAAGTCGTCTACAATGAAGTAAGCTCGGATATACTGCTGCATGTCCGCTAATGCTGCAAGTATGTCTTTTGCTGAATGACCCTCTTTCGCCATTTCAGCTGCTCTTAAAACGTAAAAGCCTTGAACAGCACAGGATATTTCACTGTCGAAGGCATAAACATCAATACCTTCCACCATTTCACCTGCCTGCACTGCACCTTGGTATGTTCCACTAATACCACTCGATAAATGGATGGAAATTACCTCATCATAATCCTTTGCTAGCTCATCAAAAAGAGCGACAAATTCTCCGATTGGAGGCTGCGTTGTTTTGGGAAATTCTTTGGTACCACGCACCTTATCATAAAATTCAGATGCTGTGATATCTACTTCTTCTGCAAATAATTGACCTGAGATATTGACACTTAAAGGTATCATGTGAATGTTTAAGCGTGCACGTTCCTCAGCTGTAATATATGCAGTACTATCTGTTACGATTGCCGTCCTCATCCATGTCCACTCTCCTATGATTCTTAGTTTACAATCTATTTCTTCTTGGTGCAATTGTTGTTCGTTTGTACTGTCGCTTCGGTTTCGCACAAACTACGGAAAGCAAAAAGAAATGAATGTGAAATGAATGACGAACGTGGGATTCACGTTCTCGTCCTTCTAGAGTTGTGCTAGTAAGCTAGCTTCCATTTCACATTCATTGTCTATGTATAATAGGCATATCTTCACTCAATTCTTATGTTGAATGAAGATAGCTTCTGTTAATTTCCTGTACTTGACTGTGAGTCATCACCAATATAAAAGACACTTGTCACTTTCCAATCATTGTTCTCTTTGACAAAGACTGTTACCTGACGTCCTGCACTTTCATGTTCGACATTTGTCTCAAGCTGAAGTGAGTGCATTTTCATGTTGGCAAATACTTGCGCCTCTTTTGATTCATACTTGGCAATTGTTACATTTTCTACTTCACGCTTAATATCAAATTGTTCAAATACTTCTGTTGCATATGTTTTTTCTTCATCGTATTTAAAACCCTTTGGATTTTTCGAGATAGTATTCATATAACGATCAATTTCTTCAGCATTTAATGCAGCAATATACTCATCAAAAGATGCTAAAATCGCCTTTTCATCTTCCGCTGGTACATTATCAGCCTTTTCTACGTTTCCACCCATCATCTCAAAGCCGACTGTACCATCCTCTATTACTTTATCTCGTTCTTCATCACTCATCTTTTCATCTTTATTACCACAGGCAGTTAACACTAATAAGATTAGAACTGCTAGAAAACTTTTCTTTAACATCAAAAAACCTCCCGCGCATATTGTAGCATATAAATGCTTTCGTAGGAATTTTGTTGTGCATTTTCAACATTTAGGTGCTACATCTTCCTTATGACGCATTAGGCTGTAAAATGTTGCATGATCTGCTAGTTATCATGTTTATACGTACGTATAGTAATGTTACAAAATTGTGAATAACCTGTTCTTCATCAAGTAAGCTCAATACAAATTATTACCAAAAAACAATAAAAAACTGTTTTAAAAACTACTTCAATAGAAAGTAGCTTTTAAAAACAGTTTTAGCAATTATCGTACTTCAACCCAGCCATTTTTGATAGCTGTTACAACGGCTTGTGTACGGTCATTCACATTCATTTTTTGTAGAATACTTGATACGTGGTTTTTAACCGTTTTTTCAGAGATAAACAGTGTCTCGCCGATTGTACGGTTTGATTGGCCATCTGTTAATAGCTGTAATACTTCACATTCACGTTTCGTTAGCAAATGGAATGGACGACGAATTTCCGTTTGGTGGAAGTTACCTTTATTTTCGTGTTCTGAAAGTCTTTTGAACTCTGCCACTAAATTTTTTGTTACTTTTGGATGTAAATAAGAACCACCGTTTGCAACAACTTTAATCGCCTCAACGATTTCATCTGCATCCATTTCTTTTAACATATAGCCAAGAGCACCTGATTTTAATGCATGTGTAACATATGTTTCATCATCATGTATGGACAGCATAATCACTTTAGCATCTGGAAATTCAGTAATTAACTCTGCCGTTGCTTCTACGCCATTTTTACCTGGCATGTTAATATCCATAAGTACTACATCTGGTTCGTTTTCAGCATATAACGTAACCACATCTGTGCCATCGTCACCTTCTGCTACTACATCAAACGTATCTTCAAAATCTAAAATGCGTTTTACTCCTTCGCGGAATAGCTGGTGATCGTCTACAATAATAATCTTTGTCATTTGTCTTTACCCCCTAAATTTCTGCAACAGTTACATCATTTTACTTCTAATGGTATTTTAAATAATACTGTCGTACCTCGATTGATTTCACTAGTAATGGTGATAGTACCATTTAAAATTTCAATACGTTCTTTCATTCCTAAAATCCCAAAGGAATGGTCCTTCACTACTTGTGGGTCAAAGCCTATACCATCATCTTTTACAACAATATTGACGGCATCTTTTAACCATTCAAGCTTCACCCAAATGTCTTTACACTTTCCATGCTTCATGGCATTTGTTACACATTCTTGCACTAATCGGAAAATGGATACTTCATAATTTGAAGGTATACGTTTTTCTGTACTTCTCGATTGGAAATGAATTTCAACACCTGGATTATATTCAGTTACTGTCGATAAATACTTCTTTAATGTCGGAATAATTCCCAAATCATCAAGTGCCATTGGTCGTAGATCATAAATAATACGTCGCACCTCAGATAAAGCATTGCGTACCGTTTTCTTTAAATCGGCAATTTCAGCCAATGCTTTTTCGATACCTTTTTCACGATACGTTCTATCTATTAAATCAGTGCGCATAAGTACATTTGCAAGCATTTGAGCAGGTCCATCGTGAATCTCTCTCGATAAACGCTTCCGCTCTTCTTCTTGAGCTGCAATAATACGTATCCCAAAATCTTGCTTCATTTTTGCTTGTTCAAGGGCTAAACCAACATTTTTTAAATCTGAAGTTAAGTAATTCAAAACGACATTTACCTGATTGACAATATGATCAGCACGTTCAATCGTATCGAGTAATCCTCTTAATCTTCTCTCTAGATCATCTCTTTTATCCCGTAGCTGTTTTTCTTGTGTTCTAATAACGGAGAGCTTTACTTGAAAATCATGTGCAGTTTCATATGCTTCTCTAACTTGTTCTTCGGTATAATTATCAAAAGCTTTACTCACTAATACAAGTCGTTGCTTAGCAAGCTGCGTACTTTTTTCCAATGCATCGCCATCATCAATTACGATTGATATTTGTTTTCGAACAATTTCTAGCTCTTTTTGCATATCTTCAAAGCTTCTGCGGCTTTGTTCACTTATAATAAAGATATCATCCTTTGAGCTCATGATTGTATCTAACATTCGATTGAAAATGTCATCAAGCGACTTTAAATCGAAGGTATCATTTGAAAACATAGTATACTCCCCAGTCTAATGTCTTATGATTACTTACTAATTTAATAGACTAAAATCACATATTCCCTAGTCTACACCTATTATAGCATTACCATGCTAAAATTTAATGCTTTTTCTTCATGAAAATTATAGAATAGAACTCTAGTTAAAAGGAGATTGATACGAATGAGAGAAAACTATTTAACTGTAAAAGGATATGGTGAAAGCGAAATCGTCATTTCCAAATCTCGCTTTCTCACTTATATAGAACGTGCAGAAACGGAAGAGGATGCAATTTCTTTTATAGATGGTATAAAAAAATTGCATCATAATGCAACACATAACTGCTCTGCTTATATTATTGGCGAGCATGATCATATTCAAAAGGCAAATGATGATGGGGAACCTAGCGGTACAGCAGGCGTCCCTATGTTAGAGGTCTTAAAAAAACAAGGATTAAAAGATACAGTCGTTGTTGTGACTCGCTATTTTGGAGGCATTAAGCTCGGTGGTGGTGGTCTCATTCGTGCTTACGGAAAAGCAACTACAGAGGGATTGATTGCTGCACAGGTAGTCGAACGTAAATTGCATAATTTCATGAAAGTGGCTATTGATTATACATGGCTAGGAAAAGTCGAAAATGAAATAAGAAGCTCATTATATACTTTAGAGGAAATACGCTATTTGGAGGGTGTTGAAATCATTGTTTCTGTGCCAAAAGAGGAAGAGGAACAGTTCCGAAGTTGGATAACAGAAATGACTAATGGACAGGCTTCCACCACTTTCGAAGATGCTCAATTTGTAGAATTTATTGTCAATTAAATAGTTTTAATTGTCGAAACTAAATATGCATAGTATAATTTTTTTGTTAAGCTATTTTATTGTCCACACAATTACTGAGTTAAAATTGAATAAAATTTAGCTTCATCGCATTATTATTCCCAATAATTAGAGGAGAATATATCTATTATGAAAAAAAGATCTGTTAGTCCAAATAAAAAGAGATCTTCTAAAGCTTCCTTAATTATAAAAGTTACACTACTCCTTGTTGCCAGCTTGGTGATTTGTGTAACGGCTTATGCTGTTTACCTTACAAAACAGGTAGAGCATGCTGCAGACTCAGCATATGAGGAGTTAGAAGGTCGAGAGGTTTCTACGCAACGTGTAGAGAAAGTAGAGCCTGTACAAGATAATGTATCTATTTTATTTGTAGGGGTTGATGATAGTGATAATCGCGGGCAAGGTTCAGACCATTCACGCTCCGATGCACTCGTTTTAGCTACATTAAATAATAAAACCCATACAATTAAAATGCTAAGTATTCCTCGTGATTCATACGTTTATATTCCTAAAGTAGGTTATAAAGATAAAATTACTCATGCTCATGCTATGGGTGGAACACTTACTACGATTGAAACAGTAGAGGAACTATTTGATATTCCTATCAATTACTATGTACGTATGAATTTCAATGCCTTTATTGATGTAGTCGATGCTTTAGGTGGTATTGAAGCTGAAGTACCATATGCTTTACATGAATTAGATGAGTTTGATAAGTTTACAATTAACTTACAGCCAGGCTTACAGCATTTAAATGGTAGTGAGGCACTTGCACTCGCAAGAACACGTAAACAAGATAATGATATTGAGCGTGGTAAACGTCAACAAGAAATTCTTTCTGCGATTATTAAAAAAGTCGCTTCTGTTAAGTCCGTTACGAAATATGATGATGTCATTAAAGCTCTTGGTGATAATATGAAAACAGATATGACATTCACTGAAATGAAGTCCTTCTTATCTTATTTATCAAAAGGTGCACCACGTATCGATTCCTTAACATTAGATGGCACGGATGATACATCTACTGGTATTTATTATTACCAGTTAAATCAAGATTCTGTTGAAGAAACAAAAGAGATTTTCAAAAACCATCTTGGCCTAAATGAACAATCATCGAGCCTAACAAGTGGCAATACTGGAACAGATAGTGCTGCCAGTAGCGATGACAATTCAGTTATTGAATAGACCTTTCAGACCATAGACTAACAACTTGTCTATGGTCTTTTTATGCGGCTTTTCCATTTGTTTGACTACCCTTTTCATTTACCCCGCCTAGTAATCGATAAACAAGCTTATTTAAGTTTCCCTTCTCTTCCATTCCCTATACATAAAAAACGGATTAGAAAGCGTTTCTCGGTGACTAGCAACTCACTGTTAAAGTCTTTTTAACAACAAAAAAGCAATCACACAAATTGTATGATTGCTTATATTTTATTTACTAAATATCCGTACAAAATTCAATAATGGTTTATAGTTTTTACCAGCCAACCCGATAACCTCTACAAAGATTTCAATAGCTGTTAGGATGACCGCTACAAGTAAAATAGCTCCCCAAACCTTTGCCATAGAGAAAATGATAGCTGCTAAACCAAACATCACTGCGATTCCGTAAATGATTAGGACTGTTTGTCGATGTGTAAAGCCCATATCGAGTAAACGATGGTGTAAGTGTGATTTATCTGGATCAGACCATTTCTTCTTCATACGAACACGACGGACAATCGCAAAGAACGTATCAGAGATCGGAACACCAAGAATAATAATTGGGATGATTAAAGCTACAAATGTAATATTTTTAAAACCAAGTAACGCTAAAACAGAAATCATAAATCCAAGGAACAATGCCCCTGTATCACCCATAAAGATTTTTGCTGGGTGGAAATTATAAAATAAGAAACCAAGTGAAGCGACAGCTAAAATGGCCGCTAACGCTAAAACAAACACATTACTCATAATAAACGCCATGACAGCTAATGTAATAAGTGCAATTGTAGAAACTCCTGCAGCTAAACCATCTAAGCCATCAATTAAATTAATGGCATTTGTAATACCGATAATCCAAATAATCGTTAATGGAATACTTAGTAAACCAAAGTCTAATGTACCTAAGAACGGTAGATTTACCATTTCAATTTCAATACCGCCTACAAAAACAACAATCAGGGCAGCAACTAGCTGACCAAGCATTTTTGCTTTAGCAGAAATCTCACGCATATCATCAATAACACCCGTGATCACGATTATACAAGCACCAATAATGATAGCTAATAAAGCTTCGTTACTACCATGTTTCGTATGGACTAAAAAAGAATATAAAATCGTCACGCCAATTATAAAGGCAAGGAAAATGGCCAAACCGCCAAGTCTTGGCATAATTCGAGCATGTACTTTTCGATAGTTTGGTGCGTCAACTGCACCTATTCTAAACGCTAAACGTTTCACTAATGGAGTTAACAAAATGGATGCAACGAATGCTGCTATTAAAGACACGTAAAGCATGTCTCTCCTCCTCAAATAAATAATCTACATTGAAATCCAAATTGATTATAGCATGAACAAGCATTGAAATATACTTTTTCTAAACATTTTCCACGATTTCACAAATATTTTGTACATTTTAGCATTAATAGATTCCTATATAGTCAATTGTAGTCACCATTCGCAAAATTTGATAGAATAATGGAGTGTCTAGCATGTAGACAACATTAAAGGAGCGTATATTTCATGTTCTCAATTTTCAAAAGTAACAAAGAGCAAACAAGTGCTCGTCAATTAAAACGCTACTACAAAATAGTAGATCAAATTAACAATCTTGAAGAAAAATATGTTAACAAGTCAGATGCTGAATTACGAGAAATGACTTTTATTTTCAAAGATCAATTAGAACAAGGTGAGCCTATTACATCAATTATCCCGGACGCATTTGCTGTTGTACGCGAAGCCTCAAAACGTGTATTAGGAATGCGTCATTTTGATGTACAACTTATCGGTGGTCTGGTATTAACTGAAGGTAATATTGCTGAAATGCCTACAGGTGAAGGTAAAACACTTGTTGCTTCCCTTCCCTCTTATGTGCGTGCATTAGAAGGCAAAGGTGTTCACGTCATCACAGTAAATGATTACCTGGCGAAACGAGACTATGAGCTAGTTGGCCAAATCCATCGTTTCCTTGGCTTAACTGTTGGTTTAAATGTACCGATGATGGAACCGGCTGAAAAGAAAGAAGCCTATAATGCAGATATTACATACGGTGTGGGTACTGAGTTTGGCTTCGACTATTTACGTGACAATATGGCTTATAGCTTAGCAGATAAAGTGCAACGTCCTTATCACTTCGCTATTATCGATGAAGTGGATAGTGTATTAATCGATGAAGCGAAAACACCGTTAATTATCGCAGGTAAAATGCCTTCTAACGATGAGTTACATCGTATTGCTGCTATGTTAGCGAAACGTTTTAAAGCAGACGAAGATTATGATTTCGATGATGAAACAAAGGCTACTTCTCTTACAGATAAAGGTATTGAAAAAGTTGAGGCAGCATTCAATGTAGACAATCTGTATGACTTAGAACATCAAACTCTTTTCCATTATGTAATCCAAGCTGTGCGTGCACATGTTATGTTTAAGCGCGATGTTGATTACATTGTGAAAGAGGACAAAATTGAGCTTGTTGACATGTTTACTGGTCGTATTCTAGAAGGTCGTTCACTTTCTGATGGCTTACATCAAGCAATTGAAGCTAAAGAAGGTGTAGCCATTACGGATGAAAATAAATCCCAGGCGCAAATCACTATTCAAAACTATTTCCGTATGTATCCGAAGCTTTCCGGGATGACGGGTACAGCGAAAACTCAGGAAAAGGAAATTCGCGAAGTGTACGGCATGGAAGTTATACAAATTCCAACAAACCGTCCGCGTCAACGTATCGATCAGCCTGATATTATTTTTAGCACACAGGAAGCAAAATATAAGTATGTTGCAGCCGAGACGAAAAAACGTCACGAAAAAGGACAGCCAATTTTAATTGGGACAACATCAATCTTACAGTCTGAAACTGTAGCTGACTATCTGAAAAAGGAAAAGTTAACATTCCAATTACTTAATGCAAAAACAGTTGAACAAGAAGTTGAACTTATTTCACAGGCAGGTCAAAAGGGTCGTATTACTGTAGCGACAAACATGGCTGGTCGTGGTACGGATATCATGCTAGGTGATGATGTCCATGAACTTGGTGGTTTATATGTAATTGGGACAGAAAAACATGAAAGCCGCCGTGTAGACAATCAGCTACGTGGGCGTTCAGGTCGTCAAGGTGATATAGGTGAAAGCCGCTTCATTCTCTCTATTGAAGATGATATGTTCCGCCGTTACGCAAAAGAAGAAGTTGAAAAATTCTCTGCAAAAATGGTTGTAGATGAAAATGGCATAATTCAAAATAAAGAGGTACAAGAACTTATAGACCGTACACAGCGTATTGTTGAAGGTTCACAGTACGGCATGCGTGAATACAACTTAAAGTTAGATGATGTCATTAATGATCAGCGTACGGTTCTTTATGGATTACGTGACAAAATTTTAGCCGGTGAAGACTTGATGGGTGAGCTAAAAAAAATGCTTCGTGAAACTGTTGAATTTGCTGTTCATGACGCCGCACCGGAAGACGTATCTTCTATAGATTGGGACTATGATCAAATGGAGTACGCACTTAACTCCTTGTTCATCACACCAGTTACAATTGATCGCGAAGTTGGAAAAGTAAAACAAATGCTAATGGATGTTCAGCCTTCTGAACAAGAACTACTCAATCATATGGAGAAATTTGCTGAAAACGAAAGAGTAATGGAAGTACTTCCTCAAATCATGCTTAGCCATATCGATAGTGGTTGGGTAAAGCATTTAGAGGCAATGAGTCATTTAAAAGAAGGAATTGGTTTACGTCATTATCAGCAAGAAGATCCAATGCGTATTTACCAACGTGAAGGACTCGAATTATTCGGTAAAAATTTCCAAGAATTACGTCGTTCAATAATTATTGAAATTACAGGCTTCATGAAAACAGTTGAGGCACAACAGGAGGCACAATAATGGGCTTATTTTCATTCTTTAAAAAATCAGATAAAGTTGTTCAGGAGAACACAATTGACTCAAAAGATTTATTGGGAAATACTACAAAAAACACTGGCGATAATCGTGATGTGGAAACAAAATTATCATTCCATCCAGAGTGGGATGTGCCACAAGAACAAAAATACATTTTTAACTTCCTAGCGAATGAGCTAGAGCCATTGAAACCAAATCAATTGTCACTATCTTCTATTAGTATCGAAGAAGACATACTCACTCGTAAATGGCTTGTTCGTGCATTTTTCCGTTCATCCTTATCACAAGCAATTGAACTAGGTGAGATTGAACTTTTCATCTTGGATAAAAACGATGAGCTTGTAGCATCTAAAAAATTCGATTTTAAAGCGCTCGGCACAATTCCAGCAGAAAGTGCACGTCCATGGGTGTTTGAGTTTGAAAATGCTACAATTAAAGCAGATGAAGTGCCAGAAGATGGTTGGAAAATTGCCTTTAACCTTGTTTCCCTTCGTGGTCATCAATTAGAATTAGATCCATCATGGGAAGAACAATTACCAGAAGCACAAAAAGAAGAGCTTGCAAAAATCGTTAAAACATTACCAGAGTTAGGCGAAACAGAGGTAAACTTCACAGGTTTACAGGCAAAGTTAGCTGACAATGGTAATTTAAATGCAACTATTTTTATCCGCAACGGACATAAGAAAGCAATCAATTTAGAACAATTACCGTTAGAAATTATTGATGCAACAGGTAAACAAATTGCAAAAGGTTCATTTAAAATGAATCCAATTCTAACAGTCCAACCAAACTCTACAAAGCCTTGGACATTTATTTTCCCAGCAGAGCTTGTTGATGCAAAAGACGCTGACCTCTCTCGTTGGACAGCACGTGTAACACAATAACCGAATAAAACCCCCTCTCTTTTTGAAGAAGGGGGTTTTGCTCAAATTAAAAGCGATTTTTGCCTAGGCAAAAATCGCTACTTTTTATTTCACACTGTCAAAACGCTTGTAAGCTACTAATTTAGAAGACCAGTAAGAGTACGTAACATCTGATACTTCTACACCATCTGTACCCGCATGTATGAATTTATTATCACCGAGATAAATTCCCATATGAGAAATACCTTCTTTATACGTATTTTCAAAGAATACTAAATCACCAGGTACCGGATTTTCTACATGGGTTGTATTGCCATAAAAATAACCTTCACTGCTTGCTCTTCCTATTTTTAAACCACCTTGATTAAAAGCATAAAAAATAAAGCCACTGCAATCAAGACCTACTGGTGTATTACCACCGTATAGATAAGGTGTTCCAACCAATGTATTGGCAACTTCAACTGTTTTGTTATAAATCGCTTGTCCATTAGCTGTAGGATCTTTAGCGGTTACTTTTGATGGAGTGCCCGTACCTGAAGTCACATTATTATGTATAGTATCACCATCGGGTATCACTGCGCCTTGAGAAACCTTCAACACTTGTCCAATAAAAATCGTGTCTTTTTCAAGCTTATTCAAATCCATTATATCCTTAATTGTCACATTATATTGCTTTGCGATTTTTGATAATGTGTCACCTTTTGCTACTGTATGTGAGCTAGTTGTTGGTTTTACAGATGTTGATGGAGTGGAAGGCTTTACTCCCTCATTCGTAGATTGTTTTTGAATCTCAAGCTTTTGAGCTACATAAATCGTATCTTTCGATAGATTATTCCACTTCATAATATCCCCAATAGAAACTTGATGATTTTGGGCGATTTTAGTTAAAGTATCTCCTTTTTGTACAGTATATGTTGCTGCTTCTGCTGTTTGTAGTGCTAAAAATGAAGTTGCTATAGTACTTAAAACAAGAATTCTCCATTTTTTTGTCTTTTGCATACCAAAGTGCCTCCGTTCGTGCTAGAATATTCCCTTGTGTGTCTATCATACTAGATAACTACCTCATGAAAAATCGGAAAAACTGACTATTTTTCAAACATTATAGCAAACTTATAGAATACGACGAAATCCGACTATATTGAAATACTATTTCGATTGCAAGATTAGTGTTCCTATGATAACATACACTTCTGTATTTAAAATTTTTAGAAAGTTTTAGCTTTTCAATCTTAAAGGAGTTTTTATACTTATGAAGAACATCTTGCATTTCATCAAAGGAAATTTAGCAGTAGGATTACTACTATTTGCCTTGTTCTTGGGTGCTGGTAATATTATTTTTCCACCATTATTAGGCCAACAAGCAGGTGAAAACATCACTGTAGCCATGATTGGTTTCCTTATAACAGGTGTTGGTTTACCACTACTAGCGATCGTTGCAGTTGCCAAAGCAGGAGGCGATTTGCAGCTGCTTGCAAACCGTGTTAGCCCTGCTTTTGGTGTGATTTTCACCTCAATTGTCTATTTAGCGATTGGACCGTTCTTTGCTGTACCACGAACAGGGTCTGTATCCTATGAAATAGGCATTGCGCCATTCCTCTCTGAAGCTATGAGGGATCATTGGGCGCCACTATTTATCACATCTATTTTGTTTTTCACTTTAATTCTTTATTTATCCATTAATCCTTCGAAGCTTGTCGATCGAGTAGGCAAAATTTTAACACCTGCCCTGCTTTTTGTTATTTTATTGCTTGCTATTAAAAGTTTTATCTCTCCAATGGGAGAACCAGGAGAAGCTGTAGGAAACTATAAAGTGTCACCTTTAGCTGAAGGCTTTGTACAAGGTTACTTAACAATGGACGTTCTAAGTGCTCTTGTTTTTGGTATCGTAATTTTACAGGCCTTGCGTGATATGGGTATGAAGGATACGAAAAAGCAAGTAAAAACAACGATTTTTGCCGGTGTCGTTGCTGCTATTGGTTTATCATTTGTCTATATCTCTCTAGGCCATATTGGTAACACAAGTATCAATGCAATCGGTATCTCTGATAATGGCGGAAATATTATTGCAAAATCAGCTGAGGTGCTCTTTGGAAGCCTTGGAAGTATTATTTTGTCTGCGACTATTTTACTAGCTTGTATATCAACAGCTGTCGGTTTATTAACTGCCAATGCACAGTTTTTCCACAAGCTCTTCCCCAAAATTTCGTACAAAACGTTTTTAATTGTCTTCACTATTTTTAGTACAGCTATTACAAATGTAGGGCTTTCAACAATAATTAATGCGTCACTTCCTGTACTCTTAATTATTTATCCATTAGCTATGGTATTGATGGTCTTATCACTAGCAGATCATTTCTTTAAAGGTGGACAAATTGTTTATATTTTAGCGCTCGTTCCAACTTTCCTTGTTAGTCTATATGGTGGCTTAAAACAAATGAAAGTTGAAATTACACCTTATGAAAATATCCTGAAAGCATTGCCAATGTATGGGCAAAATTTAGGGTGGCTTTTACCAGCTATTGTTGGTGCATTAATTGGTTTTATTATTCATAAATTGATAAAAAAATAATATACAAGAATCTGCTTATCCTCTAGTGACAAGCGGATTCTTTTTCTATCTCATATAAGTCCACCACTATAGTTATGGCTTCATGTATAATAAAAATCAGATACTCAATTGCAAAATGTAACCATCCAATTAATACCTTAAATTGCTACATTCTATTTTGGGTTCTAGAAAAGAGGTGTCCAATGAAAAAGTTAATATGGTCATTCGCATTTGTTCTAGGCTTTTTCCTTCTCCCTTTTACAACGACTCACGCTGCTGAAAATGATCAACAGCTTATCAAGGAAATTAAGGAGATTGTGAAAGATACTTACGTTGGAACAATTAATGGAAACTTAGAGAAGGCTACATCCATCTCAGAAATCATGAGTATGCTTGATCCTTACTCAACCTATTTCACTAAGCAAGAATTCGAAAATTATATGAATAGCATCAATCTAGCTACTATAGGGATTGGTGTTGTGATTGAAGAACACGAAGATGGAATTCATATTTTACAAGTAATTGAAGGAAGCGGCGCATTTGAGGCTGGTGTTCAGGCTGGAGATATCATCATTGGCGTTAATGGCGAATCTATAATTGGTCGCTCTACACAAGAGGCATCCTCCCTATTAATCGGTAATGAAGGAACTAAGGTGGAAGTTACATTAAAGCATAGTGATGGTTCAACAACTACGAAAACTATTACACGTAAAAAATTCACTTTACCGAATGTACAAACTGACCTACTATTTGGAAATGTGGGCTATATCTCGTTAGCCTCTTTTTCAGAGGATGGCGCACAGCTTGTCAAAAATGCAATGATTGACTTAAAAAAACTTGGTGCAACATCGTTCATCTTAGATTTACAAAACAATGGTGGCGGTTATGTGACAACAGCTGAAGAACTTACAGGATTATTCCCATCTGCTAAAGTTGCCTATTTATTAGAAGAAGCACAAGCCTCTTATACAATACCAGCAGTTCAACAAGATACAAAGTTTCCAAAAAATACGCGTATTCTTGTCAATCGCTATAGTGCAAGTGCTTCTGAAATGCTTTCTGCCTCATTAAAAGATCAAAAAGCTGCTATTTTATACGGAGAAACAACCTACGGGAAAGGTGCAATGCAAGGCTTTTATACATTACATGATGGAAGCTATTTAAAGCTCACAGTTGGTAAATTTACGGGTCCTGCGGGTCATACCATTCATGAAGTAGGCGTTAAACCAAATGTTCAAACGACAACAGCACCTATTTTCCAGGCACATTCTGATGCATTGAAGGAGAAGTATTCTAAATATAAACAACTCTCCACTGTAAAAAGTATTGCTGATACGCAAAAATTCACAGTGAAATTCCCTTCAGCACTTACTACACAAATCGCCAAGAGCAACATTCAACTGGTTGCTTTAGGGGCTAAGGAAGTACCCGTAACAGTTAAAATTGAAGGGCGTTCAATAACAGTTACATCTAAGAGTGCTTTATCAGCGGATCAGGAATATATGCTACTTATTCACCCAAGGAGCAAAGATCAAAAAGGCTACTATCAGCATATAAGAATAAACAATTAAAAAATCCTGTCATCGATTTTTATTCTCGATGACAGGATTTTTTATATCACTTCTTTAGTTTTCCAAAAATATAATTGTACAATATCATTTGCAAGTTCTGCAGGTAATCTTTTTTCTTCTAATAAATTCGTTATGATTAGTCTTTCTATTGACCCTACCAAACTATCTATCATTATTTTTATATCCACACTATACAGTAGAAGATCTTTGTCACAATCATGTAGATAAATAAGGTGGATCAATTGTTGTGTCAGTTGTTTTTTTACTAAATGGGCTTGCTTGGATTCAACAAAACCTATTTTAGTTAATTCAGGATTTTCAATAATATAAACAAACAGGTTCAATAACTTTTGCTCTAGTAGTGTGACAAAACCCTGTAATCCGTTTTCAATAATGTCAGTAGACTTATTATTCATTACCGCAAAGAATCCACTTTGAAATTGCGCATTCAAATCGTTATAAAGGGCATCCTTGCTTTTAAAATAGAGATAAAAAGTAGGCTGAGTTACATTGGCAGCCTTTACAATGTCACTAATTTTTGTGTGATGATAACCTTTATCAGAAAATAGCTCTATCGCTTTTTCAAGTAATAGTTGTTTGCTTTGTTCTCCATTTGAATTAAATTTTCTGCCTCTTGCCATACTTTCCACCTTATCTTAGTTTAGAGTAGTCATATTCCCTTTTGTATTGCTTATATAGACACACTATTCTAAATCAAAAGTAACTATAAATTCACAAAACGTACATAATTTAATCTTGATTATATACCATTTCATTATAATACACCCTGTTTTTTTTTACTATAAACTACTATTAATATGATATTTAGATTGAAAAATGCAAAAGTGGATACCTAAGAATCGCTTCTAAGATATCCACTATTATTTAGCTAATAAATTATATTATAATAACAATAACTCTATATTGAGATTCCTAAATACTATCGTGCCATTCAAGTAAAACTACTCTCTAAAACACCAATATCATACATATGCCCAAATTAAGACATATAACAACCAACATAAAGCAAATCTATAATTTTGAAAAGTCCTTTTTTTTGAAAAAATTTTTTTAAATTGTTTTTTTACTACGAAAAAGTCAATGACTGCAATAGTTTTATCTCCCTAACTAGCTGTCAAAAAAATTTTTTCTGAAAATCAAACCATTTTACTTTTCAAAAAAAGTGTTATAATCGCCAAGAATTTAAAATTTTCATTTTTGGAGGCATATGATGGTATTACGTGACTTTTTCATTTATTTATCAGAGAACAAATTATTAAACAGCGCTGCACAAAAATATGGTTTAAAAATGGGTGCCCAAAGTGTTGTTGCTGGTACAAGTTTACCAGAAGTTGTGCAATCGATTAAAGAATTAAACAAGGCTAATATTTCTTGTACTGTCGATAATCTAGGCGAGTTCGTCTACGAAAAATCAGAGGCAACTGCTGCCAAAAATAATATTTTAGCTGTTGTACAAGCTATCCATGATGAACAGCTTGATGCACACATCTCTCTTAAACCTTCACAATTAGGTTTAGATATTGATTATGCATTTTGCTATGAAAACTTAAAAGAAATCGTAGCTCTTGCACATCAATATAATGTTTTCGTGAATTTTGATATGGAAAACTACGAGCGTTTACATAGCTCTTTTGAATTATTAGAGGAATTACACAAAGAGTATGATAACGTAGGGACAGTTATTCAAGCTTACTTCTTCGAATCAGAGGAAAATATTGAGAAATATAAAAACTTCCGCTTACGTATTGTAAAAGGTGCTTACAAAGAACCTGAAAATGTGGCATACCAATCAAAAACTGATATTGACCATAATTACTTAAAACTAATTGAATATCATTTGTTACATGGTAAATTTACTTCAATCGCTACACACGACCATAATGTGATCAACCATGTAAAACAATTTGTGAAACAACACAATATTCCAAATGAAAAATTCGAATTCCAAATGCTATATGGTTTCCGTAAAGAAATGCAGCTAGATCTTGCACGTGAAGGTTATAACTTCTGCACATACCTTCCATTTGGTAATGATTGGTACGGTTACTTCATGCGTCGTTTAGCAGAGCGTCCGCAAAACGTAGCACTTGTAACAAAACAAGTGTTTAACAAAAAAACGAACATGGCAATTGGATTAGGAGCCGCAGCATTTGCCCTTGGTCGCCTTTCAAAAAAAGCTAAATAATTACACAAGCTGAGAGCTATCCATCACTTTAGTAATTCTATCCTTCACTTTCGGGAACCTATCCGTCTATTTAGTAAATCTAACCATCACATCAACAACAAAAGCGAAAACATCGTTAATCAATGTTTTCGCTTTTTTTATTGAGCTTATAGTTTTTAACACGATACTGTAAACTTTGTCGACGAATCCCCAATGCAGCAGCCGTTTTGGAAATATTCCCCTGATGAAAGTCCAATGCCTTCGAAATATAGTACTCCTCTACCTCTTTCATATAGACATCTAACGGTCGAATATCCTGTTGATTTTTAATAACAAACAAGTCACTCGTAGAAACCTCTTTTTCCGTCTCCTCACAAGAGCTTTGGATTTTCCATTTGAAATGCACAGGTAGCATATGTGATTCAACGATTGTTTCATTGGTGATCAATGAGGTAATTTCATCCAACAGGACTTCTAATTCCTTTAAATTCCCAGGCCAATCATATTTTAAAAAAGTATCTCGTACTTCTTCTGAAAGCCCTTGAATAGATGAGCCAAAGCTATCACGATGCCTTTTGAAATAATCATCGATAAAAGGCATAATATCTTCTTTTCTTTCTCGTAAAGGGGGCACATAAATCGTAATACCTGAAAAAAGTCGGTAAAGCTTTTTGGATAGCTCGTGCTTTTGAATTAGATCAATTGGATCTTTGCCAACACTAGCAATTAAAACATGCTGATGATTCGGATGATTATTGAAAAGTTCAACAATCTTTTCTTGTGCTTCTAGCGATAAATATTCGATGCGCTCAGCAAAGAAGGTTATTTTCTCCTTTTCCACAATATATTTTTCAAATTGCTTTAAAACCGTTTTCTCATCTCGGCGGCAAATTAAAGCAATAAACATATCATTTTGCACCTTTAGATCATGATGAATTCCCTCTGCAACCATATCAATCCCAGTACCTGATTCCCCTATTAATACAACAGGCATTCTACTTAGCGCCACAATCTTTGCCTTTTCAATGACATCCTTCATGACTGGTGATACTGCCGTGATGATGTCAAATGTCAATGGTGCGCCATACCTTCTTAATGGCTGATACATCATGTATTCAAGCTGTGTAATATCTCGGGCAAATTCCACAGCCCCTATTAAAGAGCCTTCATAGTGCAACGGATAAATATTGCTTATGTAGGTCACTTCTTGATTTTTTTTATTCCAATACGTTTTTTTTATATTGTGCACTGGCGTTTCAGAGCTGAGGACCTTATAAATATCACTTTTTTCGATTTCAAAATCAATGATCTCTAAGGCTCGCCTCTCCTCAAATTCATCCTCATTAACGCCTTCTAATTCTCTCATTTTTTTATTGTATATAAGCAATTTGCCCTCAGTGTCTACCACACAAATTCCCATATCGCCTTTTTCAATGACGTATTTATAAATACTTAGTAGTACATTATTATCCATCTTGTCCTCCTGTATTCCATTAAGCTTATTCTAACACCAATATGAAAAGCAGATGCAAAAATTAAAAAAGTTTTAAAATTTGAGTTGATTAATGCCAAATTATATTGCATTATATAATTAACACAATCTTAAAAGGTGCATAATCATTTGGCACCACTTATCCATGGGGAGGAAACTGACATGATTCCATACAAACACGAACCATTCACAGATTTTTCACAAGAGGCAAACTACAATGCTTATGTAGAGGCTTTAAATAAAGTTGAAGGTTACTTAGGTCAAGACTACCCACTAATTATTGGTGGCGAGCGCATTACAACAGAAGATAAAATCGTTTCGTACAATCCTGCAAAGAAAACAGAAGTTATTGGTCGCGTTTCGAAAGCAAGCAAAGATTTAGCTGAAAAAGCAATGCAAGCGGCAGATGAAACATTTAAAACTTGGAAAAAAGTTGATCCAGCGATTCGTGCGGACGTTTTATTCAAAGCAGCAGCGATTATTCGTCGTCGTAAACATGAATTCTCTGCTTTATTAACAAAAGAAGCTGGGAAACCATGGGCAGAGGCAGATGCAGATACAGCGGAAGCAATCGACTTCTTAGAATACTATGGTCGCCAAATGCTACGCATTAAAAACGGTCAACCAGTAGAAAGCCGTCCAGGTGAGTACAACCGTTATGACTATATTCCACTAGGAATTGGTATCGTCATCTCACCTTGGAACTTCCCATTTGCAATCATGGCTGGTACAACAGTAGCTGCTTTAGTAACAGGGAACACAGTTTTATTAAAACCAGCTTCAACAACTCCTGTTGTGGCGTATAAATTTATCGAAGTATTAGAAGAAGCAGGTCTTCCAGCAGGTGCAGTGAACTTCGTACCAGGTTCTGGTGCTGAAGTAGGTGACTACTTAGTTGATCATCCAAAAACTCGTTTCATCAGCTTCACAGGTTCACGTGATGTTGGCTTACGTATCAACCAACGTGCATCTGTGTTAAATGACGGTCAAATTTGGATTAAACGCGTTATCGCTGAAATGGGCGGTAAAGATACAATCGTAGTCGATAAAGAAGCTGATCTTGAATTAGCTGCACAATCGATCGTGAAATCAGCATTTGGCTTCTCTGGTCAAAAATGTTCAGCATGTTCTCGTGCTGTTATCGTAGAAGATGTCTATGAGCAAGTGGTGAATCGTGTAGAAGAGTTAACAAACGCTTTAACAGTGGGTGACCCAACTGATTTCAGCAACTTCATGGCAACAGTAATTGACCAAGCAGCATTCAATAAAATTACAGAGTACATCGAAATCGGTAAAGGTGAAGGTCGCCTAGTAGCTGGTGGTACAGCAGATGATTCAGTCGGTTACTTCGTACAACCAACTGTTTTCGCGGACGTAGAGCCTTCTGCACGTATTATGAAAGAAGAAATCTTCGGACCAGTAGTAGCAATCGCAAAAGCAAAAGATTTCGACCACGCGATTGAAATTGCAAACGATACAGAATACGGTTTAACAGGCGCTGTTATCACAACTAACCGTGTGAACCTAGAAAAAGCGCGTGAAGAATTCCATGTAGGAAACCTTTACTTCAACCGTGGCTGTACAGGTGCAATCGTTGGTTACCAACCATTCGGTGGCTTCAACATGTCAGGTACAGATTCAAAAGCAGGTGGCCCAGACTACCTACAACTGCATATGCAAGCAAAAACAACTTCAGAAATGCTTTAATTATTATCCCAATAAAATGCCGTACATTGTTTCTTAGCACACAATGTACGGCATTATTTTTATGGACAACACAAAGGACATATATAATAGAAGAAACTCATGTGAATTTCGATTCACTTCCCCTCTCCTATTTTAAACTAACTCTCTCATCAAAATATAAAAGCATACTTATTGCCTATAAAAGGTTGGTATATTTTATGGTATTTCTAACATTTGACCCTTATCTTGATTGTGTAACTTTGTTAAAATGATATCAGTTTAGGAGGGTAAAACTATGAAAAAACTATCAATTTTTATGTTGCTCATGATGCTTGTTAGTCTAGCCATTTGGCAACCCCAATCGGTCTATGCAGATGAGCTATCAGGACATATGCATGAGAGTGGTCTGCGCTATTTAATTCAGAAAGATGCATTGCTGAAAGATGCAAATGGTAGCTATCGTCCAAATGCTACGGTAACACGCGGTGAATTCGCCACATACATAGCAAAAGCGTTAGATTTGGACGCAAAGAACGAGATAACGTTTACAGATGTCTCAGACACATATTTATTTGCAAATGAAATTAAGCTTGCTGCTACTGCTGGAATTATTACTGGCTATACGGATGGCTCATTTAAGCCCGATGACCGTATTTCAAGAGAGCATATGGCAGTTATGCTAATCAGAGCTGTTGATTATTTAAAAATACCAAAAGGTACTTCTTCTATTACCTTCAAAGACAATACCACTATTTTTAAAGATTTCCGTCAAGATGTTGCAATCGGTGCACAATTAGGACTTATTAAAGGAAGCTCCAATGGCATGTTTTTACCTAGAGACAATGCCACAATTGGTGAAGCGTCAACATTTATCTTACGATTAATCCTTCTTGCTGATCAGGTTGACGCTGGTAAAAATGAAAACAACGGTAACTCTGAGAATAACGGTAATACTAATAATAATGAGAACAACAATAATACTGGTAATAACGGTAATACTACCGCATATATCGTCAAAGAAATTTCAAATGGTAATCTAGTAGACAAGCAAACCTTTACTAGCTTTGAAGCAGCTGAAAAAGCGATGACGAATAATTCTTTAGTGATTACTCAAAATAATAAAATTATCAAAATGACTTCAGGTTATGTTGTAACGAATAATTATGTGGCACTGAATTCTGAAACCATAAAGGATCAAATCGCAGTTGCTGGTAATACAGAAATGGAGTATCTAGGTAGTGATGCCACACAAGTTAAAGTACGTTTAGCTGGTCATACTGGCTATTTAAAGCAGGCAGACGTTAGCTTAATTCCTTCTGCTTTAGTGAAAGGCCGTTCTTATTACACAAATGAATATGGTGAAATAAAACATACCTTATATGATTATAAAACAAATAAATATTCAGCTAGTTACGTGTATGGCAAGGCACCTAGCTTTATGAAGCAGGGTGAGAAATACTTTAGCTGGGATGGCATTAACTTTACCAATGCTGATGGTTCTTCAAAAGGAGAAGCCTATAACTACTATCAATTCTTACCAGCCCGTGCAACAACTCAATATACAGTAGAAGAGCTAGATCAATATATTGTGGAAAAATTAGCAGAGGTTGAAAGCTCTGGTGCTTCGATTTATAAAAATGCCACAACTAAAAGTAAGCTACTTGGCTTAGGTTCTGTATTAAAAGACGTGGAAGCAAATTCTCATATCAATGCTATGCTTATTTTATCTCTAGCACAGCATGAGAGTGCCTATGGTATGAGTGATCACGCTCAAAACCTAAATAATCTATTTGGGTTATATGTCTATGATACGAATCCACTGAACAAAAAGTTTGATAGTGTCGAAGCTAATATTAATGAGTTGGTTGAAAAATTCTTACAGCCAAATTATATTACGCCAGGTGGACGTTATACGAATGGTGCAGTTGTTGGCTCTAAAGCTATCGGCTTCAACGTAAAATACGCTTCAGATCCATTCTGGGGTGCCAAAGTTGCTGGACATTATTATCGTGCAGAAAAAGCTTTAGGCTTTAAAGATGCGAATAATCCTTATAAAATCGCACTTACAACAACTGCTGGACTGAATGTTCGTGCAGATGCATCAACAAGTCAAAGTCCACTCTTCACATTTAGTAAAAGTAATATGCCGGTCATTGTCACAGATACAAGCTCAAACGGTTGGTATCAAGTTGTTTCGGATAAACTAAACACTGAACCAGGATATATTAGTAAGGATTACATTAAATTCATTAATACCGTGAAATAACAGTAAATGGCTGCCTCTTCTAATTGAGGCAGCCATTTACTGTTGTTAAAAAGGATAAAGTTACTAGCAGAAAAAGACCTTTTCATAAGGCGAGAGGTTGATTTCCGTTCCGCCAGCGTCCTTTCCAGGGGGCGTCCGATGAGCCGCTTCACTCACTTCCGTTCGCTCCAGGGTCTCCTCTGTGACGCTATGAACTGCACCCAAAATATTGGACTTGAAAAATTTAATATAGGGGGTGCAGTTAGTGATTTCTGATGAACAAAAGTTAGCCGCAGTTCTAGCTTACATTGAAGAAAAGGAAAGTACGTATCAGATTGCCAATCGATTAAAGAGGGATCGACAGTACATTCGATTATGGATTGAATTATATCGATATCATGGCGTTGAAGGAATTATTCGTCCTCAAGGGTTCACGAATTACGAAGATTCTTTTAAAATAAAAGTAATTCAACACCTGATAGAGACGGGCGATTCGCTCCTTCAGACTGCTGCCAAGTTTAATATTCCTTCTCGTGAAACCATTCGGAGATGGAAAAAACAATGGATGTCTAAGGCTGGAGAGGCGCTCTATCAAATAGAAAAGGAGCACCAATCAATGCCAAAAAAACAACCACCTTCGTCCGATTTAAATGAAAAAACAACGGAAGAGTTAAAAGCGGAAATTGAGTATTTACGGATGGAAAATGCCTATTTAAAAAAGTTGAAAGCCTTAGTTCAAGAAAAGGAAGCCTTCAAACCAAAGAAAAAGTGAGAGCTGTGTATGAGCTAAGGCTGGAATTTCCACTTCAAGCTCTATTAAAAGTCGCGAAACTTAAGAAAAGTACGTATTATTATCATCTTCAAAAATGGGTAAAACCAGATAAATATCAGGCGATTAAAGAACGAATCCAGACACTTTTTCATCACCATAAGGGGCGTTATGGCTATCGTCGTATTTGTCTTGCCCTCCGAAATGAAGGGATTTTCATCAACCATAAAACGGTCCAACGATTGATGAAAGAATTGGGCTTAAAAGGGACAGTACGCCCTAAAAAATACCGTTCGTATAAAGGAACGGTGGGCTATGTCGCAGAGAATGTCTTTCAACGTGATTTTGAAGCCACTGTACCCAATCAGAAATGGGTAACCGATGTCACAGAGTTTAAAATAAATGGTCAAAAAATCTACGTATCGGCTGTATTAGATTTATTCAATCGAGAGATCGTTGGATATGAGGTATCAAAATCACCTAATTTTGAGTTAGTTCAACAGTCTTTTAAAAAGGCGTTTACGTATACAAAGTTATCGAAAAAGAGTGGCTTAATCATTCATTCTGATCAAGGATGGTTATATCAAATACCACGTTTTAAAGCGTTATTGGCAACGCACGAAATCAAGCAAAGTATGTCACGGAAAGGAAATTGTTTAGATAATGCCGTGATAGAAAGCTTTTTTGGTATTCTGAAATCAGAATTTCTGTACACAACTACGTTTAGAAACTACGGAGAATTCAAAAAAGCGTTGGTAGACTATATCCACTACTACAATCATGAACGGATAAAAATAAAACTCAACGGAAAAAGTCCCGTTGAGTATCGAAAAGCTTCGTAAAAAAGTTTATATTTTTGGGGTCAGATCAGACGCTGGCTCCTCTCCAATCAACCATTCTACAAAAGTGTTTTTTCCTTTTATTTTATACTAACAGTTGTGAAAAATATGAAGAAACGATGAGTGATAACTCCTCTCCATAAAATGAGTAGTGAACACTTTATTTAAAAACCTTTGCTAAAAAGTTAACATTTTGTGGGTTGGAGTGGAAGACTACTTGACTACCCTGTGATAGAGAGTCAGGTGAGCCCACAGAAAAGCAAGTAACCTGCAAACGAGGTAGCCATTTTTATAGATTTGTTTGTCTTTCTCTATTGTGGGTATATAGAGAATAAGAAAAACGATTCCAAAGGCTAGTACAGCTTTGGAATCGTCTCTTAATCACTTATTGTTTTTTATAGTATTGCAAAATACCATTATAAATAGATTCTGCAAATAATTTAACGTATTGATCATTTGTCATTTTACTGTTATCCTCTGTATTCGTTAAGAAACCAAGTTCCACTAGAATGGACGGGATCACCATATTACGAATTACGTAGTATTGCTCTTGCTTGACACCACGGTTTTTCATATTTAAATTGTTGACGATTTGATTATTAACATAAGTCGCTAAATCAATGTCTTCCTGATACATATCTCCTGTAGATATTGCATAATATGTTTCAGTACCAGAAGCTGACGTATTAGCAGCAGAGTTGACATGAACACTCACGAAAATTTCACCATAGTTTGCTTGAGTAAAGTCTACGCGATCTTGTAATGATGGATACGTATCACCAGTACGTGTCATATAAACTTTTGCACCAGCATTCTCTAGTAATTGTTTCACTTGTGTGCTGACTTTTAATGTAATGTTCTTTTCGGAATCAGAGCCTTTTACAGTACCTGGATCTTTACCACCATGACCTGGGTCTAGGATGATAATACGATTTTGTAAAGGTTTAGCCGTTTGATTTAATAGTTTCAAATAAGACTTGTGAACATAGCCTGTTTGTCCATTATAAGTGATTTCTGCCCAGTAACCATTGATGCTATTAACTTGGACATACTCTCCTTTATTCAACTTAAATAACACAGCTGATGTAGAGTTACTTTGACTTCGAATATTTAAGTTATCAACCGTTACTCTTCCAAGCACATCACCTGAAGCTGGTGGAGGTGTTGGATCTGGATTTGGATTTGGATTCGGCTTTTCTTCTTCCACAGTATCCGTAGTGCTATTCGCTACAATATAACCTGGTAAACCATTTACTTGTGTTAAGTAGTAGCCACCAATTGTTTTGTAAACAGGAAGTTTTTCATTCGCTTTAATTGATGAAATGACTTTTGCTGAAGATGTAGGCTTCACATATAAATTGACAGCATTTTTTGTCGTTACTTCTTTTTCGACTGTTCCTAACTCATTGCCATCTGCATCTACAAATTCTGCATATTGCTTATAAACATAGGCATATGCCCCTTTATAAGTAACCTTTAGCCAATTACTTTCAACAGCGTAGACTGATAATTTACCGCCTGTATTGACTTTACCTACAATGTTCGTACTTGAAGTAGAATCTTTTGATTTACGGATGTTTAACCCATCTGTAGTGACTTTCACTAAGCCGATGACTTGTGATGTATCTGGAACTTGTACACCTTTTACAGGAAGCTCTAATCGATATTTTTCACTGTTTGCACGTGCAACGAATAGTGAGAATTGTGAACGTGTTACAGTGCCATTTGGTAAATACGTATTACCTGTTCCGTTTGTAATACCATTATAATAGATTGTATTGATGTATTTCACATATTCGTGTGTGATTCCTACATCAGTAAATAGTGAGTCGATCCCCTCATACTCACTAGTATCTAAATTAAAAGCCTTTGTTAATACATAACTCATTTCTCCACGAGTTAGAGGCTTATTTGGTAAGAATTGGCCTTTTATATTTTTGTCGAAAAATCCTAGCTGTACAGCACGTTCTATGTAACCTGACATTTCAGTGCCGACTGTAACATCTGAAAAGCTAGATTTATTTACAACTAATGGTTTATTACCAGAGGCCACAACAACCATTTTAGCTGCTTGTCCTCTTGTTACACTATTATTTGGGCCAAAGACTCTTTTACCATTCACAAAGTAACCTTGAATTACCCCCAAATTTACTAAATAATTGATTTCTTCATAGGCTGGGTGATTTTTAGTAACATCTTCAAATGTTATATTTGAATTGTTAGCTGCACTGACACTTGCACTATGTATCGTAAACATAGAAGCCGAAATGAATAAGACGCACAAGATAAGACTAATTTTTTTGATGTTCAATGTCTTATTTCCTCCCTTCTTGTTCTCTTAACGTGTCCATTTTAACAAAATTAGCTAAATAAAGCATCATACAATAGAACTGTTAAAATTTAATTTTCCAATTCACATCCTTTCCTACAAAATTATCATAAAAATAGAAGAGTCTGCTATTGCAAACCCTTCTTCCATTATACGCTATTCAAAAGATCATTTCTTGCAATCTATGACACAATTAAAGTGTTAACTTTATGAACTTATTGTTGAATTCTTTCAATAAATACTTTTAATTGTTCGATTTTTAGTAATTCATCAGAACCGAAGCTACCATCTCCGTCACCATTTGTAATGCCATTTGATGCTAGAGTAGACACATACTCATTAGCCCAGCTCTTTTGAGGTACATCACTAAATGTTACACTTCCACCATTGTTTTCAAGGCCAAATGCTAGCACTAATACTTTAGCAATTTGTGCACGCGTAATTGGTGAAGACGGGTTGAATTTACCATTTGCATCGCCTTCAAAGATACCTAATTTAGCTACAGCTGCAATAGCACCTGCGTGAGCAAATGTAGGTTTTACATCAACGAAACTAGTAGTAGTATCAGATGTATCTAAGTTTAAAGCTTTTGCAATTTGTACTGCTACCTCTGCACGAGAAGCATATACAGAAAAGTCAATAGCTGCTTGCTTTACTTCAGCTTGTTGTTGAGCATCAAATGTTGCCACGCGTTTTGCACCTACATAACGATCTCCCCAATAATATGGGTCATTAACATCTGAGTAGCTTACACCTTGACCAGTTTGAGAGTGGATCATTTTACCATCACCTATGTATATCCCCACATGTGAAATCCCACTACCACTTGTATTGAAAAATACTAAATCGCCAACTTGAAGATCACTCTTTGCAACTGCAGTACCTTGTTGATATTGTGATCCTGACGTACGGTTTAATTGAATGCCTAAGTCTGAAAATACTTTAGAAGTAAAGCCTGAGCAATCAAAACCGCTTGTTGTTGTACCGCCGTATTTATATGGAACACCTAAATATTTAGAAGCTGTATCAGTTAAATCTGCTTTAGACGCTGCTTCAGCAGTATTAATATTAGTAGTTGAAAATAACATAAAAGATGCAAAAATCGGTAATAACCATTTCTTATTCATACTTTTGTTATACCCCTCTCAAAACTTTTTTGCCTATACATAGACTATCACAAAAGAGGCTCATGTTATTTTTCAATTGTGTAACGGTTTTAGACAGCAAAAAAACGCTGTAATACCAACGTTTGGTGGTATTTCCAGCGTTAAAAAGGGGATTTTTTTATCGTAATTTGGAACTTTCGTAACATTTCTGTAATATTAGCGATTCTTTGTTACACAACAACTTATTGACTAGAGAACATTTGAACCCAATAGTAATTTCCTTTGCTATCCTGTGCTATTGCAACACCCGTATTTGTATAATGTTCTTTTAAAATATTATCTCGATGACTTGGAGAAGCCATCCATGCCTTTACTGCAACTTCTGGCGTTTTAATATTTCTAGCAATATTCTCTCCAAAACTTGTATAGTTGTAATCAAATAATGTCGCTAAATCCCAAGGTGCCCCATAATATGGAGAAACGTGCTCAAAATAATGACGTTTTACCATGTCCTGTGCTTTGATAATAGCGATTTGTGTCAGCTCTGAATCATAGACAACAGGTTCCAGCTTATTCTTCTGTCTTTCAACATTAATTAATTCAATCACCTTTTTAGACCACTCGGAAGAAAGGTTTACAGTTGGGATATAATCCTTTGCAAGATAGTCATAAGCTACTTCCAATGCCTTAATTTTTTGCTGAAAAACAATGCTTCGCTCAACAAAAACAGCAAACTGAGCGCGTGTTACCATTTGGTCAGGAGCAAAATGTTTAGCATCCACTCCACCGATAATGCCGATATCTGCTAAGGATTCGATATAATCCTTTGCCCAATGAGTACGTGTAATATCTGCAAACTGGCTATTATTTTTGCTATCTACTTTAAACTGATACGCAAGTGCTAGCATTTTTGCCACCTGCATACGTTTTAATGGCTCTTCTGGATGAAAGGCATCACTTTTTTGAATGACTCCTATTTTAACAAGCTGACAAATTTCCTTGTAATAAGGATGTGTTGTAGGAACATCCTTAAATTTTACAGGGTTTTCAATGTCAATGTTTGTTTGAAGAGAGCGTGCAATAGCAGCAGCAGCCTCTGCCCTTGTAATAGCTTGCTCAGGCTTAAAAGTGTTATCGTTATATGTAGTCATATATTGTTTAGTGAGCATATGTTGAATTGAGGCATTTGCCCAGTATGAATTTGTCACATCTACAGCCTTTGCAGATGCTGCTTCGACTTGACTAAAACTAGTTAAACTTCCTACGGTTGCAGCTATTGAAAGTACCATTATACTAAGTAATTTTTTCAACAGGGCTACCTCCTCACGTTGGCAAAATAAATATGTATCAAATGGTACATCCCAATCAAAGCGACCATTTATACTATAAGATACGAAATTCAAATGATATAGTTTCACTTTTTTGGAAAATAATATTAAGGTCCACTTTTTCTTACTTATAAAAGGAGTTTTCCCATAATAATCATTGGGAAAACTCCTTTTTTATCATACTATTGAATCATTTTAAGATAGTCTTCTAGAATGCGGTAATTATACACTAAGCCCTGTTGCTCAATGGACAAATTACTATAATCTTTTTGAGCAGCTAGCACCTTTTTCTCAAATGATGAGCTGTCTGGATCAATGTTTCCGATAGCTTGAACAACTTTGAGAACAGCAGCCACATCTTTTTCAGCCTGCTTTAAGACATCCTCATTAATGACTTGTCCTTTAATTTTAGAGTCCAATGCCTTATAGGCAGCAACGGCATTCGCCACATCTTCAATATATGTCGAAGAGCTTGGAGACAGTCCCGCAATGATCTCTACAACCTTCTTCACGTCAGCTAAACTTTTCTCTGCTTCGAGTAAAATAGAATAATTGGAGATACGCTGTTTATCTGTCGTATTCAAACTATCATACTCTTTACGCGCCGCTTCCACCATGCCAAAGTAATATTTATCCTTTGGATTCAATTTAGCAATATCATTATAAACCTTTATAACACTATCTAGTGAAAGCAATAGCTGGTCATTATAAACATAGCGTCGTTGATCAGCATTGAGCTTATCATACGCTTTTAAAATCTTTTGGTATTGACTGTTCATATCTTTTGCCGTTAGCAATCGATCTATATCTTCTACAATACTTATTACAGGCTTTATTAGCTTTTCTTGATCTTGTAGCACTTGATAATTTTGAACAGCTCGTTGCTGATCCTTTGGTAAAGCATTGTAAGCAGCACGGATTTCTTGAATGCGTTTCACATATTGCTTTGGATCAACAGATGGTAAACCATCAATCATTTGCATGACATTACCAGCACCTAAAATACTGGACTCCGCTGCTTGCAATAAGTAGTAGTTTGTTACATATTGCTTCATCTCGTCAGGTAGCGCATCGTAAAGTGAGCGTGCTCGTGACGTATCTTGAAGGAAGGTGTTACTTGAAGATTTTAGTTTACTAATCAATTCCATCACATTGGAGACAGGCTCAAACTTTAACAGAATATCAATATTGTCGATATATTTTTTTTGATCTTTCGATAGTTTATCATAAGCCTTACGTGCTGAGCTTACCTTACTAACAAAGCTTTTTGATTCTGGATCTAACTCATTAATTTGAACCATCACACTTAAAATTGGTTTAACCGCTTTCTCACGTGTTGTTAGATCTTTAATATTCGTCACTAATTTCTTTTGGTTAGATGACAGCTTATCATATGCTACACGGGCATTCATTAGCTTCGTTAAATAGTCGGCATCCTGCACTTCTGTTAAGTTTATAAGCTCAACCACGCTCTGTGCTAGGCCCTGCTCATTTTCTGCTGCTACCAGTGCATCATAGTTTACTATCGCTTGCTGCTTCTGTTCTGGCAACGCATCATAAAGCTCACGCGCTGTTTTCATATCTTGATAGAATGTTTTACTAGTAGGCTTTAACGAAGCAATGAGACCAATCAAGGAAGCGACATCCTCTACAGCAGTGAGATTAGCATAGTTTGTCACACGTTTTTGGGAAACTTGATCAAGCGCATTATAGGTTTTACGAGCATCAAGAACCTTTTTTGTATAATCCTTATTTGTTGGATTTAAGGCATCAATCATTTGAATAACCTTGATTACAGCCTTGTTATCCTTTTCATAGGAGCTTAACACTTTAGCCTGCTCCACTAGCTTCTGTGCGTTTTTATCCATTGCTTTATATTCAGCTGTCAGATCGGCTACCTTTTTGACAAATGTATCAGGTCCTTCATTTGCTAATGCAGTTACACGGTCATCAAATGCTTTGGCTGTATCGATATAGCCTTGTGCTTTTGGAAGATCAGTATAATTAGTAACTTCGGCTTTAAGCAATGGATCTAGGGTATCCAATGCATTGTAAGCATCTGTTGCCGTTTTCACATCGTCTTTATACGACTTCTTAGAAGGATTTAAAGCATCAATTTGAACAATCACATTTATAACAGGTAATTTTTTATTTAATCCTTTGTAATTTAAAACAAACGCTTGATTCGCATTATCTAGTTTGGAGTAAGCCGTATAAGCTGACTTTGCTTTAGAAATATAACTTTTAGAAGTTGAATCTAGTTTTTCAAAGAGAGAAATAACATTAACGACTGATTTATAGGATTTCTCTAAATCTGTTAACACTTTAATATTTGTCACACGCTTTTTAGCTGGAGCTGATAACGCATTATAGTCTGCGCGTACCTTCAATATTTCCTCAATTGCTACATTGTCACCGAGAATATTAATTTTATCTATAACATTTTTTACCGCTTTTTCCTCATTAATCAAAGCCTCTATTTTTACAGTTAGCTGTGTTTTTAAATTGCTAAGAGCTGGTTCATAGTCTTCAAATTGCGTATTTAATTTCTCAACTGTGTCTTTCAAATTGGCAAGCTGTGTGCCATAGTCAGCTGAATGCTTTAATGTATTGATTGCTTTTGATACATTAGCGTATTGTACAAATAACTTTATCTTTTCAGAACCCTGCACCAAATCTTTATCATTGGCATTCAACTTGTCGTAGGCAGTCCAAGCAGATAGAGTTTTACTTTCAAATGTTTTTGCGGCTGGATCTAAGCTATCGATTAACTTATCTACCTTTAATGCCGCACTTAAATTTTTCTCCCAAGATGTTAGCTCTGCTAAATTATTGACGATTTTTTTGACATTGGACGTATTGATAACTGCCCCAGGCTGCGATAAAGGAACATCATATGCCTTTCTTGCAGTTTTAATTGCTTCAACTTTATTTTGAGCATCCTGAATTTTCTCAATCAATCCTTCAATGTGCACTGCAGAATCAATATTCGCACTCGCTGTTTCTAAATCTACACTGTTTTTTACATATAATTTTATTTTATCTAAATTATCGTAGGTTGTCATTAATGAAGTAACTGAATCTCGATAAGCCTTTTCACTTGAAACTCTTAGAGATGAGATTTGCTTAGAAACATCTGCTGCTTGTATAAATGGTTTTAAATCATCATAATTTGAAACTAAATCCTTCTGAGTATTGTTTAGGCTATTATATGATTTTTCAATAGCAGCTACAGCACTTATAAAACTTGTTGCTGAGGAAAAGTCTGAAGGTTGCTTTGCCTTTAGCTGATCGATACTTAAAGAGACTTTATCCACTGCTGACAGACCTGTTAAAACATCCTTATACTTTTTAAAAGGTGTTACTGCTTCGTTTTTGGGGTTATAGGCTTCGACTATTTTCTTTTGATCTGCTGTAAGTGCATTATAAGTAGTCGTAAAACTTTTTATTGCAGTAGCATCTAGTAAATTTAATTTATCTAATTCATCTGTAGCTAATTTCGCTGTAGCTGCATCACTAATTAATTTATTTAGTTTGTCGATATCTGCTCCCTTACCTTTAAAGTAAGCATTGCGTGGAGCCTCCTCCTCATATCCATACTGCAAAACTGATTTACGTATATCAGATGCAACCCCACTGGCATTATTAATAAGTGCTACCTCAATAGCTTTTTTAAATTGATCTTGTGCAAAGAGATATGATGCAGTTGTTTCTTTACTCCCTAAAAATGTGTCATATTCAGCTTTTATATTTGTAACTTCTTCGTTAAATATTTTGCTTGAATACAAAATTTTATCAATCTTAGGACCAATTTCTTTAAGCTTCAGTAATAGTCGACGTTGTTCTACTACATAATCATATTTCGCTTTAATTATTACTTTTTCATCAGAATTAAAATCTCCTGAATTCTGTACAACGATTAGATCTCCTCCCGCAAGTACCATTTCACTTTCTAAGGAATTCTCCGACAGCTTACCAAATTGTGCAATAAGCTGTTCTCTTGTCGTTGCAGCCGCTATTTCATTCGTATAGGCAACTTGCTCCGTATGTGTTGTAACGCGTGGTTGTGCATCATTTTCCTGTGCATTGGCTATAGTCGTAGGTGCCAATAAAAGACCTGTTATGACTCCTGCCGTCAATTTTCGATTCAATCGAACCACCCTTTCATCGTTTATGTATAGGAAAATGATTGTGTTCATTTTCATTTAGAAATTATGACTTTAGTATCGGTGTAAATTGCTTGATTTCAAGCCATTCTAATACATTTACAAAATCGGACATATCAAAAGTAACTTTTCAAAATTACTAGCTAGAAAAACAGGAAGTTATTTCAATTATACTATACAATGGTGTTATGAGATTTTCACCAATCGACATATAATGAGAGAAAGCGTTTTTCCAATGAATTTATTGGAAAAAAACAGCTATTTTCATATGTCATAATCTCTTTACAAGGTGTATACTACAACTTTGATATCCTATTTTGGAAGAAAGGACGCTGTTTAATGTTTTACCATTATAAGTTCTGGCATAGTTTAAAAAATCCTACCTACTTTACTAGCATCGTAGAGAAAGGCGAGGTCATCGGATATAAAAAACGAGTACTAGCGGTGTTCATTCTTTTCATCCTGTTGTTTGCTGCTCGCGAATATTGGGGCATGGGGACAGAAAATTTAACGTCCTTATTCGCAATGGATTTACAAAATGAATACTATGTAGCACGTATACTTTCGTTGCTTGGTGCCGTTTTATGGGCAATCGTCTATTTTTGCTTCCACTATTATGGTGTTACCTATCTATTACATCTATTAACGGACATTCCTTATACTTGGATAAAAAGAGTCCAACTTTATGTTGTGGCCTTTCTACTAATTGAAAAAGCAATCCTCTTTGCTGTTTTCTATGCAGTAGGCTATACAACCATGTTTTCTTTCTTCTCCTTAGCTCCTGCTGCCTTACAGGTGATTGAAACAGATTTCGTATTATTTACGATCAATCAGTTGACGGTAACAACGGTTTTAATCATTATTGTACAGTATCTCTTCCTATCGAAATGGGAGGAAGAAGCTAGTAGAAAAATGTTAGTAGTCAAATTGATTGGTGTACAGCTATTTATGGCCCTTTTTGTTGGCTTAATCAGTGTGCTACCAATTAAAGAATGGATTGCTAGGGGGTTAGGATGATGGCATTTATCAAAACAAGACTATGGACAACGATGACTATCGTGTTAGCAATGCTAGTAATCGGTATAAATGCTTATTTTGTCTTTAAAGATAATAGCAGTGTGACACGATCCTACTTTATCGATGAGTTTCAAAAAGCGTATGTCGGCACGAATACAGAGCAGGTTCATAAAGAAACCATTGTAGCACCTGCTGAAACATACACGATTACTGCTGATGCCACTAACTTATCGGCTGTGAATGTAAAGCGTGGCCAAGAAGTGATGATGAATGATGTACTTGCTACCTATAAAACGGATGAGGTGGATGAGGAGTTAACTAAACTCGAATCTGAACGTACGGCCTATGAAACAGAATTACACGATTTACAGGATGCACTTGATCAAATTGAGGATGAGTACGGAGACAGCTCTAACCCAAAAAGCTCCATTAATACGGATCAAATCAATGACAAGCTATCCGTAACGCTAAAATTAGAGCTAGCTCAACAAAATTCAGCATCGACAGCAGTTGCGCTGTTAAATCGACATATAGCTGAAACAAATCGTCAAATTGCGCTACTTGAAGCCCAAATAACACAAATACAATCTCGTCAAGGTATTGTGAGCCCTATAGATGGTATTGTGTCAGCGATTAAAGAAGAAGCTGGTGCGCTAACTTTTGAAATCTACTCCAATGAAAAAGCAATGTATGCCTATTTATCGGAAAAAGAATGGCAAAAGGTGCAGGAAGGACAAACTGTTGATTTTAAAGTGAAACATGTCAAAGATGAACTATCTGGCGTGGTATTAGAAAAACAAACAATTGCTACTGACGATCAGACAGTTTGGGCAAATGAGCTAGCCAAAACAGCAACCTTGCCTCAGCCAACAAATTATGAAGTAACGTTGCAGCAAGATGCCCCACTAGAGGACATCCCATTTTCGACAACTGGCAAAGCCTCTATTATTGTCAATGAAGCTTTTGATTCTTATAAAGTCGATAAATCGTGGCTAGTCACAGCTAAAAAAGGGAACAAAAAGCTGTATATCATCAATCAGGACGGCAAAATCCAACTAATTGATGTCAATGTGCAATTCAATACGGCTAAGTCAGCTATTTTTATGGATTATGTTGATGAAGGGACACCAATGCTCTCTAATGAGAAACGTAATATCGAAGCCTATACCTTCAGAACATTGCCTGTTGAGAAAATACAATGGAGCCATTTTAAAGAACTAACTTGGAAGCAATATGTGAAATATATCGTTTTCTAATTGAAAAATCCGCTTCGTCCTTTTATGGACTAGGCGGATTTTTTGTTACAAAAGAAATTGACACTAAAAATTATTTTGCAAAACAAGCGATGGGTTGATTTCCGTTGCGCCATCGTCCTTTCCAGGGGGCGTTCGATGAGCCGCTTCACTCACTTCCGTTCGCTCCAGGGTCTCCTCTGTGACGCTAAATCCCCAAGGAGTGACGCTGGCTCCACTCCAATCAACCACTCTGAAAATGTATCTTTTCATTTTCTTTCATACTAACAGTAGTGAAAAATGCGGAGAAGTGATGAGTGACAGCACTCCTCAATAATATGATTAGTGAAAGCCTTTCTAAAAAGTTAACATTTTGTGGGTTAGAGTGCTTTGCGCTAACTCACAGGTAAGCAAGCAACGGATATCCACTTCACCTTTCACATAAATTCTGTTAATCGTTTTGTTTTTCAAGACAACATAAAGAATCCTCTGTAGCTGTTACAGAGGATTTGTCTTCTTTATTTTAATGATAAGCATCTATTTAAGAAGCTTGCAAATTGAGCACGTGTAATTTGTGCATCTGGTCTAAATGTGTTATCTGGGAAGCCTCCAGTTAAATCATTTGCCACAAGTGCTTGGATATGGCTGTATGCCCAATGTGTTGATTTCACATCTGAGAAGCTTACTTTGCTTGTACCTGTTAATTTATAGGCTCTTGTTAAAATGGCAGACATTTCTGCACGTGAAAGCTGTCCATTTGGATTAAACTTCCCTGCCTCTTGCCCTTTAATAATGCCAGCCTGCTCAACTGCGGCAATAGCACTGTATGCATAATGGCTCTTACTCACATCTTTAAAGCTAGAATCCTTCGTTGTAGTTAGATTTAGAGCTCTGGCAATGATTGTAGCTGCCTCTGCACGTGTAATGGATGCCTCTGGTTTGAACGTTCCATTTGAGTATCCTTTAATAAGAGATTTATCGTATAAGCTTTGGATTTCTGAAAATGCCCAATGCCCTTTTGTTACATCTGTATAAACTAATTCTTCATGATTGTCTTTATAAACTGCTTGTAATTGATCGAAATACAGCTGACCTTTCTTCTGAAGAGAAGCTGTTGGCTGAGCAACATATAAACGCTCGAATTTCAATGGCTGTGGTAGATCACTTGGAATATCCGCTGTCACGTACTTCCAGCCACTCCAGTCTAAACCACCCTGGCTTGTGAAATCAACCGTATGCTTAGCTCCAGCACCATCAATCACAACACCTCTTAGCCAATGCTTGCCAGCATCGCCAAATACCCAAAGACCGATATTTTTAGGTTGCCCTGAAATAGCAATTGATGTTTTCGCAACCATATAGGCAGCTTTTGTGCCTGTTCCAGCTGCAGTAAAATCATAGTTTAATTGTAAGCTAGCGGTTCCCTGTCTAGCATACTCTTTAGAGCTTGCTAATGAAGCATTGGCTTTCGCTGTTTCGGTTGTCCAAGAAGACGCATTATCGAAGCTATCTAGTACAATAGGTTTTTCTGCTAGGTCTACTACTTTCACAGCTGTAGACGTGCGGATACCTTCATACTCCCCGATAATTTTCCCTTCACCTTTTTGTGTAGCTGTAAAGGTAGAACCGTCCATCTTGCCAATATTTCCTTCAACTGTCCAGTTCATATTTGCTGGGTTGATGGTCATCGGATTTAGGTATTGATCATAGGCACTTGCAACCTGCATATCTACAGAAGAACCTTTCATTACTTGACCAACACTACTTAACGTAATTGATTTTACTTTCCCTGGTGGCGCTGTATTCACCACCTGTAAAATGGCAGATACACGACGCTCACTGCCCTCTGATGGTCTATTCACTAGGTTGGCGAAATACCCCCCTGGATTACGCACGACCATTGCTGTAGAGCCGCCTCCATCTAGGTTAATAGCCGAAGAAGCACCCATGGAAATTAAATGAGAAGCTAAATCGGATAAATTAACACCATTACTATGACCACTTATGCGACCATCAATTGTCACAAGAGATACCTTTGTACCTGTAGCATCTATCGCTACTGCTGTACGTGGGCTACGTGTGGAAGCAAACCCTGAATTTGTTGGCATTGAAATATCAACTTTACCGTTACGTACAAGCATCGGTCCAGCAGCTAAAATGAACTGTGCATCCATCCATTTTTGATCGATTGATAAGCTGACATCCACGCTTGTGCCTTCTGTAATGCTACTTAATTCAGCGGCTAATTCTTTATTTTGTACAGAGATGACAAAGCCATCTGCTGGTACAGACGAGTTACCTTCTGCTCCATAGGCTGTTACATGAGAAACTGTGCCCGAGAACTGATCACCAAAATGCAAAGTGTTTGTATCTTGGCTAGCACCCGACACAACGAGTTCTACACCCCATGTATTTGTCCCTGTTGATCTTTTTTCAGGTGTATATAAAACGTTTTTATTTGTTCCTCGTTCACTATTAATAAGATCAATAGGATAGCTTTTGCCATTCACTTGGAAAGTTAGATTCGTAGAATAATAGTCTGCTATCGCTTTCCCTGATTTCGATAAACCAAATGCAACTGGTTTTTGTGTTGGGCTATCATATGTATCTCCCAAAATACCGTAGTTCACAATTTCATTGTTTTCTGCTAACAAGTTCGCAGGCATACCATTTCCTAAAAAGTAAGAGGCATTGACCGCTCCAACAACGCGATGCCCATCAACTGTGTTTTGCTTGGCCATAGCAGATGTTGTTTTTAAAGAATTAATAGGATTTGGCATACCAATTTCTAGTTTTGTATATGTATTATTTAAATTGACATCTAAAACATTTACAAACTGACGTATAGAACCTGAAGTATAGTTTTGCTGTGAATGTATTACCTGTGGTGAAACCTCTGTTTTAACTTCACTGACTTTATTGCCTAAACCAGCAGCTTGTCCATTGATGGGACTAACTGTAAGTGTAAGCATGAATAGGACTACAATAATCGTTATTAGTTTTCTTGCCATTTTTCACTCCGAATTAATTCAAAGTATGGCACGTACCATGTCACATGGCCCATGCCAGTGACTTTTTTATTTTGTTTCTACATAGATCGCTACTGGAAGATTCACGCCACCAGCATGCATTAACTCTAATTCAATCGTATCTTTTGAACCCTTCATCTTGAAATCTGGTAATTCAACATACTCAGCCCCTACTCTTAAAGAAGGCACTAAATACACTTTGCCATTCACCTTAATCGCTCCGCTGTATAATCCTCCTCGACCAGCGAGCTTCAGCTTAATCGTTTTTGTAGAGCCTGTTGGATTGACAACTGGAATGGAAACTTTATAGTTCATACCGAAGTGACCTGGGTTTCCTACCGCACCATTGATTTGAGAAAGCGAATTTTCAGCCGTTTGTAGATGGTCTGTACGGCCATTAGAAATGTTATAGCCTACCTCAGGAGAATCTACTGTATAGGCTGGTAGCTCTGCTAGAATGGTAGCACTTGGCCACGCACCTCTTGGATGTTTCGCATACTCATCTACCGCAACCTGGTTCGATTGGATTGTTGTTAAATCTGTATTATCTTTTGAAAGCACTGTACGAATCGTATACTCTGGCTTTCCACCATTGACTGCTTGAATATCTAGATCATGTAAAAAACCAATAATATAATCATAGTGTAGGTCATATGTTTCAATTAGCTTCGTTTCACCTGGTGCGATAACAATGCCACTACTCTCTGATTTTTTAAGTTTATTATTTAATACAGCATCAGCAATTGTTAAACCAATATCATGACCTACCCAGCTATTACCTGTTTTTTGGTTAATGCCTTTCGAATCAGTCACTTTAATGCTCTCTGTCATAGACTTGTTTTGAACGGTAATACCAATATTGACATCTGTTCCTAGCGTGTTATAGTGCCAGCCAAAGACACGGTGTTTATTCATTGCTGTCGTTGGTTTCACATCATATTGTGCAAGTGTTACATTATTTATTGGTACAAGTTTGCGTGTTAATGTTTCTGGATTATCACTAATAAATAGATCACGATCCCCTTCTAAACGAGCAGAAGGAACAACCTCTGGGGATGACGTAGTACCGTATGACTTTTCAAGGAAAGAACTAGTATACATGTAGCGATATACGTAAATATACATTTCTTTTTTATCAGTGATATAGCGCAAATTCCCGCCTAATGCATCCACAAGAAACTTAGCAGGAACATACATTTTACCTTTTTGTATAAAAGGCTTTTCGATCATTGTCACTGCTTCATTGTTAATCAAAGCCTGATTGCTGTTATCATTGAAAATAAAGCTCATCCCACCAATTAGCAATTCGAAGGAGCCATCAGGTTGCCATGTGCCAGACGAATCATCTAAATAATCATAAATATAGTTAGCAGGTAAATAGGTTCTTCCATCCTTTGTAACAATCTGATCTTTCATGACAATACGCTTGTTATTGATATGTAAGATATATGGGTCTTCCTGCGGTGGTGCTGTTGTTTCATCTGATAATGTAATATCTACCGATTGAGTAGCCTCATCCCAATTAACAACACCATCAAAGTTTTCGCTGACGAAACGTAATGGCATGTAAGTACGATCTTTATACATAAATGGCGCAACATCCATTGCAACCTCTTC
The DNA here is from genome assembly GCF_038630885.1 of Lysinibacillus sp. FSL K6-0057. NCBI lineage: Bacteria > Bacillati > Bacillota > Bacilli > Caryophanales > Bacillaceae > Lysinibacillus > Lysinibacillus sp. FSL K6-0057. Next base: position 695,229 of record NZ_CP152047.1, on the reverse strand, counting down.
TCCGTCTATTAAAGCAGTCATCGAATCGATCGTTAAATCAACCGTCTTACCATTGCGAATCGCCGATGCAGTCAACGTTTCCTTATCCCAATCCACACTTGCACCAACCGCTTCATATAATGCACGCATTGGTAGTAATAAGAAATCCGATTTATTTAAAATAGGGTCATAAACACTAATCGTCTCTCCATTAATCGTAATCGAAACATTGTTTTTTATCTGAATTCCATTGTTATTAGTAGCTGTTGCAGACGCTTGTCCAGGTAAAATTGTAGCCAAAGCAACTGCTGATACAATACATGTAGTCTTTAGTTTTCTAAACATCTCAATCTCCTTTTTTCCTCTTAAAATCGTCTTTACCATCTTAACATGAACAAAGCCCAAAATGTGGGATTTTTATCGAATAAAGTAGAATTCGGTACTAGAGTGCTAGCCTTCCTCCTTCAAAAGCTTCATATAGAACAAATGGTATTCTAAAATACCATGAATATTTTCTATAAAAATTATTTTGGGTGCTTTCACACTATTAGTACATCCCTTTTAAGTAGACTTGTCATAGCCTCAATAAGTTACATAATGCTCCATTTTCTTTTGAGAAATTGAACGATTGAGTTGCGTTATAAAAGGAAAACTTTATGAATAAAGAAAGATGTATTATGCTAGAAACACAATGTTTCTAAGGGAATATTTGATGTAGTTGTCACTGATAGTATGCGGGGCAGAAAAGCATAGAATAGTAGTTGATAATAAATATGTAGTACATTCTAGTGACGATTACTAGATAATTAATGACTGTAGAGAAGCTAACATAACCTTTATTTGCAGCATGATTTTGAAATTTATCACGTATTTTTCATAAAGGTTGTTTTGCCTTAAAATATATTTCAGGGAGACTGGATAATATGAGCAATGAATTTACATTACTTCAAACACCAGGTGTGCTAGGCTTTTATCAATCTTGTGAAGTGACGATGATTTTTATTTATAACAAAAAATTAAAAACGACCTATAATCTTTATACACTTATTGCCTTTGAAGAGAGACCCTATTCCTCGCCTAATGAAAGTTACCTTTCCAATCCTTTTCACATTTCGAAAGATTTTTTCATTGGTATCTTTCAATATAATTTAACATTAGAAGAAATAACAGAAGCCTATAATCATCTGCTTCAACAACATATTTGGAGATATAAAGAAAAAGAATTTCAATTAATCGGTCTACAAAAACTGAATAAGCAATTTATTAAATGTAATGGTACAAGCAATGTGCCGTTAAACTCTATTTTAAAAAATAATTTTCACAATGGCTCCTACATCATTGAATTTTTTGATACAGAGAAAACATTTCTAAACGAACTATTACAAGTCACATCACTTGAAAAAATTAATCACTACATAAAAAATATCTTACCAATTGATTTACAATTCATGAATGATCGCATAGGTAATATCATCTTTCAATTCCCTTCTAACCTCACGGCAATCCACTATAGATCTACTGAAAACTGGGATGGAATGAATGTTGAATTAGTATGGGATGCTAGAGTACTAGCAAAAGAGCATTATGCTCTGCAAATCTTTGATAATTTTGATGAAACCATCACTAGCTTTCATCTGACACACGAGCTAAATAAAGAGAAATTTACCGTCACTACAGGAAACAGCAAATCTCTTAATACGGTTCAAATCATTGATACGAAACATCAATTAATTCTTTATTCCAAAACAGCAAGTTTTATGCAGCATCTAGCTTTCAATATGGATATTGGAGGTAATGAGCCACGTACAATTCAAAAAGCTGCTGATAGACAAATCGAAACTATTGATGTTGTAGCACAAAATAATAGCAATATTAAAGGGGCAACAACAGAGAGAGATTGGATTCGACAAAGAAAATATAAAAATGCAAAAGATGTTTTAACCGAGCAACTAGAATTTATTCAATACGGAAAAAATGGCAATGAACGTACAAAAGCACTTCAAGATATTCGCACACTTATCAATCGTCATGGTCGTGAAGGTGTTTATTTATGGGACCCTTATTTAACCTATGAGGATTTAATAGATACCCTTTATTATTGCAAATATTTAGGAGCCGAAATGAAAGCTATCACTTCCTGTGATAAAAAACGCATGCGAGTTTATCAGCATCAGCTTGAAACCCCTAAAGAAAATCTAACAATTTCAGAGTGGTATGCAATACAAGTTGAAGGACTTCAATCTTCTAGTAATAATGTAGGTATGAACTTGGAATTTAGATGTCAGCACCATAACTTTGGCTGGAAATTCCATGATCGATTCCTTATTTTCCCTTCCCCATCAGGAGAGCCTAAAGTATGGTCATTAGGTATATCTGTCAATGGTTTAGGAAAGGAGCATCATATTCTTCAGCTTGTTAGTAATCCTCAAAATATTATAGATGCCTTCAATGATCTGTGGAGTCAACTAAATCATGAAGAATGTGTTATTTGGAGGTCATAGCATTGAACAATTTATACTTTGTCTTTATAGAGCGAGTAAAGCAGGTACCTAAGGAAACAGTGAAAGATGTAAGCTTTTTCAATGAGTTTCTACACAATGTAAAATACCATTTTAATCCCAACTTTATAAAAAAGCATCGTTTTCCAAAGGAATGCTTTGATTTTTTAAAAAAAGAACTTCCTTTTATTGAAAAATACGCTGAAAGCTATTATGAACAAGACATCAAAGAAACGGAAGTCATTATGACAGCAAGCTTTATTTATTCGTTAAATAGGCAACTCTATATGGCAAGCAAATTAGTTGATTTAATACCAGTTTTAATAGGATATCAATTTTTAAAAGTAGATTATCGGCAATTCATACATCCTAAAAATTTTAATGAGGCAAATTTCATACAGTTAAAAGCGGCACTTTTAGAATTTCTTGGAGCCTTCAAAATCAACATGGCTACAACATCAAACAGTTATTATCATGACAAACAAATACTTGCATTACTCAAAAAGGGGTATGAAGAGCAAGACGTTCAAAAAATTTATGAGTTTGTCGATGCCGTTGAACGTGGGATTGGTTTTACTATCCCCAATGTATTTCATTCAATCACAAAACTTATTGATTTTATTGACTTCGAACTATTCAGCGAAGCTTTAAATGCAAAAAGACAGACAATAGATATAATTTATCTAGTCGATTGTCTCGATCTATCTGAAAAAGAGCAGCTTATTTTAAATCCAACAATAAACAATAAATGGTGCCTGTTTGAGCTTTTTCGTGAAATTTTGCATAATGTCACAACAGATAAAATATCTGACCCTTTTTATCAAAATATGAGCCAAGCATTATCAAAGCTTGCGATGCTCGATGCTTACTTCTTCGAATACGCCATTATTTACTTTAGAAGAAATCCACATTTTTCAAAAATATTAGCCTTATCGTTAAGTACATTAGATACACCCTATGTGGATATTTATTTACGTACAGTAGAGATGAACACACATCATTCTGATATAGAGAACAACCGTATATTGATTACTACACTTATTGACAATGGGAATATCAAAAATTTATATCAACTTTGTCAAGGATTATTTGATAAGTGGCAGGAATTATTACAATCTCTATTACAAAATCAGCAGTATATTAATGACATCGTTTATTCCAGCTATTATTTTGGCGTACTCCAATATATCCATATGGAATATGATGTGCAACAACTATTTAATGAAATTGAAAAAACACTAGAGGAAATTAAACACCATCAATATAGTTGGAAAAAGAGTTCCAGTGATGAACATATTCATTATTTTATTGGTTTAACAAAGCTTTATACATGGGGTAGCGTATTTCATCAACGTTCCCTCCAGTGGACTGGATATCAACATTTACAAAAGACGATACAAAAGATTCTTCATGATCGGCAAGCTTGGCTATGGTATATTCACAAAGCAACAAAACCAAAAGTCATAGAAGTTATATGTGATTTTTTTGCCATTCAAAACGTTCATGAATAATTGATAGGGGGATATCTTAAAAATCGTATAAGACACTCCCCTATCAACATTTGTATTTAACTAAAGAGAATTCCTTGTCCATCTCCTCGCTCATCTATATCGTCTTTATACTCATCATGCGGTATTGTTTTTTGATGCTCTACCTCCGTCACTAATTCCTCCATAGTTGCCTCTTGAAAGAGACACATGGCAGTTGTTGTTGAAGTACCTCTTACTTAGAAGGGACACCAAAAGTAGATGTTGGCACTCACTTCCACTCCCACAGAGCCTTTCTTACGAGACACAAGAATCGTCCTGAGGGATTTTTGAATCCAAACATTATTTATTTAAAGGCTTGTAAATAGGATATAATATCGAATTCAAGAATATATTGGCTTTTTATAACAACCTTATTAATAAATCGTGTCACATCAAAATGCAGAGTATACTCCTCATCGGCATTTCCTAGATCAATATCCAAAATTAATAAATATGGTTTTCTGTTTTCCTGATGAAGTTGTCTAATAAAGCTTTCGATTTGACTATCCACAAACTCTTGCGAACGGAAAGTCTTTCCGTCCGAACATTGGATTGATATTAAAATTTCTTTCCCATTTTCCAATTTTATATAATAATCATGCGGATATATTAATTTACATTCATCTACTAATTGAATAAACGTATTTTTATTACTTTGACAACTGGCTAAATCATAGGAAATTTGGTGTTTTAATTCATATTCATGCCATCTGATTCTATCACCTATTTTTTCTGCATTTAAACCGCTTAACCATTTCTCCAATTGGTATTCCTCTATGCGAACACTTCCGTTATTAGCATTTAATTTCACAACAGGTAATCCTCTATGCATCCAACGTTCCACAGTCTTACGGGAAATTTTATAATGCTCACAAATTTCATTAATCGTTAATAATGGCATCTTAACTTCCTTCCTCCCTATAATGTAGTTGTTTAATTTATTATATGAGACATTTTATGACATTTCAATACTTTTTGTTTTTCTTGTATCTTATAAACCAGTCTCTTCAAAAATCATGTCACTGTCATGCTTTTACCACTATTTTCATATTATAAGGAGAATTAACTTATGCAATTGTGCCGGAATGTTATTGAAATACCAACTATGACTTGTTCGAATAGAGAATTTTCAGACCCGGAAATCCAAACAATGCTAACTATAAAACGCTATATTAGTATCATCACATAGCCTGCATGTATTTCATTATGAAAGATACTAACATTCAAACCTTAAAGAAAAAACAGTTAAGTGGTTTTGCTCACGAATCTGGTTTCTTTAATTAAAGGGCATTACATCATTTGTTTGCATAACGTAAAATCGTCAACTTACATGTAGAGAGTTTCGAAGTTGTATTTCGAAGCATTTCGGCTATACTTAAAGTATAAAACCTTTCGGAGGTGGATTAAACATGACTCAAAACATCCGAGAATTTATTGGAATGAAAAAAGATACAATGACAAGAGCAGATGAATTACTGGATTCAATTCTCATCACTATTTTTGAGGGATTTGAAATATATTTCAATATTCAACGGCAAAACTATAGCAAATTAGAAGATTTCTTCCATGATTTTTTAATTAAACACCCTAACAAAGAATATGTAGCCAATTGGTTCTTTACTAAGGGAATTCCGCAACTTAATCAATTGGATACTCCTATCAACATTGTATTTGATATCGAAGCATTTTTAGAATATGAACAATTTATTTTGGATACAGATATCACTGAAGGCACAATGCATGATTTTTTATATTCAATCACAGAAATCATTCCAGCAATCAATACTTATGTTAGTGAATATTATGAAGAGGCAATAAACGGTTCATTACCACAACAAGAAGATGTCATTTTATCTTCTGTATCACTTATAAATGACCCTCAATCATTTATAACAGACCAACAAGCATTAACTTGGTCTGTTGAAATGCCAAAAAGCTCTGCTAATAAAGAACAAGCAGAGCTTTTACTATCTATATAAAGGAGTAATTTCCAATGGAAAATAACGAACTTATTAAAGAATATGTCATTGCCAAGACTTCTATTCAATTAACAAATGTAAAACTAGTTAATTCAAGTTTTACACAAGTACTAGAAACTAATGATTTTCAACCAGCTATGTCACTTAAATACGAAGTGAAGCATGAAAATGAAAAGGTTTATGGATACCTACATACCACTATCAAAGGTTTAACTTCTACAGGTGAATTAGCTTTCAATATTAATGTTACCTATAAAGGCGAATATGTTTCTGTAACAGATATTGATGGAATAGATACGTTAATGAAATTCGCAAACATTCAAACAGTTCCACAGCTAATTTCTTACGCACGCTCACATATTTCAGCGATTACTAGCCAAATGCTTCAGCAGCCAATCCATTTACCAACTATGGATATAATTGAATCGTTATCAAAAAATAAAGGACAATAAAATGATAACGTTTGAGCCATCAGATATTAAAAGACCTGCACTAGATGCATTAGCAAAAGAAATAGCAACGGCTGTACTGAAATATCGTAGTAGAAATGAGGATATCACTGTATTTCTTAGACGAAGTGGAAATACACTAGAATCTTATAATAGATTTTATAAACAATGGAGTGCTCAATTTAACAAGAGAAAGCATCCCGCAGACGTTCTAGAATTTTCAGCTTTGCTTGGGAAAATAGGAACTGTTTGTGCGGATGATAAGGATTGGAAAAAACTGAGAGGTCTAATAGCTGAAAGCCTTTTCGAACCTTTTTTTGATAAAAAACATAGTGGTTCCTTAAAAGGTTATGGGGTAAAGGTGCTGATAGATGGTGTTCCTGTTTTATATAGACCAGCAGTTATTACAGAAACTGACCGTAACCGTCAATCTGTTGATGCCGGGGCATGGGATGGCGAAGTCGGTGAATTTGTCGAGGTAAAATTCAGCCCAAATGCCTTTCAAGAAAAGGACATTAACTATCTCAAACTATTAGAACAACACCTAGAAGAAAAAGAGATTAAACATGAGATTGTTTTAGCAACATTTGATGATATCATTATGACTAAAGGTGAACTAAAGGATAAAAATTTAATCGATGATTCTTCTAAATTCAAAATAATCGGTAGAGAAGACTTCATACAATATTAAAGCTCTAGATAAATAGAAAACCAGCTCCGTGATTCACTCACCAAGCTGGTTTCTTTCATTTATGCGACCATAAATCATTTGTTAGCATAACGTAAAATTTTCAAGAGTTCTTGTTCATAGCCATATTTTAAAAAAACTCAATCAGCGCGATTCCAAATAGCTGTTATATTTCTGCAAGGAGGCATAGTTTTAAAATACGCCACGTAACAACTTAGAAAAGAGGGCACCACATTTCACTTTATTGGCATGATACCTAGCTTGAGCTTCTTCAACTAGAGTGCTAGCCTTCCTCCTTCGAAAGCTTCAGTTAGAATAAAGGGTTTTCCAAAATTGCACGAACATTTTCTAGCAAATTTTTTTCAAATTGGTTGCACTCACACTGCTAGTACATCAAACTACTCTTTTAAGTAGACTTGTGATAGCCTCAATAAGTTACATAATTATTAATTTCCTTTTCGATTGCGTCGTATTGCAGTGCTTGAAATACCATCTCCTGAATACTTCAAACGCTTGTAAACTACAAGCTCATAACATAAAAAAATAAGAGCTTCGTGACTCATTTGGCCACGAAACTCTTATTTTTGTTCTCTCTTAATTCAATTATTTTTGATATTTAAATTGTAAATGAATACCTTTATCCAGCGTTTGATTATTTGAGTTTTTCAAATTTGATTTAATCACAAGCGTATAGGGGATACCTTCTATATAATTGTTCATTGGCGTTACCGTAATTTTTTTGCCATCTACTCGAACAGAACTATCTATTGGGTCGCCAAACATATCAAGTAATACAATTTGCTTTAAGTTTTCAGGAGTGTTTAACACTTCTTGACTTAACTGGATTGTCCAAGGCTTCTTTACATCATTCACCTTCGGCACAGATGTCCAAGCTGTTGAGTCATTAAAGGTAAGCGACTCCATTTTTTGATATTTCTCTCTTATGAGCTTAATGCGCTGCTGTACTCCATTTGATAGTCGTAATTGCTCAGATTGTGAGAGACTATCAAATAATGAAAATAATTGCTCTGCCTTCGATTTAAAATCTTTACTTAGAAATACGATTTGATTCGACAATTCTGTAACTTGGTTAATTTTCGTATCATCAGTAGGATTTTCTTGAAGACTTTCACGATAGATTTCAACATTGTTATTATAAGCTACTAAATTGCTACCTTCACGTGTTATCTTTGTCACTCGTTTGTTGGCAAGCATCATACTATTTGAGCCATTAGACTTCATTTTATAGAGATATCCACCATTTGAATAGTTACTAAAATATAACCAGTCATTTGCATAAAACAAATGTTGCACACGCGTATCGGATACCTTCTCTTCTTGTAAATTCATACTCCCTAAATCGATCTTATATAATTTTTGGTTGTCAGAGCCATTTGGATAATATAAAACTTTATTAATTTGTATTGGGCTTTCCACATTTCTCATTGCCACAAAACGCTCACTTGTTGCATTTGGGTAGCCTAAATCATCAATTTGATGGTCTTGGGAAATAGCATTATCTGAGATTAAAAAGTATTTATAGCTAACATAATCAGACATATCTCCCGCACTTGCAGAGAATACTGGATCATTCCAAGTCGTATCTAGATGATACCATTGGCCATCTACCTTTACGATATTCCATGCATGTGCTTCACCAGCCCAGCCAGTAACATAGCGTACTTCCATTCCAGCCTCTTGCAATAAACGATAAGCTAGTAGCGCATATGCCTGACAAACCCCTTTCCCTTCATTAAGAATGGCATACACTGCATGCGGTGTTGTCGATGAATTATAGGAGTATGTTGAATTTAACACAATATAATCATTGATAGCCTTTACTTTTTCAAAATCAGACATTGACGGATTAATTTCTTCTTGTACAATCCGTCTCACCTCTGATTGAATAAATGCCTCCTGCTCAGCTGTCGTATGATAGTCAAAATTTATACTAATGGCAATATTATTAGCAGTGCCCTTATAGCCATATTTCCAACTTGCAACTGTTCCATTTAAATAATCATTGTTATGTAAGTTGTTTTTTATGATGCTATTGATTTGTTCCATAATCATTGAGCTATCGCCTGTGTATTGGATAGACACATTTGTCTGAAATTGATTCATTTCACTCTCAATAAGCGCAGCAAGCTCTTGCACAGTCGTTGCTGTTAAAGTTGGTACACTTTCAGCTAATACTTGTACATCGCTATAAACATTAACGTTAACACCATTCATGTCAGGATTCGCGATTAATCCACTTTCTTCACTAACCCAATCCTGATTTTCGGCAAGACTCTCTATAGGATGAACTACTGATACTGCTACAATGGGTACAGTCATAAAGACAGACAGTGCTAATTTTCGTTTGTTCAATGGAAGTATCCCCCTTTAAATAAAAAAACTTAATGTTCTGAATTTGATAAATGATTTTTCTATCTATTAATACTTTTAGTATCGGTAAATCTATTAAGTGATTTAAATGATTCACCAGCCTATTTAATCAGTGTTTTAATATTAAAGTACTCATAACAATTTACTAAAAGGGTGGCGATTACTATACGCACACCCTTCATTGACTTTACATTTTTCTGCCGATTAATCTAACTCTACACTAGTGATTTCTTTCCCATCACGGATAATAGTAATGACTACTGCGAGATTGGGATATTCTTTTTTCATTTGTTCCGCATATTTTTCTGCGAGACGTTTTGCCTCGTCATCTTTTACTTCTTTCCCTACAACAAATTTTCCACCCGCTATATCTAATTTTTCCATAATAAATAGTTGGTGCTCTATGAACGCTTTTTCATTCTCTACTTGCGATTCAAGTGTTTCATTTTTAGTAGTTTCTAATTGTTCTAGAAATTCTTCAGCTTCTTTTTCTTGCTTCTGTGGTGTTTTATCATCTGTACATCCTGTTGTTAATAGGAGTACCATCATGAGGGCACTCATCAATTTCAATTTCACTTTTAAAACTTCCTATCTCTATATGGTCTAAATTAATTCATTCATTTCCCCAAGATAAAATAACCAGTTGAAGATTTTCTCCTCAACTGGTCTCAAAATTATTACTCAATTGATTCTACTTTAAATTCTGAGGTCTGCCCTCCGCCAATTATGTTTAAATATTCAGCTACCGTAATTTTAGAACTTTCTAACTGTTTATCATTCATTGTAAAAATATTTTTGGCTTCAACAAGTTGTTTTCCTAAAGAAACGTAAACCCCATTCTTCATGAGTAACTTAGCTTTATCAGCAGTCTTTAACTTTTTAAAGTCTGCAAATTTAATATGATACTTCCCATCAACGTAAATACCAACCTCTAACGTATCACTTGCAGCAGAAGCGGTATTACTAGTAGGTAAATGAATCGTAGTAAGCATGAAAATCGCTAAAAATAGTACACCTATATTTTTCTTCATACGTATCCTCCTGCTAATCTATTTCTTACTGATATTGTATATTTTAAACGATATTCTCTCTCTCCACAAGAACGGTTTTGGATAAATAATGAAATAACATTAATTTATGGTTGGTATATTAGGGTAAAAAAATATACCTTTCAAAAAGGAATGATAGAAAGTTTAGCAAGCACCTTATTCTTCTACTTTAATCGTAAAGTAATGGTAGACGTAAGGATCCCAATAGTAAGATACACTTATACTTTGCTCTCCTGCCTTATTACCAGTGATATTGCCCATATCATCGATAGAAATGATATTTTTCTTGGAATAATCGGAATAGGTATAACTTAACCCAATTTCTGAATACGTTAAATCGGGACCTACTGGAATATCAAAGGCAAATTGAACTTGTTCACCCTTTTTTAGCTTGATAACTTTGTTGGTATCTTCATATGCGATATATGTCCCTGTAGTTGGATCAATCACATAAATTTTCTTTATGGGCTGATCCGTTACAAAATTGTAATCATCATTTTTAGGATACCAATGAAATTCTCTAGTGGTATTGGTAGTATCATAACCATCACCATAAAAGTTTTTCCAACTTAGGAAAGGTAAACTCCAATAGCCAACTTGTAAGTTGGGATATTTATATCCCCCCTGATAATAGCCACCCTCGATTACTGCATTAGGAAAAACAGCCATCGCAATTGTCGCTACTTCTCGTTGGAAGTCTCGTAACTGCTTCTTCACCAAGGTAGCTTCTTCATTAGTAATCGGTCTGCCATACTCTAAAGCTTCTAACTCATCATCATCGTAATGCAAGGTATAAGGTGAACCACCTTGCCAACTCGTGACAATCCTTAATTTACTGTTCGGTGATCCTGATGATGTAAATTTCATTCCCCATTTTCCTACCGCAGTATCGAGCACTGAATAATGAGCATTTAGATAATTAGACAATTCTTCAGCTGTATGTATATTACTTATATCACCTATGGTTGGATTGTCTATCGTTTTAAATTTTAGGACGGTAGGTTTATTCAGACTATTTCCGTTCTTATCTTTTAGATTCTGTGTGAGATGCAATTGATATTCAGTGGAATAGGCATATCCACTGGTACTAGATATCTTCACTTGATTTTTAGGTGTATTCATTTCATTCCCGAAAAAAGTACTGATTTTATTCCCGTAACGATCCGTTACATAAATGTTTTCGTTGTTGACTGTCGAAAAATCAACCTCTTGATTAAACGTAATGGTCCACACTTTATCTAATGGAACATTCTCTTTTATAAAGGTCGGTTCACTTGCAAAAATAGTATGCGGATTCATAACAAAGAAGAAGAACAAGCAACTTAATAACACTAATTTCCTCAAAAACTCACCTCATTTAGAATTTCAATTTATCATAACCATTATATGTAGTTTATACATAATATGTATACATAAAAAATATAAGTTTGGCTCACAATTTGGTATCAAAAAACACTTACAAACTGTACACCAGATATATCAATCTATAGCCACAATACCTTGAATGCATCATAGACAAGTGGACATATTTCATTTAATTCACTAGAATTAAGATTATAAGAGGATGGAACAAAAAAGGTACATAAGGAGTTTAAACAAAAGTATTAGGCATTATCATTTTGGTACACTAATCCATCATACCAGATAAATGTTGAGAGACTATAGATAACCAGCATCAGACTTATTTTACACACAGATTTACATTCACAATATACAAGCACAGTTTTTTGGCAAACCCATAAAGTAATACGAAATTAACTCATTATTTTATCATAAAGTTTACCTTATTTAAATGTAATGAAGGCTGCTACAATAGCAAGGAGCATTCACAGAGCATTGTATATTTCACACCTGAAGAGTACGAGAAAATTGCCGCGCAGTAGCATAATAAAAACTGAGTTTTCCAAATTCCATCTAGTTGGTCAAAGTTTTTTCACTTTGATGGGCTATTAGGTATTTAGAAATCTCAAAATAGACTTTGTGCAACATAAAAAATTAACTTAATAGTCTCAAAAATTTTGATGTATATCCTCTATTTGCACAAAGTACATATCTAACAATCGAGAAATTTGAAAGGGTTTAAAGTAAGAATATTAGTGGATGGGTATTGTTCTGACTTATCTAAAATTATTTTTAGTAAAAGAATTAATAAGAGGTACAGAATCATAAGATTATATAAAATATTAATTACAGAATGAGAAGGTGCAACAATGTTAATTGGAGTTTATAGTCATGAACATCCGTTTGAGGTATTAAACCAGTATAGACTGGAATCTTATCTAAAAAAAGCATTTGAACAAAATGTAGAGCTATGTTTTTTTGGAATTGAGGATGTAGATTTTGAATCTAATAAAATTTTGGGAGATTACTATGAAAACGGACATTGGGTGAAAAAAGAGAGTGGTTTTCCTCTCGTTGCTATTAACGAATTTAACCAAGGTATCAATAAATTGAGATATCCTGATAAAGAATTAAAATTGCAAGCAGAAATATCATTCACTTCACATCTAATTAATAATAAATATGAAATGTATTGCAAAATTAAAGAAGCAAATTTACTTTCTCATTTACTTATTCCAACCAAGCGATTAAGACTGTTAAGCGATTTTTATAAAATGATGAAAGAAAATAAAAAGTTAGTTTTGAAACCAGATAATGAAGCAAAAGGGAACGGTATTTTAGTTGTAACTAAAAATAGAAGTAATTACTCTTTACAAGAAAAGACTATTACATATCATCTAAACTTGAAAGATATTAATAAAATTATACTTAATCTTATTGAGAAAGGGAATTACATTATACAGCCATTTATTAAATCTTCTACAAACGACGGAAAAACATTCCATGTTCGGGTTCATTTAATACGAAATGCCAATGCCCAATGGATAATTCTAAAAGTTATTGCAGATATTGCAGAACAAGGTATTGATATAAGTAATTATGAAGGTGTAACAACAATAGAGGGTAACGAATTTCTTTGTGAAAACTATGGTAAAGAAAATGGAGATGAGTTATTTAAAAATTTGCAAAACCTAGCTTACCAGTTTACTGAACATATTGATAGCTTTTATCCTTATTCCTTAGATGAATTAGCAATAGATTTTGCTATTGATCAGAAAGGAAAAATATGGTTCTTTGAAGGTAATACTGAACCAGAAATTATATTTTTTAAAGAAGAAAGAGAAATTGAAAGGGCTTATCATATTGTTGGCTATTCAAAAAGAATAGCACAGTTGTTAACTGAATATCCGGATCCCACAAGAAAAGGGAAATATTTCAAAATAAAACACAGAAAGTAATTAAAAAAATTAACGAGTAGATATTTCTACAAAAGGTAAAAATTACACTAACGCCAATTTGGAAAATGATTTTTAACAATTCTTTTGCATAACTTAATATTAATAGAAGATATCACTTTAGATTGGATTTTTTAACTAGTTGTTAAATAAAATTTTAATTTAGGTAATCAATACTTGATTAAACTAAAAACGATTAGCATATTTAGAAAATATATATCTTTTGAATCCAATTGGAAATTTTAAACAATAAAAATTAAAGAAGCCTTGTAGGCATTTATTCCTACAAGGCTTTATATTCGTTCTAAAACTGTGTTTAATCATTAGAATTATTTATTTATTTTATGAAATTAATTTTATTCCGTTGCAAATACAGAGACTTCAATTCCTGATTTAGCAGCTAAATTTACAGGTGTTATTGCTTTATCAGTAATTGCACTTAATCCAGATACATTAAGAGTTACGGCTTTCGTTAAATCAATATCAAGTGCAGGTGATTGAACTAACTTAATAACAACCTTAGTTTCATCAGCAGATGATTTATACACTGCAGCTACAGCATTATCACCCACTGCAGTACCAAGTGTACCATCAGTTTTCTTAGAGAAATTAACAGTGAATTCGCCTTCAACAGCTGATAAAATATTTACTGTTTCACTGAAAGTTAATTCAAGAAATACTGTTTGTTCAGAAACATCTCCACTCAAGTATGCAGCTGTTACTGTTGGAGCTGTTGTATCTTTAACATCTATTTCAGTTGTAGTGTAGCTTAACGCTGCTCCAGTTTCAGCTTTAACATTTGCCACGCTAATAGCCAATTTACCACCTGATTTTAATGATGTTGGTAAGTCTTTATCCGCCACTGCATTAAAGTCAAGTTTCACACCTGCTTTATTACTATTAGCAGCTGTTCCTGCTACAAAAGTAACTACAGTTCCTTCTGGAAGTGGTGTACCAGCTACTGTATAGTTAGCTGGATTATCCGCTGCTCCTGCTTGATACGTTCCTGTAGAAGCATCAAATCCATTAACTACATCTGCACGATTGAATTCAACGTAAGCTACACGATTAGCAGCCACTCCTGATTCAGTAACAGCTGTCCCTATTGCTGAGCCATCTTTATCATTTGTAATTGTTGCTGTTAAAGTTCCTATAGTTGCTGTTGGAACTGTGTAAGCGAATGATACAGATTGTGCATCATTTTTATTAGCTTTACCTGCAGTATCTGAAATTGAACCCTCTTTTGCAACGAGTTTATATGTTCCAGATTTCGGTAGAGCTGCACTTAACGTAACAGTTGCAATGTGTTGACCATCTGTTAATGTAGATGTTGCTGAGCCTACAGATGCTGTTACAGCTGAGCCACCTACTAATACCTGATTGCCATTAGCATCAACTACTGTGAAGACATCACCTGCAGAAGTACCCATACTAGCTACAGCTTTAGAGAATACTACTTTTAATTGAGTTGCATTATTAAATGTTTGTGTTACAGAAGTAATTGTTGGTTTTACAGCATCACGAGTCACAGTTAATTTTTCAGTTTTTGCAGTTACAGTATTTCCAACTGTATCCTTAATACCTGAAACCGCTACACTGATTTCACGTGATGTTTGAGTTGCGTTATCAAATACATCACCTGATAAAGTTAAACGAACTGTTTTCTTATCTGCTTGTAAAGCACCTAGATTTGCTTGAGCAATTGTTTGGTTTGTAGTTCCATCATTTAATAACTTAGTTACTTTGAATGAATCTACAGCAATGCTTGATGCAGTAACTTCTTTATCAAATACTACATCAATTGTTTTTTCGTTCACTGCTTTAACAGTAAATGTTGGTTTTGCTGTGTCACGTGTTACAGTAACGTTAGTTTTTAAGCTATTAGCTGCTGCATTACCAAGAGTATCAGTTAATCCAATAACTTCTACTTCGTAAGATTTGTCGATTTCTAAATCTTCAGTTGTAGTTAATGTGTAAACTGAATCAGACACTTTTGCAACACCAGCAAACTTACCATTCACTTTAACAGTTGGCTGAGCAACTGGCTCAGTTAACGTTAATGTTACTGTACGAGTTACTGTATCTTTCGTTGTAGCTGTTACTGATTTAATAGCAGGTGCTACAGTTTCAGTAGCTGTTAATGCCGAAGCGTAGTGTGGGAATGGTTTACCCTCTGCATCTGTTACACCTGAAATTGTGAACGTGTAGTCGTTATTTTTTACTAATTGTTCACCAGAATTTAATGTAATTGTTAAGACAGTATTTGTTGAATCTAGTTTTGCATCAGTAGTTGCATCAGTAGTTAAGCCAGTTAAAGTTACTTTAGCAGCAACTAATTTACCTCCTGATACAATTGTCGAAGGAGCTACTGGTTTAGCAAATTTCACTTGAATTTCTTTACCGTTAATCGCACAAAGGGAACTTCAATTTTTAGAAAACAGAAGCCTAGTGAATTCAATAATTTGTCATAAGTACAATTGTTGTTCAATAGAAAAACAAAGGTGAAAGTTGCTGTAAGTAGACAACCAATACTAAATCAAAAAAAGTAAATCAATATAAAACACTATATAATAGAAGAAACTCATATTTTTTTGTAGTGGTAAAACCTTTTACATCTACAAAAATAGCCGCGTATTCTTAACGAATACACGACTACTACATTTTAAATTGCTAACGATTGTTGAAATCGTCTTACGATATGGCTTACCCAATAATCTTCATCAAAGTGATGTACATAAATCTCATCACGAATTAAAAAGACTAATTCTAAGTCCAATTCATTATACTTTATGCTTGTTCAGCTAAATTCTCTACTCGTAGTTTACAATATTCAACTAATCCTTGCCCAAAATCACTTAGTATAAAATCCTCATCGATAATTGTACCTACTGCAGTTTCTTCAATAATACCTAATGTAACTAATTTATTTCGAACTCTGTTATGAAAACTAATATTTTCAGTATTATATTTCACTCTTCCAAAACCTTTTTCAGACTCTACGACTACATAATTTCTTTCAATAAAAACGTGTTTAAGTAGTCGAATTTCAGCTAAACGTAAACGTTTCAACACTTCATGATATTCCAAATAATCCTCTACATTCATTTCTCCCTGCATTAAACCAGTAACAAATTGATTAGCAAATAGCTTGATTTTTGCCGTTTCAACTTCATTTTCAATTCGATCTAACAGCATTTCTTCCATCGCTAAATAAGTCATCACATCTTGGATTTTGATATTCTCCTTATCAAGTCGTTCTTCAATTGTACTTACTGCTAAGTTTAGCTTGTCATTTATTTGATTTTGCTTTAGTGTATTTTTGATGCTTACTGCTCCACCTAAAAAAGTACCTGCAATGCCATCGAATGCTAATTCAATTGCACCTACACCTGCTTCTTGAATAACAGCTCCTGCATTTTCTTTATTAAACTTCCCGTCTTTAAACATTCTATCTTTCCATTCAACCAATTTACTCATTTTATATCCTCTCCTTTTACAAGTATCTATAAATCGTATTACGCTAGTAATTTCTTATTTACAGTTTAAATTCAAAAAAAGTGTGGCAAATTCCTTCACCACACTCAAAATATTATTTTAACAACAATTCCACCTGACGTTCATATCCATAACGTTTGAAGAAATCAATTAACGCTACTTCAAACACATCTCGTTGCGTCATGTTCTTCTCCTTTGCAAAATCTGTGACCATTTGATCCAACGAGTGAATCATTTGTACAGTCTTAGTTTTTGCAACACCAGGAATCGTATAGCGCGGAATTTGACAGCCCACTCCATATGGTTGTAACAAATTCATCAAACGCAGCTCATTGTTCTTCAACAATTTTAGTAGTGGCAAATATTCTGTAAGACCCTCTTCCTCTGTATTTGTCGTCAGTATCGGCAATGTCGGTTCTGACAATATTTTAGGGACAAACTGAGGTGAAGGTTCCTCCACCACAACTTGCTTGACGTAGTTGTTCTGTTCGCTCGACCAACTGTAGTGATTGGCTCCCATGTATGCGGCAAGTGCCTTATAGCCATCAAAACCCATCAATTGAGCAATACGCTGCAAGTCTGGCTCATCTTGCTGTTCTATGAGCTGAATGATTCGATGGGCTTTGCTAGTATCAATAACAGCTAGTTCTGGTTTTTCCATCGCTAGCTTGTAAATCCCTTTTTCACTATCCCATTCAAAGTTGCGTCTACGCATATACATATCGAGTGATTTATAGTTTTTATGTCCAAATTCCTCAGCAAGTTCATCCCGAGTGCTACCTTGAGTAAGTCCTTGTAGAATTTCTTGTACACGTTCATTTTCTAAAACATTTACTTGTTGATTGGTCATCTTTTTTTCACTCCTTTAGATAGATAATTGATTAACGGCATTTGTTAGTTCAGATTGATCTTTGTGTACATAAATACTTGTCACAGTGCGGTAATCGGAGTGTCCGAGCAATTTCGCCACTGTCGGAAGATCCGTGCCATGACGCACTAAAGATGAAGCGAAGCTATGGCGAAGTGTATGACAGCTCACCTTTTTGTCGATACCTGCTTTCTCAGTAGCAATCTTTAATTCACGATTGACGTATTTGTCAGAAATACTACCTGTTTTCTTAAGGGCAAAGAAGTTGTCTGATGTGACACTTGGACGTTTTGTATCACGATAAAGTAGTAGTTCATCTGCAAGATTTCCTGCAAGTGGCACAGTACGGTTTTTCCCACCTTTACCATTGATAACGCGAATGACGTTTTTATCAAAATCTACATCGGCAAGGGTAAGGTTTAAGCATTCGCTGATACGAAGTCCTGAGTATGCTAATGTAAGCACCACTAATCGAATGAGTGGATGATCGATAGCTCGGATTAGTTTCTTCATCTCAATTTCAGATAGGAAGTCCCGTTCTGCCGTTTGCTTTTTGAGTGTGTCAATGTGTAGCATGACATTGTTTTGAATCCATCCTTTACGTTCTGCAAAATGGAACAGCTTACGAACAGCGCTGATGGATATGTTGACACTAGCGACTGACCAGTTTCGCTCATGTTGAAGATGATAGAAGTAGGCTTCAACATCGTCCAGTGTGATGTCTACCATCATAATCGGTGCATTGTACATTGCATTCATAAATTTTGCGAATTCTTGTTGCTGATAAAGATAGCTTCGTTGCGTTTCTTTACTTGCATTCGTTTGTTCTAGTTGTTTTTGATTAGCTTGTGATGCAGCTAAAATATTCATATGAATGAGCCCCCTAAATTTTGTGTTTTATTACCATCTTATTAATAATATATGTCTCAAATTTCTGTATTTTCGATTCCTCTACCTATTTGTCCCGTAAATACCGTCAGTATCGACATTCGTTTAAAAGTACGAAACTGTCAGTACTGACGATAAATAAAAAGGAAATAGGGTGGATTAATTGCAATAGTCTAATTTTCCATCCAGTGATAATAAATCATCATCTTCTAGAGCATCTGTAGCTGGTCGTTGCAGTGTACTCCTTGAAACCGAATTCTCAGGAGTTGCTGTTCCTTTATTTCGCAAAGTGATTTTTCTATAATCGCCTACATGTCGGATATCATAGAAAATACCCACATTTTCAAGATTGGATTTGACCTCTTTTAGACGTCGACTCAACACATTGGATTCTTTTGCCCATGACTTAACGTTCGTATTAATACTTTCACGCTCTGCAACTACTTCTAGCTCTTTCACTAAATCAGAAACACTCGCTGCCCAAGTGCTACGATTTTTCATGAAAGCAATAACCGCAGCTGCAACTGGATGTGAACTAATTGCTTCTTCATTCGCAGTATCTTGATTCGTGAGATACGATTGCAGGAACTCATCTCCACCTATTCCAAGTACTTCTGCAATCGCATAGCCCCAGTAAGTGAAATCTGCCATACGACCAACTTCATCCAGTTCAACATCATCATATAAAGTCATAGCCGCGGAAATGGTATTGAAAATAGCACCTAAAAACCGAGGTAAATCTGCACCAAATCCTTTCCAAATAGCGTGTTCTGTTTTTCTTTCACCCTTTGGAATGCGTTCTAATTCTAGTAAAATTGAACGATCTAATAAATCTGGTCGAGTTGCTACCACATTAATGCCATTTAACCCTACACACCGTTTGAATTGCAGAATCGTTTCATCACTGTCTGAATACAGTGTACGTTTCGTGAATGCTCCACCAGTCGCAGCCATACACAACATGTTGCTTTTCTCCGCTGAAAGAGTATCTAAATTGTCAAAGCATGGCATATAGCTATTATTAAGATAAATTGCTAAATCTGCCTTAGATGTAGGCATCGATAGTAAATCCTGCTTAGCAGGATCAACAATTTTCTTTACCATACGCATTGTAGTTGACTTTGCCGCACCTTTCTCACCAGATAACACAAGAATGACATGCGCAATTTGTGGTAAGAAACAAGTGACAAGATACACGGAGAAGAGCAGTGTATCAGATTCCTTTTTGAAGCGAAAATGCTTCCTCACAAGTGTTACTAACTCTTTAGGTCCAACAGAAAAATCAGGTTCTTTCTGTTGATCCATATTTTTATTGCGTGTAAATAAAATTGGTGGATTCGATTCGATATGACAACCATCAGCGTTTACTTGTACAATCCGCCAATTTGCATCACATAAATCATAGTAGAAGTTGTTTTGTTCCCCCGAGATTCTTCTCTGAAGCTTATGTTCACTATCCGAAAAAATAGCTTTCATCTCTAAAACTTGCAGTGCTTGGTTAAGTCCATCGGAACCAGGTGCAGTACGTTGAATTTCAAAGAATTGCTTCGTTAAGTACAATTTAAACTTATTACTTCTCATATCAAGGACTTCCCAATGATTGTCTATTTGAATAGCCGCATACGGTTCTTCTAATTCATTGGTAAAGAACTTAAAATCTTTCGCAAGATTGATGATGATATCGGCTTGCTTTTCTTCTACTACCTTTACTGGTTGCTTTTTTATAGATTTTGTTGGCAACGTTGGTTGTTCTGGCTCTGCATTTTGTTGCAAACAGGCAGATGTGGCTTCAAGGTTAGCTTGTCCAACCTCGTCTATTTCTGTTGCCATGTTTGGTTGTAACTCTAGTGTTTCTAGTTCTGCTTTTTGAGTTTCATTCAATTTAATTTCCTCCGTTTTAGCTAGTGTTGTTTGGTTATCGGTAGTGAGCGACTGATTTTCATTGACTGTATCAATACTTGATGATAATGGTTGAGCGCTTTTTACAAATAGCCTTTTTTTAATTGGTTTCTTACGATTAGTTACTTTATTCATGATTGATTAGCTCCTTTTTAATATGATTCAATATCGAAAGTTAATTTAACATTGTTCAGTAAGTGATCTTCAATCACCTTCGTTAATGGCTCATGAATCGGATGCAATTCGTTTGAAATTAAGTCTGACAGTGAATCGTAGTAATTAAAATTCACTACTCCATACGTTAGAATCAAACTTCCATCTACTAGGTCTGAATCCATCAGATCGTAATCTTCAAAGTAGCATTGCATAAACGTTTGAATTGCAGGTAGGATTGTAATGACTTTCTCATCGACTAATGAAGAAGCTTCCATTGTAATTGCATGAATTACTGGACTAGCTGGATTATTAATCACATCTGATGCTGTGTTTAAAATTACTCCATACCTACTTGATGGAATTGTATTCATAAATATTTCACGCGCTGATTTGACACTCGGGTTTTCTTTTGTTAGCATTTGGCACACTCCATTTTCTTAGTCTAAAGACTAGGTATTTTTCAAATCTGTTTAATTCAAGTAACCAACATACGTTGACTACTTGAATTAAACATTGTTTTCATTACTGCTTGGCGCTAATCAACCTTCCAATTTGGTTAGTAATTAACATAGATATCAATAGCTAATTTCACATCCGTTAATAAATTGTCTACGATTAATTGCTCTAAGGATTCATGTATTGCTTCCAACTCACATTTTATTAGCCAATCAAATGAACCATAATGCTCCATTTCTGTAGCCCTATACTCCAGTGAAATTTCATTATTTTCCATTTTATTTACTTTTACTAATTCTAAATTTGGAAAAGTATTCCCCATATAATTCAGTACTTTAGGTGAAATTAAAGGGATATCACTATCCGCAATTGAGCCAGTTTCAATCTTCAAGCCCCCTAGCACTAAAGTATGGAACTCAGAGTCTATTCCGTCATAAACAGGTGAATCCATATTAAATTGAGTTGTATAATTCTTTGATACCGCAGGATACGCCTGTACGCCTAATTCCACTTTCTCGTTCTTACATTTTTTATTCTTCTTACTCATTCTGTTTCTCTCCCTTTTTGGTTGTAGTAGATTACAAATATTAGAATATTCCTTTTCGTCTGTTCCTCGCTATGACATCTCCCAATTAATTTTGTCATGAGCACTGGGTAATAAATTTTAGAACACACAAAAACAGCATAAACTCAGTAGTTTATGCTGCTTAGACAGTGGTAAATTTTATTAGTTTTATTTAAATTCCAGGTGCTTCTTCCTTTTCTTTAGCTTCAATTTGTTTAACTATAGATGATTTTGTTTCCTCAAAAAGTGGTACAAGCTGCTTTCTTAATTTCCTTAAAGCTTTTACTTTATTTGGGTATTCTAATGATTCAAGATTTGAAATAATATCAGCATATGCTTCTTGTATTGTTTTTTGCTCTACAGCATACGAATAGCCAATCGCTTTATCTAATACCTTTAACATCACCTGTAATCTTTTTTCATCTACTTGGTCTATAATCGCTTCCTTAACTCTTATATAAGTAGCAATGATTTCTTCATGTGATGCTTCTTTTGCACGATTTTGTTTCGCATAAAAAAAGTAACTCCCTTTAATTCTAGTTTCCTTTAAAAATGCTTTCATTAATGGTTCAGTACCTTTGTTGATTAGATAATTTCCCTCTGAATCTTTAAAGCGATCTTTTTCTACATTTAATGTTGCTAAAACAGCTTTGAAGTTTCTTATTAAAGTCCGATCAGACACTATTGGCTTATCACCCCTTGCCCCATCTATATCACTAGCGTTATAATATTCATCCTCTACTTCCTTTGCAATCGCTGAAAGACTTTTTTTCTTAGTTTCAACTTGTTTTTCCTTCAAAATTAACACTCCTTACAAGTTATCGTATTATAATGCCAACTATATTTTCCACATTATACCTTTCCGATGATTTTTAGTCGACCAAAAATATTCTAACAACTTATTATTCTATTTTAATGGAGTGATAAATGATGGGGAAAGTCATTTTTTCAAAGGATAAAGTAGCAATATGGAAAGAACAGGCGAATCAAAAAAATGAACAGTACATCCAACAACAGCTGCAATCCTTGCACGATGTGAAACAAAACCTACTGGACTTTAAGCAACAGCTTGCAGCAACAAACAATTCAGCTCTACACAAACAACTGGAAAAGAGAATTCACTTTCAAGAACAACAAATGACGAACATTTTAGGTCGACTCAAAAATGCTGGGTACGTTGAAAAAAGAGGTCGACCAAAAAAAGAAGTCGCTGACACCTACAAGGCAAATCACATTAAATTTACTGCTCATTTACAGAAAGAACAGTTGGACTATGTAAAACAATTACAATCTACTGGTCAGATTACTAACGTCTCTGCTTTTTTAGACGAACTCATTACACAACATCAAAAAAAGAACGGTTAGCTTCATTGGCTAGCCGTTACTTACTTCACAGTAAGTCTACTGCATTCTGCTTTTCCTCTTTCGATGTATTAATATAATACTTAACAGTCATATTGAAATTGGCATGCCCCGCCAATCGGCTCACCGTACTTAGCTCCACACCAGCCTTTAATAAACGGGTGCAAAAAGTATGTCTCATCATGTGCGGGTGGATGTGAAAGCCTAGTTGCTGTCCTGTTTGTTCCAAAAAACGTCTCACTCCGTCTCTGTGCATGTTGCCTGCTCTTTGGCTCAGAAGAAGAAAAGGACTGTCCGCAAACTTGTTGGCAGCTCGCTCTCCGCTGACGTACTGCTCCAGCACCTCTAGCACATCTTTTCGCAACGGAATGTCCCGAAACTTGCCCCCTTTACCTCTAACAGAAAGTTGAGCAGTCAGTCGATCCACATCCGTTAGTTTCAAATTAACGAGCTCACTCACTCGAACACCTGTAAAGAGTAGTAAATAACAAATGAGCTTATTCCGATTACTCTCTTTTTCTACGTGAAATAAAAGAGCATCCACTTGTTCAGGTGTTAGTACACTAACCTCTGCTTCTGAACCATTCGCTATTTTTAGCCTGTCTCGCTTTAATCGAATGACACTATCCGTTACTATCTTCTCTTGAATCAGCCAGTCATTGTACACCTTTAAGGAATTGATTTTCTTGTTGATTGTAGCGATGGCTAAACACTCTTTCTCCAGTTGCTTCAAGTAGCTCGTAAAATAAAAACGTGTCAGTAAAACATCTGGATCGGCATCTTTATCGACCAAATACTGTTGGAACAACTTTACATCAGTTATGTAACTCTCAATTGTCTTTGTCGCTTTTCCTTCTTCCTGTAACCATTCTTGAAATCGTTCCACAATGTTAATTTTTAAATCCATATCATTCATCCTTTCTGTTATCGCTGAAATCCCTACTTTCATAACTTTGCTTACAATGAATCGTTAAATTACGACACTGTCCTTTTCTACTAATGAAAACTAAAAAAAGTAGGAGAAGAAATTGATTGATTCTTCACCCACTCCCTACAAGTTCCGTTAGTTGATTACCATGAAAAGCTAAATCGTTGCTCAGACCGTTCAATGACATAATCAATAACAGCGGCAACAACTGCAACTAGTACTACTTTTAATAATTCTCCCCACATAGATTTCTCTCCTTTCAAATGAGCTTGTACCGAGGCCACTCACGCCAGTTATATAATTCTGTCGTTAGTTTTTCTGCACACAAAAATAGCTCATACCTTGTTCGGCATGAACTTCTGTTTTTCGGTTGGTAGCCAATTTACTTTTGTCGTCAGATTTCGTTTACTTTTGTCGCGAGCTACTTACTCTACGCCATCTACCCGTACTGCATAGTTGTAGAAGTTTTGCAGAATTTGACGGTCAAGTACATTCGGGATCGTCTGAATTATTGTATTCACCTGCTGGAAATTCACCATGAATTCTTCTTCAATGATTTCATTGTACACAGCATCTAAAATCATATTGTTGAACTCATCTTCTGCCATTCTTACGCCTAACTCATCATCCATACCAACCTCTCGAAAGTACGTTTCCTGATTGATTGTTACTGTGACATAACGCTTATCAAATATACTCATTGCTCATCCTCCATATCCGTAAAATTAGGTACTACTTCGTCATTTACCAGCCAAACCTCATATGGCTCTGGTTGGTCTGTTTCCACTTGAATGACTAAATAGTAATTACCTTCTGCATCAGTGTAGTTAGCAGATTCTGTTTGGATTAGATTTTCAAGATGCTCCAGCACAAACATTGGTACTAACCGTTCATCAATTTCCTCTTTGTAAAAAGAATGGCTCTCGTAACCGATTTCGGAAATCGGAACATAGTAACCGTACTTTTGAAATAAGACTTCTGAAATCCGTAAGATTGTATTCATGGGCAGCACCTACATATAGCCTTTCTCTTTTAATGATAAAAATGAATGAGAAGACAAAATGACATGGTCAAGAACATCAATGCCAAGTATTTTTCCTGCTTCTACTAATCTTTCAGTCACTTCAATGTCTTCTGGTGATGGTGTTACATCATTCGAAGGGTGGTTATGCCCTACTACGCAGCTTGCACAATTTGCTAGAATCAACGCTTTCATGACATCTCTCGGATGTACAATGGATGCGTTGATTGAGCCAGTGTGAACGACTTGTAGCACCTGTGGCTCGTTCTTCGTTGACATTCCTAACACCACAAAGCGCTCTCTGTCGCTGTCTCCAATGAAGTCACGGATGATGGTTGCGGCATCTTCTGGTGAGCGTACACGTCTGCCACTGAACAGTTGCGATCCCTTTCTTTCGAGTACGACATCGACTAGTTGAATGCGTTTAGCTGGTTGCTTCTTTTGATTTTCTTCCATGTGATTTCCTCCTTGAAAATAGAAATAGCCCTTCACTCCGCAGTTGGAATGAAGGGCTAAAATTGATACTTCAAGAATATAATATATGATTAAAACTGAATTTGTTGCGGATTAATTGCCGAATCTAGGTTTGACAATTTACAAAGTATAATTCAAAAGAAAATCTCCTTCAAAAATCGAGTATTTCATCGACTTTTGAAGGAGACTTGTTCTAATTATTCATGGATTTTGAGCTGTTATTTTTCGGGCGTATCCAGATTCTACTAGGGATTTAGTTTTTGAAGGCGACAACACTTTTAAATTGTAAGAATAATGAAGTCTAGATATAAAAGAAAATCTCCCTCAAAAATCGAGTTTTCATCGACTTTTGAAGGAGACTTGTTCTAATTATTCATGGATTTATTGCCGTTATTTTTCGGGCGTATCCATATTTTAGCGAGTTGCTGTAACAACTTCAACTGTTGAAATTTTGTTTCCTGCAGCATCAGCACCAGTTGTACCTGTTGATTTAACAGTGATTGTACCAGTTGCAAAGCTTACAGTACCTTTTGTTTTAATAACAACTTGATTTTTAGAAGAAGCTGTTGCATCAACTTCGAAATCAGTTCCAGCAGCTAAAGCCGCTCCATTAATAGCTACAATGAAATCTCCGTCAACTGGAGTAGTAGCAGCTGGTGCACCTGCACCAACAACATTCTCAGAGAATGTTAATACTAAGTTACCTGATGCGTTTACTGCTGCACCTGTAATAACTGGAGCTTTTGTATCTGTTAATGTAACAGTAGTGTTTAAAGTATCAATTGTAGCTGTAGCACCTAATGCTTGTACACCAGAAATCGTTAGAATTTGAGTAGTAGAAGCATCAATTGAACCTGCTGGTAATTGAATTTTTACAACTTGATTTGCACCATCAATAGTTAATACAGTACCTGTTGGTAATGCCTTACCATTTAACTTATAGTTAGATGCATCAGTTGCTGAACCAGCAACATTACCACCTTTAACTTTTGTTGTTGCATAAGTTACAGTAATTTCATTTGTTGCATTAGCAACTGCAGAAGTTAACGTAGGTTTAACAGTAGCTGAACCTGTGATATTAACTGGAGTAGAGAATCCAGCTGATTTATTTGCTGCATAAGAAGCATCAGTCACTGCTTGAGTTGCAAAGTGGAAAGTATAGCTACCATTAGCTAAATTTAATCCTGCTACAGCGTCGTTATCAAACACTACTGATTTAGAGTTAGCTGCAACAGCTTCAGAAGCTACAGCAGTTGCTACTGTTTGACCATTAGCGTTATTAACAATAGTTACATCTGCTAATGTTACAGTTGAAGCTGCTAATAAAGTTTCATCAAAGTTGAAAGCAATCTTATTAGTATTTGCATTGTACTCAGCATTTACAAATTTAGGAGCTACAGTATCCTTAGTAAATGTTACTTGTTGAGAAGTTGTAGTTCCTAAGTTTAATGCAGTATCTTTAAATCCAGTAAATGTAGCTGTTACTGCCTTAGAAGTATCATTAGCGCCAAATGGAGTAGCCGCTAAAGTAACTTTAAACGTTTTATTATCTGTTGAAGTTACAGTAGGTGCACCACCAGCTAATACACCAGCACCAGTAGTTAGGGTTAAACCTAGATCAGATGCTATTGGAGTATTAGGTGTAGCAAGTTTAATTTCCTCTGAGAATACTACTGTGAATGTTTTTTCATTGTTTACAGTTACTGAAGAAACTGTTGGAGCCACTGTATCAGTTACAACTGCATAAGTTACAGAACCTGAATATAAGTCCATTGCATTTGTAGCATAATCAGTTGCACCAGCTACAACTACTGTATAATTTTTACCAGCTTCAAGTGCTGCTGCACCAGTGAAGTTAGCTTTAGGTACAGTAACTTTAGTAGCTCCAGCAGTCGGAGTAACTGAATGAGATTGACCGTTTACTACTACAGTAGTAGCTGTTGCAGCCAATTTCTCAGAGAAGTTAACAACAACATCTCCGTTCACTGATTGTACAGAAGTTACAGTAGGTTTTACTTTGTCATTAAATTGGAAAGTTGCTGTTGAAGCTTGTTTTAAGCCTTCACCTTTTTCATTTAGTACGCCAGTTCCAACAGTTACATCATAACCAGTTGAGTTAGCTAATACTGCTACTCCATCTAAAGTAAGAGTTGCAGATAAGCCATCTGCAGCTAATTTAGAAGTAACTGAAATTGCAGCACCACCTGTTGGTTTTACTGTAATAGTACCAGCGGCAGTTGCTACAGCCCACTCAGCAGTAGCAGCTGTTACTTTTTGGTTAAACACTACTTTAATTTCTTTAGCGTTAATCGCACTAATGGAACCTGAATTTCTGCAATCTACAAACCCAATAAACACAACATCTCTCACAATCATCAATTGTTGCTCAATAGAAAATCAAAGATAAAAGTTGCTGTAAGTAGGTAAGCAATACTAAATCAAAAAAAGAGAAACAATAGAACACACTATACATATAGAGGAAACTCGATAATTTGTAGTGATAAAACCATATACTACTACAACTAAAAAGTGTAGCCGCATTTGAAGGCTACACTTCATCTTTTTCACCATTCATTTCAATAATACTTCCACCTGACGCTCATACCCATAACGTTTGAAGAAATCAATCAACGCTACTTCAAACACATCACGCTGCGTCATGTTCTTCTCCTTCGCAAAATCAGTCACCATCTGATCCAATGAATGAATCATCTGCACTGTCTTTGTTTTGGCTACACCTGGAATCGTATAGCGCGGAATTTGACCTCCCACTCCATACGGTTGTAGCAGATTCATCAAACGTAGTTCATTGTTCTTCAACATTTTCAGAAGTGAGAAATATTCTGCAAGACCTTCTTCCTCCGTATTTACCGTCAGTTGCGACAATATAGTCGCTGTTGCTTGTGACGGTTCTGACGGTATTTTAGGAGCAGATTGGGGCGAAGGTTCTTCCACTACAACTTGCTTGACGTAGTTGTTCTGCTCGCTCGACCAACTGTAATGATGGGCTCCCATGTATGCGGCAAGTGCCTTATAGCTTTCAAAGCCCATCAATTGTGCAATCCGCTGTAAATTGGGTTCTTCTTGCTGTTCAATGAGTTGAATGATTCGATAGGCTTTACTTGTATCAATCATAGCGGTTTCTGGTTTCTCCATTGCTAGCTTATAAATCCCCTTGTCACTATCCCATTCAAAGTCGCGTCTACGCATATACATATCAAGCGTTTTATAGTTTTTATGTCCAAATTCCTCAGCTAACTCATCACGGGTTTTTCCTTGGGTGAGCCCCTGAAGAATTTCTTGTACACGTTCATCATCTAGTACTTTTGTTTGTATGTCTGTCATCATATTTCACCTCTTTAGATAGATAGTTGATTGACTGCACTTGTTAGTTCAGATTGATCTTTGTGGACGTAGATGCTTGTAACCGTGCGAAAATCTGAGTGTCCGAGCAATTTCGCCACTGTGGGCAAATCTGTTCCATGACGAACTAAAGATGAAGCGAAACTATGGCGAAGTGTATGACAGCTCACTTTTTTGTCAATACCTGCTTTCTCAGTAGCAATCTTTAGTTCACGATTGATGTATTTGTCAGAAATGCTACCCGTTTTCTTAAGGGCGAAGAAGTTGTCTGATGTGACATTTGGACGTTGTGTATCACGATAGAGTAGTAGTTCATCTGCAAGGTTCTCGGCAAGTGGTACAGTACGATTCTTACCACCTTTACCATTGATCACACGAATGACGTTTTTCTCAAAGTCTACATCTGCAAGTGTCAGATTTAAGCATTCGCTGATACGGAGTCCTGAGTAGGCGAGTGTAAGCACTACTAACCGAATAAGGGAATGGTCAATAGCTAGAATTAGTTTCTTCATCTCCATTTCAGATAGGAAGTCCCGTTCTACCGTTTGTTTTTTTAGTGTGTCGATGTGTAGCATGACATTGTTCTGAATCCAACCTTTACGCTCTGCAAAGTGGAACAGCTTACGAACAGCGCTGATAGAAATATTGACACTGGCAACTGACCAACCTCGCTCATGTAGAAGATGATGGAAATAGGCTTCGGCATCATCGAGTGTAATGTCCGCCATCATAATCGGTGCATTGTAACGTGCATTCATATACTTTGCGAATTCTTGTTGCTGATAGAGATAGCTACGTTGTGTTTCTTTACTTGTATTTGTTTGTTCTAGTTGCTTTTGGTTAGCTTTTGATGCGGCTAAAATATTCATGTTCCTGAGCTCCTTCACAATTTGTATTTTATTACCATCCAATTAATAATATATGTCTCAAATCTTCGCAATTTCGATTCCTCTACCTTATTGCCCCGTAAATACCGTCAGTACCGACAATACCGACAAAAAATGAACGATTCTGCCAGTACTGACGAGAAAAACAAGGGAAGTAGGGTGGATCAATTACAATAGTCTAATTCTTCATCGAGTGATAACAAATTATCATCTTCTATAGTATCTGTAGTAGGTCGTTGCAGTTTGCTCGGTGAGATTGAATGCAGGGCAGCTGCTGTTCCTTGTTTTCGTAAGGTAATTTTTTTGTAGTCTCCTGCATGGCGAATATCGTAGAATATCCCGATTTCCTCAAGATTAGATTTTACTTCTTTTAGACGTCTACTCAGCACATTGGGGTCTTTTGCCCATGACTTCACGTTCGTATTGATACGTTCACGTTCTGCAACTGCTTCTAGCTCTCTCACTAGTTCAGAAACACTCGCTGACCAAGTACTACGATTTTTCATGAATGCAATCACCGCAGCTGCAATTGGTTGTGAACTCAGGGCTTCTTCATTCGCAGTATCTTGATTTGTGAGATACAATTGCAGAAACTCCTCACCACCTACTCCAAGAACTTCTGCAATCGCATAGCCCCAGTAAGTAAAGTCTGCCATACGTCCAACTTCATCCAATTCTACTTCTTCATATAGTGGTATAGCTGCAGAAAGGGTGTTGAAAATAGAGCCTAAAAATTGAGGAAGATCTTTTTCAAACTCTTTCCAAATGGCATTTTCTGTTTTCCGTTCATCTTTTGGAATACGCTCTAACTCTAGCAAAATAGAACGGTCTAATAAGTCAGGTCGGGTAGCCACAATGTTAATGCCATTTAACCCTACGCATCGTTTGAATTGAAGAATTGTTTCATCACTGTCTGAATACAGTGTGCGTTTCGTAAATGCTCCACCAGTCGCAGCCATGCACAACATGTCGCTTTTCTCAGCTGAAAGGGAATCTAAATTGTCAAAGCAGGGCATATAGCTATTGGATAGCGAAATCGCTAAGTCTGCCTTTGATGTTGGCATCGACAGCAAATCTTGCTTAGCAGGATCGACAATACGCTTTACCATACGCATTGTCGTTGATTTTGCTGCACCTTTCTCACCAAATAACACAAGAATGACATGTGCAATTTGTGGTAAGAAGCAAGTGACAAGATACACTGAAAAGAGTGCTGTATCGGATTCTTTTTTGAAGCGGAAATGTTTCTTTACAAGAAATACTAACTTTTTAGATTCAACAGAAAAATCAGGTTCAACTTGTTGCTCCATATTTTTATTACGTGTAAACAAAATAGGTGGATGGGCTTCGATATGACAACCATCAGCCTTTATTTGTACAACTCGCCATTCGTTATCACATAAATCATAGTAATAGTTTCCTTGACTTTCAGCGATTCGTCTCTGTAACTTATGTTCACTGTCAGAGAAGATAGCTTTCATCTCTAATACTTTCAACGCTTGATTGAGCCCTTCAGCCCCAGGAGCAGAACGTTGATTGTCAAAGAATAGCTTCGTTAAATACAATTTAAACTTTTGACTTTTCATATCAAGGACTTCCCAATGATTGTCTTTTTGAACAGCCGCATACGGTTCTTCTAATTCATTGACGAAGAATTGGAAGTTTTCCGCAAGTTTAATGATAGTATCGGCTTGCTTTTCTTCCTCTACCAATACAGTTGTCACAGGCTCCTCGTTTAGTAAAGAGCATAATGATTGCCAGTTCTCACCGCTACACCCATTATGATGACAGCCAGCCGCAATACCTCCATCTGCAAACTGAATGATATAGGCAGCACTATTGGTATGGTCACTGTTCCAAGGACAAGTCCGCAAAATATACTTGGTTGCATTAGTAGGATAAGGTGCACTATACGCAAGGTCTAATCCATGCTTTTCAATAAAAGCTGAAATATCAATAGATTCCCCTTGTTTTTTGCCTTTTGATTTAGCAGACAGCTCTATCTTCGGCTTCTTCTTCGCATATGCCTCCAACTGATTTTTTTCAGTTAGCACAAGCTCTTCAGGTACTTTTACGAGCATTGACCAGCGATGGGGACGATCTTCCGTATCATCACCTTTACACGCTTTTGTCCCATACAATTTGACAATACGAGATGGGTTATAGGTTGTGACATCTACTTGCGCTTGGTTGTTTGAGTAAAGAAAATCAAGCGTGCCTAAGAATTCTTTTACAGTCGCTACATTGTCTTTTGTATTGGCTAATTCAACTGGGAGTAACATATGATAACCATTGCCACTATCAGCAACAATCGGCTCTGGAAAATCATCGGCTACAAGGTCTTTGCGAATTTTTTTGATGAGTTCCAATGCCGCACGTTTTTCTTCATCTGTAGCAGATATACCACTCGCACGGATTGGATCAATGTCAATCAACACATGACGAATTACTTTGATGTCTTGGTCACTGCTTGTGTTTTTCGCGTATGTTTGGAGGCGATTGCTGCAACGGGCTAACATTTCATCTTTCGTTGGATTGAGCGTGACGTAGATATCATACTTACCCACATATTTCTGAATGCTATTGATTAACTTTTCATTATCATCAAAGTAACCAGAAACCGTACCTTTATCAGTTTTTAAGATTCGGACTTCTACTACTTCTTCTGGCTGTTTTAATGTTTCAAGTGTTTGTGTAATGGTTTCTTTGGATGTAAACTTTGTCATGAGATAATCGCTCCTTTAATAGTTTGATAAGAATACTCTGTAGACATAACCATCATGCCTACAGAGCTATTTTTCAAGGAGAAGTGCTAGTCCTCACCGAAAAGTTCATCGAAGTCATCATCTACCTCAATGGACTCATCTTCAGGAAAAAGATCATCAGCTTCATCATTTGAATTAGACTTTTTACCAAACAACGCTTCCTCCATCGCACTACGCTCGGATACAAGTGGCTTTTTAGCGATTGGTTTCTTCTTAATGGATTTATTTTGGATTGGTCTCTGTGATGGGGCTGTTTTGATTCGCTTGATACTGACAATGTTCGAATATGTCTCGCCATCTTTTTCAACATTTTCAACGATCACTTGTACAGGAATACCTACTAGCTCATCAAGATCAATCGATTCCCCTGGAGCTGGTAGAGCACCTAGCTTCTCCAAGATTTTCATCATACTGCCACGTTTGCTCCAAGTATAATTGGGAGCGATATACAGGTCGACTACTTCACCTTCATCATCTTCCACTTCTACTTTGATGTTCAGTACAACACGTTTACCATCATCAGTGTATTGGCTATCACGTTCAACAAATTCTGCATGCGCCGTTTCACCGTTATATGCTCCATCTGTGATTGAGCGTTTGTTGTTTGCTGGTCGTGCAAGTACATTTGCATGTTGTAAATCTTCTAGTTTCATTTTGTTGCCTCCGTTCATTTTTTTGGCGGGATTAGACCCATTCTTCCGTAATTACCGTCAGTATCGGCAATTGAGACTGTCGAGACTGACAGTACTGACGGTATTTTAGGGAGAGTCAGGGGAGAAGGTTGACTTTTGGAAAGAAAAGCAGGTATTTCACTTGATTCTAATAAGCTAACGAAATATTAAACATCATATGATAATCGTTTAGCCCAAGTTGCTTCGCTTTTGTTTCAACTTTAGGACCAAGGACTCGATTAATGTTATATACCGTTTCTTCAATCGAATTTGCAAAGGGACCTTCATCTAAGTAAACTGTGTACGTGATTGTTGCATCGTCTTCCATGACTTGAATCACATCGAATACTTCTTTGATCGCATCTGTTGTGGCTAATACTCGTGTTGGTTTTGGAATCGTCAAATCATGATAGAAAAGGGCTAGTTCTGAAAATTCCCCTTCGATTAGCGTACGTTTTACTTTTGGGAAATCGAATTTCACTTCAAAGCGTGGGTTACACAGTCTCGAATTTAGTAACTCTACTAAGTTACGTTTACCCATATCTACTACTACTTCTGGTAAATAAGTTGTATCCATATGGCTTGGATCAATCGCTCCTATCACTGTCCATGGTGTTTTTGTTGCGTTGTTACCTTCGTTTTGAGATTTCATATTCAATCGCTCCGTTTCTCTGAATGTTATCCCCATCCGTAATAGTAGGCACAGTAAGCAGCATTATTAGAAATTGTTGCGCTGACAGTACTACTAGAAAATGAGGACGATTACTGTTTTCGTAATCTTGTTCCCTATTATAGAACGGGGGAATGAATATCCTTCTGGAAAGAAAGCCGTGTATTTCACCAAAAAGCGCATAAAAAAAGCAAACGAATGTTATCGTTTGCTCTAAAATGATGATTCAGTTGCTTGCTCATTTCCTCGTTTGATTTCTTCCATTACAATGTTAAAGGTGCTACTTGAAAATCCCTTTCTTACTCCATAGTCATTTTGAAACCTTTTTGGGTCTATATATTTTCTGAAATGCTCCATATCACTTTCATCAAATACGATATCTTCATGCTCATTACAGTACTCCAATAAGATACATTTAATAAAGTTTGTCACTGAATCAATTTCTTGAATAAACAGATCGAAGTTATAGAATGGTAAATCATTTACTACTTTAATATATGGTTGCCATTGTTGAAGCATTGGCATATTGGTAGCATATAGCATTAACTGTAGTCGGGCTTGCCGATCATTCACTACAAATTGTTCCTGCGACAGATGACTCGTAGCCTCAAGTATTTCTTCATAACATTTACATATTTCCTTTAACGCATGTAATTTCAAATTCTTCTCAATCATGTATTGATGCAGATATTTTTCATCATCTGTTAGCTCTTGCTTTTGAATTTCTTCGTTCAAATACTCAGTAAAAAGCTTGTAATTTGTAAAGTTGATATTATGTGAGTTGTTTTTAAGTATTCTTTGATAAACCGTATTTAGTGGACCTTTTGTCTCTTTTACATCCATCAACATTGGCATTTCACTCTTTGCTTGGAAGTCATGGATTGTGATGGTATTTTCGAAACGGGTTCCTCTTGATCCTGCTTTAGCTTCGTTTGACTTCCTTTTGTCTGCTTCAATTGCTGTTTTATGATTAAGCGTATTATATCGATTGATCGCATTTCTAAGTGTGTTATGAAATTCCCTGTATTCTTCTTCCTCATCCTTGACTTTCTTTTTATATAAATTCAAGTATGTTTCATCTTGTTGTAGATACTGGCTCATACTCATTTTTGTACTCGACATGGTATTTCTCATTTTGATTGTAGCTATCAAATGGAAAGTCACAAATTCAATAAAGTCTTCTATGGGTATGTAGAAATCATTGGCTCCTGGATTCTTCTTTCGTGCCCGCTCAGCCGCTTGTTTTACTTTTTCGTATAACATATCTGGAACCACATCCCTCTAAAAATTGTGCAACTACTAAAAAGTAATAGAATATTGCTACATCTTATTACTTTTAGTATAACATCCATCTTTACCGACAACATCGGTAGTGCCGACATTTGCAGATATGTTCTGTACTGACGACAATTACAGACAAACCCCTAACCTTCAAAGTGGGAGGTTAGGGAGTTTGATTGTGATGAATACTAAAAAATATTAATTGCTATTGATTAGAGTAAGTCATATTTCTTCAGCAAATCTGCCACTGCTTCGTTGACTATTTTTTTGACACTGATACCTGCACATTTCAGGCGCATAACTTCTTCATATAGTTCTGCTTCTAAGTAGGTTGTGATGCGAATATCCTCTTGCTTCGCTGGGCGTTTGAGTAGCTGCTTCATTTCTTCAGGGATTGTAGTTGTTGTCATTTTATTTCATCCTTTCATCAAGTCCGTACTTTAGATTAATAAATTGTTTACAGCTACGTTTACTTTTTAATCTACAAAATAGTTTATTTTATATTCTGTTCCTCGCATTCTGTCAAACAAAAATAGGGGATACTGCACTTGCATTTTGTCAAATTCTAAATTAGCTATCTCTCAACTTATTAGTATGAGCTACTTCTTGCCGCTGCCTTTGCTGCTATATTAATAATCCTCAGGAAAGAGAATGATAACGTCTTTACTGCCTTGATTCATTGCCCATACTTTTCGGTGAATAGGTTGTGCGTTATGCAGTTGCACATAGATGGTTGTTTCTCTGTTTGGCTGTTCTTGCCGCTGAATAAGCCACTGCTCATCATTTTCGATGTAGAATTCAAAAATTTGAAGGTAATCGGTGAGTTGTAAGTGATGTTGCAGGAGAAATTTTAGGATGAATTGCTGATGCTCTTCGGGTAGTTCTTCATGGATGGCTCTTGTCATGTAGAAGTATGGAGTAGGTACAAACATATTTCCACCTCTGCTTCCTTTATAGTTTTTTGTAAAGAATCTAGTTTCCACCCTTTTGTCCCTAAAAATATCGTCACTATCGTCAGTGTCGGCACTGTCAGTATTTGAGGAGCAAAACAGGGGCAGATATCACAATCGATCTACTGCATTTTTCTTCTCTTCTTTAGATGTGTTGATATAGTACTTGACGGTCATATTCAAATTGGCATGACCTGCAAGCCGACTCACCGTACTTAACTCCACTCCGTTTTTTAGTAAACGAGTACAGAAGGTGTGCCTCAGCATATGCGGGTGGATATGTGTACCTAATTGCTTGCCTACACATTCAAGCCACCGCCTTACTGCATCTCTATGCAATTTCTCGGATCGTTGACTGACAAGCAGATAGGGACTATCACTGAATTTGCTTGTCACACGTTCACCTTGTAGGTATTGTTTGAGTGCTTCAAGTACATCCTTTCGCATAGGTATCTCTCGTAGCTTGCCACCTTTACCCTTGACCGTCAGCTGTGCCGTTAGTTGGTCAATATCAGTTCGCTGGATGTGCACAAGCTCGCTTACTCTGATGCCTGTGTACAACAAGAGGTAGCCAATGAGCTTGTTTCGCTGTGATTCCTTTTCTAGCTGGAATAGGAACTGCTCTACCTGTGTATCATCTAACACCGATACTTCATTTTCTGAGCCACTTGCAATTACCACCTTGTCTTTCTTCAAATGAATGAAAACAGACGCTACTAATTGCTCATGATAGAGCCAGTCATTATAGACCTTGAGTGAATTCATCTTTTTATTGATAGTAGCGACTGCCATGCCTTGTTGTTCCAAATGTCTCATATAGTTGGTGAACAGGAAACGGGTAAGTAATACCTCTGAATCCACGTCTTTTTCTGCAAGGTACTCGCTAAACTTTCGGACATCATTTACATAACTTTCTACCGTCTTCTCTGCTTTGCCCTCTTCTACTAACCACTGCTCAAATCGTTCAATGATAATGATTTTGGTTTCCATATGATTCATCCTTTCTATGCTTTTGTTTTCTTGAATTGTATCGTTCTGCATCAACTAGGCATCTAAACATGGGCACTTGTGATGTACCACCTAGACTATCAAAAAAAGTAGGAGGAAACAGTTTGCGTTTCTCTCCCACATTTTCTACTTGAACATAACAATGCCTGAACGACACAGTTCACATTTCTTTCCTGTGAATATACATGAACACATTCTGATCATTTACTTTTCCTCCTATGATTCAATGATTTCTTTTGCAATAGCTGTTACCACTGCAACTGCTGCAGCCACTACGACCTGTTGCCACATGCACATCACCCCCTTCAGTTGTTTTTACCGTCAGTACCGTCCGTGTCGACATTGTCGGTTCTGTCGATATTTACGGGACAAAAGTGTCCACTCACGACAGTTATATAATTCTGTCGCTAGTTTTTCTGCACACAAAAATAGCTCATGCTTTACGCTGCATGAACTTCTCAAATTCGGTTGGTAGCCTATTTAGTTTTGTCGTGAGATTTAGGTTACTATTGTCGCGAGTTTCTTCACTTACTTTCCATTTCGTCTAAAGTTGGTCTTTCATTCTCCAGACAAACGCAATCACTTTTTCATATACTCTCGATCATCCACGCTTTCTAAACGATGAATAATCGAATTCACCTTCTCTAGCTGAATGTCATATTCCTCTACAACCACTTTTTCTAGCGCTGCTTGGTGTAACGCTTCATGAAATAGAGTTTCCTCCATCACGGTTTCAACGGTATCATCTTTTGGGTACAATGCCATGTAATAGCCTACACCATTTATCGTCACCTTTACATATTTTTCATCTAACATCTTACTCTATCCCTTCTAAAAAGTTAGGTATTACCTCACCATTCACCAGCCATACCTCATAAGGCTCAACAGCACCCGTTTCTACTAAAATCACTAAGTGGTCATCTCCATTTTTATCAATAAAACTCGCACTTTCTGTTGTAATCAAACCCTCTAAATGGTCAATTACTGAAGGTGGTACGAACTGTTCATCAATCTCCTCTTTGTATAGATAGACCGTTTCATAGCCCACTTCATTAAGCGGAACATAGATACCGTACTTTTTCATCATGACTTCTGTTAGCCGTTGGATCGCTTTCACTGTTCCCCACTTCCTTTCATTACATGTAGCCCTTTTCCTTGAGCGAGAGAAATTTGTCTGATGCTAGAATGAGATGATCCAGTACATCAATGCCTAAAATCTTACCTGCTTCTACTAATCTTTCCGTCACATCAATATCTTCTGGTGATGGTGTTGTATCATTCGATGGATGATTGTGACCTACTACGCAGCACGCGCAATTTGCCAAAATGAGCGCTTTCATCACGTCTCTTGGATGAACAATTGATGCATTTGGCAATCAAAAAATGTAATA
The DNA here is from genome assembly GCF_038630885.1 of Lysinibacillus sp. FSL K6-0057. NCBI lineage: Bacteria > Bacillati > Bacillota > Bacilli > Caryophanales > Bacillaceae > Lysinibacillus > Lysinibacillus sp. FSL K6-0057. Next base: position 656,273 of record NZ_CP152047.1, on the reverse strand, counting down.
AATGGTCATTAATTTTGCGACCACTTGCCAACACTATTTTTACTTATTTTCGAATACTAGAATTACGGTATCGATAGCTTTCTCCAGTAAAGATGATTAAATGTGAATGATGGATTAAGCGATCGATTACCGCCTCTGTTAAAATTTGATTCCCAAATACATGATTCCATTGTCCAAATTGAAGGTTCGTCGTAATAATGATGCTACGCTTTTCATAACACATCGAAATCACTTGAAAGAGAAGCTCTGCCCCTTCTTTTCCTAACGGAATATAGCCTAGCTCATCAAGAATAAGGAGGTCTAATTTATCAATTTGGTTCATTAATTTATTCAGCTGCCCTTTTTGATTCGCATCAATCAGTTGATTAACGAGTCCTGCAATTGTGTAAAAGCGTACTTTATGACCAAACTTAGTAATGGCATTTAATGCAATGCAACGACTTAAGTAAGTTTTTCCAGTGCCTACACCACCGTAAAGAATAAGATTCTCCTTTTCAGAGATAAACTGTCCATCCCATAAATCCTCTTTCGATAATGTTTTGGCTAGTTGCACATGCTGCCAATTAAACGGCTCATGACCACTTTGAGGCAACTGCGCCTGCTTTAATAATAAATTCAGTTTTGTTGCTTCACGATGCTCAATTTCTCGTGTAAAGAGCTGCTCTAGAAACTGAATTTGATCAGCGGTTAATTCCGCAATATGTGAACGTAACTGACTTAATTTCAAACGTTTTGCACAATCCTCTAGTAGCTGCGTCATGATTTCTCCTCCATTTTAAAAAGATCATCATAGTGACTTGAACCTCTAGTCACTTCTGGCAGTTTAGGGATTTCCTCAGAGGTTTGAATGTCCTGATAGAGCTGCTGATTGAATTTTTGTGCATTAAAAGCCTGCCTAATTTGTTCAGCCGAAGGATGCCCATTACTAGATGCGGTCATCAACGCTTCGTTTAGTTGACCAAATGTAGCTACGGTCATTAATTCTGCTAAAAGTGATAGTGCTGCCTTTTGCTCATCTTCCGTAGAGGCTTTTAAATAGGCTTGCCATTCTGATGGTAAATGATCATATACACCCGAATATTTAATCGCTTTTGGCCGTTGTGCCAATAATTTTAAATAAGGTTGCCAAACCATAGATTTGGCCTGATTGCCATACAATCTCGGATGCTTTACAATGCATTCATAGTTTTCGTTTAAAATCCGAATTTCATCATACAGAACTTCTACGAACACTTTCTTTTGCGCAAAACGCGGGGAAGTAGAATAAAGTTTTGAATCGATGTGCACAAATCCAGATTTGTCTGCTTTCGCAGTCATGATACGAGCGCAATTAAACTCCTTTTCTGGTAAAACTAAATGTTTTGCGACGGACTCTAAATGAAGTTCAGACTGCTTTCGCTTCTTTTCATAGTGAATCCGTTCCCAGTCTTTCTCAGCCTTTTCCCATAATTGCTCATTCAATTCATTTAAATCTGTAAGCGATAGCGCAGGTAATAAATAGTTGTTTCGTGAATACTTCACCATGTTTTCAACGTGTCCTTTTTCATTTCCCTTGCCAGGATTACAGAATTCATATTCGAATCCATAATGTAAAACAAAACGTTCGAACATGTCCGTTAACTCACGCTCTCCCTTTGCGTGAATCTTTTTAACCGCAGGTGAAAGATTGTCAAAACGAATTGTTTTAGGTACGCTACCTAACCGTTTAAATATACGTTGCAGACCTTCTAATAGACATTCTGTATTTTCGGATGGAAATACCTGAAAGTAGAATGTATTTGAATAAGGAAAAGACATTACTAAAAATGGTAAATCTATTATTTCCCCTGCATATTTAAAAGGGGCTTTCCCAAAATCAACTTGTGCAGTACCTTTATGCGCCTCTAATGGAAGTACAGCACTTTCTGCTTCTTTCTTTAACTCTTCTTTTCGCGAGCTAACATAACGTCTTACAGTTCTTGCTGAACCTTTAAATCCATGTTCCTCAACTAACTGCGTATACATGCGTTTTGCAGTACGCTGGAACTTCTTTTTCATTTTTAAATCTTCTTCAAGCCAACTATTTAAGATCGGTTTTACGGCATCTAATACGGGCGATTTGCGTTTTTGCTTTAACTTTTGTGGAAACTCTTCTAAATCAGCGTACTTTTTAACTGTACGTTGATCATGATTTACGCTTTCTGCAACTTCCTTGTAGGAACGCCCTTTATGATTAACTTCATGTCTGATATAATTAATTTCTACCACTTGCAACATCTCCTATATTACCTCCTGTTAAACGTTGTTGGTCCAACGAGGAGTGTAACTTTATTGGATAATGTTGACAAGTGGTTTTTTCATGCATAAATTAATGTCCGAAAGGTACATTTTTAGTTTGCCATAACCACTTGTGCAGTACCTTTATGCGCCTCTAATGGAAGTACAGCACTTTCTGCTTCTTTCTTTAACTCTTCTTTTCGCGAGCTAACATAACGTCTTACAGTTCTTGCTGAACCTTTAAATCCATGTTCCTCAACTAACTGCGTATACATGCGTTTTGCAGTACGCTGGAACTTCTTTTTCATTTTTAAATCTTCTTCAAGCCAACTATTTAAGATCGGTTTTACGGCATCTAATACGGGCGATTTGCGTTTTTGCTTTAACTTTTGTGGAAACTCTTCTAAATCAGCGTACTTTTTAACTGTACGTTGATCATGATTTACGCTTTCTGCAACTTCCTTGTAGGAACGCCCTTTATGATTAACTTCATGTCTGATATAATTAATTTCTACCACTTGCAACATCTCCTATATTACCTCCTGTTAAACGTTGTTGGTCCAACGAGGAGTGTAACTTTATTGGATAATGTTGACAAGTGGTTTTTTCATGCATAAATTAATGTCCGAAAGGTACATTTTTAGTTTGCCATAACCAACAATTGAGGCATTAATTGAGCCAGTGTGAACTACCTGTAGCACTTGTGGCTCGTTTTTTGTTGACATTCCGAGTACCACAAAGCGCTCTCTGTCACTGTCTCCAATGAAATCACGAATGATGTTTGCAGCATCTTCAGGTGAACGTACACGTCTGCCACTGAACAGCTGCGATCCCTTTCTCTCTAGTACGACATCTACGAGCTGAATGCGTTTGGCTGGTTGTTTCTTTTGATTTTCTTCCATGTGAATTCCTCCTTGAATTAGAAAAAGCCCTTACTCCTATTTACAGGAATAAAGGCTTTAAATTACTTAATCAATATAATATTAACTATTTGAAGATTATGTTATTACGGTTTTTATCAAAGCTAGATTTAATCTAGCACACAAAGAAAATCTCCTTCAAAAATCGAGTTTTTCATCGATTTTTGAAGGAGACGTGTTCTAATTATTTCTGGATTTTGAGCCTTTATTTTTCGGGCGTATCCATGACTTTTTATTGCTTATTTAGCAACATTAACTGTAACATTAACTTTTTGAGCGTTAGCAGTTAAAGCTGGTGAAACAACTTTATCTTTGATATCTAATGTAGAAGATGCATTTTTAAATGTTGTTACAGTGATATCTTTTGTTAAATCTAATGTTTGAGCAGTTGTCGTAGAAGTTGCTGCATTTGTTGCAACTGTGAATAAGTCACCTGCTACTGCACCTGTAATTGTGAATGTTACTCCACCTTGTGTAAATTGATTTGAAGCAGCTGCTAAATCCGCTACTACTGGTGCATTTGTATCTGCATTTTGTAATTCTAATTTAGTTGTTGCTGCTGTTGTTGCAACCGTGAATACGTCACCATCTGCTGCACCTGTAATTGTGAATGTTACTCCACCTTGTGTAAATTGATTTGAAGCAGCTGCTAAATCCGCTACTACTGGTGCATTTGTATCTGCATTTTGTAATTCTAATGTTCCAGAATTATTTACTACTTTATAGTTAACTGCTGTTGTTGTTGTTGCACTTGTTAATGCTCCTGCCGCTACTTTAGAAGCGTTTGTACCTGTAATCGGTGCTGTTGCTACTACAGGTGTAGAAACTACTTTATAGTTAACTGCTGTTGTTGTTGTTGCACTTGTTAATGCTCCTGCCGCTACTTTAGAAGCGTTTGTACCTGTAATCGGTGCTGTTGCTGCTGTTGTTGTAGTGTTGTTTTTAGCAACTGTTAATAATACTTTATTATCAAAGCCTGCTACGTTACCAGCTGTTATCTCAGCTGCAGCTAATGTTAATGTAGTGCCACCTTGCTTGATAATAAACTCATCACCAACTTGTGCTGATGATAAAGTACCAATTGCTTCATCATATGTTAATTCGATAGTTTTGTTATCGATTAATCGTGCACTTTGTAATACTGGTGCAGAGTTATCTGCTAGTGTTACTGTACCATATGGAGCATTTAATGGTTTAGCTGAATCTAAAGTTACACCAGTCGCTGAGAATGAAGAAGCACCTGTGTATTTAACAGACTCGCTAGTTGGTAATGTAATTGAAATTGTAGTGTTAGCAGTAGATGTGAATTTGATGTCTGCATCACTTGAAATTTGAGTTCCATTGATAAAGAACTTGCCATTCGTTAAGCTTGAAGTAGCAAATTTCTCGCCAGCTGGAGCTGCAATTGTAATCACATTTGAAGCTGGTGTTGAAGCAACAGTTGCTGTTAAAGCTTCTTGGACTGATCCAGCTACAGTTACTAATGGAGCATTTGTAGTCTTAACATCTACCCCATTAATATCTTTAATAAAGCCTTCTGTTAAGCGAACTTGGTACGAACCTGCTTTAAGTTTACCATTTACAATTGCTGTTGAAGCAGCTGAACCTGATAAAGAAATTTCAACTACTTTATTATCAGTATTAGCTTTAATTGCAGCTGATACAGTAGGACCTCCTGCTTGTAATTCGCCACCATCTAAACGTAAGAATAATTTTGAGTTATCGATTGAAGAAGGATTTACTTCTTCACTGAATGTTAACTCGATTTTATCACCCGCTACGTTCACTTTAGAAGAAACAACTGTAGGAGCTGTAATATCTTTTTTAAGTGTTAACGTTTTTGTTTCTAAAGCGTTTTTGTTACCTGTAACATCAGTGAATGCATCTTTAGTGAATGACACAGAAACGGCAAAGTCATTAGAAGTTGCATATGTTGCGTCAGCGAATGTAATGTCATATACGTTTCCGTTAGCATTTACAGCTGACGGAGCTGCTGCTACAGTATAGTTCGTTGTTACTGTACCATCGTCTTTAGTTATTACTAAACCATTGTTTGGAGCAGAAGTTAAAATTTTAGCGTTAGATGCAGTATCTAATTTTTTATTTAAAGTTACACGAACTTTTTGGTTTGAAATTTGTTCAAAACCAGTTACTGATAAAGCAGATGCATCTTTAGTTAATGTAACTTGACCTGTATAAGGTGTTAGTAAGTTACCTGCTGCATCTTCAATACCTGCAACATTTACTGTTACTGTAGAACCTAATTCAATTCCAGCTGGTACAGAAACAGTTAAGCTAGTTGCTGGATATGAAGATGGCGCATCAAATGCATAAGGTTTGCCGTCGATGATTAATACAGCTTTACCGAAACCTACTGAAGTAATAGGTTCAGATAAAGTTACACGGATTTTACCTGAAGTAGTAACATACTCAGCTTTAGTTACAGTTGGTGCTACTGTATCTTTAATAGTTGCTGAACCATAATAGTTCGGCATTTTCACTTCGCTACTTGTAGCGTTCTTTACGATAACATCATAAGAACCTGCAAAAATATTGTTTCCAGATAATGTAATAGTTAATTCTTTACCATCTTCGCTTAAAGAAGCTGCGTTACCTGCTAAAGTACCATTACCTACTTGGTTAGAAACAACATCTGTTGAAGTTTTTTCAACTGAAACAATATTAGCATTTAAAGTTGTAGAAGAACCTGATGTTGTAACAACTGAGTTTTTATCTACGGCTTTAGAAAACTTAACTACTAATTGTTTAGCGTTAATCGCACTTACAGATTCTACTTTAAGATCTACAGTTTGATTTTCTCCACCAAGTGGTTTACCTGAAACTAATTTGTTACCATTAGCTGCATTGTAAGCATCTACAGTTACAGCAGAAGCATCTAATTTTGAATCACTAAGTGTAATTACGTTGTTACCAGAGTAAACTTTACCAGCAATAACAATTACAGCACCTTCAGATGTTAAAGCTGATGCTTTTGCTGAACCTGAAAGTTTCTTAAAAGCGTCGATTGAGTAGTAGTTTGTAGATGTATAAACACCATTATCAACAGTACTTTCTGCTGCAAATGCTGCAACTGGCGTTAATGCTGATACAGCTAATGCTGCAGCTGTTACCGCTTTAAATCCTTTTTTCATTACTATGTCCTCCTATAATTAGGCAATTTTTATTAAAAATAAAGATATAAACCATTTAGGGTTTATATCTTTATTCAATTATGATGATTAAGGTTGTACTTTTACTGTAACGGCTTTATCAGCAGTAGCTTTGCCACCAACTTGAGCTTTTACTGATTTAACAGTACCAGTTGATACTGGTAATGCATCAGTGAATGCACCGTTTGTTACTGTTACTGTACGAGCTGGAACAGTCGTACCATCTTCTAATGTGTAAACAAGTTCTACAGAAGTGATAGCAGCGTCAGCTACAGTACCTGCTACAGCGTACTCAGAGTAGATACCTAATGCAGCAGCAACTGAGTTAGCAGCTTTTGCTTCGAATGAAGTAATTACTACTGATGTTAAATCACCTGTTTGTACAGTTAAGTTAGCACGTGCAGCGTTTAAAGCATCTTTAGCAGCAAGTTTTTGTGCGTCAGTTGAAGCACTGTTGCTAGCGATTGCTTTAGCATTTGTTAATGCAGCTTGGAATGCATCCCAAGAAGCCTGAGTGTATCCAGTGTTTGTTACAGCGTCAGCAGCTTGGATAGCTTTTGCTAATTCTGAAGTTGCTGTAGCGCCAGTTTCAACTGGTTTGTTACCTGTTGTAGCAATGCTGTAGATGTAGAATGTAGTTACGCCATCTTTTACTTCATAAGTTACTTGAACAGTACCAGTTGCATTTGCTAAAGCTTTAATGAAGTCATCAGCAGTTGCGATTGGTGTGTTGTTAAGACCACGGTAGTATACTTTCTCACCAACATAAGATACTGATTCTTTACCAGCAAATTTAAGTGTTTGTTTGATAGAGTCATAAGAATCTACAACACCAGTGTAAAGTGCAGGAACAACTGTTGAGTTTGTGAATGATACAGATGCAGTTTGAGTTGGTAGAATGTTGCTTGCACCTGTTACATTTACGCTTACTGTATCAGCAGCATCAGTTGTAACACGTACAATTGCTTTACCAGTTGCATCAGATTTCACTTGGTAAGTTTTTGTGTTACCTAAGTTTTGAGAAGCGTTTAATACTTTACCAGCAGCATCTTTTACAGTTGCGTTACCGAATGTAGAAGTTACATCAAATGCTAATGCATATTCGTAAACTGTGTTACCTGGGTTAGTAACCACTTCTTGTACCCATACGATTGTACCATCTGGTTGAGTAACTGGTTTCCAAACGATTTGAGTTGTTTGACCAGTTGAATTGTAACCATTTGGACGGTAGTCGAATCCGTTTTGATCTACAGATTGGTAAGTGAAGATTGCATCTTTACCAGCAGTTGTAGATGTAATTGTACGGCCATACTCATCAGTAACTTTTAATACTGCATTCGTTACTTCTGGTGCTTTGAAGTAAGTTACTTCAGCTACAGCTTGAACATCAGCTTTGTCAAGCTCTACAGGAGAAGTTTTACCAGCTGTGTTTAAGAATACTGTTGGTTTTGCGAAAGCAGTAGAACCTTTACCAGTTACGTGGAATTGAGCTTTACCTTCTTTACCTACAGTTACTTTGTAAACTGTACCAGCTGTTACTTTAACAAAGTTTTCTTTAGCTGTTGAGAAGTAAACTGCATCAGTAGTGATAGAAGAAAGGTTTTCTTTATCAAATGTTACATAAGCAGCTGTACCTTCTGGAGCTAATTTACCGTCTTTGTCAGTTACAGTAACAGTATAGTTACGTCCACCAACAGAGTTTTGGTCGTAAGCTACTGGTGTATTTAAGAATTCTGCAGAATCTGCTTTACCTTCAGCAGCAACAGTAATCGCTAATTTATCGATTTTTGAGAATTTAACTGCTGGTGCTTCAGCTTGTAATGCAAGCTTAGAGTAAGAGAAATCAGTTGCAGTTTTGTTTACTGATGATGGTAAGTAAACGATTGGTGTTGCAGTTAAGTCAGAACCGTAAACAGTAAATGTTGCTTCACCGTTAGCATTTGTTTGAACTTTTGCAAATTTCTCAGAACCAGTTGTTAATTCATAAGGAATTACAAAGTTGTTTGAGTTTGCGTGATCTTGTACATAAAGGTTTGTGATTTTATCAGGGTTTACATCAATGTTTTCTTTAACTGCTACATAGTAAGTTGTGTTTTTAGCGCCAACTACTTTGTATGATTTTTTAGTATTGTTAGCTAATTCATTACCAGTTGTGATTTCAGAAACTGCTAATTGAATTTTGTTAGCCCAGTATACTTTACCAGTAGAAGAAACTGAAGATTTGCTAGTAGCGTAAGCTGCTACGTTATCGTTGTGCTCGTAGTAACGAGTGTAAGAGTAAGTAGCTACACCATTTTCATCAGTTAAAGCTTCAACTTCGATTTTAGCGTTAACGTTAGCGTTATCACTTACGATGTTGAATGTTACTGGGATACCAGCTTTAGATTGACCTTCAGCTACAGTAACTTGAGCTTTAAGAGTTACTTCTTTACCAATAACTCCTTGTACTGATGTAGTTGTTACATCGATTTTCGTAGGGATTACAGCTGCAATACCTTTGAATTTACCGATTTCTTCTTCTTTATAAGATAAAACGTATTCTTTGTCAGCAGTTTGAGCTTCAGTAGTTAAAACAACAACTTTTTTGTTTGTTTGTTTAACAGAAGCGTTTTTAACTTCTAAACCATCGATTTTGAAGTTTGAAGCTTTTACGTCATCAACGTTCACTTCTTCGTCGAATGTTACTTCAACAGTTGTGTTGTTGATAGCTTTGATAGAAGCATCCACTGGAGTTTCAGCGTCAACTAGGTCAAGAGTACGTGAGAATACTACTGCAAAGTCTTGACGAGTGATTGATGCATTAGGGTTAAGGTTTAATTTACCGTTTGCTTCAGAACCAGTGAAGATTCCGTTAGCTACAGCTGTTTCTAAGTAAGATTTAGCCCATGGTTTTACTGAAGAAGCATCAGCGAATTGGCTTAGGCTTTCGCTACCTTCTAAACCGAAAGCGTCAACTAGGATTTTAGCTGCTTCTGAACGAGTTAATGATTTGTTAGGTGCGAATTCAGTTGCACTAACACCTTCAAAAATTCCGTTTGATACAGCTGCTGCGATTGCATCGTAGTACCAAGCGCCAGCTTTAACGTCTTTGAAATCTACAGATCCATCAGCTTCTAATTCTAATGCTTTTGTGAAGATTGTTGCAGCTTCTGCACGAGAAATAGTTTTAAGTGGGTTGAAGTTTCCGTTAGCATCACCTTGGATTACGCCGTTGTCAACTAGTGATTGAACCGCTTCTTTCGCGTAACCTGAGATTTTGTTGTAGTCATTTAATTGAGCAGCAGATGCTACAGGAACGATTGCTGATGCAACTAATGCAGCTGTTGCTGATGCCGCGAAAAACTTACGGCCTTTGTTTTGCTTTGCCATTAATGTATTCCTCCCTAAAATTCCTTAAATTGATATTAATCCAACGAAAACTATAGTACCGCCTTATTAGTTACCTAAATGTATGTATTATAGCTTTCTTGAATAATACAAAACTAAAGCAAATTTGTTAGTAAATTTACTAGAAAAAGAGTAGTAGAATACCATTCTAGTAAGTTTATTCACTTTCTACAATAATATAACACTAACTTTTCCTAAATTCAAGCACTGGGACATAAATTTAGTTATGAAAGCTTATTTTACCATACCTATTATGGTATATAATAGATACCAATAAGCTACCATCTATTTATTGTCTAAAATGTATTGGTAACATATAGTTCCGTTACCTATTATACCTTACTCTCAATAATAACCAAGCATTTTCTGGAATGGTTACTAAATTGTCAAAAATTAAAGACTCCCGTAATATTTTAGTTATAATTGTAAAGAAACAGAAATATAGAAGGCGTTTCTTAGCGAATTCTGCCACTCCCCCACCAACTTCACGAGTTTCTTCTTTATTAAGTAAATAATCAATTCTATCTGTCCCCATGTTGTAATAATAGATTGCCACTTTTTATGCTACACTTTTGATAGTTTGATAGAACATGATCAACTATTGAAGGGAGCTTGAAAAATGAAACGTAAATTTCCTCTTTATGGAGCAGTTTTGGCAGGTATGTTATATCTTGCCCCTACTACCGCTTCAGCAGAAGATATTTCAAAGCACTGGGCCTACCATGAAATGAACTATCTCATTACCAACGATTTAATGAAGGGCGACGAATTCGGCCATTATCGTCCGAATGATGCTGTCACTCGTGCTGAATTTGCTGCTTTTCTTGTCAGAACCCTGAATTTGCCAGCAGCTTCTAGTCAGGCAACCTTTGCAGATGTTAAAAAAGGTGACTGGTATTATGGAGTGGTTGAGCAAGCAAGCTATCACGGGTTAATTAAAGGTGACGAGCAAGGCAAGTTCCATCCGAATAATCATATTAATCGTCAGGAAATGGCGGCTATGTTAAAAAGAGCTCTTACTTATCAAAACATCAACACATCTTCCTCCCCTATTGCTTTTAGTGACAATGCACGCATTGCCAAATGGGCCTATGCAGATGTACAAGCTGTCGTCTCAACAGGACTACTTGTTGGGAAGCCGGATAATCAATTTGCACCTCTTGCTCAAACAACTCGTGCAGAAGCAGCTACCGTGCTCTATCGTTTAATCCATCTGGAAGCGCCTGGGACAGGTGGTAAGCAATACATGACGACGAATTACTCACATGATTACTCTTCTGTAGTGAGTAAACAAACAAAGAATAATCCAAAGGTCGATGGTGCTGGCATTTTCACGGCTAACGAGGCACTAGTGTCATACTATGTACACCCAAAAAGCTTTATGCAGGATAGCCCATCTTATTATCAATTCCTAAAATTATCTACTGTTGTCAATAACCTGAGTGCAAAAGAGCTGAATGATAAAGTACTTGCAAATAAAGGAAGCTTAGCAGGTACAGCGGATGCCTTTATTCAGGCTGGTGTCGACAATAAGATCAATGCTATTTATTTGGTCTCACACGCCTTACATGAAACAGCCAATGGTGGTTCTGCACTTATTAAAGGGATTGAGGTTGGCTTAGATACAAATGGCAAACCGATGATGGCGACACCAGAAAATCGCGATAAATTAACCGCTATTAAGAAAACTTACAATGCTTACGGTATTGGCGCTATTGATGCCGATGCTAATAAGTACGGTGCTGAGCGTGCTTATACAAATGGTTGGTTTACTGTTCAGGATGCCATTATCGGTGGTGCCCAATTTGTAAAGGACCAGTACATTAGCAAGGGTCAAGATACGCTCTATAAAATGCGTTGGAATCCTGACAATCCGACAGTCCATCAATATGCAACACATGTGATGTGGGCCGTCATTCAAGCGAAAAAGATTTATGACATTTATGAATTAATTGGTGCTCATACGACAACAAATCTAGTGTTTGATGTACCTGCTTATCAAAGTCAATCTTCCGCTCCTGCATTACCAAGCCCAACGAAGCAATATGCAATGGATTTAGGTTTAGCTGGAGCAATAGGTAACACAACGATTAATCTCAATATGAGAACGTATCCAAATACAACAGATAATGCTTCGATTATTACGAATTTGCCAAAGGATACCTCCATTAAGGTCCTTGGTGAAAATGGTGGTTGGTTGAAAGTAAGTGTCAATGGACAAGAAGGCTGGGTGCTTGATGATTATGTGAGTCTTGAAAATGGCTTACAAATTGTCAACATGAATATCACACTCAATGTTCGAAGTGAACCATCTACTACGAGTGCTATTTTAGGTACTGTTAAACCGAATGGCTTTATTATCGGCGTTGTAGACGATAAAGGTGAATTTGTAAAAAATGATGCCTGGTATCAGGTAATCTACAACGGAAAAACAGGCTGGGTGCATGGCGATTATATTGTAAAAAAATAATTTTAATAGGATGCGCCAAAGAAGAGTGCGATGTTGATTCGCACTCTTTTTGTTGGTCATTTTTTATCACGGAAATGTAAGCGCTATATAATAGAAGAAACTCGAAATTTTAGGCTATCATTTTCAAAGCGTTTACCTAAAATTTAGTAAATTTCTACGCCTATAAAGTGCCCTAAAAAGCTTCATATGATGATCCATATTCTTTTTAAAATTCGTTATCTTATGAGAGCTATACCCTAGTTAATCCCCGTTAAACCCATTATCGAAAATTTCCTGTCAATATTGCTTTTATGGTATGATAGATTGCAGTGAAAATGGAATTACAGAAAGGTTTGAACACTATATGAGGCATGTAACGATTATGGGCGTACCCTTTTTACATATTGGTCAGCAAGGGTTTGTTGATTTACTCGTTAATCGTATTGAACAGCAAGAAAAAACTTTCGTTGTGACAGCCAATCCTGAAGTTGTTATGCAGGCAAATGAAAATCCAACTGTCATGAATTACTTAAAGCAGGCAACTTACATTTGTGCGGATGGCATTGGTGTCGTTAAGGCTGCACAAATTCTTGGTGAGTCACTTCCAGAGCGTGTAACAGGCTATGATACGATGGTACGTCTGTTGGAAGTTGGTCAACAAAAGCATTTTAAAATCTATTTATTAGGTGCTCAAAAGGAAACCATCGAAAAGACGGTTGCCAATATTCATAAGAACTATCCTAACGTTGATGTCGTTGGCTATCATGATGGCTACTTCGACTGGAATAATAATGATTTTGCAAAAGAAATTGCTACTCTACAGCCTGATCTTGTATTTGTGGCATTAGGTGTACCAAGACAGGAAAAATGGATAACGGAAAACCTTGAGAAATTTTCAAAGGGTGTATTTATCGGTGTAGGTGGCTCTTTCGATGTCATCGCGGGCACTGTCAAACGTGCACCAGTTATTTGGCAAAAATTAAATCTTGAATGGCTCTATCGACTGTTACGCCAGCCAAGTCGATTTGGCAGAATGCTTGTACTTCCACGCTTCGCTTTAAAGGTATTTGCATTAAAGCTTAAAGGTCAGGGCAAAACAAAATGAGTCAGTCAACATTTGTTAAAAGCACACTCATCTTAACGATTGCAACCTTACTTTCTAAAGTAATCGGTAGTATCTTCCGTATACCACTTCAAAATATTGCTGGTGATGAAGTACTCGGTATTTTTAGTCTTGTCTATCCTGTTTATATGGTAGCACTTTATTTATCCGTTGCAGGTATCCCTATCGCTATTTCTAAGCTGATTGCGGAAGCCAAGTCGAGTCATGATACTGCCAAAATTAAGAAAATTTATGTGACTGCAAGAATCCTTGCATTATCCTTTGGCGTCATTAGTTTTACAATCATTTACGGCTTTTCAGAGCAGATAGCGAATGCACTTGGTGGGCCTTCAACAGAGATTGCCTTAATTATTGTTGCCCTCACATTACTGGTAGCGCCCTATATGGCTGTCTATCGTGGATTTTTCCAAGGTTTTGGAGATATGCGACCTACTGCCATCTCGCAAGTGATTGAGCAGTTAGTACGTGTTGCGTTAATTTTAATTGTGGCGTATTTCCTAGTTGCGATGGATTATTCGAATGATATCGTAGCTGGGGGGATTATGGCAGGCTCTGTACTAGGAGCTCTCGGCTCACTTTTCTATTTACTCTTTAAATATTTCCGTTCTTCGGTAAAAGTGACGAGCAAGGAGAAATATTCTGGTAAGGATTTCTCTAAATACAGTAAAACCATTTTAAAAATTTCCATTCCAATTGCGATTGGTTCTGTCACAATGGCACTCTTTAACTTTGTAGATTCCTTTACGGTTACATATGGCTTAAGAAGTGCTGGTGCAGATGCTAGTGAGATCAGTTACCTTTATGGTATTTATGGTCGAGGACTAACATTAGTTCAAATTACGACTGTTTTTGCTTCTTCGATTATCTTACCGCTTGTACCGCTCATTACAACGAAGCTAGCTGAACGTAAATTGGATGAAACACGCAATATTATCGAAAAAACCCATCGTATGACACATCTTATTTCATGGCCAGCTGCGATTGGACTTCTAGCCTTAACCTTGCCTTTAAATCTAGCTCTTTTTAAAGACTTAGAGGGAAGCTTAATGTTAGCCATCATCAACCTGAGCTCTGTCTTTACATCTCTGACTTTGCTTGGAACAGGTATTCTACAGGGCATGAATGCTGCCAAAACAGGGGCTATCATTATATTGAGTGGTGTTGTCCTTAAGGTATTTTCCAATATCTTCCTTATCCAGGTATTCGGCTTAGATGGTGCTGCCTATGCAACTTTGCTAGTGTATTTTGTGTTATTTATTGTGAATTCTGTCTTTATTTATCGTACGATTCGCTTTACTGTCCTTGGAAAAGATACGGTAAAAATGATTGTGTCTTCGATTGTAATGGGAGCAGCAGTTGGATTACCAACGCTTTGGCTTGACTTTACACATTGGTCAAGAATGTCGGCAATGGGCTATCTAACTGTCGCAATCGTAGTTGGAGGGGCTCTTTACTTCCTGCTACTATGGCTAATGAAAGCTATTCATAAACAAGATTTAAAGAAAATCCCTGTTATCGGAAAAAGATTTTCATAAATAAGAGAGGTAGGACACTTATGTCAAAACAGAAATGGCTTTGGGGAATCATTGTTCTTTTACTCGTCGTTTCCTCTACAGGTATCATGATGAGGTGGAATGCGGAGCAATCGAATGATGCTTATGAGATTGTCATTCCCTATGATGAAATACAAACCGCAGAAAAAAATAGCGACCTAACAATGGATGAAATCCTTTCCTCATTAAAGGATGCTGGACTGAATACTGTGAGTCTAGAGCCCTTAACATTAAAGGAAATGGAAAAGCAAAACTTAATTACCGTTTATAAAGAAAGTGAATTAGCAGCACAATTATTGTTTACACCTTATAAAGATGCTGTTGATATCTCTAATAGTGGCTATTATATTCGAGTGCCTGAAAATGAAAGCTACCAAAAGCTAATCATGGAGAGCGTTGAACCAGCGGAAGTACAAATAGGAGAAGAAGCTTTCTATTTCCTTCCTGCTTCTAACCACAATTTTGATTTAAAAACACCAATTGGCTACGATCAGCCTGCTATTGACATGATTAGTAAGCATGGACTAGCTCACATCTTTAAGGTAGAAAATGCAGATAATGAAGTAGCTAATGAAAAGTTGGTTAATCAATTAGTCGCTTTAAAAGAAGCTTCTGCTGGCCGCTTACTTGGTCAAGGTGATGAAGCTATTGGTTTTGGACAAGAAGACGGCCATCAATTAGTTGAAAAATTAAATGATGCTGGCTATTACTTCTACACAATTGAAAGTAACCCACTTAAAGGTGAAAGTAAAATCGCTCAAATGACGGATTACAATATGATTCGTTTGCATAGTATCAATGTCAACAGAGAGACTAAATTAAAGTTAAATGCAAGTATTGACCGTACAACACGTGCTGTCAAAGAGCGTAATATTCGCTCCATCTTCTATCATATTAAAACAACAGGCAATGCCAAAGAAAATGTAGAAGAAACGATTGATTACTTAAATGGCGTGCATGACACAATGCCAGATCATTTCCAACCAGGTGAACCAAAGCTGTTTGATAAAGTAGCCGTACCAGCTTGGGTTACAGCAGCCGTATTAGTAGCAGGTATTTTATTTACCTTTATCATTTCAGAATTAGTAAAATGGCTGCCTCTTCGTATCGCAGCAGCTGGCTTTATGGCTGTACTAGCCATTGCGTACTTTATCCTAAAAAGTACCCTTTTCTTACAAGCATTTGCACTCATTATTGCAGTCCTTGCACCAACCTATGCAGTCATCAAATCGGCGCAAGGTTCTACGAAGCTGTCTAACATATTGATCCAATATTTAAAAGCAGTAGCGATTAGTGTTATTGGAATTGTTATTGTTATTGGCTTATTGAATGGTAATGCCTTTATGACAGGCTTTGCAGTGTTTAAAGGGGTTAAGCTTGTTTATCTTATTCCAATCATGGGTGTTTTATTATTTACAGTGATTGAGATTAACCGACTAGCAGATCAAAACATTAAGAACTCTTTATCGAATACGGTAACATTGTTAAATAAAGAACTAAAATATTGGCATGTGCTACTACTCGTTGTATTGGCAGGTATCGGATTATTTTACATTAGCCGAACAGGTAACTCTGGCTCTGTAAGTGATATGGAATTAGCCTTTAGACAATGGCTAGAAAATACATTGTATGTTCGACCAAGAACGAAGGAATTTTTAATTGGTTTCCCATTCTTCATTTTAGCGTTATATGTAATGGGCATTAATCGCAAATGGGGTAGCATTCTCCTTGTACCAGGTGTTATCGGTTTCTTATCCATCATGAATACATTTACTCACCTACACATCCCAGTAGCTGTTTCTGTCTTACGCACACTGTACAGCGTATCTCTTGGTCTTGTAGTAGGACTAGTGTTTATCCTACTCTTCAAAATCGGTTATCGTTGGGTTTCTAAGGCAATCGCGAGGTGGTCATAATGCACGTTGTTTTATCTGGCTATTATGGATTCGATAATGTCGGAGATGATGCCATTCTACTGTCCATCATCCAATCTCTCAAAAAGTGGCAAAATGATATAGAGATCACGGTATTATCTAATAACCCAGCAGCTACTGAGCTAACATATGGTGTCAAAGCCGTTAATCGTTGGAAAATGAAAGAAATTCGCCAATTACTTAAGACAGCAGATGGACTTATTAGTGGTGGCGGCAGCCTCATGCAGGATCAAACAGGCATGAAAACTATTCCTTACTATGCGGGCGTTATTCAAATTGCAAAATGGTTGAAGAAACCAGTATTTGTTTACGCCCAAGGCATGGGTCCGATTAATCATTCGCTTAGTAAATTCATTGTTCGTACAGTCTTTAATAAGGTCGAGCAAATAACCGTTAGAGATAGAGCCTCTCTAGCTCTTTTAACAGAGATCGGCGTACGAAAAGAAACAATGATCGTACCCGACCCTGTTATGGGACTAAACGGTAATGACTTTCATTGTGATTGGTTAGAAAATGAATCTTTGTCAGCCGATAGCTATATCTCGGTAAGTGTTCGTGACTGGCCTTCTGCTGTTGCCTACAAAGAAAAAATCGCACACAGCCTAGATGAATTAGCACGCCAAGGTGAGCAAATCGTCTTCCTCCCTATGCATGGTGAGCATGATTTTATCACTTCACAGGAAGTAGCAGCACTTATGAAGGAAAAGAGCTTGATTGCTCCTGCTGATTTATCCATTGAGGAGAAAATTGCCGTGATTGGTCAATCGCAACTATTAATAGGTATGCGACTACATTCCTTAATTTTCTCTGCAATCTATGCAACACCTTTTATTGCGATTTCGTATGATCCGAAAATTGATGCATTTGCTGATATCGTTGAACAACCTGTAATCGGTCATGTCGAAGTAGATGATTGGAATGGTGTGACATTGTTTGAACAAGCTGTGGCAATCCTTGAATCCTATACAACGGTTCAAGAAAAAATGCGCCAGGCTGTCATCCCATTGCAAGACGAAGCAACAGCAACAGCTAAATTAGCAATTGAAGCTTTTTCAAAAGTACAAAGAAGAATATAATTAATAAAAGATGAATTTCAAAAGTAAATATTGAAATTCATCTTTTATTGTCTTAGGTGAACAAAAACATTTTCGTTTTCATTTAATTATTGAAATAAAAAAATAATAATGCCTAGTACAATCACATATAAAGGAACAGTTAGTTTTAGTAGAGTCATTTTAGTATGTCTTGAGTGCTCTTGGATGGACTGATCTAGCTTGTGTGCACGAGTAGTCCATTGCTGATATTGATCCTGTAATAGTGATTCTATTTTAGATGTTCGTATATCAACAACCTTTTTTAGTTCATTTAATTCATCCATGGTAGTATAAAGCTCTTTTATTACTGAATCTACCTTACTTAGAATGCCTTCATCTTGGTTTTTTAACTGCGTCATTCTGTTATTCATAACTTTTTCTAATTGATCAGTTGCCTCCGTATGTTCTAATAGTTTCTCCTCTAAATCAGCAATTCGCTCAGTTGAATTTTTCAATTGAAATTTTAATAATAATACACTATTTCTATTTTCACCAAAGTCTTTGTTATATTGTGTTTTAAATTGATGATATTCTTGTGTAAATTGAGTAATATCCTGTTTGAATTTTAATAAATCGATTTGCTGTTTACCTGACTGCTTTTTTAAAGAAATAATCAGAGGATGATTTTGAAGATCTTCTAATTTAATTTGTAAATTTCCATTTAATGGAATTCGCTGCCTTACATCTTCTAATTCCAAATCAAGCTCATTTGATAATTGAGTCAAGGTTGTTACAATTCGAGCAATATCTAACTTTGTCGCATTTACATTGTTTAATTGTTCTTCTGTTGCTTGAATATTTGCTGTCATTTGCTTTTTCACCATCTCCCACATTTTTTTCATTTGTTTCATAGATTGATCATTTTGCCGTTCATTCATAAATTCTGCTAAAGTAAGCTGATTTTTTGCTAGTATTCGTTCAAAAGGATCCTCCATTTGGTCCAGTATTTTATCGATAGAGTCATTTGTACTTAACTCTCTTTCTAAAATATATCTACGGTTTTTTAATTCATGGTTATCTTTAAATCCTCTATACGTATTTACCAACGCACCTATCATTGTATATCACCTAAAAGCAATTGTTTATTTGGCAACAAATTACGCTGCTTCATATCGTCCATTAATAGGGCGATTACTGATAGTGAAGCACCATTACTTACTTGTTGCTTTAATGATTTAAACATGGCCAAGTCCTCTTCAATAAGTTGTACCTCTTCAACTAACTCTTTGTTCCATTCATTTGCTAAACCCTTAATCCCTTTTGAAACTAATAACATCACACCAAAAGAAACCACTCCATCTAAAATATCCGCAACATCTGATAATCCTTCTACCAAATCAAAATTATCACCAAGTTCCTCTATATTCTCTGGGATATTTATACCAACAACACCTGCACTTAGTGTAATGGCGGCTGTGCCCATACATACCCTCCCCGCAATTTGAGCTGTACGGTTAAAAAATTGTATTGAAGAATCACTTACTAATCGATGCAATTTTCCTTGTTTTAGTAGACGTAATGTATTGGCAACAACAATAAGAGGATTATCATCAATAATGCCTATGCCAGAGCCAAGAAGAAAAGCTATTTTATATGCTTTTGGGTTGTTTTTTGATAATTTTAAGGCTATCTCTTGTGTAATAAGCGAACCTGCATCGAAGGCATTTACTGTAAGCCAATCAATCGCAGTATTCATTTGCATACCGCTAACATTATAAATAGCTTCCGAAAAAGGGAAAGGGATGCCTGCTGGGGAGGTAAAGTCTTTTGTCATATGGTCAAACCAAAGTCCAATCCCCTCTATACCTTCAAGTTGATATGCCTCAATTAACCCTTGTGCATCATGCCCATGTTTAATACGATGCCCCATCCCAGCAACAGAATCCATCATTGCATCAACAGAGCTACCATTATGGCCCAAATCATGATAGTTTTCGGTCAAATCTATAACTAAATCCTTTAACATTTTTGGTATACTCCTTTAATTTAATTGATATATTTATCATATATTAACATCCAAAATTTACAATATACAGAGGTGTTTTTTCTTGTATTTATGAAACTAATGTTAATCGAATAGAATCATGTGAAGATGTTTTAATATAGTTTTGGTTGAAAATAGTCACTAGAAATGATGTAAATATTAAAGGATTTTTAAAGCGACGAATAATAAATTTTAATATAATTCTTACCAAATTATTAATTTTTCTTCAAAAGAAAATGATGAATTTCAATTAACATTGAAATTCATCATTTTTTTCCTACTTCTAATAATTTTAAAATCGATTGTGCTTGTTGCATATGCATGGCTAACACGTATTGACTTGCTTGCATCAAAATTTGCGCCTTCACCATATTCATCATCTCTTTTGCGATATCTGCATCTCGAATTCGAGACTCTGCTGCTTGTAAATTCTCTGCGGTGTTCACATTGGCATTGTAGGCATGTTCCAAGCGGTTTTGATAGGCGCCAAGTCGTGAGCGTTCATTGGAAACTCGTTTTAAGGCTTCATCCATTGAAGACATGGCTTTTTCCGCTTCCTCACGAGTGGCAATGGAAGCATCCTTCAAACCAAGTGCCTCGGACCCCATCCCATTGATAAGTAATTCTATACTTTGCCCTGCATTGGCGCCTGCTTGAATCTTAATGCCATTTGTTTCATAATCCCCATTGAGTAATGTCTTCGTATTAAATTCTGTATCGGTCGATGTTCGCTGGATTTCCTTTTTTAATTCCTGGAATTCCAGATCTAATTTTTTACGATCATCATCTGTTAGTGTATCATTGGCTGCCTCCACTGCTAACTCACGCATACGCTGAATCATAGCATGTGTCTCATTCAGTGCCCCCTCTGCCGACTGCACAAGAGAGATACCATCCTGTATATTTTTAGCTGCCATATTCAATCCACGAATTTGAGCACGCATTTTTTCAGAAATCGCCAGTCCAGCCGGATCATCCGCCGCACTATTAATCCGATAACCGGAAGAAATTCGTAGCATGGCTTTACTCATCGAACCATAATGTCGATTCATATTATTCAGGATCGCCATCCCCGTTGCTGACCACTTACCAAGCATGATTTCACCACCTTCTTGACCTATATATCGGTTCGTCCCCTCATCTATTGACTTTATTTTTGGAAATGGTTTCTAATTTTTTATGAGTTATTAACATTTTATAGTTGATTAACCACATCATAAAAGCACCTGCTTTTCATTTATGAAAAGTAGGTGCTTACTGGACAATCCATCTATTCAATTTTGAAACCTCCAAGTTGATGGCTCTTTTGCTGTAGCAACTCGAAAAAGAGTACTTTATCATTCTCTAATAATGCCTGATCAATTAAATGATCCAAATTTCTGTCCTCTAGCTCTGCAATAAGCTGGTCGATTTCGCCAACCGTCACAGTAGAAACCATCGGAATTTGTTGCTTTGGTGTAGCGCTTTCAAGTATTGGTGCTAGATGCTCGTGAACATTGGTAATAAGCAATAGTTGATAAAGTGGTAATCGAATAAAACGATTTCCTTTTTGGAAAACAAATACCTCAGATAAATTTTCAATTTGCTGTGTCTTCATGTTGATGATCATCTCTTTACCTTCTATGGGAATGAAATGGAAAATCTCATTCTCTTTTAAAATAGAGAAATATTGATAAGCAAATACGAGACGTAATTTATCTCCAGTAACTTTTGTGTAAAACGGCTTCATGTATTGAACTTGCATCATCCTTCATCCCTCCCTAGTTATCTGATTATTCAGATTTTAACACAAATCAAAAGCCTTGTTAACTATCTTTATTTCATTTTTTTCTTTCTGATCATTCAGCTTATCATTACTGCATTTTAATCGTATAATGGAAGGACAGTCTTTTTTTCCTTTTTTACAATTAACAATGTTAACTATAGCCATACATGATGAAAGGAGTGAGGTTATGGCATTGTCTATATCGCAGTTAGCTAAGGAACATCAAGCATTTGTGCTGACTAAATTAAAAGAAGCTGAACAAGGCTTACATCCTTCCTCTACCGAGGATGAGGAACTAGTACGTCGTGCTGTCTTTTCTGTAAGGAATAAATCCATTGTTTTTGAACGGTTTAATGGAGCGAGTTCTATATTATATGCAAGTGTTCAAGATGTCAGACCCGCTTCTGTTGAAATTGATTTTTCCAAGGAAGAGCTACACTGTAGCTGTCCTCAAGCAAAATGGTGCCGACATCAAATAGGTGCTTTACTCGCTCTCTATCAATATTTTGATTCGGTTCAAAATTGGTCGAGTGCTTGGCGTGCTCAAAAATCAGTTCAGTTAAAATTTTTAGCAGACGAACGCAGCCCGCAAAGCTGGTCGATGATGGTGGATGAGGTGATGAAACGATTATTACCACCTGGGCGCGTACTAGAAGGCTATGGGCTTTCTGCTGTAAGAACCGATGCATTGGAGCGTCTTCGTCGACATATGCCCTTTGAGCGTGAATGGCAACCCCTTTATAAGCTGTATATGGAGCTAGCTATTTTTAATTCGATATGGCGGCATTTAAATGAAACACCTGGACATTCGTTAGATTCACCTTATATGAAATATTTTATCGATCAAAGCACTCAATCTTTTGAGAGCATTCTCACAGAGCTTTCTAATCGGTCACGTCTGTTTGCGACTGACCCATTTTATGATGCCATCCAAGAGCTAGTAAGAGAATTTTTATTAGAACGACAAGGGCTTTTCGCTAACCGACTTCGTCTATACATGCTGCTGTGGGCAGTGCTTTTTTATGAGAAGCCTCGACGTGAACAGGAATTGGCATTTATAAATAATCTTGATCACCCTTCAGCAGAAATTTCTCTACAATCGCTAAAATTATTATTTTATGTGCTATTACAAAAAGAAGATTTGCTGCTTGAAAGTTTGGCACAGATTGATTTACCACAAATGCAGGATTTGTTTGAACTAGCTACTTTTGCTCAACGTGCTGGTGAGTCCTATTCATTAGCAGTCATTTTACGAGCAATTTTACCTTTGACTGAAGAATTTCTACAGGAAGTCGTTCCAGTTGTTCAGCGTGCCCAATACGTAAGGCAATTCCAACTTTTATTTGACGAGATACAGCTTACAGATGAAGAGGAAGCAATGCTATACAGTGCCTTTGGTGTGTATGGGCTACAGCCGTTCTCAAGTTTTTTAATAAAAAAAGGACGTTATCGTGAATGGGCAGCTCTCCATCAATTAAACCCATCATCTCTATCCTATTTAGAAATGTGTGGATTAAAGGATGTATTACAGGTTGAACCTGCAATTGTTTTACCTTTATATCATGTCTATGCCATGACTGAAATTGCTCAAAAATCACGACTAAATTATAAGCAGGCTGTGCGTATTTGGAAAAGTATGCGTAGCGCTGCAAAACGGGCTGGCAAAGTAGCTTATTTTGAAACATATATGCAAACCATTCGTGCAGAATATAAACGACTCCGTGCGTTACAAGAAGAAATTGAGAAAGGAAACTTAGTATGATGACAATAAATGCTCCTTCCCCTTTTTCCAAAACACAACAGCTCCGTATTGAAGTAGCTCGGGAAGGATATTTTACGTTGCAGGGTTTTACTGCAAATGGTACAACAATCGATGTTGATACATTAATTTCTTCGCTATTCTTTACTTATGAGGCAAATGTTTATGGATTATTAACAAATCGGGCTGATTTTACGATTGAGGTTTCTACAGCTGAGTTACTAGATATTTTTTCATCAAGCTTCCAGCACCCCTTTATCAGTTGGATTGGTGCAAATGAAGATAGTATGGAATGGTTGAAAAAAGTATACGCCTTACAGGAATACTGGCAAGAGCCTTCACTTTGGTCACATGCTGTCATTGCAGATGATTTTTCATCATTAAGTTTTCCTATTGATCATATAGATTCAGCATTATTGGAAACAGCTGTACAGCAAAAGCTTTCACAGGTTGGGCTAATACTAGCTGATTTACCAAAATTACTACCCTTTTTCCTACGAGGCGGCTGGCCATTGGATCAAGCTCGTCAAGCTGGAGCTGTTTCCGTTTCTTTACGGTTAAGTGAGCCAGAAGAAGATGCCGATGTATGGTTATTAGAAACGGTCCTAAGTACTGCTACAACAAAAAACTACTGGACACCTGCTATTCGTAAACAATCCTTACCTATAGAAGAAGCACTACCTACAAAGTGGCGAATGTTTGCAACTGAAATTGCGCAGCAACAACAGCAAATTGTAGAACTTCTATCCACCGATACGATCAATAGTGACATCTTTATTCGTGTGACACTGGAAGATTTAGAAGTGCGCTCTTTCCTACGTGAGGATCTCGCTAGATTGCAGGCACTTGGTTTTGATGTTGTACTACCAGCATGGCTAAAGGATTTAAAACAATCCAAAATTAGAGTACGCGTCACAACTAGTAATGTCTCCACAAGAAAGGTAGCAGGTTTAGATGATATTTTAACGTTTAAATGGCAGTTTTCTATGAACGGACAAACGATTTCAGCTGAGCAATTTAAAAAGCTCGTGGATGAGAAACGTGAATTTATTCGTATTGGAACTGAATGGTTCCGAGTAGACGCCAATTGGATGCAAGAAATGCGTGAATTAATGCAGCAGGCTGAAGATGAAAGCTGGACTGTTCGGGAATTGTTATTTAGAGAGTTACCAGAAGACTTGTCTGCTCCTCTTGAGGAAGAAGATGCAGATGATGCACTGAGAGATGATCCAATCTTTGCATTAGAAATACAACAATCATTAAAAGCATACATGGAGCAGCTTTTGGAGAAGAAAGGCTTGCCTGCCGTTCCAATCCCATTGTCCTTACAAACCGAATTACGCCCTTATCAATTAGAGGGCTTTGAATGGTTAGTCTTTATGCGTCAACAAGGTTTCGGTGCTTGTCTAGCCGATGATATGGGCCTTGGAAAAACGGTTCAATTGATTACCTATTTACTTCATATTTATGAGTCCGCAGCTGATTACACGAAGCCATCCATCATTATTTGTCCCACTTCAGTGCTTGGGAACTGGCAAAAAGAACTTGCTCGATTTGCTCCGTCCCTGATTGTGCATACGCATTATCAAACAAATCGAGCAAAGGATGAAGAGTTTAAACAGCTAGTGACAGCAGAAAAGCCACATGTCATTTTATCAACTTATGGTACTGTGTCACAGGATACTGAATTTTTACAGAATATCGATTGGGCAACGGTTGTACTCGATGAAGCTCAAAATATAAAAAATATGCAAACATTACAATCAAAAGCCATTCGTAAATTGCTAGGTGACCATCACATTGCTCTCACTGGGACACCTGTAGAAAATCGTTTATCTGAGTTATGGGCTATTTTTGATTTCATTCATAAGGGCTATTTAGGTAGCTTTGGCCGCTTCAATGAAGAATTTATTTTGCCTATTGAACGGGACGAATCAGAATCGCATAAGCAGAAGCTTCGAGCTAAAATTCAGCCATTCTTATTGCGTCGTACAAAGCGTGATCCACATTTACAGCTTAACTTACCTGATAAGCTAGAATCGAATGAATATTGTCCATTAACAACAGAGCAAGCTTCACTCTATGAGGGCTATATTTTAGAGACACTTGATCAACTAGAGCAGTTAACAGGCTTTCAAAAAAAGGGTCGCGTCTTAAAGATGCTCAGTAAATTAAAGCAATTATGTAATCATCCTGCCTTATATTTAAAGGAACCTTTCGAGGATGCCGAAACAATGCTTGCACGTTCGACTAAGCTAGAGCGCATTGTACAAATGGCAGCTGAGATTGTGGACAATGGGGAGCAATGTCTCATCTTTACACAGTATATTGGAATGGGACAATTGCTACAGCATTGCTTTAGTGAATTATATAATGTAGATGCACCGTTTTTAACTGGTGCTATGCCTAAGCAGCAGCGAGATCGCTTAGTAGAGGCTTTCCAGGCAGGAGATTTCCCTATATTTATCCTTTCATTAAAAGCTGGTGGAACAGGACTTAATTTAACAGCTGCTACTCATGTTTTACATGCGGATCGCTGGTGGAATCCCGCTGTCGAAAATCAAGCAACAGATCGTGCTTATCGCATCGGACAGACACAATTTGTGCAGGTCCATAAATTTGTGACAATTGGTACGATCGAAGAAAAAATTGATAAAATGCTGGTGCAGAAATCTGCATTATCGGAAGAGCTTATTCAATCAAGCCAGTGGTTGACTGAGTTAGAAGATCAAGAACTCCGCGATTTAATAACATTAGATATATAATAATGAGATGCGCCAAGAGCAAATAGTTCTTGGCGCTCTTTTAGTGGAACTTGCTACTTCTTTTCCCTACTTACTTCATCATTCATATTTAGTTGTGTTGTAAATTCCATTGCTGTGCGGTCTTCAGCAATGTTTATTATTAGTGGTACACATCATTCCTTTCTGCTGTTACGGTGCAAGAAATATAAGGAGAATGGCGGATCAGACAATGAATGTTCTCTTGCCCCGTATGTAAACTTTCCTTGCTAAGGTAAGACAAAATCCTTTAAGCCTTCCTGTTCATTCGGTGGCTGCGACGGTACTATAGCTGTTTCGTCACTATCTCTTTGTTTAAGTTGATAAAATCTAACATCCTCAACCACTACCTCTGTCATAAAAATCTTCGTGTTCTCCTCATTTACAAATGACCTTGTTTGAATACGGCCATTGACACCGATTAATGAACCTTTACCGCAATATTTAACGATATTCTCTGCAAGCCTTCCCCAAGCTGTACAGAAAACAAAATCTGTATCTACTTCCCCATGATTGTTTTTAAAATTACGGTTAATGGCTAGTGAAAAATGAGTCTGCACACGATTTCCAGATAAGTAACGTAACACCGGGTCTTTCGTAAACCTTCCAACCAATCCGACTTGATTCATCCGTTCACCTCCTTTGTTTTTGATTGCTCTCATCTTACAAAATGATTCCGGCTTTAGCAAAAATCAATATTGTTAATTTCCTTCAGTTTTTGAGCATAAATTGGGTAAATTAACATTTTTGTTTTTCTATTTTTTATTAATTTTTTAGCTGAATGCTTTAGGCTATAATAGCAAATGCTATTTCATGAAATCTGCAATTTCGCAGTTTTTGAAAAATCGTCACAGGGGCACATCACAAACAACCGCTACCTCATGTGTTATACTAAAAGAATGACAGACTTAGGAGGAATATACATATTGAAAACATTTAAAATGCTTTCCTTTGACCTTGTCACAAAAGATGGCGTGCAACCATTCCCTTTAATCGATGGCATCATTATTAATCAGGAAAATAGTCATCAATCTTGGGTACTTGAATTGTTTATGGAAAAACAATTTCGCTCAACCTTTGATGAGCTCTTAGCGAATGCTACAGTATTCAATGTACGTGCAGTTATTTCGTTTCCAGATAATGAACCCGCTCCTTTCCAGGTGATCGTACATACTGTTGAAGAAATCGGTGACCATGTTTCAGTACTATTAAAAGGTACGCTTAAAATTAAACGCTCTAAATATGCTGAGCAATTACTGTCAGAGTTACTTGCTGAGGGCGTTTCCCTAGAGGATTTATTAGATCGCTTTACACAAGATATGAAAAAGCGACCAAAATTAAAAAATGACTAGCGATGCGAATTTTTGCATCGCTTTTTTGTTGGACAAGCAGTTATTTTTATGTACAATACAATTTAAAAAAGGAGGGTTAAATTTGGTTGTTACTATGAGGGAGAAGCCTTTAAAATTATTATGGCTTGAGGCTTTGATGAGGCGTCTTTTAAAGGATGATGTAGAATTTCATTATTATCAAGAACAGTATCGTCGACTAGATGCAGGGTTTGCGGGGGAGCAAAAGATTGATCGCGTATGGCATGAATTAATATACCCAAATACCTTTTTTGTCTTACATAATGTATGCCTTGTGAACACTGCTCAACATCTGCATCAGATTGATACACTTTTTATTTGTCCTCAATTTATGTTGGTAATAGAAATCAAAAATATACATGGTCGACTTGAATTTGATCAACACACACATCAATGCACACGCACAAAGGTTGATGGTACTGTTGAAGGATTCCCAAATGCTCTTACTCAAACTGAGCGTCATATACAATTTCTTAAAGATTTTTTTGCAAGTTATTCGCTCCCTGTTGAAGGGGCTGTTGTTATAGCGAATCCTTCAACAATCATTGTCAATCCATCTAATACTCTCCCCATTTTTCATGTGTCAGGTCTTCATAAGTATCTTCAGTCACTTTTTAAAAAGCATCCTAAAAAAATAATGACGGATAATCATTTAACTCAATTCGTGCAAGGCTTACTTGCTAAGCGTACGATTCCTCAGATTCATACAACGATAGCCCCATCACGATTTCGACACGGTGTTCTTTGTCCAAAATGTTCCTATCAAAATAATATGTATTTCCATCGTGGCATTTGGAAATGTTCGTTTTGTCATTATAGGAGTATAGAAATTTTTGCAGAGGCCATGCTTGATTATCGGTTATTAGTTAGTCATTGTATTACCAATCAGCAGTTACGAGCTTTTTTTAAAATTAATTCTAACGATGCAGCTACTCGATTGTTAAGGAAATTTCAGTTTCCATATACCGGTACCTATAAGGATCGTGTTTACCATTTACCTGAAAATTTGCTGGAGCATATGAAGAAATTTTATTGATGGGGGTTTTGCTTTGCCTCGCGGGTATTCGCTTATCTTCCGCAGATATTCGCTTTCCTTCCGCAGGTATTCGCTTTCCTTCCGCGGGTATTCGCTTTCCTTCCGCGGGTATTCGCTTTCCTTCCGTGGGTATTCGCTTCCCTTTCGCGGGTATTCGTTTCCCTTTCGCGGGTATTCGTTTCCCTTTCGCGGGTATTGAAAAAGAGTGTTTTCCATAGAGGAAACACTCTTTTTATGTTATCGGTTGTTCATACCATCACGGTACTTTTCAGTGTCGTTAACTTTATCGTCGACAACATCATTATTATTGTTGCTGTTTATGTTGTCATTACGTTCAACACCATTTACACCGTTTGCATTTGGTGTGTTGTCATAGCCGTTTGTGCCGTTGATATCGGCATTTGAACCAGGTGTTGTTGCTTCAGGTAATGTTGTATTATCGTTTACAGTACCTCGATCAACACCATTCCCATTTACGTTATTGCGATCGTATGCATCATCACGATTATTCGGATCTAATGCGTCCTCGACATCGTCGACACCACGACGAACGTCATTCTCGACTTCTCGGACAGGGTGATCTTCTACTGCTTTATTTCCCCAGTTACAACCTCCAAGGAATGCAGTTGCAAGAATAATGGTTAAAAATGACATTTTCCACATAGTAAAAAACCTCCTTTCTTGGGTACTATGTCATCAAATACATCATCTGTATTTGTGATCCTACATAGATTGCCCGGGAAAGGAGGGAACTATCCGATTTTTGTACAAACTATTTTTGTTTTTCTTTTAATAATTGTTCAATATAAGCTGCTTCTGCTTTACAGTCGTAGCTATAGTTTGTGCCTAGCTCTTTTTGCAATGTTTCGATTGTTTCGATTTGCTGCGCCGTTGGTTCTTCATTTAAAATTTTGGCAATAACCTCATCGATTTTTTGTGCCATTTCTTCATGAAACTGTGCACTCATCAATGTATCAGCAGGGATTTTTTCGATCCATGCGGCATTCTCCTGAAAATAAGTCTGCCAGCTTGCAATGAAGTCTTCCATGGAAAAGCGCTCTTCATCCCAACCAATACTTGCTAAGTATGTTTCAAAAGATGTTGAAATCGAACGAGTAATGCTAATTTTAATACCTGAAGACAATTCCTTATACATCTTAATAATCCTCCTACATTCGTAAAACCTGAAAATTACATCTATTTCAATTCACAATCGCTTATTTGCCATCGCAATTTAACAACCTACTAATCAATTTTTGACTTGACTTTATCTATT
Organism: Lysinibacillus sp. FSL K6-0057; assembly: GCF_038630885.1. NCBI lineage: Bacteria > Bacillati > Bacillota > Bacilli > Caryophanales > Bacillaceae > Lysinibacillus > Lysinibacillus sp. FSL K6-0057. The sequence goes on along the minus strand of NZ_CP152047.1, from coordinate 626,417 downwards.
TTATATCTTTTGGTCTACAAATGCAAATTAAGCTTGTTTAGGCTGTTCAGGCCCAATTGCAAATAGAATATCGGCTTCACATACAAGTTCTCCATCTACTGTTGCTACACCATGACCTTTACCCATTACGCCACGAAGTTTTACAAATTCTACTTCCAATTTAAGTTGGTCGCCAGGTACGACTTGACGTTTGAAACGACAATTGTCAACACCCGTTAAAAATGCTAAACGGCCCTTAAATTCTTCTGCATTTAATAAAGCCACTCCACCTACTTGAGCTAAAGCTTCCACAATTAACACACCTGGCATAACAGGGTAACCTGGGAAGTGCCCATTAAAAAAATCTTCGTTGATTGAAACGTTTTTTAAACCTACAGCACGTTTCCCTTCTTCTAATTCAACGATGCGATCTACGAATAAAAATGGATAGCGGTGTGGTAAAATTGCTTGAATTTGTTCTGCTGTTAACATGTCATTTCCCCCTCAAAATTAAGTATGTATACACAAAGTAAGGTAAAGAATAATGTTATTCTTTACCATTCATAATATCAAATATATGCTGCCATGTTTCTCTTTTAAAAATATCCATAGCATTGCCTTCTCCAATAACGCTAAAGCCAAACATTGCGCCTAATGATGCGGCAACAACGACTAAGATGAGAACAATTACAATGCGTAACCAAATCGGAATCAGTCGGATTTGCACCCATCGAACCTCGCGTTGCTCTCCAGTCGAGCGGCGTTCTTTCTTTTCTGGTTGCGGTTGCGTATCGGTTTCTTGTGTCGGCACAGAACGTCGACGTGAATCGTTTGTCATAGATTGTACTCCTCTTCATTCCTTACTATGCGGTTTTGGATGACTTCTTATCGAATGCCATTAATTAGTCCAAGCATTTGATCTGCTAATGTAACCGCTCTTGCGTTGAATTGATAAGAACGTTGTGTTTGAATGAGTTCTGTCATTTCTTTCGAGAGGTTAACATTGGACATTTCTAGTGTACCACTTTGCATGCTAATTTGCTGACGGTTCGCTCCCACAAGCTCTGTTAGAACTTCCGCCTGCGTATAGCCAAGTTCAGCTAAATTATTAGGTAATCCCATATAAGAACCAGCAACATGCTCCATTAATTGCGGTTTTTGGAATTCTGTTACAGCTAAATCCGTACGAATGACATCCCCATTTGGATAAGATGCTTCTAATACACCACCATCTCGAACGGCAAACTTTTGAACAGTATCTGGTAATGTAATAGCTTGTCCTGCAGCATTTGCTACAGGGTATCCCTCTGCTGTTACGAGCATGACTGTTCCATTGTTTAATGGAGATAAATAAAAGTCACCTTGTCGAGTATACACTGTTTCTGTTCCATTTTCACCATCTGGCATTAAAATATTGAAATATTGTTTCGCTTTTGTGAAAGCTAAGTCTAAATCACGATTCGTTGTTTGTAATGAACCTTGCTTTTCATTGGATTTAATTTGCCCAACCATTGCACCCGTTCCATAACGAATACCAACAGGAGTTTGACGCTCAGCACGATCCTGCTTATCATTATTAAACTGCTGATAAAGTAGTTCATTAAAGGATGCTTCCTTTGCTTTATAGCCCGTTGTATTACTGTTAGCAATGTTATTACTAATTGTATCAAGTTTGTTTTGTAATTGACCCATTGTGTTTGTTGCTGTAATCATTGTACGTAGCATTGATAAAAGCCTCCTGTTCGCCCATTAAATTTTTCCGATTTCATTCACAGCTTTTTCCATGCTACGATCATAAGCTTGCAATACTTTTTGGTTTGCTTCAAATGCACGATAGGCTGTCATTAAATCTGTCATTGTGCGACTAGAATCTACGTTTGAACCTTCTAAATAGTTTTGACGTAGTGTAAAGGAAACACCATTCGCTCCATAGGCTGTTGGCAAGTTCTCACCATTTGCTGTACGAATAAGGCCATTATCCTGTTTTTGTAGCATGTTCGGATTTTCAGCGAATGATACACCAACACGAGCTACTTGTTGATCATTTACAAAAATAGCGCCACTTTCATCCAAACGAAAATCATCATTTGGTAGTTGGATACGTTGGCCCGCATCGTTTAGTACGTATAATCCTTGACCGTTAACTAAATAGCCTTGACCATCTAGCGTGAAATTACCATTACGTGTGTACGCCTCACCACCATTAGGATGCTCTAGTCTGAAGAAAATTGAACCAGTAACACCATCTTCATTTTGTGGTAAGTTTCCATCAATCAATGCCATATCTGTTGTAAAATCAGTGTTATAGATTTGGCCCTGTATGTAATTAGGCAATGTTTCTTGTAAATATGTCCCTGTATTTAAAGCTCCTACTTGACTCATATAATCAGCGCCGGCTTGTTGATGAGCAGGTGCATTTGTTTTTCCAATGCTAGACATTAACATGTCTGGAAACGAGCGGATGGTAGATTGATCTGCCTTAAATCCTGGTGTATTCGCATTTGATAAATTATTGGTAAGTAATTCTGTTCTTCTTTGTTGCGTGATCATACCTGTTGCAACTGTATAAAATCCTTTAAACAAAGAAATCACCTCATTTTAATTTTATAAGGATGCTGGCACACGATCTATATTTTCAAGCATGATACCTGTACCAATGGCTACACAATCCATAGGTCTCTCTGCAATGAATACAGGTACCTTTAACTCTTCTATTAATAGCTGGTCCATCCCATGTAACAATGCACCACCACCAGTAATAATCACTCCACGATCAATGATATCAGCTGATAGTTCAGGTGGTGTTTTTTCTAAGACATTTTTAGCTGATTGGACAATCATCGCTACTGATTCGTGTAGTGCACGTTCAATTTCCTCAGACTCAATTGTAATTGTACGTGGTAAACCTGTTACCATATCACGTCCACGAATATCCATTGTATCATTACGACTACCTTTGAAAACTGTACCAATTGTCATTTTGATTGCCTCGGCAGTACGTTCACCAATTAGCAATTTATATTCTTTTTTAATATATTGCAAAATATCGTTATCAAACACATCGCCTGCTACTTTAATGGATTCACTTGTTACGATATCACCCATTGATAGAACGGCGATATCTGTTGTTCCGCCACCGATATCGACTACCATATTTCCACTTGGTTGGAAGATGTCCATTCCAGCACCGATTGCTGCTACCTTTGGCTCTTCCTCTAAATATACTTTTTTACCACCTGATTTTTCAGCCGCTTCACGGATTGCCTTTTGTTCAACACTCGTAATATTCGTCGGACAGCAAATTAAAATACGAGGCTTCGCCAAAAATCCTTTTACATTTAGTTTATTGATGAAATGTCTTAACATCGCCTCTGTCACATCAAAATCTGCAATGACTCCGTCTCTTAGTGGGCGAATAGCTGTGATATTACCTGGCGTTCTCCCTACCATTTGGCGGGCTTCTTCCCCTACCGCTAATACTTTATTTGTCTTTTTATCGATCGCCACAACAGATGGTTCATTGAGGACGATCCCTTTCCCTTTAACGTGGATTAATACGTTCGCAGTCCCTAAGTCAATGCCAATATCTTTCGAAAACATTCTATAATTTCTCCTTCCCGCCAGTTCCAACTACATAACGTTCATTTTATCTCTTTATCTAGAATATTTTATCATATTCTATTGGTAATTTCACCTAAATTTAGTGAATAAGACTGTTTTCTTTTTAGGTTGTGAACGGCTATAATATAGAATTACTATTCCTAAGAAATCATCAATTATTCTTGTCCAGCACAACAAAAAAGAACGAATCATTCTTGACTCGCTCTTTCTTTCCACTTGTTTTTCGTTGCTTCTCCTCCACGAATATGACGTACGGCCTTATGGTAGGCGAGTATTTCTTTCACTTGGTCAGCTAATCCTTCATGAATTGTTGGTAATCGCTCTGTTAAATCCTTGTGCACCGTACTTTTTGAATAACCAGTCATTTTCGCGAGGACACGCACAGTCTCACGCGTCTCAATCAGTAATTCACCGAGGCGTATGCAGCGCTTCCGAATGTGCTCATGCACGTTCTTCGTCCTTTCCACACAATTTCACAAAATGCTTTGGCAATCAGATGCACATTTGCGCATTTCTTCACCTTATGTGGGGACAAAGCTATTCAGAACACATTTTGCATTTTCTTGATAAAATGCTGACTTTTTATGCGTTACTAGCTTTTCTCATTAAAAAGCTAGTAATTTTTTCGGATTGATATATTTTCCGTTTTCAAGAATTTCGAAATGCATGTGGACGCCAGCCGCTTGATTCCACTCGTTGTCAGTCGCTTTACCTAATGCTTGACCTTGTGTAACCTCATCGCCTTCTTTAACAGCGATATCTTTTACAGAGCTATAATGTGTTTGCATACCATTTGGATGCTCGATCACGATCTTATTGCCTGTAAATGCGTCTAGTTTTACCTCTAGTACTTTACCACTCATAGCAGCTAGTACTTCAAATTCTTCACCATTCATAGCAATAGAGATTCCAGAAGATGTAGTAAATGTTTGATTAAATACCATTAGTGCATTTTCACGAGACTCTTCATTTGCCTCTAACTCGTAAAATTCTTGTAAGACTTGTACTTTACTAAAGTTCTCTTCTTTGAATGGATACATCATGTTTTCAGTTCGTGCATTTGTTTCTACTACAGGACCAGGATCTACTTCAGCTAAATCTGGTAAAGGAGCCTCTTCTACTTTTGATACGAGACTATTGTAACCAAATAACAATCCTGCTAGAACGAGTGCACCACCTGTGTAAACGACTGGCCAAAACCACGGTTTCTTTTGTAATTGGCCATTTTCCTTTTGATTTGGATCTTGGTTTTGAGAAGTTTTGTTATTTTTATCCTCTCTCATTTTCATCACCTCTAGTTGCAGTGTGAACAACTAGAAGTTATTTTAAACATGCATCTATTTTTTTTATTTCAATATCTTGATAATAATAGTGTAAAATTTCGGCAGCTGTTTCCCCTTCATTTGCCATTGCCTCTGCTCCATATTGACTCATACCTACTCCATGACCATAGCCCTGAGTTTTCACTTGAACCTTTCTTTTATTGGTATCAAAGACAATGGTAAAATCAGTTGATGGAATACCAAGGAGGGTCCTTACCTCTCTCCCCGTCCAGACATTATTCCCCAACTGTAAACGCTCTACTCGCCCAGAGTCATTATAAAATAACTGGATACGATTAAAATCATTAGGTTGCCATTGTATAGGCCAGAGCTTATTCCATTGCGCTAATGGCCACTCTTGCTCAGCCTCAAACTTTGGAGATGTTTGATCGGATATACTTGCAACACTTTGCAAATATGGAATTTCATTTCCACCATAACCATAAGCACTTTCTGTTTTACCATTACTTGTTGAATGGAACATAGCTGTAATTAATTCATTATTATAAAGAATAACTTGTCCTTGTGTTTCATTGATAGCTTCGACAATTTTCTTTTCATTTCCCAGGAAATTGCTAGCCCAATTCGCCTTTCTTTGCTCTTCATCATAGAAGACTTGCTTTGCCACAGTTGGAGCAATCGTATTTTTACCGTAATTTGTCGTTTTCAACGCATATGTGCGTGCTGCAATGGCTTGTGCCTTCAGTGCCTCTTTTTTAAAAGAAACGGGCATTTCCGCAGCAACTACCCCTGTAATATACGTTTCCAAAGGGATTTTTTCTTCTTGTCCCTCCACTTCTATAAATATTTCACAAGCATTCTCATCACTAGCTGGAGATTTGACAGCTTCTTGCCTTTCACTAAGCCCTATTATAGGAAGCATATATAATGCCCCAATCAAGCAAATGACACCTATACTAATCATCCATTTTTTCATAAGGAATAATATGCTAGATTTCTTTTAGTTATGAGAAAACAAAAACCCTCTGCTTAAAAAGCAAAGGGTTTTGAAATCTATTTAGTTTGTAGGCAATTCAACTGTTATATCTTCAATTGTCACTACTTCTTCTGTAATACGTTCAATATTAGCACCAAGAGATGCTAATTTGCCATGGAAATCAACATAACCACGATCTAAATGATGAAGTTTAGTAACACGTGTCATTCCTTCAGATACAAGACCTGCTAAAATTAATGCAGCCGCAGCTCGTAAATCCGTTGCCATTACTTCAGCTCCCTGAAGATCCACAGGCCCCTCGATAAACACAGAACGTCCCTCTATTTTAGCACCGGCATTCATGCGACGGAACTCCTCAACATGCATAAAACGGTTTTCAAATACCGTTTCTGTAATAATACTCGTACCTTCAGCAGTAAGCATTAAAGCCATCATTTGCGATTGCATATCTGTTGGGAAACCAGGATGTGGCATCGTTTTGATATCAACTGCTTTTAGCGTTTGAGGAACTCGTACACGGATTCCTTCATCCAACTCTGTAATTTCTACGCCCATCTCACGCATTTTAGCAATTAAAGCAGTCATATGCTCAGGAACTGCATTTTCAATCACTACATCTCCTCTAGTAATAGCTGCTGCTACCATAAATGTACCAGCTTCAATACGGTCAGGAATAATATGATGTTCTACTCCGTATAATGTATCGACTCCTTCGATACGAATCGTATTTGTCCCCGCACCGATTACACGGCCACCCATACTATTGATGAAGTTTGCAAGATCCACGATTTCAGGCTCTTTCGCAGCATTTTCAATTACAGTTGTCCCTTCAGCTAAAGATGCAGCTGTCATAATATTTTCAGTTGCCCCAACACTTGGGAAGTCTAAATACACATTAGCCCCTTTTAAGCGACCTTCTGTCTTCGCCTCTACATAGCCATGGCCAAATGAAATTTTTGCACCCATTGCTTCAAAGCCTTTTAAGTGTAATTCAATTGGGCGCGAACCGATTGCACAGCCTCCAGGTAGTGCCACACGAGCATAGCCATTACGAGCAAGTAGAGAACCCATTACTAAAATGGATGCACGCATTTTACTAACAAATTCAAATTGAGCTTCACTTGAAAGTTCTTTTGTTGCATCTATATATACGGCATTATCTTCAGGTATATATGTAACTGCTGCGTTTAAACTTTTAAGTACTTCATTTATTGTAAAGACGTCTGCTAAATTAGGGACTTCTTTAATTACATTTTCTCCTTTTGAAGCAAGTAAAGCTGCTGCAAGGATTGGTAACACTGCATTTTTTGCGCCCTCTACACGAACTTTTCCCTGTAGTTTTTGGCCGCCAGTCACTATTATTTTATCCACCCTATGTCCCTCCGAATTCAATCTATTAACCTATCGAATTTTTATTTTAAAAAGAAGTATAATGTCATAATCAGTAAACAAACAACTCTATAGTACAACTTTTCTAACGCTCGTTCAAGCGTCCAAATCACTATTTTAAGCCATTATTAGATATTTTGCTATTTATTTATTGTACGCTGCCAATTTTTTTTTGTGAATGACCAATAACCCGTTCGCTTCTAATACATACCCAAAGATATATGAATAAAAAACAACTTTTCACTTCTTTTTCTATAAAAAGTGATGTGGTGGATGCCCATTATAGCCCATCTCTCAATGGGTATCTCAACAGCTAATAGCGTAGAATTTATAAGAATCTAATGTGTTTAGCGCAATTAGATTTCTGATCCAGCGTTGATCAGTCTTTTTACATAGTTCAAAGGGCCACACAAATGGTATTATAAAGTCCTTTGAAGTATGTAGGCACATAAATTTATTGAAGATAGAAGTGAATTCTTTAAAATAAATATGGAAGTTTGCCTGACCAGTTAGATATTTGGAGAAAGAAATTCGATACTGCTGAGCCTATCGCAATACTAAGTAAAATATATATGAGCTGAATTTGAAAAACTCGATTCTTTTTAAATAATTTTTCGATCATAAAAGCTTGTAATGCGTAAAAAGTTATAGCAATAAAAAATAGATGCGATAATATACCCAATAAAGCTTCTTGTCCTATCGCCTCATATAGTTCCATGCGGCATCCTCCTTTTCGCCTTCAATATGTTGATTCACCTTAAAAAACGGGCAGATGCTATATCTGCCCGTTAAAAATGAATTAGATATTACCCTCATGAACGTTGATACGATTCAACGCACGTTTTAATGCTAGGTCAGCACGTTTGAAATCAATGTTGTCTTGTTTACTTTGAAGACGTCCTTCAGCACGTTTAACGGCTTCTTTAGCACGTTGAACATCGATGTTTTCAGCAATTTCAGCAGACGGCGCTAAAATTGAGATTTTATCTGGACGAACTTCAATGAAACCACCACTTACAGCAACAATATCAGTCGAACCGTTTTCTTTTTTAAGCTTCACTGCACCAATTGCAAGTGGAGCAACCATTGGAATATGGCCTGCAAGAACACCGATTTCTCCTGAAGTTGTTTTGGCGATTACCATTGATACTTCAGAATCGTATACTGGGCCGTCGGGAGTGACAATATTGACTAGAACTGTCTTCATATTTTTTCCTCCTCGTCCCTAGTATTAAACCTCTACGCCCATGCTTTTCGCTTTTTCAACTACTTCATCAATAGAACCAACTAGACGGAAAGCATCTTCTGGTAGGTGATCCCATTTGCCATCAAGGATTTCCTTGAATGAACGAACAGTTTCTTTTACAGGTACATAAGAACCTTTTTGACCAGTGAATTGTTCCGCTACGTGGAAGTTTTGTGATAAGAAGAATTGAATACGACGAGCACGTTCTACTGTTTGCTTATCTTCATCAGATAATTCATCCATACCTAAGATTGCAATGATATCTTGTAATTCACGGTAACGTTGGATTGTACGTTGTACACCAGTAGCAATTGCATAGTGCTCAGCGCCTACGATTTCAGGTGATAATGCACGAGAAGTCGAAGCTAATGGGTCAACCGCAGGGTAGATACCCATTTCTGATAATTTACGCTCAAGGTTAGTAGTTGCATCTAAGTGGGCGAAAGTTGTAGCTGGAGCCGGGTCAGTATAGTCATCGGCTGGTACATAAATCGCTTGGATAGAAGTTACAGATCCTTTGTTCGTAGATGTGATACGCTCTTGTAGTTTACCCATTTCAGTTGCAAGTGTTGGTTGGTAACCTACCGCAGAAGGCATACGACCTAATAGGGCAGAAACCTCAGAACCTGCTTGTGTGAAACGGAAGATATTGTCGATGAATAAAAGTACGTCAGCGCCTTGCTCATCACGGAAGTATTCCGCCATTGTAAGACCCGTTAAAGCTACACGCATACGCGCACCAGGAGGCTCGTTCATTTGACCGAATACCATCGCTGTTTGCTTGATAACGCCTGAATCGCTCATCTCGAAGAATAAGTCGTTCCCTTCACGAGTACGCTCACCTACACCAGCGAATACAGAGATACCTGAGTGCTCTTGTGCGATGTTATTGATTAATTCTTGGATTAATACTGTTTTACCTACACCGGCACCACCGAATAGACCGATTTTACCACCTTTAATATAAGGTGCTAATAAGTCTACTACTTTGATACCTGTTTCAAGAATTTCAACTGTAGTTGAAAGTTCATCGAAAGATGGCGCTTCGCGGTGAATTGAATCACGACGAGCATCAGCTGGAATCTCTTCACCTAAGTCAATTACTTCTCCAAGTACGTTGAATACACGACCTAGTGTCACTTCACCAACTGGTACTGAGATAGCTTTTCCTAAGTCTGTTACTTCTGCTCCACGTTGTAAGCCATCAGTAGATGACATTGCAATTGTACGAACAGAATCATCACCTAAATGAAGTGCAACTTCTAATGCAAGAATTGTTGGATCTTCATTAGGACGTTCAATCTTAACTGTTAATGAGTTATAGATTGCTGGTAATTGGCCGTTCTCGAATTTTACGTCGACAACTGGACCCATTACTTGAATAACATGTCCTTTATTCATTACTGTGTACCCTCCTATCGTATTCTTATACGACATTGGTGAGCTGAGCCTATTCTAAGGCTGCAGCTCCACCAACGATTTCTGTAATTTCTTGTGTAATCGCTGCTTGACGTGCACGGTTATATTGCAATGAAAGATCTGCAATAAGATCAGATGCATTATCAGTTGCATTTTTCATAGCAGTCATACGAGAAGCATGTTCACTTGCTTTTCCATCTAATAATGCGCCATAAACTAAGCTTTCCGCGTATTGTGGAAGTAATACTTCAAGAATTGCTTCACCAGATGGTTCAAATTCATAAGAAGCTTTACTGTTTACAGGTGCGATATCTGTTAATGGAAGAAGTTTTTTCTCTGTCACTTCGTTAGCAATTGCGCTGACAAAGTGATTATAGTACATATAAAGCTCATCATACGTACCGTCAATGAACATACCAACAGCATTACGAGCGATTTCTTTAATATCAGCGAATGTAGGTTGGTCAGGAAGAGCAACAACACTGCTGATGACATTATGATCACGTTTCACAAAGTAATCACGAACAACACGACCTACTGCTAAAATCACGTATTCGTCTTTTGATTTATGACGCTCGTTGATTGTACGTTGTACTTGACGTAGGATGCTTGAGTTGTAAGCACCTGCTAGACCACGGTCAGAACCAATGACTAAGTAAGCTGTTTTCTTTACAGGACGAGCAGTTAACATTGGATGTCCACTGTCTTTTGTACCTGCTGCAATCGCGCCTACTACGTCTTGGATTTTTTCCATATAAGGAACGTAAGCTTTAGCATTTTGCTCTGCACGACGTAACTTGGAAGAAGAAACCATCTGCATCGCTTTCGTAATTTGTTTCGTACTCTTTGTTGAATTAATACGACCTTTTATTTCGCGTAAGTTTACCACTGGTATTTCACCACCTTTTGTTTTTTAATCAAGTGACTAGCTAGAACTTATTCTGATTTAGCGAAAGTTTTCTTGAATGCATTGATTGCTGCTTCATAATCCGCATCAGGAGCAAGCTCTTTTGTAGTACGAACATGATCTAGAACGTTAGTGTGGTTTGAATCTAACCAGCTTAAGAATTCATTTTCGAAACGAACGATATCTTGTACTGGGATATCATCTAAATGACCTTTAGTTAATGCATAAAGGATTGCAACTTGTTTTTCAACTTTAAGTGGTTTGTTTAGGTCTTGTTTAAGCACTTCAACCGTACGTTTACCACGCTCAAGTTTAGCAAGTGTAATTTTATCTAAATCTGAACCGAATTGAGCAAATGATTCAAGCTCACGGAATGCAGCTAAGTCAAGACGTAGTGTACCCGCAACTTTTTTCATTGCTTTAATTTGAGCTGATCCACCTACACGTGATACAGAAAGACCTGCGTTGATCGCTGGACGTACACCTGAGTTGAATAAGTCAGATTGTAAGAAGATTTGACCATCAGTAATTGAGATTACGTTAGTTGGGATGTATGCAGAGATATCCCCAGCTTGTGTCTCTACGAATGGAAGAGCTGTGATAGAACCACAGTTGTAAGTTTCATTTAACTTCGCAGCACGTTCAAGTAAACGGCTGTGTAAGTAGAATACATCACCAGGGTATGCTTCACGACCTGGAGGACGGCGTAAAAGAAGTGAAAGTTCACGGTAAGCTGATGCTTGTTTAGAAAGATCATCATACACGATTAAAACGTGTTTACCTTGTAACATGAATTCTTCTGCCATAGAAACACCAGCAAATGGTGCTAAGTATAATAATGGAGCAGGTTGAGATGCTGCTGCAGTTACAACGATTGTATAATCTAAAGCACCGTGTTTACGTAAAGTTTCAACAACACCACGTACAGTAGATTCTTTTTGACCGATTGCAACATAGATACAAATCATGTTTTCACCATTTTGGTTTAAGATTGTATCGATTGCTACAGATGTTTTACCTACTTGACGGTCACCGATGATTAACTCACGTTGACCACGACCGATTGGCACTAATGCGTCAATCGCTTTAATACCAGTTTGTAGTGGTTCGTGCACTGATTTACGAGCCATTACACCAAAAGCTGGACTTTCAATTGGACGAGATTTTGTAGCGTTGATAGGACCTTGTCCATCCACTGGTTGACCAAGTGGGTTTACAACACGGCCAATTAGTTCTTCACCAACTGGTACTTCCATGATACGACCTGTACGACGAACTTCATCGCCTTCTTTGATGTCAGTGTATGGACCTAAGATTACGATACCAACGTTACCTTCTTCTAGGTTTTGAGCCATACCCATAACACCATTAGAGAACTCTAAAAGTTCTCCAGCCATGGCGTTGTCGAGGCCATGAGCAAGAGCGATACCGTCACCAATACGGATAACTGTACCAACTTCGCTTACTTTAAGTTCAGATTCATAATTCTCAATCTGTTGTTTAATCAGACTGCTGATTTCTTCAGCCTTGATGCCCATGTATGTCACCTCTCACATTTCTAAATTATTAACCGATTAATTCACGTTTTAGACGCTCTAGTTTGTTAACTACTGAGCTGTCATAAATATGGTTACCGATTTGAACACGAATACCACCAAGCAAAGTTGGATCGATTTCGTTTGTAATGTTTAATGCTTGTTTTCCAACAAGTTTCGCAAACGCTGTCGAAATATTAGCGCTTTCTTCTGCAGAAAGTGCACGTGTTGAAAATACTGTTGCATCTGCCATACCTTGTGCTTGTGCAGCAAGCTCAGCATATGCATTAGCAATTAGCTTAATCTCGTTTACACGTTTTTTCTCAACTAGAAGTTGAACTGTGTGTAAAACTTCTGGTGTTGCACCAGTGAAAATGTCAGCTACCATTTGTTTTTTACGTTCGATGGAGAACTTAGGCGCACTTAAAAGCGTTAAAAAATCCGGAGATTCTTTCATTACTTTTGTTAGTTCGTTTAAGTCTGCTCCAACTTCAGTAAGCTTGTTTTTTTGTTGCGCTAATTCAAAAAGCGCTTGAGCGTAACGTTTTGCTACAGTTGAATTACTCATCGAGCTTCCCCTGCCTTCGCAATCGTCTCTTCAATAAGAGCACGGTTGTCTGCCTCAGAAATCTCTTTGCTAAGGACTTTAGATGCTGCAAGTACAGATAATGAAACGACTTCATCACGTACAGCTGCAATAGCTTTTTCTTTTTCAGACTCAATTTCACGTAAAGCCGATTCTTTTAAGCGATTTGCTTCATTGCGTGCTACAGTAAGAATTTCTTCTTTTTGTAGTTCGCCTTGCTTCTTAGCGCCCTCAACAATCGATTGTGCTTCTGTACGAGCTTCCTTAAGAAGGCTCTTTTGTTCTTCTAAAAATTGGTGCGATTCTTTGCGGGCTTTTTCAGCTGCTTCGATTTCACTCGCTACTAATTCTTCACGTTGTTGCATGATGCCCATAAGTGGACCCCAAGCGAATTTCTTAAGTAGTAACATTAATACTATGAAAATAACTAATGTTGCGATGATATCTCCACTATTAAACGAAGCACCGCCTGAACCTAGTACAAGATTATCTAAAAACACGATTGTTTCACTCCCTTCAAGAGCTTTAACTTCAACATAATTTAGTGATTAAAAAAAACTACCTATTTTAAAAAGCTATATTTACACATAGCTTTTATCCGTCCCAAAATGAAGGGCGAAGTTTCATCTGGTGAATCCTGCTTCGCCACTAGTAAAATTCAGTGTTCAACTGAATTATTTGTTCATTACGATGAATGCTACTACTACTGCGATGATCGGTAGGGCTTCAACTAATGCAACCCCGATGAACATTGTAGTTTGAAGAACGCCACGAGCTTCTGGTTGGCGAGCGATACCTTCTACTGTTTTTGATACGATAAGACCGTTACCAATACCTGCACCAAGTGCACCTAAACCGATTGCGATTGCTGCTGCTAATAAACCTAATGAACCTGTCATTTGAAAATTTCCTCCTTGGAATTGTTTGTATTTGTTGTTCAAGCATAGGATATATGCTTTATATTAATGGTCATCGCTCACTTTATGAGCCATGTAAACCATTGTTAACATTGTGAAGATAAAGGCTTGGATAAAGCCGATGAAAATTGAGAAACCTTGCCATGCCATCATAGGAACGATTGCCCCGATGAATCCCACAGCACCTGATGATGCTAAACCTGCAAGTAAGCCAAGTAAAATCTCACCCGCGTAAATGTTACCGTAAAGACGTAAACCTAATGTTAATGTGTTTGCAAATTCTTCTACTATTTTAAGTGGGAACATGAATGACATTGGTTTGAAGAATGTACCAACATAATGACCTGTACCCTTCATTTTAACACCATAGTATTGCGTTAAGACTAAAATCATCGCTGCCAACGTCATCGTAACTGTAGGATCAGCTGTTGGTGATTTCCACCATAGCTCATGATCATAGACGATAGAGAATGGAAGACCTAATAAGTTAGATACTGCGATAAACATAATTAGCGTAATGGCTAGAACGTGGAATCGTCCACCAGTTTTCCAGTCCATGTTGCTTTTAATAATATTCTTAACGAAATCCATAATCCATTCCATAAAGTTTTGCATACCAGTAGGTTTTAACTTTAGGCTTCTAGTTGAAATAAAGGCAATTAAAAATACGATAATTGCTGCAACTAGTAACATCATAACTGTCGATTTGTTAAATGTTAAAAAACCGACTTCTAGTAACGGAGCTTCATGATTCATTGTTATTTTTCACCTCTCTTTCTAATTTAAAGCACATTAGCGGTTCCTTACATGTGACACAATTCTCTCGACAAAGAGAAAAACGTACGGAATCATTAGCCCTATAACCGTGCTAATTAAGTGAAAATAGTTTGGCAACGAAATGGCTATTGCGACTGCCGCAACACCTGATCCAAAGCGAAGCGCTGTACCAAGTGAGCCTATTTTCTTCCCTTCACTAATGGATCTGTCAAACTTCTCCATACGACGAACTAAGATCCAAAAATTATACGTACCAAAGAATGCACCGACTGCGATGCCCGCAAAAACAGTTTGATAGGGGGTAAATCCCCAGCCTAATGCGCAGAGTGCAAGCAAAAAAAATAACGCCCTCTTCTGCACAGCAAAAATGTGATGCAAATCTAGCATTGGTTGTAATCTCCTGAATCATTTTTTCGAGTAATGAAAACGTTTGCTGACCACTATGTGAAATCAGAAAAGAGCAGTGAAAAGCACTACTCACAGCGGAATAGTAATGGGAGAGTCATTTCAATTACAGGTGTAAATGCCCAAAAAAATAACTTACACCCCTTACCGACTCGGTAAAAACCGAAACGCACAAAACGTTGCAAATCGACAGTTTTATTTTGAACTGTCAATTTAGTAGAAAGTTGATATAACAAGTGTTTCAACGTCCTATTTATGAACAGAAACCCTTATCATTCTTACCCTTTGTAAGCATACAATAGGTGATATTTGAAGTCAATTGGTAAAGGAGAAAAACTTCACAGCCTCTATACTCTTGTCAAATTGTTGACAAATTTGTGTATGAAATTTCATAGTTTCAAAATTTCACAACCTTCTCACGCATAAAAAAAGCTAATTTACGACAAGATTATGCTCGTAAATTAGCTTACCCATTTCAATAGGTACATTAGACTTATTTTTAATATAAAATATAGTATATTAATTAGTTTTTTGTAAAAATCCTAGCAATGCCTCCACAATACGCTTAGATGCATGCCCATCGCCATATGGATTTGATGCTTTAGCCATTGCTTCATAGGCGCTTTTATCTGTTAGTAATTCCTTTGCTAAAGCGTAAATCGTTTCCTCTTCCGTTCCTGCCAGCTTTAATGTTCCTGCTGCAATCCCTTCTGGACGTTCTGTCGTATCTCTAAGAACAAGCACCGGCTTTCCTAATGAAGGAGCCTCTTCTTGTACACCACCTGAGTCCGTTAAGATCATATATGAATTTGCTGCAAAGTTATGGAAATCAAATACTTCAAGGGGCTCAATTAAATGCACTCGTTCATTATCCCCTAAGATTTCATTTGCAATTTCTCTCACAGCTGGATTCATATGCACTGGATAGACAACTTGAACATCCTCATGTTCTGCTAGTATTCTGGTGATCGCTTTAAACATATGGCGCATTGGTTCACCAAGATTTTCGCGACGATGTGCCGTTAATAAAATCATGCGATCTTCACCCATTTTATCTAATACAGGATGTGTGTAGTGTTCACTGACCGTTGTTGCTAATGCATCTATTGCAGTATTACCTGTAACAAAAATCGTCTCAGAATTTTTATTCTCATCTAAAAGATTCTTTTTAGATACTTCTGTTGGCGCAAAATGTAAATCAGCCATCACACCTGTTAGTTGACGGTTCATTTCCTCTGGATATGGTGAATATTTGTTCCATGTTCGAAGTCCCGCTTCTACATGCCCTATAGCAATTTGGTTATAGAACGCCGCCAAGCTAGCAATGAAAGTTGTCGCTGTATCACCATGTACCAACACGATATCTGGCTGTGCTTCTTTCATTACTTTATCTAAACCTTGTAATGCGTTTGTCGTTACATCGATTAATGTTTGGCGATCCTTCATAATATTTAAGTCATAGTTTGGTGTAATTTTAAATGTCTCTAGTACTTGATCGAGCATTTGGCGATGCTGTGCTGTTACAGTTACAATGGATTCTATTTGCTCAGGATACTTTTGCAACTCCAAAACAAGAGGAGCCATTTTAATTGCTTCTGGTCTTGTACCAAAAATCGTCATTACTTTCCATTTCTTTGTCAAAACGATCTGCACCGTCCTTTTTGTTATTGTATGCAAAGGTCAATCCTCCCCATTGATGCTAATCAAGAGGAATTACTTACCTACACATACTATGAAACGCCCTTCAATTTGAAGGACGCTTTCACAAGTTATTAGTTTCCTAAATGAGGAAACTTCATGTATTGATTTTTATTTTGTACCGAATAAGCGGTCTCCCGCATCACCTAAACCTGGTACAATATAGCCATGATCGTTTAATTTTTCATCAAGTGCAGCAATGTAAATATCTACATCCGAATGTTCTTCTTGAATAGCTTTTACACCCTCTGGTGCAGCGATTAAGCACATGAATTTAATGTTTTTAGCTCCACGTTTTTTCAGTGAATTGATTGCTTCCACTGCAGAACCACCCGTTGCAAGCATTGGATCTACAATGATGAAATCGCGTTCTTCAACATCTGCAGGAAGTTTTGCGTAATATTCAACTGGTTTTAATGTTTCTGGATCACGATAAAGACCAATATGACCAACTTTTGCAGCAGGGATAAGCTTTAATACGCCATCTACCATGCCGATACCCGCACGTAGAATCGGTACAATTGCAAGTTTTTTACCAGAAAGTACTTTTGTTTTTGCAATTGTTACAGGTGTTTCAATTTCAATTTCTTCTACCGGCATATCGCGTGTAATTTCAAATGCCATAAGTGTTGCCACTTCGTCTACTAGCTCACGAAATTCTTTTGTTCCTGTGTTCTTGTCGCGAATATAAGTTAATTTGTGTTGGATTAGTGGATGATCAAATACATAGACTTTGCTCAAAGGGATTCTCTCCTCACCGTTCGGATTCATTTTTATCTCAACTAGTATAACAGAAAAAAGGAGTCGCCTCAAAAATAAATTTAGGACGACTCCATTTATCATCTATTCTTTTGTCAAAAATAAGTTATTGATCCAGGATTATATCTAATTGTTCAATTGGCATTGGCTTAAAATAGAAGTATCCTTGTCCTACTGTACAGCCTAGCGCACGTAAAATTTCAACCTGTTCCTCCGTTTCTATGCCCTCTGCCACTGAAATCATCCCTAAATTTAATGCTAACTGAATGATAGAGCGAACAATAGCTAGTGTTGCGGGATCTTCAATAGCATTGATAAAGCTACGATCAATTTTTAATTCAGCAAACGGTAGTTGTTGCAAATAGCTTAACGAAGAAAAGCCTGTTCCAAAATCATCCACTGACGTTTTAAAGCCATAGCTCTTTAGCTCTTGAATTATTTTATAGGCAGATTGAAAATCTACTAAACCAATATTTTCCGTCACTTCTAAGATAACATAGCTAGGGTCAATATTATACTTCCGCACAAGTTTCAGCGTATCCTGAACAAAGTGTGTGTAGTAAAAATGATCAGGTGAAATATTGACAGCTATTTTCACTAATTTCTTTCCCAAGCGTTGTCGTTCGGAAAGCCATGTGAGCACCGTCTCTAAAATAAGCACATCAATTTCTCGAACCTTGCCAGCACTCTCTGCCACAGGAATAAAGACTGCTGGTGAAACAAAACCTAGTTTTGGAGAAATCCACCTTGCAAGTGCTTCAATACTTTGAATTTCTCCATTGCGTAAATCGACTTTAGGCTGTAAATGGACTGTAATTTCTTTATTTTTGATGGCTTCTGACAAATGATTTAAAACCGTCATCTTCTGTACAAGCACATCATTTTTCTCTGTTGTAAATATTTCGGTATGTGTGCCTGGTCTATCGATTGCAAAGGATAGCGCATTATCTGCAAAACGGATCGCATCATTAATATTTGTATCATCATTATATGAAGCAATTCCTGTTTTTAATGTAATATAGATTTGCTTTCCTCCTATAATAAAGGGCTGGCGAATCGTTTCTTTTATTCTCATCTCATAATCATGCAAATTTTCTTTCAGTGACATTGTAGTCATAATCAAACTAGAACTTGTAAATCTAGCAACATACTCATTATTTTCCAACTTGTCTTGCTCAAGACGTTTGGCAAGTTGTCTTAAAAGTTCATCACCAATTTCACGGCCGTACAGTTCAACTACTTGATGAAATTCACTTGGTTTTAATATTTTAATAAAACCGCTTTGTCCCTGTTGAACTTCTCGTTCAATCGTATTAACAAAGCTGTGACGATTAGGTAGACCTGTTGTAATATCTGTATAGGCTAAATCCCAAATTTTTTTCTGCGTCCTTGCATACGAAAAAGCTAATGCAACAAGTGCCCCCATTTTCCGAAACATATTTTTAAACGTTTGGTCACTTTGTGTTTTTTGGCTAAATATCGAAAAAACACCTATCACTTGCCGCTGTTGATTGCGTATAGGTATAAACCATCCATGCGGCTTTTTAGCTAGCGAAGCATATTGCTTATGTTCTATAGGAATATTCACTTCATCTAAATTCTCTATAAAAGTAGACGTTTCTGATTGCATAACCTTGTTAAAGAAATCATTATTTGCACAACATCTTGGTATGCTCTCTGTTTGATTATCTCCTGTAAAAACTTGTAATTGGTTTACTTCTGTTTTTATGAGCACCATACTCGCAATATTTGGCATAAAAAATTCATTGAGACCGTTACAAATAATCTTCATCTTCTGCTCGAAGGTAAACTCCTTCTCAATTGCCTTGTACATATCATTTTCTAGACGCATTAAGAAGTCTTCCGTATGATAATACGTAACATCCTTCACAAATACTAAAACAAATTGCGTTATATTTGCATCATTGCAAAATGGTAGTGCTTGTATTTCTGCCCAAAAGGGAGGTTTATTGATGCCGTTATGATTTAGTTTTGCCTGCACCATTATGCCGTTATGTATTTTTTCTTTAATCATTTCAATGGTTGTCTTTTTTTCGTCCATAGATAGCCATGAAAAATAATTAGTATTTAGAATTTGAGAGCGTGAAGCATTAGTAAGCATACAAAAAGAATCATTACACTCTAATATGCAATGATGATTTGTTGCATCAAAAATAACGTAGCTTTCTTTAGAATTATTCCCTAATTTGCGAATGCTGTTTAATAATACATCATAATCTGTGTTTAACGATTTAGTGACCATCCAACCCCTCCTTTTCTATCACTTCAGCTCATTTCCATTGTACATAAAATTTAATTAAATTTTCACTTTTATTAAAAAAAACTTCTTTTCTAGGACACTATCTGTCCTCTGCCTACTATAATATATCCCTTTATACCGATTTAATGTAAATTTATTCAAAAATAAGGGGATTATTCTACTTTATTAGAAAAAAGATGTTTTTTACAGTTTAATCCTTCGTTTACAAAATAAAAAGCTGTATTTAAAGTAAAATTTGTACTTTAAACACAGCCCTATTATTCTATTGATTATGCGTATAGTGGATGCTTATCTGTTAATGCTTTCACACGATCTTTTGCATCTGCTTTAACTGCTTCATCTTCAGGGTTTTTAAGAACTGCTGCAATAATTGCTCCTACTTCTTTCATATCTTCTTCTTTAAACCCACGAGAAGTAACAGCTGGAGTACCAATACGAATTCCAGAAGTAACGAACGGAGATTCAGTATCGTAAGGAATTGTATTTTTATTTGTTGTAATACCCACTTCATCTAGTGCATGCTCTGCTACTTTACCTGTTAAACCAAGAGATTTAACATTTAGAAGTAATAAGTGGTTATCTGTACCACCAGAAACAATTTCAACACCTTCAGCAATTAATACTTCAGCTAAAGCTTTTGCATTCGCTTTAATTTGTTTTGCATAGTCTTTAAATTCTGGTTGTAATGCTTCTCCAAATGATACAGCTTTAGCAGCGATAACATGCATTAATGGACCACCTTGAATTCCTGGGAAAACAGATTTATTTAGTTTTTGCTCCCATTCCTTTGAAGCAAGGATTAATCCACCACGTGGTCCACGTAATGTTTTATGTGTCGTTGATGTAACAAAGTCAGCGTATGGTACTGGTGATTGGTGTTCGCCAGCAGCAACAAGACCAGCGATGTGTGCCATATCCACCATGAAATAAGCACCTACTTCGTCTGCAATCTCACGGAATTTAGAGAAGTCAATTTCACGTGGATAGGCAGATGCACCTGCGACAATAAGTTTTGGTTTATGTTCTAAAGCTTTTTGACGTACATCTTCATAATCAATCACTTGTGTATCTTGTGTTACGCCATACTCAACAAAATTGTATAGGATACCAGAGAAGTTTACTGGAGAGCCGTGTGTTAAGTGACCACCATGAGAAAGGTTCATACCAAGCACTGTGTCACCTGGTTCTAAAATTGTATGGTAAACAGCCATGTTTGCTTGTGCACCAGAGTGTGGTTGTACATTTGCATATTCTGCTCCGAAGAGTTCTTTCACACGATCACGCGCAATATCTTCTACTACGTCTACATGTTCACAGCCACCATAGTAGCGTTTACCAGGATAACCTTCAGCGTATTTATTTGTCAGTACTGATCCTTGCGCTTCCATAACTGCTTCGGATACAAAGTTTTCTGATGCAATCAATTCAATATTTGCTTGCTGACGTGTTTTTTCTGCAAGAATTCCATCTAATACTGCTTTGTCTTGTACTGCTAATTTTTCATATGCCATGTTTGAAAAAGCCTCCTAAAGTATCATTATTTATCTATACCACTAATAAATAGTGGTAATTATTTATATACTGCACGTTCTCCGCCAATTAGCTTAGGACGTGTTGTTGCAATCGTTACAACTGCTTCTCCTACCATTTTTACCGATGTTCGAACTGGAACAGCTACTGCTTTCAAATGCATACCGATTAATGTTTGTCCAATATCAATACCTGCATGTGCCTGTATTGTTTCAACAATCACTGGGTTATCAAATTGCGTATAGGCATATGCTGACATCGAGCCGCCTGCCGTACGTACTGGGACTACCGCAACTGGATCATAGCCAAATTTTTCAGCTGTCGATGCTTCCATAGTAATGGCACGATTTATATGCTCACAACCTTGGAATGCTAAATGCAATTGATGCTTTGATGTAAATTCTTGTAACGGCTCAAAAATGGCCTCTGCTATTTCCAATGCGCCCGCTGTGCCAATTTTCTGACCAATCACTTCAGATGTAGAGCACCCTACTACAAAAATTGTATGGGGTCGTAACGTTACCTGCTCTTCAAATTCACTGAGTAACTGAGTCAAATGTGTTCGTATTTGTTTTACAACCATTAAGCTCAGCTCCTTCATCTATATCCATTAAAATCATGCCATATATGACAGCCTATAAGAATGCCATATATGGAATAACAAAATCACTATTGCTCTAGTTCAGTAATTTTTTCAATGCGGCGTGTATGACGGCCGCCTTCAAAATCTGTTTCTAGCCATGTTTGTACGATTTCACGTGCAAGGCCTGGACCAATAACACGTTCACCCATCGCTAAAATATTTGAGTCGTTATGGCAACGCGTTGCCTTGGCACTAAATACATCATGTACTAATGCACAACGAATGCCCTTAACCTTGTTAGCGGCAATGGACATACCAATGCCTGTGCCACAAATTAAAATACCTTTATCAAATTCTCCGTTAGCAACACCCTCAGATACAGGTTTTGCATAATCTGGATAGTCTACTGAATCCGCAGATTGTGGACCAAAATCTTCGTAGCTAATGTGAAGTTCATCTAATAGCTGCATAATCTCACGACGTAAGTTATTGCCTCCGTGATCAGAAGAAATTGCTATTCTCACTGGGTTCCCTCTTTTCGAATTATAGTCAACCTTAGTGTACCACTTCTTTCTGAAGAATAACATGATTTTTCTTGTATTTTTACGCTGATTTCTCCCGAAAGACGAACATTAATTGTATATTAACATAAAAACATTCACTTTTAAACCTATATTTTTGTGGATAATGTGAATATCATGTTAATAAGTTCGGATAATGGTCTTTTGTTGTAATATTCCATCTTCTGAAGTTTTTTTAGCTTTTTACTTACAGTGGACATAAATTGCCCTCTAATAAAAAAGGCTATACATAAATCCGATTTTTCATCGCATTTACGTATAGCCTATAGCACTATGCTTGTCTATCAAATTGTTGAATCATTTTATGCAGTGCTTCCGATTGCTTTTTCAAACTTTGAGCTAGATGCTCTACCTGTTCAATTGCGTAGGCTTGCTCTTCAGCGGCACTACGAACTTCCTGTGCACCTGCTGACGTTTGTTCCGCAATGGCAGCAACTTCCTGTGATTGTCGCGCTGTCGTTTCAATATTATGCATTTGCTGTTCGATTAAAGAAGAAATCTCAACAATTGATGCTGCCATTTCATGTACATTAGAAGCCATATTTTCTACTGCTGTCGTTGTTTCAGAAACTCGATCGGCTTCCTTTGTAGCAAAGGCCACTTGTTCGTTCATTTGTTTCACAACTACTTCTACATTTTGCTGCATGGATTGAATTAAAGCTGTAATCCCTTGCACAGCTTTCGCACTTTCATCAGCCAAACCACGAACTTCCTCAGCTACTACCGCAAAGCCCTTTCCATGCTCCCCTGCACGTGCAGCTTCTATAGAGGCGTTTAGTGCCAATAGATTGGTTTGTGCCGCAATGTCACCAACTAAGCTAATTATACGTTCTACCTGTCCCGCATTTTCTTCTAGCGCATGAATGCTCTTTAATGCTTCACTATTGCCTGTCGCAATTTGTTGAATACTATTCACTAATGTTTCAATGGCTTTTGTTGTCGTCGATAAATTATGTAGAATCTCTTTCGTTTGTGATGCTGATGCCTCTGCTCTACTATTTACTTCTGTTGCAAGCGTTCTTACATCTTCAATTGCTTCAGCAGTATCTTGTACAGCTGTTGCAGATGCTTCTGCTCCAGTAGAAATATGCTTTACTGTAGACGCAATACCCTCTGCCTTTTTTGTTGCCACGCCTGCCTCATCGGATAGCTGAATAATTGATTGATTTGTTTGTTGGAAGTTATGATCAATACTTTCCACCATTTGGCGCAAGTTTAACACCATTTGTTGGAATGCCTCTGCAACTGATCGAATCTCATCATTTGTATTAGGCATTTGGACATCCTGCCCTATTTTTCCTTCTGCCACAAGTGTTGCTGAATGCTCAAGCTGCTGTAATGGCTTGATGAGAATTACACTTAAAAAGGCAGCTAGTATACCTGACCATGTTATGCCTAACGCGTAAGTAATCACTTCAAAAACTTTCCTGTTAGTGTCAGGGAAGAAGGTAGGTTGTAAAAACTCAATGAATATAAAACTGACACTGTAGGTGATTAGTGCAAGAACACTAACAAATAATACCAACTTTAGTCGTAAACCAAATTGTTTTTTCATAGGACCCCTCAATTCTTTTCTAGTTTTTGTATTAATTGATCAACCAGTTCCTTTAATTCTGCAAATGTTGCTTCGTAAATTGCTCTATTACCACCGTAAGGATCCCCTACATTTTCCAGACTGCCCTCATTTGTATACTCTTGCAATGTAAATACTTTATGTTCAGCTTCTGGATAATTAGAAATGACGGCATCTTTGTGAGCAGTCGTCATCGTTAAAATTAAGTCTGCCCATTCCATTTCAGCTTTTGATAATTGCGTTGCCAAATGCTGATGAGGCATTTGGGCTTCATTTAGCACTTGTTGTGCATGTGCTGACATTTGTGCATTAGGCATCGCATAAATACCTGCTGAGCGCACGTCTACATTGTTTATTTGTTTATGTTTTAAAATAGCTTCTGCCATCGGACTGCGACAAGTATTGCCTGTACAAACAAATAATATTTTCACACTTATCACTCTCCAGTTTAATCTATTGTTGAATAGCTAGAATACTCATGATAATAAATATAATGCCAGCAACTACTTGAATTTTATTGCCAAAAAAGACTTGGCTTCTACGTGCAATGACTAATGACCCATATGCACAAATTAATGCACTTAAGCCTGCACTCATAATAAAGATTGTTTTTTCTAAGTTAAGCATACCAAAAGAAACACTAACTGAAAAGGTATCTAGGCTTGCAGTCACTGCTAAAAGTACAGGTGAAATTGTTACTTTTTCATCTCTATGAGAAAATAATAGTAAATGTATACCGATACAAAATAATAAAATACTTGAAATCCATTGTCCCCATTCTAATAGAAATTGAACTAAATAGCTTCCTAATTCAAATCCTAATAAAGGGAAAAGCATATGCAATGCAGCCGTCCATAATGATAAAAATAATCGATATCTAACATTGGGCAGCAAAACATATAGACCAATCACATCAACAGACGTTAATATACCTGCAAGAATTCCCTGCAAGAACGCACTCCTTCGCTCCCTAATATTTTATCATTTTATGCTCGAAAATACATTATTATCATAGTTGTTCACTATTGTTTTTCATTTTTAACGTCTAATAATTAGACAAAAAAAGACAAAAAACATCAGGTTGTTCAATGTCTTTTGTCTATAATGGCTCTATTATTTTTTACAATGAATACCATTTACCTCCAGAGGCTTTTTCAAGTCTATTCATAATAGCTGCTCCAACTCCTTCTATTGAAGTAGTTGTTGCTAATATAACGGTAGCGGTAGTTTTATCACATGCTCTTAGTGCATTGTATAAGGCCGCACCCATTTCTTCTTTACTTCCAGCTTCTCCAATCGAAAAGTAAAAATCAGCCTTGATCTTCTCAAAATTCACAGGTGCAAGCAACGCTACGCTATGTCCATCACTCTGTAATTGCTGAACTGCTTCACTGACTTTCTCAACATCACAATCTATTAAATATACTGGAGCATTTGGTGCATAATGTGTATACTTCATTCCTGGTGCTTTAGGCGTTGTTTCTAGCTTCTGCTCTATTTTACTTGGTTGAATAACAGGGCCAATCTTAGCTTCAAGCATTTCCTTTGTAATGCCGCCTGGACGTAAAATTACTGGAGGTTCATGTGTCACATCTAACACAGTGGATTCAAGCCCAATTCCGGTAGAACCTCCATCTAAAATATAAGGTATGTACCCTCCTAAATCATCTAATACATGAACTGCTTCTGTAGGACTTGGCTTTCCACTACGATTAGCGCTCGGTGCAGCTAGCGGTTTTTGGAGCTGTTGCAGTAAGGCAAGTGCTACTGGGTGGTCAGGCATCCGAATGCCCACTGTTGATAGCCCAGCTGTGACACTTTTAGCTAATACATTTGGCTTCGCTGGCATCACAAGTGTTAATGGTCCTGGCCAAAATAAATCCATGCATTGTTTCGCTATGTCAGAAATATCATCGATATAGATTGCTACTTCCTCTTTTGTACCTACGTGGACAATTAAAGGATTATCTGAAGGTCGACCTTTCGCTTCAAATATCTTTTTAACTGCCAGCTCATTTGTGGCAATTGCTCCTAAGCCATAAACCGTTTCTGTCGGAAATGCGACTACCTCTCCTGCATTTAAGATATCCACAGCTTGTGTATAATTAATCTGACTATTCACATTACTGTCCACAACCTTACAAACGGTTTCCATGATTAATACCTACCTTCAATTATTCGTTTTTACTGAATTATCCACATATTGTT
Organism: Lysinibacillus sp. FSL K6-0057; assembly: GCF_038630885.1. Taxonomy (NCBI): domain Bacteria; kingdom Bacillati; phylum Bacillota; class Bacilli; order Caryophanales; family Bacillaceae; genus Lysinibacillus; species Lysinibacillus sp. FSL K6-0057. The sequence continues at coordinate 600,143 of NZ_CP152047.1, read as the reverse complement.
TATAACTTATTAAAAAATGTGTATAAGTTGTCTGAATTTGTGCACAATTCATCCAAAAATCCCTTTAATCCATTCCCATATAAAGAATGTTACTTGCTCTTTTTCTTCCTCTACTTCTTCTTTTACCTCTTCTTTATCCGGCTCACAAATAGATGGGAAGATACTGCACCACCAGTTATCCCCACGCGCATCACCAATCTTCACAACAATCGATTGATATACATTTTGTGGATAAAGTACAGCACCTTGTCTTTTCGGTGGGAATAAGTTATCCCCAACAACAACCTGTGTATCTAATTGTGGATAATTTTCGCTCAGTTCAGCTTCAATTTGTTGTTTTAACGAAAGAATTTGCTCATTCCCTACAAATCCAGCGGTAGTCACCTGCAGAAAGTAAGGCTTCAAATCTTGGACAAGCTGCTGTTTCTCTAGCTGATCTTGTGTAGTATTACTGTTTGCAATAACACGTATACGAAAATCTTTTTCTTGCTCCTCATCGGAAGATTCCTTCGCAAAACCTACTAATGATGGAATATATAAAACACATAACTGTAAAGCAATCGCAATTAATACTAGTCTAGCAAAAGCTAGCAAGATATTTTGTTTAGGTAATCTAATAATCTTGTATTCGTTTAACATAAAAATCCCTCCTTGCTCAACATTGTTGGCAAGATTAAGAAACTTTATACATGAATCTCACAAAAAATCATTCGAGGTTTACCATTAATATCTTTTTCTACTGAAACTGTCGCCTGTGGAAAACTATCTTGAAAGAGTTTGGCTACTTTCTCCCCCTGTGTATAACCGATTTCTAATCCAATCAATGCTGGCCTATTCATATACGCTGGTAATTGTTCAGCTAATTTTCTATATAAAATAAGACCGTCTTCCTCTGCAAAGAGGGCACTATGCGGCTCATGCTCTAGAACAACACTGGACATTTCTTGTGCCTCATCAAAAGCGATATATGGTGGGTTCGATAAAACAATATCAAATTTCTCTCCTGCAAGTGGCGCGGCTAAATCTCCCAATCTAAAATCAATATCCGCCTCTAATTGCTGTGCATTTTTTTGTGCGGTTGCTAGTGCATCTTTCGATAAATCAGTTGCTATGACTGTTAACGCGGGACATTCTAGCTTCATTGAAATAGCTATGGCTCCACTGCCTGTACCGATATCAGCCAGCTTCAATGCTTGCTTTGTAAATAGTTTAGGTAGTCGATTAATTGTTCCAAGTACCAATTCCTCTGTTTCAGGTCGCGGTATTAAGACAGATTCATCCACTAGAAAAGAACGTCCATAAAATTCCTCACGCCCAACACAATATTGTACAGGGCGTCCACTCGCATGTTCTTCTATGAGCTCATTAAATCTCATTTGCTGTACTGCTGTTAATTCATCCTGCAAATGCAACATAACCTCTGCATAACTAGTACCAAGCACATGTTGCATGACAATACGCGCTGCTGTTTGTTCACGACCATTATCCACTAAAAAAGAAGAAGCCCACTCAAGGGCCTCCATTACATTTTTATAAGTCATCATTTAAGCGCTCTAACTTCGATGCTTGTTCTTCTAAAATTAGAGCATCGATAATCTCGTCTAGTCTACCTTCGACGATTTGGTCTAGCTTTTGAATCGTTAAACCGATACGGTGATCAGTTACACGGTTTTGTGGATAATTGTATGTGCGAATTCGCTCAGAGCGATCGCCAGAGCCAACAGCAGATTTACGTGTAGCATCAATCTCTTTTTGTGCTTCCTGCAAATACATATCTGCAACACGAGCACGTAGAATCTTCATTGCCTTTTCACGGTTTTTAATTTGTGAACGTTCATCCTGCATCGAAACCACAACACCTGTCGGTAAATGGGTCATACGAACAGCAGACATCGTTGTATTTACAGATTGACCACCCGCACCAGAAGATGCAAATGTATCTACACGGATATCTTTTTCATGGATTTCAACATCTACTTCCTCAACTTCAGGTAAGCAAGCAACTGTTGCTGTGGATGTATGAATTCGGCCTTGTGATTCTGTAGCAGGGACACGTTGTACACGGTGCGCGCCGTTTTCAAATTTGAATTTTGAATAGGCTCCTTGTCCGTTAATCATAAAGATTACTTCTTTATAGCCGCCCATTGGGTTTGGCGTAGCTTCCATAATATCAATTTTCCAGCCTTGCGTTTCTGCATAGCGGGAGTACATACGGAACAAGTCACCTGCAAAAATATTGGCCTCATCACCACCAGCTGCGCCACGGATTTCCATAATAACGTTCTTATTATCATTGGGATCTTTTGGAATTAATAAAATGCGTAAACGTTCTTCTAACTCTTCCTGCTGTGCTTTTAATAGGTTAAATTCTTCCTTTACCATTTCATGCATATCAGGATCTTTTTCGCTATCTAACATTTCACGTGTGTCTACTAGTTGCTCTTTAACATTTTTATATTCTCGATAAGTATCTACTGTCTCTTGGATATCTGATTGTTCCTTGGAATATTCGCGTAATTTCTTACTATCATTAACAATATCCGGATCGCTCAAAAGCTCTGTTAGCCTTTCATAACGATCTTCCACTGCCTGTAATCGATCAAACATGGATTTCACCTCTATTTAGTTTTTTAAGATGCTCCTTTTTTACAGAGAAGCCGCTTCAATCAAAATTACGCTTAGGCGTAATGGCTTTTTCATTTCTTATTTCCACTACTTAGTATAAGGAAAATTTCACATGTATGCTACTTTTTCTTAGCGCTGTTACATGCTATTTAGCTTTATAGTGGTGGATTTGCGTGACATTTTCGGCAAACAGGATAATACGAATCATTGCCACCGATTTGAATTTGATCACCTGTGTAAACTGGCTTTCCACTTTCATCTACTCGCAAATTCATTGTTGCTTTTTTATGACAGAACCAGCAAATTGTTTTCATTTCCTCAATTTTATCTGCATATGTAAGCATGTACTGGCTACCTTCAAATAGCTCATTTTGGAAATCATTTTTTAAACCAAAGCCCATTACGGGGATGTCCAATTTATCCACAATGTTAGCTAGTTGTAAAACATGTGCCTTTTTTAAAAATTGAACTTCATCCACAAGCACACAGTAAGGTTTAACAGCATTACTTTTCACTATTTCAAAAATATTTGTATCTTCATAAACAGGAATGGCTTGTTGTCGTAAACCTACCCGACTGGAAACAAAGCCCACCTCATCACGCGTATCTAGACCTGAAGTAAATATCATTACAGGCTTTTGTTGTTCTTCATAATTATGGGCAACTTTTAGAATTTCTATTGATTTCCCACTATTCATTGCACCATGTTTAAAATATAGCTGTGCCACTTTGTCTTCTCCCTTTCTTTGCGTCAATCTGGATTTTGAAAAGACTTGCATCAACGTAATTATTTACTGAAAAAAATACCTGCCAAGCGCATGCTTGGCAGGTATTAAACTAACATTAGTTTTTAAGACCGTATTTTTTGTTGAAACGATCCACGCGACCATCAGCAGACGCGAATTTTTGACGGCCAGTGTAGAATGGGTGACATTCGTTGCAGAACTCGACAACGATGTTTTCTTTTACTGAACCAGTTTTGAAAGTGTTCCCACAAGAGCAAGTTACTGTTGCTTCTTTGTAGTCTGGATGAATTCCTTGTTTCATATTCGTTTTCTCCTCTCGCCCTGAACCATCTGGAACAGAGTATTATCGAACTGTACCTTACATAGCCCGAATATGTCGACTACAAAAATTGTGTCGAAGTGGAACGTCAGCTACATATGTACACGTTGCATACTTTTGAAGTATAGCATAGTCATTTTATCATTTTCAAGTAAAAAATATTAACTGGGAGCCTTCCCTAATTCTTATCCGCGAACTTCACGATAGTCATTATCTACTAACCCAATTTTTTCATTTCGTTCTTTGAAGCGAATATTATGGGACGATACATAGGCTACTTTCGGTGCATCTGGTTCCAAATAGAGTTTGGCACTATTTAATGCTAGTACCCCATCCGTAAATGCACCTGCTATTAATCTGACTTTACTAGGATGATCAATAAAATCACCAGCGCCATAGATTCCTGCTACGTTCGTTTCACGATTCTCATTGACAATCGCTACGCCATCTTGGATGTTTAATCCCCATTCTTCAAGTGCACCGTAATCACATTTTAAACCATGATTTACAATGACAGCATCTACTTCTACTCGTTCCATTTCATCGGTTTCTTTATTGACAATGGATACGTATTGAATTAGATCACCGTCCCCATGCAATTGAACAACTTCATAAGGCGTTTTTACACGAACTGAAGATTCCTTCATGCGCAAGACATTCTTTTCATGACCACCAAAATCATCTCGACGATGCACAACTGTAACACTTGCTGCAATTGGCTCGAGCTCATTTGCCCAATCGACCGCAGAATTGCCACCACCTGAAATTAACACATGCTTGTTTCGGAAAATTTCTAATTCCTGTACTGTATAATGTAAATTCGTTACTTCATAGCGATCTGCTCCTTCTATTTCAAGCTTTTGCATAGAAAGAACGCCATAACCTACTGCTAAAATAACGGTTTTAGAATAATGCTTTTCACCTGTAGAGGATGTTAAAATAAATGTTCCATCCTGTTGTTTATCTAATTTTTCCACCTTTTGATTTAAGACAATCGTAGGATCAAATGTTTCAGCTTGCTCCACAAGTTGTTTAATAAGCTGCCCGCCTAAAATAGGTGTTACTCCACCAACATCCCAAATCATTTTTTCAGGATAAATTAACATACGACCACCTAGTTGTGAGCTATATTCGATAATCTTCGTTTTTAAATCTCGCATTCCACTATAAAAGGCAGTATAAAGCCCTGCTGGACCACCGCCAACAATCGTAACATCATATAGTTCTTCTGACATTTCTCCTTCTCCATCCCCTTCTAACTTGATTCAAACGTTAAATGTTTGATAAGTATTAATCTAATTTTCCCTTGATGGCAATACTATTTATACAACGGAAAAAGCGCCATTTATTCTTTTAATCGTGCTAGTAAATATAAGAAATAAGGTGCGCCTAAAACTGCTACCACAATCCCTGCTGGAATTTCTGAAGGTTCTAAAATCGAACGACCGATTGTATCAGCCATTAACACTAAAAAACCTCCTAATAATGCTGCAGTTGGCAATAAAAATTGGTGTTTGGCGCCAACAAGCTGTCGAGCTAAATGTGGCGCTACAAGTCCTACGAAACCAATACCACCACTTACAGAAACACTAGCTCCAGCTAAACCAACAGCAGCAGCCAACAGCCAACGTCGCTCTTTTTCAATTGAAGCACCAAGTCCTACCGCTGTTAATTCACCTAAATTCAATATGTTTAATACACGTGATTTTGAATAGACGAAGGGCAATAAGATGACTAACCATGGTAATAATGACAGAACAAATCTCCAATTTGAGCCCCAAATGCTACCTGCTAGCCATGTTGCGACAAATTGATAGTTCTCTGGTGATAGACGTAGTGTTAGCACAATCATAGCCGAGCTAATCCCTGCTGCCACAGCTACCCCTGTTAAAATTAAACGCATTGGTGTAATACCTTCATGGCGTCGATAAGAAAGTGAATAAATCAGTACTGCTGTCAAACCTGCTCCTACAAAAGCCAGTATCGGCAGTAAATAAACTGGCGCTGCTTTCGTAGTTGGGAAAAATGACACATAGAGCATAACGGCAAGACCTGCCCCAGCATTAATCCCTAAGATTCCTGGGTCTGCTAAAGCATTTTTAGAAATGCCCTGTAAAATAGCGCCTGAAATAGCTAAACCCATACCTACTAAGACAGCAATCACAATTCTTGGAAGTCTGAACTCATATAAAATAAGTTGCTGTTGTGCATCACCTTGACCAAAAAGTGTCCGAAGAACTTCCATTGGTGTTAGTTTAATTACCCCTGTATTCATACTTATGACAAAGGTAATAATGATTAACACAATGAGCGTAGCAAGAATGGAGAAATTTTTCCTTTTCGCTTTCAGCTGACTTGGTGTTAAATAGCTGTTACTCATAGTTCTTTTCCTCCTTTTCGAGCTAAATAAAGGAAGAATGGTACACCGATAAAGGCTATGAGCGCACCAATTGGTGTTTCATAAGGTGGATTGATCACACGTGCTACTAAATCAGCTAACACAACAAGCAATGCTCCATATACCAAGGAACAAGCGATAATCCAGCGATAATCATGACCAACTATGTATCTCGTTAAATGAGGGATAATTAACCCTACAAAACCAACCGCACCGACAACAGATACTGCTGCACCCGCTAAAACTAAAACAATAATCATTCCCCATACTTTTACCACAGCAGTACGTTGCCCAAGCCCGACTGCAATTTCTTCACCTAAACTTAGCACTGTGATGGAACGCGATAGGATAAGAGCTCCTATCATCGCAACAAATATCCATGGAGATAAAATTTGTAGATGACTCCATTTTGTGCCTGAAACACCGCCCGCATACCAAAATGCTAGGTCTTGTCCAATACGAAAATAAAGAGCAATCCCTTCTCCTAGCGCTCCAAGTAATGCACTAACAGCAGCTCCGGCTAAAACTAGTCGCATAGGTGTTAAGCCACCTTTAGAAAGTGAGCCAATACCGTAAACGATGGCAACACCAAGACCTGCACCTACAAAGGACCATAAAATTAAAAACATATAAGGCAGACCAGGGAAAAAGGCAAAACACACAGCTAACATAAAGGCAGCTCCTGAGTTCAAGCCTAATAATCCGGAGTCAGCTAATGGGTTACGTGTCATCCCCTGCATAATCGCACCTGCTACTGCAAAGCTTGCACCAACTAATGCTGCTCCCAGTACCCGTGGTAAGCGAATATCATGGATAATTTGATGTGTTGTTAATTCTGGTGAAAAATGGGTAACTGCTGTCCAAACAGTACCCAATGAAATATCTGCAGCACCAAAAGAAATTGATAAGCCAATGGCAAATATTAATCCAATAACTCCTACGATTAAAGCCACTACTCCACGGATCGGATGAGATCGCTTCTGTAGCTCTTCTAAATCGTTGAGCTCTCCTACTCCTGTCGACGTAGTCATTTTATTTCCTCCTCATAACTTCCAAATAACCATACTAACTAGCTTTTATTTTTTCATATCGTACAACTGATAAGATAGGCAGATTGGATTTTTACTATAGGGACATACAGCCATTTCAGCATCGATATTAAATACCTTTTGTAAATTTTCTTTTGTCATCACTTCTTTTGGACTGCCATTCACCATTAAATTGCCGTCTCTCATGGCCATCATAAAATGAGAGAATCGTGATGCATGATTTAAATCATGTAAAACCATGATAATTGTTCGTCCTTCTTCCTTATTTAGTTTTTGCAGCAGCAATAAAATATCAAGCTGATGTGCTAAATCTAAATAAGTTGTTGGTTCATCCAGTACTAAAATATCCGTGCCTTGCGCCAATGCCATGGCAATCCATACTCTTTGACGCTGACCACCTGATAATGCTTCAATTGGTCGATCACTAAATTCCCTTAGCCCCGTAACATCGATAGCCCAATGGATATATTCATAGTCTTCCTTTTGCAATGTACCAAACCCTACTTGATGCGGAAACCTACCATAGGATACTAGCTCAAAAACCGTTAATCCTCCTGGTGCTGTTGCTGTTTGAGGTAAAATAGCCATTCTTTTAGCCACTTCTTTAGTCTTTAATTGATGTATAGCTTTGCCATCTAAATAGACAGCTCCATTTTGTGTGCGTAATACACGTGCAACAGCCTTTAGTAAAGTAGACTTGCCACAGCCATTTGGACCGATAATCGTGGAGATTTCCCCTTTCGGAATCTCCACACTTAAATCATTGACGATGAGCGCTGAGGAATAACCAATCGCAACATGATCTATTTCGAGTACTGACATCTTTAACTTCCTTTCATTTTTGAGAATGCTATTGATTTTAAATTTGTAAACCGAATTGAGCTGTATACAAGCCATAATATGCATTTTGGCGTTCCATTAATTGCTCGTGTGTGCCCTCTTCAATGATGCCCTTTTTCGATACAACGACAATTCTGTCTGCATCCTTAATTGTTGCTAAGCGATGGGCAATCACTAATGTAGTACGACCGATGGAAAGCTCGTTTAGGGCTTGCTGGATAGCTTGTTCTGTTTCTGTGTCCAATGCAGATGTTGCTTCATCCAGTATTAAGATTTTTGGGTTTTTCAAGAAAATACGGGCAATCGATAATCGTTGTTTTTGACCACCTGATAATTTCACGCCACGCTCACCAATTAATGTATCCATGCCCTCTGGTAAAGCATTGATCACATCTGTCAGTTGTGCTCGTTGTGCGGCATACCAAATATCTTCTTCACTGGCATTTAAATCACCATAGGCTATGTTTTCACGAATGGTACCATCGAATAAAAAGACATCTTGCTGAACAATCCCAATATGCGAACGTAAAGATTGCAGTTTAAAATCTCGTATATCAATACCATCAATTTTGATGGAACCTTCATTTACTTCATAAAAACGTGGCAATAAACTACAGATTGTAGATTTCCCTGCACCAGATGGACCTACCAAGGCAACGGTTTCACCAGGATTTACTTTTAAATTAATATGATGTAGGGCACGATTATTGGCAGCGTAGCCAAACGATACATTTGAGAAAGTAATGGCGCCCTCAATTTCCTCAACCGCTTTTGCCTCTGGACGATCAGCAATTTCAGGTTCCGTTTCTAGAAATTCGATATACCGTCTAAATCCTGCCATACCTTTCGGATAGCTTTCTATAAACATATTGATTTTGTTAATCGGGCCTAAGAGAATGCCTGACAGTAAAATAAATGCGATAAAATCACCATTTGTTAAATGTCCATTTAACACAAAATACGCTCCTACAGATAAAGTGAAGAGTGATAAGACCTTCGTGAGTATGCCTGAAATAGCTTCATTCCAAGCCATTACTTTATAGGAGAACAGCTTTGTCATACGGAATCTTTCATTATTTACTTTAAAGCGTTTAATCTCATGATCCTCATTTGTAAAAGCCTGTACAACACGAATACCACTTACATTGTTTTCAACACGTGCATTGAAATCTGCGATATCTCCAAACATTTGACGGAATGCTTTGGACATTAATTTACCAAAAATAATGGTTAAAATTAAGATGATCGGTACTAGTAGGAAAATAAGAATCGTAAAGGTTGGATCAATATAGTACATGACACCGAATGTTCCAATAATCGTCATTGCTGCAATAAAGATATCCTCTGGACCATGGTGAGCAAGTTCGCCAATATCCATTAAGTCATTCGTTAAACGAGAAACAAGATGCCCTGTTTTATTGTTATCAAAATATCTAAAGGATAGCTTTTGTACATGGCTGAAGGATTCTTTTCTCATATCCGTCTCTATATTAATGCCCAGCATATGTCCCCAATACGAAACGATAAAATGAAGAATGGAGTTAAAAATGTATAATCCAAACAGCAACAAACTTGCCATAATGATCCACTTTATTTCCCCATCTGGCAGAATATCATCTATTACCTTATTTAAAACAATTGGAAACGCTAGCTCGATTAGTGCCACTAATATGGCACAGCTAAAATCTAAAATAAATAAGCCTTTATAGGGCCTATAATATGAAAAAAAGCGCCGTAATAACATGGTGTAGCCTCCTATTGTGATCTCGTTTTACGTATCTAATAAATGAGCTATCAACTATAGCTCTCATGTTTTCTCAGTTATTGTTGATGAGCCTTCGTAAAATCAACTATTTTGTCAGCTAGTTCTTCAGCTTGATGTAAGCCAGAGAGCGGATCAGAAGCAAAATAATATTCAGATGGAAGCTCTAATACTTGATTATTTTTAACGACATCTAAATTTGTCCATGTTGCTGGCAACTGGCCATCTTTGTTAAAGAAATTAATCATGAAGTTATAGTCACCTACATAATCACCTACTACTTCATAGGAAATCTCATAACGTCCATTACTTGCTTCCTTTGTATCAAAAATCTCCTGCACCTTTTCTTGAGGTTTCATGCCCAAAATTTGATAGAGCGCTCTACCGCCCGATACACTTGATTGCCCTACAATCGTTGCATTTTTTTCAAACATTTCATAAATAGTAAATGTGGATCCTTCTGGAATCACATCCATGATTTTTTCTTTAGCTCTTGCTATACGATCTTCAAATTCTTTTGTAAAGGCCTTAGCCTCTTCTTGTCTTCCTAAGTAATTCCCCATTGCCTTAATCTCCTCAATCGCTGATTGATGGGCATCTTCAGCGAAGACAATTGTCGGGGCAATTTTTTCATATTTCGCTACATCTTCCACATTCCAAGTAATAATCAAGTCTGGCTTTAACTCTAAAACTTTTTCTAATGATACCTTACCATCTGTACCAATATTCGTAATTTCCCCATCCTTATAGTGTTGCTTTAAGAAAGCTGCATAATCAAGGTTAGCCGTGACGCCTCCAACTGGTACAACATCTAACGCTAAAATTTGCCCAAGATACCAATCGGTTACGATTCTCTCTGCCTTTACTGGAATTTCTACTTCGCGTCCACTATCATCTGTTACGGTTCTAGTCTCTGCCGTATCAGGCGAAGTTTGTTCGTCAACCTTAGATTGGCTCGTATCTTCATTACATGCTGCCAGTAACACAATCAGGCCTAGTAAAAAAGGTAGCTTTATATGCTGAATCATCTTGCTCATCATGATTTCATTTTCTCCATTCTCAAATCGTTTTGCTTGCGCGAGCTGATTATTATTGTATTGAAAATGATTCTCATTTGTAATGGCAATTTCGGATATACTAGCTGTATATTTCAGCCTAAAGCTACTTGGAGCCATATTTGTTGCTTTTTTAAAAGCACGACTAAAATAATATTCATCTTCAAACCCAAGAGAAATGGCAATTTCTTTTATGCCATATTGATTGGTTAGTAAATACTGCTTAGCTTGCTCTATTCTCAATTGTTGTAAATAAATTTGTGGACCTATTTCATAACGCGCTTTAAAGATGCGTAATAAATGCCGTGTACTAATCTGAAGCATATCTGCTAATGTCTGTATAGATAGTGGTTGATGAATGTGTTGCTTAATAAACAATCGTGCAGATTCTGCCTTATCCATCTCATGTGGTTTCCCTTGCCCTTCCGCTAATTCTCGAAAGACATGGTAGATAAGCTCATAGAAGGAGGCCTTTACGGATAAATGCTCCTGAATAGAGCCAGATTGCCATTTACTGTACATATCTTGAAGGATACTGTGAATGACGATCGGATTAGCGGGTACACAAGAGAAATGTGTTTGAAATGGTTGATAGTGCATGTGCAAATGTTGCATAAAAGCATCTTTGTACATGACATCCCCTTTATAGCTAATGAGAAAATAGCTAACACTCTGTTGTGCTGTAATCTGAAGACATTGAGATTTTCCTATATGAAAAATACTGAAGCGCTGCACATGATAGGGTTGATCATCAATGACAATCTGTGCAACACCTGCTGTGACAATAAGAAACGAGCTATATGTTAAAACCTTTGACACATGAACATCTGATTTATTTATGTAATCGATTTGCTTCAACTGGATAAATGCATTTTGCCAAAGAAGCATATAGGCATCATAATTCATCTTCGTCTCCTTCAAAATACATATTTACTTACTATTATATTGATAATGATTATCAATTTCAATATACATTTATAAAATAAAACTTATACAAAAAAATCACCATTGACAATTTGCTCGTCAATGGTGATGCCTTTTATAAAAGCCCCTTACCTTTTGTTGCTTTTTTCATATCTTCGTTCAGCTTTTCAAAAAATTCTTCATTTGATTTTGTGGTACGTATTTTTTTCAGGAAGCGCTCTGCAAAATCAGGTGCATCAGAAAATGTTTTACGAATTGCCCATAGTTTTTCAAGTTGTTCTGGCTCAAGAAGAAGCTCTTCTTTACGTGTACCTGAACGACGAATATCAAGCGCAGGGAATATACGGCGTTCTGCTAACTGACGATCAAGATGAAGCTCTAAGTTCCCTGTTCCCTTAAATTCTTCATAGATAACTTCATCCATACGAGACCCTGTATCTACTAAAGCGGTCGCTAAAATTGTTAAACTACCACCTTCTTCAATATTACGAGCTGAACCAAAGAAACGTTTTGGTCTATGGAATGCTGCAGGATCAATACCACCAGAAAGTGTACGTCCACTTGGAGGAATTACCAAGTTATAAGCACGCGCTAAACGTGTAATGGAGTCCATTAAAATAATTACATCACGCTTATGTTCCACTAAACGTCGTGCACGTTCTAATACTATTTCAGCCACTTTCACGTGGTTCTCAGGTACTTCATCAAATGTCGAGCTGACAACATCTGCATTGACAGACCGTTCAATATCTGTCACTTCCTCAGGACGTTCATCAATCAGTAAGACAATCAACTCCGCTTGTGGATGATTGGTTGTAATAGCGTTCGCGATCTCTTTTAATAAAGACGTTTTCCCTGCCTTTGGCGGAGCCACAATTAAACCACGTTGTCCAAAGCCTACAGGTGCCACTAAATCCATTATACGTGTCGATAAATTGCGTTGGTTTGTTTCAAGCTTAATTTGTCGATTTGGATATAAAGGGGTTAGTGCTGGAAAATGAACACGTTCCTTCGCTACCTCAGGATCTTCACCATTGACAGCATCTACTTGTAATAGGCCATAATAGCGTTCATTTTCCTTTGGTGGTCGCACCTTTCCTGACACCTTGTCCCCATTACGTAAGTCAAAGCGACGGATTTGGGATGCAGAAATATAAATATCTTCTTTACTTGGTGAGTAGTTGATTGGTCGTAGGAAGCCAAAGCCCTCTTGCGAAACAATTTCTAGTACGCCTTCCATAAAGAAATAGCCCTCTTGCTCTGAACGCGTTTTCAAAATAGCAAATATTAATTCTTTTTTCGTTAGCTTGCTATAATATGAAATTTTATATTGGCGTGCAAGGGCGTAAAGCTCTTTTAACGTCATGTTTTCTAATTGAGCGATTGTCAATGCAGACATATGCACAACTCCAGTCTTTTTCAAAATATAATACAATTTTATGGGGTTATCATTGAAGTTTACGATCGGCTCTGCTATTGCTTATATGGCTGCCTCAGTTTAACAATAACTATTGATATACTTTCCACCATATAACTAAACATAGCCTTAAAAATATGGGATGGTTATTTTAAGAAGAAGGTACCTAGCACAAAAGATGTACTAGGTATATTTTAGAAGAAAATAACATTAATATCTAGGTTTTTTCTCAAGAGCGTGACGGCCTTCAACAAAGCGAACCGTACCAGATTTAGCACGCATAACTACTGAATGGGTTAAGGCATAAGCACCTTTATATTGTACACCCTTTAAAAGCTCGCAATCTGTTACAGCTGTCGCTGCAAAAATAGCATCGTCACCTTTTACTAGGTCATCTAAATAAAGAACTTTTTCAACATCCACACCCATTTTTGTGCAGCGTTCTAATTGTTCTTCATCTTCAGGTACTAGTTTTGCTTGGAAATCTCCACCAAGGCATTTTAAGGCTACAGCCGCAATAACACCCTCAGGTGCGCCGCCTGTTCCAAACATAATATCAATACCTGTTTCATCAAAGGCCGTATTGATTGCTGCGCCAACATCGCCATCTTGGATAAATTTAATACGTGCACCAGCCTCACGAATTTCATCAACAATCGCTTGGTGACGTGGTCGATCTAAAAGAGTAGCCACAACATCAGAAATATCTTTATTTTTAGCTTTTGCTACTTGTAATAAGTTATAAGTGACTGAAGCATTGATATCTACTTTGCCTGCTGCTTCTGGTCCTACAGCAATTTTCTCCATGTACATATCTGGTGCATTTAACAGATTCCCTTTGTCTGCAATAGCAAGAACTGTCATTGCACCATTAGTACCTTTTGCCACAATATTTGTACCTTCTAAAGGATCCACTGCAATATCTACTTTTGGACCACCATTTCGTAAACCAAGTTCTTCACCAATATAAAGCATTGGCGCTTCATCCATTTCACCTTCACCAATTACTACTGTAGCATGCATTGGAATTGTATCGAACATTTTTCGCATCGCTGTTGTTGCTGCATCATCTGCCTCAATTTTTAAACCGCGTCCCATCCATTTCCCGGATGCGATTGCTGCTGCTTCTGTTACTCGTACTACTTCCATCGATAAACTACGTTCCATTGTTGCTTTGCCTCCCGTTATCGGCATCTTTATGTGCCAAAACATTCAAATTACCTCTATTGTAACATAATTGGTTGAAAACTTTTAGCTCTCATTATTCCTTTGTTTCAGCTACACGTGCCATGATTGTTTCACGTCGAATATCAGCGCCTAAATCACGTAATTTCTCAATAAGTGAGCTATAGCCACGTTCGATATGATAGATATCCTGAATCTCAGTTTCTCCTTCCGCTAAGAGTCCAGCTAATACTAAAGCTGCTCCAGCGCGAAGATCTGTAGCTGTTACGGTTGAGCCATGTAATTTACTTGGCCCTTTAATAATCGCTGTGTTTCCTTCTACACGAGCATCTGCATTCATACGACGAAGCTCATCGATATGCTTAAATCGAGCTGTATAAATAGTATCTGTTACTTTTGAGGAACCGAATGCTTGTGACATTAACACGGCCAGTGGTTGCTGAATATCTGTTGGTAACCCAGGATATACCAATGTTTTGACATCCACTGCCTGTAATGTGGAGAGATCTGTTTTTGGTACATAAATACTTTCTTCACCGATTTCGAATTTCACACCCATTTCACGAAGCTTGGCAATGATGGCTTCTAAATGCAGTGGGATAACGTTATCAATTGTAATACCATCACCGACTGCTGCAGCCATAATCAAAAATGTGGAGGCTTCAATGCGATCTGGTATAATCGTATGCTCAGTACCATGCAGCTCTTCTACGCCTTCAATACGAATGACACTTGTACCTGCACCTTTAATATTGGCACCCATATTCGTTAGAAGTGTCGCTACATCAATTATTTCAGGTTCTTTTGCAGCATTTTCAATGACAGTACGTCCCTTAGCAAGTACAGCAGCAAGCATAATATTAATAGTTGCACCGACACTTGCCACATCTAAATAAATTTTTGCCCCAATTAACTCATCTGCACGTAAATAAATGGCTCCATGTTCATTGGTGATTTTAGCTCCTAAAGCCTCAAAGCCTTTTATATGTTGATCAATAGGGCGTGGTCCTAAAAAACAGCCTCCTGGTAAACCAATGACTGCCTTTTTGAAACGTCCAAGCATAGCGCCCATTAAATAATAAGAAGCGCGTAACTTTTTTACGTTGCCATTTGGTAAAGGTAATGCAATCATCTCTGATGGATCGATTGTCATTTTCCCATTCTCAAACGAAACTTCCCCACCAATTTCCTCTAATAAAGCCTTTAACGTCCAAGCATCTGAAATTTCGGGTATCCCTCCAATAGTCACTGGAGAGTTCGCCAAAATTGATGCAGGAATTAAGGCGACTGCACTATTTTTTGCACCACTAACTTTGATTGTACCTTGTAGACGATTTTCGCCAGTAATTTTATAAACATCCATTTTGCGTTCTCCCTCATGATTGGAAAGTAGTATTTTTGCAATTGACACACTTTATAATCTTATTATTCGCCTTTTCTCTTATTCCAATCCGCTAAAAATCCTTCAATTCCTTTTTCAGTTAATGGATGGTGGAAAAGCTGCTTTAATACTTTAAACGGAGTCGTTGAAATATGTGCACCTGCTAAAGCTGCTGCTGTAACGTGTTGCGGATGACGAACAGAGGCAGCAATAATTTGCGTATCGATATTATGAATTGTAAAAATATCTGCAATTGTTTCAATTAACTCAACACCATTTTGACCAATATCATCTAAACGGCCGATAAATGGTGATACGTATGTAGCACCTGCACGCGCAGCCATCAATGCTTGGTTTGCACTAAAGATTAATGTCACGTTTGTTTTAATACCTTTATTTGCAAAGAAACGACATGCCTCTAATCCAGCAGGTGTCATTGGTAGTTTTACTGTAATGTTTGGAGCAATAGCAGCTAATTCCAAACCTTCTTTAATCATACCTTCTGCATCAAGTGCAATAACTTCCCCACTTACAGAGCCATCAACAAGCTCAGCGATTTCGCGAAGACGATCATGGAAAGAAACATTCTCTTCTTTAGCAACTAATGATGGGTTTGTCGTCACTCCTGATAAAATACCCCATGCATGTGCCTCTTTAATCTCTTCAAAATTTGCTGTATCAATGAAAAATTTCATACTATTTCCTCCTGATCATTTTTCTTATATTATTAAATATTTTCCAAAATTTCTTTATTTCAAAAACAAGAGAAGGTCGATTGAAAGCATCAACACTTCTCTTATTATGTGTATTTTTCTATGCTTTTGTAACATATTAAATGCAAAAATTATGCTTTTTGTGCACTTCCAAATTCACGAATTTTACCAATAACCGTTGCTTTAATGGCTTCACGTGCTGGACCAAGGAATTTACGAGGATCGTAAACAACTTTGTCGTTGTCAAGAATTTCACGAATTGCTTTTGTTGCTTCAATTTGATTTTCAGTATTGACGTTGATTTTAGCCGTACCTAATGAAATAGAACGTTGGATATCTTTTGTTGGGATACCTGTACCACCATGTAAAACAAGTGGAAGATCTGCCAATTTAGAGATTTCCTCCATTTCCTTAAAGCCTAAGTTTGGCTCTCCTTTGTAAGGACCGTGTACAGAGCCAAGTGCTGGTGCTAAGCAGTCGATGTCTGTTAGTTCAACCATTTTGCGGCATTCTTCTGGATCAGCGTAAATAATACCACCGATTACGCCATCTTCATCTCCACCAACTGTTCCTAATTCTGCTTCCACAGAAACGCCTTTAGCATGTGCGTATTCTACTACTTCTGAAGTAATTTTCACATTTTCCTCAAATGAATGATGTGATGCATCAATCATCACGGAAGTAAAGCCTGCATCAATTGCTTCTTTACATTTTGCAAAGCTAGAACCATGGTCAAGATGGATCGCTACAGGAACTGTAGTACCGTAAGATTCCATTAAACCTTTTACCATATGAACAACAGAAATAAATCCGCCCATATATTTACCTGCACCTTCAGAAACACCAAGAATCACTGGAGATTTTTCTTCTTCAGCTGCTTGTAAAATTGCTTGAGTCCATTCAAGGTTGTTAATGTTGAATTGACCAACAGCATAACCTTCTGCTTTTGCTTTAATTAACATCTCTTTCATAGATACTAATGCCATACTAAAAATCCTCCTCATAGGACTATTATTTCTACATAAACATGCCCCTCAATCATAGCAAAAATAATAGCCCCTGAAAAGCAGGGGCTATTATTTTCTACCCGAAAGCGTAGTATAACGGAGCGGCAGGGTCGACGAAGTGCAGTGTAACGAAATATCCATTCCAATTCGTCTTATATCAACATAAAAAAACAGGCCGTGTGTCCACCGCCTGCTTTTTAAACTTGTAAAGCTTTATTTACCTCATCACGCACTTCGAAAATATCAAACGGTTTCGTAAAGTAACGAATGGCTCCTAGTTCTAACGCTTCTTGCACAACATCCAACTCGCCATATGCTGTCATCATAAAGACAGGAAGCTTTGGAAATTTTTCTTTTAAACGTCTCAAAATTTCAATACCATCCATTCCTGGAATTTTCATGTCCAGTAAAACACAATCCATCTCTTGTTCGTCTGCATACTTTAATGCCTCTGAACCATTAGCTGCTAAATATGTAAGATATCCTTCCTTTTTCAGCACTTCATTTAAAAGTAAACGAATCCCCTGCTGATCATCGACAATTAGTAATCGTTTCACATTTCATTCCGCCCTTTTTAGTTTTATTCTTACACAAAAACTTTCTTTATTATGTATAATTCTCCTTTTTTAGCTTAATACCTTCTAGTATTATAAATTATCTGCTTTTGCTTTCTACCTTTTACCCCCTATAATATGAATAGAGGTGGGAACATGTCAAAAATTCTAACAACACAATTAAGTGGATTATTACAAAGAATTACACAAAATGAAGAAGAAGCTATTGAGGAGACTGCAAGGTTATTGGCGCAAGCCGCCATTGGCCAAGGAACTGTCTATTTTGCTTGCTTTGGGGAAATGCAGATTGTGGAATTAAATGCACTTCATGCAGTTGAACCGTTTAGCAAGTTAGCACCTTGGACTTCAGACACAAGCTTAACAGAAGCTGATCGTGTTTGCATTTTTACTCGAAGTGCACACGATGAAGAAGCACTAGTGTTAGCTCAAAAATTAAATACACAATTTATTCCCTTCGCGGCTGTGGCTAGTGAAATAGCCAGTGTAGATAACCCTCTTGCAGATTTAGCCTACACATATGTTTCTACACGCATTAAAGGCGGTTTATTGCCTAATGATTTAGGTCAACGGATTGTTGTACCACATGCACTTGCAGGTCTATTTGTATATGAAGCTGTCAAAATTGCTTATGATGAAATGATTGGGTTTGATGAAGAAGAACTGTAATCATCTATTTAAAAAGAGTTGTTGAAAAAAGATGATGTCAACGGCAGAAAAAGCAACTTTGCAAGGTGAGGGGTTGATTTCCGTTCCGCCAGCGTCCTTTCCAGGGGCGTCCGAGGAGCCGCTTCACTCACTTCCGTTCGCTCCAGGGTCTCCTCTGTGACGCTAAATCCCCTAGGAGTGACGCTGGCTCCACTCCAATCAACCATTCTGCAAAGTGTCTTTTCCTCATTTTTCATACTAGCGGTAGCGATCAAAATAGCCCATGATTTGTATTCTTAGAGGGGATAAACTCTTATTTTCAATGTGGAGAAGTGATGCGTGACAACACCTCTTCATAAAGAGTAGAGAACACCTTCACTTTATTTGAAAACCTTTGCTAAAAAGTTAGTGGGTTGAAGTGGAAGGCTACTTGACTCCCGTGGGATAGCGAGACAGGCGAAACCCTGCACGGAGCGGTAGCGGAGGAAGCGATTCGGCGCTCGCCCACAGGAAAGCAAGTAGCCTGCAACGGAAATCCATTTCTACCTTTCAATTGACTGTTTTGTTTTTCAACACTAAAAAGAGTTGTCTCGATATACACGAGACAACTCTTTTTGATTATTTAAATGTTGCGCCGATAAAGTCGCGGAACAATGGTTGTGGACGATTTGGACGTGACACTAGCTCTGGGTGGAATTGACACGCTACAAAGAAATTGTTTTCTGGTAGCTCAATAATTTCAACCAACTTGCCATCAGGGCTTGTACCTGAGAAGACAAGGCCAGCTGCTTCCATTGCCTCACGATATTCATTGTTAAATTCATAGCGGTGACGATGACGCTCATAAACAAGCTCTTTGCCATAAGCATTGCTTGCTTTTGAACCATCTTTTAATTTACATGGATATAATCCTAAACGTAATGTACCACCGATGTCTACAGTATCATTTTGATCTGGTAAGAAGTCGATAATTGGATACTCTGTATTTGCATCAAGCTCTGTAGAATGAGCACCTTTCAAGCCAAGAACATTACGTGCAAATTCTATTGTTGCTAATTGCATACCTAAACAAATACCTAGGAAAGGAACATTATTTTCACGTGCATATTGTGTCGCTAAAATTTTACCTTCAACACCGCGATCACCAAAGCCACCTGGTACTAAAATAGCGTCAGCACCTTTTAATAGAGAGGTAACGTTATCTGCATCAACGTGTTCTGCATTAATCCAGTCAATTTCAATATCAGAATTAAATGCATACCCTGCATGCTTTAATGCCTCAACTACAGAAATGTATGCATCTTGTAGTTCTACGTATTTCCCTACTAATGCTATCTTTCTTTTATTTGGTAAGTTCTTCACTTTTTCTACAAGGTCACGCCATTCTCCCATGTCTGCCTCTGGTGCTTCAATGCCAAAATGATCTAGAACGATATCATCTATATCTTGTGCATGTAGGTTTAATGGTACTTCATATAAATGCTCAGCATCACGAGATTCAATAATTTCATGTGGTTGAACATCACAGAATAATGCTAATTTCTCTTTCATCTCTTGTGGTACTTCTTGTTCAGTACGGACTACGATAATATTTGGCTGGATACCTAAAGAGCGTAATTCTTTAACAGAATGCTGCGTAGGTTTTGTTTTAAGTTCACCAGCTGCTTTAATATAAGGAATTAGTGTACAGTGGATATACATTACATTGTTATGACCTAAGTTCGTTTTCATTTGACGGATAGCTTCAAGGAAAGGTAATGATTCAATATCCCCTACTGTTCCACCAACCTCAGTAATCACAACGTCAGCATTTGTTTCTCGACCAGCACGTTGGATACGGTCTTTAATTTCGTTTGTAATATGAGGAATTACTTGTACTGTTCCACCGTTGTAATCACCACGACGTTCTTTCTGTAATACAGATTGGTAAACACGACCTGAAGTTACTGTAGAATGTTTCCCAAGGTTAATATCAATAAAGCGTTCATAGTGTCCTAAGTCTAAATCAGCCTCAGCACCATCATCTGTTACAAAAACTTCCCCATGTTGATAAGGGCTCATCGTACCTGGGTCAATATTGATATATGGGTCAAATTTTTGAATCGTAACTTCTAAACCACGGTTTTTTAATAAACGGCCTAGAGATGCTGCAACAATCCCTTTTCCAAGTGATGATACAACCCCACCTGTTACAAAAATATACTTCGTCATGAATAAATTCCTCCTTATGATGTTCTAAAATATTAGTGCGTTTAGGGGGGATCAGAACCATTTATATTCTAATACCCTAAAAAAAGAAAAGCCGAGAATGTCTACAAAAATGTAGTCGATTCGAAGCTGTAATCGGTTCTATCTCTTTTCCACTTTCCTTTAAACCTTAAAACTCTAACAACTGTTCAGTCACCGTTTACTATACATCATGAATAAATAAAAACATTTATATTCATATCGTTATGAAAAGTATGGGAGAACTAAACTGAATAAAGTTAAAAACAAAAAAACGCTCCTCCTGCATAGGTTTGCAGGGGGAGCGTATTATATACACGGTCTTTCTCCTTCTTTTAAGGAGCCCAAGTAAAAGATTAAACGTAACCGTGATAGAAGTCAAGATTTTTTGCTTCAAGCTTAAAAGAAAGAAAATTCTAAGAGTACTGTGCTAGACCTCTTCCTCTTCTTCATCAAATTCTTCTTCCTCTTCATCGATAAACTCTTCATCGATTTCTTCATCAATTTCTTCTAGATCTTCATCGTCAAAGTCGATATCTTCTTTTTCATCTTCTTCTTCCTCAAGGTCTTCTTCATCAATGAACTCTTCAAAGTCTTCATCAAAGTCGATATCTTCTTCCTCTAAATCTACATCCTCATCAAGATCTTCATCATCAAAGGCAGCTTTAGATTTTTTCTTTTGAGTCTTAACAGAAGGTGCTGTTTCTTCTTCAATTTGCTCTACTTTAAACCATTCACGTAAGCCCCAGCCTGCTTCCTGATTATATAAAAAGCGGCCATCAATATTCATATCTGTATAAAATTGTAACAGACGAGATTTCATTTCTGCATCACTATAGCCCACAAGTTCTTGAATTAATTTTAATAAATCATTAAAAGACACTGAGGCACGTTTTTCATTTAAAATTGCATAAGCTAAGTTAATTAACGATTCTTCTGTTAATTGTTCCTTTGTCATTTCACGAAAATTCAATTCGTGCACTTCCTTTCCCTCATCACAATGGACGTTTTAAAATTACATGGTGCTTTATTCTCCAAGCGCAGCAAAAAAGGCTACGCAAAAGGTTCTTTCCATACAATAAGCATAATACCCATTATATACAAAGTTTTAGCCCCTTTGCTAGCTTCAATTACTGTTTTTTATATTACGCATTTTTTTTATTCCAAGATAAAACAAATAGACAGATAATAGTAGTAAAGGAATAGCGCCAATTTGCTTATTATACAGGAAAATGGCTCCCAATACTAAAGCTAATATAATTATGTAGTGAATAACTGATCTCATCCTCTACTGCGCCTCCCCTTTTTTTACATTTCTATTATAGCGAAAATAAAAAGAAGTGCCTAATCTTAAGACTAGACACTAGAAACTAGAGAAGCATGTTACATAAATTAGAAAAAAATGTTAGAAAACAAGCAGTTTTGAACGACACTACTTACATATTACGACGATACTGTCCGCCAACTTCATATAAAGCTTTTGTAATTTGTCCTAAGCTTGCTACTTTTACTGATTCCATAAGCTCAGCAAAAATATTACCATTATTGACAGCCACTTCTTGTAAACGTGCAATCGCAGCTTCACTTTCCTCTTCATGTGCACTCCAAAATGTTTGTAAATTGCGAATTTGCGTTTCCTTTTCTTCTGTCGATGCACGAGCGATTTCCATATTATCTATATCAGCATCTGAAGCTGGATTTGGGTTCAAGTAAGTATTAACACCAATGATTGGTAACTCCCCTGAATGTTTTAACATCTCATAGTACATGGATTCTTCTTGAATTTTACCTCTTTGGTATTGTGTTTCCATTGCACCTAACACACCGCCACGATCATTGATACGATCAAATTCTTCAAGAACCGCTTCTTCCACAAGGTCTGTCAATTCTTCAACAATAAACGCACCTTGTAGTGGGTTTTCATTTTTCGCTAGACCATGCTCTTTTGTAATAATCATTTGAATAGCCATCGCACGTCGTACGGATTCCTCAGTAGGTGTAGTAATGGCCTCATCATAGGCGTTTGTATGCAATGAGTTACAGTTATCTTGTAATGCCATCAATGCCTGTAATGTTGTACGAATATCATTAAAATCAATCTCCTGAGCGTGTAAACTACGTCCAGATGTTTGAATATGGTATTTTAGCTTTTGAGCACGCTCATTAGCACCGTATTTATCACGCATAACAATGGCCCAAATACGTCGTGCAACACGTCCAATTACTGTATATTCTGGATCCAGTCCATTTGAGAAGAAGAATGATAGATTTGGTGCAAAGTCATTGATATTCATGCCACGGCTTAAATAATACTCTACATACGTAAAGCCATTAGCTAAAGTAAAGGCTAATTGGGAAATAGGATTTGCTCCAGCTTCCGCAATATGGTACCCCGAAATGGAAACAGAATAGTAGTTACGTACTTTATGGTCAATAAAGTATTGCTGAATATCGCCCATCATACGTAAAGCAAACTCTGTTGAGAAAATACATGTATTCTGTCCTTGATCTTCCTTTAAAATATCTGCTTGCACTGTTCCACGTACAACCTGCAATGTTTTTTCACGTGTCTCGGTAAACTCTTCAACTGTCAAAGTTCGTCCTAGCTCTTGCTCACGCAATTGAACTTGTTGATCGATTGCTGTATTCATAAACATTGCTAAAATAATAGGGGCTGGACCATTAATTGTCATCGATACAGATGTTGATGGTGCACATAAATCAAAGCCTGCATACAGCTTCTTCATGTCCTCAAGTGTACAGATGGATACACCCGATTCCCCGACTTTACCATAAATATCTGGACGGTAATCTGGGTCCTCACCATACAGTGTTACCGAATCAAATGCTGTAGATAAACGTTTTGCATCATCATCCTTTGATAAATAGTGGAAGCGTTTATTTGTACGTTCTGGTGTCCCCTCGCCAGCAAATTGGCGTTTCGGATCTTCACCCTCACGTTTGAATTGGAAAACACCTGCCGTATATGGGAATTCGCCAGGAACATTTTCTTTATAAACCCAACGCAATATCTCACCATAGTCTTCAAACTTCGGCAATGCCACTTTTGGAATTTTTGTGCCAGATAGACTTGTTGTTTTAAGGATGGTGCGAATTTCTTTATCACGAACTTTCGTCACAAATTCATCGCCAGCATAAGCTTCTTTTAAAGCCTGCCAATTGTCCAATATACGTTTTGATTCTGCTGTTAATTCATCCCTAACACCTTCTGCTAAAGAAGTAAGCGATGCAACAAGTGCATCATCTGGCGCTTTTTCTTTCACTGCTGCAATAGCGCCTTCTAATTGGAATAGTCGACGAGCAAATGCCACCTGTTGCTCTGATTTTTTATGATAGCCACGAACAGAGTCTGTAATTTCACGTAAATAATAACGGCGATCGTTTGGAATGATGACATCTTGCTTTTGCGTTTTAGCAAATTGCTCATAACTTGTTTCCCAATTAAAACCTGTTTTTTCGTTAATAATTTTAACGAGAGCTGCGAATAATGCATTTGTTCCTTTGTCATTGAATTGGCTAGCAATTGTACCGTAAACTGGCATATTATCAAGCGATTCATCCCAAAGCTCACGTGAACGTTGATATTGTTTTTGTACTTGTCTTAGTGCATCCTCTGAGCCTTTTCGCTCAAATTTATTGATAGCAATAACATCTGCAAAATCAATCATATCAATTTTCTCAAGTTGTGTTGGCGCACCAAATTCGCTTGTCATGACATACATAGATAGATCCGTGTACTTTGTAATTTCGGCATCACCTTGACCAATACCGCTTGTTTCTACGATGATTAGATCATAGCCTGCTACACGTACTACATCTAGCACATCACCAATCGATGCAGATAATTCAGTACGAGAGCCACGTGTTGCTAAACTACGCATATAAACACGGTTATTAAAGATAGCATTCATACGAATTCGATCCCCAAGCAATGCTCCACCCGTTTTTTGCTTTGTTGGATCGACTGAAAGAATGGCTACACGTTTATCCGGGAATTCTTTTAGGAAGCGGCGAATCAGTTCATCTGTTAATGAAGATTTCCCTGCACCACCTGTTCCTGTAATCCCCATTACTGGTGTACCTTTTGAAAGCTTTCGTACCTCATCTAGCATTTCCTTCGTAGCTTCGTCGTCATTTGACTCAGCTGCTGTTATTAGATTAGCTAAAATTTCTGGCGTTTCCGGCGTTAAGGACTTTAATTTCTCTAAATAATTACCCGTTGCAGTTGGAAAATCTGTTCCTTTAATTTGCTCATTAATCATTCCTTGTAGCCCTAAAACACGGCCATCCTCAGGTGAGAATATCCCTGCAATGCCATACGTATGAAGCTCTTTAATTTCACGCGGTAAAATAACTCCTCCACCACCGCCATAAATTTTTATATGTGGTGCCCCTTTTTCACGCAGTAAATCATACATATATTTAAAGTATTCCATATGCCCGCCTTGATAAGAAGAAACTGCAATACCTTGTGCATCTTCTTGTATCGCAGCATTCACGACTTCTTCAACAGAACGGTTATGACCTAAATGGATTACTTCTACACCGCTCGATTGTAAAATGCGTCGCATAATATTGACGGAAGCATCATGTCCATCAAAAAGACTTGATGCTGTCACAAAACGTACGTGATTTTTTGGACGATATACTTCTACCTTTGTCATATGAAATCCCCACTCTCTCCCCTTATTGAATAAAAAAAGCCGACAATTGCAATATCGCTATATGCAATTGCCGACAAACCCCTTACAAAATATTAGAACCCCTTTATGCCTGAAATGAACAAAGTGATTTGCATGTCAATGAATTCGTCAATGGAATGCTGACGATGTAATGCCCATTTGCGGAACGCCCAGCTTTGTCCTGAAACAACTAAGTTATTGGCTGCTAAATGGATTTGCTTGTCTGTCATTGTTAGTTCGCCAGACTGCACACATCGCTGTAACAAGCGTTCAAATGTGGCAACCATTTCAAACTCTTTACTAAAGACATAGCGTTGTGCTTCTTTGGACAATGATTTTGTTTCTTGATACATGATTGTTAGCTCATCAACCATGCTATCAATTTGCAGGAAATATTCCCTAATCATTTCTTTCAACTCATCAATTGTTCCTGCTTTAATCTCATAACTTGAAAGTCGCTCCATTGCATGGTGATAGATACTATCACAAACAAGATAAAGAACGTCTTCTTTCGTTCGGATGTACTCATACAAAGTACCAATACTAAAGCCAGCAGCTTTTGCAATCTCTCTCGTCGTGGCACGATGAAAGCCTTTTTCTCTAAATAGCTTAATAGCTCCTTGAATCATTTGTTCACGACGAATGGCGATTAAATTTTCATCTTTTACAGTTGACTGTACTTGGGGCCTTTTATCTTTTTCAGCCATCGATTATTTCGTTAGCATACGCGAGATAACAAGACGTTGAATCTCCTGCGTACCTTCATAAATTTGTGTAATTTTAGCATCGCGCATAAAGCGCTCTACCGGATAATCTTTTGTATAACCATAGCCACCAAATACTTGAACCGCCTCTGTCGTTACACTCATAGCCGTATCGCCAGACATTAATTTCGCCATTGCAGATGCCTTACCATATGGTAGGTTATTAGACTCTAACCAAGCCGCCTGGTATGTAAGAAGTCGAGAAGCCTCTATTTGAGTTGCCATATCTGCTAATTTAAAGGAAATGCCTTGGTTTGCAGTGATTGGTTTACCAAATTGCACACGTTCTTTGGCGTAGTCTACGGCTGCATCTAATGCTCCCTGTGCAATCCCTACTGCTTGAGCCGCAATACCATTACGTCCACCGTCCAGTGTCGTCATGGCAATCTTAAAGCCTTCCCCTTCAGCACCTAATAGATTTTCTTTTGGAACACGACAGTTATCAAAAATAATCTCTGTTGTTGGAGATGAACGAATTCCTAATTTCTTTTCTTTCTTCCCTACAGAGAAACCTTCAAACCCAGCTTCCACGATAAATGCGGATGTGCCATGTTTTGCTTCTGGGTCTGTTACTGCAAATACAATATAAGTATCTGCTACTCCACCATTCGTAATAAAGATTTTTGAGCCATTTAAAATATAATCATCGCCATCACGTTTTGCATATGTTTTCATGCCGCCTGCATCTGAACCTGATCCTGGTTCTGTTAAACCATACGCACCAATATGTTTGCCTTCAGCCATTGGACGAAGGTATTTTTGTTTTTGTTCTTCTGAACCAAACTTGTAAAGTGGCCAGCCTGCCAGTGAAGTATGCGCAGATAATGTTACCCCAGTCGAAGCACAGACACGTGATAGTTCCTCGACAGCAATGACATATGCAAGGTAGTCAAATCCTGCACCACCATATTCCTCAGGCCATGGAATACCAGTTAACCCAAGCTCCGCCATTTTATCGAAAATCGCACGGTCAAATTCTTCATTTTCGTCACGTTCAGCAGCTGTTGGCGCCACTTCATTTATAGCAAAATCACGAATCATTTCACGTAATTGTTCATGCTCTTCTGTTAACTGAAAGTTCATTGTCCATTTCCCCTTTTTAATTAGACTCTGTTCTGTGTTACCTGATTGTTGTTAGGTTGGATTGAGCGGGTTTCCCTTATTTTAGAGCGGGTCTACACTTTCTAGGAGCGGATTTCTACCACTTTGGAGCGGTTTCTTCTCTTAATTGAGCGCCTCTCTCACTTTTTAGAGCGGATCAACACACTTTATGAGCGTGTCTTCCTCTCTGGAGGTTTGTACCCTTCCTAACATCAGGCTTTATTTCAGTAAATGTTTACTAATGACTAGTCTTTGAATTTCACTTGTACCTTCATAGATTTCTGTAACCTTTGCATCGCGGAAATAGCGCTCTACCGGATAATCTTCCGTATAGCCGTAGCCGCCGAATACTTGAACCGCTTCTATTGCCGTTTGTACCGCTGTTCGTGATGAGAAAAGTTTAGCCATTGAAGCTTCTGCTCCACATGGTAAACCTTTTGCACGTAAATCTGCTGCGCGATAGACTAATAGTTTCGCCGATTCAACAGCTGTTGCCATATCAGCAAGCTTAAAGCCAACACCTTGTTGTGCAGCAATTGGTTTGCCAAATTGTATACGTTCTTTAGCATAAGCAGTAGCCGCCTCTAGTGCTGCTTCAGCAATTCCTAAAGCCTGTGCCGCAATGCCAATTCTTCCAACATCTAAATTGGCCATCGCAATTTTAAAGCCTTCTCCCTCTTCCCCAAGTAGGTTGTCGGCTGGAATGCGACAATTATCGAATGTCAGCTGAACAGTACGTGAGCCATGTAAGCCCATCTTATGTTCATCTTTTCCGATGATTAAGCCAGGTGTCCCCTTTTCGACAATAAATGCCGAAATACCTTTTGTTTTTTCAGCAGGGTTAGTGGAAGCAAATACAATATATACATCAGCCTCTCCACCATTTGTAATAAATACTTTGGAGCCGTTAATAACATATTCATCGCCATCACGCACTGCCTTTGATTGTAGAGACCCAGCGTCTGAGCCTGCACCTGGTTCCGTTAAACAAAATGCACCTAAATATTCTCCTGCTGCAAGTTTTGGTACATAACGTTTCTTTTGTTCGTCATTCCCAAAGTAAATGATTGGATTTGTTCCAACCGAAGTATGCACCGATAAAATAACGCCCATTACAGCGCTTACTTTTGATAGTTCATTAATCGCAATTATATACGATGTAAAATCCATACCAGAACCACCTAAGTCTTCTGGTGTAGTAATACCCATTAAGCCAAGTTCACCCATTTGCTGTAGAAGCTCACGTGGGAATTCTCCCGCTTCCATTCGCTCTACCCATGGTTGAATTTTTTCCTGAGCAAATTGACGAACCATATCGCGCATCATAATTTGCTCATCTGTAAATTGCAAATGCATCTATAATGTCACCCCTCTAAGTTGTCCCCAAACATCTAAATAACCCCATCCCCATAGGATTATTCGTAAACGTAAAAGCCTTTTCCTGATTTCTTACCTAGCCAGCCTGCTGCAACGTATTTACGTAGCAGTGGGCAAGGACGATATTTACTATCTCCTAGACCCTCATGTAAAATTTCCATGATGTAAAGACAAGTATCCAAACCAATGAAGTCTGCCAATGTTAATGGCCCCATTGGATGGTTCATACCAAGCTTCATTACATCATCAATTGCTTCCTTCGTAGCTACACCTTCATAGAGTGCGTAAATCGCTTCATTAATCATCGGTAGTAAGATTCGGTTTGAAATAAATCCTGGGAAGTCATTCACTTCAACTGGTGTTTTCGATAATTTGACCGTCATCTCTTCAACAGCTTTGTATACTTCATCTGTTGTTGCTAAGCCCCGAATGATTTCGACAAGTTTCATAACTGGTACAGGATTCATAAAGTGCATACCAATTACTTGCTCTGGACGATTTGTTACTGCTGCGATTTCTGTAATAGGCAGTGAAGATGTATTCGTAGCTAAAATAGCATGTGCTGGTGCAATGCCATCCAGTTGCTTAAAGATGGATTGCTTAATTTCCATATTTTCTACAGCTGCCTCAATGATAATATCTACATCACTAGCATCCTGTAAATCTAGTGACATACTAATTTGACCTAGAACAGCAGCCTTCTCATCTTCTGTTTTACGACCCTTTTCTACATCACGTGATAAATTTTTCGTAATAACCCCTAATCCACGCTCGAAAAATTCTTGCTTGATATCGTTCAATTTCACATCAAAGCCTGCTTGTGCACAAACCTGGGCAATACCAGAGCCCATTTGCCCTGCACCAATGACCATTACCTTTTGAATTCCCATTAGTTCAGTCCCCCTGTTTTTGGTACTTCAATCATAATTGCATCACCTTGACCGCCGCCTGAACAGATTGCAGCAATGCCGATACCACCGCCACGACGCTTCAATTCCTGTGCAAGTGTTAATATAATGCGTGCACCAGATGCCCCAATAGGATGACCTAAAGCAACTGCACCGCCATTAACATTCACTTTTTCTGCATCTAAATCTGCCAACTGCTTGCTGACTAAAGCGACTGCTGCAAAGGCTTCATTGATTTCTATTAAATCAATATCTGCTAATGATTTATTGGTCTTTTTCAGTAATTTATTAATAACAAGACCTGGTGTTTGTGGGAAGCTTTCTGGCTCAATCGCAAGTTCTTCATGACCAATGATTACTGCCAATGGTTCTCTACCTTCACGTTTTGCACGTTCCTCACTCATGACGACAAGTGCACATGCTCCGTCGTTAACCCCAGGTGCGTTACCTGCTGTAATCGTGCCATCCTTGTCAAAGGCTGGTTTTAACTTCGCCAGTATTTCCAAAGACGTACCTGCTCTTGGTGCCTCATCTGTATCCACAACAAGTGGTTCACCTTTTCGTTGAGGAATCTCTACTGGTACGATTTCTTCTGCAAAGTAACCTTTTTCAATTGCGGCTAGTGCGCGTTCATGACTGCGAACTGACCAAGCATCCTGTTCTTCTCGACTTAGCGAGAATTCTTTAGCTGTTGCATTACCATAGCTGCCCATATGCGGTCTCGCTTTATCGAAAGCACATGTTAAGCCATCATAAAGCATGCCATCTACCATTGTTGAATCTCCCATACGCAAACCATTTCGACCATTCAGAAGATAATATGGCGCATTGGACATAGATTCCATGCCACCAGCAATAACCACTTCTTCGTCCCCTAAACGAATCAATTGATTTGCTAATGTCACTGCACGCATCCCGGACGCACAAACTTTATTGATTGTTTCTGTTTTTACTGCTGTTGGTAAATTGGCCTTCAGCGCAGCCTGTCGAGAAGGAATTTGACCCTGTCCCCCTTGTAAAACAGAACCTAAAATTACCTCATCTACTTCCTCAGATGCAAGATTTGCTTTCTCTAATGCCCCTTTAATCGCAATCGCACCTAAATCACTTGCATGTAATGCTGATAATGAACCTCCAAATTTACCAAATGCAGTTCTTGCTCCTGCTAAAATTACAGCTCTATTCAAGTAAAACACCCCTTTTGTTTTACGTTCTCGATGAAGTTGTAAAGCATTATTGACTGAACGCTCGCTCGACTTCTATCGAGGAAAAATGGGAGTTTACTATCTCAACTCCCATTCCCATTTAATCTTATTCTACAAAACAATTTTTTATTGTGCAATTTATATTTTTCAGATAACTAAAATATTTCTGCAATAGCAATCATTTTTCTGCGTTCGCTTCCGGATTCTCGTCTTGGCGAGCCTTTTCTACGGATGCTACCACTTCTTCAAATGTTTCTTCTGTTTCCTCTGAAGAAGGTTGAACAGCCTTTACTTTTTCGCCGAACACTGAGCGCTCTAGTAATTCTGCAACATCAAATGTTCCAATAGAATCTTCAACCTCTTTTGCCTTTGTACCATCCTCTAACATTGTTAAACAGTAAGGACAGCCCGATGAAATAACCGATGCATTTGTTGCGAGAGCCTGCTCTGTACGTGCTACGTTAATACGGTTCCCTACATGTTCTTCCATCCACATTAATCCACCACCAGCACCACAGCACATCGCTGTTTCACGGTTACGTTCCATTTCAACAAGCTTCACACCAGGGATGCCTCGAAGAATTTCACGTGGAGCATCATAGACATCATTGTAACGGCCTAAGTAACAAGAATCATGGAAGACAATCGTTTCATGAACCTCATAGTTTAGCGCTAGACGATTTTCTTCAATCAACTGATTTAATAATTCAGTATGATGATACACTTCGCCTTTCCAGCCAAAGTCTTGATATTCATTTTTAAAGATATTGTAGGCATGAGGGTCGATTGTCACAATTTTCTTCACTTCGTTTTTCTCAAACTCATCAATATTCGCTGTAGCTAGCTCCTGGAATAAGAACTCATTCCCTAAACGGCGAGGTGTGTCCCCAGAGTTTTTCTCTTTATTACCTAAGATTGCAAACTTCACACCAGCTTCGTTTAATAAACGACAGAATGCTAAAGCGATTTTTTGAGAGCGGTTATCGAAAGCTCCCATCGAACCAACCCAGAATAAATATTCCATTTCCTCACCAGATTTTTTCAGCTCTTTTACAGTTGGAATTTGGATTGTTGGATCTAGATCGCGCCAATTTTCTTTTTCTTTACGGTTTAAACCCCAAGGATTACCTTGTCGCTCAATATTTGTCATAGCACGTTGCGCATCTGGATTGACTTTTCCTTCAGTCATAGTGAGATAACGACGTAGGTCAATAATTTTATCAACATGCTCATTCATTACTGGGCATTGATCTTCACAGTTACGACAAGTTGTACAAGCCCAAATCTCTTCTTCTGTAATGACTTCGCCTATTAAAGATGGACTGTAGATATCTTCAATTACAGCACCTTCAGCACCAGCTGCCATTGCAAGCTGATTACCCTTTGTATTGGCAAAGAATTGATAAGGCACCCACGGTTTTTGTTTTGTTACAACTGCGCCCGTAAATGTTAAATGATCACGCAATTTCACGATTAAATCCATTGGCGACAGCATTTTTCCTGTTCCTGTTGCTGGACACATGTTTGTACAACGTCCACATTCTACACAAGAATATAGATCGAGCATTTGCTTTTGTGTGAAGTCCTGTATGCGTCCCACTCCAATAGAAGGCATATCCTCTTCACTTTCAGCATTTTCCCCTGCTTCTTCTAAGGCCTCGAAATCGATTGGTGTTAATGTACCCGTACGATCTAAACGATTCATGTAAACATTAAGTGGACTGACGATTAAATGGAAATGTTTAGATTGCGGTACGTACACAAGGAATGTTAATAGAATTAAAAGGTGTGCCCACCACATTACATAAAATACGCCAGCAGCTACTGATGTAGGTAGGAAGCCAAAAATAGCAGCAATACTTGAAGCAAATGGCTCCGTATAGGTTAATCCCTCACCATGCCAAATTAATCCCATACCATTAGCGATTAATGTAGATACCATTAACCCACCAATGAAAATTAATACAAGACCATTTTTCCATCCTCGTTTTAGACGCACTAGTTTTTCAACATAGCGGCGGTAAAATGCCCACACTACCGCAATTAAAATCATTAAAACTACAAGCTCTTGGAAGAATGTAAAGACACCATAGAAAATGCCTAGTGGCAGATGTGACTCTGGTGCTAGTCCTTTCCAGATTAAATCAATTGCCCCTAACTGCACCATCAAAAATCCATAGAAAAACATAACGTGAATTAAACCACTCTTTGGATCCTTTAATAGCTTATTTTGACCAAATACATTGACCATAATATAACGAAGTCGTTCTTTAACACTTTCATCAAACTCAACCTTTTTCCCCAATTGCACATACTTATAGCGTGTTTTCAACAGGTAGAAGAACAATCCTACTGCATAAAGCACAACCACGACTGTTAAGACAATGTTAGCAATTAATAATGGACTCATGGTTGGTCCCCCCTTTAGTTTGTCGTAATTTTCTCTCTTTGTGGCGAATTTGCTAGTTCATACAGAAATGTACTTCACTTTATCATTATATTCCTATTCTAATAAATGAGTGAGCATTCAGTCAACATAAAACGGAAATATTTCTGATAATTTTATATTCTTACATTTTACAAGAAAAAAAGCCACCCTGAATTTTTCCAAGGTAGCATTTTTTTACTTTCCTTATCAATTATACCTTACCGAATGTTACATATTCAGTAGACGTTTGAACATTTGCTGAAGAAAGCAAACAAACCTCTATCCCCTATAAAGGAAGGAGGCTTTAGTATCCGACGTTTTATTATGTGTACAAAAACATTTACTAAATCACACTTTTATTTTTTAAAAACATTCCCGCTACGAATATACTCAACATCTGCTACTTTTAATCGTGCATTTACAACACGTGCAGCTGCAAATAAATAATCTGATAATCGATTTAAGTATTTTTGCACAACCTTTGGCACATCTTCAACCTCTTTCATTAGCGTCACCATTTCACGCTCTGCTCGACGTGCAACTGTGCGCGCAATGTGTAAAGTTGCAGCTGCTGGTGCACCTCCTGGTAAAATAAAACGTTGTAATGGTGGCGCTTCGTCTGATAGAGCATCTATACGAGTTTCAAGTACTTCAATCGGTTGCTCTGTTAACTTATATTGGCGTTCTTTCATCACATTGGCAAGGTCTCCACCAGCATCGAACAGCTCATGCTGAATTGTCTCTAGGTCTGTTAAAATATCCTTGAAAAGCGCTTGATCTAATTCACTTACAGCCTTCCCAATAAAGGAATTTAATTCATCAATTGCCCCATATGTTTCAACACGTAAACTATCTTTATCAACACGTCCTCCAATAAGACTTGTTTTCCCCGTATCGCCTGTTTTCGTGTAAAGCTTCATTCTCTCATCTCCTAAAATTCATTTTTATAATTCCTAATCGCCTGAACTGTTGTTTCATAGACACCCTTTGCAATCACTTTACCAACGTCCGTAATGGGGCCACCATACAGCATTTCTTCCCCTTTTTGAGTCGCTGCAATTAACAAACTATCTGTAGCAGTACCTGTCGCAATAGTCCCACTCCGCTCATCACGAATATTTTCTGATTGCAACGCCTTGGTTTTTGCCTCAGTTGCTGTCATCAATGCCTGAAAAAATGCCTCTTCGGATAAACAACCATTAATAATAACCCATGTATTAATAGTACCAATATATGGATCATCTTGTCTTTCGTGAACACGAGAGACATCAACTGCATTGCCTACGCCAGCTGTTACAGCTACGATTATACTGCCAAAAGGTGCTGAAAATTCATTAATTGCCACTAGCGCTGTTGGTACTGCTGTTAGCATCACAACAGTATTTGTAGGAGAAAAATTCTCCCTTTGCATAAAATCACTAACTTCTCTTTTTACATCACTGATGACATAATCACCAGGAACTGAGCG
The DNA here is from genome assembly GCF_038630885.1 of Lysinibacillus sp. FSL K6-0057. Taxonomy (NCBI): domain Bacteria; kingdom Bacillati; phylum Bacillota; class Bacilli; order Caryophanales; family Bacillaceae; genus Lysinibacillus; species Lysinibacillus sp. FSL K6-0057. The sequence continues at coordinate 565,322 of NZ_CP152047.1, read as the reverse complement.
ATTTAATAAGCAATTATGCCAACCAATACCCGGGTTATGAACGGCAGAGGATACGGTCTTTATAGGAAGCTCTGATGTAAGTTGAACATAGTGTTCCGTTATCATAAAATGCTCTTTTTTAATGACAGCTCGCTGTTGGTAGTCAGTTGCTGCAGGCATCATTGTAATTTGCGGTTTTGGTATTTCAGGGTGTGCATATGTAGTCACCCGCGCTTGATAAACTTCTTCAATTTGAGAGGCAATTAATACTTCATGTGGTGCCCCAAGTGCTCTCACTTGCCCACTCTCCATAAGTAATAATTCATCGCAATAAAGCGAGGCTAGATTCATATCGTGTAGTACCATAACAACCGTTAAACCACATTCCATCGCTTCCTTCCGAACCATGTCTAAAATTTGACGTTGGTGTGCAATGTCTAAATGATTAGTTGGTTCATCCAGTAATAGAATTTCTGCTGTTTGAGCTAAGGCCTGTGCTACAAACACTCTTTGTTGTTCACCGCCAGATAAAAATTCCATAGGCGTATGCTCATATCGCTTTACACCTGTTTGTAGCATGGCATGTTGAACAGCCTGCTCATCTTGTGCAGACCAACTTGAGAAAAAGCCTGTTTGATGCGGGTAGCGCCCTAGTGAAACTGCCTCTCTCACACTATTCGAGAAAGCATTTGCATGAAGCTGTGGTAATACAGCCATCTTTTGCGCCAAAGAACGAGCATTATAAGAAAGAATATTTTGTCCATCAATCGAAATAGTTCCAGCAGTAGCTGGTAAAATACCACTCATTACTTTTAATAATGTGGATTTCCCGCTACCATTCGGCCCTAGAATGCCAAGAATTTTCCCTTTTTCAACAGTAAAACTAATATCCTTGACGATTGGTACATCTTCATAGCCACCTGATAGATGTTCAACAACAATCATGCCCGTACCCCCTTGCTTCTTCGCTGCTTATAAAAAATATAGGAGAAAACAGGTGCTCCAATAAATGCCGTAATAACACCAATTGGTAGCTCTCTTGGCACAATGATTGTTCGTGCTACTAAGTCGCAAATAATGAGTAATGTTGCACCATTGAAAAAAGATAATGGTAATAAGTGGCGATGATCTGAACCCCAAATCATCCTTGTCATATGCGGCACCACTAATCCTACAAAGCCAATTGTGCCAGAAACCGCTACAGCTGCTCCGGTTAGCATGGAGCCACCTGCTAATATCAAATATTTACTACGCTTCACATTAACACCTAAATGTTTTGCTCGCTCTTCACCATACAACAAAACATTTAGCTCTCGTCTTTGCGTCCATAGCATAATTGAACCTACAATAACAAATGGAATGATCATTTGGACATATGGCCAACCACGCATCGATACAGAACCAAGTAACCAGCCTATTACCTGACGTAATTCTTCACCAGATAAAGCAATCATTAATGAAATAAGGGAACCTAAAAATGAACTAAAAATAACACCTGTTAATATCAATGTTTCCATTTTCAATGAACGGTCTACGAGTCTAGCGAAGCTCATGACAACTACCATCGTGATGATAGCACCGATCATACTAAAGGTTGGTAGAGCATACAAACCGACGACAGGGATAGAAATACTAAAAAAGATTGTTATAACAGCACCAACAGAAGCCCCTGATGAAACCCCTAGTGTGTATGGGTCTGCTAATGGGTTTTTTAATAAACCTTGGAATGCGGCTCCAGCAATAGCTAGAGATGCCCCCACTAGTCCCGCTAACAACACGCGAGGCAAGCGAATTTTCCAAAAGATATTGGCGGCTGTTTCATCAGCCGCCTTATTCCACAATACTTCTAATGGAATATGAACTGAGCCTATCGCTACGCCACACCAGATGCTAATAAGAAGAAGCGTGCATGTTAGTGCATAGGCTAGTGCTATTTTTTTCACTTAAATACCTCAGGATAGATCGCTTTTGCTAATTCTTCTAGACCTTCTGCTAAACGTGGTCCTTGACGACTCGTTGTACTTTCATCTACCTGTACAATCGCATTATTTTTTACGGCATTAATAGTATCAAAGCCCGCACGTTTTGGTATTTTCGTTAAAATATCTGGTACATAATGATATGTCACCACAATGACATCTGGATTTTTTGCGATAATTTGTTCTGCATCAATTTTATACCAATTATCACCATCTACAGCTACATTCTCTGCATTGATCATTTCAAGCATTGCGTTCATAAATGTGCCATTGCCAGCTGTATAAATATCTGGCTCATCCGATGCTTCGACTAACACTTTTTTTGGTTCAACATCCTTGACTTTAGTCAAAACTTCTTCTACTTTGGCCTTCATATTAGCAACAATTTTTTCAGCCTCTGGTAATTTCCCTGTAGCACGACCAAGTTGCTCAATTGTCGTATATGTTTCATTAAAGTCTTGTGCATTTCTTACTACAAACACTTTCAAACCTGCTGATTCAAGCTGTGCAATAGCCTCTTCTGAAAGAGACATGCTAGATTCGTGTGAAAAAACGATATCTGGTTTTAAGGCAATAATTTTTTCAATATCGTATTCCATTCCGCCAACCTTATCCTTCTCAGCTGCCTCTGGTGGATAATCGTCGTTGTCAGTAACACCAACTATTTCATCATTTAAACCAAGTCCAAAAAGGATTTCAGTGTTACTTGGAATAAGTGAAACAATTTTCTCAGGAGGTGCTTCAAGAGTAATGTCCTTGCCAAGGGCATCTGTTATAGTCATTGGGAATGTTGCTTCATCCACCTGTGCTGTTTCTTGCTGTGTTTGCTGCTCAGTAGCTGGCTTGTTATCTTTTGCTTCCTGTCCACAAGCAGCTAGCAAGCCTACTGCTAAAAATGCTGATAATCCTATTTTCCAAAATTCCTTCATGTGAATCCTCCTTCGTTGATCCGTGCGACATTTCACTTTATTCTGCATCAAAATAAAACCCCTCATCTTTGAATGATGAGGGGGGCAAAATCGCACCAAAAAACTGATACAAAATCCACCACCCTATCCTCGTAGGTTGTCATGTCTGTTATAAAGGCAGGTCTCCTGGCTTGTGCTCCTTGCGATTTTTCAAGCCTTCCCGAAATCTTCAGTGGCATCATTTGAAAAAACTCACACTTACAGTGGCGGGACCGCATCGGAATTACACCGATTTCCCTTTTCACTTTACTTAAGTAAAGAACCTTTACAATATTCAGTTGATTTCATTATACATGAAAATGAAAGAAGTCGCCTCCATTCAAGACGACTCCCAAGCTATTATACAATTTCAGAAAAATATTGAACTGTTTTCATTTGAGCACCCATTTCTCTTAATGACCACGTCTGCTCTAAATAAACGTCCGCTAGTTTTTCATATTTCCCACCAAATTTATGCGCCCATTCTACTGCTACGACGCTTTCATAAAGATGAGCCATTTTTTTCGCCATATCTTTTGCTTCAAAAGTTTTTGTTGCCGCGTCTAAAGCGCTAAAGATTTGTAGTTTCATAGCCATATTCGCCAATTGTTCTTTAACGATTTGTACTAACGAGCTGTTAGCTAATTTTTCTAAGCGTTCCTCCATCTCCTGTACAAACAGTTCATGTGCATGAAACTTATCTACTAACCGAATGAGTTCTAAGGCCAAAATATTAGCCGTCCCCTCCCACACCGTCAACACTTGTGCGTCTCTTAATAAGCGGGGCGTTACAAAGTCTTCGATATAGCCATTACCTCCGTGTAACTCAATTGCCTCACTAGCATAATGAACGGCTTGCTCTGCTGTTTCCTTTTTCATAATGGCAATATATAAGCGATTCATAATAAGGTCTTGCTGTGTTCCCTGTCCACTCGTCACTTTATCGTATAATTGAATAAGATCAAAAACTGTCGCTACTTCCACATGCAACTTAGCCGCAAATTTACCTAAAGTATCCTGAACCATAGGGTATTGTGTTAAAGGCTTACCAAATGCATAACGATTGGTTACGTAATGTTTTGCCTCTAAAAAGCCACGACGCATAATGCCAATTGAAGCTACTGCATTACAAATTCTTGAGAGATTTAGTGCTTCTAGCATGTAATAAATCCCTTTATTTTGCTCCCCTACAACATAGGCAAGTGCACCATCAAATTCTACCTCACCTGAAGGAACTGCTCGAACGCCTAACTTATCTTTCAGTCGGCGAATACGAAGATGATTGGCTGTTCCATCTTCTTTGTGCCAAGGAACTGCAAACAACGTTAAGCCTTTGGAACCTGCTGGCGCATCTTCTAGTCGTGCCAACACCATCGCTACTCCACACATACCCGCATTGGATGCGAAGTATTTTTCACCATATAGGCGATACGCAGCGCCATCCTTTCTCGCCTCCACAACATTCGCGCCAACGTCTGAGCCTCCTTGACGTTCTGTTAAAAATGTCGCACCTTCATATAACTCTGTGTCACCTGTTGCACAAACATGAGGTAAGAAACGCTGCTTCACCTCTTCATCCGCATAATGATCTAATAGGTAGGCAGTAGCCATCGTCAATGTCACGGGACAATAAAAACCAGGCTCTGCATGAGACAATAAGTAACCTTGCGCAAAGCTATAAACATAATTCCCCTTGTGACCTAGCTGTGGAATATCCTTGTGCACATAGCCGACAATACCCGTATTATATGTCTCTTCAATCGTTTTCTTATAGCCATCATTGACCCAAACCTCTGATATCTCTTCACCATAGGCATCATACCTTTGAAGGCGAGGCTCCCCCTGCCGATCTGTATACTTTGCCCTCACATCAATGTCACCTGCACATAGCTCTCCAAAATCTGTTAACTCTCGATGGGCATAGGACAAAAACTCTTTATCTAACATCATTTCTAATATTTTTTGAAGCGTTTCATCCTCTGTAAAAAAGTTCGTAGTACGCATTTCTTCTTGTTGTAATACTTTCATACTATCTCACCTCTTGCCCCTTCAAAGATTGTTTTAATATTTTACCTGATGCATTGCGTGGTAGCGCTTCCACTTTTTCGAAAATACGTGGTATTTTAAACTTTGCCAGATGTTCCTCTAAATAAGCTTTCAGCGCTTCCTCATCAATGTCTTGTTTAGCGGAATATACTGCCTTTACAGTTTCCCCCCATTGTGGATGAGGTACACCAATCACAGCAACTTCGAATATCCCTTCAAAGCCTAATAAGCAATCTTCAATTTCTTTCGGATAAATGTTGACACCACCCGAAATAATGACATCCTTTTTACGATCAACAATCCAAATAAAACCATCTTCATCCTTACGAGCTAAATCTCCTGTTTTTAACCAACCGTCAATGAAGGTCGCATTCGTTGCCACTTCATCCTTATAGTAGCCAAGCATATTGCCCTCACCTAACAAAACAATTTCCCCTACTTCGCCAACATTTACATCTTCTCCGTTGTCATTCACAATACGCAACTCTGTACCAAGCGGCGCCCGCTGCCCTATACTTCCAGCCTTTGTTTCATGCTCTTTGCCAAATAATAATGAACCACTTGGTCCCGCCTCTGTTAATCCATATACACAAGTTAAATTATTTGTTCGGAATGCCTGCTGAATGAAATGAACTTCATTTTGGGATAATGGTGCCCCACCATACACCCACCATTTCATTGAAGACAAATCAGCCGATTGTAATCTTGGCATCTGTGCCGTTAATAAATAAGCAACAGGTGCACCAAAGAAATGTGTGGTTTTCTCCTGTTCAATGGCATCAATGAATAAATCAGGTGTAAAAGTTGGTGTTAACACATTTGTTGAGCCTACCAATACGCCTGCCATTAAAAATAAATGCAATGGCGCCGAGTGTGTTAATGGCATCATGAGCAAAATACGGCTCTCAGGCTTTACCTCCATTTCAACAGCAATCATTTGTGCCACTGTTAAAATATTACGATAGCTAAATAACACACCCTTTGGTTTGCCTGTTGTACCAGATGTATACAAAATCGTGGAAGGGTCATCTTCATGCAGCTGGCAATCAATCAGTTGTGTGCTAGCATTTTGAAGCATTGTTTCATATTGGAGCCAACCCACTTTTTCTTGACCTGTTTTAATTTTTACCGGGATCACAGCTAGCTGTTCAACTGCGGCAAAAATAGCCTCATGAACGACAATTGCCTTCGCTTCTGCATGCTGCGCCACGTACTCTACTTCCTGCAATGTAAATTTCGCATTGACTGGTACAACAATCGCTCCGATACGCTGAATAGCAAAGTAACTGACAACAAACTCTAAAACGTTTGGCATGAAGATGATTACCTTATCACCCTGCCTTACTCCCTGCTCTAGCAAAGCATGACTGAAACGTGTCACCTGCTCATCTAAATCTTGATAGGTAACTCTTCTGCCATGACAAATAACGGCTTCATTTTTCGGATACTTACGGGCATTACGTGCTAATAAATTGGAACTATTCATCGTGCATCTCTCCCTTTAAAGTCGCTAATTTTTCACTAAACATGCCATGCATTTGTTGTAATTCATGTTTCATCTGCGTCAGCTCAGCTATTTTACTCTCAATCTCTTGAATTTTTTGTTCTCCGTATTCAACCGTTCGTTCTAATTGCTGGATTCCCGAGCGATCAAAATCAAATAGTAAAACCATCTCTTTGATTTCTTCCAGAGAAAATCCATAACGCTTGCCTCTGAAAATAAGCTTGAGCTTCGCCAATTCTTTTTTGGAAAAGGTTCGTTGATTGGTAGATGAGCGATGAGGACAAAGAAGCCCAAGTTCCTCATAATAACGAATTGTCCGTGTAGATACATTAAACTCCTTTGCTACCTCCTGAATCGTCTTCAAAACCATCTCCCCCTTTCCTAATTGGCAACAGTATACCATTGACGTTAACGTAAACTTCAACAAAATTTTCGAAATTAACAGAAAAATAAAGTTTGAAACAGCTAATATCCCACGGTTTATCCGTTTCTCTCGTCTTTCTATCCGTCACTTTTACGGTTATATCCGCCACTTGTAGAACTTTATCGTTCACTTTCAGCTTTCTATCCATTAAAAAAACCCCTAACACATTTCATGTTAGGAGCTTAAAAAGGTATTACATTTTTTCCGGTGCAGATACACCAATTAAACGTAGTGCATTCGCAATTGTTGTGCGGACAGCCGTAATTAACGCTAAACGAGCCTCTGTTAACTCTTTGTTTGAAGCATCTAATACTTTTTCTGCATTATAGAAACTATGGAATGCAGCTGCTGTATCTAGAATATAGTTTGCGATACGGTGTGGTGTACGGTGTTTCGCTGCTTCCGCTACCACTCTCGGGAAATCGCCAATCTTTTTCAATAAATCAATTTCTTTTTCTGCTGTTAACAGATTGAGATGTTCTGTTGTAGCAGCAAAGCCTTGTTCATTTGCTGAACGTAAAATAGACGAAATACGTGCATGCGCATATTGTGCATAGTACACAGGGTTTTCATTCGATTGTGAGACAGCAAGGTCAAGATCAAAGTCCATATGAGAATCGCCCGCTGTTTTGACAAAGAAGTAACGAACAGCATCTAGACCTACCTCTTCTACAAGCTCACGCATTGTTACTGCGTTCCCTGTACGTTTAGACATTTTGAATTTTTCACCGTTTTTATAAAGCTGAACCATTTGAATAACTTCCACTTCTAACGTATCGCGATCATAGCCAAGTGCTTGAATCGCTGCTTTCATACGTGGAATATAACCGTGATGGTCAGCACCCCAAATATTGATTAATTTATCGAAGCCACGGACAATTTTGTCTTCGTGGTAAGCAATATCTGGCGTTAAATATGTGAATGACCCATCATTTTTAATTAACACACGATCTTTATCATCACCAAATGTTGTAGAGCGGAACCAAGTGGCACCATCCTCTTCAAACACATGACCATTGGCTTTTAATTTATCTAATGCTACTTCGATTTTACCGTTTTCATATAGAGATGTTTCAGAATACCAGACATCAAAATTTACACGGAAGTTTGCTAGGTCTGTTTTTAATTTATCCAATTCTAAAGCTAAACCATGCTGACGGAAGAAGGCAAAACGATCTTCATCTGATTTTGCTAGAATAGCTTCACCATGCTCGTCTGCTAATTTACCTGCAATATCAATGATATCTTGCCCATGATAGCCATCTTCTGGCATCTCAGCTTCCATTCCTAATGCTTGTTTATAACGAGCTTCTAATGAGTAAGCTAAGTTATTAATTTGATTACCTGCATCATTAATATAATATTCACGAGAGACACTGTAACCAGCCATATCTAACACATTACATAAGGAATCTCCAACAGAAGCGCCACGAGCATGACCTAAATGAAGGTCGCCAGTAGGGTTTGCTGAAACGAACTCCACTTGAATCTTTTCTCCTGCACCAGCATTTGAACGACCGTAGTCAGTACCTTGCTCAAGAGCTTGCGTAATTACCCCAGTTAGGAAATCTTTACGTACTGTGATATTCATGAAGCCAGGACCAGCAATGTCGATTTTTTCAATATCTGTGCCTGCTGTATCCAGGTTTTCTAAAATAGCTTCCGCAATAGCACGAGGTGGCTTTTTAGCTAACTTCGTTAATTGCATCGCAATGTTTGTTGCATAATCACCATTTGCTTTATCCTTTGGTGTTTCCAGGTGAATCGATAATTCTGTGCCAGCCTCGACTAAGCCTGCTTTTTCAACAGCCTGCACTATCGCTGCTTTAATAGCCTGTTGTACTTGTTCTACTGCGTTCATTATTGTACCTCCGTAAATGTAATATCTAATGTATAGTTGCCAACGGATTGCCCACCCATTAGTAAATCGTACTGTACATGGAAATCTCCGCTTATTGCCTGTTTTGTAAACGTCATTTTTTTTGTGTCAATAACGAGTGGCATGGAACCCAACTCACTTTCATAATGCCCTTTTTGTTGTTCAATTATGTTCAGTGGTAGTCGCATACTAACCGCTCCCGCACGCATAATCAATGCCTTTTCATGACCTAACTTCATCGTTGTGCGGATGATTTTATCCTCCTGCACCTCATCATATTTCAAATACAGGCTTCCTGCTTTTTCAAGTAGCTGCCCTTTGAGCCACATTTCATAACTTTCGGACTCTCCATCACTTGGACGAATGGTAGAAATGAGCTTAATGTTCACTTGCGATCTTACTTCGTTCGCCATAACGGATGCCCCTTTTTAGTCTTTTACTATAACCTTTTTATTATAGGATGAATACTTATGTTTTTTCAAGATAGAAGTGATGTAAAGGTCCACAACAAGTTTATGAAAGTAAATAAAAACCCTCTCCTTCCAATAACTGAAAGAGAGGATTTCATTTTATCTATACCATTTTTTTATGATCAATTGTTGAACTATTAACAATAAAGCACTAACTGTCCAATAGATTGGGATAATCGCTGGATTGAACAGACTAAAAATGAGGATCATGATTGGATTAATAAATACCATTATCTTCATATTTAACGGTTGACTTTTCTCTAAGGCGATAGAACTTTGAATTAAATAAATCAAACAAGCAATCATCGAAATCCCAATATCAATCGTACCTAAATTCATCCAAAGGAAATTTTCACTGGCAATCACTGAATCTAACTTAATCGCGTAATACAGTGAAAATAATATAGGTAATTGAATGATGATTGGTAAACAACCTATTAAAGAACTTTTCAATGAATCGGAAGTTAGCTCTTGGATTTTATGTTGTACCATTCTTTTTTCAGATTCGCTTTGACTATTCTTATATTTGTCCGTAAGTGCATCTAATTCAGGCTTAATGGTAGTCATTAATTCTTTTGAGTGCTTTTGATGTTTTGCCGATTGAATAAATAACGGCATAAGAATTAATCTGACTACGATCGTAATGCCAATAACACTAAGTGCATAGCTACCTGTAAAAGAATGAATAAAATGAATGACGTTAATAATAGGTTGTGCTAGAAATGTTAACAATGATATTCCTCCTAGTTTAAAAGTTTAAATCAAACTAGGAGATACACTTTCTTCTTCATTATCTTCGGACGTTCTAATACACAGAACAAACCACGTTAGCATAGGTGGAGTCCAAGTATTCGTGATATTATAGTCAACTTCAAACTCTTCGTCCTTCACTTCTTGAACGGTTATTTTATTAACGATATACAGATGCAAATGAACACTTAGGACAGTTAAAATCAAAGAAGCTAATAGCCAAAAGTATTCCATTGTACTAACAAAGATGAATAAATCATTGATGAGAAGTGACCAAATCATAATACCCCTCCTTCCCTCTCTATATACAAAAATTATATTCGTATGTTGAATATTGAGTCAAATGAATCCTCATATACTATTTGTTCTATTTCGTAGCAACTGCACAAGGAAATAAAACAAGCCAGGTAAAACGATAATTAAACCCACTATTATATAAATTTGGCCAATACTGAAATCTAAAAATGACGCAGAGGCAAAGGCAATTCCTAATGGCATAGCGACCCGTAGAAAGAGTAAACGAACAGCACTAAGTTGCGCCATGCGATCTTTAGGTGCGATTTTCTGAAAAATGGCTGCACTACGAGCATTAAAAAGTGGAAACATTATTCCACCAAACAACTCACATAACCAAGCAATTGGTATGGATTCCACAAAGTACAGACAGACAAATGAAAGCCCCCCACCGATTAATCCGAGATACATGGTTTGATCGGTTTTCGGTATCTTTGACAGTAAGAGTATGCCAATAAAATAGCCAATTGGAAAAGATCCAGCAAATATCGCATATTCCCATGATTGCCCATTAAGAGATTCACGAATGAAAGGAACGCTTAATACAGTTGTTGCGCCCACAGCAAACTGAACGGTTATGGAGAGAAGCGTCAGCCTCAATAGATGTGGATAGTTAAAAAAGCTGTGATATCCTTCTTTCATTTCTTTCCACCAAAACTTTTTAGACCATACTGGCACTCTTTCTATACTTACTTGGGAAATCCCGGCGAGAGACAGATAACTGACTAGAAACATACAACAAGAAAATACATAAATAAATGGTATTGGACTTACTAATAAAAGGAATGAAGTCAATCCCGGAGCAAGAAAACTCATAAGTCGAATGGTACCATCCAATAAACCATTTGCTTCTGTTAATTCTTTTTCTTCGCAAATCTCAGGTAAAAGCGAAAAGGAAAGACTAGCATAAATAGGCTGCAGTAACCCCAATATGCATTGTAAGATGATTAACCCGAAGATAATTCCTTCATTTTTGTATAGAACGAAACCAATTACAGGAAATAGATACGCAAGCGAACGAATAAGTTGGATATTTTGAATCGCTTTTCCTTTAGAAACATGATTTAAAAATGGTGCTGCTACACCTTGTAATACTAATGAGGGAATAAAATAAACTAACCAAAATACACCTAACCATTCCTTTGATCCTGTTAATTCGAACAGCAAAAGACCGTTAATAATGCCACCTGCTGCACTACCCAATTCTGATACAATTTCACCTATCCAGAGTGCTCTAAATGATTTGGAATACCTTTTCATTTTTGATTCTCAAGATACTGAGTAAGTTTTTCTGTTAAATAGTTAAGTTCCGTTGGATTTGCCGAATAAATTCCTTTATCAACTTTAATGAATCTAGCAGCCTTTAAAATAGACAGTTGATGGTGTAGCGTAGTCTTAGAAAGATTAAATCGTAAACTTAAGTCTTGTAATGCGGAAGGTCCTTTTAATAATTGATAGAGTAATTTTAAGCGAAGCTCATCTCCCAATGCTTTATACCCTCTAACCAACTCCACAGAAGGAACACCTGGTTCTAGTAAATGTTCTTCATTTAACGGATAAAAGAACAGTTTAGTATGACAGGTCCTTTTTTCTAAAACCCATGGACGATAGGATACATGTGGAATAAGTTTAACTGTCCAAACAGATGGTTCGAGTTGATACTTTACGCCACCAGTAATCTGTTCAATTTTTTCGATAGGGTCTGTCATGTTGATTGAACCAAATCTTTTTTGTTCAAAATCAAGTGCTTGCATCCACTTATCCCATTTCTCGTTTTTACGTACCCAGTTATGCCACTCGAACATGGCTGTTGTAAAAATATCACACAAGTCTTTATGTGAATACTTCGCAAGATTACGTATATATCCTCCTAGGTATTCATGGTCATCAAAATACTTCGCATATTTCTCTATCTGTCGAGGATTATTATACTGAGCAGAAGTTTCTTTTCTTATAGCCTCCGTTTCCCGATTTTTGTATGGCAAAAGTATTTCATAGAAACAATCTGCAGCTATGTTTTGAAGTTGATTCGAAAAATCTTGAATTGATAACGATGATAATTTGTCCTGTAGCAGAATTAAAGCAAACCAAAAATTAGTTTTTTCAATCAATGCTAAAGATTTCACTAGCTGTTCAGGCATTGATTTATGTGCAATGGTCCACTCTTCATCAAATTCAAATGTGTGGCGAAGACGTGTATGTGTATATCCCGAGATACCAAGAATTACTTCCCAAACAAGTGAAGATTCTATTGTTAAATTAATTTGTTCAGTAGGTTGCGGTGAATATAGATATTTCAACAAAACTCCTCCTTCATACTTACATATAATAAAATTCTAAATTATACGAATATTTAATTCAATATTTTTCGAATATAAAATTTTATTGATTCGAAATTAATTAAAATACAAAATGGGGCTAGCTCATAGCTAACCCCATTCAAGTAACTTTATTTACAAAGTCCTACTTATTTTACCCAGCCTAAGATCATTTCTCGTAATAATTTTGAAGCTGTGTTTGCTGTCATTTCTGAAGAATCATAGATTGGTGCTACTTCAACAAGGTCAAAACCTACAACATTTACACCACTTGCTGCAATAGCGTGGATGGAAGCGAGCAATTCTTTCGATGTAATGCCACCACAGTCTACTGTACCAGTGCCTGGTGCGTGTGCTGGATCTAGAACGTCAATATCAATTGTTACATACACATTGCGTCCAGCTAATGTTGGGAGAACCTCTTTTAACGGTTCAAGCACTTCAAATTTTGAAATGTGCATACCGTTTTCCTTTGCCCAATCAAACTCTTCTTTCATGCCTGAACGGATACCAAATGAATAGACATTTTTCGGCCCAATATGTTCTGCAATTTTACGAATAGGTGTAGAGTGCGAAAGTGGCTCTCCCTCATATTCCACACGTAAATCTGTATGTGCATCAAAGTGAATAATTGCAAGATCATCATATTTAGCTGATACAGCCTTCATCACAGGCCACGATACTAAATGCTCTCCACCCATGCCGACAGGAACCTTGTCATCCGCTAATAATTTTTCAATAAATTTCTCAATTTCATCTAATGAACGCTGTGCATTACCGAATGGTAGTGGAATATCGCCTGCGTCAAAGTACTTTACTTCATCAAGCTCACGATCTAGGTATGGGCTGTACTCCTCAAGACCAATGGATACCTCACGGATACGTTGTGGACCAAAACGTGATCCTGGACGATAACTTACTGTCCAATCCATTGGCATGCCATAAATCACTGCCTGTGCATCGTCATATGTAGGATGACTTTTTATAAAAACATTTCCTGAATAAGCTTCATCAAATCTCATTGCTAGCCCTCCATATTATTAAAATATTGTGTTGATCATCATTTTTCCGACTTCTTCTATTATGGCTTACAGGATTGTAATGAAACCTGTATCCTTTTATCCTCGTATACATTATTGGAACGTCTAGCAAATTTCGATTAAAATCTACAAGGTGCGATTTTTTTGTCGAATGCCAGCATTTCAAGTAGTACAAAAAAAGTATAGATGTTTTTGAATAAAGTGCAATAGTTTTTAGTTAGAATTTCGATTAAAGATGAATGTTCGAACACATACTAAAGCTAAGTTCGAAGCTGTGAGAAAACGAGGTGAAGTCGGATGAAACGAAAAAGCTATCATCGAAAGCAACAGCGTGTAAAGCGCACACGCAAAAGTCTTACGCTATTTGTCGCCTTTACATCTGCAATTGTTGTAGCATTTGTCGCACTCCGCATCTATGTTCAAGTGGCTGGTGCACCGCCTTTAACCGTACCAAAGGCTTCCATTTTCTTAGATGAAAATGAGCACCAAATTGGAGATCACTTTACAAATCAACGAAGATATTGGGTGGGTCTCGATGAGATGTCACCTTATTTAAAGGAAGCTGTAGTTGCTGTTGAAGATAAGGATTTTTATGAACATGGCGGTTTCGATTATTCACGTATTGCTGGTGCCATTTTAGTGGATATAAAGGCTGGTGGAAAGGTTCAAGGAGCTAGTACCATTACACAACAATATGCTCGTAACCTTTATCTTTCCCATGAAAAGTCTTGGACACGTAAATTGAACGAAGCCCTGTATGCTTATAGATTAGAAGTTTTTTATGATAAGGACGAAATACTAGAGGGCTATTTAAATACAGTATATTACGGTCACGGTATGTATGGAGTAGAAGCTGCCAGCCGTTTTTATTTCGGGAAATCTGCTAGTGATTTAACGCTTGCAGAAGCAGCAATGCTAACAGGTGTACCAAAAGGTCCAAGCATTTATTCACCAATTGCCAATTTAGATAAGGCTACCAATCGTCAACACGTTATTTTAAAACTTATGGCAGACCAAGGCGCCATTACACAAGAAGAAAAAGCGCGTGCTGAAAATGAACAGCTTGTCTTAAAAAATGATAGCTGGGTTGCAACCAAATCTGTTGCCCCTTATTTCCTAGATGTGGCTTGGCAAGAAGCAAGTGAAATTTTAAAATCAAAAAATCTCGATATTAGTGAAGGCGGCTGGACGATTCAAACAACGCTTAATCTAGAGCATCAAAAAGCGGCTGAAGAAGCGGTAGCCAAAAATATGCCTGCTAATGATCTGCAATCTGCGTTCGTGAGTATGGAATCGAAAACAGGAGCTGTCACTGCATTAGTCGGTGGTCGTGACTATTCAGTAAGCTCATTTAACCGGGTTACACAAGCCAAACGTCAACCAGGTTCTACTATTAAGCCGATTTTATATGCAGCGGCGCTTGAAAATGGTTATACACCACTAACTTTTTTAGATGTTGGTGAAACAACTTTTACTTATGATAATGGGCGTGGCACTTATGCACCTAAAAACGTCAATGGTCAATTCGCAGATCATGATATGACGATGGCACAAGCCATTGCTATCTCGGATAATATTTACGCAGTAAAAACCTTAGAGGACATTGGTTTCAAAGAGTTTCATGATATGGCAAACCGTTTTAATGTAGGGATTGGTGCGAAGGATAATTTATCAATTGCACTTGGTACGATTGAAACAACATTGTATGAAATGACGAATGCATATAATGTTTTGGCATCACAAGGACAGCAAACAACACCAACAACCATTGTATCCATTAAAAATGCACATGGGGATGTTATTTATGAAAACAAAGTTGTTGCAAGTAAAGCGGAAACAGCCATTTCCAAAGAAAATGCATACATCTTAACAGAAATGATGACAGGTATTTTTGATCCGGTATTCAGTGACTATTCACCTGCTACAGGAATTAGTATTCGTTCACGTATGACACACACATATGCTGCTAAATCAGGCTCTACCAATAGTGATCAATGGTTAATCGGTTTTACACCAAGACTTACTGCTGGTGTATGGAATGGCTATGATCAGGGTAAAAACCTTACGACGAAGGAAGATACTGCTGCAACAAAGCAAATCTGGATTGACTTTATGGAAGCTGTTAATAAAGGTACAAAAAATGAAGATTTCAAAAAGCCAAAAGGTGTTGAAGGTGTTGTCATTGATATCGAAACAGGTAAATTAGCGACTGACGCATGTCCTAAACAACGTCTTGTATATATGGAATCTAAGGATGTACCGACTGAGAAATGTACAAATTTCGACATTCTTGACAGTAATACATGGGGAGAATTTTGGAATATGCTACCATTCTCTATATTTAAGGACTAAAAAACAAACAATAATCCGGAAACCTTTTTAAACCTAATACGTTGTAAGTTATGAAGGCTCTCGACAAAGTAACTGATATACGAAAAAATAAGAAAAGCTTTCTCTTCCCCGGAGACGTGTCCGTGGGAACAGAAAGCTTTTCTTTTTTATGGTCCGCGAAGTATGAGCATCATGGGGCATTTGGCTTGGGTTTGGGTTGTTCAAATGCCGCATAGCGCTCATCGCATTCGCGAGACCAAGTGTCCTAGCTTACTAAAATGTAAGCTCTGCATCAAGTGTACTTTGTTTCAAACCCACTTTCAACCTAATATCGAAAGCGATTGCAAAATGTCACAGATTGTTCAATCATTATGAGTCTATTCGACAAATAAGTCTTGACGCAATTGCTCCCCACTACGTCCCCACAAGTCTGGATTAAGTTGCTCAAGGAAAGTAGCTAACACTTTTTTAGACGGTGCATCCATATGCTCCACAATAATATGACGCTTCATGGATTTATCCATTTTATTCACATGGTCAGCTAGAATTTTATAGCCTCGTCTTTTTTCACGGTTAACAACCATTTCACAAGCTGTTACACCCGCATAATAAGGCCCATCTTCTTTATGATCTATCGTCACCCATACGAGCCAATATGGTTTTCCACCCTCTGAATCAGCACGGTCCATTGTAAATTTAATACCACGCTCTACGTCACTCCGTGCATGCATGGCACCAATTTCAACAGAAGCCGTTCCCTCTTCTACATCAACAATAACCGGCGATACATTCTCTAATGAAAGTGAACCGATACCAAACCCTTTATGTCCATCTGTTGGATCATTTTTTATAATCGTAAAACCCATTTTTTGTTTTGGTTTTTCTTCATTTGCCATACTTAAATATCCTCCATTCTGCTATTATAAAGGAAAGCATATCAACGCATATTTTGTCGAAACAATCACTATTTTCGCCATCGCGCATATGCCTCAACGCAAGTAAGAAGTTTATACTTTCTTATAAACTAACTATACAACATTATTCTATAAAGGAGGCAATATTATGCCATACGTAACAGTGAAAATGCTTGAAGGTCGTACAGAGGAACAAAAACGTGCTCTTGTAAAGGAAGTAACAGAGGCCGTATCTCGCACAGTGAATGCACCTGCAGAAAATGTAACAGTTTTTATCGAAGAAATGTCTAAAAACCATTACGGCGTTGCAGGCGTTCGTTTTAGCGACAAATAATAGTAAGATGGGTAGAGCACAACAGAGCGCTCTACCCTTTTTTATAATCACTTCATGAAAATGCTAGTGCCAGCTACAACTTACTTTTCGTCTTTTCTTAACAATGTTAGTATTTGCTGTTTGATGGTTGGATGTGTAGCTTCATCCTCTAAGAAATCTAATGGAAAATAGATTTTATGATCTCGTTTCATACGTCCTGATATGGAATCGACAATAATGGATTCACGTGAAAGTTCCCGCAGCTCACCATTTTTCATTTCTAGAAAAATAGGTACACGGACTTCTTCCTCACCAGGTCTGTAAAAATCATATGGTAGATCTGCCGTTGTATCATGAACAAGATAATAATCAGGGTTCAAGTCTGCCTTTTTGAAAAGCTCTTGGAGTTTTTGATATTTATTGAGCTCCACACCAGGGTCTAAATCAATGTATTGAAATAGCTTGCGATTCACAAAGCGGCGACTTAAATCACTTAGAATAGCATCTTCCTCTTGCATCCATAACTGAAAATATGTAAAAAGTATACTCTCGTCTAACGCAAGATAATCCTCTAATGTAATAGCATTACGGAAGAATGCTAGGAAATGAGTAGGCTCATGCTTAAATGTATAGCCCGCTAAGCTTAATTGTTTTACTCTTTTTAAAATATTATTTAAAATTACCTCTGCGCTTCGTGACACAGGATGGAAATAAATTTGTAAGTACATTTGATAGCGACTCATTATATAGTCTTCCACCGCATGCATGCCTGTTGCTTTGATCACCACTTGATTTTTACGCGGACGCATTACTCTCAAAATCCGTTCCATATCAAAGTGACCGTAGCTAACACCTGTAAAATAAGCATCACGTTGTAAGTAATCCATACGATCCGCATCAATTTGGCTAGAAATTAAACTAATTACTTGCTTATTTGGATATGTCTTTCCAATCACTTGTGATACCTTTTCTGGAAAATCATCTGCCACTTTTTTTAAGATAGCATTTACTTCCGTATCACCCAACAAAATTTGCCTTGTGTAATATTCATGATCAAGCTCAAAAACATTTTCAAAAGCATGAGAAAATGGTCCATGCCCTAAATCATGTAAAAGGGCTGCACATAATACTAATAGTCTTTCACTTTCATCCCAATCTGGACGACCAACAAAGATATCATCTACTATGCGACGTACAATTTCGTAAACCCCAAGAGAATGACTAAAGCGACTGTGTTCCGCTCCATGAAATACTAAAAATGTGGTACCTAGCTGACGAATTCTACGTAAACGCTGAAATTCTCTTGTACCCACTAAATCCCATATCACTTGATCTCGAACATGTACATAACGGTGTACTGGGTCTTTAAATACCTTTTCTTCTTCTAATTTAGCGTTTGCATATGTCATTTGGATAGCACCCCCATTTTGTTATAGTTCTATTATATGCGATAAATCTAGGACTAGCATACTTATTGCCATTTTTCTATAGATATTAACAACCTATTTCCATTACTTTCATCATTATTTTTAAATCTATATTGGTCTAATTTCTCAACATATAAAAATAAGCAAAACAAAAACTATCTCCTCAAGTAGAGATAGCTTTTCATTTTACTTTTTTAATTTTGCTAAAACCTTTTCCATTAGTTCATCTTCTGTTAACGCAGCAACTGGGCGGCTATTTACAAAGGTAAATGTCTTTTTGCGTCCTGGACCACAGTAAGAATGACAGCCAATTTCGATGGTTGCATCAGGATCGATTTCCTTTAATTTTGGAATTAACGTCTTTAAGTTAACGGCCTGACATTCATCGCAAACTTTAAATTCGTTTGCCATTTTGTCAACAACCCTTTCTATATAGTATTTTTTCAAACATAATCTCGCTCTATTGAACACATGACCTTCACATATTTAAGTATGCAGCATGTGCACAAACCTACATCGGGTATTGTATCGCACTTTTCCCCTTCTATTCAAGCATAATTCCTTCTACATAGATGAATAAAAGGTTAAAAGATTGGTCATGCTAATCTTAAATAACAAGTTCCAGATAAAGGTGGGAGGATTTTAATATGAGTAAAATAAGACAAGATGCTTGGTTAAAAGAAAACGATGAATTACTAGCAGAAGCGGTAATCCGTCATGTAACAGAGGGCAGCACACAGCTAAATGCCTTCGAAGAAGCCGGTGATGCATTAAATCGTACTGCGGCAGCCTGTGGTTTTCGTTGGAATGCTGTTGTTCGTAAAGAATACGAGGGACAATTAGCAGAAGCTAAAAAGGAAAGAAAAGAGAGAATGCGAGTGTTGGGAGCCCCAGCAAGACGCCGTACTTCTAGTATGTTTACAGTAAATAATAGTGCTGCTGAAGGAAAGTCAATTCCGCTATCCGCTCTTTCTCTTGATATTGTCATAGCTTATTTACTACGTTTACAGCATTCTGGTGAAGTAGGAAATGAATCTTCAAAATGGCGACAACTAGTACATGTAACATCTGAGAAAAATAAAAAACTAGAGAAAACCATTACAAAATTAGAAGAAGAAAATCGAGCGATCCGCAAAGATTACGAGCAATTTGTTCAAATTATGAATCGCGCTAGACGTCTCGTTACGCTTGATGAAGAGGAAGAGCGAATTGCACCTGTTTTTAAAATGGAGAAAAACGGAAATCTTGTAACAAGTAGTTCTATTTATCAACCAGAAAATGGCGATGCGCTAAATTAGCCGCATCGCTTTTTTCTATTTCATATAATCAACCTTTTACTTCCGTTCAAGCATTTTCGCGTTGCGCTCAAAAACACGCTGTAAATAGAAACCATACAACGTTATTTCTTCATCATAGAAGGATTGTGGACGAACTTCTTGGGCCAAATGATAAAGTAGTTGCTGCAAACGAATAACGACCGCTTCTACTGTTAAATTCGGGTCAACAAGCTCTGATAGCGAAGCCATTACTTCAGGCACGATTTGAGGGTAAGTGAATTTTGTTTCCTCTTGTCGTAAGCTTACGTCATAAAAGTCTCGAATAAGTGCCGCGCGTTGCGAGCCACTTCCTTCAATACATAAATAAATTTGCACTGCCACCCCTTGACGTAAGCGTCTTTGTGAAATGCCAGCAAATTTTTTCCCTTCAATACTTAAATCATAAGAACCTGGGCAATAAGAGCCGACAATTTCATAAGCCTCAATTTTATCAGCTACTTCTGGGAACAACCCCTTCACAAGATCAACCATCACATCATAGCCATCGTTTATACTGAGTGACTCTGTTTGTTCAGACAATACAATAGAAATATTGAGAACTCCTTCATCTAGTACAACTGCTAAGCCACCAGAGTTACGAACGATAGGATGATAGCCTCTCGATTCTAGTAATTCCATACCTTGCTGGACATAGGGCAAACGATGATCTTGAATACCGAGCACAACAGATGCTTCATGAACCCATGTACGAATTGTGGGTGGGGACGTCAATTGACCAACTAATTGGCACAACGTATCATCCGTTGCAAAAGATTCAAGCGGTGATCTTTGCTTCGCACTAATGGATTGATCATAATAACGCCAAATAGGCTGTTGTAAAATATGTTTCATATTGGTACTCCTCTAATTACATCTCTTCTCTTTAGAATACATTATCTTTAGTTGGTGTCAAATTCGTGAATTACTATCATGAACTTAGGGATTTTGCACAAACTATGATAAACTAATTTTTGAATGGTATTCACTTATAAAGGAGTGTTTTCAATAATGAATGAAGCAGCAATTACGTTAGATGGTTGGTACGCTTTACATGATTTCCGCTCAATCGACTGGGCTTCTTGGAAACTTGTTTCTGCAGAGGAACGTCAAGCAGCAGTAGAGGAATTTATTGCATATTTAGAAAAACTGAACGAAGCAGACGTCGCTAAAACAGGTGCTCATGCCTTTTATGCAATCGTTGGTCAAAAAGCTGACTTTATGATTATGACATTGCGTGAAACAATGGATGAGTTACAAGAGCTTGAAGCAGAATTCAATAAATTAGCTATAGCAGATTTTACAATTCCTACATATTCTTATGTATCTGTTGTAGAGCTTTCAAACTATTTAGCTGGCGAATCAAATGAAGATCCTTACCAAAATCCACATGTACGTGCACGTCTATATCCAGAACTTCCACGTGCTAAATATGTATGCTTCTATCCAATGGATAAACGCCGTCAAGGGAACGACAACTGGTACATGCTATCAATGGATGAGCGTAAATCATTAATGCGTTCTCATGGAATGATTGGTCGCGGCTATGCTGGTAAAGTAAAACAAATTATTACTGGCTCTGTAGGCTTCGATGATCACGAATGGGGCGTAACTTTATTTGCTGATGACGTACTACAATTCAAAAAATTAGTATATGAAATGCGCTTTGATGAAGTATCGGCACGCTACGGCGAGTTTGGTGAATTCTTCGTCGGAAACCTACTTGATAACGATAAATTGGTTAAATTCTTAACTGTTTAATAGCTCATTAAAAATGCGAGTCCGCCAATATGGACTCGCATTTTTAAATTTCGTTTTCTTCAGCATTCTCGGATTCAAATATTAAAATAATGATGTGAATAAAAAATCCAGTTAGCATCATAAGAAAAACTAAATACCAATTATATGGTTGATGATAATATTCTGCTATTCCAACTGCCAGAAAAGCGCTGATAATGATTGCTACAAACATACTAAAAATACGCATGAAAACGCTCCTTCATACAAACAAAAATAAAGTCAATTTTAGTATGTCTCGGTATATTTTTAATATACTAGCAAGGCTAAGGTTTCCATAAAAATAATGATGTCTCATTGAAATAGCAGCTAAAACAAGCATTCATCCCCTATTAAAGAGTAGTCTTTTTTCCTGATACTTCGCTTTCCACACGAAAAAATTTACTCACCCAACATAAAAAAGTGCCATCCTTCTGCGATGACACTTTCTTAATCCCAACACTTTTCTTCTACATACTTCATTAAGAGCTCTCGTCCTTTACTTTTAAAATTAAGATAACCGTTTGAATAAAAAAACCGATCACAATAATGACAATAAAGAGATACCAATGGAGCGGCTGTCCATAAAACTCCCCTAATAGAAAAGCTAGTACTGCACTTAATAAAATTCCAAACCAAACCCCAATTTCCATAAACCATCACCTCACATGTATTGGATACACATGCAATTCATTTGATCTCACGTTCCCCTAATTCTATTTTTTTCTATTTACCCGTTTTAATAAAAAAACTATCGGTCTTGCAGGGTTTCGAAGTATTTTCTACGTACTTGTCGCTATTACTACTATATGCATAGTAATTTTAATGTGTGATTGTCTTTCTTAACAAAATTGAACATGTCTACAATACCTTCATGCATATACTGTCTGCGAGGAGGTATGAAAATCGCTGTTATTAAGACGAATGATGCACAGACAGCCCTACTCGCAAGGCTAATGCGTGCCGAAGCAGAAGGTGAAGGAGAGTTAGGCATGCTGATGGTTGGGAATGTTGGCGTTAATCGTGTAAGAGGTGATTGTTTAGATTTTGGTGATATTCGAACGATTGAACAAATGGTTTATCAGCGTCCGGGAGGCTTTGAGGCAACACAAAAGGGTTATTTTTATCAGCGAGCACGTGATCAAGATATTCGGTTAGCTAAAAGGGTTATTCAGGGTGAAAGATTTCATCCAGCTACCCGCTCTTTGTGGTTTTTCATGCCAGCAGGTGATTGTCCTGCACAATGGTATGGCCAATGGAATACTGGCAGATTCAAATCTCATTGTTTTTTCTCGCCAACTGAACAAGATTGTCCTCAAATTTAAAAAGAAAGTAGGTTGATAATTGATGATGCCTTATTATTGGACACCAACAACGCAACAACAAATGACTCCTCCTCCAGTCACACTTCCAAGCGGGCGACCACCTGGCCGTGAAGAGTCCTATATAGAAAATATTTTACGATTGAATCGTGGAAAACCTGCTACCTTCCATTTTTCTTTTGAGCATGCAGTGGAGCAGGGAAAAAACACAAAAACTGTTCGTGGTGTGGTAGAAGCCGCTGGTAGAGACCATGTCATTATTCGTGAACTTAAATCCAATCATCGTTTTCTTTTCCCTATGATTTATTTCGATTTTGCTGAGTATGATGAGGAAATGGCCTACTTTAATCAAAATCCATAATTCAATCTTCTAGTGTAAAAATCCGCAATACACTCACTGACCAAAAAAGTCGATGAGCGTATGCGGATTTTTATCATTCGCTATAATTAATTTTCTATTAGATACGTTAAAGTTGCTTTACCTAAGGTTTTCGCTGCTATGAGCATTGCACGTTCATCAAAATCAAAGCGTGCATGATGATGCGGATAGGCCTTTTCCCATTCTGGCTTTTTCGCCCCTGTGAAGAAAAATGTGCCTGGTACTTTTTCTAAATAATACGCAAAGTCTTCCCCAATCATAAATGGTGGACATGTTATTACTTGCTCTACACCTGGGACAGTCGACGCCAACTGTGCCACAAACGCTGTTTCTTTCTGATGGTTATAAACAGGTGGATAACCTCTTGTGTAACGATATTCGTAACTTGCCCCAAATGCCAGACAAGTCGCATTCAATACCGCTTCTAACTCTTGCTCCATTTGTGTGCGTACTTCTTCTTCAAACGTACGAATTGTTCCCGCCAATACTACTCGATCAGCAATAACATTAAACGGATTAATGGCCTCAAAATGACCAATTGTTAAAACAGCTGATTTCAATGGATCAATACGTCTTGAAACAAGCTGTTGAGCATTGACGACAAATTGTGAGGCAAGGGTAACAGCATCAATGGAATGATGCGGCTCTGCGCCATGTCCACCCTTCCCTTGAACCGTGATTTCTACTTTATCTGCAGCTGCCATAATGGCTCCATCTTTCACTAAAATTTCTCCTAATGGTGTAGGCGCCCATAAATGCGTACCAAAAATTACATCTACGCCATCTAAACAACCACCCTCTATCATCGGCTTAGCTCCACCTGGTGCTACTTCCTCTGCATGCTGATGAATAAATACCACATTGCCAGCAATTTCGTCCTTCATCGCATTCAGTGCCTTAGCTAGTCCAAGTAATGTAGCTGTATGTCCATCATGTCCACAAGCATGCATTTTTCCAGCTATTTTAGATTGATACGGTACATCATTCTCCTCTTGTATCGCTAATGCGTCAAAATCAGCTCGCAATGCTACTGTTTTACCAGACTTTCCACCACGTAATATCGCTACGACACCACGTCCTCCCACTCCTTCACGAACCTCATGGCCCAATTCTCTATGAAAAGCAGCTATATAGGCTGGCGTTTCCACTTCTTCAAAGGATAATTCAGGATATTGATGTAAATGACGACGAATCCCTACCATCTCATCATAGTTTGCATCTATTAATGCAAATAGTTTTTCCATACTACATAACCTCACTTTTGATATTTTCGAAATATTGCAAGTAATATTAGTAGTGTACTATAAATTCTTACAAAATGGATAGGATTTAAATTGCTATCTTTAGAAAATGACTGATAACAAAGAAAAACTCTCCTACAAATCATGTAAGAGAGTCAATTTAAAATTAACGAGCATGTTTGAGAGCAGTTAAAATAATAAGTAGCCATCCAGCTAAAAATAGTACACCACCAATTGGTGTAATAGCTCCCAATACTTTAATACCACTTATTGCTAGCACATATAAGCTACCAGAAAAGAAAACAATGCCAAGATTAAAGAATATTCCTGCTAGATTTAATTGTTTCACTTCACCTAATAATTTAGAGCTCATTAATAGACCAATAACTAGTAATCCAGTAGCGTGAAACATTTGATATTGCACAGCCGTTTCCCAAATACCTTGACTATATTCATCTAAAACTTCCTTTAAAGCATGTGCACCGAATGCACCGAATGCCACTGCTAATAGGCCATGAAGAGCACCTGTCACGATAAATCTTTTCATTTCTCGTTACCCTACCTTTTAAATGAATTAAAAATCAAAAATGGAATCACCATTTGCTCCATCTTCTTCAATCTTTGCTGTATATAAAGTGGATGGTTTTGACTCTGTTACAAGCATCTGCGGTACATGCTTATGGGGAGTGATAGATGCTGTCTCACTTGGAGAATCTAACACCACATCACATAATGCTCTGATGGCTGTAAGCGCCTCACGAATTTGCTGATCATTCCCCGCATTTTTTGCACTAGATAATTGTTTTTCAAGTTGCTGTATAACGGCTTGATAAGAAATCATTACATTCTCCCACTTTCTACTTTTGGTACGAATTTCAAACAATCCACACCCGAGGATTGCTTCACAACAACGGATGGTATTTGCTTTGTTTTAAAGCCATAAGCTACACATGCTCGTGGGGTTTGAGGGTCCCAGGTTACTTTAAAAAATTGACATTTGAAACAATTCACCTTCATCGTCGTCCCTCACTTTCTTCTATATTAAATGTATCATGATTGATCATGTGTATAAAGTAAACGATTTGTGCCAATCTATTCTAAACACCAATCAATTGGCTGCTTGCCCCACTCCACTAATTGTTGATTAATCTTTGAATAAGGTTTACTACCGAAGAATCCTCGATAAGCACTTAATGGACTTGGGTGTGGCGCTTCGAGTATGGCATGAGGCGTTTTATATTTTCGAATTAATTGCTTTTTGCGTTGCGCTGGTTTACCCCACAATACAAAAATTAGTGGCTCTTCTCTTGCAGCTAATAGATCGATAACAGCATCGGTAAATTGCTCCCAACCTTGTTCCTTATGCGAATTTGCTTGTCCTGCTCGAACCGTAAGCACCGTATTTAATAGCATAACACCCTGTTCAGCCCACTTTGTTAGCGTTCCATTTTGGGGAATTGGACAGCCTAAATCATCCTGTAGCTCTTGAAACATATTCCGTAAGCTAGGAGGATGTGGAATACCTGGTTTAACAGAAAAGCTTAACCCATGCGCTTGATTAGGTCCATGATATGGGTCTTGTCCTAAAATAACAACCTTCACATCATGATATGCTGTTGTATAAAATGCGTTCATCACATCATTCATTGGTGGATAAATGGTTTGTGTCGAATATTCATTTGCGACAAATTGACGTAGTTTTTGATAGTACGGTTTTTCCAACTCTTCTTTGAGTACTTCTTGCCAATCATTCGGGAATACTTGTTTCATCGTTCTTTAAGCCCCTTTCTCTTCTTACAACGGTACAAAAAATTAAAGATGAATTCAAGCATCAGTTGAAACTGACCATATAAAAATATAGTATTCTGGCTATTCTTATAGAATCAGAATCGGACTATACTAGAAGGTAATTTTATAACTCTTAACGATAAAGGGGATCTTTTACATGACTCTAAAAAAAACATTAACAATTGCAGGATCAGATACATCAGGCGGCGCAGGGATGCAGGCTGATCTCAAAACATTCCAAGAGCATGGTACATATGGTATGGTGGCATTAACAGTTGTCGTAACAATGGACCCGAATGGCTGGACACACAACGTCACACCTTTGCCAACTGAGTTACTACAAAAACAAATTGACACAGCTCTTTCCACAGGAATTGATGCCATTAAGACAGGGATGCTCTCAACAGAAGAAATTATTCGCATTGCTGGAGAGGCTATCGCAAATTCAGGCACTCCAAATGTTGTCATCGATCCTGTTATGGTATGTAAAGGTGACGATGAAGTATTGAATCCTGGGAACACAGATGCTATGGTTCAGCATCTTTTACCACTAGCAGCGGTAACAACACCAAATCTTTTTGAAGCGGGACAATTAGCTGGCACAGGTACACCAAAAAACATTGATGACATGAAGATCGCAGCTCGTAAAATCCACGAACTAGGGGCTAAAGCTGTTGTCATTAAAGGTGGAAAAGCACTAGCCACTGAAAAAGCAACAGACTTATTCTTTGATGGTGAAACATTCTACTTATTAGAAGCTGAAAAAGTTGCTTCTACTAATAACCACGGTGCAGGCTGTACATTTGCTGCTTCTGTAACAGCCAATCTTGCTAACGGTCTTTCTATTAAAGACTCTGTCATTGAAGCGAAAGAGTTTGTATCCGCAGCCATCGCACACGGCTGGGCGCTAAATGATTATGTAGGTCCTGTCATGCATGGAGCGAAATCCCGTTTTGGTGCTCCTCAAGTAACAGTAACTGAAATATAAGCATGAAGGGATGTCTCAAAGTCATTTGAGACACCCCTCTTTTTACATATAATTTCCCACCATTTCTAGCCGATAATCCCATGGATCATTCATTGATATAAATTGAGCTAATGCTTTACTTTCCTTTTTACGTTCAGCACGTGCCTTCGCTCGCTCTGAAGCTGTTTCATGCAATTTTGTCTCTTCTACTGTTTCAGGAATTACTCGTGGAACCAACGCTGGTTTATTATTTTCATCCAATGCAACAAATGTTAATAATGCAGTCGCTGCCACCTTTCTCTCTCCTGTTTTCAAGTTTTCAGAAATAACTTTGACAAAAACCTCCATAGAAGATCTTCCCGTCCATGTTACATAGGATTCGAAATAAACAGAATCTGTCGGGCGAATGGGATGTAAGAAATCGACAGAATCAGTTGAAGCTGTGACACAGTCTTTCCTGCTATGCTTTGCTGCTGAAATGGAAGCAACTTGATCAATATCGCTCATCAGTCGCCCACCAAATAATGTATTATGATTATTCACATCATTTGGAAACACACGACTTGTACGCATCACTCTTGATTCCTTACAATATTTAAAGTCCTTATTCACATTAATTCCCCCTCTAAGCGTCTGTTTATTCCTACTATAATGCTATATTTAAATGGAAAAATCAATGTAATTATTAGAAAATTACAAACATTAAACAATCCGTTAACGATTAGTATTTATTAGATAAAGATAAAAATAGGACAAGATACGTTAATGCTTCATATCCCATATATTAGCTGTATGGGAGGGGAAAAGATGAAAAAAAACAAAGTAGAGGACTTAACGGAAGAATCAGGTTTACTAGCTGGGGAAATCACCTCTTCAAAAGTTGAAGTAATTGCTTCCATCATATTAACACTTGGTTACTCATTATCCACCCTTGCCACAATATTGGCTCTTCAGGAGGAGGAAGAATTGGCACAAGCCAAAACAACTGAAACGCAAGATCAAAATCTTTATATGAAGCAAATGTTTAAACAATTACAAAATGTTAATAATCGTTTAGATACAATAGAACGAAAGCTTAATCGATACTAACAAATACATAGCCTACACGAATGTTCAATAAAAAAACCGCGACTCTCCGTCATAAAAGAGAGTCGCGATTTTTTATTATACTATGATAATGAGCTTCATTTTTCTTCCCTTATTCACAACTACCATACATAGCCTGTTCAAGGAACGTCATCTATTGTACCAAGATAGAATTCGTTATTTCTAAAATATTACTTCCTTCAACAGGTGGGGCTGTCTACACACACGAATTAGGAAGAAGTCATGGTTGCAATATCTTTTCAGATGTGAAAACGGATACAATACGAAACGACACATTTTGTACATATTTATTTTCACACTCCCTATATTGATACATTACAATAATTTTTTCAAGAATATTGCTTAAGAACTTGTCATAGATTTAGAGATGATGATTCATTTCCCTTGATGCTAGGATCGATTTTCGCAATCTCAAAAAAATCTGAACCCAATGACGCTGAGGTATATAGATACAAATCATCATTTTTTCATAACAAAGCAATCAATTTCCCTTTGCGAATTTTTTTTACTATACTTAAAGGAGAAATGATCGAGAGGAGTGTTAAGATGCAAGAAGTACAAGTAGAGACGTTGCAAAAATTGCTGAATTCTTTCGCCAACAAAGACGTTTATATTCATCTTGAGACGACAAACGGATCTTATGCAGCACACTATGATGAACAGTTTTTTAATGCTGGTGCTTTTATTCGCAATGCTAAAATTAATTATGAGCTTGCTAAGGTTGTAGACAATGCACCTCATCGTGTGGGTTTAAAATTACCTCATGGCTGGGTTTATGCACAAGGCATTACACATTTTGAATTAGATGATTTAGGCCGTTTATTAATGGCTGGACTAGACTACTCTGGAAAATTGGCGATTGCACTTGAAATTAGTGAAACGCCATTTACCTACTAAGGGGGACGACTATTTGAATTTACAACCACAACGTCATATTTTAATTGTGTACCCTCACCCAGATGACGAGGCTTTTTCAGTTGCTGGGACCATCGCCCACTATACAAAGAAAATGAATACACCTGTTACATATGCCTGTTTAACATTAGGCGAAATGGGACGTAATTTAGGTAATCCACCCTTTGCAACGCGCGAGTCCTTACCTGAAATTCGCCGCAAGGAATTGGTTGCAGCAGCAGAGGCAATGGGTATTCAAGATTTACGTATGCTCGGTTTACGAGATAAAACAATTGAATTTGAAGATGATGAGAAAATGGTAAAGTTAGTGGAAGGGTTAATCGAAGAACTAATGCCTTCTTTAATTTTCACATTCTTGCCTGGCTTTGCTGTCCACCCAGACCACGAAGCAACAGCACGTGCTGTAGTTGAAGCTGTACGTCGTATGCCAAAGGCTGCTCGTCCACAAGTATTCGGCTGTGCCTTCGCCAATGATACGATTGAAAAAAATGGCGAACCACATGTTGTTTACGATATTCGTGAAATGCGAATGGACAAATTAAAAGCATTACAAGCTCATGCATCTCAGACTGGTTGGATGATGCAGGAGACGGAAAAACGTATTGATGACGGCGAACCAATGAGCGAGAGCTGGCTAAATATTGAAAAATTCTATATAGTTGACCCAGATAAATATGTAAAATAAAAAAAGTACTGTTCTCGTTTTTAGAGAACAGTACTTTTCATGCTGTTGAAAAAAGATGATGTCAACGGCAGAAAAAGCAACTTTACAAGGCGAGGGGTTGATTTCCGTTCCGCCAGCGTCCTTTCCAGGGGGCGTCCGATGAGCCGCTTCACTCACTTCCGTTCGCTCCAGGGCCTCCTCTGTGACGCTAAATCCCCTAGGAGTGACGCTGGCTCCTCTCCAATCAACCATGCTGCAAAGTGTCTTTACTTTTTTTTCATAGTAGCATAGCGATCAAATCGCCCATTAACTGTATTCTTAGAGGGGATGAGCTCTTATTTTCAATGTGGAGAAGTGATGCGTGACAACACCTCTTCATAAAGAGTAGTGAACACCTTCACTTTATTTGAAAACCTTTGCTAAAAAGTCAGGGGTTGAAGTGGAAGGCTACTTGACTCCCGTGGGATAGCGAGACAGGCAAAACTCTAAACGGAGCGGTAGCGGAGGAAGCGATTCGGCGCTCGCCCACAGGAAAACAAGTAGCCTGCAACGGAAATCCATTTTTACCTTTCAATTGACTGTTTTGTTTTTCAACACTAAGAAAAGTACTGTTCTCATTTTTGGAGAACAGTACTTTTTAATTAGGCAGCTCTTACTTTCTTCATCATGTGCACAATGATTGTGATGGAAAAAGCAATCACTAAGAATAAGAAAAATAAATAATGTGGAATATGAATATTGAAAACACTCACTAACATTTTCAAGCCGATGACACCTATAATAATGAAGGCCGTTGCTTCAAGCTCTGGAATTTTTTCGATGATGATTAAAAAAACACCTGCAATGGTCCTCATCATTAATATCCCTAGCATCCCTCCAATTAAAAGCACCCATACTTGATCTGATACCGCAAAGGCAGCGAAGATGGAGTCAATTGAAAAAGCAATATCCATGAGCTCAACAGAAATGACAGTTGCCCAAAAGGTGCCAAAAAGACGCACCATCCATCCCGACCTCTTTACCTCCTTCACACTATCCTCATTCCCTATTTGGAGGAAATGAGCTACACAGAGCCACCCCAAATATAAAGCACCTAATACTTTAATAAACCAAAATTCTACAAGATAAACACCTATGCCAATAAATAAAAATCTAAAAAAATAGGCACCTAGCATACCGTACATTAATGCCCTTTTTCGTTGTTTATCTGGTAAATGTTTCACTAGTACCGCTAATACCAGTGCATTATCTGCCGACAGCAATCCTTCTATAATAATTAATGAGGATATTAGTCCCCAGGATACAGGGTCCATTAATACTTCTTGCCACATCGCCCAATCGAAAAATTTCCAATATGTAGATAAAATCCCTTGAATGATGTCCACTACTTACCCTCCTACTTGTCCTAAGCTAATCTAGTATATGCTTGGCCATTATTGTTATGAGAGTTGTATTTTTTGGATTTGATTCAACAGAGTTTAAATGATTTTTTCCACTTAAAATGTACTATTTCGAGGTCTGACACATCGCTTTTTTTACAAAAAAATAGGCTATATCAAGATAAAACGCTTACATCTTCAAATAGACACGGAAAATTTAGAATTTACTAAAAATTACTCCCAAAAAGCAAATAAAGTGTGCTATCATAGATAAATGTTTTAAACGTATAACGGAGGATGAATACTATGGAAGTTGCTGATACTAGAACCGTGCAAGTGGAGAATGTCCTGATTGCACATCATTTTTTAAAAGATGTAGTTGTGCACACACCACTACAAAAAAACGATTATTTATCCGAGAAATACGGAGCTAATATTTATATTAAACGCGAAGATTTACAGCATGTACGCTCATTCAAGCTTCGTGGTGCCTATTATAAAATTAAAAAAATCGAGGATGAAGCACGCAATGCTGGGGTTGTCTGTGCAAGTGCAGGCAATCATGCACAAGGTGTAGCTTATGCCTGTGCCCAATTAAAAATTCAAGCAAGCATTTTTATGCCTCAAACAACGCCGAAGCAAAAAATAAATCAAGTGCGTATGTTCGGACGTGAATATGTGGAAATTATTTTGGCAGGAGATACATTCGATGATTCTGCTGAAAGCGCCTTGAGCTATTGTGAAGAGCATAGTAAAATCTTCATTCATCCATTTGATGATCTCGATGTCATTGCCGGTCAAGGAACGGTAGCGGTAGAAATTATGAATGATATGGAGGAGCCAATCGACTACGTATTCGGTAGTATTGGTGGTGGCGGCTTAATGTCAGGCGTGTCTGCCTACATTAAAAACCTCTCTCCTTCTAGCAAAATTATTGGTGTGGAGCCTGCAGGTGCTGGTAGTATGAAGGCTGCCTTTGCTGAAGGTGGCACAGTTGCTCTTGATTGGATTGATAAATTCGTTGATGGTGCTGCTGTAAAATGCGTCGGTCACCACACTTACGATGTTTGTCGTCGCTATTTAGATGATATTGTTCTTGTACCTGAAGGCAAGGTATGTACGACCATTCTAGATTTATATAATAAACATGCGATTATTGCCGAGCCTGCTGGAGCATTATCAGTGGCAGCTCTTGATTTTTATAAAGAAGAAATTAAAGGTAAGTCAGTCGTTGTCATCATCAGTGGTGGTAATAATGACATTGGACGGATGCAGGAGATTAAAGAAAAGTCACTTATTCATGAAGGCTTACTTTACTATTTCATCGTCAGCTTCCCTCAGCGTGCAGGAGCATTACGTCAATTCCTCACTAGTGTACTTGGACCAAACGATGACATTACTACCTTTGAATATACGAAGAAAAACAATAAGGAAAGTGGCCCTGCACTCGTCGGTATTGAGCTAGGTGATCGTGCTGAATACGAAGGACTACTTGCCCGAATGGATGAATTCGGCTTCAAGTACAAAGAAGTAAACAACGACATTCAACTATTTGGTTTACTCGTTTAACATAAAGAGTCTCACTTCTCCGCAAGTGAGGCTTTTTTATGTATTAAAGTTTATCGATCATCTTATTATCCTAAATAAAAAACACTCATACAAGTGTATGAGCGTTTCATCATTAACCTAAAAGAGCACGGTCTGAATTCATTTTTTCCCCACGAATGCGTTCAAATTCAGCCATTAAATCAGGGATTGTTAATTCATGTTTGCGATCTTCACCAACTTCTAAAATGATTTGGCCTTTATCCATCATAATAAGACGATTGCCTAAATCTAATGCTTGCTGCATATTGTGCGTTACCATTAATGTCGTTAAATTATCTTTTTCCACTAAGTACTTCGTAATACGAGTAATTAATTCTGCACGTGATGGATCAAGTGCAGCCGTATGCTCATCCAGCAATAAAATAGATGGCTTTGTGAAGGTAGCCATTAAGAGCGACAAAGCTTGACGTTCCCCACCTGAAAGTAAGCCTACTTTTGCAGAAAGGCGATTCTCAAGATTCAAACCAAGCATCTCTAGTGATTCTTTAAAAAATTCACGACGCTTTTTATCCACACCATTACGTAACCCTCTATGCTTATTGCGAGAGTATGCTAGAGCTAGATTTTCTTCAATTGTCATCGTAGGTGCCGTTCCCGCCATTGGGTCCTGGAAGACACGACCAATGTATTGAGAGCGTTTATATTCAGGCAAACTTGTCACATTATTACCATCAATTAACACTGTCCCGAAATCAGGTGTTAAAGCACCTGAAATCATATTCATCATCGTTGATTTACCTGCACCATTACTACCAATGATTGTCACAAAATCACCAGGCTTTAAGTGTAGGTTAATCTCTGCAAGTGCAATTTTCTCATCTGGTGTTCCCTCATTAAATACCTTATTAATACCATGTAATTTAAGCAAGGCCTTTTCCTCCCTTCTCTACTGTTTTTACTTACGAAAGTCCCGCAGCACGCTTGGCTTTACGTTTACGTTCCTTACTCTTATTGATAATTTGCGGTAAAATCAGCGCCAAAATAACGATGATAGCCGTAATTAATTTCATGTCTCCTGAATCAAGGAAATCTACACGTAATGCTAATGCTAATATAATACGATAAATGATGGCTCCTGCAATGACTGCAAAAGTTGTACGAATAATGGTTTTAGTCCCAAAAATAGCCTCACCAATAATAACGGATGCAAGACCGATCACAATCATACCAATCCCCATACTTACATCTGAAAACTTCGAGTATTGTGCGATTAAAGCTCCAGAAAATGCGACAAGTGCATTGGAAAGTCCTAGCCCCAAAATGATAAGTGTATCTGTATTTGCTGAGAAGCTGCGAATCATTCGTTTATTATCACCAGTTGCTCGGATAGCTAGCCCGACCTCTGTCTTTAAGAACCAGTCTGCTATTAACTTAATTAAAATCGTGATGATTAATACGACAATCAGCACACTCCATGTACCTGGTACATGCTGAAAGCCCATGCCTTTTAATAGGTTATTAAGAGCAGCATCGATCCCTAAATTGCTCCAAAAAGCTTGAAACTTTGAAAAGATTGTTTCAGAGTTTAATAGTGGAATATTCGGGCGACCTATCGTATTTTCTGCAGTTAACCCCATGATGCGTAGATTAATCGAGTATAAAGCAATCATCATTAAAATCCCTGATAATAGTGGATTAATCTTTCCTTTCGTGTGAAGAATTCCTGTCATACATCCAGCAATAAATCCAGCAACAATTGCCACTAAAGTCGCTAAGATTGGGTGGTAGCCAAGCAAAACCATTGTTGCTGCCGTTGCCGCCCCTGTTACAAAGCTTCCATCAACCGTTAAATCCGGAAAATCTAACACCCGAAATGTTAAATATACACCAAGTGCCATAATTGCATAGATGATTCCTTGCTCCACTGCGCCAAATAATGCTAAAAACATCGTTGAATCATCTCCTAAATCTCTTAATTATTTATATCGCTTGTAAAATGAAGATAAAGCGGGGATAGTTCTCCCCCGCTTCGTTTTACTTTTCTAGAATTTCTGCACCCCAAGAATCTTTCATTTCGATTCCTAAATCATCCGCTACTTTTTTATTGATTAATAGTTTCAGATTTTGAGGATATTGTGCTGGTGTATCAGCAGGTGTTGCTTCACCTTTTAAAATTTTCACAGCCATTTGACCTGCTTCATAACCGATATCGAAATATTCAAATCCATAAGCAGCTAAACCACCACGTGCCACAGAATCTAATTCTCCTACGACTAATGGTAATTTATTCGTATTGGCAACATCAATTACCGATTCTAAAGCAGAAACTACTGTGTTATCAGTAATAATATAGAAAGCATCTACTTTACCAATTAGAGATTCTGTCGCTTGCTTTACATCTGCTGAAGTGGATGCTGATGCTTCTACCACCGTTAAACCTTGTTCATCCATAACCTTTTTCACTTCTGAAACTTGTGCAACTGAGTTTTGCTCACCCGCATTGTAGACCATCCCTACTTTTTTCGCACCAAGGTCTTGTAAGAATGCTACTGTTTTAGAAATCGTTTCAGGATGTAGATCAATTGTGCCTGTAATATTTTTCCCTGGCTTCTCCATTGAGTCGATTAACTGTGCACCAACAGCATCTGTAACCGATGTGAAAATAATTGGAATATCACTTGTTGCTGTTGCAGCTGCTTGTGCAGAAGGTGTAGAGTTAGCAAAAATTAAATCTACGTTTGCACTCACTAGATTGTTAGCAATCGTTGTGTTAAGGCTGTTATCTCCTTGCGCAATTTGTGGATCGTATTCAACTTTTAAGCCAGCATCTTCAATTGCTTTTTTAAAGCCTTCCGTTGCTGCGTTTAACGATGGATGCTCAACAATTTGAGTAATCCCGATTTTATATGTTTTATCGTCTGCATTTCCGCTCTCACTTGCATTGTTTGTTTCATTTCCTTTTGAATCTGTTGTACTAGAGCCACCACTACCACAAGCAGCAAGTAGTAACACTAATCCAAAAAGAAGGAATGATAGCTTCTTCACATTGCTTTTCACAAATAATCCCCCCGATTATGTTCTCAAATATCTACCGCACTTTATCCAAACAAAGTGTGAATGTATCGCTATATTATCGTTATTATCGAGCTCAGTCAACAACATTATGAATGTTCTGACTTTTAAAAGTGACAAAATATTTTAGTTTTTCATTCAATTTGGCGCTTTAAACCGCTAAACTACGCTGTTTTAGTTATTCTATTTCTTTTTTCAACATAGTAAAAAATATTTATGACAATTTTGCGACGATAGGACATTATAGACAAAGTCTGACATTTGACTTCTACTAGATATGTATAATAAAATATTTACTTGTGTGAAAGCACCGTGGTTCGTAACCATCCCACGAAAAAAAACTAAGGAGAAATGAATATGAAAATAAAATTTTTAGCAGCAAGTGGTATCATTGCGGCTCTCTATATAGCTGTGACCATGCTTGTTGCACCATTTGGTTTTACGGAGGTACAGTTCCGAGTATCCGAGATGTTTAACCATTTAGTAGCATTTAATCCACGCTTTGCCGTAGGGATTATTATTGGTGTATTGATCTCTAATCTCTTTTCACCACTTGGCATTTACGATTTAGTGTTTGGTGTAGGTCATTCAATGATTACACTTGGCCTGTTTATTTTAATCTGTAAATTTGTCAAAAATATATGGGCACGTTTAATTATTAATACATTGCTATTTACATGCACCATGTTTATCATTGCCTTTGAGCTGAACTTAGCCTTAGAGCTGCCATTCTTTTGGACTTGGCTAACAGTAGCGGCGGGTGAATTTGTTGTATTAGCTGTTGGTGCGCCGATTATGTATGTATTAAACAAACGCCTTCACTTTAATAATTTGATTTAACTGACGGGTCTTTTTAGATTCGTCTTTTTTCTTGACACTATTCTGAAAATATTCTACAATTCTTTCTAATAAATGCAAGGAAGAAGAGTAGTAGCAAGCATTGTTACTTCAAGAGAGCTGGTGGGTGGTGTGAACCAGTAGTACAGACTTGTGAATGGACTTCAGAGCAGCCTTATCAAATGTAAGGCCGATTTGCTCCCCGTTACCGGAGCAGGAAAGCGCGCAAAAATTGCGAATAAAGGTGGCACCACGGTTACTCGTCCTTTTTATGAGGGATTGGAGTGGCTTTTTTTTATGGAAAAATTAGCATAGAGGAGTCGAGTAAAGATGAGTACAATAGTAGAGAAAAAGGGATATTTCGGTGAATTTGGTGGAAGCTTTGTTCCAAAGGAGCTTCAAAATGTTTTAAATATACTAGATGAGAATTTTCAAAAGTATAAAGAGGATGATGACTTTAAGCAAGAATTAGATTACTATTTCCGTGAATATGTTGGTCGTAAATCCCCTCTTTATTTTGCAGAAAATTTAACAAAGCAATTGGGTGGTGCAAAAATTTATTTAAAACGTGAAGACCTTAACCATACAGGCTCACATAAAATCAATAATGTACTAGGACAGATCTTACTAGCCAAACGTATGGGAGCAAACCGCGTGATTGCCGAAACAGGTGCAGGTCAACATGGTGTAGCAACAGCTACAGCTTGTGCCATGTTTGGAATGGATTGCACGATTTATATGGGCTTGGAGGATACAAAGCGTCAGGCATTGAACGTATTTCGCATGGAGCTTCTTGGCGCGAAAGTCGTAGCGGTTGATAAAGGGCAGGGTCGCCTAAAGGATGCAGTTGATGAAGCATTTGCTGACTTAGTAGAAAACTATGAAACTACGTTCTATTTATTAGGTTCAGCAGTTGGTCCACATCCCTTCCCTACAATGGTTAAACATTTTCAATCCGTGATTAGCCGCGAAAGTCGTGAACAGATTTTAGAGAAAGAAGGAAAGCTTCCAACAGCGGTTCTTGCCTGTGTCGGCGGTGGTAGTAATGCCATTGGGGCATTTGCTGACTATATTGCAGACGAAGATGTTCGCCTTATTGGAATAGAGCCGGATCAAGCTGCTACCTTAAACGAAGGAACACCAGGTGAGCTACACGGCTTCAAATGCTTAGTGCTGCAGGACGCAGACGGTAATCCGCTCCCAACCTATTCAATAGCAGCTGGTTTAGATTATCCCGGTGCTGGACCTGAGCATAGCCATTTGAAAACAATTGGTCGTGCTGAGTATGTGACCGTGACCAATGAAGAAGTTTTAGAAGCATTCCAAGTACTTTCCAAGGTTGAAGGTATTATTCCTGCTCTTGAAAGCTCACATGCAGTCGCACATGCTCTAAAATTAGCACCAACTTTATCACCTGAGGAAAGCATTATTATTAATATCTCTGGTCGTGGTGATAAAGACGTTGAACAAGTTTTCCACATGTTAACTAAATAACTCAATAAAAGAGCGACTTCCGTTTAGGGAAATCGCTCTTTTAACTATACCAATGATCTAGGATAAAAATCTGCTACATTATCTCGCAGCTTTGCTTTCAGAAATTTTCCAACAGATGTCTTTGGAATTTCCTCTAAAAATACGACTGCATCTGGTACCCACCATTTGGCAAATTGATTTTCTAAAAAGGCAAGAAGCTCATGTTCAGTTACTGATCGCCCCTCTTTCAATACCACACAAGCTAATGGACGCTCCTGCCATTTAGCATGAGGCATGGCAATGACAGCCGCTTCTAAAACTGCATCATGCGTCATCAGTGCATTTTCCAAATCAACAGAGGAAATCCATTCGCCACCTGATTTAATAAGATCCTTCGTACGGTCCGTAATTTTAATAAAGCCATCCTCTGTTCGTACTGCAATATCACCAGTATATAACCAGCCATCTCGATAGGCATCTGCTGTTCGTTCATCCCGATAGTATTCGTTAGAAATCCATGGACCTCTTAAACGCAATTCCCCCATTGTTTCGCCATCCCAAGGTACTTCACCCTTCTCATTAATGATACTAGATTCGATACCTGCCATCGTCATCCCTTGCATCGCTCGAGCTTCAATACGTTTTTCAATCGGCCAATCATCCATCCATGACATATAGTTGGAAAGTGCCACGATTGGTGTAGTTTCTGTCATGCCGTACACAACAATATAAGGAATTCCGTATTTTTCCTCAAATGTCCGAATGAGTCGGGTTGGTGAAGCCGAGCCACCACAACATATCGCTCTTAAAGAACTAATATCTCGCTCTTTCTTTTCCTGCTCCTGTAATGCGCCTATCCAAATAGTTGGTACACCAGCGGTTAATGTAACCTTTTCTTGTTCGATTAAATCCATTATTAACGCTGATGTAAATTGCGGACCTGGTAGAACTTGTGTAGCACCCACATTGACACTAGCAAAAGGTAACCCCCATGCATTTGCATGAAACATTGGCACAATTGGCATCACGACATCTCTTTCTGCAATCCCCATAGAATCAGACATACTCAGCATGTGGCTGTGTAATACTAACCCCCGATGTGAATAGACAACTCCTTTTGGATTCCCTGTCGTGGCACTTGTATAGCACATACCAGCAGGTGCTTCTTCATCAATATCCTCTGGAAATTGAAATTCTTCATCAGCAGTAGCTAATAACTCCTCATAAGATAAAACATTTTGTAATGTGGTCTTTGGCAAAGCTGTATCATCCGTCATAACAATATAGTGTTTCACTGTCTTTAGTTTTGGCGCAATATTTTCAATAATCGGTAATAAATCTACATCGACCATCAAAATCTCATCTTCTGCATGATTAATAATATAGATCAAATGCTCTTCTGATAAACGAATATTTACCATGTGTAAGATTGCCCCTGAGCAAGGTACAGCAAAGTAGGCTTCTAAATGTCGATGCTGGTTCCACGCAAAGGAGCCAACTCTCGTTCCTCTTGTCATCCCAAGCCTCGTAAGAGCATCTGCTAAACGACGCGTTCTTTTTGCCCACTGTCCATATGTTAAACGGTGTATTTTGTGTGGGCTTGTCCGTGAAATAATTGATTTTCTTGCAAAATAGCTCTCTGCTCGTTTGAAAAAACTAGTTAAAACTAATGGTGCTTGCATCATAAAACCCATCATCCCTTCATTTGTGAATTTTCCCCTTGTGAAATCGTCACAGCATCAATTTAACTGAATACTATTAATATTCCGAATATTATTATATTTTAATTCCATAATTTAATCTATATATTCCAATAATTTTCTTTTATATACATATAAAAAAACGGATGAAGTCTAGTTCTTCACCCTTTGCTTATCTATTATGAAATTGCTTTTTTATGCAGTTTAATTTTCAATTTCTCTAACATATCTACCGTCATTTTAGCTAAATCATACTCTGCTTTGAAGCCCCACTCTTTTTGAGCCGCTTCAATATTTAAAGAGTTTGGCCAGCTATCTGCAATGGCTTGACGAACTGGATCTACCTGATAGCTCATTGTGAAATTTGGTAAGTGTTTCTTGATTTCAGCCGCGATTTGCGAAGGTTCAAAGCTCATAGCAGTAATATTAAAAGCATTGCGATGAACGAGCTTACTACCGTCCGCTTCCATTAAATCTACGATAGCTTGTAGAGCATCTGGCATGTACATCATATCCATGAACGTTCCTTCTTGAATATACGATGTATACTTGCCTTGTTCGATGGCTTCATAGAAAATTTCTACTGCATAATCTGTTGTACCACCACCTGGAGGTGTTACATAAGAAATTAATCCTGGGAAGCGTACTCCACGTGTATCAACACCAAAACGATTGAAATAATAATCGCATAATAACTCACCCGCTACTTTATTTACACCATACATGGTTGTTGGTCGTTGCAAAGTATCCTGTGGTGTATCTTCCTTAGGTGTAGACGGACCAAACGCACCAATTGAGCTTGGCGTGAAAAATTGCATATTTAGCTCACGTGAAACTTCCAATGCATTCATTAATCCGCCCATATTTAAATTCCACGCTAACAATGGATTTCTTTCTGCTGTTGCTGATAATAATGCTGCTAAATGCATCATTGTATCTGCACCGAAGTCCTTTGCTAAATCGTGCATTCTTTGTCCATCTGTCACGTCCAATATTTCAAATGGGCCCTTAGTATGTTCAAGCTTTCTAATGTCTGTAGCAAGTATATTGTCCTCTCCATAAATACCACGAAGTTTTTCTACAAGCTCAGAACCAATTTGACCAAGTGCTCCAGTAACAATAATCTTTTTCATTTCCCAAAACCTCCACATGTGAACAATTGTACTTTCGGAAAGTACAAAAATATATTGATAAACATTGATTTAATAACACTTTCAATGAAATTCATTATAATGTGTTCGTTTTGAAAATACAACAATTATATTAATAATATTCCTTACAAGGAACATACAATCCCTTATTCTCAGTATATGAGGACATAAAAAATATTGTGCTACAAAAATATATAAAACACAATTGTACATCTCAAAAACACACAGTATTTACACTTTCTTAAACTAGTTTTGTAACCATGCAAAAAAAGAATCTTCTTTGCTATTTTTTGCAAAGAAGATTCTTTTTAGATATTATTCTTTAATATTAAATTATATCGAAAAACGTTTGACAGCTATTTGCAAAACTTTTGATACTTTGCGCAATTCTTTAATATAATTATGGAACTGTTGCTGAGCTGTTAATTGATCAGCTGTTAATGCAGCTACATGCTTAGTAGACACGGCATTCGTATCGGATAAAGCTGTCAACATAACCGCATCCTCACTTACCGTCTTTGTATGATTGGCAATCTCTTGAACCGTAGCAGATACTTCCATAATATACGGCTTTATAGTATGTACTTTTTCTAAGATTTGATCAAAACTTGATGCCGTTTGTCCTGTGACAGCAACACCTTTTTCAGTCGCCACTAAAACGCCTTCCATCATTTGTACCGCATAGCTCGAATCTAAATGGATGTTCTGTACAATGGATGTAATCGTTTGTGTTGATTGAACGGTTTGCTCTGCAAGCTTACGTACCTCATTAGCCACTACTGCAAAACCTTTCCCATGCTCTCCTGCTCTTGCAGCTTCAATAGATGCGTTTAACGCTAGTAAATTAGTTTGTGCTGTTATTCTTTCTATTACTTCAATCATTTGGTCAATCGATGCTGCACGCTCAACTAGATTAAAAATTGCTGTATTAGATCTTTCAACCGCCTGCTTAATCGCTTGCATTTGCGTTAAATTAGCCTGTACAATTTCTGTTCCACTTTCTGCATCTCTGGCTGTTTTTTGTGCAAAACTTTCTACAACCTGAATCTTTTCTAAAATAACCTGTACATCATTTAAAACTTCCTCTAAGGAAGCCGTATTCGAAGCTAATTTATTAGAAGAAGCGGTCGTTGACTCGGAAATAGATTGTACATCCTTTGCTATTTTTAATGTCGTTGTTGATGATTGCTCAGAGGATTTCTGCAATTTCCCTGTCATTTCTTCTACTTCATAGGCACTGTCAGTAACAGTATGGAGTAGGCGTTTCACTTCAGTTACCATTTGATTGTAGGACAGGACTACTTCACCAAGCTCATCATGAGCCACGTAACTTGCGTTGGCAGTGAAATCACCCTGTTCTGCACGTTTTAATAATGACTTTAGTTGACGTGTTGGCACATTGACTGCCTTCGTTGCGATAAATCCGATAAGGATTACAAGCAAGACAACCGCTAAGCATACACCGCCTAGTAACCAGTAGCCAAATTGCACATCTTTTTGATAAGCCTGCTGTTGGTCTTTTGCTCTTTGAACTAAATAATTTTGCGTATCCTCTAATAATGTATGACTTTCCTGACTAATTGGTAAAAAAGTTTGCAAATAAAACTGATCTAGCTCACCACGGTTCAATTGCTTAAAGTCCTCAATGGCTTCTTCCTGCTTCTTCAGCAATGACTTATACTTCTTAATTTGATGACTCATCTTTTTATCAATTTCTTGGCTATCTAGATGCTCTAAAGGCTGTGCCATGTTTTGTAAAATGGCTGCCATTTCTTTATCGTCACCCTTCGAATCTACTATAAAATCTAATCGACGCTGTGATTCTTCTAGCTCATTTAGCCATCCAATTGGGACAAGTCCCTGTGTGTAACTCTCACTTGCATGCCACGACATTTTCCTTAAATAATCTACACTAAATACACCTAGCAATACATTCGATAATACACAAACAATCATGAGTACAAGTAACTTGTCCTTCACCTTAACGAAACGGAAAAAATGCATGATCCTTGGCTCCTCCTCCAACTCTTACCAATAATGATAGTATAGAGATATAAAGCCAGTGTTATGTTTTTGTAAATTTTGATCGATATATTAAGAATTTATACCCATCCTTTAGTTCCATTTAGGTAATTTAACTTGCAAATCTATTCATACTATTGCTTCTTATTCGTACTACTTTTTGAATAAACATTTGCAACCTTCCATACATTGCCAACGTTGATAATAGAGAATGGGGGTGTTACATTTGACGCAATTCAAGAAGTTAGACTGGAATTTAGTAATCAGTCTTCTTTTACTCGGTGGTATTAGTTGCCTTTTTGTCCATTCGAGTAGTGTAAATTTCGAACAATATTCAAGCTCTTTTATTATCAAGCAATTTTTATTTTATCTCATAGGATTAACCATCATGTTTTGGATATCCTTACTTGATATTGAACAGTTGAAGAGAATCGGATGGCCATTTTACTTCCTAATCGTTGCTTTAACGGCTGGGCTTATTGTTGCACCAGAGAGCATTGCCCGGACAATCAATCAAGCAAAATCATGGTATCAAATCCCGTTTTTAGGTTCCCTCCAACCATCGGAATTTTTAAAGTTCGCTTTTTTAATAGTTGTGAGTAAGGTCATTATTGCTCATC
The DNA here is from genome assembly GCF_038630885.1 of Lysinibacillus sp. FSL K6-0057. Lineage (NCBI taxonomy): Bacteria > Bacillati > Bacillota > Bacilli > Caryophanales > Bacillaceae > Lysinibacillus > Lysinibacillus sp. FSL K6-0057. The sequence continues at coordinate 521,433 of NZ_CP152047.1, read as the reverse complement.
AAGAGAAAAATGTCCGCCCCTCTTATCTAGCAGATTTTTGGCTACTTATAAAAATTGGGCTCATTGTCCTTCCTCCTTCACTTCTTGTTTATAGGCAACCCGATACAGGTATGGTCATGTTGTATATGGCAATGATTTTACCGATGATTTTCTTTTCAGGTATTCATAGAAAGCTTCTTGTCGTTTTTACAGCTGTCCCTTTAGTTATCATCAGTACGATTGTCGTGCTCTATGTCAGTTTTAATGAATTTTTTACAGAGAAGGTTTTAGGTGCTCTATCAGGACATCAGATTTCAAGAATTTATGGATGGCTTCAGCCTTATGAATATACAGATTCTTCTTTTCAAGTACGTCAAGGCTTTATGGCCATCGGATCAGGAGAGTTTGTGGGCAAGGGCTATCTACATAACAATGTCTATGTACCAGAAAAACATACCGATTTTATATTCTCTACTATTGCAGAAGAGTTAGGTTTTGTCGGAGGAGCATTTGTGATCACTCTATTATTTTTTGTTATCTATCGTATTGTTCTTATTACGGTAGTAGCGCGAGATCCCTTTATGACTTTAATGGGGGCAGGTATTTCAAGCTTACTAGCCTTCCAAATTACTCAAAATATTGGCATGACCATTGGGCTTTTACCAGTCACAGGCGTCACCCTACCCTTTTTAAGCTATGGGGGAAGTTCGTTATTATCCAACTTTATGCTTATTGGAATCGTCATGATCATACATAAATCTTACAAGGGATATATGTTTAAAGTAGGGGACTAACAAAATGCAAGTAGAGGATGGTACATACCATTCTCCACTTGCTAGATTAAAGGGGGATTAATTCGTTAAAAATGCCTTCATACTTGTATTATATTGATCGATAAATAGCTTAGCTTCATTACTAGGTAATTTTAATGCAGCTAAAGCAGCACCACCCACTGGTAAACTATAAGCACCCATGAAGTCATACTGATTACTATTCTTTTTATCAATAGCGACTAATTTTTCAATAAATAGCCTCAACTCATTAAAAACGCCACCAGCTAGCACTACTTTGACACGGTTATCTGCAAACGGATTTTTTTTGTAACAAGCGTCTATACTTTGATATAAAACATGGCACACTTGATCAATAATTGTATTGGCTTCTCCATCACCACGTTTAGCGCATTCGATTGCTACCTTACTTAAAGGAGATATTGTATCACGCGGATGACCTTCACCATATACCACTTCAATTATCTGCGGAACGGATTGTAACTGAAAATAGTCTAATACTGCTGCTGTTAGGAGCGTTTCAGGACCTCTTTTATCAAATGCTTTAAACACCGCTTTTAATGTGCGAATGCCAATATCATAGCCACTGCCCTCATCATCAAAAATATAACCCCACCCTGCTGTACGCTCAATTCTTTCAGATGAATCTATACTGAGTGTAATCGCACCCGTACCAGAAATCTGTACGATGCCAGGCTGACCCAATGTTCCCGCATACAGCGCGTTCAACCCATCATTCGATAGTGATAGTTGACAGTCTTTCGGTAAAAGCGAGGTTAATAATGCATGGGTAATTTTCTCATTATTATTTTCTGTTACACCAGACAGTCCCGCATGGCACTTTGTAATGTGTTGAAATTCGTGAGGTTGTTGTCTTTTTAAATCATTTATTAATTCTGTTATCGTCTCTGTAAATTGCTCGAAGCTCATAGATGTGGGATTACTTTTGCCCGTTTCTGCTAGCGCCATAATTTGTCCACGACAAGTTGAGATTGTCGCAATTGTTTTCGTTCCACCACCGTCTATTGCCAAAACATACAAGTACCTTCACCTCTATACAATTTTAATTGTAGAAACAATTTCCCCGACCTCAACCCCTGCATCATTACGCACAAATGAAGGAGACAATGCTTTAATACGCTCAATTGTTTCTTGATTTGTATACTGAATTTGTTCCAATACAGAAGCAATTACATTGGGCCACGGACTTTCTGAGCCATTCATAATTTTCAAGGCAAAACTTAGCCCTTCATTTCTTAGAGCAAAACAGTATACGCCCTGTGCTCCGCCCTTCGCCACAATATTAGGGTCCTTTAATAATGCCGTACAAATAAAGTTTTGCGCTGCAATGATATGATTCTCTTGATTCATTACTGCTGTAAGCTTTATTACTGCTTCACGAATTAGTTGATCATCAATCAATTCTGGTCGTGCTAGCTTTAAATAAGCAATTGCCATATTTTTTAGCGGAATCGCAAAAACAGGCGCACCACAGCCATCAATCCCTGTACGAATACTCTCCACATCATATTCACTTAAATAAGCAATGTATTTTTTTATCATCTGCTGCAATGGATGTTCTGGATGGCAATATTGCTTGACATCATAGCCATTTGCTAGACAGGCAGTTAAGAATCCTAAATGCTTGCCCGCGCAATTATGAAATAGTTTTCTCTTTTCATATCCCTGTTGAATATATTGTGTTTTAGGTTCCTCATTTAATGGATAGGATGCTGCACATATTAAATCATTTTCATTAATAGGGAGTTTTTCCAGCAAAGAGACTAATGCCTCTTGATGATAAATTTCGCCTCTTTGTGAAGCCAGAAATAATGCACTTTCATTTGAAGTAATCCCGTATTTTTCTATAAAATCAGTCATAAAAATGGGAATGGCTTGAAATGGTTTTGCTGCAGAACGAAAATACACAGGCTCATAATCTTGACCTACAGAGACGAATTCTTCCTTCGTTAGATTCACAGCACTCATTTGTCCATAATGCACATTTTCCATTAATCCTGAACGATACTCCTTTAAAAATTCTGAGTAAGCCACGAATCAACCAACCTTTCTTTAAACAGACAGCAACTGCTTTTGTGCTTGTAATGCCGCTCCTTTAACAACCCCTTCTTTTAATTGATTTGAAAACTGCAAATCAAAGTAGGGTTGTAATTCCTTCCATATATACTGTTTACACTTTTCACTAAGTAGTTTTTGAAATGACACATTATGCTCAATAATTTCCCCACTGACGATGACAGCCTCTGGTTCGTATAAACAAACTAGATTATTGATAGCAATAGCTAGAAAAGTAGCTACATCTTGTTGAATATCGATCGCCCATTGCTCTCCTTGATCAACACACTGCAAAATCTCTTCTATTGATTGAATATTAAGATTTTTAGGTGTTCTTTTTAACAGCGTAACTTCAGAAACATACATCGATAAGCATCCTCTTTTACCACAGTGACACATTTCACCAAAGGGATTAATCGTTATATGACTTATTTCTCCAGCTTTATTTTGAATGCCACGATACACTTCTCCATTTAATAATATGGATGCTCCTATTCCCGTTCCAATTCCGACTAAAATACAATTTGAATATAGTGGCGTATAGATATCACCAATTTCAGCAATGATTTGCATTTTTAATTCATTATCTACGATGACCTCACAACCAAAAACACCATTTAAATCTTCTCTTATATGGCAGTTTTCCCACTTCAATTGCTCAGAGGAAACGATAATTCCTTCCTCGTTATTGATTACTCCTGGAATCCCTATCCCAATGCCTAGTAATTTATCCTGAGCAATCTGATATTCTGTCATGATATTTTCTATAGATCGTTTTAGTAGATGTATGGCTTCTTCGTATTGATGCTTGATACTACATTTGACTTCCTGAAAGGCAATAAGCTTCCCCAAGAAATCTAGTATACCTATTCGAATAGTAAAACAGTCAATTTCTATCCCAATCGTATATAATGCATCTTCGCGCATATGAATTAACGTAGGACGTCTACCAATGGCTGTTTCTTCCGATACCCCTTCAAGAATAAAGCCTTCCGCTTCTAGCTCCTGCACAATACGAGTAATGGTCGTAGGGCTCATTTTTGTATATTTTGATAATTGAATTCTTGAAATTGGCGCCATCTGCCTTATTGCGTCAAGCACAATATATTTATTTTGTCTTCTCATTTGTACTTGATCTTGCTTTTTCAAATTAGATTCAACCCCTATTTAAACTTTTCTATGAATTGTACAGCTTCTTTGATGTCTTTTTCGGGATTTGATCTCACTTCTCGTTCAATAGTTAAATAGCCATTGTATCCGATTTCTTGTAAAGCTGAAAAGTAAAGCTCGAAATTGACATCTCCATGACCTAATGGAAGTTCTCTGAAAAACTCTCCATTTTCCACCATTTCTTCTATTTTATCATGAGATGTTCCAGAATCGTATCCTAAGTACCCGTACACATCTTTAGGATTCGTTGGCTGCAGTTGAATACCATCCTTTACATGTGTATGTACAATATACTTCTTTAATCGTTTGACTCCAGCTACAGGATCATCTTTTGTTACCATCACCATATTGGCAGGGTCAAAATTAACCGATACACCATTCGTTGAAAGCTTATCTAAAAATCCTTTTAATGTTTTACTTGTTTCTGGCCCTGTTTCAATTGCAAAATAAGCATCTAATGATGTAGCATATTGCCCTAATTCTTCGCAGGCTTCCAGCATTGTTTGATAGATTGGATCATTTTCATCTTCAGGAATAATACCAATATGGGTTGTAACGATGGATGTTCCCAGGTCCTTGGCTAATTGCAGTATTTCTTTTGATTTTTTTATTTTCCAGGCATTTTCTGTTTTGTCTTGAAAGCCATGCCCACCTAAATCTCCACATAATGCGGAAATCTCTAGACCTAACTCTGAAATGTACTGCTTCAATTCTGCTCTTTGGGCAGTATTTAAATTATCTGGGTCCAACTCACCTGAAACGGCATACATCTGTACCCCTTGTGCACCAACTTCTTTCGCTTTTAATAAACCTTCACGAATAGGCAATCGAAAGCTGTCTACTATCACGCCAATTTTATTGTCCAATTTCACCATCTTAATAAACAACTTCCTTTCCTTCAGTTGCAGAAATATAAATGCCTTCTAAGATTTTCATAATTTCTACCCCATCCTCTACAGGTGCAACAGAATCATAATGATGGAGGCAACAATCAACAAATGAATTGATTTCATTTTGAAAGGCTGTCGCAAAATCAAATGTTAAATCGTTAATTTGAGGATGAATATTTAAAATCGTATCATGCTCTTCACTTACAATTTTTAATTCAGGCTCTAGCTCTGCTCCACCATTCGTGCCATAAAGCTTAATACTTATTTCATCTTTAATGGCATGTAGTGTATAGGAAACGTCTACCATTAGCGACGCCCCATTCTCGAATGTAATGAGAGCATTTGCTAAGTCTTCTACTGTATTTTTAGTAGCATCATAGTCTGCAGCCTTGTAAAAGGATAAATTTTCAATATGGTTTCGATTTCCTAATTGATTGTAGGTATGACCTGTTATCCGCTTCACCTTTGGTCTACCCATTAAATACCAGCAAATATCAATCACATGTACGCCTAGATCAATTAAAGGCCCGCCACCAGACTTATCGATTTCTGCAAACCAGCCGCCTGGATTCCCTAATCTTCTAAGACAGGAAGCTTTGGCATAATAAATATCGCCCAATTTGTTATCGTCGATGAACCTTTTCAGTACTTTAGTATTTGTTGCAAACCGTCTTACATAGCCCACTTGAAATACTTTCTGATGCTTTTCTGCAATCTGTTGGATTTTTAGGGCCTCTGCATAAGTCATGGATAGCGGCTTTTCTATTAGAACATGTAAGTCATTTTCCAAAGCAAGAATGGCCAATTCTGCATGCGTATTATTCCATGTACAAATACTTACAGCATCCACATTTTTGTCTGCGAATAGCTCTTCTTTCGAAGAAAAAACATGCGTTGCTCCAAATTGTGCTGCTTTTGCTTTGCCTCGTTCGATGGAAGCATCATACACGCCATATAATTCAACAAATGGATTATTCTTATAGGAACCTAAGTGATAATCTGAAATAGAACCTGTGCCAATTACACAAACCTTTAACTTGTTCATGTGCTTTCCCCCTTTAGAGCTTGCATTCGTCCCATAAACGACGTACATTATCCATTCCTATTTTTGAACCAACTTGACAATCTTCCATCCCTTCAAACTCCACTGTAAGATAGCCATCATATCCACTGCCTTTTACGAGCTTAATAATTTCGCGAATATTTATATCGCCATGTCCGACAATAGCTCCTCTGATGTAATTGTTATGAACTGTACGGAACCATTCGCCCTCACCAGGATTTTCATAATAAGGACGAATATAAAAATCTTTGAAATGCACTGTAGCAGCATAAGGAATGTTTTTCATAACACCAATTAAAGGTTCTTCATCAATACATAAAAAATTCCCGACATCTAAAGTTGTTTTAAAGTTGTCTCTGTTTACCGCATGAATTAATTGTTGTACACGATCACTTGTTTGAACATTAAAGCCATGATTTTCAATCGTTGTTGTAATATTAAATTGCTTCGCGTAATCTGCAATCAACTGACAGCCTCTCACCATTTCTTCAAAGTGCTCATTGTAATAATGAATGGTTGTCTGCTCCTTTGGTAAAGTAAAGAGAGTAACATCATGGCGCATAATATTAATGCCCATATGATGTACTACATTAACATGTTTCTTTAAGCGTTCAACTTCTTCTAGAAAAGCTTCCTCCGTATCCTGAATAAAGTTAGCTGGTAACGAATAGGCCGATAGCTCTAATCCTAGCTCTGCTGCTTTTTCTTTAATTTGTGTTGCAAGTTCATAGTTATCTACAACAGTAAATTCATAGGGCACTAATTCTACATGCTGCCCTCCATTGTCTGCTACCCATTGCAAAACATCCAGAACATTCATTTCCCCCTGTCTCATTTTTTTGACCATACTATATGTGCTTAACCCTATTTTCATTTATATACACCCTCTCGATTAGTTGACAAAGTGACATGCGACACTTTGCTCTTCGTTAATTTTTTTCATTTCCGGAATAGCTTGCTTACATATATCTGATGCAAAGGGGCACCTTGTGTGGAAGGTACAACCACTTGGCGGATTTTTAGGATTCGGAATATCACCAGTTAAAACGATCTTCTTTTTTCGTAATGTTGGATCTGCTATCGGCACGGAAGCAATAAGCGCCTGTGTATAAGGGTGCTTTGGTTCATTAAATATGGTTTCTTTCCGCCCGATTTCTACAATGGAACCTAAATACATGACACCTATATAATGGCTAATATGTTCTACAACACTTAAATCGTGAGAAATAAAGAGATAAGATATTTTATATTCTTGCTGCAATTGCTTTAATAGATTCAATATTTGCGATTGTATAGATACATCCAACGCAGACACAGGCTCATCAGCAATAATTAATTTTGGTTTTGTTATTAAAGCACGTGCAATACCTAAACGCTGTCTTTGTCCACCACTGAACTCATGCGCATAGCGATCGGCATGTTCAGCATTTAATCCAACGACTTCCAGCATTTCAAGCACTAGTTTTTCACGCTCAGCTTTCGAAAGTTTTGTATGAATTTCTAAAGGCTCACCAACAAGCTCCTTTACCTTCATTCTCGGATTCAATGAGGCATATGGGTCTTGAAAAATCATTTGAACATTTTGCCTTAAATGCTTTAATTCAGATTGCTTTGCAGTTGCAACTTCTTTTCCATCCACAACGATACTTCCATTTGTTGGTGCTATTAATCTAGTGATTAACCGGCCAGTAGTAGATTTGCCACAACCACTTTCGCCAACTAAACTAAATGTCGTACCTTCTTCTATTTCAAAGGAAACATCTATGACCGCATTAACATATTGCTTTTTTTGAAATAACCCACCCGCTATTTGAAAGCTTTTTTTTAAGTTTTCCACTTTTAAAATACTGTTAGGCATTTACTTCCACATCCTTTTTCGCATATAGCCAGCAGCTACATTGCCGTGTAGCTGAAATTTTCACTGTCGGTGGACTCTCCTGATGGCATATAGACATCGCTTGATTACATCGTGGAGCAAATTTACAACCATTCGGCATATTTTGCGGGGATGGCACTTGACCATTGATAGAATCTAATACTTCTTTGTTATCACCAATTTTCGGTACAGATGCAATTAAACCTTTTGTATAGGGATGCTTTGGGCTAGCAAATAACTCAAAGACATCTGCTTCCTCTACAACCTGCCCTGCATACATCACAACTACCCTATCGCACATTTCAGCAACAACACCTAAATCATGTGTGATTAATAAAATAGCTGTCTCATTTTCTTCCTTTAGCTTTTTCATTAGCTCTAAAATTTGAGCTTGTATCGTGACATCAAGCGCAGTGGTTGGTTCGTCAGCAATGAGTAAATTAGGATGGCAGGCCATAGCCATGGCAATCATTACTCGCTGACGCATTCCTCCTGATAGCTGATGTGGATATTCATAAATGATTTCCTCGGCTCTTCCTATGCCCACACTTTTTAACATTTGGATTGCATGATGCTTACTTTCGTTCTTCGGCAGCTTCAAATGCATCTCAATTGCTTCCATTAATTGCTTGCCTATTTTTAAGACAGGATTTAAAGAAGTCATAGGTTCTTGAAAAATCATGGCCATTTGCTTGCCACGAATCTTCCGAATTTCTGATTCGGGCATTTTCGTCAAGTCATCTCCATTAAAATGTATAGAGCCATTGACGATTTTGCCTGTAGTGCCATGGAATAATTGCATGATGGATAGTGATGTTAAGCTTTTTCCACTACCCGATTCTCCCACTAAGCCTAATATCTCTCCTTTACGGATGGAAAAATTGACACCTCTTAAAATCTTGATTTCCTTTTTATCACGCGTAAAGGACGTTTCTAAGTCACTTACTCGCAATACATGTTCTGGCATAGGCATTCTCCTTAATTATTTTTTATTTTTGGATCTAATACATCTCGTAATCCATCACCTATTAAGTTAAATGCTAGTACGGTTAAAAATATTGCAATGCCTGGCATGATGACTACGTGCGAAGATGTTCCTAAATAGTCACGCCCACTACTTAGCATTACTCCCCACTCAGGCATTTCAGGGCTTGCACCTAAGCCTAAAAAACTTAAACCAGAAGCTGCTAAAATGGCTGTTCCTATACGCATTGTGACAAAGATGATTAATTCACTAATGGTTTCAGGGAAAATATGTTTCCACAGCACTCTAACATGCGAAGCTCCCATTGATTGTGCTGCCTCTACGTATACATTCTCTTTCGCATTCAATGTAGCACCTCTGACTAAACGTGCAAAAGATGGCACACTAAAGATCATCACAGCAATGATGACATTATTAATACCAGGACCCAATAAGGCTACAATGGCAATCGCTAACAATAAATCAGGGAATGAAAACAGTACATCACAGCTACGCATGATGATTTTGTCAATCCACCCACCAAAGTAACCGCTAATTAAACCTAAAATAGTTCCTAGTATTAGGCCTAAAAATACGGCACTGAAACTCACCATCAAGGATATTTTTGCGCCTACTATCAAACGACTAAAAATGTCTCGACCATACTCGTCCGTTCCTGCCAAATGACTTGCACTTGGTCCCTCTAATAAAGCATCATAATTGGGTTCAAAAGGATCGTACGGTGCGATATAAGGTCCAATAAAAGCGACTACAATTAACAATCCTATAAAGATACTTGCTACCAAAGCAGCCTTTTGTTTTTTAAAAGACTTCCAAAATTCTTTAAGAGGAGAGTATTTTTTTTGTGTATTTTGCACTTGGCTATTTTGCACAGTAGTTGGTGAAGTCATTTTGTTCCCTCCCTTAAGAATTTAATTGGATTTTTGGATTTAACACGGTATAAAGCACATCAACAATTAAATTGACTAAAATAAATTCAAATGCAAATAACAGCAGTGCAGACTGAATGACGGGATAATCTCGAAATGCGATCGAATCGATTAGAAGTCGTCCCATTCCTGGAAAACTAAAGACTGTCTCCACTACCACTGATCCTCCTAAGAGAAATCCAAATTGTAAGCCTGCTACTGTTACCACAGAAATCAAGGAATTTCTTAAAGCATGGGTCACAATAACGGAGTGTTCTTTCAGTCCTTTTGCTCTCCCTGTTCTTATAAAATCTGCTTGTAACGTTTCAAGCATGGAAGAACGAGTAAATCGAGCGATCATTGACATAATGCCAGCTCCTAAGGTCAAGGAGGGTAAAATATAACTAGAAAAGCCGTCTAATCCACCTGTCGGAAATAACCCTAGCTGCACTGAAAATAATTGAATCAATAATAAGCCCAGCCAAAATCCTGGAATCGAAATGCCAGAAACAGCCGTTACCATTCCAAAATAATCAGGCCATTTGTTTTTATTGATGGCAGAAAGAACACCAATCACCAAACCCATTAATGTAGCCCAAAACATGGAAAGGAAAGTAAGATGAAGAGAAGGCATAAACCTTGTTTTAAACATATCAATGACAGGTAGTCCTGTTGTTAAAGATGTGCCAAGCTCACCCGTCATAAGATTTTTCATATAATCCACGTATTGTTTAAGAATGGGTTTATCTAAACCCAACTCATGCCGTACATTTTCAACATCTTCTAGCGTGGCATCTTTACCAGCTACTAATCGTGCAGGGTCACCTGGTATGAAATGAATGAATAAGAATGTTAATATGGAAATGACAATTAATATCGGTATCATTTCAACGGTTCTTCTTGCTATATATTTCCACACGCCGCCTTCCTCCTTTCTATTTTGTAGAAAAGGAATTGACTAGCATCAATTCCTTTTATTGTGTTTTACTCCACTTTTGCATTTTTCACATCTAGTCCACCTGTCGGGTTTACTAGTACACCGCTGACATTTGAACGTACACCATATACAACCTCATCTACCCCTAAGAAAATCCAAGGTGTATCTTGATAAACGACTTCCTGTAATTTTTCATATAGTTCAGCTTGGCGATCTACATCTGAAATGGAATTAGCTTCATCCATTAATTGATCTGCCTCCGTATTATGATAGTAAGCTGTATTTGCACCATTTGGTGGGAATGATACGCTATGGAAAAGAGGCTTTGTCGCATTCGTTATATCCGAAGCATAGGCTGACCAACTCACATACCACATTTGTAATTTCGCATCATCTGGTGTTTGTGCACCATAGATTTCGTCTGATAAAGTGCCTTCTTCCATTGATTTAATTTCTACTTTTACACCGATTTGACCTAACTGTTGTTGAATAAACTGCATGCCTTTCATCGTATCCGAGTTTGTGTTCCCCCAGATTTCAATATCGAAGCCATCAGGATAGCCTGCCTCAGCTAACAATTCCTTTGCCTTTTCAATATTGTGTTCATACATTTTTTGTTGCTTATAATAAACGGTTTTGGAAGGAATAATGGAGTCTAATGGTACACCCAGCCCTGCATTCACCACTTTTAAATAAGCATCCTTGTCCACCGCATAGTTAAAGGCTTGTCGAACTTTAATATCATCCAAAGGTTTTTTATAGGTATTTAAGGAAACATAGTGTGCAATTGTAGAAGGAACCTTATTAACTTCTACATCTTTACTATTAGAAAGCTCATCAATATTTTGAGCTGGCACTGGATAGATAACCTGTGCATCACCCGCTTTTAGCATCGCTACGCGAGATCCGTTTTCTGGCACTGGTTTATAGGTGATTTTAGCAACACGTTCTCCACCATCCCAATAGCCATCAAAGTTTTCAATTGTTAAATGGTCTCCTTGTACCCATTCCACAAATTTATAAGGACCTGTACCAACAGGTTTTTTAGGTATATCTGCTGAATTTTCTTTAATCATTTTTGGACTAATCATTTTGGCAACTCCGAATCGAGTAATCATTGGTCCATATGGTTCTTTTAAAGTAACTTTAATTTCATAGTCGCCTAGAATTTCAACATTGCTGATTAAGCTAAAGCCACGAGAATATAAGCGTAAGCTTTCATCATTCATGATTCGTTCAATATTGGCCTTTACAGCCTCAGCATTAAACTGTTCCCCGTCATGGAAGGTAACCCCTTCTTTAAGTTTGAACGTATAGACAAGAGCGTCTTCACTAATTGAATAATCATCTGCTAAAACCTTAATAATTTGTCCATCTGCATCGAAGCCTAGCAAACCTTCTAGCATTGTCTCCTGTACAGAACTCGAATTAGTATCCCCTGTGTTATGCGGATCCATTGAAATAAAATTTTCATTTACAGCGATGACAAGTTCATTTTTAGAACTAGCTGTACCTGATTCTGTAGTAGACTTATCCCCAGTATTTGATGCGTTAGAATTGTCTTTCTCTGCGCATGCTGCTAAAAGCAACGTACATAGAATTACAAAAACCAATTTTTTAACATAATTCATCTCATCTACTCCCTTTGTAAAAATATATAAAAATATTTCTTATAATTTAATTTAAGAAATATAATTACCAAAAAACATTTATTTTCTCCACTGCTGAAAATAAGTAGGTAAAAAATTAACTATATTTTCTTATGATTAGACAATTCAATTCAGGCAAGACATCGCTTCCTCAACTATCACAATTGCTTTTAATCAGAAAGTATAGTTCAAATTACAAGATGTATTTATTCCACTGCTGAAAATAAGTGATTAAAAAAATATACCCTATCAGGACATTTCTTAAAATTTTTATCAGAAAATTAATTATTTTTTAACAACTATAAACTATGAAATCTAATATTTCCAGTATTATTTTAATAAATTTCTGAATTTTATAATTATTTTTATTGAGCTATAATAAATATCCCTATAGCTCATTTATGCTCCAAAGTACTACAATAAAAGCTCTAAAAGCCTTTATTACCCGGCTTTTAGAACTTTTATGAATAGTCACTATAGCGTATTTAAACTATTCACAACCACATTTAGTATACGGTCAAGATCTTCTTGTGCAATATTAAGTGGTGGTGATAACGTTAAGACATTATTAAACCCTGCTACGGTAGCTCCATTTTTCCCAATGATGACCCCTTGCCCTTTACATGCTGCAATGACAGCATTCACTTTCTCCACTGGTAAAGGTTCTTTCGAAACTTTATCTACTACTAATTCAATTCCAATCAATAAACCTTTGCCTCGTACATCCCCTACATTTGGGTGATGCTGTAATTCTTGTTGCAATGTTTCAAGTGTTGCAGCACCAATTTCCTTAGAACGGTCAAATAACGCCTCTTGCTCAAGAATCTCAATATTTTTTAATGCGACTGCACATGCCACTGGTGAGCCACCAAATGTATTTACATGGCGGAAATAGCCGTATGCATCTGAGCCTGTAAATGCCTCATATATTTCTCGCTTTACCGCTGTAGCTGATAGTGGTAAATAAGCACTTGTAATTCCTTTCGCCATCGTAATAATATCAGGCTTTACACCATAATTCATAAATCCAAAGGGCTTACCTGTTCGACCAAAACCACAAATAACCTCATCCACAATCATTAAAGCGCCGTGTTTTTTACATACTTCCTCAATACCTTTTAAATAGTTTTCTGGAGGCATAATGACACCACCACCTGTAATAATAGGCTCTAAAATCATCGCTGCAATCGTGTCGCTCAGTTCCCATGTCATGGTTTTATCTACAGCCTTTACACTTGCTAAATCTAATGGCGCGCTCGTATCACTTTCATGTTCACGATATTGATCAGGTGGTGCAACATGGATAAAACCTGGTGACAGTGGCTCATATTTATATTTACGTTCTGCCTGCCCTGTTGCCGCTAATGCCCCAAAGGAGTTACCATGATACGCACGGTAACGAGAGACAACTTTATAGCGAGAACTTTGCCCTTTTTGCTGATGATATTGTCGCGCTATTTTAAATGCTGTTTCATTTGCCTCTGACCCACTATTAGAGAAGAAAATAACGTAATCGCCACCAAGCATTTCATTTAGCTTTTCAGCTAATTCTACTGCAGGCAAATGTCCCTGAGATAAAGGTGCATATGCATTTTTCATCATTTGTTCATGTGCCGCATCCGCTAATTCTTTACGACCATAACCAACGTTGACACACCATAGCCCAGCCATCGCATCAATATATTCTACACCATCTGTATCAATGATTCTTGCACCATCAGATTTCTCCACCACATACGTAGCCTGCGGATTATAAGGTTTCATGGAATGCCATACATATTGCTCATCCTTTGCTAATACATCACTTTTAAGATTAATCTGCGTCATCGCCAAACACCCCTTACTATTATTTTTCTTACATTAGTTTTTCGCATCGTCATTACTTGGGAACGCAAAGGAGCTTGCTGTATCCTCTGTCTCATCGGGCCAACGTTCAGAAATCGTTTTTGCCTTTGTAAAGAATCTCGCCTGATCGGGGCCAAACATATGCCCTTCACCAAACTTAGATCGTTTCCATCCACCAAAGTTGTGATAGCCAACTGGGATTGGGATTGGCACATTAACCCCTACCATGCCCACTTCTATTTCTTCTTGGAATTTACGCGCCGCCGCTCCACTGCTTGTAAACATTGTGACACCATTACCAAGCTCATGATCATTTATTAAATCGATAGCCTTTTGTAGAGAGTCCACCCCCACTACAATACGTGCTGGACCAAAGACCTCCTCTTTGAAGATCGTCATTTCTGGTGTGACATGATTAAGTAAAGTGGGACCAAGATAAAAACCATTAGACGTTTCACATACTTTTGGATTTCTTCCGTCGATGACAAGATTTGCCCCTTCACTGACTGCCCCATCGATATAGCGTATAATTGTATCCTTGGACTGTTTAGTGATGACTGGACCAAAATCGACGTCTTGCTCTGTATAAGGCCCAACCTTTAGTTGAGAAATTTTATTTTTCAATATTTCCGTAAAACGTTGCTCCGTATCCTTGCCTACAACAAGTGCACCGGAAATAGCCATACAGCGCTGAGATGCTGCGCCATATGCTGCTCCTAAAAAGGCATTTGCTGTTTGTTCTAAATTGGCGTCTGGCATAACAATCATGAAATTCTTCCCACCACCAAATGCTGCCACACGTTTATTGTGCTTTGTCCCAGTTTGATAAATATATTCAGCAACAGGCGTGGAACCAACAAATGAGATAGCTTGAATCTCTTTGTTTTCTAGCAATTCATCCACTGCCTCTTTGTCACCATTGACAACTGTCCAAATACCGTCTGGCAGACCTGCC
Source organism: Lysinibacillus sp. FSL K6-0057 (assembly GCF_038630885.1). Lineage (NCBI taxonomy): Bacteria > Bacillati > Bacillota > Bacilli > Caryophanales > Bacillaceae > Lysinibacillus > Lysinibacillus sp. FSL K6-0057. The sequence goes on along the minus strand of NZ_CP152047.1, from coordinate 506,309 downwards.
TCTTTCCATAATTGGCTCAAGTATAATGCTGAGATAGGTACACGTTCAGATGGCTTTAGAATAACGGCATTCCCCACTGCAACAGCCATACTTGTAATTGCGAGAGGTACCATAACAGGGAAATTAAATGGTGCGATCGTAGCCACTACGCCAAGTGGCGACTTGGCAGAAAAGGCATTAATATTACCACCCACATTAACGGAGTACTCCCCTTTTAGCATTTGTGGGGCACTGATTGCCATATCCACTGATTCAATCCCCCGAACAATTTCACCCTTCGCGTCTTCCTTTGTTTTCCCACTTTCCTGGCAAATCACAGCGATAAGCTCTTCCTGCTTTTCTACTAACAGCTGACGGAATCGATGTAATACTTCTACCCGCTTACCAATGGATGTTTTTTTCCATGCTGGAAAGACTTCTTTTGCAAGCCGAATAGCATGCTTTACCTCGTCTCTAGAAGCAAGCGGTACTCTTGCAATGACCTCACCTGTTGATGGATTATATACTTCTGAGAATCTGTTACTTGTACCTGCTACCTCTTCTCCTTTGATAAAATGTGTTAGCGTTTTCATTTCTTGTTGAACTGTCATAATGGATCACTCCTTCATCGTCTTATTGTTCAAAATCAAACTCGTCTTTTGTGAAAAGGGAACTTGATTCATCGGCTTGTTTAATCACCTTTTTCTTTTGAGTAAGCATATAGAAAATCATCACAATGGCCACAATAACACATGTAAATAAAATTTGTGAGCGCATTGACTCTATAAAGAACATCGCAATGAGTAATGCTGTTGTTGCTAGTATTGTGAAATACGTTAAATACGGGAATAGCCACATCTTCACCTTTAATAGCTCTGGATTTTCTTGTTCAATCTTTCGTCGCATTCTTAATTGTGAAAAGGCAATGATTAAATAAAGAATTAACGTAATAGCACTACAAGAACTTAATAAAAACATAAATACTTTATCTGGCGAAACATAATTCATTATGACCGCAATATACGAGAAAAATGTTGCGGCAAGTATGGCATTGACAGGTGCACCATTTTTGTTTAATTTTAAAAACGCTTTTGGTGCTTCTCCTTTTTCCGCTAAAGAAAACACCATTCGTGATGTAGCATAAAGTGCTGAATTTAGGCACGATAATACTGCAGTTAAAACAACAAAATTCATAATTTGTGCAGCAGCAGGAATACCAATATAGTCAAGTACCGCTACATAAGGACTTGTTAAAATATCTGAGGAATGCCAAGGTAATAGCGTCACAACAACTGCTATAGAACCCACATAGAAAATTAAAATACGCCAAGTAATAGAATTGGTAGCTTTCGTAACAGCTGCTAAAGGTTCATCCGATTCACCAGCAGCAATGGCCACGATCTCTGTCCCCATAAAAGAAAAGATAACTATGACGACACCCATTAGAACAGCGCCAAAACCGTTTGGTAAAAAACCTCCCTGTTCAACTAAGTTGGTCATACCTACAGCATTAAAGTTGGGGGCGATACCAAAAATAATAAATGCACCAAGACCAAGAAAAACGACTATACTTGCAACCTTAATAAGAGAGAACCAATACTCAAACTCACCAAAAGCTTTGACAGAAAGAACATTTGTTAAAGTAAGTGCTACGGTTAATAACAGACTTACTAGCCATAAAGGAATCCCGTCATACCAATATTGAATAATGGCTGCTGCCGCTGTTGCCTCTAAAGCAATCGCAATCACCCAGAAAAACCAGTACAGCCATCCAATCATAAAACCTGCCCACGGACCAATGGCTTCATGTGCATAGTGTGCAAACGACCCACTCGTTGGATTGACAGCCGCCATCTCACCTAACATACGCATAACTAATACAACGATAATTCCTGCAAATATATACGATAAAATTGCCCCTGGGCCAGCTAAGTTTATGACCGAGCCACTTCCCATAAATAGACCAGCACCGATTACTCCGGCAATCGCAATCATCGTCATATGCCGCTTTTTTAATCCTCTTTGCAAATGCGTTTGTTGCCCCATATCTGTCACCTCTTTTAGTAAATTGCTTGATCGCTTACAAAAATCTTACATCTTTCATAACGTTGAAGTAATAGACAAACTGTAAAATTCTATACTTTTGTTTTATACATAATGTAAAATAGACTAAATATTCTTAAAATAATTTAAAAACGATTTTCTAAGATAATTTGTAGCACTAAGCAGAAATAATCAAATTTAACCTAAAGGTAAGTATGTCGAAAGGAGGGGCAAAATTGAGCCCATTTCAACTAAAAGTACTAGATGTTTTGAACAATAAATATTTTCAAAAGGCAGAGGTAGTAGCAGGTCATGAGGGATTAACAAGAATCGTCAAATGGGCACATGTTCTAGAAATCATACATGTTGATAATTTTTTAGTTGGTGAAGAGTTAGTATTAACAACGGGGATAAGTCTCCAACATAGCATTGAGGACTTTACTGCATTTATAGAAGCCATTATTCAAAAAAATTGTGCCGCTCTTTGTATTGAATATGGCTCCTCTATTCAAGCAGTTCCTGAAGCAATATTGGCACTAGCTAACCGTCATCAGTTTCCTATTATCGTTTTTCATGAAGCGGTTCCTTTTGTTCGTATTACACAGGATTTACATAGCCAAATTATCAATCAGCAATATCTATTGATCTCTTCGCTAGAATCTTACTCACAAGCTTTGAACAAAAATGCAGTCTTAGGACAAAATACAGAGGATATTTTACAAAATATGTATAATGAGTTGAAAACACAAATCATGTTTTCCATTAAGGGACGGGCGCCTATCTTTTTTCCGATTATGGCACACAAAAAGCGTCAGCAATTACTAGCATTGCACAAGTCTACTCAGCAGTTTAAACATGAGCCTATTTTTATTTTTGATCAACATTATGCCGATTTAACACTTTATCGAGAAGATGGGCTTTTCTCAGAGTTTGAGTTATTAATATTGGATCGTACAGCAACAGCGTTAGCACAGCTTTTAATGCGAGAGTTTTATATTGAGGAAAAAAAGAATATTGAGGATGCTTCGATTTTAGCCGATTGGATTGATCAAAAACTATCTAAGGAGGAAATCTATAAATTTATCGTTACACATTACGCTAACTACACACAATCTAGTGGTGCTGTCTTTATTTTAGCCTCTCCTCATACTTTGACAAAGACACAAGAGGATATTGTCTATAGTAAGCTTTATTATCGTAATCTCTTTGAGCAGCATGGTTTTATTCCGTTTTTATTTGAAAGAAAGAGCTATGTTATTTTTATTTTACTTCATACAAAAGATAGTAAAGCCACTCGTGATATGTTAAATAACCTGTTTTCCTCCTTACCCAAAACTGAATTTTATAAAAAGCAGCAAACACAGGGTTATCAGATAGCCGTTGGGAAAGTGGTTTGTGATGTTGATGAAATTCCTAAAAGCTATCAAACTGCCCTAGAAACCTTATATATTTGTCGAAAGGTACAAACGTCCTCGTTCTTTTATGATGATCTGCATTTATATCATTTAATCTATAAATTACAAATGCAAGTAAATTTACAGGAAGTGATATACGACTATTTACAGCCCGTTATTGAATACGATGAAAAAAACAATAGCAAGCTCCTCGAAACATTACAGGTGTATTTACAAACAAACGGCTCTAAACAGCAAACAGCGAACCAATTGTTTATTGTGCGTCAAACACTCTATCACCGCTTAAAAAAGCTTGAAAGTTTACTAGGAAAAAATTTTATGAAGGGGCATAACCGCATTACACTTGAATTTATGCTACTAGCCAATTCATTGATCGAGGATAAGAGCTAGAAAAAAAGTTGGCACGCTCAAAAGGGGATCTCCCCTCCTATGCGTGCCCCTTTATTACCCTTTCACAACTACATCCTGATACAGTCCAGGTCTGCGATCATCGTAAACAGGGATTCTTCCACGTACTTCATCGACAATCGAAAAGTCTACATCGATCACCGCTACTTCCTCGTCCTCAGCACCAACCCAAAGTACTTCTCCCCAAGGCTGAATAATCATAGATTGCCCATTAAAGTTTTCTACCTTTTTCGAAATACGATTAACTGCTATCACAAAGCATTGATTTTCAATTGCACGAGCCTGCAGCAATGTTTTCCAATGGTCAATCCTTGGAGTTGGCCACTGCGCTGGTACAAATAATACCTTTGCTCCTTGTAATGCATGGGCACGTAACCATTCTGGGAAGCGAATATCATAGCAAATAACACCAGCAGCTTCAATGTCACCTAGAGCAAAACGATTCATTTCATTCCCTGCCTCTAAGTAAAGATGCTCGTCCATTAAACGGAAAAGATGTGCCTTGCTATATTCCCCTACAAGCTCTCCATTACGATCAAAGGTATACATCGTATTATAAAATTTGTCGCCTTTCTTTGTTGAAACAGAGCCACCTACAATATGTACATCTAGTTCCTTAGCTAGTTTAGCTAAAAAGGCTTTTGTCCGCCCCCCATCGCTATCCGCTAGCTCAGGCAGTTTTTCCAAAGCATAGCCTGTATTCCACATTTCAGGTAACACAATGATTTCTGCCCCTTGTTTTGCAGCTTCTCGAATCTTATCCTCAGCACGTGCAAAATTTTCTTCAACTTTGCCAAAGCCTACATTTAATTGAATACAACCGATTTTCATATCTATTCCTCCTCTAGACAATTAACAGAAAAAGTAATACTATTTGCTTCATATTCTTCAATAATAATTATTATATTCTGAAAAAGGTGATTATGCATGGAATTCTCTAAAAAACTACAGCAACTACCCACTCAATTTTTTGCAGCACTCGTTCAAAAAGTAAACACGGCCTTAGAAGAAGGACGTGATGTCATTAACCTTGGGCAAGGAAATCCCGACCAACCCACGCCTCCTCACATCATTCAAGCATTACAGGAGGCGGCTGAAAACCCACAAAACCATAAATATTCACCGTTTCGAGGTATCGCTGAATTACGCCAAGCAGCTGCCGACTTTTATCAACGTGAATATCATGTGGAACTAAATCCTGACACAGAGGTAGCGATTCTTGGTGGGACAAAAATCGGTCTAGTTGAACTACCTTTAGCTGTGTTAAACCCTGGCGACACGATGCTCTTACCAGACCCTGGCTATCCAGATTACTTATCAGGTGTCGTATTAGGGGATGTTAATTTTGAAGTGATGCCGCTTTTTGCTGAAAATGATTTCTTACCTGATTATGATGCATTATCTGATGAAGTGAAAGAAAAGGCAAAGCTACTTTACCTAAATTACCCGAACAATCCTACAGGTGGTACAGCAACACTTGCGTTTTTTGAAGAAACCGTTCGTTTTGCGAAGGAGCACAATATTATCGTATCACATGATTTTGCTTATGGAGCAATAGGATTTGACGGGAATAAACCAATTAGCTTCCTACAAGCAGAGGGTGCAAAAGAAGTTGGGATTGAAATGTATACCCTATCGAAAACCTATAATATGGCAGGCTGGCGTATAGGCTTCGCCGTTGGGAATGCGGAGATTATTGCTGCTATTAATCTTATTCAGGATCATCTGTTTTGTAGTCAATTCCCTGCTATTCAACAAGCAGCAGCAGTAGCACTGACAGCTTCCCAACAATGTGCGGATGAACTACGAGCTACTTATGAGCGTCGCCGAAATGTACTCATTGAAGAAGCTCAAAGAATCGGCTGGCATGTTACGGCTCCAAAAGGCTCCTTCTTCGCATGGCTTCCTGTACCACTAGGCTATACAAGCGAACAATTTGCCGATCTATTGCTTGAAAAAACTGATATTGCTGTGGCAGCTGGCAATGGTTTCGGTCAATATGGCGAAGGCTACGTCCGTATCGGTTTGCTGGTAAGCGAAGAACGTTTACGTGAAGCAATCCATAGAATCGAGCAATTACAATTATTTAACAAATGACAATACCATCAATAGAATATTTGTGAAAGGTGAAAAGGCCTTCCACCCCAATCCATAAAAGTGTTATCGTCTTAACAAAGGTTGTACAAATAAAATGAAGGTGTACACTACTCATTTTTATTGAGGGTTGTTGTGACTAATCATCTCTCCACATTGAAAATAAGAGCCTATCCTCTCTCTAATCATACAAATAATGAGTTATTTTGTTCACTACTACTAGTATGAAAGAGGGAAAGACATTTTTACAGAATGGTTGATTGGAGTGGAGCCAGCGTCACTCCTAGGGGGATTTAGCGTCACAGAGGAGACCCTGGAGCGAACGGAAGTGAGTGAAGCGGCTCATCGGACGCCCCCTGGAAAGGACGCTGGCGGAACGGAAATCAACCCCTCACCTTGCTAAAAGGTCTATTTCTGCTAGTGACATGATCTTTTTTCCACAACATGTGTCCTGTAGCTAACTCTAGCTACAGGATCATTATTTTTCGATTTTCCTTGGCTGCCCTAAACCATTTTCTAATGGATAAAATTGAACATGACCTGTTTCATCATCCAATTTTCGAATATGTTGAATACCTTGTACCTCAGCCAGCACGATGTCAGCAGTAATAACAGGATTTCCCCCTTTTATTAAATGCCCACCTGACACAACACCCCATTGATCGCTCATAGAACCATGGAAATGTGTTTCATATCCCCCGTCACGCTTACACACCACACCAGAGCCTTGAATAAATTCAAGTGGTCCATCTTTTTCAACCACATCACTAAAACGAACTTGAATCTGAGCTGTTGCATCTGGCACTAAATATACAAAGCTACTTTTTTGAAAGCTACCAATACAGCTAACAATCGTTGCTGACTCAATATGATTCTCTTCACAGAGCGCCTCAATTCCCTCAATGATATCTGTCCCTGTTAGAAGACGAGCACTAATAACCTTACCAAATGAACCTATACCATAATTAACTCTCACAGACATTGTTATCCCTCTTTCACGTCGAAATATTATAATTATATAAAAATTTTAAAAATTAATTATTGACTTACTATACCCTATAAATTATATTAGTTCTATCGGAATTACAAAAAAATATTATAAATCTCTTATCAAGAGTAGCTGAGGGACTGGCCCTATGAAGCTCGGCAACCTCCTTTTTAAAGGAAGGTGCTAAATCCTGCAAACGATCTTCGTTTGATAGATAAGAGAGGACATCTTTTCATGAGCCTCTCTTAGTTTGTAAGAGAGTTTTTTTATTTTCAAAAAACCGATAAAAACAATCTTGGAGGTAGTTTTCATGAAAAAGAAAAATAAATTTTTAGTAGGTTTAGCAAGTTTAACATTAGTAGCAGCGCTAGCAGGCTGTGGCTCTAAAGAAGATAGTAAAGGCCAAGCTGAGGCAATTGATGAAAAGAAAATCGTCGTAGGTGTCACTTCTGGTCCACATGAGCAAATTGCAGAAGTAGCAGCTAAAGTAGCAAAAGAAAAAGGGCTAGAAGTAGAGCTAAAATCATTTTCTGACTATGTTTTACCTAATACTTCCTTAGCTGAAGGTGATCTTGATGCGAACAGCTATCAACACGAACCTTTCCTCGATACATTTAATAAAGATCATGATACAGATTTAGTCCCAGTGGGCAAAACGATTTTGAATCCAATGGGTATCTACTCTGAAAAATATAAATCCTTTGATGACATTCCGGATGGTGCAACGTTTGGCCTACCAAATGACCCAACGAATGGAGCACGTGCCCTCTTTGTTTTACAAGAAGCTGGCTATATTAAGCTAAAAGATGGCGCAGACTTAACAGCTTCGATCCGTGATGTAGAAGAAAACAAAAAGAATTTAAAATTCATTGAATTAGAGGCAGCTCAAATTCCTAAACAGCTTAGTGAAGTAGATGTAGCAGCTATAAATACAAACTTCGCATTAGAAGCTGGCATTAACCCTAAAGACGACTCTATTTTATTGGAATCTACTGACTCTCCATACGTGAACTACATTGTCGTACGCGCTGAAAATGAAAATGACCCAACAATTAAAAAGTTCGTTGAGGCTTACCAATCTGATGAAGTACGTCAATTCATCGAAGAAGAATTCAAAGGTTCAGTAATCCCTAGCTGGTAATACATTCAGGAAGCTTCTATAAGCCGAAGAATCTGCCGAAATTCCTCTATGGGAAGACGAGCAGATTCTTGCTTTTTAGAAGGTTGAGAAAGGAGCAAACAATCGCATGATTCAATTACAAAATATCTCAAAAGAATTCAAGTCGAAAAAAGGCATCATTAAAGCTGTGGATGGGATCAATCTTCATGTAAAAAAGGGACAAATTCATGGTGTGATCGGCTATAGTGGTGCTGGTAAAAGTACACTCATTCGTTGTGTTAATCTACTAGAACGTCCTACAGCAGGAAAAGTAGTGATAGACAATGTAGACATTACGACCCTTTCTCTTCATGAATTACGTCAAACACGCCAAAAAATCGGGATGATTTTCCAACACTTTAATCTATTAAAAACAGCAACAGTTTACAATAATATTGCTGTTCCCTTAAAACTACTAGGCTATAAAGAGACGGAAGTAAAAAACCGGGTAGCTAAATATGCTGAAATTGTAGGCTTAACAGATAAACTAGATAGTTACCCAAATCAACTTTCAGGTGGTCAAAAACAACGTGTGGCTATTGCACGTGCCTTGGCACAGGAGCCAGAGATTTTGCTTAGTGACGAAGCAACAAGTGCACTTGACCCTGAGACAACGGAAGCCATTCTTGAATTGTTGTTAAAAATTAACCGTGAATTAGGCATTACGATTCTGCTCATTACACATGAAATGAATGTGATTCAAAAAATTTGCGATGAGGTTTCTGTTCTAGAATCAGGGAAAGTTGTGGAATTCGGCACAGCTATAGAACTTTTTGCAAAACCGAAGCACCCTACAACGCGAAAGTTTTTAAATACAATTTCACAACGTAATTTATCCCCTTCTCTTATTGAGCAATTAAATGTTTCAGGTAGTGTAATCCGTTTAACATTCCTTGGTGAAAGTACTGGTAAGCCATTATTAGCAGAAGTCACTAAGGTATACGATGTGCAACCAAATATTTTAACGGCTAATATTATTGAATTAAAAAACGGCATTGTCGGCAATATTGTGGTGCATCTACATGGCGAGACGCAGATTGTCCAAAAGGCGCTAACTTATTTTTCGGAAAATGGCGTGGCAGTGGAAGAATTAGGAGGTGCGTTCAATGAGTAGTATCCAAAGTTTCTTTACAGATTGGTCAGATGTTATTGGCAAAGCAATTATCGAAACATTTCAAATGGTCGGAATTTCATTGTTTTTCTCCATTCTAATTGGTATTCCATTAGGGCTATTAATCGTTTTAACACGACCAGGACAATCCTTTGAAAATAAATTTTTCTATCAGTTTTTTAATCTATTCATCAATATTGTCCGCTCTGTGCCATTTATCATTTTATTATTCTTCATCTTACCTTTTACCAAGTTAATTGTTGGTACAACAATTGGTGTTAAAGGTGTAATCGTTCCGTTAGTTGTTTACACAGCTCCTTATATTGCACGATTGATGGAATCTGCGCTTTTAGAAGTGGATTCAGGAGTGGTAGAAGCTTACACAGCCATGGGTATTAAACGTCGTCATATTATTTGGCATGTACTATTACGTGAAGCTCGTCCATCGATTATTTTAGGCTTAACGATTGCCACAATTGGATTAATTGGTGCAACGGCAATGGCAGGAATGGTTGGTGCTGGCGGATTAGGTGACCTTGCCTATCGTTATGGTCATTTACGCTATGAGGTTGATGTGATGTATGCAACTGTCTTTATCTTAATCATCCTTGTGCAAAGCATTCAATCTATCGGTAACCGCTTCGCTGCGAAATTGAAAAAAGATTAAGAGGAGAATGAAGATGACAAAGGAAATTTATGTAGAGAAAAATGGCTATATTGCAACGTTAGTATTAAATCGCCCTGATAAACGAAATTCTTTATCAAGGGCAATGTTTCAAGCTATAGTAGACCATCTTGAACAGCTACGTGTAGATTCTTCTATCAAGCTCTTAATTGTCCGTGGTGTCAATGAAGTAGCCTTTTCATCTGGTGCAGATATTAGCGAGTTTTTAGATATTCGTTATGCTGCAGACAATGCCAAAGCCTATAATGATTTGGCTTTAAAGGCAATCGATGCCCTCTATAAATTTCCGCATCCTACAATTGCTATGATTCAGGGCTTAGCAATTGGCGGTGGCTTAGAGTTAGCAAATGCTTGTGATTTTAGAATAGCAACACCTAAGAGTAAGCTAGGCATCACCGCTGCAAACATTGGTATTGTCTATAATTTAGAAAGCACGAAACGTCTCATCAATATTGTTGGTGTCGCTAAGGCAAAGGAAATTTTATACACAGCCAACATTTTTACAGCTGAAGAAGGCAAAAATATTGGTTTAATCACGGCCCTACATGAGCCAGAGGATATTGAAGATGCCACACTGCAATTCGCTGAACATCTATTAAGTAAATCATCCATTGCAAACGCAGGCATCAAAAAAATTATCCAGGCGATTGTAGATGGTGAAAATGAAGAAAGCGATGAGCTGGCACAGTTAGTTTTGGATTCATTTAGTTCAGACGATTATAACGAAGGTATTCAAGCCTTTTTAAATAAAAGAAAGCCTATTTTCAATAAATAAGTGAGGTAGTAACGATGACAAACACAACTGATGGCGATCTACTCTTAAAAAATATCACTGCACAAGCCCCCTTCCCCATTTGCTTTGCAGATTTAGAAAAGGCCGTAGCGGAAAAAATCGAAGCTGGACCTTTTGGCTACATCCGTTCAGGTGCTGGTGGTGAACAAACACTGCGCAATAATCGTGCAGCTTTTGAGAAGTATTCCATTGTTCCCCGCTTTTTAAATGATGTGTCAAACGTTGATACATCAATTCATTTGTTTGGTAAAACATATCCAACCCCTTTGCTCTTTGCTCCTGTTGGCATGAACGGAATGGTTCACGATGAAGGTGAGCTTGCCGTTGCACGTGCCGCCCAGAATTTAAATATCCCTTATATTCAAAGCACTGTTTCCACTTATGCTCTTGAAGAAGTTGCCCAAGCTGCTCCTTCTGCAACAAAGTGGTTTCAATTATATTGGTCTACTAATGAAGATATTGCTTTTAGTATGGCTGCACGTGCGGAGGCAGCGGGATTTGAAGCAATCGTTTTAACTGTCGATACCGTAATGCTTGGCTGGCGCGAAGAAGATGTCCGCAATCAATTTTCACCATTGAAGCTAGGCTATGCACGAGGCAATTATATGAATGATCCCGTTTTTACTGCCACTTTACCTGATGATTCATTTGAGTCCTATGTACAAGGTGTCTTGCAAAATGTCTTCCACCCAACACTTAATTGGGCGCATGTACGAGAATTAAAAAAGCGTACAAACCTTCCTATACTATTGAAGGGAATATTACATCCTGAAGATGCGAAGCTAGCTATCGACAATGGTATTGATGGCATTATTGTATCAAACCACGGTGGCCGTCAATTAGATGGCGTTATTGGTTCACTTGATGCCCTTCCTGCTATTGCAAAAGCTGTGAATGGACAAATTCCTATTATATTAGATAGTGGTGTATATCGTGGCATGGATGCCTTAAAAGCACTTGCTTTAGGAGCGGATGCCGTTGCAATTGGACGTCCTTTCGTTTATGGGCTAGCTCTTGAAGGTCAACAAGGTGTCGAAAAGGTGATGACCAATCTTTATGATGAATTAAAGGTTTCCATCGCATTAGCAGGTGCCACCTCTGTCAATGGATTACGCAACATCACATTAGTCAAACAGGATGGGACTGAGGTTAAATGAAACAAGCATTACAAGGATTAAAGGTTGTTGATTTATCACAAGTCTTAGCAGGCCCTTATTGCACTATGGTGTTAGCAGATATGGGTGCAGAAGTTATTAAAATTGAAAAATACCCAAATGGAGACGATACCCGTACAATGGGTCCTTTCGTTAATGAAGAAAGTCATATGTACATGATGGTTAATCGTAATAAAAAAGGTGTCTGCATCAATTTAAAAACTGCTGAGGGACTGGCTTTATTTAAAGAACTGATTCAATCTGTCGATGTATTGGTTGAAAATTATCGACCAGGTGTCACGAAAAAGCTGGGTATTGATTATGACACATTAAAAACCATCAATCCTGGCCTTATTTACTGCTCTATTTCAGGCTATGGTCAAACAGGTCCTTATAGTCAAAAGGGTGGCTATGATATTATGGCACAGGGTCTGAGCGGCTTAATGCATATGACAGGTGAAGCAGATGGCCGACCTGTAAAAGTTGGCTTTGCGGTGAATGATATTGCTGCTGCTCAAACAGCTTTACAGTCCATTTTAATGGCCTATATTTATAAGCTTCGTAGTGGCGAAGGACAATATATTGATGTTTCCTTAGTGGAGTCGGGTCTTGCATGGACTGTTTGGGAGGCTGCTGCTTATTTCGGACAAGGTGAGCTACCTGAGCGAACAGGAACAGCCCATCGTGTATCCGCGCCCTATCAAGGTTTCAAAACACAGGATGACTATATTCTAGTAGGTGCTGGCAATCAAAAGCTATGGGAGATTTTCGCGGCTAAGGTTGTCAATCGACCTGATTGGTTAGATAATCCCCTCTTTGCTACCAACTATTCACGTGCCCAACATGTGAAGGAGCTGGAAGCAGAAATTGAAAGCGAGCTAATCAAACATAAGGCTACCTACTGGCTCGAACTTTTAGATAAACACGGCGTACCATCTAGCCCAATCTATTCCTACGATCAAACATTGAATGATCCACATATTCTAGAGCGTGGCATGGTACTGTCCTATGAGCACCCAACTGCTGGACCAATGCGAACACTAGGCTTCCCAGCCAAATTCTCGCAAACACCTGGACAGCTAACAAGTGCAGCTCCTACTTTAGGGCAACATAATGAGGAAGTTTTACAGGCATTAAATATTTCGGATCCAGATATTCAACAGCTCAAGGCAGCCAAAATTATTGGCTCAAAATAAAGCGATTATCTAGTTTTAGATCGCTATCAGTTACATTTCAGCTTCTATCAGTCACTTTTTTGATTCTATCCTGCACTTTTTCATTTCTATCACGCAAAAAAGGCTTCCCCATCTATGAGGAAGCCTTTTTCTTATTGAATAACGCCTAATTCGCGACCAACCTTCTCGTAAATCGCAATTGCATTATCAAGCATTTCTTTTGTATGTGCCGCTGTTGGCATATTCCGAACGCGACCTGTACCCTTTGGAACTGTTGGGAAGACAATCGATTTTGCATAAACGCCTTCTTCAAATAAACGTTTTGAAAATTCCTGTGTCAACTTCTCATCCCCAATGATACATGGTGTAATTGGTGTCTCAGACGCACCAATATTAAAGCCAAGCTTCTCAAGTCCCGCTTTTAAATAGTTTCCATTATCCCACAGCTTATCGTGTAGCTCTGTTGAATCAATCAGCATTTGCACAGCTGCTGTAATAGCGGCAACATCACCTGGCGGTAACGCTGTTGAGAATAGGAATGGGCGTGAGCGAACTTTTAGCCAATCAATTAAATTTTTCTTACCTGCTACATAGCCACCTACTACACCAATGGCTTTTGATAATGTACCAATTTGGAAATCAATTTCTTTTTCTAATCCAAAATGCTTCACAGTTCCTTTTCCTTTACCTGTTACACCTGAACCATGTGCATCATCCACATACGTTATTAAATCAAACTCTTTAGCAATTTCCACAATTTCAGGTAATTTAGCAATATCACCATCCATTGAGAACACACCATCTGTGATAACCATGATTTTATTGTATAAGCCTGATTCCTTTGCCGCCTTTGCCTTAGCACGTAAATCATCCATATCGGAGTGATTAAACGCAATGATTTTCGCCTTTGATAAACGACAGCCGTCAATAATAGAGGCATGGTTCAATTGATCAGATAGAATGGCATCATTTTTATCCATTACAGCCGAAATAGCAGCCATATTACAATTAAAGCCAGATTGATAAGAAATAGCCGCTTCTGTTCCTTTAAATTCCGCAAGCTTTTCTTCTAATTTAACGTGCAAGTCAAGTGTGCCATTGATTGTACGAACAGCACCTGCTCCAACACCGTATTTATCAATTGTCTCTTTGGCAATACGCTTTAATTCTTCATTTGTTGCTAAACCAAGATAGTTGTTAGAGGATAAGTTAACAAGATTTTTGCCACGGACCTGAATAATCGGCCCATTTGCTCCCTCTACTGGATCGATTTCATTGTATAAGCCTTGTTCATGTAGGGCTTGTAGGTTTTCATCTAAAAATGCATTCAATACTTTAGACAAGCGTATCATCCTTTCCTAGGAAAACTGTTCTCGCTCCTAGTTTAGCACATGCAAGCCATTAGCTACATTACTTTGTTAATCTTTCGAATAGTGGCGCTGTTTTTTCTCGCCATAAAGAGGCAGATAGACAATGATCTAATAAACGCCGAACGGTATATTCAGCTTCTGCATATCGTTTGGAATGACCCATCGCATCCTGTATAGCTTCTTTGTATTGTGCTCGGACTGCCTCAATCGCAGTCTCTGCTTCCTCTGAAAGCGCACAATGTTGCCCAATATCAAAAATCTTATCCCCTAACCTACCATCCTCTGGATCAAAGATATGGGGCTCTGTGCTATCAAAGATACAGAAATTGAGCTCTGGGATAATGACCATATCCACAGATCCCGCATCTAAGCCACACCAAATAATTTGTGCATCAAGCCCTCTTGCATTTGCCTCATCCGCTAAGCTTTTCATTAATGAAGATTTACCTGTACCTGGCTTGCCTTTAATCATGAAGCGAGTCGTGATACTTTTGGTGATACTATCCACTGTATTTTCCGCACCTCTAGGAGTTAACGTTCCAAGTAAACGATGTGTCCGCATGCCCGTTTTATTCAAAACAATGGATTGGAACACTTCCGTCTTTAAATTTTCCACCTGTTCATTTAATGCCTGCCAGTTCATACAGCTTTGTGTGACAACCTCCCAGTCATCATGAAGCTTGATTGCTTGATCCAGTTTCGCTATGCATTTTTCACGCCAAGTTACCCGCTCCTGCATCGCCTCTGCAAGCTGTTCTCCAACCTTTTCAAGCTGTATGTCCTCTAAACAATCGTAAAAGGACATAACTCGATGCTTTGTACCGAGTAAAGTTGGCTCGATATTCCACTCAGAAGCCCATACAAAAAGTCTGTTACAGCCTTTTACATAAACGGCTTCTACAACCTCTTCTAATAAAGCATGCTTAAACCACTCAACAGCAAAGCCCTGTTTCACATAAAAATATCCTAGTTCTTTTAACAGTTCTGAACCTTTAAAGGTAGCGGGCCCTTGCAAAAAATAAACGAGAGCCGCTTCTTCCATCATTTCTTTATATAAATTTTTCACACCTTGCCCAGTCAATGCGTGTCCAAAATAATACGTTACATTTCCGTTCAAATGTCGTTCCTCCTTTAGCTTCTGCCCTGCATTATATGAAGGAACGCTAAAAAAAATGAAAAGCTACTTCTATCCTTTACAGATCTAAGTAGCTTCATGATTTAATAAAATGGCTTCATGCCTTCAATATGCCCAATACATTTCATTAATATTTTACGACAATACGGTAATGAATATTGCACAATATAGCCTGAAGTTAAGGCGATTAATACTGTCCCTACTCCAACTGGTCCTCCTAGTAGCCAGCCAACAATGGTTACGAGTACTTCAATTCCCATTCTTGCTGTTTTAATAGATCCGCCAAACTTTTCGACAAGTATCATCATTAAGGTATCCCTTGGTCCTGCGCCCATATTCGGTGCGATATACATCCCACAGCCAAAGCTCAAAACAAATAAACCAATAATAAAATATGTAATTTGTAAGCCATATACATCCGTTGAGGGCAACATCCAGTTAAATACATCAATGAATGAGCCGATTAGTAGCATATTGAGCCAAGTGCCTATCTTTGGCCATTGACGCAACACAATGGATGTTGAAGCAACTATAAAGAGTCCTGTTACAATAGACCAAGTACCAATACTTAAACCAAAATTTTGGAATAGACCCACATGTAAAACATCCCACGGGCTTGTCCCAACAATTTTTCCTTTTATCGACATCGTGATGCCAAGTGACATCACAATTAAGCCACCAATAAAAAAGGTCCAACGCCACCCCATTATTCTACGCATTCCTTATCCTTCTCTCTATGAATATATTGCTATTACTGTATCATACTTTCAACAAAAATTAAGCTATAGTGCTTGAACTAAACCGTTCATCTTACCACATAAAAAACTACCCATTTTCTCACTCATGGGTAGTTGTAATTGAGGCAAGTTGTGCCTTTGTTATAGTCTTCAGATCTTCTACTTGAACATGAATTTGCATACCAATTTTCCCAGCACTAACGATTATGCTTCCTTGATCTTGAGCAGATGCATCAATGACCGTTGGATATAACTTCTTCATCCCTACTGGTGAACATCCACCACGAACATAACCAGTATGGCCCAGTAGATCTTTTACCGCTAACATTTCAATTTTCTTTTCCCCAACTACCTTTGCAGCTGCTTTTAAGTCCAGCTCCTCGGCTACAGGAATGACAAATACAAATAACTTTTGTGCACTTGCTTTTGCTACTAATGTTTTAAATACCCGAGCAACTGGCTGACCAATTTTCTCAGCTACAGAAACACCATCAACTTGACCATCCCCGGTTTCGTATTCAATCACATCAAAATGAATTTTTTGTTGTTCTAATAATCGAATTGCATTCGTTTTCGCATGCTTTGCCTTTGCCATTTCAACAATCTCCTATCTACAGCATCAGGCTATCAAAGAGAACATAGAATCCTTGTCTGGGCGATAGCCATTTTTCGTCATTTGAACGTGAGCCGCATATCTTTCCGATGCCTGTTTGAATGCTCTTAACCTGAATGCAGTCTCATAGTTCTTACCGAAAATTGTATCTGCAAATGGGTCCAATTTCAATTCCTTCGAGAAACGTTCAGGAACCTTCACTTCAATAATGTCACGTACAAAAGATGGTTCGCCTTCGTTAGTGGTAACATCGTCAAAACTTGAATCATTTAACATATACTGTATTTGAGCATCAACGCTTTGTGCCACACGTAAATCTTGTGGAGAAGGCTCTGCTGATGACAATGCTGCATTACGTACCTGCTCTAAAATATGCAGTGTGTCATTTAGCTCTGAATCGGATATATCCGAGGAATCAGCGTTATCATTCATTCCTACTTTATAAGCTTGCTCATGGGCACGTACATTCTTTTCTGTTTGCTGCAAATCTTCCATAATGGCTTGCTGTTGAGGCGTTACTTCTTTCGACTCTACTTGTTGCTGTTCATATAAATCCTGGTCAGTACGTCCTAACAGTAGATTTTCCAGTTCAATCAATAATGGGTTTTTCTTTGGCTGGAAATACATCGCATTTTTTCTATATGCATCTCCCGCCTCTTTACGTTGCAATATCTTTTTACGATTATGCTGCGATGAAATTCTTTCTTGTTCCATTAAATTTGATATTTTCATAGTTTTCACCTCGCCCTTCTATCTTCATATGCTAATTAGATAATAGATATGAACATACTTACACTCTATCTATACCATTTGAATAGTTTCTGTATACTCATTATCGGAATTTTCACTATTAAATTCAAGCACTAATTACTACTAACCTCCTAAAGAGATACTAACTATTTTCGAAATTAGGTATAAAGACTCTTATAAAGTCAATATTTTTCACATACATTTATTAACTCCATACTATTTTCAATAAAATTTATTACCATATACACTAATCAAACAGTGTTAATCGACGTAAAAAAACAGCCCCCTCATTCTGGACTGTCTTTCTCATTTTTTGGGTCTAATCAATATACCTTTATAAGCTAAGTAACCAAGCCATGCACCAATTGTATTTAAAATTAAATCATCAATATCCGCAGAGCCGACGGTAAAAATAAATTGAACGGTTTCGACAGCAAGACTAGAAAAAAAGCCTAAACAAATAATAACCCACGCTTTTCGGAATTTCTTCGATAGTAATGGCAGTAAAAAGCCCATTGGCGTAAAAATTAATAAGTTGCCAAGTAAGTTAACGATTATAATTTCCCAATTAAAATATTGAGAGTAGTTTATATAACGGAGAATCGTTTCGAAGGGAATGAAATTAGTAGTTAATCGCCAACTACTATAATCAAACAATCCTAAGTCACCTATCGAGTAATCTCCTTTAAATAAAACGACGACTACATCTACTAAGCGATCAATAACCAATTTATAAAAAGCCATAAATGAATAGATACTAAATAAAATCCAACCTGCGATCTTTAGCGGCAAATAATATGTATCAATGACATCCCGATATGGTAATGGGAGCTTGGCATTATTCTGAACATCCGCTATGTTGTTTTTAGACAAGCTTAACACCCACTTCCCTTTATTCCTTCCCATATTTTAATATGCTCAACTATAGCTTGCAAGTAGCTGAAAAAAATTATCATCCAAAAAGGCTGTCTCCTAGCAGCAGAGACAGCCTTGCAATAAGTATGTTTAAACTGGGTTTACCCCATGCTTACGTTGTGAGAATAATAAGTATTTTGACATATAAAGCTCTAAGCGATTTTCTAGTACCTTGCGTAGCTCATTAGGTTCAATCACATCATCAATGATAAGCTCTGAAGCTAAACGATACACATCAATTTCCTCTTGGTATTCTTTACGTTTCTCGGCAATGAAGCTTGCTTGTTCTTCTCTTGGAAGTTCTGCAATTTTATTGGCATAGACGGCATTGACAGCAGCTTCTGGTCCCATTACGGCAATTTGTGCATTTGATAATGCAATACAGCAGTCTGGTTCAAATGCAGGGCCAGCCATTGCATATAATCCTGCACCATATGCTTTACGCACAATGACCGTTAGCTTAGGAACAGTTGCCTCACTCATGGCAAAAATCATTTTAGCACCATGACGGATGATTCCTGCTTTTTCTACCTGAGTACCAATCATAAAACCTGGAACGTCTGCTAGGAATAACAGCGGTATATTGAATGCATCACAAAGGGAAATAAATTTCGCCGCTTTATCAGCAGAATCATGGAATAGCACGCCTCCCTTGACACGTGGTTGGTTAGCGATAATGCCAACTGATTGTCCATTAATTCGTGCAAGGCCTGTAATTAATTCGGGTGCAAATAATTTCTTGACCTCACAAAACGAATCTTCATCGATAATACGATCAATTAGCTTATACATATCAAATGGAACATTTTGGTTTTGAGGAATTAATTCTTCAATAGATTTATCAAATGTAGCTGGTGGTTTAGGTGCCTCTACCTTGCTGCGTTCTGCATAGTTATTCGGGAAGTATCCCAAATATTTACGCGCATAAGTAATGGCCTCCTGTTCTGTTTTAACAAGCACATCTCCACAACCAGAAACGGAACAGTGCATTTTTGCGCCACCCATTGTTTCTAAATCCACTTTCTCACCGATAACCATTTCGGCCATACGAGGAGATCCTAAATACATGGAAGCATTCCCTTCTACCATCACAACGATATCGCAAAATGCAGGGATATAGGCACCACCTGCTGCGGAAGGACCGAATAATAAGCAGATTTGCGGAACTTTTCCTGACAGCTTGACTTGGTTGTAGAAAATGCGTCCTGCACCTCTACGTCCTGGGAACATTTCTAGCTGATCCGTAATACGCGCACCTGCTGAATCTACTAAATAGAGTAATGGACAATTCAACTTTTCAGCAGTTTCTTGAATGCGAATCATTTTTTCAACTGTGCGTTTTCCCCAAGAACCTGCTTTAATCGTTGAATCATTCGCTAGCACACAAACCGTGCGACCATGAATTTTACCAATACCAGTGACAACACCATCTGCAGGTAAATCTCCTGCTAAACAGTTCGCATAGAGCCCATCCTCTGATTGAAGACCATCATCTAGTAATAGTTCAAGACGCTCACGTACAAATAGCTTACCTTGTTGTGCATTTTTGTCATGATATTTTGGTAATCCACCTGCTAAAATTTTATCTTTCATTGTAGGTGGCGTATTTTCTGTCGAGATATTGCTCATGTTTATTTCCTCCCTTTGCCCAATCGATTACACCAAAATTATTTCTTGGCGTTTTATTTCCCTGAATATTGTGGCGCTCGCTTCTCTTGAAAGGCAAGTAAGCCCTCTAATCGGTCTTCTGTTGGGATCAGTGCACTATATGCAAGTGATTCAATTTTTAACCCGGTAGCTAAATCTACCTCAACACCTTGATTGATCGCAACTTTGGCTTGCACTAAAGAGAGTGGTGCGTTTTTGGCCATTTCCAGTGCAAGCTGTTGTGCCTTCTCTAATACCTCATGTCCTTCATAAACATACTCGATAATGCCATAATGTTTAGCTTCTTCGGCATTCAGCCTACGTGCTGTATAAATTAATTCCTTTGCTTTGCCAAGACCAATTAGACGCGGAAGTCGTTGTGTTCCCCCAGCTCCTGGAATAATACCGAGCGATGTTTCTGTTAGACCTAGCTTTACATGTGTACCCGCAATGCGTAAATCACAAGCTAGTGCCAACTCCAAGCCTCCGCCAAAGGCTACGCCATTTAGGACAGCAATGACAGGCTGTGCAAGCGTTTCAACTTTTGCCACAGTGGCACCAATCAGCTGCACAATCTGCTTCACTTGTCGATCAGACATTCCTTTACGTTCCTTTAAATCAGCACCTGCACAAAATGCCTTTTCGCCTGCACCTGTTAGAAGGACTACGCGCACTGCTGGATCTCCATTGATTTGATCAAGCGTGTCAGACAGCTCATGAAGTAATTGAACCGACATAGCGTTAGCGGCTTCTGGTCTTGAAAGAGTAATAAGTCCAATACTACCCTCTAGTAATTCAAAACGAACGAGTTGTGTCATCGTTGATTTGCACTCCTTTCATTGCGGACAATAGCCATTTGCTTTGATGCAACAGCTTTGCCTAATTTCTCTTCAATAAAGAGTGCCGCCTCTAGCACCTTTTGTCGATCTACTCCTGTTTCAATGCCCATCTCATCGAATAAATACAATAAATCTTCTGTGGCTACATTGCCTGAGGCACCCTTAGCATATGGACAACCCCCTAGCCCACCAAGCGCACTATCAAACTTAGAAATACCCATTTCTAAGGATTTCATAATATTAGCTAGTGCTGTTCCACGCGTATCATGAAAATGCATGGCAAATCTTTCAGCAGGATATCTTTTTAGTAATTCCTCTAAAAGAAATTCAACCTGCGTCGGTACACCAACACCAATTGTGTCGCCAAGCGATATTTCAGTCACACCCATCTCCAATAATTTTTCCGTTACTCGTCGTACCTTATCAGGATGGATATACCCCTCATAAGGACAACCAATAACCGTTGAGATATAGCCTCGAACATGTTTCTTTGCAGCCTTAGCTCCTACCACAACTTCCTCTAATATGGGAAATGTATCTTCTATCGTTTTATTAATATTACTTTGGTTATGACTTTCACTAGCAGACATAAAAATACTTACTTCATCTACTTCAGCCTGTAATGCACGTTCTAAGCCACGCATATTGGGTACAAGTGCTGCATAGGTAATATCCTTATGTCTTTTAATGGCTTGCAGAACCTCGACTGCATCTGCCAATTGAGGAATCCATTTCGGATGCACAAACGATGTCACTTCAATATAATTTAATCCTGTTTGACTTAATAAATTAACTAATTGTACTTTATCAGCTGTTGAAATATGCGTTTTTTCATTTTGTAAGCCATCACGGGGACCAACTTCTTTGATTATGACTTGCTTAGGTAGCTGCATAAAGAAGCCTCCTCTTATTCAATTTCTAAAATATCATCATCAACGTTAATGAAGTCTCCCTCATTGGCAATGATTTTCGTCACGACGCCATCCTCTTCTGCTGCAATTGGAATTTCCATTTTCATCGATTCTAAAATGGCTACATCTTGACCTGCTGTCACTTTCTCGCCCTCTGCTACGACGATTTTCCATACTGTTCCTGCCATGCTTGCTTTTACTGTTGCCATAATCATTCACTCCTATTTTTTTAATCATGCATTCGTCCTTCTATGGAAGCACGAATACATGAAAATTGTTATTTGGTTTCTGCTAATTGCGGTAAATAATATTGCTCTACAAATTTAGTCGTTGTATAGCCTTTTAAAAATTGCTCATGAGTGACGGTTTTTAACAACATCGGAATATTCGTTTGAATACCCTCGACTTTATACGCCTTTAGTGCTTGCGTTAATCTCTCACAGGCAATCGCTCTCGTTTCTCCCCACACCACCAATTTACTAATCATTGGATCATAGAATGGTGTGACCACTGAACCAGACTCTACACCACATTCATGTCGCACTCCTTCACCTGTCGGTAATTCAAGAGTCGTAATGGTACCTGGAGAAGGGAAGAATGTCGAAGGATTTTCAGCGTATATCCGCACTTCAATCGCATGCCCTTCTTTAGTCATACTTTCTCTAGTAAATGCAAGCGGTTGTTTTGCCGCAATTTTTAATTGCTCTTCTACTAAATCAAGCTTCGTAATTTCCTCTGTTACGGGATGCTCTACCTGTAATCTTGTATTCATCTCTAAGAAATAAAAGTTTTGATTTTCATCAACCAAATACTCAATTGTTCCAGCATTGACATAACCAATATGCTTCGCCGCCTTTACCGACGCTTCTAGCATTTTTTCTCTTGTCTCTTGTGAAATAAACGGTGATGGTGCTTCTTCTACTACTTTTTGATTTCTTCGTTGAATAGAGCATTCACGTTCAAATAACGGAACAACATTGCCCTGATGATCTGCAATAATCTGCACTTCGACATGGTGAGGGTTAGCAATGAATCGCTCCATATACATCGTGCCATCACCAAAGAATGATTGTGCACGCTTTTGATTGCCCTCAAAAGCTTTGGCCAGTTCCTCGGCATTTTCAACTAGCTGCATACCGATACCGCCCCCGCCTGCTGATGCCTTTAACATAATGGGATAGCCTAAACGCTCCGCTATGTCAGTGGCTTCTTCCACATCTTTCACAGGCGCTTCTACACCCTCTACAATAGGCACGCCAGCAGCTTTCATTGTTTTACGTGCCTCTAGTTTACTGCCCATTGAAGCGATCACATCTGCACTTGGCCCGATAAACACTAAACCTACCTCTGTACAACGTTTCGCAAAATTTGCATTCTCTGATAGTAAACCATAGCCAGGATGAACAGCCTCTGCGCCACTTTCTAGTGCAATTTCAAGAATGCGGTCGATGTTTAAATAGCTCTGTGCAACAGGTGGCTTCCCTACACAGAAAGCCTCATCTGCATCTTTCACATGTAGGCTTTCAGCATCTGCCTCTGAATAGATAGCAACCGTATGAATATTTAGGCGCTTGCATGTTCTGATCACACGTCTAGCAATCTCCCCACGATTTGCAATTAATACCTTGTTGAACATATCCACTGTCCCTCCTTACTTTACGGTCATAACAAAATCTTCTCGTAATTTATATTTTTGAACTTTTCCTGATGCAGTCATTGGATAGTTATCAATAAAGAAGATATGGCGAGGAATTTTATGTCTAGAAATTTTATCCCGACAATAATCTCGGATTTCTTCCTCTGTTGCCTGTTCTCCTTCTTTTAACACAATCCAAGCTGCCGCTTCCTCACCATAGACAGGGTCAGGGACACCTGCAACCTGAACATCTGAAATTTTCGGATGTGTATAAAGGAACTCCTCAATTTCACGAGGATATAGGTTTTCGCCACCACGAATGATCATATCCTTCAAACGACCTGTTACACGGATAAAACCAGCTTCATCCATTGTTGCTAAATCACCTGTGTGCAACCAACCATCCTCGTCAATCGCAAGATCTGTTTCCTCTTGGTTTTTATAGTAGCCCTTCATCACATGATAGCCCCTCGTACATAGCTCTCCCTGTTCATTCGTCGATGCTTCCTCAGTTGTACCAGGAACAACAATCTTTACTTCTAGGTTAGGTAATGCGCGGCCAACCGTCTCCACCTTCAACACTAACGGGTCCTCCGTTCTTGTTTGCGTAATAACTGGTGATGATTCTGTTTGACCATAGCAAATTGTAATATCTTTCATCCCCATCTTCTCAATGACCGCTTTCATGACCTCAATTGGACAGTTTGAGCCAGCCATGACTCCTGTGCGTAAAGTTGAAAGATTGAAAGATGCAAAATTCGGTAAATTCAGTTCACTAATGAACATCGTTGGCACACCATGTAATGCAGTACATTTCTCCTGTTGAACGGTTTTGAGTACCTCTTCAGGTGAAAATTCCTGCACTGGCACCATCGTTCCGCCACTCGTTGTAATGGCTAATGTCCCTATGACACAACCAAAGCAATGGAAAAATGGAACTGGGATACATAGACGATCCTCTGCCGTTAAACGCATACACTCTGCAATGTTGACAGCATTGTTGACTAAATTAAAATGCGTTAACATTACACCCTTAGGAAAGCCTGTTGTACCAGACGTATATTGAATATTAATGACATCATCAAAATGTAGAGAGTGCTCTCTTTGATCTAGCTGTTCCTCGGATACTTGCTCGGCAGCAGTTAAAACGTCTGACCAATTTAGTACGCCGGGGTATTTCGTTTCACCGATTAAAATAACATTTTTTAATAAAGGTAGTCGCTTTGATTGCAAATTACCTGGTTCACAATGTTCAAGCTCTGGACATAACTCTTGCAGTGTATTGATAAAAGAATGGTCTCGATAATTTTCAATTAAAAAAATCGTTTTAGCATCAGATTGCCTCAATAGATACTCCAACTCACTCGCACGGTAATTCGTATTTACCGTAACAATTGGAGCACCCATCTTCCCTGTACCAAATTGAAGCTGTACCCACTCAGGAACATTCGTCGTCCATACTGCGATATGGTCTCCCTTTTCAATTCCAAGAGCCATTAAACCTCTCGCTACGTATCGTGCTTGACGATTTAGCTGCTCATAAGTCATGCGTAAATTTCTGTCAGCGTAGACCAATGCTTCATTCTGCGGGTACTTTTTTGATTGTTCATCTAGCAATTGACCAATTGTTTGATACACAAGTTCTGCCATGAAGATCCCCCTTATTTATGCTATTTAACTTAATTGATGATGATTAACAGCCAATTAGACGAGAAATAACGAGACGTTGAATTTCAGATGTTCCTTCACCGATTTCCATTAACTTAATGTCACGTAAATGGCGTTCTACATCGTATTCTTTCATATATCCAGAACCACCATGAATTTGGATTGCTTGATTACATGTACGGAAGCCCATTTCAGAAGCAAATAGTTTAGCCATCGCAGCTTCTTTGCCAAATGGCTTCTTTTGATCTTTTAACCATGCCGCTTTATGTACTAGCGTACGAGCAAGCTCTATTTCCATCGCCATATCAGCTAATTTAAATTGGATCGCCTGTAGCTTTGAAATAGGTGCACCAAATTGCTCACGTTCCTTCGCGAATTTTAGTGCCTTTTCATAGGCAGCCTGTGCAATTCCAACAGAAAGGGCAGCGATGGAAATACGCCCACCATCAAGTGTATTTAAAAACTGGCTAAAGCCACGTTTTTCATCCCCTAATAGATTTGTTCTTGGGACACGAACATTTTCTAACACAATCTCACATGTATTGGAGCCACGTACACCCATTTTGTCATAATTACAGTTGATTGTTACACCTGGTGTGTTTGTTGGCACAATAATAGAAGAAATAATCTTTTTACCATCTTCACGTTTACCCGTTACCGCAGTTACAATAATTTGTCGAGCATATCCTGCATTGGTAATCCAGCATTTCTCTCCATTAATGATGTAGTCATCACCATCAATAACAGCTGTAGTACGTGTGCCACCAGCATCTGAACCTGCATTTGGCTCTGTTAAACCGAATGATCCTAATGTCTCACCCTTAGCTAATGGAACTAACCATTCTTGCTTTTGTTCCTCCGTACCGAAGTTGTAAATTGGTGAGGCTCCTAAGCTAACAGCAGCTGCATAGCTTAACCCCGTGCCTCCACATGCTCGACCAATTTCCTCTACAGCTAAAGCATAGGACACCGTATCACCACCTGATCCACCATATTCTTCAGGAAACGGGATACCCAATAAGCCTAGTTCTGCCATCTTCTCAAAGCTCTCTATTCTCATTGTTGATGTCTCATCAACCTCACGAGCATACGGTTTAATCTCCTTCTCAGCAAAATCACGCACCATGTCTCGAATCATTTCTTGCTCTTTTGTTAATTCAAAATTCATCCCTAATCCCCCTAATGTCTAATTTGCCATAGTAGATGTAGCTCAAGAAAGATTGCTTACAGTGAAATACCGACTAGTCGGTTTGTAAAAACAAATAATAAAACCAGTGTCTCCTACTGGCTACCCCTTTATTATAAATTGCTTCGCTTCTTCCATGGCTTGTTCTGTCACAATCGCACGTAATACCATATCGGTAAAAACATCTGTGATTTGCTCCATAGTTAATGGTCCTGATTGCTTAAACCATTTGTATGTCCAGTTAATCATCCCGACAATTGCCATAGTGACAATCGTACAAGGTAATTCAGTACGAAAAACCTTTGCTTCCTGACCCTCGGCTATCACTTTTTGTAAAATATCTCGATAGTGATCTCTCTTTTTATGGATGATGTCACTATATTCATCTGAGAGTGAACGACTTTCTTCATAAAAAATCGTAATATGTGCTTGATACATATCAAATACTTGTGTCAGTGTTTGCAGCATGGCACACAAACGTGTGATGGGTGTATCGTATTTGTCATATGCATCTTGCGATTGTTGAATAACATATGAAATAAAGACATCATGAATTTCATATAACAATTCATCTTTTGATTTAAAATTATGATAAAATCCACCCTTTGATGCTCCAATATATTCCACAATACGATCCACAGTTACATTGTGATAACCATCTTGCTGAAACAATTCAACTGAAGCGTCTACAATTCTTTGTTTTAACGTTTTCTTTACCATAGGCACCTATCATCCTTCATCTAGCTCTATACTCCATCACTCCTTATAATCAGGAAAAATCATTCAAATCCTTAAAGTATTCTATTTTTTCCTAATTATAAAAATACTATGACAACATAAATATAGCATTCTCAAAATTTGGTGTCTAGCAACAAAATAGATTTTTCATAAAATTACGAGCATAAAATTTACATGGAACAGAAATTAAAAACCTATAAACACATACATACCATATGAATTTTTTTTGCTCCTCATGACAAATTTTCTTCCCTCCCATTTCTTTGTCTAACAAATCCATTTTCCATTGCAGTTAAACTGCGAACCCACTCAACCTATGCTATATTTAAAACCATGGAACTATGAAAGGGTGTTAACAATGGCAAAGAGCGTAGTAATCGCTGAAAAACCTTCTGTAGCACGTGATATCGCACGTGTACTGAAGTGTAATAAAAAAGGAAATGGTTTCCTTGAGGGAGATAAATACATTGTTACTTGGGCGCTTGGACATCTTGTGACACTGGCTGACCCTGAAAGCTATGATGTGAAATATAAAACATGGAATCTTGAAGATCTACCCATGTTACCTGAACGACTAAAATTAACTGTTATAAAGCAAACTGGAAAGCAATTTAATGCGGTCAAAAGTCAGCTTACACGCAATGATGTCAGTGAAGTCATCATTGCTACAGATGCTGGACGTGAAGGTGAATTAGTAGCACGCTGGATACTCGATAAAGTGAAAATTAAAAAGCCTCTAAAACGCTTATGGATTTCCTCTGTTACAGATAAGGCAATTAAAGATGGCTTTGCCAATCTAAAGCCTGGCAAAGCATATGATAATCTATATGCCTCTGCTGTAGCTCGCTCAGAGGCAGACTGGTATATCGGACTCAATGCTACTCGTGCTTTAACTACCCGCTTTAACGCACAGTTGAATTGCGGACGTGTACAAACACCAACAGTAGCGATAATTGCTGCGCGTGAAGATGAAATTAAAAACTTTAAGGCACAAACTTATTATGGTATTGAAGCGCAAACAACTGACAACTTAAAGCTTACATGGCAAGACAAAAATGGTAATAGTCGTAGCTTTGATAAAGAAAAAATCGATACACTGGTGAAAAAAATAGGAAATAGCAATGCTATCGTTGCGGACATTGAAAAGAAACCTAAAAAATCATTTGCACCTGGCCTTTATGATTTAACAGAATTACAGCGTGATGCCAATAAAATCTTCAGCTACTCAGCGAAAGAAACCTTGAATATTATGCAAAAACTCTATGAGCAACATAAAGTGTTAACTTATCCACGTACGGATTCTCGCTTTATTTCTCAAGATATCGTTGCCACACTACCTGAACGCTTAAAGGCATGTGGTATTGGTGAATATCGCTCCATCGCTAATAAACTGCTTACTAAACCAATCAAGCCAACAAAGGCCTTTGTCGATGATAGTAAAGTATCAGATCATCATGCGATTATTCCAACAGAGGGCTATGTAAATTATTCTGCTTTCTCTGATAAAGAGCGTAAAATTTATGATCTTGTTGTAAAACGTTTCCTAGCTGTGCTACTGCCTGCTTTTGAATATGAACAGCTCACACTTCGTGCAAAAATTGGCGATGAAAGCTTTATTGCTCGTGGAAAAACGATTTTATCATCTGGCTGGAAGGAAGTTTATGAGCATCGCTTTGATGATGAGGATACAGTTGAAGACATCAAGGAGCAAATACTGCCCCGCATTGATAAAGGCGATATGTTAAAAGTAAAGCTTCTTGCCCAAACTTCTGGTCAAACAAAGCCACCTGCTAGATTTAACGAAGCTACTCTTTTATCAGCAATGGAAAACCCAACAAAATATATGGCTACGAATGATAAAAAATTAGCCGACACATTAAAATCTACAGGTGGTCTTGGTACAGTCGCAACACGTGCAGATATTATTGAAAAGCTTTTCAATTCCTTCTTAATAGAAAAGCGTGGTGGCAAAGATATATATATTACCTCTAAAGGTCGTCAACTACTCGACCTAGTGCCAGAGGAATTAAAATCCCCTGCCCTGACAGCAGATTGGGAGCAAAAACTTGAGCTTATTGCAAAGGGCAAGCTAAAAAAAGATATATTTATTAGCGAGATGAAAAATTACACAAAGGAAATTGTTACAGAGATTAAGGGTAGTGACAAAAAGTATAAGCATGATAATATCTCTACCAAATCATGTCCTGATTGCGGAAAACCGATGCTTGAAGTGAATGGCAAGAAAGGAAAAATGCTTGTCTGCCAAGATCGCGAATGTGGGCATCGTAAAAATGTCTCACGCACTACAAATGCACGTTGTCCACAATGTCATAAAAAATTAGAGCTTCGTGGAGAAGGCGATGGTCAAATTTTTGTTTGTAAATGTGGCTATCGCGAAAAATTATCAGCCTTTGAAGCAAGACGTAAAAAAGATGGCGGAGGCAAGGTCGACAAGCGCTCTGTACAAAAGTACTTAAAGCAACAAAACAACGAGGAGCCTGTGAACAATGCCCTTGCTGAAGCATTAAAGGGGTTAAAGTTCGATTAAACGAAAAGAGCAAATTCACATTTAGAGTGAATTTGCTCTTTCATTATGCATACTCATCCCTTCAAAACATATCTTGAATTGACTGAACATTCTATAAGGGAGGTTTTTAATGGACGCGAAAACTTTTAGACCACGCAATGTGATTTTTATGACGGTCGTTGTAGGTGTCTCTGTGTTAATTGGCCAAGCTATTTATGTCTTGTTTATTGATGTACCTTTCCCATAAGAAAGATTTATATCTTTAATTGACTAAGTAAATATTTTTCATTATTAATTATTTCCTGATGATGCGGTTTCCATTTTTGTGCCTCTAGATTATGCTGATAGGCATTTTCAAATAACCGTAACTCCCTATATAGCAGACTTAATTGTAAATGAGGAATCCATGTTGAATAAGCCCGCTTTTGGATAGTCATTGTGTCGACAGGAGCTTGTTGCAAGGCTTGAGAGTACCAGTAAATAGCCTCTTTATGTTTTAATTGCTCCATAAAAAATTGGCCCATTCGGCAACATGCTTCTGGCTTTGGTCGATCATATAGGAAGGATTGCAGAATAGCTTGCTGTGCTTGTTGATCATCATGTAAACGTCGATAGCATTCCCCTACATGTAGACAAGCCTCAATGCGATCATCTGTAGTGCCTAAGTTGCTATCCAAAAATAGATGGTATTGATTAATAGCTTCTAGGTAACGTTGATGTAATTTTAGTTCATTCGCATAATGAAATGTTTCTCTTGCTGAAAGAGATTGCCCATCCTTTATTAATCCCTCATAAATACGAATATTGCGATGAATATCTTGTGTTAACGGTAAATGGGTGACAGCGATATCACTATGATAGAACTGCCCGGACACCCTTAAATTTTCATGGACAGCACCCTCCCATTGAAAATGATTCGCCCTTTTTACTAGACGATACTTTCGTTCACTACACTCCACTTCTCCATCACAATCAAGCGTCAAATAATAATCCATTGTTACAGCATCAATAGAAGGATATAACGATTGCCTTAGTTGACTGAACTTGTGTTGATCTTCCTTTGTCATGGCATCATCAGCATCGAGCCATAAAATATAGTCTTTTGTTGCCTGCTGAAAGGAAAAGTTTCGTGCTTTAGCAAAATGATCGCACCAGGGAAAGTCATAAATGCGAGAGGTAAAATTTTGGACAATATCTTTCGTACGATCAGTTGAACCCGTATCAATGATGTTGATCTCATCTACTAGGTGCTGAACCGAATCTAAGCATCTTTCAATCGTACATTGTGCATTTCTAACAATCATACATAAACTAATCGTTAACATCTGTCCCCTCCTTAACAATGTTGTAATATGTGCTAATGCAATATTTTATCGAAAAATTTTTTCGATTATCACCTAACTTTGTAAATTTATCGTGTAAAACAAAAAAAACGAACGCGACACACGTTCGTTTTTGTTCTAGTATTTGAACTCCTGCTAAATCAAGACAAATATTGCTCACGCCATGTTAACTGTTCTTTGTCTGCAAGCTGTTGCTCTAAACGATGATCCCATTGATTGAGCAATGTATTCCAAACTCGTACAAATAATATATCCTGCTCCTTATCATAAAGAACAAATTCTAAACATGGGCTATCATTAATTTGTTGCGCTTCTGTTTGAACAATTTTTGCGATGATTTTTTGCGAGTTACCTTCCTCTTCTTCATCCACTTCCTGTAATGCTGCTATCACCATGGACTCCTCAAACTGTTCCTGTTGTTCAGCCTCTTTGTCAATATAACGATAGAGCTCTGGCAGTTCATCATATTCATCATTATTCGTATCGACAGTAAGAAATGCTTGATGGCAAGGACTAAAGTAAAGCGTGGAGGTTTCTTCCTCTAGTTCTTCTTCAAAAATACCTCGTCCTAGCTGCTGCTGTCCTTTTTCAGTTAGCCTATAGAAATCGTCTTCGTTCTTCACAAGATTCACTCGAAGCATTAAAGAAAGCAAGTCTTCAATAAATAACGGATCCACAAGCAATAGCTCACTCAATTCCTGTGTGTTTCCAAAATCAGCCTCCTGAATACTAAGCAGAAGCATTGTCATTAAGACATCCATTGTCGAACGGCGAACTGGCTCATAGGTCACATCGACAGTCCTAATGGGGATACACCATTCAGCCATTTTGACAATCTTAATATTGCGATTTTGTTGAAGCTCACGCATTAGTCGTTGCTGTAATTTTGACACTCTACATCACCAATCCTTCATGATTACGCAAGCCATCGTAGGATTTTACTGTCTTTAATAAATTCGTATACATCTCTCTTGTCTCTTGATGCTTTGCACGTTTTGCAAACATATCTGCACTTCCTACAAGTAGAAGTAACTCTCTAGCACGAGAAAGAGCAACATTTAAACGACGGTAATCTCTGGCAAAGCCTATGTCTCCACCCTTAGGCGTATTCCGTACCATACTCACTAAAATGACATCCATTTCCATCCCTTGGAATTTATCGACAGTCCCTGTTCTAAATTGCAGATGTGGAAGCTGTAATTCTTGCTGAAGAAGGCGATTAATTTTCTTTACCTGCTCACCATAGAAACTAATGACACCCACACTTTTCTGAGCATCGTGTGGTATACGCCCTGCTTCTTTTGCCGCCTTCACTGCCTCATTGAGATCTAATAAGATACGGCGAATCGTTTGTAATTCCCCTTCGTTATAACGACTCGTTCCACCTTTTACCTGCTCCTCTAAATAAGGTTTCTCTGTTGGAATATCAATCCATAGTAAATGGTCGTCACGTTTTACAAATCGACCCTCTAAGCCATGATCCCTTGCTGCATCTGAATCTGGCAAGCCACATTGCAAGCCATTTTCTTCTTTCGCATAAAATGGTGTGATACTTTGCATGATTTTCTCATGCATACGGTATTGTAATGCTAGCATTTGCTTATGTGTTGGAGGCAAATTATTAAATAAACGCTCAAATAATGATTCACGCAACAGATTTTTTAATTCCTGTGCACCTTCAAAGTTTGGATTTTCTTCTAGCATTGCCTTTAGTGTTTCCTCCAGTGTATCATCCCCAAGTAATGGTGGAAGCTGATGATGGTCACCTACCAAAATAACTTTTTTCCCCTTCAGCATTGGTAAGAGTAATTCTGGTGGTGTTGCCTTTGAAACTTCATCAATAATAACTACATCAAAGGTCGGATAATTTTCCATAAATTCTTTACTGGCAGAAGCTACGCATGTTGTACCAATAACGTTCGCATGACGCACATACAATTTTCGAAT
Source organism: Lysinibacillus sp. FSL K6-0057 (assembly GCF_038630885.1). Taxonomy (NCBI): domain Bacteria; kingdom Bacillati; phylum Bacillota; class Bacilli; order Caryophanales; family Bacillaceae; genus Lysinibacillus; species Lysinibacillus sp. FSL K6-0057. Next base: position 473,343 of record NZ_CP152047.1, on the reverse strand, counting down.
TTCATCTAAATCATACTCTGTTGCGTTTTGTAGTTTTTCACGCCATTGTTCTTGTAGTTTTTGGCGAAGTGGTAGCTGTTTTTCCTGACGTTGTAATGCTTCGATTGCTTGGTTTGCAGCTTGAATAGCTTCCTTCACCTCTTCAGCCGTTCGTTCTGGCGTAGATTGTAAAAGCTTTGTATAGGTAGCTAGTTGCTTCTCTTTCTTTAATCCAGCTATATTAATGTCTTTTATCTGTTCTTCCATTTGCGTTAACTGTTGCTCTACTTCCAGTAAGTTCGTTTGGACAGTCTGTAGAGAGGCTTGTTTAGGAACGAGTTGTACTTTAGCCTGTTCCACTGCCTCAAGCTGCTTTTTCGCTTGTTGAAGGGACTCACAAGCTTGTGAGGCAAGAATCTTCAAATACTCGACAGATTCTTCTGGCTCCTCAGTAATCTGAAAGGCGTTTGCTAATTGTTGTAAACGCTCAGTATGCTGTAAAAATGGTTGGAGCTGTCGCTGGTAACTTTGCACATCAAAGCTAGTTATTGCACACTCCTGATGAATTAAAGTTACTAGATTTTTACGAAAAGATTCATATTCCTGATCTTTATGCTCTTGTTGTTGCTTTAGTGCTATTCCCTTTTGCCAAACAAAATCACGTCGCATATATAGCCCGAGCAAATAACTTTCGATAACATCATTTGCTGGTGCTTGACCATCTTGAAACGTCGTGTTTAGCTGAGCGAATACCCCTGTAAGGTTTTGCAACGAAAATGATTGGACGGGCTGTAATCTACTTTTAGCAAGAGCACGTTCCTTGACTTCATGTGTAACTAAAGCCTCTAGCTTGGCAGTCGCTTTTTGAAGGCGAGCATTAATCGTTGACCATGCCTCTAAATCCTTTGCATCCTCCAAATGCTGCAAGCGCCCTATTTGCTGTGAAAGTACATGAGAGGGCCGAATTTGATAATGTTGTAAAAAACGCTGGATAAGCTCAAAAGAGATTAAGGTGTATATATACTTTTGTGCTTCCTTCATGATGACTAGACGATTACTTTCGATGTCATATTTCTGCTGTATCTCTTCAAATTGCTGTGTTAACTGGTGCTTTTGCTCTTGCAGTTCTTTATATTGAGCAGCAGCCTCTAATTGTTCCACCTTTTCTGAAGTTTCCTGAATCGCATGCTGTAGTTGCTCGACTGAAGGGTATTCAGCAAGTGTCTGTTCAAGCTGCTGTACAATCGGCTCAATTTGAGCAAGCTGTTTCTCATAATGCTCTTTTTGTGCTTCACATGTTTGTTGCTCTGTTTTAGCAGCCTTCAATTCTTTTTTTAATGCTTGAATCTCCTGCTGTAAAATAGGTTCTTCAATAGCTGCCTGCTCTTTTGCGGCTATATCCTGTGTTAATTGCTCTAGCCATTGCTCTAATTTCGCTAGCTCATCTTTTGCTTTTACAAGATTTGCTTCTAGTTCTTGCTGACGCTCTGGAAATATTGTAATTGCTTCTTCAATCGCAGCAAGTGTCTGCTCACGCCACTGAAGCGCAACATTTTCCTCTATAAACTTTTTACCCTCTTCCTCAATACTTTCCGTTCTACCATAGCGTAAAATTCGTATTTCTTGATTGGACAACAAACGTCCTAATGCATTATCCACTGCTAAATTCGACTGTGAGGCAACAAGTGTTTTTAAGCCTGCTTTAACATTTTGCTGACAAATCTCTGAAATAACAGTCGTTTTCCCCGTACCTGGTGGACCTTGAATGACATATAAATCCTCAACAGATAATGCGCCTAAAACGGCTCGTCGCTGATATTCATTTAAATTATTATGAAACTCAATATCTTCTCGTAGCTTGGATGCGCGAACTGTCGGACGTCGCTCAAACAGTATTGTTTCTAAATTAGGGTTTACTGCCTCACCCTTTTCTAGCTTTGTAAAACCATTACGTAGTCGTCGAATTTGGCTTAATGTTGCAAAATTACTAAAGCTTGCTTGTTTTGAACGAAGGTTCAGCTGATCCCTGCGAGCCAAGTCCTGTATGAAAGGTTTTAAATCAATTTCAACCGTTTGCTTTCCTGCATTCGCCTTTAAAACCTGCCCAATTTCGCCACGAACTCCTTGAATGTTTACACTTAAACCCTCTAGCTTTTTCCACTCTTTACTCTTTATGTAGGGGCATACAATGGTTAAGCGTGTGAAGTCTTCATTGAAATAGCTTTGCTTAAATTCTGTATGAATATCATCAATGGTTGCATCTCGTTCTTGAATTTTTAGATAGCCTTCCCAGCTGGCTATACGTTTTTTTACATACTCTGTACGTTCTTCTGCTATCGGTAGCTGTCTTATTTTCGTATGAAGCTCAAGTGGAATACCTGCTCCATTATTAGGCTTTGTCACAAATTGCAATGCGGCTGCTAAGCGACGATTTGTGTTGATAGGTCCACGCATATGGACAAATCGAATATTGGTTGCCAGCAATCCTTCCACCTTCAACACACAATCCATAATGACCGTTTTCTCAGCAAGAATATCGTTTAATTTATCATTGTCCTCCGCATTAAAATAGATGGATAAAAAGGTTTCACCAACTGTTTTTGCTTTTCGTTTTTCAATATAGACAGTAAAAGATCTTTGTAACGCAAAAAAGGCATGCTCGTTTGCTGAGCATTCCTCTACCGCTTCCTTCGCCTTGTTGGTCAAAATAAGATTACAGCGTTGTTTTTCTAGTAAAGCGATGTCCTGCATGAGCAGCCCTCCTTCCTGAGTCACTAAAGTTTTATTTTATCACATCCTAAAACAATACTTACAAAGAAAAATCCCCTGCACAGTGATTTCTTACCACCGTACAAGGGCTATCTTAATGTTGATCAATCGTTTCCTTCGGCAAGTTCTTGCTCATTTCACAATATTGAACAAATACACGAGCTAATTCACGTAAACGATTATGAACATCTTCATCGACAATGTTATTATCGGCATCAAAATGTGATGTATGTGTATATACATAATTTGGCGTAACAAGGGCTCTGAAGTAGTCTAAAATAGGTTTTAGTTGATTTTCGACTACAAGATGATGCTGGTATGTGCCGCCATTTGCAACAATGGATACGGGCTTATAGCGCATCGTTTTAGGGTGTAAGAAGTCAAAAGCATTTTTCAAAACACCTGGAATGGACGCTTGGAAAATAGGCGTTGCAATAATGTAAGCGTCTGCTTCCTCGAATTGTTGAATCATTTTTTTCATATCATCATTTAATGGTGAACCATCCACAATTTGATGCTTATATTGACTAAAATGCATCATTTCTAACTCGAAACTAGCATCTAATTCTTTAATATATTGCTCCACTTGCTCTAAAATAACACCAGTTTTACGACCAAACATAGTGCCATCAACGAGTAAAATTTTCATCTTTACTTTGCCTCCACATTCATCTTCTACAATAATATTGTAACAAATGAAAAGTGGCTCGGAAAGGATTGTATGACAATCGATATAAATTCAGTCTTTAGACGGAACGACAAAATTAATCCCTAAATTCATTATCCTGATCACGATGTCGGAAATGGACTTCCTTATCAATGACCGTTTCTTCAAGCTTATATTTATCTCGATTAATAACAACATCGCGATTTACTTTCTCACCTTCATTCAGCTTATCCCAATTAAATAATATCTCTCTTGAAACGTCCTCTTCTGGTACTTCAGGATACTCTAATGTTGCCAACTCATCTGATGGATAAATAGTGACTGGCTGTTGTTTACCGTATAGGGCAATGATAATCATAGCCTTTGCTACTTGTGTGGCTTCAATTGCTCTAGAGCGTTTTAAAGGTCCAATTAATAAAGGCTGTGCAAGCTTTAATAATTTTTCTCCCGCCTTTTCCCCTAAACGAAATTCATCACGATTCCCTACTAAGAGTGAAGGTCGAATAATGGAAAGTCTTTGTAAACCTAGTTCCTCTAAATCACGCTCAAGTTTTCCTTTAACCCGATTATAGTAAAATGGAGAACTCTCATTGGCTCCCATTGCCGTAATCACAAGAAAATGAGGGATTCCCCGTTTTTTTGCTAAAGAAGCAATTGCTAATGGGTATTCAAAATCTACCTTTTCAAACATATCACGAGAGCCTGCCTTTTTGATGGTTGTACCTAAGCAACAATACAACTCATGAGCAAATCCAATATCGTTTTCTTCTATTCTATCAAAATCACGAATTTTCACTTCTAACTTTGGATGCGTAAAAGTTAGCTTTCTTCGTGCAATTACTGTTACTGAAATATACTCATCATTTTCACATAATTGTTCAACCAGAGCAGAGCCAGTTAAACCAGTCGCCCCTACAACAATCGCTGCACGCATACTCATTTTTCTCCCGTCCTTCTACATATTGATAGTGTATCAATTACGTCTCAGTCTAAAAGCATCCAGATTTTTTCGAGCTTGCTCTACAAGCTCTCCTTCCAAATCCGTGATATCCTGCGTAGGCTTTATCTTGACACATTAGATGATAAATAAAGTAAACAATCATCTCTCCTCTTTTTGCAGAGGAATTTTTCTGAATCAAGATAAAGACTTTCAAGTTTGTATGTATCTTTCCTACAATTGACCTTACTATCTATATCGACCATTTTTTGATGATTAAAACAGATTAAAGATAGCTATTTTAGAAGATTCTTCTAGATGCATTCATTATCAAATCCTAAATTTTACACATACTTGCTCTTTCTTCGCCATAATTTAAAGAGACAGAGGAAAGGATGGGATACATTTGCAAAAAGAAACACACGCAATTGAACCAAAAAAAACGATTGTTTTCATTATTGAAAGCTGTATTGATAAAGGGCTGTATCCTTTTGAACGGGTTTCAACATTAGCTAAGCTACTTACGAATGAGAAGGTTTTTATATTTGTAAAGACTCCTTCGAATGACGGAATCCAAATTTTAATGAATGAAGGAATTTCTCCTATTTTATTTGATCACTTTAACGAATTGCCTAAGCAAATCAAAGGACTTCAACCTGATTTAATTGTTAGAGATGGGCGGAATTCTGAAGGCTGGCAAGTAGAGGATTTACGACCTTTCTGCAAAACAATTATTCACTTTGATGATTTTGGTGAAGGTGGCCAAGCCTGTGATTGTGTATTACTAGCACTCTATCAAGAAGTGAAAGATTATTTACCATCGCATTATCTGGGTGGAAGCTTTGTTTTTGCCCTACCAGAAGCCTACCAACAATTTGATGACGTTCCTGATAGTAAAACACCTGAAAACCCGCCTCATATCGTCGTTGCTTTTGAGGATGGGGACGAGCATAATTTAACGTATCGAACACTTCGACACTTAACTCAACTACAAATACCACTACAAATTACAGTTATGATCGACGACAGCTATCGCCATGCAACGGATGACTTACAAATGATGGTGCTTAGTCGTCGCAATACTGCCATTCTTCGAGATAAAAATGCACTCCTCAAACTACTACCTAAAGCAGATGTCATTATTTGTAATGCTAACTATACGCCTTATAAAATTGCCTCTTACGGAGTGCCATGCATTACACTTGCACAAACTGAAGCTGAGCTTTTACATGCTTTCCCTCGGGAGCACAACGGCTTTATTCATCTAGGGCTTGGCCGTAAAATGAAGCAATCACAAATCCAAAATGCTGTTATGGAGTTTCTTTTACATGAAGCTCGCAGTGAACGAGCAGTGAGAAAACAGCGACAACTCAATCTTGCTAGTAATAATGAAACACTTCAAGCATTACTCTTAGATTTTGCTTATGACCGTCATAATATCGCTTCTACTTAGTGCTACTTCGAAGATGATTATGATACAATATATAAGAATTTTTCACTCCAACTCCTCTTATAGAAGTTGGGACATAAGTAAATTCAACCAGTACCCGATTGATTTTAATGAATAAGCGGTGGGGGATTAGCAAAACCTCCATCGCTTTTACACGCATTCACTATAAAAATATTCTCAAAAGGAGCAGTCATTATGCCAACAAAAAGTGATATTGAATACCAAATTAGAGAGTTAAAAATGGACTATATGAATTTACAAGGTGATATAGAAAAATTGGAGTCTACTGGGCATAACGATCAGGTAGCAAAAGCAGAGCAACGTCTTGCAAATATGGAAGCTCAATTGGCTGAACTTAACAAGCAGCTTGCAGAACTATAAAATGTAAACAAGAAAGACAGTTGGAGGAACAGACATGGCAATATTAACAGTAGAAAATTTAGGTCATTCTTTCGGTGATCGTACACTCTTTAAAGATGTATCGTTTCGATTAGTGGACGGTGATCATATTGGGCTTGTAGGAGCTAATGGTGTAGGTAAATCTACATTAATGGGTATCATTACAGGTCAAACGATCCACGATACAGGAAAAGTTGAATGGCTTCCTGGTACACACTATGGTTATCTAGACCAACATACAGTACTGACGGCTGGTAGAACAATGCGTGAAGTGTTACGCGATGCCTTTTTACCATTATATAAAAAAGAAGAAGAACTGAATGAAATTACAGGCAAGATGGCAGACGCAACGCCAGAAGAATTAGAAGTACTATTAGAACAAATGGCAGAAGTGCAGGATGCATTAGATGCAGGAGATTTTTATTCACTAGATATGAAAATTGAAGAGGTGGCACGTGGACTTGGCCTGGATGCCATTGGTTTAGAGCGTGATGTAGCTGCACTTTCTGGTGGACAGCGCACAAAGGTGTTACTCGCTAAGCTTTTATTAGAAAAACCAAAAGTACTTTTACTAGATGAGCCTACAAACTATCTTGATGAGGAACATATTACTTGGCTGAAAATCTATTTAAAGAACTATCCATATGCTTTCCTTCTAATTTCACATGATACAGAATTTATGAACGAAACAGTGGATGTCATCTTCCAACTGGAATTTTCAAAATTAACTCGTTATACTGCAACATACGAAAAATTCCTAGAACTTGCTGAAATCAATAAACGCCAGCATATTGAAGCCTATGAAAAGCAACAGGATTTCATCAAGAAACAAGAAGATTTTATTGCCAAAAACAAGGCACGTTACTCCACTACCGGTCGTGCAAAATCTCGTGCTAAGCAGCTTGATCGTTTAGAGCGAATTGATCGCCCAGAAACAGCTGTAAAACCAGAATTCGGTTTTAAAGAAGCACGTTCATCTAGCCGCTATGTTGTGGAGGCTGAAAACTTAGTCATTGGTTACGATAAAGACAAGCCATTGCTTCCCCCACTATCCTTTGCTATTGAACGAGGAGAGAAAATTGCTTTAGTCGGTATGAACGGTGTGGGTAAATCCACTTTATTAAAAACAATGTTAGGTAAAATTAATGCGCTTGGTGGGAAAGTAATTCGAGGTGACTACCTGTATCCTTCTTACTTTGAACAGGAAGTAAAAGCAGAGAAAATCACACCGATTGATGATGTTTGGAATGCCTTCCCTTCTATGGAACAAGCCCAAGTACGTGCAGCTTTAGCAAGAGCTGGTCTAAAAACTGACCATATTACACGTCCGCTTAATTCATTATCTGGTGGCGAGCAAGCTAAAGTTCGTTTATGTAAATTAATGATGGAGGAAGCGAACTGGCTTCTATTCGACGAACCGACAAACCATTTAGATGTAGATGCAAAAAATGAATTAAAACGTGCCATGAAAGAATTTAAAGGTACCATTGTGCTAGTAAGTCACGAACCAGATTTCTATGAAGGACTCGCAACAAAAGTCTGGAATGTTCAAGATTGGTTTACATCTGGACAACAAAGCCAAGACTAATTATTTCAAGGGCAGCTCCAACATGTTATGGGGCTGCTCTTTTAATTTTTTTAAAATTTCGATGTATAATTATCCTCATTTAAACATACTATAATCAGTGGACTAACAATTTCACTCCTGCTTCCAACTAACGCTCTCCTAAGAGATAAACTCAGAATTCTAGTAGTCCCTATTAACTCATCATGAATTTTTATAGCTTAAAAAAGTCATCTCCTGTGATATCAGCAGTGTTAACATAAACTTACATCATTGTAAGCTGAATAAACGAAACTTTTTATGCTTATCTTCGTATATTTTAATATAACTGAAAAAATATTAATTCGATTGAGAAATTTTTTCAATTAACTATTGATTTATATATAGCTTACTAGTAAGATATATATATAAACTATTAACTTACTAATAAGCTATTTGTAAAATATAATCTAAAAAAGAAAGCGAGGAATGAAGAATGACAGTTACAATTTACTCACAAGCGAGCTGTTCTTCATCCAGAAAAGCACTTAAATGGTTAAAAGATCACAACATAGAATATAAAGAAAAACGTATTACATCTCACCCACTTACACTTGCAGAATTCAAAGAAATTCTAAGCATGACTGAAGATGGCACAGATGAAATCATTGCAACAAACTCAAATGACTTTAAAAACTTAAATATCGACATCGACCAACTTTCTATTCAAGAGCTATTTGCCATTATTCAAGCACACCCAAGAATGTTGCGTAGCCCTATTATAATAGATGAAAAACGTATTCAAGTTGGTTACAATGAGATGGACATCCGTCGTTTTATCCCACGTAAAGTACGTGCTTACGAATTAAATGCGATGACAAGATTGGCACAAGAAAGTTAAAACAGTTTTGGAGATGACCTTCTATGGATCAAGAAAAACAAAAAGCCATTACCTCGTTGTTTGAAGTCGTTTCATCTATTGAGCGTAAGTGGGCAAACGAGTGGAATAATCATAATGTACTCGGCTTTTCAAAATCCCATATTTTAATTTTAGACTACTTATCGCAGGAGGGCCCAAAACGCCCTTCTGCTATTGCTGAGCGGTTAAAAGTAACTACTGGTGGTGTCACTGTTTTAACAACGAAGCTGATTAATGCTGGCTTTATTGAAAAAACACAGCATGCCACAGACCGCCGAGCTTCTCAACTAATCATTACTGCTGACGGTGAAACCATATTAAAAGAATCTCGTCAACAAGTGAGTGAAATCATTAATAATATGTTTGGTATGCTTACAGCAGAGGAACTGCAAACCTTACGAACTATTTTTTCTAAATGTTTACTGGATGTTGAGACAAATCGGTCAGAATAAAGGGCATAAAATTAAGAAGATGCATTTGCAATTATTTGCGAATGCATCTTTTTTAGATTAGTCGACCGAATACTTCCGTCTAAGTACTGTGATGTGCGACCAATCTGCTTTCATTACGCTGGTAGCACAGATTCCACAATAGCTGTATCTGACATGAGCATTTCTTTTAATCGAGCCTTTGCACGGAATAAACGAGATTTCACAGTACCAATGGAAACTTTCATAATTGTAGAGATTTCTGCCAGTGAATATTGGTCTATGTAGAAATACCATAAAGTCTTTCTATAAATGGCATCTAATTGCTCCATTTTATCCTGCACTAGTTTTGTCACAATATCCTTTTCAATTTTTTCTTCTGTAGAAATTTCATTATTGGGAACCAAATCTAGAATCGGTACGTCTAATGTTTCAGGTTGGTTCATCATATATTTGCTACGTCGCACCTTTTTACGATAGCGATCTCTAAATGTATTCATTGTAATAGTTGTCAGCCAAGCTTTAATATGCTCTACTTCGGCAACGCTATCTTCATAGCGTACGACCTTCACCCAAACTTCTTGCATTAAATCTTCAGCTTCTATATTATTGCGAGTTAGTTTCAAACATAAGTGATATATATAACGATTGTATTCCTCGTATACGCCTTCTAATTTTTCATTCATTGTGTATGCCTCCGCTTCTTGTTCTTGCTTCTATACACATTCTCGCAAAATAATGTATTACACTCTATCGCATTGGCTTTCAATTTCATTACAATCGTGTAAGCTTAATCACTTTCACTTGTAATATTCGTAAAAATTGTTTTACTACTATATTGCTTTCGCTTCAAAAGAGCTTTTGATGACAATAGTTACCTATTATTTAAACTATATTTTCAATAATATTTATTATCAGAATATTATTTAGTCATTTATTGGCATTTGAAGAAAGAAAAAATGCACTCCTAGTAGAAGTGCATTGGTTTGTTAGCTTAGCAGCCCTAGACGAAAGGCTGAGGCAACGACCTGTGTTCGATTCTTTGCTTTGAGCTTTGTCATCAGACTGCTTACATAATCCCTGACCGTATGCTCGCTTAAAAATAATAAACTGGCAATTTTTTTATTATCATACCCTTCGGCAAGCAGACCAAGTATCATCGATTCCCTTTCAGTTAAATGAAGCTCTGTATTCTTTTCTACTTTCTCGCCCTTACGTGATAAAAATAGACCTAAACGCTTCCCTACTTCTTCAAGGAGTGATAATTCTTCCTTTGTACAATCAAACTCCTCACCTAGCTGATCAAATGTTAGCCATCCAAATAATTGGTCTTGTCTCATAATGGGAATAAATATAATCGAGGATAAATTAAATAATTGAATATGCTCCTCTTTCACATAGTTTTTAGGGTTTTTTAAATAAATGGGTTTTCTTGAACTAAGTATCGTGTTTTCCCCAGTCAACTCCCCTTTCATGCTTTGCACCTTAGGTAGTTCTGCCCCAATAACTCCATAAAATTGATTGGACCATGGAACATAAGCATAAAATACGCATCTTTTATAACTAAAATACTCTTCACACTTTTTTAAAATACGGGCTAAATCTTGATAGCCTGAGGAACTAATTAGCAATTTATCAAGCCTATCTAATAGCTGTAGATGCCTAAATTCCTGATTTTCTGTAGTTATGTTACTAGTTTGATTCTCTCTCTCACAGACATCGTAAAGAAATACAAGAAATGTAAATATCGATAATACATACATTAAGATGGCGTTCGTTCGACTACTCTTCTGTTGAATCATAAAAGTAATCAATGCTTTCTCAAATATTAATTGAAATAGATTAAAGCTCTTCCTATCAATAATGGACAACTGTGATTGAAGCCATGTGTTAAAAAAATACTTATCATCATTATTTAATTCATCGATGTTTGCATGTGTCATTAAACGCAAAAACGAATCCAGTATCATTGCTGCTCTTTTTCGATCTGCCTCAGCTATAGAAGGTTCTAGATTAAGGTAAATATTCGTATTCTCTTCAATTTGCTTATGATGGATTTTAATAAATAATACAAACTCTTGAAGTGTTACTTCTTCAATCGACTGAAATGGATGCGCCATAGGAAATTCTTCTCCTTCACACTAAAATACCCCTATAAATGGAGGATATTCACTCACTATATTATACAGCATCTTATAGGATAGTATTTCAAATTGAAAGGAGTAAGATGAAAGTATCGCTAAACAATGCGAATACTTTTGAATCCTAAGGTAACCATATAACCAGAAATAATGAAAGGTGCGTGCTTGAAATGAGACTAGAAAATAAAGTAGCCATTATTACAGGTGGAGGTACAGGAATCGGGAAAGAAACTGCACTATTATTTGCTAAAGAAGGAGCAAAAATAGTTATTACTGATATAAATGAACAATCTGGTAACGATACAGTCCGTGATATCCAAGCTATTGGCGGTGAGGCATTATTTATCCGTCACGATGTTAGTAATGAAGAAGACTGGAAAAAGGTTGCAGATGAATCAATAAAAACATTTAACAAAGTGGATATTCTTTTCAATAATGCAGGTATCTATATCATAAAACCACTTGCGGAAATCGAACTTTCTGACTGGAACCGCTTAATGTCTATCAATGTAACAGGTGTGTTCCTGGGTATGAAACATATTATGCCGCTTATGGCTAAACAGCATAATGGTTCTGTTATTAATGCTTCTTCTATTGCAGGCTTAACAGGTGCTGCTGGTCACGTCTTATACGGAGCGAGTAAAGGGGCTGTCCGCATTATGACAAAGGATGCTGCTATGGAATATGCTCCATATGGCGTACGTGTCAACTCCATTCATCCTGGCTATATTGATACAGGTATGGCAGACTATGCGTCAGCCACAACTGGAAGCTCAAAAGATGAATTAGGCAAAAACTTATTCCCATTAGGACGTTTAGGCTCTGTTAAGGAAGTGGCGCAAACAGTATTATTTTTAGCTTCTGATGAGTCTTCCTTCTCAACAGGTGCAGAATTCGTCATTGATGGCGGAGCAACAGCAAAATAACAATAAAGGTGGTCATTTATATGAAACTAAAAGATAAAGTAGCAATTGTTACTGGTGGGGCTAGTGGGATTGGTGAAGCCACAGTTCGTCTCTTTGTAGAAGAAGGCGCTAAAGTCGTTATTGCCGATTTTTCTGATCGTGGACAAAGCGTCTCTGAAGAATTAAATAACAATGGTTTTGATACACTCTTCGTGAAAACAGATGTAACAAGCGAAGCAGACATTCAAAACATGATAAAGGAAACCGTTACTAAATACGGTAAACTTGATATTATGTATGCAAATGCTGGCGTGGCTGATGATGCACCCGCACACGAGCTTTCTTTTGAAAAATGGAAAAGAACAATTGATATTAATTTATCAGGTGTATTTCTTTCTGATAAATATGCCATTGAACAATTCCTTGCTCAAGGTACAGGTGGCGTCATCGTCAACGCTGGTTCTATTCATAGTTTTGTTGCCTTACCAAATCCTACAGCCTACTCATCTGCAAAAGGTGGCATAAAATTATTAACGCAAAACCTATGTACAGCTTATGCTAAACAAGGCATTCGCGTAAATGCGGTTTGTCCTGGCTATATCGATACTCCTCTACTGGCTGAAGTTGATGCTCAAAAGAAAGAATATTTAGCATCCCTTCACCCACAAGGTCGACTTGGTAAACCAGAAGAAATCGCTAAAGCCGTTCTCTTCTTAGCTAGCGACGATTCAAGCTTTGTCAATGGTACAACGCTACTTGTTGATGGCGGTTATACTGCTCACTAATGAGACTTTGAATAGATTCGCCTGATAGCTGGTGCATTTAATGATGCCATTCTAGCCGTTAATAGTGCGAAGCTATATTTAGATCCTACCGAAGTCGATATGGCTGGTGTATCCTCTCACAATGACCGCTTCGCTGAAAAAAATGAAGAAATTATAAAACGTCATATGGCTAATTAAATAGAAACATCATGCATAACTGCACTTCAAATTATTGGAGAAAATCTAATAATTTGAATGCAGTTTATTTTTTTAAATAAATTTTTCACTTCTACGATACAAGCATCTATTTGAGAATCATTATCATTGATTGTATTATCGTAATATAAACTATTGAAAGAAGTGAATCCTCAAATTGAAAAATCTTACTTTAGCAGATTGGGACTCGGCAAAATTAACCATTATACATATATCTGATAATCCACTATTAAGGCCTGTCATTACTTGTAACTGCATTTTCGGTTTTATTGCTCAAGGAACTGGCGAATGGAACTTACATCATACTCCCCTATTACATAATAAAAACATCTTTTTGATTGTTCATGACCCTATAAACATACATGTCACGCAGGAACCATCTTCGGCATGTATATGGATCTATTGTAATGTTACTTTTGATAACACAAAATCTGAGCCCTTAGAGCCTCTCATTTTTTATGATGCACCGAAGCATTGGCTAACATTAATAGATAACATAAACATGCAATGGGAAAAGCACACAGACGCTAGTAAATATAAGACAAAGCTATACTTAGCAGAGTTAATCTATGAAATGTATACACTAGATTCAAATATACTGCATGAGGAACAGTTAACCTCTCAAACATTAGATTATATTAATAAACATTTTCATGAAAACTTATCTCGTCATACAATTGCAGAAAAAATGAATTACAGTGTATCTTATCTCTCTAAACAATTTAAATATCAAACTGGTTATGGTCTAATTGATTATTTATTACATACTCGTATCAAACATGCAAAGCGACTTTTAGTTGAAACACATCATTCAATCCAAGAAGTTTCGAAGCAGGTTGGTTACGAAGATTCTTCTTACTTTACTCGCCTATTTAAAAAACATACTGGATTAACACCTGGCCAATATAAAAGATTATATTTACCCACTTCTATAGTGTTGAATAATCCTAATTTTGAGTTAAAATCCTCCGATGTATTCAATCGAGGACCTTTATATAATGATAATTGTTATCAATATGAAGGAGGCTTTTTACCAATGAAATTTAATTGGAACCATACTATAGTAGCTTCATTTGTTTTATGTGCTGCTTTATTATTAACAGCTTGTACAAACAACGACACTACTGAAAAATCAGAGGAAACAATGGTTTATCACTCCATCAATGGTGATATTACGTATAATAAAAATCCAAAACGTATTGTTACTGATTTTTACTTAGGTTACTTACTTGCTTTAAATGTCAAACCGGTTGGTTCGAATGAAGCACAGCTAAAAAACCCTTATATACCTGAAAAAGATAAAAAAGGAATTGAGGTGATCGGAGACTCTATAGAAAAAGTACTTTCATTAGAGCCTGATTTAATTATTACAGGTAATAAAGAAATGTATGAGCAGCTTTCTAAAATCGCACCTACTATCTATATTGAATATGAAGAAAATATACCTAAACTCATTAAAGAATTTGGTATTATCTTAAATCAAGGAGACCATGCCGAGGAGTGGCTGAAAAATTATCAACAACAAGTTCAAACCGCTCGTAAAAAAATTGCTCATATCATTAAGCCTGAAGAAACAATAACTGTTATGGATATACTGGATGGCCAAGGAACCATCACTATTTATGGAGATGGTTATACAGGGTATCCTGTTTATACGGGATTAGGCTTACAAATGGCGCCAGCTGTGAAAGCACAAACTACTATAAAAACGCCGTGGACACAAATTTCTTCAGAAAAAATTTCAGACTTTGTAGGGGACCGTGTTATCGTAGCAAGAGCTGCCGACACACCTAAAGTCGACTTTACAACCGCTCCTGTATGGAAAAATTTAGAGGCCGTTAAAAATAATGAAGTTTACGAAATAGATAATTTCAAGTTTTGGTTTACAGATCCCATTTCTGTTATTGGGCAAATTAACGATCTAACTGACTTATTTATCGAGCGTGCCAATGATAAGAAAACTAAGTAGGACAAGCTCTTTTTAAACCATATCCCAAATGCGACAAAGCTCTTTATAGACTTTGTCGCATTTTTCTTAACCATCTTCTGCTTTTTATTTCATCATTCAAAGTTGATTGAAAAGTTTTAGATATAACGATTAGACTCCTCCCAAATAAAAATAGCAGTGACCTCTGATATTACGGCACTTCCCTTCCACATTATGCTATACTATTTCTATTATCGAAATATTGGAAAGAGGGATGCTAAATGACTAATTTACAGCAAATAGATGCTTATTTTGCAGAACATCGTGAGGCACATTTAAATGAACTGAATGAATTTTTACGAATTCCAAGTATCAGTTCGTTATCCGAGCATAAAGGGGATATTCAACACGCAGCTCAATGGCTAGCCGATGCGTTTGAAAAACTAAATCTTGAAAATATCTCTATTACACAAACAGCTGGACACCCTGTTGTTTATGCAGATTGGTTACATGCTGAAGGTAAACCAACTATTTTATTTTATGGTCATTATGATGTTCAACCTGTTGATCCATTAAATTTATGGGACAGTGAGCCTTTCAATCCTACGATTCGTGACAATAAACTATTTGCTCGTGGTGCTAGTGATGATAAAGGACAAGTCTTTATGCACTTAAAAATGATTGAGGCATTGTTTGCTACAACAGGGACGTTACCAGTCAATGTTAAATTCATTTATGAAGGTGAAGAAGAAATCGGAAGTCCTCATCTACCTGCCTATGTTGAACAATATAAAGAAAAACTAGCGGGAGATTTAATTTTAATTTCTGATACGGGCCTTTATGGTCCTCGTAAGCCTGCGGTGTGCTATGGACTACGTGGCTTAACAGGCATTCAAATTGATGTTCGTGGAGCTAAAGGAGATTTACACTCCGGTCTTTACGGTGGTGGTGTACAAAATGCAATTCATGCATTGGCTGAAATTTTAGCATCCTTCCGTGATGAGCATGGTACGATTCAAGTTGAAGGTTTCTACGACAACGTGTTGCCATTAACAGAAGAGGAACGTGAAGCTTATCTTGCACTTGGCTTTGATGAAGAATCAGTTAAACAGGAAGTGGGCGTAAAAGAATTATTCGGTGAACAAGGGTATTCTTATTTAGAACGAACTTGGGCGCGCCCAACCTTAGAGGTTAACGGTGTATTTGGTGGTTTCTCAGGTGAAGGCATCAAAACAGTGCTACCAGCTGAAGCTGGCGCTAAAATCACATGCCGTCTTGTACCAAATCAAGAGCCAGATGAAATCGTAGCACTTTTAAAAGCACATGTTGAAAAGCACAAACCTGCTGGTGTGGAAATCAACATTTCTGAATTTGATAAAGGCCGTCCATTCCTGACACCTTTCGATCATCCATTTATCCAGGCTGCTGGACGCTCCTATGAAAAAGTATATAATGTACCAACAGCTTACACACGTGGCGGTGGCTCTATCCCTATCGTAGCTGCGTTTGATGAAATTTTAGAATTACCTGTGGTGTTAATGGGCTTCGGTCTATCAAGTGAAAACTTCCATGCACCAAATGAACACTTCCATTTAGAAAACTTTGATAAAGGCTTACGTGTTCTAAGTGATTATTTATATGAGGTTTCAGGATTACAAAAATAAATATCGATTAATTAGAAAATCCCCTCACTTTTAAAGTGAAGGGATTTTTGTTTGATTACTCACCAAAAATCGTAACAATATCAGCTGATTGTTTGCGTTCTTTGCCTTTTGGCACTTCATCAAAATAACCAACTTGTAGCATGGCAATGACACGCTCACCTGGCTGCACCTTTAAAGCTTCACGGAATTTAGGGTTATCTAAGAAGCCTGGCGTTTTCCAGCAAGAGCCTATGCCTCTATCCCATGCGAGTAACTGCATATTTTGAATAAATGTACTTGCCGCTGCATAATCTTCTAAACGTTCTTTTTGACGTGCATCCTCTGGTACGATAACAAAGGCATAGCCACCTGGCAATGTAAATTTCAACATCTGCTTTGCTAAATCTTCGCTTGAAAGCTCCTGCCATTTCGGAATTGTCAGGTCACGTAATAGCTGATGAAGGTTTTCCAATTCCTTTCCACAGGCAACAACTAATCGCCACGGCTCGCGATTACCATGGTTTGGAGCCCATACCGCATCGTCAATAATAGCCATTAAATCCTCACGCTCTACAGGCTGACCATTAAATTTTTTAATCGATCGTCGTTGAATAATTGCATCTCTAACAGATAAAATTTGTTCGCTCATATATCTATTCTCCTTCTACCTTAAGACAACATATTAGAGTTTATCTCTTCTATCTTTCACATTATCATAAAATTGTATGCTTTAAAACTATCTGTTCTTAAGCAAAGCTGTCATCTATATGATAGAAAAAGTAAGTCATGCTTGGCGTATAGGCGGTGGAATCCTCGTAAAAGTAAGGTCGATTAATACTATCTGAGGTATGGGCATTCACATAAGGAATACCATTTTGAATACTTGTGACAATAACGGAGTGGTCAATTCTTCCATTCCCTTGAAAATCATAAAAAATGACATCCCCTAGCTCTAATTCCTCTGCATTTTGAACACGTCTACCCTTTAATCCTGTTGTAGACCCTTCTAAATACCATCGTAACGAATGGGCAACAGACCAGCTAAAGCTCCAATTCCCCTGCTGAATCCACCAGCCTTTATCTCTACTTGGTGCCCCCCGCATCGGTGCACCCCCTGCAAGTAAGCATTGAGATATATAGTTCGTGCAATCTACATCAAAGTTTGGAAAAGCTGGATTGCGTCTGTTCCACCACAAATTGGCGTATTGAACTGCAGCCTGCCTATTATACATTTTTGCCATACATCCCCTCCTCATGCCATCATATGTCTATTCAAGTATTTCTATTAGTTAGGTCCTTACTCTTATTCTTATTGAAATCCATTATATTCGGCATGTTCCTTTCCAATTTCAAGAACATTTTTGCTACAATAAGAATGAAAGATATGTCAATTTTATTTTATGATCAGAAGGGATGTTGAATGTGAAGCAGCATGCTGAGAAAGAGATTTTACAGCCAACTCTTTTATGCGATAAAAAAGGTAATTTAAATCCAGCAGCCATCGGATTTGCACGTAAGCCACTTATTAACAGCAATTTAAGCGGCCATCTCATGCGCAAAAAGAAATGGAACTATTGGTGTGTCTATGGTGATGAAATTTTGTTTTCAGCTACGATTAGTCATCTAGATTACGCAGCAGTCTGCTTCGTTTATTTTCTTGAATATGAAACACAACGCTATTTCGAAAAAACGATCACAATTCCCTTCGGTGGTAAACTAAAAATGCCTACACAGGTTTTAGAATCTGTTTCATTTAAAAATAGCGAAATGATGATTGATTTATTATATATACAAAATGAAACGCATCTATCTGTTTCCATACCAAACTTTGATGGAGATGTTTTACGAGCAAAGCTTATCATTCAGCACCCACCAGCTGACGAAACATTAAATGTAGTCATTCCTTGGAATCGCAAAACATTTCAGTTTACAGGCAAGCATCACATACTGCCAACCTCAGGTGTTGTCACAATTGGTACTCGACGTTTTAATTTCTCAGCTGAAGAGAACTTTGCTGTGTTGGATTATGGACGAGGTGTATGGCCCCGTGAAGCATTATGGAATTGGGGAATGGCCTCTCAACGCGTACGAGGAAGACGAATCGGACTTAATTTAGGGGGTAAATGGACAGATGGCACTGGCATGACTGAAAATGCTGTTTTTGTTGATGGTAAAATGACAAAAATACATGAGGATTTGATATTTCAATATGACTCCGGAGACTATATGCAGCGTTGGAAAGTGAAAACAAAATTTTCTAATCAGGTCTCATTAACTTTTTCACCTTTTTTTGAGCGTACTGCCCAAACGAATGCCAAACTAGTTAAATCAGAAGTACATCAACTATTTGGTTATTACGACGGTTCCATTTTACTCGACAATGGTGAAACACTAGTTATTCAACAAATGCTCGGATGTATTGAGGAACATCGTGCGAAATGGTAGAACAAATCTTCTAGAAGACGTTGCTTTCCGTGGGTATTTTAAAATGCAAATGATTCCACGGAAGCCTTTTGTCTCCTATTTTGTTCTAACTAAGGGCAAGTAATATTTTTTCAGGATCGTCTGTAAATATCGCCTGTACACCTAGTTGTTGTAAACTTCGAGCATCACGTTGATCATTAACGGTATACACACGTACTGTTGCGCCTTCAGCGAGAGCTAGTTTAACTGATTTACGAAATGAAGTTGGTAGACTTACATGTAACGCCTTAGCTGGAATGAGAGCAATGTAAGTAGTAAAATCTACTAACACCTCTGCAAACAATGCTGCACTTTCGATATAAGGCGCTATTTTAGATATGGTTTGCAGTGATTCATGATTGAAAGATGAAATGATGACCCGCTCTGTCATTTGCTGTGCAGCTACTTCTTTGAGTACAAGCGCTTCAATCCCTTCATATGCAATGATATCTGTTTTCAGTTCTATGTTGATACGATGATTGGTACCTGCAAAAAGCTCTAGCACTTCCCCTAACGTAGGAATTACTTCATCTCCGAACTCCCGCGAAAACCACGAACCAAAATCAAATGTACGCAATTGCTGTAATGTAAAATCTTTTACATAGCCCGAGCCATTGGAGGTACGATCAATGGTTTCATCATGAATGACCACTACCTCTTTATCTGCGGTTAAATGAACATCTAGCTCAATCCCTGCTATAGGGAGCTTTGATGCTGCTTGAAAGGCTGCCATCGTATTTTCCGGATAGTTTATCGAAACACCTCTATGTGCAAATATATCCAAAATCATGAACCTCCTCTATTTATTATTTAAAGAATAACCTTCCATCCCCCATGTAATAGTAGCATAATTAACTTTTTAGCTTTCACTTGATGGTAAATATTATATATAGTAGTATGATAATCTACTTTGAAATTGTAAGTACCTAGGAGGTGCTAAAAATGACTGTACAACATCCAGATTTTCAGGCTGAAGTAGAGCGGTTAGCGTATACCCAAAGTTATATGCAGCAAATATTAGACGAATCACAACGAGATTTACAATCTGCTCAAGAAAATATCCGCAAATCCATGGCTGATCTCGATTACTTAGATTCAAGTTTAAGTTATTTAAATATCTTAACAAATGCCAGATTCTTTGAAATGGCACGTAATCAAAAAGAAGGTCTAGAGGCCGTTCGCAAGAAGCCCTATTTCGCCAGAATCCATTTCCAAAAAACAGGTGACCCTGAAGAATTTCTTTATATTGGGAAGACCTCACTATTTCATCGTGAAACCCATGAACCCATTATTGTTGACTGGCGCTCACCCGTAGCCAATGTTTATTATGATGGTCGTCTTGGTGATATGGAGTACGATGTCCGTGGAGAAGTTCATAAGGGACATCTCTTTGCTAAAAGGCAATACAAGATCGAGAATGGCGAATTACTCGATATACGAGATATTGACTTAACAACAAATGATGAACTACTACAAGAAGCATTGGCTGGAAAAGCAGATGTTCGTCTAACGGAAATTGTTTCGACAATCCAAAAGGAACAAAATGAAATTATTCGAGCACATCTTCGTCAACCAATTATTGTGCAAGGTGCTGCAGGCAGTGGAAAAACGACCATTGCTCTCCACAGAATATCCTATTTCCTTTACACAATGGGTGAACATTTTAATCCTGAGCAGCTCATGATTTTAGCACCGAATAAGTTATTTATTGATTATATAGGCGATGTTTTACCAGAGCTTGGCGTCGATAAAATTTGCCAAACTACTTTTACAGACTACGTTCTTTCTGCCACTAAATTAAAGCTTAAGCTTCAAAATCCAAATGAGCAATTAGAGTCGCTCGTTGCCGGAGGTAGTCATCAGCCTACTGCCTGGATTGCTGAAATGAAAGGCTCCCTTTACTATCGTGATGTCATCGAACGCTACGTACAAAAGCTGGAACAAAAGATCGCAGAACAATTCGAAGATGTCTATATTGAAAAATACTGTATAATGCGTGCTTCCCACCTGAAGAAGCTGTTTTTATACGAATTTTCTTATATGCCTATCGAAAAGCGACTTGAACATATTAAAAAGGTGTTAGCAAGCCATGTTCGTCAAAAAAAACAGGCTGTTTTAGCTACACTCCATAAAAAGTATGATGAAGCATTGGGTAAAGCCTTAAATGGCATTCGAGATGATGAAAAACGACGACGTGTTGTCACAAAATTCATCGATGAGCGTGATGAGCGAATTCCTGCCATTGAAAAGGAAACGAAGACAACGGCATCAGCTTATATGCGTCGCTTTACTAAACATAATATTAAAACACTCTATCGTACCCTTCTCACCGATGCAGAACTTTTAGCAGAACTCGCCCCTGAATGGCATTACCTTGAACAGCAACAATTTTTACAGGCACATCGTAAAGAACAATGGGCACTCGAAGATTTAGCGGCACTATACTATTTACAAGCACGTTTAAAAGGCATTGCAGATGAATGGAAGATGCGTGTTGTCTTTATCGATGAGGTCCAAGATTATAGTTTATTTCAGCTTGCTGCTTTAAAAGCCGGTCTTGATACGGATATGTTCACAATGGTCGGTGATTTAGCCCAAGGTATTCATAGCTATCGTTCATTGACAGCATGGGAGCCTGTCCAAAACTTATTTCCTCGCGCAAGCTTCCGAACTTTGCAAAAAAGCTATCGTACAACCATTGAAATTATGGAAGTCGCGAATCAAATTCTAGCGCAAATGAATGAACAGCTCCCCCTAGTAGAACCCGTTGTGCGTCACGGTAACGTACCAAGTTTTATTCAAGCAGAGCAATTTGATGCCTTAAAAATTAAAGGGATCTTTGAAGCCATACGTCAAAACGGCCATCGATCCATTGCTTTAATTTGCAAAACTACTGCAGAAGCCATTACTATGCAACAGGCATTAAAAGACAATGCTATTGCTTCACAACTACTAACGGAAAATGAATCTATTAATCAAGAAATGTTACTTGTTGTACCAAGTCATCTAGCCAAGGGACTTGAATTTGATGCCGTCATAGTAGCTGCCTACGATACACCCTTTTACGATACGCCAATTGACCGAAAGCTACTTTATGTAGCTCTTACACGAGCCATGCACGAACTATACTTAATCGGTCCATCCAAAAAGACATTCCTATTAGAAAATTAAAAAGTCGCGAAAAGGCGACTTTTTTCTTTGCATCATTAATTTCTTGGTGGTAATTTATAAAACTTCCCTTTGGATAAATAAGCTTTAACAACTTTCCACCATGAACTAGGGGCTTCCTTTGGAGGAGACTTCTTCTTTGGCAATGCTGGCATGCGCATGATCACGACTCCTTTCTTAAAGCTTATTAATATTATATGAAGATAGTAGGTAATTATGATAAAAAAGGGCGATGAGTTGATATGAAATACCACTCATCGCCCTTTTTCCTATTGTTTTACATAATAATCAATTTGCTGCGCTTTCATAAAGCCTGCTTTTTCATAGACAGATAGTGCTTTTTTATTGTCTACTTCTACATCTAGCATGACGAATGCTGCACCAACTTTACTCGCATAATCCTTTGAGAAAGAAAGAAGTGCTGTCCCAATACCTTGTCCTTCACAATTTGGATGTACAGCAAGTGCTGTTACCCACTGGATTTCATTTTCCTGAGCTGTTGTCACTGTCCCAACAACAGCGCCATCCCGATAAGCAATCCAAAGCTTTCGTCCACTTGTTGATGTATTAAAGGCAATAAGCTCTTCTGATTCTTCTGGTAAATCTCCAAATGCTTCACAATAAATAGTAATCAGTTCAGCTTGCTCACCATTATAGGGTTGAATATTAATATCTTTTTGTAATGTAACGGGCTCTGCTTTTGTTTCTAAAGTAGCTTCTGAAAAACTATAGGTAAAACCTTTGTTTTCAATAAATGTGTGTCCATAAGGAGAGCCATCAATTACTACAGCTAATTGCCCCTCTGCCCCTCTTTCTTCTAGCCCAACTTGTATACCATCAACTAACGCAGTTCCAATACCCTTTTGTCGATATGCAGGTGTTACCACTAATGACCACTCATATGTATGAAGCCCCATTAAGTCAATTGCACTAGCAGCACCAACTAATAAATCCTTATCATCCTCATACGCTAGTACCATAAAGCCCTTAGTCTCGAAAGAGCTAGCCATTGGTACATTCATAATGGTTTCATATACTCGATAATCTTGAACTGTTGCTTCTTCACATAATAACTTTACTTCTTTCAATGTTTCTCCATCTAATGGAAAAGACACTGTCATCACTGAAATATTCATCATTTACTCCGTTCCTGTAACAGACTATTGCCCTATTGTAGCAAGAATGAAAATAAGCTGGCAACAAAATATATTAATACCCCCTATTAATCAGAATTTTACTTCAAATATTGGAAAAATAAAAGGATTTATACTATAAAAATTTAGTAAAATGACTGAAATTTACTAGAATTAATAGATATAAAATAATATAATAATTTCTCGAAAATAGTGATCTTTATCCTTTTGCAATCTGTTACTTTTAAACTATATACTACTTCCCATTTTACTAATGTTTTATAATAATTATACTATTTATTCAAATTAATAACATTTCATTTCAATAAAAAGATGATGTCAACGGCAGAAAAAGCAACTTTGCAAGGTGAGAGGTTGATTTCCGTTCCGCTAGCGTCCTTTCCAGGGGGCGTCCGATGAGCCGCTTCACTCACTTACGTTCGCTCTCATACTAGCATAGCAATCAAATAGCCAATATCTGTATTCTTAGAGGGGATAAGCTCTTATTTTCAATGTGGAGAAGTAATGCGTGACAACACCTCTTCATAAAGAGTAATGAACACCTCCACTTTATTTGAAAACCTTTGCTAAAAAGGTAACACTTTTATGGGTTGGAGTGGAAGGCTACTTGACTCCCGTGGGATAGCGAGACAGGCAAAACTCTAAACGAAGCGGTAGCGGAGGAAGCGGCTCGGCGCTCGCCCACATGAAAGCAAGTAGCCTGCAACGGAAATTCATTTCTACCTTTCAATTGACTGTTTTGTTTTTCAACACTAAGAGAGCAATTTCAAATGAAATTGCTCTTTTTCATCTATTCCTCAAGATGGTGTGAGGATGAATGCAGCATTTGTGCATAAAGACCACCTGATTCGATTAGTTTTTGCTGGGGTCCAGCTTCAACTAATTCCCCTTTATGCATAACTAAAACCATATCAGCATTATGGACAGTATTTAAACGATGAGCAATAACAAAGCTTGTGCGACCCTGCATCAACGTATCGAGTGCCTCTTGTATCGCCAGCTCTGTCACCGTATCAATACTGCTTGTGGCTTCATCTAATAGTAAAATTTTCGGATCAGCAATAAGTGCCCTTGCTATAGATAATAATTGCTTTTGACCTTGTGAAATCTCGCGTCCATCTGCAGCAAGAATGGTATCATACCCATCTTTGAGTTTCATAATGAAGTCATGGGCATTAGCACGCTTGGCCGCTTCTTCAATCTCTGCATCACTCGCATCCAATCGACCATAACGGATATTTTCGCGAACAGAAGCCTCAAATAAAAATGGATCCTGTAATACAAAAGCCATCTGTGAACGAAGGGATTGACGATCAATTTGCTGCACATTTATACCATCAAATAATACCTCACCCTTTGTTACCTCATAAAACCTTGCAATCAGTTGAAGAATTGTCGTTTTCCCAGCTCCAGTTGCACCAACGAGGGCTACTGTTTGTCCAGGCTCCACTTTAAAATCTACATTCTTTAATGTGTATGCTTCTTCTTCTAGTTCATATTTAAAGTACACCTGCTTAAATGCCACATGCCCCAACAACTGATGCTTTTGTGCAGACACGGTTTCCTTCTCTGGTTGTTCATCAAGCAAGGCAAATACGCGCTCTGCACCAGCAATGGCTGATAGTACCGTATTAAACTGGTTTGCTAAATCATTTAAAGGACGTGTAAATTGTCGTGCATATTCAGTGAATATAACAATTACCCCTATGGATACATGTCCATATAGTGCGAGAACTCCTCCTATACCAGCTACAATGGTAAAGCTCATATTATTTAAGAAGTTCATGACTTTAGGAATATAACCCGAGTAAGTCTGTGCCCAAAAGCCGGTCCTTCTTAAGCGCAAACTTTTTTCACGAAACTCTGCTTTCATTCGCTCCTCTTGGGAGAATGCCTTCACAATCCGCTGTCCTGAAATTGTTTCTTCTATCATACCGTTTAAGGCGCCAATAGCTACTTGCTGTTCTTTAAACAGTGGTGCTGTACGACGTGTAATCCATCGCATTGCCCAAAACATCAGTGGAATAATGACCATCGTCAGAACTGTCAGCAATGGGCTTAAACTGAGCATAATAATGACGGTTCCTCCAAGCGTAAGTACACTTGAAAATACTTGGATAAAGGAACTGTTCAATGTGGAGCTAACCGCTTCAATATCATTCGTCATTCGACTCATCAATTCACCATGCTGACGACGATCAAAGAATGCCACTGGCAGCCGTTGAAAATGAGCAAATACACTTGTTCTTAATCTATAGATCGTTTGCTGGGCAATACCAATCATCCAATAGTTTTGTAGAAAAAGTGAAATCGCTAAGAGAACATAAATACCAATTAATGCGCCAATCCCCTTACCTAAGCCTGAAAGCTCACCGTGCATCACATAGTGATCAATCATTTGACCGATTAAATAAGGGCCAACTAAAGCTAAAATGGAGCTAATCATCACTAACAAAAGCACCACAATGAGAAGTGCACGTTGTTCGTCAACAATTTTCCATAACCGTAGCAATGTATTTTTCCAATCAGCTGCACGTGGCCCCTTCTTTTTCTTCACAACCTGTTTCAGATCATCTTTTGTCAAAATCGGTTCATAGCCAAAAGGTTTCTGGAAAAATCCCATTAATCCTCCACCTCCTGTTGAGAGATAGCTATTTTTTTATAAAGAGAGGAAGTCTGTAAAAGCTCTTCATGTGTGCCATATGCAACTACTTTTCCAGCATCAATCAGTAAAATGCGATCTGCACCTTTAGCTGTACGAATTTTTTGCGTAACAACAAGCATCGTTGCCTGTTCTTCACTCAATGCCTCCCATAAAGACTGTTCCGTTTTTACATCTAAGGCACTGGTACTATCATCAAGCATTAAAATATGTCCTTTTCTCAAAAGGGCTCTAGCTATGGATAGCCTTTGTTTCTGTCCCCCTGATAAATTAACTCCTTTTTGCCCAACCTTGGTATCGTAACCATTTGGAAAATCTTCAACAGATGCATGTATTTGTGCCTGCATTGTAGCCTGTAGTACAGCATCCATTTCAGCCTGTGTATCTCCCCACCGTACATTATCTGCAATACTTCCGGTAAATAACAATGACTGCTGAGGGACATAACCAATTATTTCTCGCAGCTCTTGTAATTCCCAGTGTTGAACATCCTGTCCTTCTACAAGTATTCTTCCTTGTGTCACTTCATAGAAACGAGGAATGAGCTGTAATAATGTTGATTTTCCTGCACCAGTTGCCCCCATAATCGCTAATTTTTCACCAGACTTAACTTGAAAGCTCACATCCGACAGAACAAGAGCATCTCCTCCTGGATAAGTAAAACTAACATGTTCAAATGTTAATTCTCCATATTGTGTTGTATGGCCTACTTCTTCTATAAGGGAAGTATCTTCAACCTCATTTTCTATAGAAAGGATTTCTGCCATACGTTCTGCAGAGGCCTTTGCACGTGCGTAGAAGATAATAATAAACGCGAACATTGAAAATGAGCCCGTCATACGCATTGCATAATTCACAATAGCGACAATATCACCAAGCGGCGTTGTTCCTGTCGCAATTTGTTTTGTACCAAACCATAGAACTGCGAGCAAGCTCATATTCATAATAAATAAAAGAACCGGCATAATATATTCCATTATGCGTAAAGCCTTTACAGTATCCACTTTTAAACGCGATGCAACTTCATCGAAGCGAGTAGCCTCATATGCTCCTCTTAAGTAAGCCTTCACCAACCGTATCGCCTGTAAATTCTCCTGTAAAACCCTATTTAAACGATCGACTCTCTTCTGTACACGTCCAAAATAAGACACACCTTTTGCCACCATAAAGATAAGAAAAATAAAAATAATCGGTGCACCGATGACTAAAAATAAAGCCAATTTCGCATTTACGACAAAAGCCATAATAATACTTCCTATAACAGCAAGTGGCGCCCTAAGCATAATACGAAGGCTCATAAACAGCACTGTTTGTACCTGTGTGACATCATTTGTTAATCGAGTAATAAGCGATGCAGTGGAGAATTTTTGATAGGTTGCTAGCGTAAAGGATTGAATTCTATCAAACAGGGCATTTCGTAGATCATACGAAAAGCTTTGAGCTGTATGTGAAGAAAAATACGAATTAATAACTCCCGCTAGAAAGGCAACAAAAGATAGCGCTAATAAAACCGCTCCCCATTGCAAAATCATCCCTTGATCTTGAGCCCTTACTCCTTCATCGATTATTTTTGCCATAATGAGTGGCTGCACAAGCTCCACGAATAACTCTAAAAGCATTAAACATAAAGCAAAAATAGCTGTCCATTTATATGGCTTTACATAGGAAAAAACTTCTTTCATATTCTTTCCCCCTTGTTGGTAGATAAAATTTAAGGTAGTCAAAAACTCCTAACTCTATAGTATATTTATGATTTTTCTCCAGCTATTGAAAGCCATGTTACACAAACAAGCATAACGAATACACCTATTAATTGCCAGAAACCTAAGGAAGTACCGAAAACAATAACTGAAATAACCATTGCTGTTAATGGTTCAATACTGGAAAGAATGCTCGTTTCAACTGCCGAAATGTATTTCATACTACTTAAAAATAAGATAAAAGCAACTGTTCCAAAAAATATTAAAGCAACTAATAACATAAAAATTTTAAAGTCCATTAGTACGCCCCATTGATTGGACTGCCAAACACGGCTTACTACACCTAAAGTGAAGCCACCCACCAGCATCCCCCAGCCAACTACTAAAAGCACACTCCACTCCTTCATTAAGCGTGCAGGATACAAGGTATAAAATGCAAATGTTAAGCCTACTGCTATACCCCACAACAAGGCTTTTGGACTAATAAGCAAACTTTCAAATGATGCGTTCGTTAGTAATAGAAATAACCCTATAAGGGTACCAATAATACCTAACACTTGATATTTTGGTGGCCATTTCTTTAAACTAAGAGAGACATATGCAACAACAAATATTGGCGCTAAAAACTGTAGTAAGGTCGCCAGCACAGCATTACTTTCATTAATTGCAGCAACAAAGGCAAATTGTACACCTAGCATACCTGCAATACCAAAAACAATGAGCTGCCTTCCCCATAGCTTGTGCTGCCAAATACCAAAAATATTTTTTCCTGTTAACAATAAGTATGTAAGTAGTAATATACCTGCAACCGATAAACGGATCGTTAACATAAAGGATACGGTCAACGGTGTATGATTAAGTAACCACTCCATTAAAGGGCCAGTTGCTCCCCATAGCATAGCACCCGAGACAATAAATATTATTCCTTTTAAACGTTTCATACCAATCCTGCTTCCTATATACGTACTAAAAATTGTCACTTTTCTTCAAATCATTTCTTGTACTTCACGAGAAAAGTCCTACTATTTTTCATTATCAAATATTTACAAATATATTCATAATGACTAATTCCCGATTATTATCTATAATATTAGTATATATTGATTACCCAAGGAGATCGAATAATCATGAGTCATATGCATAAATCATTTACGATTGATGAACATTATTTAAATTCACTTCCTTTTCCTGCAATTATCATTAATCAAGATGGACAAGCGACAGTCTGGGGAAAGAGCGCTGAACATCTGATTGGATTATCAGCTAATGATATTAAAGGAAATACTACTCCATCTATACACGAAAATCTACTGCGTCAGCTTCCTGTCGAAACATTTCAATCTATTTTACAAAATGAGGACAGCACGTATCTAGAAAAAATTCAAGTTCTTACCACTTCAAATGCAGAAATAACGACAGCTCTGCTAACTAAACCTTTTACAGATGAAGGAGAGCGTTTTATTCTATTGATTTTTATGCTACCAGAATTAATGACGCAAGCTATCTCCCATTGCAGTACCTTTGTAAACCTTAAGCAAGGTTTAGATGCAACCTTTATGACTGTTACACTCGATCACGACGGATTTATCTTAGAATGTAATAATGAATTTCTAAAAACAAGCCAATGGACACCAAAGCGTGTTATCGGCAAAACTTTTTGGCAGCTATTCCCGGATAATGAAACGAGTGAAAAAATAACACATACGATCTGGCGTAATTTAAATAATGGTCATACGTGGCAAGGAGAAGTTGAAAAAGTCACAAAAACAGGGCAATCCTATTGGGTACTACTAACGGCTATCCCTCTTGTCAACCTTGAAACAAACGAACAACAATTTATCTTAATTGAAAAAGATGTGACGAAGTCAAAAACGATTCAACATCAACTTGAAAAAATTGCTTACATCGATACAGAAACGGGTCTGATGAATGCACATCGACTTGAAAAAGTAATTGCCAATATGATTGACGATGAAAGACATTTTTCATTTGTTTATCTAAGTATTGATAAATTTTATACGCTTAAAGAATTGCATGACCAACAAATCGATCAAAGCCTTATTGTTGAATTTACAAATCGTATAAAAATGTATTTCCAAGATAGCACGATGGCCCGTATCAATGAAAATGATTTTGTTGTCATCACGCCTTTAAGTGAATGGTTTATTCAAGGCTTTTTATCTTACTTACAACAACATCCGATTTATAGCGGCAATATTGCTGTACCAATTTCTATTAGCGGAGGCATAACTAGATATCCTGAGGATCAATCAACATTCTCTCAGCTTATGAAGGCATCCATTGCTACTATTTCAACGGTACGTGAAGCTGGTGGAGACAAAATTGTTTCTTTATCAACAGCAACACATAAAGCTTTAAATCGTAAAGCATTAATTGAAAAGCGCTTACTTCAAGCCCTTGATCAAAAGAACTTAAAGGTACTCTATCAGCCACAAATCGATGTGTATTCTGGAAAAGTTACTGCTGTTGAAGCACTCGTACGTTGGGAAGATGAGGAAATAGGCGTCGTTAAGCCTGATGAGTTAATTCCTATCGCAGAAGAAACAGGTCTGATTAACAATATTGGGTCCTTCATGCTGGAAAAGGCTTGTGAACAAGCTTTACTTTGGAAAAAGGCTGGCTATGATTTAAAAGTATCTATTAACTCTTCTGTACGTGAATTCCGTGATAAAAATATGGCAAAATCTATACTTGAAATGATCACAAAAACAGGTTGTCCAGCGAATCTATTACAAATTGAGATTACTGAAAAATTTGCTTTAGAAGCTGAAGCCGCAACATCTATCGCACAGCAAATGCGTAAGCTTGAAAACGAAGGCATCTCCTTTGTATTAGATGATTTCGGGACGGGCTATGGTTCATTTAGATATATGCAAATATTACCAATTGATACGCTAAAAATCGATCAAACTTTTACAAATTCACTATTGAAATCTGAAAAGAGCCAAAAGCTTATGCATGGTATGGTACAACTAGGTAAATCCATGGAATTGAAAGTTGTAGCTGAAGGTGTTGAAACAGCTGAACAAGCAGATCTATTAATCACTTATGGTTGTGATGCCATTCAGGGCTATTATATTAGCAAACCTGTTACACCCGAAGAGATTGAACTATTACTGACTAAAAAGCAATAAATGAATAAGGAGGCTGCGTGTATTGTGCACGCAGCCTCCTTCTATTTTTTATAAACCTTTTGCAATTTTACTTTACTTGAACGAACGGAGCGGAATATGAGTTGAATAATTACTTCTGCAAAAACAAGACCAATAACAATGGCACCTGTAATTAAAAATGCCTTTAAGCCATATTGCAAGCCTTGTAAGTAATCATCTTCTACTACATTTCTCATCGCATTATAGGCCATGCCCCCTGGCACTAACGGTATAATTCCACCAACAATAAAAATAATCATCGGTATTTTAAAACGTCGGGCATACAAATGAGCAACAATCGCTATGACAAATGAGCCAAAGAAAGAGGCTTTGACAACATCCATCCCTTGCTCTGTTAGAACATAGTAAATAATCCAGCCAATTACCCCAACAAGACCGCAATGAAGTAATGTTTTTCTAGGAACATTAAAAATAATGGCAATCCCAGCCGTCGCAAAAAAACTAACAATTAATTGTATAATAATGTCCATCATCTGCATATTGTCCGCCTCCTAAAATCCTAGTGTGACGGCAATTGCTGCACCAATAGCAAAGGCTGTTAAAAAGGCCTCTGCTCCCTTTGCCATCCCTGACATAAAATGACCTGCCATTAAATCACGAACAGCATTTGTAATCAAAATACCTGGTACGAGTGGCATGACGGAACTAATAATAATTTTATCAAGTTCAGTACCATAACC
The DNA here is from genome assembly GCF_038630885.1 of Lysinibacillus sp. FSL K6-0057. NCBI lineage: Bacteria > Bacillati > Bacillota > Bacilli > Caryophanales > Bacillaceae > Lysinibacillus > Lysinibacillus sp. FSL K6-0057. Next base: position 441,635 of record NZ_CP152047.1, on the reverse strand, counting down.
ATACTTTACTGCCAAGAAGGCCACAAAGCCGAGGCCGAGTGATGCTGTAAATTCAGAAAAGAACTTTACCTTTGTTAAATGATTGATTATTACAAGTACTAGGAAACCTAGTCCACCTGCTAAACAAGCTATAGGAAAATCAGACCAACCACCTTTAAACATAATTAGGAAACAACCACTAGCAAGTGCAGCTGCCAAAACTTGTAAATAAGTTGGTAAAAAATAATTTGTTTTTTGTATCGACTTTAGCTCGTCATAAGCTTCTTCTAATGTTATGATTTGAGATGTGAGTCTACGAGATACTGAATTTACCAAGGCTATTTTTTGCAAATCTGTAACCCTACTGGAAATTGATGTAATTCTTGTTGGCTGTGTCTTGCCTAACGAAAAAATGATGCCAGTTGGTGTGGCATAACATTGAGCATTTGGCATATTTTGAGAATGTGCCATACGCAGCATCGTATCCTCTACGCGATATGTTTCTGCACCACTTTCAATCATAATGCGCCCTGCAAGCAACAAACAGTCAATCGTAAGTTCATTATCCGCATCTTGTAAGACCATTGCAGCTATCTGCCTCCTTCAAAAGGTTCCTTGCCAATATTAACGAACTGCTAATAAAAACTCAACTGAAAATTTTTTCATAAGCAATTAGTTATCTTTCAATTTATTTTCACAGTCTCACTAATATTGCGCATGATTTTTTCTATTTTAGTAGGTATTTTACAACCTCTTAAAAAGAAGTACAACTACAATTAATTCACTAACTATAGAAGGAAAAGTGATCTTTATAAATTCCCACAAAATAACATAAAAAGATTATAGATTTGTATAACTTTTTTAATGGCTGACACGTCTGATTGTATAGAAAATAAAAAAGAGGGGAGCGTATCCAACACCATGCAGGAACGCAGAAAAAGACGCGGTCCAATAATTGATTTCTTATTACTTAGCCTTATTGTGACCTTAACAACTATTATACTTTTTATTATCCTTTCAAAGGATGAATTTAAGTTTCAAAAGATTAGTGCTTCAAAAGAATCCGAGACGGAATCGGTGAATAGTCATTTATCGACCGAAAGTTCTGCGTTTCCCGGCATACGTATTGTGACAGACGTTTCAAATGACAAACGAACACCATTTGCTATTCATTACCCACAAACAGATAACGAAGTTTTTAATGATGCCGTATTACAATACATATCGGATTCAAAAGAAAACTATCTAACATCGATGAAAAAAATTAAAGATAAAGAAGCTATGGGTGAATTAAATATTAGTCTTGAAACGTTTCCATACCGAGAGCATTACTATTCCTTTGTGCTAACAAAGATGCTATATCTAGGTGGAGCCAATCACGAAGTCTCAACAAAAACATTCTTTATTAACAACGAAACTGGCGAACAAATTACGATCCAAACACTCTTACAAAATGATGAGAATAACTTATCTACGTTGGCGGTAAACGTCCGAAAAGATTTGCAAAAAAACCTCCAATTAAAGGATGAACTTTTCAATGATGAACTATTAAAAGCTACGGAACCAAAATGGTCTAACTTCAATCGCTTTGCTATTGTTGACGATTCATTACAATTCTATTTCGATGAATATGAGATTGCTAGTGGAGCAGCAGGTACCCCAATAGTGAAACTACCCCTTTCGCTTATTAACCCATTGTTAGCCTCCGAGTTTCAAATTGCAATGGAAAATGTAAAACCAATTAATCCACCGCCAACTGGTGATCCAAATAAAAAACGTATTGCCTTAACGTTTGATGATGGTCCACATCCAAAAGTGACGGAGCAAATTTTAAATATTCTCGATAAGTATCACGCAAAAGCTACCTTCTTCATGCTTGGTAGTCGTGTACAATATTATCCCGACATCGTAAAAGATGTTCTTGCGCGCGGTCATGAAATTGGAAACCATTCATGGAACCACCCTGTATTAACAAAGCTTACGCAAGAACAAGTAATGAAAGAGTATAACACTACTGCTACTGAAATAGAGAAAGCAATCAATCAAGGTGCGACTGTTTTTAGACCACCCTATGGTGCAACTAATGATACAATTAACGCGGAGATTCCTGTCCCTGTCGTGCTCTGGACGATTGACACATTAGATTGGAAACATCGCAATGCACAGCAACTATTGCCACATGTAAAAAATAATTTACACAATAATGCTATTGTCTTAATGCATGATATTCATCAATCCACTGCAGACGGACTTGACGCTGTTCTTGCCTATTTACAAGAGCAAGGCTATGAATTTGTAACTGTTTCAGAGATACTGCCATATCGCCAATAGTATTGACAAAGAAAAAGTCCAATGAATTTCGATATTCATTGGACTTTTCTTTGTATTGAAAAACAAAACAATCAATAGAATTTTGGTAAAAGGTGAAAATGGATTTCCGTTGCAGGCTACTTGCTTTCCTGTGGGCGAGCGCCGAGCCGCTTCCTCCGCTACCGCTCCGTTTAGTGACTCGCCTGTCTCGCGATCCCACGGGAGTCAAGTAGCCTTCCACTCCAATCCACAAAAGTGTTACCTTTTTAGCAAAGGTTTTCAAATAAAGTGAAGGTGTTCATTACTCTTTATGAAGAGGTGTTGTCACGCATCACTTCTCCACATTGAAAATAAGAGCCCATCCCCTCTAAGAATACAGTTAATGGGCGATTTGATCGCTATGCTACTATGAAAAAAGTAAAGACACTTTGCAGAATGGTTGATTGGAGTGGAGCCAGCGTCACTCCTAGGGGATTTAGCGTCACAGAGGAGACCCTGGAGCGAACGGAAGTGAGTGAAGCGGCTCATCGGACGCCCCCTGGAAAGGACGCTGGTGGAACGGAAATCAACCCCTCTTACCTTGTCAAAAAGTCTTTTTCTACAAGTGACAATATCTTTTTCAACAACATGAAAAGCCCAATGAATTTTGTTATTCATTGGACCTTTCTTATTATTTTATTGTTAATGTATCTAATGGCTTGAAGTCATTTAGCTGATAGCTCTTTACCTCGTTACGTGCAATTGTATAAAGAGTGTCATCTATATAGACAACTCGTTGTACAACCTGCTCCCAATTTTCATATGACTCATCATTATTACGATTGATTATATTTCCTTTCAATACAATCCCTTTCTCAGCAGTAATCTCATAAATTTGAGCACCCTGACCTTGATATACAACTTCATCTCCCTTACCTGCCTCATACAGTACTACTGGGAAGCCAAAATAGTTGAATTCTTTATTGCGGAATAGCGCTTTAGGATTGTATTGCACTTCAGAGGAAGAGCCTTTTCCACCAATTTTTACGGTCGATTGCTCTTTCGGGTTTCGGAAGTCCGATACATCGAATAGGGACATCTTCATATTGGTTGTCACGGTAAAATTACGTTTTGTATAAGAATCGTAGCGCTGCTCTGTATCATAACCAATACCAATTAAATGCGTTTCATCTAATGGATGTAGGTAATTACTGAAGCCAGGAATCTTCAATTCTCCTAGTACAGTAGGCTTTTTCGGATTCGCTACATCAATAACAAACAGTGGATCTACTTGTTTAAATGTCACCACATATGCTTTTTCCCCCATAAAGCGAGCTGAATATATTTTTTCTCCAGGGGCCATATCTTTCACTGAACCGAGCGTTTTTAAATGTTCATCCAAAATAAAGAGATGGTTATAGGAAGTACTTTTCTCATCCCACGTATTACCTTCTGTTGTAAAGATTCGGAAGTTCCCCTTATATTCATCCATTGAATACTGATTTAAAACAGTTCCCTTTACTTCAGTACTTCCAGCAAAGTTCAAAGTCGTTCCATCGACATTCCATTTAAAAATTTGGGTGTCAGCTGATCTCGGTAACCAAATCATATCCATAACACGCTTTTCTGATGAAACATCATTACTGCTTTCATACATTGGTGTCGTTAAATACAGGGCGTTTTCTGACATATAAAGACCACTACTTCCACCTAAGTACCCTTTCGTATTGGCCGTTGTCTTAGCCCCATTTTTTAAATCGACAGCTGTAATTAAACTATAGGTACCATCCATCGTATTTGGTAATATTGAGATTTTTTCTAAAGGCAGATTTTTGTACTCTGTTCCTGCCATACTATCAAATGTTTTAGGCTTTAAATCGGTTTTATTGTCTTCTTGTAGCATCCAATAATTCGGATACATATTACCGATTAAATATAATGTGTCCTTCGTTATTCGAATATCCTGTAAGAAGCCTTCTTGCCCCACATCACGTACATGCTTTGGATTGCTTGGATTTGAAATATCATAAAATGATGCTGTTACCATGGCTGTTCGTGCTTTTTCAATATATTGATCCCCGATGACAATTAATAGATTGTCATATAGCGCAAGCTTAGAAATGTATTGGGATTCTTTTAATTTAATACTTGTAGCCATCTTTAAATTCTTAGGATCTTTAGCATTCACAACTGTAATGCTCTGATCTTTTGCAGTGTAAATAAAGCCATCTTTTACAACAACTATGTCTCCCTCTTCTACCCCCTCTACTTGATTATTGGTTGTAGACTCATTATTAGCAGTTGCTTTATCTTCACTTGCTGAACTTTGGGCACTCTCGTCTTCTCTAATTTCTACTCTTTGAGTTGTTAACAACTTTTTAAAATACTGCTGTAACTCTTTCTCCGATTTGACGGCTGTTAATGTCTCGATAATTGTAAATGGAATTGTCTGTGAAGCTACATTCAGTCCGCCTTGTGCAAAGGCCTCCTTTTTCACATGCAATTGATAACTACCTGGTGCTAAATTTTTCACCACTACCGTTTTCTGATCTTCCAACAATTCAATTGTTGCAGTTACTTTGCGTCCTTTTTCCGTAGTGATAAAGACATATTCTTCAGTAATTTTGTTTTTCTTTAAAGCAACTGAAAAAGATGCTTGCCAGTTTTGTGTTGCCATACTTGCGCTAGCGGCCTTTGCCGTCACATCTGTATTCACTATCCATGTGAAAATGCCAGGCACGATAGCCAGAACGATAATCAGCATAATTGCGAACCATTTACTTTTCATCATTTTTCCTCCCTTTCATATACTTGTTTATCAATTAGACTAGTAAAAATGCGGAAAGTTACATTTTTCTGAAATTTTCTAAGTATGCTGTGATTACATAAAAAAGAGGCTGGGACAAAAAGAAAAAATGTTAGACCAAGATATAATTGGTCTAACATTTTTTTGATTTAGGAAGGCATATTTAACTTCTTAAAGTGAAAAAGCTAATATCCATTTTTATTGTTTTTCAATATAATCGAGTTCTGTCCCAGCCTCTTCTTAGTGTTGAAAAACAAAACAGTCAATTGAAAGGTAGAAATGGATTTCCGTTGCAGGCTACTTGCTTTCCTGTGGGCGAGCGCCGAACCGCTTCCTCCGCTACCGCTCCGTGCAGGGTTTCGCCTGTCTCGCTATCCCACGGGAGTCAAGTAGCCTTCCACTTCAACCCACTAACTTTTTAGCAAAGGTTTTCAAATAAAGTGAAGGTGTTCACTACTCTTTATGAAGAGGTGTTGTCACGCATCACTTCCCCAATAAGAGTTTATCCCCTCTAAGAATACAGATAATGGGCGATTTAATCACTATGCTACTATGAAAAAAAGTAAAGACACTTTGCAGAATGGTTGATTGGAGTGGAGCCAGCGTCACAGAGGAGACCCTGGAGCGAACGTAAGTGAGTGAAGCGGCTCATCGGACGCCCCCTGGAAAGGACGCTGACGGAACGGAAATCAACCCCTCGCCTTGCAAAGTTGCTTTTTCTGCCGTTGACATCATCTTTTTTCAACAACATGAAGAGGCTGGGACAGAACTCGATTATATTGAAAAACAATAAAAATGGATATTAGCTTTTTCACTTTAAGAAGTTAAATATGCCTTCCTAAATCAAAAAAATGTTAGACCAATTATATCTTGGTCTAACATTTTTTCTTTTTGTCCCAGCCTCTTATTCTTCAAATGGCCATTTAGGCAACATATTTTTTAATGGCTTATCTTGTCGTCTTCCTAACACATAATCAGCCTGCATAATAGTATGAATTTCGCGAGTTCCTTCATAAATTACAGGTGCTTTGGAGTTTCTTAAATAACGAGCAACTGGGTACTCGTCTGAATAGCCATATGCTCCATGAATTTGTACCGCATCATCAGCAGCCTTATTGGCAAAATCACAAGACTGCCATTTTGCCAATGATGTCTCTCGAGTATTTCGAACACCTTTGTTTTTCAATTCACCAACACGATAGACAAGGAGACGACTCATTTGATAGCCCGCTTCCATGTTAGCAATCATTCGTCCAACAAGCTGGTGCTCACCAATAGGTTTACCAAATGTCTCTCGCTCATGACAGTATTTCACACTAGCCTCTATGCAAGCTTGGATCAAACCAACAGCACCTGCCGCTACTGTAAATCGACCATTATCTAGCGCAGACATGGCAATTTTGAAGCCCTCGCCCTCTTCGCCAAGTCGGTTTTCAACTGGCACGCGTAAGTCTTCAAAAAAGAGCTCACCTGTATTACCAGCACGAATCCCATATTTGCCTTTAATCGCTTTAGATGTAAAGCCAGCCATGGAACGTTCTACAATAAACGCACTAATCCCATGATGTTTCTTCGATTTGTCTGTATAGGCAAAAACGATAAAGTGATCTGCAATATCACATAAGGAGATCCACGTTTTTTGTCCATTGAGGATATAATGGTTTCCATCATGGACAGCAGTTGTTGACATGGCAGCTACATCAGACCCAGCACCTGGTTCTGTGAGACCAAATGCTCCTATCCGAACACCTTTAGCTTGCGGAACAAGGTATCGCTGCTTTTGCTCTTCCGTCCCCCACTGCATTAAGGTCATGCTATTTAAGCCCGTATGGACAGATACAGCTGTGCGAAATGCTGTATCTCCTCGTTCAAGCTCCTCACATACGATAGCAAGTGCATTATAATCCATCCCACTACCACCGTATTGTTCGGGAACACAAACCCCCATTAAGCCAAGCTCAGCAAGCCTCGACCAAATTTTAGCATCAAAGCCACCTTCAGCATCCCACTTTGCAATGTAGGGAATGATTTCTTCATCAACAAACTGTCTTACTGTTTTTCGTAGTATTTCCTGCTCAGTGGACATTTCAAAGTTCATGGTCAGCACCTACCATTTCACAATCATAGTAGACTTATGTGATGTCTCTTTAATCACCACGCCACGTTTAGCCATCTCTTCAATATACGTATCACCTGGCACGATTGCTTCAGGCGGGAATACACCAGGCTCTGTAATAGCACCCGCACCAATCATCTGAGCTACAACTGAAATCGTATTTGCGGTAGCACGTGCCATAGCTGTTTCATTAATTGTCATATCCTTACGTACAACCATTTCATATTCATATGTCACCTGCTGCTGGGCTTTTTCACCAGCTACAATCACACGTAACAATACAGCATCAGGTTTTGTACCCAATTCAAGTTTCTTTTTGAGTGCCTCTCGTACGACTGCACGAACAGGAACTTCTTGGTTATCCACTTCGACCTTATTTGCAGAATCAAGGAAGCCTAAGTCTGCTAAAAGTTTAAATTTCTCTGCATGGCCTTTATAGCGGATTGTTTTATATTCTAATGTGCGGACATTCGGGAATGTCTTATACAATGTGGAGATTCCACCAGATGTATAAAATGCCTCAAGCACACCGAAATCATCAAAATAAATAGGTTCAACGCCTGATAGGGATGGAACTTCTTCAAGCTTGCCCTTCTGAATCGTTTTTGAAGGCTCAGTATAATGATCGAATACGCCATCTAGAGAAAATACACGTGTATAATGAAGTGGAGGTTTTGGCTCAGTTGGAATACCACCAACAAATAGTTTAATAGATTCTACTTCGTCTAATTTTGAGGCACCATAGCCCGCTAGAATATTGACCATACCAGGAGCAACGCCTAAGTCAGGGATAATTGTAACGCCCTTTACTTTTGCCTCCTCATGAAGATCTAGTATCTTCTCTGTAACACCACCGATATGGCCTCCTAAATCTACGGAATGTACGCCTGCCTCAATCGCTGCTCTCGCTACTCGCTCATTGAACGAATAAAATAGCGCATTAACGACAACATCACCTTTTGAAATAACATCCATTAACGAGTCGTCTCGTTCTGCATGAAGCTCTACAACCTCAACCTTATTTGAGCCCAGCGAGTCGACAAACTCTTGTGCTACTTTTACATCGATATCTCCTAAAAACACACGCCCAACTTTATCGTTTTTTATTAAATCACGAGCTACCTCTTTCCCCATTAAACCTGCACCTAATACAACAACTTTCATCAAGAACATCCCCTTTCGTTGATCTGTTACTCTGTATCGATTTGTGCTCTTTGTAATTTACCGCTGTAGTCTACATAAATACTTTTCCACTCTGTATATACATCCAGGGCAGCTACACCTGAATCGCGGTGTCCATTTCCAGTCCCTTTTGTACCTCCAAATGGCAAATGGATTTCAGCACCTGTTGTGCCGGCATTTACATAAACAATACCTGTGTCTAAATCACGCTGTGCGCGGAAAATTGTATTGACATCTTGTGAGAATATTGAGCTAGACAAGCCAAATTTCACACCATTATTTACTTCAATTGCTTCTTCCAAACTTGCTACTTCAATTAGAGAAACGACTGGACCAAAGATTTCCTCTTGGGCAATAATCATGTCAGGCTTCACATTCGTAAACAATGTTGGCTCATAATAGAACCCTTTATCATAAGGTGGTTCATTTAATATCCTGCCGCCTGCTAATAATGTGGCACCTTCCTGTTTACCTATTTGCACATAGTGATTAATTTTTTCCAATGCTGCTTTATTAATCACTGGCCCAATTTTAACTTCCTCGTCTAGACCATCCCCAATTGTGAGTTTTTGCATTTCATCTAAGAGACGTTTTTCTAATTGTTCTCTTACATCTTTATGCACAATGACTCGGCTACATGCTGTACACCTTTGCCCAGCAGTACCAAATGCGCTCCATAAAATCCCTTCTGTAGCTAGCTGTAAATCAGCATCATTCATGACAATAACAGCATTTTTTCCACCCATCTCTAATGAAACCTTTTTCAAATGCTTCCCGCCAAGCTCAGCTACTTTACTGCCCGTTGTCGTAGATCCTGTAAACGAAATAACCTTGACGTCAGGATGTTCAATTAATGCTGTCCCTACTGTAGGTCCTGTACCAAATACGATATTGGCTACACCATCTGGTAAGCCTACTTCCTCAAAAATTTTACCCATTTCATAGGCCATCATCGGTGTCTCATTAGACGGTTTCCAAATGAATGTATTCCCTGCAACAATAGCAGGAAATGACTTCCAAGTGGCAATAGCAACAGGGAAATTCCAAGGTGTAATGAGCGCTACAACGCCTATAGGTGCCCTTACACTCATAGCAAATTTATTGGCAAGCTCAGATGGTGTTGTTTCACCAAACAATCTGCGTCCTTCACCAGCCATATAGTATGCCATATCGATTCCTTCTTGTACTTCTCCTCTAGCTTCTTCAATGACCTTGCCCATCTCTTTTGTTAAAACGGTCGCCAAATGTTCTTTTTTCTCTTTCATTTTTTGACCGATGGCATATAAATAATCTGCACGTTTTGGAGCTGGTATAAGTGCCCAGCTTTTTTGTGCTTGTTTGGCAGCAGCTACAGCCTCGCCTACCTCATTTGAAGTAGAGCGCGGTATGGTAGCAAGCTGCTCACCGTTTGCAGGGTTCGTCACTGCTATACTTTGTAAATGTGAATGTGTGATCCATTTACCACCGATATAGTTTTTAATCTCCACTACATACACCCCCTGAAATACTCTTTGATGCCTCAGCTGTTGTACCAGTCGTATTCCATAGGTATAAGTCTATGAATTTAACCAGAATCCATTTCGCCTTGGAATAATTGCGTCCGAGCAGTGTAATGTGCTTGCACGTTTCACTATCCGTGACATCTACCATTGGCTTTATCTCCATACAATCCATATTTGATCCTCCACCAAAAGAATAGAATATCTTATTCATTTTGAAGGTAGGAATCTTTTACTTAACGAAGATAAAATATGTCAAAATTCCGAATTTTCAATATACATCACACCATGTAATACTAGCATTTCAATAATAATCGGTGACAACTGCCAGAGGCTTTATTTCCACTTAACTTCATTACCTCAATATAGAGGATGACCTCTAAATTTAGAAGCCTCTTAAGGTTATGTATATTCACAATACCCTTCGTTAAATGAAAATAAATAATACACATTCTAGTTTTTTATATTCGACATTTTCTAACTAATTCCCTTTTTTTCTAAAATATTTAATTTTCTATTGAAACCAATGTAGCTTATAATCGTATACAGTATCATTAAATTTATTTTTGGAGGAATCCCTTTATGAATAATCATGAAATTGACTACAAGTTATTTGGTGACGACATGCAATATGTGCAAGTTGAGCTTGACCCTCAGGAAACAGTTGTTGCAGAAGCAGGAGCGTTAATGATGATGGATGATTCGATCCATATGGAAACTATTTTTGGTGACGGCTCACGAGGTGGCTCACAAAGTGGTCTAATGGGAAAATTATTAGGTGCTGGAAAACGACTAATAACAGGTGAAAGCTTATTCATGACAACATTCACAAATGTTGGCTCAGGTAAAAAACATGTTTATTTCGCTTCACCATACCCAGGTAAGATTATTCCAATGGATTTAAGCCAATTAAACGGTAAAATTATTTGTCAGAAAGATGCATTCTTAGCAGCAGCTAAAGGTGTGTCTGTTGGCGTTGAATTTCAGAAAAAAATCGGTGTAGGCTTCTTCGGTGGTGAAGGTTTCATTATGCAAAAGCTTGAAGGTGACGGCATGGCCTTTGTACATGCAGGTGGAGCCATTCACGAAAAAACATTACAACCAGGTGAAGTTTTACGTGTAGATACAGGATGTCTTGTAGCAATGACATCCAATGTGGATTACGATATTGAAATGGTTGGAGGCGTAAAAACTGCACTGTTTGGTGGCGAAGGAATCTTCTTTGCTACATTACGTGGTCCTGGCACAGTGTGGGTACAATCATTACCATTTAGCCGTTTAGCCAGCCGTGTCTTTGCAGCAGCACCTATTTCGCAAGGCGGAGGCGGTCAGTCTAAAGGTGAAGGCGGTATCGGCGGCTTATTCGATTTATTCAATAGATAAAAAAAATGGAGCATATCTTTCGCCGATATGCTCCTTCTTTTAATCAATTCGATTGGATATTGCCTTACCTTGTCCATATGCTGTCAATGCTTTTACATTTAACATCAGCATGGCCGTTCTCGTTTCTAATGATGCACTACCGATATGTGGCAGAGCTACTACATTCGAAAGTGTTAATAAAGGATGGTTCATCGCAATCGGCTCTTGTTCAAATACATCTAATCCTGCAGCCCAAAGCTTCCCATTTTTCAGGACGTCATACAGGGCATCCTCATCAATAATTCCACCACGTGAGGCATTAATTAATACCGCATCCTCCTTCATCAAAGCAAGCTCCTGTGCTCCAATGAGTCCTTCCGTATCACTATTATAAGGCGTCATAATCACAACAAAATCAGATTGCTTTAAAATATCCTCCAGCGAAACATACTGGAAGCCATACATTTCTTCCGCTTCATGACGACGTCTGCGATTATTATACAAGATTTTCATATCAAAACCTTTTGCTCTTCTAGCAACGGCTTGGCCAATTCTTCCCATGCCAATAATGCCGATTGTGGCTCCTGATACATCCTTGCCAACCAGTTGCATTGGATACCAGCTTTTCCATTTGCCCTCACGTAAATATCTTTCGCTTTCTGGAATTCTACGGGCAGTTGCAAGCAGTAAGCCAAATACTAAATCCGCAGTCGTATTAGTTAATACCCCAGGCGTATTCGTCGCCATAATGCCTCGTTTCTTTAAAGCCTTCACATCGATATTATTATATCCAACTGCTAAGTTCGTCACTAATTTTAAGTTGGATGCATGTGAAAGTAATTCTTCATCTACTTGATCTGCAATCGTTACCCACAGCACCTCACAGTCAGCGACAGCTGCTAGCAATTTTTCACGTGGGATCACTATCTCTTCCTCATCCCATTGTGAGATTTCGTAAAACTCCTGTAATAGTTCAACAATATGTGTAGGAAACTTACGTGTTATAAATAATTTCTTTTTCATGCTCCAAACACCCCTCTAATCAATTCCCTAATTCGCCTATAGCGTAACACTTAAAACAAGCATTTTCTAGGGTTTTGTAGTCTTCATCTATCTATAAGAGATTGTTATTAGCTAATTCATCAGCCTATTAGTTGATTTATCCATAAAATAAGACCTTTTATCCTAATTCACAGTACTAAAAAACTATGCATAGATTGTATGCATAGCTTCATATTGTTGAAAAACAAAACCATCAATAGAATTTTTGTGAAAGGTGAAAATGGTTTCCGTTGCAGGCTACTTGCTTTCCTGTGGGCGAGCGCCGAATCGCTTCCTCCGCTACCGCTCCGTGCAGGGCTTCGCCTGTCTCGCTATCCCACGGGAGTCAAGTAGCCCATAGCCGTGTCCTTAGTGATTTCCTTTATTCGTGGGTTCATATTTCTCTTATCAAGGTATAGATAAGTACACTTGATAAAGGAGGTCCAGCAAAATGAAACCAGAAAATATTCAATTACTTGCGCCACTTTTTCAGATACTTGGGAAAAATGAAGTAAAAGAGGTGGGTAGATTATCGGGTTTTATTCAACGCGAGCGTTCGTTTAGTGCGGCACAATTTTTACACTTTCTGTTTTTGAAAAAGAGTGAGATTATCAGTGATTCGCTTGAAACGCTTTGTACGGACTTGGCGGAGCAGGATATATTTATGACGAAATCGGCTCTTAATAAACGCTTTGATGAACGGGCTGTTACTTTTTTGGAAACCATTTTTGGACGATTATTCAAAACGCAGCTTCAACTCGCCTTCCCCAAGCTAACGGGATACACATTTACTCGAATACGTATTTTAGATAGCACAACGATCAAATTGCCAGATGCCTATCAGGGAAATTTTCAGGGTGTCCATTGTTCGTCTGTTAAAGTGCAAGTGGAGTTTGATTATTTAACCCAACAGCTACTTTATTTTGATTTAATGAACGGACGTGATGCCGATAATCCAGCAGGAATGACGCGATTACCTTTGATTCAGGAGAGAGAACTGGTTCTACAGGATTTAGGCTATTTTCAATTCGATTTTTTTAAAAAGGTGCACGCAAAAGGTGCTTTCTATATCACAAAAACGAAAAAAGATACGCAATTGTTTGTCGAAGTAAGTCATCCACCTCGTCATCCAAATGGGAAATTGATTGAAAGTCGCCGTTACAAACAAATTCATTTAGAAGAAATCGCATTAGATATGGTACGTGGCGAATACAAAGAGTGGTCCCAATTATTTGTAGGACGACACGAAAAAATGCCTGCACGTTGTATTCTCTATCGCCTCTCAGAGGAACAGGAAAAAGAGCTACACAAGCGGGAAAAAAGAAGACGTCAAAAGAAACAAGGGCAAGTCCATAAAAATGAAGTAGAACAAATACCTGGAGTGGTCATCTATTTAACAAATGTACCAGAGGATATGCCAGCAAGTGAAATTCATGAACTTTACCGATTACGCTGGCAAATCGAGCTCTTATTTAAAACATGGAAATCAGATTTAGAAGTCGATAAGGTGAAGAAGGTGAAGATTGAACGATGGTTATGTCATTTCTATCTTCAAAGTATTGTGCTTTTATTGACTGAAATGATCATGGGAATGATGAGAAATGATCTGTGGGTGACAAGAAAACGGAGGATTAGTGAAAGAAAGACGGTCCGGTTGATTGCGAAACAAATAAATCGACTTTTAAAAAGTATGTGGCATTCGAAAAAACAGCTATATGTCTATTTCGATACGCTCACCCGAAACGTTTCGTCATTTTGCCTAAAGTGTAAAAAACGCAAAACTTCTTAAAAGTCGATGTAAACCCAATATTTGGATGGATAATTTGTATAGTTTATTTAGTGAGGCCATTTTTCCCTCACTCCTTGTGTAATACCCATTTTAAACAGAAGATAAACACACGAAAATCTGGCATAGGATGTCTGATGTTTTCTTAAGGACACGGCTATGGTCAAGTAGCCTTCCACTTCAACCTACAAAAGTGTTACCTTTTTAGCAAAGGTTTTCAAATAAAGTAAAGGTGTTCACTACTCTTTATGGAGGGGTGTTGTCACGCATCACTTCTTCACATTAAAAATAAGTGCCTCTCCTCTCTCTAATAAGACAAATAGTGGGCTATTTTGTTCACTACTACTAGTATGAAAGACATTTTCAGAATGGTTGATTGGAGTGGAGCCAGCGTCACTCCTAGGGGATTTAGCGTCACAGAGGAGACCCTGGAGCGAACGTTAGTGAGTGAAGCGGCTCATCGGACGCCCCCTGGAAAGGACGCTGGCGGAACGGAAATCAACCTCTCACCTTGCAAAGTTGCTTTTTCTGCCGTTAACATCTTCTTTTTTCAACAACATGAAACTATGCATAGATTTTATGCATAGCTTTGTTTCTTTTAAAACTCTCTGATTGTTGTATTTAAGCGATTAGCCACCCTCTCTAATTCTTCAGATGATTCACCAATTGACTCAATAATAGTCGCTAATTCAGATACTTGATTGCCGACTTATTGAAAATTCGAGATTGAATCCTCTACAGATCCAGAAATCGCATCAAATGCCTTTAAAGATTCTGCATTCCGTTCAATACTACTATTCACAAGCTCCTGTATGTCCTGAATGGCTTGTACTACTTGTGTTGTGATACCATTCGACATCATGATCAACTCAGCAATTTGTTCAACAGAGCTTTTCGTTTGATCCGCAAGCTTGCGTACTTCATTTGCAACAACTGCAAAGCCTTTACCATGTTCACCAGCACGTGCGGCCTCAATTGCAGAGTTCAACGCAAGTAAATTTGTTTGCCCTGAAATACTTTTGACAATTTCTACAACGGCATTAATCTTCGAAGAAGACGCATCTAATTGCTCCACCATATTTGCCATTTCAACGGTTTTATGATGAATCTTCCCTGTTTGTTCATTAATAGATATTATTTTAGTATAACCTTCACTAGACACTTTTTGCATAGATTCAGCCTCATGCATACTATCCTTCAAAGAAGTGTTGACACGCTGTGCGCTATATACAAGTTCTGCTACTGTTTCAGTCGTAGTTTGTGATTGAACCTCTAATTGTGTAGAAATTCCACCTATGACTTCCTTTACATGGTCCCTAACATTATTACGTTGTTCCTCAATTAATATACTTGCATAGCTATCGTATTCTTCTAAAACAATTTGTTGTTCAAAATTACATATTTTACTGATAGCATCACAAAACTTCTCTTCCTCACCTTTAGGTAATCGAAGCTCATAAATTATTTTCCGGAGTGATTTCTCTAGAATTTGAAAAGCTGCTAGATACCACTTCGGATATAAATTAATCTTCACATGCATTTTTGCCACACGTCTTCGCTTTTCTAAAAAGGCTTCATCTATTCGCCCTTCAAACATTTCAATAATATGGTGACGCAATGTTTGACGTAAACGCTCGCTGGAACTATGTGATTGAATAACCTCCTGTAAAGAAGGAACACTTTCTATTGCATGATAAAATGCCCCTACCACTTCTACTACATTTCTTTCTACATATGGTTTTAAACTATTAATCAGTTGAAGATCATGCACACTTAACCCTACAAGATTTAATTGTAGTAGACGGTCTGAATCTTCAATAAAAATACCGATAGTTGTTTCATTGCTTATTTCAATTGTATTTTTCTTGGATCTATTGATAAGTTGAAACATTTTCTCCACCTCATATTTTAATCATATACTTTAATAAGTCTATACTCCTATAATCCATAAAAAAACAACAAATAATTAGATACTTTATGTATCAATTATAATCTCAAATCAACCAAATGAACAATATATAGGTAAATGATGTCTAATATTATTATAATTTGCTATTACTCTATGTTTAAATATGATTCTTTATACTCACTTTCCTTCACTTTAATGAAAAAATGGATGAATGATTCAATAATTTTAACGCAAAAAAAGCCACTGCTTCTTCGAGAAGAAGCGTGACTTATTGTTTACATAAAAATGATAACGCAAAGAACTGCGGCTAAAACTAAACGATAAATGGCAAAAGGCATTAATTTTACCTTTGAAATAAGTGCTAAGAAAAACTTAATGGACAGTAATGCAAAGATGAATGAACTAATAAATCCGACAGCGTAGAATCCAAAATAGTCCATTGATAAAGTATCCCAGTTTTTCAAAACGGATACGAGGCTAGCTCCTGCCATAATCGGAACAGCCATAATGAATGTAAAATCAGCTGCAACACGGTGACTCATACCAAAGAGTACCCCACCAGAAATAGTTGCACCTGAACGAGAAAATCCTGGCCATAGAGATAGACATTGTACTAGCCCTACCTTAAATGCTAAACCATAGGAAATCTTATCTAAAGAATCTACCTTTGGTTTTCTCGGTGCCAATTTATCTGCCGCAATCATTAGAATTGCTCCTGCCACTAGCGCATAAATAACATGTTCTACTTTAAAAAGATGGTCATCAATAAAATCCTTGAATGCAAAACCTAAGACAACTGCCGGTAGCATCCCAACAATAACATGCAATAAGTTAAAGCGACCATTTATGGACTTAGCTTGACCTTCAATATTATATAAACCAACTAAGCTTAGCATGCGTTTCCACATAACTACGATAACCGCTAATATGGATCCAAGTTGTACAACAATTTTAAATGTGTTGGCAGGATATTTTCCCAAAAACTCCTCTGTCTTTAACCACATATCATCCACGATAATCATATGACCCGTAGAAGATACTGGTGCAAATTCTGTCATACCTTCAACAAAGCCTAATATCAATGCTTTTAATAACTCTATAATTTCCACCATGTCACCTTACCTTTTTTAATCAAATACCCACTTATTATAAAATACTCTGTTTTCATATACTACTGCCATTTCACCTAAGAAGCCTATTTCCAGATTATCACATACTACTGAAATTTTATATCTACTACCCAAAGCTCTGACCTACTGCCAATTCGCATCGGCGGGCCCCAGAAGCCATAGCCTGATGAAACAAGTGTATGCATCTGTTCCTTCAACTTATAACCATAATCCAGTTCAAATACACGAGCTGTTATATATTGATTTGGCCACAGTTGTCCCTTGTGTGTATGACCAGACATATGTAAATCAACACCCATTTTCGAAGGTGTGATCAAGTCGTCAGGTGTATGGTTCATCACAAGCCATGGTAAGTTAGCAGAAGGCTTTAATACTTCAAGTGGTTTTCTTTCTTTATTCGTCCTGTCTTCTTGCCCTGTTAATATAAACGCATCTTCTATAAGAATTGTTTCATCTAGTAGCATTTTTACATTGGCGTTTTCCATTTCCTTGATAAATTCAGTAATTTTTTTGCCATAATATTCATGGTTACCTAATATACCATATGTTCCATATGTAGATGTTAATTGTTTCATGACGTCTGCCATGCCCTCTTGAACAAACCATTTCGGGTCATCATCCACGATATCCCCAGCTAACAACACAATATCTGGTTGTGCTTCATTAGCTAAACTTATAAAACGTTGTAAATGTCTTTTATGTGATAAAACACCTAAGTGAAAATCAGACGCCACAACAGCTCTTAGTGTGTTTAACTCACTGTCTTTTTTATCAACTGTTATTTCTAAATGACGAACAACTGGAGAATAGGCTAAATAAGAGCCAATGATACTTAGCAAAAATAAGACTGCAACTGCTACACTACCAATTATTTGTACATTTTTAAAAGGTGTTAACCAAATAATGAACTGTGCAGCTAAACATAGCAATAAGCCATATTCAAAGATAAACATCCAGTAATTACTGATTACAGAAAACACTCGTAAAGACTCGTGTAATCTTCCGATTATAATACTAAAAGCAACAATATACAGCACCAACCAAAATAGGACTGGAAAACGAAACCATCCCATTGCCACAAGCCACTGCTTTACTCCCCACCCTAAATAGAAAGTCAACGCACTATAAATACTAATTAAAAGAACACCGCCGATTACTTTTGGCATAACCAAGTCCTCTACTTTCTTTCTATAATTTAATTGATTATATCATTATACTTAACAATCATATTGCTTGAAGCACTTGAATAATCTTCTAGAGAAAATAGGAACTTGTCACTTTATTCAATGACAAATATAAGTTTACCTTTTCATTTCATTAGTTACTCTCGTTTTACATGACATTTCATTGTATATAGATGACATTTTTGTCATTCTACCTGAAAAGTTACTTTGATTTTCACAAATCTTCCAGTAACATAGTAGATGAACGAGCAAATTTACGCATTTACGAGGAAAAAGGGGTGCTATTTCAAATGACACGTTATAAATTTGAAACAACAGAGCATGAGTTATTTCGTAAAACCTTTCGTAAGTTTTTAGCTGAAGAAGCTGAACCGCATTATGCACAATGGGAAAAGAATCATCTTATTCCGCCTTCTTTTTGGCGTAAGCTTGGTGATATGGGCTATCTTTGTCCACAAGTAGAAGAACAATATGGTGGGCTGGGCCTGGATTTCAGCTTTGGTGTCATTATTCAAGAAGAACTTGAACGTATAGGCTCCAGCCTTATTGGGGTCGGCTTGCATAATGATATTGTCGTACCTTATATTGAGGCATATGGTACACACGAACAAAAATCACGCTGGCTACCTAAGTGTGTTACAGGCGACTATATAACCGCTATTGCAATGACCGAGCCTGGTACAGGTTCAGATTTGGCGAATATCCAAACATCGGCTATTCGCGATGGTGACCATTATATTGTAAATGGTCAAAAAACCTTTATCACAAATGGTATCCACACAAACTTAGCGGTTGTCGCAGTGAAAACAAATCCACAGGCTGAAAAAAAGCATCGTGGCATCAGCCTACTTGTTATTGAAGAAGGTACACCTGGCTTTACAAAAGGAAGGCAGCTCGAAAAAGTGGGTATGCATGCTCAAGATACTGCTGAACTCTATTTTGAAGATTGTCGAGTGCCTGTGCAAAACCTACTTGGAGAAGAGGGCAAGGGCTTTCATTATATGATGGAAAAACTACAACAAGAGCGATTAGCCGTAGCGATTGCCGCACAAACAGCCGCTGAGGATATGCTTGCATTAACGCTAGACTATGTGAAATCACGCCAAGCTTTTGGTAAAACAATTGGTGACTTCCAAAATACACAATTTAAATTAGCTGAAATGGCTACTAAAATTGAGCTTGGTAAATCATTTTTAGAATCCTTGATTGAAGAGCATATCGCAGGGAGTGATGTTGTGACTAAAGTATCTATGGCAAAATACTGGATTACTGAAAATGCACGTGACCTTGCTACGCAATGCATGCAATTGCATGGTGGCTATGGCTATATGGAGGAATATAAGATTGCTAGAAGGTATAGAGATATACCTGTTATGTCCATCTATGCAGGAACCAATGAAGTCATGAAGGTTATTATCGCCAAAAATTTAGGTCTATAATAAAAAAGGCGGCAGAAGTTTGCCGCCTTTTTACCATTAAACTGCTGGAATTCGAACAATTACTTTAAATAAATCTCCATCTACATCAATGGTCATCCTTGCTCCATGTAAATCGACAATGGATTGTGCAATGGCTAATCCAAGCCCCGAGCCCTCTGTATGACGAGAAGCATCTGCACGTTTAAAGCGTTCAAATAATTCCTCAGCATCCTCACTAATTTCATACTTCGCTACATTTTTCACTGTAAATTCAGCATCGCCATCAGCCGTACGCTTTAATGTCACATAGACACGAGTTCCCTCAAGCGCATATTTCAAGACATTGACAATTAAATTATCAATGAGTCTCCACCACTTTTGACCATCCACATATGCATAAATTAGATCATTTGGCATCGTCATTCGTAAATCTAAATTAGATTGTGCTAGATCCTCCTTATGCTCTCCTACTGCTTGCTGGATAAGCTGTGTCAAATCAACTCGACTGCGATGAAGTTCAATATTACCGCTTGCCATTTTCGATACTTCAAATAGATCTTCAATTAGCACCTTTAAACGTTCAGATTTTTTATCGAGAATATGAATGTATTGTTGACGTTCTTCTTCTGTAATATTTGGTTTCTTCAGTAAATCGGTATACGTTATTATAGAGGTTAAAGGAGTCCGTAAATCATGACTCACATTTGTAATTAGCTCTGTTTTTAAACGCTCACTTTTCGCCTGTTCATGCATAGACGTACGCACGCCTTCTCGTAAATGATTGAGGTTTTCTGCATGACCTGCAAGCGGTGATTTCCCTTTTATCTTTACATCGCGGTTTAAACGACCTTCAGCCATATCCTTCGTATCTTTCATAATTCGATTTAAATAACCCATTCTTGATAGGAAAACAATCATAGCAGGGAATCCTATAAGCATACAAATACCAAGCACAAGGATTGCGAAGCCTCCTACTCCAGCCATGAAAGCGACAAGGCTACCTCCTCCAAAGAATGCTGCAGCTAGCATCACAATGGAATGCAATGCAATCGAACGATTAATAAATAAATCAGTAAGGGAATCCCCAAGTGACCATAAATAGCTCGATTTCACATTTTCCTCTAGCTTTTTCAAAGTATCTACTCTTGTATACAACCATATTAATTGCACAAAGAAGGCACTGCTAATTACCATTAAAACAGCTATTTTAAAGGCAATATCAAGTATAAAACGCACATAATTATAATTATATATTGAATTATATTCAATCGATTCAAAAACAACTTGTGCTGAAATGAAATAGATAAGGCCCGTTATTAACAAAAGAATAATTTGCACATCTATTTTATACTTTGATAAAAGATCTTTTTCCTTCATGCTCCTAACAATCTGTAATACGTCCTTACGCCCCCTCCAAACAAAGACGGCCATTATAATACTTGTAATCCAAATAAAGTAATGGGTATATTGATTGCGTTGAAACTGTTGAAATTGTTGGTATCCTCCTTGTATCACATCTTCTGACATTACTGCTTTTTTAGAGATAGCTACTACACCTGTATATTCTGTCGTTTCGTAAAGGTCATCTACATTCACATACGTTTCTGTACGGTAAAAAATATCTCTTAAATTATCACTAATATTCCATGCATATAGCGGTTTTCGATCAGTATACTTTATTTTATAGGCACTACTTTCAGAAACATCACCAGAACGGTAAATTTTACCTGTTTCTGTATTTGTCAACTCATAAGACCAATAGTCGTAGGTCTTACTAAAGCTTTTGGATTCACTTTGTGCAGCTTTGATATATTTATCAATAAGCGCTTCTTTTTCTGCAAGAATCTTCTTTCGTACATGTTCATCATTTTCAAAATTTGCTGTAATATCTTTAATTTTAGTATCGCGTTCAGTCTCTAGCTTTGTCTTTAATTCTGTTGCATTGGCATCTACAGCTTCCTGAATGCGCTGTTCGTATTGTGCTTTAATATTATCGATCTGCTGTCCTAATGTACCGTAGTAATTACGATGATCCTCTATTTCAGTTTGGGTAATCTCTATTTTATTTTTTAATTCCTGTGCATTCGGAACGTTGATTACTAACGGTCCTAGTTCTGCAGTGAAATTATCGATTTCATGCTGGAAATTTTCCGATTCGAAATATGATTTTCCAATATACTGATAACCCACATGATAAAAAGTAAGTACACCGAAAACCGTCCAGATTAAACACATTAATACGAGAAGGGATTTCCATTTTTTCACCATAAGTCTTTACACTCCTCTAAAAAATTCTTTCTAGTAACTGTAAAACTTCTGAGGAGCGAGAATTGACAATTTGATAGGCATAAACACCAAAATAAATGAGTCCAACAACGCCTGCTACAAATCCTGCAATTGTCATATACTTCTCTAGTTTATTTTTCCATTTTATAGCCAACGCCCCATACCACCTTTAGATAGCGTGGATTTTTCGGATCAGCTTCAATTTTCTCACGTATTTTCCGAATGTGAACAGCTACAATATTTTCAGCATTATAAGCTTCCTCATTCCAAACACGTTCATAAATTTCACGAATCGAAAACACACGCCCTGCATTTTTCATTAATAATTCCGTAATTTTATATTCTATCGGGGTTAGTCGAACAGCCTCTCCTTCTAATACAACCTCTTTTGCCTCTTCATCAAGAACAAGTCCGTCGATTTCCACCTTTGCAGCACCCTCATTATACGTCCCTAGCTGAACATAGCGTCGTAGCTGAGATTTTACACGTGCCAATAGCTCTAATGGATGGAATGGCTTTGTCACATAATCATCTGCTCCAACCGATAATCCATGAATCTTATCGCCATCCTCCGCCTTTGCACTCAGCATGATAATTGGAATATTGCGCTCTTCCCTAATTTTAAAGGTTGCTGTAATTCCATCCATGTTTGGCATCATGATATCTAAAATAATTAAATGTACTTCATTGTTCTCTAGCTTTTTTAATGCATCTAAGCCATCTGCTGCTTTAATGACATGATAGCCTTCATTTTTTAAATAGATTTCAATACCATCACGAATATCTTGATCGTCATCTGTAACAAGAACTGTTAATTTCGTCATGATATACACCTCGCTCTCAAATATAAGTGTATCGCTCAAATCTTAAAAACCAGCTATTATAAAAATGAAGAATTTCTTAAGGTTTTAGCTTTTTTCTTCCACCTAGTGTTAAAACAACAATGCCTCCTAATAACATTGCTACCCCAAGCCAAGATACTATACTTAAATGTTCTCCAATTAAAAACACACCAAGAATTGCTGCAGTCAATGGCTCTGCTAATGAAAGTGTTACAGCTGTGGATGAACTAATTTTTTGTAGTCCATTTAAAAACAATAAATACGCTACGCTTGTACACATAATCCCCATATACAGCATTGTCCATAAGTTGTGCACATTTCCTAACCAAGAAAATCCATTTTCTAAGGAAAACGGCAGTAAAAACAACGTGCAAATGGAAAACGTCATAGCAACTGCTGGTAATGCATCTTCCTGTGCCATTAATTTTTTACTTATGTTTGTATAAAATGCGAAGGCTAGACCTGCACAAAGTGCTAGTGTGAATCCGCCAATGTGAACAGACTCTTCTCCATTATTTATAAATAATAAAAGACATCCGATAATGGCCATAAATGTAGCAAGTCCCCATACCGCTGTGGGGCGTGTTTTCCATAATAGCCACTCTAAAACACCAGAAAACACCGGTGCACTGCCAATAGTAGCAACAGTTCCAATGGCTATACCTGTTAGACGAATGGATGAGAAGAAAAGACCTTGGAAAAGGGCTATACTAGCCGCAGCTAAAATCGTCCATTTCCACGACCACCTTAGAAAGTTAATTTTCCGCAATAAAATCGTAATGGCTAATAATAAACCACCACCAATTGCAGAACGAATTGTGGCCACTGCTATTGGAGATACTCCTTGGTCCAAATAGGTTTGGGCAGTTCCAGTCATCCCCCATAGAATAGCTGCTAGTAATACAAACAATGGATTTAACATTTATCAACTCATCCCCGCTTCACTACGTTCTCAATACTAATCATACATATTTATCCAAAATCAAACAATTATCATTTTTACTTTTCTTTTCATTACCACAGTATGCTTTCTCAATAATGGACGTTATAATAAAAACAGTAAAAGGAGCGAATCGTATGTATAAAACAATTGAAGAGACAGCTTTTGATCTCGGTATGCCTGAGGATCAAGTAATGCGTCTAGTTTACGAAGGACGCATCCGTTCTGTTTACGATGGACAACAAATTCTAATCAATAGTGGCCAATTCAGCACTTATTTTAAACAATTGGAACGTATTAAAGAGGAAATTGAAATTTGGCGTTCTACTCCTATTCCAGAGGATATTGACGTCAAAGATGAAGACTAAAAACCCACCATTCATACAATTGAACATTGTTGAATGGTGGGCTTTTTTAAAGCTTTTATTAGATTGTGACAACAAATCCTGCTCTTTTCCCAATGATTTCAGCATAATCCTCTACCATGACACTCGCAGTTGGATACATTCCTGCTCCAGGACCAACTAATGTTAATGTACCAATATAGTTAGTCTCTAATGCCACCGCATTAAACACATCATCGACTGGATAAAGTGGATGCTCTTTATCAACTAGTTGTGGACCGACTTTAGCAATAATTTTACCGTCAGCCCGTTTCTCCACTTCAGCTACATGGCGGTAACGCAGACCATTTTCACACGCTTCACGAACTTGTTCAGCAGAGATACTATCGATCCCAATCACTTCTACATCTGACCAATCTGGTTGCTCTCCAAAAGCTAAGGCACTTAAAATCATTAATTTTTTAAATGCATCCTGCCCAGATATATCATTATATGGATCTGCTTCAGCATAACCTAAGCCTTGTGCCTCTTTTAAAGCTGTTTCGAAAGACCAGCCCTGTGCACGCATTTTTGTTAAAATATAGTTACATGTGCCATTTAAGACGCCTTGTATACGACTTACATCATTTACAAGTAAAATATTTTTCATTGTTTTAATAACAGGTACACCACCAGCAGTAGTAGCCTCATAGCCTACAAAAACGCCATTAGCTTTTGCAAGATCCTGCAACTCTAAACCTCGTTTGGCAAACATCACTTTATTGGCTGTAATAACATGACATTTATGTTCAACTGCTCGCTTTAAATAACTGTATGCAGGCTCTTCGTTAACAATTGCTTCAAACACAACCTGCATACCTGGTTCTGCTAAGACTTCATCCATGCTTGTTGTCATTAAATGTGCTGTTCCTGGCACACGTTCGCGACTAGCATCTGTCACTAAAATCTTCGCTACCTCTAATTCAATACCTAATTTATTTTTTAGCTCTTCTCGTTTTTCATTTAAAATATGGTAGATCCCCTGACCTACCGTTCCAAATCCTAAAATCGCTGCCTTTATAGTTGCCATTCTTGTTATTCCCTCCAACTTACATTCCGCAGTTTCATTAAAGCTAATTCTCCATGGGGTTGTGTCATGACTATTTGACACCCACCGCAGTCTTTAGCCAACAACTCTTCTTTGTATGAGTTTCGCTATTTCTATATGTGTTGGAACACATACAAATTCAAATAATTCAAAATTTAACTTAAAGAAAATTGTAACGCAAATACATACATTGCACAAGAAAAATCTTTCTAGGAAGGACATTTGTTTTCTCTAGATGTGCAAAAGAAATCGGTTTCATTCCCTTTATTATACGTTTTATTAATCATTCTATAAGATTTGAACAAATATTGACTATTTACATTTCAATATACGAATGTCTTTCTTCTATTATATATATGTATGCTCGGACATTCATAACAATCCCTTTAAAGAAAAAACTCATTCCCTGTAGCAGCAGAGAATGAGCTTAAATATATGAGGGGGTTTTAACTTGCTTTTGAAAGCAATTGATAACGATATTGTGCTAAAGCTTGTTGAACAAGACTAATTTCTTCTTCTGTAAAATTTGGTATTGCATACGTACGTTCCACTAATTGAAATGTACCATACTTTAAGTAAATCTCTGTCGCAGGAAGTGAGATATGGCTCACACCGTACTGTTCATATGCCTCAAATACTTCCTTAACAGTATAGTCTTCCTCTTCAGCAAAAACATGTTCTTGAAATGCTGTATGACCAAAAACTTGCTGCCATTTTCTTTCGACTGATGTAAGAAGGTGTTGAATGGACTTATTGTTGACAAAGACATGCCCTTCATTTAGCTCATATATTAGATAGGATACAATGTTTTGTGCACTATAGATATTACCCATTTTAAACACTCCTTTATCATCAGTTTTTTTGGGAAGAGCAGTTACTGGCTAGGCAACTGCTCTTCTATATATTCAAAAGTGGGGGAGCACTTATGAAAACATTTACCTTTTTTAACAAGAATTTTCGTACCCTTAACTTATTTCCTAGTATATAACAAGGATTTAATTAAGTCAATAATACATATAAAATTACTTGGTATTATTTTTTATAAGGTTCTGATAATTAACGGATGTAGCAATTGGTTGATGTAGCAACGTTTAACGCATTACCAAATGAGGCCAATCGAATGAGAAAATACGTAAACGCTACAACATTCTTCCCTATGTTCTAAAGCTTAAGCTTCTACTGTTTGTTCAGTAGTTGTTGCCTGTGTAATGGCTTGATCTAAATCAGCAATAATATCCTCTATTGCCTCTAAACCGATGGATAAGCGAATGAGCGACTCGGTTACACCAGCTTGAACTAATTCGTCTGCTGATAGTTGCTGATGTGTAGTGGAAGCAGGATGAATAATTAATGACTTAGCATCACCTACATTTGCTACATGTGAAAATAGCTTTACGCTATCAATAAGCTTTCGCCCAGCTTCACGTCCACCTTTAATGCCAAATGTAAGCACTGAACCGAAGCCATTTCTTAAATATTTCTTTGCCAATTCATGTGTTGGAAAATCTTCCAGGCCATTATAATTTACATACTCCACAGATGGGTGGTTTCGTAAATATTCAGCCACTGCCAATGCATTTTCATTGTGTTTAGGGATACGCAAATGAAGCGTTTCTAAACCTTGTAATAAATTAAAGGCAGCATCTGCACTTAATGTTGGACCAAAATCACGTAATAATTGTACGCGTAGCTTCGTAGCAAAGGCCGCAGAAGCTGTATCAATTCCATAACGTAAACCATGGTAAGAAGCATCTGGTTCAGTAAAACCTGGGAATCGACCACTAGTCCAATCAAACTTACCAGCGTCTACAACAACGCCCCCTAAAGTTGTACCATGACCACCTATCCATTTAGTTGCTGAATGTACTACAACATCTGCACCGTATTCAATAGGTGTAGAACCGTAAGGAGAAGCAAACGTACTGTCAATAATTAATGGTAGACCATTATCATGTGCAATTTTAGCTACTGCTTCAATATCTAAAACCTTTAAGCTTGGATTACCATACACTTCAGCAAAGACTGCTTTTGTTTTATCAGTAATCGCCGCCTTGAAATTCTCTGGGTTTGTTTCATCTACAAAAATTGTTTTAATACCATAGTTTGGTAATGTGTTAGCAAATAAATTATAAGTACCACCATATAAAGAACTAGCTGCTACTATCTCATCACCAGCTCCAGCTAGATTTAAAATGGAAAATGCGATAGCTGCTGCACCAGATGAAAGTGCTACTGCTGCTGTTCCACCTTCCAATAAAGCCACACGTTTTTCAAACACATCAACAGTTGGATTGGTAATCCTTGTGTAAATGTTCCCTGCTTCCTCTAAGGCAAAAAGACGTTGCGCATGAGCAGTGTCTTTAAATACGAAAGCAGTTGAGCGATAGACAGGAACTGTTCGAGAACCCGTCACTGGGTCTGGCTCTTGACCGCCATGTAACAGCAATGTTTCTGGTTTAAAATTTGTCATTGTGTACCTCCAAATGGTTATTTTTTTTACGATGGTACCGGAGATGAGGAGGATTTTTCTGTAGAAAACAAAAACCCTCTTCAGCTAAGAAGAGGGTTGCGGTTGCAAGTTTTCCTCCCCTTATCTGCCAGATCCAAGTAAGAATCTGTAGGAATTAGCACCTTAGTAAGCTCGTTACTTACTGGTTGCCGGGCATCATAGGGCCTATCCCTCCGCCGCTCTTGATAAGAGTATGTGATTCAATTTCCATCGTTGTTACACAGTATAAACATAGAGTTTTTTTCTGTCAACATGTAAATTTTATTTTTTCCGAAACTTCTGTCTGCTCTTATACGTAATATGAACGCATACACTATTTTAGAAAAAAATTTGAGAGGAGGATTTTTATGGTAAAAGCCGTGATCACTTTTCTTATTATTGGCTATTTAATTGGCTGTATTCACGGCTCTAAAGTGGCACAATTTTTATCGGGGGTTGATTTAAAAAAAGCTGGCCACGGCAATGCTGGTGCCTCTAATGCTACGCTTTCCCTCGGCTGGAAATATGGCGTTTTAGTAGCCCTCATCGATATTGGCAAAGGCGTTGTAGCTATTATCGGTGCACATTTTTATCTAGGGGACGTCACTCATTTAACAGAAGAACAAATATGGCTGCTTACCTACATTATGGCTGCTGGGGTCATTTTAGGTCATAATTTCCCTTTCTATATGGGCTTCAATGGCGGAAAAGGAACTGCCTCCATTATCGGAATTTTACTTGCTGTCGATTGGAAGATTGGTTTATTTGCACTTATTTTATTTGTTATTTTATCCTTTGCAACAAATTATTTAATTGTTGGTGTTCTAGAGTTTTATCTCGTTTTTTGTACAGCCACTTATTTATGGATTCCTGGCATTGGCCCAACCATTATAGCTGTTCTTCTTTTTGGCATAGCCATCATCCTGCACATAGAAAATATTAAACGTTTAGTCAATGGTACAGAGCCTAAAGTAACTTCTGCCTTTAAGAAAAAGAAATAATATTTTTATGGATATTTTTGTATTTTTTGTGACCATGTATTTTCTCTTTATCTACCCATATTGCTGTAAAAAACACCTATTCTGCGTAGTTTTTTTTCTACAATAAAATAGACATATTCTTATCTTAATAAAACATTATCTAGGCCGATGTTATGGTTAATAATCGTCATTTTTATCGTAGAAAGGATGAGAAAATATGTCTTCACCAAATCAAGAAGCTTCAAAACGTAATTTAAAGCCACTATGGATTGGCTTGGCCTTCGCTTTACTAATTATTATTACTTTTTTACCTAATAACGGTGATTTACCTATAGCTGGACAACGAGCTTTAGCCATCTTAGCTTTTGCAGTCATCCTTTGGGTAACAGAGGCCGTTTCATATCCTGTTAGCTCGGCCATGATTATTGCACTTGTAACTGTTTTACTAGGACTCGCTCCATCAATGGATGATCCTACCACAGAGCTAGGTACAGCAGGCGCATTAAAATTATCCTTAAGTGGATTTAGTAATTCTGCTGTTGCTTTAGTAGCAGCCGCTCTTTTTCTAGCGGCTGCAATGCAAATTACCAATCTACATAAACGACTTGCTCTTTGGATTCTTTCACTGGTAGGAACCAAAACAAAAGCTATCGTATTTGGCGCCATTTTAGTTTCTATCGTCCTCGCATTTTTTGTTCCTTCTGCTACAGCACGAGCTGGCGCAGTAGTGCCAATATTGCTTGGAATGGTTGCCGCATTTGGTTTACCACGTGATAGTCGGCTCGCTGCCTTACTAGTTATTACTTCCGTACAAGCCGTTTCCATTTGGAATATCGGCATTAAAACGGCAGCCGCTCAAAATATGGTTGCCTTAAATTTTATTCAAGAGCAATTTAATGTAGATATTTCTTGGGGTGCTTGGTTACTCTACGCTGCCCCCTTCTCGATTATTATGTCTGTTGTCTTATTTTTCATTATGATCGCTTTAATTAAACCTGAGACTAGCAATATCGAAGGTGGTAAAGAGGTCATCAAAAAACAGCTTGCAGCGCTTGGCCCATTAAAAGCTCCTGAAATTCGCTTAATCATTACATCCTTAGTTTTACTATTTTTCTGGGCAACTGAAGGGAAGCTGCATCCATTTGACACGACCACAGTCACAATTATTGCCATCGCTATTCTATTAATGCCTAAAATCGGTGTGTATTCATGGAAGGAAGTTGAGCCTCATATTCCATGGGGAACAATTATCGTCTTTGCAGTAGGCATTATGTTAGGAACCATTTTACTGAATACAAAAGGTGCTGCATGGTTATCAGATAAAGTTTTTGGTTCACTTGGACTAGATACAATGCCTTTACTAGCAACCATCGCACTCGTAACTTTATTTAACATTTTGATTCATTTAGGCTTTGCAAGTGCAACTAGCTTAGCATCAGCACTTATACCTGTGTTTATCGTGTTAGCCTCCACATTAACAGCTAATGTGGATCAGGTTGGTTTTGTTATTGTGCAACAATTCGTCATAAGCTTTGGCTTCCTATTACCAATTAGTGCACCACAAAATATGCTTGCCTATGGTACAGGTGCCTTTACAACAAAGGATTTCTTGAAATCTGGGATTCCATTAACCATTATCGGTTTCCTTCTCGTTCTTTTGTTCTCTGCAACTTATTGGAAATGGATTGGATTACTATAAGTCGCTGATAATCTCAGATAAATTAACATGTAAAAAGCCTTGAAGGCACAGATTAACTGTCCTTCAAGGCTTTTAAGATGAAATTTTATTGTTTCGTGAAAGCAGGGTCCTTCATCGTACCGTTTTTCGCATAATTAACATGCCATGAAAGTGCTTTTTCTAGGTTATGTGGTGTATGATGTCCACCCGTTGCCTCATTGGCATCATTAAAGTACTGCCACAGCTGCTCCCGATAATCAGGGTGTGCACAGTTATCAATGATAAGTCCCACTCGTTCTTTTGGAGCAAGTCCTCGTAAATCGGCTACGCCCTGTTCAGTTACAATGACATCAACATCATGCTCTGTATGATCAACATGCGAGACCATTGGGACAATACTCGAAATATCTCCACCCTTAGCGTAAGACTTTGTCACAAATATCCCTAAACGTGCATTACGTGCAAAGTCACCAGACCCTCCGATACCATTCATCATCTTTGTACCAGAAACATGTGTTGAATTAACATTGCCGTAAATATCTAATTCCAAGGCTGTATTCACTGAAATTAATCCGAGTCGACGGATAATTTCAGGCTGATTTGAAATTTCTTGAGGACGCAATACTAATTTATCAGCATATTTTTCAAAATTCCCATAAACACGGTTTCCTACTTGCTCAGAAAGGGTAATAGAAGTAGCAGAAGCGAAATTTACTTTTCCTGCATCAATCAATTCAAATACTGCATCCTGGAGAACTTCTGAATAAACTTCTAAGTTCTCAAACTCAGAATCTTTAAAACCTAGCAATACAGCATTTGCTACTGAGCCTACCCCAGATTGAATTGGTCGCAAACTTGTTGTTAAGCGACCTACTTTAATCTCTTCACGCAGGAAATTTAATAAATGATTAGCCATAACATCCGTCTCTTCATCAGCAGGGACAATAGTTGATGGTGCATCTAATATATCCGAAATAACGATGCCTTTTACTTTATCTAAATCTAGTGGAATTCCAACTATACCAAGACGATCAGAAACATTCTGTAAAGGAATTGGATCACGTTTTCCTTGTGGTGCAGGTACGTAAATATCATGTATACCCTCTAATGCATCAAGCTGTGCTACGTTTAATTCAATGATGACTTGGTCTGCTTCTTGCACAAAAATCGGAGAATTACCAACTGAAGTTGTAGGAATTAATAAGCCTTCTTCTGTAATTGCAGCCGCTTCAATAATCGCAAAATCAATTGGTCCTATAATACCTTGGCGGACAAGCTCAGCATTATGAGAAAGATGGGCATCCACAAATGTGATGTCACCACTATTGATTTTATTACGAATGCCAGCATCTGCTTGGAAAGGACCGCGTTTACGAATGACCCCTGCTTCTGCTAAGTATTGGTCTACCTCAGGGCCAAGTGATGCACCTGTAAAGACATCTACTTGGAAATTCTCTTTTTTCGCTTTCTCTACAAGTGCAAGAGGTACAACCTTTACATCGCCAGCACGTGTGAATCCGCTCATCCCTAATACCATGCCATCCTTAATCCAAGATGCTGCTTCTTCTGCTGTTACAACCTTGCTTCGCAATTGTTCATGGCGAAGCTTTTTCGCTAATTTTTCTTCCATTCCCTATTCCTCCATTCCACTTTATTTTTATTCAACTCGCATATTTGGTTCCAGTAAATCTGTGACGTCCATCAGAGGCTATATCTTTATTCTAGGAGGATTTCATCACCTAATAGCTAATGTTGTATAAACATTTGCGAATAAAGATAATGTAATTTTTGGTAGTACAACCAAATAAACAGTCGCTTCTATAATTTTATACTATTTAGAATATTTAATCTATATTAAATGAAATATTTTACTTTGCGAGATAATTTCTACATTTTTAAATTATGTATATATAACTTTTTATACCTCACTATTCGATTTTGACGGAAAAGCGTGCTATGCTCATGGTATAGAACAGACACAAAGGAGAGAGTTTTAATGGTTAAAGAATTATTACGCAACCATTCCTCGGTACGCATCTATGATGGAGAACCGATTTCAAAAGAAATCATCGAAGATTTAATTGGAACAGCACAAATGGCTGCAACATCACATTTTGTGCAAGCCTATAGTGTGATCTGGGTAACAGATGCAGATAAAAAAGAAAAATTAGGCTTACTCTCTGGTAATCCACGCCAATATGAAACTTCAGGCGGAGCATTTGTTTTTTGCGTAGATTTCAAGCGACTTCAAATGGCTGGGAAGCTAGAA
The DNA here is from genome assembly GCF_038630885.1 of Lysinibacillus sp. FSL K6-0057. Taxonomy (NCBI): domain Bacteria; kingdom Bacillati; phylum Bacillota; class Bacilli; order Caryophanales; family Bacillaceae; genus Lysinibacillus; species Lysinibacillus sp. FSL K6-0057. The sequence goes on along the minus strand of NZ_CP152047.1, from coordinate 409,020 downwards.
GGAGTAGATATTGTGGCTGATTCAGCTGAAAATGTCCTTGTCGGCGTAGCTGATGTATCATTGTTTGCACAGAATTTTGTTATTGCAGCAGAATCAATGGGTTATGGCATTTGCTATATTGGAGGAGTCCGCAATAAAACTTCTGAAATCAGTGAATTATTCAATCTACCCGATTACGTTTTCCCATTATTCGGGCTAACAATCGGCGTTCCTGCACGTCGCAATGATGTAAAACCACGTTTACCTGTGTCTGCTGTATTACATGAAAATGAATACAATGTTGAAAAATATGAAGAGCTTTTACCGGCTTATAATGAGACAATGGAAATATATTATAATAGTCGTTCATCAAACAGAAAAATTGATAACTGGACAAAACAGATGGCTGATTTTTTAATCGAACAACGCCGCCCTCATATTAAAGAGTTTTTAGCAACCAAAGGATTTAATTGGCAATAACTTAATGAAAATGGGGTTACTATCGTATGATACTAATCCCATTTTTTACATAAAAATATTACCTATTTATATTCATTCTAGGTATATCGCCATATTACCTAGTTTAACTATAACCCTAAATTAAACGAAAAGACTCTTCCCTTTTCCAGCTATTCCATTCATATTAATAAATGATACCTAACAAAGAAAGGAGTCATACAGACAATGTCCAATATCAATAAACATCTTGCTCGTACCTTAGAACAACAGCATAAGAGAAGTGTAAGAGGTTTATTTTTAAAAATAGAAGACTTAAATAATGAATGCACCCAATTAAGAAAACGACTAGAACCACATATTGATATGAATGTATATAAAAAATCCATTGATTATGTCAATCAGTTCGTCTCCCATACTACTATTCTCAATTTAAAATTCGTTACGAATACGCAAAATTTAGAAGTAGTTGTCTTGCATGCTCTTTTATTATCCTATATTTTAGAAACCAATCCTGGCCATACTTTTGAATACGAAGATAGATTGCTAAAAGGATATTTACAGGAAATTTTCACACTAAATGATCATGCAAAAAAACTATTTATGAACCATAAAGAAAAAATGCTTACCTATGTCCAAGGACAATCTACATAAAAAAGACGATCTTAATTATTTCAAGATCGTCTTTTGTTCTGTTATTGTAGTCCTTTAATAATGAGAGAGCGAACTGGTAGGAACTGCTCTCCTGTATCTCCATAAGTGAGAATTACCTCATCACCCTCTTGTAAATAAATTACCAAAGGTTCTGTTTCAGCACTCACTAAATAATTTTCGCCATTGTTTAATAAGAAAGATACAGTTGTAAAATCGCCTAGACGTTCTTTATATACGCGCAATACCTTACCACTTACTTGTTTCTCTTCCGCGTTTGAGCTACCATCTACTGTGTTTCCTCCTCGACTTAAGGCAGTTTTATATAATTTCAATGCCTCCTTAGGAGTAGTAGCGTAAACGGAAATTTCAGGATTGGCTGCAGACACGATAAAATAGTTTTGTAAGAAACCATTGGAATCTAGCACTGCTGTCAGCCAGCTCGCCTCTCCATAAAAGTTATACAACACCGGCATTTCACCATTCCACTTTTTCTCAATAAATTTCTTCTCGATTATTTGTAAATTACCTTGGGAATCCATATAGCTTGAATCTTGATTCCCTGTATAGTATGTTGCATTCCCTGTTCGTGCGTTAGTTAGAGAATAGCCTAACATTGAATCGACACCTTCTTTAGGACTTGTAAAATCCGTAAAGTAATACATGTCACCCTTCTCATCGAAAATTGGGCTAACATTCGATTCTGTTCCTTCATCAGAAGGAATCTTTACATCCTTTTTACCAAACATACTATTCCAAAAACCATGTACATAATTACCGAAATAACTGTTTTGTAAACTTACTGTCTCTGGTGATACAGCACCATCAATAAATTCAGGTATTTGATCCAGTTTAATTACCTCTGATTTCCCCGTCAGCGCATCAACCAAGACAATTCCTTTCACATCAAAGCCATTTCGTGCAGAAATAAATTCCCCATATGAGCGAATGTAATATGGCTTTCCTTCATCATCTACCTCAAGCTGTACGTCACCATAAAAAATAAGGAATGGATTTTGTAAACGCATATGACGTTCTAAATTAGCATTTAAATATGCCGAAGGAACATACTTCATTTCCTCTTTGATAAATTTAGGATTATCTGCTGAATCGGTAGCACTCATTATGAAGTAACCAGGTGTTGTACCACCATTCATCCATTTAAAGAATCCTGAAAATTCAACTGGTGCGATATAAACATATTCGCCTTTCACTTTTTGGATTTGTAAGCGCCCTAATTCATAGTAGCTCGTGTTTGGCACTTGTCCGAAAGCCTTTTTCATTTTATTGCGAGCAAATTTCGGTGGAACACTTGCAGGTGTTTGTGTCTCATCGAATGGTTTTATCTCAACTTCTTCCTTCATTTCCGATGACTTAAATTTTTCATTAGCATTCCATAAAGGTGCTGATAATACATACACAGCTACACCTAAACTAGCTAAAAATAAAACACCTTTTATTTTCCGTTCGATACCACTTGCAAGCAGGGCACCAGCTAACGTTAATAAAATAATAGCAGGCCAAAAAACAAGCCAGTTTACATCAATTTTTGTTACATATAACGTGATTCCTGTGGCTAGAAATCCTAATACAAAGACACCAATAAAAAAGTATCCAATTACCTTTTTCGATTGTCCATCTTCTCGCTTCTTCGTAATAAGCGGCGTCACTAACACACTCGCGATCAATGCAATGACTGCAGAAGCTATCAGTAGCTTAGTCATTTGGTTCATCCTCTCTTCATCTTTCTCTCTACTTACTTTACGGTTACATACTAAAAAAGTTTCATACATACGTTGTACAGAAAGGAATTCTACCATAAATATTGAATTTCAAAAGGAAAGGAGCTGAAAATTTTGTTAAAAAAATTATTAATAGGTGTCATTATTTTATTTGGTCTTTATTATATTTTTTTCTTTTCCCATATTGCGGAAAGTTTAAAACTCATTTTTAAAGTGATTCCCATGTTGCTCATCATTATTCTAGCTGCGATTCAGAAGCCATTACATATTAAAAAATACCAACTTTTGATTATTGCTGGGCTTCTATTTTGCATGATTGGAGACTATACATTGCAGTGGTTTTTAATTGGTCTAACTAGCTTTCTTATCGGGCATATCTTTTATATTTTTGCTTTCTCTACCGCAAACGAGCGGCAAATACCCACGTGGGCAAAAATACTCTTACTGCTTTACGGAGCAGGCATGACCATCTGGATTGCAGGGTCCGTCTTTAAAACAGGTGAAATGATACTCGGTATTGCAGTGATCGCCTATATCTCGGTGATTCTCACGATGGGATGGACGGCTATTAAAACCGGTTCTACTTTGGCAACAAGTGGCGCACTATTATTTATTGCATCTGACTCCTATTTAGCTATTAATAAATTTGTCATGCCACTAGCATTGTCACATGAAGTTATCATGCTAACTTATTATAGTGCCCAATTACTTATTGCTTTAAGTATCCTTCAATATTCCGAAATCCGAAGTAAAGTGTTACAATAATATCAATTATGCCAAGGCATAATTGCGTCTGGAATCGGCTTTGTGAATGCACAAAGAATTTTAACATATACACATTAGGAGGCCATACTTATGAAAGAACAAGTAATTGAGCGATTAATACGCTATGCAAAAATTGATACACAATCAGACTTCACAAGCGAAACAACTCCTTCTACACAAAAACAATTTGACCTATTGCATGTTTTAAAAGACGAACTTGTCGAAATTGGTTTAACAGACATTACATTAGATGAAAATGGCTATTTATTTGCTTCATTAGAAGCTAATACAGATAAAGAAGTACCAACTATCGGCTTTTTAGCCCACGTTGATACAGCCACTGACTACACGGGCACAAATGTAAAGCCACAGCGCGTAGATAATTATGATGGCGGAGATATTCAGTTAAATGAAAACTTAGTTATGTCTCCAACTGACTTCCCTGAGCTTAAAAATTATGTGGGCCAAACACTTATCACAACAGATGGCACTACATTATTAGGGGCTGATGATAAGGCTGGAATTGCTGAAATTATGACGGCAATGGAATACCTCATTAAAAACCCTACTATTAAGCATGGTAAAATTCGTGTAGCTTTCACACCAGATGAAGAAATTGGTCGTGGGCCACATAAATTTGATGTTGCTGCTTTTGGAGCAGAATATGCCTATACAATGGATGGTGGACCACTCGGTGAGCTGCAATACGAGAGCTTCAATGCTGCTGGCGTAAAAGTAGTTACAAAAGGAACGAGCGTCCATCCTGGTTCTGCGAAAAATAAAATGGTGAATGCTATTACAATGGCTATCGCCTTCCAGAATGAAATGCCTGCTGACGCAGTTCCTGAAAAGACTGAAGGTTATGAAGGTTTCATTCATTTAATGGGCTTCAAAGGGGCTCTTGAGCATACTGAGCTATCTTATATCGTGCGTGACCATGATCGCCAAAAATTTGAAGAGAAAAAACAATTAATGCGTGATGCTGCAGCTAAAATTCAAGCACAATTTGGCGAGCATGCACTGAGTATTACCATTGAAGATCAATACTACAATATGGGTGAAAAAATTGAGCCTGTAAAAGAAATTGTTGACATTGCACGTACTGCAATGGAAAAATTAGATATTACGCCGAATACCCTGCCAATTCGTGGTGGTACAGATGGCTCACAATTGTCATATATGGGCTTACCAACACCAAATATTTTCGCTGGTGGCGAAAACATGCATGGTAAATTTGAATATGTATCTGCTGAAACAATGGAAAAGGCAACTCAGGTAATTATTGAAATCGTTCAGCTTTTTGAACAGCAAGCAAAATAGTTTTTTGGAGTGAACTCGTTTATTTCGATAAGCATTCACGTAAGGAATAATGAAAATTTTCATAGTTACGAAGAGAGGCTTTTTTCTCTCTTCGTAACTTTTTCAGTAATAATTACTGAATTTTCAAATTACATAAAGGGTTTGAGGTTATAAACTCAAATTGAGGTGATCTTTATGAAAGAAATTGCATTAGGTATTTTAGCTTCACTTTTCTTTGCCGTGACATTTATTTTAAATCACGCAATGGAAATGCAAGGTGGTAGTTGGCTATGGAGTGCATCATTACGCTATTTTTTTATGCTCCCCTTCTTGCTCATCATTGTCTTTTATCGTAAAGGCTTTTCACAGCTTTCTGGTGAAATAAAAGCACAACCCATTTCGTGGCTGCTGTGGAGCTTTGTTGGATTTGTTTTATTTTATGCACCATTAACATTTGCTGCAGCTTTTGGTCCAGGTTGGTTGGTTTCTGGTACATGGCAATTTACAATTGTTGCTGGTGTATTATTAGCTCCCCTTTTTGTTTCGGTCATTGCTGGTAAAACAGTTCGTCAAAAAATACCTTTCATATCTCTTCTTATTTCATGTGTCATCTTAGTAGGTATTCTGCTTATACAAATACCTCATGCACAATCAGTGTCGTTTAGAAGTTTAATGCTTGGTATTTTACCTGTTATCGTAGCAGCCTTTGCTTACCCTCTTGGCAATCGCAAAATGATGGAAGTTTGCGGTGGACGAATCGATACTTTTCAGCGAGTATTAGGTATGACGATCGCTTCGATGCCAGCATGGATCATCATGGCTTTTTATGCCATCCTTACAGTAGGACTTCCCTCAGCAAGTCAGATGTTCCAATCATTACTTGTCGGGATTAGTTCAGGCGTTATTGCAACGGTTCTATTTTTCATAGCAACGGATCGCGTAAGAGACCATCAGGGTAGACTAGCTGCGGTGGAAGCAACTCAGTCAACAGAAATTCTTTTTGTTATTATTGGTGAGGTATTACTATTAGGAATTGCCTTCCCTAGCCCTATCGCACTTGCAGGTCTTGGTGTCATCATTGTTGGTATGCTATTACATAGCTACTATACAATGATCATTGGAAAAAAGAATGCTGTACAACAAAATACAACTTCCTAACAGCTCATTTTATGGGCTGTTTTTTAGCTAGCACAAAAAAGACGACTCTATTCTAAAATTAGAATGAGTCGTCTGAGATTTTCACGTTCCCAAAAAATGAGGGGGGTTTTAGGAGCGTAATCATGAACTAGCAAACTTCTGGAGAAAAGTAGCTAAAGTTCATCCTCTCTACACTGTATTGTAGAGGAGGAATAATCTTTATACGATAATGATAATCATTATCAATTAAAATGTCAATCATAATCTAATAATTTTTTTACTTTTTTAAAAAGATTTTTTTAATGAGCGTCGGTACTGCCATTGCTTCAACTGAAAATGTAGAAAACAGCCTATACAAAAGCCTGCTATTGCGATGGAAGATGCAATAGCAACCATGCCGGTAAAGATATGACCAATAACCTGCCAATGTAATAGATAACCTAATAGACCCGCTGCTAAACAAAGGCTGGCAATACTGGAATTAAATTTTTGTTGCTGAGCATCCTCTGGTATATATGCTGATGAGGGCTTTGTTAAAAAGAGCTTCCCTACACGAAGTATTGGGTTATAGTTACATAAAATACCTAGTAAATTTGCAGCTAGTGGTATAACCAATATCCATGTCAACCCTGTTATCCATGATAAAATAACACTTAAAAGAATAGTCCACTGGTTCAGTCTAACTAGTGGCCTTGGAATTGTATGAAGCAGTGACATCCTAAAACCTACCTTCCAGATATGTTTAATGTATTTTACTACATGATATTCCATTTGTGAAGCAAAAATGATTACTTTATAATGAAATTAACAGAAGTTCAAAGGAAAAGAGGATGACCATGCCAGCTTTAACAATGGATCAAGTTCAACAATTAAACTCCTATAGTATTTATACAACTGAACCTAAGCGAACTTTATTTACCTTAGCTGATATACATAAAGACTTTTACCATCCTGATTTTTTAAACCTCATGATGGGTATAACAGATGCAGCAACAGAAACGGCCGCTATTTCTCACTTTGCACGCCGCTATGGTATGTTTTTTGCTATGCAGTTTTATATGCTTGCCGCTTATGACGAAGTATGGGATGGTAAACCGCTTGAATTGCGTTTTGATGCTGCAAAGGAATTTAACAGCTTTACTGTTGCCATGTTCGCTAACCCTAATGACTGGCGCTACGTTGATGAAGATGAACGTCAAGCTGTTATTGAAAAAATTCTTTACGATGGCCATATCATTGTCCAACAGCTTCGTAAAGTAACATCCATCTCCCCTCTTACCATTTGGGAAAATTTCTTTGGTTATTTGCTATGGCATTATCATATATTATTATCTAATCCTGGCTTAGCCGACCAAGCCATGGAGGATATCGAAGCTTTAGAAGATCCTAAAACATGGGCACGCTTCTCCAATAAATCTTGGTGGGCACAATATACAGGTGGCCTTAGTCCGACTAATTTAGTCAATGTTCCTGTAAGAAAATCATGCTGTTTCTCTAAAGATATCCCAGGTTTAATGGCTTGTGGTTTTTGTCCAATGAAGAAATAATAGAACCCTATAAAAAAGCCTTACCCTCCACAAATTCATGTGAAAGGGTAAGGCTTTATGCTTTATTTTTCGTATACAACAAACCAATCGTTGTTTTCTTCGTACATAGTCGTGCCAAGGAAACCTTGTTTTAAAAGTTGCTGTTGCGCAGTCGTGTCTCCCATTGATATCACTTGTTTTTCAGTGAAGATGGAGGGCATCTCTTGCCTTAGGTCTTTATAGAAGATATAACGAAGCTTATCTACATATTTAATTTTCAAGCCTTTAATAACGAGATCTTGCGAGAATTTATCCTTTAAGCTCGGAATATTATATGGCTTTACAGTGGAGCAAACATAATCGTATTTTTCTAAATCGATATTTTCCATCACTACTGTAGCTAATGTTCTCTGTAATCCGTAACCTCGATATTTCGGTGAAACATTCGATATTTCCTGATATAAAACACGGTGAAATTCGTTTTCTGCAATTCCACAATCATAACCAAGATGTTCTTCATCAATAGGCGGATTTAACAGTGCACGAAAGGCAATCAATTCTTCCCCTACATAAGCACCTATCATCATTCCATGACCAGTTAAAATATACTCAAATTCCTCTGTGCTCAAGGGTTGTAGGATACTTTGGTCTGCTAATGCTTCATAAACCTCAACTTGTAGCTCCTCGATTTGCTGTAAATGCTGGGGCGTTAATTTGATGACAAAAAACGGTGTCTCACCAAGCATACCATCATAGATAATTTCCATATTGCGCCTCCTTAGGCTGTGACAACAGTTGAGAACTTACATAATTCCTGGATTACATCTTCATCTACATCTACACCTAATCCTGGTTTTTCATTTAAGCAAATAAATGGTACGTCATAGTGTAAGTTCCCAACATCTTTTGAGAATTTTAATGGACCCGTTAGTTCTACACTCGTCATAATCTTCTTAGAGAATGCTACATGGAAACCAGCAGCAGAACCAACTGACGACTCTACCATGGAACCAACTTGACATTCAATACCTGCCATTTCCGCCATAACAGCAAGCTTCATTGCAGGATAGATGCCTCCACACTTCATTAATTTAATATTTACTTTATCTGCTGCACGCTTAGCTATAATTTCACGCATTTCACGTACACCTCGTAGTCCTTCATCAATCATTAATGCTACATCAGACTTTGATTTAATTTCCACCATTCCATCAATGTCTTCGCTATCTACAGGTTGCTCTAACCAATCGATATTTAATTCTTTCATGGCACGTAAGCCTTGTAACGTAGTGGCTGCATTACCCCATCCTTGATTTACATCAACTCGAATGGCAATGTTTTCACCTACTCGCTCACGTACCGCTTTAATACGGGCAACATCACGAATAACCTCTGTACCTACCTTCATTTTAAACGAACGATAGCCCATTTCTACTCGGTTTGCTGCCTCTTCTGCCATTGCTTCAGGTGTTCCAATACTGAGTACATGTGTGATTGGGAATTTTTCATGATAACGTCCACCTAAAAGTTGGTATACAGGAACCCCTAACGCTTTCCCAGCAATGTCGAAGCAAGCAATATCGATAGCTGCTTTTGCTGCTGGTACATCTTTCACAACTTTATTCATTTTATCGTGCAGTTTTTCAAAGGCCATTGGATTTTCTCCAATAACCGCCGGGACAAGTTGATGTTTTAGCACAGCATATGTGCTTTCCCATGACTCACCTGTTACATGTTCATCAGGAACTGCTTCACCATACCCCACAATACCTGTATCGGTAGTTACTTTTAAAATAATGGAAGGCATTGTATCATATGTAGCATAACTAATGATGAATGGATCAATTAGCGGTAAATGTATAGCAAAAATTTCTACTTGTTTAATTTTCATCGTAATCAGTCTCCTTAGTCGTTAAAGTTGTCGCTAATACGTCGCTAAATGTTTAAAAAAATAGAAAAGGATCGATGCCCATGTCTACCAAAATAGCGATTATTTGTTCAAAAGCATTTATGACTCGTATTATTAGTATCGCACAAAACATAGCCGATATTCAATTAGAATTTTATCTTTACAGCCACCCCTCTGAAGCACCTACTTTAATGAAGCAAATAAAACCATGTGATGCAATATTATTCGGAGGAACATTACCCTATTTGCACACTCAATCATTACTTTCAGAAATACCAATACCCTGGAATTACATTAAACAAGATGAGACAACCATTTCTACAACACTGTTATCACTAGTAGCCAAGCATGCTGTAGCAATCGACAGGATATCCATTGATGTAATGAATCCCGCATTCGTTGATAATGTTTTAGCAGAAATAGAATATCATGGTCAAAAACCACATGTTCAGCATATTTCGATTACTGAACCAACTGAGAATATCTTAAAACGCCATATCGCCTTGTGGAATTCTAAAAGTATTGATTTTGTCATTACAAGTATTCATAGTGTATTTGATAAATTACAAGCACTTCAAATACCAGCAATGCGAATGTTAGATGCTACCAAGTCTATTATTCAATGTCTTGAAGAAACAAAATCCAAATCATTGTTAACGAAATCAGAATCTTTTAAGGCTGTAGTGGGACTATTAGAAATCCCTAAAGATTCTTCAATTGAATCAACTGTTTTAAATCAAATTGTGAAAGCTACCTTTTCAACTTATAAGCAAATTTCAGCGCATTCCTTTGAGCTATATACAACGGCTGGACATCTCCAAAACGCCCTAGAAAAGGAAAACTTAGAACAGCTAATACAGCAAGTTGAACAACCATTTAAGTTAGCATTCGGCTATGGTTATTCCATTTTAGAAGCCACACAAAATGCTCAGCATGCTTTAACATTTACTAAACCTTTCGAGATTTATATTCTTGATGAACATAAAAACTTATTAGGACCTTTCCCCAATACAGAAGGTAAAGTTTCTTTAAAAACAGATGATCCTTATGTTTTACAAATGGCGAAGCTCACAAGTTTAAGTCCATTAAATATTTCTAAATTAATTAATTTCAGCAATGAACGACAATCAGCTCAATTTACATCTCAAAATCTTTCAGAATACCTACAAGTAACTCGACGTACTACAGAGCGTATTATCAAAAAATTAGTTGATAATGGTTATGTAAAAATTGTGGGCGAAGAAATGACCCATCAACAAGGACGTCCTCGCAAAATTTATCAATTGAATTTTGCAACCTACTAAGCTTCCCTATAAAAGAATTCTCGTAGATACAAACGGATCTACGAGAATTTTTATTTTAGTCAGCCATTACCATATTATCTGTATTTTCCACTTCTCGTTCCTTTTTACGCTTCTCAGCTTCTGCCATTTCTTCTGGTGTTAATTTCACAATGGCAAATCCAATATAGCCATAAATAATAGATATAATCGGTACTACAAAATTAAGGATTGCATATGGCGCATATTCCATAGCACCTACACCTAGCGTTGCTAAAATAAACACGCCACAAGTATTCCAAGGGAAGAAAACAGATGTTAATGTTCCCCCATCCTCTAATGCACGAGATAGATTTTTAGAATGTAAACCACGTTGTTGATAGACACCTGCGAACATACGTGAAGGAACAACAATTGAAATATATTGCTCAGAACATGTTGCATTGGTTGTTACACATGCTGCAATCGTTGAAGCAATAAGACTTCCTGTAGATTTAGCAAACTTCACAATTACATTCATCAATGCCTTTAACATTCCTGAATACTCTAAAATACCACCAAATGTCATCGCTACGATCGTCATTGAAACCGTATTCATCATAGAGTCTAAACCACCGCGGTTAAATAAATCATCCACCATATGATTACCTGTTGAGATTTCAAAGCCCGCCTGTAATGCTTGTACAGCACTTGCAGCTGAACCACCTTGTACAAAAATTTGTAGTAAGAAACCGGATACAATTCCAATAATTAAAGCAGGAATTGCTGGCACTTTCTTAGCCACTAATACAATAACTCCCACTGGCACTAGTAATAGTAAAGGAGAAATAACGAAGCTTTCTTCCATCACTTTTAACGTAGTTAAAATTTCTTCAGATTGCATTGAAACTTCTGCAAATTTTCTACCCAAAAATCCAAAAACAACAAGTGAAATAATCAACGCTGGAATCGTTGTGTAAAGCATATGCTTAATATGATCAAATAGGTCAGTACCTGTTAACCCTGCTGCTAGATTCGTTGTATCTGATAACGGTGACATTTTATCTCCAAAATATGAACCTGAAATAACTGCACCGGCAATCATAGCCGCTGGAATACCCATACTTAAACCAATACCCATACCTGCGACACCAATTGTCGCCATCGTTGACCATGAGCTACCAATAGCTAATGACACGATTGAACATAACACCATGATTGTCACTAAGAACCACGCAGGAGAAATTAACTTTAGGCCATAGAAAATCATCGTTGCTACGACTCCGCCGCCTATCCAAGCCCCAATTGTCAAACCTACTAAAATAATAATAACAATGGCAGGTAATGCCAGACGTATTCCTTTATACATCATTTCTTCAATTTCAGTCCATTTGTATCCATGCATTTTGGCAACAATTGCTGCTACAGTTGTGCCAACAAGAAGAGGTACGTGAGGACTTTGCTCTAAAACAACTACTGTAATCAACATAGTAATAATCATAATTGCAAAAGTTAGTAGTGCCCAGCCCGCATTAATATCCTTTTTCATTTTTCCATCCCCTTTTTTTGCACCAAATCCCTTTTCGGTTTTTCTAAGACGCAAATAATTTTTTACGTTTTTTAGCTTAATATTCAAAAAATTAAAAGTCAACGCAAAAAATTTATGCTTCCCTAGCAAATCCCTTTATTTTAGCGTAATAAAACGCTTTCAAGTAGCAATAAAAAACAATGCAAACCCTTGAATATCCATGCATTATTAAAAATGTTCATGCAAAAAAGCTATCTGAAAAAATAGTTACATTTTTTCAGATAGCTTTTTAAAAAATTTTTTATTCAGGCTTTTTTTCTAATACACATGCAAGTACTTTCGCAGCATCAATTAAGGCACTACGATCAAATGTCATTTTAGGGTGATGCAGTCCTGGCGTTAAATTTGCACCAATTCCAATCATTGCAGCTTTTAATTCCGGCTTTTTAACTGTATAAAAATGGAAATCATCACTACCCGGTGTAGTGATTTCGTCTGCTAAATGTTCTTCCCCTAAAGCTTCGATGATGGCAGCTTTCGCCATATTTGCAGCGATCGATGAAACTTCAGCACCTGGTGTGAAATCTATCCAATTCCAACTCATGTCAATATCATATTGTTGCTGTATCGATTTCAAGCCAGATTCAATTTTACTACGCAGCAATTCAAGTTGCTGATTATGTTGTGCGCGAACATCCATTGAGAAACAAGCATTACCAGGAATAATATTTGTACTACCACCATCCGCAATAATTTTTGTTAACTTAGCAGAATGCGGTTCAAATGGTGATAAATGAATACTGTGTAGCATTTGTTGCACGGCCATAATAACATCAATGGCATTTTTACCTTGATGTGGTCTTGCACCATGGGCATCAATACCTTGAATAGTTCCCTCTAAAAAATAAGCAGCACCATGATGAATAGCAGGCGAAACTTTGCCAAGTGGTAATTCTTCTATCGGTCTTAAATGAACACCAAATAAATGTGATACTCCCTCAACTGCGCCTCTATCAAACGTTGCACATGCGCCATTTCCTAATTCTTCAGCAGGTTGGAAAATAAAACGAACACGATGTTGTAAGTTGTGATCTTTCAGTAGTAATAATGCACCAAGAACCATTGATATATTGGCATCATGTCCACAAGAATGGTTGGCTTGCCATTTTCCATCAACTTCCTGCCATAAAGCATCAATATCAGCACGTACTGCAACGATTTCATTCCCTGTTCCAATTTCAGCTATTAATCCAGGTATATCACCTAGTAAACGATAACTAACATGTAATTCATCCAGTATTGAAGCAATTTTCTTAGTGGTCTCGAACTCTTTCCAACTTACTTCTGGATACTTGTGAAAATGATCAAACCATTGGTAAATCGTTTCTTCAACTGTTAAAGCTTTCGACATAACTACACCTCTATACGCATTTTTGTTTCCCATTATACATGAATCTATTTCAGAAAAGTACATATGTCTTCAGACCTAATCAACTTATTAAAATGATATACTACATTCATATGCTCTGAAAAAGTCATTTATAAATAGAGGCATAAAATACAATGGGCTATGTTAAAAGTTAATATACTTTCAACATAGCCCATCAAATTTTCATTATAAACTTGTAAAAAACCCTTCTGGATACTCTTCATACTGAATCTTCACCATTTGCTCCTCATTTTTCTCTTCCTCTTCACGTAAATCAAACTCTTGATCCATTAAATACGTTTCAAACTTTGAATTTAACAACTTACCCATTTTACCACTCCTTATTTAATTGAATTTTCTGATAAAAGAATTATACAATAGGATTTTAGCAAAATGCAATAAATTATACACATTATGCATTATAAATATAAAACCTATCGCATAATTAGATCAATCCCCATTATGTTTCCATTTTTTTGAAAATAGCACAAAAAAAACTGCATCTTATGTCGTTAAGATACAGTTTCAAATTTTATTCTATTGAATGGCACCGCAAGCTATTCTCGCACCGGAATTACCGGCAGGATCTGTTTTATAGTCATCCGCTGATTCATGAATAACAATGGCACTTCCATCACTATCTAATAAAGAATTAGGTTGATCTTTTTGTAAAGTTAATCCCTCAGCTAAAAAGTTAAGATCCACATTGCCATCGTCACCAATCTCCAAATTTGGTAAGTCCCCTAAGTGAAAGCCATTAGGATTTAATTTACCATGCTCCTTGTTTGTTGGATTAAAATGGGCACCTGCCGATTCAAATTTAGGTGGCTCACATTTTCCTACTTCATGAATATGGATACCATGTGTGCCTGGTGGTAAGCCTGTTAACGCGAGCGTCATCATAACGCCATTATCTTCTTCTTGAAAATATGCATTCCCATAGCTTTCATTATTAGCACCAATCACTTTTGCAGTAGCTGTTAAAGGGGACGACGCATTTACCGTTACCTTTTCTTCTTTCTTATCAAAAAAACTACAACCCGCAACAAAAAATAATAATGAAAGGCCAATTAAACTTAGTTTTTTCATAAAAATACCTCCTCTCTTTCTGATGATTTCCAACTTACCCAGTACTTATGCACAAGTAATCAATTACGCTTCGGCAATGATTCTATTTCATTGGCTGTTTGAATAGCCATTCAATCAAGAGAAAAGGGATTTCTCAAAGTTAGAGAAACCCCCTTTCTATATCTAATTTAAAATTTTTACCGTTACTGTTTTAACACCCCATTGAAGTGCTTGTCCTTCAGTAGGAATAAATACATCGATTTTATTACCTTTAATAGCTCCACCTGTATCAGCCGCTACTGCTTCACCATAGCCTTCCACCCAAACCCTCGTACCAAGAGGAATTACTCGTGGATCTACTGCAATTACTTTTAAATTAGGATTAGATCTGATATCTGTACCATTTGCTGTAATTCCTGAACAACCTTCACAATAGGCTGTATAGGCAGTAGCACGCATTGTTAATGTTTTACCAGAACCTGTCGCTGGTGCACTTGCAGGTTTTGTTTGTGCTGATGTTGCAGGCTTTGCAGATGCAATTCCCGCAGAAGCTTTTGGTTTCGGTTTTGCAGCCGAAGCCTTAATAGCTAATGATTCGCCAGCTAAAATCAAATCTGAAGCTAGGTTATTCCATGTCTTTAATTCATCTACTGTTACATTATTAATACGGGCAATCGAAAACAATGTGTCACCACCTTTGATGACATATTCATCACCCAATGGTTCTTCGGCTTTTGTCGTGTCTTTTACTAAGTCTTGCTCTGGATAAAACCATAACGACTCCATCTCATTTAGTTGCTGGAACTCACCTACAGTTAAATTATAAATTTGCGGGAGTGCCCATAGTATATTGCCTGGCGATTTGTCCTTAGCAAAGGAAGGACTAGCATAGAGACCCACACCAAATGTCAATACTACCGCTAAAGCTAATGCTCTTTTCTTCATGTTTAGTAATACCTCCATCATTTTATTATTTGTTGCAAATCTGTTGCTAGCACACTAGAGTTGAACGCTCTATTATGTAAACAACAATAAGTTTGCAAATTAATAACTCAGGACTAGCTGCCTGATATTAGGAATTATTACTATAAAAACGGAAAAATATACAATTTCAATTAATTTTTTAGTAATTTAACCAATTTGTTGCGAATAAATCTATAATTTAGTAGGGCCATTTAGGACTTTTTTATATTAGATATTTGCTATTTTTAGCCGATAAAAAAGAAAAGGAGGGAATGTAGAAATGGAAATAAATTCACTTATGTCTTCCCAGCTGATGGAGCTTCAACAAACCGTACAGATGAGCGTCATGCAAAAAGCACTTAATTTAAACACATCTACAGCTATTGAATTACTACAAGAACTACCTCAGCAGCAAGCTCCTACACACCCATATAAAGGATCTAAAGTAGACATCTCAATCTGATCCTATAGTCATATTTATCGAAAGGTGGTTCCTTAAGTGATTCGGGTAATTGTGGTGGACGATGAGCCATTAGCTCTTGTAAGCATGAAAAAACATTTAAACAAATTTGATAATATCGAGGTCATTCAAACTTTTACTACAGCTAAAGACCTACTTTTAGAAGGGCCAACTTTGGATTTTCAAGTAGCATTTTTAGATATTGAAATGCCGGAAATGAACGGCATAGAAGTTGCTCAATTATTAAAAACTTGGGACAAAAATATTTGTATTATTTTTGTAACTGCCTATCGAGATTATGTTGTTCAGGCAGTTGATGTACAACCTTTCGAGTATTTATTAAAACCGATTTCAAAAACTCATTTAGAGAAGACGATTAACAAAATAGAAGAGAAGTTCCAAACTAAGATAAAACCGCTGTGAACTTAATCTCATCAAAAAATTTACTTATGATGTTTTGGAGAATTTGCCGTTTCTTATAATGAAAATGCTATTCATTTTCGAAGTTATTATGGTGAGTGTATGTCTACATCGAACTATTCTTGGAGCAGGTATATAAAATAGAAAACGTCCATTATAAATCCATATTCTTACAAAACGGTCAGCAAGCTTTTAATTCTTTCATTTTAATTGGGGGACACGAAAAAGCATGCTAGTACCGTACACTAGCATGCTTTCCTACATTATTTAATAATCATTTGTCTCATATTCCTAACGACACATAAACAGTTTCTTCCTGATTGTTTAGCCTTATACAAAGCATGATCTGCAATTTCTATTAATTGATTTGGACTCTGGACATTTGGTGTAAAAGCCGTAATTCCAGCAGACATGGTTACTGGTCTACCACACACTGTTTCCTGTAAAGCCTGTTTAATCCGTAAGTTTTCTGCTAATTTTGTACAGCAGCATCTATGTTCATTGAAGGCAAGATGACCATAAACTCTTCTCCGCCATATCTAAAGCATAAACCCGGGTCCTTTATACTACTTTGCATATGATTAGCAAAAGCCTTTAGAACCTCATCCCCTACTGTATGACCATATGTATCGTTTATACTTTTAAAATCATCTAAATCAATTAAGATGATTGCATGTGGCACTTTATGTACAATCAACTCTTGTAAAGTTTGATCCATTCTTCTTCGATTAGGAATTCCCGTCAATGAATCTAGGTTCAATTGCTCTGTTAAATCAGTGATTTTACTTTCGGAACAAATCATCATATTTTGCACATTATTTTTCAATAATTTTACTTCGTAATACCAATCAGCAATACCCTCTGTTCCCTGTAATGTCTCCCCTATCTCTATTCTTGTTGCAAGATCCTTTAGTGGTCGCGTAATTTTTAGGGCTAACCATATAGCTAGTCCCGATACAATAACTACTACTATAATGATAGGGACAATGGTTTTCTTAAAAAGCAAACTAAAAGAAACAACTCTTTCATCAAGTAAAGTATCAACGACCTGCTCCACATATGGTTCTAATGAACGTTCATCTGTCATAGAGCCTTGTAAATAGTCTTCTGTAAGTGTTGAAACTTCCTTTACATAGGTTTCTTTCATATCTTTTTTATTTTCCTGCAAAATTTCATTAAAATTTAGATAGCTACTCCAAATACTAATACTAGATGCCGCGAGTACAACTATTATCGTCATACTAACAATAAGAAACGATAACTTTAACTTGAATTTACCCACAATAGATCATTTCTCCCTTTGAGATGATTTTTTCGTTAAACTTTATCTATGTTTCAACTCAAACTTCGATATATTTATTCAATCATCATACGTCATATCTCTTAAAGAATACTTAAAAACTAATTAATTCTCCCTCTATTCTGAATACAATAAAAAAATAAATCGAACTATATTATCCATATAGTTCAATTTAATTAGTCTTAAAGTTTTTATTTCTATATGAAGAACAATCAGCAATTTATAGCTCTTCCTCACAACCTTTTACTACACAATCCCCCCTCATTTCAGCTTTACTTTTATAATTTAAAAGTGTTGTTACTAAAAATAGTCATAACATTCTCTATTCTGTTTTGTAGTGGCTCTTCCACCAAGTTTCAAGTTACAATTCTTCTATAGATTTTTGGAAATCAGGGTACATTATACATATAGGATAAAGGAAGGGTCGATAGGTATGTACAAAATTTACATAATAGAAGATGATGCAAATATAGCTTCACTGATTGTCGAGCATTTATCCAAATATCAGTTTGAATGCTATACTGTACAACAATTCCCACATATTATAGAAGAATTTAGCGCTATACAACCACATCTAGTCATTATGGATATTAATCTCCCAACTTATGATGGCTATTTTTGGTCACGAAAAATCCGTCAACTCTCAACATGTCCCATCATCATTGTGTCCGCCAGAGTAAATGATATTGATCAAGTATATGGAATTGAAAATGGTGCGGATGACTTTATCACGAAACCATTTTCATTAGATGTCTTTATGGCAAAAGTTAATGGGCTACTTCGACGTACCTATGGAGAATATGCTTTAACCGAGACAACTACCATGACCATAGCCAATACTACACTTAATCCAGATACAGTTCGTCTTCAAACGAAAGGCAATGAGAGCCTGTTAACGCTAAAAGAAATGCAGCTTAGTAAGTTATTATTCGAAGCCTACCCTAATGTAGTGCCTCGTCAAAAGCTTTTAAGTGCTATTTGGGATGATGAAACCTTTGTTGAGGAAAATACTTTGTCTGTGAATATTGGTCGGCTACGTAGAAAATTGGAAGCTGTTCACTCTCAACTTGAGATTAAAACCATTCGTGGTCTTGGTTATCAATTGGTGGAGGAAGGTAAATGAAGTTATTCTTTCGGGATCATCTTAGTATCATCATTCTCTATAGCATAAGCTTTCTACTAATACCTTTGATTATTCATGTATTAGATGACCTATCATCACACTATGCCTACTTTATCTTTCTTGTCAGCTTTCTGTTTATTCTGTGGCTACTTGGTCGTTATTATCGTAGAAGAAAGTTTTATCATCATTTACAAAAAAATATCCACACACAGGATGACCTCCATCTATTTGAACCACGTGCATCTATTGAGCAGTACTATAGCGAAAAGCTAAGACAAATGCAGTATTTATTTTTAACCCAACAACAAAGATTAGAGGAACAAGCACATGAAAAGCAACTAGTTCTATCACATTTTGCACATCAAATGAAGACGCCTCTATCTGTTATTCAATTAATTGTTCAATCTACATCCAACAAGACCCCTGACGAATTGCAGCAATGGCATATTATTAATAAAGAGTGCGATAAATTGTCATTTACCCTCAATCAGTTATTAACGTATGAACGCACCTCTCATTTAGTAGCTGATTTAAAAATTGAACCTATTGTTTTAAAAGGACTCGTGCAAGAAGTCATCAATGATTTGAAGGATTACTTTATCACAAAGGAAGTTTTCCCAAAGCTGAAGCTTGCTGAAGACCAAATCATTTATTCTGATCGAAAGTGGTTAAAAATTGTACTTTATCAAGTGTTAAATAACGCCATTAAATATAGTGAAACGGCAAGCACAATCCATATTCACTATGACCATGCTGCTTTACACATAAAAAACCGGGGTGAGACGATCCCTACTAGCGAAATAGCACGAGTCTTTGATTTATTTTATACAGGTATGAAGGGACGAACGAATGGCGAAGCAACAGGTATAGGATTATATTTAGTGAAAAAGATTTTAACTACACTAGAGCATCCCTTCACTTTACAATCCTCTGACCATGTCACTACTTTTTCTATTCGTTTTTCAAATAGTCTAAAAAAATGAAGATGACAACTTTGTCATCTTCACGTCATCAAGCGAAATAGGTTATGTACCGCTCCTTTTCTATACTAAAGGTATCTAATGACCATAAAGGAGTTGTTTCAATTTGGGCAACACAATACTACAAGTAACCAATTTGCAAAAGGAATACATCGGAGAGATCACCTATAAGGCGTTAAACGGTATCGATTTTCAGCTACGTCAACAAGAATTTGTAGCTGTCATGGGACCTTCAGGTAGTGGGAAAACAACATTTTTAAATAGTGTATCCACTATTGATCGTCCTACCGCTGGTGATATTGTCATAAACAATCATAATCCTTATGCATTAAATGATGAAGAGCTCGCCAAATTCAGACGCTCTGAATTAGGTTTTGTATTTCAGGATTTTAATCTTGTGCATACATTAACAGTGAAAGAAAATATTTTATTGCCATTAACGTTAGATAGCCTACCTGCTTCAAAAATGCATCAACGTTTAAAGGATGTCGCTCAATTTCTCGGTATCGAGGAACTATTGCCTAAACGTATTTATGAAATTTCAGGTGGACAGAAACAACGAGTAGCCATCGCTCGTGCTGTTATTCATGAGCCGAGTTTATTGTTAGCAGACGAACCTACTGGAAATCTGGATTCCAAGGCAGTCAATGATGTCATGAATTTATTTTCTGCTATTAATCAAGGGCTTAAAACAGCTATTCTCATGGTGACACATGATCCTTATGTAGCGAGCTTTGCCAATCGCATTATTTTTATTAAAGACGGTAAGTTATATAACGAAATACATCGAGGCAACAACCGCAAGCAATTTTATCAGGAAATTATGGACACGCTTGCTTTTCTAGGTGGTGGACAGCATGAGCTTTAACCATATTGTTATCCAAAATATTTTACGTGACAAATGGACATACGTTTCTTATTTCTTGAGTAGTATGTTTTCCATTATTATTTTCTTTCTATTTTCTGTTATCGTCTTTCATCCCAATCTGAAAAGCCTTGATCCAGACTCAACACTTGGTATTTCTTTGATGTTAGCTAGTATGCTCGTTTATTTATTTTCTTTTATCTACATCATCTATTCAATCAGGGCATTTTTACGTAAGAAGACTAAAACTTTAGGGATATTTATGATTACTGGGGCTTCCATGAAGCAAATTCGTAAGCTTGTCTTCCGAGAAAATCTATTGATTGGCATCATAGCTATTGTGACAGCTATCGTTCTTGGACTTGTCATTACGCCTCTTTTCTTAATGGGGGCAAAAGTCGTTTTAAAGGCAGATACATTTGGGATGTACATGCCTCTTCAAGCAATGGGCTTAACCATAGGCTTATTTCTAATTTTATTTGTGGTGATATCAACAGTCGTAACGAGATTCATTAATAAAGAAGCTTCTATCCAGCTCCTAAAAAGTGATACAGTTATCGAAAAACCCATTAAGCCACATTATGTGTTATTAGTACTAAGTATTATGATGACTGCCACATTAGCCTACTTGCTAAAAATCGAGCATTCTATTGTAGACACTTTAAGTGTTCTTTATTATCTGTTATTTTTTATTAGCATTCTTAGTACGATTTATTTAGTCATTGCACAAGGATTTCGTTTGTTTTTGAAAATATATGAAAAGTCTCCTGCCTATCTTCAAAAAACAAATATGCTTTTGGCATCTAATTTAAATGCAAAAATGAAATCACATGCAAATATGCTGTTTCTCATTACTATCCTATTAAGCGGTGTCTTTCTATGTACAAGTATTTTATTTAGCTCTTATTACAATGTAAAAAAGGCTAGTGAAGAAAATTATCCATATAGCTTTCAATATATTGCTGATCCAAAAGCTGATGACAATATGGTAAAGGCTGATCTTGATTATCTTGAAAAAACTTTATCAACGGTTCAAGCTCACAAGTATTATATTGAATTTAAATCAAACGAGGACCAACGTATCGGCTATATGGCATTATCAGATTATAACCTGTTACAACAGCAGGAAACTGATCTAGGTAAAGATGAGTTTATTGCCGTTGCTGGCAGTCGTGATGTAGCGCCAATAATAAACACTGCCAACGATCTGTATATAAACTCTTTCAAACTAGCCAGAACCCAAGAACAAAACCTGCTATCTACTGGTTTTCAACAAAGTTATTTCATTATTCCTGATGACATTTACGATGCCATTGACTACCCTGTTTATAAAACCTATATCTATGAATTAGACGATTGGACAGCCCATACAGAATTGGCGAATACTATTACCAGCGACATACCGTCTTTACCTGGAGAACGTTATGTAACATCTAAAATTGATTTATATGACACAGAGATGTTTGTCAAAAGCGTTATGTTTTTTATCGGCTCCATGCTAAGCCTAATTTTCTTAAGTGCTGCCATGAGTATACTGTACTTCTATTTACAAACAACATTACAACAAGAGAAGGAAAAGTATATTGGTATCCGTAAGTTAGGTCTATCTAAAAAAGAGTTAGCTACTGTTATTGCTAAAGAATTGGCGATTCTTATATTTGTACCATTCTCCATAGCCATTACACTCTTACTAATTACGCTCTTGTCTATGCGAACAATGGTTTCTACAGCATTTTTACAAGTTTCCATGGCTAGCTCTTTCTGTTTCTTTGTACTCTTCCTCATCAGCTATCTATTAATTCGTAAAAGTTATTTTAAACGTTTAGTAAGCTAAAAAAATCGCACTCCTCAAGGGGTGCGATTTTTTTACCAAAGAACGGGCTTTGCTACCATCAACCAAAGCATGATGAGCAATAATAAAATATACATCCATGTTTTACGATGCAAAAGTGAAACAAATTGTTGTTGATTATACGCAGGCGTGTTAAATGTGCGTAACGTCGGTTTAAACGCTCTCGCTAAAAATACGATCGATGCAAGCATCACGAGGAAGGTTAATACAATCCACGAAGTACTCCAATGATAGCCTGCATGCCACATTAACAAAATACCCGATACTACCAGCACATGTCCTGAATGTTTGACAAGCGCAATGGCACCCTTAAAGGCTTCTATATATGGCGGCATTTCATCATTGGAAGCTGTGCGCATTTTTTTTACAATAGTTAGCACAACGAACAAAGGCCCAATCGAAAGAATCGCACTTAAAATATGTATATAAAGAAGAAGTGTATAAATGGAAAACATGATGTGTACGCCCCTTTTCATCAGTCCCCTACATTATAGCATTCAACCTGAATCTACTTTATCAGCAATTGTGAATCCTTTGTAAACACAGCTTGAATCATTGTTAAATTGTTTGAAAACCGTATAAAGAGGGTATTGTTTATAGTAACATGCACTTATAGAACAAAAAGGAGTGATTTTTATAGGAATTCATCAATTTTTTACAAGCCTTAATGATTTAGAGCGTATTATTCGTTGCCCAGGTCGCTTCAAATTTGAAGAGCACAACGTGGCAGCCCATTCATGGAAAGTATCACAATATGCGATGTTCTTTGCAACGTTAGAAGAAATGCACGGTGCAACAGTTGATTGGAAGTCTTTATATGAAAAAACGATCAATCATGACTTTGCTGAAGTTTTTATTGGGGACATCAAGACGCCAGTGAAACATGCTAGTCCAGAGTTGAAGCAAATGCTAGCACATGTGGAAGAAAAGATGATGGAAAAATTTATTATCAATGAAATCCCACAAGAATTTCAGGCTATTTTCTTTGAACGGATGAAAGAAGGAAAGGATACTACTTTAGAGGGTCGGCTACTTGAATTTGCGGATAAACTCGATCAGTTTTATGAAGCTTTCGCAGAATTAAAGCGTGGCAATACTGACAAAGAATTTGTCTATATGTACCAATCAGCCCTTTCAAAACTTTTGGCCATTCCACTTGAAGCGACAGTTCATTATTTCCGCACAGAAATTTTAAAAGACGCAGTAAAGGAAAAAACACATATCGATATTCAAGCATTAACAAATGAAGTACTAACAGCAAATTAATAGGGTGCATGTACAAGTTTTCCGATTGAAAAATTCACGGAAGGCTTTTTTTATTTTCTACAAAAAGTCGTATAATAGGGAGAGATTGAATGGAGGGAAAGTATTGTCACAGGAATGCTCAATTGTAGAAGATTTAATACCTCTTTATAAAAAACAAATGCTTCAAGCATCAACAATCGAATTTGTTGAACTACACCTAACGACTTGTCAACAATGTCAGCAGCTAGCAGCCAAGTCATCAACTCAAAACGAATACTTACCCATGAAAAGAACAGTATCCTTTTTTCATATCATATTTATTGTCTTATCCTTTATGTTCGCCATTAACTCATCCTTACTCGGCAATCAAAAGGGCTTCGTCATCTCGTATGCACTTTTCGGCTGTCTTTCTTATCTTTTCTATAAAAACATCTGGATTGTCTTTATCATAAGTTCTGTGCCTGTATTCGTTTGGGCTATCATAAATAATCTTAATAATGAGCTCTATATTACAACCTTTTCTTTAACAGAACTAGGAGCACTAGTAATTGGGGCTGGCTACATCGCACTTTTACATACCATTTTTGCCTTAATTGGCGCAGCTTTTGCCATTCTATTACGTAGGGTTTTTCAATAAACAAAAAAGCACCTTCAACTTTGTTACCAAAGTTGAGGTGCATTTTGTTTATTAGGCCTTTTTCACAAATTCTGACTTTAATTTCATAGCACCAAAGCCATCAATTTTACAGTCGATGTTATGATCACCTTCTACAAGACGGATACTTTTTACCTTTGTACCAATTTTTAAAGTGGAAGAACTACCCTTCACCTTTAAATCTTTAATAACGGTAACTGAATCGCCGTCAGCTAACAGATTACCATTTGCATCTTTTACAATAAGTGCATCTGATTCCTGTTCAGTTGCATCCATACTCCATTCATGCGCACATTCTGGACATACATAGTTTGCTCCATCCTCATACGTATATTCTGAATGACATTTTGGACAATTTGGATAAGCTGCCATTTCCACTTCCTCCTTTTACATTTTTGCTAGGAAAATCCTCTTTATGCTCCTATCTTTACATAGTCGACCTTATTTAGCAAAGGTTGTTCGTATTTTCCGTTCGCATTTGTGAAAAAAATATGAAACATCAGCATCTTTTTGAACGTATTTCTAGATGTTCATTACGCTATTTGGAACACTTGCCCATTGACTAATTTGCCATTATCATCTTACTTGCATGTTTGTTGATCATGCTTTATTATATCCATAAAGGCTGCATTGTTCGTATAATATTAAGTTTTAACCTTTAAGCTGTAAAAGGGAGTTTTATTATTGGAGTTGGAATGACGGGCCTCACACTACGGTGCATGAGGATAAGCAGGAAAACTTCTGCGAACACCCACTTTGAGGAGTGGTGGTTTAAAACTTTCTATAATAACTACGGCATACGCGGCTTTTTACATTACATTATTTATACAGCACCTTAGCCATTTTGGTTAAGGTGCTTTTTATACATGTTTTCCCCTCCTAAAAATTTCAGTATTTACAAAATTAATATCATTAATTTTCACATAACCTGATCGCTCCTAGTTCCCTTCTTCTCTATCCAATCAAGTACCGAACCATTCATAAAAAGTGTGGACAACCTTCTTGTATTCTGTATAATTCCCTTCTATTTTGCACATAGATGGAGTAACAAGGGAGGTTATGACATTGAAGAAATTAATTTATCTATTGGTTTTTACTTCACTACTGTTAGTAGCTTGTGGAAAGAACGCGGAACCAAAGGAAGTAGCAGTCGATCAAAATACGAATGTTGAAGATATTGTGGGTGCGATTGTGAAAAATGAATTCTCTGTGGAAGAATCGAAAGACGGTGTTGTCACAATTTCTATTCAAGATACAGATGTGACAGAAGGATCGAAAAGTCAGATGTTGAAGGATTCTACTAAAATTTTCGCTGATTTGTCCAAATTAAAAAGCGTGAAGACACCTGCTATTACTTGGTTTGCTCCTCTCACGGAACCTGATGGGGACAAAACGATGACTGAGGTTTTGAATATTTATTTCAGTGAAGAGGATTTTCACAAAGTAGACTGGGCCAATTATCTACAAGTCGATATCGAGTCTAGCGCAACAAATTATCATGAAGATGAGGCTTTGGAGGATTAACCACTCAAAGATACCCCACAACCTATTGTGGCGTATCTTTTTTTACATACTGTTCTATAGCGGCTACTAAAAGAGGTTGCTTTATTTTATAGTGCGTTGCTTGCCAAATGCCTTTCTTACCCTGCAGGATTATTAGCTGTGGTGATTCGTGCTTCACTTGAAGATTACAGGCAATAGCATTGGAAACCACACGATCCATTTGTACGATGACAAGGTATTTAGGCAATTTCGTTTGTAATGCTTTGTATTCCTTTAATGCTGAAATACTACTTATACATGTCATGCTAATTTTTAATACAAGACAAGGTTTGAGCTTCGATTGCTCCAAAACCTCGCTCCAATTGTCCAATGTCATTATCCGTTGCATTTGGTAACCTCCTAAACATATTATATACTACATAGGGTATTTTAGGTCATAAAAAAACACGAGACTACATACATAGCTCGTGCTTCAAATTCTTTATTTAAATGCCTTCTGTATTCATGAATACGAGACGCCAGCCATCAGGGTCTTCAATAGTTACCCCCTTCTCAGCCCAATATGGATTTTCAGGCTCTACTTCGGGATAGCCCATGAGCGCAAGTCGTTCGGCAATATGGCGAATCATATCTCTGTTTGGGATATAAAGTACGAGAAGATTGTCCTTACTTGGTGCTGGACAAGGGCTACCGTCAATATGCTCTGTAAATTCTAAGTGGTAATTTGCATTTGGAAGACCAATCATTAGACCATCATAGCCACGATGTCCTGCAAAAGAGCCTATTTTCTTTAATCCGACACCTTCACAGTAAAACCGCTCTATTTCCTTTAGCTGATCGGTTGGTCTTGCCACACGCACCTGTGCGACTGCTAATTCATTTGTCCATTGTTGTTCCATCGTTATAAATCCCCTTTTAGCCTATTGTAAAATGAGACGATAGCGCTGGAAACAGTCCTAGGTCTGAAGTTATTGTACTAAAGCGACGCTAAACGAAGCAGCTGTTTTCTCCTTTACTTCATCTAAAGAAACACCTTCCGCTAACTCTATCAGTTGCATACCATCTTTCGTAAAATCAAATACAGCCAAATCTGTAATTAATCGATGCACGACACCTTTACCTGTTAGTGGAAGTTCACATTGTTTTTTAATTTTAGATTCCCCATTTTTATTCACATGCTCCATGACGACAATTACTCTTTTTGCTCCGACAACAAGGTCCATAGCACCGCCCATCCCCTTCACCATTTTCCCTGGAATCATCCAGTTCGCAAGGTCTCCTGTTTCAGATACCTCCATACCACCTAAAATGGCAAGGTCTATATGGCCACCTCGAATCATCGCAAATGATTCAGCGCTGTCAAAGAAGGATGCTCCTGGAACGACCGTAACCGTTTCCTTTCCCGCATTAATTAAATCAGGATCTACCATATCTTCAACTGGGTAAGGACCAATACCTAGAAGTCCGTTTTCAGATTGTAAGAGTACATCATAGTCGGCTGGGATTGCATTGGCAACAAGTGTTGGAATACCTATACCTAAATTGACATTCATGCCATTAGCTATTTCTTTTACTGCTCGGTTAACAATTTTTTGTCTTGTATCCATTATGCTTCCCCCTTTTTCACCGTCAAACGCTCAATACGCTTGTCATAATTTTCGCCTACTAATACACGTTGCACGAAAACTCCTGGTGTATGAATATGGTCTGGATCCAGTTCGCCTACCTCAACAATTTCTTCTACCTCGGCAATCGTAATTTTCCCAGCCATAGCAGCTAATGGATTAAAATTGCGTGATGTTTTTCTGTAGACTAAATTTCCTAGTTTATCGGCTTTCCATGCTTTAACTAGAGCAAAATCAGCAACAATTCCTTCTTCCAAAATATACTCTTTTCCATCAAAAACTTTCACTTCTTTTCCTTCAGCAATCGGCGTCCCAACGCCCGTAGCTGTGTAAAACCCAGGAATTCCCGCTCCACCTGCACGTAAACGCTCTGCAAGAGTTCCTTGCGGTGTCAATTCTACTTCTAGCTCACCACTTAAAAATTGTTGTTCAAAAATCTTATTTTCTCCTACATAGGAAGCAACCATTTTTTGTATTTGCTTGTTTGCTAATAGTAGACCCAATCCCCAGTCATCTACACCACAGTTGTTACTGACAACCGTTAAATCCTTTGTTCCCTGTTGCACTAATGCTGCGATTGATTTTTCGGGTATACCACATAGCCCAAAGCCGCCTACAGCTAATGTGTCACCACCCTTAATATCTGCAATTGCCTCTTCAAACGAACTCCATACTTTCCCATTCCCCATCTCGAAACCTCCCTAAATTGCTCACTTATTAAGGAAAATTCTACATCACCGCTATTTTATAAGTAAAGGAATTAATTAGAATACTACTTATTCCTTTATGGAATAAATTTACCTTTTCTATTCCCGCTAATCATTTCTAGTAACTGTTTTAATGCATAAGATTGATAGGTATTTTTCTTCGTAATAATCCCTAAACGCCAAGGCATTTCAAAATTATGTAACGGAATAATTTTCACATTGGCATTTGTTTGCTTGGCAGCAATTGAATGTGGTAACAATGTAACCCCTAAATTGGAGGACACTAATTCCACAATCAAGTCCCATTGTGAACTTTTATAGCCGACTGTAGGTGTAAAACCTACGCTTTCACAGGATTTAATTATATAGTCGTGAAGCGTAAACTCCTCTGCAAAGATAATAAACGTTTCATTCTTTAAATCTTGCAAAGCTATTGATTCCCTGTTTGCATAGGGGTGAGACTCATTCATAAAGACAAAAAACTGATCTTCTATAAACGGTTGAACAGTAAACTTCCTTTCATCTATTGGTAATACGACGATGCCCATATCCACATCGCCATTTTCAACTAGCAGTTCCACCATCTTTGCACCGCGTTCAACAAGCGCTAAATGCACTTCTGGATAGAGTTGATGAAATCCTCTAGCAATCTCAGGGAAAAATAGTGTTCCAATTAAAGGTGGGATACCTAACTTGATAGTGCCTGTTTTAATATTTAATAAATCATCCAGCAAAATATGCAATTCTTGTACAGCATGTATTATTTTTTGACCTTGTTTATAGACAACACTGCCCGCATCAGTTAACTCTACAGTACGCGTAGATCTATTCAACAGTTCAACTTTTAATGATTCTTCTAATTTTTTGATGCTTTTGCTTAGTGAAGGCTGAGATACAAAGGAATCATTTGCAGCCTTTGTAAAACTCCTATGTTCAACAACAGCCATAAAGGCTTTTAAATCCCTTAATTCCATCACTATCTACTCCATTTATTCGTATTTGTTATGAAAATATCTAAAAGCAATACCCTTTAGTAATAAATTCTCCACATTCCTTTTTAATCCTTTGCAATTGAACTTCAGAGTTTTTGAGAGTTATATGTCATACAATCAATTATTTATATTGTAATAATTTACTAAATATCGGAGTAGAGCCAGCGTCACTCCTAGGCGATTTAGCGTCACAGAGAAGACCTTAGAGTGAAGGCTGGTGGAACGGAAATCAACCTCTCTCCTATCAAAATTGCTTTTCTGCCGTTGACATCACCTTTTTTCAACAACATGAAAATACACCACCTTAAAAAGTGGTGTATTTTATACTTAGTGTGCTTTTTCTAACGCTAACTTAATGCCAAATGCAATTAATATTGCACCTGTTAATCCTTCAATTACTGCCTTAGTTGATGGCTTTTTCATAAATGCGCTAATTCGATCTAAAAGGTACACATAGAAGATAAACCATAGCATTGTTAATGCTGTATAAATGAGACCCATGATTAAAAAAGGGAAAAATGCTCCACTATTTCCATCTACAAATTGAGGGAGAAATGTTAGGAAAAATACTGCGACCTTTGGATTTGTCACATTTGTGAGAAATCCCTGTTTAAAGCAAGATTGTTGAGAATATTTGTGTTCTATACTTGCTTCATCTTGTACAACTGGAGATTGTGTTCGAAGTGTCCACAAGGTTTTGATACCTAAATAACATAAATAAACCGCACCCACATATTTTAGAACAGCGAATATATAGGCAGATTTCACAATAATCGCCGAAAGTCCAATAACAGCCGCACAAGTATGAATTAATAAACCGCAGCAAGAACCTAGGATTGTTTGTAAACCGCCCTTTCTGCTTATAGTCAGCGTGTTCTTTGTAGCAATCGCTGTATCAGGACCAGGTAAAATAATAAGTAAAATGCACATAACTAAGAACACAGATATATTAACCATATTACGCCCCTCTTTCTGTCAGAAAATTATAAAAGTAATTGTAACATACGTAAAGACTAACAGAAAGATACAAATTGTTTTCATTGACATATAACCATAAGGTGTTATATATTCGTAACACCTTATGGTTATATTTTCTGTCTACTCCTCTGCTATAGTGGACTCGAATAACGTTGAACACCATTACGCCAAGGTATCACTCATCAATCAAAAAGGAGTAATAGAACATGACTGAAAAATTACAGGATATTGTCAAAACAATTACATTGGATGCCCCTATCGAAAAAGTTTGGGAGACTGTCGCTACGGCTGACAAAATTGCTTCTTGGTTTATGCCAAATGATTTTCAACCGATTGAAGGCCACGAATTCACAATTCAATCACCGTTTGGCCCATCACCCTGTAAGGTAGAACGTGTAGATGCACCGCACTTTCTGCGATTTGCTTGGGATCAAGATGGCTGGTTCGTAACTTTTGAGCTAAAAGAAGTAGGCGAGCAAACTGAATTTACTTTAACACATGGTGGCTGGAAGGAAGCTTCACATATTATTCCTAAAGCAAACACTGCCACTGAAGCCGTACGTACTAATATGGATGGCGGCTGGACAATGATTATTAATCATAAATTAAAAGAGGCTGCTGAATCCTAATGACACAACCAGCTATAAAGTATGATGTTTTTCAAGCAATTGCTGATCCGACAAGAAGAAATGTTTTACAACTCCTTGCAGCAAGTGATAGACCCATTTCCAATATTTCTGAGCATTTTGAAATTAGTCGAACGGCTGTTGTAAAGCACTTAAAAATATTGGAACAAGCGGAGCTGATCTCTGCTCAAAAAAAAGGGCGCGAAAAAATCTATACGTTGCATAGTGAGCGCCTTAAGGAGATTGAAGACTGGCTCCAATACTTCCATTTATTTTGGGACAATAAATTGGCTCGGCTTCAAAGCATGGTTGAAGATCATTAAAGCAAGAAGGAGCTGTCTTTTTATCAGACAGCTCCTCATTTAAAAGAGATAAAATAATCCCCCATTAATGACTTCAATTTTAATTTTTGCTTCATATTGCTCTTCTAATGCTTTTCTTTCAATTTCATAACATTCTGGTTTATCCTCTACATCTTCATAAAAATAATCTAATACACGTTGATCACGTTGCCATCGTTTTTGTGCTTCCGTTGCCCACGAATGATCATCCTGCTCAATAATTGACTCAATTGTTGCCTTTAATCTTTCAATTGCTCGGGCAGGTTTAATAATATATTGCACATGAAATACATTCTCTTCGGGTTCTGTGTCAAAGTCCGATGAACAAATCGTTTCATGAAAATCTTCCTTGATAACACCAGTTAATAAATTGATGCCAAATGAGTAAAGCATTTCTTTTGTACGATCACAGCAATAAGAAACTTTAAAGTTGACACCTAACCAAGGCGTTAAAATAACCTGCCCCATATCACGATCAACCTTTTCAAATAATTGAACAAATGCGCCTAGTTCTCTTGTAGCTAAAAATACCTGATTTAAACGAGGTGAGCCGTAATGAATAGCTTCTCCAAATATGTTTCCAACCATTGCTGTTTGATTTGTAATGAAGGTTACTTGAGCCGGGTTTGGCTCACTATTTGTCGCTTCAACGTATTGCCAATAAAATGGCCTATTCATAATTCTTTTATCTATGTCTACCGTTAATTGAACGGTTAGATAATGAGCCTCTTCTCCTAAAATTGCACAGTCATTTTCCATAAAAAATTCCTTTAAATAATGGTGAACTTGTTGCGGATACATAGCTGCACCTCCCTACCTTATACAGATTCTTTAAAGTTCGTTAAAATGGCATCTAAATCGCCAACCACCTTCTCAAACACATCAATTTTTGTATGAAGTAATTCCAGGATTTTTTCTTCAATCGTATGTTCAATGGCAAGATTATAAATATGGACATCATGTTCTTGTCCCAAACGATGGACACGGCCAATACGTTGCTCTAGCTTCATTGGATTCCATGGTAGATCATAGTTGATTACATGATGACAAAATTGAAGATTTATCCCCTCTCCACCTGCCTCGGTAGCGATGAGTACCTGTGCTCTTTCTTTAAATAGGTGCTTCATATAATCTCGTTTACTTTTATTAAACTTACCATTAAATAGCACACTTGAAATGCCATTAGAATGTAAGTACCATTGCAAATAGATTTGCGTAGCACGATATTCTGTGAAAATAATAACCTTGTCATTTGCTTGTTTAACAATTTCCAATGTCTTTTCTGCCTTTGAATTCACTTCCAAGGTCATTAATTTAGTTATAATCGCTTCAATTTCTTGTGGTTGTACATGATCATCCAGCATATTCGTTAATGTTAATGCTGTGGCTTCCTTGCTACTGCACATTTCTTTTTGCAACGTAATTAAGGAAAATGACCCTGTGTTTTCAAGGTTTCCAAGCATTTCATAAACTTCTCTTTCTTCGTCCGTAAATGTAATCGGTACAATTTGGACACAACGATTTGTCCATTCAATCCCTGTATCTTCTCGACGATTTCTTACCATTACCTGGTTGACCAATTCTTTTAAATAATCATCATGTTCTAAATCATGCTTACTAGCAGAGAAGGCCGATTGGAAGGTATCATAGTTACCTAGATGCCCAGGCTTTAATAAGGAGATTAAATAATACAATTCAAAGACATCGTTTTGAATAGGTGTGGCCGTTAATAGTAAGCAGAACTTTTTCTTTAAGCCTTGTACAAACTCATAAATTTGTGTTTTATTATTTTTTAACTTATGTGCCTCATCAATAATAATCATGTCATAATCCTGCTCATAAATGCGCTCTCTATGTGGACTCTTTTTAGCCGTATCCATACTCATAATGAGGACATCATAGCGCTCTATCGGACAATTTTTTTTATATGCAACGGCAGGAATATGAAATTTTATATTTAACTCTTCAATCCACTGATTTATTAGAGAAGCTGGAGCCAAAATCAATGCTCTTTTCACAAGGCCTCGAATAAGGTATTCCTTTAAGATTAGCCCTGCTTCAATCGTTTTACCTAGTCCTACTTCATCGGCTAAAATAGCTTTTCCATTCATACGTTCAATAACTGTTTCAGCTGCTTGTAGCTGGTGCGCCAAAGGTTGTAAATTAGGTAAATACTTCGTAGCCTGCAATCCTGTAAAATCAGGTATTAATTTCATTTTCACAATATCATAGTTCATCTTATACAATGTCCAGCTATGCCAGTTTTCAAGATGATTTAATCTGTTGATAAAGCCTTCTTCCCACTCGGACGACCTTTCTATTTTCATGATCATCACCTCATGTCATTTTTTCTATCTTAGGATGTCCAAAAAAGGAAAAGCTATGTTCTTTCTATACGAAAAACACCTAATGAAAGTTATTTTTCCACTAGGTGTTTGTTAATTCATATATTTACGGAACAGACTTGGCGATAACCCTGTGATTTTTTTAAATACACGACTAAAATAAAAATAGTCTGTATAGCCCACTTTTTCTGCAATTTCTTTAACAGATAAATGGGAAGTTCTCAGTAAAATTTTAGATTTTTGAATACGCAAATCAGTGAGATAAACATTTGGACTAACACCCATTTTTTTCTCAAATAGATAGGCCAGTTTTCTTCGTTCCATATTAAAATGTTTTGCGATATCCATGACAGTCATATTCTTTGTATAATTTTCTTGTATATACTCCATAATTAACGTTATGTTTTCTTTTTTATATTGATAGTCCATCATTTTAATGGTTAAAAGCATTTCCTCTAAAATGTTTAAAAAAAGAGCCTTAGATTGAAGAAAAGATAAATGACTACGCATAAGATAATTTTGTATTAATTGCTGCAGCATATTCATTAATTTGATTTGTTCTCCTACCTGTAAAGTAAAGTGACGATTATAGAGAGGGAACTTTGCATTATCTCCTTCTGCTAGTTGAAAATGAATGACTGCATACTCGAATTTAGTATCGCTCGCAATTATACGATGTATAGGTAAATTGGGACCCACATGGACAATCTGCCCTTTTTCTAAGCGGTAATTTTCACCTTCAATTTGTACATCAGCTACTCCCTTGATCGGAAAAATTAAACCTGCTGCGTTGGTCATCGTCTTGTAATTCCTAACAACTGTTTCGGAAGAAATCTTCTCCGTAATGACATCTATAAATGTTAATGGAGCAGTTGTATAGAATTCTATTATTTCTTGTGTGTCTATGTTGAACGCCTCCCTTCTTTTCATATTGTTACATCAAGACAAAAAGAAAGGAACACTAATAATACATTAGTGCTCCTAAAATCGATTATTTTAAACTTTCCTGTAATAGCTTACGATTACGTTGTTTGAAAATATCATTATGGGAGGAAACGATACCGCCCTCAGAAGCATCAGGTTGAATATACTTCTTCGCACTATTCACTGCATGAAGTGCATCATGAAATGCTGCTGCAATTAAATGAATTTTACCATCATGGCTCAAAATATCACCAGCAGCATAAAGGCCTGGAATGGATGATTCACTATTAATCGTACCAGCAATAAAATAATCATTTTTGCGCTCAATGGCTAACGGACTATTATCTAACAATTCTTTATCACGTACATATCCATGACTGATGACCACTTCATCAATAGGAATTTCCGTTACAGTACCTGTTTCATGATTTGTTAAAGCAATTGCTTTAATCATTCCGGCTTGATCGTCTGCAATCAGCTTCGTAATTTCAGAATTGAAATGGCATTCAATCGAACTATTTGTAAGCTCTGTAATTTGAGCCTCGTGTGCAGACAAAGTATCTTTTCGATAGGTTAAATAGACCTTGGATGCTATCTCCATTAATTCTAATGCCCAGTCTACCGCTGTATTACCACCACCTGAAATAATAACTGCCTTATCCTTAAATTTTTCATAGGATTTAATTGTGTAATTTAAATTAGATACTTCAAAGCGTTCAGCGCCCTCAATCTCAATTTTTTGAGGATTTAGGATGCCACCACCAATAGCAACGATAACCGTTTTGGAATAATGAATATTTCCTGACTCCGCTGCGATGACAAAAATACCATCTTCATTTTTAGCAATGGACAGCACTTTTTCATTTGTATATATAGAAGGATTAAAGGTTAAGGCTTGCTCAACTAATTGTTTAATTAGTTGTCCCCCTGAAATAGGCGTTACACCACCAACATCCCAAATCATTTTCTCTGGATAAACATGAATTTTACCGCCTAGCTGTGGCTGTGATTCAATTAGCTTGGTTTTCATTTCACGTAAACCACAATAAAAGCTAGAATATAAACCTGCTGGTCCACCACCAATAATGGTTACATCATACAATTCTTGTTCTAACAATACTTAACACACCTTTCTTTTTGTCATTACCTATCTAAACAATTGGACTAATACTGCATGACAGCCCTACTGTATATTTCTACTTGTATAAATTACTTTGAACTTCCTCCTTAATACCATTATACGATAATGATAATCATTATCAAACGAAATTATTACAAAACATGATAATAATACATATTCCGTCACCATTTATTAACATTCTTCTTTATAAAGGAAGAAATAGTATGCATTAGGCATACTATTTCATTTTTAGCATAATCTTATTTATCTTTTAATAAATCTACAACTATATCTATTCCATACATGGTTGCAATTGGGGCATCCTGTGCAAATAAGGAACGATCCACAATATAAACATTTTTATTTTTCACTGCATTGATGTTATTCCAAACTGCACTCTCTTCATAGGATTTTAAAAATTCCTCTTCACTCATGGTAATACCACTCTTATCAAGGAAAATAAATAAGTGATCTGGGTTTAAGACCGACATCCCCTCCATACTTACTTCCTTTGTTATATCTTCTGGGTAATTTTCTGGAACTTTAATACCTAAACCATGTTCAGGATTCGTTGGCGCAATATTTTTACCATATATCCAAAACCCTTCTTTCGTATTTACAGATGTAAAAACTACTGTTTCTCCTTTGGCTGTAAAATTCTTTAAAGCTTCACGGCCGTCTGTAATTTTTTCGCTGACTTCTTCTAATAGCGCCTTTCCTTGTTCCTCTTTCCCTAATACCTTTGAAATTTCTGTCACGGCTAACTCTTGATCAGTAGACATCGCTCTTTGATTTAAATATACAACAGGTGCTATTGCTGATAATTGGTCATATAGCTGATCATGCACACCTGAAGCAGCCAAAATTAAATCCGGTTTTAGTTCTACTATTTTTTCAAGACTTGGACTTCTAACATCACCAATATCTTTAAATTTTTGTTCTTTCACAAAAGATTGATAGGATTCCCATAAATTAAACATAGTATCAGCATTTGCAATACCTACTGGCTTCGTATCTAATGCTAATAAAACATCTGGGTATAATACATGCATCAAAGAAATAACACGCTTCGGCTCTTTCTCAATGATTACTTCTTTTCCTAGAGCATCTGTATATGTCAGAGGATAAATGGAAGGTTCCCCCTTCATCTCCTCTTTTTCTTTTTCGGGTTGATTCGCTACTTTCACTTCGGCATTATTACATGCTACTAGCAACACTGATAGTAACAAAGTGAATAACACCATTATCCATGGCTTCTTCATTGTATATCCTCCTTTAGTTTTCCAATGCAATAATGAGAATCATTATCAAAAAGATAATAACAAATCCGTTTTTCGGAGTACATATAATACCCGATGAACAAATTTGTGTTTTTTTGTGCATAAACGTAAAAATGTCCATCGTTGCACTTTTTGAAAGCTAAATATACGTTATACTTACTTTTTGATACACTATTGGAAAAAAGATAATAGAGGTCGTAATGAAAAGAAAAGTTTTTATATTACATGAAATCTATGGGGTTAATCATTTTATTGAAGAACAGGTGCAAGTATATTGTGATGAAGACACTACCGTTTCCCTTATTTCACTCTATCCTGAGGGACTTTCCTTTCCATATGAACAGGAAAAACAAGCCTATGATTTTTTCGTACAGACAGTTGGCTTCGATGCTCCTCTTGAGTTCCTTTCACAAAAATTATTGGAGGCTTGTGAAAATTACGATGAGGTAATATTAATTGGCTATAGTGTAGGTGCAACTTTAGCCTGGCGATTAATTACACTCCCCCTACACCGTGTCATTTGTGTATATGGATCACGGATCCGTCAATACCTTGATAACATACCATCTTGCCCAACTTTGGTCATTTTACCTAGCCATGAAAGTAGCTTTGATGTTCAATTATTAAAGAAGGCACTTGCTAGCATACCGAATGTTCAGATCAAACAATACCCAGGCTTACATGGCTTTATGGATGCCTCTAACTCAAACTATTGTCAAATGAGCCACTCACAAGCACACACTGATATCAAATACTTTTTACAAGCTGGCAAAATTTAGGAGGAATGAACGTGGAACAAAATATTGATATTCAGGTTGATCCATATATTGAAGCTGGCAATGTTATTTATCCAAGCTTTCATCTTTCTCTACAACCTGGCACGATTATCGGCATCTACACAGACGTTTCCAAAATACATACTTTAATGCAATGGTTTATGAAACAAAATGATACTAGTACTTATTTTCGTGAAAGTGCATTATATGAACGACTCACAGCTCGCGAGTACATCCAGTTCTTTTTGAAACTTTTTAATCGCCCAACTAATGAAACAGAGAATTTATTGAAGCTTTTTAAGCTTACTGAACAAAAAAACAATAGAATTAGTAAGCTTTCTAATAGTGAAAAGCAGCGATTAAAATTATTGAATACGTACCTACATCCGGCATCTATTCAAATTTTAGAAGAACCCTTTCAAAATATAGATGAATTTTCGAAACAAACTGTCCAACAGTTATTAAAAAATCTTGTGAAAGAGCATAAAATTATCATTTTATTATCAAATAATCTAGAAGATTTAATGGTTGCAAGTACATCTATACATCGATTAGATGGAACTGACTTACATGCTTTAGACATAAAAGAGGTTGACATAGAGCAAACGCCTCAGCCCCTTAAAAATACACCCGTTCGACTGGATAAAATCCCAACAAAGAAAAATGATAAGATTATTTTATTTAATCCACCAGAAATTGATTATATTGAAAGTGTTGAAGGAGAAGTATCTATTTATGTAGCGGGTGAAGCATACCCGTGTACTCTATCACTAAATGAACTAGAACAAAAATTGACACCATTCGGCTTTTTTAGAAGTCATCGTTCTTATATTGTTAACCTACAAAAGGTTCGAGAGATCATTACTTGGACACGTAATAGCTATAGCCTAGCACTCAACAGTACAGAAAAAACTGTGGTTCCACTGTCGAAAAATAAACTTGCAAATTTAAAGGAAATACTCGGAATTTAGTAGATTTCCCAGGAAATAAACGACTCCTGTCACCTTCGATATTGTTCTTCCTATGCTCAATTTTCTGCTGTTCACCCACTTTTTACTGTGTTCCTTTTGCTTGTTATTTATAGTGTAGATATCAACAACAAACAGGAGGTTTACACATGAATGCAGTGATTGATGTACAAAACTTGAAAAAGACATTTAATAATGAAACAGCATTACAGGATGTTTCTTTTATGATTAAGAAAGGGGAAATATTCGGCTTTCTAGGGCCCAGTGGTTCTGGTAAAACAACTACTATTAAAATATTAACGGCACAAACAGATAAATCGGCAGGCAATGTTCTGTTATTTGGGCAACCAGCTTCTGAAATGAAGAAAAGTCAAAATCGTAAACGTTTTGGTATTTTAACAGATAATAGTGGCTTGTATACAAGACTAACTATTGAAGAGAATTTATTACTTTATAGTAATTTATATCAGCTATCTCACTCTGCTGTAAAAGAAGCTTTGGACTTTGTAAACTTATATACAGAACGTAAAAAGAAAATCAGTCAGCTTTCAAAGGGAATGATTCAACGTGTCACACTTGCTCGTGCAATTATGCATAAGCCCGAATTATTATTTTTAGATGAACCTACTTCTGCTTTGGACCCTGTGAATACCCAGCATATTTATAATGGCTTACGAAGATTAAATGACATGGGTACGACGATTTTTTTAACTACTCATGATATGAGCGAAGCAGAGATACTTTGTGACCGTGTAGCCTTCCTTCATAGGGGAAAAATTCGAGCAATAGGTGCACCAAAGGACTTGAAAAAGGAATTTGGCACTGATTCCATAACAGTTGAACTCAAAAATGGTATGCAAGAGATTATTCAAAACGGTGCACAAGATGCAGAGAAGCTGTATCAATGGATGCATTCCAATGAAGTGACAAGAATTAATACAAACGAGCCGACATTGGGTGATATTTTTATGCAAATAACAGGGAGTGATTTGGTATGAACATTTCAATGACACGTATTCAAGCAATATTAGTGAAGGATTATAAGGAATTTTCTCGTAACTATGCCGTATCAACGATGATACTTCTGCCTCTAATTTTGGCTTTTTTATACAACAAAACAGGCGCGTCTACTATCAATGCTTATTTCCTACCCATCAATATAACGTTTTCTATGGTAACAACTTATATACAATGCTGTTTAATCGCAGAGGAAAAAGAAAAAAATACTTTACGTAGCCTTATGCTTTCCCCTGCTTCACTTGGAGATATTCTAATTGGTAAAAGTTTATTTGTTCTCATCGTGACCGTTGTTGTACTGGCACTGTCTATCTTTCTAGTTGGATATACACCTGCCAATCTAGCTATCTTATCTGTAGCACTACTATTATCTACTGTATTCTATATTGCACTTGGAACAATATGTGGATTATTTGCTAAGTCTATTATGGAAGGCTCAATAATTGTTTTACCTGTAATCTTTCTTTTCTCATTCGGTCCTTTTGCCCTGACTTTTGCATCTACTTACCCTATTTTAAAAATAGCGGAGTGGCTACCTAGCTCTCAATTATTACTTTTAGCAGAGGCATTAGAAGGGAAGTACTCCATGACAGATATAATCATTCCAATGGTAACGTTTATAGTATGGTCCCTTATTTCTTGGTTCATCGCAGCAATTATTTATAAAAAAAGGATGGTCGATTAAATTATTACAGGTAAGAAACCATACCAAAACTTATTAAATGAAACTATAATAGAGGTATAATTATATGGTTAATATTAGGTCTTATTGAAATAGTAGCAACTTTAATAAATCTTTATATGTATACCACAGGTAAAAATTATAAATTTGCGATGGCAATGGGGTTATCATTTACAGCATTCCGTGGGTATAATTGGAAGATTGGGCAGCTTTAGAAGATGTAGTACCTTGTATGGAAAGAGCATTATAGTTTTTTCACAAATTTTTCTAACTTACTAAATATAGCACCTATACCTTTAGAACTAAATAATAAAAATAATTTCTTATTCGGGTTCATACGGATTTACAACGGTAAGCAACATAAAGTACCCAACCAACGCTTTGGGAATATTGTTTATACTTAAAATTAGCCTACTCATCTCTAGAGTAGGCTATCGATTTATCTAAAGTAACAGCCCTTGTAAAAAAGCGAGTAAAATAACGAATGGCAAAGGAAGTATCTTTAATGAAAGTAAGCCAGAGGAGCTGGCAGTTACGTGTTCTAAAGGGTCCTTAGTTGGCGATGCTAAGTAGCGAATAAAGCGCTCGTACAGCGTTAACCTTTTGTTTAATTGATGCGTTGGTATTTCAATTTTATATTGTTCGAGTTGCTTTGAAAGTGCTTTTTCTTTTCTAAACTCTTCTTTCATGCTGGAAGTCCTCCTTTAGTACGAGCTTTAAAGCTTTCATGGCATTATGTAAACGTGATTTCACCGTACCCACTGGGATATTTAAAATTTGCGCTATTTCTTCCTGTGGTAAATCCTCATAATAAGCAAGCAAAATGACCGCACGCTGTTTTTCAGGTAGTTTGGAAACGGCCTGCTGAATAACGAGTGTTTCCTCATTTTGTAACGTCATATTTGGTGTAGGTACTAGAAAAGGCAAGAGCGTTTGCCACCTTTTTCGACGGTTTAATTTATTCAGCATACGACGATATGCGATTTGAAAGAGAAAAGATTTCACCGTGCCAATATTTGCATCAAAGTGCAGCTTTTTTGATTGGATGATTTCGAAAGTGTCATGTACAATATCGATGCTCAACTGTTCCTCTCGCGTATACCGATAAAGAAAGCAATAAAGAGGTTCGTTTAGACGCTCGTAAAGAATGCCTAATGCCTCTTTTTCTCCTGCTAAGTAGGCTTGCATGATCTCCTCATTACTCATCATCAATATCATCTAGTCGTGCTTGAATACTTTTAATCGTTGCAGATATGCGCATAACAAAATAAACAACTATCACTATGATCCAAGCCTGTGCCTGATTCGTGAAAAATTGCACGTATGGATTGTCGATTGTTTCACCAGAGGACAATAAAATATTTAAACCTTGCACACAGACAATTGTGTAAATCGCTAGAAGAAGCGTAATCGTATCAAAAACGTTCCAACGTAAATAAATTACTGTTTTTGCATAATTTATTTTGCCATTTTCACGTACAATATATTTTCGAAAGAAAGGAATGAGGATGGCAAATAGCAGTACCATCATGATTCCTCCAACAAATAACGAAATTATAAAACCAATATCCATTTTTTTCAGTCCTATCGCATGTAAATTTTTCTCGCTAGCATAATGAAGAACAGG
This sequence comes from Lysinibacillus sp. FSL K6-0057, assembly GCF_038630885.1. Classification (NCBI taxonomy): domain Bacteria; kingdom Bacillati; phylum Bacillota; class Bacilli; order Caryophanales; family Bacillaceae; genus Lysinibacillus; species Lysinibacillus sp. FSL K6-0057. Next base: position 366,898 of record NZ_CP152047.1, on the reverse strand, counting down.
CCTGCAAACGTTAAAATGATGAAGTATTGGTACATCGGTAACCATGTTTGCTCAATTAAATTTAGCTGAAATTGCATTGTATCATTTAAATAGAGCATTGGATTCCAAGATAGAAAGGCATAATATTCTTGAGGCTCATTGCCAGCTAATGTAATAAATAAAGATGGCATCGTAATGGAAAACATGAGTATGAGCATAATTGGTACGAGCATGCTTTGCGCTACTTTTCCATTTTTAACCAGACCTGCAATGATAAAGCATAATGGATAGAGTGCGAGTAATACGAAATTACAAATAAAAATAATTGCAATAGCTGATTCAAATGTCATTTCAATTAATAGTCGATAACCGAGTAGAACAAGTAAGAGTGCCAAATTCATTAATAAAAATACACCCAGTCCCATGCCGATAAAATAATTCAGGGGCGAAATATCAGTACGCTTAAGCCATTGTAAAGTCTTTGTTGTTTTTAAATCTGCCAAATAAATGGTAGCACTTGAAAAAGCAAAAGAGAAGGTTAATAGCATAATTGAAATCGGAAAAAACTGCCCTTTAATGATAAAATCTACTGATGTAGCATCACTTTTCATACCTAGGGTACAAACCCAGGAGACGAAGATAAAGAGAAAGGCCGGTAGTAAGTTTCCAATAAATACACCATAGTTGCGAATTGTCTCGAGTATAAAACTCTTTGTTACTGCTATTTTCATCATTAGTTTCCTCCTAACATTTGTCCAGTCACTTCAAAATAAACGCCCTCTAATCCTAAAAATAATGGATTTTTATACTTTTCTTGTAAGGCTGTTGATGTATCCCCTTCAATAAATGCACCATCTTTCATGAAATAAACAAAATCAAATAAAGATTCTACGCCACTTACCTCATGGCTAATGATAATTAAGCATTTTTTGTACTTTTGTACCTGATCCTTTAAAAAATCGAGTAAAAGGCTTTTTTTCTTTAAATCTAAGTCCGCAAACGGCTCATCTAGTAAAATGAATGGTTTGTTCATCAAAAATGCCAAATAGAGCGAAAGTGCTTTTCGTTGTCCACCAGATGCATTTTTTATGAGCGTATTCTCATATTTTTTAAATTCAAGTAGCTCATGGAGTAAATCGAGCTTGGCTGGTTGTTTGATGAGTGTTGAAAATAATTGAATGACTTCTTTGATTTTTAAAAATGAATAGCTTTCAAAACTTTGGTACTGTAATGCACATAAATCGGCTACATCCCCTTCTAGCTTAGAGTGAATTGTACCACGCTCGAATTTTTCATCTCCTGTAATACATCTAAAAAGTGTAGATTTACCTGCACCATTTTCACCTAGGATTAGATAGCATTGGCCAAGCTGGAAGATAGCAGAAACACTTTTTAATATTGTCGTATTTGTGTAAGATTTTTTTAGGTCTTGTAAAATTAACATTTAAACTCTCTCCCTTTTTATTTTGAATTGAAATGATAAATCTTACCAAACTTTCAGCTTTCCAAGCTCTTTTACTTTAAGAGAAGCGACTTCGCCACAACTTTGACAATACGTAACGAGCAAAGGTGTTCCCGTAGAAAAGATTTTATTAGCAGGCCTTACATTGGCATAACCATGACCTAGCTCACCTACAGCGAATGAATCTTTACCGCAGACTTTGCAATTATTGATTTCCCCCATTGTATATTTCCTCCTTTTTTGGATATTCACTTACTATACAAATGAGTGATTTGAAAAGTTCATTTAAAATGGGAAATTTTTTTAGTATTAATTGGTGGATAGGGCCAGGAGATTTGTTATCTACATATTTGTGAAATTAACAGCAATGAAAAGGTACGAAAAATTATTATTTCGAGATTAACTTAGATTACATCCAAATTTAGCTAAAGAATATGTTACCTTGCTTCTAAATATAAGTTCTATAGGCCTACATATATATAAGAAAGAACCATTTATTAAAACTATTAAGGAAATAACTGAGAAGGAAACGTATAAGAAATTTGGTGCAACAATGATTAATAATGCATACAAAAATTAACCTAATAACGTTCCCAAATCAAAGTTTGGACACGCCAAAAAAAGGCACGAATGTTGTACCATCAACGTTCGTGCCTTTCCTTGTGAACATTATTTATACATGTTTTTATGCACGTTCTTCAAAAATAGGCCATAGCAATGCTTTAGTGGTATTTGGAACACTGCTGCACTATCGACTTTAATGAATAAAATTATGCATATTTCTTAACGTTATAAATCCGCATTTTTCTGACGCTAACTCTTGCCAAAGTTTTAGTATATATACTAAAACTTAAACCCTTTATCCAAAGGGGTTCTATTGCATTTAGTACATATAAGATTAAAGACCATTCTTTTCTTCCTATAATAATTCCTTTTCCAGCTTTTCAATCTCTTTTAGCGTATCTGCGTACCATACACCGACAAATCTAGAAGCTACGGGCTCCTCAAAATAATCTCCATCATAGAAAGATAAGGGAAATAACATTCCCTGTTCTATAAATTTTTTGATTGTTTGATAGAAGTAATCATTCTGTTGTGGGCTTTGCGCTGAATAGGAGCTAAATTTATTGATGGGCTTTCCTAAAGCTTCATGAAACATCAGCATAGAGGTTGAACCATTTTGACGGAAATTTAAGTCTATCGCTTGAACATCACCAGCTTCAGTGACAATTAAATCAAAGCCTGCCACACCAACAAAGCCCTCCTCAACACCGCGTTCCATAATATGTTTTCCTACTTCAATTACTTTTTCGGGTACTTTATCTACAATGATATTCCCCTCATAAATGCCGTTGTCATCCGTAATTTGCTGGGAAGCTCCTAAGTATTGAATGCCAAGCTCCTCCGAGTAAACAAATTGACAACTATAGTTGTCCTTTGTCTGTAAAAGCTCCTCAATGATTATACTTTCAGTTCCCGTCATCCGAAATTGACGTAAACCTTCTGTCAGTTCCTCTTTGTTATGACAAATGGTTACGCCATATCCTCCCGATGTTGGAGAATCATCGCCAGGCTTTAGTACTACAGGTGGCTGCCAATTTTTAATGGCATCTGAAAGTCTATACGTCTCCACATTTAGACGACTTGGCACAAATTTGCTATCGATTAAATGATCGATATATGCTTTTGTATTCAACTCATTAAATTTCTCTGCATCCATCCAATAACATTGACGATCCATATGCTCCAGGTCATGTATATATTGGCACACAATGGTCTTCCCTTCCTCACACCAAGTTTGGATCAGTGCCAAATATTCCTCCTGTGTCTCATAGCTATAGGGCTGTTCAATCCATGGTAGTCCTGCTAGTTGATGAAGCTCTTGGGCTTTTTCTGTTTGTGTGGCTCGATGTACTAGCACCGGGATATCAGCAATAGCAACTTCTCTTGAGGTTAAAGCATCCAGCTTATGAGGATCATCCATCATCCACGGATTATCACTATACGGTGTTCTTGGTGTATACACAGCATTATCGCCATAAATTTGTCTTAAAGTATATTTTGGTTTCAAGTAGATTACCCTCTTTCAATTTTTCGGTACTCTACTCTACCCTTCCCTTTATTTTTTGACACTTTTTATAAGAAAAAACGGTTTTATGAATTAAATAAATACCATTTTATACCTATATTTATCCAAATTGCACTAAGAGCTTCTCTAAATGTTTTTTCACCTGTGGCCATTCTTCAATTGTAATACTATACATAACGGTATGCCTTGTTGTACCATCCTTGCGAATCATATGATTACGCAAGATTCCCTCTTTTGTGGCACCAATGCGCTCAATTGCCTTTTGGGAACGGATATTATCATGATCCGTTTTTATTTGCACGCGTTGTAAATGAAGGTGCTCAAAACAGTATTGTAAGAGCAAATACTTACAGTTAGTATTAATAGCTGTACGCCAGTATGCGGGTGTTAGCCATGTATAGCCAATTTCTAATCGCTGATGCTTGTCATCAATATCCATAAAACGAGTAGAACCAATAATATCCCCTGATTGTTTATCCACAATCACAAATGGAAATTCTGTTTTTTCGTCTTTGGCTCTTAATGCGTTTTCCACAAAGTTATTCACATCCTCCTTTTTTTCTATCGTTGTGGACATATGTGACCAAATTTCTGGATAACTCCCTGTCTCTAAAATTTCTGGTAAATCGCTCAATTCTAAAGGTTTTAGTTTAACCACTTCATTTTCTAATGTTATAAATTCCATTACACTTCACTCCTTTTTTACTTATTTAACGGTAAAATTGATATGATAGATATAACCAATTACTAAAAAATCAACCATACCAAAGGAGGCATCTATGTGGAGCTAGCCATTATATTTAGAGGGGATTTGGCGAAATACATTCAAATCTATGAAGAAATAAAGCATGCTATTATCACTAAAAAATTACTTGCTCACAAACAATTGCCTTCTAAGCGAGCTCTCGCCCTAACATTGGATGTGAGTGTACACACTATAAAAGAAGCCTATGAGCAATTACTTGCAGAAGGCTATATTTATAGCAAAGAGCGATCTGGCTATTTTATTGCTCCCTTTGAATTTGATTGGCTACAGCAAGTACCCCAGCATGTGTCTGCTACAAGTAATAGTATCCCTAACAATATACAATTTGATTTTACTAATGGGCATGTGGATAACGAGGCTTTTCCCTATACTGCTTGGCACAAGCTTATAAAAAAGCATTTTAATAGTAACAACTTATCAACAAGCCCTTGGGCAGGAGAGACGATTTTACGCACAGAGATTGCTCGCTATGTAGAACGTTCTCGTGGGGTTAGTTGTGATGCTTCACAGGTATTTGTTTATAGTGGTACACAAAGCCAGCTTCAGGCTCTTTGTCATTTTCTTGGTCCAGCGACACGTGTTGGATTAGAGGAGCCAGGCTTTAAACGAGTACGTGCCGTTTTCCAACAATGTGGATTGTCCACAGAGGCGATTCCTGTGGATTATTCAGGAATTACCCTACCTCGAAAAATAATTCACATGTTATACACAACACCCGCTCATCAATTTCCTTTAGGCATGATTATGACCATGGAAAGAAGAGCAGCATTGTTACAATGGGCCAACTTGAACGAGGCTCTTATTATAGAAGATGATTATGATTCCGAATTTCGTTATAAGGGGCTGCCAATTCCCTCTTTAGCCAAAATGGATCAACTTCAGCATGTCATCTATTTCGGAACATTCTCAAAAACATTGCTCCCATCATTACGCATTAGTTATATGATCCTTCCAAAGTCTCTAGTAGGACCGTTTATGACTTTTCATGATGAGCAAAAATCAGTTGTCTCCAAAGTAGACCAGCTTGTCTTGGCGGACTTTCTTGCACAAGGTCTATTCGATAAGCATTTAGCAAAAATGCGAACAATCTATCGTAAAAAGCAGCAAGCATTATTGACCGCCATCTCTACACATTTTTCAAATGAATTTCAAGTAATCGGTGAAAAATCTGGACTACATATTGTCATCAAGCTACCCCAACATCTCACCGAGAGTAGAGCGATCCAGCTTGCTCAAGAGGTAGGAGTTCAAGTATATCCATGCTCTACCTCCTATCAGGATGGTACGAATGAAACGATGGTCATTATAGGATATGGTGGACTGACGCTTCAGCAAATAAATGAAGGAATTGCACTCCTTGCGTCCGTTTGGCAATAGTATGTGATTCATTAGTTTGTCGAAATCTCATTTAAATAAAGCGAAACTTTATATAGTATTTTTCGTATTTAAAGTTAAATGGACACATAAGGGGATAAGACAATCATGGAGAACCGAGAGTTATTAGAGCAGTATTTACAAGAGATTCAAGTGTGGGAAAAAGATCAAAAGGATTTATGGTTTTGGGAGAAATTAGGAAGAATACCATTTAAATTATTAGATAAAGTGACACCCGCCTTTCTTCAAAATAAAATTGCTTTATTGGTCGATGAACTAGGCAATTATATTCAGTCAGGTGGAAAGTATTTAATCAATGAACAAGCCATGATACAAAAAATCCGTGACTATTCTTCCACACAGCATATTTTAACTATATCTGATATTGGTCAGATTCCTTTAGAGGACATGATCACTCTCAGTGATCAATTACAAAATGACCGAGTAAAATTTGCTACTGTACAAGGAGCCTCTACTGGCTTTGGTGGCATCTTTACTTTAGCTATTGATATTCCAATGATTTTAGGAACTGCACTCAAAACATTGCAAGAAATAGCGATCATTCATGGCTATGATCCGAATGATAAAATGGAACGTATTTTTATTGTAAAATGTCTACAATTTACTTCTGCTGATATTGTTGGTAAAGAAGCAATCCTACAGGAGCTTTCTACTATGAACAGCTCGAAAAAGGCTTCAGATAATATGATTTCTCAGCTTCAAGGATGGCAGGAAGTATTTTACACGTATCGAGATCAACTAGGCTGGAAAAAGCTGTTTCAAATGATTCCTATTGCAGGGATGGTTTTTGGAGCCTATGCCAATAAAGGCATGATTCAGGATGTAGCCGAAACTGGTACGATGCTGTACCGAAAAAGACGTATTTATGAAAAGCTTACTGAACTAGATCGCTGATAGACGTTGAAAAGATGACACCCATTTTGGAGCGTCATCTTTTTGTATTTTTATATTTTAATAAGTATTTTCCCTTGATGCTGGCGACTTTCCATAAATTCATGGGCCTTTTGCATTTCCTCTAAGGGAAATATTTTAGCAATTGGCACCTGGAAACTATCATCTTTTAACAAAGAAAAAATATCCTGTGCAACCTGCTGTAACAGTTCTGGCTTCAAAGCTCTTGTCGTACCTAAGCTAAATCCTTTTATATTGCGGCAGCTACTGTGTAAATCTGATGTTTTTATATTGCCTGCTCTGCCTCCACTATTTCCGAATTGGACAAGCGTGCCATAAGGTGCTAAACAAGTTAAACTTTCCTCTGTGACAGCTCCTGCAATGGAATCATACACGATATCAACGCCACGACCCTTTGTTAGTTCATTGACATGTGTACTGAATTGATCATATGTAAGCACGTGATCTGCGCCGAGCTGATAAACGATTGAGGCCTTCTCCAAACTACTCACCGTACCAATAATCAGTTTAGCTCCTAGCCTTTTTGCCATTTGGATAAGCATTGTCCCGACTCCACCAGAAGCAGCATGAATTAAGACGGCATCCTGCTGACCAATTGCTGCTATTTGATGTGTTAACATATACGATAAAAATAAAACAGTTGGTACAGCTGCCACCTTCTCGATTGGTACATCACTAGGAACTTTAAAAACCAGTTGTTCCTTTGCTACAACAAATTCTGCATAAGCACCGTTTTTCGGGAAGGCGATAACTTGGTCACCCTTTTGAAAGCCACTGTTATCATTAAAAACTTCTTCTATCACCCCTGCAACATCTAAACCAAGAACCATCGGAAATTTTGCTTTAGCTTTATTACCTGTACGGTTTTTAATATCTGCGAAATTGACGCTTGTATAGGTTGTCCGTATTAAGATTTCACCCTCAGAAATAATCGGTTTTGGACAATCAATAGGTGTTAAAACATCAGGTGCTCCAAACTCATTGATAATAATAGCCTTCATAAATTTCTCCCCCTTTGCTATAGTACAATTATAAACTATCATTACTATAAATGGAGGAATCTTCATGAAAATCAAACCTAAGCAAGCCATGTATAACGGTATATCCTACAACTTTTTTGATAGAAAAAGCGATAAGTTATGCTTTATGTTCTCCGGCACGGGCTATACCTATGATAAACCTATACTTTATTATTCTACGGCATTAATGCTAGAACTTGGCTATGATGTCATTCAAATCAATTATACGTTTGAGCAACAGCAATTCGAACAGGACTCACAAGCCATATCAAAAATGGTCTATCAAGTTGCCAACCCTATTGTAGAAAACAGTTTGCAATCAAAACCTTATAGAGAAGTCGTCTATCTAGGAAAATCTTTAGGTACTATGCCTATTATCGACTTTTATATGCAGCAGACTCCTTTTATTCCTGCTCGTTATATTCTCTTCACCCCATTACTATCTCTTCAACATACAATGGCAAATCTATTAGACAAACATGCATTTTTGGCAATCGGTACTGCGGATCCTTATTATTCACAGGAAAAACTGGCGCAACTTACTACTCTCCAGCTTGCTGTTTTTGAGGACCTCGATCATTCCCTTGAAATTCCTTTGAATGTTGATTTATCCATACAGCACTGCCAATCGCTGATGACACAATTAAAAATCTTTCTACAAAATTATTAGTAATATTTTTATAGTACTATTTACCAGAATCATGTACATATGCTACACTAGCAAAAATACATTGAAGAGAAGAGTAAATAAGGCTGTTCTTCCCAGAGAGCTCGGATTGCTGAAAACGAGTAAGAACGAATTATTGAAACAAGTCTCGGAGTAGCGCATTGGATTTTGTTTGAATGATGGTGCGACGGGAACTCCCGTTATAGAGTTACAGTATAAGCATAGGCACTATGCCGTACTGAAAGGCTATTATGGTGACATAATAGTGAACTAGGGTGGCACCACGTGAGTATATAAATTCCACAATCTCGTCCCTAAGACTAATCGTCTTGGGGGTGGGATTTTTTATTTTGCAAATCATCATTTTGCTTAAGGAGGAATTTATATGAGAAAATCTTTAGAGAGCTGGCGGTATCCTGCCATTCTATTATGTAGTATTGGTGTTTCCAGTATTGGTGGATGGATCTATTTTATTGCCTTAAATCTCCTTGTATTAAATCTTACACAATCTGCTCTGGCTGTTTCTGGCTTGTATATAGTAAGAGCAATCTCATCCTTGTTCACTAATTTTTGGTCAGGAAGCCTAATCGATCGTTTTAATAAGAAAAAGCTAATGATTATTTTAAATATTTTTCAATCTATACTCATTGTCATACTCCCCTTCTTTTCTAGCCTAGTATGGATGTATGTCTTTGTCTTTATCATTACAGTTGCTAGCTCTATGTATCATCCAACATCTATGACTTATATCACTAAGTTAATACCTATCGAACAAAGGAAACGTTTTAATTCATTACGCAGCTTGCTCGACTCTGGTGCATTTCTAACTGGACCAGCTATTGCAGGCTTGCTATTTACAGTCGGAACACCTCATATGGCTATATATTTAAACGCGATTGCTTTATTTCTATCAGCCTGTATAACGTTCAAAATGCCCAATGTTGAAGCCTTTGAAAAGTTTGATCGTAATACCGAAAAAACATCGCTTTATCGCGTATTGCTTCAAGATTGGCAAATGGTCATACGCTTTAGCTTAAAAAATTCCTATGTAATGGTCATCTATTTATTGTTTAGCATCACTATTGTCTTGATGACAGCTACTGATTCTTTAGAGGCTGCCTTTGCAACACAAATATTAGCTTTATCTGAAGGAGAATATGGTATTCTAGTCAGTATTGCGGGAGTGGGTGTATTAATTGGCTCGCTAACTAATTCCGTTATTGTTGAAAAAATACCAACTTCTTGGTTAATAGGTATGGGATCTCTCATAACAGCATTAGGTTATTTGATATTTACATCATCATTTTCTTTTTTTATAGCTGCTTTAGGTTGCTTTGTCTTATCCTTTGCAACCGCCTTTGCGAATACAGGATTTTATACATTTTATCAAAATAATATACCCTCTAAGAGCATGGGTCGAATAGGAAGTATTTATGGATTTTTTGAAGCCCTTTTTATTATTATACTTACTGCTATTTTTGGGATTTTTGCTGAATGGATAACAATACGCTCCGTTGTCGTTAGTGCATCCTTTATGATGTTGGTTGTAGCTGTTATTCTACTATTGCTAAATGTACAACCTACGAAAGGTCACTATTATCAAAGGATTGTGAATAGCAGGCAACAATAATTGAAAAACTAAAGTAACCCCTTTTCATGAAAAAAATTAACCATCTAATGTCGATTAATTATTGACACTAGATGGTTTTTTATCTTAGTAAGAAATTATTATATATATCCTAACTCATGGGACAGCTGCTGAGCTGTTTTAATGACTTCCTGTGTTATACTCTCTAATTTTTCCTCATCTGTATCATATTCAAAACACTCTGCACTAATGGCTGCAATTATTTGTTTATTTGAATCAAATATAGGAGCTGCTATGGATACTGTCCCCTTTGTTTTTTCTCCAATGCTTATGGCAAAGCCTTTTTCTCTCACACCATTGAGGTTCTCAATCAATTTTTCTTTCTCTGGCTCCTCAAGTTGTTTCAAAAATTGTTCCTGTACATCGCTTTTAGAAAACGCCAGCAACACTTTATTAGGAGCTCCGATAGGATAAGGGATTTTTTCGCCAATCATATCAATAATACGGACATTTTTAGGACTATCAATTCGATCAATAATAATGGATGCAAACTGTTTGGCGATACTTAAATAGATTGTTTCGCGAACATTATATGCAAGGTTTTCTAACAGAGGATGCGCTTTTTCTCTAATATCCGTCTCGTGATACATTTTCATGCCAAGTTGCAACCATGTATAGCCCAGTCGAAATTCCTTTTTATTCTCATTTCTCTCTACTAAATCAAAACTTTCTAATGTATATAATAATCTGTAAATTGTGCTCGTTGGCAAGTCTGTTTCATTAAAAATTTCCTGCACAGTAAAAAAACGTTTCGGATGCTTCGCCAGTATATTTATAACTAACATAGCTCTTTCGATTGATTGAATCATTACAATTACTCCCTTTCATTTCCCCATATGATCACTATCTTAAGGTTTTTATAGATCCAGTTAGCACTAAGTGGAATCATTATGAAAATAATATTCATGCAACTTATTAAATTTTTATGTACCCTCAAATTTTTACATGTAGCCCCTACTTTTGAATGTAGTTTCATTTTATTTTAACTAATTTTTATGCATATAAATAGATGCTACATGAAATATATACATAGTTCCACTTAATTAGTAAGGAAAATTACGAGTATTCACAAAAATTAAAATTGACAATTTGTTGTTTTCCATTTACGATGAATTTATATTCCACTATGTAGATTTAATTTCATATAGCGAAAAATAAATGACAATAAAAATATTTAATTCCCTTCTAATTTTCTATTTATATCATCTTGAAAATAAAACATTTTACTATAAAAGGAGAAAAAATAATGAATACTTTTATGTGGGATACACCCGAAAAACTACGTGCCCTCTTATGTGAACTTGTGAGCTGGGAAAGCAGAACATTAACGAAGGGTGAAAATGAATTTGCCTTTCGCTTAAAAGATAAATTGTTAACGCTTCCATATTTTGATAAACACCCGGAATTGATTGAATTACATGATGCAGGACTTGGAAGAAACGCTGTTACAGCCTTCTATAAGCATCCAACGGCAACGGAAACGGTTGTATTAATTAGCCACTTTGATACCGTGCATACGGAGGAATATGGCGAACTAGAGCCGTTAGCCTTTTATCCGGAAGAACTAACGAAAAAGCTACTGGAGCCTAAATACCTAAAAGACTTACCAGAGGCAGCTCGCATTGATTTGGAGTCAGGGAATTATTTATTTGGTCGCGGCACAATGGATATGAAAATGGGTCTTGCCTTACACATGCAGTTAATTGAAAAGGCAAGCTTTGAGCAATGGCCGATTAATTTGATTTTAACAACTGTTCCTGATGAGGAAGTCAACTCTGCTGGTATGAGAGCGGCTGTTGTGGAACTGGTGAGACTGCGTGAACAGCATGGTTTATCCTATCAATTATTTTTAAATAGTGAGCCTTCCTTTTCACAAGGGCCATCGGATACGAATGAATATATTTATTCAGGCACAATTGGTAAAATCATGCCTGCTGCCTTGTTCTATGGAAAAGAGACACATGTCGGTGAACCATTAAAAGGGATGACGGCTACCTTTATCGCCTCCTATATGACACAGCATATGGAGTGGAACCCGCTTTTCCGTGAAACAGATTTAGGTGAAAGCACGCCACTACCCGTATCGCTACAGTTAAAAGATTTGAAAATGGAATATTCTACACAAACACCGTATCGAGCTGCGGCACTTTACAATGTCTTTTTGTTAAAACGGACAGCTGCAGAAGTGATGGCTATTTTTGAGGAAGTTGCGTTACAGGCTATGGCTGCTTGCAATGCGCACTATCAGGACATTTGTACACGAGAAAATGTGCAGGGTGTGGGCAAAGTAAAGGTCTTACGCTACGAGGCATTATTGGAGCACGCCATCGATAAATTAGGCGCTGAGGAAGTACAAGCGATTAAGCAGCAGGTTCTGCAACATAGTGCATGGGATGATCGTGAAAAATCCATTCGCATTGTGGATCAGCTCATGATTCGCTGTCAGGAATTAGCACCTGCCACAGTTCTGTTATATGCGCCACCTTACTACCCAGCCATTAATTCATCCAATCATCCATTAGTGAAACAGTCGATTGAATTAATGAAGCAAACAGCTCGGACATTCGATATTGAGGTGGAGCAGATCCACTACTTTAACGGCATTTGTGATTTAAGCTATGTCAACTATTCCGATGCATCCAATGAATGGCTAGCATTTGAGCGGAACACACCAGTATGGGGCGACACGTATCATATTCCATTTAAAGAAATGGCGGCATTACAAGGTCCTGTATTAAATGTCGGTCCATTTGGTAAGGATGCCCATCAAAAAACAGAACGATTGCATGTGGATAGTGCGTTTAAAGAAATGCCTGTCATGATTGATACATTGATTAAAAGTTTATTTTAAGTAAAGAGGAGCTTCATGCAAAAATTGCTTTCACATCCTCCCATCTGAATTGTTACCTACTAATCTAGGATGAACAAAACAGAATTGAAAGAGGTTTTATATGGCGTAATGCTTTACCTTATCCTTGTTTAGGATTGGTCATCGAGTCAGCGTTAGCACAGGTTTAATCGCAGGAGAGTTTTGTGGAAGACCGCGGCTGGTGTTCAAGCCTTTGAAAGATGCGGTATGAAAGATGTAATTGTGGAATGAAATGACTGAAGTTGGCGATTTGAAATAATTAAATGAACCCTGTAGTAGTCACTAAGAAGTTGAGGAGGTGCTATGCAGGGTTCTTGCTTTTTTAAACTTCCATTGAATGAAGTTAGATTATTTATCTTTCTGTTGGGAAATGCTTTACTTGATCGACTGCCTCTAATAATTTTTTCGTCACAATTTCTGATTCATCAATATGGCTTTTTAGTACGCGATTTGTTTCATCAAATAAGGCAGTAGTCGTATTAAATTTATGCATAACATCTTCGTTTGATAGCTTTTGATCTTTGATTGAAGCTAATAGCTCATTAATTCCCGTTTGAACATTCGTCATAATGTGCAGTAATTGATCAATTTTTACTGAGGTTTTAGCGCTTTTGTCAATACCTTCCGTGACAAGCTGCATGTTATTTTTATTATCCTCGTAAGCAAGTCCAATTTGTTCTTCAATTTTCTTTGTTAAATTAGCAATATCTTCTGTGCTAGTTTTCGTGTTTTCAGCTAGTTTGCGAACTTCCTCAGCAACAACTGAAAAGCCCTTACCATGCTCCCCAGCTCTTGCTGCCTCAATAGATGCATTCAAAGCTAGTAAATTTGTTTGATTTGAAATTTCTCCAATAACATTTACAATTTCTGCTATTTGCTTTGAGCGCTCACTTAAATTACTCATGCTTAAAGATGTTTTTTGAGACTGCTCTCCTAACGCATCAATCAGCTGTTCTACCTCCTGGACAGCCTGCTTGCTTTCAACCGATAACGTCATCATTTGATCCGAGGAAGAAATTAATAAATTGCCTTTATCAAGCGCATTTTCAGAAATTTTATTGGATTGAATAGTGCTATCCTCAACTTTATTAAACTCTCCTACAATATCGGCGACCATTTCTCCTAAAATAGTATGCTGATCATTTACCTTGTTATGTTGTTCAATCGTTTCAATGATATCCTTATGTAACTCATTTAAAAAAATTTGAAATTCATGATCTTTCTTGTCCAGCTTTGCATTTAGTTCATCAATTTTAGCCTTAAATTGCTCTATATCTACTTTTTTTGATTGAAACATTGTTAACACAGCCATCACCTCAGAAAATAGAATATTGAATATGTAATTATTTTACTGGATTTAAAGTGATTAATATACATTTTTAGAAAAAAACACTCACTACTAGCAGCTTCATATCGTGATAGTAGTGAGTGTGATGTTTTTAATAGGCTAAACCGAATAAAGCTTTAATATGTGTTAGGTAACGAATATTAGAAGCTTCTTTCATTAATGTTGCAGGAAGGCCTTTAAGCTCTGTGTTGCTCGCACCTATTGTAGCAACAGCATCTTTACGACCTAAGCTTGCAAGTGTACCAGAGTTTACAGCTGAGAATGATTGCATGTCTTGGTTTTTGTATTGTGCAAATACATTATAACCAGCACATTCACCCATTTGCCATGCAACTTGTGCTGTTGGAGCGTATAGTGGACGACCTCCATCAGCTGGTAGTGCAACAGATGCGTCACCAATAACAAATACATCTTCGTGAGATGTAGATTGTAAGAATTCATTAATCGTTGCTTTACCACGATCAGCTGCTAGACCTGATTCGCCTACGATTGGAAGTGGAGCTACCCCACCTGTCCAAACAAGTGTATTTGCAACAATTGGTTCACGATCTTTTAAAGAAATAACGTTGCCGTCAACACCTGTTACTGGTGTACCTGTAATAAATTCTACACCACGTTTTGCTAAGCTTTCAGTAGCACGTTGGATAAGTGTATCCGGAAGCACTGGCAAGATTTTTGGACCAGCTTCAACAAGTTTAATTTTAAGATCAGCAAAATTAACACCGTGTTTTGCAGCGATTTTCGGGAAGTTGTCCACGATTTCACCAACAAGCTCAACACCTGTTAAACCGCCACCGCCAATAACGATTGTTGCATCTGCTTCATCTTTAGATTGTGCATATGCTTTAATGCGGTCTTCAATATGTTTGTTAATTTTATTGGCATCATTTACTGATTTAAGAACCATAGAGTTTTCTTCTAATCCTGGGATACCAAAGAACCCAGTTTGGCTACCTAAAGATACTACAAGTGTATCGTAAGTTAATGTATAGCCATTATCTAGATCAACTTTTTTAGTATCCACATTGAATTTTGATACTTTTGCAATGTGTAGGTCGATATCTAAACCTTTAAAGATTTTTTTAAGTGGTAATGCAACAGCACCTTCTGCAATTGTACCACCTGCTAAACGGTGAAGCTCAGTGATAA
Organism: Lysinibacillus sp. FSL K6-0057; assembly: GCF_038630885.1. Lineage (NCBI taxonomy): Bacteria > Bacillati > Bacillota > Bacilli > Caryophanales > Bacillaceae > Lysinibacillus > Lysinibacillus sp. FSL K6-0057. The sequence continues at coordinate 351,595 of NZ_CP152047.1, read as the reverse complement.
TTTGGTGTGTTGGGAATTGGTTTACTACAGTAATTTTTGCTTCATCAGCTGATAGATACTTACGTGCTGTTAATGCAGTTAAAACGCCAGCGTAACCTGCACCTAAGATGACGATTTCTTTTGACATGATTAATTAATCCTCCGTCCTTACGAATTGAATTTACCTTGAGTCTTATTTAGCTTTACGTTCTGAGCTTACTTGTAAGAAAGCATTAACAAAACGGAAAACATTTTGAACTTGAGGGTCTTTTAACATTTTCACAAGACCGAATAAGCCAATTACTTCATGGCTTTCAGATGCACGGTCTTTCGCTTCAATTGCAGTTGCTGCAAGGTTTTTCGCAGAACCAACTACAGGACCAGCCATTTCTGTTACTGCTCCAACAGTATCGTTTTTAAGCACTTCGTCTGTTGCAACAGCTTGAGCAAACTCGTATGATTTCGTTAATAATGTCATCATTTCAGTTAACTTTGGTAATTGCTCAACTAAAGTTGTAAGTGATTCTTGAACTTCAGGCTTTAATAATTGATCTAGTACATCTAATTGCTCTTTACTCACAGTTACTTGTTCAGCCTGTGTTTGGTTATTCGTTTCTGACATTTTGAACTCTCCTTTGCCATCACTAGTACTATTTTTTATTGCTTACATGTAAAAAAGACCATTAAGGTAAAACTTAACAGTCGTTACAGCGTATATCTTACACAATCACCAGTCACAAGGGCTGGATAGCGATTCGTATGACTTGTTATTACAATGTTTACTTTAAATCGCAAAAAGCGCATCATAATACCATCCTTATCTTGTCTTGGTGACATTACAACCTTCATTATAAGACTGTTTGTACATTATTTCAATGAGCTATATCACAATTTCGACAATCTTTTCAAAATTCATTGATTTTATCAACTATTAACTGTCTTGCTATAATAAATTTTCCAAAGCATCATAATTTTTAATGATAATTCTTTTTCCTGTCATCTCTATATACCCTTCTTTTTGGAATACAGATAAACGACGACTTAAGGTTTCTCTTGTAGTATTCAATAAGGAAGCTAAATCTTTTTTTGTTAGTGTCAATAGAAATGTGTCACTCTTGGCCAAGGTAGCTGATTTTAAAATAAAGGCAGCAAGTCTTTCACTCACCTCTTTAGAAATAGCTTCACTCAAGTGATTTTCTGTCTCCTCTAAACGTGCAGAAAGCTGGGCAAGCATATGAAACAAGGTAATAGGTGTACCAGCTAATATCTTCATAAGTTCCTCACCATCAAGCGAGCAAATTTCTGTTTTTTCCAGTGCCTCTACTGTCGATTTTTGTGGTTCATCATTAAACAAGGTAACATCACCAAAAAATTCCCCTGCTTCTAATATTCTCATGACATACTCCCGACCATCTGCAGATATATGAGAAACTTTTGCTCGTCCATGTCTTACGATAAATAATTTTTTCTTACGATCACCTGCAAGTAATATAATGTCTCCCTTATCAAAATGATGATGCGTTATAATACGTGAAATTCCCTCCATTTCATGCCCTTTTAGATTTTGAAATATCGGTACCTTTGAGAAGCAATATTGTTTTTGACAGACCATTCATATACCCCCAAATTTGATTTAGATCACATTATCAATTAATACATTACCTATATAATAATGAGAATAATAATCATTTTCAACTAAAGGAGGATTTTATAAATGAAAAAACATACCTTAAATTATGAAAAAATGCCAGGACATTGGCTGCTCGCAAACTTGGGAAAAACAGTACTTCGCCCTGGTGGCATTCAAATGACACGACAAATGCTTAAGCATCTAGCCATTACAGAACAAGACTATGTTGTAGAGTTTGCGCCTGGGCTTGGTATTACCGCAAAAATGACCTTGGAAAAAAATCCTACCTATATAGCGATTGAACGTGATGAGGAAGCTGCTACAAAAGTAAGAAGTTATTTAAATGGGGAAACTCAACGTTGTATTATTGGTAGTGCTGAGCAAACTGGTTTACCAAATACTTGTGCAACTGTTGTATATGGGGAAGCCATGTTGACCATGCAATCTGCTAAACAAAAAAATGCCATTATTAGTGAGGCAAAAAGAATATTAAAGCCTGGTGGCACATATGCCATCCATGAGATGTGTTTGACCCCTTCTACTATCGCTAGTAATCAACGTGAGGATATTCGTAAAGATCTGGTCAATGCTATTAAAGTCAATGCACTACCACTAACAATGGAGGAATGGGAGGATGCTTTAAGGCAACATGGTTTTGTTATAGAGCATGTTGAAACGGCACCTATGCACCTCCTCTATCCGAAACGCTTAATTGAAGATGAGGGGTTATTTGGCGTCCTAAAAATCCTAAAAAATGTAGCAACTAATTCGCAAGCTTGGAAGCGTGTATTGTTAATGCGTAAAACGTTTATGAAGCATAACCAGAATCTGCAAGGCATCTCCATCGTTGCACGTCTGCCGCAACATGGATTATAGTTCTTTAGAATAAGCATATAAAAAGCTCCATATTGAATAGGAGCTTTTCACTTTGTTGAAAAAAGATCATATCACTAGCAGAAAAAGATATTTTAGCAAGGTGAGGGGTTGATTTCCGTTCCGCTGGCTTCACTCCAATCAACCATTCTGTAAAAGTGTCTTTTCCTTTTCTTTCATACTAACAGTAGTGAAAAATGTGGAGAAGTGATGCGTGACAACACCCTCTTCATAAAGAGTAGTGAACACCTTCACTTTATCTGAAAACCTTTGCTAAAAGTTAAATATTTATGGGGTTGAGTGGAAGGCTACTTGACTCCCGTGGGATAGCGAGACAGGCAAAACTCTAAACAGGGCGGTAGCGGTGGAAGCGATTCGGCACTCGCCCACAGGAAAACAAGTAGCCTGCAACGGAAATTCATTTTCACCTTTCACAAAAATTCTATGGATTGTTTTGTTTTTCAACACTATGAAAAGCTCCATATTAAAGTAGGAGCTTTAATTTAATTTAATTACAATAACACGAACGTCTGTAATTGCTTCTAAGCTATGCTTTTCAGATGGTTTTAAGGTTAGAATAGTATCTTGTGTTAAAATTTCCTCTATACCTTCAACAAGAAAGCGAACTTCACCAAATTGAACAATAATTAGAACTTCATTGTCTGTATGATGCTCAGGAATTTCTTCACCTGCACGTAATTGAATGTTCAAAATATCTGCACCATCGATACGCCCTAATTTACCAATATGTTTTGCCTTTTCTTCTAACATTGCTTGAATTGGTATAATTGCCATTGTCATTCCTCCATATTCCATTTCATCATTTTTGCTTTTAATGGGTTTAAGATAAAGCTATCAATTGCTAAAATTACTAACACACTTATCAATGTCCAAGCGAATACTTTATCCGTGTTAATATTGATACGTGCCATGGTTAAAGCAGCACCAATACCACTGCTTGTTCCTAATAATTCAGCCATAATGGTAATTCTTACTGCACCTCCTGCTGCCAACGAACAGGCTGTAAAAAATGGCACCATTAGGCTTGGTAAAATGATGAAGCGTAATGTTTGCCACGTCGATTTTTTATAGACCGTTGCCATTTGTAAGAGTTGAATATCTATTTGACGATAACCATTTGCAATATTCATGTAAAAAGTCGGAAACACTAAAATACTTACGACAAAAATTGGTATGATTGAATTAGTACCAAACCAAACCATTGCAACCACGACCAAAATAATAGGTGGAATACCTAATAAAAAGGCAATAATGGGGCGGAACATTTCGTAGATAACTGCAAATCTACCAGCCAATAAACCTGATAGAATGGCCAACGACATCCCTATTATTAAACCTACTAACATACGAACCATTGTTAAATAAAGTTGATGAAGCAACTCCCCACTAACTGTAATGTGCCATAGTGCGGTTAGTGTTTCATATGGGGAGGGTATTAAAATGCTCGGAAACTTTAAAGATAATAGTGTCCAAATGAGCACGATGCCACAGCAAGTGCTCATTTGAATAATCAAGCTTTTTTTACGGTTCATAATAGAAATCATCATCCGGTAATTGCCCACCAATAATATCTGGCGATAGTGAAGCTAGTTGTTCAAAGAAAAACTCAAGCTCTTCCTTGGCTTCTTGCGCAGTGACAAATTCGATATTTAAATAGGGTAATAATCCTGCAATAAAGGTTGGATCAAGCCCTTCCTGATATGATGCTAATAGCTCGCCAGCAGCTTCAGGGTCATCTTTTAAAAATTGAATAGATTCCTCTATTTTTTCTTGCAGCAATGCTACAGTTTCTGGGTGCTCTTGAATCAATGCCTTATCAACAACAATTCCTGCTTGTGGAATACGTGGAGCCTTTCCTGTTGCTGCTGCCCACTCTTCTTGCAGGCTCATGGATTTTTGTAGGACGATTCCCTCTTTCTTCGCTTTCGCAATAACAAGTGAAGCGGTATGCTCTGGTAATACAGCATACTGTGCTTTGCCTGCTGCTAATAACTGGACAACCTCCTGAGGTGTCGCTGTATATTCCACTGTTAAATCTTTTTCTATATCAAGCCCGTTTTTTTGTAATAAGTATTGAAATACTAATGCTGGCATATCTCCTTTAAATGGTACATGAACTGTTTTGCCTTTTAAATCTTCCCATGCTATTGCTTCACCTTCTGGACCAATGAAATATAAAATCCCCCAAATCAGTGTATTCACTAATTGAATGTCTACACCTTTATTATAAAGGTTAGCACCTACATAGGTTGGGACGGCAGATACTTGCACCTGACCTCCACTGATACGTGCACGTAATTCATCAGGCGTATTCCAAGTTAGAAACTCAACATCCTCTGCACCTTCTAATAATGATTCGTCATCAATCATTTTATAGAGTGGTGCGGCAATGGAAATACCTGCTGGTGCTTGAATAGTCATTTTTTTTGCCTTTGCTACTTCAGATACACTTGATTGGTCAGCAGTAGCTTGTTCACTTTTCTCTGGTTCTTGATTTTGCTTTGTTTCTTCTTTATTGCCACAAGCGACTAAAATCACTGTAAGACATAATAGTAAAAGGCTAAATATAGGCCATTTTTTCATGGTATGTTTTCTCCCCTGTTTAAAGTTGTAATAATTGATATTCAATATTTTTTATATAATCAAAGCTGCGTTGTTTTCTTGGTATATCTAAAATTATTTCCTTGTAAATTCCATCCTTTGCATACGCAATATTGACAATGCGATCTGCCACCGTTGCCGCTTCCTCATAGTCATGAGTAACATAAAACATACCCACATGCTCATTTTCTATTAAAGCAATCAGATCCTGCACAAGTTCTTTTTTTAACCAATAGTCTAATGCTGAAAAAGGTTCATCCATCATAATAAATTTAGGCTTGCATGCAAATGCTCTGACAATTGAGGCTCGCTGCTTCATTCCACCTGATAATTGCTTAGGAAACTTATCAATTTCATTGTTAAGTTTGACACGCGCCAATAGATTCATAATTTGGGCTCTATCTACATTTCCATTACAGCTAAATGTGACATTTTCATATAATGTACACCATGGTAATAGCCTTGGTTCCTGAAATACATAACCTAACTTATCTGTGAAGCATTTAATATGACCTGATGTCGGCTGTAACACATTTGTTGCTAAGTGTAAAAAAGTCGTCTTCCCACACCCTGAAGGTCCAACAATAGCCACTACTTCACCTTCCTGCAAACTTAAATTACAATCTTTAATGATTTGCTTCGTTCCAAAAAATTTAGATACTTGTTGAAATTGAACTGCTGTTTTCATTGATTATCCTTGCTTTTTTGCGATGATGGTAATGTGACCAAAGTGATGGCGAGCATGATCAAAATGCTCAATTATTTCAAGGAAATATTGCTCATCATCCGAATTTTTTCGTGCATTTTCAACTATACGTATTAAACCATCTAAGCCCTCATCTCGAATAAGCCCTACCAAAGATACTAAATGAAGTTCTCCAGTATGCACATCTACAGGTTTGAACCCTATTTTTTCAACTAAATTTCGCCAATTTTGCTTTGATAGTGGCTGTGCCTTTACAATGATGACTTTTCGAAGTGCCTTAATTTCATCAGTAAGAATTTCTTCACTTGACGCTTTAACAACTAAATCGTGTGTGGCTAAGATGCCACCTGGCTTCAAAACTCGCATATATTCAGCCAAAGCCTGTTCTTTTAATTCCTGCGGTAGCATTGTGAGCATCGCTTCATTGATAACCACATCGAAGGTTCCATCGTCGAATGGTAATTGTGTAGCATTCCCTTGCTGAATATGGACGAGATGCTGAACATTTTCACCAATAATATTTTCATTTGCTTTCTGAACTGCCTCTTTATTAATATCGATTCCACTTACTTTAGCATTGTATGTTTTGGCAATATGTATTGCTGTTGTCCCCATATTAGTAGCCACCTCTAGGACATGGCTATTTTCATTTAGCTGGCAAGCATCTAATAGTCGATTCGTTGCCTCTTTTCCACCTGGACGTAAGATTGTCTTTCCTAATTTCGCTAAAAATAGATGTGTTGGTAAACGCTGTTCTGTTGAATTCATTTTTTTCTCCTCCTCTGTCAATAACCAAACTATAAATGAGAACCATTATCAATGTATGTGACCTATATCACAATTAAAGGAGTTACCTCAAATAATGAGATAACTCCTTTCATGTTGTTTGTTGCAAAAAGATGAAGTCAACGGCAGAAAAGGCAACTTGGCAAGGTGAGGGGTTGATTTCTGTTCCGCCAGCGTCCTTTCCAGGGGGCGTCCGATGAGCCGCTCAATCCCCTAGGAGTGATGCGCGACAACACCTCTTCATAAGGAATAGTGAACACCTTCACTTTATTTGAAAACCTTTGCTAAAAAGTCAGTGGATTGGAGTGGAAGGCTACTTGACTCCCGTGGGATAGCGAGACAGGCGAAGCCCTGCACGGAGCGGTAGCGGAGGAAGCGATTCGACGCTCGCCCACAGGAAAGCAGGTAGCCTGCAACGGAAATCCATTTCTACCTTTCAATTAACTGTTTTGTTTTTCAACACTAAGAAAGGAGTTACCCCAAATAATGAGATAACTCCTTTTATAAAAAATCACATAATCATTAAGTTTTATTTATTTTCAACAGACCGCCAAAAGAAATTTGTTACTTCCTTTGCCGTCACATCTACTGAGCCTAGCAAAGTTTTACCATCGCCATCTTTAAAATACCCTACAGTCATCAATGCCATAAAGTTATGAGCGAAAAATTTTGCATTTCCTTTTCGAATTGTTCCCTTTTCCATCTCTACTTGCATAGCCTGCTCTATTGTTTGATACATATCATTTTCGGAGGCTTGGACTTGTTTCAACTGTGATTCCGATAAATTGATAGTCGCCTCTTTCATAAAATTTTTCATATCAATATCGATAGTGGCTGATAAATGAACCTCAACAAGCTGTTCGAGTCGTTCTTTAAATGGTTTAGGCTGCTCTAAAATTTGTAGAATCGATAGCTTGATACGATCCATCATCGCGATTAAAGCAGATGTATATAATTCCCCTTTTGTTGGGTAATAGTAATAGATAGTCGCCTTTGTTACGCTACAAGCTTTTGCTACATCATCCATCGAAATATTTTTGTATCCTTCTTTAATAAAAAGTCTTGTGGCCGTTTCAAGGACAATATCTTTTGTAGGTTTCGCATTTTCATCATGGCGAGGTCTCCCGAGAACACGCGGTGATTGTTTCAACAAGTTCGCCTCCTTAATTAAGCATTCTTTTTACGCATATTATAACATATTAATATTTATAGATTGATTAATTAACCTTCTAGTATATATAATTAAATCACTTACATGAATGGAGGTCTTCTTATGAAAAAACATCCACTTGAGCAATGGGGCTCAATGGTTGCAAGTAAAAAGGGACGTTTATTAGCACTAGCTTTTTGGGTGTTATTAGTAGTTGTATTATCGTTTGCTTGGCCACAAATCAATAGCATCGAAAGTGAATCAGGCAAAAACTTACCTGACACTGAAATGTCTGAGCAAGCAGCAGCAATTATTGCAGAGCAATTTCCTAATGATGCTGGCACACCGCTATTGCTGGTTTGGCATCGTGAAAACGGCTTAACATCGGATGATTTTTCAGCCATACAAGGTGTATACAGCGAGCTACAAGCAAAGCCCTTAGCCCATCAAACTATGGTTCCACCATTTGATCAAATGCCACCGCAGGCTTTAATGGCTTCCGCTTCCGAAAATGGCACAACAATTGTTACACCTGTATTTTTTGAAAAGGGTGTCGCTACAGATATGCTACAGGATAGTTTAGATAATTTGACAAAGATAATGGAAGGCTATCAAGTACAATTAGATGAGAAATTATCTAGTGATGTACTCCATGTGCGCTATTCTGGACCAGTGGGGATTGCCACTGATGCTGTCAGTTTATTTTCACAAGCAGATGTGAAGCTATTGATCGCAACTGTATTACTCGTTTTGGTACTACTTATTATCATTTATCGTTCTCCATTGCTAGCTATTATTCCTTTAATTGTTGTAGGGCTTGCCTATGGTGTAATTAGTCCAACACTTGGTTTTTTTGCTGATCAGGGATGGATAGATAAGGATTCACAGGCAGTCTCCATTATGACTGTTTTACTTTTTGGTGCAGGTACTGACTATTGTTTATTTTTAATTTCTAAATATAGAGAAATACTCTTTAATGTTGAAGATAAGGCGGTCGCTATGACGTTAGCTATCAAAGAATCGGGTGGCGCTATTTTAATGAGTGCCCTAACGGTTGTCATAGGTTTAGCTACCCTTAGTCTCGCCCATTATGGCGCATTTCAACGCTTTGCCGTGCCATTCAGCTTTGGCGTGCTTGTCATGGGAATCGCAGCACTTGTTGTCCTACCTGCTATTCTTGTCCTTATTGGTCGTGTAGCGTTCTTCCCCTTCACTCCACGCACGGAGGAAATGGCAAATAAAAAGGGCAAGAAACAGCATAAGCCTTCACATAAGGTCAGTCATAAAATCGGCCATTTTGTTACCCATAAACCTTGGATCGTAATTGCTGTAACTGTTATCTTACTTGGAGGGTTGGCAGCATTTGTTCCACGTATTCAATATACGTTTGATTTGCTTTCATCCTTCCCAAAAGATATGCCGTCTAGAGAAGGATTTACTTTAATTGAAGAGAATTTTTCACCTGGAGAGCTAGCACCTGTTCAATTAGTAATAGATACAGAAGGTGCTGATATTAATTTACAGCAACAACTTGAAGCTATCTCTTATATTGATAGTGTGTCAGATGTACAAATTGGCGAAAAAAATAAGTACATTCACTTGTACGAACTCACTTTCAATGCCAACCCTTATGCGAAAGAATCATTAGCCCATATTCCAGAACTACAAACAGAGGTTATAAAAATGCTGGAGGCAAAAGGTCTCAATCATGCTGAGAAACAAGTTTGGATTGGCGGGGAAACAGCTAGTCAATACGATACACAGCAAATAACTAAGCGTGACGAAACAGTGATCATGCCAACCATGATTGCCTTAATTGCAGTATTATTATTTGTTTATTTACGTTCTATTACAGCAACTGTTTATTTATTAGCGACTGTTATTATTTCTTACTTTGGAGCATTAGGCGCTGGATGGTTAATCTTGCATCACATCATGGGGGCCGAGGCTATTTCTGGAGCTATTCCATTGTATGCCTTCGTTTTCTTAGTAGCTCTCGGAGAGGATTATAATATTTTTATGATCTCAGAAATTTGGAAAAAGCGTAAAACCACTGACCATTTAACAGCTGTAGAAGAAGGTGTTGTCCGAACAGGAAGCGTTATTACATCTGCTGGACTCATCCTAGCAGGTACATTTGCTGTGCTGGCAACATTACCAATTCAGGTGCTTGTTCAATTTGGTGTTGTGACAGCCATTGGTGTGTTGCTCGATACATTTATTGTAAGACCATTGCTTGTGCCAGCTATCACGACAGTACTAGGTAAATATGCTTTTTGGCCAGGTAAGTTATTTAAAAAAGATGCCTAAATAGATAACACGGACATTAGCTAAGTATGATTGTCATACTCGCTAATATCCGTGTTTTTATATTAATACTATTATCATTTCATCATATAATTATAGTAAGTTGACCTTTTTACTTTCTATTCAAATAAAGGAGTGGCATGCATGGATCTTCAAAAATTACAGCAACGTTTCCCATTATTAAGCCCCTTTTCAGGTAAAACTGATGGAAACTATGTGTTTAATTTTGACAACCAGCTTTACGAAATTCCAATACACACAATGACACAAAGTGAATATGAGTTATTGCGGGTATTCTCAGGACCCATTGACTTGTCGCATAACTACAATATAGTTTGGCTTGATTATCTAACAGGGAAAACAGACGTTGCCCCAGCTGTCCTTCCTATGCATCGTTTGTTATTTCTTCAATTTGACAAAGACTTTACAGCACCTACATTATTGCGTTCAGTCTTCGAAGCTTTACTGGGGAAGGATATTATACTGCTATCGCTTCATCCACAATTATTTGTCATAGTCGAATGTATCGACAGCGATGAATTATTAAATTTGGCTCATTATCATGATCCCATAATGGTTGACTTAGAGGTTCATTTTAGGATTTTTGTTTCTGATGTTATACATGACATCACCACGACCAAGGAACGATTTAACTGGTATGTTCACCTTCTACCATCCATTTGGACTTATACACCAAAGCATGTACTCACACAGCAAGAGCTTTTAGTGCCATATGTAACGCAGCATCTAGCGTATCAAGAGAAAGAGATTTTTATCTCCTCTATTCTAAAAAGTGCCACCTCTCAGCCAGATTTACTCCACACAATCAAGAAATTGATTGAATACGAGGGAAACATTACATTAGCCTCTAAAAAAATGTATATGCATCGCAATACCTTACAAAATCGCTTAGAAAAATTTCAACAAATGACGCAAAAGGATATTCGGCAATTTTCCCATCGGCTAGAAGTTTATCTCGCAATTATTTTCTTAGAATCACTTTAAGACCAACTGCACAATTTATGACCTCAATACTGTGCATGCTTTCCATATCACTCTACTCTAAAGTCATTTACAATGAAAATATGACTTATAAAGGGGTGTAGTGTGTATGGCGGAATTACGGTTAGAGCATATCTATAAGATTTACGATAAAAATATACAAGCCGTAACTGATTTTAATCTGCATATTCATGATAAAGAATTCATTGTGTTTGTAGGTCCTTCTGGCTGTGGTAAGACAACAACTTTACGTATGATTGCTGGCTTAGAGGATATATCAAATGGAGAGCTATATATTGACGATGTCTTCATGAATGATGTGGAATCAAAAGATCGTAGCATCGCAATGGTATTCCAAAGCTATGCATTATATCCGCATATGACAGTTTATGATAATATGGCATTTAGCTTAAAGCTACGAAAAGTCGATAAAAAGGAAATAGATCGTCGCGTTAAAGAAGCTGCTAAGATTTTAGGATTAGAGGATTATTTAAAAAGAAAGCCAAAAGCTCTATCTGGTGGACAACGACAGCGTGTAGCACTTGGCCGAGCTATTGTCAGAGAAGCTAAGGTATTTTTAATGGATGAGCCTCTTTCGAATTTGGATGCAAAATTACGCGTGCAAATGCGTGCAGAAATTCAGAAGCTCCATCAACGAATTCAAACGACAACGATTTATGTCACTCATGACCAAACAGAGGCTATGACAATGGCGACTCGTCTAGTAGTGATGAAAGATGGACTTATCCAACAAATTGGGACACCTAAAGAAGTATACAATACACCACATAACATGTTTGTGGCAGACTTTATTGGTTCACCGTCCATGAACCTCTTCCATTGTCGTCTAACAGAAACGGAAATCCTGTTAGGTGAGCAAAGCTTCCCTATTCCATCCATATACTTACCATTGTTAAAGGAAAAAAATTATTTAGGGAAAGAGATTGTTATGGGTATTCGTCCTGAGGATTTACAAATTACTGATGTTATTTCCCCTTATACGTTCAACGCAACGATTGATGTAGCAGAATTACTAGGAGCAGAAACTTACCTCTATTGTTCTTTAGCAAATCAAAATTTCATTGCACGAGTACAGGCTGATAACAATTTGCATCCATCCGATAAGGTTTTCCTAGTCATGAAGGAAGAAAAGATCCATTTCTTCGATCCTCAAACAGAGGAGCGTCTTTGAAAAAACATGCATTGCTCCCACATGAAAGAAGGGAGCCTTTTGTACCTGGCTCGTCAAAAAGCTTTGCTGAATTAAGATAAAAAACGAAGACGATGCTATGGCTAATAGAATCGTCTTCGTTACTTTATTTTATTTTTTTGTTTAGCCACTTTTTTATGCAATCCTTGAATAACTGAACGTGTTTCATCTAAATAGTTTATTGTCTGCTCATAAGCACTCGTCACGACCCCCATAAATAAAATATCAATGACAAGTAGCTGGGCAAGGCGTGAGGAGGTTGCACCACTTCTAAAGGTTGCTTCAACATTTGGAGATACATATAAACAAATATCTGCTAGGCTAGATACAAGTGAACTTCCATACCTCGTTAAACTAATTGTAGTGGCTGGTGTTTGGCCAGCTATTTCAAGGATTTTAGCCACTTCATGCGTTTCTCCAGAGAAGGAGATACCTACTACCACATCCCCTTTCTGTGCATTGACAACGGCTGTAGCTCCTAAATGCAAATCCACAAATGCCCTACTATTTTTATTGATTCGTAAAAATTTTTGATCCGCATCCATTGCTGCTATACCTGATGCACCCACTCCAAAAAATATAATTTTACGGGCTTGTGATAAGGCCGTTACGGCACGCTCTAATTCAGCAATATCTATTAAATTAGCTGTTTGTGTCAAAATTTCACTACTTTGCATCGTCACCTTCTCTACAATCGATGGCAATGCTTCATTCGCCTCAATATCCCGATCTTCCGTTTTAGCATGTTGTAAATCACCAGCAATACGCAATTTCAGCTCTTGAACACCACTAAAATTTAACGATTTACACAGCCGAATAACCGCGGCACTACTTGTATGACTTGCTTCTCCCAACTCAACCGCAGTCATTTTAATCGCCTGTGTTGGATTCTCTAAAATATAGCTTGCTACCTTTTTTTCCGAAGGTGGTAGCTTTTTTCGCATTTCTGCGAGCATAATTAAGCCAGCATTTATTTTTTCCATTTTTCTATCCCCATCCCTAGTTAAAAAAAGGTCTTCCATTCATCTCTATCATCAATACTTTTTTAATTCTACTGCTCTACGTACATGCCCTTCGGATTGAACCAGTAATTCTGCCGCTTCTTCTAATGTTGTATTTGTCAGTAACAGCACAATGGCGAGTTTTACTTGAAAATTAGTTTGTTCTAAAACACTTTCAGCCTGACTATAAGAAACACCCGTCACTTCACAGACAATTTGTTTGGCTCGCTCTCGCAATTTAAAGTTACTAGCATGAACGTCCACCATTAAATTTTTATAGACCTTTCCAAGCTTAATCATGGTTGTCGTTGTAATCATATTTAATATTTGTTTATGAGCTGTGGCAGCCTTTAGTCTTGTAGAACCTGTTAAAATTTCAGGTCCTGTAATCACCTCTATTGCAATATCTGCATGCTGACTAATGACAGAATGAGCGTTGCTGACTAAGCTGATTGTTTTCGCCCCTAATTGTTGAGCATAAATTAATGCCCCTTTGACAAAAGGTGTTCGCCCACTTGCTGCAATCCCTATCACTACATCACGGTTTGTTAGCTGTTGTTTCTGTAGTTCAACCTCTCCTAATGAAAGATCATCTTCTGCACCTTCTATGGCGATCATCACTGCATCTGCCCCTCCAGCCAATATTGCCTGGACAAGCTTTGGTGACGTACTAAATGTAGGTGGACATTCTACTGCATCTAGCAAACCAATTCGACCACTCGTCCCTGCACCTACATAAAATAATCTACCGCCATTCTTTAACGCATGCACAACAGCTGTAATAGCTTGTTCGATTTCAGGTAAAACCTTTGCTATGGCTAACGGTACTTTTTTATCCTCTTCATTCATCAGCTTTACAATGTCACTAGTGGACATCAAATCTAGATTTGTCGTATCTGGATGATAGCCTTCAGTCGTCAGTTTTGTCATTCTTTCCATTGAAATCAAATCCCTCCCACGCTATTTTTCATGGATGCTCATCCAAGTTTCTTTTACCGTTCGTTGTAAAGCCTCTGTTATTGGAATTCCTTCACTGAGAAGTCCATTAACGAAAGCTCCTATAACAGGTGGCACCTCTGGTCGTATGAGTCGATTAGGTATTGTAGCGAGGTGTAATTTTTCTCGAAAGCATTGAACAAAATAAAAATTTTCGAACAAACCTCCACATAGGACAATAGGGTAACCTTTTAGCTGCGGCTCTTTTTTCAACATTATTTGGATGAATTGAACTAAATGATGGGTAGCCTGCTCAATAATTTTCTTTGCCCTATCATTATTTTGTTCGGCTAAACGTAACACCACTCGAGCTAAGGAGGCTATGAATACACGCGGCTGTAGATGCTCATAAACATGCGTAATAATTTCAGTAGGATTTTTTAATGCTAGCTGATCCAAAATAGTCGCTGTAAATAGATCCTCATTCAGGCCAAAAGCATCATAATGTCGCGTAATAAATCGCAATGCCTCTTGCCCAATATAGTACCCACTGCCCTCATCGCCTAATAAATAACCCCATCCTCCAACACGACTAGCTTGATAATTTTTTCCGACAGCATATACGATAGAACCCGTTCCTGCTATCACAACGAGCCCTTGCTGTGTAAATGTACCGCTAGTAAGCCCCGCTACCGCATCATTGGTGATGGTTATCTTACAGGCGCTAGCAGGGAAAAGAAAGCTAATCCATTGCTCCCAGCGTTCTTTATCTACCTGGCGATCGCCCCCTGCCACGCATAAGAACACCGCAGAAATATCATTCTTTGTTGCATCTATCTTTTGTAGTAACTGAGCAAGTAGCTGGATGATTTGTAGCCTTACCTCGTCTGGTGGCGTTGATTTCATATTCGTTCCGGCTCCTTCAACAAAGGCCAGCACTTCCCCTTTTCTTGTCCCAATCACTGCACGAGTCCTCGTCCCGCCACCATCGACCCCAATAATGTATTGCCTATTTAATGGCACCAGCCGTCAGCCCCTCCATAAATTGCTTTGACGCAATAAAGAATAATAGGATCATTGGTAATGATGCTAATGTTAAACCTGCAAAAAGAGAGCCCCAATCTGCCGAATGCTCCCCAAAGAGTGACATCATTCCAACAGGTATCGTCCTTTTCATTTTTTCTGTAATAAAAATAAGTGGGAAGAAGAAATCATTCCATGCAGCAATAAAATTTATAATCACCACTGTTCCAAGTGCAGGTCTCATTAACGGTAACACCACATGCCAAAGGACTCTTAAGTTCCCCGCCCCATCTATACGGGCCGCTTCCTCCAGCTCATAGGGCATCGTTTTAAAAAAGCCCGTTAAGATCAGCATGGATAATGGAATCCCTGTCGCCGTGTTCATCAAAATTAAAGACCATAAGGAATTAATCAGCCCTAAATCACGCATTAAAATAAAGAGCGGTACAATCCCAAGCTTTATAGGAATCATCATGCCTAGTAAAAAAATAAAGAATAATGCATGATTCCAAGCGAATTTAAAGCGGGCAATATAAAATGAAGCCAGTGAACAAACAACAACAATCAGTACAACAGATACAATACTGACAAACAAACTGTTTAGAAAATACGTTGTAAATGGAATTTTTGCTAATAATGTACGGTAAGTATCTAAGCTAAAGCTAGTCGGTAAACCTAATGGATTTTTGTAGATGTCCACGCTCTTTTTAAATGAAGATAAAATCATTAATACGATAGGATATAAACTAATGGTCGCTACCGTAAATACCACTAGATAATAAAATGGTCTAACCCAAATAGCACCTTGCTTCACTATACGCACCCCTTACATTTGAACGTCCTTTTTATTGGCAAAGCGTAAAAATAGCGTGGTACAAACTAATATAAATAGGAACAGAACCGTCGCTAACGCAGAGCCTAGCCCAATAGCTGTCGCTCCAGAAGCTGTAGAGCTACCAAATGCCAAGCGATAGAAAAACACAGCTAACGTATCCGTAGAATAATATGGCTCTCCCATAGAGCCCTGCATCGCATATACAAGCTCAAATGCCTCAAAGGACTGGATAAACGTTAAAATGCCCATGATCATAATAGATGGCACCATTAGGGGCAAATAAATAGTACGCAGTAAAGTAAAGCCCTTAGCACCATCTAACTTTGCAGCTTCAACTAACTCACTTGGAATCCCTTGAAAGCCAGCAAGGAAAATTAAGACACCAAAACCTAGTCCAAACCAACAATTGACTAAAATAATGGCGATTAACGCAGTTCCAGGATCCCCCAGCCAAGCTTTTTGTAAGGTTTCTAGACCTAATTTCTCTAAAATAACATTTAAAGTACCAAAATTAGGATTTAGAATGAGCTTCCATAAGAAACCTACAACGATCACTGATAATAACCGTGGTAGAAAGAAAGCCGCCTTAAAAAACGCTGCTCCTTTAATTTTTTGATAGATAATAAAGCCAAGAAAGAAGGCTAATCCATTCATAACTACCATTTGCACAACAAAATACAGTACATTATGTTTAAAGGCGTTCCAAAACATAGAGCCATAGGGTTCTGTCGTAAAAAGCGTCACAAAATTTTGGAGACCGATAAAATCGCCACGAGCCATCCCTTTCCATTCAAAAAAACTATAGGACATTGCCGCTACTATCGGATAAAGCACAAACATTCCATATACGATTAATGCAGGAATAGGGAAAAGATGAATAGTCCATCTTGCCCACGATCTCCTTTTTCTTACTGATGAAGCTGTAGATTCTCTCATCATAAGCAGCCTCCTTTACTAATAATGAGACAACAAGACCCCTAAACTCCTTTATAGCGCTTCAGGGGTCTGCTGGCTTGATGCTTTCATTATTTTTGAAATGGCGTAAACCAAGTTTTAGCGTTTTCCTGTACTTTTGTGGCCACCTCTTCAGGCGTTACTTGACCTAAATACATGCCTTGTAGCTCACTTTCAAGCAAGCTCTTTGTTGTCGGGTCCCCACCAGTAAAATTAGTTACCCACATATATGGGGTTGCTTCATTTGCAGTCGAATGACTAATATCATTGAGCAATGCATCGTCAGAAGTAATACCAGGAATGGCGCTGATCATGGAAAACTCCTTCACAAATAACTCACCAAACTCCTTTGTTGTTAAAAACTCTAAAAACATTTTAGCCGCTTCTTTATGTTTCGAATTAGCATTGATCGCAAATGAGCCATCTACCCAAGTCGTCACTGTTTTATTTCCCTCTTTAGATGGAATAGGGAAATAACCTAAATCTAAGTCTGGATTCATTTCTAATACAACAGGAATTTCCCAGCTACCTAACGGGAACATAGCCGCGTCTTCCAGCGCAAACAAAGTACGAATATCATCCATTCCTAAGCCTTCAGAATTGGCTGGAAAATACTTTTTCAAGTCATTCATCACTTGTATCGATTCAATAAACTTTGCATCTGTAAAATCTCTTTCCCCCGCAAGCACCGCTTGATAGAAGTCATTGCCTTCATAAACAGCCGGACCGACAATACCGTGCAGCAATGATAATAACCAGCCTTCTTTTGTACCCATTGCAATTGGTGTAATGCCCTTTTCTAATAATTGGTCGTTTAATGCAATGAATTCATCCCATGTAGTAGGAATTTCAAGATTATTATCTTTAAAAATCTTTTTATTATAGAAAAATTGTGTAGAGCTTAAGTTAATTGGTACACCGTACTGATTTCCTTGGTCATCGCGAGAAGCCTTTAATGCTTCTTCAGGAAATACACTCAATCCATTTAAGCCATTTATTTTCTCGACAAAACCTGCCTCTGCAAGCTTCAATCCAGCTGCATAAGGACGTAAGTGGAAAATATCTGGACCCTCCCCAGCCTGTAATGCCGTATTGAGGACTGTATTGTATTCTGTATTTTTAGTTGGGTTAAATGACACATGTATATCAGGATGTTGTTCATTAAATAAAGCAATCACTTTTTCATACTTGGCAACATCTTCTGTACGCCAACTCCCTATTGTTAGCGAAACCTCTTCTGTTTTCGGTTCCTCTTCTTTATCAGGTGATGTTGAGTTCGTTGATTTCTCACTCGTGTTACAGCCTACTAAACCTACAACGAGTAATAAAAGAAGCAGCAATAACCATTTACTCTTTTGTCTCATACCAGCAGATCCACCCTTCATATCAGTAATTTTTCATAAATCATCGTATGAAGCTTCTCTCTAATCTTGCTCATGTTTATATTTCTCCCATAATGCACAGCATTCGTTAGTAAAATGACAAATGCCTTTTGTACAGGGTCCATCCAAATACTCGTACCTGTAAATCCTGTATGACCAAATGAGCCCTTGCTCCACCTCCTACCAAAACAAAATGATGCGTCGTCCCCTCCCCATACTTCAAATCCAAGTCCCCTCGTTTTAAATGTTTTCGTATAGGCAAGCTCTAACCAATCGTATGGAATCACCGTTTGTTGCTTGATCCCCAACCAAATTTCCGCATACTTTGCTAAATCCTCTGTACATGAAAATAAACCTGCGCTACCAGCAATCCCATCTAGTAATAAAGCTTTCTCATCATGGACAATTCCCTGCACAAATTGATCTGCCACCATTTCTGTAGATGCCGTAAGCCTTCTTGTATGCTCAGGCAGTTGAAAACATGTATGATGCATGCTCCACGGCTTAAAAACCTCTTGCTCTACAAAACTTTTTAATGAATTGCCAGTAACTTTTTCAATCACCTTTCCTAGAATAATCATACCTAAATCACTATATAGCACTTGTTCATTTGGCTGACACACTACATCACTTGCCAATACTTCCTGCATGATGTCACGCTTATGATGCCTCTTAACTACTGGTGTTAAATCTGCTGGCAAACCTGAGCAATGCTGCAATAAATGCTGGATTGTCACAAGGGGATATTTAAAATCAGGCAAATAGGTTTGAACTGAATCTGTTACATTAACTTGATTTCGACTCATCAGTAGTAAAATAGCCGGGAGTGTTGCAACAACTTTTGTTAAAGAGGCTAAATCAAATAACGTATTGCTTAATATAGCTTGCTCGCTGCCATCCTCAGCTGTATAGGCTCCATAGCTGCCTGAAAATAGCCTTCTTTCTTGCTGCTGAACAATTAACACGGCACCTGGAATTTCCTGTTCTTTCACTAAGTCATTTATATATGCATCTACCAAGTAAGCACCTCACTACTTAAATATCTAAATTTTCTGTAAATTAGTATTATCATATAAAATAAAATGATGAAAAATAACAATAATCCTAAAATTTTTTTTCATATAAGCTCAATTAAAAAATCCCTAGCTAGTAAATGTTTACTGGCTAGGGATTCACTTGATTATTTAGTTGGCTTTTTTAAATCCATTGACGCTGCTGCGCTTTCAACTTTTACGCGTTTCAAGAAGAATGCGAGTACCACTGCAATCACTGTTATTGCAGCTGCAATTAAGAAGGAATGCGTAATACCATCTAATAAGGCAGTTTGCATAATTTGATCTTGCATTTGCTGCATTTGCTCTGCAGTAGGCGCTGCTCCTGATTGTGCAGCATTCGCTTTTGCTTCTGCAATTAATTCTTCCGCTTTAACTTTTGTACGGTTATTCATAAATGTTACAAGGATCGCACTACCGATTGCTCCTGATACCTGCTGTAATGTATTGTTAATCGCTGTACCATGTGGATTCATCATTTGTGGTAGTTGATTTAAACCGTTTGTCATAATAGGCATCATGACCATCGACATACCGAACATACGAATTGTATACATCGATACGATATATGTGTAGCTTGAATCAATTTCTAATTTCGTTAAACCGAAAGTTGCGATTGTTGTAATCGTTAATCCAATAATGGCCAACACTCGAGGACCAAATTTATCAAAAAGCTTACCAGTGATTGGTGACATAATCCCCATGACAAGTGCCCCTGGAAGCATCATCAAACCTGCTTCAAATGGTTCGATACCACGGATAGACTGTACATATGCTGGTGTTAAAATCATCCCTGAGAACATTGCCATAGAGACAATAACTGAGATAACTGACCCTAAAGCAAACATCGGATACTTATAAATACGTAATTCCAGTAATGGCTCTTCCATTTTCAGCTGTTTAACAACGAAAACAACTAAAGCAATGAAGCCAATCGTAATTGTGCCATATACCCATGGACTTGACCAACCTTTATCTCCTGCTGTACTAAAGCCATATAAAATACCACCAAATGCAACTGTTGATAAAAGGACTGAAAGGAAATCTAAGTGAACTTCACGTGTCTCCATCACGTTTCTTAGTTTCCAAACACCAAATAATAAACTAATTAAAGCAAATGGAATAATCATTTGGAAAAGCATACGCCAATCATGATGTTCCACAATATATCCTGATAATGTAGGACCGATTGCTGGCGCCATAATCATAACTAAACCAAAGATCCCCATCGCCGCTCCACGCTTCTCTTTTGGGAAGCTTGTTAGCATAACGTTCATTAAAAGTGGTGACATACTAGATGCCCCGGCTGCTTGCACCATACGACCTGCTAATAGCACACCAAAGTTAGGTGCAAAGCCTGCCATAATTGTACCGATTGTAAAGATGGACATCGCTGTTATAAATAAATGTCTATTTTTAAAGCGTGTCACAAAGAATGCTGAAGCTGGCACTAAAATACCGCTCACAAGCATATACCCTGTTGCTAACCATTGTACTTTTGAATAGGTAATCCCAAAATCTTTCATGATTGTTGGTAATGCCACATTCAACAATGTGTTGTTTAGAAAAGCAACAAAAGCACCCACAAATAGAATAGCTATCATGCCATAAGGGGGCTTTTTCATTGTTTGCTCACTATTCATTTATATCCCTCAATTCTTTCTTGTGTTTTACGATAAAACTTATTTTATACTCGTAGTCTACTTTTTTCAACAAATAAGTTTATATTTTTTATAAACGTTGATATAAATACGTTTCAAAGGTAGAATAAGAGTATAATATTATAAAAAAGGTGAGGTCATGAACAAAAGAAAAAGACAAATTATAACAGCAGCACGTGAACTTTTTATTGAAAAAGGCTTTCTAGATACATCGATTAATGACATCATCAATGCGGCTAAAATCTCAAAAGGTACATTTTATAATCACTTTCCTTCGAAAAATGAATGCTTAATCGCCATTTTGGATGAAGGGCGCGAAGAAGCTAGTAATCGCCGCCATGAGCTCATCTATGGTAAAGACCCTACAGATTTAGAAGTATTGACACAGCAAGTCGCTGTTCTCATGTATGTTAATCGTGAACATAATTTAGTACAGATATTCGAATCCATCTTCCAATCAAGAGATAAAGAACTAAAAAAAATTATTATTAATTACCATTTACAAGAATTAGAATGGCTCGCCAATCGTCTAGTACAAGTATTTGGCGAAGAGATTAGCCCTATTAGCTATGAATGTGCTGTTCAAACACTTGGGATGATTAACCTCACTCTACGTGCTGTCTTTATTGCCGATTATAAATATATCAATCGAGAAGCGATTGTACGTGTAGCATTGCGCAATATTAGCGTAATTATACCCACTATGCTTGAGTCGAAAGAGATTATCGTGAGTGTTGAAATGATCAATACCATTCAAAATGTCGTGAACTATAAAACCGTTACAAAAGAAATGGTCATTGAACAACTACAAGGCTTTACAAAGGGATTATCGAACAATGAAACAATGGAAGGTTTGGAATATGCACAATTCTTATTAGAAGAATTACAAAACGAAAAACCAAAGCTTTTTATCATCGAATCACTTCTTACCCCTTTCCGTAAGGCATTTGTCGGCACAGAACATATCGCAGAAGCCCGCGACATCGCCAATAACTTATGGCGTTACGTAAAAATTGAACAGCCAACTGAACGCTGTACGAAAAATAAATAAAAAAAGAGGTATCAAATGAACAGCTTGATACCTCTTTCATGTTGTTGAAAAAAGATGATGTCAACGGCAGAAATAGCAACTTTGCAAGGTGAGGGGTTGATTTCCGTTCCGCCAGCGTCCTTTCCAGGGGGCGTCCGATGAGCCGCTTCACTCACTTACGTTCGCTCCAGGGTCTCCTCTGTGACGCTAAATCCCCTAGGAGTGACGCTGGCTCCACTCCAATCAACCATTCTGCAAAGTGTCTTTACTTTTTTCATAGTAGCGATCAAATCGCCCATTATCTGTATTCTTAGCGGGGATAAGCTCTTATTGGGGAAGTGATGCGTGACAACACCTCTTCATAAGGAATAGTGAACACCTTCACTTTATTTGAAAACCTTTGCTAAAAAGGTAACACTTTTGTTGATTGGAGTGGAAGGCTACTTGACTCCCGTGGGATAGCGAGACAGGCGAAACCCTGCACGGAGCGGTAGCGGAGGAAGCGATTCGGCGCTCGCCCACAGGAAAGCAAGTAGCCTGCAACGGAAATTCATTTCTACCTTTCAATTGACTGTTTTGTTTTTCAACATAGTAAAGAGGTATCAAATGAACACTTTGATACCTCTTTACTATGTTGAATGAGATTAAGTTCTATGACAGAGTCCTAGAAAAGCAAGGAGATCCACACTAATGACATTGAAATTTTAGAACAAAAATTGTCCCGTCCTGACCTGAGCGAACACTAATCGTGCCATTGTGTAAATCAATGAGCTGCTTCGTGATGGCTAGTCCTAGCCCTGTTCCTGTTATATCGTCTGTCGTATTCGTACCTCGATAATAGCGTTCGAATAGATTATCGAGCTCCTCCTGAGGAATGCCAGGTCCTTGGTCAGCAATGGTAAGCATCACTTCTTTACCTGTATGTTGCGCTTCTACAATCACCTTGGTGCCTTCAGGGGTATACTTTTTCGCATTAGTAATTAAATTATCCATTATCCGCTTAAGTAAAAGCTCATCTGCTTGTAGCAACACATCACCATATACCTTCACACATACCTGTTCGTCTGCAAATTGTGGTAACCATGTTGCTAGCGGAAGTAACACTTTATCAAGCTGTATAGCTTTATTTTTTAACTGATACGTATACGTTAAATCCTGAATAAGTGCATCCATATAGGTTGCCTTTTCCTGCATGGTCTGTGCAAAAATACGCATCTCATCCTTTGTCCACTCATAATCTTCAGATGCTAGCATCGTTGAATAGCCATAAATTGAGCTTAACGGCGTCTTTAAATCATGCGATAAACCTGTTATCCACTCTTCACGTAATTGCTCTCCGTGCTTAATTTGCCTTTCATTTGAATCAAGTCTCTCCGATAAGTGGTTGAGTGACTCCTCAACAGGTTGGAATAATTTAAATTTCCTTTTCAACTTTCCTGTTTTTTTATGATGGATTTTTTTGTCACTAATTTCACTGTAATCGAATTGGGTTAGTCGCTCAATGCGCGATATAACATAGACTAGTGGACGCACGAATTGACGTGAAATACTAATAGACAAAAAGATAACACCCAACAGCAAAATAATATGCCCTCCAAAGAAGATAGAAACAAACAGTACCATTGCTTTATTAAAAGGCTCTTCAAATGGCTTATAAGACGGGTTAGGCATTCGTACAACAAATGTCACATCATTGGCTAAGGCTGCGCTTTGCTTGAGCTCCTCATGCTCAAAAATATCGTATTTTTCCTCTAGTAATTGCGGTTTATTTAGCTTCTCATACCGCTCGCCTATAACATCAATCCGATTCCATTGCTCATCATAAATTTCAACACTGGCTTTATTATCTTTTAGACGTTGCAGAGTTACAGCTGAAATGTCCCCTGTTGCCTTCCAATTATCAAGTGCCTCCTCAAAAAGTGGTTGGACAGGCGTATTCGGAATAAATAATAAGTAGTAATTCGGCAGTTCCCATGTATGCATGCCCGGTTGCTTCAATGCCAATATTTCGCTATCGGACTTTCCACATAGTCCGCATGTCTCTCCTGTATAATCAACGATCGTCATGGATGGATCAAATAAATAGAGCTGTCCTACATTTTCCTCAGCTCTCTTCACTAAATAATCAGCAATTTTAATCGTCTTCCCTTTCTCTACAACTGCATCATCTTCAATTTCAAAGGAGCTCATCACATGAATGTTGTCACCAACACGGTCATTGATAAAGATAGCAAAAAACACCAGACTTATAATAAAACCTGAAATGATTAATAGATAGAATATGATGAAATACGAAACAAAACGGAGTGTTAATTTTCCAGCAGGCTTCATGAAGAAATGTCCCCAACAAGCTTATAGCCTATGCCTCTTACGGTGATAATGCATGTTGGCTTCCCAGGATTTTTTTCGATTTTTTCTCGTAGTTTTCGTATATGTACCATCACAGTATTATCATCAAATAAGCAATCTCCCCATACGCGCTCGTATATTTGCTCTTTAGATAATACTTGCCCTGCATTGTCACATAAATATTTTAATAAATGAAACAAGCGACCACTGATTATTTCCTTCACACCGTCTACCTCGATTTCTGCTGCGTCAATATCAAATGTAAAACGGCTGCAAGTAAATACATGATTTTCTGGTACATTCTTTTTCTTCATATAACGGACTAACTGCACCTTTACTCTCGCTACAAGTTCTAAGGGGTTAAATGGTTTTGTAATATAATCATCTGCGCCATTCATAAAACCGCGAAGCTTATCTGCATCACTGCTTTTGGCTGTTAAATAAAAAATAGGCGCATCACTTTTTTCCCGAATACTATTCGCGATATCCAGCCCACTTCCATCTGGAAGCATGATATCTAATAGATAAAAGTCAAATGTTTTAGTATTCATTTCATCTTTTGCTTCTTCAATCGTGTTACATAATGTAATATTGGTAATTCCTTCTTTTCTTAAAATGATTTCAATCATTTCAGCAATGGCACGTTCATCCTCTAACACTAAAATTGATGCTTCCTGCATTTCCTCACCTACTTTTAAGATTACTTTAAGGTAGTCATTATTTCACCATAAGCTTCCCTCATTATTATATGTATAAGATAACCAATTAAGGAGATAAAACGCAATGACAACTAACCGAGTTACCTTCATTGATACAATGCGTGGATTTAGTTTATTTGGCATCTTAATGGCAAATTTGCTGATCTTCCAATTTGGGATGTATGGCAAAGATGAATTAAAAAATCTTTCTACCTTAGATAACGGGGCTTTATATTTTGTAAAAGTTGTGATTGAAGGCTCATTTATGCCCATCTTCACTATTTTATTCGGCTTCTCACTTATTAAATTAATTGAATCCATCCGCAGAAAAAAGAATAAAAGCCGCTGGTCTATTTTACGTCGTGCAACAGGTTTAATTGCCCTGGGCTTATTACATTCTATTTTATTGTGGGAAGGCGATATTCTATTTTCTTATGGCTGTATGACGTTATTTTTAGTCCCATTTATTAATCGTAAACCAAAAACTTTATTTATTTGGGCTGGTATCCTATTTGTTTTAACTACAGCGTTAACATATGGCTCTATGGAAACGTCTAAAAAAGAACAAAAGGAGACACACACATACATCGAGCAAGCGGATGATGTTTATGCAAACGGAAGCTACTTAGAAATTTTTGATTTTCGAGCTAATGCCGAAATACCAGGAGTGGATGAATCTTCCTTCATCTTCATTATATTAATTTTTGCACCGATGTTCTACGCACCTCTCTTCCTCTTTGGTATGGCGCTCGCTAAAAAGCAAGCATTTGTGGAGATGAACAAGGAAATGAAATGGTATAAGTTAGGTGCTCTCCTTGTACCTATAGGACTCATATGTAAAAGTGTAAGTTTTATAGAAAGTAAAAGTGCATTTTCTTCTATCTTATTAACGGGCGGCTCCCAGTTACTAGCAATTGGCTATGTTTGCCTCGCAGCATACCTTTATAACACCCGTCCAGTTCAACTACTGGCTCCTGCATTTGAGAGCGTTGGCAAACTATCATTAACCAATTATTTACTACAAACCATCATTTGTACAACTGTTTTTTATGGCTATGGCCTTGGCTTATACGGTAAATTAGGCGTCTTTGGTGGAATCCTTTTCGGAATCGTTGTGTATAGCTTGCAATGTGTTTTCAGCCTTGCCTATTTAAAAAAATTTAAACGTGGTCCATTTGAAACACTCTTACGCATATGGACAAATTGGTCTTGGTCTGGGCAGGTAAAGTAAAGCCCATCACACAAGCAAAATAGAAAGGAATTATTTTTTATGAATAGTGACACAAAAGAAGACTTTACTGACTCATGGTGGTTTTTAGGTATTTGTGCAGCTGTAGCAGTAATTTTAACACTATTTGCCTTTTCATAAACAATATCGTTTTCATTTGCCCCCTTACTGTATACTAGTAGTACAACTAGACAGCTTAGGGGGTATTTTGTTGTTACAGCGTATTATGATTACTGGCTATAAACCACATGAGCTTGGTATCTTTAATGATAAACATCCCGGCATTGTCATCATAAAAAAAGCACTGGAAGCTCGTCTACGTACACTGCTTGATGAAGGACTCGAATGGGTGATTATCAGCGGTCAGCAGGGCGTAGAATCTTGGAGTGCTGAAGTTGTTTTAATGTTAAAAAAAGAATTCCCGCATTTAAAATACGCCGTGATCACACCTTTCTTAGAGCAAGAGAAAAATTGGCAAGATCATAAAAAAGAAAAGTATCAAGCATTAATTGCCCAAGCTGATTTTGTCACAAGCGTGACCAAAAAACCGTATGAAGCACCATGGCAATTTATTGAGAAGGACAAATTTATTATCCAAAATACAGATGGACTTTTATTAATTTACGATGAAGAAAATGAGGGTTCTCCGAAATATATCAAACGGCTTGCAGAAAAATATATGGAATCCCATGAGTATGCTCTTTTAATAGTAACCGCCTATGACTTACAACTAGTAGCAGAAGAAATTCAACAGCAAGACTGGTAGAAAAATATTGATATAATTTTCTGACAATTATATACTAGAATTAATAAAAGCTGATTGTTCTTATGGTTTTTACCTATAATTTGAAAGGAGCTGTCATCATTTGAATAAACATATTGAAATGATTCTTGAAGCTTCTCCCGTAAATGTATCACATGATACGTATCGTAGAGAATGTCGGTATACACGGGGAATTCATATTGAAGAACAAGAATTTCTTGCTATTTTAAACACAATGAGTCATGATTCACGCTTATATTTTGATTTCCATAATCCACGAAAAGAGATTAAAAAGGGAACCTATTTGAATGGACACTCCGGTTTAGCCTACAATATTTATGATTACTATAAACAAAATTTTAATATTGAGATATCCGAATTAATCAACGGTAAAGATTTTTATGTAAAAATCGTATAAAGCTAAAGCCCCTTTAAAGTTTTACCTTTAAAGGGGCTTCTTAGTGTTGAAAAACAAAACAGTCAATTGAAAGGTAGAAATGGATTTCCGTTGCAGGCTACTTGCTTTCCTGTGGGCGAGCGCCGAATCGCTTCCTCCGCTACCGCTCCGTGCAGGGCTTCGCCTGTCTCGCTATCCCACGGGAGTCAAGTAGCCTTCCACTTCAACCCACTGACTTTTTAGCAAAGGTTTTCAAATAAAGTGAAAGTGTTTACTACTCTTTATAGAGGGGTGTTGTCACGCTTCACTTCTTCACATTGAAAATAAGAGCTCATCCCCTCTAAGAATACAGTTAATGGGCGATTTAATCGCTATGCTGCTATGAAAAAAGTAAAGACACTTTGCAGCATGGTTGATTAGAGTGGAGCCAGCGTCACTCCTAGGGGATTTAGCGTCACAGAGGAGACCCTGGAGCGAACGGAAGTGAGTGAAGCGGCTCATCGGACGCCCCCTGGAAAGGACGCTGGCGGAACGGAAATCAACCCCCTCGCCTTGCCAAGTTGCTTTTTCTGCCGTTGACATCATCTTTTTTCAACAACATGAAGCCCCTTTAAAGTTTTACCTTTAAAGGGGCTTCGTTGATCTTATAGGTCTGCTACTTGAGCACCTAATTCTTTATTATTATACATTTCTGTATCTAATTCTTTAGTAATACGCGCTGTTGTAACACCAGCAGTCATTGAACCACTTACATTTAACGCTGTACGACCCATATCAATTAAAGGCTCAACAGAGATTAATACACCTGCTAGAGCAATCGGTAAATCAAGTGCGGATAATACAAGGATAGCTGCAAATGTTGCACCACCACCAACACCTGCTACACCAAACGAGCTAACTGCTACTACTGCGATAACTGTAATAATGAACACAGGGTCAAGTGGATTAATGCCGACTGTTGGTGCGATCATAATGGCTAACATCGCAGGATATACACCTGCACAACCATTTTGACCGATTGATAATCCGAATGAGCCTGAGAAGTTTGCAATCCCCTCAGATACCCCAAGACGACCTGTTTGCGTTTTAATATTCATCGGTAAAGTACCCGCACTAGAACGAGATGTAAAGGCGAATAATAATGTTTCTGCTGATTTTTTCAAATACGTAAATGGATTTAAACCACTTAATGTAATGATTAATAAGTGTACGATTAAAACAATAAATAGTGCTACATAAGAAGCAATGACAAACTTACCTAAATTGTAGATAGCTCCAAAATCTGATGTTGCTACAGTACGAGCCATAATCGCTAGAATTCCGTATGGCGTTAAGCGTAATACAATTGTTACAACACCCATTACAAGGGCATAGATGGCATCTAAGCCTTTTTTAATTGTAGCTGCTGTTCCCTCATCCTTACGTGCCACACGTAAATAAGCAAAACCAAGGAATGCTGAGAAAATGACAACCGCAATTGTTGACGTAGAACGAGCACCCGTTAAATCAAGGAATGGATTTGCTGGGAATAACTCAATAATTTGTGTTGGTAGATCAGGAGCTGCTAAGCCCGTAGTTTTTTCTTCAAGGTATTGACCTCGTGCAGTTTCTGCATCACCTTGTAAAATTTGTGTTGCATCTAAATCAAAGACTGTTGCAGAAAAAATACCTACAGCTGCTGAAACTGCTGTTGTACCGATTAAAATGGCTAAAATAAGTGCTGCCATTTTCCCGAAATTTTTGCCAATCTTCATTTTTGTAAAGGCAATTAAAATGGAGATAAATATCAATGGCATTGCTACCATTTGGAGCAGTTTCACATACCCAGTACCGATAATATTGTACCAAGATGTTGTTTTGGCTAATACTTCAGAATCAAGACCATAAATAAAATGAAGTCCAAGACCAAGTACAATCCCTAAGCCTAAGCCGGCAAAAACACGATTAGAAAACTTAACGTGCTTTTTATTCATAACATATAAAATTCCAACGAACACAAGCAACACTGCTACGTTAAGAATGATTTGTAAATTCGACAATGGAATGCCTCCTAAGATGTTTTATAATAATGTAATCGAATTATATACCCATAATCCCTATAATTCAAGTATGTTTTATTAAGATTAATAAATTCCTATAACAAAATGCTTTCTTGCTAAGGATTATACCCCGAAAAATGGCGTAACAATCATCCTCTGGCACAGGAATAATCTTAGAAAAGAATGTTTGTAAATATATAGCTAGTTTAATCAATGCCACTACATTTGGTGACAAACGATTAACTGCCCCTAGACAGTTAAAAACTAACAGTCTAAGGGCAGCCTTTTTAAGCGTTATTTCTAATTACAAATCTTGGTTCGTAGTCACTAATGATGTCAAACACACCGTCATTATAGCAGTAGATATGATGTTCAACGGTCGGAATTTCTTTGCTTCCAATCCACGGGAGTTGGTCAAACCAATCTATATAATCTGAATTGCTCATTTTATAAAACCATTCTGCAGAAGAATTTATAGGTTGTTCCTGGGTCAAGGCTTCATTGACTTTGTCTACTAAATCAGATCGTGGAATTTCTCCAGTATAGCGGAAAGACCAAACATAATCTTGAATTGGGGACATTTTATCATAGATAATATC
The DNA here is from genome assembly GCF_038630885.1 of Lysinibacillus sp. FSL K6-0057. NCBI lineage: Bacteria > Bacillati > Bacillota > Bacilli > Caryophanales > Bacillaceae > Lysinibacillus > Lysinibacillus sp. FSL K6-0057. The sequence goes on along the minus strand of NZ_CP152047.1, from coordinate 321,383 downwards.
AACTTCTGTATTGTTTCGATCGATTAATGTTAAGCATAGTCCTAAATCTGTATAATTTAATGTAGCATTAACGATTTGGGCTCTTTCTAAGCAAGTGACAGGTTGCCAAATGTGCAATCTTCTTGAATCCATCTAATCCCCCTTTAAACAAAAAATATATCAATTTCATTTAAATCTTCATATATTTTACATATCAGCTCCAACAATCTAGCATTAAGCACTATGTTAATGGACAAAGTAGGTTTGTTGTTTATTAATGAGGTAACAGCTACCTGCGATTTTTTTACACTGCTTTTTCACATGCGTGACTGCATTGGACAATTGTTCGACAGAGTCAAAATACTGATATTCATTCGTAATTACGGCAATGGATAAGGATGTGCATGTTAAAGGTTCCAGTTCGCCTGATCTATTAGCTACCTGAACATATGCTAAATCCTCTAACTCATAAAAACTAAGTATGTTGGCATCAAAGTCATCTATGATCTTTTGACATATCTTTTCTGCCTCGTAATACGGCAGAATGGCCACAAAATCATCTCCACCAATATGTCCTAAAAAATCTTCCACCCCGCATATATGTCTTTTAAGTATATCTGTTAAATACCGTAAAATTTTATCCCCTTTATTAAAGCCATATGTGTCATTGTAGGATTTAAAATGATCTAAATCAAAATAGATTAAACTATATTGTGATAGCTGTAATGCTTCCTCTAACTTTTCATCGATTAATTTATTGCCAGGAAGACTACTTAATGGATTCAGGAAGCTTGCAATGGCTACCTGTGTATCTACAAGCTTTAACAATAACTCTCGAATACTGACCATGCCATAATATAGATTGTTTTTCGTGACGATGACATCATCATATAAATCCTCAGGAGGTCTAGCCATAGCTAATGTACTAACCTCTGTAATTGGTGTATTACGATCAACGATTAAAGGATTTTTCTTCATCATCAGCTGATTTTGTCGTCCCATTAATAAATGATAGCCATACCGAGTACCAATTTTTTGATAGAAATGTGTGCGTGTAATATGTCCAATTGGTTTTTCATCACGCACGACAACAACGCTACGCAATGATGGATTACTCGTAAAAAGTACATCTACGTCTTTATTTTTCACAAATTCATCAATACACGGAACTTTCTCAATGACTTCCCCTATCTTCATGGTCACCCACCCTTATTTTCCCCATATGTATTTCTTTTGCGGGCTTTCCTATCGCATAACCCTGTGCATAATGAATGCCAATACGATGCAAATAATCAAGCTCCTCCTGCCGTTCAATCCCTTCAGCGATGATTTTAGTATTGACCTGTTCAGCATATTTCATTAACAATGTGACGAGCTGCTGTTGCTCACTATTTTGGTCAATGAATTGAATCAATGAACGGTCTAGTTTAATGAATTCTGGCTTTAAATAGATGAGCGTCTTCAAACTATTATAGCCCGACCCTACATCATCTACTGCAATGCGATAGCCCTGTGATCGATAATGTGATAATACACGTTCAAACTCCACAAAATCTATTACAGCACTCCGTTCAGTTAGTTCAAAAACGACTTGCTGAGGTTTAATACCAAGCTCCTTTAGTAATTGTAGCGTTTCTCCACTGTGGTATTTTTTATCTAATAAAACATTCGGATGTATATTAAGAAATACTAAAAAGTTTTTATTCGCCAAATCTTTGTGTAAGCGTTCCTTGAAACGTTGTAAGGAAAGATTTCTACAAAAACATTCAAATAAAAACACGCAATCTGTTTGTCCTACAAACTCATAAAACTGATCTACACTATTAAATAATGTTGAAGGTATTGGTCGATTTAATGCTTCAAATCCCATTGTTTGCTTCGATTGTAAATCTACAATCGGTTGAAAGTATGTATGTAAATCATTATGCTGAATAATTTGTTTCAATGCTTTTAAACGTTTCATAAATAACGTATTGCTTTGATGTTGCCCATATAAATATTTTATAAAAGAAAATATATTACTCGTTTTTATGCTTTGGCCCACAGCAGACTCCATTCTCGCACCTCTTCAATTGGTTATTATGGTTCATTGTACGCTTTGATTGTAAACAGACTGTGAATCGTATGTAAAAAGAGCCAGTTCCAGCAATAGGATTTAATAAAATACTTGTCTAGTAAATATTTCTTAATATTAAAACGATTACAAATAATTTATTTGATATAAATTATTATTAGTGTATGATTGTAATAATAGGTTTATATTACCTATTATATTTTTTTGCGTTTTTACTGTATCGATCTTAATAGGGAAACCTATTTAGATAAAAATTATTCAAGGGAGGATCCTGTTAATGAGCTTGTCTATTCAACAATTATTGGAGAACAAAGGAATTACACCGAAACCTGAACACCTTGAACTATTATTAACACGCTGGGAAGGTATGCAGTCACTTCGTAGCAATTTAGAAGGTATTGCGATTGATGATGCAGATATCGCCGTACGTAGTATTCCTGGAGGTGATCACATTGACAACTGATTTACATTTAAAATCTGTTGAAGAATTGGCACCTTTACTTGCATCAAAGACGCTATCTCCCGTGGAATTAACGAAAGCTATTTTAGATTTTGCTGAGGAAAGTCAGCCTAAAATTAATTCCTATATGGCTTTCTATCGGGAAGAAGCATTAGCAAAGGCAAAAGAAGTTGAACAGGAGATTCTCCAAGGTCATTATAAAGGTATGTATCATGGAATACCTATGGCCTTAAAGGACAACTTGTATTTTAAAGATAAAATAACAACGATGTCCTCAAAAATTCATAAGGACTTCGTTTCTGATTATGATGCGACAGTGGTTGAAAAGCTTCGTGACGCTGGTGTTATTTTCACTGGTAAATTAAGCATGCATGAGTATGCTTGGGGAATTACCAATAATAACCCTCATTACGGCCCTGTTCGCAACCCATGGGATTTAGATAAAATTCCTGGAGGTTCAAGTGGAGGCTCAGGGTCGGCTGTTGCGGCTGGAGCAAGTGTTGCTTCACTAGGTACGGATACAGCAGGCTCCATTCGAATTCCATCCTCTGCTTGTGGCATTGTTGGTTTGAAACCTACACACGGTCGTGTAAGTAAATATGGCTGTTACCCACTCGCTTGGAGCTTAGATCATATTGGCCCAATGACTAAGACAGTCAAAGATGCAGCGGGCTTGCTTGAAGTCATTGCTGGTTTTGATCATCGAGACCCTACTTGCATTGATGTTCCAACAGACAACTACGTGCAGCAGCTTACTGGCAATATCAAGGATTTAGTGATTGGTATCAATGAAGAATATTTCTTTAAAAATGTTGATGCTGATGTAGAAAAGGCTGTTCGAGCAAGTATTCAAAGCTTAGTAGACCAAGGAGCAAAAGTGGAAGTAGTACGTATTCCTTCCCTACAATATGCAGAATGGGCAGAGCTTGTGACGTCCCTTTCAGAGGCAGCAGCTATACACCATTCAGATTTACAAAAGAGACCACAAGATTTTGGTGACGATATTCGCCTACTATTTGAGCTTGGCGAATTGCCTTCTGCAGTCGATTACTTGCAGGCTCAACAGGTACGTCGTCAAATCAAGCAGGAGTTTACAGAGATTTTTAATGTGGTAGATGTGCTCATTACCCCTACCCTACCTGTTGTAGCTAGTACAATTGGGGATGATTTTGCAGAGTTAAACGGTCAAAAAGTAGATTTAATTGATAATATTATCCGCTTTACAGGCCCTAGTAACTTAACAGGCTTACCTGCCCTTTCGGTTCCTTGTGGCTTTAAAGGAAACTTACCAATAGGTTTACAAATTATTGGTCCAGCCTTTAAAGAAGGACGTATTTTAAATGTAGGGTATGCAGTTGAGCAAACAAATTCACAGAGAAATAGAAAACCAAATATTTTTGCTAATATCTAAACGATAAATGCTTGAAATCTGCTCACTTCACGGTATACCGCTGAATGAGCAGATTTTTTGTGGTGGATACCCATTGGCATTAATACTAATGGTTTTTTATGAACAAGTAATTTTATAATAGAAACTAGAAGCTTACTACAGGAAAGGCAATGATGCACTCATGAATGTAGAGAATTTTTTACAACTACCTATTACAAAAGATTTCACTGTTGTTGCTGGTCACAATGGCTTACATAAAGCTGTTCAAAATGTAGAGATTTTAGATTTTGAATTTTCACCTGATATACACCATGTCAGAGATACTGTCTTTACACCCAACAGTGTTGTGTTAAGTAGTTTATTATTTGCAAAGCAAGAGCCTGAGTATTTATTAAATGCTGTTAAAAATCTAATTGAGCTTGGGGCGAGTGCTTTAGCTTACAAGCCTGTTATTTTTAAGGAATTACCTGAAGAAGTTTTGTCGTATGCGGAGCAGCAAAATTTCCCTATATTGCGCTTTGGTGGAGATGAGTTTTTTGAAAAAATCATTTTAGAAACGATGGCCTATGCTAAGACACAGGATTATTCCTACTTTTTAGAGACGATCTTACGAAGGTTAATGGAGGAAGATGTAACACAGGAGCAAATCAAATCCATTTTACAACAGCTCAATAAGCCCTTTGAGAGATATGTATTTATAGCAAATTTACGAGCAAGTGACACAATCCATCAAAGCTGGATGCAATCCTTTTATTCGTTGGAGCCACTATTAAAATCAGGTCTGATTTGTTCCTATAAACAAAGCCTTTTTATCATCATGACAAATCCATCTCAGCAGTTCCAATTTGAAAGGGTATTACATGAATGGCTAACATTATATGCCATTGCTACTGATACATTCACGTTCGGTTATAGCAGTTGCTATGATACCCAGACAGGATTCCCAATGGCATTACGCGAAGCTTTTTTTGCCAATATTTTCGCTGGAATCGATAAGCTACCTAGCTGTCATTATAAGAATCTCGCATCCGATTGTTTATTAATCGAGTTGTACCGTAAAGATGCAACATTCTCAATGGACTATGTTACCTCCTTTTTAGCCCCTTTACTTGATGATAAGGCTGATCCAGATTTAATGGAGACCGCCATAACCTATATCATTAATAAAGGAAATATTAAGGAAGTTGCTGTAGCACAATTCTGTCATCCAAATACAATCCGCTATCGCATGGCTAAAATCCGTCAGCTAGTAGCACCCATAGATAATGATTATGTTTTTTATGAACGCCTAGCTGCAGCCGTTAAATTGTACTTATTACATAGCAAAATGAACAGTGACTAATCGCTTTGGAATAAGTACAAAAAAACGCCTGAATATTTAGAAATAAAATCAAATTCTTTTCTTCCCTCTTATGCTATTCTATTGAAGTTAGGAGGAAGAAAACATGAAAACTTACATAGCTGATGGCATGCTATTAGTGACTGCAATCGTGTGGGGTAGTGGGTTTGTTGTAACAGCCATTGCCTTAGAATATTTAACAGCTTATCAAGTAATGGCTGGTAGATTCTTATTAGCTTCAATTATATTAACCGTTTTATTTGGCTCCCGCTTAAGAAAGGCTTCGAAATCAGTGGTTTGGAAGGGAGCTTTATTAGGTACGATTTTGTATATAGCGTTTGCCCTTCAAACAGTTGGACTTCAATATACAACACCATCTAAAAATGCCTTTTTAACCGCAGTAAATGTTATTATTGTCCCTTTAATAGCGTATGCCGTTTATAAACGTCGTATCGATGGTTACGAAATCATTGGGTCAATAATAGCGATTGTCGGTATTGGCTTTTTATCATTACAAGGCTCATTAACAATGAATATAGGTGATGCCCTATCATTAGCTTGTGCGGTTGCTTTTGCATTTGATATCTTTTGTACAAACCTTTTTGTTCAAAAGGAAGATGCCATTGCTCTAACCATTATTCAGTTTCTCACAGCATCCCTAATAGGTGTTCTAGTTGTCATTAGCCAAGGCGATATTCCTACGTCCCTTGAAAAAGAAGCAATCTATTCTCTTGTTTATCTAGGGATTTTTTCTACAACAATAGCTTATCTTTTCCAGAATGTGGCCAATCAATATACAACTGCCACAAAGGCTGCAATCATACTATCAACCGAATCTTTTTTCGGCATGGCTCTATCCGTTATCTTCTTGCATGAATTGCTAACAAGCCGTATGGTCGTAGGCGCAGTACTTATTTTACTGGCTATACTAATTGCCGAAGTGAAACCCGCACATCCAAAAAAGAAGCTACTGAAAGCACTCGATAATCAGACCCCCAAATAGTTTCAGTTTATACTGGAACTATTTTTTACGTTTATTAAACTCGACTAGTAATAATGCTTGTCGTAATACCCACTACTAGCACTGTAATAATGGATAATAGAAAGGTCGAGGTAGATAGGAGGAAGCCGCCTATAATAATTACGATGGAATCAATAAAAAATATTAAGATCCCAACATTGATACCCGTTTTATCACAGATAAATTGCGCGATTAAGTCTGTCCCCCCTGTGCTTGTCTGAAAACGCAGCATTAGACCAATGCCAAAGCCTACAAGTATTCCTCCAAGAATGGCACTATAAAGCGCGTCAATTTGCACAAGATTGCGGACAGGCTTTAACAAATCGATAATGAAGGAAGACGTTATTAAACCGTGTATACTATTATAAAAATAGGTTTTATATTTAAACCAAGCGATAATAAAAATCGGAATACTAATGATAATAATCATTAAACCAATTTTGAGTTTATATAAATAGTGTAATATTAGCGCTAACCCTACTACTCCCCCATCTAAAATTTCATATGGCGTTAAAAATAAGTTTATTCCTAACGACAATGAAATACTTCCTATTATAATGACAAGACTTTTTGTAAAGAAATACATACAACCCCCCTCCGTGTCTATGCATGTCTTATAGTATGAAAATAGGTTATCGAACATGTTATGAAATAACCTTAGATGATTAGCCATTTTTATCGAGTACATTTGCTAAATTTCTTCGAAACTTATTCAATTTATTTCCGTATATACAGGTAAATTTTAAATTAACAAAGGAGATTATAATATGGAGCATGCTTTATTGGAGCAAGTGAAACATACTAGAACTTTTTTAAGACAAGAACAATTAGAAACAATCTTTGAAGAGTTTGATGTTCAACGAATGCGTTTAACAGAGGTACAGCGTTTGGAGAAATACCGTAAAATGCTTGAAAGCCCATTTCGCTTTTTCCGCGGAAGTGCCTATCTATTTTATTTTGATATGACAAAATCCGCCTCAATCTTCCATACTCCTGATAGAAAACCGACTTGGATTCAAGGTGACATGCATATGGATAACTTCGGTGCTTTTCAAAATGAAGCAGGCGCCATTGTTTTTGATGTCAATGATTTCGATGAGGGCTATGTCGGCTCTTATTTATACGATATTGTTAGAATGAGTGTTAGTATTGCGCTCTATTTAGAGGAACAAGGCTTACATAAGGCAACCCAAGAAACGGCTATTCAGCATTTTCTTAACAGTTATATTGATCAGCTAAAACGATTTGAGCGTAAACAGGATGATCCTCTAACACTTATTTTTACAAAAGACAATACAAAAGGACCAGCAAAGAGGTTATTGAAAAAGCTTGAGAAACGCCAACGATCTTACCTTTTACAGGATATTACGTATCTCAATGAAGATGGCGAACGCGCTTTCTTATGGAATGAAGAAATTCAACCAGTCACTGCTGAGGAATACAGTGCCATTTCAAACGCACTTTCTACATATAAAATTCGAGACATAGCCTATAAGTATGGCTCTGGAACAGCTTCTATCGGTTTAAAACGTTATTATATTTTAGTAGAAGACGAAAAGAGTGCATCAGGTGTCGATGATTTAGTGCTAGAAATGAAAGAGGTACGCACAGCCATTCCTGCCTACTTCCTCCCTTATCAGGATCTATTTTGGAATCACTACGAGCACCAGGGAGCACGAGTAGTTGGAACTCAAAAAGCCATGCACCATTTAGAGGACCCACATTTAGCCTTTATCACGATGAATGGACAGGAATTTTATATTCGAGAACGTTCTCCCTATAAAAAGAAGATTAAGCCTAAAAACTATAAGGATGTAGAGGATTACTTTACAACAACATCACTTATGGGACAAATTGCTGCTAAAATACATGCCCGAGCTGATATCGATTATTCTCATGTTTTTACCTATCACAGCGAGGAGGAGATTTTAAAAGCGATCGGCAAAGAACGGAATGTATTTATAGAACATACAATTTTACAAGCAATGAGCTACAAAGAAACCGTCTATACAGACTTTGACTTATTTAAAAATTGGGTTGAAACAAAATTTATGTAACATGTAAAAAAGGACCTTCGCTTTTAGCGAGGGTCCTTTCTTAGTGTTGAAAAACAAAATAATCAATTGAAAGGTAGAAATGGATTTCCGTTGCAGGCTACTTGCTTTCCTGTGGGCGAGCGCCGAATCGCTTCCTCCGCTACCGCTCCGTGCAGGGCTTCGCCTGTCTCGCTATCCCACGGGAGTCAAGTAGCCTTCCACTTCAACCCACTGACTTTTTAGCAAAGGTTTTCAAATAAAGTGAAGGTGTTCACTACTCTTTAGGAAGAGGTGTTGTCACGCATCACTTCCCCAATAAAAGCTTATCCCCTATAAGAATACAGATAATGGGCGATTTGATCGCTATGCTACTATGAAAAAAAGTAAAGACACTTTGCAGCATGGTTGATTGGAGTGGAGCCAGCGTCACTCCTAGGGGATTTAGCGTCACAGAGGAGACCCTGGAGCGAACGTTAGTGAGGGAAGCGGCTATCATCGGACGCCCTCTGGAAAGGACGCTGGCGGAACGGAAATCAACCCCTCACCTTGCCAAGTTGCTTTTTCTGCCGTTGACATCCTCTTTTTTCAACAACATGAAAGGACCTTCGCTTTTAGCGAGGGTCCTTTCATATTGAATATTATTTTTGCTTGGCTTTCATACGAGCAAGTAAAAAGCCGCCTTTAAATGACTTAGGCTCATACGAGATAATAAACGCATTCGGCTCGAATTGCTCTACTATTTGAAAGAGCTCCCCTTCACGATTCCTCTTCGTTAAGATTTCATATTTATAGCGGTTACTATCTCGCCCTTCTCCGATATAAATCGTGACGGCAAATCCTTCATTACGAAGAAATTTCACAAGCTCTTCATTCTTATTTTGCGTATTAATGGTTGTATAAACATAGCCTATCGCTAGCTTTCGTTCTATTTTTGCTCCTAAAAATATACCTAATCCAAACCCAACTGCATAGACAACCATAGATAACATACTTTGCTTCCCACTGAAAACGAGTGAAAGGCCAAATACATACACCAACATCTCCAGCATACCAAATATCGCTGCAAGGAATGTGATATTCTTTACCAAAAATATTGTTCGTAATGTTAAAAAAGGTACATATACTAATTGTAGGATTAAAATTAAAACGATACTTTGCATTTGTACTAGACCTTTCTGAGAGTAGTTTTATATAAGTATATGTTGAAAGAGAGAGTTACATGCTATTTCAACAATTCTATTTTTAAATTCCCCTTTAATCTAATGTTAAACATTCCATATGACTATCTATAGTTATTTTAAAAAAATAAATTTCAACTAATATCATAATCAATAGTTAAAAACATACAATTCTACTTGAGGGGTGACTATTATGAAAAAAACCTTAATTGGTTTTATTACTGCCACTACAATTACAGCCATTATCATAACGACAAATCTAGATAAATCAAGGTCTGCTCATTGTGAAGAAGAATTGGAAATGGCTTTAGTTAAAAGTATGGAGGAAACTAAAAAGGAAAATGAAAAGATTAACGAGGTATTAAGAAAAATTTCTCAGGAGTTTAATAAAAATGGTTTCGTTCAAATAGGGTTTGATTTTTCCCCTGATGACCGTGTATTTACTATTCAAGCCAAAGATAAGGATTTTATTGATAAGAATAAGAGTATTATTGAAAATATCATCTTAAATATAGCAAAAGAGACGGATTACAAAAACTTCAAAGTGGAATACATTGCATTGGATGGTTATGAATTAAGTGAGGAAGATGGTAAGCTAAATGAAGTACTAAAAATAACCTTAGATTTATTAAAAGCGAATGGTTATGATAAAACCAATTATTCATTAACTATTGACCCGAGTAAGGGAATCATTATTGAGGTAACGAACGGGGAATTGATAAATAAGAATGAAATAGAAAAGCTTATCGCCAATTCAGTTTATTCTAATACCAGCATGAACTTTAAGGTTTTTATTAAAGAAAAAAGCAAAAGTAAAATCAAAGACCAAGAATGGCAACCTGTATTTAGTGCAATAAGAGATGAAACTAAAAAAGAATTCAAAGAATATAGTGGTTTCGCCTATTCATTTCATCCTGAACCCTTACAAATTATTATTAAAACGGACTTAGAAAAGCCAAAAGGGTTTTGGCAATCTAATAAAAAGGTAAAGCAGCTAATAGATTATGTGGATAAGATAATAGAATTGAAAAGAGAAGAACTATCCATCGAGGAAATTCCATATGAAATTATTATACGTGACAAAAATAATAACAAACTAAACTAAATATTTCTCTACATACTATTTTTTAGATTGTCTCCAAAATTTCTTTTGCAATTTCATTCATTTCTTCTGCAAGTTCATTCTGTGTAGGTCTTTCAGCCACTTTTGTTAAATAATCTTTAAACTGAACTCTTGACTCTACTGGTAATTCAATAACTAAAAAGTTTAAAATAAACCATTTCCAGTTATCGTCATCTGAAGATAAGACTTCTTGCACATGTGGCATAATTTCTTCTGGAAAAGTTAAAAGTAACTCTAATACACTTGGGGCCACTGGCCAATTCATATCTTGAACCCATTCAAGGAGGCTAGGCAGTAAAGGTATTATTTTATCTCTCTCCATTTTCTTAATCATTTCTACTCTCGCATTATCAGATTTATGTCTTGGCAAAAGATCTTCAAAGTTTTCCATCTGCATCTCTCCTTTATTTAATTATACATGGCAATCTTAAAAAAATATCCCTCCTTTTGATTTCAAATAAAAATATCCAACACCTATGATCAAGATGTTGGATGTTTTATTTAAGTATGAAATTGTTTGCATAAATTATATATATACTTCCATGGATTTAACACGATTTAAATTTTCAATGATGTTTGCTAATGGGAAGTTTTCAAGAATTACTGTTGGTGCTTTCCCTCTAATTAAATTACTCAAATAATTGACTTTTATAACATAGTAATCTTCAGCATATATTGCCATTTCTTTTAGTTCATTTCGTGAAATAAAATAATAGCCTGCATTATTAAAATTTGTTTTAATTTCTAATTTAAAGGTTTTACACTTAGTAATAACACGTATATCATGTCCTAATGATTTATCAATGAAATTAGCCGTGTCTTCCTTATAATTATCGTTATCCCATTCCACACTCAAAATATCATCAGGATTTTTAATACCTAATTCAGCAAATAATTCAACATTACGTTCATTCAATAAGTTAAATACGTACTCTTCACCCATTAAACCTAGTAACTTTTGTTTTTTTTTACTTAATAAGTTCACTTCTCTTTCCGACTTATTGGATTTTGAACTCAAAGACTTTTTACCGTCTCCCTCTTCCCGCTTTCTAGTAATTACATTAGCGGAATTTGGTAACTCAATCTCTTTTTGATTCAATTTATCAAATAAATCTTCGACTAAAGAATTTAAATCTACTTGTGCTATTTCTAGTTCACTTTTATTTTCCTTAATTACTAATGAACCATCATTCCTCACTTTTAAGTAAGTACCTCCACAATGATTTTTGATAATTTGGATTAGTTCCTCTTCCTCGATTAACTTCGGACCTAATTTCGTTCGTGTTATACGTTCGTTAAGAATCCACTGCCTAAACATTTCATAACCGTTATGGAAGATTCTATTCGGAACACTCGGCAAAATGCTATTTAGTTTTTCACGTTTGAATGTTAAACGCAACTTATTTTCTAACACAAAGACACTTTCAAATTCTACAATCAATTCAAAATCAGGGTCGTTCCAATTTTTTTCTCCTATTGTTAAATCAACATACTTAGCACTCAGTACACCTATCGAGTCGATCACTTCGTATTCTTCATTATCCCTTGTAATAAAACATACATAATCTCCCACAGACATTGACTCGAAGTTCTTTTCATTCTTATCCCCTAGTCGGAATGCCCAGTAACTAACATTTAATTCATTTCCATCAAATGTTCTACGATTTAAAATTAACGTTGCATGTTCATAACTTATAAGTTTTTACACTACATGAGTATAAATTTTGAATTTTGGATTAAAAAAATGAAATATTTGTTGCTTTACTTTAAAATAGATTGAAAGGTTACTAAATTTTAACAGAAAAGGAGAATTAAAAGTGAAACGTAAAACCAGTTTTTTTGTTGGATTAATTTTATTATTGTGCATAATCAATACACCTGAAGTAAGTTCAAAGGCATCAGAAGGATTATCTCAAGCACAAAAAGAGCAGTATTACCAAGAATACTTAAAAATAGGAGAAGAATTACGAGAAAAATATCCTGATTCACTACCTTTTAAGGTAGACGAAATTGAAGAAATTAAAGATAAAGATTGGGTGGTATCGAAAGAATATCGAAATAAAATCATCCCTATCATCACTAAAGAAAAAGGGATCGTTGATTTACCTTTTGTCTCTTTTGATGTTCAGGCACCTTCTAAATATCAACAAATTCTAAGTAACGATACTGTACTTGCGAATATTGTTATTACTTCTACTGTTACAGTTTCTTATGATTCTGATCTAGGACAACCGGTTATTGAAGATATAAGCAATGTTAAAAGTTACACGATGACTGGCTTTACTCATTGGGGACAAGTAAGTTCTAATTTCTTTAACTTAAATAACAATAATAATCTGACTGTTTTGGGTAATTTATCAGTCGGTAAAGCTCTCTTCCCTAATATTATAGAAGTTTCTTATAGTTTTAATAAATATGGTTTTATTCAATTATCAAATTTAGAGTGATACAAATTATAAGACATAAAACACTAAAAATTCTTAAAAATTCAGATTTTTTAGTGTTTAACATATTTTTTTCATTGATGTATTGGATAGCCCAGCTTGTTTTACCACTTCCCATAATCGAATCGATAATGCGTATTTCCGTATGTGTAGATTTCTTGCTTAGCATTTATACGTTATCTCCTTTTCCATGTGTTTGTGTAAAAATGTTCTTACATAGGGACACTTGCATAATTCACATGAAAAAGGACACGTACTGAATACCTTTTTTTATAAATGAATCTTATACCATCTAATACCCCATCCCCCTTTGTTTCCATAGTTCTTGTAACGATTGGTTTATCGTTAATTTTTAAAGAAAGTAAATTATTTATATACTTACTAACTGTTTTTCTATGGACACCAATTCGTTCGGATAATTGCCTTTGTGTTGGGCAGCATTCTCCTTTCTCATTGACGTATGAAATAAGTGCCATAAGTGTAGCAAACTCTTGTACCCCAATCTTTGCGATTAGACCATTGTTTAAAATATTGGCAATTACTTTGATGTAGGTTTCTTCGTGTACCTCACCTCTAGCCAAATCAGTAACCATTTCATGTTGTAGTGTTATTTTTTGCATACTAAATCAACCTTCTTTTCTGTTATTAAGGGAAATAAATATCTCCCTAAAATTACACTTGCAAGTATCGTCAGAAATAGTACATATAAATAAAAAAGCCGTCCGATTATCCGAACGACTTTGCAATAAATAACACTTTTTAAGTTATAATCAGTAATCTCTAACCAATTTGTGAAAAAGCGATAATGTTCTATATACGTGACTAGTGTTTTTTCTCGAATATTTTCAGTCTTTTTAGCCGAATAAAAATAGTCATAAGCCTGCTGTAGAGTAAGTGATTCAGTATCATCATTTGTATCATTCCTCAATAGGTACCCCTTTTTCCGCATAAAAAAATGCCACCTCCTCAAATCTATAGCAATAGATAAAAGCAGGTGACAATATTGTTTTAATTAAAAATGGAGCACTTAGATGATTTTTAATATTTTTCTTTACACTTCCCCATGCATCGGGTCTTTTTTATGCTTCGGCCCAATCATGTTGAATAAAATATTAAGGATAATCGCTGTAACCGAACCACAGACGATACCGTTAGATGTTAGAAGAGAAACACTTTCTGGTAGTGCATCAAAAATACCAGGAACAACGGATACACCAACACCCAAACTTACTGCCACAGCAGCAATCATCGCATTTTCTGCTGATTCATTCATAACTGGTACAAGCATCCCCATACCTTGTGTAATCACCATTCCGAACATCGCAAGCATCGCTGCACCTAGTACGGATGTTGGAATAATCGTTGTTAACGCTGCGATTTTGGGTAGGAAGCCAAGTGCTACTAGTAAACCACCTGTGATGTAAATGACTTTACGGTCCTTAACGCCTGACATACGCGTAAGTCCCACGTTTTGTGAGAATGTTGTGTATGGGAAGGCATTGAAAATACCACCGATTACTGACGCAAGACCTTCTGAACGATAGCCGCGAGCTAAATCTTTTGAATCTAATTTTTTATTACAAATATCGCTTAGTGCAAAATAGACACCAGATGATTCTACTAGGGATACCATTGCTACAAGTGTCATTGTAATAATTGCCGTTACATCAAATGTTGGCATTCCAAAGTAGAAAGGTTGTACCATATGAAGTGCATCGGCTTCAGAAACCGGGCTAAAGTCAACTTTCCCCATGAATGCACCTAAAATTGTTCCTACTACTAATCCAATCAGAATAGAAATGGCACGAACAAAGCCTGTAGAAAAACGATAAACGATTAAAATGATAACCAAAGTAATAAACGCTAAAGCTACATTAGAGGCAGAGGCAAAATCCTCAGCACCTTGTCCACCTGCCATATTGTTTAATGCTACTGGTAATAAGGAAATACCGATAATCGAAACAACTGACCCTGTTACGACTGGTGGGAAGAATTTCACAAGCTTACCGAAGAAGCCTGCAATAATCATTACAATTACACCAGAAGCAATAATAGAACCATAAATGTCCGTAATACCTTGGTCTGGGTTTGTACCTATCGCAATAATTGGACTTACTGCTGTGAATGTACAGCCAAGCACTACAGGTAAGCCGATACCAATGAATTTACCTGAATAAACTTGTAAAAGTGTAGCGATCCCGCACATCATAATATCAATCGCTACTAAATACGTCATTTGTGTTGAATCAAAGCCAATTGCCCCACCGATAATCAGTGGCACTAAGATGGCTCCAGCATACATTGCAAGTAAATGTTGAATCGCTAGCGCAGACGATTTAAAGGTATTCATTACGCGCGAGCCTCCGTAGCAAATGTTACTTTGCCATCTTCAAGAGAATCTACAATTGCTAATGACTCAACGCGAACACCTTGCTCACGCAATAATTTTCCGCCATCTTGGAAGCCCTTTTCAATAACAATTCCAACTCCCACAACATTCGCACCTGCTTGTGCAGCAATATCAAGTAAGCCTTTGACAGCTTCACCATTGGCTAAGAAATCATCTACAATTAAAATATTGTCATCTTCACTTAAGAAATTACGTGAGACAGAGATCTCATTTGTTTCATTTTTTGTGAATGAATGTACCTTTGATGAATAAAGGTTATCTGAAAGCGTTAATGATTTACGTTTACGAGCGAACACGACAGGCGCGCCAATTTCTAAGCCTAACATGACAGATGGTGCGATACCTGAAGATTCTATTGTTAAAATCTTTGTAATGACTTGATCAGAGAAACGATTTGCAAATTCGTGACCAATTTCCTTCATTAGCATCGGATCAATTTGATGGTTTAAAAATGAATCAACTTTTAATACGGATGAAGATAATACTTTACCCTCTTGTATAATTTTGTCTTGTAATAACTTCATTTCTTTCATATCCTTCTTTCGTAAAAAATTATAAAAAAACGCTGAATACTTTGATTCCATTCTGCTACGAGTGGAGCAAAGCATTCAGCGTAAAAACGTCGAAATGAATAGAAAACATCATTAAAATTGAAGCTCTCTAAAAGCATTGCTACCCATAGTCGATTCATTTACGGTAAATCGGTAGAAACTCGCGAGCCCTATTCTCGCTATTATATGAGTGGATTTGTATGAAACTATCAGAATAACCAATTTATCACTTTATTCGGCAAGAGCTACTATCTCTCACTAAAAAAAGTTTGATTTTTCGGAATTTAATGGTATTCTGCAACTTTTTAATTGTAAACGTTCGTGTTTTCAATCAACGTACTGATTATAACAGACTATTTTCTAGCTTGCTAGCATTATTTTGATAAATGAAAAGGTACTGTCATAATGACGACATTTCTGTGAAATAACAGTGTCGTACGAATGAGAAGACTCGATTGGTTGTGTAGCATATGGTGCCACCCTTTTTTCGGTAAAAATTGAGGGATAACAACCGTTACTTTATGACCTGTCTTCGTACATTGATGTTCAACTTTATCAATAAATTTAATCAATGGCTGTGTAATGCTGCGATATGGTGAATAGTAAGTAACTAACCGTACATCCGGTTGCCATGCGTTCCACTTCTCTTCAAAGGCTTTTGCATCTGCTTGATCGAAAGCTACATAAAAGGCGATCACTTTATCCACCTTAAGTGATTTAGCATAATGTAGGGAATTTTCAACCACCTTCGTTATCCCAGCTACTGGCACAATGAAAACATTCCCCTCAATAGTAGCCAGCTCCTCATGATTCAATCTTAACTGTTCTCCAACGGCTTGGTAATGGTGCTTAATACGATGGAATACAAAAATTATAATTGGTAAAAAGATAAACACAGGCCAAACTTGAGGCATTTTTGTCACAAAAAACATCATTGCCACGATGAAAGAGATAGCTGCTCCTATTGTATTGATTGTAAATCTCGCTACCCAACCTTTTGGTTTTTCGCGCCACCATTTTCGCATCATTCCCGTTTGCGCTAATGTAAAGGGAATAAATACCCCTACTGCATAAAGCGGAATTAAATGCTCTGTGGCCCCGTCAAATAGTATAATTAAAACAATGGCTGCAACACCTAGCATTAAAATGCCATTTGAATAGCCAAGACGATCGCCTCGAATTTGGAAGATTCTTGGGATAAAACCATCCTTCGATAAATTCACAGCAAGCAATGGAAAGGCTGAATATCCTGTGTTTGCCGCAAGTACTAATATCATTGCCGTAGTTCCCTGTACAATATAATAAAGGAAATTGCGACCAATACTAGCTTCTGCTAGCTGGGATACTACTGTTGCTTCTGCTGTTGGTGCAACCCCATAAAAATAAGATAGGCTAACAATCCCGATGAATAAAACGGCTAAAATGGCGCCCATTGCTAAAAGCGTTTTAGCAGCATTATTAGGGGCAGGATTTCTAAAATTAGGAATTGCGTTAGAAATAGCCTCTACCCCTGTTAAGGCTGAGCTTCCTGAAGCGAATGCCTTTAATAAAATAAATAGGCTAATCCCTGCCACTGGTGTGCCAATCTTTGGATGTAGCTCTGCTGGCACCTGCCCAGTTGCCACATTATAAAGTCCAATCCCAATTAACAATAGCATAACGCCTACAAATAGATAGACTGGATACGCCAAGATAGAGGCTGACTCCGTTACACCTCGCAAGTTTAAAATCGTTAAGAAAATCACAAAAATGATAGCAATGGGTACATTGTAAGGGTGAAGACTTGGGAATGCCGATGTAATGGCATCTGTTCCTGCCGACACACTTACTGCTACCGTTAAAATATAATCAACAAGCAAAGAGCCCCCAGCTACAAGACCTGCATTCACGCCTAAATTCTCTCGTGATACGACATAGGCGCCTCCCCCATGTGGATAGGCGAAGATAACCTGACGATAGGATAAAATCAGTGCCACAAGTAGAACAACCACTCCAGCGGCAATAGGTAAGGAATACCAAAATGCCATTGTACCTACCGTCATCAGGACAATTAAAATTTGTTCTGGCCCATAGGCTACTGACGACAACGCATCAGACGATAATATGGCCAATGCCTTTGTTTTACTTAGCTTTTGTTCCCCTAACGCATCGGATCTTAATGGTTTACCGATTACATAACGTTTGAATGAGGATTTCATTGATAAACACCTTCTAGTTTCATAGAATGTGTTTCGCCTTTCTAAATAACATCAAAAAACGCCTACAAGTCATCACTAAATAAGACTTGTAGACGCTCATCCGTCTGCCAAGCTCCACTTTTCTGCTCTTAACGCTTACGAGGTTAGCTGTCGGATTCGGGCCTGAGTAGCCCTACTCCTCCAAATGGAAGAGATTCACCCCAAGAATGGCTATGCCATCCGTCAAAATTGGTTCCCCCGCGTCTAGTTGCTTCAGCGATTTAGAAATTTGAAACTTTTATAATGATGTCATATTACGCCTGCCGATTAAAAAAGTAAAGAAGAAAATTTTTCTTTTTTTTGAGCAAAAGCATAGGTTTAAAATAACCGCTTCTTAAATAAAATTTCTTGAATACCCGCAGTATATACAACAAAAACTGCCTTAAAAGTATGTTCTACCTTTAAGACAGTTCATTAAATTAGTCATCATAGCCTTGTTCAAAGTCGATAATGTTCCCAGAGACTGCATCTACTTCTACTTCGTATTCATATTGACCGTCTTTCAGTTCAATTTCATATACACCATCATCGAGCTTAATTTTTGTCACTGTGCCCTTTGCTTTCGTTTGGGCTGTCTTGATAGCCTGCTCTTTTGTAATTATTTTTGTTGTCGTAGTGGTAGTTGGAATTTGATCATCCCAATCATCATCATCTAGACGTTCTTTTTTCTGTTTGAGTAATTTTCCACTAAAAGCATCAAACTTTAAATCATATTCTTCTGTATCTGTATGCACCTCTACTTCATAAATAGAGCTAAACTGGTTTTGGTCAAATTCGATATTTGCCACTGTACCATCAACTACTGCTAGAGCTTTCTTCTCAATTTCCTGCATTGATAAAACCTTTTTTTCTTGGGCATTTCCTGATAATAAAGTCGTCGAGCCAATCGCTGCTCCCACCCCAAGAGTAATTACTAGTGCTGGAATCATAATCATTTTTTTCATGTTCATCTCTCCTTTGTTTTATCTAAACTTAGCTTACCAAGTGAAGATGATAGAACTATAAGAGGAACATTAGAATTTCATGAGAATGATTTATTGATCGTCATCCCATGTAACAGACAACACCTTCCCTGAAACAGCATGAATTTGAAAAGTAGCCTCGTCCTCCTGTGTTTCGATTTCAACTAAATAGTAACCACCCTCTGAGGTTTCCTCAAAATCAACTGAATCCACTTCACCCTTTAATTGCTTAAGAGCTATTTGAATGGCCTGCTGTTCAGTAATAATAGGCTCTTCGATAGATTGTCCTTGTAGTTCAACCTTTCTCTCTGTCAGTACATCACCAGTATAACCATCAAGCGTTAAATCCTTTTGTATTTTCTCATTTTCAACACGCACAGTATAAATTGAATCTGTTAGCATAACACTTTCTACATCACCATATTCCTTTTTAACCATTTGTCTGATCTGCTTTTCTGTTAACAGTAATTTACTTTGTCCTTCTTTCATTATTAGATCAGTCACCTGCTGTGTCGTAACATCAAGTATGGCTGCATATTTAACATTCTCCCGCGTAAATAGCATTTCAAAGGTATTTCCTTGTTTCTTCACTTGTGTAACATGACCATTATAGATTGTTTCAATATGGCGAACAGCCTCCGCTTCACTAAGAGGTTGAACGTAAAAATAACGATTTTGAATAAACCAAATTACTCCACTACAAAGAAGGATAATAACAACAATTATTAATATCCACTTTTTCATTGCTGTTCCTCCTTTGGTATATATAAAGTAAAGCTTGAGCCTTCCCCTAGCTTACTTTTCACATCTATCGTTATGCCTAATTGTTGTGCCAGCTCATGTGCTATTGCTAGCCCTAGCCCTGAACCGCCTGTCTTACGATTACGATCCTCTGTTACACGATAAAAACGCTCAAACAAATGAGGAATATGCTCTGCAGGAATACCCATACCAAAATCTTGGATGGTAATACGTACTTGATTAGTTGTTTCTGTGGCTAGAATACGTACTTCATCCTCACTATATTTCCTCGCATTATCAAGTAAAATAAAGAGTAGTTGCTTCAATATTTTTTCATCACTATAAATAAATCTTGGAATCGTCGCATCCATTCTAAATGTTCGATGATATGCCTGCTCCATTTGTGAAGCTACTTTATTTAAGAACGGGGCAAGCTCTAGCTGCTCGAAATGAACGTCCAAATGCTCATTATTTTTAGCTAGTTCTAGCAATTGCAGCACCATTTCATGCATACGAGATGATTCATTAGCAATGGCTTGTAAGGATTCCTGAGCAACCTCCCGATTATCAAAACCTCTTCTTAGGAGTAATTTTGCATAGCTTTCAATAACAGTTATAGGTGTTTTCAGCTCATGGGAGGCGTTTGATACAAATTCTTGTTGCTTTTGATAATGCTGCTCAAGCTTCTCCATCATCATATTGAAAGTACGATTAATATTTGTTAACTCGTCTCCACCTTTTTCTGCGATATCTATTTTTTCATATTTCCCAGTAGATGCACTTTTGCGCATGGTCTCATTTAAACGTTCTAGCGGTAATAAAATAAGACGCCCAAGTACTAAGCTCGCTAGGAAAATCGGAACTGTTGCCATAATCGATACAACAATCAATATGACCTTTAACAAATCTAATGTCCGCTCTACTTCTTCCATAGATTGCTGTAATGTTATGTCCACAACCGTTCCGTCTATCCAAATAGCAGGCATTGTGTAGGTAATAGAAGGACCTTCTTGCATTTCAAGAGTAGCCTGAACCTTTGTTTTCAAACGCTCACCTTCATAAATATAGACAGCGCCATCTGTTGGCATATACGCTCTTAATACTTGCTGTAGGTTGGTTTGTGCATTTAACTGACTCAGTGTAGCGCTTAAATCATTTGCCCGTGTCTGGAGCTGATTATATTCCGTATCATAGGCAAATTTCTCATACAACAAATAAATTCCACTATTTGTTGCCACTACTATAACTAGCATTAGCAATGTTGTTAGTAGATGAATTTTTGTTTTAAGTCTCATAACTGTGTTCCTTTAGCACATACCCAACACCTCGAACCGTTTGAATAAGAGGTGTAGCATTGGCAGCTTCAAGCTTTTGACGGACATAACGTATATAAACATCCACAACATTTGTATCCCCATAATAATCATAGCCCCACACAGCCTCTAGTATTTGCTCTCTTGTCAGTACTTGTTTGGGATGTTTCAGTAAATAGAACAGCAAATCATACTCACGAGGTGTCAGCTGAATTTCCTTATCAAAATAGACAACTTCCCTTGTTTGCTCGTTTATCGATAAATGGCCAAATATAAGGGCAACTTGCTTTGGACTGACCTTCTGCGAAAATCGTAAAGCATTGCGAATACGTGCCAGCAGCTCCTCAATTTCAAAAGGCTTTGTCACATAATCATTGGCTCCTAAATCCAAGCCCTTTACCTTATCCTCTACCTCGCTTTTGGCAGTCAACATGATAACAGGCGTCTGGGATTCTGTTGCACGAATCCGCTTTAGCACATCAATACCGCTCATCTCAGGTAGCATGATATCAAGTAAAATTAAATCCCATTGCTGCTCACGGTATTGTAGTAAGCCTTCTGCTCCTGTATGGGCCATTTCTGCCTCATACCCTTCAAATTGAAGCTCCAGTTGTAGCACTCTGGCAATATTTTCTTCATCTTCAATAATTAAAATTCGATGCGTCATGTCGAATCCGTCCTTCGCCTTTTCTTTTCATCGTATACGATACAAGTGGTGAAAGTCTAATTAGAAAATGATGAGAATGACACATACTTATAAAGAAAGATAAAACAAACTACTTCACTTTTTTTATTCCTAGCGTTAGAATACTAATATCTTATTTTCCTATAGGAAACTTTATTTCGTTAATGATACTTTTTGAAACGAGGGAACAATATGGTTTACAAAAAAGTCACAAAACCGTCTGCAGAGGCGGTTTTAGATGGAGATATAAAAGGTTGGCGACGATTTTTACCATTTTTAGGACCTGCTTTCATTGCAGCAGTCGCCTATATCGACCCTGGTAATTTTGCTACAAACATTACAGCAGGTTCTCAATACGGCTATTTGCTACTTTGGGTTATAGCCTTTTCTAATTTAATGGCCGTGTTAATTCAATCCCTGTCTGCCAAGCTTGGCATTGCGACAGGAAAGAATTTACCTGAAGTAGCACGCGAGCATTTTTCTAAAAAAACATCTATCTTTTTATGGATACAGGCTGAATTGGTCATCATTGCCACTGACCTCGCTGAATTTATCGGGGCAGCATTAGGGCTTTATTTACTTTTCAATATTCCTATGCTTCCCGCAGCATTGATTACAGCGGTGGGTTCATTCGCTATTTTAGAGCTGCAAAGAAGAGGATTTAGAGCCTTTGAGGCAGGTATCTCAGGCATGGTTTTAATTGTTGTATTAGCATTTGCCTTCCAAACATTTTTAGCCCAGCCAGCATGGGGCGATGTAGCGATTGGCATGTTCACGCCACACTTTGAAGGTGTAGATTCGCTATTACTAGCAACAGGTATTTTAGGTGCAACCGTTATGCCTCATGCTATTTACTTACATTCTTCGTTAACACAAAGTCGTATTATTGGTCGTAATGAGGATGAAAAGAAACGTATTTTCCGTTTTGAATTTATCGACATTATCATCGCTATGATTATTGCTGGTGCCATCAATATGAGCATGCTCATTATTGCCGCAGCAGTATTCCACACACAAGGCATGGTAGTAGAAGATTTAGATGTAGCCTATAATGGCTTAAAAGAGGCGCTCGGCCCAATGGCAGCTATTTCCTTTGGCTTAGGTTTACTCATTGCAGGGCTAGCTAGCTCCTCCGTAGGAACTTTAGCAGGCGACGTAGTCATGCAAGGATTTATTCAAAGAAAAATACCACTTTATTTACGAAGAGCGATTACTATGGTGCCTCCGCTAGTCATTATTGCATCAGGGGTGAACGCAACCTATGCTCTCGTTCTAAGTCAGGTTGTGTTATCTTTCGGTATTGCATTTGCCCTGGTCCCACTTGTCATGTTTACAAGCAAACGCGACATCATGGGCAGTTTAGTCAATCATCGTATTACAACTATTTTAGGTTGGTTTGTAGTTGTCATCGTTGTGGCATTGAATATCTATTTACTGTGGGAAACAATATTTGCGTAATAAAAAACCAGGTACTCTTAAAAATTGAGTACCTGTTTTTTTCGATTACACATCAACCTTCTCAACATTCCGTATGGCTAAATAGGCAATACCAAGACCCACGATTGCTAAAGTAATTGGAATAATAATAATATCGTTTAAAGTAAAGTTACCTGAATTAGACGAAGTTACAGATACAATTATAATAGATGAAATAATCGTTGTCGGTATGGAGTATTTTCTCATCCCGAAATACAATGGGATTAAAGCTATACCTGAGGCGGCAATCGCATTCATCAATATAGAAGGTATGTGCTGGATAATTAAAGAACTTGATAGTACATCAGGAATTAATTCATATCGATCGCTAATGACACAAAAAATTGTTGTAATAAGAGCATTGGAGATAATGATCATGGTGAATGTAAATAGCATGACAATGGCAAGCTTTGCGACCATTAATTTCTTTCTACTTATAGGATACATAAAGGCTAATGTGATGGTTTTAAATTTATATTCTCCGATGATTAACTTAGCTATTAACGTAGAAGCAAAAATAATAAAAACTGCTCTTACAAAGGAATCAATGACACTTAAAGCAACCTCATAATTTTCAAGCCCTGGATCTCCCTCTACTTTAGAAATAAATAAAATCATAAACAAAAACCCAAGAATAACAAAATTAGCAATAATGGCTCCTTTAACATAGGACCCTAAATGAAATTTTTTCATTTCCAAACGCATTAAATTAAGCATGAACAACGCCTCCATTGATTAGCTTTAAGAAATAATCCTCTAATGAACTTGTTTTTTTACTAATCTCCTCAATCTCAACGCCATGTTCAATTAATGCTCTAGATAGGGTTTGCTGGGATACTGTTGAGTCATAAATACGTATAGAGTTATCATCCATCAGCTTGAAATTAGTAATCTTCAATTCACTTTCAATAATAAACGCTGCCTTTTTCCCATCACTTACGATCACTTCCGTATAATTGACCTGATCACGATTGATTGTATCCATTGCTACCTCAGTGATGAGCCTACCATTCTTAATAACACCTATCGTATCGACCAATTGTTCTATTTCAGCCAGAATATGACTAGAAATAATAATGGTTATGCCATACTCCTTACAAAGCATCTTGAAAAGCTCTCTTAACTCCTTTATCCCTACTGGGTCCAATCCATTAATGGGTTCATCTAATATAAGTAACTCTGGCTTTGTAATAATAGCTCGTGCAATGCCTAATCTCTGTTTCATCCCCAGAGAAAAATCTTTAACCTGCTTATTTTCTGTATTCGATAACTTTACTAAATTAAGAACATGCGCAATTTCTTTCTTATCATAATAACCCATGTATTCACAATGTAGTTCCAGAGTCTCACTAGCCGTTAATTTTTCATAGAAAATAGGATATTCAATAATTGATCCCATTCTTTTTAGTATTTCATAGGATCGGTCTGTCAATTTCTCCCCTAAAATCTCTACATCCCCACTTGTAGGTTTCGTTAGATTAGTTAGCATCTTCATAACAGTGGTTTTACCCGCACCATTAGGACCTAAAAATCCATAAATCTCTCCCTTCTTAACGTTCATATTGACAGCAGAAACAACTTCTTTTCCATCGTAGACTTTCGTAAGCTGGTTTGTTTTTACAATGTATGTCATGTAATTCTCTCCCTCAATTGTGACTACGTTCATTATAAAAAATGAAACTCTCTATTTTATTACTGCATTCTTACAAATTTCTTAAGTAAAAAAGCCTGCAAAGCATTAAAGCTCTACAAGCATAATGGATTCAATACATCATTCGTTTTAACGAAATGGTAAAAATGGTTTTTTCATAGGGAATACTCGATAACCGAATGGAGCCATTCATTATTTCTACTAGTCGCTTTGTAATCGTTAGTCCCAAACCACTACCTTGGAAGGATTTATTTCGAGAATCCTCTAGTGTATACATCCTTTCAAAAACGCTATCGATATGATATTCATCAATGCCCTTGCCACAATCCCACACATCAATATCAATATTGGCTTCATCATTTCTTACGGTAATTCCAATGACATGGCCATCTGCTCCATATGCAATAGCATTAGACAGTAGATTGTTTAGGGCTCTATCTAATGCTTCTTCATTACCGAGTGCATACATAGGGCGCTCTGGGATATCAATCTTAATATCTAATCCCATTGAGGTAACCAGATCATAAAAAGATAATATATTTTTACGACAGATTTCACTGACATTGATTTTAGTGATTGGATAATCTGTATCTCCAGCCTCTAATTTCGCCAGATCAAAAAATGTATGAATAATTTTTAATACTTCTAAAGTTTTAGCATGAACACCCGTAAGTAATCGTTGGCGTTCCTCCTCACTAATCGAGCTCTGAAGTTGAAGCATCTCAATATAGCCTAATACAACCGTTAAAGGCGTTTTAAGATCATGCGAAATGTTTGCCAACATCTTTTTCATGGAATTTTCCATTTTCTGATGTGTTGCTTGGATTTTTTGATGCTGATCTAGTACGGTATTCATTGTAATAAGTAACTGTTGAATTTCTGAATTTGTAGTTGCTACTAAAATCTGTTCATAAGTCTGTTCATTCACAATTACTTGTAATTTTCTATGCATGTATTGGATAGTGCGATCTTGTTCCTTTTTGACTTTCCATTGAAAAATAATAATCCCCATTAGCAATACCACTATTAGTAATAGAAATATCATCATATTCTTAACCCTCAAACTTATAGCCGATTCCCCATAGGGTTTTAATATATAGAGGATTTGACGGGTCATCTTCTATTTTTTCGCGTAGTCTTCTTATATGTACATTTATAATATTTTCATCGCCGTAGTAAGCATCTTTCCATATCATCTGATAAATTTGCTCTTTGGTAAAAACCCGATGACGATTTGTCACAAACAACTTTAAAATAGAAAATTCCTTTGATGTCAGCTTTACCTCTTGCCCGTTCTTTGCTATTGCGTAATTAACAATATCTATCTTTAAATTATCAATTTCTAGGACATCTTGCTTTTGGTTATCCTGACTAGAGTATTTTGTAGCTCTTCTGATAACAGCCTTTACACGTGCCGAAAATTCTAGCATAGAAAAGGGTTTAGCAATATAATCATCTGCTCCTAATCCTAAGCCCAATGCTTTATCAACATCGCTGTCTTTTGCAGACATAATAATGATAGGAAGTGCTGCCTGCTCTCGAATAATCTTTAATACTTCTAATCCATTTAGTTTAGGAATCATAATATCTAGGATGATTAAATCAAAGGTATTTTCTAAACAACTTCGTAATGCTTCTTCGCCATTGGTCGTTGTTGTGACAGAGAAACCTTCCATTGTTAAGTAATTATCGACCATTTCACGAATGGCTTCATCATCTTCTACGAGTAAAATATGCTTTTGCACTATCATACACCTCTCCCTGCCAACTCTAAATTTCCATATCTATATTACATTACCATATTTATGATGTTTATTTTGAGAGATTTTGTTCATGAGTGTCGAAAAAGAGCTGTCCTATAAACCCATCACTCTTTGGTTTACAGAACAGCTCTATTATTTACTCTTCAACTTTTAAATCACAATCTTTAAGTGGCAGCATTTTGGTTTTGTGCTTTATTTTATAGCCAAACCATAGTGCTAAAAATAGTGGAATCCCGATATACGAAACAAGGATGCCATACCAATCAATTTTATCACCTGTAAAGGCTGTGTAATTTTGTCCAATGACTACGATCATACAAACGGTAAAAGCAAATAATGGTCCAAATGGATATAATTTGGCTTTATAAGGTAATAACTTTGGATCTAAGCCCTGTGCATCAAACGCTCGACGGAAACGATAATGACTAAATGCAATACCCAGCCATGCAATAAAGCCTGACATTCCAGAGGCATTTAATAGCCAGATATAAACCACTCCATCACCAAAGAATGACGCTAAAAATGCTAAACAACCTACAGCTAATGTTGCCATCAGTGCATAAATCGGAATACCTCGACGACTTAGCTTTGCGAAAAATTTAGGTGCATGTCCTTCCACCGCTAATTGCCATAGCATACGAGAAGATGCATACAGGCCTGAATTTCCTGCTGACAGCATAGCCGTTAAAATAATGGCATTCATTAATGAAGCAGCAAAGGCAATACCTAGGCGGTCAAACACTAGTGTAAACGGTGATACTGCGATATCTTCTGATAATAAACGTTCATCTGTGAATGGAATCAGCATCCCAATTGCACCAATCGCTAAAATATAAAACAAAAGAATACGCCAAAATACAGATTTAACAGCCTTCGGAATATTTTTACCAGGATCATCTGTTTCACCAGCTGTAATTCCAAGTAATTCTGTCCCTTGGAATGAAAATCCAGCAGCTAGGAAAATACCAAATGTAGCAAGGAAGCCACCATGGAATGGCCCATCACTAATAAAGAAATTAGTGAAACCTACAGGAGCCTGCCCACCTAAAATACCAAAAATCATTAGTAAGCTAATGATAATAAAAACGATGACCGTTACGACTTTAATCATGGCAAACCAATATTCACTTTCACCATAACTTTTTACGGATAGTAAATTAAACGTCAGTACAACAGCAATAAATAATACTGTCCACAGTGCTGATGAGCTATCTGGGAACCAATATTTCATAATTAATGACACGGCAGCGATTTCTGCAGCAATTGTGATTGCCCAGTTATACCAATAGTTCCAGCCTAATGCAAATCCTAAAGCAGGATCTACAAATTTGGTTGCGTAGGTACTAAATGAACCTGATGATGGCATATACGCAGCCATTTCCCCTAAGCTCGTCATTAAAAAATATACCATAATACCGATTAAGGCATAGGCCAGCAATGCGCCCCCAGGTCCTGCCTGTGCAATAGCACCACCACTGGCTAAAAATAGCCCCGTACCGATTGTACCGCCTAAAGAAATCATTGTAATATGGCGGCTTTTTAATTCTTTTTTCAGCTTCGGTGCTTTATGACCAAGCTGATTTACTTTTATTTCACTCACGATATAGCTTCCTTCCTATTTATGAGGCAAAAAAATGCCATCACATATACACTGTGATGGCTACGTTAATCCTCAGTTTTTCCTAAATGATAGCTCAACACGTTGTGCAAACGTGACAGTTCTGTTCCTTTCGGAGACAGCCCCAGCATGAGGTTTTCAAGTCCCCTCACACTTCGGCAATATTTCCTTTCAGCTAATTTCATCAATGCTTGTCATTTCAATTAGCATACTTATAAATATCGCGACCTCTACCTCAATACAAACATGAGGCATATAATTATTAAATTTATGATGTTTATTATACTAACATAAGACCATAGACATTTCAATATAACGGAAAATGTTCTGTATTTTATGAATCTTCTACTATTTTTAATAGTGTGATAAAGTGTTATAGTAGTTCAATTAGAATGGTTATGATTAGGGGGGATTTTATTTTGACTACAAATGATCATTCCGCTAGTTATCCTAGTAAAAAAATTAGCTGGAAAGGAACAACCTTACTTTTAGTTTTCGGAGTTATCTTTATAGCCTCTACATTACGAATGCCACTAACTGTTGTTGGCCCAATTATATCCTTTATCCGTGAAGATCTTGGGATATCTAATGTATTGGCAGGCTTTCTAACAACGATTCCATTGCTTGCTTTTGCTATTATATCTCCATTTGCACCAGTTGTAGCACGCAAACTAGGGCTTGAGCTAACATTATTTTTATCAACTTTTCTATTGGCCTTTGGGATTGTCCTACGTTCACTCGGTACAACAGAGTTACTTCTATTAGGTACTGTGCTAATTGGCGTAGCCATTTCTTTTGGAAATGTACTTATTCCAGGATTATTAAAATTAAAATTTCCATACCATGTCGGTTTATTGATGGCCTTTTTCACCATGTCCATGAATTTAACTGCTGGTCTTGGTGCTGGTATTAGCTATCCTATAGCCAATTCATCGTTAGGCTGGCAAGGTGCGCTGTCCATTGCACTCGTACTCGTTCTCATTACAATCTTAATTTGGATACCTCAATTAAAATCAAATAAACCCGAACCAGTTACTACATCTAAAAAGACAGGTACACCTTTATGGAAATCACCTGTTACTTGGGCTGTCACAGGCGCAATGGGGTTACAGTCTTTATTATTCTACACGACTGCAGCTTGGATTCCCGAGATCTATATTGCCCAAGGGCTAGCTCCTGACAAGGCCGGTTGGATGTTTTCCATCATGCAATTCTCACAAGTACCAATGGCTTTAGCTGTGCCTATAATTGCAGGTAAAATGACTTCACAACGCCCCCTTGTATTGATGTTTACATCTTTCTATTTAGTAGGGTTTGTTGGTGTTGTCATGGAATGGACTAGTCTTGGTGTACTGTGGATGGTCCTTCTAGGGTTAGCAGGAGGTTCTTCATTCGCCCTAGCAATGATGTTCTTCACTCTCCGCACTCGTACTGCATTTGAGGCAGCTGATTTATCAGGCTTTGCACAATCTTTGGGTTATTTATTTGCCGCAATTGGTCCTATTCTTTTTGGCTACTTGCATGATTTCTTTGGTGGCTGGAATATTGCGGGATGGCTCTTTGTCGTTGTGGCAATATTACTCTTCTTTTGCTCAATGAGAGCCTCCAAGGATGAATATGTGCATTAATAAATAAAGCAGATGGTTCAGGTTCCCCATCTGCTTTATTTCTATATGGTGTATACGTTTACGCATTGTTTAATGGTCAGATTGCTGTAGTAATGTTAGCAATTCTGCAAGACATTCTTTTGCTTCATTACTATGAACTGTCATAGCAGAAAAAATAGGAATAGCCTCTTGTAGGAGTAAATAACTAAAATAATAATAGCCTACAAAAGCTTGCTGCCCATAGCCCTTTGGCGTTTCTTCCTCCCACTCCTGCTCATCATTGTCCTCATTTTCTGACCATAAATAGTTAGTATCTAATAGCTCCTGCATGGTTTCAACAGTATTGACTGAGTCTAGATAATCCTTTGTAATAGCATGTGCCACAGCCAAATATAACTGTAATTCTTGTAAGGAGATATCCTCCGTATTTTTACTAGCTAGCTTTTTTAAAAGAAGAAGCAAAACCCAGGGTGTCACCTGCCATAGTGTACCTTGATGTTCAATTAACGCAGCTAGCTGTGGATATTGCTCCTGTTCAATCAGCTGAGGGATGGTTGTTCCTCTACCATAAGGTGTCGTCAATTGTCTCCATGGGATATTCGGGATTTGCTGGTCTAACATAGTAAACGCCCTCTCCTCAACATGTAATTTGGAAATTAATTTTCAAAATTATTAGGAAGGTAAACATCTCCTTTACTGCTAATAGCACGGCTTTTGATAAAAATAATTTGGTGTATGATATATATTTACATAGGGTTTATGGAATATATGAGTCGTTGCAGGCGAAAGTGGCGGGATTAACCATGTCCAGTTGCCTGTAACTTCTCTTTCTGCTGATTTTTCTGCTTCCTCAAACAATTTAAATTGCTGAGCCGCTGTATGATGATCAACAATGCTCACACCATCTTCTTTAAATGAGTGAAGAACAGCAATATTAAGTTCCACTAATGCACGATCACGCCAAAGAGACGCTTGTTTGGTTGTATCAAGATTAAAAATTTCTGCAATAGCAGGTAGCATGTTATAGCGCTCATGATCTGCTAAATTGCGTGCACCGATTTCTGTTCCCATATACCAGCCATTAAATGGAGCAGCTTGAAAATCAATACCTGCCATTTGAAAACGCATACTCGAAATTATGGGTACGGCATACCATTTCATCCCTAACTTCTCCACATCCACTAACTCTGGATGGCGGATTGAGACCTCTACTATATATTCTTCAGGGATTACATACATTTTGGGAGCGCGATCATCCACCTGTATAATGAGTGGTAGCACATCAAAAGCCGTTCCTTTACCTTTCCATCCCAGAGATTTACATACTTTTGTAAACTCAATGGATTGCGAATCTCCAATAACGCCTGCTTCTGTTTCATAGCCTGCATAACGGATAAGTTGATGATTCCAAATCCTTACTCTATCTGAAGCAAACACTGTTATAGTTGGACGGATCTTCCCACAATTTGTTGCATAATCAATATGTTCTAGTAATTTTTGAAAAATATCCTGTTCATCTAAAACATCACGTGCATCTACCACATGCAGTGACTGCCAAAATAGACGTCCGATACATTTATTGCTATTACGCCATGCCACTCGTGCACCAAAAACTAGCTCCTCAGTTGTTGGGTAATATTCACCTGCATTTTCAACTTCCTGTAATCTATTCTTTAACCAAAGTTCTGATTTATTTTGTTCTGTCTGGTATAAACTTAAAAATTGCTGTATCTCCTGTATATTCATATCGATTCCTCCACTTATCCTCATATTAGAGGAACAAAACAACAAGCACCATGAAAATAGTACTTGAAAAAACATACATATTTTATATATGAAATAGTTTGTTCAAATTTAATCTGTAGATTCTCTTTCGTAAAGAGAATCTACATAGTGTTGAAAAACAAAACTAACAATAGAATTTTTGTGAAAGGTGAAAACGGATTTCCGTTGCAGGCTACTTGCTTTCCTGTGGGCGAGCGCCGAGCCGCTTCCTCTGCTACCGCTCCGTGCAGGGGCTCGCCTGTCTCGCTATCCCACGGGAGTCAAGTAGCCCTCCACTCCAACCTACAAAATGTTAACTTTTTTAGCAAAGGTTTTCAAATAAAGTGAAGGTCTTCACTACCCTTTATGAAGGGGTGTTGTCACTACACAATGAAAATAAGAGCCTATCTAATTATACAAATCATGGGCTATTTTGATCGCTACGGTTAGTATGTAAGATAAGGAAAAGACACTTTTGCACATGGTTGATTGGAGTGGAGCCAGCGTCACTCCTAAGGGATTTAGCGTCACAAAGGAGACCCTGGAGCGAACGCTAGTGAGTGAAGCGGCTCATCGGACGCCCCCTGGAAAGGACGCTGGCGGAACGGAAATCAACCCCTCACCTTGCTAAAAGGTCTTTTTCTACTAATGACATGATCTTTTTTCAACAACATGAAAAAGGAGAATGTACTTAAAGAAAATAGAAAAAAGCATGTAACACACATCTGTGCTACATGCTTGATGACCCGTACGGGATTCGAACCCGTGTTACCGCCGTGAAAGGGCGGTGTCTTAACCACTTGACCAACGGGCCGTGGCTCCGAAGGCAGGACTCGAACCTGCGACAACCTGATTAACAGTCAGGTGCTACTACCAACTGAGCTACTTCGGAATAATGATGGGCCTAAATGGACTCGAACCATCGACCTCACGCTTATCAGGCGTGCGCTCTAACCAGCTGAGCTATAGGCCCATTTTGGAGCGGGTGATGAGAATCGAACTCACGACATCAGCTTGGAAGGCTGAGGTTTTACCATTAAACTACACCCGCAATAATGGTGGGTCAGGACGGAATCGAACCGCCGACACTTAGAGCTTCAATCTAATGCTCTACCAACTGAGCTACTGACCCGGAAAATGGAGGAGGTAGAGGGATTCGAACCCCCGCGCGGTGTTACCCGCCTGTCGGTTTTCAAGACCGATCCCTTCAGCCAGACTTGGGTATACCTCCAAAAATATTAAAATGGTGGAGCCTAGCGGGATCGAACCGCTGACCTCCTGCGTGCAAGGCAGGCGCTCTCCCAGCTGAGCTAAGGCCCCATTTATCATGAAAGATGGTCGGAATGACAGGATTCGAACCTACGACCCCTTGGTCCCAAACCAAGTGCTCTACCAAGCTGAGCTACATTCCGTAAACGTGAATTTATTGGCGCGCCCGACAGGAGTCGAACCCATAACCTTCTGATCCGTAGTCAGACGCTCTATCCAATTGAGCTACGGGCGCATATTAATTAAAAAATGATGAGCCATGAAGGACTCGAACCTTCGACCCTCTGATTAAAAGTCAGATGCTCTACCAACTGAGCTAATGGCTCGTAAAATAAAAAATGGCTGGGGTACTAGGATTCGAACCTAGGCATGACGGAATCAAAATCCGTTGCCTTACCGCTTGGCTATACCCCAATTTTGAAATGGGGCGACTGATGGGAATCGAACCCACGAATGTCGGAACCACAATCCGATGCGTTAACCACTTCGCCACAATCGCCACTATAAAATAATAGCTATATATGAACGAGTACCTCAATACCTGGCAGGGGCAGTAGGAATCGAACCCACACCAAAGGTTTTGGAGACCTCTATTCTACCGTTGAACTATGCCCCTAAAATGGTGGAGGGGGACGGATTCGAACCGCCGAACCCTAAGGAGCGGATTTACAGTCCGCCGCGTTTAGCCACTTCGCTACCCCTCCAAGGGAATGGTGCCGGCGATAGGAGTCGAACCCACGACCTACTGATTACAAGTCAGTTGCTCTACCAACTGAGCTACACCGGCAATAATAATGGCGGTCCCGACCGGGATCGAACCGGCGATCTCCTGCGTGACAGGCAGGCATGTTAACCGCTACACCACGGGACCATAATGGTGGAGGATGACGGGCTCGAACCGCCGACCCTCTGCTTGTAAGGCAGATGCTCTCCCAGCTGAGCTAATCCTCCACAAAAAATAAGCGAAGCGATGTCCTACTCTCACAGGGGGAAACCCCCAACTACCATCGGCGCTAAAGAGCTTAACTTCCGTGTTCGGTATGGGAACGGGTGTGACCTCTTTGCCATCATCACTTCACTTATTCAGTTGAAAGACTTATTCTTTCAAAACTGGATAAACGTGCATTGAATGTGTCAAACGTTTTGGTTAAGTCCTCGATCGATTAGTATTCGTCAGCTCCATGTGTCACCACACTTCCACCTCGAACCTATCTACCTCATCGTCTTTGAGGGATCTTACTTACTTGCGTAATGGGAAATCTCATCTTGAGGGGGGCTTCATGCTTAGATGCTTTCAGCACTTATCCCGTCCACACATAGCTACCCAGCGATGCCTTTGGCAAGACAACTGGTACACCAGCGGTGTGTCCATCCCGGTCCTCTCGTACTAAGGACAGCTCCTCTCAAATTTCCTACGCCCACGACGGATAGGGACCGAACTGTCTCACGACGTTCTGAACCCAGCTCGCGTACCGCTTTAATGGGCGAACAGCCCAACCCTTGGGACCGACTACAGCCCCAGGATGCGATGAGCCGACATCGAGGTGCCAAACCTCCCCGTCGATGTGGACTCTTGGGGGAGATAAGCCTGTTATCCCCGGGGTAGCTTTTATCCGTTGAGCGATGGCCCTTCCATGCGGAACCACCGGATCACTAAGCCCGTCTTTCGACCCTGCTCGACTTGTAGGTCTCGCAGTCAAGCTCCCTTGTGCCTTTACACTCTACGAATGATTTCCAACCATTCTGAGGGAACCTTTGGGCGCCTCCGTTACCTTTTAGGAGGCGACCGCCCCAGTCAAACTGTCCGCCTGACACTGTCTCCTGCCCCGCTAAGGGGCATGGGTTAGAATTTCAATACAACCAGGGTAGTATCCCACCGACGCCTCCTTCGAAGCTGGCGCTCCGAGATCTCTGGCTCCTACCTATCCTGTACAAGTTGTACCAAAATTCAATATCAGGCTACAGTAAAGCTCCACGGGGTCTTTCCGTCCTGTCGCGGGTAACCTGCATCTTCACAGGTACTATAATTTCACCGAGTCTCTCGTTGAGACAGTGCCCAGATCGTTACGCCTTTCGTGCGGGTCGGAACTTACCCGACAAGGAATTTCGCTACCTTAGGACCGTTATAGTTACGGCCGCCGTTTACTGGGGCTTCAATTCGCAGCTTCGCTTGCGCTAACCACTCCTCTTAACCTTCCAGCACCGGGCAGGCGTCAGCCCCTATACGTCACCTTACGGTTTTGCAGAGACCTGTGTTTTTGCTAAACAGTCGCCTGGGCCTATTCACTGCGGCTCTCATGCGCTTGCACGCTCAAGAGCACCCCTTCTCCCGAAGTTACGGGGTCATTTTGCCGAGTTCCTTAACGAGAGTTCTCTCGCACACCTTAGGATTCTCTCCTCGACTACCTGTGTCGGTTTGCGGTACGGGCACCTCTCACCTCGATAGAGGCTTTTCTTGGCAGTGTGAAATCAGGAACTTCGTCCATACGGACTCGCCATCACAGCTCAACGTTACAGTGTGCGGATTTGCCTACACACACGCCTTACTGCTTGGACGCGCATATCCAACAGCGCGCTTACCCTATCCTACTGCGTCCCCCCATTTCTCAAACGGTGAGGAGGTGGTACAGGAATATCAACCTGTTGTCCATCGCCTACGCCTATCGGCCTCGGCTTAGGTCCCGACTAACCCTGAGCGGACGAGCCTTCCTCAGGAAACCTTAGTCATACGGTGGACGGGATTCTCACCCGTCTTTCGCTACTCATACCGGCATTCTCACTTCTAAGCGCTCCACCAGTCCTTCCGGTCTGACTTCAACGCACTTAGAACGCTCTCCTACCACTGACATCGTAGATGTCAATCCACAGCTTCGGTGAATCGTTTAGCCCCGATACATTTTCGGCGCAGCGTCACTCGACCAGTGAGCTATTACGCACTCTTTAAATGATGGCTGCTTCTAAGCCAACATCCTGGTTGTCTGTGCAACGCCACATCCTTTTCCACTTAACGATTACTTTGGGACCTTAGCTGGTGGTCTGGGCTGTTTCCCTTTTGACTACGGATCTTATCACTCGCAGTCTGACTCCCGTGTATAAATATCTGGCATTCGGAGTTTGTCTGAATTCGGTAAACCGGGATGGCCCCCTAGTCCAAACAGTGCTCTACCTCCAGTATTCTCATCACGAGGCTAGCCCTAAAGCTATTTCGGAGAGAACCAGCTATCTCCAAGTTCGATTGGAATTTCTCCGCTACCCACACCTCATCCCCGCACTTTTCAACGTGCGTGGGTTCGGGCCTCCAGTAAGTGTTACCTCACCTTCACCCTGGACATGGGTAGATCACCTGGTTTCGGGTCTACGACCACGTACTATTTCGCCCTATTCAGACTCGCTTTCGCTGCGGCTCCGCCTTCTAAAGCTTAACCTCGCACGTAATCGTAACTCGCCGGTTCATTCTACAAAAGGCACGCTATCACCCATTAACGGGCTCTAACTACTTGTAGGCACACGGTTTCAGGATCTCTTTCACTCCCCTTCCGGGGTGCTTTTCACCTTTCCCTCACGGTACTGGTTCACTATCGGTCACTAGGTAGTATTTAGCCTTGGGAGATGGTCCTCCCGGATTCCGACGGAATTTCACGTGTTCCGCCGTACTCAGGATCCACTCAGGAGGGAACGAACTTTCGACTACAGGGCTTTTACCTGCTCTGGCGGACCTTTCCAAGTCGCTTCATCTAACTCGCTCTTTTGTAACTCCGTATTGAGTGTCCTACAACCCCAAGAGGCAAGCCTCTTGGTTTGGGCTCTTCCCGTTTCGCTCGCCGCTACTCAGGGAATCGATTTTTCTTTCTCTTCCTCCAGGTACTTAGATGTTTCAGTTCCCTGGGTCTGCCTTCAAGACGCTATGTATTCACGTCAAGATACTACGCGATTAAACGTAGTGGGTTCCCCCATTCGGAAATCTCCGGATCAAAGCTCACTTACAGCTCCCCGAAGCATATCGGTGTTAGTGCCGTCCTTCTTCGGCTCCTAGTGCCAAGGCATTCGCCGTGCGCCCTTAATAACTTAACCAAGTTATTAAGCCTATAAAAAACTTAAAAAATAAATGTGTTTGTTACAATTTCAATGTCGTTTTATCCAGTTTTCAAAGAACAAGTTTTGAAGTGTTTCATTCAGAAAGAATGAACCTTCAAAACTGAACGCAAAACGTAATCTTACAAACCCAAGGTTTGTATTCCGAAATAATCCTTAGAAAGGAGGTGATCCAGCCGCACCTTCCGATACGGCTACCTTGTTACGACTTCACCCCAATCATCTATCCCACCTTCGGCGGCTGGCTCCAAAAGGTTACCTCACCGACTTCGGGTGTTACAAACTCTCGTGGTGTGACGGGCGGTGTGTACAAGGCCCGGGAACGTATTCACCGCGGCATGCTGATCCGCGATTACTAGCGATTCCGGCTTCATGTAGGCGAGTTGCAGCCTACAATCCGAACTGAGAACGACTTTATCGGATTAGCTCCCTCTCGCGAGTTGGCAACCGTTTGTATCGTCCATTGTAGCACGTGTGTAGCCCAGGTCATAAGGGGCATGATGATTTGACGTCATCCCCACCTTCCTCCGGTTTGTCACCGGCAGTCACCTTAGAGTGCCCAACTAAATGATGGCAACTAAGATCAAGGGTTGCGCTCGTTGCGGGACTTAACCCAACATCTCACGACACGAGCTGACGACAACCATGCACCACCTGTCACCGTTGCCCCCGAAGGGGAAACTATATCTCTACAGTGGTCAACGGGATGTCAAGACCTGGTAAGGTTCTTCGCGTTGCTTCGAATTAAACCACATGCTCCACCGCTTGTGCGGGCCCCCGTCAATTCCTTTGAGTTTCAGTCTTGCGACCGTACTCCCCAGGCGGAGTGCTTAATGCGTTAGCTGCAGCACTAAGGGGCGGAAACCCCCTAACACTTAGCACTCATCGTTTACGGCGTGGACTACCAGGGTATCTAATCCTGTTTGCTCCCCACGCTTTCGCGCCTCAGTGTCAGTTACAGACCAGATAGTCGCCTTCGCCACTGGTGTTCCTCCAAATCTCTACGCATTTCACCGCTACACTTGGAATTCCACTATCCTCTTCTGCACTCAAGTCTCCCAGTTTCCAATGACCCTCCACGGTTGAGCCGTGGGCTTTCACATCAGACTTAAGAAACCACCTGCGCGCGCTTTACGCCCAATAATTCCGGACAACGCTTGCCACCTACGTATTACCGCGGCTGCTGGCACGTAGTTAGCCGTGGCTTTCTAATAAGGTACCGTCAAGGTACAGCCAGTTACTACTGTACTTGTTCTTCCCTTACAACAGAGTTTTACGAACCGAAATCCTTCTTCACTCACGCGGCGTTGCTCCATCAGGCTTTCGCCCATTGTGGAAGATTCCCTACTGCTGCCTCCCGTAGGAGTCTGGGCCGTGTCTCAGTCCCAGTGTGGCCGATCACCCTCTCAGGTCGGCTACGCATCGTCGCCTTGGTGAGCCGTTACCTCACCAACTAGCTAATGCGCCGCGGGCCCATCCTATAGCGACAGCCGAAACCGTCTTTCAGTGTTTCACCATGAGGTGAAACAAATTATTCGGTATTAGCCCCGGTTTCCCGGAGTTATCCCAAACTATAGGGTAGGTTGCCCACGTGTTACTCACCCGTCCGCCGCTAACGTCGAAGGAGCAAGCTCCTTCTCTGTTCGCTCGACTTGCATGTATTAGGCACGCCGCCAGCGTTCGTCCTGAGCCAGGATCAAACTCTCCATAAAAGAAATTTGATTAGCTCAAATTGTTTTGCTGGCATCAATTTTGATGTCCAAAATTTTTGTTTCGTTCACTCGCCGAAGCTAGCTACTTAAAACTTTATTGATTACGTTTTGCTTGTTCAGTTTTCAAGGTTCATGTTTTGCTTTGTTTTAGCGTGTCACCCTGGCGACTTGTATAATACTACACCCTTATTTTAAAAAGGTCAACACTTTTCAAGAAAAAAATTTAACTTTTTTATTATCAAAGAAAAACTTCCTATATTAACAACTGCAAAAAGGATGATTAAAAAAATCTACTCCATAAGCTAGTTCAATGTTATACCGCTAACTAAAAAATAATTTTATCATAATTTCCTACAAAAAAATAATAGATCTTTTTATAAAACAAAAAACTCGGTAGAGAAACCGAGTTTTTAAAATGGGAAAAAGAATGGGATGGCGATCATCATGACAATAAACATAACAATTTGTAATGGTACCCCTATTCTTACAAAATCCATAAATTTGTAGCCCCCTGCCGTCATTACCAATGCATTAGTAGGGGAAGCAATTGGCGTAGCAAACGCCATACTTGCTGCGACTGCTACTGCAATCATAAATGTTGTGGGACTAACCTCCATTGCAATGGCAGCACTCATGGCAATCGGTGCAAACAATACAGCAGTTGCCGTATTACTAATAAATTGACCGAAAATGGCTGTCAAAATATAAACGCCTATAAGCACGCCATATGGTCCGAAATCACCTAAGGCATTAATAATACCATCGGATAAAATGGTCATGCCTCCTGTTTTTTCTAACGCTGTCGCCATTGGCAACATGGCAGCCACTAGCACAATACTTTCAAAATTCATATTACTATAGGCATCTTCCATGTTTCTCAAGCAGCCTGTTAAAATCATAAGTACGGCACCAATCATTACAGAAATTACAGCAGGGAAAATTTCAAATGCCATCAAAATAATCATGAACAACATAATAATCCCTGCAATTCCAGCTTTGCCTGTAGCTGCTGCTACACTTGCATGTTCTTTCGGCTGCCCGACAACCACGACATCCTGAGTTTCTCTTGCTAATAAAAGAATTTCATCCCATGCTCCCTGAACTAATATTGCATCTCCAAATTTTAATTTGTGAGACACCATATCCTGAAGCTTATATCCACCCTTGCGATTAATGCCAATGATATTTAAATTATATTTTTCTCGGAATCCGAGAGAGCTAACCGTTTCATTGATAAAGCTCGAATTGGGTGTGAGCAATACCTCCGCAATGCCAAGATGCTTCGATACCAGTTCATCGGCTTCCCCTTCTACTAATCCTTGCATCTCAAGATGATAATCCTCAACAAAACGACGAATATCCTCTACCTCTCCTTGAACGTATAGCTCGTCCTTAGCATGAATGACACTAGTTGGGCCTGCCATTTCTTGATAAGTCATCGGTAGTAAATTAATACCCTCCTGTGATTTACGATGAATTTTCATCATACAGAGCATATACTTAGCTGGCAGTTTTAATTCTGCTAAAGAGGTTTCAATAATAGGTGACTCATCAGGAACAGAGATTTTAAATAGACGATTATTTAAGTCATATTGCTTAATAATTTTCTTTGGTGAAAGTTTATACCCTTCATTAGTTTGTGTACGGTTTTGATCCTTTGGTAATAGAACATTCCTTACAAGCACTAAATAGGTAATGCCTGCAATCATCCCCACAATACCGATAGGGGTCACTTCAAAAAAACCAAGCTTGTTATAGCCTCGATCAACCAATAACTGACTGACAATTAAATTAGTTGGTGATGCAATCAGTGTCATTAGACCTGAAAGACTTGCTACATAGGAGAGTGGTAGTAGAAATTTTGAAGGACTAACTTTCATACTAATCGCTATACTTACAACGATCGGCATCATTAATGCTACAGTACCTGTATTACTCATAAAAGCACCAACAGATCCTACAATAATAAGTAGTAGCACAAATAGCTTCAGCTCACTATTGCCCGACCATTTAAGCAAAAGTTGCCCTGCCATTCCTGCCAGGCCAGTACGTAAAATTCCTGCACCTACGACAAATAGCCCTGCAATCATTAAAACTACAGAGTTTGAAAAGCCAGCTAATGCCTCTGTTGGCGTTAGAATATCCATAATGACAAAAGCTAAAAGTGACACAATGGCTACAAGATCTGCTCGTATTTTATTGGTCACAAATGTGAAAATTGTTGCTCCTAAAATAAGAAATGTTAATGTAAGCTGCACACTCATGAATTCCTTTCTAACATTAATCATTAATAATTATTAACGACGAAAAAATTATATTCCATTGCTATGTTTATTATAGCTTACCCTGAGCCACATATGATAAAATTCACCATCTTTTCAAAATTAAAAAAGTGTGGCACGTAACCACACTTTTAAACTTTCTTTCATT
Organism: Lysinibacillus sp. FSL K6-0057; assembly: GCF_038630885.1. Lineage (NCBI taxonomy): Bacteria > Bacillati > Bacillota > Bacilli > Caryophanales > Bacillaceae > Lysinibacillus > Lysinibacillus sp. FSL K6-0057. The sequence goes on along the minus strand of NZ_CP152047.1, from coordinate 280,058 downwards.
ATTTTAGATAAAGGTGATGCTCTTTAATATAGTTGTAACAAGCAGTAGGCAAGAGGTATCTCGGTTCTCCCCCCATAGCAAATTCTTCACGAATATAGGTAGAGCTAATTTCCATCGCTAGCCCTTTATCTATAAGATGGAATCTTCCATCATCATTATTTCTTAAAATAGGGGAACGACTAATGGTAGATAGCATATCGATGCCATGTCTTGCCATTACAATAAATTTATTTTCCGCTACTAATGCGTCGCCCTTTCTCCATAACCCTGCACCAATATCCACTAGTAAATCAGCACCCATTATAAAATGTACCTCATCCTCTGGGTTCTTTTCTCTAAAGTATTTCATGGTGTCATATGTGTAGATATTCCAGCCTTCTTGATCCATCTCATAGGAATCTGCTATAAAACGATCGTCTTTAGCAATGGCTAACTGAAGCATATTCCAACGATGTGTATCGGCTGTTTTGATGGTTTTATCTTTGCGTTTATTTGAACAAGGCAAAAAAATAACTTTATCTAACTTACAACGGTGCGCGACAGTGCTTGCTGTCCAAAGATGAACATTGGTAATAGGATCAAATGATGAACCATAAATGCCTATTCTCGCCATCGTCTCTACCTCCTACCAGCTACTTTTAAAATTTCGAATTGATTCCTTGTGAAACCTTTTCTTTTATTGATTGTATGCTTGCCATTTTATTGTCCCAACATGCTTGACTTAAATCGACAGGATATTCTTCAGGATTCATTGTTCGTTTGTATTCACACCACAGTAAATGTAAATTTTCCTTTACATATTTTTGTGTTTCTTGAATAGTTGGCTCCTCATAAACAAGATTTCCGTTTTCTACGATGCTTTCATGTAACTCTTTTGCCGTAAAATTCGTAACAAATTTACTAATATACGTATGAATAGGGTGGAACATTTTCAATCTTCCTTCTTGCTGTATGTTTTCACTATCTAATGCAATATAATCTCCTTCAGCATGACCATTCTCTGTATTAATAATACGGTAAACACGTTTACGCCCTGGGGTAGTTACTTTCTCAGGATTTGCTGAAATTTTAATGGTATCTACCATTTCTCCACTTTCGTTTTCTATCGAAACTAATTTGTATACTCCACCAAGAGCTGCTTGGTCATAGGCTGTAATCAGCTTAGTTCCGATTCCCCAAGCATCAATTTGCGCCCCTTGCGACTTTAAATGCATGATTGTATACTCGTCTAAATCATTCGAAGCCATAATTTTAGCTGCTGTAAATCCTGCAGCATCTAGCATTTTTCTTGCCTGTTTTGAAAGATAGGCTAAATCGCCACTGTCTAAACGGATACCAATAAAATTAATTTGATTTCCTAGCTCCTTCGCTACACGGATAGCATTAGGAACGCCAGAACGTAGTGTGTCATAAGTATCTACTAAGAAAACACAGTCTTTATGTGCTGCTGCGTATTTTTTAAACGCAGTATACTCATCTCGATAGGTTTGAATCATCGCATGGGCATGTGTTCCTGACACAGGAATGCCGAATAATTTCCCTGCTCTTACATTGCTTGTTGAGGAGAGTCCGCCTATATAAGCAGCACGAGTTCCCCAAATAGCAGCATCAAATTCGTGTGCGCGTCTGGTACCAAATTCCATTACAATATCCTCACCTGTCACTTGTTTGATACGTGAAGCCTTTGTCGCGATCAGCGTTTGGTAGTTCACGATATTTAACAAGGGCGTTTCAATTAATTGGGCTTCTGCTAATGGGGCTTCTATTCGTAGGATAGGCTCGTTGGCAAAAACAAGTTCTCCTTCTCTCATCCCCTTAATGCTCCCTGTAAACTTAAGCTCTTGAAGGTATTGAAGAAAATCCTCTGGATACTGCCCCTCTTCTCGCAAATATTGAATATCACTTTGAGAGAACCCAAAGTTATTTATAAAATCAATAACCTTTTTTAAGCCAGCAAATACCGCATAACCATTGCCAAATGGAAGTTTTCTAAAATATAGCTCAAAAACAGCTTGACGTTGATGAACATCATCTTGCCAATAAGTTTGCACCATATTAATTTGATATAAATCTGTGTGTAACATGAAGCTATCATCCGCATATTTCATATTTTCCCCTCCATTCATGTCAAATAACAGTAGCACCTAGTGTATGCTCGAAATGATTCAATGCCCACTCATGTCCTGTTTGATTAAAGGAGGCGACAGCATTTTTATGAATGACGATATCGAACCCTTTATTATAAGCATCTACTGCTGTATGAAGAACACAGATATCTGTACAAACACCGATTAAGTGAAGCTCAGTAATTCCTCTTTCACGTAATTTCAATTCTAAATCTGTTCCTGCAAAAGCAGAATAACGCGTTTTATCAATGTAATAGACGTGATCTTGCTCTTTATTTGCTTCATATAATGGTTTTAATGCACCATACAAATCTCTCCCCTTTGTATTTCGAATATTATGTGGTGGGAATAGCTTGGTTTCTGGGTGGTATACATCCCCTTGTTCATGAACATCGATTGCAAATACTGTAAAATCACCACTCTTGATAAATTCCTTTGTTAAATCAACATTTGCATGTTCGAGCAGCTGCCCAGGCTCTCCACAAGTAAGAGCTCCATCTGTCGCAACAAAATCCACTGTATAATCAATATTAATTAATGCGCGTTTTTTCATCATCGTATTATCACTCCAATTTATTAATTAGTAATACTAAAATTACAAATTACTTTATTTAAAGCAATCAGGAAAGATGTCTCTTTCCTAATGATATATGGACTCCACGATTTCAAAATCATTGAATGTATAAAGTTGTGAAGGCCTAAATGAATTTCGCTTGGTTTTCTTTGGGTTACCTTCCTCATCCAACACTTTTTCGATAAAAGGTAATTTAGGTGCTTTTGTAAAAAATACTGAATCATTTGATATCCGGGGATCTTCTCCAACCGTCAGGAGCACCCGCTGTAATTCAGATAAAGTAAACGCTTGTGGTAAAAAGTTTTTGGCAACAGTTGTTTGTATCATATCCCTTTTAATAAAATGCAACGCATCAGAAATGATTTTTCGGTGATCAAAAGCTAATGGAAGTGTAAATACACTTTCTATGTCAAACAGTTCTACATCATCTGCATCATCATTCGCTTTGCGTTGCTCAATATATGCCTCAGGAACAATGGCATAAAACGCATTCGAAATCATCCAACCGCGTGGGTCTCGATCGATTTCATCGTAAACACCAAAATGTTGAACATGTAAACCTTCTACATTTGTTTCTTCTTTTAATTCTCTCTTTGCTGCAATATAGGCCGTTTCTTTTTGATTGGCATCTACAAAGCCTCCTGGGAGTGCCCATTTCCCTCCTTCAATATTGGGATTTCCAGCTGTATCCTTAGTAGCACGTTTAATTAACATAATCTTTAACGTCATGTTTGGCGGTGCCTTTTCCTCTGTTTTCTCTGAAGTAATTGTAAAAATGGCAATATCTGCTGTATATCCATCAGGTGTTTGATATTTTGAAGAATCATAATGTGCAAGCACTTCTTCTTCGGTACGGAATTTTGTCATTGTATAACCCCTTTAATAATTACAAGGTTTAAGTAATTTGTAATTCCTAAATTACTATTTATCAAAATTATAATCTTTCAACAAAACATTTGCAACTTATTTATAAAAAAAGCATAAATAAAGCATCTCCGCCTTATTTATGCCCATTATTATTATTGATCTTTCAGTAGAATTCCGTTTTGTACAACAACTTGCCCATTTTTGATTACTGTATGTGTATGGTTCATGCCGTAGAAGTATTGCAGCTGCTTGTAATTCGCAACATCAAGGATAAGTACGTCTGCTTTTTTATGTGCTTCAAGGGAACCAATTTGCTCGCCTCGATTTAGTGCATATGCCGCATTAATCGTTGTTGCCGTTAATACTTCCTCCAATGTCATACCCATATGCATGCAAGCTAGATTCATAATAAAGGGTAGACTCATTGTTGGGGATGATCCAGGGTTAAAGTCTGTTGATATCGCTACAGGTACTCCTTCGTCAATCATTAGACGCCCTCTTGCGAAAGGTGCACGTAAAAAGAATGCAGTCCCTGGCAGCAATACAGCAATTGTACCCGCTTCAGCCATTTTTCGAATTCCCTCATCAGAAGCAACTAACAAATGCTCTGCCGAAATGGCTCCTACTTCCGCAGCAAGCTCTGCACCTTGATATGGCTCGATTTCATCCGCATGTATTTTTGGTGTTAAGCCAAGTGCTTTTCCAGCCTCTAAAATGCGTTGAGATTGTTCTGGTGTAAAGACGCCTTTTTCACAAAATACATCATTAAATTCAGCCAACTCTAACTCTGCCACTTTTGGTAGCATATCATGGATCACAACATCCACAAATTCATCCTCACGCCCCTTATAATCACGAGGAACTGCATGGGCTCCCATAAACGTGCTAATGACATCAATATTGTGTGTAGCTTGTAATTCTTTTGTGACCTCTAGCTGTTTCTTTTCCGTTTCCCAGTCCAAGCCATAGCCAGATTTTGCTTCAACTGTTGTTACACCATGCTTTAAAAATACATCTAAATGCTGCATCGTCTTTTCATATAATTCATCAAAGCTTGTTTCTCGTGTACGCTTTGTTGTAGCATGAATCCCGCCACCTGCATTCATGATTTCCATATAGGTAGAACCATTTAGTCTCATATTAAACTCTTGCTCGCGTGTTCCACCGTGCACTAAATGTGTATGACAATCCACTAAGCCAGGCATAACAATCTTACCAGTAGCATCAATCGTTTCTGCTTTCTTTATTAATTCTGGGAAGTCGGCTTCTAATTGTTCATAAGCTCCAACTGCTACAATCCGCTCTTCCTCAATAAGAACACTACCATTTTCTATTACTGCAATTTCCTGCATTTGTTCTTTTGTACGTGGCCCTTGTGCATTACTTTTTAAGGTAACTACTTCATTGGCATTTTTTATTAGAATGGTCACTTCACATCACCCTTTAACATTGGTATATGGACACCTTTGTTTTTCGCAGTATGAATGGCAATATCATAGCCTGCATCAGCATGACGAGCAACACCCATTCCAGGGTCCGAAACTAATACACGGGCAATTTTTTCGGCAGCAAGCTCTGATCCATCTGCTACTAATACTTGACCTGCATGTTGTGAATAACCCATTCCTACACCACCACCATGGTGTACACTTACCCAGCTTGCACCACTCGCAGTATTAACAAGAGCATTTAAAATTGGCCAATCCGATACCGCATCCGAACCATCTAGCATTCCTTCTGTTTCACGATTTGGTGATGCTACAGAACCTGAATCTAAGTGATCACGACCAAAGACAATCGGTGCTGATAATTCACCATTTGCAACCATTTCATTTACCTTTAATGCAAAACGATGACGATCACCATACCCTAGCCAGCAAATTCGTGCAGGTAACCCTTGCCATTTCACCATTTTTTGTGCCATATCAATCCAATTGACTAGACCCTCATCTTCAGCAAACATCTCTTTCGCCAGTGCATCTGTTTTATAAATATCCTCAGGGTTTCCTGAAAGCGCCGCCCAACGGAATGGGCCCTTTCCTTCACAGAATAACGGACGAATATAGGCTGGTACAAAGCCTGGGAAATCAAAGGCATTTGTCACACCCATTTCTTTGGCATAGGCGCGAATATTATTCCCATAATCAAATACTTCTGCGCCCGCCTCTTGAAACTCTAGCATTGTACGAACATGCTCTGCCATTGTTTCTTTTGCTTTACGCTCATATGTTTTTACATCCTCTTTACGAAGTTTTAGCGCTTCTTCCAAGGTCATACCATTTGGTACATAGCCATTAATCGGATCATGTGCAGATGTTTGGTCTGTCACAAAATCTGGAATAATTCCTCGGTTCAACAGCTCACGATTAACGTCCGCACAGTTCCCAACAAGACCAATGGATGCCGGCTCTTTTTGGTCACGTAATTTATTGACTAAGGCAATGGCTTCATCTACAGTTTCTACAATATAATCACAGTAGCCTTCTTTAATTTTGCGCTCAATGCGAGCACGATCCACTTCAACAACTAAGATTACAGCACCAGCCATTTTCCCTGCTAATGGCTGTGCACCACTCATACCACCCATGCCACCTGTAAGGATGAATTTACCACGTAAATCCGCAGTACCAAATACCTTTTTCCCTGCTTCTACGAAGGACAGGTAAGTGCCTTGTAAAATACCTTGAGCTCCAATATAAATCCAGCTCCCAGCAGTCATTTGACCATACATCATTAAATTTCTTTCCTCTAATTCGTAAAAGTGATCCCAATTTGCCCATGCTGGTACAAGGTTTGAATTGGCAATCAGCACACGAGGAGAATGCTCATGTGTACGGAATACAGCTACTGGCTTTCCAGATTGGATTAATAGTGTCTCATCATTCTCTAATTCTTTTAAAGAAGCAATAATTTGTTCATAGCTTTCCCAGTTACGAGCAGCCTTACCAATACCACCGTAAACAATCAGTTCATCTGGGTTCTCTGCCACCTCTGGGTCAAGATTGTTCATTAACATACGCATTGCTGCTTCCTGTGTCCATCCCTTACAAGTTAGCTCATTTCCACGTGGTGCACGAATGTCTGTCTTAAATACCATTAAAAACACGCTCCTTTTCCTATTGAAAGTAATGTGAGTGATACAGCTTTAAAAAATACCGAATATTCAGACTTGCATATTTAAATAATTTCTAAGCAGAGGCTACTCGGAAGAAAACCGAGCCATGCCTCAACTTTTGCTATTTCATATCAGGATTCAACCAAATTTACACATACTCATTTACTAAATCATTACTTGAAAGTAAATATTTAGCCAATGCTTCAATTTCATCGCCAATTGGTTGATCGGCTAATAATGGTGGACAGAATTCACGCACTTTCTTTAAGAATTTACCTGTAGCTGGCGATAACTGCTCTTCTGCCTTGTCTAAATGGATAGCCTGTGATGCACAAATCAATTCGATTGCTATAACGCGTGCAGCGTTGTGAACAATCTGACGTACTTGACGTGCCGAAGTTGTTCCCATACTTACATGATCCTCTTGGTTACCTGATGTAGGAATAGAATCTACACTAGAAGGATGTGCTAAAACTTTATTTTCTGAGACAATGGAAGCTGCTGTATATTGAGCAATCATAAGCCCACATTCAATCCCAGGGTTTGTTGCTAGGAACGGTGGTAGCCCTTCATTAAGTTGAGGATTTACCATACGTTCTGTACGGCGCTCTGAAATATTTGCCCACTCACATACACCTATTTTCAAAAAGTCCATTGCTAAGGCTATTGGCTGTCCATGGAAATGCCCACCCGATAATACCTCCCCGCTTTCTAACACAATCGGATTATCAGTTGTAGCATTCATTTCAGTTTGAACCCGGTCCTGTGCATAGAAAAATGACTGCCAAGAAGCACCATGTACTTGTGGAATACAACGGAGTGAATAAGCATCCTGCATGCGAATTTCACCTTGCTTTGTCACACGTTTACTGCCATCAAGCCACTTACGAATACGCCCACCCACCAGTTCTAATTCTGGATGTGGTCTTACTGCTAAAAGTGCTGGATCAAATGCTGAGGTAATACCCTTTAAAGCTTCCAATGTCAAGCTAGCTGCCATATCCGCTGCAAGCCCAATCCGTTCAGCTTCATTGACCGTTAATACACCTATACCAGTCATAGCTTGTGTACCGTTAACTAGTGCCAGCCCCTCTTTAGCTTGCAGTCTAACAGGTGTTAACTCTGCTCGCTTTAGCGCCTCACTACCACTCATAATTTCTCCGTTAAACTCTGCCTTACCTTCTCCCACTAACACTAATGCCAAATGTGATAAAGGCGCTAAATCGCCACTTGCTCCAACTGAACCTTGTGACGGAACAATTGGATGAACACCTTTATTAATAAAATTCAATAATAGTTGGACAGTTTCCTCACGAATACCAGAAAATCCTCTGGCTAAAGCATTGGCACGTAACACCATCATTGCACGTACAACATCTGTTGGGAATGGTTCACCAACACCTGTTGCATCTGATCGCAATAAATTTAGCTGCAATAGCTCAATATCGTCTTCCTCTATTTTTATATTGCTGAGTTTACCAAACCCTGTATTCACACCATAAATGGTTTGGCCTTCTGCTAAACGTTTTTCAATACGCTCTCTACTTAAACGAATACGTTCTAAACTCTCAACAGAAAGAGCAACTGTTGCTTGCCCCTTAACGATTTCCTCTATTTGTTGTCTTGTTAATGTATTGCCATCAAGCTCGATGATTGATTTCACATGACATCCCCCTATTCCCTATATGGCTATGTAAATAAATTCTCTTCATTCATTTTTTCGTAATATCTAAAACATCAGTATTAAACTTCTTTTAAGCGTTTTCATAATAAAAGTTGGTTTCTGCTGATGGTCAATTACTCTATTTACATTGTACTAACAACCTTTTTTCAGAATATAGAGAATTTTAAAAGAGAAAACAAGACTTTTTTCAGATTCCTATGTTATTTTTATTAATATAACCGTACTTTTATATGAAACTAGAATATTTTAAGAAAGGTTGATGGTATGAAGCTGTTATTAATTGATCGAGATCCTACCGACCTAGCAGGTATAAAATGGTTTTTACATACATATTTCCCTGGAGATGTTTTCATTGAAATGTGTACAAGTATTTCAGAGGTGCCTCAAAGTATTCGGCAATTTGAGCCAGATGCCATACTGCTAAATATCGATTTATTTCCTAATAATCGTTTAGCAGCTCTTTATCGCGATTTACAAAAACTTTCCGGTGCGATTTTAGCAATGACAACAGAGCCATTATTTAAAAATGCGTTGAAGGCAATTGATTTACAGGTAGCTCATCTTTTTGTGAAGCCTATTGATTTAGAGCTATTAAAGAAAAAACTCACAGTCATTTCTCTTCGCACACCACAAGTTACGGAAGATGAGCAGGAGACTACGAACGATTCCTTCTATAATCAATTATTTTTAGATAATAAATCTAGCTCAATTGAAACAACGATACATTTTACAATGATTGAACCCGAACATATCGAAACGTTCAGTAAGCTTTACAATTGGCTTCAACAAACACCCATTCACTTTCATATGAAAACCTATCCTCTATCTAATAGAATCGTATGTCTTTTTCAAACAAATGATATAAAGATTGTAGAGAAGGATGTACGTACACTTATGAAGGAATGGCGATTGATTAGTAATAGTTCTTTAAATATCGGGATATATGACGGAACACCTACAACCATTAAAGATATGTATACATTAACAAAGCGTGCACTACATCAAAGTTTTTATGAAGGCTTTGGCCATATTTTTTATGCGAGCAAACAATTTGAAACACAGCCCTTTGATCCTTTACTAACACCAGAAGAGCAACAATTATTAATAAGTAGTTTGGAAGATGGGAACTTAGAGGCCGTTAAAACTTTTTTATATCGACTTTCTAATGAAGGCATCTATTACGAGCAAGATGACCTACGTATTCATCTGACGAGTGTTTTAGCACAAATTCGGCGCTTTATGCTGAAATATAAATTACATGAGAAAGCAGTTATCGAACAAAACTATCGTCAGCTATTTCACTTAATCATTGAGCATCCTATATTTTATACGATTCTCAATGGGATTATTTCTTTTACACAGACATTAATTGAATTAGCAAGGGAAGCTCGAATGGAGAAGCGAGCCGATTATGTTGAACTAGCTTTAGAAATAATTGATCAACACTTTAAAGATAGCGCATTGTCTCTTCCCTTTGTCGCTCATAAGCTCGGAATAAGCCCCAATTATTTAAGTACAATTTTTTCAAAGAAGCAAGGCTTGCCATTTCAGCGCTATTTACAGCAAGTAAGAATTCATCATGCCACAAAAATGCTGCTAGAAACAGATTTCGCAATTAGTGAAATCGCTCATTTAAACGGTTTTGATGATCCAAATTATTTCATAAAATTATTTAAGCAACAAATTGGTATTACACCTAACCGATATAGAAAAAATTAAAAGTTTGATTAAAATAATTTTCATTTAGTTGATTTTATTTTCAATAAAGATTTGTTCGATGAAGTCATTATCTTGAACTTTGCCTTACAATTGTTTTTAAAATTGAGATTTGAAAAGATAAATTAAAGTTAAAAACTATGTATAATCCGCATGTCTAGCGCATATATTTATAGTTTATACTTAAATATAAAAATTCTTTAACGATAATTATTACAATGTACTAGCAATTCTATTTTATATTTGTTATAGTTATAGATGAAGAGTTTGACTCACATTTTTTTCAGGAGGTAAACTAATATGACAAACGCAAATGATCGTAGCCGTCGTTTTACAACAGCAGGTGGTGCTCCAGTAGTAAGTAACCATGACTCTATGTCAGCAGGTCCACGCGGCCCTCTTTTACTTCAAGATGTATGGTTAGTTGAAAAATTAGCAAATTTCAACCGTGAAGTAATTCCAGAACGTCGTATGCACGCAAAAGGCTCAGGTGCATTTGGTACTTTTACTGTAACGCATGATATTTCACAATATACAAAAGCGAAAATCTTCTCAGAGATTGGCAAGAAAACAGAAATGTTCGCACGTTTCTCTACAGTTGCTGGTGAGCGTGGCGCAGCAGATGCTGAGCGAGATATTCGTGGCTTTGCCCTTAAATTCTATACAGAAGAAGGGAACTGGGATTTAGTAGGGAATAATACACCTGTATTCTTCTTCCGTGACCCATTACACTTTACAGATTTAAACCACGTGGTAAAACGTGACCCACGTACAAATATGAAAAATGCCAACTCTAACTGGGATTTCTGGACTTCATTACCTGAAGCACTTCATCAAGTGACAATTGTTATGTCTGACCGTGGTATTCCAGCTGGTTACCGCAATATGCACGGTTTTGGATCTCATACGTATAGCTTTATCAATGCTGATAATGAGCGCGTTTGGGTTAAGTTCCACTTCCGTACAGAGCAAGGCATTAAAAACTTAACTGGTGCCGAGGCGAATGAGATTATTGGTCAAGACCGTGAATCTTCACAACGTGATTTATATGAAGCAATCGAAAAAGGCGATTTCCCTAAATGGAAAATGTATATTCAGGTTATGACAGAGGAGCAAGCTCGTGAGCTACCATACAACCCATTCGATTTAACAAAAGTATGGTATAAAAAAGATTTCCCATTAATTCCTGTAGGTGAGTTTGAGTTAAATAAAAACCCGGACAACTACTTTGCAGAAGTGGAACAAGCTGCATTTGCACCATCTAACATTGTTCCTGGCATCAGCTTCTCACCAGATAAAATGTTACAAGGTCGTATTTTTGCCTATGCGGATGCACAACGCTACCGTTTAGGAGTAAACCACTATATGCTTCCTGTCAACGCACCAAAATGCCCATTCCGTACTTTCCACCGCGATGGAGCAATGCGCTTTGACGGCAACCTTGGTTCAACATTAGGCTATGAACCAAATAGCTATGGTGAATGGGAGCATAACTTAGACCATAAAGAGCCTGAATTACGCATTGATGGTCATGCAGGTATTCATGACTTCCGTGAAGACGATAATAATTACTTTGAACAACCAGGTAAACTATTCCGTCTATTGACTGCGGAAGAGCAACAACGCCTATTTGAAAATACAGCGAATGATATGGCTTCTGTTGAAGAATTCATCAAGCGTCGTCACATCCTTCACTGCTATCTAGCTGATCCAGCATATGGTGAAGGTGTTGCAAAAGCGATGGGTCTTTCATTAGAAGGTATGGACCTTACAAACCCATATGTAAAACAACCAACAAACGTTTAATATTCCACTTATTATTGATATCCAAATCCAACTTTTACTCCATGTGAATCCATCATTCACATGGAGTTTTTTGATTAAGAAAAGGCCTATGTCTATAATTTGACATAAGCCTTTTCTTTCATTATTGGTAAATTTGACTACCTGCTTTTTTAAACTCCTCCGCCTTATCCTTCATACCTTGATGGATCGCTTCAGTAGTATTTAAATCCTTTTCTTTAGCATAATTACGGATATCCTGTGAAATTCTCATACTACAGAATTTAGGACCGCACATAGAACAAAAGTGAGCTGTTTTTGCTCCCTCTGCTGGCAGTGTCTCATCATGATATTCCACTGCGCGTTCTGGATCTAATGACAGATTGAATTGATCACGCCAACGGAATTCAAAACGTGCTTTAGACAGTGCATCGTCTCGTTGTTGTGCACCAGGATGCCCTTTTGCTAAATCAGCAGCATGTGCAGCAATTTTATAAGTAATAACGCCCACGCGAACGTCCTCACGATTCGGTAAGCCAAGATGCTCTTTCGGTGTCACATAACAAAGCATCGCTGTACCAAACCAGCCAATCATCGCTGCACCAATGGCTGAGGTAATATGATCATAACCCGGAGCAATATCTGTTGTTAGTGGGCCTAATGTATAGAAGGGCGCTTCCTTACAAACCTCTAATTGCTTATCCATATTTTCTTTAATGAGATGCATCGGTACATGACCTGGCCCTTCAACCATCACCTGAACATCATGCTTCCAAGCAATTTGCGTTAGTTCACCTAGTGTTTCAAGCTCTGCAAATTGTGCCTCGTCATTGGCATCTGCAATTGAGCCTGGACGTAAACCATCACCTAAGGAAAAAGCAACATCATAAGCTTTCATAATTTCACAGATTTCATCAAAGTGTGTATAAAGGAAATTCTCTTGATGATGATATAAACACCACTGTGCCATTATAGAACCCCCACGAGATACAATGCCTGTTACACGATTTACCGTAAGTGGTACATAGCGTAAAAGGACACCTGCATGAATAGTGAAATAATCAACACCCTGCTCGGCTTGCTCGATGAGGGTATCACGATATACCTCCCATGTTAAATCCTCTGCTATGCCATTCACTTTCTCTAAAGCCTGATAAATTGGCACAGTTCCCACTGGCACTGCAGCATTTCGAATAATCCATTCTCTCGTTGTATGAATATGCTTACCTGTTGAAAGATCCATAATGTTATCTGCACCCCATCGAGTTGCCCACGTCATTTTCTCAACTTCTTCTGCAATGGACGAAGATACCGCCGAATTCCCAATGTTTGCATTGATTTTCACATGGAAATTACGGCCAATAATCATTGGCTCTGCCTCAGGGTGATTAATATTAGAAGGCATAATAGCTCGCCCTGCTGCAATTTCTGAACGAACAAATTCAGGGTCCATATTTTCACGGATGGCTACGAACTCCATTTCAGGTGTTATAATGCCATTTCGCGCATAATGAAGCTGTGTTACATTTTTACCTTTTTTAGCACGTAAAGGCTTTCTTGCTAATTCAGGAAAGACATTTTCATGATTACGCGGGTCATCTGCACGACGAAAACCATTATCCTCTGGTTTAATGGAGCGCCCCTCATATTCTTCTACATCGCCCCGCTCTTGAATCCATGAACTTCGTAAGGCAGGTAAACCTTTCGTAATATCTACTTGGTAGGCTGGATCTGTATAGGGCCCACTCGTATCATATACTCGAATAGGTGCATTTTCTTCATCCCCAAAGCTACCTGTTGTGGGACTTAATGCGATTTCACGCATAGGTACTAAAATATCGGGGCGCGATCCTTCCAAATACACTTTTTTGCTTCCTTCAAAGCTGGACATAATCGTAATATTCTTTTCACTAACTACTGACATGAGCTACTTCTCTCCCTTAAATGTATTTTGATACAAGGACCGAATCTAGCTCACCCCAACAATCAAATAAATAAAAGCCGAATCCAAAATAATTATTTGGATCCGGCCATGAATGTAAAGGTCTATTAATTGCATACTCTGCAATAGCTTCTTAACTTTCCCACGCTGGTATGAGCCAGATCAGGTCCAAAGGGTCAAGAAACCTCTAAGCGTTTCTCTCTCAGCCTGACTCATCAGACTCCCCTAGTTAATACTATTTAGTTTGATGCTAGTGTAGCAGATATTACTAAGAGATGGAAGTTATATTTTTTATCTTTCAACTAACTAGGTAAATAATACTTCTGCAAAATAAATCACAATTGTTACGGTTATACAGCTCACAATAGTTGAAAATAAAACAGCTTGCGCGGCTGTTGCTGATTCTACATCATATTCCAATGCTAGACTAGAACTATTACGAGATGTTGGAAAGGCACTGGCTATAAACAGTGATTGTGCGACGACTCCATCTAATCCCAATACATAAATAATGACTAATGCAACAGCTGGTCCAATAATTAATCGTGTAAAACAGCTGACAAAGACCGTTTTATTAAACATTGATTTGATCTCAAGTTGTGACAATTGCGCACCCAAGGTAATTAATGCCACAGCAATAAATCCATCTGCCACATGCTCTACCGGTATTTTGATAAACTGCGGTATACCAATATCAAAATAGTTCATAGCAACGCCTATAATCAGTGCATGAATAATGGGCATTTTAAAGAAATCTTTGATGATTGTCATACCCGACTTCGTAGAGGAAATTAAATTGTACAAACCATATGTATAAGTAGTCATATTTTGAAAGATTACAAGCATGACCTGAATGGCTACGCCAATAGGTTGCGTAGCAAAAATCATTTGAGCCACTGGAATACCGTAATTGCCAGAATTAATAAGCACCACACTATTTTTAAAGACTGCTGCCTCTGTTTTGGCTAAACCTAGCCCTTTCGCCATCAAATGACTGAGTATCATTTGACTACCGATAAAGAGCACAATAAATAATCCGACTTCTCCCAGAACAGATAATTCTACATGTGTTTCATATAAATTTACAAAAACAGCCGCTGGCATAAAGCAATATGTAATAAGCTGAGACAATGCTTTTAAGTTAAAGCGAAATTTCTTTTGTAGTATAGCGCCTATTACAAGTAACACTAAAATAGGTACAACAATTTGAAAGAAAATCATTCCGAGATACATCATATCAATGTCCCCCTTCCAGTGTTAATAGTAGTGCTGAATTCTTTTTAGGTCAATTTCTCTTACTTTCACAATAAAAGAAAGACTGCCTCTATATTGAAGGCAGCCTTTCCTTTTAAGCAAGCTTAAATCGATTTACAACTTCTTGTAGCTCATTTGAAATATCGTTCATACTTTGAATAGACTCTGCTACTTTTTGTAATTCTGCTTGTTGATCCATCGCAGAAGCACTTACTTGTTCTGCAGAAGCTGCTGTTTGCTCTGAAATAGCCGAAATACTTTGGATGGACATGATTGCCTGATTTTTATGCTCTAACATACTAGATAGTTTATTCATTAATTCACTAATAGAATTCGCAATTGAACCTGACAAGTCACTGCTATCTTTAAATGCTAGTTGCGTGCTTTGTACTGACTCATTTTGAGCGTGCATTAAATCTGCATTAGATGCAATGACTGCAACCGTTTGCTGAGAATTTTCAAGAATGCTTTCTACTGTACTCTTAATAATTTCTGTTTCATTCTTAGATTGTTCCGCCAGCTTTCTAACTTCCTCTGCAACTACCGCAAATCCTTTACCATGTTCACCAGCACGTGCAGCCTCAATACTTGCGTTTAAAGCTAGCAGATTAGTCTGCTCGGTAACGCTCTGGATTGAAGCAATAATCTGATTAATATTCGCAATATTAGAGGCCAATGATTCCATTTGCTGCTGGATACGCCCATTCATCTCATTTGTCTCCATATTACGCTCCCGTAAGCTTTCAACTTCATGCAATCCTTTTTCTGTCGTTACACCTGTTTTATGAGATAGCTCATCCATTTCGTTGGAAAGAGCCGTAATGGCATCAATTTGATCAGATAAATCCATCATTCGATAATTTGTTTCTTCTGTATCCTCTGATTGCTTCGAAGCTCCTTGTGCAATTTCATTGATAGCTACAGAAACCTCCTGACTAGAAGCAACTACTTCATTAAACGCCTCATGTACCTGATTAGAAGATTGGTTCAATAACATCGTAGAATTAAGCACGGATTGAATCGCACTATTGGTTTTATCTAGCATATTATTATAAGCAATCGCCACTGCACCAATTTCATCAGACTTAATATATTTCTCTTCTACCTTTTGTGTTAAATCTCCCTCAGCTGCAGTTTCAATCGATGCACGTAAAAATTTAAGTGGCTTTAACTGTTTATAGATGAATAACACACTTGCTGCTGTCATCAAAACAACCATAATAATAGAAGCAATAATCGTAAATACAAATACATGATTATATGTCTCTAGAATCTTTGATTCAGCTAGCACGACTTGAACAGTCCATGTTTCGTCAATATCCTCTAAAATCATTGGAGCAAAAACATTATATGCTTTTTCCTTCAGCTGATTAGAATCAACGTATATACTTGTTAGCTCACCATTTTCCATTGTCTTACTAATACTTGTCCAAGTAGGATCCTCTTGCATATTGCGCCCAACTAGCTCTTCACCAAAACTGTTAGCTGTTAGCACACCTTTATTGGTAATAATTGCTGCGTAACCGCCTTCTGGGGCATTCGATTTTGTTAAATCATTTAAAAAATCTATCGATACATCCGCTGTCAATACACCGAAAAATGTTCCAGAAGCATTGATTAATGGCACCGAAATGGTTGTCATTAAAACGCTTTGTCCGTTTACATTATACTCATAGGGCTCCGTCAAAACTGCACGTCTCTCTTCTTTTGGTACCCAATACCATTCAGAAACACTCTTATCATCAATACCTTCGATTAGAGCAGCCGTGATATCATTTCCGTTTTTACTTAAATAAGGCATAAAGCGCTTTTTAGTATCTATTAAAGCTGCCTCAGTTGGTTCTAGAATAATAGAATCTTGCTCAAATATTGCTCCTACCCCAAGAATGTCATTATTGTTAGCTAAATTATTTTCCATTATGTCTATGACACCTTTGGTAGACAACGTATTATTCTTCTCCAGGCTTTCTATGATACGCTTTGTTGTTTGTAATGTCGTATTGGCTTTCTTAAAGCGTTCACTCATAATAGCGGCAGAAGATTCAGCTGTTTGCAATGTTCCATGCTCTGCGTCTTCAACACTTTGCTTTTTTATAATAATCCCTGTTGTTACTGTATAGGATAAAAATAAAATAAGAAATAATCCTATTATTAGGGAAGAAAGTTTTAAGGCAATTCCTCTTGATTTTTTCATAACTAACACCCCACTTTTATACTAATAATAATGGATGGATGATTGTATCACAATAAAATAATTAGCGAATAAAGTAGAAAATTTACAGAATTATAGAGAAAAATACCGATGCTTCATCAATCATTTATTTTTCAATACAAAGGACTAATGACTTATTTGAATTGAGATTCATAGTAAAACATCCTCTTCGAATTCTAAATTATAGAAGAATATGATATATTAACTATTAAATAGAATGATTGGAGTGACTTACATGAAAAATAAAGCGCTATCAACATTAATGGCCACGGCTATTACAGCGACACTAGTATTACCAATGTCTACTGCAAATGCCGCATCATCTCAAATTCAATCAAATTTATATGAGACACAGGTAGCAGCAGCAAAAAAGGTGATAGGTGAATCCGTAACTATCAAAAACATTACAAAAGATACTGTAATAACATCTAATGGTACATTTAGAATTCATTCGGCATTAAAGCCCCTATTTAATACTTCAAATAAAACAGCTTTAACAAATGCCCGAGCTACTATTGTAGTGAAAAATGGTCAAATTACCGACGTTACCGCATTAATATTAAACAAAGCAGGTACAAGCAAAAAATCTGTCTATTTTGATGGAGGTGACGCACAAATCTCTGGAGATCTTACAGTAAATGCAGACTATGTAAAGATTCAAGATGTTAGTGTGGATGGTCAGCTTATCATTACAAACAGAGTAAAAAAAGCCGTTACACTCGATGAAGTAGCAGTAGATGAAACAATTACACTAAAACCAATTGTAACGAAAAAAGTAAGTTGGCTATACGTTACTTTAATCGATATGAAATCATCAAACATCAATTTGGAACGTACGAAAGTCAATGTATCTTCTGACCAAACTCTTTCCAAAGTAGATGTAGTAGGTAAAGTTGCATCTTTTGAAGCTATGTCTAATATAGAAAAGCTTACAATTGATGTGGCGAAAGATTTCAACCTTTATGGTGAGGGTAAAATTGAGCAAATCGTTGTAAAAGGCGGTACTAAAGTAGCTTTAGATTCAGGACATCTTGTAAACAATGTACAAGTAGACGATAGTCGTGTCTCCGTAACGCTCCCTGTAATTGATAAAAAAGAACTCAATACACTAATCGCATCCCCACCATATGTACAAGTATCAGTAAACGGCTATGATATTTTAAATACGGATAAATGGACAACACAAGCAGACCGCACAGTGTTTGATTCTGCTGTAGCAAGTGCAAGAGTCATAGCAAATAATTCAAATGCCTCACAAGAACAAGTGAAGAATGCCATTAATCAGTATAAAAATGCACTAGCAGTCTACCAAGCTGCTCAGAAGAGTGGTACAAAATATGGTTATGGCGATAAAGCTTCACTACAATCTTTAATTAATTCTGTTCAATATGTTACGGTTTCTTGGGACGGATCAAATGTACCTTATAATTCTCCTTGGACTACACAAGCAGAAAGAAACGC
Source organism: Lysinibacillus sp. FSL K6-0057 (assembly GCF_038630885.1). Lineage (NCBI taxonomy): Bacteria > Bacillati > Bacillota > Bacilli > Caryophanales > Bacillaceae > Lysinibacillus > Lysinibacillus sp. FSL K6-0057. The sequence continues at coordinate 261,325 of NZ_CP152047.1, read as the reverse complement.
AATCGAATCTGCTGTTTCTTCTGCACAGTTAATTGTCAATAATTATTATGCGACTCAAACTGATATTGCCAACGCGACCAATAATTTAAACAATGCTATTCGAACTTATAAAAATGCTTATAAGTATGGCACAAATGGTGGCTATAATGTCGATAAATCTTATTTAGAGTCACTTATCACTTCAGCCTATAATGACCTTGTTTCAATTTCGTACAATGGCGATGGCAGTGATGTACCTTATTATTCAAAATGGACTTCACAAAATGAGTGGATCTATATAAATAACTATATTGAACAAGCGAAATCAATTGTAAACAATTATTACGCAACTCAACTCGAAGTCGTAAATGCTTATAATAATTTAAACGGCGCAATGAGCTATTACAACTCTGCTAAGCGTGATGGTTTATTACACTAAAAGAAGAGGCTGGGACAATCAGAACCACCAGTATAACTGGTGGTTTGCTCTGCGCGTGAAACGCTGGGGTACTGGCCCATGTCTAAAGACATTCTGAATGGTCCGTCAACCGCACTCCGTTTTCACACAAACCGCTAAAGCGGCTTACTTATTTTTTCTTTCTCTTGATTTCTTCTCCTGTGAATGGGTCAATGAATTCTTTCATCGTCATTTGATCTTGCAGGATATCTTCTTGTAATTGATTTTTTATATACTCCTGTATCTTTTTCTTATTTCGGCCGACTGTATCCACATAGTATCCTCGACACCAGAATTGACGATTACCGTATTTATACTTTAAATTTGCATGTCGGTCGAAAATCATTAGACTACTCTTCCCTTTTAAATAACCCATGAACGCAGATACACTCAATTTCGGAGGAATACTTACCAACATATGAATATGGTCAGGACAGGCTGTTGCCTCTATGATTTCTACATCTTTTCTTTCACATAATTGGCGCAATATTCTTCCAACATCTGCTTTAATTTGACCATAAATAATCTGCCTTCTATACTTTGGCGCAAAGACGATATGATACTTACAATTCCACGTTGTATGTGCTAAACTTTTATTATCCATTTATGGTGGCTCCTTTCGTACGAAGTCGGTTGACTAGACCTGACTTTATTGTACGTTTGGAGTTTTTTTATTGTCCATAGCTAAAAGCTTTCCGGAACCCCCTGCATAGCAGGGGGTTTTCAAAGCACACAAAAAGAAAAAATGTTAGACCAAGATATAATTGGTCTAACATTTTTTTGATTTAGGAAGGCATATTTAACTTCTTAAAGTGAAAAAGCTAATATCCATTTTTATTGTTTTTCAATATAATCGAGTTCTGTCCCAGCCTCTTAAAAATTTTGACTAGTTAAAAGCATCTACATGAGACATGGTATTTGTCTGTTTCCAGCTTCGATACCAATCCTCAATCTCCTCACTTGGTTCCACTGCCAAATGCTCTTGAAGCATCTTTTTTAATAGCCAGTATTGCTCCTCAACAGCGGCTGTATTATTAAGTAGATCGTAAAGCTTCATTAAAGTAAAATAGTTCTCCTCTGCATCAGAGAATAGTGCTTGCACTTTTTCCTGCACCTTTATGGCAGCAATGTAACTTTCATTTCTTATGTAAAACTCGCTTAGTTGCTGAGCATGATGCAACCACAGTCTCCTTAAGCGTTCTCTTTCACTTTCCGCCCATAAATAATCACAATCTCCTAAATAATCACCCGTATACATCTGGAATATCTGTTCATGTTCATCTACTGTTGTCTGCTGTATTGGAGGTAACAATTTTAAGCGAGATAGCCATTGTTCTACATCCACCACAATATTTTCAACTACTAGTTTGTAGCCCGAATTTAGCAAAGGACTTGAAATTTTTACGCCATCTACCCCATAGTTTTTCAATGTTTTCCGTATTGTATAAATGGCTGTATAAAGTTGTTTAGATGCTTTATCAATATCAGATTCTGGCCAAAATAACTCTAGAATCGTATCACGATAAATCATTTCATTTCTATGCTCTAGCATGTATGCAAATAGTTCTTTAGCTTTAGATGTCCGCCATTTCATGTACTGTGTATGACCGTTTGGAGCAACAACATTAAGCCCTCCAAAAAGCTTAATAACTGTATGTTTAGTTGTGATATTTTTATGTTTATTATTAATTTGTTCAAGACGTTCTAAGGTCTTTTCTAACCGGATTTTTTGTATAGGTTTTAATAAATAGTCAATAGCATGTAAATTAAATGCATCTATTGCATACTGATCAAACCCTGTTGTAAAAACAAATTCCACGTCAGGCATTAATTCTTGTATTTTTTCACCCAGTGCTAAACCATCAATATTGGGCATCACTATATCTAAAAATACAACATTCGGTTGTAGCGTCTGAATTTCTTCAATTACTTTTAGAGAATCGGTGTATTCTCCCACTATTTTAATTCCCGGGACATTACTATTTTCTAGTAAGTTTTTTAGTCTCTTTAATGGTAAAAGTTCATCATCTACTAGCACGATTCTCATATTTGCTCCTCCTTAAAAACTAATCCTCTACTTATTATCGTTTATTTTTTGAAATAATTGATAGAAAAACCGTTACCTTTGAAGGGAATTAAGCCTATTTGTCGAAATCTATTATTTATAATGAAAAAGAAAATATTTTCCAATAATTTTACTATTTTTCTAATTGCAGGTTTATTTTTTTGTTTTCTAACTCTTACACGCTTCACTTGGATGAGTTTTACTAACACTTCAACGGGAGTCGCAGCTATTCAAGGGATTGTTGATTTAAGAAATGTTGATACAAGCCAAAATTTTAGTATTAAACTACAAAGTGAATGGGAATTTTATCCTAACACCCTTCTCATTTCAGAAAATACCAAATCATTTAAACGAAATAAAATTTATACGAATCAGCCAGAATCTTGGGATCAGTATTTTGAAAATAATGATGAAATTCATTATGGTTCTTATCGTCTAACTATTTTAAAAGAACATACATCTTCTCTGATGTATGGCATTACAATACCTGAAGGCTTAGCACCTTATGAGCTTTATATAAACGGTCATTTCATTGGAGGACTTGGAAATCTAGCGACGAACAATACTCAAATTGCCCCTATTGGTAGACCCTCAACCTATTATTTTACGCTCAACACTACTAAAAGCGAAATTATTATACAAGGTGTTCAAGCTAATCGTTATGTACAAGGTGGATTTCAACGAGAAATTATTTTTGGCGATTTACACTCAATGGAGCGGTCAAAGTTTTTTTCCATTTCAACTCAAATGGCCGTTTGTTTAGTCTTTTTCTTTTATCTATTATTTACGATTTTACTTTGGTTTATAGGCATTCGAAATAAATCTCTTCTTTACTTTTCCATGATTATTATTTCGACTTGTGTGACGATACTTGTTTCTAGTAATAAGATTTTATTTAGCTATATTTCTATTAATTGGATTTGGGCAAATAAACTATATTATTTTTCTTACATTAATAATATGATGTTTTTTGTTTTATTTTTACGTGAATTAATGAAAGAATACTCTAAACCTAAAATATTGACGATCGTCCCTTTGCTATGTGCTACCTATTTATCTTTTATTGTAATAGCTCCAATTGAATATATTTTTAAAACCAAAATTATTTTTACAATACTTTTTATTGTCTCTCCTACCATTATAACTATTTTCACATTCAATATAGTTATAAAAGGGCAAAAGGGCGTAATATTTTTATTATTAACAGGAACAGCTGTAGCAACCAATTCATTATTTTTCTCTTTACAGCAAAATAAAGTCTTGCCTTATAGTCATTACCCTTTTGATTTACTAATCGGTATTACTGCATTATCAGCATTTTGGTTTACACGTTATTTTCAAACAACCTTACAAACAGAAAAACTTTCTGTGAAATTGCAAAAGGAAATAAATACAAAAGATGATTTTCTCGCAAATACCTCACATGAACTCCGTAACCCTTTACATGGCATGATGACTATTGCCCAAACCATTTTAGCTAAGCAAGAACATAAAGGAGCTCAAAGCGATTTAAGACTACTTGTAAGAATCGGTAATCATATGACCCACATACTAGATGATTTATTGGATTTAGTGAAATTAAAGGAAAAAACCCTTCGACTGCAACCAAAACCTTTGAATGCTTATAACCTAGCAAGTGGCGTAAGTAATATGTTTCGTTTTATGCTGAAAGGGAAACCAATCGAGCTTGTTGTGCGCATACCAATCAACTCACCACTTGTTTTAGCCGACGAAACAAGATTAATTCAAATCTTTGCGAACTTAATTCATAACGCCATTAAATTCACTGAGCAAGGTTCCATTACGATTGATGCCGAAGTAGTCGGTAAAAAACTATATATTTCAGTTGCAGATACAGGAATTGGTATTGAAAAAGATATCCAAGAAAGAATATTTGATCCTTATGAGCAAGTTGATTCAACAATGACTTCTATAGGTGGTGGACTTGGATTGGGTTTAAGCATTTGCCAAGAACTTATAGCCTTGCATGGTGGGACAATATCGTTAACCTCTTCTGTTGGAAAGGGCTCAATCTTTACTTTCTCTTTACCAGTAGCAAAAAGTCAGACAGTAGCGGACAGAGATTTAAATGTTGAGAAGGATACAATGTTATTAAAATATTCTTCATTGATGAATGGTTTCACGCAAATAGAACAAAGCATTGCCACTTCCACTGAAAAGCATACCTTGGTGTCAAGCCATGCACGAATACTCATTGTTGATGATGATGCTGTAAACTTGCAGGTCCTAGTTAATGCATTTTCAACTGAACCCTTTGAAATTGAAACGGCTTTAAGTGGCGCTGAAGCTCTGGAAAAACTACAAGAGAATAGTTTTGATTTAATTATTTCTGATATTATGATGCCACATATGTCGGGCTATGACTTGGCAAAGCACATTCGTGAAAAATTCTCTATATCAGAACTACCATTATTGTTTTTAACTGCTCGACAGCAAAGTGAAGATATTCAACTAGCCTTTCTAAGTGGGGCAAATGATTACATCAAAAAGCCCATGGAATATATAGAGCTTAAATCACGGGTTCAGGCACTGATACAGATGAAGCAATCTAGTGAGGAACGTCTTCGCATTGAAGCAGCATGGCTTCAAGCACAAATTCAGCCTCATTTCTTCTTCAATACCTTAAACTCTATTATCTCCTTACAGGGTGTAGACAATGAAAAAATGGAGGAATTATTGCTTGCCTTCAGTGATTACCTACAAATGAGCTTTGATTTCCAAAATGTCGATTTAACGGTGCCAATCGACTATGAATTAAAGCTGGTCAGAGCCTTTATAGCAATTGAACAAATTCGCTTTGGCGACAGGATACGAGTTGAGTGGGATATTCCTAATCAGATGAAGTTGTTTGTTCCTCCACTGTCGATACAAACTCTTGTCGAAAATGCTATTCAGCATGGCATTTTACCACGTCAGGAAGGTGGCACTGTGACCATTTACATCGAAGAGAAGAAGGAGAACTTTACAATAGCCATAACCGATAATGGTGTTGGTTTTGAAACAAAGACGTCTAAAGAGAAAACGAGCGTTGGTCTCATCAATACGGAACAACGCCTGAAGCAATTATTTGGCGTGGAATTAGCGATAGACAGTGTTATTGATCAGGGTACAACCATTTCCTTTTCCATCCCTAAAAAAATATAGTGTAGTGTGTGTCGTTCTATCCATCAGTCCCGGAGGTTAATCCGTCACTTTCAGCGCTTTATCCATTTCTCTCGGGATCTTATCTGTTGCACTAATCAAGAAAGACTAGGCTCACAAAAGAAGCCTAGTCTTTCTTGGTTTGTTTAAGATTTAAGACATTGACAAGATTACATAAAATAGTTTACTACAACATGCTGAACAAGTTCTGAACATCTATATCATTTAGCTACTACATCTGTCACTTTGCCTGTAAATGTTCTATTGTCATGTATTACCGCCACTAAGTTGACACTACAAACACATCATGCACTTGTTGAGTTTCGTATGTACTTGTTACAACAAAATATTTTTTGTATTTTTCAAAACCTAGTGATTCCGTACATTACCTTTCGTTGCACCTCTAACAACTGAGAAACATTCTAACCTATTTGATATTTTTTCCATGCTGCCAATGGGGATTTTTTCATATTTTATGATCCTAGCAACAACTTAAATGACTATTGTATAAAGCGTAGACATGTGAATCCGTATATTTATTCGCAATCTATTGTAAAACTACAAGCTTTATATCATGTTGCTTGAGATATTCAAGTATTTTGGGCAATACTTCAACAGTTTTACTTGTTTCATGGAATAAATAGATCGAACCTGACTTGCCATTTTCTCGTATATATTCGATAATTTCTTCTGAATCCTCTACTCTCCAATCTTCAGGGTCCCGATTCCACATAACCATTTTCATATTTTGATTACGAGCATTTTGTTTCAACTGTTCATTAAAGGCCCCGTATGGAGGACGAAGTAATGTCACAGGCTCCCCTATTATAGAAGATAGTACTTCATTTGTTTTATTTAAATCTGTTATTTGCTCACTTGAAGATACTTCTGATAGTTCTTTATGCTCCCAAGAATGACTCCCTATAGACATTTGTTGTTGTTTTGCATATGTTACGTACTGAGGGTAATTAACTGCATTTTGGCCTATAAAAAAGAATGTCGCCTTTATATCATGATCGACTAAAATATCAACAATTTCCTTCGTATATTTAGATGGACCATCATCAAAAGTAATGGCTGCATACCCCTCAGGTAGACTATATGTCATTTCAGATTCGGTTATAAAATAATCCTCTGCATTGACCTTCTTAATAGGTTCCTCATTCAAAACAACATCAGTCTTACTCACCTCATCACCCTTATTAGTATTAGCTGCAACAGAATTCATGTTTTTTTCCGAGCTAATCTTAACAACCTTTTCATTTTCAGTAGTTTCTGGGAATATGTTTACGTTAATCATGATATTGTTAAATGCAATAAAAAAGGTTACTAGAATGACAACAACACCTATGACCATTTGAATGAGATGTTTAATCCTTTTTTGGGGGATCTTTTGAGAGTCTCGTTTTTGCTTGGTACGCTTTTTATCTACTTCAGAACAAATTGTAATAAATTTATATTTCTGATCAATAGAAAGTTTTTTTGCACTTTGAATAGTATTTAGCTGATTTAATATTTCAACATATTGTTCAGAACACTTAAAATCATACGATTCAATAATAGAGCCGTTACTTTTAGTAATTGTACTTAAAAACTCGTTTCGGAAAGGATCCCACTTTGACCTCAAAGAAAGCCGATAGCGAGAATAATTATCAAAGATAACAAGCTTCTTAAATTGATCATATGTTTCACTATCAATTTCTAATTCTAAGAAAACGGTTTTCTTATTTAAGATTGTCTTTACATTCAACAAAAAAAGTATGGAATCACTTCTAATTGAATGTAATTCAATTATATTAGTCTTATAGTTACTCATATTGGGTCTCCTCTGCTATTGGGTCTCCTTTTCTATTGAGTCATCTTGCTACTTATAGAACAGCATGACTTAGAGCAGTATGCTATTCATTCCTCTTGTCTCTTTTATAATCTAAAAATGAGGCAGACATTCTATTTGTGAAATCACTTGCCATGCTCATTAGATATTCGTTTTCCTTACGAATGTGCTCATTTTGTTCTTTATAATTCGCGTTTTCAGATTCTAATTTTAAGATTATATCTTCCTTTTTCTTCAATTTATTTACCCAATCTAAAGTTTCTTTCTCATATTGTTCATTAAAGGATTGATACTTCTTGTTTTCTACATTAATAATATTTTTTAATTCTTCAATTTCATTCGTTAATGAAAATTGCATTTCTTTATAGTCTTCCATATGCTGATCTAATTGTAGATTTTTATCGGTTATTTTCTTTTCAAGCGTGTCTATTCTACTTTCTTTACTTTCTATAATCTTATTTAATCTATTAACTTCTTTGATTCTTTCAGATAATTGTTCTGAGGTGTGTTTATATCTGTTTTGTAGCTCAATATATCTATGTTCAGACATTTGATGTTGATGAGCAATTTGCTCGGTAGAAACGATTAAATCCATCACAGCTTTATTATTTTTAATACTACTAGGAATATGAAATAGGCTTTGTGACTCAGGTTCATTCTTTTCCTCTTCATTAGCATTATTTTGTTCTTCTTCATCAACTTGTTGCTCAGTTATTGCGTTAATTTCATTCGTATCAGCCTGATCTTTTTTCTTTAGAAATTGAAATCTACTAAGCATACTATCATTCACCTTCCCAAACTGTTGTTCAACAAATTTCATCTAATCAATCCTTTTTCTTGGTGCCTTTATATCAAATACACTATTTTCCAACATTATTTTTTACAAATTAACAAAAATCTCTACAACGATAGACAATTTTAAATTATTTTAGCAATCAGAAATATACAATATCTATACCAGACATCTACAAAACATCTACAATCTTATTTCATGGTATATATTAAGAAGATTTGCTTATGTCATCAAAATATAGCACTAAAAATGCAAATTTCTTGAAGAAGCCCTTTTTTAAAAAGAACAGAAATATAAAAGTTAACCTTGAAAGGAAATACTTCACATACAATGCAATGTTCCTTTGTCTCTCCAACGTTTTTAATTTTCTACTTGCTTAGAATTTGCAATATGAACATCACTAGTTTGTCTAATAAATACAAAAAAGATTCTAGTCTATGTTAAGATTGAATTAACACCATATATTGTATATATTCCCTTCGATTAACCAAAAACATTAAACACAGGAGGATTCTTACATTATGAAATCTAACAAAAGACTTGTCTTACTGTCTTTAGTGGCAGTTCCCTCACTTCTATACAGCGCGTCAGTATCGGCTGCTGAGATACCAAAACCAGCCTACATAACTGCTAACTACAATGCTAACGTGTCAAATGTTGTGCAACTTATTAACAACATTAACAATACAACCGCTACCTTCCAGACAAATTTAGAGGCAGCTCTGAAGGCTTATAATGCTTTAACAGCAACAGAAAAACAGTATGTCACGAACTATTCCACATTATCAGCACACCAGCAGACAAGAATAGCTTATCGTAAGCTTGCAACACAAATTGAAGAGAAATTGTATTCTGTGGATTCTACATCCTCAAATTATTATCAAAATGTTATTGAAACAAGAGATTGGTATAATACCTTGAATGCAGCACAAAAAACTTTTGTAAGTGCATCTGCGCAAAAAATATTAACTTCCAATATTGCACCAAATACATCTGTTGAAAAAGTAGTCAATAAAATTCAATTAATTAATTCATCTCGTCTCTCGTTCCATAAAGATGTAGCCGATGCCCGAGCAGAGCTTAATGTACTGCGTAAGTTTTCTAATGTTTCTTTACCTGTGGGTATTGAACAGCTGTTACTTGATGCTGAACAGCTTGTCGTGAAGGATAAGGCAGCGGCTAAAGAAGTGGAAAACGCAATTGCAGCTTTATCACCAAAAACGTCGACAGCTCTGGATGTACAGGCGGTCAAAACATCTTTTGAAGCATTAACACCTGTCCAACAGCAACTTGTGCCAAACGTTTGGACTTTAGTGGATTTTGTACAAGGAAAATATACACTTCCTCCAAAGGACAGCATACCTAAAACACCTACATTATCAGATACTGCGGCTATTCCAGGCAAAACGACAGCAATGACAAAAAATAAAAACACTTATAAAGCCAAAATTAATGTTGCCGCATCAGAAATTGACACGGAACGTTTTATTCTAACAACAAAAGACAAAATGACCATCATCATTCCGCCACTTTATACACTAGTCAATGAAGATGAAGGGGTAATGGATATTCAAGTAACCAAAAAGGCAAACCGTATTACACTTCAGGCTACCTTAAATAAAAAACCAGTAACCTTTGATGCAAATATGGAAATCATCATTGAGGGTTTAACAGCTAATTCATCCATCGTTCACTCAAATGATTTGGGTAAGCGAGTACCTGCCGATTTCATCATCAGCGGAAATCGCCATATTATCCAAACAACTACATCTGACACATTCCAAATCATAAACAATTAAATGAAAAGCACTAAAGAAATACCAACGAGACTTATGTTGGTTTCTTTAGTGCTATCTTTTTTTTACTCATTCCCCTCAATTTAGTTCGAAAGAGAAGACCGTAAGTTGTCGACAAACTATATTATTGGAGTGGCCCTAAAAAAAATAATAGACAAAGTCAAAAAATCGACTTTGTCTTATCCTAAATGAAAATAAATATACCCCATAAATGTTAAGCATAAACAAACATTTATGGGGCAATCAATAACTTTTATTTAATTTATTTTGTCGTAGCTACTAGTTGATCCACAATGAAATCAAGCTGTTTTGACAATGAATAAATGTCGTTGTAGTAACAAAAACCAAAATCCATTTCAATAAGCCTTCCTTCTTTAATGGCAGGAATATTAGACCAAACTGGATGATCTGTTAAATCTACCATTCCGTCATAGGATGAACGGAATACATAATCACCTGCATAATCTGTTAATACTTCTAAAGAAACATCGATCGCTTCATCGGTGTTGTTTTTATCATCAATTTTCTTTTGAATAATGTCTGGTGCTTTCATTCCTAAATACTCGTAAATAGCTTGGGAGCCACGTCCAAAGGTATAGCTTGTCACAACTGACATTTTCCCTTTGCCGCCCTCCATAATACTAACCGTTTTATCTGAAATACCTGCCTCTTTTAACTGCTCTTGACTATCCTTTACTTTTGTATAGAAATTAGCTAATAGCTCTTTTGCTTCTTTCTCTTTCCCTAGAACTTCACCAATCTTCGTTAATCGTTCATCTAGTGATGTTGAGAAATCGATCATGACAGTAGGCGCAATTTTTTGCATTTGATCGTAAAGCTCATCCTTACTTGGAATAATGATGACATCAGGTTTTAATTGAATCACTGCCTCAACATTCGGTTCAAACCATTCACCTAAACTTTCAACTGTTTTTAATTCTTCCTCAAATGCTGCTCCCTCTTGTATTTTAGAGGAGCCCACTGGTGTCACATCAAAAGCTAGTACATCACCTGTATAATACATCACCACTACTCGCTCAGGGTTAACGGGTATTTCTACGTCTCCTTTCATAGTAGAGACCATTTTTGTTTGTGATTCGCTGGCTGCTTGTGTAGTAGAGACTTGTTTTTCTCCGCCTCCTGTATTGCTTGATGTTCCGCTGCTGCAAGCACTTAGTAAAAGCGTCAGGCAAAGGAAAAGTGTTGCAATAGCTGATAATCCTTTTTTATTCATTGGTTCATACTTCCTTTCATTATATTGATAACCATTCTCAATATAATCTTGGAAGCTCCAATCGACAATGGAGTATCTTTCAGACATTGAAGGACTATCTTTTACCAGATCACTTACTTGTTTCTTTTGACGGAATTTTGTTGGTGAAACGCCTACTCTCTTTTTGAAAAGTCTACTAAAATAATAGACATCGCTATAGCCGACACCCATAGCGATATCGCGTAGGCTAGCATTCGTCTTCTCAAGCAAAATAGAAGCTTTTTCAATACGTAGCTGAATTAAATACTCAATAGGGCTATAACCTATTTGTTGCTTGAATTGAATGGATAAATGAGATGGACTATAGCGCAATGCCTTCGCAATCGATTCTAAGGTCAATGGCTTTGCATAATTTTGTTCTAGATAGGCTTTAATTTGACTAGAGACATTCAGTTTTTGAATGTCGACACTGTCCTGATCTAACTGCATAAAAATTTCATTTAATAATTGATAGAATAGCGATTTAACAGTAAATTTGCTGAGGTTATTGGCATTTTCCCACTTCATATACATGTAATATACTTTTTCAAACATTGTAATAGGTGAGTTAGGAACAAGACTATATTGATATTTGAAAGGATTATTTCTTTGCATGGCTCTGGCTATCATTTTATTTGGGGTTAAAGGAATGGCAGCTCGATAAAATATTAAAAAATATTCAAAGCCTTTGTCTGTAGCCTCTATTTGTAGGGTTGAGCCCTTTCCACCGTGAATAAGATGAAAACCCTCTAGTGTATAGCTTATTAAATCAATTTGAACTTCCGCACCACCACCTGTGGCATAAAGAAACATATTAGCAGGCAATTTATATGATTTTCCGATTTCTTCAGGTTTGAATAGCTCATATCTTATATCAAGCACTTTAATCGTTGCATGATTCCAGAGAAAAAGAAACTCCTCCTTTGGTAGCATCCTACATCATTCCTTCCCATTTATCACTTCATTCAAGTTTATTATAATTGATAATCATTCTCAATATAATTTTCTAACAATCTTGCATGAAGCATAAAAACACAAATAAATTGAAAGTGTTCACTACTTTTTATGGAGGGGTGTTGTCACTGATGATTCTCCTCATTGAAAATTAGAGCCTAACCTTTCTCTAATAGATATTTTGTTCACTACTGTTAGGAATAGACACTTTTGCAGAATGGTAGATTGAAGTGGAGCCAACCACTCACCTTGCCAAAAGATCTTTTTCTGCTATTGATCTTTTTTTAACAACATGAAAATCACTCAAGCAATCCAATGCTTGAGCGATTTTAAGGGAAATCATTTATTTTTCTTTCGCATGCTGTACTAGCATTTCTGTCACTTCTTCAATCTGTCCTAGGATTGAAATAGGATCTGAAAACCAGAAACTCCAGCCATCAATTTCAAAAATTTGATCATTTTGCACAGCATCTAGCGTTTTCCAAACTGGTTCGTTTTTATAATCATATGTTTCTGTCGCTTTATCGACAGCCACAAAAATATAATCACCTGCATAATCTGACAGTAATTCAGGTGATAATTCCAGCCACGGCTTTTCAGGATCAATTTCCTCTACTACTTTTGCGGGTGGCGTTAGTCCAAGCCCATCATAAAATGATCGCCCTGTATAACCATTACCGTATAATGTTATATTCTTTGTTGCTCCACCAGCAAAAATCGTCACGGTTTGATCCTTACCAATGATATCTTGAACTGTTTGTCTCGCTTTTGCTACCTTTTGATTATAGTCATTTAACCAAGCCTTCACTTCTTCCTCTTTATCTAAAATTTTACTAAACTCCTCCAATGTTGCATCCATTTCTAAATTAAAGGGTATTAAGACTGTAGGCGCTATTTTGGCATATTCTTCGTATTTCTTATCATCCCCAGTAATGATAAGGTCGGGCTTCAAATCAACTACTGCTTCAAGGGATTCTTCAAAATAAGTAATTCCTTCATTATGCTCCTTCAGGTAGGGGCTTTTCATATAAAGCTCCTGTGTTCCTACTGGTTTAATGCCCATAGTTAATAAAAAACCTGGGTAATAATCGGTTACGATGCGTTCTGGGTCAACAGGAATTTCGACATCCCCCTTCACAGTGGATACAATTTTTGTTGTCGACTGTACTTCCGTTGACTCATTAGCTGGTGCTTTTGTTTCTACATTATTAGAAGCAGTAATGGCAGTACCAGAACATGCGCTAAGCAATAAAGTGAAGCATAGCAATAAAGTCGCCATCATAGAGGACTTTGTTTTTCTATTCATTGATAAATCTCCTTTTGCTTTATATTGATAATAATTATCATTATCAATATAATGTCGTATCCACTTTTTATCATCAGACAAAGCAAGCCGATACATAGGACGATACGATTTATGCTTATCTGGCTGTTGTTTAAATTGCATTGGGGTTTGCCCACTGTACTTTTTAAAGATACGGATAAAATAAGAGACATCTTCATAGCCAACACTCGAAGCAATCTCCTGCAAGCTCGAAGTTGTATGTATTAACAACTGCTGTGCTTTTTGTATTCTTATCTGAATAAGATAATCAATGATACTTCTACCCGTCTTCTGCTTAAATTGCTTAGCTATATAGGGCACACTATAATTTAACATTTGGGCAAGCGACTCCCGGGTGATGGGTTGACTGTAGTATTCTTCTATATAAATTTGGATTTGCTCCACAAGATCTGGCTGTTGAACAATGACATGCTGTTGGCTTAGTTGCTGCAAAAGCTCATAAACACATTGATAAAAAAGTGCCTTGACATGAAAATGCTCTAGATTGTCCTGTTTGAGCCATTGCTGGTACATCGTTTCAACTTTTTGTTGTAATGTGAGTGCATTCGAAACTTGAAAAACATATTGAAGCTGAAAAGGTTTTTCACGTTCCCATAATGCTAGTAAACCTTTTCTATGGGGAAGAGGTAGTGTTGCTTTATAGAGAATTAAATAGTACTCTACTATATCTTCTACAGCACTGATGTGTAGACAACTTCCTTTACCAACATGAGCTATATAAAAATTTTCTATCTTATAGGATTTACTATCCAACAATATAGTAGCTTTTCCTTTTATTGTGTACAAAAAACCGCTAGCTGGTAAACGATAGGAGCTGAGCTGTTCATCACGTTGCATCTTTGTATAACGAATATCCAACACTTGAATGGAAGCTGCTTTCCATAGAAGGATATGATCATCTATATTCACTATTTATTTTCACACCTTTCTAGTCAAATCATAGAATGGGTCCCTTGTGAACATTATAAATGATAAACATTCTCATTAATATCTTTAATTGAAATAACAAAAAAGAAGCACCTTCATTACTAAAGATGCTTCCTCTTTTCCCAAATTATTTAGCTTATTTTTTATTCGTTAGCCAGTTTGTTAATTCCTCTACCTGAGCCAACACGGCTGTTGGGTCATAATACCATGAACGCTCCTCAGGCCAAATATAAAGATGATTATTTTTTACTGCAGGCAGGCTACCCCATATTGGATCGTTCTTAAAATCTTCAACTGTGCGATCGTCTGAAGTCAAAATAATGTAGTCTCCTGCATAATCTGCCAGCACCTCTTCGGAAATTTCAGCCCACTGCTTTTCCATAATTTCATCTGCTACTTTAGCAGGTGGTTTGCGACCAAGTGCCTGGTAGACTGGTTGTCCACCACGTCCAAAGTTATCACCATATGCATAATAAGTTTTGCCTGCATCCTCTATAATAGAGAAGCTTGCATCCTCTGGAATAATCGCATCTACCTGTGCTTTGGCATCGGCAATCTTTTGATCATATTGCGCCAGCCAATCCTTAGCTTCTTGCTCTTTGCCAAGTAACTCACCAAAATAGGTAAGTTCTTCGTGTGCATCCTTCAATTCACCATAAGGAATGACAACTGTAGGAGCAATTTTACTTAAAGCATCATAATTTTCCCCATTGCCAGTAATTATCAAGTCTGGTTTGAGCGCTATAATCTTCTCAATGGACGGTTTCCCATAATCGCCTATTTCTTCGACATCCTTTAATGCATCCTTTAAATAATAGTTTTCAAGAGCTAACCCAGGAGCTCCCACAGGTTTCACATCTAATACGAGTAAACTAGCAATATACTCCTCTGCTACAAGACGCTCTGGATTAGTCGGAATAACAACCTCACCATTTGTCGTCTGAACCGTTTTTGTCTCTGCTTCTTTTGTATCTTGTTCTGCAGTCGGACTAGCGGTCTTTTCCTTTTCACCACAAGCCGTTAACAGAAGCAGTAATAGAAGAAACAATGGTACTATGAATTTTCTATTTTGTTTAAGCAATTTTTTCCCTCCATACATTTCAGTTGATAATCATTCTCAATAATTGTAGAAGAATGTTAAATAACTGTCTATGCATGAAAGTGATTTGTTCCCCTGTACATTTATGATGTTAATACTTCCATTAATTTTTGCAATTGAGTAGCTGTAGATAATGGATCATAGCCATAAAATATTTCATACTGATTCATAAAATACACCTGTTTCTTTTGCACTGCTGTAAGTGACTGCCATTTTTCTGAATGTAATACCGTTAAGAGACGCTCTTTTCCAAAATCTTTTGTAGGAAGAGCGGTGACAAATATATAATCAGCTGGATAGTGAGCAATATCTTCAATATCTACTGTTAAGTAACCTGTTTGTTCAATATTTCGTGTGACAATCGCATCTGGTCGACTAAAGCCCAAATCTTCGTACAGTATATGACTCCCTCTCCCATGACTACTATTTAAACAATACGCTTGATGACTTCCTATTTCCCAAACAATAGCAGTACCCCTTGCCCCAATTTGTTGGTCAAGAATATCGTTACATTGAGCTATCTGTTCATCATATTGCTGGAGCCAGCTCTTACATACTTCTTGTCTATCAACGATATTGGCAATCAACCCAAATTGCTCTCGCCAACTTAATTGTCTACATGGTAGCTCGAATATAGGAGCTACTGATAGTAATGATTGTTTTTCATTACCACCACTGTAGTTAATAATGACATCTGGACATGCTGCGGTGATCTCCTGATAATTTGAAGCAATACCATACTCATAGATACCATACTCATAGCCTTTAAGTTTCTGCGAAGTAGAGACAGGCTCGATACTCTCTAGAAATGGAGAGTATACACCCAACACTGGCGTAATACCAAGAGCTAGTAAGCATGCTGTATGATTGGTATTGAGCGCAAGGACACGCTTTGATTTCTGATAATAGGCTGTTGGTGATACACCCACTAATTCTTTAAATTTCCTACTTAAATAAGTCCCCTCATTGTAGCCAACTTCCTGAGCAAGCTCATCTAATTTAGGCATTGAAAACAATAGCCTTTTCTGTGATTCTCGTATTCTTAGCAACGTTAAATATTCACTATACGTGTAGCCTGTATGCTTATGGAACGTACGAGAAAAATGCTCTGGACTTACTTGTGCTTTTTCAGCCATCTGCTCTCTTGTTAATTCTTCACGGAAATATAGATTAATATAATGAAGTACTTTATCAATCCATAGTCCTTCTTGTTGTTGTTTATTATCACGTAAATGGCTGTACAGCACTTCTAGCAATTCACCGAATAGTTTTTGTAAACGAAACGGATTATTGCCCTCAGCGTTCGCTTCTTTTTCTACTTCTTTAGCTAAATTCATAAGTCGATAGGAGCATTGCTCAATTAAGATAGCATCTTGTAATAAACGATCCGTTTTGCAGCCATATACACGATATTGAATGACGATTCCTTTACTTTCACATGTTTCAAGTAGATGAAAATCGTCAGTATCATCTAAAAGCATAACAGAATTTGGACTAAGCTGAACGTGCCTACCTTGAAGCGTACACTCTAAATATCCCTCATACACGATGACCATAAATGGGTGGGTGGATTGTGTTCCTATGTCACTTAACATTTCATTTAATTTCACTATTTGTATAGGTTGATAAAAAAGATGGGACAGTAACTGATTGTCTTTGTACATTTTAGTTCTATCTCCTAAACATCAAATTGATATTGATTATCATTTTCATTATAATGAAATAGAATGATAGAAATCAATTGAAATAGGAGGCTTATAGCTTTGAAAAAATTTATAAAAAAGAATGCCTTTTTAACTGGCATTTTAATTATTTCCATCCTTTTGGCTGCATGTGGAACTCCATCTTCTTCCACAACAGAGAAAGTAAAGGAAGAAAGCTCCAATCGAGTCTTAACAGATTCAATAGCCCATGAAGTGACCATTCCTAAAAATCCCCAACGAATCATAGCTCCCTATCTAGAAGATCACCTTGTAGCATTAGGTTTAAAGCCCGTTGCACAGTGGTCCGTAAAGAGTGGGACATCTATCCAAGACTATCTTCAGGATTCATTAAAAGATATTCCAACGATTGAATTTGACCTTCCCTATGAAGCTGTTACAAGCTTTAATCCAGATTTAATTGTAATCGGTTCTCCTGAAATTGCTGAAGGTGAAAAATATGAGCAATATAGCAAAATTGCCCCTACTTATGTAATGGGAGCTGAGGATAATAATTGGCGCAATAAACTATTAAAAATGGGCGCAATTTTTGGTCAAACAGATAAGGCAAAGGAAGTCCTAGCAGATTATGATCAATTCGCTAAAGAGGCAAAAGAAGAAATTCACAACAAAGTCGGAAATCTTTCAGCCACTGTGATCTGGAATATTAAAAATTCAATCTACATGGTAAGTGACACAGCTTCTAGTGGTGTTGTTCTTTATGAGGATCTTGGGTTACAAACTCCAAGCCTTGTGAAAGAGGTGTCAGCATCTGCTGCTGGTGATTGGTCACAGGTTTCTTTAGAAAAATTCGTTCCAATAGATGCTGACTATCTTTTTGTTATTAACAGTGATAGTGCAGGTAGCTCTGAATTGCTAAGCGATCCTCTTCTAGCTAATATACCTGCCGTTAAAAATGGTCATGTTTATGAATTCGATTCAAGTTCGAGTTGGTTATATTCAGGTGCTATTGCCAATCGCCAAATTATTCAAAATGTATTGGATAGCATAGTGAAGTAAAAAAAGTCCCTTCAGCTTTGTCCAAAAGCTGAAGGGTTTTATTGTGATCTGTATCTGACAAAGTCTCGCGGATTCAGCCCATATTTCTCCTTAAAAACCTCTGCAAAATGACTCGGATTAGAATACCCAACAGCATTCGCTACTTCCATAATATTCATTGTCCCGCTTTGTAATAAATAACATGCCTTCTCCAAACGTTTTTCACGCAAATAACCAAATACTGTTGTGCCATACATTTCTTTAAAACCCTTTTTCAATTTATAATCATTTAATCCAACTAAACGAGAAAGCTCCATTAACGATGGAGGATTCAGCATATTTTCTGCCATAATGATGCGTGCTTGAACTAGTTTTGCTCTATCATCCCGTGAGAATTCCATTGGGTTTGTTGAATGAGGAAAAAAGGTTTGGCATGTTCTTGTTAAAAGCTGTAAAGCCGTACTTTCTAGCTCCAAATTAGTCAATCGATTAGCTGCTAGCGCTTCTAACAATTGTTTTACCATAAGCATATCTAGTGGATTAATATTCTCCTGAAAGAAACGAAAAGGAGATCCACCAAGAACTGTTGAAAACTTGGTAGAGGTACCATCATTCCCATTAATTTTTTCCATGTAATGATTAAAAGTTGTTACAGGGATACCAATGCCAACCATCTGATAAGACTCATCTTTATTAAATATAAAATTTGCCTCTACTTGCTCCATCAATTGCATTGTACATGTCCCAGCCGTTACTTCAAACTCACAATTGGAAATATGTACACCTCGCGTCCCTTGCAAGCAATAGCTAATTTCCACCATTGGCTTTGCTGTGGAGACATTCATTCGATGTTCCTGATGAAAGGAATAATCCGATACAACTACCTCTAAATCTGTACGAGGTATAAAACGATGTATTGCCCCTTCCTTCAAAGTTGATTGGAATGACATATATTGTGTTGATTTTTCCTGCGGTTCTAGTATTTCAAGCGCATGAAAAAATTGAGCAAAATTTTGATGAAAATCCACACTCATAGCGTTCACCATCCTTCAGCACTTTATTGAGAATAATTATCAATAATCAACTAAAGTATAGCAAAGAGACATCCTTTCCGCTATGAAAATTAGCTTTCTTCTGTAGTCAGCGAAAATGCTAACAAGATACCTAAAAAGAAAACTGCCGCTCCAAAGCCATAAGCAACTGAAAATCCTCCAGCATGCTCAATTAACCAGCCAGCTAATCCTGGCCCCATCATTTGACCTACTGCATAAAAAATTGAAATAAACCCGATAGCCGATGCAACATATTGGGGCGATACTTGCTGACTGGCTTTCATCTGTATCAGGACAAGAACACCACCAAGTGAAGAACCCCAAATAATAGAGGATAGTATAAACCCTCCAATGTTTTCAAACATCATTGGCAATAAATCGCCGACAACTGATAGTAGTAATGCCGTTGTTAATGCTTTTTTAACACCCATTCTATCTGCTAACATTCCCCAGAATGGAGCGCCTCCAATCGACACAATTCCAGCAATGGCATAAATGGAGCCTGCTAGCCCATTGGATAGTCCAAGACTTTTCATATAACTTGTTTGGTATAGATTAGGAATAAGATAGACTAAACCAACGGCAAAATAAATACCTGCAATGATATACAGCTGCTTACTGCGCCATGTTGTTGTTTTTTCCTGTACGGTATCCCTCTCGACAAAATTTGGTTGCTTTATCGCCCAGGATGCTAGCAACACGACGATCAGTGTCAAAATCGCAAAAACTAACCAAGCTCCACGCCATCCTAGCGTAGGAAATCGTTGCAGCATAAAGGGTACAAGTAAACCTGATAATAGCATCCCTATCCCGGCTCCACTCATTAACAGCCCCATGACTGTACCTCGTTTTTTAGGATACAGGTTAATGGCTATCGATAGTAATGGCGTATAGACAAGTGCACTCCCTGCCCCTGCAAGGAACAGTGTGATGGCAGCCCACGAGAAATTTGTGACGAACACCAGTCCCATTAACCCTAAAATGACACAGGCTCCCCCTACTAACAGAACATTTTTTGCACCAATATGTGTTGTAAGTACTCCGGAAAGCCCTACTGTTAGTAAATAGCCTAAAAACAACATTGTTCCTAAGTAACCAGATTGAGAGGTTGTAAAACTCAATCCCTCCTGCATAAATGGCAAAATAATTCCATATGCCATACGACCAAAACCCGTAGTTGTAACGATTAATAGCATACCTGTTATGACAAACATCCAAAAATTCTTCATCTTTAAACCCCTTTCATTACACGAATCTTAATCCAATGAAAGGTCCATTCTCCACCAATGGAAGGATGCTGATACGGTAAAACGGATTTTATTTTAAAGAGACAGTTAGATTTTTGGATAAACCTTAATGACCCCTTTTCAGTTTGTCCATTGTCCTAGGCCACAGACTAATTTATGCTAGCCTATATCGATAATGATTATCATTTACGGAGGAAGAGACATGAAAAAATTAAATCGACATATGCTCATTTGTAGCCTATTATTGCTGGTTGGAATCATGCTGGCTGCTTGTGGTTCAACTAATGAAGAGACAAAGAAAGAAGAGACGAAGAAAGAAGAGGCAACAACGTCAGAATCAACAACTCGTGTTTATAAGGATTATTTAGGTCATGAGGTTGAAATTCCAGTAAATCCTGAGAGAGTGGTTTATCATGGAGAAGGATACGGTGATTTACTTGCATTAAATATCAAAACAGTTGGTGCTGGCTTCTCTTGGATTACAAATTATGCTTGGGAAGATCGTGTAAAAGATGTGGAGGACGTTGGTTTTCCTATTAATGTTGAGAAAACATTGTCATTAAAGCCTGATCTTATCATTATTGGTACTTCAGATGATAAGACATATTCACAGCTTTCTAAAATCGCTCCAACTATCGTGTTTGATACTTTCGCGCCATTAAGCCAACGTTTAACAGAGCTGGGCGATATACTTAATAAAAAAGAAGAAGCAACTCAATGGATGGATGCTTATACAGAAAAAGCGGATAAAATGTGGGAGTCGCTTGTAGCTGATGACATCATTAAACCAGATGAAACGGCATCGGTTTTAACATATTATCCAGGAGATCGATTATTTGTCATGGCACGTGCTGGACTTTCTCAAGTTTTATACGATTCAAATGTTCTTAAACCTGGTGACAAAATACAAAAAATACTTGATGATGGAACAGGCTTTGCTGAAATCTCCACAGAACTTCTTCCGGAATATGCTGGTGATCGAATTTTCATCCTAACACCAGTCGATGATGAAGCAAAACAATCGACAAAAGAAATGATGGAAAGTCCAATTTGGAAGAACCTACCGGCAGTGAAGAACGGTCATGTCTACACATTTGATATTGAAAAAAGTGATAGCGATGCCTCAACAAGAGAATGGCTGTTATCACAATTACCTACTATTTTAAAAAAATAACTAACAAGAGACATTTCATCTTTGTTGAAATGTCTCTTTACTTTTTATACAATACAGTTAATTGATAATCATTTTCATTTACTAAGGAAGTGAACAGATGGAAGACAACAAATCAGCTTCTATTAACAATGATTTACTATTTCATTTAGAAGATATTGACTGTATTTCGCAGAGCTATCCGTTTATCTCGACTGCTCATCATACGATGATACTTTTTACAGATGGCTGTGGGACATTAACGATTGATGATATACCCTATTTGGTGACGAAAGGAAAAATTTTTCTTGTACAGCCCCATTCTATGATTGATTTATCGGATATAAATCATGGTTACCGTTTCTATAAAATTGCCTTTTCAGCCTTTCAGCTAAAACATAAGCACCCTTCTCCACATCTAGGATCTATTTTTTCTGATGAAGTGGAATATACAATTTATCCTTATACACGAATAATTCGTCTTACCGAAGATCTGTATAATTTAAATCCTAAATTGGATTTTCTTAAACAACAAGGAGTCTTGTATGAACTATTAAATTTATTATTTGAACATCAGCTTCATATAAACTACCAGTTGACAATGACAAAGGCAGTTGAAGAAACTATCGACTATATACATAACTATTTTCAACAGCCTTTAACAGTGAAAAAGCTAGCGGAGCTCGCCCATATAGCTCAATGGCAATATAGTACGATCTTCCAAACCTTAACTGGGAAGAAACCGCTAGATTATATTACAGATTTACGTCTTACAAATGCCAAGGAATTATTACTACAAACAAATGAGCCATTAAAAGATATTGCGCAGCAAGTCGGATTTGATGATGAATATTACTTTAATCGCCGCTTCCGACAGGTAATTGGGATTCCTCCAAAACAGTTTGCACGACAATATAAACAAAAAACAGTTGTAAAAGATTGGACTGGACATGAGGTAGCCATTCCTTGCTCACCTCATCGTATTATTTATCATGGAGAAACGTTTGGAGATATGTTGATTTTTGATGTGCAGCCAATAGGTGGTGACAAAAACTCTATTAGTAAATCCTTTTATAAAAACCATGTTCCTTATATTCAAGATGTTGCCTTTCCAATCAATCTTGAAAAATCTTCGAAGCTGAATCCTGATTTAATTATCTTTACCAGTAGTGACGAGCAGCAATATCAAGCGCTATCATCTATTGCACCAACGATTACCCTCAATTCCTGGGATTCATTAGAAGAGCGTGTTCTTTTATTAGGGCAGTGGCTTAACCAACAACAGCGTGCAGAAGATTGGCTAGAACATTTTAAAATCCAAGAAAAAACTATGTGGCAGCAGCTACAAACAGTTGTAGAGCCTGGTGAAACGGCATCAGTTTTGACTTTTGATCATGGCAAACGCCTTTATATTATGGGCTGTATAGGACTGTCCCCTGCCCTTTTTCATCCAGATGGATTTCAGCCTCACCCACAAGTCAAAAAACTACTTCAAGCAGGTGAGGGGTATAGAGAAATACCAATAGATCACTTACCTCAGTATGCTGGTGACCGCATCTTTATGTTGTTATCTAATAAACCAGAATCGCAAATGGCTACGATGGAATTGATTAATAGCGCTATTTGGAAAGGACTCCCTGCTGTACAAAATAACCATGCTTATTTAGTAGATGCAACAAAGTGGAATTATGGTGATGCCTTTACAAGAGAGAAGTTACTCGGTGCATTACCAAAGCTATTGGTTACTGCAAAGTAATTCTCACACTTATAATAAGGGGTGACATTAAGATATGAAAACGGAAAGTATGACAGATATGACTACTCAAATATCATTAAAGGATATACGAGATTATATTGCTAAAAACCATCATCAACCTCTCACAATTGAGCATCTAGCACTCATTTCTGGTCTGAGTTCCAGCTACTTTGGAGAGGCCTTTAAAAAGGCATTCGGTCAAAGTGCCACAGATTATTTAACGGCGCTACGCATTGGACATGCCAAGCAATTACTGCGTGATACTGATTTATTACTTCGTGAGATTGCTAGAAAAGTTGGTTACAGTGACGAATTTTATTTTAGTAGAAAATTTAAAAAGGAAGTTGGAATTTCACCTTCTGCTTATAGTAAAATGGCTCGCCAGCGAGTTTCTACTTTTTCGGTATCCGCTACTGGAAACTTATTAGCGCTTGGTATCATACCAGTAGCAGCTCCGCTGAATGCTAAATGGAGTCCTTATTATTACAATCATTACCAAGAGAAAATTCCAGTGCATGTTAATATATTTGATGCAGAATCAGAGGACAACTTCAAAAAATTAGCCTCTGCTAAGCCAGACATTCATATTTTTCAAGAGGAACCCTCCCTCTCCATGCTTGATTGGCTTCAAACAATCGGCATCAAAAATGTCTATATACAAGCAAAGGATTGGCGAACACAACTGAGAGAAATAGCTGTAGCTGTCAAAAAGCAAAGCGTGGGTGAGCATTTCATTCAAACATATGAACAAAAGGTATTACAGGCAAGGTTAGAAATTAATCAAGTTACTGGAAACGATACTTTTGCCGTTCTTCGTTTATGCGGTGATCAATTATTTTTATATTGTAATAAAGGGATTCAGGATGTACTGTTTACAGATTTGCAGCTTCGTCCTGTCAATGCGCAACAACAAACATATAACGAGCTTATTACACTTGATCAGCTAGTCAATTTAAACCCTGACCGTTTGCTATTTATCATTTGTCCAGATTCGCCAACTCGAAATTATTGGCTTACTTTACAATACCTTGATCGATGGAAAGAGCTCCATGCCGTAAAAAATGGACATGTCTATGTTTTACCTTCGAATCCTTGGTTTGAATACTCAGCTATTGCTATAAACCGAATGCTAGATGAAATGTTGCTTATGCTAACCGGAAAAAATCCAAATCCTTTTCCTGTCCCCGTCCATGGTAACGTATCTGACGGTGATTTATAATTCTATTTGAGAATGATTATCACCGGAAGGAGACTTTGATGAACAATGAAACAAAATTGTCGTAATCAATGTCATACAATTATAAAATCTGCCTATTTATTAGCTATGTTTTTGCTAACGATTGGCATACTAACGGCCTGCAATACCCAATCAAGCAATAAAGAGGAACAGGTAGAAACGCAGGCAACCTCCGAAAGTACAAAGGAGCAAAGTGTTTATCCGTTAACACTAAAAGATGAGGTCGGTAATGAGGTAATACTACCAGCTAAGCCTACTAAAATTTTTGCACCTGTCATGGAGGATTCGTTATTAGCTCTTGGTATCAAGCCTACTATGCAATGGTCCAACGGTGTTAAACCACAGCTCTATTTACAAGATCAGCTACAGGGTGTACCTGAAATTAGCTTTGCAAGTGGTCCCCCATCAGCCGAAGCAATTATGGCAGATAAACCAGACTTAATTATTTTGCACAATTCATTTTATGTGGAAAATGGCACATATGAAAAATACGCAAAAATCGCACCAACCTATGTTTTCAATAATGCCGCAAGTGATTTACAAGGCTCTATTAAAGTTTTAGGGCAACTACTTGATGAAACAGACAAAGCTGAGCAGGCTTTACAGGGTTATCAAGAAAAGGTGGATGCAGCAAAAACAAAGCTAGCTTCCATAACAGAAGGTAAAAAGGTCGCGTTAATTCGCTTTAATGCAAAGGGTATGTTTTTTATGACGGATGAGTATTTCAGTGGGTATGTCTTAACACATGAATTAGGATTTGAACAAAGCAGCTACGTGAAAAATGGTGCCTTCGAGGTATCATTGGAGATTCTACCTGAACTAGATGCAGATTATATTTTCTTAATTAATGATGGTAGCCTAGGGGATGAATTTTTAAATGAGTTGAAGAATAGTCAAATTTGGCAAAGTACGTCGGCATTCAAAAACAATCAAGTATTTGAAACATCCGAGGATTATTGGCTAAATGGTGGTATTCATGCACAAGGTAAAGTGATAGAGGATGTATTGGAGTTTCTAGCGCCATGACAATAATGACTAAGAAACCATATACATCCGAAAACTACTTTGAATATGCCATGACGTCTCGTCAACAGCTAGACTATCGCATTTTAATTGCAGCCCCAACAGATGAACCACCAGCAGATGGTTATACTGTTATTTACGCCTTAGATGGGGATGCCCTTTTTCCAACGCTTGCAGAGGCAGTGAAATTACAAACACGTAAACCAAAAGGCTATGATCCCATTCTTGTTATTGGCATCGGCTATCCCTCAAAGGAACCTTTTGATATGGAGCGACGCTGTCACGATTTTACACTACCTGTTAGTGAAGAACATCTGCCACCACGTCCAGATGGAACGCCTTGGCCTCCAAACGGGAAAGCCAATGAGTTTCTAGACTTTATTGAAGATGAGCTCATGCCTGCTGTCGCAAAGGAATGGCCAATCAATAAAAAGAAACAAGCGATTGTTGGTCATTCCTTAGGTGGTCTTTTCACACTATATGCTCTATGTGCTAGACCCCATTTATTTAGTCATGTAGTAGTCGGAAGTCCCTCTGTTTGGTGGGCTAACAATGCCGTACTAAAAGAAATAGATCGATTTGCTGAAGCTTGGAAAAGTCAGCATACTATTAATCTCCTACTTACAATCGGTGCTAACGAGCTGCCAGATATGCTTGAAGGAGCTGATCAAGCGGCTGAACGAATGAAACGTTTAAGCAACCAAAACATTCATACTAATTATGTGAAGTTTGATGAGGAGGACCATGTGAGCGTCCTACCTTGTATGCTTAGTCGCCTTCCCCGTTTTTTAGATTCCTAGCAGAAAGCCCAAGTGGTAATCATTCCACTTGGGCATTTTTATACTATTTACTTCTCTTTCTCTAAACGATCCTTGAGCATGCTAGCGATTTCCTCAACCTGTGATTCTACAGCAATTGGATCATAGGGCCAGAAACGTTCTGGGTTTAAGTTGAATACTCTATTATTTTTAACTGCTTCAATTGTCAATTGTACCGTGCATTTATAAGAAAAATTGTGAGGAACCAGTCATTTAAAAACGAAAGTTAGTTCTAAGATCATTTAACCAAGAATAATGCTTTTTTAAACTAAATGGCTTATTAATTTTTTGCATTCTTTATTTTCTTTTTACGGATAACCTTAAATAAAATGGTTACGATGATTATGATCATTATAAAACTTAAATATGGGATCCACCATTTAATAGTTTCAATTATTCCCTCCGATAATCCAAAACCCATTAGAAATTCAGTCATATTACCTACTCCTTTTATTTAAGTCTATTGTCTAAAATTACTTGTTTTGCACTCTGATAAGTTGCAATGAAATATATTACATATAGCAACAAAATAATACCAAAGCTTAAATACATATTCTGTTTGATAGAAACTTCAAAAAATGGTTCTAATTTTTCTAATACAACCTTAGTAGTAAAGATTGATATGAAACTAGCTAAAATTAAAGGTGAAATAAAATAAAATCCAATTTGTCTAAATAACAACCTATTAATCATTTTTTTATCTGCACCAATTTTCGATAATGTCAGGTATCTTTCTTTGTTATCCTGGGTTTCTGTTAATTGCTGTAATGCTAGTATTGATAACGTGACAATCATTAAAATTATTCCTAAGTAACTGCTAATAAAAGCTATTACTCCAAATACGCCAAAGTAAGTGTCTTGTATCACACTCTTAGTTACATAATAAATCTCTCCATCAAGAGATTTTTCAACCCATTTATTATTCATTATTTTATAGACCGTGCCCTCAATTTCTTGAGAGGGAAAAACACCATTCAATAAGAAACTATCAGGATTCATATAATTTCTCATATTGTCTGGAACAACCACTGTTCCTACATCATTTGCCCTGGTTGAATTTGTTAAGTAAGTAATGTTACCAAATATTTTTTTGTTTGCAGGAGTAAGCTCCTTGTCACCAATTCTTATTTTCCCCTCTTTATTTAAGAAATTTTGAATATGTTTATTAAAGGGTTCATAGTTTGCATTAATAATGAATTTATTTTCTCCCAACCGAATTCCTTCTTCTCCAGATAGTTCCAATATTTTATTGTAATCTGTTTCAGTTATTAAAGTAACTTGTGACATAAGTATCTCTTGTTCTAAATCAGATAGTTCTACTTGTTGCTCTTTAAACAATTCTCCATAAGTTAAATCTGCATTAAACAACATTATCTCTACATAACTTTTAAGATTTTCTTTGAGTGGAATGCCATCTTGTTTTGCTGTTTCTAAAAGATTTTTGTTATCCTCATAGGGTTTTACAATTGTTAAGTCAAATGGAGTTGCCGTGGTAACTTGTTTATTCATAGAACTTGTAACACTAAATCCTGTACCTAGAACTACTAGTGAAGCTATCAGTAATGCACTTAAGATACTTATTACTAGAAAATTAATTTGCATTTTACTTCCGAATTGTCGAAACAAAAATGAATTTAGTTCTTTAAAATACAGCTTTTTGTTTCTTTTAGCCAAGAACACCATCACACCGGAAATTGTATAATAAAACAAAATAATACCAAAACCAAGAAGCGAGACTATCACAGTTAAATAATTCTTATCAAGTCCGAATTTCATCAACAATAGTATTCCAGTAGTTATTAAAGTAATTGCTACTAAAAAAAGGCTACTTGTCGCCCATTTGTTATAGACCTTTAACTCTTGATTTTTACGATTCGCAATTAATAAATCGATAAGTTTAATATTCATAATATTACGAGCATTAAAAAGTGCTACTATAATATAAATAATAGAAAAACTTATAATAGTTTCTTTTATAGCTTCTTTTGATAACAACAATTTATATCCTACTGCATCACCTACAAACATTTTTAAAGCTAATATCGAGATTACTTGTGACATTAAAAATCCTAGCCCAAGGCCTATAATTAAAGCAAATAACCCTACCAAAAAAGTCTCACCTACAAAAATAAAGGATATCCGCCATTTACTCATCCCTAATGTCATATAAATACCCATTTCTTTTTTTCTTCGCTTCATTATAAATTGATTGGCATATATGATAAGAAAAGCAAAAACAATTGCAATAAACCTTGTTAATAGTCCAATATACGTAACTAATGCATCCCCAAAAATCTCCATAGAATAATTTAAATCATTTAAAGCTGGTTGAGATGATACTGAATTAAATGCATAAAATAGGCTAACACCTAAAACAAGAGTTAGAAAATAGATAGCATAATCTTTAATACTTCTGCCTACATTTTTATATATCAATTTAAAACTCATCATTGATATTTCCTCCTAGTAGTGCAACAACCTCCATTATTCGATTAAAGAAAGTTTTACGATCATCTTTTCCTCGTATTAGTTCATTAAAAATTTCTCCATCCTTTAGAAAAATAATCCTTCTGCAAAAACTTGCATTATAAGGATCATGAGTAACCATCAAAGTTGTGGCATCTTGTTGCTGATTTAATATTTCTAAATTTTTCAGCAACATTTTAGCAGATTTACTATCAAGAGCCCCTGTTGGCTCATCGGCTAATAATAATGTAGGCCTTGTAACAATTGCTCTCGCTGCCGCAATTCTCTGCTGTTGTCCTCCTGACATTTGATATGGGTATTTGTACAATACTTCCTTTATATCCAAAGCAGCGGCAACTCTATCGACTTCATGTTCAATTTCATTCACTGGATAATTAATTATAGATAATGCCAAAGAAACATTTTCAAAAGCAGTTAGTGTATCTAGTAAATTATATTCTTGAAAAATAAAACCTAACTTCTCACTTCTAAATTTTGATAATTTATGGCCCTTTAATTTTGTGACATCTTCGCCATCTATAAATACATGACCAGCCGTAGCAGTATCAATGGTTGAAATACAATTAAGTAAAGTCGATTTACCACTTCCACTTGGTCCCATAATTGCTATAAAATCGCCTTTTTGCACTTCAAATGAAATGTTTTTTAATGCATGGGTTACATTACCCTTATTACCATACACCTTTTCAATATTTTCAACTTTTAATATTGTATTCACTTCCCAATTCCACCCCTTTTATGGATGACTTATCCTTTTGCTACCATAATATTACCATTCAATGAATTAACAAAAAATCGATTATTGTATCATAATATTACCGTTTTGTAAGTTTACTTACTATGCACTATAATATAATTAAAAGATATAAATAATGGAAATAAAGACATTCATTGGTTCAATTAAGGGGAAATTAAAAATGAAAATATTCATTATCGAAGATGATCCAATTATCAGAAAGGAACTTTTTGATTTTCTAGAGAGATATGGGTATGAATGCATAAGTGGCGATGATTTCACAAAAATTGTAGAAGATGCTCTACAAAGCATGCCGCATTTAATTATTTTAGATCTTAACCTTCCTTTTCAAGACGGTTTTCAAGTGTGTCGTGAAATTCGGAAATTGTCTTCTGTGCCCATTATTATAGTAACTAGCCGTGACACTTCCTTTGACGAACTATTAAGTCTTCAAATAGGAGCAGATGACTTTATTACAAAACCATATGATTCACAAATCCTTTTAGCTCATATTCAATCCGTTTTAAAAAGAACTTACGAAATTTCCAAAAGTGCTATTCTTTCTTATAAAGATTTAACACTGGAAATATTAAAGAGCAAAGCTATTTATAATAATAAAGAAATAGAACTTACAAAGAATGAATTATGTATTCTTAGATTATTGATGATGAATAAAGGAAACGTAGTTTCTAGAGATGAAATAATGAATGAGCTTTGGCAAAACGGAGATTTTGTTGATGAAAATACCTTAAATGTTAATATATCAAGGTTAAGGCGCAAATTGGAATCAATCGGTTTAAAAAAATATTTATTAACGAAGAGAGGACAGGGTTATCAGTTATGAGTTTAATTGAATTTTTTAAGGAAAAACAGTTAGCAATACTTTTTCATTTACTATCATTGCTAATTATCTCTAGTGTCCTCTACTTGTATAATGAAAATGGAAGTTTAGTAATAGTAATAGATTTGATTCTTCTATTTTTCTTTTTCACACCAATTTTATTTAAATATTATCAATTAAGGAACTATTACGATGAAATAAAAAATATTTCAAAACAAATCAAAGAAAAAACATATATTGCAGATATTGTAGAGGAACCCCCTTTTTTTTCAGGGAAATTCTTCTACAACATCTTAAATGAAGCAACAAAATACATGAATGATTGTATTTTCTCTTTGAAAAACTCACAACGTAATTATACCGACTACATTGAACTTTGGGTGCATGAAATAAAAACACCAATCACTGCACTAAAGTTAATTATAAGTAACCATAAGACACCTGAAAATATCCTTATTCAAGAAGAACTATTAAAAATAGAAGGTTATGTTGAACAAGCTCTATACTATGCAAGAAGTAGTACTTTAAATCAAGATTATAGAATAGAAACATTTACACTTGATAAGGCTGTAAATTTAGCCATTAAATCATTATCTCTAAGTATTATTCGTGCCAATGGTAGTATATATAAGGATAACCTTGATTTGAAAGTCACATCTGATTCAAAATGGATTATTTTTATTTTAAAGCAATTAATAGATAATGCTATCAAATATCGTCATAATCCGCTTAAATTATCCTTTATTGCTAAAAAAGTAGAAAACGGTACTTTATTGTTAATATCAGACAACGGTATTGGTATAGCTTCATCTGATATTGAGAGAATTTTTAAACGTGGGTTCACAGGAACCAATGGTAGAAACTATGTTAAATCTACTGGTATGGGTTTGTACCTTTGTGAAACCTTGTGCAAAAAATTAGGGTTACGCATAAGTGTAGATTCTCAAGAAGATACTGGCACTACATTTAAAATATATTTCCCTGATAAACTGCGATTATTCCAAGAATCGAAACAAAATATATAGAGTTTATTTATTTCAAATCCCTTTTTTTGATTATATAGAGACCTATTATATAGGTTACTACTGAAAAGAAGCTTAAGTAAATAATATTATTAATATTGTAGTATAGAGTAGAAAAACCATCAGAAGCAATGTAAAATGGTGTATTCTCCATAATCGTCTTCATCCAACTGTCATCTCTTTCTACAATTTGTATACCAATGTTATATAAAAAAATATATAGAACATATCCAATTATTAATGAGTAAACGCGATTAAACGTAATAGAAATTGTAAATATACCTACTGATAAGATAGAAGAGAAATAAACTATATATACAATCCAAACTGAGAATAGTGTACTTAGGATCTCCATACTAGAGAAATGTTTACCTATGATAAGTTGAACAGTTAATCCAATTAATATATTAAAAATGCCATATAGAGAAGTATAAAATAAAAATGAAACACTTTTAATATGAATTATTTGACTTCTACTGTACATACTACTAAATACCATTTTCGAAGTTCCAAAACTAAACTCGGATCCTATCATATTACTGCCTAAGTAAATAAAGTAAATTTGTATAATAAATAAGGAAATACCAATATTTCCGCTTAACTCTACGCTTTTACTTAAATTCATCTGATAATAAAGAACATTATCAATAATTGTAGCAATAAATAATATTATTAAAAAAACGCATGTTGATGTATCAAATATTTTCTTAATTTCCATTCGGCTTATAGAAAACATACCAGTCATATTATCAATCTCCTATATTTCTCTTTTATTAATAATTATTAAAGATATTAAAAATAATACTAAGCCTGTTAATGCTAAACAAATATTATTTGATATTGATAAATTATTATATTGCATTCCCTTATAAACCAAAGCCAGTGGATTCTCTTTAATCCAAAGAGCTAATTTTGTTGTAGAGTCTAATTTTATTAAAATAATACCTCTAATCATACTCTCAAATGAAAACATAGAAATAATGGAAACTATTGTTGCAATTTGACTGAACGTAATAAACCCAATGATGAAAGATAAACTTGAAACAAAAAAGGAAATAAGTAAATAATTTGTTAGATTAGTGAAAATATCGTGTGTAAGATTATTCAGAGTAAATTTATTATGTTCCAATACCCACAATAAATTGGCTAGTAATCGATGAATAGTTCCTACAATACATCCAATTAAAATCAATGAAAGTAATTTTGATAGAACTATATTTATACGTGATAAAGATCCTGTGAATATAATTCTAGAAGTTTTTAATGAAAACTCTCTTGACATAATAAAAGAAGGCATAATGAGAATAATATAGTACGAAATATCACCAAAGTAATTGTAATATGTATCCAAATCCGAAGGGGATGGGTACATGGGCCTTTTTAGATAAATTGTAATAGTGTACAAAACTGCAATAAATAAACTTGACCAAATGCCATATCTTTTGAATAATTGTTTAACCTCTAATATTGATATTCTTATAGTGCTATTCAATCTTATTTCCTCCCATTAACTCAAAAAATCTCTTTTCTAAATCTTTGCGAAGTGGATAAATAGCATTTATACTAATTTTATTTTTTACTAAATCTACTATAAGAGAATCAGAATCTTTATAAAGATATTGAAATTTTACTTTATCTTGATCTATTTCTATAAAAGGTATGTTTTGTATATCATTTAAATAGTTTTTTACCATTTCTATTTTTTTAGTTTCTATGATAAATTCATGTAGCTCTCTATCAGTCTGTTTTTCTGTTTTTAAATCAATATAATCTACTACTGTTCCCTTCTTCAAAAACAAAACTTTATCACAAACAGCTTCAATTTCTGATAAAATATGGCTGGATATAAGAATTGATATCCCTCTCTCTTTTGAAACTTTCCCCAATATTTCTCTTATTTCAGCAACTCCTTCTGGATCTAATCCATTTGTGGGTTCATCTAAAATCAATAATTTAGGATTATTAACTAATGCCTGTGCAATTCCTAACCTCTGTTTCATTCCTAAAGAATACCTTTTTACCTTCTTATGAACAAAACCTTCAATCCCCAATAAATGGATTACAGATGAAACATTATCTCTATCATATCCCCCTGAAATCTCTGCAAAATAAATAAGGTTATCCATTCCACTCATATGGGGATAAAAACTAGGGTATTCAATCAGTCCTCCAATACGTTTTATATGTTGTAAAGGTTGCTTTTCAATATCAAACCGAACCTCCCCCTCAAACTTCGTTATTAATCCCATAATTATTCGCATAAGGGTTGTCTTTCCTGCACCATTTGGTCCAACTAAACCTATTACTTCACCTTTTGGAACTGAGAAAGAAACATTATTAATTACTTTATTATTTCGATAACTCTTTGTGATATTCGACAATGTTAAAATATTACTCATTTCTTCTCCTCCTTCTAACGCATCTTATCAATTACACGCAACAATTTTACTGATTTCCAATAAAAATGGTTTATAATTACATTTTATTAAAATAAGGATTTATTGTAAAATAATAGAATTCATAAGATATTACTCTTTCATAAAAAAGATATAGCAAATTGTAATTTAGTAGTTTTCTCCCTAGCTGAAAAGCCCAAGTAGACATATCCACTTGGGCTTTGTTGTAACTTTACTGTTTGCAGGAAAAACTAAGGTCTAACCTAGCCTTTCCTATCTACTTATTTTGTTAGCATATTTGGAAATTCCTCTAGCAACATGTTACTCGTTGTCATATCATCATAATTCCATTTATCCTCTATGAAATGCACTTTATTGTTCTTCACAGCAGGTAGGGAGTTCCACAATGGTTCTTGTTTTAATTCCTCAAATGCCTTTTGGGCCTCTTTATCCGCAGAAATTAATACAAATAATTGATCACCCATAAGTGTCTCATGTAGCGTCTCTTTAGTAATTTCAATATATGGTCCACTATTTGGCTGTAGTGCTTGCACCTTTTCATCCATACTATATCCTTTAGCTTGATACAGTAAACCTGCTACCCCACCTGTTTTCATCACGAACATCTTTTTATTCCAAAAAAATTGGAGTACTACTGCCGTTTCACCTTCAGCTACCTTACCCTCTGCACGAAGCTGCTCCCACATGGCATCGGCATCTTCATTATATTTCTTCAGTAGCTGCTCTCCTTCTTCCTTTTTACCAACAATATCAGCAACGACTGGGAATCGATCCTTTAATGGCTGCATACCATCAAAAACAATAGTTGGTGCAATTTTAGAAGCTTCTTCGACCTCATTATCCATAACATATGACAGCATAATCAAATCTGGCTTTAATGTCAGAACCTTCTCTAGGTTTGTTGGAAAGCCGATATCTGTTGAACTTACTTTCCCGTTATCTTCTAAAACACCGCTCTCGATAAAACGACGATCTACCCCAACAGGCTCTATGCCTAATGCAAGTAAATCACCGATCGAATTGCCCTGAAGTACAATTCGTTCTGGATTTGTAGGAATTTCTACCTCTGCTCCTTGACTATCCTTATAAACTCTTGTCTCAGATGAGTTGGCAGACTGGCTTTCTGCAACAGGCTGATTCTGTCCTGTTGCTTCATTGTTTGAACTGGTAGTCCCTCCCGCACACGCGCCCAACAGCAATGTTATACAAAGTAGCGCTATTGCAGTGAATGAAGTTCTTGAACCTCTATACATATGTATATCTTCCTCTCCTTTATATTGATAATGATTATCACTATCAATATATCGCCATATTTGCCGCCACACAATGGACGATTCAATGATATTTTGAGGACGATGTATAGCATCTTTTCTTTCTTGTTTTCTAAAGCGTAATGGCGATACACCCTTATACTTTTTAAAAAGGCGACTTAAATAATAAGGGTCCCTATAGCCTACATTTTCAGCAATTTCTTTCAATGTAGCATCTGTCTCTACTAATAAATTAGCTGCTATATCGAGGCGCGTTTGAATTACATAGTCAATTACACTATAACCCGTTTTCTTTTTAAAGATGGAAGATAGATGAGGAACACTATAATTCAAATGAGTCGCAATAGATTCTAGTGTCAAATTCTGTGCATAATTCTCTTGTATATACATCATTACCTGTCTCACAAGGTCTGGTTTAATCAGATCTATCCCCTGGCTATGAAGCTGCTGTAATAAATTATGAACAAATTGGTAGAATAATGATTTCACATAAAAGCGATTTATTCCACCAGCCTTCCTCCATTCCTGCTCCATCAATTTAACTTTGTGATAAATAAAAATAGGGTAATTTGGTATATAGCTATATTGCAACAGAAATGGATTACTCCTATCCATGAGTTTCACTATTTTTTGGCTCGTAGGAATAGGCATGGTCACTTTATAAAAAATCAAATAATACTCCAGCTCATCCTCTGTTAGAAAAATATCTAAGATCGTTCCTTTACTACCATGTATGACTTGAAACTGCTGAATAATATACTCAATTTGATTGAGCTGAACCTGCGCCCTTCCACGAGACACAAAAATAAAACCATTGGAAGGCATTTTATAAGGCTGTAACGTTTCATCCATTCTCAAAACTTGATGCCTAACATCCAGCACTTTGATAGCAGCATGATCCCACAGGTATATATGGTCATCAACATTCATAATGCACCTAACTCCTCCTATCTATCTTCTTACTACTATCATTATAATTGAAAATGATTCTCAAATAAAAGCCAAACTACGATTGATGGTAGTTTGGCTTATGATTTATTCATGTTATTTATTTTTTTGCATATTACTAAAGGCTTCCACTACTAAATCAAGCTGCTTCTCTAATGAAACAGGGTCATTAAAGTAGGAAGCATTACTATCCAATATCGTAACCATGTTATTATTCACTGCAGGCAACTCATTCCATAATGTGCTTTCCTTCAGAAATTCAAGCGCTGTGTCTTCTACAAAAATAAAATCTCCTGCATAATCTGGCAATCGTTCAATAGAAAATGAAACGCCCCATTCTTTTGAATCAAGCGCCTCCTTTTGAACTAAATCGGGCGCATCTAATTGGAATTCCCCATAAATAATTTCTCCACCTCTAGAGTAATGATCACCATATATGTAAACCTCTTTATCAGTACCACCCATGATAGAGACCGTCTGTTTCCCTACAACTTCTTGAACAATTGGCTTGTACTTGGCAATTTTCTCATCCCAATTGCTAATCCATTGAGCGGCTTCTTTTTCTTTATTAAGCATCTTACCGAACTCCACTAATTGTTCGCGATAACTCATGTCGCCATACTTAATGCCAACGGTTGGCGCAATCTTTTCAAAGTTTTCAAAGCCTTCCATGCCATCGAAGGCAATAATTAAATCTGGTTTCAATTCCAAGATTTTTTCAACAGATTTGTTGTCACCAATACTTTCAATACCATCTGTTTTACCCTCAAAATAAGGATGGCTTAACGCAAAATCAGACATGCCAATAGGTTTAATACCTAATGCCAATAAATATCCCGCATAGCTGTCTGCTACAACTACAATACGTTTCGGATTTTTTGGAATCTCTACTTCTCCACTCGCAGCTTGGTATGTAATGGTTTCCACCTGTGTTGCTCCACTTGTTTCACTTTGTGCTTGAGATTGTGAGCCTGAATTTGTATTGGCACCACTTGCGCAAGCACCTAATAATAGCGTCAAACACAGCAATAGTGTAGCTGCAAAATTCGACTTATTTTTTCGAGCCATCTGAAATTTTCCTCCTTCTTTGCATCGATAATGATTATCACTATCAATATATCGTTGGAGTGTTTTTTCATCAATGGAGGATTCCATGATGTTTTGTGGAGCATCTTCTAGCATGCCTCGATCCAATACCAGTTTTCTATATTTCCCTGGTGATATCCCTAGATGTCTTTTAAAAAGGCGATTAAAATAATGAACATCTGTATAGCCAACACTTGCCGCAATCTCTTTTAAAGGTACATTTGTTGATTTTAATAGCGTTACAGCCTTTTTCATTCTTAATTGCATAACATATTCAACTAAGCTATGGTTTGTCTCTCTCTTAAATACGGCAGATATATGTGACACACTATAATTTAAACGTTCTGCAAGAGGCTCCAGCTTTATCGAATCTGCATAATGTTCTTCCACATACGCCTTTATTTGACTTACCAAACCTGTTTGTTTTACATAGCTCTCTTGGCTACTTAACTGCTGATATATACTTAATACAATCTGATAAAATAATGTTTTAACTTGCAAACGTTCCAGCCACTTTGATTGTTGCCAGCTTTCATGCATAAGCTGCACTTTTTCATAAATAGCTATCGGATACCTAGGTGTCAAGCTATACTGCACTTGAAATGTATCTCTTTTTTCGAACAACTGAAGAATCCTTTGACCAACAGGATAAGGTACGGAACCTTTATAAAAGATAAAATAGCACTCTAGTTCATTATTTATTTGATTAATTTCTAAAGCCATCCCTTTGCCACTATGTATAATTTGAAACTCATGCACATGATAATTGGTTTGATCCAGATGCATTTTCGCATCTCCCCGAGTGACTATGAGAAAAACACTTGCTGGTAATTTATATGGCTGCAATGTTTCCCCTATACTGAGTATCCTATGACGTACATCTAATACCTTGATAGAAGCGTGATTCCAAAGTAAAAGGTGGTCTTCTATGTTCATGAGGATTGGCCTCCTTTTTGGGTGGAGTGGTTTTATGTATTTATATTATAAATGACAACTATTATCAATTAAATAAAAAAGGAATGGTAGCCTTTAGTTATGAGGAATACTATTTTCGATAGAAAGGAGGCAATACTATTTAGATTAACAGCATTTGGATACTTTTTATAAAATTACGGTAATTATGTAAAGCTTAAAAAACCAAGTGGGGAAAACCACTTGGTTTTTTATAATTTTATGGTGCTTTTGTGATCGTTACATAAGGTTTTAAATCATTACTTACAGCCATAACAATATTACCATATTGATCAATAGTTAATAGGTAAACTTTTTGTCCTTCCCTAAATTCACTTGTACTCACTTTTAAGAGAATTGAAGGTGCTGCTCCTGTTGTTCCATTATTTGTATTGACAGGTACATCATCTTTATCAGATGCAACTACCCCAGGAGTTAGTTGTTTATGATCCACTGTATCAATAATATCTTTAGCTGTTAATATTTTTGTATTACTGTTTGTAACTACATAATAGTATTTTTGTTTTCGGTTTAATTCTGTGTTAATTTCAATACTTACTTTCAAATCATGGGATGAAGTTGCACCACTTGGTCCAATAAGCTCTGCTTTTAGAATTGTATTATTTTCAAAGTCTGCAGGGTGTTCGTACTTAGCAACAGATTTATCAGAAACAAAAGATAGCTTCCCTAAATCCTTAATATCTTTCAGAGTCGTCGCATTCATATCAATCATAAAGTTTGATGAAATTTTCTTATTAAATGTAATAATTAACCTGCGTGGTTCTGCCGTATTTAAAGTTTTTTCCCACTCTATTTTATCAATTGCACCTGAACCAATCGAACTAGAGCTCTCTAACTCATCTTTTAACTTCTTAATAGTAGCTGTAGTATTTTCCTTTACAGGAATCAAGTCAGTATCACTTGATAAAGAAATTGCCTCAGAAAATGTAATAACGAATGTTTGATCTTCTTTATAAGTTAATGTAGATGAATCATTTCTAGGAATAATATCGAATTCTTTATCTGTAATTTTCTTGATAATCGGATCAATCTTTGGTGCTGTCCCGTCCGCATAGAATGGTTTCATCATAACATCACCATATTCTTGCGTAGTACCTACCCTTTGTTGCACTGTGAAGTTCCCAGGTGTGTCTTCAACTCCAATGTATAATACATATTCTTCATGTGGTATTAATCCATCAATTGAAAGTTTATTATTACCCGCATCTAATGACGCACGCTTATAGCCTGTTGCAGCACTTAAGAAGGCAGCTTTCCTTGTAGCACTATCTTTAGATGAATCAGTTGTTCCAGGTAATGGTTTTAAATTGCCACTATTATCATATATATCTGGATTCAGCTCAAGCACACCGCTAACTGGATTTTTCTTATATTTTGGTAATGCAGCATAATATATAAAACCTTTTTCATCAGAGTTAAGTGTGATATCAGCAGTCTCTTCTCCTGGTTTCCCCGGTTTCTCCCCTTTTGGTGTTACTTGAATATCTCCAATTAGTGGAGGCTTACTATCATCAGCAATTAGGGCATCTTCAATGATAGATAAATTTCCGGAACGATCCTTTACTACCATATATACAGAATAACTTGTAAATGGATCAACTGCCAAATCTGATAATACAATATCAAATTTAGTGTTGCCTCTATTGGCTATCTTTTCACCTTCCTTGAATAAATAAATTTTCGCACCACTACTATTGTCAAATTTGCCACTTGGTTTTGATGTGAACTCATCTATAAAATCACGGGAGTCTATATTTAGAGCATCCATATCTGTATTTTGAGGCATAATCATATAGTAGAAAGTTCCCGCTTTATCTGTTGAAAATTCTACTTCAATCTTAGTTTTTTCAGCATTTTTCATTACCTTTTCAATTTTTAATTTTGGAGTATCTATATCTGAGTGCATATATTCTGCATAATTATTCGGAATAGCTCCAGAAGGAACCGTACTTATATTTTCAAAATCATTAAATG
Organism: Lysinibacillus sp. FSL K6-0057; assembly: GCF_038630885.1. Taxonomy (NCBI): domain Bacteria; kingdom Bacillati; phylum Bacillota; class Bacilli; order Caryophanales; family Bacillaceae; genus Lysinibacillus; species Lysinibacillus sp. FSL K6-0057. The sequence continues at coordinate 220,926 of NZ_CP152047.1, read as the reverse complement.
CCAAATCTTTAACTCCAGGTAATACTGTTACAGTTAAAGTATCATGATTAATAAACCCGCTTAATGAAGGAACTTTTAATAATACTCTTGATTTGCCAGAACCATATTCTTCATAAATAGCCTCTTCGGGACTAATTACTTTTTGCCCTGTAACGTTAATTATCCCTGTACCGGATAATTCATAGTTTTTAACATCCTGCGCGGTTTCTTTATCTAACCTTTCGTTGAAGTAAACATATACTTGATTAAGCCCTTTTCGTTCTAAAATTTTATTTTCGACATACGGATGAATACTATCAAGTTCTTTCGTTGTAAAATCCTTTGCTACAGCAGGGTCTACTGAAAAGTTGCCAGACTCATCTTTCATCACTACATAAAGCTGATAGCCTGTTTCAGCCTGTAAGCCTGTTAGAATTTCTGTTATGCCTAGTGCACCAGCCTTTGCTTTCCCTTTACCAGTTGGATTAGCAACGATATCTGCTGTTGTTGGGTCAGGTGCTGTAGTTTTTGGGCGTAAATAATAGTAATAGTCTCCAGGTTCACTTGCAGTAAACTTGAATTCAGCTCTTGTTCCACCATGTAAAGGTGTAACTTGTAAAGATTTTACTGCTGGTGGTGATGCATCTTTCATTTGGAAGGACTGTGATGCAATATCTGATGCATTTTTCGATCCATCTACTACCATAATGTAGATAACATACTCTTTTTTCTCACCTAAATTGGAAACCTTAATAGTATTCTTATCTTTAATGGCTGCACCAGTTCCATGTGCTACGTTCTTGTTGGAAAGACGGTTGACCATTTCACTTTTATTTGGTGCCTCTGCATCCTTTTCACGCACAATATAGTAGTAAGTACCGACTTCATCTGATGTGAAATCTGCTTGTATCTCACTACCATTTAGTATTTTGAGCTCCGTAATACTAATGAGAGGTTTTGTTTTATCATCAGGATTCTGGTTCTCATTATCGTCTTTATCGATTGGTTTGCCATCTGGATCAGTAATTTCCCCAACATTATCTTTATCATCTAGGAAATCATCAAAGATATCATTTGGTGACACGTCCTTAGGTAAAATAACTTTATCAATATACGTATAATCTCCAATATCAATCTTGCCATATGAATTATCAACAAATAATGTCCCAATTCGCCCATCAATATACAGCTCAAGATCTGTGTAGCTATTGTAATTAATCCAATCAATATTTCCTGAACCATAAATTGTGAGTTTTGTTTCAGTATTTAAATTTAACGTACCAATATTGCCTTGAATTTCAAACTCTCGCACATTTCCAATGATGTCTACACGTGGTAGTTTTGTATTTGTTTCAATTTTTGTACCTGTTTGAGATACTACTAGTCGAGAAACACTGCTGTTATAGAATTCTAGATACTTTTCAACATTTTTCATTTCCTCTTTTTCTTTAGACCAGTTGACGAACGGCTTGTCATTATCATTATTTGGTTTTGTCCAATTTTGAAGATCGTTCGAATTGTTATTTGACGAATCTTCTCCTTTATTGTTATCTGGATTCGACCAATTGATAAATGAGATATTGTTACTTGCTACACGCCCAAGAGCTAATGGTTGATGGTTTGCAGCCCCTATATGCAAAGGTGGGCGAACTGTTTCATTGACAAACATTGCCCCTGTCAATGTCATATTAGAGAATTCAATATAGTTACCATTTACAACAATCGTTGCACCAAAAGATCCGTAATTACCATCGAAATCAAGTGAACGAGAACTTGTTCCACTTGCATTGAGCGTTAGTTTTGAAATGGATCGAATTACTTTCCCTGAAAGATCACCCTCAATGTAGGCGCCTTTTAAGACAGGTGCATTATAGTCGTTAAAAATATGAGAAAGGCTTTCTGGAATTGTGTAAGATTCACCGTTTACATAAACTTTATCGTCTTCAACACCTGTAATTTTGAAAGATGTTTCATTGCCCTTCTTCTCTTGTGAACCGACAACAAATGAAGCAAACTGTCCACGAGTTACTGGAGCAAATGGAGAGAAAGTAACAGGTGTTGTACCTTCTGTAATATTTAAATCAATAACTGTTTGAATATAGATAGCATTGCTTGTTTGGCTATTTACATCCTTAAAAACATTATTATAATTTTGAGATACTTCTAGATGGAATCCGACCACTACTATTTTGGCTAGTTCACCTCGAGTAATGACTTCATTTGGCATAAATGTACCGTTTGAATAACCTGACATGATACCCGCATTTTGCAACGCAGCGACATATTTATAATATTCGCTACCCTTAGGTACATCTTTATAGTAAGGATCTTGGACATTTTTCGTATCCAATTTTAAAACAGTTGCCAGCATTTTCGCAGCCTGTCCTCGTGTTACATTTACATCCGGGCGAAATGTATTATCGGCAAACCCTTTAATTACCCCTTGAGAATATAATTTTAGAATATCGTTATAATGATCTGTGTATTGGTTAATATCCGTAAAGGGAGAAGTAGCCGCTGCCGCTTTCGGTGGAGGTACTACAACAGCAATTCCACTTGAAGCAAATACTGTTGCAATCAAGGCCTTATTTACTCTTTGGATTTTAGATTTATCCATTCCACTCTTCCTTTCGCTTATGTATTTTGATACGTTCAAATATCATTTTCCTCATACCCTTTATATCGACCATAGACTAGTGAACCTTCATAGATAAGTTTAAAATAGTGAGGTAAAATTCTTAATACGTATAATAAATTCAGACTATACTACTCTCTTTGTCGAAAAATAGTTTCAATTCCCCTTAGTAACCAGGTAGGATTGATTTCTAGGGATTACTTTTACACTTCTTATGAGCAGGAGCAGCTCTTTTTCGATCACTTTCAGACTTCTTATGAGCGGCGGCAGCTCTTTTTCGATCACTTCTTTACTCCTTATGAGCGGGAGCAACTCTTTTTCGATCACTTCCTTACTCCTTATGAGCGGGGGCAACTCTTTTGTGATCACTTCCTTACTCCTTATGAGCGGGGGCAACTCTTTTTCGATCACTTCCTTACTCCTTATGAGCGGGAACAACTCTTTTTCGATCACTTCCTTACTCCTTATGAGCGGGAGCAACTCTTTTGTGATCACTTCCTTACTCCTTATGAGCGGATTCCTCACTTTTGTGATCACTTCCCCACCCTCTTTGAGCGGATTCCTCACTTTTGTGATCACTCCCACACTCCTCATTAGAACAACCTAATTATTCCCAATCATTTCATAAGGATTCCACTCTATTTGTATTCCCCACCAAATATCAAATGAACTTCACTCAGGCACTCAACAAAAAAAGCCAAGGAGCATCGGTGCTCGCTTGGCTTTTGACGATATATAGGCATACATCCAGTCGTACTTGGGGTGTCATAAGGGAAAGGGGGATAACCTTACGTCTTGTCAAGTCGATCAAGAGATGTGGCCCGAGTTACATATCATTTGAACATGGTTTAAAAGTCATATGGCGGATGACTTACACATAGCTTGCCCAAATGATGTTTGCATTAATCATTACCCCAAAAATTTGAATTGTAAGCTCTTTTGTTATATTTTTTTAATTCGTTTTTGAGACTGCCACTTTTACTTGGTTGCGTCCCTCTTGTTTGGCAAGGTAAAGTGCATTATCAGCCGCTTCAATTAGCGCCTCCGTTGTATCTGCCATTGCGGGATAGACCGCTATTCCTGCAGATAATGTTACTGGTCTACCACATGGGCTGACTGTATCGGCCAAAATTCCTCGTAGTTGTTCAGCCACTCGTACGGCTTCCTTTGCTGTCGTATTCGGCAAAAGCATGACAAATTCCTCGCCCCCGTATCGGCAGCATATATCTCCTTTACGGGCTACAGATTCCATATGTCTAGATAAAAATTGTAAAACTTTATCGCCAATTGCATGACCATATGTATCATTCACACTTTTGAAGTGATCTAAATCTAGCAAAATAATGGCATGCGGTACCTTATTTGTTAACCACTCAGCAAGCATTGAATCCATTGTTCGTCTGTTCGTAATACCCGTCAGTGGATCAACTGTAGATTGATCCTTGAAAAAAGAGACCTGTCCATGTAAAAACGATAAACTTCGAACCAATGCATTCTTCAAAGAATACGCTTCAAAGTACCATCCACTAACAGATTTTAAACCTTCTACATTTTTCTTATCTAGACTTTCCTCTGTCAAAGAGGCTAGTTGCTGTAAGGGATTAGCAATGCGTGCTGCAGCCCAAAGTACGATAATAATCGAAACAACCATAAGGGGTACAGATTTTATAATGACTTCCTGTACACGATCAAATGAAGGTGCTAATGCTACGTCTAATGGTTTCTGCGCAACAACTCCCCACCCTGTCGTTGCCACTGCACTATAGCCAGCAAGCATTTTTACCCCTTTTGTGTTCTCAACTAGTTGGGCACCATCCTTGCCAGATATAACAGCTTGAACGACTTTATTTTTCGTTACAACATCATTAATACGGCTTGGATCTTGATGATAGATAACTCGTCCATCAGAATCAACTACATATACGTAAGAACCATCCTTACTATAATGCTCTCCCAATAAGGTTTTAAAGGCATTAGGTTCCTTTAAATAAATAGTGCCTGCGATCATTCCCAGATACTCATTGGACTCTGAGAAAATAGGATGCGATATAAAAATGATGAGCCGTCCTGTCATCGCCTCATAGGGTTTAGAGATGAGTGGTGTCTTTTTGGCTAATGCCTCTTTAGCACCAATTGATGTTAAAACCTCTCCTTTAATTTCTATAGATGGTGGGGAGACAGACAAAACAAGTCCCTTTGCATTTGTTATGACCACCGAATTGAACATTTGATTTTGCAATCTCAAACGCTCCGTTTCCTGATTCAATGTTTGTTCATCATTCATTTTTGTGTTGACCTGATTCGCACTATATCCTAAGATTTGAAAAGCTTCATGTAGATAGGAATCAGCAGTTGATGCCAATTTTTGAGCATAAACTCTATTCGTTTCTAGCGTATTTTCCTTAATAGAATCAACGTTCATCCTATAGCCGCCCCAAACACTACCAATGCTTGTGAAAAAGAATGCGGCCATCGCTACGCCCATTATAAGATGCTTTAATTTTAACTGATGTGATTTCATTTCTTCCCTCCTATTTACGTTGTTTTTATATGTATATTTTGAAAGATTCTTTAAACAATTAGTGCTTATTATAAGCAAAGATTCCTATAGGTAAAAGTATCATTTCATAATTGTGTAAGAAGAATCCAACACACCTCTAGGATTGTATCAATAAAAGAGGTCGTATCATATAGAATCTAGTAAACAAAATTCCAACATTTTAGTTACTTAGATTAAATATTCCAACAGCTGACGCTAATTATCTGAAATTTGATAGAAAATCTAAATTCTAAATTTTTTTACTTTTATTGTTATTCTGACATATAAAAGTTGAAGCGTTTATTTTATAATTAAAATTAGCGTAGGCAAGTTAAGATTCAATCTGTTATAATACTCATTAAAATATAATAAACTGTAATAATACAGTATATAAAATACGCTTTTCACACAATGGGGATTATGAGAAAAGCGCTACTCTGCCATCATCATACAGATGGTTGTGTAGCCTACACAAAAAGGGGTTGGAAGATTTGGGCATTTTAAAGGGGTTAAAAATTCTCGATTTTTCTGCATTACTACCAGGACCAATGGCGACAATGATATTTGCTGATTTAGGAGCAGATGTCATCCATGTTGAATCTTCAAAGCGTGTTGATTTAACACGAATTATGCCTCCCTATGATGATGATCATGAGGCATATATCCATCAACATTTAAATCGATCAAAAAAATCAATTACGTTAAATTTAAAATCACCAGAAGCTATCGACATTGTTAAATCACTTGTACAGGAATATGACGTTATTATCGAGGGATTTCGACCTGGAGTGATGCAACGACTTGGCATTGGCTATGAAGCTCTTAAAGAAATAAATCCTAAGGTTATTTATTGTGCGATTACTGGCTATGGACAAACAGGGCCTTATAGTAATCGACCTGGACACGATAATAACTATCTATCCTTAGCAGGCGTACTCGACTATTCGCGCCATAAAGATAAAAAGCCTGTTTCGATGGGAGTTCAACTAGCTGATATAGCTGGGGGAACTATGCATGCCGCAATTGGCGTGCTGGCTGCTGCACTTCATCGTGAAAAAACAGGGGAAGGACAATTCATCGATATAAGTATGACAGACGCTGTCTTTTCACTTAATGCTATGTATGGTGCTGCCTTTATTGGAGGTGGGCGTGTTCCACAGCCAGAGCAAGAAATTTTAAACGGAGGCAGTTACTATGATTTTTACAAAACAAAGGATGGACGATTTTTCTCTGTCGGTAGTTTAGAGCCTCAATTTCGCAAATTGCTCTGTGAAGCACTCGATATTCCTGAGTTGATCGATAATACCTTCAATGATTCCTACTATACGCAAATTCGTTTTAAAGAAGCTGTTCACGATGCCTTTTTGTCCAAGACATATGAGGAATGGCTTGAAGTATTTAATGAGGATTTTGAAGGTTGTGTTGAGCCAGTTCTAACATTTCCTGAAGCATGTGAACATCCGCAGCTAAAAGCACGGGAGATGATTGTGACTATTCCCAAAAGCGATGGGACTATGCAAAAACAAATTGCCTCTCCGTTTAAATTTGATGGTGCACAGCCTGAATACAAGCATGTTGGTGCTAAGTTAGGGGAGCATAATAAGGAAGTTTTACTATCTCTAGGCTTTGATGCTGAACAAATCGATGCTTTGAAAGAAAAAGGCGTTTTAGAGTAAAAAAAGGTGTCTAATACTGTGACGTATTAGACACCTTTCTTAGTGTTGAAAAACAAAACTGTCAATCGAAAGGTAGAAATGGATTTCCGTTGCAGGCTACTTGCTTTCCTGTGGGCGAGCGCCGAATCGCTTCCTCCGCTACCGCTCCGTGCAGGGCTTCGCCTGTCTCGCTATCCCACGGGAGTCAAGTAGCCATAGCCGTGTCCTTAGTGATTTCCTTTATTCGTTGGTTCATATTTCTCTTATCAAGGTATAGATAAGTACACTTGATAAAGGAGGTCCAGCAAAATGAAACCAGAAAATATTCAATTACTTGCGCCACTTTTTCAGATACTTGGGAAAAATGAAGTAAAAGAGGTGGGTAGATTATCGGGTTTTATTCAACGCGAGCGTTCGTTTAGTGCGGCACAATTTTTACACTTTCTGTTTTTGAAAAAGAGTGAGATTATCAGTGATTCGCTTGAAACGCTTTGTACGGACTTGGCGGAGCAGGATATATTTATGACGAAATCGGCTCTTAATAAACGCTTTGATGAACGGGCTGTTACTTTTTTGGAAACCATTTTTGGACGATTATTCAAAACGCAGCTTCAACTCGCCTTCCCCAAGCTAACGGGATACACATTTACTCGAATACGTATTTTAGATAGCACAACGATCAAATTGCCAGATGCCTATCAGGGAAATTTTCAGGGTGTCCATTGTTCGTCTGTTAAAGTGCAAGTGGAGTTTGATTATTTAACCCAACAGCTACTTTATTTTGATTTAATGAACGGACGTGATGCCGATAATCCAGCAGGAATGACGCGATTACCTTTGATTCAGGAGAGAGAACTGGTTCTACAGGATTTAGGCTATTTTCAATTCGATTTTTTTAAAAAGGTGCACGCAAAAGGTGCTTTCTATATCACAAAAACGAAAAAAGATACGCAATTGTTTGTCGAAGTAAGTCATCCACCTCGTCATCCAAATGGGAAATTGATTGAAAGTCGCCGTTACAAACAAATTCATTTAGAAGAAATCGCATTAGAAATGGTACGTGGCGAATACAAAGAGTGGTCCCAATTATTTGTAGGACGACACGAAAAAATGCCTGCACGTTGTATTCTCTATCGCCTCTCAGAGGAACAGGAAAAAGAGCTACACAAGCGGGAAAAAAGAAGACGTCAAAAGAAACAAGGGCAAGTCCATAAAAATGAAGTAGAACAAATACCTGGAGTGGTCATCTATTTAACAAATGTACCAGAGGATATGCCAGCAAGTGAAATTCATGAACTTTACCGATTACGCTGGCAAATCGAGCTCTTATTTAAAACATGGAAATCAGATTTAGAAGTCGATAAGATGAAGAAGGTGAAGATTGAACGATGGTTATGTCATTTCTATCTTCAAAGTATTGTGCTTTTATTGACTGAAATGATCATGGGAATGATGAGAAATGATCTGTGGGTGACAAGAAAACGGAGGATTAGTGAAAGAAAGACGGTCCGGTTGATTGCGAAACAAATAAATCGACTTTTAAAAAGTATGTGGCATTCGAAAAAACAGCTATATGTCTATTTCGATACGCTCACCCGAAACGTTTCGTCATTTTGCCTAAAGTGTAAAAAACGCAAAACTTCTTAAAAGTCGATGTAAACCCAATATTTGGATGGATAATTTGTATAGTTTATTTAGTGAGGTCATTTTTCCCTCACTCCTTGTGTAATACCCATTTTAAACAGAAGATAAACACACGAAAATCTGGCGTAGGATGTCTGATGTTTTTTTAAGGACACGGCTATGGTCAAGTAGCCTTCCACTTCAACCCACTGACTTTTTAGCAAAGATTTTCATATAAAGGGAAGGTGTTCACTACTCTTTATGAAGAGGTGTTGTCACGCTTCACTTCTCCACATTGAAAATAAGAGCTCATCTCCTCTAAGAATACAGTTAATGGGCGATTTGATCGCTATGCTACTATGAAAAAAAGTAAAGACACTTTGCAGCATGGTTGATTGGAGTGGAGCCAGCGTCACTCCTTGGGGATTTAGCGTCACAGAGGAGACCCTGGAGCGAACGTAAGTGAGTGAAGCGGCTCCTCGGACGCCCCCTGGAAAGGATGCTGGCGGAACGGAAATCAACCCCTCACCTTGCCAAGTTGCTTTTTCTGCCGTTAACATCACCTTTCTTATACATACGCACTAATAAACATACGAAGGCTTTCAAAATGATCATCAATTAGCAGATATTTTTTATAGATTTCCATTAATTTTTCAAAAAGCTCGAACTGCTCGGTTACAAACAATACTCTTAAAATATTTAACATATGCAGAGATGCACTTTGTGCGACAACATAGTATGGTGCATCTGGTTGACGATAATTGCGTCGCCACTCTTCCACAGACAAACCAATATGTTGGAGAGAGTTATTCACATGTAGTGCTATATCCTGTTGAACATACGCCTCAATCGCAATAAGCTGTTCGCTACTAAAGTTTTTTTGTACTAATGAGGTATTAATTTTTTTATTAGATGCTAGGACATGCTCCTTTAATAAAAGCAAGCCATCCTCATAACGTGCCATTTTTACATAATGCTCAAGTAGAATAGCATATAAATTTTCTAAATAATTTAGCTGATAATTTTTAATAATGGCAGGTGGTGTTGGTTTACGATTTGGCAATAGCTCTTTATACTCAAGTAATATTTCAATAGCGTAATTATTTATTCGTTCATCTTCTAATAAATATTCACCATAATGTATAACTTCTTCACTCTGCTGTTCTTTATTGGCTATATGAAATAAAATATAGGCAATTAATACTTTTTCCTTCTCTGATAGTGCATACATTGAGTAGCGCCATTCCGCTTCGAATGAGGTAATAAACGCTTTAACACTATTAAAATCACCTTCTGATAAGCAATAATGAGTAACAATTTGGTAAAGACGTAACTGTTTCTTTGCCAAACAGCTAGCATTATGCTTATCCACATGAGTTATACACTTATCCAGTATTGATTTATAGTTATTCACAAAGTTATCCACATGTTCACAATTTTCTCTCACAGATTGCTCGAAATGTCCCATTATTTCATAAAGAAATGTGAATTGCTCTAAAGGTCTGTGGATAAGAAGTGAATAAACTTTTTTTGTGAAAAGCCAATGCCAAAAAGATGCATGCTCTTTATACATCATATGCACTAAATATTCATCTTGAAATTTATATAAAATAATTGATTGTAGCTCATTAACTGGCATAGCTATTTGCATTCGTTTCCCAAAAACTAACCAAATTAATCGTTCTAGGTCTATTGTATGTTGTGCAAAAAGCTGCTCAAAAAAAGTATCTTTGCCTTTTTGTGTATAGAAAAAAGCACTAAGCCGCTCATTCACGAATTTTGAATCTAAACCATATTTGTCAAAATACATTTGCATTTCTGTTGATACATGACCCCAATATTTACGTGCTGTGGAAAAGGCAATATTCTTAGCCGTTTCTTCGTCTACTAAAAATAGATTGGGTGAAAGCGAAGTACCAAGTATTTTTGGATCTTCTTGCAGATTGGACTCTGCCTCCAGCCATGTTGCTAGTATATTTTCAGCACCCTTTTCACTTCTTTGTTTATAAGCCATGAATAATTGCTCATCACAGTCCAACAGCATACAATTGGATCCTCCCATCAAATTCTACCAACAAAGATCTTCCCCTATCATTCAAATACATGTTTTTTACACTCTTTCTTCAATATAACAAATCTTAACTAACATATGCTAAAGAAATTTTGGTATGCATAGCGAAAACGTTAACAAATAAAAAAACCATCTATTAAGTGAACACACTTCATAGATGGATAACTTCATTACCAAAACATCGGATATTTTCTTTTTTCTCGTAAATTATTTATCAACAACCCGAAAAACACAATGATGACTGCTCCAATTAACACCGGTGTGAGTAAGTAACTCCAACCGTAACCTCCTAAAATAATAATTATAGGATTGGCGCCTGCTGGCGGATGAATGACACCTAAAAAGGCCATAAAAAATATGGTTAATCCAACACCTAGACTAATAGACAATATATTGGAACCTAATAAGGAATACATAGCCAAGCCAATAAAGGCGGAAATAAAATGACCTCCGATTATATTTCGAGGCTGAGACAAAGGTGCATTCCAGACGACAAATACAAGCACACAACTACCACCTAATGATGCCATTAGCCAAGGTGAATCAGTAAAATTGGTTAACCATAGCAACACAAAAATGCATATTAATCCACCCATTGCTCCAGTAAAGGCATCAGCGAAATTTGTTCGAGAAGGCGCATGGCCTCCTCCTCTCATTTTTAATATAAAGGGTTTAATGCTATTCTTTTTCTCTATCTTATTTTCTACACCTAGAATTTCTGTCATTGGACACCAACTTTTCTCTTCAATACTCATCTATTTAAATACGAACATGTAATCATTGTTAAACTTTAACTATTATATCAACACGACAATAGATTTCAATCCAAACTTCAAATTTCAGACAAATATTTACTTTTCCAACTTATAACTCATACAAAAAAGCAAACTTTTAAAAGTTTGCTTTTGCAAGAAATCATCTATTAGTCATATTGCCTTTTCACAGTTTTATATATTCTTACCTTTTTCAATATTGTTTTAGGTACTTGGAAAGTGGCTGTGACAACCCCTGGATGGCGTCCGATTTCAATGGAGCCTGTGATTGTTGCTCTATTTAAAACCTCTGGCTCGCTCATCTCAAATAGCTTCGCAGCTCGACTTATCGCGTTATCAGTCGCCTCATTTAACGTTTTACCAGAACCAACCACCGACACTGGAAATGCATCCTCTACCTGTTTAACACCGAATTCCTCTGCTAGCTCACGTGCACGACGTTTTTCTTCCTTTGTAAAGGGCTTTGCTGTATAAGGTAAATCTTCTACATTTGGTAGTAAAATTGGGCCTTCCAATGCTACTTTTTTCAAGACCTTCACTTGAAGCTGGACAATACCCGCTACATCGGTTGTATGGCCAGCAATCTCGCCATCCCCTTGCATGGCATGCATGTCTCCAATATATACACCACCGCCTGGTACCTTGACCGGACAAATTATAGTCGCTCCTTCTCGCACTCGGCTAATATCCATATGTCCATCGGTACGATGTAAATCCAATTCATCTTGGGTAAAGGCATATTCATGTGGTGCTCCAATTAAGAATGAACCAAAATCTCCAGCATTATGAGAATCTGGCATCGCTTTCGAAGGGGTTGTACCAAGCTGACCTAAAAATGGACGCATTCTTGCTATTACGCCTACTAAGTCGCTGGGAGCTAATGCAACAACAGGATTTTGTACAGAATTTTCAGGTGTTCTCATGTAATTTCTGGCATCAAGTGCAATTCGTCTAGCACCCTCTCGTCCAACAGTCACACCCATTTGCCCTTTATGATCTAGTGCCATCGTATAGCCATTTGTCATTTTAAAAGGTGCCGTTTCTGTATCACATGTCGAACATCGAATTGCATGTGGACCTATTCCTTTGACAACTGTGCTTGGGTGAAGTTTGCCACAGCCTGGACATTTTACAGAAACAAACGGATCGCCAATGAATCGATCTACAATTGCCTCATCATGACCAGACGAAGTTGCAAGCGATGTGACCTGAATCGATTTAATTTTTATAACAATAGCGTCACCCACCTCTGCCCCTTCTACAAACACAGGCTTCGTTACTTCATGTCCTCCACGAATAGTGGGTGTAAGCATGGGTCCCCAACATCCAGGTGTTGTATTGGCAATAATCGTTCCACCATCCTTAACCGGCCCTAACATCTTTTGTGATGGATCTAAAATACCATCAATAAACTCATTTACGAACAATGTCTCAGCGGCTTGTGGTTGCTGTATAAAATCTTCACTTTCTACCTCTTCTTTTTCTAGCACATGCAATTCGTTTGTCATTTTTCATCACGCTCCTAGAATAATTTTTATGTATAACGTTATATGTTAAAAATGCTCTCCACACTTGCAGAGAGCTATTTTTATCAATTGTTCATATATAAATCAAAAATATGTGAGAAGTCTTCTTTTTTATACTTATCTTTATGATCGATCATCCAAGTATTCGCAAAGCGCGTAATTTCCTCGAATGACGCTGATGGAGAAATGTTGTCATTGCCAATTCGTCCAAGTGATGAAGAAGCAATGTTTAGACTTTTTTCTGCTACTTCTAACTTATAGGCATTGTTCTTTTGCTCATAGCTAATAGCATGTAGTGCTTTATATAAATCTTTAATGTCATCAATAAAGCGTTTATGAATGTCGATGGATAGTGGGGAATTGCCGATTGTAAACTTAATTTCGACATCAAGGTCGATTGTTCCTGCTGTTTCGAGAAAAACTTCTGTCACGGTATACATAGAATAGTCATAGCGTCGCAGTAATCGTTTCTTGCTCATAGCGCTTTCGCCATCCACATGAATAATGGCACGATTCGTAAAGCAATATTCATCTGCTTTCGTTTTAATTAAAAAATAAATTTTTTCGTCAATTTCATGTAGGATAAAATCATCTGCATCTGTTTTATCATAATCCTCTCGCGGCACAACCACCCCGATATCTGAAAGTCCAAGTGCATCTGCTGCTATTTTTTTAAACATCGTCATTCCTCCTAATTTGTCATATTCTTTTTACGCTTTACAATCTGTAAAGGTTTCACAATGTAGCGTTTTATATACAAAATGACTGCTTCTCTTTTAGAATAAAGGTATTTGCTGGTTAAGCTATACAACTCAACATTTCCTCTTTCCTATACATTTCATTTATAATGATTGTCAGTAAAGATTCTTCCAAATCGAAAGGTCGTGTGAACAAGTGCAAGAACCAACCATTTTAGTAGTGGATGATGAGGCTGATTTAGCCAATCTGCTAAAAGTAAGCTTACAAAAAGAGGGCTATAAACAAATTCATACAGCTGGCACCATCCACGATGCTTGGACAAGCTTTCAACAAACAACACCCGATATTGTACTTCTAGATGTCATGCTTCCAGATGGTGAGGGCTACGATTTATGTAGACGTATTCGTGAAGTATCACATGTTCCTGTGCTCTTTATGTCTGCTAAAAATGAAGAAATTGATAAAATTTTAGGGCTTGCCATTGGCGGAGATGATTATATTACAAAACCTTTTAGCCCTAAAGAAGTTGCTTATCGTGTGAAGGCTCAATTACGTAGAGCTGGCTATCAAACACAAGATACCGTAACGAACATTGTCGAAAAAGCCCTACAGATTGGACCATTTCAGTTGAATGCAGATGAAACAGAGGTCCATAAAGATGGCGTTTTATTGGAGTTAACAGCTAAGGAAATTGGTTTAATGGCGTGCTTTATGCACAATCCCAATCGAATCTTAAGTAAAGAAACATTGTTTGAACGTGTATGGGGAGAGGATTTCTTTGGTTCTGATAACACTGTTATGGTGCATATTCGCCGTTTACGTGAAAAAATTGAGCAGGATCCCTCTAACCCGCTGTATATCACAACTGTAAAAGGACTTGGCTATAAATTTATCATGCCAAAAGAGGCACAAGAATGAAGTGGAAATTAACGGCTCGCTTTCTCCTTTCCGTGCTTTCTATAGTCATCATTGTTATTTTCGTCAATACAGCTATCTTCATGGGACTCCTTACTTATCGATTAGCAACTGATTCTGAAGGCGCTTCTGCCACTAAAGAGGAAAACTTTGTGCGGGAATTTCAAAAATATATTGAAATAAAAAATGGAGCAACCTCCATCAATGCAGACGGACTTGAACAATTGCATCAAAGAAATGCTTGGATACAATTGCTTGATGAAAATGGTCAAGTTATTGATGCTCATTTTGCGCCAGATAAAGCACCATCGCACTATGCACCTATCGACTTAATTCAAGTATATAAATATAAAGAATTTGATTCTGATACTACGGTGTATATTGGCAGTAAGGATGCTTTTAGTTATTTAATTGGTATTAAAGGCAGTGGTGTTACAAGATTTGTTACGCATGTTTCTGGTACATCACTCTTACAGTTTATAGGGAAATTTGGATTGTTCATCGTGATTGCTGACTTATTAGTAGCTACATTGGTAGGATGGCTTTTTGGACGTACATTAACGAAACCTCTATATGCGATGATAGAGCGCATTCATCATTTAAAGAATCATGATCATAAGTCTGTTAAAGCTCCTGGTGGTGTCTACAAGCCAGTTTTTGAAAACTTAAATGAAGTATCACGAGAATTGGCAGCCCATGAACAGGAGAGAAAGAGACTAGAGATTATGCGTGAAGAATGGATCAGTAATGTCTCCCACGATATGAAAACGCCACTAGCCTCTATTCGGGGTTATGCAGAACTATTAAATGATGCACAAATAACAAATATTGAGCAAATGGAGTACGCACAAATTATAGAAAAACAATCATTGCATATGCAAAATCTACTGGATGACTTAAATTTAACGATGCGTTTAAGACATCAACAGCTTCCACTTACACGAAAAGAAGTTAACATGGTGCCTTTCATTCGTGAGATAGTGATTGAAACATTGAATACACCACAATATGAACAGGCTAACCTTGCGTTCGAGGCAGTCACCGAGAACAGTCTGCATCAAATTGACGAACATTTTATGCGCAGAGCTATTATGAACTTTTTACACAATGCGCTCCTTCATAATGTTCCAGATGTATCTGTCCATGTGTCTGTTGATGAGAATACTATTACAATTTCTGATAATGGCAAAGGGATAGCCCCTGAGGATCTTGAACATATTTTTGAGCGCTATTACCGAGGTACAAATACGGACAAAACAGCTGGTACTGGTTTAGGTACAGCAATTGCTAGAGATATCATCGAGGCCCATGGAGGAACAGTGACCATCACCTCAGAAAAAGGAAAAGGTACAAGCGTTATTATTTATTTACAAAAGGAATTTCCAAGTACAAACCAAGAAATTCAGGATTCTCTTAAAAACAGGAAATTTTAATACACTTTTGCTACTGGCGCTTCGTTATACTTCGCTTTCATGCAGAAAAGGAGGAGTCTCAAATTTATGAGACTCCCCCTTTGTGCTATTTCATTTGATTCTGTACTTTTTTAGGTAATTCATGGAATTTTACTTCATCAAATGAAGTGACTTCCGTTTCCTTTTTCACGTAAAGCTTTAAATAAGCATCCTGGCGTAAATTTTTGTGAGCTGAAAACTTTAATGTTTTCTCTTCCCCATTTTTATTGTAAGTAGGTAGCTCGTACCAATACATTTTAAAGATTTCACCACTATCTGTCTTATACTCCTCTACCTCACCATCAGCTGTAATATGGACATAGTATGTGTCTTTATTTAAACGGTTAAAGTCTACAGTCATCAATACAACCAATCCTGCTACGAATAAGATGAACAACGCACCTATTCCGAAAAATACTTTTTTCATATTAATTCCCCTGTCTCACTATTTTATAGAACGAACGCACGGTAAAGATATAATAAATAAAGTAAATAGCTGAATATGCAATCATCCACAGAATGACTGGCTTTGTAATATTCATGCCAAATAGCTGTGAAAATGCTAGTAATGCAAACGCACTATGCACAATACCTACAATAAGTGGAGCACTAAAAATGACAGCCACCTGTCCTGCTACTGTCTTTAATATTTGCTTACTATTTACACCAATTTTATTTAAAATAGCATATTTCGCCTGATCTTCTTCAGCTTCCGTTAAAATTTTGAAATAGATAATACTACCCGTTGCCGCTAGGAAAACCAATCCCAAAAAGCTTCCTACAAACAAGAGGGCACCAACTGTTGCTAAACTATCCTCATAGCTTTGCGGTACACTCGAGAAGGTTTCTTGCTGTTCAGAAGACAATTGCTTGTAAATGTCTTTTGACACATCCTGCTGTTTCAAATCATTGTCCAATCCAACGACCTGCATGATCATCTCATCGGCATCTGTAGCCTTAAATTCCTGATCATTCACAACAAGTACTGTTCCCGCTGCTATAAAGTTTAGGACGCTATCCATGTACATTTTATCTACATGGAAGGAATCTCCGTTTTGTAGTTTAAAATCTTCACCTGTAAAATCATGTGAAAATCGTTCATCAAAGGCTGCATCAAGTAAAACCGTAGAGCCATCTGCAATGTGTAGCTCTCTATCCTTGCCTTGTAATTTCGCTAAACGATTATAATCAGATTCCTTCAGTAATGTATATTCGAAAAACGAGAATTCATTATCAACACGTAGATTTTTCACAGCCACTGCTTCATTATATAAGACATCTTCTTGAGAAAATTCTACTGTCTCGCCCTTCCACATAAATGTATTTGGCAGCATCTGACGCACACTTGCTTCTGCATTGTAATACATGCCAAAGACACCACCGCCAGCAGTAATCGTTGTGGCACTTAAAATTGCAATGATTGACAACGATTTTGCATTGGCTCGAATACGATATAATAACTGAGAAACACCAATTAGATTTAAGCCCTTCCAGGACCATGATGTTGCTCTTTTTAATGCCGTTAACAAAAAGACGCTCACACTATGGAATAGAAGGTATGTCCCTGCAATCGTTACGCCTATAACCATTAATGGCGTCCCTAACACCGTAAAGAATCGCCATATTTCACTCGTAAACATATCAGAGGCAGCTGTATAATAACCAAATGCAATAAGTACAGTACCAAGTAAAGCGGCTACTAATGATGCACGTGGAATTTGCTCCCCCTGTTTGTCTGCATGGAATAAATCAATTAGCTTAAATTGATAAATCACACGATAGCCCTGTAAGGACGTGAATAAAAACAGTAGGGTAAAAATGCCCGTTGTATTAATTAGTGCCTCCATTGAAAATGTCAGGCTACCAACCACTTCATAGCCCATTAAGCGTACTAAAATCATTAACAGCCCTTGAGACATAAAGAATCCTAGAACAATACCAAGTACTAGAGAAACAAGCCCTATCACTAAATTCTCAAAAAAGAGCATTAAGCCGATTTTTTGCTTACGCACACCTAGTAAAGAGTAAAGGGCCACTTCTTTTTTCCGCTTCTTCATAAAAAACGAATTGGAATAGGCCATAAAGATAACAATGAAGAACAGAAGTACTACGGACGAGGCACTCATCAATCCTTTAATTTGTTGTGACGATTGCTTTAAGGCTGAAAGATCATCATTGTATTTGAGCGTCACAAACGTAAAGTAAATAACGATACTAAATACCATCGAGGCAATATATAAAAAGTAATTCGACATACTGCGTTGAATATTTTTCCGCGCTAAGCTAAATAACGTCATTTACTCCACCCCCGATGCTAGACAGCACCTGCAAGATCTCTTGGAAAAATTGCTTCCTTGTTAGAGTCCCACGTTGAATTTCCTTAGAAAGCTGTCCATCCTGAATAAATAGTATGCGCTGGCAGAAGCTAGCTGCAAAGGCATCATGGGTAACCATCATAATCGTTGCGGCTTGAGATTGGTTCAAATCACTTAAGCTTTCTAGTAAATCTGTTGCGGATTTTGAATCAAGCGCACCTGTAGGCTCATCGGCAAAAATTAGTTTCGGCTCTGTCACTAATGCTCGTGAGGAGGCAGTACGTTGCTTTTGCCCACCTGATATTTGATAAGGATATTTATCAAGCAAATCACTTATACCAAACAGTGCAGCAATGCGATCAACCCTTGCGTTAATAGCCTTTGTCGGCATTTTTGCAATCGCTAGTGGTAAAACAATATTTTCTCGCACTGTTAAAGAATCGAGCAAGTTATAGTCTTGGAAAATAAACCCTAAATTATCACGACGAAAATCCGCTAATTCAGCATCCTTCATACGTGCTAAATGAGTATCCTCAATAATTATTTCACCAGTCGTTGGTGTATCAATTGTTGCTAATACATTTAGAAGTGTAGATTTCCCAGCCCCAGAAGGACCCATTACACCAACAAACTCTCCTTTTTCAACTTCAAATGATATATTCGATAGCGCTGTAAAAGTATTTGCGCCTTTGCCGTATGTTTTTCCAACGTTTTGTACCTTTAATAATGGCGTCATATACGCTCACCTCTTCTTTCTGACTTTAGTATACGACCTCAAACTTACAACAAATTTGTCGCAAGCTTACAGCAACCTTAAATCATCTGCTTTTTGAAATTTGTAGACAAAAAAAGATTCATACACAAACTGTGCATGAACCTTTTCTAATCTATTGTGCTAATACTTTTTGAATATCTTCCTCAAAGCTACTTGGCTTATCTGCTGATGCATACCGTCCAACAACCTCTCCATTACGATTCACAAGGAATTTAGTAAAGTTCCATTTAACACTATTACCTAAAAATCCTTTGGAGTGAGAAGTAAGATAATCGAAAATAGGGTGTGCTTCTTTACCATTTACCTTAACTATCTCATGCATTGGGAACGTCACACCATATGTCAGTCGACATTGGGAGGCCGCTTCTTCAGCTGTCGCTAGCTCTTGTTTAAATTGATTTGACGGAAAACCAAGTACAACCAGACCTTGCTCCTGATATTTTTCATAGAGCCCTTCTAATTCTTCAAATTGTGGTGTAAAGCCACATTTGGAAGCTGTATTAACAATTAGCAAAGGCTTTCCTTTATAACGTTCGAGGCTATAGATAGTACCATCTTCTAAAGTTACGTTAATATCATAAATGCTCATCTCTCTCTACCTCCTATTATAAACGTCCATTCATTCTTGCCACCTGCTGCAAAGGATCCCAAACACCGTTAAATGGTGGTGCATAGGCTAAATCTAAATCTAGCAAATCAGGTAGTGTCATTTTACTATATAATGCCGTAGCAAACACATCGATACGCTTATCGACTCCCGCAGGTCCCACGATTTGCGCACCCAGTAACAATTGATCACGTTTGCGAACGACCACTTTAATAAACATACGTTGTGCACCTGGATAATAGCCAGCTATATGGCGTGCAGATAATTTAAATGCCTCATAGTCAAAGCCCAGCTCTTTAGCATTGCGCTCATTAATGCCTGTTGTAGCTATGGTTAGATTGAAAAATTTTAAAATAGAAGTGCCCACAATTCCTCTAAACGGCGCAAATTTGCCTGACATATTGAGACCAGCTAAACGACCTTGCTTATTGGCTGTTGTTCCTAAAGGTATATAATCTAAACGTTCCTTTACAATATTAAAATGGGTTGCACAATCTCCTGCTGCATAAATATTTTCAATAGAAGTCTCTAAATGGCGATTTACAATGATTGCTCCATTTTTTGCAAGTGCAATCCCAGTATCCTTTAAAAACTGCGTATTTGGTTGAATGCCTGAAGCGACAATCACTAAATCTGTCTCCAAAATACCGTTGTCTGTAACAACGCGTTCAACCCGTTTATTTCCTTCAAATGCTTCAACACTCGTATTTAATAACAACTCTACATCGTTCTTTTTTGCTTCCTCATGAACATGCTGAGCAAGCTCTTCATCTAAAATTCTTGCTACATGGCTCCCTCGTTGAACCAGTCTTACCTTTTTCCCGCAGGCATGTAGCGTTTCAGCCATTTCTAATCCAATATAGCCACCACCTATGATGGTTACCTGTTCAATATCTGGTGTTAAATCAGCCAGTAAATCTTCCAGTTGAGGAATTGTTTTCACGGTATGGATACCTTCTAGCTCAATCCCTTTTTTCACAGGCATGACTGGACTAGCCCCCGTTGCGATAAGAAGTTTATCGTAGGTAATCTCAAAGTTTTCGCCACTTGCTTGTGTACCTGTAATAATCTTCTTGTCTATATCTACATGCTCTACCTCATAGCCAACTCTTGCATCAATGCCATATTTATCTCGAAAAGTCTCGACATCTCTTGCAATTAAACGTTTGGTTGATGAAATACGACCATCTACAACATATGGCAATCCACATTGCCCATATGAATAAATAAAACCACGTTCTAAAGAAGTTATTTCTGCTCCTGGAACATTCCGATAGATTTCCATTGCTGCAGACATACCTGCAGCATCTCCCCCAATGATGACGTATTTCATTCTACAAGCCCCCTTATTTTTTCCTTGTTGCCATTAAATCTGCATATTGATCGATATACAAACGTCGCTTTCCACCACTTACGATGACCCGTATCACATGAATAGCTATTATCATTGTAAGTGCAAAACCTGCTATAGCGGCAAGTAGAGAAATGACAATTTGCAGAACATAAAATGGTGAATCCATATCTAATTGAATGTCACCTAGCGTTGTAATGGCCTCTGATAAACACAAGGTAGCAATAATAGCAATACAGCGACGCCACGATTGCCTTACAATACTTTTGCCATTCTTGTTGACCATTGTAAAACGCATCACTTTCATACCGAGCGTTGCACCTTTCATCATACTTGGCATCAAACCAAAGAGTATCATGTACAGAGCCATTTCCACTAAGAATTCAAAAGTACCGCTATACCCTGTCAGAACACCAATCATCATCCAAATCAGTTGGGCGATAATTAAGTCAATGACCAATGCCAGCAAAATAGAAATCGGCTTAACAATATCATTTTTTTCCATTTCAGCAGCTTTAGCCTCAACCTCTTCATGCGAAGGGAATAATGCCCAAACAATTGGTGCTAAGAAGAAGCCTAATAGTGCACCTATACTGTTTAGTAATAAGTCATCTACATCAAAGATTCGGTATGCGCAATTAAAGATGCCATAAATGCCTGTTCTTTGTGTGACCTCATAAAACAATGTTAGCAAAAAGCTAATTAAAAATGCACGTTTCCAGTACCTTCTTTCTTTAAGAAAATAGCGCAAGTAAACGCCGAATGGCATCAGTAGTAAGAAATTAAAGAAGGCTTGAAAAAATGCCTGCTGTTTTGTGATAGCAAGCCATGTAGATGGATTTGTGACAACAACCCCACTGTCCTTTAAAACATCATCAACAAATTGAAAAAGTCTCAAATTAGTATGAACGGTGTCCGGGGATTGAAGTGAGCAAGTATCTCTTGTAGATGGAAATGGTAATAATACTAAACAAAGCGCAGATAAAAAGTAAAAAATAAATGAGAACACGATAATGGTTTTGGACATCGATAAGTATCCATACTTGCGATACGTATAAATTAGCCATGGAATAAACAGTACAAAGGATAAAATAATGGTTATGAAAAACGCTATAAAAATGGATTGCGTGTACGTTGACATAGAAACACCTCTCTCTTTAAATTGCCCTATTTTCTAAACACTAAAACTAAGTTTAGTTCTTCAATACTACATGTATATTTCATCAAGCTTACATAATCCTTAATTCAATAAAAAAACAGGTAAAGAATATATACTCTCTACCTGTTACTTATTATGCTTTCGCTATTTCTTCTTTACAGAATGCCAAAATTTCTTCTAGTTCAACATCCTCTAGTGCAAAGTCTAAATATTCACCCTCAGCCTTTTCTATGATGAAGTAATTTAAAATAAATGGCTCTTCTCCCTTTTCGCCAATAAGAACACGAATTTCAATGCCGGCTTCGTGGTATAGCTCATCCTCTTCATCAATTTCTACATCCAAAATAAATTCATAACGCTTACCTTCTATAATATTTGTTGGGTCTAAAATTTCTTCCATTGAGAATTGTGTAATTTCCATTATGTTAGCTCCTTTTTTCTTTAGCTGTTCTTTTCTATATTAAATCAATTTCAGCATGGGTCAACTAGAAAAGCCGTATACACCTGTAAGTAATTATGCCACAATTAAATGGAATTAAATTAGAGTTTAATTTCCCTACATAAAGGAGGCTTTTTCATGAAAGAGCTATTATATTACCAAGACGTTATGTTGCAAGAGTTTGATGCAACTATTATTAGTAAAGGGACTGATGAATCTGGCCGTCATTATGTTGTACTATCGAATACCGCCTTCTATCCAACTGGTGGAGGTCAGCCTCACGATACCGGTACATTGAATGCGATGGAAGTCATAGATGTTGAAAAGGTGGATGGTGAAATTCGTCACTATATTCAAGGTGATCCATCGACTTTAGATGGTATCATACATGGCAAGATAAATTGGCCAAGACGATTTGATCATATGCAGCAACACGCTGGGCAGCATATTTTAACAGCTGCTTTTGTAGAGCTTTTTAATGCGCAGACTGTAAGCTTTCATCTAGGCAGTGAGCAAGTCACAATTGATATTGCAGTTGATACGCTGTCTGAACAACAGCTTGCAGCGGCAGAAGCAAGAGCCAATGACATCATTTTAGAAAACCGTCCCATTCAAACAACCTGGGTTACAGAACATGAGCTTGGCAACTATAATCTTCGTAAAGAAGTTGCAGTGACGGGGGACATTCGACTTGTGATTATCCCTCATTTTGATTACAACGGTTGTGGTGGCACTCACCCCACATCTACTGGACAAGTTAGTGCCATAAAAATATTAGGTATCGAAAAAATGAAGGGTAATGTGCGCGTTTCTTTTGTTTGTGGTCAACGTGTTTTAACTGAGCTTGGCATGCGAAAAAAAGTATTAGGGGACGTTGCTCGACAATTAAGTGTCCCTGAGATTGAAGCTGCTACAGCACTCACAAAAGTTCTCTCTGCTCAAAAAACCACAGAAAAAGCACTTGCTGCTGCAAAAGAGGAGTTACTCACTTATGAAGCAAAGGCTCTTGTTAATAGCGAAGGCATAGTAACTGCTGCTTTTAATCAACGAACAATGCAGGAGCTACAAAAAATAGCCCGCATTATTGTCACGGAACAGAAAGATGTAATAACTCTTCTTGTGTCTGAAAATGAAGACAAGCTACAATTCGTTGCAGCAAGAGGTACGAATGTTTCAAAAAGCATGAAGGATATTGCCCAAAAGGCACTGCCTCTTATTAATGGTAAAGGTGGCGGAAGCGATCAAATGGTACAAGGCGGTGGCGATTGCACCATTTCTAAAGAAGCGTTACTAGCAGCTATGCAAGACGCTTAATTGCATCATAATAGAGGAGCTGTTTGTTATTAATAGACAGCTCCTCCTATGTTGTTGAAAAAAGACAATGTCACTAGCAGAAAAAGACTTCTTGACAAGGCGAGGGGTTGATTTCCGTTCCGCCAGCGTCCTTTCCAGGGGGCGTCCGATGAGTCGCTTCACTCACTTACGTTCGCTCCAGGGTCTCATCTGTGACGCTAAATCCCCTAGGAGTGACACTGGCTCCACTCCAATCAACCATTCTGTAAAAGTGGCTTTTCCTTATCTTTCATACAGTTGTTGTGAACAAAATAGCAAATGTATAATTCGAGAAAGGATAGACTCTTAATTTCAATGGGAGAAATGATGATGATTGACCACACCTCTCCATAAAATGAGTAGTGAACACCTTCAATTAAGCCTTTGCTAAAAAGGTAACATTTTTATGAGGTGGAGTGGATGGATACCTGACTTCTGTGGGATAGCGACAGACAATCCCCTGCATGGAGCGGTAATCCATTTTGACCTTTCACAAAAATTGTATGGATGGTTTTGTTTTTCAACACTCTGAGAGGAGCTGTCATTAATAGACAGCTCCTCTCTAATTTTAATATTTAAATTTTTGAATGGCTTCATATAAACGTTTTGCCATTTCTGATAGTTTTTCAGTTTGATTGTTCATTGTTGCTACAGTCTTCAATTGTTCGGCTGTTGCATCTGTTACCTCATGCACATAATCACTTGCCGCATGTGCAGTGGCCGCCATTTCTTCCATAGAAGCTGAAACTTCCTCCGTATTGGCAGACATTTGCTCAGCCGAAGCATTCATTTCTTCAATTTGACCTGCTATTTCTCCCACTGCTTGAACCATTTCCTCGAAGCGCTCTCCTACTGCCTCAATGGAAGCTAAACCACGCTCCACATTATCTTCGCCTGATTCCGCAGCTTTTACTACTTCTAATGTGTAAGATTGAACTCTTTCAATTAGCACATTAATTTTGGTAGCTGATTCTGCTGTTTGCTCTGATAGCTTGCGAACTTCTTCCGCCACAACGGCAAAGCCTTTACCAGCATCCCCTGCCCGTGCTGCTTCAATAGAAGCATTCAATGCCAATAAATTCGTTTGATCGGAAATATCGGTAATCATTTTTGAAATTAAGCTAATTTCTTCTGACTCTTTTTCTAGTTTGTGAATAATGGTTAGTTCATCCGTTGTGCCTTGCTGAATCTCATTCATACGTCGAATGGATTGCTGGACTGCATAATTGCTTTCACTAATTTTCTGGGAAATAAAATCTGTATTACAAGCAATGGTTGAGGCAACTTCAGCTACATTTTGTATCCCCATTGCCATTTGCTCCATTGCTGAGGCACTTTCCTCTGCCATCACAGTTTGGCTTTGTGCCCCTCGGTCTACCTCACTTATTGCACCAGCAATTTGCTTCGAATGCTTTGTTACTCCGACTACATCTCCCATTAAATCACATGAAGCTTCATTCACTGCAGTTGCTTCTTGACTCACTTTAGCTATCATTTCCCGCATATTATCAGTCATGCGATCTAATGCACGTGCCATCGTTCCCATTTCATCAATACGTTTCAAATATTTTTCTGGGATCTCCTGTGTAAAGTCTCCTTCTGATAAGCCCTCACTAATGCGAAGTACATGTCGAAGTGGTCTACTAACAGAGCGTGAAATGGCAAACGAGATGCATAGCCCTAGTATCGAAACAATGATTGTTGTGACAATGAAGTTCGTCTTAAGCTTAGAAAGCCCTGAAAACATCTCATTCTCTAATGCGATAACACCCATTTTCCAACCATTATCAAGGGTGTGATAGCCCATTAAGTTAGTTCCATTATCTTCTGTTTCAAAAGAAAAATAACCGTTATCATTAGCAAGCATTTCTTTAGCAGCCAATGCTCTGCCTGTCATGATACCTGTTTCGTCTGCTTCCTTGATTGGATTGTATTGCTCCTTCACATACGAATGATTATTATGTCCAATAATCGTTCCGTTAGCGTCTAACATAAATGCGTAACCACTGTCTCCAACCTTAATGCCTTCTACAATTTTAGATAGGTAATAGCCATCGATACGCGCTAGTAATAAAGCTTTTTCACCAGTCGCTGTTTCAATTGGTGAAACGATTAAAATGACTGGTTCACCTGTTACACGACTAATCGTAATTTCTGACATAACAGACTTACCAGTAAAACCTTCCTTTACATAATCACGATCCCCTAGTTCAGCTGTTGTATCATCAAGGTAATGAGCAACCCCATCAGCGTTAATAATGCCAAAACCTAAGTAATTCTCATTATTAGCAAGACGTTTCGATAAATATTGTTTCTGCTTCTCAAAGTCCATGCTACGAACTGCCTCTTGCTCTGCGATTGCTTCAACTTCTACTAATGTTAATTGGAAGTGTTCTTCTATGTATTGTGAAACATCCTCTGCTCTAGAAACCAAATTTGATTCCACTTGTTCATTCATAGCTTTTGTACTATTTATCCAAGTAGATAACCCTAGTGTGCCACATGTTACAAATACAAGAGCTATAATTGCAACAATTAATTTACCACCAATACCTTTTAACCACATTTCCCTTTTTCTCACTTCTTCCATTTTTAGCTATATCATTCACATATTTATGCATAACTTCAGAGTAAGGTCACTAAAAGTAGAAGTCAACAAAAGTTTTCCAATATGATTAATAAATGTATAATAATACCATTCACACTATCTTTATAGTGCTAACAATTTTCTACAAAATTTTCAATTCATTGATCCATCTTGTTATAAAAAGACAGGGTACATAAATCCAATGGATGAAATTAAAACATTTTCCAACAAAAATTGATTATAATTCACATTTTTTGCTGATTATTAAAGATAGGATCCGTTTAAAACATTTTGAGGGGAGGATTTCTATGAGTTCAGACAAAAACAATGTTTCTCGTCGAGACTTTTTAAAAACAACAGGTATTGCTGCTGGTACATTAGTCGGTGGTGGATTAATTGGAGGTCTAGTAGGCTACAACATCCATGGTAAAGGCACTTCTACCTTGGAGCATGATGGTCATGAAACAACGAATGAGGCAACAGGTTCACCTAAGGCTAAGATGTTTTTTAGAAACGAAAGAGATTTTAGTATCTTATCAAAGGCCACAGAACGTATCTTCCCAGAAGACGATTTGGGACCAGGTGCTATAGGTTTAGATGTTCCCTATTTTATCGATCATCAGCTTGCAGGAAATTATGGGAGTAACTCTAAAGAATATATGCAAGGTCCATTCGATGTGGGTGCCCCAACTCAAGGCTATCAGAGCCGCTTAACGCGAGCGGAAATTTTTAGGCAGGGTATTCAAAAAATGGAGGACGAAGCACAAAAACGTTATAAAAAAAGCTTTAACGATATAGATGGCAAACAAATGGATGAGATATTAACAGCGTTTCAAAAGGGTGACATAGAAATGGTTGGGGTTACATCTGCGTTCTTCTTTGCACTATTACGCGCAGCTACATTAGAGGGAGCTTATTCTGACCCAATGTATGGAGGAAATCGTAATATGGATGGCTGGCGCATGAAGGGCTTCCCTGGTCACCAAATGGCCTATATTACACAAATAGAAGATGCAAAATTCCAAAAAATTGAGCCTAATCCATTAGGCAACCATTAAGGGGGTTAGGAAATGGTTAAAACATTACCAAGTGTAGACGTGGTAACAGTTGGTGTAGGTTGGACAGGCGGTATCGTTGCTGCCGAGTGTGCCAAAGCTGGCTTAAAGGTAGTCGGTTTAGAGCGTGGGCAAAAGCGTGGTACCGAAGATTACTTAAATGTTCATGATGAATACCGTTATGCCATTCGTTATGATTTAATGCAAAATCTATCCAAAGAAACGGTAAGCTTTCGTAATGATCGAAATATGAAAGCATTGCCAATGCGTCAGCTTGGCTCCTTCTTGCTTGGAGAGGGTCTAGGCGGATCAGGAACACACTGGAATGGGATGACTTATCGATTTTTACCCTATGATTTTCAAATCAAAACGTTAACAGATAAACGTTACGGGCCTAATAAGCTTGGGCCAGATTATCTGATTCAGGATTGGGGTTTAACATATGATCAACTTGAGCCCTATTTCGATAAGTTCGAGAAAACAGCTGGTATTTCAGGGGATGATAAAAATAAATTTAGTGGGAAGCGCTCGAATCCCTATCCAACACCGCCTATGAAAAAAACGCCTATGCTTGCACAATTCGAAAAAGCTGCAGCAAATCTGAAGCTAACACCTTATATGGTACCATCAGCCAATGTGTCAGAGGTTTATAAAAATCCAGATGGCGAAACGATCAATGCTTGCCAATATTGCGGTTTTTGTGAACGTTTTGGATGCGAATACGGTGCAAAATCATCTGCAGAAATTACGGTTGTCCCTACTGCTCTGAAGACAGGAAATTTTGATTTACGCTTCAATTCCAATGTTGTAGAAATTTTAAAGCAGGGTAATAAGGCTACAGGTGTTAGATATATCGATACCGTTTCGGGAGAAGAATTCATTCAGCCTGCTAATGCTGTTGTATTAACTAGTTATGTCTTTAATAATGCCAAGCTATTAATGGTCTCTGACATAGGTGAAAGATATGACCCTACTACTGGTAAAGGAACACTTGGCAGAAACTATTGCTATCAAATCTTGCCTGGTGCCGCTGGGTTCTTCGAGGAACAATACAATACATTTATGGGCGCAGGTTCATTAGGCATGTGTATAGACGACTACAATGGGGATAATTTTGACCATAGTGATTTAGATTTTATTCACGGAGGAAATATTGCGCTTACACAGACAGGCACTCGACCAATCGGTTCCAATCCAACACCGCCAGATACACCTACTTGGGGACCAGAATTTAAAAAGCAATCTATTTATTACTATACACGCTCATTCGGTATTGGCGCGCAAGGAGCATCTATGCCACATAAGCAAAATTATTTATCACTGGATCCTACCTATAAGGATGCTTACGGCTTGCCATTAATGCAATTAACGTACAATTTTACTGGGCAGGATCGTGCACTTCATAAATATATCTCTGCACGTGCAGCGGATATTATGAAGGAAATGGGTGCAAAAACAATCGTCCCTAACGCGGAAATTACCGATTATAATATCGTACCTTACCAAACAACGCATAACACTGGTGGAACGGTGATGAGTTTAACACCCGAACAAGGAGTTGTGAATAATTACTTACAGCACTGGGATGTTGATAATCTTTTCGCAGTAAGTGCGGGCAACTTTGCACACAATAGTGGTTACAATCCAACAGGCACATTAGGAGCACTTGCCTACCGTTGTGCTGAAGGGGTTATTAAATATAGTCAATCAGGTGGGTCTTTAGTGTAAAAAAACATTATAAGGGAGGCAAGACTTATGGGAGGTCTTGGAGCAATTGGAGTACCTGGATTAATCATTATTTTAGTTATTGTATTAATTGTATTTGGTCCGAAAAAATTACCTGAAATCGGTGGAGCAGTTGGTAAAACGTTTGCAGAATTTAAAAAGTCTACTAAGGGGCTTATGGATGATGAAGAGGATACCGTGAAAAAGGTCGAAAAAAAATCTGATGCTTCGTAGGAGGGGTTCCTATGGATCCATATGAAGACGGAAAAAGAAAATATTTAAGCCCTCTTGATAAACCTCAAGCCGAGCCTCCAGCACCTATGGAGGCTTTAATTGAAATACCTGTGGTAGCAATTGAAGAGGATCATGTTTCAGCTGAGCCCCTGATACCTGTTACTTCATTATTGGAGCATCTTACTGATTTACGTAAGCAGATTATCAAAGGGCTAACGGTTTTTATTCTATTTTTCATTGTTGTCTTTTCCACAATTAATATTTGGTTTCCTTTCATAACGCGAGGTCACTCACTCGTTATTTTAGGACCGCTAGAAGTAGTTAAATTTTACATGACGATTTCAACTACTTTAGCATTTGGTCTTGCAATGCCTTTTCTTGTCCATTTTCTGTGGAGCTTTATAAAACCAGGCTTAAAGGAAGAGGAAAGTCGATTTTTAGGCCTCTATGCACCGATCATGCTAATTCTTTTTTTAGTAGGGATAGCTTTTGGTTATTTCGTCGTAAACCCACTTAGCTATACATTCTTAGTAAGCGTTGGGGCTACCAATTTCGATGTCATGGTATCAGCAAATGAATATATGCACTTTTTAATCATGACCACAGTACCGCTTGGTTTATTATTCGAGTTACCGATTGTTGCCCTATTCTTATCAGCCATTGGTGTACTGACTGCTGAATCCATGAAAAAGATACGGGGCTGGTCTTATATCGCAATGGGCGTAGGCTCTGCTGTTATCACGCCACCAGACTTTATAAGCCAGCTACTTGTATTAATACCAATGATTATTTTATATGAAATAAGTATCTATCTCGTTAAACGTATAGAACGCAAACAAATTGAAAGCACTGCGTAGATTTTACGCAGTGCTTATTTTTTCTTTAAATCCATCACAATAATTTCTGGTAGATTAAAAATACGATACGGTACGGAGCTATTGCCTAGCCCTCTACTAACCACCATTTTCGTCGCGCCTGCTTCGTAGACACCAGCTGTATATTTTGGGAACAATCCCTGTCCTGGTGCAACAAGTCCTCCTAGTCCAGGAATACGAACTTGTCCACCATGCGCATGTCCCGAAAATACTAGATCTATGTGATAATTTACATACGTATTAAACATTTCCGGTCTATGTGCTAGTAACAACTTAAACATATCGTCTGGCAAATAGGCCGTTGCAATGTCCAGCATGTCTTCTGTTGTTCTACCCATTAACGGATCCTCAATTCCAACAATCGCCAAGCGCTCCCCGTCGCGCTCTAACACGGTCGATTCGTTGGCCATTATATGTACCCCTAACGATGACAGCGCCTCATAAATTTCACTCACCTTATTCGTTGCTACCTCATGGTTACCTAGTACATAATAAACATCCGCTATTTCAACTAGTCCTTTCACTGCCTGTAGACTTTGTTTTAAATCATAGCGATTACTATCGATTACGTCACCTGTGATAAAAATATAATCAGGTTTTGTATCCTTCACCTTTGCAATCAGTTTTCGTTGATTGTCACCAAAGACGGCATCATGTAAATCCGAAACTTGTACTATGCGTAGCCCATCGAAGCTAGCAGGTACATTTTCTGATTCAAACACATGTTTACTTACGACTAGCCAGTGATTGTTTACGTACAAAAAAATGACTATAAAAACAACAAAGAAAATACCATATAATAATTTTTTCAATCGCAATCGCTCACTTTGTGGCTACTTTTTTCAGAAAAAATTCTGACCTTCCTATTATAAGCAAAAAACAGAGTGATTGTAAGTATATGCACTTTAAATACACAAAATGCACAAAATCCCTTTGATTAAAGTTTCTATCATTAGATAATGATGCATGATTTAATCTATTTTTTGTTAACTATTGACATGCTATACTATGGGTAGAAAGACATATTTAAGTATCCATTCATAATACATCACGATTTGGGAAATGCATCTCATTTACTAAAGTGCGAGAATACTAATAAACTTAAAACAATTAAAGGAGTAATAGACCTGCGCTAGTAAAATTTGCAGGATAATATTCCAATTAAATTGGATGGCGAACGGCGTTCTGCCACCTCGAAATTATTGAATTTTCAAAAACATGTAATTATTTAGTGGATGTCCCGTTGCTGAGGACAAAGCATAGCATTGGTGACAGAAGTTTTACTTCTACCAACTTCTTAGTGATATTTGAAAAAGCCCCCTAATTTTAGATGAAAAGAGGTGAAAAAATGTTAAAAGCCATCATTGTAGACGATGAAATTTTGGCAATCAATTTATTAGAAGCTACATTAAACGACAATGGTGCTGTTACTATTGTGGGGAAATTTCTAAATCCACTAGAAGCTATAGCAAACATCCCTACACTCAAACCAGATATTCTTTTTTTAGATATCGAAATGGGCGAAATGAATGGTATTGAATTGGCCAGTAAATTTGCAAACTTTGTGCATTTAATAGACATTGTTTTTGTAACTGCCTATGAACATTATGCCTTAGAGGCTTTTACTGTACAGGCTTTTGATTATATTTTAAAACCTATTGAGAAAGAACGTTTAATGAAAACAATTGAAAGAATTTCTTTGCGTAGAAAGCAGTTTCAATTAAAAGCCGATGTACACCCAATAGATGAAGATGCTCGTACTATAGAAGATTTTCACTTTCATGTTCACTCAGGAAGAGTTTATATTGGTAACATAGCTTTAGCCTTATCCACAAAGGAATTTCAAATATTTTTCTTTCTAGCACAACGGCCAGGACAAATTTTTCATCCTTCAGAATTGTATAAGCTTATTTGGGCAGAGGAAAGTATTGGGCATACTCAGGCATTAAAGGTTCATATTAGTAATTTACGAAAAAAACTGGAATCTGTCACTGGCCATAGAGCTAGGATTGTAACCGTGAGAGGTTCTGGGTATCAATTTCTATTTGAATCATGAAAAAAAGGCACGGCGATTACATAACGAATCGTCGCGCCCAATTTTCAGCTTATTTTTTTGCTGCTTCTTGAATTTCATAAAATGCCCAATGCTGTCTTGGCACATCTGTAAATAATGGTGTTTGGGCTTCTGTTATGACTTGACGCTCAAACAGTCGATTTAATACTTTCACCGCTTGTGCACGTGTTAAGTAGCCATCTGGATTGAATGTATCTGCTGTTACTCCTGTCATAATTCCCGCTGTATTGACAGTATCAATCGCTTTCACTGCCCAATGATTGACGCTCACATCTTTGAATACTGCACTTTGTGAGGTTGGTTGACAGAAATCTGCATCAGGACGATCTACACATTGCTGTTCTATCCAGCGGGCAGCCACTGTTGCCATCTGTGCACGCGTAATCGAGCCATTTGGATTAAAGTTAGCTGCCGTAACCCCTGTAAACAAACCCTTTTCCTTTGCAAATTCAATCGCATCTTTTGCGTAATGCTGAATGGTATCTGTATAGGTTGCCTTCGCTTGCGGAATTGCATTACCTGTTAATTGACGGGCAAACATACTTGCCATTTGTGCTCGTGTAACAGGTGCATTCGGACGGAAGGTACCATCTGGATAGCCTTGGATATAAGGTGAATGTGTAACGGCGTCAGTAGTTGGCTCCTTCACTTCTTCCTTTTCTGGTAAGTAAAGAATAGAGAATGTAGAGAACCTATTTACCTCAAACTGTAAACCTGCTATTCCTTTTTGAAATTCTACAATCTTTCCATACACAACCTCTTTTGTGCCATCACTATGCTCAATATAGATAGCTAGATGATCTAGCTGTTCCTGTGTTAAATCTGTAGGTAAAGGTAAGGTTAATGTGACGGGACGGCTTTGCATATTTGTTTCAATGATCATTGGACGACCAAGTAACTCAACAACTGCACTTCCTACCAACCGCTGCACAACCCTTTCCTTTTTTGCTTGTTCTTGGATATCCAATTGTTCAGCCTGCCCTCTTATAGGAATAAGTCTGAAATAGAGATTATCATTAAACATTTCCAACGAAGTTTTTGGCACTTCAATTTTGACGTTATCTGTGACAATTTCAAGATGGACTGCACCATTTTGTAGAAGTGTCACCACATTATTGGGTATAGACACATGAACTTGATTTACTTGATCCTGCTGGTCCGGAATGATGATTCTTGCTTTATCATTTCCTTGTTCCTGTAATTTTCTAATCGTCTCTGTTGCGCTCTCAGCAGTTAATGTCACTTCATCGTTTATAGTGTTATCTACATTTTTTGTTCGTTTTATTGTTGTTTTAGAAACTAGGTCACCCTCACCAGACTCAACATCTACCACAATTTCCTCTACATTGGTTGAAGGTGTTGATGAACCTGAATCAGGGTTTGGTGAAGGATCGGTATTACCGCCACCTGTATTATTACTAATCCATTTTGCATAGATCACTGTGTTGGCTGTAATTGCAGTATCAAAATTATATGGTGTTGTGTAGGCATTATTTGTATACCAGCCTCCAAATGTATAGCCAGCTTTTGTTGGCGCAGATGTCGGTTGACTTGCTTTTTCTCCAAATGCTACAGTTTGGTTC
Organism: Lysinibacillus sp. FSL K6-0057; assembly: GCF_038630885.1. Classification (NCBI taxonomy): domain Bacteria; kingdom Bacillati; phylum Bacillota; class Bacilli; order Caryophanales; family Bacillaceae; genus Lysinibacillus; species Lysinibacillus sp. FSL K6-0057. The sequence continues at coordinate 186,949 of NZ_CP152047.1, read as the reverse complement.
GATATTGTGCTCCCTCCGCTGACATCAAAGCTCACTGTATACGTCACAGAATTCCATTTTGCATAGATTGTTGTGTTCCCTGTAATGACACTGTTAAAATCAAATGGCATTGTGTAGGCATTACTTGTATACCAGCCTCCAAATGTATGACCAGTTTTTGTTGGCGTTGGTGTCGGCTGACTTGCTTTTTCTTCATGTGCCACTGTCTGATTTGATACGGCACTTCCTCCTGCTACATCAAAGCTTACCGTATATGTCACAGCCACTGGACTCCATTTTGCATAGACTACGGTGTCTCCTGTAATGGCAGTATCAAAATTAAAATGTGTATTCCCAGTACTACTTGTGTACCAGCCGACAAATGTATGACCAGCTTTCGTTGGCTCTGGGGTTGGTTGACTTGCTTTTTCCCCATAATCTATTGTTTGATTCGAGATGGTACTTCCTCCATCTACATCAAAGCTCACTGTATAATGATTAATTGCCCATTGTGCAAAGAGTGTGATATTTTCGGTTGCTATTTTAAATGTATTATTTGGCAGATAAGATGTACCTGTACCATTCGCCTTTGTATTCCAGCTTATAAATGAGTGCCCAGTTTTAACTAGACCGCCATCATTGGCAGCTACAGTGACATCGTCATTTTGACTATATATTGCATTATCTTGAGGTACAGTTCCACCTGTATTACCGTTACCATCGTATAAAACTGTATAAGTTAAAGGTGAAATGATTTTTGTTGAAGACGATACTCCTTGATCCCCATCTAAAATTAGTAGTCCATCACCTTTAGGCTGTACAAAAAAAGTATAGCTTCCTATGCCATTTGTTTGGAATGCGGTAGTAAAGTCAACACCATCATTGATATTTGTAGCTAATACATTTGTTGCTGTTCCAACTGCTATATCACCCTTATACAGAAGCACATCATAGCTCACCGCATTAGGAACAGCCTGCCATTTCGCAATATCTCCATCCCAGTTCAAACCGTTTGTAATGCTTGTTAGTTTAATAATCGTTTGTGTGTTAGAAGAGATTGACGGAACACCATCTAAATATGTTAACCCATCTCCCTTGGCTTTTACGGTTACTGTATATTCTCCCACACCAGCAGCACGCATTGCTGTTAGGAAATTATGCGTTGTTGTATCTGCTGATATGTCAACGACACTACCAATCGGAGAGCCATCTTTATAGAGCTGTACAGCATAGGAAGATTCACCTGCTATATCTGTCCATGTCGCAATACCACTAGTGCTTAATGCCACATTGTCTACTTGTTCGAGAGTAGGTAATGCTCTTATCACCGTGAGGGTATATGTTTTAGTTGCTACTCCGTTTTCAGCAGTCACAGCAATGGTAATCGTGTTACTACCTACATTTAGAGGTATTGTTCTCAATTGTCCACTTGCAATGGAGGTACCATTCAATTTAAGGATTGCACTACTATTTGCGGTCGTTGGCGTTATATCAATATTTTCAACATTATAAGCAACATTAACCTGATAATTCACTGTACTATCTGTAAAATTAGGATTTAAATTACCTGATGAAATAACTAAACTACTTAAATTGGCATTATCACTAGGAGATAGCGTAGTAAAATGCCATATATTATTTGCTGTTATACCTGCTACACCCTGATTGGCTGTGTCTACAAATGCCCCATCGTCCATTAATACATAATAAGTTATCTCTTTTAATAGAGTATTAGTTGGTTGAATTGATACCGTAGAGCCATTTACTGTTGCATTAGTAGCGTCTATTGTATCTATTAAACTATTATTTGGACCATAGATACGAATGTTCTTTCCTGCAACACCACTCACATTTTCGCTAAATGTTAAAGTTAGTGTAGGGTTAATTGGAATATTTGTTGCATTATTGGCTGGTGCTGTTGATATCAGTGTAGGTATTGGGTCTTCGTTGACATCGGTAACCGATATAGTAAATTCTTTATCATAAAATAAGCCATCTTTATCTGTTACCCTAATCCGAACACTATAGCTATTCTTGGTTTCGTAATCAAATGAGCTATTTGTCCGCAGTTCATCCCCGACTATAATAAAGCTACTATTATCGGTATCACCTGTACCAACTACTAAACTATACGTGAGCGTCTCTCCTACATCAGCATCCGTGGTACTTAATGTTCCGACTTTGGTTCCTGATGGTTGATTTTCTGCTATTGATGTTGGGCTTAATGAAATATCTGTTGGGGCTTCATTGACATCTGAAATACTTATAGTGAATGCTTTTTCATATAAATTATTGGTACTATCGGATACTTTAATTCGCACACTGTAGTTATCCTTCGTCTCATAATCAAATATTTCTGCGGTTTTTAGCTGATTCCCATCGATGGTAAAGCTACTGTTATCTGTAGCTCCTGTGCCAGCCACTAAGCTGTAAGTAAATGTGTCTCCAACATTAGGATCAGTAGTGCTAAATGTACCAACAACCGTTCCTACAGGCTCATTTTCCGCTACTGTAAGTGAGCTTAGCGTAATATCTGTTGGACCCTCATTCAATTCTGTCACCGAAATGGTAAATATTTTTTCAAACGTTAATCCTTTATTATCCGTTACCTGAATTCGAACACTATAGCTGTTCTTTGTTTGATAATCAAACGAACTATTTGTTCGGAGTTCATTACCTACTATGCTAAAGCTACTATTATCTGTTGAACCTGCTCCATTTACTAAACTATACGTAAAAGAGGAACCTGCATCAGGATCAGTAGCACTTAATGTTCCGACTTTGGTTCCTGATGGTTGATTTTCTGCTACTGTCGTTGGGTTTAATGAAATATCTGTTGGGGCTTCATTGACATCTGTCACATTGATAGTAAACGATTTATCAAATGATAGACCTTGACCACCTTTATCAGTTACCCTGATCCGTACACTAAAACTGCTCTTGGCTTCATAGTCAAACACACCTGCTGTTTTTAACTGTGTTCCATCGATGCTAAAGCTATTATTATCGTTATCCTCTGGGCCATTTACTAAACTATACGTAAACGTCTCTCCTGCATCGGGGTCTGTAGTACTTAACATTCCCACGGTTGTTCCTGTTGGTTGGTTTTCTTCTACTGTAGCTGGATTTAATGATATATCGGTGGGTACACTATTTTGACCATCACCATAGGTAATTTTTAGAGTAGGTGCCAAGGGTGCCAATTCAGAATCCATCGAGCTACTAAATTTAACTACAGTCATCTCATTTGAATTACTCGTTAATATAAATGTTACATTATTACCTATAATTGCTGATGAATTTGTTACTAGATCTGTCACATCAATCAATTCTTCATAAACTTGTCCACCGTCACCTTGAGCTACAGCTTCATTTTTTGTAGGAATTCCCTGTATAAAATCTGGAAAGTTATTTCCTGGAGAAGTACTATTCCAATTATTATTACCTATTCTAACTTCTAGATTAGAAAAAGGTTTATTATCTTGATTTATTCCAGCTAAAGCAAGCTGAGCTGAAAGGATGGGTTTAGATGTATCAATACTAAATTTCAAAGCAGCAAAATCTTTAGTTGCAACATTCATCATAGCAGGGTCATTATATTCCGCTAAAAGTTGACCATTAGAATCCTTTTTTACATTCATCTGTTCTACAGGAGATAATGTGTCTGTATAACTAGCACTTGCAGGTTGTATTCCTAAGGTTGAGAAAACCATTGTAGAAATGGTTAAAATTATTAATATTTTATATACTGTTGATTTTATAAAAGAAGCTAATTCCATTCTCACTCCACCTTCTTATGGCTTCTGAGGATATATTCCGTCTAAACAAATAATAAAATTCATTGCGACAAATGGCTGCATATTATTATGTGGTTGATTTCCACCTTGTGGATTTACTATATCTACTTTCATTGCAATTGCATTTTTTAAATTAACATATGGTTTTGCCGAAAGCGCTGACTCACTACCCCAAATAGCATTAGTGGGGTTGTTAATGCCACCTGCTACTACAGAGGACCCCTGTGCTATATGTTTATGAATAGGCATTTGTGTTTCATTAAGAGTTACTGTACCTGATCCTATTGATTGGGCAAATGTCCTTGGCGTTAAACCAGGACCATCGCCATAGTGCATGGGGGCACGTCCCCTTAAATCAGGTAACTGAAATGTTGTCTTACCATCTCCACCATAAGTTATTCCGATAATGGAGTATAAAGCATTGTATTGAGCAATAGACAATAGACTGCCATCACAAAATGCCCAATCTCTCGGAGCATAGTTTCCTGCGAAAATTCTAATCTCACCTAAATACGGATCCATTCTGTAGTCCCTCCTTATCCTCTACTTGGAAAAATGCCCATTGTTGCAATACAAAATGATAAGCTTAAATAGGGCTGCATATTATTATGTGCTTTATTCTGTCCTGTACTTGACAAAGCAGTTTCATTCATAGCTGTGTTATGGTTTTTAGCATAAATATTCTTCCCATTAACTGCACCCCATGTATTGTCTTTTGGTGAAGGCTTATCTGTTGTCGAAGAATCTGCTGTTATTTCATGGGTATGAGAGGGTATCTCGTTAACTGTCAATGTATGTGCTTCCTCTCCTCCTACTGTTCCGTAAGCAATCTGATTACCTTGATGTAATGGTACTCTACCTTGTAAATTCGGAAGCGCAAAGGTTGTCTTGCCATCCCCTCCATACGTAACTCCTAACAATGAATACAACGCAACATTTCCAGTTATAGGTAATGTTTGACCATTACAAGGAAGCCACCCTCTCGGTATTTTATTGAAACTAAAAAGACGTATTTCGCCTAAAAATGGCTCTGCCATTATACTCACTCCTTTTTATTGAAAATCGGGATAAAGTCCCTGCGTTGCAATTATAAAATTAAGGACAAATGAAGGCATAATGTTATTATGAGATTGATTTCCACCTACATTAGAAACTAACTCGTTGTTCATTTGTACAATATTACTGGAAACATTCGTTTGATAGTTTGTAAGGCTAGATATTCCCCAGGTATTATTAGCTGGTGAGTTTTCGGTTGCTTCATTTGGTATATTATTGGCATAAACACTATGAGTATGGGCAGGTAAATTTTCCTCTGTTAATGCAACCGTCTCCGTGCCACCTTTACTTGCCCAGGGGAACTGGGAACTATTATGAATCGGTAGTCTTCCACGTAAATCTGGTAAAGCAAAATTCGTTCTACCATCTCCCCCATATTTGACACCTATTAATGAAAAAAGTGCCTCATTACCTGTAATAGTCAATAATTGACCATTGCATAATTCCCACCCTACTGGAGCATATTTACCGCTAAACATGCGTATTTCGCCTACATATTGATCTGACATTATGCACATCCTCCCTTATTGTAATTTCGATGAATGCTATATTAAGCAACACTCGCTAAAATATCCTTATTTTCTTCTTGGATAGATTCGACTTCTTGGATTTCCATTTCTAAGACTCTTGCTATCTCGGATGGTGTATGCTTCGTAAATAACATATACATAGCCTTTATTTTCTTTGCTTGATCCCCAGAAACTTTTAAGGTATTGGAGATTTCAGCTAAATCTGTATGGCTCTCTATTAAATACGAGCCTAATAAAGTATTAGTGACTTTTTGTAACTCATTTGGATCCGCGGTGTTTTTACATAATGCTTCAGCAGCTATACTTGCTGCCACGGATAAATCCATCCCTTTTTCATGCATCCGTTTCATAGCATTAAATTGATCTGACCATTTGCGTAATGTAGAGTTTTGCTCCTTTACTAAGAAAACTAGCTCTCGATGATTTACAACAGTATCTTGTAAAAGTCCTGTCTCCTTAAATGTCATTGCAAGATCTTTAAAGAAAGCATTAACTTGACTCTGTCCACGATTAATCTCTTGTTTGGTCTTAGTTAAATCCTCTTTTGCCTTATTCGTTTCTGCTTGAATATTTTCAAAATACTCTTTCCGCAATTCACCTTGAATAATTCCTGTAATAAGGTAAAGGACAGCAGCTATTGCACCAAGCGTACCTAGTTTCGCAACTAAGCTATCCAGCACTTTTATTTTTCCAATCCATTGATTAACTACAAATAATGTAAGCGCCACATATTTATCTAAAGCGATTTTCTTATAAGAAGGCACAACGATTGATAAAGAAATCAGCGGCAACGTATTTTTAAAGCATTTTCTCCATTCGAGGAATTCCATTAGCAAACTATTTAAATCATCTTGGATATCATGCTTTAAAATATTTAAGTCAATTGATGTTCCACTTAACTCACTTTTCAGCTCTTTTAAAAGCTTAATTGCTTGTACTTTTCGCTCTGGGTTATCTGTACGAAATAGATTATCACCAAGCCATGCACTAATTTCTAAATCCTCGTCTAATAGCTTAGAAATGATGCTATCAATTCCCTCTTTACACTCAGCCAGCTTGTCTTCTACCTCATAAATATTTTTTAGAGCAGGCTGTAATTCTTCTACATAGGTTGCTAATGTCGCTTCTGTAATCGCCATATTATCCATCCATTCTAAGATTATTTTTTAGCTAACAATTGCTATTAAATCGCTATTCGTCTCTTGAATCGTCATGACCTCGTTTACATCCATTTCCAAGACTTGTGCAATTTCATCTGGTGTATGCATTTTAAATAACATGTAGGTTGCTTTTACTTTTTTAATTCTTTCTAAGGACATATCAAGCTTTTGAGACACTACACTATTGGACTCTCCCATTTCAATAAGGTATGCACCCATTAACAGCTTGGTATAATTGTCTAATTCACTTTTATCATCTTGTTTATTTACTAGATTTGCAGCAACCACTTCTGCTGAAAATTCAATATCTAAGCCTTTATTAATCATTCGCTTCATCGAATCATATTGATCCGACCAACGTCTTAATGTCCCAGCCTGTAATTTTACAAACGATACTAGCTCCTGATGGTTTGTATATGGCTTCGTTAACAAGCCTGTTTCTTGAAAGCTCTTTGCCACATCTTCAAAAAAGGTATTTACTTGTACCTGCACATCATTGATATCCTGCCTTAGCTTTTTAACATCTTCCATCGCTACTTTTGTTTCTTTTTGGATATTTTCAAATAGCTCCATTCTTTTTTCGCCTTGAATTATTCCATCTATTAACACCACCACCACGATAAGACCTACAACACCTAACCCTAACACCTCAAATATTGGTAATAATATATCTTTCAATACGATGGTTAATACAAACCCTAGCATTAATCGATGAAAGGGATTAGAAGCCTGGAATTTAGGTACAGCTATGGAAAATGCAATGAATGGTAACCTATTATCAAAGTAAGTTTTCCATTCCCCATATTCCTTTAATAAAGTATTTAATTCATCTTGGATATCATGCTTTAAAATATTTAAATCAATTTTTGCATAACTTAATTCATTGTTTAAGTCATTTAACAGTTGAATAGCTGTTTCTTTCCTTTTCGGGTTATCTGTCCGAAATAGATTGTCACCAAGCCATGCACCAAGATCAAATCCTTCATCGTTTAATTTGGATAAAATACTGTCTATATCTCCACCGGCTTTTCCAAGCTTGTCTTCTAGTTCAATTATATTTTTAATACTGGGTTGAAGTTCCTTCACATAATTGTCTAATTGGTATTCCGAAATTGGCATAGCATTTTCTCCTTTCTGTTTAGGAAATAATTAAAGAAAAAAATTCTTTATTTTCTTTATAAAAAGCTTCAATCTCCATCAATTCCAAATTCACTTGTTCAGCAACTACTACTATGCTCTCTTGGTTTAGCAATAAGTATGCTGCTACTAGCAACTTTGCCTGTTGTTCAGAAAGCTTTAAATCTTGTGCTAATGTCATATAGGTCGCGCCTGTTTCAAGTAGATAAGCTCCTTGTAAAATTCTCTGGTTTTGATAGATTTGCGCTGGTTCCTCTAAACCTTCGCTTAATACTTTTGCCGTTAGATGTATAGCTTCTTGGAATTCCATATCTTTTCCAAGCATTGTATGAAACATTTGATAATGGTCCGCCCATATTTTCAACTGCTCTCCCTTGCTTTTAATCTCAGCAATGAAGTCCTGTTGAGTAGAGGGGGATTCTGACAATCTATCACTTTGATTTAAATTTGAGATGACATTACCAAATTGCCTATCCAATTCATTTTCTGTTTCCGTTACGCTAGACATTAATTTAGCTACACTGCTTTTGGCTTCATTTATTTGCTCTTTTATGTTCACATCAAATTTTTCTAGAGTTACTATTATCCCGTTCACTTGGCTCGATTCAAATGCTGCAGTTAGTAGTGGCAATTTTGTTACTATCTCTTTTTCAATTAAGGGGGACAGAAATACGCTAAATTGAACATTTGAAGAAAGGCTTGTCTCAAAGGGATAGCTTGATAGTGCAAATGGCAGTAAGGGAAGCATCTCCTTAAAAGCTTGCTGAAATTCTCTGCTATCTTTTAGCAAAGTGTTTATTTCATTGACAAGTAGCTGTTTGATATGAGAAATACCGATTAAAGATTTTTGTAAATCCGATTGTAGTATTCTTAGTTCTCCGAGGTATTTTTCTTTCTTTTTACTCGCTAATAAGAATCCTCTTTCTTTTTTTCGAATATAGCTTTTGATATTGCTGTCAATGTGAACAATGATACTTTCGACTTGTCCCTCTAAATTAAAAAAGCACTGAATCGTTTGCCGTAAATCTTCTTCATATGTCTGTAAAGCCGTATTTGATATTGGCAATTCACATTCACCTCTCTTTATTTTTTAATAATGGACGGGTTGTAGCTTTAAAAGAGTGGCAACACTCAAATCCATTTTGTTTATTGCCATCTCATTTTTAAATAGATTTCATCCGTTGACACTACTTGAAATCCTAATCGCTCATATAGATTTTTTGCAGGATTTGTATGAAGAACTTGCAATATCACTGGTTTATTTTCTTCATTTGCCTTTTGCTGAAGATTGCTAATTAGATAAGTTCCTACTCCATTACCTTGGAAGCTTGGCAGAATAGAGATATCAATTATATGTAGTTGCTCAGGTAAGTCTTCTGTTAACAATCTCCCTATATATTGCTCATTTGAAGTAATAATACAGTGGTTTGCCTGTGGAAATCGCTGCCTATATGAGGTCTGCTGTGCGCACCACTGCATTTCTAAAAAGTGCTGTATTTGTTCAGCAGACCATCCCCATGAATCTATTTCTTTCCTACGAGAAGAAGCATAGACTTCGTAAAGGAATGGCTCATCATCTTTTGTAGTAGATTTAAGCTCTACTTTCATCCTCTCACCCCCTTCTTTTCTTGAAAATCTTAATGATTATAGAGTTATAACCCATGTCTGTTATATCTCTCCCACTTCATTTATCTTAAAATTCAGATTTTTTAAACCCTATTAATAACTAATCCTTAATACCCAAATTTAAAGTCTATTATTGCATTTATTTGGTGACTTTCAGCCTTTTTTTCATTATATTATAGGTCAATAGATTTCACTATGAATTTATTCCATTTTTTAGGTTAATTTTTCTTAACCTTTTATTATGATTAGTGATGTTAGTAGCTAAAGTATAGTTATTGGCTTCTTTTTAACTATCACTGATGTAGCTTAATAGCTTCCAATCACACACCTACTGATGGAATGTTAATAAACAATAAGAATCTGCTAGAAAGCTAGCAGATTCTTATTAGTGTTGAAAAACAAAACAGTCAATTGAAAGGTAGAAATGGATTTCAAATAAAGTGAAGGTGTTCACTACTCTTTATGGAAGGGTGTTGTCACGCATCACTTCTCCACATTGAAAATAAGAGCTTATCCCCTCTAAGAATCCAGATAATGGACTAATTGATTGCTATGCTAGTATGAAAAAAGTAAAGACATTTTGCAGAATGGTTGATTGGAGTGGAGCCAGCGTCACTCCTAGGGGATTTAGCGTCACAGATGTGACCCTGGAGCGAACGTAAGTGAGTGAAGCGGCTCATCGGACGCCCCCTGGAAAGGACGCTGGCGGAACGGAAATCAACCTCTCACCTTGCAAAGTTGCTTTTTCTGCCATTGACATCATCTTTTTTCAACACAATGAAGAATCTGCCAGAAAGCTAGCAGATTCTTTTGATTGTTCACCTTATTAATCTAATTGGAATCGGGAAAAGATCTTCCATACTAGCTCATTCCGATTCGAGACATTTACTTTTTGAAAAATTACCTTTAAATGATCTTGTACTGTGTAAGTTGAAATATCAAGATTATGAGCAATTTCTTTTGTAGGAATCCCTTTAATAATTTCAAACACTACTTCCTTTTCTCTAGGGGTAAGATTATAGGCCGTTATTAAAAAATTGAGCATTTCTCTTGATGATGCTTCATTTATTAATAAAGCAATTTGCTGTTCTTGTTGGCTTGTCAGCAATAGTGATGCCCGAATAGCAATATAGCCTGTATCTTTGATAGGTACTATTAAAGAAGTATTTGAATTGTAATTGTCAGCTAGTAGCTTTGCGCATATAGCTTGAATAGGCTTAGGTACTTGTATATCGGCTAAACTTTCATACTTTCTTAAAATAGAGAGCAATTCACAAGCTTTGGTATTACTTGAAAGAATTTTTAACCTTTTATCAAAAATAACAATGCCTTGTTCTCCTTCTACAGCTGGAATCCTCTCCTCAATAATATAATGATGGAACTCCTTTAACGATTCCCCCATAATTGGCATCAGTATTTTTATAAGCACTAGATCTTGATCTTGAAATAAAGGCTGCTCATTTTTAGCTCTTTTGAAAAGTGTTAAAAACCCATAGCATTGTCCTTGATAGGTTAATGCAGCTCTTATTTCATCACTAAAACCATTGGGCATAAACACTTTTTTATAACGGAAGCTTTGACTTGACGAATCGCTTAACCTACCTATGTTTTGACCACTTTGTACTAAGAATCCATATTTATTTACATCTTCTGTCGTATATTCCAACTCCATAATCTTCTGATGAATCGCCTCTATTGATTGTTCTGTGACTGCTCCTACTGAAAAAAGTGTATGTGCATCCGTTAATGTACAGCAATAAGCATCAAAGTTTATATGTGTTCGTAGAGCTTCTATCATCAATTGACGATATTCAAATGAATTTTTGCTGTGCTTGAAGCATTGTTCAGATTTTCTTTGCCAATAGTGTGCTTCCTTCATAAAAACCTACCTCCCCCCAGAAATATGGGATAGTTCTTTTTTTCCGAAAGTTTATAATTGAGAATAATTCTTAATTGAATTGTACAGAAGTTCAACAAGGAGGAATACTATTTTGAAGAAATTTTATTTTTTATTTTTTATTGTCTTACTAACAACTGCCGTTATTAGTGGCTGCTCAGAGAAATCATCTCCAGCAACTGCGGGTAGTGATCAGAATTCAGAAGAACAGCAAACTCTTAAAGCTACTATTAGTGCACCTAAATCGCCAGCTATTTTTCCAAGTATCTTATTGGCAGAGCAACAGAAGGATATTGAACTTATTACCTGGGAAACAGCAGATACCCTTTTAGCTCAAATACAAAAAAAACAAGCACAATTTATTGCACTTCCTCTTAATATGGGGGCAAATCTATATGCAAAAGGTATGCCTTTACAGCTTATTCAAGTCAATACATTTGGCTCTATGTTTCTTGTTTCTACGGATGACAAGGTTCAAAAATTAGAAGATTTAGCACATCAAACTATTTTCGTACCTAGTCAAGGTGGTCCACCAGATATTTTAACAAATTACTTAATTGCTCAAAATAATATCCCAGGTGTTAAGCTCTCCTTTGTCAATCTATCTGAAATTGGTCAACAACTAGCATCAGGAGCTATTCAACATGTTGTTATTCCAGAGCCATTGTTAAGTATAGTGCAAGCTAATTTACAGACAGATTTACATATTGCCATCAATTTTGAAGAAGTATGGCAGAAACAATTTAGCAAACAATTACCTCAAACCGGTATTTTTGTAAATAAGGCTTGGGCATCTAGTAACCAACATGCTATTAAACAATTTCAAGCGCTTTCTGAACAAGCAATTACTGATTTATATCAACAGCCTGATGTTTCCTTGCCCTTATTGAGTGATTTTTTCAAAAGCAATGAAAAAATCATGGAAAGTGCATTAACAAATAGCTCCTTACACTTTCAAACCGCTCAACAAGCGCGGAATGAAACAGAAGCTTATTTTAAGATTTTACTAGAGATTGCACCTGACTCTATAGGTGATGCATTACCTAATGAAGACTTCTATTACAATGAATAGCCTACTTCGTTCAACAGGTAGCATGATCGTGCTAATACTTTTCTGGATTATATTAGCTACTAAATATCCTGACGTACTATTACCTAGCCCTATTGTAGTTGTTTCTGTCTTATTCAAACTATTAGGAAGCCCTGTGTTTTGGTCCGCCTTTTTTATTACAATACTGTCCTTTCTTATTGGAATACTGCTGTCTTTGTTATTGGGTAGTATTTTAGGAATCGCAGCAGGTTTATCAAATAAGTTAAAAGATTTTATAAAACCGCTTATTACATTAGCTCAATCCATTCCTCCCGTTTCATGGATGTTATTTACGGTTTTATGGTTTGGAGAACAGGGTGGTGCTCAAATCTTTATTATTTTCGTCACTTTAGTGCCTATCTTTTTCTTTAATGTCATGAAAGGGATACTTCAAACTCCTCAAGAACTGCTCGAAATAGCTCAATGTTTTAGAGTTTCACGTAAGAAAGTGATAAGAGATATTTATTTTCCACAAGTATCACCTTACTTACATTCAGCCCTATTAATAGCAGTTGGAATGGGGTGGAAGACAATTGTCATGTCAGAGTTAATTGTGGGTCATGGAGGGATTGGTCAGCAGCTTAGTCAAGCACGTGTTTTCTTTGATACCCCAACAGTGTTTGCCTGGACGATCATACTTGCATTAGTTGGTCTAGCTATGGAGTTTTTCCTACAAAGACTACTAAAGCAATCTATCTAGTATTATTCCTGTACATCTTTAGAAAGGAGCTTAACCTATGTTAATCCTTGAGAATCTATTCTTTTCAAGAAATCAAAAGGAAATTTTTCAGCAGTTTCAATTACAAATTGCCCCTCAGACAGTGACATGTATTTTAGGCTCTTCAGGTATCGGAAAAACGACATTATTAAGGCTTATTGCAAAGCTTATATCACCCGATTCAGGGCTAATAAGCTCTCCTACTGGATCTTTAGGCTATGTTTTTCAGGAGCCACGTCTTCTTCCTAGTCTCACCGTATTTGAAAATATTGCATGGGTCAGTGAGACAGTTGATGTGGAACGGATAAATCAATTATTAAAAATTGCAGGGCTCTATCACAATAAAGCACACTATCCGCATCAATTAAGTGGAGGTATGAAACAGCGAGTCTCACTTATTCGAGCAATGGTTAATCAACCAGCTCTTTTATTAATGGATGAACCATTCCAGTCACTGGATGTCCGTTTAAAAAAGGAAATGTTGCAGTTAGTCCATACACTTTGGTTGGACTATCAACCAACCGTTTTATTAGTGACACATGATTTACACGAGGCTCTTTTTCTTGGACAACGAATACTTATTTTAGGGAATAGTCCTACACAAATACTGGGTGACTTCACTAAACAATCATCAGCCTTTCATCCGAATGATTGCTTAAAGATGAAGGAATTGCTCTCGGAATCTTAACGCATAGAAATTAATTATTTTGGAGGTATTTTAATGAGTAGATCTTTACATAACTGGGACAGTCCTTCTGTCAACACATATCAACAGTCCATTCGACAAAGAATCATAGGCTATGATCTTATCTATGACATGATGGCCAATATACTTCACATTTTTACTGCTGCAAATAAATTTTTAGTAGTAGGTGCTGGTGGCGGACAGGAATTACTCACATTAGGCAAATCCTTTCCTTCTGCCCATTTCACAGCAGTCGATACCTCAAAGGTAATGCTGGATCTGGCTGCTAAACAAATTGAATCGCTACCACACGAGCTTACTATTAAGTGGCTTGAGAAGGATTTACTCTCCTTAAGAGTGAATGAGTTATTCGATGTAGCTAGTTGTCATTTAGTTTTACATTTTATTGAAGACCTGGACCAGAAGAGGACAATGCTTCAAAAAATTGCGGATAGCTTAAATGAAAATGGTGTGTTATTTATCTCATCGATTAATGCTGATTTAACTTCCCCAACATTCAGTCACGAGCTTCGTTATTGGCGAAGCTCCATGCTTCATAACGGAATAAGCGAGGATCATTGGGAACGCTTTGAACAATCCTTTCGCATGACAACTCACCCGATTACTCTTGAATTGCTTATTGATTTGCTGAAAGAGGCTGGTTTTACGACAATCCTTCCATATTTTAAAACACATATGATTGACGCTTTAGTCGCTATTAAGGGAGAAACTACTTTATGAAAAATGGGAATATCTTAATCATCGGAGGCTATGGTGAAGTGGGAGGGAAAATTGCAAAATTATTGTTGCAAAGCTATCCTAACAGAATATGGATTGCCGGAAGAAATATAGAAAAGGCAAAGCATTTCTGCGCCCAGCACAATAACTTAGTAAGACCTCTACAATTGGATGTGTCGAAAAAAGTGCAACCAGAGCAATTAAATAATGTAGCACTGGTTATTATGTGTTTAGAGCAAAAAGATACTGCATTTGCACAGCTTTGCTTAAATGAAGGGATTATGTATATCGATATTACTGCAAGCTATACCTTCCTAAAAAAGTTAGAGGCACTCCACTTACTAGCTGAACAGAATCATTCAACAGCCATATTTAGTGTTGGTATGGCTCCAGGATTGACAAATTTAATGGCCATGCATGCTGCAAAGCAATTATCCTCCGTAGAGGAGCTGCATATTTCTATCTTACTCGGCGCAGGCGATACGCATGGCACTGCAGCAATTCTTTGGATATTGCATCAATTAAATACACCGTTCAGTAGCTACAACAATCAGAGAGTTGCTAATTTCACTAATAAGAGAACCGTGAAATTTAAGAAGATTGGAAAACGTAGTGTGTATCAATTTAATTTCTCTGACCAGCACACATTAACAAAGCATTTTCCTTCTATTCCTATCGAAACAAGATTAGGTTTTGATGTAGAGTCGCTCAATAGATTTGTATCCTTTTTACAAAAAAGTAGAATTGCTTACTTATTAAAATTTGACCGTATCCAAACCTTGCTCGCTTCACTTATTCAAAAAATTAAAATTGGTTCTGATGTGTGTGGTATACAAATACAAGCCATTGGAAAAAAACATCACAAAGAAACAAGTTATACATTAGACTTTCTAGAACGCGATGAATCTCTCGTAACAGCGAAAGTTGCAGCATTTATTGCGAAAGAACTCCTTAACAACAATCATCCATCAGGAGCCTATCATATTGAGGAGCTATTTACTTTAGAAACCTTACAGGCTCAATTCGAAATGTCCATTCAATAAAAAAGACATTTAGCATTCGCCTAGACGGGGAGCTAAATGCCTTTTATTTTTTATAATACCTTTTCTAAAAAATCCTTAGCACGCTGTGTTGATGGCGCTGTAAAAAACTGCTCTGGTGAAGCATCTTCAATAAGCTTGCCGCCATCAAGGAAAAGAATACGATCAGCAACCTCACGAGCAAAGCCCATTTCATGTGTCACAATCAACATGGTCATACCAGAATCTGCGAGGTTTTTCATTACAGCCAATACCTCTTTCACCATTTCAGGGTCAAGTGCCGATGTAGGCTCATCAAATAATATAACTTTTGGATTCATAGCAAGTGCTCGCGCAATCGCAACACGTTGTTTTTGTCCGCCTGATAATCGATTTGGATATTCTTGACGCTTCTCAAACAGACCTACTTTCTTCAGTAACTCTTCTGCTTTATTGACAGCAGTAGCCTTATCCATACCCTTTACATTAATTGGCGCATATGTTAAATTTTCAAGCACCGTTTTATGAGGGAAAAGATGAAAATGCTGAAATACCATCCCTACTTCTTCACGTATTTTCATAATATTTGTCCCTTTATCTGTTAGGACATCCCCTGCAATCGTTACCTTTCCACTTGTCGGAGTTTCCAATAAGTTTAAACAACGAAGAAATGTCGATTTACCTGATCCAGAAGGTCCAATAATAGCAATTACTTCTTTTTCTTTAACTTCAGTTGAAATGCCTTTTAATACTTCATTCTGTCCATAAGATTTGTGTAAATCTTCAATTTTAATCACTTTTTCTCATTCCTTTCTCGATTCGTTTACCAAGGAACGTTAAAACAAGCGTCATGATGTAATAGATTACTCCTGCAAAAAGTAATGGCTCAAGATAACGATATGTCGAACCCCCTACTATGTAGGCACGACGCATAATATCTAATGCACTGATTACTGTCACAACTGCCGTTTCTTTATTTAATGTAATAAATTCGTTTACTAAAGATGGTAAAATATTTTTCACTGCTTGCGGAATAATAATATCCTTCATCATTTTTGCATATGGAATACCCAGTGCCTGTGCCGCTTCCATTTGTCCTTTATCGACTGCATTAATACCCGCACGGATAATTTCTGAAATATATGCACCTGAGTTTAAACCAAAAGCAATAATCGCTGTTGGAATGGGTTCAATTTGAATATCTAGTAATTGTGGTACTGCATAATAAATAATCAGTAATTGTAATACAAGTGGTGTACCGCGGAAAATCGACGTATAGAAATCAGCAAACCAACGTAAAAAATTCACTTTACCAATTTTACATAATGCTAAAAGTATACCTACGATAAAACCGATGATGGATGCACCGATTGCAATTTGAAGTGTAACACCTATCCCTTTTAAAATATAAGGAATAGAGGGAACAATAGCTGTAAAATCTAAATTCACAGCGCTCCCTCCTTTCTTTTTCATCATGATGTAGCTTTGTTTTTTGTACCAAACACAAATTTGGAAGAGATATAGAGGTTAAAAATGAAATGCACAAACGATAGCCCAAAAATAGAGCTATCGCACGCAATTATTATTCAACTTTTTCTATCCATTTTTCTTCCAGCTCTTGAATTTTGCCTTCTTCAGCTAGCTCTTTTAATGCTTTGTTAATTTTATCTTTTAAATCGCTTCCTTTTGGCACAGCGATTGCTTTGAAATCTTCAGGCTGTTCTTCTACAGGAAAAGCTTCTAATTGATCATTTGTTTTTAAATAGCCTTTCGCAACGCCACCCTCTAAAATACCTGCGTCTAAACGTTTAGACATCATATCTTGAACGATCTCAGGAATTCGTGTACGCCCTTCGACTTTTACATCAACCTTTTTCGCTATTGCATTACCTAAGTTCTCTTGGATAGATGCTGTCTGTACACCTATTTTTTTACCAGCTAAGTCAGCTTCTTTTTTAATACCGCTATCCTTTTTAACAAGGATTACTTGCTCTGTTTCATTGTATTTATCAGAGAAATCAACCACTTTTTCACGCTCTGGGTTCGGTGTCATACCAGAAATAACGACATCAATTTTTCCTGCTTGTAATGCTGGCACTAAACTGTTAAAGTCCATATCTTGCACTTGCATATCGACACCTATTTTTTCTCCAACTAATTTGATTAGATCAATATCAAATCCAATGATTTCTTCGCCTTTTGCTGCATCCACATATTCAAATGGTGCATAGTCAGCTGATGTACCAACTTTTAATACTTGCTTACCCTCTGTATCAGTAGTAGATCCTGTATCGCTTGCATTATTATCTTTAGTGCCACATGCTGCAAGAACACCTATTACTAATACAAGCATTGTGATGAATAACTTGTTCTTCATATTCAGTAACTCCTTTTATTTATAATTTATTGTGTATGAGAATACATCTCTCGAAAATAGTCGATTGGATATTTATTCATATTGAAGAATAAAAAATCTATCTGCTAATTAAGATATACTCTTTTGAAATAATAATCAAGATAAACTAAAAAATTTTTAGCTAAATATTTTATACATAATTTTCTGATAAGTCAATTTATTTTTCTTTCGTTCTTTCTATAAGGTAACTTTACTATTTTCCGTTTTATCATTATTTATTCCTCGATCATAAAAACAACTTAAATTAGGCGGTTCAGATACAGGGATTGATCATCATCATTTAAGCTCACAATAGTTTGATTTCATCGTTAGTAGGAATTTTATATTAATGGCGTAAGTTATCTTGTATAATCCAACTAAATCATTTGAAAGGGATTTTTATAATGAAAAAATTATCGTTGTTGTTCGCAATTATTATTGGTTCAATGCTGATAGCAGGCATTACCTTTTTCTTAACTCAACCTAAGTCGCATGGGCAACAAGCGATTAAAGGTGTGATGGATTTACGCCATCATACATTTAACGATAATACGCCTATCAAATTGGATGGGGAGTGGTCATTCATCCCGAATCATTTAGTTGACGGTGAAGCCTTTGATACTTATCAAAGCTATCTTGTCGATGTCCCTTCAGCATGGACAAAATATACAATTGATGGGCAACAAATACCTGTATTTGATAGCGGGACTTATCGTCTCAAGGTTTTAATCGATGATACCGAAGATATTTTAGGGATTAAGACAAGTAACATCCGTATGTCGAACGCATTGTATATTAACGGAAAGAGAGTTGGGCACAGCGGAGAGCCAGCTGAGGATAGCAGTTATATACCACACAATACTCCATATACTGCTTATTTTTCGCCTGATAAAAAAGAACTTGAATTGATTGTACATGTGGCAAATTTTGATTATGCACCCGGCGGAGGAATTATTAGCTCCATTTTTTTAGGAGATCAATCTAGTATTGCCAAGCTACGAGAGGGTGCACTATTCTACGATTTAATTACCTTAGCAGGCTTTTTAACAATGTTTATCTACTTTTTTGGCTCTTATCTTTATTCAAAATTTGGTATAGAGCAGCTTTATTTTGCTTTATTTTGCTTTTCAAGTGGTCTCTACACCCTTACACATGGGGAAAAGTTATTACTAGCCTTTATAGATATGCCCTACGCACCATTTCAGAAAATGCAAATGATCTCTAGTATAGCTGTCGGTCTTTTCATATTGTTATATTTTTACCGTGCTCTAAAAAAACATATGAATCGTTTGGTTGTGAAAGTGCTTTGCGCTGTAGGAACCCTTCTTATTCTTGTTGCAATGCTTCCCACATCAATTAATTCGCTATTTCAGAATATTAACTCACTATATGTATTCGCAAATATTGTTTATATTTTCTATGCGCAAATTATGGCAATTTACCAACGTGCTACTGGTGTAATGTATTTAACTTTAAGCTCATTAGCCATTTTGCTTTATTTTATCGTTGCAACGTTAAATACAAATATTAATCTAGAACTGAATGCCCTACCACCGCTGTTGCCATTTATTTGCCTAACAATGCTTTCACTATATATTTCTCATCGTTTTGCCGATTCTTATTTAGAAAAAGGCAAGCTAACAGAGGCACTTATCCGTGTAGATAAATTAAAGGATGAATTTCTTGCTAAAACATCCCATGAATTCCAAACACCTTTACATGGTATTATTGGCATTTCGCAGTCTATGCTGAAAGACAATAGCGTTCCCATCTCAGCGGACGAACAAAAAGAAAAAGTATCACTTATTTTCAATATTGCTGAACGTCTATCCTATTTAGTCAATGATTTACTTGATTTTTCAAAGCTGAAGGAGAACCAATTAACATTGCGTATGACCTCTGTAGATTTATATGCAATTACACATATGACTGTAGAAGTGCTATCCTATACGATCAGCAAAAATGTAAAAATTTATAATCATATTGAACGGGGAACCTTTGTCCAAGCCGATGAAAATCGTCTTCGCCAAATTTTATATAATTTAATTCATAATGCAGTGAAGTATACAAATGAAGGAAAAATTGATATAACTTGTTATGAGAAACAGTCATTTTTAGTGATTGAAATAATGGATACTGGCTGTGGAATAGCGCCAGAAAATTTAAAAACTATTTTTAATGCATTTCAACAATTCAACTATTCAATTGATGGCAGTGGATTAGGTTTACATATTACAAAGGAGCTTGTTGAGCGGCAAGGTGGAAAAATTTTTGTAGAATCTATTGTTGGACAAGGCGCAACCTTTTCAATCAAATTACGAAAAGCACAGCCGACAAACGAGGAATTACCATCAATGCCAATCCAAACATATCAACATCCCTTCCTAACATTCCCACATATTGTTGAAAATATAGGGAAGAAAAAAATCCTAATTGTAGATGATGACGCTGTTAACTTAAAGGTGTTAATAGATATTTTGACGCAAGAAAACTATTCCATTATAGCAATTGATAATGGACACCATGTTTTTGAATACCTTACACAACAACCTGGTATTGATTTATTAATTTTGGATATTATGATGCCCACTATTTCTGGCTACGAGATTTGCCAACAGGTTAGACAAAATTACACGTCTACAGAGCTACCTATTTTAATGTTGACAGCAGCGATTCGCCCAGAGGATATGATTGCAGCCTTTCAATCTGGTGCAAATGACTTTTTACATAAACCCTTGGATGCTACCGAGCTTAAGACAAGAGTTCGTAATCTTCTTTTATTAAAGGAGTCTGCAGAAACAGCTGTGAAAATGGAAACCGCGTTTTTACAAGCACAAATTAAACCGCATTTTATTTATAATGTCTTAAATTCCATTCTTTCACTTAGCTATTTAGACTTAGATAAATCACGGACAATGATTACAGATTTTGCTACATTTTTGCGTAATAGTTTTGCCTTTGAAAATGCCAACAGTCTTGTTCCTTTAGAAAAAGAGCTTAGTCTTATTGAGGCTTATGTAAATATTCATCGAACTAGATATCCAGAGCAATTAGAATTTAAAATTTGCATGGATGAGCCTATTCAATGTCTTATTCCCCCTTTATTGCTTCAACCTTTAGTGGAGAATGCACTTCTTCATGGTCTGAAAGTAGGAAAAGGGCATAGCAGGCTACAATTAGTTATAAAGGAGGAAAAGCAAATGGTGATTTTCCAACTGATAGACAATGGCATTGGTATATCTGCAGAGCTTTTACAGCAAATTCAAAACGGTGAAAAAACCGCTAGTCAAGGTATTGGTATTCTAAATATTTCAAAAAGATTAAAAAAATTCGATAACGCTACTATCCATTTTGATAGCCTTGAAAATGAAGGAACGACTGTTGAAATAAGATTTCCGATAATTACTACATAAAGGATGTGAGCAGCTTGTTAAAAGCAGTTATTATAGATGATGAAATTTTAGCCATTCGTTTATTAGAATCCATGCTAAAGGCAAGTGGCTCTATAGAGATTATTGGAACCTTCCAGAATCCAAAGGATGGTTTAGTAAATATTGATATATTAAAACCTGATATTCTGTTTTTAGACATTGAAATGGCCGAAATGACTGGTCTTGAGTTTGCTTCTAAAATAGAAGATGTCTCAAGCTACATGGATATTGTCTTTGTGACAGCATATGAAAATTATGCTTTAGAGGCCTTTAATGTACAGGCTATAGATTATATTTTAAAGCCCATTGACCACAGCCGACTTTTAAAAACCATTGAGCGGCTACTTGAACGGAAGCGTCATAAAAAGTTGATACAACCAATTGATTATACTTCTGTGAATGAAGGAACGAAAATTATTCACACATTACACTTTCATATACACTCAGGGAAAGTTTCAATTGGTGATACTGTATTAACTTTACCAACAAAGGAATTTCAAATTTTATCCTTTTTAGCACAGCATAGCAATCAAGCCTTTCCAGCTGCTGAGCTGTATCAACTTATATGGGGCGAGGATAGCTTTGGACAAACACAAGCATTACGAGTTCATATCAGCAATTTAAGAAAAAAACTGGAAACGATCCCAGGACACACAGCAAAAATTGTTATGGTAAGAGGCTCTGGCTATCAATTAGTTTTTCAAGCTGAATAATTTGAAAGGGAAGTTGATTAAACCGATCAACTTCCCTTTTCCACTTGAATTGCCCAATGATAACTGACTATAATCCACTGCTCTCTCATCTAGTTCAGAAATTTTATCCCCTTGGAACAATCTATCCATCAACCTTTTAACAAGACGAGAAGTTGATTTCCGTTCTGCCAGCGTCCTTTCTAGTGGGCCGTCCGATAAGCCGTTAAATCCCCTAAGAGTGACGCTGACTCCTCTCCAATCAACCATTCTGCAAATGTCTTTACTTTTTTCATACTAGCATAGCAATCAAATAGCCCATTATCTGTCTTCTTAGGGGGATAGGCTCTTTATTTTCAATGTGGAGAAGTGATAAGTGACAACACCCCTCCCTAAAGAGTACATTCCTTCACTTTATTTGAAAACCTTCGCTAAAAAAGTTAAATATTTATTAATTGGAGTGGAAGGCTACTTGACTCCCGTAAGATCACGAGCCAGGCGAGCCTCTAAACAGAGCGATAGCGGAGGAAAGCAAGTAGCCTGCAACGGAAATCCATTTTCACCTTTCACAAAAATTAAATTGGTTTTGTTTTTCAAGACTATGAGAGGCTGAGACAAAAAGAAAAAATGTTAGACCGATTGTTTCGGACTAACATTTTTTGATTTAGGAAGGAACACTCTACTCATCAAAGCGAAAAAGTTATCATCAATTTTCGCTATTATTCAAGATAATCGAGTTCTGTCCCAGCCTCCTCCTTCTATTTTATCGAATGCTCTTCAGGAAATAATTTTGACTTTAATTCGTCCTCTCCAGAGCCCTCTGCTAATGGAACGTGAGAACGATAGGCTGCACGGCAAATTAAATGTCCAGCGACTGGTGCTGTCACAAAGACGAAAAGAATACCTAAAATGAGCCGTACACTAACAAAACCGTCATGCACCCAGAAATAAATAAACGCTCCTAATAAACAGGTTAAAACTGATAACGTAGAACTTTTCGTAGCAGCATGTGATCGTGTATAGACATCTGGTAAGCGAATCATTCCAAATGCGCTAATCACACTCACGATGGAACCTATAAGAATAAGGATAACTGCCGCCCATTCAATCATCTGATTTACGTTCAACAATCACACCTCTTTCTATATATTTTGTAAAGGCAATCGTTCCGATAAACGCTAAAATACCTAAAATAAGAATAGCCTCTAAATATGCCTTCGTCTTCAATATAATAGAGACAATCGCAATAGCCGATAATAGATTAACACCAATTGTATCGAGAGCTATTGCTCGATCAGGCATTGATGGGCCACGGATAACACGATACAACGACAGCGCAATGGAAATACTAAAGAAAGCAAGTGCAAGAAGTAATATATTGTTAATCATTAGCGTGTCACCTCCATTATTGCTTGCTCAAATTTTCCAATTGATCGTATAACAGCATCCTTAGACTGTTCTATGTCCATGGCATGAATATAAAAAACATCGCCCTCTTCAGACACTTCCATGACGACAGAGCCAGGTGTTAATGTTAACAGTAATGCAAGTGCTGTAATCTCCCAGTCTCCCTTTAGTACAGTTTTATATGTGAATATACCAGGCGTAATGTTTAGCTTAGGTGTAGTGATTTGTCTTAATACACTATAGCTTGATAAAAATAGCTCCCAATTAAACAGCCATAATAATTTAATGATTGAAAAGACTCTTCGCAAGTAAAATTGAGTACCATAAAAGCGATGCATCGCATATAGAATACCCATACCTACAAAAAAGCCCATCAAAAATGTCGAAAATTGTGGTGTCACTTCATCCTGTAGGAGTAACCAAAGTGCTGCGATAAATAAATTTAAAATAAACTGCATCGCCATTATTTATTCACCTCACCTTGCCATTGTTCGCCATCTAAAACTGCATCGATATAGATAGATGGTGTATAAAGTGTTTCAGCTGCATCTGTTACAAATGGTGCCAATTTTTCTGCCCCAATACCTAAACCAATTGTACAGGCAGCCAGTAATGTTAATGGCAACAATATACGTTTTGGTAAAGGTTTTTCATCCTCTAAGCTAATAATCGTTTCGCCAAAAAAGGAAGAAAGAAATATCCGTAGCAGTGAATATAAAACAATTAAACTAGAGAAAAACCCTAGACCTAATAGAACGAAATGGCCACCTTCTATCGCACCTTGTCCAATTAAAACCTTTCCTAAAAAACCGCTTAATGGTGGTATACCAGCTAATGAGCACATCGCTATAAAGAATAGCCACCCAAAGAAAGGATAATTACGAATCAGTCCACTCATTTTATCAATTACTGTTTCCCCAGTGACATATATCATCATACCAACTGCTAAAAACAACATAGCCTTTGCTACCATATCATGCATTAAATAATAGATAACACCTTGTAATGCTGACTCAGTGCCAACCGCTAGTCCAACTATTATAAAGCCAACACCAATTAGCACATTGTAGGAGGCTATCGTTCTAACATCACGACTTGAAAGAGCACCGATACAACCTGCTATTATTGTAATTCCAGCCATGATGCCAAGGGCTGTGTGTGTGACCTCAGTATTATTAGGGAACAGCAAAGTAAAACTACGTACAAGTGCATAGATCCCTACCTTTGTTAATAAAGCAGCAAATAAAGCAGCAATGGCAGTTGGTGGTACGCTGTATGAGCCTGGCAACCAGAAGAATAATAAAAGTCCAGCCTTCAAGCTAAAGACGATTAAGAAAATAAGCGCCACTGTTGTAATAAGTGGATTAGCTCCTGCCTCCATTACACGAACGGAGATATGAGCCATATTTAAAGTGCCTACTGTTCCATACAGAAAAGCTAACGCCACTAAGAAAATCCAAGAGGCAACAATGTTGATGAGTACATATTTCAATGCTTCACGTAGCTGAATTTTTTCGCCGCCTAAGCTGATAAGTGCATACGAAGCGAGCAACATTACTTCAAAACATACAAATAAGTTAAAAATATCTCCAGTTAAAAATGAACCATTGACGCCCGCTACCATGAGTAAGGTAAATGAATAAAAATACATTTTTTCATACCTTAGCTCCATCGTAAAAATTGCATATAACATACAAATGAGGGCTACAAGATTTGCAACTAAAACTAGAAGTGTCGCAAATGAATCTGCAACAAATGAGATTCCAAATGGAGGTGCCCAACCACTAAAATCAATGCGCATCACACCCTGTTCTTGAATCTCTACTAATAAAATGATGCTAATGATAATAATAAAGCTCAATGTCAATAAGCTGATGATACGTTGTAACATCACATGCTCTTTTAAAAACACCAGTAAAATAGCTGTAATTACCGGTACAATTAATGGTAAAACAATCATATTACTCATCCGGCGTACCTCTCAATTCATCAAAATTCCCTGAACCATTTGTTTTGTACGCACGATAGCCTAAAACGAGAACAAAGGCAGTGACAGCAAAGCTAATGACAATAGCTGTTAAAATTAATGCTTGTGGTAACGCATCTGTATATGGTCCCTCTGATTCCCCTAATAATGGTACATCTCCTTTTTTTAGACCTCCCATTGTCAGAATCAGTAGGTGGGCAGCATGTGATAAAACAGCAGTACCTAAAATAACACGCAATAACTGCTTCGAGAGGATTAAGTACGTCGCAACAGCTACTAATATACCTACTAAAACAAGTATTAAAGACTCCATTGGCTACTCATCCTCACTTATACTTAAAATAATTGTTACAACAACCCCCACCACTGTTAAAGCCACACCCGCTTCAAAAATAGTGACAGTTGAAAAACCCATTTTCCCAAATATAGGAACATCTATATACGTATGTGCTTGTGTTAAAAATGGTACATCGAAAAACAACGAACCTATTGCAGTTCCAGTTGCAAGCAATACACCAAGAGCTGCAACTTTTTTGAAGTCGAAAGGCATCCCTTTATGCACAGTTTCAATATCGTAGGCTAGATATAATAAAACAATGCCCGAGGCTAACACCAGACCACCTATAAAGCCACCACCAGGAGCGTGATGCCCAGCGAAGAACAAATACACACCGAGTGTTAAAATAATGAACACGACTGCCTTGGTGATGGTCCTTAAAATCACATCATTAATTTTCATGATCTGCTTCCTCCTTTCGTGGCTTAAGCTTTGTCAGAGCATAGACCCCTAAGCCAGCAATCAGAAGAACAACAACCTCTAGCATCGTATCAAAAGCACGGAAATCCCCTAATATTGTATTAACGATGTTGGAACCGCCAGCCAATTCATAAGCATCATTGAAGTAAGTAGCCACTGGTTCAAAGCGATCATAGTGTACGACTGCTAAACCAACAATTGTTACGGTTGCCCCAACAAAAATAGAAATCAATGCTTTTGACCATTGAACCCTTTTACGTGGTACCTCTGGCATTAAATCTGGTAAATATTTAAAACATAAAAGGAATAAAGCTGTTGTGACCGATTCAACAACTAATTGTGTTAAAGCTAGATCTGGTGCACGGAAAATAACAAAGAAGAAGGCAATAGAATAGCCTAGTACACCATTAAGCAACATCGCTGTCACTCGACCCTTTGCGAAAATCATCCAAACGGCTGCAAAGATCATGACAAATACAAGGATTAACTCGTAGTATTCAATAGCGGAATCTTTGTCAAAATTAAAAGTCATAGCATCTGACCAAACAAAATAACCAGCTATAAGTGCAATAAAAAATACATATATATAGACAAAATAATGTGTTAAATTACCTGTCATATATTTATTAGTGAGCTTCTGTGAGCCATTTTCGCTCATCTCTATCATTCGATTGTAATACGTATTAAACGTATACTTTTGTGAAAACAGACGATAGAGTGGCTTCCAGCTTTTTAAAGTTTTGAATAAAATAATCCCAATAATAATGACACCTACTGTCATCAATAACTCTGCATTAATGCCATGCCATGCATGGATATGTGGTGTTAATTCACTTGTAGTCGGGAATGTAGGATAAATACTTGCCATGGCAGGCTCTAAAATATAGTGACCTAACACATTCGGGAAGAAAAAGATACCAACTACCAACAAGCATAAAATAATTGGCGAAATTAACATGCCAAGTGGAGCTTCATGTGGTTTTTTATCGATCTTCTCAGGCTGTAGTTTACCCAAAAATGTACGACTAATTAAAATCAAACTATAGACAAAGGTAAAAATACTTGCCACCCATGCTACTAATGGGAAAAATAACCCTATATCAGCAATAGAGAATGCTTCTACATCGCGAATAGCCAATACTGCTGCAAAAAACATTTCCTTACTTAAAAATCCATTAAATGGTGGTAGTCCTGCCATTGAGAAGCCACCAATGACTGCGATTGTAAAAGTGATAGGCATTAAAGACATTAAGCCACCGAGACGACGAATATCACGAGTACCTACTTCATGATCGACAATTCCAACCATCATGAATAAGGCTCCTTTAAAAGTCGAATGATTCACGAGGTGAAATAGTGCAGCAAAGCTTGCCTGTGTGTATAAAATAGAATCTTCACCATAGCCATAATAGTGACCAACAGACCCAAGACCAAATAGACTCATAATTAAGCCAAGCTGACTTACTGTTGAAAAGGCTAATAAAGCTTTTAAATCTGTTTGACGAACCGCATTAAATGAACCCCAGAATAATGTAACTAGACCGATAACACTAACTAGCCAGAACCACGTTGCTTCTCCGCCAAAAACTGGTGAAAAACGAGCAACTAAATAAATGCCTGCCTTAACCATTGTTGCGGAATGTAAGTAAGCACTAACAGGTGTTGGGGCCTCCATAGCATCAGGCAACCAAATGTGGAATGGAAATTGTGCAGACTTTGTAAAAGCCCCTAGTAAAATTAAAATGAGGGCTGGCGTAAATAGAGCATGATCCCGTATAATCTCTACATTCGCTACAATTTCACGAATACTAAATGTATGTGAAGCTACATAGAGCATTAAAAAGCCTGCAAGCATGGATAGTCCACCAAAGACTGTAATCATCATCGCTTTTTTGGCCCCTGCACGAGATGCCTTTCTATGATGCCAAAATGCGATTAATAGGAATGATGACACACTTGTCAATTCCCAAAATGTGTATAATACCATTAGGTTATCTGAAAAAACAACGCCAAGCATAGCGCCCATGAATAGTAATAAATAGCAGTAAAAATGATGAAGAGATTCTTTCGTTGATAAATAAAAAATAGAATATAAAATGACTAAACTACCTACACCTGTAATCAGCAGACCAAAAATCATACTGAGTCCATCTAGGTAAGTTGTGAAATTTATATTAAAAGAGGGAATCCACTCATATGTATGAATAAACGTTTTACCCTCGGCTAATTGAGGAATATAGCGAGCGAGTAAAAGAAATAAGATGAATGGAACAGATAAAACAAACCAGCCAAGATGTGTGACACGCCTTAGTCGCCTGTAAAGCAATGGAATCAGTGCAGCACAAACAAATGGCAAAAGTATCGCGATGAGAACTGTGACCAAATGAAAACCTCCTACTATCAAAATCATCTAGCAAATTTTTTGTGGTGATTGGCATGTAAAGTGCTAAGACTTTAGAAATTTGTTCAAGCTAAGTAACATA
The DNA here is from genome assembly GCF_038630885.1 of Lysinibacillus sp. FSL K6-0057. NCBI lineage: Bacteria > Bacillati > Bacillota > Bacilli > Caryophanales > Bacillaceae > Lysinibacillus > Lysinibacillus sp. FSL K6-0057. The sequence goes on along the minus strand of NZ_CP152047.1, from coordinate 158,368 downwards.
TTAGATGTATTCTTGAAATTTTTTAAAGGAATGTGGTGGGGTGTTAAAGTGCCTTATCGTTTATAAAAATGGTTATTTTAGTTATTTAGTCACTTCTAACCCGATGCAAGCCTAAATAACTTGTGGAAAATCAGATAATTTATACAGTTACAACTTAGTTTATATCAGCACAATGAAGACACTTGACTATCTATTTAACTCACTGCATAATAGTGTGGCATATGAAAGCAATTTAGCTTTGATGCACAGAATGCATAAATTAAATAATTTCAAATTATTGATTTAAGCTTCATCCTTCAAGGGTTTTCCAATATATTTCCGTTAACTTTTATACATTTTTAAGTATACAATATAAATGAGCATAATGCACTGTAACAGCATTGATTTTAGCTGTTTTAGGATAATTTTTTCAAAATCAACAGTGAAATTAACAAAATACCAACAGATAAGAGGTGTACATTTTTTATGAAGCATGTAAAAGGGCGTTTGGATGAAAGTATATTAGTTTGTGTTTACTACGGCTTAAATGGCGAGCGTTTAATACATCGTGGTCATAAGATGGCCACAATGCTTGATTGCCCACTCTATATTCTTTCAGTCGATTCGCAACCCCTTGATGCATTTGACGCAGAGAAATCTAGTTATATAGAGCAATGGAAGAAGTTATCAGATGAGCTTGAGGTTGAAAAATTTATTTTGCAAGATAATGAAAAACGCCCCATACAAAAAGTTATTGCAGAAGTCGCAAAGAATTATGGCATTTCGCAAATTATCGTAGGGCAAAGCGCACAAAGCCGTTGGGAGGAAATTACTAAAGGTTCGTTCCTAAATGTACTGTTAAAAGAAGTTCCTTTTGTTGATTTTCATATTGTAGCTGTTCAACGCCCAACAGACGATGATGCAAATGAAACATATGAAAAAGGAGTACGTGCTTACTTAATTAAAGAGCAGGATAACTTTAAAGTAGCATTTACATGTCCTAAATATGTATCGATTGAGGGTATATTTTTCAAAGAAATTGGCACAGATTTTGACAATGGCATCTTTAAATTTACTTACAACGATAAAATGCATGAAGTTCATATTTCAGAGGGCTATGTAGTCGATCAGGAGAAACTGCCAGCAGAATTTTTAGCTCCATTAAGACAATAAAAAAAGATGATGTCAACGGCAGAAAAAGCAACTTTGCAAGGCGAGGGGTTGATTTCCGTTCCGTCAGCGTCCTTTCCAGGGGGCGTCCGATGAGCCGCTTCACTCACTTACGTTCGCTCCAGGGTCTCCTCTGTGACGCTAAATCCCTTAGGAGTGACGCTGGCTCCACTCCAATCAACCATTCTGCAAAGTGTCTTTACTGTTTTTCATAGTAGCATAGCGATCATATCGCCCATTATCTGTATTCTTAGAGGGGATGAGCTCTTATTTTCAATGTGGAGAAGTGAAGCGTGACAAAACCTCTTCATAAAGAGTAGTGAACACCTTCCCTTTATTTGAACACCTTTGCTAAAAAGTCAGTGGGTTGGAGTGGAAGGCTACTTGACTCCCGTGGGATAGCGAGACAGGCGAAGCCCTGCACGGAGCGGTAGCGGAGGAAGCGATTCGGCGCTCGCCCACAGGAAAGCAAGTAGCCTGCAACGGAAATCCATTTCTACCTTTCAATTGACTGTTTTGTTTTTCAACACTAAGAATAAAAAAACGCGTAGATACGCGTTTTTTTATTAGACAGCAGCAGATGCTGGTTTATCCTTCGGTAAGAAGAAGGCTACTAGTAATAATAAAGGTAATAATGAAACGACAATCATTGTAAAATCAATGCCTTTATGATCCATTAAAACCCCGATAACCATTGCCCCTATTGCTCCCATACCAAAAGCAAAGCCCGTTGTTAAACCTGCCATTGTGCCAATTTTTGTTGGAACTAGCTCTTGAGCATAGACCACCGTTACGGAGAAGCTAATCATGATTAATGTACCGATAATGACTAAAAATATCATAGCGGCCCATAATGGTACATAAGGCAATGCTAAACAAAATGGCATTGGTACTACAACAGAAAGAATTATGACATTCTTTCTACCAATACGATCTGATAAAGAGCCTCCGAAAAATGTACCTACTACCCCAAATGCCATAAAGGTGAATATTAATATTTGCCCTAGTCGAAGACTGACATCATAGTGATCCATCAAATAAAACACATAAAAGCTAGTTATATTTGTTGTATAAAATGATCGTGCAAAAATAATTGTAAATAATAACGTTAACGCAATTCCTACTTGTTTCTTTGTTAAAGGAGGCAATGTTGAGACGAGTACACGTTTTTTCTTCGCTATACGCTCCTGCTCCAATTGTTTTTTATACCATGTTGCAATTTTACTTAATAAAATGATACCGAACGTTGCAATAACTAATATGATCGCAGCACCTCGTTGCCCGAGAATATCAAAGATGTAAGCACTAATTAACGGTGCAAGAGCTTGTCCTGAATTCCCCCCCACCTGATAGATAGACTGAGCAAGTCCTCTTTTAGAGCCAGCTGCCATAAATGAAACTCTTGATCCCTCAGGATGAAAGATAGCTGAACCAAAACCGATAAATAATACCGCAATAATAATAATCCAATACTGTGTTGTAAACGCTATAATGGCAATCCCTATAAATGAACTAATCATACCAATAGGTAAAGCATAGGGCATTGGTTTTTTATCACTGATAAAGCCTACAGCAGGCTGTAAGGCAGAAGCAAATATGTTTAAAACAAAAGAAATCATACCAATTTGTGTAAAGGTCAAACCTAATTCACTCTTAAATATGGGAAACATCGCTGGGATAACAGCTTGCATCGTATCATTGATAAGGTGAGCAACACCGATTGCAATCATAATTGGATACATTGGATTTGTTACATTTAATTGTTTATTCATGTTGCCACCTCACTCTTATTTTGGTTATACATGATTGTCGCATACTATCGACCATTTTGCACAAGCTATAGTTTGACAGCTGTAAAAGGAGTTGATATATGCATGGAAAGCTTTATTCATGCTCATTTTTGGGAAATGATTCTTCGAACAACACTTTCATTTTTTGCATTACTTATTCTGGCGCGTATACTTGGAAAAAAACAATTGGGCCAGTTAACATTCTTCCATTATATTACCGGCATTACATTTGGGTCGATCGCTTCAGAAATTGCCTCTCAGGAAGAAACACCATTTTTAGATGGTATGATTTCCCTCGTTTGGTGGAGTGCCTTAACGTATTTGATGACCGTTATTACGATTAAATCTAAAAAAGCTCGCGTTCTCATTGATGATAAGCCAACGATTGTTATTCAAAAAGGTCTTATATTAGAATCAGCACTACAAAAAAATCGTCTTCATCTAGATGAGCTTACAATGATGCTACGTGAACAAGCCATTTTCTCTGTACAGGACGTTGAATATGCCTTACTAGAAACGAACGGGAAACTCAGTGTGCTACAAAAAACCTCTGAACAGGTGGCTACAAAGCAGGATGTTAAAGCAGACGTATCACCGCCTACTTATCTTCCTACAGAAGTCATTTCTGATGGTCAACTTATTATAGAAAATATTGTTGAAATAGAGCTGACAGAAGACTGGGTCATGAAGAAATTGAAAAAGCAAAATGTGCATTCCGTAGAAGAAGTTTATTTTGCTCAAGTCCAAACAAATGGTTCCCTGTACATTAGCTTAAAAGATAAAGCGAGACATTCAAGCCCTTAATTGCTTGTCTAGTCTCGTTTTTTGTTAATCAATTTTGACAATATCTAATGGTGTAATAATACCGAGTAATTTTTGATGTGGTTGACCATGCTCCGTTATTAATAATGCCTCAAATCGCCTCCCTCTTTCGACCCCCTGTTTAAATATCTCCTCAGCCTCATAGATGGATATAGATCTACTGACAAATTTATAATTCACTCTATTTTTCTCATGCATTAAAATATCATGCAATGTTGGAATTCTTTTTGGTAAATGATCGCCACCCATCTTTGAAGCAAGCCAATTGGTGATTCCTACTGTCGTGATTAGCCCCTTAAATTGCTTATTATAATAAACGGGAAATTGTGTATATTTGCGCAGACGTATCACTTTTAAAACATGTTTTAAAGAATCATTTTCTTGAAAAATCAGTACTCTTTTACGGAACATTTGCCCCACAAGCGTTGGCTTAGCGAGAGTAGCATCTATGTATTCAATTCGTTCTACAACATCGGTATGTGGCTCTGCAATCACATAATGTAAAGAGGTACGATGATGCACAATCGCATTTCGTAAGTCGGCATAGGAGCGTAGATCATCTTCATATTTCTTCACCAAGACATCCTTTTTCTTTGCTTGATCAATAAGTCGATAAAAAGGCATAAAATCTTTAGCACCTACAATATCTCGTAATCTATGATCTATTCGATTAAACGCTGTCAGGAAACGATCGGAATTTTCAGTTCCCACTTTTCATGTCCCTTCTTTCTATAGTAGTCTATATATTTTCCGAGTTATTTGACAAATTTCGAGTTACACCCCCATTATATTCCTAAGTTATGGAGATTCCAAGAATGTAGTTTTACATTCCCTCTTGAAAGTGACGTTACGTCATTTTATATAATGTCATTAACAGGGAGGAGGATTCGTTATTTTGCTTACGATTCATCATGTATCAAAACAAACTGGTATTTCTGTTCGCACATTACGTTACTATGAGGAGATTGGCTTGTTACTTCCTATAGCAAAGACCGAGGGGGGACACAGGATTTATGACGAGAATGAGCTAAAAACATTACAACAAATTGTATTTTTAAAAACATTAGGTTTCAAGTTGAAAGAAATTCAGACACTTATCAATAATTCTTGGGAGTGGGAAGCAAGTTTAGACCATCAGCTAGCTTTTGTAGCAGAGGAACAAAAGAAACTACAGCAGATGAAGAACGCCATCCTTGGATTAAAGAATGCTTCTTCTATCGAAGGTGGGTTAACAGAGTCCCTTATCCAAAAGTACATTAAGCTTTCGAGTCAAGAACGAGATAAAAAGCAAACTTTCCGCCAGCAGATTTTTGCAGCTGCCGAAATGGACCTTCTTCAAAAATTGCCTAATTTAAACCGAAATGATCCTAGTTCTTTAGAGTGGATTGGCTTATTGGGTCAATTAAAGCAGCTTCGGAAGGAAAGCCCTGAAGCAGATTCCGTTCAGTTTATTATCAAACGAATGATGGAAAAGACCGAAGTAGAATACAAAGGAAATGATGAGTTTTTAGAGAAGATGTGGACTATACGAAGGTCACCTCACAAATCTGAGCAAATGGGATTATATCCTTTAGAGGAAGAATTTCTACATTTTATTGAGCAGGCTTTTCATATTTATGAATCAAAAAAACAGGCGTCAGGAAAGTCACAACCATGAACATAGAAATGTTGCTACTGATAGGTGCCTTAGCTTTATTAGACATGTTTAGTCCTTCTATTATTGGTGTGTCTGTCTATGTATTGCTTGTAGCTAAAAAGCAGCAAATCCGCCTTTTATTAACCTATTTAATGACTGTTGCCTTGTTTTACTTTAGTACTGGGATTTTTTTAATGTTAGGTCTAGGTGTCATGTTCGATCCGATTTCTAATTTGCTAACTAGCTACTCAGCTCGATTTATCATGACCATTGTGGGAGCAATTTTATTTATCGGCAGTTGGTTAGTACCAAAAAGAAAGGCAAATGGAGCACCTAAACCAAAGTCTTTACATGTGACCTCTATGGTAGCCTTAGGTTTCACAACTTCTATTTTAGAAGTTGCAACCGCCCTTCCCTATTTCACCGCAATAGGTATTTTAACGAGTAATCAATTAACGTTTTATGAATGGTTACCTTTATTGGCAGGTTACAATTTGGTAATGATTGCACCTGGGATTATCCTACTGTGCTTACATCTATTATTTCGCCGATTTATGAATAAACCTTTAAGAAAAATTCAAACACTTTTTGATCAAAGAACAAGTTCTACCCTTTCTTGGATCATGTTCTTTTTGGGACTAATTTTACTTATAAATGGTGGGATGTTTTAAAACGAAAAACGGTAAAAACCCATTATAAGTTGGGTTTTTACCGTTTTATACTCTTTAGATTTTTGTCATAGACGCATTTCTTTTCATCATCACGATGCCAATGCTGATACAGATGATTGTCAATGCTAGCGTAATTATTAAGCTCCACCAGTAATCTGACACCTCTATTGTTCCTCGAAATTTTGCAATTCCGTAGCTTGCTAGTTTCCACGGTGATATTGTCCAAAAGATTCCTACAATCATATCGACGATTTGCCCAACAAAGATCAATGTAAATGCACATGTAGTAGCAATAACTGTTTTAAAACTGGCACTCATCATTAACGTAACAGCTATCACAAATAGCAACCATATATAGTACGTCGAAAAGCTTATTAACAGTGCACCAATGTCCAACGTTCCGTATAGAATACTTGTATAATAGACATTAGCAGCAAACCCAGCTAAAATACTAACAAAACAAATGGTGCTCATGACAACAAATTTACTTAAAAAATATGCGCCAAATGAAATGGGCCGAGCATATAATAATGTTGCCATACCATTAGCTCGTTCCTTACTAATAGCCCCTACAAACGAAGCCATCATCACCAATAAGCCGATCGTTTGAAACTGCCCGATAGCAGCTTGAATTAAATCAAGTGGCATTAATTCTGGCATCAGCATTTCAAAGCCCTCTGGTACATTCCCAACAGCATTTAAAATATCCATCATATAGTAGTTTGTTAGTGGATCATTCATTCCAAGCAGAGCAAACACAAGAGGAATCCATAGAAACTTCCAACTCCGCCACGCTTCTCTAAATTCCTTTTGCAGAAGTACATTGAATCCTCTCATGCTTTTTTCGCCACCTTCATGAAAATTTCTTCCAGAGATGCTGTCTGTCGCTCTACCTTTCTAATTGTATAAGGACATTCACTTAAACGTTGAAGCAACTTCTTCATCGTTGGCTCCTCATTCACTATCTCAATATAGACATAACAACCGATTACATGATTAGATGGATTTGCAAAAAGCTTAGCCTCTTCTTCACTGCCAAATTCAATAACATAATTTTGCTCATCAAAACGTTGCCGTACCTCACGTAATGTTCCCTGTTCTACGAGCTTTCCATTTTGCAAGAATAATAGTTGGTCTGTCATTTCTTCAGCATCATTTAAAATATGCGTTGAGTATAAAATAGTCGTCTCTTGTTGTAATCCTTTTAATAAATCGAGCACTTCTCTACGTCCAACGGGATCTAATGCTGAAACTGGTTCGTCTAAAAGCAGTAATTTAGGCTTATGCACTATTGCTTGGGAAATACCAAGTCGCTGCTTCATCCCACCAGAAAAAGTGGCTATCTTTTTATGTTGGGCATCCCCTAACCCTACAAATTCTAAGGTTTTTTGTGCTTCTAACTTAGCCTTTTTGGCTGCTACACCATTCAACCTTGCAGCCATTTCTGTAAACTCTAACGCAGTTAGCCAAGGATGAAACTGTGGATATTGTGGTAAAAAACCTATATTCGCACGTAAATCATTACCTAGCATCTTTACACTTCCAGCAGTCGGTCTTAAAAGCCCCGTTAACATAGATAAAGTGGTTGTCTTGCCAGCTCCATTTGGACCAATTAAAGCCGTAGAAGTTTTTTCCTCTAAGTTGAAATGAATATTATCTACAACTTTGTGCTCTGCAAATTGCTTGGTCAAACCTGTAACTTGAAGTAAAGTTGTCATGACTGCTTTCTCCCCACTATAAAGTACGCAATTGACCCTAATAGATTAGCAAAGATAATGATAAATACCCAAAGAATTTTAGGCCCGTTTGTTGCATGAATTTTACGTAAATCAATAAGTGCTACGATCATCAAAATAATTTGAACGATGATGAGCGGTGCTATAACTGCCCATGGAACTTTTGCTAATTCCTCCATCATACAGATCACCTCATTATTTGTTATACACTAACTATAACAACTTTGTTCTAATATGTATAGAACAAAATATCTCTTACACCATAAAAAAAGATGTACCTTAATTAGTACATCTCATGTTGTTGAAAAAAGATGGTGTCAACAGCAGAAAAAACAACTTTGCAAGGTGAGGGATTGATTTCCGTTCCGCCAGCGTCCTTTCCAGGGGGCGTCCGATGAGCCGCTTCACTCACTTCCATTCGCTCCAGGGTCTCCTCTGTGACGCTAAATCCCCTTGGAGTGACGCTGGCTCCACTCCAATCAACCATTCTGAAAATGTCTTTCATACTAGTAGTAGTGAACAAAATAGCCCACTATTTGTCTTATTAGAGAGAGGAGAGGCACTTATTTTTAATGTGGAGAAGTGATGCGTGACAACACCTCTTCATAAAGAATAGTGAACATCTTCACTTTAGCTGAAAACCTTTGCTAAAAAGATAACACTTTTGTAGGTTGGAGTGGAAGGCTACTTGACTCCCGTGGGATAGCGAGATAGGCGAAGCCCTGCACGGAGCGATAGCGGAGGAAGCGATTCGGCGCTCGCCCACAGGAAAGCAAGTAGCCTGCAACGGAAACCATTTTCACCTTTCACAAAAATTCTATTGATGGTTTTGTTTTTCAAAAATATGAGATGTACCTTAATTAGTACATCTTCTCTATTATTTATAAAGTTTTTGCAGAGCATCTTCCATTTTTGGGCGAATGGTTACTTGTGGACGAGCTGTTTTAACTGCTGCCTCTGCTTCCTCTAAGGAATCGGCCATTCCCAACTCCATTAGTACAGCGGTAGCTGCAACACCTGCACGACCGCCACCACTTCCACAGTGAACATATACTTTCTGCCCTGTCTCATAGGCTAAAGCAACTTCCTTCGCTACTTGTTGGATGGATGATGCTACCTCACTATCTTCATCTGCTATAGGCATATGTTTATAAGAATAAGGAACTTTCTCCTGCTCTTGAGAGGATAGCCCTTGAACACGAACATCTATCACAACATCAACTGATTCTTGTGCAAATGCAACCTCTGCATCTTTTGCACCGCCAAAGAACAGTTGATCCTTTACTAAAACATCGTAGTTTTTCTCCATATTCTTCACGCCTCGCATGTTTATTTTAGTAAATGCTTAATATCCTCATAATATGGTAGGGCTGTTAAAGCGCCTGCTTTCGTTGCGGCAAAAGCCCCTAATTTATTGCCAAAGCTTGTACAACGCACAAGTTCTTCTTTAGTTGTAGGTAAACCATTGTAATGGACATCACGCAGGACACCTGCCATAAATGCATCTCCCGCACCTGTAGTATCCACAGGCACTACTTTCTCAGTCGGTACATGGAGAACCTCACCATTAAGAACTGCATAAGTACCATTCTCTCCTACGGTAATTAAAATAATAGGCACCAAATAGCTATTTAATTGTTCGATCCCTTCTTCTAAGCTACTTGTCTCTGTCAGGAAGAATAACTCATCATCCGTCACCTTTAAAATATCGACATCTTCAAAAAATGATGTAATCGTATCTCGACAAATTTCTTCACTGCTCCAACGTAATGGACGAATATTTGCATCCATTGCAATAATTGCACCCTTGTCCTTAGCCATTTCTACTGCTGCTCGTGTTGTAGCAAGAGCTGTTGGATGGAACATCGTGCCTGAACACACTGTTAAAGCAGAGGCATGTTTAAAGGCTGCTTCATTTAGCTGTGAGGGTTCAACTTGTAAATCTGGTGTTTCATCAACATAATCCTTAAAAATCCGCTCACATGCTTCTGTTAGATGCACATATACACCACTTACTCGTTTTGCTGGATTAAATACGGCATAATCCAGTTTCACACCCTCTTGGGCAAGCCCATCTCGCACAAATTGCGAGCCCTCGTCATCCCCCGTAATTGTAATTAACGCTGAAGGTGCACCAATTCGGCTAATACCTGCTGCAACATTGACCGTTGCGCCACCCATATATTTAGTAAATGATGTGTTTGTTACATCATCAGCAATATAGTCAATAAAAGCATCTCCATAGACTAATATAAAATCCTTCTCTTGCTTTGTCATGATAGTCCTCCTGAAAGTCTAGTCATTATAGATTAACACGAAAATTGTCATTCTATAAAGGTTTTTACTTTTGGCATTTCTTCATAAGAGGATGGATAACTTGAGTCATCCCCTATCTTTGTTATACTTGCCTATAGAAAGGTAGGGATTATCAAAATGAGTATTACAATTCGACAAGCGCAACCACAAGATGCCCATGCCGTTGTGCCTTTAATTATCGATGCAATTGGCGATATTGCTAATCGCTTAACCGGCGAGCAATCAGCGGAGGCTGTTATGCAAGAACTGACTGTTCTTTTTCAACGTGAGGACAATCGACATTCTTATTTAAATACTTTTGTCGCTACTGAAAATGAACAAATTTTGGGGATTCTCGTTTATTATCACGGCGCACAAGCCGTTCACATGGACGCAAACCTTGTTAAATGGCTTGAAGCAAAAAATGCACCATCCATTGTTATTGACCGAGAAGCCCATGAAGATGAGGCTTACATTGATACAGTTTGTGTCGCACCAGATGCACGTGGTAAAGGAATCGGAACATTGCTATTACAATTTGCCGAAGAACTGACAAAGCAGCGTGGCTATACAAAATTATCATTAAATGTTGAAACCGAAAAAGAAGATGCTCGCCGTCTTTATGAACGCTTAGGCTTTGTTATTACGGAGCCATGGTCAATAATTGATGAGCCTTTTCACCATATGGTTAAACAGTTTTAGGAAGTGAAGTGAAATACGAATAGATGAAAAACAATTTTATTTACCCTCTTTTGATTGTCATTGCTTCTAGTAGTTACGGGATTTTGTCGACTATTATCAAAGTAGCTATGCAGCATGGCTTTACATCAGCAGAGGCTGTTTCAAGCCAGTATATTATTGGCTTTATACTCGTAATAGCTATCTTTATTTTTACAGACAGAACATTACCAAGTCCGTCCAAAAAGGGCTTATTTATTTTAATATGTACTGGGATTTTTACGGGGGCAACAGGGATTGTATATGGAGAATCTTTAAAGTATCTTCCTGCTTCTCTTGCAGTAGTCATGTTATTCCAATTTACATGGATTGGTCTGCTGATTGATTGTGCTCTTCATAAAAGATTACCAAGTAGACCTGAAGTGATTTCAATCGTCATCTTATTTATAGGAACCATTTTAGCTGCTGGTGTATTAAATGTAGATTTAAGTGACATCCCTATTCAAGGGTGGCTATTCGGTTTTGCAGCAGCGGTTACTTTTGCATGTTTCATTCAATTTAATTCCCGACCTGTCGAGGGTGTTACTACCACAACAAGGGTATTAATCGTTTCCTTTGTGGCCCTTATTATGATTAGTATTTTCCTTAACCCTGAGGTTATTTGGAACGGCAAATTATTCATGCAAGGCCTCTGGAAATATGGACTAGCACTTGGTCTTTTCGGTATTATATTGCCGATTTATTTATTTTCGATTGCTATTCCAAAAATCGGTGGTGCGCTTGCTTCTATTTTAAGTGCCATCGAATTACCAGTGGCGGTTACTGTTTCCGTTATTGTTTTGCATGAACCTCTAACTACTGTACAAATTATTGGGATTGTTCTCGTTATTGCTGGCATGATGCTGCCAACCATTGTTGCACAACGTCAACAAAAAGATAGCTTCTTAGAAGCACATTCATAAACTGACAAAAAACTCCTTAAAAATGGAATGATTCCTTTTTAAGGAGTTTTTTTGAACTTTATTGAAATGCCGTTGCTTACTAGCATGCACTTCGCTATGATGAATGCAAATGTAATTTTTTAATAATTCTAACATTAATGTTCCCCTTCGGTATTATACTGCATTATGCAAGTAACTTACTTTAAGAAAGGGGAAGTTGATGAAAAAAAAACGTATTCTTGGTTTTTTCCTTATGGTAATGCTTTTCGTTTTAGCTGCTTGTAACGGCAATGATCAGCAAGATTCTACAAATGATGCAGCAAATAACGACAAAGCTTCTGATGGCGACAAAACAGAAGTAGCAGCAACGTCACCTTCAGGCAAGCTTGTGATTTACACTGGACGTGATGAAGAAATGGTGCAAAATGTGATCGATCAGTTTAATGAAAAATATCCAGACATTGAAGTAGAATTTTTAACGATGGGTGCTCAACAAATTTTAGAACGTCTACGTGGTGAAAAGGCAAATCCTCAAGCAGATTTTTGGTGGGGTGGAACACAATCCGCTCTCATTGTTGGTGCAAATGAAGACTTACTACATGCTTGGCAGCCGAGCTTTATTGACGCTATTGATGCCACGCACAAAGATGTAGATGGACGATGGTTCGGCGAAATGTTGTTACCAGAAGTAATTATGATTAATAGTGATTTACTAACAAAAGAAACTGGTCCACAGGACTGGGATGACTTATTAGATCCTAAATGGAAGGATCAAATTTTAATCAGAGGTGTACTTGCGTCAGGTACAATGCGCACAATTTATTCCTCAATGATTGTACGACAAGGTGCCGATTCACCTGATAAAGGCTATGAATGGTTATTACAATTAGATGCCAATACAAAGGAGTACACGCAAGACCCTAATGCTTTGTATTTAAAGCTAACACGTCAAGAAGGCAGTGTCTCCTTATGGAATCTGCAAGATATTTTATTAAAAAAATATACGACAGATTATCCTTTTGATTATATTTATCCAAAAAGCGGAGCACCTATTTTAGTAGATGGTGTAGCAGTTGTAAACAATGCGAAAAACCTGGAAAATGCGAAACTATTTGTCGAGTTTTTATTTGAAAAAGAGATGGTAACACAATTAGCTAATGATTATTATCAAATTCCTACACGTTCTGATATCGACAAAGCCTCTATGCCAGAATGGTACCAGGAATTAGATTTAAAAACATTCGATATTGATTGGCAGCTAATGTCTGACAAAGAAGCTGAATGGATGGAATACTGGGATAACAATATTAAAGGGCGCAGTAAATAGTAGAATGGGTAAAAATTCGGCTTATGCAGCGAATTTTTACCTTCCTGCATCATCTAGATTCTTTGTTAGAGAGGAGTTTATGATTGAAAAGTGTCAGAATCGAAAATGTCTCGAAGTATTTTGGTCAAGTATATGGTGTGAAAGATTTAAATCTTGAAATAAAAGCAGGTGAATTTTTTACTTTTCTCGGCCCTAGCGGCTGTGGCAAAACAACCACTTTAAGGATGCTCGCAGGCTTTTATTACCCTACTAAAGGCAAAATTCTTTTTGATGATCGAGATGTCACTCGACTTCAGCCCAATAAACGCAATATCGGCATGGTATTTCAAAATTATGCCCTTTTTCCCCATATGACGGTTGATGAGAATATTGCATTTGGTTTACAAGTTCGAAAATTTTCAAAGGCTGAGATTCAACACAAGGTTGATCGAATTAGAGGACAAGTACATCTAGCAGCTTACGGCAACAGAAAAATAAATGAGCTATCTGGTGGGCAGCAGCAGCGTGTTGCTTTAGCTAGAGCACTCGTGATAGAGCCAGATATTTTATTGCTAGATGAACCTCTATCCAATCTAGATGCAAAATTACGTGAGGAAACACGTATTGAAATCAAACGAATCCAATCTGAGCTGGGAGTCACAACCATTTACGTTACACATGATCAAATGGAGGCCATGTCCATGTCGGATCGAATCATGGTTATGGAAGATGGCTATATCAAGCAAATTGGGACCCCTCAAGAAATTTATCATCAGCCCGAAGATCGTTTTGTGGCTAATTTTATTGGTGAAACTAATTTAATTGAAGGTTCTATCCAGGCTATTGAGAATGATGATGTACAAGTACGAACAGTAAATGGACATATTTTAACTGGGCGAAAACAACAAAGCTCTCCCTCTTTAACGCATATGATTGGAGACAAAGTATTTATTTCTATTCGTCCAGAATCGATTCAACTTGGTACTGGTGATAACACATTAACAGGAAAAATTACATTCGTAGAATTTACAGGTATTAGCGTTAATTACATTGTAGATTTTACGGCGTTCTCACTTAAAGTAATGCTTATTAATTCTTATGACCAAATCAAAAAGATCGGTGAAGATATTACCATCCATATGGCACAAGATTCACTGTACTTTTTAGGGGAATAGGAGGAAGCCAATATGGGGAAACAGTCTGAAAGTGTGTGGACGCGAATATTTCAAGCCAATTGGTTTGTCTATGTTTTAATATCGCCATTATTTTTAGTGTTGTTCGCCTATGTGATTTACCCCTTCTATCAAACTTTCATCCAAAGCTTTGCAGGGGATGAAGCATTCTTTCACTATAAGAAATTTTTTGATATAGCTAGTCCAGCAAATTTAGAGGCTTTGTGGACCAGTATTTATATTTCATTTGTCAGTGTTATTTGCTGTGCTCTTGTTGGGGTAACGATGGCCTTTTTACTAGAACGCTATAATTTCCCTGGGAGACGGATATTGTCCGTTTTAGTTTTGGTTCCAATGGCACTTCCTCCTTTAGTGGGTGTGCTTTCCTTTTCATTTTTATATGGGGATAGCGGGATTTTCCCACGAATTTTGCAGCATCTATTTGGGTTAGATCATGTGCCTTTTGCCTTGAAGGGAATATGGGGAGTCATCGTCGTCCATACATTCACAATGTATACGTACTTCTATTTAACAGCCTCTGCTGCTATTAAGGGGCTTGATCCAGCTCTTGAAGAGGCTGCTACTAGTCTGGGTGCAGGACGTATTCGCGTATGGACAAAGGTTATTTTACCAATGCTCACACCTTCTATTGTTGCCTCATCCTTATTGGTGTTTATGATTTCTATGGCTTCTTATACTGCACCTTTAATGTTTGGTGTGGAGCGCACTATGACAATGCAAATTTATTTATCACGTACAAATGGGAATCTTGAGATGGCTGCAACACAGTCGATGATATTATCCTTTGTGTCTATCACTTTTTTAATCATCATGCGTTGGTATCAAAATCGCCGAAATTATCAAAATCTCAGTAAGGGAATTAGTGTTCACCGTTCAGAGGTATCCTCAAAAAAGGTGAAAATTATAGCAACAATTGCCTCTTTTGTTGGCACATTAATATTGATATTGCCTATTTTAGTGCTGATATTGATATCCTTTTCTGTGGATGGAGCTTGGAAAACCCAAATTCTCCCGACCGACTATACAATCGATCATTATATTGCCCTTTTTACCGATGAGCGCACATGGCGACCCATTTGGAACTCCATTCAAATGGGTGTCATTGCAACACTGGGCAATATCATATTTGGTGTCGCAGCCGCTTATGCTATGGTGCGCTTAAATTTTAAAGGGAAAACCTTGCTCGATATTTTGATAATGGTACCTTGGGCTTTGCCAGGAACAGTAGTTGCTGTTAATTTAATTGCTGCCTTTAGTACAGAAAGCATCTTTAGTTTTAATCAAGTATTGATCGGTACATTTTGGATTTTGCCATTAGCCTACTTTATTCGACATTTACCACTTGTTTTTCGATCAACATCCGCCTCTCTTGTACAGCTAGATCAATCGATTGAAGAGGCATCACGTGGCTTAGGGGCCAACTGGTGGTATACATTTAGACGTATTGTCGTGCCTTTAACATTCACCGGGATTTTAGCAGGGACACTCTTAGCCCTCGTGCAAAGCTTTGGTGAATTTGTTGCATCCATTCTAATTTACAGTACATCCACTATTCCATTGTCTGTAGCGATATTCCAAAAATTATATGCATTTAAATTTGGGACCGCCTGTGCTTATGGTGTCTTACAAATTTGTTTAATTTTAGTTGTCCTTATTATTTCTGAAAAACTATCAAAAGGCAGTGCTGGTACAGCCATCTAACTGCCAATCTATTAGGGGGCCATGACAATGTTTGAAGATTTTCGCAACAAAACACAGCAGGAAGATGGGATGATATTCCCTTCTAACATCTATCGAAAAATCGTTTTACAGCCAGCTTATGATGAGGCGAAGAAAAATTTTTTAACAATCATGCTACAAATCAATATTGCTCATTTAAAAATGTTAGAAGAACAAGGACTTGTAAAAAAAGATGAAGCAAAACAAATTGGGATAGCTCTGAAAAAAATAGACTTAAATTATTATCGTTTAGAGGATTACAGTCCCCAATATGAGGATTTATTTTTCCGCATTGAAAATAAATTAATAGAGCTTGCTGGTGATGTTGCTGGAAATCTTCACATTGGCAGAAGCCGAAATGATATGGGAATCGCCATCTATCGAATGACATTAAGAAAAAAATTATTATTATTAATGCGCGAGTTACTAACATTACGGGATGATTTAATCGCTGCTGCTGAGGAACATATTGATACCATTATGATTGGCTACACACATACACAGCAGGCCCAGCCTACAACCTTCGCTCATTATTTAAAGGCCGTCATCGACCAGCTAGAGCGGGATTTTGAACGAATGCAGCATGTTTATAAGACGGTCAATCGCAGTAGTATGGGGGCCGCTGCTTTAACAACAACAGGCTTTAATATTAGTAGAGAACGTATGCGTGATTTACTTGCCTTCGATGATATTATCGAAAATGCATGGGATGCTGTTGCAGGAGCAGATTATATAGCCGAAGCTGCAAGTATTGTACAGCTTGCCGCACTCAATCTCGGTCGTACTTCTCAAGACTTTTTATTATGGGCTACTCAGGAGTTTAATGCGTTTACACTCGCAAGTCCATATGTGCAAATAAGCTCTATTATGCCTCAAAAACGTAATCCTGTTTCTATAGAACATACACGCTCATTACTATCTGCGGTTGTAGGAGATGCAAGCACTGTATTACAGATGGTACATAATACACCGTTTGGAGATATCGTAGACACGGAGGATGATATGCAGCCTTATTTATGGCGCGCCATTGACCGATTAATTGGCATTTACGAGTTGTTTGGTTCGCTTGTTGTTACAATGGATGTTAATAAAAAGAAATTAAAAAATCGCGCGGAGAATAGCTTTGCGAATGTCACTGAGCTCGCTGATACGTTAGTACGTTCAGAGGGGATTTCGTTCCGTCAAGCGCATAGTATTGTTAGTAAATGTATTAAAGTTCTACTTGCTCATGGAGAGGAATCATTGGCTAGCCTTACGTGGGGCCTTGCAAACACACAATCGAAATTGATTACAGGCAACGAATTAACTATTTCGGAAGAGGATTTCTATAAGACGTTAAAACCAGAATCTTTTGTTGGTGTGCGAACATTACTGGGTGGTCCCGCTCCAGCTACTATGAAGGATGCTCTTGAGCGCTCCAGATTGAATGCCCATGATTTTTATGAATGGATTCGCTTAAAGGAAAGCTCTATTATTGAAGCAGAAAAAGAACTAACAGCCTTTCTAGAGGAATGGAATCAATGAAACAATGGTTATTGATTATTGATGGTGGGGCGACAAAAACAGCATGTGCAGTTGTTCATGCTGAATCTGGTAACGTTGAATATTCTACATCCACTAAGGGCTCTAATTATCAAGCCATTGGTGTTGAATCAGCTACAGCAATCTTACAAGAGCTTTTAGCAAATGTTGAAACTTTTTTGCTAAAGCACCCTCATTCTCAAATTGCTGTAGCTACCTTTGCATTAGCTGGCATTGATTCTCCTAAGGATCATGTAGCAGTAGTGACCATTGTTCAAAACGCTCTTCAGACCACAGAGCTACAAATCGATACACTGATTATTGAAAATGATGCAGAGGCCACACTATTAGGTGTGACTGCTGGACAGGCAGGTGCACTACTCATTGCTGGAACAGGAGCTATTGCCTATGCCTATAATGGACAACGAATTGTACGTGCTGGGGGCTGGGGACATCGGGCTGGCGATGAAGGAAGTGGGTATTGGTTAGGGCAAGAAGTCGTAAGAGCTATATTTAAAATGGAGGATGGTCGTGGTAGGCCAACGATTTTAAAGGAAGCTGTCTATCAGTCTTTAGGTATACAGGATGTTACAGAGCTTGCTGAATGGTTATTCCACCCTTCCTATACAAATTCACAACTGGCCAAGATGGGCTCCTTTGTGGCAAAGGCAGTCGAGCAAGAAGATCCTTGCGCCATCGAAATATCTCAACAAGCTGCCCACGAACTAGTCCTTCTAGCAAGGGCTGTATTGAAAAAAATTAACTATCAGAATGAACCATTCTCTTTTTATTGTAATGGTGGTGCCATGAAGCATAATCCGCTCATTTTAAAAATTTTCACAGAGCAAATTACCTCCATGTATCCTCAAGTGAACATTACACTTTGTCAGCACCAGCCTATTACTTATCTGATTGAACGTACAAAAAGGGCATATGACTGTTTATAAGTCATTGCCCTTTTCTTAGTGTTGAAAAACAAAACAGTCAATTGAAAGGTAGCAATGGATTTCCGTTGCAGGCTACTTGCTTTCCTGTGGGCGAGCGCCGAATCGCTTCCTCTGCTATCGCTCCGTTTAGAGGCTCGCCTGTCTCGCTATCCCATGGGAGTCACGTAGCCTTCCACTCCAACCTACAAAATGTTAACTTTTTAGCAACGATTTTCAAATAAAGTGAAGGTCTTCACTACTCTTTATGAAGGGGTGTTGTCGCTACACAATGAAAATAAGAGCCTATCTAATTATACAAATCATGGGCTATTTTGATCGCTACGGTTAGTATGTAAGATAAGGAAAGACACTTTTGCACATGGTTGATTAGAGTGGAGCCAGCGTCACTCCTAGGGGATTTAGCGTCCCAGATGAGACCCTGGAGCGAACGTAAGTGAGGGAAGCGGCTCATCGGACGCCCCCTGAAAAGGACGCTGGCGGAACGGAAATCAACCTCTCACCTTGCCAAGTTGCTTTTTCTGCCGTTGACTTCATCTTTTTTCAACAACAAGAAAAGGGCATATGACTGTTTATAAGTCATTGCCCTTTTCTTGTTTTAGAGTGCCATTCTCTTCAATTCATTGGTCGTAAAATAGAGATAGCCATCCTTTATAAATAAATCCTTCGTATCCTCCCTATTTAGTACCTCTTCTCCACTGCCATCTGGACGAATCTTTGTTAAATACGCCCCTCGGGAATAATTACTAAAGTAGAGCCAGCCATCCGAATAAACGATATATTGTGCACGAGAATTTGTGACACGCTTTGTCTTACCAGTTTTCATATCAAGTACATATAACTTATTGTCATCTGAAATATTACTAAAAAACAATTGGTCTCCAGCCTGTGCTGGGAAGTCAATATCATGATAATAACTATACATTGTGCTTGTTGCCTTCGGGTAGTCTTCAGCAATCCACGTGTGATCCTTCGCCATTGTACGATCATCTACTAAAAAGTATTGGTAACGTATTGCACCCTTACGATCTGGTACTGGATCATTCCATGTCGTATCGAGATGATACCACTGTCCATCCAGCTTCACAAGATTCCACGCATGTCCCTCTTGACCTACATAGCCCACGATATATTTTGTTTCTATACCCAGTTTTTGAAGCATAGAGTGAGCAAGTAATGCATAGCCCTGACATACTCCCCCATGCTCGGCAAGAACGGTATAAGCACTATGTGGACTAGAATTCGTTTGATCCGTATAAGAAGTATTGGCAACAATAAAGTCATTGACAGCCTTTACCTTTTCTACATTCGTCATAGATTTTTTACTAATTTTGGCGATGATTTCTTGAACATTCATCTCTACATAAGCAGCCTGCTCTGGCGTCATTAAATAGCTCTGCTCTCCAAAAATAGTTGCTTTATTTCGTCCATATTCATATCGAATTGAATGTTTACTTACATGGCCGTAAACATAGTCATCTCGTTTAATAGCATTGTTATAGGCCTCTTCTACAATTTGTTCAATTCGCTGTGTATTCCCTTTATATTGAATTTCAAACTTCGGTGAAAAGCTATTATAATACGCATACATCGCATCAGCCATTTCCTTGGCATTTGTCACGACTAACTTTGTTTCAGGTTTCTGAATTGGTGGAGCTGTAGGGGCTACCTCCGCTTCATGTACATCTTCTATCGATAGGGCTGTTTCAATTGAGGCATTATCTGAAAGTCTTGCAGTAACATCTACGATTTTCTCCTTTGTTGAAAGAAGCATAGTTTCTATTTCATCATTATTTGTCCAATCGACCACCTGCTGAACAACCGCCTTACCAGCCGTATAAATGGGATCAATAAAAATAATAATAATGGCAATTATAGCTAATTTCTTCCACAAACTCCTCACCTCCAACCGTCTTCTTTACATTATATACAAAAAAAGCACAAAGAACTCACTTAAGGGTCCAATTGTGCTTGTTAATATTTGTTTGTTGATTTAATAAAATTCTAAGTTACTGTCTTTTGTATTCTTATTACAAATTCATAACTTCTATCTACTTTTCACAACTAAATTAACTGCTTCCTGAATGGCCTCATTCATTTTTTCGCCATCCCCTTCAGCATTTTGTACACATTCCAATAGATTTGTACTGACAATAACCCCAACTGTACGGTCTACAGCAGAGCGTACTGCTGATAATTGTGTAATGACTGCCTTACAGTCCTTTTCCTCCTCCATCATTTTCAAAATGCCACGTAGCTGTCCTTCCATCCGTTTTACACGATTTTTTACTTGATCTGAATATTCCATAAACATTGCTCCTTCTCTTATACTCGCTACGCTCTCATGAGTAATGGTTATTCTTTATCCTAGCTCATTATTTTAAATTTAAACCTAGCCATTACTATTCCTTGGCTTTAAATAATTCATGAGCATTCTCGTAATAATGGTACCAGCGTTTGTTATTTCATCGTACTGGATTATTGAATTCTTCTTTATACGTAATTGCCCAATTTCTACCTCGAAAATTGGACACTTTCTTTTAAGTGCAGCAATTAACATATTTGTATCATAATCATAGCGTTCACCTTTTACCTTCATTAGCCAAGGCAACTCATTTATCGAAATATAGCGCAAACCTGTTTGTGTATCCATTAATTTCTTGTGATACAATAACTCAAAAAATAAGCTTGTTGCACGATTTCCCCAATAAGAAAGGAATGTACTATCAGCTGAACGAAAGTTACGTACACCTAGCACTATCCCTTCTGAAAACACCTTTGTCATCGTTAAGACAAGCTTTACATCTTGTAAAGTATGTTGCCCATGTGCTCCAACTGTAAGGATACCATGGCACCTTGCTTGTTGTTGTCGTATATATGCAAAGGCGGTCTTAAGTGCGCCACCCTTACCAATATTGCAGTCATGCTGTAGTACTTGGCAGCGTTCAATTTTATTTAGATTTTCAAAAATATCCTTATATTTTTGATCACTCCCATCATTGACAATGATGATTTGTGTAATGGTCGTTGCTAATAATTGATGTACATAGGTAATGAGTGATTGTTGTGGATTATATGCTGGTATAATGGCTGCAATATTTTTCATTTCGATCCCCCACCTAAAGGCTGACAGGTTCTCCGTAGCTACGAATCTCCCTTATATCAAATAGTATCATGTCACAGCAACAATTCAACTGATGAATCCCATTAAAACATATCAATAATATCGATTTTTCTCCGATATATGAACAAAGAGATAAAGAGGCGCTTTGCAAAAAGGCTCGTAGGACGGAATGTTTATCTGTGCAAAGGCGAAGGGTCAGCTGCAATAACGCCGAGGTAATTAATGAAAGAGGTGAGTACTATCGTCATGCATTACGAAAATCTTGAAGAACAATGTCAAAAATTAAGGCAGTTGTCCTTCACAAAGTTAGCTAAAAATTTACAGGATGCTAGTTTGCTCGCCATTTCAACCCCAGCAGAATCTTTACAAAAGTCACTTCTTGTATTAGAGGAAATTTTATATGAGATTTATCGATTGGAAATGCATACCGAACCTAAAATCAAAAATGTTCGAATGCTATTAAATAATCGAAGTTTTGTAGCGCAAATTCATCCTCGTCGGATTTATTTATTGATGAATTTAATTCATAAAATGACAAGCCATACTAGTAATGACATTGTGGAAGCCAAAGCAGCTAAAATTGTTTTGGATTATCTTAGCGATATTGTTGAATGGTTTATGAAGCGTTATGATCGTAGTTTCAGATCAGCACGCCTTCCCTCTCACGCTGCAGAGCTTCCTTCAATATTTGATCAAAACATACTCCAGCATGATCAATCGCCAGAGGCTTACACACATGCAGCCAAATGGTTTGAAGTAGCGGCACATAACGGAGATGCAAGTGCTCAATATAATTTAGGTGCTCTTTACAATCATGGACGAGGGGTGGAAAGAGACTATAGGCTTGCAAAAATGTGGTATGAACGAGCTGCCGCACAGAATGACGCAAATGCTCACTATAGCCTCGGGGTACTTTTTCATCTAGGTCAAGGTGTCACACAGGATTATATGGAGGCTGCGCGTCATTACCAATTAGCGGCTGATTTAGGGAATGCTGACGCTCAATACAATTTAGGGGTACTCTATAATCAAGGGTTAGGCATGTCTCAAAACTTTCACGAAGCAGCCAAGTGGTATACCTTAGCAGCCAATCAAGGTAATACAAGCGCGCAAAACAATCTAGGCTTCCTTTATCACAATGGCACAGGTGTAGAACAAAGCTATGAAGAGGCCATCACTTATTTCGAAATGGCTGCCTTAGCAGGAGATGCGAGTGCTCAATATAATCTCGGCTATATGCACCTTAAAGGGCGTGGTATTCCCCAAAACCTAGAAGAAGCAGCAAAATGGTTTCATATGGCTGCTTTACAGGACCATGTGAACGCAGAGTTTCAACTGGCAATGCTCTACAACACTGGGCAAGGAATGACGAAAGATCATCTAGAAGCTTTAAAATGGTTCAAGCTAGCGGCACATAAAGGACATTTAAATGCTCAGTACTGTCTTGGCCTACTGTATGAAAAAGAACAGGATCTTGTGTCAGCAGAAAAGTGGCTACTGCTAGCCGCTGACAATGGCCATATCAGCGCTGGCTTCGAGCTAGGACGTCTATATGTATATCAGCTTCAAGAACCAGCCAAAGCAATGTCGTATTTTATGGCTGCGGCTGAAAAAGGCTATGCAGATGCACAGTATGAGCTTGGCCTATTACTGACATCAGGCACAGGCGTTCCTATAAATTATAGGGAGGCCGTGAAATGGTGGCGAGCAGCAACAGATCAATCACATATTCAAGCTGAATATCAATTAGGCCTACTATATGAACAGGGATTAGGGGTTAGCTTGAATCTTGAGGAGGCACGTAGGTGTTATCGCCTAGCTGCCATTCAAGGCCATGCAGGTGCGCAGTATCAACTTGGTAATTTATTTGATAAAGGTAAAGGTGTAGAGCAGGATTACACAGAGGCAGCTAAATGGATTGAACAGGCTGCATCACAAGGACATGTGAAGGCACAATACCAATTAGCTCAAATGCACATTCATGGACAGGGCGTACCAAAGGACTTTGCAAAGGCTGCCCAGCTTTATCGACTCGCTGCTAATCAAGGGCATCAAAAAGCTCAATTCCAGCTTGGTATGCTCTACAAAAAAGGGCATGGTGTTGCACAAGACTATCAAGAGGCTACAAGATGGCTGAAAAAGTCACTTGAAGATATTAAATAAACATTTTAAAACCTACCGCATCACGAATGACACGGTAGGTTTTATTAATGGATGATATTATCCTTTTGTTGATGAATCATGAATGTTACAACAATAAATAAAGCGAAGCTAATTAATAGCGTAGTTCCTCCTACAATAAAGAAGACTAATGTAAAAGTACTACCAAAATTAAATGGATTGATATTGTAAAACCACATGCCTAACGTTAAACCCAAAACACCGATAATGGCTGTCCAACCGTGAATAGTTACTAATTTTTGTGATTTCACTTTGAATGCTCTATAAAAAATACCCCAGGCAAACATACTAAGCCACCCGACCAGTAAAATATGTGCATGTATCGGTCTATATTCATAGCTACCTGATCCCGACATATGTGAACCTAAATATGTGCCGATTAAAGCAAAGATGGCCGCTAATCGAATAAGGCGTATGCTCCACTTTTGTTCCATACGATAACTCCCCCTATGTGTGTCTCAACTAAGTAGCAGTTTATCGTGTGAACATGAACTTTACATGAACTCCTTATGACAAAATTGGTAGATGGATATAAACCTTTGTACCGGCATGCATCGTACTTTCCATCTGTATAGTCCCCCCATGTAGCTCAATAATTTGTTTGACAATCGCTAAGCCTAGTCCCGTCCCTTGCTTGGTTCTAGAAGCATCGGCGCGATAAAAACGGTCATATACTTTTACTAATTGATCCTCAGTCATTCCTATCCCACTGTCCTCAACTAGGATTTCAAGTGAAGTGGATTTTTTCTGTAAATACAGATGTATTTGCCCACCCTCTACATTATATTTAATGGCATTTGTCAGTAAATTATCCCACACATTTTGTAAAAGCCCTGCATCGCCATCATAAATAGTTTGCTCTAGCTTGTATGATATTTGAAGCTGTGACTCTTCCATTTGCCAACGATATTTTCGCACTGTTTCCTTTAGTTGTTCATCTAACCGGTACGGCTCACGTTTTGCGATTCTTGTCGATTGATCAAGGGAAGTTAATAATAATAATTGCTTGGTTAATGTAGATAGGCGTTTTGTTTCTAGTTCAATTATTGCTGCGTATTCCTGTCTTTCCTGCTCCGTAAGGGAAGGATTTTTAAGTAAATCGACATACCCTTGAATATTTAATAAAGGCGACTGAAAATCATGTGATACATTACTAATAAATTCCTTCCGTGTACGATCATTTTCTTGTAATCTCTCGGTCATCCTATTAAAGCTTGCCGCTAATTGACCAATTTCATCTGCACGATCAATGTCTAAAACCGTATCAAATTTTTCATGTGCAAGCTGTTGAGTTGCTGCCGTTAGCTTTGTAATGGGTCGAATTAATGCTTTAGCAAATAGTAGCATGGCAAGTAAGCTCAGTACTGTCATAACCAACATTAATCCAGCAAGTATCGTATGCACCTCAGAAAACAATAAACGAATATCAGGTCTTATGAATAATGCATAGGGCTTGTTTTCATAGGTAAATGGCACACCAATTGTATTAATCAATTCGTTAGCAAAGAAGCCTGTTACAAAGGTTTCTTTAGGGAAATCCCGCATACCATGATAGGTTTCTCCATTTAAAACATGCTCAACTACAGATGCTGACAATGTTTGATCACGATATTGACCGCCAAAAAAATGCCCCTCTTCACCTGGTGTCACATAAATTTGATAGCCGATTTCGCCCAATGTTGTCAGATAGCTATTTAAATCTTCTGGTTTGTCTGTCTCAATATAATGCACAATATCCTGTGCTATGTTTACGTTTTTCGTATCATTTTTTTCTTTTACGACTTGATGATAATAGGTATTCGTTGCCAAAAAACCAATACATAAGCTAACGATCATTACTAGCATTGTTGTGATAACAAATTTACTATATAACGTTTTCATGTTGTTTCCTCTAGCTTATAGCCAACACCTCGTACTGTTGTAATTTCAACAGCCGTGTCATATCGATTTAATCTTTCGCGAATCCGCTTCACATGTGTATTTAACGTTTGCTCATCTCCGTCATAGTCATAGCCCCATACTTGCTCCATAATATAGCTACGCGTAAACACTTGATGGGGGCGTGACGCTAACAAAGCCAGTAATTCAAATTCCTTTAAAGGTAATACAAGCGTATCTTCCCCTATTACAACCTCAAAGCTTCGACGGTCAATTATTAATTGTCCTACTTGCATGGTTACTTGATTTTTCTTATCTAATCTCCTCAAAATGGCTGCTATACGAAATAATAATTCCTTTGGTTCGAAGGGCTTAACAACATAATCGTCAGATCCTGCTAAAAAGCCACGCTCTTTATCCTCTAGCTCGCCTTTTGCTGTTAATAATAAAACAGGAATGTCATAATCCTGTGTTAAAGACTCTGTTAATGTAAAGCCATCCATTCCTGGCATCATGACATCGACAACAGCTAAATCTGGCAGATTCCCTTCAAGTAAGGCTAGTGCCTGCTGTGCATTTTCTGCAAGTAACACTTGATAGCCTTCCCTTGTTAGATAAATATTTACTAGCTGTAAAATATGAACATCGTCATCCACAACAAGGATCTTCATCTGCCCACCTCCAGTTAATAAGAAAAAATCCGATCACACGGAACGAATTTTTTCCTCACAAATTACTATTATTTTATAACGAAAATATAGAAATCAACAGCAATAAGAGAAAAGGTAAACCAATGACAATATAACCTCTAGGATTGGCAAGGTTCATGGTCCATCCTACCCCAAAGCGTTTCTCCACAAAAACGGAAGGGTCTTGTCGATTCATATAAATTAAACCACCCTTCCAATAACGATCCTCATCCACGTCCATTACCTGTGAATCTATATTTGCTTCATAACGTACTTTGTGTTTATGCTTTTTCACAACATATATAAGTAATGAACCAAGCAAAACAACTAAAAATAAAATAAATACTGGTAATAGCTTATAACCTACCGTCATAGAAGGATAGATGTTGCTTAATTGTAAAATTGTTAATAAAGCCGTTAATGCATAACTCATCAGTAATATTTTCCAACTCATGTATTTTCGCGTTTTTAGCTGATCCTCCAGCGATTCCTCTTTGCGATTTACAGCTAATTTAATTGCAGAACGTTTAATGGAGTCGGTAATTCCCCACATCATACATTGCATCATTAGCATTACCAGCGGCAGTGAAATAGCCGTAAAATAAGTCTTGTTTCTCCAGGCATCCGCTTCTCCACTCGGCCCCCAATGTACGGCTATATCATTTGGCATTTGATCGTAATGAAGTATTGTGTAAACGATCAAAAACACTGATATTCCTAACGGTACAGCAAAAAAAGACCAAGGAAGCATTTCATCACGGCTTCGTGCAGTTAAATCCACTGCCCGTACTTGTTTAATATTTACACCCCACTGCTCTTGTTTTTTCAACGTTGATACCTTCTGATGATTTATCCAATACACCGCCATACTCACTGTCAGCATACTAAACAAACAACTTAATAAAACAATACTTTGAATGGATTCAGAAGGAGCTAATTGATTGTAACTAATAATCATGATGATTAGAAATACTATTCCTGTGCCCCCTACGAATTGAACATACTGTTTTTTCAACTGAGCCAAGATGGGATGCTTAATCTTTTGATCAGGCACAGTGACTCCAAAAACTATTGTCTCTCGTACAATATAAGGAACCACTATTTGCAAAGCTAATGTCATGATGTAAATGGTAGTAAAAACACCAAGTAGCATTTTGCTACACTCCCTCTGCTGGAATTTGCAAATCAGCGAATACTTTTTTCATCATGTGCTCAATTTGTTCAGCTGTTGCGCCGAGCACCATTCCTTCTGCCACAACAGGTTTCAAATTCTTTTCGATTTGTCGTAATTGCTCAGGTGTTAAAGCTCTCTCCTCTGTTGAACTTATAATAGCTCCAGATTTTGGTCGAATGGTAATAATCCCTTTCGCCTCTAATTCATGGTAGCTCTTATTAACCGTATGCATATTGACACCTAAATCAGCAGCTAAACTCCGCACAGATGGTAAAGTATCGCCTGGTTTCATTTCTCCTCTTGCAATTCCTTCAATAATTTGACGTGTCACCTGCTCATAAATAGGTACGTCTGATTGAAATTCTATTTGAATAAACATGTTTATCAGCTCCATATTTGTTATATAACTAATATAACAAATTTCCTTCCATCTTGCATGAGATACAAATTTTTAAATGGGGGAATTTTTAATGGTTTCAATAAATTTTTGTACAAGTAAATTCTGCTTCTCATTATTCCTTGTGCAAATCGCAATTTTATGTTTGACAGCATGTATATCCTTCACATAAACCCTTGCCAAATGCCCACTCTCTACGTACTCTCTAACTGCAAGAGAAGAAATAAAATTTGCACCATAGCCTGCCATAACAGAGCGAATTGTTTCATTGATGCCATTAAATTGCAGGGCGATTTTTGGTGGTTTCACTTGGTATGTTTGACATAATGAGAAAAGATGCTCTCTCATCGAACTCCCTACTTCTCTCATAATAAAAGGCTCCTGAAACATTTCAACTAATGTAATAGATTGATGTGCATAACGATTATTTGGTGACACTACAAACCATAATTCATCCTCATATAATTCCTCCCACTCTATTTCTTTAGGTCTTTCAGACATTCCTCCACCATAAATGGCCATATCCGCTTTATAGTTTATTAACTGTTCAAAGGCATCCTTTGTATTGGTCGTTGTAATCATTAAATTCGCCTGTTCATTTGCAGCCTTGAAAGTAGCTGCCCATTTAGGAATTAAAAAATTGGCAGGTAAATAGGTAGCCACAATGTGTAAATTCCCTGCTCTTGCAAGTCGGTAATCTTCTATAAATGTTTCAATGTGTTGTTCAAGTGCGATCAGATTTTGCGCTTTTTCTGCCAGTGTCACACCGAATTCAGTAAGTACTACACCACGTCCCTGTTGCTGAAATAGCTGGACGCCAATTTCATGTTCAAAACGTTTGATTTGACTTGAAACGGCAGGCTGGCTTATGCATAGAATTTCTGCAGCTTTTGTAAAACTGCCTGTAACAGCAACTTGATAAAACAATTTTAAGCCATGACTATTCATGATATAACCTCAATTCATAATCTATAGTTATGTATAAATAATAATAATATATTTTTATTATGATTCATTCTATCATACACTTTATTGGCAAGCTTGCACTTTAAAACATAGTGAAATGAGGACTGTATAATGACAGAGTTAAATGTTTGGCAACATGTAGATGACTATTTTATGAATAAGCTCCTACCAGAAAACGAACACCTTAATGCTGTACTACAGGCTAATAAAGCTGCAGGTATTCCAGAGATTGACGTATCCCCTACTCAAGGCAAACTATTATATTTACTCGCTAAAATGAAAGGCGCAGCAAATATTTTAGAAATTGGCACACTTGGTGGCTATAGCAGTATTTGCTTAGCCCAAGCTCTTCCTCAAGAAGGTAAAATAGTGACTTTAGAAATTAATGAAGAGTATGCTTCAGTCGCTAAGCAAAATATAGAGAATGCAGGCTATGAACAACAGGTTGAGGTCATTGTAGGAAATGCCCTAGATATATTACCAAACTTAAAAAAAGCTGAACTATTATTCGATTTTATCTTTATTGATGCCGATAAACCCAATAACCCTGCTTACTTGCAGTGGGCGTTAAAATTAGCTCACCCTGGCGCTATCATCATCGCAGATAATGTAGTGCGCAATGGTGCGGTAACTGATGAAAATAGTGAGGATGAACGTGTTAGAGGCGTACAGAAATTTATGGATTTACTAAAAGAATGCCCTAGAATCGAAGCAACAGCCATACAAACAGTTGGTGTGAAAGGGTATGACGGTTTTGTGCTAGCCATAGTAAACTAGAATAGAAAAATCCGCGTAACTTAAATAACCGTTACGCGGATGTACTATAAAAAGATGCCTTACTGCTCCCCATCTAAGCTAGCAAGACATCTTTCACCCCTTAAAATCTCTTAACTTTTATTAATAGACCCCTTTTAATTCAAGCGTGCTCATCTCTTTAAACGGGGGAACAGACCCCGTCACGTTATGTTAGTGGAATAGGCTGGATTGTACCCGAGTGCAATCCATAGTTATTAGGAAAGTTTGATATGTTGGATAGTAGACTTGTATTTTACGCTAATTTTTCATACCCTGGAAGTGTCAAGAATTCCGCAAATTCATCTTGTTCAATTAAGGATTTAAACAGTTCAGCAGCTTCTTCATAGCGACCACTGTTATAGGCTTGTTCCCCAACAGCCTCTTTAATTTTCACAAGTTCTTCTTCCAATATTTCTAAAACAAACGCTAATGTAATACCACGTCCATCATCTAAGATACCTTTCGGATGACGGATCCATTGCCATACTTGTGTACGAGAGATCTCTGCTGTTGCAGCATCCTCCATCAAGTTATTGATTGGTGCAGCTCCGTTACCTCGAAGCCATGAAGCAATATATTGTACACCAACACTACAGTTAATACGAAGACCTTCAATTGTAATTGTTCCTTCTGGTACCGCTACTAAATCTTCGGCAGATACGTGTACATCTTCACGTTTTTTATGAATTTGGTTAGGCGTTGTCATAATAGCATCAAATTGCTCCATCGCTGTTGCAACCATACCAGGATGTGCTACCCAAGTACCGTCATGCCCATCTGTTGCCTCACGACGTTTATCTTCTGCAACCTTTGCAAATGCTACCGCATTCGCCTCATCATCATTTTTAACAGGAATTTGTGCTGCCATTCCGCCCATTGCTGGTGCATTCCGCTTGTGACATGTTTGAATACATAAAGATGTATAGGCTTTCATGAAAGGTACCGTCATCGTTACTTGCCCACGGTCTGGCAAAATAACTTCAGCTTGATTGCGTAGACGTTTAATGTAGCTGAAAATATAATCCCAGCGACCACAATTCAAACCAGCTGAATGTTCACGTAACTCAAATAAAATTTCATCCATCTCAAACGCGGCTAAAATCGTTTCGATTAATACAGTAGCTTTTATTGTCCCCTGTGGAATACCAATATAATCTTGGGCAAACACAAAGACATCATTCCATAGTCGAGCCTCTAAATGGCTTTCAAGCTTAGGTAGATAGAAATATGGTCCTGTACCTTGTGCCAGCGCGTTTTTGGCATTGTGGAATAAATATAAACCGAAGTCAAAGAAACTGCCTGAAATCGGCTCTCCATCGACTAGTACATGCTTCTCAAGCAAGTGTAGACCTCGTGGACGAACTAACAGCACTGCTGTTTCATCATTTAATTTATATGTTTTACCATTGGATGCTTGTGTAAATTCAATCGTCTTATTAATAGCATCACGCATATTAATTTGACCACCAATCATATTTTCCCATGTCGGAGAAGATGCATCCTCAAAGCATGCCATAAACATTTTTGCTCCAGAATTTAACGCATTAATAACCATCTTCCGATCAACTGGCCCTGTAATTTCAACACGGCGATCTTGCAAGTCATTTGGAAGTGGTGCAATTACCCAATCACCTTCACGAATATGCTTTGTCTCTGGTAGGAAGTCCAGTTTCTCTCCCGCATCAAGGCGTTTTTGGCGTTCTTGTCGAGCCTCCAACAGCTCCTTACGGCGAGCATCAAATTTTTCGTGCAGGGCAAGAACAAACTCAAGAGCTTCAGGTGTTAAAATTTCATTAGTTTGCTCGTTTTGTTCTCCAACAATTTTAAGCTTACCTGTCGTTGCTTGTTCCATTAGTTGTTTACCCACCTTTGCCATTTTAGTTTCGTCATCCTCCGCTTTAGGAGGAGCGGAGGAGACTATTCTATGATTATGAATTTAGGAAAACACGTATTTAAACGGCGACTTATACAAACTGTTCTGTTTCAGTAGAACCTGCCATCGCTGTTGTAGAAGAAGTACCACCTGAAATAACTTGAGAGATTTCATCAAAGTATCCAGTACCTACTTCGCGTTGGTGACGTGTAGCTGTATAACCTTTAGACTCAGAAGCAAACTCTGCTTGCTGTAGCTTAGAATATGCAGCCATACCATTATCTTTATAGTCATGAGCAAGCTCAAACATAGAGTGGTTAAGTGCATGGAAACCTGCTAAAGTAACAAACTGGAATTTATAACCTAATTTACCAAGTTCGCGTTGATACTCTGCAATTTCTTCTTCTGAAAGATTTGCTTTCCAGTTGAATGAAGGTGAGCAGTTGTATGCAAGCATTTTACCTGGGAATTCTGCATGAATAGCTTCAGCAAATTCACGTGCTTCCTCAAGTGATGGTTTAGAAGTTTCACACCAAATTAAATCTGCATATGGTGCGTAAGCTAAACCACGAGCAATTGCTTGTTTGATACCTGGTTTTGTACGGAAGAAGCCTTCAGGTGTACGTTCACCAGTGATGAACTCTGCATCACGTGGATCAATATCTGAAGTAACCATATCAGCAGCATCAGCATCGGTACGCGCGATTAGAATTGTATCTACACCCATAACATCTGTTGCTAAACGCGCAGCAACTAAGTTACGAACAGCATTTTGCGTTGGAAGTAATACTTTACCTCCAAGATGTCCACATTTCTTTTCGGAAGCTAATTGATCTTCTAAGTGAACACCAGCTGCTCCAGCTTCAATCATACCCTTTACAAGCTCAAATACGTTCAGAGGTCCACCAAAACCTGCTTCTGCATCTGCTACGATTGGTGCGAACCAATCAAATTGATCGACACGTCCTTCAGCATGATCAATTTGATCTGCACGTTGAAGTGCTTGATTAATTCGTTTTACTACTGCTGGTACAGAGTTAGCAGGATATAATGATTGGTCAGGATACATTTGTCCAGACAGGTTTGCATCTGCAGCTACTTGCCATCCTGATAGATAGATAGCCTTTAATCCAGCTTTTACTTGTTGTACTGCCTGATTCCCCGTTAATGCCCCCAATGCATTAATAAACGGTTCCTCATGTAATGAATTCCAAAGTCGAGTAGCACCTTTTTGTGCTAATGTTTGTTCAATTACTACAGTACCCTGTAATTTAACAACCTCTTCAGCTGAATATGTGCGTTCAATACCAGCCCAGCGTGGGTTTTCAGCCCATTGTTTTTCTAAAGCTTCGATTCTTTCTTGACGAGTTGACATATTGAAATTCCACCTTCCCCTTTGTGTACAATATACTCTGTTAAAAAACTTTTAATTATCTGTTCCATAACAGGTTTATTTGTTGTAAATTAATATATAACAGACTGTTTGAATTTTCATTATTTTTCGATAAAAGATCAAATTTTAAGGATAAAACTACCTTTTTTGACGATGAAATTTGGAAGACTGTTTACAAACAAGGGGGCTATTCACAATGAACAATGAGTTAAATTCTTTCGTAAAAGATATTTCACAACAATATATTTTTATGTTGAAAGACTGGATTCCTGCTGATTCATCCATTGCAATTGCTGTTGAAAATTCTTATATTTATTTTCACTCTGGCCATACAAGTATTCAATTAGAGGTAGGTCAACAAGTATTACCTGGGAGTATTGCTTACCAAGTGTTACAGACTCACAAAAAAACAGATGCCGTATTAGATAATTCCCTATTCGAAACGCCATATTACGGCATTGGTTACCCCATATACATTCAAAATAAGCCTGCTGCACTAGTCATTGTCTTACCGTCATCTTTTACAACAAAAAAAGCAGAACCGTTTCAATTTTTAACTGGAAAGCAAGAGGAGGAATGGAGTCCTGTGGCAATCAATAAAATTTCTCATATAGAAAGCCTACAGAAAAAGACATGGTTTTATGTAGATGGTGAGCAGTTTAAAACGAGCATTACGCTTAAAGAACTTCAATTAAGATTACCGTCATGTTTTATTCGTATCCATAGATCTTACATAGTAAATATACATTTCATCAAAAAAATGGCCCGTGATTTAACGTCAAATTTTATTGTTACATTAATTGATGGAAGTGAGTTACCAGTGAGTCAATCCTATATAAATGATCTTCGACATGCTCTTGAGTTTTAAGCATATAGGCTGTCTTTTTTGAGAGACAGCCTATTTTAAACTTTCTTCAATTTGAATACAGCAAAAAGACCAGAGAAAAAATTCTCTGGTCTTTCATTTGCCTAGCGACGTCCTACTCTCACAAGGGGAAGCCCCCAACTACCATCGGCGCTAAAGAGCTTAACTTCCG
The DNA here is from genome assembly GCF_038630885.1 of Lysinibacillus sp. FSL K6-0057. Taxonomy (NCBI): domain Bacteria; kingdom Bacillati; phylum Bacillota; class Bacilli; order Caryophanales; family Bacillaceae; genus Lysinibacillus; species Lysinibacillus sp. FSL K6-0057. The sequence continues at coordinate 124,460 of NZ_CP152047.1, read as the reverse complement.
TGTTCGGTATGGGAACGGGTGTGACCTCTTTGCCATCATCACTAGACATGTATTAAATTGAAAGAATTATTCTTTCAAAACTGGATAAACGTGCATTGAATGGTTCAAACGTTTTGGTTAAGTCCTCGATCGATTAGTATTCGTCAGCTCCATGTGTCACCACACTTCCACCTCGAACCTATCTACCTCATCGTCTTTGAGGGATCTTACTTACTTGCGTAATGGGAAATCTCATCTTGAGGGGGGCTTCATGCTTAGATGCTTTCAGCACTTATCCCGTCCACACATAGCTACCCAGCGATGCCTTTGGCAAGACAACTGGTACACCAGCGGTGTGTCCATCCCGGTCCTCTCGTACTAAGGACAGCTCCTCTCAAATTTCCTACGCCCACGACGGATAGGGACCGAACTGTCTCACGACGTTCTGAACCCAGCTCGCGTACCGCTTTAATGGGCGAACAGCCCAACCCTTGGGACCGACTACAGCCCCAGGATGCGATGAGCCGACATCGAGGTGCCAAACCTCCCCGTCGATGTGGACTCTTGGGGGAGATAAGCCTGTTATCCCCGGGGTAGCTTTTATCCGTTGAGCGATGGCCCTTCCATGCGGAACCACCGGATCACTAAGCCCGTCTTTCGACCCTGCTCGACTTGTAGGTCTCGCAGTCAAGCTCCCTTGTGCCTTTACACTCTACGAATGATTTCCAACCATTCTGAGGGAACCTTTGGGCGCCTCCGTTACCTTTTAGGAGGCGACCGCCCCAGTCAAACTGTCCGCCTGACACTGTCTCCTGCCCCGCTAAGGGGCATGGGTTAGAATTTCAATACAACCAGGGTAGTATCCCACCGACGCCTCCTTCGAAGCTGGCGCTCCGAGATCTCTGGCTCCTACCTATCCTGTACAAGTTGTACCAAAATTCAATATCAGGCTACAGTAAAGCTCCACGGGGTCTTTCCGTCCTGTCGCGGGTAACCTGCATCTTCACAGGTACTATAATTTCACCGAGTCTCTCGTTGAGACAGTGCCCAGATCGTTACGCCTTTCGTGCGGGTCGGAACTTACCCGACAAGGAATTTCGCTACCTTAGGACCGTTATAGTTACGGCCGCCGTTTACTGGGGCTTCAATTCGCAGCTTCGCTTGCGCTAACCACTCCTCTTAACCTTCCAGCACCGGGCAGGCGTCAGCCCCTATACGTCACCTTACGGTTTTGCAGAGACCTGTGTTTTTGCTAAACAGTCGCCTGGGCCTATTCACTGCGGCTCTCATGCGCTTGCACGCTCAAGAGCACCCCTTCTCCCGAAGTTACGGGGTCATTTTGCCGAGTTCCTTAACGAGAGTTCTCTCGCACACCTTAGGATTCTCTCCTCGACTACCTGTGTCGGTTTGCGGTACGGGCACCTCTCACCTCGATAGAGGCTTTTCTTGGCAGTGTGAAATCAGGAACTTCGTCCATACGGACTCGCCATCACAGCTCAACGTTACAGTGTGCGGATTTGCCTACACACACGCCTTACTGCTTGGACGCGCATATCCAACAGCGCGCTTACCCTATCCTACTGCGTCCCCCCATTTCTCAAACGGTGAGGAGGTGGTACAGGAATATCAACCTGTTGTCCATCGCCTACGCCTATCGGCCTCGGCTTAGGTCCCGACTAACCCTGAGCGGACGAGCCTTCCTCAGGAAACCTTAGTCATACGGTGGACGGGATTCTCACCCGTCTTTCGCTACTCATACCGGCATTCTCACTTCTAAGCGCTCCACCAGTCCTTCCGGTCTGACTTCAACGCACTTAGAACGCTCTCCTACCACTGACATCGTAGATGTCAATCCACAGCTTCGGTGAATCGTTTAGCCCCGATACATTTTCGGCGCAGCGTCACTCGACCAGTGAGCTATTACGCACTCTTTAAATGATGGCTGCTTCTAAGCCAACATCCTGGTTGTCTGTGCAACGCCACATCCTTTTCCACTTAACGATTACTTTGGGACCTTAGCTGGTGGTCTGGGCTGTTTCCCTTTTGACTACGGATCTTATCACTCGCAGTCTGACTCCCGTGTATAAATATCTGGCATTCGGAGTTTGTCTGAATTCGGTAAACCGGGATGGCCCCCTAGTCCAAACAGTGCTCTACCTCCAGTATTCTCATCACGAGGCTAGCCCTAAAGCTATTTCGGAGAGAACCAGCTATCTCCAAGTTCGATTGGAATTTCTCCGCTACCCACACCTCATCCCCGCACTTTTCAACGTGCGTGGGTTCGGGCCTCCAGTAAGTGTTACCTCACCTTCACCCTGGACATGGGTAGATCACCTGGTTTCGGGTCTACGACCACGTACTATTTCGCCCTATTCAGACTCGCTTTCGCTGCGGCTCCGCCTTCTAAAGCTTAACCTCGCACGTAATCGTAACTCGCCGGTTCATTCTACAAAAGGCACGCTATCACCCATTAACGGGCTCTAACTACTTGTAGGCACACGGTTTCAGGATCTCTTTCACTCCCCTTCCGGGGTGCTTTTCACCTTTCCCTCACGGTACTGGTTCACTATCGGTCACTAGGTAGTATTTAGCCTTGGGAGATGGTCCTCCCGGATTCCGACGGAATTTCACGTGTTCCGCCGTACTCAGGATCCACTCAGGAGAGAACGAACTTTCGACTACAGGGCTTTTACCTGCTCTGGCGGACCTTTCCAAGTCGCTTCATCTAACTCGCTCTTTTGTAACTCCGTATTGAGTGTCCTACAACCCCAAGAGGCAAGCCTCTTGGTTTGGGCTCTTCCCGTTTCGCTCGCCGCTACTCAGGGAATCGATTTTTCTTTCTCTTCCTCCAGGTACTTAGATGTTTCAGTTCCCTGGGTCTGCCTTCAAGACGCTATGTATTCACGTCAAGATACTACGCGATTAAACGTAGTGGGTTCCCCCATTCGGAAATCTCCGGATCAAAGCTCACTTACAGCTCCCCGAAGCATATCGGTGTTAGTGCCGTCCTTCTTCGGCTCCTAGTGCCAAGGCATTCGCCGTGCGCCCTTAATAACTTAACCAAGTTATTAAGCCTATAAAAAAACTTAAAAAATAAATGTGTTTGTTACAATTTCAATGTCGTTTTATCCAGTTTTCAAAGAACAAAAAAATGGTGGAGCCTAGCGGGATCGAACCGCTGACCTCCTGCGTGCAAGGCAGGCGCTCTCCCAGCTGAGCTAAGGCCCCAAGAGGTATATATGGTGGGCCTAAATGGACTCGAACCATCGACCTCACGCTTATCAGGCGTGCGCTCTAACCAGCTGAGCTATAGGCCCTCTTAGAAGTTTTATTATATTTCATAAACCTTCAAAACTGAACGCAAAACGTAATCTTACAAACCCAAGGTTTGTATTCCGAAATAATCCTTAGAAAGGAGGTGATCCAGCCGCACCTTCCGATACGGCTACCTTGTTACGACTTCACCCCAATCATCTATCCCACCTTCGGCGGCTGGCTCCAAAAGGTTACCTCACCGACTTCGGGTGTTACAAACTCTCGTGGTGTGACGGGCGGTGTGTACAAGGCCCGGGAACGTATTCACCGCGGCATGCTGATCCGCGATTACTAGCGATTCCGGCTTCATGTAGGCGAGTTGCAGCCTACAATCCGAACTGAGAACGACTTTATCGGATTAGCTCCCTCTCGCGAGTTGGCAACCGTTTGTATCGTCCATTGTAGCACGTGTGTAGCCCAGGTCATAAGGGGCATGATGATTTGACGTCATCCCCACCTTCCTCCGGTTTGTCACCGGCAGTCACCTTAGAGTGCCCAACTAAATGATGGCAACTAAGATCAAGGGTTGCGCTCGTTGCGGGACTTAACCCAACATCTCACGACACGAGCTGACGACAACCATGCACCACCTGTCACCGTTGCCCCCGAAGGGGAAACTATATCTCTACAGTGGTCAACGGGATGTCAAGACCTGGTAAGGTTCTTCGCGTTGCTTCGAATTAAACCACATGCTCCACCGCTTGTGCGGGCCCCCGTCAATTCCTTTGAGTTTCAGTCTTGCGACCGTACTCCCCAGGCGGAGTGCTTAATGCGTTAGCTGCAGCACTAAGGGGCGGAAACCCCCTAACACTTAGCACTCATCGTTTACGGCGTGGACTACCAGGGTATCTAATCCTGTTTGCTCCCCACGCTTTCGCGCCTCAGTGTCAGTTACAGACCAGATAGTCGCCTTCGCCACTGGTGTTCCTCCAAATCTCTACGCATTTCACCGCTACACTTGGAATTCCACTATCCTCTTCTGCACTCAAGTCTCCCAGTTTCCAATGACCCTCCACGGTTGAGCCGTGGGCTTTCACATCAGACTTAAGAAACCACCTGCGCGCGCTTTACGCCCAATAATTCCGGACAACGCTTGCCACCTACGTATTACCGCGGCTGCTGGCACGTAGTTAGCCGTGGCTTTCTAATAAGGTACCGTCAAGGTACAGCCAGTTACTACTGTACTTGTTCTTCCCTTACAACAGAGTTTTACGAACCGAAATCCTTCTTCACTCACGCGGCGTTGCTCCATCAGGCTTTCGCCCATTGTGGAAGATTCCCTACTGCTGCCTCCCGTAGGAGTCTGGGCCGTGTCTCAGTCCCAGTGTGGCCGATCACCCTCTCAGGTCGGCTACGCATCGTCGCCTTGGTGAGCCGTTACCTCACCAACTAGCTAATGCGCCGCGGGCCCATCCTATAGCGACAGCCGAAACCGTCTTTCAGTGTTTCACCATGAGGTGAAACAAATTATTCGGTATTAGCCCCGGTTTCCCGGAGTTATCCCAAACTATAGGGTAGGTTGCCCACGTGTTACTCACCCGTCCGCCGCTAACGTTCGTCCTGAGCCAGGATCAAACTCTCCATAAAAGAAATTTGATTAGCTCAAATTGTTTTGCTGGCATCAATTTTGATGTCCAAAATTTTTGTTTCGTTCACTCGCCGAAGCTAGCTACTTAAAACTTTATTGATTACGTTTTGCTTGTTCAGTTTTCAAGGTTCATAAATTGACTTGGTGGAGCCTAGCGGGATCGAACCGCTGACCTCCTGCGTGCAAGGCAGGCGCTCTCCCAGCTGAGCTAAGGCCCCATAATTTATAGGAAATGGTCGGGAAGACAGGATTCGAACCTGCGACCCCTTGGTCCCAAACCAAGTGCTCTACCAAGCTGAGCTACTTCCCGTTGTTCTTTTGGCGCGCCCGACAGGAGTCGAACCCATAACCTTCTGATCCGTAGTCAGACGCTCTATCCAATTGAGCTACGGGCGCATTAAAATGGTGCCGAGGACCGGAATCGAACCGGTACGGTAGTCACCTACCGCAGGATTTTAAGTCCTGTGCGTCTGCCAGTTCCGCCACCCCGGCACATTTGGAGCGGAAGACGAGGTTCGAACTCGCGACCCCCACCTTGGCAAGGTGGTGTTCTACCACTGAACTACTTCCGCATGTGCATAAGTTTTTTATCTGGCAATGAAAATAATGGTGCGGGTGAAGGGAGTCGAACCCCCACGCCTTGCGGCGCTAGATCCTAAGTCTAGTGCGTCTGCCAATTCCGCCACACCCGCTTATTATTATTTCAAAAATGGTGAGCCATGAAGGACTCGAACCTTCGACCCTCTGATTAAAAGTCAGATGCTCTACCAACTGAGCTAATGGCTCGAAAAAATGGTGCCGGCTATAGGAATCGAACCCACGACCTACTGATTACAAGTCAGTTGCTCTACCTGCTGAGCTAAACCGGCATATGGTGGAGGATGACGGGCTCGAACCGCCGACCCTCTGCTTGTAAGGCAGATGCTCTCCCAGCTGAGCTAATCCTCCTGGGTACTATGCCTAGCGACGTCCTACTCTCACAGGGGGAAGCCCCCAACTACCATCGGCGCTAAAGAGCTTAACTTCCGTGTTCGGTATGGGAACGGGTGTGACCTCTTTGCCATCATCACTAGACTTTTTAAAAGACAAGATTTATTATAACATATTTCATTATAAATGCAAGCTTTTTTCAAAACTTTCTTGTTCTTTCAAAACTGGATAAACGATGCATTGAATGTTTCAAACTTTTTTGGTTAAGTCCTCGATCGATTAGTATTCGTCAGCTCCATGTGTCACCACACTTCCACCTCGAACCTATCTACCTCATCGTCTTTGAGGGATCTTACTTACTTGCGTAATGGGAAATCTCATCTTGAGGGGGGCTTCATGCTTAGATGCTTTCAGCACTTATCCCGTCCACACATAGCTACCCAGCGATGCCTTTGGCAAGACAACTGGTACACCAGCGGTGTGTCCATCCCGGTCCTCTCGTACTAAGGACAGCTCCTCTCAAATTTCCTACGCCCACGACGGATAGGGACCGAACTGTCTCACGACGTTCTGAACCCAGCTCGCGTACCGCTTTAATGGGCGAACAGCCCAACCCTTGGGACCGACTACAGCCCCAGGATGCGATGAGCCGACATCGAGGTGCCAAACCTCCCCGTCGATGTGGACTCTTGGGGGAGATAAGCCTGTTATCCCCGGGGTAGCTTTTATCCGTTGAGCGATGGCCCTTCCATGCGGAACCACCGGATCACTAAGCCCGTCTTTCGACCCTGCTCGACTTGTAGGTCTCGCAGTCAAGCTCCCTTGTGCCTTTACACTCTACGAATGATTTCCAACCATTCTGAGGGAACCTTTGGGCGCCTCCGTTACCTTTTAGGAGGCGACCGCCCCAGTCAAACTGTCCGCCTGACACTGTCTCCTGCCCCGCTAAGGGGCATGGGTTAGAATTTCAATACAACCAGGGTAGTATCCCACCGACGCCTCCTTCGAAGCTGGCGCTCCGAGATCTCTGGCTCCTACCTATCCTGTACAAGTTGTACCAAAATTCAATATCAGGCTACAGTAAAGCTCCACGGGGTCTTTCCGTCCTGTCGCGGGTAACCTGCATCTTCACAGGTACTATAATTTCACCGAGTCTCTCGTTGAGACAGTGCCCAGATCGTTACGCCTTTCGTGCGGGTCGGAACTTACCCGACAAGGAATTTCGCTACCTTAGGACCGTTATAGTTACGGCCGCCGTTTACTGGGGCTTCAATTCGCAGCTTCGCTTGCGCTAACCACTCCTCTTAACCTTCCAGCACCGGGCAGGCGTCAGCCCCTATACGTCACCTTACGGTTTTGCAGAGACCTGTGTTTTTGCTAAACAGTCGCCTGGGCCTATTCACTGCGGCTCTCATGCGCTTGCACGCTCAAGAGCACCCCTTCTCCCGAAGTTACGGGGTCATTTTGCCGAGTTCCTTAACGAGAGTTCTCTCGCACACCTTAGGATTCTCTCCTCGACTACCTGTGTCGGTTTGCGGTACGGGCACCTCTCACCTCGATAGAGGCTTTTCTTGGCAGTGTGAAATCAGGAACTTCGTCCATACGGACTCGCCATCACAGCTCAACGTTACAGTGTGCGGATTTGCCTACACACACGCCTTACTGCTTGGACGCGCATATCCAACAGCGCGCTTACCCTATCCTACTGCGTCCCCCCATTTCTCAAACGGTGAGGAGGTGGTACAGGAATATCAACCTGTTGTCCATCGCCTACGCCTATCGGCCTCGGCTTAGGTCCCGACTAACCCTGAGCGGACGAGCCTTCCTCAGGAAACCTTAGTCATACGGTGGACGGGATTCTCACCCGTCTTTCGCTACTCATACCGGCATTCTCACTTCTAAGCGCTCCACCAGTCCTTCCGGTCTGACTTCAACGCACTTAGAACGCTCTCCTACCACTGACATCGTAGATGTCAATCCACAGCTTCGGTGAATCGTTTAGCCCCGATACATTTTCGGCGCAGCGTCACTCGACCAGTGAGCTATTACGCACTCTTTAAATGATGGCTGCTTCTAAGCCAACATCCTGGTTGTCTGTGCAACGCCACATCCTTTTCCACTTAACGATTACTTTGGGACCTTAGCTGGTGGTCTGGGCTGTTTCCCTTTTGACTACGGATCTTATCACTCGCAGTCTGACTCCCGTGTATAAATATCTGGCATTCGGAGTTTGTCTGAATTCGGTAAACCGGGATGGCCCCCTAGTCCAAACAGTGCTCTACCTCCAGTATTCTCATCACGAGGCTAGCCCTAAAGCTATTTCGGAGAGAACCAGCTATCTCCAAGTTCGATTGGAATTTCTCCGCTACCCACACCTCATCCCCGCACTTTTCAACGTGCGTGGGTTCGGGCCTCCAGTAAGTGTTACCTCACCTTCACCCTGGACATGGGTAGATCACCTGGTTTCGGGTCTACGACCACGTACTATTTCGCCCTATTCAGACTCGCTTTCGCTGCGGCTCCGCCTTCTAAAGCTTAACCTCGCACGTAATCGTAACTCGCCGGTTCATTCTACAAAAGGCACGCTATCACCCATTAACGGGCTCTAACTACTTGTAGGCACACGGTTTCAGGATCTCTTTCACTCCCCTTCCGGGGTGCTTTTCACCTTTCCCTCACGGTACTGGTTCACTATCGGTCACTAGGTAGTATTTAGCCTTGGGAGATGGTCCTCCCGGATTCCGACGGAATTTCACGTGTTCCGCCGTACTCAGGATCCACTCAGGAGGGAACGAACTTTCGACTACAGGGCTTTTACCTGCTCTGGCGGACCTTTCCAAGTCGCTTCATCTAACTCGCTCTTTTGTAACTCCGTATTGAGTGTCCTACAACCCCAAGAGGCAAGCCTCTTGGTTTGGGCTCTTCCCGTTTCGCTCGCCGCTACTCAGGGAATCGATTTTTCTTTCTCTTCCTCCAGGTACTTAGATGTTTCAGTTCCCTGGGTCTGCCTTCAAGACGCTATGTATTCACGTCAAGATACTACGCGATTAAACGTAGTGGGTTCCCCCATTCGGAAATCTCCGGATCAAAGCTCACTTACAGCTCCCCGAAGCATATCGGTGTTAGTGCCGTCCTTCTTCGGCTCCTAGTGCCAAGGCATTCGCCGTGCGCCCTTAATAACTTAACCAAGTTATTAAGCCTATAAAAAACTTAAAAAATAAATGTGTTTGTTACAATTTCAATGTCGTTTTATCCAGTTTTCAAAGAACAAGTTTTGAAGCATTTCATTCAGAAGAATGAACCTTCAAAACTGAACGCAAAACGTAATCTTACAAACCCAAGGTTTGTATTCCGAAATAATCCTTAGAAAGGAGGTGATCCAGCCGCACCTTCCGATACGGCTACCTTGTTACGACTTCACCCCAATCATCTATCCCACCTTCGGCGGCTGGCTCCAAAAGGTTACCTCACCGACTTCGGGTGTTACAAACTCTCGTGGTGTGACGGGCGGTGTGTACAAGGCCCGGGAACGTATTCACCGCGGCATGCTGATCCGCGATTACTAGCGATTCCGGCTTCATGTAGGCGAGTTGCAGCCTACAATCCGAACTGAGAACGACTTTATCGGATTAGCTCCCTCTCGCGAGTTGGCAACCGTTTGTATCGTCCATTGTAGCACGTGTGTAGCCCAGGTCATAAGGGGCATGATGATTTGACGTCATCCCCACCTTCCTCCGGTTTGTCACCGGCAGTCACCTTAGAGTGCCCAACTAAATGATGGCAACTAAGATCAAGGGTTGCGCTCGTTGCGGGACTTAACCCAACATCTCACGACACGAGCTGACGACAACCATGCACCACCTGTCACCGTTGCCCCCGAAGGGGAAACTATATCTCTACAGTGGTCAACGGGATGTCAAGACCTGGTAAGGTTCTTCGCGTTGCTTCGAATTAAACCACATGCTCCACCGCTTGTGCGGGCCCCCGTCAATTCCTTTGAGTTTCAGTCTTGCGACCGTACTCCCCAGGCGGAGTGCTTAATGCGTTAGCTGCAGCACTAAGGGGCGGAAACCCCCTAACACTTAGCACTCATCGTTTACGGCGTGGACTACCAGGGTATCTAATCCTGTTTGCTCCCCACGCTTTCGCGCCTCAGTGTCAGTTACAGACCAGATAGTCGCCTTCGCCACTGGTGTTCCTCCAAATCTCTACGCATTTCACCGCTACACTTGGAATTCCACTATCCTCTTCTGCACTCAAGTCTCCCAGTTTCCAATGACCCTCCACGGTTGAGCCGTGGGCTTTCACATCAGACTTAAGAAACCACCTGCGCGCGCTTTACGCCCAATAATTCCGGACAACGCTTGCCACCTACGTATTACCGCGGCTGCTGGCACGTAGTTAGCCGTGGCTTTCTAATAAGGTACCGTCAAGGTACAGCCAGTTACTACTGTACTTGTTCTTCCCTTACAACAGAGTTTTACGAACCGAAATCCTTCTTCACTCACGCGGCGTTGCTCCATCAGGCTTTCGCCCATTGTGGAAGATTCCCTACTGCTGCCTCCCGTAGGAGTCTGGGCCGTGTCTCAGTCCCAGTGTGGCCGATCACCCTCTCAGGTCGGCTACGCATCGTCGCCTTGGTGAGCCGTTACCTCACCAACTAGCTAATGCGCCGCGGGCCCATCCTATAGCGACAGCCGAAACCGTCTTTCAGTGTTTCACCATGAGGTGAAACAAATTATTCGGTATTAGCCCCGGTTTCCCGGAGTTATCCCAAACTATAGGGTAGGTTGCCCACGTGTTACTCACCCGTCCGCCGCTAACGTCGAAGGAGCAAGCTCCTTCTCTGTTCGCTCGACTTGCATGTATTAGGCACGCCGCCAGCGTTCGTCCTGAGCCAGGATCAAACTCTCCATAAAAGAAATTTGATTAGCTCAAATTGTTTTGCTGGCATCAATTTTGATGTCCAAAATTTTTGTTTCGTTCACTCGCCGAAGCTAGCTACTTAAAACTTTATTGATTACGTTTTGCTTGTTCAGTTTTCAAGGTTCATTTCGTAACCATCTTTCGACAGCAACTTTTATATTATAACATTTCTTCATTTCGTTGTCAACACTTTTTCTAAAAAGTTATTCAAAAATTATCAGAGACAACTTTTATATTATATTATAATCATTTATTTCTGTCAACATCTTTTTTCAAATTCATTTTTGAAGCTCGATGTTGTTAATTGCGTTGTCTTAACGACAAGTAATAATTTATCACGTTATAAAAAACTTCGCAAGTGTTTTTTACACAAATTCTATTTTATTTTAATAAAATTGATTTTATAAGCTATTTTTTGCATTTACGAGAGTTTTAATTATCGTATTCTCGTTTCTTACTTAATTATTTGTTTTACTATACATCTCTTTCTATTAAATCTCAACATTTAAAATTAAAATACTAATAATTTTATAGCTCTTAAAGTTGGTAGTTGTAGCTAACAAAATCATTACTTTATATAAGAGATCATTCTTTTACAGATGTCCTTCTTCCTTGATAAAAACTACAAATCATACAAAACCGTTTATTCCTTCATAATAACTATAACTGTAACTACAATCTATGTTACTTCAATCCCAACCTAAAATAAGCAGGCGCTAAAGTACGTCTTCTGTACTTTAGCGCCTGCTTATTTCTAAGATGCCCCTATTTTATGTCATTACTTTGAGGATCGACTATGTTTAAGCACCATAAGAAATTATCCCATGCGGAATACCAGCCACTGAAGATTTCAGAAGAATCATCCCAACGAACTTCAAATTTCTTGTGGCCATCTATTTCCACTAAATATAAGGTAAGCGTCTCGTCTTTTTTAGCAACGACTAATTTCATACCATGCTCGAGCTCTTCCTCCGTAAATGGAACATCGGAAACAGAACGTAATTGTGCCTGTTCAAATACTTGTTTGTTAATAATTTTGTAATTCATTATAAGCCCCCAATAAAATACTTCTTTTTTATACTTATTGTATTGAAAAACATAGAACTATAAAAGTATAACCTAAATTTAATCAACGTTTAAACAACTTAATTTTTTTCATTGAACAAAAAGAAGAGAATTCACTTATCTTGTGAATTCTCCTCTTCATACATTACTGCTCTTTTATAGCTCTATGAAAAACCTACACTACAATTTACTATTTTGTAATATGACGCATTGTTGGGAACAATAATACATCACGAATTGATGGTGAATTTGTTAGTAGCATGATTAAGCGGTCAATACCGATACCTAGACCACCTGTTGGAGGCATACCGTATTCTAATGCTTCAATGAAATCATTGTCCATTTCATGTGCCTCATCATTACCTGCTTCTTTTTCTGCTAATTGCGCTTCAAAGCGTTGGCGTTGGTCGATTGGGTCATTTAACTCCGTGAAGGCATTTGCATGTTCACGACGAACGATGAATAACTCAAAGCGATCTGTAAAACGCTCGTCCTCTGGATTTTTCTTCGCAAGAGGTGAGATTTCTACTGGATGACCAAATACGAATGTAGGCTGTACAAGTGTCTCTTCTACTTTCTGTTCAAAGAATTCATTGATAATATGACCTACTTCATGAACATCCTTCACTTCTACTCCATGCTCTTTAGCAAGCGCTTGTGCTTGTTCTTTTGTCATTGGCTGCCAGAAATCTACACCCGTTGCCTCTTTTACAGCATCTACCATGTGAACTCGTTTCCAACCTACCGCAAGATTAATTTGATCTTCTCCATATTGAACTGTTGTTGTACCTAGAACTTCTTGGGCAACATGTGCAATAAGGTTTTCAGTTAGAGACATGATATCTTGATAATCAGCATATGCTTCGTATAGTTCAATCATTGTAAATTCAGGGTTGTGGCGTGTAGAAATTCCTTCATTACGGAACACACGTCCGATTTCGTAAACTTTCTCTAAACCACCAACGATTAAACGTTTTAAGTGCAATTCGATGGCAATTCGCATATATAATTCCATATCAAGTGCATTGTGATGCGTAATAAATGGACGAGCAGCTGCGCCACCAGCAATTGTGTGAAGCATTGGTGTTTCTACTTCTAAGTATCCAGCATTATCTAAATAATTACGGATTGCACGGATAATTTTAGAACGAGTGATAAATGTTTTTTTGCTATCTTCGTTTGTCATTAAATCTAGGTAACGTTGGCGATAACGTTGCTCAACATCCTGTAAGCCATGGAATTTCTCTGGCATAGGACGTAGCGCTTTTGTCAGGAACGTGAATTCCTCAGCCTTTACAGAAAGTTCTCCCACTTGTGTACGGAATACGTTACCGCGCACACCTACGATGTCTCCTAAATCAGCTTGTTTAAATAATTCATACGCTTCTTCGCCTACATGATCTTGGCGAACATAAATTTGAATTTGACCACTTAAATCCTGAATATGCGCAAATCCAGCTTTTCCTTTACCACGTTTCGTCATAATACGGCCCGCAATAATAACCTCTTGAAGGTTTTCCTCAAGCTGCTCTTTTGTTTGATCTGCAAATTGCTCACGTACTTCTGTGGATAAATGTGTACGCTCAAAACGGCTTCCAAATGGATCTTGTCCGTTTTCTAGTATAGTTGTCATCTTTTGGCGTCTCACCAATAGTTGATCATTTAATTCTTCTATATTTGACACTTGTTTCACTCCTTAAGTAAATTGTCCGCGTTTACGTCCATAATATTTCTATTGTACACAATTTTAGTGCTGTAATCATCTGTTTCAGTTTATTTTCAACCTAATACAAAATAATTAATAATTCGAAAAATTTAAGTTGCAGCTAAAAGGCGTCTCTACCAAATTGTAGAGATGCCCATCATGTATCTATATAATTAATTCTTTGGCTTCTGGAACAATCAATTTAGATTCGCTTTCTTCATACTCCTGTACAAGACCATTTAACAATGCGCGAAGCTCTGCCGCAGTTTCAGTTTGGTTAATAGCATTGCGTGCTTTACCATTGCCGCGAATCCCTTTTAAATACCATGATGCATGTTTACGCATTTCCCGAACTGCAATTCCTTCTCCTTTTAATTGAAGAAGTCGTTCAAAGTGTAATAGACATACATCCATTTTTTCACGTACACCTGGTTCTTCTTTTAATTCACCTGTTTCTAGGTATTGAACCGTACGGTAGATCATCCATGGATTACCTAAAGCAGCACGTCCAATCATTACTGCATCTACACCTGTAGTTTCAAGCATGCGTTTCGCGTCTTGTGGTGTTTCCACGTCCCCATTACCAAGCACAGGAATGCTGACATTTTCCTTCACTTGACGAATGTAATCCCAGTTCGCTTTACCTTCATACATTTGTACACGTGTACGACCATGAACTGCTACTGCAGATGCACCTGCCCGCTCCACAGCTTGGGCATTTTCAATTGCAAAAATATGCTCTTCGTCCCAGCCAATACGCATTTTTACGCTAACTGGTTTTTTGACGGCATCCACAACAGCCGCTACCATTTCATATACTTTATCTGGATTAAGTAGCAAGCGTGCACCCGCTTCACATTTTATGATTTTATTAACAGGGCATCCCATGTTGATATCAATAATATCAGCAGTTGTATTTTCATCCACATATTTCGCTGCTTCCACTAAGGTTGCTTTATCCCCACCAAAGATTTGCAATGACAGAGGATTTTCACGTTCATCGATATAAAGCATACCTAATGTTTTTTCATTTTTTTGAACAATGCCCTTATCACTAATCATTTCAGCGTATACGAGACCTGCACCAAACTCCTTAACCGTTAATCGGAAAGCAGAGTTACAAATCCCAGCCATTGGCGCTAATACTACTCGATTGTCCATGACAATATCGCCAATTTGAAATGGCTTCTCTGTTGACTGACCCAACGTTTTTCTTCCTCCTCTATAGGCTTTACCTATTTTTCTCTAGCTATCGTTAATGCTATACGCTGATAATTCATTCCTACACCATTACTTAATTCACCGTTGAAGGTTCATTAAAAAGTTTCCAGAAGATCACGCCTTCCTTTTCACAATCCATTTGCTGTAACAGAACATGCGCTTGTTGTAGCTGTTCATCCAGTGGTGATGGTGTAATCTCTACAAGTGGTACTAGGACGAATGCTCGCTCATACATTCTTGGATGAGGAACAATTAAGTTCTCCGTTTCAATATTCTCTTGATTGTAAAGTAAAATGTCAAGGTCAATAACCCGTGGGCCCCAGCGGAATTCTCTTACACGCCCTAATTCCTGTTCGATTGCTTGGCAAATCTTCAACATCTCAGTAGACGATATATCTGTTTTTAGATGAACAGCTATATTTAAAAAATCTGCCTGGTCCGTGTAACCTACAGCTGCTGTTTCATAAACAGATGAAACACGGATTAGCTCAATTTCCTTCTTTTCCTTTAAAAGGGCTACTGCGTGCTGAAGATTTTCATATCTCTCTCCCATATTTGTTCCGATAGATAAATAGACATCCTTCATTAGAAATCACCTCTCGTTACCTCAACAGAGACCTCTTTGTAATAACCATGAATGGGTGGGTCTGGTTTAATGAGCTCTACACGAACGCCCTCTACTTTATCCGGATAGGTTGCTAAAATTACATTCGCTATTTTCACAACAAGAGCCTCAATAAGCTTAAACGGTTCGCCTTCTACAATATCACGACATAACGCATATACCTCTGCATAATTAACTGTATAAGAAAGATCATCCGTTTCCCCAGCTTTTGTCATATCTACTGCAAGCGAAACATTTGCTCGGAAGCGTTGACCTAGAGTCGTTTCCGCGGCTAACACACCATGATAGCCATAAAACTGCATGTCCTTTAAATGAATATAATCCATCAAGCTTCCTCCTTAAACAAACGTTTACCCACTAATACATCCGCCATATGTGTTGTACGCGCCATTTCCTTTACATCGTGAACTCTGATCATATGACAGCCCTTTTCAATTCCATAAGCCACCGTTGCACTTGTCCCTTCAAGACGCTCCTCAACAGGTAGCTTTAAAACATTACCAATCATTGATTTACGTGATGTTGCTAATAATACCGGATAGCCCATAGCCACTAATTCCGTTAAGTGTTGCATCATAGCTATATTTTGTGCAGTATTTTTAGCAAAGCCAATACCTGGATCTAAGATGATATGATGATCAGGGACTCCAGCTTGCTGTGCGATGGCAATACTTTTTTCTAAATCTGCCTTTGCAGTCGTCCAAAAATCAATGCCATAATCCATATTTTCACGATTATGCATTAAAATGATAGGAACATGTAAATCTGCAGCCACCTGAGCAATTTCTGGTTCTGCTTTCGCTCCCCAAATATCATTGATGATATGTGCGCCCGCTTCAATTGCAGCACGCGCTACACTTGCTTTATACGTATCAACAGAAATAACGGCCTTTACTTCTTTTGCCAATGCTTGAATAACAGGCACAATGCGTGCAATTTCTTCTTCATCTGAAATTCGTTCATACCCTGGACGTGTAGATTCCCCACCTACATCAATGATTTTTGCTCCTTCAGCTACCATTTTTTTCGCTTGAGCAACAGCAGCCACCACATTGTTATACTTTCCTCCATCAGAGAAGGAGTCTGGTGTAACATTTAGAATCCCCATAACAAATGTTTCTTGTGTATAGTCTAATGTAATACCATTAATCGTTAATGGTTTCGTATATTTTTCTAGCATGTAAACGCTCCTTTATCCTTGCTCCACTTCTTGAATAAATGCCCCATGCAAAAGCGAATAAATAGGTCCTTTATTGCCAAAAAATCGCTGGTTCTCCAAGCTACTAATAGGCACAAGCTCTTGTACTGAATTGGTAATGAAGCATTCCGCACTTTGTAGTAAGTCTTCTTTTGTATAAAAGCCTTGCTGTACTTCGATATCTAGCACATTGGCCTTCTCTATAACCCATGCACGAATAATCCCTGGTAAAATACCTGTCTCCAAGGAAGGCGTATATAGTATATCATTTTTTACCCAAAAAACATTTGATGTCACACCTTCAGCCACATAGCCTTGTTCCGTTAAAAAGAAACCTTCTTGTTTGGCCAGTGATGGTATTTCAAAGCGACCAAGTACGTTGTTGCCATAATGATGTGATTTAACTCGTACCCCTTGTTCAGGTGTATTGCGTGTTGTAGTAAGCCATTGTGCAATCTTTTCAGTACCACGCGGTGTGTCCTGAAGTTCCTTGCGAAAAATGATGACATTGGGTTGCCTATATTCTGTTGGCTGTAATCCAATATTATGCTCTCCAGCGGATACATTTAAACGGAAGTAGCCATCCTGACCGCCTGCCAGTTGATTTAGTTGTTGTACAACCTCAAGTAATACATTTTCAGAATAGGTTAAATGAATGTGATATTGTGATAAAGCATGCTGTAATCTTTCCATATGTTCTTCCCAGCAGAATACCTGACCCCTATATGTTCGGAACGTTTCAAAAAATCCCAAACCGTATAAAAACCCATGATCAAATGGCGAAATTCGCAAATCCTGGGCCGCCATATAGTTTCCATTCATCCAGCACTGCATCTATTTCACTCCTTCTACATACATCTCTATAAATTGGCGAAGAAGTTTTTTCCCTTGCTCCGTCATAATGGATTCTGGATGATATTGTACACCCTCAATTGGATATTCCTTATGACGAAGACCCATAATTTCTCCCTCTTCTGTCCAAGCTGTTACTTCTAGACACGCTGGTAATGTCTCCTTTTCTACAATAAGAGAGTGATAGCGAGTTGCTTGGAATGGATTTGGTATACCTTTATGCAAACCTACTTCTGCATGCAGCACGGGTGATGTCTTACCATGCATTAGACGTTCCGCTCGTATGACATTGCCACCAAACACCTGTGCAAGTGCCTGATGTCCAAGGCAAACCCCTAAAATCGGAATATTTCCCGCGAAATATTTAATAATGTTCAGGCTTTCACCCGCCTCATTCGGACTACAAGGTCCTGGAGAAATAACAATCATATCGGGTGCAAGTTGTTCTATTTCCTCTACTGTCATAACATCATTACGTTTCACAACTATCTCATGACCAAATTCACCCAAATATTGGACGATGTTATAAATAAATGAATCATAATTGTCGATCATTAAAATCATTTTGCTCGCTCCTCTGCCATTGCCTTCGCCTGCCACATTGCCTTCGCTTTGTTTAAAGATTCCTGATACTCTCTTTCGGGAACAGAGTCAATGACAATGCCTGCGCCAGCCTGAATATGCGCAACCCCATCTTTTATAAATGCTGTACGGATCACAATATTAAACTCCATATCACCGGTAAAGCCTAGCCAGCCGATTGAGCCTGTATATAAACCACGTCGTACAGGCTCCAATTCTTCAATAATTTCCATAGTGCGGATCTTTGGCGCTCCTGTAATTGTCCCACCTGGGAACATTGCGCGAATAACATCTGCATTCGTTTTGCCTTCTGCTATTTCTCCACGCACATTCGAAACGATATGCATGACATGTGAATAGCGCTCAATGACCATAAACTCATCCACTTCCACTGTTCCATAGGTCGATACTCGGCCTAAATCATTACGCTCTAAATCCACTAACATTACATGCTCAGCACGCTCTTTTTCATTATCAATTAACTCCTGAGCCAATGTTAAATCTTCCACTTCGGTTTTTCCTCTTGGTCGAGTACCCGCAATTGGTCTCGTCGACAACTCATTGCCTTGACGCTTGACTAATAACTCTGGTGATCCAGAAACAACAGCAAAATCAGGTGCTTCAATATAAGCCATATATGGTGACGGATTAAACGCTCGAAGTGCCTCATAGACATCCATTGCAGTTGCATTTAGGTTCTTAGACTGACGAACAGATAAATTCACCTGAAAGACATCACCTTGCGCGATATACGTTTGTATTTTTTTAACCGCTGCCTCGAAATCAGCTCCTGCAAATGAAACAAGTAATTCGTTCTCATCATTCATAACTTCTGTAGCATTTGTTTTTTCAAATTTGCGCGCGCCTAATCCAGCCTGTGCTGCAACATGCCAGTTGTTAGCCCATTCTTCCAAGTTGACCTCATTATCTTCTAGCTTCATAAGTGTCACTGTATTTGTTTTCACATCATGTACTGCCCAACAATCAAAAATATAATAATAGATATCTGGTACTTGTAGGTCATCTATTGCCGTATTAGGAAGCTCCTCAATTTTACGGGCATAATCATACGCAACGAATCCAATAGCCCCTCCCTGAAAAACAGGAAGCTCTGCATTATAAGTAACCCGATATTCCGCCACAAGCTCTTCCAATAAGTCGAGGGACTCGCCTTGTAAAACTTCTTGTCTACCATTTCTCCAATTTACTAAAAGCCCACCCTCTACTGATTGTGCGATAGCTAATGGATTCCACGCTGCTATTGAAAAATGTCCACCACGTCCACTTTCTAAAAACACATGTGCTTGCTGAGTCTCTGTCTGCTTTTTATAGCTATAAAAAAATGAATCTGCATCCATCGTTAATGTTTTCGTAAGTATTGTCTTCAAGTTATTTTCCCCTTTAAACATATGATGTGATTCCATCTTAACTTGATTATTACATAGAAGCGAATATTTTTATAATTTTCATAGTGTCCATTTTTTTGCATTAAAAAGGACTCCTTTTATAAAGGAGCCCTTACATAAAAAACTTTAATTAGTCTTCAAATTGATATAAAGGTGTTGATAGGTAACGCTCACCGTTAGAAGGCACAATAGCAAGAACATTCGAACCCTTGCCTAAACGTTTTGCCGCTTCAATTGCAGCATAGATTGCAGCACCAGATGAAATACCACATAGGATTCCTTCTTCACGTGCTACTTTACGTGCTACTTCAAAAGCAACCTCATTTTCAACAGGGAATACTGAAGAATAGACTTCCGTATCTAAAACGGCTGGTACAAATCCAGCGCCAATTCCTTGAATTTTATGTGGCCCTGGTTGACCACCAGAAAGAACTGGTGAATCTTTTGGCTCAACAGCAATGATTTCAATGCTTGGATACTTTTCTTTTAAGACAGCACCCGCACCAGTGATTGTACCACCTGTACCAACACCAGCTACAAATGCATCAAGTGTTAGGCCATCAAATGCTTCTACAATTTCAGGACCTGTTGTTAGACGGTGAATTACTGCGTTCGCTGGATTCGTAAACTGTTGTGGCAGGAAGTAGCCATGCTCTGCAGATAGTTCTTCTGCTTTAGCAATTGCCCCCTTCATACCCGCTGGACCAGGCGTTAACACAAGCTCTGCACCATAAGCACGCAATAAATTACGACGCTCTAAGCTCATTGTTTCTGGCATAACTAAAATGGCTTTATAACCTTTAGCAGCAGCAATCATTGCAAGACCAATACCTGTATTACCAGATGTCGGCTCAATAATTGTACCACCAGGTTTTAATGTCCCGTCTTTTTCCGCAGCTTCGATCATCGCTAAAGCTAAGCGGTCTTTTACTGAGCTTCCTGGATTAAAATATTCTAATTTTACATACACAGTACCTTCATTTTCACTTGTTGCATGATTTAATTTTACAATTGGTGTTTTACCAACTAATTCAGCTACCGAATTTGCTAATCTACTCATTTACTAATCCACTCCCAATCCCTACTATTTTTATAGGTTTTACTTATTTTGTATTTTATCAATTTTTCCATTCGATTGTCAATAAATAAAGCATATATTTTCAGAATATTTATCATTGCGTTGAAAAGGAAAAACTTTATCATCGGCTAAAGAAAAAGAATCTGCATCTATTGGGTAAATCACTACGAATGCCTGTAAGTTTGATCAGACTCATTTTACCCCGCAAAACCTGCAGACTCTTTCATGTATTATTTTTCTTTTTTAGACTCTCCATAATACCAAGTAGCATTAAATTCAGACCAAAATGCTTCTGGCGTAACAGATTGCGGCAATTGCTCTAAAGCTAATTCACGCTCAATATGTTCTTTCACATCGTCATATGTAAAGGATTGTCCTTCTAATACCTCTTGCACTTGAACAATGCCATAATGACCATTATCTAACTTAAAGGCTTTACTTACCTCATTTGCCTTTATCGATTTCACAGCATTAATAATTGCAGGGTCTACATTTTCCTGATTTTCTGTAAGGAAACCAATATCCCCTCCTAAACTCGCTGAAGCACTATCAACAGAAATTTCTCGTGCCAGCACTGTAAAATCAGAGCCATTTTTTAATTCACCCAGTGCCTCATCAGCAGCTTTTTTTGAATCGACCTCAATAAAATTCGTACGATAGCTTGTTTTTGTATTATATAAGCCTTGATTTTCCTCATAATACTTTTCAACGTTTTCTTCCTCTATCACTACATCTTTCGTGAGTACCTTATCCAATATAAGCTGTGATCGAATCTTTTGGCGTAGTTGCTCTGCCGAAAGATTTTGCATGGCTGTATCATACAAATCTTGAGCAGATCGCATTAACGCTAATTCCAGATCAATTTCTTTATCAGTAACTTTAATTTTATATGTTTTTGCGGCCTTTTCCATTACCGTTTCATTTACTAAATTTTGGAGTGTTTCTTTACCATATCGTTCTTCCATAGCAATCATCCACTCTTGGCGTGTGATAACATCCCCGTCAATGGCAGCGACTTGTTCGTCGCTACCAATTTCCTGACCTTTGTTCGGGATCAACCAACTAATGAACCATAATACATTTCCTAATAACAAAACGGCTATGACAGCTAAAGCAGGCTTTGTCTTTAAACGACGTTGCAATAAAGGAGTTTGGTTTGGTGTTACATTGGTTGAAGGTCGCCGATTACGCGTTGAGCTCATCGATAAACCCTTCTAGCTCATCTTTAGAAAAGCTATATGTCTCTAAGCAGAAGTGACATTGTGCCTCTGCACCGCCGTCCTCATCAATCATTTCTCTAATCTCTGCAGTTCCTAGACCTAAAATTGCCGCACCAAACCGCTCTTTTGAACATTGACATTTAAATTCAACTGGCATGGAATCTAAAATTTGTAGATGTCCATTTCCTAATACAGCTTCTAAAATTTGCTCTGGTGTAAAGCCTTTTTCAATCATTTTGGAAACAGGCTCTATTGTAGCAAGGTGTTGCTCAATTTCAGTTATCGTTTCTTCCTCACAACCTGGCATTAATTGAAGTATAAATCCGCCAGCTGCAAGAATAGTGTTGTCTGGATTAACTAATACGCCTAAACCTACAGATGATGGTACTTGCTCAGATGTAGCAAAATAATAAGTAAAATCTTCAGCAATTTCGCCTGAAACAATTGGTGTTTGTCCTGAAAACATATCTCTTAAACCAAGGTCTTTAACAATTGTAAGAGCACCTTCTGTTCCAACACCTGCTCGAACATCTAGCTTACCTTGCTCGTTTAAATCAAAGTGTACATGAGGGTTTGTCACAAATCCACGCACTTCTCCATGTGCATTACTATCAATTACCATTGGGCCAATTGGACCGTTGCCTTCAATTTTAATAGTAATTTTCTCTTCACCTTTTAGCATGGCTCCCATCATAACTGCCGCTGTCATTGAACGACCTAAAGCTGCTGATACAACTGGCCATGTATCGTGACGGCGTTGCACTTCTCCTACTGTGGCTGTTGTACGTGCTGCAAACACACGAACTTGTCCATTAAATCCTAAACCTCTTACTAAATAATCACTCATAAATGGAATGTCCCTCATTTCCTATTGGTTACGTTTATAGAGCTTATATAAACCCTTTAACGTTAAAAATGGATCTACAACATCTATAATTTGTGTCTCCCCTGCAATTAGATTTGCTAATCCACCTGTAGCAATAACTAATGGCTCCTCTTTACTTTGTGCTTTTATACGATTAACAATGCCCTCAACTTGCCCGACAAAGCCATAAAAAATTCCCGCCTGCATGGCAGAAACGGTCGTTTTCCCCACGATATGTGTAGGTCGAACGATTTCAATACGCGGCAATCTTGCAGCCTGTGTATAAAGAGCCTCTGTAGAAATAGTGATGCCTGGCGCAATAGCTCCCCCCATGTAATCGCCCTTTTCGTTCAAATAACAATAGGTTGTTGCTGTCCCAAAATCAACTATGATACAAGGGGCCTTATATAAATCTAGAGCTGCTATGGCATTCACTATGCGATCAGACCCAACCTCACGTGGATTTTCGTATTTAATATTTAAACCCGTTTTTACACCTGGTCCTACTACCAAAGGCTTTTTTCGAAAATACTTCTGGCACATCGCCTCTAGGGAAAACATAATTGGTGGCACAACTGAGGATATAATAATGCCTGTTATTTGTTCAAATGAAATGCCTGCATGATTAAAAAAGGAAAGAACTTGCATGGCATATTCATCTTCTGTTTTATGAAGATCCGTCACCATACGCCAATGGAAGGCTAATTGATCGTTGTCATCATAGACACCTAAAACAATATTTGAATTCCCTGCATCTAAAACTAAAATCAAAAATGACACCTCCCATATCGTCATTGTAACTTTCGCAATCCCCATATTACAACATTCTCTCTAACTGGAATGAGGATAAAACACTTTAGAAAATGATACCATACTTTTTATCTTGATTCAGCAGATGTTGTTTGTACTGTAGGGGGCATGCTAGGTACAGCATCGTCTACTACAAATGGAGATCAAAACTATATTGTTTCATCCTTCCATAAAAAGAGGCACCTAAATATGGCCGCCTCTCTTAAGATCATTTGAAATTAAATTTTTCTGGATCTGGACCACAACGCAGTCCATCGTTCATTGCATCCAACTGTGTCATTTCCTGCTCAGTTAACGCAAAGTCAAAAACAGCTAGGTTTTCAGTCATACGTGCAGGTGTCATCGTTTTTGGAATCGTGACAACATCATGTTGTACATCATAGCGTAATACAATCTGTGCAGGCGTTTTGCCGTATTTAGCGGCTAGCTCTTGAATCAAAGTTTCTTCCAGTAGAGAACCATTCATCAACGGAGACCATGCCTCCACCTGTATCCCCTTATCCTTACAGTAAGCACGTACTTCCTCCTGTGTTAAGTGCGGATGGAATTCAATTTGATTAATAACAGGGACGACAGTC
This sequence comes from Lysinibacillus sp. FSL K6-0057, assembly GCF_038630885.1. Lineage (NCBI taxonomy): Bacteria > Bacillati > Bacillota > Bacilli > Caryophanales > Bacillaceae > Lysinibacillus > Lysinibacillus sp. FSL K6-0057. The sequence goes on along the minus strand of NZ_CP152047.1, from coordinate 100,517 downwards.
GTTGCCTTCAAAAGGCTTTCTAAATGGTGTACGTGGAAATTACTAACTCCAATTGAACGTACTCGACCATCTTGGTAAATCTTTTCTAGCGCTTTATAAACCTCAAGATAATTTTGGTCTATTCCAGGCCAATGTACTAAATATAAATCCAAATAGTCTAATCCTATTTTTTCTAAACTGCTGTCATATGCCGCAAGTGTTTCTTCATAGGAAAGTCCATCGTTCCAAACTTTTGATGTGATAAATAATTCTTCACGAGTTACTATGCCTTCTTCAATGGCTGCTCGTATCCCTCGTCCAACACTTTCCTCGTTGCGATATACTTGTGCTGTATCAATACTACGATAACCTTTTGCTATAGCTGTTTTAACTGCTTCAGCTAGGTCATCTCCTTCGGGTACTCGAAAAACACCATAACCAACCAACGGCATTTTAAGTCCATTATTCAATACAACATTTCCCATGCGTATACACTCCCATCTGTTTTAGCTAACAAATACCACATCACTCTATCCTAAATATAGATCGTTGCAGCTTGTCTTTTTTACTACTTTATCCTAATGCTTATTAGCAAGAAAAGGCAAAGAAAAAGACTGCTTACTGAACTAGTAAACAGTCTTCCCTATTTTTAATCACGTTTTTCATCGATACCCTTAGGTGCATCATTTGGTTCTTTACGTTCTTTTGCTAGATCCAAAGTTGTTGGATTTGGCTCTTTACTTAATAGCTCTTTTTCAACAACTGGTTCGCCAATAGTATCTAATGTAGGCTTTGCTTCAATCTTTGGAGTGTTCTCCTCAATTTTTTCTACAGCCTCTGGTTCTGGTAATACACCATGATCACGTAAATGCTCAATTTCCTGTGCATTTAATGTTTCTTTTTCCATTAGTGTATTGGCAATTAAATCAAGCAGGTGACGCTTTTCCGTAAGGATACGCTTAGTACGCTCATATTGTGTATCAATAATTTTTTGCATTTCTTTATCAATTTCATAGGCGATTGAATCAGAATAGTTCTGGTCAGAATTAAAGTCGCGGCCAAGGAATACATTACCACCTTGACTTGAACCAAATTGCATTGCGCCAAGATTCTCACTCATTCCGTATTCAGTAACCATAGCACGGGCAATGCTTGTTACCTTTTGGAAATCGTTATGCGCTCCAGTAGAAACTTCACCAAGAACAATTTCTTCAGCTACACGACCACCAAGAAGACCTGCAATACGATCTAAAAGCTCTTGTTTGGTAGTAAAGAAGCGCTCTTCCTTCGGTAACATAATCGCATATCCACCAGCTTGCCCACGAGGAACAATTGTTACTTTGTGTACTGTATCAGCCTCATCTAGTTCAAGACCAACGACTACGTGGCCAGCTTCATGGAAGGATACTAGTTTCTTCTCTTTGGCAGAATATACACGACTGGCTTTTGCAGGACCAGCGATTACTCGGTCTGATGCTTCATCGATATCTGCCATATTAATAGTGCGTTTACTTTTTCGAGCCGCTACAAGCGCTGCCTCGTTTAGTAAGTTTTCTAAATCCGCACCTGAGAAACCTGGTGTACGTTGAGCAACAGCTGCTAAATCAACTGTATCTGCTAAAGGCTTATTGCGTGCATGTACTTTAAGAATTGCCTCACGTCCTTTTACATCAGGATGCCCTACTGTAATTTGACGGTCAAAACGACCTGGACGTAATAATGCTTTATCTAAAATATCTGGGCGGTTTGTTGCGGCAATGATAATAATCCCTTCATTGGCACCGAAACCATCCATTTCAACTAATAACTGGTTTAATGTTTGTTCACGCTCATCATGACCTCCACCGAGACCAGCACCACGTTGACGACCTACTGCATCAATCTCATCGATAAAGATGATACATGGAGCATTTTTCTTAGCATTTTCAAATAGATCTCGAACACGTGAAGCCCCAACACCGACAAACATTTCTACGAAGTCAGAACCTGAGATAGAGAAGAATGGAACGCCTGCTTCACCTGCTACTGCTCGTGCAAGTAATGTTTTACCTGTACCTGGAGGACCTACAAGTAAGATACCCTTTGGAATACGGGCACCAATTTCAGTGAATTTGCGGTGGTCTTTTAAGAATTCTACCACTTCGACAAGTTCTGCTTTCTCTTCATCAGCACCTGCTACATCTGTAAAACGTACTTTTTTCTTTTGATCATCATACAGTTTAGCTTTACTTTTACCAAAGCTCATCACTTTATTACCGCCACCTTGAGATTGACTCATTAGGAAGAAGAATAAGAAAATGATGATAATGAAAGGAATAATTCCTGTGAAGAATTGAATCCATCCACTTGTTTCTGGTGCTGCTAAAAAACTAATATTACTATTTTTATCCTTAGCAGCCTCATCGATGCGGTCCATTAAAGATTGGTTTTCACGAGGGATGTTTAAAGTAAAACTTTCCCCTTTTTCATACCCCTTCAGTGTTCCTTCAACGACGTAAACTGATTTATCAGGTTGAATTGTAGCACTTGTTATTTCTTTCTTATCTAGAGCTTCTTGAAACTCATGATAAGTTAATTCTTTCGTTGGTGAATTTCCACCATTGAAAGTACCAAAAATACCGATAATCACTAGGAAAATCAGTAGATAGAATATGGTATATCGAAATATTCGATTCATCTCCAGCCTCCTCATTACAAACAGAAAAATTATAAGTAAAATCTTAACATATCATGATTTCATCATACAACGAAAAGCCCTACTTAAAAAATGTTTCGTTCACTTATTGCCGTTATCACAACAGTTTTTAGGCCATCTTTATATGTCCCAGCGTAATTGTACCTGTTCCTCGGGCTCGATATAGCTAAACATTGTGTCAAGATTTTGAATTATGTTCAACATAACAAAAAATACGTGACTTGCGCTGGAGACCTTTACTTTTTATAGCTGGTCTTTTGTATCTTAGAAAGAATATACCTCAGGCTTCAAAATACCGATATAAGGTAAGTTACGATATTTTTCAGCGTAATCTAAGCCATATCCTACAACAAAGCCATCTGGCACTTCAAAACCAACATAGTCAGCAGATAAATTTACTTTTCGGCCTGATGGTTTATCAAGTAATGTAACAATTTTAATGGACTTTGCTTTGCGGTATTTAAATAAATCTACTAGATAGCTTAAAGTTAAACCACTATCAATAATGTCCTCGATAATTAATACGTCACGCCCCTCAACGCTTGTATTCAAATCCTTTAAAATCTTTACTTCACCAGACGACACGGTAGCATTACCATAGCTAGAGACATCCATGAAATCCAGTTCGATGAAAGAATCGAAACGTTTCATTAGGTCCGTCATAAATGGCATTGCCCCTTTAAGAACGCCAACAGCTAATGGAAATGCATCTTTGTATTCCTCTGTTAATTGCGCGCCTAAGTCTGCAATTCTTTCTTGCAATTGTTCTTCTGTAATCATAATTTTTTCGATGTCGTTTTGTAACATATCGATTCCTCCTCGTGATGTATCAAAAAATCTTCAACCTATTACGTTGAAATATTTTACAAAGACCTTAGTCTACGATGAGCACTGTATCATCGTTTGGTTGCGGAGTGGTTGAAAAAAATATTCCCATACGCACACCAATTACCGCTACCACCTCATCAGATTGAGAAATCAGTAACGGCCAGCTATTTCGCTCATTTAAAGGAATCTTTTCATCTATAAAAAGGCGAGATAAGCGTTTTGGCTGATCCATTCCTTTTAACAGCATTCTATCTCCATCCCTGCGTGCCCGAACATAGAGCGGTAGGTGGAGTTTGCTAGCGTTAAAATAAAAAAGTTGTGCAGTATCCGTCAGCAATTCAGACGATAAATCATGCAAATTGACTACGTGTAAGCGCTCACCATTTGTCAGTGTTGTCCAGCCATTAGCAGTCGAAATAACCTGGTTTTCAGGAGAAGCTAGGCCTTCTAACGGCTCATTTTTCTGAATCGTTAATTTCCCATAACGGCGAACTGCTAGAAAATCTTCAGGTAAGTGAATTTCAGCATACCCTGCTGTTGTCTCACAAAGCTTTAAAATTGAAGTCAATAAGGCATAACTTTGTATCGTATTTGAATCTTTGTAAAGATAGTTTAATAGTATTAAAATGAGCCTCCTTTGTAAAGCAAGTGGTACCAATTGAAAAGCCTCAATTTCCATGCTATATGTATTTTCGTTACTTCTTATGATAATTTGGGAAAATACATCTTGGGCCAATGTCATTAAAAAGGTATCGTCTTCTTGCAATTGCTTTGTGAAATGGGTCACCTGTTCAGTCACTCGCGGATTTTCTGCCTCCAGTAATGGTACCACATGATGTCTAAAACGATTGCGTACATAGGTATCTTTGGAATTGCTTGCATCTTCTCGATAATCCAAACCTTTTCTAAGTAAATATTCCCCTATTTCAGACTTTGTAACCGTTAAAAACGGACGAATTAATGATTTTCCTTCAAAAAGTCTTTGTGGACGTATGCCTTGCATACTATTCATTGTTGCATTTTTTGTAAGGGCCATTAATACTGATTCCAGTTGGTCATCCGCATGATGTGCAGTTACAAGCTTATTAGCATTTGTTTTTTGCAAAACTTCTTTGAAATATCGATACCTTTCCCTACGACAAATTAACTGTGTATTACCGTTTTCCTGTGCCATAATTGTTGGTATTGGAATTTCCGTAGCATGTAAGTAAACACCATTATCGTCACAATATTTTTGAACAAAAGCTCTATCCTCAGCAGAGGCTTCCCCTCTCAACATATGATCAACATGTACAGCCTCCACCCGAATGTTCCACTGCTCCTGTGTTTGAACAATGTAATGAAGTAAAGCCATAGAGTCTACCCCACCCGAAACGGCGATGAGAAGATGGTCGCCTTGCTGTAATAATTGCTCTTCTTCAATAAATGTTTTGACCTTTAATTCAAATGACAAACGCTTCTCCTCCCCTTTTCGTTGTTATTTTATGATGATTTACTCATAGAATACTGAGCTGGCCTAAAAACAGCCCATGTCGGTACAACATGCGTCACCTCTAACATTAATACTGTACAGTCATCTTCTATTTCAAAATAACCTTGGAATGATTGCATAATGGTTGTTAGCTTTTCTTGAATGGTTTTATTTGTACTTGCTACCTGCTGTGCGAAAGCTAAAAATGTCTCCTCTTGTTCATCCCAATCAGCTACACTTGAGAACAGGCCGTCTGAATGCATTAAAATAACGTCTCCTGCCTTTAGTTTTCTTTTTTCAGCTTCAACTGTTGAAATAGATAGGAATCCTACAGGTGCTGCATTACTTTCAACTTTCAGTACCTCTTTACCACGCAAAATGTAGGTTGACATTCCACCAGCCTTCCACGACCACAAATCGCCATGCTGTAAATCGACAAGTGCAAAATCAAGAGTTGCATACATATCATCTTGTTGCTTCAATGCCATGACATAATGGAGCGTATGCATCGCAGTTTCTGGATTCATATTGTAATTTAGACACTCTCGCATCAAATGGATCAATTTTCTACTTTCATGTTGTGCTTCTTTACTTTGCCCCATACCATCAGACAGCAAAATTGCAAATAATCCAGGATGCAATTGGAAAAGGGCATGAGAATCACCCGAGTATAATGTTGCATCTTTAGACATGCTATATATATCATACTCTACTTCAAAGCTAATAGCTGATCTAAAGCATATTTGAACATGACGAAACGGTATTTCACAGGCTACTACTTTTTCAATTTCAAAAGGTTCATCAAAAATTTCATAAAGAATCGGCAGAATCATACGTTCAGCTAATGTCGTATCTTTCTCCCAATTGACACGTGCTGGTGCTAAGGCACAAACAATCTTTCTTGCCCCCGGCTTATTGCTTAGGACATCAAGTTGAAAACATTCAATATTGGCCTCCTTTAAGCGTTCAACAATGTCCTTTTCAACACTTACAAAAGAAATTGTATCCTCCTTCATCTCAGCAATTAACTGATTCAAATGATTACTCATATCTCGAAGTTGTAAGGCAATCATTTTTTTACCATGGAAATATTGCCCGTTAATGCGTTCTCTATAGAGCTCTGTATCTAATTCCTCAAAAATTTTCGTGGATTTCACGCATTTATAGCGTATTTGTTCTTCTACACGATGAATAGCTGATTCCTTTCCTACTCCTTTCATATGAAACCAATCTGTCATCAGCTTGTCCATACCATTATTTTGCGCTCCCCAGCAATGATCGTAACGGAAACAACTTAAACAAGTATTCATTGGCGCTACTTCCTTTGCAGCTTCTACTGGTGCCGTCATAAAGCGATCAAACACAAGCTCCTTCATGAATTGCACAAAATGCTGAAAGTGCTCTAATTTATACGTTACATGTTCCGTTAACCAATTCTGTCGGGCTAGTAAAATCTCCTCTCGTTGTGGAAAGAGCTTGTCCCTTACCTTATCTGAATATTTCTTTGGAATTGTTAGAAATAGAATACTCCCAATGGCAATTGAGGTGAAATATACACTATCTAAAGGCAATGTGGCGTCATAAAATAGAAAAAATACACTCGGTAAAATACTACCGATAGCAACGCCAAATCTACCACCTTTCGCTCCCATACCCGCACACAATCCTGTTAAGGTAGCAACCGAGAGCATACCCGTAAACGAAAGCTTGGCCACACCGATAAGAGTCCCTAGTACTGCTCCAATAACAGTTGCTAACGGAACACTTCCAACCAATGCACCAAAACAGATAAAGAGCTGCAGTAAAAAAATAGGGAGTGAAAAATAGCTAATTACAACTGCTTGCATCCCGGTAAGCATGGCTGCAAAGACGACTAATCCTGAACCTAGCTTTTCATATGTCCAATGCGTCGTAAACCATTCATACGAGTTAACAAATAGTACCTGCATAAACAATGTCATAATAAGAGCTAAAGCTGCTTCACAGCCCACATAAAATTGTACAAGCACTGGTGGTAAGCCTTGATACATCACTCCTTGCCACATTATTTGTACCAGTAATACAGCTAAAGACACCGCAATACTTTGGGGCAGTTGCCAGTAACGGAAACGCATAATACATTCATACAGGATGATTTGTAAAGCGAGAATAAGGACTTGTCCAAAGCCCAGAAAAAAGCAACCCGCTAAACTCCCAAATAAAACAAATTTGGCATACTCCCTATATTTCGTTCGGATAATGGCCCAAAAAGGAACTGAGAACGGTACAGCCGCTTCAAATACAACAGATTGAGCCAAGAAAAAGGCTGTTAAAAAAAAGAGAGAGCCTATTAGGATCTGCTTCTTTTTCAAACCTATTTTTTGGTCATCTACATTCGTTGTATTATACCATTCAATACTTGTCATTTAACTATCCCCTTTCCGCACTTTTGGTTATTATAAAAAATTATGTGTGGAAAGATTGTCTGACGTTGACATAAAAAAATATAAATATTTCGACTAATAGCTATTCATAAATACGAGAACTGGCAACAATTTCTTTAGTAAAAGGCTGTTAATCAAAAAAAATATTGAAAAATCTATTTATTGAAGCAAAATAATAATCACTTACTATTGGTCTTAAACCCTAATTTGAAGGGATTTTGCGTACTATTAGTGCCTTTATTCAGCTATTCCCCCCGATACATTTCTACGTAAGAACTAAAAATCCGCTAAAATATCCTGCTATGTTAATTCTCCTGAAATATCTTTAAATATTTTTTAATAAACCTACTTGACACTAGCACGATTGGCTTGTATTATTTAACTTGTTGCTTAAACGACATGCGGAAGTAGTTCAGTGGTAGAACACCACCTTGCCAAGGTGGGGGTCGCGAGTTCGAACCTCGTCTTCCGCTCCATTTATAAATTTGGCGGCCTAGCTCAGCTGGCTAGAGCGTACGGTTCATACCCGTAAGGTCGGGGGTTCGATCCCCTCGGCCGCCACCATATAGGCCCGTTGGTCAAGTGGTTAAGACACCGCCCTTTCACGGCGGTAACACGGGTTCGAATCCCGTACGGGTCATCTCAAATAGGCATCTCAGAATCTAGTTCTGAGATGCCTATTTTTATTTTACCCATCAGATAATTCTATCCGTCAGCTCAACTAAAGCTATGTGATAGAGTATAAAAATATGGCATACTAGTAAAAAGAGTGTTTTTAGGAGGTTTAATTCCCTTGAGTGCATTAACAAAGGCTGCTTTAATTTGCGGAAGTGGCTCAATGATTATTCTTATTTCAATTCTAATAAACTTACCGTTTTTTGTTCAAATAATCCTATTGCTTTGTGGACTAGCTGTGAGTGTATATGGTGTTTCTTTACTTGTCAAAATGGTAATCCATCCAGTGAAGAAAGAATCCATAGGTCCTTCAGATGAAAAAATGATAACACCCACAAAAAAGAAAAAGAGACCTTCTTCTACTTTGTAGGTACATTAAAAAAGGGAGTAGCTTTTTAAAAAGCTACTCCCAACTCTATTTCATACACTTTTTCTACGATTAAAACAGTCAGCAAACTACCCTCTTCTAGCTCCGCGACCTCCGCGTTTTGATTCTGTAGCACGTTTAAGTGTTGCTAGACGTTCATCACTATCTTTTAAGAAGCGTGCCATTTTTTGCTCAAAATTTTCTTTTGGCTGGTGGCGTTCGTTGCGATCATTAGAACGATTATCACGACGTGGGCGTGCTGGACGCTCTGGTCTCTCAGCTTGAGGCTTTGCTTTACGGATTGAAAGACCAATCTTTCCGTCCGCTTCAACATTCATCACTTTTACTTCAACTTCATCTCCAACTTTTAGATGCTCATTGATATCTTTTACATAATTGTCAGCAACTTCACTAATGTGAACTAAGCCTGTTTTGCCATCTGGCAGCTCAACGAATGCTCCAAAATTTGTGATTCCTGTTACTTTACCTTGTACCTTGCTGCCTACTTCAATTGACATAAAAAAAATGCTCCTCCTTAAAAATTAAGCGACTCTTTTGAGCCATGTAATCAATTTAATCAAACTTTTTACTGCAATAAGCTTCTCTTTTCATTATATATAACAATAAAAGAGTGTCAACAATACATAGCTTTTCAGTCGTCTTTTTTATCTTCCTTATCTGGAATTATGAAAATAATCTCACCTTTTTCCGATAAGTAGTACTCTTTTCTTAATAGCTTTGCGATATATTCATCATCCTGTAATTGTTTGATTTTAAGATTTAATGTATCTTGTTCTTCTTTCAATTCAGTGAGATGCTGATTCGCTTCTTCCTTGGATTTCTCTTTTGCTGCTAATGTTTCATTTTGATGTGACAGCACATTTAAGAGAAGAGCAATAATAATGACTGGTACAATCGCAAAAAAGACAATACGACGCATTTTACGTTTTCGAGCCTGTTGTTTGCGATTTATAGCTCTATCCGTGTTACGGACATAGTCATTATCAAGCTTCGTGAAGTTTTGTGATTCATCATTTGATGAATGACGTCTAGTCATGCCCGCACCTCCGAAAATTATTGTTGCTTTTTATTATACTTCAAATATCGTAATTTTTTTAAAAAAGTGTAGGACAAATACGAATAAATTTTGACAAAAGGTCTTATAACAAACATAACAATATTTATGAATAATTGCAAAATTTGTCGAATAACAGTAACTATGAAGCGTACAATGAACCAGAAGGGTCTCCATGTTATATTCACCAAAATTCTAGCAACGAAACGTAAAAAGGTTTGAAAAAACGTTTGATACAAAAAAATTCCGGCTATTTGCGCTAGCGGGTCATAAGCCCGCCAAGCGCCATCTTTTAGCCAAAATAATAAATAGTATGTCAATCCTCCAAGTAGAATCCATGCTATTAACTCAACAACCATCATCCACTTTCGAAGGCTTGACCTTTTTGGAGTTGAAAAAACAATGAGCCTTATACTATCAATTATGAAACCAACTGCTATACCGCTCAAAACCATGACAATTAATTGGTAAAATTGTTCACTGACAATCATCCAAATAACTTATGAAGGAAACCTTTCGAGAAGCCACTTTCCTCCTCGTCATACTGTAAGGTTTTTACAGTTCCTTCAAGCGTCAATAATCCTTTGTCAACATCTAAATGAACGATATGCAGTTCCTCTCCACGGATTAACAAGTGCCCTTGGGACGTCTTAATGAAAAACTCTTCCTGATCAAAGCGTTCAATTGATTTTACAGAAGTCATGTCCATTCTTTTACGATTACGAATCGTTAAAATATGCTCTCCAGATGGAATTGTGTAACGATTACTTTCTTGATGTAGCGTCATTTTTTTCCTCCTTTAGTCGTCCTAGCTTCTGTTCACTTTATGCGGACAACCTTCAAAGCATGACAACTTTATTTAAGTTGTGTAATACTTTCACCCACAAAAAGAAAGGTGGGACAACATTAGGAGGGCTAGAAATTAAATTTAGCTTTATTCCTCATCATCAATAAATTCAGGCTCAATCTTATCCAGTCGTTCTTCTTTCAAAATGGTAAACATTTTTGCTGCATCTTCTTTTTTCACAGTATCACGTAATTCTTCTACACGTGCTGTTACTATTTTTTGACCGAAACGGATTGCAAGCTCATCACCTGCTTTTACTGAACTGCTTGCTTTTGCAATCTTTTCATTGATTGTGATACGGCCCTGATCTGCCACTTCTTTGGCTAAAGTGCGGCGCTTTATTAAACGGGATACTTTTAAAAACTTATCTAATCTCATATTCTTACTCCTTTTCTAGTTGCTTTGCTTCATTCCAAAATGCATCTAATTGTTCTATTGTAAAATCGGAAAATGGTTTTCCACTTGCCTTTACCTGTTGCTCAACATAGCCGAAACGCCTTGCAAATTTCTCATTTGCATGTAGCATAGCTTCTTCTGGTGACAATTTATAGAAACGCGCTAAGTTTACTAGCGTGAACAGCACATCACCAAATTCATCAAGACGAGATGCATTAGAGCCTTTCGTCACCTCATGGCGAAATTCCTGCCACTCCTCGGCAAATTTATCCCATGCTCCCTCCACATCTGGCCAGTCAAAGCCCACTTTTGCAGCTCTTTTTTGATAGTTATAGGCTGTTTGTAACGCAGATGATGCTCTATACTCTTCGTCTAATAACGCTTTATCGCTAGTTCCCTTTTCTTCAGCCTTGATGGCCTCCCAATTAGCCACAACACTATCTGCATCTTCTACTGTAACATCCCCAAAAACGTGTGGATGGCGACGAATCATTTTTTCACTGATTGAAGCTAACACATCTTCAAGTGTAAAGTAGCCTTGATCTTCTCCTATTTGTGCATGTAAAAATACTTGTAACAACACATCGCCTAGTTCCTCAATCATTGCAAAATCATCTTCAGCATCTACCGCAGCCAAGTATTCATGTGCTTCTTCAAGTAAGTATTTTTTTAACGACTCATGTGTTTGCTTTTGATCCCAAGGACAACCATTCGGACCTCTCAGCGTTGCAATGATTTGGCGGAATGTTGTCCAATCTCTTAATGACTCCTCCTGTGATTTTACAGGTGGTACATAGACCGTTGTTAAATTATTTACTTCTACACTCTGATCGAGTTCATAGAGTGGCACTGTGACAATCTGTTCTTGTGAAGATCCTGCAGCTGTCACAACCGTCACAGGATATTCATCATCATATTTCTCCATCAACGTCAGCTTCACTTCTGATGCACTGAATGTATCGTATACTTGAGCAATCAAGATATGCTGACGCATATTAATGTCATGCATTGAAAAGCTGGTACCATCAAGTAATTGAAAGCCTTCAATTGGATCAATTTTTAATGCGCCAAAAATTGGATCTAAGAAACTCTGACCACCCTCAATGACTAGCTCAATTTTCCCTTCATTAGCTGCTGCAATAAGCAATTGCACTGTTTGCTCTGCAACTAATGGGTGGCCAGGCACAGCATACATAATATCCTCAACAGCTGTAGCCTCCATAAGGGAATCAGCTATTTCCTCATAAACAGGTTGGAATGTATCGTGTTTTTCGTATACATTGTCAAAGCTTTCGAATTCTACACCTTCTGCTGCTAATTCCTCTAAAACCGGATGATCCACTGTACGTACATATAATTTGTTTGCAGTCTTTAATTTTTTATAAACACCCATTTGCAGCTGATTAAAGTCTCCTGCACCTAAGCCAATAATTGTTAATGTATTCAATATCCACACCTACTTCTTTGAATTTAGCCAAAGTTGGTAAACAGCCATTCTACGTCCAAACGGCAATAAATACCACTCTTTTTCTACTAATACTCGTTTCTTGGCAATGATTGTCAGCATAACAAACGCCCCAATAGATACTGCCGTCAAGCCCGCCACCATAGCTATCATTCGTGAAGACATCAGATGGTTTAAAAAGGCCGACACTAGCTGTAACCATACAAGCACGACGATTGCCATACTGAAAGATGCTATCCCTACTTTTTTATAAAAAGCGCCTGTGGCTAATTGGATGCCAGTCAATGTTTTTAAATAAATAATCAGCAAGATTGCTGTTAATAATAATCCTATATCATTAGCGATGGCAGCGCCTAGTACACCTAACCAACCGATTAATCGTATATTTAAAATCATTTTTAATAGAAAACCTAATATTAAAAATAAAGCTGGTTTTTTTAATTTTCCATAGCCTTGTAAGATTGCTGTAAATGTAAGAATAATCGACAATGGGACGATTTGGAATACATAGACAATCAATACCTCGGATAAGGAATTGGTTTTAAAAAGCATTTCATTTAAATAAGGCATAACTAGCATTAAGCCTAGTGCAGCAGACCAGCCGAACAGTACGGATGCTTTGTATGTTAATTGTATAAATGGAACTGCACTTCGTCCCTCTTGTTTTTTCGACAAATGGGCAACAAGTGGCACAATGGCCAGCGACAATGAGGATGCAATGACAACACCTAATTGAACTAACGGTTGTCCTCGATCATAAATCCCCTTCGTTTCCTTCGCTATTGTAGGAGTCATGCCATGATCAACTAATGATGAATAGATCGTAAATGAATCGACTAACTGATAACCGAGTAGTAGTAGACCGCTCATACTGACACTCAAACTCAGCCATGTGACCTCTTTAATGATAGGCAAACTTGGATTACGATGTAGATGTTGTTTAACTTGCAGTAAACCAAAACGTTTATACGAGATATAAACAAGTAATAACAAGGCCGTAATTTCTCCAATTACTGTACCGATAACAGCCATTCTTCCCGCACCATAAAGTGATTTTGTAGTCGTCATAATAATAAAGGTCCCCGTCAAAATAACAGTTACTCTCACTGCTTGTTCAAGTACTTGAGCATAAGCAATGGGCTCCATAATTCCTCTTGATTGAAAGCTACCTTTCAAAATAGCCAGCGCCGGCATAACCAATACTACAAGGGAGCCTGTGCGAATCAATGGTGCCAATTGAATGTCTCCCATCAACTGGGCGATCTTTTCAGCACCTCCAAATAAAACAGCAAAAAACAGTAGTGATAGTACCGTCAAATACCTGAAAACAACCCGCATAATAGTGCTACGTCTTTCATCACGTTCTATTGTATCAACAATGCAATCATTGTCTGCAAGCATTTTAGAAATGGCTACAGCAAAGCCACTAGAAGTCCAAACAACGAAGATTGATATAACTGGATATACCTGTTGATAGATATAAAAGCCTTCATCACCAACTAGATTTTGAAAAGGCACACGATAAATGGCACTAAGAACTTTTACAATAAGGGCCGCTATCGTCAATAAGGCAGCACCCTTCATGTAGCTTTTCATACCAAAACGTTGCGACATAAATTGCCCTCTTTCCTTCTTAACAATGCCAATAGTATAGCATATCTCAAAAGTTTGACGCTTCAAGTAGCACTACTGTTCCTATAATGATCAATCTTTATGTACGCAAAAAAGTTATTGTTCAGCCTTAAAGGTCTTCGCAATAACTTTTCCATGCATCAACTATTCATTTGTTTAGCTAAGAAGTTTGCAGCGGTTTCCACTACTTTGACTTCTACCTCACCCACAAAATGTACTTTAGACAATACGATAATACAGCCGATCGGATCACCATTTACCATTATAGGTGTCGCACAATATGACTTTACTTGCTCATATTGCCCAGGAACAATTTCAATCGTTGTCTCCATTTTTTCAATTTTTGTAGAGCGCTCGTCCATAAAGCTTTCCGCAAAGGACGTAATGCGACGATTAATATATTCCTTTTTCCCAATCCCTGCAACAGCGATTACTTCATCACGGTCAGTGACAAACGCCGGTGTGCCCATTGTTTCATAAAGTGTTTCAACATATTCTCTTGCAAATTCCCCCAAATCATTGATGGGAGAATATTTTTTTAAAATGACTTCGCCTTCTCGGTCCGTATAAATTTCAAGCGGGTCGCCTTCACGAATACGTAGCGTCCTACGAATTTCTTTTGGAATAACTACACGCCCTAAATCATCAATACGACGAACAATTCCTGTTGCCTTCATTCTAATGCCTCGCTTTCGCTACAATGAAATTTTTATTCAACTATAGTATGGTTTTTATTTAAGCAATCTATGCAAAAACTGAAGAAAAAGGATTTCACAACCAACAATTTTTTTCAAAAAAGCAGTATTACATCAATCAACTCCTTATTAGATTACCCAAGGAATAAGTTTCTATAATTAATTCATAAAAAATATTGGAAAAAATCAATTATTCCTCCGCTCAATGTGTTCCAGATGTTGTTTACTGAATCAACATAAAAAAAGGCCATCTTATCTTTTACAGTAAAAGATAAGATTAGCCTTTTGACTATTGCTGCTTTTTTGCTTTATCAATAATTTGCATTAGTTCTTCCAACATATCAAAGGGTTGATATTTCCCACTCTTGCGTTCATCTATTGTTAATTTTAACTGCATGCCATCCATACCAAAACCAACAGCACGCTCAAACTTCATCGACTCTTCAATAATCTTACTGCCATCGACATTTGTTGTCCCTTGTTCCGACAATAGTATTGTAATAAGTTTTTGCTTCTCCTTTACAGATACTACTCCCGCACCTAAGCCCCAAACTTTCATTCTTGCTATTCGAAGTAAACGCTCTGTTTCAATTGGAAGATCGCCAAATCGATCCTCTAATTCCTCCATGATTTCGTCATACTCCTCCACCTGATCCATAGCCTTAATTCGTTTATACATTTGGATTTTTTGATATCCATCTGGAATATAGACGTCTGGAATATACGCATCAATACTCAGCAAAATTTCAATATCTGGCTTTTCTTCTTTTTTCACGCCTGTTTGACGTTCAGCAATGGCATCTTGAAGCATTTGAGAATATAAATCAAAGCCGACTGAATCAATAAAGCCATGTTGCTGGGCTCCAAGTAAGTTTCCTGCTCCTCGAATAGATAAATCTCGCATCGCAATTTTAAAGCCTGAGCCAAGCTCTGTAAATTCTTTAATTGCCTGCAAACGTTGCTCCGCTACATCTGTCAAAACTTTGTCGCGTTGGTACATAAAATACGCATAGGCTACTCTGTTAGAACGTCCAACACGCCCACGTAATTGGTAGAGCTGAGCTAAGCCCATGCGATCAGCATCATGGACAATTAATGTATTTACATTTGGTATATCGACACCTGTCTCGATAATCGTTGTTGTGACAAGCACATCATAGTCACCCTCTAAAAAGGCTAAAATCACTGATTCTAGCTCTGATTCTGTCATTTTTCCATGAGCAAAGCCTATACGTGCTTCAGGGACGAGCACTTGAATCTCCTCAACCCTTCGAGCCATATCTTCAACACGGTTATATAAATAAAATACTTGTCCGCCACGTGCCATTTCTCTCTCAATAGCTTCTCGCACTAATGCACCACTGTGCTCCATCACATATGTTTGAACCGGGAAACGATTAGCAGGAGGCGTTTCAATAACAGATAAATCTCGGACCCCTACCATTGACATATGAAGTGTCCTCGGGATTGGTGTAGCCGTTAAAGTTAAGACATCGACATTTGTCTTTAACTGCTTAATTTTTTCCTTATGTGTCACACCAAAACGTTGCTCTTCATCCACAATTAACAGACCAAGGTCTTGGAAAATTAAATCTTTGGATAAAATGCGGTGTGTTCCAATAACTATATCGACTCGGCCTTCTTTTAATCCTTTTAATGTGGCTGTTTGCTCCTTTTTCGTACGGAAGCGAGATAACACTCCAACATTAATAGCAAAATCCTGAAAGCGCTCACGAATAGTCTCATAATGTTGCTGGGCTAAGATGGTTGTAGGGACAAGGAATGCCACTTGTTTACCATCTTGAATAGCCTTAAATGCGGCACGAATGGCTACCTCTGTTTTACCATAGCCTACATCACCACATACTAAACGGTCCATAGGGCGTTCACGTTCCATATCTCGTTTTACTTCAACAATTGAACGTAGCTGATCCTCTGTTTCCTCATAGGGGAACATCGCCTCAAAATTACGTTGATCATCATTATCAGGTGTAAAAGCATGCCCTTTCTCTGCTTCACGCTTTGCATACAGCTTTATTAAATCATCTGCAATATCCTGTACAGCAGAAGATACCTTCGCTTTAGCCTTTTTCCACTCAGCTCCACCTAATTTATGTAGCTTTGGTTCACGATCCTCTGACGCCACATATTTTTGGATTAAATCTATTTGCTCTACAGGTACATATAATTTATCGTCTGCACGATATCGAATATGCAAGTAATCCTTATGTGTACCATTGACCTCTAATGTTTCTACACCAATATATTTACCAATCCCATGATGAACATGTACAACATAATCACCTGGCTTAATTTCCGTATAACTTTTAATACGTTCAGCATTGGTCATTTTTTGTGTACGTGCTTTTTTCTTTACCTGCTGTTTAAAGAGCTCATCTTCTGTCACAATTGCTAAACGCTGTAGAGGTAATTCAAAGCCACTCGACATGCCACCATCTATAATATAAATACCAGGTTCTGTTGGTTCACCTAATGACGTATGAATATCGTATTCTTCAAGCATTTGCTGCACTTTTTTCACTCGTTCTTTATCTCTTGCCACGATTAGAACGGTAAATTTACCAAGTAACCAGCGTTCAACCTCACTTTGAAGCAAGGACATTTGACCATGAAATTGCTGCATAGGCTTACAGGAAAAATTCGTCGTTTTATTAAACGTAATCCCCGCAAATGTTCGCGAAAATAATGAAAATGAAAGCTTTTGTTGTGACAACATCGCCTGTATTTCTTTTAATGAGAAGGCAGGTTTGACATCATGAACCATTTTTCCTTCTTCAATTAAAGATAAAAACCATTCATCTTCTTCGCGTTCCCACGCATCCATTACCTCTTGAATACGTCCAAGTTCGTCAAAAAGGACAATACCATCATGTTCAAAATAATCTCCCAAATAGGCTGTTTTATCATATAATAATGAGCCATATTTGTTTACATAATCAGGTAGATTGCCTTGCTGTAACAATTCAATATCATATTGAATATGCTGATACAGAAGTTCCTTTGTCTCCTGCTTTTTTACCTTCTTTAGACTTGCTGCTAACGCCACTTCTAGACGGCCTGCTAATGCCTGTCTTTCTGATTTAGTAAGAATGACCTCAGAAGCAGGAAGAATACGAATTTTTTGTAATTTATCAATAGAACGTTGGTCATCTGCTGAGAATGTCCGAATGGAATCAACCTCTGTATCAAATAATTCTATACGAATAGGTGCTTCCAAATAAGGTGGATAAATATCTAAAATACCCCCACGCAACGCAAACTCTCCAGGTGACGTCACCATCGAATTTCGTACATAGCCCATCTCAACTAATGTTTGTAACCACATATCAATTTCAATATCATCGCCTACGGCTGTTTGTAAAAAATAGTGTAGCCAGTGTTCCTTAGGCTGCATTATTTTACGTAAACCAGCCACAGGTATTACATAGACAGCTTTCTCACCTCTAGCTAAGCAATCAAGCGTCACGATTCGCTCCGCGCGAAGTTCTGGTGAAGCTACAGAAAGATCGGCTGCAATAAATTCATCAGCTGGGTAATAATGAACATGTTCTTCCCCTAACAATCCAGCAAGCTCATCGACCATTTTTTGTGCCTGCAGTAGATTAGGAGAGACAATGTAGATTGGCTTCTTTACATATTCAAATAACACATCGACCATTACGGGGCGCGCGCTTCCTGTTAAACCTGTAATAAGCTGTGATGCAGTTTGACCGCTCTGAACTTCCTTTAAAAATGATGTAATATGTTTATCCTGCGACACAAGCTGTCGTAAAACCTCCACAGTCAAAAGCTCCTTTCAGCATAAAATTCTATATTTTTATTTCTATCATTCTAGTGCTATTTTACATATTTCTATTAATGGCTAATTTATAAAATGGAAAAAGCCTTGAACACACATATAGTGTGTCAAAGCATCCTTCCAATTATTGAATCCATTTATTGAGTGCGTGATAATCTGGATATTGTCTCAGCGAATCCTCACATTGCTCACAAATGCAGTGCACAGTCGTTTGACCATGTTGATCTTTCTCAACATAATCATCCGCTTCTCCCAATTCGAAAATATGCAACTTTCGAATTGTATCATCTGCATCAAATGGTAGTGTCCCTATTTCTACTTCACAATGCCGACATCGATAGCGAACTGACATCTCCAAATCATCCTCCTTTAAGCAACTTTCTACTTAAAGTATAGACATTTATAAAAAGGATTATGCACTTTTCACTGTCATCATCATTGCAATAACTTGAAAATTAGAGAATTAATTTTTACTTGTAGCGAAGACTATTCACTACAAGCATTAGCTGTAATGATAGTGTAAGGCATTTGATCGATCACCTTACACCATGCCAATTATCCAAAAACTTTAACAGAAATTTCATTACTTCCATCTATTTGCTTGCGTTAAAGTGATTCATCACATCAAGAAACGGCTTTGAAAGAGATGCTTCAACAGCATTTACTGACTTTACAATAGCGTCTTGCATAAGAACTTGGTCTTCCTTCGAAAATTTCGCTAATACATAGTCTGCTACCTTCATGCCCGCTGGCGGACGATTAATTCCAACTCGAATACGATTAAATTCCTGAGTACCTAAATGTTGGATTAACGATTTAATGCCGTTATGGCCACCTGCACTTCCTTTTTGTCGCAGACGTAATTTACCTGTTTCTAAATCCAAGTCATCATAAATAACAATTAAATCTTCTACCTCAATATCAAAATAATCCATTAGGGGTCCAACACATTCCCCTGATAAATTCATATATGTTAAAGGTTTAACAAGTAGAACCTTTCCTTCTGGTCGATGTACAGTAGTGTACATTCCATTAAATTTTGAATTTGTTAAAGGCGCCCCCCATTTTTCTGCTAAAGCATCAATTACATCAAAGCCAATATTATGTCTTGTATGTTCATACGGTTTACCTGGGTTTCCTAAACCAACGATAATTTTCATAAGTACCTCGCTTCTTTCAAATCTAATAGTCATTATTTTACCATATAGCACACCTAGAAAGCATTTTGTACAATTGTTAAAGGGCATAAAAAAATAAGGCTAATAAGAAAGCTGTAGCCTCCTTATTAGCCTTAACTGTTATTTACTTTTATACTGGCTCTTCTTCACTATCTGTCGTCTCTTCCTCTACAGAAACAGGCGCCACAATAGTTACTAACATATAATCATCTTCACTAATAATTTCAACAGATGTAGCATCTCGAATATCTGCTACTGTTAGCGATTCACCAATTTTCAATGATGAGATATCCACATCAATTGATTCGGGTAACTCTGCTGGTTTTACTTTTACTTTTAATTCTAAGTTAGGCTGCATTAAAATACCGCCCTCACTCACACCAACTGACTGTCCAAGTAATTTAATTGGGACATCCGCTTCTAGCTCCTCGGCCATATTAATGGCTAAAAAATCAATATGATTTACTTCATCTTTCAATGAACATTGCTGTATCTCTGACACAACAGCATTCACTTTTTTCCCCTCTAACTCTAGCGAAAACACACTGTTTTGCCCATTTTTTTGAATGGATTTTTTAAAATCCTTTGCAGCAATAGAAATTGGGGTTGAATCTACTTTGTAGCCGTAAATAACTGCAGGAATGGCTCCCCCTTTTCTAAGTTGGGTTATTGTTGAACGATGCCCAGTTTCGCGCTTTGTAACACTTAATACTGTACTCATACTTCTTTATTCCCCTTCCAAGAAAATTATTTACGCCTCAACAATAATTCGTTGTAGGCTATGATAATATTTAGCTCTATTTTTTAAGGTAGAGTAAATATTATTAAGACACATTTTTATTATACCCCTTTGTGAGAAGATTCACACAAAAAACACTCATCTATTTCTTTCCCTTGATGAAATAGTGTCCAATTTATATAGAAAAGACCAATCTACTCAAAGAATAGATTGGTCTTATACTTACGATATTTATTAATCAAATAGAGTACTTACAGATTTATTTTCATAAACGCGAGAGATAGCATCAGCCATTAGCTTAGCTACAGAAAGCTCCGTAATTTTTGGAGATTTTTTCTCGTCTGAAAGCTGAATTGTATTTGTCACCACTAATTCTTTAATAGCAGAGTTTTCAATACGTTCAATTGCTGGACCAGATAATACAGGGTGTGAACAGCAAGCGTAAACTTCTTTTGCACCAGCGGCACGTAACGCATCTGCCCCAATTGTAATTGTGCCTGCTGTATCAATAATATCATCAATTAAGATTGCCACTTTACCATCAACATTACCAACAATGTTCATCACTTCCGCAACGTTTGGTTTCGGACGACGTTTGTCAATAATTGCAATCGGTGCTTTTAATCGTTCAGCCATTTTACGAGCACGTGTTACCCCACCATGATCTGGTGAAACAATAACGATTTCATCTCCTGGAATACCTTTAGATTTGAAGTAATCAGATAGTAATGGTACTGCCATTAAGTGGTCGATTAGGATATCGAAGAAACCTTGGATTTGAGGTGCGTGTAAATCTAATACGATAACACGTGTTGCACCAGCAGTCTCAAGTAGATTTGCCACTAATTTAGCTGTAATTGGCTCGCGCGCTTTTGCTTTACGATCTTGACGTGCATAACCATAATAAGGCATTACAACGTTTACTGTACGAGCAGATGCACGTTTAACTGCATCTACCATAATTAAAAGCTCCATTAAATGTTCGTTTACAGGTGCAGAAGTAGACTGCACGATAAACACATCACAACCTCGAATACTTTCTTCAATGCTAATTTGAATCTCTCCATCACTGAAGTGCTTAACAGAAGATTTACCTAATTCAACGCCCATTTCCTGCGCAATTTCTTGAGCTAATGGATTATTAGAATTAAGTGAAAATATTTTTAATTGTGAGTTTGCATAATGATACGGCATGATGGCCTCCTGTTTAGTTGATAATTATTTTGAATTTAATTTGCTTACATAATTCGGTTTGTTTTCTTGTCTTGCACGAGCTATTGCAAGTGCATCTTCAGGAACTTCTTTTGTAATTGTAGAACCTGCTGCAATAAATGAACCTTTTCCAACTTTCACTGGTGCTACTAAGTTAGTATTACATCCTACAAATACATCATCTTCAATAATCGTTTTGAACTTGTTTTTTCCATCATAGTTTACTGTAATGGAACCACAACCAATATTGACGTTACTGCCGATTTCGGCATCGCCAATATAACTTAAATGCGAAACTTTCGTGTCATTACCCAGCTTGCTTTTCTTCACTTCTACAAAGTTACCAATTTTAACATGACTACCGATGTCTGAAAGTGGTCGAATATGAGCAAATGGCCCAATAGCAGTATCCTCTGCAATAGCGCTTTCACGGACAACAGAAGAGTGTACAGTTGTGCGATCACCAACACGACTATCGATAATTTGAGTATTTGGCCCGATAATGCAATCTTCACCGATCACAGTAGCACCTTCAATCATTGAGCCTGGTTGAATCACAGTGTCACGCCCAATAACTGCATCTACACTAATATGCGTTGTTTCAGGATGAATAATTGTTACACCATTACGCATATGCTTCTCGTTGATTCTTGTACGCATTAATGTCTCAGCTTGTGACAAAGCCACACGATCGTTAACACCTAACGTTTCCTCAAAATCATCAGTGACATATGCTTCAACAATATCACCTTGCTTTTGTAAAATTTCAATGACATCTGGTAAATAATATTCACCTTGAGCATTATCATTTTTCACAAGCTTCAATGTTTCAAATAATAATTTGTTATCAAAGCAGTATGTGCCAGTATTTATTTCTTTTACTAATTGTTGCTCTGCTGAAGCATCCTTTTGCTCAACAATTTGCTCGACCTGCCCGTTATCGCCACGTAAAATACGGCCATAGCCAGTTGGATTTTCAGCAATTGCTGTTAAAATAGTTGCTTTAGCATTTTTCGCTTGATGATGTTCGAATAGAGCTTGCATCGTTTCAGGACGAATTAGTGGTGTATCTCCACATACAACTAATGTTGTACCTTCTTCATTACCTAAAATCGCCTCAGCTTGTTGCACAGCGTGCGCTGTACCTAATTGTTCAGCCTGCAGTACATACTCACTCTTATCTCCAAGCTGTTGTTGCACTTTTTCAGCACCATGTCCGACTACCGTTACAATGCGATTCACATCTAACGTTTGAATATGATCCACCACATGTTGTACCATAGGTTTCCCACATACTGGATGGAGCACTTTATATAATTTGGACTTCATACGTGTACCTTGACCTGCAGCCAAAATGACAGCAAAAACATTGCTCATCTGTAAGTCCTCCAATACGCTCATTTTCTCTTATGACTATATAGCAAAATTCATCTATTTTCAAGGCATGTAGAGTTGACAAAAACATGAATTCCTAAATCCAATGCACCTTATGCTCGAATGTCATGAAGTATATCCTAAAATTGCTCATATTATCTTTTTATCAAAATAAAAAGAACCCTTCTAGCTAGAAGAGTTCTTCCTATCTTTTTTTACCATCAGTTTGTAACATATCCTTTAAAAGTAAGTTATTACCTTTCTATTACACACCGATTCCCTCTAATTCTTCCTCTTTACCGGTTTCCTCTACTTCACTAGAGTTATGATACTCGTTTAAAATGATTTCCTGAATTTTATTTCGAGTATCAGAATTAATTGGATGGGCAATATCTCTAAATTCCCCATCTGGTGTTCGTTTACTTGGCATAGCTACAAATAAACCAGTATTTCCATCAATTACACGAATATCGTGAACAACAAACTCATTGTCAAGTGTAATGGAAGCAATCGCACGCATGCGACCATCCGTCTGTACCCGACGTAATCTCACATCAGTAACTTCCATTTTCTCACCACCTCTCTTCTTGGATGCCTAAATGAAAATATCATATTCTCGATTACCGAATATTTTCCTTTTCATAGTCTATCAAATTTTCTAAAAAATTTGAATACTTATTAGAATAATATTTTTTCTTATATACGTAATTTTTGACAATTGTTTGTCGGCATAAAAAAACTCACTAAATAGAATAGAAATTCTCTTTAGTGAGCTTAGCAAGCTTCATTTATTTTACGATTGCGATTACTTCGATTTCAACTTTTACATCTTTCGGAAGACGGGCTACCTCTACAGCTGAACGAGCTGGTTTATGATCACCAAAATGACTTGCATAAACTTCATTCATCGCTACAAAGTCGTTCATATCCTTCATAAAGACCGTTGTTTTCACAACATTATCTAAAGAAGTTCCAGCTTCCGCTAAAACTGCTTTTAAATTAGCAAAGACTTGATTTGTTTGTACAGTTATATCGCCTTCCACTAAATCACCTGTAGCTGTTAATGGAATTTGACCAGAGCTATAAAAAATCCCGTTAACAATAATACCTTGTGAGTATGGTCCGATTGCTGCTGGTGCATTTGTTGTTGCTACTACTTTCATTTGTCATGTCCCCTTTTAGAAAAATAGTTACCTTCACTTAATGCAATTGTTCGATCTTTTTCATTAACTTCATGAAGCTTTACAAGTGAATAATAATCATCTACTAATGTTTCGTCTGCATGCTCAGCCTCCACAAGCACCGCAATACCTGCTAGCTGACAGTCAAACTCTTCTAATAGATTTTTCATGCCATTCATAGTACCGCCGACCTTCATAAAGTCGTCTGTAATTAATACACGTTGTCCACTCTTCATGCTTCTTTTTGATAATACCATTGTCTGAATTCTTCTGGAAGAACCCGATACATAGTTAATGCTAACTGTAGAGCCTTCTGTTACTTTACTATCTCTTCTCACAACAACCACGGGTACATTTAAATGCCTTGCAATGGCATGGGCAATGGATATCCCTTTGGTTGCTACTGTCATTATGACATCGATTTGTTGATCTGCAAAGGCAGAAGCAAAGACCTTCCCTACGCGATTAATTAAATCTGGGTTTCCAAGCAAGTCTGTCATAAATAAGTAACCGCCTGGTAACAATCGATCTGAATGTTCTAGCTCTGCCTTTAAATCTTGAATCACTAAACGTACTTCTGCCTCGGACATTTTCGGAATATACTTTACTCCTCCTGCAGCACCCGGCACTGTTATCAATAACCCGATTCCTTTTTCTTCGAAAGTTTCTTTTACAATCGTTAAATCCTCACTAATGGATGACTTAGCAGATTGATATAGTTCTGAAAAATAAGTTAGCGGGATCAGCTGATGTGGATGTTCTAGTAAGTAGTACGTCATATCAACTAGTCGTTCACTACGTTTCCATTTCATGCGACCCTCTCCTAAACACGAATATTTATAGGTAAAATTAACACAAATTTGCGTTTCTAAGCAAGCGTATTTCGCTCACCTAAAATTCGTACTGCATAAACTTCCTCACAAAAACCACGTAAACCATTATAAATACGACTTACACGAGCTTCACTATCCACCAGCCCAAACACAGTCGGACCGCTTCCGCTCATTAACGTAGCATCTGCCCCAAAGCGCTTCATTTGTTCCTTTAACATCACAACTTCTGGGTGTAACTTAAATGTTACAGTTTCCAAAACATTTCCTAATGAAGAACATAGTAGCTCATAATCTTTTGTCTCTATAGCTTGTATCATCTGCTGTGTATTTGGATGTTCCAATCCTTCAACCTTAAGACCCCCATATACTTCTGCTGTTGATACACCAATTTTAGGCTTAGCTAGTACAACCCAACAATTAGGTGGGGCTGATAATTCCTTTATTTTTTCGCCTCGTCCTGTAGCGAGTGCTGTACCTCCATAAACACAAAACGAAACATCCGAACCAATTTTAGCGCCAAGCTCCGCTATTTCATCTATTGATAAACCTAAATCCCACAGTTCATTTAACCCTTTTAATGTTGCAGCTGCATCACTACTGCCACCTGCGAGCCCTGCTGCGATGGGTATTTCCTTTTCAATCGTAATGGATACACCTTGTCTAATGCCGTATGTATCTTTTATGAGACGCGCTGCCTGATAAGCAAAATTGCGATGGTCATTTGGTACAAAATTATCTGTTGAAATTATTTGAATAACACCATCTTCTCGAGATTCAAGACTGATACGATCAGCTAAATCGACTGTTGTCATAACCATCTCCACTTCGTGAAAATTATCTGGTCTTTTATAAAGTACATCTAATGTTAAATTGATTTTTGCAGGCGCCTTTACATAAAGCATCTTTCTTCCTCCCTTATAGCTACACGTATAAACAGTTCTTTTTTTCGCGCAAGATTATTCATTTTATTTTACCATATTGAGAATACGAAAATGGAAAAAAAGAACCGTTTACCCTGTTCGGAGTAACGGCTCTCTCTCGTCAGTTGTATTTGTTGTGTCAGTAAGGATTTTCATCCCTGCTGAATGAAACGTTATAAGATGACTATTTTAGCAAAAACAGTCTACTTACGCTCTTGCTCACTACTTGCCCGTTCAGCCATTTCTATGGCACGTTTGACCATATTACCAGCATCACGAGCTTTTATGCCGCCCCAGCCTTCCTTTTGCACAACATCATAAAATCCAAGCTCTTTTGCGATCTCTTCTTTTAAACGAGGTGACATGATACCTTTTCTAGGCATATAAACTCCTCCTTTAACAACTGACGAATTTAGTATGCCCGTGAAAACGCAAAACACTCATGTATTTTTTAACATACATGAGTGTTTCTAAATATAGAAATAAGTACTAGAAACTATTTTGCGACAGCAGCCTTTGCTTCGTCTAAAAATGTAATCTCTACTGCTTCAGTTAAAATATCTGTGTAGCTATACGATACGCGCTTGCACGTATTGTCTTCTTGATCGAGTTCTACTACAAAGATGGCGCGATATGTCTCACGTAGTATCCCTGCACACTCAACCGTTTTCTTGCGACCACCGTTTGCTTTTAATTGCAAACGTTTACCCAAATGACAATCCAACGACTTTTTAATGTCCGCTAAAGTTTTTGGCATTTTCGCTTACACCTCACTAATTACAAGTATAAGCTAATGGCCCAAAAATGTCAACAAAATATAATATTTTATCAGCCTCTTATAAATCTTGTCAACTTATTTTTTATAAAAAAATATATATTTTTTTACATCTCCGAAAAAATGTTAACAAAAATTTTTACTTTGCAAAAACAGGATGCAGTGCATCAGCTAATTTTCCAAACTCTTGAATCGAAAGTGTTTCTCCACGACGAGTTGGCTCAATATGAGCTAGCTCTAATGCCTGTAAAATTTGATCCTTTTGTGCCTTTCCATTTGGTAAACCAGCTTGCAGGTTATTATAGATCGTTTTTCTTCGCTGTACGAAAGAGGCACGCGTTACAACAAATAGAAAATCCTCATCTATTACTTTTACTGGTGGTTCATCATGCTTGATAAGGCGAATTACAGCGGAGTCGACATTAGGTTGTGGCATGAAAACTGTTTTTGGCACTGTCATAGCAATATCTGCCTTCACGTAATACTGAATCGCAATAGATAACGAACCGTATTCCTTCGTTCCCGGCTTAGCCGTTATACGATCTGCCACCTCTTTTTGCATCATAACAACAAAACCACGGATTGGTAGTCGGTCATTGAGTAATTTCAATAAAATAGGCGTAGTGACGTAATATGGTAAATTGGCAACAACCATAATATCATCAATACCTGGCATCTCATCTGCAATTACCTTCGCAACATCTGCCTTAAGTATGTCAGAGTGGATGATAGACACATTATTATATGGACTAAGTGTATCTTCTAGTACAGGTAATAAACGTTGGTCGATTTCAAAGGAAACAACCTTTTTAGCGCTTCTTGCCAAATGCTCTGTTAATGCCCCAATACCAGGGCCAACTTCAATTGCACCACTATTCTCTGTTAAATTTGCGTGGCTTACTATATTTCGTAAAATGTTAGGATCAATTAAAAAGTTTTGCCCCAAGCTTTTTTTAAATGAAAAACCATATTTTTTTAGAATTTCTTGTGTTCGAATTGGTGTAGCAATATCCTTATGCATCATTTTCCTCCTGATCTACCTGTGCGATAGCCGCACCAAATTGCTCCTCTGTAATCTGAAACATCTTCAACCTTTTATGAAGTTGTTTACCGTTTGTAGCACCTATATTTAAGATTTCTCCTAGACGATCACGACGCTGCTTTGATTGTGGGTGTCCAATTAAACGCGCTGTCATTAAATCTTCCAGTGTAATAACCTCTTCGTTTAGTACATCATGAATAGGGGTATAGACATGTTGTAGTGCCTCACGTATATCATCGTCAGCAGCATGTTCGATACCTAACCCTTTACCGTTTTTGGCAATCGTTTTGGCTTTTGGTAAAAAGGCATGCTTCACCCCTTGTACATGCTCCTCAATAATGGCGCGTATTCGACGTCCTGGGTAGTCAGGATCTGTAAATACAATAACACCACGCTTTTCTTGGGCATGCTGAATTCGTTTCAACGTTTCTTCAGAAATCGCAGATCCATTTGTTTCTATAGTATCTGCTTGCACAGCACGTTTAATAGCCGTCGTATCGTCTTTTCCTTCAACAACAATAATTTCTTTAATTTGCAAAAAGGCCCCTCTTTTCTATCTACCTTATCTTCTGACCATTTTACAACTGCTCTATATGATTTGTACAGGAATACAAGGTACAGACAAGCTTAATAAGCTTATCTTACAAAATCATTTGCTAAAAATAATAAAGAAGCTTTCCCGCCAGTCAAAACAGGAAAGCTCCATTTGTGAAAAAACATTTTGATTAATTTTACAATTTTTCTAATTTAATACTTTAATGCGCACTTTCTTACGTCCCCAGTTACGTGCTTGGGCATCTGTTTGTACAAGTATGTCAATCTTATTACCCTTAATTGACCCACCAGTATCCCCAGCAATAGCTGTACCATAGCCTTCAACCCAAACCTTTGATCCTAACTTAATAACAGAAGGGTCAACTGCTATCACCTTCAAGCCTGAATTTGAACGTAAGTTTATACCAGTTGCTGATGTACCAGTACAACCGTTGCAATATGGTGTATAAGCTGTTGCTGTTACATAAAATTCTTTACCGCTAGCAGGCTCTGCAGAACCACGTGATACAGTTGCTGCGCTTGCAACAATTGTTTTTGTGCCAACTGCAACGACTTGTTTCTTCGGCTCTTTTAAAACTTTCTCAGATTGTAAATTTTTTGCTACAACATTACCATTTTCTTTGATAACTTCATACGTACGAGAAATCGATCCCTTCTCGCCTGTTGCTACTACTTTTTGTTTCCCCTTTTGCAATGAAGCATCCTGCTTCTTTTCAACTGCGAAATCTAAAGAGTCTTCCACTACATCGATAACCTTTTCTACGCGAACTACTGTGATTTTACTCTCCGGAGTAATAACGTTCTCCAGGTTATTTTCGACACGATCGAATTCATTTAGCTGAATTCCTTGTTGTTTTAAAAAGTTAGCGACCGTAGTCGAAGTGGACCATACTTGTCTTTTATTTACGCCATCGACAAGCGCTACTTGAAACGCTTTTTGAATATCGATTTTGTTTTCTGCTCCTAGTTCAGTATCTAGACCTTGCGCTAAAGAGTCGTGCTCAGATACTTTAATATTTGCTTCCTTCAAAATGTCCTTCACAAGTGTTTCAGTTGTCCAAACTTTTGACTGATTTCCATCAACTGAAATAGTTACTTCTTTTGCCTGTTCCCATGTAATTGCTAATCCATTCACAATTTTGGTGTTCAGAGAGGGTGATATTTTGTCATGCTCTGCTATATCTATATTTTGACTTTGTAATAATTGTTCTACAGTTTTGGCATGTGTTGATACTTCGATTGTTTCTCCATTTGCTTCAAGCTTAACGGCTTTTTTCGTACCTTGATAAAGCACGAAAGAGATTACAGATACAAACAGGACAAGTGAAATAATTCTTATCACTGTTTGCTTACTCCTCAATGATCCTAAGAACAAGTTTTTCATGGAATTATTTGACATGAAAAAACGCCTCCTTAATACAAGGTTGGATTATACGGACTAGTTTTGGCACTGTCAACCCGAAAGTATTTCTCTGAAAATTGACTTCTTGTTTTTTGCCAACCACAAACCCTGTATTGGAGGCATCTAAGCTAGTTAATTGTCAATCCCAAAAAATTTTTTCGCATTGGCTGTAGTTGCTTGTGCAATTTCCTCAATTGTCAACCCTTTCAAACGTGCGATTTCCTCAGCAACTAAAGGCACGAAAGCGGGTTCATTACGCTTACCTCGATGTGGATGTGGAGCTAAATAAGGAGCGTCTGTTTCAATCATCAAGTGCTCTAGAGGTATTTCTGTAGCCACTTCCTTTGGTAGTCGGGCATTTTTAAATGTTACTGGCCCTCCAAGACTAATCATAAAATTCATAGCTATACATTCACGTGCTGTTTCTACACTCCCACTAAAGCAGTGCATGACACCCCCTACAGAAGCCGCATTTTCTTCACGCAAAATTTGTACAACATCACCTGTTGCATCCCTATTATGAATAATGATTGGCAAATTGATCTTTTGAGCTAATTGAATTTGCTTGCGAAAAAGTGCTTGTTGAACATCTTTTGGTGACTTATCCCAATAGTAGTCCAATCCAATTTCACCAATGCCAACTATTTTTGGATGTGATGCTAATTCCTCAATCCACTCTAAATCTTGTTGAGTACAATCAATAGCGTCTACTGGATGCCAACCAATGACACCATAAACAAAGTCATATTGCTCTATTAGTTGCATTGTTCTCTCAATGGTTTTACGGTCGAAACCAATGACCACCATTCTCTCTACTTTCGCTTCAAGGGCTCTATCAATCACCTCTTGAAGATCTTCCTCATACTGGTCTGCGTTTAAATGTACGTGCGTATCTATATACATTTTCATTCTCCTAACATAGATTTTATTAAAATTTATTATTTCATATTTTTCGTAAGCATTACATTTTCGTTACAAACTATTTGGTATTGTGACATTCCACTTAATCGACAATACCTAAAATAGTTCTTTAAACCTATAAATCAACATCTTTCACGCGATATAAATTATTTCAAAATAATTTAATTCCAATTTCCCTAACGGATTTGAAAAGCCTGCTGAATAATTCATATTCAGCAGGCCTTTCTTAAGATCATTACTTTACTTTTGCACCATTTTCAAGTTTAGGATCAACAGATGCTAATTTTAAAATTCCATCTTTTTCACCAGCCAAAATCATTCCTTGTGATAATTCACCACGTAATTTTACTGGTTTTAAATTTGCTACGACAATCACTTTTTGACCGATTAAATCATCTGGTGTATAGAATTTCGCAATACCTGAAACTACTTGACGTTGCTCATATCCTAGATCAACTTGAAGCTTTAATAATTTATCCGCTTTCGGAACTGTTTCACATGCAGTCACAGTCGCTACACGCAAATCAATTTTCATAAAATCATCAATAGCAATTTCAGGAATTTCTGGGTTTTCGTCAGTCTTTGTAGCCTTTTTACTTTCTTCCTCCTGTGGTGTTTTCACAGAACCACGCATTTCCTCTCGAATATAAGCAATTTCAACTTCATTTTCCAAGCGTGGGAAAATAGGTATCCCTTTTTCTACCACTTTAATGTTTGCTGGAATAGTATTGCCGAATGTTTCAATTGTATCCCATGCTAAGAATTTGTCATCTAAACCTAACTGATCGATCATACGTTTCGGGGTTGTTGTCATAAATGGTTGTAACATGACAGCAATTTGGTGTAAGCTCTCTGCCAAATTTCGCATAACAGCACCTAATTTTGGCTTATCGGACTCTTCTTTTGCCAACACCCAAGGTTGTGTCTCATCGATATATTTATTAGTACGTGACACCAATGTCCATAAGTCAGCAAGAACGACACTAAATTGCATTTTTTCCATACTTTCTTCATATTTAATACGTACCGACTCAGCTTGCTCTTTTAACGCAGCATCAAATTCTGTCGGTTGAAGATTTTCTGTCGGAATAACACCATCAAAATATTTATTAATCATTGAAATAGTACGATTTAATAAATTTCCTAAGTCATTCGCCAAATCAAAGTTTGTGCGTTCTATAAATGATTCTGGTGAAAATACACCATCAGAGCCAAATGGTAATTCACGTAATAGGAAATAACGTGTCGCATCTAGGCCATAACGCTCGATTAACATTTCTGGATAAATAACATTGCCTTTTGATTTAGACATTTTACCGTCCTTCATCATAATAAAACCATGAGCAAATACTTTTTTTGGTAATGGTAAATCTAATGCCATTAAGAAGATTGGCCAATAAATCGTGTGGAAACGAACAATATCCTTCCCAACTACATGTACATCTGCTGGCCAATATTTATTGAATAGTGATTCATCCTCTGATAGATATCCTAAGGCTGTAATATAATTCGTTAATGCATCAACCCATACATAAATGACATGCTTTGGATCTCCTGGTACTTTAATACCCCAGTCGAAGGATGTTCTTGATACAGATAAATCTTCTAGCCCCGGTTTAATGAAGTTGTTAATCATTTCATTTTTTCGCGACTCTGGCTCAATGAATTCAAGGTTCTCTTCATAATAAGCTAATAAGCGATCCGCATATTTCTTCATATTAAAGAAGTACGATTCTTCTTTTACTTTGTGCACTGGGCGACCACAATCTGGACAGTTCCCGTCAACTAATTGAGTCTCTGTAAAGAATGATTCACATGGTGTACAGTACCAGCCTTCATATTCACCTTTATAAATATCACCATTATCTAAAAACTTTTGGAAAATCTTTTCGACAGCTTTCGTATGTCGCTCCTGCGTTGTTTGAATAAAGTCATCATAAGAAATATCCATTAAACCCCAAAGTTTTTTCGCAGCATCTGCGATTTCATTTACATAATCTTGAGGATGTTTGCCCGCTTCTGCTGCTTTTTCTTGAATTTTTTGACCGTGTTCGTCCATTCCTGTTAAAAAGCGTACATCATACCCTTGTAAACGCTTATAGCGCGCAATAGTATCAGATGCTACTGTTGTATATGCCGTACCAATATGAAATTTCCCACTTGGATAGTAAATGGGTGTTGTTATATAGAATGTTTTTTGTTGTTCACTCACAAGAACTGCCTCCATTGTTTTACAATATACTTTCTATTCTAACGAAGTACGAAATTCGTTTCAATGAAAGTTTATCAAACGCGAAAATTGTCGAATAATATATCTAATCCATTAAATGACTTAAATAAGAACCTTTTTTACTATAAACAAAAATATTTATTAAAAACCTTTTAAAAAAATTAAAATACCTGCATTCTTCTCAAAAATTTTTTTTAAAAACCATAATATTAGTGCATTAATTAATTGACGTTTATGGCATTACTTGGTATGATAACTATCAGACAAAGAAATAATGTCGAAATTTGACGAAATACCAATATAACTTTTATAAATTAGGAGGAAATCTATTATGAAATCAACAGGGATTGTTCGTAAAGTCGATGAGTTAGGTCGTGTAGTAATTCCTATCGAGTTACGCCGTACGCTAGGTATTGCAGAAAAGGACGCTTTAGAAATCTATGTGGATGACGATAAAATCATCTTAAAAAAATATATGCCTAATATGACATGTGCTGTTACTGGTGAAGTTTCAGATGATAACTTCCGTCTAGTTGGAGGCAAATTAATTTTAAGTCCAGAAGGCGCTGAAATGTTAGTTAAAGAAATTCAATCTAACTTAAAAAAATAAGTGATTACTCACCTAAATCAAAAACAGTGATTTAGGTGTTTTTGTTTATATACAATTTAATATACCCAAAATCTAGAACCCTTATAATGTCCATGTCAGACCTTTCCTCTTAAGGTTACTATTATTTACAATTATTATCAATTTAAAATTATGTCTCAAAATCATTACATTTCAACTTTTTAAGTTATGATGACTAACTAAAAATAAAGAGCTACCCTACTAAGGTAACTCTTTACTATTATTCACTATGATATTCATTATAAACATCTCGTTTTGCCACTTTTCTTAGCTTAGCTACTTCCTTAATGGCTTCTTTTGAAGTGATATTGGATTGATTGATAATAAAATCAACATGTTCAACTATAGACATGTTTTGCCAATAGGCTTCTTCATGTTCTTCCTCTTCTACAGAGCTATTGCCTTCAAGGACAATACAAAACTCTCCTCGTATTTCCTCTGTTTGTGACCATTCTACAGCTTCGGCCAATGTACCTCGTAAAAATTCTTCAAATTTCTTTGTTAGCTCTCGAGCTAAAACAATGCGACGGTCCCCGAGTATAGCTTCCATATCTTTTAATGTATCCTTTAAGCGATGTGGTGCCTCATATAATAAAATCGTTTCTTGGCGTTTTTTTAATTGCTCTAATTGCTGGCGACGTTCCTTTTTCCCGCGGTTCAAAAATCCATAAAAGAAAAATGGCTGTGGCGACAACCCAGATGCAATTAACGCTGAAATCGCTGCATTAGGACCTGGCACTGGTACGACAGAAAAGTTTCGAGCAATTGCTTTTTCCACTATATCGGCACCTGGATCAGAAATACAAGGTAAACCTGCATCACTTACTAATGCTATTGTTTTTCCTTCTTGTAGCAATGTTAATAATTTTTCTCCACCTACGGCTAAATTATGCTCATGGTAGCTTATTAGTGGTGTTTCAATCTCGAAATAGTTACACAGCTTTTTTGTGTTTCTAGTATCTTCTGCAGCGATAATATCGGCTTCTTTTAAAATGCGAAGTGCACGCACGCTCATATCCTCTAGATTACCAATAGGTGTTCCTACCAGATATAAACAACCTGTCTGATCGTGTATTGTACTTTTTTGTGATTTCACGATTCACCCCTCCTTATATAATTAATTTTCTGTGATCTTGTTAATTGCTTAAAAGCATATTCCGCACGCATTGCTTCTTGCTTTGTCTCAAATATTTCTTTATAAATACATTTCACTGGACCTCTAGCTCTTGTATATTTTGCTCCTTTACCAGCGTTATGTACAGCAACACGTTTTTCTATATTATTTGTATACCCTGCATAAAGCGTTTGATCAGCACACTCTAACACATAAAAGTAGTGACTACTGCTCTTTTCCATACAGAATGTCTCTCACTTCTGCCGTATATTCATTATTGGCATCATAGACATACAACGGCGGCAGAATTTTTAAATCTGGCTTTCCGTCTTTGATTCCTTCTATTAATAATGTATTGGCCTCTTTCCCTTCCTTCGGATAAATAAGCTGCATCCGTTTAGGCTCTAAGCGATTTGCTCGCATAGCTGTAACAATATCTAATAATCGCCCTGGACGATGGACAAATGCCGCCTTGCCACCCTGCTTTAATAATTTACTTGCTGATTGAATCGCTTCTTCTAATGTTAAATATAGTTCATGTCTTGCAATGGCATGATGCTCACTAAGATTTTTATCACTTGCTTCATGTGCTAAAAAATAGGGTGGATTGCAGGTAACCGCATCATACTTTTCAATGCCTAATTGTTTCGGTATTTCTTTTACATCTCCAAGAATCATTTGAATTTGCTGTTCTAGTTGATTGTAACAGATACTTCTCTCTGCCATATCAAATAAACGTGACTGAATCTCTACTCCCGTTATTTGTCCCTTTGTACGTGCACTTAAAAAGAGAGGAATTACACCATTTCCTGAGCATAAATCAACAATTTTTCCCTTATGATAAGGAATATTAACAAACTTTGAAAGCAACACTGCATCCAATGAGAATGAAAAGACAGAGGGGCTTTGAATAATACGTAAATTTTCAGCCAACAAATAATCTAGTCGTTCGTCACCTTTTAGCCATTTTTCCATGCTTCTTCCTCCTACGCTACAAAACAAAAGACTGACACCACCGTAGCGGGAATCAGCCTTCTATTACACATTTTGTTTATTTAAAAATGATAGACAAAACAGACAATCCTCACCTTTACGGGAACTTCCAAAATGAACATGACAAACATGGAAGCCCTCCTGGTAGAGGCGAGCTAAGTTATCATATCCCTCACCAATATCTAGCGGACTCTCTTTCTTTACTTCAGCAGCTTGTACGGAGTTTGTATTAGAAAGTAGTTCTTCTAGACGTGTTCGTAGGTGATGATTTTCTGTCTCAAGCGCCTTATGCTCTTCCATCATTAACGCTACAAATTGTTTCAATGCACCAAATTGCTCCTGCATTGCTTCGAGCTGTTGTTCGAACTCCATAACGGTATCCAAGAAATTACGGTCCTTCACCCAAGCCACCTCGTTAAATTCTCTATCTTAAATAAGATTTTTTTCGCCTGCTAGCAGTTCTTCTAGTGTATACTCAACTGTGCGTTCCTGCTCGTGTAAATATACTTGAATAATTCTTTCCAGCACATTTAGCCCTACTACTTTTCCACGGCCATCTGGTGTCATTGTTATCTCACCAACATCTGGCATGCCCTCTTTTGCTTCTTCATATTCATCATTTTCATACTTTAAGCAACACATTAACCGTCCACAAAGACCAGATATTTTTGAGGGATTTAATGATAAGTTTTGATCTTTAGCCATCTTGATAGAAACTGGCTCAAAATCACCTAAAAATGTGGAGCAACAAAGCATTCTTCCACATGGACCAATGCCACCTAATAGCTTTGCTTCATCACGCACACCGATTTGGCGAAGCTCAATACGCGTT
This sequence comes from Lysinibacillus sp. FSL K6-0057, assembly GCF_038630885.1. NCBI lineage: Bacteria > Bacillati > Bacillota > Bacilli > Caryophanales > Bacillaceae > Lysinibacillus > Lysinibacillus sp. FSL K6-0057. The sequence continues at coordinate 64,220 of NZ_CP152047.1, read as the reverse complement.
CTAAAAACTGAGGCTAAATCTTTTACTAGATCCCTGAAGTCAACTCGTCCTTCAGCTGTAAAGTAAAAAATAATTTTATTACGATCAAATGTATATTCAACATCTACAAGTTTCATTTCTAAATTATGCTCTATAATTTTAGTACTAGCGAGTTCAAATGCACGTTTCGATTCGGCTGCATTTTCCTCTACTTGTATACGATCACGATCATCCGCTGGTCTAAGTACTTGTTTAAGTGGTAATACAACATCATTATCACCCACTACTTTTTGAGGGACAACTACCTTTCCATACTCTACACCGCGGGCTGTCTCTACAATGACATATTGACTATCTTCTAGTAGAAATGATGCCGGATCAAAATAATATATTTTACCCGCCTTTTTAAAGCGGACTCCTACTACATTATACAAATGTATATCCCTCCTGCAGATTTAGCATTAACTGCTCCATCAATAACGTCCTATTCATGTTACGCTGTAAAGAGGCGCGCGCTTGTAAAATAGATTCCATCTGATTTGATAATCTTTCATAAGTGGAATATAGCGCAACTTCTTTAAATAGTGGTAACATGTCTGGATAAGTACAAGCTGCCTCGGGATTAGCTTTTATTGACACTATATCACGGTAAGCAAATAGTAGTAAATCCAATGCTTGCTCCATCTCGCTTTTTTCTTTAAAGTGAGGCAACCACTCTTCATGCACAATAAGCATTGCTTCGTGTACATTTTGCCGAATGGCCTCTACTAATTTTAACACTGTTTTTCGAGCGAGTGCAAACTGCTCATCATTCGCTAAAAATATAGCCGTTTCGAGCTCATTTGTCATCATGCTTACTGTTGAAGCCATTGAATGTGAAATATTATTTTCCTGTAGATGCTTCAACAAAACATGACGTGGCATTTTTTGAAATTTGATATGTTGGCAACGAGAACGGATAGTTGGAAGTATTGACTGCATTTGCTCTGTTAGTAATATGGCAGTTACCTCTCCATCTGGTTCCTCTAAAAATTTAAGTATCATATTGGCAGAGGCTGTATTAAGACGATCTGCATGATGAAGCACATAAATCTTACGTCCCTCTTCTACACCCATCATTTTCATTTCTCCAATGAGTTCTCGCATTTGATCAATTTTTATGAATTGACCATCAGGATAAATTTGATGAATATTTGGATGATTTCCCGAATCTACACGTTTGCAATTTCGACATGTTTCACATGGAACATTTCCACTTGGTTGCTCACATAACATTAATTTGACAAAAAAGTACATAATATCTGCCTTGCCTGTCCCTTTTTCGCCATCAAAAATATATGCATGTGCTAATCTATTCTTGTCAAAAATCGTTTGAAGTTGCTTCATTACGACTGGTTGTAGTGTGAGTAGCTCTTCAACATTCTTGGCCATACATTTAAATTCCTTCCTGTGTCTATAACAAAAAGTGCGACTTTCTTGCACTCTTACTTTTTGTAAAGAAACATTACAGTGGTTCTACTTTAGTGGCAAGTTGCCAACTTAACATTTGAAAAAAGCCCGCGCCTATATGAGAACGAGACACGGGTTTTACATATATAAATTAATTAGTAAGCCTTTAATCTCACCGATTTTATCAAGGAGATCTATTGCTTCTTTTTCTTCATCTAAGAGATCCTGTGCAAGTTCGACAAGACGTGTATCAATGGTTTCAATGATTTTCAAACGTCTTCCTTCACCAAAACGATTCCAGGTATGTGATTGTTTTAACTCCATACCATGTTCTACTGTCTCTTGTAGAAATCGTTTAACAAGCATTTTAAACCTAGCAAGTTCTCGTAAATTACGTGATCTAGCAACTCGGTCACCTGCAGTAGATATATCCCCTAACAAACGTGTTAGTTGTTCTGTTTGCAGCTTATTACCTTGCTTGACGACCATATCTCCAAATCGGTTATTTTGATTATTATTTTGTAGTGGCTCTTTGCGATTTGTATTTAACCCGACACGTATATCTTGATTAATCTTCAAGCTGGTTTCGCCCCCACAATTTTTATCTTTCTCCTAGGCATAATCGCTTTTAAATAACTATTAGTTTTTTTAAAATGTCTAATAGTAGCTAATAATCAATAATTCAGCTTCGGAGGCTACTTTTTAAAAATGATGGAATTGTTCAATCGGTAAAACAAATACAGTAGCTCCTCCTACCTCAACCTCCACAGGGTAAGGTATATAGGAATCAGCATTTCCTCCTAACGGAGAAACTGGTGCAACCATTTGCTCTCTTGCTCGACAATTATCCCGAATAATATCTAAAAGTTTGGGTATGAGAGAGTCTTCAGTTCCTATAAGAAACGTCGTATTTCCTGAACGTAAAAATCCTCCTGTGCTCGCTAATTTAGTTGCGCGAAACTGATTTTTCGTTAAAGCATTTGATAAGCGGCTGCTATCCTGATCTTGCACTACAGCTACGACTAACTTCATTCGCACTCACCCCTTTTATAAAATTCACCTAGATAGATTTCAATACTATTCCTAAGCATTAGCTTATAAACATTTATCTTGATTCAGCGGATGTTTATACACCCGTTGAATATAGGGGAACACCATCATGTTGCCCGCCTACACAATGCAGGTTAGTTAATCTAAAAACTAAATCTGCGTGAAAGCGAAGCGTCAGCGGCAATTGCGCTCCGACGTAATGGGTACTCCCACAAATGATGTTATCCTAGTGAAGATAAATTAATGGATAGTATCATTATATCACATTGTTGTAGACAACTTCATGCTTTTACTGCATTGCTTCCAATAATAATAACCATACATCTTCCACAACATTCTCAATATCTTGGTCTGCGTTGACCACACGTATTCGTTCTGGGTACTGCTCTACTAGTTGTAAATATCCTTCACGCACCTTCTGATGAAACGACAAGCTTTCAACGTCTAAGCGGTTTACTTCCCGATTGCCAGTTGCATGAATACGTGCTAAGCCTACCTCTGGTGCAAGATCAAATAATATAGTCACGTCAGGCAATTTTTTCCCAATAGCGAACTCATTAATAGAAAGCACTTCATCGACACCGATTCCTCTTGCATATCCTTGATAGGCTAAAGATGAATCGATAAAACGGTCACATATAACCAACTTCCCGGCATCTAAAGCAGGTCGTACTTTTTCAAAATAATGCTGGCTTCTTGCTGCAGCATATAATAATGCTTCTGTTCGTTCGTCCATAGCTGTATGTGCAGGATTCAAGATGATGGTTCTTATTTTTTCTGCAATCTCAATTCCACCGGGTTCTCTTGTTGCCAGAACTTCAATATTTTTTTCTGTTAATCGCTTTGCTATCATTTGAATGACCGTTGTTTTTCCTGCTCCCTCGGGACCTTCGAATGTAATAAATAAATTGCTATTCATGCTGTTATTGCCTCCAACTATTTAATGACCTGAATCATTTTTTCTGCTAAACGATGATTCCCTTGGAATGTCGCACCTGCTGCTAATAGCTCTTCCAATTGACTTAATTTAGCTACTGTTATTCTTTCTCCTGGCACTAACAATGGTATACCAGGTGGATAAGGTATAATCATATTTGCTGAAATCCGGCCCATTGTACGCATATATGGTAACCATTCTTTATTTAATGATGCAACCTCATTAAAGGTATAGATAGGCTCAGTAATCGGTACAAAATGATAGGCTGTATGAGAAGCCGTTATGCTATCGGTTTTAGCTGTGTTTAATAGCATAGTTATAGCCTCTTTTATACGAATTCTGATTTCAGCAAATGGGTAGGTATGTCCTTGCTTCAGCAAAGGTAACACAAATAAGACCTGATTCGCATCTGCCAGCTCCCCATAAACATGCTTCGCCTCTAATGCCTCTTGTAATTGAAAACCACTATAACCATTAACACGTAACAATACTTTAAGTGGATCATCTACTTCAATTACTTCCAATGAACCAATCGAACGTAATGCTTCAATCCATTGATTCTTTTTTTCTATTATATATGCCCCATCACTCTCCATATATGTCTGTACATAATAGCGAGCATCATCTAATGAAGCTAATAATAAATAAGATGGGCTACTAGATTGTAACATGCGTAAATAATGATGTATTTTGTCAGCCGCTATCAATTCCGACTTAACATGCATAAAAGAAGCCATCGTCATAGCTGGTAGAGTCTTATGCGCTGATTGTACAACAATATCTGCTCCAAATGACAATGCGGATGGCTGAAATAAAGTACATGCATTAAAATGAGCGCCATGTGCTTCATCCACCAATACAGGTATTCCTTTTTCATGACAATAAGCAATTTGCTGCTGTATTTCATTAGAAGTCATCCCATAATAAGTAGGATATGTCAGAACAACTGCTTTCGCCTCTGAATAATTTTCTACTGCTTCTTTTAAATCTCTATAAGTCACATGTGTCGCCGATAATGTTCGTTCATCCCATAGCGGTGACACAAATATTGGCTTAGCCCCAACAAGTTCAATGGCATGGAAAATTGATTTATGTGCATTACGCTGAACAATAATCGTATCGCCCTTGTTACAAGTAGCATATATCATTGCTAAATTTCCAACAGTAGAACCTCCTACTAGAAAGAAACTCTTCGTTGCTCCATATGTATCTGCCAATAAATTTTCTGCTTCTAATATCATTTCCTCAGGATAATGTAGATCATCTAAACCTGATAATTCAGTTACATCATAACGCATTACATCTTTAAATGCTTGTGGAAGGTGGGACAGTTCGCCATGCTTATGACCTGGGACATGAAAAGAAATATTTTGTTGTTGTCGAAAACGTTCTAACCCTTCAATAATTGGCTTTTTCTTTTGCAAAACAAACACCCATTTTCGTTAGATTCTCCTTTAATTATACGAAATTATAAGGAGATAAAAAAGCTATCCCTCGACAAGGTCATCCATTTTTATTTAATAAACAAATTTTTTCAACAAATTATCTTATTATCAACCAGGACATCTTGATGTCATTACCGCTGACACTGCGCTCAAAAATAAAACAAGTATATTCACTCTTTCTTATAAGGAGAAAGTCTTCTATGCCTGAACCATCTCTTTCTGTACAAGTAATATTTGCTGAATCAAAATAAAACCGATTATTACAGATGACAGTAATAATCGGTTCTCCAAATCTTTTCATATCACTATTCTTTTGCCACTTGAAGAGCCATTGCTTCCACTAATTGCTCGACTAGCCGAGGTACAAAGTTATCTAATACCGGATTCATCATTCCCGCTAAAAATCCACTTGCTTTCATTGTTAAATTACCAGTCAGTTGAGGTGATTCACCTTGATTTTGTTTTATTTCAAAAGAACCATCACCATTTATCGGATCAGATAAACCCTCTAAATCAAATAGTACTTGATGAGCATCTGATTTTTTCATTTTAAGTTCTACTTTAACCGCTTTTTGAATAATGCCAAAATCACCTTGGAAGACCCAAATCATATCATTTTCATTTAGTATTTCGTGATGTAAATAACCTGGTATTAAAACAGCCCATTGTTCTCTATTTTGAATAAAATTCTCTAATTTTTCTTTCTGTATATTGATTTCCTTATTACATTGTCCTGTTGCCACTCCATTGCACCCCTTTGTTTATTTTAATTACTCTATTAAACTTTAACATTTTATAGGATTCTAAATAAACAAAAAAACCACTGATTTCTCAGTGGTTACTTTTTTGCCTAGCGACGTCCTACTCTCACAGGGGGAAGCCCCCAACTACCATCGGCGCTAAAGAGCTTAACTTCCGTGTTCGGTATGGGAACGGGTGTGACCTCTTTGCCATCATCACTAGACATGTATTTAATTGAAAGTGTTGTTCTTTCAAAACTGGATAAACGTGCATTGAATGGTTCAAACTTTTTTGGTTAAGTCCTCGATCGATTAGTATTCGTCAGCTCCATGTGTCACCACACTTCCACCTCGAACCTATCTACCTCATCGTCTTTGAGGGATCTTACTTACTTGCGTAATGGGAAATCTCATCTTGAGGGGGGCTTCATGCTTAGATGCTTTCAGCACTTATCCCGTCCACACATAGCTACCCAGCGATGCCTTTGGCAAGACAACTGGTACACCAGCGGTGTGTCCATCCCGGTCCTCTCGTACTAAGGACAGCTCCTCTCAAATTTCCTACGCCCACGACGGATAGGGACCGAACTGTCTCACGACGTTCTGAACCCAGCTCGCGTACCGCTTTAATGGGCGAACAGCCCAACCCTTGGGACCGACTACAGCCCCAGGATGCGATGAGCCGACATCGAGGTGCCAAACCTCCCCGTCGATGTGGACTCTTGGGGGAGATAAGCCTGTTATCCCCGGGGTAGCTTTTATCCGTTGAGCGATGGCCCTTCCATGCGGAACCACCGGATCACTAAGCCCGTCTTTCGACCCTGCTCGACTTGTAGGTCTCGCAGTCAAGCTCCCTTGTGCCTTTACACTCTACGAATGATTTCCAACCATTCTGAGGGAACCTTTGGGCGCCTCCGTTACCTTTTAGGAGGCGACCGCCCCAGTCAAACTGTCCGCCTGACACTGTCTCCTGCCCCGCTAAGGGGCATGGGTTAGAATTTCAATACAACCAGGGTAGTATCCCACCGACGCCTCCTTCGAAGCTGGCGCTCCGAGATCTCTGGCTCCTACCTATCCTGTACAAGTTGTACCAAAATTCAATATCAGGCTACAGTAAAGCTCCACGGGGTCTTTCCGTCCTGTCGCGGGTAACCTGCATCTTCACAGGTACTATAATTTCACCGAGTCTCTCGTTGAGACAGTGCCCAGATCGTTACGCCTTTCGTGCGGGTCGGAACTTACCCGACAAGGAATTTCGCTACCTTAGGACCGTTATAGTTACGGCCGCCGTTTACTGGGGCTTCAATTCGCAGCTTCGCTTGCGCTAACCACTCCTCTTAACCTTCCAGCACCGGGCAGGCGTCAGCCCCTATACGTCACCTTACGGTTTTGCAGAGACCTGTGTTTTTGCTAAACAGTCGCCTGGGCCTATTCACTGCGGCTCTCATGCGCTTGCACGCTCAAGAGCACCCCTTCTCCCGAAGTTACGGGGTCATTTTGCCGAGTTCCTTAACGAGAGTTCTCTCGCACACCTTAGGATTCTCTCCTCGACTACCTGTGTCGGTTTGCGGTACGGGCACCTCTCACCTCGATAGAGGCTTTTCTTGGCAGTGTGAAATCAGGAACTTCGTCCATACGGACTCGCCATCACAGCTCAACGTTACAGTGTGCGGATTTGCCTACACACACGCCTTACTGCTTGGACGCGCATATCCAACAGCGCGCTTACCCTATCCTACTGCGTCCCCCCATTTCTCAAACGGTGAGGAGGTGGTACAGGAATATCAACCTGTTGTCCATCGCCTACGCCTATCGGCCTCGGCTTAGGTCCCGACTAACCCTGAGCGGACGAGCCTTCCTCAGGAAACCTTAGTCATACGGTGGACGGGATTCTCACCCGTCTTTCGCTACTCATACCGGCATTCTCACTTCTAAGCGCTCCACCAGTCCTTCCGGTCTGACTTCAACGCACTTAGAACGCTCTCCTACCACTGACATCGTAGATGTCAATCCACAGCTTCGGTGAATCGTTTAGCCCCGATACATTTTCGGCGCAGCGTCACTCGACCAGTGAGCTATTACGCACTCTTTAAATGATGGCTGCTTCTAAGCCAACATCCTGGTTGTCTGTGCAACGCCACATCCTTTTCCACTTAACGATTACTTTGGGACCTTAGCTGGTGGTCTGGGCTGTTTCCCTTTTGACTACGGATCTTATCACTCGCAGTCTGACTCCCGTGTATAAATATCTGGCATTCGGAGTTTGTCTGAATTCGGTAAACCGGGATGGCCCCCTAGTCCAAACAGTGCTCTACCTCCAGTATTCTCATCACGAGGCTAGCCCTAAAGCTATTTCGGAGAGAACCAGCTATCTCCAAGTTCGATTGGAATTTCTCCGCTACCCACACCTCATCCCCGCACTTTTCAACGTGCGTGGGTTCGGGCCTCCAGTAAGTGTTACCTCACCTTCACCCTGGACATGGGTAGATCACCTGGTTTCGGGTCTACGACCACGTACTATTTCGCCCTATTCAGACTCGCTTTCGCTGCGGCTCCGCCTTCTAAAGCTTAACCTCGCACGTAATCGTAACTCGCCGGTTCATTCTACAAAAGGCACGCTATCACCCATTAACGGGCTCTAACTACTTGTAGGCACACGGTTTCAGGATCTCTTTCACTCCCCTTCCGGGGTGCTTTTCACCTTTCCCTCACGGTACTGGTTCACTATCGGTCACTAGGTAGTATTTAGCCTTGGGAGATGGTCCTCCCGGATTCCGACGGAATTTCACGTGTTCCGCCGTACTCAGGATCCACTCAGGAGAGAACGAACTTTCGACTACAGGGCTTTTACCTGCTCTGGCGGACCTTTCCAAGTCGCTTCATCTAACTCGCTCTTTTGTAACTCCGTATTGAGTGTCCTACAACCCCAAGAGGCAAGCCTCTTGGTTTGGGCTCTTCCCGTTTCGCTCGCCGCTACTCAGGGAATCGATTTTTCTTTCTCTTCCTCCAGGTACTTAGATGTTTCAGTTCCCTGGGTCTGCCTTCAAGACGCTATGTATTCACGTCAAGATACTACGCGATTAAACGTAGTGGGTTCCCCCATTCGGAAATCTCCGGATCAAAGCTCACTTACAGCTCCCCGAAGCATATCGGTGTTAGTGCCGTCCTTCTTCGGCTCCTAGTGCCAAGGCATTCGCCGTGCGCCCTTAATAACTTAACCAAGTTATTAAGCCTATAAAAAAACTTAAAAAATAAATGTGTTTGTTACAATTTCAATGTCGTTTTATCCAGTTTTCAAAGAACAAGTTTTGAAGTGTTTCATTCAGAAGAATGAACCTTCAAAACTGAACGCAAAACGTAATCTTACAAACCCAAGGTTTGTATTCCGAAATAATCCTTAGAAAGGAGGTGATCCAGCCGCACCTTCCGATACGGCTACCTTGTTACGACTTCACCCCAATCATCTATCCCACCTTCGGCGGCTGGCTCCAAAAGGTTACCTCACCGACTTCGGGTGTTACAAACTCTCGTGGTGTGACGGGCGGTGTGTACAAGGCCCGGGAACGTATTCACCGCGGCATGCTGATCCGCGATTACTAGCGATTCCGGCTTCATGTAGGCGAGTTGCAGCCTACAATCCGAACTGAGAACGACTTTATCGGATTAGCTCCCTCTCGCGAGTTGGCAACCGTTTGTATCGTCCATTGTAGCACGTGTGTAGCCCAGGTCATAAGGGGCATGATGATTTGACGTCATCCCCACCTTCCTCCGGTTTGTCACCGGCAGTCACCTTAGAGTGCCCAACTAAATGATGGCAACTAAGATCAAGGGTTGCGCTCGTTGCGGGACTTAACCCAACATCTCACGACACGAGCTGACGACAACCATGCACCACCTGTCACCGTTGCCCCCGAAGGGGAAACTATATCTCTACAGTGGTCAACGGGATGTCAAGACCTGGTAAGGTTCTTCGCGTTGCTTCGAATTAAACCACATGCTCCACCGCTTGTGCGGGCCCCCGTCAATTCCTTTGAGTTTCAGTCTTGCGACCGTACTCCCCAGGCGGAGTGCTTAATGCGTTAGCTGCAGCACTAAGGGGCGGAAACCCCCTAACACTTAGCACTCATCGTTTACGGCGTGGACTACCAGGGTATCTAATCCTGTTTGCTCCCCACGCTTTCGCGCCTCAGTGTCAGTTACAGACCAGATAGTCGCCTTCGCCACTGGTGTTCCTCCAAATCTCTACGCATTTCACCGCTACACTTGGAATTCCACTATCCTCTTCTGCACTCAAGTCTCCCAGTTTCCAATGACCCTCCACGGTTGAGCCGTGGGCTTTCACATCAGACTTAAGAAACCACCTGCGCGCGCTTTACGCCCAATAATTCCGGACAACGCTTGCCACCTACGTATTACCGCGGCTGCTGGCACGTAGTTAGCCGTGGCTTTCTAATAAGGTACCGTCAAGGTACAGCCAGTTACTACTGTACTTGTTCTTCCCTTACAACAGAGTTTTACGAACCGAAATCCTTCTTCACTCACGCGGCGTTGCTCCATCAGGCTTTCGCCCATTGTGGAAGATTCCCTACTGCTGCCTCCCGTAGGAGTCTGGGCCGTGTCTCAGTCCCAGTGTGGCCGATCACCCTCTCAGGTCGGCTACGCATCGTCGCCTTGGTGAGCCGTTACCTCACCAACTAGCTAATGCGCCGCGGGCCCATCCTATAGCGACAGCCGAAACCGTCTTTCAGTGTTTCACCATGAGGTGAAACAAATTATTCGGTATTAGCCCCGGTTTCCCGGAGTTATCCCAAACTATAGGGTAGGTTGCCCACGTGTTACTCACCCGTCCGCCGCTAACGTCGAAGGAGCAAGCTCCTTCTCTGTTCGCTCGACTTGCATGTATTAGGCACGCCGCCAGCGTTCGTCCTGAGCCAGGATCAAACTCTCCATAAAAGAAATTTGATTAGCTCAAATTGTTTTGCTGGCATCAATTTTGATGTCCAAATTTTTTGTTTCGTTCACTCGCCGAAGCTAGCTACTTAAAACTTTATTGATTACGTTTTGCTTGTTCAGTTTTCAAGGTTCATTTGTTTGCCGCTGTTTCAGTAGCAACTCTTATATAATACCATGTGCTATACATTGTGTCAACAATAATTTTTAAATTTTTTTTTCGTTTCAACCAGTTGTATTAGCGACTTCTATAACTATACCAGAATCTTTTTATAATGCAAGCCTTTTATAAAAAAAATATTAAAGCTGTTATTCCTAATACACCTGGAATACCTAAGACAGCGATTGTTAAGACAGAAAACAGATTGATTGGCACATTATATCCTATATAACCAATACCTAAATGAATTACGAATAATAATAGAAAAGCAAATGCAAATCTAAACCAAAACACCGATAATCCTTCTAAGATTTTACCCAGTTTAGCATGTCTTATTATTACATAAAGAAAAAGAAGCCCAACAGGAATACAAATACTCATAATTACTAACCAAGACATATAGTTGCCCCCCTCAATTAAATAATTATGAAAGTTTATGTTTCCTGTTTTGCTTCTATGAATATTTTAAAAAGAACTATTTTATTAATACCTTACGAATTCTAGCTTCCTTAAACAAATAGAAATGAATACTTTCTGCAGTTTTGCGTTGAGCAATCACACCAAGATCATAATCATCCATTAATTCTTCTATTATCTTCGCCTGCTGTAAATCCTCTTTTGTTTCTTTAATCAGATTCACAAGCTTATCATCGAATTCTTTTTTTAGTTTCCCTTTACTACGGAAGAACATATTAATCCCTCACTCATAACTCGCGTCGGCCTTCCATTGCCTTAGATAGCGTAACCTCATCTGCGTATTCTAGATCTCCACCTACTGGTAATCCGTGCGCAATACGGGTCGTACGAATACCTGACGGTTTGACTAGGCGAGAAATGTACATAGCGGTTGCCTCACCCTCAATTGTTGAATTCGTAGCTAAAATAAGCTCTTGGACACTTTCATCTTGCAAGCGCACTAACAAAGAAGCAACATTAATATCTTCTGGACCGATACCATCCATTGGCGAAATAGCCCCCTGAAGTACATGGTACATACCATTGTAGTCGCGCATTTTTTCCATTGCGATCACATCTTTTGTATCTTGCACAACACAAATAACAGAATGATCTCGCTGCTTATCTGTACAAATGTGACATGGATCTACATCCGTTATATTGCCACAAACAGAACAGTAGCTTAGGTTTCGTTTAGCATCAATCAGTGCTTTAGAGAAAGATAATACATCGTCTTCCTTCATTGATAACACAAAAAACGCCAGACGAGCCGCAGTTTTCGGCCCGATACCTGGCAATTTCATAAAACTATCGATCAATTTAGATATTGGTTCTGGGTAGTACATATGAATACCTCCTAGAATGGAAGGTTTAAGCCTTGAGTGAATTTACCCATAGTTGAGTTTGTTTTTTCTTCTACCTTTTTCAACGCTTCATTTGTTGCAATAACAATTAGGTCTTGTAACATTTCGATGTCTTCAGGGTCTACTACAGATTCATCAAGATTTACTGAAACTACTTCACGCTGACCAGAAACTGTTACTTTCACCATACCGCCGCCTGCAACACCTTCAAATTGCTCAGCATTTAAAGCTTCTTGAGCCTCCATCATTTCCTTTTGCATTTTTTGCATCTTTTTCATCATACCTTGCATATTTCCCATTCCACGCATAAATGTTTTCCTCCTAAAAATTTAATCTTCAATAATTTCAACAAAATCTTTACCAAAGAGCTTTTCAGCCTCTGTCACAAGTGGATCTTGTGAAGCGAGAGGTTGGGCATCATCGATAAATGGTTCTTCTGGCATTTCTGCCGGTGGTGGCTCTAATAATTCCTCACCATGCTCTGATACAGTCTGCGATTTCTTTTGCTGTAAACCATGATCACGAATAAACTCTTCACGCATTTTCAACCATGATTCTTCAGGTATGCATAGCATCTCGTACATTGTACCAGTCTGCCCTGCGATTAATTGTGTAAAGTGAGCCTTTAAAGACTGGTTGTCGGCAACCATCTGACAATGAATATCATACTTGAATTTTAACACAAAAGCACTTGAAGATGCCGCAACAGGTTCGGCTTCTGCTAAAAGAGCAGATTGAGATTTTTGCAGTTGACTTAAAGCTTGTGCCCAAATGGACTTGATACGTTGTACATCTTGCTTAGTAGCGTCTTTCAGCACTTCCTGAATACGACCCGTCGGCGCTTTATAACCATTCGGACTTTTAGCTCTCGGCTTTTGCTCTTTTTGTGCTGTCGACACTTGAACAGGTGCCCCTGTTTGCAGTTGTAAGGATAATTGCTGAACCATCTGCTCTAGAGCTATAATCTTTTGAGTGAGCTCAGGACTTTGCACCGTTTCGTTTGTGGCCACTGATTGATGGATTACTCCTCCCGAAAACTGTACCATTTTAAGCAAAGCCGTCTCTAAATAAATTTTCGTATGGTGAGAGAAGCGCATTTCCTGCTGTGTTTTTGCGAGTATATCAATATAGCCATAAAGCATATCTGGTGCAAAATCGTGTGCTAAAGTAAATACGCGTTCCTCAGGGGACACAAGCTCTAAAAGTTCAGCTAAATCATCACTTGTTTGAAGTAATAACAAATCACGGAAAAATGTAATTAAATCTTCTGAGAGACGCAATGGATCCTTACCGTCAGCTATAAGTTGTTCTAAAAGTGCAAGCATTTGCGCAACATCTTTCACTTTGAGTGCCTCAGCCAATTCATAAAAAATATCCTGACTAATTGAACCTGTAACTAACAACGTATCTTCAAGTTTTAATTTTTCCCCACTAAAAGACACAACTTGGTCCAATAAGCTCAAAGCATCACGCATTCCCCCTGCGGCAGATTGTGCAATTACCTTTAAACCTTGGTCTTCATATGGTAAATCAATATCTTCTAAAACAACCTTCATCCGTTCAATAATATCATTAGTAGAAAGTCGTTTAAAATCAAAGCGCTGACAACGAGAAATAATCGTTGCAGGCAATTTATGAGGCTCTGTTGTCGCTAAAATAAACACAGCATGGGGAGGTGGTTCTTCCAATGTTTTCAAAAGAGCGTTAAAAGCACTTGTAGAAAGCATGTGCACTTCGTCAATGATGTACACTTTGTATCTACTGCTTGCAGGAGCAAAACGTACCTTTTCTATGATATCCCTAATCTCTTCAACACGTGAATTCGAGGCTGCATCAAATTCAATGACATCTGGATGTGAACCATCTGTAATACTTATGCACGTAGCACATTCATTACACGGTTCTTTCGATGGTGCATGTTCACAATTTAAGGCCTTTGCAAAGATTTTAGCCGTACTTGTTTTCCCAGTACCACGAGGTCCAGAAAATAAATACGCATGTGTTGTTTTATTTGCTAGGAGAGCATTTTGTAGCGTTCTTTTGACATGTGCTTGGCCAGACATTTCTCGAAAAGATTGCGGTCGATACACACGATAAAATGCTTGATACGTCACTATTTTCCTCTCTCCTTCTCCATTTAATTGAATAGATTTATTATAGCATTTGCTGCATTATATAGAAAACGAAGTTGCTAAATTAAAATAAAAAAGCATCCGCCTATAATAGACGGATGCTTTGAATTGGCAATTTAATGCCGTGCACCTTTCCTTGACAGCCGCACATAAGCGTTACTCTTGTCGTTAGCTCAGATTAGGCAACCCCGCGGCACATGAATAAGACCACTTAATGCTGCTTCCTTCCGGACCTGACATGGTTCATGGGTATCCATTGCGCAGGACCCAATCGTCAACACTACGTGCAAAAGGCAGACCAAACAATACGGACAGCCTCGAAAAAGGAATTCAGTCTCGCTAGAGCGGATTGCGAGTTACAGGACACCGCTACCTTCCCACCTAGCACGGCAATAACTAGTATACTGACTGTTTGTATAAATTGCAACTTAATGCACAAATTATTTATTTCCAAGTCATGATTTAAACAATATAAATTTTTTCAAAAAATATATTGACGCTCGTTTCTAGTTATGATAAATTTATTTTTGTCGATAAGACAGCAAAGCAATATAACATGGAGGTATACCCAAGTCTGGCTGAAGGGATCGGTCTTGAAAACCGACAGGCGGGTAACACCGCGCGGGGGTTCGAATCCCTCTACCTCCTCCAGTTTTAAATTTCCGACTACAAATGTAGCCGTTTTTTTTTGCCTAAATTGTATGTATGACTTGTTAGATACCACTTCCGCCTCGGTTGTGGTATTTTTTATTATATCAATGATGGGAGGTTGTTGAATTGCAATCGAAATTACTTATGACGCGTGCTTCCCTTACTTGGATTTTCATTATTGCTGTTATGACCGCAATTGGTAGTGAAATTAAAATTATGCCTTTTGCTAATACAACTTTCCGTTTTGGTTTAGGAACAATTGTCTTCTTTTTATGTACATTAATTAAACCTACACCTATTATTTTGGCTGGCGTTGCTACAAGTATTGTGACAACTATTTTTCGTGTTTTTAATTCCACATTACATGATGTTCCGATTTCTGAGAGTATATTTAACCATTTACCAGCCGGTTTATTTTATGTATTGTTTGCACTATGCCTGCAAATTTTAGATATTCAACAATACAGAGAAAAACCACTAAAACTTGGTTTACTCGTTGCCTTTAGTGAGGTCATTAGTAATTTAGCTGAACAAATTTTCCGCTTCTTTGTCCAAACTTATACTTTTTTATTTCTTCATGACCTCTTGATCCTATTAGCAGTAGCATTATTACGAAGCTTTTTTGTAGTAGGGATTTACAGCTCTATTTTGATAGCTGAACAAAAAAAACGGGTACAAGAAATGCTGAATATTGGATCTGACCTCTATGTTGAGACCCTCTATTTAAAGAAATCAATGAACCATATTGAAACAATTACGGCTAGTGGTTATGAATTATATCGACAGTTAAAAACTCTAGGTTATCGAGCAGAAAGTTTACAAGCACTTCATATTGCCCAGGAAATCCATGAAGTGAAAAAGGATTCTCAACGTATATATGCCGGTATTTCAAAGATTGTTGGTGAAAAGAGCTTTGGCCCTTTTGTATTATCTGAATTATTGCATTATATTGAAGAAGGTAATAGGAAATATGCAGAATTACTCGGTAAGGAGATACAATTTAATACATGTATAGACTTCGATTTTCAAACAAAAGATCATATTGCACTCCTTGCTCTATTAAATAATTTATCAGCCAATGCTGTTGAGGCTATTGAAGAACAAGGGATCATTTCTATTGCTATTGAGCGCCAAGAAGATAATACTGTAATAACAGTATGTGATAATGGACAAGGGATTTCACAAGCAGATATTTCTGTTATTTTTGAACCTGGGTACACCACTAAATTCAATGTTGATGGTGTAGCGGCAACTGGCATTGGGCTTTCACACGTTGCTGAACTAGTAGAAAAATTAAAAGGCTCAATAACCGTTGAATCAAACAATCAATACACAACGTTTAAAATCATAATTCCTACGCAAACTATTCAAACGGGAGAGACTTAAATGAGGTATTTTATTGTAGACGATGATCGTGCAAGTCGTGTTATGTTAAAACAAATTATTGAAGATAGCGGATTAGGTACAGTTATTGGTGAGGCTCGCAATGGTGAGGATGCCATTCCACAAATTTTAATGACGCAGCCAGAGTTTGTGCTAATTGATTTACTGATGCCTAAGCTTGATGGTATAGCAACTGTAGAACAACTTATGCAAAATCGTTTCGAGGGACAATTTATTATGATTTCACAGGTAGTGAATAAAGAAATGGTTGGCGAAGCTTATGAGCAAGGAATTGATTTCTTCATTCATAAACCAATCAATCGTATTGAAGTCGAAAATGTTTTGAAAAAAACAACTGAACAATTTCGACTCAAAAACTCACTATTAGTGATACGTCAATCTCTTACAAACATTGAGTTAAGTGAACAAAAGGCTCATAAAGCTACATCACGAGACCATATTCAATCTATTTTGAATGATATGGGGATTGTCGGGGAAATTGGTAGCGAAGATATCATTGCCATTATAGAAACATTACTTGCTCACCAGCACAAGATTGCACCCCTTCCTCCATTAAAAGAGCTTTATGAAGAAATTGCTGCTGTGACCAAGGCTACACCAGATGAAATTTTAAAAGAGAGTAAAGCCATCGAGCAACGTGTGCGTCGAACAATATTAGCTGCCATGATTAATCTCGCTAATTTAGGGGTTGTCGATTACACAAACTCAGAATTCGAGTACTATGCCCCTCGCTACTTTGATTTTAAAGAAATTCGTCAGCTCATGACACAGATTGAAGATCACGATAATCGTAAAGCAAAGGTAAATATTAAGAAGTTTATTCAAGTGTTATATTCAGACATTTTAACAAAAATAAATTAATTTTCTCGGATTTTGTCGGATTCCATAAGTCCTCCGTATTATTAAAGTAAGGCATGTCCTAAAAATTTAATATTAGGGGAGGTACAAAGGATTTGAAAAAGAAATTTAAAATCAGTTTAGCCGCTCAAATTTTAATCGGTTTGATTTTAGGGATCGTTGTTGGTGGTATCTTTTACGGAAACCCCAAAATCGAGACATATTTACAACCATTAGGGGATATATTTTTACATCTTATTAAGATGATTGTTGTACCGATTATTATTTCGACATTAATCGTTGGTGTTGCTGGTACTGGAGATATGAAGCAACTTGGACGATTAGGCGGTAAATCTATAATTTACTTTGAGATTATTACAACCGTTGCAATCGTTGTTGGATTACTTTCCGCAAACATTTTCCAACCTGGTGCAGGACTTAACATGAATGAATTATCTCAAGGGGATATTTCGAAGTATGTATCAACAACTGAGGAAGTACAGCATGAAGGGCCATTTGATATCATTGTAGGCATCGTCCCAACAAATATTATTCAGTCAATGGCTGAAGGTAATATGCTAGCGATTATCTTCTTCTCCGTTATTTTCGGTTTAGGGGTTGCTGCAGTAGGTGATCGAGGGAAACCAGTCTTAGACTTCTTCCAAGGGGTAGCAGATGCTATGTTCTGGGTAACCAACCTCGTAATGAAATTCGCTCCATTAGGGGTATTTGGTTTAATCGGTGTAACCGTTTCCAAATATGGGTTTGCTTCACTGGTTCCACTTGCCAAATTGGCTATTCTTGTTTATGCAACAATGCTGTTCTTCATCTTTGTCGTTCTTGGACTTGTGGCAAAATTCGCAGGAATCAGCATCTTCTATTTAATTAAAGTGTTAAAAGATGAGCTAATTTTAGCCTTCTCAACAGCAAGTTCTGAAGCTGTATTACCACGTATTATGATGAAAATGGAGAAATTAGGGGCGCCGAAGGATATTGTATCTTTCGTTATACCGACCGGTTACTCCTTTAACTTAGATGGGTCAACACTATATCAAGCCATTGCAGCATTATTTATTGCGCAAATGTACGGTATTCACCTAAGTATTGGTGAACAAATTACGTTAATGCTTGTATTAATGGTTACATCTAAAGGTATTGCTGGTGTTCCAGGGGTATCATTCGTAGTACTTCTAGCAACTTTAGGTACTGTAGGTATTCCACTTGAGGGACTAGCCTTTATTGCTGGTATTGACCGTATCCTTGATATGGGACGTACAGTCGTTAACGTAATTGGTAACTCATTAGCGTCATTAGTAATGGCTAAATGGGAAGGCCGTTTCGATCGAGAAAAGATGAAAAATTACTTTAATGATAATGAAAATCTAGCGTAATTTAAAAAAATCCTCACGATGTTGGATGGCATCGTGAGGGTTTTTTTATTTTGCTAATACTTTATCTAAATAAGCGATAATCGATTCTTTCCCATTGGCATGTGCTTCTTGTGCACGTTTTTCATCTTTTTCAAGTTTAGCCTCTGCTGCTGCAACAATTTTTTCAGCATCTTGCTGTGGCACAACAATCACACCATCCACATCCCCAATAATATAATCACCAGGATGAACCGTTACTCCCCCAATGGCGATCGGCACATTTACTTGTCCACCGCCGTTTTTATTGCCTGCTGCTACAGTAGTGCCTAACGAGAACACAGGGAAATTTAATTCACGAATTGCTGCAATATCGCGGATTACGCCATCCACAACAAAACCTTGTACACCTATCCCTTTTGCTAAGGAAATTACAAAATCTCCAGCCACAGCTCGGTTGGTATTTCCTTTTGCATCAATGACTAAAATATCCCCTGCAGTTGCCGCCCTAATCGCTTCCAATACGGCGCCATTTTCACCATCTGGTAAACGTACAGTTACAGCTCGCCCAGCAATTTTAAAATGGTCTGCTAATGGCTTAATATCACTTCGCAAATTGGTATGCCCGCCTGTCGCATCTGAAATAGCTGTTGTTGGTAAATGCTGAAAGCTTACTTCCACTTTTGTCATACATAACACCCCTATTATGATTGATGACTTACACTATTATTGTAAATAAAAAACATATACTATTTCAATATATCTCGGAAACTATTGGTAATTATAATAATAGTCATTTTAGAATTAAATAATTTCAATAAACTGCTTTGAGTGCTCATCTAAGGCTTCAGCGGCTGATGCTATTTCACTAAAGTCATTTGCTGTGACAGTAATTTGCTCATTTGTTTTATCTATTTTTTCAGCTATTTTTGTAATACTGTCTGTCACCTGACCAATTTCTCGCTCAATGCCCTCCACATTATCCTTCACTTCCGAAATGGATTGTTCAACTCTTATAGAAAGTTTTCGTACCTCTTTAGCCACTACATCAAAACCTCTACCATATTCTCCAGCCCTAGCTGCTTCAATAGCTGCATTTAACGCTAATAAATTAGTTTGTGAGGCAATCTCCTGTATAGTCTTTACAATTCCTTTAATAGAATCTGCTTGTTTTTGAAGCTGTACAAGATTACTTACATTTTCATTTGATTCCTTGGAAACCACTTTAATGGTTTCTAGTAGATCTTGGCTATTTTGAATGCCAGCTTCTGAACGCTGGTAAAGCTTATTAGACATGCCCTTCAACTTGTCCGCAACACTAACGATCTCATGTTGTCGTTCAGTAATATTGGTAGCTATTTTGGAAACACCTATTACTTTTCTTGTATTATTTGCGAAGACAGGCATATATGTCGCTTCCAGCCAAATGATATTACCCCTAGCATCAATTCTTTCTATTTTGTCCTGATAGCTGTTTCCTGCCGTTAGATTGCGCCAAAATTTATCGTACTCCATACTATTCACGAAATCAGGCAAGCAAAAGTCTTTATGATTTTTTCCTAGCATTTCCTTGACTGTATAGCCTAATGTTTGAGCAAATAGTTCATTGACATATGCAACTCGTCTGTCCATATCGAAGCGGATAATGGCTATATTGCGTTCAATGGCTTGTACTACTAAATCATCGGTTACTTGAGCATCTACACTATGCATAAACAACACCCCATCCATTACTAATTTTTTACTTAAAATTTAATTATTTTACTTTTATATTACATCAATTATGCCTCATTGTAATTGCAACGGATGTTAGAACACCCGCTGCATCAAGATAAAAAACATGGAGAATGTTCATCCATGTTTTTTTAATAAACGTAAAATCCCTTCAGAGGTAGCCGCTACACGTAAGAATTTCTTTTGCTCAGCACGTATAAAGCCTTCCTCTAGCATTATTTTAAAATGCTGTAGAAGCGCATCATAGAATCCATGGACATTATATAAAATGACAGGCTTTGTATGCAGTCCAATCTGAGCCCAAGTAAATACCTCAAAATATTCATCTAAAGTCCCTGCGCCGCCTGGAAGAGCAATAAAAGCATCGGCTAACTCGGCCATCTTAGCTTTACGAATATGCATAGAGTCTACAATATGGATCTCTGTTAATGAGGCATGAGCCAATTCACGCTTTTGTAAATGAGTTGGCATCACACCAATCACTTCTCCACCCGCTGCTAAAACAGCATCGGCTACCTTCCCCATTAGCCCTGTTTTAGAACCACCATAGACAACTCCGTGACCGTTTTTCGCCAGTGCTGTACCAAGCTCAGCCGCTTTCTCCGCATAAATAGGACTTTTACCTAAACCAGATCCGCAATACACTGCGATTCTTATAATAATCCCTCCTATTCAAAAAACGTGAAACAATCGGCTATATATTGTCTCACGTTTTTTGGTCATTTATTTTACTTTTATTTTCGTAAATGGCTTGTTTGTTTTAGCATATGACTGATGCGGCTCACAATTGCTTCAATGGCATCAGGATTTTTTAATAAATCATAATCATTAATATCTAAACGTAGAACTGGACAAGAATTAAAATTATTTATCCAATTTTCGTAGCGTTCATGCATTTCTATCCAATAATCATTCGGTGTTTGTTGCTCCATTGTCCGTCCACGTTCTTGAATTCGACCAATAACTGCATCAATAGGTCCTTCAAGATAGACAAGTAAATCTGGATGGGGGAAATATGGTGTCATCACCATAGCGTCAAATAAATTCGTATAAGTCTCATAATCTGTTGGACTCATCGTTCCTTTATCATAGTGCATCTTAGCAAAAATGCCAGTATCTTCGTAAATAGAACGATCTTGTACAAATCCTCCACCATATTCAAAAATACGCTTCTGTTCTTTAAAACGCTCTGCTAAAAAGTAGACCTGTAAATGAAAGCTCCATTTTTCAAAGTCCTCATAAAATTTATCAAGGTATGGATTTGTGTCTACTTTCTCGAACGATGTACGAAAGTTCAACGCTTCTGCTAATGCCTTTGTCATCGTCGATTTTCCTACCCCAACAGTACCAGCAATCGTAATAACAGTTTGTGGTGGAATATCATACTTCTCTCTTAAATTCATTATTGCAAACTCCTTTGTTGTAACGTCTCTTTAATTATTTTTAAAACATAATTTAAATCGTTTGGATTTTTTACAAAATCAAGCTGATCTCCATTAAATCGAATAACTGGAATTTCTGGATGCATGCTCTCAAAATGCTCGATAAAAGAATGATAGTCGGCCACAAGCTGCTCCATATAATCTCGTGAAATCATCTTTTCAAATTCTCGTCCCCGCATGGCGATACGCTTCATTAATGTATCAACGCTGGCATGTAAATAAACCACTACATTTGGAACAGGCATGTCTTTCGTTAAAATTCGATAGATTTCCTCATACTTCTCGTACTCAGTTGGTACCAATGTACGCTTCGCAAATATTAAATTTTTAAAAATATGATAGTCTGCTACAACAGGTTTGGCATGTGCTAAACGAAATTTTTTAATATCGGTTAATTGCTTATAGCGATTACAAAGGAAGAACATTTCCGTTTGGAAACTCCACTCCTCAATGTTTTCATAAAACTTATTTAAAAAAGGGTTTTCGTCTACAATTTCTTTTAATAGATGGTAATTAAATGTCGCTGCTATCTCTTTCGATAAAGAGGTTTTACCAACACCAATCGGACCTTCTACCGTAACAAATGGAACCGTCACCAGAAGCTCCTCCTTTTGTTCTATGGATTCGATCATTGTGTCCTACATAAATGAATCAGTGCCTTTCATTTTATCATAGTAAGAAAATGAAAAACAGAATCAACCTATTGTTCTAGTAAATTTACCTGTGGTATTTTTCTCCTGATGACATAGAAAAAAAGGCATTGAGAATATACTTCTCCATGCCTTTCACATGCCTATAATTTCACTCGTTGTAAACGAAGTGCATTTAATACTACCGAAACTGAACTAAAGGCCATCGCTGCGCCTGCTACCCATGGAGCAAGCAGACCGAGTGCAGCAATTGGAATACCTAATGTATTATAAGCAAATGCCCAAAATAGATTTTGTTTAATATTACGCATTGTTTTTCGACTCATTAGAATGGCATCCGCGATACTATTTAAATCTCCACGAATAAGCGTAATATCTGCAGCTTCCATTGCCACATCTGTCCCTGTACCAATTGCCATCCCAATATTCGCTGTTGCTAAGGCAGGTGCGTCATTAATGCCATCACCAACCATCGCTACTTTTTTCCCTTGGGCTTGAAGTTTTTTCACTTCATCAGCTTTACCTTCTGGTAAGACTTCTGCAATAACATGATTCACGCCTACCTCTGTTCCAATGGCTTGAGCAGTACGCTCGTTATCACCAGTCATCATGATGACCGTAATACCCATATCCTGTAAACGACGAATAGCTTCTTTTGATGTATCTTTCACGGTATCAGCCACAGCGACTAAACCTGCATATTGCCCGTTGATGGCAGCTAGCATTGCTGTTTTACCGTTTCGTTCTAGTTGCTCCATTGTTGGTAAAATATCATTAATACTTATTCCATATTGTTGCATTAATTTACGTGTGCCAATGACAACACCTTGACCTGAGACAGTTGCCTGCACGCCATAACCAGGTATTGCCTCGAAGAATTGAACATCCCCTAAAGCTATGCCTCGTTTTTCTATGCCCTGTACAATGGCTTCTGCTAGTGGGTGCTCTGACTGCTTCTCTGCTGCGCCCATTAAGGATAAAAAGCGCACTTCATCTTGCTCTGACGCTAAGAGAACATCCGTAAGCTCCGGTTTTCCGTGTGTCACTGTACCTGTTTTATCTACAACGACAGTATCAATGCTTTGTGTTTGCTCTAAATGTTCTCCACCTTTAAATAAAATACCAAACTCAGCTGCACGTCCTGAGCCTGCCATTATTGAAGTTGGTGTTGCTAACCCTAGAGCACATGGGCAAGCAATAACAAGTACTGCGATTAAAACCTCTAAAGCAGGTGTAAATTCTCCAGGGCTAACCCAAATAATCCAAATTAAAAAGGTTACAATGGCTATACCAACAACGATTGGTACGAAAATTCCCGAAATCTGATCTGCTAAACGTTGAATTGGCGCTTTTGATCCTTGAGCATCTTCAACCACTTTAATGATTTGTGCTAATGCTGTATCACGGCCTACCTTTGTTGCAGTCATTTTAATAAAACCATTTTTATTAATGGTTGAGCCAAATAATGGATCACCTTGTTTTTTATCCACGGGTAGACTCTCACCTGTTAACATCGATTCATCAACAGCTGTTGTTCCCTCTATTACTTCACCATCGACAGGAATCTTTTCCCCTGGCTTCACTAGAATAACATCGCCAATGATAACTTCTTCTAAAGGAACCTCTTTTTCTACACCGTCACGTACAACAATAGCAGTCTTAGCTTGAAGTCCCATTAGTTTTTTTATGGCTTCAGATGAGCGTCCTTTTGCTTTTGCCTCAAACAATTTACCTAATAAAATTAACGTAATTAAAACAGCACTCGTTTCAAAATAAAGATGTGGACCATGGTGTGATCCTATCGTTACAATCGCTTGATAGACACTATAGAAATAGGCGGCTGATGTCCCCATGACAACAAGCACATCCATATTTGCACTACCATTGCGTAATGCTTTATATGCCCCTACATAAAATTGCTTACCAATAATAAATTGCACAGGAGTAGCCAATACCATTTGGACCCATGGATTCATTAGAAATTCTGGAACATATAAAAATGACGTAAAGGAAAAATGGCCAACCATCGTCCAAAGCAGTGGTAAAGAAAGTATAGCCGATAAAATAAATTTATGTTGTTGCTGTTTGATAGCTTTTTCGCGATGATCCACTGTTTCCTGCTCATCTGCCTTTTGATGAGCCCCATAACCTAGTTTCTCAACCTTTGCAATGATATCTGCGATGGACACTTCTGATGGATTAAATTCGATCATCGCTTTTTCCAGTGCTAAGTTGACATTAGCAGAAGAAATACCGCTTAGCTTATTTAAGCCTTTTTCAATGCGAGTCGCACAAGCTGCACATGTCATACCTGTAATATCAAGTTCAGTTTTTTGTTTAACAACACCATAGCCAAGTGCTTCTATTTTCTTTTCAAAATCTGCTTCACTTAGCTTTGCTGGGTCGTATTTAATAGACGATTTTTCAAGTGCTAAATTTACCGTTGCTTGTTCTACACCATCCATTTTATTTAAACCTTTTTCAATACGAGTGGCACAGGCTGCACACGTCATACCTGTAATTTGCAAATTAGCTTCTTTACTAGCAGAACTCATTTACTGTTCACCTCTCCTTATACCAACAGGGGGTATATATATTTGAAAATAAGAGAGTGCTACAGGAGCACTCTACAATTTTACTTTACGTCATATCCTTGATCATCAATTGTTTCTTTAATTTGGTCAAGTGATACTTGTGCATCATCAAATGCAATATCCACTAAACCATCTGCTAAATTAACTTTAACTTGTTCAACACCAGCTAAAGCACCAACACTTTTTTCCACAGCATTTACACAATGACCACATGACATTCCTTGTACGTTTAATGTTACGTTTTGCATAATAAAATCTCTCCTTTTAATATGGTTTTAATCTATTTTTTCATTAACTTTTGGATCGTTACGACTAACTCATCTAATACTGCTTCATCGCCCTCTGAGAGACGATCCACTACACAGCCCTTTAAATGACCTTCTAATAATATTTTTGCCACACTATTTAATGCTGATTGTGTAGCAGATAGTTGCGTAATAATATCATCACAGTAAACGTCTTTATCAATCATTCCCTTAATACCACGAATCTGACCTTCAATACGGTTTAAGCGGGTTGTTAAATCCTTTTTCACACGCTCAGGGTGATGACTTTTTCGACAAGACGTAGCTTCCTCTGTATGACAAGCATCCTCTTTTACCGTGTCCTCCATTCACTACACCTCCTATTTGTAATTATCATACTATACCCAAGAAGGGTATGCAAGTTATAAAAAATTTTATTTATCATCATGATGATGCTCATGGTCATTTTCTAATTTACATAAAATAGAATCGTCATGTCGATGTAAAGCTGTTTCTAATTGAATTGTTACATGCTTAATACCCTTATGCTGAAGATTATGTTCAATTTTCCGCAAGATATGCTCACTCTCAGCTATTTTCAATTGATCATTTACAACCGCATGACAGGATAATGCATTCGTTCCACTAGTAATTGTCCAGATGTGTAAATCGTGGATACTTTCTATTCCTTCAGTCTGCTCTATTAACTGAATAATCTCCTGAACATCTACATTTGAAGGAGTCCCCTCCATTAAAACATGGATTGAGGCTTTTGTGACATGGTAGCCACTTCGTACGACCAATAATGCAACAATAACGCTAGCAAGAGGATCTGCCCAGCCCCAGCCAAAAAACATAATTAATAGTGCCGCAACAATAGCCCCTACAGACCCTAGCATATCACTTAGTACATGTAAAAAGGCTCCGCGCATATTTAAATTATCCTTTGTATCACTGCCACGCATCATAATCCAGGCAACTAAAATGTTAACGAACAAACCAATTGTACTAATAATAAGCATTCCTGTAGTAGCTACTTCTGGTGGGTTTGTAAATCGTTCAATCGCTTCATAGAAAATGAATAATGCTATCCCTATTAATGTAATGCCATTTAATACTGCGGCCAAAATTTCAAATCGTTTATAGCCGTATGTTTTACTATAGCTAGCAGCTTTTTCTCCAAACATAAAAGCTAGCATCGCTATACCCAAAGAGATAGAGTCACTTAACATATGCCCTGCATCAGATAAAAGAGCTAAACTATTTGTTAAAAAGCCACCAATGGCTTCCACTACCATGTATCCTGTAATAATAATAAACGACAGTAATAGTACCTTTTTATTTGCACCATGTGTATGGTCATGACCATGATCGTGATGATGTCCCATAGTTATTCCTCCATTTCATTTAGTTATGAGCAGCATGCTCAATGGCCTGCTTCAATAAATTCATAATGTGATCGTCATCCTTAGAATAGTATAAGGTTGTTCCCTCTCTTCTAAATTTCACTAACCTTAAATTTTTAAGAAAACGTAATTGATGAGAAACGGTCGATTGGCCTAAATCTAAAATGTCTGCAATATCATTTACAGCGTGTTCATCTGAACAAAGTAAGTTTAAAATACGAATTCTAGTTGGATCACTCAATGCTTTAAAAGTCTGAGATACTACAAATAATGTCTCTTCATCTAAATGCTGATCTACGTTTTTTAGTGTTTCTGAACTGTTTAATTTTTCATCCATAAAAGTTTACCCCATTCTTCAATATTTATATATGAGCATGTGTTCATATATAAATATATATGGATATATTAGGAATGTCAACAAGCATTTATGCTTCTACATGTTGCAGGTCACTCGTTATCGCATGGATGCGATGATTTTAGGCTAACATCCCCTATTAACCAATACCGACTAAAGAAAGTTAAAAGTAGCAATTACCAATTCAGCGCGCTACACTACTGTTAAGGAGAGATATGTGTGGATATTTTTGAATCAGATCGTTTATTTATGAAACAAGCATTAGAGGAAGCCCAACAGGCAGCCTTACTTGGAGAAGTACCCATTGGTGCAGTCCTTGTTTATGAAGGGAAAATCATTGCACGTGCACATAATTTAAGAGAAACAACGCAAAATGCAACAACACATGCTGAGCTGTTAGTGATTCAAGAAGCCTGCAAAAAAATAGGTAGTTGGCGACTCGAGGATACTACTCTTTATGTGACATTAGAGCCTTGTCCAATGTGTGCAGGAGCCATTCTCCAATCGCGTGTGCCCCGTGTTGTTTATGGTGCAAGGGATCAAAAAGCTGGGTGTGTAGATTCCCTTTACCGTTTATTAAATGATGAACGCTTTAATCATGAATGTAATGTAACAGAAGGGATTTTAGCCGAGGAATGTGGTCAAATTCTAACAGACTTTTTTAAGGCTTTACGAGAGCGTAAAAAAGCTGAGAAAAAAGCACGATTAGCTTCCAACGATGTAAATAGCAATTAAAGAAGGTGCCTCCTAATGAGACACCTTTTTTTTATATTTATGGGAATGGCGATATATATGAAATGTGTCGTAGCAGCGACAGCACCTTCATAACTAATGACGATTAAGCTTCAATCGTTGATTGTGTAAAAACACATTCTCCTTCGATATATGTAGCGAATGGTTTTACATGCATAAGCTGGTTATGTGCAAGCGTCAGTAAATCATCAGTTAGTACAACAAAATTTGCATCATAGCCCTCTTTTAACTGACCAACATTGTTCATACGGATCATCGTTTTTGCATCAGCTGTATATAGCTGTAATGCCTCCTCCACAGAGATTTTTTCTGCTGCGCCTAAATCTGTTCCATCATAGGCTGTACGTGTAACGGCTGCTTGTATCGTCACAAAGGGATTAGCCGCTTCTGCCCAAGATGTAGCAGGGGCATCTGAAGATAACGTGGTCGCGATCCGCCGCTGTAAAAATGTTTGTACACCATATAATGTCTGTGTTTTTTCTAGTCCTAGATTTTCTAAATAGCTCTCAATTTCACAGAATAAGAAGATTGGTTGTGGCACAAAGCCTATGCCCCATTCAGCAGCTTTTTGCAAGGCACTTTCAGAAGGCATGGCTGCATGCTCAATACGAACAGAAGGTGCATCTGTTAACCAAGCTTTTTCCTCATAAAATGTGTCAACAATTAGATCAATGGCTCTGTCTCCCATTGCATGAACCACTAATTGAACGGCACGTTCTTTGGCTTCCGCAGCAGCTGCTAGTAGTTCCTCTTTCGAAGTCATGGCTATGCCCTTTTCTTCACTTCCCAAAAATGGCGCTGAAACAAGTGCTGTACGGCCTGAAACACTGCCATCTGAAAATAGCTTGATGCCTCCGATATAGGCTCCTGCAGAACGATCGATATTATTTGCTGTTAACAGCTCGTATCGTTGAATATCCTCCCAAATATAATAAACTGCTACTCGTTGCTTAAAGCCTTTTTCTCGGGCTTTACGGTACAGGCTTAAATAATCAACCGGGGCTACAGTAGCCATTAATTCTGTAATACTTGTTACACCGTAGGATGCCAAAGTTTGTGATAGCTTTAGAAGCCTTGTCACAATTTCTTCTTCAGAGGGTGTAGGTAAATGCTGTAACACTAGATTCCGTGCATTTTCACGTAGTACGCCTGTAGGTTCCCCATTTTCATCACGATCAATTTGTCCACCCTGTGGATCAGGGGTATCCTTTGTAATACCTGCAATTGCTAATGCCTTGCTATTGACCGATATAATATGACCACACGTACGCATAACAATGATAGGTAATTCTGTGGAGGCACGATCTAAATCCTCTTTTAAAGGCGCTCTTCTTTCTTTTAGTTTTCCTTCATCATAGCCCCAGCCTAATATCCATCCATGCTGACTTGCATCATATTTTGCTAGTGCAATTATTATATCCTCAATAGAATGAATGTGTGGAGGTAAACAAGCCACTTGTTCCAAAACATCTGCTAACATAATTGGATGCATATGAGCGTCAATAATCCCAGGAATAATGACCTTTCCTTGTACATCTATTATTTCACCATGATAGGCAGGTAAGTCTTCCTGTTGTCCAATCCAAACTACCTTTCCATCTTCAATCACCATGGCTGTTGCAGATGGCTGATAAGTATCTGCCGTATAGATTTTTGCATTACAAATAATTTTCATCATTTTTCAACTCCTATTTCTTCCATACCAAAAGTCGATTTTTCAGGATCTTCTGCTTTCAGTACTTTATGCAAAATAGTACCTATAATAAAGCCAACAATAGATGGCCCAATCCAAGCAAATCCGCTAGACTGTAATGGTAAATGTAAGACCAACTGTGTCACACCAGGAATCGTAATTTCATAGCTAGCAAATGTTTCAACAACGCTTACTAGAAATGCAAATAGGACAGTTCCTTTATAAGCTCCTGCATTTGGCACAAAACGATCAAAAGCCCCCAGTAGTACAAGTACAATAATGACCGGATAAATGACCAAGAAAATTGGCAATGTAATTTCGACAATGGCACCTACACCTAAGGAACCAATGGTTGCGCCTACTACACACATAATGAATACCCATGATCTATAGCCAAGCTTCTCTTTTGTTAGTTCATTTAAAAACTGTGATGATATGACCATGACACCAATCGCTGATGTTAAGCAGGCAAAAACAACACATATAGCCAATAACACTTTACCCAAATTACCAATAACACTAAAGGCAATACCCGCTAATAGTTCTGTATCACTGCCAGAATTTGTGATGATGCCGCTACTTGTAGCACCTAAATAAAGTAAGCCACCGTATACGGCAATTAACCCTATTGCTGCAATAGCCATACCACCTAGTGCGACCTTTTTAGATAGTTTCCCTTTATAGCCATAGCCAACTATTGCTGCTAAAAAAATAGGAGCACAAAGAATGCCTGTTCCCACATCTCCTGTTTGATAGGCCGCTATTATCGAATTGGCAAAGACCCCTTCTGCCCCTGTATTGACTGCTGTTCCCATTGGATCTAGTACCCCTTTACCAATTAGGATAATGAGTATAAGAACAAGAACGGGGGTCAACCATTTTCCAATCTTATCGATAACATTTGATTGATCCATCGCAAAGTAAAAACAAATTACAAAGAATGCTAATACTGACACAATTAAAGGTACGTTCGGAATAATTTGTGACACCCCTAATTCATGTGTTGTCGCTGACATTCTCGGTATTGTGACAACCATTCCAATACAAACCATCATGACCGTGTTAAAGGCTTTATAAAACCAATTTCCAATTGGCCTTGTGAGCGCTTCTACAGTTCCCCCAGTGTTAAAAATTGCATACACCGCAAGCACAGGCAAAATAACACCTGTTAAGCTAAAGCCCATCAGAGCAGAAATCCACGATTCCCCTGCACTATTTCCTATAGATGGCGGAAATATTAAATTTCCAGCGCCAAAAAATATAGCAAATAAGGCTAGCCCGACGATTATCGTATGCTGTACAACTTTAGACATATCCTCAACCCCTTTATAATCGTTTTGCATAAGATTTATCTAAATAATAAAAAATTTAAAAACATGAAAAAAGGAGATAAATTTTTATCCCCTTTTTGTAAAAAAAATTTTACAACAATTCATATTTTAAACACTTATACTTTAGCAATTGACGTGAAATACCTAAACGACGAGCCGTTTCCGCTAAACGTCCATTCGTTTCACGCAACTTTTCCGCTATAATTAGACGCTCGTAGGCTTCAGTTAAATCTCGTAAATGACCAGATTGGTTGTTCTGCATCATCGGCTGAGTTGAATGTTGAATATTTTTTTTAATCCTTTCTGGAACATGCTCAATAAGAATTTCATCTCCAAGTAAATTATTGTATGCCGATTCAAGGGCATTTTTTAGTTCACGCACATTACCTGGCCAATGATAGGCATAAAATAATTGAATTACCTCATCACGATAACTTACATTTTTCTGTAGAGTATGTTCATTATAAAATTGTATATAAAAATCAAGGATAGGTGGTATATCTTCCTTCCTTAATCGTAGTGGTGGCAAATCAATTTGGAGAACATTTAAGCGATAAAATAAGTCCTCGCGTAGCTTTTTCTCAGCTAAGAGTTTCTCTACATCTTCATTGATAGTAGTAATATAGCGTATATCCAACTGCTCTCCATTCAGGATTTTGATATCTACTGCATGCAACAGTTTTGCCTGTAGAGATACATCTAATAAATTTAGGTGATCAATGAGTAGTGTCCCACCATTAGCCTCCTGTAACTTTCCTCTTTTTCCTTCATTGTCTGAGCCATATAGCTGTGTAAAAATATTATCTTCCGTCAATGTTGAACAGTTCAACATAATAAATGGTTTTGTATAGCGTTTGCTTTCATTGTGTATGCCTTGTGCGATAATATCTTTCCCTGTTCCAGTTTCCCCTGTTAGTAAAATAGGTGCGTTTTTTTTGGCACTACGACGTGCCTTTTCAAGTTGAGTCTTCATCTCAGCATTTGTAGTAATGAAATCCTCCAGACGATAGGTAGTGTGATTATCTCGATATAATTTATGTCCCAGGAAATTATCTAAGTATTTAATTTGCTTGCTTTCATAAAAATGTTTTGAGAATTCAATGGCTCCAATGGCTTTTCCATGCTCCATAATGGGATAGGTTGAACTCAGCGATAAATAACTAAAACCGTTCAATGTTGTAAGTTGTTGCTCATAGTATAAAATTGGTTGCCCTGTTTGTATGACTTGAAAGACAGTACTTGTCTCAGATGATAAATTTTGATAATTATCAGTCACAGTACTGTGAAAAAACTCATCTGGTGTTAAGCCGATTTCCAATAATATATTTAAATCTGCTAAGTCATAAAAGATTGCACAGCCTTTATCATCTGTAATTAAAACATTATCAAATTCACTGAGAGCCTGTGCAAATTGTTGCAATTCCATGAATTTCTCCCCCTTGTCCCCATGAATATTACCCATTATAACGAATTTTCAAAAATTATGAGAGATTTCAATTTTTGAAATACAAAAAAGCTATTTTAGATTATCCATAAAAGGATTATCTAAAATAGCTTTATCTGTGGTTTATTTTGGTGCGATTACTTCTTTACCACCCATATAAGGTCTTAAAACTTCAGGAATTACTACACTTCCATCAGCTTGTTGATAGTTTTCTAGGATAGCGGCAACTGTACGACCAATGGCAAGACCTGAACCGTTTAATGTATGAACATACTCTGGTTTTGCATTTGGCTCACGACGGAAGCGGATATTTGCTCGTCGTGCTTGGAAATCTTCAAAGTTAGAACAAGAAGAAATTTCACGGTACATGTTTTGTGCAGGAATCCAAACTTCTAAATCATATTTCTTCGCTGCAGTAAAACCTAAATCAGCTGTACACATTTTTAGCTTACGATATGGTAAGCCTAGTAATTGTAATACCTTTTCCGCATGATTTGTTAATAGCTCTAATTGTTCGTATGATTCCTCTGGTTTTACAAAGCGAACTAATTCTACTTTGTTGAACTGGTGTTGACGGATTAAACCACGTGTATCACGACCTGCAGATCCCGCTTCTGAACGGAAGCATGCACTATACGCTGCAAAGCCTTGCGGTAAAGCCTCAGCCGGTAAAATCTCATCACGATAGAAGTTCGTTACTGGTACTTCTGCAGTTGGAATCATGAAATATTCTGTTTCCTCTAATTTGAATACATCTTCCTCAAACTTCGGAAGCTGTCCTGTACCTGTTAGGCTATCACGATTAACAATGACAGGTGGTAGCATTTCCTCGTAACCATGCTCCTCTGCATGTAAATCCATCATGAATGTCATTAATGCACGTTCTAAACGAGCGCCAAGACCACGGTAGAATAAGAAACGGCTACCTGTTACTTTCGCGCCACGTTCAAAGTCTACAATTTTTAAATCTGTAGCAAGGTCCCAGTGTGCTTTAATATCAAAATCAAATGCTGGAATTTCACCCCACGTATACTCCTCAACATTGTCGTCCTCTGTTGTGCCTACTGGTACAGACTCATGCGGAATGTTTGGTAAACGCATCATCATATCTTTAAAGCGTTCTTCAACATCATTTAATTGTACGTCTAATTCTTTAATTTCATCGCCAACCTGACGCATACGAGCAATAACTTCATCTGCATTTTCCTTGTTGCGTTTCATTATTGAAATTTGTTCAGATACTTTATTGCGTTCTGCTTTTAATTCTTCTGTTTTCGCAATCAATTCACGACGTTTTGCATCTAAGCCCTCAAAGTCATCTAAATTTCCTAAATCTTCATTACGTGTTAATAACATTTCTTTAATTTCCGCGAAATTATCGCGTACACGTTTAATATCTAACATCTTCATACCTCCAATAGTTTCTTAATGATGGAAAATCGTTGCAGCGAAATGAACACAAAAAAGCCCTCATCCCTAAAAAGGGACGAGAGCTACCCGCGTTGCCACCCTAATTGACTAGGCATAAAGCTACCTAATCCACTTATTTCATAACGGCATTTCAGCCGGCTACAGCCTACTTCATTCACTTCGACTGTGCAACTCCAGGACGGATTCACAAGTGCTTTTATCAGCTTCCACCAGCCGCTGACTCTCTAAAAAAAACGTGCTTGCTACTACTTCCCATCATTGTGTTCAGTTATTTAAAATTTAAACATACTGTACTATATGAAAACAAATTTTGCAAGTCATACCATAGAGGATACAAAATATTCAAGAATTCGTGTATCGGCTGTTAATTCAGGATGAAACGAACAGCCTAATAAATGGCCATCTTGCGCTAAAATAATTTTTCCTTCATGTTGTGCTAGAATTTCAACATCTTTACCCACGGCTTCAATATGAGGTGCACGAATAAATACTGCTGGGATACCTACACCTACTTTAGGAATATCTAGTTGTACTTCAAAGCTATCTACCTGACGTCCATAAGAGTTTCTTGCTACGGCCACGTCCATCACAGCCAAATGTGGTTCATCATCTACTAGATGCTTGGCTAATAAAATTAATCCTGCACATGTACCAAGCATCGGTAAACCTTGCTGTGCAAGTCCACGAATTGGCTCTAGTAGATCAAAACGATCCAGCAATTTTCTCATTGTTGTGCTTTCTCCACCAGGTAACACAAGTCCATCAAGATTTACTAAATCCGTCTTTTGTTTTACGAGGATAGCTTCGCAACCAAGAGCTTTTAACATCTGAATATGCTCACGCACCGCTCCTTGTAATGCTAAAACACCAATTCGTTTCATGCTACCAACCTCGCTCTTGCATACGCTCGTTGTGTCCAAGCTGTGCAATATCAATCCCCTTCATTGGTACACCGAGTTCCTTTGATATTTCCGCAATAAGCTTATAGTCTTTATAATGAGTAGTCGCCTCTACAATGGCACGTGCAAATTTTTCAGGGTTTTCAGATTTAAAAATACCTGAACCTACGAAAACACCATCAGCTCCAAGTTCCATCATTAAGGCAGCATCGGCAGGCGTCGCCACTCCTCCTGCTGCGAAGTTTACTACTGGTAAACGACCAAGACGTTTAATTTCTCTTAATAATTCGAAAGGAGCTCCTAGTAATTTCGCCTCTGTCATTAATTCATCTTCTGTCATGCCCACTACTTTACGTACCTGAGCATTTACTTTGCGAATATGTCGAACTGCTTCCACAATATTCCCTGTTCCTGGCTCACCTTTTGTTCGTAACATTGATGCGCCTTCCCCGATACGACGAGCTGCCTCCCCTAAATCACGACAGCCACACACAAACGGTACTGTGTATTCACTTTTTAATAAATGGTATTCTTCATCCGCTGGTGTTAAAACTTCACTTTCATCAATATAATCAACACCCATTGCTTCTAAAACACGTGCTTCCACAATATGACCAATACGTGCTTTGGCCATCACAGGAATAGTTACAGACCCCATTACTTCCTCAACAATACGAGGATCGGCCATGCGTGCAACGCCACCTGCTTTACGAATATCTGAAGGTACTCTTTCTAATGCCATAACTGCTACAGCACCTGCAGCTTCTGCAATTTTTGCTTGCTCTGCATTAATGACATCCATAATGACGCCGCCCTTTTGCATTTCTGCCATACCACGTTTTACTAGCTCTGTACCTGTTTGTTTCATTTTCTAACCTCCACCTTTATGATGAAGTTTAGTATAATAGAAATTGACCATATCAAAATATCCAGTTTTCAAAATATTTATAAGGTCAGGAGGCTACAAAACATGGATATGCTTTTATTTCAGCTTGAAAGAGATAGTGATAAACCGCTTTATGATCAGCTTTATAGCGGTATTAAAGAAGCCATCATTTCTAATAAAATAACTGTAGGAGAAAAATTGCCTTCAAAAAGAAAATTGGCTGATTTTTTAAATATTTCTCAAACAACAATTGAAATTGCCTATGCCCAGCTATTAGCTGAAGGTTATATTATGTCCAAATCAAGGATTGGTTATTTTGTAGAAGAAATAGATGAATTACCCTACATTCAGCAGGATACTATAACATCCATCAATGAGCATCCTAAGAAAAAATCATACAAAATTGATTTTAATCCTGGTTCTATTGATATCGATGCCTTTCCATTTCAAACTTGGAGAAAATATGCGAAGGAGCTTTTTGACGATACCTCAAAGGAGCTATTATTAACAGGTGAACCACAAGGAGAACTTTCTTTACGCACAGAGATTGCTAATTATTTATATCAGTCGCGTGGTGTTGTATGCCATCCTGAACAAATTGTCATAGGTTCTGGTACGGAACAGCTTCTCCCTATGATACTACGTCTTTTTAGCGAAGATACAAGCTTTGCATTAGAAAATCCAGGGTACCCTGCCGTGCATCGTATGTTTTCGCAGCATAAACGAAAAGTTTACCCAATTGTAGTCGATGAAGAGGGCATTATTATTCATGAGCTTGAAAAAACGAATGCTAATGTCGTGTATATTACACCCTCACATCAATTCCCAACTGGTGCTGTATTATCCGCTACAAGGCGAGCACAGGCTTTAAATTGGGCGGCGCAAAGCTCCTCTCGCTATATTATTGAGGATGATTATGATTCGGAATTTCGTTATGCTGGAAAACCAATTCCTGCTCTACACGCCTTAGATCGAAACGATAAAGTTATTTACATGAGTACTTTTACAAAATCATTAATGCCATCCTTGCGAGTAGCTTATTTTGTACTTCCACCTAAACTACTTGCTACCTATAACGATGTCTTTAATTATTACTCATCTACTGTGCCTCGTTTCGATCAACATATCGTGGCAAATTTTATGCGTGACGGGCATTTTGCAAAGCATCTCAATCGTATGCGTAAAATTTATCGTAAAAAACACGATAAACTAACTTCTATTTTAGAAAAATATTCATCATCCATTAACATTACTGGTGAGCAAGCGGGTATGCATATTTTATTAGAGGTTCAACACACATTCTCAGAAAAACAATTACAACAGCTCGCCTCTCAAGCAGGGATCGGCATTTATCCATTATCAGCCTACAGACTAGATCATTATGAATCTTCACAAGCTCAATTTTTATTAGGCTTTGGAGGGATTCCCGTACAAGCAATTGAATCATCCATTGAACAGTTGATGGATTGCTGGGGAATACAAAAAAATGACCCATCTACCAGTGAGTAGATAGGTCATTTTATATTAAGTTTCAATTAATTGAATTTGATAATGCTCAAACCATGTATGAACTTGCCCTAGATACGCTAAAAGCTGAGGACCTGCCATTAATTGCCCATACCACGGAATCTTAAAAGAGCTACCGCCAGATTCAATTAACTCCACAAGCTTTTGTCGTTCAAATAGTTCATGTAAAATCGAATTTTTATCACGTAGAATTTCCTTCAACCATTTTTGCACACCAGCTGTGTAGACAGGATGATATGTTTTTGGATAAGGATTTTTTTTACGATACAACACTTCATTAGGCAATAAATGTGCCATTGATTTTCGAAGTAATCCTTTTTCTATCCCATCCAAATTCTTCATTTCCCACGGAATATTCCAAGCGTATTCTACAAGCCGATGATCTGCAAAAGGAACACGTACCTCTAAACTTGCCCCCATACTCATACGATCTTTCCGCTCTAATAATGTTTGCATGAACCATAGCATATTTAAGTAAGACATTTCACGATGACTTGCCTCTGCTAGACCTTCTCCATCTAATAATGGTACTTCAGCTATTGTTTGTGTATATAGTTGTTGTGCATAGGACTCAATTTTTAATTTTTTATCCCACTTCTCTTGAAGTAATCCACTTCTTTCAGACAATGAACGGATCCAAGGAAAACCTGAAGCCCTTTCTTTAAACCATGGATACCCACCAAAAATTTCATCTGCACACTCTCCTGATAACGCTACAGTAAAATCCTTTTTTATTTCTCGACAAAACCATAATAACGATGAATCTACATCTGCCATACCAGGGGAATCTCGAACGATGACCGATTCCACTAATAAATCAATTAACTGTTGCTGAGTGATTTCCTCTGCATGGTGGGCCGTCTGGAAAGTGTCTGTCATTTTCTGAATCCAGTACGTATCTGTAGACGTTTGGAAAGAATGTGGGTTAAAGAAGCGCTCATTATCTTCATAATCGATAGAATACGTATGCAATTGATTGTTTTGTTGCTGGAAGCTATTTGCCGCAATGCCAGTGATAATACTGGAATCTAGTCCTCCTGAAAGAAATGTACAAATGGGTACATCAGAAACTAACTGACGTTCTATAGCATCCGTTAACAAAAAACGTACATGCTCAATTGTTTCCTCCAAAGATTCTTCATGTCTGCGGCTTTGTAGCTGCCAATATGGCCACTTTTTTAAACCTTCTTCTCTAGAGAAACGCATGGCATAGCCAGGCCGTAATTCTTTAATATTTTGAAAAAGGGTTTTGCCTGGCGCTCTAGAGGGCCCTACAGCCATCATACTTGCCAATCCTTCAACGTTTACACTTGCTTGGACCGTCGGGTGTGCCAGCAGAGCCTTCACTTCAGATGCAAAAAGTACACCATCTTGTTGCTCTGTATAATACAAGGGTTTCACACCTAATCGGTCTCGGCACAAAAATAGTGATTGTGTTTGTTCATCCCAAACACCAAAGGCAAAAATCCCATTTAGAAATTCTACACATTGCTCTTTCCACTCAATATAGGCTGTTAATAACACTTCAGTATCCGATTGTGTTGTAAAACTGTGTCCTCTTTTTAGAAGTTCTTTACGTAGCTCTTCTGTATTATAAAGTTCGCCATTATATGTAATGACATAGTTTAATCCATCATGAATTTTTTTCATTGGTTGTTTGCCACCAATTAAATCAATAACTGCCAAACGTCGATGACCAAATGCTATATGCTCACTACACCAAATATTTTCATCATCTGGCCCTCTCTTATTTAATGTTTGCGTCATCGATTTTAATATTGTGTCACTTGTTCTTAAATCCTTTTGAAAGCTAGCCCATCCTGTAATGCCACACATTTAGCCACATCCTTTCGCCTATTAGCGTATGCAGCAGCGTGTAAAAATGTGAAAAAGCACATGAATGCTTAAGTACATTCATGTGCTCCTATTTAAATATTAAAACAATCCCCCAACAAAGTCTGTAATGCCTCCCCATAAATTACCGAAGAAGTTACCTACACCTTGGAAGAACAATGAGATACCGCTAGCACGCTCTACAGCCTTTGTTGTGACAACATCGGATGAAATATCCTTGCCATCGATAAAGCCGTAATCTGTGCCTTCTGTGCGCTCAATAACAACCTTCCCTACAACAGTGTCTTTTTTAACATCTGCCTCTAAACTCTTTTTATCTAAAACCAATGTAGGTTTATATAATTCTTTATCAGAAGACTTAATCATAAAGGAAATTGGTTCTTTTACTGCAATCGATACTTTGTCTTCTTTACCTTTTGTCACTTTAACTGTTTTTTGATCTTTGAATGTATAGTTCGCTGGTAAAATTTCTTGTTTCGAGAATTGTGAAAAACCATAGTTAAATAATTTTGCTGTGGCATCAAAACGAGCTGCATATGATCCTTGTCCATTTGCATCAACAGCTTTCATAACAACTGCAATCAAACGAGTACCATTGCGCTCTGCAGTACCTGTGAAGCAGTGACCTGCAAAGTTTGTTGTACCTGTTTTTAATCCATCTACGCCTTGATATTCATACACTAATCCAGGTAACATAAAGTTCCAGTTAGACATTTTAATTGCATCTTCTGTACCTTCACGGAAAGTCTTTTTTGCAATTTTAGATGTTTCTAATACCTTTGGGTGATCTTTTAATAAATGATACGCCAATTTTGCTACAGATTTTGCAGGCATCACATTTTCATCTTCTGGGCCTGTGCCTGATGGATGCATACCAAATAAATCAGCATTATTAAGACCAGTGGCATTGACAAATTTATAGCCCTCTAAACCAAGTTCTTCTGCTTTTTTATTCATTAACTTTAAAAATTCAGTTTCAGAACCTGCAATCGTTTCAGCAATAGCTACGGTAGCTGCATTTGCTGAATAGATAGCCATTGCCTCGTATAACTCACGAATCGTATAAGAACCATCTCTACGTAAAGGTACATTACTTAATGCACGATTTTGAGACATACGATACGTATAATCAGTTACGTGATATTCCTGATCCCATTTAACTGTCCCTGCATCAATCGCGTCCAATAACAGGAATTCAGTCATCATTTTTGTCATACTTGCAATACCTAGTGAAGTATCTGCATTTTGTTCAAATAAAATTTTTCCTGAATCTGCATCAATTAAAATCGCAGCATCCACTGTTAATCCTAAATCTGTTTCCGCATTTGCCTTTGCAGGAATACCTGCAAAAATACTAAATAATAAAACAGGAATTAGGAGTAAGCGTAATACGGTGTTCATTTTCTTTTTCACCTTTAAAGCCCTCCAAAAAATAATCTTGTCCTCGACATTTTATCATAGATAACAACAAACGTGTTGACTCTCTACCATAAAAAAAATGCTCTCGCGCCATCTTTGTAGACGATGCGAAAGCATAAAAGTTGCAAGTAATATATTACATGGAATAGTTTGGTGATTCTTTTGTAATCTGTACATCATGTGGATGTGATTCACGAAGACCAGCACCTGTCATTCTAACAAATTGTGCATTCTCTCGTAGGTGCTCAAGATGTGGTGCTCCACAATAACCCATACCAGCGCGAATACCACCAATCAGTTGGTAAATCGTATCAGCTAATGGTCCTTTATATGGAAGGCGACCTTCAATACCTTCAGGTACTAATTTTTTCGCATCCTCTTGGAAGTAACGATCTTTAGAACCTTTTTCCATCGCGCCGATAGAACCCATACCACGGTAAACTTTGAAGCGACGTCCTTGGAAGATTTCTGTTTCTCCAGGAGATTCAGATGTACCTGCTAGAAGAGAACCAAGCATTACAACGTTGCCCCCAGCTGCTAGAGCTTTCACGATATCACCAGAGTATTTAATACCACCATCAGCAATAATTGTTTTACCAAGCTCACGAGCTACTGTAGCACAATCATATACTGCTGTAATTTGTGGTACACCTACACCAGCCACAACACGTGTAGTACAAATAGAACCAGGACCAATACCTACTTTAACAACATCTGCCCCAGCTTCAAATAATGCACGTGCGCCTTCTCCTGTAGCAACATTACCAGCAATGATTTCTAGCTCTGGGTAAGTCTCACGGATTGAGCGAATTGTTTGTAATACGCCTTCTGAATGACCATGGGCTGTATCGATTACAACAATGTCCACTTGTGCTTCTACAAGCTTCTCAATACGTACCATCGTATCTTTTGATACACCAACTGCTGCGCCCACTAGTAAACGACCATGTGTATCTTTAGCAGCATTCGGGAATTCAATAACTTTCTCGATATCTTTAATTGTGATAAGTCCAGTTAATCTACCTTCTTCATCTACAATTGGAAGCTTTTCGATTTTATATTGTTGAAGAATTTTTTCAGCATCCTCTAAAGTCGTTCCAACTGGTGCTGTAATCAAATCTTCTTTTGTCATGACATCTTCAATTTTTAAAGAGTAATCAGAGATAAAGCGTAAATCACGGTTTGTAATAATCCCTACTAGCTTTTGATTTTCCATACTATCAACAATAGGTACACCAGAGATTCGGTATTTACCCATTAGATGCTCAGCATCGAAAACTTGATGTGTCGGAGTTAAGAAGAATGGGTTTGTAATAACACCATTTTCAGAACGTTTTACTTTTTCTACTTGTTCAGCTTGCTCATCGATCCCCATATTTTTATGGATAATACCGATACCGCCTTGACGTGCCATAGCAATCGCCATTTTAGACTCTGTAACTGTATCCATACCTGCGCTGACCATTGGGATGTTTAATTTAATCTTTGGTGTTAATTGAACAGATAAATCAACATCTTTCGGTAGTACTTCGGAATGAGCTGGTACTAATAATACATCATCAAAAGTTAAACCTTCTTTGGCAAATTTAGTTTCCCACATTTTCGTAACTTCCTCCTATAGTTAAAAGAATATTAATTGTAAGATTAACAACGTGGACTGCTACTGTCAAGGAACTTATAAAAGAAAGACAATTCAGATTTTTAATGTGTGGTAATTAAAATGAGCAATCTAAATAATTATCTACGTTTAAAAGTCATTTATTCCTACTCTTTTTAATTAAAATACTTATAAATATAATAGATTTTTGAACCAGTTCTTTAACAAAGTTAAAAGATACCATTAGAAAGTAAAAAAATAGCCAGCACACGGCTGACTGTTTCAATTGCCTAGCGACGTCCTACTCTCACAGGGGGAAGCCCCCAACTACCATCGGCGCTAAAGAGCTTAACTTCCGTGTTCGGTATGGGAACGGGTGTGACCTCTTTGCCATCATCACTAGACATGTATTAAATTGAAAGAATTATTCTTTCAAAACTGGATAAACGTGCATTGAATGTTTCAAACGTTTTGGTTAAGTCCTCGATCGATTAGTATTCGTCAGCTCCATGTGTCACCACACTTCCACCTCGAACCTATCTACCTCATCGTCTTTGAGGGATCTTACTTACTTGCGTAATGGGAAATCTCATCTTGAGGGGGGCTTCATGCTTAGATGCTTTCAGCACTTATCCCGTCCACACATAGCTACCCAGCGATGCCTTTGGCAAGACAACTGGTACACCAGCGGTGTGTCCATCCCGGTCCTCTCGTACTAAGGACAGCTCCTCTCAAATTTCCTACGCCCACGACGGATAGGGACCGAACTGTCTCACGACGTTCTGAACCCAGCTCGCGTACCGCTTTAATGGGCGAACAGCCCAACCCTTGGGACCGACTACAGCCCCAGGATGCGATGAGCCGACATCGAGGTGCCAAACCTCCCCGTCGATGTGGACTCTTGGGGGAGATAAGCCTGTTATCCCCGGGGTAGCTTTTATCCGTTGAGCGATGGCCCTTCCATGCGGAACCACCGGATCACTAAGCCCGTCTTTCGACCCTGCTCGACTTGTAGGTCTCGCAGTCAAGCTCCCTTGTGCCTTTACACTCTACGAATGATTTCCAACCATTCTGAGGGAACCTTTGGGCGCCTCCGTTACCTTTTAGGAGGCGACCGCCCCAGTCAAACTGTCCGCCTGACACTGTCTCCTGCCCCGCTAAGGGGCATGGGTTAGAATTTCAATACAACCAGGGTAGTATCCCACCGACGCCTCCTTCGAAGCTGGCGCTCCGAGATCTCTGGCTCCTACCTATCCTGTACAAGTTGTACCAAAATTCAATATCAGGCTACAGTAAAGCTCCACGGGGTCTTTCCGTCCTGTCGCGGGTAACCTGCATCTTCACAGGTACTATAATTTCACCGAGTCTCTCGTTGAGACAGTGCCCAGATCGTTACGCCTTTCGTGCGGGTCGGAACTTACCCGACAAGGAATTTCGCTACCTTAGGACCGTTATAGTTACGGCCGCCGTTTACTGGGGCTTCAATTCGCAGCTTCGCTTGCGCTAACCACTCCTCTTAACCTTCCAGCACCGGGCAGGCGTCAGCCCCTATACGTCACCTTACGGTTTTGCAGAGACCTGTGTTTTTGCTAAACAGTCGCCTGGGCCTATTCACTGCGGCTCTCATGCGCTTGCACGCTCAAGAGCACCCCTTCTCCCGAAGTTACGGGGTCATTTTGCCGAGTTCCTTAACGAGAGTTCTCTCGCACACCTTAGGATTCTCTCCTCGACTACCTGTGTCGGTTTGCGGTACGGGCACCTCTCACCTCGATAGAGGCTTTTCTTGGCAGTGTGAAATCAGGAACTTCGTCCATACGGACTCGCCATCACAGCTCAACGTTACAGTGTGCGGATTTGCCTACACACACGCCTTACTGCTTGGACGCGCATATCCAACAGCGCGCTTACCCTATCCTACTGCGTCCCCCCATTTCTCAAACGGTGAGGAGGTGGTACAGGAATATCAACCTGTTGTCCATCGCCTACGCCTATCGGCCTCGGCTTAGGTCCCGACTAACCCTGAGCGGACGAGCCTTCCTCAGGAAACCTTAGTCATACGGTGGACGGGATTCTCACCCGTCTTTCGCTACTCATACCGGCATTCTCACTTCTAAGCGCTCCACCAGTCCTTCCGGTCTGACTTCAACGCACTTAGAACGCTCTCCTACCACTGACATCGTAGATGTCAATCCACAGCTTCGGTGAATCGTTTAGCCCCGATACATTTTCGGCGCAGCGTCACTCGACCAGTGAGCTATTACGCACTCTTTAAATGATGGCTGCTTCTAAGCCAACATCCTGGTTGTCTGTGCAACGCCACATCCTTTTCCACTTAACGATTACTTTGGGACCTTAGCTGGTGGTCTGGGCTGTTTCCCTTTTGACTACGGATCTTATCACTCGCAGTCTGACTCCCGTGTATAAATATCTGGCATTCGGAGTTTGTCTGAATTCGGTAAACCGGGATGGCCCCCTAGTCCAAACAGTGCTCTACCTCCAGTATTCTCATCACGAGGCTAGCCCTAAAGCTATTTCGGAGAGAACCAGCTATCTCCAAGTTCGATTGGAATTTCTCCGCTACCCACACCTCATCCCCGCACTTTTCAACGTGCGTGGGTTCGGGC
Organism: Lysinibacillus sp. FSL K6-0057; assembly: GCF_038630885.1. Taxonomy (NCBI): domain Bacteria; kingdom Bacillati; phylum Bacillota; class Bacilli; order Caryophanales; family Bacillaceae; genus Lysinibacillus; species Lysinibacillus sp. FSL K6-0057. Next base: position 19,916 of record NZ_CP152047.1, on the reverse strand, counting down.
CTCCAGTAAGTGTTACCTCACCTTCACCCTGGACATGGGTAGATCACCTGGTTTCGGGTCTACGACCACGTACTATTTCGCCCTATTCAGACTCGCTTTCGCTGCGGCTCCGCCTTCTAAAGCTTAACCTCGCACGTAATCGTAACTCGCCGGTTCATTCTACAAAAGGCACGCTATCACCCATTAACGGGCTCTAACTACTTGTAGGCACACGGTTTCAGGATCTCTTTCACTCCCCTTCCGGGGTGCTTTTCACCTTTCCCTCACGGTACTGGTTCACTATCGGTCACTAGGTAGTATTTAGCCTTGGGAGATGGTCCTCCCGGATTCCGACGGAATTTCACGTGTTCCGCCGTACTCAGGATCCACTCAGGAGGGAACGAACTTTCGACTACAGGGCTTTTACCTGCTCTGGCGGACCTTTCCAAGTCGCTTCATCTAACTCGCTCTTTTGTAACTCCGTATTGAGTGTCCTACAACCCCAAGAGGCAAGCCTCTTGGTTTGGGCTCTTCCCGTTTCGCTCGCCGCTACTCAGGGAATCGATTTTTCTTTCTCTTCCTCCAGGTACTTAGATGTTTCAGTTCCCTGGGTCTGCCTTCAAGACGCTATGTATTCACGTCAAGATACTACGCGATTAAACGTAGTGGGTTCCCCCATTCGGAAATCTCCGGATCAAAGCTCACTTACAGCTCCCCGAAGCATATCGGTGTTAGTGCCGTCCTTCTTCGGCTCCTAGTGCCAAGGCATTCGCCGTGCGCCCTTAATAACTTAACCAAGTTATTAAGCCTATAAAAAACTTAAAAAATAAATGTGTTTGTTACAATTTCAATGTCGTTTTATCCAGTTTTCAAAGAACAAGTTTTGAAGTGTTTCATTCAGAAGAATGAACCTTCAAAACTGAACGCAAAACGTAATCTTACAAACCCAAGGTTTGTATTCCGAAATAATCCTTAGAAAGGAGGTGATCCAGCCGCACCTTCCGATACGGCTACCTTGTTACGACTTCACCCCAATCATCTATCCCACCTTCGGCGGCTGGCTCCAAAAGGTTACCTCACCGACTTCGGGTGTTACAAACTCTCGTGGTGTGACGGGCGGTGTGTACAAGGCCCGGGAACGTATTCACCGCGGCATGCTGATCCGCGATTACTAGCGATTCCGGCTTCATGTAGGCGAGTTGCAGCCTACAATCCGAACTGAGAACGACTTTATCGGATTAGCTCCCTCTCGCGAGTTGGCAACCGTTTGTATCGTCCATTGTAGCACGTGTGTAGCCCAGGTCATAAGGGGCATGATGATTTGACGTCATCCCCACCTTCCTCCGGTTTGTCACCGGCAGTCACCTTAGAGTGCCCAACTAAATGATGGCAACTAAGATCAAGGGTTGCGCTCGTTGCGGGACTTAACCCAACATCTCACGACACGAGCTGACGACAACCATGCACCACCTGTCACCGTTGCCCCCGAAGGGGAAACTATATCTCTACAGTGGTCAACGGGATGTCAAGACCTGGTAAGGTTCTTCGCGTTGCTTCGAATTAAACCACATGCTCCACCGCTTGTGCGGGCCCCCGTCAATTCCTTTGAGTTTCAGTCTTGCGACCGTACTCCCCAGGCGGAGTGCTTAATGCGTTAGCTGCAGCACTAAGGGGCGGAAACCCCCTAACACTTAGCACTCATCGTTTACGGCGTGGACTACCAGGGTATCTAATCCTGTTTGCTCCCCACGCTTTCGCGCCTCAGTGTCAGTTACAGACCAGATAGTCGCCTTCGCCACTGGTGTTCCTCCAAATCTCTACGCATTTCACCGCTACACTTGGAATTCCACTATCCTCTTCTGCACTCAAGTCTCCCAGTTTCCAATGACCCTCCACGGTTGAGCCGTGGGCTTTCACATCAGACTTAAGAAACCACCTGCGCGCGCTTTACGCCCAATAATTCCGGACAACGCTTGCCACCTACGTATTACCGCGGCTGCTGGCACGTAGTTAGCCGTGGCTTTCTAATAAGGTACCGTCAAGGTACAGCCAGTTACTACTGTACTTGTTCTTCCCTTACAACAGAGTTTTACGAACCGAAATCCTTCTTCACTCACGCGGCGTTGCTCCATCAGGCTTTCGCCCATTGTGGAAGATTCCCTACTGCTGCCTCCCGTAGGAGTCTGGGCCGTGTCTCAGTCCCAGTGTGGCCGATCACCCTCTCAGGTCGGCTACGCATCGTCGCCTTGGTGAGCCGTTACCTCACCAACTAGCTAATGCGCCGCGGGCCCATCCTATAGCGACAGCCGAAACCGTCTTTCAGTGTTTCACCATGAGGTGAAACAAATTATTCGGTATTAGCCCCGGTTTCCCGGAGTTATCCCAAACTATAGGGTAGGTTGCCCACGTGTTACTCACCCGTCCGCCGCTAACGTCGAAGGAGCAAGCTCCTTCTCTGTTCGCTCGACTTGCATGTATTAGGCACGCCGCCAGCGTTCGTCCTGAGCCAGGATCAAACTCTCCATAAAAGAAATTTGATTAGCTCAAATTGTTTTGCTGGCATCAATTTTGATGTCCAAAATTTTTGTATTGTTCACTAGCCGAAGCTAGCTACTTAAAACTTTATTGATTACATTTTGCTTGTTCAGTTTTCAAGGTTCATTATTATGTTTACTCTTCTGTAAGAGCTAACTTTTATATAATAACATGTTTTATATTTAATGTCAAACAGTTATTTTATTTTATATTTTAGTAGCTGTATGTCTCAACAGCAACTTTTATATAATAACACCCTATTTATTATTGGTCAATAGTTTTTCAATATTTTTTTATAAAATAATTACAACTTCAATCTTGGCCAATTCCGTAAAAATTGAATTGTACGGTTTCTTCCTATTTCTAATAAGGTTTCTTTTGTTTCCTCATTTAAATCAAATTGAGTAGCACTATAATCTTCTACAGGAATAAAAATAATATCTCTTTCATGACGTCTTGATATATATCTTTCATCATGTGCATCTTTCATCGTTGAAAATAAAGCTTCAAATAAACTCAGACCATTTTTAATTTCTTGTGGACATTGTTCTTCTCTTCTTCTGCTAAGTTTCAGACCTAAAATTGGGCGTACTTTTCGACCTTCTTTATCATCGAATATCCATAGTGGAAAATTACTTAAAACTCCACCATCCACTATTACTGATTCTCCCTTCCCAGTCTTTAATGTAACTGGTTCAAAGAAAAATGGTATACCACAACTCATTCGTAACGCACAAGCAACTGAAAAATTTTTTGCTTCAATTTGATATTTGTGCAAATCGTCTGGTAAAACAATCATTCTACCATTGGTTAAATCTGAGGCTACTAACTTAAGTGAATCTTTAGGCAGATCACCAAAAGTATAGACCCCTTTTGCAGCTAACTTTTGGAAGAACCATTTTTCTAATGCCTTTCCTTTATAGAGACCTAAATGATTATAAACATTTACCCATTTCATAAAAGGGAAAGGTAAAATTGTTCTTCTTGGGTCCAGTAACGAAGGAACGTCCAACTCCTCTAGCATGATTTCAATCTCTTTTCCACTATATCCTGCAGCGATAAATGCAGCTAAAATGGCACCTGCACTTGTACCAGCTACACGTTTAAATCGAAAATGTTCAGCTTCTAGTACTTGATATGCTCCTACTAATGCAAAGCCCTTCAAACCGCCGCCAGAAAACACACCATCAATCCACAAAATTCCCTCTCCTTTTTGATGTAATCTTTACAGTATAGGGATGAATAATGACGAATAGAACTAAAATTTTCACTTTATTGTCGATACCTAAAAACATAGCTACAAACTTTAATAATGACCTAACTAAAAATGAATTCTATTATCATCCATATAAAGAAAGTACTAATCATAAAAAATAAAGGGGAAAAAATTTAGTTATCATTAAAATGTATAAAACTACTTAAATAGTAATAAAAGTTGCATTATGAATCAAAATTTTCATATATTTTGCAGAGTTTTAAAGTGTAGAGCATATTTTGACAAAATTAAAGAGCATAAGCCCAAAATAATATTGGACTCAAGCCCAAACCACTACCTAATGAGTTAACTATGTCTAATAAGTGCGTACTGGTGATTTATTGTAGATATGATGCGCTAAAGAATTGGCCTTATTTTAAAGACATCGGGTAAGATTCATCAACCATACTAAAATAGCTTATATATTTTTTCTTTCTCTTTATTTCTTCCATAAACAGTCTATAAATTCTTTCATTTATCTTTTTCTTATCTCCATCAACAGTATTTTACAATGTCCCCATATTATAATTGACGATTACTATAATTAAATTTGTAGGTTGATTGATAATCATTAAACTATTCACCCATTTTAATTGGTCCATGAAAGTTTTAGATTGGTTAGCAATCGATGAACATGATTCACAAACGTTGTTACCTTCATAACTTCTACATCTTTCTTCCACTGATTTAACATACTATCGATCTCTTCTTCTTTAGCAAGTTGGTTGACTAGACGTGACTTTTTAATGGTTTTAGCTAAAAGCTTTCTAAACCCTCCTACACAGTACGAAGTTTACAATGAATATAAAAAAACAGTCAACATACAGTTGACTGTTTCATTTGCCTAGCGACGTCCTACTCTCACAGGGGGAAGCCCCCAACTACCATCGGCGCTAAAGAGCTTAACTTCCGTGTTCGGTATGGGAACGGGTGTGACCTCTTTGCCATCATCACTAGACATGTATTAAATTGAAAGAATTATTCTTTCAAAACTGGATAAACGTGCATTGAATGTTTCAAACGTTTTGGTTAAGTCCTCGATCGATTAGTATTCGTCAGCTCCATGTGTCACCACACTTCCACCTCGAACCTATCTACCTCATCGTCTTTGAGGGATCTTACTTACTTGCGTAATGGGAAATCTCATCTTGAGGGGGGCTTCATGCTTAGATGCTTTCAGCACTTATCCCGTCCACACATAGCTACCCAGCGATGCCTTTGGCAAGACAACTGGTACACCAGCGGTGTGTCCATCCCGGTCCTCTCGTACTAAGGACAGCTCCTCTCAAATTTCCTACGCCCACGACGGATAGGGACCGAACTGTCTCACGACGTTCTGAACCCAGCTCGCGTACCGCTTTAATGGGCGAACAGCCCAACCCTTGGGACCGACTACAGCCCCAGGATGCGATGAGCCGACATCGAGGTGCCAAACCTCCCCGTCGATGTGGACTCTTGGGGGAGATAAGCCTGTTATCCCCGGGGTAGCTTTTATCCGTTGAGCGATGGCCCTTCCATGCGGAACCACCGGATCACTAAGCCCGTCTTTCGACCCTGCTCGACTTGTAGGTCTCGCAGTCAAGCTCCCTTGTGCCTTTACACTCTACGAATGATTTCCAACCATTCTGAGGGAACCTTTGGGCGCCTCCGTTACCTTTTAGGAGGCGACCGCCCCAGTCAAACTGTCCGCCTGACACTGTCTCCTGCCCCGCTAAGGGGCATGGGTTAGAATTTCAATACAACCAGGGTAGTATCCCACCGACGCCTCCTTCGAAGCTGGCGCTCCGAGATCTCTGGCTCCTACCTATCCTGTACAAGTTGTACCAAAATTCAATATCAGGCTACAGTAAAGCTCCACGGGGTCTTTCCGTCCTGTCGCGGGTAACCTGCATCTTCACAGGTACTATAATTTCACCGAGTCTCTCGTTGAGACAGTGCCCAGATCGTTACGCCTTTCGTGCGGGTCGGAACTTACCCGACAAGGAATTTCGCTACCTTAGGACCGTTATAGTTACGGCCGCCGTTTACTGGGGCTTCAATTCGCAGCTTCGCTTGCGCTAACCACTCCTCTTAACCTTCCAGCACCGGGCAGGCGTCAGCCCCTATACGTCACCTTACGGTTTTGCAGAGACCTGTGTTTTTGCTAAACAGTCGCCTGGGCCTATTCACTGCGGCTCTCATGCGCTTGCACGCTCAAGAGCACCCCTTCTCCCGAAGTTACGGGGTCATTTTGCCGAGTTCCTTAACGAGAGTTCTCTCGCACACCTTAGGATTCTCTCCTCGACTACCTGTGTCGGTTTGCGGTACGGGCACCTCTCACCTCGATAGAGGCTTTTCTTGGCAGTGTGAAATCAGGAACTTCGTCCATACGGACTCGCCATCACAGCTCAACGTTACAGTGTGCGGATTTGCCTACACACACGCCTTACTGCTTGGACGCGCATATCCAACAGCGCGCTTACCCTATCCTACTGCGTCCCCCCATTTCTCAAACGGTGAGGAGGTGGTACAGGAATATCAACCTGTTGTCCATCGCCTACGCCTATCGGCCTCGGCTTAGGTCCCGACTAACCCTGAGCGGACGAGCCTTCCTCAGGAAACCTTAGTCATACGGTGGACGGGATTCTCACCCGTCTTTCGCTACTCATACCGGCATTCTCACTTCTAAGCGCTCCACCAGTCCTTCCGGTCTGACTTCAACGCACTTAGAACGCTCTCCTACCACTGACATCGTAGATGTCAATCCACAGCTTCGGTGAATCGTTTAGCCCCGATACATTTTCGGCGCAGCGTCACTCGACCAGTGAGCTATTACGCACTCTTTAAATGATGGCTGCTTCTAAGCCAACATCCTGGTTGTCTGTGCAACGCCACATCCTTTTCCACTTAACGATTACTTTGGGACCTTAGCTGGTGGTCTGGGCTGTTTCCCTTTTGACTACGGATCTTATCACTCGCAGTCTGACTCCCGTGTATAAATATCTGGCATTCGGAGTTTGTCTGAATTCGGTAAACCGGGATGGCCCCCTAGTCCAAACAGTGCTCTACCTCCAGTATTCTCATCACGAGGCTAGCCCTAAAGCTATTTCGGAGAGAACCAGCTATCTCCAAGTTCGATTGGAATTTCTCCGCTACCCACACCTCATCCCCGCACTTTTCAACGTGCGTGGGTTCGGGCCTCCAGTAAGTGTTACCTCACCTTCACCCTGGACATGGGTAGATCACCTGGTTTCGGGTCTACGACCACGTACTATTTCGCCCTATTCAGACTCGCTTTCGCTGCGGCTCCGCCTTCTAAAGCTTAACCTCGCACGTAATCGTAACTCGCCGGTTCATTCTACAAAAGGCACGCTATCACCCATTAACGGGCTCTAACTACTTGTAGGCACACGGTTTCAGGATCTCTTTCACTCCCCTTCCGGGGTGCTTTTCACCTTTCCCTCACGGTACTGGTTCACTATCGGTCACTAGGTAGTATTTAGCCTTGGGAGATGGTCCTCCCGGATTCCGACGGAATTTCACGTGTTCCGCCGTACTCAGGATCCACTCAGGAGAGAACGAACTTTCGACTACAGGGCTTTTACCTGCTCTGGCGGACCTTTCCAAGTCGCTTCATCTAACTCGCTCTTTTGTAACTCCGTATTGAGTGTCCTACAACCCCAAGAGGCAAGCCTCTTGGTTTGGGCTCTTCCCGTTTCGCTCGCCGCTACTCAGGGAATCGATTTTTCTTTCTCTTCCTCCAGGTACTTAGATGTTTCAGTTCCCTGGGTCTGCCTTCAAGACGCTATGTATTCACGTCAAGATACTACGCGATTAAACGTAGTGGGTTCCCCCATTCGGAAATCTCCGGATCAAAGCTCACTTACAGCTCCCCGAAGCATATCGGTGTTAGTGCCGTCCTTCTTCGGCTCCTAGTGCCAAGGCATTCGCCGTGCGCCCTTAATAACTTAACCAAGTTATTAAGCCTATAAAAAACTTAAAAAATAAATGTGTTTGTTACAATTTCAATGTCGTTTTATCCAGTTTTCAAAGAACAAAAAAATGGTGGAGCCTAGCGGGATCGAACCGCTGACCTCCTGCGTGCAAGGCAGGCGCTCTCCCAGCTGAGCTAAGGCCCCAAGAGGTATATATGGTGGGCCTAAATGGACTCGAACCATCGACCTCACGCTTATCAGGCGTGCGCTCTAACCAGCTGAGCTATAGGCCCTCTTAGAAGTTTTATTATATTTTATAAACCTTCAAAACTGAACGCAAAACGTAATCTTACAAACCCAAGGTTTGTATTCCGAAATAATCCTTAGAAAGGAGGTGATCCAGCCGCACCTTCCGATACGGCTACCTTGTTACGACTTCACCCCAATCATCTATCCCACCTTCGGCGGCTGGCTCCAAAAGGTTACCTCACCGACTTCGGGTGTTACAAACTCTCGTGGTGTGACGGGCGGTGTGTACAAGGCCCGGGAACGTATTCACCGCGGCATGCTGATCCGCGATTACTAGCGATTCCGGCTTCATGTAGGCGAGTTGCAGCCTACAATCCGAACTGAGAACGACTTTATCGGATTAGCTCCCTCTCGCGAGTTGGCAACCGTTTGTATCGTCCATTGTAGCACGTGTGTAGCCCAGGTCATAAGGGGCATGATGATTTGACGTCATCCCCACCTTCCTCCGGTTTGTCACCGGCAGTCACCTTAGAGTGCCCAACTAAATGATGGCAACTAAGATCAAGGGTTGCGCTCGTTGCGGGACTTAACCCAACATCTCACGACACGAGCTGACGACAACCATGCACCACCTGTCACCGTTGCCCCCGAAGGGGAAACTATATCTCTACAGTGGTCAACGGGATGTCAAGACCTGGTAAGGTTCTTCGCGTTGCTTCGAATTAAACCACATGCTCCACCGCTTGTGCGGGCCCCCGTCAATTCCTTTGAGTTTCAGTCTTGCGACCGTACTCCCCAGGCGGAGTGCTTAATGCGTTAGCTGCAGCACTAAGGGGCGGAAACCCCCTAACACTTAGCACTCATCGTTTACGGCGTGGACTACCAGGGTATCTAATCCTGTTTGCTCCCCACGCTTTCGCGCCTCAGTGTCAGTTACAGACCAGATAGTCGCCTTCGCCACTGGTGTTCCTCCAAATCTCTACGCATTTCACCGCTACACTTGGAATTCCACTATCCTCTTCTGCACTCAAGTCTCCCAGTTTCCAATGACCCTCCACGGTTGAGCCGTGGGCTTTCACATCAGACTTAAGAAACCACCTGCGCGCGCTTTACGCCCAATAATTCCGGACAACGCTTGCCACCTACGTATTACCGCGGCTGCTGGCACGTAGTTAGCCGTGGCTTTCTAATAAGGTACCGTCAAGGTACAGCCAGTTACTACTGTACTTGTTCTTCCCTTACAACAGAGTTTTACGAACCGAAATCCTTCTTCACTCACGCGGCGTTGCTCCATCAGGCTTTCGCCCATTGTGGAAGATTCCCTACTGCTGCCTCCCGTAGGAGTCTGGGCCGTGTCTCAGTCCCAGTGTGGCCGATCACCCTCTCAGGTCGGCTACGCATCGTCGCCTTGGTGAGCCGTTACCTCACCAACTAGCTAATGCGCCGCGGGCCCATCCTATAGCGACAGCCGAAACCGTCTTTCAGTGTTTCACCATGAGGTGAAACAAATTATTCGGTATTAGCCCCGGTTTCCCGGAGTTATCCCAAACTATAGGGTAGGTTGCCCACGTGTTACTCACCCGTCCGCCGCTAACGTCGAAGGAGCAAGCTCCTTCTCTGTTCGCTCGACTTGCATGTATTAGGCACGCCGCCAGCGTTCGTCCTGAGCCAGGATCAAACTCTCCATAAAAGAAATTTGATAAGCTCAAATTGTTTTGCTGGCATCAATTTTGATGTCCAAAATTTTTGTTCCGTTCACTAGCCAAAGCTAGCTACTTAAAACTTTATTGATTACGTTTTGCTTGTTCAGTTTTCAAGGTTCATGTTCTTTATTTCACTGTCACCTCTTGGCGACTCATTTATAATATCAAGATTCTAAAATAAAGTCAACACTTTCTCCGAAAATATTTTAATACATTAGATTTGAATGTTTCAAAACACAATCATAGTGAAAATGCCCACTATTTAATGATTAATATTGGTTATCATTTCTTAAGAAAAATACTAAACTGCCGCCTATTAAGAAGGCGTAGACTAAATTTCTTGCACTATATACAGTGAACACCTCACTTCCCTGAAAACCTTTGAATAAAAATAGGCAAGCCATATAATATGGTTTGCCACTTTTTTATAGATTAGTTATGATTCGTGAAATATAAAAACTGCGATTTTTTCCTAAATCAAAAATTTCCCCTGAATGAATTAATTTAATGAGAGGTCGTGTTGGGGCAAATTTATTTACAAACATCACTTCTCCACGTTCTAGATTAGAAAGTTCTACAATCGTCCCTATCGGAAGATCTGCAACAATATCAATTAAAGCACGTACTACTTTAATATCAAACTTTCCAAACTCAGATTCATTAATCATTTCTATAACTTTAAATGAAGATTGCTTCGATCGATACACTCGTTCACACGTCATAGCATGAAAAACATCTGCAACAGCAATGATTTGTGCAAAAATAGAAATATTGGCGATCTTTTCGCTCTTCGGATATCCGCTACCATTTAAACGTTCATGGTGTTGGAAGATGGCTTCTTTCATTGTTTCTTTTAAAATGGTCAGATCTTTCACCATGTTATGGCTATAAGTCGGATGTTTATATATTTCATCATATTCTTGCTCTGTTAAAGGTGTCTTCTTATCTCTGATACGAGGATGTACTTTAGCCATACCACAATCGGCTAATAAACCACCAATGGCTACTTGAATAGTGGTTCCTCTATCATAACCAAGTTTTTGCGCAATAACTGAGGCAATCAAACCAGTTGCTACACAATGATGATACAGGTAGTCTTTAGGGTTTGAATACTCATTTAGATCAAAAATAATAGTACGATCTTCTAGCACCATCTCTACTAAAGGTAAAATAATTGTCCTTGCTTTTGCAATATCTACCTTTGCTCCCGCTTCCCAATTTTTAAATTCCTTTTTAAACTGTTCAACAGAATGATTATAGACTTTTCTAAAGGTTGGAATTTCTTCAATTGTAACTTCGACATCGATTTCATTCTTTTCTAATCGAGTATCATTTTCACTTTTGTAAACTGGGACGTTGAAAATATTAAATGCATGAAAAACTTGCAAGTGTACATAAGAAATCATTGTATCTTTGAATATAATTGGATACTGTGTATTAGCAAATATATCTTCAGAAATTACCTTGCCAACGCCTAGCTCTGAAATCGGAACATGTATAGTTTCCACGGAATGAACACCTCTCCACTATTTCTTGCTTCAAAATAAGGTATTTCCATTTTATCATGGAATTCAAAATAATTACTTATTTTTCATTATTTACGTAAAAAAACCGATGGCGACATTCAATGTTGTCGTCATCGGCTTAAATTATTCTTCTATTTCTTCTTCGTCCTCTAAAGCCTCTTCTGCTTTTTCCACTTTAGCTACAGTTGCAACCAATTCGTCATCTCCTAGTCGAATTAAACGAACTCCCTGCGTACTGCGCCCAATTAGTGAAATATCATTTACATCCATACGAATAAGCATACCATTAATGGTAATAAGCATTAAATCCTCAGAACCATCAACAGTTTTTACAGCCACCATCGGACCATTCTTATCTGTAATTTGGATAGTTTTCAGACCTACACCACCACGACTTTGTAAACGATAGTCCTCTTCAGAAGTACGTTTACCGTAACCTTTTTCGGTTACTACTAAAATTTCTTGTCCTGGCTCAACAATCTCCATACCTACTACTTCGTCACCATCACGCAGCTTAATACCACGAACACCACCAGCTGTACGACCCATAGAACGGATGTCGTCTTCTTGGAAACGAACGAGCATACCGTCACGTGTACCAATAATTACTTGTTTCTCTCCATCCGTTAGACGTACAGAAATAAGATCATCGTCTTCTCTCAAGCTAATAGCTATTAAACCATTTGTTCGGATGTTAGCAAATTGTGATACAGGGGTACGTTTTGTAATACCTGTTTTTGTGGTAAAGATAAAGTAAGCATCTTCATCAAACGACCCAACACGAATCATAGCTGTTACTTTTTCGCCTTTATCTATATTGAGCAAGTTTACGATTGGTAACCCTTTAGCCGTACGACCGAACTCTGGGATTTCATATCCTTTAGCTCTAAATACTTTACCTTTAGACGTAAAGAATAGAATTGTATCGTGGGTTGAAGTATTCATTAGATGCTCTACAAAATCGTCTTCATTTGTACCCATTCCTTGTACACCACGACCGCCACGCTTTTGACTACGATATGTATTCGCAGCTAAACGCTTGATATAGCCATTATGCGTTAAAGTAACAACTGAGTTTTCAACAGGGATTAAATCCTCATCCTCAATCATTTCTAGACCACCTGATGTAATCTCAGTACGACGTATATCATTAAAACGTTCTTTCAGCTCTAAAATTTCAGTACGAATAATATCAACAATTTTCTCTTCATCTGCTAAAATTGCCTTTAATTCAGCTATAAGAACTTGAAGCTCTTGATATTCTGCTTCAATTTTTTCACGCTCTAAGCCACTTAATCGAACTAGGCGCATATCTAAAATAGCTTGAGCCTGACGCTCAGACAAGCTAAAACGTTCCATCAATTGAGGTTTCGCTTCTTCACCACTACGTGAACCACGAATAATAGCAATTATTTCATCAATATGATCCAGTGCAATTCGTAAGCCCTCTAATATATGTGCGCGGTCTTCAGCTTTTCGAAGGTCGAATTCTGTACGACGACGAATAATTACTTTTTGGTGCTCTAAATAATGGTATAGCATTTCCTTTAAGCCTAATACTTTGGGCTGACCATTTACTAAAGACAGCATATTGATACCGAAGCTCGATTGCATAGCTGTTTGTTTATATAGATTATTTAAAACGACATTAGCATTTGCATCTTTACGAATTTCAATGACTACACGCATACCACGACGGTCAGATTCATCACGTAAATTTGTGATACCATCTATTTTTTTATCACGTACAAGCTCTGCAATTTTTTCAATGAGCTTAGCCTTATTCACTTGGTAAGGCAGTTCATGAATAAGAATAGTTTCCTTACCATTTGCCTTTTGCTCAATTTCCACTTTCGCACGAATAATGATGGAACCTCGACCAGTTTCGTAGGCTCTACGTATACCACTACGTCCTAAAATCAATCCTCCAGTAGGAAAATCAGGGCCTGGAATAATTTCCATTAGCTCCTCGGTTGTAATGGCTGGATTTTCAGAAAGTGCTATAACAGCATCGATTGTTTCTCCCAATTGATGTGGAGGAATATTTGTTGCCATACCTACGGCAATCCCTGCAGCACCATTTACTAATAAGTTTGGATAACGACTTGGTAAAACGACTGGTTCTTTTTCAGAGCCGTCATAGTTATCCGTATAGTCAATTGTATTTTTATTAATATCACGAAGCATTTCCATTGCAATGCGAGACATACGTGATTCCGTATAACGCATCGCCGCAGCTCCGTCCCCATCGACAGAACCAAAGTTCCCGTGGCCATCAACAAGCATGTAACGATAGCTAAAATCTTGCGCCATACGTACCATTGCATCATAGATGGAAGAGTCACCATGTGGATGGTACTTACCCATTACATCCCCGACGATACGTGCTGATTTTTTATACGCTTTATCTGCTGTATTTCCTAGCTCTTGCATGCCGTATAAAATACGACGATGAACTGGCTTCAATCCGTCGCGTACATCTGGTAATGCACGCGAAACGATTACACTCATTGCATAATCGAGGAAGGATGTTTCAATTTCTTCTGTTATATTAATTCCTTTTACACCGGAGCGTTCTTGTTCTGACAAAGTGTAGACCTCCCCTCAACTAAAATTAAATATCTAAATTAGCGTATACGGCATTTTCCTCAATAAATTGACGACGAGGTTCAACTTCATCGCCCATTAAACGCTCAAATGCTTGGTTTGCTTTAATTGCATCATCTAATTCTACTTGTAATAATGTGCGGTACTCAGGATCCATTGTTGTTTCCCAAAGTTGCTCAGCGTTCATTTCACCAAGACCTTTATAACGCTGCACATTTGGTTTTGGCATTTTTGGTAGTCGTTCTAAAATTTCTTTTAATGTCTCTTCATCATAGCAGTACTCAATATGTTTACCTTGTTTCACTTGATAAAGTGGTGGCTGTGCAATATAAATATAGCCCGCTTCTATAAGTGGTCGAAGGAAACGGAAGAAGAATGTTAAAAGTAATGTACGGATATGCGCTCCATCAACATCGGCATCTGTCATGATAATGATTTTATGATAACGAGCTTTTTCTAAATTAAACTCCTCACCTATCCCTGTGCCGAATGCTGTAATCATTGCACGGATTTCCGCATTCGATAAAATTTTATCTAGTCGAGCTTTCTCAACGTTAAGAATCTTACCACGTAAAGGCAAAATTGCTTGGAAATGACGGTCACGCCCAGATTTAGCCGAGCCGCCGGCAGAATCACCCTCAACAATATAAATTTCACAATCAGCTGGGTTTGTAGAAGAACAATCAGCTAATTTACCTGGTAAGCTAGATACTTCAAGTGCATTTTTACGACGAGTAAATTCACGTGCCTTTTTAGCAGCTACACGTGCACGAGCTGCCATTAAACCTTTTTCGACAACCTTACGTGCAACAGTTGGATTTTCTAACATAAAACGTTCAAAGCCATCAGAGAATAATGAATTGGTAATTTGACTTACTTCTGAATTCCCTAACTTTGTTTTTGTTTGTCCTTCAAATTGAGGATCTGGGTGTTTAACAGAAACAATAGCTGTTAACCCTTCACGTACATCCTCCCCTGTAAGATTAGCGTCAGATTCTTTGAGCAATCCATTTTTTCGCGCATAGTCATTAATAACGCGAGTAAGGGCTGTTTTAAAACCAGACTCATGTGTACCGCCCTCGTACGTATTAATGTTGTTAGCAAATGAAAAAATATTAGAAGAGAATCCAGCATTATATTGCATGGCAATTTCTACTGTGATGCCATCCTTCTCTCCAAGAACATCAATTGGATCATGGATTGGTTCTTTAGATTGGTTTAAATGCTCAACATAGGAACGAATACCACCTTCATAGTGGTATGTAGTTGAACGAACCTCTTCTTCGCGTTCATCAGCAATCGTAATCTTAATGCCACGATTTAAATAAGCCAATTCTCTAATACGATGAGCTAAAATATCATATTCATAAACAGTTGTTTCTTTAAAAATTTCTGGGTCAGCTTTAAATCGCGTTGTTGTACCATTGTGATCTGTATCACCGATAACTGTTAACTCTTGAATAGTTTTTCCACGTTCAAATTTTATTTCATGGATATGACCTTCACGATGAACTTGGACAATTGTTTCAACAGAGAGTGCATTTACCACGGATGCTCCAACTCCATGAAGACCACCAGAAACTTTATAGCCTCCACCGCCAAATTTACCACCAGCATGTAAAACAGTCATAATAACTTCAACTGCTGGCTTACCCATTTTTTCTTGAATGCTAACTGGAATACCACGACCGTTATCTTCTACGCGGATCCAGTTTTCTTTTTCAATTGTTACTTTTATATCTGTACAAAATCCTGCAAGAGCTTCATCGATACTGTTATCAACAATTTCCCATACTAAATGGTGAAGCCCTTTAGAGCTTGTTGAACCGATATACATCCCTGGTCTTTTACGTACTGCTTCTAAACCTTCTAATACCTGTATCTGATCGGCCTCATAAGCTTGGTTTTGTAAACCTTCGTTCTCTATAGCCACGGCTTTCATCTACTCCTTCATAACATCATTGTGTGTAAATGAATGAACAGTCAACCGAGCTGACTATTACCATTCTTTTGTAATCTAAAAAACTACCCTGGCTAACTTTTTTCAATCGCACCTTGTTTCACGTGGAACAGTTGAGCCTGTTCCATCGTTTCATGATGAATTCCATCCACACTTGTGGTTGTGACAAAGGTTTGGACTTCACCCTGAATGGTATTTAATAAATGCGATTGGCGATAATCATCGAGTTCCGATAAAACATCATCTAAAAGTAGTATGGGTGTTTCGTTTGTTTCTTGTTTAATTAATTCAATTTCAGCAAGTTTTAAAGACAATGCAGTCGTACGTTGTTGTCCTTGTGAACCATATGTTTGAACATCATAGCCATTTACTAAAAACTGCAAATCATCACGGTGTGGACCAACGAGCGTCACACCCCTATCAAATTCACGTTCTCTCGCTTCAATTAATTTTTGATGTAAAGTATTTTCAATTTCACTAGTAGAGTGTTCTTTTTCAATACCAGCTACCGTACGATATTTTATAAGCAGTGTTTCCTTACCTTGCGATATACCTGCGTGTATGGGTTCCGCCCACTCCTGCAATAAATCCATAAATTGAAATCTTTTACGAATAATTTGGGTAGCAGCGTGAATATATTGTTCATTGTAGACCTCATACATCACATCATTTGACATGGACTTGCCTTGGTTCATTTTTAAAAAATGGTTACGTTGTTTTAAAACTTTTTGAAAGGTTAATAAATCATGTAAATAGACAGGCGAAATTTGCCCAATCTCCATATCAATAAAACGGCGACGTATTTGCGGACTTCCCTTTACAACGTTCAAATCCTCTGGCGCAAACATAACGACATTCATTTGACCAATATAATGACTAAGGCGACTTTGCTCTATATGATTTATCTTGCCCTTTTTACCTTTCTTTGTAATCGTAAGTTCGATCGGTAAAATACCATGCCTTTTTTTAACGGCCCCTTCTATTTTACCATAGTCTGAATCCCAACGTATCAATTCTTTATCGTTCGTTGTTCGATGAGACTTAGCCATTGCTAAAACATAGATGGACTCCATAACATTTGTTTTTCCTTGTGCATTTTCACCAATGAAAACATTAATTTTTGGAGAGAAGTTTAAAGCTAAGGCATCATAGTTACGGTAATTTGTAAGTTTTATTTGATCAATATACATAATTTATTGTCCAGTTGGTCCTACGATTTGAAAACGACCACATCCAGGAATATTAACAACGTCTCCGTTACGTAATTTCCGACCTCGACGATCATCTACTTCTCCATTTACATATACAGCATGTTCTTGTAAAAACCACTTGGCCATTCCACCTGAACTAATGGCATCCGTAATTTTTAAAAGCTGCCCTAACGTGATGAACTCCTCATCAATTTTAATGTCCTGCATAGTGTGTTCCCCTCCGAATACAGACTGTCTATCTCTCTATCATACCTAAAATTACGCCATAAGTAAAAAAAGATAGTCACTATGAGCGACTATCTTAACAGATCTTATATTCTTTAGTAAGTTCGTACAGGTAAAATTAATTGTAAAATAGCATCATCATGAACGGAACGTAAAATAAACGGTCTCATTGCCCCAGTAAATTGAATAACTACGTCTTGTCCATCAATTGCTTTTAATGCTTCCATCATATATTTTGCACTGAAAGAGATTTTCAAACCTTCCCCTTCCAATGCTTCTACAGGGATTTCTTCTTGTACTTTACCGATTTCGGGAGAATTAGAAGAAACTTCAACTGCTTGATTATCTAAAATTTCAAACCGTACAACATTATTACGATCTCCTCGTGCAACAAGTGAGGCACGGTCAATAGCTTGTAATAAAGATTTTCCGTTAATCGTTACATTTGTTTGATATTCTTCAGGAATTAGACGAGTTGTATCTGGATAATTTCCTTCCAGTAAGCGAGAGAAGAATAATACATCGCCAGTTTTAAATAATACTTGCTGACTTGTAATAACGATTTGTACAAGATTTGTAGAATCCTCTAATACTTTATTTAATTCGTTCAAACTTTTTCCTGGAATAACAACACTATGTTCAACTTCTGGTAAATTTTCCAGTTGCACTTTACGTCTAGCTAAACGATGACTATCTGTTGCAACACAGATTAAAGTTTCGTTTTTGATCTGCCAGTTTACACCTGTCAACACGGGTCTACTTTCTGAAGTGGCAACAGCAAATACTGTTTCACGAATAATTGTTTTTAAGAGATCAGCTGGAATAGTAAATTTTTGATCTTCTGTTAGCTCTGGTAATAATGGGTATTCTGCAGCATCCGAGCCAATTAAATGGAATTCGGATTTTCCTGAACGAATATGCGTTTGGAAACCAGGTGTCACTTGGATTTCAACATCATTTGTTGGTAATTTACGTACAATTTCATTAAACATACGTGCCTGCACAACAATTGATCCTGTTTCTGTAATGTGAATAATTTGTTGTCCATCTTCTTCAACTGGAATAAATGTTTGAATAGTTATATCAGCATCACTACCTGTTAAGCGGATACCTTCTTCTGTAACGTCAATTTTAATCCCTGTTAAAATCGGAATAGTTGTTTTTGAACTTACTGCTTTCATGACGTCATTTAAACCCTCTAATAAACGGTCACGTAAAATATCAAATTTCATTCGTTTTCCCTCACATATTTATATTATTTATTTATATAAAATAAAAAAGATATAGTAATAGGCCCTGTGGATTTGTGGATAAGTATCTTTTTATGAATAAAATCAGTCTATCCACATGTAGATAGACTGTGTATAAGTTTGTGTTTAACTAAATGGTTTGTCCACAGTATTTACTTCCCTAGCATACTACGAATTTGTTTAACATCTTGTTGAAGCTGAACGTCATTTTTCAACATAGAAGATATTTTTTCGTGCGCATGGATAACAGTCGTATGGTCGCGACCACCAAATTCTTCGCCAATTTTCGGCAGCGAAAAATCTGTTAATTCGCGTGATAAATACATAGCAACTTGACGTGGAAAAGCAATTAGTTTTGTACGTTTTTTGGCAGTGAAATCTTCCAAACGTATACTAAAATGCTCCCCTACCGCATTTTGAATGTCTAATATTGTCACTGTCCGCGGCTTTGAATTTGGAATGATATCCTTCAATGCTTCGGCAGCTAATGTCGCTGTAATATCTTTGTTAACCAGTGAAGAGTAGGCAACGACGCGAATAAGCGCACCTTCAAGCTCCCTAATATTGGAGTCAATCTGGTTCGCAATATAAAGCATTACTTCATTCGGTACCTCTAGACCGTCTGCTTTTGCTTTTTTACGCAAAATAGCGATACGAGTTTCCAAATCGGGTGGCGCAATATCAGTTATTAACCCCCACTCGAAACGTGAACGGAGCCGATCTTCTAAAGTTGGAATCTCCTTTGGAGGTCGGTCACTTGATATAACAATTTGTTTTGATTCTTCATGTAAAGTATTAAAAGTGTGGAAAAATTCTTCTTGAGTTGATTCTTTTCCAGCAAGGAATTGAATATCATCAATTAGCAGTACATCCACATTGCGGTACTTATTGCGAAAATCAAGTGCTTTGTTATCACGAATGGAGTTAATAAATTCATTTGTAAATTTTTCGGATGATAAGTACACCACTTTTGCATTAGGATTATGCTCTAATACATAATGACCAATGGCGTGCATTAAGTGTGTTTTCCCTAGCCCAACGCCCCCATAAATAAAGAAGGGATTATATGCCTTCGCAGGTGCTTCTGCGACAGCTAGCGAAGCTGCATGTGCAAAGCGGTTACCAGAGCCAATAACAAACGTATCAAAAGTATACTTCGGGTTTAACATACCTGGTGAAATATCATGATGTTCATTATTTTTTGCTTGGATAATCGGCGCTGGCAAATCGAAATCGTCCGAATCCTGGTTTTTTTGAACAACAAATTTAATAAGCAAGTCTTCGCCTGTAAGCTCCGTTAATATACCTGTAATCAAATGAATATAATGATTTTCAAGCCAGTCTCGAGCAAACGAATTTGGGGCAGCAATCGTCACAGTGGAACCACTACCATTGTAAGATAGTAACTTTGTAGACTTTAGCCACGTTTCGAAGCTTGGTTTAGAAATTTTTTGTTCAACTTGAGCCAGGACATTGTTCCATAGTTCTTCTAAATGTTCCAA